>NZ_JADFFL010000023.1 GCF_015222005.1 Mucilaginibacter myungsuensis | reverse complement strand
AAAAGAGTTAAGCTAAAACGTTATGCGGAACATTAATAATGACCTTACCCTAAAGCGGAACTATCTAAGTAAGTATCGCTTCCTGATCAATGAGTATGAACAGGTAAAACGAGGAGAACATCCGACCTTTCGTTTTGCCAAGGATTTTTACTCAGCACACGATACTGACCCGCGAAGTTTCCTGAAGTATTACAACCGTTTTAAGTATTCAGGGGATGAACTTGACCTTTTGCCCGGCAAGCGCGGACCTAAATACAGTACCAGACGCCCTGTGCCGGAAGATGAGCAGCAAGTGCTTGAACTGCGCTTGAGAGGTTGCAATAAATTCGAGATAGCTGACCAGATCAAACAAAAAGCTAATAACTTTAAGCCATCACCATCCGGTGTTTATAACATCCTGAGACGTTATAACAAGAACCGTTTAACAACAGGTGATAAAGAAATAAAGCGAAAGATCATCAAAGAGCGTATGGGTGAGTTAGGACATATCGACTGTCATCACTTAAGTAAAAGTGTGATCAGGGGGCAGAACAGGAAGCTTTATTTACTTTGTGTGATCGACGACCATTCGCGCTTGGCCTGGGCTGAAGTAATGGAAGACATCACCTCTCTAACAGCGATGTTCACGGCCATGCGCTGCATGCAGGCACTCAAAAGAGAGTTCGGTATCCAGTTCGAGGAGATCATCGCGGATAACGGCCCGGAGTTCGGAACATCGACAAGTATCCAAAAAAGAAATCACCCTTTTGAACGAATGCTGATCGAGACCGGTATCAAGCGCCGTTACATGAAGCCTTACCGCCCACAAACGAACGGTAAAGTTGAGCGCTTCTGGCGAACGCTTAAAGAGGACCTCATCGAAGAAACAGATTTTGACAGCCTTGAAGAACTGGAAGACGAACTGCTAAAATATCTCGTTTACTATAATTGGGAGAGGCCACATCAAGGTATCAATGGTAAAAAACCTATCGACATGGCAGCCCTAAACAACAAATAAACACACCTGATTCTATTGCTGAATTACCTAACCCTTACA
>NZ_JADFFL010000022.1 GCF_015222005.1 Mucilaginibacter myungsuensis | reverse complement strand
GGCTTCGGCTGACAATAACATCAAAAAACAGATTTCTATTATTATAATAGGGTCTGGATACAAACAAAACATTTTACAATGGAGAGTTTGATCCTGGCTCAGGATGAACGCTAGCGGCAGGCCTAATACATGCAAGTCGGACGGGATTTTGGAGCTTGCTCCAGATGAGAGTGGCGCACGGGTGCGTAACACGTATGTAACCTACCTTGTTCAGGGGGATAGCCTCTCGAAAGAGAGATTAAGACCGCATAACGTAATTGAATGGCATCATTTAATTACCAAATATTTATAGGAACAAGATGGGCATGCGGAACATTAGCTAGTTGGTAAGGTAACGGCTTACCAAGGCTACGATGTTTAGGGGATCTGAGAGGATTACCCCCCACACTGGTACTGAGACACGGACCAGACTCCTACGGGAGGCAGCAGTAAGGAATATTGGTCAATGGACGGAAGTCTGAACCAGCCATGCCGCGTGCAGGAAGACGGCCCTACGGGTTGTAAACTGCTTTTATACGGGAATAAACCTATCTACGTGTAGATAGCTGAATGTACTGTAAGAATAAGGATCGGCTAACTCCGTGCCAGCAGCCGCGGTAATACGGAGGATCCAAGCGTTATCCGGATTTATTGGGTTTAAAGGGTGCGTAGGTGGCCTGTTAAGTCAGGGGTGAAAGACGGTAGCTCAACTATCGCAGTGCCCTTGATACTGATGGGCTTGAATGGACTAGAGGTAGGCGGAATGTGACAAGTAGCGGTGAAATGCATAGATATGTCACAGAACACCGATTGCGAAGGCAGCTTACTATGGTCCGATTGACACTGAGGCACGAAAGCGTGGGGATCAAACAGGATTAGATACCCTGGTAGTCCACGCCCTAAACGATGAATACTCGATGTTGGCGATATACGGTCAGCGTCTAAGCGAAAGCGTTAAGTATTCCACCTGGGGAGTACGCCCGCAAGGGTGAAACTCAAAGGAATTGACGGGGGCCCGCACAAGCGGAGGAGCATGTGGTTTAATTCGATGATACGCGAGGAACCTTACCCGGGCTTGAAAGTTAGTGAATGTAGCAGAGACGCTACAGTCCTTCGGGACACGAAACTAGGTGCTGCATGGCTGTCGTCAGCTCGTGCCGTGAGGTGTTGGGTTAAGTCCCGCAACGAGCGCAACCCCTATGTTTAGTTGCCAGCATGTAATG
>NZ_JADFFL010000021.1 GCF_015222005.1 Mucilaginibacter myungsuensis | reverse complement strand
TGTAACGTCCTAAAATAGGTTGACACAAAAAGTGTTAACAAATGAAAGAACAGGAAGTTAAGGGTTATCAAAGAAAGACCCAAAAAGATTACAGTTTAGCTTTTAAACTGGAGATCGTAGATGCTGTAGAAAAAGGCGAACTTACCTACAAGCAAGCGCAGTTTCGTTATGGCATCCAGGGACGAAGTACCGTTTTGGTTTGGTTGCGAAAACATGGTAGATTGGATTGGAAAGAATCAGAAGCCATGAAAAGAGATACGCCGAATAAAAAGATCAGGGAGTTAGAGAAAAAGCTGAAGCGTTTGGAACAAGAGAAAGAAGTCTTGAATCGAGCCATCGATATTGCCGACAGCCAGTTAAACACGGACATTAGAAAAAAGTATTTGAGCCTGTTGTCAGAAGCTACAGAACAGGCTCAAAGCGGGAACAGCGAACCGTCGGATCTGTAGCTAACGCTTTAGGGTATAGCCGTCAATACTTCTATAAGCACTGTAAAGAGCAGGAACAGAGGAAAGAACAGGAACTGCGAGTGAAGCAACTTGTTGATAGAGAGCGAAAAGTACTATCCCGTTTAGGTGGCAGAAAGCTTCACCATCAGATCAGGGATAGCCTACAAGCGCAGGAGATCAAGTTTGGGCGGGATAAACTGTTTGCCCTGCTTAAGAAGAATGGAATGCTGATATTGCCTAAGCGCAGGTACATACAAACTACGATGTCTAAACATTGGTTAAGAAAGTACCCGAACCTGGTTAAAGATATCGTTGTTAAACGCCCCGATGAAGTATGGGTAAGTGATATTACTTACCTCAAGACGGATGAAGGCAATTGTTACCTGAATATGGTCACGGATGCTTACAGCAGAAAGATAATGGGCTATGCTATAGCTGATAACATGGAAGCGGCACAAATGAAGCAGGCTTTTCAAATGGCTGTCAGAAGCAGAAAAAACAAGGATCACCCGCTCATACACCATTCAGACCGGGGACTACAATACTGTAGCGCAGAATATGTAAGTATCGCCGATCAGCATCAGATCAAAATGAGTATGACCGAAAATGGTGACCCTTATGAAAATGCACTGGCCGAACGGATGAACAGAACTTTAAAAGAAGAGTTTGGCTTAGGCAACGTACTAAAATCAAAACTGCACGCAAAATTATTAACAGAAGAAGCCATTGGTCTGTACAATAATTACAGGCCGCACTTATCTTTGAAAATGAAAACACCGCAAAGTGTTTATAAACAAAAATCCCAGCTACTCTTGTAACTGGGACTATCGTAAAATCTGTCAACTTATATCAGGACGATTCA
>NZ_JADFFL010000020.1 GCF_015222005.1 Mucilaginibacter myungsuensis | reverse complement strand
CTATCGTGTGGACACATCTTTTATGATTAGTTTCGTGTCCGATGTCATTACGTAATTTTAGGGACCTTGCGGATAAAAGACTTGTTAGCCGTGGGAATAAGATATTAAGCGATCTGTTTAGCAAGAGTGTAAGTTCGGTACGTCAGTTAAGCGACGATGAAGCATCAGCCAAGGGGCATTATCGTTTTTTGCAGAATGAGCGTGTAAGTGAAGAAGATATCGTACGGAACATGATGCACAATTGCATCGGGGCTTGCCGGGACAGATATGTTGTTTGTATCCAGGATACCACGGAGATAAACTTATATGCTCATCGTGGGCGGATCAAAAAGGATGAATATATCGGAACGACGAACGGTTTACGGGAGCGTGGACTTGGGTTCTATTTGCATCCATCTTTGGTATTGGACGCGGAGAACGGCACACCTTATGGCTTTGCCCATGTAAAACTGTGGAGCCGTAACGGAGAGTTCAAGGACAAAAAGGCGCGCAATTATCAAAGCTTACCGATAGAAGAAAAGGAGTCTTATAAATGGCTTGAGGTATCCGAGCGAACGATATCGGCTTTGTCGGAGGTCGTTCCCGGTATGGTTATCATCCAGGACCGCGAAGGCGATATCTATGAACAGTTCGCTCGGATACCTGGTCCAAAGACAGATCTACTGGTGCGGGCCAAAGCAGACCGTACGCTAAAGGATGAGGCTAAATTATTTGCAGCGGTAGCTGAACAAGAGGTCCGGGGGACATATCAGGTCACAGTAGAAGCCCGGAACGGCAGAAAAAAGCGGGTCGCGCAGATCGAGATCCGTTATACCGAGGTCGAAATAAACAACCCGAAACGGAATGATACGACCGCAGCACCCAGCCTAAAGCTATCGGTCATTGAAGCTAAAGAAACAGGGTATGATGGCGAGGACGCGATCTGTTGGCGTTTATTGACGACAATTGAGATAAAAGATGTTCAACACGCTATGCTTTGTATCGAATGGTATAGCTGGCGCTGGACGATCGAGGAGGTCTTCAAGATCCTCAAAAAAGAAGGCTATCATATCGAAGCCTCAGAGTTGGAATATGCTTCATCGATACGGAAGCAAAGCCTGATGATCATGGAGGTCTGTATCAAGCTATTTTTGATGCGGTTAGCTTATGCAGAACCGGAGTTGGAGATAAGTGCGGATAGCTGTTTCGATACCCAGCAACAAGAAGTATTGGAAGCTTATAGCGAGAAACTCGAAGGAAAGACCCAAAAGCAAAAGAACCCATACAATGCTCCTGATCTGAAGCGATATGTATGGGTACTGGCCCGATTAGGCGGATGGAAAGGATACGAAAGCTATAAAAATCCCGGAATTACCACGCTATGGATAGGTCTTGGTCGTTTTAATGATGCAATGGAGGCCTATTGTCTCCATAAAGATGTGTCCACACGATAGC
>NZ_JADFFL010000019.1 GCF_015222005.1 Mucilaginibacter myungsuensis | reverse complement strand
CTCGGCCATGGACCTTAGCACCCATAGCCTCACTGCAGTGTATATTAAATAGCATTCGGAGTTTGTCTGGATTTGGTAGGATATGACTCCCCCGCACCCAATCAGTAGCTCTACCTCTATTTAACTTAACCACCACGCTGTTCCTAAAAACATTTCGGGGAGTACGAGCTATTTCCCAGTTTGATTAGCCTTTCACCCCTACCCACAGATCATCCGGAAACTTTTCAACGTTTATCGGTTCGGTCCTCCAGTACCTGTTACGGCACCTTCAACCTGTCCATGGGTAGATCACAAGGTTTCGCGTCTACCCCCACTGACTGCACGCCCTATTCAGACTCGCTTTCGCTTCGGCTGCGTGACTTAATCACTTAACCTTGCCAGTGAGGAGTAACTCGTAGGCTCATTATGCAAAAGGCACGCCGTCACAGATCTTGTCTGCTCCGACCGCTTGTAAGTACACGGTTTCAGGTTCTATTTCACTCCCCTGTTCGGGGTTCTTTTCACCTTTCCCTCACGGTACTGGTTCACTATCGGTCTCTCAGTAGTATTTAGCCTTACCGGATGGTGCCGGCAGATTCCCACAAGGCGTCTCCGACCTCGCGGTACTCAGGATACCACTATGCTATTATCGCTTACCCGTACGCAGTTCTCATGCTCTATGACCAGGCTTCCCATCCTGTTCCGGTTCACTTTAATATCCAATGTCGTGGTCCTACAACCCCAGCTATGCCGTAACATATCTGGTTTGGGCTCTTTCCCTTTCGCTCGCCACTACTCAGGAAATCATTATTATTTTCTCTTCCTCTGCTTACTTAGATGTTTCAGTTCAGCAGGTTTGCGCATTTGCAACTATTCTTCAAATAGTTAGGTTTCCCCATTCAGAAATCATCGGATCAATTCTTATTTGCAGATCCCCGATGCTTATCGCAGCTTATCACGTCTTTCATCGCCTCTGAGAGCCAAGGCATCCCCCGTGTACCCTTATTTACTTTCTTCCTACATGTACCGCTTTTGCTCGGTACTGTATGCTTTTTGATATGGTTATTGAGAGTGTTCCATTTGTTCAGATATTCGATCTAAAACTTATTGCCGAAGCCTTCCATCTTGTCTCTTGTATCTTCGCTCTTGAATCTTTTCCAACAACCGTCTCTACTGTTGTTTTCTCTTTTTTCAATTACTTCTTCCAATATGTCAAAGAACGTTCGTTTTCATCTGTTACGTTACCGTATTATGGTCCCTGTAGAAAACTTGGTGGAGTATAGTGGGGTTGAACCACCGATACTACTATCCGGCCCCTGTGGCCGAACTCCTATACCTATATATAAGGTATAATATCTTAAGTATGGATCATGTAGGTAACTTGTTATATTATCTGTGAACAGTATCTGCTCCAGAAAGGAGGTATTCCAGCCGCACCTTCCGGTACGGCTACCTTGTTACGACTTAGCCCCAGTTACCGACTTTACCCTAGGCGGCTCCTTGCGGTTACCGACTTCAGGTACTTCCAGCTTCCATGGCTTGACGGGCGGTGTGTACAAGGCCCGGGAACGTATTCACCGCAGCATTGCTGATCTGCGATTACTAGCGAATCCAACTTCACGGGGTCGAGTTGCAGACCCCGATCCGAACTGTGACCGGCTTTTAGAGATTGGCATCTTATTGCTAAGTAGCAGCCCTCTGTACCGACCATTGTAGCACGTGTGTAGCCCCGGACGTAAGGGCCATGATGACTTGACGTCGTCCCCTCCTTCCTCTCTACTTGCGTAGGCAGTCTGTTTAGAGTCCCCATCATTACATGCTGGCAACTAAACATAGGGGTTGCGCTCGTTGCGGGACTTAACCCAACACCTCACGGCACGAGCTGACGACAGCCATGCAGCACCTAGTTTCGTGTCCCGAAGGACTGTAGCGTCTCT
>NZ_JADFFL010000018.1 GCF_015222005.1 Mucilaginibacter myungsuensis | reverse complement strand
TAGACGATAAGGTTTGGCACCGACCTACTCTCCCACATTTTACTGCAGTACCATCGGCTCTGGCGGGCTTAACTTCTCTGTTCGGAATGGGAAGAGGTGGACACCGCCGATATAGGCACCTGAATTTCTTTTGTTGAGGTAAAAGGTGAAAGGTGAAAGCTAAAAGGTTTGAAACCTTTCGCCTTTGTCCTTTGGCCTTTAAGCCTTAACAATGACATATTATTGAAAGAAGGAATTGATTCAAGAGAAAACAACAGCTTTGTGTTGAGTGATGAGTTTTAAGTTCCGGGTTTTGAGTTATTGCTAACTCATCACTCTACACTCTTAACTCATCACTTTAATTACCTGCTATGAGAAAGCTTCGGGCTATTAGTATCACTTGGCTATGATGTCACCACCTTTATACCTATGACCTATCAACGTAGTAGTCTCCTACGACCCTATAAGGAAGTCTCATCTCGTGGCTAGTTTCGCACTTAGATGCTTTCAGCGCTTATCTATTCCCAACGTAGCTACTCTGCAGTACACCTGGCGGCATAACAGATTCACCAGAGGTTAGTCCAACCCGGTCCTCTCGTACTAAGGTCAGCCCCACTCAAACTTCCAACGCCCACAACAGATAGGGACCGAACTGTCTCGCGACGTTCTGAACCCAGCTCGCGTGCCACTTTAATGAGCGAACAGCTCAACCCTTGGGACCTTCTCCAGCCCCAGGATGTGACGAGCCGACATCGAGGTGCCAAACCTCCCCGTCGATATGAGCTCTTGGGGGAGATCAGCCTGTTATCCCCAGCGTACCTTTTATCCTTTGAGCGATGGCCCTTCCATGCAGAACCACCGGATCACTATATCCGTCTTTCGACCCAGCTCGACTTGTCTGTCTCACTGTCAAGCAAGCTTATGCTATTGCACTCCGCATACGGTTACCAAGCGTATTGAGCTTACCTTTGAAAGCCTCCGTTACCTTTTTGGAGGCGACCACCCCAGTCAAACTACCCGCCAAACAATGTCCTCCTTATGCAAAGAGTTAGACACCAAATACAGAAAGGGTGGTATTTCAACGTTGACTAACCGACTCCTGGCGAAGCCGGATCACAGTCTCCCACCTATCCTACACATCCTGTATCCGATATCAATGTTAAGTTGTAGTGAAGGTGCATGGGGTCTTTCCGTCCCGTTGCGGGTAACCGGCGTCTTCACCGATACCACAATTTCACCGAGCTCATGGCTGAGACAGCGCCCAGATCGTTACACCATTCGTGCAGGTCGGAACTTACCCGACAAGGAATTTCGCTACCTTAGGACCGTTATAGTTACGGCCGCCGTTTACCGGGGCTTCGATTCAATGCTTCGCCTTGCGACTAACATCCCCTCTTAACCTTCCGGCACCGGGCAGGTGTCAGGCCATATACGTCATCTTTCGATTTTGCATAGCCATGTGTTTTTGTTAAACAGTCGCCTGGGCCTTTTCACTGCGGCTGCCATTGCTGACAGCGCCCCTTCTCCCGAAGTTACAGGGCCATTTTGCCGAGTTCCTTAGCCATGATTCACTCGAGCACCTTAGGATCCTCTCCTCGACTACCTGTGTCGGTTTACGGTACGGGTTTTTATAACCTGAAGCTTAGCGGGTTTTCTTGGAAGTCTGATTACCTGAACTATCCCATCCCCCGAAGGTTCCGAGTACTATCAGCTTTCAGCAAGGTCTGCGTACTTAACTACAAACCCTATACCTACGGCCTTTAACGAACTATTCCGTCAGTTCGCGTCAGTGTCACTACTCCGTCACCGCATCGCAGTTATAAAAAGTACTGGAATATTAACCAGTTGTCCATCGGCTACGCCCTTCGGCTTCACCTTAGGCCCCGACTAACCCTGATCCGATTAGCGTTGATCAGGAAACCTTAGTCTTTCGGTGGGCGGGTTTCTCTCCCGCCTTATCGTTACTTATGCCTACATTTGCTTTTCTATTACCTCCACCACCGCTTGTCGCGTATGGCTTCGCCGGACAATAGAATGCTCCCCTACCAGATGCATTACTGCAAATCCATAGCTTCGGTATACTGTTTAATGCCCGTTTATTATCCATGCCCGATCGCTCGACTAGTGAGCTGTTACGCACTCTTTAAATGAATGGCTGCTTCCAAGCCAACATCCTAGCTGTCTGTGCAATCGGACCTCGTTAGTTCAACTTAACAGTAATTTGGGGACCTTAGCTGATGGTCTGGGTTCTTTCCCTCTCGGCCATGGACCTTAGCACCCATAGCCTCACTGCAGTGTATATTAAATAGCATTCGGAGTTTGTCTGGATTTGGTAGGATATGACTCCCCCGCACCCAATCAGTAGCTCTACCTCTATTTAACTT
>NZ_JADFFL010000017.1 GCF_015222005.1 Mucilaginibacter myungsuensis | reverse complement strand
CTATAATTGGGAGAGGCCACATCAAGGTATCAATGGTAAAAAACCTATCGACATGGCAGCCCTAAACAACAAATAAACACACCTGATTCTATTGCTGAATTACCTAACCCTTACAGCAATGACAAGTGTAAATAAGCAAAGAAGCACGGCCTTACGGGGCCGTGCTTCTTTGCGTTAAGGTCCGTCACCCGCGCGAGGGTTTGGGGTCAACTATATATTGAAGCCTTTTACACAAGGTGCAACGCGTGCGCCAAACCGGCCAACTTCATCAGGATGATACCAATTAGGTAAAGGATCGGGATGTTAAGTAGTGTGCTCATGGTCGCTGTGTTGTTTTTGTGTTTTGTGTAAGTAGCTGATTATTTTCCTTTGTTGTTGACTCAAAATTGCGTCAAAAACGGCCTTCAGCCTATTACAATTAGGTAAACAGCGGTGAAATGTCGGTGAATGGAGGGTTGGGTAGGATGAGACCCTTCCCTGCTCCTTTATATCAACTTCATTGCGAGGAACGAAGCGATCTCTACGCAGGCGAGCCGACTTGCTTAAACGACCTTTGGGTGTAGAGATCGCTTCGTTCCTCGCAAGCACGTGCGTTTTGGGCAAACAAAAAAAGGAGCAAGCTCACCGCTCACTCCTTTTAAAACCTTTAGGCTTTAACCTTTTGCCTTAAAGGCTACTTGATCATATCCACAAAATCATCGAACAAGTAACGAGAATCATGCGGACCAGGTGACGACTCAGGGTGATACTGCACCGAGAACGCGTTCTTGCCTTTTACACGGATACCTTCGATCGACTGGTCGTTCAGGTTCACGTGGGTGATCTCTACTTTATCCGATGCACGCACCGCGTCAGGAACTACGCCGAAACCATGGTTCTGCGAGGTTACTTCGCAATGGTTTTTGATGATATTTTTAACCGGGTGGTTCAGACCGCGGTGACCGTTGAACATTTTCTTGGTCGGGATGTCGTTAGCCAAAGCCAACAATTGGTGACCTAAGCAGATACCGAACATCGGTTTATCAGCTTTCAAGATATCTTTTACGGTTTGTACAGCGTATGGCATAGCCGACGGATCGCCGGGGCCATTGCTAATGAAATAGCCGTTAGGGGAAAGATCAGCTTCCATTTCGGCGTAGGTGGTTTTTGCGGGGTAAACCTTGGCAAATACACCACGCTCGCTAAAGTTGCGCAGAATGTTCTTCTTAACGCCTAAGTCTAAAACCGCCACACGTAAGGCAGCATTCTCGTCGCCAACGGTATAAGTCTCATCGGTCGATACTTGTGATGATAACTCCAGGCCATCCATTGAAGGAACCTCGGCCAATTTGGCTTTCAGTTCATCAAGATCCAATATTTCTGAAGAGATGATGGCATTCATGGCACCTTTATCACGAATATGGCGCACCAGCTGACGGGTGTCGATATCAGATATCGATACGATATTTTGTTGTTGGAAATAATCCTGGATAGAACCATCGGCCTGTTTGCGGCTGTAAGCAATGTTATAGTTCTTACAAACCAGACCCGCGATCTGGATCTTGTCCGACTCAACCTCCTCGTTGCTCACACCGTAGTTGCCAATGTGCGAGTTGGTGGTCACCATGATCTGACCAAAGTATGATGGGTCGGTAAATACCTCCTGGTAACCGGTCATACCCGTATTGAAACAAATTTCGCCTGTGGTAGTACCGATCTTGCCGGCAGCTTTACCATAAAAGGCGGTACCATCGGCCAACAATAAAACAGCCGGAAGTTTGGTGTAATTCGTCATTCGCTAAAATTTAAAAAAGTGGATACTGAGCCGGTTCGGCCGTTGGGAAGTATAAGTGAAGTATGACAGATAGCTTCGTATTTCACGGGCGCAAAGGTAGGGATCTTTTTGGGATTTCGAATGTTATGTTTAGGATTTTTGTTTGGGTACTGTCATCTGTTGTTCCTCCTGATCACTTCAACTGTCTCGATACTCCTTATCAACAATACTGCAAGTTTCACTGCCATTGCTTTCCCCTAATTTAGGGGAAGATCACTGACATTGCTGTAGCACCAACTTTAATAAGGGGTAAATTCTGGATAAAGTTTTGAAAACGAACGTTCAGCGTTTCATAGGTACTGCCGCCCCGCTATCTGTCCAAGTTTTGCCCCTATGCACAGGCCGCCCTTCGCAAAAGCTTTCCCGCCTATCGGGTTTAGGGTGAAAGGTCTGAACCGCTGATTTTAATGATTATCTTGATTACGTTGATTATCAAGAATAACAAATATCGCCAATCAGCGAGATCATTTTCATCAGCGAGAATCAGCGGTTCAGACAAATAACTATACCTTTGCAGCACCAAACAACATACCCCATGTCGGTACACAAAGAAGTAAAGCGTGTAACCACGCACATCATCCAGGAAATGAAGAACCGTGGCGAGAAGATCGCCATGCTTACCGCTTACGACTATTCGATGGCTGCCATTGTTGATGAAGCGGGCGTAGACATCATCCTGGTAGGCGACTCGGCATCTAACGTAATGGCCGGTCACGAGACCACTTTACCGATAACGCTTGATCAGATGATCTATCATGCGTCGTCGGTAGTCCGTGCGGCTAAACGTGCTTTGGTTATTGTTGATCTTCCTTTTGGGTCATATCAGGGAAATTCTAAAGAAGCATTGAACTCCGCCATCCGTATTATGAAGGAGTCGGGTGCGCATGGTGTTAAGTTAGAAGGTGGGTTAGAAATAGCAGAGTCGGTAAGCCGTATCCTTGCCGCGGGTATCCCGGTAATGGGACACTTAGGCTTGACACCGCAATCGATATATAAATTTGGAACCTACACCGTTCGCGCTAAAGAAGAGGCCGAAGCCCAAAAACTACGCGACGATGCCGCTAAGCTACAAGAATTAGGTTGCTTTGGTGTGGTATTAGAAAAGATCCCGGCCGCCTTAGCTAAAGAGGTAAGCGAGAGCATAGCCATCCCAACCATCGGTATCGGCGCCGGTCAGCATTGCGACGGACAGGTATTGGTGATCCACGATATGTTAGGCATCAACAAAGGATTCACCCCGCGCTTTTTACGCCAATACGCCAACCTGCACTATATCATGAACACCGCCATCAGTGGCTACGTGAATGATGTGAAGGCTAAGGATTTTCCGAACGAGAAAGAGCAGTATTAAGCCCCCCGGTCCCCTGATGGGGGAGCTATAAAACAAATTTGTTCGCTCGCTTGTCATTGCGAATAGAACAATTGCATACCTAACGAGCCGGAATGTCATTTCGCAATTGGCATTCCGCATTTTCGCATTTTCTTAAGCCCATGAGCAAACGAGCACCTTTCACCCCCAGCGGACCAATAACTGATAACGACGTCCTGTACGAGGACAACCACCTGATCGCCATCAACAAACGCGCGGGCGATATTGTGCAAGTCGACGAGACCGGCGACGAACCACTGGACGAGAAAGTTAAAACATATCTCGCCAAAAAATACGATAAACCCAACGGCGCATTTTTAGGCGTGATCCACCGCTTGGATCGCCCCGTAACAGGACTGATCCTATTCGCCAAGACCAGCAAAGCTTTAGAACGCATGAACGAGTTGTTCAAAACCCGTCAAATGCGCAAGACCTACTACGCCGTTGTCCGCAACCGCCCTAACCCACCTTTTGGAGATCTGGTGCATTGGCTCATCAAGAACCCTAAGAATAACGTCACCACCGCTCATGGTCACGAGGTTAAAGGCAGCTTACGTTCCGAACTACATTATCGCCTGGCCGGGGAACTGAACGGCTACAGCCTATTAGAAGTAAACCCGGTGACCGGCCGCTCGCACCAGATCAGGGTGCAATTATCAACCTTAGGTTGCCCTATAGTGGGCGACAATAAATATGGCTACCCACGCGGAAGCTTACACAACAACATCAGTCTGCACGCCCGTCGCCTGCAGTTCATCCACCCCATTAAAAAAGAACCGGTAGAGATCACTGCACCATTGCCCAAGGATGGCTTTTGGGATAAGTTTGCGCATTTGTTGCCACCGGCGGGGGAGACGGAGGTGAAGGAGGTTTAATAAGGAAAGTAGATTTTTAAACCATCGCCAAGATCCCTGATTAATGTCCCGTTAGCATCAAAGTGCAGGCAAACTGAATGGGAATTTTTGTAATGCTTTTTTATCAAATTCTCATCTAAACCCATAAAAGGCGGCGATATTGGTGTTTGCGTTCTATCTAAAGATGTTTGATAACGGCAAAGTAACAGAGTGCTATCGGGCAGTAAAAGCCAGGTCGACTGTATGTCGGGGTCTCCCGTTACTTCCACCATTTGAATGTCGTTGTAATTATAATTGGCAAATCCGGGGAAAAATTTGGCGATCGATCCATAAGTATATTTCCCGTACGCGGCATTACGTGCCGGTGAAAAAACAAGTTTGACTTTAGGCCTCTCTCGCAAATATTTGAAAAGAAAATTTGAGTTTTTTAATAACCATTTTACAGTATCGCCAAATTTCTCAACTCTGTTCACATTATCGATATCGTTCGCATTAAATGAATGATCGACAAGCACGTTCAGTTCTGTGTTTCTTAATTTAAACCTAATGTTATAACGTTTGTCAAGGCCTGCCTTAGCAGGTTCTTTAGTAGATGTACCTATTTCAACTGGAATGAAATTTTTGTTTAATGATCTGAATGCATCCGGATAGCTGATCTTGATATCTTCCCAATTGAAACGGTTTCGGTAACGTTCGAAATATATTCTAAACAGAAAGTTTGAAATGAATAACCTCGTATTCCATTTTTCAAATTCAGGATTGGCTGTTACCTTTTCGAATATCCGGGTTATTTCGGGATCATAATTTTTTACCTTACCTACATGCCATGGCAAAAAATAAAATCTTTGATATGCAAAACTATGTGCATGGATGGTATATAATTTATTTCCTTTGGTTTGTATTTCTATTATATAGCTGGTCTCATCTGCTCCAAACGTCGGATGCTTTATAACGTACTCCAAATACCGGTTAAATACACTATCCGTGTTAATATCTGCTGTCATCTCCACCTTTTGCCGAGGCTGCAAAAACGGATTTGTTTTTGATATGCTGTCAATTACGACCTTGCGGTTTACTTTAAATAGATGGGGATGGATAACGGTATCATTCCGCGCCATTGATCGTAGCAAACTTACAAATTCCCTTGTCGGCACATTCCCCAGATACTTTCGGGTTAAGTCATCAATGCGGTCCCACCCTTTTGTGGTATGGCTTTCTGTTTGATACGCATTCCATACGCCATTTTCTAACACCACTTCAACTTTTTGAAGATCCCGGTTCAATATATAACCCGTTGTCACAAATGTAAATTTTGCTACGCTATCCAAGGGGATATTGTATTGCGCCTTGCTTTGAACAACAAGCCCTAACATAAGCGAAAAAACTAAACCGACGATCTTCATCAATGATCTTAACATGATAATGCAATATACCTTATAAATAAAAACCTTTTGGAAATTCCATAAAACAAAAAAGATCCCGCCTGCTCATTGCAAACGGGATCCATATATTTATTCCAGTTCCCACTTTAGGTCCAAAGGACTCCTTAAGGAGGGGTTAGGGGGCTTTACGCTAACTTAGCCAATTCCTCAGCCATAGCAGCGCCGATCTCGGCAGGAGATTCTACCACGCGGATACCGCACTCGGCCATGATCTTCATTTTAGCGGCAGCTGTGTCGTCAGCACCACCAACGATCGCACCGGCGTGACCCATACGACGGCCCGGAGGCGCCGTCTGTCCGGCGATGAAGCCTACGACAGGTTTAGTACCGTGCTCTTTGATCCAGCGGGCAGCCTCAGCTTCCATGCCACCACCGATCTCACCGATCATGATGATACCGTGGGTTTCAGGGTCGTTCATCAACATTTCAACCGCTTCTTTGGTAGGTGTACCAATGATCGGGTCGCCACCTATGCCGATAGCTGTAGTGATACCCAAACCGGCTTTAACAACCTGGTCAACGGCCTCGTAAGTTAAGGTACCTGATTTTGATACTACACCAACGTTACCTTTTTTGAAGATGAAGCCCGGCATGATACCGATCTTAGCCTCATCGGCAGTGATCACACCCGGGCAGTTAGGGCCGATCAAACGGGCGTCCTTATCAGCCAAATATTCTTTAACCGCTATCATATCCTTGGTAGGGATACCCTCGGTGATACAAACAATAACTTTAATGCCGGCCTCGGCTGCTTCCATAATAGCGTCAGCGCCAAATGCAGGCGGAACAAATATGATAGATACATCGGCACCGGTAGCAACAACTGCATCTTTAACCGTGTTGAACACAGGCCTGTCCAAATGCTGCTGACCACCTTTACCCGGTGTAACACCACCAACCAGTTGCGTACCGTAGGCGATCATTTGCTCGGCATGGTAACTACCTTCTTTACCGGTAAAACCCTGAACGATAACTTTCGAATCTTTATTTACAAGGACACTCATGTAGCTGTATATTTTGTTGCCGCAAAGCTAACGTAATTGCGCATATTGTCAAAAGAAATTTGGGTTGCCGCAAGCTTGAAAAGCAGATACCTACGAGTATGTCATTAAGCACCGTATATGCTTCGTCAAATTACCCCTTATCAAAGTTATTGCAAGTTGCACTGCCTTTGCTTTCCCCTAATTTAGGGGAATACCACGGTCCCTGCCAAAAGCATTCGCTTTAATAAAGGGTAGATCTGGCAAAGGTTTATCAGAAAACGAACGTTCACCATTCATCGCTCCCGACAGTCCCGCTATCTGTCCAAGTTTTGCCCCGACGCTCGATCCCGACGCTTCGCAAAAGCTTTCCCGCCTATCGGGTTTAGGTTGAAGGGTGGTTTTTATTCGTAGAGACACGATACCTCGTGTCTAACACTACGCAGGTCGAACTTTGCAACCACGCTTTGCAAACGGGAGACACGAGGTATCGTGTCTCTACGAAAAAGGTCGCTCTCCCTTTAGGGGGTCGGAAGGCTCGGCGGATGAAACTCCCCCTCACTCTTCGCAATTACAATAGTGGCCACCCCATTACCGATCACATTAGTTATCGCTCGCGCTTCAGACATAAAACGGTCTACGCCTAACAGGATAGCGACGCCTTCTACCGGGATCAGTTTCATGGCCGTGAGGGTAGATGTCAAAACAATAAACCCACCGCCCGTTACCGCGGCTGCTCCTTTTGATGTCAGCATCAGGATGCCGACAATGGCCAATTGCTGTTCCAGCGTAAGCGGGATCTTAAATACCTGGGCCAAAAATATCATGGCCATGGATAGGTAAATGGTAGTACCATCCAGGTTAAAAGAATATCCCGTCGGGATCACCAAACCAACTACCGAACGGTTGCAACCGAATTTCACCATCTTTTCCATCATGGCAGGAAGTACGGGTTCAGAGGATGAGGTACCCAGCACGATCAGTATCTCCTCTTTAATATGCTTCAAATATTGCCACAGGCTGAACTTGTATAAATAGCAGATCAGATTCAGCACCACAAATATGAACAGGAACATGGTCAGGTAAACAGACCCCATCAATTTTGCCAAAGGGGCCAGCGTGCTCACGCCATATTTACTAATGGTAAAAGCCATCCCCGCGAACGCGCCTATCGGGGCCAGCTTCATCACAAACTTCATAATGTTGAAGAACACTTTGGATAGACGGTCGAACGTCGCAAGCAATGGCTTACCCGCTTCGCCCATCTTACTCAGTCCATACCCGAACAGTACGGCAAAGAACAGCACCTGCAGAACATCGCCTTTGGCAAAGGCCTCAAAAGCGTTACCCGGCACAATGTGGACCAAAAAATCGCCCCATTTCATCTCGCTGGCAGCTTTTTGGTATTCTGCCAGTTTAGAGGCATCGGTAGCTACATGGGGGTTAACACCATCGCCGGGGCGAAGTATGTTAGCAACCAACAGACCGATCATTAACGCCAGGGTGGTCACTATCTCAAAATATAGCAAAGCTTTACCACCTACGCGGCCAACTTTCTTCATATCATCCATACCGGCAATGCCTAACACAATAGTGAGGAAAATGATTGGCGTGATCAGCATGGTGATCATCCGGATAAAGGTCTTGCTCACTGCTTCGGCAGCCGGACCAACACCCTTAAAAAAATGGCCGATGATAACGCCAAGCGTAATTGCAATAAGTACCTGAACTGTAAGATTGCTGAGCAGTTTTTTCATTGAATAACAATGATACGATTTAGTTTGTGATCGCAAGGTATCGGCAAACAGTTTTCAATACCCGTTCAAACTATCCTAAGGTTGCGTATCTTAGCCACAAATAGCAGAAATGACGGTTACTATCCTTGCTTTCGGTATTGCCAAAGATATTTTCGGTGCGTCGAGTATCGATATAGAGCTACCTGCCGATGCATTGGCATCAGACCTGAAGTTGCTGTTAGAAGACAAATATCCTCGCCTAAAGCAGATCCGATCATACCTGTTGGCCGTGAATAACGAATACGCCAATGATGATCTGGTGTTAGATAGTCGGGATGAGATAGCAGTGATACCGCCGGTAAGCGGAGGATAGAAACTCTTTTGCCATTTTCCTCCCCCGACAGCGGTACGGCTTCAGGTGAGGGGGCCAATGCATTTGGTCTGCGCGGTACAGGTAATTGGTCGCCTGCAGGGAAAAGGCCTGTGCGTAGAAGCATTAGCGCTGTCTTGACTTTTGGTTCTTTTTGTCAAGAAAAAGAACGGCGTTTGATGAGTCGCCACAATGATAGCATATGACATAAAATTTTGAACACATACATCCACATATCGCCCACTCCTCTCAACATCCAGTCCTGCATAGATCTGGTGATGTCACCCTCATGCGGTGGTATAGACGTTTTCATCGGCACCGTTCGTGATGCCACCAAGGGCAAGCAAGTACTGCGACTGGAGTTTGAGGCCTACGAAAAAATGGCCGTCAGCGAAATGCAAAAACTGGCCGATCGCGCCATGCAACAATGGCCGGTGCAAAAAGTAGTGATACATCACCGTACGGGAGTGTTACAAGTGGGCGAAGTGCCCGTGGTGATAGCCGTGGCCGCCGCCCATCGTGATGCTGCTTTTGAGGCTTGCAGGTTTTTGATCGATACTTTAAAACAGACCGTCCCGATCTGGAAGAAAGAAGTTTTTGAGGATGGTGAAGTTTGGGTATCCGCCACACCGTAAATTTACTCCCGCATATTCAAATAAGTATCCGCCATACCACCACGCGCAAACACGATAATAGCCGAACAATTATCCCGGGCGTCAATCTCAAACGCTATCCCCGACGCACTATCAGTATAGATTGTAACACCCGAACTTTGGGTACGTTGCAGGCTGAACTCCTTTTTTACATCAGCGATAGGCACCCCGGTGTGGGCACCGCCGGTAGTTCTAAATTCAGGAGATGTTATTCTGATCGCCTTCACCGCACTGATCGGATCCCTCGGTCCGCCGTTCTCCCTGTGACTAAATACCGTAAAACGATGACCGCTTTTAACATGGTTATCATACCAAGTCATCAATTGCGACCCCATAGCCGCGTCGCCTGCATCGGGTTTGCCCAAGGCTTTCAGGACGGTCTCCGCATTTTCGCCAACGGTAACTTTGCCGATGCCTCCGCCCGGAGTGATCAGCAGGTGGTTAGGGATCTGTTTATCAGCACTACTTGTTGCAGCAACCGGCTTTTTAGGCTGATCGCAGGCGATGCAAATGCAAAGCAGCAATAGTCCAAAGAGATATTTCATCATTATTTTAGGTAGCATATTGCAAAACTAACTAAATGGCTATTATTTTGTTTTCAAGACATGGATAGCAAAGGCCAACAGGTCATCAGAGCATGGTATGAGCAAAAGAACTGGGAGCAATTCCCTTTTCAGCAAGAGATGATGTCGGCTTACCTGTCCGGCTATTCAGGTTTGCTGAATGCGCCGACCGGCAGCGGTAAAACATTCGCGCTGTTCCTGCCTTTCATAGCGGCCTACATAGATAAGTATCCCGACACTTATCTTACCCGTAAAAACAACGGTCTGATGATGTTGTGGATAACGCCCCTACGTGCGCTGACCAACGATATCCGCAAAGCCATGCAAGAGGTTTGTACAGAACTTGGGCTGCCCTGGCAAGTACTCACCCGTACCGGCGATACCTCGGCCGCGCAAAAGGCCGCCCTTAAAACCAAACTCCCCGAAGTACTACTCACCACCCCCGAAAGCCTGCACCTGATGCTGGCCCAAAAAGAATACCCCAAAGTCTTCCAAAACCTGGACGTGGTGGTCTGCGACGAATGGCACGAATTATTAGGTACCAAACGGGGCGTACAGGTAGAATTGGGGCTGTCGAGGCTGCGGGCGTTAAGTTCGCAGCCGGAAGTCTTAAGTCAAAAGCCAGAAGCAAAAACTAAAAAACCGAATACAGAAAAAGACTTCGGACTTAAGACTCAGAACTTAAGACTTAAAATCTGGGGTATCTCTGCCACTATCGGCAACCTCGAGCAAGCCGGAGAAGTACTTTTAGGCAACACCTTCCCGGCAGATCAGGTAAAAATGGTGCGGGCTTTTATCGAGAAAAAATTGGTGGTCAAGTCCGTTATCCCGCCAGATATTGAGAGTTATTCGTGGTCGGGTCATATCGGGATCAAGCTGTTGCCGCAGGTGATGGAGATCGTGGCTAAAAGCAAGACCACATTGATCTTTTGCAATACCCGCTCACAGTCCGAGATCTGGTATCATGCCATTTTAGATAACTACCCCGAATACGCCGGGATCATGGCTATGCACCACGGCTCGCTGGATAACGAATTGCGCAACTGGGTGGAGCAAGCCTTGCATGCTGAAGCTTTAAAACTGGTGGTCTGCACATCAAGCCTGGATCTTGGGGTGGATTTTCGGCCGGTGGATACCATTGTGCAGGTAGGCAGCCCAAAGGGTGTATCCCGTTTCCTGCAACGCGCCGGGCGCAGCGGTCACCGGCCGGGCGATACATCGCTGGCTTATTTTGTACCGACACATTCGTTGGAGTTGTTAGAAGGCGCTGCATTAAAGCAAGCCATCAAAAATGGTGTTTTTGAAAGCCGCGATCCTGTTCTACTGGCGATGGATGTGCTCATCCAATACATGGTCACACTGGCGGTATCAGATGGTTTCCGGGCTGAGGGATTGTATAACGAAGTAAAGTCGACCTACGCCTTCGCGGATATCCGCCGGGATGAATTTGGGAAGTTATTAGAGTTCATCACCAATGGTGGCAAAACCTTAGCCGCTTATGACGAGTTTTTGAAAGTAGAGGTAGAGAATGGCTTATATAAAGTAAATAGCCGCCGGGTGGCTATGCGGCACAGGTTAAGCATTGGCACCATAACCAGCGAACTAAGTTTGAGAGTGAGCTGGCTAAGCGGCGGCAGTTTGGGTACGATAGAGGAAGGCTTTATATCCAAACTAAAACCGGGGAACGTATTCTGGTTTGCCGGGCGAAGTTTGGAGTTCATCAAAGTAAAAGAGATGACGGCTTATGTTAAAAAGTCCAATAAAGATAAAGGCCTTATTCCCAGCTGGGCTGGCGGCAGGATGCCGCTGTCTTCGCAACTGTCAGCCGTGTTCCGCGATAAATTGGATGAAGTAGCGCACGGACTTGAAAAAGATGAAGAGATCATCGCCCTGAAACCGTTGTTTAAATTACAGGAGCGGCTGTCGCACCTCCCCCAAAGTCACGAGTTTTTGATAGAATCGTTCCACTCCCGCGATGGGCACCACTTGCTGTTCTATCCTTTCGAGGGACGTTTGGTGCATGAAGGGATGGCTTCACTCCTCGCCTACCGTATATCCAAGATCAAAAGCGCCAGCTATTCCATCGCCATGAATGATTATGGTTTTGAACTGCTGACCGATGAAGATATCCCCATAGAGGCAGCCCTTGAGACCGACGACCTGTTCAGCATTGATAACCTGCTTGATGATATTATGCATAGCCTGAACGCCAACGAAATGGCCCGCCGCCGTTTCCGCGATATCGCGCATATCGGCGGACTGGTGTTCACCGGTTACCCCGGGCAGACCGTAAAGAACAAGCATTTACAAGCATCAACCTCGTTACTTTTTGAAGTGTTTACCGAATACGAACCCGATAATCTGTTGATCCGCCAGGCTTATAACGAGGCCCTGGCTTTGCAATTAGAGGAATTCCGTTTACGCGCCGGCTTGCAACGGATCAGCAAGCAAACCGTCATCTTAAAACAGATCGAGCGGCCTACGCCTTTCGCCTTCCCGATCATGGTTGACAGCTTAGGCCGGGAAAAACTGACCACCGAAACACTGGAAGAGCGCGTTGCTAAAATGGCGCGTCAGTATGGTGCAGAGGGTGTTAAAGCCAAACCGCGGGAAGGTGACGATGAGAAGAAAGGGAAATTTTCTGCTAAGGTTGCGAGGAAACGAGGGTTTTAAGAGGCTCTACTACCTCCCCACCCTGTCATCTCGAGCGAGCGGAGGGCAGGGTTGTGCTTCGGGGCGACGAGGGAACTTATACGACTATAACAACCATCTATCAGTAGCCAGTATTGAAAAGCATCATTGTTATCAAGAAACCCGTGATAATAAAAATGATAGTATTGACATACCAGTACCGTTTAAACCATTGCCAATGAGTGATGCTTGTTAGGATGCTTAATACAAACAACAGATAAAGCCACAAATTAATCTGATTTTGGTCGTCCCTAAATTTTGGTAGCGCAAATTCAAATACTCCCTCCAGCCACATTATAACTATGTTTAATATGCCGGTACTCCAGACCAATATCGAGAAGATGTAAAACGCGTAAAGCGTACTTGGATGGGTGACTCTCTTAAGTTTCGATCCGAGTGATGTGTCAGGCATATACGAAAGTAAATCTTTTGGGCGAAATTTTCACCTCTTTTGTCCTGACTGACGGAAGCAAAATTTAGATAACCAGAGAACTTCACCCTCGTGGCTTGTCGCACTTACAAGTTTTCTCGTCGCGCCATCACACAGACTTGCCCTCCGTTCGCTCGAAATGACATCAATGTTTGTTATAAATATATTTTCAATAATATTTGAAAGTTTAAAAACTATCGCTTACATTTGTTCCATGCAATTGGCAGAGGCAAAATTAAAATTCATTGAGACCTGGGGGAAACTCGGCAGCGAGTGGGGCATCAACCGCACCATGGCCCAGGTACATGCCCTGCTGCTGATCACGCCGGATGCTTTGACCACCGAGGAGGTGATGGAGCAACTGAAAATATCCCGTGGTAATGCCAACATGACCTTGCGCGACCTGATTAACTGGGGACTGATCGAGAAGCAACACCGTGCCGGCGAACGTAAGGAATATTTCTACGCCCAAAAAGATACCTGGGAAATTGCCCGCCGAGTGGCCGAAGAACGCAAAAAACGCGAACTGGATCCTGTACTGAAAGTATTAGGCGAGCTAAGTGCAATTGAGGGTGACATGAAGGACCCTGCTTTTAAAACCTTTAAAACATCGGTGACAGATATGCACAAACTGACCAAGAACATTAACCGCACCTTAGATACCATGCTAAAGGCCGAAGAGAACTGGTTTTGGGGTTCTATCTTTAAAATATTCAAATAAAAAAATTTGACTTTTTATTTCACAAAATATTGAAAATACAATAAATATAATTCATAACTTAAAACCATAAACATCATGAACTACTTCATTTTAACCTACGCGTTCTACCTCATCATTAGCATTGCACTAACAGTTTGGGTAGCCAAAGTACTGTTCAACAACGGCCGTATCTTTTTGGTCGATATCTTTCACGGTAATTTGCCACTCGCCGATTCTGTTAACAAACTGCTGGTGGTGGGCTTCTACCTCATCAATATCGGCTACATGAGTTTGGTGCTGAAAGAGACGGGTAGCATCAACAACCTGCAGGTGGTAGTAGAGGTACTGAGCCGCAAGCTTGGCTACATCATCCTCATCCTGGGAGCTATGCACTTCTTTAACCTGACGGTGTTCTTTAAACTCCGCAACAAGGCGCAACAGCCTCGTCATATCCCGGGTACGCCGAGGGCGATATAAGCGGAAGTCGAACTGAACCGACTCAATATCCCTCCCTCGGGAGGGCGCGCGATGGGCATTGTAGTGGCAGGGAGGGGTTAGCCAGCTTGCATCGTGGTCAAACCCCTCCCTGCCATTGCGCTCATCGCCATCACACCCCTCCCCAAGGAGGGATTTAGAAACAACACCATCACCACTATGAAAACACTAACAGGTTACACCATACTTTACGATGCCGAATGCCCGATGTGCGATCTGTATAGCCGCGCTATGGTAGCCACCGGCATGCTGGATGATGGGGGCAGGGCCACTTATCAGCAAATGCCTGAGGCTGCTTGTCCGCTGGTGGACAGGCAGCGGGCCATGAACGAGATCGCTTTGGTGAATACGGAGACGGGCGAGGTGCAGTATGGCATCCGTAGTTTGTTCAAGGTGATCGGGAATAGCTTCCCGGTGTTCAACCCGCTGTTCGGCTTTGCGCCTTTTGTTTGGTTGATGAGCAAGGTGTACGCCTTTATATCTTACAATCGCAGGGTGATCATTCCCGCCGCAGTGCATGACGGTGATCTACAGCCGACCTTCCGTCTAAGCTATCGTTTGATCTATCTGCTGTTCACGAGTTTGAGCGTTGGGTTTATCCTCACCAAATACGCGGCTCTACTTACCGAGATAGTGCCCATCGGCGGCGCTTATCGTGAGTACCTGATCTGTAGCGGGCAGGTGTTTTTTCAGGGTATCATCATTAGCCTATACCGCCCTGTCAAACGTTGGGCGTATCTGGGTAATATGATGACGATATCTTTCGCCGGAGCTTTACTACTGTTGCCCATGTTGCTGATCGCCAAATTTATATCCATACCTGTGACTATTAGCTTGCTTTACTTTATGGCGGTAGCCGGGTTGATGTTTTTAGAACATATCCGCAGAAGTAAGTTATTAGGCTTGGGATGGTTGTTAACCGCAACCTGGGTTGCTTATCGTTTGGGTTTATTAGTGTTGATCTTAAACTGAACTTGTTATGAAATATCATAAAATAGTACTGGCCGGCGGCAACGGATACATTGGCCGGGTGCTGACCGAATATTTTAAACTTATGACCAACGAGGTGATCATCCTGAGCCGTCGCCCCGCTCCTGCTGATGGCAATGCCCATACTATTGTTTGGGACGGCAAGACAGAGGGAGACTGGACCAGACATTTGCAAGGTGTCGATCTGCTGATGAACCTGTGCGGCAAGAATGTGAACTGCCGCTACACCGACAATAACAAACAGGAGATATTCGATTCCCGTTTGATACCGACCGCATTGCTGAACAAGGCGATCGCCGGGATGAGCGAACCACCTAAGGTCTTTATCACTGTCACTTCTGCCACCATCTATCGCCATGCAGATGACCGTCCGCAAGACGAAGTCACCGGCGAAATAGGCGAGGGCTTTTCTGTCGACGTCTGTAAAGCCTGGGAGCAAACATTTTTCGGCACGGAAACTCCCGGAACCCGTAAGATCGCATTACGAATGGGCTTTGTGTTGGGCAAGACCGATAGTGCCTTCCCCCGACTGCTTAATATGGCAAGGTTCGGTTTAGGCGGTCCGCAAGGCAACGGCAAGCAAATGACATCATGGGTGCACGAGCAAGATGTAGCCCGGCTGACCGAATGGTTACTGGATCATCCCGAAGCCGAGGGCATTTTTAATTGCACCGCGCCTAACCCGATCACCAATTCGGAAATGATGCGTACCATCCGCCAAGCTATCGGGATGCCTATCGGGCTACCAAGTCCGGAGTGGTTACTAACTTTTGGTGCATGGCTCATCGGCACTGAGACAGAGCTGATCTTGAAAAGCCGTTGGGTTACGCCGAAGCGACTGTTAGATATGGGATTTGAGTTCGAATATGCTGATATTGATAAGGCTGTTAAAGCTTGTATAAAATAAAAGATCATGCCTACCATCCACCTCAACACCAACATCAACGCGCCCATACAAACCTGCTTTGATCTGGCACGGAGCATCGATCTGCATCTGGATACCATGCAACACACTAACGAGCAGGCAGTAGCCGGTGTTACCGGCGGCCTGATCAGCCCTGGCGAGACTGTCACCTGGCGGGCGCGGCACTTTGGTGTCAGCCTGCAAATGAGCATTAAGATCACCGAAATGATGCCTGTTACATCATTTACGGGTGAGCAGATAAAAGGTCCTTTTAAAAAACTGAAGCACAGGCATATATTTCAATACATTAAACCTGAACAAACGTTGATGATAGACGAATTCGAGTTCGCCTCACCTTTGGGGATATTAGGTCGGCTGGCGGATACACTGGTCCTGAAAAAATACCTGACCGATCTATTGATCAACCGGAATAAAATAATTAAGAACAAGGCCGAAAATTTTCATGAAAACTTAACATGACTTACTCATTTTCATAATTTTATATGAAAAATGTTTTTAATATTTTTGTAACCATTCCCCCGATAGTACAAAAATGAAAAGAACCTTATCTTCAGCCGTAGCACTTTTAGGTGCTGTTGTTATGCTGACCACGTCATGCAGCAAAAGCAGTATCATACTAACACCCGCTAACAACAGCAATATCAACGCCGCCATGGCCAAGCAGTTAGCTTTGGATATCTACCGCTCTATGTCGGGCAATTTTAAGTCGTCATCGGCCGAAGGGTTAAAGACCAATGCTGCCAATGGCTGCGGTTCGGTAGTGACCACGCCATCAAACAGCACCACCACCAGCGGCGATACCACCCGCGTGTTTACAGGCAACCGCGTGTTCACCTACATGTGCAATGGTTTTTACAACAACGGAAAGACTTTAGATGCTTACTTATTAAAGGATCAGTACGCAACCGAAGAGACCGGCAACGGATTCAAAAATATTTACAGGACCAATTTAGATTACACCGTAAAAGCCAAGACCTGGGATTATACCCACGTGGATGTGACCGGTAATACATCTATCGATAATTACACCTCAAAACTATCAGGCGGTAATGTTACCGAGTGGCATACTTTAAAAACCGATTACGTTTGGGAAAGCGTAATTGCCCAGCGCGATGTGCTGACAAACGCTTCAAGATTTGTTTTTGGCCTGGTTACCTTCAATACTACCATCGTTAACAACGTAGCGGGTACAGCTCAACAAACTTATCAGTTAAAAGGTAAGATCGTTTTCCGCGATGATAACAAAATGACCACCATGTTCATTTCAGACAATGGCCAATACAAAACTTACCTTACCGACCTGACCACAGGGCAGGTTACCGAGATATAATATCCGATCTTTTAGGGCATAAAAAAGCCTGCTGATCATTTTGGTCAGCAGGCTTTTTTGTGTTATCGCTTGTAACGTCCTAAAATAGGTTGACACAAAAAGTGTTAACAAATGAAAGAACAGGAAGTTAAGGGTTATCAAAGAAAGACCCAAAAAGATTACAGTTTAGCTTTTAAACTGGAGATCGTAGATGCTG
>NZ_JADFFL010000016.1 GCF_015222005.1 Mucilaginibacter myungsuensis | reverse complement strand
TGATCAGGAAGCGATACTTACTTAGATAGTTCCGCTTTAGGGTAAGGTCATTATTAATGTTCCGCATAACGTTTTAGCTTAACTCTTTTTAAGCTAATTCTGTTACCGAATTAGTTAACCTTTACAGTAATGACAAAAGGTTATTACTCATCAAACAACCCCTTATCCCTATCAATAAATTTCGGCCGACGCAGATGTAACCCTAACGCCTTATTCAATTCCTGGCTTACGTAGTCAGATAATTCCGGCGAGTACCGCTCATCGTGCTGGTGCATGAAGAACCACACCGACTTTAAGCCCTGATCGGCCCAATCTTTTATACGGGCAACCCATTCGTCCACACGTTGGTAGTCGGTCTTGTCCAAACTGTTACCTACAAAGCGTATAAAAGCATGCGGCGTAGGTAGGGTCATGTGTACGCAATCGCGGCGACCGGATGCATCGGTGATGATAGAGCCGATGCCTAACTCTTTCAGCATGGCAAATAGTTCAGTTTTGGCATCAGGGTTGGCATACCATTCCTTGTGGCGCACCTCTAAATAAACAGGAATATCCTTAGGCAGATGTTCCAGATAGTTACGCAGGTCGGCAATATTCTTTGGGCCATAGTTATCGCTCAATTGCAAAAACACGGGACCCAACTTATCGCCAAACGCCATAATGCCTTCATAAAATTGGGTGGTCACCTCATCCGCATTTTTTAAGCGACGGATGTGACTGATACTTTGCGAAAACTTGGGGCAAAATTTAAAGTCGGGGTTGCTCTCCGCTTTGGCTTTCCACTTGGCAATGGTCCCAGCAGGATAAACGTTATAGAAGGTGGCGTTCAGTTCGATACTGTCGAAATGCTTTACGTATTCGTCTAAAAAGTTAGCTTCCTTGGTTTTAGGGGGATATATCTTACCTACCCATTCCTTACGCCCCCATTTGGCGCAGCCTACGTAAACCTTAACTGATTCTCTGTCCTTGGCAGCGGCCAAAACTTCTTTGGTCAATGCCGGATCGGCAGGTAATTTAAAATCTACAAGGGGCAATTCTTCGGGTTTAACGCGGCCAAATTCCATGGTGGTGTATGTTTATACTTTTTTTAATACTGGCTTCAGTCTGTGACTGAAGCTTGATGAATGTAAACAAGTCTGTGACTTGTTGCGGAAGTCACAGACTTCCTTTTATCTGTAAGGCTTCAGTTTTAAACTGAAGCCAGCTTCCATTGGGATATAACAAATACTCAGTCTTCCATTTTAGAATACTTCCGTGTGTCGCCCATAAAACTATAGACCAGCAACGATATCAGGATACAAACGGTGACATAATAATAGAACCATTCCTCGTGTCCTGCGCCTTTAAATGATAACGCGATATACTCTGCCGTACCGCCGAACAACGATACCGCGATCGCATACGGAAAGCCAACACCTAATGCCCGTATATGCGCCGGGAACAATTCCGCTTTTACTACGGCGTTGATAGAGGTATATCCGCTTACAATGATCAGCGCTGCCAATATCAAAAAGAAAGCCGGCCAACGCTCGTGCGTTCCGCTCAACGCGATCATCAACGGAACGGTTGATATAGAACCCAAAATACCAAAGGTGATCAGCAATGGCTTGCGCCCTATCTTGTCCGACAACGCCCCGAATACCGGTTGCAGTAACATGAATGCGATCAATGTAAGGGATGATATCAGCGTAGCCTCGCTCTTGGTGAATCCTGATGTGGTCACCAAAAACTTTTGCATGTAGGTGGTGTAAGTATAGAAAGCTACAGTGCCACCAATGGTCAGTCCGATAACAGTTAACACCGCTTTAGGGTGTTTCAGTAATGCGCCAACGGTACCGCGTTCTTTCTTATTCTCATCAGTGGTCATCACCGCCGATTCATGCAAACTTCTCCGCAGATACATCACCGTGACGGCTAAGACAGCTCCTATGCCGAAAGGTATCCGCCAACCCCAATCATGTAACTGCGCATCCGTCAAAAAGAACTTTTGAAGCAGGATCAATACCCCTAAAGCCATCAATTGCCCCATGATCAACGTGACATATTGAAAGCTGGAATAAAATCCGCGGTGCTGTTTGGCTGCCATTTCGCTCAGATAGGTAGCACTCGTGCCATATTCCCCGCCTACGCTTAAGCCTTGAATGATCCTGGCCAACACCAAAATAACAGGGGCTGCGATGCCGATCCGCTCGTAACTCGGTATCACCGCGATAGCCAAAGATCCAATGCTCATCAGCAATACAGAAAGGGTCAACGCCGCTTTACGGCCGTGCTTATCAGCATAGGTGCCCATCACCCAACCACCTATCGGCCGCATCAAAAAGCCGATAGCAAATATGCCGGCGGTATTCAATAATTGCACAACTTCGTTCCCCTTAGGGAAGAATGAACCTGCGAAATATAGCGAGAATGCCGAGTACACATACCAATCGTACCACTCTACCAGGTTACCCAGCGAGCCGCCAATGATAGACCAGATGCGGGATGATGAAGTAGGTGCTTGCGACATTCGGATCGAAATAAATATGGTTTATAACGATAGCGAACTTTTCTTCACCATCTTGTAATGTTGAATGCCCGCTTCCTCAAACTGCGGTTCAACTTTCTCAAAACCGAATTTGGTATACAGGCCAACTGCCTGTATTTGTGCATGTAGATAAACATAGGTAGCATCCTCAGGCAGATCCTCCAATACCGTTTTTACCAAGGCTTGTCCTAAGCCAAAGCCGCGGAACTTAGCTAAAACGGCAAAGCGCTCTAATTTATAACCCTTGTCGGTCTTGCGCCAGCGGCAGGCACCGGCGGGTTCACCGTCAACCTTGGCTAAAAAATGTACCGATTCGTCTTCAAACTCCCACTCCAATTCGGGCGGGCAGTCTTGCTCTACCACAAAAACCTCGCGACGGATGGCAAAAACTTTTTCCAGGTCGGCGGGATCACTTACTTTTTTTACTTGTATCTCTTTTACTTCGGGCATTTATGTAGTGTGGTTTACTGCTGTAATTTTTTTGTTTGCTCTCGTGGTTATCTTCTGCGGCATCTATCGAGTGGGTGCAGGTGAGGTCGTCTTCTTTCTCGGCTAACTGGGCCAGTCGCACATAAAATTTGTGTAATTGATCCAATTCCAACTCGGTAAGGTCCTCGATATCAACCATTCGATTACTGGCCCCCTGATGTGATGCCAGCAGCTCGTTCAGTTTCAAATGTATGGCTTTTGAATCTTTATTTTGTGATTTCTGGATCAGGAAAACCATCAGGAACGTAATGATGGTGGTGCCGGTATTAATGATCAGCTGCCACGTATCCGAGTACTTGAATATCGGGCCGGTCACCAACCATAACAGGATCACTGAAATAGCGCCGATGAAGGCGGCCGAACTACCGGTAGCCATAGTAGCCCAGTTAGCGAACCGCTCGAACAGGTGTTTCTTTTTTCCCTTTACCATAATGCAGTCTGTTTAATTATCAAACAATTATAAACCAAAAACGCCGGTACAACAATGCACCGGCGTTTTTGTGACAATAAAACCTGTGGTTTTACAATTTGCTATTTACGTCTAAGCAGTTAAGGTCGGCAAAAGCGGTTGTTAAGCGTTTAACAAAGTTCTCTTCGCCTTTACGTAACCAAACGCGTGGATCATAGTATTTTTTATTTGGAGAATCTTCACCCTCAGGGTTACCGATCTGATCTTGCAGGTAAGCTTCTTTAGACTTGTAAAAATCTTTGATGCCTTCCCAATAAGCCCATTGCATATCGGTATCGATGTTCATTTTGATAGCACCGTAAGAGATAGCCTCGCGGATCTCTTCCTGGCTCGAACCTGAACCACCGTGGAATACAAAGTTGATCGGCTTTTCAGCAGCGATACCATGTTTCTCGCGCAAAAACTCCTGTGAGTTATGCAGGATGACCGGTTGTAATTTAACATTACCCGGTTTGTATACACCGTGTACGTTACCAAATGCAGCAGCAACGGTAAAGCGGTGACTCACTTTAGACAATTCGTCGTAAGCGTAAGCAACCTCTTCAGGCTGAGTATATAAGCGTGAGCTATCAACGTCGCTGTTATCAACGCCGTCTTCTTCGCCACCGGTAACACCAAGTTCGATCTCAACAGTCATGCCCATTTTGGCCATGCGCTCTAAGTATTTAGCAGATATCTCGATGTTCTCTTCGATAGGCTCTTCAGAAAGATCCAGCATGTGTGATGAGAACAATGGTTTACCTGTTTCTGCAAAGTGTTTTTCACCGGCATCTAACAAACCATCTATCCAAGGTAATAATTTTTTGGCAGCGTGGTCGGTATGCAGGATAACTGCTACACCGTAGTGCTCAGCTAATAAGTGAACGTGCTTAGCAGCAGATATAGCGCCTAAGATACAGGCTTGTAATTTTGAATTATCTAATGATTTACCGGCGTAAAACTGAGCACCGCCGTTTGACAATTGTACAATTACCGGCGATTTTACAGCAGCAGCGGTCTCTAATACAGCATTAACAGTGTTAGTACCGATTACGTTAACAGCCGGCAGGGCAAATTGATGCTTTTTGGCTATCTCGAACAGTTCCTGCACTTGGTCGCCATGCAGTACTCCTTTGTAGTTTTTTAGGTCCATGTGATTTATTTTTGACAGCCGAAGGTAGTAATTAGATATGAGATGTGAGATAATAGATGTGAGATTTATATATGAAACACAGGGGAATCGTCGATTTTGAGTGTATTTCATACACTTTCTTCTATTTAATTGATACAACTTTTATGCTGCACCGAACTATGCTGTCTCAGATCTCACATCTAAAATCTCACATCTAATTAAAAAAATTCGTTTCTTTGCATCACATTGAACGAGGAACAAGAAAATATGTCGTGGTTTAAAAGGGAACTTAAGGGGATAATTACGTCAACTGAAGATAAGAAAGAAGCCCCGGACGGTATATGGAATAAATGCCCGAACTGTAAAAAGCCTTTGCACTATACAGAACAGGTTGAAAATCAGTACGTATGCCACTATTGCGGTTATCATATCCGCATCGGATCTAAAGAATACTTCTCTATTTTATTTGATAATAACGAGTTTACCGAGCTATTTCCGAATCTTACTTCGGGGGACCCGCTGCAGTTCGTTGATACAAAAAAATACGTAGACAGGCTTAAGGATACCATCAAAAAAACAGGCTTGAATGACGCTATCCGCGCCGGTTACGGTAAAATAGACGGCCAGGATCTGGTGATCGCCTGTATGGATTTTAACTTCATTGGCGGATCGATGGGGTCTGTAGTGGGCGAAAAGATAGCACGCTCTATCGACCATGCTATCGCTACCAAAACACCTTTCCTGATGATATCAAAATCGGGCGGTGCACGTATGATGGAAGCAGCCTTCTCGCTGATGCAGATGGCTAAAACATCGGCTAAATTGGCTTTATTAGCGCAAGCTAAAGTACCATACATCTCTTTACTCACCGACCCTACCACCGGCGGCGTTACCGCATCTTACGCGATGCTGGGCGACATTAACATAGCCGAACCGGGTTCACTTATCGGCTTTGCCGGTCCGCGTGTTATTAAAGAGACCATCAAAAAAGACTTGCCTAAAGGTTTCCAAACTGCCGAATTTGTTCAGGAACACGGTTTCCTTGACTTTATCGTAGACCGTAGGGAGATGAAAGACAAACTGGCTTCGTTCATCAAAATGATGAATAGCTAATTTTGAGGTAAAAGGCGAAAGCTTAAAGGTTATAAATAGAACGGCCCGATGATCATCATCGGGCCGTTCTTGTTTTGTGGTAATTCGATATTACTCTGCCAATTTCGACATCTGGGTCGATGCAAGCGCCTTTTTATTTACCACTACCGATATAGTATTGATGGCAAAATAAGGCACACTCACATAAATATACCCACCATGCGGACCGGCATTTTTACCCCATGAGTTTTTAACGATGAAATATTCGTTGCCTTTTTCGTCCTTGGCCAGACCAGTGATCTGCATCAGGTGATCATCGGTAGTCTGTTGTTTATCAAACAATTGCTGGCGAATAGCTGCCGTTGGTTTCTGTTCAGTAAAACTATCGAACGCTTGCGCATCGGCTTTGCTTTGGGTCCATTTGGCGTAACCTTTATTTTGCTGGAAACCGTTATTGCTTACGTCGGCATCCCAAGCCAGGGTGTAACCTTTGTTGATGGCCGCCTTTACCGTGCTGATGAACTCATCTAACGGAACATTATAATAAACGTGACTATTGTAATTATCAGGCACTTCCATCGCAAAAGAGGTGTTGTATGGATGATGGGTAAAGGATGTAAGACCGATATAGTCCGATAATTTTGTGCCTACTTTCTCAGTCGCGTAGGTCTTTGGGGTGTATTCTTTACCTTGAAAAGTGAATTTTTCCGGTGGCGCACCTAAGTAGCTGTCCAGTATCTTTTTATAGCCTGCCTGCCAGTTCAGCGGGATGGTATCGCGGTATTTCTTCAGCAGGTCGTCGATGTAGCCCTTCAATTTGCCCTCCATTTCGCCATCGCGATTAAGGACGGTATCGCGGCCAACGCCGGGGTATATCTCCTGTGGTACAGCGCCGTATCTGTCTGTACTATAGATCATATCTTGTTGAATGCCCCCCTCTGTAAAGCGGGCATTACCACGGCGGCGGACGAAGTTCTCGGCCTTATCAACATACAAATTATATACCGTAAACACTTCGGAAATATCGCTCTCGGGCTGTTTTTTAAACAGCAATTCGCTCTCGATAAGCGCCGTGCTCGAGAAACACCAGCAGGTACCCGAGTTACCCTGACTTTTAACAGGTGTAGCAGGATTGTTTTTAATGACCGCAAATTTGGTTTGGGCAAAGGCACTGCCCGCCGCCAAATATAAGGCAAGGGTTAAGATTTTTTTCATCGTCACATATTTGGATATAACCAAATATAGCAGATCCGCAGCTTAAAAGTGCTAAAATTACTTGCGCAAAAAAGGGCTGCTTTTCGTTAAAAAAACAGCCCTTTTTGATGCTTTTTTCGCGTTTTGAAATTTTTTACAAAACGCGCAACCATGCGGTTGCTTATTTGCCGATACCTAACGTTCCGTCGTTGGTATCATTGTGCGGGTTGTTGTCCGACCGTTCTGCATAGTCAGCAAAACTGCCGTCCTGATTCAGGACGTTGAACGGTTTGCTCTTATTGGGACCATCTTGCTCCAAACCTTTGTGGCCTACGCTGTCGATACCCGGCGTATCGCCCATGTCCTCTTCCTTATTCCATTTCAGGTCTTCCCTGTCATTTGCAGGATAATTAAATTGCTCTTCCATGGCGCTATTAATTTAATGGTTAATGAGAAAGTTCATAGTTGATGGATCATAGTTCATGGCAGAAAAAAATACTGAATATCTTTCTCACTATGAACTATGATCCATCAACCATGAACTCCTTAGCTTTATATTCCCTCCGTACCCGGCTCGTGGCCTACCATCCTGCCGGTGCTGCGGCCATGGTCGCTCGGCTGAAAGTTACCTGTGGCGCGGCCTTCTGACGGGAACTCGTGTTTCTCGGGTGGGGTCACATCGTTCTGTTCGGTGTATGAGGTGTCGCTGCCATCGTTATTTTGTTGGACTTCTTGCTGTTGTGAATAACCTGTGCCCTCGTTATCGGCCTGATCACGTTCAGGGGTTTCATTTGGGTTACGTTCCGGTACTTCGTTCGGGTCAAATCCATAGGATTCGTTCTCCATATTGTTATTTGCTTCCATATTGGTTTTGTTTAATTGTTAATTAATAAACCTATGGATCTGGGAAAGGTTTTTAGAAAAGTCCGAAAGATCTAAAGTCCGAAAGGTATCAGGGGATGAAAGATCAGTTGCATCAGTTTTTTGAATTACCAATAATATTTAGATATTTGTCTAAATAACTAATCATCCAAATTGAATACCCTTTTTAAAGCACTTAATGACCCTACCCGCCGGCAGATACTGGATATGCTGAAAGAGAAAGACATGTCGGCCGGTGAAATAGCCGACCGCTTCAATATCTCTAAGCCCAGTATATCGCATCATCTGGATCTGCTGAGACAGGCCGGGTTGGTGATATCGGTAAAAGAGGGGCAGTTCATCAATTACTCGCTCAACACTACCGTGCTGGACGAGGTGCTTACCTGGATAGTTCAACTTACGCAAACCAATAAATAAACCCCTATTATCATGAAGAAACTGACCTTAATAGATTTTGCCACCATCGGCGTTTGCCTTATCCCGTTCGTTTACCTGATCGCGGTTTACCCTACCCTGCCGGGCACTGTCCCGCTGCATTATAACCATAAGGGTGTGCCGGATAATTTTGGTCCCAAAAGCAGCTTTGCTTTGATCATTGCTTTTATGCAGGCGGTCGCGTTAGGCGTTTTTCTGCTGATGCGCAACATTAAGTATATCGACCCTAAAAAACTGGTGCAGTATAGCGAAGCCGTTTACGGTAAAATGGGCTTCGGAACGGCGGTATTTGTGAGCGGGCTGAGCATCGCCATTATCTACGCTACCAAAGAGGGAGGCATGAAGATCGAGAAAGTGCTGTTCCCGCTGATGGGCTTACTATTCGCCTTCATCGGCAATATGATGAACAATATTAAACCAAACTACTTTGCAGGCATTCGTACTCCCTGGACCTTAGAGGATCCTGACACCTGGCGTGTTACGCATCGCCTGGCCGCGCGGATGTGGGTGATCGGCGGTTTGATCATTTGCCTGTCGGGCTTGGTGTTGCCTAACAGTATCAGCTTTATTTTTGTAATGTCCGTAATCGGGGTAATGACCTTGGTGCCGTTAGTTTACTCGTTTGTTTATTTTAAGAAGCACCAGGTGAAAAGCTGAGTATCATTACCATTTAATCACAAAGTCCGCAAAGAGATAAAGCACAAGGCCACAAAGGACTTGCATATCGCCTTAAAAGCGTTGTGCCCTTTGTGAAAAACTTTTGCGATCTTTTCGCTTAAATTTTTGAACCGCTGATCAGAAATTACCTTATTTGAGCGCCAAAGTGTATTCTGCCCAAAACGAACTTGGAGAATGCAAATATTCAAAGTCGGGATCTGGTTTTAAGTCGTCATCAGGGATACCAACAGGGGCGGCTACCGTGCCGTTCTTTGTCTTTTGCACCAGCGGGAAACCGTTGAGTTTGATCTGGTAACTTAATTTAGTGTCCTGACCCAGGGTGACGGACAGCAGTTTTAATGGAATAGCGATCTGATACGTGAGCGCCATGTTTTTGTTGAACCCCGAGCTTACAACGATACCCTCCGACCCTGATCTGGAACTATTTGATGACGCGATATCTTTTGATCCTTCTACTGCAAAATAAGAGAACAGCAACTTTACTTTTTTATCAAAACGTTCACTCATCGTTTTCATGTGTATTTTATTCGCCACAGAGTCTTCTCGTTTAAGACCACGATAGATCCTGACCGCGTTAGAGATGCCGTTCTCTGTTTGCTCTAACACCGGATAACTGATGACCATTTTATTTTCTTTCTTGTCACGCAGTTTTTTGTCAGTAAGCTTGCTGACCGCAATAGTGACCCCACCGGCAGCCATCTTTTCTACCTCAGGCACATCCACACCTCTTATAATAAGGTATAAGTTTATATCGTCGTTACATACCGTATAAGAGATCCGGTTGATCGAATTACGGGCTTGAAAAATTCCGGGATCCCCATCGGTCATTTTCCCATCAACCACAAGGCCGGCAGGTGCGCGTAAGCTTACCTTTTGTACCTCAGGTTGTTTCTGAGCATGCGCAGACAAAACATTAATAAAAAAGAAAAAGTAAATAGTACTGAAGAAAAGTTTAGGTTGCACAGGCATCGGTTTTTTTTCTAAATATAGGATACGATATCTGAAAAATAAAGATCCGTTGGATCTAAAAACAGACTGTGCTTACTACTTTGCTGACCCTCGTGGACCGTGGTGTCGGGGTTTAGACAATTCCCTGTAATTTCCTTATTACCATTCCCGCCAAGCGCCATCAGTCCCGCCTAATTTTCAGGCTTTTTAGTTATCTTCCCGCTCTCTAATTGACACAGATGAAGAAACTTTACTTATCGTTATTCGCGCTGGCCTGCATCATTAAGGCTAACGCGCAAACCGCTCCTGCTGTGCCTGCCGCTGCTCCGGCCCCGGTTAAAGGCAACTACCAGCTGGCATCGAGGTTCTCGCCAAAAAAGATCTCTAAAATGGTGTTCAGCATGTCGGTAGATCCGCATTGGCTAAAGCTGTCCGATCGATTTTGGTACACTTACGAGACCGGCGAGGGCCGCAAATGGTATATCGTGGATCCGGCTTTCAAAACCAAAAAACAGATCTTTGATAACGACAAACTGGCGGCTGCCATCACGCTGATCGTTAAAGACCCTTTTGATGCGCAACATTTACCTATCGAGAACCTGAAATTCACTAAGGACGAAAAAAGTGTTCAATTTGAATTGAAGAGCACTGTCGACCAGGTAAAGAAAGAGCGCAAGGACAAAAAAGCTGCGGACTCGCTGGAAAAAAAGACCTTCTACTTTACTTACGATCTGCAAAGCCAAAAGGTGACCGAGCTGAAGAATTATGAAAAAGTTAAACCGAAACCAAGCTGGGCATCTATCGCCCCGGATAGTTCGGCCGTGATCTTTGCCCGCAAATTCAACCTGTATTGGATGGACAAGGCCAATTATAAAAAGGCTTTAAAGGACGAAAACGACAGCACCATTGTAGAGCACCAGCTGACCAAGGACGGTATCGAGAATTACGCTTACGGCAACGCCCAAGGCAACGAGACCAATGCCGAACGTGAAAAGAACGCCAAGAAAAGACAGTCGACGTCGGTATTATGGTCGCCCGATAGCAAGCATTTTGCTATGACGCGTACCGATCAGCGCAAGGTGAAAGATTTTTGGGTGATCAACAGCGTAGCCGAACCCCGCCCTACTTTGGAGACCTACAAATACCAAATGCCGGGCGAGAAAGATGGCCCGGTAGATGATTTCCTGCTGTTTGATTTCGATGCTAAAACATTCAAGAAATTGGCCGTGACCGCATTCAAAGACCAGGATGTATCCATGTGGTCGGCACCCGTGCTGCAAAAGTCGCGTGACGACGAGTTCCGCCCTGCTTTGTGGTTAGGTGATAACGAGAAATTCTATTTTTACCGCATAGGCCGCGACCTGAAGAAGATAGACGTGTGCAGCGTGGATATTAAGACCAGCACCGTTAAAGTGCTGATACAGGAACGCATGAACACATATGTGGAGATCGCCCGCCCATGGCTGATCAACGGCGGCAAGGAGCTGATCCATTGGTCGGAGCGTGATGGCTGGGCACATTTTTACCTGTTTGATGGTGCCGGCAAACTGAAGAACCAGATCACCACCGGATCCTTCCATTGCGATGATGTAGTTAACGTAGACGAAAAAAGTCGTACGCTGTATTTTAACGCTGTTGGCAGGGAAGCGAATCAAAACCCTTACTACTCGCACCTGTACAAGATCAATTTAGATGGAACTGGTATCAAACAGCTAAACCCGGGCGACTTTACGAACACGTCGAGCCTGAACGATAATGCCAAGTATTTCGTCAATACAGCCTCGCGTGTTAATGCCGCACCTAAATCGGTATTATACAATAGCTCTGGCACCAAGATCATGGATCTGGAAACTACCGACCTGAAACAAATGATGGCCGCAGGTTACAAATTCCCTGAACCATTTAAAGTTAAGGCCGATGACGGCATCACCGATCTGTACGGCGTGATGTACAAGCCTTATGATTTTGATCCGGCCAAAAAATACCCGATCATTGAGTACGTATATCCTGGTCCGCAAACCGAGGCGGTGAATATTGCCTTTAGCCGCAGCATGGATTATACCGACAGGTTGGCTCAGATGGGCTTCATTGTGATATCGGTAGGTAACCGTGGCGGTAACCCGTCAAGGTCTAAATGGTACCATACTTTTGGTTACGGCAACCTGCGCGATTATGGCTTGGCTGATAAAAAAGCCGCTGCCGAGCAATTGGCCGATAAATATCCGTTCATTGACATTACCCGTGTAGGTATCACCGGTCACTCAGGTGGTGGTTTTATGTCGACAGCTGCGATGTTGGTTTACCCCGACTTTTTCAAGGTAGCGGTATCCGAATCGGGCAATCACGATAACAGCATTTACAACCGTTGGTGGAGTGAGAAACACCACGGTGTTAAAGAAGTGATCAGTCCGAAAGGCGACACGACATTTACCTACAGCATAGACAAGAACCAGGATCTGGCCAAAAACCTGAAAGGCCGCCTGATGTTATCGACAGGTGAAATAGACAACAACGTGAGTCCGTCTAATACCGTCCGTGTGATCAACGCATTGATCAAAGCCAACAAACGTTTTGACTATGTATTGCTACCCGGCCAACGCCACGCTTACGGCGACATGACCGAGTATTTCTTTTGGCAAAAAGCCGACTACTTTACAAAATATCTGTTAGGCGATTTCTCGCAACCGGTAGATATTGTAGAGATGAGCCGCGAGGTGGAGATGAGTAACAAACGCGGCGGCGGTGCAACGCCGGATGAGGAGCAGAATTAAAAACGTGATCATTATAAAACAACAAAACCCGTGAGCTGATCGCGGGTTTTGTTGTTTCGTGAGTATCTAACTATCAATTAGGGTACATAAAATTTACGGTATTGATATCCCTCTCGGACAAAGCCGTGCGCTGATATTCGTAAACAGAGCCATCCTTTTTAGTGATAGTAGGTTTGCTGCCTTTGGCAAACGAATATGGCCCATACATCATGATAGAATTAAAATTAAGCGTAGTACCGCGGTCGAAGCCATCGTAGCCGTTCCTCTTCCACGTACGGAAATTATCTTCATAGCCATCTTGTATCTGATCCCAATGTATCGTCAGAAAATCGGCTCTGTCCAAACGGCTTTGCTCGTGGAAAAGACCGATCGCATGGCCTATTTCATGGATGGTGTTGCCTACGCTGCATCCCGAGCCAACGTGTATCGGCTGCCTTCCGCCGATCTTACCCACGTAAGATGAGCAACCGCTGCCACCTGTAAAGTAAACGTAATTGGCTTGCGTGGTGCGTTTTACAAAACGGATCGAGGTCTTTTGTTCCCAATGGGCTATAGCATTGGTCACCCGGCCTTTGTTTGGCAAATTGTCGTTGATGTCGTAATAAACGGTATTGTTTCGCCAACGGCTGTCAGGATCAGCATTACCGGTTGATTGTGTGGTCAAATCTCCGGATGTATTAGCCTTAAAACCACCGGCCGGAAGTAAGATATCGCCTTCAAATATATTTTCGCCACTGATCACCTGATACCTCAGCGTATCACCATTGATCATCTGTGACTGCCATGCTCCACTTATGCCGGGGTAAGCTTCTTCGGCCCGGGCGGTTGCCGGATCAAGATCTGTTGGCGACGTTGTTACGGGAGGGGTAACATTCACTGTAGTGTCGCTATCAACAACGTCCGTCTTATCTTTATTGGCTAGTTGTTGGTTGACCAGGTCAGTGTCTTTAGTACATGCGGCCATCAAAGCCATTGCGGCAAGGATAGACATTAAGGATAGTTTGTTTTTCATGCTTCGAGTGTTGTTTGGTTAATAAAAATTAACTTGTGATTAATTTTCAAACACTCTTAGTTTACAAAAAGTTGATTACCCGTTTAAACGGGTAAGATAAGCCGTTGATGTTCAAGGAGAAAAAGTGCAATAAGGGATCTTGACAAAGCCTCATCATACACGATTTTATTTACATTACGTCTATGCTTATCGGGGATCCTTATGTCGCTGATAGAAGTTCCTCGGGATGAAGGAGGGATAGATAAAACAAAAAGCCCCTCGATGAAACATCGAAGGGCTTTTGAATGATATAAACTGTTAGCTTATTTCACTGCATCCACAACTGCTTTAAAAGCGTCAGGATGGTTCATAGCTAAGTCAGCTAATACTTTACGGTTCAAACCTATCTCTGAGGCATTTAACTTACCGATCAACTGAGAGTAAGAAATACCGTACTGGCGTGCACCAGCATTGATACGTTGGATCCACAAAGCGCGGAATTCTCTTTTCTTGGTCTTACGGTCGCGGTAAGCGTACTGTAAACCTTTTTCTACTGTGTTTTTTGCAATAGTATAAACCTTACTGCGTGAACCATAATACCCCTTTGCGAGGTTCATGATCTTTTTGCGCCTGCGGCGCGATGCTACTGCGTTTACTGAACGTGGCATGTTACTTGTTTTTTGGTAGTGAGTGTCGTGTTAACGATCTTGTGTACTCTAATACCTGGTCTAAAAAATTAATTAATTACTTACCGATGCAAAGCATACGTTTAACGTTGCCCATGTCTGCATCAGATACTAAGCTGGTGTGACCTAAGGCACGCTTACGTTTAGTCGACATCTTGGTCAAGATGTGGCTTTTGAACGCGTTCTTCCTTGCGATCTTACCTGTTCCAGTCAGCTTAAAGCGCTTTTTTGCACTGGAATTGGTTTTCATTTTTGGCATAACTCTGTTTTTATTTTTGTTTATGTATTTGCATCACTGCAAAACTCTTTATGTCGATACCGGCTCGCGGCACGTCGTAATTACTTCTTAGCAGCCTTTGGCGTTACCACCAAAAACATACGCTTACCCTCTAACTTTGGCAATTGCTCTACTTTACCTACTTCTTCTAAAGCTTGGGCAAAGCGTAACAATAAGATCTCGCCTTGTTCTTTGTAAACGATGGCACGGCCCTTAAAGTGAACATAAGCCCTAACTTTTTCGCCTGCTTCCAAGAAACCGGTAGCATGTTTCAGCTTAAAGTTAAAGTCATGGTCATCAGTATTTGGCCCAAAACGGATCTCCTTAATAACGGTTTGTTTGGCGTTACTTTTGATCTCCTTCATCTTCTTCTTTTGCTCGTAGATGAATTTGTTGTAGTCGATGATCCTACAAACCGGCGGAACCGCGTTCGGAGATATCTCAACCAGGTCCAATTCCTGCTCCTGAGCAAATGCCAGCGCTTCTCTAAGTGAGTAAACACCTGTCTCAACATTATCACCAACCAGGCGCACCTCTTGTGCCCTGATGTATTGATTAATGTTATGTTCGGCTTCCTTCTTTTTAAAAGGTGGCCTTGGGCCTCTGTTGAATGGTCTGTTTAATGCCAAGTTATACTGTTATTTCTTTTGTTATTTGTTGTTTCAGTTCCTCAATTGTGATACTGCCTAAGTCGCCTTGTCCGTGTCTGCGTACAGATACCCGGCCTTCGGCTTCTTCCTTCTCGCCAACGATCAGCATAAAAGGTATCTTTTTAACTTCAGCGTCGCGAATTTTACGTCCGATCTTCTCGTCCCTGAAATCAATAAGCCCGCAAATATCGGAATCTTTTAGTTCATCTGAAAGTTTTTTTGCATAATCCTCATATTTTTCTGAGATAGGCAAAATAATGAATTGCTCGGGCGATAACCACAGCGGAAAATTACCTGCGCAGTGCTCGATCAATACAGCCACAAAGCGTTCTAACGAACCAAATGGTGCGCGGTGGATCATTACCGGGCGGTGCTTTTGATTATCGCTACCGGTGTACTCCAACTCAAAACGCTCGGGCAGGTTATAATCTACCTGGATAGTACCTAACTGCCATTTACGGCCAAGGGCGTCCTTCACCATAAAGTCCAGCTTAGGCCCATAGAACGCAGCTTCACCGTATTCTACTACGGTCGGTAAGCCTTTTTCTTCCGCAGCCTCAATGATCGCCGATTCAGCCAAAGCCCAATTCTCATCTGTACCGATGTATTTGGCTTTGTTTTCAGGATCACGTAATGATACTTGCGCAGTATAGTTCTCAAAACCTAAAGCCTTGAATACATACAACACCAGGTCGATCACCTTTTTAAATTCGTCCTTCACCTGATCCGGGCGGCAGAATAAGTGAGCATCATCCTGAGTAAATCCACGTACGCGGGTCAGGCCATGCAACTCGCCGCTTTGCTCGTAACGGTAAACGGTACCGAACTCGGCAAAACGCACCGGCAGATCTTTGTAAGATCTTGGCTTAGTTTTATATATCTCGCAATGGTGCGGGCAGTTCATCGGTTTAAGGAAGAACTCCTCCCCTTCTTGCGGGGTCTTTATTGGTTGAAAGCTATCCTTGCCATATTTCTCGTAGTGACCTGATGTCACGTACAAGTTTTTATGACCGATATGTGGGGTGATCACCTGCTCGTAACCAGCCTTAGACTGTGCTTTTTGCAGGAAGTTGACCAAACGCTCGCGCAAAGCAGTACCTTTTGGCAACCACAACGGTAAGCCCATGCCCACCTTCTCAGAGAAAGCGAATAACTCCAACTCTTTACCCAATTTACGGTGATCGCGTTTTTTTGCTTCCTCTATCATGTGCAGATATTCGGTCAGCTCGCTTGCCTTAGGGTAAGTTACGGCGTAAATACGGGTCAACTGTTTGCGGGTCTCGTCCCCGCGCCAGTAAGCACCTGCTACGTTAGTTATTTTAACGGCCTTTACAAAGCCGGTATTAGGCATGTGCGGACCGCGGCATAGGTCGGTAAAGCCGCCCTGGGTATAAAAAGTGATGGCACCGTCAGGCAGATCCTTGATCAGATCCAGCTTGTACTCGTCACCTTTTTCGGTAAAATATTCAATAGCGTCGGCTTTGCTGACCGGCTTGCGGATGTATTCGGATTTAGCTTTAGCCAGCTCGATCATTTTATCCTCAACGGCTTTAAAGTCGTCTTGAGTAAAGTTGCGGTCGCCAAAATCAACGTCGTAGTAAAAGCCTGGTTGCTCTTTCAACGGCGGACCGATACCGAATTTGGTACCCGGATACAGCGCCTCTAAGGCCTCGGCCAATAAGTGGGCAGATGAATGCCAAAAGGTAGACTTACCATCTGCGTCATTCCAGGTCAGCAGTTTTATGTGCGAGTCTTTTTCGATAGGACGAGACGAATCCCATACCTCACCGTCAACCTCGGCAGCTAAAACGTTACGGGCAAGGCCCTCTGAAATGGATAATGCGATCTGGGCAGAAGTTATACCCTTGTCATACTGACGGACGGATCCGTCGGGGAGTGTGATGTTGATCATAATACAACTATGATGCTATGTTTTTAAATTGTTTATTAAAAGACGATCACCTACGGGAGTGATCTTTTATTTGGATACGAAGGTAGGGAATTTGAGAGGATCTGCAAACTTAGTTTGTCCTGTTCATTTCATCCAGTATTTTATAATTGGCGGCATTCGGCAAACTTTTTGCAACATTTGCCGTATATCCAACCAAAAATAGTTGAATGACCGTTTACGCGACCAAGTTAGCGAAGTTGAAAGTTGAGCCGATAGAGAACGAATGCGCTAAATGTGGCACTGTGCACACCATGGATATGCACGTGTTCCAAAAATACCGGACCGTATTGGGGATGCCATTATTCCCCACTAATAAAACAGGTGTGGCATTATGTACCCACTGCATGACGGCATCTAAACGTCGCCAGATGACACCTGATCTGATCAAAGCCTTTAATAAAGTAAAATCGCAAACCCATATGCCATTGTGGACCTGGGCCGGATCTTTACTGATCGGCATGGTGATAGCTTACTCGCTATACTTCCATATCTAATAAAATTTACTGGGAAGATATCCTGTCGGATAAAGTCGACAGATCAGTGATGCCTTAAAGGATAGAAACCCTTTTTACTACCGACTCGGTATTGGCTATCACGCGCACAAAGTAAAAACCGGTATTCAGCTTGGGTAGGTTGCTGGCATTTTTGTACTCGCCGGGTTGGTTGCGGCCGGTAAAAAGTGTGGCTACCTGGTTGCCTAACACGTCCATCAACTTAATGGTTACGTTAGCATCGCGGGTGATGGTGTATTTAACGCTGATCTGATCAGTTGTTGGGTTAGGATAAACCTGTACGTTATTCAGTAACTTATCATCAAGCACCTGGGCAGGTTTGCTTACCGGGATATTGTAAGTTTTAACCGCCGGCATAGATGGCGAAAAAACCGATTTCAAAAAGCTTTTATCCTTTTTGGTCTTTAACGGACGATAGTAAGTAGTATCCGCTTTTTGAACCTGAACTGCGCCCGCTATAGCAAAATTCAGGCACAATACCGCCAGCAGCAGCAACGTACGCGAAAGAATTTTAGTATAGCTTTTGTTCATAATTGGCACTTAAATACAAAAGTATAAATAATGCTTGGCAAATATGCTAACCCGCAACCTATTTATCTATCAATTTAACAAAAATTAACACTTAGGGTTTAACCCGCTTAGTGTGAAATTTACATAATATTTCTGTATACGTAATAAAACAATTATTGATCATCATTTTTAATACTTTTGCATCGCAATAATTTTCTACAAAAGTGTCGCAACATAAAGATCTGCAAAAGCTTACCCTCGGCGGTTTGCTTATTAGCCTGGGTATCATTTACGGTGATATCGGCACGTCTCCCTTGTACGTATTTAAAGCAATTGTAGGTACCACCCGCATTAACGAGGTATTGGTGCTTGGCGGTGTGTCCTTAGTATTTTGGACGCTGACCATGCAAACTACGCTAAAATATGTAATTATCACATTACGAGCGGATAACAAAGGCGAGGGCGGGATATTCTCGCTTTTTTCGTTAGTGCGCCGCAAAGCTAAATGGCTCATCGTCCCGGCTGTGCTTGGCGGCTGCGCTTTGCTGGCCGACGGGATCATTACGCCCCCCATCACCATTTCTTCGGCTATTGAGGGTTTAGAACCTTTGGTGGATAACCTGCCCACGGTTTGGATAGTGGCCGGTATTATTACCGTGCTGTTCATTATACAGCAATTCGGCAGTTCGTTAGTGGGTAAGGCATTTGGGCCTATCATGTTCTTATGGTTTACCATGATGGGCGTTTTAGGCTTTAGCTATATCATCCAGATGCCGTGGGTGATCAAAGCGCTTAATCCATATTATGCCATTAGTTTGCTTACCAGTAGCAGCAGTCACCAGGGTTTTATTATTCTGGGCGCGGTTTTCCTGTGTACTACGGGTGCCGAGGCTTTATATTCAGACCTTGGTCATTGCGGCAAACAGAACATCCGCGTAAGCTGGGTGTACGTAAAAACCTGCCTTATCCTAAATTACCTTGGGCAAGCGGCCTGGCTAATGCAGCACGACGGACAGGTTATGGACCTGAATAAGTTTAACCCTTTCTTCCAGATCATGCCAAGCTGGTTTCTCTACGGTGGTATCGCTATCGCTACGGCGGCGGCGGTTATTGCCAGTCAGGCTTTAATATCAGGTTCGTTCACGCTGATATCTGAGGCTGTTAGGCTTAACCTTTGGCCTAAGGTGCGTATCTTTTATCCAAGCGAGCAAAAAGGCCAGCTATATGTACCCAGCATCAACTGGATATTGTGTGCCGGTTGCTTGATCGTGCTTTGGTTGTTCCAACGGTCAGAAGCCATGGAGGCTGCTTACGGTTTAAGCATCACCGTAGCCATGTTGATGACCACCATTTTGGTATCTAAATTCCTGAAACGCCGTAAGGTGCCATCATATATTATCTGGGCTTTTTTGCTGGTTTACTTTATTATCGAAGGAACATTTTTGGCCGGTAACCTGGTCAAATTTATGCACGGCGGCTGGTTCACGCTTACCATTGGTCTGTTCCTGTTCTGCGTAATGTGGACCTGGCATACTGCCCGTAAGATCCGCAACCGCTACGTTAAATTTGTAGAGATAGAGGATTATTACAACATCCTGCAAGAGCTAAGCGACGATGAGACCGTACCTAAATACGCCTCGCAACTGGTTTATTTGACCAGCGCCAACTTCGACTCGGAGGTGGAATCAAAGATCATCTACTCCATCCTGCAAAAGCAGCCTAAACGCGCCGATGTGTACTGGCTGGTTCACGTAGATGTAATGGACGAACCGTACACTTGTGAATACCGCGTAGATTTCCTTGTCCCTAATAAAGTGATCCGTATCGATTTTAAACTGGGCTTCCGTGTCGAGCAGCAGATCAACCTCTTGTTCCGCAAGGTGGTTGAGGACCTGGTGAAGAAAGGCGAGGTAGAGATCATGAGTAAATACAAATCGCTGAATAAGCACAAGATCGTAGGCGATTTCCGCTTTGTAGTGATCGAAAAGATCTTGTCACGCGCACATGGACTTTCATTTTACGAGGGCATTGTGATGACCATTTACCAGCAATTAAAACACCTGAGCTTATCTGAAGAACGTGGTTTCGGCCTCGACCTGAGCTTTGTAACCGTAGAAAAAGTTCCGCTGATGCTGGCCAGCCCGGAGGAAGTGATGATCACGAGGATGAATTGATCATTTTGCAGTTGCCGGTTCGCGGTTAGTAAATAAAGAATAAGATAGCGATGGGTTTGGGCCTATCGCTATTTTTGTTTAAAGCTCTTTCCAACCATTAGCGGTCTTCTCAAAGGTGTACTTAGTGTCCTTTCCTGTACCACACCAACCAGCATCTTCAAGCCAATCTTCAATGACCAATTTGTTAGTTTTTGCGTTATATTGCGGGTACGAAACCATCATATACCCTGCACCAAATTTTTTATGAAAAGCAATCACTTTATTTAAATAACCTTTATCCTTCTTTTTAAAGAACTCTCTTTCTAAAGAATCGCTTGCGAGTTTAGTTTTGACAAAACGCTTCACTTCCCAGCTAAAAGTATCATTATATAATCCAGTTGGTGGTGGATATAGCTTGATATCAGAAGTGTTTCGACCCGAGTAAAGCGCTGTCATTTTTGAATACCAGTTGAAAATCCTTCCCGGTTAACGGATGAACAAATATGGTTCGATGAATAGGTAAGGAGTCCAATTTTGGCAAATAGTACTTATTGATAAAGTCATAGGCTTCGTGCAGCGGTAATGGCTTAAAGTCAGCTTTCTTCCGTAGTTCAGCAAGAGTATCTTGCAGCCATTTATCCTTTGGACCCGGCTTACTATGGCAGGCCGTTAGGCTAAAAGCGATGATCAATAAGGTCAAGTAACGCATAAGCTATCTGTCCATGCAAAGTAACCAATTTATTTCTTGGCCGCGCATCCGCACAAATATTTCATTACGATGTTTGACTTAACACCGAGTACTTATAACTTCGGACTTTATTCAACACCATGATCCACAAGAAACAAAGAACATACCTGCCCGAAAATTTTGAGATGAACTGGGAAAGCCTGGAGCCTTTATTTAAAGAGCTTGCCGCCCGCCCGATCAATTCGGTTGAGGAATTAGAACAATGGATGCGCGACCGCAGCGAATTGGAAGCTGCCGTTGAGGAGGATTTTGCCTGGCGCTACATCCGCATGACCTGCGATACGACCGACGCCGACCTGCTGGCCAAATTCCAATACTTCGCTACCGAGGTACAGCCTAAGATTGCCCCGTTGGATAACGAACTGAACAAGAAGCTGGTAGCAAGCGAGTTTATTGATGCACTGGACGAGCAAAAGTATTTTATCTATTTGCGCGGCGTGCGCCGTGCGTTGGAGCTTTTCCGCGAGGAGAACATCCCGTTGCAGACCGAGATACAATTAACGCAACAGCAGTATCAAGGCATTACCGGATCTATGTCGGTACACATTGGCGACCAGGAGTACACTATGGAGCAAGCCGCGGCCTTTTTAAAAGATACCGACCGCGCTAAACGCCAGTTGGCCTGGGAGACCATCACCGCCCGCCGTTTGCAGGATAAAGACAAACTGAACGAGTTATTTAACAAACTACGCGGACTGCGCCATACCGTTGCGTTGAACGCCGGTTTCGAGAACTTCCGCGACTATATGTTCGCTGCCCTTGGCCGTTTTGATTATACCCCACAAGATTGCTACGCCTTCCACGAGGCTATAGAGACCGAGATCGTACCCATCCTTCGCGAACATGCCGAGAAACGCCGCGAGGCTTTAGGTCTGGAGACCTTAAAGGCTTGGGATATGGATGTAGACACTTCCGGTAAAGCACCCTTGAAACCATTCAAAGACGGCGCTGACCTGATCGAAAAGTCGATCCAGTGTTTTAGCAATATCAGTCGTTATTTGGGCGAGCGTTTAGAGATCATGAAAGATAATGGTCTGTTCGATGTGGAGAGCCGCAAGGGTAAAGCCCCGGGTGGTTACAACTATCCACTGGCCGAGACGGGTGCGCCTTTCATCTTTATGAATTCGGCCAATACCTTCCGCGATCTTACTACCATGGTACACGAAGGGGGCCACGCGGTGCATACCTTTCTAACCGCTGATCTGGAACTGAACGACTTTAAACATTGCCCGGCCGAGGTGGCCGAATTGGCCTCCATGTCGATGGAATTGATATCCATGGATAACTGGAACGTATATTTTGAAAGCGAAGAGGACCTTAAACGTGCCAAACGTGATCAGCTGATCGACTCATTAAAGACCCTGCCATGGGTAGCCGTAATAGATCAATACCAACATTGGATCTACACTAACCCCGACCATACCGACGAGCAACGCTACGAGGCCTGGACCCAGATCTACAACCGCTTCGGCGCGGGCTTTGTAGATTGGAACGACCATTGCGATGCACAGCAAAATCTGTGGCAAAAACAGTTGCACATTTTCGAAGTGCCTTTCTATTACATTGAATACGGCATGGCCCAATTAGGTGCCATAGCCGTTTGGAAGAACTACAAAGAGAACCCCGAAAAAGGCCTGCAACAATACCTGGATGCGTTGAAGTTGGGTTACACCAAAACCATTCGCGATATCTATGACACCGCCGGGATCAAATTTGATTTCAGCGCGGACTATGTCAAAGATCTGGCGGCCTTTGTTAAGGAAGAGATGGGTAAGATCTGATCTTGAGATAGCGATACCGACCATTTTGTCATTGCGAGGAACGAAGCAATCGCGAACTAAGCATGTTCGCTCGTTGAGTGTGCGATTGCTTCGTTCCTCGCAATTGTAAAGGTTAACTAATTCGGTAACAGAATTAGCTTAAAAGAGTTAAGCTAAAACGTTATGCGGAACATTAATAATGACCTTACCCTAAAGCGGAACTATCTAAGTAAGTATCGCTTCCTGATCAATGAGTATGAACAGGTAAAACGAGGAGAACATCCGACC
>NZ_JADFFL010000015.1 GCF_015222005.1 Mucilaginibacter myungsuensis | reverse complement strand
ACAGCATCTACGATCTCCAGTTTAAAAGCTAAACTGTAATCTTTTTGGGTCTTTCTTTGATAACCCTTAACTTCCTGTTCTTTCATTTGTTAACACTTTTTGTGTCAACCTATTTTAGGACGTTACACTGAGGTAAAAAAAAAGGGCGACGTTTTAAAACGGTCGCCCTTTACTTTTTATAAAAAATGACGATACGTCAGATCATACAATTTAAATACCCGACGGACAGGCCGAATAAAGCCCTCCAGGAGCACAGTCTACACTGCAGAATAAGAGAACCAAGCCTTGACGAAAAAAAACAACACAGAAGCTTAAAACTTCTTTTTATAGACCGGCTGCCTTTTTAATACTCTCTGGAGTTTCGAATTGCATGTGGCCAACCGCCTTCGGTTTTATTTGCCCATTAATATCGATTGCCACATATGTGGGGAAACCACCACTCGTGTTAAAAGCCGCTCTGATCTTGGCGAGCACGCTATCATCCACAAAAACGTGTGTACCGGGTATTTGCATAGCGGCTACCTTATTCTTCCAGGTATCAAGGGACGAGGCACTGTTGGTACACAGGTAAACATACTCGATGTCGAGGTTCTTGGTCATTTCGCGCAGGTCTTTACTGAACGGAAGATCCGCTATGCACGGCGCGCACCAGGTAGCCCAAATGTCAACAATGATGGCTTTCTTTTGGAATTTGGCTTTAAGATTGGTCACGAACTTATCCGCATCGGCCGAGGCATCTAACTGGTACAATTCGGCACCGAAAGGCAGTTTCACCATCGGAGTGCCCAGATCGGCCTTAACTATCTTGCTCGAGGCAGCGAACAGGCTATCACTGATCCATACTGCCGATATCTCCGACTTGATATTATCCGGGAACGCCTTTTCCCTCACTTGTATAGTGAGGGCCGAACCGTATGGCGCTTTAAATTTACCCAGATAGGCCATCAGCGAATCCTCCTTTTTACGGTCGGCTATCCTGGTCATCATGTAGGCTATGCAAAAAAGTTTAGGTTGGGTCCACGGAAGGACCTCTGTAGTTTTGTCTTTGATCACCCTGAACTGGTATTGATCGGCATTGGACGGGTTAATGCCATTTACCGTTACAATAACACCGGACGAATCGAATATCGGGATACCATACTTGCCTGCATATCCATCGAGGGGCTGTATAGATGTTCTGGGGCCGGGGCCTCTGTAGTTTTTAAGCTGAGGTATCTTTTTGATGGCCTGTTGATGATCGACCGCCAACCTGTTAGAGTAGAACGCCTCCATCAGCAAGCTTTTATACGTAAAAAGGCTACTGTTGTAATTGAATAATGAATTAGAGTAGTATTTGCGGATAGAATCGCCGTGCATGTCGTGCTTAAGAGTGGCATCCAGACTGTCTATACTGATCTCCAGCCGCTGGCCGCGACCGACCGATGCGGTAAAAAGGAAGAATAAAACAAATATAGCGCGACGTGATAGCATGGTTTGTTGATGTATCTACGCCAAAGTAAAAACATAAAACCCGGATACGTACACCCGGGTTTGAATATTGCAGTACTTATTTTGAATTGGACAGTGAATTGCGTCCAACACACATCAACTTAGCCGCAGACGCTATTTAAACGCGCCAGGCGCATTATTTTAGCGCTCTCTTTATCTCGGCCTCGACCAGTGGCTCCATCACTTTATAGCCCGCCAAATTAGGGTGCACGCCATCTGTGCCCAGATCTTTCTTGAGCGAACCATCGGCTTCGGCCATGGCGGTGTGGTAATCGATGTAGCCTAATTTATTGGCCTTGGCATAGTCCTTCAGCATCGCGTTAAGCGTTGCTATTGATGGCCGCGGATCTAAGCCCGGGTGCCAAGTAAAACCGGCGGCGGGCAGTACCGATGATAAGATGACCTTGATACCCGCGTGCTTAGCCAGCTCGGCCATCGAGAAGATGTTACCCGCAACATCCTCTATTTTGGACGGACCTGTATTTTCGGCTATGTCGTTAATACCCGCCAGGATCACCACCACCTTAGGTTTCAAGCTGACCACGTCCCTACGGAAACGCACCAGCATTTGTGGGGTGGTCTGCCCGCCTATGCCACGGTTAACATAGGGTTTACCTTTAAAAAAAACGGGATCGGTATTGCCCCAACCTTCGGTGATGGAGTTGCCCATAAAAACGACCCGCTTCTCCCCTGCCGCCGGCGGCGCTAAACGCTCGTTATCGCCCTCATAACGTTTCATCCAGGCCCAATCTTTATGGATGCGCTCCTCTATCATTTTTTGAAAGTTTGCCCAATCCTGGCCGCGTTTCTTTTCTTCGTCGGTTTGCTGTGCGTGGGCTTGGCTGCTAACGATCAGCAGGCCTAATACCAAAAGTTTATTCAGTTTCATTTAGGTTTATTTTTAAATCGATTTAGCTAATATATAATTTTATCCGATCAATTTACCGAACGCAACAAAGGCTTACGAAATTTTATTTCCGTAAGCCTTTGTGATGATATCGCTATCAGCAAAGATCTAAAACAACATCTCGGCAGGTGGCTTAATACCTTTTAAACGCAGATAAGGCGTAGTTTGGCCACGGTGGTGTGTTTGGTGCTCGAATGCTTTGGCTAAAGCCAGACCTTTGGTAGTTTGCATTCCAAAAAGCTTGATCTCCTGCCCTAACTGATCTGCAGGGATGCTTTGGATCGTTTTGATGGCGTAATCGTAACTATCTAACACGGCTTTGGTCACGGCTTCTTTTGTAGGTTTTACCGCTTTCTCGGCGTTAGCCTCTGCAGGCGGTTTCTGCCCTATCGCGCTTGCCGAAAACATGTAATTTGCCCCGGCCAGGTGCAGCATTTGTTCGGCAAAACTACGCACATCGGGCGTTGCTTTAAACGTGTAGCCATCCTCGGGCATGGCATCTAAATAGGCCTTGGTGTAATTTTTAGCGCGGGTCCACTCGGCAATGTTCTGTTCTTTAGTGATCTGGCCAAAAGCCGTGGTACAGGCCATAGCCAGCATACCGATCAGCAGTGATAATTTTTTCATGTTATTTTTGATGGTTTGTGTGCAGGTAAAATTAGGCAAAAAATAATTGTCATGGCGATTCCCTGATCGTTGGTCGCGGCCCAACAAACGGGATGTTGCCACAATAAAAAAACCCTCAGCATTTGCATGCTGAAGGTTTTTGATACTTGGTATCGCTTAGCTGTCGGGATGGCAGGATTCGAACCTGCGGCCTCCACATCCCAAATGTGGCGCGATACCGGGCTACGCTACATCCCGAAAGGGCTGCAAAAATAGTCTTTAATTTATTATTTCAAAACTTTTTCATCTCAAAATATCAATGCCCGCCAAACATGGCCAGCATATCGGCCAAAGCGTTATCGGCATGCATTAATTCGCCGTTAGCTAACGATTCGCGAGCGGCAACAGCGGCACGGGCACGCATCTGCTCCTCAAATGCCGCGATAGCTTCTTGCAGATGCTTGCATGTATCATCTGTCAAGGCCCTGCTTAGCTCCAAAGCATCCAGCATAGCCATATTAGCTCCCTCTCCGGCAAAGGGTGGCATCACGTGTGCGGCATCGCCTATCATGGTTGCGTTGGGTAAAGCCTGCCAGGTTTGATCTAAAGGCATACAATTGATCGGGCGGGGAATGAAAGGTGTCTCGGCGTTTTGGAACAACTCGTACCAGATGCTACTCCAATCATTGTAAAACTCTTTGAACCAAGTTAGTACTTGCTCATTATCTTTGTAGTTAAGCCCGTTAGTGACTGACCAATCTTCCGGTACTTTTATGCTGGCATAAAATCCCAGATCGCCATTCCCCTTTTGCCCCAGCAACAGATCCTTGCCTTTACCAAAGGCCATGATCTTACCACCTTTAATCAGCTTGCTGACCTGCGGAGCTGACTCCACTGCATTGCGGACATTCCCCTCGAGCATAGTGATGCCCGAGTAGAATGGCTTGATATCCGTGATATATGGCCTGATCTTAGAGTTAGCACCATCGGCCGCGATAACCAGATCGGCATAAACAGAGGCTTTATATTTGAAGTGCAATGACCAGCCTTCGCCTTGTTTATCCATGCCGGTAAAGTGGCTATCCCAAACCACCGTTCTGGGTTTAAGGGAATCTAACAGGATCTTTCTGAGCGTACCCCTATCTATCTCCGGGCGAAAATGTTGGTGACCGAAATTCTCTTCGGGCTTATCGTGATCGCTGAAATACACCTGCGCTTGGGCATCTGTGATCAGCTTCCTATCGGCACCGGGAAGAAAATTTTGCTTAAAGGCCTCTAACAGACCGGCCTCCCGCAGGGCGGCCATACCCGAATGTTCGTGCAGGTCCAGTGGCGAACCCTGCACACGGGCATTTTGGTCGGCGTCCCGTTCATATAACGTCACATCGACGCCTTTCAATTGCAGTAATTTGGCCAATGTTAAGCCACCCGGACCACCGCCCACAATAGCTACTTGTTTATCTTTTAATAACATACCGTATCAATTAAGTACGGCACAAAATTATTGCTGTTTCAAAAGGGATAATAGTAAAAATCGGTCGTTTTGATTACGGGATAATTCTTTGGGTATTACGCCCGAAAACTTTTTTATCTCTTTAATAAAATAGGCCTGATCAGTAAAATCAAGTTCGGGAAATAGCTTGCCGTTGGCGATGTGTTTAAGCGACGCCCTGAAGCGCAGGATATTGCAATAAGATTTTAACGACAGGCCGAAACGCTGATCGAAATAACGGTTGATCTGACGGGAACTCCACCCTACTTGATCTGCCAACGCTGCCACAGAAAGTTCCCCATTGGATGAGTAGATGAGGTCGAATAACTTCAATTTCCGGCTGTCGATATCAACTGGTAATAAGGCTTTTATCTTGTTCGATACTTTCTGATAGAATGCATTCAGGTCACCCGAAATATCGACATCAAAACCGAGGTAACCAATAGGTAATTCCCTTGCACTGTTCAAGATATCGGCTATAGAGGTCTGCAGAATATATTCGACCGCCAGCGGTTTAAAACTGATCACAAAAGCCTTGGTCTGCGGTGGCACAAAGCGTTGTTCGGGAGCGGTCTCTAAACCTATAAGCAGCACCTGAAATGGCCCGCCGCCGTTCTTCCAAAAGAACAGATCGATACGGCCATCGGGTAATACCACCACTTCTTTTGTTTCGGCAGAGGTATTGTGGAACATCCCGATATTCTCGACGAAAGCAGCTATCGACGGGTCCGGTTCAAGAAAGTTCAGTAAGAAGCCGTTGTCCATGATCGAAAATAGCAGAATGTTATCAAACAAAAAACCCTCAGCATTTGCATGCTGAGGGTTTTTGATACTTGGTACCGCTTTAGTCGGGATGGCAGGATTCGAACCTGCGGCCTCCACATCCCAAATGTGGCGCGATACCGGGCTACGCTACATCCCGTTCTTCCGTTTCGGTGTGCAAAGATAGGTTAAATTTCACTCCATCCAACTAATTTTAAATAAAATTAGCGTTAAAACCGCGTTAAATACCGAGCAGCTTGTAAGTCAGCATTTTAATTTTCATTAACATTAAGAATAATGTTACGGCCTATTCTATACCTCTAAATACCGCTGATGTTGCGAGATCCGTTGAGCTGCGATGAACCATGAATTTTTGACCAACAAAATACCACATGACCCTAAACGTCATTACAGCCGATGTGGCGCATTTTAAAAACCCCGCAACAACTATATCAACCCATTGTCATATACTCCAGCAGAAGCGCTCTTATAAAGCCAATTTTTGGCCACCCCGGCAAGACTTTTCTAAAATGTGCAATTTCGTCACGAATATTTCCGATTTCGTGATCACCAGCCGCAAAACACAAAACCCCGACCAGATCTGAATGGATCCGGTCGGGGTTAAAAATATTTCGAGATCTAAAGGCTTACGCCAACAAGTGCGGCTTGGCCTTGTAGGTCTCCCACAAAAATTCGCCGAACAAAGTGTTAGCCCAAGCGAACCATTTACGGGTGAAATTCTTGGCATCGTCTTTATGGAAGCTCTCGTGCATAAAGCCGGTATCACCATGAGCGTTCTTTAGCATGGTAATGCATTGTTTGATCTCGGCATCGTTAGTACTGGTCATCCCGCGGATGATGATACTCAATGGCCAGATCATATCTTTACCAACGTGCGGGCCACCAATGCCCTCGCCTGCCTTACCTTTAAAGAAGAAAGGGTTATTGGCCGACAGCAACATCTTACGGGTATTCAGGTAAACCGGATCTGTTTTAGGCATCGCATCAAGGTATGGCAAACCTAACAGGCTTGGCACATTAGCATCGTCCATTAAAACGTAGCTGCCAAAACCGTTAACCTCGTAAGCGTAAACTTTGCCAAAGGTTGGGTGATTAATCACGGCATGTTTTTTTAGGGCGGCATCAACTTCGGTAGCCAGGGCGCGCAGGTCAGTTGCCAGCGCATTGTCTTTGCTGATGGTGCTTACCATCTCGGCCGCTTGTCTTAAACTGGTCACCGCGAAGAAATTTGACGGGATCAGGTACAGGAATATCGTAGCATCATCACTCGGGCGGAAAGTTGAACATATCAAACCTACAGGTTTTACCGGATAACCGTAACCGGCCATCGGCACACCATCAGTTGCCCATGATGTACGGCGTTGGAAACTGTACGGGCCTTGGTTTGTTTTACGCTGTTGTTCCTTAAAGGTTTTCAAGATCATAGCGATAGACGACTTCCAGGTATCTGTAAACGGAGAGGTATCACCGGTGATCTTCCAATATTTATAAGCCAAGCGGATAGGATAACAAAGTGAATCTATCTCCCATTTACGCTCGTGCAAGCCCGGTTGCATTTTGGTCTCGTCTTTAGACCACTCGCCTACTTTATTAGGGTCATCGTAAAAGGCATTGGCGTAAGGGTCTTTCAATACACACTCGGCCTGGCGGTTGATCACGCCGGCGACCAGGTTACGCAATTTTGAATCTTGCTTAACAAAGTGCAGGTAAGGATACACCTGGGCGCTGCTATCGCGCAACCACATGGCATCGATATCGCCGGTGATCACGTAGGTATCAGGTTTGCCGCCTTTCTCGCGCGCGGTAACCGTGGTATCTAAAGTGTTTGGGAAACAGTTATTGAACAACCAGGCCAGCTCAGGGTCTTTCACCTTGCTTTGGAATTCCTGAATTGCAGCCTCAACAGCGGTGCTGGTGAAGTTGCGCTCTTTAACCCTTACCACAGGGTAAGCCGGGGCAGCCGCGAATGATGGCAATTTGTTCACCATTACTGCCGATGCCAGCAGACTGGTGTTGCGTAAAAAAGTTCGTCTTTGCATGGTATATAAAAACTCGTTTTCGAGGTTAAGTTTTGAGTTTACGGGTACAAGTTAACAATTATGCTTTTACCTTATAAAATTTAGATCCAAAAAGAAAGATAACCGCATAGCAAATGATCGGCAAGTAGTAGGCCGATGCTACACCGTGATGGTCGGCAACGAAACCCATTGCGAACGGAAAGAATGCACCGCCCACTACACCCATCGAAATGAATGAAGCTCCTTGTTGGGTCTTTTCGCCCAGGTTTTTCAAGCCCAAGCTAAAGATAGTAGGGAACATGATACTGAAGAAGAAATTGATCAGTAACAAAGCCACGAACGATATCGTGCCTAAGTCTTGCGCTACAATGATGCACATCAGGATATTACCCAATGCAAAAGCAGCCAGTAATTTATTAGGGGCGATAAAACGCATCAGGAACGTACCGATGAAACGGCCGGCAAGCATCATACCCATAAATAATACCATGTAGTTGCCTGCTACCTCATCACTGAAACCCATTTTTTCGTGACCGTAATTAATAAAAAAGGCCCAGGTGCCTGCTTGAGCTGCAACGTTAAAAAATTGCGCTAAAACCGCCCAGGAGAAATGGCGATGACTGAACAAGCTCTTTTTGGGGGCCAGATCAACGTTCGCAGCGTCGGCATCAGTACCTTTGGTCGCATGCGGGTCTACCGTATCCGGAACCTTTACCATTGCAAAAGATATAGCAACACACAAAATAACAGCGCCAATAACGCCGTAAAGGATCTTAACCGAGGTTAGATCTGTACTACCTTCAACGTTATTACGTAACAAAAAATAGCTGCCGATCTTTGGGCCAAGCATTGCACCCACGGCGTTAAAGGCTTGTGCAAAGTTAATACGCTGATCACTGGTACGCTGATCGCCTAACGAAGCCACGAATGGGTGGGCAACTGTTTCTAAGGTAGACAGGCCGCAACCCAAAATGAACAAAGCCATCCCGAAGAAAGCGAACGACGACAGATTTGCCGCGGGTATAAAAAGGAAAGCGCCACCGGCAAATAATGATAAGCCCAATAATACCCCGCTCTTGTATCCAAATTTTTTCATGAACAACCCGGCCGGGATACCCATTACGCCATAAGCACCAAATACCGCAAACTGCACAAAAGCTGATTGTGTGCGCGATAGGCTTAGCGTGTGCTGAAAGTGTTTATTCAGAACGTCGGCCATGGTAATGGCGATCCCCCAGAACATAAAAAGGGAAGTAACGAACGTGATAGTGACGAAAAATCGATTTTCGGTAAAAGCCGCTTTTTGCTGCTCCATGGTAAGGTAATTAGTTTTTTTGGTAAATAAATTGGTTAAGCGGCCGAGCCGGTCATGGCGACAGGACGGCTAACGAACATCCCGGCTGATTAGGCCTAAAAGATGAACAGGTCTGTTAAAATTTGTTGAAGATATATAAATCGACTGAAAACCAAGTAAGATATTTGAAATAGTGCCGGCAGGTGTACCTTTTGTGTTACGGCGGGCGCATTTTTAACATCAATACCTATATTAGCCCGCTACACTATTCAAACCTACTATGATGAAAAGATCATTCATGATCCTGTGCACTGTTCTTTATTGCTTTGCCGTTAAAGCGCAAACCAAAGAACCTACCACTTACAAAACTGCAAAAGGCATCAGCTATTATGCCGATACTACCACGCTTGATCAATACGCGCGCATTACCTGCAAGTTAGATATCTACTACCCTACCAACATCAAAAATTTCCCGACCGTGATCTGGTTTCACGGCGGCGGTTTGACCGGCGGCGGCTTGGAGGTGCCCAAAGCGCTAATGGAAAAAGGTTTCGCGGTGATCGGCGTCGGTTACCGTTTATCGCCAAAGGTTAAAGCACCTGCCTACATCAACGATGCTACCGCCGCTACAGCCTGGGCATTTAAGCATATTGCTGAATACGGAGGCCGTAATGATCTGATCTTTATGTCGGGCCACTCGGCAGGTGGTTATCTGGATATGATGGTGACTTTAGACAAGAGCAACTTAGCCGCTTACGGCATCGATGCCAATAAAATTGCCGGACTGATACCCTTCAGTTCGCAATGCATCACTCATTTTACCGTACGGAAAGAGGAAGGTATAGCAGAGACACAACCCGCCATAGACGGTTACGCTCCCCTGCAATATATCCGTGCCGATGCCCCGCCAACCATCCTGATCACCGGCGACCGCGAGATGGAACTACTGGGCCGATACGAAGAGAATGCCTACACTTGGCGCGTATTTAAATTGAAAGGACACAAGAACGTGCGCCTATACGAACTACAAGGCTACGACCACGGCGGCATGGCCGAGCCGGCTTTCCCGATGCTGGTAAGAGAAGTAAGGGCATTGACGAAGGCTATTGTTGACCCAAAATCGGTGAAGAAATAAACACGACTTAAAAGACTTACGAAGTTTCAAAAACTTCGTAAGTCTAACCTTCTATACTTTCACCCCTTCTCCACAAAATCTTTCAAGCTGATACCCAGGATATGATTCCAACCACCGTTGAAGCTTTCGCGGGCGAATGATGGCAGGTGGCTTGGGAAATTCTCTAAGCCGACGTGGGTAATGCGCACCAGTGTACGGTCACCTTCAGGAAACAACTCGAATGATACTTCCGACTCGCCCTTATGGAACTCTGGATAAGCCCAGGTGTAAGCCAACTTTTTGCCGGGGATGACCTCGGTTATTACGCAGCGGTGCAGGTAGACCTGGGTTTCGTCGCCGCCTTCAAACTCGAAGGTGAAGCCAACCTCGGCCTTAAATTCTTCTAATTGAAAATACCATTGTTTGATCTTGTTGATATCGCTCAGCGCCTCCCATATCTTAGTGGCAGGGGCATTTAATACACGTTCAACAATTAGCGGTTCGGATGTTTGTGATGTACTCTCCATACTCTTTGGTTTTAAAGTTTATTTGTCGTTGTCTAAGGCCAGGAAATTTTCAAGGTCATCCAGTTTAGCATTCCAAAATTTGCGGTATTGCTCCACCCAGATGGACACCTCTTTCAGCTTTTTGTAGTTGGGGCGGCAATAGCGCTCCCTTCCCTCCTGCTTAATGCTTATCAGCCCGCACTCGGTTAGTATCTTGATATGCTTAGATATGGCAGGTCGGCTTACATCGAATTTATCTGCTATCGCGTTCAAATTCATCTGCTCGGCAGCTAACATGCCTATGATCTGCCTGCGGGTGGGGTCGGCTATCGCCTGGAATACGTCTCGTCTCATGCTTAATAAGTAACCGTTCGGTTACAAGTATAAATGAAACCTTTTGGTTACGCAAATAATTTTTCAATAAACAAAGAACGGCTCTCCGTTGCCGGAAAGCCGTTCTTAATATCTTTTAGAAAAGGGTATAGCTTACTTAACTACAAGTACGCCATCGGCCATAATTTCCGAGCCTTTTTTAGGCTCTTTAATAGCAGCTATTTCTTCTTTGCTTTTACCAAGGTCTTTTGCGTAGTGTTGCAGGTCCTCAACCGATGTAGTGGTCACTTTAGCAGTACCGTCAAGCACTACAGTTTTACCTACGATGTTTTGCGGCATAAAGAAAGCGTAGTCTGTAAAGCGCACCATTACGGTCTCGTTGTTGGCTTGCTCTAATTTCATAAAGCAACCTTTTTTAGTGCAAACCTGTACAACCTTACCGGTGATCTGGCCTTTGTAAACCGAGTCGCCTTTAAATGCTTTAGGTAATTCTTGCACAGCGATAGCATTAGCCGCAACAGCGCCTTTACCATAAGTTACGCCGGGTGCAGCCGGAGTAATGGCACTTTGTTGTGCTTTAGCGCCTACTGTTAACAGTGAAGCAAAAGCGAACATTAAAATAGCTTTCATATTGTATTTATTGATGAGTTGTTAATATCTGCATCAAAATTAGGCATTTATCTTTACAGGGCAAAATTGTTGTGACAAAGGAGTTTCCGGCACATATACAACTTTTGGCTATAGATCTATAAAAACCATATCCGCAAGCACCATGTTGCTTTAAAAGAAATTTTTGCCGTATAAGAAAGTATTGCAACGGTTAAATATTGCGATACCTCTTACTCGGAGCATCAACCGCCTATGATAAATTTAAGAAAGATACCTGTATTACGTTATGGCCTTATCGTCCTTTTGGTCAGTGTGTTGTTTACAGGGGCATTCTTTTTATATATGCGCTATACCAGCGCTAAAAAACTGGAAGGCAGCATTGCCAAACTGATCACCGCCCGCCAAAACACCGACTTGATAGACAGCTGCTTACTCAATCTTTACGCAGCCGACAACAATAGCCGCCTTTATGCCCTCACCGGCGACAAAAAATACGTTAAAGAATTTTCGTTACAGCTAAAAAAGTTAAATACTCTTTTAACCCGCGTTAAATTTAGCGACCCGGGCATCACCAATATTGGGGCAGAGAATGTAAAAAAACTACTTGCCGAAAAAACCACTAAGACCACCAGCTATGTGCAATTTCGCAGATTAACAGATAGCCTGATCGGCACTACTGGGCGCATGGACAGCACTATGGCTTTCAGTAAAATGAAGATTGCCGTGCCTGTTAAAGAGACCGTAAAAACTACTACACACGTTGACACACTGCCAAAGTTAACAGCCGGGTCGACCGCCGCACCACGGAAAAAGTTCTTTGGGCGCATGATCGCCGCCATCACCGGTAAAAACAAAAAGGTACCGAAAGCCGAGGACTCGCTGATCGTAAAGACCGACACCGTAAAAACCATATCGACCGCCGCCCGCACCGTTTACGCCCCACTACCTAAAAAGACCCGAGCCCATTACCGCAAACTTTACGTAGCTAATAACGAACTGAGGCACAACGAGCACGAGATCCTGCTCATTAACAGTAATCTGGTCATCAGTATCATATCCGAGTTAAAGCACTACAAGGCCATGGAGATGAATTATTCGGCCCAGAGCAAGGCCGAATTGAGCGGGAAGATCACCAACGTTTTTGACGAATACGATTCGCTGTCTAAAATGACACTGATCGCCCTGATCGCTTTGATATGCATCGTCCTTTACAATGTATGGAAGATATTCGAGAATCAGCGCAAAACCATTATCGAGGCCGACCGCGACCGCGAATATGCCGATAACAAAAGCCGTTTTATGGCCAGCATGAGCCACGAGATACGTACACCGCTTAATTCGGTGATCGGTTTTTCGGAGCAGTTAAGTTCCAGTATCCTTGACCCGGCGCAGACCGAGCAAGTGAACGCCATCCGCAGTTCGTCGCATATGCTGTTGGAGGTAGTTAACGAGATACTGGACCTGGCTAAGTACGAAACGGGCAAAATGTCGTTCGAGCAACAGCCATTCATGATAACCGATGCTTTGAATGATGCGCTGCACACGGTCCACATACAGGCATCTAAAAAAGGCCTGATGCTTGCCAAAAACATTAATATCGACGATGATCTATGCTTTAGGGGCGATGTGATCCGCCTTAAACAGGTAGTGGTTAATTTATTGGTGAACGCTATTAAATTCACCCAGCAAGGCGAGGTTTTACTGCAGGCGATGGTCATGCCGAATAAGGACGGCCGGGCTATATTGAAGATCCGCATAAAAGATACCGGCATCGGCATCAAAAAAGCCGACATACCTACCTTATTCGACGAGTTTACACAAGTGGCCGACGCGCAGAAAGTGACCCGCCACAAAGGTACCGGGCTCGGTTTGGCCATCTGCAAAAAGATAATTGACTTGCAGGGCGGTCATATTAAAGTGATCAGCGAGATGGGCAAAGGATCTGTGTTCAGCTTTGAGTTGCCATTTGGTTTGGCAGACAAAGCGCAATGTGCGGTTACAGAAACCATAAGCCATACAGAACTATTGGAAAAAGTATCGGGCGCGAAAGTATTAATGGCCGAGGATAACAACCTTAACGTGTTGTTAGCTAAAACGATACTTAAGAAATGGAAGATAGATGTGGACGTAGCCAACGATGGACAGGAAGCCTTAGAACTATTCCGTGCTAACACCTACGATATAGTACTGACCGACATCCAGATGCCGATAATGGGCGGTATAGAACTATTGGCCAACATTAGACAGGAACAAAATACGCTTAAAGCAGAGATGCCGGTGATCGTAATGACGGCTAACGTATTAAAAGAAGACCGCGATAAGTACTTTGTGGCCGGTGCCGACGATATTGTGCTTAAACCGTTTAAAGAGCACGACCTGATAGAAAAGATCGCCCTGAGGTTAAAGACCAAAATAGCCGACACCAACCGCTTATTATTCCGCTACGGGTGATGACGGGGCGGATGCACCGCCCTGGTCAGCGTTAGGGGCATTGCCACCATCACCGCTCTTCTTCTTGCGCGGCCATTTACGCTTTTTGTTGTTGGGCTTTTTAGGCGCCTGTTCGCCACCTTCGGTAGCCACAACTGCAGGCCCCTCGGCATTATCGCCTTCCGGCTTAGGGGCATACGTTTTAGGTGGACGGTTACCATCCGGCTTAGGGCCACGGTTACCGCCACCATTTCTGTTTGCATTACCTTTTCCGGCAGGGCGCTTACCATGGCGATCATTACCTCTGCTATCTTTAGAACGCTCGTCAGCCAGGCCGGGACCTTCCCCTAATTCTTCGGGCAGTGGGGTTTGTGGTACAGGTTTACCGATCATTGCTTCAATACGGCGTAATTTATGCTCGTCGCGGCTATTGATCAGCGTGATAGCTGTACCTTTGGTCTCGGCACGCGCGGTACGGCCAATGCGGTGGATATAATCCTCGGGATCGGGCGGTGCATCATAGTTGATCACCAGGTCGATACCTTCCACATCGATACCACGCGAAAGCGCATCGGTACCAATAATGATCGGCAGTTTTTTATTCTTGAAATCGCGCAGGATCTCTTCCCTTTCAGATTGTTTAAAATCCGAACTGAACGGACTTACATCCAACTTGGCGCGCTTTAATTCTTTGTAAACCTCTTTAACTTTATCCTTTGTAGACGAAAAGATGATCGTACTTAAATACTTGCCATCCTTTAACAGCAATTTGATCAACGGTATCTTTTGGCTATCGAACACCCGGTAAACCTGCTGATCTATACCGACCGCAGGTTGCGATATGGCAATATTGATCTGCTCCGGTTCGCGCATGATGGTATTAGCTAACTGGCGAATGCGTGGTGGCATAGTAGCCGAAAACAAAAGCGTTTGACGCTCGGCCGGCAAATAACGGATAATGCGGACGATATCATCGTAAAAACCCATATCCAGCATGCGGTCCGCCTCGTCAAGCACCAGGTGTTTTACTTTATCCAGTTTCAATACACCTGATGTAAGGTGGGCGATCAAACGGCCCGGGGTAGCTACTACCAGGTTAACACCATTTTGAATAGCGCGGCGCTGCTGCTCGTAAACGATACCATCGCCGCCACCAAAGATCGCTACCGAACTGATGCCTGTAAAGTAAGCTAAACCTTCCACCTGCTGATCTATCTGTTGGGCCAACTCACGCGTTGGGGCCAGGATCAGGGTGTTAGTATAGTCTTTATGTTCCTCTTCTATCTGGTTAAGCACGGGCAACAGGTATGATGCTGTTTTACCGGTACCTGTTTGGGCGCAGGCGATCAGGTCTTTACCGGTCATTATCACCGGGATCGCTAAAGCTTGTATGGGGGTTGGGGTTTTAAAACCCATGGCATTAAGGCCTTCGGCCAAATGCTCGTTAAAGTTAAGTTCGTCGAAAGTCACTATCTGTATTTATGCAAAGTTGGCAAGATAGTAATTTTTAACGGGCTTAATGATTAACTGTCCGGTGATCGACCCTTAAAATTATCAGGGTAGTATGCGGGATATCAAAAGCTTTACTACTTTTACCTCTCAACGCAACTTAATACTTATCATGGATACCAACCTTTATTGCAGCACTTACGATGCACTTTTAAAAGACCGCTTAGTACATCTTAGCAACTATCCGCAGTTTTTACCCTTTATAGGCAATGCTTGGGAGGGTCAACAGAACAGGATATTATTAATTGCCGAAAGTCACTATTTACCTTCTAAAAGTAACGGCAAAAGCAGCAGCCAAACCTGGTACGACGGGAATAAGTCTTTGCTATCTGAACGCGAGCGCGGTTGGACCAACACACGCGGCATAGTCGAATGGGCCGATGGTTATGCGTTAGATAAAACGAAATTTTCGAAAGGCCACAGTATCTTTTACAACATTAAGAACGCCGTGTTCGATGCACGCAACATATCTAAAAAAGACAAGTATCTTTTTCATCAATTTGGCTACTACAATTATTTCCAGCGTCCGGCCGAAGAGACAGGGGCCAGCATCCAATTATCCGGTAACGACTACCGAATTGCCTATAACACTATTAAGGCAATAGCCGAGATAGCGCAACCGACCGACTTGATCTTCGTCAGCAAAAAAGCTTACAACAGTTTTATACACTGGCGCAATAAAGAGGCAGACGGCATATTTACGAACATAAGGTCTCATTCGGTACCACACCCGGCAAGTGCCTGGTGGAATAGACCACACAATGCCTGTGATGGAAAAAGCGGGAAACAAAAATTTATCGATATCATCCAAAAGATAGATGGGCTGATAGAATCAGTTGTTTAGTCCGGCATCCCCCAAAAACCTAAAATATATTGCCCGCCTTCGGTTAATTTAGCTTAATTTGGCTTTCCGATAATTTGCTAAAGAATGACCTATTGCTTAGGAATAAAAGTTAAACAAGGGCTGATCGCCATAGCCGATACACGTATCACATCAGGTACCGATACCACTACCAAAAAGAAAGTATGGGTTTACCAGAAAGATAACTGCTCGCTTTTTATTATGACCAGCGGCCTGCGCTCGGTGCGCGACAAAGCCATGGTGTACTTTGACGAGCTAATGGAGCAGAATGAATACAACAAGATGTATAAGGCAGTTAATGCCTACGGAGAGCAGATAAAACGCGTTGCCGCCGAGGACCGCGCCACACTGGAAAAAGCGGGTTTTAAATTTGATCTGAATACCATTATTGGTGGTCAGTTAAAAGATGACGATGAGCATAAACTTTTCCTCCTTTATCCCGAAGGTAACTGGGTAGAACTGGGCAGCGGCGCTCCTTTCATGATCATTGGCAATTCCGGTCACGGTAAGCCGATATTGAACCGGGTGCTACGCGAGGATTCTTCTATGCGATTAGCTTTAAAAGTCGGCTTTTTGTCATTTGACAGCACACGCGTAAGCTCGAACAATGTAGACTTCCCTATCGACGTTGTATTGTATAAGAAAGACTCTTTCGAGATCGTTGAACAACGTTACGAGAAAAAAGACCTGGAATATATATCCGACCAATGGGCGCAGGAATTAAGCACTGCATTGCAAAACGTTGGTGAGGACTGGATGGAAAAAGCGTTCCACAATTTACCTGAAACTGCTATATGAAATTGAACGTTACAGCCCAACTGAATTATGTTGTTAAGTCGGCAAGTACGATCATTTTAAATATTCATGCGCTAAAAACCGCGGACCAGCAAGTACTGCAAGAAACCTTTACCACCACCCCGGAGGTTAAGATGGAAGAACTGCAAAATGTTGGCGGCGAGAACCGTTTTATGCGTTTGGATATTACCCAGCCTTGCGAACTTACTGTTAATTACGACGCTATTGTAAATAACGCTTACAAAATAATAGACCATAGGGACACTAAAGGGATAGCCATGGCGGATCTGGAGCCGGCCGTATTCCCTTTTTTAAATCAAAGCAGGTATTGCCAATCTGATAAACTATACCGGATAGCCGGCCACATGTTCGGTGATATATCCAGCCCTTTCGAGCAAGTAAAAGCGCTGACCAATTGGATAAATACCAACGTACTTTACCTGAGCGGATCCAGTAACGCGCAGACGTCAGCTTACGAAACCGTTACCGAACAAGCCGGCGTATGCCGTGATTTTGCACACTTGGGCATAGCCCTTTGTCGCGCACTCACCATCCCCGCAAGATATTTTACGGGCTATGCCTACAAGCTAAATCCGGCAGATTTTCACGCTTGTTTTGAGGCCTACATTGGCGGCGAATGGGTGCTTTTTGACGCGACAGGCTTAGCCCCGCTTAATGGAATGGTAAAAATAGCCACCGGCCGTGATGCTGCCGATGCACCTGTATCCAATCTTTTTGGTGACGTATACGGAACCGGCATAAAAGTAAATTGTGAGCTGATAGAAGGAGATTTCAAGTCTTACTTTTACCCTAAAAACAGATTTGAAGGCATTACTTATTTGTAGATAGATGGGGGCGGTAAAGATCAATTTTTCTGATAGCTGGTATCAAGATCTGCAAACATCGTCTGGTGATGCTTTGGCTTCGTTTCAACAGATATTGGCTGACAATGAAAGCATCAGGGCACAACTTCAAAACTATCATAGCGACGAAGACGGTGCTCCTATCGTCCCATCATACGATATCATTTCTGCCGACTTTGACCCCATTAAAAACACCGGACAGGTACGCTTTGCTTACCATGTAGAGTTCACCTTTGCTTGCGCCGATAAACGGGCAGAGACCAGACATACAGAGACAAGCAATTTTACTATCGACCCTGCCGATCAGACCCTTACCGTGTTCATTCATGATAAGATCAGCAGGGATAGTTTTGAGGAGTTTTGATCCCTCGCCCCCCTAAAGGACGTAGCCATAAACATAAGCTTTATCTACCTATTTGTCATCCTGAAGCGCAGCTAAGGTGACAACTGTTCGTACAACTGACTTCAGTCTGCGACGACTGAAACCTTGAAATGAAACAAGTTTTGCGAGAACAGAAAGTCAAAACCACGGGTATGCCCCTAAGGGGTAAATAGCATCGTTGATAATGAACATCACCTACCTATTTATATCTATGCAATGTATTGACTATCAATATTTTATATAAAAACGCAAATTGAAATATGTTAACCTTTGTTAACTTTCACTTTTACCTATAGCCCTTTCAAAACACTAACGGTATATTCCACCTGCTCCGGATGCACATCTAAATGCAGTACAAAACGGATGCGATTTGGCCCGGTGCTCATACATTGGATGCCTTTTTCATTCAGCTTTTTGATGATATAATCAGCAGGTTCTACGGTATCGAATAATACGATATTAGTATCGGCAGGCATAACACTTATCACCCAATTAAGCTTACCTAACTCTTCGGCTAAGATGTGCGCATGGGCATGGTCTATTTGTAAACGATCAACATGATTATCCAACGCATAGATACCAGCGGCTGCTAAAAAACCTGCCTGACGCATTCCACCGCCCAAAACCTTACGGATACGACGGGCGTACTTGATCGTAGCTGCATCAGCCAATAGCACAGACCCGATCGGTGCTCCTAAGCCTTTAGATAAGCAAACGGATACGCCATTGAAGTATTTGCCATAGTCCACGGCCTTATCTCGTGTGTTCGCAAGCGCGTTGAATATGCGTGCGCCATCCAAGTGCAGCTTTAATCCTTTATCGCGGCACAGGTCAGCTATCGGGGCAATATCAGCTAAAGTATAGCAACTGCCGCCGCCTTTGTTAACGGTGTTCTCTAAAACCACTAAACTGGTATTGGGGAAATGAATATTCTCGGCATTGATCTCGGGCGCGATCATTTCAGCGGTTATACGACCACGGTCGCCGTTCAGTAATCTTGTCGATACCCCTGAGTTGAAGGCGATGCCCCCACCCTCGTAACGATAAACGTGCGCCGTCTGATCAGCGATCAGTTCATCCAAGGGTTGGGTGAAACATTTAATGGCGATCTGGTTGGTCATGGTGCCCGACGGGCAAAAGATACCAGCCTCCATCCCGAACATGGCCGCGGCTTTAGCTTCGAGCGCGGCAACGGTCTCATCCTCGCCAAAAACATCGTCGCCAACTTTGGCGCTCATCATGGCGGCTAACATTTCGGGGGTAGGCTTGGTAACGGTGTCGCTACGCAGATCAACAGTTATCATAAATATTAAAAATATGCGTTATTTGTGCAATTATGCTGCGTCCAATTTTACTGATTTTATTTTTAATGCTGACTTACGTATCAGCAAAGTCACAAAAATTCCAACCGGGGTTCTTTATCGATCGCCGCGATCAAAAAGTGGAGGGATTGATACGCACAAGTCCGTCGGGTAAAGCACCTATTAAAGACGAAGCCTTTATCGTTTATAAAGACAGCGAGAAAGGCACCGAGACCCGCTTCAGCGCAAGCGACCTTAAAAGCTACGTGGTAGGCAAAGACAGCTTTGTGGTAGCCCACGCCCCCCGTAACGAGACCTGGAGTGCGCAGGAATTAGATTTTGTAAAAGTAGTATTGAACGAGGAAGTGAAACTTTACGCCATTAACGCCGGCAAAGTAAGCGGTGGCAGCGGCTTTAGAATAAGTCCCGGAATATCCATGGGTACCGGTATTGGTGGCGGCGGCATGGGCGGTGTAGGCATCGGCTACGGTGGTGGCATAGGTATCGGCGGTGGCGGAGGCGGAAGCGCTAAACAAGGTAAGATCACCTACTATTACGGCGCCAACACTGCAGAAATGAACACCTTAACGCCCGAAAACTTTAACGATGTAATGAGTGATATTATGGGCGATGAACCATTGGCTTTGGAGGCTATCCGCTCTGGAAAGTTTACTGTGGGGAATGTGAATGGCTTGATAGAGTATTTTAAGAAATTGAAAGAGGCTAAGAAGTGATCGGTAAACAGTTAATCGGTGATCGGTTAATTGGTGATCAGTGAACAGTGGTGCGAACTTGAAAAACTGATATATATTCACTGATCACTGATCAACCGCTTAACTGATCACTACAAACTCTGCGCTATCACAAACCCGCTCGCCCAAGCCCATTGAAAATTATACCCGCCTAACCATCCGGTAACATCCACACACTCACCCCCGAAGAACATACCCGGTACTTTTTTTGCTTCTAATGTGCGCGATGACAACTCGGACGTGGCTACTCCGCCACGCATTACCTCGGCTTTGTCGTAGCCTTTATCGCCGGCGGGTTTTACTCTAAACTCGTGGATCAGTTTGCTGATGGCTTCCAGTTCGGCTTTATTAAGGGATGCTAAATTTTTCTCGGCCGGCAGGTACGGACTTAGCGCATCTGCAAATTTGCGGGTATATAAATTGGCGATGAGCGATAGCAAAGGTTTCTTACCGTTCTGTTTACGCTCCGATTCTATCAGGTCGATGATGTTTTGGTTGGGCAGCAGATCGATCATGATACTCTCTCCCGCTCTCCAATAAGATGATATCTGCAGGATAGCCGGGCCACTCAATCCCCAGTGGGTGAACAGGATATTTTCTTCAAAACTCGCCCTGTCATTCCATACCCGACAAAAGATGCTGTTGCCCGATAATTGCTCATACCAAGGTTGATCTTTACCGGTGATGGTCAGCGGAACTAAAGCAGGCGCGGTAGGCGCTATAGCCATATCAAATTTACGCGCCGTACGCAGACCAAAATCGGTCGCGCCCATTTTAGCGATGGGTAGGCCACCACTTGCAATGACGATCCTTGATGCCTTTGCCTCGAATAGTTTACCGTGACGTTCGTAACCGATCTTAAAGCCGTCGGCTATTTGCTCGATGTTTTTCACTTCGCTATCGCACCATATCTCTTGCTCCATATCCCGGCACAGGTCAACAAATACGTTGACGATGTCTTTAGCCTTATCACTTTCAGGGAACAGTTGACCTAAGGTTTTTTCTTTCCCGTTGATGCCGTAGGTCTCAAAAAAACTGATGGTATCGTCCACCGTCCATTGCGAAAGGGCTGATTTGGCAAAATGTTCGTTATCGGAGATAAATTGCTGCGGCGACGCGTACAGATTGGTGTAATTACAACGCCCTCCCCCGCTGATCAGGATCTTGGCACCTACCTTATCGGTCTTTTCCAGGATCAGCGTTCGCTTGCCCAAAAAGCCGGCCTGTACGGCACACATCAGGCCGCAAGCGCCGCCACCAATAATTATTGCATCAAAATGCGAGAGATCTGTTAGATTTGCGTCCATGGGCGAAGTTGCGCAAATATCGGAATTTGGAAAGATATTGGTCTTCATCATCACCGGAACTTTTTTGGTGCTGTTCACCCTCTTTATGGGCAAACTTTTAGCGCCCCACAACCCCACCAAAGAAAAGCTAACGTCATACGAGTGCGGCGAAGAGCCGACGGGCACCGCTTGGCTACCTTTTAACCCACGTTTTTATGTGATCGCGCTGGTGTTTCTACTATTCGAGGTGGAGATGATCTTTATTATCCCCTGGTCGACCATCTTCGGTAATAAAGAAATAATGGCTGTCGACAGCCGCTGGGGCGCTTTGACGCTGGTAGAAATGTTCATCTTCATCGGCATCCTGATCTTAGGTTTAGTTTACGTTTGGCGCAAAGGCGACCTGAACTGGATAAAACCCGAAGCCGAGACACCACATACCCGGGTAAACATCCCATTCAATCTATACGAGCAATTGAATATCGCCCAAAGCGGTTACAAAGTCCAAGCGTTTAACGCCGCTACTCAAAAAGAAGTAGAGACCGCGTTGGCAGCATCGGCAATACAAGCACCTGCGACTGTCTCAAGCGATACCGCTCCTGCAACAGAGAATACCACCGCTATCCCACCCGTAAGAAAACCCATGTTTAAACCATCTTTTAAAAAGCCGGAAAATGAGTCCTGAGAACATGAACGAAAGTGGTGGTGTAATGGTAACCAAACTGAACGACCTGATGAATTGGTCGCGTTTGTCGTCGCTTTGGCCTTTGAGTTTTGGTATCGCCTGCTGCGCGATAGAAATGATGGGTGCTATGGCATCAACATACGATCTGGAGCGTTACGGCGTATTCCCCCGTCCGTCAGCGCGCCAGGCTGATGTGATCATTATTGCCGGTACAGTAACCTTTAAAATGGCCGAGCGTATTAAACGTTTATACGAGCAAATGCCCGAACCGAAATACGTGATCAGCATGGGATCTTGCTCAAACTGTGGCGGGCCTTATTGGCAACATGGTTACCATGTGGTAAAAGGTGTGGACAGAATTATTCCTGTTGATGTTTATGTGCAGGGTTGCCCTCCAAGGCCTGAGGCATTGATCGGTGCGATATTGGAACTGCATAAAAAGATAGCCAGCGAGCAGATAGTGGGGAAAGCGGAAACGGTTTAAGTTGTCGCTTCATCAAGCTTTTTCTTAAGCGTCATGACCAAGGACTGTAAAGCAGTAACATCCCAATCTTTTAAAAAGTTGAAACTTTGTTGGACATTATGGTCGGCATCTTGATGCAACACAAAATAAGTGCGATAATTGCTGATCCTCAGTTCAGCCCATTCAACCAAAACCTTTCTCAAAATAACTCCTGAAGAATTAATAGTAACACCATTTACATCAAAGGGAAGACCTAAGTCGAAAATACTTAGATGGTACCTGACCTTGGGTGCTGTGTAATATTCCCAGATAGCTTGCGTGATACCGGCATAAGCATTATGATAGGTCTGCTTCCGTATCCCATAATAGCTTGATAATTTTATGGGAATAACATCACCGTCCACATCTTTTAACTCTATAAGATATTAACGGCCTATAGTGAAATGACTGCCACTTATCCAGTTAACACCTGATCTCACGGCAACTATTGAGTTGAGCGGAATTTCTGCGATAGTTTGTTTAGAAAGATATTCTATAATTATGCTTTCGGAACTGATGGAAAATCGTCTGTCGACCTCGGCCTTGAGTAATTTGGGAATCTCGATAACAGCTACGCTGCATATTCTTATCTATCGCAAGTATAATCAAATTACCCGACCGTTCCTACAACTGATCACCGGTTAACTGTTCACTGATCAACTAAAATTCGTAAACTTGCACCATCATTATGAAGGCATTTTACGGAGATATGAAACTGGGCATATTGGGCGGCGGACAATTAGGCCGTATGCTCATTCAGCAAGCTATTAACTACAACGTTACTGTTAAGATATTAGACCCTGACCCTGAGGCTCCGTGCCGCAAACTGTGTGATGAGTTCTCCGTAGGCTCGCTGGGCGATTATGAGACCGTTTACAAGTTTGGTAAAACGGTGGATCTGCTCACTATCGAGATAGAGAAAGTTAACGTAGACGCCCTGGAGCAACTGGAAAAAGAAGGCGTGGTGGTTTACCCGCAATCCCGCATTATCCGCCTGATCCAGGATAAAGGACTGCAAAAGCAATTCTTTAAAGAGAACGATATCCCAACGGCAGATTTCCAGATCATTAGTTCATTAGAACAATTAAAGCAGAGCAATATTCCCTTCCCGTACATCCAAAAATTACGCAGGGATGGTTACGATGGCAAAGGCGTTTATCGCGTTAACGACGAGGCATCTTTAGAGAACGCGTTCACCGCTCCAAGTTTGGTTGAACGCCTGATCGACTTTGAAAAAGAGATAGCTGTAATAGTTGCCCGTAACGAGGATGGCGAAGTTAAATGTTTCCCGATGGTGGAAATGGAGTTTAATCCTCAAGCTAATTTGGTGGAATTCCTGATCGCGCCGTCACTGTTGCCTTTTGAAGTACACGAAGAAGCTGAGCAGATCGCTAAACGCATTGCCGAAAGTCTGAAGATAGTTGGCCTGTTAGCCGTAGAGATGTTTTTAGACAAACATGGCAAGATATTAGTGAACGAACTTGCTCCACGCCCGCATAACAGCGGTCACCAAACCATCGAGGGTAATACCGTATCGCAATTTGAGCAGCACCTGCGTGCTATCTTTAACCAGCCATTAGGCAATACTGACTGCCTGAACAATGCCATTATGGTGAACGTATTAGGTGAGGCCGGTCACGAAGGCCCTGCCGTCTATCAAGGCATCGAGAAAGTATTGCAAAAGGCCGGGGTGTATATCCACCTGTATGGCAAAGCGCTTACCAAGCCGTTCCGCAAGATGGGACATGTAACCATTGTGGATGCGGATAGGGACAAAGCTATTGAAAAAGCAAGGTTTGTTCAGGAGACATTGAAGGTGGTATCGTAAGTAAAACAATAAACCATTTGTCATTGCGAGGTACGAAGCAACCGCGAACTATGCAAGATCGCTCTTTGGGTGTGCGGTTGCTTCGTACCTCGCAAGGACAAGTTTTTAATAAAAAAAAATGAACTCTCCCAAAGTAGGTATCATAATGGGCAGCAAGTCCGACCTTCCGGTCATGCAGGACGCTGCCGACGTTTTAAAAGAATTAGGCGTTGCTTACGAGATAAGTGTAGTATCGGCCCACCGCACGCCCGATCTGATGTTCAGCTACGCACGCGCAGCTGCCGATCGTGGCTTAAAGGTGATCATTGCCGGTGCAGGTGGCGCGGCCCATTTACCGGGTATGGTCGCCTCGTTAACGCATTTACCGGTTATCGGTGTGCCCGTAAAGTCGAGCAATTCTATCGATGGTTGGGATTCTATCCTGTCTATCCTGCAAATGCCTAATGGCATCCCGGTAGCTACGGTAGCCTTAAATGCAGCTAAGAACGCAGGCATCTTAGCCGCTCAGATCATATCTACAGCAGACGAGCACATCGTAGAAAATCTAAAAAAATTCAAGACAGACCTGAAGGAGAAAGTAGAAGCTTCGGCAAGGGAAATGGGGTCGTAAGTCTAAAGTTCTAAGTCTTAAGTCAGCGATCGTTTTGACTTAAGACTTTCGACTTAAGACTTAATTCAACGTCGGGTTCTCCGGAAAATTAGCGATATGGGCGTAGCGCTGACCCAAGCCTATCACCACTTGTTTCCAAAGGTTATGTTCAGCATCGGCGAATACGATGTCCGAATTGAATTTGTTACTCACGATCCAGGTATCCTCGGCTAATTCATTATCCAGTTGACCAGCCATCCAACCGGAGTAACCGGTAAAAAACTTGATCTCGTCCTGATCTAACTGGTAATTATTGATCAGGCTTTTTACTTGCTCAAAATCACCTCCCCAATAAATGCCGTTCCATATTTCCAGGCCGCCTTCAATTTTATCGGGACAGCGGTGAATAAAATGTAGCGTATCTAAGGCCACAGGGCCGCCATTATATACGGGTATTTCTGAATAAGAAACATCGGGTAGCAGGTCGCCAAGCATGGCATCGCCTTGGTGGTTCAGTACAAAACCAACGGCACCATCCTCGTGATATTCGGTGATCAGGATCACCGAACGCTTAAAATTAGGGTCGGCCATAAAGGGCTCTGATATCAGCAGCCGCCCAACGGCCGGTGGCATATTATTCAGCATAGTACGATATTAAACACTAAATGTAACGATTAGTTTATTCGGAATTGACCCCGATCATATATACGCACTAATTAATTTGTAAGTTTGCAACAAATGGATAACCAGGAATTACAAAATTTAAGGCAGGATTACAGCGCGGCCACGCTTACCGAAAAGGAAGTGAAACAGGATCCGATCAGGCAGTTCGAAAAATGGTTCGAGGATGCTGTAGCGGCCGAGATACACGAGCCTAACGCGATGACCTTAGCTACCGCTACGCCAAACGGACACCCGTCAGCCCGTATCGTGTTGCTGAAAGGCTTTAATAAAGATGGTTTTATGTTCTACACTAACTACCTAAGCCGTAAAGGCAAAGAATTGGCTAAGAACCCTTTAGCATCGGTAGTATTTTTCTGGGGAGAATTGGAGCGTCAGGTACGGATCGAAGGCACGATAGAGAAACTAAGCCGCGAGCAAAGTGAAGAGTATTTCCATACCCGTCCTAAATTGAGTCAGTTAGGCGCTTTGGCATCGGCTCAAAGTCAGGAAATAGAGGGACGTAAAGGTCTGGAGCAAAAAATGGCCGAACTGGAAACGGAGTATGCCGAAAAGGATGTACCGAAACCATCATACTGGGGTGGTTACATCATCAAACCACGACTGGTAGAATTTTGGCAAGGCCGCCGCAGTCGCCTGCACGACCGTATCATTTACAAAAAGATCGATAACAAAACCTGGAAGATAGCCCGCCTGGCACCATGATGCTTGCTGAAGTTAAAGCTTTACTGATCAATAAATTTGGCGAGGATGTAATAGTTGGCGAAGAAGCCGGCGTGTTACAACCCGCCCTGCTTATCGCCCCGGATCGCATTGCCGACGTTTGCCTTGAACTACGCGATAACCCCGCTACTTATTTCGATTTCCTGTCCTGCCTATCGGGTGTTGACTATGGGGTTGATGAAGACTGTTTTGGTGTGGTGTACCATTTATCATCTATCCCATACCAAAGCCAATTGGTACTAAAGGTGAGCAAAATCCACAGTCGTGAGTTGGAGACTTTACCGCATTTCCCAAGTATTGTATCCGTTTACCGCTCTGCCGATTGGCACGAGCGCGAAGCGTTCGAACTATACGGCATCTACTTTGAAGGTCACCCCGACCTGAGGAGATTGCTATTGCCTGATGACTGGGAAGGATTTCCGTTGCGGAAAGACTATCAGGCGGCGGAATATTATAAGGGAGTTAAGATAGATTGATACCCCACCCTGCCCTCCCCGAGGGGAGGGTTCCATAATTGTCATGATGAGTGATCCAGACAATTTCTTGCGTTAGCGATAGTAGCGGATACCGGCCCGGTGGCTAAGGCCTGAAGGCGTATGAGCGGATAGCGCGGGCCGCAGGTAACGCCCAAAAATTTTTCCTTTTACTTATTCGAGTAGGTTGACGCAATTATCTGTTGCCTTGATAGTTTATTTGCGCGGTATTTCCTAAACTTGTGTAGAAACGAATACCACCATACACATGGAAATTATCAGGAGAGAAAATATCACCTACGAGGAGTTTATTGAGCAGCATTACAAACCGGGCGTCCCTATCGTGTTCAAGAACGCGGTGAAGGACTGGAAGGCTAAAGAACTGTTCACACCGGATTGGTTCCGTCAAAATTATCCCGACCGTACTACCGAGGTAAAGGGCAAAGAATATACCATGAAACAGATAATGGATATGGTGGAGACCAGCACGGTCGAGAACCCGGCCCCCTATCCTTGCATCTACAATATAGCTGATCAACTACCTGAGTTGCTTCCGTTGGTTAAGCCGGATCTGATCTACTCCAAACCCAATTGGTTGGACAATAAAATGTTCAAGATAGGCAAATGGGGTGCAGCCTTAGAGTTATTTATCGGCGGACCGGGTGGCAAGTTCCCTTATCTGCATTTGGACTATTATCACCTGAATGCCTGGATAACGCAGCTATATGGCGAGAAACGGTTCACCGTTTTCCCTAAAGGTCAAGAGCACATGCTTTATCCTGTTCCCGGCGATCCGTGGCGCTCTGAACTGAATATCTTTGAACCTGATTACGAGAAATTCCCATTGTACAAAGACGCCACACCGATACAGTTTACAGTAGGTCCGGGCGAAACCTTATTCATCCCTTTCGGTACCTGGCATAGTGCTTACTCATTAACGCCGACCATATCGGTAGCTTTTGACACGCTTAATGATAAGAACTGGCCGGAGTTTATGAAAGACGTATGGACCTTTAAAAGTCGCGATGGTAAGCTGAAAGCGACCGCCATGTATAGCTACGCTTGGCTGGCCACACACATCAGCAATTTGACCAATAAGCCAACGATGAAGTAGGGCAGCGGCCGTTTGATATTTAAACATTAAAACGCTTTCTTTATGATACCAATTAAACCCGTGTCATGAAGAGAGCGTTTCTTATTTTAGTGTTACTAATACCGGCTTTGCTAAAAGCTCAGGATTTTTCTGCTGTTTGGCAAAAAGCTCAAAAACTTAAAGCCGATTCAAATTATAAAGGTGCCATAGCGATCTATGATAAAGAGATACAAAAAATTTTAGCTGGCGATACCATCTATCAAGATTATCATTGGATCGGGTTTTTAGCATTAGCGGGCAGAATTTATGAAGGAAGGGAAAATAAATATGATAATTTGTTGTACGGCACCAAAGCAGAAAAACTGAACGAGAAGATAGAGTTTCTCAAGGATGCGGGAGTCGAAAATATGCTTAGCTACGAGATAAAAGACCGCGAGCATGGTGTTATTAGCTTTGTATATAGTTCTTGCCATAGTACCACTAAAAGAGCGTTAGTGTGGTTGATGAACAAACATATTTACATGCAAGTTTTTGATGACTGTAACACCTACAAGCCATTAAAGATCCTTGACACGGAATTGGTAACATTATTTGAAAAACATCTCGATAACATAACTACCGATTCCCTTGAACGACCAAATTATATACCTAAAGAACGAATAGACTATCAATTTAAATTTTATTCGGGCGACAAGATCTTTAACAAAGATTGGGTAAGTCGTTATTTTCTACGGATACCGAACGCTGTTGAGATACGGGAGATGAATGAAAAGCCGGTAGAATTTCCAAAAAAAGATAACGTTATCTACAAGAGTAACTCCGACTCATATTTCGGTAAAATGTTTTTAAGATTAATACAGGCTGAAAAGACATATACCGCATTTATAAATTCGGCATCCGAACGTGCAAAGATCGGTAAGATCGAATAGCTCAGATCATTCTTTGTGACAATTCTTTGTGCCCTTTGTGGTTGAAACTCGTTACTTTTACCGTCACAACGTGAACACGACTACCTCTATATACGATCAGGCTCTCAAGCGCTATCAGCAAAAGATAGCCAACGCCGCTACCGAAGACATGGTGCTGAACATGGGTCCGCAACACCCGTCTACCCATGGTGTGTTACGCTTGGAGCTGATCACCGATGGCGAGATCGTTAAAGAGGTCATCCCGCATATCGGCTACCTGCATCGCTGCTTTGAGAAGCATGCCGAGTCGCTGACTTATCAGCAGACCATTCCCTTTACCGATCGTATGGACTACCTTGCAAGCATGAACAACAGCCATGCATGGGTAATGGGCGTAGAACGTATGCTGGGCATCGATAAAGAGATCCCAAAGCGGGTAGAATATATCCGCGTGCTGGTCTGCGAGCTGAACCGCATTGCATCGCACCTGATCGCTATTGGTACCTATGGTATCGATATCGGTGCGTTCACCCCTTTCCTTTGGTGTTTCCGTGATCGCGAACATATCATGGGGATGCTGGAGTGGGCTTCAGGCTCGCGGATGTTGTACAATTATATTTGGGTGGGAGGCTTGTTTTATGACCTGCCGGTAGGTTTTGAGGAACGCGCCCGCGAGTTCGTCGAATACTTTAAACCCAAAATGGTGGAGCTTAACGGCCTGCTGACGGATAATCAGGTATTCATTAACCGTACTGCTAACGTAGGCGTATTACCGCTTGATGTGGCTATAAATTACGGTTGCAGCGGACCAATGTTGCGTGGCTCCGGCTTAAAGTACGACCTGCGCCGTATAGATGGTTATTCTGTTTATCCCGAATTAGAATTTGATATTCCCATCGGCACTGGTCTGATGGGCAAAGTAGGCGACTGTTGGGATCGTTATAAAGTGCGTGTCGACGAGATACAGGAATCGTTAAAGATCATTGAGCAATGTCTTGATCGCCTGCAGAAGGAATTAAAACGCACACCCGAATTTGATCCGCGTGCTAAACTGCCACGCAAACTAAGCCCTAAACCGCAGGACTATTACGTACGTTGCGAAGCGCCCAAAGGCGAGTTAGGTTTCTACTTTATCCATCTGCAACGTAAAGAAAAAGACAAGAACGGCAACGACCGTTTCTTCGATACCGAGATCCCTTTCCGCGTAAAATCCCGCGGGCCAAGTTTTAGTAACCTGTCGGTGCTCCCGGCAATGTCTAAAAATGTAATGATAGCAGATCTGATCGCTATTGTGGGGTCTATTGATTTTGTCTTGGGGGAGGTGGATAGGTAGAGCCAAACCTCTCTTTCATCATCACGTCATTGCGAGCGCAGCGTGGCAATCCCCTATGTGGAAAGTCGGACTTGCAGAGCCGCTCTACTCATCGGAGATCGTCACGTCGCTGATAGAAGCTCCTCGCGATGACGTTGCTTTTTAGATCACCTCAAAATACCGCTTCAACTCCCAATCCGTAACTTGCTTAATAAACTGACGCCATTCCCACAGGCGGGTATTGGTAAAATGCTGCACAAAATCATCACCAAATAATTCCTTAGCAATATCCGACCGCTGCATATCCAAGGCAGCTTGTTCTAAATTGGTGGCTAATACGCCGTTGGTTTTATTTGCGTAGCCATTGCCTACTGTGGCAGGCACGGTCAGTTCCAGTTTATTTTTAATGCCGTATAAGCCCGAGGCCAAAGCCGCAGCAATGGCTAAGTATGGGTTACTGTCAGATCCCGGGATACGGGTCTCTAAACGGGTGTGGTTGATGCTATCGTTGATCACACGGAACGCCGCCGTACGGTTTTCTACCGCCCAAGTGATAGTGGTGGGTGCCCAAGCGCCTTCTACAAGGCGTTTATAGCTATTGATCGTTGGTGCGTACATCGGCAGTAAATGCGGCAGGCAATGCATTTGCCCGGCAAGGTAATGCTTGTGCAGCTCGCTCATTTTATTAACGTCCGTCGCGCTGTAAAATAAGTTCTCGGTCTTGGCCGGCTCCCATAAGCTTTGATGCACATGGCCACTGCAGCCCGGTAATTCGGCGTTCCATTTGGCCATAAAGGTGGCAGTGATGCCGTGTTTAGATGCGATCTCTTTTACGGAAGTCTTAAATAAAGTGGCTTTATCGGCAGCCGTTAAGGCATGGTCATGAATGATAGCCGCCTCATAAACACCCGGACCCGTCTCGGTATGCAGGCCTTCTATCGGGATATTAAAATCCGTTAGCAGGTTAAAGAGGTCGTAATAAAAGTCGCTGTTTTGTGATGTACGTAATATCGAGTAGCCGAACATCCCCGGTGTCAACGGTTCCAATTTGGTAAACTCTTTTTCTTCCAGGCTTTTTGGCGTCTCACTAAAATTGAACCACTCAAATTCCTGAGCAAACTCAGGATGGTAGCCCATGCTTTCACATTCGGCAACAATACGCTTTAGCAAACTACGCGGACAAGCCGCTACGCTGCTGCCGTCGGTCTGGGTAAAATCGGCCAAAAAGAAAGGCTGATCATTTTGCCATGGGATATGGCGCAAGGTGTTCAGATCTATACGGCAAAACTTATCCGGATAACCCGAAGCCCAACCAGTAACCGAAACGTTATCATAAACCTGATCGGCGCTGTCCCAACCAAAGATCACATCGCAAAAGCCATAACCATCCTGCAAGCCATCTAAAAATTTATCACGATGGATCAGTTTGCCACGCAATACGCCGTCGATATCGGCGAACGCGAATTTGATCTTAGTGATGTTCTTATCGTGCAGGTAGGCGGTTATTTGTTGCTTATCCATGATGGTGGTATATATCGTACAGTGTTCACGACCTAACCACAAAGGACACAAAGTTTTTTCACAAAGGGCACAAAGACCTATCAGACTAATAAAAGCCTTTGTGTTCTTTGTGATTTCCTATTCTTTGTGACCTTTGTGGTTAATAAAGTCTACAAAAGTTCTAAATGATCAATAATAGCAAATATCTGTTTATTTACGGCACTTTGTTGAATGCAGACAACCATTACGGTGCTTTGTTAAAAAATAATAGCAAGTATATCTCACCCGGAAGCTTTAATGGTTTACTATATGATCTGGGCGAATATCCCGGAGCGCTATACATCCCGGCCTTAGACCGGAAAGTTTATGGCGATATCGTCGAACTGACCGACCTCAGCATCTTAACCCAATTAGATGAGTACGAAGGTTACGGCGAAACCGAAGAACAGCCCAACCTTTACATCCGTCAGATCGTCCCCGTCGAAACAGGAAACGAAATGATCGATTGCTGGGCCTACATCTACAATTTCCCTGTCGACGATAGCCAACTCATTCCATCCGGTCGCTACCAATAAAAAATGCCCCTCTGATTTTCCAGAGAGGCATTCACAATTAATATCTGTAAGCTATTATAATTTAGCTGATTTTACAGTTTTGATGATCACAGCAGCAACTTTGTATGGATCTGCAGCCGAGTTAGGGCGACGATCTTCTAAGTAACCGCTCCAGCCTTTTTGTACAGAATACAATGGGATACGGATAGAAGCACCACGGTCAGATACACCGTAGCTGTAATCAGTGATAGCAGCAGTTTCGTGCTTACCTGTTAAACGCTGATCGTTATCAGCACCGTAAACAGCGATACACTCAGCAACAGCAGGACGGAAAGACTCGCAAATTGCTTTAAAAGTAGCCTCGCTTGCAGCAGTACGTAATGTAGTGTTAGAGAAGTTAGCGTGCATGCCCGAACCATTCCAGTCTAATTGACCCAATGGTTTGCAATGCCAGTTGATAGCTACACCATAGCTTTCGCCGATACGCTCTAATAAATAACGCGCAACCCAAATTTGGTCACCAGCGTCTTTAGCGCCTTTAGAGAAGATCTGGAATTCCCACTGACCTGCAGCAACCTCTGCGTTGATACCTTCTACGTTCAAACCAGCCTCTAAACAAACGTCTAAGTGCTCTTCAACGATATCGCGACCGAATGCGTTGTTAGCGCCTACTGAACAGTAGTAAGGGCCTTGCGGACCTGGGTAACCACCTTCAGGGAAACCAAGCGGTTTGTTGGTTTTAGGATCCCACAAGAAATACTCTTGCTCAAAACCGAACCAAAAATCGTTATCGTCGTCCATGATCAAAGCACGACCGTTAGACTCGTGTGCAGCACCGGTCGAATCCAATACTTCGCACATTACTAAAAAGCCGTCTTTACGTTGCGGATCAGGGCAAATAAATACCGGTTTCAGGATACAATCAGATGAACCACCTGGTGCCTGCTCAGTAGATGAACCATCGAAGCTCCAATTTGGACAATCTTCTAATTTACCACTGAAATCTTTCTCAATTTTTGTTTTGCTACGCAGGCTTTGGGTCGGTTTGTAGCCATCAAGCCAGATGTACTCTAATTTTGCCATGTTGTTAACGTATTTTCTCTTGTTTTATAAGTTAGTTTGACTATTTGAACTGCGAATTCAAATATTTCCGACTAAATTATAAAGTTTTTATCAATTCCACTATTTTTTTCTAAAAAAATCATCAATTGTAAAATAATTATTTCAAATATTGAAAATATTGATGCCTTGAAGCAAAAATCTATAAAAACGTAATTCGACAAAACAAAAGGAAATTTATAAATATAGGGCAAAAAATATCCCCCGCCGGGCGGCGGGGGACTCACAGTATGTCTTTGCACAAACATACTATTACCAAAACCTAATCACGTGTAAAAGTGAGGCAATCGCATGAAGAAAGTATGAAGATTTGTCTTTGAAAATGAACGCTCAGTATTTCATCGCCACCGGTAGCCCCGCTCTCCATTACAAAGCCTCCCCCTTCCAGCGCACAAGCCAACCGCACGCTGCGGGTTTTCCATTCCGATCTGGTTTAGGTTGAACGGCCAGCGCATCAAACAACTACGTCATTGCTGTAAGGGTTAGGTAATTCAGCAATAGAATCAGGTGTGTTTATTTGTTGTTTAGGGCTGCCATGTCGATAGGTTTTTTACCATTGATACCTTGATGTGGCCTCTCCCAATTATAGTAAA
>NZ_JADFFL010000014.1 GCF_015222005.1 Mucilaginibacter myungsuensis | reverse complement strand
ACAATAATTACAGGCCGCACTTATCTTTGAAAATGAAAACACCGCAAAGTGTTTATAAACAAAAATCCCAGCTACTCTTGTAACTGGGACTATCGTAAAATCTGTCAACTTATATCAGGACGATTCACAGGTTAGGTAAAACTGATCTTATTTGATCATATATGATCTGCCCAATTGCCTGTTGTTCTGCGCCGGGTTAAATATTGCAGCCACCATGGTTTTATTTGTGCCAATTATGGGCTGTTTTGGCGATACCGAACCGGTCATGTTGCTGGCCTCTACGGTGTAGGTGTAAACCTGGCGACCAAGCTCACCATCAGCATTAATGCCCTCAACGATCACGCGGTATTTGCCCGGTCCGTCGGCGTTAAAAAAGCTGAATATCGCTTTACCATCGGCGGTGGTTTTTACATACGGGTTCCAGTAAACTGTAGTACGCAGATCCGGGAATTTCAGGTTGGCGCCCGGGCCGTATTTAGGCGAGTAAAAATCGCGTACTTTGTTAAATCCTTTCGGCTTGATATTCACCACACTTGGGTCGTAAACAGTGCGTGAGTAAGGCGTTTTAGTGTATATCAATATCGCAGCACCATCCCTACCTAAACTAAGCATGTTGAGCATGGCCTGGTTGGTGCGCACAATGTCTAAACGGGCCACATCGGTAGGTTCCACAGCGCCGTCCAATATCTCGGCAGCTTCTTCAGGATTATCTATTTTACGGCCGTTCATGAATAGGGTGATCAGGTTACCCCTCAGGTCCACAATGCTCGACATGCCATTCACTTTATCCATACGTGTACCCGGTGGCATGCGGCGCATCAAGCACATGGCCAAGGTAGGGCAGCTTTCAGGGTTCTCCAACGTCATGGTCTGATCGGCCGAACCTGCCGGAATGCGGTACATGCCTTGTGTAGCTATTTTAGGGTCTTTGGCGGCATTTGTACGCTTGGTCTGTATCCTCACCTCGCGCAGGCGTTGCACCTTATCAAACTGACCTGCTTTTTCGTATATCTCGTCCTGGCGTTTACCGTTGGCAATGTACACTTTCATGGTGCCGGCAATGTTGGTATTCAGGTCGGCAAAGTTCTTATTCTTAGCTAGTTTCATTTTAGGTACAGTGTCCAGCACCAAAATGGTTTTGTCGGTATTTTTATCTGTACGGGCCTGTACCGCAAATTTTAAACTGTCGGTCATAAATATGCCGTCAAACTTAAAGCGGCCTTTCTCATCGGCGGTGGTAGTGTTAGCCACGTTGGCGCCAATGGATAATAAGCTCATTTTAGCATGCGGTAATATCCGTTTCCTAAGATCATAAACGGTACCACTAATTTTGGTGCCAATGGCCTCCGGCTCGAACAATAATTCAGGCGGGGTAGCGGCTGTTACTTCTTTCCAAAGGAAACGACGGTAACCTTGGGTCAGCATCAGGTTATCCAGCGCGGTGTTAACCTCGTCGTTCACATTAACAAAGTAATAATTAGGGCGTTCTATATAACCTTTAAGGTCTGATGTTAGCAATACATTACTGTAAATAGTACTTTCGGCGGTCTCATCTATTGGTACTTTGCTTTCATCTATCACCGCTATCGAGAAGTTGCCTATCACCGGCTTGGCCTTGCTATCTTTAGCATCCATGGCGATATCTACCCGCTCTTTACCCTTGTAGCTGGTACGGGCTGTTTTAAGGGCTAATTGCATTTGATCGGCAGCGCGGATGAACGCGATACGCTCGGCCAGAGGTTCGCCTGCATCGCTGAACAATGTAAATTGAGCAATGCCCGATGGAAAAGCCTTACGGTCGAGCCAAATAGCGGTATGGCCCGGCTCTAACTTAACAGGACCTGCAAAAACGGTCTCGCCGCCGCTTTGCGCTATAAAGCCAATGCTTGGGGTACGCTGCAACTGCCCGGCCGACGCGCTTACCCGCAGCAGCAGGCTATCCTTACCAGATTGGAAAACACTCAAAACCAGACCGTCGTTATTAGCTTTTGGTAAAGCAACGCTCTGTTCGCTACCGTCGGGAAGGGTCATTTTAGCAGTGTAGGTCTTACCGTCCTCGGGTTTAAGCGAAAAGCTGCCCATACCGGCATGCTGCGTGGTTGTCGCCGCAACTTCGGCATTATTTTGGTCGTAAACTTTGCCGGTCACTTTAAGACCAAGCCCGTCTATACCAACAGCCTTGATGCCCACGCGCGACTGTATGCCGTTGACAAGAGAACCACTTTCCGGAAAGAATTGGATATCTGTTTGTGCCTGGTTAGCTTTGATCGGAAAATTACGTACAACGACCTTCTTTTCGGCACCCTCCAGATATGTACGTATGTAGGATCCTGTCTGGTTGGCTTTACCATCGTTATCAATCGCTATCTGAATGTTGCCGTCGGCATCGGTCTTGGCCGTTTTGGTGTTCACTACACCTTTATTAATAACGATCTGATATTTAACGTCTTTATTGGCCAGTGGTTTACCCTGGTCGTCGGTATAATTAAGCGTAGCCAGCAACGACTGCTTGTTACCACTTCCCTGATATTTAAAATTAGATGTACCTATAATATTGCCAGTATAAGTAGCGCCGACAGTAAATGTACGGTCGAAAAAATAATCGTCGCCCACGTTGCGCATCCATTGTGTGTAAGCGCGTATACGGTAATTGCCTTCGGTCAGGTCATCCTCTAAAATGAAGTTGCCCATTACCATGCCCGTGGTCACCGGTAGTTTAAGTGAGTTGATGATCGAGTCGCGATCGTTGATCAGGTCTACATGCACGGCGCCGCTATAGGCCGACAACTGGTGGTGCGCGCCTATCATGACATAGCCTTTGAACCAAATGGTATCACCGAGTGCATAATATGGTTTATCCATATGCAGGTAAACTTTCTCTTGCGGGCGGGCATCCATCCATTTTTGGAGGGCATTAACTATCTTATCTATAGGGTCTTCTTTGATCGGGGCAAATGCCAATAGGGCAACAACAGCAACCAAAGAGGCGATCTTGGTCGTAAGGGATCTTCTTTTTTTCATAGGTTATAACAGGATAGGTTTAAATAAGTGATAGGTTTTAGATCACAGCTATAAAGGAAATTAAAATTATCGATAGTTGAAATAGGGGACGGCAAAAACTTACTCGTACTAACAAATGCCCGGGCAAATATTAACCATCCACCACGTTATGCACACTATAGACCGATCGTGGAAAAAAAAGGTTTAATTAACTTTTTTATTTTTTTTTTGACGCTAATTTGGAAATAGGGAATGCGAAAAGTTGGATTTATTAACTAATGAGTAAATGCAACCAACGGTTTCGTTTTGCTAAAACGATCAACCTTTTAAAAAATGCGTTTTAAACGCTTTAAAAGCCTATTAACCAAGACGCATTGTAACAAATTTAAAATAAATATTGTTTTGTATTTCGAAAGTAATTTTGTAACATTGTAAACATGAACAGAGGATTTACAAGGTCTGCCTGTTTAAAATGAACCAATATAATACCGAACCGATCTTTGCAACAAACCAATTTAAAAGAATATATAAACTAATTTTCTATTAAACTTTATAAACTATATTATGAATCGAACCTTTACGAAAGATCCATGTGAGATACCCTCACCACACTATTTGCTACTATTTTCAGGCGATTGATCTGCTAACAGAGGTTAGTGGTCATTTTTTTGCAGATGATCTACGCGGTTAACTACCGGAAGTATTTTATCTGTGTTTTTTGAGTTATTGTGCGATGTCGTGCTCAATTTTTTTTGAGTAGCGCTGTTAACTATCTACTCAAATATTCCAGTACAGCAACATTTAATAACCAGTTTTTTAATCAGTTAATATTTAATTATCTGTTATGCGCATTATTGCAACTATAACTTTCCTGGGTGTGCTATGTTCAGCAACGTACTCCTTCGGTAACACTACTGTGTTTGCCGGTGCATTCCAACAACAAGGGGCTTTAGCAAATACCTCTTCTGCAAAGGACACCGCCAAGGTCACAATAGATACATCGATCGTGCGTATGTCGCCCGTTAAAAAAGCTATTGCTAAAAGGCTCGAGTCTAAAAACAGTAGCGTAGATCCGGTAAAACTATCAACTTTCCCGGCGATCTCTTTGCAGCAGTATTTAAAAGGACAGGCTGCAGGTTTGTTTTCGCAAGAGTCAACAGGCGAACCGGGCACAGTTCAAAACATGTTCATCCATGGTACTTCACAACCATTGCTTTCAAGCCGCGAGGTATTCGCCACGCAGCCTTTAGTGGTTTTGGACGGTGTGCCATTGGTGTCAGAGCATCCTTTTGCTGAGGACATCCAGCAATACAAATTTAACCGTATCGGTCCTGCAACCAACGTTTATGCAGCCTTTGATATGGCTAACATCCAATCGGTACAAGTATTGAGCGGATTGAACGCTACCGCTATCTACGGCCCTAAAGCGGCCAACGGCGCTATCGTGTTGATCACTAACGATCCGGGTAACAAACGCCGTGTTACTTTTGATGGTTACACCAGCCTTGCAGCACCGCAATCAGTAACCACTATCAACGGTAGGTTCGAAAACGATTTCAGGAAACAATTTTATAACAAATACACTTCCAACGGTTCGTTCTCTAACGACGACGTTTATCCGGTGTTTTTGAGCGACTCGTTGAATAACGCGTTCTACGGCCCGGCCAACTGGAGCGACAGATACTACGGCAGCAAATTGCAGTACAGTGTAAATGCAAGTATCGATGGTGGTAACGAGCGTGCCAACTTCCGTTTCTCGTTAGGTAACACCCGTAGCGCCGGCGTAGGCGACGATACTAAATTAGATCGTTACAGCGCACGTTTCGTGATCAACATGAAACCGCTTACCTGGTTCACTTTCAGCGCAATGGTTAATGCTAACCAGTTACTGCGCGATCGTAACAGGAATGTTCGCGATAGGTTAGCACAAGTTAACTACATCCCAGATCTGAGCAACCCGTTAACGCCAAACATCACCAAGTATTCAGAGTATCTTGACCAATTCGACAGAGGTTTTGATAACAACAAGAGCAACCTATACAATGGTTACGCTAAGTTTGCTGCCGAATTTGGTAAATTCAAATTCGTGAGCACTTTTGCCGTTGATTACAATGAAGGTTACCGCGATATTTTCTATCCGCGTACTTTATTGCAAACTAACAACTACGCGTCGAACTATTTTGGTTTCAATCAAAGAGCTACTATCGATAACGTTGCTACTTACGATTATGACCTGAATAGCGACAACAGTTTCAACTTTGCATTGGGCCAAACAATGCAATACGATTTCTACCAGTACACTTATGCTTACGCATATAAAGGTAGTAACGACTTTATTAAACTGAACTTGCTGAACAACGACCTTACGCCGACCGTTTTCAGACAGCAATTGGTTTATAAATTTTTGGATAAGACCCGTAACAATCAGTTCTCTGTTTATGGTAAGGCCGATTACTCTTACAAAACTAAGATCAACTTATCATTATTGTTAAGGGCTGATGCATCATCTACCCAACAACCTACAAGCCGTTGGTTCTACTCTCCGGTAGTATCGGCAAGCTGGGACCTTAAAAAAGAGTTTTTACAAGACGAGAAAGGTATCACCGAGTTTAACTTGCGTGGTAGCGCCGGCCGTATGGGCAGGTTCGAGAATTTTGATAACTACTCTCAAGGTCCTCAATATACTGCTTACATCGGCTTCACCGGTAACCTTATCACTCCTGGTTATAACGGTTTAGCTGTATTGACCCGTCCGTACACCGCTGGTTCTACAGGTTACGATCTTAAATGGGCTTACACAGATCAGGCTAACCTTGGTTTCGACTTAGGTTTCCTTAACGGTCGTTTAAATGCCAGCGTCGATGCATATTACAGACATGATAAGAACATGTTGCTGAGTGTTCCTTCGGCTGCTGAGTATGGTTATACCGGTGTGATCAAAAATGGTATGGCTATCCGCAACACAGGTATAGACCTGGGTGTTAGCGCGAACATTTTAGCTGCTGACAAAAACCTGTTCGGTTGGACATCTTCATTGAATGCTAACTTTAACAAAAATCAACTTACCGCTTTACCTGGTGGATTGAACCAGATCGTTATTGGCGATAAGCTGTTAAAAGTTGGTCAATCTGTAGACAGTTACTGGTTATTAACTAACGATGGTATCTACACTACAGATGCTCAAGTACCAGCTGATGGTACAGGCAGAAAAATGACCTATAATGGTATCACCTTAAAATCAGGTGATCCGCGCTGGAGAGACCTTAACGGCGACAATCAGATCACTGATGCTGACAAGACGCTTAAAGGCAATGCTTTACCAAAAGTATCAGGCGGTTGGAACAACAACTTTACTTACAAGAACTGGAATCTTGGTGTAGACTTCTATTACAACCTTGGCCGCCAGGTGATGAACCAGCAAATGGCTAACAGGTTCGATTTCATTAACCGCGAAGGTTTAAATGATATCACTTCTGTAAGAGAGGTATTCTATTGGGAAAAACGTGGCGATTATTCTAAATACCCACTGTACAACCCAGCAAGTTCTGTAGTTCCTTATCAGGTTAATCAAGACCTTTTTATGGAGAACGCTTCATTTGTTAAGCTGCGTACTTTACAATTGGGTTATGATCTTACCGCTATCATGAAAAAGAAATCTCCGAACCTGCAAAAATTCTACGTATACGGAAGTGTGAACAACGTTTTCACATTGACCAAGTATAGCGGCCCGGATCCGGAGTTGGTAAACTACACCGGTTATGACAATGGCTATGGCATGCAGATACCAAGGGTATTTATGTTAGGTATTAAAGCTGATTTCTAATTCACGATAGTAGACAACACATCGGATACCGTTTAAAATAGAAGAAATGAAAAAAATAATTTTACTGAGTCTTTGCTTTGTTGTTGTGCTGGCCGGTAGCTGTAAAAAAGCGCTGGAGATCAGCTCGACAAGGGTAGTGAACGAGACTAACTATTGGAATACGTTAGAGGACGCGAGGGCCGGCATCATGGGCGTATATGGCTTAACAAGGGCCGCGCTTGCCGATAACAACGGTCACTGGATCTATGGTGACGTTAGGATGGGAAGTTTTGAAAGCCCTATCCGCCAGGATCTTAAGGCGATCGTTAGGAATGATCTTAATGCCGCGTACCCTGTTATCAACCAACTTTCTAACTGGAGAAGATTTTATGCTGTAGTTAACGCGGCTAACATCTTTTTAGAGCGTGTTAAAGAAGTTAAAGCCAAGGACGCGCGTTATACAGAGAATAACATGAACGTGGATATTGCGCAGGTTCGCTTTTTAAGGGCCTTTGCTTATTTCTACATGGTTAGGATCTGGGGCGACGTTCCTTTTATCACATCATCTCGCGATGGTTCTTTCGAGAACAGGCCGCGTTCTAACCAAAATGCGATCCTTGAATTTGCTCAGGTAGAGATGGAAACCGCGGCTTTGGTATTACCTTATTTATATAGTGCAGGTGATATCCAGCAGCCTGGTGATTACTACGCTCAAAGCCGCCAAAGATGGAGTGGTGCGTTAGTACGTAAATTATCTGCTTACGCTATGCTTGCTGAGGTTGCTGCGTGGCAGGGCAAATACGCTGATGTTATCAGATATTCAAGGATCGTTATCACTGACATGAACAGAGGTGGCTTAAGCTATGTATCTACCCCGGTTTTAACTAACCGTGATGGGTTGTTCTTTACCAACTCTAACGGTGCTAACGATAACCAATTATTCGGCTTCGGTTTTGTTTACAACAATCAGGATGCATCTTTTGCAGGTAACCTGGAGTCGTTAACACTTGCGTCACCAACAGTGAACAAAAATATACCGGATATCTATGTTCCTAAAGATTCGATCTTATCGATCTTTAAAGAAACTAATGATGGCCGTTTTAACATCGATACTACCGGTGCAGTACACGCCGATAACGTTTATTTTGCCGGTTTCCTTAACAGGTACCCTATCTTCAGTAAAGTAAAGGCTATCCTGAATGCGGAGAATGACCCAAGCTTCCGTTTGTTTTCGAGCGCTATATTACTTACCCGTTTAGAGGAGGTTACATTATTGCGTGCCGAAGCTTATGCGGTATTAGGCGAGACCAACTCGGCTATCAGCGATCTGAACACCATCAGACAAAGAAGATACAATGTTGACCAGATGGGCTTGACCAACCAAAGCTCTACTGACTTCGTAGCTTACAACGTTGCAAGGCACGGACCGGTTATCGAAGCCATTTTTAAAGAACGCCAAAAGGAGTTCATGGGCGAAGGCCACCGTTTTTATGATCGCGTTAGGTACGAAAAGATCAAGCAAAACAATCCTCAGTTTATGCAGCTGATCAATACCGGTGGTATATATTGGCCAATTTCTCGTGATCTTATCACACAGAACCCATTATTAACTCAGAATTCATATTGGAAGTAATTAAAGCATAAAGAAAATGAAAAGAACAATTTTATTCAGCAAATACATAGTAGCTATACTGTTTGCTGCAATATTAGCGGTGGGATGTAAAAAGGAGAGCGGGTTTCATAACATTCCTTTAGTTGTTACAAACACCAATGCAGATACTTACAACTATCTGAAAAGTAAACCTGGTGTTTATGACTCTTTGTTATTTCTGATCGATAGATTCGGTTTGCAAAAAACATTGACCGATAGTACCGTTACGTTATTTGCACCGTCAAACGCAAGTTTTCAGTTAGCTATCGCAAACTTAAACTCTGCGCGACGTGCTCAAGGTAAAGGAGCGGTGTATTTAAAAGATATCGCTAACGGCCGTGCCGGCTACCCCGCAGGTGTTGCCCGTAACAAAGCTATCCGCGATAGTGCGCATCTGGATACTATGATATCTCGCTATATCATCAAAAACAAATATGTTTCTACTGACTTTGCGATAGGCGATGGTCAAACTATCCGCAGTGTGCGTGGTAATTACCCAATGCATGGCCTACGTATCTTTGCTGATGCTGAAGGTTTTCAAGGTGGTGGTGTAGAGATCATCCAGTTCTCTAATACTAAACGCAGTTTATTCGTACAACGTTGGGAGAAAGCTACTACCACTTCGGTTAACATCGGTACAAAAAATGGTATCGTGCATCTACTTCGTCCGGATCACGTGTTCGGTTTCCAGGAGTTCATTTCAAGGTTAACTTTGATCCCCCCTCCGCCGAGTATCTTCAATGTTGTTACCGATAACTTCTTCCCGTTGTGGAATGATACTAACGAGTTTGACGGTCGTGTATCATCAGGTGAGACCTTTGCTAAGGCCCGCGACAATTCTGTGTTGACCAAGTTCATCTGTAACTTTAATGTTAACAGTAACCAAACACAGATGTACTGGTATCCACGTAAAGTTGACGAGGTAACAAAATTACTTGTATCAGATCCCCGTATAGTTAACTCATACACCATGACCACCGCTAACGACTCTAAACTGTATCGTGAGCGTGACCCTAAAGCATTCCGTTTAGAAGGCACCTTAGATGCTAACCCGGCTAATGCAAAAACTGCTGCTTGGGTAGTTTTAGATACTCGTCAGGATCAGGAATGGACCACTAACTATCAGCAAAAGATCTTTGATTTTACCAATACCAGAGCTTATGCCGGTTATAGGATCATTATCTTACAATTAGGTGGCGCTGGTAACGGTACGCTGTTCCAGATATCTGAGTGGACCATGAACTACAGGACAGAATAATAACTGATCAGGAATTTTAAACATTATAAATGTTATGCAAAACAAGATAAAATATGGTGCTCTGGTACTGATGGCGACGGTCTTTGTTGCCTCAGGTTGCAGGAAATTATACAACCTGACCGACGAGAAAGAGTACCTGAGTACACAAGCTGATTACACTCGTAAGACGTTTGATCCAATATTGGGTCGTACCAACTTATATACCAATATCTTTCAACCTAACGGCTCTTCTATGCCGATGAAGTTTGAGATACGTAACCCTCGTTTTGGCGATGGTAGAAATGCAAGTGATATGCTGGCGGTTAAACCAACTTTGGTTTGGCAGTCAGAATATACCGGCTTAGAGACAAGTTTGGCTGAGATAGAAGCTAAACGTAAGTTAGAGAACCACCCGATGTTGGAATTAAGACCATCCGGCGATCTTATTTTCTGGTACACAGCTACCAGGGATATCATAAGGCCTAAAGACTCTATCTCTTATCCTCAGAACGTTAGGTATATCGATGTTAAGATATCTAACAGCGGTGGTACCAGGGTTATCCAGAACTTGACCATTGAGCCAAGGATCGATGTTCCGTATGAGCCGGCTGATGATTACAACCAGATCACCGGTAAACCTAATACCACAACTCCGGGCGGCCGTACCAGGATATTTAACTATCCAAGTGGTTTGACTGGCTTTAAAGGCGAGAGCACCAACCAGCCAATGGATGATCCGCGTAATGCTGCTAAAGGCTTAGTTTATGTATATATCAGAAAGTTTGATCCAGATCCGAACGGTCATACGCTAAGGTTCAAGTTCCTGAACAGGGACTCGTTGCCGATCAACCCAGGCAAATTCAATCAAACTAAATGGATCCAGCAAGTGCATGGATTTAACGCTGCCGGTACTGCGTTAGGTTACACTCAAACTGCAGAATACGTAGAGTATAACGTAGCTTATCCGATCCCATTGGCAAGGATACCTACTAAATACACTACAGGTGGCCCAACAAACTACTCTGGTGGCGATAGGGCACACGTTGAGTTCTCTTATTCACGTATCGGTTTCGGTAACGTAAGAGAGACTGCCACCCTGTCTCAGGATTTTAAAATCTTTGAGAAGGGCAACTGGGAGATAGTATTCCATTTCAAAACAGTCAACCCTAAGTTTGATAACGATTAATAAACCTTAAGCTAAAAGTTAAAATAATGAGAAAACAAATTATTTGGCCATTAATATTTTTTAGCTGCATACTCGTATGCACGAATTTGATGGCGCAAGTTAAAAGGGTGACTGTAAAAGGTACTGTTACAGACGCCGTTGCGAAATTTCCGTTGCCGGGTGCTACCGTTTCGGTAGCCGGTAAGCCAATTACAGCTACCGGTCCAGATGGCAGGTATACCGTTACTATGGGCGAAGGGGAAAAAATATCGTTCAAATCGCTTGGTTATGCCGAGCAGGAGTTCACGCTTAAACCTGGTCAGCTAACGATAGACGTTCAGTTAAAAGAGGGGGCCGGTACGCAGATGAAAGAAACGGTGGTGCGTGGTTATGTTAGGCGTACACGTGAGCAAACAGCCGGTGCATCTACCATCATCACCGCTAAAGAGGTTCAGGATAACCCGGTATCTAACGTTGAGCAATTGCTTCAAGGTAAGGTTGCAGGTTTGAACATCCAGAACAACACGGGTGCTCCCGGTCAGCGTGGTTCGGTAAACATTCGTGGTCTTTCTACGATCGCTACCACCGGTACCGGTGATGCGACATTCTTACAGCCAACCTCTCCTTTATATGTAATTGACGGTGTACCATTGGACGCTGATAAAGCAGCTGACCAGGGTTTTGACCAACAAGGCCCGGGTGTGAGCCCGCTGTCGTTGATCCCGCAAGAGGATATCGCCAGTATGGAGATCTTGAAGGACGCTTCGGCTACTTCACTTTACGGTTCGCGTGGTGCTTATGGTGTTATTTTGATTACAACAGTAAGGGGTAGGTCAAAGATCCCTCGTATCTTGTATACGTCCAACTACGTATTGCGCGACGTTCCGAAATTGCGCGAGACCTTAGGTGGTGTTAGTGAGCGTTCTTTCAAGATCGGTCAGATCCAACAATATGGTTTGGGCGACGATAGGTATAGGATCACCAATACGCCCTTCCTTACAGACAGTTTGAACGCGTTCTATAACAACTCAACTAACTGGCAGGACATTTTCTACAGCACCAGGTTTAACATGACCCACAACTTAAATCTTGACGGTGGTGATGATCGTTTTAACTATAAAGTTAACTTGAAGTACCTGGGTGAGAATGGTATCGTTGAAAATACCGGTTTCGATAACTACAGTATGAACATGAACATGCAGTACAAACCTACTACAAGATTAGGTTTCTTTGGTCAGGTACGTACAGCGTTAGGTAGGAACAGGTCAGGTTCGGGTACTGGTGTGTTACAACGTATAGTAGGTGACAGCGGTAACAGGTCTACTTTATTGCCTGGTCCGTCATTCTTACTTGCAACCAGCGACGTGTTATCATCACTGAATATTCGCGAAACATCGGGTCCGAAAATGATCGCTACCAACGTAAACGCTAACTACGAGTTGATCCCTAACTTAAACTTGTCGACGCAAAGTAGTTACGATTATACAACAGAAACACAAGATAGATTTTTACCATCGGCAGCTAACGCGCAGTTTGCCCAGATATACAATTTTTATGGATATACATCTGTACTTTACAATAGGAATAACATCTCGTACATCAAATCTTTAAGTAAACACAACTTCTTCCTTAACGTTTTTGACGAGATCTACGTACGTAAACAACAACAAAGCTCTACCCGTATCGAGCGTACCCCTAACGACCAGTTCGAAGGTCCGCTTGGATATGACGGTAACCTTTCGCGTGGTGGTGGTGTATTGCAAAGCTTCTTCGACTTAAAGTCGGCTTCAGTAGCGGCAGCTTTCACTTACGACTATGACAAGAAGTACATCGCCGAGTTCACTTACCGTATAGACGGTAACTCGTCAAGCGGTCAGGAGAATCCTTTCACACGTAACCCTTCATTAGGTTTAAAGTGGAACATTAACAAGGAGGCTTTTGCCGAGAACTGGAAATGGTTAGATTACGCCGACTTACGTTTAACTGGTGGTCAAACCATTCAGCCTGTAGGTTTATTGGTCGATATTTATGGTCGTTATGTCCCAACCGGTTTCTACAACAACCAGCCTCGTGTTGGTATAGATTTCGGCAGGATCCCGAACCCTTTATTGAAACCAAAGAACCAGGTACAGTATAACTTTGATGTCGACTTTGGTATCAAGAATGGTTTGATCGAGGTGGTGTATGACACTTATTACAAGAACATCACCAGCGAGTTGTTCCTGACCGGTTTGGATAACACACTGGCATTTGGAAGCTATCAAAGTAACGATGCAGCGTTTGTTAACTACGGTCACGAGTTATCGATCACCAGCCGTGTGATCAAGAGTGGCAAGTTGACATGGACGGTACAAGTGAACGGTGCATTGAACTATGACGTATTGACCAAGTTGCCGGCCCAATTCAATGGCCAGTTCATTGAGCTGGATGACCCGGGTAACCCTAACCTGGCAGGTCAGTTCATCGCTAAACGTGTTGGACGTAACGCTTTATCTAACTACTTATACCAAAACAATGGTGTTTACTCTACCACCGCCGATGTGCCTGTAGATCCGGTTACCGGTTTAAGGTTACGTAACGCAAGTGCTAACAACATTTTATCATCTTACCAGGGTGGTGACGCTAAGTTACTTGATGCCAACGGCGACTACGTGATCGATGCAAGGGACAGACAAGTAGGTGGTAACACCCAACCATTGGTTACCGGTGGTTTCTCTAACACCTGGATATATGGTCCGTTCAACCTTAATATTTATTCGTCTTACACAGCGGTGCGTTCTATCTTGAACAACGCTTTAGCAGATAGAATGTTATTGTTAAGCAACCCTTATGGCACAAATGCCGTACCTCCTGCAGGAAACCTGAGAGTTTGGAACGGCCCGGGCGACGCGACGGCACAATATGCCAACGTTTACAACTATGCGCACGAGTCTTACATGGCTAACTTCAGGAAGGATCAGACCTTATGGCAAGAGAGTGGTAGCTATTTTAAGATAAATCAAATAACGCTTTCTTATAATTTTGATAAGAACCTTGTAAAACGTTTAGGATTGAGCAACATTAGAACATACATATCTGGTAACAACGTAGCGATATTTTCACCGTATTCAGGCCCGAACCCTGAGAACGTGACCCAAGTGGGTAAAGATATCTCGAGCGGTTATCCGATCCCTCGTAGTTATACTTTGGGTTTCAACGTTACATTCTAATTCAGATCATATATATATAAGACATGAAAAAGATAATTATTTGCCTGGTGATAGTGATAAGTGTGTCGCAGACCAGCTGTAAGAAATTTCTGAATATCATCCCGATCAACCAGTTGACCGGGAACAACTTCTACGCTTCGAGAGAAGACGTTGAGAACAATATCACCGATATGTACGGTTCTTTGTTTGACAAGTATGTTACTACTAATACCGCAGGCGCTATGGGCGAGTTCCGTAGCGGCGAGGCTATCCCTGCCCAAAATGGTAGTGGTGCCCGTGTGGTACGTGTGGACGTTGCAGCCTTAGGTGGTCACACCAGGCGGATCGCTAACTCTGGTGTTACTCAAGGCCTTCAATCTATCCCGTTAACCACTGTTAACGATCGTAGGTTATTGGACGCGATGGGCGGTACCGACCCAGTAACCAACTCTCCTAACCCAAATAACTTCGGGTCATTGCAGAGCTGGAATGCATACTACAGAGTAATTCAGCAAGCTAATCTTTTGATCAGCAAACTGCAGGAGGGTGTGCCCGGATTAAATGCAACTCAAACTGCATCTTATATAGCCGAGGCTAAATTTATCCGTTGCTTTTGCTACTTCTTTATGGTTAGGCTTTATGGCGATGTAGTATACTACACTGCGGCTTTCCAAAAAGACCCACTGCCACGTACCGATATGGTTGTTGTGATCAACAATTGCCTTGCCGAGTTAAGGGCGTGCAAAAACGATATGGAAATGAGCGTAAGCAACCCATCTTTAAGAGGTGTTAGGGCTTGTCGCGGTGCTATCATCGGTTTGATGATGAACATGAACATGTGGAACGCAGGTTTTGATCCGGCCAATAAAAACAAGTACTATCAGGAAACTGATGCTTTGGGTCTCGAGCTCATGACAAGTAACGCGTTCCGTTTATTGCCATTGACCGAGTGGGCTACTGTAACAAAAGGTCGTTCAGAAGAAAGTTTGTTCGAGTTATTTACCACTGTAAACTATAACTCACAACAAGGTAATGCATTCGCTCAGGTATTTAACCTGGCACCATTTGGTGAGGCTTTTATTCACTTCCCTTACAAGTTACCTGAGTATGATAACCGCACAAGCCCTTGCGTATTGACTGCTGACTACATGAACAGGATCTATGCTGACAGAAGAGATGACAGGTTAACTATCTGGTTCGATGCGCCATTTGATCAAAATGCGGAGACCTTCCAGTTAAAGAAATTTGCAGGTAACTCATTTCTTGATGCAAGTAACCCAAGCCTGACCGGTAACCCGGACAACACTTTCCTTATCTTCAGATATGCTGACGCGATCTTATTGAGAGCCGAAGCATTAGCTGAGTTGGGAAATGAGACGATTGCCGCCGACGTATTGAATGTTGTACGTTCACGTGCTAATGCAACTCAGTATCCAAGCAGTGCCGACAACAACATCAAAGAAGCGATATTCTATGAGCGCCAAAAAGAATTGATGGGTGAAGGTGCCCGTTACCCGGACTTGGTTAGGACTAAAAGGATCTTAAGCAAAACCTATGCTGACAACCCGCTTACTGCGGATAAATTTGGCCGCGGTGCATGGACTTGGCCTATAAGTGAAAGCTCTTTGCAGAATAATCCTTTTATGACTCTGAACGCTTATTGGAGAGGTACTGGTCTTTAATTAATAGAAAATCGAACAATGAAAAATACTATTAAACAATATATTTCGCCAGTACTCGTTTTCGCAGTAGTGCTGATCATGGCGACATCGTGCGCCAAGGACAAATATTATTTAGATGGTGGTGTGGCCAACCCTGTTTACAATGGTACAGTGTTGCAGTATCTACAGTCTAATCCTAAATTTGATACCATCGCTCAGATCGTTAAACTGGCTGGTTTAGAAGATGTTTTCTCTAAAGAAGAGATCACTTTTTTTGCACCGACCGACGAGGTGATCAGGCGTGATATCGGGCAGGTGAATTCAACCATCCCTGCGCTGAGAAATAAACTAAATCAACTATTATTTAACGCTAATAAAGACACTATCAAAACTCTGGCTGATGTTTCGCCGGAGTTATGGAGAAGGTATTTACTAAAGTATGTTGTTAAAGGCAAGTCGTTACTGAAGGATTATCCTCAGTTGGATTTTGATCTGAGACAATTGTATCCGGGCGGTTATTACTACATGTATAACAGTGACCTGGCAAATATCGGTGTTGTTTACAATGATGCTAACGGTGTAAGATATGCAGGTTACCGTCAATTATCTATATCAAGGATATTTGACCCTTCAAACCCTAACAGGTATTTTAGTGCAGCTGTGGCCACTTCAGATATTCAGCCATCTAATGGTGTGGTGCACGTGTTAGCCGTATATATTGGAAATGGTATTGGCGGTGTCAGACTTGATGAACTCGGATCTAATAAATTTGGGATGAGTGATGAGTTTGATAGGGATGTTATTTTATCCAAATAATTAGCAGACGGAAAGATAAGATATTGGAAAAGTTGATCAATATATAAACAAAAAGTTATGAAATTTAAATATACTGCTTTAATGATCGTCCTTGCAGGGCTGGCAACAAGTAGCTGTAAAAAGCAGCAGACGGAGTTCCCAAATCCATATGCGGGCGGTAAACCGCCTTTGGGCATTGTGAGCGACCAGCAGCAGATTGCTGTTCCTGAGGCTGGTTTGCCTGGAACGGATGTAACTATTACCGCTACCGGACTTATGCCTTATTACGAGAAAAAGGAACTGAAATTTTTGTTTAACGGTGTCGAAGCTGTTATCAAGAATGCTACTGCTACCAACATCACGGTAACTGTTCCGGCCTTGGCCAGTACAGGTATCACCTCATTTGTTGTAGGTGGCCAGTTGGTATTCGGTCCTTTGTTTACTGTACAAGGTAAAGTAAACCTGGATCCTACTTTTGCAACCACAATTGGTACAGATGGGCCGGTGCTGAAAGCGTACGCGGTACCTTCAAGCACGAACCTGATCTTGTTGGGTGACTTTAACAATTATGATAATAAGAATATTATCAAGCCTATCCGTCGTCTTACACGTGTATCTGCAGACGGTGCATGGGATCGTTCATTCCTGAGCGGCGGCGGTGCTAATGCTGCATTGTATGATATGACCCGTATAGGTCCATACTATTACATTGCAGGTGCTATCAGTGGTTATGCTCAGCAATCTAATATCAGCCGTATCACCAGGATCAATACTTCGGGGGTTATAGATACCACTCAGGTGATCACTTACAAATTGGCTACTAAATATGTGCCTTCATTTAACGGTGGTGTTACCGGCGGTTTGGTTACCCGCATTTACCCTGTAGGTGCCGATAAGATGATCGTTACAGGTAACTTTAACTACTACGTTAACCGCGATTATAAAGCCAATACGTACGACTATAAAGATAGTACGATCATTGACTCTACCCAGGTAACGATGCTTGCCCGTATCAACATCGACGGAACGCTGGATAAAACCTGGAGGTTTGACCCTAATGCTGCCGGTTATCGCGGCAGACCAGGTCGTAGCTTGATCGGTCCTAACGGTAACTTTGTTTCTTTAATGCATACTGATGGTAAATTGGTTTGCTGGGGAAATTTTGTGAAGTTTGATAACGTTGATGCAAATCGTATAGCGAGGTTAACTGCAGAGGGTGGTTTAGATAACACGTTTAATATCGGTACCGGTGCAAACAATACCATATCTTTTGTTAGCTACAACGCCGCTCGTAATAAGTATTTGGTTTGTGGTATCTTTAATACTTTTAATGGTAAACCTGCACCGGGCTTAGTTTTGTTGAACTATGATGGTTCGGTTGATGAAAGCTTTACAGCTAAAGGATTTGAAGGCGGTTTTGCAAACCATGTAAAGTTATTGGATGACGGCTTAGCTGTTGTAAGCGGCTTTTTCCGTACCTATGGTGGTGTTGCACGGAACGGGTTTATGTTCTTGAACGCTACCGGCGCTCTTGCCGAAGGTTATAACAACACAGGTAACTTTACAGGATCGCTCTCTGATATTTACGAAACAAGATCTGCAGATAACAAACGTGCTTTATTGTTAATGGGTGGTTTCTCTTTATTTGATAGTAAACCAAGAAATAACATCGTGAGAATTACGATCGAGTAAACGGTATTTTAAAATACTTCGTATTATCAATAAACGAACCAATTAAAACTATAAGAGAACATGAAAAATTTCAAAGCCAAATTACTTGGTGTATGTGTTTTTGCAATAGCTTTATCAACAGCCTGTAACCGTGGCTTTGATAAGGTTGTCCCTAACTCGCCACCTAATCCGACCATCTCATACAAAGTCCCTAAAGTGCTTTATATTATCGCAGATGGTGCCCGTGGAACTTCGGTGAGGGACGGAGCTACCCCGGTAATTAAATCTTTATTGCCTAACGCTATCTATTCATGGAATGGCCTGTCAGACGGCAACGGTACCAATGCCACCACCTGGGCAGATATGATCACCGGTGTGTCTAAGGATAAACATAACGTACTTAGCGAAGATTTTGCCGGAAACAGGCTTAACGATTTCCCTTCGATATTCGAACGTATCAAATCGATCAGAAACCAAATGCGTATCGCGGCATTTTCATCTTCGGCATCGTTCAAGGATAAATTGACCGGTGGTACCGATGTATCAGAAAGCTTTGCTACTGACGCAGAAGTTAAGACCCGTATGGTCGATTTCTTGAAGGCCGATACTGCAAGCATCATTGTAGGTGAGTTCAAAGGTATTCAAACGGCTGGTCTTGCATCAGGTTTCGACAATTCTTTCCCTGCTTATGCCGCTGCTATCACAACATTTGATACGCAGGTTGGCGAGATACTCGATGCTCTGAAAAAAAGACCGACGTATGATAATGAGAACTGGATGGTGATAATTGCATCTAATAAAGGTGGTGCTTATACATTGCCTGCAAATCAGGACGATAAGACCGTATTTAGCGTTGCGGCTAACAACACGTTCACTATTATCTATAATCCGGCGTTCAAAACTACTTTCGTAGCTAAACCATTTGTGGGTAACATTTACGCTGGTAGAGCCCCACGCTTTTTAGGCGATCCGCAAAAGGCTGTAGCCACAACAAGCACCGCGCCCATCCCGGGTGCAACTAACGGTGCCAATGAGTCGGATATATTCAACTTTGGCACAACACGTAGTTTCACTATATCTGTAAAGGTTAAAAAACACCGTAACCCAAGTAACGTATCTCGTGGCGAATATTTCTACGAGTGGTCTGGTTTCTTAGGAAAACGCGGCGCACAAGGTACACCTGGTACTCCTTTTACAGGATGGGGTGACAGGGCTGAGGCTGGTGCAGGCTGGGATTTTTGCTTGTTTCAGAATAGATGGAGATTCTTGTATGGCGGTAACACTACTCAGATCGAGTTCAATGGTAAAGAGCCGGCCGGTTTAGAGTTTTCTGGCGATACCTGGCACGATCTTACCGCTGTTGTAGAGGTAAAAGCTGATAATAGAAAATACCTGCGCTTGTATACAGACGGTGTTATGGCATTTACTAATTATAATGGTAGCATCGCTAACCCTTCAAGGGTAGAGTATGCAATGCCTGGCTTACCTAATTTTGATAATAAATCTGCTTTACGTATGGGTTACACCCCGGGCGAGATCAATGGCTCGTTAGGTAAGATCGACGTGGAGATCAAAGAATTGAAGATATTTAACGTTGCATTACCTGATGCTGTTGTTACACAATTCGCTTGCGATCAAACTATTGATGCCAGCCACCCTTATTACAGCCAATTATTAGGTTACTGGCCATGTAATGAAGGTTCAGGTAACAGGCTTAGGGACGTAACCGGCGGCTTTGGCGGCGGTATGGATATGACCCTTGCCGGTGGTTACACATGGGAGTCATTCTCTAATGACCTGATGTGTTCTCCTCCTTCTGTTAACTTTGCCTTGCAAGTGCCTAAAAATACCGATATTCCGGTACAGATATTAAGCTGGTTGAACTTAGCTCGTCAAGCTTCTTGGGGCCTGACCGGTAAAGTTTGGATCGCTAACTAAAATGTTAAATATGGGGCGGCGTAGTAAACCGTCCCATATTTACTCCCGTATAGTATATATAAACCTCAAGAATTAAAATGAAAAAAATATTTACTCGCTTGCAAGTTGGTTTGGTAGCTGCTGTGCTTCTTGCTTCATCATGTAAGCAGGAGAAACTTGCGGATGTAATGTCTAAAGAGGGTTATCCTCCTGTAAGCATCTCGATGGATCCCAAATTAGAAATAAAAAAAGGTAGTAGCTACACGCTTAACGGTTCAGAGGCTATTATCCCTGTAACGCTTAAGTTCTCTGGTTCAACATCAAGGGCATTCACTTTAAAAGCGGCTTTTGTCGATACTGTCAATAAGATGATCGCTGATGGTGTATTGCCTCCTACCACAGTTCCATTATCAGTTAATAACGTAACTGTTCCTAATACAATTAACGTTCCGATAGGAGTAACAAGCCATACGTTTAACGTACTTGTAAGCCGTTCATTCCTGGAGCAGAATTTTGGTAAAACATTGGCGTTAGGTGTAAAAACAAGCGCTCCTGATAAAGGCAATTCTATTGCTGCAGCAAAAGGTTCGATCGTGGTTACTATAAATACCGGAGAGATCATTGATCCTGCTGCTATTCACGAAGTTGCCTTCGTTGGTGCCTCAAAGGTGTTTGATGTTACTGCAAGCACTGCTAACTACGTTAGAGGTTCGGAGTTCATCACCGTGAACGTCCCTGTAGCATTGCAAGGCGAAGCTGCTGATATGACCGTTGACGCGGTTTCATCTCCGGATAGTGTTACCAAGTACATTAACTCAGGTTTATTGGCTAATTCGCAATTGTATCCTGACTCAAGAGTTAGCGGTTTGACCGGTAATTTGGTTAAAGTGAACTTTAACTCAACTTCCAATATCGCTTACTTAACCTTTAACTTAAGGATCAGTACATTGTTGGGTACGCAGCCGGCTTCGGGTGCACCTACGCTTAAAATGCCAACATTGGCTTTCAGATTAACTAACCCAAGCAAATTCTTGGTAACTACTACAAGGGTAAGTACCATTTATGTTACTATCGATAATAACTTCTTTAGGCCATACTATGGCGTTCCGTTCCTGATCAAAGGCGCTATAGGTGCAGTATCTGATCCGATCTACGCTGCTTATTATGACTTTGGCGGACAAGGTGTAGCTTATAGCGACAACAATACTAAAGATGGTGACGGTGGCTGGAGAGCTCCTGATTACGTTGACGTTCCGGGTGAGTATTCTCCTCGTACAGTAGTTGGTTGGACAGGCGGTGGTAGTGAGTACCTTACCTACAGCGTGAATATTGAGCAAGCTGGTCGATACGAGATGAATGCCCTATTGGGTGCAAGTAACGCTAATGGACGTTATGTCGTATCTATTGACAATATTCCGCTTGTGCAGACATTTATTACAGTAAATCCTGGTACTACAGGAACTACCGGCGCAAATTTTAATACTGGTGCGCATGGCAACCAACAGCCACATTTAAGTACGGTTAATCTTCCTGCCGGAAGACATATTATTAAGATGGCCTTTACAGGTGGTGATCCTGACTTTAGAGGATTCATCTTTACACGTAAAAGCTAATAACATTATAGAGTAACCCCAATTGATAAACTTAGTTATGAGAAGACTACTAAAACCAATGGCTCTACTGTTCTTATTAGGTACTGCGGTATCTTGTAAGAAACAGGTCGACACCCCATATGTGGATCCGGTTGTTAATAATCCGATAACAGATTACGATATCACACGTGATCCTGCAGATTATTTTTCGTTCACGTTCAAAAACAAATCTACTAACTTCACTAAGTTAGAGTGGCGTTTTGGTGATGATACATTAAAAACTGTTACAGACCCAACGCATACTTATTTAAGGACGGGTAAATACACCGTCGATCTTAAGGCATTCAGCAATACTAATGCTACTACCAGGAAGCTTGTGGATCTTAACATTGTTCCGGATTCGATCATAAAAGTAACCAGCACCCGCACTTCGTTTGTTAATAGCGAGGCGACGCTTAAATTTGACATTAAGGTTAACGCACCTGTAAAAACAATGGTTTGGAAGTTTGACGACGTAGCTTACACACCACCGGGTGGCACACAGGTTGGTGCTAAAAGTGAAACTTTTACTTATACTGATGGTACAAGTGCGCCGACAAGAAAGTATTTTGCCGGTACCTTTAATACTATAACTATCACCCTTACCACTACAAAGGGCTCGGTTACAACTATTACACGTGGTGTAACAACCGAGGGTATCGCAGAAGATATCACACCTAAGCGTAAAGAGTATAAAACTTTTTACGAGCACGCCAGCGGCGCTACAAGCGGCGAGGGTTCAAGCAAGTTACTTGATAACAACGTGGGTTCCAAGTTTGGTGTTTATAGTAGAGGTACTTCGATCAACAAATGGGAGTTTACCATTATTTACGACGCTCCGGTAAAAGTCAACCTTTACATGATAGCAAATGCTAACGATTCCGGAGACTCTCGCGACCCGAGGGAATGGTATTTGGACGGGTCTAACGATGGTATAACTTGGGTACAATTAGATTACCAAAATAACGGCGCTGGATTCTATTCTAAAGCCAGAGATGCTGGTATCACCGCCGAAGGCACATCATCAAGTCCTGGTCGTTATTTCCGTAAATGGTATTATCCTATACCTGTTCAGAATCAGCAAGCAGTTACCATGTATCGTTTAAGATTCCCTGGTGGGGCATTTGGTAACGATGCAATTCAGTTATCAGAGTTTGCCTTGTACAGATAGTATTAACTGCTGTAAGCATATCAAACCCCGGCCGATGTACCGACCGGGGTTTTTTGTTTACTATATTTCCCGGGATGGCACTTGTACACAGATGGTTTTTTTATAGATTTGGTGGGTGATCAGGTTGTGTGATAGCGCAGTTTTGGGAATGCAGTCATATCTTTGAAGGGATATCGTTCACAGTTTTTCAATGAGAACAACAGGAAGATGGTAGATGAATTTGGCGTTCGGAACGCGCTATTGCAGTTCGCTGTATGAGATCATTCTTTGTGTATTGCCTGGCAAAGTAATAGTGCAGGTCTAACTAATATGAAATGTAATAAATTAACCATTAGTTTTTATTTGTAACAAGACAAATATTCTCACTTAGCCAAAGCCTCATCAACCAGCTGCTTCAACTCTCGGTAGCGCTCACCGCGGCCTTTACTATTGATATAGAATGCCATCAGAAAGCCCGAATAATTCTTGTCATTATTCACCCACGGAAAACTGCCGAACAGGCCCGGGCTACTTACTGTTCCGCCACCCATCATCCATTCGCCAAAGCCATAACCTAGTCCGCCTGCTTCGGCAGGGGAGTAGGCCACCTTTACATCCGGCGTAACGCGGTTCACCTGCATTTGGGCAACGCTGGCCTCGTTTAAAATACGCTTGCCGTTGAACGTGCCTTTGTTCAAGATCATGGTGAGGAAATTACTGTAATCCTGCGGTGTACTTAATGCCCCGCCGGCTGGTAGCGCCACCTTTGCGCTGCCCCAATCCGTGCCTTTCATCTGCAATGGTTTGGTTATGCGCTCGGCAAATAATTCCTGAAAAGTTTTTCCCGTTATTTTTTCGATCACAGCGCCTGCTATCTGTAAACCAACATTGCTGTAATGGAACACTTTACCCGGTTCGCCTTCCATAGGCATTTTGGCTATGTCGTCCATAGCATCATCCATCGATGTGTTGTTACGTTTTTCTTCCAGTGACTCCTTCAACGATGGTGCATCAACACCTGTCATGTGCGACAGGCATTGACTGATCGTGATCTTGCCCTTGCCGCTTTTTGATAAGGCGGGGATGAATTTGCCGACAGTATCGGTAAGCTTAAGTTTGCCTTCGTCAACAAAGGTCATCGTCAGCGCGGCACTTAACCATTTGCTGCAACTGGCTATGGGTTGACGCGTTGATAGTGTGTATTCTTCGGTACCGGCCCCGCGGTTAGCACGGCGGGCAATAAGTTTGGCGGCCATCTTTTGCCGCGCGTCCATTTCGTGTACGCTGTATTGATGAACGATCTTACCGTCTTGGGCAATCACCAGCATCAGCCTGCCGCCCATTTCAGCTGCGTTTTTGTCTAGCCAGGCATCAACTTTAGAGAAGTTTTGTGCCGATGCCGAAAGGCATCCTGCAATTGAAATAGCAATGGTAAAGATCAGGTTTTTCATATTTGAATGGTCAAATAGGCAGTTCATTAATTCTGTGAGCGGAATTCTTTTATCTTGTCGCGCATATCGTCCTTCATTTTCTCGTAGGCTTGATATTGATCTTTACTTAATGCCGTTTTTAGCTCGGCGTCTTTTTCTTTCTGGATCGACATTGCCTCGCGTATCATTTTTAATTTACGACCGTCGCCCTTCATTACCGGATCTAACTTTTGAGCGTACTTAAGGTTGATAGCCTGCACCTTGGTAACCGTGGCGCTATCCAATCGCAGTTTGGTCTTCATCATGCCCGTCTGTAGTTTTGCGCGTTGCTCGGGTGTACTTTCTTTCATCATGGCCTTGGCGTCTTTATCTTGCGCTGAGGCTGTGTTAATGGCGACGCTTGAAATAAGGATCCCTATGATAGTAAGGTATTTAAGTGCTTTCATATGTATGATATTGGTTTCGATTTTTCAGACTTTATGCGGCGTAGATGGTTTAACTATGATCTTTTTTTATCTGTTCGTCTTGATAGCTGGCTAAAAATATCACCATGAACGCAGCCCCGATAGTCGCCATCAGCATATCCGACTGTGTGTCCCAAACGTAACCTTGGGTGCCTAAAAAAGAATCGCCGGATGAACCTGACGCTACCGATACTCCCCACTCCAGAAACTCGTAAAACACACTGATGGTACAGCACACGCAAACCGTGAGGAAAGCAAGCCAGTTCCTTTTGCTGACGACCTGCAAACGGACCAATAACTCGCGTATGATGAGTGCCGGTACAAAGCCCTGAAAAAAATGGCCCACCTTATCATAATTATTGCGCGACTGATGAAAAGTATCCCTGATCCAGTCGAAGGCCGGCACCTCGGCGTACGTGTAGTGCCCACCAATGAACAACACGTAACAATGTAGTAATATCATCACGTAAGTAAAATAGGTGAACTGAAAACGTTTGTAGGTAAATATCAAGGCAACAAAGCCCAATACAGCCGGGAATACCTCCAGGAACTAGGTAAAATAGTCGTGAGGGTTGATGGCTGATATACCAAGGCCGACAAAGAAAAGGATGACCAACAGCAGGTGCTTTTTCATAACGGTAAGATAGCTTTTATGCGGGATGTTAGTGCAGGGCGATACCGAACATGGCCTGTATCAAAACCGAACAGATAGTTTGATTGAATTTTGTATAACTTGTTGTATATCAAATTTATATATCGATGGCATCCTTTTTATATCATACCTGTTAGTGATCACATCAACTTTAACTGCTTATCATGCTTAAAAATTACTTCACCATTGCCTGGCGTAATGTACAACGCAACAGCGGCTATACCATCCTTAATATTGCCGGATTGGCTTTTGGCCTTGCTGCATTTATTGTAGCGCTGGTTTACGTTAATTACGAGACCGGCTTTGATAAATGGCATAAGCAACTGGAAAGGGTTTACCGTATTGATGTAGCCCAATCCTGGGGGGCGGATAAAGCCGAGCGCACTATGTGGTCACCACCACCATTGGCGCCTAAGTTGATGGCCAATTGCCCCGAGATAGAGGCGATCGTACGCATACGTGATCAGCACGAAGGCTTGATCAGCGCTAATGATAAACAGATATATACCAATAAAGTGATATCGGCAGATAGCGCGTTGCTGACCGTATTCCCCTACAAAATGGTGTATGGCAGTGCCACATCAGCATTGGTCGGGCCGGATAAGGTGATCATTAATTTAGAGACCAGCCACAAACTGTTTGGTGATGTTGATCCTGTAGGCAAAACTTTAACCTACAACGCCGGAAACGTTTACTCCATAACCGGTGTTTTTGAACCGACCGGGCCATCGCACCTGGAGTTTAACGTTTGTATGTCCAATTCAAGGTCATCGGCCAACTGGAACGCAGGTGTATTCTTTACTTATGCTTTGCTTAAGCCGGGCACATCGACAGCAGCTTTAAGTCAGCGGGCCAAGAATATTTTGGTAAGCGAGACCGCCGCCTATAATTACGGTATGGCTGCTCCTAATGATCCCAAATTGGCAGCGCCGGGCAGCAACCCCAGCGAGTGGTTAAAAAAGAACGGCGGACGATCTATCGAAGAAGTTTATTTTGAAGCTGTACAAGGTATCCACCTGGACCCGCGAGCAGGTTCTTACAGCGACTCGCCCGAAAATCATCCATTATTGAATACTAAGACAGGCAACGGCACACCGGTAACATTTTTTGCTATCGCTGCGGTGATGGTTCTGTTGCTGGCTTGTATCAACTACACCAATCTAAGCATCGCCCGTGCCGGCAAACGCGCCAAAGAGGCCGGCATGCGTAAGGTAATGGGAGCAGGCCGCCGCCAACTGACCATGCAGTTTTTGGCCGAAGCTTTTATACAATGTTTGGTGGCCATGCTCATTGCCTTGTTGCTTTCGCGATTGGTCATCTTCCTGATCAATTCAAGTTTTTCGATGCAGTTATCGTTTATCGATAGGTTGCTGCCTATGCGCAACTTGTTGTTCGCGGCGCAACTGTTCGGCATATTGTTGGTGGTCACCATGATATCGGGTGCTTATCCGGCATTTGTGCTGTCCTCTTTCCGCCCTGTGAAGGTGCTGAAAGGCGAGATCACCAAGAATGTTAAAGGAAGACTGTTGCGCAATAGTTTGGTGGTGTTGCAGTTCGGGATATCGGCTTGTTTCGTCATCGGCATGGTGGTTGTTTACAAGCAGCTGAACTACATGAATACTAAAGATCCCGGGTTTAATACACAACAAATAATGGTATTGCACCCGCATGATTACGCTTTAACGGATGCTTACAAGCCTGGGCAAAAGATAGATCTTATTAAAAGCCAATTGATGCAGATCCCGGGCGTTAAGGCAACATCGGTAACGGACATTTATCCGGGCACACCATCTAATGTTCAGGGTGCCGAGGCTACCTCCAATAACCGCACCATCGGCATGGGGTTCAGTTACATCCACTTCGACTATTTTAAAGTGCTGGGTATGAAAATGCTATCGGGCCGCGACTTTGACGCAAGCAGGGTGACCGACACAGTGAGTGCTATTGTTATCAACCAGACCGCCGCCAAACTGATGGGCTACAAAGACCCTATCGGACAAAAATTCACGGTGATGAATAGGGACTACAATGTGATAGGTGTTGTTAACGATAACCATATTGCAGGTTATAACGCTAAGATCGGTCCGGAGAGTTACGCGGTTGCTGTTGAAAAAGGCATGTTCGGGAATTACCAGGCTATTTTGGTAAAGATAGACGGACGAAACGCCGCTAATACCGCAGCTGCTATCGAAAGCTATTGGAAGACCATCGAACCTAATTATCCGCTGCGCTACTCGTGGCTTGATCAGGAGTTTGCTAAACTGTTAGATAAATACGAACGTTTTGGTAAGATCACCATCATGCTGTCGTCGGTATCTATAGTGATCGCTTTGATGGGCATATTTGCTTTGAGTGCTTTTGCTGCCGCTCAGCGTACTAAAGAGATCGGTATCCGTAAAGTGTTTGGTGCGTCGGTTGCAGGCATTACGGCCATGCTGTCGGTAGATTTTTTAAAGCTGATCTTAGTGGCATTGCTGGTCGCCTTTCCAATAGCTTACTGGGGCGCATCAAAATGGTTGCAGGATTTTGCTTACCGGATAGATGCCGGTTGGCTGATCTTTGCGATATCAGGTCTGGGTATCATGCTGATCGCCTTATTGACGGTGAGTTACCAGGCCATGAAGGCTGCTATAGTGAACCCGATAAAAAGTTTAAGGACAGAATAGCCGGGTGGCTTCTGTCCTTAAAACTTAGATCCTATTGCAAGGTTTGCCTGATATCGAAGTGGTCGCGGATGTCGACCTTGCCTTTGTTCGGCCCTGAAAGTTGTTTGTTGTAAATGGTATAGAAAATATATTTCTTATCCTTATCAACACCCTCGAATACTTCGCCAATGATCTTGCCGAATTCCGCGTTCTCTTTTTTTAGTGCCGTGGTATCAAGCAGGTTGGTCTTGCTAACGTAATTGATGTTAGGGAAAGTACCCTCTTTATCGTATTGGATAGTGATACGCCAGATCAGTGGTTCGGATGGTAGTTGTTTAACAGTGATCGGGAGCGGCAGGTTAGCAGATATCTCGGCACGGGTAAGGTCGGCCATTTTGCTGATGTCGTCATGCTTTTCGTACATCCAGCGGTTAGACGGGTAAAGATCATTCATGGCACCTACCATAGCGTTATTGGCATCCAGGTAGTATTTTTTGTCCAGCATTTTTTGCGCGAACGCGATCTGCTCGGGCGCCGTACGGTGGTTCTCTGAATAAGGCGTTATCTCCATGTCGTCTATCTTCCAGCCGTAATCAAGTTTATGGTAAGTAGCCGTGATCATCCATGTAAGCGGCGACTTTTTAGCGATAAATTGAGCGACGTACATTTCCCTGGCCAGTGTGGGCACTTTAAGATCGTAGTTGTTAATGCCGCTGGTACGGTCTTTAATGGTGGTAGTATCACCCACGGTATCGCGTACGATATAGTACTCCCTGAATAGACTGTAATCTGCCTTTTTCATCCGGATGGTAGCTTCCGAACATACTTTTACACGCATCCGCACATCATCAATAAATTCCTGACTCATCAGCAGCTCCTGCGCGTGCCGGTCGTCGGTTTTGAGGGCCGACAATAACTCATCCTGCAAGCTATGCAAAGTTTTACGCACGCCCGACTGTATCTGGTCATCTTTATAGATACCCGGAGCCGATGGCCTGCTGCAAGCTTGTATGGTGAGTGCTAAAGCGCCCATTGCGCTCAGTTTGATAAAGGTGTTTTTAAAGGTCATGTTCTGTAGGTTGTAATTGATCGTGTTCACGATATTAAGACTTTAGTTGGAGACGGGCAAATATATTTTGGAGGCACTTGCGATGGTTTCAAAAATTTGTGCATTAAGCAAAATTTTACGCAATTTGCACCTTGCAAAAAACGGCTTTATACCCCATGAAAAAAATAACCGAAAGCAATGCGGCCCGGTACACGCTGATCCTGATCTTGATCACTTTGTTTATCCGTATTTGGATAGCGGCTTACACTGGTTTAGGCATTGGCGAATCGTACTACTTTCGTGGGGCGCTGAAACTGGATCTGAGTTACTTTGACCAGCCGCCTTTGTTTTTTTGGCTAAGCTGGGTATCGTTAAAAATATTCGGGCTGAATAACTTGGGCCTCCGTTTCCCGGCGGTGCTATTGTTTGCCGGTACCAGTTGGATGTTGTTTTTGCTGGCGCGTAAATTCTTTAATGCCGCCGCCGGCTTTTGGGCCGTTGCGGTGATGAATCTGAGCGCGGTATTTACAGTAGCTATTGCCTGCTGGTTCCAACCCGATGCTCCGCTGATGTTCTTTTGGTTAGCCAGCGCCTATATAATGGCTAACGTAATGTTTGATGCACAGAATAAACCCAAAACGGCTACGCATTCGGGTATGGTTTATTTACAGTGGGCTTTAGTAGGGATACTTATGGGCTTGGCTACATTAAGCAAGTACCATGTGGTCTTTCTGTTTGCAGGTGTTTTTATATTTGTGGCCACTAATAGGGATCTGCGCAAATGGCTGCTTCATCCCGGCCCATATATGGCTATTATTATTGCATTTCTGTTTGCGCTGCCTATATTACTGTGGAATGCCGATAACGATTGGGTATCGTTCGTTTTCCAGGGTTCTCGTGCGGGTAGCGGTCAAGAGACTAGTTTGCATCCGGAATGGTTCTTACGCAGCATAGCTGGGCAGGCCCTATGGTTATTGCCGTGGGTATGGTATCCGTTGGTGAGGGAACTGTTCAAGTCTTGGAAGTTGCGTCAGCAACCTGTTTATGGTTTTAATTTTTGGATAGCGATACTGCCGTTGGTGTTTTTTACAGTGGTTACCTTGTGGTCGAATCTTCAATACCATTTCCATTGGCAGGCACCCGGATATATGATGCTATTTATCCCATTGGGGTATGCCATCGATAAAAAACTAAGCGGTACGGCTGCCGAGGGTAGGGGCACGCGCCGCTGGATAAGATTTTCGGTTGGTTTTACAGTGATCACCATCGGGGTGTTGAGTTTGCATATGGTGACCGGCTTTTGGCAGTTTTATGGCCCTAAATGGATAGTAAAACAGTTCCATGGCGACAATGTAGACCCGACGATCCAAGGCATCGATTACAGCGACATCCAGACCCGATTTGAAAAAGAAGGCTGGCTAAATAACCCTAAAGTATTTACAGGCGCTACCCGCTGGTGGCTAACAGGTAAGGTTGATTGGGCCTTAAAAGGACAAGTGCCGATCGTTTGTTTTAGCGACGATCCGCGCAACCTGGCCTTTTTGGTAGACCCTTACTTTTTGCAGCACGAGGATTGCGTGATCATTGGACAAGAACACGAAGAAAGCGTGGTTGCCGATGTAAAACCTTTTTTTGATGAAGTGACGCAACTTAAGGATATTGTAGTTACCCGCAGTGGCCGCCCCGAATTACACTTACAGGTTTACTACTGCAAAAATTTCCACGTACCTGATAAGAAACGGATAGATCTGCCGGTCTATCGACAGATACGCAACAGGCCGCCATTTGGTGTGTGGCATGATCCGGATGATGAATAGGAATTACACGTCCGCTTAAATACAAGAAGGCCCTGCTTTCGTTATAAAAGCAGGGCGTTCTATTTTAATATCCGGAATGGAAATTTATTTGCTTCGGTTTAACCCATCTGTACAGGATGCATCATCGGGTTTTATCAAAAGACCTCTCTCAAAGCAGGCACGTGCCTCAGCCTTTTTGCCCGACATTAGGTGAGCCCAGCCCAACATTTGGTTGCCGTCGTAATCGAAAGGGTATAGCGATACCACCTTGCTAAAGCATTTAATGGCAGCATCATACTGTTTGCGATTGTAATAGATGTATCCCGTCCAATAGTTAGCCTGGGTATTTTGCGGGTCCAGTTTTAGGATATCATTATACTGACCCAAAACCTTATCCCAACTCTCTAACAGAGATAAGGGTTTGATGTAACCGAATTTTGCCTCGATAGAATTTGGGCGCAAGCCAACAGCCTTTTGGTAGTAGCTTTGCGCCGACGTGTAATTTTTGTTGAGAAAATTCAACCAACCAAGGCGGAGGTTGACCTCATAGTTGTTATCCGCGTAAAAAGGCATAATATCGCTCATAGCCGATGAGTAGCTCTTCTTCGACTCATTAGCGTAGCTGTTCTTAAATGCCTTTTGCATAGCTGCTGAGCCGGTTTGCGCATACAGTTGGCCTGATAGCAAGATGACCGTTGCCGATAGAACCAGTTTCTTTAAAATCTCCATGTGATACCTCCGGTTATTGAGTTTTGAGTGTAATTATTGTTAAGATAGTAGTCTTGTTTTTGTTCGTAGGTGTAATTGATCAGCAAGTTTAAATGCTTATTTAGAGTATAAAACACCGTTGCGCCTGCTTTAGTCGAGGTTACGTCGATAGCGTTATAAACGTAAAGCGCGTCAGCATCCAAGTATCCATCCAGACGACCGAATGTACCATTAACCTCCAGCCATAATTTGTTTGCCGCTTTAAATCCCACCGATTGGCTGAACATCTTCTGCTGCATGCCGTTGGCTTGCATAGATGCGCGGCTTATTGTGTATAAATTGAGGTTACCCAAAGGATGTAAAGTCAATTGACCATTGTACTGCTGAAAGGCTGTATTGATAAGCTGAGCCGAATTAGCATCCGCCTGTAAGCTGAAGTAAGGATGCGCATATCTCACACCAAACAAACCAACGTGACTGCTATAGGTACTCGGTCCGAATGATGTATTCAAAAAATGGTAAGCACCGATCAACGATAATCGTCCGCTAAGCATGTAACGCAGTTTGGCGTAATATTCAAGCTGACTATTATTATATGTGAAGTTGACCGATAGGGTCGACCCCGGAATGATCACCGGAACTCCTGAACTGATCGACTGGTTAAAATAAGCTACCGATTGATCGAGTTGAAAGCGCCAGCCCAATCGGTTGCTGAATGATACCCTATTGTAAAGACCATAACCCCGACGGGTATTATCATTAGTTTTAAAACTGAACTCAAATCCGGCTTGCAATGCGCCTAATGGTTTAATGTTATCCCTGTTCAAAGTAACGGTGTCCAAAAACGAGGCATGGTAACTCGCTTCGCCTTCGCGATCTAGATATTTGTTGCTGAGATAGCTGTAATAACGTGCCATTTGGTTGTGCGAGTCGTCACCTAACACTTTTTGATAATTGCTTAGCGCGCCGCCGTAATTACCCAGCACAAATTGTGCATAGGCGATCCGCAAGCGGAGTAACGGATAATCAACTTTGGCTGATATTGCGCTATTGCCATAAGCCACCAAGTCCTTCCAATCTGCTGCTTGGTATTTAGCATAGCTAAGGCTATCCACTTCCTGAAAACTCGCCGACTGTGCCCTCACTTTGCTTAAACAACAAATGAGCACGGCCGCGATCAAAATAAATGCTCTGTTTGCCATGTCACTGCTGTTTTAGTTCCGTTAAGGTTAATGTTGAAAGATCGCAAAGCACCTTCGGCGATGTTGATATCGGCGCTCATCGTTTCTTTTTTTCTGTTCAAGATCTGGGTATATCCTTTGGCATGGATGGTAAGTTGCTGGTGCTGATAAGAACTACTGCTGCTGTAAGTCCGCCTGATGAACTGATAGAACGCCGCTATCACATCATGAAGCCATATGCCCGGCTGGAATTTTTTGGTTTGCAGCGGATAGATATCCGTAGCTGTTATTCCGCTATCGGCCGAGAATACCACTTTGTATGCAGCCAAATAAAATTGATATAGTAGCGAACTTTCGTCGCCGTAAAAGGCGGTAAAATAAAAACAAGTGCCGTTGTTAACGAAGTACAGCGTGGCCCCGCTTTCCTTACTGTAAAGGTATAATTGGTTATAAGCGTCGGTGAACACTTCAACGGTTTCAGTCCGACCATTATCTGCCGTGAGTTTTGCGGCATACCCCGGCTGCCAGCTAAATGCCTGCTTCAATTGGGCATTCATATCCACGGGTGATATTTCCATACCCTCGACCGGCGTTTCAAAACTATGTAGTTGCTGTTTCCACTCCGTTCCGCTCACAAAGTAAGCAAACGGATAAGCCAGTGTTTTAGAGCCGATATACGGTGTTAATTGTGCCTGAAAGTGCAAATGTGGCTCGTGCGAGCGGCCTGAATTACCACACAGACCTAACAGATCGCCCTGCTTTATCTGCTCCCCAACACGCACCTTTACCGAGTGCTGTTTTAGATGTGATACTTTACTGAATAAGCCACCGGCATGACGGATCACCACTGTATTACCCCAGTTCTTTTCGGTGTTGACCTGACCGATCTCGTTGTCTTCTATGTGGTCTACCACATCCTCTATCACGCCATCGGCGCAAGCGAGGACCGGTTTGTTAAAGCAGTAGAAATGTTCGGGGCGGGTACCGGTGCTTTTGTAGGTGTTCCCGTCCTCATCTTTAATCACAAAATCCAGCGCTTGTCCCCATTCATTTTTGTGGGTAATGCCGCCTTCGTAACCTTGTGATACCGTCCACGCGCCAATAAATGGCAAATTCAACCGTAAGTATTGCAGGTCTTTTAAACGCTCACGCCCATTTAAAAATTGATATAGATTGACCTCGGGCGAGTAGTGCTGTATCGGCGTTAATTGCAGCTTGCCGGGGTTTATCCTCAGTATAAAGAAGTAGAGTAAGGCGATGGTAAGCAGACAGAACGGTAAGGAGAATATCGGTAAATTATGCACACCCAAAAACCTGCTCAACGCGTTGACAAGCATGAAAGTCACTGGCACGCTTACGATCGCCCAAAGGTAAGACCGACCCGACGGTATCAGGAAGAACCCACCCATGGCAAAGGATACCATCATAAAGTTAGCACCCAAATGGTAATGACTTATTCCCTCTGGATAGGTGCCGGTGATAGCGTTAAATACACAAGCCACTACAAAACCAAGCACCAGCAAGCTAAAACCGATGCGCGAGTGGATGAACAGACCTATACTCATCAATATGCCAGCGATGACGCTATTCTGAAAAAAGATAGAACTCACCGCGCGGAAGAACAGATCAGGGTATCGGCCAAAACATACCTGATCTATCTCTTTAATAAAGTTGATGATAGCCGTAGTTTGCGGACCGGTATTCAACTCTACCAACAGGTAGCTTTCTTTTTGCATCAAACCCATGCCCGGGTATCCGTTAGATGCTACTAACACCAGCCAAAAGGCCGAGATGAATGGCAAGGATAGCACGGGAAGGCCATACTTACCCAGCCAGGCCGTTAGCACCACCGTAAGGGTAATGGTAAGTAAACATGCCGCAAATAACCATAGCCAAAACGCACTATTGAAACTATAGAACGTGCCGAAGCCTATTCCTAACAGCAGGGAATTAAAACTGTACAAGCCGGTCTGTATGCTATCGCGATGATAACCCATCAGTCTAACCAGCGCAATGGCCGCACAGGTGCATAACAGCCCCGTTAAGCCTGCCGAAGGATTCATGAATGACACCAACAAAAGCAGCACCGCCAGTACCCTGTTCTGCGAAAAGAACAGGATGGCATAGCTGTTAAGCACGGGCCGTATGTAATTTGATATTTGCTTCACTGTTAGATTGTTGAGGTAATTATCTCGCCATGCTTAAGCCAGTTTGTATTGTTGCAAATGCGCGGGCATTTGCTCTAATTGTTCCATATATTCCAGTTTTTCGGCCTGGCGTATCTCATGGATATTTTGCTGTTCATCGATCAAAACCACCGACGGGCGCATGCTGATGAACTGCATCCATTGGGTCATATTGTAAGCCCCAACTTTATGTACCACCACATGGTCGCCGGGGTTAAGCAGGGGCAGGTTAATGCTTTCGCGCACCACATCTATATTCATACAAAGCGGTCCGTAAAGCACCATATCCTCGGTGTACTGGTCAAAATCCTGCGCTGGGCTGATCTTGTGCTCGTACCAAAAGGATGTAAAAAGGATGTTAACCCCAAAGTTCATCACTGTTGCGCGTCGGCCATCGCTTAAACGTTTATTAGCGATCACGCTGCCCAATAGGTAGCCTGCATCATCTATCAGCACACGGCCACTCTCTAAGATGAGCAGCGGCAATTCATCCTGTTTAAAGCCAAAATTAAGAATGGTGGTGGTGATCGCCTCGGCAAAATCATCTACTGATGGCACGGTATCTACCCCCGGCAGATAAGCGCCTTTTAACGTATTGGTAGATGGGAAACCGCCGCCCAGATCCAAATATTGGATAGGGGTACTCAGTAGTGTCTTGCAGCGATAGGCCAGTTCGCACAGTTTACCGGCAGCCACCGCGTAAGCATTGGTGGATAACATGAAGGTGCCGATATGGCAATGCAATCCGGTCAATCGCATCCGGCCCGAGCCAACGATCTTTGATAACGCGTTCCAGGCTTGCCCATTCTCGTAGTTAAAACCAAAGCGATCCCAAAGCGGATAAACGCCGGTATCCATATTGATGCGGATGGCTACGCGGGGTTTCTTATTCAGTTCGTCGCAGAGTTCTATCAAGTTATATAGCTCGTCAAAATGATCAATGTGGATAAGCGAATCGTTCTCAATGGCCAGGATGAGTTCGTCGCGATGTTTATCCGGACCGTTAAAGATGATATGCTCGCCAGCCACACCGTTGCCTAAGGCTTTACGATACTCAAAACCCGACACTACCTCGGCCCAGCTGCCTTCCTGATGAAAGATCTGGCATACGGCATTCAGGTAGTTGGTTTTATAGCTCCAGGCGAATTGCACTTTAGGGTAACGTGTTTTGAACGAACGTGCTGCCGAACGGTAATTCTTACGCATCTGCCGCTCAGATAATACGAACAAAGGCGAACCATACTCGCTGATAAGTTGCGTCACCGGCACACCATCTATCGCCTTTACCGGCTGAAACTCCGTCCGTGTACCGAACTTGTTCATCAACCCGGCATTCATCTTTTTAATGAGAGGGCGTTCGTACTTTAACTTCTTCATATTGTTCAAATATTAGGGGTATTTAAAACTATAATTCGCCAAAAGCAGATAATTGCTGAAACTCGCTCACGTCGGTAATATGATCCCAGGCATAACGGATAAACATTTTGCCCACCTGATATTCACTGAAAGCCTCAACCTTTTCGCCCATGGCCAATTTTACCAGGGCTTCGGGCTGATTTTGTCCGGCACCGGCAGTCAGGTAGATCCAAGCCGGGAAGCGCGGGTTGACTTCCATAATAAATAGTTTACCGTCGGCATCGCGCATGATCTCTAATTCAAAACCGCCCCGCCAATTTGTTGCTTTGGTGAACTGACGGGCCAGATCCAGCAGGTCGGCATCCTCTATCGTGATGCCAGCCCAGGCTTTGCCTTTATCGGTAATATACAGCTTACGCATAGGAATAATGCTGATACAGTCTCCCTCGCCATCGCCAAGGGCAGCAATATTGATCTCAGTACCTTTCATGAATTTTTGTACGATGATGGGCGTGCCCCATTTAGCACTGAGTTGATAGAAAGCTTTGTGCGCCTGCTCCAAAGTTTGGCAAACAAAGGCTTCGTAATACTTGCCTTTTACTACCAACGGATAGTCTAACTCGTCGGCCGCTTTTCTCAACTCATCGGCTTTATAAATAGTGATTGCTTCGGGGACGTGCAATTTATATTTCTCGCCAAATTTCGACAGGTTCATTTTGTCCCGGGCATCCAGTTGCTCGTGCGTCGGCAAAAAGGTGTGGATACCCATGATGCGTAGCTGGGCGCTCACTTTAATAAAATTATATAACTCCGCGTCAAAATTAGGGATGATCACATCCAGATGCTCAATTCCGTGAATGTATTGCAGCCTATCGACCAATGCATGTGCCCCGGCCGAAGGGTAGGGGATCTGATAGGTTTTATCCACCAGATCGTGCAGGTAAACCCCTGGTTCTAAAGATTCGTAAGAAAGACCGATCACCCTGATGTTATCGCCAAAACCGTCGCGCAAAGCGCGGATGACCGCCACACCCGGTCCGGGACTGTCAATGGCGTTCAGTGCGGTCACACCTATCACCAGCGGTTTATCGGCAAAATTCTTTAACATGGCGGTTTACAGTTCGGTCAGGTTAGCGTCCTTAAGTTGCATGCTCCAGTCTTCCCAATCGCGATCTAATTGGCTTGGCTCAACATCGTAAGTATTCAAAATATGTTGTTTGATATCGTCTGCCGATCGCCCCAATTTCATCAACCCTAATATTTCGGCCGCGATGCCATTGCTCGAGAAGGAATCACCTGTCGACGGGTTGAAAATGAACCCATTTTCGCTGGTGGCAATATTTTTTTTCAGTTTCATGAATTGGTTTATCAAAGTTTATCCGGCCGGCCACAAAGGGGAATAGCTGCCTTCGGTTTGCTGATATGAAGGTCGTGCTAATATCCTAAGATCGTTACCAATGTGTCGACCAATGGAGTTTATGTATCGGTAAATACGCTGGTGAAGATACAATAATGTCGTTAATGATCAGTTGGCGAAGGCGTACCCCAGCCGGAAGCCCCGATTGATCCGCGACTTTAAAAGCGTGCAAACAAGGTGCTTTTTTATCATATTTGCACTATGGGTAAAAAGATAGTGATAGCAGTAACTGGCGCAAGCGGGGCAATTTACGCCAAGCTGCTGCTGGATAATTTACATCAAATGGGCAGCCAGATAAGCGAGGTTGGGGTAGTGATGAGTGACAACGCCCGCCAGGTTTGGGAGCTTGAACTGGGCAATACGGACTACAAAAACTATCCCTTTAAATTTTACGACAAGAACGACTTTATGGCGCCTTTCGCCTCGGGTTCGGCCCGTTTCGATACCATGGTGATCGTGCCGTGCAGCATGGGCACTTTAGGACGTATAGCTACCGGAATATCTAACGACTTGACCACCCGCGCCGCCGACGTTATCCTGAAAGAGCGCCGCAAACTGATCTTAGTTGCACGTGATACGCCTTTAAATCTTATCCACATCCGTAACATGGAATCGATCACGCTGGCTGGTGGTGTTATTTGCCCGGCGGTACCGTCGTTCTATAGTCAACCGAAAACGATCGAGGACGTAGCTATGACGGTGGTGAGCCGGGTGATAGATCTAATGGGGTTGGAGCATGACAGTTACAGATGGAGCGAGGAATGATCGTAGCTGTAAGAATATAACGGCGGGCAATTTCTTTATTTGCTAAGGTGTTACTATATTCAGGCACTCCAATTGATAACCTGATGCCTGTTAGTACTATACATATCCGCGCGTGTTTTACGATCTTGCTATTGGTCATGGCTGTATTAGCACATGCCCAAAACGTTAGCGGTAAAGTAACCGATGCCGCTACAGGTAAACCGATAGAAGGGGCCAGCGTTTATTTACCCGGAACTTACACAGGGACTACTACCGATAGCCTTGGGTTATTTTCTTTCACAACTACTAAAACTAATGTCCCGCTCACGATCAGTTCGGTCGGCTATCAGTCCAAGGTGATCAACCGCTTTGTTGATACGGTCTTGAATATCGGCCTTACTCGTAAAACAGAATTATTGGATGAAATAAAAGTGGTTGTCGATGAAATGAGTCGCGCCAAAAAGCTGCGCATGTTTATCGAGGAATTTATCGGTGAGTCCGGTAGCAATTGTGTCATCACTAATCCGGATGTGATCTGGTTGCGCTATGACAAAAACAAACAAGAACTTACCGCCGGGGCTGAACGACCGATCATTATCAAGAATAAAAAGCTGGGCTATGTGGTGAATTATTACTTGTCCGATTTCAAGTTCATCCCCTATAAAACCCGCTACAGCGGTAACTACACCTTTGCTGACGACACCGCCGGATTAAAACCCAAAGCCATCCAGAAGATATTGAAAGCCCGAGATGAAGCTTACTACGGCTCGCGTATGCACTTTGTACGCTCGCTTTGGGCCGGGCATTTAGATGATGATGGCTTTAAGGTCTACTTCCCGCAAAAGAAGATCGGGAACGTGGCTGATTATCACATCGACCGTAAGTATCGCGCCGGGCAACAGCAATTGGTCACCATTAAAACGGATAAGATCTACAAAGACCAAAAGTTCATCGCCTTCCCCGACGAGGTCGCTATCGAATATCTCCGTAAAAAGAATGATCAGGAACGGTCCTTCCTCAAACGGTCCGATGATTGGGAGGGCGCCATCATCGACCCCGACGGCTATTACGGCAGCGGCATTGAGTGGAAAGGGTTTATGAGTTTTTCGAGAGTGAACGCGCTGTTGCCGATAGAGTTTGTGCCATCATCAGTTGTCAAGCAGTGAAAACGTCACCAACCAAACCCGCATCATGCACCTTAGAAAGCGACTCGTTTTATTGTTGTTAAGCTTACCATCGTTAGCTGTAGGGCAGGAGTTTCAACGGTTAAAAACCCATGCCGATTCTTTAATGGCGGCAGGTTACTATGATAAGGCGATACTGTTTTATGATCAGGCATTATTTAATTACCGAAGCAACACAGAGAGCAAAGCCAACGCCAAACCGCCTGCGACCGATGCAGAGTGGCTGGACGTGCTGATAGCCAAAGCTGATGCTACCTATAAAAATGGCACGCAAGTAGAAGTCCCTGATCTATATTGGTCTTTAAGATATTTCAGCGCCAAGGATAAAGAACCTCCTATGCCGCAAGCATTGTTGCGCTACAAAGGCTTAAAACCTGTGCTTAAAGCAAAAGAATTTAGGAGGTTAAAAGCCGAAGGTGATTCTTTAAAACGCTTAGGTAAAAGTAAGATGGCTATTAATGCTTATGACAAGGCATTACAACAGGTACTTAGCTACAATGCCGTCGTTAATGAATTTGATTGGCAAGCCGCCCTGTACGAGGCATCGGACACCCAAAATGCTTTGGACGGTCTACACAACCAAAGTTCGTACGATCTAAACGCTAAGTACAAAAAACTGATCCAAACCATGCCACAAAAAGTGGCGGAGTTAAAACAGAAGGGTATCAACAAGATCATATCTTTCAACAGCCAGTTTGTCGGTGGCACGGGTACTATGATGATAACTGAGATGTCCTTTGGTAAAATGGGTTTTCAGAATGCTAATTATACACATTTGATCTGGCTTAATGGCAATGATATCTACATGCAAGCTTTTAGCGATAAGAATATCAGGCCACCATTTAAAATGGACGCGCCTGCATTAAGAAAATTACTGCGAAGCTATTTTGATGAGATGTTGAATGAGAACATTCAAAAAGCCAGGCGCAAGATACATCACGAACAGTATTATGTAATAGAACTTTACCCGACAGGTCCGGAAATTAAAGTGGTGAAATATCAGGAGTCGGACATGCGAGACCCGTCGCCAAACATTGGTCAACGTTATTTTCAACCTTCCGATCTCGATACATACAACGCTAATATCAAAACCAAACTGCATCAGTTCGAGTTGCTGGCCAGCGAGTTTATATGGACTTACAATAAACTTTTACGAACGGAATTTGATTGATGCAGCGTTACTGAATTGTAAACTGAATGCAACTAAACTTCACCCTTCACCCAACTAATTAACTAATTCCCTACCTTTGCACGGAATTTTGGAGATGAACAAGAAGGTAGCGTTTTATACACTGGGTTGTAAACTGAATTATTCAGAAACGTCGGGCATTAGCCGGATGTTCAATAACGCGGGTTACGATACGGTAGATTTTACCGATACGCCCGATGTATATGTGATCAACACTTGTTCGGTTACCGAAAATGCTGATAAAAAGTGTAAGCGCGTTGTAAAAGAGGCGCTTAAGATATCGCCGAACGCCTATGTGACCATCGTTGGTTGCTACGCGCAACTGAAACCAAAAGAAATATCCGAGATACCCGGTGTGGACATGGTTTTGGGCGCTGCCGAAAAATTCCAGATCATTGATCACATTACCGACCTCACCAAAAAGCCCAAAGCTGTTGTGTTTAACCAACCGGTGAGCGAGGCCAATACCTTTGTACCCACATTCTCTATCGGCGACCGCACCCGTACCTTTTTGAAGGTGCAGGATGGTTGTGACTACTCTTGTACTTTCTGTACTATCCCGTTGGCACGTGGTTCAAGCCGTAGCGATACCATCGAGAATGTGTTAAAGCAAGCCACCGAGGTTGCTGCCTCTGGCGTTAAAGAGATCGTATTAACAGGTGTTAACCTGGGTGATTTCGGTATCCGCAACGGCGAACGTGAGGACAGGTTCTTTGACCTGGTGAAAGCGCTGGACGAGGTAGAAGGCATCGACCGTATCCGTATCTCTTCTATCGAACCGAATTTATTGAGCGATGACATTATCGCATTCGTGGCGCAGTCCAAACGATTTGTACCGCATTTCCATATCCCGCTGCAATCGGGTAATAACAAGATCTTGGGTTTGATGCGCCGCCGTTATCGCCGCGAGTTATATGCCGATAGGGTAGCCACCATTAAAAGGCTGATGCCGGATTGCTGCATCGGTGTGGATGTGATCGTCGGTTTCCCCGGCGAAACTCGCGAGGACTTTATCGATACCTATAATTTCCTGAACGATCTGGATATCTCTTATCTACATGTATTCACTTACAGCGAGCGTGAGAACACACCAGCTGCCGAAATGAGCGGCGCGGTACCGGGTTCTACCCGTGCCGAGCGGAGCAAGATGCTGCACATCCTGTCGGAAAAAAAGCGTCGTGCTTTTTACGAAACGCAGATAGGCAACCATGCCGAGGTATTGTTCGAGACAGATATAAAAGAAGGCTACATGCACGGTTTTACCCGAAACTACGTTAAGGTTAAAACCAAATACGACCCGGTGCTGGTACGCGAGATAAAACACGTTACCCTTACCGCCATCGCCGCCGATGGCGACGTGGAGATAACCGAGGCCGAAGAGGTTTTAGTGCATTAATTAAGATATATTCGCCCTAAATTATTACCTATGTTCCCAACGCTTAGCTCGCTTTTAGAGTATCTTTTTGGTTTTAGTATTCCGCTCCCGTTCCAAACCTTTGGCTTTTTTGTAGCATTGGCATTTATGGCGGCCTATTGGGCTTTCACTCAGGAATTTAAACGTAAAGAGTTATTAGGCGAGATACAACCGCAAAAGAAAACCATCACTGTTGGCGAATCCCCTAAAACAGCCGATCTGGTCATGAACGGGATATTCGGTTTCATTATTGGCTTTAAATTGCTGGACGCCGCGCTGAATTATCAGGCTTTTATAGATGATACGCAGTCATTCCTGCTATCAGGTCGCGGGAGCTTTTTAGGTGGTATTTTGGGAGCAGCGGGTTTTGCCTATTGGTCGTACTACGAAACTAAGAAACAGCAATTGCCGGCACCTAAACAGGTACAAGTTACCGTACACCCGCACGAGTTAATGGGTACTATATTGGTATGGGCTGCCATTGCTGGTTTTGGCGGAGCAAAGCTGTTTAATGGCTTAGAGAACTGGGACCAATTTGTTGCTGACCCGGTAGGCATGCTGATCGGTTTTGAAGGATTGACCTTTTACGGTGGTCTTATTTGTGGTGGTGCTGCTGTATTATACATCGCTAATAAGAACGGCGTTGCGCCACTAAAAATGCTGGACATCGGTGGACCGGGCATGATGTTATCATACGGCGTTGGTCGCATCGGCTGCCAAATGGCAGGTGACGGTGATTGGGGTATATCCAATCTTGCGCCTAAGCCAAGCTGGTTAAGCTGGGCACCGGATTGGATGTGGGCTTTCAATTACCCGCATAACGTGGCTACTATGGATAGGGATAATCCTATTGCGGGTTGTGTCGGTAAATATTGTTTCGCCTTAAAAGAAACGGCTTACCCAACGCCGTTTTACGAGTGTGTCATCTGTATCCTGCTATTTTTTGTGTTATGGCAATTGCGTCATAAATTTAAAAGCCCGGGCGCGCTGTTCGGGGTTTATCTGATCTTGGCAGGGGTAGAGCGCTTTGTTGTAGAACTGATCCGTGTGAATACAAAATATCACCTGTTCGGTATCTCATTTACCCAGGCCGAGATGATATCTACTTTTATGGTATTGGGCGGCATCGCGCTGATATGGAACGGACACAGGAACGAGCAGAAACTTAAAGCAGCTTAATGGCATCATACATCAAAAAAATAACCCGTAATCAGGTGGTCAGGTTTCTACTGTCGGCTGGTTTGGGTTTTTTAGCAGATGCCGCGTCGTTCACTATATTGGTCCGCCATGTTTTTTTGAGCAGGACTTACCTGATAGCCGGTTTCAACGTGCGTAACTATTCGCTCGCCGTTGCCATTTCGTTCTTTATAGGCGTGGTGGTTAACTTCCTAATGTCGCGTTATATCGTATTTACCGAATCGCGCATCAAGTTATCTAAGCAGTTCTTCAGGTTTGCATCGGTAGCGGTGGTGGGCTTTTTCGCCACACAATTTTTGCTTAATTTCTTTATATCGATACTTTATTTCGAGCCATCCTGGGCGCGGATCGTTACGGCGTTCAGTTTACTGTCCGCCAGTTATTTTATACACAAAGCATTTTCATTCAGTTTATCATTACGACATCATGCTGCAGCAAATTCTGGATCAGGTAGTTGAGGTATCAAAACAAGCGGGTGCTTTCATCCGCCAGGAACGCCAAAAGTTCGACCCGTCAAAGATCGAATATAAGGGCCTGAACGACATGGTGTCCTACGTAGACAAGACCGCCGAGCAGATCATCGTAAAAGGCCTGGAGCAGATCCTGCCCGAGGCCGGTTTTATCACCGAAGAAAAGACCCGTACCGATCTTGGCGAACGCTACAACTGGATCATCGACCCTTTGGATGGTACGACTAATTTCATCCACGGCATACCAAGCTTTTCGGTCAGTATTGCCCTTAAAGAATACGACGAATTGGTTTTAGGTGTAGTGTACGAGGTTAACCTCGACGAATGTTTCTACGCCTGCAAAGGCGAACCAGCTTATCTTAACGGCGAGATCATTCGCGTAAGCGACCGCGATAATGTCGGCACAAGTTTGATAGCTACAGGTTTTCCATACTACGATTTTAGTAAACAAGGCGATTACATGGCGCTCTTTACCGAGTTGATGCAAAAATGCCATGGCTTGCGCCGTTTAGGCTCTGCCGCTGTCGATCTCGCCTACACCGCTTGTGGCCGTTTCGAGGCTTTTTACGAGTATAATTTGAACGCCTGGGATATCGCTGCCGGGGTGGTCATAGTACGCCAAGCAGGTGGAGACGTAGTGAACTATACAGGTGGCGACGAGGTGATGGAGTCGCGCCAGTTGTTGGCGACCAATGGTAAGATAACAGGGGAATTGTTGGGGATAGTGCAAAAGTATTTTTAAAAACTTTGTCATTGCGAGGAGCGAAGGGAGGGTACGTGTGGTGGAGCGACGCGGCAATCTCATAGGCAGGTCCTCGTTGCATGTCCTCTTTGATCGCAACGCTACGCTCGTAATGATAAAAAAATAAGAGGTCGACATTGATAAAATGCCGACCTCTTCCTTTTTATCATTCGTGAAAGTCCTTCCCATTCGATAGAATTAGTTATCGTTATTTAATTTCCTGGTACCCATTGTTTTACTTGATATCTGTCGCTAACTTTAGACATGGGAACAATTAAACCTTTATTACGCTGGTTGTTAGTCACAGTTTTAGTATGGATAAGCGGTGCTGCCTTGATCAGGATCGGCTATGCTAATATCAACGATACTCTTCGCGAGTTCTGTCAGGTGACCGGCTATATCACCGTACTTGGTGCGACCGTGGCTATTGTTGCAGAATTACTGATCATCGCAACATTATCATTATTCCGAAAACAACAAGCATAAAAAAGCCGATCAGTAAAACTGATCGGCTCCAATATTTGATCAAGAGAATCCTTAGATCGGTGGAATCCTTTCTTGATCTGTGAAATCAAGAATAAATCGGCGTAATCATGCCTTACATAGCCTCTGATACAACTTCCTGCACCTCAGGCACCATGCGCTTCAACAAGTTCTCGATACCTGATTTCAGTGTGATGGTAGAAGACGGGCAACCACTGCAAGATCCGCGTAACTCCACAGTAACCACACCTTCGGTAAATGATTTATAAGCGATAGCGCCACCATCCTGCTCAACCGCCGGGCGAACGTAATCGTGCAGGATCTGCTGTATCTTTACTTCAGCGTCCGTGCCTTCAAATGCAACATCTTCTGCTTGCTCTTCGGCTTGTACTTTCAGTTCGCTTTCTACCGCGCCTTTAACAAACTCTTTAATGATCGCTTCGATATCGTTCCACTCGGTACCTTCGGTCTTGGTAACGGTAACAAAATTGCTGGCGAAAAATACACCGTTAACGAACGAGAATTTGAACAACTCCTTTGCAAAAGGCGCTTTCTCGGCGCTCTCTTTGGTAGGGTAGTCCACACTGCCGTTGATCAGCAACTTGTTCACAATGAACTTCATGGTTGCCGGGTTAGGGGTGCTTTCGGTATATACGTTATAATTCATGGATGCGCTATTTTTAATTAGAACAAATGTAAGCAGGTTTTTGCTTGTAATGCAACAGCTAATTTGATATGACGGGGGTATGACGGAGAGAAGGAGCTGTTTGTGAGGACACAAACGGCGGGGAAATGTCATGGCGAGCGTAGCCGAACCACCTTATACGACAAGTATATCTGATATGCATATCACATCTGCTCCCGATGTCTTTGTTCTCACAGATACCTCATCGCCAAACCGCCTTGCGCCCCGCCATCCCACATTTTACAAATAATCTACCAAAATGATAGATAAAATTTAGACCTTCGTTTTCGGGAGCACATATACAGGTGCAACCAAAACCGAACAGAAATGTGGCATAATAATATACTTGATACCATTGGTAACACACCTTTGGTGAAACTGAATAAAATAACAGCCAGTATCCCGGCAACTGTGCTGGCTAAAATAGAGACCACCAACCCCGGCAACTCTATTAAAGACCGTATGGCCCTTAAAATGATAGAGGACGCCGAGCGCGACGGTCGCCTTAAACCCTGCGGAACGATCATTGAAGGTACATCGGGTAACACAGGTATGGGCTTAGCCATTGCGGCAGTCATCAAGGGTTACAAATGTATTTTTACAAGCACCGATAAACAATCGAAGGAGAAATTTGACGCGCTGCGGGCCTTCGGAGCTGAGGTAATTGTGTGCCCGACAAACGTTGAGCCCGAAGACCCGCGTTCATACTATTCTGTATCATCACGTTTAGAGCGCGAGGTGCCTAACTCGTGGAAGCCAAACCAGTATGATAACTTATCTAACTCACAAGCTCACTACGAAAGTACCGGTCCGGAGATATGGGAGCAGACCGAAGGCAAAGTAACCCACGTAGTAGCAGGTGTAGGCACAGGTGGAACGATATCAGGCATTGCACGATATCTTAAAGAACAAAACCCCGCTATCCAGATCATCGGTATTGACACTTATGGGTCGGTATTTAAGAAATACAAAGAAACCGGCGAGTTTGATAAGAACGAGATCTACCCATACATCACCGAAGGTATCGGTGAAGATTTCCTTCCGCAGAACGTCGACTTTAGCCTGATCGACCACTTTGAGAAAGTGACCGACATGGATGCTGCCCTAATGACCCGCGAAATAGCCCGTAAGGAAGGCATTTTTGCAGGTAACTCAACAGGCTCGGCCATTGCTGGTGTGCTGCAACTGAAGGATAGATTTAAAGAAAGCGACGTAGTAGTAGTGATCTTCCCCGATCATGGTACCCGCTACTTAGGCAAAATGTATAACGACGATTGGTTGCGCGACCGCGGCTTTATCAAGGAAGAAAAACTGACCGCCCGTCAGATCATCGCCAAAAAAGATAATCAGGAGATTGTTACCATCGATATCGAAAAGACCGTTCTGGAAGCGATCAACATCATCAAATCGCTCAATATCTCGCAGATCCCGGTCACCCAAAAAGGAATGATCGTTGGCAAGATCACCGAGAGCGCTATACTGGATGCCCTTTTGGAGAACCCATCGCTGAAGTCGCAACCGGTTAGTACAATTTCATCTAACTCGTTCCCATTTGTGGATCTGAACACCTCGATAGATAAAATATCGGCCATGATCAATAAGGATAACATCGCCGTATTAGTAGAGGACGAGATCGGCCGGATAGAGATCATTACCCAGTACGATATTATTAATGCTATATCGGCTTGATCAGTTTGCAGTTTTGAGTTTGCAGTAAGCGGTTTTCGTAATGACATAGGGTCGAAGATCCCAAAAATGCACTATTTGTCAAACCTCATTTTTAACGAATAAAATTTGGTTTGGGTTAAATAATCGTTAAAAATTAAAATTTTCTATTGACAAATAGTTTTTTAACCGTATGTTTACAACATCAACAAACAACATGAATACTAACAAAGCATTTTTTTATGGTTTCTACTTTTACTTTAGCGGTAAGAGCCGGGACTGATATATGCTTTAACAAAAGATAACAAGATCAGAAAGTCCCGGCCACAACAGCCGGGACTTTCTGCTTTTATACGATAAAATGAAACCGAAAAAACCAAGAGTCGCTATCCAGGGTATCCGGGCCTCCTTTCACGAGGAAGCCGCCTTCCGCTATTTCGGCGAGGATATCATTACCGTGGAGTGCAACTCGTTCAAACAAACATTCGAGTCGTTGAAGAATGGCGAGGCCGACTATGTGGTGATGGCTATCGAGAATAGCATTGCCGGCAGTATCCTGCCCAACTATTCGCTGCTGATGAGTTATAGCTTCCCCGTGGTAGGCGAAGTTTATTTGCCGATACAATTGCACCTGATGGCACTGCCGGGTGTGCGTTTTGATGATGTGAAGTATGTGACCTCGCACCCTATAGCCATCCGTCAGTGTGTGGACTTTTTTGACGAGTACCCGCACCTGAAGATCGTAGAGAGTAATGACACCGCCGCTTGCGCCAAGCGTATCCGCGATGAAAAACTGACCGATACCGTGGCTATAGCTAACACTTTAGCTGCAAAGCTTTACGAACTGGATGTATTGGAACGCCGCATCGAATCGAACAAAAAGAACTTTACCCGCTTTTTGATTCTGACCACACATGAGAATGCTAAGGTCGCGAGTCCTGATAAAGCTTCGCTCTGTTTCCAGGTGAGTAACGAAGTTGGCGCTTTAGCCAAGGTGCTTAATATTTTTGCCGAACAAGGCATTAACATGAGCAAGATCCAAAGCATGCCGGTTTTAGGCAAGCCTAACGAGTATAACTTTTACGTTGACGTGGAATGGGAAGAGACCCGCAAGTACGAGCTCACCATTAAACAGATCCTAAAATACACCCACAACTTTAACATTTTGGGCGAGTATAAACGATACTTTGAGGAAAGCCTGCACGAGCGGCCAGTACCTAAAAGATCAGCCGAGAAAAGATACATAGACATCAAAAAAATAAATAATAAGTAACAAACGACATTTTAATAGATAAGAACATGAAACTGAATTTGAACATACAACCGTTAAGCACCTGGATATCATCGGATAAGCAGCCCTTGGTAATTGGTGGCCCTTGCAGCGCTGAGACTGAAGACCAGTTAGTAGCGACCGCACATTTATTAGCTAAAACAGGCAAGATCACCGCGCTGCGTGCAGGTATCTGGAAACCACGTACCCGTCCGGGTGAGTTTGAAGGTATTGGCAGCATTGGCCTTAAATGGTTAGATCGCGCTAAGCAAGAGACCGGCTTACCTACTGCTGTAGAGGTTGCTACTGCTAAACACGTTGAAGAGGCTCTGGCTGCAGGTGTGGACATCCTTTGGGTGGGTGCACGCTCAACCGCTAATCCGTTCACCGTGCAGGAGATCGCTGATGCTTTGAAAGGTGTTGACGTACCGGTAATGGTTAAGAACCCGGTTAACCCGGATCTGTCTTTATGGATCGGTGCTTTGGAGCGTATCAACAACGCGGGCATCACTAAATTGGCAGGCATCCACCGCGGTTTCTCGTCTTACGAAAAATCTGCTTTCCGTAACGAACCAATGTGGGATATGGCGATCGCATTGAAAACTCACGTGCCTGAATTGCCGATCATTAACGATCCGAGCCACATTTGCGGTAACCGCGATCTGATTCCTTACATCGCTCAAAAAGCGCTGGATATGGATATGCAAGGTTTGATGATCGAGTCGCACATTGACCCTTCTGTAGCCTGGACCGATGCTAAACAACAGTTAACGCCAGCTGCATTGGCCGACCTGATCGACCGCCTGACCCTGCGCAAACCGGAGACCAGCAACAAAGAGGTTAGCAACGCCTTGGATCAACTGCGTGAGAATATCGACAAGATCGATGATATCATCTTCCAAAAAGTATCTGAGCGTATGAAGATTGTTGAGAAGATTGGTAACTACAAAAAAGATAACGGCATCACCATTTTACAGGTTAACCGTTGGGACGAGATCTTGCAAAAACGTACCGCTTTTGCTAAAGCCTTAAGCCTGAACACTGATTTTGCTGAAAGATTATTAGAGCTGATGCACAGTGAATCTATCCGCAAGCAGACCGAGATCATGGGTGTAGCCCAGGCCGAAGGTCAGGCTCAAGAAAATTTGACCCACGTTTAAGACAGCTCACCCCAAACCCCTCTCCTTAGGAGAGGGGCTTTATAATCATTTGTCAAGCGTGGACGCTTGACCGTGCATACTACATAGATGAAACCTACTATAGTAATTTCTAAAGCGTCGCGCGTTAGCAAGGGCACCATCCAACTTACCGGGTCTAAAAGCGAATGCAACCGTGCGCTGGTTATCGAAGCCCTGAGCAAAGGCAAAGTGAAGGTTGACAACGTATCTGACGCAGCCGACGCGGTGCTTTTAGCGGGAATTCTGCGGAAATCTGAAGTCGAAAGTCTGAAGACCGAAGTCGTTTCTGACTCGGGACTTGAGACTCAAGACTTAAGACTTATCAACATCGGTCCCGCCGGTACGGCGATGCGTTTCCTGACGGCTTATCTTACTTTACAGAACGAGGAAGTTATTTTGACCGGTTCTGCAAGGATGAAAGAACGCCCGATCGGTATTTTGGTTGACGCTTTGCGTGACTTGGGTGCCGAGATAGCTTATGAAGAAAAAGATGGCTACCCACCGTTAAGGATCGCCGGGAATATTCAGCAAAAAGCTGAGCGCATCCGTATCAAGGGTGATATTAGCAGTCAGTATATTACCGCTTTGTTATTGATCGCTCCTAACTTGCCTTTGGGTTTGGAGTTGGAAATAGAAGGTGAATTGACCTCTCTCCCCTACGTAGAAATGACGCTGAGCATGCTACAGCAAGCCGGTATCCAGCACAACTGGACCGACAATGTGATCAGCATTGCTAAACAGGACTACAAAGAGACCAGCATTTGGGTAGAACCGGATTGGAGCGCGGCTTCCTACTGGTATTCTATTGCTGCGTTAAGCGACGAAGCAGAGTTATTCTTACCCGGATTGACTAGCTACAGCCTGCAAGGCGACAGTGTGATCACCGAGATCATGGCTAACTTTGGTATCACATCGCAATTTAGGGATGGCGGTGTGCATCTGTTAAAAGAGCCAAAGCCTATCCAACGCAAAATATTCGACCTGAAAAGCTGCCCGGATCTGGCGCAGACCGTTATTGTAGTTTGCGCGGCCTTAGGTCATGACGCTACCTTTACCGGACTGGAAACGTTAAAGATAAAAGAGACCGACCGCATTGCTGCCTTGCAGAACGAGCTGGCCAAGATAGGCGTTAAGCTGACCGAAAAAGGTCAGGTTTATAAACTGGACACCAGTGGCAAACATATCCCCGACTACGTTTACTTTAACACCTATCACGATCATCGCATGGCTATGGCCTTTGCACCGCTGGCTATCCTGATCCCTCAAGTGGAATTTGAGGATGCCAACGTGGTAGAAAAATCATACCCGGCCTTTTGGACGGACCTGGAAAAGGTGGGGTTCAGCGGAACGCTGAAAGGTTAACCACCATTTGTCATTGCGAGGAACGAAGCAACCGCACACCCAAAGAGCGGCTCTGCTTATTCGCGGTTGCTTCGTTCCTCGCAATGACACACTTTTATCTCAATACTCATATCTAACATCTCATATCTAAAACAACATGGCTGGCAATTCATTCGGGCAATTATTCAGGATAACAACTTTTGGCGAATCGCATGGCGAGGCTATCGGGGTGATCATTGACGGCTGCCCGGCGCAGTTAGATGTAGACTTGGATTACATCCAGAGCGAACTGGATAAACGCAAACCCGGTCAAAGCAAGATCACTACCCAGCGTAAAGAAAGCGATACGGTAAAGATCCTGTCGGGCGTATTCGAGGGCAAGACCACCGGTACCCCTATCGCCATGCTGATCCCTAACGAAGACCAGCGCTCTAAGGATTACAACCATAACACCAACGTCTTCCGCCCGTCGCATGCTGATTTTACTTATCAGAACAAGTATGGCATCCGTGATCACCGTGGTGGCGGCCGCTCGTCGGCCCGCGAAACTGCTGCGAGGGTTGCCGCAGGTGCCTTAGCTAAGTTGTTGTTAAAGTCGCAAGGGATAGAGATCGTTGCGCACGTAAGCAGCGTGGGTAAGATCGACGCGCCGAATGTGTTTATTAATGATGTGGACGAGTTTATCGCCGAAAGGGAAAAGAACATCGTCCGCTGTGCTGACCCGGCTACGGCCGAGGAGATGATCGAGTTTATCGATAACGTGCGCAAGAACGGTGATACCGTCGGTGGAAAGGTAAGCTGTTACATCAAAAACTGCCCGGTAGGCTTGGGTGAACCCGTGTTTGACAAACTACATGCCGAATTAGGCAAAGCCATGCTGAGCATTAACGCTGTACACGGCTTCGAGTTCGGCTCAGGCTTTAGTGGTAGCGAAATGTTAGGATCAGAGCATAACGACATCTTTGTAAAGAACCATTTAGGTGACGTAAGCACGCTGACCAACTTCTCGGGCGGCATCCAGGGCGGTATCAGCAATGGTATGCCTATCGAGTTCCGTGTGGCCTTTAAACCGGTAGCTACCATTATGCACGCCCAACAAACTGTCGACGCAGAAGGCAACGCTGCCGAGATATCAGGCAAAGGCCGCCATGACCCTTGTGTGGTGCCGCGTGCTGTGCCTATTGTGGAAGCAATGGCAGCGTTAGTTATTGCGGATCATTGGTTGAGAGATAGGAATAGTCAGTTGCCGGTGAGCAACTAAAACCTTGTCATTGCTGTAAAGGTTAACTAATTCGGTAACAGAATTAGCTTAAAAAGAGTTAAGCTAAAACGTTATGCGGAACATTAATAATGACCTTACCCTAAAGCGGAACTATCTAAGTAAGTATCGCTTC
>NZ_JADFFL010000013.1 GCF_015222005.1 Mucilaginibacter myungsuensis | reverse complement strand
AAATTCAGGTGCCTATATCGGCGGTGTCCACCTCTTCCCATTCCGAACAGAGAAGTTAAGCCCGCCAGAGCCGATGGTACTGCAGTAAAATGTGGGAGAGTAGGTCGGTGCCAAACCTTATCGTCTAATAAGACGTTAAACCAAAGCCCCTTTACGTAAGTAGAGGGGCTTTTTTTGTGGAGTAACTTCTTTTCTGAATACCACCGGCAACTCACCTTAACCCGGGGACAGTGGATATATGCCATATCTTAAAGCTCAAGGTCATCGAGTTAAGAGAACCTCAGGGAGGTTAAAGCTTTGTAGAATTTCAAGTACGATCGATGAAAAGCGCCATAGGTGCTGAAGCTAAGTTGTGCACCTACGACGAACGGTTAAGTTTGACTATTTTTCCTACGAAGCTTTTGCACCCTACCGGTGCATAAGCTACATCGAAAATTCCTTAACTTAATGACTTTTTCGTATGGCCTGAAGGTGTGTCTGATCAGTATGGGCTAACGGCGTTATTACAGGGATCTTGTGTGTACAGCCTTTATTTTATCGAGAATTATCGTCATTCACTGCTTTTATGAACTTTTGCATGGACGCCTTTGAGATAGCCCAGTTTGGCGCTTTTATTTTACCCCATGCTGCGGGATTGTCTACTTGGTTAAAATAACTTATTCCAAAAATATGGCGGTTTTCTTTTATAGTTACTGACGCACCTGCTAACCAGGCATCCTGATATGTTTGTGGTCCTTTTACACCAAATTCGGTTATGAACAATGGCTTATCTAAAAAACGCATACGATAGTATTTTCTGTAAAATGCGCTTTTAAAAGATTCCTGTAGATTTGGATCGGTGATATTTTTATCTGGTAGGCCGTAAATAGCAATGCTGATATAATCAACAACATCGTCTCCCGGCCAAAAGTCTACCGAGCCCCGGTCGCCCGCAGGGCCCCAAACTTTTTTTACATTTTTAGGAGTTCCGCCATCGAACAGCATAAAATACCTGAAGGCTTTAATATAGGATACTGGATCCCGACTTTGCCAAGGGTACCGGTGTATGGGTATTTCCATCTCGTGCATCCATCGTAAATAAACCACCCGCTCAGTGGTACCGATTATTCTAAATAGGTTTTTAATAACGTTATTATAACGGCCGTTTAAAATACTTTTAGTGACATCTGTATCTGATATGTTAGAGGTATCTCTCCAAGGCTCAACTGTCAAAATAACATCGTGTCCCCGCTTTGTAATGGCGTCGAATTTTTTTTTGAACAGCCCTTTTTGCAATTCACCTATGTCAGTAAAAATATGTTCCACATTGATTCCGGGTAGATCTGTCAATTTTTCGTCGGGGTCATAAACCCCAATATGAAGTCTGGCCCGAACAGGTTTGATCGCTTCGGTATCGGCATAGAGCTTTGCGCTATATACCATCTCCGAATTGTCGCGCATGTAAGCTGTTTGCTCATTAAGCAAGTTATTGGTTATCAGCTTTTTGTCAAATCTATCAGAAGTAAGGACAAGAATAGGTTTATTTATATATCGCATCCGATGCAATTTGGAACGTAAAAGCGCCTTGATGTCTTTTTGTATCGGATAATTTTTTGCTATAAATTCTGATCTGCTCCCGAGTGTTATAGATACCATGTCTACATATTGGTTTCCTGGCCAATATTCTGTATCGCCGGGATAACCGGTAGGCCCCCATATAACAACTGTTTGTGGTGCGATCTTCTTGATACGTTTCGCTACATGATCAAATGCCCGGCGATACAATTGCGCTGATCGGAACTGCCAAGGGTAATTTTGGACGGGCACCTCCATATCAGGGTTCCAGCGTAGATAAACGCGGTGCTTTGCGAAGGTGATATTGCGGCCAAGATCATCAATATTACGGTCGAATTTGCCTGACAAGGTTGCTTCTAAAACGTTATCCGATGATAGCCCTTTTAGCCAGGTCTCAACTGTCAGTAATACGTCACCCTTATTCATAGCGATCTTTAGTTGGCTATCATTGGACCATAGGGCGGTATTTTTCCAAATAAGGGTGTAATGATCGCAGGTTTTTTTAGCCCAACTAAAATCATCGGTCTTAAAAAAGACCCCCGATACACACTCATCTGTACGTTCATAACAGTCATTGATCAGGTATCGTTTTGCCGCGGCTTTAATGATCCAAAGCGATGAGGTCAGAACGATAAATATCACCCCGGCTACCAGATATTTTCTTTTAACAGATACCATGGTTCATTAGTTGATAAGTGGTGTGTTTAGTGTGGTAAGATCACTGGTGCTATTATTTTTATCGTTAAAGGCAACAAGATAGAGCCTGAAGTATTGATGGTCGCTCGGGATGGTCACTTCTGTTTTTGTGCCCGAACCTATTTTTTTCATGCTCAACGCGTTACCCCACTGGTCGGTACGGACCATATACCAATCAAAAGTTAGCCCTTTTTCTTCGGGTTTGGTAAGGTCCCATTTATTTTGTCTGAAAATTAAAGCCGCATATGTCAGTTTGGATCCTATATCAGTTGTAACGGCGGGTCTTAATATTTTGATGGCAGGCACGTCATGATCTGGTACGTGGCCTTTCCATATCCTGCTTATGGATGCAAAAAAGGGTTTAATGCGGCCCCATTTGTCTTTTAAACCATCAAATGCGACAGTTGATGCCGCTTCCTGGTCTTGCCAATTAGCGTAAAAGATACCGCCTGCAGGATATTGGCCATTTTCGAATACGGTAGGGTATGCGCTGGAAAAAAAATATGGTACATCCAGAACTTTATTAAGTATTTGGACCGATGCACTGTTGGGCAGTATTAAGCCGAAAGCATTTATCGCCGGAATTTGTTGATGAAAAAGGGTTACCGTTGCCGTTAAGCTTGTGCAAGAAAGGGCGTCCACGGTGATCGTCCGCCGGGGGTCGGATGTTTTTATCTTTTGTACCAGTTGCTTTAACCATGCTACATACAACGATCTGGCCTTGACCAGATCGCTTCCACTGTAATATTTATCAAGCAACTGAAAAGGATAATTGCCGATATTCCAGGAGGTGATCTCCTGACTGTCTTTTAGTTTTTCTACGGTTTCTAAAATTGCCGAAGATAGATCTGTCCATTTGTCGCTTTCTGTTAGGAAAGTTTTTGGATCCGGCATCCAAAAACTATAATGCACTTTTATGCTGTTAGTTCGTGCGGCTTCAAGTATCGAATTGTCGTAAACGTTGGGGCCATAAATTTTGATCGTATTTATACCAGCGTTGCGTACTTCATTAATATCTTTTAAAATGATCTTTTTAGTAAGCGGGTAGGTGTTTTTGTACCAAAAACTGCCTTTACTGTATATAACTCCTTTAGTGGAAAGAAACGCGTTAGGGTTAAGTGATCTTATTGCCAAAGAGGCCGCGGGTACAGCCTCATTCAGCTTTGTTTTTACATCTAACGGATATCCATTTGCAAGTTCGTATTGTTTATTATACAAAGGGTAGTCGTAAGCTGTGCCGGTGTTATCCATAGAAAAGTAAATACAAACGCAGATGGTAAGCACAGTTAACATTAAGCTTAACGACCTTACCCCCGAGTAAAGCTTTCTCCGAAATATCCAAAATCGCCCTTTTAACTCTTTTATTAACGCCTGTAAACCATTTAAATAAGTTAGTTTGCGTGCTATTCGCCTTAACTTAAATTGCTCTGCCGCAAGGATCATAAAGGTCATGAACAAACAATTCAACCCCGCCATCCCGGCCATTAAGAAAGTAAAAGGGTTCCGATCGTTGATGAGCCCATACCAAATAGCACTTACAGATAATACTAAAACTATCACATTTGGCAAATTGATCTTAAGATTCTTTTCTTCGCTTAGATCTTTAGGCGTGGGGATGTATGGTACGTTTTTACGGATAAGTGTGTAAATAAAGCCTGTGATGAATACCCACCAGGTGCCGATAAGCAACAGGCCCCCAATGACATGAAAGCCACGTTCTTGCTCATCCATTACCCAACGTTGCACATAATGCCGTACTAATATCACTGAGGTTATAAAAGGTGTACTAATGATCACAAACTGCGAGAAATCCATCTTTAATGGATATACACTCGCCAACAATGAAACTATCGGTATCAGAAAATTGAAAAGGAAAACAAAACCCGACATATAGAAAAGAGGCATAAGCCCGTAATGTAACTTTTGCCTAAGATCGAACTTGTTAAAAAGTTTGATGTATGATGTCAGCATAAGTTCGAACACGCCCCGAGACCATTTTAATTGTTGTTTAAAATATGCACTCATGGTAGCTGGTACCAAGCCGTGTGTAACCACTGCCGGCACGTATACCGAACGCCACCCTTTGGCATGCAGCTGCATTGCGGTATGCATATCTTCTGCCAGGCCGGCCGCATGCCCACCTATAGAATCGAGTGCTGAACGTCTGAATGTGCAATTTGCGCCAATGGCCTGTACGGTACCGTAACTGTTCATACACATCATCATAGGTCCGTAAAATTGGTAAGTTTGCTGCGAAGCGCCTTTGGCCACCCAACCAGTGTTTTGGTTATGATACGCTTGAACGATCTGAACAAAACCAACCCCGAGGTCATCAAAATGACCAACGATCGGGTCTAACATATTGGGCTGTGGTCGATGATCCGGATCTAAGATCACACATAATTCACCCGAAGATGATCGTAGTGCGTTATTGATATTGCCTGCCTTGGCATCGATCTTTACCTGGCGGGTAATATGCACTATACCTAATTTTTCGCACACACCTTTTAAATAAGCGTCATCAGCTTCGTCGCACAAAAATGTTTTATGTGGGTAAGTGATTGCTTGGATAGCTGTTAGGGTATCCACGATCATATCATATGGTTCGCCCGCGCAGAAAGTTGTAAAAATATCTACCGAATAATTTTTTGACGTATTGGGTAGCTCCGGTACCTTGATAGACCAATAATGATACCATTCGAAAATTATTTTAAATAAAGTAAATACGAAGGTGCTTATCAGCAGGAAGTAAAGCGGTTTATAGCCAACTACCGATCTGCGTAATAGGCTGTATAAAAAAAACATCATACACCCTGCGCCTATCAAGATCATTGCTCTGATAATGCGCCGCTGCCATGGCGTAGGTCCTTTGATCAGTTGGCTGGTCATGGATTGTCAACCACATAAAATGGTGTGTTCGCAGTAGCGACATATCCTGTGTTATCGTAAACATAAACGAATAGCCGATACGGTCCTTCATTTACAGGTGCGGAAAATTTTACCGATGTTGACCGATCATTTAACAATGATCCTTTAATTGGTTTTTGAGGTTTTTCATTAAAGATATTGTTAGGTTTATACCAGTCTTCTTTCATCAGCTCCCAATGGTAGCTGTAAAGGGCGGTGTCTTTATCGCTCATTAATATGCGTGCCGACGAAAGTTGCCGGGGCGAAAGTAAGATGTTATCGTTACCGCCCTTACCGTCAAGTAACATGTATTTTATAGCAGGCGGATGTTTTGCAGGTGGCTTGCCGGTCCATATTTGTTGCATGATATCTACAGATGATGTCTTATGTCCATTCCGGTCAAACAGACTGAACCATGTAGGTGTCAACTCTTGTTTCTGCCCCCAATAAAAGATCATCGAGCCTAAAAAGCGCGGGTCAGTTACGGGCATATACTTTCGGTAAGTATCAAGTATCTGTTCGGCTTTTTTTTCGCTGGTATTCTCAACATACGCACCCCACGCGTTTTGCGAATCGCTTACCCAAGGGCCTTCTATTCCCCACTCAGTTATCAAATACGGGCCTGACCAAAACCATTTAATACGCTCAAGATCTGCTTTCAATGTCTTAATGGAGCCAAAAATGTTAAAGGAGATAAAGTCTATATTGGTGCGCGATCTGATGTTAACGATGTTTTTCTGTTGGAACGACATCAGCGTGGTGGTCACCGGATGGCCGGGGTCATTGCGGTGAATGTCATCTACCAATTGGTTAAATGCGTTATAGAATTTATTGAAAGTGGGTTTGTATGGAAATGGTAGCTCGTTACCCAGGCACCAGCATAGCAAAGCCGGATGGTTTTTATAACGATTAACCGTTGCCATTATATGTTTATGCCCTTTGCTAACAAGGTTTTTGTTATTATAAAAAAGATCCATGTTTTGGTTAGACGGCATCGGCAATCCTACTATAACCCCTAACCCATAAACTTGTGCCGAATCTAAAATGTGTTGCAGCTTTGTTGTATCCCATACCCTTATGGTGTTGCCGCCGGCGGCTTTTAACTCTTTAAGGTGGGTAAAGCCCGCCCCTCCTTTAATTATGAAGGGTTTGCCATTACGGTAGAACTGGTACCGTCCACGGTCTGAATTGATATAGACCTTAGCTTGGCCTTTAGGTGAAGGATGTCGGTCTGAACACTTACTGAAAAATAAGAGTAAAAAGAAAGGATAGAATATGACATATAAAAATTTCCTCACAGTGGGTAGAAGAATGAGTGTCCAGGTAGTTTTTCTGACTAAAATTAGCCTTTTATTTGGTATTTCAGCGTAAATATTTAACCAAAAGTTTCAAACTTATGTGTGTTTCAGAAGGGGGTGGCCTCTTTTTTGTGTTTAGCGCGTGTTAATTTGACTGCTTTAACTTAACTTGCTGGGATCACTCAGCTTAATGTCATCATGAAAAGATCTTTTTTTTCCTTAATTTCCATATGTTTTCTTGCTATCGGGTGTAGCGGTACCAGGTCCGTTGTATACGATAATAGTCCTGATAAAGGCTGGAAACAACTCTTCAATGGTAAAGACACTAAGGGTTGGACGGTCAAGATCAATCATCATGAGACGGGCGATAACTTCGGTAATACTTTCCGTGTAGAGGACGGCATCATCAAGATCAGGTACGATCAGTATGGAATGTTCAATGATCAGTTCGGTCATCTGTACTATGATACGCCATATTCGTACTTCCATCTTAAATTTGAGTATCGTTTTGTTGGCGAGTTGCAAAAGGGTGCTCCAGATTATACGCTTCGTAATAGCGGAATAATGTTTCACTCGCAAGATCCAAGGACGATGCTGAAGAATCAGGATTGGCCGATATCTATCGAAATGCAGCTATTAGGAGGCCTTAGCGATGGCAAAAGTCGCTCGACCGGTAACATGTGTTCGCCTGGGACAGATGTAGTTTATAAAGGTCGTGTATCGCCCGATCATTGTATCAATTCAATATCCAAGACTTACGATGGCGATCAGTGGGTTAAAGGCGAGCTGATCGTTCAGGGTAGTAAACTGATCACGCATATCATCAATGGCGATACGGTACTGCAATATTCAAAGCCGACCATCGGTGGTGGTGTGGCAACTGGTTATGACCTCAAATACAAGGTTGACGGTAAGTTATTAAGCGCTGGCTTTATCGCCCTGCAAAGTGAGGGCCAGCCGGTAGATTTTAGAAATATCTACATTAAGCAATTACCCGGAAAAGAATAGGGTAGTTTATATTGCAGGTAAGCAAATTTCGGCCATCATGCAACGGGCACTTCCGCCACCATTAATTTCGATAGTTTGGAGCGACGAGTGGACGATCTTTGCATATCGTTGTAATGTATTGATCTGGTCGTTATTTAGCGATGAGTAGGCTTGCTCAGACATGATCAATACCTTTTTGCCATCCTTATTGGTCAGTTCTAACATGTTCCCGGCAAAGAATCGTAACTGCGCCTGGCTGATCTCTATAACTTCTTTGCCGCTTTGTTGTAGCTTTGTGCTTACTGCTTTGCGTTGCTGCTCATCAGTTATTGTATCCAAGCAGATCACCGCAAAGCTTTCTGCAATGCACATAAGCACATTGGTATGATAGATGCGTGTGCCCTGCTCATCAAAGGAATTAAAGGTTACAGCGGAGTAACCGGAACGTCTGCAAAACTCATCCACTACGATTTGGTCGGTGCGCGGTGAAAGGCAAGCGTAAGCGATCTTGTTTAGCCTGTCAAACACCATACTGCCCGTGCCTTCTAAAAATAGATCCTGATCTTCAAATTTGGTCAGATCTTCGATATTATCTATTTCATAACGATCCGCAAGGATATTAATGACATCTTTCGTGCGGCGTTCGTCGCGACGGTTCGGGGCTTGCATTGGGTAGATAAAAATGCTGCCATCTTCGTGAAAGGATATCCAGTTGTTCGGAAAGATCGAGTCAGGTGTATGCGGACTTGGGGTGTCATCCATCACAATAACGTTGATACCTTCGGCGCGTAGCTTTTCTACAAAGTTATCGAACTCGGCCAAGGCGTTCTGCTGTACATCTGTGGCCGCATCTTTGCGCTGAAAAGCATTGCTCTCGGCGGTCTGCTCATTATACCCGAAATTGACCGGGCGTATCATCAATATGGTAGATGGTTGCATATTATTTATCGATGGTTTCGCGGCATAAAGGCATACTCATACAATGGAACCCGCCGCGCGCTCTTGATAATTCTGCTGAGGGCATCAAGATCAGGGTATCTTTCATCGACTGCGGATCCGTCTCACCTTGTTCTATCTGCAGTAGAAGGTCGGCAACGGATATCGTTTTAAAACCATTCTTTTCAAAAGCGGCCGCTGTCTTGTCATTACGATCATAACCGATCACCACACCCTCTTGTAAGGCTAACAGATTACAAGAGTCCGTCCATTGCTCGCGAGCATCATAAGGGAACTCCTTGTCGCCCGAATAAATGAACCTTGTTGGTTCCTCACTTTTAAATTCATTCCGGCTAATATCATCCAGTAAGGCTTCCAGATTTACAAAACGTTTAGGTTGATAACCTTTGTCAATATTGAACTGTACGATCTCGACCGTCTTACTTGGTTTTTGCTGACTAAAATAGTTACCTGTCGTGGCGGTCTCCGGGTCAAATTGTGGCATCGATAAGCTACCTAATAGCACCCACACGTTCCGTTTAACTTGTGTAAAAATGGTGTCGATATGCATAAAATCCCGCTTGGTAGGGATCTTGATCACCGTAGCTTTTTTGACCAGTTTCTTATCGAATAGGGTACGAATGATCGCATTTGCACCAGCTACCGATGTTCGCTCGCTAACGCCGATCAGCACATGTTCTTCGCTGATCATCATAATGTCGCCACCCTCAAGTGTTGTTCGCTCTTCGTTACCTTCTCCGGGTTTTAAGAAATGCTGTGGGGTATCCGGTATTTCGATGATGTTATTACGATAGGCCTTAAACAACGGATGGTTAAAGAAAACATAACGCATCAGCAAGGTCTCACGTGCACGTGCGGGTTTGGCCGGTTTGCTGATCAGTAAGTGATCTTTTATAGCAATACCCACATCGCGCGAAAAGATAAAGTTAGGGATAGGGGCAAAGATCAGGTCATGGTCATCCATGGAGCCTGATATCAAGATCTTGGCCAGTTCTACCGGCTCTGTATTGATCAGTGTTTCTTGCAAACTGTAAGTGCAGTTCTCCATCGCGCAAACGGATGCTACCAGTTTTTCGCGAATGTTGTTATCCTCCAAAATGTCGGATAACAGTGTTTGCATTTCTATCACTTTGGCAGATGCATGAAAGCCCGCATTATCCGGTTTAAAGAAATTACGTTTATGTTCGGGCGATGATATTTCATCAAGGCGGCCATTAATGCGTTCAGGATCCAGGAAATACATCAACAGTTTCACATACAGGTCGTACTCGTTCTTACGCACGCTATCCAGATGGATGATATCCTCAAAAAGCCAGTCCTGCGCTTTTGACGGCACTACTTTACCAATACCACTATCGGGGCTATGGATAAGTAAACAGCGCAAGCGCCCTATCTCCGAACGTACGTCGATATGGAGGTTATTCCCGGTCAATACCATCTTTTTTTAGTTAAGTTGATGGGTAAAATTAAGAGTTATATCTTAATTGATGATGAGGGAACAGTTAAGAAGATGTTGTGTTTTACAGATGATCAACGTTTGCTGATCGCGGTCAACAATTGCTGACCAACCTTTTCTATAATGCCCACCACTAAGGCGTTACCCATAAAAAAAGCACGCTTTACCGGCGACGCACCGGCTGTATGGTTATCTGGAAACATATTCAATCGCTCCAATTCAACAGGACTAAGTCTACGATGGCGGCCATCTTTGGTAGTCACCACGTGCTTAAAACGGGATGGCGATGCGCCGCCTTCGCCCGTGATGATGGTGCGCGAAGGTTGGTCTAACGGGTCGGGGAATACCATGCCGCCCTCGTTGTATTTATATTCGAAGCCGAGTGTTTTATTAACGCGCATTTCGTTTTTGGCGCCTTTAAGATACAGCCATCGCGATAGCATGGCTTCATCAACGTAAAGGTTGCTGTCTACGTCAGTCTCATCCAACAGAACGTCTTTTAACACGGTACGCATGCCGCTAAAGCTCGACGATAATTTTAAAGTTGTAACCTCGCGATCTATCATGATCCCGGCATTTTCAAATGGACTGGCAGACTTAAATTGGTCATTGGTATCCTCCGAGATATCTGCCAGGTCTCCCTTGATGTGGAAGTTACCCAAATTGATCAGGTCGTCATTGACAGGTAATGCCCTTGCCAACACACCGTCGTATAAAATGATATCATCTTTTCTTGAAGATACAGCGGTTTGATACAATGCTGAGCTTTTATGATAACCCAACAAGAACACCCGGCGACGGCGTTGCGGAAAGCCATAGTCGGCGGCATTGATCACGCGCCATTCTACCGCATAACCCAGGTCGGATAACGAAGCTAAAATGATCGCAAAGTCGCGACCGCGTTGTTTAACGGGAGATTTAAGCAGGCGGTCTACATTCTCTAAGAAGAGATATTTTACAGGCTTGTCAGCGTCGCTTTTTTCTTTCAGGATGCGGTGGATCTCCCACCAAAGTACGCCCTTTTTGCCATTCAATCCACCCGACTTATTCAGCGTACGCGCCACCGAGTAATCTTGGCAAGGGAAACCACCAACCAGCATATCGTGGTCAGGGATCTCGTCGGCTGTTACTTTGGCTATGTCTTTATTTGCATGGCCGATGCTGCCGAAGCGTTGTTCGTAAACGTTTGATGCCGCCTGGGTTTTGGTAGATGGTTCCCATTGGTTGCTCCAAACTACCCGGTAGCCGCTTTTTAGGTCGGTTGTGTAACCGCTGGTAGCCGACTTGCCCTGCCATCCCTCTAATCCCAATCTAAAACCGCCTACACCGGCAAATAATTCAGCAACTTTTATCACTTCGTTTTACGTGGCTTGTTATCAGCCCGGGCTAATTTAGCAAACAGAAACAGTATGATCAAGCGATCGGGCATATTTCTGCTTTGGTATTTGCTAACAAAGCCTTCACGTACTTTCGATGTTGGTTTATAATCGCTTCATTTGCAACACTACACCATCAATATGAATGTCAGGAAAACACATCGGGTATTTTTAATGGCGATTGCACTTTCATTTTTTTTCGGTATGGCCTCCCTTGCTCAAGCACCCGCGTCCCGCTGGATACAACCCAACACTGCCAACGGGTCAAAGATCTGGGGTATCCGGGGCGGGATCGGTTTTAGTATTTGGCCTAACGGCGTAGAGACCGGCGACAAAGACGATGGCGGCCCACGTGGACTGATCAGAGTCGGACGCGAGGTGAATGGTAAGTTTTACCTCATCAATTTTATAGCCATTGAGCCTATTGTTGATGGTCGGATCGAGTTCAGCGAGATATCACCTTCTACCGTTGATGACCGTTGGGGAAAACTTTTTTGGACAAGCGATAGCCAAGCTGCCGACGCTTACAACCCCAATTTAGCAAAAGGCGTGATATCGCACCCTGATCCGGCCAAACCAGAGGTGGAGCAGCTAACGCTTTACCTGTTTATGGAGCAGTTCCTGCATAAGGCTAACCCTTACTTAAAGATCAGCATCCGTAGCGATAGACCCGACGAACTTTGCCTGGAGATATTTAACAAACCCAACAGCGCCAAAATGGATCGTTGTGCGCTGACGGCTACCATGGGCAATTATTCCCGCTTGCGACAGCTGCATTTAAATGATGAGGTTGTCGACTCCCGTAAATTATACAACGATTACAAGGGTATCGACTTTATAGAGAAGCAAAGTTATCCTGCCGATAAGTTTTTAAAAACAGTTGACGGTAGCCTTATCGCTATCGCTACACCAAATGAATCGTCAGCAGAGTTGGCATCATGGCCCAACACTAAAGCTTATGCTGATAGGGCAGGGTGGCGCTACCGTGTGCCCATTAAACTGACCCAATACTGGCGCAAGGATGCTGGTAATTATGATCCGTCTTTGGAGTTACGTGTGAATGGCCGCGCGAAATATTGGGCAGTTGCCAGCCGTGATCCCAATGCATACGTAGATATCCCCGGCGGACCGGCATTTGAAAATTTTGAGTTGCGGGAGAAGTACTCCTCTGGACAGAAATTCTATTTCGGTATTACTACCAAGTCGGCAGAGGAGTTGCTAAAATAACAAAATAACAAAGCCGGACCTCGCGCCCGGCTTTTGTTCTGTTATGTTAAAAATTAATACTTACTTGTTTTGAGTTACCCGCACCCAGTCTACCAGCATTTTGGCTTTGCCGGTCTTGATCAGATCGAGCGTTGTTGTTGGCATGCCGTTGTACGGGCCTTTTACCCCATTCAACTTAATAGGGTAGGCGCCACCTAAGGCGTAGTTAAGGATCATGTATTTCTCGTTGTCAAAAGCCCATTTACCGTAATGTTGGGCCATGGTCTTATTCACGCGGAAGATCAGTTTCCCGTCGTACTTAAAGTTTAGCTCGGTCGGCGTCCAATCCACGGCGTAGGTATGCCATTGGGTCACGTCGTTGTTGGCGGGGAAGTACAGGCGGTCTACAAAAGGTGTTTCTCCGCTGTAGCCGGGGCCATGTACGGCCGCGCTTGCCCAATCCTTTTCGCCAACGTATTCCATAATGTCTATCTCGCCGGTGCCTGGCCATTCGCCTTTGCCCAGCATCCACCAGGCAGGCCACAGGCCGGCGCCTTCGGTCAGCTTAATGCGGGCCTCAAAAGTACCGTAGGTAAAATCGAATTTACCGCGGGTGTTGATCCTGCCCGATATAAAATCAAAGTGCTGACCGTCTTTGGTCACAAATCCTTTGGCGATCTTCGGGGTTAGTCGCAACGCCCCATTGGTCGCTCCGCCGGCTTCGGCGCCGTTAACGATAGCTATCGTGGCCGACGAATCTACATAGGCCTGTAACTCGTTGTTTACATGCATACCGGTCACCTCTACGTTCCATTTTTTGCGGTCGAGGGTTTTGCCGCTGAAGTCTTCAAAAAAGACCACTTTTTTGCCGGGCGCTACTTTAGTCTCGTCCCGATCGAACGAGTAAAGGCCTACGGCGATCGCCGGAACAAGCAAAGTGAGCAGGAAAACGGGTCTGTATTTTCGATGCATCATTGTTGTAAATGTTTAAGGTTTGTTGATACCTGTTCTTGTTCAGATAACCCAATATCATCCATTCGGCAGCATTAAAATTGCCGTTAGCAGAATGGATGATATGGGTATCCGTTGTGTTTTATTGATAATAGCGCACGTAATCAACTTCCATTACACCAGTAGTGAAATTAGGGTCGATAGTACCGCCAAGGGTACCGCCCATTGCCACGTTCAGTATCATAAAAAAGTTGGCATTGAACGGCTTGCCACTATCATTAGCCAGTGTTTGGTAAACTACGCCATCGACGGATATTTTTAGCGATGTAGCATCCCACTCCAACCCATAAGTATGGAAAGCTGTAGTAGACGTACTGACCGTGGTGCTTTTGGTCGGACCGTTACCTGCCGAGAAACCTGGGTAGTGGAACGTGCCCGATACCTTGTTCTTGTCCCAACCGGTCTGCTCCATGATATCTATCTCGCCGCAAGCAGGCCAACCCACATTAGCAAAGTTAGACCCCAACGACCAGATCGCAGGCCACGTACCCGCTTGTGTAGGTAGCTTGGCCCTGATCTCTATCTTGCCATACTTGTAGGTGAACTTACCTGCAGATATCAGCCTTGCCGATGTGTACATCGCCCCGCTAAAGTTCTCCTTTTTAGCGGTGATCTTCAGCGTTCCGTTAGATACAACGGCATTGTCGGTACGGTTGGTGTAGTATTGTACTTCGTTATTACCCCAGCCGCCGGCACCAGTATCGTAACCCCATTTGGTGGCATCAGGCGGACCGTCAACGTTAAATTCGTCGCTCCAGGTGATGGCCGAGGTGACAGCTATGGTCACCGATATCGACTTCGATATCAGCTTTCCCCCCATACTTTTAGCGATCACGTTCACCGAATAGGTACCCGCTTGCGGGTACCTATAAGTGACTATGCCTGATGGAACAGTTTGATACGTTCCGTTACCAAAATCGTACTCAAAAGTGGCGGCATTAGTGGCGCCTGCCGTAAAGGTAACGCTGCCGGTATTGTCGGCAGCGATGTTGGCCGATACGGTAAGATTGGTAGGGGCAATGTCGGTATCGGTGTTGCCACCGCCGCCATCGGCCGTACTTTTTTTGCAGGCGCTAAAAGCCGTTACCAATAAAACTAAAACTGATATGCGTAGATGTTTCATAATTTGAATTATGGTTTTACTTTGAATTTTTGGTACCACGACAAGCCATCGCTGCCAATGTTGCGCAAGTGGATGGTGGTTGCAGTAAGCGACAATATCTCGTAAGTACTACCGCCTGTACCAAACGCAACTAAGCCATTACCCGGAACAGTGAACTGCACACGGGTAGAGTTTGCCGATGTTGATGCCGATGTGGCATCCATAAAGGCCAGCTTACGTGGTGCCGACAGATCTAAGGTATAGCAACCGTCGCCGCCTGTTTTGCCGTAGAACGTTGTAGAACCACCTGTTAAGAACGATGTGCCTTTGTTATCGACTACCAAAGATATCGTACCGTCCGAATTTTTGGTGAAGGTCATCAGGTCATCGTATAAACAAGGGTCGCGCTGGTTCGGGTCAGCAGCGTAGTAAGATGGTGTGAACGCGTCAGCCGGACCAACACCTACATGACCAGGGGCCAGGTTGTCGGTGATCCATACTTTTGATGTACCACCGGTAAGGTTGCTCACAATGGCATCAGGGATGGTGTAAGCCACAAATACGGTAACCGTTTTACTGGTTACCGATGTAACGCCACCGGTACCAATAGCCGTAACTACAATGGTGTAAGTGAACGTGCCCGGGTTGTTGTACTTGTAATTGATCGTACCCGATGGTACGGTCTGCGTGGTGCCGTCGCCGAAATCTATCCGGTAGGTGATCACATTAGTGGCACTGGCAGTAATGGCCACGTTACCCGTGCCCGCGCCATTGGGGTTAGCTGCATTGACCCCGGCCACGGTAGCCGTTAAGCTTAAACCGCCCGGTGTTTTTAACTCGCCAAAGTTGTACTCGGCTTTTTTGCAACTGCTGATGCCCATGCCTGCAAACGCGATCAGTGCCGATATTGCTAATATTCTGAATTTCATTTTTTTGCTGTTTTAGGTTTGCAATTAAAGGGTGATATCATCAAACAACCAGGTGTAATTGGCTGTGCCATCGCCTTTGGTACCGTTGTCGCATATAACTACGATCTTTTGGTAGCTGTTGGTAGTATTGATACCGCTATAATCAAAAGTTAAAGTTTCCCAGGCATTGGCCACGGTAGCGGTTCCTTCTTTTTCAAAGCTGATGCCGCCGTTGGTCATGTTTTCTACTTTCAGCAGGAATTTAGCCCCTACACGTGGCGACCATACTTTTACTTTAAAGATCTTGCTGCCCGAAAAATCTATCGGAGCAGGCAATACGATCACGCCGCCGCCCCAGGTCTGTCCGTTGTTCTTTACCATTTTTGCAACTCTGGTGCTGGTATTGATGCCGTTGACCTGCGGATTGGCCACAATGCTAAGCGCACCGCCATCAAACTCGGCCAGGCTGAATACTAACGCGGTCGACTCAAAATCGAAAGGCAGACCCATCACGGTGTTAAAACCAGCCATTTTCAGGTCATCCCAATAGAATTTTTTACCACTACCGGTCACACCAAAATCAAAGAATACGGAGGCCTTATCATAAGTATAAGCCGCATTATAAGCCGGCGTACCCGATGATGTACTGTTAAAATCGAAGGTCAACGTTTCCCAGCCATTGGCAACGGTAGTCACAGCGTCGGTCTCGATAGAACGGGTGCCGTTGGTATGGTCTTCCAGTTTCAGCTTAACGGTGATCCCGGCCGCCGGAGCGTAAACCCTTAATGTCATTTTAGATGTAGCCGGGGTGATCGGCACTTTAGCTGAGAAACCTAAGCCTGCTGCCGCGCTAAGTGTGGTGCCCGACCATGTTTCGGCACCAGCCGGTTTGGTGGTCTGTTTTACTTTGTTGGCTGCGTTAGCTGGATCTGCAACAGTGACCGTGGCATTGTTACCAAAATCGGTAGTCGCGTAATCTACCGTAGCGTCATCAAAAGTTACCGGTAAGCTGATCTGTTTTAACGACGGGATAAATTTCAGGTCATCGGCATAAAACACTTTACCAGCACCTGCTGTACCAAAATCAAAGAAGACCGAAGCTTTGTCATAATTCCATGCCGGATTGAACGGTGTAGTTCCCGTAGCGTGGTTAGACAGGTCAAAATTCAGAGTCTCCCATGCGTTAGCTACCGTTGTTTTAGCATCGGCCTCAACAGCATGTGTTCCTTCAAGATGGTCTTCAAGTTTCAGTTTGATCGTTAGACCTGCGGCAGGAGAGTAAACCCTGATGCTCATCTTAGTTGCCCCGGTAGCCAGCGGGACCTTGGTAGCGAAGCCTGATGCTGTACCGAAAGTAGTACCAGCCCAGGTTTCTGCACCTTTGGTGATCTTCAATACTTTGTTAGCAGCATTCGTTGGGTCGGCCGCTACAACAGAGGCGTTGCCGCCAAAATCGCTGGTGGTCAGGTCAAAGTTCGGGTCATCGAAGGTAACAGGCAGGTCTATCTGTTTACCTACTTTGATCGACTGCGTGGTCTCGGTAGTAGCTTTACCGCCGCTTAGCGCGATAATGCGGACGTTATACGTGCCGGCACCAGGGTAGTTGTGCGTGATGGTCTGCCCTTCAAGGAAGGTTGCGAAACGCAACGGCGTTACGTTAAGTGAGTCACCAAAGTAAACGCGGAACATGGTCTCGTAAGTTGCTGACGCGCTTACGCTAAGCACAAGTCCGTTAGCACTTACCGTAGTTTTCAAATTCTCCGGCGCGCGGAATGATACCGTAAGCGGCTGGGTAAAGTCGGTGGTCTGGCCTGTCGGGCCTTTGGCGGTGATCTTTACCGTGTAGTTGCCTTCGGCATAGGTGTGCTGCACATTTTTACCTGCGGCAACCGTGGTTGGCTTGGTAGTGCCGTCGCCAAAATAAACATCGTAGTTTATGGCACCCTCACCTGCGGGGGTGATGGTTACCAGACCGGTATTATCCTGCGTAATGTTGAACAGCGTAGATATTTTGGCCGGTGCCGATACATTCTTGGCGAATGATATATCGTCGAACGTCTCTTTTTTACAGCCGGCCATTGCCGCTATCGCCAAAGAGGCTCCCAATAAATATTTTAATGATCTCATGATGTTGTGATCTGTGTTTAATGGTTAATAATTAATAGCCGGGATTTTGGGTCAAACCAGATATCAGTATCTCCTGATCGGGGATAGCAAATACTTCGTTCTTACCAGTTTTAAAGCCGGTCAGTTTGGTAGCCGCTTGGCCGGTGCGTACCAGATCAAAGAAGCGGTCGCCTTCCATAGCCAACTCTAAACGGCGCTCATCCCAAATAGCCTGGCGCAAAGCGGTGCCGGTAGCGGTGATGTTGTGCAAAGCATCGCCAAAAGCACGTGCACGTACCTGGTTAAGGTAGCCTTGTGCTTTGGTATCGTTTGCGGCAGTTGCACGGTTATTGGCTTCGGCAGCCATCAGCAATACATCAGCAAAGCGGATGATGCGCTGGTTGTTGGCATAATTCAACTCCACCTGGCCTGATGTTTCACCTTTGCGTGGCAAATATTTACCGTTGTAGAAGCCGGTGTTTTTGTAAGGCGCTACCTGATAGTTAAGACCAAAAGTTGGGTTAGCCGCAGCGTAAGCGGCCGGGTCGAACAAAGTCACATCCTTGCGCTTGTCGCCTGCGGCATACGCGGCAGCCAGGTTTGCAGATGGCAGGTTAGTGCTCCAGCCTGCTGCATAAGGCATAGCGGCGTTAGCACTGCTGATACCCCTTACACCATTTTGCTGAACGGCATAATTACCCTGACCGCGTGTGGCGCCACCCCAATTGTAGTATGGCGAACCGTTGGTGTATTGTATCTCGAACACCGATTCAGGGCCATTCTCACCTGCAAGCAAGAACATCGAACCATAATCCGCCACAAGCGAGAAGGCTCCTGAAGTGATGATACCTTCTAATACAGGTACGGCAGGGTCAAATTTACCTTGATAGATGTACACCTTAGCCAATAAAGCTTGTGCGGCATATTTGGTGATCTTACCTTTTTGCGCCTGAACGGCCGGTAAGACAGGGATAGCGGCGTTAAGATCGGCCTCTATCTGTTTGTAAACATCGGCCTTTGGCGAACGCTGGATCTTGCCAACATCGGCTAAGCCTAATCTTTTGTCGATGTACAAAGGCACATCGCCAAACATTTTCACCAGTTGAAAATAGTAATAGGCCCGTAAGAAGTAAACCTCGCCATACATGGCATCCTTACCGGCAAAGCTAATGGTCTCGCCTGCACGGTTCTTGTCTTTGTTCTGTGTTAAATAATTGGCACGGGCAACACCCTCGTAGGCACATTGCCAAAGGTCACTCATGGTTGAGTTTACCGGCGTGTTGGTGAATTCATCCACCTGTTGCAACGGTAATACGTCCGAGGCGCTTTCGCCGCCGGCCACAGAGTTATCCGAGGCTATATCGGCCACCACATACTCCTGGTTAAGCCATTGCAGGGGAGAGTATACGCTGACCGCCATGGTACGGTAATCGGTTTCGTTCTTCAGGTAATCCAGGTCGGTTATCTGGTAATCGTTGTGCGGATTGTACTCCACAAATTTTTTGCACGATGTAAGCGCCGCGATCAATGCCACTACGCTCAATGTCTTTATATATATCTTATTCATTTTGTTAGTGTTTGATGTTTACAACCTGATGTCAAGACCTGCGCTGATGAACCTTGGCTGCGGATAGTAACCACGATCTACGCCCGAATCCATGATGCCGCCTGATATCTCAGGGTCGAAACCGCTATACTTTGTAAATACGAAAGCGTTTTTGACCTGGCCGTATAAACGGATGCTCTTAAATACATTTTTGGTCCACGATGCCGGGAAGGTGTAACCTAACTGTACGTTCTTGATCTTTACAAAGCTGGCATCCTCTACATATCTGTCAGACACGCGGATGTTACTGTTAGGGTCAGTGAACGAATAACGAGGCAAAGTTGCATCATTAGTAGTACCCGGACCGGTCCAACGGCCAAGCACACTACGGAATTTGTTATTGAAGTTGGCGTTGCGCTCAAAAGCACGGTAAGCATCATTACCTACAGATGCATAGGTGAACACGTTCAGGTCAAAGTTTTTGTAGTTCAGTGTCAGGTTCCAGCCTAAGGTGAAGTTAGGGAACGGATCACCGATCTGGGTCTGGTCTGCCGCGTCTATCTTACCATCGCCATTTACGTCAACAAAACGGATGTCGCCCGGTTGTGCGCCTGCCTGTGTTGGTGCCGAAGCGATCTCGGCCGGGGTTTGGAATAAGCCCTGTGTTTTGTAACCGTAGAAATAACCCGGTGTGTAACCTTTCTCAAAAACGGTAACTGATTGCGATTGGCCGTTAAAGTAGCCGCCGCCGGTCACCCTTGCGGTGTTGTCGGAGTTGGTTGCTGTTACTACGTTTTTGGCTGCTGTGAACGTGAAGTTGTTGGCCATATTGAACGCGCCTATCTTTTCGCGGTAGCCCAGTGTGATATCAAAACCACTGGTTTTGGTAGATCCGATGTTGGCTGTAGGCGACGGCACGGTGCCGGCTATCAGCGGTAACCTTGACGGGAACAGCAAGCCTCCTACACGTTTTTCAAAATAGTCGGCATTTAAAGTGAACCTGTCATTAAAGAAGTTCATGTCAAAACCAACGTTCATTTGTTTTTGCTCTTCCCAACCTAATAGCGGGTTAGCTAATGATCCTAAGGTAGAACCTGATACAAAAACGTTATTAAAGTTATAGCCATTGCTGTTAGCGGTAGGGCCGTAATCAGGACCACCGGTGGCAATGCGGAAGTATTGCGGCCTTGTTTGATCGTTACCGCTTGTGCCGTAGCTACCGCGGATCTTTAAATACTCTACAAAACCTGGTTTAAAGAATTGTTCGCTGCTTACTACCCAACCTAAAGATCCTGATACGAAATCGGCAAATTTTCTGTCGGTACCAAAATTGCTCGATCCATCTCTACGTGCGGATACCGAAGCCAGGTACCTGCCTTTGTAATCGTAATTGACACGGCCAAAGTAAGATATCCCCTGACTGTAGTAGCGATAGTATGAACCTGTCTGCGCGTTAGTATTAGTTGCCGTGTTAACACCGGTAGCCGCCGAGAAATCGGCAAACTCGTAAGAGTTATAAGGCACATCCTGCCTGCCGGCCGACGAACCGTTGCCACTGCTACGCCTCATAGAAAAACCTAAAACGGTCTCGAAAGTATGATCCTCTTTTATTTTAAAATCGTAGTTGGCGTAGTTTTCCCAAGTGTAGTTGAAATTGCTGTTCTTAGTATGGTTTACGCTGTTGTGTGCGCCTACCACAGCATTACCATCTGCACCCATAGTGTTGTCTACGTTGTTAGGACCGTAGAAAACCAGCGGTGTAAAGCCCTTGCCAACATCGTCATATTTGGTGTAACCAAAGCGGCTGGTAGCTTTAAGACCCTTGATGATCTCGTACTGCATCTCAAATTTACCATACAGCTTATTGCCGTTGTTTGTATTGTAGGTATTGTCCAGGCGGGTAAGCGGGTTAAATACCTCCGACAGGATATTGGTACTGAAACCATATTTACCCGGAGTACCGGCAACGTTGTTCAATACCGCAACGGTCGGGTCAAAGTTTAAGGCGTTACCAAGTACGCTATTAAAAGAGTTCTCTTGCACGCCTTGGCTCATCAGGATCGCGTCGGTCGCGTTCACAATGAATTTCAACTTCGATGTCAGGTCAAAATTTAAGTTGGCCGTGAAGTTACCGCGGTTGAAGTTAGATTTATCTGTACCGCCAACAATACCGCCTTGCCTTACAAAGCCGGCCGATAAAAAGTACTGCATTTTATCGCTGCCGCCTGTTGCGGATAGGTTATGCGTTTGCATGTTAGCATTTTGGAATACCTGATCTTGCCAATTAGTGCCCACACCCAGGGTAGACAGGTTAGGGAAGATCACGTTTCCGCCCGAGGTTACGCTACCTTCGTTAATAATGGCCGCGTATTCGGTAGCGTTCAGTACACCCACTTTGTGGATCACTTGCTGCACGCCAAAATTGCTGTTCCCCGATAATTCAACCTTACCGTTCTTACGGCCCGATTTGGTGGTTACCATGATCACGCCGTTACCACCCGCTATACCGTAAATGGCCGTAGTGGCCGCGTCTTTTAATACGTTGATAGATTCGATATCCTGCGGGTTCAGTGCGTTAAGGTCGTTAATAGACTGGATCGAACCGTCTATCACTACCGCCGGACCACTGCCTGAGTAAGAAGGGATACCACGTACCAATACAGTAGGGGCAGCACCCGGCGATCCGGCCTGGATAACCGTAACACCCGATGCACGGCCTTGCAAGGCTTCCTCGGTACGTACCGGGTTAAGCATTTTAATATCGGCAGATCTTACGGTAGATATCGCGCCCGATACTTTGGTCACTTTTTGCGTGCCGTAGCCCATTACTACAACCTCGTTAAGTTTGCTGGCCGCGCTTTCATCCAGCGCGAAGTTTAAAGTAGCTGTCCCGTCATATGTTTTTTCTAAAGTTTTCATTCCGATGAACGATACTACAATAGTAACGCCCTTTTGCTGTGCCGGCAGCGAATAAACACCGTTGGCATCTGTTAAAGCGCCTGCGCCTGTTCCTTTTACAGAAACCGATGCGCCTGGCAGTGGGTCGCCGTTGTTGCTTTGGGTGACTTTACCTGTAAGCCGGCCATTTTGCGCATAGGCCTGGCTAAAAATGCTGATCAGCAAAGCCATGCCTAAACAAAACTTGAGTTTTAATTGCATAGAAATTGTTTTTTAGGTTATAATTTGGTTCGATGCCGTAATGATGACGGCGGGGCACCGGGTCTGGGTGCTATTGATGTAGTACTACGTTATTATTTAAGGTGGTTGCCGCATGATCATTTCTGGTGATCTGTCGACGAGCCGTGTACCCTTTGGCCCATCCAATAAATGGGGTACGATAAAGCTTAGTGTATCCATACAAGCTAATTGTTTTCGGTAAATAGTGCCGGAGGTGGCGGTTTATAATGATCCAAATGTAGGTGCAAGTACATCAACAAACGAATTTTTTACTACATCACTACTACTACAACCCCTAAAAATCTTTAGATGTGTTTGAATAGCTGTTTATGTTTGATACTTTTAAAAAATGTTGCGACCAACAGCATAAACCTAACATGTTTACACGTATTTTTCTATTTATCGCGATGCTTGGCAGCATGGGTGAAGCACTTGCTCAACACTACATCGGCCAACACGAAACTGTTAACTTTTCTAAGAAACAGTACAACGGCGGCACCCAGAACTGGAAGATCAGGCAGGATGCGCAGGGGCGCGTGTACTTTGCCAATAACGAAGGTGTCTTAGTGTTTGATGGCGCTGCCTGGCAGATCTATCCACTGCCTAACAAGACCATCGTATGGTCGATAGAATTTGGTAAGGATAAAAAGCTTTATGCCGGCGGACAAGATGAAATGGGTTACTTCTGTCCGGATGATAAAGGCTCGCTGAAATTCACCTCATTAAAGAGTTTATTACCGGCATCCGACCAAAAATTTTCGGATCTGTGGGATATCGTCAGCTTGGGCGACGATGTGTTCTTCAGATCCCGTAGTAAGATATTTCGCTATCGCGATAAAAAGATGACGGTATATCCCGCACCATCGGCTTGGTCGTACATGGGTGCTTGCAACGGACAGCTCATAGGTCAAGACGAAAAAAAAGGAGTGCTGACCTTTGTTAATGGCAAATGGCAGGCTTTTATTGACGATGCCAAACTACCCCTCGGATTTTACTTGAGCGGGTTATTGCCCATTGGTAAGGATAGTATTTGGATCAGCACAGTAAAGAACGGGAATTTTATTTATGCGAGCGGTCAATTAACCCCTTGTCCACTGACCGGTATGGGGGTGGACAACAGACAGCATTTCTTAAATCCATTACTCTTGAGCAACGGTAATATCCTCATCAGCACGTACACGGACGGCGTTTACCAGGTGAGTAAAAGCGGACGTGTGATCGAGAATATCTCTAAGAATGAAGGCCTGCAAAACAGCAATATCCGATGCGCTTTTTTAGATACGGATAAGAACATTTGGCTGGGGTTGGATAACGGCATTACGTTGGTTACGTACAACAACGCCATCAAGCACATCAACCCGCCGCTCTTTAAGGATGGTGGGGGCTTTTCGCTTACCAAGTATAACAATAGCCTCTACTTCGCCTTATCCAACGGGATCTACCAATTGCCATTGCAAAATATAAACGACCTGAGTTACAACCCCGATAACTTTAAACAGGTTGCGGAAGGCTTGTCATGGCATTTATCGGTGGTCAATAACAAACTATTAGCCGGGCGCGATGATGGCCTTTACAATGTCATCGATGGGCATTTAGCACCATTGGCAAAGAATACGGGCTTTTGGATATTTGAACCATTGCTCAATACCCCAGGTTCATCACTGATCGCGGCCGGTAACTATGACGGCATAAGATTGTTTGATCAAAACGGCAACGACTTTACGGATAAGGGCAGTATCGGCAAATTCCGCGAGTCATCCCGCTTCCTGGGTATCGATGACAGGAATACGATGTGGGCATCGCACCCGTATAGGGGCATCTATCGCCTAAGCTTGAATAGTAGTGATGCCAAACTTTATACCCAAGCGCAAGGGCTGCCATCAGCTTTGGATAATTTCATCTTTAAGATCCGGAATAGGGTAGTGGCGGCTACTCAAAAGGGTGTTTACGAGTTCAATTACAGTAAAGATAGATTTGAGCCGTCTATCGAGTTCGGCAATCTATTCGGCGATAAAGGTTTGCGTTATTTGAAAGAAGACCCTGACGGCAACATCTGGTTTGTGGAGGGTAAAAGTTTGGGTGTGGTGGACCTGTCCGGTCCCAAACCTAATACGATCTACTTTCCCGAATTGACCGGCAGGGTATTGAGTGGTTTCGAAAATGTATACCCCATTAACGAGCAGAATATCTTTGTGGGTAGCGAGAATGGCTACTATCACATCAATTACGCGCGTTACAAGCAAAATATCCGCCCGATCAATGTCTACATCCGTAAGGTGAAGGCTATCGCTGATAACACCGACAGTCTGTTATTCGGTGGCTATATTAAAGCTTCTGAAGCTAACGCCAAACAAGTGGCAGCCAACAGGCCCAGCCTGAGCTATTTGTGGAATTCGGTGCATTTTGAATACTCGTCCCCGGTTTTTGAGGAGCGGCCTAATGTGACCTATAGTTACTTTTTGGAAGGCTTTGATAAGTCGTGGTCGGAGTGGACGCGCAAGGCCGAGAAGGATTATACCAACCTTGCCGCCGGTACATACACGTTTAAGGTGAAAGCCCGCAATCATCAAAACCACGAATCGGCGGTGTATAGCTATACGTTCAAAATAGATCCGCCTTGGTATCAAACTATCTGGGCTTATTTGGTTTACCTGGTGATCATCGCTTATATGCTTTACTTTTTTTATAAACGTCAGGAGCAGAGACATATCCGTCATCGTGAGCAAGAGTTGCGTTTGCAACAGGAGAAAAACGAAGAGTTACAACGCGAGATAGCCTATCAACATCAACTGGAACTGGAACGGTCTGAAAAAGAACTGGTAAAACTGCGTAACGAGAAACTGGAGAGCGAGATAGAATATCAGAATACCGAACTGGCCAGCAACGCCATGACACTGGTGCAGAAAAAGGAATTTATCCTGAAGGTAAAGGACGAATTGCAAAAGCTACAAAAGGCCGGCAAGGAAGGCATTGATACCACCGAGATCAAAAAGATACTCAGATTGTTATCCGAAGAGAAGAAAGTGAACGAGGAGTGGGAGCAGTTCTCTGTCCACTTCAACAAGGTCCACGCCGATTTCCTGACGGTGATGAAAGATCGTTACCCGAATATCAATCAGCAGGAGTTGAAATTGTGCGCCTATCTGATCATGAACTTATCAAGTAAGGAGATAGCGCAGTTACTGGCCATATCTGTACGAGGGGTCGAGATCAGCCGCTACCGTTTGCGTAAAAAGCTACAGATCCCAACCGAGGTGAACCTGTTCGAGTTCCTGTTCAATATCCAACGCGAGGTAGCTAAATAGTGTCCACTTTATTTTTTTATGAGCATATAACTTCCTGAAAATTCCGTAGGGCTAAAAACATCCAGATCTGTATGATCGGGCGGAGCACCACCGAATGAGACCATCATCGGCACCGGAAAGTCTTCCCCATTAACCTTTTCTGTTGTGGGCCTGCCATTTTCCTTGATGCTGTATTTGAACTTCGTACCGCTGGTGATGCCCGTGCTAAGATACTTTAATGGGATGGCCAACTCGTAGGTGTACTGCAAATGGGAGTCAAACTTCGCTGCTGCTTTAAGGCCATCAGCGTTATAAACCGAAAGCAGCGGTTCGCTCATTGCCTTGATGCCCGATATCTCGATCTCTTTGAACATGGTCTCGACTTTCGCGTTCAGTATTCCTGCTATCGAATCTCGTTTCTGTGCAGTTGTTTTCAAGGTGTCCAGTATGTCGTTATGTAAGCCACCGGAGTTAAAGACAGAAAAACTGCTTTGCACTTTTTGGATCGACGCATCTGGTACCGGAAATCTAAATCTTACATTTGAGCTGTCACCTTTTTTGTTGCCCCCTTTAACTTTTGGCGACTCGATAGTTAGTGTGATCCCGCCATAAAGGATCTTCTTAATGGCAGTTCTGTCCTTAGCATACACTATCAAATAAAGGTTTTCAGCATCGTTGGCCATGGTATAGTGCAGGTAATTTAAACGATTATAGGCTTCGAATTTGTTCCCCCATTCGGCCATGTTGCCATCTATTTTGATATTGGACGGCGCGGGCGCCCCTTGGTTTTGAATATTGGGTTGGCTTTGCGCGCTGCTTGGCGACATGACGCATAAAAGTAATGCCAGTTGAAAAAATATCAATAGGGGCTTTAAAATTGATTTTTTCATGAATATTGGTTTAGAAAGAAGGTTTATATCAAGATCTGCTTGAAGTATAACTGTAAATTTAGTTAATAAATTGAAACTTGTATCACATCCAAATGAATTTTATAAAATTTGACATCCCACCCCAAAAAAATATCTTTGACACATGGCAACAAAAAACATCGCATTAATGGCCGGCGGTTACAGCGGCGAATACCAGGTATCGCTTAACAGCGCTAAAAATATCAAGGCCAGTTTAGATGCAACAAAATATACGGTCTACACCATTTTACTGAATAAGGACGATTGGTTTTACGAGGCCGACGGTCAAAATATCAGCATTAATAAGAATGATTTTTCGCTAACGCTGAACGGCCAGAAGATCAAATTTGATGCAGCTTTCATCACCGTGCATGGCACCCCGGGCGAGGATGGCAAACTGCAAGGCTATTTTGATATGATCGGCATCCCGTACAACACTTGCGATGCTACCACATCGGCCATCACCATGAATAAAGCTTACACCAAGGCCATTATTCATAGCATCCGTAACTTGCATACCGCTAAGTCGATGCAATTATTTGACCGTGACCTGCATGAGGTTGCGGTGATAGCCAACGCTTTAAAATTCCCGTTATTCATTAAGCCTAACAACGGCGGCAGCAGCGTAGGCATGAGCAAGGTGCACAATGTAGCCGCACTGCCCGAAGCTTTAGAGAAAGCATTTAATGAGGATAGCCAGGTATTGGTTGAGGAGTTCATCAAAGGTCGTGAGTTCAGCATTGGCATAGCCCGTTTAGATGGCCATCTGGAGGTGTTACCCGCTACCGAGATCATTACCAGCAAGGAGTTTTTTGACTACGAAGCCAAATACACCGACGGCATCACCAAAGAAGTAACCCCGGCCGACCTGTCGGCCGAGAAGAAAGAGGAGATAGCTCAAATAGTGACCGAAGTTTACCTGCGCTTGAATTGCAAAGGCATGGTCCGCATCGATTTCATCCTACAAGAAAATACTAACGATTTTTACTTCATCGAAGTGAATACCACTCCCGGCCAGTCAGCCGCGAGTTTGATCCCGCAACAAGTTAGAGCAGCAGGTATGGATGTGGGTGAGTTCTATGGGAAGCTGATAGAAGGATGCCTATAGTTTTGTTATCATTAACTCTAAAGAAAGTTTACAAAGGTTAACATAATGAAATTTGAGATTTTTTATAAGTATTTAATAATCAAATACTTATAAAAATTAAATAGGATTCAAAATTGAGCACAAGATCACGGTTGTCATTTCACTTCCCGATAGCTATCGGGGAGTTACTTCGACATTCGTATTGCCTTACTTTCACAATTGGCATTTCCGCACTCCGCATTCCTCAAATAGAATATGTCTCTATCACATCCTCGGGCACTTTAGCGCCTTTGCCGGTGGCCATATCTATCATCACGTAGTCGAAGAAGCCCTCGCAAGATATTTTATTGGTGGTTTTATTGGTGATGGTGAATGCCACTTTGCAACCCATCGCATTGATGGAGTCGATACCTGTCCTTACGGTGAAGTAATCGCCCAATAGTAGGGAACGTTTGTAGTCCACATACGCTTTACGCACTACCCAACCGAAGCCGCGCTTTAAAAAATCTTCCATCGGCATGCCATAGCAACGGTCCATTTGCTCGTAGCGGGCGGCAAGCACATAGTCAAAATACTTGCTGCTATGCACATGCTGGAACATGTCTATATCATCAGGCCTCACACGGAACTCGGTTTCGAAGGTAGCGTACTGCTGGGGGTTATCCATCAGGCAAAGATGGTAATAAACATTTGTTTAGCACAGCCGCCGATAAAAAAGTAAATTGCATTGCCACCAAACTCTAAATTCACTCGTCTTAACCCTGTCATGAAAATATATATTTTAGCATTATCTGTCCTGTTATTCGCGTCGGTAACAAGCTGGGCGCAATCGCCAAAGATCAATATCAACGGCGGTTTCGAGACCATCGACCCTAAAACTAACCTACCCATCGGCTGGCCCAATAAAGGCCCGCTGACCAGCTATAGCTTTAAGCTGGATAGCAATGTGGTGCATAGAGGTAAATATGCTGTGGCCGGTGCATCAATTGTGGATAAGCCGCAATCAGGGGCGTTCAGTCTTTGGATACCGCAAAGTTTTGTAGGTAAAGAAGTTAAGCTGTCTGCCTTTATTAAGACCGAAGATGTGAAAGATAATACCGGATTCTACATCAACACCCCCGGGCGCGGACAGGAAAATGCCGGGTACGCCAACATGGCTAACCAAAAGATAAAAGGTACTACCGATTGGAAGGAATACACCCTGACGCTAAAATACGACGAGACCAAAGCCACCGGACTTGCCGCCGGTCTGTACTTGAGCGGTACAGGCAAAGTATGGATAGATGACGTGCGCCTGTTTGTTGATGGTACGCCTATAGAGCAGGCAACTACCAAAGTGATAGAATTACCTAAGGCTTTAAAGGATACGTCATTCTCAAAAAGTTCGGGTATAGTTCTCGCTTCGGTTAGCGAGCAAGAAGTAAAGAACCTTACTCTGCTCGGGCAGGTGTGGGGATTTCTAAAGTATCACCACACGGCTATCACCAAAGGCGAACATAATATGGATGCCGAGCTGTTCCGCGTGATGCCGGGCGTGATCAAGGCTAAGGATAGTAAAGAAGCCAGTGCCGTGATAGAGCAGTGGGTAGACAAATTTGGTGTGCCCGAAAAGTGTGCCAAATGCAAGCCGTACAAGGGTAGCGATATTACGATCAAACCCGACTATGGAAGGATCTTTGATAATTCGGTGGTTAGCCCGACGTTGATCAGCAAGTTGACCTACATCCTGGATAATCGTAGCCAGGGAGAGAGTCATTACATGTCGATGATACCACAAATCGGCAACCCGGATATTACCAACGAGTTCAATTATTCGTACATGACCTATCCCGATGCGGGTTATCGTTTACTAAGTCTGTTCCGTTACTGGAATATCATCCAATACTTTTTCCCATACCGGGATATCATCGGTAGAGATTGGAACGAGGTATTGCCTGAGTTGATACCGAAATTCGCAGCTGCCCAAAATACTGCCGAATACCATTTGGCTGCGCTCACCATGATCGCCCAGATACACGACACTCACGGTAATCTGTGGAGCACCGCTATGGAGCAGCGCAAAGGGATAAATTCGGTGCCGTTCGGCGCTACGTTCGTGGAGAAAAAACTGGTGGTGACCGCTTATTATAACGACACGCTGGATGTAAAAGAGAAACTGAAGATCGGTGACGTGATCACATCTATCAACGGCGAAAAGGTAGAAGATCTGATCAAAAAATACCAGCCGATCACCGCTGCATCAAACTACGAGACGCAATTGCGTGATATGCCAAGCACTTACCTGTTGCGTACCGATAAGCCGCAATTTGATATAGTGATAGCGCGCGATGGTAAAACCATTCAGCAAAGTATCACTACCATGCCGTCAAATAAAGTAAAGGTGGTATCGCCGTTCAGTCCAGATCCTAAAATGGCGGGATACAAATTGTTGGATGATCAGATCGGCTATGTTTTCCCCGGACGATATTTTAATAAGGACTTGCCGCAGATAAAGGAACTATTCAAGAACACCAAGGGCATTGTGATAGATATGCGTTGCTATCCGTCGGAGTTTATGCCATTCACCTTTGTGCCTTATGTAAAGACAGGCAAGCAAGATGATTTTGTGAGGTTCACTTCGGGACACTTAGAGCAACCCGGACTGTTCACCATGAGCAAGCCGCTTGTAACCAAAGGGAGCAATGAGTATAAAGGCAAAGTAGTTGTGATCGTGAACGAATACAGCCAAAGCCAAGCCGAATACACTACCATGGCCTTCCAAAGTTCGGCCAATGTAAAAGTGATCGGCGGGATGACCGCCGCGGCCGATGGCAACGTGTCGCCCATTCCGCTGCCGGGCGGTTTGCGTACATTTTTCTCGGGCCTTGGTGTTTTCTATCCAAACGGCACACCAACACAGCGCGTGGGCATTAAGTTAGACGAACGGATAGACCCGACGATCGCGTGTATTAAAGCGGGCAAGGACGAATTGTTGGAGCGGGCTAAGGCGATCATTTTGGAGTAGATATTATCCAATATCAAACACTACCTTTAAAACCTAAATACATACTTACAACCTATCATGAAATTTTATGCTCTGGCTTTGTCAGCCCTGTTGCTGACGGCTATCTCTACATCGGTAAACGCACAGGATAATGTAACCAAGGCATTGTTAGATACGGCCTTTGCCAAGGGTTCTACGGTGGCCATTGCAGCCGTTAGCCCGCAGCAAGTAAAGAATTTGGCTTTACTTGGTCAGGTTTGGGGCTTTGTGAAATATCACCACTTGGCGATAGCTAAAGGTAGCTACAATATGGATGCAAAGCTTTTTGAGGTGATGCCGGCCATTATCAATGCAAAGAACGCCAAAGAAACTGCCGCCGCTATCGAAAAATGGGTGGATGGCTTTGGTGTGCCGGAGAAATGTGCCAACTGCAAACCTTATGGCGGTGATAATATCCTTATCAAGCCTAACTACGGGATGATCTTTGATAAGTCGGTAGTTGGCGCGTCGTTGGTTGCTAAACTAAAGCACATACTGGATAACCGTAATCAAGGTCCTAACCATTACATTAAACTGAACGGGAGATGGAATACGCTTAGCATTCAAAATGAATTGCCTTATACTGATATGGCTTACCCAGATGCCGGGTACCGTTTATTGACCGCTTATCGCTTTTGGAACATCATCCAATACTATTATCCTTACCGGGACATCATTGGCCAAGATTGGTCTAAAGTGTTGCCCGAACTGATCATCGACTTTGTAGCTGCCAAAGATGCGTTGGGTTATCAGTTGGCGGCAACCAAAATGGTCGCGTCAGTGAACGATGCGCACGCCGGAGTGGCCAACCCGGAAGTTGATAAGGCTAAAGGCAGTTATCTGCTGCCGATTCAGGGAAGGTTTATAGACGATAAATTTGTGATGACCGGTTATTACAATGATGTGCCTGAGATCAAAGAAAAATTAAAACTGGGCGACGTGATCACCGATATCAATGGAGTTTCAACGGTCGAGCTGGTAAAAAAGCTGTTGCCGCTCACCTCCGGGTCTAACCAAGGGAGCAAACTTCGTAACATGGCTTATTTTGATATTCTGAGGTCTAAGGGAGGGCAGGTCGAATTACGGATATTACGCGACAATAATGTGGCGACTTTTAATTTGATCAGCATGCCTAAAGAGCGCGTTAGATTTGTGCCGGTGATAGATCCGGAGCCAAATGCGTTGGGATACAGGTTGCTTGATAATAGTATCGGATACCTTAACGCGGGCAAGTATAAAAACAAAGACCTGTCGGAGATCCAGAAAATGTTCAATGACACTAAGGGTGTGATCGTAGACCTGCGTTATTACCCATCAGATGCCATGCCGGCAACTATTGCCACTTACTTAAAAACGGGCGACAATATGTATTATGCTAAATACAGTTACGGTAGCATAGCAGAGCCGGGTCTGTTTGTTTCGAGTGAAGCGGTAGGTAGGGCAGCCGAAAATCTTTACAAAGGTAAAGTGGTGGTCATTGTTGACGAGAACACGCAAAGCAGGGGTGAGTTTGCTGCTATGGCTTTTCAAAGCTCTACCAATACTACCACTATTGGCAGCACAACCGCGGGAGCGGATGGCGAGGCTATCAGGTTTGTTTTGCCGGGCGGGTTACTTGCAGCAATGACCGGACTCGGCGTGCTATATCCCGATGGTACACCTACGCAACGTGTCGGTATCAAAATAGATGAAGTAGTTAAACCGACCATCGAGGGCATCAGGGCAGGTAAGGATGAATTGTTAGAACGGGCAAAGGAGATAATTTTGAAATAACTTTAACTACATTTACAAATACCATCTCAATATCCTTATTTCATGAAAAAAGCAGCCGTCATTATTTGTGCCGCTATATTAGCGGTTTCTTGTAAACAAAATACCGAAAGACAGATGTATAAATGGCCCGATGCCAAGGCTCCCGTAGCCGAAATTAAGCCGCACACCCGCGCCATTCATGGCGATACTGTGATCGATAATTACTATTGGATGATCGACTACTTCGCCAAAGGTCCGGATAGTACCAAAGTGGTAGACTACCTAAAGGCTGAGAATGCCTACACCGACACCATGATGAGCGGTACCAAAAAGTTCCGGGAGAATCTGTTTACCGAGATGAAGGCGCGTATCAAGGAGAAGGATGAATCGGTACCTGTGTTTAAGAACGGATACTTCTATTACACCCGCACCGAGGATGGTAAAGAATACTATAAATATTGCCGCAAAAAAGGTAGTCTTGACGCTCCGGAAGAGATACTGCTGGACGTGGATAAAGAAGCCGAAGGCCATGCTTACTATTCAGCAAGCGGTTTCAGTATAAGTCCGGATAATAAGTTGTTGGCTTTTGGGGTAGATAAGGTATCCCGCCGTCAGTACACCATCTACGTGAAGAATTTGGAGACCGGCGAAATTCTTAAAGACGCTATCGCCAATACCGAAGGGCAAGCCGTTTGGGCAAATGATAACCAAACGCTCTTCTACACGTCAAAAAATCCGGTGACCTTGCTGTCCGAAAAGATCAAGCGTCATAAGCTGGGTTCTACTGCAGCCGACGCGGTGGTTTATGAGGAAAAGGATAAGTCTAACTATATCGGGTTGGATAGGGCTAAGTCGGGTAAGTTCATCTTTATTTATTCGAGCGCGACCATGTCATCTGAGATAAGTTTTGTTGATGCAAATACGCCGGATGCTCCGTTCAAGGTATTTGCACCGAGGATGAAAGATGTATTATATGAGGTTGCCGCTATTGATGATAAATTTCTGATCCGTACCAACCAGAACGCCAAGAACTTTAAATTGGTGGAATGTCCGCTGGATAAGACCGGCGCTGAAAACTGGAAAGATGTGATCCCGCATCGCGCCGATGTACTATTAGAAGGAGTGGAGGAATTTAAAGACCACATTGTAGTGGTCGAGCGTAAAAACGGGCTGAAGCAATTCCGTATCCGCGATAATTCCGATAAAGAGCATTACTTAGAGTTTGAAGAAGCTGCTTACAACGCGGGCATAGGCGCAAACCCCGAATATGTTAGCAAGACCTTGCGTTATAACTATACCTCGCTCACCACGCCGTCAACCGTGTATGATTACAATGTAGACACGCATGAGAAGAAACAAATGAAGCAGCAAGAGGTATTGGGCGGCTACGATCCTAAACAATACACCACCGAACGCTTGTACGCTACCGCTACCGACGGTATCAAAGTGCCGATATCGCTGGTTTACAAGAATGGTTTCGAGAAGAACGGTAAAGCACCGTTGTTGCTTTATGCCTATGGATCTTATGGTTCAAGTATGGATGCCGGTTTTAGCAGTTCGCGTTTAAGTTTGCTTGATCGTGGTTTTGTCTTCGCCATTGCGCATATCCGCGGCGGACAGGAGATGGGCCGCCAATGGTACGAAGATGGTAAGCTGATGAAAAAGAAGAATACTTTCACCGACTTCATCGACTGTGGTAAATACCTGATCGATCAACAATACACCACTAAACAACATTTGTACGCCCAAGGTGGCAGCGCGGGTGGCCTACTAATGGGTGCGGTGGCTAACATGGCACCAGACCAATGGCATGGTGTTATTGCGCAGGTACCATTCGTTGACGTTGTGAACACCATGCTTGATGAAAGCATCCCATTAACCACTAACGAATTTGACGAGTGGGGTAACCCAAAGAACGCCGATGCTTATGCATACATGAAAAGCTACTCGCCTTACGAGAACGTGGAGAAGAAAGCTTACCCCAATATGTTGGTGACCACCGGCCTGCACGATAGCCAGGTGCAATACTTTGAGCCTGCCAAATGGGTAGCCAAACTCCGTACTATGAAAACCGATAAGAACGTACTTATGCTGCACACCAATATGGAATTTGGCCACGGTGGCGCGTCGGGCAGATTCGATTATTTAAAGGATGTGGCGTTGGAGTATGGGTTTTTGTTCGCGCTGGAGGGGATCTCTAAGTAAAAAGTAAAAAGTAAAAAGTAAAAAGTAAAAAGTAAAAATTTGTCATTGCGAGGAGCGAAGGGCAGGGCTTGTGCGACAGGGCGACGTGGCAATCTCAGAGGCAGGTCCTCGTGGTAGGTCCGCATGGCATGTCCTCGTTGCATGTCCTCTAAGATTGCCGCACTACGCTCGCAATGACAAGGGTTTTTCATAGCACAGACCGCTTAACCTAAACCCGATCGGCGGGAAAGCTTTTGCAGAAGCGCTGGGCGTGGTGGGAGAGGGCAAAACTTGGACAGAGAGCGGGGCTACCGGGGGCGATGAAATACTGAACGCTCATTTTCAAAATGAACTTTACGTGATTCTATCAAGGAATGCCAAATTTAAAAAAGGCCTAAAAGGATAACCATTCCAAAAATTTGGAATTGTTATGATCAACAGGAAATTGTTCTTTGAGCATTGCCTGCTAACCGACCGGTTGCAGTGCATGGAGAGGTTAGTTAACCTGCTAACAGATCGGACAGGATCTTGGCGATGTTTTTGGCGTCATCCACACCACGATGGTGGGTACCTTCTAACGGTAATTTTAGCATGCGCAACGCGCCCGCCATGCCAATGGCTTTTTGTAAGCCATACACTTCAGAAAAAAGTACTTTAACATTTATGTGATGGTTGGACATGGGGTATCGTACGCCAAATTTTTGACATTGTTCCTTTAGCATGGATCGGTCGTAAACACCGTAGCTGGCCCAGGTAAGCTGCTTTGAGCCATACTCTTTTTCAAGGATACCGCAAGCCTCGGCTAAGGAGATGCCGTGTTCATCAACCATTTGCGGCGTGATGGAGGTAAGTTTGGTGCAGAACGGGCTGATCTTGGACTTGACGGGTTTGACCAAGATGCCATCGCTGGCGGTAATCTTGCCGGTTACGGTGTTCAGTTTACAGATGCCGATCTCTATGATCTCACTGTGTTGTTTTTGATGTTCGCCATCATTCTCCCAGCACGTGGCTTCCAGGTCGATAATAATGACTTCGTTGGTAGTTTCCATAATTGTATATCATTTATTTGTTTTAAAAGCGCCGGTTTATTCCGGTGCTCAACTATAATATACAAAAAATAATGGGAATTTAAAACACATTGCAACGGTGTAAGCATTACGCACTAATCACTAATCACTAATCACTAATCACTAATCACTAATCACTAATCACTAATCACTAATCACTAATCACTAATCACTAACCTCCCTTGTATATTCCAAACACTATCGTTACCTTTGCGCCACAATTAACAAAAGTTATACGCTTTAATACTATTCAAGTAATGTATCTAAGTACCGAGTACAAGAAGGAGATCTTCGCAAAACACGGCGGCAGCGAAACCAACACTGGTTCAACCGAAGCACAAGTTGCTTTATTTACTGCCCGCATCGCACACTTAACTGGCCACTTAAAGAAAAACAAGAAAGATTTTTCTACCCAGTTATCACTGCAAAAATTAGTAGGTAAACGCCGCGGTTTGTTGGCTTACCTATACAAAAAAGACATTGAGAGGTATCGTGCTATCATCAAAGCTTTATCGCTGAGGGATATCATCAAATAAGCTTATCGAGTTTTTACAAAAAAAGCCGTTCGTTCATCGAATGGCTTTTTTACTTTGTCCGCTACAATTTTTCAAAATAAAAACCGCTGCACCCCTAAAGACGAAAGGTGTGGCATAACGCAAAAACAATGAGTTTAAATGTAATTAAAAAGGTTATCGACCTTGGCGATGGACGCACCATCGAGATCGAGACTGGTAAGCTGGCCAAACAAGCGCACGGTTCGGTAGTAGTTAAAATGGGTGACACCATGCTATTAGCTACTGTTGTATCATCGTTCGAGGCTAAAGAAGGCGTTGATTTCCTTCCGCTTTCTGTTGACTACCAGGAGAAATACGCTGCAACAGGCCGTATCCCGGGTGGTTTCTTACGTCGCGAGGCCCGTTTGTCAGACTATGAGGTTTTGATCTCTCGTTTGGTAGACCGTGCTTTGCGCCCATTATTCCCTGAAGATTATCATGCTGATACCCAAGTGATGATCTCACTTATCTCAGCTGACAAAGATATTATGCCTGACGCGCTTGCGGGTTTGGCAGCATCAGCAGCATTGTCTGTTTCTGATATCCCTTTCAACGGTCCTATTTCTGAAGTACGTGTAGCTAAGATCGATGGCCAATTGGTGATCAATCCTAAAATGAGCGATCTTTCTCGTGCTACTTTAGAGTTTATCGTTGCCGGTTCTGAATTTGACATCAACATGGTTGAAGGTCAGTGCGACGAGATCCAGGAAGCTGAAATGGTTGAGGCGATCAAATTTGCGCACACAGCTATCAAGCATCATTGCTTGATCCAACGTGAGTTGACCATTGAGACCGGTAAGACCGAAAAACGTGTTTACAGCCACGAGCACAGCAACGAGGACTTGAAAAAAGCCATCTACGCTGCTACTTACGATCAGGTTTATGCTATCGCTTCTTCTGCTTCGGGCAAAGACGAGCGCGGTGCTAAATTTAAAGAAGTACGTGATACCTATATCAAAACCTTAGGCGAGATAGATGATATCACCAAGTCCTTAGCTAAAAAATACTACCATGATGTAGAGTACGACGCTATCCGTAACCTGGTATTAGACGAAGGTAAACGTTTAGATGGACGTAAAACTACAGAGATACGCCCTATCTGGAGCGAAGTAGGTTACTTACCTGCTGCTCACGGTTCTGCCGTATTTACCCGTGGCGAGACCCAGGCTTTGACCACCGTTACCTTAGGCGCTAAGGACGATGAGCAAATGATCGATGGTGCGTTCATCAACGGTTATCAAAAATTCTTATTACACTACAACTTCCCTGGTTTCTCAACCGGTGAGGTTCGTCCTAACAGAGGTGCGGGCCGTCGCGAGATCGGTCACGGTAACCTGGCTATGCGTTCGTTAAAGCAAGTATTGCCTGCTGACGATGAGAACCCATACACTATCCGTATCGTTTCTGATATCCTGGAGTCTAACGGCTCATCATCAATGGCTACCGTTTGCGCGGGTACATTAGCTTTGATGGATGCCGGTATCAAGATCAAAGAACCTGTATCAGGTATCGCCATGGGCTTGATCACTAACGAAATGGGTACCAAATACGCTATCCTTTCTGACATCCTTGGTGACGAGGATCACTTAGGTGATATGGACTTTAAAGTAACAGGTACTAAAAATGGTATCGTTGCTTGCCAAATGGACCTTAAGATCAATGGTCTTTCTTATGATGTTTTGGCTAAAGCCTTAGATCAAGCTAAAGAAGGTCGTTTACATATCTTGGGCGAGATGGCTAAAACCATCGAAGCCCCACGTGAAGATTACAAACCACATGCTCCGCGTATCGTTACCATCCGTATCGATAAAGAGTATATCGGTGCCGTAATTGGTCCCGGTGGTAAGATCATACAGGAAATGCAACGCGAGACCGGTGCTACCATCTCTATCGAGGAAGTTGGCAACCAGGGTGTTGTTCAAATCTTTGCTGATGACAAAGCCGCTATCGACGCTGCTGTAGGCCGTATCAAAGCTATCGCGATGAAACCTGAGGTTGGCGAAACTTACGAAGGTAAAGTTCGTTCGATCATGCCTTTCGGCGCGTTCATCGAGATCATGCCGGGTAAAGACGGTCTGTTGCACATCTCTGAGATAGATCACAAACGTATCGAGACCATGGACGGCGTGTTCGAAATTGGCGAGATCGTTAAAGTGAAATTGTTAGAGATCGACAAACAAGGTAAATTCAAACTTTCTCGCAAGGTACTATTGCCTCGCCCTGAGAAAAAAGACTAATAAAGGTTAAAGGCGAGAGGTAAAAGGTGAAAGGTTTTATAACCTTTTGCCTTTGTCCTTTTACCTTCCACCTCAAAGCAAGCCCCTGCAAAAGGGGCTTTTTTAGTTTTTTATAAAAAATGTCAAAAAATTAAAACAAAATCACTTTTTTTATATTCCCTTAATTAGACAATAGGACCAGATACTGAATATTTGTTAATTAAGCGCGCGCTCTACCTTCTATGACGTCTCATACTACCGATGATCCTTTAGACTTTCTCAACCACCAGGTTACGGGAATGTATGTGTCGTCGCAAACGGACCTGATACAGGCGCTGCTGTACGAGATCATCCGCGTGAAGGAATTAATAAAATACTACGAAGATATTCCCAACGGTGCCGGAGCCCTCGGCGCATCCATCCTGACGGAACTGGTTACCGAAGCTTATAATTCCCTTGTGAATTACGATACCGAGCTGATCCGTAAGTATTACGATCTGCTGCAAAATTGTGATTGATGCCCCCTAACCCCCTGAAGGGGGAATGGATCTCGATCACAGTATATCAAATCAGATGTCGAGATGAACCGGAAATAAACTTTCTTCTCTGGCATTGGAAGCCACCGGGAACTACTGGCCTTGCCACGCACAAATCTTTCGTAGGCGAGTTACATAGCCGGGAGTTTTCTTTTTGGTTCTTTTTCTTTTGCGGAAAACGGCGTTGCCCTCTTGAGTGCCTTTAAAAAACAATTAACACGCGAAAAAAGAAAAAGAACATCCACTGACAATAATATAGCAAACCGCTATCCTAATGAAATGCCGACTTTGATAATAGCGCAAACAAACTAACCGGCTATTCTTTTATATTTGCCAGACATCATCAAAAGAAACTATGAGCCATAAAGTAGCCCCATCCGTATTATCTGCCGATTTTGCCAACCTGCAACGCGACGTTGAGATGATCAACAACAGCGCGGCCGACTGGTTCCATGTAGACATTATGGACGGTCATTTTGTGCCTAATATATCTTTTGGTTTCCCGGTGGTAAAGGCCATCAAAAAGTGGGCTACAAAGCCGCTGGATGTGCACTTGATGATCACCGATCCGGACCGTTATCTAAAAGACTTTAAAGATGCCGGTGCAGACCATATTACTGTACATTTGGAGGCTTGTGTGCATCTGCACCGCACTATTCAGGCTATTAAAGCTTTGGGATGCTTAGCGGGCGTAGCGATCAATCCGCATACCCCTGTTGCTTTGTTAGCAGATATCGTTGCCGATATCGACCTGGTGATCATCATGTCGGTAAATCCCGGCTTTGGTGGTCAGGCGTTCATTGAACATACTTATAAGAAAGTGGCGGAGCTGAAGGCTTTAGCTGATGAATACAACCCTGATATGATCATTGAGATCGACGGTGGTGTAACACTTGATAACGCTGCCAAACTGGTAGCCGCAGGAGCAACGTCCCTGATCGCAGGTAATTTTGTGTTTAATGCGGAAGATCAGGTAGGGACTATAGCCGCTTTAAAGAAGGTAACAGGTTAACGGCCAAAGGTCAAAGGAGAGTATCGGTTACAAAAAATCTTTCGCCTTTTACCTTTCTTCTTTAACCTACTCATCACCATTTCTTAAATATCACGAATACCGCCAACACGATCAGTCCAAAACCTACCAAATGATTCCACCCGAATTTTTCGGTCTTAAAAAAGATAATACTGAAGATCATAAAGATGGTTAGCGTAATGGCTTCCTGAATGGTCTTTAATTGTACCAAAGTGAACGGTCCGCCGTCGCCTTTAAAGCCAGCTTTGTTGGCCGGTACTTGAAAAACGTATTCAAAGAAAGCTAATCCCCAGCTGATCATGATGATCGATATCAGCCCAAGGTTTTTGCCCCATTCGTAATCCTTAAATTTGAGATGCCCGTACCAGGCAAAGGTCATAAAGGTGTTGGATATAATGAGGAAGATTATGGTCTTTAGTCCGCGCATGGGGTGTTGAAATTATTGTAGTCTTTTCTTAGCTAATTCTTTATTGTACCTCTCGAATAAGACCGGCTTGGGGTCGGTGTACAGGTAGATCTGCGTACCCTTTTCGCGAGCAAGGGAATCGGTTACTTCGCCCATTTTTTGCATTGAGCCAAAAGCTTTTTCCAATTCGTCGCCTTCTTCGTCTACATAGATGAAATACTTAAACTTTAAGGTATCCGGAGCCCATAGCGTAAAGCTGCTGTTTAAGCTGATGACCTGCGGCAGCTTGTACTTGTCTTTAAACTGATGCAGCGCTCCAGCTTCGCCATAGTTTCCGGCGAATAGGATAGTCTCCTTTTGCTGTTCAGGAGTTAGGCTATGATATGCCTGCGCCGCTTTCTGCGCCATTTCTTCCCAGCCGAACATATCTGCATAATCCTGCGTTAGTGGATGTTTCTTCTGGTCCTCCCATGTTACCGCAAAATCGAAGAAACCTAATCTATCTACCGATCTGAACCATCCCAAAGTTGGGCCGATGGGGAACACCGGTAAAAGTAGAGGCAGGAATATTAGGTTAGGCATGATCAGTAATGTCGCTATAGATGTACGAACAAACGGCCTTGCTGTACGCAGCAACTGCTCAAGCGCGAAACCACCCGCTGCAAACAACATTGGATAAGCGCCAAAAAGGTAATATGCTTTACCGTGCATCACCACCAAAAAAGCAAATACAAATATATAGGCGAAAGCAAGGAATTGATAGTTACGCAAGCGGAAGGAGAATATCAGATAAACAAAGCCCGTCAGCCAAATAAACAAGCCCATACCGTTTACTAAAAGTTGTTGCTTGTAAAAATCGGTTGGGTCGACATAGTCCAACTGTTGTTCTTTCAATTCGCGCATATGCGTAAGTACCGGGAAATGATGAATTACCTGCCAGATCACATTCGGTAGAAAGATAACTATAGCTATTCCAACAGCGATTAGTATATGCTTGTTAAATAGTAATTTACGCTGCTTGCTGATCAGTAACCCTGCTAACAGCGAGAAGGCGAAGAAAGCCATACTATACTTGGTCAGCATACCTAATCCTACGGCAATGCTCAGCCAATAAAGGTATTTAGGCTGTTTACTATTCACATATTTAACCAGTAACCAAACAGATATTACCCACCAAAACTGATCGAACACGACAGGCTGAAAAAGATATTGGCTGGCCATAAACGCAGGCGCGAATATCATGGATAGGCAAGCGATCGATATGGCGAATTTCCGTCCGCCAAATTCAACCACCATTTTGCCGGTCAACCAAATGATCAGTGCGCCAAATAGTGTGGAGAATACCCTCGCTGCAAATACAGACGTCCCGAACAATGTTTTTGTAAGAAAGGCGAGTACCGCGATGAACGGCGGCACCTCTTTATAGCCCCAATCCAAATGATCGGCCAAAACCAAGTGCAATAATTCATCGCGATGGAAACCGAAATGCGGCATCGCGAAAAGGTTCAGCACGATCTTTATCGTGCAAAAACATAATATTAGCCAGTTATAGTTAGTTCGGTTCCCGGATATCATGAGAAATGTATCGTCGTTAAATATAACGAATTACCGCTCAGATAATGCTACCAACAAAAACAAACAGATCTCCGCCAGTTACCCTTAGTGCGGCACTAATGGCATTCGATCACTTTGCCTTCTGCGAGTTTTAAAATATGATCAATGCTGTCGGGCAGATGCTCCTGATAATGTGTTACGTAGACAATTGTGATATTTGTGTCGCGGCAAATAGTATCGATCAAGCCTTTAAAATGAGCTACCTGGGTTGCATCCATGCCTTGGGTAGGTTCGTCAAGTATTAAAAGGGTAGGGCATTTGATCATCGCCCGGGCCAAAAGGCACAACCTTTGCGCACTTGTTGGAATGTTCTTTAAGAGATGTCGGGCATATTTTTCTATGCCTAATAATCTCATCCAAGCTAACGCCTGTATTACTTTTTTAGGGTCTGACGGGCGGAACAGCCCCATGGTATCATAATATCCCGATTCGATCGTGTGCAAGCAACTACTATCTCCCGGAAAATACTGAAATAGCTCAGGCGATATAAAACCCGTGCGTTTTTTAATATCCCAGATACTTTCTCCGGTTCCGCGTTTTCTGTCGAAAAGTATCATATCGTTAGCGTAGGCTTGCGGGTTGTCTCCATTGATCAAGCTAAGCAAAGTTGATTTGCCTGCGCCGTTAGGGCCAAGCAAAGCCCAGCGTTGCCCCTGTCTAACTTCCCAGTTGATGTTGCTTAATACCTGTTTTTCGCCATATTTAATGTTAACGTTTTGCATGTTAACGATGTGCTGATAAGGATCGACAGGGTATTTGTCTAACAAGCCGCTCAGGTCGGTCCGCTGTATCGGTAGTGGATCGGTTATTGATCGATTGGCATTAAAGTCAACACTGTTATAAAGTGTAATGCTGTTATTGGCAAGTAGCGCGACTTTTGAAACGATGGTAGGTATCTCGCTACTACTTGTGCTTATCACTATCGTTATCCCGGTGGCGGCTATCTGAGTTAAGATCTGGTCGAAATTTGCCCGGGTATCTGCATCCAATCCATTCAATGGTGCATCTAAAAGCAATAGCTGAGGTCCATTTAAAAGCGCTGATGCTAACATCAGCCGCTTGGCCTCTCCGTTAGAAAGTTTAATGAGATGTTTTTGGGTTAAGCATCTTAGGTTTAGCAGGTCAATGGTTCGTTCAAATGTCCAGTAGGTATCTAAGGGCGCAGATCGGGCTATGGTTTGCAAATGATCCTCAACAGTAAGCGCATCTTCAGAGTCGGCTGAATTGTAGCGTTGCTGATAATACAGATCTGTAGTATTAGACAGGTTGCGAAAATGGTGGGTAGCAGCAACCAAAGCAGTAAAGGTCTTGTTGCCGTTTGCCGGGATGTCGGCAAAATTACGAAGGATATATCCTTTACTTGGCTGAATATCGCCTGCAATTGCGTTGAGTAAAGTTGTTTTACCAGAACCTGCTGCGCCAACAATGGCTAAATGTTGACTTTGAAAGATCTTAAGATCAACATTATTTAAGACCGGATCATTGGATCGACCCAAATCAACCTGGGAGAATGTTAGAAGGAGGTTTGACATATACTTGCAACTCGTAAAAGTAAGTTACTCATATATGCCAAACAAGCTTTTTAAGCTGTACGTTTTAACGCTTGTGTTTCAGCGGCGATAGTAATGTTCTTTTTGTTCAAACGATTCCAGCCTTCAAAATCAAGAAGTGGGCCTGCTACCACATTTTTGCAAGTTTTATTAGGGCATTTTATCTCCCAACCTTTCTTGCCCTGATCAACAACAGGTCTTTCATTGCATTTTATGCAATTTTCACAAAAAATATTGGGTTGTATTTCGTAACTCATAATTTATTAGTATATGTCTTTCGAATGCCTTAATATTGGTAGATATTGCAAAGGTATTAAAAGTTTAGTTTGATGGATGGACACAATTTTAAAAACTGACGCTAAAGTCTTTTTTACAACAGTCTTGTTGCTGGTTTTCAACTGGTCATGCTAGTTTGATATACGCAATTTCCGTGCCTGTGGTTTCCCGTCGTGTTAAATTAAGGAATGGTTGTTGTCTTTAAGTTAATATTAAATTAAACACGATAATATTATGGGTGCAATTCGTTATACAATTTTATTATTGATCATTAGTATGTTAAGCAGCTGTCAGTTGATTGGCGACATATTTAAGGCAGGGTTTGCGGTAGGCATCATCGTGGTGCTGGTCATTATATTCATTGCTATTTGGTTAATATCTGCTTTTAAAAAGTAACCTTCGTTCTCCATTTTACTGTCTGTTTTGTCGCACAATTTTGTCGAAGTGTTGCTATTTCAGGTCGCTAGATTGTTTTCGGGTCAATAGTTTATTGAGTTTAATATTTTTCATTTAAATTAAACACTTCTACGGGGTCGATGTTGTTCAGGTGTACCAACATCAACATTTTATGGAAAATACCACCAATACAACTATCGAAGACCTGAACGATCTTATCCAGATCCACAACGACAGGATAAAAGGATATGAGAATGCTATGGCCGACCTTAAAGAGAGCGACGGTCAACTAAAAAGTATCTTTGTCGAATGCATCAGCGAAAGCCATCAGTTTAAATTGGCATTAGCTACAGAGGTTGCCGCCCTGGGTGGTGATATCGAAACAGGGACAACCTTGTCCGGTAAATTGTATCGCACCTGGATGAGTGTTAGAGATGCATTCGGAAAGACGAATAAGTCGGTTTTGGCCAGTTGTGAGTTTGGAGAGGATGCTGCACAGAAAGCTTACCTCACCGTTCTTCAGGACGAAGGGCTTCCTTCTTATTTACAGTCCATTATCATTAACCAGCAAAGCCAGCTCAAAGTAACGCACGACAAGATCAAAGCTTTACGCGATATGGAATAACATCAAGCCGCTCCCTAATACGGAGCGGCTTTTATATTTATAGAGTTAACATAAACATTACACGCTGGTTATTTGCAGTTAATGGCATCTGCTTAACTTAGTGATTAATAAATTATGAATGGTATGAAACTAATAGCTAAGATCATAAGCCTTATAGGTATCCTGCGTGAGCGCTTAGTATTGAATAGCATGCGTTCATCATTTATGCATTGATGTTTTGCCGGGTAGTGAGCACTATCCCGATAAAGATCAGTAATTTAGCACCGGCTTGCGGGCGCTGTAAATGGAAGATATATATATTAATAAAGCGTCTTTTGGCGACGATTTTTCATGGGGTGTTTCCACTGCCGCTTTCCAAACCGAAGGGGCGTGTAGTGAAGATGGTAAAGGCGCCTCTATTTGGGACGAATTTACCCATCGTAAGGGAAAGATCTTAAAAGGCGAAAGCGCCGATACAGCCTGCGAATTCTATCTTAACTATCAACGGGACATTGATCTGGTAAAACAGATGAACATCCCTAACTTTCGTTTTTCTATCGCCTGGTCGCGTATTCTTCCGCAAGGTGATGGCGAGGTCAATCAAGCCGGGATAGATCATTACAACAACGTTATCAATTACTGTCTGCAGCAAGGGGTCGAGCCATGGCTCACCATCTATCATTGGGATCTGCCCCTGGCACTCGAAAAGCAGGGCGGTTGGACAAACCGTAATATAATTGAATGGTTCATTAATTACGTAACTATATGCGCCAACAGTTTTGGCGACAGGGTTAAGCATTGGATGGTGATGAACGAACCCGCTGTGTTTACCGGTGCCGGTTACTTTTTAGGCGTACATGCGCCGGGCCGAACAGGGGTGAAGAATTTTTTACCTGCAGTCCTTTATGCGTCATTATGTTTAGCGGCCGGCGGTAAAAAGCTGAAAGAGATATTGCCTGGATCCGTAGTTGGTACTACATTTTCTTGCTCAGCAGTTGAACCTTACACTAGTAAACAGCGGGATATCAACGCCACCAAACGTGCCGATGCCATCATTAACCGTTTGTTTATAGAGCCGGTGATGGGCTTAGGTTACCCAATGGCAGATGTGCCTGTGCTTGAAGGTATAAAGAAACTTATGCAGCCCGGCGATGCGGATGCGCTTAAATTCGACTTTGATTTTATTGGCTTGCAATGTTACACTCGCGAGATGGTCCGCTTCTCGCTGTTCACCCCTTACATATATGCCACTTTGGTAAAGGCCGAAAAACGTAACGTGCCGCTAACGCAAATGGGGTGGGAGGTTTATCCGCCATCGATATATCAAGTGTTGAAACGTTTTTCTGCATATGCTCCAGCCAAAGCATTTTATATTACGGAGAACGGGGTAGCTTTTGAAGACCAATTGATAGACGGCGAAGTGAACGATACCCAACGTGTAGATTATCTGCAAAAACACATTGGCCAGGTTTTAAAGGCAAAGAATGAAGGCGTAAATGTTAAAGGATACTTTGTGTGGACGCTGACCGATAACTTTGAGTGGGCCGAGGGCTATCATCCGCGCTTTGGTTTGGTGCACGTAGACTTTAAAACCCAGCAACGCACTATTAAAGCTGCAGGTAAGTGGTACGCCAATTTTTTGGCCGGAAATGAGTAAGATATTTTAGGCTGATGCCTGAACTATCGGTGATACCACATTCTTTTTTAATCGCACAAAAAAAGTCGCGCCGCCATCGGGGTTATTCTCGAACCATAATTTACCCTGATGTTTTTCTACGATCTGGCGACAGATAGATAAACCCAATCCGAAAGACTTTTCACCCAAAGTACCCGGGCGTTTGGCATGCGTGAACATGTTAAATACTGAATCCTTAATTTCGACCGGAATGCCTATTCCCCGGTCGGCTACAGCTACTTGTATCTCTTTATCCTCGTCGGTAATTGTTACCCTGATATCCGAACTTACCGGGCTGAATTTGATGGCATTACTGATAAGATTACTCATTACCCGCCATATCTTGCCCCTGGTGATCAGTAATAATTCCGGGGTAGGCAAAGTGGTCAGGATGATCTTTTGATTTTTTTCGGCGGCTTTAAAACGCATCAACTCCACGCTGTTGCTGATCAATGAATTGATATCGACCGGCTGTGTTGGTAGTTCGCCCTCTGTAGTACTCGTAGTTGCTTCCAGTATCTCGTTGATCAGTTCTAATGAGTCGTGAGCCGTCTCTTTAATAACATCCAGAAACTCTTGCTGCTCATCGGTGTGTCCGCCCTCGTCAGACAGGGCATTGGTAAGCGAAGCGATACCACCTAAAGGGTTTCTAAGGTCGTGCGCCACGGTGCGTAGAATGCGGTCCTTCTCTTGTATGCTGCTTTCCAGATCGGTCAGGGTACGTTCCAAGTCAGTTTTTTGGATCAGGATCTGTTTGTTAAGCGAACTTACCATCAACATTTCCTGACGCGAACGTTTCCAGTTGCGATAAACCAAAAGGATGATCACCAGCGACATGGAAATAAATATGATGCCGGCATATTTGTAAATGCGTTGAGTGTTTTGCAGTGCTAATATCTGGGTCTGCTTTTGCATGCTGGCCAGCTGCTCATTCACGTTGGCTTCCTTCAGCGTGCGCCCTTTGATCAGCAACGAATCCTTTATCCGGTGGAATACCTTAGCATAAGGATAAGCTTTGCCCAGATCATTCTTCTTTTCATAATACCTGGTCATCAGCATATTCCACATACCCTCGCCATCTGCCGATGGTAAGCTGTCCAGTTGGGTACGGATAACTTTCAGCAGGTCAAAAGCCACATCGTCTTTCCCTTGGCCCATGTATAGCTGCACCATTTGTAATTCGGATAAATGGGCATCGTGGTTGTCATTCCCTTTTTTAAGGTTAGTAACTACTCCTTTTTTTAATAGCTCAATGGCCTTGTCTATTTCACCTTTGTTTTCGTAAATATCGGCCATGTTGCCATAAACTACAGCCCGGGCAACTTCTATAATATTAGCCCTGCCTTTGTATTTATCCGCATTTGTATCCAGATATTTAAGGGTCTCCTTGAAATAAAAGTCGGCACTGTCCAGCTTTTCCTGATTACGGTAGCTGAGCGCGATATTATCTAAAACCTCCTGCTGACGAAAGAACGATATAAATTCCTCTTTGCAGGCCTTGTTCTGCTCAAAACTTTGCTTAAAATAAGTGACCGCGAATTTATAGTTAGCTTGCTTGTAGGTGATCATACCCATGCGATAGGTGTATGATGACAGCGTGCAATTGTCCAAATTGTCATGAGCCAACAGATAGCCCTGATAATAAGCGGTGTACGAGTCGGAATGTCTCCCTAATTCGAACAACGCATCACCACGAGCGAAGTTGCCATCGGCCATAAAACTGATATAACTTTTTTTGTTAGTCATTTTACTTGCAGTGGCCAGCATGCTGTCGGCATACTTTAAGGCTTGCTCATAGTCGTGCGTGCCACGGTTATGATACATAAAATGAAAGCCGTAAATGCGATATTGATCGGTAAGGGTAAGGTTTGACAGCCCATTGGTGGCCGAATCAACATAAACGATGGCCTGTTTATCTTTGCCTAATTCAAGCAGGCGATTAGTAGAATCATAGATGGGTTTGAACGCTTTAGAGTGCTCAACGTCATCTTTTTGATCACTGTGGCACTGCGAAAAAAAGCCTATTGCGATAAGCGACCAAAGTATGGGGCGAAGCGAATAATTGAGATAAGCAAGTCTAAATGTGCGGAAGGGCATCCAGTGTAATAGTTATAACAAATATACCCCAATTACCTGTGACAAGCAAGATTTAACTCAAAAAATATTCTTTATAGTTGTGGTATTAAGCTGACCGTCCGATCTTTCTTTTAAGTAGATAGATCACTTAAAAGCGTCCAGTCCGGTAACATCATGCCCGGTAATGAGTAAGTGTATATCATGCGTTCCTTCATAAGTAACTACCGATTCCAGATTCATCATGTGGCGCATGATAGAGAACTCGCCGGTGATGCCCATCCCGCCCAGCATTTGGCGAGCGTTGCGGGCTACGCTCAATGCTGTCTCCACACTGTTGCGCTTGGCCATAGATATTTGGGCAGCGGTGGCGCGACCGTCGCTTTTAAGTACCCCTAACCGCCAATTGAGTAATTGGGCTTTGGTAATCTCGGTGATCATCTCAGCTAATTTCTTCTGTTGCAATTGAAACCCGCCAATAGGTTTGCCAAACTGCACACGCTCTTTTGCATAACGTAAAGCCGTATCATAGCAATCCATAGCAGCGCCGATAGCACCCCAGGCAATACCAAAGCGAGCCTGGTTCAAGCAACCGAGCGGCCCTTTAATTCCGGCCGCTCCGGGTAAAAGGTTTTCTTTAGGTACCTTTACATTATCAAACACCAATTCGCCGGTTGCCGACGCCCTTAAACTCCATTTGTTATGGGTCTCAGGCGTGCTGAAGCCCTCCATGCCGCGCTCAACGATCAGTCCGCGGATCTTGCCCAACTCATCTTTGGCCCATACCACCGCTATATCGGCAAAAGGCGCATTGGATATCCACATTTTAGCACCGTTAAGTATGTAGTGATCACCTGCATCTTTAATATTGGTGACCATGCCGCCCGGGTTAGATCCATGGTCAGGTTCGGTCAGGCCAAAGCAGCCCATTAGCTCGCCGTTGGCTAATTTTGGTAGATACTTTTGTTTCTGCTCTTCAGATCCGTAAGCATAGATCGGGTACATCACCAGCGAGCCTTGTACGGATGCAGTAGATCTTATGCCCGAATCGCCCCGCTCTATCTCTTGCATAATGATGCCGTAAGCGGTATAGTCTAATCCTGCGCCGCCGTACTCAACAGGGATGGTTGGCCCAAAAGCGCCGACGCCTGCTAAACCCGGTATCAAATGCTTAGGGAATTCGGCCCGTTGTGCATGATCTTCGATAATAGGAGAAACCTCCTTCTTTACCCAGTCTCGTACCGATTGCCGAATGAGTTTATGCTCATCGGTCAGCAATTCATCCATCAGATAATAATCAGGCGATTCAAAAAGATCTGCTTTAGGCATAGTTGGGTGGCGTTAATAAGCAAATCTAATAATTAACCGCAAAGTTTAAGTTTTCTTCTGTAGAGACACGATACCTCGTGTCTTCCGTTTGCGAGATCCATTAGCGTGGTTTGACATGCATAGGCTGAGACACGAGGTGTCGTTTCTCTACAAAAACAATTATTACCTTTGGAAATACATGATCACAGTCAGTTTACACGGTGCGGAGTTTTTCGCGTATCACGGTTTCTATCCTGAAGAGCAATTGTTAGGTAATAAGTTCATTATCGATATCTATGTCGACTTTGAAACAGATGCCGACCTGTCGGCTGATGAATTAAGTGATACGGTAAACTATGAGCAGTTATACAATATCGCTAAAGAGGAAATGGCCAAAACAGCCAAGCTTTTAGAGACCGTTGCACACAACATCACCAAGCGTATCCGGGACGAGCATCCCTATCTGCTAAGCATCCGTGTAGCACTAAAAAAACTGAACCCACCATTACAAGGCCGTGTAGCACACTCGGCCGTTACCATAACCGTATAACAAATAGACCTATGGGATATAATAAGATAACGCCCGAATTATTGGCAGCATTTACCGAAATAGTTGGCGATAAATTTATCATCACCTCCGGCGAGGAAATGGAACGCTACTGCCATGACGAGACCGAAGATCTCCGTTATTATCCCGAGGTAGTTGCCAAGCCTAACACGCCCGAGCAGGTATCGACGTTATTAAAACTCTGTAACGATAACCTGATCCCGGTAACCCCGCGCGGAGCAGGAACGGGTTTGAGTGGCGGCGCATTACCTATCTTAGGCGGATTACTCATCAGCATGGAGCGTTTTAACAACATCATCCAAATTGACGAAGACAATCTGCAGGCTACGGTAGAGCCCGGCGTGATCACCGAGGTGTTTATAGACGCTGCGGCCGAGAAAGGCCTGCTTTATCCTGTGGATCCTGCAAGTAAGGGAAGTTGTTTTATCGGCGGCAACGTATCTCATGGATCGGGTGGACCAAGGGTGGTTAAGTACGGCACCATTCGCGAATACATCCTTAACCTGCAAGTAGTATTACCTAACGGCGAGATCCTGTGGACCGGCGCTAATACATTGAAATATGCTTCGGGTTATAATCTTACACAATTGTTTATAGGATCAGAAGGGACTTTCGGTATCGTCACCAAGATCGTAGTGAAGCTTGTACCTAAGCCGGATCATAATGTATTAATGTTAGCCTCATTCGGTACTAATGAAGCAGCTTGTGGTGCAGTCTCAGCGATATTTAGAGCGGGTGTTGTGCCGTCGGCTTTAGAGTTTATGGAGCGTAGAGGAGTTGAATGGGTGATCGAGCACGATGGCATAGTATTCGATTTAAAGGATGACATCAAAGCATTCCTGCTCATCGAGATAGACGGTAATAATATGGACACCATATTTGATGCCGCCGAAAAAGTGAACGCAGTGCTGGAGGAATTCGAATGTAAAGACGTCCTCTTTGCTGATACATCCGCCCAAAAAGAAGAGCTATGGAAGATGCGCCGCACCATGGCGGAGTCTGTGAAATCGAACTCAGTTTATAAAGAAGAGGATACCGTAGTTCCGCGTGCGGCTTTGCCTAAGCTGATAAACGGTATTAAAGAAGTAGGCAGCCGTTATGGCTTCCAGTCCGTTTGTTATGGCCACGCCGGCGACGGCAACCTGCACGTAAATATTATTAAAGGCGACATGAGCGACGAGGATTGGAATACTAAACTAAAAGGCGGCATCCGAGAGATATTTGAACTGACCGTAGCCTTAGGCGGCACCATTAGTGGTGAGCATGGCATTGGTCTGGTACAAAAAGAATTTATGCCGCTGAAGTATTCGGAAGTTCACTTGAACCTGATGCGTGGCATCAAAGCAGTATTTGACCCCAACGGTATTATGAATCCGGGGAAGATATTCTAAGGTCAGTGGAACCGTGATCGGTTGATCAGTGACCAGTAATTACGCTTTTTAACTAATCACTGATTGACTGGTCACTATTCACTACGCCGCAGGTGGCTAATTCGTATTCGTTATCAACCCCGGCTCGTCATACTCTATCATCCGTTGGCGTTCGGCAGTCGGTATCCCGATTGGTTTCTTAGCGGTATAATCATAGCTCACACACAAGCTTTTGCCGGTGGTGCAGATCTCTTCGCCATGTTCGGTCACCTTTACTAACACGTGCATTACGTCAAAGCTACTGTTGCCGATACGTGATGTGCGGATGTAGCATTTGATCTGGTGGGTAATGGTGAGGGGTTTCAGGTAGTTGATCTCGGCTTTGCCTAAGATCACCCCCGACTTGCCCATGTCCCATTGAATGATCTCTTTCCAATAAGCCTGACGAGCTATCTCAAAATAAGTAAGGTATATGGTATTGCTTACATTCCCAAAGGCATCGATATCCGAAAAGCGGATGGGGATGGGGGTGCTATATCTGTAATCAGCTAAATTTTCAGCCATTTTATGTCTTTTTGTCGGTAGATGTTGGTTTGTGCAGACAAAGTGTCTGCTGTTTTGATGGAAAAACGCCTTGGTACGTGCGTTGATATATCAGCTACGAAAATAATAATAAGTATTATAACATTTAGGAGGATATAACATGACCTTAGTAAAATTTAACAACGGACACAAACAACATCCAGTAAATCCATGGTTCAGCGACGTTTTTAACGCTATCGCTAACGATTCTTTTATTAACGACAGACTTTTAACTAAAGTACCTGCCGTAAATATTGCCGAGACCGAGAACGAATTCCATATCGAATTAGCGGTTCCTGGTTTAAAGAAAGAAGACTTTAAAATCAGCCTGGATAAGGATGTGTTGAGCGTATCGGTAGAAAAGAAAGCTGAAACTACCGACGAGACCAAGAAATACAGCAAGAAAGAGTATAGCTACAAGTCTTTCGTTAGGTCATTCACCTTGCCTGAAACTGTCGATCATGCTAACATCAATGCTGAATACACTGACGGTATCTTAAAATTGATCGTAGCTAAAAAAGAAGAAGCTAAGATCCAGTCGAGAGAGATATCTGTAAAGTAAGGTGAAAGGAAAAAGGTTAAAGCCGAAAGGTTTAGAAACCTTAAGCCCGAGGCAACGCAAGGCTTAAAAAGAGCGTTTTTATAATAAGTTGAGTTTTTAGAGAGTGGTTGATGAGTGATGGAAAAGGCCGGCCTGCGCAAGCAGCCGGCCTTTGTGTTAATCCTCCCAACCCTCCCTAAAGGGAGGGCGTAAAAAGCAAAGGAGCATACTCGATATCGAATATGCTCCTTTGCTCTTTCGGACTTTCGGTCTTTCCGACTTCCGGACTCACAAACTACTTCTCCATCTGAGCGATAACATCAGCTGTTACGCCGGTGTGCGAGAAACCACCATCGTGGAAGAGGTTCTGCATAGTTACCATTTTGGTCAGATCGCTGAACAAGCTTACGCAGTAATCAGCGCACTGATCTGCACTCGCATTACCAAGCGGACTCATTTTCTCGGCATAATTAATAAAGCCGTCGAAACCTTTAACGCCTGAGCCTGCTGTGGTGCGGGTAGGTGATTGCGATACGGTATTGATACGCACATTCTTTTTAACACCATATTGGTAACCGAAGTTACGGGCAATGCTCTCCAGATAAGCCTTGTTATCGGCCATATCGTTGTAGTCAGGGAATACACGTTGGGCAGCGATGTAGCTTAGCGCTACTACCGAACCCCACTCATTGATCGCGTCCAGCTTCATGGCGGTAGCCAATACGCGGTGTAAGCTCAATGCTGATATATCGAAACCCTTGTGGGTAAAATCGTAGTTATTTTCGGTGTAGTGGATGCCTTTACGCACGTTCACACTCATACCGATCGAGTGTAGCACAAAGTCAACACCGCCGTTAAAATGTTCCTGCGTTTTGGTGAACAGGTTTACAAGGTCGTCGTTATTGGTCACGTCGGCACCAATAATTGGGGCATTGCATTCTTCGGCCAATTTGTTCAGCTCGCCCATACGCAAAGCGATAGGAGCGTTAGATAGCACGATCTGTGCACCTTCCTGAACTGCACGTTGTGCAACCTTCCATGCGATCGACTGCTCGTTAAGCGCGCCGAAAATAATGCCCTTTTTACCTTCTAATAAATTATAAGCCATACTCTGTTGTTGTTTTATAAAGCGGTGTAAAGTTATAATTAATTGAGAAATTGGGAATTGTTAATTTTTTGTTTCGTTTGACGAGTCTGACCAGATGCTGTAGAGCTTACACACAGATGTTCAGAGCGTTCATGTTCACGCGTGAACACGGGGTAGGCAATGTATGTAACTTGTTGATATTCAGTATAGAAAATTTGAGCCGTGAACACAGGTTTGATGAACATTTTTTATAACTAACTGATAGTCAACTATTAGTGGTGTTAACGGTAGGGCTTTTCCCGTGAACGATCGTGAACAAGCTTCTTAACTACTTTCCAACCAATTTAAATTCGAACGCTACCAACTTTGTGGTCTTTAAATATCTGCCATTCAAAATGCCCGGTTTCCATTTCTTTGCCCGTTTTATTGCGGCGATTACCCTGTCCTCGCATCCATAACCAGTGCCCTTAACGATCTTGAAGTTTTGCGGCGAGCCGTCTTTAGCTATCTCGAATTCTATTTCGACACCACCTTCAATGCCATTATTCGCAGCTTTTTCGGGATAACTAACGCTATGTTTGATGAATTCAATTAGTTTATCGATGCCTCCGGGGTATTCCGAGTCATGCTTATATATACCCGGCCCGCAATCAAAACAGGCCTCGTTACTGATCTCGTACTTGACCGGGAATTTTTTGCGATCACCTATTTTTGATGAGGTGATGAGGATAGGTTCTCCCTCATTGATATTTTTCGGCTGCTCCGCAGGTAAGGTGATAGAAATGAAACGACTCCCCTTATTATAAACCCAAGTCCCGTTCTGCACACCAATAACCAAAATGCTGTCCTGCCATCTTGCTCCCTTAAGTTGGAAGCGGCCATCTTTATCGCTCCTGGTAAAAAGTTCCAAGCCATCTAAATTCCTATTACGAGATAACAAAAGAACATTTGGTGCAGGTGCGCTATCGTTGTTGTAAACTATACCTCTCAAATGAATGGTATCTTGAAGTACGGTTATGAATTTCTTTTGAGCAAGACCATTCTTGCCCAAGATCATAATGAATATTAGGAGTAGGTTGTATTTCATTCTTCTATTATTTCATACTACCGGTGCACGCGTAACGTTGCATGAATATTGTCTGAGCTCAAATTTGTCGAATCGATTAATTGTTCGGAATTCTGCTTATTCTTAAATTCCGTAAATTATGGTTCAGACAAAATTCACCGATCACTGACCCAACAACTCCCTCGCATTCTGCAACGCACTTTCCCCAGGTTTATCACCACTCAACATCTTGGCTATCTCGGTAACACGTTCGGCATCCGTCAGGCGGCGCATACGGGTGCGGGTAATGTCTTCGGCGTTGTCTTTGTAAACAAAGTAGTGACTTTTGCCTTTGCTTGCCATTTGTGGTAAGTGGGTGATGGTGATCACTTGCAGGTTTTGCGCTAATTGCTCCATGATCTGCCCGACTTTGTGCGCTACCTCGCCGGATACGCCTGTGTCTATCTCGTCGAAGATGATCGTCGGCAGGGCGGTGTAACGCGCTATCAAAGATTTGATGCTCAGCATCAAACGGGATAACTCACCGCCTGATGCTACCTTGCTCATTTCAGCAAGTCCGTGACCTTTATTAGCTGTGAATAGGAATTTAACGAAATCGATACCGTTATCTCCTAAGCCTGCTGGTTGCGTCAGTTCTATCTTTAGGTTTGAGTTGCCCATACCCATTTCGGCAAGCGTCGCCAAAACTTGTGTCTCGATAGCCGGGATGGCTTTGGTGCGGTTGGCAGATAATTGCTCGGCTATAGTTTGTAGTTCTGCTTGTTCGGCTGCTATTTGTTTTTGCAGTTTTTCTACGGCCTCATCGCCGAAGACGGCTTGTTGTATCTTGTCCGACAGGTCGTTTTGTATCGCTAACAATTCTACATTGGTGCTTACGCGGTGTTTCTTTTGCAGGTTATAGATCAGGCTTAAGCGGGTATTCACTTCCTCGGCGCGGGCCGGGTCGGTCTGTGTTTGCTGCTCTATGGCTTCTATCTCGGTCGCGATATCTTTTAACTCGATGATAGTGCTATGCAGGCGTTGCGACAGTTCTTCGATCGACGGATTATATTTCTCGGTAACCGATAATTGGTGACCGGCCTCACGCAGTTGGAACAACGCGGCCGTGTCGCTCTCGTTCATCAGGTAATAGGCGCCTGAGAGGTTTCGCTTGATTTCGTCCGCATTGTTCAAGGCGTAGAGTTCCTTCTCTAACGATTCCTGCTCGTCTGCGGCAAGCGCGGCTTTTTCCAGCTCATCAAACTGGAACTGGAAATAATCCAGATCAGCTTTGGCTTTTTCGTTATCCTCGGTCAGTTGTTTTAATTGAGTATTCAGCTTTTTAAAGGCGCGGAACTTGGTCTGATAAGCTGACAACTCCTCCTGATGGCCCGCGGCAGCGTCGACAACCAATAACTGAAATTGCGGGTTACTGATCTCTAAGGTAGCATGCTGCGAGTGTATCTCGATCAGCTTTTCGCCTATGGCTTTCAACGTATTCAGATTGACCGGAGTGTCATTAATAAAGGCACGTGAGCGACCATCGGCACTGATCTCTCTGCGCAATACCGTCTCGGTTTCGTAGTCGAGGTCGTTATCCTCAAAAAAGTTCTTCAGATGGAAGCCGTCTATCTTAAAGGTACCCTCGATCACGCATTTCTTTCGCTGATCAAAAAAGTAACGGCTCTCTGCCCGCTGACCAAGGATCAGCGATAGCGCACCCAAAATAATGGACTTACCCGCGCCGGTCTCGCCGGTCAGTATATTCAAGCCTGCATCAAAACTGATCTGCAGGTTATCAATCAAAGCGTAATTAGTGATATTAAGCTGTTGCAGCATAAAATTATCCCTTGTTTGTTTTTCAGCGACTAAATTACAAATAATGGAATGGGATAGGAGAGGGGATGTGATAAAATTGTTAGCAATGCTTTGCCAATAAACAACAAAGCCCGGCAATGATCATTGCCGGGCTTTAAATACGGTATCTAAAGATCAGTTATGGCTTCTTCCTGATCACGGTATCTACCTCCGCTCTTGAGCGGGCGGCATCTATCTCGTGTTTAACGTAGCCTTTCACATTTCTGTTGATATTATTGCGTTGCACAGTGTCTACACTACGGGTACGTTTTAGGTAGCCTTTGCTATCGCGATCAACCTTTTGGCGTATAACGGTATCGGTTTGGTTATCATAATTGAATTTGATATCCATATCCTCGAACTGCTTGCCCATTTTTTTGCCAAATTCTTCCATCTTCTTTTGGAATTCGGGACTATCGAACTGTTTACCAAAGGCCTCCATCTTTTTCTTGAATTCGGGGCTATCGTAGTATTTTTCGATATCCTTGATGCTCTTTTTAAAAGCCGGGCTTTCGTAATACTTGGTCATTTCTTTAACCTTGGCTTTAAATTCGTCGCCTTCGTAATACTTGGCCATCTCCTCAACTTTTGCTTTAAATTCGGGGCTGTCATGGTGCTTTTGCAGATCGGTTATTTTAGCAAGGAACTCAGGGCTGCTGAACTCTTTGGCCATTTTAAGCGACTGCTCTACCAGTGCCTTCTGTTGTTTTTGAAATGCAGGCGAACTGAATTGTTTAGCCATGGCTAAAGACTTGGTCGCCAATTCTTTTTGCAGCTTCCTAAATTCAGGCGTGTTCATCTTGGCAGCCATTTCTTCACCCATTTTTTTAGACAAGGCAGCTTGCTTTTCCCAAACTTCGCTTGGGAAATAGTTGTCCAGCTTCATAGATGAGATAGAATCCATCTTGAACATCAGATTGGCAGGCTTGCCTATAAATTCCTTACGGTCTTTCTCGGGCAGTTCGCTCACCGAATTGTATTCCCTTTTGTTACCGTTCTCGTCCTCGATAACGATCTTGTATTTTTTGTTATTGATGATGGTGTCGCGGAAATCAGACTGCTTGTAGTTGCCGTCCTGGTAGCTAATGTTGATGCTCTTTTTACGTTTTTGTACCGACTGTACGGTATCTAAAGCAGGTTCGGGTGCGGTAAGTACCCTTACTACTTTTTTAATGGCCGGGGCATTTTTAATGACCACTTTACCATTTTTGATCTCGGGGTTCAGCCAGGCAATGCTGGTGATAGCGGTGGTGAGCGCCAGTACGGTTATGAGTACAGGGCGTATATTTACGGTTTGTGTTTTGGTTTTCATGATGCGTTCAATACGGTTTAACAACTTGTATTTTTTGGTAGACGCGGCAAGGGCCAGTTGCCATTGTTGCTGCTGGTTAGATTCCTCTAACTTCAGCAAAGCCTGGGCATAGCTCAAAGGGGAGCCGGTGCTGCTGATCACCACATCGTCGGCACAGTGTTCGCGCTCCTCGTTTATCCGTTTGCCTATTAGGGAAGCAAAAGGGTTAAAGAACAGCAGGATACCCATCACTTGCTGAATAAAATTCAACAAGTAATCGTTGCGTTTAACGTGGGCCAACTCGTGGAGCAGGATAGCCTCGATCTCGTCGGTCGATAGTTTACAGGTGATCGACACAGGCAACAAGATCATCGGTTTAATAAAGCCGGTAACACAAGGCACATCAACCCACTCGCTAAAAACAACTTTAACCTTTTTACTGATGTTGAGTTGCTTGGCCAGGTAGTTAACAATGTGCTCGTAACCGGAGTCGCTGATGTTTTGACGGATGCGGTAAATGCTGTTCCAGGCCAGCCCCAACTTTAGGGAGTTGAATACCAGTCCCACAACATAAACAGCAGTTAGATAGGGCATGTAAGCAGATATGGTAAAGTAAAGGCGGTTAGCCGGGGCCTTAACCTGGGCCATTATAACGGGTAGGTCCAATGGCGATACCTGCAATTTGGTGGTAGATAGCCACTCGTACTTGCCGCACTCTTTAAACAAGGTGATAACAAACCATATTAACGTAGCGGTCAGCGCGCCGTAGCTAACCTTATACTTAGTGGCCGCTGATGCCGCCGGAAAAGCCAGCATAAACAAACGTAATGCGATAAAGACGATTAACCCCTGCCACAAACTGTGGATGATGGTTATCCCTAAAACCTGACTGATGTTGTATAACAGATCTTGCATTGCTATATTATTTATATTGCCCTATCAAACTAAATACGCCCTCGCCACTTTCCAACCTAACTTACTATACTTAAAATCTAACTGATCAACCGCTCACCGGTTAACTGATCACCGATCACTATTCCTCAAACTGCTGCAGATACTTCTTAATAGCATCTATCTCGTCGCTTGATGCCCGGTGCTGACCTAATGCCTGTATCACCAGACCAGCGGTAGAGCCTTCAAAAACTGTCGATATGATCTTATCAAGTGCCGACTGCTGGGCCTGTTCCTGGCTGGCCAGTGCCTTGTAAACGTGGGTCTTTGAAGTTGCGTCACGCTCAACAAGGCCTTTGTCGTTCATGATCTGCATTAGCTTTAGCGTAGTGGTGTAGCCGGCATCTTTAGTTTTTGCCAGCTCCTCGTGCACATCCCTAACTGTACACGCGCCCCTTTTCCAAAGCACACTTAAAATTTCCAGTTCACTATCGGTCGCTTTAATATTCATCACGTTTCTCAGTTCTACGAAGTTTGTCGTACAAATATGTACGATGATTTTCGTATATCCAAATTATTTTTTACTTTTTTATAATAGATGCCTTGAACAGGCATTGTGTTACAGGGTTTTTGCAGATAATTTGAGATAATAAAATAAACTAACATGTTAGTTTATTGGCGGTATTTGATCATATTTGTTTCTCGACCAACCATTATGAAACGTTTTGCCATTTTATTGCTTCTGATAGCTAACACGATCTTAGTATCGCCGGCCTTAGCTCAAACCACCTTAAAGGTGATCTCACCGCCAAAAGATATCATTAAGGATGTAAATGCCGTGTTGCGATATTATCAAAGCAGCCTACGGTTTGATGGGGACGTGTTGGCCTACGATGTAAAAGGCAAGCCCATCACTAAAAGTGCGTTATTAAAGGCGGTATCTACAGGCAATTACCTGCCGTTAAAGGTATCGACCAATAAGGCCCTGAACGAGTACCAGTTGTACGACATGCGGGGTAAGGCAGGTGAGGATGTAAAGTCGATGGTGAAGCAGATCGGGCGTACCTGTTATGGCAAGGATCAGCTGATGAATAAAAAGTTCCCGGCATTTAAATATGTGGATCTGGCCGGGAAAACATATACCCAGCAAAACACCAAGGGCAAAATATTGGTGCTGAAAGCCTGGTTCATCTCTTGCGTACCCTGCGTAGCCGAAATGCCCGAGCTAAACAAACTGACCGAAGAGTTTAAAGACCGTAAGGACATTGTATTTGTAAGTATGGCCTTTGACAGCCGCGCCGCGCTTAAAAAGTTTATGAAGACCAAAGATTTTAAGTACGCCGTAGTGCCTGTCACCACATCTTATTTACAGGATGATCTGCACATTACCGGTTATCCTGCTCATTTTGTGATCAATAAGCAGGGCGTGTTAGTAAGCATGGGATACGACCGCCGCGATATGATGACCGCATTATACAGGGAGGCAGCCAAAAAGATCTGATCAATAACTTAACTTTTGATATTTCAACCCATTGGCCGGATCGGCAATGGTAAGGATGTTTAACGCCTGGCCTTTATCTGCCACCTCGGCAAAGTTAAAAATGTTGACCAGCTCATCACTCTTAGCCGAGAAAAATAGGGTAGGCCACATCGCCCCGATGCGTTGCCTGTCCAACCCCACCAGCGACGGTAATATGCCCGATATCACCTTCCGGCCTTGTGCCGAATTTTCGGCCATGGCATCCAAGCCCGTGCGGTGATAGTCGTAAATAAAGGCGCGTAAATTGGTGTAGATCTTGTTGTTCAGGTTCTCGGCCAACCAATAACGGTTGGTATTGCTATCGAAAGCTTTCCAGCCTTTAAACGAGGCCGACTGCGCGTTGGTAACAATATTCAGCGCTTGCGTAAAGTAGGGGCTACCACCGAATTTAGAGAACGAATCGTAATCCAGCCCGACGATGATGTAAGCATAATAAGCCATCACCGCGCTCAGGTTGTTCTGGAAATTTTGGTCGGTATAATCAATGGTCTGCCCTTCGGTATAAGTAAAATCAAAATCCTTATCGTTGGTACTGAGTAGGGTAGTGGTGTACGACGAATTGTAGATAGGCCGTTGCGATTGCACCTGCAACTCGCCGCTGAAGTTGCTATTACCATCCCAGGCCGTAACGTTCAGGATAAAGTTGCACGTGATACGCTCTTCGAGTTTGATCGGGTCTTGCGCCCATTTACGCCCGTTCAGGAACTCGCGCATAGCGGTCTCCAAAGTTTGGAATATGCGTTTATTGGTGGTCTGTATTTTGGGCGTGAGTATCTGTACGCGGGCGTTCAGGTCCTGCGCACGGACGGCTACCGAGCAGCAAAATAGGATCAGGTAAAGCGACAGTTTTTTCATGCGTTCATCAATTCAATAACCTTTTTGCAAATATCTATCGCCACCTCGTCTTTGTTCTTTAATTCAAAAACGGTGCTCATTAATTCCCGGTCGATCATAGTGATCTTATTAGTATCCGTCTGGAAACCCGCGCCGGCATCGTTCAACGAGTTCAGGATGATCAGGTCGAGGTTCTTGCTTTGCAGTTTGCCAATGGCGTTTTGCTCCTCGTTGTGGGTCTCCAAAGCAAAGCCAACCAATATCTGGCCGTCGTGTTTTACCGAACCTAAGGTCTTCAAAATATCCACCGTTTTTTTTAGGTCGATATTAAAACGGTCTTCCTGCTTTTTTATTTTTTTGTCGGCGACTATCTCGGGGGTATAATCTGCCACGGCAGCGCTCATCACGCAAGCTTTGGCATCAGCAAAATGCAGCTGACAAGCTTCAAGCATCTCAGCTGCCGAGGTCACATCGATCCGTTCAATCTTAAATTTACTTTTCTGAGCCGATGGTCCCGATATCAAGGTGACATTTGCCCCCAGTTCCGCAAACCGATCCGCGATTGCGAACCCCATTTTCCCCGACGAATGATTGCCGATGAAACGCACCGGATCAATAGCCTCGTAAGTAGGCCCGGCGGTCACTAATATCTTTTCACCCTTTAGCGGGAGTTTTTTTTTTATTTCGGTCGATATAAATTCGGCTATCTCTTCCGGCTCGGCCATACGGCCTTCGCCGTGCAAGCCGCTGGCCAACTCGCCTGTGCCGGGTTGGATTATGCCGATACCGAATTGTTTCAGGCGAATAACGTTCTCTTGTGTGGCGTGGTGCTTCCACATATCCAGGTCCATAGCCGGCGCAAAATATACCGGGCACTTGGCTGATAGGTAAACCGCCATCAGCAGGTTGTCGCACAGTCCATTAGCCATTTTGGCAATGGTATTGGCACTGGCTGGAGCGATGATCATCATATCGGCCCACAGGGCAAGGTCAACGTGGTTATTCCATTCGCCCGTCTCGGGTTTGTAGTACTCCACAAATACCGGTCTTTTAGATAGGGTAGAAAGTGTCAACGGGGTAATGAAAGCGGTCGCGTCGTCGGTCATAACAACCTGCACTTCGGCACCAGCCTTAACTAATAAACGCACCAGCAAAGCCGATTTATAGGCCGCTATGCTGCCGCTCACCCCTAAAACTATCTTTTTACCTTCAAGCATATCTAAAGCAAAAATAGTTTTTTATAATGAAACAGCGGGCTTTGCAACGGTTGCTTTATTTGGTGCCGGTCAGTCTTTGAAGAACCTGTCCGGATTAGGGATAAAATTCAGGAATGCCTCAAAGTTTTCCAGGTAGTTGCTTTGGTTAAGCTTATAGTAGAATGCCCCTTTTTTTGATGATAATTTTTCTTTCTCAGGCAATTTGATCAGCAGGTTGGTTGATAATACCTTACGGCTAAAATTCCTGTCATCTAACTTAGATTGATAGATACCCTGATATAATACCTGCAATTGCGGAATGGTAAATTTCTCAGGCAATAACTGAAACAGAATAGGGTGAAGGGCCGCTTTATAGCGCAATTGCTTTTTAGCCATCTTCACCATTTCGGTATGGTCAAAGATCAGCTCGGGTAATTCGTTCAGGCCGAACCATTCGGCGTTGTGATCGGTAGTGATCTGCTTGGCGTATTTATTAATATCGATAAGTGCGAAATAGGCGACTGATAGTGTCCGCTCTACAGGGTCACGATCAGGCTTGCCGAAAACGTGCAACTGCTCAAGGTAAACATTCTGCAGACCGGTCAATTGTTGCAGGATGCGGTTGGCGGCATCATCGGTGGTTTCGGTGCGTTTCACAAAGCCGCCCATTAAACTCCAATGGTTCTTCATGGGTTCCATGCCGCGTTGTATCAATAGCAGTTTAATGGTGCTGCCGTCGAAACCAAAAATTATACAATCTGTCGCTAATAAAAATCGCTCCTGCTCCGGGTACATTTAGGTTTTATTGGTGGTACTATAAATTGGTACCACCAATATATGCTGTTTTTTGCACGTAGACCTAATTTTTTTCAAAAATATCGCCTTTATTCCATGTTGGGCGCTCGGTAGTGTTGGCAATAATGTAACCGATGAGGAAGTTAAGCTGGGCATATTTGCGGCCGGCATCAAAGTCGAACATACCGTTAATATCGTCCTGTGGTTTGTGATAATATTTCTCGCGCCAAACTTTTACCAGGTCGTTCAGGTTGTTTTTGCCATCCGGGGTACGCGCGCCATATTTAATGTGCAAAGCCGGAATACCCTGAACCACAAAGCTATACTGATCGCTCCGCACAAAACGGTTCTGCTCCGGTTCGGGATCAGCCTCCACGGTCAGGCCCATATAAGCAGATGCTTCGTCGACCACTTTTGCAAGCGATGAATGCTCGGCACCCAAAGCGGTAACTGACAACAATGGCGCAATAATAGTGGGCATATCCGTATTCACATCAGCCACCATCGACTTGACCGGAATAGTAGGGTGACTTGCAAAATAACCCGAACCCAGCGTGCCCAATTCCTCGCCGGTAACGGCTACGATGATGATCGAACGCTTCGGTTTCACTTTCAGATTATGATAAACCTTGGCGATCTGCAATAAACTCGACACGCCCGAAGCGTTGTCGTGCGCGCCATTATAGATCGAGTCGCCCTGAACCGGGGTGCCAACACCAAGGTGATCCAGGTGAGCACTGTGAACCACGTATTCATTCTTCAATTTCTTGTCCGATCCTTCTATTTTACCAACGATGTTAAAACCGGCCACGTCCACATAATTGAAATCGGCAGCGGCGCTGATCTTTGATGTGGTGGGGAACGACACGATCTTACCTTCTTTTAACGACGGCAGCAACTGACTTGCATCCTTGCCCGCTGCCGAAGCCAACGTCCGTAGCGTTTTATAACCCACCGCGGCCAGCATTTGCACACCGCCAAAGTAAGTACGTGATACTACCGGTTGGCCTTTGTCATCCATAATACTATAGGTACCGCGACGGCCCGGGTTAGCCAACGTTCCACGGGCCGTAGAATCGCCGGTAGCAAGGATAACGCCAATAGCGCCGTGAGCAGCGGCATTCTTTTGGATAGTATTGAAGTCCATATTGTGCGACGCATTAGATGACGGGAAGCTTGTAGGCGCACCACGAACGATGACCACGATCTTGCCTTTAACGTTCATGCCGGCGTAATCATCGCGGCCCATTTGTTTATCGGTGATGCCATAGCCAACGAAAGCTAATTCGCCCGACGAGCTTACATCCTTATGGACAGGATCCGGATAAATAAAAATATCGGTATTGTATTTAAGGCTGTCGGCCTTCCCGTTAACGATCAGCGATGCCGAACCTGCTTTACCTGCAAAGGTGCGGCGTAAGCGAACGGCCTGTGTCCAGCCGCCGTTTTCGCCTGCGGGTTGTACACCGTAACTTTTTAGCTTATCGATCACAAAGTCGGCCGCCATTTGAAAACCCGGCGAACCCGGCGCGCGACCAAGCAATTTATCATCGGCCAGGTAAGTAATAGCGGCTTTCATGTCGTCGCCACTGGCGGCCTGCATAGCCTGATCCACACCCTCGCCATACTTTTTTGTTTGCGCGTGCGCGTTAGTTAAACCCAAAACAAGCGCACAAGCCGCGCCCGCAGTCATCAACCTTAATTTCATAATACAGTTAATAGTTATAAGAAGCCAAGATAAATATTTAAGGAGGAAATGAAAGTAACTTGATCGTTATATGGGGGAGGGGCGAACGTTAAAGGTTTAAAACTAAATAAGTAGTTTTTTTAATAAATTAACTATATCTTTAGTCGAAATATGAGAGCATATATTTTACTTCCCCTTATCGTTTTGTGCATTTGTTCGTTCAAACCATCGCCGTCTCTGTTCACAATGATCAACCTTGGTAAGACGGTTCCAACTGATACGGTGCGTTTCGATATGGTAGGCAACCATATTGTGGTTGAAGCGATGGTTTTTGATTCGATAAAAGTGAAACTGATCTTTGATACCGGGGCAGATGGGCTATATATCGATTCCACCTTCGCTAAGCGGCACGGCCAGATCACCGGCAACCTGAAAGATCCGGATCCGGCAGAACGGGTTAAATACGCCAGGTCACTTGGTTTGTTAAGGTCTAAATTGGCAGCGATCAAGGTCGGTAACATTAATACTACTTTGCGCCCTGCGATCATTGATCTGAAAGGAACGACCATAAAACATGCAGACGGATTAGCAGGTTTAGATCTGATGGCTAAATATGTGATGGAAATAAATTACAAACAAAGGTTTATCGTTTTTCACAGCCCGGCAACATTTAAAGCGCCGGTCAAAATGCCTCAGATACCGATCACCCGCACCGGATTTAACCGCTATTTATTGGATCTGGAATTTGATAAGGGCACTGAACTGAAGGTGAAAGGACAAGCCTATTTAGACTTGGGCTATGGGCCAAAACAGATCGGGATCGGTAGCATCATGGCCGAAAAAAATGATCTGATAAAAGCACTTAAGGCAACAGCAATGGAAGTGAAAGGCCGATCTTTAACAACTGAAAAAGTTACCTATTATTCAGCATCCATGCGTTCGGTTAAAATTGGTGATCTATTGATAGATACGCCAAAGATAAGATTGATGCGTTCTACAGGCAAAGGCAACAGCAATACCAGTTTGAGCTTTGTGGGCAACTACATTTTTTCGAGGTACACCACAGTCTATTTCGACTTTCAGGGCCGTAAGATCTATCTGGATAAGTAGGGGAGATGAATGGCAAATGTTGGTCAGGATGCGCCACAAGGCTTTTTGATCTACATTTCTCGATCCTATTCCCTACCTTCGTCCCCGAAATAAGTTCTTTACTTTTCTTCATCAACCGGTATAGGTTTTACTTAACGTGAATTAATAGGGAACCGTGTGCAAATCACGGACTGTCGCGCAACTGTAAGTAACACAACCAAGTTTTTGCCCATTAGATGCCCACTGTCCGCTTAACAACGGATGGGAAGGGCGGCAAAAATGTTACAAGTCAGGAGACCTGCCTGTACCGAATTGACAATGCTCTCGCGGTATGGGGCAAAGGTCAGGTCTGATGCGCATTCTAAAAAAACATAGGTGATCTTTTACGGGGTGGCCTGTGCCTGCTTGCGCCTGCCTTTCTTTTATCCCGTCCGCACGATCGCATTGCGAAGCTGAGCTAAGCGCTTTTAACCGAATTATTTATTTAATTTTTTAAAAGACATGTTAACGCAAAACCTGGGTTACCCGCGCATTGGTAACCAACGCGAACTAAAAAAAGCCTGCGAAGCCTATTGGGCAGGCAAAAGCGGACTGAAAAACGTGATGACCGCCGGTAAAGCCATCCGCCACCACAACTGGCAACTGCAAAAGGATGCCGGGATAGACCTGATCCCGAGCAACGATTTTTCGTATTATGATCAGGTGCTGGACCATTCCCTGCTGTTTGGCGCTATTCCCAAACGTTATAATGAGGTGATCACCAAAAACGGCGGCGAAGAACTGGATTTGTACTTTGCCATGGCCCGCGGCTATCAAAAAGATGGGCTGGATGTAACGGCGATGGAGATGACCAAATGGTTCGATACCAACTATCACTACATTGTACCCGAGTTTTATAAGGATCAGCAATTTAAGCTGTTCTCTACAAAGGTGATCGATGAGTTTTATGATGCCAAACAATTAGGCATTATCACCAAACCTGTGCTGATCGGTCCGGTATCGTACCTGTTGCTGGGTAAAGAGAAAGAAGCCGGGTTTAGCAAGATAGACCTTTTGAGGAACCTGTTGCCGGTCTACATGGAGGTCATCACCAAATTAAAAAATTTAGGTGCCGAGTGGATCCAGTTCGACGAGCCATTCCTGGCCATGGATCTGACCGAAAAAGAAAAACAAGCTTTCCGCGAGGCCTATAAAGCTATCCGTGCGGAGTTCCCTTATTTAAAGGTCTTGCTGGCGACGTATTTCGAGGCACTTGGCGATAATACCGCGTTGGCGACATCATTACCAGTCAATGCCCTGCATATCGATCTGGTCCGCGGGCCGCAACAGTTGGATGAAGTGATCGCGCAATTATCAAAGGATACTATTCTGTCTTTGGGTGTGCTCGACGGTCGCAATATCTGGAAGAACGATCTTGAAGCATCCCTGCAGTTCATCAATAAAGCAATAACCGCTATCGGAGCTGATAGAGTTTGGATCGCACCATCGTGCTCGCTGATCCACTCTCCCTGCGATCTGGATAATGAAAAGAAAGAGGATGTGCTGACGTCCGAGATCAAACAATGGCTGTCCTTCGCCCGCCAAAAAGTAGATGAGGTGGTTACGCTTAAAAAGCTCGCATCGGGGCAGCCCTCCAATTCGGCTTTGCAACAATTAGAGGCTAACAAAAAAGCACAGGCCGAACGCCGCAGTTCTACGCTGATCCATAACCCGCAGGTGAAAGAACGTGTGGCGGGTATCACAGACGCTGATTCGCAACGAGCTAACAGCTTTGCCACGCGAAAGATCGTTCAGCAGGATCTGTTGCAGTTACCGTTGTTCGCCACTACTACTATCGGCTCGTTCCCGCAAACGGCTGAGGTGCGGAGTTGGAGGGCATCGTACAAAAAAGGTTCGTTAACTGATGAGCAATACGACCGACTGATAGCCGACGAGACCGCCAAAGCTGTAAAATGGCAGGAAGAGATCGGTCTGGACGTTTTGGTGCATGGTGAATTTGAACGTAACGATATGGTAGAATATTTTGGCGAACAGCTGGATGGTTTTACCTTTACGCAGAATGGTTGGGTACAAAGCTACGGCAGCCGTTGTGTGAAACCGCCGGTAATTTATGGCGATGTTTCGCGCCCGGTGGCCATGACGGTAAAATGGTCGGCCTATGCGGCTTCGCTCACCCAAAAATGGATGAAGGGTATGCTGACAGGCCCGGTGACGATATTGCAATGGTCGTTCGTGCGGAATGATCAGCCACGGTCGGCAACTTGTACGCAGATCGCACTGGCCATTCGCGATGAGGTGGTGGACCTGGAAACCGCCGGTATTAAAATTATCCAGATAGATGAGCCTGCTATTCGCGAAGGTTTGCCATTACGCAAAGCCGACCGCGAAAATTACCTGTACTGGGCGGTAAAAGCCTTCCGCATATCGGCCAGCGGTGTGCAGGACGATACGCAAATACATACGCATATGTGCTACTCGGAATTTAACGATATCATTAGCAATATTGCCGATATGGATGCCGATGTGATCACCATAGAAACATCACGCTCGCAAATGGAACTGCTGGATGTATTTGCCGACTTTAAATACCCTAACGAGATAGGGCCGGGTGTGTACGATATCCACTCACCGCGAGTGCCTAACCGTGCCGAGATGGGCCACCTGCTTAAAAAAGCAGCAGCCGTGATCCCTGAAAGCCAGCTATGGGTAAACCCCGATTGCGGCCTGAAGACCCGCGGCTGGGACGAGACCAAAGCCGCGCTGATAGAAATGGTTGCTGCCGCCAACGAGATGCGCGAGACCGTTAAGCAAGAAGCATAATAAACCAGATCGGGGCGGTAAATGCCGCCCTGATCTTTATACACATACATGACCTTAGAAGAAAGAATTGCCCGCTCCGAGACACGCATTTTTAAGACCGTGTTCCCTAATACCACCAACCACTACGATACGCTTTACGGCGGTACCGCCATGCATTGGATGGATGAGACCGCTTTTATAGCCGCTACCAGATTCAGTCGCCAACGTATGGTGACCGTTAGCAGCGATAAGATCGACTTTAAAAAGTCCATCCCCGCCGGCACGATCATCGAATTGGTAGCCCGTGTAGGCCACGTAGGCAACACCAGCCTGAAAGTAGATGTAGAGATCTATATAGAACAAATGCACGCCGAAGGCCGCGAGTTAGCCATCCACGGCAGTTTTACTTTTGTGGCTATCGATGAAAATAAAAAGCCGGTGAGGATAATCAAGTAGACGATGTTCCATGAATTTTAAGGACATCACTTATCTATCTCAAGGCTCGGCAGAGCAGCAACGCATCTATAAATTGCTGGTGCAGACGGATATCTTGGAGTCCTTAAAACAGTATGACCCAATTGTGGTCGGCACTTTTCCTTTAGATATTCAAGTAGCAACAAGTGATATCGACATCCTCAGTCAAGCCAATGATCTTGAACAGTTGGCGCAGCAGATGACGGATGCGTTTGGGAAGGAGGATGAGTTTAAGATCAATAGGGTAGCTGCCTTAGCTGGTCCGGCAATAGTCGCAAGTTTCAAAATAGCAGGGCAGGAGTTCGAACTATTCGGGCAGGACGTACCCTCCGATCTGCAGATGGGCTACCTGCACATGGTGAAGGAATACGAGATATTACAAAAGTTCGGCGAAAAGTTTAAGCAGCAGGTGATCGCCCTAAAAGCATCAGGCATAAAGACCGAGCCTGCCTTTTGCCAATTACTTGATATCGACGGCGATCCTTATCTGAACTTACTAAAATACGAAGTTTAATTTGCGCTACTGCACATCAGGTTGACGCGAAGCCTTACTTAATTGTCTCCAGGCGTTAAATACCCCGAAAAGGATAAAGCAGACAATGAACACATATACCCAGATAGAAATATCGTGGCCGAAAATGATAATATATAAATAAGGGATGCTGAACCCAGCCCCGGCACACATTAGCGACTTGGTGACGGGTTTCTTTTTACGCAGGTTCTTAACCGTCCAGGCCAGGCAGGTCACAAAGATCACTTTGCTGGTGAAATATAGCGGACCCAATATCCAGGGGTTCACCCCGTGATCCTCGCCCAGGCTTTCAAGCCAATTGCCAAATGCGGTAAGGTAATCGTTCATTGCGGATGCAAGGTAGAAATAAAAGCGACAAAGTATTTATCAAAATAAATTACGCATACGGCTACGTCAGCGCCTGCCGGGCATTCACCTTTGCCACAATGTTATCCGCGGCAGCCTCGGCGTCTTTTTTTAACTCGCATTCCCACACAGTGATCACCTGCCAACCAAGGTCGGTAAGCTGATCCGCTTTAGCTTTATCACGCGCCACGTTACGGCCAAATTTATCAGCCCAAAATTCGGTATTATGTTTAGGCAGCGGATGGGCGCAGATAGGGCATCGGTGCCAAAAACAACCATGAACAAATACGGCCACCTCACGCCCCGGGAAAGCGATATCCGGCCGACCGGGAGCTTTTTTCCAGTTCAGTCGATAACCACGCAGGCCTTTGGTCCAAAGCAGTTTGCGTAGCTTAACCTCAGGGTCGGTGTTCTTGGCCTTAATGGCGCTCATCACCTTAGAAGTGGTCGCGCTTTTAGGTACCGGCGAGCGTTTATCGCGTACGTATTCTTTAATCGCTATTGTTTTGCTTTTGGCCATTGTGTAAAGATACGAACGGATGGGGGATGGGTTTGTTTAAGGTTAAATGCTTTGCGAAGTTCGAAGATGGCAGGTATATTTACTTATGGCGTTTAGAGTTAAAAATGCTCCTATAAGCATCAGTAGGGTGGTAACACCATTGGGCGAAGTGAAATGCGGACTCAATGGGAATCCGTCAAGCTGTGAGATCTCAGAACAGGTTAAGTACGAAAACGGTTTTTCCACGATCATGGTTATGCCCAACTATGAAGTCGAGTTGATCAGTTTTCAGCCACCGTGTGATCGTCCTCAGAGTCAGTATGTAACTATGTCAACTGGGTGGCTTTGGCGTATTCAAAAGCTTACAGATGCGGTTGACCCAATTGAGCTATATTGTAGGTTCACTCCCAAAAGGAATCAGGAAATAGTCTACGATACCGCATGTGTAGAGTCATTAGATGCCGTAGAGATATACGATAAGGATTGGCGAATACATATCGGGACAGAGGATGGTGAAGCATTGCACTACAGGGCTTTAAAAAATGACGGCTTCCCATCAAGGCTTAACGATATTGTTAGCGTTGATAGGTCTATTGTTATCAGAAATCAGTTCGGTTTTAATAGTTTTCTTCCTCATTTGAATAAGGGAGAGCATTTACACATGCACTTGTTATGGCTTACGGCGGTCAAGTTGACGAAAATGTTGATACATGGTTAGCAGTAGATGTAACAAAGAGTAAGATCGAGAATTGGGTAGGTGTTTAAAACCCGTTTAGAAGTAGAGTTTAGTGAGAGATAATCCCTAAAAACCACAAAAAGCCGCTCCTTTGCAGAGGCGGCTTTTGATGATGCGGTGTATAGGTTTTATTTAGCATTCAATTCGTCCATGGTCCAGTTGGTGGTGCGGCCCTGGGTTTTCTCTCTTACTTTTTTAACGTCGGCTGCCGTGACTACTTTGGCTTTGTTGCCCAGGTCGTTACGGATAAAGCTGATGACGGATGCAATGTAGGCGTCGTCATTATGGCCGAGGGCAGGCATCACGTCAGGGTAAGTTTTACCGTCGACAGGACCTTTTAAGCCATGCAGTAATATCTTGATCAGTTTTTCCGGATCACCAACTACGTCTTTATTATTAGCCAAAGCCGGGGCAGGGGTGCTGCTGCCTACGGTGATGCCCTTGCCGTCGCTGCCATGGCAGGTTTGGCAAAGCTGTTTAAAGATCACGCCGCCATCCAGAACCAATTTCTTTTCGGCATCGGCCATGGCGCGGGCGTTACGAGCCGAACGTTCGCGGTCGGCTAACAGGCGTTCGTATTTAGCTTGCGACGCTACGAAAGCCGCGTTACTTGCCGGGGCTTTGCGCAGATAGGCCACCACATCATCCGCCTTTTGCGACTTGATGAAACGGGAGGTCAAGGCTACTTGCATACGCACGTTGGCGTTCGGATCTAATTTTAACGGCTCTATTTTGGCCATTACCTCGTCGGTATTTTCAGGCAGGAAGTCCTCACTTGCCCAAATTGCCGTTTTGCGCACCTGAGCGTCCGCATCATTAAAAGCGTAGAATAAAACATCTTTGTTTAGCGCGCCCATACCATTCAGTGTCCACAAGGCGTGGATACGCGCCATTGGCGACAGGTTAGTTTTAACCATCGACTCTAATGGAGGCACTACGCTTGCATCCTTGCGTAATACCAGTAGTTTTTGGGCGGTCTCTCTCCACCAGCCGTTGGCGTTGGCTAATTCGGGAACCAATTCTGCCGATGACCTTTTCAATAGGTCCGGGCGTTTTTTAGGGTCTTTAAAGCCATCGTAAACTACTCGGTAGATCCTACCGCGCCCGATATTTTTATCCAAACCTTTCTTTTGGATCTGCGGGCGTAGATAGCTGTCGCTACGTGTCCAGTTGCCCTCCTGAATAATGCCGTGGTACATATCCACAATATAAAGCGCCCCATCCGGGCCGGTAGCCGAGTTGACCGGGCGGAAATTCAAGTCGGCCGAGGCCATAAATTCTTCTTTTTGATAGGCGTTCACCAACGTGATCTTGCCATTAGTATTTACCACCTTGGCCCTACGCACCAAACGGCCCACCGGTTCGCATATGATCAGGTCGCCTTTCAGATCGGCAGGTAATTTATCACCACGATAGATCGACTGGCCATTACAAGCCGTAAAGTGGTTAAGTGTGCTGTCATCCTTACGGTAACGCTGCGGGCCGCCCTGCACATCCGGCGTAGACACGATAGGCCATACCGCCTGAAACTCGTCATTGAACTGATCATTAAAGTTAAAGCTGCCGTAATGCGGCGGCTGCTGAAAGTTAAAAGCAGGATTCTCGCCACCGGCAGATGAAAAGTAAAGTTTACCATAATCATCGTTAGCCAAACCCCACTGCCCGCCTCCCGACTCGATCATCGGTTGAGGGATCAGCTTATCGTTCATAAAACGGTAGCGGGTAGCATCAACGGTCACGTAAATGCGGTTATCCAGATTCCAAAGCAGCCCGCTGCGCTGGTGCTCCAGGTTGCGGGTATCGGCTACATCGGTTTTGTAAACGATCTTTTTAACGTCGGCTTTGCCGTCGCCATTGGTATCCTCGTAGCTGTAAATATTCTCGTTATAGGTCTCGTTCACTAACAGACGACCGTCCAGCGGTAATATCATGCGTGGCAGCAGCAGGCTATCGATAAAGATGGTCGCCTTATCCATCTTGCCATCGCCATTGGTATCCTCCAAAAGTTTGATGCGGCTAAGCGACTTATTCTCGCCCGTGCCGTCAATATCCTGCATGTAGGTATTCATCTCGCAAACGAACATCCGTCCGTTGCCATCCCAGGCAATAGCCACAGGTTCGCTCACCATCGGCTCGCTCGCTACCAATTGCAGGTGATAGCCTTTAGGGAGGTAGATATTCTTCATACTCTCCTCGGGTGACATCGGCGCAGGGTTAGGCTTACGGTTGACGGCTATTTTGCCGTCCGCATCACGCTGGACCGGATTGTTTTTAACGTAACGGGGCGTGCTGCAGGTGTACAATATGGCCGCGCCCAACATCATGCCGCCAAGCGATAGGGTCTGTTTCTTATTCATGTAATGGTGATATCGATAGCTTAGTTTTTAGGTGCTTTTTTTCCCATGGCGTATTTAATGCCGCCGAGGATGTGTTGCAGATATAGCGGGTCGGCAAAAGACTCGTCGGTATGACCCAACTCGGTGTAGAATGCCCGGCCGCCGTCATAGTCATGATACCAGGCCATCGGGTGCTCGTCGCCCATTTTGAGGTCGTCGCTAACATCATAACTTCTCTCGTCTATATTGATCAGCACGTGCACATTTTTAGGGGCGGCTTTAAAAGTATACCACTCGTCCACTCGTTCCCAAATAGTAGGAAGATGTTTAGTCGCTATGTGTTCTGCGTCTACGATCATAAGATCTGCTTTTTGTGTTGCCGGGTGGCCTTTAAAGTAAGCGCCTATCAAACGTCCATACCACGGCCAATCGTATTCGCAATCAGCCGCAGCGTGGATACCCACAAAACCACCTCCACCTTGAATGTATTTTGTGAATGCTGCTTCCTGCTCAGAGTTGAGCACGTCGCCGGTGGTACTGAGGAAAACCACTGCAGCGTATCGTTTTAAATTGTCGGTAGTGAATTGAGAAGCTTCTTTGGTTTCATCTACATCGAATTTGTTCTCGGTCCCCAGCTTTTTTATGGCAGGTACACCTACCTCGATAGAGTTATGATGAAAACCTACGGTTTTTGAAAAAATCAGGACTTTCGGAACGGGTTCCACCGTTGGAAGTGTTGGCGAAGAGGTTGACCGACAACACATCCCGCACAAGCCCGCCATTATCGCGATACCGCGAATGGTTTTGGTAACGTTTTTCATGTTTTGGTTTATGAAAGTTTACAAAGGTTAACATTTTTCCGATTATGCAATCGATTGCAATGTTTAACAATAATAAGGAAATTGGTTTGATATTTCCAAAATTGTTTTGTGGATGTTACAAAGAATTTCGGCTTGATGAGCTAACCACAAAGTGCACAAAGGTGGGAAAACAAAAGGTCACAAAGCTTTGCACTTAGTTATGCAAGGCTTTGTGACCTTTGTGAAAATCTTCGTGTCCTTAGTGGTTAAAATGCCCACTGCAAACTAAAAACTGCCAACTGAGCCTAATACTCCCTCACCAATAAACTATCTGCAAAAGCGCGTAAATATTGCTTATGGCTATCGGGCAGGTCCAGTTCATCAAGTGTGGCGAACGAACGGCCGGCGTAGATCTGGATGGTTTCAGTGGCCAATTGGCGGATGTTGAGTTTATTGTAAATGGCGGTTACGGCGGCTACTTTTTGTTGCGGGTCCGGGTCGACGGTGTCGAGCCAGTTCTGTAGTTCGGTGGCGGTGATGTCGTCGGCCAATTCTTGGGCGCGGATGAGCAGGAAGGTTTTTTTATTGGCCAGGATATCGCCGCCTACTTGCTTGCCGAATTTTTCGGGGTCGCCGTATATGTCAAGGATATCGTCTTGTAGTTGGAAGGCTACGCCTAATTGCTCGCCGAAGGTGTAAAGGAGCGAGGCATCCTTTTCAGTCGCGCCGCCGATAAGGGCACCGATCTTTAGCGCGCCGCCTAATAACACCGAGGTTTTCAGGCGGATCATATTGATATATTCATCAGCCGATACACGGTCGCGGCTTTCGAAACTCATGTCGTATTGCTGCCCTTCGCACACACCGGACGCGGTCTCGTTGAAGATGTCCATCACCGGGCGCAGAATCGCATCGTCGACCTGTAGCATCAATTTATTAGCTTCTACCATCATGGCGTCGCCGGATAGGATGGCTACGTTCTGGTCCCATTTTTCGTGCACGGTGATCTTGCCGCGACGCAGGGGGGCTCTGTCCATAATATCATCATGCATCAGCGTGAAGTTATGGAACACCTCAATAGCCAAAGCTGCTTTAATGGCTTTGTTCACGTCGCCGCCGAACAGGTCGCAGGCCATTAGCAACAGGGCAGGGCGCATGCGCTTACCACCCAGCGACAGGATGTAGCTTATAGGTTCGTACAGGTCGGGCGGTTGGGAGGGGTATTTAGTCTCCGCAACTGCTTTGGATATAATACTTTGTAATTCGTTAAGATCCTTCATTAATACAATATGGTGTTGTCGTCACCTTTCTACAAGTCATGCCGAACTTGTTTCGGCACCCCATCATGCAATTCAGTTTGCATATCTCTCACAAGCTGATCACCCGTCCCGTGGGTTCCCGAAACAAGTTCGGGATGACCTGCCACTATTTATCCAGCACCAAAGAAAAATCTATCTGTTTTTTGGTCAGATCCACATTTTTTACTTTGATGCGCACCTCGTCACCTAACTGGTAAACCTTCTTTTTACGCTGACCGATAATGGCGTAATTTTTCTCGTCTAAGGTATAAAAATCGTCACTAATATCTCGCAAGCGTATCATGCCCTCGCATTTATTTTCGATGATCTCTACATACATACCCCACTCGGTAACGCCCGAAATGATGCCGTTATAGATGCTGCCGATATTATCTTGCAGGTATTCAGCCTGTTTGTATTTGGTTGATGCACGTTCGGCGTCGGCCGCTTTTTTCTCCATAGCCGAACTGTGCGAACATAGTTTTTCGTAAGCCTCTGCATCAGCACTCTTGCCGCCGTTCAGGTATTCGAACAACAAACGGTGCACCATTACATCGGGGTAACGACGGATCGGCGAGGTGAAGTGCGTATAATGATCAAAGCCTAAACCATAGTGGCTTGCACTTTTAGTGGTATATATCGCCTTGGCCATGCTACGGATAGCGAGGTGGGTCAACACGTTCTGTTCTTTTTTGCCCTCAACATCGGTCATCAAAAAGTTAAGCGACTTGGCGATCTCCCTGCCCGATTTCATATTGATCTTATACCCGAACCTTGCGGCAAACGTAGCGAAGTTACCCAACGTTTCCACATTAGGCTGATCGTGTGCGCGGTAAACAAAGGTATATTTCTTTTTGCCTTTGCCCAGTTTGCTTACGTACTCTGCCACCTTGCGGTTAGCTAAGAGCATAAAATCCTCGATCAGTTTGTGGGCGTCTTTACGCTCTTTCACATAAACACCGATCGGTTTGCCTTTTTCGTCCAAGGTGAATTTTACTTCTTTGGTCTCAAAGCTGATAGCACCGTGTTTAAATTTCTCATCACGCAGTTTATGGGCCAAAGCGTTCAACTGCAGTAGTGCGTCGCTGTTCTCGCCGGTGCCGGCCTCTAATATTTCCTGCACCTCTTCGTACGAGTAACGACGATCGGAGTGGATCACCGTTTTGCCATACCATTCGGTAACGATATGCGCTTCGGTATCCAATTCAAAAACCGCTGCAAAGCATAACTTATCTTCCTTAGGACGCAGTGAGCACAACCCATTAGATAATCTTTCAGGAAGCATCGGGATCACGCGATCTACCAGGTAAACCGACGTCGCACGCTCAAAAGCTTCTTTATCTAATGCTGAGTCAGGTATAATATAATGCGCGACATCAGCAATATGTACACCTACCTCAAAGTTGCCGTTATCAAGCACACGGTAAGATATCGCGTCGTCAAAGTCCTTGGCATCAACAGGGTCGATAGTAACTGTCAGCGTATTACGGAAATCGCGGCGTTTGGCGATCTCTTCGGGAGTGATCACATCAGGTATCGCTTCTGATTCATCCTCAACCTCTTTAGGAAAGGATGTCGGGAAACCGTATTCGGCCAAAATGGCGTTCATCTCGGTATCGTTCTCGCCTTGGGCACCTAATACTTGTTTGATACGGCCGATAGGGTTCTTAGCGTCCGTTGGCCAATCGGTAATCTCAGCTACAGCTTTGATACCATTCTTGGCACCATTCAGTCCTTCTAAGGGGATGAAGATATCGTGCATCATCTTACGGTCGTCGGGCACAAAAAATGCGAAACGCTCAGATAGTTTCACGATACCGGTAAACTCGGTCTTGTTTCTTTTAATGATCTCGATCACCTCGCCCTCTTTGCGTTTGCCTTTGCTTTTAGCATAAACGTAAACTTTCACGCGGTCGCCATGCAGGGCGTTCTTTAATTTGCGCGGCGCGACGAAGATATCGTTCTCTTCGGGTTCGTCGGTTACGATAAAGGCCGAGCCGTCGTTGGTCAGATCTACTTTGCCTTCTATGAAGGTCTTCAATTCCAGCAGTTGATATTTACCAGGTGACACTTGTTTAAGCGTGCCGGCAAAAGTTTCGTCTTTAAGTATTTCGATAATAGCTTCACGCGCGTCGTCGCGTATATTAAGTGCAGCAGATATCTGCTTGTAGTTCAATGGTTCATTTCCATTCTTCTCAAAAACATCCATCACCATTTGGGTGAGGACCGTCTTGAACGAAGAATTACTTTTCTTTTTAGACATAGGTATTTCTTGTAATTATTACGAATGTACGTAATAATACGGGTAAAGGTTATAACGAGGGAATTGGGGGGATGTTTTGGGGGAGGGGGTTGAACCAACGGTTGTTCCTAAATCCCTGCTTGGGGAGTGGCGCGTTGGGCGGTGTTAAAATGGCAGGGAGGGGTTGGTCAGCTTTGCATTGTGGCTAACCCCTCCCTGCTTGCGCTCGTGCCTTACGCGCCCCTCTCCAAATAGAGAATTAGAATAGTTTGCGTCTCTACAACCTCACACCTCTCAAAAACTCTTCAACACCCATGCGTTTCTTACCCTCTAACTGCACATCGGTCACGCTGATAAAACCATCCTTGCAAGCAAACTTCAGGAACGTTTTATTATCGGTCAAAAAGGCTCCTGGCGATATGCCCGGCTCGGTCAGTGTTTTAGTGGTAGCGAATACTTTTAATGTTTTACCATTCAACGTGGTGAAGGCGGTTGGGTAAGGACTTAAGCCGCGGATGCGGTTGTATACCACATCAACCGATTGGGCGAAGTCGATATTGCAATCGTCCTTAAATATCTTGGGCGCGTGTTTAATATCGCTCAGGTCAAAACTCTCTTGCGGGTGCTCCTGATATTTGCCGCATTCTACCGCTTTTACGGTTTTTACTAACAGTCCCGCACCTTTATACATCAGGCGGTCGTGCAGTTCGCCCGCTGATTCATCGCCCGTAAGGGTGACTTTTTCAGTAAACAGGATATTGCCGGTGTCGATATCCTGTTTCAAGAAGAAGGTGGTTACGCCGCTCTCTTTTTCGCCGTTAATGATAGCCCAGTTGATTGGGGCAGCACCCCGATATTGTGGTAGTAAAGATCCGTGTAGATTGATGGTCCCTTTGGGTGGCATAGACCATACCGCTTGCGGCAACATGCGGAAGGCAACCACAACTTGCAATTCGGGTTTTAAAGCTTCTAACTCCGCTAAAAACTCGGGGCTTTTCAACCTTTCGGGTTGAAGTACGGGTATACCACGCGATACGGCGAATTGCTTTACCGCCGACTCGCTCAGTTTTTGGCCGCGGCCGGCGGGTTTATCAGGTGCGGTAACCACACCAACAACGTCCGCGCCCGAATCTAATAATGCCTCTAACGATGCTACCGCAAAGTCGGGCGTACCCATAAATACTATTCTCATAAGTGTAAGCCCTCCCAACCCTCCCTAAAGGAAGAACTATTTTTAAAGCCCTCTCCCTCGGAGAGAGTTTGGGAGAGGTGTTGTGTAATTTATTTATACAGCAGATATTTCTTCCTCATCAGTTTGAACTGACTCAGTTTAGGCTCCCAGCTTATACGGATCTGTTCCTCCGTTTGGCCAGCCTCTATCTGTTTACGCAATTCTTCGGACCCTGTCAGCTTAGTGAAATAGGCGTTGAAGAATTTACTTTTGTCCGGACTTTGCTTGTAAAGCGTAATGATCCACGACAGGTTCAATTTACCACTTTTAAATAGCTTTTCAAGGTCATATTTACGTAGATCTATGCCGTAGCAGGTCTGTCCCTTCAGCGGCGGGTTGTCGCTTACGCCCGCGATCGGCTGCGGGGTGAACGCGAATTGGTATTGTCCTTTCAATGCCGGGCCACCTGCCACCTGGAAAGGGAATTGCGTACCACGACCGAGACTCAGCGTAGTCCCCTCAAAAAGGCAAATGCTCGGGTATAATATCACCGACTGGTAAGTGCTCAAATTAGGCGACGGGTTCACGGGGAGCCTATACCGCATGGCGTGGATATAATTAGCTACCTTGATCACCTTGATCTTACATTTTATGCCACCTTTCAGCCAGCCTTCGCCGTTGATCATTTGGGCATACTCGCCCAAGGTCATACCGTGACTGATCGGTATCGGGTGCATCCCCACAGACGAACGGAAAGCGGTATCCAACACACCACCGTCCACCAAATAGCCGTTAGGGTTTGGGCGATCCAGTATCATTAGTTCGATGTTGTTCTCGGCGCAGGCCTCCATTACGTAGTGCATAGTGGTGATATAGGTGTAAAAGCGCGCGCCAACGTCCTGCATATCAAATATCAACACGTCCAATCCTTTCAAGTCATCGGGGCGGGGTTTGTGTTTACGGCTACCGTAAAGGGATAGGGCAGGGATGCCGGTTTTTGGGTCGATGGTATCTTCCACTTTACCGCCGTCGGCCGCATTGCCGCGGAAACCGTGCTCCGGACCGAAGATCTTTTTAATGTCTACACCAAGACTTACCAAACTGTCTACGCTAAAAGTATTCTTTTTGCCAATGACCGATGTTTGGTTGATAACCATGCCCACTTTTTTACCTTTCAGGTAATGGATGTAAAGCCAGGTCTGGTCGGCGCCGGTCATTAAGTTTTTAGCGGTTGGTACTTTGCTGTACCTCAGGTCGTCGCCGTCGCCGTAAACGTCATCGTCTTTTGATGGTGTTACCGGGTTTAAATGCGGCATTGGTGTGGGCGCGGGTTTCACCGGCATTATGGGCTGTGCCTTAACGCCTAAAACCATCAATATAGGTAAAAACAAAAGTGTGCTGATCTTCATTCTTGTGGTGTTAAATAAGCAGATCGTTAACCCGAAGCAAAATAACGCCATTTCGGGCTTAATTCTGCATCTTTGTTAAAATACAAATAATACACCACTTGAGTTTTTCCACCTTCATCGCCGCCCGCATCAGCTTCAGATCAAAGCGCACTTTTTCGCGGTTGATCGTTCGTATTGCCATTATTGGTATTATGCTGGGCCTAAGCGTAATGATCCTCACCATTGCCATTGTAAAGGGCTTTAAGCAAGAGATACGCGGCAAGGTGCGCGGTTTTGGCGGTGATATCTCCGTGATCAAATACGATCTGAACACATCGTACGAAAACTCATCCTTCAGCACCAGTCCGTCGGTCATCCGGCAGATCAAGGCTAAGCCATTTGTCACCGGCGTATCGGCAGTTGCTACCAAGGCGGGTATCATCAGGGCCAATAACGAGATAGAGGGCGTGTTGCTGAAAGGTGTGGATACCGATTACGACCGCCGCTTTTTTGCCGAAAATATGGTATCGGGTAAGCCGATAGATCCCGCCGATACATCGGGCAAGGATCAGATCATGATATCCACTTACACGGCCACCCGCCTTAAACTAAAAATGGGCGACAGCTTTGTGATGTATTTTATGATGGGCGATCACCCGCGTAAGCGTAAGTTCTTTATCACCGGTATTTACGATGCCGGGGTTGAGGAGGTTAACAAGACCTATGCGGTAGGCTCGCTGAAAGTTATACAACTCCTGAATAACTGGAAACCGGGCGAGGTTGGCGCTTATGAAGTGCGTGTAGCCGATTTTGAAAAACTGCACCGATCCAATAAAACCATCAGGGACGTGATCCCGGTAGATCTGCGGTCGATCACCATTTTAGATACTTATCCGCAATTGTTCGAGTGGCTGCATTTGCTGGATGCCAACACCAATGTATTGATCGCTTTAATGCTGGCTGTGGCGGTGATCAATATGATATCGGCCCTGCTGGTAATGATACTGGAACGCACCACCATGATCGGCTTACTGAAAGCCCTGGGAAGCAACAACTGGAAGATACAGGAGATATTTTTGTACAACGCAGGCTATCTGATCGGTCTTGGGTTGTTATTAGGCAATCTGCTGGGGATAGGCCTCAGCTTGCTGCAATACCATACGCATGCCTTCAAACTCGACCCGGCATCTTACTACATGAAATTTGTACCGATACAATTAGAATGGGCCGATGTATTAGCGTTGAATCTTGGTACGCTGGCCGTATCGCTGCTCATCCTCATCCTGCCATCCATGCTGGTAAGCCGCATATCGCCGGTGAAGGCTATTAAGTTTAAGTAGGGTCAGTTAATTAGAGGTTAGTTAATTAGATATCAGGTGAGAATTTACGAGAACCCACATTCCTCTAAAACCTAATACGATCGCCTGCATTCCTCTCTAATCTCTAATCTCTAATCTCTAATCTCTAATCTCTAATCTCTAATCTCTAATCTCACATCTCCTTCACTGCTTTTTTGCTCCCGAAAAATTGAACCTCAGATTGACACCGCCGGACCCGAATTTGATCTGCTCTAAACCTAAGCCACCCAAAGGGTATTTAAGGAATGGTTCGACCACCAATCGGTGGTTTTTACCCAGCGGATAACCTACACCGAAAGAGACGTTCAACGTTTTGGCCAGGTAGAACTCGCTAAAGGTAGCCTGGGTGGTTTGTTTTTCGCTAACATTACCGTTGCTGAATTCGGATACGTAGGTCTCATTCAAAAAAGTACCCGAACTAACCCCCGCCGAAATAAAAGTGTCGTTCTTTTTAGGGTCGAACTGATATTTTAAGTTCAGCGGTATATCTACCCCTATCAGGCTGGCACGGTAGTTTTTAGGGATCCGTGCTGTGTAAGATAATCCAGACCCATATGCGTTGCTGTTGTCGGCATAAGCATTACTAAGGCCAACTTTTAGCGCAGTCGCATAAAGCTGGCTGCCCTTGTAGGTGTCGTAATTGTAGTTTAACGAGTTTTGGGCAATAGCTATACCCGTGGTCAGTTTAATGTGGTTTGTGATGTTAACGTCCGAGCTTAGCCCTGCGCCCACGTTAACCCGGTTCTCGCTGCCATCGGCGTAGTTAAAGAAAGTGCCTGCGTACAGGCCGATCACCACTTTTTTATCGGCTTTAGTGTTTTTCTTTTCCTTATCGATTACCGGTTTGTCCATAGCCAGCATCCGCGCCATAGCCTCGGCCGAATTGGTGATCACCGGTTTGGTATCGGTTTTAGTTTTATTATCAAACACCTGATCAACGCCGGTATTACCCGTAGCTATTTCCTTTGTTTGTTCTGCTACAGTGTTGTTTTGTTTGGGTTGGTTTGCGGCAATGTATCCTTCTTTAACGGGTTGGGTAGGCTTCTCTTGCGCGTTGGCCTGCTCATCGGTCGCATTCGACTGCGCCGCCGGCTTATTGCTTGCGATGTTACCTGTCTTTTCCCTGCCGGAAACTGGCCTTGTATTTTTTGCAGTATAACGCGCAGGTGACTGAGCGATCTTACCTGTGGCATCGGTCGGCTTAACTGCAAATGGTGTTGAGCTCACCGGGGCACCCTCAGTGGTTTGCTTGCTATCGGCAGGCTTTATCGCTTGCTCAACCTTTTCGGTCTGCTTTAAAGCAGGCGCGGTGTTTTGCGCAACCTGTTGTTTAGGCTGATCTTTGCCCGTGCCGAACCATAATCCAATACCTAGTAACACCACCGCGGCAGCGGCATACCACAACCAGGCCAGGCTACGCTCTTTAGCCTTGGCCGGGAACTTTTCGCGCAACAACAACCAGCCTTCGTCGGCTGATGGGTCTTCGAGATCGTCGAAGACCTCCCTGATGCGATCGTTAAGTTGCTGATGTAGTTTATCCTCGTCCATGTTATATCGCAACTATTAATTTCCTTAATTTCTCTTTGGCCCGCGCCAGATATACCCTTGCCGAACTGGCCGGGATATTCAACTCGGCCGATATCTCGTCATGGCTGTAACCATCTATCTCGTACATGTTAAAGACCGTGCGCTGGATAGCGGGTAGGGCATCCAGCAGTTTCAAAATATCCTGTGCATTAATGTTCTCTATGATGAACGTGCCCGACCGTATCGGCGCCGCGTCATCCAGATCGGTGGTCAGCTGGTGTTTTAACTCGCGGCGGCGGCTGTCAATGGCTGTATTTACAATGATGGTGCGCAGCCAAGCTTTAAAAGGCCTGTCGGTATTGTAATTGCCTATGCCGTTAAAAACCTTTATAAAGGCATCGTTCACCGCCTCCAAAGCATGGTCGCGCGTTAAGCAGTAGCGTAACGCCACGCCCATAGCAAAGCCATAGTAATGCTTGTACAGCATTTCCTGGTGCTTAAGACTGCCTTGTTTGCAGTGGCCTATCAATTCAGTTTCGGCCACGCTTGCGGGTGGATGCATTAATATTTGAGTACAGGTACTGATATCGCTTGTCTGTTTTGCTATAGATTACGCAAACAGGACCGATAACGTTACAAGCGATGAAAAAATAATAGTAAAAAAATAAAGCCATCTGGTAGATGGCTTTTAATGACTATAGTTTGGAGTACCTTAAGTTGTAGTAAAAACCCAGTGTGTCTTGCACGGCCTGTATCTTTAAAATGTCGCCATCATAACCGTAGCGGTAACCGCTGGTGAGGTGGGCTTTTTTGCCGTCGGCGGTAGCCATGGTAAAGTCGTTAAACCCAATGTAAAATTCATCTATGGTGTAGGTGCCATAGCTGCCGGCATGCACGGTAGTAGTGTCCCCGGTCACTTTAAATTTTTTTAAATAAGCATCAAGCGATAACTCCAGATTGCACCTCACGGTATCATATTTTTTGGTAGTACGACTGTAATGCACCCGCATAAACTGTCCTTTAAAATTGCCGTACGGGATAATAAGTTGCGCGGCATTCTCGTCCGGCTTTTTAACGCAGCCGGCGGCAAGCATGGCAATAAACGGAGCAAAGCATAACAGTGTAAATATTTTTTTCATATCACAGTTCATAATTGGGCATACGGGTAAAGTTAGCTAAACGTTACAAGGGGCTATAATATTTTATAACTTTTTAGCTTCGTTCCAAAAAACATCCATTTCGGCCAGGGTCATATCCTGTAAAGCGCGGCCTTGCTCAACGGCTTTACCTTCCAGATACTGGAAACGTTTTATGAATTTGCGATTGGTCTTTTCCAGCGCGTCCTCAGGGTTGATGTTGATGAAGCGAGCGTAGTTGATCAATGAGAACAGCAGATCGCCAAACTCTCCTTCAGCTTTTTCCTTATCGATAGAGCTATTCTCCACCACATTAAATTCGGCCTTGAACTCCTGCAACTCTTCCTCTACCTTTTCCCAAACTTGCTCCTTACGTTCCCAGTCGAAGCCGATACCACGGGCTTTCTCTTGTATGCGCGATGCTTTTACCAATGCCGGTAAGGATGCAGGCACACCGCCCAATACCGACTTATTGCCTTCCTTCAGTTTGATCTTTTCCCAGTTGCGTTTTACGTCGGCTTCGTCGTTCACTTCGGTGTCGCTGTAAATGTGTGGGTGGCGGTTGATCAGCTTATCGCAGATGCCATTCAGTACCTGCGTAATATCAAAGTCTTTGGTCTCGGAACCGATACGGGCGTAAAACACCAGGTGCAGCATAATGTCGCCCAGTTCCTTGCGGACCTCCTGCATATCGCCGCTCAGGATAGCGTCGGACAGTTCGTAAGTTTCCTCGATGGTGAGGTGGCGTAAGCTTTCCATGGTCTGTTTCATGTCCCATGGGCAGTTCTCGCGCAAATCGTCCATAATGCGCAGCAAACGTTCGAAAGATGTAGCGGGGGTAAGACCGGTATCCGGAGGTATAATAGCCATGTGGTAAAGGTAGGGATTAAGTCTTGAGTTCTGAGTCGAAAGTCTTAAGTTCTAAGTCTTAGGTGAAATTCAAAAGTAAAAAGGGAAAGACCGAATGGTCGCTATTACCCTTGGACCCCCACTTAAGACTCCCAACTTAGAACTTTCGACTTAAGACTCCCGACTTAAAACCGCCCTCAGCATCTCCCTCTTCCCAGGCGCGCCGGGTGCTTTCTCTACTTTCAGGCTCAAGGCTTTCAGCATACGTTTTAAATTACCGGTGATGGCGTACGTTACGAATATGCCGCCCGGCCTCAGGAATTTGACCGTGTGAGCGATAGCTTCCTGATTCCACATTTCGGGTTGATGAATGGCAGCGAAGGCGTCGAAGTAGATGACATCGTAAAGTTCGTCGCTGGTAAAATCGGTCAGTTTAGTGTGGGCGGTTTTTAACTGGCAGTGCTCATTCACCTGAACTAAATGGTTGATAGATGACGGGTACCAACTTTGAAAATTCTCCCAGGTAGATGGTGATACGTATTGATCATATCCGGTCTGACCGAGCATATCAGTACTCAACGGATAAGCCTCGATACCGGTGTATTCCAGTTGGATATTGTTTTTGGTGCAAAAGTCGGCGGTCACCAAAAAGTTGAGGCCAGTGCCTAAACCGACCTCTAAGATCGATGCTTTATCACCCCCGGTCAGTTCCAAAAAATGGCGCAAGCCCGAATTGAGGAACACGTGGATACTCTCCTGCAAGGCCCCATGTTTAGAATGGTAATTCTCGCCAACCTGCGGGTTCCAGATGGTTTTAGAGCCGTCACCAGTGGTGACGAAGGATAGGCCTTGGCCCGGATCGATATTATTGTTGTCGCTCATAAAGCCTTTTACCTTTCGCCTTTAACCTTTTACCTCAATGAGACTGTAAATACTCCGTAACCACTTCACCCATATCATAAACCGGCACATTGGTGATCTTGGCCGCTACAATACTGCTGCCTGCTGCCGAACGGTAACCGGCCGCGCAATGAACTACAATGGCTTTATCGGTCGGGATCTCGTCCAAACGCTCTCGCAGTTCGGGTAGTGGGATGGTCAGGGCGTGATCAAAAGCTTTGCCGCTGTTGATCTCGGTCCAGTTACGGGCATCTATTAGTGTATAGTTTTCGGGGTTGGCTTCAAAAGCTGTCAGGTCGAACGCCGGAGAGGTTGCCGTTGTCAAACCCTCAGGGACTATTTGGGCTGATAGGATATTTTTCTCGTAACCGATCTTAGCCGTTTTGCGGATCACCTTTTCCAGGCTTTCAGCGTCGGTAGCCATCAGGTAAAACTGCTCGTCGGGGTTGATGATCGATCCCAGCCAGGTCTCAAATTTGCCGCCATCTTGCAGGTTGATAGCTCCCGCAATGTGGCCTTGCTTAAATTGAGCCGCCTGACGGGTATCAATGATCACCACGCCTTCTTTAAAAGTACGGTGATCCACACGCGGAACGGCCAGTATATTGGTCTCAAAGCTATCGGCTCCCTGTTTGTTCAGCTCCACATCGTAACCAAAGTATCGCGGGGCGAAGGGTTGGTCGGCGGTCAATAGTTCAACAAATTGTAGTTCGTCCATCAGTTGCAAGGCGTAGTTCTCGCGTATCTCCCTGCCAATGGTACTGCTTAGGTCCGGACTCATATTTTTACCACAAAGCGATCCCGGGCCGTGTGCCGGATATACAGTCACATCATGCGGTAGCTTCATCAGCTTTTGACGGGTGCTGTGATACATCTGTTTAGCCAGGTCCTCTTTTTGGGCGGTGATATTACCGGCGCTTTCACGCAGATCCGGTCGACCAACATCGCCAACAAATAAGGTATCGCCTGTAAAGATGGCGGTCTGCTTACCGGTCTCGTCCTCTACCAAAATACAGATCGAATCAGGCGAATGGCCGGGGGTATTTATCGACGTTAATTTAATGTCACTCAGTTGGATAACGTCGCCGTCATCAAAAGTGTTATGCGGATATTCGGCACCTACCAGTTTGCTCACGTAAATGGTAGCCCCGGTGGCCTGGTGTATCTCCAGGTGCGAGCTTACAAAATCGGCATGGGGGTGGGTCTCTATCACGCCAACAATGTCTGCAAGCTGCAGCGTAGCAAAATCGTAGTAGGGCTGCGGGTCACGGGCAGGATCGATCACGATCATGCTGCCGTTGCGGATAACCGCGTAAGAGGCATGCGCCAAACCCGTATCATAAAATTGATGTATGATCATTTGGCGGCAAAGATAGCGGTTTAGTTAAAAGCGGTGAAATAGGGTAGGTGGTTTAATTGTCAAATGTGAGGGGAGAGGGATATAAGGCTTAGTAAGTGCAATCGATAAATTTATTATTTTGCAAAAAAAAACATGAAGAAATTTTTACTTATAATCTTTTTAATTCCCTTTCTGGCGGCCGCCCAAAATTGCAAGACTATAGAGAATAGTGTCACAGGCAAAACAAAAAAAATAGGATTATTGAGATTCTCTCCCCAGAATTTCCCGACTGTGAATTTGATCAACGAGGGTGACGGAAATTATAACTTAGGCTATGCGATGAAATGCTCATCGGCTCGGGTATTGCCCGAAAGCATTTATCTGATCTTAACTTTTGATGACGGCGTAACTAAAAAGATCAGCATCAAACAAACATCAACCGACCATCTGGATGAGCAGAAAGAGTTTTACGTTTTCCTCTCGCCCATTGCACTCGATGATCTGCTATACTTCAAAAACCACTTGTTAACTTCATTTCATGCCAGCCTGACCGGAGATGATCAGCTTGAAGGTATCATAACCCTGCCGAAAAGTGCAGGAACGATCGTATCTCAAACAGCGGCTTGTGTGACCGAGTAATAAAAACAAACAAAGCCCCCAACTCTCGTCAGGGGCCTCGAAAAATATCAAACCGAGAAACCGGAATTACCAGATCCTGATCCTGTCCTCGGGCTTTTTGTAAAGCTTGTTGGTTGGTTTAATATCGAAGGCATTGTACCAGGCATCGATGTTGGTCAGCGGTGCGTTGGTGCGGTATTCTTCGGGCGAGTGCGGGTCGGTCTGGATACGTTGCGCGGCCGATTCCGGGCGTTGCGAGCTTCTCCATACTTGTCCCCACGACATAAAGAAACGCTGATCTGGCGTAAAGCCGTCTATCTTCACATTGCTTTGGCCTTGCTTGGTCTTTTTAAAGGCAGCGTAAGCTACGTTCAAACCGCCAAGATCGGCAATGTTCTCGCCTTGGGTCAGTTTACCGTTCACGTGGATAGTATCCAGCACAGTAAAAGCATTGAACTGCTCGATCACTTTGTTAGAGCGCTCCAAAAATTTGGCAGCATCCTCTTTGGTCCACCAGTCGCGTAAAGCGCCGTCGGCATCGTATTGGCGACCCTGGTCATCAAAACCGTGGATCATCTCGTGACCGATAACGGCACCTATACCGCCGTAGTTCATGGCATCATCAGCATCAAAATCAAAGAAAGGCGCTTGCAGGATGCCCGCCGGGAAGGTTATCTCGTTACGGGTTGGGCTGTAGCTGGCGTTAACGGTCGGCGGGGTCATGCCCATGCGGGTCTTGTCTACCGGTTTGCCTAGGCGATTAACGTTCTCGTTATAACGCCAAACGCTAATGCGTTTTAAGTTGCCATAGTAATCGTTACGGTTGATGGTCAGTCCGTTGTAAGTTTCCCATTTATCAGGGAAGGCGATCTTCACCGAGAACGACTCTAATTTTTTCAGGGCGCGTTTCTTGGTCTCGGCGCTCATCCAATCCAAAGCCTGGATGCGCTCGCCTAAGGTCACCTTCAAGTTGTTTACCAGTTCCAACATCCGTGTTTTAGCGGCCTGCGGGAAATGCTTCTCCACATACAGCTGCCCTAACAGGTCGCCAAGGCTACCGTCTACCAAACTGGCCATACGCTCGTTACGCGGGGTTTGTACTTTTTGGCCGCTCAGTGTGCTGCTATAAGCAAAGCTGGCGTTAACGAACGGCGAGCTTAACGAACCGGCATTGCCACGCAACAGGTTCCATTTCAGCAACACCTGTATATCTGCCGGTGAAACAGCGGTAAGCAGGCTATCCACCAGTTTCACCATCTTAGGCTGAGACACCAGCATGCTATCCTGACCGGTGATCTTAGAATCGGCTAAGATCTGGCGGAAGTTAAGGTTGGTGAACTGCTTGCTGAATTCATCGATGTTCACCTTGTTGTAGTTGCCGTTAGGATCGCGCAGTTCTACACGACTTTTTTGCCTTTCGGCCATCTTTTTTTCCAGGTTGTAAACGGTATTGGCATTCTTGTCGGCATCCGCTTGCGATACGCCGGTCAGCACGAACAGGTCGGCTACGTATTTTTTGAACGCGGCTTGTATCTTCAGGCTGCGGGCATCGTTTTTCAAGTAGTTGTCACGGTCGGGCAAGCTGGTAGAACCCGCGCTCGCACTTACGATGTAAGTATCCGGGTGTTTAGAGTCCTGGCCAACGCCAACACTTACCAAACCACCGCCAAGTCCGTTAACACGCTGATAGCTCAATTCTTTAACAATGGCTGCCGGAGTACTCAAAGTACCAAGGCGCTCCAGATCGGCACGGATAGGAGCGTAGCCACGCTTCTCGATAGTCAGGGTATCCATGGCGCTGGCATACAGATCGCCTACGCGTTGTTTAACGCTGCCCGGGGTTTGCTTGCCTTTGCCGGCATCCACCAAAATGGCTTGTACGTTCTTGTTGTTGTTATCACGCAGTACGGTAAATGTACCATAGCGTACCTCTTTAGCGGGGATAGGGTTGCTTTTTACCCAGTTGCCGTTAGCGAAAGTAAAAAAGTCATCGCCGGGAGGGACGGTCTTATCCATGTTCTTATCCTGGATAAAGCGGCCGCTGATGGGCTTAGGCGACGAATGCTGCGCCATAGCCTGCGTGGCCGTGAGCACACCGGCTGTAACACATACCGCGCCGGCGGCCATCAATTGTTTAAATTTATTGGTCATCGTTTTTTCTTAGGGTGGTAAATATATCGTTTTACGAAATTGGGTGCAAGTGCGAAGGTCACCCGAAAGCTGAGCTATTCAAGATCGTTACGTTAGTTCAGGAATTGTGATAATATTTTTAGTAATTTGTTTGCGAATACTAAAAGTGTTTTGTATATTTGTGTGTGTCCGTTCGGGATGCAATTTAACGGGTTTCGGTTCTGAAGGTCGTTTTCTACAAATTCATTTTAGTCGTTGCTGTTTTTATTTGCTGAGGTCGGTGGGTGGATCTTTTAGCATATCTCTTTGCGGCGTCCTTGTTTTTCTTTCTGTTATTCGGGTTTGGGGTCGGATGGGTTGGTGGTATTCGTGGTGTTGGTGGTTCGGGGTGTTCTTTGACGTGTTATTATTTTGTCTGAACCGGATTTGGGGGAATTAAGGAATTGGCAGGAATTGGGATGCTTTCTGTAGAGACACGATACATCGTGTCTGGCATTTGCAAGGTGGACCTGCATAGCTTTGGCGTCACAGACGCCGGGATCATGTTAAGCACGCGTCACAGACGCGCGCAAGTGATAGGGGTAAATTAAACAAAAAAACGGCCCCGGATAATTCCGAAGCCGTTAAAATATACTAAATGGTCAGTTAACCAAGCCTGATCACTGATCGACCGGTCACTGATCACCAAATTTACAAGTGTATCACCTCGCCATACGCATCAGCGCAAGCTTCCATAATGGCTTCGCTCATGGTTGGGTGCGGGTGTACCGCTTTGATCATTTCCATACCGGTAGTTTCCAATTTACGGGCCACTACGATCTCGGCTATCATTTCGGTCACGTTAGCACCGATCATGTGAGCACCAAGGAACTCGCCGTATTTGGCATCAAATATCACTTTAACGAAGCCGTCTTTCGCACCGGCAGCGCTTGCTTTACCCGAAGCCGAGAATGGGAATTTACCTACTTTCAGTTCGTAACCGGCAGCTTTAGCAGCTTTCTCGGTCAAACCAACTGAAGCGATCTCAGGCGAGCAATAAGTACAGCCCGGGATATTGTTATAGTCGATAGGCTCGGGGTGGTGGCCTGCGATCTTCTCTACGCAAGTGATACCTTCGGCAGATGCTACGTGAGCCAAAGCCTGGCCTTTGACGATATCGCCGATGGCGTAAACGCCTTCGATATTGGTTTTGTAGTAGTCGTCAACCAACACCTTGCCTTTGTCGGTCTTCACGCCAACTTCCTCAAGCCCAATGCCTTCGATGTTGGTAGAGATACCTACGGCAGATAATACTACCTCGGCCTCTAATACCTCAACACCGTTAGCGGTCTTGACGCTAACTTTGCAAAGTTCGCCGCTGGTATCAACAGACTCCACATTAGAGCCGGTCATGATGTTCATACCCTGTTTTTTCAGGATACGGGCCAGTTGTTTAGAGATCTCTTCATCCTCTAACGGAACGATGTTATCCAGATACTCTACCACGGTAACTTTGGTACCCATGGTATTATAGAAGTAAGCGAACTCGATACCAATAGCGCCCGAACCTACCACTACGATAGATTTTGGTTGCTTAGGCAAATTCATGGCCTGGCGGTAACCGATGATCTTTTTGCCATCCTGTTTCAGGTTAGGCAACTCGCGCGATCGGCCACCGGTAGCCAGGATGATATGTTTGGCGGTATAGTTCTTTACGGTGCCGGCGTTGCTCACCTCTACAGTGCCTTTGCCTTTTAACTTACCGAAACCAACTATCACGTCGATCTTGTTCTTCTTCATTAAGAACTGAACGCCTTTGCTCATGCCATCGGCAACACCGCGGCTGCGTTTTACAACGGCCTCAAAATCGGCCTCGCCGCCTTGTACTTTTATACCGTAATCGGCAGCATGGTTAAGATATTCAAAAACCTGGGCGCTTTTTAACAAAGCTTTGGTAGGGATACAACCCCAGTTAAGGCAGATACCACCAAGCGACTCGCGCTCGATAACGGCGGTCTTTAAACCTAATTGAGAAGCGCGAATGGCGGCTACATAACCACCCGGCCCGCTTCCAACAACAATAACATCGTAATCCATAGTGTTGATCTATATTGCTTTTAAAATTGCAGCCAAAGCTAAACAAAAAGCCCGAAAAGCCAAAGGCGGAAGGCCTTACGCAGAATTTTGACAAACCAATAGATATGAGAATAGAAAGCGCTTTTTTTTATCGTTAAAAATACAATTATTGCGATCCACGCAAATAATGTTACTAAAACGAGTAGTGTACCAACACATCTGATACTGAATGTGTAAAAGATCTAGCATTTATTAACATTAACTTAACAAAGCGTTGGAGCGGCTTTTGTATCTTTGTGGCAAAATATATAGGTATATTAAATTCACTAAACAAACAACAAGCATGAGAAAACAATTACTTGTACTTATCGCTGCTTTTTTTGTTACCGCCAGCGCATTTGCCCAGGTAACTACCAGTAGCATGACAGGTACGATCAAGGACTCTAAAGAGACCCTGATCGGTGCTACCATCAAGGCTACCTTCCTGCCAAGCGGAACGGTGTATGGAACAGCTACCAGAGCTGACGGTCGTTTTGCCATACAGAACATGCGTTCTGGCGGTCCTTACACCGTAGAGGTTAGCTTTATCGGTTATCAGCCGCAAAAATTCGAGAATGTAACCCTTAAACTGGGCGAGCCTTACGTATTGAACGTGACCTTAGCGCAGACAGGTTTAACCTTGAACGCGGTGAACATCGTAGCGAACAACCCGCAGTCTGTTTTAAATTCAGATCGTTCAGGTTCTACCACTAACTTAGGCACTCGCGAGATAATGACCTTGCCAAGTGTTACCCGTAACATTAACGATCTTACCCGTTTAACCCCGCAGGCAAGCAGCAATGGCCAATCTATCGGTGGTGGTAACTATCGTCAAAACAACATTACTGTAGACGGTGGTAACTTTAACAACCAATTTGGCATCGGTACTAACTTACCTGGTAACGGTAACCCGATCCCTTTGGACGCGTTAGAGGAGATATCAGTTAACATGAACCCAAGCGACGTTCGTCAATCAGGTTTCATCGGTTCTGCTATCAACGCTACTACCCGTTCTGGTACAAATGAATTTTCGGGATCGGCTTATTATTACTTCCGTAACGAGAATCAGGTTGGTACAAAAGTACGTTCTTACGCAGAATTGGTACCTGCAGCACAGGATGTAAAGATCATGGGTGCGCGTATTGGTGGCCCGATCATCAAAAACAAATTATTCTTCTTTGCTAACATCGAGAAAGGTGAGCAGCCTGGCGCTACTTCATCTTTCCGTGCTTCATCTGCAGCAGAGCCTTTCCCGGCTACAACCGGCGTTAACCGCCCTACAGGTGCCGAGCTGGACGAGATCAGCAAGTATCTAAGAGATACTTACGGTTACGAGACCGGTGGTTATCAAAACTATGGTTACAAAACCGAGCGTTTGAACATTGTTGGCCGTTTAGATTGGAATATCAACGACAAGAACAGGTTTAACGTGCGTTACAGCCGTTTAGAAAGCAAGACCCCATCGTTCTTGAGTACTTCAACAAACCCGCTGACCGGTACAGTTTATCCAGGTGGTGGTAACCGTGGCGATAACAACGCTTTGGCTTTCCAAAATTCTAACTATTTTACCGAGAATAACTTCTACTCTTTATCAGCAGAGTTGAACTCGAATTTCCTGACCAAATTTGCTAATACTGCCAGGTTTACCTACAATAACCAGAACGAGCCACGTAGCAGCGACAGCCAGATATTTCCATTTGTGGATATCTTGAAAGATGGTCGCCCTTTCACTTCGTTCGGTTACGAGCCTTTTACTTACGGTAACTTACGCGATGTACAATCATACTCTTTTGTTGATTACGTACAATGGACAGAAGGTCGCCATAACTTATTAGCAGGTGTTCAGGCAGAATTTGCTAACACCAGAAATGGTTTTCAACGTTTTGGTACCAGCTATTATATCTATAACAGCTTCGAGGATTTTAAATCTGCAAATAACCCGGATCCGGCTTTGCGTGTAAATCCATTAGCTTATGCGCGTACCTTCTCTTTAAGCGACGGTTACAAACAAGCGTTCCCTACATTTAAAACACAAAACTACTCGGTATACGCACAAGACGATTGGAACGTGAGCGATAAGTTACGTGTATCGTTAGGTGTACGTGGTACTTTATACTCTTACACGCAAGATGCGCTGACCCACCCATTGGTAGCCGGCTTAAACTTTGCTAACGGTGAAAAACTGAACACCGGTGCTTTGCCTAAATCAGCATTTTTGATATCGCCTCGTGCAGGTTTCAACTATGATGTTAAAGGCGATCGCAGCATTCAATTGCGTGGTAGCGCAGGTATCTACTCTGGTGGTATCCCTAACGTTTGGATCGTAAGCCAGGTGAGTGATGCAGGTATGGTGCAGTTCTCGCAAGTTATCCAGGGTCAAAGCTCAACACCTGGTCCGTTCAACCCTAATATTGACGCTTACTTACCAGCTACCCCTCCGGTTGCAGGTACCTCTATACCAAGCGCATTATCATTTATCAGCCCCGACATAAAAGCTCCGCAAACTTTTAAAGCAAGTTTAGCCGGTGATTTTAAATTAGGTTACGGTTTCACCGGTACCATTGAGGGTTTATATAACAGAGACTTCAGAACAGTTAAATTCCGTAACCCTAACTTAGTTGAGCCACAAAGGCTGAACGTAGAAGGTTATGCTGATAACCGCATGATCTATCCTAATGCTGTTGGCGAAAAATACATCAACGTGATCAACTCTGCAGGTCAATCGGTAGCTAACAATGCAGGTAACGCAAGCCAGTTAGGTACTTATGTGTTAGACAACGCTAACTCTGGTTATTACTGGTCTGTTATGGGCCGTATCGAAAAACAATTCGGTCGTGGTTTTTCAGCTTCATTAGCTTACATTCGCAGCGAAGCTAAAAGCTTGTTCGATGGTACAGGTGATCAGCCTTCAGGTTCGTGGTTAGGTACTACATCGGTAAACGGATCAAACAACGTAGAAATGGGTTATGCCGGTTTTGTTGTTCCTAACCGTATAGTTGCCAGCTTAACTTACCGCAAAGAGTACTTGAAACACTTAGGTACTTCGGTAACGTTGTTCTACGATGGCTCTAATCAAGGTCGTGTGTCTTACACTTACAGCACAGACTTTAACCGTGATGGTGCTAACGCCGACCTGATCTACGTGCCAAAAGATCCAAGCGAGATAACTTTCACTCCGTTCACTGCTGGTACTGCGCCTAACGCGGTTACTTACACGGCACAACAACAAAGTGATATCTTCTTCCGCTACATCGAGCAAGATCCTTACTTATTATCGCGTAAAGGCAAATATGCCGAGCGTAACGGTGGTTTGTTGCCATGGTTCAACCAGTTAGATGCTAACTTCTTCCAGGATATATTTGTGAACCTGGGTAATAAAAAACGTAACACTTTACAGTTCAGCGTTACTGTCGAGAATTTGTTGAACTTTATTGACAAGGATTGGGGTGTACGTAAAACGATCACTCAAGCGCAAGTATTGGTGCCAACCAACCAGGCCAGCTTAACTCCGGGTGGTTCTACCAAACCAACCTTCAGGTTGAACTTTGACGGTAGCCAGCCGAACGCGGTAGTTACCCGCGACGTGGTTAACTTCACTTCTACTTACAGAATGCAGTTTGGCTTACGTTACATCTTTAACTAATTAATTAGATAAAACAGATCATTTATATTATATATATGAACAAAAGATCAATTAAGACAAACATCCTGATGGCAGGGTTATTGTCTGTAGTGGTAGCCTCGTTCAGCTCTTGCCAAAAAGAAGAGTTCGTTTACAACGAGAACACTGTTACCAAGCCAAGCATCACTTTTGTAGCGCTGACCAGTTCATCGTCTACCACGCCAAGCGCGCTGATCCGTTATAACTCAAATGGTGTTACTGTAGCAGCGCAAGCTGCTACCAGCATCACTGGTTTGCAAACAGGCGAAAGCATTGTAGCTATCGACTACCGCCCGTCAAACAAATTACTTTACGGTTTGGGCAGCACCGGTCGTTTATATTCACTGACCAACGCCGCCGGCGCTTATGCTACTGTTTTAGTAGGTGCTATCACACCGGCCCTTAGCGGTGGCGGCGTAGCCGCTTTCGACTTTAACCCGGTTGCTGATCGTTTAAGGATCATCACCACTACAGGCTTAAATTACCGTGTTAACCCTGCTGATGCTACCGCCATTGTTGACGGTGCTATTAATAACGTGGCCAACGCGGTAGTTACAGGTTGCGCTTACACCAACAGTGTAAGCCCTGCGCCAACTACTACCGAATTATTTAGCCTTGACGTTGCATCACAGCGTTTATATAAGCAAGATGCTAACGCCGGTACTTTAACTGTAGTTGGTTCTTTGGGTAACACACCAATGCCGGTAAATACCCCTGGTTATTCTACGGCTTATATCACTAACATTAACAATGCAAGATTAGCGGCTGTAGGTGGTTTTGATATTTCAACTTCGGGTGTTGGTTTAGCGGTGTTCTCACCTAACAATCAACCTGCGATCCCTGTTGGTGGTATCGTAGCTGCGGTTGCGGCTACGCCTACTGCTCCTGCTGTTGCTGCTAATCCTGGTAGTGCAGTGAGCGCGATAACTAATAATCCATCGACTTTATTTAAGATCGATCTGCAAACAGGTAAAGCTACCGATCTTGGCGTTATCGCTATTATCGGTGCGTCTAACGAAGCTCCTGCTGCAAACATCATTGGTTTGGCTATCCTTCCGTAACCGGAAATATCAAACTGATATAAAACAAAAAAACCCAGACGATGAGTCCGGGTTTTTTTGTTTTATATCAGTTTGAACTTAGTTATTGTTGATGAATTTAAAACAATGGTTCAGGCAAGTGGTTCGGCTTTAACCTTTAACCTTTAACCTTTAACCTTTAACCTTTAACCTTTAACCTTTAACCTAATTATAAACGAACTCGCCAAACTCTGATGTCACGGTCACTTGCTTTTTATCAGCAGCCTCTACACGACCAATGATCTGCGCATCCACATTAAAGCTTTTTGATATAGCGATCAGGTCAGCAGCGATCTCTTCAGGAACGTAAAGTTCCATGCGGTGGCCCATGTTAAATACCTTATACATCTCTTGCCAGCTGGTGCCCGATTCTTCCTGGATCAGTTTGAACAGGGGAGGAACAGGGAATAGGTTATCCTTAATAACATGCACATCGTTAATAAAGTGGAGTACCTTGGTTTGCGCGCCGCCACTGCAATGCACCATGCCATGGATCTGTGCACGATATTTATCCAGCATTTGTTTAATAATAGGCGCATAGGTACGGGTAGGGGATAATACCAGTTTACCTGCGGTGATGGTCTCGCCGTTGCCGATATCGATCAGGTCGGTCAGGTTCTTACTGCCCGAGAATACCAGATCCTGCGGAACGGCCGGGTCAAAGCTCTCCGGGTAGTTATTGGCGATACCTTTATTAAACACATCATGACGGGCAGAGGTTAATCCGTTAGATCCCATGCCACCGTTATATTCGGTTTCGTAAGTCGCCTGTCCGTATGATGCCAGGCCAACGATCACGTCGCCGGGTTGGATGGTATGGTTAGAAATAACATCCTCACGTTTCATGCGGCAGGTAACGGTCGAGTCCACGATCACGGTACGTACCAGGTCGCCAACGTCGGCAGTTTCACCACCGGTAGAGTAGATGCCAATGCCGGCTGCGCGTAGGTCGGCTAATACTTCTTCGGTACCATTAATAATAGCAGCGATAACTTCGCCGGTGATCAGGTTCTTATTACGACCGATGGTTGATGACAATAGTATATTATCTGTAGCGCCTACACAAAGCAGATCGTCCAGGTTCATGATCACCGCATCCTGCGCAATGCCACGCCATACAGAGATATCGCCTGTTTCTTTCCAGTAACTATAAGCTAAAGACGACTTGGTGCCGGCACCGTCGGCGTGCATAATGTTGCACCATTCGGCATCGTTACTTAATATATCGGGGATGATCTTACAAAAAGCCTGCGGGAAAATGCCTTTATCGATGTTCTTAATAGCGTTGTGTACATCATCTTTGGATGCCGATACACCGCGCTGATCGTATCTGTGAGAAGAATTCATAGGCAAATATACAGATACCCGCTAATTATTGATGGATAAATTGCCGGTAAAGTCAGCCCGAATGATGGTATGATGCTGAGACCTATTATATATAGTATATATATACAGTGGGCGGATCTTTAAGGTATCAGGACGTTTGTTGTGCTTTTTAGCCGGTCAAAATAACTAATATAGATGATATGCAAGGCCTATTAATAAGGAGTAACAATTTAGTCTATTGTACATAGTATAAGTGTGACAAGGTAATATCCGGTGTGCCTGGTGTTATCACCTCATTTTTTAAGGCTGAATTGCAGTGTGTTATAAGTACAATAAGGATAAATGTTGCAAAGCGTTTGGATAAGCCGTTTTGATCCGTACCTTTGCAGCCCCGCAAATAAGGAAAGCGGGATGTTATTTGAAGTATTAAGTGCAACGTTTGAACGATAAAAAAGTTCAAATAAAATTTCAGAAAAAGAAAAAGGTTGTTACCTTTGCAGCCCCGCAAATACGAAAAGCGGGGACGTTCTCTGAAAGGAAAAAGGAAGAAA
>NZ_JADFFL010000012.1 GCF_015222005.1 Mucilaginibacter myungsuensis | reverse complement strand
CTCTTGCTAAACAGATCGCTTAATATCTTATTCCCACGGCTAACAAGTCTTTTATCCGCAAGGTCCCTAAAATTACGTAATGACATCGGACACGAAACTAATCATAAAAGATGTGTCCACACGATAGTCCTTGGGGAGGGGGCGGGAGAGGTAGTGGTGAAAAGGCAGGGAGGGGTTAGCCACGATGCTTAGCGGACGAACCCCTTCCCGCCACCTCGCATTTCCTACACACCTTTCCCCAGGGAAGGAATTATAAAAACGCAACCTACTATAACATTCCTAAATAACCCATAATAAAAAGTAATAGCGTTGAAGATTTTTTAGTTTAACGCTATATTTGTATATTGTTAATTAAATAGATAAGAAGAGTTGGATCTGTTCGATAAAATATCAAAAACAATGGGCGGGCCTATTGGTCAGCACCAACAATGGTCGCATGGTTATTTCTCATTCCCGCGTTTAGAGGGCGAGATAGCGCCGCACATGATGTTTCAGGGCGAAGAGCATTTGGTTTGGAGCCTGAACAATTACCTTGGTTTGGCCAATCACCCCGAAGTACGTAAAGCCGACGCGCAAGCTGCTGCCGATTTTGGTATGGCTTATCCGATGGGCGCTCGTATGATGTCGGGCAATACCCGCCATCACGAGGAGTTAGAGCAAGACCTTGCCGACTTTGTAGGTAAAGAAAGCGCGTTCTTATTGAACTACGGTTATCAGGGTATGGTGTCTATCATAGACGCCTTAGTTGACCGTAACGACGTGATCGTGTACGACGGCGAATCACATGCTTGTATCATCGACGGTGTGCGTTTGCACATGGGCAAACGTTTTGTTTACCAGCATAACGATATCGATAGCTGTGCCAAACAATTGGAACGTGCTACCAAATTGGTAGAGCAAAGTGGCGGGGCTATTCTGGTGATCACTGAGGGTGTATTCGGTATGTCGGGTGCGCAAGGTAAACTGAAAGAGATCATCGCGCTTAAAGATAAATTCAAGTTCCGTTTGCTAATAGATGACGCGCATGGTTTCGGTACCTTAGGTGCTACCGGTGCGGGTGCTCACGAGGCTCAGGACTGCATAGACGGGGTAGATGTTTACTTTGGTACCTTCGCTAAATCAATGGCCGGTATCGGCGGATTTGTGGCGTCGAACCAAACTATTATCAACTACCTGCGCTACAATATGCGCTCGCAAACTTTTGCCAAGGCATTACCAATGCCAATGGTATTAGGCTTGAAAAAACGTTTTGAACTGTTAAAGTCGCAACCCGAACTGCGGGAGAAACTATGGACCATCGCTCGTGCCCTGCAAGGCGGTTTAAAAGATCATGGTTTTGATATCGGTATCACCAATAGCGTGGTAACCCCGGTATTCCTGAAAGGCGACCTGCACGAGGCTACAAGTTTAACCATGGACCTGCGTAAGCGTTTTCATATCTTCTGCTCTATCGTAGTTTATCCGGTGATCCCTAAAGGCCTAATAGAATTAAGGCTGATCCCAACTGCGGTACACACGTTGGAGGATGTACAACGCACGCTGGATGCATTCAGTGATATCTCAGAGAAACTGAAAGCTGGCCATTACAAAGCTAAAGAAGAAATTTTGGCAGAAGCCTAAAACTGAATTTATATCATATGTAAAGGGCCATTGAGATGATCAATGGCCCTTTCTTTTTTATTGTTTTCCCGGTGTCTAACTGGAGGTCGTTAAAGATAAGATAGACACCTCGGCAAAAAATTAATTCGTCCTTATTGCCTCTACAGGGTCCATCCTTGATGCCGACCAGGCCGGTACGATGCCCGAGATGATACCGATCACTACCGAGATAGTGATGCCCCGCATCATGTTGGTAAGATCCAGCACGATCTCTATATCGGTACCGGCTTTTACGCCGATCGTGCCGAGATAGACCAGCCCCAGGCCGATCAATCCGCCTAATAAGCATAAGGCCACAGCTTCTAACAAGAATTGAAGTAAAATAAAGTAATTTTTAGCCCCAAGTGATTTTTGGATGCCTATGATGTTGGTACGTTCTTTTACCGATACGAACATGATATTAGCGATACCAAAACCGCCTACCAGGATAGAGAAACCACCAATGATCCAACCGGCAATATTTACAATGCCAAACAACTGATCAAACCCTTGGGTTAAAATGGTAGATTCATTTAGGGCAAAATTATCCTCTTGCGCAGGCCCCAGCCGGCGGATAGAGCGCATTAAACCACGTAACTCACTGCTAACTTCAATCAACGAAATACCTGCTTTACCTTTTACGGTGATCTCGGGGCCGTATCTGTCGCTCTGTACATCAACCAGGTTGCGGGCATAGTTCAGCGGCATTAGGATCATCTCATCAGATGTGATACCCATCATGTTTTCGCCTTCTTTGGCAAATACGCCAATAATGGTCACATACCTGCCCATTACCTTGATGCGTTGCCCTATCGGCTGTAAATGCGGGAAAAGTCCTTCGGAGACCGAAGCGCCGATCAAAACCACAGGGGCACCCGTACGCGATTCGCCGTCGGTGAAATAGCGGCCGTCCTGTATATCAAAGTTACGGGTGATATGGTAATCGGCAGATGCGGCCGAAATGTCAACGTTCTCTACAAAATTGCTTTGAAATTTTACGGTACGGTTGGCCAGGCCCAATTGATAAGTAACACCGGCTGCGGTCTGCGAGCGTTGCTTCAACTTCTCAAATTCGCGCAGGTTAGTGGTCGGCCGTTGTATAAATTTCCACCAGGGCGAGTTGCCGTCCATTATCCATGGCATTTTGCTCACGTACACGCTGTTATCGCCAAGCTTATCTATACTGGATTGCAGGTTATTATGCAGCGTATCCACGGCCGAAAAAACGGCTATAATAGTAAAGATACCGATAGTAACCCCCAAAAGGGACAGCGTGGTGCGCAACTTGTTCTGACGCAGGGCATCGTAAGCGAACAGGAAACTCTCTCTGAATAATTTAAAAAATATCATACCGTAATGTTGGTTAGACACCGCTGCGCCCTTCTGGTTACAAGTATCAGCAATTTTATTTATTATGACTTAACTGCCACACAAACACCCTATTTATACGTTTAATGTCAGTAAGATTTCATACCTTTGCGCCCTAAAATCATATTTTAACAAACATGAAGTTATCTCAATTCAAATTCAATCTTCCTGAATCGCTTGTTGCGCATACTCCTGCCGAGCGTCGTGACGAGGCCCGTTTAATGGTTCTGCATAAAGATTCAGGCAAGATCGAGCATAAGATATTCAGAGATGTTTTGGATTATTTTGACGATCAGGACGTAATGATCCTGAACAACACCAAGGTATTCCCTGCCCGTATGTACGGCAACAAAGAGAAGACCGGTGCCACTATCGAGGTTTTCCTGCTTCGCGAACTGAACAAAGAGCTGCGTTTGTGGGACGTTTTGGTTGATCCTGCCCGTAAGATCCGCGTGGGTAATAAATTATATTTTGGCGAGGATGACCTGCTGATCGCTGAAGTTGTGGATAATACCACTTCTCGTGGCCGTACCATCCGCTTCCTGTTCGACGGTACCGACGAAGAATTCCGTCGCAATATCGAGATCTTGGGTGAGACACCGTTACCAAAATACATCAAACGTAAAGCTACCGCCGAGGATAAAGAGCGTTATCAAACCGTTTTTGCTAAGCACGAAGGTGCTGTTGCCGCTCCTACTGCAGGATTGCACTTTAGCCGCGAATTGATGAAACGCCTAGAGTTAAAAGGTGTAAATTTTGCCGAGGTTACCCTGCACGTAGGTTTAGGTACTTTCCGCCCGGTTGAGGTGGAGGATCTGACCAAACACAAGATGGATTCGGAACAGATCATCATCGAACAATCTCAGGTTAATATCGTTAACCGCGGTCTCGAAAATAAAAAACGTGTTTGCGCTGTTGGTACAACATCTATGCGTGCTGTAGAATCTGCCGTATCAGCAGGCCGTATCTTAAAACCGGTGAATGACTGGACCAGCAAGTTCATCTTCCCGCCATACGAGTTCAGCATCGCTAACACCATGATCACCAACTTCCACACACCAGAATCGACCTTGTTGATGATGATCTGTGCATTTGGAGGTTACGACCACGTAATGAACGCCTACGAAGTTGCGGTGAAAGAGAAATATCGTTTCTACAGCTATGGCGATGCCATGCTGATCATCTAATTAGATGTGAGACAAATATGAGATGTGAGACCGGGAAATCGGTCTCACTTTTTTTTGCGTTTTGATTTGAGACGTGAGATTTGAGATATGACATATGGTTAATTAGATTTGCGCTTCTTAGAAATATCATGTCTCATATCTCAGATCTCACATCTCGCATCTCAGCTTACGCCCTCATCGTTGCGGGCGGCTCGGGCACACGCATGCAGTCGGTAGTCCCTAAGCAATTCTTATTGCTGAATGGCCGGCCGTTGATGATGTACACCATCGAGGCATTTTATAATTCCACATATCAACCACAGATCATTGTGGTGATGCACCCCAACTTTCATACCTATTGGCAGGAGCTTTGCGTTGAGCATAATTTCGCCATCCCGCATGTTTTGGCTGATGGCGGCGAGACCCGCTTCCATTCAGTTAAAGCCGGTTTGGCCCTGGTGACCGAAGATGGTTTGGTAGCCGTTCAGGACGCAGTTAGGCCGCTCACAAGCGTCGATATCATTGACCATGCCTATCATCAAGCGCAAGAGCTTGGCAACGCCGTAGTGGCCGTTAAAAGTCGTGATTCCGTGCGTGCTGTGCGCAATGGCCGGTCTGAAAGTATGCTGCGCGATGAGATCTATCTGGTGCAAACCCCGCAGACCTTCCGTGCGGATATCTTAAAAAAAGCTTACCTGCAAGAATTTAATGATGGGTTTACCGATGATGCCAGTGTGGTAGAGAAAGACGGTGTGATGATCCATTTGACCGAAGGCAACTATCAGAACATAAAAGTCACTTATCCGGAGGATATCGCTATTGGGGAGTTATTGTTGGGGATGAGAGGGTAGGTGTATATAGGGGTGTATACAGCGCGTGTGTGCAAGTGTATATGCTTTGCTTTAAATGCTGTATGTCAGTAAGTTAATTCTTGGTTGCTTATAGTTTAAGTTAATTATCCAGGGTGCCTACACCGCCATCCTGTAATGCCTGGCTATCTTCTCGAACAAGATCTCGGGCATAAATGGTTTGGTGAGGTAATCGTCCATACCGTAGTTGCGGGTCTTGGCAAAGGTTTCGGGCATGGCATCGGCGGTTAGGGCGATGATCGGCAGGCGGGGTTGCTTGCTTTTGATGATCTGGGTAGCCTCAAAGCCGTCCATTACAGGCATTTGCAGGTCCATCAGGATCAGATCGTAATCGTTATTTTCGGCCATTTGGGTGGCCACAAGTCCGTTATTAGCTTCGCTGATATTTATATGCCATTTGTTAAGGAAACGGCTCGCGATCAGGATATTCATCTTGTTATCGTCAACCACCAATACCTTCATGCCGGATAGGTCGCCCTCCTGCATTTTTTGTACGGCGTTCAGTACCGGTTTCTTCACAGGTTCGGCCTGGTATTCAAACTCGATAACAAAATTAAATTGGGTGCCTTTGCCTAAGGCGCTGCTGGCTTTAATATCGCTGCCATGCAGTTGGATCAACCGTTTAATAATAGCTAAGCCAAGGCCACTACCGCCATAGTCGCGGCGCTCTTGCGATTCCTGCACAAATGGCTCGAATATCTTATCCAAGTTTTTAGGTTCGATGCCTATGCCGGTATCAGCTACAGTGAAATTCAGCTTCACCTTATTCTCGGTGCGCGAATCTTCGCGGATCAGGATAGTAATGCCGCCCTTGTGGGTAAATTTGATGGCATTGCTTACCAGGTTATTCAAGATCTGGGTGATACGGATAGGGTCTCCGGTAATGTTTTGCGGGATGGTATTGGCCATCTCGATATTGATGCTCAGTTTCTTCTCGGCAGCTTTAGCCGCGAATGACTGCTTAATATTATCGACCAGCTTATTGATGTTCAATTGGGTGCGGGTCAGCTCTAATTTACCGGCTTCTATCTTGTTGTAATCAAGGATATCATTGATGATGCCCAATAAGTTCTCGCCCGAAAATTTCAGTGTATTCAGATAGCCGATCTGATCTGCACGCGGGTTTTCCTCCAGCAACAGTTCGGTCGTGCCGATCACCGCGTTCATCGGTGTACGGATCTCGTGACTCATGGTCGACAGGAACTCCGACTTGAACATTGATGCGCGTTCCGCGTCGTTCTTAGCATCTATCAGTTGCTGGCGGTCCTTTTGCTGGTCGGTTACGTCCTCGCCAATGCAGGTGATCTGTTTTATTTGCCCATCCTCATCGTAAATGGTAGTATTTTGCCAGCTGATAACACGTTCCTCGCCGTTGCGGCAGATCACCGGGTTAATGTAGTTAGGTTCGGCTTGGCTATCCTCGGCCCATTTAGCAAATACGGGTTGCAGGTTCTCTGATATAAATTGTTCGTACCATTTGAGGCCGACCAGCTTGCTTTGCGGATAGCCCAGTAAGCCGGCCAGATATTTATTACAGAAAAGGATATTACCGTTACGGTCTAAGGATACGGCCGCCAGTTTAACCCCGTCAAGTATCTCCTTATAATTGTCTTCGGTCTCGCGAATGTTCAGTTCGGCGCGTTTGCGGTCGGTCACATCTTGCAGGGTGCCCATTACGCTCTTCACGCTACCATCCTCGCCGTCTTTGATCTTGGCAATGATCAGGCTCAGGAATTTTAGTTTACCGGTAGGGGTAATGATGCGGAACTCGTACGAGGTGCGGCGCAGGTTTGCCGGGTTTTTCAGGAAAGTCAGCAGGATAACCTTATCCTCAGGATGTACATATTGCAACAAGAGTTTAAAGTGGCTCAGTCCGGTCTTTAAGCTTGACGGATCGACCTCGTAAATATGGTAAACCTCATCGGACCAGCTGATGTTCTTTTGACCAAGATACCACTTCCAGTTACCGATCTTGGCCGCGGACTGTGCTTCCGATAACTCGGCTTGACTGCGTTTGATCGTGCGCTCTATCGATTTGTTTTCGGTAATGTCCTGTATAATGCCGGTAACACGGGTGATATTGCCTTGAGCATTCCGCACAGGTTCGCCACGTACAATGCGGAAATAGCGCGAATTGCCTTTAGCAGTGGTGATACCATGCTGGCTTTCGTTATGCTGCTTACCTTCCACATCGGCAAAGAACTGGTACACCGCACGGCGATCCTCGGATACTACACTGCTGGCATAATATTCAAAATGCGTTGTGCCCTTAGGCAAGGCATCTATATCTAAAAGCTTGTACAGGTTATCGGCCCAATAGGTCTCTTTGGTAGCCAGATCGTACCACCAATCGCCAAGTTTGGCAACCTTTTGGGCATCCAGCGCGCGCTGATATTCAGCACCGGCCTTTTCGGCTTCTTCGCGTTCAGCTGTAATATCTATAATAAGGGCAGTAGTGCGACCGGTAAAAACATTGTCTTTATCAAACACCGGGCTAACATAAGCCCTTGACCATTTGCCATCGCCATAAAACGAGCGGAACTCCACATCGGTAGAAACACCATTAGCAGCAGATATATCTATCGCATCTTTAAGCGCCTTGGTAGTATCAGGTGCAAGCAGATCGCCCGGTTTTTTGCCGCGGAAACGTTCCAGCTCGGCCGCGCCGGGTTGCAGTTTATTATACCACAGGTTCACACAGATCTGGTCCTCATCGTACTCAAATACCACATCAGATAAAGAACTGATCACCGCATTAACCTCATTCAGGCTTTTAAGCAGGGCGATGTTCTTAGCGTCGCTTATAGGCTTTATCTCGGTCTCGGTAACCGCCACAGGTGTGGGTACAATAGTGTCGGGCTTAACAAGCTCGGGAACTATCGGGGTAGGAGCGGGTGTATCGTCAACAACTGGCCTTAAAATGGTTCTCGGTTCTGGCACTGATATGGCAGCCGTGAACTGCGCTACGTTAGATGCAGGCGTTTTTTCGTTGTAAAGGGTTTGCTTTTCGGGCGGGGATAAGGGCGGCAATTTAATAAAAGGACGGGAGCCTGCATTGTTTGGGCCGGATGCGTCATCATCGTCATAACCTTCATCCTCCTTGCGTAAACGGCGAAATTTGATCAGCAACATTACCGCGCCTGCTATAATGAGCACCAAAGCGAAGCCCGCCAATATCAAAATATTGGTGGATATTCCATTAGGGACAGCAGGGATGTTACCGAATTTAGCGTACATTAAATAATGAAACAGAGCAATTTAGGATAAATTAGCGTTGCGTGCCAATATTGCCAGCAATAAATTTACAAAAATGTAACCTATAAAGGCCTGTAATAATACGAAGAATACACAGATTTTTCTACATTTGTTCGCATACAATTATATTCTATGGCTGAAACAGCACAATTAAAAATAGGTGAGAAGTTATACGACCTGCCGGTTATCGAAGGGTCGGAACATGAAAAAGCTATCGACATTGCCAAGCTGAGGGACCTGACCGGTTATGTAACGCTTGACGTAGGTTATAAAAATACTGGTGCTACCAAAAGTGCTATTACTTTTTTAGATGGTGAATTAGGGATATTAAAATATCGTGGTTACCCCATAGAGCAGCTGGCCGAAAAGTCGAGCTTTACCGAGGTGGCTTACTTGCTGATCTACGGCGCGTTACCTACCGCCGACGAATTGAAGGATTTTGAGACCAAGATAAGCCGCCACACCCTGGTGCACGAGGACATGAAAAAATTCTTTGACGGTTTCCCTGCAGGATCACACCCAATGGGGCAGTTATCGTCGCTGATAGGTGCTTTGGCCGCTTTTAACCCGTTATCGTTAAAACCGGGTTTAACTGCCGCTGAGGTTGATGACGAGATCATTAAACTGCTGGCTAAAATGAGCACGCTGGTATCATGGATCTACAAAAAATCTTTGGGCCACCCGTTCATTTACCCGCAAAACAAATACGACTACGTTTCTAACTACCTGCACATGACCTTCGGTCAGCGTACCGAAGAGGTTGAGATAAGCCCGGTAGTAGTGAGCGCGATGAATAAATTGCTGATCCTGCATGCCGATCACGAGCAGAATTGCTCGGCGTCGACCGTGCGTATCGTTGGTTCATCTGACGCTAACTTATATGCTTCAATTTCGGCAGGTATATCTGCGTTGTGGGGCCCGCTGCATGGCGGCGCTAACCAGGCCGTGATAGAGATGTTGGAGAAGATCAAAGCCGATGGCGGCGATACCGACAAATGGATAGCTAAAGCGAAGGACAAAAATGATCCTTTCCGTTTGATGGGCTTTGGCCACCGGGTGTACAAGAACTTTGATCCGCGTGCCAAGATCATCAAAAAAGCTTGCGATGATATTTTAGAGGACCTGGGTATTAATGACGAGGTTTTGGAAATTGCCAAACGCCTGGAAGAGGTTGCCCTGAGCGACCCTTACTTTGTGGAGCGCAAGTTATACCCTAACGTAGATTTTTACTCGGGTATCATCTATCGCGCTTTAGGTTTCCCGACCGAAATGTTCACCGTGTTGTTTGCCTTAGGCCGTTTGCCGGGATGGATAGCCCAGTGGAAAGAAATGAAAGAAAACAAAGAGCCGATCGGCCGTCCTCGCCAGATCTATACCGGCCCTACCACAAGGGATTATACCGATATCAGCAGCAGATAATTACTGCTCATCATAAAATAGCAAAGGCCGCGATCACTCGTGGCCTTTGCTATTTTATCAAGTTGTGGATCTAAAAACTACTCGTCGAAAGTTTTATATTCAGGTATCTCAAAATTTTGATTGATGCCATGTACAAAGTTCAGGATGTCCTCTTTTCCTGTGCCTTCTTCGGACGATGTGATGAAGATATCAGGCACTTCTTCAAATGAAGCCAACAGCGCTTTACGGAACTTAGCCACATTCTGATCTGTTTTGATAGAAGATTGCTTATCAGCCTTGGTGAACACAAGTACAAAAGGCAGGCCTTTTTCGCCCAACATATTGCAAAACTCCAGGTCTATCTTTTGCGGCTCAAGGCGGCTATCGATCAGTACCATTACACATTGCAGGCTTTCGCGCTTGTTCAAATAATTGCGGATGAACTTATCCCAATCTTCTTTTTTGCTTTTAGATATGCGGGCGTAACCATAACCCGGCAGATCCACCAGATACCAGTTCTCGTTGATCAGAAAGTGGTTGATCAGTTGGGTCTTCCCCGGTGTTTGAGATGTTTTGGCCAGGCCTTTTTTGCCCACCAACATGTTTATCAGCGAAGATTTGCCTACGTTAGACCTTCCGATAAAGGCATACTCGGGCTTAACCGGTGGCGGCAGTTTTGATACCTGCGTATTGCTGCAAATAAAATCGGCTGTTTTAATGATCATGGCGCAAAGGTAGGCATTTAGACCGATAGCAGAATATTTGCAGATCTATCCTTGACAGTGCGCAACAATTTAAGATACAGAACCGTATAAAATATAACTAACACTGGTACTGATCGCTGTTGACCAAGTTCAGATCAGTTAAAATTATGATAATCACCTCTAACTTTGATCCTGAACTTTTAGAACTTTTGTCATCAGGGCTTCCGGATCTCGCTACAATTACGTTAGACCGCAATGGGTTGGTGTTGAACTGGAACGATGGTGCTTATCAGTTCTTCGATACAGATAAAAGTGCTGCGGTTGGAAAGCCCTTAGATAACTTGCTCGGCGGAGTATATACCCAAGCCTTTTTCAAAGAGCCGCAGAACGAGGCGACATTTGTGATCAATGGCAGCCAAAAGATCAAATTATTTCTGAAAGCTTGTAAGGGTAACTTCCTATGCCTCTGCTATCGTAGCTCGGCGGTACTCGATACCTTGTCGGAAAATATAGAGGATGGATTTTTAATGCTCGACAAGCAAATGCGCTACAGTTTTGTTGGCCGCCAGGTTTGCGCCATAATGGGTAAGACCATCGATGAGCTGATCGGAAAATATATTTGGGATGTATTTCCTGATGTAGTAGGCTCACCAACTTATTACGCTATAGAAAGTTCTGTCGCGACCGGCGAACCGGTCGTGATCGAAGATCATTATGAACCTTTAGGTATTTGGCATGAGAGCCGGATCTACCCTGGCAAGCAGGGGCTTACTATTTTTATAAGCGATGTAACGAAAAGAAAACGTACCGAGCAGGAATTGAATGACATTTTTGCTTCAGCACCCGATATTATATGTGTAGTTGGAACAGACAGGTTCTTTAAAAAAATAAACCCTGCAATGTGCCGTATATTGGGTTTCACAGAAAAAGAGATATTATCGATGCCGATCGATAGTTTGATATACCCAGATGATGTGGAGATAAGCCGGGAACGAATGAAAGCTTTTGTGGACGGGGGGGCATTGGAGCTTTATTTCGAGAACCGTTATGTGCGGAAGAACGGATCTATTGTACATTTAGGATGGACTGCAACCAAAGGACAACTACGTAATGTATTATATTGCCTGGCCAAGGATATTTCTGACCGGAAGATCTTAGAAGATCGCTTGCTAAAGACCGGCAGGCTTGCAGGTATAGGAAGCTGGGATATGGATGTGATCAATGGGACCATTACATGGTCAGAGATAGACCGGGAATTGCACCAGGCCCCATTATCTTTTAAGCCCGATAAGCATAATATTTTGCGGTTTTATGGCGCTGAAGAGCGTAAAATGTTAAGGCAGGCGATCCGCTTGGCAATAACAAGGGCCGAAGCCTTTGATATTGAATTGGAGATGACAACTTATCTTGGTAAAAGGAGATGGGTACGGATGATCGCAGAAACGGAACAACAGAACGGTAGGTGTGTAAGGGTTTATGGAAGCTTTCAGGATATTGACGATAAAAAGCGTACCGAACTTGCATTATTGGCCACCCTGTCTGAAAAAGACACCATACTTGAAAGTATCGGTGATGGTTTCTTTTCGGTGGATAATAATTTTATTGTAACATACTGGAATACAGCGGCGGCCAAAATGCTGGATAAACCTAAAGAGCAGATATTAGGCAAACACCTTTGGGCCGAGTTCCCAAGCGCCAAAGAACGACTGTCGTACAATTATTATTATAAAGTGCTGAACGAGGGCAAGGCCGCCCATTTCGAGGATCACTACCCAATAGTTAACAAGTGGTTCGGTATTAGCGCCTATCCATCTACGCACGGACTTTCGGTATATTTTAAAGATATCACAGTGCGGAAGGAGAACGATCTGCGTTTGCGTCAGCTCAACGCCGAATTGGAAATGGCCAGCCGACGATATGAACAACTATTCCAGTTAAGCCCGCTGCCTAAATGGGTGTTTGATACTGAGACTTTATATTTTTTGGATGTCAACCAGGCCGCGGTAAAGCATTATGGATATAGTTACGAGGAGTTTTTAACAATGACATTAAAAGATATCCGCCCCGTTGAAACTGTGGATGATCTTTTAAAGGCCGCATCACAAAGGAAGGTGAACAGTGGTTTGTTTCAAGCTGGTAACTTCAAGCATCGAAAAAAAGACGGTACCATTATAGAGGTAGAGATACAAAGTAACGCTCTTGAATATTATGGACGGCCTGCTCGGATCGTATCAGCAATGGATGTTACCGAGAAGATACAGCATTTGACGGCTATCGAAGATCGCAATCGTAAACTTCAGGACATATCATGGATGCAGTCGCATGTTATCCGATCGCCCTTATCCCGAATTATGGGACTGGTAAACCTTTTGGAGAACATCAATACTACCCCTGTAGAGAAGGAGGAGATCATCGGCTATATTAAAACTTCGGCGAATGAGTTAGATAAGGTTATTCGCAATATTATAGACAGCGCCGACCCCTCAAAATAGTGATGATCTAAAGACAGCAGTTTTTGTGATCTGCTTTGATGGTATGACGCAAAGTAGACAGTTCTAAATTTAATGGCTTTAAGCGGCGTGTTCGGCTGCATCCAAAAGCCCGACGTGTACGATGCCTTACTTGTAACAATACTTAAAATATGTTATCAAACGTTAACAGCGTGGCTTTAATAAACCGTCGATCCATAATTTAGTTTCGAGCTCAGGAACACAAAAGGAACTTATCAACTATCTTGCACCTCATAAACGCTTATCACAAATGACACGAACTTTCCTCAGATCTTTTATGGTACTTGCTATTGGCTTAACAAGTATCAACGTTTCGGCTCAGTCAAAGAAACAGCCTGCTGCCAAACCCGCCGCTAAAGTTTCGGCCCAGGCGCCGGTCGCCGCCTTGAAAACATACGTTATCAAAGGCAATGTAAAAAACTTTACCGAGACATTTTGGAGCTATTTTTCCAGTGGTCTTTTTAAGAATTTGGTGATCGATGTTCCCGTCAAAGCTGATGGTTCGTTCTTTAAAACTATGGAGACAGGCAACACGTCAGACATTCATTTTTATCTTGGTGAAGGGCTATCGGCCTTAGCCAAGCCCGGCGATACGCTGACCGTTGAGTGGGATAATAAAGACATTGATGATACTTTTAAGATAACGTCTAATTCGGGCGAGCGTCAGCAAGAATTAGATCTGTTGCTGCAACTGTCTAAGCAATACCGCAAACCAATGATGGATGCCGTAACTGCGTTACGATCAAAAGATATTGCAGATGTTGAGAAATTCAACAAGATCAGCGAGTTGTTCACGGGAGAGGTTAAGCTATTGGTTAAAGGGCCTGTTACCGGCAACTCCAAAAAGATTTTGTACGATATCTATTTTAGAAATTTGGATATGATCAGCAAGCTAAATAAAACAAGCAAGACCAATTACGTGCTGCCATTAGCTGCTGCCATTCCGGATAATTTAAAAGGGATGTTCGGTACAGCCAATTTTTATCAGACCGAAAGCTGGGGCTATATTGATAAAGTGTTGGACGAAACGATGTTTATGGCATCGCACGAATACCGCGACTTTTTGGTTAGCAAGGTACAAGGTGAACGCCCTTTCTCTACCGTGACGTATGAAGGCCCGGCCCATGAGAACACCGAATCAAATTTTACATTATTGAATTGTTATGGCGCAATAGCAAAATTGAACTTGTCCCCGCTGATCCTTGATTGGTATTTGGCCCATACTATTATCGACGGCTTTGGGTATTATCCTTTTGACCACGTGGAGGCGGCCTATAAAAGGATGTTACCGGAAATGAAGACCGCGGCCTTTAAAGACGAGCTTACAGCCTATTACAAAGCCATGCATACGTTGAAACCCGGCAACCCCGCACCAATAATTAGCCTGAAAGATGAGAACGGCAAAACGGTATCATTAAGCGACTTTAAAGGCAAAGTTGTTTTTATGGATTTTTGGGGCGTGTATTGCGGGCCGTGCATTGGCGATATCAAAACCTATGGTGTCGAATTTCATCAAAAGTATAAAGATAAAGGCGTGGTGTTTTTAAATATTTGTGTGGACGCAGGCGTTAACGAATGGAAGAAAAGTATAGCGGATCTTAAGTTTGATGGCATTAATTTAAGAGCGCCCTCTCCGGCCGATCCTGCCTGTAAAGCTTACAATGTAGAGGGCATACCGCATTATATTATTATAGATGCCAAAGGAAATATCGTTAATAATAATGCCCCTAACATGGGCAGTCTGATGGGAAAGGGATTTTCAATAAAGCTTGATAAACAGGGTAATAATGAGTTGGATCTGGCAATAACTGCCAATAAATAAAATGGTGCTGACGATCAAAAATTACGTTGCGATAACACCAATTATTTAACCAGTTTCTAAATTTGTATGTTTAAACACGTAATTTATGAACGATTATAAAATACCCGCCCAAACCCGTATTGGCCATGTGCATTTAAAAGTAAGCGATCTGCAAAAGTCGCTTGATTTTTATAGCGGATTACTGGGATTTGAAAAGGTGATGCTATATGGCGATCAGGCGGCATTTATCTCCGCAGGGGGGTATCACCATCATATCGGCTTAAATACCTGGCACAGCAAAGGGGCTGGTCCTGCGCCTGAGTATGCGCCGGGCTTGTATCATACTGCTATCCTGTATCCGGAACGTAAAGACCTGGCCGTTATCCTGAAGCGACTGATCGATGCCGGCTATCCGTTAACAGGAGCATCGGACCACGGTGTGTCTGAAGCGATCTACCTGAATGATCCTGACGAGAACGGTGTTGAACTTTATTGGGATCGCCCTAAGGAAGATTGGCCTTTAGATGCTGATGGTAAACTGACCATGTACACCCGCAGACTGGATGTGGAAGGCTTGTTAAAACTGGCTGAATAATAGGTCAGGATGCGCTGATACGTAAATAAATTTTAACATTTTAAAGCCGCCTTGTAATTTTTATCGGGCGGCTTTGTTGCGATAGTGGTTGATATTGAGGATTTTGTGTGCATTATGATCAAAGTGCATAACATATAACATTGCATTATTTTAGTACTATGTGTAACATAGTACAGGCGGGTGTAGTCTAAGTGTCAAATCGAACTTAGAACATGAAACTCAAAACCATTTTAGCGCTGATATTTCTGATGATAGGATCAGTAGCTTCCTTTGCACAAGGCATCCCCGGCAAAAGCGCCATCAGAGGCCGACTGATAGATAGCGCCACGCGCAAACCTGCCGAATTTGTTACCGTATCCCTTAGCAACACCAATAAACAGCAAATAAAAGTTGTAGCCGGTAAAATCGACGGCACCTTTGTTATGACCGATATCCAACACGGAAAATTTGTGCTGAATTTTTTGCTGTTGGGTTATAATACTAAAACCATTGATGTCACTATCGACAACAGCAAACAACTGCTTGATCTTGGCGAGATAGTCATCAATACCGCATCCAAACAGTTAAAGACCGTATCGGTTAAAGCCGCCCGCCCGGTTATCAGTCAGGAGGCTGACCGTTTGGCTTACGATGTGCAGGCCGACCCGGCAGGTAAGCATAGTACCGTGTTAGAGATGATGCGCAAAGTACCGATGTTGACCGTTGATGGCGAAGACAATGTGCAATTGAACGGCGCTTCAGGCGCGCGTATCTTTATCAACGGCAAGCCATCAAGTTTGATGGAACGTAACGCTAAGGATGTGCTGAAGAGCATGCCGGCATCATCTATCCAAAAGATCGAGGTGATCACTACGCCGTCGTCTAAATACGATGCCGAAGGTGTAGCCGGTATCATCAACATCGTGACCAATAAGGCCCTTGCCGATGGATATAATGCCAACATCAGTCTTAATCATCGACTTCCGTTGGGTGGGCCGTCGGTAGGTGGGGCGTATAGTACCAAGTCGGGCAAGTTAGGGCTATCGTTATTTGGCGGCGCGGGATCGGCAAATACGCCAACCACTACAAATGATATAGCCCGTACCGGTAAAAATGGCGCTACATCGGCGCTGTTCCAATATGGCGACCGCGAGAAAGATGACCGGAACGCTTACCTGGGCATTGAGTTGAGTTATGAGTTGGATTCTTTGGACCTATTATCAGGCCAGTTCAATATCAACGGGAGCAAGGGAACCGGTAGCATATTCCAAAACTCGGTATTGCGGAACAATGGCGTGGTGGAGCAGGTTTATGATCTGTTCAATCAAAACGACAATAACGGCCGTGGAGCTGATGCGGCCATCAATTATCAAAAAGGCTACCGCAGGCACAAAAACCAATTGACCACGCTATCATACCGCTACTTTGGTTTTGCCAATGAGCAGAACGCCGATCAGCGGTTTGCCAACCGTTTAGACTATGATCTGCCCAATTTTAGGCAGGCCAATAGAAGTATCATGAACGAGCACACGGTGCAATTGGATCATGTTTACCCGATAAATAAGTCGAGCATCGAGGCGGGAGCAAAAGCGATATATCGTACTAACGAGAGTGATTTTAAATATCTATCTGCCGACGCTGCCGATAACTATGCTATCGATCCGGCCAAAACAAACACGTTCAATAACATGCAAACCATCCTGGCTGCTTATAGCTCGTACCAGTACAGCGCAAAAAGTTGGTCGGTTAAAGCGGGGGTCAGGTTAGAGAATACCATTATCGATGCCGACTTTTTAACTACGGCGACGCAGGTGAAGCAAAACTATTTTAACGTGGTACCGTCGGTCGTATTTAGTCGCAGGTTTAAAACTACAGGCATCACTTTTGGCTGGAACCAACGCATCCAAAGGCCGGGGATCAATCAGCTGAACCCATTTGTGGACCGATCTAACCCATCGTTCGAGACCACAGGTAACCCCGATCTGCGCCCGACGCAGGGCAACCAGATCCGAATAGGTTTTGACCGCACGGGCAAATGGAATTTGGTCACCAGCCTGGTTTGCAATTGGATAAACGGGCTGATATTCCCTGTCTCGCAATACGATGAGGCAACCACCATCACCCGTACCCGCTTTGAAAATACCGGCGGTGCCATTGCGGCAGGTACCAACATCAATTTTACTTATCCGATAAGCCCGGCATTAGGCCTTAGCCTTAATGGTAGTTTGGTGCATGGTTGGGCCGACGGTATCAGCAACGGCCAACCGATCAAGAACCGCGGGTTTATGTATAACTGCAACCTGGCTACCAATTTAAAACTGAACAACGGCTGGCGCGTGGGCGCCAATGCTTACTTGAATGGCGGCCAATTGACGGTTCAACAACGATCTAACGCTTACGTAACCACTACTTTAAATGCCAGCAAGGATATCATTAAAGATAAGCTGACGTTCTCGGCATTGGTTAATAATCCGTTCGATAAATACCGCCTTAACGTGACCAACGCTTTTGGGCCAAACTTTGATCAGTTGAGCAATGATCAGCAAAATTTCAGGGTGTTCGGTGCGTCGCTGAACTACAAATTCGGCAAGTTGAAAGAGGCGATCAAAAAGAATAAACGCGGTATTAATAATGATGACGTAAGTAATTAACATCTACGTTGATGTCAATATAACCACAAAGCGCACAAAGGGAAAAACACAAAGAACACAAAGCCATGCAACTTCAAGACAAGCCTTTGTGCCCTTTGTGAAAAACTTTGTGCGCTTTGTAGTTTCTTCTAAAGAAAACCGGCTCTCCAAAAAAGAACAAACACCCCCTCAAAAGATCGCTACTTGTTACTACCTTAGCATCTGTGGAGAATTTCATTGTTTCGGCCCGTAAATACCGTCCTGCTACTTTTGATACCGTTGTTGGTCAGCAACATATAACCAACACGCTTAAGAACGCCATCAAAAATAATCAGCTGGCTCAGGCATTTTTATTCTGCGGACCGCGTGGAGTGGGCAAAACAACGTGCGCACGTATCCTGGCAAAGACCATCAATTGCGAGGACCTTCAGCCTAACGGCGAGGCTTGCGGTCAGTGCGGTTCGTGCAAGTCGTTCCAAAACGGGAATTCATTTAACATCCACGAATTGGATGCCGCGTCTAACAACTCGGTAGATGACATCCGTAACCTGATCGATCAGGTGCGCATACCGCCGCAGGGTGCGCGTTATAAAGTGTACATTATTGATGAGGTGCACATGCTATCGCAAGCGGCTTTCAACGCGTTCCTGAAAACGCTGGAAGAACCGCCCCATTATGCCATCTTTATCCTGGCCACTACCGAGAAACATAAGATACTACCGACCATCCTGTCGCGATGCCAGATATTTGACTTTAACCGCATTAAGGTTGAGGATATGGCCAATCACCTGGCTTCGATCGCAGGTAAGGAAAACATCCAATATGAAGTTGACGGCCTGCATATCATCGCCCAAAAAGCGGATGGCGGTTTGCGCGATGCGCTGTCGATGTTCGACCAGATCGTGAGCTTCTCGGGCGCTAACGTTACCTATAGCTCGGTCATTAATAACCTCAATATACTCGACTACGATTACTATTTCAACATCGTTGATAGTTTGCTAAAAGAGGATACCGCTAAAACATTACTGCTGTTCGATGAGATCCTGAGTAAGGGATTTGACGGCGCGCATTTCATCTCCGGACTAACAGGACACCTGCGTAACCTGTTAGTAGGAAAGGACCCCAATACACTGAAATTATTAGAGGTGAGCGAGGGTATCCGCGCTAAATATCTGCAGCAATCGTCGGCTACCTCGGTATCTTTCCTGCTATCGGCTATGGCTATTGCCAATCAGTGCGATCTGAATTATCGCCTCAGCAAGAACCAACGCTTGCAAGTCGAGCTGGCGCTGCTTAAGATATGCCATTTGCCCGCCGCTTTTAACGCGGCAAATATGCCCGCAAATGCAATGACCGGAGACGGTCAATTAAAAAAAAAACCTGATACCTCAGCAATAGCGGCACCGCAGGCCCAAAATACCGCCCCTCCGGTGCAAAATATCGTGCCTGTTGAGCCATTGGCGGTCAGTACTCCGGCTGTACAACAAGCTGTAAGAACAGAGCCTGTTGCCCCGGTAAAGGATAGTCAGCCCGTTGCTCAGGGAGCTGCAGCCCCACCCGCTGAGAAGCCCGCGATCTTTATCCCTAACCTGAATAGCGGTACTACTTCGATCAAAATACCATCGTTTAAAGACATGGGTAAACAGGCCGAAGAAGAAATGGCCAAGGATGATGACCCCTATCTGAAAGGTACCGATAAAGAGGCCTTTACGATTGACCAGTTTCTGAAATGCTGGAGCGATTATGCGGCCAAGATAAAAAAAGAGGGTAAGTCGGCAGGTTTGGTCTCCATATTTACGGGAGAGGCCCCCGTGATGCTAAAGCCTTACGATTTTGAAGTGCCGGTAAGCAACCGCACACAAGAAGCCTGGTTCCGCGACGAAAAGCCGGATACCTTGAATTATTTGCGTTCAGCGCTGAAAAACTTCGACATTAATGTAACCACCCGGGTAGATGAGCAGATCAAAAGCAAACGGCCTTACACCGCTATAGAAAAATTCCAATACATGGCCAATAAAAACCCGCAGTTGATAGAACTGCGCAGAAGGTTCGGGCTTGAACCGGAATAGGTTTTAGTTGGCAGTTATGAGTTAGCAGTTTGCAGCTCAGTCAAAAAGCTAACTGCAAACTACTAACTGCGAGCTCACTAAGGACGGTCATTCTTAGGGTACCCTTCTTCATCCAGGTCATCACGGTCATCTTCGGGCGTATGAGAGAGGGCCTTATCGGCCGGATCAACTTCTACAATATCCCCGTCATCTATATGCATACCTAATTTGTCAACGTCGGTTTCGATAGAGCGTTTGCTATCGTATTCGCCGTTCACATCATAAGGATTGGCCTCGTCGTAGGTCGAGCTGATGTCGTCGCCATTGGGTACGGTGGTATCGTAAGGGTCGGGATGGTCGTAATCGGGGTCGTCACCTTTAACATCTAACTCGTAGCTGTTGGTCGCCTCGTCATAATTAAGATCTTCGGCATTAATGGTCTCGCCCAGATCATCTTTCAGTGTGCGGTCCCTGTCTTGTTCTTCGTTATCAAAAGCAGGGTCTATGTTAGGTATGTTCATGGTAGATTGTTTTAACTATTCACAGTAAAAACCCTGCCAAAAACTCCACTAACCCGATGATCGACTTACCAGTGGATCGCTTTGCGGTAAGACGTGGTGCCGCCGATAGCAAAACGTAAGCCTACCGAAAATTGGGTAAAGGCATCACTGTACTTGCCCGAAGTATAGCCGTCAAAATTATCGCTCATGATATAATTGAGCTGATAGCCAAGGTCTAACTTTAAAAAAGGCTCGTTATAGCTGTTGAAAAATTTGAACTCGTAGCCAAGTTTTGCCGGTATAAAAATGCTGCTGCCCTTGCTTTCGGCCGATAATTGCCCGGTATCATAAACCTTAAGATCGGTATATAGCACACCTACACCACCACTGATATAAAAGTTCTTTAAAGCATTGCCAAATGGAGAACGGGAGTAATCGAACAGCTCGCCTGCTTGTAACTGCGCTCTAAATGCTACAGAGGTGTAATCATTGTTATACGCAAAGTTAGATGGTAACGAAGTAATGATAGAGTCGCCTCTTAAAGCGCCCACATTTACCTCGGCCATAAAATTGATGTACGGTGTAAAGTTGTAAGTGAACTGCCCGCCAAAAGCGTAAGTGCTGTTCTTTTTTATAAAGTCGGTATGTTGGGTGTTAACACCGGCTGTAAAGCCCAATTCGTATTGCGAATAGTTGTAACCTATCTGAGCTTTAGCGGCCACTGCCGATAAGCATATCAATAAAGAGAAAATTAATTTTTTCAAGGGATAAGTGATAGCTTGTAAGATAATACCTAACAAACGCCTTACACGGGCGTATGTTATCCCAAATGTATGTATTTTTTTACATTCACAATAAAAATTATGTTCAGGTCTACGTCGGTTATCTTCAATTCATATATTTGGACAATTTTAAAAACAGCCCTTTAAATAAATTCCATATGTCAAAAATTAAAGTAGCTAATCCTGTAGTTGAGTTGGATGGCGATGAGATGACCCGTATTATCTGGCAGTTCATTAAAGATAAGCTGATCTTGCCGTACCTTGAACTGGATATCAAATACTACGACTTAGGTATCGAGTACCGTGATGAAACTAACGACCAGGTTACTATCGACGCGGCTAACGCGATCAAGCAATATGGTGTAGGCATTAAATGCGCTACCATCACTCCTGACGAGGAGCGTGTAAAAGAATTCGGTCTGAAACAAATGTGGAAATCGCCCAATGGTACTATCCGTAACATTTTAGATGGTACTGTATTCCGCGAGCCCATCGTTATGAGCAACGTACCACGTTTAGTACCTAACTGGACCGCGCCGATCTGCATCGGTCGTCACGCTTTTGGCGATCAGTACCGCGCTACCGATTTTTTAACAAAAGGTAAAGGTAAACTTACCGTAACCTTCACCCCAGAGGACGGCGGCGAAGCACAATCTTTTGAAGTATTTAACTTTAAAGGTGACGGTGTAGCGTTAACCATGTACAATACCGACGAGTCTATCATTGGCTTTGCTCACGCTTGTTTTAACCAGGCATTGATGAAAGGCTGGCCTTTATACCTGTCTACCAAAAACACCATCCTGAAAAAATATGATGGCCGTTTTAAAGACATTTTTGAAGAGATCTACCAAAACGATTACAAAGCCAAATTTGCCGAGGCAGGTATTACTTACGAGCACCGCCTGATCGACGACATGGTTGCATCGGCCCTGAAATGGAACGGTAACTTTGTTTGGGCTTGTAAGAACTATGATGGCGACGTACAGTCTGACACCGTAGCGCAAGGCTTCGGTTCATTAGGTTTGATGACCTCAACTTTGGTTACACCTGATGGCACCGTAATGGAAGCCGAAGCTGCACACGGTACAGTGACCCGTCACTACCGCGAGCACCAAAAAGGTAACCCAACTTCAACAAACCCTATCGCATCTATCTTTGCATGGACACGTGGTTTAGAGTTCCGTGGCATCCTTGACGGTAACCAGGAGCTGATCGATTTTTGTAAAGCTTTAGAGGCTGTTTGTATCGAGACAGTTGAAAGCGGCAAAATGACCAAGGACTTGGCGATCACCATTAAACCTAAGGTTGAACACGGTACCGATTACCTGTACACCGAAGAATTTTTGGAAGCTATTAACGAGAACCTGAAAGCTAAATTGAGCAAATAATTTTTGCTAAGCTGATAAAATAAAAACCCTGCTGTAGAAATATGGCAGGGTTTTTTATTTTTGTGGTATGACTAACACCTTATCTAAAAAACATTTTTTGCCGCCGGCGATCGCTGGAGCTTTCGTTATCGCATCATTATTTACCTGCAATAAGACCGAGCAAGATCCGTGCGAAGGCATTATAAATGCCCAGCCGTTACAAGCCATCGAGCTGCAGTTTCAGGACAAGCAAAAGCGCGACCTGTTCAATAAAAATACCCCCAACTTTATCGACACAGCCTACATTAAGGGCTACAATCCGGCTGTACAGGTCATAGCTGCCGAACGTAACCTGGGCTATCCCGGTAAAACAACTTTGGTGATACCAGTAGGCAAGAGTATGACCTATTACTTAAAGCTAAGCGCTACGGATACCGATACCTTGTTCACCGACATGACAAGTACCCGTAAAAATAATTGCGCTTTCGATACCCGGCTGACCGCCTTTAAATACAACAATACATCGCATGCCGATTCTGTTGGTAAAGTGGCACTTTATACAATAGTAAAATAATTTAAACAGGAGATGTAGCGTATTTCTTCCGGGTAGCGTAAGGATATTATAAGACCACTTATAATGTCTAAATACAACTACCTTATCGGGCTATTTGCCCTTGCGCTTATTTTATTGCTTAACGCTTGCCGCAGGGAAAGTGAACGTGGCGAGTGCGGGATGATCGCCTGCGACCTGGCGATGCCTTTAATTACCTTAGACCTTATTGATGGCCAAGGCCGCGACCTGCTGGATCCCGCCACGCCTGCGCATTTAGATAGCGCCAAGATCGTGCAGCTTAATACCGGCAAGGTGCACTTGTTGGGCCGCCATATATTTTACCCGAACGGGCACAGGCGCAAACTGATCATCCCCTGGCCATCGGGCACCAGCGACAAGTTTTATTTAAAGCTAAGTGATACCGATCAGGATACCATCACTTACAGTAGGGAAGTTGGCAAAGGCTGCTGCCCGTCGTATCGCCTTACCGCTTTTAGATACAATAACACAACCTATACCGATTCGGTATCGCGCGGATATTTTACTGTCATCAAATAAACACTATGCTAAAAACTAACCTAAAAACCATTATCGTATCAGGCATTGCCGTTGTAACATTGGCTGTCTCCTGCAAAAAAGATGCATTTGTACAGGAAGTTGAATGCGGATATACAGGGCCATCGGCTTATCACTTTTTAAGTATTACTGATAGCCTGGGCCGCGACCTTTTTGATCCGAAAACTCCCGGCTTTTACCCTACCCACGTAGTTACGTTGTCTAACCGGGATCTGATATTCAGGACCAACACCGAGAAAGAGCCGAACGAACCTATACGGATAATTCTGTTTTTTAAAGAAGGCGAGCGAACGGCGTACCTAAAACTGAGCGACACCGATACCGACACTATTTACACCAAGTATGAGTTAGTGCCGCAAAAATGCGAGCCGAAGTATCTGCTAAGATTTTTCAAGTATAATGGCAAAGAACTGGCCGACTCGGCAATGCAGCGGTATTTTACGATGGTAAAATAAGTTATCATCGGATCTGTTTGGTAATAATAAATAGAAATTTTATTATTAGTTGATATTAACAATTAAACCTTGTCAAACAATGAAAAAGATCAATCTGAAATTATTTACTGCTGTTATTGCAATCATCTCTGTATTGGCCTCGTCATGCGAAAAAGAGTGTGGTTATGCCAGCGCGCCACCGCCGCAGATATCGCTGAGGTTGAAGGATGCCCAAGACCGTAATTTACTGTCGCCTACTACTCCCGGGCATTATGATGTTGAATTTATTCAGAAAGAGAATAAGTCCTTGGTTATATATAATTATAATTTATCCGCGGATAGCGGCTTGACCATTGTCATAAATGGCACATTTGCCGGCGAACGCACAACTTTCCTTAAACTTAGCCAAGCAGATCAGGATACGATCTATACCAAAGTTTCAAAAACACAAACTAAATGCGCCAGTATCTATACTTTAGAGACTGTGAGATACAACGGAGCGACCATTACTACGAGCGGCACTTACTACACCGTAAGAAAATAATGGCCGCCCGATATGTAGTCCGCCTTAATTTTACCCAAGGCAAGTTGTGTTACTTTTATGATCAAATGCTAACTTAGCGACTTAAAAATAATATCACCATGTCAGCATTATATCCATTACAATTTAAAACCATTTATAAAGATAAGATCTGGGGCGGCCAAAAGATCCGTACCTATTTAGGTAAAGATTTTGGCGATCTGCCAAACTGCGGCGAGACCTGGGAGATATCTGGCGTTAAGTCTGATGTTTCTGTTGTTGAGAACGGTTCGTTAGCCGGTCAGTCTTTAGCCGATCTTTTGGAGCAATATAAAGATCAGCTGGTAGGCAAGCATGTTTATGACCATTTCGGTAATATCTTCCCATTGCTGGTAAAATTTATCGATGCTAATGACGACCTGTCTATCCAAGTGCACCCGGATGATGAGTTGGCCAAAAAGCGTCACAACTCTTTCGGCAAGACCGAAATGTGGTACGTGATCGAAGCTGATCCGGGTTCGACGCTGATCGCCGGTTTTAGCGAGAAGGTTGACGAGCAGATCTACGTTGATAAACTGAACAGCGGCCATATTATGGACATCCTGAACAAAGAGGATGTTGCCGCCGGCGACGTATTCTTTTTACCTGCAGGCCGTGTACATACAATCGGAAAAGGTTTGCTGATAGCCGAGATCCAACAAACATCGGATATCACCTACCGCATTTATGATTTTGACCGTGTAGACGACAAAGGCCAAAAACGCGAATTGCATACTGAATTGGCTTTAGCCGCCAACGATTACAATGTTTACCCTGAATACAAAACCAAATACACCCCGGTAAAAAATGAGGACGTTCACTTAGTGACCTGCCCGTACTTTACAACCAACGTATTGGACTTTACCGAAGGCGTGACCAAAGACTACAGTAACCTGGACTCATTCGTGATCTACGTTTGCTTAGAAGGCGCCCTGACCGTTAAGTACGATGGCGGCGAGATAGCAGTTAAAATGGGCGAGTGCGCACTGATCCCTAACTCGATCGATAAGGTTGAACTGACCACCGAAGGTGGCTTTAAGATATTGGAAAGCTATATTGAGTAGACCCCACCCAACCCTCCCCTGAAGGGCAGGGCCAATAATAAGAAAACCAGGAAGCTGTCTCATAAAGACAGCTTCTTTTTTGTTAAAGCGCTTTGATCTAAACTATAGGGAAAGTTTACAAAGGTTAACATTTTTCAGAATGTCAATTTATAATCATATGATTTTCAGGTATTTGTAAATTTTGCACTTAGTAGTTTACAAGGTGATCTTAAAGTACCATTTCGGGTACATCATCCGGTACGATCAGCTTCCCGGCTGTCGCGTTAACAATGTCCTCTACACTTACACCCGGCGCGCGTTCTATTAGTTTAAATCCGCCCTCTGGTAAAACGTCAAGCACGGCTAATTCGGTCACTATCTTTTTAACGCAATTGACACCTGTCAGTGGGAGGGAGCATGTTGGCAGCAGTTTACTTTCCCCCGCTTTGTTGACGTGCTGCATGGCCACAATGATATTTTCGGCACTGGCTACCAGATCCATAGCGCCGCCCATGCCCTTTACCATTTTGCCGGGGATCTTCCAGTTGGCAATATCGCCGTTCTCGGATACTTCCATAGCGCCAAGGATGGTCAGATTTACCTTTTTAGCACGGATCATCCCAAAGCTCATGGCCGAATCGAACACGGCCGATCCCGGCAACATGGTAATGGTTTGTTTGCCGGCGTTGATGGTATCGGGGTCTTCCTCGCCCTCGAAGGGGAAGGGGCCCATGCCTAACAAGCCGTTCTCTGACTGCAGCACTACGTCCATACCTTCGGGGATGTAGTTGGCTACCAGTGTAGGAATGCCGATACCCAGGTTAACGTAATATCCATCTTTGATCTCGCGCGCGATGCGTTTGGCGATGCCTTGTTTATCTAACATAATTGGTTTCTTTTAAGTCCGGAAGTTGGGAGGTCCGGAAAGTCCGAAAGATAGGAAATAGACAGGTGATGTGGATGATTTGTTTGATGATCTTTCCGCGATAGGGATCGAAGAGGAAAGCCCACAGCCGAGCGGGGGAATAGCGGGCATGCAAAGGCGAGGACTTGGAACGAAGAGCCCGGGCCACAGGCATCGCCATGATCCAGGTATCAGTGACAAGTTAACCAGTGATCAGTTAGCAAGGTTCAGCGGCATCAGCGAGATCATAGCTAAAATGGTCGGTCAGCGGTCCAATAAATTTAAAACCAGTACTTTGAAACTTAAAAAATACTTACTACATTTGCAGCCCCTTTATAGCGGGATAAAAAACAAATTAATCAATGCAACAGTACGAAACCGTGATCATTCTGACCCCGTTGTTATCAGAAGAAGCTGCGAAAGAGGTAATTGCCAAATTCACAGGTATCTTAACTGCTAACGGAGCCGAAATTGTCCAAGAGGACAATTGGGGTCTGAGAAAATTAGCGTATCCTATCCAAAAGAAAACTACAGGATACTATCACCTAACTGAATACAAGGCCCCGGGTGAACTAATTAACAAACTGGAAATTGACCTGAAGCGTGATGAGCGCGTTGTTCGTTTCTTGACAATTGCTTTGGACAAACATGCCATTGCATACAACGACAAGAAACGTAGCGGTGCATTCAACAAAAAGCCTGCAGCTAAAACCGAAGCATAATCCCCATGGCAAACGATCAGATCCAATACGTTACTGCTCCCAAGGTGGACGATAACCGTAAAAAATATTGCCGTTTCAAAAAGAACGGTATCAAGTACATCGATTACAAAGACGCTAACTTTTTATTAAAGTTCATTAACGATCAGGGTAAATTATTACCACGTCGCTTGACCGGTACTTCATTAAAATTCCAGCGTAAAGTGGCCCAGGCGGTTAAACGCGCACGCCACATTGGTTTATTACCTTACGTTACAGACGCTTTAAAATAATAGGGAGGTAAGACAATGGAAGTTATTTTAAAACAAGATATTAAGAACCTGGGCGAGAAAGACGATATCGTAAACGTTAAGCCAGGTTACGGCCGTAACTTTTTGATCCCTCAAGGTCTTGCTCATTTGGCAACTCCTTCGGCTCGTAAAGTATTAGCTGAGAACATTAAACAAGCTCAATTTAAACAAGAGAAGATCCGCAAAGACGCTGATGCTATCGCTGCTAAATTGGAAGGTGTTAAATTATCTATCGGTGCTAAAGCAGGCGAAAGCGGCAAGATCTTCGGTGCGATCAACACTATCCAGGTAGCTGACGCCTTGAAAAAACAAGGTTTCGAGGTTGACCGTCGTCGTATCACTTTCGAAACTGAGCCTAAATTTGTTGGCGAATACGTAGCTAACTTAAACTTGCACAAAGAAGTAAAGGTACAAGTACCTTTCGAAGTTGTTGCTGAGTAAGGCTTAATGCGAAAGGCGGAATGCCGATCGCGAAATGATATAAAAGCGTCCCGAGTTTCGGGGCGCTTTTTTTGTTTCTTGTTATTACGAGTTTATAGATTTCCGATAGGACTTTGAAGTTGAGATGATAAGCCCAAGTTTCCCCGCTTGAGCGGGGAAGCACTGCACGAACATCAAGCAGAACCTTTGATAGGGGTGTGTCCTTTTGCAGACCTTGCAAATGAAGGACACACCCCTGACCCCGCTCAAGCGGGGAAGCGAGACTTAATGCATTTTCGATCAATATGTCATGGCTAAGAGCGAAGGGAAAGGCGGTGTAGTGGGGCGACCCAGCGATCTGATAGGACATTCCGGAGAAGCAAATGTCGCTGAACATTGCGACCACTTGTCCTATGAGATCGCCGCGCTACGCTCGCAATGACAAATCGGGGTGATATTTCGCATTTGACATTTCGCACTTCGCATTCCTTAAATTCACTTCGCCTTTCGCATTCAAACCCTTATTTTCGTTCCCATGAAATTTAATGGTATCGGCAAGCTGATCTGGCGTGTGGTTAAGCTGGCATTCTTCCTTTTTGTGGGGATAAGCCTGTTCTTTGTACTGCTTTTTAAGTTTGTTAACCCACCTGTAACCTGGCTAATGATATCGCGTGGCTTTGAGCGCAAAGCCGACGGCAAAGAATGGAAGATAGACAAGCAATGGGTAGACTTTGACTCCATCGCCGACCCGATGAAACGTGCCGCCGTAGCTGCCGAAGATCAAAAATTTTTAGGCCACTTCGGGTTCGATTTTAAAGCCCTGGAGCATGCCATCGATAATAACGCAAAGAAGAACAAGAAGCTGATCGGCGGAAGCACCATATCGCAGCAAACGGCCAAAAACGTTTTCCTTTGGCAGGGGAGGTCGTTCATCCGCAAAGGCTTTGAGGCTTGGTTCACTATGCTGATCGAGATCTGCTGGAGCAAGAAACGAATTATGGAGGTGTACCTTAACGTGATCGAGATGGGCGACGGCATATACGGGGTAGAGGCAGCCGCGCAAGCCTATTACCACAAACACGCCTCGCAACTCACCAAAAAGCAATCGGCGGCTATCGCGTCCATATTCCCGAGTCCATTAAAATGGTCGCCAACCAAGCCGAGTGCAAGGGTACAGCGGCATCAGTATCTGATATTGAAGAGTATGCGGAGGTTAGGTCCGCTGGATTTTTAATGGCTTCGCTGTCATTCTGCTAAGCATCATTGGGTCATTCGCTTCGCTGTCATTGAGTCATTTGCTTCGCGTCATTGCTTTGCTGTCATTGGTGATATTCGTCACTTTCGGATAGAATTGCATTGTGTTAACAATACTTAGCATCAATATCTGGTAACTTTGCGGCCATTAAATAAAGCAGATGGAAGAGCGCGTACCCATATTGAGTTTAGATGATATCAAGAACCTGGTAGATACTTTTTACGGAAAGATACGTGAGGACGAATTGCTTGGCCCGATATTCCACTCCCGCATCCAGGACCGCTGGGAGCATCATTTAGGCAAGATGTATAGCTTTTGGCAGACCACCTTGTTAGGCGAGCATACCTACAGTGGCCGCCCTTTCCCGCCGCACGCTACTTTGCCTGTAGCGCATGAGCATTTTGCCCGATGGATAAAACTATTTACGGAGACCGTAGACGAACTCTTTACCGGCGAGAAAGCCGACGAAGCCAAATGGCGCGCAGAGAAGATCGCCGAAATGTTCGAGATCAAAGTGCATAACTTTCAACAGAACAACGGGTTTATCTTATAGCCAGCTCAAGCATTCCTGCAGGTGCAGTTCTACGCTGTCGCCTACGTCTTTACCGATCGCTTTGCGTATCTCGGTTTTGATGGGTAGTAATTGGGTCCCGTCGCCCATGGGCATGAATGAACTTTGGAAGGGATGACCATCTACCGTTCCCGCGACCTTAACATAACCACCCGTCCCGAAAAATTCTTTAGACCCCGGCCAACTGACGTACGTCCAGCCGCCTTTAACCGGTATTTTTTGCATGGTCAGCGTAAGGCGGATATCGAGTTTGCTCATATACAGCTAAATTCGCAAAGCCTATTTGATATTAAATACTTCTAATTGCGGGCCGCCGTTAGCGCCGCCGGCGATATAGATCTTGCCATTCAGTACCGCGCCGCCTACGCCGTTGCGGGCATGATTAAGGTCGGGTCCTTTGGTCCACTGGGTATCTTTTTCAGGGTCGATGTAGTAAACGTCTTTTTGCGGGCCATTAGGTTTAGTGCTGGTGGCACGTTCGCCGCCAATGAAGTATATCTTGCCATCTACGGCCACCGCCGTGCCGCCGCCTGTACCTTGCGGGAGTTTGGCTGTTAGGGTGGTCCATTTGCCGGTCTTGAGGTCGTACTGATCAACCTCTAATACTACTTTATCAAAAAAGGACATAAAGTTATTAGCATCATGCAAACTGGTGTTACGGCCGCCGAGAGCGTAAAGTTTATCACCTACAACAACAGCTTGACTATGGTCGCGGATATGCGGCGCGTCGGGCAAAGCAGTCCAGATATTAGTCTTAGGGTCATAAACGTCGAGCATTCCATTGGTGCCCTTGGTATGCCCGTTGGTAATGCCACCTACCAAATAGACCTTGCCTTTGTAAACGGCGGCCCCGGCTCCACCACGACGACGGTCGGCAGCAGGGGCAGGGAGAGTTTGCCAGGTGTCGGTCTTGGTATCGTAACTATAAGCATTGGGTGTAGGAACTTGGTTGGGGTAGTTACGGTCGGCAAAAGCTTGCAAAACGTAGATCTCATCGCCAATGGTCACCGCCTGAAAATGGTGCATAATACTTGGCGCTATCGCCTTGGCCAACCATTTATTAGTTGCCGGATCATATTCTTCAATCGGTTTGGCAGGGTTATCACCGCCTAAAAGATAGAGCTTGCCATTGGCAGCAGCAAAGCCGCATTCGGACCGGCCTTCGGTGTTGTTGCTTGTTGGTATGGTTTGCCAGTTACCGTTCTGCTGAGCGGCGGCTGTAGATGCCAGGAAAATGGTGGCTAAAAATGTGCAGGTCAGTACTCTCATAGCGGCGATGGTTTTACAGATGTAACCTTAACGCAGCAAATTTAATGCCTTAAAATGGATATTGCGCTGATAATAAATTAATTAACTACCACTCGCGCGAATGACTGTATGATGAGCGGTTTTTGAATAATTGCCCAAAAATGGCAATGGCGATCAGCGCCAAAATTATCCAGTGATCGTATTCGGTCAATTGGGTAACTACCTTTTTTGAAAGATGGGACTGCTCTATCACACGGCCTAATATCCAAAACAAAGCTATCGTAGCTGCTAAAATATATCCGGTGTAATTTTTTAAGCGCATATCCATTTTTCTGACGTACTAAGTTAATGTAAATTGGTAACAGAATAGATACAATTTTAACGCCGATCTAATATTTTCCTGCTACATTGCTCAATGGGCAGTCTGATCATAAAATGGCTTTTTTGCTGTAAAATAAAAACCCCGGGTTGGGTATACAACCTGGGGTGGTAGTGTGGATATTGTTTCCCGTTATTATCGGTCGGTTAATAAATTGTCAAATAGTTGAATGTGCCAGCTGTCTTTAAAAGGCACCTCCCATTTGGTATTCAATTCTTTTAAGTTCTGCACCATATTATTAAACACGATGGTATCGGCACCGATCTGTTTTTGCTTGATCTTATCCTCAAATCCCTGGCGGGGCAACGATAGAACTTCCCGACCGTCGCGATAAGCTAAATTAAAACGATCGAACAGGCTGATGCCGAATTTTTGTTCGATATGCTGCATAAAATGCACCGACTTATCAATAGAACAACCACTTGCCCCGGCCTGGCTTTCGTCAACAATAAGGATCAGGAAGCGGTTGTAGCGTATCTCGGCCTTGGCTTTAAGCTGACTGCTATGAGCTGTCCAACTGATGGTGAAACTGTCCATTTCGGTCTGTATCTCAGCAGCTTCGGCAGCGGTAAGTTCGCGGTTGGATTGATAAACCCAAACCCTTGAATTTTCAGAAAATTGCATGTGCAAATTTATCAATAAAGTTAAATGTAAAGGTCGGTTTATTGTAAAGGGGAGGAACGGTCAACAGAATCGTTAAAAAAGGTCGGCATGTGTGCCTGTCCTTAATAAAATGATCTCCTACTTTTCGTTTATCTCGAACCAAATGATCAATAGGTCTGGTTTGATGTGGGCTTCCCAATTATCGTTATAGCTGCCCGAGAGTTTATGCGGGCGATGTTTTTTATCGATCCCATCGGCACCTGTTTGGCCAGTTGTTCTAAAAAAGCGCTTATCCATGCAGCATTCTTTGTCGACCGCTTTTTTAAGGTCTTGATATCTTTTTTGGACTGATTTGTGGGTATCAGTATAAACATTACAAAGAATCGATAAAGCTGCTAACGTCTTTAATAGGCTCACCCAAACCAATGCCGTTACGGGCATCATCAATGGTCTTTACCGTCAACTTGTTAGGCGTTTTTTTGTCGGTCATCGACCTGGGCGCTTAACTTACACTTACGCCCAATTCTTTTAAAAGTTGTTTTACCAAGGTCAATTTGTTTCAGGAATATTAATGATCAACGTTTCCATATTCAAATATAACGATCGTGCGTTGTGCTTTTAGTTAAACTTTGTTTTTGTGCAGAAAATTGCATGCGCAAATTTATCAATTTATATCTTCGTAAAACTTCATGATATCAAATGCTTAGATCAGTGTGGAAGAGAACGCTTAAAATTGTTGTGCTGACAGGTGTAGTGTTGGTCGCGTCGGCATTTAAGACCGAGCCGGAGGCCGCTTTGTTCATACACAGCAGTAACAAGATATTGGCGCAGGTTTACGACATAGCCGGCGAGGTGAAACTTAAGAAATGGGAACTAAGCGTGACCGAAGACCACTTCCTTCGTCTGCGTAAAACTTTTCAAACCGGCAAGCAGGAGTATTTTTCACTGCACTTAACTTCTGTTGCCGATGTAGCCTATTTGGGCAACACCGATAAAGGCATCATCCGTATCAACACCAAGACCGACGACGTGATCGTGCAGACCCACGGCGATAAAAAAGGTAATGTCGACTCGATGGCTACCTCTTTCAGCATCCCGTTGAAAAACATCCAGACCGAGCAATTGGATACTCTTTACAAAACTTTTCAGCTTTTTAAAAGCGGGGGAGAGGAACATTGACCTCATCGCTTTTCCTGACTAAGAGGTAAGAAAAATTGAGACCATAGTTAATGTATCAAACTATTTTTATAGTTTGGTGGTATCCAATTTAAACCGACCGCTATGAGGACCTCCTTATTTATAATCATCTGCTTGTTGGCCGTCAAACTGGCTAACGCTCAAAAACTGCCGGCAGTTCAAATCCTTCCGGTACGTGCGCCTGCCAATGTTAAGGTAGATGGCAAGGCCGAAGAATGGGGCGAGATGAAAGCCTACAATAAAGCCACCTCTATAGCTTATACCGTTGCCAATGATGAAAGCAATCTATATCTGATAGCCAAGATCACCGATACCGAGATAGCCAGTAAGGTTATTCGTGGTGGCATAACGCTTGGCGTTAATTTGGAAAGCAAAAAGAATACGAAAGACGCCCCATCGGTCACTTTCCCCAAATACGAGAATGAGAAACAGGTGTTGATCATTCCCACCCGGCCAATGCGCACCGACTCGTTCGTGATGATCCGTAATACAATGATCAGCGAGCGTTTGAAAGATATCGGAGTGAGTGAATTGCAGGGACTACCTAACGGCCTGATCTCGCTATACAACGACATGGGTATAAAGGCTGCTGCAAGGTTTGATGCGGATATGAATTTTATTTATGAATTGGCCGTGCCTTTAAAATATCTGGGCTTAAATGTTGCGGATAAAAAGAAGTTCAATTACAACGTTAAGCTGACAGGGATAATGGCCAATGGCGGGCAGGTACATACGCTCAACGGAAGAGATGATGTGCTGATGTTCACCAGTGCAAGCGGCCAGGTGCTGGGCCTTGGCAGGAACGATCCGCGTAATATGGAACTAAATTACCCTACCGACTTTTGGGGGACCTACACCTTGATCAAATAGAACACGATGAAGAGGATATTTTTTTTAGCAGCATTAGTGCTGTTGACCAACTTAGGCTTTGGCCAAAAGTTGCCAAACATACAGCAAGGTGGGGTGCACGCGCCTGCCAACGTTAAAATAGATGGTAAGACCACTGAGTGGGGTGAACTAAAAGCTTATAATAAAGCTACGCAGGTTTATTACACCATGGCTAACGATAAGCAATATCTATATCTGGTGCTTAAAGCGCAGTCGTATGTGATCATTGACAAGATCACCAAGGGTGGAGTTACGCTTACCGTTAACCCCCAGGCTAAACGTAAAGACAAAACATTGCCCGAAATAACTTTCCCCATGTATGAAAAGCCCGGTCCAAAGTATTTCCAGATAATTGACAGCAAGGCCGAATTAACGGGTGACGCAACGACGAATAAACGTGTAGGTGATTCGTTGGCGCGGCTTAAGAACAAAACTTTATCCGAATATTTTAAATGGATCGGAACGATCAACCTTAAAGGCATCTCTGATAGTTTGATATCTGCTTATAACGACGAAGGGATAAAAACAGCTTCTGCAATGGATAGCGAGCTTAGTTATAATTACGAATTGGCAATACCCTTAAAAAGCCTTGGCCTCGGCATATCGTCGGGCAAGTTTTATTATAACATACAATTGAACGGCGTATCCTATTACTATGCCGGGGTTCAGGAATTTAGGCCCGGTTATTTTTCGCTTATCAAAGCCGACGGAACGGGCGTTATAATGAACGGTGATCGAAGTACTCATGCCGATAAGATATTTCCTACAGATCTATGGGGAGAATATACCCTCGCCAAATGATCCTTACAATCCGTTCGCCCTCGCGGTGATCTCGGCAATATCCAGCACGCGTATCTCGCCTTCTTTGTCGGCGTGTTTAACGCCGTCACTCAGCATGGTCATGCAGAATGGGCAACCGGCGGCTACTACGGTGGCCTGGCTTTGCAGAACGTCGTCCATACGCTCCATATTTACTTCGCGGTTTCCTTTTTCGGGTTCTTTGAACATTTGTGCACCGCCTGCGCCGCAGCACAGGCCATTGCTTTTGCAGCGTTTCAGCTCTACCAGGTCGGCATCTAAAATTTCCAGTGTACGTCGCGGAGCCTCGTACACGCCGTTGCCGCGGCCAAGGTAACATGGATCGTGGTAGGTGATGCGTTTGCCTTTAAAGCTTTCGCCGCCTTCGGCTTTTAGTTTGCCCTCGTCTATCAATTGCTGAATGAGTTGGGTATGGTGGATGACATCGTAATTGCCACCCAGGATTGGGTATTCGTTCTTGATGGTATTAAAGCAATGCGGGCAGCCGGTCACTATCTTTTTCACCTCGTAACCATTCAAAACCTCAATATTCATCATCGCCTGCATCTGGAACAGGAATTCGTTACCCGCGCGTTTGGCAGGATCGCCGGTGCAGCTTTCTTCAGTACCCAACACGGCGTAGCTAATGCCTACGTGTTGCAGGATCTTGCAAATATCGCGGGTGATCTTTTGGGCGCGCTCGTCAAAACTGCCCGCGCAACCTACCCAAAATAAAATATCAGGGGTTTTGCCTTCGGCCACCATTTGGGCCATGGTAGGTATGTTCAGCTCGGTCATTCGGTTATTCTTCTTCTTGGTCAGTAATTTGGTTAAGGTCGGCTATCAATTCGTCAACGCCCGGGTAGTTTTTAAGTGATACGGTAGAGTTGATGCTTTTGATCTGCTCTAAAACATCAAGCGCTATGGCATACGCCTCGGTTTCGGTACCATGCATATGGGTATCCAAATTAACACCGGCCACGTTACCTTCTTCGGCCATGCCGGTACACCAGGTCTCTAAAAATTCACCCAGCGGAATGGATGTTGGCGTAAAGCTTTTCCAGTCATCACGCGCACAAGCTTTGGCCAGCGCACGGTCCGACCAAAAAGGGATCAGTGTTACTTCCTCGTCATCACCGGCATGGGTGTTAGCCCAGCCACCTTTACCCATCAATCCCCAAACCATTTTGGTAGCCGCTGCTCTTTCTACAAACAGCTGGTATTTATTATCTATCGTTGCAGTGTCTTGTGACATGTAATTTACTCCCTAAAAATTTCTTACTATGGACCATCGACCATGGTCTATGGACTAATTACCCTTCTCCGCCCAATTTAATCTATCGGCCTGGCTATATTTCCATGGCGCGCCGTTATTTTCCACGTTACCGAACATATTGTTCAGGCTGGCCGGCGCTTGCGATTCTTCCATTACAATGTAGCGTCGCATTTCGGTAATGATCTCGAGCGGGTTGATGTTGACCGGGCAGGCCTCTACGCAGGCATTACAGCTTGTACAGGCCCATAACTCTTCGCGGGTGATGTAGGTGTCCAATAAAGTTTTATCGTCTACGTGGTCCTTGCCATGCTTGTGTATGTTGTTGCCTACCTCGGTGATGCGGTCGCGCGTATCCATCATGATCTTGCGCGGTGACAATAGCTTGCCAGTGATATTAGCCGGGCATACTGATGTACACCTACCGCACTCGGTGCAAGTATAAGCTTCCATCAGGTTCTTCCAGGTCAGGTCGGTAGCGTCTTTAACGCCAAAGCGGCTAACCTCGCCCGTGTTCTCGGGCACGAATGATGGGTCCAACATGGCCTTAACCTCGTTGGTCACCGATGCCATATTGGTGAACTGACCCTTAGGGTTCAAGTTACTGTAATACGTATTTGGGAAGGCCAGCATAATGTGGAAATGCTTGGAGTAGGGCAGATAGTTCAAAAATGCCAAAATACCCACAATATGGAACCACCAGCAACCGCGTTCGATACCCGCTAACACGTGCGGGCCATTGGGAAGGATAGGGGCGATGAGGCTACCTATTGGAAAACTGCCGGCCGCAAGGTAATGACCAAAATGTACCGTTTGTAGTTTATAGTCGGCCGCGTTCATGGTGAGGAAGGCGGTCATCAGCAATATCTCTATGCACAGGATGTAGTTGGCATCGCTTTTAGGCCATTCTTTCATCTCCACGCCGCTGAAGCGTTTCAATTTTAAAATATTCCTGCGGATAAGGAAAACTACGCAAGAAATCAGTACTAACAGCGCCAATATCTCAAAACTGCCGATCAGTACGCTATACAAGCTACCCAGCGGCCCACTAAATATGCGGTGCGAGCCAAAAATGCCATCGATCATGATCTCTAACACCTCCAGGTTAATGATCACAAAACCGATGTAAATGAAGAAGTGCAACACCGCGGCAACAGGGCGTTTGGTCATTTTGGTTTGGCCAAGGGCTACCTTTGCCATGGTCTTCCAGCGCAGGGCCGGTTGATCTGATCGGTCGGTATCCTTACCCAATAAAATGTTACGGCGCACCTTGGCAGCATTTTTACTGAAAAGGTAAACGGCAAAGCCCAGGATGATGATGAATATAATTTGGCCTATCATTATGCGTGCATAGTAATAATGACTAAAGTAGAAAAATAGTTTTTATAAAACCCGCAAAACCATTAAAGTTTTGGGTGCACGGGGCAATTTAGGATCGTTAAAAATAATTTGAAAATATTTTTTCATAATGATGTCGACCCTATCATTCAGATCTCCAAATGTTTACATCTGCCCGCACCCCAGGCCTTGCACCTTGCCCTAAAAAAACTTAAAAAAAAATTTTGTTACCAAAAAAAAGAAACTACATTTGCACTCCCAAACGGATGGTACCATAGCTCAGATGGTAGAGCAAAGGACTGAAAATCCTTGTGTCACTGGTTCGATCCCAGTTGGTACCACAGCAAGCCTTCAACGAAAGTTGAGGGCTTTTTTGTTATAGGTTGTTAAGGTTGGATAATGATTCATCAAGTCTTAGCTTTACGTTACATGCCGTATGTGAGTCAAACCTTACTTCCATACTGCTATTTCACTTTCTCTACTTTATTGGAATTATGATTCTGTAGTTATTAGCAACCTTTAAAAATTTTATCTCAAAACTACACGCTTGGATATTGCCATTAAGTATAGCGATCAGTATATCGCACCAAAGCAATATCAAAGATATGAGTGTACGGCATGGGGCGGTCAGACTTAGAGATCTGACTTGTTATCTCAAAAAGTTTTTTACCCCCCAGTAAGCCACACCCAGCAGTTTGGCATTATCACCTAATTTAGATACGGTGATCTGGGTTTGCTCGCGGATCTGGATCATGCAATAGGTGTTGAGGGCTTGCAGCATGGGGAGCGTCATGTATTGGCCTGCATTAGCGATCTTGCCGCCAAGGATCACGATCTCGGGGTTAAATATCTGGATCATGGTAGATATGGCCCGCCCCATGGTGCTGCCCACTTGCGATAGCAATTCGATAGCGAACAGGTCGCCTTTGTTGGCCGCTTCTATTACCATGGCTATCTGCAAATGGTCGGGGTTGTGGCCGCACAGTTGGGATAACATGGTGTTTTGCCCTGCCGCTATGGCCTGTTTGGCATTTTTGATCAGCGATGAACCTGAGGCTACGGTTTCTAAACAGCCCTGCTTGCCGCAATAGCAAAGTTCGCCTTCCTGCGCCATGGGGATGTGCCCTATCTCGCCCGAAAAACCTTTGGCCCCTTTACGGACAGCCCCGTCAAGGATAATACCCAGGCCTACGCCAATATCCATTGATAATACCAGCGCGTCGGTTTTACCTTTGGCTTCGCCGAACATCAGTTCGGCCTGTGCAGCGGCGTTAACGTCATTATGGATGGTGACCGGCAGGGAGAATAGATCCTGCAGATAGTCCCTGATCGGCACTCCGTCCGCCTCGTCGCGTAGGTAAAAGCAGCTTTCGCCGTTCTTTTCGTCTATCAGGCCGACTATACTAAAGCTTATGCCGATGAGTTGCCGCCGCTGATAGTTATTAATGGATATGAACGCATTGATCTGATCGGCCAGCCGGGGTAAGCCATCGCGCGATTTCGTAAGCGTAAAAGGGATCTCGGCTTGGCATTGCAGCATAAGATTATTATCGTAAACCGCCACCCTGGTCCCGAAAACCTCAATGTCCACCGCCACAATGTAGAACAGCCCCGGGCAAAGCTTAACCGTCGACGGTCGCCGCCCGCCCGATGATCCCTGCTGTTCGCCGGGTTGGATCAGCTTAGCGGTTTGCAGTTGTTTCAGGATCTTGTTAACGCTGGGTAAACTCAAGTTCAGGCGGTCACAGATCTGGGCATTGGTAGCCTGGCCAAGTTCAAATATCAGCCCAAGGGTATTAAGCTCGTCTTTGGTCAGTTTGCCCTTGTCTAAGATTACCGCAGCAGAAGGTTGTATATCATCCATGTAAAGTTGACCACTTGAATTGAGAACTATTAAGACATGTTTTGTAAACTTATTTAAATATTTTATAAAAGATGATCTATTTTAAAAATATTTTTAAAAATGTTTGGCTGCTGGTGTACATCCTCTTAATTTAGAGCTAACCAATTTGCATTCGGACATTCTTTTACAATAAGACCTGAACAGCTATAGCTGTGGGGCTACCTAAAAAAAAGTGGTAGCTATCAGGAATTTTGGCAGGCAGATGATCCGTTAAAATAATAATTGTACCTTGTTAGGCCTGTTAGGCAGGCCATACGTCACCAATACCGAAAAATGGAATCCGATAAAGATCAGACCCGTAACTCCCGCCGCGATTTTGTTAAGAAAGCTGCTACCGGCATTGCCGCATTTACCATTGTGCCCCGTTTTGTACTGGGCGGCAACGGTTTTTTGGCCCCGAGCGATAAACTGACCAAGGCTGTAATAGGCGTTGGCGGTATGGGCCGCGGCCATTTCTCTTACGAGGGCACACCTACCGTGGCTATTTGCGACGTCGACAAAAAGCACTTGTCCGAAGCATCAGCCATGTTAAAAGGAAATGCTAAAACCTTTACCGATTATCGCGAGGTTCTAGCCTTATCCGAGGTCGATATCGTTCACATCGCTACCCCGCCGCACTGGCACGGCATCATCGCTGTCGACGCGGCTAACGCGGGTAAGGACATCTGGTGCGAAAAGCCCATGACGCACACCATTGGCGAAGGCAAGCGCGTACTGGAAGCTGTTCAGCAGAATGGCAGCATGTTCCGCCTGAATACCTGGTTCCGTTTCAAGGATGTGTTTTACGGCATGGGTACACCCGTTAAACCGATCAAGAAATTGGTAGAGAGCGGCTTGTTAGGATGGCCTTTAAAGGTGACGGTTGGCAAACACACCGGCTACGATTGGAAATTTTACTGGGTAGGCAAAGACAACCTGGAGCCGCAACCCGTACCACCCGAACTGGATTACGAAATGTGGCTTGGTCCGGCGCAATACAAGCCTTACAATGCACATCGAGTGCACCAAACCTTTCGCGGATATTGGGATTACGATGGCGGCGGTTTAAGTGATATGGGCCAGCATTACCTGGATCCTGTACAATATTTTTTGGGTAAGGACGATACCAATCCCATATCGGTAGAGGTGGATGCCCCGCAGCAACATACCGACGCGGTAGGCACCTGGCGACGCATTACTTATACATATACCGATGGCTGCCAGATCATTTTAGATGGCGAAGGCACCGACGATAAGGCCGCTTATATTGAAGGCCCGAAAGGAAAATTGTACCCGGGCTTTAAGTCGGACATTCCGGATCTGGAGCGTAAGCTGGCTACCTTCCCTGATCCTGCGCCGCAAAACATCATCTTTAGCGATTCGGTAAAGTCGCGCCAAAAGTTTACGCTGAACGAGGAGAATGGTCTGCGATCTTGCAACCTGGTCAACATGGGATTGATCGCCCTGAAGTTGAACCGTTCGTTGAAATTCGACCCTGTAAAAATGGAGTTTATTGGCGACGAGGCCGCTGATCGTTTGATCAACCCCGTAATGCGCGCACCTTACACTATTTAAGTCTTTCACCGTTATGAAGATAAAAGAATTAAGCTTTTTACTGATCGCAGCGGCTTGCCTGCAAAACGTTGCGTCGGCACAGGTTAGTCATGACGACGAACATGCGATCATCTCCTTGTTAACGCAATTGCCGGCAAAAAATGCTGTAACATTTAATAATAGTATGGCTAAAGTGGCCACTATGAGCAAAGATGGTTATGTGATGCTCATTAGTGCTTTAAATGACCCCCGAAAGGTTAAAAAAGCTGAAATAGAATATACCGTAGGCGGTTTTTCGGCATATGCCACCAAGCCCGGTAACGAGGCTGCCCGCGAGTTGGCGGTAGGGGCTTACATCAAAGCTCTCCAAAAGCTTAGCGATAAACAGAATAAGCAATTCATCATCAGTCAGTTCGATATTGTCGGGACCGATGAGGCTGTACCTGCTTTACAAGGTTATCTAACTGATGCTGACCTTGTTGATGCGGCTACTCGTGCTTTAGTGAAGATCAATACCGCGTCATCTAACAAGGCATTACTAAGTGCCTTGCCGACCGCTACCGGAAAACCCAAACAACTGATCATAGATGCTTTAGGCGACGCAAAATATCAGCCTGCGGTATCAGCACTAAATAAAATAGCCGCGAGCGGGAATACCGAAGAAGCAAAGTCGGCTTTATATGCTTTAGCTAACATTGCTGATCCATCATCACAAACCGTATTGTCGTCCGCCGCCTCAAAAGCCGGCTACAAATACGAGCCGACCAACGCCATGGCCATGTACGTGCGTTATGCCGAAACAGTCCTTAAAAAGGGTCACAAAGCTATCGCACAAAAAATATCAGCCGATCTGTCTACTAAAGGTAAAGCCGTGGTAGGAGCCCGTGCGTCCGCCTTAAAATTGTCGGTGGATGCTACCAAAGGTAGTCAGCCGATCTTGTTAACTGCCGCCGGTGATGCAGATCCGGTCTATCGCGCGGCCGCTTTGCGCTACGCCTTGCCTTACGTCACGGCTGCAAACGTTGGCGCATGGGTAAAAAAGCTATCGACCGTAAGCGATGAAGCTAAGGTAGATATCCTGTTCATGTTAGGTCAGTCCGGGCAAAAGAGTACGCTGCCCACGATACTCGGCTTGGCTAAAAGCAAGAACGATGCGGTGAAACAAGCGGCTATTAATGCGGCTGTCGATATCGGTAACGACCAGGTGCTCGACGAGTTCTTTAAAATGATGGCTACCGGCACGGCTGACGATGTAGATATGCTGGCCGCCGGGATCACCCACATGAAGGGCGATGGCATCAACCAGCGCATTGGCAAAGTGCTGCCGACCGCTCCGGAAAGGATGCAGGTAGCGCTGATCGATATCATCGACTCGCGTAAGGACAACGCGCAATGGCCTGTTGTTTGGTCGTTATTGAACAGCCCGAATAAACGTACCAAAGCGGCGGCCTACGGTGTGCTTGGTCACATCGCTACCAAAGACAATGCCAAGCAATTGTTCACTTTGCTTAAAGAGGGTAAAGAAGAAGAGCGGGCTGCTGTTCAGGATGCATTGGTATTCTTGTACACCGGTCCGGGTAATGATCCCAAGCAAGGGTTGTTAACGTTGGCGAGATCAAACGATGCTGCGGTAAACCAGCTGGCTATCGAAAAATATCTTCAAGCTATTAAGCAAGATAAAACCACTCCCGAGAATAAGTTTTTAAAACTGCGTGAAGGGTTTGCGTTGGCCAGATCGGCCGAGCAAAAACAGCAGATCATGAAAGAAATGATCAAAGCGCCGTGCTTCAACACGCTCATCTTTGCAGGTAAATATCTGGACGACGCCGATCTGAAAGCTAATGCCGCTAACGCGGTGGTAGCGTCGGTTTTGGCAGGTAATTACAGCGGTGACCTCATTAAAGGTTTATTCAGCAAGGCCCTGCCGATGGCTAACGCAGATGCTAAACAAAAAGAGATAGCCGAAAAATATCTGGCCGATATGAAAGGTGGCGAAGGCCTGGTACAGGTATTTAACGGGACTGACCTGACCGGGTGGAAAGGCCTGGTTGCCGACCCGATCAAACGTGCCGCTATGGATGCCAAAACCTTAGCCGACGCGCAAGCCAAAGCGGATGCAGAAGCCAAAGAAAGCTGGAAGGTGATGAATGGCGAGCTGCACTTTATGTCGAAAGGTAATAACCTGGCTACCGTGAAAAAGTACCGCGATGTAGAGGTGTTTGTTGATTGGAAGATCATCGACGATAAGAAAGGGGAGGGTGATGCAGGCATCTATCTGCGTGGTTCGCCGCAGGTGCAAATGTGGGATCTTGCCCGTACCAATGTAGGCGCGCAGGTTGGCTCGGGTGGTTTGTATAACAATCAGGTGCAGCCAAGCAAGCCGCTAAAAGTAGCTGATAATAAATTGGATGAGTGGAACACTTTCCGCATACTAATGACAGGCGACCGTGTGACCGTTTACCTGAATGGTGAACTGGTGACCGACAATGTGATCCTGGAGAACTACTGGAATCGCAAGATCCCGATCTTTGCCGAAGAACAAATAGAACTGCAGGCCCACGGATCGCCGGTGGCTTATCGCGATATTTATATTCGCGAGATACCGTCTGAAAAACCATTTGAGTTGAGCAAGAAAGAGGTGAAGGAAGGCTACAAAGTATTGTTCGACGGAACGAATATGTTCAACTGGACGGGCAACATGGTCGACTATACTTTGGACAGCGGCACACTGGCCATCCACCCTAAACCCGGCAAAGGTTCGGGCGGTAACCTGTACACTAAAGATGAGTACAGCGATTTTATTTTCCGATTTGAGTTCCAATTGACACCGGGCGCTAATAATGGCTTGGGTATCCGCGCACCGTTGGAGGGCGATGCGGCCTACACCGGCATGGAATTACAGATATTGGATAACGAAGCCCCGATGTATAAGGATCTGCATGTGTATCAATATCATGGCTCTATCTACGGTACTATCCCCGCCAAACGCGGCTTTTTAAAACCTACCGGCAAATGGAATTACCAGGAGGTTGAAGTGCGCGGACCGAAGATCAAAGTAACGCTCAACGGCAAAGTGATCCTGGATGCCGATATCACCGAGGCCCGCGCCAAAGGTGCTGCCGATGGCAAAGACCACCCCGGCCTTAAACGCGACAGCGGCCACATCGGCTTTTTAGGCCATGGCTCGGTAGTGAAATTTAAGAATATCAGGATCAAAGATCTGGCGGGGAAGAAATAAGAGTCAAGAATCAAGAACCAAGGAAAAATAGTGATCGGTGACCAGTGACCAGTTGACAAACAACGGTTACTGATCACCGGTCACCAGTCACCGATCACTAAAAATATGTCTGAAAAGAAAATAAAAGTACTGGTAGTAGGTGCCGGCAATATGGGTGCATCGCACGCGACTGCCTACCACAATATGGATGGGTTCGAGATCTGTGGTATCGTAACTACGGGTAACAGTAAAGTAGTACTGAACGAGAAATTGGGCGGCGGTTATGCGCTGTATAGCGATTATTACGAAGCTTTGGAGGCTACAAACCCCGATGCGGTTTGTATATCCACTTACCCTGATACGCACGAGGCATTTGCCATCGCCGCTTTTGAAAAAGGTGCGCACGTATTCATCGAAAAACCTTTGGCCGATACGGTTGAGGGAGCCGTCCGGGTAGCGGAAGCAGCTGAGAAGGCCGGTAAAAAGTTGGTGGTAGGGTATATCCTGAGGTACCATCCGTCATGGGAGAAATTCATCGAACTGGCGCAGACCGTAGGTAAACCCCTGGTAATGCGTATGAACCTGAACCAGCAAAGCCATGGCAATATGTGGACGGTTCACCGCAACCTGATGAAAAGCCTCAGCCCCATTGTAGATTGTGCCGTGCATTACATTGATGTGATGTGCCAAATGACACGTTCTAAACCCACTCAGGTAACCGCCATCGGCGCGCGCCTGACCGACGATATCCCGGATTGGAATTATAATTACGGTCAGCTACAGATCCGTTTTGAGGATGGCTCTATCGGTTGGTACGAGGCCGGTTGGGGGCCGATGGTGAGCGAGACGGCGTTCTTTATCAAGGACGTATTTGGTCCGAAAGGGGCTGTATCGATCGTAGCTAAAGAAGCATCGCAAGCCGGCATGTCCGATTCTGTTGACCTGCATACACAGACCGAATCGATCAAAATACACCATGCCGCTTTGGATGGCAAAGATGAATTCGCTAAACAAGACGAGTTTATCAACCTGCAAGATGAACCCGACCACCAGGAGCTTTGCAACCGTGAACAGCGTTTCTTCCTTAAAGCTATTCACGAGGACCTGGATCTGACGGACCCTACCGAAGACGCGATCAATAGTCTCCGAATCGCTTTTGCTTGTGATGAGTCGGTAAAAACGGGTGAGGTGGTGAAGCTTTAAATGCCTGATGATTCCGGGCGGACAGATCAATATCATTATAAAGAAATAATAAAAAAATGCCGCCTTGTACCAATTTGCAAGGCGGCTTTGTTGTTTACTGCTGATCTTGGGGATCTGAAATTAGTGATATGCTTTAGGTGTTATTTGTTATAGATCTTTTGCAATCCGCGGATGTAGGATATCAAACCGACATCCATGTGGTCGAGGTCGGTATAAATAGTCGAACTGAATTTTAAACGTTTGTCGGTTTTCAGCATTGACGACAGATCATTCACCGGAGCGACCGACCATTTTGGGTCTTCTAATTGGCCAACCGTGAGGTGGAGGCTCAATGTATCTGTGACTGCTGATGTTTTCAGTTGCTCTGGGATGCGGGACAGATAGAAGTTATTATACCATAGCGACGGACTGGCGGCAACGAAACCACTGAAGTCGGCGCGTTTGGTATTCAATTGCTCCAGCAGGCTATACAGCGTAAAATATCCGCCAAAGGAATGACCGAGTAAGGTCCGTTCGGTGCTCATGGTAGGATAATTCTTATTGATATACGGCAGCAGTTCGCCGGTAATAAAGCGGTAAAAATTTTGACCGCCGCCGGGTGCTTTCATTTCATCGGATGGGATGGCTTTCGGATACAGATAGTCGCGCTGGCGAAGTGAGTCCATCGCCTGAAATGACTTGTAGCCTATTCCCACCAAGATCATTGGCGGCAGCAGGCCACCTTGTTCGTACTGTTGAAGTACCGGGGCAAGCATAGGGTAATAGAAATTGGCATCGGTAAGCACTACCACCGGGTATTTCTTTTTAGGTTGCTCTGGATATGCTAAGGGTAACTGCACCGAGATGAAGAAACTATCCTGCACATTTTTGGAGTATAGTTTAAAGTTGGTGCTATCTTTTACGGTATTGGTTGTCTTAGTGTCCGACGTTTGTTTACACGAGGTGAACAAGGCGGCTGAAAGCAAGATAAGGCAGGCTACGTTACTGATGGTGGATAATATTTTCATGATGGCAGGTTTTGCTGATGCGCCGGCTAAATTAAATGCTAATAGCTTAGGCCAAAACTATTTAACATGCTTTAACATATCGGGTTAGGATGGATGTGCCTCTCCTGAAAAATGATCATTGTTGTAACTAACAATTTGCCACATAAGCTTGTTGTGGAACTGTCCCATACACAGCTGCGCAATATGAAATTTGATTGGCATACCATTTTTATAAACGACCTTGACCCAATGTACGCGTTAGAGATACTGTTGCGTACAGTACTGATGTTCGGGTTCGTATTGTTATTGCTCCGAATGTCAGGTAAAAAAGGTGTAAGGCAATTGACGATATTTGAGGTAGCCATCATTATAGCCTTAGGTTCGGCAGCCGGCGACCCGATGTTCAATAAGGACACGGCGATATTGCCGTCTTTATTGGTATTTGCGATCATACTTGGGATCTACCGGCTGATCACTTACATGGCCGCCAAAAGCGAAAAGTTTGAAAGCGTGCTTGAAGGCGACCCGCTGTACATTATCGAGGATGGCATGTTCACTATGGAAGAAGAGCATGATAACACATTTGCTAAGGACGAATTTTTTGCCGAGATGCGCGCCAAGAGTATCGAGCATGTTGGGCAGATCCGCATAGCCGTGCTGGAAACCAATGGACAGGTGAGTTTCTATTATTATTCGGACGATGATGTAAGACCGGGTTTGCCGGTGCTGCCGAAACCTTACGGCGAGCGTTCTAAGACGATCAGTAAAAAAGGGCAGTATGCTTGTACTTGTTGCGCAAATGTAGAGGAACGCCATATTGGCGGTAAGTGTAGCAGGTGCGGTCAGGATGAATGGGTCGAGGCTATTGATACTTGCCGGATAAGCTGACAAATGGTCGGTGGTATGATAGTTGAATATATTTTTAAAATACATTTTTATGGATACTGAAAAAGCGATACTGGCCGGAGGCTGTTTTTGGGGCGTGGAAGAATTGTTCCGCCAGCAACCCGGCGTTATAAATACCGTTGTTGGTTATACCGGCGGCGATGTGCCTAATGCTACCTACCGTAACCATGGTACTCATGCCGAGGGCATAGAGATAGATTTTGATCCTTCGGTGATATCGTACCGTAAATTGCTGGAATATTTTTTCCAGATACATAACCCCACCACACTTAACCGCCAAGGGAATGATATCGGTACATCATATCGTTCGGCTATTTATTACCTGAGCGACGAGCAGCGCAATGTGGCCAAGCAGGTTATTGCCGATGTTGACGCATCGGGCAAATGGCCGGGCAAAGTGGTGACCGCCGTTGAACCTGCCGGAGATTTTTGGAATGCCGAAGAAGACCATCAGGATTACCTGCAAAAAAATCCGTACGGGTACACCTGCCATTACGAGCGGCCGGAGTGGGTGCTGTAACGAATAAATTTACATATATAACGATCAAAAAGTCGCGATGTACGAAAAGTGCATCGCGACTTTTTAGTTTGGGCGGATAGTCATCAACAGGAATAATTTTCTCGAAAATATTTGGAGTTGTTGTTTTTACAAATAACTTTGTAATTCAAAGTGCTTTTAATTTATAACTATATGACAACAACAGAACAACTAACAAACAAACCTAATTTTACAGGTCAATTACGCAACAGGATACTGTTTGGCGCAGGCATTGGATTGGTCGCCATCAGCGTTTTTGTGATCGGTGCAGGAGCAGGCGATCCGCAATGGGGACCGTATTGGCGCATTAAACCCTTATTACTGACCCCGTTTTTAGGAGCGATCGTAGGTTTGTGCTATGACGTTACCGAGCCGTTACGGAAGATAGAAGGTTGGGTAGGAAAAATGTTTTATGTGCTAAGCGTGCTTGGATACCTGATCGGTATGTGGATGTCTTTGATATTGGGTTTGGCGGGGACGATGTGGGATTAAATAGTGTGTGAGGTTCATATGTACAAAAAAAGTCCCCTAAGCGCTCGCCGCCGGGGACTTTCAACCTAAACCTTATCACAATAGACGGACTGAGCCGTCGTAGTCCTGCAAATATAAGTAAAAAAATCAGAAAGCGTTAGTCATTTCCGTTCATTTTTCTAAAAAGTAAGTTAAACTTATTCACACCGCACCTGTTTTAGAAAGAAAACGAAACGATATGAAAACGCTAACAGTACCCGGCGATCCGGCCACGCTTACCGCCATTATGGTGCCTAATACTAACCAATTTCACGACCATGACATCGTTCGCCTCGAATCATCAGACAGCGACCGTCATGCCGAAAAACGTATTTTCCGTATTGTAGACGCTGGTAATGACGAGTTGGAACTGCAATTTGAGTAACCTGCCGGTTGCTATTTATTGATCATCCAAAGTTTTCAAGAAGGCCACTATAGCCTTCATTTCGGCCTTGGTAAGCTTAAGCGGATCGGGCGATAGGGTCTGGTTCGCTACGTCGATACCCAGTCCAATGCCACCGCCCCGGTTGTAAAATTCAACCACTTCTTCCAATGTGCGAAAAACACCATTATGCATATAGGGCGCCGTTTTGCTGATGTTCCGTAGTGTCGGTATCTTAAAAGCATGCTTGTACTGCGGGTAAGGCGACAGCGCGTAACGCCCAAGATCGGCATCTAAAGTGGCATTCAGTGTGTCTGACGTGGCCGGAACGCCCAGCACTTCGGCCTCGCTTTTGTTGAATAAAGCAGGTGCCGTTCCGTTAAACACCGGTGCAAAATGGCAGGCACCGCATTTGGCCTTACCCATAAACAGGTTGAAGCCCAGTTTTTCTTCATTGTTCAATTTGCCTCTATCGCCACGCATATACTGATCCAGGCGCGAGTTAAATAACGTTAAGGAGCGGATGTAAGCGGCCAGCGCGTGCTGTATCTTCCAGGCATCGGCTTTGCCTATGCTATCTTTATATGCTTTTTTAAATAACGAACGGTACCGCTTATCGGTGTTGATGCGCTTGGAGGCCAACTCTAAAGAGCCATTCATTTCGTCTCTATGATGTACCACGTCTAAAGCCTGGTCCTCTAAACTTCCGGCTTTCAGGTCATAAAAAAAAGCGCGTTGTAAGCCCGCATAGGTTAGGGTAGGGGTGTTGCGCAACAAAGTTTTGTTTTTGCCGATGGCTGCACCTTTGGTCAGGCCGTCGGTAAAGGCCAATACGGGGTTGTGGCAGGTCATACAACTACGGTCGCCGTTGTTGGATAGGATCGCGTCGCTGAATAAAGTTTTGCCTAAAGCGATCTTATCATCGCTTATAAATTCGGTAGCGTTGCCAACAAAGCGGTCGGGGTTAAAGGCATTGGGTTGGAATAGTGTAACAGCATCATCATGCAATGCCGAACCGCTGGCAGTGGCAGGGATCTTTAGCTTGTTGCGAACCTCAGCAATGCGCTTACTTAACGGATCAAGATATTCGGTGATAAATGTCAGTCGGTCAAATTTATCATAGTTGAGGTGCTCGTTCAGATAAGTTATAGCAGCCTTAACTTCTTTATCCTGCTCCATGTCTCCATAATTCGACAACACGTAACCTATTCCTTCCAAAGCCGAAGCGGCCTCGGGTAGCGACTGCAGAGCATCCGGGGTATCAAATCCGGTGATTCCCAATCCGGTTATGCGGAACATCTCTAATCTGATCGCGTCGAACAGTTGCGCGTCAGTGATCTGGTATTGCTCGTTGAAGCGGGCTACGCGTTTCAGGTTCAGCTGCATCTTTTTTACCTCGTTCAGCAGGTCATCTTTTTGCGCGGCAAGCTCATCGCCATAAATGATCGCTTCCATCACCTGGAAACCGGTAGGGTTTTCGACGAGATTCTCGCCTAATTCTATTTCATCAACGGGGGCGCCGTTCAGCATTACCGCGGTGCTTGGGAAATAGTATTCGATATAGTATTCGATCGTTTTATACTGACGGCGGGCATCTAAGAAGGCCGACTTGATCTGCCCCTGATCACCTTTTTGTACAGCGGTAAATAATTTTTGGTCGACGATGGACTGTAATCGGATCAGTTCCTGATCAAAATTCTTTTTGATATTGACGGATGCATCGGTCTTATCGTTTTTGCAGTAAAAGCAAAAAGTGATCAGCACAAATGCAGTTATAATGGCAAATAGCCGGTTCTTAGCAAGCATAGCTTGGGGAGTGTTTTTAAACAAAAATATCCCGGTGCGCGATCGCGCACCGGGATGAATAAAACGGTAAGTGAATATTATTTAGCTACACCGCGAACAATGACAACCTGGCCACCTTCGCTATTGTTGGTCAAACGGGTGGTGCCACCGTCAATGTTACGGTATTTAGCATCGGTCCACGTGTGTGGGTGCAGGTTAACCACAAAAGTGTTAGGGATACCGGTCAGGTTCGATATATCGTACATCGCGCCATACTCCCAGGTGCTTAAACGTTGGTCGTTGGTTACGTTATACTTTGTGTTGAACGCGGTCTCTGTACGGCGGTGGTTCATTTGCAACATCGCTTTTAACGACTTATCAGCCATGCCGAATTGCCAAATGGTGCCGTCGTGCTTGTTGTTGGTGTAGAAAGAGTCACCATCCTCCTGAATGTAAACAAAGTTCTCGGTTACGCACAAGTTATCCGGGTTTACAATGCTGTTACCCGGGTTGTCGTTGCCGTCAACTGCAACTTCTAATTTACCTTTTAAAGGGTCGTTAGCATCCAAAACTAATTTGTAAACGCGGCCCCACATGGTTTTGCCGCTTACCGGCGTAACCTTATCAGCCTGGCTAACGCCGGTAGCTGTAAAATAAACCTCGCGACCGTTCGCAGCGCTGCCTTTGCGGTAGTCTATATCCTCTACACGGGCAAGCATTAGGGCTTTTTTGTCAACGGTTTGTTGTTGTAATTGCGCACCGGTGCTGGTTTTTACATTATCCAGTTCCACAAATTCCACATCGTAAGATGTGCCTTTGCTCATGCTGGTCTCAACAGGGTCGTTGTTGGTACGTTTCATTACGTACAGTTTGCCATTTTGCAGGTCGCCTTGGGTATTAGATACGTACATGGCTAACTGGCCATCGCTCTCGTCCTCGCCGATCAGTATAACGCTTTTTCCCGGGTAGCTGCCTTTTGGCAGTGGTACAGCGTTCTCTGCGCTCCAGCGACCCAGGGCAGCAACAGTACGTTGATTGTTCTTTTTATCGGCAGTTGCCAATGGATCAATAGCGTGGATCATTGATTCTACACCACTTTCGCCTGCGGTCAGGAACACCGGCTTAGCAAAACCATGCTCTTCCGGCGTAGCCATAGTGGCCGAGCACAAACGGGTCATGCCGCCGTCCGAGTCAACAATGTACTCGCCTTTGGTAGGTTTAAAGTTCTTGTCCAGATATACGCGTGATACTGATTGCAATATTTCGTGGTTATTGATCATGATAAAGCCGTCGCTTGCAGGATCTTTAATGATACCGGCACCATCAGGCTGTGCGCCGAATACGAAGTTTGGCGAACCTGCCAACACATCGTCAGAGCTGATCAGCGTAGTGATCGCCAATGTTTCGAAACCAGGCATTGCTTTCAGAAGCGATGGGTTAACTGAAAAGTTCTGCAATTGCGCTACCGGGGCAGGGGTTACCGGGGTGTCCTCGGTCTTGTTCTTTTTACAAGCAGTGATAGCTACTGCCGATGCCACAAAAAGGACTACAGCGGTCGCTAAAGTTCTTTTGGTTGATAAATGTTTGTTCATGGGTATCGTTCCTATTTCTTGCAAAACTAAAGCCGCAATGTTTCCCAAATTTGAACGCCATGTTAAGCTACATTGAAAGATTTAATTTAGAATGATCCCATTTAAAGAGATAAATTGTTGATGTTCATACGTAAATTGATACTTGTATAGATAAGGATGGGTTTGATAAGACACAACAATTTATTTACATAGCGGTTAAACAGGTGGTTTTGATCAGCAAAAAAAGAACTTAAAGATGAACGAACTGATAGAGAGTTGGTCGACACGGATGCCTGCCTGGGCCTGGAACACAGCGGTGATCGGTTTGGTACTGATATTAGGCTTCATTGGCAAAATGATCATTGCCCGCTTGCTGCGCCACTACAAAAGGCAAACCGACTATTCGGTGATCCGGTCTATCGTATGCCATCTTAACCGACCTTTCAACCATTTTGTACCCTTGCTAACACTATCGCTTGTGCTTCCTTTCCTGACGCTGAAAGATGTTTACGAGACCAAGATAGAACGCGTGTTGGGGATCTTATTGGTGATATCGTTTACCAGCGTACTCATCAGCAGTATCAAAATATTGGAGGATTATGTCTACCACAAATATGACCTTAATAAGGATGATAATTTAAAAGAGCGCAAGGTCCGTACGCAATTACAATTCATCCGAAGGCTGACGATAGTGATGATCATTTTGATCGCTGTATCTATTATCTTATTAAGCTTTGAGAGTGTAAGGAAACTGGGTACAGGTTTGCTGACGGGCGTGGGCATAGGCGGTGTGATCATCGGTTTCGCGGCACAAAAGTCGCTGGGGAATCTGCTGGCCGGTTTCCAGATCGCGTTCACACAACCCATTAGGATAGATGACGTGTTGGTGGTGGAAGGTGAATGGGGCAGGGTAGAGGATATCACGTTGACCTACGTAGTGCTCAACATCTGGGATCAGCGCCGCCTGATCTTACCTATCAATTATTTTATCGAAAAACCTTTCCAGAACTGGACCCGCACCACATCGGAGATATTGGGAACTGTATTTTTATATGTTGACCACACCGCGCCGGCAGATAAAATGCGCGAGGAGCTAATGCGCCTGCTGAATGCGTCTCCGCTTTGGGACAAGCGGGTAGGCGTACTACAAGTGACCGACACTAAGGAGACCGTTATAGAGATACGCTGCCTAATGAGTGCGCGTAACTCATCTCAGGCATTCGACCTGCGTTGTTACGTGCGCGAAAATATGGTTGCGTACCTTAAAGATAATTACCCACAAAGTTTGCCTAAGCGCAGGCTGGATGTGGATGGTGGCGATATTGCAAGGTCGGTGTAGTGTCTCAAAATATGACCATCGTTACTTTTTTAGCTGAAGGAAATTACTTTTAGTCTCGGCGGCAATATTCATATTTGTGATAAGGATCATAATTTTATGGAGAACGCCCTGTTACTGAAAGCCATCATCGCCAACGCTATCGACGGAATTATCACTATTGATGAGCGCGCTCGTGTGGAATCCATCAATCCAGCCGCTTGTAAATTGTTCCAGTACGAGCCCGAGGAGGTGATCGGCAATAATATATCTATGCTGATGCCGCAACCGGATAGGGGGCATCATGATGAATATATCGGTCGTTACCAAAAGACAGGTCACGCACATATCATCGGTATTGGCCGGGAAGTGATGGGACTAAAAAAAGATGGCACCAAATTTCCTTTTCGCTTGGGAGTTAGCGAAGTGCAATATTCCGGACGTAAGATCTATACCGGTTTCATCCATGATCTCAGCCGCGAGAAGCAAGCTGAGGAAACACTAAAAGAATATGCGAGTCAGTTAGAAGAACTGGTAGAGCAGCGGACAATTTCGCTGAAACACATGGTTGATGAATTGCGCTCGGCTAAAGAAGAGGTAAGTCAGTCGTTAGAGAAAGAAAAAGAGTTGGGTCTATTAAAGAGCCGCTTTGTATCGATGGCATCGCACGAGTTCCGCACACCATTGAGTGCTGTGCAATTGTCAGCTTCGCTGATCGATAAATATGCTGCACCATTTGACAACCCGAATATTACCAAGCACGTAGCTAAGATCAAAAACTCGGTAGCCAACCTGACGGGCATCCTAAATGATTTCTTGTCTTTAGAGAAACTGGAGGCAGGTAAGGTAGAGGCGTCGTTCCAACAATTTGATCTGGTAAAGCTGTCCGAAGAGATCACCGAGGAGATGCAACTTATCGCTAAACAAGACCAAAACATCATTTATCAGCATACCGGCACCGAAAGCATGGTGCGGTTAGATCCTAATCTGTTAAAGAATTGCGTGATCAATCTGGTAGGTAACGCCATCAAATATTCGGGCGAGAATACTTTTATCCAGTTTAATACCGAGGTGAGCAAGGGGATGTGTACGATCACCGTTCAGGATAACGGTATCGGCATACCTGAGACGGATCAGAAGCATTTATTTGAGGCATTCTTCCGCGCGCACAATACCGGTAATATCCCGGGCACAGGCCTCGGACTTAACATTGTAGCCCGATACGCGAGCCTGATGAGTGGGCGCATTGATTTTAAAAGCGACGTCAACCACGGAACCATATTTACCATTTCGATCCCGCTGTCATGAGCAAAAAAGTACTGATCATTGAAGATAATAACGATATCCGCGAAAATATCGTTGAGATATTAGGCTTAGCCAATTACGAAGTTTTTGAAGCCAATAACGGCAAAACCGGCGTGGAACTTGCCCAAAAGAACCTGCCTGATGTGATCCTGTGCGATATCATGATGCCCGAGTTGGATGGCTACGGCGTGTTGTATCTGCTGCATAAAAATCCCGAAACCGCATCGATACCCTTCATCTTCCTTACCGCCAAAGCCGAACGTTTAGACCTGCGCAAAGGCATGGAAATGGGCGCAGATGATTACCTGACCAAGCCGTTCGACGATATGGAATTACTGAACGCCATAGAGACCCGCTTGAAAAAGAAGGAGCAACAGCAAAGCTATTACAGCAATTCTTTAGACCGCCTTAGTTCGCTGATATCCAAAAATTCAGGCCTGGCTGAACTTAAAAAGATCATCGGCGAGCGTAAAAGCCGTCAGTTCAAAAAGAATCAGGTGGTGTATTACGAGGGCGACAAAGGCAATGGCTTGTACGTGGTGATGTCAGGCCGGATAAAGACCATCAAATTGGCCGAGGATGGACGTGAGTTAATGACCGGGATCTATAATGCCGATCAGTACTTAGGTGTGCAGGCCATGTTATCTAACGAGGTCTATTCGGACACAGCTACCGCTTTAGAGGATAGTCAGCTGGTGATGATCCCCAAAGATCAGTTAGATCTATTGCTAAATGCGCACCCCGAAGTTGCCCGTGAATTTATCAAACTTCTGGCTAACGATATCCGCGAAAAGGAAGATCAGCTGCTACAGTTGGCCTATAACTCCGTCCGCAAACGCATGGCCGAGGCTTTGCTAAAATTACACCGCCAATACGATGAGGCCGGTAATTTTAAAGCTACTCGCGAGGATCTGGCCGCTATGGCCGGCATGGCTACCGAGACCGTGAGCCGTACGCTGACCGATTTTAAAGATGAACACCTGATCGATAAAAAAGGAAGCACGATCACCATCCTGGACCTGATCCGCTTGGCCAAAATGAAAAACTGACCAAGATCACTTTCTCTGCTGACCACCCTCACGCCGCGCTTGTCTACTGTCCGATATTTTTGTAGCTCATAAAGATCGCATCGGATGAAAGTTGTCGCTTATAGCATAAAGCCGTCAGAGAAGGAGTATCTGGCCAAAGCCAATCAAAAAAAACACGATATCACCATCATAGCCAATCCACTGAGTGTGGAGACGGTGGCCTATGCCTCGGGTAAGGATGCGGTCATCGTATCCAACGCCGACGATGTTTCGGCACAGGTGATAGAGCAATTAGCTTTGCTGAATGTGCGATTTATCGTTACACAGTCGATAGATACCGATCACCTCGACAGACCCGCTGCAGGTCGCTACGGTATCAAATTAGCCAACGTGCTCAGCACCGAACCGCAAGCCATGGCTGATCAGACCATCCGCAATCTGGACATGTATCAGCAAAAGAAATGTGTGGGCGATACCTGCGCCTGCGCCAATGCTTGTCGTGCCGCTGTCCCCGTTAAAGTCGACAACCAAACTTTGTAAGCTATGTATCGCCATCCGCATCTTGCACAAAAATATAACGTGGCCGCGCCGCGCTATACCAGTTACCCCACTATGCCGTACTGGGATCAGTCGACTTTCAGTCGCGATAAATGGGAAATGCTGACCGCCCGCTCATTCAACGAGAGCAATAATGAGGAAGGCGTCAGTCTGTATGTTCACTTGCCCTTTTGCGAGAGCCTTTGCACCTATTGTGGTTGCAATACCCGCATCACCAAGAACCATGGCGTAGAGATACCTTACATTGAGGCTGTGCTGAAAGAGTGGGGGACGTACCGCAAGATCTTAGGGCGGAAACCGAACATCCGAGAGATACATTTAGGTGGTGGTACACCGACTTTTTTTAAAGCCGAAAATCTGCAGATGCTGATACAGGGCTTATTGGCGGATGTCATCGTTCATCCGGATGCGGAGTTCAGTTTTGAAGCGCATCCTGCCAATACCACGGCCGAACATTTGCAAACCTTATATAACCTTGGATTTAAACGCCTCAGCTTAGGTATACAGGATTTTGACCCGAAGGTGCAGCATATCATAAACCGCCAGCAAAGTTTTGAGCAGGTGTTGGATATTACGCTAAAAGCACGGTTGGTCGGCTACACCTCCATCAATTACGACCTGATCTACGGCCTGCCACTGCAAACTATGGATGGCCTGATCAATACCATGAAATTTGTTGCCGGACTAAAACCCGATCGCATAGCTTTTTACAGTTATGCCCATGTACCCTGGATAAAACCCGGTCAGCGTAAATTTACCGAACTTGACCTGCCTGAACCACATTTGAAAAGCAAACTGCACGAGATAGGACGCAGTCTGTTGCGCAGTTTTGGTTATGAAGAGATCGGGATGGATCACTTCGCCATGCCCGGCGATAAACTATTGGTGGCACAGCAGAACGGCACCTTGCACCGCAACTTTATGGGCTACACGCATCAGCATACACAATTACTGATCGGCCTTGGGGTATCGTCGATCGGCGATGCTTGGTACGGCTTTGCGCAGAACGTTAAGACCGTAGAAGAATACCTGCAGATGATCAACGCCGGTGAGTTGCCTGTATTTAAAGGGCACGTTTTAACGACGGACGACCTGATCATCCGCAAACATATCCTCAATATCATGTGCCGTAACAAGACCGGTTGGAACCACCATACCGAACCATCAGAAGCGATGTTCGACGGCATTGAACGTTTAGAAGCATTGGAGCAAGATGGTCTGGTAGAATTAAATTCCCACGGGTTACAGGTGACTGAGTTGGGTCAACACTTCCTTAGGAATATATGCATGGCACTGGACGCGAGGCTTTGGGCGGACAGGCCGTCTACGCAATTATTTAGCATGGCGGTGTAGTGTCTACAACTGCGCCACAAAAGCCAACCCAAATGTCCCGCTTTGGTAGGTCGGTAAAAGGACTTTGTTCTTGATCGGCCTTTCTTTTATTTCAGCCGGGATAAACCCCATTTTATCGCTCGTCTTTTCTTTTTTAGTTAGCGCGTTGCGCAGGTAAGGATAAAGCAGGTAAGCACCCTTGGTACAAAAGATGCCGACCCCGGCACCCGCGATCACATCGCTGAACCAATGGTCGCGGTGTGTAATGCGGCTCATGGCCGTAAAGGTGGCGCAGCTGTAACCTAACACGGTGTACCAGGGCGATACATCGCCCAACTCCTGCGCCATAAACTCGGCGCCGGCAAAGGCGTTGCTGGTATGGCCTGAAGGGAAAGAAAGGTTATCGCGGCCGTCGGGGCGTTCGCGGTAAGTGCGATGTTTGGCAAAAGAGGTCACGCCTTGCGTAAAACCTTGCGCAAGTACCAATATCAACGTCCGATCTACAAAAGTGTGTTTGCCATGCACGCCCGCCAAATTTAAGCCGTAGGTAAGCACCATTGGGGCATACTGCACAACGTTCTCTATCCTGCTCGATGGCACCAATTGCCGCTCCTGAGATTCCTGATACATCCATTTATCCACCCGCTGCAAAGGTTTGATGTAGAAAGAACCAGCTCCATAAGCCATGAAAATTGTCGGAGCTATCATGGATGCTAATCTGCTGCGTAGGTGCGGAACGGTGTCAGGTGCGGTGAATAGGTCTTTTCTTAAAGTATCTACTACATTTACCTTTGGGGTATCGGTAACCTGCGCGTTGGCGAACTGAAATGAAAAGCAAAAGACGGCGGCGGTTAATATCTTTCTCAAGAAGAAGTGTTTTGGTATCGTAAATCTAACGATATCATTACATAAATGTTATGGAATGGTTTTGCCCACGTTAAAATAGTGATGCTAATAAAGCAAAAAAACTGTTAGCGGACACACGCTAACAGCTCTCAATAATTATTGATCAGGGAGAAAAGCTTTAGATGTTATATCGTAAAGATCAGGATCATTAGCGTATTAATGATCGCACTGGTCGCAAACAGTGTAAGCATAGTACGTATACTGCTGCCACCCATCCCGGCCACTACGTTCAAAAAGAACAGGATGAGCGTTACGGCCAAAATCAATTCAGGCGCGTCAAAGTAGAAGATCAATACAGCAGGTATCGGAAGGAATAGCACGCCCTGAGACACCAAAGATACCAGGAACCACAGCGTACGGTTCTTGTTTTGCGTATCGGCAAAGGCCATAAATTTATTCCAAAGGTTGGCGGTTTTTTGAGTTTCGGGTTTGGCCCATGTTGCAGGGGCGCTTGTTATAGTTGCCATAATTGATGTTGTTTTGATACTACAAAGATGGCTGGTCGGCGGTGGGTAGGGGATGATGGCGGGCAGTTGAAAAAGTGAGGGTTGTCACTTTTTCGCCCCATCTTCATCGTGAGTCGCTTCTATCAGCGACGTGACGATCCCCTATAAACAGAGCGGATATGCAAGGCTGACCTAAGGATCGGAGATCGCTGCGCTCGCGATGACGGAGATTTCGAAAATGCTATTCACAAACCACCCCATTCCCCATCTTCGCTACACTCAAATAAGGCACATTCAACCCCGATCCCCGCACAATGAACCAAAGCCCCAAACACACCATTAGATAAGGCATGGCTTTATTGATGCGCGTACGAACGAGCGGCCCTAATGATGCTGCACTGACCGTAGCGATCAGCATCAACGGAAAAGTACCCAAACCGAACCAAAACATATATTCCGCTGCGGCTATTGGGGCATTGGTATTAATAGCTCCCACCAGTGCGATGTAAACAAATCCGCAAGGCAAAAAACCGTTGATAATACCGATGATCAAGTGCCCCGCGCGGTGTTTTAGCACATAGTTTAACGCTTTGTTTATCGGTAGTATATCATACATAGATCTGTTGCTGCGCGACAACTTGAATTTGAATATTCGGGATAGCCCCGCAAAAATGATCAGCAGACCACTTAGCAAACTTACGCCTTGCTGCATACCGGATATCCATAATTGCCGCCCAACAAAACCTATAAGGAAACCTAATAGCGTGTAAGATATCACCCGCCCAAGATTATATAAGATCTTATCGCTAACAATATACCACCAAACGCGCTTTGATACCGGCACGGCAAAGGCCAGCGGACCGCACATGCCCACGCAATGCACGCTGCCGAAAAGGCCAATAAAAAAGGCGATCTGCGCGGTACTCATTTGATGTAGATCTCTTTCTGGTACAAATAATCTTTGTTATGGCTTTGCCACTCCAGCACTAATGTCCATCGGCCCTTGCTGAAATGGCCGAGTGGAATGGCCGCTGTTTGGCCACTGTTTATTATTACGGTTTTATCCAATGCCGTGCTTGATGGACGGATGAACCTCGCTTTTCCATTAACCGTATCGGTGAACAGAATAAGCAGTTGCCCGTCGGCATGCTCAATAGTCGGTTGGGCTTTATCTATCACTACTTGCCGCTCGCGCTTGTAATCCTTGTCATAACCCAAGCCTTTCTCGTAATACTGGTGATCATATTCATCGGCCGGAGCTCTGAACATCTGGAAACACAAACTCAGTATAAACACCATGAACACGGCCATGCCGCCTACGATACCTCTTCCCCAATTCATAATTATTCGTTTATTGGCCCCACAAAACTGGTACTTACCGTTTGTTTTAACTGATCGCCGTTATATAGCCTTAATTTGATATCCGTTTTAGTGCTGTGTATGTGCGATGCAGGCATCATCACGAAAAACACTGTTTTAACCATAGCCCCTTTACTTACTTGGGATGAAGATTGAATATACCTGATCTTCACGGCAGGGTCTACCGGTCGAATGTTCACCGACATATCAGTATTGGTCTTATTAATGATCTCGGCATTGTAAATATTGCTGATGTAGCCGCCCGGCTGCTCCTGGTACAGCATGCCAGCACCGCGCATTACGGTCATATCCATATCGCTGCGACTGAAGATGAAGTAGCCTAACACGCAAGTGAGTATGGTGATCACCCCGGCATAAGCTTTCATTCGCAAGGTGAAAGATGGTTTCTCCTTTTTGTGGATCATGTTCTCGGAATAGTAACCGATCAGATCTAATGGCTTATTGATCTTTACCATCACATCGTTGCACACGTCAATACAGGCAGTGCAGTTCACACACTCTATCTGTGTACCCTTGCGAATGTCTATACCCGTAGGGCATACAGAAACGCAAAGGCCACAATCCACACAATCGCCTTTTAAATTAAATGGGTCAGCGTTTTTAGATAGTTTGCCTCGCGGTTCACCACGCACATCGTTATACGCAATAACCAATGTGTCCTGGTCTATGAGTACGCTTTGTAAGCGCCCGTAAGGGCAGATAACCGTACAAACTATTTCGCGCACCTGGCTATATACCAAATAGAATACAATGGTAAAAACCCAGATGCTGATGAACCCGACGATATGCAAACTCAGCGGCTCGGTAACGATCTTGAACAAATTATCACTGCCAATGACGTAAGCCAAAAAGGTATGGGCGATGAGGAAGGACACCACCAAAAAGATCACATGCTTTACGGTCTTCTTGATGATCTTATCCTGCGTCCACGGCCCGGCATCCAGCTTTTTGCGTTTGTTGGCATCGCCCTCTATCCATTCTTCAATCTTGCGGAACACCATCTCCATAAAGATGGTCTGCGGACAGATCCAGCCGCAAAATAGACGTCCGAAAGCCAGCGTGAACAATACAATGCACACCAATGCCACCAGCGATGCCAGCATGAACAAGAAGATATCCTGCGGCCAAAAGCTTTGCCCAAAGATCACAAAGTGGCGCTCGGGGAAATTGAGCAGCAATAATGGCTCGCCGCCTATGCGTATAAAAGGCCCTGCAAAAAAGAACAGCAGGTACACATAACTGATGGCCGAGCGCCATTTGTAGTACTTACCTTTACGAATGAGCGGATATATCCATTTCCGTTTTCCCGTTCCTTCAGCTGCTAATATCGCGCTCATTGTAAATTAGTTTGATGCCGTTCTGCCCGCACTGGTGTCGTCTTTCAATTCGTCGCCCTGTGGCGCTTTCGGGTTTGGCGGGTTAGTACCTTTTAAAGAGAGGATGTAATTAGATACATCCGAGATCTGTTTAGGCGATAGCTGTTTCTCCCAGGTAGGCATGCCTTTGGCCGCTACACCGTACTTGATCGTCTTAAAAACATCGTTGATATTGCCACCGTGCAGCCAGTAGACGTCGGTCAGGTTAGGGCCTACTACTCCTTGTCCTTCCGCACCATGGCAGGCCGCGCAATGTTGCGTGAATATGCCTTTACCTGCATCGATCACACCAGCATCGGCTACCAACTTTACGGTATTCTCGTCTACCTGCTCACCAGCTCTTGCCAGATATACTTTTTTGGCGCTATCAGCTTGAGCCACCTCGGTCACATATTCGGCATCCTGCAGTTGGCCGACGCCAAACACATGGTAAACCGCCAGATAAGCTAAGCCAAAACCTATCGTGCCGTAAAACAACCACATGAACCAGGCCGGGGTAGGGTTATCCAATTCCTGAATGCCGTCGTAATCGTGTTCGATCAGCAGACTTTTCTCTTGCGACATTGGCTTTAACGATAGCGCTTTCAGCCATAGCTCGTTCTTTACTTTCTTCGGTTGCTCCGGGTTCAGCTCGGCTGCGATCTCAGCATGGGTATAGCCTTGTTGCTGACGGAGCATTACTTTGGTCATTACTTTGAGAGCTCTCAACACCACCAATAAGGCAATGATGAAAAGCAGTAGCATACCCATGATAGCAGCATAGGCAACATAGTTTTGTAGATCGCCTGTGGATATAGGCTTCTCTTCGGCCTCGGCCATTGCAGGCAGCACAAAAGCCAGCATCGGTATCAATAAAAGCTTTTTCATGTTGCTATGCGTGGTTTAAAGGTTTAGGGTCGATAGTATCTTGTAATGGCAAGCCTTGCATATGCTCGATATGTTGCTTGCGGATGCGTATCAGCATCACGGCCACCACCACAAAAAAGACAAAGAATATCCCCAGGGAGGTAAGCAGGTATATCTGGTGGCTGTTAATATTTTCGGTGAATTGTTTAAACATGGCTTTGGTTATTTAGTGGCGGTTTTGTTTGCTTTTATGTCGGTACCCAGGCGTTGCAAATAGGCTATGATGGCGACGATCTCTTTATCGCTCTTCACTTCGATCTTATCGGCATACAGGTTGGCGGCTATCTCTTTGGCTTGCTTATCCAGATCCTGATTGGCAATATTTTCATAACCGGCGGCATAGGGCACACCCAATTTGCGCATACCGTTGATCTTGGCGATAGTGGTGGTCGTATCCAGCTTTTGGGTCAACAGCCAGCTATACTCGGGCATGATACTTCCCGGCGACATTAGTCGTGGGTCCATCATGTGGTTATAGTGCCAGGCGTTACCGTACTTGCCGCCTATCCTTGCCAGATCCGGACCGGTACGCTTAGATCCCCAAAGAAAAGGGTGATCATACACAAATTCGCCCGCTTTGCTGTATTCACCATAACGCTCGGTCTCTGATCGGAACGGTCTGATAGTTTGTGAGTGGCAGTTAGAGCAACCCTCACGGATGTAAATATCACGGCCTTGTAACTCCAATGGAGTATATGGTTTCACACTTGCAATGGTCGGTACGTTAGATGATATGGTCATCGTCGGCATTAGTTCTATCACCGATCCTACCAGGATGGTTATCAGCGCCAAAACCATCAATTGGATAGGGCGGCGCTCTAACGTGCGGTGAAAAGTAGATTCTTTAGCCAACGTATGTGCCGGTTCTAAAGGCATCGCTTGCGCACCCTCATTAGCCACCAGGCTACCCTGGCGCATAGTGCGGTACAGGTTATAACCCATCACGATCACACCTAACAGATAGATGGCACCACCTACCGAACGCATCATGTGCATCGGTAATATCTGAAGTGTGCTCTCTAAAAAGTTAGGGTACTTAAGCATGCCGTCGGGGTTGAATTCCTTCAGCATCAGGCTTTGGGTAAAACCTGCCCAGTACATTGGCACGGCGTAAAAGATGATACCTAAAGTGCCTGCCCAAAAGTGGAACGATGCCAGTTTTTTAGAGAACAATTCGGTTTTGTAAATGCGAGGGATGATCCAATACAAGATAGCGAAGGTCAGGAAACCGTTCCAGCCCAAAGCGCCAACGTGTACGTGCGCAACTATCCAATCGCTAAAGTGTGCTATGCCGTTGATCTGTTTCAGGGATAACATCGGTCCCTCAAAAGTGGCCATACCATAGGCAGTTAAAGCCACCACCATAAATTTCAGGTTCACATCATCACGCACTTTATCCCAGGCACCGCGCAGTGTCAGCAAACCATTGATCATACCGCCCCAACTTGGCGCGATAAGCATGATCGAGAAAGCAACCCCCAACGATTGCGCCCAACCCGGTAAAGAGGTATACAATAAATGGTGCGGACCGGCCCAGATGTAAATGAAGATCAATGCCCAAAAGTGCAGGATACTCAGTTTGTAAGAGTACACCGGGCGGTTGGCCATCTTAGGCAAAAAGTAATACATCATGCCCAGGTAAGGTGTTGTCAAAAAGAACGCGACCGCGTTGTGGCCGTACCACCATTGTACCAGTGCATCCTGCACGCCGGCATAAACCATATAGCTTTTAAAAGCACCTACAGGCAGCTCTACTGAGTTAACGATATGCAGCACCGCAATGGTAACAAAAGTGGCAATGTAGAACCAGATAGCTACATACAGGTGACGCTCGCGGCGTTTAAATATAGTACCGAACATATTGATACCAAATACCACCCAAATGATGGTGATGGCGATATCTATGGGCCATTCCAGTTCGGCGTATTCGTGTGAGGTGGTCAGTCCCAGCGGAAGGGTAATTACTGCCGATACGATGATCAGCTGCCATCCCCAAAAATGGATCTTGCTCAACGCATCGCTAAACATGCGGGCCTTTAATAGCCTTTGCAGCGAGTAGTAAACGCCCATAAAAATGGCGTTGCCCACAAAAGCGAATATCACCGCGTTGGTATGCAGTGGGCGGATACGGCCAAAGGTGGTAAATTGGTTGTGAAGGTTGGCTCCGGGTGCATACATCTGGATGGCTACCAGAAGGCCGACCGTCATGCCGATAATGCCCCAAACGATGGTAGCTATACCAAAGTTGCGGACGATCTTGTTATCGTAATAAAAATTTTCGGGCTGCATAAAGTGTTTGCTTTTATGGTGGTAAAATTATTGCGGAAGCGTTGGGTGCAGAATGATATGTATCCGGCTATCAAGTGATGGAGGTCACTTTTTATCCGTACGTGATGGCAGTTCGTCCTCATCATCTAACAGGATGCGCATGGATGGGGTATACAGATCATCGTTCTGCCCGCTTTTTTGCGCCCAAAAGAACGCACCAAGGAATACCAGCGCCATCAGTACGCTGCATCCTATCAGGAAATAAATGATACTCATGCCAACCTCCTTTTCCGCGCCGCAAAGTGCGTTGCTAAACTGGTGAATGATATGATGGTAGCCGTGCTCAGCGGCATCAGGACAGCTGCTGTTAATGGTGATAATTGCCCGGTAACGGCATAAGTAAGCCCAATAACGTTATAAGTAAGCGATATCAGGAACGAGATATGGATGATCTTTACGGTATCCTTGGCAAAACGTAAAAACTGCGGTAGTTTACTGAAAGACCGTCCGTCTAAAATAGCATCGCTGCCGGGGGTAAAGTTGTTCACGTTGTCGGTAACAGCTACGCCCAGGTCGCTTTGTTTTAGCGCGCCCGCATCGTTAAGGCCGTCGCCCAGCATCATCACTTTTTTTTGTTGATGCTGCAGGTCGCTGATCAGGTCCATCTTTTGCTGCGGCAGTTGCTCGAAATGCATAGCGTCGGGCCTGAAGTACTTTACTAACTCGGTTGCCTCGTGGTCCTGGTCGCCCGATAGCAGGTACATATCATAGTTATCGCTCAGTTTTGGAATATTATCCATCCCTTCGCGATACTGGTGATGGAAGGCGAAGTAGCCCAGATACAAACCGTTTTGTGATACATGCACACGTGTAGCACCTGTGATCTTAGTAGAATAACCGAATATCATATCAGCGCTGCCAATGATCATTTGGTCATCATCAACATTCGCTTCGATACCCTTTCCTGCCAATTCATTATAGTTGCTTATAGGTAAAGGTTTTTGGTTGCCGAGATAAGAGCATATCATGCGACTCAACGGATGGTTGGAATTAGAACAAGTATTCCAGATCAATTGCTGTTGATGCGCGCTTAGCACTCCGTTGAACTGAATGTTACTGCTATTGCCGATGGTGATCGTGCCCGTCTTGTCCATCACAATGGTGTCTATCCGGGCCATTTGCTCTACTACAGCGGTATTCTTCAGGTAAAAGAGGTTTTTATCGAATACACTCAAAGCCGCCGACATGGTGAAAGGCGTACTCAATGCCAACGCGCAAGGGCAAGCCACGATCAGCACGGCAGTAAAGGCTGCTATGCCGCGGGGCAGGTCCTCCAAAGCCCAGAATAATAAAGAGCCTATGGCGATGGCCAGCAGTATGATCGTAAAATGTTTGCTCACCTCCTCGTTAAAGGTGCGCACGCGGTTATCCTGTTTGGCGGTAAAGGCCTCGTTATTCCACAGTTGGGTAAGATAGCTTTGCGATACGGGTTTGATCACCTCCAGTTCGATCGCTTGGCCGGTCTGCCTGCCGCCGGCGTAGATCACCTCGCCAAGAGTTTTGTGTACGGGGATTGCCTCGCCGGTCACAAAACTCAGGTCTATCATAGCTTCACCTTTCAGCAGGATGGCGTCCGCGGGGATGATCTCGTTATTGCGCACTACCATGCGGTGACCGGTCTGTAATTGCGCCAAGGGCAGGGGCTTCTCCACGCCGTTCTTCACTACCTGCACCGCTACCGGGAAGAACGAACGGTAATCCCGTTCAAAGGAAATGTGGTGATAGGTCTTTTGCTGAACAAATTTGCCTACTAGCAGAAAGAAAACTAATCCACAAAGCGTATCGGCAAAACCTGCGCCGGTACCTGTGGCAACTTCAACTGCCGTACGGATGAACAAGACCGCTATCCCCAGGGCTAATGGGAAGTCGATATTTAAGACCTTATTGCGGAGGTTTTGATAAGCCGAAGTAAAGTAACCCCAGCCGCTGTAAACGACTACAGGCACTCCAAAAGCCACATTCAACCAGCCGAAAAAGTGTTTAAAGTTCTGCTCAAATGCCGTCAACCCAAAGTACTCGGGAAAGCTGAGTAGCATCACATTGCCAAAGCAAAAACCTGCCACGGCTATCTTTTGCACCAGGTTATCTTTAGGCGATGAATTGTTTTTTTTGATAACATCCTGCAGGCTGATCAATGGTTCGTACCCGATATCGTACAGCAATTCTACCAGGCCTTGTAGGCTGAGCTTACGATGATCAAAGCGCATGCTGAGTTGCTTTTTTAAAAAGTCGACCCGGCAATAGTGCACTGCCGGGTTCAGCTTGTTCAGTTGCTCTAATAACCAAAGGCAAGAGCTGCAATGGATATGCGGGATATAAAAGCTGACGACGGTGATCTGCTCATCTCTGTAATCGATCAGGTCTTTAATGATGGTTGGCTCGCTCAGGTATTCAAAACGCTTGTCGCTACGCTTGCGGGTTTCTCCGGGGTGGGCATTAAAGTTATAGTAACTGCACAACTGATTTTGCGCCAAAACCTGGTAAACGGTTTGGCAACCCTGACAGCAAAAGTGCTTGTCATCGATCTGGTACTCGTCGGTATGGCGTTCGTCGCCGCAATGGTAGCAGGTCTCTTTTTCGAGTAAAGTGTGCGCTGTCATTTTATGGGGTCCATTCTTTTTCCGTTACAAAACTCACGGATCGGCGGCACCTAAATAATGACGAGTACATCTGCTAAATGTGACCGCCGTCAGTTTTTGACGAGGCGTTGCCCGATAGCTTTGTCGAAACGAATTTTTGCATGAGCCACACATTCCACATCCCCGTTTTAGGTTTAGGATACTCGGTAGATACGCCGCTGAAAGTTGCCCGTTACGGCATCACATCCACCATGTCTATTGTTGATGACGAGCTGACCGAGCGGATGCGCGAATACCACAGCCTGCAGAACGACGAACCGTATAGCCCCATCAATAAGGCCGATCCCGATGCTCGGGCGCGTAGGGTAGAGGCTTATCTAAACTTGGTGAACAAGCTGGTACAGCAACAATTCATCGAACTAAAACAACAGCCCTTTGAACCCGGCAGCGACATCTGCCGCTACTTTGAGATGCTGCCCGATTGCAGCCAGCTTAAGCAAGGCTATGATCTGATGATGGATTATCCGGATTGCGAACGTAAGACCATCTTCCAAAATGTCCTGCGCCAACACATGACTATTGGTGCGATGGATGTGAACCTGATGGCCAAGGTTGATAAGATGAACTTTACCGGCAATGGCGACTATCTTGGAGATGAAAACACCGATGCTTTGGCTGGTCTGCGTGGCTTTGTGAATAGTGATATTTACTCATCAGTGGTATTATCCGCCGGAATGAACCCAAAGTTGTATAGTTACCTGGAAAGCTTTGAGGCTTTTCTGCCTGACAGAGATGGTCGCTTTAAAAAGAAGATCATTTTAAAGGTGAGCGATTTCCGTTCAGCGTTCATTCAGGCTAAATTCTTAGCTAAAAAGGGGATATGGGTATCCGAGTTCCGTGTCGAGTCAGGCTTAAATTGCGGAGGCCACGCTTTCGCTACCGAGGGTTTTTTGTTAGGCCCGATACTGGAAGAGTTTAAACAAAAACGTACCGAAATGCAGGAGGAATTATATGCCCTATATCTTGGCGCATTGCTGGCTAAAGGCGTCGAATGCAATAATATACCTATCCAAAAGCTGAGCGTTCAAGGCGGCATCGGTACAGCCGAAGAGAACACCTTTTTGATGGATCACTACCAACTGGATGCCACCGGTTGGGGGAGTCCGTTCCTGCTCGTCCCCGAGGCGACCAATGTGGATGAGGATACACTGCACAAACTCATCCACGCCAAAGAGGGCGATTACTATGTGAGCAACTCATCGCCATTAGGTATCCTGTTCAATAATTTCCGCGGTTCTACCATCGAGCAACAACGCATTGACCGTATTAAAAAACGCCGCCCGGGCAGCCCCTGCACCAAAAAATATCTGTGCAGCAATACGGAGTTTACCGAGCAACCCATCTGCACAGCGTCCCGTCAATATCAATCCTTAAAAATAGCCGAATTGCAAGCTGCGGGCTTATCCGAGGACGAATATCAACAACAATACCAGACCGTAACCGAGAAACTGTGCCTGTGCGAAGGCTTATGCTCATCAACCTACCTTAAGTACGATATTGTTAAACCCCGCGAGAATACCGCCGTAGCCATCTGCCCGGGGCCTAATTTGGCTTACTTTAATCACCTGTACTCGCTGGATGAGATGGTGGCCCATATCTATGGTAAGATAGATCTGCTGCAAAACATCAAACGCCCACACGCTTTCATTAAAGAGTTGAACTTATACATCGAGCATTTGCAAACCGATCTGCAAAATAACCTTAAACATCTGAGCGATAAGAAAGCTAAACAGTTAGAAAAGTTCAGCGCGCAAATACGGGTTGGTATCAATTACTACAAAGAACTATTCAGCAACCTCACCGATCAGGCTACCGAACTGACGACCGAGTTTTTTAATGATCTGACATTATCAGAAAATAAACTGGATCAGATACGGATCAGTGCGGCTATTTGATCAACCGCAAAGCCGCCTCCATCTCCAGATCTTTAGGGTTGATGATATCGTTAACGGTTCTGGTGATCAGTACGTCGGGAGGCGTGCCGTGGGCTATGTTCAGTTTAGGATCAACGGCGTTCACGTACTTTTGCAAAGGAACACTTAGCGTAATACCGAAGGTCAGTTCAGCATGAGGCATCATGCCACTGGTGTTGCCATGGTAGCCGCCGCCGGTCTCTTCGCCAATAAAGATCGCGCGTTTATTGTGATGCAGCACAGCGGCAATATCCGCGCAAGACGACATGCACAAGCCGTTGATCAGTACGTAGAGTTTACCCGTGTAGGCATTCTTATGAGGCTTTTGCGGCTGATAAAAATCGAACTCTTTGGTCATCCACGACTTTTGCCATAGGTACAGCGAGTCCTGCTTAACAGGTTTTTTGTAGAACCATGTTGCCACACCCTTAACTTCTTGGGCAACGCCTTCGGTCACCTCTATGTGGTCCCAGTATCGGTAAGGTTTATCCATCAGGTAAGTACATAGATAGGCGGCATTGGCGTCGGTGCCGCCGGTGTTATCGCGCAGGTCCAGGATCAGGTCTTTGGTGCCGTTGGCCTTTAGTTGTTTAAAGGCATCGTCAATAAACTTTTTAAAGTCCTGTTTCCCTCGCTTGATCCCCGAATTAGCAAAGGACAAGATCCTAAGCGTCGCCAGGGAACCATCGACCATGAAATTGAGCCGGGGCTTTGTACCAAAGTCCATCGCCTCAGGTTTGGGGATATCTTTATCCAATACACCTTTCAAGGTGAATTCTTTTGGGCCGTTGACGGTGTTGATCATCACCTTAAATTGATCTGTTACCTCGATGATCGAGCGATACCAATGCGCCGTCCGGTTGTTCAGCAATTGATATTTTAGGGTTTGGTTGTACCCGTCGGATGGGATATTCGGTAGTATCTTGTCGTGCAACTCTTTAATGCTTTTGCCGTTGATGCAGGTCACTTCCGCGCCGATCGGGATGGCGTTATCACCGCTATAATTTGCTGTGATGAAGGCTTTATCACCGGAGAAGAATAGTCTGAGCGGTAACAAGTTAGGTTTACTGTTCAGGTAAGCGCTATACTCTTCGGAGAGTGTCAGGTCGGTATGCAGGCAACCGATACGGCTGATGATAGGTTTCAACTTACGGAAGTAAGCAAGCTGATCTGGCGGGGCGCTGATACTTGCCTTTACAGAATCAATATAGCGGTCCGTATCAGCCTCGTCATGGTAACGGAAGAAACCCGGGTGCTGACGCTTTAACTCCTTAACAATGCTGGTGATAGCGTTCCGGGCCGAATCGGCGCTGATGGTCTCATTCGGGTCGATTTTTTTTTGCTTTTGGGCGAATAGTGGAGCGGCTAATAATTGCAACAGGCAGTAAGCTAACACGATAGGTTTCATGCTGCTAAGTTAGGTTTCAGTCATTTATCCAAAAGTTAAAAAAGGTTAAATGGATCCGCTCTGCAGATATTCAGATCAGCACTTTCCTTTTGATCAGGAAAATCCTATCTTAACAAAGACTATTTTTTGAGAAACACCCGCAGTAAATGAGCTACTTTATCATTGGCGATATTCATGGCTGTTACTACACCTTCGAGCAGATGCTGCAGCACTGGGACAGCACTACGGAGATACTAATATCTGTAGGTGACCTGATCGATCGCGGCAATTACAGTGCAAAGGTTGTGCAGAAGTGTATGGAGCTATCTGAGAACTATCCTAACACGCTGTTTTTAAAAGGTAACCACGAGGTGGAGATGATCAGACACTTCCGCATCGGCTACAATAAAATGTGGGTAGACTATTGCGGACTGGAAACGCTGGAAGACTTTGAGTTGAGCAATGTCGATATTGATAAACTCCTAAATTGGGTAGAGGCGATGCCACTTAAATTTGAGGCCGACCGCCTGTTGGTGACGCATGCCGGTTTAGCAGATGTCCCCGAGCCTTATAACGAGAATAGCGATCTTGGTGTAGTATGGAACCGCGCGCCGCTGATGAATATTGGCAAACTGCAAGTACACGGCCACACGCCGCTCAAAAGCGATCATCCGCATTATAACGATACCTCCAACTCCTGGAACATCGATACCGGCGCTGTCTACGGCTACGGCTTGACTGGTTTGAAGGTGGACAATAATGGCAGCGTGACCGAAAAGATATTTGTTAAAGTTGATCCACGGGATATTTTGCCTGATCTGATCGAATTTTCATGATGAGAAAGAACGTTTGTATAGCGATCCTGCTAATACTGTCGGTAGCGGCCAACGCCCAGGTACCCGACCAAACCTGGTGGACATTCCAATTCCCCAAATACCGCTCCAGCGATACCAGTTTGCTCGACCTGCGTTACCTGAACGAGCGCGTGGCCGGCGAGCATGGCTTTATCAAAATGAGTAAAGACGGCAACTCCCTTACCGATGGGCAAGGCAAGCCGATGCGTTTTTGGGCTACCAATGGCGGTAGTTTGGCGCGCGATCTAAAGGATGCGCAGTTAGATAGTCTGGCCCGTTTTTTGGCTAAAATGGGCGTGAATATGGTGCGCTACCATGGTTCTATCAACCCTAAGGGGAAGACCTCTAAACTTACCGATGTTGACACTGCCGAAGCCCGTAACATTTGGCGATGCGTGGCCGCTATGAAAAAGCAGGGTATCTACACTGTCATATCGCCGTTTTGGCCGCACAATGGGCACATGGGCGAGTGGGTGCCTAAGGAGTGGGGCATCAACGGCTACTCGGGTAAGGACGATATGTGGGGCGTACTTTTCTTTGACCCGCAACTGCAAAAGGGTTACAAAGCTTGGGTAAAATACCTGTACACTACCTCGAACCCTTATACCAAAGTGCCCTTGAAAGATGAACCCGCCGTAGGCATGGTCCAAATAGAGAATGAGGATTCGCCATTTTTTTGGACGATGAGCAATGTAAAGCCCGAAGTGAAAAAGCTGGTTGGCTCGCAATTCTCCAAATGGCTAAAGGCTAAATATCCTGCCGCTAAGGATATCAAGGATACCATGGATCTGATCCCCATTTGGGACATGACCCAAGCACCACGCCTGAACGATAAAAGCCGCCTGCACGATCAGGTGGAGTTTTACGCGCAAACCCTGCGTAAGTTCTACGATGATATGGCCCGATTTTATCGCAATGAATTGGGCTGCAAACAACTCATCAACGGAAATAACTGGCGCACGGCATCGCAAAGCCGCCTGCTGGATCTGGAGCGTTGGGCCAACGCCGGGGTAGATGTCATTGCCACTAACAAATACTTTGACCCGGGGCACCGAGGGTCCAACTCGGGCTGGCGGATAGATCCCGGCGACTTTTATACTTCGCCATCGGCATTAAAGAACCCTGCCGATCTGCCTACCAACGTTAAACATGTGGACGGCAGACCAATGATGATCACCGAAAGCGGCTGGAATTTACCTAACCGTTACCAGACCGAAGGCCCATTACTGGTAGCAGCTTATGGCGGACTGACCGGCTTAGACGCTTACTTTTGGTTCACACCTACAGCGATGGACTATATGCGCCAACCGCATCTCAGTTTTCTTCATCTACCCGACGGACAGCACCCGATGAACCGTTGGACGAGTTCGACACCGGGCGAGTTGGGCATGTTCCCCGCTAACGCGCTTATCCAGCGTTTAGGTTATGTAAAAGAGGTCAAGATCTTGCAAGAACATCGTACCATGAAAAGTATGCTCGACCGCACCATCCCGCCGATATTTGAAGAGCAGGCCTTCGACCCTAACCGCGACTTTGTGACCAGCAAAAATGCCGACCAAGGTCAGTTCGGTCCGATGACTTTCCTCACAGGCGGCGTGTCTTCAAGCTACGAGGCTAAGGCGGATGAAGTTGCCGTAGGTAATGACCTGACACAGCTGATAGATACTAAAGCCGGCAAAGTAACCTCGGCGACCGGCCAGCTACAATTAGATCATCGTAAAGGGATCTTCACCCTCAATACACCAAAAGCCAAAGCGGTCAGCGGTTTTCTGAATACGCAAAAGAAATTTGATCTCGGCACCGTCACCATCACCTCACAAAACGAATATGCCACTATCGAACTGGTGAGCATGGACGGGCAGGATATTGACAGATCTGCTAAGATACTGCTACAGATCGGCACCATCTTTAGGCCCACCGGTTGGCAGGAAGAACCGGCTACCATTGCAGACGACAAACAACAACTCAAGGGCTACAAGATCACCAACACCGGCAAAATGCCTTGGTTGGGTATGCCTGCTTTGGGGACTATTACTATCAAGAACAAACAGATCCGCAAGGCTATCCAGTTAGATGCGGCGGGTTACGCGGTTAAAGAACTAAAGCTGATCAGCAGTGCTGACGGGATAGGGTTGGAGTTGCCGAAGGATGCGATGTATATTTTGTTAGAACGATAGACGCAACACGAGATAAATAGGAAAGCCTATGACCATGGCCACCGAAAAGATCAATAACAGATAAACGCTTTTAGAGGGTAGCCGATCCTTTTTGCATCATCCCTTGATCTTGCAATAAATAATAATTCTACGATCCAACCAAAAGTGTAGATCACGTTGAGTGCAAAGCCGACAACCAGATACAGCAACGGAATGGTTACAAAGCCGATAAAGAAACTGGCCCAGCCCGCAAGCAACATTAACACGTTATAAAGGATACTACGCAACTCCCACCATAGTATGATCTGGTGCCATTTTCTGTTCGGATCTGTAACTCTAAGAAATTTTATGATAGGCTAAGTTTGCACGAAATTACAAATATAAAGAAAAATCTTTATAAAAACAAAACCCCTCAGTAAAAAAACCGAGGGGTCATAGTTCAAAATATCAATAGTTAATTAGTTGTGGGCTTATTTAAAAAGGTCGTTCATTACGCGGCCTTTGCTATAGTCCATTTTAAAGCCTAACATGCGGGCAATGGTAGGGGCAATGTCTATCTGCTCGTAAGGGGTTTGGAAACCCAGGCCTTTTTTAAAGTCGGGGCCAATGGCAAAAAATTGTATGTGGCGGCAACCTTCACAACCGTCGCCATGGTCAATAAAACCGTTAGCTATGTGATCCAGATGGCGGCCATGATCGTTGGTCACGATCAGCGTTGTCTGGTCTTTATAGATCGGGTCGTCCTGTATATGATCGTAAATATCTTTAATGTGAGCGTCGCTATTTTTTAGGGCCTGTATGTAGCTGTCCCACAGGTTACTGTGTCCGTAGGAGTCGGGGTCTTTCAGGTTGATCAGCATCAGGTTGGGGTGGTACTGATCCATCACAAATTTGGCTTTGCCCACGGTCATCCTGTCCGAACGGTGACCGCTGTATATACCACTTGGTCCGCAATCAGTGCGTGGCAGATATTTGCCGGCCCATTCGTCTTTAGTAGCATTGCCTAAAACTTCAAGCTTGTCTTTAGATGCGATCAGCCAGGCCTTTTCGGCAGGCAGGCCGGTGCTTTTCAAAAACTGCTGGAACAGGGATGGATAGGTTGGCGTTTGTTGCCCAAAGTTATCCAACTCCTCGTAAACACCGGTGGTGATGGCAGCGTGGCCGGGTTCGGTATTAGTTACGCCATTGTTTTTAAAGTTACCTAACAAAACAGCTTCGGGGTATAGCTTGTATTGGTTAGCCACATTTTCGCGACTGTAATCGCCCCAGGTTTCGCTATAGCGGGCACCGTCAACAATAACAATGATCACGTTTTTGGTGCGGCAGCAATCAACGCCCGGTCCTGATGGGGTAGTAGGCGTAGTTGGGGTAGTTGGGGTAGTGGGTGTGGTTGGTGTAGTGGGTTTTGTAGGCTCGGTGGTCTCTACCACCAATGGTTTATCTGCCGTTTTGTTAACGTCGGGTAGTTCCTTATCCTTTTGGCAAGCCGATAACGTCCATAGCAATACTACGGTTAAGATGGCAAGCGGTCGAAAGTTCAATTTCATCAAGGGGAAAAACGGTTTCTTGTGTATACAAGTGGCAATTCAAATGCCAATGTAACAAAAAAACTACAAATCCAAAAATCCTGCTTAGAAATTTAATAAAATGTTAAGAAATTATTAACTATTAATGGGTTAGTAACATTGGGTCGGGTATAACGCTCCCCGGATCGGGGAATCCCAATGGGATATCTCACCCCGAAATTAACTTTAAAGCATCACGGTAAGAGCGGCCGACCGGCACATCATGATCACCTATTTTAACCTGATGGTTCTCTATCAGCGACAGATGTTTCAGTGCTATGATGAACGAGCGGTGCACCCTCACAAAATTGGCTTTGGGCAACCTTGCTTCAATATCCGTCAGGCTGCTCAAGCTTACTATCCTTTTGTTGTTGGTAACAACCACCACGTAATTGCCCGATGCCTCAACGTAAAGGATATCGTTTAACAGTACCCTGTGGGTTTGCACTCCACTTTTGATCAGGATATCGTCTGCCTGTGCGGCCTTTGCTGTATTATCAGTCGCTGCTGCCCTCAGCATTCCTGCCGCTTTATTTACCGCTTTTAAAAAGCGTTGTTGGTCGATGGGTTTTAACAGGTAGTCGGCTGTGTTCCAATCATAGCTTTGTAGCGCGTATTCGGCATAAGCCGTAGTGAAAATGATGATCGGTTGATAGGGTAGGGCTTCTAACACTTGCAGACCGGTCAGGTCGGGCATGTGGATGTCCAGAAATATCAGATCGATACGTGTGGGCGATAGATAGGTAAGCGCATCTATACCGCTTCGGAAAGCCCCCTTCATCTCTAAGAAAGGGACTTTCGATGCAAGCTCTGTTATTACGCTCAGCGCCCGGGGTTCGTCGTCAATAGCGATACATTTGATCTGCATCAGGCTAATTTATCTAATTTTAGAGATACGGTGTACACTCCGTCCTTTTCGGTGATGTTTAGCCTGTGGCGATCTGCATATTGCAGGTAAAGCATATTCTTTACGTGCAAAAGGCCGAAGCCCGCATATTGGGTATGCTGCTGTTGTTGCTGGCGATGGATGCTATTACTGATGTTGAACTGTAAGCCATTACCATTTGTCTTGATATCGATATGGATGAACGATGCTTGCTTTAAGCTGATACCATGCTTAAAAGCATTCTCCACAAAGCTGATCAGGAGCATGGGCGCTAACCTATATTCAGGGTCAGCTTGCTCGTGATCAAATTTAATATCTATAGGATCGCCCGTTTCAAATCTTAACTTTTGCAGTTGGATATAGTTGTTGATGAAACCGGTCTCTTGCTCCAAAGTTACATCACCGGCACTGCTCTCGTAAATATTATAGCGCATCAGTTGGGTAAGCTGGCTGATGCTATCGGCCAAAACCTGGTTCTGTTGCTCAAGGGCCATGGCATAAAGGTTGTTCAGCGTGTTGAACAGAAAATGAGGGTTAAGCTGGCTCTTCAGCAAAGTCAGCTCGGCCGATGTTTTTTGTAGTTGGGCAGATAGCCCCATTTTTTTGAGCACCCATTGGCGGATGAGGTAGTATAAAGTGGCTAATGTTAAAATGATCAGGTCGAGCTGTATCGCCGCTTTAAGGTGTTCAGTATCTGGAGTGACCTCGATCTTTCGGGAATAATTTGAATATTGCTCGCTATCCAGCGCCATTTCGGCAGGTGTTAAACTGGAAAAGTCCATTGCCTCTTTAACAGCATCGGCAATGATCACAATGATCATGTGTGAAACCACCACTCCAAGGATCGTAAATGCAGAACGTACAGGGCGTGTTTTGTTTATATGAGGCAGAATAAAATATACCAGTATATAAAACAGCGTACTAACAACTATCACAAAAATGCAGTTCCAAAAAGCATTCGCTGATGAAAATTCATACGATCTCCATCCGTTGTGTTGGATCACAAAACGTTGTTGCGATCCGTTGTAAAGCCCCATTAACAAGATAGCCCAACATGCCGCGTGAGCCAATGCTTCAAGTACAAAAATTTTTGTTTTGTAAATTTTATTTTCCATATCCCAAAGCTAAGTTTGGCTATAACCCGGGCAAAGGGATATGGGTAGACAGCATGAAATACTATTTGAACGGGACGTTTTATAGGGCAATTAATTGGTGGTTAAATTATTTGAATAAGGTGTATTGGTCAAAATTTGGTCCACCCGCAAATATGATCTTGTTACGGATACCCGCCGCTACAGTAGGGACGGTTTGCCCGGCATGGGTCACAGATACACCGGTGGCGGTCAAGATATCGTAAACGTAAGATCGGCCTTTACCCTGAGAGAAGACAATTTTGGTACCCGCTGCCGCTGCTGCTGCAACCCGTATCTCTTCGTTGATACGTAAAGTACCCCAAGCGTTATCGACCGCATTATACACTTCTATAAACGGATCCTGATCGTTAGACGCGCCCCCTGCAAACAAGATCAGGCGACCATTACCCGCGCCGGCAAAACCGTCAGCTATAAAGCGTGGTACGGTCAATGTGGCTGTGCTCCACGATAGCTTATCCTGATCAGCATTATAAATGTCAACTACACGGCCATGTAATGCAGGGTTTGTAGGTACGTTGCCACCTGCAAAAACAACCTTATTACTTGCTGTAGCCGCCACCATGCCGTCACGTGCAACGCTTAATGCAGCAATGCGCCATTTGCCGGTAACTACATTGTAAATATCAATATGCTTAGACGGCTTACCTGTTTCATCCAGTCCACCGGCAAAAAACACTTCAGATCCGCAACCTACGGCGGCCATGTTGGTGCGGGCTACGCTTAGCTGAGAAGTAGTCCAGGTGTTGCTGTTCACATCATAAATATCTACCGTATTAACAACGCTGGTACCTACACGCCCGCCGGCCACCAAAATTTTATTGGTAATACCGGCTACAGACATACCGGTACGCGACTGACTTAGCCTGCCACTTTGCCAAGTGCCGTTAGTGATATTATAAATATCATAATCGGTGATCAAACCACCGGTATGCTCACCGCCGGCTATCAATATTTTATCGCCTACTGCGGCTGCAGCCAAATGCCCTTTAGTTGCAGTTAATGTTCCCGATCCGGTGTATTGGATCTTATTTAGGCTCGATAGATCGGATCCATCGAAAATTGGGTTAAAAATATCGTCGCTCTGTACAAGAGGACCCATTAGTAGTGATACCGTAACACGGCCTGCAGTTGCATCGGCAGGCACAACGGCGGTCATTACCGTATCGCTAAAATGAGTGGGCCTGACCATTCCGGATGAACCGAAAGAGACCTTTATCAACGACTGCTCGCTGCCAAAGCCAGTACCCCTAATGGTTATTAACGCCCCTATTTTGGCCTCTTTGGGCGAAACACTTTTGATGGTAAGCTCGGTAAGTACTTCGGGTCCGGGTTGCTGGGTGCTTTTTGAACAGGCCGACAATAACACTGCGATAGCGAATAAATAAACGCCGGTGGTTTTTAGGTATAAGTTTTTCATAGTCCAGGTTTTTTGCGACGGCAATGCGCGTCGTTAAAGCAATCGGTAAAGGATGTAATTGGTGCTGTAAATATATTAAATATCAGTTTGTTATCAAAATATTTATAAGAGTTGTGCTGATCTGATGTTTTAAGCAAAGCTTTTAGCGAAATTCAACAGACAAAAAACGGTCCGGGTGCCGATCAGTACTTAAAAATGGTTATTGGGTCAGCGTGTAAATATCATAGGATCCATTATCGGTATTGACGATGATCTTGTTTTTTACACCGGCCCCGTTACGTCCGCCGGCCGACCCGGTCAAGGTTGTGAACGCGTCGAGCGAGACATCATAGCAATTAACATTCCTAAACCCACTTGCTGTGAATAGTATCTTGGTGCCTGCCGCGCCGGTGGCATTGCCCACCATGTTATCAGGAACGTTCAATTTACCGGTGATGCCAACGTTATCATCATATACCTCTAAATAGCGGTCGTTGGGGCTTCCGCCGCCATAAAATATGGCCCTGTTGCCTATCCCGGCGCCGGTTAACCGGCTATAGCTACGCGATAGCTCTTTGGTGGTCCACTGGTTATTGCTCACATTATAAATATCTATACGGGAATTGGACGTGCCAGTTAAGCCGCCCGCAAATAATATTTTATTGCCCGCCGCCGCGCCGGCTATGTTGGTGCGGCCTATACTTAATTTAGCGGTCGACCATGTGTTAGTGCTTACGTCATAAATATCCACCACGTCCGAAGTAGGACCTTGAGACGAATACAAGTTGCCGCCTGCAAAAACGATCTTATTGCCGGCACCGGCGGCAGCCACTCCGTAGCGTGGCACACTAAGCTTGGCAGTGGTCCACTCGTCCTCTTTGGCGTCGTAGATCTCAACATTACTGATGCCTGCAAAAGCTATTTTATTACCGGCGGCGGCAACGCATACATATTCGCTGATGTTTTTATTAACGGTTTTCCATCGGCGGGTAACCACGTTATAAATATCTACTACGGTTGATGGGGATGGAAAACCGGGTTCGACGTTGCTTACCCTGGCCGAGAAAGCGATAATATTGCCTGCTGCTGCTCCCGAGGTGGCAAAATGTTTCCCGCCCGGTAACATTTCATTTCCGGCAAAATATATCTGACCGTATTCGGCATAGCTATTACGGTCCGGTAGCACTTCGAAAGCTACAATGGTGCTCATGGTTATGCCGCCTTTAATAACATCTATTTTGCCGGTGACGGCATAGGTTGGTACGTGTACAGTTATTCTGTCATTTTCGACAGTAAGCGGCGCGGTAAGTTTGGTGCCGCCAAATCTAACACGTATGGCAGCGGTATCTGTACCAAATTCGGTCCCCGTGATGGTGATCATGCCACCTACAACATCAGCGCCCGGGCCAAAGTTGGTCACCGTAAATTTGGGTGCAAATGGTGACGGCACTTCCGTTTTTTTTCTGCAAGAAATAAATAAAGTGATCGCGATGGTGAGCGCTATAAAATTAACTCGGGATAGTTTGGTAGAGATAGGCATGAGGTTCAGGAACTTGCGGGTAAAAAGTATTGATCCGGCCAACACCGGGTCTTTAAACTTAAAGATAAGAGAAAAGTTTAATAATGACAACGTCTTCATGACATTTCATCTACCCTTAAATGACAAATAAATTATACTGCATTAAAAATAACACCCGTATATTTGCCTAACACTGTTAGATAAATTAATACAGTGAAAACAATGGCCAGCAAGGATAGAAAACAACGCTTAAAAGACGATACCAGGAGGAATATCCTGGACGCGGCTTTGCGTATTGGGAAGGATGAAGGGTGGCAGGCCTTAAGTATGCGTAAGATCGCGGACATAATTGAATATACCCCGCCGGTGATCTACGAGTACTTTGCTAACAAAGAAGCGCTGATGCTGCAGCTGACCAAATTAGGTTACTGCATGTTGGCCAAAGACATGAGGGAAGCTCGCGATAAACATACCTCGCCCGAGAAGCAATTAGAGGATATGTGGTTGACCTACTGGAACTTTGCCTTTACACAAAAGGAACTTTACCAGCTGATGTTCGGTATTGAGGTTAACTGTTGTGTGTGGGATAACTCTATCCCCGAGGCCGAGGTACCTGCCAACATGATCTGGGAAGTGATCGGTAACCTGATGGGCGATGCCGCTACCGAGGACCTGATCTGCAAACGCTATTACACATTTTGGTCGGTAGTACACGGACTGATATCTATTAACCTGGTACGCCAGGGTGTACCCGACGGTATGAACGAGCAAGTGTTAAAGGATGCCATAGGCGGCATTATACACGCGATAAAGGGATAGCTCTCTTTTTTTCGCTGTAACTTAACACTGTTAGATAAAAACACATTATTAATTTAAACACATCTGCTTATGAAACACATCACTCTAATTTCTCTGATTTATTTAACACTGTTAGATAAATTAACTAAGTAATAATATTGGCCTAACATTTACCAAAGCCCTTAAAATTTTAAACAACACAAAACAATGCTAAGTAACTGCAACACATACAATGAATATAATAGCGTTAGAAAATTTATCGTTGTTAATAACCAGCCGAAAAGGAGCGACACTATTTACGTTGACAGCATCCGTAAGGCCTTAAATTCCATCAATTCAAATTCAAAAACCACCATCATGAAAGCCATCATTTTAGCTATCATCGCTTTAGCTCTATTCAGTTGCTCGCCTAAGCCGCAGGCAGCACAGGCCCCACCCGCGCCATCATTGCCGGTAGCCACCATCAGCACTACTACCGATACCACTTACCAGGAATACCCTGCATCTATAGAAGGTACCGTTAACGTAGAAGTTCGCCCGCAGATCAGCGGCTCGTTAGACAAAGTATTTGTTGACGAAGGTGCTTACGTAAACGCAGGTCAGCCGATCTTTAAGATCAACGAACAGCCATTCCGCGCTGCTTTAAATAACGCTTTGGCAAGTCAACATGCTGCCGAAGGCGCTTATGCTAACGCAAGTTTAGAGGTTGACAAATTGACCCCCTTAGTGCAAAACAAGGTTATCTCTGAATATCAGTTAAAAACAGCCAAAGCCGCTCAGGATATCGCCAAAGCAAATATCGAGCAAGCTAAAGCTAACGTGTCAACCGCCAAGATCAACTTAGGTTACACCGTGATCACTGCTCCGGTTAGCGGTTACATTGGCCGCCTGATCAAAAAGCAAGGTAGCTTAGTAAGCCCGACCGACGTTCAGGAGTTGACCCGCTTATCTGACGTACACGATGTTCACGTTTACTTCTCGCTAAGTGAGAAAGACTTTGTGAACTTTAAAGGTCAGTACGAAGGCACTACCATCAGCGACAAATTGAAGCACTTGCCAAAAGTGAGCCTGTTGTTATCAGATAACTCTACTTATGCCAAGCAAGGTAAGATCGATATGATCGATGGTCAATTCGATAAAACCACCGCGGCTATCACCGTGCGTGCCACCTTCAACAACCCGGATGGTCTGCTACGTGCAGGTAACACCGGTAAGGTTCGCTTAGGTCTGTTGCACAAAGACGCCTTAGTGATCCCGGAATCGGCCACTATAGAGATGCAGGATAAGGTATTCGTATTCACCGTTGCAGATAGCAATAAAGTGAAAAAGACCCCGATCGCTATCGAAGGTAAAAGCGGCGCCAATTACTTAGTGACCAGCGGTGTTAAACCGGGCGACAGGATAGTCCTGACCGGCATCGACCACTTGCAAGAAGGTACCGTTATAGCACCACAAGCTCCGGCAAAACCGGCTGAGAAATTGGCTGCCGTTGTTAAAAAATAAGTTTTTAGAGTCAAGAATAAAGAGTCAAGAATCAAGAAAAGACACAAGAATATAGATTCAAGAATCAAGACAGAAAAATAATCAGGTCATTTTTAAGACGAAGTAAAATTGAGAAATATCTCAATTACGGGGTGACCCTTGCTCCTAAAATCTTGATTCTTGACTCTAAACTCAACACATCAAAAAGTAAAAAAATGTTCCAGAAATTCATACAAAGGCCCGTGCTCTCTACGGTTATCTCCATTCTGTTGGTGATATTGGGGGTGCTTGGCTTATACAAGTTGCCCTTGCAAATGTTCCCGGATATCGCTCCACCGGCGGTATTGGTAACAGCAATTTATCCGGGTGCTAATGCCGAGACCGTGTTACGGTCGGTAGCGCCATCTTTAGAAGAATCTATTAACGGTGTGGAGAATATGAGCTATATGAGCTCGACCGCGAGTAACGACGGTTCCCTTGCCATTACCGTTTACTTTAAACAAGGTACCAACCCTGATCAGGCGGCGGTGAACGTGCAGAACCGTGTAGCCCAGGCTACCGCTCAACTACCTGCGGAAGTTGTTCAACAAGGTATCACCACCACCAAACAGCAGAACAGTTTGATCGGTGCAGTAGGTATGTACACCGAGGACTCGACCAAATATGATCAGACCTTTGTGGCCAACTACGCGCAGATCAATATTATCCCCGAGATCAAACGTATACCGGGCATTGGTCAGGCCACGATATTTGGTGGTGTTAAAGATTATTCTATGCGTGTTTGGCTTAACCCAAGCCAAATGGCTGCCTACAAAATCACCCCGGCCGAAGTTATGGCTGCTATACAAGATAAGAACTTAGAGGCCGCTCCCGGTAAATTGGGTGAGCGTAGTAAAGAGACCTTTGAGTACGTGATCAAGTACAAGGGTAAATTATCTAAACCCGAAGAATATCAGAACATCGCCCTGCGTGCTAACGCCGATGGTTCGGTACTGCACCTGAAAGATGTGGCGAGGGTCGAATTAGGCACCTACTCATACACCAGTATGACCCACTTAAACGGTCGTGATGGTGTGGCTATCGGTTTGATCCAGTTAGCCGGATCTAACGCTAACGAGATACAGTTAGCTGTTGACAAGGTAATGGAGAAAGCTGCTAAGGATTTTCCGGCAGGTATCAAATGGAATCAGTTCTATCGTACCAAAACAGCGCTTGATGAATCTATCTCGCAAGTTCAGCATACACTGATAGAGGCATTCATACTGGTATTCTTAGTGGTATTCATTTTCTTACAGGATTTCCGTTCAACATTGATCCCGGCTATCGCCGTTCCGGTGGCGATCTTGGGTACGTTCTTCTTCATGAGCCTGTTCGGGTTCTCGATAAACTTGCTGACCTTGTTCGCACTCGTGTTGGCTATCGGTATCGTTGTGGATGACGCGATCGTGGTCGTCGAGGCGGTGCACGCCAAGATGGAGCACGAGCATCTGGAGCCAAAAGTTGCTACCAAAAAAGCCATGCACGAGATCACCGGCGCTATCGTATCTATCACATTGGTAATGGCTGCTGTGTTCTTGCCTGTTGGTTTCATGACAGGGTCAACCGGTATCTTCTATCGTCAGTTCGCCTTTACCATGTCTATCGCGATCGTGATATCTGCTGTGAACGCTTTGACTTTATCTCCGGCTTTGGCGGCCTTGTTCTTAAAGAGCAACCATGCTAAACCAGGCGAGCCGAAACAAGGTTTCGTACAGAAATTCTACAACGGTTTTAACGGCGCGTTCAACGGTATGACCGACAGGTACATCGGCGGTGTTAAATTCCTCATCAAAAATAAATGGGTAGGCATTGCCGGCTTGGCATTGGTGACCGTGGCTACTGTCATCTTAATGCGCACTACGCCGTCAGGCTTCATCCCTACCGAGGATCAGGGTTTCATCGCGGTGTCGGTATCTACACAATCGGGTACATCTTTAGATCGTACGTCGACCATTTTGAAAGACGCGGAGGCCGCTGCACGTAGCTTACCATCAGCAAGGTTCGTGACCGCTATCTCAGGTTTCAACTTGCTGACCAACTCTACCAGTCCGTCATCAGCCGTATTCTTCGTACTTTTAAAACCGAACGAGGAGCGTGGCGACGTGAAGAATATCGATGATATCCAGAACCAGCTGCGTGGCAAATTAGCCGCGGTAACAGCGGGTACTTTCTTCGTGTTCAGTTTCCCAACCGTACCGGGCTTTAGTAATGTGGAAGCTTTGGATATGGTACTGCAAGATAAGACCGGCGGTAAGCTGGAGAACTTTAGCGGCGTGGCCAATAACTTTATTGGCAAGCTAATGGCTAAACCGGCTATCGCTTACGCGTTCACCACCTTTAAGGCAGATTATCCTCAATTACAATTAGAGGTTGATGATGACAAAGCCAACCAGATCGGTGTTAGCGTGAAGGACATCTTGCAAACCATGCAGGCCTACTTCGGTAGCGCGCAAGCATCAGACTTTAACCGCTTTGGTAAATATTACCGTGTAGTTGTTCAGGCTGATATTGCCGACCGTACCGACCCTGCTTCTATCGACCGTGTATTTGTGAAGAACAAAGCGGGGGAGATGGTGCCGATCAATACGTTAGTTAAACTGACAAGGGTTTACGGTTCAGAGACCGCGTCGCGTTATAACCTGTTCAACTCTATCTCGGTAAATGCTATCCCTAAACCGGGCTTCAGCTCGGGCGATGCCATCAAGGCGATCGAAGAGACCGCTAAAGAAGAATTGCCATCGGGCTTTGCTTATGAGTTCTCAGGACAGACCCGCGAGGAGATTTCTTCAGGCGGACAATCGACCGTGATCTTTGTACTGTGTCTGGTATTTGTGTACTTCTTATTAGCTGCACAGTACGAAAGCTATATCTTGCCATTAGCGGTAATTTTATCTATACCGACCGGTATTTTCGGAACGTTCGCGGTGTTGGGTTTTACCGGTATCGTAAACAACATCTACGTACAGGTAGCACTGATCATGTTAATTGGTCTGTTGGCTAAGAACGCCATCCTGATCATCGAGTTCGCAGTGCAACGTCGTAAAGCAGGCCTGTCATTAGTTGCAGCCGCTATAGAAGCATCCAAATTAAGGTTACGCCCGATCATCATGACGTCGTTAGCCTTCGTATTCGGTCTGTTCCCAATGAGTATCGCTACCGGTCCGTCGGCACAGGGTAACCACTCTATCAGTATCGGTGCCGCTGGTGGTATGGTTTCGGGTGTAATTTTGGGTCTGTTCATAATCCCGGTATTGTTCGTGATCTTCCAGGGATTGCAGGAACGCATCACAGGCGTACCCACAAACGAATCTGAAGAGACAGAGGATCATCAGCCAAAGAACGGACACGCCGTTCCACAATTAGAAGAGGCTTATAGTGCTTAAGCATCCACAGCCCATCAACATAAAAAGATAAATACAATGAAAAAATATATCAGCGAGTTGGCCTTAGTAGCAGTGCTACTAAGTGCCTGCTCGGTATCCAAAGACATACAGTCGCCCAAACCAGATCTGCCGGCGACCTTCCGCAACGCGGAGATCAAGACCACAGCCGATAGCAGCAGTATTGCCGATATCCAATGGAAACAATTTTTCACCGATCCGGTATTGCAAAAACTGATCGATAGCGCCATTGCTAAGAACTATGATATGCAGATCGCTATCAAGAACATCGAGCAGGCGCAATTGCAGTTCAAACAAGTAAAATGGAACTATGTGCCAACAGTAAGCGCCAACGTAACTGCCAGCACAAGTCGTCCTTCTGACAATAGCTTAAATGGTTTAAGTCTTAAACAGTTCGGTGTAGGGACTAACCACATTGAAGATTACTCAGCTAATCTGGCCCTATCTTGGGAGGCCGATATTTGGGGTAAGATCAAAAGTCGCCAAAAAAGCGCTTTAGCTACCTACCTGCAAACTAACGAGGCTAAAAAACTGGTGCAGACCAATATCGTTGCCGGTGTATCGCAAGGTTATTATAACCTGCTGATGTTAGATAAGCAATTAAGCATTGCCCAAAAGAACGTGCGGCTGAACGATAGTACTCTGCAGATCATTAAACTGCAATACACAGCGGGGCAGGTAACCTTGTTAGCTGTGCAGCAAGCCGAGGCGCAACGGCAGGCGGTAGCAGGGTTGGTGCCACAGTTCGAGCAAAATGTGCTGATACAGGAAAATGCGTTACGTATTCTGACCGGTGCACTGCCAAGCAGCATTGAACGTAATACGGGTTTGGATCAACTGACTATTCCATCTGATATCAATACCGGTGTATCGTCAGAAATTGTCAGCCGCAGGCCAGATGTGCGTAGCGCCGAACTGCAACTGAATATTGCCAACGCCAATGTGGGTATCAGCAAAGCCGACATGTATCCTGCTTTAAGGATCACAGCTTCGGGCGGTGTTAACTCGTTCAAAGCCAGTAACTGGTTCAATGTGCCGGCATCGTTATTCGGTGTGGTATCGGGTAGTGTGATACAGCCTTTGCTAAATCGTAAAGAGTTAAGCACTAAATACAAAGTAGCACAAGTGGAACGTGAGAAGGTGGTATTGGTGTTCCGTCAGCAAGTACTGACCGCAGTAGGAGAGGTGTCTGACGCTTTGGCGAGTATCGAAAAACTGAAGGAACGCCAAGAGATAGCCATCAAACGGGTGAATACTTTACAGCAAGCCACAGGCAATGCCAATATGCTGTTCAAGAATGGTATGGCCAATTACCTGGAGGTGATCACTGCCCAAAGCAATGTATTGCAAAGCGAATTAGAATTAGCTGCTATTAAACGTGGTGAGTTAGCCGCTGTGGCCGATCTGTACCGCTCGTTAGGCGGCGGTTGGAAATAATAAATACAGGTCGAAGCTTTCAGCTTCGACCTAAAACATAGCAAGCATCCTGCTTGCGAACAAACCAGAAGCTTCCGTCGATACGATGGGAATTGATGTGTGTGTGGTAGCGGTGGATATTTATCCGCCGCTATTTTTTTGTCGAAAGTAAAAGCTTCGATCAACATTCCGTGTTTCTATTTCTGCCTAACCAATATCAGCCGGTGCATACTCACGATAGACTTTTTATCATCCCGCTTAAACTGTAAGGTGATCGCATCTTTAAAATCATCCAGATCGATATCGCATAGCAAAGTATTAGGTGCGTTCTCGCGTTTATCGGCGTAGAAAGAGAATGATCCGTTGATCATTTTTTGACGTTGCCAAATGGATACGGTTGCGCCGTCAGGTGTCTTTTCTATATCGGCATAAAGCTTGTAACTGCCTTTTGGCAGATCGCTCAGGTCAATTTTCACCTGTCCGCCATTGGTGGAATGCAAAATGTGGCCTTCAATCTTCACGCCGCCCCCAACGCTGTATTTTATCAGTTGCGGATAGACCATCAGCGTATCAGGGATGCGCACCCTCACAAGATCGTCCGTAGGTACGGGCTGATCGGTAGTGATCGCTTTAGGGGCATAATAGAACGCTACTGAAGTATAGTCGCCGGGTTTGTTGTTTTGCTCCGGGCCATGTTCAATGGTGTGGATGATGCTCTTCTCAAAAGGCATTTTATCAGCAATGAACAGGCGGTAACCACCGGTGCGGGCAAATGGCAACGAGTAGTCTAACGAGCCGTGCAGCGGCAAACTCATTTTGGTATCCCACCTGTCTAATAAGGCATACCATCCGCCGTTAAAATAATCTTCAGATCCGGTACCGTGCATCCTCAGTTCACCATCAATGCGGGTCACGTCATCGCCCTCAAAAAACAGCGTCATGCCGGGTTCCAAACCTTGCGCTTGCAAAATGGTGCCTACATAGTGGCCTTTGCCGTTGCCCTCTAAAAACACATGCGGCTTACCTGCGGTGGTATGCTTTTCAGGGTTCCACTGGGCGTAAAATTTGCCTTCGGTTTTGGCGTTATAAGGCTGACCAGCCACAAATAGCTCGGCTTCAACATCGATAGGTTTTTGGTCGATCCCAGACTGTTGTCGATAGATGAGTTCTATCTTAGCGCTACGCGCAAAAGGCATCGGGAAGTAACAGTAGTTGATATTATTTGCCGAGCCAAGCAATACACTTTGCATCGACTCTTTCCCGAACGCGTAGCCGAAAAAGTCGGCGACGGGCATATACACGGCCGGGCGTTCGCCATCCCAGGTCATTTTGATGAGGATGTTCTTGTTCAGACCGCGGTAAAGGTCGGAATGGTGCAGTTTAATACCGGTGATCCTGCCCGGTTTTTTAAGGTCGGCCAGTACAAATGTTTTGCCCGGTGTAAGTTTGGTGGATACCTTTAGCGATACTCCCGGCGCAGTCATCGGGTCTTTCCATGCCCCGTCCAATTTAGCCAAAGCAGCGCCTAAGCCGGGTAGTTTCGGGTCGAAATTGACCACCTGATCATCTGTCTGATAGGTACGGTATTGTATCTGATAAAACTCCAGCTTTTTACCACGAAATACCACTTTGCAACCATCTTTGTACGGGATGGGCATGTAGCTGTAAAATCCGCCTAACTCATTTCCGGCAAGCGGAGATACGAATGGGGATACTTTGCCATTATACAGGTCGGAAAAACGAATGGAATATTGTGGTTTTGTTGCTCCGCTAAAGTAAAGATCCAGCGTATCATTGGTTGGGGTGGGTGTCCAGATCCGGTTGATCACGCCGTTACCTTCGGCTTCAAATATTACCAGCGAGCCGTCAGTTTCTTTGCGGATGAAGGAATACTTACCACTAAAACCATCGTCGTTATTATCAGTGCGGTCATAGGAAGAAAATTGGTGAACCGTTGTGCGGTCCCAATATTTGGGCAGGTCGGCAATATTACCCAACTTATCCAATTCGGTCAGGGTATTGATCTCGCGTTTTTGGGCTTGGGCGGCACATACCGTCAGCAGGCCATACACAACAAGGCTGTAAAATTTATTCATATCAAGTTTATAGGTGGTTGCAGAACCCAAACTTAATGAATAACCTTAAAGAATGCTAAGGCGAGCAAAAGACTTTGACGTATACTTGATAAGAGTCTGCCTGATAAATGTTTTGCAAGGTTGACTCCCTTCAGATGCCGGAGGGGTTTAAAACGATTCCCCCAATGCAAAATAAAATCCACTCTGCCTAACTTCACCAGCCACGCGTTGGCCAATGCCGTAATCTGCACGCAGGGTCAATCCTTTTTGCACATCGAAGAAATAGCGTACACCGCCCCCTGCATTGGGTTTTAAGCGTGGCTCAAAAATGTTTAGCTGATAAACGGTTCCGGCACCGGCAAATCCGGCAAGCGCGAACCTGTCGCTTATGCGGTAGCGTAGTTCGGCTTGTCCCGCCAGCATGTCGCGATCGCGGTAGCGGCCGTTGTAGTAGCCGCGCATCATCTCGTCGCTGCCAAGTGCGGGTAACAGGTAAAAAGGGGATCTGCCGCCGATCATTAGTTGATGCTGGATATCAAAACCCAGCATCCAGCGCTTACCTATGGGGTTATACTGCATCACCTCGATGTTGTAAAACCCGCCACGATAGCTGTTATTGCCAAAAATGCCCTGATAAAAGTGCAGGTACGAGTTGATGAAAAGCCCCTTGGTAGTGTAGGTGTTGTTATTGCGGCTATCGAAATCTATCGATGGGCCTATCAGCAAACCCGCGCCACCGCTTCGGTCTTGTACCTCGGGGCTTGTGTCAAATATACCGCCTGGTTTTTTATTTGCATATTTGTAGTCGAAACCACCTGCCATCAAGCCTATATAGAAGTTTTTGCCTACCCTTTTGTCTGCTTGTACGGTCATCCTAAAACGGCGTTGTTCCAGCGGATCTTTATTGGCTTTATAAGTGTCGGGGCCAATTCCATAAAAATCAAAAGGGAAATCGATATAGCTGGCCGAACCGATGAAATGCCAGGTGTTGTGCGGCGTCCAGTAGCTGGTGCTCAGGCTTACGCGGCTTTGGCCCTTGGCGGTTACCGTACCGTAACCGAAAATGTTGGATACACGGGTATCACTGGGGACGCTATCTGTATAGAAGGAGTAAAGTGCCGATCCGCCCAGTTCAAGGCCTGTTTCGGGCGCGGAGCCGAATACAGGTAGTAAGAAAAAGCTGCTATGTTTGCCCGAATCCTGCTCGAACAGCATCTTGCGAACGAATTTGGGCAAGAATTTCATCTGCGCGAAAAGGGCAGGGCTTATCAGTAATGCAACTGCTAAGAGTAATATTTTTTTCATGTAGGTGATGTATTGACAAAGGTAGGGCTAAAATTGTTTGGGACAGCGGGTTGCGCGTTTTTTGCGAATATGGTGATCGGTTGATCCTAAATACTTACCTTTGCCCCCTGAAAAAATAACACAAGACATGAGCACTACAAGAGGCCCTATATCTCAGTTTATTGAGCGCAACTACCTGCACTTTAACGCTGCCGCTTTGGTTGACGCTGCCAAAGGTTACGAAACACACCTGCTTGAAGGCGGTAAAATGATGGTGACCCTTGCCGGTGCCATGAGTACTGCCGAGTTGGGTATTTCGCTGGCCGAAATGATCCGCCAGGGTAAGATCGATATCATTAGCTGTACAGGCGCCAATCTGGAAGAGGATATCATGAACTTGGTAGCGCACTCGCACTACAAGCGCGTGCCTAACTACCGCGACCTGAGTCCGCAGGATGAGTGGGACCTGTTAGAGAACCACTACAACCGTGTTACTGATACTTGTATCCCTGAGGAAGAAGCTTTCCGTCGTTTGCAAAAGCACATCCACAAGATCTGGAAAGATGCTGACGATGCCGGCGAGCGTTATTTCCCGCATGAATACATGTACAAAATATTGCTGAGCGGCGAGCTGGAGCAGTACTACGAGATAGATCCAAAGAACTCGTGGATGTTGGCCGCTGCTGAGGCAAACTTACCGATCGTTGTACCGGGATGGGAAGATAGCACCATGGGTAACATCTTTGCATCATACGTGATCAAAGGCGAGATCAAGGCGTCGACCATGAAAAGCGGTATCGAATACATGGCTTGGTTAGCCGGTTGGTATCCTGAAAACTCTACAGGTAAGGGTTTAGGTTTCTTCCAGATCGGTGGCGGTATAGCCGGCGATTTCCCTATCTGTGTGGTACCGATGCTTTATCAGGATATGGAGATGGAGAACATCCCGTTCTGGAGTTATTTCTGCCAGATATCTGATTCTACCACGTCATACGGTTCGTATTCAGGCGCTGTCCCTAACGAGAAGATCACCTGGGGTAAGCTGGATATCGATACACCAAAGTTTATTGTAGAGAGCGATGCTACTATCGTAGTTCCGCTGATATTTGCGTGGATACTGAAGCAATAATTTTTTAAGGTTAAAGGCGAAAGGTAAAAGGTTTGCCTTGAACTTATACTGAAAGCCCGGAGTTGATGAAACTTCGGGCTTTTGTTGTTGTAAGGGTTTGTTAGTGAAGGAGTTTTGCGCAAAAGTCGGCCGCAGATAGGGTGTTTTCACGGGTTGCAGTGCTTACTCCTATTGGTTATAATTGTTAATACTAAGTCGCTGGTAAAAAACGGCTTATGCTAATTCATTTAACCTTACACCACATGTATTACCTCATCCTCACCATTTTGGGGGCTATCATAGTGATAGTTTCCAGGCAGTCCTCCATGCTGCGCAATGAGTTATTCAACGAAGAGAATTTTTGCAAACTGGCCGCCGCCGAAAAGATCAAAAACCCCAGGCCATCATTCAGTCTTGGCCGGGCGCAACTGGCTTTTTGGACGGTCATCATTATCAGTTCCTTCATTTATCTTTTCCTCAAAAACTCCGGCGTTATCGGTGCCGGGCCATTTGTTGGCTTTAAGATCCCTAAGCTGGATGCCGTCAACCTTGGTCTGTTAGGCATAGCGGTCGGCACTACGCTGATCAGTAAAACTATCGATAACGGCCAGAAAGATACACAAGGGCAGGCCGTACCACAGCAAGACTATCCGTCTGCCGGTTTCCTGACGGATATTATCTCTGACGAGAAAGGTGTCAGTATACATCGCCTGCAAAATGTGATTTGGACGGTAGTGGTAGGGGGGATATACATTTCTTATGTTGGCTTACAGGATACCATCGCCCTGCCCGACGATAAGATCATCACTACCGAACTACTGTCACTGATGGGCCTAAGCACCGGTGCCTACCTTGGGTTAAAACTTAACGAAAACAAGAATGCCCCGGTAAACGCGGCGACCACTAACGAGAACCCTGAATTTGCTCCACCTCCGCCACCCCAGGCGCCAACTGCGAACCTTGCCCCGGCAGGTGACGGTAACGCGCAAGCGGGCGCCGCTTTGCCGGTAAACCATCAACCGACCGATGCCGCCACCCAAACCGAAGAGCCGTTAACCCCACCGCCGGCGCCGGCTGCACCGGGTGATAATCCTGCGCCTGTTAGTGATGATGATGGCACAGATCCGGAACAGGGCGATGAAAGGCCACCCTTGTAGCAATTTCCTTTGAAGACATAATGAGGTCGGCGTTGAACGACCGTTAATAAGTGATCACATTAAAATTACCTTAGACATGCAAGTATTAAAAACTGGTAGCACAGGCAAGCTGGTTACCTACCTTCAAAAAAAATTAGGTGTCGATACCACTGGCACTTTCGATGCGGTCACTAACGCCGCCGTATTAAAATTTCAAACAAAGAAAGGTTTAGTAGCCGATGGCATTGTCGGTGGCAATACCTGGACCCAGATCTATCTGGCTACCGAGACACCGCGCACAGCAAAGTCCAAAGCCGACAGGCATAACAACATCCGTCACCTGCATCCAACGGTACGCGCGGCGGTAGTGAAAACTTATGTACAACTACAGGCCGAGGGTATCCCATTCAAAGTGTTCGAAGCTTTCAGGCATCCCGAACGACAAAGCGAACTTTATGCACAAGGGCGCACTAAGCCGGGCTCGATAGTAACTTATGCCAAGCCTTGGTCATCGTACCATCAATATGGCCTGGCGGTAGATCTTGTGTTGATGCTGGATGGCGAATGGAGCTGGAATACCAGTGGATCTAAAGCCGCCTGGTGGGCGCGAATGAACCAGATCGGTACGCAGGAAGGCTTAATGCGCCTGGATTTTGAAGTGCCGCACCTGCAACTGGCCGGCACAAGTTCTAACGCGTTAAGGCAGGGCGTTTACCCGGCGGGCGGCGATAAAAGCTGGTACGATAATTTTATGGCGGCAAGAGAGTAGGGGTTACCTACCCAATACAATGCAAAGACCTACGATGGGAACTTCGTGGGTCTTTTTGTTTTAACTGATCTTGTATTGTTGATCATCTCGCTATCGATCAAGTCCAGATATTCGACAGAATGGTGTTAAGGGAGGCGGTGATCTTAACTGAAACGATAGTTCTGCAGGTTCAAATATCGAAGCGTATCTGTAGTTCAGATAATTACATAATTACATCCGTTAAAGCTTCATAAATTGTGTTCTTTGCAGTTAAAAGGCTGTTTTTTTACGATGATGCCATTTGCCCTCCCGCTCAAAGTGTGAAATGGACGCTTTGATGAAAGCGTTACAACTGATATTAACAAATTTTGCAAAAACAAGGGTAGTGTTGATAAAATTTCAGGGATGTTAATTTCTTTAAAATCGTTGTTTTTGATACTGTAAAGGCTGTTTTTGCAAGTTATTTAGAACAATTATAAATTAATGTTTCGTGTCATTAATTTGTCAGCGGTACTGTAATAAATTATACTTTTGTGGACTGAAATAAGTGGGTAATCTCACATCTGCCCGTGTTTTCAAACATAAAATAGAAATTATTAAGCACAAATACACTTTATGAGAAGTATCTCATTGATTCTTAAACAATTTTCGAGGTCGGTTTTACTGATCGCCGGATTGGCGATGATGGGGTCTGCTGCCCATGCACAAGGAGATGCGGCAAAGGGTAAGGGTATATTTACCACTAGCTGCGCCAGCTGTCACAAACTCGACAAGAATGGCATCGGTCCTGCCTTAGGTCCTATCGTTACTTCGGATACTAATGACAAATGGCTTACCTCGTGGATCCACAATAGCCAGGCTTTGGTTGCTGCCGGCGATCCTAAAGCTGTAGCTATTTACAAGCAGTATAACGAAACCCCGATGCCTCCGTTCCCGCAGTATAGCGATGCTGATGTAGCCGACGTGTTGGCTTACATCCGTACGGGTTACGCTGAATTGCAGAAACCAGATAATGCTCAACCTCCAGTGGTCGAAGAAAAGGGCCCAAGCACAATGATGGTGTTAGGTTTGGCATTGGTAGTTGTATTGGCTTTCGTGATCATCCTTGTACTGAACAGGGTTGTTGGATCTTTAGAAAAATTAGTATCAAAAAAAGACGGTACATATACAGAGCAAGATGAATTAGCTGCCGAGGTGGTTAAAGCCGAGCGTAAAGCTAAGGTGATGGCGCTGGTGATGAACAAGAAATTCGTATTCTTTGTTGCGCTGGTAGGTTTCATCGTATCGTTCATCTGGATGTGGATCGCTTTATGGAGAACTAACGTTCACCAGGGTTACCAGCCGGTACAGCCGATCAAATACTCGCACGAGTTACACGCCGGTGTAATGAAGATCGATTGCCAGTACTGTCACTCGGGTGCTTACAAATCTAAAAATGCTTCTATCCCGTCGCTTAACGTTTGTATGAACTGCCACAACGCGGTTAAGACAGAGTCGCCGGAGATACATAAGATCTACGATGCTTTGGGTTACGATCCCGAGAAACGTACATACGATGCATCTAAAGCACGCCCTATCCAGTGGGTACGTATCCACAACCTGCCGGATCTGGTTTACTTTAACCACTCACAGCACGTTAAAGTTGGTAAGATCATTTGCCAGGATTGCCACGGCCCGGTACAGACCATGAAAGAGGTTTACCAATACTCGCCGCTGACCATGAAATGGTGTATCCAGTGCCACAGACGTACCGAGGTTAACACTAAAGGTAACGCTTACTACGATAAGATGTTCGCCGTGCACGAGATGATCAAGAAGGGCGAGAAAGTTACTGCAGCTGCCATGGGCGGTCTGGAGTGCGGTAAGTGCCACTATTAATAATAACAAGAACTTAGCAATTACAGTTTATATAGCTTAAATGGACAGCAATAAAAAATACTGGAAAGGTTTAGAAGAACTAAACAATACGCCGGAATTTGTTGAGAAAAGTAGACACGAATTTGCCGAGCCTATCCCTATTGAGGATGTGTTGAGCGGATCGGGTCTGTCAGCTAAAACCCCTCGTCGTGATTTCTTAAAGGCGCTTGGTTTTGGTGTGGGTGCAGTTACGCTGGCCGCTTGTACGCCGGTGCCTGTGCACAAATCTATCCCGTACCTGATCAAGCCAGAAGAGGTTACCCCGGGTATCGCTAACTTTTACGTATCAAGCTTTGAAGGTCAGCCTATTTTAGTGAAGACCCGCGAAGGCCGCCCGATCAAGATCGAAGGTAACCCTAACGATGTGTTGACCAAAGGTGGTATCAGCGCGCAAGGCCAGGCGGCAGTATTGGATCTGTACAACTCAGGTCGTTTACAGCAGCCGATGCTTGGTGGTGATGGTTCATTATCAGAAGCCAGCTGGGATGCTTTGGATACTTACGTTACCAACCAACTGAATGCTATTAAGGCAGGTGGTAAAAAGATCCGCATCGTAGCATCTACGGTTTATAGCCCGTCTACCCTGGGTGTTATTAATGACTTTATCGTTGCTTATCCTACTGCTAAGTTAGTTAATTACGATTCTATATCATACACCGGTATCATCAAAGCTAACGAGAACAGCTTTGGTAAAGCCGTTGTACCAAGCTATAAATTTGATAAAGCTGACATCATTGTTAGCTTCGGTGCCGATTTCTTAGGCAGCTGGATATCAGGTGAAGAGCATACTTTACAATACGTATCTAACCGTAACGCAAAATCGCTTGAAGAAAAAAGGATGTCACGCCACATCCAATTCGAAAGCGGCATGAGCCTGACCGGTACCAACGCCGATACCCGTATCGCCACAAAAGCATCTGATGAGGGCGCTGCTTTGTTAAGCTTATACAAAGAGCTGACCGGTACTGCTTTGCCTGGTACTAAAGAGGTAGAGGACAAACGTGTTGCTAACGCGATAAAATTAGTTGCCGGCGAATTAAAAGCTGCCCAAGGTAAAGCCCTGGTGGTTTGCGGAAGCAACGATATCGCTACCCAAATATTGGTTAACGCCATCAACTCGGTATTAGGAAGCTACGGCACTACTATCGATCTGGATAACCCTAACAAGAAATTTGCAGGTAACGATCAGGAATTTGCCGATCTTATCCGCGAGATAAACGCAGGCGAGGTTGATGCATTGTTCTTCCTGAACGCTAACCCTGCTTACGATTACTACAAACAAAAAGAATTTACCGACGCGTTAGCTAAAGTAAAACTGAAAGTTTCTTTTGCTGATCAGTTGGACGAGACCGCTTCTTTATCTACAGCAGTTGCGCCAAACCACCACTTCTTAGAGTCGTGGGGTGATGCTGAAGTTGTTGAAGGTTACTACTCGATCATCCAGCCGGCCATCAACCCGGTTTACAACACCCGCCAGGCCGAGACCAGCTTGATGAAGTGGAGCGCTAACGCAGTTGCTGACTATTACACTTACGTACAAAATACCTGGGCCAATACCATCTTCCCTAAAGTGGGTGTGAGCGGTAAAAAAGCTTGGGAGACATTGCTGCAAAGCGGTTTTGTTAAAGTTGCCCCTAAAGCGCCGGGTGTTTACACCTTCGCTAAAGATCTTGCTTCGGTTGCTCAAACTATCGTTAGCCAATCTGCTAAAATTAAAGCAGGCGCAGATCAGGTGGAGTTGGTGCTTTACCAAAACAACGGCATCGGCGATGGTAAACGCGCTAACAACCCTTGGTTGCAGGAGATGCCGGATCCGGTATCTAAAGTTACCTGGGCTAACTACGCTGCCGTAGCTGAAAAGTTCGGTAAAGAGACCTTAAAAGTAGAAGAAGGCGACGTGGTAGAGATCACCGCCAACGGATATACCATTGCTGTTCCTGTATTATTCCAGCCTGGTCAGGCTCAGGGTACTGTTTCCTTAGCCTTAGGTTATGGCCGTACCAAGAGCGGTAAAGTAGGTGATGGGGTAGGAGCTAACGCATATCCGTTCTACAATTATGCTAACGGTACATTCCAAGCTGTAAGCGTAGCATCTGTTAAAGCTAACGGCGAGAAAGACCCATTAGCCCAAACACAAACCCACCATAGCTATGAAGGCCGTAGCGTTATCCGCGAGGCTACTTTTGTCGAATACAAAAAGAATGCTGGTGCAGGTGTAAGCGAAGGCGAACACAAAAAAGACTACAACGCAGAGTCTCTTTGGGACGAGCACGAACGCCCGGTTTACAATTGGGTAATGGCGATCGACCTTAACGCTTGTACCGGTTGCGGTGCTTGTGTGGTTGCTTGTACTGCCGAGAATAATATCCCTGTTGTTGGTAAAGCAGAGGTTCGTCGCCGTCGCGAGATGCACTGGATCCGTATCGACCGCTACTACAGCTTTAACGATAAAGATGCTACCGCAAATGCAGAGCACGGTCATGAAGGTGGCAACGGTGCCCTGACCAAAGAGAAAGAGATCAACAAAGCCTTTGAAGAAGGCCACGATATGGACAACGTATCGGTTGTTCACCAGCCAATGCTTTGCCAGCATTGCGATCATGCCCCGTGCGAGACCGTATGCCCGGTATTAGCTACCATCCACTCGAGCGAAGGTTTGAACCACATGGCTTACAACCGTTGCGTGGGTACCCGTTATTGCGCTAACAACTGTCCCTTCAAAGTACGTCGCTTTAATTGGTTCAACTACTGGAACGACTCTCGCTTTGAGAACTACCTGCAGAACGATTATACGCAATTAGTATTGAACCCTGACGTTACCACCCGTTTCCGTGGTGTGATGGAAAAATGCTCTATGTGTATCCAACGTATCCAGTCGGGCAAGTTGAAAGCTAAGATGGAGAAACGCCCGTTGAGAGATGGCGAGATCAAAATGGCTTGCGAGCAAACTTGTACAGCTAACGCTATCGTATTCGGTAACAAAAATGATCCTAACTCGGCAGTGTCTAAAGCATTGGCAAGCGAGCGTACCTACTACGTGTTGGAAGAATTGAACATCCAACCTGGTATCGGTTACCAAAGCAAGATCAGGAACATTAACGAAAAGGAACTAAGCGCTTAATTTTATAATATCAGAGATATCAATATATGGCTTCTCATCATGAATCAATAATCAGGGAACCGTTAATTACGGGCAAGGACATCACCTATGCCCAGATAACTGACGACGTATTGCGCCCTGTAGAAAATAAGCCCACCAAAGCGTGGTGGATCGGCTTCATTGTATCGGTGCTTGGCGCTTCGCTTTGGGTATTCGCTGCCGGCTGGACCTTTTGGTACGGTTTAGGTGAGTGGGGCTTGAACAAGACCGTAGGCTGGGCATGGGATATCACCGGTTTCGTATGGTGGGTAGGTATCGGTCACGCCGGTACGCTTATCTCGGCGGTGTTGTTATTGTTCCGTCAAAATTGGCGTAACTCCATTAACCGTTCGGCCGAGGCGATGACCATCTTCGCGGTAGTCTGCGCCGCTACATACATCGTAGCGCACATGGGCCGCCCTTGGTTAGCTCACTTCTGTTTACCATTACCAAACCAGTACGGATCACTTTGGGTTAACTTTAACTCACCACTGATCTGGGACGTATTCGCGATCTCGACTTACTTCTCGGTATCGTTAGTATTCTGGTACACAGGTCTGTTACCTGATATCGCTACCATCCGCGACCGTGCTACAGGTTTAAAACAAAAAATTTACTCGGTATGCTCTTTCGGCTGGACCGGTTCTGTAAAGACCTGGCAACGTTTCGAGACCGTATCGTTGATCCTTGCAGGTATATCTACACCACTGGTACTTTCGGTACACACGATTGTATCAATGGACTTTGCAACATCGTTAGAGCCGGGATGGCACACTACCATCTTCCCTCCATACTTCGTTGCGGGTGCGATCTTCTCTGGATTCGCAATGGTACAAACCCTGTTGTTAGTTGCCCGTAAGGTGTTAGCCTTAGAGAACTACATCACCATGTTCCACATCGAATCAATGAACAAGATCATCATCTTAACAGGTTCGATCGTAGGTGTGGCTTACATCACCGAGTTCTTTATCGCCTGGTATTCGGGTGTTGAATATGAGCAATACGCGTTCATCAACCGTGCTACCGGTCCATACTGGTGGGCATACTGGAGCATGATGACCTGTAACGTGATCAGCCCGCAATTACTTTGGAAGACCAGCTGGAGACAGAATATCGCTTTCTCTTGGGTGTTGTCTATCGTAGTGAACATCGGTATGTGGTTCGAGCGTTTTGTGATCATCGTAACCTCTCTGCACCGCGATTATATCCCATCAAGCTGGGCTATGTTCTACCCGACCTGGGTGGATGTTGCCATCTTCGTAGGATCTATCGGTGTGTTCTTTACCTTGTTCCTGTTATTCATCAGGGTATTACCTTCAGTGGCTATGGCCGAGGTGAAACTGTTGCTGAAAGGATCGAGCGAGCAGGCTAAGAAGAAACTGATCGAGGAAGGTCACTTAGACCCAAGCCACGTTGCGTTCTACAAAGAGTCGTTAACCAAATTCGATAGCGTTGACCTGTCGGCATACGATAAATCTATTTAAGAGAGATGAGCAGTACTAAATTTATATTAGGCCTTTTTGATGATCCCGATGATATGATGCACGGGATAGATAAACTGCAAAAGAACAGTGTGCCTATCTATGATGTATATACCCCGATGCCTATACACGGTATAGAGGCTAAGCTTGGTGTTAAACCTTCGCGTTTAGGTTACGCAGCCTTTATGTTCGGTTGTTTGGGTGGCAGTACCATCTTCAGCATCATTTATTATACCATGGTGCACGATTGGCCGATCAACATTGGTGGTAAGAACTACTTTGCTGTTCCGGATTTTATCCCGATCACTTTCGAGTGGACCGTATTGTTCACAGCATTTGGTATGGTGGCTACCTTTTTGTATGCCACGCACCTGTTCCCGGGCCGTACCCCAAGGGTAATGGACCTGAGAGCGACCGACGACATGTTCGTGATCGCGATAGATGCAAAAGGTAATGTCCCGCATGACGATATCACATCGTTACTGAAAGAAGCGGGCGCAGTAGAAATTAAGCATAACGACAGAAAATATGTTAGCTATGAATAAATTTAGAATATTGGGTGCCTCGGTTATGGTTGTGGCCGCAACGGTGATGATATCATCTTGCGACAACAAGAGAAGCACGGGCTGGGAATATGCCCCCAATATGTACAGACACTTGGCTCCTGATGCTGACCAGGAAAATAAAGTATTTGCTGACGGCAAGACCGCTCAGTTACCACCGGACGGTACTACCCCGGTAGGTTTTGCAAGATTTGATTACGCTAAGAACAGAGATGGCTACGATCTGGCAGCTGCCGAAGTAAAGTCTATATTGCCGCAAAGCAAAGAGAACTTTGAAGAAGGTAAGGTGCTATACATGCACTTCTGCTCTCCGTGCCACGGAGAGACAGGCCAGGGTGATGGCTTAGTTGTTCAGCATGGTTATGGCGCTCCGCCGTCATACTCAAAAGGCAACTCGTCTCGTACCGGCGGCTCAATGAAAGACCTTAACGATGGTCAGATCTATCACACCATCACTTACGGGTTGAACTCGATGGGTTCGTACGCGTCGCAACTCTCGCCGGAGGAGCGTTGGAAAGTAATTATGTACGTTCACCATTTACAAACTTTATAAGAATTAGAACTGAATGAAGACTCATACAAGTTTTGAAGGACAATACGAATTTGTAGGCAAGGCCAAAACCTGGAGCCTGATCGGTATTGTTGTGGGTTTAGTGGTGATACTTGGCGGCTTTTTAACGGGCCAGGCCGAGCGTACATTTGCTAACCTATTATTAATGGGCTATTATTTTACCTGTGTTTGTATGGCAGGCGTATTCTTTTGCGCGGTGCAGTATGTAGCACAGGCAGGTTGGTCTGCATCGGTATTACGTATACCGCAGGCCTTTGCCAAAACATTGCCTATAGCGGCTGTAGTGTTGATCGCTATCGTTGGTGCAGGTCTGTTCATCACTCACGAGGGTGTTAACGAAGAAGGCCACGCGGCTACCGTGCCATACCTGTACAAGTTATGGGCTATAAAAGGTGTGGCCGAAGTAGGTAACGAAAATTATGATCACCTGATCGCAGGTAAATCATCGTTCCTGAACGTTCCTTTCTTCCTGATCCGTTTAGTGTTATTTTTAGGATGCTACGCATGGTTCGGTAACCTGCTGATCAAATACTCAACTAACGAGGACGAGATTGGTGGTATGAGCAACTACGAGAAAAGCTTTAAAATGTCATGTATCTTCTTAGTGATCTTCGGTTTTACAACTCCGATCTTCGCTTTCGACGTGATCATGTCTATCGAGGCACACTGGTTCTCTACCATGTTCGGTTGGTATAACTTCGCTGCCATGTGGGTGAGCGGTTTGGCAGTAATGACCTTGACCATCATCCAACTGCGTAAAGCCGGTTACTTATCATGGATCACCGAGGATCACCTGCACAACTTAGGTATCTTTATGTTCGCTTTCTCTATCTTCTGGACTTACGTATGGTTCGCTCAGTTCTTGCTGATCTACTACGCCAACTTACCAGAGGAGACCGTTTATTTCTACAAACGTTGGGAGCCTGAATACAAACCATGGTTCTGGATCAATATCGTACTTAACTTTGTTGCACCATTGTTAGTATTAATGATGCGCGACAGTAAACGTTTCACCGGTATCCTGCAAACCGTTGCTATTATCCTGATCGTTGGTCACTGGTTAGATTATTACATGATGATCATGCCGGGCGCATTACACGGCGGACACGGTGCTGAGCATCACGAAGCACACTGGTACACCCAGATCACTTGGATTGAAATTGGTACATTTGCAGGGTTTGCAGGTCTGTTCACTTTCACCATGCTGACCTCGCTGACCAAGTTCAAGTCGCTGATCGCTAAGAACCACCCGTTCTTGCAAGAGAGCTTGCACCACCACATTTAATATTTGTAAACAGTATATACTAAAAAGAATACCAAACGAATACAATAATGGCATTCAAAAATTTAATAAATTCTAAAAAACTGACGGTGCTGTTTGCCACGTTACTGTTAGGCGGTAACCAGTTGTTGATGGCCGCGGCCGCACCAGCTGCTACTACCGAAGTAAGCGAGGAAGCACAGGCCGCTATGTGGACAGGTGTTGGTTATTACGTGCTGATGTTCTTATTGGTTTGCGTAGGTGTAGCCATTGTAGGCCGTATAGTTAAAGTGTACGACCTTACCAACCAACTGCAAGGCAAGACCGCTACCAACTGGAACAATATTATGGCGATCGGTTTCGCGGTGTTCCTGGTGATCGGTATGTTCGGCGCTTTCTGGTCGTTCATTGTGCAAGGCAGCATGAACTTGCCTGAGTCGGCTTCGGTTCACGGTGTTAAGACCGATAACATGTTCAATATTACTTTCGGAATCACCGTAATAGTGTTCATCATTACCCAGATCTTACTGTTCGGTTTCTCTTACTTCTATCGTGGAAGAAAAGACCGCCGCGCATATTTCTACCCGCACAACAACACCATCGAGAAAGTTTGGACCATTATCCCGGCTATCGTTTTAACGGTACTGGTAGTATTCGGTTTCTTTACCTGGAGAACCATCACCAACTCGGTTGACGTTAAAGGCGACATCAACATCGATGTTACCGGTCACCAATTTGCATGGGAGCTGCGTTACCCTGGTGCAGACCAAAAGTTAGGTAAAAAACACTACAAATTAGTAGGTGGTTCTAACAACCTAGGTGTCGACTTCAAAGACAAGAACTCATTCGACGATATGCGTGCCGATACCTTGGTTATCCCGGTAGGCCGCACCATCAGGTTGAACATTATTGCACAGGACGTTATCCATTCGGTTTACATGCCGCACTTCCGTTTGCAGATCAACGCGGTTCCCGGCTTGCCAACATACTTTAAATTTGAGCCTACCATCACTACTGCTCAGATGAAAGCTAAAACCAACGATGCTAAATTTGAGTACTTGCTGTATTGCTCTAAAATTTGCGGCGACGGTCACTACAACATGAAGAAGATCGTTAAAGTGGTAACCCCGACCGAGTATAACAACTGGCTGTTACAGCAAAAGCCTTACCTGAACGACGCTCTTAAAAGTGAATTGAAAGTGGCAGGTATCTTGCCAAATGACGGAGCAGCAAACCAGGTAGCATTAAATAATTAATATTTTCATATAGCAATTATGTCAACAATATCAGTACAAGATCACGGAGTTCACCATCATGACGGCCATGGCCATGATGACCACGGGCATCACCATGATACTTTCCTGACCAAATATATTTTCAGTCAGGATCACAAGATGATCGCCAAGCAATTCCTGATCACAGGTATTACGATGGCCGTTATCGCCATGATCTTATCTATCTTATTCCGTATCCAATTAGCATATCCTGACAAGGCATTCCCTTTGATGGAAACTTTATTGGGTCGTTTTGCACCTAACGGTCGTTTAGATCCGGGTTTCTTCCTGTCGTTGGTTACCATCCACGGTACCATCATGGTATTCTTTGTACTTACCGCGGGTTTGAGCGGTACCTTCAGTAACTTACTGATCCCATTGCAGGTTGGTGCACGTGATATGGCTTCGCCATTCATGAACATGCTTTCTTACTGGTTCTTCTTTTTAGCCAGTGTGATCATGTTAGCTTCTTTCTTTATCGAGAAAGGGCCAGCCAGCGGTGGTTGGACAATATACCCGCCACTATCAGCATTGCCAAAAGCAATGAAAGGTTCGGACCTGGGTATGACTCTGTGGCTGATCAGTATGGTGTTCTTTATCGCGTCATCGTTATTAGGTGGTATCAACTACGTGTCTACCATCCTGAACATGCGTACTAAAGGTATGGACCTTTGGAAAATGCCTTTGACCATCTGGGCGTTCTTCCTGACGGCTATTCTGGGTGTATTAGCATTCCCGGTACTGGTTGCAGGTGTGGTATTATTGATATTCGACCGTAGCTTCGGTACAAGCTTCTACCTGTCAGAGATCGTGCTGAACGGTAAAGTAATGCCTTTTGAAGGTGGTAGCCCTATCTTGTTCCAGCACTTGTTCTGGTTCTTAGGTCACCCTGAGGTTTACATCGTAATTATGCCGGCTTTAGGTATCTCTTCAGAGATCATCGCTACCAACTCACGTAAACCGATCTTCGGTTACCACGCGATGGTTTACTCTCTGATCGGTATCACCGTGCTATCGTTTATCGTATGGGGTCACCACATGTTCGTTACGGGTATGAACCCGTTCCTGGGCGGTGTGTTCATGATCACTACTTTGATCATTGCGGTACCTTCGGCTGTAAAAACATTTAACTACCTGGCCACACTATGGCGCGGTAACATCCGGTTCACCCCGGCTATGTTGTTCGCTATCGGCCTGGTATCATTCTTTATCTCTGGTGGTTTAACAGGTATCTTCCTGGGTAATGCTGCTTTGGATATCAATCTGCACGATACTTATTTCGTAGTTGCCCACTTCCACTTGGTAATGGGTTCAGCGGCGATATTTGGTATGTTGGCCGGTGTTTACCACTGGTTCCCGCGTATGTTCGGTAAGATGATGGATGATCGTTTAGGTTACCTGCACTTCTGGCTGACTTTCATCGGAGCATACCTTGTATTTTTCCCGATGCACTTTATGGGTCTGGATGGTGTGCCACGTCGTTACTACGCATTTACCGAGTTCGAATCGATGAGCCGTTGGTTGTCTGTTAACACATTCATCACCTGGGCAGCTATCATGTCAGCATTGGCGCAAGTAGCGTTCCTGTTCAACTTCATCTACTCTATCTTCTTTGGTAAGAAAGCGCCGATGAACCCATGGAACTCGAATACCATGGAGTGGACAGCACCTGTTGAGCACTTACACGGTAACTGGCCTGGAGAGATCCCAACTGTTTACCGTTGGCCTTATGATTACAGTAAGCCTGGTGCCGAAGAGGACTTTATCCCGCAGACCGTGCCATTGTCTGAGACAATGAGCTCTAACCAGGAGCACGATTTTGAAGATAACGAAATTGGTTTAGAAGCACACAAACAGTGGATCGCTGCTAATAGAAAGAACGAAGAAGTAAAATAATTAGTTTAAAGTTCTGAGTCTTAAGTACTGAGTGGTAAGTCGTGGATCGTGGTTGGTAAATGGCTGAAAAAATGCCCTGCCGATACAGATACTGCTTCGTACTCAAGACTTAAAACTCAGAACTTTTTGCTTAATAAAGATGAATATATCCCCGGCGAAGCGCAGATTCCAGTTCTTTAACCTTTGTGCCATCATCATGCTATTCTTAGTGATCTTAGCAGGTGGGGTAGTAAGGGCTACAGGTTCGGGGATGGGCTGCCCGGATTGGCCGAAATGCTTCGGAAGGTATATACCGCCTACCGATGCATCACAATTACCTGCAGATTATAAGCAGAAATATGTGTTAGGCCGGATGAAAAAGAACGTACGTTTTGCTAAAACGCTTGATCTGTTCGGTTATAACGACTTAGCGACACGTATCCGCGAGGACCGTTCGATACTGGTGCCTGAAGACTTTAATGTTGCCAGGACCTGGACGGAGTACGTGAACCGACTGGTAGGCGCGCTATCAGGTATATTTTTACTGTTGACGGCGATCTACTCGTTCGCTTACAAACGGAGCAACAACTGGATCATTGTAGCAAGTATCGGTAACTTGATACTGGTGGTGTTCCAGGCATGGTTGGGATCTATCGTAGTGTCCACTAATTTGGTGGCTTGGATAGTAACGGTACACATGCTGTTGGCCTTAGCGATCGTAGCTTTATCCATTTACAGCTATCACGCAGCCAAGGTTATTGGCAGGCCAAAGCTTCCGGTAAAGGGATTGATCTATGCGCTGACGCTGATCGTATTGGTGTTAAGTACTATACAGATCAGTGTAGGCACATCAGTAAGGGAGAAGGTTGATGAGGTATCAACGCACATGCAGGGCAACTACCGTCAGGATTGGGTGGCCAAAGCAGGCGAAATATTCAACAACCACCGCGACATGGCATTGGTGGTATTGGTACTGAACGTAATGCTGTACGTACTGATCCGCAAGAGTTATAACAGGCATTCCATTCATCAGCAATTGATGAGTTTTACATTTTTAATGATACTGGCACAGATAGGCACAGGCATCGCGTTAAGTTATTTCGCACTGCCGCCATTCGCGCAGGCATCACATATCGTATTGGCGAGTTTGGTATTTGGGGCTCAGTATTATCTGCTGCTCAATCTGTCAAGGTCGGCCAGTGTAAGGGGAGTAGGGGTATGAAGTTTAGCGACTTTTCAAAGCTGATCAAATTCAGATTGACGTTCCTGGTCGTGTTTTCGGCCTCGATATCATTCCTGATCGGCAGTTATATGAATGGCCACATTGTGTGGATCAACTGGATCAAGCTGATCGTTGGGGGCTTTTTGGTAACATCGGCCGCTAACTGTTTTAACGAGATCATTGAGGTTGACCTGGATAAGCTGATGAAGCGCACTATGGACCGCCCAATGCCGGCCGGACGAATGACCACCGGGCAAGGTTTGGTACTTGGTTTAGCCATGGGTATTGCAGGTACATACCTGTTAGGTAGTTTAAACCTGCTTACAGGTCTGTTATCGGTATTCTCGATATTGCTGTACGCTTTCGCTTACACACCGCTGAAACAGAAGTCGCCGATAGCGGTATTTGTAGGAGCGATACCAGGCGCATTGCCACCACTGATCGGTTATGTAGCCGCACAGGCGCACGGCCGGATAGACGCGGTAGCATTGGTGCTGTTCGCGATACAATTTGTGTGGCAGTTCCCGCATTTTTGGGCCATAGCCTGGGTGCTGGATGATGATTATAAATTAGCAGGTTTCCGTTTGTTGCCGACAGGCGCACGGGATAAACCAAGCGCGGCGATAACATTTTTGTTCACCGTGATATTGATACCGGTGAGTTTGCTGCCAACAATTTACGGTTACGCGGGTTGGTATTTGTTTGGGGTATCGCTTGTTTGTGGGCTGATATTCTTGTACCAGGGCTTTGTGCTGTTGCGCAAATGCGATATTAAGTCGGCCAGGCAATTGATGTTCGGCTCGTTCTTTTATCTGCCGGTGGTACAGTTAATGTTTTTAATAGATCTGATAGGGAAGAAGGCATAATGATGGCTCAAATACAACACGATACGGATAGGCAGAACCTTGGCGCAAAGAAATTTGCCATGTGGATCTTTATCTTCTGCTCGTTCATGCTTTTCGCGGCTTTTAGCAGCGGCTTTATCGTTTACAGCGGGGGCAAAGGGCACGGCTTAAATGTGGCTTTGCCAAAAGCGTTCTTATACAGTACGATTATTATTGCGTTGAGCAGTGTGACCATGTTCCTGGCCTCTAAAGCGGCCAATGCGATGGATCATGCCAAACAACAGCTTTATACCATATTAACCATCGTTCTTGGTTTAGGCTTTTTGGGGATGCAGGTTTACGGCTGGTACGTGATGACCTACCAGATGCAGGTGTTCTTGACCGACCCTAACGCTTCAAGATCGTTTGTTTACGTGATCACATTTATGCACTTGCTGCACATCCTTGGCGGGATCATTTTCTTGCTGTTCGCGCTGGGTGGAAGCATCAAACGCATACCACAGGTAAAGAATATTTATCGGATGGACATGTCGGCTATTTTCTGGCATTTCTTAGATATAGTATGGATTTATCTTTATGTTTTTTTACTTTTGAATTCAAATTAAACACCTTTTATTTAAGTACAGATGAGTACAACAGTATCACAGATCGACAAAGTAAAGGATGGCCCTTGGGACGGCGGACACTCTCCATTTAAGATAGAGTATGGTAAGCTGATGATGTGGTTCTTCCTGCTTTCAGATGCTTTTACATTTTCAACGCTATTGATCTCTTACGGCGCGCTGCGTTTCAGCTCACCAAGCTGGCCTGCACCCGATCTGGTTTTCCAGTCCGTACCGTTAACAAGCTTAACACATGGTTATCCGTTGGTGTTTGTGGGTATCATGACGTTCATTTTGATCATGAGTTCGGTAACGATGGTATTAGCTGTTGAGGCCGGTCACCGTAACTCTAAAAAAGAAGTTGTTTGGTGGATGATCGCTACCGTTATTGGTGGTTTCATGTTCCTTGGTTGCCAGGCTTTAGAATGGTCGCACTTACACCACGAAGGTTTTTGGTGGGGTAGCATACCTGATGCCGAGCATTTAAAGGAGTTTTTTAAAGAAGGTACACCGGTTAATGCCGAATACACACAGCAATTTGCTAACCTGTTCTTCACCATTACCGGTTTCCACGGTTTCCACGTATTCAGCGGTGTGATCATCAACATCGTTATCACATTGAACGTATTGTTCGGCACTTACGAGCGTCGCGGCAGTTACCTAATGGTTGAAAAAGTTGGTCTGTACTGGCACTTTGTAGACCTTGTTTGGGTGTTCGTATTTACATTCTTCTACTTGATCTGATCCAAAACATTTAAAAAGATATTATTATGTCATCACATACACACGACGCACACGCCGAGCACGGTCACGACGATCATGCGGGTTTATCAAGAGGCAAGATCTGGCAGGTGTTTTTCATTTTGTTGGGTATAACCGTAGTAGAGTTCATCATAGCGCTTTACATGGTACCTAAAGGCATGTTCGGCGCTAACATCGCTAACCCGATGTATATCATATTAACGCTTGCAAAAGCTTTCTACATCGTTGCATTCTTTATGCACTTGAAGTTTGAGAAAGTTGCACTGGTTTACTCAATGGTAGTACCTATCCTGTTTATCATCGGTTTGATCTTGGTGTTGACCAACGAGAGTCATTACTGGGTCTCACTGAGATAAAATGGCTGCATCAAAAGGCTTACAAAAATTAACGATCCTGGTACTGATATTAGCGGTACCGGGATTTTTATATTATTTACTGACCGCAAAGGGTAAGAACAGGTATAAACCCCTGCCTTACTACGGCGCCAAAAAACTATCCGGCACTTCCCATAAATTCCATGGGAAAATTATTCCGGATACGCTTTACCACACCGTGCCCGATTTTACGCTGACCGATCAGCAAGGCAAACAGGTATCGTTAAAAAGCATTGGAGAAAAGATCTTGGTGCTTAACTTTTTCTATACCAATTGCGGCGATGCCTGTAAAGAGGTCAACGCCCGGATGGATAGCCTGGTAAAGCGATTAGCCAAAAATGATCTGATGCAATTCGCGTCGATCACGGTGGACCCGCAAAGGGATAATGTCCCGGCTTTGCAGAAGTTCTCGGCTGGTTTTAATCGCCCTGCAGATAAATGGCTTTTTTTGACCGGTGATACCAGCACCATATACCCGCTGGCCCGCAATGGACTGTTAGTAGATGCTTTGCAGGATGGCGATAACTTCGTCCTCAGCAACAAGATCATCCTGCTGGACAGTGACCACCACATCCGTGGTTACTATGATGTGGCCAGCACAAGCGACGCTACCCGTTTGGGCGACGAGATCAAAGTGCAGATCACAGAGGAGTTGCGGAAGAAAGAAAAACCTTTGTATTGAGGAAGAATTAAGAGCAAAGAGTCAGGAATCAATACACTCCTAGGAGTAGAGATAAGATCATAGGATCAATAGTGTAAAGTCAAGAATAAAGGAAAAACAAAAAATGCAAAGGGCAGTAGCAAAGGTCTTGAGTCTCGGCTCTTGATTCTTGACTCTTCCCTCTTGCATCTCTTCTAACCATGACCGATAAATTTATATTTCGTTTTGTAGCCGGCTTGTCCGTGTTCGTGTTTGTAGTGGTGGTGATACTGGAATCGAAAGTGATACCGGCGCCTAAGGAATTGCCGTCCTTCACCTATTTTTTGCCGAAGTTGAATGCCATTTTTAATGGTACATGCAGTGTGCTGTTAGTGGCATCGCTGTTCGCGATCAAACGTAAGAATATCGGTCTGCACAAAAAGCTTAATATCACCGCCTTCATCCTGTCGGCGTTGTTTTTGGTATCGTATATCCTGTTCCATTACCTGGCCCCACAAACCGTTTATGGTGATCTGAACGGCAACCATAAATTAGACGATGCGGAGAAACTGGCGATAGGCGGTATCCGCTACGTTTATTACCTGATACTGGTAACCCATATTATACTTGCTGCAGGCGTTTTGCCGTTGATATTATTGAGTTTTTACCGCGGCTTGCAGATGCAGGTAGAAAAGCACCGCAAACTGGTGCGCTGGACCTTCCCGATCTGGTTGTACGTAACGGTTACGGGTGTGATCGTTTATTTGATGATAGCGCCGTATTATTGATCGGCGGTAATGGTTTTACCGTTATCTATCCCTAACTTTGTAAGTATATGAAAGGCTTTAAATTTTTCATGCTGGTTTTAATGGTCTCGATGATGTCGTTCGGCAGCATCAGCACGGCTAATGCCCAATGCGCCCAATGTTCGGCCGTGGTTGAATCTAATAACAAAAGCGGTGCACACGCTACAAAAGGGCTTAACAAAGGTATTCTTTTCCTTTTAGCGATGCCGTATTTGGTGGTTGCTACAGGCGGGTATATCTGGTACAAAAACTACCGTAAAAAGAACGTGGAGTTGCTGATCAGCACCAAGCCGTTCAATCTGAACTAATACCGATATCCGTTGTTCTTTAACGAAACGATGGATACGCATCAAACCTATAAAAACATGGCTCAAACACCAAAAGCCTGGGCTATGCTTAACGGCAGGTGCCCGAGGTGCCGTCGCGGCGAAATGTTCATTGGTCGTACCTATGGCTGGAAGTCCAACAACATGTACGAGCACTGCCCGCATTGCGGACTGACCTTTGAGATAGAGCCGGGCTATTTTTACGCATCCATGTACGTAAGCTACGCCATGAATGTGGCCGAAGCCGTCACCCTTGCCGTATTGACCTACCTGCTGACCGGCGACCTGGAATCGCCCTGGTTATATTTGGGTGTGATCTTGGGCGGATGCTTTCTGTTATCCCCTGTTAACTATCGTTACTCCCGCATATTGATGCTATATTGGCTATCGCCGAAAATTAAATACCAACCGCATTTAGATACCGATGATAAACCAAAGCACTCTTGACTTTATTGGTGACCTCAAGGCCAACAACGACCGTGATTGGTTCCTGAAACATAAGGAAGCCTACGATGCCGCCCAGCAGAACGTAGTAACGTTTACCGGCGAGTTGCTGAAAGAATTGAGCAAGGTAGATCCTTATATTGATGCTAACTCAGATCCTAAGAAAAGCGTGATGCGCATCTATCGCGATATCCGTTTCAGTAAGGATAAAACGCCTTACAAGCACTGGTTCGGCATACATAAGCTGAGTGCAAAATATCATTTGGAGGTGGGCTACTATATGCATATCGAGCCCGGCGCTACCTTCATAGCGGGTGGTTGCTGGTGGCCGCAAGGCGATCAGTTGAAAGCCATCCGTCAGGAGATAGATTATAATGCCGATGATCTGAAAGCCATTGTCGACGCACCGACGTTTAAAAAGCTTTTCGGCGAGTTCCGTGATCAGGAGCAATTGAAGACCATCCCTAACGGTTACGAGGCCGATAACGAAAATATCAGCCTGATCAAACTAAAAAGCTTCACGGCCAGTCATAAGGTGAGCGATGCTGAGTTGAAGAGTAAGGACGCGGCGGCTAAAGTAGCATCGATACTAAAAGAGATACAACCATTATTACTATTTTTACAGAACGCTATAGCTTAATAGCTACCTTTTAAGTATGAAATTCAGATACCTGTTATTACTGCCGTTTTTAGGCGCGATGATGTTCCAGTCTTGCGCTATCATGTCAACCAAAAAGTATAATGCTCTTGTGGCCAGCCGCGATTCGTTGTCGGCGCGTACTATGAGTTTGGAGGAAGAACGCCGCCGTTTGCAAGGCGATACCGCCAACCTGCACCGCCAATTAGCCAATCTGCAAAAGGAATATGGCGACCTGACCGGTAACCTGGATGCCACCAACAAAAAATTGAATGCGCTTAACGACCAGTTCAATGCAAGCAATACAAAAGTTAGTCAACTATCCGGCGACCTGGCCAAGCGTGAAGCCCGTCTAAAGGAAGTTGAAGGCATACTTAAAAAACGCGATGAAGCTACCCAGGCACTAAAAGACAAACTACAGAAGGCCTTATTGGGCTTTACCCAAAACGGACTTTCTGTTGATGTGCGTAACGGTAAAGTTTATGTATCGTTGACGGATAAATTGCTGTTCCCTTCTGGCAGTATCGTTATCGATGATAAAGGTCAGCAAGCTTTGAAGCAATTGGCTGTGGTGATGAACAAAGAGCTGGACATTAACATGGCAGTTGAAGGCCATACCGATAATAAAAAGATCAAGAACTTAGGGCAGATCAAAGATAACTGGGACTTGAGTGTACTACGCGCCACATCGGTAGCCCGTTACCTCACCGAGGTTGAAAAGATAGACCCTAAACGATTGACCGCCACAGGTAAAGGCGAGTTCCAACCGATAGACGAAGGTACATCTGCTGAGTCGCTGTCAAAGAACCGCCGTATCGAGATCGTACTCACGCCGAAGTTGGATGAGTTGTATAATTTGATAACGAAGTAGGACCGCTGGTTGGAATGATTTTTTTGATTTCGCTGATTGACGTGACTATTCACAATCAGCGGAATCATTTTAATCAGCGAAAATCAGCCTCGCGCGTAAGGCCTGCAGAAGTATGAGCGGATAGCCCGGCCGCAGGCAACGCTCAGATAAAACTCACGATCAACCAGAATTACCCCAACTTTACGCCCTCCGCACCGCGCCTCACCCCCTTAACATTAACTTTACAATTTTTACATTTAACGGTAAAACTTAGTACTTTTTAATGACGATCGGTTAAGAAAGTTAATGCGATTATCTTAACTTTGCACGCTCATAACCAAAGCATGAGCGATCAGATCAAGCATGAATGCGGAGTGGCTTTTATCCGTCTTAGAAAGCCGCTTTCGTACTACCAAAAAAAGTATGGCACTGCGCTGTACGGAATTAACAAGCTGTACCTTTTAATGGAAAAACAACATAACCGCGGCCAGGATGGCGCGGGCGTTGCTACTATTAAATTGGATATAGAACCGGGCAAAAGGTACATCAGCCGTCACCGCAGTATGGCACCAAGCGCGGTTGCCGACATTTTTGAGTATATCCAAAAGAAATTTGCGGACATACAAAAAGAGCAACCCGAAAAAATGGCCGACGCCGAATGGCTAAAAGAGCACGTTAGCTTTACCGGCGAGGTGTTGTTAGGTCACCTGCGCTACGGTACGCACGGAAAGAATAGCATAGAGAGCTGTCACCCGTTCCTGCGTCAGAACAATTGGCAGACCCGTAACCTGGTGATCGCCGGTAACTTTAACATGACCAACGTAGATGAGCTATTGCAGCAACTGTACGATCTTGGTCAGCACCCTAAAGAGAAAGCCGATACCGTTACCGTATTAGAAAAGATAGGCCATTTCCTTGATACCGAAGTTCAGGGCTTGTTTGATCAGTACAAACGTGAGGGTATAGATGATAATTTCGAGATCAGTAAAATGATCGCCAACGATCTGGATGTGGCTAAAGTGCTGCGTAAATCGGCCAAGAGCTGGGATGGTGGCTACACTATCGCCGGTATCCTTGGTCATGGTGATGCTTTTGTAATGCGCGATCCGGTGGGTATCCGCCCGGCGTATTATTATTATGACGACGAGATCGTTGTAGCCGCATCTGAGCGACCTGCTATCCAAACTGCATTTAATGTTGATCTGGAAGATATCCGCGAGATAAAGCCCGGTCACGCATTGATCGTTAAGAAAGACGGCCGCGTGAGCGAAGACATGTTCAGCGAGCCGTTGGTGAAGAAATCTTGCTCTTTTGAGCGTATCTATTTTTCACGTGGCAGCGATGCTTCTATCTATCGTGAGCGTAAGCAATTAGGCCGTTTATTATGCCCGCAGATCTTAGAGGCTGCCGGTCATGATATCCCGAATACCGTATTCTCTTTTATCCCTAACACCGCCGAAGTTGCGTTTTACGGCATGGTTGAAGGAGTACATAAGTACATTAAACAATACCAGCGCGAGCGCCTGCTCAACCGCGAAGACAAGATCAGCGACGAGGAGTTGACCGAAGTATTGTCTTTAGCCCCACGCGTAGAGAAGTTGGCAATTAAGGACGTAAAGCTACGTACCTTCATCACCAACGATGCTGATCGTGGCGAAATGGTAGCCCACGTTTACGACAGCACTTACGGTGTGATCAAACGTGATCAGGACACTTTGGTAGCCATTGATGATTCGATAGTACGTGGTACTACGCTTAAGCAAAGTATTCTGAAGATCATGGATAGGTTAGGTCCTAAAAAGATCGTTATCGTATCTTCGGCACCGCAGATCCGTTACCCGGATTGCTATGGTATTGATATGAGCCGTATGGGTGAGTTCGTTGCTTTTGAAGCTGCTGTTAGCTTGCTGAAAGAACAAGGTAAAGAGAATATCCTGACCGAGGTTTATCAAAAAGCCAAAGCGAGTTTGGCCCTGCCTAAAGAGCAAGCCGTAAACTACGTGAAAGCCGTTTACGAGCCTTTCACCGATCAGGAGATATCTGACCGCATCGCCCAGATCATTACGCCTAAAGGCACCAAGGCTGAGATCAAGGTACTTTATCAAACTTTAGATAACCTGCACATCGCATGCCCTGATCACTTAGGTGATTGGTATTTCAGCGGTGATTACCCGACCCCGGGAGGTAACAAGATTGTTAACCGCGCTTTTGTCAACTGGATGGAAGGTAAGAACCAAAGAGCGTATATGTAAGAGTCCCCCGGCCCTCTAAAGGGAAGGGAAAAGTAAAAGTGAAAGGTCTGTCAATTTTGACGGACCTTTCGCTTTTAAAATACCTACGTCATTGCTGTAAAGGTTAACTAATTCGGTAACAGAATTAGCTTAAAAAGAGTTAAGCTAAAACGTTATGCGGAACATTAATAATGACCTTACCCTAAAGCGGAACTATCTAAGTAAGTATCGCTTCCTGATCAA
>NZ_JADFFL010000011.1 GCF_015222005.1 Mucilaginibacter myungsuensis | reverse complement strand
ACAATAATTACAGGCCGCACTTATCTTTGAAAATGAAAACACCGCAAAGTGTTTATAAACAAAAATCCCAGCTACTCTTGTAACTGGGACTATCGTAAAATCTGTCAACTTATATCAGGACGATTCAAGTTGATCATTTAATTACAACTCGGCCAATGCTTTATTTACCGAACCTTCTACCCTATCCAACACGTGCCCAGCCTCCGGCTTAACGAAATCCTCGCCGGTTATCTGCTCGAATAATTCAATGTAACGTTCAGATATCGATTCCACGATCTCGGGTGTCATTTGCGGAACGGTTTGACCATCTTTACCCTGGAACCTATTCTCGATCAGCCATTTCCTTACAAATTCTTTAGAAAGCTGCTTTTGGGGCTCACCTGCTGCTTGTCGCTCTGCGTAACCTTCACTGTAGAAATAACGTGAAGAATCAGGCGTGTGGATCTCATCGATCAGATAGATCACACCGTCGGCCTTGCCAAATTCGTATTTGGTATCCACCAAGATCAAACCACGGGCGGCTGCGATCTCGGTACCACGGGCAAATATCGCACGGGTATATTTTTCTAATTGCTCGTAATCATCAGCAGATACGATGCCTTTAGCTAAGATGTCTTCTTTAGAGATATCTTCATCATGACCCACAGACGCTTTTGTTGTGGGTGTAATGATAGGTTGTGGCAGTTTATCGTTCTCTTTTAAACCCTCGGGCAAAGCAACACCACAAACCTCACGTTTGCCTGCACTATACTCACGCCATGCATGGCCGGCTAAATAACCACGGATCACCATCTCTACTTTAAACGGCTCGCAAATTCGGCCTATCGTTACACTTGGATCTGGTACATTCACCACCCAGTTAGGAACGATATCTTGTGTTGCGGCCAAAAACTTAGCAGCAATCTGGTTAAGTACTTGTCCTTTATATGGAATTGGTTCAGGCAGCACCACATCAAAAGCTGAGATACGATCAGACACCACCATCACCAGATATTTATCGCTGATGGTATAAACGTCGCGTACTTTGCCTTTGTAAAAATTGGTCTGTCCCGGAAAATTAAAGTTGGTTTCTTTTATTGCGTTCATGGTTGGTAGATTTGAGACATGAGATATGAGATGTGAGACAGGTTTTCCGCCTCGATATCTCATATCTCACATCTAACATCTCATATCTCTATTGTATGTCCCCGTAAGCGGCTAATATCTTACGTACAAGTTTGTGGCGGACAACGTCCTCGCCGGTAAGGTAAATAATGTCGATACCTTTGATATCTGTTAATATGCGTAGGGCAGTATGCAAGCCAGACATTTGTTTTTTAGGTAAGTCTATCTGGGTAACGTCGCCTGTTACAATAAACTTAGCAGACGGCCCCATACGGGTCAGGAACATCTTCAATTGCATATCGGTGGCGTTCTGCGCCTCATCAAGGATCACAAAGCAATTATCCAGCGTACGGCCACGCATAAAGGCTAAAGGCGCTATCTCGATAGTGCGGTTCTCCAGGTACAATTTCAGCTTTTCAGCCGGGATCATATCGTCCAACGCGTCGTAAAGCGGGCGCAAGTACGGATCGATCTTTTCTTTCAGGTCGCCGGGTAAAAAGCCAAGGTTCTCCCCTGCCTCTACTGCGGGGCGGGTCAGGATGATACGCTTGATCTCTTTATTCTTTAGCGCCCTCACCGCAAGTGCAACAGCCGTGTATGTTTTACCCGTACCTGCCGGACCGATCGCGAACAAAATATCGTTCTTAGCAATGGTATCAACCATACGGCGCTGGTTGGCTGTGCGGGCTTTGACCATAATACCGTTAGGGCCAAACACAATTACCTCTCCCGTTGTTGACTTGTCGCCGGCTTCGGTAGTTGTTTCGGTCTTGGGTGAACTTTTAGCACCAAAGATTCGCTCGACATCGATGCTGGTAGCCGACTCGAACTTATCTACATGATCTATCAGTTGTTGAAATTTTGTACCGAAGGCCGTCAGCTCCTGCTCGTCGCCCAGGATCTTTACCTCACTTCCGCGGGCAACTATCTTTAGCTTAGGGAATTGCTTTTTAATGATCTCGAAATGGTCATTATTCGGCCCCCACACCACCGCGGGATTTACGTGTTCTAATGATAATTTTAATTCGTTCAACGGCAATTGATTTTATAGTTACCTAATCTTTTGATCAAAAAATTTGAATATTTGCACCGCTTAATTCTTGTACAAGATTAGCAATAAATATTAAAAAATTGATAGGGATAATTACTTTAACTACTGATCTTGGCGACAAGGATATCTACCAGGCTGCCCTAAAAGGGAGCATCCTGAAGGTATTGCCAACGGCCAACATAGTTGATGTTACCCACTCTATTCCCGCCTTCAATATACAACAAGCGGCCTTTGTTTTAAAAAATAGTTACTACTATTTTCCTGACAATACGGTGCACCTTATTGGTATCGATACGGTCTACAATAAGGACGTTAAATACCTTGCAGTAAAATTTAACAACCACTATTTTGTGGGTGCGGATAATGGCATCTTTTGTCTGATGTTCAACACCGACCCTGACGAGATGGTGGAGATATCCATTATGCAGGACCTTAAATATCTGCATTTCCCGCTTACCGATATCTTTGTAAAAGCCGCCTGCCATTTAGCTAAAGGAGGAAGTTTACTGGAGATAGGCGAACCTGTAGATGGTATCGAAAAGAAAATGAACCTGCAGCCCGTGATCGAAAAGAACCAGATCCGCGGTATGGTTATTTATATCGATTCGTTCCAAAATGTGATCACCAATATCACCAAAGAACTATTCATGAAGATACAGCAGGGGCGCAAGTTCACTCTGTATTTCAAGCGCAACGAGACCATCACCAAACTAAGCTGGTACTACAACGAGGTGGATGAGGGCGAAAAGCTTTGCCTCTTCGGCATTAGCGACCATTTAGAGATAGCTATAAACAAAGGCAACGCGAGCGGGTTATTAGGACTGAACCTTGGTGACAGTGTCATCATTGATTTTGAATAGGTCCTTTTAACTATGAACAATTTCCTGATTATTCTGCTATTGCTGATATCAGTCACTCCAGCCATCGCGCAAAATAATACTGACTCGGCCGCTTACCAACTGCAACGTAAAAAAATAAACGAGATGCTTGCCACTCGCGAGCAACGTTTTGGTCAATACACCGAGAGCCTGAGCCAACATACTGGTATCTTTGGCTTGCAGACCAAAAAAGACATCCGTCGATCTAACGAGATACTGATGGAAATCACCAAGACCGATGAGAGCATATTCCGTGAGACCAAGATATTGCTGGACTATCGGGTATTTGAACAGCAAAAGGTAGAGTCCAAGTCGAACGAGTTACAGGAGACCGTAACGGCCTACATGACCACTATCAATAAACTACGTGCACAAGTCACCAAGCTTAATGCTGATATAGAGACGAGTGAAAAGGCTCACGACCGGTCGACAACCATCTTATACGTCATCGTCGGTATCCTAATATTGTCACTTTTATACTTACTTACACGAAAACGTCCCGCTAAAACGTAAATTTGGGGGTTTGAACAAACAGAACCAAAGAGATAAATGGCGCGCGGACGATTAAATAGTGGAAGTAAGGCAGAAGCAGAACTGCCAAAAGCAAAGATCAATAGTGAAAGTTTAAAACGTGTAGCCCGGCTGCTAAGTTACCTCAGGCCGTATCGGGCAAAATTCATCTTCGGGATGTTTTTGCTGTTCCTTTCCAGCTTAACAGGATTGGCGTTTCCCGCTATCCTTGGTGCTTTGATAGATGCTGCTCAGGGTATTTACAAAAACAAATTCTTCCCACATAGCCTTAATGCAATTGGTATATTTGGTTTCGCTTTACTTTTTGGGCAAGCTTTTGTTTCCTTCTTTAGGGTAGTGTTTTTTGTGCAGGTAGCCGAAAAATCTTTAGCCGATATCCGCAGAGATACTTATTTTAAACTGATCACCCTGCCAATGAATTTCTTTGCCAACCGCCGCGTTGGTGAATTGAACAGCCGCATATCTGCCGATCTTTCGCAGATACAGGATACACTGACCACTACCATTGCCGAAGTTATCCGTCAATTGGTGATCATGGCAGGCAGCGTAACCTTATTGGTGATCGTATCTGGTAAGTTGACTTTGATGCTGTTGAGTATCTTGCCGTTCCTTATCGCTTTCGCAGTAGTTTTCGGTAAATTCATTCGTAAACTATCTCGTCAGGCCCAGGATAAATTAGCAGAGTCAAATACTGTTGTAGAGGAAACCTTACAAGGCATCGCCAATGTAAAGGCGTTTGTGCACGAAGCTTATGAAGCTAACCGTTATGATAAGATCCTGCGAGAGGTTGTCGGTATAGCCGTTAAAGGCGCTAAATTCCGTGGGATATTTGCATCGTTCATCGTATTCTGCTTGTTCGGTACTTTTGTCGGCGTGATCTGGTACGGATCGACACTAATACAAAACCACGATATCAATGTTGGTCAACTGACCACGTTTATCATGTACTCGATCTTTGTGGGCGCAGCCATGGGCAGCTTCCCTGATCTGTACGCCAACCTGCAAAAAGCCATCGGCGCAAGCGAGCGCGTATTAGAGATATTAGGCGAGCAAGGCGAGCCGATATCTATGATCGAAGCAGAGAACGCCACTGTAGAGATGATCCGTGGCGACCTGTCTTTCCAAAATATCACCTTCCACTACCCTTCCCGTCCAGAGATCACTGTATTGAAGTATGTTTCTTTTGATGCCAAAGCTGGTCAAAAAGTGGCCATTGTCGGCCCAAGTGGTTCCGGTAAATCTACCATGGCATCGCTCATCCTGCAATTCTATCATCCGCAGGAAGGCAATATCCAATTCGATGGTCGTAATGCTGATAGCTATTCACTGACCGATGTTCGCAATCAGGTAGCCATCGTTCCGCAGGATGTATTGCTTTTTGGTGGGACGATATTAGAGAACATAGCGTACGGCAAAATGGGTGCTACCAATGATGAGGTCATCAAAGCGGCTCAACGTGCCAATGCCCACCAATTCATCAGTGGTTTCCCGGAAGGATATGAGACCGTTGTCGGCGAACGTGGTGTAAAACTATCGGGCGGACAAAGGCAACGTATCGCGATAGCACGTGCATTGCTTAAAAACCCATCTATCCTGATCCTTGACGAAGCCACCTCATCGCTCGACTCAGAATCGGAACGTTTAGTACAAGAGGCTTTAGAGGAGCTGATGGTAGGCCGCACCTCAATCATCATCGCCCACCGTTTGTCTACTATTCGCGAAGCAGATCAGATCGTTGTGATCGAGAAAGGTACAGTTGTTGAAACAGGTAGCCATACCAAACTGATGGAGAACGAGGGTGGTCTTTACAGATACCTAAGTCAATTACAAACCGACTCAAAAGAGAGCCTGCGAGAGCCTGTGGAAAACGAAAAATAACGAAGATTCGTCCAAAATACTATCTTACGCCAAAACAGCCATGGTCTATCGGCCATGGTCCATGGACTAACAGATGAAACTAACTATACACGGCGCCGCGCAGCAAGTTACCGGAAGCATGCATTTGCTGCAGGTGGGCCAATATAAGATACTGATAGATTGCGGTTTAGATTACGAGAAAGAGAAACACTTACTCGCTAACGAGGATTTCAATTTTAACCCGGCCGAGATCGATGTGGTTATCTTGACCCACGCACATATCGACCACTCGGGTAACTTACCGACGCTGGTACGTATGGGCTATAACGGGCAGATCCTTTGCACCGCCCCTACAGCCGACCTGACCGAGGTTTTGCTTTATGACTCTGTAAGCATCTTTATGAGCAAACAGGAAAAGAGCCGCAAGCATCGCCGGGGCCGTCATCATGGCGGTGGTAATACTGCACAACCTTTGTATTTAGCAAAACATGTGATGGATACGGTGGATAGGTTTGTGACCATCGGCTTTAATAAGCCATTCCGAATAACGGGTGATATCGAATTGACCTTTATCCCTGTCGGTCACCTATTGGGTGCCGCGGCGGCTGTGTTAAAGGTTAAGGAGAATGGCGAAGACAGAACGATAGCCTTTACAGGCGATATCGGTCGTAAAGGTTATCCTGTATTGAATGATCCGGAAACACTTCCCGATGTTGATTATATCGTTTCTGAATCCACCTATGGCGGCCGGATGCATACCAAGGGCAAGTCGGTTGAGGAAACGTTGATCGAGGTGATCGAGAAGGCTTGTATCAAAGAATCGGGCCGATTGATCATCCCGGCGTTCAGTATTGGCAGGACACAATCATTGGTATTTACGCTGAATAAGATATTCAGTTCGGGTAAGCTGCCTAAAGTTGCCGTATTTGTAGATAGCCCAATGGCTAACCGGTCAACGACGATCTATCGCAAACACCATAACCTGGTGAACGAAGAGGCGCAGCAATTTTACAAAGATCAGGGCGACGAATTCGAGTTTGAGAACCTGACCTATATCGAGAACCTGACAGAGAGCAAGCAGATCAGCAATTACTTTGAGCCTTGCATCATCATATCGTCTGCCGGTATGTTAGAAGGTGGCCGTATACAGGACCATCTGTATAACAACATCCAGAACTATTACTGCACTATCCTATTCATCGGCTATTGCGCAAAGGGGACTCTTGGTCATCGCCTTTTACGCGGCGACCCGATCGTTCGCATCAAAGACAGGGAATTATCTGTATATGCCACTATCAAACAAACTGATGTATTGAGCGCCCATGGCGACCACGAGGACCTGGTAAACAACATTAAGCAACTGGATAAGCAGAAATTAAAGAAGGTCTTTTTGGTGCACGGCGAAGGTACGAGCATGCAATTAATGGCTGATGACCTGAGCGCGGACGGTTACGAGGTGGTAATACCTGAAAATGGTATCAGCTACGATATTTGATCCAATATCAATTTACATTTAGAAGTATAACTCATTGGCTAACCGAAAGGTATTGCAATGCGCATCAACAATATCTTTAATATTTGGCGAATAACCTCCGCCCATACTTACCTGCACCGGGATGTTGTTTTTGAAGCATTGTTGAAAGACGATATGGTCGCGCTCTTTACATTCATCAAGCGTTAAAGATAGTTTGCCTAATTTATCCGTGGCCAACACATCAACACCTGATAGGTAGAAGATAAAGTCGGGCTTTTGTTGCGCGATCAGTTTGGAAAGCGTTTCGGAAAGAATGCTCAGGAACTTATCTCCTGTTGTGCCATCCTCTAAAGGGATATCGAGATCCGACCGTTCTTTTCGATAGGGGAAATTATTAGCCCCATGCATGGAAAAGGTGAACCCCCTCGAGTCATGCTCAAATATTTGTGCAGTACCGTTCCCCTGATGCACATCCAGATCAACGATGAGTATCGAAAGTTCAGGTTCATTCTTCAGTAGCCAATTAGCCGCGACAGCCTGATCATTTAACATACAAAAACCTTCGCCCCAATTTGTACCGGCATGATGGGTACCACCGGCCACGTTAAAGGCTATTCCGTACTGCCTTGCAAATTTACAGCCGTCTATCGTCCCTTTAGCGATCCTCCGCTCGCGCTTTACTAATTTTGCGGTCAATGGAAAACCTATACGGCGTTGTTCTTTAGGCGACAATGTCAGTTCAGTTAACTCTCTATAGTAGGTAGCATCGTGCGTTAACAGGATAGTTTCATCATCCAATTCATCAGGCGAGAACAAGTTCTCTTGCGTGATGACGCCCTCATGCAATAATTGCCCCGGTATCAATTCGTACTTCAACATCGGGAAACGATGCCCCTCCGGCAGCGGATGAGCGTAGATAGGGTCGTACGCGATTTTCAGCATGCTTCGCAATAATTGGCTGCGCCTGTCATTGAGTCATTGCGCTTCGCTGTCATTAATTGAATTTCTTTGCGGCTTCAGCTAATAGCTGACCTGTAAGATAAACTTCAGTAAAAGTATTGTACAATGGCACAGCGCTTAATCTGATCACGTCAGGCTCTCTCCAATCGCCAATCACGCCATGTTCTGTCAGATAGTCGAATATCGCCTTGCCGTTTTGCTGACAAATGATAGAAAGTTGCGCTCCGCGATGCTCAGGATCTGTTGGGGTGATGATCTTAAATAGCTCTTCACCAATTCCAGTATTTACACTATTGATCAGGAACTCAAAATAACCCGTCAAGCGCAAGCTTTTCTGACGAAGCTTGCCTATGCCGCCCGCCGAGCCATGAGCGCTTAGAGCGGCTTTATGAGCCGCCATAAGCAGAATCGGCGCGGTGCTTACCTGCCAACCATCGGCGCCGGCTTCAGGGTCGAAACCTTTTTCCATTTTAAACTGGGTGGAGCGACGATTGCCCCACCAGCCGGCAAAGCGGTCTAAAGTGATATCGCTATGGTGTTTCTCGTGAACAAAAATGCCGCTGATACCACCCGGGCCTGAGTTGAGATATTTGTAAGAACACCAGCAAGCAAAGTCGGCCTTCCACTCGTGCAGCTTCAAAGGTACGTTACCTGCGGCATGGGCAAGATCAAAACCAGCACAAACACCAACCGCATGGGCGGCCTCTGTAATAGCTTTGATATCAAAAAATTGACCAGTGTAATAGTTAATGCCTGAAAACAACACCAAAGATAATTCGTCCGCATGATCATTGATAGCCTGGATGATATCTTCGGTGTGTAAAGTATATTCTCCCTCACGAGGGAACACCTCGATAATTGTATCATCAGGCTCCAGTCCGTGATAACGCACCTGACTTTCTACGGCATACTGATCAGACGGAAAAGCGCCGCCTTCCATTAATATTTTATATCGTTTATTTGTTGGTTGATAGAAACTTACCATCAGTAAATGAAGATTTACTGTAAGTGAATTCATGATACTGATCTCGTGAGCTCCGGCCCCAAGGATATCTTCCAGCGTTCCTTTCAGGCTTTGCTGATAGTCGAGCCATGGCTCGACGCCATCAAACCAGCCCTCTACCCCTTTGGTGGCCCAGGCGCTTAGTTGTTTGGCTACTTCGGTTTGTACAGCTTTGGGTTGCAGGCCGAGAGAATTACCGCAAAGGTAAATAGCATCGGTACCGTTATGCTGCGGGATGATGAACGCATCGCGCATATTTTTGAGCGGGTCCTGCTCATCTAAAGAGCGGGAAAATTGCAGGTCATTCTTAAATATCATAAGTCTGATCTTGTTTCTTCAAAGGTAACAGGAAATTATGGTATTGTTAAATTGTTGCTATGGTTTGCGGGGCTTGCTTACGTAAGGATTGCCTTTTACATAGAAACGATAAGGCAATAACGCATCGTCCCCGGCATAATCTACACCCACACGCGGGGCGGCAATAATATCGCTTTCAGATATCACAAGACCCTTATCCTCTAACCATAAAATATCACTTTTTAAACTGATAGCGTTTACTTTACGGGATATACCTAAAGCCTTAGCTACAGATCCGGGCCCCATGGTGATATTGGGTTTAATTACCGCCATGTTGCGTCTTGCTTGCATAACATCCAGTCCAAGGGTCGGGTTGATCGCCCTGATCAATATTGCATGCGGTTGGCCTTCTACTGAGGTCACAATGTTCAGCATTTCATGAATACCGTAGCAAAGATAGACGTAGGCGACGCCGCCATTTAGATACATGGTGCTGGTACGCGGCGTGTTACGGCCTCCGAAAGCGTGCGAGGCTTTATCGATCACACCAGCGTATGCTTCCGTTTCGACGATGTATCCGCCTGTGACCATCCCATCGAACCGGGTGAACAGGTATTTACCGATCAGGTCCTTCGCGAGGCCGACCACATCGTCACTTTGGTAATATGCTTCGGGCAGTTTCAATCTTTTAAAATATCAGCTAAGATCACGTTTATCTCTTCGGCACGGTCAAATATCATGATGTGCGTACCGCCCGGGATCACTGTCGGCGACTTGATCTTACGGTAATTGAAAACATGATCTTTATCGCCCGTGATGTGATAAAGGTTTGCCGGGATGGTTTTGTTTTGCCAATGCAAGGCCGCACCCATGGCCCATTTTAAAAATACCGGGGAGGTATTTTGCAACATGCTATTGAATAGGAAAGCATCTACAGAATACATCTTACCAAATATCGGCGATATCAACGCGCCCATTTTTGAGAACAATTTACCCGGGATCAGTTTATGAACGGGCAGGGTCCTGAACAATTTGAAATAGAACGGGGCTTCATCAATGGTCTTGATACTCGACAGTAAGATAACCTTATCCAAACGTATTTGATTGGCAATCTCAACCGCCAACATGCCACCTAAGGAATTGCCGATAACGATAGAATTTTGGGTGATATTATATTGCTGGATAAGCTTTTGCGCATAGCTTGTTAAAGTATCTATGCGCTCGGGTTCTATCCAATCGATATAGACCAATTCATCCGCATCGGTACCGGCTTTGATGTGGCGATAGATACGTTTGTCCGCACCCAGACCAGGAATAAAAAAGATACGGCGCATTTAGAAGTTGATCAGTTTTACGATCTGCTCCAGGTATTTCGCGTCGAACTCGTCGAACTGATTTAGTTCTTCAGCATCGACATCCAACACGCCGATCACACCAAGGTCGCCGAATAAAGGCACAACTATCTCTGACTTTGACAATGAACTACAAGCGATATGCCCCGGGAAAGCTTCCACATCAGGAACGATAAGTGTTTGAGCCTGCTCCCATGCCGCCCCGCACACGCCTTTACCTTTGTCGATGCGGGTACAAGCTACAGGTCCCTGGAAAGGCCCTAAAACCAACTCGCTGTTCTTCACCAGGTAAAAGCCAACCCAAAACCATTTAAATTGCTCTTTTAGCGCCGCGCAAACGTTGGCTAAATTGGCTACCAGGTCGGTCTCGCCATAGAGTAATGCTTCAATTTGCGGGAGGAGGGAACGATATTGTTCTTCTTTATCTGTGGATATGCTGATGCTTAAGTCTTCTGCCATAGGTCAAATTTACAAATGCCTGCCCATTCTACGCCATGAATGATCATATTTGACAATTTAATTGACAACAGCATACCAACATGAGAGTTATTGCCGAACTACCGCACCCCGATATGAAGATCACCATCATGAGCATGAACCAAAAGTTTATTGTGAAGATGGAGAAGGGGGTATACGAACAAACCTTTAAAGTGCCCGAGATGGATCTGACCGACGGAGTGAATAGCGTCTTCGAGCTATTGGACGAACCATTTTTAGCCTCCGTAAGTGAACGTTTTAAGCAGATGAGCAAAGATTACAAAGATGCTTATTTCAGGTATAACTATTAACGACAATTACCTAAACAACAGCTACTTATAAGGCATGTATATCGAAAACAGAATTTAATTTGGCATTCTGACATATATTTAACCAACATCTTAAAGGTTAATTTCTGTTTATATCAAGTTAATTTTCAAGATTTCGTTATTTTAGATTGACATACTGAATGTTATGATAATTAACAAAACTATATTTGGTCGTTTTTTTAGCCAAATAAGTGGGAGGTTTGCCCGTAATTATCAAGATTCTAGCAAAGTCAAATACTTAACACCATTAACTGAAAAACCTTATGAATGATTTTTCACCGCGAGAGATAATACTTTCTTTACTATACGGAGGGTGTATTATAGCATCTATCGGTTTCGGGATAAAGGCTGGCTTTACTGGCACGCACACCGCCCCTATTCCATTTATAACAAGTGGCTTTGCGCTTTTAATCGGCGGGTTTATCGCCTTTATAGATATTATGCGTTTCCGTCCAGTTACGGTCGAGAATATGATGATCCATATTGCTGGTTTAGCTGGTAATGGTTTGATAATGGCTATTGTGTTATCAATGGCTTTTAATTGAGTTTTCTATTAACTCCCTCACCAACTTCGGCACGCCCACGCTCGCCCTTTCCTCTATCTTAGTAAAATGCCTGCCGCCTTGCATATCCGGTATCACCGGGTCGACGATGTATTTTGGCACTTCCGGCCGAACATAATTTACCAATCCCGCTGCTGGATACACTGCCAATGATGACCCTACCAGAATAAAGATATCCGCCTTTTGACAGATCTGCGCGGCTTTGCTGATCATAGGTACATCCTCGCCAAACCATACTACGTGGGCACGAAGTTGCGAACCTAATTCGCATTTGTCACCCATTTTTATTTCCCAGCCGTCTATCGGGTAGGTCAAGGTCGGGTCAAGGCTCGACTGTGAGCGAGTGATCACGCCATGTAAGTGCAGCACATTCGTAGACCCAGCGCGCTCGTGCAGGTCGTCGATATTTTGGGTAACGATAGTTACATCATAAGCTTTTTCTAATCCAGCCAAAGCTAAATGGGCTGCATTGGGTTTGGCTTCTAAAACCGACTTACGGCGTTCGTTATAGAATTGCTGCACCATTGCAGGGTTACGCGCCCAGGCTTGCGGAGTGGCCACGTCCTCAATATTGTAACCCTCCCACAGGCCATCGCTATCCCTGAAGGTTTTTAAGCCGCTCTCCGCGCTTATCCCGGCGCCGGTCAATACTACTATCCTTTTCATGATACGGGTAAAGATAGGGCATAAAAAAAGCGTCCGTTAGCTAACGGACGCTTTTCTATAATTTTATGTTGATATCTTAAATAGCTAACTCGCCACGAGTACGCAACACGGTGTATCTGCTCTTGGCAAATTCAAATCCGCCAAACAATACCGAGCCGTAAATCAGGTCGGCCAATAGCATATTACGTTCGAACGGGATAGCTAAGGTCAATGACTTCATGTAGCCTGCCATATCGTGCGTGTAGTAAGTACCGTAAAATATAGGGTGATTAGCGATCAGCCAATGGATCAGTACCGAAACCAGCGACGCTGTACCTACGGTCACAAAGTTCACTTTTTTAATGAACATCCCCACAGCCACCATCAATAAGAACGGCAGATATACCGCAACAGATACGCTATGGAAGATCACCCATTTGTTAGTGTACAAATAGTTCACCACGATATCGCTTACGAACAGACCCGCAAATACCACCAAAAAGGCTTTCCATTTATCGGTAAAGTAAGCGCCGCCAAATAAAGCTATCGCACCAAATGGCGTAAAATTACTTAACTCTGGATATTTGAAAGTGACCAGACGGAACGGGATCAAAGCAACGATCATTGCAATAAGTACGATGGTACGGGTATTTATCTTCTGTGTCGACATGGATATTTTTAACAAAGAACAAAACTATCAATTAATTGCCGGATATAAAAACGGCGCATAAAACCACGGCAAAAAGCTTGTTATCAAGCATCAATATTAACTTATGGCTTAATTCATAAAACTTTGCATCGTCTGCTTGGTTCTTAATTTACTATGGAAACATTAATTCTACCAACAGATCAGACAATATCAGTTGTTAAGCATATCAATTTAAAATGGCCCGAGCGTGTTATCTCGGTGGTGGCCGGGGTACAGATAGGTTTATGGGGGTTTAAGAATCTATTCAAAAACCCGGGGAGCAGTATCTTAAAGATAGGCGCAGGTGGTTACCTATTAGGCAGGGGTATTACCGGCCATTGCGAACTGTATGATATGGCCGGCAAAACCTCGCTGGAACCGGTATCCGTGAACATTAACACCTCAGTTATCGTTGATAAACCACGCGAAGAAGTTTACGCGTTTTGGCGGGACTTGAGTAATCTGCCCTTATTTATGAGTCACCTGAAAAGTGTAGAGGTAATGAACGACTCGCGCTCATATTGGTCATTAAAATTACCTATAGATGTAGCTGATATCTATTGGGATGCCTCGATATTAGAAGACATCCCCGGCGAACTGATTGAGTGGTCCTCATTATCAGACAGCGTTATCGATACATCGGGTATTGTCAGGTTTATAGATACCAGCGAGCCTGATCAAACCCTGGTGCATGTTACACTGACCTATCAACCACCCGCCGGGGCTCTGGGTGCCGGGGTCGCCAAAATATTTAATCCGCTGTTCACAAAAATGATCGAAGACGATATCCAAAATTTTAAACGCTACATGGATATTGCAGCGGTGATTGAAGAAGCCCCCTAAAGGGGGTATTGATGCAAATGATATACAATTCAACAAAGCTCCCCTTTTAGGGCAATGTCATTAGGTTAAGAAATAAAAGACTATCCGCCACGTCGCCTGTGTCCCCACAGGCGACTATAGCTACCCTCGCGACCGGTCGTTTGTGGGGACACAAACAACGGGCGAAAGTTTACAAAGGTTAACATTTTTTAGGATCCAATTTTTGTAAATATTTGGCAATCAATTACTTACAAAAATTGGATTTTATATAGACGTTCTTAGTTACAGATCATTTTTGCTCGTAAAATAATTTAAATGCATGTAAACCAATGCGCGTCGCAGGTGCCCAACTTAGGTTCAGTACCTATGGTGCAGCTCATCGTCTGTTTTTATGACGCTACAAACTCAAACCTAAAAAGGTTCTCTTGATGTAATGACATTGCCCTTTAGGGGGCTGGGGGGCTTACGATCTTCTTAGCCACTTCGTCCGCCCCGTCTATCTTGGCGGTCTGCTTTAAGCCTAATATTTTAGTTACGATGGGATAAACGTTCACATTCCTGAAAGTTGGAATGGTCAGGCCTTTTTTAATATTTGGTCCCCAAGCCATAAAGGTGGCGTGCATATCTTTCACCTTATCAGGATCATAACCGTGAGCGCCGGGATCTACTTTCTTACTTTTAGGAAGAAATACATATGGATGATCGGGCATCAGTACTATATCGCCAACACGCCCGTACCGGTCGTTTTTTGTATCATATCTGAGACTTTCCGGAACGGCGGATCTTAGAAACACTTTATAGTTGTATGCACCCTGTTTGAGTGCATTATAAAGAGCACCAATATCTCCTTTTGATGCAGACTTGGCATAAATGTTAATTATTGAATTCTCAAAAGCGGTTATAAATTTTGCCGTATCGATCGCAGGCAATTCAATGGCGATATTATGAGAAACATTTGTCATTCCATGATCGGACAAGAATATGAAGTTTACGTTCAGCCCGGTAGACTTAACTGCCTTGGTCATTTCGTAAACCGCGGAATCTATAAGCCGGACGGATCTTTCAGTTTCCGGCGCATCCGGGCCTTGTTTGTGGCCGGTCTTGTCTACCTCCGGAAAATAAACGGTGATGAGATGGGGTCTTTTTTCATCAGATAACAATAACCAATTTTTTATCTTTTGGATCCTGTCGGCAATAGCCATCTTTTCATTGTAATGATAATAATAAGTAGGCAATATCCCTTGGATGGGTGCTTCTGAAGCTACCCAATAAAAACTTGCAGTAAGCATTTGCTGCTGCTCAGCCAATACCCATAAAGGTGTGCCTCCATACCAAACAGCTTCGGTAGTGGTTGGGCCTTTATAGTAATATGACCTACCGACCTTTTTGTCGTAAAACCCATTCCCAACCAAACCGTGATGTGCAGGGTACATCCCCGTAACGATGCTGTAATGATTAGGAAAAGTGATCGAAGGATACGATGGGATCAGCGCCTCGGCTGTTACGCCTTGTTTAGCCAGTGCTAATAAATGTGTCGCCTTATACATTTCGGCATAATCGTACCTAAAACCGTCTGCCGATATCAGGATCACATAGGGCTTCTTTTGCTGATCTTTGCTATTGATCCGTGTGGTATTTATCTGCTGGATAGTGTCTTGCCCATAACTAAAAACAGTTAATAAGCAGAAAAAAATGGTAGTTACAAGTTTCGTCATATCACTTCACCGCTAAGATAATGCATCTTGCAAATAACGGATGTGAAATTTATGTAACATTAACTATTAGATATACGCTCCCTTTCACTGCAAAAAAGAATACGCTTACTAATGGCTATCTACAAAAGTTTTGATGATGGCTATACCCGGATGATCATGCCCGTCAAATTTACGGTCGGACGGGTCAAAGTAACCTTCCAATTCTTTCATCTCATCAGGGTTGAGGGTTTTAAAACCCATCGTCCAGTCGGGGAATGCGCGTTCTTCTGAGGGTTCGTGCGCGAGCTTGATGATATTTTTGTGGCGGTCATCTTTACTGATAGCGGTAAATACTACCGCAACCGCCTCTTCCGGTCCTTCAATTAATTGTATAAAGGTGCCCTGAGCGTACAATAATACGCCCGTGATGTTGCGCAGCTGGTTCTTCTCTCGACTTACTGTATATATTTCCACCAGTTCGTCATCGCTAAGCAGGTGCTTGGCGGTGCTTATGTAGATCAAATATTCCAAGATCTTAGTTTGTTTATCGGTTTACAAATAATCACGCTCGTTGGGGCTGCTCATCCCTTCAAACGTTTTTCCATTTCAATTAATACAATAGGCTGATGGGGTTTGCCAAATTTTTCGCCCGCGTGGAATGGCAATTCCCCGCCGGTACGTACAAATCCCCTTCGCTCATACCATTCGATCAATTCTGTTCGTGTCGATATTACAGTGATCGCAATTACCGGCAACTGATGAAGTGTCGCAAATTCATCAGCTGCTGCTAACAATTGTCGGCCTATACCCCCGTCCTGCAGGTCGGGATGTACAGACAACATACCTAAATAAAGTTTATTTTGTTTAGCTTCCAGATACACACAACCCGTTATACTGTCCTCATTGTCAGTATGTTTCAGGATCGTTACGTTAGGGTCCGTAAAATAGCCTGCCATCGTAGTTTCATCTATCCGGCTGCCCGATAACAGATGTGCTTCGCTGGTCCAACCGCGTTGTGAGCTTTCGCCGCGGTAGGCTGTGTTTACAATAATAGTTAACGCCGTAACATTAATAGGGGTTGCAATAGTAACAGGCATGTTGCTTCAAACGTAGTGGTTATTAACTAAACTGCAAACACTTAGTGTATGAAGTCCCTAATAAGTCCACCTATAATTTACAGGGTTTAAAAGTCAAGTTTTTTATTTAGTAATATTGCAGTTTCAACACATAAAAATTCAGAGCCAATAGCTATATACATGACGCGACCATCTGCCGATACCACGCAAACCAACAGGGTACTATGGATATTGTTTTTTACGGCACTGGTGGTCAATTTCGCTACCATCAACCTGCGATTTTTCTCTGACGACCCGGCTCTATATGGCTCAATAGCCAAACAACTGATATACCACAACACTATTTGGGATCTGTATTCTTACAGTGTAGATTGGTTGGATAAGCCCCATTTTCCGTTCTGGGCCATTGCTGTTAGCTTTAAGCTATTCGGCATCAGTACATGGTCGTATAAGCTTCCGGCCATTATTTGCTACCTGCTGAGCATGTTGTACACTTGGATGTTCGCCAAAAAATATTACAGCGAACGAGTGGGCATTATGGCCATGCTGATCGTAAGTACATCGTTGCATATCATCATGTCCAACACCGATGTACGGGCCGAGCCTTACCTGATGGCCTTTATTACCGGGGCTATCTATCACATCGCCAAACTGCAAGAACGCTTTAACCTTGTAGATCTGCTGCTTTGCGCACTCTTAACGGCCTTCGCCATCATGACCAAGGGGATATTCGTGGTCATACCGATCGGAGCAGCGTTAGGAGGACATCTGCTTTTGACCCGCCAATTCAGAGAGGTATTCCGTTTAAAATGGTTAGCACTGATCATCCTGACCATCATATTTACCCTGCCCGAGGTCTATGCCCTGTATGTACAATTCGACCTGCATCCTGAGAAAGTCGTGTTTGAAAAGACCGGCGTATCAGGCATTAAATGGTTTTTATACGATAGCCAATTTGGTCGTTTTAATAACGACGGCCCCATCACCCGCCCCAGCGGCGACCCATTCTTTTTTGTACATACCCTACTCTGGGCACTGGCCCCCTGGTGCCTGATATTTTATTACGCGACCGGTCGGACCGTTAAGCGTATGATAAAAGGCGTTAAACAGCCCGAATATTATGCATTTAGCGGTAGTATGGTGTTGCTGTTACTTTTCTCGATCTCATCGTTCCAGTTACCGTTCTACACCAATATCATCTTCCCGCTATTCGCTATACCGGTGGCTAACTTCTGTAACGAGAACTTAAGCATCAAAGGTGAGCAGGTTTTCAGGCGGGTAGCGCAGCAGGTTTATATCGTAGCATTCCCGCTGGTGATCTTCGTTATCCATTTCTTTCTGAAGCCTAACAGCAGCCTGTTGATGAACATCGACCTGATCTTACTGGTGGTTGGAGGTTACTTTATACTAAGCAATAAAAAGATAGCGTCGCAACTGAAAGTATTCATGCTTAGCTGTATGGTGATGCTTTTTGTAGCGTTCTATCTCAATACTACCTTCTACCCTATTTTAGTCGACCATAAGGGCCAGCCTAAAGCGGCCGAGGAGGTGAACAGGGCTATCCCCGCTAACCAGGTTGTGTACAGTTTAAAGAGTTTAAATAACGGCTTCCAGTTCTATGTAGATCGCCCTGTTAAATACGTCCAGTTCCAGAATTATCAGCGAACGCCTACCGAAAAAAATGCTGTTTTCTACGCAGACCAGGAAGCTATTAACTATTTTGATCAGCACAAGTTCGGCTACCGCATTATTGCCGAATTTATAGATTATCCGCAGGAGAACCTTTTGCCGGCCTTTGTTAACCACCAAACCCGCAGCCAAACTTTAGAGAAAGTTTATTTGATAAGGAAACCCTGATCATCTCGCCATCATGTATATCCCCAAACATTTCCGGTCCGAAGACAAAGCTGAAGCTATCGCGTTTATGCGCCGTTATAGTTTTGCCACCTTGGTGACCGCAAAAGATAACTATCCCGAAGCTACAAACCTGCCATTCACTATCGATGAACGCGACGGTAACATCATCCTGTCATCGCATTTTGCAAAAGCAAATCCGCAGGCACAGCATATTGCTGATGCCAAACCATTGGTGGTATTTGGTGAGCCGCATGCATATATTTCGCCGTCCAATTACGAGCGTGAGCTGAATGTGCCTACTTGGAACTATATCGCGGTGCATGCCTACGGCAACGCGACCATCGTTGCAAATATTGATGCCCAGCTATTTAGCCTGGGACAAATGATAACATCTTACGACCAAGCTTATCTGCAACAGTGGGGCGGATTACCGATGGACTATAAATTAAAAATGATCAATGGTATCGTAGCTTTCGAGATAAAGGTTACCGACCTGCAAGCTAAATACAAACTCAGCCAAAATCGCTCAGAAGTTGAGCGCGACAACATCATCGATAACTTAAACACAAGTAAGGGCACGGCCGAACAGGATATTGCCCGGTATATGACCGACCTGAAAGGCCACCAATAGCTTAAGCATCATCTTTTTTATATATCGAATTGATCACCTTATTCAGACTCAAACCCTGAACGATCACCGAGAAGATCACGATAAAATAAGTTCCGGCTAAGATCAGTTCGCGGTATTTGGTGCTTGGTAACGATAGCGCTAAGGCGATAGATATCCCGCCGCGCAGTCCCGCCCAGGTGAGCACTTTTACGCTCCCATAATTGATATTGAGCGACCGTTTTAAGAACGTCAGCGGCAGGGTAATGCTCACCCATCTCGCGGCAAGTATGAATACGATGGCGACGCTTCCGGTTATCCAATAGTTATTAATGAAAGGGAAATTGATCATTTGGATACCGATGAGCACGAATAGGATGGTGTTGAGCAATTCGTCTATCAGTTCCCAAAAACGCTCTAAGGCTTGATGAGATCGTTCGCCTTCTTCTAAGTTGATCGACCGGTTACCGGCCAGTAACCCGGCTGAAACTACCGCCAACGGAACAGATAAATGTAAAGTAGTACCCACCCAAGATATACTCATCACCAACGACAGCGATACCAACACAATAGTTTGAAAATCCTGTATCGACCGCATTAAGCGGTTAGCCAAAAACCCGAATACCAAACCCATTGCGATACCGCCAAAAACTTCCTGAACAAACAGCAACCCTGCTTTGGCAAAGTCGATATCATTAACGCCTGACTCAGTGATCTCTAACAGCGTAATAAAAAGCACCAGACCGATACCATCATTAAATAGTGATTCGCCCGTAATTATGGTTGATAAATGCGGCGGAAGATTAGAACGTTTTACGATAGCTGCCACTGCTACAGGATCTGTTGGCGATACCAACGCCCCAAAGAGCAGGCAATATATAAAGGGTACATAAATATGGAACAGCGGAGCGATATAATAGAACAAAGTACCAAATACCGCCGTGGATATAAGAACCCCCAGCGTGCTGAGCAGCATTACCGGGCGCATTTCCTTCTTCAGTTTTTTAACGTTAAGATTAAATGCTCCGGCAAATAGCAAAAAGCCCAACATAATATTGAGCATTGCCCGGGGAAAATTGATGTTTTTGGCTAACAGCGTCAAGTATTTGGCCGCGCTGGGGTTAAAATAATCTACCAGCAAGATCATTATGGATCCAACTATAGCCAGAGACATAATACCTATAGTACCGGGCAATTTTATAAAACGGGCATTTAAATACGAATAAAAGGTGCTTACTATGACCAGTAATGCGATGATAAAAAAAATGTCCATAGGGGGTTGGGCTAAATATCACAATACTTTATAAGCAATAATATAGGCATTAAGTTTTATCATATCTGTTTATCTGCCTTGCCAAAAGGTATCCCGCAACTAAACCTATCACTAAACCGGCAACCTTGAACTGGTTGCTGATAGCAAATGGTGGTACATATTGCACACCCTCCTCATTAGCCTCGGCAGGTTTATCAGCATAGCGTCCGCTTTTGGGGATGGCTACCTCATCAAAATCACAGTTAAGTTCGACGATGGCTTCGGTTACCTCGCGGCCGCGCATCACCGGGCCGTGTCCGGCGGCAATTATGCGTGGTTCCAGGTCAGTCAGTGTTTGTACCGACGCTTTTGCGGCATCCCAATCAGGGGTCATGTACATGGGCGGACCGGATAGTTTTTTTAACCCTCCGAATAGCGCCACAGCGGATTCAGCCTTAGTTGTGGCCAAAGCATCGCCCGCGATCAATGTCCTGTTCAGACCAAAAAATAGCGACACATGTCCTGGTGAATGGCCCGGCGTTGGGATCACTTTCCATTCGGGCAATTCGGCGAGGCCTTGTTCCATAGCTATCGGCCGGATCATATTGCCGAGATCAACCGGTTTGCGGTTAAAGAACACAGACATCAGGCTCATCAAACCATTTCCTACGCTTGGATCAGGTGGCGGATATTGCGAGCGACCGGTCAGGTATGGCAACTCCAGTTCGTGCGCGTAAACTGGTACGTTCCATCTCCTCACCAACTCTTTCACTGACCCAGAATGGTCGGAATGACCATGAGTTAAAAGAATTGCGGCAGGCTTGGTGCCTTTGCCAAATATGGCTTCAGCCATGGCAGCTATTTTACCTGCCGACCCTTGCGGCCCACTATCTACCAGTATCCAGCCTTTATTCAAGCTTTTACGATTGGCGATGATGTACACATTTACAAACAGCAACTTCATCCCCCAAACACCCTGCGCAACCTGAAAATATTTCATCTTGTTAAATTTTATTAATTTAATGTTAACTAACGTCAGCCTTGGCTAATGGTTTTGGTATAAGCGGTTTAGGAGTAGGGGATTTATCCACGATCGCCCATTAATTAACATTGCCGTGATGGATCAGCTTAAACACATTGCTTAAAATTGCTGTTACCTATTAAAACATCTGGTATGGATACACTATTTGAAGTGACCCTAACCGGGTCTGACAGCCCAGTGGAGGGTGTGGCCTACAAAACGATCTACGAGGGTGTGCCCGCTTTGAGTTCCGCTCGTTAGACGAGACCTTGCACCTGGTCATTACCAAAGATACCGAGGGCCACTGGCACCGCGTGACCGGTACCGAGCCGTATTTTCGGGCTGGGCCGATAAATTGGCCGAACAAGTTGAAGCATTAAGACAATAATATATCTACCCCATGAATAAAAGACAATTAGGAAAAACAAGCATCAATGTAAGTCCGCTCATGTTTGGCGGTAACGTTTTCGGTTGGACGATAGATCAAGCCACCTCTTTTAAAATACTGGACGCCTTTATCGATGCCGGGCTGAATTTTATTGACACAGCTGATGTTTACTCGCGCTGGGTACAAGGCAACAGCGGCGGCGAATCTGAGACCATCATTGGCAACTGGCTGAAAGCCTCGGGTAAGCGCGACCAGATCGTACTGGCTACCAAGGTTGGCAAAGAGATGGGCGAAGGAAAAAAGGGTTTATCTGCCAGATACATTAAACAAGCGGTTGAAGCATCGTTATGCAGGTTACGGACAGACTATATAGACCTTTACCAATCGCATGATGACGACAAAGAAACATCATTTGAAGAAACCCTTGAAGCCTACAGCCAACTGATCACAGAAGGCAAGGTTAGAGTGATCGGCGCATCAAACTACACTGCCGACCGCCTTGCCGAAGCCTTACAAGTTGGCGCAAGCAAAAGCCTGGCTACCTATCAAACCCTGCAACCCGAATACAACCTTTACGCACGCGAAGACTACGAGACCAATCTTGAGCATCTTTGCTTGGACCAAGGCTTAGGCGTAGTTCCCTTCTATTCGTTAGCCAGCGGTTTCCTGACGGGGAAATACCGCTCCGAAGCCGATTTTGGTAAAAGCAAACGCGGCGGGGTAATGGGCAAATATTTAAATGACCGGGGAGTCCGCATATTGGATGCATTAGATAAGGTAGCCGATCAGTACAACACCTCGCAAGCCAGTGTAGCTTTGGCCTGGCTGATCGCCCGGCCGAGCATTACCGCCCCTATTGCCAGCGCTACCAGTTTAGCACAGCTACAGGACCTGGTAAAAGCCACCGAACTAAATTTGAGCGACGAAGCCGTTACGCTGCTTACCGAAGCAAGTAGTTACTGATCTGTATAAACGCTTAAAAAAATGAAAGGCCGTCCCCTGTTCGGGGCGGCCTTTACTATATATATTAGGGGTGGTAATTTTATTGGCGTACCGGGCGGCCAAAACCTCCTCTGTCCTGTGCCCCACCTGCTCTGTTGGCCGCAAAATGGTCGCCATAGCTGCCGCCTTGTCCCATATTACGGGCTGGCTGGCCATTACCGTTGCTGTTCTCTCTTCTATCATTGTCACGTCCGCGATCTTGCCTATCGTCCCCGCCACGGCCCCTATCAGACTGGCCATAACCGCCTTGGTTGCGGTTAGGTTGTTCGTAGCGGTCGCCGCCCCTGTTAGGCTGGCCATAGCTGCCTTGATTCCTTCCGGGCTGATCGTTACGGTCGTTACCTCTGTTTGGCTGGCCATAATTCCCTTGGCCCCTACCACGATCGTTGTTATAACGATCATCATATTGCTGACGGCCGCGGTCGCTATATTGTTCACGGCCTCTGTTAGGGTAAGCCCTTGCATAAAAATCTTCCCTGTTAACATAACCACCAAACCTGCCACGGTAAGCATCGTGACGTAAGTAAGGCCGATTAGCGTGAACCACATATCTTCTCGCCGTCCTCCAGTCATAATTGCGGTAATAGCCTGGTAAGTAAGCGGCGGTTATCCAACGGCCACCATCGTTATAATAATAGCAACGTTCGCCCACTCTATAGTATGCCTCAACCTCGGGCAGGTAATAATAATCATCATAAACAGGCTCGTTAATGATCACCGGTTGCGGAGGAGGAGGAGCCGGAACATATACCCTGCCACTACCCAAGTTCACATTTACTCGGATGCCTACCTGGGCGTTAGCCTTATTGTTAAAGCTTAAACCACCTATCACCATCGCCGAAAGTATAATTAGCTTTTTCATCGTCTGTACGTTTTTGTTTTATACACTGATAGACGATGACCGATGGCAATGGTTTAATCAAAACATACTACACATTCCGTTTCATCTAAATTTCATAAAACTATATTCTGCATGTTACAATATATTCAATATATAATTTCTTAAAATTTCCAATTTGGCTTATTTATCAGCATAAAATTATTTCAAATATGATCTAAGCAAAATTTTGATCTTTTTTTAAGATATTTATAAAAGCCCTCCATATAAACCCTGCTCATGAAATTAACATCACTTTTATCCTCCATGGTCTTTTTGCTAATTATTGGTCAGCAAGCCCATGCGCAGATAACACCGCGCAACTTACTGCAGAATGCCGCAGGGGATCAGGTATCTACGGCCTTGATCCCGCAAAGCCGATGGAAACCGTTCCCGCAAAAAGCTGCGGATTGGCGGGAAAAACTGCCGGATAGCCTGATCAATGCTATCATTAAAAACGGAGAAGCATCGCTAAACAAGCCTTTTAATAATATCCCCGCTACCGTGGCGCTGGAGTTTGTCCGTACCGGAAACAGAAGCCATTACGAGGCGTTGTCCTTCGCCAAACGTCAGCAGTTATTTGACATGGTGTTAGCAGAGACCGTTGAGGATAAAGGCCGTTTTACCGACCATATTGTTGACGGGATATGGTCCGTCTGCGAGGAAAGTTTTTGGGGCATCAACGCCCATATGGGGTATCAAAAGGCCGGGCCGGGATTGCCTGATGTGGAGGAACCAACGGTTGACCTCTTCGCCGCGGAAACTGCGGCCATTATGGCATGGACGGACTATTTTGTTGGGCCAAAGCTGGAAAAGATATCTAAACTGATCCGCCCACGCATACGGTACGAGACCGACCGGCGCATCCTCACCCCTATGCGAGCTGCCAAATACAGCTGGATGGGTGGTGGTAACCCCAACGCCGTGCTAAACAACTGGGCCCCCTGGATCATGGCCAACTACCTTGCCGCAGGTCTGCTTTTAGAAAACGACGAGGCCAAACGTGCCGACATCGTCAACAGGGCTATCAAGATCACCGACCAATATATGAATGGCCTTGGAGAGGACGGCGGGTGCGACGAAGGACCGGGTTACTGGTTCGCGGCAGGTGCGGCAGTGTTTGATGTATTGAATATCTTAGATGACGCGACAGGCGGTAAGGTAAGCATCTATAAAGAACCATTTACGCAAAAAATGGCATCGTATATATACAAAGTGCATATTGCAGGCGCACATTTCATCCCTGTGGCCGATGCCCACCCCGAGATAGTGCCCGATGGTGTGATGATCTACCGTTATGGTAAAGCTATTGCGGATGCTCGGATGAAGGCTTTCGGTAGTTGGTCGTTCCATAATTTACAACACAACTCGGTAAGTAACGGACCATTTCAACGCACCCGGCAGCTATACAATTTCTTTACAGCAGAGGAGGTCAAGGCCAACAACGATCAGTTTACAGATGTGCCTGACGCCTGGTTCGGCGATATTGAAATGATGATATCCCGCACTAACAACGGTTTGTTTGTTGCGGCACATGCCGGGCATAACGGAGAGAGCCATAATCATAATGATGTAGGCGACTTTATGGTTTACGCCGACGGATATCCTGTAATTATGGATGTCGGTTCGGGAACGTATACCGCGCGCACTTTTGGCAAGCAACGGTATGATCTTTGGTTCAACACGTCGGCTTACCATAATGTACCTCTGATCAATGGCAGGCAACAAAATAATGGTAAAAAGTTCACCGCCGCCAATGTTAAATATGATCAGACCAAAGCTACAGCATCTCTAACGATGGATATCGGGCAGGCCTACCCTGCCACCGGCGTCGATATTTTGCAAAGAAAAGTAGCCGCGAACAAGAATGGAAAAATTGAAATTACAGATAACTTTAAAAGCCAATATCCCGTAAAACAATTCGACCAATTTATAATGACCATCTGCCCCACCGATATATCGGTACCCGGCAAACTTTTATTCGGCTTACCTAATGGAAAGACCGTCACAATGGATTATGACGCATCTTTTTTCGACGCAAAGCAAGAAAAAGTAAACCTAACTACCCCCGAAGATGAGGGTATAAAAAGCAACTGGCATCGTAAAGACATTTACCGTATAACGCTATCCAACAAGATCGTTACAAACATAAAAGTTGTAAAGTACGTAATACACCGTTAAACAGCATTGGATATGCAAGGCTGTTTTTCACCTGAAGAAAAGCCCTGCAAAACCAATGAAAAACAAGAACCTGCTCACCTCATTCCTCCCAATGTTAGCTACTGCCGCATTGCTGATCATTGCCCCCATGGCACGCGAAGCGTTCTATGCGCCCGACCAGGTCTCCCCCATTTCAGATGTTAAAGTCCCGGAAGGATTTGAAATTTCGGTAGTTCCGTCGGATGATATTGTGGGTAAGTCAGTGTCGTCGCAAATCGGCGTGGCCGAAACGCATTCGCTCAAATACTCTGGAAATCAATTACCGGCGCGTTACAAAAATGGCACGTTCTCAATTGTGCAGAAAGAGCGAGATCTGCTATCGTTGACATTTAGACCTGTTGATCAAAATACGACTGTTGATAGCAAACTGAATATATCATCAACAGTCAAGGGGCTTTGTTTAACTGAAGGCAAAGACGAAAACATCTACATCTACAACAGAATGAAGCATATAACCTACCGCGTTAACTACAAAAAGTAAACCCACACCAGACATCATATAAAAGGAAAGGCCATCTGTTATCCAGATGGCCTTTCCTTTTATAGCATTATATGAAATTTATTTGGTCATTTTAACCGGAAGGATAAATCCCTTATCATCAAATTTCATTTCGTCGATACAGGTAACGCGGTTGTTGGCAGCGCGCTCTGTTAAAGGGCGGCGGTGATAAACAATATAGTACTTATCATCCTTAGCAGAGTGGATCACCGAGTGGTGACCGGCACCTTTAGCGATCTCCGGATCTTGCTGTAAAACAGTCTCCAGGCGTTGGAATGGACCGAACGGCGAATCAGCGATAGCATAAGCAACTTTGTAATCCGGACCTGTCCAGCCGCCTTCGCTCCACATAAAGTAGTATTTACCGTTGCGGATGAACATGTAAGGGCCTTCCACATAACCTTTAGGGGTTATTTCTTTGTACATGGTACCGTCAGGGAATGGCTGCAAACCGGTGAAATCGTCTTTCAGTTTCACGATGTTACAGTGGCCCCAACCGCCGTAGTACATGTAATAAGTACCGTCTTTATCTTTAAAAACGAACTGGTCGATAGGTTGCGCACCATTCTCAATATCGTTGATCAGTGGTTTACCTATCAAGTCTTTATATGGGCCTTCCGGTTTGTTAGCTACGGCTACGCCGATACCACCAACTTCGCCCTTATGCACATCGTTAGCACCGAAGAAGATGTAATATTTACTGCCTTTTTTTAATACGGCAGGTGCCCACATTGCTTTTTTAGCCCATTTAACAGCGGCAGTATCTAAAATGCGCGGGTGTTTGGTCCAGGTCTTCAGGTCCTTTGACGAAAAGGCGTCGAAGAAAACCTGTTTTTCGTACTTATCCGAAAAGGTGGGGTACACCCAATAAGTGTTACCGTATTTGATACCTTCCGGATCGGCGTACCAACCCTCGATGATAGGATTTTTTTGGGCCGATGCACTTAGCGAGAAAAGCACGGCGGCAATGCTGAGCAGTTTTTTCATAATTTATATTTCAGCGGGAAATTAGTTAAAATTTGGATCAGCGCAAACCATTAGCTTATTTCAGCTTGTTTATGAACGTAACAATTCCGTTTACCAGCTCGGGTTTGATGGGCAGATCTGGGTTGGCGTAAGTAGCAAAGTTGGCTCCCCGTTTGGCAGGCGCATCTTTTAAAACATGGTTCATACCCGCAATGATCAGCAGTTGCGCGTCGCTTTTAGCCTTCTTCAACTTTTCGGCATCGGCAGTTCCCACTTGTATATCTGTAGTGCCTTGTACGATCAGCACGGGCATTTTTAACTTTTTGATCTCTCTGATAGGATCGTGTGCCATCCACGATATCATGTACGGCTGTACACTCGGGCGGAATAAGGAGTACAATTGCGGGTCTATCTTATCGACGGTCTTGCCTTTGAGTAAGCTATCGATAATGGTCTTTGCGCCATCGCGCACCAATTGTGATTGGCCCTTCAATTGATCGATCAAAGTTTTGTCTATCCTGTCCCCTGCCCCGGCTATTGAGATGAATGCTTTTACAGGCTGCTCCTGCACGGCTATCATCCCCAATAAAGAACCTTCGCTGTGGCCAAGCACGATCACTTTGCTGAAACGGGCATCGGAAGTAAGCGTTTTGATGATCTCTCGGGCATCGTCTGAGTAATCTTCAAAACGCATATCTTTCTCTTTGGTAGCGCTAACACTTTGGCCGATCATCCGTTTATCATAACGTAAACTGGCAATGCCATTCTTTGCCAAAGCCGATGCCAGCATTTTGTAGCTGTTAGCGCTTACTCCTGCCGGATTGTTGCCATTGCGATCGGTCGGTCCGGAACCGGCTATGATCAATACTACCGGGACCTTCCCTTGTATGGTTTTTGGCATGCCTAAAGTGCCCGATATATTACCAGCTGATACTTTTACCGATACCGGTGTCTCATTCATATCAGGGTCGGTAACCGTTGGGGTTACCGGTGCTTGTACAGGTTTACGTGTAGATGGGGCTAATCGCAAACCGACTATTTTCCCGGCTTCGTCAAGTTCCATATACATGGCCAGTTGGCCTTTCTCGTAAGTTGCCTCGTAACTGGCAACTGAGTTAGCGTAGTTGATAAACTCCGTCGACACTAAGTTCCCTAACTGCGTACGTAGGCCGCCAAATTGCTGCCTGGTCTGCTCCAGTGTTAGCGCTACGGCCATTTGTCCGCCAAAAAGTTTGTACAGACTATCAGGCTTGTTGGTGTTATGGTAAAGTTTATATTTTTCTACGGTCGCCTTGTATTTGGTGGGTTCGGTCTGCGCAAATGCTGCCAAATTAATGATAAACAGGAAAAATAAAAGAGATAGCAATTTTTTCATCAAGCACAAAATAACGAAATTAAAGGACTTGGTTGTGAACCGAAGGTTTAAATTGCATACTATTAAAGATCAACCGGCATGTCCGCTCAGCATACTGGCCACGATGATAAGCAATACCAATAACGAAATGAATGTGTATAAGCGGTCTTTCTCAATAATAAAACCGATGAATGAGAAAATGATCCGCAACACCGGTGTTGATATTAGCAAGATGATCCCAGCTTGGATGATAGCGCGCCCCCGAAAAGCCAGTATCCCGCTAATGATATTTGATGGATATACAAATTGCGGAACGCCATTAAAAGCGCTATAATCGGGGATGCTATGGCCGTGGCGATACAGGTAGACAGCCCCGCCGAAAACAACCACGGTCATGGATACGATCACGCCAACGCGCAGGATCCAACCAATGATGCTTTGCATGTCTTTATCTTTAAAGTTGCCTGCCGCCATGTTACAACCTCCCCGTTAAACCGTTATAGATCATCTGGATTGCCAATATGCTTACGATGATGGTGAACAGCCAGCGTAACCACCCGGCCGACCTGGCGTTGATCAATATTTTAGAACCACTCAACGCACCCAACAATACCCCCACAACAACGGGCATAGAAATAGCCGGATCAATGTAACCCCGTTGCAAATAAACCACCGCACTGGCAGCAGCCGTAACCCCTATCATAAAGTTACTGGTGGTTGTCGATACTTTGAACGGGATGCGCATGATCGAATCCATGGCCACAACTTTCAGGGCGCCTGAACCAATGCCCAACAATCCGGATATCGTCCCGGCGAAAACCATCATAAAAAAACCACCGCCTACGTTACGTACGCCATATTTCACTACACCATCGGGTGTTGGGTAGCTGCCGTTCAGTTTAAATTTGTCGGCCATAGGGCTACCCTCCGGTAATATCTCCTGCTTCTTTTTCACGAATGACATGACGGCCGAAAAAGCCAGTATCATACCAAAAAGTATAGCGATATAGTGTGTTTGGATATGCAGGGCAATGGTAGCCCCCATAAACGCGCCAATGGTAGTGGCTATCTCCAGGAACATGCCGATGCGGATATTAGTGATGCCCTCTTTAACATAGGCGGCAGCCGCACCTGATGATGTAGCAATAACCGAAATAAGTGAGGCACCGATCGCGTAATGAATATCTACATTAAGGCCCAAAGTGAGCAATGGGATAATGATGAACCCGCCGCCTAAACCCGTCAGCGACCCAAGCAATCCGGCAAAATAGGATCCAACAAGGATGATGAGCGTGAGTACAATTACAGACATAATTTAGCGGGTATCGGATGGCTAAATTAACAATTATATTATGCCGGGGAGCGTTTTTAGCCCGATTTAAGTATCCCACCAAGCCGATAGGCTTTATATCCTGACCTCTTAAAACCAGCTCCACGCCATCAAAACGACACTTTTTTAATTTTTTTTTCAAAAAAATTTCAACAACTACGATTTCGGTCACCTCGGTACACCAAGCTAAAGTTTAAACGCCGAACCCTTAGACAGTTAAAGGCATCGCTACGGAAATTTCGCAACCCACATTATTAACCAAAAGTTACATAAAATTCCACAATTCAGACAACTGGCGACTTTATGCCAAAAACATTAACTATTAATTATCGTTTTGGCATCAAACCCTAATTGATCTACTTCATCAATTATGTTATAAGAAAGTCTACTACCATTTATGATCATTTCAGCGGCGCTGTAGCAGCTATTGTGCCGAACGCTTGCCTAAGCGGTAACCTTTTTTAAGGCTCGGGGATGTTTTGTGCATCTACCTACCCGGCAAGCATGTCCTTTTACAAAACCTATGTTCTAACAAATCAAAAAATCAATGAAGATCAATTTTTCCAAGATCTCGGCACTTTCGTTGCTCTTTTTGTTTAACCACCCCGATGCTGCCAATGCAGCAGGCTTTGCCGCGCGTAACGCTGCCAGGCATTTTGTGCTGACGGAGACCAAGCAAAAAGAAGTAGCCCCCATTACAGGTACGGTACTCGATGAGAAGAACCTGCCTATGCCGGGCGTAACCGTTAAAAATGTGACCACCGGAAAGGCGGTACAAACAGATGTGAACGGTAAGTTCACCCTCGAAGCCGGTCCAGAAGACTCCATCAGCATTTCGTTTTTGGGTTATCAGACGGCCACTCAAAAAGTAGGTACACAAACTGCTTTGAATTTTAAATTAGTGCCTGCTCAAACCGAACTTAAAGAAGTGAAGGTGGTTGGCGTAGGTTACGGTACACAGGCCGTGCGCGAGGTAACATCCGCCGTGGCCCACGTTGGACCTGAAGATTTCAGGCAAAGCGGCGCCCGTACCCCGTTAGATCTTATCCAGGGTAAAGTGGCCGGCCTTAACCTAACCCGCACGGGCGGATCTAACCCTAACAGCGGTATCTCGGTACAGCTGCGTGGCGCGGTCACCGTTACAGGCAGTGCCAGCCCGTTATTCGTTATCGACGGTATCCCGGGCGGTAATCCTGACCTTCTGAAACAAGATGATATCGAATCTATCGACATTTTGAAGGACGGCTCGGGTGCTGCCATTTACGGTACCACGGCCAACGCCGGCGTAATAATCATTACCACAAAACGCGGCAAGAAAGGTGTTACCCAGGTAGACTATTCGGCTTATTATCGTAAAGAATATCTTCAGCGCAGACTGGATTTCCTTACCCCAGCCGAATACAAAGCCAAGATCGCTTCGGGCCAACTTAACCGACCAGATGCCGGTGGCGCAACAGATTTTGTGGACATGCTGATCAACCACGGCAATTTCTCGCAAAACCATAACCTGGCCTTTTCGGGCGGCGGCGAGAACAGCAGCTATCGCGCCAGTTTGAACTATAACAACTTTGAGGGTATAGCCAAAGAGAACGGCCGTAAGGAGTACGCCTTACGGTTATCCATGAACCAAAGTGCACTGGAAGGCCGCGTTAGGGCACAGGTGGATCTTGCTACCAACTTTAACAATGCCAATTTATTAGGCGGCGGCGGCTGGGAGAATGAGCAGACTCGGGATCCTACTCTATCTAATTTTAATGCCGATGGCAGCTATCGTTTTTATCCGACCAGCACTAACGAATATGCGCGTTTGTTTCAAGAGACCAATCGCCGCAGGCAACAAACCACTTCGGCTAACGGAAAGGTCGATATCGATATCGTGAAAGGCTTAACAGGTACCGTATTTGGTTCGGTGGTGCGTGATAGCCGGGTTGACGGTGGCTACCGAAAAAAAGCCAGCGAATTCTCTACGGAGAATTCTTCTTCTGTAGGCGGCGGCTATGGTTTTAAAAGCGACTTTTTGCAGCAGGACTTTGCATTCGAACCTCAATTGCAATACAAAACCACCATTGCCGAAAAACATAGTATCACGGCCTTAGCAGCCTACAGTTATCGTTATCAAGTAGCCGAAAGCGCCAGCCTGGCCAACGCCGGTTTTATAAACGATTCATTCGAGGAGAACAATCTGGGAGCAGTCCCTGTTAACATCAAAACAACCAGCATAAGCTCTAATAAAACCGATAACACCCTCATCGCTTTACTTACCAGGGTAAACTATGCTTACAATGGCAAGTATCTGGCTCAGTTCATTATCCGTCGCGAGGGTTCATCAAGGTTTGGTGATAACAACAAGTTCGGTTATTTCCCATCGGTATCGGCCGGTTGGATCATATCAGACGAGGACTTTGCCAAGAAATGGACCTTTGTAAATAATTTAAAATTGAGAGCTGGTTACGGTATTACTGGTAACAGTGGTTTTGAGAACTATGCCTCTAAAGTGACGATGAATACGGGGGGTATCTATTTGTTCCCGGATAATGAATATCGCCAAACTTACGGGCCGGACCGAAACCCAAATCCTAATTTGAAATGGGAAGTTAAACACGAGCTGAACTTTGGTGTGGACTTTAGCTTATGGAACAATAGGCTAAGAGGTACGCTGGACGTTTTTGACCGTACTACAAAGGATCTGTTAGATACTTACACTTCACCGCAGCCACCTTTCATTCAGGATCGTATCTATACCAACGTCGGGCAAATGTCATCAAAAGGTATCGAATTGGGGCTTGGTTTCCAGGCTATGAAACGTGCTGATTTCTCTTGGGACATGGATGCAACGTTCAGTACGCTTAAAAACACGCTCGACTCTTACTCGAACGATTTTTACAAGGTCACTTACAAAACCTTCGCCCCTATTGGCGGGGCGGGAGATCTTAGAGATGCAGTTGTAACATACGAGGGACGAGAGATAGGCGAATTTTGGGGTAAACGCTTTGCCGGTTTCACACCTGATGGCAAATGGTTGTTCTATAACCATAGAGGAGAGAAAGTTTCTAACGCAGAAATAGACGTGAACCCAAATAGTGCAACTAAAGATATTGTAAAACTTGGTAACGCTATTCCGAGGTACTATGCATCTTGGACCAACACGTTCAACTATAAACAATGGAGCTTAAGGACATTCTTGCGCGGTAAATTTGATTATAGCATACTGAATACCAACGCGCTGTCCTACGGCAATGCTTACACTTGGACAGGTAACTTACTGCAACGGGCCTTTGACAAGGATGCGCAGATAAAAGATACCTACATGTACTCTGACTACTACCTGGAGAGTGGCAGTTTTGTAAAACTGGACGAGTTGACCATTGCCTACAATTTTAAACCAAAGGTGAAAGCTATACGTAACCTGCGTTTATACCTTACCGGACAGAACCTGGCCACCATCACAGGTTATAGCGGTACCGACCCAGATTTTGTTCAGGATACAGGTATGAATGCTGGTGTTGATGGCCGAAGCGCTTACCCCAGTACCCGATCATTCATTTTTGGTGTGAACGTAGGATTTTAACAAAAAACAGTAATGAAGAATAAATACATCATACTTGCAGCCTTAACAGGTGTGTTAAGCACCACGGCCTGCAAAAAACAATTGGAAGAAAAAGCTTACAGCGTATTGCTCACAGATAATTTTTATAACAGTAAAACAGAAGTTATATCGGCCTTATTAAGGCCATACACGCACGCTAATGCTTGGGCAACACCGTCCGGGCAAGATGGATGGTGGCGGCAGGCCGAACTTTCCGGCGACCAACTGGCATGGCCTACCAAAGGCCGCCATGGCGAGGACGGCGGTAAATGGAAACGCCTGCATTACCATACCTGGACCGTTGACGAACCTGGCTTTAACCAAGCCTGGAAACTCATCTATACCGGTATTGGTTATTGCAACGACCCGATAGAGAACATTGGCAAACGTGACATTGCTCAAATGGGTATCACCCAAGCAGAGAAAGACGCTTACATAGCCGAGCTAAAGATCCTGAGGGCTTTCCACTATTTAAAACTATTGGACCTTTTTGGTAACGTACCGGTAGTGACCCAGGTCGGCGTTCCGCTGCAACCCGAAACTGTGCCGCGTGCAGAGGTGTTTGCATTTGTTGAAAAAGAGATCAAAGAAAATATAGATCTGGTGCCAAAACTGTCTATGGATCAACTGGGACGCATGTCGCAAGCAAGTGCTTACGCGATGTTGGTGGAGCTTTATTTGAATGCCGAAGTATGGACAGGCACAGCTAAATGGGCAGAATGCGAAAAGGCGGCTACAGACCTGATCAACAATATAGGTGGCGGTCAGAACGGTGCAATGAGTTTAGACCCCAATATTACCGACCAATTTAAGCCGACCAATCAGTTATCTAAAGAGGTGATATTTTCGATCGCTTATGATTTTTCTACAGCCGGTTTTGAGCCATCGTGGACGGGCGAATTCTATCATTTTAATCAGCGCGAGATCTACGGCGGTGGCCGTAACGGTAACGACGGCATCGTAGTGATACCGGGTGTATATGACACTTACGATAGTAACGACCTGCGCCGCTCTACCTGGTTGCTGATCGGCCCGCAATTCAGATTTGTAGATCCTACCCAGCCGGTATTGGCGACAGAAGAATACCGTGACAAACCATTGGTATTTGTAGACAATATCCGCCGTAACAGCACCGGGGGCACTACATCTAACATGAGCGAAGGTGAAGAGAACAGCGGCGTACGGTTCAACAAGTACAAACTGGGCAATCAGTTGGCCGGGCCGGGCATCCCAGCCGACCCGAATTATAACAACACCGACTGGAACATCTATCGCCTTACCTGGATATACTTTGCCAAAGCTGAAGCTATTATGCGCCAAAATGGTGGTAACGCCAACGCCGAGGCCGTTCAACTTATCAATGATTGCAAACGCCGGGCATTTACCGCAGCAAACTTTGTCCCGTATACTACAGCTACCTTGACGCTGACGGAATTGTTAGCTGAGCGTGGCCGCGAGTTCATCTTTGAAGGCTTCCGTCGCGACGATCTTATCCGTTTTGGCAGGTTCACCACAGGCAGTTGGTGGGATCATAACCCAACAAGCGCCAACAAAGCCTTGTACCCTATACCACAGGTACAACGCGACCTTAACCCTAAGTTGAGACAGAACCCGTTGTAGGGCTATTTTAATAAAAACGAGAAAGGTGCTTTCAGTGATGGAAGCACCTTTTTATTTTGTAGCAGTTACAACTATTCTCCATCGTCGTCACCTTCTTCCAGTCGTTTCCTTAGGTCGCTTAAGGTGGAGTTGTTTTTTGCTTTTAACTCATCCTGGTCTTTTTTTTCGTGCAGCATAAAGTCAGGCAGGTCTTCGGTGTAATAAATGATATCTTCTGCTTCTAAAAAGGCGATCAGGCGTTCTTCTTCGGCGGGTGTTGGGTGGATAATGTATTTCATCGTGTTTGATCGTTTCAATTCAAAACTAAACAACAAAAGCCACTCTTTCACAAGAATGGCTTTTGAATATTAACCTATCAATTTACCAAGATCACTTTTTATTAAGTTTCAGATCAATACTACCCGTCACTACAACTTTTTCATCTGTGCCGGGCGTTTGATATAGTGCAGCAGTAAGATCCCCGGTCAACAAGACTCCTGTTTCGATATTATTAAAGTCCGTACCTTTAAATTCAAGCTCCTGCCCATGGGTTGAATATCCTTTGCTCATCGTTTCAAAATAGTCCAATCTAAACAACTGAATATCTTGGGCAGATCGTTGATCACCGGGTAAAGGCACGATTGAAAGTAAAATATTTGTTCGCGGTACCACCGACTTCGCCCTGTAGGCGATGATACTTAGCCCGTAGGAGGACGTATTTACGGTTATTACATCTTCTGGAGCTGTATATGTTACGGCAAATGGAGATCCTAAAGTTATCGTCCCGCTTTTTACCGTGTATGTGCCGCTATCGGGCAGAGACTGATAGGTATTTGTTTCAGCGGACTTTTTGCACGAAGTTATAAAACCAAAAAGCAACAGCGATAGTGATAAAGTGTAAAGGTATTTCATGCAGCTAATATATCACATCTTTTTAAGATGTAAGCTCAAAACAACAAAAGCCACTCTTTCTCAAGAATGGCTTTTGAATATGTCTTGAATCTTGACTCTATGTTCTTGATTCTAAACTCCGGATCTTCCGGTACAATCACACTTTGATCTCAACTTCAACACCGCTTGGCAATTCAAGCTTCATTAACGCGTCTACAGTTTTTGAGTTAGAGCTGTAGATGTCTAATAAACGCTTGTAAGAGCACAGTTGGAACTGCTCACGTGCTTTCTTGTTTACGTGCGGAGAACGTAATACAGTGAAAATTTTCTTTTCGGTTGGCAACGGAAGTGGTCCGCTAACTACAGCGCCTGTTGGCTTTACTGTTTTTACGATCTTCTCGGCAGATTTGTCTACCAAGTTGTAATCGTAAGATTTCAATTTGATCCTGATCCTTTGGCTCATGTTATTTGTTTTTATGACCATCCCTAAGAGCTATTTATTAGGGGAGTCGGTTTATTTTATTGAGTGAATGAGTGATGGAGCGAATGAGTAAATTTAACATCCACTCATTCAAAACTCACTCATTCACTAATTATTTCTTAGTTATTACCAGCGGCTCTTCTGCCTTTTGCTTTGGCAACTACTTCGTCCTGTACGTTACGTGGTGCTTCAGCATAGTGATCAAACTCCATGGTTGAAGTAGCACGGCCCGAAGTGATGGTACGTAACTGAGTTACATAACCGAACATTTCAGAAAGTGGTACAGTAGCTTTAATTACCTGTGCGCCGGCACGAGAATCCATACCTAACAGTTGACCACGACGACGGTTCATGTCACCGATAACGTCACCCATGTTCTCTTCTGGTGTTAAGATCTCGATCTTCATGATCGGCTCCAACAACATCGGTTTACATTTAGGTAAAGCCTCACGGTAAGCCATCTTAGCAGCTAACTCGAAAGATAAAGCATCCGAATCGACCGCGTGGAATGAACCATCGATCAAACGAACTTTTAATCCGGTAAGCGGGTAGCCAGCTAATACCCCATTTGCCAAAGAAGCCTCGAAGCCTTTTTGTACAGATGGGATAAACTCACGAGGGATAGAACCACCGCTGATCTCGTTAATAAAGGTCAAGCCTTCTTTACCGTCGTCGTTAGGTGATAATACAACCTGGATATCAGCGAATTTACCACGACCACCGGTTTGTTTCTTGTAAGTTTCGCGGTGTTGCGTAGTACCTGTGATAGACTCTTTGTAAGCTACCTGTGGAGCACCTTGGTTAACCTCTACTTTAAACTCACGTTTTAAGCGGTCCATGATGATGTCTAAGTGAAGCTCACCCATACCAGAGATGATGGTTTGACCGGTCTCTTCGTCAGATTTAACGTGGAAGGTTGGATCCTCTTCAGATAATTTACCTAAAGCCATACCCAATTTATCAACGTCGGCCTGAGTTTTAGGCTCGATCGCCAAACCGATAACCGGCTCAGGGAAGTTCATCGACTCTAACACGATAGGGTGTTTCTCGTCGCAAAGGGTATCACCGGTTTTGATGTCCTTAAAGCCTACTACCGCAGCAATATCACCTGCACCTACGTTAGGGATAGGGTTTTGCTTGTTAGCGTGCATTTGGAATATACGAGAGATACGCTCTTTATTGTCCGAACGCATGTTGTGTACATACGAACCGGCATCAAGGTTACCAGAGTAAACACGGATAAAGCACAAACGACCTACAAATGGGTCAGTTGCGATCTTAAATGCTAAAGCTGCAAATGGCTCTTTAACATCCGGTTTACGCAATTGCTCTTCGCCAGTCTCAGGGTTAGTACCAACGATACCCTCAACGTCCATAGGTGAAGGAAGTAATTCCATCACATAGTCAAGCATGGTTTGTACACCTTTGTTCTTGAAAGAAGAACCACAGGTCATCGGAACGATCTTAGCGTCCAATACAGCTTTACGTAAAGCGTCAAGAACTTCGCGCTCGGTGATGGTCTCAGGAGCGTCAAAGAATTTCTCCATTAACGACTCATCGTACTCAGCAACCGATTCCAACAATTTCTCTCTCCACTCAGTAGCTTCCTCTAACATATCGTCAGGGATAGGTACTTCGGTAAAGGTCATACCTTTATCGTGCTCATTCCAAACGATACCGCGGAAGTTGATCAGGTCAACCACACCTTTAAATTGGTCTTCGGCACCGATAGGCAATTGCAATGGAACAGCGTTGCTACCTAACATGGTTTTAACCTGTTTAACAACTTTCAAAAAGTCCGCACCAGAGCGGTCCATTTTGTTAACGAAACCGATACGGGCAACGTTGTAGTTGTTAGCAAGCCTCCAGTTGGTCTCAGATTGAGGCTCAACACCATCAACCGCGCTAAATAAGAATACCAAACCATCCAATACACGCAGCGAGCGGTTCACCTCTACGGTAAAATCCACGTGGCCCGGGGTATCAATGATGTTGATATGGTAATTTTGGTTCCTGTATTTCCAGTTAACGGTAGTAGCAGCCGATGTAATGGTGATACCACGTTCCTGCTCCTGTGCCATCCAGTCCATGGTAGCTGCACCTTCGTGCACCTCGCCAATTTTGTGGCTAACACCAGAGTAATAAAGGATACGCTCGGTAGTGGTAGTTTTACCCGCATCAATGTGGGCAGCGATACCAATATTTCTTGTAAATCTTAAGTCTCTTGACATGTTGTGTTTTATTGAGTGAATGAGTGATCGAGTGAATGAGTGAATGCTTATTACATTAACCCTTATTCACTCATTCACTCATTCAAAATTCACTCATTTTATTTTTAGAAACGGAAGTGAGAGAACGCTTTGTTAGCCTCAGCCATTTTGTGCGTATCTTCTTTCTTCTTAACTGCAGCACCCTCGCCTTTAGCAGCAGAGATGATCTCGGCAGCTAATTTCTCCATCATGGTCTTTTCACCACGACGACGAGCATAGCTGATCAGCCATTTCATACCTAAAGCTACTTTACGTTCAGGACGAACTTCGGTAGGCACCTGGAAGTTAGCACCACCTACACGACGGCTCTTTACTTCTACAGCAGGCATAACGTTATTTAAAGCTTTTTTCCAGGTATCTAACCCGTTTTCGCTTGTTTTCTTTTCAACTATCTCTACAGCGTTGTAGAAAATGGCATACGCGGTAGATTTTTTACCATCGTACATCATGTTGTTAACAAACCTGGTTACCAAAACATCATTAAATTTGGGGTCAGGAAGAAGGATCCTTTTCTTTGGTTTCGACTTTCTCATTATTACTATCCTCCTTTAATTATTTCTTTTTGCCTTTAGCAGGTGCGGCAGCTGCCTGACCCGGTTTAGGACGTTTAGTACCATATTTAGAACGACGTTGGTTACGACCGGCAACACCTGATGTATCCAGTGCACCACGGATGATGTGGTAACGTACACCCGGTAAGTCTTTAACACGACCGCCACGGATCAACACGATCGAGTGCTCTTGCAAGTTGTGACCTTCACCAGGGATGTAAGCGTTTACTTCTTTACCGTTGGTTAAGCGCACACGGGCAACTTTACGCATTGCTGAGTTTGGTTTCTTAGGGGTAGTGGTGTACACACGGGTGCACACGCCTCTTCGCTGTGGACAGCTGTCCAACGCTGGTGACTTACTCTTGTCAACCATAGCTACTCTACCTTTTCTAACTAATTGCTGAATAGTAGGCATTCTTCCTTTTTTTGTTAATTAATTTTCCCGTTCAAACCCGCCAACACGGCAGGCACTTTTCGGGACTGCAAAAGTAGAAAGATATTTCCAAATTTTCAAGTGTGCCGGAGAATATATTTTTAGTTGGCTATATACAGTTCTGCCAATGTATTAAGTTATCATAATGTGGTTGTTAAGAGCTTATTGCATCAGGTTAAGGTTCTACATAACATCAATGAAAGTAATTAGCTTTGCGTTAGAATAATATCGGTGTTGCTTTATGGTATATTATAAAAGGAAATGGGACGAATTGAGAGGTGACGAACAAGATCATTGGGGAACCTCAATTTGGTATTTCGAAGTTGGAGATGATGATTATCCAACTCGTCAGATAGAGGTTTATGAACATGGCCCGAAGCTGAAATACGATGTAATAAACTTGGAAGATAGTTATGGTGGCTTATCCGAAGTTGCATTAGATAAGGATGAGTTTAAAGATCATCTGATAACAAAAGAGCAGTTCGAATCGGTTTGGACCGATAAATAAGCAGAAAAAGAACATTCAGCATTCCATAGCTCCCGGCAGCCCCGTCTTCCGCTCATACGCCTGCAGGCCTTACGCTCAGGGCCGGTATCCGCTCCACCCGGGTTTAGGTTGAAAGTCTTGCGCGTACTTTCTTTCCCCGACAGCGGTACGGCTTCAGGCGAGGCGGCCAATGCATTTGGTTGTGCGGTACGGGCAATTTGGTCGCCTGCAGGGTAAAGGCCTGTGCGGGAAGCATTAGCGCTGTCTTGAGTTATTCACAAATTATTGTTTTTTCGAAGGCATTCATGAGCTCGCTATAGCTCGGTTTGGTCCTTTTTGTCAAGAAAAAGGACGGCGTATGCAAAGCCACGATGCATATTACAAATACAAGAAAAAATATAGGGGCGCATCCCTCCCACTCCAAAGCAGAACGGACACACCCCTAAACCTCTCTCCTTATCAAGGAGTTTCGGCGGCGAGTATTTTTAAAACCCCATCACCTCGACGGCGGAGCCGGAGCGCCGGGTGGTTTTGGTGGTGCAGCCGGGCGTTGCATGCCACAGCCGGTACTTAACGATGCAGTTATCACTCCAAGTAATAACATGCCGATGAATGTTTTTTTCATGTTTGGTAGTGTTGGTTTATGATATAATAAACCGTGATGAAAAATTGTTTAAGCTAAAGTTTATTTAATCGACTGATACTTGTTGCTGGCGCATCCTGCCCAACTATATTCAACTGATCTTCAGATCGAACCGACAGATCATCCCGAACTTGTTTCGGGAACCCATCAGGCAGGTCGGCCCTAAAATTTCGCTACTAAGCAAGTGGGGTGCTGAACAAGTTTGCGGCCAAAGGCAGCAGCAACGTAAGCAATCATCAATTTTGGCAAAACGACAACCACCTATCGAGTTATTTACCGGTAGGGTAATTAAACAAAAGGCCAACTATCTCCATCAAAATCCCGTAGTGGCGGGTTATGTGATCAAGGGATATCATTGGAAATATTCGAGTGCTATAGATTATGTGGAGGGTAAAGGATTGGTTGATGTGACGTTGTTGGTTTAGATTGTGAGAGCGAAATGAACTTAAGTTGTTTATCATAAGCGGCATGCATAGGCTCCAACTTATAGTTGAACTCAGTACAATACGCCTGGAGTGGGGTTGTATTCATCGCACTTAGCGCGCCAGTATTTCTTTTCCGCTTCATTCTTCAGTTCGCCGTACATATTACTGATACAACCTGCAAACCAGCTTTTTTGATAGGTTTTATCCTCATTGATCAGCGCCAGTCCTTGTTTGTAGATATCGATAGCTGTCGACCACTCTTTTTTGCTGTCATAGATCAAACCAAGCTTCATGTAAAAAGACAAGTTCGACGGGTTATAAGTGATAGCCGCAGTTAAGACAGCGATCGCCTGAGTTTGTTTATCACTGCGTACGTAGGCTTCAGCCAGCTTAAATTCAATACCGCGATCGTTAAAGAAACCCCTTTGCTCATCTGCAAGAACTTTTACCCCCGCATAGTGAGGATCTAATCGATAGGACTTTTCATAAAACTTGACAGCCCAGCTAAAACACTGTTCATCGCTGTAGATCACTCCCCATCTATAATTATGTTCCACAGTATCGGTATAAGTGTAGTATGGCTTCACCCATTTAGGATCGCCTTTTATTTTTAAAACCTTAGCTTGCTTAACCGACAATACGGCGACGTAAGGAGGAATGATCGTATAACTTGGATATGATGTTTTGATCCTGCGACGCGAAAATTTCCGCTTTTGATCAGCCTTGTTCAATAAATACTTTCCGGCCTTGCTAATGCTAAAGCTGCCAACTTGTTGAAACATGATCCCTTCCGAACCGTCAACATACATATAGCCGAAAGGATGTTCTTTGCCATTCCCATACTCCGCTACCCATTGACGCTCACAAAACATGGGCAATTTATTGAATTTTAGCGTGGTATCATTTGCTGCAACTTTAACCTGTGGCTTTGTCTGCGCCAATCCAAGGAACGGCAATAAAAATAAAAGGGTTATGAGAATTTTCATATTGCTTACAATTTAGGTTAGGATGCAGGATAGCTTATGATCCCATAAAAATATACATTTTTCTTTATCCATTCCGCAACGAGCGTGGCCCTTGCCTGCGTACGCGTACCGCGTGTGCCAACCATCCTTGCGCATGCCGCGCATCTCCACTTTGCCACGAGCGCGGAACGCGCTAAGAAACCATATCGCTCGCGGCACACGTGGCCGGTATTCAGTTTTTAAGTTTGCGTTTCCTGGGTTCCCTCGCTCCCCTTCATCACCCTCCCCCGCTGGTGCACGCGTGCCGCGTGTGACAACCATCCTTGCGCTTGCCGCGCATCTCCACTTTTCAACGAGCGCGGAACGCCCTTAGAACAAAGTTACACGCTGCACGCGTGCGCTGGCATTGGGCTTTTAAGTTTGCGTCTTTGTAACCTCCTCACTCCCCTTCATCACCCTCACCACCTTCGCCACCGTAGTAAAATGGATATTCAACTCTGCGGCTATCTTACGAAGCGACGAACCTTCCTGGTGCAGGGTGAGGATCTGTTGCTGAACTTGCGGTGTGGTGGCGGCGTGCAGGCGCAGGTGGTCGCGTTCGCGGCCGTAGTCTTCGTCGGCAAATTGGTAGTAGAGGAAGCCATATGGCTTTACCAGCGTCATCAGGCAAATATTATCCTCGCCATATTGCTCGGTGCCGTTGCGTTGTTTGATCTGTTTTAGATAACGCTTTTGTGGCTGCAACAGACTCTGACCAATGGCAAAGGCACTGTCGGCAAAGTTGATAAGCATTTTACTGCCCTGCAGATCGTTCACCGTGAGCGGGCGGCCGGCATTGCGCTTGGGCGTATGCGCCAGCACCAGTATGGATAAGCCATGCTTCTCTTTCAGCGCCTTTAGCGACTTCATCAGCGCCAGCGCGTCGTTAGCTTTTTCGGTACCGCTGCTCATGTAGGTGATATTGTCAATGATCAGGATCTTGGCCTTGGTCTTGTTCAGCGCCTTCTCTATGCTGCGCTCCACATAGCCCTCGTAATCCTTATTAAATTGAGGATGAAAAGACCCGGGAAGGAATTCGGCGCGGTAAAACCGGTCGGCAAACTGGTGCATGCCGTAGTTGTGTTTAGTATAACGTGCCTCAAATTGCCGGGTGCTTAACTCAAAATCAATATAAAGCACAGCCGCCGGTCGCTGCAAAAAATTGTGGAACGGCCCTATGTGGTGCCCCTTACTTATCGCATCCCCTATCTGCACCGCCAAAACCGACTTACCCAAATTGGTATCAGCGAACATGATACACAGCTCGCCCTCGTACCACAACGCACCGAATAACTGTTCGGCCTTGGGTTTACCCCGTTCTTCGATCAGCCAGTCATGCGCCCGCTTGGTGCGGAACAACCCCTGCCCATGTTCGCCCCACTCGTACGAGTATTTTTGCGAACCTTGTTTAGTTATCTTTTCATTGGCTTTCCGTACATCAGCACGTATCATTTCTATTTCTAAAGGTCGTAGTCCATCCATCATGTAAAAGGTTAGGCTACAAATATAAAGATTATTCTTTATAAATACAAGAGAATAAAGAATTTATATTAAATTTTATCGGACTGACTATCAGCAAATTAAAAGTGTAGGTAGTGTATACACCCGTTCCGTATACACCTACAAGCCACAAAAAAAAGGCGCTCGCGGCGCCTTTTAATTTATTCAACTCAAGTACCTTTTAAGCAACCACCGCTTCTTTAAGCGTATTAGCCGGTCTGCCGTTCTTGAAAGCCTCGCGTGGCTTCAATCCCAACAACTCGAACATCGCCATATCAGTATCAAAAGATGGATTAGGCGTGGTCAGCAACTTCTCGCCCGCAAAAATAGAGTTAGCACCTGCCATAAAGCAGAAAGCCTGTTCTACCGTACTCATCTCCGTACGGCCAGCCGACAACCTGACCACCGTTTTAGGCATTACGATACGCGCGGTAGCCACCATACGCACCATATCCCAAACAGATACCCTTGCCTGATCGGCCAATGGCGTACCCTTAACAGGCACCAAAGCATTGATCGGCACCGACTCGGGGTGTTTAGGCAGGTTAGATAACGTCCTCAGCATCGAGATGCGGTCTTCCACAGTCTCGCCCAAACCAATGATACCACCGCTGCACACGCTGATCTTAGCTTTACGTACGTGCTCTAAGGTCTTTAGGCGCTCGTCATAAGTACGGGTGGTGATAATGCGTTTGTAATCCTCTTCAGATGTATCCAGGTTATGGTTATAAGCGTACAGACCCGCATCTGCCAAACGCTGTGCCTGATGCTCGGTCAACATACCAAGGGTACAACAAACTTCCATATCCAGCTCGTTAACGGCTTGCACCATCTCGATCACTTTGTCAAAGTCGCGGTTATCACGCACTTCCCGCCAGGCAGCACCCATACACAAGCGTGATGCGCCTCCGGCTTTAGCTTTCTCGGCAGCAGCAACAACTTCGTGCTTAGGTAATATCGCGTGCACATTAACACCGGTATTGTAGCGTGCCGCTTGCGGGCAATAAGCGCAATCCTCAGAGCAACCGCCGGTCTTGATAGATATCAGCGAACTGATCTGCACCTCGGCGTAATCCTTATTTTCTCGGTGAATAGTAGCCGCGCGGTAAACCAAGTCTAACAGTGGGGTGTTATATATTTCGGCAATTTCTTCCTTTGTCCAATCGTAACGTACTTCAGTCATATCTCAAATGTCGTTTTCAGGGTTCAAATTTATAATAAAAGCTTGCTTGCTAACCACAATGGCAGCAAAAAACCGATACAATCTGTAAAAGTTGTGATAATTATAGACGATGCAACTGCGGGGTCTATCCCTACCCGCTTTAAAATCAATGGGATACCCGAACCTGTTAATCCGGCCACGATCAGGTTGCCTGTCATCGCCAAAAACAGCACTAATCCCAGCATCGGGTTGCCATCAAAAAAAACCGCGCATAACGAAACCACCAGACCGTTGGCCGCCCCGTTGGTCATACCAACTAATAATTCTTTTAATACGGTTACATACGCTTGTTTGTCGCTCAAATCGCTAAGAGAAATACGACGCACAGTCACTGCAAGGGCTTGAGTAGCAGCATTCCCTCCCATACCGCCAATGATGGTGATATAGGCCATAATAGGCCCCTTAGCATCGTAAAGTCTGATGACAGACGCTGCCAAAAACGCAGTTGCGAGATTTATTATTAACCATGGCAAACGGCTTTTTACCGCCTCTTTCCAGTTACCGCTCAATTCCTCATCTTCGGACACACCGGATATTTTCAAGATATCCTCGGTGCTTTCCTGCTCCATAACATCGATGATATCATCTACAGTTACGCGACCAAGTAAACGCATATCATCATCAACTACCGGGATACTGGTGAGGTTATATTGCGATATTAACTTGGCTACTTCTTCCTGATCAAGCTCGGCTTTTACGTAAACGTAGTCGGTGATCATTAACTCGCCGACTGTGGTATTAACCCGCGCTTTGATGATATCTTTTACCGATACGATGCCTTGTAAAACATCAGCATCATCCACCGCATAGATGGTATGCAACTCTTCCATCTCTTCCGACTGACGAATCACCTCGTCCAGCGCTTGCATTTTGGTTGAATTGATGTTGATCTTGATCAGATCGGTATTCATTAAACCACCGGCGCTGTCTTCGGCGTAGCTCATCAGGGCGCGGATGTTGATCGCGTCCTCCTGGTCTATATCGGCTAAAAGTTCTTGCTGGTCTTCTTCATCAAGTTGTGAAATGATGTCTGTCGCATCGTCGTAATCAAGCTCCTCGATGATCTCCGAACGTTTTTCAGGATCCAAACCTACCAGCAATTCGCCGGGGTTGTGCTCCTCGTCCATTTCGGATATTACGTCCGATGCTTCTTCGGTAGGCAGGATATTGATGATGCGCTCGCGATCTTCGACAGAGAGTTTCTCGAACAGGATAGCGATCTCGGTCGAGTGGTACTCTTTCAGGGCCAGCGCCAATTCTTCGTCGCTGCCTTCAAGTGCTGCCTGTATCTTCAGGAAGTCGGACCGGTTTATCTCGAACGATTGCATAAGCCCACAAAGTAAGGATAATATGAGCAAGCGACAACAAAAAGGGCGATGTTATTCGCCCCACAGTGTCATTTTAGCCTTTTAAGAGCTTAGGCTACTTTGCGTAATTTGTAAGATGTATTGTCGTCGTTAATGATCAGCTCGCCGTCCGCCATTGATTCGATCATCATTTTGCGGTCGCCGGTGCGATCGTAATTATGGATCAACAATTGCATGCCATCGTCGGTCTTGATCAACCGGAAAGGCGATACTGTGGTGCCGGCAATACGTCCTTCTGTAAAGGTTTTAATGCTAAGTAAATGCTTGGCAAAATCAAACTCGAATTTCTTTTCGTTCTCCAGATAAATTCCAATAGGTAAAGCAGGGTTCATATAGCGTAACAGGTTTTTTGGTAACAACTGTTAGCAATAACACGGTTCTACCCTACTTGTTTGCGGGGACGTTGATCTTTTTAGGAATAAAATTTAAAATGTATGGTCGAATTTAGCAGATAAACCATCGATACTCTCCAGCTTGGCCAAAACCGGGTTCACCTGCATTTTGCGGATAGCGATGGTGATGCTGCAATTGTTATCAAAGTCCTGCTTAATAACATTCAGCTGCGCGTCTTTGATCACCTTCATCACCTCGTTCATTTGCAAATAACCGAAGCTGACGGTATAGACGTCCTGTAAGGTCTGCTCGATAACTTTCGATTCGGCCAGAGCCATTTCTGCCGACGTTTTATAAGCATTGATCAGCCCGGGAACACCCAACAGTGTGCCGCCAAAATAGCGTACTACAACGACCAACACATTAGTTATATTTTTCGACAGCAATACATTCAATATCGGCCGACCCGCAGTGCCTGATGGTTCACCGTCATCATTAACGCGAAAAACCGAACGGTCAGGACTTAAGCGCATGGCCCAGCAATGGTGGTTGGCTTTCGGGTGTTCGTTCTTAAGCTTCTCGATCAGCGGCTTTACCTCAGCGTCCGTTCGTATCGGGTAAGCATACGACAAAAACTTGCTGCCCTTATCTCTAAAAATGGCCTCAGCTGGATTGGCTATGGTTTGATAGGTATCGTCGAAAAGCATTAATTAAGCTTCCTTATTAATAGTTCAGTTTTGATCTTTTTATCAGAAGACCGGTCTACTTTATCCTTTTTTTCTAAGGTTTTAGCGTATGCAATAATAGCAATGGCCACAATTGCCAGCGATATCCCGATCTTGTTCAGCGTAGTTAACTTTTCTTTAAATATAAGTACGCCTGTTAAAGTACCAATAATGATCACACCGATATTCATAGCCGAGAACACTATTGATGGGTTAGCTGATAAAGCCTGATGCGCTTTCAAATAAAACAAGATATTACCAAAATTAGCAAAACCCAATATCCACCCGAACAGGATGTGCCGCCACGTAAATTTCACCCTTCTGGTGACTACCATATACAGCAACACCAGCATCGATACCGTGAACGCCATGGCATAAATGATGAATAGCGAAGTGGTATATGGAACCTCTTTATAAAGCGCGATCTGTTTAAAGAGGATATCGATAACGCCGATCCCGAAAAATACGGTCAACAAGTATAACCATGAGTTGCCTTTACCTTCGTCGTTCGAACTTTGTTTTTGCCAAGGGATAGCACAAGCTATGGCGACAGCGCCCAAGCCAATACCAACCATTTTAAGCGGGTTAAAGGTTTCGTTAAACACAAAGAATGCCGCGCTAAGCGATATCAATAGCGATAGCCGTTGTGCCACATCGGTCCTTACGATACCTGCAGTGCGGACGGCCAGACCCATTACTACAAATATTGCCGGTAGCAAAATAGCTAACGCGCTATAGGTTAGGATAGGTGCCTGATGGATATTAGTGAGTTGCGGTTTAAAAAAGAAAAGGATGACCACGATAGAATAATTCCAAGTGATGGCCTGAAAAACATCTATGCGGTAACGACGGGCCAGCTTTAACAAAACCGACACCAGGACACTGCTACAAACACTTAAAAATACGTATATCATTCAATAGGTCAATTGTTCAAAATTATCTGCAAGGAATCATTGCCAACGGGAGTAGTGGCTTGGATAGTTCCTTTAATATCAGGGCTTAATATACCACTTTTTAATTGCATAATTCCGGTAAATACGCGGGCTTCATCCCATAGACCCGCATCAATAAATGCTTTCAACGTAGCCGCGCCGCCTTCAATGATCACCGAACGGATATCCTGCAGATACAACTGAAACATGATGTATTGTGGTACAAAATTATCGAAGTCTTCCAGCGAAATATATTTCACCTTGCCATCCACATCGGTCTTCACCTCGTTAAACACAAAAGTATCTACCGACTGATCGAACAAATGCTGGTCAGTGCTTAACTCTAACTTCCTGTCGATCACCACCCGCTTAGGTGAGCGACCTTGCCAGTCGCGCACATTCAGTTGCGGGTTATCTATGGCTGCGGTATGTTTACCCACCAAAACCGCGTCTTCCTCGCTCCGCCATTTGTGAACTAACTTGCGTGCTTCGGGGCCGGTGATCCAATATTGCAAACCATCACTCGGCGCAAAAAAACCGTCTGCGGTTTGCGCCCATTTTAAAATGATGTACGGGCGTTGCTTTTGTACGTGGGTGAAGAAGCGTTTGTTAAGATCCAAACACTCGCGCTCTAAGATACCGGTGATCACCTCGATTCCTGCTTCGCGTAATTTCTCGATACCTTTGCCATTCACCTGATCGAACGGATCGCGGCAACCAACAACTACGGTCGGGATGCAGTGCTTGATGATCAGATCGGCACAAGGTGGTGTTTTACCGTAATGGGCGCATGGTTCAAGAGAAACATAGATAGTAGAACGTTGCAGCAGTTCGGCAGCATTTAGGTGGTTGTCCAGCACCATGTTCACCGCGTTCACCTCGGCATGGGCTTCGCCATAGCGTTGATGGTAGCCTTCGCCAATAATGGTATCGTCACAAACTATTACTGCACCCACCATTGGGTTAGGGCTTACGTAACCAGCGCCAAGTTTGGCCAGATCAAGGCAACGCTGTAAATATTTATGATGGGCAGCCATGCTGCAAAAGTATGTTTTATGTTTCTTTGTTGCATGAAAACTGTTAAGGATGTATTTACAACTTACAAACATAGCCTCGGCGATATTTACAACGCATCTGAAGCAGAAGCGCTTACGCTATTGGTTTTAAGTGAGATACTGGACATATCCAAAGCAAGTTTAAAAGCGTTCCCCGAAAAAGAATTGACCGACCGTCAGTCGGCCAAATTTGAGGGCATCTTAACAGAACTAAATACAGGTAAACCTGTCCAATATATTTTAGGGCAGACCGAATTTTATGGCTTACCCTTCAATGTCAATCCATCCGTACTTATACCCCGCCCCGAGACCGAGGAATTGGTAGACTGGATATTGACCGGTGCCAAAACATCATCGCCGAAAACTATCCTCGATATCGGCACAGGAAGCGGATGCATCGCCATCAGCTTGAAAAAGAGTTTACGCGATGCCGATACATTTGCGATCGATATCTCCCCTACCGCGTTAGCTACCGCATCGTCAAACGCCGAACTTAATGAGGTGGACATCAATTTTATTCAGGCAGACATCCTGAACTTTGACAGATCTGTCCAACTGTCAAAATTTGATATCATCGTTAGTAACCCGCCTTATGTTACCGGCATCGACAAACAACAGATGCATAACAATGTGACCGATTTTGAGCCGCATGTCGCGCTGTTTGTACCCAACAATGATCCGCTGCTTTTTTATAAAGCGATCGCCGACTTCGCTTTAGAATATCTTCGCCCAAACGGCCAACTATATTTCGAGATCAACGAAAATTATGGTTCGGAGACCGCCGATATGCTTTCAAGCAAAGGGTTTGTAGATATCGAATTACGGAAAGATCTGCCGGGACGGGATAGGATGATAAAGGCCATTACCCTATCTTGATATATCATCGCCGTAAGTTTGTCGCATTGTTTAAGGCATTACTGTATTTATCTGATGAGTGCCTGCTACTAACCGATAACCGCCTTTAGTATTTGCACTAACCAGCTTTCCGTTGATCTTTACAGCCCCATTATTAGAAGCCAATTGCAAGGTAGCGGTACAGTTGGGCGGTATAGTCACCCGCATCGACAGTCGACCAGCTTGCCGTTGCCAATGCGTTTTGATGATACCGGAAGGCGAATCGAAAGATGCTTCGGCCCACTGCATTTGTATTTCGTTAAGATGTGGCGGACGGATAATAAAATGCCGGAAACCGGGATGGTCGGGATCTCGTTTAATGCCGGCTACTCCGTCGATATACCATGCACCGGGATATAGGTAAGAGCTGTGCAGTAAGGAGTGTCCGGGCAGGTCTTTCTCCCACATCTCCCAAATGGTGGTGGCGTTGTTGGCTTTCATATAGCCCCATCCGGGATAGGTGGTTTGCGATGTCATGCTGTAGATCAAATCGTCGCGGCCTTCATCCCGCAGTAGTTTAAACAGCAAAGCGCCGCCGGTAATTCCTACGTGGATATGCCCGTTTCGCTTTATTAATATCTCGTTCTCAAGCTTGTCGAATATCGCTTTGCGCTCGTTCGCAGGCGGTACGCCAGCCAACAGGGCAGCTGCAAGATTGGACATCGAACCATCTGCATAATTATGATCAGCCGCGTTATAATATTTTGCATGGATGGCTTTTGCCGATGCATCGGCTTGTCGCTCCCAACGTTCCGCATCTGCCGTTCGGTTTAACATGCGGGCAATTTTGGCGGCCGTGCGCAAGTTAAACACCCGGTAGCTGTTATTAAAGCACAGCGCCTGGGGTTTGTTGTTGTCCATACCCTCTGCCGTGGCATTGGGCCATAACCAGTCGCCTAAAAAATCCCAGGGACCGCCGAAACGTGTCAGCAGGTCATCCTTAGTTTGGGTGTCTAAAAAGTCGAGCCAGCCTTTGATCAAACCGTAGTTTTTCCCTAAGATGCGCCTATCTCCCTGATGCTGATAAACGAACCATGGCAACGTAACCACAATACCGCCCCAGGCCGGCCCTCCCCCGCCCAGGTAGGCGCGGTATGCGGCAAAATACCCGGATGCAGGGGCCTGCCGCCTTGCAGTTTCTTGTGTGCGAAAGATGCATCATACATATTACCCACTATGGATTCTGTCCCCTGCACATCGCGCCAGTCTTCCATCCATTTGGTATAAAAAGCGCCCATCTTATAGTTGAACAACCCGGTCTCGACCGTGGCGTGGGCATCGCCACCGTAACCAAGTCGCTCGCGTTGCGGGCAATCTACTACCATGCCCCCTAACGACAGGTTCTCGTAAGTCCACCTAACGGTGTTATATATCCAGTTCTGCAGCGTATCCGAGCAAGCGAAGCTTGTAGCCTGGTCGTATGCGGTGCGTACCTGCCAACCTTTGATATCGCTCAGTTGGGGCTTGTATTTTAAGCCCCTGATGGTTACCCACCGGCCCGAACTATAATTAAAACGGTTACGGAAGACACCGTCACCTTTGTTCCCGATCACGTAAGCGCTGTTCAGTCTAAAGGTCATATCATTTTGCTCCCGCTCCGAATATTGGAAACGGATGGTATCGCCGGGAGCACCTTTTAGCTTTACCTCTGTCCAACCGGCAAAATTAACCCCCATATCTATGCGATAACTGCCGTCAGGTCGGGCTTGTATGGACACAGGGGTTATCTTGCGATATAATTTATTGGGTTCTACCTGCTGGGCGGATAACTTTAAATTCGGTTTATAAACTGTGACCGGCTTCCAATCCTTTTCACTGCCGTTAATGGTATCCCAGTTATCGTCCTCATTACGGGCATCCCATAGTTCGCCACCCATAAAGTTAGAATCCCAAACGCCCAACAAACGGTTGGGACTTGGGTGGGTCTTCCAGCTTTCGTCGGTCTCAATGGTCAGCACGGGACTGGTTGATGACGAAGGATATTTTTGCTCATAGAAATTCACCTGAGCAGATACAATTGGGGTATTCGGCCGCCCCTCAACCACATATGGGCCGTGGATAGACCATCCTGTACCCAGCCATAAGGCTATCACATTTTTACCTTTCACCAAAGCAGTATCGATATCGTAGGCTATGTATCGCGCCCGTTTGCTATGGTCGGACACCGCAGGGGCCATCACGTGGTCACTAATGCGCTTGCCGTTCACGTAAATTTCGTGAAAACCTACGGATGCAACGAACAGGGTCGCTTTTTGCGGTCTGTCAGCCAGGTCAAACGTTTTACGTAACCAAGGGTCAATAATATTACAATCCCGCTTGGTAGGATCAAATTGCTGATCGCTGCCGATCCATTGCGCTTGCCATTCTTTGGGGTCGAAGATACCCGTACTCCACTGAGCTATCTTGCTCCAGGCCGATACGCGCCCGGCCTCATCCTTAACGGCTACCTTCCAAAAGTAAGGCCGGTCCGAATTGAGTTTCTTTCCCTTATAAACAATGCTCATCTGGTTCGACCGTATCCAGCCGGGATCCCAAGCATCGCCCCTTTGGGTTTTCAATGCCTCTGCCGATGTTGCCACCAAAATGCGATAAGCGGTCTGCTTCTGCCCGAATTGCTTTGCTGATGTCGCTTCCAAACTCCAGCTTAAACGTGGGGTCGGTTCATCCTGCCCCGATGGCGTAGCTAAGTACTCGTACCTAAGGTCGCGTACCTTTACTGATGAAGTTTGGGCTATGGCCGGCAAACAGACCGCAATGAGCAGCCATATCAGAATGGAAGTTTTTGTCATAAAAGGTTTAAAAAGGTAGTTGGGCTATAGTTGTAAATATCTTCATTTTTAAGGAGATCTTGTGTATCAACTACCAACTATTGTAACAAAACCGGCTATCGTGCGTATGTAATGTATATGAGATACGTCCTTTTTAATATCATCGCAGCAATATTTGTTATGACAGGCTGCAGTAGCCAAAAAGCAACTACAACCAATGTATCAGGCTTGCGAACAAGCATGGCATTGTCTGCCAAACCAACAACAAAAGACTCGTTATTTTTAACTTTTACCGTGGTGAACACTACCGATCGCACTCAACGTTTTTGTAAATGGGAAACCCCTTTTGAACCACGGCTGGGTAAATACTTTGAGATAGTTAACAGCGCCGGACAAGAAGCTGACTTTAAAGGCGCTATGGCCAGGCGGGTAATGCCTCCGCCGCCCGAGGCTTATATTGAAGTACCTGCACACGATTCTGTTAAAACCACGATCAACCTTGCGGATAATTATTCGTTAGCGCCCGACAAATACAGTATTTCTTATACCGGTGGCGGTGTTAGCGGACTTGCAGCAGGCAGTAAATTATCGATATATATTTCACGTTGATACATACCTATCGATAAAAGTCCTGGCGAGATGGGAAAAAGATTTTCTTTCCATAGCTTTGCTTTTACCTATTGCCAATTATTTCGTACCCGAAATTTAAATTATGATGAACAAATTAAAATACACAGGTATGGTGTTATCCCTGTTAGGTATCACATTCATATCCCTAAATTTTAAAACCTTGGATAAAGTAAAAGGCTATCCTTTCCTAAAGATAGGTCACCGCGGTACGCGAGGGATGATGCCCGAGAACACCATCCCATCAATGACCAAAGCCGTGGAATTTGGATCAAACGTGGTTGAATTGGACGTGCATATCAGTAAAGATGGCCAGGTAGTGGTCTATCACGATGACTCTTTCGACCCCAACTATACCCTGATGCCTGATGGCAGCGAGATAGATCCAAAAACGCGCAATAACTATATTTTTTACCAAATGAACTATGCCGATATCAAGCCATTCGTTATCGGGACAAAAAAATATAAGCCTTACCCGTTGCAACAAAACGTTGCTACCTATACCCCACTGCTTGCAGAATTGGTGGACTCGGTTGACCGCTACACCAAAGTGAATAAATTGCCAAAGGTGTATTACTTAGTAGAAATAAAGGCCGACGAAAAAAAAGACGGCATTAACCAGCCTGCACCTGCCGAGTTTGTTAAACGTGTGATGGATGCCTTAGCTCCTAAAAAACTGGGCGATCGGTTGATCATCCAATCATTTGATAAGCGCCAGTTGAAGGAGGTCCACAAAAGTTACCCCAAGGTGGCTACCGGATTTTTGATCGGTGATGCTAAGATCAGTGTAAGCCAACATTTGGCTGATATGGGTTTTACGCCTACGTTTTACAACCCACACTATAGCGTAATTACAGCCGAATTTATGAAAGAATGCCATGACAAGAAAATGCTGGTTTGCCCGTGGACGGTGAATGACAAAGCCGACATGAAACGCATGCTGAACCTTAAAGTGGACGGTGTGATAACCGACTTCCCTAATTATCTGTCCGAAGTTTTAAAATAGAAGCGGCAGTATACCTATTTTGCACCAGTTAGTTGACTTTATCAATAAATTGATATTATCCACCTTGAAAAAGATATTCAGCTTAGCGTTATTGTCCGTCATTATCGGATGCCTTTCGGTAAATGCGCAACCCCGACCAGCCGACCTGACAATAAAAAAAGGTTTGACGGATGCACAATTGCTCACCTTAGTACAAAAACAGACCTTTCATTACTTTTGGGACGGGGCCGAACCGCTATCCGGATTGGCCCGCGAGCGTTACCATGCCGACGGCGTGTACGAACAGAATGACAAGGACGTGATAGCCACAGGCGCGGCAGGCTTTGGTTTTGGTGCGATAGTAGTTGGTATGCAACGGGGATTCATCACCCGTAAACAGGGTGTAGAAAGATTGACCCGCCAGATATCGTTCTTAGAAAAAGCTGAACGTTTCCATGGTGTATGGCCCCACTGGATGTATAACACAGGTAAAGTAAAGCCTTTCGGGCGTAACGATGACGGCGGTGACTTGGTCGAGACGGCTTATTTGGCTCAAGGCATGTTATGTGTTCGCCAATACTTGAACAAGAATAATAAGACCGAAAAAGCCCTGGCCGCCCGTATTGATAAACTATGGAAAGGCATTGAGTGGGATTGGTACCGCAACGGCGGTAAGGATGTGCTTTACTGGCATTGGTCGCCAAATATAGGCTGGAAAATGAACTTTGCCGTGACAGGCTTTAACGAGTGCATGATCATGTACATTATGGCGGCGGCCTCTCCCACCCATACTATCCCGGCGTCGGTTTACCATAATGGATGGGCGCGTGGCGGGGCTATCGATACTTTGGTAAAACCTTACGGTTATGATATCCGCCTAAAACACAATGGTGCTCCGGGCAGCGTAGGCTCTCTGTTCTGGGCGCAATATTCTTACCTTGGCTTAAACCCTAAGGGTTTGGTAGATAAATATGCTGACTACTGGCAAGAGAACCGTAACAACACCTTAGTGAACCGTGCCTACTGCATTGATAACCCTAAAAAATTTAAAGGCTATGGTGAGGATAATTGGGGGCTGACAGCCAGCTATTCGGTAAAAGGCTATGCAGGGCACAGCCCGCAGGAAGATCTTGGGGTGATCACCCCGACGGCTGCATTGTCATCTTATTGCTATACGCCGAAAGAATCCATGAAAGTGATCCGCCATTTATATGAGGACCTTGGAAATAAGGTTTGGGGACAATATGGTTTTTATGATGCCTTCAGCGAGACGGACAATTGGTACCCTAAACGCTATCTGGGAATTGACCAGGGCCCTATCGTGATCATGATAGAGAACGGCCGGACAGGACTTTTATGGAACTTGTTCATGAGCAGCCCCGAAGTTAAGGCAGGATTAAAAAAATTAGGTTTTAAAAGCCCGTATCTAAAAAAATAGCGAACCACATCACCCTCAAAAACAATTGTAATAACAAACTATGAAAAGAGCATTGACCTTTTGGTGCCTGACCGCCCTGACCGCGACAATAGTTTACGGGCAAGCCCAAAAGCCTGCCGATATCGAGCAGGCAAAAATGAAGAGTTATATAGATAGGCTGATGGCCAAAATGACCGTCGACGAAAAGCTCGGTCAGTTAAATTTGGTTACCGGCGGCGAGGCTACCACCGGGTCGGTTGTGAGTACCAATGTCGAAGCTAAGATCAAAAACGGCCAGATAGGTGGGATCTTTAGTTTGACCACACCACAAAAAATCCGTAAAACCCAGGAGATAGCGGTAAATAATAGTCGCTTGCATATCCCTTTAATATTTGGTCAGGATGTGATCCATGGTTACAAAACCTCGTTCCCTATTCCATTGGCGTTAGCATCGAGCTGGGACATGCCTTTGATAGAACGTACCGCCCGCGTAGCGGCTGTTGAAGCCAGTGCCGATGGTATTAACTGGACATTCTCGCCCATGGTTGATATAGCCCGCGATCCACGTTGGGGACGTATTGCCGAAGGTAGCGGCGAAGACCCTTACCTGGGATCTGAGATAGCCAAAGTAATGGTACACGGCTATCAAGGCGATGATCTGAAAAAAGCCAACACCATTATGGCCTGCGTTAAACACTTTGCGCTTTACGGTGCCGGCGAAGGCGGTCGCGACTACAACACCACCGACATGAGCCTTAACCGCATGTATAACGAATACTTACCTCCCTATAAAGCTGCTTTAGATGCAGGCGCAGGGAGCGTGATGGCATCATTCAACGATATCAACGGCACGCCCGCCACAGCAAACAAATGGCTGCTAAAAGATCTATTGCGTAACCAATGGGGCTTTAAAGGTTTTGTTGTATCCGACTACACCGGCGTTAGCGAAATGATAGACCACGGCCTTGGCGATCTGCAACAGGTATCAGGCCTTGCCCTTAAAGCTGGTACTGATATGGACATGGTAAGCGAAGGTTTCCTAACAACGTTAAAAAAGTCGTTAGCACAAGGAAAAGTGTCAATAAACGACATCAACACCTCGTGCCGTTTGATCTTGGAAGCCAAATATAAACTGGGCTTGTTCGACGATCCTTACAAATATTGCAGCGAGGAGCGCGCTAAGAACGAGATATTGACTCCTGAGCATTTAAAACTGGCTCGCGAAGCTGCTACGCAGAGTTTTGTACTACTGAAGAATTTGAACAACACACTGCCACTTAAAAAAGCGGGTATAATAGCCGTTGTTGGTCCGCTTGGTAATACCCGCGCCAATATGCCGGGCACCTGGGCTGTTAACGCTGACCTTAGCACTCCCCCATCATTGATCGAAGGGTTAAAAGCCGTTGCAGGCGACAAGGCCACGATCACCTACAGTTTAGGTTCTAACTTATTGGGCGATGCAACAGAACAAAAAAACGCCACGATGTTCGGTCGCGAAATACCAAGGGATAACCGTCCTGAACAAGCCATCATAGATGATGCGATCAAATCGACCGAAAAAGCGGACGTGATCGTAGCCGCTTTAGGCGAAGCATCAGAAATGAGTGGTGAAGCATCAAGCCGTACCAATATCGAGATACCTGCTGTTCAACAACGTTTGCTATCTGCCTTATTAAAGACAGGCAAGCCTGTTGTGTTGGTACTGTTCACCGGTCGCCCATTGGCTTTAAAAAGTGAGAACGATCAGGTACCTGCCATCCTGAATGTGTGGTTCGGTGGCTCGCAAGCTACGTTGGCTATTGCCGATGTATTGTTTGGCGATGTTAATCCATCGGGTAAACTACCGGTCACCTTCCCGCAGAACGTGGGTCAGATACCGATCTTTTATAGTCATAAAAATACAGGCAGACCATTGCCTGATGGAGCCTGGTTCAGCAAATTCAAGTCTAACTATTTGGACGTAAGTAATGAGCCACTTTATCCGTTTGGCTACGGATTAAGCTACACCACGTTCAGTTACAGTGGTGTAAAACTAAGCGGCCCTGCTTTAAAAGCAGGAGGGTCGATCACCGCAAGTGTAACGGTGACCAACACCGGCAATGTCGAAGGTAAAGAGATCGTGCAGTTATACACCCGTGACCTGGTGGGTAGCATCACCCGCCCTGTAAAAGAATTGAAGGGTTTTAAAAAGATCAGCTTGAAACCCGGCGAAAGTAAAGAGGTAAACTTTACCATCACCGAAAAAGACTTAAAGTTTTACAACGCCGAGCTAAAATTTGTAGCCGAACCCGGCGAGTTCAAAGTATTCATCGGACCGAATTCGCGAGATATAAAAGAGAGCCATTTTACGTTGAAGTAATATAATAATTCATCTGTGCCTTTAACGAGATCACAGAACCCGAACAAGAACGGGCTGATAGCAAAATTATGCGATCAGCCCGTTCTGCATTTTATTGGCTAACGATAATATGAACGACGGGGCAGGGATCATCAATTTACCAAAGCGCTGAGGTATCTTCTAAAAGATTGGTTATGAATACAGTGTAACCAGCATCAAAAAATAAATGAAAAAACAATACTAAAAATCCACTTTTTTTTTTGACGGGTAACTTGAATTACTATATTTGCAGTCCCGAAAAAAAGGGAATATTTCTTTAAAATGGTGAGGTGCCTGAGAGGCCGAAAGGATCAGTTTGCTAAACTGACGTACGGGAAACTGTACCGAGGGTTCGAATCCCTCCCTCACCGCCAAATTTTATAATAAAAAAATAAAAGCCTGCGATCGAACGATAGCAGGCTTTTATTTTTTCACCAACTTGGATCTAATTTGAGATCTGAAGATATGGAACTTCCAGTGATCATCTAAACCCACAGGCTTCGGGCCCGAACATTTGACTTTGGATACGACCACTTTTTTATCGCAGGTCGGTCATTTTTAACAAATGGTAAATGAACTGCCGTACAGATCATCGATCTTTGCCTGATGGAACCCTTTATTAACTATATCCTTCAATTCGGAAATCTCAACAAACAACAGACCGACTTTATCCTGAGCAGATCTAAAGTGCTGAAATTGCAAAAGGAGGAGTATTTTTCGGAAGCCGGAAAGATCCCGCGATATGTGGGTTTCCTTCTGGAGGGAGTGGTGCGTTTTTGTTATTACAACAATAAGGGAGAAGAGATCACACATTCCTTTGTGGAGGAAAACAATTTTGTGTCCGACCAGCAAAGGTTCGAGGCGCAGATCATTTCGTCCGAATACATACAGGCCGAGACAGATTGCATGTTCCTGGTTTTTTCTAAAAACGCCTGGGACGAGATCGGTAATACCATTTTAAGTTGGAAGGATATTGAGAACCTTATCTTGAAAAATTGTTTGCTAAAAGCGATCGAACGCCGTAGTCCCCTGGTCTCTGAAGACGCGACCAGTCGTTACTCCATTTTTAATGAACATTTCCCCGGCCTGGTGAACCGGGTACCGCTTTCTCATGTGGCTTCTTACTTGGGCATTACGCAGCAATCGCTGAGCCGGATAAGACGGAATGTCCGATAATTGTCTGTTTTAATTAACCGTCGCGCTTTTTACCAAATGGTAAATGTTTCCGTTCCGGTGTTGTTCACTTTTGCTTCATTATTTAATTTCAATTATAAAAAATGAGCAAAAAAGTAATTTTGATAACCGGAACTAATAGCGGTTTCGGCTGGCTGACCGTGCATAGTTTGGCCGCTTTAGGGCACCAGGTTTATGCGACCATGAGGGATACGCAGGGCAAAAATGCGGAAAAAGCAGAAGCTTTGTCAGCATTGGAAAATGTGACCGTGCTGGATGTTACACTGACTGACGATGAAAGCGTGAAACAAGCTGTAAAGCGTGTGATCGCTGAAGCCGGCAGGATCGATGTATTGATCAATAATGCGGGCGTTTCGCTGAACGGAGTGGCAGAAAGTTTTACTACCGCTGATGTACAAGGATTGTTTGACGTGAATGTATTTGCGCCCTGGCGATTCATCAAGCAAGTGCTACCAGCAATGCGTGAACAAGCGGACGGACTGATCATTAACGTGACCAGCGGCTTTGGCCGGGTATCTTTCCCATTTGCAACTATTTATGCCGGTTCTAAATTTGGTTTAGAGGGTATCAGTGAAGGCTTGCATTACGAGGTAAAGCGTTTGGGGATAGATGTAGCAATATTAGAACCGGGCGCATTCCCCACGGAAATGAACCAAAAGACCCAATACGCCTCAGATCAGGCAGTTTTTGAAGGCTATGGTGTCATAGCCGATATGCCGGGTAAAATGATGGCCGCGCTTGGCGGGCTGATCCAAAGCCACGAGCCAGATCCACAAATGGTCGCCGACGCTGTTGTCGGTTTGATCAATGCAGAAAAAGGTAAAAGGCCTTTACGTACGGTAGTCGACCCGATCACCGGTAAATACATCGAGGCTGCGAATCAGGCGGTCGCGGAGCAGTTTGCGCCTGGTTTAACATTGTTCGGCATGGGTGAGCTATTGACCTGAGGTCCCACCCCTCGTCGTAAATAAATACATCAACAAAAACAGCCGGGATTTAATTCCCAGCTGTTTTGGTTTGATAACGCTCAATAGGTTTACTGTATCGCTTTACTGTCCGGCATATCTATCCGCACGTGGTAGATACTCATCAGCATCTTCTTAAAGATGATCTTGATCGTTTCGAGATCTTTTAGCGTGATATTGCTGTCGTTTAGCTGCCCCTGATTCAGTTTATAGTTTACAATACGGTCCACAAGATCACTTATAGACTGTGCGTCCGGCTCTTTCAGGGACCGTGAGGCAGCTTCTACCGAGTCGGCCAGCATCAGTACACCAGTCTCTTTAGAGAATGGTATCGGCCCCGGATAGCGGAAAATATTTTCGTCCACAAATCGTTCCGGGAAATTCTTCAGGAATGATTGGTAGAAATAATCTACTCGGGTATTACCGTGGTGGGTGCGGATAAAATCGATAATGATCTCGGGCAAACCGGCCTTACGGGCCATCTCCACGCCGTTACTCACGTGTTTAATTATGATCTGGGCACTCTCTACGTACGACAGTTTATCGTGCGGATTAAAGCCGGATGTTTGGTTCTCTATAAAGTAAAGCGGGTTCTCTATCTTGCCAATATCATGATACAAAGCCCCTGCCCTAACCAATAATGAGTTACCCCCGATATTGTAAATAGCATTCTCGGCCAGGTTAGCCACCTGTAGCGAATGTTGAAAAGTGCCTGGTGCGCTAAAAGCAAGGTCGCGCAGCAAAGTGGCATTGGTGTTGGTCAACTCGATCAGCGTAATATCAGATGTGATCTGAAATAGCTGCTCAAAAATGTAGATAAGCGGATACGCCAATAAAGTCAGGCCAACGCTAACTAAAAACGGGAAGAAATCCATCCATTCGATAGCCGACCAGCTGCCATCCCTAATGAATGATATACCGATAAAAGCCAAGAAATAGGTAAGCGTAATGATCAAGGCCGACACCAGGAATTGGTCCCTGCGCACCAGATTTTTGATACTATAGATAGATATCATCCCCGCGGTTATCTCGAAATAAGCAAACTCGAAACTGTTCGGTACAAAAAAGCCGGCGATCAATACTACCAACAAGTGTATATTAAGCGCCAAACGGGTATCAAAAAGAATGCGGACAATAATGGGCACTATACAATAAGGTATAAAGTACACACTGAATTCCTTCATGCGGATGGTTATCGACAGTGTCACCAGCATGCCCGTTACCACGAGTAATATCAAACTAACCAAACGGTTGTCCGCATAGATATCTTTCCTGAACAGATAAAGGAAGGCCATCAGCAAACCGACAGCTATCGATACCAATATAAACTGCCCTAATAAAATAAGCAGCGGATCACCATTAACACGGGCGCTGTCCTCAAATGCTTTTTTGTATGACAACAGTTTTTGATAGATAGCATCGTTAACAACTGTTCCTTTAGCAACGATCACCTCGTTCTTTTGTACCATACCACGGGTAAGGGCCAAGTTATTTAATACGTCCTTTTCCTGCTTTTCGGTAAGTTTATCATCGTAGGTGAGGTTATTTTGCAGTCGGTTCTGTATTAGTCCTAATACAAAGGCTTCGTCAAGGTCTGGGTGTGCTTTTAGGTAGTCGGCGCAAAAGGTCAAAGCGCGTTCGCGGGTAAACAGGTCGGCAGTATTTTTTTCGGTACCAGCATTTTTATGCACCACCATTACCGGGTAATTAGTACCGCTACGCTGATATTTAGACACAAGCGACAGCAAGCCCCGATCGTAAATATCCTTCAGCAAATTATAGCCCGTTTGAAAATAACGTTGTTTAAAACGATCACTGATATTGGCATTTTGCCATTTAATATCAAAATCACTCTTATAACCATTCAGCTGTTGGTCGGCCACCTCGGGGGATAACTGATAATACGGCAGTACACTACGTAGCGCTGCCTCCTGATCGTTGGCTAACTGCTGTGTAGTTTTCAGGATGGCAAAGTTAGACGGAGATATCAGATCTTTCTGGTTCCAGATCTTCCCTTTCTCAAATTCATAACGGAATTTGGCCTGTTTAGGTAGCGTATATACAATAAGGCATATACTCAAAAACATCATAAAGTACTTGATATTCCGCGCGTATTTGCGGAACAATGCCTTTTGGCGGGATGCTGAAAGTGTAGCCATTATGAGTTATGTTAAGCCAAAAATAGCAAAGTCGGCCAATAAAAACTGTTTTCTTGTTTATTTGATCTGAAGTTTGATATCTTTATGATATCAAATTAAATCACAAAAAAACATGGAATCTGAAAAAACTATCAACCCGCAATCAGGCTACTTAGCCTTGTTCATATTTCTGGCTTTAGTAGCTGCAGCCATAGCCCTGGGCCTTAACGGCAATATCGGTTCAACTATCATCGTCGCCATAGTGGCGCTACTTTACACCGGGGGATTTATCGTTGTTAACCCTAATGAGTCGAAAGTGCTGACGCTTTTCGGCAAGTACACTGGTTCGGTTAAGCAAGACGGCTTTTATTGGGTAAACCCTTTCACTACTAAAAAGAAATTATCGTTAAGGGCGTTGAACCTAAACGGTCAGCAACTAAAGGTGAACGACAAATCCGGTAACCCTATCGAGATAGCCGCCGTAATTGTTTGGCAGGTTAAAGACACGGCCAAAGCCGTCTTCGCGGTAGAGAATTATGTGCAATACGTAAACATCCAAAGCGAAGCCGCGGTACGCCATTTAGCCAACTCGTTCCCCTACGATAATTTGGAAGACGAATCGGCCGACATCACCCTACGCGACGGTGCGGACGAGGTGAGTGCCATCCTGGAAGCAGAACTGAACGAACGCCTTGCCCGCGCAGGTATAGAAGTAGTAGAGGCACGTATATCGCACCTGGCTTACGCGCCCGAGATCGCTAACGCCATGTTACAACGTCAACAGGCATCAGCCATCATAGCTGCCCGTAAACTGATCGTTGAAGGCGCAGTAAGTATTGTTGAAATGGCGCTGGACAGGTTATCAGAAAAACAGATCGTTGAATTAGATGAAGAACGTAAAGCAAGTATGGTAAGTAATTTGTTAGTAGTATTGTGCGGCGAACGTGCAGTATCACCGGTGGTTAATACAGGTACATTATATCATTAATAGCGATGGAGAGTTTCCGCCCATTTGACCAGGTCCGTGTGAACGAACTTACCGTGATCAGGCATGGTTTTGTCAGGCCGTGTTATACCCTGACCGATGGCCAGTTCGTTTACGGTAAACTAAGTTACACCGGTTGGTTCAAGCCAACAGGTGTGTTAGAGACCGCCACCAATAGCTGGCATATCACGCCTAAAGGTTTGTTCAGTCGTACGCTGTACATCAGTATGCCCGATGTAGATCAGGTGATCGGTGAGGTTAGGCCCGAATTATGGGGCCGTAAAATAAAGCTGGAGATGACCAATGGTTTCGACGCGTTTTTTACAATGAAGAAGGTATTCTCTCGCACTTACACCATGATGAATGCCCAACACGGCGACCTGTTTGATATAGAGACCAAACTTTGGAAAATGAAAACGCCATTTAAGATCAGCTTTGACCCTATCGTGAGTAAAGCCGTTACCGATATGCCCTTACTTTTTTTGTTAGGGATATATCTGGTGCTGATGAGGCAACAACAGGCAGCCGCCGCGTAATAAAATTATTATGGCAGAGAAAAAACCCTTTGTCCTGAGGATAAATCCGGATATGCTTAAAGAGATAGAGCATTGGGCTAACGAGGAATTCCGTAGCACCAACGGGCAAATAGAATACCTATTGCAAAAAGCCCTGCTGGAACGCAAAAAGACCAATAAAAAAAAGAAGGAAGACCAATAACGGTCTTCCTTTTATATTTCGTATTAACCTTTTTTAACATTTTAAATTTGGGGCAGATGGGTGTAAGCCCGTACCTTTAGGCATGTTTCGTTACTTGTTCATCGTTATTGCCTTAACCTTATTTATCCGCCCGGCATTTTGCCAGCAGGCATTTAAAGGACGGGTATTAGAAAGTAAGACCCGCATCACGATCTTTGGCGTGCGAATACAGAACCTGACCAGCAAAGCAAGCACATTTACCGATAAAGCGGGGGATTTCACGATCAACGCCAAGGCTAACGACCTGATGGTATTAAGCAGTTTTGCTTACATGAGCGATACTGTGCTATTGGTAGACCTTACATCGCGCGAGTTCTTTTTACAGCCGCGGGGCGAAATGCTAAAACAAGTGAACGTTACCCAAAAAGAGATAAAGATTCCCGGCGGGCTTGGACTCGGCGGCACGCCCGAATTTCACAACCAACCCGTGGTTTATAAGCGCGACGCTGCAGGTAATTATAAAGGTGGCATAGCGCTCCGCCTGTTCAATAACAGCGGCGAGAAAAAACGCCAGGCCGATGCCGAAAAAGAACGTATCGAAGAAAAGCGTTCTGAGATCGACAAGATCTTTACGCCAAAAAATCTGGCGCAATACCTCCCGCTTAAAGATGCCGAGTTAGAAGCCTTTAAGGTGCTTTATGTCCCTTCGGTAGCCACTTACACCGCGGCGGGTTTTAATCTTGTTAGTTACCTTAACACTTGCTATAAAGAGTTTATGAAGTTGCCGCCAGAGAAACGGGTAGTGCAAGCATTAGAGAAACCTATTGATCAATAGCCGTGCTCTCCGCTGTGTATCAATAAATTTATATTGATCATATCTTTTAAATTAATAGTTTAGGACTGCGGTTGTGGTCAACCCGACCGCCCATCTCTCAAACTATTATCATTTATGAAGAAAAATTACTTTTTATTAGGTCTGGCATTTTGCGGATCGTTTTTAACCGCGCAGGCACAACGCGGTGCCGGAGGCGGCACTACCGGAGCAGGTGCACCAGGCGGGGCAGGTCGCGGAGCTACCGCAGGGCCAACTACAGCTGCACCGGGTGGAACTACCCGTGGGGGTGCAGCGCCAGCATCTTCGGGTTCTGGCACGGTCGCCTCAAACCCTTTGCAGATCAGCAAAAGCCGCATCCTGTTATTAGATTCGGCCATTACCACCAAACACAACGTTACTATTAAAGGCAAAGATATACCTTACACAGCGTCAGCAGGATCTATGCCGGTTTGGGATGAGGATGGACGGGCCATCGCGGGCGTATTTTATACTTATTACGAACGTACCGACATTAGCGACGAGGAGCGCGCTACGCGCCCCTTTGTAGTATCCTTTAACGGCGGGCCGGGCACAGCATCACTATGGATGCAATTAGGCTATACCGGTCCGCGTATGCTAAATATCGACCCTGAAGGCTACCCTATCCAGCCATACGGCTTAAAGGATAATCCCAACTCGATACTGGATGTCGCCGACATTGTTTATGTAGACCCAATCAATACAGGCTACTCGCGCGTGGCTAACAGCGAGGTGAACAAATCGCAGTTTTTTGGCGTGAACGAGGATATTAAATATCTGGCAACTTGGATCAGCACATTCGTATCTCGCAAAAATCGTTGGGCATCGCCTAAATTTTTGATCGGCGAAAGTTATGGCACCACCCGTGTATCCGGCTTAGCGTTAGAGTTACAGGATGCCCACTGGATGTATCTGAATGGTGTGGTATTAGTTTCGCCTACCGACTTGGGCATCGAACGCTCCGGACCATTAGGCGCGGCCCTTTATACTCCTTACGAGGCTGCTACGGCCTGGTATCATAATGCGCTAGCTCCCGAATATCAAAAACGACCTTTAGAGAAGTACTTGGACGAGGTTGAAAAGTTCACCATCAACGAGTTGGTTCCGGCCTTAACCAAGGGCGGTATGCTACCTGCGGCCGAACGTAAGACCATAGCCAACAGACTATCGAAATACATTGGCATTAAAGAGCAGGTGGTACTTGACAACAATTTAACGATAGGCACCAACTTTTTTTGGAAAGAACTATTACGCGACAAAGGCTTTACCGTTGGGCGTTTAGATTCGCGCTACCGTGGTATGGACCGCGATAACGCCGGCACCCGCCCTGATTATAACCAGGAGCAACAATCCTGGAGCCATGCCTTTACCCCTGCTATACACATCCACCTGAAAGATGAATTGAAATACAAAACCGATCTGGAGTATCAGGTTTACGCATCGGTTTACCCATGGAACAGCACCGTTAACCGCACCGGTCAGAACCTGCGTTTGGCCATGGCCGAGAACCCGTTCCTACACCTGTTGGTACAATCAGGCTATTATGATGGCGCTTGCGATTACTTTAATGCCAAATACAGCATGTGGCAAATGGACCCGGGCGGCCGATTGAAAGACCGCATGAAATGGGAAGGCTATGAAAGCGGGCACATGATGTACCTGCGCAAACCCGACGCTACCGAGGCTAACGAGAACCTGCGCAAATTCTTTAAAGCATCAGTACCCAAATCGGGAACACCAGCTAAGTATTAGTCGGTGATCAGTGATCAGTGATCAGTGATCAGTGATCAGTGATCAGTGATCAGTGATCAGTGATTAGTGATTAGTGATTAGTGATTAGTGAAAAACGAGAAAGCATCGCTTAGTTTTGAGCGATGCTTTCTCGTTTATTGAAAATTGTAGTTAATCTACTCTTCTATTTTTTCTCTTTTTACGGTGTGGATATCGGTGTTCAGGTAGTCGTTCTCTACTAATCCGTCTCTCATACGTACAATGCGGTGTGCGTGTTGGGCAATGTCCTCTTCGTGTGTTACCAGGATGATAGTGTTGCCTTTTGAATGGATATCTTCGATCAGCCCCATGATCTCGATGGATGTTTTGGTATCTAAGTTACCGGTCGGCTCATCGGCCAGGATGATCGAAGGGTTATTGATCAATGCACGGGCTACGGCTACACGCTGACGCTGACCGCCCGAAAGCTCGTTAGGCTTGTGATCCATACGATTGCCCAGACCTACGTTCTTCAAGGCAGCTTCGGCACGCTTTTTACGGTCCTCTTTACTGGTGCCTGAATAGATCAACGGCAGCGCCACGTTATCTAGAGCAGTATTACGGGGCAGTAGGTTAAAGGTCTGGAATACGAATCCGATCTCGGAGTTGCGAACTTCGGCCAATTCATTATCGGTCATGTGGCTTACGTCGATACCATTCAAAATGTACTGACCTTTAGTAGGCGTATCCAAACAACCTAAAATATTCATCAATGTAGATTTGCCGGAACCCGATGGCCCCATCAACGCCACAAATTCGCCTTTATTGATGGCCAGCGATACAGATTTAAGCGCGTGAATTACTTCCGCCCCGATCACATATTTACGTCCGATATCTTTAATGGTTATTAGTGGCTCCATGAATATTTTTGTTGCTTTGACGCTTGTTGGGTATGAATGTTACAGCTATTTTGAAAAAGTCCGGAAGACCGAAAGTCGAAAAGTCCGAAAGCAGGAGTAGTAAATGACGCCAAACATCTTGCGGACTTTCCGTCTTCCCGACTTTCGGACCTCCTTACCCTATCACCTTCGCCACATGGAAAAAGTCATTATCCGCTTCAGGAGCATTGCTTAGGCCTTCTTCATGCGAAATATCGTGACGGACAACATCTTCGCGCAGTACATTCACGTCGGCATTCATGTAAACTAATGGTTCAACGGACGTGGTATCAACCTCGTTCAGCTTATCCATAAAGTCAAGGATGCGGTTCATGTCTTTCATGGTCTCGGCCTTTTCATCGGCCGATAGTTCCAGGCGTGCCAGTTGGGCTATTTTGTTAACGGTATCTTCGTTTATCTTCATATCAAGATGTATCGGGTAGCAACAAAGCTACATAAAAACTTTTGGTGCGGTGATCATACGGCAACGGCTGCCGCGTCGTCCTCTTTTAAACCCAATTTATTGCTAATGATGGCATGTATCTGATCACGCAATGCGTCGGCCTCTGCAACGGTCAGATCGGCTGTCTCGATTGGTTTGTGCATATAATAAGTGGCGACGCCGGGATGGGTGCCGTATTCGGTACCGTCGTCCCAATGGAACTTCCAGGCATCCGCACAAGTTACGGGAATGATGGGTATTTTTTGCTCTATCGCCAAACGGAACGGCCCGTTCTTAAAGCTGTCCAGTTCAGGTGGATAAACGTCGGGGATAGAACCTTCGGGAAAAATGATCATGGTAATGCCCTCTTTTAAACGCTCCTCGGCTTTTTTAAAGGCACGGAACGATGCCATTTTGCTTTCGCGATTAACGGGAATATCTACCGTACGGAAGAACAGGCCGGTCACCAGGCCGTCCACTAATTGATGTTTGCCCATAAAGCAATGGTCATTCTTTACCATAATACACATGGCCGTGATATCCAGGTTGGAGGTATGGTTGGGGCAGATGATATAAGGTCGGCTCCAATCTATAGTGGTCTCGTACTCAAAACTGTAAAAGAAACCCGCCATTCCCGAACTGCACCGTCCCCAAAAAGCTCTGATTCTGTTCAAGGTGTGATATCGACTTGGTTTTCGGGAAAAATAGTAGAACAGCGGCCACAGCAAAAAATACAGCAATCCTACACATCCCCCGTAAAAGTAAACGTGGGCCCTCTTGAACATCAATTTCATCGTTATCAAAAATATAAAAAATACTTACTTTCGCCACCATTATGGAAACTGTTGTTAGTGGTATCCGGTCGACCGGGAAATTACATTTGGGGAATTATTACGGAGCGATACAGAACTTTGTAAAAATGCAGAACGAGTACAATTGCTATTTCTTTATAGCAGACCTGCACTCGCTCACCACACACCCTACCCCGGCTAACCTGCACGATAACGTAAAGACCGTATTGATCGAGTATCTGGCAGCAGGCATCGACCCGGACAAGGCTACAATATACGTACAGAGCGATGTCCCGGAGATATCGGAACTGTACCTGTACCTGAATATGAACGCCTACATGGGCGAATTGGAACGCAGCACATCTTTTAAAGATAAGGTACGCGCCAACCCGGATAATGTGAATGCAGGTCTGTTGACATACCCCGTATTAATGGCGGCCGACATCCTGATCCATAAAGCAACCAAAGTACCTGTAGGTAAAGATCAGGAGCAGCATTTAGAGATGGCACGCACCTTCGGTAATCGATTTAACCGTTTATATAACCACGATTATTTCCCTGAACCTTACGCATTTAGCGCTGGCGAAAGCTTAGTAAAGATCCCCGGATTAGATGGTAAAGGTAAAATGGGTAAATCGGAAGGTGAAGCTAACGCAGTGTACTTATCAGACGCTCCTGAAGTGATCCGCAAAAAAGTAATGCGTGCCGTTACCGATGGCGGACCATTAATTGAAAACCAAGTAAAACCTGCCGAGATTGAGAATCTGTTCGACCTGTTAAAATTCCTTTCGACACCGGATACTTACAATCATTTTAACGACCTATATAACTCTATGCAGATCCGTTACGGAGACTTGAAGAAACAGTTAGCCGAAGACATGATCATAGCCACCGCCCCTATCCGCGACCGCATTAACGATATCGCAAACGACTCAGAATTTCTGCGTAAAGTTGCAGCACAAGGTGCCGACAAAGCCCGCGAAAGCGCGACAAGGACCATCCGCGAGGTTAGAGAGATCATCGGTTTTATGAAGTTTTAATTTAAGTTCATTGTTGATAGTTCATGGTTCATAGTGTATTTTAGGAACCTGTACTGATCTTTAAACCAACCGGGGGCATTGTTCGTACAACAGCTATGAACTATGAACCATTAACTATTCGCTAAATGCACATTGCAATTGTAGGAAATATCGGCGCCGGCAAAACCACGCTTACGGGCATGCTGGCCAAAAATTATGGATGGGAACCGCTTTACGAGGCGGTAGATAATAACCCATATCTGGAAGATTTTTACAGCGACATGAAACGCTGGAGCTTTAACCTGCAGATCTATTTCCTTAACAGCCGTTTCCGCCAGATCGTGGATATACAGGCGGGTGATAAGAACATCCTGCAAGATCGTACCATTTATGAGGACGCTTTCATATTTGCTGAGAACCTGCACGATATGGGGCTGATGACCAGCCGCGATTACGAGAACTATCGCGCGATATTTGATAACATTACCGCTTACATTAAACCGCCTGATCTTCTGGTATACCTTAAAGCGTCGGTGCCAACGCTGGTGAACAATATTCAGCGCCGTGGCCGTGAGTATGAGATAGGTATCCGTATAGATTATCTGTCTAAACTGAATGAGAAGTACGACAAATGGATCAACAACTACGACTTAGGTAAGTTACTGATCTTGGATAAAGACAATCTGGACTTCGCTAATAACCCGGAAGACATGGGTACTATCATTCAACTGATCGAGCGTGAGGTTAACGGTTTGTTTTAAGCGATATTTGCTATGAGGAAGCTATTATATCTTCTCCCGTTTTTATTGTTAGGTTGTACGGGTAGCAATAGGGATGAGTCGGAGGTTATCATTCCCGCCAATTGGCAGCAACTAGGACTGGACGTTTTCACCATCCGGGTGCCGGGGGATTGGATGTTTGAGCAACCCGGCGGCTTTCCGTACGCTATTTCGGGTAAGATAGCCGGACCTAATGTGCTAATGGGTTTTGATTTGAACACACGAGAACCTATAGACAGGTTACCATTGACCGAAAAGGAATACCTTGCCACTAACAAATGGTGGAAAGAGGTCTTCGCTTTTTACGTTAGTCAGGCTGATAAGGAGATAAAACCAATAACAACCGAACAGAAAAAAAAATATCCTAAAGCCAGTTATATCGCTTACTTAAAATACGGCGCTAAAACAGGTATCCTCCCGATAGAGTTGCCGGAAGACATCGCCGCGCAGAACTTTAAGGTAGATAGCAACGATAAATACGTTTATAAGACCACGTGGCCCAAAGTAGCCGGCAAAGGGGTTACAGGCATTTATATCAGGTCGAGGTCTTCGGCAATGAATTTCCAGCTAAGCGGCTCTGACCTTGCTAAAAAAGACCAGGAATCGGCTTTGTTGGCGTTCAAAACTGTTAAGTTTAAGCACGATCAGCAATGAAAGCCTGGTTCTTTCTGATTCTTGCACTAACAATGCTGGGATGTGATCAAAATAGGTCGTACAGTATTAGCAAACAGGAACTTGAAAAGAAAGGCCTCAAAGTACTGGACGTCAAAGAATTTACAATCGTAGTTTTGAAGCATTGGGCCTATATCGAAGCCCGGGGCATCGATTCTTTTGTGGGTGATATAAAGATCGGCGACTCTACCTATTTATCGTTTGATCTAAGTTATCATGGTTATGCAAGTTCGCTCGTGCCATCTAAGTCCGAATATGAAAATGACAAACAACGGTACGTTAGTGATACGGCCGTAATAAATGCTCATAACTTTGATGAATACAAAGAAAACGGATACTCTATCAAGATCATTTGGCCAAAATCGACCAGAAAAGGAATGACTGGGATCTATTGCAAGAGTGAGTCATCTTCTTTTGACTTTCAATTGAGTGGCGATAGCCTCTCATTAGAAGATCAAACCGCCGCTTTAGCCGCTTTCAAAACCATTAAATTTAAACGCAACGATAAATGATATTAGGCATCATCCCCGCCCGCTATGCATCTACCCGTTTTCCGGGCAAACCATTGGTCGATATTGGTGGTAAGACCATGATCCAACGCGTTTATGAGCAAGCCAAAAAGTGCGAGGCTTTAGCCGATGTTTTTGTGGCGACGGATGATGAGCTGATATTTGACCATGTAATCTCCTTCGGCGGTAAAGCGGTGATGACGGCCTCGACCCACCCCAGCGGTACTGATCGCTGTGCCGAGGTAGCAGCTAAACATCCCGAATACCATACGATCATCAACATCCAAGGCGACGAGCCTTTTATAGACCCCGAGCAGATCAGCCTGGTAGCGGGTTGTTTCGACACGACGGGAACGCAATTGGCTACCTTGATCAAAAAGATAGAAAGTACCGACGAGCTTTATAACATGGCCACCCCTAAGGTGATCATTAACAGCCAAAGCGAGGCGATCTATTTCTCACGTTCAGCCATCCCGCACATACGTGGCGAAGAACCGCAGAACTGGCTATATCATAACACGTACTACAAGCACATCGGCATTTATGGATATAAAAGTGACATACTGCAACAGGTTACTCGCCTGCCTGTATCATCCTTAGAAAAAGCCGAAAGCTTGGAACAACTGCGTTGGGTAGAGAACGGTTATCGAATAAAAGTAGCGCTAACGGACAAAGAAAGCCACGCGGTAGATGTTCCGGAAGATCTGGAGAAATTGAAATACTAAAACCCCTCACCTAAATGAAATACCTTATCGCAATTCTATTAGCCCTATCAACTTTCACAGCTGTTGCTCAAACAGACGACTATGTGATCACCACCAATGGTGATACTATCAAGTGCGAGGTCAGTGTAACCTGGAGTCTAAAGTATAAAGTCCCCGGCGGCAAGTCTGAAAAGATAAAGACCGAAACTATTAAAGAATTTTATCAGCAGAGCAATGACATCTTGTTCAGAGCCCTGGATATTAACGATAATGGCAAACCCGAGTTTATCCATGTGATACAAAACGGCCCGATCAGTTTATACCAACGAGTTGGGAACAATTATGCGGGCGCTATCGGCACCCTGTTAACATCCCTTAATTGGTATGTTAATAAAGACAATGGCAAACCTTTCAACATTAAAGGAGGCGTGCTAATATCTACCGGCACTACATCCAAAGCAAAAGACGGGTTTGGCGAACTGTTAAAAGACCAACCAGAGATCTATAACAAATACACCGCTATCGACAAACTGAGTTTCAACAAGATCCTTGATCTGGTGAGTTTATACAATACCGGTCAGCCTTATAAACCTAAAGTGATAAAAAGAGATACCGAAGCCGATATGAACAAGTGGTATTAACGGTATCGGACATTTCTAAAAACTTAAAAAAAACTTTATAGTGATGCGTCAGGTTTAAGATCTGAGGCATCGCTATGAAAAGCAAACATTTACTACTATATACTTCGCTACTATTGACCACTCTACTTTGGTCTGCCTGTAGCGACCGTGGGCCACTGGCCATGTTCAAGAAATTATCTCCGCATGATCAATACGGTCAGCGGCTGATAGAAGCGGGATTGCATAAGACCGCATTAGGCAACAGTTGGTTGAGCAAAGCTAACGAGAGCGTAGTCAAAACGCTTAACATCACAATCCCTTACCAGGAAACTGGTTACTTTGCATCTGACAAGATCATGGCGACAGCCTTAAAGTTCGATGCCAAACGTGGACAAATGCTCCGCGTCGCTATCCGCAGAAAGCCTATCCTAAACTTTGCTATTTATGCAGACCTGATGCAGGTTGAAGAAAATAACGAAACCAAAGTAGTGGCATCAGCAGATACGCTTGGTGCTGACATCAATTACGAGGTAAAACAAACCGGTAAATATATCCTGCGCCTGCAACCCGAACTGTTGCGTGGCGGCGAATACACCCTCACCATAACCGCCGGGCCATCATTGGGCTTTCCGGTATCAAATGTTGGCAAACCACGCATCGGTAGCTTTTGGGGCGACGGCCGCGACGCCGACAGCCGCAAGCATGAAGGCGTGGATATTTTCGCGACCAAAGGCAGCCCTGCCATAGCTACAGACCCCGGGACGGTAAACCGTGTCGGTGAAAATAATTTGGGCGGAAAGGTGGTGTTCTTCCGGCCCGAGGGGCGCGACTATAGTTTGTATTATGCCCATTTAGATAGTCAGTTAGTGAGCGATGGGCAAACGTTGAAGGCCGGCGATGTGATCGGCTTGGTGGGCAATACGGGTAACGCGAGAACCACACCCGCTCATTTGCACTTTGGCATTTACACCAACCAGGGCGCGGTTGACCCGCTGCCATTCATCGACAGAAATATCAAACAGCCTTTGCCGGTTACGGCGCCCTTGACAAATCTGAACGCTACCGTAAGAAATAACAGCAAGTCGACTATTTACACTTTACCCGACCCTAAAAGTACTGGTTCACCTTTAAGTCAACATACTCCGTTAACTGTGGACGCAGCTACAGATGGTTGGTATAAAGTTGCGCTGCCGGATGGAACGGCTGGTTTTGTTCGCGCAAAAGAGACCGCTTCGATCTCCCCTATCCGCAACTTGGCGTTAAAAACCGATAGTCCGCTTTATGATAAGCCTGATAGTACCGCAGCGCATAAACTGACTATTGATAAAGGCGACAAAGTAGATATACTTGGCACCTACAAGAATTACTTTTTGGTGGAATACAAAGACACCACCGGCTGGATCAGTAGCAGCAGGTGATCAGTTCTTAAGCAGCGCTGCTATATCTGCATCCTTTAACAAACTTGCACGCTGATAATAATTGGCTATCACTTTTTGATCTTTTCCAATAGCTATACTTCGCGGGATCGCCCCTATATTATAAGCCGCTTTGATCTTTTTATAACTCTCTGCATCAGCAAACAGGTTGACCATTTGCAAATCATCCCGTTTGGTGATGGCTTTCCAGCTTTCCTCTTTGGTTTCCAGGCAGATATTGATGATCACCAAACCTTTGTCTTTATATTGCTGGTACAGCTTATTTTCCATCGGGAATTCGGCTTTGCACGGTCCGCACCATTCGGCCCAAAAGTTAATAATGACCGGATGCCCGGCAAATGATGCCAGACTAACCGTTTTGCCGTCTATATCCTTCAAGGTCATATCCGGTGCTTTTTTACCGACCTTAGGAAAACCCAACCTTGCCTGAATAATGGAATCGACCATGGTTTTAACCACAGTTGTACTTAACTTAGTAACGGCCATTTCGCGTTCGTAATCTTCGCGCTTATGTGTATAGAATGTACCTAACCTGCGTGTCTTGATCACATCTGCCAACGAGGTGTTACCGGCAATGCTGTCCGTCATCTTTAACATTCCGCCCAGGCCGGGGATCTTCTTTTTCTCTGCCTGGCGGAATAGATAAGTATCAGCGGTCCAAAGGAACTCGGTGGTTATCGGCTCGCCGGTGTATTTTAAACTCAGGTCCTTTTCAAAATCATAATAATTATCATTCACGGGTATTGGTTTGCCGCGGTAAAAGCGTTTACTGATCAGCACATTGTCTTTACGCATCATACCGTTATACATTAACCGATCGTATTCGTAGCGTTTGAACCAGGGCGATACCGGCGGACTATACCGTTCCAAAAAATCTGTTCTAACTTTTGTAATGGAATCGGCTATGGCCGGGAACAAATTAAAGTCTTTGATCTTATCGCCCATGTTGTAATAGGCGCGGCTCTCATTATCGTTGATACCCAAAAAGTTAGAATAACTTAACAAATAAGTATTCTCCATGTGCAGGTCACCTTCAAATTCAACATCGGTAGCCTTGGGCTTGATACTTCTGACAGTACAGACCACCCGTTTACCCGGGGCGTTCAGTATCCTGAACGTGCCGTTAATAGCTATATGATCTAGAAAATTGAATAACAAAGTCAGGCTATCTTGCTTGCTGGGCGGGATACGCAGGTCAAAATTGGTCTCTACATACGGCAGCCAGTTAAAGAACATACCTTTTATCTTCAAAGTATCTGCCGACTCGTTCTTAAAAACAGTAACTGCCGGCTCCCCTATCAAACTTAATGTCTTGCCCGGAAATTTCTCCTGGGCTTGCGCATTGAATGTTGCCGCAACTAACAGGAAAAAGGCAAGTCTGACGATGCTCTTCATACCCCAAACATAAAACTAAATATTTAGTTTATCAAGAACAATGGTCAAGATATTCCGCAAATAAACTCTTTGTGACACGGGCCATGCGCTCGTTAGATCTGCTTCCCCTTTCTTATCAACAAGTTACCGCCTTTTCAACAATTACAGATAGCCGCCAAACATCCGCCGAAATTTGCTACCTTTGTATCCCGTACAGAAACAATTTACATGACTAAATACATCTTTGTTACGGGCGGCGTTACCTCATCATTAGGTAAAGGCATTATCTCAGCTTCGCTGGCTAAACTCCTTCAGGCACGTGGTTACCGTGTTACTATTCAAAAATTCGATCCTTACATTAATATTGACCCGGGAACGCTTAATCCGTACGAGCATGGCGAGTGCTATGTGACCGAGGACGGCGCCGAGACCGACCTTGACCTGGGTCACTACGAGCGTTTTTTGAATACACCAACTTCGCAATCAAACAACATCACTACCGGTCGTATCTATCAAAATGTGATCAACCGTGAGCGTGAGGGCGCATTTTTGGGTAAGACCGTGCAAGTTGTTCCGCATATTACCGACGAGATCAAACGTAACTTCCGTATCCTTGGCGAAAATGGCCAGTACGATATCGTGATCACCGAGATAGGTGGTACCGTAGGCGATATTGAGTCGCTGCCATTTGTTGAGGCTGTACGTCAGTTCAAGTGGGAAGAAGGCTCTAACAACGCCATCGTCATCCACTTAACGCTGATCCCATACCTTGCTGCTGCCGGCGAGTTAAAGACCAAACCTACCCAACACTCGGTTAAGATGTTGTTAGAGTATGGTATCCAGCCTGATATTTTGGTTTGCCGCACCGAGCACCATATCAATCAGGATATCCGTAAAAAGATAGCCCTGTTCTGTAACGTTAATATCAATGCCGTTGTCGAATCGATAGACGCGTCGACGATTTACGACGTGCCTTTGCTGATGTTGAAAGAACAACTGGATAAGACCGTTTTGGCAAAATTAAAACTGCCGACCAAGAACGAGCCTAACCTGGATAGCTGGAAAAACTTTTTGGGCCGCCTTAAAAACCCTACTGCCGAGATACAAATTGGCCTGGTAGGCAAATATGTTGAACTTCCTGATGCTTATAAATCTATCATTGAGGCGTTTGTACATGCCGGTGCTAAGAACGAGTGTAAAGTAAAGGTTGTCACCATCCAATCCGGTAACCTGACCCCGGAGAACGCCATCGATAAGCTGAAAGGCCTTTGCGGTGTATTGGTCGCTCCAGGCTTTGGCGAGCGTGGTTTCGAAGGTAAGATCGAGGCGATCAGATACGTACGCGAGAATAACATCCCATTCTTTGGTATTTGTTTAGGTATGCAATGCGCTGTGGTTGAATACGGCCGCAATGTGCTGGGTCTGGCCGAAGCTAACAGTACAGAGATGAACCCGCAAACCGCTCATCCGGTCATCTCGATGATGGAAGACCAAAAGGATGTTAAAAACATGGGCGGTACCATGCGTTTAGGCGCTTACGCTTGCGACCTGAAAGCAGGCAGTAAAGCAGCCGCGATATATGGCAAAACCCACATCAGCGAGCGTCACCGTCACCGTTACGAGTTCAATAACGCCTATCTGAAACAATATAAAGAGGGCGGCATGAGCACATCTGGCATGAACCCGGATAACGGTCTGGTTGAGATAGTAGAGTTGAAAAATCACCCGTTCTTTGTAGGCGCGCAGTTCCACCCCGAATTAAAATCGACAGTTGCAGATCCTCACCCACTTTTTGTTAACTTTGTCGCCGCTTCGCTGGCTTACGCCCGCAAGAAATAATTAAATTAATGGATAAGAATACATTTACAGGATTATTCCTGATCATGATCATTATAGCAGGTTCGTTCTACCTGCTTAAGCCGTCGGACGCGGAGATAAAAAAGGAACAAGAGCGCGCGCATCTGGATTCGTTAAAGAAAGCTGGTAAACCATTACCTGCCACTACAGCAAAGTTCGACAGCACAAAAGCAGGCAAGGTTTTAGACTCTGCCGTTCTTAAACAACCTTTTGGCGCTGCTACCGTAGGTACCGACCAATTAGTTACTTTAGAGAACAGCGAATTACTGATCAAACTAAGCGCTAAAGGCGGCCGTGTTTACTCGGTACAGCTAAAGAAGTTTTTTACCCACGATAAAAAACCATTGATCATGTTCGATGGTGCAGGTAACAGCTTTGGCCTTAACCTGCGTGCCGGTGATAAATACATCAACACCAACGATTATTACTTTACGCCAAGCGCGCCATCGGCAAAGGTAACAGGTACCGATTCAACATCAGTGACCATGCGCTTAAGCTACAGCCCAACGCAATACCTGGATTACGTGTACACGTTAAAAGGTGAAGGCTTTAAAGTTGGGTTGACCATCACCCCGACCGGTTTGGATAACGTAGTTGCTAATAGCAACGAGATAAACCTGAGCTGGGCCGCTAACCCTAACAAGTTAGAAAAGGACATGGTTTTGGAGCGCCAGTACTCGACCGTTTACTGGAGAACTACCGAGCACGATGTTGATTACCTGAGCGAGGGTAAGGACGACGCGAAAGAAATAGCCGATAAAAAGATGCAATGGGTATCTTTTAAGCAGCACTTCTTCTCGAGCGCGCTGATCAGTGACCAGGGTTTTACAAAATCTAATCTGGCTGTTGCTATTGATATTGCGGATACTACCCACATCAAGCAAATGAAAGCCGGTTTGGTAGTACCTAAAAGTAGCGTGGGTAATTTCCCGTTGACGTTCTACTTTGGCCCTAATAAATACAGCACACTGAAAGATCAGGGTGATAAGTACGAGCTGGAAAAACAGATCAACATGGGTTGGGGCCCGCTGCAATACATCAACCGTTTTGCGGTATTGCCGGTGTTCACCTTTTTACAGCAATTTGGCTGGAACTATGGTATGATCATCCTGGCGTTGACCATTATCCTGAAATTAGTCCTGTCTCCGTTAACCTATAAGTCTTACCTATCAATGGCCAAAATGAGGGTGTTAAAACCTGAGATGGACGAGATAAAAGAGAAAGTTGGCGAGGATAATCCTACCCTGCTACAACAGGAGTACATGAAATTGTACAAAAAGGCCGGTGTGAACCCGCTGGGTGGTTGTTTGCCGCTATTGCTGCAAATGCCTATCGTGATAGCGTTCTTCCGCTTTTTCCCAAGCTTGTTCGAGTTGCGTGGTCAAAGTTTCCTGTGGATGCATGACCTGTCTACTTATGATACTCTGGTGACCTTTGCACCGTTACCATTGATCGGTTGGACACACATCAGTTTAATGTGTTTACTAATGACCATCAGTACGCTGATCTATACCTATTTTAATAATCAAATATCGGGCGCTACCGGTCAGATGAAATACATAGGTTACATCACCCCGATCATCTTCTTCGGCGCGCTGAACGGTTACCCAGCCGGCCTGAACTACTATTACTTCCTGGCCAACATGCTGACCTTCTTACAACAATACCTGATCAAATTTATGGTTGATGACAAGAAGATCCACGCTCAGATACAGGAGAACAAAAAGAAACCTGAGGACAAGACCAAAAAGAAAACTGGTTTTGCCGCTAAAATGGAAGAAATGATGCGCCAGCAACAACAAGCGCAGACTAAAGGAAAGAAGTAATTCTTTAGAGATAAGCGCTTAAGCATCTCGACTATATGGAAAGCGTCTCGAATTTATCGGGACGCTTTTTTGTTATAGTAGTTATTTGTTATCGATCTTCCTTATGACCCGCGCCGGAGTACCTACCGCCAGAGAATCCGAAGGGATACCTTTGGTAATTACAGAACCTGCACCGATGACGCATCTGTCACCAATAGTAACACCCGGACAAATGATCGCACCGCCCCCTATCCAACAATCATCACCGATCACTACAGGTTTAGCATTCTCCAATACACGGCGTTGGTCGGCCTCCAACGGATGCGTAGCGGTGTAGATCTGCACTGCCGAGGCGCAAAACACATTATTGCCGATCTTTACCGGCATTACATCCAACACCACGCAATTGACGTTAAAGTAGACATTCTCGCCGCAGGTGATGTTATAACCGTAATCGCAATGGAACGGCGGTTCGATATATAAACTTGAGGGCGCATTGGGGATCAATTTGGCTAAAACGGCTTTGGTGCCATCACCCACCACATATTCGTCTACGTTCAATTGCTTGAGGAGACGTTTACAATCGGCGCGTTCTTTAACCAATTCAGGATCGTTCGCGAGGTAGTATTCGCCGGATATCATTTTTTCTTTTTCGGTTTTCATTAAGTAATATTTGCTTTATAGCAATGGTAATAAAAAGACATTAACAGGCGTTAAGTTTTTTTTGCTGAGAGATATTGTTCTTTCAGAATATTAACTAAATTTGTTAGCAATGTATGCGATCGTAGATATTGAGACCACCGGCGGTCACGCCAGCGCCAACGGGATAACCGAGGTGGCTATCCGTATCCACGATGGTATGCAGGTGACACACCGTTACGAAACGCTGATCAATCCGCTGCGCGACATCCCGGTATTTATCCGCGCCCTGACCGGCATCACCAACGAGATGGTGGATGATGCGCCTACTTTTAACCAGGTAGCGCACGAGATCTATCAGCTACTGCACGACAAGATCTTTGTAGCCCATAACGTCAACTTTGATTATTCATTTTTAAGGTACCACTTATCGGCCGCAGGGTACGACCTGAATTGCAATAAACTTTGCACGGTCAGGTTAGGTCGTAAGATATTGCCCGGGCTGCCCTCCTATAGTTTAGGCAAACTTTGCCATCATTTAGGGATCGGTAACACAAGCCGCCACCGTGCCGGCGGTGATGCTGAGGCTACTGCGGAATTGTTCGGTCTGCTATTACGGAGCGATAGCAATAAGCATATTCTCGCTTCGCTTAAAAAGAACTCTAAAGAGCAGAACCTACCAGCCAATCTGCCAAAAGGCATGATCGACTCGTTGCCGATGATGCCCGGCGTGTATTACTTTCATGATCAAAAAGGCAAGGTGATCTATGTTGGCAAAGCCGTTAATATCAAAAAACGGGTATGCAGCCATTTCAGTGGCAATAACCCAAACTTGCAACGTCAGGAGTTTTTAAAGAACATCTACCACATCACCCATCGCGAATGTGGTACGGAGTTGATGTCTTTAGCGTTGGAAGCTATCGAGATCAAACGCCTGTGGCCTAAATACAACCGCTCACTCAAACGTTTTGAACATACCTTCGGCTTGTACACTTACGAGGACCAGCGTGGCTATCTGCGCTTAGCTGTCGACAAAAACCGTAAGCACGCGCATCCTGTGCATAATTGCCGCTCGTTATTAGAAGGTTATTCCATGCTGAATTTGCTGATGGAAGAATTTGGTCTTTGCCCTAAGCTGTGCTTTATCCAAAAGAACAATGAAGTATGCGGCAGTCCAAGTGGTGAACTGTGCGCTTGTACCGGTCACGAGGAAGTTGATGTATACAACCACAAGGTCAACACCGCGATAGAAAGTTTGAAAGAACAACTGCCCACCTTCGCCATCCGCGATAAAGGCCGCAACTGGGAAGAGCAAAGCTGTATGCTGATCGAGAATGGCCGATTTTACGGCATGGGCTATATTCCCAACGATTTCGAGGTCAATAATTTCGACGCGCTGAAGGCGTGCTTAGCCCCTCATCCGGATAATGGTTATATCCGAAACCTGGTAGTAGCTTTCGCTGAACGCTATCCGGCAAGGAAAGTGGAATTTGAATTAGTGGAGGCGTTTAGTTAACCACAAAGCACACAAAGGGAGAAGCACAAAAAACACAAAGCCTTTGTTATATGTGATAGCAATTCAGTAATACCTTTGTGCCCTTCGTGAAAACCTTTTTGCCCTTCCTGGTTAATTCACCAACAGTGATTTCTACATAATTAATTTTATTTCCCACAACACAATATCCATTTGGCAAGGTTATCCTTATACATTATAACCGAAATAAAAACATGGATAGCATTAACCAACAACAACCGGAACATAACATGGAAGACCTTGCTGGCGAGCAAGCTTGGTCGAAATTAAAAGAATTGGCTGAGAAAGCCGAAAGCTGTTTTTTCCTAACGAACATCAAAACCGGTTTGCCTTCAAACTCGCGCCCAATGTCGCCGCAGAAAATAGACGATGATGGCACGCTATGGTTCCTGAGCGCCAATGATAGCCGCAAGAATGCCGACATTGCCAAAGACCCGATGGTGCAGATGTTCTTTCAAGCATCAGCACATTCTGGTTTCTTAGATGTGTACGGTATAGCTGAGATCACCGAGGACAAGGCCATCATCGACGAACTGTGGGACCCTTTACTAAAAGTTTGGTTCACCGAAGGTAAAGATGACCCGCGTATCAGCGTGATCAAAGTATCCCCTACCCAAGGTTATTATTGGGATAACAAACATGGTAACGCAATCGCCTTTGTAAAAATGGTGGCGGGTGCTATTATCGGGCAAACGTTTGATGACTCGATAGAAGGAAAGCTTATTGATTAGATCCAAGGAATAAAGAGTCAAGGGTCAAGACGAACTTCTGTCTTGATCCTTTACTCGTTATCTTGAATCTAAATTATTCCGGCAAGAGCAAGTTCCTGCTCCATTTGCTGTTGCAGTTTTAATGCCTCTGCGCGGGCGGCATCGGCAAAGTCGGGGCCGTTGGCTGCGTAGGTGATCCCACGTGATGAATTGACCAGCAGGCCGCAATCTTTGGTCATGCCGTATTTGCATACGTCTTCCAGGCTACCGCCCTGGGCACCTACGCCGGGTACAAGCAGGAAATTATCAGGAGCGTGAGCGCGGATGTTAGTAAACTCGGTGCTTTTGGTAGCACCTACAACGTACATAATACGGTCGGCACCGGCCCAGGTATTGGATTTTTTGATGACTGTCTCATACAAGAAACCGCCGTCAACTTCAGAATATTGGAAGTCTTTACTACCTACAGATGAGGTCAGCGCCAGGATGATCACCCATTTACCATCGTATTTTAAGTACGGCGTCACACTATCGTTACCCATGTATGGCGTAATGGTGATCGCGTCGAAATCCATACCAGAATCGCTGTCATCAAAAAAGGCCTTAGCGTACTTATCGGATGTATTGCCTATGTCACCGCGTTTGGCATCAATGATATTTAGGGTGTCGGCAGGAAGATATTTGCTGGTCGATATCAAACTCTGCAAGCCTTTAATGCCATAAGCTTCGTAAAAAGCTGAGTTTGGTTTGTAGGCTACGCAGAGGTCTTTGGTAGCGTCGATAATACGTTTGTTGAACTCGAATATCGGGTCGGGATAGCCTTTTAAAAATTCGGGGATCTTGTCCAGATCAGGGTCGAGGCCGACGCATAAAAATGATCTTTTCTGTTTGATCTGAGCGATGAGTTGTTCCCTTGATAGCATATATAGTAACGGTCCTTTGTGTCCGGATCGTCAAAAAAACTAAAAATAAGCGAGTTCTACCTTTAAGTTGTCGTTATTTTTTGAAAAATTTTGAAATAACAAATATTAATATTTAACATTGCATCGTTATCCTTAGAATTTTTCTTGCACCAAAGAAACAATTTAAGATCCCACTTTGTTTACTATTAAATAATCGCAGGTATTTTTCCGTTTCGTTTTTTTGTGCCGACCGAAAGATCTCTCAATTTTAAGATCCTTATTGAATTATAATTCCCAATGTCTGATATTACTACAGAATTGAACGATAAACTCGTTTCAGAGTTGCGTGATATGGCCAAAAGCTTAGGTGTTACCGAGGCAGATGAGCTACGCAAAGCCCAATTAATTACTCGCATTGTTGAACAGCAGTCGTTAATAGAAATGGCCCGTCAACAACAAAGCATGTTGGCAAGCAACTATGCCGAGATAGGCACCCCGGCCCCGGCCGAAACCGAAGCAACTGAGGCTGATGATAAACCCCGCAAACGTACGCGTGTTGTTAAGGCTAAGTCTTCTACCGCGCCGCGTACCGAGGTACACTTGAGCGATACCAACGTTTTTGACCAGGAAGAGGAGCCGCCTTACACTCAGGACGAAGAAACTCCGGTTGCCGCCGGCGAGCCGCAAGTGATCACCGGCGACGATGATGAACCTTCGGCACCGCGTGTTGAAAGTACGCCGGTAGAACAACGCCAGCCAAAATTTGAGCGCCGTCAGCCGCAGCAAAGTCAACAATCCAAAAAAGACGAGATCAATCTTGATTTTGATAACGTGATCGTTAACGAGGGCGTTCTGGAGATCATGCCTGATGGTTATGGCTTCCTGCGTTCGTCAGACTATAACTACCTGACCTCTCCGGATGATATCTACGTATCTCAATCGCAGATCAAACTGTTCGGTCTGAAGACCGGCGACACTGTTCGCGGTAGCATTCGTCCGCCAAAAGAGGGCGAAAAATATTTCCCGTTAGTACGTGTAGAAGCTATTAACGGCCGTGTACCTGCAGAGGTGCGTGACCGTGTGCCTTTTGACCACTTGACGCCGCTTTTCCCGTCTGAAAAATTGAACTTGTTCACCGACCCGGGTAACTATTCTACCCGTATCATGGACCTGTTCTCTCCTATCGGTAAAGGCCAGCGTGGTTTGATCGTGGCGCAGCCTAAAACGGGTAAAACTATGTTGTTAAAGGATGTGGCTAACGCGATCGCCAAAAATCACCCCGAGGTTTACCTGATCATCCTATTGATCGATGAGCGCCCTGAGGAGGTTACCGATATGGCCCGTAGCGTACGTGCTGAGGTTATTGCATCGACATTTGATGAGCCTGCAGAGCGCCACGTAAAGATCGCCAATATCGTTTTAGAGAAAGCTAAGCGTATGGTAGAGTGCGGTCATGACGTTGTGATCTTGTTAGACTCTATCACCCGTTTGGCCCGTGCTTATAACACTGTTGCTCCGGCATCAGGTAAGATATTGTCAGGTGGTGTGGATGCTAACGCTTTGCACAAGCCTAAACGTTTCTTTGGTGCGGCCCGTAACATCGAGGATGGTGGTTCACTGACCATCATAGCCACGGCATTGACCGAGACCGGTTCTAAAATGGACGAGGTTATCTTTGAGGAATTCAAGGGTACAGGTAACATGGAGTTACAGTTGGATCGTAAATTGTCTAACAAACGTATCTTCCCTGCTATTGATCTTACCGCATCAAGCACGCGTCGCGACGATCTGTTATTGGATCGCGATACCTTACAACGCATCTGGATCTTGCGTAACCACCTGGCGGATATGAACTCGCAAGAGTCGATGGAGTTCTTACAGACCCAGATCCGTGGTACCAGGACCAACGAGGAGTTCCTGATATCGATGAATTCGTAGTCACGAACCATCCATTAAAATATAATTAGAGCGTCCTGATCATTCAGGACGCTTTTTTGTTGCCCTTTTGTAAGATCTTTGTAACTTCACGCCGCCAATGAGGAAACGCGTAAAAAAACATGTCCCTAATGCCATTACTTGTGCAAACCTGTTCAGCGGGTGTGTAGGTATTGTTTTTGCTTTCAGCGATAACCTTGTTTTTGCAGCTTATTGTATCTTCCTGTCGGCCATATTCGATTTTTTTGATGGCTTCGCATCCCGTGTTTTACAGGCCTTCTCGGGTATAGGTAAGGACCTGGATTCGCTGGCCGATATGGTGAGCTTTGGTTTCTTGCCGTCGGCCATTTTATATCAGCTTTTTCTGCGTTCACCACAGGTTTACCCAATTGATAGTTACCTGTGCTTTATATCGTTCGCTATAGCGGTGTTCTCGGCCTTAAGATTGGCCAAATTCAATAACGATACCCGCCAGGCCGAAATATTTATTGGCTTGCCTACGCCGGCCAATGCTATCCTGATCGCCTCTATCCCTTTTATCTTAGAGCATTATTCAGCGTTCGATCACTACATCCTGAACAGATACACACTAACTACCCTCACTGTGGTGATGTGCGCATTGTTAGTCGCCGAGATACCGTTGATGAGTTTAAAGTTTAAGCCACGCGACCCGCGCAACCTTTACCGTTATTTGTTGCTGTTAGTTTCGGCTATATTGATACTATTTTTTAAATTTGCCGCTGTACCGGTGGTGATATTCATTTACATCGCCCTATCTATCATTCAATTCAAATTCAAAAATGACAAAATTCCAGGCTGAGATCGACGTAATGCCAAAAAAAGAAATTCTTGACCCGCAAGGTAAAGCGGTTACCGGCAGCATGAAAAACTTAGGTTTACCCGAGATCCAGAATATCCGCATTGGTAAACATATATCTTTAGAGGTTGAAGCAGCTGACGAAGCCGCAGCTACTCAAAAAGTTGATCAGGCATGCAAAAGCCTGCTGGCTAACCTGATAATGGAGAGTTATACATTCACCGTTACTGCCGTTTAAGGTAGGTAAAAGGCGAAAGGTAAAAGGTCTTTGATTAATAATAAAAGGCTAAAGCATTTCCGGGATATCCCGGTGTTTGCTTTAGCCTTTTTTATTTACCCCTGCTGGGTTTTTACTTTTGACTTCCGACTTAAGACTTCTAACTCAAGACTCACAACTTCGCTGCCACATCATCCCTGATCTTAGTTAGCTTAACCAGGTTTTCGCTTACAACCGATCGTACCTGATTAAATTTGGTACTTATCTCGTAAGGGTCTTGTCCGCCTGCTTTGCAAAGCAATTCTACTTCCTGTATGGTGGCCTGGCAATCGGGCATACCGAACATGGCCAGGTTAGGTTTAATTTTGTGTGCGGCACCACCTGCCGTGGCCCAGTCGCCGGCAGCTATAGCCGTGCCAATGGTGCTCAGTAATTCCGGTGCTTGTTGCAGGAACATATCCATAAATTCTACCAGAAATTCGTCGCTGCCGTCGGTTATCTCGTATAGTGAGGTAAGGTCAAGTTCTTTAATATCTGACATATTAGTTCGTTATCTTCTCAAATTTATAATTTTTTCACAATTAAGCTATCTGTTAACTCGTTTTTAAGTTCCAACATCGTTCTGTTTAAAACCGGGTGTTGTAAAAGCGGAGCTATCTCGGCCAATGGTTCCATCGTAAAACGCCTTTCTTGCAAATACGGATGCGGAATTGTAAGCCCCGGCTCGTTCACGATATGATCTGCGTAAAACAGGATATCGATATCGAGCGTACGTGCACCCCATTTCTCTTTACGCTCGCGGCCAAACTCCAGTTCGATAGCTAAGACCTTGTTAAGCACATTTCGTGCCGAAAGTTGGGTCTGAACGCGTATCACCTGGTTAAGATAATCCGGTCCTGAGGTATTCCCCCAGGATTGAGTCTCGTAAACCGACGAAACCTCTGTTACTACGCCCACCTCAACACCTACCCTATTAATGGCTTGCTGCAAAAACAAGCGCCTATCGCCAAGGTTGCTGCCCAATAACAAAAAAATATCAAACATGTTGTAACAATAATTGATGCCCGGCGCTCTTAGCATAGCTAAATGTGCCCTGAATTATTAAGTTTGCATAGATAAACACATCGCTGCTATAAATGAAACAATTTTTTAAATACGTATTGGCCACGGTGGTCGGGATAGTTATTTCGTCCGTGTTATTATTTATTGTGGGTATCGGTATCCTGATGGCTATTGTAGCCAGTGCCACCAGCGGCGATAAAACCGTTGAGGTTGCATCTAACTCGGTATTGCACGTGTCATTTAAAGCGCCTATCCCCGAGCGTACGCCCAATAATCCCTTTGCGGGCCTTGGTCTGTTCGGGATGGACGAAAACAAGGTTATCGGCCTGAACGATGTTTTAGCCAACATTAAAAAAGCCAGGAACGACGATAAGATAAAAGGCATCTATTTAGATGAAAGCTATATGATGTCGGGCCAAGCCACTACCGAGGAGGTACGCAACGCATTGCTCGATTTTAAAAAGTCGGGGAAATTCATCATCGCTTACTCCGAGATATACACCCAGGGCTTCTATTACCTGGCATCTGTAGCTGATAAAGTTTACATCAATCCAAAAGGCATATTCGAATTCAGCGGATTTAGTCAGAATGTCACTTTCCTGAAAGGTGCGTTGGATAAACTGGGTATCGAAGCCCAGATCATTAAAGTAGGTACTTATAAGAGCGCTGTAGAGCCTTTTATACTTAACAAGATGAGTGATGCCAACCGTGAGCAGGTAACGTCTTATGTAGGTTCGTTGTATGACCATTTCCTTACCGGCATCGCTGCCAAGCGTAAGATCGATAAGGATAGCTTGTTCAATATCGCCAATAATATGCTGGTGCAATATCCGGAGGATGCATTGAAATACAAATTGGTTGACGGATTGAAATACAAGGACGAGGTGTTGGACGAATTGAAACAACGCACATCTATCGATAAGAAAGATAATGTAAAAGCTGTTGAAATAGCCGATTACACCAATAGCACCGCTACTAACGACGAAGAGGAAACTACATCAGCCAAAGACCGGATCGCTGTGGTTTATGCATCAGGCGAGATAGCCGGCGGCGAGGGCGATGACAACAGCATCGGCTCTGAAGGAGTATCCCGCGCTTTGCGCAAAGCCCGTAATGATAAAAATGTAAAAGCAGTGGTACTGCGCGTTAACTCGCCGGGCGGCAGTTCGTTAGCCTCGGATGTGATCTGGCGCGAAGTTAAACTGACCCACGATAGCAAACCGATCATTGTATCGATGGGTGATTACGCTGCATCAGGCGGTTACTATATCGCCTGCGCGGCCGATTCTATTGTGGCACAGCCTAATACGATCACAGGCTCTATCGGCATCTTTGCTATCTTGCCTAATATGCAGAAATTATTCAACGACAAGTTAGGTATCACCTTCGATGGCGTAAAGACCGGCAGGTACGCCGACCTGGGCGAAACCAGTCGCCCGTTGACACCCGAAGAACGCGCTATCCTGCAGAACCAGGTGAACCGTGGTTATGATGACTTTACCAAACACGTTGCCGACGGCCGCAAAAAGTCGCAAGAGTATATTAACAGCATTGGTCAGGGCCGTGTTTGGACAGGCACCCAAGCTTTAAAATTAGGTTTGGTAGACCGTTTGGGCAACATTAACGACGCGATCAACATAGCCGCTAAAAAAGCCAAACTAAGCGACTACAAGATCGTGAACTACCCTGAGCAAAAGAGCTTCTTCAACAAGTTTGGCCAAGGCTTTAGTGCAGAAGTTAAGACCCGTATGCTAAAGTCTGAACTTGGTGACAACTATCAAGTTTACGAGCAGGTAAAAGGCATCACCAAAATGATGCGCGCACCACAGGCACGGATGCCGTACCTGGTAGAGATAAGGTAGGAAGTCTTAAGTCGGTAGTCCGAAGTCTTAAGTCAAAAAAGCCATGCTTGGTCTCAACACCTCGCATGGCTTTTTAATTTTAACTTTTGACTTTGAACTTAAGACTTGAGACTTACTCTCCCGGTACCATCAAGGTCGTAATAGCTATCCTGTTCCAGGCGTTAATGGTCACTACTGCCATAATTATCTGCGATAGATAGGCCGGATCGAATAGTTCGGCGGCTCGTTTATAGGTCTCGTCGCTTACGCCGTGGTTGCTGATCAGGGTCATCTCTTCGGTCAGGGCTAAAATGGCTTGCTCCTGCTCATCAAAGAAAGGTGTATCGCGCCACGCGCTCAGTGTGTAGATGCGTTGCTCGGTCTCGCCAAGTTTGCGGGCATCAATGGTATGCATGTTTAAACAGTAAGCACAACCATTGATCTGCGATGCGCGGATCTTGATCAGTTCTTTATGCTTTTTGCTGATACCACTGGTAGCTAAATAATTTTCGAGACCCATCATGGCTTTAAAAGCGGCGGGGTCGGCTTGGTTTACTCTAATTCTGTTGCTCATTTCTGTAATGTTTTGATACCACAAAGTTGCGGACAACCCCCCCTCGAAAAAATGAACTGAGTTTAAGAAATCACTTAACTTTTTTGGCCCGCAGCCTACTCATAAACTGTGGCGTAAAACCAAGATAAGATGCCAGCATGTATTGCGGCACCCGGTTAGCAAAGGCCGGGAACAGCTGAATGAAGAAACGGTAACGCTCTTGATCACTCATATTAAAGATGAACCCGATGCGGCGTTGGGATGCCACAAAAGCCTTCTGCATCATGATGAGGAAATAGCTTTCAAGTTTAGGGATATGCTCAAAGAGATACGCACGGTCTTTAGGTGTGAGCAATAGCATTTCGGTCGCCTCGATGGTTTGGATGTAGGTTTTGGCCGGCGTATAGTTCAGCAAACTTTCATGATCGGCTATCCACCAACTTTCTAAGCCGAACTGGATCACCTGCTCGTTCAACTTAGTGTTGACCATATACTGCCGTACGCAACCTTTGATGATAAAGTACTCGCCGGAGCAATGTTTACCGGGTTCAAGGATGTGTTCTTTTCGCTTGAACCGTTTCAGCTCCATCCTACTGCACAACAATTCTTCCTCCTGTTCGGTCAACTTTATGTAGCGGCGTACGTGTGCCAATAGTTCGGGGTAAAGCATGGCGGTGGTTATTGGTTGACGTAGAAGCAGATCTTATCGTACAGTTCTTCGGGCTTAAAGGGCTTGCTCACAAAATCTGTCAGGCCTTTAGCCATCACCTCTTCCCGTTTATCTAACAAGGCCGATGCAGTCAATGCCAAGATGGGCAATGTTTTATATTTACCGCCCAGGGCGCGGATAGCAGTAGTGGCCTGATAGCCATCCATCACCGGCATTTGTAGGTCCATTAGTACCAGATCATAGTCTTTTTGTTGTACTTTTTCTAACGCGATCAATCCGTTAACCGCGCAATCGCAAATAACCTTCCAACGTTCTAAAAATTTACGGGCGACCAATACGTTTATCTGATTGTCCTCAACCAGTAATACTTTCAGCCCCTCCAACGAGGTGTTTTGTCTTGCAGGAAGAATAACAGAGATGGGCACTTCCGGTTGTTCGGCGACGGTCAGTACCAGATCAAAGTAAAATACCGACCCTTTACCCACTTCGCTATCCAGCAAAATATTACCGCCCATCATATTCACCAAGCGCTGACTGATAGCCAAGCCTAAACCTGTACCACCAAAGTGCCGCGTGGTAGACGCGCTGGCCTGCGCAAAAATGTCAAAGATGTATTCGCGCTTATCAACAGGGACACCAATGCCCGTATCGCGCACTTCAAAATAAACTATGGCTTGCTGCCCGTCACGCGATAGCTGCTTGCAACTAAGCGTCACACTCCCCTCCCGCGTAAATTTGACGGCGTTGTTGACCAGGTTGTTCAGTATCTGCCCTAACCTAACTTTATCACCTTTAATAAGAACCGGGATACGCGGATCCACATCCGTCATCAAGCTGATACCTTTATTGATAGCAGCAGGTAATTGAGCCGCGTGGATATTGTGGATAAGTTCTTTCAGGTCAAGATCCTCTTGCTCGAACTCGATCTTACCGGCCTCTATCTTGCTAACGTCCAAAATGTCGTTAATGATCACCATCAGGTTCTCGGCCGAGAATTTTAAGACGTTCAGATACTCCTGCTGATCATCCCTCGGGTCTTTCAGCAGCAGATTGGTAAAGCCGATCACAGCATTCATTGGTGTCCTTATCTCATGGCTCATTACGGACAGGAATTGCGACTTGGCTTTAACTGCCGCTTCAGCTTCCTCTTTGGCGCGGATCAGCTCCTGCTCCGCGTTCTTACGGTCGTTTATATCCTGAAAGATACCGTATAACCTAACGCATTTGCCATTCTCAAACTCTGGCTGACCAATGGTACGCGTCCATATCTCGACTCCGGCGGTATTGATAACTTTAAGTTCAAGATCGTAAGTGATGCCATTTTCTATCGCGTCGACAAAAGCTTTGCGCAGGGTATCGCGGTCGTGCCCCTCTTTAAAGAAAGTAGCTGCAGAACCGCGTTGAGGGATAAAATCATCAGACACACCAAAGATCCTTCTGGTGAGGTTGGTCCATACAACTGCACCTGTCTCCAGGTCAAGTTGCCAACCGCCTACACGGGCGGCCTCGTTAGTTTTGTGCAGCAGGTCCTTCACCAGGATCAATTCCTGCTCGGTCTGCTTTTGGCGGGTGATGTTCACAAAACTACCTGACATGATTATGGGTTGCCCCATGCCGTTCCACTGCGCATGGCCGGTAAGCAACAGGTAGACCATGGACCCGTCCGAATGACGGCAACGCGCCTCGAAGATAAATGGCTGCTCGCCAAAGCTGGCTATATGCTCGGCTATCATTTGGCGGGCGGTGGCCAGATCTTCTTCAAATACACTTTCGGCTATTACTGCTTGATGGACGGATGTATCCTGATCGTAACCCAGTAAACCGATCAGCGCTTTGTTATTAAAGGGCCGTGTACCCGTCATATCCCACTCCCAATAACCGGACAGCGGTTCATCGTGCAGTGATCTTTTTAGGGTGACGGGCATACGGCGAATTTAAGGGCTATTCACCTAAAAGCAAAGCTATCTTTAATTTTGTCTTAATATAAAATGCACTTTGCTATTGATAATTTAAAGTACTTTTACTATATTTGTTAGCAATCAAAAACAAGCGATTCCCCTCCGGGAAACATCGTAAACAAAATGATCTTTTATTTCTAAACTACACCGTCGTTTTGTGGGATGGTAAAGTGAATAATTCCCATTTGACGCTGGCCGATAGTAAATTGTGACGATCCCATCAAAAAAAAGCCGGATGGCATTCGGCAAAGCGATACCATCCGGCGGATCTATCTTATATCCTTTTGCTTACGCAGAATTCCTGCCCGCGTTAACCACACCATACACGGTACGGATGATCAGTTTTTTGTAGACGTCGGTCAGTTCATCATCCGGATGATCATTTAGCTTATTAATGGCATAATGCTGAATGATGGTTAACGGCAGTACAATACGCTCGCGCAAAGCGATAGATCTTTTTTCGATCGGGTATTCAGACATCAAGCTGGTATTACCCGTCAATTCCAGAGTCAACGACTTAGTGAGCTCGTATTCGTTCTTTAATTTATTCCAAAACGCGCCAAACTTTTTATCTTTAGCTAAATGTGCCGTTACCCTAAAGTCGGACTTAGACATCGACATCATACAGTTATCGATCACTGTTTTAAAGTAGCCCGAATTAGTGTAAAGCTTTTGCAACTCCGCCCACTTGCCTTCAGTTTTCATCTTTTTAAGGGCCGAACCTACGCCAAAGAAACCCGGGATGTTCTGTTTCATTTGCCCCCATGATGTTACAAAGCTGATCGCCCGGAGATCTTCCAGTTTCAGCTTGGCATCGGCATTTCGCTTGGTAGGGCGACTGCTGATGTTTATCCTTGAAAGTAACTTCAACGGACTCATCTCCTCCAAATAATCGATAAATAACGGATCCTCGCGCAGCGCTAAGAAGGTTGCATAACTTTCGTCGGCCATTTCTGATATCATCTTTTTGTGGCTGCTATCCAACAGATCGTGCCTGTTAGGGTTCAGCGCTGATACCAGTCCTGCGTTGATCAGCTGGCCGGAGTTGAAACGGGCAGTATCAACCGATCCATATTGCGAGCTTACCGTTTGCCCCTGTATGGTTATTTGAATATGATCGTTAGCGATATCGTTACCCATTGATGCGTAAAAACGATGTGTTTTGCCACCACCACGTGCAGGTGGGCCGCCCCTACCGTCAAAGAAAGCTAATTGAATGCCGTGCTTACGGGCCATCGCGGTCAACTCAACCTTAGCTTTGTAGATAGACCAGTTGGCCATCAGGTAACCGCCATCTTTGGTGCTATCGCTAAAGCCAAGCATAATGGTTTGCTTGTTGCCGCGGCGTTTAAGGTGTTCCTGATAGTACGGATGCTCGTAAAGGCGCTCCATTACTTCCGCCGCAACTTTAAGATCGCCCACCGTCTCAAACAATGGCATAAAATCTACGGTCAGGCTCTCTTTGGTCCAGCCACTCCAAAGGAACAGGTCTATCAGCTGCAAAATATCTGATGCTTGCTGGCAGTTGCTGATAATAAAACGTTGACACGCTTTTTGCCCGTTGCTTTGCTGAATGGCCTTCATCAATCGGATGGTGTTCAGCGTATCCTTGGTCAGGTCGTCGGCATCATCACCGGCAAACAGGTTACCTTCGTTAAAGGTCAATGCTTTAAGTTTATCTTTTTCAGATAGTTCCAGATAGCCATCTTTTATCAGCGGATCTATCTGGTGACCCTCGGTGCAATATTTGAACACGCTGCGCAACACCCGGCTATCCTGACGGATATCCAGCGTAGCAAAATAGCAACCGAACGCCTGTACTTTGTAGATCATATCTTCTACCAGGTCAACAGAAAGTCCATCGTGCTCTTTGTTCAACACATCGCGGATGGAGTTAAGCAGCGACAACATATCATCCTGCAGATCTACGCCTTGTACCTGCTCATTAAAGGCATTAGGATAAATGATGGCCTCTAATTGTGCCATGGCCGTTTCTACACCGCGGAAGGTGACACGGCGTTTCAATATCCTGAAATCACGATAGTAGCTGCGGAACACACGTTGACGCAGAATAGCCGCGACAGACCTTGTACTCTCGGTAGTTACGTTAGGGTTGCCGTCACGGTCGCCGCCCGGCCAAAAGCCAAGCTCAACGATCTGGTTCTTTGATTCTTTGATATCGAACTCGTCAGACAGTCTACGTTGAATGTCGGTTACCGCATGGTAAAAAACATTCTCGAGGAACCAAACCAGGCTGATGGCCTCATCAACCGGGGTAGGCGATTTTTTATTAAAGAAAGGCGTTTTACCTAACTGTTGTAGCAACAGGTTAATAGCCTGTATATCGTTAGTTTTAAGCGCTTCGATCAGGTCGGTCATGATACCTAATACCGTACTCGGGTAAAACTGTGTCGGGTGAGCGGTCAAAACCAAACGAAGAGAAATAGATCTCAGTTTCTCCTCTATATCCTTACGCATTTCTTCATTACCGTCAACCTGCTGGATCAGGGTTTGCAGGGTACCGCTCTTATCAAAGTTGCCTAATTTATCAAAAGCCGAATCTTCGATCGCGTCGAACAATACCACCTGGCGCTCGATGTATTGAATAAAGCGGAACAAGCGATTGATCTGCTCTTCCTGATCGATACCGGGAACATACTTTTTAAAAAAAGACTCGATAGTCTCGCTGGGCGACTTTTCGGCAATGGTCTCTTTTTCGCAATGCGAACTGAAGAATGGCAGCAGAATACCGGTATCTTTAACCTGGTAAAATGGCAGGGTCAAAAAAAGACTGTCGTACAGTTGGAAACGGCTTTCAACCTCCTGGTTAAAGATAGTTTCGCGCTGACTTAACTTGGTAGTAGACGGCATATAATTCGGTTGATGTTGGCCGGTTAAACTCGACCATTTTTATGGGGTTTAAGTTACTAAAATTGATATAATTTTCATCAAAAGGTTAAATTATTAAGAATATGGTGATCTGAAAACCCTGTACCGACTAATTTGTTTAATTTTGCATCCAATACCCCGTCTATAATTATGATCCCGCAAACCAGAGAAATAAAAAGCTTTTTTTACAGCCAGTATTTTTCTGACGGGGTGCGCATTACCTTGGGCGTCCTGCTACCCACAATTGTCCTTTTACAGTTCGGTTATTTCGAAACAGGCTTAACGCTTTCTCTCGGAGCACTATGTATTTGCGTGGTCGATGTTCCCGGCCCTGCTCTTCATAAACGCAACGCCATGCTTATTTGTAATGGGTTGATATTTTTGGTGGGCATCATCACCGGCTTTGCGCGTTTTAACTTATATGCGCTCGGCATCGAGATAGCCATCTTCTCGTTCCTTTTCTCTATGTTTACGGTCTACGGAAATCGGGCGGCATCGGTAGGTACAGCGTCTTTACTCATCATGATATTTATGATGGATAAAGAGAATAACACCGCCGGCGAGATATTCATTTACAGTTTCACACTGCTTGCCGGCGGGATATGGTACATGCTGCAAAGCTTACTTTTCTTCCGTATACGCCCCTACCGTGCTGCTCAACAAGCCCTTGGAGAGAATATGCTGGACGTGGTGAAATTCCTGCGCATCAAAGCTGAATTTTACAAGACCGGTACCGACTTTGACGATAACTACCGCAAGCTGGTATCGCAACAGATACAGGTAAGCCAGCACCAGGATGTGGTGCGCGAGATACTTTTTAAAAGCCGCATAACCGTAAAGGAATCGACTTACGCCAGCCGTATTTTGGTGATCACATTTGTGGATCTGGTAGACCTTTACGAGCAGATCATGGCGACGCATTATGATTATACCGATATCCGCGAAAAATTTGGTTACACAGGAGTACTTGAGGATATCAGCGTGATCCTGCAAGGTATGGCCGACGAGTTGGATAATATCGGCTTTGCCATACTATCCAACACGCGCTACAATCATCTTAAAAATTTCGATAAAAAGTTGGAGGCCTTAAAAGCCAAGATAGATGCCGTTGGCGTTAACGAACCCGGCACCAGTAACCTGGTCCTGAAAAAAGTATTGATCAACCTGCGTGATCTTAACCGCCGTATTGCCGACATTTTTGGCTACTTCCAAACTAAAGATTCGGAGGCGTTGCTTGAGCGCGCCGCTAAAGTTGAGTACACCAAATTTGTAAGCCATCAAGATTATTCGACGGAGATATTTGTAGATAACCTCTCTCTGAATTCGGCAGCATTCAAACATTCTGTACGGGTGGCGCTGGTATGTATCTTTGGTTTCTTTATCACCAAAAGTGCCGAAGTGATGATGCTGGCCGATTACATTACCGGGCGAAAACTGGTTTTCGGATACCATAGTTATTGGGTATTGTTGACTATTATCGTTATCCTGAAACCGGGTTACAGCCTGTCCAAACAACGCAATTACCAGAGATTGACCGGCACAATCGTAGGCGGACTGATAGGTGTAGCCATACTGATCTACATTAATAATACCATCATTCAGTTCATCTTCCTCATCATCTTTATGGTTGGCGCTTACAGCTTTCAGCGCTTAAATTATGTGGTAAGCGTAATCATGATGACACCATATGTGCTGATCCTATTTAAGTTTTTGGGTGTAGGTCAACTGAACATTGCCCAGGAACGTATTGTGGATACCATTATTGGGTCGATCATCGCTTTCATCGCCAGCAACATCATCTTCCCTACCTGGGAGTCGGACCAATTAACGCCAGCTTTACGCGATGTATTGCATGCTAATACTCAATATCTTAACCGCATAGCCGCCGTAATGAACGGATCTGCAAGTAGTACTGATTACAAACTGGCGCGTAAAGAGGTTTACGTAACATCGGCCAACTTATCGGCAGCCTTTGAGCGGATGACATCCGAACCGAAGAGCAAACAACGGAAAAGTAAAGAGGTACACAAGTTTGTGGTGCTGAACCACATCCTGTCGAGTTATTTGGCGACGGTGGCCTCGGCTGCATTCTCGCCTAATATACAAGGCAAACCCCACCCGGATTTTTTGAAATTGATACGCCGTAGTGTGGCCGTATTAAATGATACCGGTAAGAAATTGAATGCAAAGACCGTAGAGGTAGCTATAGCCGAGAAAACACCGTCTCCCCCACAGGCGACCGAACTCCCCATTATCGAACTTAATGCCGATGAAAAGCTACTGAAAGAACAGTTAGGCTTCATCAATAAAGTAGCTACCGATATAGCTAAGGTGACCGATAATTATTTAGCCTGATCAACTATAACAGATCATTAGCCAAATTAGCCAACTCGCTCCGCTCCCCTTTTTGCAGGGTGATATGCGCGTAAAGAGGGTGCCCTTTCGCTTTATCTATCAAGTAAGATAGGCCATTACTTTCCGCATCCAGATAAGGCGTATCGATCTGGTAAATATCGCCGGTGAAGACGAATTTGCTATTCTCGCCTGCGCGGGATATAATGGTCTTCACCTCATGCGGCGTAAGATTTTGTGCTTCATCAACAATAAAAAAGATCTTGGTCACCGTGCGCCCACGGATGAATGCCAGCGGTGCGATAGATATTTTATCATTGGTCACCAGTTCATCTATCTTTTGCTGCATCTTTTCGTCATCAGCAAATTGCTCACGGATAAATTTAAGATTATCCCAGATCGGTGCCATATAAGGGTCGACCTTGGACTTGGCATCACCAGGCAAAAAGCCTATCTCCTTATTACTGAGGGGTACAACCGGGCGGGTAATGTAAACTTGCCTATAATATTTGCGTTGTTCCAAAGCTGCTGCGAGGGCCAACAACGTTTTACCTGTACCGGCATTACCCTGTAAGGTGACCAATTTAATATCAGGATCCAATAACGCATGCAGCGCGCACGCTTGTTCAGGATTTTTTGGCGATATTTTAAATACGGTCTCTTCTTTAACCTTTGCGATATGATCTATCTGCGCACTATAAAAGAAAGCCGACGAAACGGTCTTACCTTTCAATAAATAAAAGTGGTTACCGCGACTCAAATTCAAACCCAGGTCCCCTGCAGTAACGATGGGCGCTTTACTGATCTGTTTAACAAACTTATCCGTGCTTTTTACTACGGTAGTTCCGGTATAAAGTTCATCCAGATTTTTAACCTTACCGGTCTCGTAATCTTCAGCGTTAAGGTTAAGGGCTTTAGCCTTCAGGCGCAAGCAGATATCCTTAGATACCAATACCACTTTCTTATCGGGATTTTCTACTTGTAGGGTAAGTGCGGCATTAAGGATACGGTGATCGATCTTGCCCTGACCAAAAATGGCTTCGGCATCCATATCGGCCGATTTAGTGTCCATCACCACTTTAAAGTTGCCTTTACTTTCGCCGTTAAGCGGTTGCCACTGGTTAAGCAAATGCTCACGCGATAAATTATCCATCAGCCTGATAAAACCCCGCGCTTCAAAGTTGCGGGTATCATTGCCAGATTTCATATTGTCCAGTTCCTCCAGCACCTGAATGGGGATGGCCACATCATGTTCCTGAAAATTCTCGAAAGCGTTATGATCATACAGGATAACCGAAGTATCCAAAACAAAGATCTTTTTTTTGCCGGTCGACTTAACCTTGCCCTCTTTACTCATAAAAATAAAAGTAGGGAATTGGGAGGAGATATGAGAAGTTAGATATGAGATTTGAGACTTTAAAGGTTGAGCAAACCCTATAAAAAGCGAAAACGGAAGCCGCATCTTTCGAGCAAACTTCCGTTCTCTATCCCCTGTCCGGCCATAGCCTTCATGAGGGTATCAAGTTTTGTGTAGTTCTGACTGTCGCGATCCTTTCTTTGTCCATTGCAAACTTTCCGAATGTTGGGCCTCTGTGTCCTTCTCCTTGCGGATACCCGACCTTTCTGCCACTGTTATCTTCCTCTTTGCGAACTCCGAAGTTCAATGCTCCTGTTACCTGTTTTCGCTTCCTTACCGTGGTCTCTCCGCGTTCATGGTAATGCCTTTTTTCTTATCCCTTTGTTTAATTGAACCTTGCGGCCCTATTGTTTCCCGGGTAATTCAGTACCGCTTTTGTGTTCTTTAACTCCCCCGAAGGTTCGTCCGATGCACACGCTCATTTACTGTAGGCTGTCAAAATACGTCGTTCTTGATGTTATCTAAGGTAGCAGCCTAAGCTATCCGTGTCAAGTAAAATCGTACGGAAGTTATGGACAGGTTATGAACAGTAAAATGTGAGTTATCAACATATCATAATCTATTACTTACGTTGATAATTAACTGATTAACCAAATTAAGCGGAGTTTATTAACAATTGAGTTATGCACAAATTGGACTAATTTATGCGAATTTCACGAACAGAAATTTCCTTAAAATGGAGACCGACCCCTAAAAACTTAATTTTCAGTGGCACTTTTCAGAAAGAATTTCAATGAATTATCTATTTGAAAATGAACGGATAGCAACCAGTGGCGGCCGGTAGCCCCGCCCTCTGTACAAGTTTTGCCTCCCGACGCGCGAACCCCGAGCAGGCAAAAGCTTTCCCGCCGGTCGGGTTTAGGTTGAATAGGCAGTGAAATTACTACTCCTCTATTAATATAAATTCATCAGTCCCCCTGATTCGCTCCAACTGGGTACCGTATGGAAGTTGCAGATATGGGATGATCACGCTATCGTAGTTAGCTATCGTATTGACATCGTATATCATGATATTATCCGGGTTGTCAATGTATTCCTGATCTTCAGTTCCCGAATTAAAAAACCAACCACTATGCCATGACCGTTCGTCATCTTCCGGTTCTTCTCTATACATATAACCAACCTGTTCACCATTCACGGTAATTTTATCAGTTGCGAAACAACCTCCTATCGGCTTGATCAACTGCTTGATCTCTTCTTTGTCAAGCTTAAACTTCTTTGTGGTCATCTATCTTAATCTCTAATTAACCAACCTCTAACCTAAACCGGCAGCTTAAACGCCTGCCTCGCCAACAGCTTCCACTGCCCTTTTTGCTTTTGAAACACCAGCATCACGCCGATCTTAGCACTGCCGGGTTTGCCGCCATCGTTAGTTTGGGCTGATAATTTATGATGAACAACGGCCGTATTACCCGAGACCTTGATCAGCTGATCGGTAAGGTCTATTGTTACGAAGTCGGAACCGCCGCTTGCAATTCCCTCTACAAACTCTGCTTTGTTCTGCACTTTGCCGCTGGAGTGACCGTAGACCAATTCTTCGGCAGCTATTTTGGCGAGGTTAGCGCGGTCGCCGTCGATCATCGCTTTTTTTAGAAAGTCGACAGCGGCGGTAACTTCCTGCTCATCTTTGGTTTGAGCAAAAGAGCCTACCGTACATAGGACGGCTATAAATAATGATAGCAACTTTTTCATTAGGTCTCGTATTGGTTTTCGCTAAGATAATTCTTTTGTGTCAAACGAGCGCTCGCCTCTAACCTTTCACCTCCCATCAAGTGTAACAAAACCTTTATCCTTTCGCCTTTAACCTTTGGCCTCCCCTCCGTATCTTGTAGCGTTAATTTAACACAGATTTAAACTATGCGTAAATTTTTACTCCTCGGCTTACTGTCGGCGGCTGGTTTGGGTGCCCATGCCCAAACGGCAAGCAAAAAGCCTATCGACCATTCGGTGTACGACGGTTGGCAAAGCGTATCTAATCAGATCATCAGCGAGAACGGCAAATGGATCGTCTATGTGGTCAAACCACAGGCCGGCGATGCCGACCTGATCATCAGCGATCCCAAATTGGCTTACAATTTTAAGATCCACCGTGCGGATACGGCCCGTTTAACGGCGGACTCTAAATACGGCATCTTCCTCATCCGTCCTTCATACGCTGATGTGCGCACGGCCAAGATCAAAAAGAAAGCCGCTGCCGATATGCCCAAGGATACTTTAGGTTTTATCACGCTGGGTAATAATGCTATCACCAAAGTACCGGCGGTAAAGTCATTCAAAATAGCCGAGAAAGCATCTATCATCGCCTACTTATCCTCTACCCCGGCTAACGCGGTCGACACTTCTAAAAAAGCAGCGAATGCCGCGGCTGCCCCTGTACCGACAGGTCCAGTAAGCGGTCGTCGCCTAGCGGGCGGAGCTCAGGCAGCCGGTGGCGCTAACGCGCGCGAAGGTTCAGAACTGACCGTAAAGCAGCTGATCAGCGGTAAGCAACGCGTGATCAAATACGTGACCGATTACACCTTTAATAAAAGCGGCAAATTGTTAGCCTTTGTTGCGGTCGCCCCTGCCAAGAACGCGCCTAAAGATGCTAAGACCGGCGTGTTTGTTTACGACATTGAGAAAGATACCATCAAAGCCATCAGCACAGGTAAAGGAACTTACCGCGCACCGGTGTTTGATGATGCAGGTTCGCAGATAGCCTTCGCAGCTGAGAAGAATCCTGAAAAAGCACAGGTAAAACCATATAAGCTATACTATTACAACCTCAAAAAAGATAGCGCTGAGGTTATCGCTGGTCCGGGTTCTAAAGGAATGGCCGATAAATGGTCGGTTGCAGGTGAGGGACGTGTGTCGTTCAGTCGCAATGGCAGTAGTTTATTCTTTGGTACCGCTCCTATCCCTAAGCCTGTTGATACTACTATTGTTGACTTTGAAGTAGCGCAACTGGATATTTGGAATTACAAAGATGATTACCTGCAACCTGAGCAGTTGAAAAACCTGCAACGCGATATCCGTCGCAGCTATTTAGCGGTGATCAAACCGGGTGATAGCGATAAGAAGCTGGTGCAGTTAGCTGATAAATATATTGAGCAAGTGACCCTGCCTGAAAATAGCGATGCGCATTATATATTAGGTATTACCGATACCGGCGCCCGTGTACAAGCGCAGTGGAGCGGTGGCGGTAACTCGGTCGCTTATCTGATCGATACCAAAACCGGCGAGCGCAAATTACTGAACGGTCGCGCTAAAGCACGTTACAGCATGTCGCCTACGGGAAATTATGTTGTTTGGTTCGACTCGAAGGAGCAGAACTATTTTAGTTACAACATCGAGACAGGCAAAAAAACTAACCTGACCGCAACTACCGGCGTTAAAATGGGCGACGAGGATAACGACGTTCCCGATGACCCGGGATCTTACGGCATCGCCGGTTGGACAGCAAGCGACAAGAATGTGATCATTAACGATCGTTATGATCTGTGGCAAATAGAAGCAGCTACAGGTAAAGCCACTAACCTGACCAAAGGTTTTGGCCGTGCTAATAAACTGATCTTCCGTTATGTGAATATCGCCCGTAAACCTGCACGCGGTGCAGCGGCCGGTGGTCGTGGTGGCGAAGGCGCGACTTTGTTGGAAGAGTTAAAATATATCAGCGATAAGCAGCCTTTAATGTTGCTTACACAAAACGAGGTGAGCAAACAATGGGGTTATTACAAAACCCAACTGAATGGCGATAAAGCCCCCGAAAAGATCGTAATGGGCGACTATAACATCAGCACCCTGCAGAAGGCTAAAGACGGCGAGGCATTTATCTACATTAAACAGAACTATCAGCATTCGCCGGATCTGTACGTATCGACCGATCTGAAAAAGGAGACCAAGATCAGCGCGATCAATCCACAGCAATCCCAATATAATTGGGGTACAGCCGAATTGGTGCATTGGACAACACCAAAAGGTTACAAAGCCGACGGTGTGCTGTTTAAGCCTGAGGATTTTGACCCCAACAAGAAATATCCGATGATCTGCTACTTTTACGAGAAAGTTTCGGAGACCATCAACAACTACATGCCCCCTGCTCCTACGCCGTCGCGTTTGCCGATATCGTACTTTGTGAGCAATGGCTATTTGGTTTTCACACCTGATATCAGCTACGAAGTTGGCCATCCGGGTCAGTCGGCTGTGGAGTTCATCAATTCAGGTGTCGAGGCTTTAAAGAAAAATCCTTGGGTAGATGGCGCGCATATCGGTATCCAAGGCCAAAGCTGGGGCGGTTACCAGGTAGCTTACCTGATCACTGTTAATAACATGTACGCTGCTGCCTGGGCCGGTGCTCCTGTGGCCAACATGACCTCGGCTTACGGCGGTATCCGTTGGGAAAGCGGCGTTAACCGTCAGTTCCAGTATGAGAAAACGCAAAGCCGTATCGGTGCCACGCTTTGGGAAAAACCTGAATTGTACGTTGAGAACTCGCCGTTGTTCCACTTACCTAAGGTGAATACTCCGGTAGTGATCATGAGTAACGATGCAGACGGTGCCGTACCATGGTATCAGGGTATCGAGATGTTCACGGCTCTACGTCGCCTGAACAAACCGGTTTGGTTGTTGCAATACAATAACGAAGCCCACAACCTGGTGCAACGTCAAAACCGTAAAGATATCAGTATCCGCGAGGCACAATTCTTTGACCACTTCCTTAAAGGAGCGCCAATGCCTGTTTGGATGAGCAAAGGTGTACCTGCCGTTGATAAAGGCAAGGATTGGGGATTTGCTTTGGATAAATAAATTCATTTTTGATCTGATATATAAATGCCCCCGAAGTTATTCGGGGGCATTTTTTATTTACGGTGACGAGGATAAGTTATCTACCTTTGCACCATGCAACCTGATACCAAACTCAAACTCGCCAAACTGATCATGTTATTGGCCGCCATTTACAACCTGTTTTGGGGAGCGGTCATTTCTTTATATCCTGATATCTTATTGTTCGGTAATCCGCCCACGCCTTTCCTGCTGATCATTTTGCGATGCGTTGGCATGTTGGTGGGTGTTTATGGTATCGCTTATTGGTTCGCATCGCGGGACCCCGAGCGTTATTGGCCTTTGATATTGGTCGGCTTTATCGGTAAGTTCTTAGGTCCTTTTGGGACGGCGTACTACATGTATGTTGGTCAGTTGCCAGTATCATTCCTTTGGGTAAATGTTTGGAATGACCTGATCTGGTTGGTTCCTTTTGGATGGGTGATGTGGATGGCAGTAAAAGACAAATTACCATAATAAGCAAACAACTAAATATCAATTACTTAACAAGTGCATACCAGTATATACGCTGTATATCTCCACCGTATACACCTCACGCGCAGGCCGATGTGTTCAAAACCTTTCGCCTTTATCCTTTTACCTTTCGCCTCAATGAAGTAATTTCGCAGTCACTAAGAAAAGAGGACGAGATTTGGATTATTTAGAGGGACTTAACCCCGAACAAAGAGGAGCTGTTTTACAAATTAAAGGCCCGGTGATGATCATTGCAGGTGCTGGATCGGGTAAAACGCGTGTGATCACTTACCGTGTGGCACACCTGATCCGCAGCGGTGTCGACGCTTTTAATATATTGGTATTGACCTTTACTAATAAAGCCGCCAAAGAGATGCGTGAGCGTATCACCCACGTGGTTGGCACCGAGGCCAGGAATATTTGGATGGGTACTTTCCACTCGGTGTTTGCCAAGATATTACGGGTAGAAGCCGAAAAATTAGGCTACCCAAGCAACTTCACCATTTACGATACAGATGATAGCAAAAGCGTACTGCGTGCCATCTTGAAAGAAATGAATCTGGACGATAAGTTGTATAGCGTAAACCATGTGTTAAGTCGCATCTCATCGGCCAAAAACAATCTGATCAGCTGGATGGAGTATGCCAAAAATGAGCAGATCTTGGCTGACGATAATGAAAGCCGTCGCCCAATGATGGCCAAGATCTACGAGACCTACGCTACCCGCTGTTTTAAAGCAGGTGCGATGGACTTTGACGACTTGCTTTTCAAGACAAATGAGTTACTAAAACGCTATCCGGATGTGCTGAACAAGTATCAGCACAAATTCAAGTACCTAATGGTGGATGAGTATCAGGATACTAACTTTTCGCAGTACCTAATTGTGAAGAAATTGGCCGCTGTTACTGAGAATATTTGTGTAGTTGGTGATGATGCGCAGAGTATCTATGCGTTCCGTGGGGCCAATATCCAAAACATCCTCAATTTTGAGAAGGATTACCCTGATGCCAAGATCTTTAAGCTGGAGCAAAACTACCGCAGTACACAGAACATCGTAAATATCTCTAACAGTATTATATCCAACAATAAGGAGCAACTGAAGAAGAACGTTTTCAGCCAGAACGAGGTTGGCGACAGAATAAAAGTGATGCGTGCCTTCAGCGATAACGAAGAAGGCAAAATGGTAGCCGAGGCGATCATGCAAGACCGCAGTACCAACGGCCTTAAATGGAGCGACTTCGCTATCCTATACCGAACCAACGCGCAATCGCGTGCGATGGAAGAGGCCCTGCGTAAGATGGGCACACCCTATAAGATCTATGGTGGATTGTCCTTCTATCAGCGTAAAGAGATCAAGGATCTGATCGCTTATTTCCGCCTGACATTTAATCCTAACGATGAGGTGGCGATGAAAAGGGTGATCAACTATCCAAAACGAGCTATCGGCGATACTACGATCGACAAGATCATTATCAGCGCAGATCAGCATAAGTTGACGCAATGGGAGATCATCACAAGTGCTCAGATGTACCTGGATGGTCGCAGTGCCGGTCCGGTCGCAACCTTCGGTACACTGATACAAAGCTTTCAGGTGGTCACCAAAAATATGACCGCCTATGATGCCGCTTTGCATATCGCGCAACACTCGGGTTTGTTAAAAGACCTATACGATGACAAATCGGTAGAAGGCTTGAACCGTTACGAGAATATCCAGGAATTATTGAACGGTATTAAAGAGTTCAGCGAGCGCGAAGATATTGAAGAAAAGGGTTTGGACGTGTTTATGCAGGACATCGCTTTACTGACCAACGACGACAACGACAAGAACCCGAACGCCGAGACCGTATCCTTAATGACGATACACTCATCCAAAGGCTTGGAGTTCCCTAACGTATATGTGGTGGGGTTGGAAGAGAACCTGTTCCCGTCGCAGATGTCGTTGAATTCGCGCAGCGACCTTGAGGAAGAACGCCGTTTATTCTACGTGGCTGTAACGCGGGCGAAAACCAAACTGAATATCAGTTATGCCACATCACGTTTTAAATTCGGTACGCTGATCAATTGCGAGCCGAGTCGCTTTTTAGATGAGATAGATGCTAAGTATTTAGAACTGGACTACTCGGCCAAACCAGCTGCAAGTTCTTTCTTTGAGAATGAGCGCCAACAATGGGCGCGTAAAGATACTTTCTCTAAGCCACAAGCTCCAACGTCCAAACCATCGACACCGCCTAAAACAACATCGATGTTAGCCAAAGCTCACATACCAACACCAGGGTTCGCACCTTCTGATACATCTAATTTACAGACAGGTATGGAAGTAGAGCACGAACGTTTCGGCTTTGGTAAGGTATTGCAATTAGAAGGCAACAAGCCCGATATTAAGGCAACGATATTTTTTAAAGAAATAGGCAACAAGCAACTGCTTTTAAAATTTGCCAAACTACGTATTGTGGGTTAAAAGTTTTACCCGCATGTAATAATTATCTCATTACGGGTATTATTAGTTAAAATTCCACACCGAATTACCCAATTAGTGGGGACGTAATTCCCCACTAATTTTAACTTTCACTACAAAACTCACATTTTCAGGCAATAAAGCCATCTTACGTTTATGGCACAGCCTTTGGATATAGTTTATATCTGATAATATAAACTATTGATATTGATGAACCAGAACTTTAAAACCCGATCTAACCAAACCGCAGGCAAAAACATCCGTGCAGTTAGGCATCAAAATAATTGGAGTCAGGAGGATGTTGCAAATAAACTTGGTATATCTATACCGGCCTTCTCGAAGATAGAAACAGGGATCACAGACATTAACCTTTCAAGGCTACAGCAGATCGCCGACATTTTTGAGATGAGTTTGGTAGCGCTGTTATCTTTTGATGACGAACACACCGAATACACATCTTCTGACCTGACGGATGCCCGTAAAAAATTAGAAGAATGCGAAGAAGAAATAGTTGAATTACAACGCAAAGTTATTGGCTTATACGAAGAATTGCGCCAACGCAATTCGGCCTTAGTATAAGCATTTCGATACCCCGCTGGTTTATCCATAAAAAAAGCTTGATGAATATTCATCAAGCTTTTCCTGTTTCTACCAAGTTACAGACAATATCAAAACCCTGCCCTATCCGGATCGTGCAGCATATCGCTCATATCAATGATCTTATCATCTATTTCGGATACACACTTGTTCATCATATTTATACACTCTTTTTTATCTACCAAACCTTCTTTCTCCAGGTTCATCAAACCTTTAAGCGTAGCAATAGGTCCACGTATTTGGTGCGACAGGTAAGACGAGTATTCTGAAAGTTTTTTATTCTTGATCTGCAGATCTTTAGTACGCTCGTCTATGATCTCCTCCAGATGATGATTGATCCGGTTCAGGTTATCTTTTTGGCGCGATACCTCGGCGTTAAGTTCGGAGAGTTTTTTGTTGGTCTCGGCTTTCCGCTTAACATTCAGGATAAGCAACATCACCAATGATATGGCAAGCAAGGCCAACACTGCAGCGCCTGCAAAAAGGTTAAAGCTATATTTATTTTGAGACAAAAGTGCTTTGGCGGCATCCAGTTCAGCATCCTGTTCGCCTTTTTTCTGCACCAGGTTTATCTGTTCTAATGTTTTTGTCTTGGTTTCTTCAATGTCTTCTAAATGCAGGTTATTTAATATCTCAGCCGCTTTTTTAAAGTTTCCTTTTTTAAACTCCAGTTTGTAAGCGGTGTATAACAGATCGGTACGCAGTTTACTTCCGCCATTTATCCGGCCGGCTTCGCCCAAGTATTTGTTTGCCAGATCAAATTTTTCTTGAGCAGTGTAAAGATCTGCTAAAGCCAACGATGCCTCGGCTAATAGCGCGGCGTTATTTAACTCACGTGCTTTTGTATCAGCATCGGTCAACAAGCTTTGTGCCTCCTGATACTTTCCTAATATAGTACCGCAGGCACCTGCTTTTATGGCGCAACTGATCTCTTCCTGCTCCTCTCCGGCTCTGCTAAATATCCCAAGCGAAGCTTTGTAGATTTGGTAAGCTGCAGCAAACCGCTTTTGATGGAAATTTACATCAGCGATACTTACATTTATGGTAGCAATGAGTACACTATCGCCTGCTTTTTGCGCAATTGGTAACGCTTCGGAGAAATAGGTTAAAGCTTCTTTAGGGTCATTAGCCTTATACAACGTTCCAAGATCGTTTTTAACTTTAGCAACACCTATGTTGTATCCCCGTTTTCCGAAGAGCTTTAGAGCCTTAGAGAAATATTCAAAAGCATACTTATGATCTGGTTTCAAACTATACAAGATCCCTAGTATCCGATAAGATTCACCTAAGCCAACAAAATATTCAGACCGACCGGCCGCGCCCGCAGCTTTATTGGCCAGCGTAAAAGCTTGCGCCGTATCGGTGCGCAGATTTGCTAAAGCCTGCTTATTTAACATTACAACCTCAACAGAATCGGCATTTTTATTTGTTTGATAGGCATAAGAACGCTCAAACCATAATAGCAATGATACACTAAGAAGAACTGAGTAGAAAAGTTTCATCTGATAGCGAATAATTTAGTTTGAATCGGTGATGAAGATAAGGGCTATTGACAAAAAAAACAACAACTTATCTTTAAATAATTTGCAGGTATCACAAACAAACAAATTTAAATAACAAACTATAAAACAACAACATACAAACAACACATCCCCGACAGACATCATTTTACTACCAGCAGCTTTTTACTTATTTGCTGTCCGCCCACCTTCATTACATATATATACATCCCGGCATTAAGGTCGCCTAAATTGACAGTAAGTTCGTGATTGCCCGCTCCCTGGTATTCATCCTCTAGAGATTTTACTGGCACGCCGAGGATATCATAGAGTTTGATCAGCACTTTACCCGCTTGCGACAAGCTATAGCCGATCTTTGTAACATCCCTAACCGGGTTGGGGTAATTTTGACGAATACCGATCAACAGGAATTTTTCTTCGATGGCCTCATTTATCGCATCGAACAATACAAAACTTATCAGCTTGTAACCTTTAGCATTGGGGTGCACCAAGTCCTGATACAAGCTAAAATCCCTACCTAATGAGCCGTTAAGATCAGCAAGGTAAACATGATACTCCTCAGCCAATCTTTTATAAAGCGCGTTTATTTGCTTTACTATTAAGTTGCAGTTTTTAAGGAATTGATTGTTTTGATCGTTGTAAAACTGAATAGTGCCAACTATTGGTGTCAATTTACGTTTTAACGATTCCTCTATATAATAACGCATGTTCCGTTCGGTGTCGAACAAGCGCATCTTACGATTAGCGATAGCCTGGGCATCATTCGCGCCCATAATGATCACTAAAAAACCGGTGCGGTTCTCTATCGCCTTAACAAATCGTATAAGTCCCTGCGTGGTGGTTTCGCCGGGGATACCGTTGTTGGTCACGTCAATGACCTTGCCATTGTAGCAATTCTGAAAGTTTTGTTTAAGATCCGGCTGAAAAGCGAAACTTCCAACACCGGCAACCGTGCTGGCCCCAAAGGTGGTAATATTGATACTGTCCTTACTGTAAAATTTGGCGGCAGAACTACAGGTCGGCGTCTGTGCAAGGGCCGATATGGTAACAGATAATAAAAAGAGCGCGGAGTATAGTATCCTCAGATGCCTTTTATTTAATGTTTTCAATGTTTAACCAATAGTGCTTTTCAAATATACAAATATTGCCGCCGATTATTATCTATCTATCAACAGAAAGTTGAATATTACATATAGCCGGTTTAAACCATAAGGCAAATGTTATACCACCGGTATATTATCCAATAAGTAACATGCTTTAGACGATCGTTAGGGCTAAAGCGTTACAAAGCCGTTCATTTTAAGCCTTATCATCAATAAGCAACTGGGGAATTAAAAGGAAAAATTTACACACCGGCTTTTCTCATTCCCGCATCTGTTATATTTGTCCACAAACGATCTCATTATGCAACACATTAAAAATTATATACAGGCCAACAAAGACCGCATGCTCGAAGAATTGTTCGATCTGTTACGCTTTCCATCCGTGAGTGCCGACCCTAAATACAAGGACGATGTGCTTAAAACTGCCGATTACGTAGCGCAAAAATTGCGTGATTGCGGTGCGGACAACGTTGAGGTTTGCCCTACAGCGGGTTACCCTATCGTTTATGGCGAAAAGATCATTGATCCAGCCCTGCCTACCGTATTGGTTTATGGCCACTACGATGTACAGCCTGCTGATCCACTTGAACTTTGGCACACCCCACCTTTTGAGCCGACTGTGCGTGATGGCAAGATATACGCCCGCGGTGCGTGCGACGACAAGGGCCAATTTTACATGCACGTTAAAGCGTTTGAATTGATGGTTAATACCAACACCTTGCCATGCAATATCAAGTTTATGATCGAAGGTGAGGAGGAGGTAGGCTCTAACAACCTTGGCATCTACGTTAAAGCTAATAAAGAACGTTTAAAAGCCGATGTGGTATTGATATCCGACACATCTATGATCAGCATGGAAAACCCGTCGTTAGAGACCGGCCTGCGCGGCTTATCATATTTGGAGGTTGAAGTTGTTGGCCCTAACCGCGATCTGCATTCAGGCGTTTATGGGGGCGCGGTAGCTAACCCGGCCACCATACTTGCCAAGATGATCGCATCCATGCACGATGATAACAATCATATCACTATCCCGGGTTTTTATGATGATGTGATCGAACTGACCGATGCCGAAAAAACATCACTGAACTCGGCGCCATACAGCGAAGATGAATTTAAGAAGGACCTTGGTATCGACGAAGTTTGGGGCGAAACAGGCTACTCTACTTTCGAGCGTACAGGCACACGCCCAACCTTAGAGGTGAACGGCATCTGGGGTGGTTACATTGGCGAGGGTGCTAAAACCGTGTTGCCATCCAAAGCTAACGCCAAAATATCTATGCGTTTGGTGCCTAACCAAACATCAGAAAAGGTCACTCAGCTTTTTACCGATCATTTTAAAAAGATAGCCCCGTCGTACGTAAAGGTCACCGTTACCCCGCACCATGGTGGCGAACCGGTGGTTACCCCTACTGATAGCATTGCTTATAAAGCCGCTCAAAAAGCCATTGCCGAATCGTTTGGCAAAGAGCCTATTCCTACCCGAGGCGGTGGCAGTATCCCTATCGTAGCTTTATTCGAAGCTGAATTAGGAATTAAGACCGTATTGATGGGCTTCGGTTTGGATAGCGATGCATTGCACTCTCCTAATGAGAAGTATGACATTTACAATTATTACAAAGGCATTGAGACCATTCCATTGTTCCATAAATATTTTGCGGAGTTGTCGAAATAGTGATCAGTGATCAGTGATCAGTTTGGAACAGCTGAAGGGCGATAGTGTTAATACTGTCGCCTTTTTTATTAATTTGGTGATGATGTAGCATTAGGTTGCTATCCGGCGTAATCCTATAAAAACTTACAACCATGCGTAAATTGATATTAACCGGACTGATCATTGTAACAGCACTAACCGCCTGCGAGAAAAAAGCTACAGACCCAGATAACAGCACCCCGTGTGCGCCCAAGGCTTGCACGATGGAATTTAGAAGTGTCGGCGTAAAATTCGTAAAGAGCGGACAGGGTTTAGCCGTCCAAAATTTCAAAGCGGTAAATAAACGGACCGGTCAGCAACTAAAGAACACCGGCATTATGCCTAATGCCGACCAAATGCCTGGCTATTACATTGTAGCGAGCGACAATAATTTAAAAGAATTGTCGGATGCCGGCGACGAGATCTTGGTGTCAGCAACCGATCCTGCTACCAACGTTACCAAAACAGCGACCTTCAAGATAGCAGGCGGATGCGCTTGCCACGTAGCCAAGACGTCGGGACCAGAAGAGGTTGTGTTCGAATAAATTTCCTTTCTGTTATTTCTCACTAATGCCTGCCCGTCCATTATTTATTTTTGGCAGGCAGGCATTGCTGCATTTAATTGCTTACCTTTAAGCAATTCCATAACACCCACCACATTCCTATTTACTTAGGCATTGCCTTTTTGTTGCGGCAGTATTTAAGCATTTGCTATACTAACAACAAAACAAACTATGACAAAGGCAACATCATTGTGCTCTGCACTTTCTACTTCCCCCTCTATTTCACAATTCCATTTCTTATTAACTATTAAAAACTTCATATTATGAGTAAAGACAAAGGCGGCAAAAAAGAAGCAAAGAAATTACCTAATCCGGTTGGCAAAGGCGCACCATCAGATTATCAGGCGGGCAAAACGCGTACATCATCTGTAGACAACGCTCCAATTAAAAAGAAATAAGATGGCCGCGCAAGACACACAAATGCAGGCCCGTATATATGTATACGACCTGAACAATACAGCAAAAGAGTTCGGCTTTAAAACAGACGAAGGTTGGGAACTGAATGTTGCGACCCAAGAAGAGAAAACGACCATCGAAAAACGTTTCCATCCAACCATCTCTATCAAAGTTAAGCCTGAAGCTTCGGCTGAGATATTTGGCTTAGTAAAAGGTGGTTTAAGCCAAAGTGCATCTAACATACCAAATAACCAAGAGGTTGCTAAACGTAATACCGACGAGCAACAATACCTGGTAGCATTTAACCCTAAGCGTGCAAGGCACTGACATTGTAATCTTAAATAATAGTAATGGGCCACCTACAAGTTTAGATGGCCCATTTTATTTAGACTAATAGAGCGATACCTACGATTTGAACCCGTAGCTCCTATCATCGGCCGACGGTCCATAGGTTGCGGGTACAGGTATGTCATTCATGCGCATGTAAACGGTCAATTGCCCGCGGTGGTGTACCATATGGTTGATCACGCTCTCTAACTGTTCGCGCTTGGTGGACTTAAGTAATTCCTCATCTCCCTTTTTAAGATAAAATGGTTCGTCGAGCGAACCTTCGGTTACCGATGCCAGGCTTTTCTTGGCGGCCTCGATATTACTTTCAAATCGCTCTACCATTGCTGCACCATCCTTCGATTCTACATGTTCGTAGGTCGCGAAATTGACCTCACCCTTTTCGATGATATAATATATCCAATTAGGGATATCACCAACCAGCATAGCCAAATAGCCCATTTCCATGGAGCGCTCGTGCGGTTTAAAACCAAAATGTTCGGGTTGTATATGCTCCAGGCATTTGATGGTCGACGGTGCTTCAGAGCTTAATTCGAGTGCCAGGTTTTCGGCAAAAATTATGTCGTTCATAGTAATTACATTTTATAAGTGACTGATGAACAAACAACAAACCCCACGCCGAATGGTTTCCGCTGATACCTACGGCAACTTGATCATAAATAAGTTATGGTAAAGCAATGCTCGCCCGAACCTACTTTATCCAATAAGATGGTTTGGCCTACAACTTTACCTTTCACCTTTTTATCATCCATCCAAACCTGATATTTGCCCGTCTTTTTAAGCGGCAAATAAACCTGAGCTGTTGTGTTAGCGGGGATATTTACATTCATCACAAAAGATACCCCGTCGCGCTGGCATGCTACTTTGATCGTACCTTTAATCGTCGGCACGTCTATACTGGCGTTATCCAAACTACCGGTCTGTGGCTTGATGCTGAAGGTATCCCAGCCCGGCGTCAATGGCTCTATACCCATTAGCTTGCGCGATATGATGTTGCCGGCCGCTGCTCCCCAGGCATGGTTCCAATCCTGGTTGGGCTTGTATTTATTGTCCCAGGCCTCTAAGGTAATGGAACTACCCACTTTAATCATATTGTACCACCCACGGTCACTTTTAGACGTTAGCAAGCTTAGACCATAGTCAGCATCACCGGCATCATAAACCGCATCCAATAAAAATTGCGCACCGTAAACGCTTGCCTTCATTCCGCGGGACTTGATAAATTCTAAAACCTTTGGCTGATACTTTTGATCGACCAAGCCTAAAGCCATCGCGAACATATTGGTGTGCAACGATGAATGGTCGGTACCATCGCCATCAACGTAGATTCCGGTCTTACCGTTAAAGAACATCTTTTGATAGGCTTTTTTAACGCTCGTGGCCTTTTTAAGATAATAAGCCTCGTCCGACGCGTTACCCATATCCTTTGCAAATCTGTTCATCAACACCAATGCACGATAGTAGAACGCGTTGACGACCGAATTGTATTTTGTAAAAACAAAGCCATCCGTTTCTGACCCATGCGGCCAGTCCACGATATCCCGCAGATCGCCATCGTGATGTACCGACTTGAGCAGTTCTTTCGTCATCTTGCCATTTTTGGTGCTGATCAGTCCGGTCGAGTCCTCCAAAGCGGTCAAGCTTTTGGCTTTCAGATCTTGATAGAAATATTTGGCAGAACTGATGTCACCTGTGTACAAGTAGTCATTCCAACCGATCAGTACCGATTGCAATATCCACTCCGTCGGCCAGGTTGGTGTATTGATCAAATGCTCGTACGTTTTCCTTGCGATGGAAAATTCCTTATCGACAGCGTAATGACTTAACTGGTTAATGTAAGCATCAGCCTCATAAGCCAGGCGCTCGCGGTCGCCATCTACATAAGTGCCCAGGTAAGATGTCGCTTTCATCGAATACTTACATAACTCCCATATCGCGTTCAAGGTACTGTCCGAACAGTGAAATTTTGCCACATCATCATTAAATGGATAATGAACGAATAACCGCGTAATATCATCAGCCTTTAGCGGGTGATTGTAACCCTCAACCTCAGCATATCTGAAAGGAGTTACCTCGCCTATATCTTCCGGCATTTTAATAGCCAGCGGGCGGGTGTTTATTTCATTCTTTTTCAGCTTTATCTTGTAATGATGCCAGCCTTTATTTAATGGCAGCAAATATTGTGCGTAACGTATCGTCCCGGGTGGTCTGCGATCTATATTGCCATTAGCGTCAACAATCTCGCATATCCGTAATCTAATGGTATCAGTTTCCTTATCTGAATACAATCGCAATTTCAACTGACCGAATGCATCCTTACCAAAGTCGACGCGATAAACGTCGGCAACTTTACCAAATTTAACCGGCTTTTCCTCCGTAACCTGTTGCGGATAATAGGCCGACTTGTGATCAGCTAAAACAGTATCGGTATAAAAAGTTTGTGGTTTGGAGTAAGGGCTTACTTGGCTTTTATTGTCCCATTCGCGCACCTTCCAATAATAAGCGGTGGATGGTTTTAAGGCAGTACCCTTATATCTCGCCCCGCTTGATGATGCGCTTGATATCTTGCCGCTATCCCAAACGTTACCCTTGTCAGTGGTTAGGTCCTTTAAGTTGTCCGCCACCAAGATTTGGTAAGCCGTCTGAAACACATTATTGCTGTTGCTATTCATCTCCCAACTAAATCCCGGGTTTCGATTACCGATCAGTACTGACCTGATCGTTCTATCGGCCAAGTTAGCAGGCGACGACTGTGTAGCATATCCATTGATGGATTGATAATTCGGCTGCGCCATCAGGTCGGTCATTAAGCCCGATGGCGTCGATAAACTATTAGTTTGAGCCAGTGCCGATGCACTGAAGAAACAAGCAACGGTGAGTGATAAGATCTTATGCATGGTAGGGTTAGCCTTTAAAATATTCGCAATGTTCTAAAAAATCGTCGTCGGCATCGGCACCTATACCAATAGCATCAGGCATTTTCAGGAAGAAGCCGTCGTAGTTAACGCCGCCCACGCATGGGTCTTGCAGGTGGCCCAACATGCAGGTGTCCATATCATAAAAACGGATATTTGGGCTGAAGTAAACAAAATGTAGTTTGGCGCTTAAGGCAATACGGCTCTCCAGCATCCCTCCCATCATACATGGGACACCGTATTGAGCGGCGGCATCATGGATCTTTTTAGCCTCGTGTATCCCGCCCGATTTGGACATTTTGATATTGATATAATGGCAAGATCCGGTCTTTAACTGTTTTAGCGCGTCGTAGTAGTTATAAACGCTTTCGTCGGCCATGATCTTTACCGGCGATAGCAACATCAACTCGGGCAGCCGGTCATCGAACCAGGTGCGCATAGGTTGTTCACAAAATTCGATATTGTATTCACCCAAGGCTTGCAGGGCGTAAACGGCGTCCTCAAAACTCCAGCCTTGGTTAGCATCAATGCGGATCAGCATATCCTGACCTACCGCAGCGCGTATCCTGCGGATACGTTCTACATCTTCCTTAGCACCCTTACCCAGTTTTACTTTCAGATAATTGGCTCCCTGCTCGTGGAATTTCAGGGCACGCTCAGCCATCACTTCAGGGCTTGCAATACCTACTGTGATGTCGGTCTCTACTACTTTTGGTTTACCGCCAAGATATTTCCAAAGCGGTTGCCCGGCGTGTTTGGCCGCAATATCGTACAAAGCCATATCAAAAGCACTTTTGATAGTGGTGTTGCCTGCGGTAAAACTGTGGAGTTGGCTAAGGCGTGCCTCGATATCTAAAGCATCCTGTCCTTTCCATAATTTGGCAAACTCTTTGGCCATCACCAGGCAGGTATCCTGGGTTTCGCCTACGATCATGGGGAAGGCCGAGCATTCGCCTACGCCGTAAAAACCGGCATCGGTATGTACGCGTATAAAGGTATTTTGCGCATGGTCCATAGTGCCCGTAGCGATGGTGAACGGCTCCATGGGGATGCTGAAACGGTAGATGTCTATCCCGGTGATGATGAGTTGTTTGGCAGTCAAGGCAGATATTTTATAGATGATATTCCTGCAGGCTATGTGTTAATAATTTGCTAAGTGAATATTTTTTGCACATTAACACATTAAACCTATCTTTGCGTTACTACAAGTATAAGTAATTATCATTTCGTTTTCGCCCTTTCGGCTCTTTAGCTAGGCGACGACACCACAAAAAATTTTATTTAAAACGATTAGCATGGCTATAAAACCAACGCCTGAGTTCGACTATAATTCCACGCGGAAGAAATTGTTACTGACCGAGTACGGCCGTAACGTGCAGAACATGGTGAAATACATTGTGGAACTGCCCTCTAAAGAGGAAAGAAATAAATATGCCCTGGTGGTGATAGAGTTGATGGGTTTTTTGAACCCGCACCTGCGCGACGTGGCCGATTTTAAGCACAAACTGTGGGATCACCTGCATATTATCTCTGATTTTAAGATAGATGTAGATTCGCCATACCCGATCCCGTCTACCGAGGCTATCCATTTTAAGCCCGAGCCTTTGCGCTACCCCAACCAACGTATCCGCTACAAGCACTACGGTAAAACCATCGAGCTAATGATCGAGAAGGCTAAGGCTATTGATGAGCCGGCCCGCAAGCAGCACATGGTGCAAGCGATAGCTAATTTTATGAAGATGGCTTATGTGCAATGGAACAAAGATTCGGTATCGGACGAGAGCATTTTGGCCGACCTGCACCAACTATCGCGCGGCGAATTGAAATTGGAAGAGAACATCAACCTGAATAAGGTAGAAGTCCGTACACCTATCAACAACCAGCGTAACAGCACCAACACGCGCAGCAACAATAACAATCCGCGCAATAATAATAACCAGAATAATCGCGGACAGAACAACAATCCACGTAATAACAATAACAACCAAAACAACCGTAACCGTAATACAGGCGGTGGCGGCGGTGGCCGTAAATACTAATATTTTTTAGATCTGGTTTGGGGCAGATAGTCTTAACGGACTTGCTATATTTGCCCAGGTTTATCGGTCGCGAGCCGTTAAGCTACGAACCATCAACTATCAAAAAAATGACTAACGACGCATTTGAAATTGTAGGCGGCAAGCCGCTTAAAGGCGAAATTATACCACAAGGCGCTAAAAACGAGGCGCTGCAGATCCTATCAGCCGTATTGCTGACCGGGGAGAAAATGACCATCGGCAACGTACCGGATATTAAGGACGTTAACAAACTGATCGAGTTATTAGGTGATATGGGTGTAAAGGTGGAACGTATCAACGAGGACACTTACACTTTCGAGGCATCGAACATCGACCTTGACTTTTTTGAGTCGGATCTGTTCAAGCAAAAAGGTGGCAGCTTACGCGGATCGGTAATGATCGTTGGCCCGTTATTGGCCCGCTTTGGTAAAGCATCTATCCCAAAACCGGGCGGCGATAAGATCGGCCGCAGGCGTTTGGATACCCACTTCTTAGGTTTCGAAAAATTGGGCGCACGCTTTGATTACAATGCTAACACCGGCTTTTACAATGTAGATGCATCTAACCTGCAAGGCACTTACATATTGATGGACGAAGCTTCAGTAACAGGCACGGCCAACATTGTGATGGCTGCTGTTCTGGCCAAAGGTACAACCACCATCTACAATGCCGCTTGCGAGCCCTACCTGCAACAGCTTTGCAAAATGCTTAACCGCATGGGGGCCAACATCAGCGGTATCGGCTCAAACTTACTGACCATTGAAGGCGTTGAGCGTTTAGGCGGTACCGAGCACCGTATGCTGCCGGATATGATCGAGATCGGTTCATTCATTGGTTTAGCGGCCATGACCGGGTCAGAGATCACCATTAAGAACGTACAATATAAAGAGTTGGGCATCATCCCTGACACCTTCCGCCGTTTAGGTATCAAGTTAGAATTGCGCGGCGATGATATCTTTATCCCTGCGCAAGACCATTATGAGATAGAGACCTTCATTGACGGTTCTATCATGACCATTGCCGACGCGCCATGGCCGGGCTTCACGCCTGACCTGTTGAGCATTGTTTTGGTAGTTGCTACACAAGCCAAAGGATCTGTACTGATCCACCAAAAAATGTTCGAGAGCCGTTTGTTCTTTGTGGATAAACTATTGGATATGGGCGCGCAGATCATCCTTTGCGATCCGCACCGTGCTACGGTTATTGGCTTGGATAAACAAGTAAAATTACGCGGCATCTCCATGACATCACCTGACATCCGTGCAGGCGTTTCGTTACTGATCGCTGCTTTATCGGCTCAGGGTAAATCTACCATCTACAATATCGAACAGATAGAACGTGGTTACCAGCACATAGATAAACGCTTGCGTGCTTTAGGTGCTGATATCAAAAGAGTGTAATTTAAACACACGATAGATAAAACAAAGACGGCGGACCGATATGGTCCGCCGTCTTTGTTTATGATCTCTTAATATTTTATATCGTTGCCGGCCCGGCTTCAACGGTAACCGGGATAAGTTCTACTGCCGGTACCGGACGGATATGCTCTGCATAGAACCGTTTTTTGTGGTCGGTATATTCGCTTACCGCTCCTAAAACACTCATAGTCTTAATGTAGTACCAGGCCAGATCTACCTGGTGTGGTTTAAAGCCGGAACGTGCACTTTTTGGATACAGGTGATGGTTGTTATGCCATTCTCCCGCTACAATACCCGGCCATACCTGATTTACCGACATATCTTCCCAATTATGATCGACACCTTCGCGGCGTTTATCTTCGCCTTTGCCGTGCCCTTCGTAATTAAAGGTACGTACACCAACACCCCAAAAACCTGCAGCGCCAAATAAGGTAAAAGCTAAACCAAAACCGCCGATCAAAAAGAACACTAAAAACCAAAAACCCCAGCTTAGTATGATCGACACCATGGTGCGTAATGGATTGGCAAGCGTGCCGTATTTTTTGTACTGGGCATAGGTATTTACGTTTACACCGGTATGTTTCATCAACTTAACACAACGGTTGTAGTCTTTCTCGTCCATGTTACGGGCGATGGGCTGGTGATTAACATCTGCTAAAAAGCAGTATAGGAATCCGCCCGAAGCATTGTAAGGATCCCCTGGTTGGTCTGACTTAGCATGATGCACATGATGCGATATCACATATATCTCTTCGGGGATGATCTTAATGGTCAAATTCTGGGTCACAAATCGCCAAAAGTTATTCCTGAACTTGTAAGCACGATGGGTGCAATAGCGATGATGCCAAATGGTGCCATGCGTACCAAGCACGATCATGCTATAAACAAAAGCAGCGATCAGCAATTTAATGCTAAAAAATTTAAAAATGAAAAGAAACAGGCAGGGCGTTAACACCAATATCATCATCCAACTGGTGAATGATAGCCAGTTTTTCTTATCGCGGAAGATGTTCAGTCTATGAAAAAATTCTGTGATAATTTGTTTAGGAGTAGGTCTCACCAGATCACCTTCACTATCTCTCCAGCCATACGATGGCTGCTCGAGCACTTTGTCTAAAAAAGTCATTAATTTTCTTTGAAATTTATGGATTCACCAATGTCAGGGGAGTGTCAAATATCTGCAAGATACACTTTACATATTAAGAACGGATACTTATCAAAAATATTTCGAAGAAAAGATTATATTTCTAAAAATGCTAAAGGTATTGTAAAGCAAAATTTGCTGCCCAAGCCGGGATCAGATTCGGCCCAAATGGTACCTTTATTTAATTCTACCAGTTCCTTACTCAGTAGTAAGCCCAGGCCAGTACCTTTCTCGCCGGATGTGCCACTGTGTGAAAAATGCGAATTGGTCTTAAAAAGTTGTTCTATCTCGGCCTGGCTCATACCTACGCCGGTGTCGCGCACGCAAACGGTTACCATGCCTTCTTTTAAACTTGCCGATACGCTTACCTGCCCGTTATTACCGGTAAACTTAATGGCGTTGCTCAGCAAATTCCTAAGCACTACTTTAACATGATTAGCATCAGCCCAAGCAGAAATATCAGCATCGAAATTATTGTTTAAGATTATCCCTTTTTGCTGTAGCTGATGCTCAAAGATCACTTTCATCTCTACAGCTATCAAAAATAGGTTGATGTTAGTAGCAGATACCGTTTGTCCCTTGATCTGCCCCGAGGCAAAGTCCATTAGGTTAGATAATGTTAGTTCGGCCCCTTTAACTACGGGTGCAATGTCCAACATTAGCTTTTTTACTTCATCAGCAGTAACATAATCTTCGGCAAACAGATCGATGATGCTACTCAGGTTAGCTATCGGAGTGCGGAGATCGTGACCGATGATACCCAACAATTTGTCCTTCAATTTATTTACTTCTTGCAGGTCGGCACGTTGGGCTTCTATTAATTGTTTTTGCAAACCCAGTTCCTTATGCTGTACATGCAGCTTATTGTTCAACCTATTCTTTTGGCGATAGTAGATAAATATCACAAAAAGGAAAACCACAGCAACTAACAAAAACGTAACGAGCAGCGCGATGGTGCGGTGTTGGGTTTTAATAAGCGCAACATTAGCCTTACTACTGCGGCTTACCTGTTCAATATCATTTAGTTTGCCGTTCAGCTTGTCATAGTCTTGGATAAGTTGGAGCGTTTTCCGATTCGAGAAATTTCTAACGCTGTCATATATTGCCGTCTGCTTTTCGTGATTGGCGGCCTGCGCGGCCATGTTGCCCTGCTTTTTATAGATATCCGAAAGTACTTTTAACGCCCGCAACTCCAAATTAGATGAACCGATCGTCTCGGCCAAGTCAAACCCTTTTTTGGCAAATACAAGTGAGTTTTTCAGATCATTGCGCTGTAAGTAAACCTTCGATCTGTCGATGGTCGCTACCGATAGTAAGCGATTGTTATTAAGTTTAGCTGCGAAGCTGAATGCGGTATCTAACATGAGCTCAGCAGCGCTCAGTTTACCTTGTTTGATATAGATCTGCGCATAGCGACTGTATAATATACCCCTCAAATTATCCTTGGCGGCTTTAACAGCATAGCGCATAGCCAGCTTAATATGGACCAGTCCATTCGCGGTGTCATTAGTAGCGTTAAAGATGGATGTCATCTCCGTAAAAATGGCCGCCCGCATGCCCACATCTTTACCGGCCTGTTTAAGACTAAGCATAAAGTATCGTTTAGCCGGCTCATAGTCTTTCATATCGGTGTAGTTGCGGGCTATGTTGCGGTAACAATCGCTTAAAGCAGCTTTATTACCGTTAAGATATGGAACAGCCAAAACCAGATAGAACTGGCTAACAGGCACTAACGACTGCACCCAATACGTAAGACCTATCACATTAAAACTTTTGCCGATGCCGTAACGGTAGTTGTTCTGTTTTGAAAATACCAGCATCCGCTCGGCGACCGCGCGTATCGAATCCGGTTTTTTAAGGGCCATTGCGTCGGCCTGTTTAAGTACCTTATCTATCTCTGCATTACTAATTTTAACAGCCGTAGCTTTCTCCTTTTTCAGTGCGAAGGCAGAGAGACAGCATAGCCATAAAAACAGTGAAGCGATAGCGGTTCTCATTACTACTTGTTTTCCTTTTGGTCGATAGTAATTATGCAGCGTTCTGAAGCCAGCGTCTGTTTGGCTTGTTCGATATCGAAATTTGGCCGCGATGTGCGGATTTCATGCACCTGTTTCAGCTTTTCTATTTTGCGCTTTCGCGATTCTTCAAAACGGCGCACCTGCTCCTCGTTCTCTAATATCAGGCCCGGAACTTCGGCGGGTCGGTTATCATCCGTTTTTGCTACCATGGTAAAGTAGCTGGTATTGGTATGAGTGATGACGTTGGTCTTTACATTCTCCGATTCGACCCGTATGCCGACCACCAATGACGTTTTGCCTACGTAATTGACCGATGCTTTTAAGGATACCAGATCACCAACTTCCACAGGTGCTAAAAAGTTTACCGTATCTATAGATGCTGTTACACAGTAATTTCCAGCATGTTTGGCCGCGCACACGTAAGCTACCTTATCCATCAGGGATAACAGCACGCCACCGTGTATCTTACCACCAAAATTGGCGTATGATGGTATCATCAGCTCGGTAATAGTCGTCCTGGAGAACCGCACTTTTTTGAACGGCAATTTTAGTTCTTCAGCATTAGGCATCATCAACAGTATTAAGAGGTTACAATGTTAATCAAACGGATCGATCAGCCAAAAAAATAAAAAATTTAAACCTTTTCCTGTTATCGCTGTCCCATAACTTAGCTTGCATCTAACCTGATCTTGTATTTAAAATATTCAACCTGTGAAAACACTGATCAACCTTTATCTCGTTCTGTTCACCGCCCCCGTCTTTGCCCAGGAAACGATGGAGGTTATGTCGAAATTTGACAAGGAACACATGGAAGTTTTCCGGGTATTGAAGAGAGACGTGAAAACGCGTGAGGGCTTATACCAAATGCGTTATAAAAAGAAAACAGCGGTAGCCAGCGGCGTCTACCGCAACGATAAACGGACAGGTGTATGGCATTTTTACGATAGCAAGGGTAAAATACTCCAGAACTTTGATTACGACAAGAACCAAGTGACCTTCGAGGCTCCTGAAGCGGTCTCCCCCATCATGCATTTCAATTATCGTATCGATGAAAAATTCACCGAGAAAGATTCCGTTATCAGGCCCATCAAAATAGGCGGACGTTATTACGGATATCTCCCAATACTAAAACTATTTAAACGCCCCGCTGACATTGGCATGGACGGTTCTTTGCAAATACCAGCCATTGTAGAACTATTGATTAGCCCGGGCGGTAACCTGGCAGATTATGTCATCCACATCGATGGCCTTGACCTGAATGTTAATTTAAACTTATTGACCGCCGATGAAAAACGTTTTGTCCCCGCCACCAAGAACGGCCAGCCGATACAATCTACCATTATCATCCCTTGTAAAATGACCATGGGCGGAAAATTGATATCGCTTAGCGACATGCAAAAGTGGGAGGTTACTGAAACTAATTGAACATTAACTGCCCATCCCAAGGCCATAGGCCTTAACTTTGACGCAAAACATATCCCAGTGTGACCGAATACAGCAAGTTAAAACGTTTCCATAGCTATAAATTTCAAAAAGAATTTAGGGCCAACAGCCTACGCAAAGTTCGCAGTTACGAGATCGTGCTGCACTGGCTGCACAAATATCTCAATCGCACCCAGTTTCTTATCTTGTCCGGCATATTGGTCGGCCTTTCAGCAGGATTAGCAGGTGTGATCCTGAAAATGCTGGTCCACTACATCCACTATCTCATTACAGCCAAATTCCAATTTGAAGAGCAGATCTTTTTCTACATCGTGTTCCCGTTAGCAGGTATCGTATTGGCTACTATCGCTGCCATGACCTTCAATAAAAAAGGCAGCGAGTTAAAAGGAGTACCAGCTATTTTGTATGATATTGCCCAAAACTCAAGTTTTGTTGCCCCCGTTAAAATGTATTCGCAGATCATCCAAAGCGCCATCACCGTAGGCCTGGGTGGTTCGGCGGGATTGGAGAGTCCTATCGCGGTCACCGGGTCTGCCATTGGGTCAAATTTCTCTAAAACTTATAACCTTGATTATAAAGACCGTACGTTATTACTGGCTGCAGGCGCTACTGCGGGCATCGCTTCGGCATTTAACGCACCCATAGCTGGAATGATGTTCGCTTTTGAGATCTTACTTACCGGAGTGGTCTTTACCGATTTTATTCCTCTGGCCGTTGCTGCTGTATGTGGCAGTTTGGTTTCCCGGATCATATTGAATGAGGAGATACTTTTCCAGTTCCACTCCCGGCACGCTTTCAATTACAAAAACATCGGCTTTTATATTTTGCTGGGTTTGATAACGGGACTTTATGCCAGATATTTCACCGTGATATCCTACAGGGTAGAGCTTTTTTTCAAACACCTTAGTTTAAATAAATTACAAAAAGCTGTGCTGGGTGGTTCATTATTGGCTTTACTTTGCGTGCTGTTCCCTCCGCTGTTCGGCGAAGGCTATCAAACGATCAAAGATCTGGCCGACGGTAAAGTGAATAATACAATTAGCGCCAGCTTCCTTAAATACTTTGATTATCAGGAGTGGTTCGTGCTGCTATTCCTTGGCTTGATTTGCCTGTTTAAAGTATTTGCTACGTCTATCACCATATTCAGTGGTGGCACCGGTGGCAACTTTGCGCCGTCGCTATTTGCAGGCGGAACGGTTGGTTACTTTTTGGCTATCCTACTGATGCAATTAGGTTTTACCAATGTGCCGGTTACCAATATGGTATTGGTTGGTATGGCCGGGGTGATGAGCGGGGTAATGTACGCACCGCTGACAGCGATCTTCCTGATCGCTGAGTCGAGCTTTGGGTATGATCTGTTCATTCCATTGATGACCGTATCGGTGATATCTTATCTGATCGCCAAATGGTTTGCACCTGTATCTTTAGATCTAAAACATTTAGCTGATGAAGGACAGATCTTCACCAAAGAGCATGATCAAAACCTGTTGACGTTACTTCATACATCTGAACTCATCGACAAGGATATCCAGTCGGTACATATCGACGCGCCATTTACCACCCTTATCGATCTGATACGCGTAGGTAAACGTAACCACCTTGCGGTAGTAGATAATGAAGAAAATTTAGTGGGGATGATCCGGTTGGATGACGTACGCCCTTACCTATTCGCAAAGGACCTTTACGAAAGTTTGGCCATCCGTAATGTAATGATACAAGCGCCAGCTACGATCAATATCGAAGACGATATGCGGCAGATCATCAGCAAGTTTGACGAAACTAATACCTGGAATCTCCCGGTAGTACAGTCGGGCAAGTTTATTGGCTTTATTTCCAGATCCACGGTATTAAATCAATACCGCGAGTTATTGAAAGAACACTCGGCCTGATCTTTATTTAACAAATTTAGCTGCTACCCAATCTTTCATCTTCAGGTGACTGATGTATTTCAGTCCGTACTTACGTGCTTCGTCGGTGATGATCTCTAGATCGGGCGTTTCGTAAAATCCGCTGAAATAGATCTCGCCATCAGGCAGTAATACTTCGCTGTAACGTTGTATCTGATCCAGTAAAATATTACGGTTAATATTAGCCAGGATGGTATGATACTGATCGTTAGGGATAACCTCTTTAGATCCGCAAAGCGGTGTGATGTTGTCGATATGATTTAAGGCCGAGTTCTCGATCGTGCTGTCATAACAAACCGGGTCATAGTCAATAGCGGTAACGCTCTTAGCGCCAAGTTTAGATGCCAGGATAGCCAGGATACCGGTTCCACAGCCCATGTCTAATACGTTCTTATCTTTCAGATCGGCGTTCAGCATCAGATCCATTACCATGGTAGTGGTCTCGTGATGGCCGGTACCGAAAGCCATTTTAGGGTCGATGATGATCTCGTAGGGAAATTCCGGACGAGCCTCGTGAAAAGTAGCCCTCACAAATATCTGATCCCGGATCTGCATCGGTTCAAAATTACTTTCCCATACCTCGTTCCAGTTCTTTTGCGGCACCAAGGTCACATCATAACTAAAAGTGAAAAGGTCTTTATATGGCGCTATAGCTTCCTGCAAAACCTCTTCGTTAAAATTATCCACAGGGATATAGGCTTTAAAGCCAAGCTCAACCTCCTCAAAAGTATCAAAACCTATTTCGCCCAAAGCGTTGATCAGCAGATCTTGCTGGTAATCCTCAGTAGGTATAGTGGTGAACAGTAATTCGTAATAATTCATTTCGTGAGATATAAGATGTTAGATCTGAGATATGAGACAGAAGTTTCGGAAATCTATTCCGACCTCTCATTTTCTGCTTCAGACTTTTGACTTTCGACTTTTAACTTCTGACTTGACTGGAGCGTCTTCCAATCCAATATCGCCAAAGATAAGAAATTGATGGCCCAATAAATGGCTTGCACGGCGGCCATAAACAAAGTGATCTTTACCAGCCGATCGTTACCGGTAGCCGGATCCCAAATGATATATGATAACCCAGAGGCTGCCAACAGACAAACCACCATCATACATGCAAAAACTGTAAAAGCGATAAGGTGCTTGCGAAGTATAGCATCCCAAATAGGTAAGATGATCAGATACTGTGTGAGCAAGGCCACCACAAATTGGAACGGCGCGAAGATCTTGTAATAATTGATCAATCCCGACGAATAGCCATTACCGATATCGCCCAAACCATCCAACGAGAAATGGAACGGATCATATTTGATCAGTATCGCAAATACCGCGAAAGCTATTAATGGGGGTAGTATGACCTTTAGGAAGCGCATGCGTTAAGTGAGTAGTTGATAAAGTTAGAATGGGTTGATTATGTTTTAGAAAAAAATGAACTACTCACATAACCAACTCATTCAACTACTCACTAAAAAATTAATTAAACGTTTTAACGATGTCTACAAAATCGCGTGATTTTAACGACGCGCCACCGATCAAACCACCGTCGATATCCGCTTGCGCGAACAGTTCGGCAGCGTTTTTAGGGTTACAGCTACCGCCGTAAAGGATGGTAGTAGCATCAGCAACACCCTGACCATATTTGGCAGCGATCTCGGCACGGATAAAGGCGTGGATCTCTTGCGCCTGGTCAGACGATGCGGTAACACCTGTGCCGATAGCCCAAACAGGTTCGTAAGCGATTACCAATTGGCTAAAATGAGCCTCGTCTAAATGGAAAACACCCTCTGATAATTGTGACTTGATCACGTCGAAGTGGGTACCACCGTTACGCTCGTCCAAGGTCTCACCAATGCAGAAGATCGGTTTCAGGCCATTAGCTAATACTGTGTCGGTCTTTTTAGCCAACAAAGCATTATCCTCGCCAAAGTACTGACGACGCTCTGAGTGGCCCAAGATCACGTAAGTTGCACCTACCGAATTGATCATTTTAGCCGAAGTTTCGCCGGTGTAAGCACCGCTTTCAGCCTGATGTGCGTTTTGTGCACCAATAGCAACTTTAGGATAACCTTTAGCCAAAGCAACTAAGCTATGCAGGTGAATGAAAGGAGAACAAACTACAGCGGTCTGATCGCCGGTCACCTCGTCCTTAACCATGTTTACCACTTCAGAAAATAACGAAAGGCCTTCGTTATAATCCATGTTCATTTTCCAGTTACCGGCTACAATTTTTTTTCTCATTTTTTTATTGATTTCACAGATTATTTTCTTGATTTCACAGATCTGGTATTGATCTCACCGATTCTGCTCATCTACTTAATTACTTTATATTCTAATTTGCATATCTGCATACTCCCGCATCTGCACATTAAACTCATACCCAAGCCTCTCTAAAAGGCGCGCTCAATTCATACACCTCTTTCAATATCGCCTGTTCGGTCTCGTTAAAATCACGGTTCTCTCTACGCGAAAAAACTTTAGCCGTGGTTTCCAGCATTTTGCTGATGCGATATTCCTGCAGATCGCCTGCGCCGCCCCAGGTAAAATCAGGCACATGGTTCAACGGGAAACCTGCGCCGAAAACGTTAGCGCCTACGCCTACCACCGTACCGGTGTTGAACATGGTGTTGATACCACTCTTACTATGGTCGCCCATGATCAAGCCACAAAATTGCAGGCCTGTTTTACGGTAGTGGCCGCTTGCATAATCCCACAGCTTCACCTCGGCGTAATTGTTTTTCAGGTTGCTGTTATTCGTATCGGCCCCAAGGTTACACCACTCACCCAATACCGAATTACCCAGATAACCTTCGTGGCCTTTGTTACTATAACCCCAGATCACCGCATTATTCACCTCGCCACCTACCCTGCAATACGGACCAATAGTCGTAGCGCCGTAGATCTTGGTACCCATCTTTACTTGTGAGTTGCTGTGAATAGCAAACGCACCACGAATGTTAGTCCCCTCCCATATCTCACTGCCTGCAGCCAAATAGATAGGACCATTGGTGGTATTAAAAGTATTGCATTCGCTTAGCGCACCTTCTTCGGCAAAAAAATTATCGCCAATGATCGTATTGGTACTGCTAAGTGAGGCACTGTTGCGGCCTTTTGTCATCAAGGCAAAATCCTTGCGTAACTCTATATCATTATATCTGAAGATATATTCAGGATAGCGGATGATCACCGGCAAATGCTTAGTGCTTGCGGCCAGATACTTGGTCGCCGGGTCGAAACCTTTGGCATCGGTAGCATCCAAACGGGCGGCGATCAGCTGATCGCCATTGTTTAGCGCCTCGCCCATTTTTAGCTTGTCAATCGCTTCAAGCAAGGTATCATCCGGGCAAACACCGCCGTTAATGAACAGATTATCATCAGTGATATTGATCTGGAACTTACCTTGAAGATACGGGCGGGTATGCCAGCTATATCCCTGTTTTAAATGCTTGGCCCATTTTTCAGCGATAGTTAAGATACCCACACGCAGGTCGCCGACCGGACGGGTATAAACTAAAGGCAGTAAGTTTTGATAAGCGTTATCGTCGAATAGGATGATGGCCATGGGCGCAAAAATAAAAAAGTCCCCCATTTTATTGGGAGACTTTTCAAATATACTTAAAAGTATCTGATTACTTTTTGTTGTAACGTGTACGGAATTTGTCGATACGACCAGCGGTATCTACCAATTTCATCTTACCTGTATAGAACGGGTGAGAAGTGTGAGAGATCTCTAACTTGATCAATGGATACTCGTTGCCATCTTCCCACTTAACAGTTTCGCGGCTTTCGATACAAGATTTGGTGATGAAAGAATACTCGTTAGACATATCTTTGAACACAACTAATCTATAATTTTTTGGATGCAGGTCTTTTTTCATTACTATATATTCCTTCTAAAAGAGGTGCAAAGATAATAAAATATTTAAATTCTAAATCACCTCTTTAAAATATTTCTCAAATTAATTACGGGAAACCATAAAGCAGAGTTTCCTCTCGCCACAAAGATATAAAACCTACTTAAGATCAGTGTCTTTTAGGCGCCCCTTTCTTTTTGAACTTTGCGGTCAGGTCATCAGAAAACGAACGGCCCGGCGTGTCATCGGCACCACCAGCCCCGCTATCCCTCCAAGTTTTGCCCAGGCGCTCATGTACCATGCTTCGCAAAAGCTTTCCGTCCTATCGGGTTTAGGTTGAGCAGTTAGTGTTAATGAAAGTCATGAAGAATATTTATACCCGAGGCCAGCTTAACCTACACCGACAGGATCACGGGCGCGCGCAATTGGGAAATTAAAGCTGGCTACAAAACAAGTTCGGACATACCTTACGTAGATCAGCTGGCGCAATTTATTGATAGTAGCAGTTTGTACTATTTCCAATTGGGTAACCGAAATTTACGGTCTAACTATCAGCACAACTTCGAGCTATCGGCCAGCTGGCAGCAGGAGAACACCTACCCGGCCTCGATCAGGTTAGCCATCAACGCGGTGTCCATAGAGAATTACATATCCGACAGCAACTATTACGATAACCGCGGCGTGAACATCAATACCCCCGTAAACGTAAGCGGCTACCGCGATCACGCTGCCGATATGCGTTTTACCAAAGCCTTTGTTATCAATAAAAAACAGATCACTTACGCGCTCAATAGCAGGATAAGTTCGCGAAGTGTGCCGTTGTTTGCAAATAACCTGCCGGTCACGTCCGAGCAAAAATCGTTAACAGCCAACTCTGAACTGGGTTATACTTACAGTACTTATTTAGGTATTTACCTGCTATCTACGCTGGATATCCGGCAGTCGAAATTTGGTAGCGACGCGCGGACGAATCAGAATATGACCATCAGCAACGGCCTGGAGTTTGTTGCCGACCTACCCAAAGGCATCCGCCTAAACAGTTCGGCACGGATGACGCATAACCGCGCCACCAACCTGCCCGGCACCGACCTTGTGATCTGGAACGCCCAAATGAGTTACCGCATGGGCAAAAAGCAGAACTACGAAGTGAAGTTTACCGCTAACGATATCCTGAACAAAACGCAAGGCATCTATACCTCATCAAACGCCAACACGCTGGTTGTGAGGCGTACTAATGCTTTGCAACAGTATTTTTTGGTCGGGTTGGCTTACTATCCAAGATTTTTTGGAGGGAATAATTGATAGGAATAGTAAATCCCTCCTTGGGGAGGGGTGCGGTCGCCAAGTGTTCTGGCAGGGAGGGGTTGGCCATTTGCAAAGCGGTTAAACCCCTCCCTGCCACCGCTCATTCCCGGCACGCCCCTCCCCAAGGAGGGATCTGCCAAGCGACGTAATTCTCAGATCTGACATGCAGGCCCTACAAATGCGTATTACTCCTGAACAACTTAATAGCGATAGCCAATAAGATCACTCCGAAAGCTTTACGCAGGATGCCGATGCCATTCTCGCCGAATAGCTTTTCCAGGTATTTTACGTTCTTTAACACCAGGTAAACGAACATCGTATTCAGGATGATGCCTACGATGATGTTTTGCGTGGCGTATTGGGATTTAAGGGATAACAACGTGGTCATGGTACCGGCACCAGCGATCAGCGGGAATGCCAATGGCACGATGGAGGCTGTGTTGGATACTTCCTCCTTAAAAAAGCGGATACCCAGTATCATCTCCATGGCGATGATGAAGATCACCAGCGAACCTGCTATAGCGAATGAGGGAATATCCAGACCGATGATATTCAGCAATTGCTCGCCGACGAAGAGGAACATGATCATTAACACCAAAACGGCTACCGATGCTTTTTCGGACTCGATATGCCCTACCCTTCTGCGCAGGTCGACGATAATGGGGACAGTGCCCAGGATATCGATAATGGCGAACAGAATCATGGTGACGGACAGGATCTGCTTAGGGTCGAAAGTGAACATAGGCGGTGTTATTTATCTTTTTTAGCTTTAGCCAGAAGCCTAAAGCTAAGCAAAAGTGCAATAAAAATATAAACACCCGATAAAAAGAACGGCGAATGAATTGATATGGCAATGACCGCACTGGCCGTGATCGGTCCTAAAGTCTGACCAATTGAAGCATAGGATTGGTTGACGCCCATTACCTCTCCCTGCCGGGCGGCATCATTATGATCAGCAATAATGGCATTAAGCATAGGGTTGCGTAAGCCGTTGAAGAGTGAGTAAACACACATGCAAGCCGCGAACATCAGGAACACTGATGTAAAGCCCGATAACACCATCGAGCCGCAACAAAGCGCCGTTGATATCAGCAAGATCAAGGATTTGGACGGTATCAGCTTAGTTATCAATGGCACAGCCAGTTGCGCCAGTATACCGCAAACTCCAAATGCGGCAAAGAATAGGCCGATCTGAATATTGTTAAGTTCCAACACGTCCACGCTGAATGTTTGGAAACCCGTGATCATGGTGAACTGCGCCATCGCCAATAAAAAACCAATAAAGATAGTGGTGCCGATCACATTACGTTTCAAAGTACTGATCAACGACATAAAAGTGAATTTGTACTTGGTCTTTTTTTCCCCGCGCTTATCCGGCGGATGGGTTTCCTTGAGGAAAAATATCGTACACAGTGTGCCGATCAGCGATATCCCCGCCGCAAAGAAGAACGGCACTTGCTCGCCCAGTTCACTCAGCAAGCCACCAGCCGCAGGGCCCAATACAAATCCCGCCCCGAAAGCCGAGCTAAGGATACCGAACTTTTTAGCACGGTCTTTAGATGTGCTTGTGTCCGACACCATGGCCTGCGCAACCGATACATTGCCGCCCGTCAAACCATCCAGTATCCGCGCGGCGAAAAGCACAAATATACTCCCCGCCCAGGCGAACATCAGGAAAGATATCAATGTACCGATTAGACTAAAGACCAATAAGGGCTTCCGCCCAAATTTATCAGACATGGCTCCCATCACCGGGGTAGCAAAAAATTGGGCGATAGAGAACGCCGCCGTTAGCAAACCAATGGTCTGCTCGTTAACGCCAAACTTTTTGCCGTACGAGTAAAGCAGCGGCATAATGATACCGAACCCTAACGAGTTGATCACGCATATCAATACCAGTATCCACAGGTTCTTATCGGCTTTCATTAATGTTTGGTGTCGGGCAGTAGTATAATTGGTCGGGCTGCAAAAGGTTTGCAGGGTTGGCGTAAATATAGCGTTTAGAGTAAGGTTGTAAGTATGCAAAAAGTGATGGTCACGGGGATTTTACTTTGGGTAGGGGTTCAGACAAATTCCCCAAAACAAACAACGCCCCGAAGATAACCTTCGGGGCGTTGCGATATTGTCGATATCCTTAGCGGATACTATTCAACATATTTAGGGTTGATCGGGTCGTTAGGTTTTTCAACCTTACCGTGGCGTACATGCGAGTGTTTAACCGAGTAGCCAAAGTAAATGATGAAACCGATAGCTAACCAGCCGAACAAGCGTGCCCAGTTCTCCCAACCTTCGCTGGCGATCATACACAAGCAGATCAGTGCGCCCAACGGACAAACGATCATGTAAGCAGGTGTACGGAACGGACGTTCTAACTCAGGATCGGTCTTACGCAGGATCATGATACCCAGACATACCAGTACGAAAGCGAACAGGGTACCGATAGACACCATGTCACCAACTACAGAATCAGGGATAAAGCCGGCGAAGATAGATACGAAACCGAAGAACAACCACTGAGATTTGTACGGCGTACGGAACTTAGGGTGCAATTCAGAGAACACTTTAGGGATCAAACCGTCGTTACTCATGGTATAGAATACACGGGTCTGGCCCATCAACATCACCAGGATAACTGATGAGAAACCAGCAAGGATAGCTACGGTAACCAATTTACCTAACCAGCCGTAACCGGTCATAAAGGTTTTGATAGCGTAAGTTACAGATGCTTCTTTACCGTTGATCAAAAAGTCGGTATAAGGCGCTAAACCAGTTAATACGTGCGAGAACAAGATGTACAAGATAGTACAGAAAGCCAAAGATATCAGGATACCTTTAGGCATATCACGCTGAGGGTTTTTAGCTTCCTGAGCAGCGGTAGACACCGCGTCGAAACCGATGAATGCAAAGAACACTACGGACGCGCCGCGCAATACACCCAGCCATCCGTGGTTGAACATGCTTGAGTAGTCAACGATACCGGTACTGGTGTGTACTGGTGGTTTATCAGCAGGTATCATGTATGGCGTGTGGTTAGCCGGGTTAATGAACTGCCAGCCTAAGCCTATGATCATTAACACGATAGCCACTTTAACAATAACGATGATATTGTTTACAACAGCCGACTCTGCAGTACCTTTGATCAGCAATAGTGTTAGCAAGAACACAATAGCAATGGCCGGTAGATTTACGATACCGTGTATACCAACCTGATCGGCATACATGCCGGTGGTGCTAATGGCTTTCTCGAACGGCGAGTGGCACCACTGAAAGGGTATATGGACGTTGAAGAACGTATCCAAAAACTCGTTAAAATACTGTGCCCAGCCAATTGATACCGTTGCCGCACCTAAAGCGTACTCCAACACTAAGTCCCAGCCTATGATCCAGGCAATGAACTCGCCCATGGTGGCGTAAGAGTAAGTGTAGGCCGAACCGGCGATAGGGATCATACTGGCAAACTCGGCGTAGCATAAACCTGCCAACGCGCAACCTGCAGCAGCGATCAGAAACGAAATAGTAACAGCCGGACCAGCGTGATGACCAGCGGCGGCAGCCGTACGCACAAAAATACCTGCACCAATAATGGCACCGATACCCAGGGCGATCAGGGAGGTAACACCCAGGGTCCTTTTTAAGCTATGCTCCGTCTCGGCCGATGCCGCCATAAGCTGCTTAATAGGTTTTTTAATAAATAACTTCATTTGTTTAGTTAAGTTGTAAAGTTTTGTTCATTCGTCCCAAACATACTTATTTTTTGCTACATGGTAAAAACCCGATCGTAACAAATGGACGCAAAAACAAAATTTTGTTGTGATCTGTTTAAAATTTCTTAACTTAATTAAATAGTTTTTAAATAATTGCAAAATTAATGCGCTAATTACTGCCGGCTATCAGCGGTTTTGCACCTTGACCAAGTTTGATCACTGCGCCACCCAATTCGCCTTCCTTCCCCATACCCTGTATGTTGATGGTATAGTCCTTAGGTAGATCGGATGTGTAGAACCATATTTTGGCTTTGCCATTAACATTGGTGTACAGTTGGGGTTCCCAATGGATGGTGGAGCGGTAATCGGGAATTGGCGTAGCGGTGTTAGCAATATATTTTGGACTATAAAACTGCTTGGGTTGCATTACCGGTAAAGGCCGATAGGTGGTTGTGCCATTCTTAGATTTAACGTATACTCCGCCAGACCGGGTATTAATAAATACCATGCCGAAATAATAGGACAAAAGCTTGAGTTTGTTGTACTTTGCCGGAACAAATTCGGGGCTCCAGACCACTTCAAGGGTTTTCAGCCCGGGGACGATAACGTTACTTAGATTCTCTTTAAATTGTTCAACAGAATACGGGTCCGGACCACGAAAATCGCGTTCAAGACCGTCTATAACTAAAAAATCTATAAAATGCTCGCTGTATTCTCTTACACCGCCTATCATCCTGTAACCATCCATCCTTATCGTAGCCGCTCCTTTATGATTTGCCCAGTCCTGCCTGATCCTGAATCCCGGTATCTTTTGTTTTAATAATTGATAAAGGGTCTGCGTGGTCGACTCCTTGATCTCGGCTTCATCAAAACCCAGGTCGGTACGGCCGTTCAATTCTCCGCCCGGTATTATCCGCGCTTTGCTGATGGTTACGTTTTTCAACATCGTACCCTCACCTACCGGGTCTGCTAAAATAGCAGCCTTTTGCGCTACGCGTTTAATGTAGTCCAGTTGTGAAGTATCGCTGTTAACGAACCAGGGCATGATAGGGGTGCGATACATCTCGGGCACATTGGGGATATTGATCTTATCGACCGTGATATCCCCGAAAGCTATCATTTTGCCCTTTTTATTATTGCCCTGTAAAAAGAATGAACCGGAATCGGTTTGCGGCAGGTTCTTGAACAAATACCGGCCATCCTTATCCGTAAAAGCGATAGCCGTAAATTGCGGCTTTTGAGAAGATATCAGAACCGACACATCTGGTACCGGTTTGTTCATCACGTTAACCACAGTACCCGTTACCGAAAGGTCTTTCTCTACTACAAACTTAGGCTTAGTGGCAGGTGCGAAAACGTCCTTCCAATCATACGCCGTCCACCCCTGGGTCAGCATTAAATTGTCCAGTGCCTGCCAAGCTTTGGCATCCTTGCGGTGGAGGTAATAGCCGGGTGTTTCGATATCCCCTTTTAACCCCGACTTTAACAACAATTGCGTGGCGATACCGAAGTTGCCCATCGTATCAGGTTTTACCTGGGTGTTATCTGTAACTGATAACGAGAAGCTCCCTTGTACGGGGATGCCTGTCGCGTCTTTTACCTCGATATCCAAACTCACGCTATCGCGCTTTTGATAACTTGTTTTGTTGGGTGTTACACGAATGTCCAATCGGTCTTTATGGTCAACAAACACCATACGCTCGGCTATCGGAATAATTCCTTTAAATAAAGTAAACCTTGCGATACCTGATGGGAAGGTCATTTTGCTGATGGCGAGGTCACTGCTTTTATTCCCGATCTTTTCGGTGTAATAGATCCGTCCGTTCATCATGCCTTGCAAATGATAGCTGCTATCCGCGCTGATGTTGACGCTTGCTTTTACGTTGACTTTAATGTCACCATCTTGCTCGGGGTTATCTATATGCAGCACTGTTCCCGTGGCGTTAACTGCTGGCAAACTGTATGTTTTGTTATTGGACCTTCCGCCGCTGATCTTGGCCACGTAACTCTGCCCGGCTTCGGGGGTGAATTTAAAGGACCCCATACCATTATAAAAACTGTTGATCTCTGCCACCTTGTTGCCTTTACTATCCTGAATGGTGGCTTTTACATCGATCCCCTTGCCATCCTCACCTATGGCTTTAAAGCCAATTACCGACGGGCTACCCGCGACCAGTTTACCGCCTTCGGGTAAAAATTGAAGGTCTATCTTGGCATCGCGGTTAATGCTGAGCGGGATACGGATGACTTTATTAGGGAAAGCTTTCTCCAGACTGGTGATCTGGATGTTCAGATCGCGGCCGTCTACTTTGTTCTTTAATAGTTTACTAAAGTTAAGGCTGCCGTCTATGCCCGTCCGCATCTCTTCTTTGAACAGGTAATAGCGGCCTTCGTAGATCTTTACTTCTACATTACTGAGCGATACGGGTTTCCGGTCACCCAAATGCAGCCTGACGTTCACATCCAGCCTGTCCTTCTCGCCCACGTGTTCGATCGCCGCTGTCGACTTAACCAACCAAGTAGCTTGCGTAGGCATACCCAAATAGAAGCGGTGGGTAAAAAAGTAGTCGCTGCCAAAGTTGTTCATCCAATTGGTATAGGCCCGTAAAGTGTAGCCGCCCTCTTTAAATACTTTTCTCGGCAAGGGTATCTGGGCCATGCCCAAACCTTCTTTGATGGGGATGCTGATGCGGCGCATTACGTCGGCGCTGTCATCATACATCTCTACATAAAGTAAGGCACTGTGTTTGGATGCACGGTTGCCCGCATCGGTAACATAGGCTTTGAACCAGAGTGTGTCGCCGATGTTGTAGTAGGCTTTATCGGTGTGCAGGTAAACTTTCTCGATAGGCAAACGCTTGCGCATAGTATCCAAACGCGACTGAACGTATTTGATAGAGTCGGTCGTTCTGTCTTGGAATACCAAACTAATACTTGCCGCTCTGCAAAATACAGGTATAAGCACAAGCATTAACAGTGTGATAAGGCGTAGCGGTATAGGTGTTGGTTTTGGCATGCGGGTTTTAGGTTTGTTGGTTTTATAAATATAGCGATAATTTATTTGTTCGGCATCTTGATCACTGCGCTACCCAATTCGCCTTCGGCCGACAGGCCTTGAATGTTGACACCATAATTTTGAGGAAGATCTGAAGTGTAAAACGACACCTTGGCACGACCATTAAAATTTGTGCGTAGGTTGGGTTCCCAAAATATCGTGGAGCGGTAGTCGGGTATAGCATCATTGTTTTTTGATGTGTACTTCGGGCTATAGAACTGTTGTCCGTACATTACCGGCATAGGGCGAAAGATGGCCACGCTATATTTAATATTGTCGGGGCGTCGCCCCAACTCAATTTGCACTTTTGTAGTGATATCTATCCGGGCAATATTGTAGGTCGGCGGTCTCCGTAAATGCAAGGTAGTAGAGTTGGTGTATTTTTTACTGTAGCTAACTTCTATCCCTGCAAGATCCTGTATGGTCATATTCATTAGCATGTATTTACTAACTGATATCGCGACACCATTCAACGCCAGATCACCTTGGGCAACGTAATGCTGACCCAATTTAAGCACGTTCATTCTGGGATATTGATAAGGGATAGGATTCTCGGGCACAAATATCGATACCACCGTCTCATATATTCCCGGCAGCTTTTGCTTCAAAAATTGCCAAATATTGGTAGTGCCCGACTCACGCAGATCAGCCTCGTCGTAAGCAAGATCTGAGCGGCCTTCGCCGAACGGGTTCCTTGAGCCCTTGATAAACTTCTTTGCGCCGATGTTTACATTCCGCAGCAAAGTACCTTCAGCCTCTACGTCGTCGTCAAATGCAGGCGTATAGCTCAGCTTGGCTTGTCTTAAAGAAAGTTCATCGCTGTTTACGTACCAGGGGACAAGTACATTCGCTTTGGTGTTGGGCACCACCAGGGGCCAATTGTTGTTCACTAATACCCTTCCTTCCCTAAGTTCTTTATTATTATTGCGCCGGGCCTGTATAAAATAAGAAGTGGTATCGTTTGGCACCAAACCTTTAAAAATGAATTTGCCGGTAGAATCGGCCATTGTTTTAGCGATCAGCGGTGGTATTTTAGATGATATAAAGACCGGGACATTGGGTATCGGTTTATAATATTGATCTGCTATAGTGCCTTCTATCTCGTACGGACCTTCGGCACGATACCGCGTTGGGAAGCCTCTTAACGCGGCCCTGATCCCGTACGCCGACCAGCCCTGCGTAAGCATTAAATTATCTAAGGCCCGCCTGGTTTTAACGTTGTTATTAGCAAAGTATTGACCTGGAGTTTCGATATCGCCTTTTAATTGCGACTTAAGCAATAGCGAGGTAGCAATGTTATTGTTGCCCAAAGTATCAGCCCTTACCTGGCCAAGGTCGGTCACCGCTAAAGAAAGATCCGCTTGCGCCGGTACCCCCGCCTGGTCGGTCACCGCTATTTCTAAGTTGACCAATTCGCGTTTACCGTAGGCGATCTTATCGCTGGTCACCCGGATATTCAGCCGGTCCTGATGGTCTATAAATACCAGCCGCTCGTTCAGGGGGATATTGCCCCTCATTAGTGTGATAGCCGTAACCCCCGTTGGAAATTCCCGCTTGCTTATGGCGAAAGACCTGTTTACCGCTGGAATTTGCCGGGTAAAATAGAGCCTTCCACGCGCTGTGCCAAGAACTGTATAAGATGGGGCCAGCCCGTTATTTTCAATGCCGCGAACACTCACTTTTAAGCTATCAGTATCGGTCACGTTATCGATCTGCAGCAATGTACCGGCAGGCATAGCCGCTGGGATCTGATATTCTTTGGCAACTATTCCCGGCGTGGAGAGTCTGGCTACGTAGCGCTCGCCCGGTAACGGTGTAAAGGACACTTCGCCAATGCCTCTGTATAAACTGGCGATGTCTGTAACCTTAATATTCTTACTATCGTAAATGGCACCGTTCACTTGTATCCCCTTGCCGGCATCTGTTATGGCTTTAAAACCAAGTACCGATGTTTGCCCCGCTACCAAATTGCCGCCTTCGGGCATAAATTGCAGATCTATCTGTTTAACGCTATCAACAAATACAGGGATCTGTACCAGCTTACTTTTATTACGCGTCAGCACCTGCAACATCAGGTTCTTGCGGTCCGTAACCTTTTTTAGGTCTTTGGTCACTCTTAGGCTGCCGTTGATACCGGTGCGGATATCGTCCTCCAAGATCAACTTATTACCGCTGTATAATTTCACCTTAACATCGCGCAGGGTAACAGCAGACCTGTCGGGGTTGTTCAATTTCACGTCCACATCCAGGCGGTCGCTCCCGTCTACTTTAGTTAACGCAGCTTTAGCATTCACCAACCAAGCCTTTTGGGGCGACGAACCCAGATAGAACCGCTGATCAAAGAACTGATCATCACCAAAGTTCCGCATCCAATTGGTATAGGCTCTGAGTGTGTAGGCGCCATCGTGAAAAACCTTGGGGTTTAGGGAGATGTTTCCATCGCACGTACCAAACTTTATCGGCAAGCTCACACGTCTTACCACATCGGTACTGTCATCTATCAATTCAACATAGAGCAGGCCGCTTTGCTTAGTTGGGCTGTTATCGGCATTGGTAACATAAGCTTTAAACCAAAGCGTATCGCTCAAATTGTAGTGTGACTTATCGATGTGCAGGTAAACTTTCTCTATAGGGACACGCTTGCGCATCGTATCCAGCCGCGATCGTATCAGTTTGAGTGAATCAGTAACCGTCTGACCTTGCTGAACAATAGCTACTTCGGCCCGACCGGATATCCCAGCAAAAACCATCGTAATAACCAAAAATATCAAACGGTATATCAAAGATCTGAGTTCAGGTTTTGGCATAAGGGTCGATAAATGGTTTGTGTTGTGCTATAAATATACCGCTATCATTTAACTACGGCGTTCTTAATTCGGGTTTAACCTCGGGGAATTTTAAGACCGCACTGCCTAACTCCCCTTCGGGGGTCATCCCTTGTATGTCGATGGTGTAATTGTTTGGCAGGTCGGATGTGTAAAATGTAACGCGGGCTTTGCCGTTAAAGTCGGTATAGATCTGCGGTTCCCAATGGATCGTTGAGCGGTAGTCGGGCTCTGATACCGAGCCCTTAGCCGTATATTTGGGGCGATAGAATTCTTTTGGATGCATTACCGGCAATGGGCGATAGACCGCCCTGCCCGGAGAATTCTTTCTGTACCAGCCTACACCGTTATTCGTGGTGATCTCTATTTTGGCATACTGATAATCGCGATAGCCCGGTTTGGCTAAACCGCCACCTACCTGCACCGAACGGTTAGTAAACTTGGTGCTGTAAATGACCTCGATGCCTTTGATCACTGCTGCCGGTACAGACTTTAACAATTCTGAGTCAGATTCTCCGGCCTGTGTGCTTAGCACGTTTCCGTCGATATTAAGATCAAACCCGGGGGGGATAATGGCTGTTGGGGGCGCTCCGTTGATGTAAAAATTGCCCCATCTTAACAAAGGTATGCGTCTACCTGACTGATCGATGAACCGGTAGCCATAACAGATCAACCCCGGCATTTTTTGCCGTAGTAATTGCCACAAATTCATCACGGCCGACTCTTTGACATCCTGTTCATCAAAGGACATATCAGACATGCCCGGCCCATAAGGGTTTTGGGAATTTTTGATCGCCTTGGCCGTTCTGATATTTACGTTACGTAGCATAGTACCTTCGCCATCCATGTCGGTAAAATTGGCCTTTTGCGATAAGCGTTTTACCAGGTTCAACTGGGTGGTATCACTGTTAACGAACCAGGGCATGATCGGGTTCCGGTACATTACGGGCACAGATGGCAGCTCTACCCTGTTTACATTGACAGCCCCAAAACTCATATTCTTTCCACTCTTGGTATTCCCCTGCAAAAAGAAAGCTGCCGAATCTGTCTGCGGTAAGTTCTTGAACGAATAACGGCCAGCCGTATCGGTGAACGCTGTAGCGGTATATTGCGGCTTTTGCGATGATAATATGACCAGTGCATCGGCAACAGGCTTATTAAGCACGTTAACTAATGTACCGGTAATAGAAAGGTCTTTTTCCATCGCAAATTTTGGTTGGGTGGTAGGGGTAAAAACATCGGCCCAATTGTAATTGGTCCAGCCTTGGGTGAGCAGCAGGTTGTTCAATGCTTGCCATGCTTTAGGGTCTTTGCGGTCTACGTAATAACCGGGTGTTTCGATATTACCTTTCAATTCAGACCGTAGTAACAAATTGGTAGTGATATTAAAATTGCCCATCGTATCGGGCTTAACTTGTGTATTGTCCGTTACCGCTAACGAGAAACTACCTTGCACCGGGATACCGCCACTATCCTTTACTTCGATATCCAGGCTAACGCTATCACGCTTTTGATAGGTAGTTTTATTAGGCGTAATACGGATGTCCAGGCGATCTTTATGGTCGATATAGATCAGCCGCTCTGCCACGGGCGGCATCCCGTTGAACAATGTTAAACGGGTGATCCCCGTCGGGAAGGTCATTTTATCAATGCTGATCTCTTTGTTGTTCAGATCAACTTTCTCGGCATAGCAGATCCTCCCGGCCGACAGACCGGTCAGGTAGTATTCGCCGATCGTATTGTTTGAACCTTTGATATTAACTTTAATGGCATCGGGGCCTTCGGGCGCATCCACATGCATCGCCATACCTATAAGATTTACTGCAGGCAAATTGTAGGTTTTATTATTAGATCTGCCACCGATCAGTTTGACCATGTAGGTCTGCCCTCCTTCGGGTGTAATGGTGAAAGAACCCATACCTTTATAAAAGCTGACGATATCGGCAACTTTTGTGCCTTTACTGTCAATTATCGAGGCTTTGATGTCGATGCTATTCCCGTCCTCTCCTAACGCTTTAAACCCTACTACCGATGGTATGCCGGCTACCAGTTTGCCGCCTTCGGGCATAAACTGCAGGTCTATCTTAGCATCGCGGTTGATCACAAGCGGGATCTTGATCACTTTATTAGGGAAGGCTTTATCCCTGCTGCTTATCTGGATGCTGAGGTTGCGACCATCTACCTTATCTTTTAATAATTTACTAAATACCAGGCTACCATCTATTCCCGTACGCAAATTTTCTTTAAATAAATAATAGCGGCCTTCATAGATCTTCACTTCCACATCGCTGAGGGATACGGGTTTGCGGTCGCCCAAATTGAGTTTGATATCTACATCTAACCTATCCTTGTCACCTACGTGTTCTAACGCCGCCGCCGACTTTACCAGCCAGGTAGCCCGGGCGGGTACGCCCAAATACAAACGCTGGGTAAAGAAAAAGCCGTCACCAAAGTTCTGCTGCCAGTTGGTGTAAGCCCTTAACGTGTAGCCACCCTCGTGAAAGATCTTGCGCGGCAAAGGTATCTGCCCCATGCCCAAACCCTCTTTGATCGGGATACTGATCTGCCTGACGGTCTCGGTACTGTCATCATTCAGTTCTATGTAAAGCAGGCCGCTGTACTTTGACGCGTGTTTGGCTCCGTCAGTAACGTAAGCTTTTAGCCACAACGTATCGCCGATATTGTAATAAGGCTTATCGGTATGCAGGTAAACCTTCTCGATCGGCAGGCGCTTGCGCTGATCATCGAACTTGGATCGTATCTGTTTAAGTGAGTCGGTAACAGTTTGATATCGCGGAGCAGCAATAGCTTGCCCGGCGTCGAAAAGCGACATTTTCAACACTATCAAACAAAAACATATCAGTTTAAATATATCCGCTAAATAACTTAATTTCAATTCAGTAAAATTTAAAACATCATTTAACAACAGTTTTTACCGCCTCCTGCAATTTTAAAACCGCGCTACCCAATTCACCGTCCGGCGTATTGCCTTGTATATTGATGGTGTAATTAGCCGGCAGGTCCGACGTACAGAACGACACCGTAGCTATGCCGTTAAAATCGGTATAAACATCGGGCGCCCAGTAAATGGTTGAACGGTAGTCGGGCAGGCCTACGATCGGCTCGCCCGCTTTGTACCGGGGGCTGTAGAACTGCTGCGGATACATCAGCGGCAACGGGCGGTATTTAGCGGTGCCGGTAGTATTATTCCGGAACCAGCCGGCATCGCTTTTAGAGATAAGGGCTATCCCCGGAGACTTTAATTCTTCGATCCAAGGATAGATCTCGGCCCCGCTGAAAGTAGCCATTTTAAAATTTTTCAATTCATCTATCAACTCATCTACCGAGGTTGGATCGGTAATGATCATCGGCAAAAAATTGGGTCCGTCTACAACAAAACCGAACCTTGTCGGGGTCCGTCCGTCAATAACGCTTTTGGCCAGGCCATCCCTTCCACGAATGACCTTAAATCCCGGTTGTTTTTGCTTTGCAAATTGGTAAAGGTCTGTTACGGTCGACTCCTGTATGTCTCTTTCATCAAACGCAGCTGTTGGTTTTATAGAGCCCATGTTGTACCATGAGCCTTTTATAGGTTTTACATTATTAACGGTCACATTTCTTAACAGTGTCCCCGCGGTGATCACATCATCCGTATTGTCTGCATTGGCCCGTTGCGCTATCCGGGCTACATAATTTAGCTGCTCATCGTTGCTATTAACGTACCGGGGCGTCACAACATCATTCTGGGTATCGGGCACATCGGGCGCCCTAAATTTATTTACGATCAACCCGCCAAACTTAATGTGCTTTCCATTTTTGTTGTTGGCCTGCAAAAAGAACGAACCCGAATCTATCGCCGGCAAACCACTAAAGGTGAATTTTCCGTCGGCATCGGCCATGGTGGTGGTCACAAAAGTTGGCTTTTGCGATGATATCATCACCGGGGCGTTAGGCATGGGTTTGTTCCAAGCATCAACCACCTTACCAGTGATCTTCAGATCCTTTTCCAAAACAAATTTTGGTGTAGATGGCGCGCCAAAAACGTCTTTCCAGTCATACCCGACCCAGCCTTGGGTGAGCATCAGGTTATCCAAGGCTTGTAAGCTTGCCTGGTCCTTCCTCTTAAAATAATAGCCGGGTTCTTCTATTGTCCCTTTTAATCCTGCCTTTAATAATAAACTTGCCGCGATATTGAAATTACCACCCACATCGGCCTTTACCTGCGAATCGTCGGTAACAGACACTGAAAAGTTCCCTTTAAGCGGCATGCCGATCCGATCTTTAACGCTGATCTCCAACGCGACGCTATCCCGCCTCCCGTAAATACTTTTATGGGGTTTTACATTTATGAATGCCCTATCCCAATGATCAATGAACACCACACGATCATTCAGCGGCCTGCTCCCTTTTAATAATGTAAACCTGACCACTCCCGTCGCTAAGAGTGTTTTAGGCAATACAAAGCTACTTTCATTACCATCAATAGCTTGGGCATACTGCACTTTACCGGCACTGCTACCAATAAGGTAACAAGTACCATCGGCAGTAAAATTTTTTATGCCTTGCAAATTGATGCTAATATTGGCAGTATCGCTAACCGCGTCTACCTGCATCACTGTTCCAACTTGTTGCACAGCGGGAAGGTTAAAGGTTTTGGTGCTGATATTTTGCTTGTTGATAGTTGCAGTATAACGCTCCCCTGCCACCGGCGCGAACATAAAATTGCCCATACCTTTGTATCCGCTGGCAAATGTTGCCACCTTTTGGCCCCTACTATCCAATATATCCCCGCTGATATTCACCCCGTGGCCGTCCTCGCCTATAGCTTTAAAGCCTACTTTGGATATTAGGCCGGCTACCAAATTACCACCCTCGGGCAAAAATTGCAGGTCTATTTTGCGCTCGCGGGCAACGTTAAGGGGGATCTGGATACGCTTATTCTTATCCTTTTTGTCCAAACTGGTTACCTGTACGCGCAGATAGCTGATATCCACACTGTCACGCAATTTTTTCCTCAACTTAATACTGCCATCTACGCCGGTACGCATCACCTCTTTAAGCAGATAAAACCTACCCTCATACAGCTTAACCTCCACATCTTTCAGCGCTAAAGGTTTGCGGTCGCTATCGCTTAGTTTCAGTTCCACATTCAACTGTTCACGGCCATCTATCTTATTTATGTTGGCCACCGACTTAACTAACCAAGCCGAAGCAGCGGGCACGGCCAAATAAAAACGCCGGCTAAAAAAGTAGCTATCGCCCAAGTTTTGCTGCCAATTGGTGTATGCACGCAGTGTGTATGCTCCCTCGTGAAATATTACCCGGGTAAGTGGTATCTGCCCGCGTACCGCACCCTCCTTTATAGGTAAACTGATACGCCTTACGGCTTCGGTACTATCATCGTTCAACTCTACATAAAGAAGGCCACTTAGTTTTGATGGCCTGCCATTAGCATCTGTCACATAGCCTTTGAACCAAAGCGTATCGCCTAAACTATAATTGGGCTTATTGGTATGCAGATAGACTTTCTCTACCGGCAAATGCTTGCGCATGGTGTCTAAACCCGCCTTTATTTTTTGAAGGGTATCGTTTAAAGTCTGAGTTTGGTAGTTCCCTGCGGCCTTGACCGAAGACCCTAATGACGCGAAAGTGGTCATTACGACCACCACGAGGTGTGTTAACGAGATTGATCGGGGCATTTGATAAACATGCTTAGGTTATATAATTGGTTTTGAAGATGCTAAATATATTAATTATGTACGGTTAATGTAATTAACATCAACCCAATTATGTAACGTTCCTCTCCTTTTAATTACAACTGTTTTAATAAGTCGGGCAATTTCAATACCGCGCCACCTATGTAGCCATCGCCGCTGGTACCTTGTATGTTAATGGTATAATTAGTTGGCAGATCCGACGTAAAAAATGACACCCGTGCTTTTCCATTCACATCAGTGATCAGGTTAGGCTCCCAGTATAAGGTAGACCGATAATCAGGCTCGCCTTTGATCGGAGCATTCAATTTATACCTTGGGCTGTAAAATTCCCGTGGTACAAATCGGGGCAGCGGACGATAGTAAGCCACGTTAGGCTGGCGCTCTCTGAACCAGCCAACGCCGCCCTTGGAAGTCAGTTCGATAGATGCAAAATAATAATTACGGTTTTGAGTGACGTAATCGGTGCTGTACGCTATCTCCATACCTTTTAACATCGGTATCTGTATCTCCATCATTGCCTGTAGCACGGCTTCCTTGGTAACTTCCGGCAGCCATAAGATCAATTGACTGCCATCCATACGTAAGTCCTTAGCAGACGACGTGCCTATCCTTTTGTCAGGCACCGGCACATCGCCCGATATGGCAAACGATGTGGGATGAAAGGTTGCCGGGCTGCCCCCGTTTATAAGATAGTGATTGTATTTAAGCACCGGCACCCCATGATATTGATCCAACATGATCACACCCACGATCTGCAGGCTTGGCATTTTTTGCTTTAATAATTGCCACAGCGATGTAGCCTCTGACTCAAGGATGTCTGCCTCGTCAAAAGCCAGATCAGCCCCGCGATATGGATTCAAAGAACCTTTTATTACTTTAGCTTTTTTTATCTCCACATTCCTTAGCATCGTCCCAACTCCCTTTATGTTAGACATATCAGCCTTTTGCGCCAAACGCCTTACCAGGTTCAGCTGTGCCGTATCCGAGTTTACGTACCAGGGCATTACCGTATTGCGATGCGATTCGGGCACTTTTGGGAATATCACCTTATCCACCACCACTTCACCAAAGGTCAACTCTTTACCTTTGGCATTTTGCGCCTGTATAAAGAAAGCGCCCGAATCTAAGCGCGGAACTTTGGTTTCCCTGAAACGGCCTTCGGCATCGGTAAAGGTGGTTGCTGCAAAATTACTTTTGGTAGATGATATCAGTACCGAACTATTGGGCACGGGCTTACCGGTTAAACCAAGCACCTGGCCCGCTACGGCGAATTCTTTCTCGGCGGCGTACTTTGGCTTTTTCTCAGGTTTAAAGGCATCGCCCCAATCGTAGCTATTCCAGCCCTGGGTCAGCAAAAGGTTATCTAAAGCCTGCCAGGCATTTTTGTCGGTGCGATTAATATAGTAACCCGGCTGCTCTACAAAGCCTTTCAATTCTGAACCCAGCAGCAAACTTGTCCCGATGTTGTTATTGCCCACGGTATCGGGCCTCACCATAGAGTTATCGGTAACCGCTAACGAGAAATTGCCTTTTAACGGCATACCTGTCGGATCTTTCACCACAATATCCAGCGCCACGCTATCGCGTTTATTATAGCGCTTTTTGTTAGATGCTATGCTAAAGCTTAAACGCTCGCGGTGATCAACAAAAACCATCCTATCGTTCAATGGCTGGCGGCCTTTCATCAGCGTGAACCTGGCCACCCCAGTAGGGAACAATTGTTTGGATACCTTTAAAACGCTGTTCTGCTCATCGATGGTTTGCGAGTAACGTACCTTGCCCCCTGATGTAGCTATCAGGTAAAATGGTTCGGTCCCTTGTACACCGGTCAACCCGGCTATATTGACCTCAATGGCACCGCTCTGCTCGGGATTGCTGATATGCAGTACAGTCCCCACAGCTTTTACAGCCGGCAGTTTAAATTCCTTTTCGGCAACCAGCGGTTTGGTAACGCGGGCGGTGTAAACCTCATTTGCAAGGGATGTCAGCTCAAAAGTCCCCATACCATTGTACAGGCTGCTGATGGATGTAACTTTGGTGCCCTTACTGTCAAAAATATCGGCACTCAGATCCATCCCCCTGCCGTCCTCGCTCAAAGCCTTAAAACCCACGGTCGACTTTAAGCCTGCTACCAACTGCCCGCCTTCGGGTAAAAACTGCAGGTCGGTCTTGCCTGCTCGTTTAATAGTAAGCGGCACTTGCAGGCGTTTGCCTTTATCGGCTTCGTTAAGGCTGGTCAACTGCACGCGCAGGTTGCCGCCGTCTACCTTGTCCTTTAAAATATGGTTCAGTTTAAGGCTGCCATCAACCCCGGTACGTAATTTTTCTCTATGCAGGTAGTATTTGCCTTCGTATATCTTCACCTCCAGGTCTTTTAGCGCAATGGGGCGCTTATCGCCATAGGTCAGTCTGATATCCACTTCAAGTTGGTTCTTGTCTTCAACTTTTTTAATACCTGCTTCTGACTTTACCAGCCAGGCTGTCCGCACAGGCATGCCTATATAAAAACGTTGGCGAAAGAACTTGTCATCGCCAAAATTTTGCATCCAATTTGTATAAGCCCTAAGGGTGTGCCCGCCCTCCTGAAATATCTTAGGCGAGAGTTTCATCTCGCCCCAGGCAACGCCATCTTTTACGGGGATAGCCATACGCCTAACAGCCTCGGTACTATCATCATCCATTTCCACGTAAAGCAGGCCGCTTTGTTTAGACGGGCGGTTCTCGCCATCCTTTATGTAAGCCTTGAACCATAGCGTATCGCCAAGGTTATAGTAGGCTTTATCGGTATGCACATATACTTTCTCCATCGGTAACTTCTTTTGCAGGTCATCAATGGCCGTTGCCACCGGCGACATGGTGCCGGGATCGGGCTTGATCTGTTCGGCATCGTTATTAGTAGTCACCGGAGCCGACGGCCCGGGTGAGGGCGAACCATCAATAACAGGCTTTGCTGCCGGCGGGGCTTCCCCAACTGCAACCGGCGGGTTCTTATCGCCGGCACCCATCTTTTTCACCATGCTACCCAACTCGCCGTTAGGGGTCATCCCCTGAAAGTTGATGGTATAATCCTTAGGCAGATCTGAAGTAAAGAACGATAGTTTTGCTTTGCCATTAACGTCGGTAACCACATTAGGGTCCCAGTGTACGGTAGCGCGATAATCGGGTATGCCTGCATCTTTTGCATCCACCTTATAACGTGGACTATAAAATCGCTGCGCCTGCATTACCGGCAACGGGCGGTAAGTTACATTGGCTGGGGCATCACCGCGCTGCCAGCCTGTGCCACCTTTGGTGGTGATCACAATAACCGCTATGTCTACAGCGGCGTTGGTAAGTACATTAGCCCTTGCCTCCAAATAACCGGGGCGTGTAGTACTGGCTCCGGCATAGAATGGACCGCCGTAACGCCATGCATCAGTTGGTTCATCCCAGGGTAAAGAACCGATCACCTTTTGCTCCGACTCCAATATTTCGGTGCCTTTATAGGGGCCAACATTTCCGTTAAAGGCATACTTGGCCATAAACTGCCTGCTGTACAGCACCTCCATACCCGCAAAGGTGGCTATCTGGTACATACTTAATTCAGCGATCAGGTCGTCGACAGTAGGCGGGCTGGCCAATTGTAGCGGCAGGCCACCACCGTCGATATCTATTACTACTAAAAAGTTGTTCAGCTTTAAGGTTGGCATGTTGTGATATTCCACCACCTTCAATCCCGGTAATTTTTGGCGCATCAACTCCCACAGGTTAAGTACAGATGATGCTTTGATATCGGCTTCGTCAAAAGAAAGATCTGACCGGCCAGGCCCTGCCCTGTTGGCTGAGTTTTTGATGACCTTACCATTTTTGATGTTCACCTCCCTAAGCATAGTACCCAGCCCCTGCACATTGGCATCTTTTTGCTGACCTACGCGCTTTACGTAATTTAACTGAACAGTATCGCTATTCACATTCCACGGCAATACCGGATCCCTAAAAGTTTCGGGGACAGGTAGCGGTACAAACTTCTCGACGGTGATACCACCGAAAGACCTTGCCTTACCATTTTTACCATTGGCCTGCAAAAAGAACGAACCCGAATCTGTCAGCGGCAATTTGTTAAACACATAGCGCCCGTTTGCATCTGTTTGCGTGGTCTTTAAAAAGTTTGGCTTTTGCGATGACAGCATCACCTCGCTATTGGGCACCGGCTTATTACTCAGGTTGACCACTTTACCGGCGATCACAAAGTCCTTTTCGGCTTTGTATTTAGGCGCTTGCTGAGCGAAGATATCTTTCCAATCATAGCCTGTCCATCCCTGGGTGAGCAGCAGGTTATCTAAAGCCACCCTGTTTTTGCGGTCCAGATAATAGCCCGGATCCTCGATATGGCCTTTCAAACCTGCGCTCAGCAACAGTCGGGTGGCAATACCATTATTCAGGATACTATCCGGCCTAACCTGGGTATTATCGGTAACAGCCAGCGAGAAGTTGCCTTGCACCGGCACGCCTGTTTTATCGGTAACGGTCACCTCCAGGGCAACGCTGTCGCGTTTAGCGTAAGCCGTCTTATTGGTGGCTATTTTGATATTGAGCTGATCTTTATTTTCGATGTATACCGCTCGCTCGTTCAGCACGGTCTTGCCTTTCAGCAAGCTAAAGCGGGTGATCCCTGCAGGCAGGTCTTGTTTCTTTACCATCACAGCCGCGCCATTCAACTCGGCCTTGCCCGAATAAATTATCCTGCCACCTGACGATGTCCCGATAAGGTTATACCCACTATCAGCAGGTAAAGCAGGGTTTGCGGCCACTCCCGCGCTTGCCGCAATGCTGATCTTTACCATATCGGTACTCTCCTCGTTATCGATATGTAATACCGTACCGGCCGCGTTCACCTTGGGTAATTTATAAGTTTGTGCGATACCGGCGGGCTGCATAATCTTGGCCATATAGGTCTCCCCTGCTACCGGGGTAATGTCAAAACGGCCCATGCCCTTGTTCAGGGTGGTAAAGTCGGCTACCTTGTTACCCTTGCTATCGGTGACCTGACCGATCACAGGCGTGCTCTTCCCGTCCTCGCCAATGGCTTTAAACGCCACTACCGACTTTAACCCCGCCACCAGATGGCCACCTTCGGGCAGGAATTGCAGGTCGGTCTTTTGGCTGCGGTTAATGCGGAGCGGTACTTGCACGGTCTTTTCTTTATCATCAGCTTCAAGGCTTTTGATCTGTACGCGTAAAATGCGGCCGTCCAGCTTATCTTTTAGGGCCTTGCCAAGTTTCAGGCTGCCGTCCACGCCGGTCTGCATTTCTTCCCGGTACAAGTAACGGTCGCCTTCGTATATCTTCACCTCTACCTTTTTCATGGCCAAAGGTGATAGCTTGTTATTGGCGCGGTTAAGTTTTAGTTCCACGTCTAACCTGTCCTTATCGCCCTCGCGCTTGATACCCGCGCTCGACTTCACCAGCCAGGCATCTGTAGCCGGTACGCCCAGATAAAAGCGCTGGCTGTAGATCAGGTCCTGACCAAAGTTTTGCATCCAGTTGGTGTAGGCGCGCAGCGTGTAACCGCCTTCCCTGAAAATGTTCGTCAGCAATGGGATCTGTCCGGTGGCCATGCCATCCTTTACTCTTAAACTTACGCGGCGAACGGCTTCGGTACTATCATTATCCAGTTCTACATAAAGCATACCGCTCTGTTTTGACGGACGACCTTCAGCATCAGTAAGGTAGCCTTTGAACCACAGCGTGTCGCCGATATTATAGTATGGCCTATCTGTATGCAGGTACACTTTTTCTATCGGTAATTTTTGGCGCATGGTATCCAGGGCGGTAGCGATCATTACCGGGGCACCCGCCGCGGCCTTAGCCATCGGGGTTGAGGTTGACGACGCTATCCCCGCACCACCACTTACTTTATAGCGTAACACCTGCCTGCCCAACTGTCCGTCGGCATCAATGCCCTCTACGATCACTTTATAATCGCCCGGGCCATCGGCATTAAAGAAAGCTATGGTGGCTTTACCGTCGGTGCCGGTTTTAAGATATGGGTTCCAGTAAACAGTGGTACGCAGATCGGGCATTACACTGGCTTCGCCAGGGCGGCCATATTTAGGCTGATAGAACTCCCTTGCACGGTTAAAACCTTTAGGCGATATATTAGCGATATTGGGTGTATACGCCTGTTGCCTGGTAGACACCGCCTTAGTGACGATCATGATGGCCGGGCCGCCCAATCTGCTTATCTGGGCCTGACTGGTGCGTACCACGTCTATCCGGGCAACATCGGTTGGAACTATCCCGCCGTCCAACTCTTCATATATCTCATCATCATTAGTGATACGACGGCCGTTAACGATCAGGTTAAGTTTAACACCCCTCAGATCTTGTAACACTAATGTACCGTTGGGGGCGGTCTGTATCCTTGTACCGGCCGGCATCCTCATCCTGAAAGCATCAAGCAAGGTACCTGCCCGCTCGGGCGATTCCAGCTTCATAGAAAAATCGGCGGTACCTTCGGGTATGGTGAACATACCCTGAGGGGCCAACGCTTCGGGTTTGGACTTTGTGGCACCTATGCGGACTTCGCGCAAGCGCTGCACCTTGTCAAACATACCTGCCTTTTCATACACCTCATCCTGCTTTTTGCTGATGGCGATGTATTCCTTCATCGTGGTGTTGATGTCGGTATTTACATCGGCCAGGTTGGGATTCTTGTTCAGGGTAAGCTTCGGCAGGGTATCCAGTTGGATGATCACCTTATCGGTATTCTTTTGGTCGCGCGCCTGGATCGCAAATTTGATGCTATCAGTGAGGAATATCCCGTCGAACTTAAATTTACCTTCAGCATCCGTTGTATCGGCTAAGCTAACATTGGCCACTCGCGACATCATCCTTACCAGCGCACCTTCCAATGGCTTTTTACCCAGCGTCAGCACACGGCCAGTCACTTTAAATCCAAGACCTTCCGCCTCGAATTTTGGTTTAGCCGCTTCGGTTGCTGCCATATTGGTCATGATATCTTTCCAAACAAAACGGCGATATCCCTGGGTCAGCATCAGGTTATCCAGCTCGGCGTTGGTGACATCATCATCGTTCAAAAAATAGTAGTTGGGTTTCTCTACATAACCCTTAATGTCTGCTGTAAGCAATGTATTGGCCCATATAGAGTTCTCTGACCGTTCATCCGAAGGCAGTTTACTTTCGTCGATCACTGATACCGAGAAGTTACCCGCCACCGGTTTTTTTGTGCCGTTCAACGCGTCGATATTCAGGAAAATGGCTTCGCGGCTTTTGTATTCGGCTTTGTTGCTTTTAACACTTAGCTGTAATTGGTCGTTACTTTTAATGAAAGCCACACGCTCGTTCAACGGGTCGCCGTTGGCATTAAAAATGGTGAACTGGGCTATACCCGAAGGGAAATCTTTTTTAGCCATCCAGATAGACGTAGCCTGGCTTTGCACAGTGATCGGCGAAGCGAATACCGTTTCACCGCCCGTCTGCGCGATCACATTGATCGTTTGCGACACCATACCGGCCGACGCGCCTATTCTCACCAGTAAACTATCCTTACGGGTCTGAATAACGCTAAGCACATAGCCCTGATCGGCAGCTTTAGGCAAAGCGATGGTTTGGTTAGAGCCATCCTCGAAAACCAGTTTAGCACTGTAGATCTTACCAGTTTGCGGCCTTAATACAAAGCTGCCCATCCCCGCAAAACCGCTGTTGATGACGGCGACTTCCTTACCTTCGTTATCTGTAACCTTGCCGGTCACTTTTACACCAAGCCCCTCAACACCTAAGGCTTTAAAGCCAACACGAGAGGTGATACCGTTGACCAGTTGCCCTCCCTCAGGAAAGAATTGTACATCAGTTTTTGATAACGACGCTTTAACAGGAAAATCTCTAATAATGGTTCTTTTATCGGCGTTTTGCAGATAGGCGCGGATATATGTACCGGCAAGTTCGGTGTTCTTATCAGTATCGATAGTCAACAGCAACTCACCTTTGGCGTTGGTTTTGCCTTCGCGGCGCCAGGCGGCTTTTTTGTTGACAAAGTAGCGGTATAGGATATCGGTGTTAGCCAGCGGGCTGCCTTTATCGTCGGTGAAAGTAAGTGTGCCTTGTAATTCGGTTTTGTTGTTATTGGTTACGTATTGGTAGCTTGACCGGGTGATCACATTATTACTAATAATAGAGCCGACTGTGAATGTTTTATGAAAAAAGTACTCCTCGCCGGCGTTGCGCATCCATTGGGTGTAGGCACGCAGGCGATAGTTGCCTTCAGTAAAACCGTCGCCCAACTCCAGGTCGCCCATAACCATGCCTGCGCTGACCGGAAGTTTTAGTGAGCGGATGATCGAGTCGCGGTCGTTCACCAGATCCACGTGCACGGCACCACTTACGGCCGATAGTTGGTGGCGACTTCCCGTCATTACATAACCTTTGAACCAGATGGTATCGCCAAGCGCATAGTAAGGTTTATCCATGTGGATGTACACCTTTTCTTGCGGGTTGATGGTACTCCATTTTTGCAGGGCGGCGATAAGTTTGTCGATAGGGTCGTCCGCTTTCTTTATAGTGAAAGCGAACGACAGCATCAGAACGGCCAGCATTAAAGCATGACCGAACAGTTTAGTGAATTTAGGTTGAAAGCCCGACATAGGTAGATGGTTTTTAATTGGCTTTAGGGTAAGACAATGTTAGAGATAAAGAATTATAAATTCATAATTTTTTATGACATTTTTTAATATAAATTATTGTAAATAAGACAGTTATTAATAAAATTATCAATTGTCAGCCCTACATTTGTTAACATTATTACAATGTTAGCATAGTATTATTATAAAGTACACAATAGCGGTGCACTATCCTTATAGTTTTGGTTTTAATTGTTTTTTAGACAGTTAGTGGCGCAAATTTCAAAAAGGGCACGTTAGCGACGATATTTTTTATGCGTCGAGAGATGCCGCCGACACCCATACTGACAGATTGGTCAGGAATTTTAACGAAGAGCTAACGATGGGAGGTCTTTAAGCCTGTAGATGAACAAGAAGATGGCCGAAGTTGCCCCACAACCGAAGAAATGCCATAAGAAATGTGTACCGAAACTTACCCAGGCCCACTGATCTGCCACGCGGAAAAACAGGGCTGTAGCAAAGGCAAGCAGAGCAGTTAAAACCAAGCCGACACCGCGCCACTGCATGCGCGATAATAACAGGAACAGCGGCAGTACGATCATCAGCCCCATTACCCCATAATTTAAGCTGATAGACAATTGCAAATTCTGCACCGGCATAAACGTGCGTATGCCGAACACCGTAGCAATGAAAGCCGCAAAGGCCAGCACACCGTAATACCATTTGCCCAATACCTTATACCAAAAGTACCCGCTGGCCAGCAGGCACAGCGCGGCAATAGGCAGCCAATCCATATAGATAAAGAAGGCCCAGCGGCGCAAACCGTGGTAGACCGTACTGCCAATGCAGGCCGTCAGCAAAAAGTAGGTGGCTATGCTGAGGAAGATATAACGCTTATCAAACCCCTTTAACCTGATGAGCCAGTACAAAGCCGGGATCAAAAACAAAGCCGAGGTAACCATATTCAGCGGCTCGGGAAAGAAATGATCAACGTTGGTCTCGGTGTAGATGAGGCCACCGTCGGCGGGGAGGTGGTGGGGTGGCATGGGGGGTATTAGTTTGAATAGATGAAAACTTGGCGATCAATGATTATCCCTAAAACCCTTAACCTTTACAACACGGATCGGTTTTTCAGGGTCTTTAGATATAATATCCAACTCATCTATTCTTTCAGTTAGCTGTTATTCAGTCATCAATCCTAAATTGTAAAGCCAAGTAAGGTTTGCGTGTTGTTGATCATAAGGAATGTACTCATCCATTTTGGAATATTTATCTATCAAATATGTATTTCTCGCCAATAAAAGCACCTTAATAAATTGATCCACTTTCGGTCTATATCTTTTAGTATTGATAAATTCTACTGCACCAGTGTTATCTTCTCTGGCAAGAAAGACACGCTTCTTATTCGTTAGTAAGAATATTGTCAACAAGAACATAGAGATACTAAAGTAGAGTATTTCGGCACCTCGTTCCACATCTTCTCCTAACCACCGGATCACAAAAATAGCTATGGCGATCACTAAAAATAATACTGACCAACCAAGCCAACGTAGGTTTCGGGTATTTTCAACTATTACTTTGGATCCAACAGATTCGAATTTGACAAAGATATCAGAATTTGATGCCATGCCTTTATTAACTAATCTGATACCGGAAGGTTGGATCGTATAGTGAAGTCTATCGAAATTAAGGTCGAACTGCTTCAGTTCCATCATTTCTTTAGTGTTCATATTATAAGACCGATAATACTATCTCCCCTCCTGCATCTGAAAAAACACCACAGCCAAAGCGATCAAGGCCAGTACAAACAATATCGCCAAGGTGATCTTGATCCAACTTAACGGCCGCTGACCGATCACTTCTCCGGTGTTGGCGTTGATGGTAAATTGGTAAACCTTGTTGTTATAGTTGTACGCACTCACCCAAACCGGCAGCATTACGTACTTGATCATTTTGTCCTGATGGTCGGTATCGGTGCTGTCGATGCGTTGGTCGTCGCCGCCAATGTCATGGCGGATGTCGGATAGTACTTGCGGGTGCATGATGTTGGCCGCTAACCCAAACCCTGTCTGGGGGTCTATCTGATAGGTCTCGGAGCGGAAACCGCTCATGTAACGTTCGTCAAATTTCACCATCGCACCGAAGTCCCAGGGACCAAGTTTGGTCAGCGTTTTTTCATCCAACGACTTACTGGCCGCTACCAGCACGTCATCAAATTGCCTTGCTACTGTCCCCGACGCGTACGACCAGCGGGTATGCCTAACCTGCCTTGTGCGGGATTCCTGCCGGCCATTGATCGTTACCGTGTAACGCTCAGTGGTGTAATAATAGTCGCCACGTTCGCCGGTGTAATCGGTAACGGCATAAGTATCATAAGCCCAATGCGGTATGTAAACGCCCCTAAGCGACGATGCGCTGCTGCGCACTTTCTTAGACAGATCATTGGGCGCCCACCACAGGCCTTTCAGCCATTTATCAAAAAAGGCTATGCCCTGCTGCTGATTAATACCGAAGGGTAACACATAGTGCGGCGGCACATATTGTTGTCCTCCCTTGAGATCCAACACTAAACCCGAGGCACAGAACGGACAACATTCAGATGAGACGAACTGATCCAGCACCGTCGTAGAGCCGCAATTATTGCAGTTGACCACCTTGTGCCCGTCATCCTGCCTGGCTGAATCGATACCGGCTACAAATTTTTCGTAATCGAGCGATATGATATGGTGTTCGGTACCATCGCCTTTTATCTCGTTGGTCTCGCCGCAGTATTGGCAGCTTAGGCTATGTGTGCCTGGTTTAAAATGCAGCAAAGCGCCGCACCCGCCGCACTTCAGCGAGTTTTTATCTAACTGGGCCGCGTTAGCTTCGTCTATCATAAAAAGATGTAGTTAGGCCAGCGGTGGCGGTTCGTTACTAAACAGATCGGCCAGTTCGGCAACCGTACTTGCGGCCGCCCAACCAGCCATGCCTTTTTTCCAAACCAGTGTATCGCGGGTGATGGCTTCGTTGCTTATCATAGCGTCAATTTCGCTCAGGCTACGCGGCCCTACCGACTTACCATCAACAGCCACATGGAATTCTACCGGCGCAGGCGGTGGCGGCGGTGGTGTTTCGTTACGGCCTTGGTTAGGGTCGAACTGGTTCTGCTGAAAAACGTTGCCCATCTGCCCCATCATAGCCGCCCCGGTAGCCAGGCCAATACCGGCCGATGCCATCGTACCGCCAATTGAATTACCCGAGGTTGCGTTTTGCTCCATCGCGTTAGCGGCCTGGAATTGCGCATAAGCGCCCAAATTACCAATGATGCCCATACTGCTGCGCTTATCCAGCACCTGTTCAACCTCGGCCGGCAACGAAATATTCTCGACCAATAGCTTGGTCACGTTAAGACCTATCTCGGTCATATCCGGCTGTACGGCTTTGGTGATCAAGGCGCCTAACTCATCGTAATTGGCGGCCAGATCAAGCACCGGCAGTTTTGATTGCGCCACGGCATCCATCGAGCGGGACACTACTGTGTTGCGCAATTGCTCGCTGATATCCTCGACATTGAAGTTCGGGTTGGTGGCCGATACCTCGGTAAAGAACATTTTAGGGTCAAATACCCTAAAATTAAATGAACCGAAAGCACGCAAGCGCACGGGGCCAAATTCCGCATCGCGGATCATCACCGGGTTTTTGGTCCCCCATTTTTGATTAGTGAACTGGCGAAGGCTCACAAAATAAATGTCTACTTTAAATGGACTGTTAAACAAATGCTTCCAACTATTTAACGTGGTGAGGATGGGCATGTTAGATGTTTGCAACTCGTACATGCCGGGCATAAATACATCGGCGATTTTGCCTTCGTTCACAAAAATGGCGGCTTGCGATTCGCGGACGGTCAACTTGGCGCCCATTTTAATGGCATTATCATTACGCGGAAATTTCCACACCAGCGTATTCTGAGTATTATCTACCCACTCTATAACATCTATAAATTCTCCTAAGAGTTTATTAAAAAAGCTCATGATCGCGTAGTCAAGGTTTAATACTTTAAATATAAAGAAAATATTATACGCGGCAATATCCTATCGTTAATATTTGATATTTGGACAGCGCGGGTTTACAGTTGTTACAAGAAGAGCGCAGATGCATTTCACCATGTCAATATTTCTTCATGATCTTGGCCAGCATCTTCGCGATTAGCTGATGGCCTTTGTCCGACGGGTGCAGGCCGTCGTAGGTCATCGTCATCGCATCCACCGGGTATGGATATTCGTCAGTTTTTGGATCAAATGGCACGTCCAGATAGTCAGGATATTTATAGTTGCGGTACTCCCCCGTTTTAGGATCTTTTAGGCGCTTATACGCGACGGCTGTTTTAGGCGTGACGCCGCTTTTGTAATAAAGATCGGCAAGGTCCAGTTTCTCCTCTTTGGCGATGGTCTTTATTGCATCCGCATATTCTAACAGATAATGCCCCGACCTGTTGGGTTTGTATGATCCGTAAATTATACTGTTCTGATTATTCAGATCCACAAAATCGGTGCGTTGCATTGGGGTGATCAGGATAATATGCGCATCGGCATTTAGCTTGCGGATATAGTCGATCAGCACCCTGTAAGCGCCGTAAGCGGTAGTTGTGCCAGTGTTGTTTTGATAGTCGGCAAGGGTTCCTATCGGTAGATCCACCCACCAATCGTTAGTGCCTAAAAATATGGAGTAAACGTTGGCTTTTTCCAAACCGAACTGGCCGATATTCTCCGCAATGCCTTTCACTGTCCAGCCCGGGCGACCATGCTCGGCAAAGCTGATGTTGGGTAGTTGCTCCACCAAATAATCCATATAACCATGCTTGATGCGACCTTTGGTATCGCCGATGTGGCTGTTATGATAAGTGATAGAATCGCCGATAGCCATCCAGCGTAACTTCTTTTCAGGCGCGAAGGCAGCCAAAGGAATTAAGATGATCAACGCCAAAACAGCACGACGGACAGTATATAATATTTTCATTTATACAGATGTTAAATTATTGCGGCAACTTACCCGGCTTCATCGGCTGCGCCGAAATATCGCTCTTAGCACCTTTGAAGCCGTACCAGTAAATTGTCGGTGCAAAGTCGGCGGCGTTATTCTCCCAACCAAGCGTCTCTAAGGTGTATTTGAAAGAGTTGGTGAACGGCACAGCATCCAAATTACGCGTACGGGTAAAAGTGTTATGCCCGAACGAATCGGGATTATCCGCCCTCGGCGCATTGGCGAATGGTGTTTGGTACAGCACCACCGGTGCCCACGATGTATTGTAATAATCCTCGGCCCCGGTACCGAACTCGGACGGGAATTTTTCGCCGTCTATCCAGAGCTTTTGATCGCCTTCGCCATACCATTTGTGCGAGTGGTTGTAAACTGCCAGGGCATCGCCAACAAATACACCTTTGCCGGTAATGCTGATCATGGTCCAATCGGTGGGTTTATTCTCCTCGTTATGTTTGAATGGAACTTTCTCTTCATTTTTCCAATCGGCGTGGAAATACATGCTGCGGGCATCCCATTGCCACGGGGCGGAGTAAGCATACCAAGTTAAGGAGACATTTATATCCCCGGTGTTCTCTAAAATAAGTTCGCCCGACTTTTGATAGGGCATCACCCAGCGGCTAATGATCTTGCCGTCGTCGGCAATAGTGCGGTAAAAGCTTTGCAAGCGTTTAGCGCCTGCCCCTGCGCCACCAAAGTCGCCGACCGGGACATTCACTGTCTGCTCACCATCCAATACCATTTTTAGCACCACCGAGCGTAAAGCCTGATCGCGATCTTCGGGTTTTTCTGTTTTCAGATCAATGGTTAACCAACGCACCGCGTTAGGGCCCGGCGGCAGGGCTAAGCTCCTGCTCTTACCTGATGCTAAAGAGATATCGTTCTTTTGGGTAGATGACCTTGGCGCACCTGGCGGATGTGACAATTTATAATTAGCACCGGCTACCAATGTATTGGCGCTTTCTAACTGTTTCAACGTGAACGTCTCCACCTTTGTCCCCTTAGGATACTGGCGGTAATTGATCTGATAATATCTCGGTTCAAAATTCTTCTCCAACTCCTCAAAGGTCACCTTGCAATGTTTAGCGTAAGGCATGGGCAGGTACAGGTTGCTACCGCCTTTCTCTTTAGCCTCGTAGCTGGAATGGCGTGTCAACAGTCCCGAGCCGATAGGCAGGCCGCTCTTCATCAGATCATAGGCAGGTATGGTAATCTCGGGCGTGGTCTGTCCGTCAAAATAGATACGGATATTGCCGTTACGTTTATAGGTCGTCAGCCAAAAACGGACGATAGCGCCGGGGCCATCCACATCCATCATTACCCGCTCTTTGCGACCTTCATTAGTCTCTTCGCGGATGTATTGTGTGCGGTCGTCATTAGCAAACCAGCCGGGCTGATCCGGCGATACCGACTTGCGGTCGTAGCTACTCGCTTGCATTTCTTTGTACATTGGATCGGGCCATTTGGCAACGGCACCATAGTCACCAAGATCTTTTAATAAAGTTGATAAGGTGACGGTCTTTTGTGCCAATACGCTCAGTGGCAACAGCAAGGCAAATAATAACAGGTTTCTTTTCACGGTAATGAGGGTTTAATAGGTGGCAGACATCCAAATATATTAAATAAGCCCGATGTATAACTTGTATTATCATCTCACTCTAATTATCAAATGACAAAACGTTTACGCAAGTATTTAGAAGCCGTCTAAACTATTGGGTAGCTTTGTTGCTATGGCAAATGAGTTGGTTGAATTGAACGTTACCGGGATGCACTGCAACAACTGTGCTATATCTGTGCATAAGCTTTTAGAAAAGAAGGGCTTGCAGAACGTGCTTGTCAACTTTGCAAGCGAGGAAGTAAAGTTCAGCACTAACGAGCAGGTTACCGTCCCCGAGGTTATTGCCGCCATAGAAGGCCTGGGTTACCACGTAATAGAGGATGCCACCAATCACCACGAAAAATTCTATCAAAAAGTAGATAACAAGCTGATTTTCTGCGCCATATTCACTGCTCCCCTATTGCTGCACATGGTTTTGCCATGGCATTGGCTTCACCACTCCACTATTCAGTTAGCCTTTTGTATCCCGGTGTTCATCGTCGGCTGCCTGCATTTTGGCAAAAGCGCCATTAACTCGCTTAGGGGCGGCGTGCCCAATATGGACGTGCTGATCATGATCGGTTCTACCGCCGCCTTTGTGTACAGCTTAGTTGGTACGATACAGAACCTTGGCGAGAATTATCTTTTTTATGAGACCTGTGCTACCATTATAACCCTGGTACTATTGGGTAACCTGTTTGAGAAACGATCGGTAACTCAAACCACTTCGGCTGTTAAGGATCTTGTGAAATTTCAGCAGGTGGATGCACGCCGCGTTATTGATGGCGAGGTCGAGGTGATCCATGCGACCGACGTCAAGTCGGGCGATATCCTGCTGATCAACACCGGCGATAAGATCCCTGTAGATGGCGATATCATTGACGGTGATGCCTCGGTAGATGAATCGATGCTGACAGGCGAAAGCTTACCCGTCGACAAAAAGAAATACGACAGCGTGATCGGCGGGACGATCTTACAGTCGGGGAGTATCCGTATTGTGGCTACCAAAGTTGGTTCGCATTCGGTACTGGCCCAGATCATTGATCTGATGAAACGTGCCCAAGCCGCCAAACCGCCTATCCAAAAACTGGGTGACAAGGTAGCGGGCATTTTCGTACCGGTAGTGATCTTAATATCATTGCTGACTTTCGGCATTACTTATTACGCCGTTGGCACATCGATGCAAACCGCTTTGATGAACGCAATTGCAGTACTGGTCATATCCTGCCCTTGCGCTATGGGCTTGGCTACACCTACCGCTGTAATGGTGGGCTTGGGCCGTGCGGCAAAGGGTGGTGTCTTGATCAAAGGCGGTGATACGATAGAAGCCGTCGCCAATACAAAATACGTAGTGTTTGATAAGACCGGTACGCTGACCACTGGTAAATTCAAACTGCAAGATATCAACGTGTTAGACGAAACGCCAATAGAAAAAATACGCGGTGTAATAACCGCTATCGAAGAACGCTCTAACCACCCTATAGCCAAGTCCTTAGTGGAACAATTGAAACCGCTGGCTAAAGAAAAAGTGATACTAAAAACCGTATCCGAAGAGAAAGGCCTGGGCATGCGGGCAATGGATAGCGATGGCAATAACTATTTCCTTGGTGCATCAAAAGACAAAATTGACACGGCTTTCAACCTTTCGCTGTACAAAAATCAGCAGCCGGTAGCGCGGATCGCCATTAACGACGACATTAAACCCGGTGCGGCGAACCTGATCAGTGAGTTGAAGAAATTAGGGATTAAGCCTGTCCTGTTAAGCGGCGACAAGACCGATCGCTGTCAAACCGTGGCCCAAGCCCTCGGCATCGAAAAGGTCCACGCCGAAAAACTACCTGACGAAAAGCTATCCATTATAGACGTTTACAAACAAAAAGGCAAAACTATTATGATCGGCGACGGCATTAACGATGCCCCAGCCCTTACCAAAGCCGACGTCGGTGTATCCATGAACGATGCCAGCCAGATCGCCATCCAATCGGCCCGTGTGATCCTGCTAAATACCGATCTTAACTCCCTGTTATTCTTTATGCGGGTCAGCAAGCACACGCTGATCACCATCAAACAGAACCTGTTTTGGGCCTTTGCGTACAACGTGGTAGCCATCCCATTAGCCGCCTGCGGCTTTATGAGCCCAATGCTGGGCGCGTTCACTATGGCATTTTCGGATGTGGTAGTCATCGGGAATTCGTTGAGGTTGAAGGTGAAGAATTTGAGATAAGTCTTAAGTCGGGAGCCTTAAGTCAAAAGTCCGTTAACGTTTGCTAAGCCCGTACAAGTCTGTGACTTGTATGACTAAGAATTTAAGCGTGTCGCTTAAATTCTTAGTCATCGTTTATTAATTTAAGCGGGACGCTTAAATAGAAGTTTAGTACAAGCCACAGGCTTGTACTGGCATCAAGACGTTTTGAACTAAGACTTCCGACTTAGACCTTAAGACTTCCCCTGCGGCAGCACGATCTCGAAGGTGGTTCCCTGTCCTTGTACCGATGTGATATTCATCGAGCCTTTCAATCCGTCTACCAAATGCTTAACCAGCGCCAGTCCAAAGCCGTAACCATTCTCGCCACAAGTACCATCGGTCGATTTGCAATCGCCTGATAATATCTCGGCTTTCTTGGCGTCATCCATACCTACACCGGTATCCTCTACAAAAATGTGCAGGTCGTTATTATGTTCGCGTAGTTTGATCTCCATACGTACGGTCACGCTGCCGCTTATCGGCGTGAATTTCATCGAGTTTGATACCAGGTTACCGATGATCTGCAGCAACTTATTCTTAGAGAATGGGATCACCTCGGTCTCGGCATTGGTGATCACCTTAAAGTTAATCTGTTTATTGATCGCTTGCGGCGTGTATAGCTTTTCCAGTTTCTCCTTCAGCAGGAGTTGGTTAAACTCATCGGCGCCAAGCTTTACATTCTTTTTAGGGTTATCGGCGCTTAGTATCTCGTCGGCCAGTTCCAGGATAGAATGGCCGCTCTTTTGGATCATGGTGATAAATTCCAACACCTCATCCAGCGTGTTCTCGTCACCCTGCTCAGCAATGATACGGGCCAGACCAATGATACCGCCCACAGGTCCGCGGATATCATGAGCGACACGTTTCTGTTTTTCGTTCGATTCCTTAAGGTCTACCTTGAGCTTCTGGATAGCTTTGATCGCCCTGAGCCGGTTAACGATCTCGTCGGCAATGATCTTCAGCATCTCCGATTTCTCCGGCGTGATATCCTTTTTCTGCGTATCCAATACGCACAGCGCACCAATATTGCTGCCATTGCTTGTTTGCAATGGCAAACCGTAATAATACTTTAAATTGGGGGCATCGGTAACGTAAAACTTATCCTTGAACTTGTCATCAGCAGAAAGATCATTCACCTCAAATCCCTCATCCTGCATAATAGTATGCTGGCAAACCGAATCCTCGCGGGGCATTTGATCCAGGTCCAAACCGAAGTTAGATACTGTCCATTGGGTGTACATATCTATCAGGTTGATCATTGAAATATCTGTACCGGCCACCTTGGCGGCCAGCTTAGTAAGCTCACTAAAGCTTTTTTGCAGATCGGTGTAATCAAGATCAAGGTCGGCTAATGCTTCCAACCTGTCCATTTCGTTAACAGGCATCGGAGATTGATAGGTGCTTTGGCTCATATATCGGCGTATCAGTTAATAATATAGCAACCAAATCTACACGATCATCCCCATATTGGTTTTTAATAAATGATCAAGCTTATTCGTTTTAGGAATAAAATCGATTGCGTTGCTCCTATCTGACGATATCATGACCGCTATAAAACCCGCTCATCATTACCAACTTATGCAAATGATGATTAAATTTACCAAATAGGCATGGCCTTTCACCCTAATTTACCTGTATGAAGAAAACTTTGATCATCCTTAGTTCATTACTTTCGGCATCGACCATCACCATTGCCCAGAACCGCCCCGGTGCAGAAGCGCGACCGGCAGCAGGTCAGTCGGTTACCATCGCATCGTTCACCCAAAACATGAAGAAGTACGATGGCTACTTCAACTTTTATTATGACGATAAAAGCGGCAAGATGTACCTGGAGATAGATAAGTTCGATACCGAATTCCTATACTTCAGTTCGCTGGTGAGTGGCGTTGGCAACGGCAACTCCGAGCGAGGCGGGGCATCATCGGCAGTGACCAAATTTGTAAAGATGGGGCCTAAGATATTCCTGATCCAACCTGTCACCGCCTATCGCGCCGTTAACGGCAATGCGGATGAGAAGAAAGCCGTGGAGGCCAACTTTGCTAAGTCAGTATTGTTCGCCTTTACGGCTGTTGCTACCGAAGGTGGTAAGTCGCTGGTTGATCTGACCTCTTTTATCGTGCGCGATGTGATGAAAGTTGGCGACGGTTTAGGACGCGGTTCGGCAGTTACGGGAGGTGGCGGTTATCGCTTGGATGACTCGCGGTCGGTAGTTTATATGGATAATACCAAAAACTTCCCAAAAAATACTGAGTTTGAAGCGATGCTTACCTTTGCCGGCAGCGGCCGTGGACGAATGGCGCCGGATAACTCGTCGGTAACGCTGAACGAGCATCAGGCTTTTGTGGAGCTGCCACCGCTGGCAGGTTATAAGATGCGCAAATTTGACCCACGGGCTGGATTCTTTGCTTTCCAGTATTTGGACTTTGCCGCACCTATGACCGAGCCGATCAATAAGAAATTTACAGAGCGCCATCGATTAGCCAAAAAAGACCCATCAGCAGCGGTGAGCGAGGCTGTGGAGCCTATTGTTTATTATATCGACCGTGGTGCGCAACCGATCATTAAAAAAGCTTTGATGGAAGGCGGCGCGTGGTGGAATCAGGCTTTTGAAGCGGCCGGTTATAAAAATGCATTTATTGTCAAAGAACTGCCCGAAGGTGCCGACCCCATGGACATCCGCTACAACGTAGTGAATTGGGTAACACGCTCCGGTTCGCCTACACGAGCATTCTCGTATGGGGCATCATACATTGATCCGCGCACCGGCGAGATCATTAAAGGGGTGGTGACCTTAGGGTCTGATCGTCACCGTGAGGATTTTTTGATCGCCGAAGGCCTGCTGCAACCTTATGTGGATGGCAAACCGATCCCTAAGCAAATGGAAGAAATGGCGCTGGCTCGCATCCGCCAGTTATCCGCGCACGAGATAGGCCATACCCTGGGCCTCACCCATAACTTTGCCGCCAGCTTTAAAGACCGTGCATCGGTAATGGATTACCCCTACCCACGCTTTAATTTAAAAACCGACGGCACTATCGACCTGTCCGACGCTTACGCCAAAGGCATTGGCACATGGGATAAACGAGCGATCATCTGGGGCTACTCAGACTTTGCCAAAGGAGTTGACGAGGATGCCGCACTGGATAAGATCATGAAACAGACACTGGCCGAGGGGCATCAATACATCCCTGATATTGGCGGCTATGCCCACCCCATGTCTAACCAATGGGAGGACGGCACCAACCCCATCGACCAGTTGAATAAATTGATGAAGGTGCGCCGCCATGTGCTGGATAACTTCTCGGAGAAAGCGATCCCAAAAGATGCACCCATGGCTACCCTGAACGAGGTTTTGGTGCCGATGTACCTATTACACCGTTTCCAGGTAGAAGCCGTGGCTAAATGGATTGGCGGGTTGTATTTTACCCATGCGGTTAAGAACGATGGACAGGCCCCGACAAAAATGGTAGACCCGGCCGAGCAGTGGCGTGCTTTTGACGCGCTGATGGCTACTATCACCCCGGATGCATTGGCCTTACCCGAAGAGCTGATCAAGAAGATACCACCGCGCCCCGAAGGTTTCCCCGGCAGTGTAGAGACCTTCAGCGGCAACACAGGCCCTACTTTTGACCCGATAGCCGCCGCCGAAAGCGCCGCCGGAGCAACCTTGGATAACTTGCTAATGAGCGAACGTGCCGCCCGCATTATTGAGTACAACGCCCGTGATGCTAAAAACCCAAGCCTGCTGGCCATAGTGGACAAAATGCTTGATCTTACCTGGAAAGCCCCATTACAACCCGGCTACAAAGGCGAACTGCAAATAATGGTGAACAACCTGATCTTAAAAAAACTGCTTGGCCTTGCCGCCGACAGCAGCAGCGGCGAGAACGTGCGCGGAGAAGCCCTGCTTAAAGTGACCGAACTGAAAGACTGGATGGCCGGCAAACTGACAAGTACCCAAGGCAAGGAGAAAGCCACTTTACTCTTCGGCCTGCAACAGATCGGCGAGTTTGAAAAAGATCCTAACAAATTCCAACCTACGCCGGTAGCTCAAATGCCACCGGGAGCGCCGATCGGTATGCCTGATAGGACTTTTGAGGTGTTTGAGAGGTATTAGTAACGGGTAACGAGTATTTAGTATCGAGTAGCAAGTGACTTTTCAGCGATCATTAAGTCTCGCTTCCCCGCTTGAGCCTATCGTGTGGACACATCTTTTATGATTAGTTTCGTGTCCGATGTCATTACGTAATTTTAGGGACCTTGCGGATAAAAGACTTGTTAGCCGTGGGAATAAGATATTAAGCGATC
>NZ_JADFFL010000010.1 GCF_015222005.1 Mucilaginibacter myungsuensis | reverse complement strand
TACTATAATTGGGAGAGGCCACATCAAGGTATCAATGGTAAAAAACCTATCGACATGGCAGCCCTAAACAACAAATAAACACACCTGATTCTATTGCTGAATTACCTAACCCTTACAGCAATGACAAGTTTTATAATTTACTCCTTAAAACTCTTCTCCTTTCGCCTTCTCCAAAGTCTGTAAAAATAACTCCATCGGTTGCGCGCCCGATACCGCGTATTTACGGTCGAACACAAAGAACGGCACACCACGTACCCCTATCTGACCGGCTTCTAAAATATCTTGTTTGACCTCATCAGCGTATTTGTCTGATGCCAATACTCCCTCGATCTCTTCGGCCTTCAAACTGATGCTTACACCCAGTTGAGTAAGTACTTTAATGTCATCAGTATTTTTGCCATCAGTAAAATAAGCTTTAAACAGGGCCTCTTCGGCGGCATCGCCTAAGCCATTGGCCGTGGCCAGGTGCGAAAAGCGGTGCGCGTTAAAACTGTTAGCCACTACGGCGTTATCCATGTTAAATGTCAACCCCACACCAGCTGCCATTTCGGTCACCTGCGCGGCCATTTGTTTGGCGTAGTCTAACTGCCAGCCTTTGGCATCGGCCAGGTACTGGTGGATACTGATGGATGGATCGGTCACCATCTCGGGGTTCAGTTGGAAACTTTTCCAGGTGATCTCTACCTCATCGGCATTAGGGAATTTTGCTAATGCTTCTTCAAAACGGCGTTTGCCGATATAACAGAACGGACACATCACATCCGACCAGATCTCTACTTTCATATTGTAAATGTAGGTAACCGCCCCGCGCCTGCAACCTATGTCCTGCTGATATGACCTTAACTTAACAAAAAGCCCCGCCGTTACGGGCAGGGCATCCTGTGCCGCTATGCGATCTTAATTATTTTTTCTCTACCACTCGGGTAAGCACGGCATGTAAACGCTTCTCGTTCACTACCGCATCGATGGTGATGGAGTCACCGTAAAACTTGCCTACGTTCTTTAGTGGTGCACCATTATAATTCATGGTAAATACAAACTCGTTCCCGCTGATCTTACCGTCGGTCAGGGGTAATTGCCCTTGGCCGGTACTCATGGCACCGGTCAAGCTTTCGCCGTCAACCTTAAACAAGTATTCAACCGGATGATCGCCGCTCGGGGTTTTGTAAGCGCCCTTCCATCGGCCCGAAATATCGGCCATAAAAGCCAGGCAAACCAAAGCAGTGCAACACAGCAGCGCAATGGATAATAATATCTTCTTTTTCATGATCTTAAGTTTTTGCCCTAAGAGTAAAAGAGATATTTTGTAAGAAAGGTTTTAGGAAAGTGGAGATAGAGTATTGTTGAATTAACCACAAAGTGCACATTGGTTTTCAGAAAGGTCACAAAACTTTTGCTATCTACCAGGAGTGTTTCGGGGATACTGGCGATAAAATTATTGGCCAAGGCCCACAGTTAACTCACAAAGCCAACTAATCTACGGCACCTTATAATAGTAAATTGGCTGATCAAGCCCTTCGCTGGCCGTGTAATAGCCTTTACCGTCGTTAGTAAAACCTATAGCTTCGCCTTGCTTTTCTTTTTTGTAGTAAAGTTTCAGCGGTTTTTGGGTCATGGTTTCCCAGATCGGCATATCGCCGGTACGTTTCCAGTAAAATACCCGGTTGTAATTACGGAGCAGGATCTGGCTGCCATCCTTCGATATACTCCCGCCAGTGATCCACTTGAACGGCGGGATGCCGCCAAAGTGAAGGGTGGTGCGTTTGTCTAACGTAACGGTATCACCGGTTTTGTAGTTGAGTGGCGTAGTATAAACGATCACCGAGTTATTGCGCTTGGATACGATGTAGATCAGCTGACCTACCGGGTCTACCATCATGGTCTCGGCATCTTTGGGCTTATCAGGATATTTAAGATACAGCTGTTCGGCGGTTAAGCGCTTAGTAGGCTCCTCTACATCTAACTTCGGCTCCTCTATCCTGTAAATGGTAATGTACTTATGGCTGGCAGCGTTATCGCCAATATCGCCCAAGTAAACATAGTTTTTATCTTTCTCGGGGCCAGGACCAACGGCAATATCTTCCATATCCCGCACGCCATAAGGTGATCCTGAATGCGGTTCGGGGTTAAAGTTATACGTGGCCTTTAAAGTACCATCCGTGCTGATCGCAAAGAACCTGCTGGTATCGCCGCTATCGTTATGGATATAGAAGACACCGTTGTTAAGCGTAGATGCGGCAATACCCGATGTTTCGTCCATTATATCACCTTTGATATAACCGGTAATGATCTCTTTATCGCGAAATTTCTTTTGAGCGTAAGCAAAGATCAGCATAACACCAATGGCAATAACAGACAACGTGATCTTTCTTATCAAGGACATCATTCGGCGTTAATTAGAGAGCTGCAAATTTAATCTTTTTTAATACCCTACTAAGCGTATAGATATTCACAACACTCCGTTTTGTGTTAATAACTCCAAAAAAATAAATCAATTGCAGTGCCAAATGGTTATTACTGTACACCGTTAAAGCAAAACCTTATGAAAACGGATAGCAAACACTACCAGTTCGTCAACAGCCAAACCGGCAATACTATCTACTATCACTCGTTAAGCATTAGCTTTACCGAGGATGAATTGCGTGCCGAATTAGACAAAATAAAAGGCCAGGTAGCCACGCAGAACGGGCTACCCATAGGCATTATATATTGGGAAGAGGTTAAAAACGCTAATTAAAGCTTACGCCACGCCAAAACGATACTCGGTGGTCGACCTGAATTCGTCGCCATGTTTTAACACCGTCGACGGGAAATCGGGCTGATTTGGCGAATCGGGAAAATGCTGGGTCTCTAAACAAAAGCAGGTACGGCGGATATCTTTTGCGCCACCTTTAAATGTATTTTGCCCATCCATAAAATTACCGGTGTAGAGTTGCATCCCCGGTTCTGTGGTGAAAACTTCCACACTTATGCCCGTTATGTCGCCAATGGCTTTGGCAGCAAAGCTCAGTTCGTCTTCGCTCGTCTTGTTCAGCACATAATTATGATCGTAACCCTGACCAAAGCGGAGTTGCTCGTCATCAGCGTTAATATCCTGCCCGATAGCTTTAGCCGAACGGAAATCAAAAACACTTCCATCCAAACTTGCCAATTCGCCTGTCGGGATCAAATTGCCGGTGATCGGCGTAAAGCGATCGGCATTGATCTGCATGCTGTGCCCTAAAATATCGCCTTCACCCTCACCATTCAGGTTAAAAAAGGCGTGGTTAGTGAGGTTAATGATCGTGTCCTTATTCGTGGTCGCTTCATAGTCTATGCGCAAAGTAGCACCATCTATGGTGAACACTACTACCACTTTCATATCGCCGGGATAACCATCCTCCATATCTTCAGAATGATGCTGCATTACTGCGTACTGCTCATCCGAATCAATGATATCCCAAACCTTATTGTTGAATCCGCTTCCGCCATGCAAAGCATTCTCTCCATTGTTGATCGGCAGTTGATACTGCTCGCCATTTAAAGTAAACTGGCCTTTAGCTATCCGATTGGCAAAACGGCCAATGGTAGCCCCGTAGTAGGGTGCTTTAGCGTTCAGGTTATCATCAACGGTGGCAAAGCCCGCTACAACATCAACAGGGTTACCGGCTTTATCTTTAGTGATCAGTCCGGTGATACGTGCGCCGTAATTGGTGAGGTTTACTTGCAGGTGCTCGTTCTCGAGCGTAAGGATCTGTGCTTCCATAAGGTTTATTTATTCGGGTAGATGTTAATTGGTCGGTTTCTAAGTGGCGGTATTGGCCGGCCCGGCGGTTGACGGCCTGATGATCAGTTGCGGCTTAATGCTAACGACCTTGGGCTGCTCGGCAGTATCTTTTTTGCTGATACTGTTAAAATAAAGTTCGGCAATGGTCTTCCCGATCTCGGCACTATGCTGGTCGACGGTTGATATGGACGGACTGGTAATGCTTGTGAACGACTCGTTAGAATAGCCACAGATGCCCAATTGCTCGGGCACTTTAATACCCATATCATTAGCCACCTCCAACACCCGCAGAGCAGAAAAATCATCCCGCGACGCAAATACTGCATCCGGCGGGTTGGAAGAACTTAGCAAGGCACGTATCCGGTCGGCACTCTCTTCCCTATCCCAGCTGTTCGGGATGATCAGATCATGATCCAGATCTATTTTATTTTCCCACAGGGCCTTTACATAGCCCGCGTTACGCCGCTGGAAAATACCCAGATTCTGCGGGCCTTCTAATAGCGCGATACGGCGATACCCCTGCCCTATCATGTGCGATACGGCTTCCATCGCAGCCAGCTCGTTATCGTTCACCACTTTAAAAGTGTCCAGTTCATCAACCACACGATCAAACTGGATCAGCTGGATATTGTGATCGATCACGTTCTGTAAATGTGAGTGATCCGCACCGTCATCGGCAGCAACCGATACGATGATACAATCTACATGTTGATTGATGAGCGCGCTGATGCACTTCACTTCTTTCTCGTGCAACTCGTTAGATTGACAGATCACCAGGTTATAGCCTTTTTGATAGGTGACCTCCTCTATACCGGCGATCACGTTGGCAAAAAAGTTTTGATTGATACGGGGGACAACGATACCAATGGTTTGCGATCTGCCTTTACGCAGATTGGATGCCATGATATTTTGCTTGTAATTCATTTCGGCAGCGGTCTTCAGGATCAGCTGCTTGGTGTTCTCGTTCACATGGCTGCTGTTGTTCAGCGCGCGCGAAACGGATGAAGCGGTCAAGTTCAACCTTTCGGCAATGTCGTAAATGGTGACCCGTTTTTTCTGCTTCATAGATAAGTTGGCTAATATGGTAAAAAAGATGTGAAAATTTATTTCTGCAATCGATTGCCAAATAAAGAAATTAAATTTACTTTCGTTGAGTTGGATCACGATATTGACCAACCCTTAAAAACCAGTTGACCATTATTTTATCGCTATATGTTGTTAATAGGCATTGATGTAGGCACCTCTTCGGTTAAAGTTTCCGTTGTTGACGCGGCCACGCAGCGGGCCATCGTATCGGCGCAATATCCCGATACCGAGTCGCCCATAACCGCCCTTAAACCCGGCTGGGCCGAGCAATCGCCCGATATGTGGTGGGAGCAGGCACAACAGGCTATTAAACAATGCAATAACAGCGATAAGTACGATCCGCAAGATATTGCCGCTATTGGTATCGCCTATCAAATGCATGGTTTAGTATTGGTTGATAAAGATCAGAACGCTTTACGCGATAGCATCATTTGGTGCGATAGCCGCGCGGTACCTTATGGTGATAAGGCTTATAATACTTTAGGTCACGAATACTGCCTTGCCCATTATCTCAACTCGCCCGGAAACTTCACTGCCGCCAAATTAGCCTGGGTAAAGGCAAACGAGCCTGAGACCTACAGCAAAATAGATAAACTGATGCTTCCCGGCGACTACATCGCCATGAAATTGACCGGCGAGGTGACCACTTCGGCATCGGCATTATCTGAAGGGATCTTTTACGATTTTTTAAGCGACGGTCTATCGACCGAACTGCTTAGTTATTTCGGATTCGATAAAAGCTTTTTTGGCGATATCAAACCGCTGTTCTCTGAACATGGCAAGGTATCGACAGAAATGGCATCGCAACTTGGATTGAAAGCCGGTATCCCGGTAGCTTATAAAGCAGGGGACCAGCCTAACAATGCCTTATCATTAAATGTGTTGAAAGCCGGAGAGGTAGCCGCCACAGCAGGCACATCAGGCGTGATATACGGCGTGAGCGATCAATTAGCTTACGATCCGGAGTCGAGGGTGAACACATTCGCGCACGTTAACCATGCGGCCGATGATAAGCACCTTGGCGTACTGCTTTGCATTAATGGCACCGGCAGTATGAATCGCTGGGCTAAAAACACTTTCGGCACAGATCTTAACTATCAGCAGATGAACGACCTTGCCGCATCAGCACCTATCGGTAGCGCAGGTATCCGCATCCTGCCATTTGGTAACGGTGCCGAGCGTATGCTAAACAATAAAGAGGTCGGTGCGCATATCCATAATTTAGATCTTAACCTGCACGATCGCTCGCACGTGTTCCGAGCCGTGCAGGAGGGCATTGCCTGTTCGTTCCGCTATGGCTTGGATATTATGCGCAGCAATGGCATGAACCCAACTGTGATCCGTGCCGGACGCAGCAATATGTTCCTGAGCGATCTGTTCACCGAGGCTTTTGTAAATGTGACCGGCGTACCGGTAGAGCTATACGAGAACGATGGCAGTGTCGGCGCGGCTTTAGGTGCAGGTATTGGGAGTAGAATTTTTGCTAATGAGGCGGAGGCTTTTGCAAATATTGAGAGTTTGAAGACGGTTAGCCCGACGACGGATGCTTATGAGGGCGTTTATGCCGATTGGAAGGAATTGTTGTCGCAGCGGTTGGCGGTAACGAAATAAAAATTTGTCATTGCGAGGTACGAAGCAACCGCACACCCAAAGAGCGGCTCTGCTTATTCGCGGTTGCTTCGTTCCTCGCAATGACAAACTGTAATATAAAAAGTAAAATACATCTCCGGATCTTCCGGATCAAAAACTATAATTGAATGATAACCTTAGGACAAAAAGAATTTTTTAGCGGCATAAATCAAATCAAATTTGAGGGCCTGGAGAGCGATAACCCGATGGCGTTCCGCTGGTATGACGAGAACCGTGTGGTGGGTGGCAAGACCATGAAAGATCACCTGCGTTTTGCGTGTGCCTATTGGCATAGCTTTGTAGGCAATGGCGGTGACCCTTTTGGTGGCCCGACGCATGTTTTCCCTTGGGATGCTAAGGCCGATGCGGTAGAACGCGCGAAGGATAAGATGGACGCGGCTTTTGAGTTCATCACCAAAATGAATATCCCTTACTACTGTTTCCACGATGTCGACGTGGTGGACTATGGTGATGATATCAACGAGAACGACCGTCGCTTGCAGGCATTGGTGGATTATGCCAAACAAAAACAAGCCGAAAGTGGCGTGAAATTATTATGGGGTACAGCTAATCTGTTCTCGCACAAACGCTACATGAACGGCGCGGCTACTAATCCTGATTTCCATGTGTTAGCTCACGGAGCAGCCCAAGTGAAAGCTGCTTTAGATGCGACTATCGCTTTAGGTGGCGAGAACTACGTTTTTTGGGGCGGACGCGAAGGTTACATGAGTTTGCTGAACACAAACATGAAGCGTGAACAGGAACACCTGGCCAAATTTCTGCACACTGCTAAGGATTATGCCCGCAAGCAGGGTTTCAAGGGTACGTTCTTCATCGAACCGAAACCTTGCGAGCCTACCAAGCACCAATATGATTATGACGCAGCTACTGTTTCCGGCTTTTTGCAGAAATATGATCTGTTAGGCGATTTTAAGCTGAATTTAGAGGTGAACCACGCTACTTTGGCCGGTCACAGCTTCCAGCACGAGTTGCAAGTGGCTGCGGATAGCGGATTGTTAGGCTCGATAGATGCTAATCGTGGTGACCTACAGAACGGCTGGGATACCGACCAGTTTCCGACCGATATCAATGAAATTACCGAATCGATGTTAATTATTTTGCAAGCCGGTGGTTTTCAGGGTGGTGGCATCAATTTTGATGCTAAGATCCGCAGGAACTCTACCGATCCGGCAGATCTGTTCTACGCCCACATTGGCGGTATGGATACGTTTGCCCGCGGACTGATCACGGCGGATAATATCCTGCAAAAGTCGGACTTTACAAAGGTCCGCACCGACAGGTATGCATCTTACGATTCGGGTAAAGGAAAAGAGTTTGAAGAAGGGAAATTATCGCTTGAGGACCTGCGCGAATACGCGATCCAACAAGGCGAACCTGCAGCCATCAGCGGCCGTCAGGAATACCTGGAGAATACCATCAACAGGTATATATAAGGGTCTCCCTAAACCGATTTTTTTTACGGTGGCCGCCCATAGCGGTCACCGTATTTTGTTTTAGTGAGCGTTACCCCGCCCCCTGTCATCCTGAACGCAGTGAAGGACCTTCGCTACTATGCAAAAAGCCCTTCATATCGGATTTACTCAATGGTGAAGGTCCTTCACTGCGTTCAGGATGACATTGGTTTAAGATGTCCCTTCCCCCTCAACCCTTCCATATAAATATCCAGCTCCGTATCGCCAAAGCCGTAGATCTTTTCGGTATTCCAAAAGGTGCGATACAATTCGCCACGGTCGGTGATGCCGCTGTTATAAATATGTAGCAATTGTTGCTCGATATAGTTAAGTCCGAGCGCGTTGGTTTGTAAACGTTTTAGTTGAGCTGCGAGCGCGTCTTTCAAACAATGCAGGCTGCCCCAAAAGGTATTGGTGTTCAGATAGCGTTGCAGGTCGGCAGCGTTGCCATTTACGTATAACTCCCAGGCTTCGGCGGCTATAACAAAGTCGGCCTCACTCAATTGCACGCGGATGTTATCGTACAGATATTCTAATTCTTCGCCATTGAGTTCTCCCATACCGCGGAAATCGGGTTTATTAGGATATTCAGCCGGACAGATCAAACAAATAGCCGGAGAGGATAGGCTGCTGAGTTGGTTAAAGTAATTCATCACCCCTAACATATTCACCTGGCAATGCAGATCAAATTCGAACCAAAGGTTCACTTCATCATAAGCTTCGCTCAGCATGGCCAGCTGATCGATCATATCCTGCTGATAGGTGTCGGCCTTAAAAACATCGCGGATAAACTCAGCCCGCGTACGCCAAAAATCAGCAGAGGTGATCTTGGTACTCAACGGCCCTTGCGACAATACCTCGCGCCAGACCATGGTGTCGCCATCGATGTCGGTCTGTTTGAAACTGTAAAGCGTAGAATCGCCGTTGAGGATATGCAGTATGCTCATAGTGGTCGTTTGTTAATATACTCTGGGTTTAAAGAGAGAACAGGTAAAGGGCAGAAAGTTCTGTGCCAGCGTACTCCTTTTCGCCATCCTGAAGAAAATTGTTACTTTTTTAAATTCCAGATCTTTTCCGCCTTTCGGCCGATCACCCAAAACGAGAGCGCCAGAATAGTGAAAAATACCGCCGTGTTGGTATGCCGCCAAAAGTACTCGAAGTATTTGGTGTAGAGGAATATCAGCAGGAAAGTGATCCCGAATTCGCGGGCGATAACGTCGTTGCTTTTCAACCCGTAGAAAAGGAAACCTCCGGCCACAGCGGCAGATATGATACCCCAATAAAACAGGCTGATCTGCTTCACCTGCCACCAAACCTCCAGTTCGCCCAAGTTGCCGAAAACGGTCAGCATCCAAAGAGATAGGAACAGGTACAGCAAACCTACCACATAGGTAAGTTCCCAAAAGTAGCCGATCCATTTTTTGTCTTTCAGCAGGTAGCAAGCGGCAAGCAGGAGCACGCCAAAAGCTACAAAACGCAAAGGGTAATTCATCCCTAAAAAGTAATTGCTCCATTGGGTTTGGTAGCCTGTCTCGGTACCGAACCAGCTACCTAAGGATATCAGCGCGAACAGCCAGATCAACCGCGAATTGAACTTGTAAGCCAAAAAACCGTACACAAATACCGATAGCAAAAAAAGTATAGAAAAATGCCCGGAGCCATTATCAAAGGTCTTGCCCAGGTAAGCTATGCAAACAGCCGTGAACAGTATCCCGGTAAATCTCAGTGCTTCGTTACTGAACACCCGTTCGGGGTTCTTTTGCTGCATACGCCTGCCATAATAGTACATCACAGCAGCCAACAACCCTGAACCAATGCTGATCACAATATCCGGCGTATCGTATAAACTCCGGATCCATTTAATAATGCTATCGTTAATGATCATGGATCCGAAAGCGATTGCTCCGCAAACCAGCGCTATCCAGAACGAATACTTGGCCAACCGCATCCAGTCGAAACCTTTCACCTCAATAGTGCCGCGCAACTTTTCAGCGGTATCAGCATCAAGCACACCGTCAGCCTCCCATTGCCCAATGGTTCTGGTCAAAAATTCGCCTTCTTGTTTATCTATGTTCAGTTTAGACATGGTGGTTCGCTACAGCCATGGATCACCATCGATAGCTCATGGCCTGTCAATATAGAGATAATTCGGAAATAGCGGTTTTGTTCTGTTTTTGAAACGAGAGGTAAAAGAAAGGATAGCAATGACCCCGAAATCATCCGAAATTTGCCTACAACTCGTCCCTAACCTCTAACAGAAACTTCTTCAGGTTCTCTAAAGATGAGATAACCGTTTGGGTATCCTTGGTCTCGTTGCCGTTGCTTTTCAGGTGTTCTTTGGCACCGGCAAGGGTAAAGCCTTTGTCGCGGATGAGGTGGAAGATCACCTTCAGGTTCTCTACATCCTCGGGGGTGAAATAGCGGTTGCCTTTTTTATTCTTTTTAGGTTGCAGCACATCAAACTCGCGCTCGTAGTAACGCAGCAGCGACTGGTTCACATCAAACATGGCCGATACCTCGCCCATGGTGTAATACATTTTGCTGATCTCCCTTTCCTTATAAGGCATAATACAAATGTATATTTTTAGACCGAAAGTCGGAAAGACCGCAAGTGAGAAAGTTTTCTTTTACTATCCAATGGTTTTGAAAATGAACGTTCTACATTTCATCGGTACCGGCGGTCCCGCTATCTGTCCAAGTTTTGCCCCTCGCACAAGCCAACGCTTCGCAAAAGCTTCCCGTCTATCGGGTTTAGGGTGAGCGGTCTGCTTATAAAGCGAATTAAACACTTCTTACCCAAAAAAATTCTATTTTTGGCTTTGGTACAAACAAACATCTAAACTATAATGGAAATTTCGGGGATAGATAAGTACGAACTGGTGGTTGGTTTAGAGGTCCACGCGCAGTTATCTACTCAAAGTAAAATATTCTCGGCCGATTCGGCCGCATTTGGTGGTGGGCCTAACCAGCACATCAGCATGGTGTCCTTAGGTCACCCCGGCACGCTACCTTTTCTGAATAAAAAGGCGGTAAGCTACGCCGTTAAAATGGGCTTGGCCTGCAATTGCACCATCAATCTGAATAACCATTTTGCCCGTAAAAATTACTTCTACGCCGATCTGCCTAAGGGTTACCAGATCAGTCAGGATCAGGCACCGATATGCCTTGGCGGACGTGTCCCGGTAAAATTAAGCGACGGCACTAAAAAAGACATCGCCATACACCACATCCACTTAGAAGAAGATGCGGGTAAAAGCATGCACGACCAGCATGAAGCTAACTCGCTGATCGACCTTAACCGTGCCGGTGTCCCCCTGATCGAGATCGTATCCGAACCCGACCTGCGCAGCGCCGAAGAAGCCGGCCAATACCTGACGGAGATACGCAAACTTGTACGTTACCTGGATGTATGCGACGGCAATATGGAAGAGGGTAGCTTGCGTTGCGATGCCAATATCTCTGTAAGATTGAAAGGTGCGCCCGAATACGGTAACCGTTGCGAGGTGAAAAACCTGAACTCGATTCGTAACGTGCAGCGCGCCATAGAGCATGAGTTTAAACGCCAGGTAAGCGTGATCGAGGCTGGTGGCCGCATAGATCAGAACACTTTGAACTTTGATGCTGATACCGGCGAAACATCGGTACTGCGCAGCAAAGAGATGGCTAACGATTACCGCTACTTCCCCGAGCCGGATCTGCCGCCTTTGGTGTTGACGCAAGAATATATCGACGGTATACGTGCAGAGATGCCCGCCTTGCCTGCCGAACTATATCAAAAATATACGGCCCAATTTGGCCTGTCTGAATATGATGCAAGTGTACTCACCAATGATTACCACGTTGCCCATTATTACGAGCAGGTGATCAAACATACCAACAATTATAAAGCTGCAGCCAACTGGTTGATGGGGTCGTTAAAATCAGCGGTTGATCATAGCGACACTTTCGTATTAAAGCCTGAGGCCCTTGCCGGGATGATCGCTTTGGTAGATACAGGCAAGATCAACCACACCACCGCGTCGCACAAATTACTGCCCGAATTATTAAAGGGCGGCGACAAGACCGCCGAACAGGTAGCTACCGAGCTGAACCTGTTCATCAGCGATAGCGGTGATGAGCTTGACGAATTTATAGCCCAAGCCTTAGCCAAATTCCCTGATAAGGTAGCGGAATACAAAAAAGGCAAAAAAGGCGTTCTTGGTTTGTTCATGGGCGAGATCATGAAAAGATCAAAAGGCAAAATAGATCCGCAAAAAACCAATCAATTGCTTATCAAAGCATTAGAAAAATAATTTATGAAGAACCGTTTTATTGGCGCCGCGGCGCTGCTTTCTTTAGCTATCGCATCATGCGGCGATAAAGATAATTTCCACATCAACGGCGAGTTGCAAAACCCCGGCGAAGTAAAAAAAGTGTATTTGTTAGAAGCTGACAGCGCCCGCGTTAATGTGGTAGATTCTACCAATCTGAGTGAGGATGGCAAATTCAGCTTTAAACGCCCAAGCTTGTTTGCCAATTTATACAAGTTGCGCATTGGCAACGCGGTGTTTGACATGATCGCGGAGAACGGTGATGATATTAAATTTAAGACCGACCTGAAAGACGAGAAACACGCTTATGAGATATCGGGATCTAAGGAGTCTGAAAAGATACAGGAGTTTAATAAGATCAATAGTTCGTTCGGGGCCAAGCTGGAGAAAATATCGACCGATTATCAGGCTGCTGCCGAAAAGGTCGGCGGCGAGTCGGACTCACTTATCAACATCTATAAACCGCAATTTATGGCTTTGATGGATGAGCAGAGCAAGGAGATACTAAAATTTGTTAACGAAAATAAAACCTCGTTGGCGGCTTTTTACGCAGCTACTTCGCTTAATCCTACACGTTACGAGAAAGAGCTGGTGACCTATGCCGATGATATCAAGGACGAGTTTAAGACCAATAAAGGCGTGCAAAGCTTTATAAAGCAAATGGAACTGATCAAGCCGATATCGGTAGGGCATAAAGCGCCTGATTTTGAGATACCAGGGCTGAATAACAAGCCGTTGAAGTTATCTGACTATAAAGGTAAATACGTACTGATCGACTTTTGGGCATCATGGTGTGCACCCTGCCGTGCCGAAATGCCTAACGTGGTTAAGCAGTACAATAAGTTTAAAAGCAAAGGTCTGGAAGTGATCGGCGTATCGTTGGATAAAGAGAAAGCCCCTTGGGAAGCATCGGTAAAAACCATGAATATGACCTGGCCGCAAGGCTCGGAGCTGTTGGAGTGGGAAGGCCCGACATCCCGCGCTTACATGGTTCAAGCTATCCCTGCTAACTTTTTGTTAGACCCTCAGGGTAACATCGTTGCGAAGAATTTGGTAGGTACCGACCTTGAAGATTTCTTAAACAAAACGTTCAGCAAAGGTGAATAACAAGTTACGTAAAAGTAACGTTTAACAATTTGTTAATATTTCTTTAACCGCCAAGTGTGGTTAAGCACATACTTTTACGTCAAAATTCAACCGCAAAGATGAGCACAACAGCAAAGCAGAAGATACTGATCGTAGATGACGAACCGGATATCCTGGAACTTATCGAGTATAATCTGAAGAAAGAAGGCTACCAGGTTTACACCGCCCGTAACGGGCAGGAGGCCGTTGCCGAAGCTAAAAAAGTTCAGCCCGATCTGATCGTGCTGGATATTATGATGCCCAAGATGGACGGCATTGAGGCTTGCCGCATTATGCGTACCATGCCCGAGTTCAAGAGCACTTTTATGGTGTTCCTGACCGCCCGCAGCGAGGAATATTCAGAAATTGCCGGCTTCAACGTAGGTGCCGACGACTACATAGCTAAGCCTATCAAGCCGCGTGCCTTGGTAAGCCGGATCAACGCCATCCTGCGCCGTAACGCGACTCCAGAAGAGGTGACCGATAACAAGCTTGAAATAGGCGACCTGGTGATAGACCGCGAAGCTTACCTGGTTTACCAGGGCGGCAACAAAGTGGTGTTAGCTAAAAAAGAATTTGAATTACTGTACCTATTGGCTTCGAAACCCGGCAAGGTTTACACCCGCGAAGTGATCCTGAAAAACATTTGGGAAGACTCGGTAGTAGTGACCAACCGTACCATCGACGTCCACATCCGCAAGATCCGCGAAAAACTGGGTGAAACTTATGTATCTACTGTTAAAGGGGTAGGATATAAGTTTGAACTTAGTTAATTAGAGGTTAGGAATAACCTTGAGATATAAACGATTAGAGGAGGCTTAGGCCTCCTTTATTCGTTTATAGGTTGTCTGAAATGCTGATTAAATGATTATTTTGAACTCGCTGATCGCCGACTTTGCCACCGCGATCAGCGAAAATCAACGGTTCAGACAACCTTACTCGTGCAAACTCAACTCATTACCATCGGGGTCAATGATCTTGGCAAATTTACCCCAAGGCATTTTCTCTATTGGGCCAACATCAACGCCTTTGGCTTTTATAGCCTCGACCGACGCTTCAATATCATCCACATCTATCACCAAACCGCGTAAACTCCCGGCCTGCATTTGCGGGAACCAGTTAACCAGTGTGACAGAAGTTTTGGCACCGGGGATACCTAATTGTATCCAGGTTTGGTTGGGGCCGATCGCACTTTCTACCCTCAGTTCAAAACCAACTTTCAGGTAAAAATCTTTGGCCCGTTGCGGATCGGTAACGGGGATGGAGACGATGCTGATATGTTTCATAAAAGTCTTATCGTTTACGGAAAACCAATAACCAGATCAACAAGAAGTAAAACACAGCAAAGCCGATGTTGACCGCAATAGTCAGCAAATAGCTTTGAAGATGCAGAATAAGTACACAAACCTTGCTGACCAGATTAAACGTTACAGCCGCTAATAAAATGTAAGCGATGCCTAAAGGCTTTCGGTAGTTCAGGAAGTTTTTACCTTCCATTAGTGCGTAAAGCGTAAGTGCACCTACCGGGATAAGCACTAACCCGGCGTACAGGAACGGCCATACAATAAATGAACCGAAGAACATGATCCCGAACAAGTATATGATCCAGATCATCCGCATCTTATTCCGCACCCGGATATTCCGACTGCTGTCTATATCAAAGTAATTTTTGATGCTAATTGCCATGCCCTAATATAGTGCTAACGCTACGCCTTCAACAAGTAAAAAGTCAAAATTAAAAAGTAAAAATCCCTGCTACTGCCACTCGCCACGGTTACTTCCTATCTGCCAACTCAAACTGCTAACTAAACCTGCCACCCAAAATACTCGCGGGCATTGTAGAAACAGATATCCTGTACGATCTTGCCTATCCACTCAATATCGTTAGGCAACTCACCGTTCTCTACATCATCGCCGAACAGGTTACATAATATTCTGCGGAAATATTCGTGACGAGGATACGACAGGAAACTACGCGAATCCGTCAGCATACCTACTAAACGGCTCAGCAATCCCATGTTAGACAGCGCGTTCAGTTGCTTGATCATTCCATCCTTTTGATCCAAAAACCACCAGGCCGAACCGAACTGGACCTTGCCCGCTACCGAACCATCGTTAAAGTTACCGATCATGGCGGCTATCATTTCGTTATCGGCCGGGTTGAGGTTATAGATGATGGTCTTTGCCAGTTTATCTTCAGTATCCAACCTGTTCAGGAATTTGGAAATGGCCCGGGCCTGACAAAAATCGCCTATCGAATCCCAGCCCGTATCAGGACCAAGCATCGACAGCATCCTGGTATTATTATTACGTAAAGCACCTAAGTGATACTGTTGCACCCAACTTTTCTCGTGCCCCCATTTGGCAAAGTACACCAGCATGGCCGACTTAAACTTGGTTACCTCGTGCGGTAACAAAACACCGTGTGCACGAATGGTACGGAAATAGCCCGACACCTCCGCTTCGGTATAGTCTTCAGCATAGATCTGCTCCAGGCCATGGTCGGACAGGGCGCAACCGTGCTCGGCAAAGTAATCGTGGCGCGCCTTAAGGGCTTCCAGATATTCATCAAAAGTATCGATGCTGGTATTGGTGATCGTACCCAGCTTATCAATATAAGCGTTCAGCGCGTTAAGGTCGTCGGCCGCCATGGCTTTGTCGGGGCGGAAGGTGGGTAATACCTTTACTTCAAAGCCATCGGAAGCTATCTGTTTATGGTATTCCAGGCTATCCAGCGGATCATCGGTAGTGCCGATCACCTTCACATTCATGCGGGTGATCAGATTGCGCGTTCTGTATTCGGGTTTTTGCAGTTTGGCCGTACACTCATCGTAAATGGCCTTAGCCGTCTTGGGCGACAGGATCTCGTGTATATCAAAATAACGTTGCAGTTCCAAATGCGTCCAATGGTACAGCGGGTTGCGCATGGTGTAGGGCACAGTGGCTGCCCAGGCCTCAAATTTCTCGTAGTCGGTCCCGTTACCGGTGATGAATTTCTCGTTCACGCCGTTGGCACGCATGGCACGCCATTTATAGTGATCACCGTATAGCCAGATCTGTGTAAGGTTGGCAAAGTTGCCGTTAGCCGCAATCTGATCGGGCGGCAAGTGGCAATGGTAATCTATAATAGGCATCTGTTTGGCATAGTCGTGATAAAGCCGACGCGCCGTTTCGGTATGCAGTAAAAAATTCTCGTCTAAAAATTGAGCCATATTAGGTTGGTGCAGGGGCGGGATATACATGCCCCGTGTAAGGCTAAGGTATTAATTATTCTTTTGGATAGCATGTGCAGGAGCTTGCGCACGGCGGGATTATTTACGGTAACGTTCCCGAAGATCTCAATTACACTAATAAATTCTTTTATCGATAGCATCTGACCTTGATACCTTATTTTTGCCCCATGCCGCACGATGCTGTCATCCGTTACCGAACGCCGCGCCGCACGCGTATCTCGGGGATCGTTTTCTACTTTATTTCGGGTTTTGGTTATGCCGCCTGGGCATCAAGGATACCCTCGGTGCAGCACCAACTGGGCCTTAACGAGGCCGAACTTGGCGGTGTACTGTTCGCCATGCCCGTTGGCATGATGCTCACCATGCCGCTGACGGGCCATTTGCTCACCCGCTTTTCCAGCAAAAGCATTATGCTGTTCGGTGCTACCATATTTTCGGTGATGCTGGGGATGCTGGCCTTCGCTACCAAGACCTGGCATCTGGTGGCTATACTGCTATTCCTGGGTTCGTCGCGTAATTTGTATAATCTGTCGGTCAATTCGCAAGCGGTGAGCATCCAATCGCTGTACGATCGTTCCATTATGACCTTTTTCCATGGCGTATGGAGCATGGCAGGCTTTGCCGGAGCCGCCCTGGGTTATGTTCTCATCCGTAATAATGTACCCATCGGTTGGCACTTGCCGTTGGTGAGTGCGTTAATGATCGTCACCACATTTATTTTTTACCCCGATGCGATCTACCACCGCCCATCGGCGCAGCAGAAACGACCTGTATTCTCTCTGCCCGATAGTTCGCTGATCAAATTCGCGCTGATCTGTTTTGCATCTATGGCATGCGAAAACACCATGTACGATTGGGCGGGTATTTATTTTGAGAAAGCTTTGCACGTAAGTAAGGAGTCGGCCACTACGGGGTTCGTGTTCTACATGGTGGCCATGACCATCGGCCGCTTTGCCGGCGACCCGTTGGTTAACCGTATCGGCATTAAAAAGATATTGAACTACAGTGGTTGGCTGGTATTGTCCGGGCTGATGATCGCTGCTGTTGTCCCTCACCCTATTGCCGCCGTTATCGGCTTTGTATTGACGGGCGCAGGGGTATCGTGTGTGGTGCCGTTGGTATTCAGCATGGCTGGTAAATCAAAAACGATGAGCGGGGCCTCGGCACTGGCTGCTATATCTACCGTTGGTTACTTAGGCTTTTTGGTGATACCTCCATTTGTTGGTTTCATCGCACACTGGGCGGGATTAAAAGTAGCGTTCGGACTGGTAGCTTTATTGGGTGGACTGATCGTTTGGATGGTGCGGGGGATAGAGGAGGATGGTGTCTGATCACAGATCCGTAACCCCACGCCGCATACGTTTAACGTAATTGCGGATATCCAGCACAATGCCGGCGAAGAAGTAAAATACCAACGGGAAACCCACCGCCAAAAACGACGAGTAGATAAAGAACAGCCTGATCTTGTTGATAGAAATATTGAAACGCTCGCCCAGGTAGGTGCAAACCCCAAAGGAGTACCTTTCAAAAAATGTAAGGATGCGCTGTAGCATGTCAGGCCAGTTTTAATAATTTGTTACCGATGCCGCATTGCAGGCATTTTTTGGTGTCGCAATAATGTTTCTTCAGCTCCAAAAGTCCCTGCGAATCGAACGCGGTGCCGATCTTCAGCCCTAAATTAACAAATCCATCTGTAATATGGTTCTTTTCGGCCGGTAAAAATTCTAATAAAGCGATGGCTCTGCTAATGTAGTGCTGCTTTTTAAGGTGCGTACCGAAACTGAACAAAGTCACCGCCACAGCATTCAGCAGGATAGTATCGATAGCGCCCGTGCCGAGGTTTTTAGGTGTGGCTTTACTCTCTGCGTCAAAACGGTAGTGCGTCCGCCAGTATTCAATCACTTCGGTGCCGTCAAAGAGTTTGCGTAATTCCTTCGGGTCAGATAGCTCCAATATTTTTGAGAACAGGTGACTGCTGTTGACCACGAGTGCCGCGAACTGCGCCAGCCTGATAGTAGGAAAATTTTGCGGCCGCATCCTCAGGAATTTCCACAGATGTTTTTCGATCGGCATTAGCCCGTGCTTTTTACGGAGGAAGTTGTATTCCTCTTTTAGCTTGCGCGGATATTCATCGTTAAGGTCCTCCTCCAAAAAACCAGCCTGACCAAAGATCAAAGCTTCTATCTGCAAAGGATAATTTTTATGCTTGGCCAAAATGATCTGCGGTAACGAGCGGGCCATTAACTCAAAAGGGACCGCATTGGTCTTAAAGCCAAAGTTACCGGCCAGTACGCGGTAAAAGGTCTCCTCCCAATCGCCCTTGGTCAGTTCCAGTTCAGCCATGACGGCTTTGGACTTTTGATCCAGGCGTTCTACCAGTGCCCTGCTAAGCCAGTTGTGCATGGTCATGCCGTCGACGCTGCTGATCGTTCCTTCGCAAGGGATAAATTGCTGATTAGCGAAAATGAGTTTATGATAACGCTGGTAAAGTTCTTCGGGGATGCGGTCGTGCAATTCAAGGGTCTGGATCTTGCGGTTATCGTCGGACCAAACTACGGGGCGGTCGTCCTTATAGACCACATGCAAGATCACACTGCCGTAAGCGTTATCCGTCTGGTGACCGTGGCGTTCCCAATCAGCCGATGATACATGTAACTCTACATTGCCTGCCCATTCCGTATCGCCGATCCGGACACGCGCGTTCTGAAAATCTGGCCCGCCATCCTGATGCGCCATGCCTGCCGAGAATATCTCGACCTCTTCCCCATCTGTAGTTTTCAACCCCGCCTTATCGAACAGGCGAAACTTCCAGATATAATGCAGCAGGTCTTCGGTGATAAGCATGCTGTGAAAATAGTTGTTTGTGGGGACACAAACAAAGGGAAATATGCTATTTGTCATTGCGAGGAACGAAGCAATCGCGAACTATGCAAGACGGCTCTGCCTATCCGCGATTGCGTCGTTCCTCACAATGACAAATTACTTTAGCTGCTGCACTCCAAACCTAACTGCCAACTCATTCAGATCATTCACCACCGCATCAACCAGCGGGATGCCGTTCTGCATGCGATCGATCTCAGCCTCCAGTTCAGGTTCACCGGGGATGATGACATTTTGCGATGGATCTACCGTAGTGGCCGACTTGAACCGCTCGATCCAGTTATCCAGATGATGCTTAAATTCATCTACCGGGCGGAAACCGTCTACCCGCATAGCTCCTACAAAATGTCCGATGCCTTCGCCCACCGGATCTTTAGCCGGATCCATAAAGGCCACAAACGGCGGCACCCAAGGGCCATAGTTAGCCCCCGACAATACCGCCGATAAGATATCTACCGTGGCACTCAAGCCGAAACCTTTGTGGCTGCCGTGGTCACGGTCGCTGCCGAGGGGCAATAAAGACCCGCCGCTTTTTAGCGCATGCGGATCAGTGGTGAAATTACCTTCAGCATCCTGTATCCAACCTTCAGGCACTTGCTTGCCACTGCGTTGGGCTATCTCTAACTTACCGTTTGCCGCCGCCGAGGTAGCCATATCAACGATCACCGGGGGGTAATTACCTGCCGGGAAGGCGTAACACATGGGGTTAGTCCCCAGCAAACGTTCGTTACTAAAGGTCGGTGCCACCAGCGGACTGGCATTGGTCATGGCAAAGCCGATCATGTCTTTTTCTACCGCCATCAGCGCATGGTAGCCCGCTATGCCGAAGTGGTTAGAGTTACGTACCGATACCCAGCCCGAGCCATACAACTCTGCCTTTTGCAAGGCTACCTGCATGGCAAATGGTGCTACTACTAAACCAAGTCCAGCATCACCGTCAACAGTAGCTGTGGTAGGGGTTTCGTGTACTACGCGGATGTTGGGCGTAGGGTTAATGCGGCCTTTTTCCCACAGCCTTACATAGCCTGATAGACGGGCTACGCCGTGTGAGTCTATGCCCCGCAGGTCAGACTTGAGTAATACATCCGCAGCCAATTGGGCATGCTCTTGGCCACAGCCTATGGCAAGGAATATGTTTTGGGTGAATTTGCGGATGGTGGGTTCGGTGATGATCATAGGTAGTACTTTTACATCATTCCGTCATTTTGAGGAACGAAGCAATCTCTACGATAGCAGAGCGGCCCTGCATATCCCACCTTTATGTGTAGAGATTGCTTCGTTCCTCGCAATGACGTGCGTATATATTTGGCTGGTATTTATTAAACACTAAACTTCATCCACCCCTGCCCTTCATATCCAAAAATGAACTGCTTAGGGTTAATGATCTCGGCCAGTATCTCTAAAGAATCAATGATCCTTGGGCCCGGGCGGTTAAAATATTGGTTACCGTCGGCAATGTACAGGCGGTTGTTCTTTACGGCTTTCAGTTCGGCAAAACCTTCCTGTCCCAATAGCAGACCGACTTCTTTCAGAGTACGATCCAAACTAAAACCGCAAGGCATCAGAATGATCACATCCGGATCCTCGAACTGTAATTTTTGCCAGCTTACATAAGGCGAATGTTCGCCGGCTGTGGCCAATACAGGCACGCCGCCAGCTATTTCTACCAGTTCGGGTATCCAATTACCCGATGTCATGATCGGGTCAAGCCATTCTATGCAGGCCACGGTAGGCTTGTTCTCTAAAAACTTCAGTTTGTGTTTGATGATATTTACCCGCTCGTCCAGTTCTTCTAACAATTCGTAACCTTTTGGGGCGATGTCGAAAGTGTTAGCCACCGTGGCAATATCATTCAGGATATCCTTCAGGGTATCCGGGTGGAAGGATATGATCTTAACAGGTTTATCTAATAGGCCGGCTAATGAATTTTCTACCTCACTTAGTGATACCGCACATGCCTCACATTGATCCTGGGTGATGATGACATCAGGCGCTAACTCTTTGATCACATCGCGCTTAACGGTGTAGACAGACAAGGCATCGGCTAATAACTCCTTTACTTTACTGTCTATCTGGCGGCTGCTCAGGCCGTCTTCCACCATGGCTTCGGTGCAAACCGGCAGGGCTTTTACGGCTTCGGGGAAGTCGCACTCGTGCGATCGGCCTACCAAGTTTTCCTGCAGACCTAAGGCGTATATCATTTCGGTAGCGGCCGGTAATAAACTAACAATTTTTTGCCCTTGCATTAGCGCTGTGTTAAGTGTGGTGCAAATTACGGTAAATCATTAAAGAAACTAAAGCATGATATTGTGCCATATCGTATTTTTGCGCCCGATGATCATCCTGGCCTTTTTTATCGGCGTTGTGGTAAACTTCATTGGTTACATCCCGCCGGGCAACATTAACCTTACGGTGGTGCAGATCACCATTAACCGGGGCATGCGCCAAGCCATGCAGTTCATCATTGCTTTTGCCATAGCCGAACTCATTTTTACCTTCGGTGTAATGCAAGGCGCCAAATGGCTATCAGAGCAGATCCATTTGGATACCATCATCGATCGGGTGATGATCGTTCTCTTCGGCACGTTAGGTACGGTCACCTGGCTGGCCCGCAACAAGCCGCCCAAAACCAAATACTCAGCTAAAGACAGTATCCAGTACGGTCTTTTACTCGGCTTCATTAACCCCATGCAGATCCCATTCTGGGGTGTGGCGGGCACCTATCTCATATCTCACGAATGGATCCCAAGCGGACTTGTTGCCTTAACCATCTTCAGCGCCGGATCTGCTGCCGGGGCTTTTATTTGTCTGTTCCTTTATGCCCGCTTTGCCAAATACATCCAAAGTAAGTTCGAGATCAGTAACCGGGCGCTGAATACAGGGATCGCGATCTTGTTCTTCGCTTTCGCGGCTTATCATGTGGGGAAGCAGGTGTATTTGACATTTGTTAAGTAGTTATTTTACCACAAAGGACACAAGTTTTTCACAAAGAACACAAAGCCTTATAAACTGACATGCAAGACCTTTGTGTCCTTTGTGTGTTCTATCTTTTGTGACCTCTGTGGTTGAATCGCCATCTTGTATCATCAGCAATAAAAAATTCTTTAGATTTCCTGTAACCAATATTTTTTGGTGGTGTCTTTAATATCAGAATGCACACAATTAATACCGAACCTGCTTGAATACGCTGACCGACAACGCTATTATGCTGAAAGTGAAGGCCGGCGAACTGGACCTCATGGGCTTGCTGTTTCAGCGGTACCATAGGCAGCTGTATGGGTTTTTATTCCATATGACGTACCAGAAAGAGGCAAGCGAGGATATGGTTCAGCAGGTGTTCTATAAGATGCTGAAATACCGCGCCAGTTTTGCGGGGACAAGCGAGTTTGTCCATTGGATGTATGCCATTGCCCGCAATGTGTTGAAGGATCAGGGCCGTAAAAAGAAATTGACCATGGCAGGCATAGCGGTTGATGAACTGGCTGACGTGATCCCCGGCGGTGTGGAGGTGAACGGACAGATAGAACGCAAGCAAGCGGCCCAGACCCTGCAAAAAGCGATGGCTAAATTGAAAGAGGACGACAGGGATATACTATCGTTAAGCCGTTTTCAGGAATTGAAACATGGCGAGATAGCCCAGATCATGAATATTAGCGAGGGCGCGGTAAAGGTGCGGGTGCACAGGGCCATGTGCCAGCTAAAAGAGATATACACAAGAATTGAACGTTAAACAGATACAGAGATGGATTGCGAAAAGTATGAAGAACTGTTTACCGGTTGGATAAACAAAGACATCTCCCCTGCCGAGCGGGAGAAACTGGAAAAGCACCTGGCTACCTGCAATGGTTGCCGCGAAGAGTTGGCCTTTATGCAAGCCATGTGGACCGACATGGGCGAAATAGCTACGCCCGAACCATCGGCACATATGGAGGTAAAGTTCCGGGCGATGCTGGATACCTTTAAAACACAGGAGGCCGAGAAATTCAGCTTTAAGAACTGGCTGGGCAACCTTTGGCAGATGCAGCCACGCTGGCCAATGGCTTACAATTTGGCGGTGATCTTGGTGGCCTTCGGCTTTGGTTTTTGGGCGATGAACAAAGGCACCAATAACCAGGATAAAGGGCAACTGCAAGAGTTGAGCGCCCAGGTACACGAACTGAAACAGACCATGGTGCTGGCCATGTTAGAGAACCCTTCGGCATCCGAACGGATGAAGGCGGTAAGTTACACCAGCGAGATGAAGCATGCCGATGATCAGGTAATAGAAGCACTATTATCGACCCTGAACAACGACCCTAATGTGAACGTGCGCCTCACCACCCTGGAGACCCTGAGCGAGATGACCCGCTACCCCGAGGTGCGCGAGGGACTGATCAGGTCTATCAAAGGGCAGGATTCGCCACTGATGCAATCAGCCATTGCGGATGTGATGCTGAAACTGCAAGAGAAAAAGTCGGTAGGTTCATTTAAGGAATTATTAAAGCAAAAGGACCTGGACAACGGCGTCAGGAACAAGATCGAGCAAACGATAAGTCATTTAATTTAACCAACACACATCATGAAAAAATTAATTATGATCCTGCTGATAGCGGGATGGGGCCACGCCTTTGCCCAAAAAACAAAGCCGGGCTACCTGGAAGCTAAGGAGCATATCAGCAAGCAGTTCCCCGTGCAAAAGGCATCAGCAACAGTTTTCGCCCTGCACAACATTTGGGGCAATGTAAAAATAGAGGGTTACAATGGCGATAAGATCTTGATCGAGATAGACCAGACCATATCTGCCCGCGATGCCGCCGAAATGGACCGCGCTAAAAAGGAGTTCCAGTTAGGATTCGACATAAAGCCGGACAGTATCATCGCATATACAGCTGAGCCGTATGACACCCGCCCTCGTCACAGCAGATCAGGTAATAATGAAAGCGAAAAGCGCTATTACACCGTCCGTCTGGATTATGTAGTCAAGGTACCGAACAATATCAACCTAAATGCCGGCACGGTAAATGACGGTTATGTAGATATTAAAGACGTGTACGGCATTTTGAAGGTCAACAACGTGAACGGCGCGGTAAGTATCGCCAACGCTAAAGGAACGACCACGGCGCGGACCATCAACGGTAACCTGACCATCAATTACCTGAGTATCCCAACAGAGTCATCAAGTTACTACACACTTAACGGAAAATTAGAGGCTACCTTCCCGGCCAACCTATCGGCCAACGTGCAATTCAAAAGCATGAACGGGGGGGTCTATACCGATTTTGAAGACACCGAAACACTGCCGACCGAAGTGGTGAAAAGCCAAAGCAAAAACAACCAGGGCACTACCTACAAGCTAAACAAAGCCTCGGGCGTAAAAGTGGGCAAGGGCGGCCAGGTACTAAAATTTGAGACCCTGAATGGTAATATATATCTAAAAAAAGCATAATTTAAACACACGATAAAAATGAATAAGATAAAATTAATAGTGGCTTTAGTGGTTTTGCTGGGTAAGGCCGCATCGGCACAGGATAGCCAGCAATTGTCGGTGCCGTTAACAGATCCCGGCAAGCCTTTTAAGTTAGAAGTAAATCTTACAACAGGTTTTATAAAATTGGCGGTGCATAGTGGTAAGGAGATCTTGATCAATGCGTCGACCATGAAAGAGAAAGCTAACTACCGTAACCTGCCAAATAATATGAAACGTATTTCGGGAGGAGATAACCTTGAAATAACGGCTACTGAGAATGGCAATGCAATAACGGTCGGCTCAAATCGCCCATCCCGTAATATTATGCTTACGATCCAGATCCCGCAAAATGCCAGTAACATCAAGTTGCGCACAGTAAATGGCGGTAACATAGATGTACACGATGTAGTGAGCGATATGGAACTTAATAACACCAATGGCGGCATATACTTACACAACGTAGGCGGATCAGCGGTAGTTAATACTACCAACGGGCACATCGACGCTGTTTTTAGATCGGTTAAGTCGGATGCGGCGATGGCTTTTACCTCTCTTAACGGCGATATTGATGTAACATTGCCCGCAAGCTACAAAGGCAACCTTAAAGCACGATCGGACCAGGGCAACGTGTATTGCGAACTGGATTTTGTACAAGATAAAAGCCAGCCGAAGGTTACCAAAACGGCACTTGGCGGCATGTATCATTTAAAAGTAGAAGATTGGATCTATGGAAAGATCAACGGCGGGGGGCCGGAGTTGATGCTTAAAAATATGCATGGCAATATCATGGTCAAAAAAGCGAAGTAAAAGGTGATAGCTTATTTATCAGCCGTACAAAGTTTTAAAGAACTTTGTGCGGCTTTTTTGTAGATGGCCGAACCTTAAACTTCCGCGGTGATCTCTCGCCAGGTAAAGCATGCAACATCCCAAATGTGTCATACTATAAAGACCAAACCTTTCCTCCTCGCCCAGCTAATCCGGAGACGAAATAATTTAAACTTTACTACTCCATTTTGAAGTGCCGGGTGTTGCAATAAACTCATCCGGCTTTTTTGGTTCAACCGTAAAGCTATAGATTTTAGCGAGTTGGCTATAATATGCTGTATTCACCATATCGGTTTTGTTCACGAAAAATATTTTCTGTTCATTTTGTTCATTCAACAAATCTTAAAACCAGGGGCTATATTTAGGCGTAAGTCTGTTCACATCGCCCGTATAAGCTAATGCGAAGCTTTTACCGATCATAAACTATTTACCGACAAAAAATTATTTTATTGTTATGCTAAACTTTTAAGTTCACCACTTATAAACCTACACGCTATGACTACCTTCTCGCACCAAACCTTTGAGAGTCTGAAATGCGCCGTGCTCGACGTTTCTGGCTTGACAAACATTGTTACCGCGGATTGTAAAAAACTGGAAAAGCTGATCTTCGACAAAACCAAGTTGCAGGTTAGCGAAACCACGCTAAAAAGGGTATTTGGATTTGTTTACTGCAAGTTCAACCCTTCTATGTACACCGTAAACTCCATGGCCAAGTATTGCGGTTATGTTGGTTGGGGCGACTTTTGCCAACAGCAAGAAAAGTCAGCCGTTAAAACCACTACTTGCAGCGCCGATTGGGATGCCCTAAAACACAACGCCAACAAGATCACCGCATTTACCCTGCAAGCGCTCAAAAACAAGTCGGGCATTCCTTACCCGCTTACCATTAAACGTGGTTTTATTAACCAGCACCTGGATGATTTTTTAGAGACCGGGCTAACCGCTACTGTATTGGCATCGCCGGCAGGCTACGGAAAAACCCTGGCCTTATGCCACTGGGTGGAAGAGAAATTAGAGGACGGATCTAACGATATTGTGCTGTTTTTCAGCAGCAACGCTTTGATGAACGTTTTCCTGACCGGTCGGGATATGAACAGCTGGATGCTGGCCTTGCTTGGCTATAGTAACGAAGATGACCTGATGACCCTGTCAGACATCAGCCGCCGTAAAGAAGGCAACTTTTACCTGGTGGTCGACGGTATAGATGAACATATGTATAAAGGCGATCAGTTCCAAATGGTGCTTAATCAGCTTACCGATATTTTCTCGTTCTATCAGGCCCAAAGCTGGTTCAAAATGGTATTGAGCATGCGTGCTGCTACCTGGGTTAACAACCGGCACTATATAGAACTGGGGCAATATGATGTTTACAAAGGCTTCGGCATCACTACCGACGAAATGTCTAACGTGCCGATGTTGACCTATCATGAACTGAACGAAATTTGCGCACGCATTAACCCTAATGTGCACCATCAGGTAGATGTAGAGATGTACGAGTCGTTCCGCCACCCGCTGTACCTGCAATTTTATTTTAAGCAAAACCAGGTCAATTTTTCGCTGAATAATATCGACCATACCAGCATCTACGATATCATTTCGGGTTTCATCCTGGATAAGGTTTACATGGGGCAATGTTCGGCCGAAAAGATGATGCTGATCAATGCCTTCGTCAAACATATGGATCTGCCTGCACGCCGGTACAACGTGCCTAAAACGGAGGTGGTAGATATGATCAAACAATATCCGCAAGCCTACACCGAACTGCTGAGCCTTGGATTTATCCGTGAGTTGAATACCAGCAATAGTTTTAAATACCAGGCCAATATCGAGTTTGTTTGTAACCACTTTCTCAACTTCTCGTTAACGCAATATTTGCTATCGGCTAACGATCGGTCGTTTAACGGCACCATGGTGACTACCTTAAACGATCTGTTCGGGGATACCGCGCTGCCATTGTTAAAATGGGGTGTTTACTATATGGCTAAGAATGACCAATTACAAAACCTGCAATTTTTGGCGGATGCAGATCTTAAACCTAACGATAAGCTTGACCTGATCAACTTTACAGGCGAGATACTGAAGAAGGAATGGATACGCCTGAGCAAGACCGCTACACTATCACCGTTCTTTAACCAGGATCTGAGCGATAAATTGTTCAATTTTATGTTCGGGATGCAGTATATGGGGGCTCGTTATGTTAAAACGCTGCAGATGATGCTGAAGTTCCGCCTGTCGGGACGTAAAAAGATCCTGATTTATACCAGTTTAGCTATTCGGGATATTGCTACGCTGGATATGGCAAAAGCAGAAGAGCATATCCACGCCCTGCGCTACATCCCTGCCTACGAGTATGATGATATGACCATCAACCCGCTAAATTGCCTTAACGCTATCTTCAATTACTATAAACACGGCATTATTGATAAAACTGTACTTACTACTTTAACCAAATATCTGTTTGAACCCAAGAACAATCTCAGCACCAATAAAACGGCCGAAAATGATCTTTTATACATGGTAGCGTTATTCACCTTAAAGCTGAGCCAAAATCCGGCTAAGGGTTTACGTTTTAGCAAGATATTGGACAAACTTTATCAACCTATTAACGGCCCGGTAAACTTTATGAGCGTACAATTAAGCCGCCTGCTGATAGAGGACTATATGGCTTTAGGTAAGTTTGAGCAGGGGCTTGCAGCGTTTGAGGAACTGAACACCAAATACACCAATCAACGCGAGCACTTTACGCCTTTCATGGCAGCCATATTTAAATGCGCCAAGATCATTGTTAGCTTTTTCCCTAACGAGGCAGGCGAGCTGAAAAATTCGCATAATACCATCAAAATGCTTAGTGCCGATCAGGAGTACCCGAATATCAAACTGTACGTAATGGCCTTCCTCTTCAGGTATCAGCGGGTGCTGGATGCCAGCAATGTAGTTTACCGCCAATTTGGGTTAGATTATGCCAAGATCATCCGCGATAATGGCCTGCACAATTCTATTTACGAGCACAAGCGTATAGGCTGAACCGATCAGAACGGGTAAGGGTGCATACTGCCGCAACTACAGGCACAATTGGGATCAGCAATACCCATCAAGCCTAAAAAATGCTGATAAAAACCGATGCGATCGGCCATAGTGCCCTTCGCATCGCCTTTATTACACTCCAATGCACCATTGATAATATTAATGGTCATACCAAAACCCGGTTTGCGGCCTTTGGCGGTATCATCAGCCGTTGGCTTCCACTGTCCGGTCATCACATCATGTGCCGACGGTTTTTGGCCTTGCGGGGTCATCCAAAAAAACATGGCGGCTTTAAAAGCGGCAACCGCGTCGCGCTCTAAAAGCTCAGGGTCTTTCAGCAGTTTATTTTTATCGCCATAGATCAATAACGAAGCATAGCCGTAATTCCCGTTATAGCTCAGTTGCAGCGGACCACGGCCGTAATATTTTTTCCCGGGGACGGCAGGATAATCATTATTAGGATAAACATATTGCAAACTGGTATCGCCCTCTGTGATCAGCATCAGGCCGTCATTGTATTTAGCGTTCTCGCCCTTGCGGGTCTCGTGTCCAACGTTAGCAAAAAAAGCTACCAATTCTTTTTTATTGGTGGCAGCATCTTTCTCGTTACAAAACCTGCCAAAGTCTATCGTGTGCACCACCGCGGGCTTTTCGGTCACCCAGGGTTTGTTCCAGTCGCCGTCCTGCCGTAGGATGGTCTGCTTATTCTTATCCTTATCTGTGCGGATGATCTGGAATACGTAATCGGATTGCTGGGTGATTTTGATCTTGATGTTGGCCATTTCATCCACAGCCTTAATGAACGAGGCATAGGTATAGAACGACAACCGCTTAGGGAAGAAAGCATTGAATTGCTGTTGGGACAGGAAACTGCTGAAGCTTGGGTTCATGTTGACCTGTTGCGCCTGTAATTGAACTTTATCCGCTTTACCTGTGTTACCACAGCTGACGCTCACTATAAGCAAAGCTGCCGTGATCAGCGCAAAGCATCCTGTAAATATTCTTCTATTCATTTATAGATCCGTCTTTTGTGGGGCCGCACTAAATTAACGCTTTTACCCATCCCCTATTTTAACCTCTTTAACTATTTTAATTACGTCCCCCAATTTAACTACCTTTAACTGATCATGAAAATATATACCAAAACAGGCGATAAAGGTTTAACCTCGCTCATTGGCGGTACGCGGGTGCCTAAGCACCATATCCGTATAGATAGCTATGGCACGGTGGATGAACTGAACTCGTGGGTGGGCCTGATACGGGACCAGGATATCGATGGGCATAGCAAAGACATGCTGAAACTGATACAGGATAGGTTGTTCACCGTTGGGTCATCGCTGGCGACCGATTCGGACAGATCTAAAATGGTGATACCCGACCTGCACCCGGCCGATATCGAACTGCTGGAACAGGAAATGGACACCATGAATTTGAACTTGCCCGAATTAAAACATTTTATTTTGCCGGGCGGAAGTAATGCTGTATCTTACTGCCACGTTGCACGCTGTGTTTGCCGAAGGGCCGAACGGCTGACCGTACAGTTGGCCGACGAAAGCAGTGTAGACGACAAGGTGATCATTTACCTGAACCGCCTTAGCGACTACCTTTTTACCTTAGCGCGCCACGTTGGCCACCAGCAAAATGTTGCCGAAAACATATGGCTGCCAAGGCTTTAAATGTTATTGAAAAAATAATTTGATTATTAGATAAAAAATATTATACTTTTGCAAAAATTGTAAAACTCAAGAAAACTTAGATTAATATGTATTGGACACTTGAACTGGCTTCGCATTTAGAAGATGCACCATGGCCCGCAACTAAAGATGAGTTAATTGATTACGCTATCCGTTCAGGTGCGCCTGTTGAGGTTATCGAGAATTTGCAAGCACTGGAAGACGACGGCGAACCGTATGAAAATATAGAGGAGATATGGCCTGATTACCCTACAAAGGACGATTTCTTTTTTAACGAAGACGAATACTAAAAACACCGTTTTATAGCTAAAAAACATCCTGCCCGGTAAAAACTGTGCGGGATGTTTGCGTTACAGCGCTTTTTGGAATGGTTTTGGCATAGCTCTCAGTACATCTATCTATAACTAAAAACATAAAGACATGAGAGGTTTATTGTACATAATCGCCGTTATCCTGATCATCGGTTGGGCATTAGGAGTATTTTACTATTCAGCAACTGGTTTGATCCACGTGTTGATCGTAATAGCTGTTGTAGCGTTACTTTTAGGCATCATCCGCCGGGCCTGATCAACTATATTATCCCAAATATCAAATTACGAGCCGCTTTAATAGCGGCTTTTTTTGTGGGTGACAAGTACCCTAACGGATAATGGTAACACTACCGGCATGCAAGTGTGAAAACCCATTTATCTTGTAATAATAAGTCCCGGCAGGCAGGGGGCTACCTTTAGCTGTACCATCCCATGGCATGCCGTAACCGGTAGACTGATAGATAAGGCCACCGCCACGGTCAAATACCGTTACCTGTGCTCTCTCATCTAAGGAGAGGCCTTCAATGTTCCAGCGATCGTTTATACCATCGCCGTTGGGGGTAAACACCATAGGGATCTTTAGTGAGGTAGCGTCATCATCAATAATGTTTACAGCGATGCTTCGCGGATCCAGCGTTATGGCTTTACCGGCTGCATCTGTCGCCGTAAAATTTAAGCTATAATTATTGTTCGCGTTGATCTGCTTATCGTTACTAACGCTTACCGGGATGATTAGCTTATTTTGCTCTTTAGGCAGGGTGATACCGCCTACGCTTGGATCCGTGATCCTTTTATCAGCGGCAATGTTACTCCCTCCCCAGTTGTAAGCGATAGTTACATCAGCATCGAATATCTTATTACCGGCTACCTGTATGTTTACATTGCCCGAAAAACCCTCACGTAAACTTAGTACCGACGGCGACACGATGAGCTTTGCAGTCGCCAGGTCATCATCAGCGGCTGTCATATTTAGCATATCTACTATCTGGCCGTTCCACCTAAAACGAAATGTCCCCATGTGCGGGTCGATAGCGGTCAACCCCAATTTTATCGCTTCATCATTCCTGATAACGTTATCAGTTGGATAGGTGAACGTAAGAGCCGCCGTTACGCTGGCCTGGCTTAGCTGAACGCTGGTGTTGTTTTGCTGCAAGAACGGCAACCATTGCACCTTTGCCGAGTTGATATTTAGCGGGTACTGAACCGAGTAAGGCGATGCTATTTTAAACAAAAAAGTATTAGAGCTACCCTCTCTCAACGTAGTAGTAGTCGACGTGATATCGATGATGCGGTTATCAACTGTATTATCGGCATCCACTATATTGATCTTGATATTATCGTCGGCACTGGTAAACTGCCCGTAGGTGGTGCTTTTGGCAATGATCTTACCCGAGATGAACTCATCCCCCTCTATCAGTTTATCCTCGAGCGCGTTCACATTATAAGTGACCGAGTTGCTGCCGGCCGGCAAGGTTATCAGTATTGGGTTGTGATCGGCGCCGCTGGTTGCCGAATATGGACTGGCATCGGACTGATAGATAAACTCAAGCGGTTCTCCCAATTTAATGTTTGGTAATAGTGATACAGTGATAGTGCCGGATGCGCCCTCTCTAACCTCGGGCTGATAGGTCACATTGAATACGCGGTTAGCAGCCGTATTATCGTTATCGGCAATACTGAAAGTGAGCGTAGCGCCAGAAGCTATTTTATAAGATGCAGTTGTTGGGGCAAGTGTAAGTTGGACATCAAAATGTTCGTCGCTTTCAAATTCGTTGTCATTGGTCACGTTAATGATCGCCTCGGTACTGTTCATTCCTTTCTTAACAACCACTGGAGCGGGAAGTACAAAGTCACCCGCGTTATCAAAACCATCGGCCAATTTAATTCCCACTGTAAGGTCCTCGGCGGCCACACAATTATCCGGTAGCGATACCCTGATCACTGCGTCTTGCCCACCTTCAATACCGTTCTTAACTACGGTAGCGATCAGCTTTAAACATGGGTCGGTAGGTTTATAGAGGTACTTAACCCAAAAATAGCCATCTGTGCCGGCTGCCCTATCAACATAGGTCTTATCGTAAAAAGAATATCGTACCTGCCCAGGGTCATTATGGCGGACCAGCATATTCACCGTATCGCCAACCACCTGCATAAAACTGCGGGTAAAGGTTTGCAAGCCCTGATCGTTAGGTTTCTCGGGCGGTAGCGTAGTTGGGGTGCCTTTATCGTTCACCAGCCAATCCTGTACCTGGCCTGCAAAACCGCCGCGTGTATAAAAAGCGGTTGCCGTATCAAAGCCTATCCCCTCGGCCACACGGTCGGCCATACTACCAGGCATGGCAAAAACTTTGTTGGCGCTGCTCACATTCAACTGGTCATCTAACCGCACATCGTAATAGCCGGTACTCTCTCTGTCATATCCAAAAAGTTGGTAACCATATGGCGTCGTCCAGACGGTTGAATTAGACCCCGCATATCTAAAAAATGAACCTTGCGAGATCTTTTTTCCATCCTTACCTACCAACAGCTTAACAGGCCCCCCATCCCCATTGATCACGGCAACGGCATGGCCTGTATTAGTGGTTTTTAATACCTGCACCAAAGCACCTGACATGGGGTGATGGTAAACACCAGCAACCTCACCCGCCGGCGTAACACGGGCCACAAAAGCTTCGGCAATAGTGCTTGCAGGATCAGTGGCCGAAATATTGCTGCTTTGTATCCGCAAGCGTTTTACAAACCCGGCCGACCAATATAACCCCTCATTGTCCAGTGCGATGAGGCCGGGCGTACCCACATCTTTTTGATCCGCATCAGGGCCAATGCTCCATTGCACATCACCTGCCTTGTTCAGTTTAATAAGAAACGGACCCGGGTTAAGAGTGGTGCCGTTATCCAGCATAACATTATCACCTGTACCTGCCAGATAAATATTCTGATCTTTATCTACCTGCAGATCGCTCACCACATCGGCCCCGGTGTTTACAATATAAGCACGCGTCCAAACTTGGCTCCCATTGGCGGCTATCTTGGCTATAACTGAATAATTGGTACCACGTTTGCGATAAGTCATGCCCCGCACCTCGATATCTTCGGTACTGTTGATCACAAAGTAGGCATTGCCGGCATTATCCATACGGGTAATATTTACCGACGAGTTTTTTGATGAACCGATTTGGGTTATACGCACATAATTATTTTGCGCTACAGAAAATAGCGGCATAATAATGCACAGTAAAAGGGCACGTAAAAATGGGTTCATTTAATTGGTTATCACAAGATAGGAAAATCTATCGATGTTACACCATTTATTAAAAAAAGTTCATTTTTATTATTGGGAGGGCATAAAACAGAACAGCAGGATGCCCCTCGCGGGAGTCCTGCTATTCACACTAAACTATTGTTTGAAACTATTAAGTAAACAGTTCAAATGTCGCTTACTACTAAATTTTAAACAACCGTGTTTTCACGGTATTTAACCGTTGAATTACTCAAATGAGTAATTTTTGGCATCCCTCGGGGTTGAATTAAATTTTCCTACTTTTAATTCGTCAATGGAAACAAAAAACAACCCTAAAGTTATCCGCGCCTGGGCTATGTTCGATTGGGCCAACTCGGCCTATAATCTGGTCATTACCTCTACCATATTCCCGGCTTACTATGTAGCTGTCACCAAAAACGATGCGACCGGCGATAAGGTCAGCTTTTTTGGCCATAGCTTTATCAATACCGCCTTGTCCACCTACTCGTTGGCGGTCGCTTATCTGGTGATGGTGTTACTGTTACCCATACTGTCATCCATAGCCGACTATCGTGGCAGCAAGAAAAAGTTTATGCAGTTTTTCACCCTGATGGGGACCGCAGCCTGTGCCAGTTTATATTTTTTTGATAGCAGTAATATCGAGTTCGGCATCATTTGTTCGGCCATAGCGGCCATTGGTTACAGCGGCGGTTTTGTATTCTACAACTCCTACCTACCGCAGATAGCCACCCTGGATATGCAGGATAAAGTGAGCGCCAAGGGATTCACGTTCGGCTATATTGGCAGCGTGATCTTACAGGTGATCTGCCTGGTATTTGTGCTGCTGCCTGGCAAATTCGGCCTTACCGGCGGTCAGGCTGCGCAGCTATCTTTCTTATTGGTAGGCATTTGGTGGCTGGGATTCTCTTTCATCCCCTTCAGCACGCTGCCTGCCGGAGTGCCTAACGCGAAGGCCGAGAAATTCAACATCATTAAAGGCGGATTCATAGAGTTAGGTAAAGTGTGGCGGCAGGTAGTGCAGATGCCGCTGCTGAAACGCTTCCTCCCGGCCTTCTTTTTTTACTCGATGGGTGTGCAGACCATTATGCTGGTAGCCGCCGGCTTTGGGGCTAAGGTTTTAAATATGCCTACCGGGTTACTTATAGAGGTTATCCTGATCATTCAACTGGTGGCTATTGCGGGGGCCACGCTGATGTCGCGCTTATCGGGCCAATATGGCAACATCAAGGTTTTGGCCTGGGTAGTGTTGGTTTGGATCTTTGCCTGCATAGGCGCATATTTTACCACAACCATTCTACAGTTTTTCTGTTTAGCGGTATTGGTGGGCCTGATCATGGGTGGCATACAGTCGCTGTCGCGGTCTACCTATTCAAAATATCTGCCTCAGGATATCGAGGATACGGCATCCTATTTTAGTTTTTACGATGTGGCCGAGAAGCTATCTATCGTAGGCGGGATGTGCACGTTCGCGTTCATCGAGGAACTAACGGGCAGCATGCGTAACTCGGCCCTGGCGCTGTGTATATTTTTTATTATTGGTGGGGCATTATTGCTTTGGTTGCTGGCAGCCGAAAAAAAGGTGCGCAAAAATGCCGACCTTAGCGCCGCGTAATTAGTTTTTGATGAAGGTAGAGTTATTTGTCCCTTGCTTTATGGATCAGCTGCATCCGGATACTGCCATGAATGTGGTGAAGGTATTAGAAAAAGCGGGGTGTGTTGTAGACTATAACCCCGAGCAGACCTGCTGCGGTCAGCCTGCATTTAATGCTGGTTTTTGGGACGATGCCAAAGAAGTAGGCAATAAATTCCTGTCCGATTTTTCGGAAGAGAGCATCATCGTTAGCCCGTCGGCATCGTGCACGGGCATGGTGCGTAATTACTATACCGACCTGTTCCTGAATACTACCAAGCACAACAAGTGCCGCGCCGTACAAGGCAACATCTTTGAGCTGTCGGAGTTTTTGGTGAATGTGCTGCAGTTTGAATATTTTGGTGCCGAACTTGGCGCCCGCGCCGTTTACCACGACAGTTGTGCCGGCCTGCGCGAATGCAAGATCAAAGACGAACCACGCAAGCTGTTAGAGCAAGTTCATGGCCTGGAGCTTGTCCCCCTAAAAGATAACACCACCTGCTGTGGCTTCGGCGGAACGTTCGCGGTTAAGTTCGATGCCATATCCAGTGCTATGGCCCAGCAAAAGGTTGATAACGCTTTAGCCGCCGGCGCCGAGGTGATCATATCTACCGATACCTCCTGCCTGATGCACCTGCAAGCCTATATCGATAAAATGGGTTCACCGATCCGGACCATGCATTTGGCCGACGTGTTGGCTAATGGGTGGGGGAATGTTTAAATATTTATAAATTTATTTTCGAATAAAGATTTTTATTTATATCTTTGTTTATGTCTGTAGAATACCGGACAAACGAACTTGGTTTAACCAAGTCGATATAAAATGTAATGGCAAAATACAAAGGCAAGTACGGGTTGCAGATCGCAACAAACCTCTTACCTTTCGCCTTTTACCTTTCACCTTTCCTTTCGATAGCTTAGTTTTGCTTTTATGAAGATAATTGCCATAGGCCGCAACTATGCCGAGCATGCTAAAGAACTGAACAATCCTGTACCAACTACTCCGGTGATCTTTATGAAACCGGATACCGCCGTACTGAAAGAAAATAAACCGTTCTATCATCCGGATTTTTCGGAGGATATCCATCACGAGATAGAACTGGTGCTGAAAGTTTGCAAAGAAGGTAAACATATCGACGAAAAATTTGCCGGATCATATTTTGACGAGATAGGCCTGGGTATCGACTTTACCGCCCGTGATATCCAAAGTCGCCATAAAGAAAAAGGTTTGCCTTGGGAGTTGGCTAAAGGCTTTGATGGCTCGGCCCCGATCAGCGAGTTCGTCCCTAAAGCTAATTTTGCCGATCTGTACGATATCAACATCAAACTGGACATTAACGGACAGACCCGTCAGGATGGTAACACCAAAGATCTCCTGTTCTCGTTTGAGCGCCTGATCGCGTTCGTAAGCAAATACATCACCCTAAAAAAAGGCGACCTGATATTTACCGGCACCCCGGCAGGTGTAAGCAAAGTAGCTATCGGCGATCATTTGGAGGGCTATCTGCAGGGAGAGAAGATGTTGGATTTTTGGATCAAGTAATAACGTTTTCTTTTCATCCACTCCCCAAGGAGGGAATTGGGAAAACATCCATCTATCGCGAACTTTCTCTGATCTGCCGAAACTACAACGGCCCGATCAACGTTATCATCGCGACCAACTGAAAAACATGACCAAACGCATCTATCTATTTCTAATATTAGCTGTATTAACTTACGCGGCTACCGGGCAAGATCTGCTAAGCCCGCCAAGCTATCTGCAAGGCTTCTCACGCTCTAAAGAATATCCCCAATTCATATTCTCGTACCCGCTGGAAATACCGCCGACAACCGCTGGTTCTTTTGGCGAGTTAAGGCCTAACCACTTCCACTCCGGTCTGGATTTTAAGACCCAACAACGTACTGGCATCCCGGTACACGCGCCGGCGGCGGGTTTTATATCGAGGTTGAAGATCCAGTATGGTGGTTTCGGGCAGGCGGTTTACATCGACCATCCGGGAGGTTACACTACTGTTTATGGTCACCTGGATAGGTTTACGCCGGAGATACTGCAATACATTCGTTCGGAGCAGGCCAAACAACAGAAGTATGATGTAGACCTGTATCTAAAACCCGAAGAAATGCCGGTCTACAAAGGTCAGGTGTTTGCCTGGTCGGGCAATACGGGCGCATCCGGCGGACCGCATCTGCATTTTGAGATACGCGACGCTGCTACACAGCAGACCATCAACCCGCAATTATTCGGGCTGACCATACCTGATAAAGTACCGCCGACCATCACCAGCGTAAGCGTTTACCACTTGAACGGCCGCCCGTTCGATGAGAACACCTTCCGCCAAAGCTATGCGGTGCGCGGAGCAAATGGTGAGTATAGCCTTTCTCAACCTCAAACGTTGGAGTTAAGCGGTAGTATCGGCTTTGGTATCTCCGCTTCGGATATGAACAGTACCTCGTTCAATAAGAACGGTGTTTATTCTATTGAACTGAAAGTCGATGATAAAACGGTGTTTACTTTCGCTGTGGAGCGTTTCGGGTTCGATCAGACCCGTGGCATTAACGCTTACATCGACCTGCCTTACCAAATGCGTACAGGTGGCTTTATCCAAAAATGCTTTGTACCACCAGGTTCTAAGGCTACTATCTACCCGCAATCGGTCAACAAAGGCATCGTGACCTTTGCAGATACAGCATTGCATAACGTGGAGTATGTGGTTAAAGACATTGCCGGCAATACATCGACCGTAAAATTGAAAGTCCGTTCAAGTATCGCTAAAGACCGCGGCATTTTCACGCCTAAAGGTTTTCTGCTCCGCTACGACAGGCATAACGAATTTGTGAACGACAAAGTGAAACTGGTTGTTGAGCCAAACAATATTTACGACGACCTGGACCTGATGTACCGCACCTTACCAAAGCGCGCGGGCAGCTTATCGGAGTTACACGGTATTCATAATCGATTTACACCTATACACGATAGCCTGTATCTGTACATTAAGCCCGATGTTGATATCAGTCAATTGGCTAATAAAGTTGTGGTGACCGGTACGGTATCCGGCGCGGTGGAGACCGACGTTGTTGATGGCTGGGTTCGTGGCAAGATCCGCTCATTTGGCGACTACGATATTAAGGTGGATACCATCCCTCCTACTATCTCGGGCGTGAATATCCGTAACGGTAGTAACCTGAGCAAAGTAAGCCGGATCACGCTGAGGATCAGTGATGGCCTGTCTGGCGTAAAAAACTATGTTGGTAAAATAGACGGTAAGTGGGTTTTGGTTGAACACGATTATAAAAGTAAAGCCTTTATTTATACATTTGATGGCAGTATAGGTTCGGGCAAGCACACGTTTGAACTGACCGCTACCGACTACAAAGACAATGTTTCACAATTTACCGCTGAATTTACCCGCTAATGTCAACATTAAAAGAGGGCGATAAAGCCCCTAACTTCACAGCCAAAGATCAGAACGGCAAGGAAGTTTCTTTATCAGACTTTAAAGGAAAAACCACCATCCTGTATTTCTATCCAAAGGACGATACCCCGGGCTGCACTGCCGAAGCTTGCGATTTCCGTGATAACTACCAGTCCTTGCTATCAAAAGGCTATGAGGTTGTTGGTGTAAGCACCGACAGCGAAAAGTCGCACAAAAAGTTCGAGACCAAGCATAGCTTGCCGTTCACCCTTATTGCCGACGAGAGCAAAGAGATAAACGAGGCTTATGGTGTTTGGGTAGAAAAGAACATGTACGGCAAAAAGTATATGGGAACTGCCCGCCTGACGTTCATTATCGACGGCGACGGCATTATTAAAAACATCATCCAAAAGGTCGACACCAAAAATGCATCACAACAGGTGCTGGATCTTATCGGCTAATTTATATTCAACAGACATCACAGTTTTTTACTTCTTATTAAAATAATGACTACAAACATCGACGAATTAAAAAGCGTAGCATCACAGGTGCGCCGCGATATTGTACGCATGGTACATGGTTGCCAGTCGGGTCACCCAGGCGGCTCTTTAGGCTGTACCGATTTTTTGGTTGGCCTTTACTTCGCCACCATGAAACACGACCCTAAATTTAACATGGACGGCATTGGCGAGGACCTGTTCTTCTTGTCTAACGGTCACATTTCACCGGTATTTTACAGCGTTTTGGGGCATGCCGGATATTTTGGTAAAGCTGAGTTAGCTACGTTCCGCAAGCTAAACACAAGGTTACAAGGTCACCCAACTACACACGAGCACCTTCCTGGTGTACGTATCGCGTCAGGGTCATTAGGTCAAGGTCTTTCAGTCGCTATCGGTGCTGCTTTGGCTAAAAAGCTGAATGGTGATGATAGCTTGGTATTTACTTTACACGGTGATGGCGAGCTGCAAGAAGGTCAGATCTGGGAAGCTGCGATGTTCGCTCCGCACAATAAGGTTGATAATTTGATCGCTACGGTTGACGTGAACGGTCAGCAGATAGACGGCCCTACCGATAAGATTTTAGGTCTGTTGGATCTTGCCGCTAAATGGACCGCTTTTGGCTGGGACGTTTTGACCATGAATGGTAACGACATGACCGAGGTAGTAAGCACATTGGCCGAGGCTAAGTCGCGCACAGGTAAAGGCAAGTCTATCGTAATATTGATGCACACGGGCATGGGCTATGGTGTCGACTTTATGATGGGCAGCCACAAATGGCACGGCGTTGCCCCTAACGACGAGCAATTAGCCGCCGCATTAGCACAATTAGAGGAAACTTTAGGAGATTATTAATTTAGTCATGAGTTCTGAGTTGTAAGTTCTGAGTTAAAAAACAATGCCTTTCGAATACTCAAAACTCACTACTCACCACTCAAAACTTATCACCACACAATGAAAAAGTACACATACACAGATAAAAAAGATACTCGCTCGGGCTTTGGCGCGGGCTTACTGGAAGCCGGTAAACGTAACGACCAAGTGGTTGCACTTTGCGCCGACCTTATCGGATCGTTAAAAATGCAGGACTTTATTAAAGAATTCCCTGAGCGTTTTTTCCAGATCGGTATTGCCGAGGCTAACATGATGGGCATTGCGGCAGGTCTGACCATCGGCGGTAAAGTTCCTTTTACAGGTACCTTCGCTAACTTTTCTACCGGTAGGGTTTATGACCAGATCCGTCAATCGATCGCTTACTCGGACAAGAACGTGAAGATCTGCGCGTCTCACGCGGGTTTAACTTTAGGCGAGGATGGTGCTACCCACCAGATCTTAGAAGATATAGGCCTGATGAAAATGTTGCCGGGCATGACAGTGATCAACCCTTGCGATTATAACCAAACTAAAGCAGCTACTATTGCCATTGCTGAATATGAAGGCCCGGTTTACCTGCGTTTTGGTCGCCCGGTGGTGCCTATCTTTACAGATGCTGATCAAAAATTCGAGATCGGTAAAGCGTGGATGGTGAACGAGGGTAAAGACGTAAGTATCTTTGCTACAGGCCATTTGGTTTGGGAAGCTATCCAAGCCGGTGAGCAATTGGCCGAAATGGGTATCGATGCCGAGATCATCAACATCCACACCATTAAACCTTTGGACGCTAAAGCGATCTTAGAGTCGGTTGCAAAAACAGGTTGCGTGGTAACTGCCGAGGAGCACAACCGTTTGGGTGGCTTAGGTGACAGCGTAGCACAAGTATTGGCTACCAACACCCCTGCCCCTCAAGAATACGTTGCAGTTAACGACAGCTTTGGCGAGAGCGGTACACCTGAGCAACTAATGGAGAAATACGGCCTTGACGCTAAACATATCGTTGAAGCTGCTTTACGCGTTATTAAGCGTAAAGGATAAGACACTATTTAAAAGTCCTCTCCTGTGTGGGAGAGGTCTTTTAAGGTCCTCTGTTCTCCGCAATCGAAACCTTAACCCAATAACAATAGATGGCCCACTTGAACATGAAAAATGTATCAACCGTGTTATTAAGTATCCTTGCGATAGTTCTATCTCTTTTTATCAAAGAGACGTCCGCCCAAAAACTTCCGGATACGCAAACCGCAGGTTTACGGGCACCCGCAAATATTAAGATCGATGGTAAATTGGGCGAATGGGAGAATAAGTTTGGTGCATATAATAAGACGATACCTTTGTTTTATACTATTGCCAACGATGATAATAATTTATATATAGTTCTACATTCAAAAAACTCCTTGATCACATCCAAAATATTAACCGGCGGTGTGCGATTAACTTTTAATAGCTTAAAAAGAGATAAGGGAATGGTTGCGATAACATTCCCCATTGTCGGCCGCAACGATGTAGCAAACTTATATAAGCAGATGCCAGCCGGATCAGTAGACGCTAACGTTAACAACGGCGGACAGCAAACACGTGATACTCAAATAGCAAGAGTAAATAGTAAAGGCATAGAAAGTTACAAGCTCATTAGAATTGACGGAGTGAAAGCCATCGATACGCTTATCTCGATCTATAACGAAGAAGAAGTAAGGGTGGGTCTGAAAATAGATGATACGCATGCGCTAAATTATGAATTAGCCATTCCGTTGAAATATTTATCTTTAAACGAAGATCAGCGGAAATTATTTTACAACATTAAGGTCTTAGCCAAGGTCCTGCCGCCTGGGTTTGAAGTGCCGATAATAAAAACCCAAAATGGCGGCCCACCTTTGGGAGCTGGTGGGGTTGACTTACGTTCGCTTAGTGCAGATACTGACTTTTCGAGCGAATACATATTCGCAAAAAAACCATAATTTAGCGCGACGAGTGCGTTGTATCTCGTTACAAAACAATTTAAGGCGTTTACGCTTTAGGTAAGGTGGTTTGGAAACAAGCCACCCTTGTCATTGCGACGAACGAAGCAATCGCGAATAAGCAGAGCAACTCTGTAAAGTCCGCGGTTGCTTCGTTCGTCGCAATGACAAAAAAGAATATTTTTAATAGAACAAGTAAAAATGGCACAACCGGTAGAGGATGAGGAGATATTAAGCAAGTTCAGGGAGGAACGTACCCGGAACGAGGCCTTTAATTTGCTCATTAAAAAATATCAGCAAAAAATATACTGGCACGTGCGCCGCATGGTGATCGATCACGACGATGCCGACGACGTTACCCAGGACGTGTTTGTAAAAATTTGGAAAAGCCTGATCAACTTTCGTAGTGATGCCCAGCTTTATACCTGGATGTACCGTATTGCCACTAACGAATGCATCACCTTTTTAAACAAAAAGAAAGCTAAAAATAATATTCCGCTGGATGATGTATCGCACGAATTAGCCGAATCATTAGCTGATTCTACGTATTTTGACGGCGACAAAGCGCAACGCAAATTACAGGAAGCCTTGTTGACCCTGCCCGATAAACAGCGTTTGGTATTTAACATGAAGTATTACGACGACATGAAGTACGAGGAAATATCCGACGTTTTGGGGACCAGCGTAGGGGCACTAAAAGCCTCGTTCCACTTAGCGGTGAAGAAAATTGAAGCGCATTTGCTATCTCACGAATAATTTTAATTTTGTGATTAAACCTTTTCATTTAATTTTCATCTATCCCAATGTATGAAAAGTGATATAGACATGGAGCAGTGGGCAAACGAATATCTGTCAAAACTACAGGTTAAAACAGATAACCCGTTCACCGTGCCCGAGAGCTACTTTGACGAGCTGCATCAAAGGACACTTTCGCGCGCTGTGGTGGATGGAGTAAATGATCAAACGGAAACGGGATTTACCGTTCCGGAGGGATATTTTACGGAGTTTGAAGCACAGGTCACGTGTCGTATCAACATAGAACAGGCAACACAAAATGCAACTGGGGACCTAACCGTTCCCCAAGGTTATTTTGAGCAGATGCAAGCCGACATTCAAAGTCGCATCAATATCGAAGCTGCTTTAGAAAATACTACCGGTGACCTAACTATTCCTGCTGATTATTTTGAGCAAATGCAGGCTAAACTGCAAAGCCGTATCAATATCGAGGCTGCTTTAGAGCACACAGCAGGTGATCTTACCGTTCCGGATAATTACTTTGATAAGATGCAGGCCGAATTGCAAAGCCGTATCAATATTGAAGAAGCCATGCTGAACACCACCGGCGACTTTACCGTTCCGGAAAATTACTTTGAAGATCAGCATCAGCAGATCAGCGCCACTATCGCGGTGGACGAGATATTGAACGGACAAGAAGCAGGCTTTACAGTTCCCGAAAATTACTTTGAGGACATGCAGGCGGCCATTGCAGCTAAAACGATGCAACCAGCCAAAGTGGTGCCAATAGGTGGCAACAAGCGTAATGCTATTGTACGCAACCTGTTCACCAGCAGCACTTATAAATATGCTACGGCGGCTTGTTTTGTGATGGCGATCGGTGCAACTTGGTTCTTTAATAATTTTCAGGATCCTAAGAATGTGCACAAGCGTTCGTACATTCACCAGGCATTATCAGATATCCCGGCTCAGGATCTGGAAGCTTATTTAAAGCTGAACGGCGAGCAAGGCAGTTTACCGGCAGGCAACGAGCCTACCAGCGAACTGAACACCCTTGACCCCGAAGCGCTTAAACTATCTTTACATATACAATAATTTGAAAACGCTGCAAAAGCATATCATTATACTAACGGTTATTCTGCTTAGCGCGGGCTTAAAGGGCTACGCCCAAAATTTGCAACCGCCGTCATTCAGGGCGGGAAGCAATAAAACGGTCGTACAACCGAACAAGAAAGCGACCGTGCCGCATGTGAATAAAAAGATACTAGAGATCAAGAAAGAATATATGTCGCGCCAGTTGGGTTTAACACCCGAGCAGGCCACGCGTTTCTTTGCCAAGTTGGATGAGTATCAGGAAGACCATAATTCCATCACTCAATTGATGTTGGAGAACACCGAGAAAAAAGATAAAGACTTTTTCCAGAAAGATGCCAAGCTGAACCAGCAACTCATCAGCATTAAAACGCATTATTACGAGGAGTTCCTGAAAATAATGCCGGCCGAAAAGGCCGCCAACGTTTTCCGCTTAGAGCAGCAATTCAATCTTGAAGTGATGCGCGTGCGTCAGGGTAAAGACAAAGACCCGCAAGATTAATGGCCATTACGGATGTCGGAATTTCGATCTCGGATGTTGTTAAAGATATCATAACTGAAGCCTTCCTTACGGGAGGCTTTTTTGTTTTTGCTCTCTCACACTCGTACCCTTGCAGGCCTTTATCGTATCAATATCTTGGTACGGTTAATGCATTATATCATACAATTATAATGATAAAGGGGCTTTGAGCAGAAAAACCGCGATGAGCATATCGAAAATGCCCTTTTTTTAAGCCGATCGCTGTCGAAATTTTAGGAATTACTTACGAATAACATACATCTACAAAACAACCTGTATATACATCTACCTATGAAAATTGCCTACATCTCTACTTATCCGCCGCGCGAATGCGGTATCGCAACCTTTAACCAGAACCTGATGGCTGCTATCGGCAGCAATTACCCCAAACGTACGGATATTTTAGAGGGCGGCTTTGTGGTAGCCCTGAACGACTCGGAAGACCTGCAGGAATACAAGTACCCTAAGGAGGTAAAGTATGTGATCCGTCAGAACCATCAAAAAGATTATATCCGCGCGGCCAATTATATTAATACAAGTGATGTGGATACCGTATTGCTGGAACACGAATTCGGCATTTACGGTGGCGAGAGCGGTATCTATATTCTGCCTTTATTAAAGCGCTTGGAGAAACCATTGATATCGATCCTGCACACCGTACTAAAAGAGCCAAGCTATGTGCAACGTGTGATCATTCGTGAGATAGCCGAGCAATCATCAAAAGTAGTAGTGATGAGCAAACGCGCGGTCGAGTTCCTGACCACTATTTACGATATCCCTGAAGATAAGATCCAGATCATTGAGCACGGCGTACCAGATCTGGAAGCACCGGAGATTAATCCTGTGAAGAATCTGGCAGCATTTAAGGACCATCGGGTATTACTGACCTTTGGTCTGTTGAGCCGCAATAAAGGGTTAGAGACCGTAGTTAAAGCTTTGCCGGCTATCGTAGCCAAACACCCTGATGTAGTTTATGTGATCTTAGGCAACACCCACCCCGGCGTATTAAAGCACTCGGGCGAAGAGTATCGCGACTATTTAAAAAGCCTTGCGGCGCAATTGGGCGTATCGCAACATCTGGCTTTCATTAATAAATTTGTGACCGACGAGGAACTGATCAATTACCTGACAGCTTCTGAAATATACGTTACCCCTTACTTGAACGAAGCGCAGATCACCAGCGGTACTTTGTCGTACGCTGTTGGTGCAGGTTCGGCGGTGGTATCTACCCCATACTGGCACGCGGTGGAACTGTTGGCGCATAACCGCGGCCGTTTATTCGATTTTAAAGACCATGAAGCTTTAAGCGACATCATTAACGAGTTGCTTGGCGATAATGACGCTTTAGAGCAAATGAAAGCCAACGCTTACGAGTATGGCTTGCATTTACGTTATCCACAGATCGGTGCAGAGTTTATTAAAGTAGCCAGCGATTGCTGCCGCACCCACGATTTCAGCGCTAAAATCTTAAAAAATAGCATTGTAGACCCGGAGATACTGCCGAAATTCAGTTTGGCGCATGTTACCCGTTTGACCGATGATACCGGTATCGTTCAGCATGCTAAATATGGCATCCCCAACTTAAAAGAAGGTTATTGTTTGGATGACAACTCACGTGCGCTGATCATGGCGCTGATGGCTTATCAGCGTAACAAGAGTGCCGAAGCATTGCGCCTTTTACCCATCTATCTAAGCTATATCCACTACATGCAAAATGATGACGGTAACTTCAGGAACTTCCTAAGTTTTAGTCGCCAGTATTTGGATGAGGTTGGTTCAGAGGATTCTTTCGGTCGTACCATTTGGGCCTTGGGTTACCTGATCGGTTGCGCTCCTAATAACTCGTACCGCGAGTTTGCGATGGAGATATTCCAGCGTTCGATCGGTCATTTTGATAATTTAAAATACATTCGCGGACAGGCCAATACCATTATAGGTATCAGCCATTACCTGCGTGTCTATCCTTCTGATGAGGGTATGGTACGCATATTGATCCGCCTGACCCAACCATTGATAGACGCTTACGAACAGACCGCCACGCCTGATTGGCAATGGTTTGAGGAGAGCATGACGTATGATAATGCTATCCTGCCATTGGCTATGCTTCACTCATCAGAGATAACCGGTGATGAGAACGTTAAACGTATCGCCCTTGCTACCATGAAATTCCTGGATGACCTGACGCTGTCTAACGGCTATCTAAGTCCGGTTGGCAATGATGGTTGGTATTATCGTGGCGGCACTTTCCCAACCTTCGATCAGCAGGCTATCGAGACCATGGCCATGGTGTTGATGCACTTTGAGGCTTATAATACCTTCCGTCAACCGGAGTATATCGAGAAGATGTTCCTAAGCTACCGCTGGTTCTTGGGAGAGAATACCCTACGTGCACCGCTATACGACCACGAGACCAAAGGCTGCTGTGATGGCTTGCTACCTACCGGCATCAACCGCAACCAAGGGGCTGAAAGTACGTTAGCTTATCTACTATCGCACCTGACCGTGTTGCGTGCTTTTGAATTAGAGTATGAATATAACAAGCCTACCGCAACTGTAGCAAGTTCGGGGATGGAGATCTGTAAGTAACTCAACATCATAATACGAGGGTGTCACCCTGAGCCCGTCGATGGGTGGAGCGCAGAGGCCCTGCCCACCATGCTTCGACAAGCTCAGCATGACACCCTTTTTTGTCAGCACTGTCGGTAGCAATACTCACACCGATAACTCAAATAAACTACATAAATGAAAATAGCCATTTTATCACCCGTGGCCTGGCGTACCCCGCCAAGGCATTACGGGCCTTGGGAACAAATAGCCAGCACCATAGCCGAGGGCATGGTCAAAAAAGGCGCTGATGTTACCTTATTCGCTACAGGCGATTCTATCACCGCCGGTAAACTATCATCGATATGCGATACGGGATATGAGGAAGACCGCACCCAAGATGCTAAAGTTTTGGAATGCCTGCATATCAGCAACCTGATGGAGCAGGCGGGAGATTTCCATATCATCCATAATAACTTCGACTTTTTGCCGCTGACGTATTCCGGCTTGATCAAAACGCCGCTGATCACTACAATACATGGTTTTTCGTCGCCAAGGATCGTCCCCGTATATAAAAAGTATAACCATTCAGGGCATTATGTGTCCATAAGTAATGCCGACCGTAGTCCCGATCTGGAATATCTGGCAACGGTTTACAACGGTATGGACCCAAAGGATTTTGACTTTGTGGCCCAGCCGGATGATTATCTGCTTTATTTCGGGCGCATCCACCATGATAAAGGCTGCTGGGAAGCTATACAGATCGCTAAGCAAACCAAACGCCGACTGTTGATCGCCGGTATTATTCAGGATGAAGGCTATTACAAAAACAAGATTGAACCCGAGTTGAACGACCAGATCCAATACGTGGGTCATGCCGGTCCGGATAAACGGAAGGAATTATTAGGTCACGCTCTTGCCCTGCTCCACCCCATCAATTTTAACGAACCATTTGGTATGAGCGTAGCCGAATGCATGCTATGCGGCACACCAGTGATTGCTTTCAACCGCGGATCGATGCCTGAACTGATCGAGCATGAAAAGACCGGTTTTTTAGTGAGTAATGTTGATGAAGCGGTTACCGTGGTGAATGATCTAAAAAATATAGACCGAGGTTATTGCCGTGAACATGCCGTAGCTAAGTTTAGCGGAGATAAAATGGTGGATGATTATTGGAAGTTGTACGAAAAGATCTCTTAAATGCATTTTAACCAAGGTTTAACTGAACAACTATAACCTTATCGTGTTACTAAACAAAACATATCTATTATGAAAAAATTTACTTTTATTGCCTTGGTCACTCTATTGGCAGGCACATTTACTGCAAAAGCACAGATCCAGGAAGGTAACGTGATGGTTGGCGGTAACTTAAGCAACATCAACTTTGGATTGAACTCGCCAAACGTTTTTAGCCTTAACATTACCCCAAAAGCCGCCTGGTTCGTGGTGGACAATGTAGCCTTAGGTGGTTATGTAAACCTTGGTGTACAAACCGCAAAAGGATCAAGCACCGTGTTTGATTATGGTGCAGGTGGTTTAGGTCGCTATTATACCGGCAACGATGTTGCGGTATTAAAACATGGTCGCTTTTTTGGTGAGGCCAATGTAGGTATCGGGGGTCGTAACGTAAGTAACGGCGGTGCTAATACCAACGGTCTTGCATTGGGCTTTGGCCCTGGTTTTGCCTACTTTATTACCCCGAACATTGGCTTAGAGACCTTACTGAAATATAACGGCAACGTTGGTTTCGGTAGCCAAACTTATGCTCATGATCTGAACCTTTCTTTCGGTTTCCAGATCTACCTACCGGGCAGAAGCACAGCCAACAAAGTTAAGGGCGACGTGAGGATGTAGATCGGAGAGGATCAAGAGAAAAGAATCAGGAATCAAGACTTGAGTTCAACAGTACTAAGCCGGGAAGCTACAAGCTTTCCGGCTTTTTTATTTGGCTGCTTTTGTTCATTTTTACAGCTTCAATATTGATCTGCAAATGAACCATTGGTTAGTAAAATCCGAACCTTTTAAATATAGCTGGGATAAATTTTTAAGCGATGGCCGCACTTTTTGGGATGGCGTGCGTAACTATCAGGCTCGCAACAACCTGCGTGCTATGGCCGAGGGCGACCTGGTGCTTTGGTATCACAGTAACGAGGGTAAAGAGGTTGTCGGTATAGCAAAAGTGGTTAAGACCGCTTATCAGGATCCTACTACCGAAGATCCGAATTGGGTAGTAGTTGACCTATCCCCGGTGGAAACGCTTAAAAAAACAGTGACCTTAGAGACCATTAAAGCCGACCCATTCCTTAAAGACATTGGCCTGGTGCGCCAGGGCCGTTTATCGGTAATGAGTGTTAAGCTTGAGGAATTTGACAGGATATTAGAGCTGGGTAGTTAGCATCCATACTATTTTGTTATCCTGAACGTAGTGAAGGACCATCATCATTAAGTAAATCAGACCTGCTTAGCGGTCTTGTATAGTGGAAAAGTTTCTTCGCGATGCTCAGAGAATGACATGTTTTTATTCTACTGCTTAGCTGCAAAAAATAAAGCCTTCAATTCCGTCGCGTCATCGGGATCCATTTTGCCGCCTAAGATCAAACGCAACTGACGGCGGCGGAGTGCGCCTTCATATAACACTTGTTCTTCGTCGGTATCAGGCACTAACTCCGGCACTTTAACTGCTTTGCTATTCGCGTCAAGCGCGACGAAGGTGTAATAAGCTTCGTTACTTTTCACTTTAGTACCCGATGGAATATTTTGCGCCCACACGTCCATCCGCACCTCTACCGAGGTGTTGAAAGCGCGGGTCACTTTAGCTTCGATGCTCACAACATCGCCCAGCTTGATCGGGTTTTTAAACGATACATTATCTACCGAAGCCGTCACCACAATGCTATTGCAGTGCTTTTGGGCAGATATGGCCGCAGCGATATCCATCCAGTGCAACAGGCGGCCACCCATCAGGTTATTAAGCGTGTTGGTATCGTTGGGCAAAACCAACTCATTCATAATGGTAAAAGATATTTTCGGCGAGCGTGGCTCCATAGGGCGTTAGTTAAGATGTAAAAGTAATGGTTTAGCACCGTTTTATCATTTCGCAAATGGCTCCCGATAACTATCGGGACAGCCCTTCGCATTTTTACTCCCCCTTTAGGGGGCTGGGGGGGGCTATTTCTTCACTCCCGTATTCAGCAACCTATATCCTACCAACTCATCCCAGCGGGCGTTGGCCGGGCGGAAATAGACCAATAACTGGTAATCGTTCTCGGTCTCGAAATGGGTACCCTCCAACATAATACGGTCCACCTTTTTGCTCGACTGGTCTACCCAGATATATTCGTAATCGTAAACGCCCTGCTTCAAGGATATGTCGGTATAAAAACGGTTACTCAGGTTGTCGAAACTCATCTTGCTCTGTTCGTTCAGCTGGTAGTTATTGAACTGCCCGACCACGTAGGCTGTACCTTCCCTATCCGTCTTATTGGCGGCAAGATTAAAATAAACATGCGCATAATCGCCATCTGTCCGGGCATCGCGGCCATCCTGATTGCCAATGAAGTATTTACCGTTATTGTCGAACAAGAATGTGTAGTTCGGTTTATCGCGCGGGCGGTCGGTCAGCAGCATTACTGTATTGGCGGTATCACGATAGATGCGCTCGACCCGTTCGGAGTTTAATCTTAAAGTCCGCGTATCAAAGCGACGAAACTCGTTGCCGCCCGCAAAATCGTTAATATTAACGTCGTTATAGATCAGTTGCGTGCCACGGATCATTGTCGGTTTCAAGTTCATTAATCCCCATGGCGAACGGGCGTTCTGCATAATGAACACTTTGATATCGTTATAAGCGCTGCTCACCGGCAGGCCGGTATAGTCTAACTGAAAATTCACTTTTTGATTGGTCTCGCGCAAGGCCGTGTTTGGCGATGCCACAATGTCGGCAGCTACGCTCACGCGTGTGTTCACCACGTAAAACCGGCGGGTAAGCACAGGCTTATCTTTATCAAATTCAAAAACCTTCAACAGATAATTACCTGATATTTTCGGCATCATGCTGCGGTCGGGGAATTTCAACTCGTAATGCACATATTTTTTTCGGGTGACCGATGAATAGCTATAGTCCCGCAACCTGTCGTCCTGAAACCCGGCGATATATTCCAGCGGTGTTAATTTTGATGGAATCCATTGCGCGTCGCAGTGTTGAAAGGTGTAGTTATAAGTGCGCGAGCTATTGCTGATCTCATCAAAAGATAGGAGCAACTGTTCCGAACTATTCAGGGCGATGACGGGCAGCACGCTCTCTTTCCCTACGGGATAAAGCTGTACACTTTTTATAACGGGCGAGAACACGCGGTCATCCTCCGTAACAAGCGTTTGCGCCGATGCCGCCAGTCCGCTCAACAAACAAAAAAATAGAAATATCCGCTTCATAAATAGTGGAAGCAAAGTAATCAATTAAAAACAAAAGCGGCGCAAGGACAACCCTGCACCGCTTGGTATAACGATATTTTATGATCAGAATTATGATGTCGCCAATTGGGCTGCCGGGGCAGCATCCGGAATAGCCGGACCATCTTTCAGCAATCGATTCACCAACGCGTCCATATCCACTTCGGCAAATGAAGTTGAATAATCAGACAAGCCATAAGGCACGATCAGTTTATTGTTGTGCACGATAGATCCACAAGAGTAAAGCACATTAGGAACATAACCTTCGCGCTCGTCATTATTTGGGATTAGCAGTGGTTCTTTTAAGCGACCGATCTCTTTAGTTGGGTCTTCCAGATCCAGCAGGCTGGCCCCTAATACGTAGCGACGCATTGGACCAACGCCGTGGGTAATGATCAGCCAGCCTTTCGCATGCTCTATCGGTGAACCGCAGTTACCTATCTGAACGAATTCCCATGGGAAGTATGGTTTTTGCAGCAGCTGAGGTTTCTCCCATACGTTGATCTTGTCCGAATACATGATGTAGTTATTGCAGCCGTCAATGCGGGACATCATAGCATATTTTCCATTTATCTTACGAGGGAACAGCGCCAGGTTCTTATTCTGTGCACCATCGCCATAAAGCGGCATAATGCGAAAATCGTAAAAATTGGTGGTCTGCAACAGTTTCGGCATGATCAGCGAACCGTCGTAAGCCGTATACGTTGCGTAGTAAATGAAGGTGCCGTCCTCTTTAACGAACTTTACAAAACGGGCATCCTCAATACCTTTACGTTCGTATTCGGATATCGGGAAGATCACCCGGTCGGATATATCGGTATCCATCGAGAAAACGATCTCGTAATAACTATCGGCCAGCCAAAGCACTTTATCGTACTCCAAACGGGCCATATCATCTTCCTGCAATTGCTGCGAATCCTGAATGATGCGGCGCAGATTGGCATATTCAAAGTGGTGATCCAATTTAGATTCTAACTCGCTCAATACCGATACGTTGATCTGAGTAGACACCGCTTTCTCAAAGAACAATTTCTTATTATAAACGGCATTCCTAACGATCTCGGCCTCGTCAATATAATCGCCGGCCGGCAGCACGGTAATATTATTATGCTTATCCAACAAAGCACGGCGGAAAGTGATAGATGATATGTGTCCCTCGCCCACTGCGCGGAAACTCATGATCACGCGGCGTTCGCCATCCTCTAATTCGGATTGGTCAGGATCGTCCACGATAGAAGGATTAAAGAATGCTGCCGATTCGATAGAATATTCGTGCGTGAAGTAAGATCCGATCAGCAATTTGCGGTAAACCGTCAGGCTGTCAAAATCGATGCTGAGTTCCTCAAAAAGGTTCTTCAGTTTGGCGCAGTGGCGGTTAAGTACGCGGGTGATATTACGGTGGCGTTTAGAATACTCCTGCAATATGGGGGATACGATGCCGAAAGCCTCGTCCTCGCTAATGTTCATCACGCGTTGCAGCACCTCTTTGGCGCGGTCGTTACCGTTAAAGAAAAAGCGGGCTATTACACGTTTACTATCGGGATTTACTCTTACGGGCTTTCGTTCGATGGCTATTCTCATAATGCGAACAAGTTTCTGTTGTTTTTGGGAGCTGTATGCTGTTTATTCTTACCTACAAGACAAACGCAATTACCATAAGTTTTATGTTTTTGTAAATTGCATCGCTATGAATGTATTGATCGTTGAGGACGAAAAGGGGCTTGCGCTCGAAATAGACGAGTTTTTGAGTCGCGAAGGGTTTACTGTGGAACACGCACGCACCAGCAAAAGCGCGAGCGAAAAGATATTTGTGAACAATTACGACTTTATTTTGCTGGATCTGGGCTTACCTGACGGCAACGGTTTCGACCTGCTGGCCACCTTTAAAAAAATACCCGGCAGGCAGGACGCAGTGATCATCCTGACCGCACGTGGGGCAGTGGACGACCGTGTCCATGGTTTGGAACAAGGTGCCGACGACTACCTGCCCAAGCCATTCAGTCTGAACGAGTTGCTTGCCCGCATGCATGCCATCACCCGCCGCAAGCATAAGCTGGAAAGTAATGATGTGGTGGTGAAGGAATTTAAGATCAACATCCAGAACCGGACGGTACAATTTAATAACGAACGTGTCAACCTCACCAAAAAGGAATTTGAGATATTCAACTACCTGGTGCTGAACAAAAATAAAGTAATATCGCGCACCAACTTGACCGAACACGTTTGGGGCGATGTGCTGGAGATCAATTCCGACTCGAACTTTGTGGATGTACACGTAAAGAACCTGCGTAAAAAACTATCAGTATGCGCGCCCATAGAATGGTTCGAGACGGTGCGGAGCATTGGTTATCGCATTAATATTTAAGCTCGCCCAACTATGAAACTGCGGTTTAAACTGGCCCTATATAATACCCTCACCAAGATCGCGATCATTCTTTTTACAGGTTTGATCACACTTTTTTTTATCGAGAAAATATCGGTCAACCACATTGAGGCCCGTTTAGAGAAAAGTAAAGTACGTCTGTTGAACGACCTTAGCACCGGCGAACTGAACGAATTTTTGGAATCGCAAACCCAAACACGATCTACCTACCGCGATTTTAACATTCTTAATCAGGAATATGTAACGGCCAAGCAGGTGGCATATCAACCCCACATCTCATCAGAGATAAAGTACCGCACCGACCGGCGCATTGTTGATAATGTGCCCGAGGTGTACCGTGTATTAAGCACCTATTTTGATTTTGATAATAAGACCTATCTGCTGGAGATAGGTGAAAGCATTGAATCTGTAGAGGATCTAAAAGATATCGTTAAAAAATTCACTTTGGTGATGCTGGCCGTGGCTTTAGTATTAACGCTGGTGAGCGATATGGTGTTCACCAAATACCTCCTTCAACCTTTCTACAAAATCATCGAGAAAAAACTGGTGAATGTTAACGATCCGCTCAACTTTGACCATGAACCGATCAGTACCACCACGTACGATTTTAAAATGTTGGATGATAGCATCAGTACGTTGATGAAGAAAATATCGACGCTCTTTCAGTTAGAGAAACAATTCATCGCCAACGTATCGCACGAACTGCTGACACCGATATCTATCATCAGTACTCGGTTAGAGAACCTGATGGTTAAGGAAGAGTTAAGCGAGAGTGCCGAAAATAAGATCTTTGCGTCGTTAAAAACGCTGAACAGGCTTAGATCCATCATTAATAGCCTTTTACTGATATCTAAAGTAGAGAACAACCAGTTTGCCAAAACGGATAAAATAGATATGCCCGAGCTGATGGCCGAAATTACTGAAGAGTTGGAAGATCGTTTAGAGGCCAAAAACATTACTTTTTACAACCGCATAACTTATCAATTCAGCATGACGGGTAACCGCCCGCTGCTGCATAACATGCTGTTCAATATCATTAATAACGCGATCAAATACAATCATGACAGCGGCAGTATCGTAATTACGGACGATATCAACGACGAATATTACACCCTTCAAATAGCCGACACAGGCATAGGCATGGAAGATCCCCAAATTGAAAAAGCCTTTAACCGATTTGAAAAACTACAAAGCGACGAGGCAGAAAGTTACGGGTTGGGCCTGGCCATTGTGAAGAGTATTGCCACCTTCCATCAGGTAGATGTTGGTATTAAGTCGCACAAGGGACAGGGCACTACGTTCACCCTCATTTTCAATAAAAGACAAAACTTCACTAAAACTTCATAATTGCGGGCGTACATTGCCAAGGTTTTAGTTTCGAGTTACCCCTATTAAGGGCTGTCCTTGTAAAAAAGGGCAGCCTTTTTTGTTGGGACGGTTTATTCTTGACTTAGTTATAATTGAATAAAAAGGCGATGATGCATGTACGCCACCCTCATTATCCAATGCCATCATCTCCTCGTATCTAATTGCCAAACCTTTCTTTTAAGAACTTACCTGTATAGCTATTTTCTACTTTGGCCAGATCTTCGGGCAATCCTTCAAACGTTACCGTGCCGCCTTTATCGCCGCCTTCCGGGCCGATATCGATCACCCAATCCGCACTTTTGATCACGTCCATATTATGTTCTATCACAATGATTGTATTGCCGTTATCCAGCAAGGCATCAAAAGACTTTAGCAGTTTTTTGATATCAGCAAAGTGCAAACCTGTAGTCGGTTCATCAAAAATAAATAGTGTTTTGTGGGTATTGTTACCCTTCACCAGGAACGATGCCAGTTTGATACGCTGCGCCTCGCCGCCTGATAACGTGTTTGACGATTGCCCTAATTGTACATAACCCAAGCCTACATCAACCAAAGGTTTGATCTTGTTCAGGATCTTAGGCTCCTTGCGGAAGAACTCTAAACCTTCATCGATCGTCATACTCAATACATCCGATACATTCTTTTCCATGTATTGGATATCCAAAATATGCTGCTTAAAGCGTTTACCATTGCACGATTCGCACGGCAAAAATATATCTGCCATAAACTGCATCTCTATCTTCACCTCGCCTTCGCCCTGGCAAACATCACAACGGCCGCCTTCTACATTAAAGGAAAACGCCGATGGCTTCAGTCCTGCCGCCTTGGCAGCCGGTTGGGCGGCGTACAGGTTACGTATCTCGTCCCAAGCTTTTACATAGGTGACCGGATTAGAGCGCGATGAACGGCCGATCGGGTTCTGATCAACCATTTCTACCTGTTCTATTTTATTGTAGTCGCCTTCCAGGCTATCGTAGCTACCGGTCTGCTCGCCGTTGTAGTTACCCATTATTTTTTGCAGGGCCGGAGCAAATATGCGTTTCACCAAGCTGGTCTTACCTGAGCCTGACACGCCGGTCACTACGGTCAAAACACCCAACGGGAACTTCACGTTCACGTTCTTCAAGTTATTCTCACGTGCGCCTTTCAGTTCTATAAAATCGTACCATTGGCGGCGCTGGGCCGGTATAGCGATTTGTTCTTTACCGCTAAGGTATTTACCTGTTAAACTATTATCGTCGATCAACATCTGCTCGAAAGTACCCGAAAAGCATAACTCGCCACCGTGCGTACCTGCGGCCGGGCCAATATCGATCAAGTGATCGGCAGATTGCATGATCTCTTCCTCGTGTTCCACAACCAACACCGTATTACCCACATCGCGCAGCGACTTTAATACGGTGATCAATCGCTGGGTATCGCGAGGGTGTAGACCGATGCTCGGCTCATCCAGCACGTATATCGAACCTACCAAACTACTACCCAAAGATGTAGCCAGGTTGATCCTTTGTGATTCACCGCCTGAAAGTGTGTTCGACAGACGGTTCAGCGTCAGGTAACTCAAACCTACATCGTTAAGGAACATCAAGCGGCTATCAACCTCCTGCAACAAACGTTTACCAATGGTAGCGTCATGCTCGTTCAGTTGCAGATCTCTAAAAAAGTTGAATGCGGTATCCAAAGGCATCAGCACAATGTCGGTGATACTTTTGCCGGCGATCTTCACATACGACGCATCGCCACGCAAACGGCTGCCCTTACACTCGGGACAGGTAGTTTTACCGCGATAGCGCGATAGCATAACACGATATTGTATCTTGTAGGTTTGCTCTTCCAGTTCCTTAAAAAAATCGTTAAGGCCAACAAAGTATTGGTTACCGCTCCAGATCAGTTGTTGCTGCTCCGGGGTAAGTTGATTGTATTGGCGATGGATCGGAAAATCGAATTTCAGGGCGTTCTTTACCAACTTATCGTTCCACTCGCGCATTTTTTCGCCACGCCATGGGGCTATCGCACCGTCGTAAACGCTTTTACTTTTATCGGGGATCACCAAGTCCTCATCAATACCGATCACCTTACCGTAACCTTCGCATTTCTTACAAGCCCCATAAGGGTTATTAAAGCTGAAAAAGTTTGATGATGGTTCTTCAAAACGGATGCCATCCAATTCAAATCTATCGCAAAAGAATATCTCGCTTTCGCTCTCACTATCAGGTTGCTGGTAGCGAACATAGCAATCACCTTTACCTTCAAAAAAGGCAGTCTGCGCCGAATCTGCCGCGCGGCTTAGGGTTTCCTCTTCACCATTCTTAACGATACGGTCTACAACGATACGTATCGTTGGTGCAGCCGCTTCAACCTTTTGCTTAGTAGTTTTGGCTTTGGTCTTTTTAACCTCAGTATTTGCCGCTTCAGGCTCCGCGCCCATCAGTACGTTAGCTATGCTCTCGTCTTCCAAAATGGTCTCGATACGGGCAAGCGTCCCGTTATACTCTACACGGATAAAACCCTTTTGCAACAATACCGCAAGCTCTTCTTTCAGGCTGCGGTTATTGTGCGGGTGCAGTGGACAAAGGATGGTGACCTGCGTATCGTCGGGTTGCTCGGCCACAAAGTTAACCACATCGGTAACGGTATCTTTCTTAACTATTTTGCCTGATACGGGCGATATCGTTTTACCTATCCGCGAGAAAAGCAGCTTCAAATAATCATATATCTCTGTCGAAGTACCTACGGTAGACCTTGGGTTAGATGTGATCACCTTTTGCTCGATAGCGATAGCCGGGGCAATGCCCTTGATATAATCCACATCAGGCTTATTCATACGGCCCAAAAACTGGCGCGCATAGCTGGATAAGCTCTCTACATAACGGCGCTGACCTTCGGCATAAAGCGTATCAAAAGCCAGCGAGGACTTGCCTGATCCAGACATGCCGGTGATCACCACCAGCTTGTTTTTGGGTATGGCAACATCCAGGTTTTTAAGGTTATGCACCCTTGCGCCTTTAATGATGATATGTTTTTGCGGATCTTTTTCTGCTTCTGTGCTCATTTGTCTTAGTTCATGGTTCATAGACCATAGTTGATAGCCCTTGGGAAGTTCATGGTTATTGGATCATAAATCATAGTAACAGCGTACTACACCTTATGGTTCTCTTTAAAAACCATGAACTATGAACCATCAACCATGAACTTTTTCTCCCGATCGCAAAAATCCTAAAAAATTTAGCAGTTTCCAATAGGAGCAAGCGAATTAATTATCAGCTTTTTGTAAAGGAATTGAATTGCCGGACAAGATCTATACCTTATTTCAAACTTCTGGGTAATTCGTAGTCGGCAGGCAGCTGGTCGGCAAAGCGTAATTCGCTCCAGTAGCGCTCAAATTTATTGTCCCTCATGGATAAGATGATGCCGTTACTATCAAAATAGGTTTCCTGATCGCCAAAGATGATCAGTGTAGAATTGGCATTCGCATTGGCATTGTTGTTCTTGTAGTTCACCATTAAAATATTAGGGTGATACAAGGCGAAGAAGCTCTTTTGATCGGTAGCTTTGATATATTCCTTTGCGTCCAGCTTCACTTTAGGCACGCTATAGGCAAACCTTGGCTCCTGGAACATGGTACTCCAATAGATCGCCGAATCACGCTCCTTAACATCGGTAAAATACCTGATCTTGCGTAGGATCACACTGTCGGGCGCACGGTCGGGGTTGGGTGTACGCTGCAGTTTAAAAACAGTAAAATCATTTTGCCCGACAGCATTTTCGGTACAGGCCCTCAAAAAATGCATAGCCGACCCAAGATAGGTTTTCACCCGTTTATTTTGCCATTCTGTTTGCTGCTCCGGCGTGCCTTTTATCTGCTCAAAAGCCGAGGCACCGGTGTACTGCAGTATATTATTAAGTGGGTCTTTTACAAATGAAGTAAGCAGATACTTAGTGCGGTAGCCAAGTGCCTTATTCTCAATGATCAAGAAATCCTGCGTACTGGCCGTGAGTTTCTGCTGCTCTTCATCATAATCCAGATACAATATCTCGGGGTTCAGGATCTTAGTTTGCGATGCGTTAGCAGTATTGCCTAAAAATTCCTGCATGAACATCCGTAACAGCCGTGCCCGCCTGCTATCAACCCGGGTGTTCTTTTTACCGATCTTTACCTCCCGTAACTCGGTCACTTTGGGCATTAGCTGGATATCCGGAACTTGTACTTTGTTATCCTGCACTACAACGCCCTGACTAACGGCTTCAAAACCTACGCAGCTTACAATAAGATCGTATTTGCCATTCTTTACATTACTTAGCGTAAATGTTCCGGCTGCGTCGGTCTTGGTACCTATGGATGTATTATTTAAAAACACGCTGGCATCGGCCACCGGCTTTTGGTTTACCAAACTTAACACTTTACCGCTCATGGTAGTTTGTGCCGCCAAGTTTAGCGGATAAACAAAAAGGAGTAGGAATAGGTAGCGCATAACTCAAATTTAATAAAAAGAGTAAATATTTACTTTGCCGACTTTAAAGCAAAGACAACTAAACTTCAAGATACAACGTATATCCTTAAACCAATGTGTCATCCATCTGTCGAACTAACAGAATAGTTTGTTGCAGACAAGCAGTTTTCAAAATATTGTTTTTATATTTATGGCACTATTGAAATATGATACTTTGCATTGGCAACAAAGCCATATAAAGCATCAAAAACGTAAATGTTAATTGTTTAAAATAATTTGCATTTATAATGTTTAATTATTTTATTTGGTAGTAGAAACATAAAACAAAGGAGCCCCTATAGAATAGAACTTTACTTTTTAAGAGATTTTTATTTTTCTGTTTGAAACTTAATAAAGTATTTAAAGTTCTATGGATCTTCAATTGAAAAGTGATCAGGATCTGATCCATCTTTATGTTGCCGGTGATGAGGCGGGGCTTGTGGAGCTGATAAGGCGATATCAAACCAAAATTTACACATCCATTTATCTGTTGGTGAAGGACGAAGCCCTGGCCGAAGATATCTTTCAGGACACCTTTATCAAGGTGATCAATACCCTTAAAGCTAAAAAATACAACGAGGAAGGCAAGTTTTTACCTTGGGTGAGCCGTATTGCGCATAACCTGGTGATAGACCACTTCCGTCGCGAAAAACGTACGCCGCTGGTTAGTGGAGGCGATGATTTCGACATTTTTGAGGTGTTGGGTAATTACGATGAAAGTGCCGAAGATAAACTGGTACGCGAGCAGACCCACAAAGATCTGAAAGCGCTGATACACCTGTTGCCCGAAGAGCAAAAGGAAGTGTTGATCATGCGCCACTACGGCGACCTGAGTTTTAAAGAGATAGCCGACATTACCGAGGTGAGCATTAACACCGCGCTGGGGCGTATGCGTTATGCGCTTAATAACTTGCGCAAGATGATGCAGAACAAAGAATTGAGCCTCAAAAATTAGGTTCTCCCATACGGTCACTTACTCCAAAAGAGCGACTGTTGAATTAGTACGTTATGTTTTAATGCCCCTGTATGCAGGGGCATTTTTTATTTTACAGCATTTAACTAACTGTACATCAAACAATAACACCTTAACACAGGTTAATATCACCAAATTATTACTGTAAAAAATACACTTAGCTGCAATTTTAAATTGCAGCCCCCGTTCTTAATTTCAAATAACGAACAATGGTTAACTTTAAGGAACAACAAAATTTCATTTAATTTTCATTTAACAAAATATTTAGTCGTACCTTTCGTTTAAACCATATACCGACCAATAAAAAATTATGAGCAGCTTATGGATGAAACCTCTACACAAACAATTAATGTAACCACTAACCCAAGTACCGTGAAAGAGTCAGATGTTTTAGAGTTACTGGACGCCGATGAATTGGTATTTTACCATGCGATCCGTACCGATCTGGACACCCTGCAAAGAGTGCCTCAACAGCAAACTATCGACAACATCCTGAATTTTTCTAAAGGCTTGCGTTAAGCGGTCCACCTCACAAAAACGCCTTAAGTCAGCAGCCACATTGCCCGTATCCCCTCCGTTACACGAGCCGATACTTTTGACTTAAGGTGTTTTCTTTTTTAAAATGTTCAGCGCGACTTAAGACTTGAGACTTCCTACTTAAGACTTATCTTTGCCCATGCTCAAGTCCGAACGTTACCGTTTATTTGTCGAATATTTTCAGCAACACCAGCCGAATCCCGAGACCGAACTGCACTACACCAACCCTTACGAATTATTGGTGGCGGTCATCCTGTCGGCACAATGTACCGATAAGCGGGTCAACCAGGTAACCCCAGCGCTGTTCGAGCGTTTTCCAAGTCCGGAGAGTTTGGCCTTGTCTACGCCCGAAGAAGTTTTTACTTACATCCGCAGCGTCAGTTATCCTAACAATAAGGCAAAGCACCTGGTAGGCATGGCCCAAATGCTGATCGGTGAGTTTAAAGGCGAGGTACCATCGGATATTAACCAACTTCAAAAAATGCCGGGCGTGGGCCGCAAAACCGCCAATGTGATCGCGTCTGTTGTCTATGATGCACCCGCGATGGCTGTGGATACGCACGTGTTCCGCGTAGCCAACCGTATCGGACTCACGACCAATACCGCTACCACTCCATTAGCGGTCGAGAGACAATTAGTAAAATATCTGCCCAAATATACCATCGCGGTAGCGCACCACTGGTTGATCCTGCACGGCCGGTACATCTGCGTAGCGCGAAGCCCGAAGTGTGACATTTGCCCACTGACCTATTTCTGCAAATATTACGAGAAACTTAAAACGGAAGAATTGAAGAAAGCTGAAAAGAATACTCAGCTAAACATTATAAACTAAAAATGCGGGATGATAGATCACTACCATCCCGTAAAAATCTTTCGGACTTACTTGCTTCCTACAAAGCAAACTTATACCCTATCCCCCTTACAGTTTGCAGGTACTTAGGCGAGTCAGGGTTATCCTCTATCTTTTTACGCAGGCGCACAATGTGCATATCCAGCGTGCGGGTATTCACGTCGGCATTGTAACCCCATACTTCCATCATCAGTTCTTCGCGGTTGATCACCTTGTTCTTGTTCTTTAGGAAGTAAAGTAAGATCCGGTTCTCTAAAATGGTCAGCTCTACCTTTTTGCCATCCTTGATCAAGATGTGCGTATTAGGTTGATGCTCCATATTAGCGAATTTGTACGACTCGGTCTTATCGCTGTTCAACGAGAATTTAATCTTATTATCGATCAGCGCTACCACTACGTCCATATTGTATGGCTTGGTGATATAATCGGAAACGCCAAAATTATAAGCCTCTATCTTGTCAATATCCTGAGCTTTAGCTGTTGTCATAATCACCAGCTTATCAAAACCCTGGGCGCGGATATTCTCGCAAACCTCGGCCCCAGACTTGCCCGGCAGCATCCAGTCCAGCAACACAATGTCGGGCTGTTCGGCTATGATCATTTGTTCGGCTTCGTCGCCATTGGCGGCTTCTAAAACCTTGTAACCTTCGGTTTGCAGGCGCTCGGCCACTAAAAACCTTAAGTTCTCGTCATCCTCTACCAGGGCGATCTTTATTTCTTTGTTCATTGTTTGGTTAAATATGAGACGTGAGATGTGAGATATGAGATAAAAAACAGTATTGCGTTATCGCTTCTGTCTCACATCTCACATCTCACGTCTCACATCTAAAAAATCAATTCTCATACGGCAGCGACACCACAAATTCCGAACCTTCGCTCACTTTGCTTTTTACGGTGATCTGCCCGTTCATAAAGTTAACCAGTTCTTTCACAAAAGCCAAACCAAGGCCCACGCTGCCGTTCTGATTATACTTATTCTCTATACGGTAAAACTTTTTAAATACGTTGGCTATCTCGCTTTTAGGGATGCCTATCCCTTTATCAGCGAATGAAAATACAATATTTCGCTTCTCTAACAAAATAGTTATCAAAAGTTCCTTACGGTCCGGATTAGAATACTTGTAGGCATTCTCTATCAGGTTCTGAAAAATACTCCCCAATAACACCGGGTCGGTAAAAAATGTGTTAACACCCTTGCCAGTAGTATGTTTCAGGTCAAGGTCGGGATATTTGATCTTGAAGGTATTGATATACCTGGTAACAAATTCTTCTACGTCTATTTCCTCTACCTTGATCTTGATCGATCGGTTCTCTATTTGCGTGAACGACAATAGCTTGTTCATCAGATCGTTCAGCTTATCGGCCTCTTCGTCCAATATCTTACCGTAATGTTTGCGTTGGCGTTCGGTCAGTTCGGCCTCACCGCGAATGTTGGATCCTGCTATCTTGATCACACTCACCGGCGTTTTAAACTCGTGTGTAAAGTTGTTAATGAAATCATACTGCAACTTAAACATCTTCATGTTCACAGCCAGGTTACGAAAGATCAGCCATCCTATCAGCACCAAAAAGGTGTAAATGAGTGCCACCCCGCCGGCTATCGGCATAAACTGCCGCCAAACCTCTTTTTGCAGATCGCTTTTATTGGCCCTGAAAACCAATTTATAGTCAGACAATGCACCCGGAAAAGGCGCATCGGTAAATTTTTTATCGCCGCTGTTATCCAACGGATCGTAAACCAATTGCTTTACCGCAACCTCTTTGTAAAGTTCGGGGTGGTTATTCTTTACCTGCATTTGGGTAGGATCCAAAAAAAAGGTCATCATATTTTGCGGATAGATGATGGACGCATTACCACTTTTCTGCACCTCGCGATAAGCCTTGATCTCGGCCGGGCGGGGGATATTCAGGTAGCTGATCTTGTTAGGCTTAATGTCGTAAAAGGTCTTAAACTGTTCGGTGTCGTTCGGTCCGCGGGTAGTATCAGCATTGGCCACATAGTGCTTCAGTTTATCCATCATCGGTTCCAGATCCAGGTGTTTGGCATGGTCGGGCAGCATGGTCGTGATCAGCACGTCCTCGTCCAGCGTGAACTGGTAAATACCTTCTTCCACAATACCAAGGTCACCTTTGGGGCGTGCGCTCTGGTTACCAATGCCGATCTTGTAGAACACAATGCGGGTAACGAACGGAAAATCATTAAAAACAGTGGCCGCATAACCTGCTGCCGAGGCCGAATCCATGTAACCGTTATATGATGTGATCTTAGGTATCCGCTCGTTAAACAGATCCGAATAATTGATGGTGGTTTTTTCGAGTATCTCGTTCTTTCGCGAGTAAAAATCGTTATCAACGTTAATGGATGTCGACCGATAGCCCAACACCAGCGCCACTATCAGCGTCACCGAAATGGTGAACAGGAAAACGCTGATCAGCCAAAAGTTTTTACGATAAACACTATCGGTGTTATGCATACCAAACAAACCTACGGTTTAACCCGCATATTATTGTTCAGGAATATCTCTATCTCGGCATACATATCCATCTTGGTCTCCTCGCTAAAAGTTCGCTCATTCTCTTTCAGCACAAAACTCACCTGCGTTTTTTGGCGCATCAGCAGACCGACGAATTGCCTAAGATCGGATATATTGGCTCGCGGATCGCGCCCGCCCTGAAAGATGATGAGCGGGGTTTTGATCTTTTCGGGATAAAAAGCAGGCGAGATAGCCGTGAACATGGCCGCATCTTTAACCGGATCGCCCACCATCTCATACATCATGGCTAAGCGGTTGGTCCACCAAGGCTGTACATCCTTAATATAAGTAAAATAATTGATCAGGCCCGATTGCACCACCGCACAGTTATACAGATCCGGATGCTTTGCGATGCCATTTAAGGCCGAAAAACCGCCAAAACCGCTGCCCATAATGGCTATCTTTTTAGGGTTGGCTATCTTTTTGTTGATCAGCCATTTCACCCCGTCGGTAATATCCTGCTGTATCAGCCCACCCATTTGTTTAAACCCGGCATGATAAAAGGCTTTGCCATAACCACCGCTCCCTCTAAAGTTAACCTGGAAAACGGCGTAACCACGGTTAGCCAAAAACTGCACCTCGGCGCTATAGCCCCAGCGGTTGCTATTCCCGAATGGGCCACCGTGCGGCAAAACCACAACAGGCAAATTATTGGGCGTTTTATCCTGCGGGGTGGTCAGGTAACCGTAAATAGTGGTTCCATCAGTGGCCTTGAATGATACCGGCTTCATCTCGCACAACTCCTCCGACTTAACGGCCGGGTTAGATTCACCTATTTTGGTCAGCTTTTTAGTATCCAATTCGTACAGATAGTAAGATCCCGGGTCGCGGTCGGCATAGGTCATAATGATGAACCTGCGTTCCAAACTATCCCTGTCAATAATACGGGCCTTGCTGCCTTTAAATTGCTCGTTAAGCTCGTTATAAATGGCAGCGATATCTCCGTCCAGATATTGGGTTTGTTGTTTAGATGCCTCCCACGATACCGACTCTACCTGATGCTTGCGCTTGGAGTAGCCAAAATCCATAATGTCGGCATTCTCGCTGGCAAACATTACGTTCACCTCTTTACCGTTATCGGCATTTATCTCTACCAGCGCACTTTTATCCCTGTCTACGTTAGATAATGCGTAAAAGTAGTTCTTGGTCCCCGAAAAAGCGATCGGGTCTACCCTGTTCTTAAAGTTATTTTTGATGATGGTCTTCCAGGGCAGTTCTTCCTTTCCACGGAAAAGGATGTACTCGTCAACCCCATCTGATGCCTTGGCCAATCGGATCACCCCATCCTGATCGGCGAACCAACTGTTCACCTTACCCGGATTGATAATATAGGGCTTCAGTTCACCGGTACGGATATTAAGCCTGAACACGTCAGAATTCAGCGAGTCGCGCTTGTTTGATGTGATCGTGATGATCTCTGGATAGCTGCGGTTCTTGGTCTGCACGGTCTTCACCATCGCATTATCCTGGATCAGCAGGGTGCGAACCTTCATCATAGCCACATTAAGCATATAGATCCGGATCTGATCTTGCAGTGGCTTGCCACCATCACCAGACTTTGGTTTGTCAAATTTACGGTCGATAAACTGAGTAAAGATGATATTGTTACCGTATGTCCAGGAGTAGTCGCCCACCTTGTAATCGGTAAAGCTGGTCACCATGGTATCCCTGTCCTCACCAAGTTTATGGATGAATAGGTTCTGGCGTTTTTTATATGGCTTTAAGTACGATATATACTTACCGTCGGGCGATATTTTAAAGTTGCTTTTTTCGGGTGGACGGAAAAAATCGCGCACAGGTATTTCCCTCACCGTGCCGTTGCTGCAGGCTTGTAATATCAGCGTTAATAAAACAACTAATATTATAGGTTTAAAACGGATCGGTCTGTACACTTAGTGCCCCCTTGTTTAACAGGTCAAAGTAACTATTTTGCGCAGCATCTAGACACTATGTCACTACAATTTTACCCTTAGCGGCGGCTTTGTATTATTAATGTGATGCAATAAAAACCCACAATAATTAGTTAAATTTGATAAGCATGAAATTTTGTAAAGCGCTACTTATCCTCTTATTACTAAGCACCACGCGGTTATTTGCTCAAAATACCGAGCTTGCTTTGGCCCAACAATTTAGCGCCAATGGCGAGGAACCTAAGGCTTTAGAGATATACACCCGCCTTTACAAGCAAAATGCCGAATTGTACTTCCCTAACTATATGGGTAGCCTGTTCACCTCTAAAAAATTGGACGAGGCCGAAAAGACAGCCAAGGCCATGATGAAGAAACATCCCGGCCAGGTACAGTATGCTATCTCTTTAGCTAAAGTATATAAAGAGCAAGGCAAAAAAGACAAGGCCGAAGATGTTTACGCATCGATATTAAAAGACCTGCCAAGCGACTATAACAGCATCGTTAACCTTGCTACTCAATTCTATCAGGGCGAGAACGCCGACTTGGCTATCCGCATCTTTATAAAGGGTCGTACGTTGTTAAAGAACGATCAGGCTTTTACCTTAGAGTTGATCAGCCTTTACCGTTTTAAACGAGAGAAAGCCGCCCTGATCGCTGAATACCTTAACTTTTTGCCTAAAAACCCGGTCTACATCGCATCGGCTCAAAACACCATGGGGGCGGTTTTATCCGAACCTACCGATTACGAACTATTAAGGACCGAACTATTAAAACGCATACAAGCCGACCCGCAAACAACCGTTTATGTAGAATTGCTGATATGGCAATTTATGCAGCAGAAAGAATATGACCAAGCACTTAATCAAGCACTTGCTCTTAGCCGACGCAAGAACGACGACGGCAGCAGCATCTTCGAGCTTTGCCAGACGTTGGTAAGCAACCAGGCTTATGATGAAGCTATCCGCGGCTATGAGTACCTTGTAGCCAAAGGCAACAAGGACCAGCAGATGTATGTATCATCTAAAGTAGAGCTAATCAACACCAAGAACCTTAAAGTTACCGCCGGCAAGTACACCGAGGCCGACCTGCTGGGTCTGGAAAAGGATTACCTGGACCTGTTAACAGAATTCGGCCGCTCTACCGGGACGGTCTTTGCTATGCAAAAGGTGGCCAAACTGCAAGCCTTTAAATTGCACAAACTCCCCGAAGCACAAAAAATGCTGGAAGAAGCTATTAAGCTACCTAACATGAACAGCAGCGTTTTAGCATCGTGCAAACTGGATCTTGGCGACATCTATGTCATGAGCGACCAACCCTGGGAAGCCACACTGATATACAGCCAGGTAGAAAAAAGTAACGTTGATGTAGGTACTGTGCAGGATGCTAAATTGCGCAACGCTAAGCTGGCTTACTATACAGGCGATTTCACATGGTCGCGCGGACAGTTGGACGTATTAAAAGCTGCCACCACCCAACTGATCGCTAACGACGCGCTGAACCTGTCGTTACTCATCAAGGATAACATTGAAGAGGACAGTACCGGTGCGGCTTTAAAGATCTACGCCCGTGCCGATATGTGGATCTTTAAAGAACGCCCTGATAAAGCGATACTCGCACTGGACAGCATCGGCAAGTTATACCCTGACAACGAACTGGCCGACGATATCCTGATGTCGAAAGCGCGCATCTTTATCCAAAAAAAGGAATTCGCTGCTGCAGCACCGTTGTTGCAAACCATTGTAGATAAATACAACGCCGACCTTTGGGCCGATGATGCGGTATTTATGTTGGGCGACCTGTACGAAAATCAATTGGCCGATAAAGAAAAAGCCAAAGTACTTTACCAAAAGATCATTACCGACTATCCCGGCAGCCTATGGATAAACGAGGCCCGCAAACGCTTCCGCATATTAAGGGGCGATAAATTGAACGGTCAGTCGTAATTAATTTTGGTACTTTTGTGCCGATGATAGTTTACAACGAAACTTATGTAATGGATCCGGCCATCGAACAAGAATGGCTGGACTTTATGCGCAACGACCAGATCCCGGCCATCATGAAGTATGGCTGGTTCAATACTTACAAAATACTGACCATACTTGATTCCCCTAACGAGGGTGTTACCTATTGCGTGCAATTCACCACAGATAAATTATCCAACTACGATTTTTTTAAACGTCAACACCTGCAAAATTTTCATTTAAAACACAATGCCAAGTTCGAGAACAAGTTCGTATTGTTCAATACGGTGATGCAGGAGGTGTGATGAGTTTGCAGACGCTGGAATGTTTGATATGCAGACGATCCCGTCAGATCAATAAAAACCTTATCATCCTAAGGAACGAAGGACCTTCATCATGAAGCAGGTCGGCTATGCAAGTCCGAACAGCACGACGGTGAAGGTCCTTCACTACGTTAAGGATGGCATTTCGGATTTTACAACCACTTACCCAACAGATCCGGGAATACCCCAACCAACACCAGTAAGAAAGATATCACACAAGCTGCGATCAGCAAGCTTGGGGTAGATACATGATGCTCGTGGTTGTTATCAGCCTTTTTAAGGAATAAGTATAATGGGATCTTAATATAATAGAACAAAGCAACTACGGTGGTCAACGCGCCTGTGGCCATCAGCAGCATCAACCAAACATTATGGGTCTGCTGATAAACGCTGTATGCCGCCTGGAAAACGACTACCTTACCAATAAAACCTGCTGTGACGGGTAGTCCCGTTAGCGATATCAGAATGATCACGAAACATACTGAGGCGGTAGGCATGGTAAAGCCGAGGCCTTTGTATCCATCCACATCTTCGGCGCCAGTCACGTTGGCAAAGTGCGATGCCAACATCAACGCGCCAATGTTGGCCAAAGCGTAGACCGCCAGATAAAATATCAATGCAGACACGGCCGCCTGATTGAACGACACGATAGCGATCAGCGCGAAACCCGTGTGACCGATACTGGAATAAGCCAGCATCCGCTTAATATTTTTCTGCATGACAGCCGCAAAGTTGCCCGCGATCATGGTCACGATACCAATTACGGAGAACAACAACTTAAAGTCGAACCCATGCCAGGCCGGATGCAGTACGAACGGAGCGATCAAATGCAACACCATCCCAAACGCGGCGATCTTAGGTACAGTAGAAAGGAACGCTGTGACTGGCGTAGCCGCTCCCTGGTAAACATCGGGCACCCAAAAGTGCATCGGAACAAAGGATAGTTTAAAGCCGATGCCCGCCATCACCAACATTAACGCTAAGGATACCGCCAATGGGTCGACTTTGGATAGATTCTGTAAAAACTCCGGGACCACCATATCGGTATGTCCCGTGAAGGCATACAGCAGAGATATCCCGTACAACATCACCGCCGAAGCCGCCGCCCCGAAAAGCGCATATTTTAGTCCCGCCCCGGCGCTGTTGCCCTGATCGGTCTTGTAGGCCACCATCAGGTATGATGCCAGCGAAACAAATTCTATCGACAAGTAGATCGATAACAAATTGATAGACATCACCATCAAATGCAACCCCAATATCGAAGCAATGGCAATCGCGAACAGATCCGCCAACCCTTTTTTGTGCGCCCTTAACTGTTTATCCCAGGCAAAGTAGATCAATAGCAGAATGCTCAATACATCTATCACCAGTTTAAAAACAACGGGTGTATGATGTAACAGCAACATCCCGCTGAACAGGGCCTTCACCTCGTTAGCAGGTAAATAAAGTTGGATGACATCCTGGGCGATCACCAGCAACATCCCCACTACCGAAATGATACGGCAGTACGCGCCCGCATTACGTGTGAATACCAAACCGGTGACCAGTACTACAAGGAACAATACGCCCAGATAGATCTCGGGCATAAAGAAATGCACGCTGCTCAGGGCATCGTTCAATAAGTTGGGTATGTTGGGTAGCAGATCGTGCATTATTTAATTACCTATAAATTGAGATGTAAAATGCACTATCGCCAAAACAGAATCATTCACCTTGTCAAATACCAGCCATGGCATCACGCCCAAAGCCAATGCCAGAACGGCTAACGGCAATAAGGTCAATGTCTCACGAAGGTTGATGTCCTTTAACGCCAGATGCCAGGCTTCGCCGCCTTTTAACAATTGCTTGCCAAAGAACATGCGCTGTAAGGTCCACAGGAAATAGGCCGCGCTCAACAGGATACCGACCACACCACAAACTGCCATCCATTGCGGGATCAGCCCATTAAAGGTGAATGATTTAAATGCCCCCGCCAACGAGAAAGCCTCAGCTACGAAAGCCGAGAAGCCCGGCAGACCTAATGACGCAAAGAAAGCGATCATCACATAAACCGTATACTTTGGCATCAACGTACTCAATCCGCGGAAGTTATAGATATCCCTATCATGAACACGGTTATAGATCACTCCCACCAAAAAGAACAGCATGGCCGATAAAAAGCCGTGGCTCACCATCTGCATCATGGCACCACCTAAACCTTCGGGTGTGAACGAGGCAATGCCTAATAGCACAAAACCCATGTGCGATACCGACGAGTAGGCGATCAAACGTTTCAGATCACGTTGTGCCAAAGCGTTCAGCGCTCCGTATAATATAGATATCACTCCAAGCAAGCCTATCCAATAAGCGCTGCTCAGGGCCGCATCGGGGAAGATGCCGGCACAGATCCGGATGATACCGTAACCGCCTATCTTCAACAGTACACCTGCCAGCAGGATGGATACCGGGGTCGGCGCCTCCACGTGTGCGTCGGGCAGCCAGGTGTGGAATGGAACAACAGGGACTTTGATCGCGAAAGCGATAAAGAGGATAATAAAGCCAAGCGTTCGGGCATCGATACCAAAGATCAGATATCTGTTCGCGATATCGAATACCGAACCGGGAACATAATTCGCCGGGCTCATCATCGTTACCATGTTGAAGGTGTGATTGCCCGTGGTTGGGTCGGTTACCGATAGGTAAAGACCGATCATCACTAACAGCATAAATACCGAACCAAACAGTGTATAAAGGAAGAACTTAATAGCCGCGTATTCGCGCCTTACCCCGCCCCACATGCCGATCAGGAAGTATAGCGGCAATAGCATCAACTCGTAAAACAGGTAGAACAGGAAGAAATCCAAGGCACAGAACACCCCCATCACCGCCATATCTAATACTAAGAACAGGATAAAGAAACCCTTCAGGTTACTGGTTATCTCCCACGAGGCCAACGTAGCCACTACCATTACCAGGGCACTCATCACCAATAGCGCTACAGATATACCGTCGATACCAACGTAATAATCTATCTGTAAACGGGTAGTATCTCCTAAAGCAAAGTTGATCCAAGACAGTTTTTGAACGAATTGGTATTGTCCCGCATGGTCTATACCACCAAATGCCGCTCCTGTTTGAAAGTTAAGATAGATGTACACCGCCACCGCTAACTGGATCAGCGCGGCACCTAAGGTCAAATATTTATAGCTATTTCTCCACGCCGATGGGATGGCCCAGATCAGCAAGGCGAACAGCACGGGGATGAAGATCAATATGGATAATGCGTTCATCAAGTTCAGATCAAAATTTTATAAATAAAAAACGCCAGCAGTACGGCCATCATGCTGAACAGATAGTATTGCACCCTGCCATTCTGGAAACCGCGCACAAAATTACTGATAGCCACGGTGGTTGCCGCAAGGGTGTGCAAAAACCCATCGACGATGTATTTGTCCAGCCATTTGGTAATGGATGCCAGCGTTAACACGATGTTTTGCAACAGGCCAACAAAACCGTCGATCACGGTCTTATCTATCCAGAACAACGCACCACTTAACGATAGCGTCCCCTTCACAATAGCGTTATTATAGAAGCTATCGATAAACCACTCGTTATAAGATAGCTTGAACAGGAAAGTATCCTGCGGGAATAGTTTACGGTTTGGCGATACATAAATATTGTAAGCCCAGTAGATAATGCCGATGCTCACCAAAGTAATGCCGACAGGAATAATGGTATGCAACAGATCGGCCTCACCGCCATGTTCGGCCAGAGTAAGCCCTTTAACCACCCAGGCACTCTCGTAACTGAAAGGGTTAAAAGAGAAAATCGGGAAGAAACAACTCAAAGCCAAAAATGCCAGCGGGATCTTATAAGCCAAACCACCATCCGTAAAGTGCGGGTGGATATGCGGGTTAGCCTTCTCCGGCTCAAATTCGCCAAAGAATACTTTAAATATCAGTCGCGAGATATAGAACGCCGTCAGCATACTGCTGATGATGCTGAATACCGGTATAAGGTACCAAATACCGCCATGATGCCCCGCCCACTCGAAAGACTGGATCAGGATACCATCCTTAGATAAGAAGCCCGAGGTCAACGGCAGACCGATCAGCGCGCAAGCTGCAATAACGCAAACCACAAAGGTGAACGGTAGTTTTTTGCGCAAGCCACCCATGTACAGGATATTTTGTGGGTCGATATCCAGCTGGTGCTCGTCTTTAAGGTGTTGCATCTCGTGGATGATGATACCTGCTGACAGGAACAGCAGACACTTGAAGAACGCGTGCGTAACCAAATGGAACAGCGACGAAGCGTAAGCACCAATGCCCATCGCCATCACCATAAAGCCTAATTGCGATATGGTGGAATACGCCAGCACCCGTTTCAGGTCGTTCTGTGTTAAGGCAATGGTAGCTGCCATAAAAGCGGTGAAGCAACCGATCACTGCCAATACCATCAGCTGAGTTTCCGAGAATAGCGGGAAGAATCTGCCTAACAAGAATACCCCTGCGGCCACCATGGTAGCTGCATGGATCAATGCCGATACTGATGTCGGCCCTTCCATCGCATCGGGCAGCCAGGTGTGCAGCGGGAATTGCGCCGACTTAGCCGCTACCGCCATAAATATACCGATACACGCTACCCATTGCCAAACGGCGGGCATGCTAATGCCCATAGCAGTTACCCAAGCTCCGTCCTGAATGGTAGCTTGTGATATCAAACCATGCTGACCGAACAACGCATCAATATCAAAAGTACCGAACTGCGCAAAAAGGGTCACGATAGCAGCCAGCAGACCGATATCGCCAATGCGGTTCATAATGAAGGCCTTCTTGTTAGCTAAAACCGCCTTATCGCGCGTGTTCCAGAAACCGATCAACAGGTATGAGGAGAACCCGACCAATTCCCAAAAAGCATAGACCAATATCAAGTTATCCGCCACTACCAAAGCCAGCATGCTAAAGCAGAACAGGCTTAAATAAGTAAAGTATCGCCCAAAATGCGGGTCGCCTTTCATATAGGCCATTCCGTAGATGTGCACTGGTAAGGCGATCACACTCACCAACAGTAACAACAGCACCGACAGGTTATTCAGCAACAAACCCACATATACCTTGGTAGCCCCGATCGTAAACCAAACCTGCTGCTGATGGATGTAAGATTCACTATCCCAAACCCTAGCAAACACGTTAACGGCGCAAACGGTGCTCACCAAAATGGCCAGCGTAGATACCCAACCCGCCACAGCACTCTTCTTATTCAACGCCAGCGCGTTAAAAACAAAAGCAGCAAGCGGCATCAGCACGGCAATTAGTGTGCAGATGATCACCTCGTGGTTATATGTTAGTTGAGTTGGCAATTTATTTCTTAGTTATAATATTGACCGACGCTTTCTTCCCATCTCCCATTTCAAACATCACCGACCTGATATTTTCGCTCTTGATATGGAACAGGGTCAAAGCCTCGCCCCTGTCTTTCGCTACAGGCTTACCATCGATCGAATAGCTGATCTGTTTATCCGAATTTTTATTTGCAGACAGGTAATTCACATAGTCCGGACTAAATGCTCCGATCCTCTTTTTATACGTAGTTACCGCGAATTTATGGGTAAATACCAGCATCACGTCAGAATCACCAACTGCAAAGCTTTTGGTATTTGGATAGCCAAGATTAATGGTCTCCTCAACTTGCCCAGCAGGTATGGCTTCCACCGCGGCAAGATCGGCCTTTACGCTGTCGACGTAATACACCAGACCTTTAGTTTGCGCCTTAACAAAAACAGGCGCCACCATCATCAGCAATATAACCACCACTCCCCTCATCTCAGTCTTTCAATTGGTTAATACTGTCCGGTTCGATGGTCTTGTACTTACGGTACACGTTCAGGATAATGGCCAGGGCTACGGCGGTAGTCGCGGCGGCTAATACGATGGCGAATAGCGCGAAGGTCTGCCCGTTATTGTTCAGTTTATCATAACGGCCAAAGGCTACCAGGTTAAGGATGGCGGCGTTCAGGATCAGTTCGATACCGATCAGTACCTGTATGGCATTCTTTTTAGCGACCACCATATACAGACCAATGCTGAACAAGGCCGCGCTGGTGATCAGGAAGTGAGTTAACGATATCATGCGCCACTCTCCTTTCTGGACAGGTGCGCCGCGCCTACCAATACCATCATCAGCAGGATAGATACCGCCTCAAAGGGCAGCAGATAGCGCGTCATCAGGTTAATGCCTAAATTATTGGTGGTTGTATCGGTCGCTTTAAAAGTATTACCGTTGGCTACGGAATTGGCTATCCATTCCAACTGATCAGGCATAACTTTAAATATCATGCTCACCAACACGCCAAAGAACAGTAATGCCAATATCGCCGAAGGCAAATTGTTAAAGCCGATAAAGGCTTGACCTTTTTCCTGTAATCGGCCTAAGGTCTCTTTGTTAGATAACATAAAGGCGAATAAGATCAACACCAATATTCCGCCCACATAGATCACTATCTGGGTAATGGCCACAAAATCGGCAAGGGCAAAAACGTACAATCCTGCCAAGCCGAATAGCGTCACAAAGAACATAAATACCGACCGCACCAGATTACCGGTACTCGCCACGAATAGTGCGGACACCAGCGTAAGAGCCGCCATCACGTAGAACAGGATAACCGTCAAACTCATGCCTGCCCTCCCTTCGCCTGCATGGCTGCTGCTTTGGCCGCGGCTTTTTCGGCTTGTTGTTTTTCGAACAGCTCGCGTTTCTCCTGAGCATCTTCGGGTGACATATCTGCGAACTCGTACACCAAGTCGCTCAGTTCAAATACGGTTTTATCATATTGATTGGTCATCACGATACACTCCGTTGGGCACACAATAGTACACAGACCGCAGTACATGCACTTGGCCATGTCGATATCAAATTGGGCAGCGTATAAACGCTTCACCGTACCGTCTGATGTTTGGCCGATGGCCTCGGTAGCTTTGATGCTCTCAATAGTGATACAATCTACCGGGCAAACCTTGGCGCACAGGTCGCATACGATGCAATCGTCCATCTCCACATCCAACTGGTAACGCCCCACCTCGGGTACAGGTAATTCCTGAGCCGGATACTGAATGGTGTTGGTCCCTTCAGACAGCTTAGTAAAGTAATTATCGGACGATACACGCTGCATCTCCCGCTTTTTATTAGGCGCAAAAAAGTGCTTTAGGGTTAATGTTAACCCTTTCCAAGCTGTTGTAAAACCTTTTAATAGTGTTGATCCCACAGATTCTTTTTTGATCTCACCGATTTCTTCTCTTGATCTTACCGATGCTCTTATAAAACACTTTAACTTCGACTTCCTCCTCCCCTCTTTCCGCTTTAGCGAAGAGAGGGTGCCCGAGCGAAGCAACGGGCGGGTGAGTCGATCGCCGGCTTTGCATAACCGCTCTGCTAACCCGTCTACTCACCCCGACGACGCTTCGCTGGTCGTTGCCCTCTCTTCGCTGCGCGGAAAGAGGGCGGGAAGCGTTGCTGCTTTCTATTTTATCATTTGCACATCTGCATATTCGCACATCTGCACATCTTCTTCTACTTCCGGACTTTCGGACTTCCCGTCTTCCGGACTCTCCCCTACATCACAAACACCCTCCACAAGCCCGATATCACCATACAGGCAAAGGCTAATGGAGTTAACACTTTCCAGCAGAGGTTCATCAGTTGGTCTACCCTGAAACGGGGCAGCGTCCACCTGATCCACATCTGCACAAATATCAGTAATAAGGCCTTGCTTAATGTCCAAAGTATGCCCCAGGCCCAGTTAGTGGTCCAATCGGCCAGTTTTACGGGGCCAATGTTAGGCAGCGGAGTATTCCATCCGCCTAAAAATACCACTACGGCAACCATGCTCACTAAGAACATCATGCTGTATTCGGCCAAAAATACAAAGGCGAACCTTAAGCCTGTGTACTCGGTATGGAAACCTGCTACCAGTTCCGACTCCGCTTCGGGGATATCGAACGGGGCGCGATTACTCTCGGCAAGTCCGGCAATAAAATAGATCCCGAAAGCGATGATCAGGTGCGGCGCGCGGAAGATGTTCCAGCTAAGCAGGCCACCTATTGTTGACACATCCCAAAAGCCTAAAAACTTGGTCGGTTCGCTTGACAGGATACCTTGCTGGTAAGCGATGGTTTGCATGTCCAGCGATTGGGCTATCATTACTGCCGATATCAGTGCGAAGCCGGCCGGGATCTCGTAAGAGATGATCTGAGCCGCCGAACGCATAGCACCCAAGATTGAATATTTATTGTTAGATCCCCAGCCCGCCATTAGGATGCCAAGGGTCTCGATAGAGATAATGCCTAACAGGTAATATAAACCTAAGTCTAAGCGGGTCGGGATAAGTCCGGGTCCCCAGGGTAAGGCTGCGAAGCCTACGTAAACCGCCACAAAGATGATGACCGGGGCAGCAACGAACAGCCATTTATCGGCCGCGGCTGGTGTGATCAGTTCTTTATGCAGTAGCTTTAAAATATCAGCTATGGTTTGCAATGTACCATATTTGCCCACCTCCATCGGACCAAGACGATCCTGCATCAGCGCGGACACTTTGCGCTCGGCATACACCGCGAACAGGGTAAACCCGGCAGCGAAAGCGAACAGCCCTAAGGCAACAGCAAAGTATAAGAGGTAGCTATCCAATTAACGAATTTATTTGGACGCAAACTTAATAAATTTTCAGTGAGCACTAAGCAGTGATCTGCGAATAGTTGACCTATTTGGTAGATAATGAACTTAAAAATTATTCGACGGGTAATGACTTGATATGGATGGCCGGTCTTTGGCCTTTAGCATCGCGGGTGAATTGCTCACCGCTTGACGTAAAGATATTAAAAAATCCGCAATTCTGCAAATAAAATCTGCCGTCTTTAACACCACCCTGATAGTCTTTACGGAACTTGCCGCGGGCTGTTGCATCAAAGGTGTAGACGGCCTTGGTCAGCTCCTGCCAATTGCCTTTGGTATCGGCAGCCCACTGGTTACCGTACAATGCCATGCGGGCAATATCGCCGCCATCGGGATGAAAATTCTCCAGAAAAGAATACAGGCTGGTGAGATACGTATTGGTCTGCGGCCGAGAGAAGCTGGCGATGAGATACCACTTACCTGCCGCGATATCTTTAAAGTAAGCCGTATAGGTAGTCGACCTTCCGCCGTTATCCGGCTCGGCCCCAAGTAAAAAGGCGTAGGTTTTACCCGTCTGCCAGTTAAAGCGTTTGTAGCTTTGTCCGCCGGCACCTTCGTTACCGAACTCGCCTGTGTGTACATCCTTGCCTTTCATCATCAGGCGTATCTTCATGCTGTCGGGTATCGCCTTGGCATCGTCGGTCTTGAACGGGCTCCAGACTGAGAACAGCACCCGGCGTTCGGTCGGGCTGTTCACCTGCATGCCAAAATAGCCCTCGCCAAAACCATCGGCCATAAAATACGAGCCGATCACATCGTTACCCTTAGGCACGGTTATCTCGTTGTAGAACCATCGTACGTCCTTCTTCATGGCCTCGGGCACCGGGAACCGCAAATGCACTGATGGTCCACGACGACCGAAATGGAAGGAACTGCCTTGCTTAACGTACTCCACATCATCGTCGGCTTTATCTCCGCTTACGATCAGATCCGTCACCTCGGCAAATACATCGCTTGCTTTGCTGATGCCTTGCAGATCCACTTTTACATAACCAGCTTTACGGATGGTGACTTTCCCTATGTTGATGGTATCGAAAGTTGTGTTTCCGATCGTCCTGTTGAACGAGGCACCGCCTATGCTAACTTTAATGTTGCTTTCGCTTTTAGCGACTTTCAATCTCAACGCCAGTGTAAGAGTTTGCGGCTGCGATATGCGGAAGTAGATACTCGCCGGATTCTTACTATCGCTCCATTTGATCAGCCCCTCATCAGTGATCTTGGCCGGAGGTTTAATCCAGGCATTACCGCCCAACGGGATGATCGCTTTCCAAGACTGGGCATCGGCACAGACAGTCATCAACAATAAAGCAATAAGACAATAGCAAAACCTGTTCCTCATAATTTGATCGGATAGATGGCTTAAAGGTAAACTTTTTGCATTTTGGCCAAAAATAAATTCCCACCGATATGACCGACAACATCCTTACCGCCTATGGTTTAGATCCCGCCCAATGCCGGGTGGATGCGTTCGGTTCAGGTTTGATCAATGACACATGGAATGTGACCAATGGCGCTGATGCCTACATCCTGCAAAGCATTAATACTAATATCTTCAAGTCGCCACGGGCGATAGCGGATAATTTGAATTTGCTGGATGCTTATTTGAAGCAGCAGCATCCGGGATATATCTTCCCAGCGCCCCTGCCAACTTTATCGGGGGAATATTTAGTGGTTGACGATGGCAAACACTACCGCTTGCTACCTTTCGTTAAAAATTCGCATACCATCGACGTGGTGACGACAGCTGATCAGGCTTATGAGGCGGCTAAACAATTCGGGAGATTCTCCAAGATGCTGAATGGTTTCGACGCGTCGCAACTGCAATACACGCTGCCCGATTTCCATAACCTGGATCTAAGGGTACAGCAATTTGAGCAAGCTTTAGGTACAGCTGATAGCAATAGGTTAAGATCGGCCGAAAAAGAAGTAGCTGTCGCCAGATCATATAGTTCGATAGCGGATACCTACCGGGATATCGTCAATAACAAAACTATCCCGCTTAGGGTCATCCATCACGATACCAAGATCAGCAATGTACTTTTTGACAATGCCGATAAAGGCATTTGCGTGATAGATCTGGACACGGTGATGCCCGGCTATTTTATTAGCGATGTTGGCGATATGATGCGCACCTACCTCTCTCCTGCTAATGAGGAGGAACAGGATCTGGATAAGATCAATATCCGCGTGGAAAATATCCGCGCCATAGCCGATGGTTACCTGAGCGAAATGGGCGATGTGCTGACCCCGGCCGAACGCGAACTTTTCTTTTACTCGGGCAAATTCATGATCTGGATGCAAGCACTCCGTTTCCTGACCGATCATTTGAATGGCGACATTTATTATCATACCAAATACCCGGGGCATAATTTGGCAAGGGCGCAAAATCAATTGCTGTTGTTGGAGCGGTTTGTTGCGATGGAGAAGGGACTTTAGATCGAAGCTAAGCCTTTGTGTCCTTCGTGCTTCTTTTCTATGTGTCCTTTGTGGTTTCATATTCAACCACAAAGAACACATAGGTTTTCATAAAGACCACAAAGATTATAGAAGGGTCTTTACTCCTTCACTGCCGGCAATTGCCAATTCATCCTGACGGCGATCAGGCGGATAGCCACGATCACCACGATAGCAATAATATCTGCCGGCTGATCGGGGATAAAGCTATCGCACACAAAATAAGCCGTTCCGCCGGCTATGCAAGCCGTGGCGTATATCTCGCGGGTGTGGAACAACGCGGGGATCTGGTTCAGCAATACATCACGCACTACGCCGCCAAAGCAGGCCGTCATGGTACCAAGCGCCACACAAATGCCGGGATGCAGGCCAACGCTTATCCCTTTTTGTATGCCGATGACCGTGAACAAGCCGATGCCCACCGTATCAGCCAGAAAAAGGGTGTATTTAAGATTTTTCAGCAAACGATTAAAGGCTAAGGCTATAAGCGTAGCGGCAAGGATAGTGATCGGCGTGGTCATATCCCGCATCCAGGTTACAGGGGTATTGCCGATCAATACATCGCGGATGGTACCGCCGCCAATAGCCGTCACAAAGGCCAGACTAAGCACGCCGAACAGGTCCAGCTTTTTTTGCATAGCCGAAAATGCGCCCGATATAGCGAAGGCCGCCGTACCCAATACCTCGATGACGAACAGGAATGACAAATTGCTTTAGTTATAATTCGATTTTAAATTAATGACCTACCCTACTTCACCTCCGCCAAATACTTGTGCACAAAACTGATCGCCATAGATCCTTCACCTACGGCAGATGCTACCCGGTTCATAGCGCCTGAACGAACATCGCCCGCGGCGAAGACGCCGGGGCAACTGGTCTCTAACAAGTATGGGTCGCGTTTTTGCTTCCATATCTTAGGGAAATCGCTATTGGCTTTCAGGTCGCGGCCGGTCTCTATAAAACCTTTGTTGTCTTTAATAATGTCCAGCCCTATCCAATCGGTAAATGGTTTGGCACCGATAAAGATGTACAACGCGTCGGCCTGCACGTTCTCAACGGCGCGGGTGTCGATATTGCAAATGTCCAGGCGTTCCAGTTTCTCGGTGCCATGGGCGGCTACTATCTCCGACTTTGGCTTCAGGTGAATATTGCTTGTGCCCTCTATCTGATCGATCAGGTATGCCGACATGGTAGCCGTCAGGTCCTCTTTGCGCACCAGGATGTAAACGTTCTTAGCAAATTTGGACAGGTACATGGCGGCTTGCCCGGCGGAGTTACCACCGCCAACAATATACACTTCTTTATCCTTGCAGGCGGCTGCCTCGGTCATAGCGGCGCCGTAATAAACACCCGCGCCTGTAAGGTTGCCAACTCCTTCTGTGTCCAGTTTGCGGTAGTCTACCCCTGTTGTAATGACCACACTGCGGGTGATCACATCCTCGGCATCATCCATCACGATGCGTTTGTAGCCGTCCTTCTGTTCGATAGCCCGTACCGATCGAGGCGAAAGGAATTCTGTACCCAGCCTTGCCGCCTGCGTCATTGCCCGGCGGGTAAGATCAGCACCACTTAAACCTGTCGGGAAGCCAAGATAATTTTCTATGCGCGAACTTGTCCCGGCTTGTCCGCCCGGTGCGCGGCGCTCGATCAGCAAGGTCTTTAACCCTTCCGACGAACCGTAAACACCCGCCGCCAACCCGGCCGGACCAGCGCCAATAATGACCACATCATAAACTTCCTGACGCTCTATCTGCGGGTTAAGCCCAATGCGCGATGCTATCTCTACAATGCCCGGCTTCACCACGTGGCTGCCGTCCTCAAAAAACACTACCGGCAGGTCGGTCTCCTCTAATTTATTATGCTGTAACAATTTCTCGCCGTCCCTGTCGGCTTGTATATCCAGCCATTGGTAAGGCACCAGGTTACCGGCTAAAAAGTCCTTTATCTCGTGCGATGAGCGCGAATACTGGTGACCGATCACCTTGATACCTTTAAAAACAGGCTGATAATCACACTGCCAGTCATCCAGCAGGTCATCTATAATAGGGAACAATTTTTCTTCGGGTGGATCCCATGGTTTGATCAGGTAGTAATCCAGCTTTACAGCATTGATGGCCTTGATAGCCGCATCCTTATCCGAATAGGCTGTCAGCAAGGCCCGTTTAGCATCCGGGAATATCTGCATTGCCCTGGCTAAAAAGTCAACGCCCTCCATTTCGGGCATGCGTTGGTCGGATACGAACAAAGCTATGGTCTCACTTTTATTATTCAATTCCAGCAAGCTGTCTAAAGCTTCCTGCACAACGGTAGTGCTCAGTACCTTATAACGATCGCGATAGCGGCTTTTCAGGTCGCGGGTGATGGCCCTTAACACCTGGGCATCATCGTCAATACAAAATATGATAGGTAAACTCATTAAGTTAAATGTTATCGTTCAAATAGGTAATTATCCGTTAAAAGGGAACTCGACAATAAAAGAGGTCTTGCCCGGTTCGGAGTTGACCTTTATTGCGCCCTTATGTTGTTTTACAATGCGGGTCACTACGTCCAACCCAAGTCCGGTGCCTTTACCCACGCCTTTTGTAGTAAAGAAGGGGTCGAAGATGCGGGTCTTCACATCCTCGGGTATACCCGGGCCATTATCGGTGATGGTCACTTTAACGCATTCGTTAGCGCGGCCGGTGCTTATCTGCAATACGCCTTTGCCGTTGGCATCCATGGCATCCAGCGCGTTATCGATCAGGTTGGTCCAAACCTGGTTCAACTCGCCGATCATGGCGTTGACAGGCGGCAGCGTGGTATCGAACTGCTCATCGATCTGCACGTTCCCATGCTTTACTTTATGGGCCAGCATAGTAAGCGTGTTGCGGATACCGTCATGAATATCCGCATACTGCTTGCCATGGCCCTGATCCATGTGAGTGAAGTTTTTGACAGCGCCAACCAAACTGGCTATTCGCCGGGATGCTTCATCAATATCGATCACGATCTTTTCGGTCACCAGGTTATTGTTGATCCAGCCGAACACAGGCGATATCGCCTCGGCCTGGATATGGTTCTTAAAGTCTTCCACATCGCTTGCATCAAAACCAAAATCCACCAAATTCTCGGCTATCTCCTGGGCGTTCTCTACGCCGTAGTCATCCAGTACGTCCAGCACGTCATCTTCCAGGCTCGATCGTTCCATCATGCTTAGCGGCGGCTTTTCGTCCTTGCAGATCACCGCGAACAATTTGTCGCTCACGTAAGTGACATCGGCAACGCTCAGCTTCATTTCCATCACCCTTTTAAAAACATCGGGTGCCAGTTTCAAGTGCTGCATTAAGGACGAAGAACTACGCACCACAGCAGCGGCAGGGTTATTCAACTCGTGCGCCAGACCTGCCGATAATTTACCCAAGGCCATCATCTTCTCGTTCTGCTGTTGAAAGGCCGTATAATCGCGGATGCGGGTAGCCATGATATGTACCAACGCCTGGGTAAGCTCAAATTGGGTGCGGATCATCTCCTCGGCTTGGGCAAACGGGAAAAGCAGATAGGTGCTATCTACAACCGCTTCGGCAAAGCCATTGGTGATCGTACCGCGAGAGTATGGCAGATATCCGGTAATAGACTGCGGCTCGAAAACCGCTACCTCCAACATCTCGCCTCCCTGGGCTACGCATAAGCGGATAGCACCCTCGAGCAGGATGTAGGTCCCCGCGATCGGCTCGCCGTGGCCAAAAATGCGCGTGCCTGCCGAAACCTGCAACTGCTCGCTATGATCTAACAGCCATTGCAACTGCTCGGTGGGGACGTTCTTAATGGTTTCGATGCTTTGCAGCCGGTCGACAGTTACTTTTTCCATAGTAGGTGATGTAGTGCCTAAATTTAGGACTAAAATTTGAATGTTAGTATTGGCTTCTGCGGTTTACAAGCGGCAAACCGCTTTGAGTGATAAGGCCGGGGTAGCGCGTCTATAGCATGCCAAATGCATTGGCCACCTTACGCAAAGTCAAACCGCTGTCGGGGGAGAAAAAACGAACCCTCGCTACGCGTTAGGCGCAGTTGTAAAAGTTCAACCAATGATCTTCACAAATACAATTGCACCATTTTACGCCAGCTTTTAGGCGAGTGGGCGTAGCCGGTCCATTTGTGAAACTGGTGCTGCATACCTTTCCAGCCCAATATTTCGCTGAACTCGTAATTGTCCTGGAAAAAGGGATCGGTCTCGCCAATGGTCATCACAATATCCATTTGTCTGATCTGATCAAGATGCTGCCCGTCGGCTATGTTGGCCATGTATTGGCGGGGCATGTTAAAGTAGACCTCATCATTATGGAAGCCGTCGAGCAGGTCGCGGAAGTAAAGGACCGGTCGGGTGAGGTCAAAACGGCCACTCATCGATACCAGTTTTTGAATAGGTGCGGATATTTCAGCGCGATGTTGGTAGCATGATAAGCGCCCAGACTGCATCCGGCAACGATAATATCGCGGATGGCGTTCATGTGGTGCATTAGCGGCAGTACCTCGTGCAGAATGTATCGCTCATATTGCAGGTGCCGTTGCATACGCCCGGACGGATGTGCCCATTGGTTATAAAAACTTTCGGCATCTATGCTATCAACGCAAAATAATTGCAACTCGCCGTTATCAATACGGTCAGTAAGAGCGTGGACGATACCCCAATTTTCGTAATCATAAAAACGCCCCATGCGCGGCGGGAAAAACAGCACCGGCCGACCAGCGTGACCAAAAACCAGCAGCTCCATATCCCGACCAAGATGGTCGCTGTACCACCGGTGGTATTCCCTATTCATTTGTACGGCCAATTATGTTGGAAAGATCCGTTTTGCAGATCAACTGTCCGTTAAAATACGGTTAATTTAATCATTTACAGCCTTGCGGACAGCATTAGCCCAAAGTGCATAGCCTTTTGGGCTAAGATGGAGTTTATCCTCTGCGTAAAAGGAGGCTTCCGGCTGTCCGCTCCTATCCAGCATCAGTTCAAAAATATTGATAAAGTGCCAGTTAGGGTGATACTGATCTATTTCTGCCGCTATTATCCTATTAGTATATTTAAACTGCTCTATAATATGCCAACGGCTGGGGCTTGGTTTTAGGGAGATGAAATAACAAGGGATATTGCCGAACCGTTTTTTCACGCGGACGGTCAGTTGTTGAAAAAACAAAAAGAGTTCCTCAGGGTGGCGGCCGTCGCTTAAGTCGTTGTCGCCGGCGTAAATGATGAGGCGTTTGGGTTGATAGCCTGCCATCACGCGGTCAAAGAACCAGGCACAGGCGGCAAGCGTAGATCCGCCGAAACCCAAGTTTACGGGTACGAGTCCCGCAAAGTCGTCGTTAAGACTGGTCCACAAACGCACCGAAGAACTGCCGTAAAATAGCGTCTCCGGCTTGTAGGTCAATTCGGCCCGTTTTTCTTCCAGCCCTTTTATTTCATCTTCGTACCAAAACATCGGTATCAAACCTAAGTAAATGATATGAAATTATCGTTAATGGTTTTTGCCCCGGCTTATTTGCTCACCTCCGCTTTCCTGAATTCGATGATCTGTTTAATAAAACCGACCGGCAATGGTTTGTTACCAGACGCCGGTGTATCCGACTTGGTGATCTTGTAGTTTGAGCTCAGTAGCTTCCAAAAGAGGAGAACAAAAAAAGCCGCCCGCATCAGCAGACGGCTTTCCAAAATATTGATACAGATCTTACTCTTTATCTATCCTATACAACCTGCCGCCATCGGTAACGGCATACAGGACGTTATTAGGCGCTTGGGTAATATCGCGGAAACGCTGGTTCTCGCTGCGGAATAATCTTTCTTCGCCAACCACTTTATTGTTCTGTATCACTAAACGGGCCACATGCTGGCCAGCCAATGCGCAAACAAAAAGGTTGTTCTCCCACTCCGGCACGCGGTTACCTTTGTAAAAGCTCATACCGCTGGGGGCAATAATAGGGTCCCAATAGTAGGCAGGTTGTTCCATACCGGCTTGCTGGGTTTTGCCCTCGCCCACTTTTTGGCCGTTGTATTCCATCCCGTAGCCGATGGTCGGCCAGCCGTAGTTGGCCCCGGCTTTGATCAGGTTAATTTCGTCACCGCCGCGGGGGCCGTGTTCGCCTTCCCAAAGGTCGCCGGTGGTCGGGTGGATCGCTAAACCTTGCACGTTGCGGTGACCGATGCTATACAATTCGGCACGCGCGCCTGTCCCGCTAAAACTTGGGTTACCCGGTGCGGCCTGCCCGTTGGTATTAATGCGGATCACCTTACCCAAAGCAGACAATACCGACTGTGCTTGCGGGCGGGTGGCCATATCTGACCGTTCGCCCGTGCTGATGATCAGGTTGCCTGTTCTGTCAAAAACCAACCTGCCGCCATAATGTAGCGTGCCATTGTAATTTGGCGTTGCCCGGTAGATCACGGTCACGTTCTCCAAAGCAGCATCATTAGCGGATAATTTCCCCTTGGCTATAGAGGTAGTTGTACCACCCGTACCGTTCTCAGAGAATGCCCAATAAACCATCCTATCTGTGGCGAAAGACGGGCTTAGGCACACACCTAACAAACCACCTTGTCCACCCGAATTAACAGCAGGCACGCCGCTGATCGGCGAACCGACCGTCCCGGTAGCGGTCACGATGCGCATATTGCCGCCCTTCTCGGTCACCAATAAGCGGCCGTCGGGCAAGACAGCCACGCCCCAGGGACTGCTTAAAGACGAGGTTACTACCGTAGCTTTAACCGCGGTAGTGGTCTTCACACTACCTATGCGGGTCTGGCCCGTAAAGGCCGGTGTGTAAGTGGAATTGGCGGGCGATGTCTCTACCGGCGGTCCGGTCTCTATCGGTGGGTTGGTTACCGGCGGGTTCACCACGGGCGGGTTGGTGCCCGGTGGGTTTTCCTGCACCGGGTCATTTTTGCTGCAGGCGCTTAAAATGGCTGTACAGCCGGCTATAAATAGTAATGCGTGCTTTTTCATAATTACAGATGTTAAATATAATTGGCGTACAGGTATTTGCACAAATATCCCGCCATAAATGTTATAACGCTTAACCATGAATAAAATGTTTTACGTTTATTCCTAAAAGCAGTACTTTCTTATCGGCAAATATCTATTTTGGTCGTAACCAATATATACTTATGAAAATGCCCATCCATTTGATCGGCCGCTATGCCGTTAAAACGTTCTTGTTGTTCGTATGCGTTTTGGCTGTTAGTAGCGTTGCATCGGCACAAACTAAAGCCAAAGCAGCAACGCTAACTATTAGCAAAGCTACCCTGCAAAATAAGATCAAAGGCGGTTGGGCGGGGCAAACCATCGGCGTAACCTTTGGCGGCCCGACCGAATTTAGATACAACGGCACTTTTATACAGGATTACCAAAAGATAGCCTGGTACAATGGCTACCTGAAAAAGACCATGACCGAATGGCCCGACCTGTACGATGATATTTATATGGACCTCACTTTTGTGGACATTTTGGAACGAGTAGGCATGGATGCTCCGGTAGATTCGTTCGCTAACGCCTTCGCCCATGCTAAGTATAATCTGTGGCATGCTAACCAGGCGGCGCGTTATAACATCCTGAAAGGGCTAAAAGCACCGGCTACCGGCCATTGGTTAAATAACCCGCATGCCGATGATATCGACTTTCAGATAGAGGCTGATTTTTCGGGATTGATGGCACCAGCCATGCCTAACACCGCCATAAATATCGGCGATAAGATAGGTCACATTATGAACTACGGCGATGGTTGGTATGGCGGCGTTTTCATTGGTGCTATGTATAGTCAGGCGTTTACGTCACACGATCTCAATTACATCGTAGAAAGTTCATTGAAAGCTATCCCGCAGCAAAGCCAGTTTTACCGTTGCATTGCCGATGTGGTTAAATGGCATAAACTGTACCCTGCGGATTGGAAACGCTGCTGGTTTGAGTTGCAACGCACCTGGGCCGAAGAGCATGGCTGCCCTGAAGGCGTGTTGGCACAATTGGATATTGACGCTAAGTTGAATGCCGCCTATGTGACCATGGGCCTGCTTTACGGCAATGGCGACTTTACCAAAACCATGGAGATAGCCACGCGCACAGGTCAGGATTCGGATTGTAATCCGTCATCGGCAGGCGGAATTTTAGGGGTAGTTTTAGGCTATGATAAGATACCGGCTTATTGGAAACAAGGCTTAAAAGAGGTAGAGGACATGGACTTTAAATACACTACGATGTCGTTAAATAAAGTCTACAGCATCAGTATGAAACATGCGTTGCACACCATCAAGGCTAACGGCGGCAAAGTAGATGGCGATAAGGTGACCATTAAATTGCAAACCCCGGCAAGGGTACGTTTAGAGCAAAGTTTTCAAGGGATGACGGCCGTTGAAAAACAACCTGTAAAGAACGAGAGCAAAACGGCCAACACCATACAGTTCACCTTCACCGGAGCGGGTTTTGTTGTACGCGGGGCGGGCGAAAAAAGACGTGGTGACATCCCCGATGGTGTGATCAAAGCCGAAATTTACCTCGATGGCGAAAAGATAGAGACCGCTGATCTGCCTACATCATTTACCACGCGCAGGTATGACCTGTTCTGGAAATATCAGTTACCCAACAAACAACACACCGTAAAGATCGTGATCCTAAACCCCGACCCCAATTATGAGTTGCGGATATGGGATAATTTGGTTTATACGGATAAGATCCCCGCCCGTGCAAGTTTGTGACCATATCCGTTAACTTAAGTAATTTGTCATTCGGGAGCGTAGCGAAGGATCCGTAACGTAGCAGAGCGGACCTGCTTATCCACCGTGCAATTCTTTAAGATCCTTCACGTTGTTCCAGGATGACAAATTGTTCGGAAAAAGCTTAAGTTAACGGATATGGTCACAGACTTGTACGGGCAAAAGGATCTCTTTGGATTATTTGCGCCATATCGTTAACGATCCATATTTTATTTCGATCTTAGTGCCATCGGCCTGCTTTGATCGGTAGGTCATTTATTCACCTTACCCTAAGATCGTGACAGAAACTATTCCTCTTTGCAAAAACTGCGAAACATCAATAACCGGTAAATATTGTTCGAACTGTGGCCAGGCAGTAGTGCTGAAACGAGTGGATGGCCATTATGTGTCGCACGAGATACAACACCTGCTGCATCTGGAAAAAGGGATATTATATACCGTTTGGGAACTATTGGTCCGCCCGGGGCGCAACGTTAAAGAGTTTATTACCGATAACCGCAGCCGCCTGGTAAAGCCCATTATCTTTATCATCATTACATCGTTAGTTTATTCTACCATTAGTCATTTTTTTCACGTCGGCGAGGGGTATGTAAGCTACCAAGGGCAAGCCACCTCTTCTGCCGCTAAAATGTTTGCCTGGGTAGAAGGGCATTACGGATACTCAAATATTATGATGGGTATTTTTATAGCGTTGTGGTTACAACTGTTCTTTAGGCGGAGCGGTTATAATTTTTTTGAGATACTCATCTTATTATGCTTTGCAATGGGGATGGGCATGCTGATCTTTGCGCTATTTGTAATTGCCGAGGCTTTGCTAAAAATACCTGCCATGCAAATAGCGGCCGTTATTGGCATCGCTTACTGTACATGGGCCATTGGGCAATTTTTTAACGCCAAAAAGATTTCCGCTTACTTGAAAGCTTTTTTTGCCTACTTATTAGGGATGGTGACTTTTTCGGCGGTGATATTATTGTTAGGCGCGCTGGTTGATGTGTTGATCAAACATTGATACCCACACGAAGCTGCCACAGAATTGTACTGGGCAAAAGTATCACACTGAGCATGTCGGAGTGCGACGTGCGCGGGCCATGGCCGACCTGCATAGCGACCACTTGCATAGCGTTCAAGCCCACCCCACCATGGTTCGACGCGGTACGTACGACAAGTAGGTAGAAAACGTTTTAACGTCTCGCTTCCCCGCTTGAGCGGGGTCAGGGGTGTGTCCTTCACTTGCAAGGTTTGCGAAAAGGACACACCCCTATGAAAGTTTCTGCTTGATGTTCGTTCAGTGCTTCCCCGCTCAAGCGGGGAGACTTGGGCTTGTCATCTCACCTTAAAGTTTCAACGGATCTAATAACTCACCATGACATGTCATGGTTAAGAACGAAGGACCTTCGTCTACAACACCATCATCGCCATCTCTACGATCTGTTCAAAGTAACTACGCTCGGTAGTTGACCGGGCCGATACTTGCAGGCCTTTTACCGTGTTGTTAAGGAAACGGGTCAGGGCCAGCGGGTCTTTATCATTGGCGATCTGGCCGTTCTCCTGCCCCTGGCGGATCACTTTCAGGAAGGCTTGTTCCAACTGGTTCTCGGTATCGCAGACCAATTGGTTAACCTGTTTATCGTGACTGGCCAGTTCTATACCGGCGTTAACCATAAAGCAGCCTTTGCGTTGCTCGTCGTTCAGCAGGTCGTTCACAACCAGATCCAATAGGTCGCGTATTGCCTGGCGCGATGATGGGGCCGAACTGGTGAGGGCGCATAACTGGCTTCCGTATCCCTGGCGGTAACTGTCCAACGCTTTAAGGTATAGCTGGTGCTTATCGCCAAAGGTATCGTACAAGCTGGAACGGCTGATGCCAAGGCCATCCACCAGATCCTGCATGGAGGTGCCATTGTAGCCTTTGTCCCAAAAAAGGCATACTGCCTTTTTTAAAACCTCGTTCTCGTCAAAATCCTTTGTTCTGGCCATAAATGGGTAAAGCCCGCTTTAGGCGGGCAATTTAATGTTTTTAACCGACATCTTAACGATGACCGCCGCTGGCTATCAGTATCTCGCCGGTTAACCAGGCCGAATCGTTAGAGGCCAGGAACACCGCTATCGGCGCAATATCATCTGGCTGACCGATACGGCCAAGCGGAACTTGGGTCTCTATCTGTTTTTGAAAATCGCTGCCAATGAAACCGGCAGTGTGCGTACCTTCGGTCTCGACCATGCCTGGGTTGATGGCATTTACACGGATGCCTTTGGGGCCTAACTCTTTAGACAATACTTCGGTGATAGCATCTACCGCTGCTTTACTTGCTGTGTAAACCGCGCTGCCCGGAGGCGTGATCTTAGTAACGGTAGAACTGATGTTGATGATACTCCCGCCCCTATCGCCAAAGCTTTTAACCGCGCCCTGGGTAGTCAGTAGCAAGCCTAACACGTTGGTGTTGAACTGACGGTTAAAATGCTCCTCATTAATAACTTCTATCGCGCCAAATTCATACACACCGGCGTTGTTCACCAACACATCCACCTCGCCAAAGGCTGCAGTGGTCTCGGCAAATAAACGGTCAACATCGGCTGTTTTAGAAACGTCGGCCTGTACGGCAACGGCCTTGCCACCGGCTGCAACAATATCAGCCACCACTTTATCAGCACCTGCTTTTGACGATGCGTAATTAACTACTACCGAAGCACCTTCGACAGCCAAACTTTTTGCAATGGCGGCACCAATACCTTTTGATGCACCTGTAACTACCGCTACTTTATCTTGTAATTTTTTCATTTTTTTTGACGTTCATGTTTATAACAGAATGAACGTTCCAAATATAGATACAAATCGGAACAAACGTTCCGTTATTGTATTTTATGAGGTTGGGGTGACGGAAGTGGAATTGATATATCTTTGCCTGAGCACGTGCGCAAATTTCTTTGTGCACTCTGCGAATAATATTAAGTATCTTGATGTAAACGAAGGAGTTTAACCGGAATAGACGAAGAGGTAGCATTCAATTTTCTTCGCGAGAGAGCAGACGGGCGGATAATATTTTGATAATGAAAAAGAAAAACCCAAACACCAGCAGCCTTACCAGACTTGTGTTATTGTTTCCATTAATATTTCTACAGTCGATCGCTTATAGCAAAAGTGTTAACATAAAAGATTTTGGAGCAATTGGCAACGGGACGCACGATGATACCCGCGCCTTTGTGCGAGCTATCAACACAGGTAATATCATTTACATACCAAAGGGTGTTTATAAGATAATTGGGCAGGTAAAGTTCAGCGGCATCAGTAACAAAACTATAATTGCCCAAAACGCGATCATAAAAAACTTTAGCGATACCAAGGGGTTACTGGCTTTTATTAACGGCCAAAATATCAGCATTAATGGTGGGACATGGGGTCGCAATAAAATGCCCGTTGAAGAAAGTAAAAACGCCGAGGACCACGTATTTACTTTCGTAAACATAAAAAATTTAAAAGTTCAAAGCGTAACTATTAAAGGGTCGGGGCAAATGGGCATAAGCATGATAGCGGTGACAAATGCTGCTATTAAGAATAATCATATATCAGATTGTTTCCGTGACGGCATTTACGCCCACTATTCAGCAAAGCTTATTTACTCGGGTAATCACTTAGAAAATATAAAGGACGATGCGATGTCCATTCATGATTATGGCATAAACGAACAGAAAACAGTTCTACAAAACCAAGGATATGCCCAGGCGGGCCATGCCACTATCACCGGTAATACCGTTAAAAATGCGTACCAGGGCTTCTCTTCTATCGGTTGCGCTGATGTGGTAATAAGCTATAATAAGATCACTAATACTGTTAATTCTGGCATTGCTGTCTTTAATTCTGAAAAGCTATTTCCCGGAGGTACCGCACGTGTAAATAAGGTTTCGATCTTATACAATCAATTGTCTTATAATGGAGGGAAACAAACTATATTAAAAAAGACCTTTATCAATAACGGGCAGTTGACCAGCGGTCGATCCGCTATTTTTGTTGGTGTTAACGATAAAGACGATCTGATCAACAATCCCGATACCCGGCTTAGGAACATAAAGATCGAGAACAATATAATACATAGCTCTTATGTAAATGGGTGCTATGTGGCGCAGGTAGATGGTCTTTCGTTAATTAATAACTCGTTTACAAATTGCGATATCGATAGGAGTAACTATAGTGGCAGGATCGTAGAAGTTAGCAACTGTACCCAAACAACTATCCGCCGAAATAAAATTATTGACAACCGTAAGACTGTTTTACATGACGCCGGTTACGATATTATAAATGTTAAAGGTAATATCAGCGGGTGGACCGTGAGAGGACATATCGATAAGGTAGAGGGCTATATACGATGATGGTATTTTAGCTTGACACTAAAATACCATCGGCAATGCAATAGAATTAAATTTTTTTGCGAGATGTTTAACTAACTTTTCGTGTAAAGCTGCGTCATGGACGGGCAAAAAAAAAGCCGCTGAATGATCGTTCACGATTTTGATCGGGACAAAATTCGCCGTGAACAGTATACAAAACACTAATAAACAATTAGTTACATCAATAAACAGCCTAAAAATTCACCAAAACCTTGTTCACGATAAAGTTTTTCACTACTGACTATCAATTAGTTACATTTGTCGCCTACCTCATGTTCACGCGTGAACATGAACGCTGTGAGCGTACGGACCGCTATTTATCGTTTAACGCCTTACCAGACTGGATGACCGCCTGATTGACCTGACGAACCTTCTCTACATCCATTTTCTCGAACGCGCGATCGTAAGTGAGCAGGCCGTTTATCTCGTGCTCTACATCGGTGGTTTGGGTGTACACGGCTACGCTCAGGCCGTGGTACTTCATCAGTTGCTCTACCTGATCCATCAGTAATACATAGCGATCGCTCAGGGCAGTTTTGGTAGGCTCGTAACCGTAGGCATTATTCTCTACCGGCCACATGTGCCCCCGCACGAAAAGGCCTATGCCACCGTACTCACCCAAAGATGCAGCACGCTTACCATCCGGCTTTGATGCATCGTTGGGGCCTATGTAAATATGCGTATCCACATAGTCGCCGTTGCCGGGATCCCCGAGCGCCTTTTGGTAGCCGGGATTGTTGTTAAAGCCTGAGTTACCGTTCACCAGTCTGGTGGGGTCGTATTTTTTCACCCAGTCGGTGATCTCTTTCACGTCGAACGCGCCCCAGTTCTCGTTAAAGGGCACCCAAGTAGTAATGCAGGGCGAATTGTAGTTATCGTCCATCACCGCCTTCAGCTCCTTGCGGAACACGGTACGTACTTTAGCGGTATCCTGGTTCTGGTACCAAATGGCCGGCATATCCTGCCAGATCATAATGCCCAGTTTATCGGCCCAGTAGTAAAAGCGCTTAGGCTCGGTCTTCATGTGTTTGCGGATCATGTTAAAACCGGCCCGTTTGGTAAATTCTACGTCGAATTTCAAGCCCGCGTCTGTCGGTGCGGTCAGGATGCCATCGGGCCAGTAGCCCTGATCCAGCAAACCTACCTGCATCAGAAATTTGCCGTTTAGCAACGGCCGGACCACGCCGTTGACTTTACCCAAGCCAACTTCGCGCATGCCGAAGTAGCTGGTCACCTCGTCAGTCACCGCGCCGCTATTATCGCGTAATGACAGTTTCAGATCATACAGGAACGGCGCATCCGGAGACCACAGTTTGGCATCTTTAATTGGGATATAGAATTCGGTACTGGCATTGCCTGTTACTTCTGATACGCTCTTTTTTCCGTCCAGTACCTTGGCAATGACCTGACCACCGGCGGCTTTGACCGTAACCTTTAAACGGCTGTTGGGTACATCAGGCGTTAAGCGGATGTTTTCGATATAGGTCTTGCTCACCGGCTCCAGCCAAACTGATTGCCAAATGCCTGATGTGTAGGTATAATCTCCACGCGGACCATTCTTACCCGACGGTGCGCGACCATCGTTAGGGTCGTAAGCGGCAACCACCAATGTATTAGCACCCGGCTTTAACAATGAGCTGATATTGAAACTGAAGCCATCGTATCCACCGGCATGTTTGCCTGCTTTTTGGCCGTTCACAAATACGGTAGCATCATGATCCACAGCATCAAAGTGGATGATCACGTCCTTATCCTTCCATCCCGACGGCACCTCGAAAGTGCGACGGTACCACATATTGATCTCCTGCTTACGCTCGATACCCGATATCACCGACTCGGGACAGTAAGGTACGAGTATCTTATCGGAGCCCGATAATTCGGCCGGTTTGGCTGGATCCATTGCGCTTGCTACGTCCTTCCCTCCCATGTAGTCCCATTTGCCATTTAGGTTAAGCCAATCCTTACGCACCAATTGCGGGCGCGGGTATTCGGGGAATGGCAGGGAAGCCTTCATGGCCTGGTCGGTCCACTGGGTGGGGAGTTTGGGTATTTGGGCGTTAACGGTCGTTGCAGACAGGATTGTTAAAGCGGTCAAAAGGATCGAAAGCAGTGGTATGAATCTTTTCACGATGATGTAGTGGGTTTAATGACAGCCGGGGCCCGGTTAAAGATAATTATAATTGTGGTATTGGTAAATGGCCGGTGAGGCTACTAATATCAGAACAGCACATAGATGCTACGAACCGTTCAACATAAACCCGATCGGAACGGAAAGCCCGTAAACGGAGCATAGCGCAGTGCGGACTTGCAGTGTAGAGCGGGGCTGCCGGTAGCGATGGAAACAGGGGCGTTCATTTACTTATCTTGAACTCACCACAAAATAAATAAGGCCCTCTTTAACAGAAGGCCTTACCGATTTTTCAATAGGTAGTAGTAAATGTATTTACAGGTAGATGTATGTGGATCAGGCGGCAAGCAGGTGTTGCTCACCTACCTTACGTATGGCAGGGTTGTTAGCGCGGAAGGCTTTCAGGTCTTCCCTTAAAATTTCCATTAATATGGCATCGAACTTTGCAACTAATTTGCTTGGGGCCGGTTTTCTGTTTGCGCTTTTCATAGGTAAATGTGTGTTAATAGTTTTGTGTTGAAAAATGTATAATTAGGCAGCTTTTAAGCTTGGGGTTAATTTGTTTTGGATAGCACTAACCAAATTGGCTTTGGTGTTGCGGTTGGCTGATAGGTCGGTCAGCAATAGTTTGCGTAACTCTTTATCAAAGCGGTTAAGTAATTTATCTACGGTCGATGTGGTTGGCGTTTTCATAGTGGTAATGTCTTTGTTGAATGTATGTTGTGTTAACTACTCGTCTTCTTTCTCTTTGTCAATGTGGTCGGTCTCAGTGAGGTTGTCCTTGCGGCGCTTGGCCTCTTCATGCTGGCGTTCCAATTGCTCTCTGTCGCGGGCATCAGAAGCCTCCAACGGATGAGCGGGGTCTTCCCATTCTTTTTCTTCCTCGGGATCTGTATGGTTGTTAGCGACTATCATTTTTCAGTATTTTATTGCTGATGTGGTAAACTATATACCATATCAGTGCCAAACTTTGAGTTTTTGATAAAAAATTGTCATTTACGTGTCTTGCAAAAATAAAAAACAGCGTGTTGAGGCTGTTTTGTATACTGCGGATGACACAAGGCTTACAATAAAATATACACTGTGTTTTATTTATCGGTCAACTCACCCTACAGTTTGCCTGTGCAGCCGCATGGTCTTGCGACTGGCCAGGTGCACCAGCAAAGCGGCAGTAGATAAACATAGCCCGATAATACATACGCCCGCCCATTGGTAATGCTCCCAAGCGAGGGTAGCCAAAAATGTCCCTGCCGAACCGCCAACAAAGTAAGTGGTCATATAAACTGTGTTGACCCTATTGCGTGCAGCCGGGTTTAACGAGAATATAATAGCCTGATTGGTGATGTGTGTGGCCTGCACGCCAACATCCATCAAAACAACGCCGATGCCTAATAATATGAGGCTGTTGCCCGAGATGGCAAACAAGCCGAAAGAGGCTATTAATAATATGATAGTAAAGGCTGATAGCTTATAGGCATCCATCTTATCGGTCAGCCGGCCCATCATGCCTGCAGCGACTGCCCCCAGCACACCCAATATGCCGAAGCCGCCGGCTACATCGGCCCCTAAATTGAAGTTAGTTTTCAGTAGGAACACCAGCGTGGTCCAAAACGCGCTGAAACAGGCAAAACATAAGGCTCCGCGTAATGAGGCTACCCGTAAGGCAGGTTCCTTGCGGACCAATTCTATCAACGACAGCATCAGATCTTTATATTTACCGGTATAGTCGGCCTCTACCTTTGGTAATACAAAATAGATCAGCAGCCAAATGATCAACATCATACCGGCGGCGGCATAGAACATAGCCCTCCAGCCAAAATGCTCGCCTACAAAACCGCTGACCGTGCGCGATGCCAGGATGCCGACCAACAAGCCGCTCATTACAAAACCTATCTTTTTACCGCGTTCGTGCGGTTCGGCCAAATGAGCCGCCATAGGGATGAGCAATTGCGGGATGACCGACGTGATACCTACAAACAAACTGGCCACTAACAGTACATAAATATTGGATGCAGATGCTGCTACCAGTAACGAAATGATCACAAATACTAGATCTGTAAGCATTAATTGTCTCCGCTCGAACATATCGCCCAGCGGGACGATCAATAATAGCCCTAAAGCGTAACCGATCTGCGTAAAAACGGCAACCTGACCTACTTTCGCACTATTTATACCGAAAGAAATGGCAATATCGCCCAGCAAAGGCTGATTATAGTAGATATTTGCTACTACAATGGCTGTTATAAGGGTCATTATCCATAAAATAGCCGAGGTGAGCGGCACTTTCACTGTCGAATTAGACATATTCTTGATATTTCTCTAAATTTTTGATGATTTTACCCAAAAATTTCACCAAAAAGTACTCTAACAATATATTTACCACTGCATAAATGCATTTAAGTGCATTTACAAATGCGTTTTCGAGTAGTTTTTACAACTATTTTAAAACTTTTAGTAATTTTTTAATGTTTTGTTAATAAATGTTTTTACATTTGTTCCATCACATCGCAATGATGGATAAAAAAAGTAGTTTTTTGAACGGTTTTTGTTTTTTGATACAACAATGACAAACTTTTTAAAGAAAAATTGAAAAAAGTTTAACAGATATCAAAACAAAGTGTTACTTTTACACCGTTTTAAGAAACACACATTAAAACGTCTTCTCATAATTTAGGTTTATAATTGGTTAGTAAAGGCCCCTGCCCATCAGGGGCTTTACTTTTTTATAAACTTTCGGTTTTTCACGGCCGGCAAAAGTACAAATGCAACGCAATATCAGATCTGTATCCTGGTAAAGTTTAGGTAACGATATTGGTATCAAAAAAAAAGCGACGCGCCTTTTCGGGCCACGTCGCTCTTCTCACATCTAAGGTTCAACTCTTTTACTTTTTCTTTAAAGCTTCTACCTCTTGTTTCAATTTTTCTATCTCGGCCTGCTGCTCTTTGATAGCGCCAACCAATAGCGGCACTAATTTTTGCAGATCAACCTCGTGCGTAGTAATTGCCTTTTGCTGGTTTTTACCAATGGTTTGCCAGCTGTTCTGAGTTTTTATAGCCCATGGTGTAACCTGCTCGGCATCGCTGGCAATAAAGCCATATTGTTTACCCTCGGGCAGGTTCAATTTTTTATTATCGCTTTTATTATACTCGTAGGTCACCGGCTCTAAACGGGTAATGAAACTTAACGAGTTGGTAACCGGGGCAGCGTTCTTTTTAATGTCGGCATCGTTAACCTGTTGCGCTTTAGCGGTAAATACAGTGGCCGATAATATAATAGCAAATGCTGATGCAAATTTGAATGCAGTTTTCATGATAATGATCTTAATGTTTAATTTAAAAATGTAGTCAATAGCCCAACGCAACATCGCGGGCAGGCATGCTTAACAGACAGATACGGTAAATTAAACCAGATCGGGAGGTGGCGTAGGGACAGGCGGTACCCAAGCCAGGTGGGCCGTGCACCGTTCGTCGGGGTAAATTATATGATGCTCCTGTACAAAAACAGCCGGGATAGGCAGGTCGAGGTCTGACGACCATAACACCTTGAGGCGGTTCTCTTTGGTTTCGGCGCGCTCGTTGGTGTTCTCGTCCTCGTTAGCCTGCTGTTGCTCGGTTTGGCTGATGTTTTTGTGGGTCAAAAACTTTAACACAGATATACCAGTGCTCTCCAATATGCAGAACAGACAAACAAAAACGAAACAATATTTTACCCAGTTAAGCGGCATTGTTAATAATTACTATGCAAACATAACAAAGTACATTAAACTCCTAAAGGTTTTATTCAAAAACCGACGGGCTGGTCAGGGTGATAAACCGGTGGCTTATACGTCTCAAAAGCAAATTTTAAACCTGCGATAAGAATTTCAAACTAAATTGGGAAAGTAGCAACAAAGATATATATTTGCACTCCCAACAAAACGGGGGATTAGCTCAGCTGGCTAGAGCGCTTGCATGGCATGCAAGAGGTCATCGGTTCGACTCCGATATTCTCCACAAGAAAAAGCCGCTTACGAAATTCGTAAAGCGGCTTTTTTGTTTAGTATCGTTTTAGAGGTATACGAAGTTCCGCGGATCACTTATTCAAATAGCTCACGATCAAACCCGCCGTCTTTGCCGATGCACCCGGCTCACCCATCCGCAGGTCTAATGCATCGTAGTTATTTAACATCGCTGTGCGATAGTCGAAATCATGCAGCAAACGCTCCAGTTCGGCCGATATCATTTCGGGGTTGCAATCTTGTTGTATCAATTCTTTTACCACTGGTGCATCCATGATCAGATTGACCAGCGATATGTATTTTATCTTGATCAGCATCCTGGCAATGCCGATAGTGATAGCGCCGCCTTTATATACTACCACTTGCGGCACGTTGAATAAAGCTGTCTCTAACATGGCCGTGCCTGATGCTACTACTGCGGCTTCGGCGTTACTCAACAGATCGTAAGTACCATTAAATATAATGGGGATCTGCTGTCCTTGCAGGTATTGATCGTAGTATGCCGCGTCAAAAGATGGCGCGCCGGCTATTACAAATTGATATTGAGGGAATTTGTGCGATACTGCAATCATATCCGGCAGTAAACGGCTTATCTCTTGCTTACGGCTACCGGGTAGTAAGGCCACGATCGATCTATCAGTCAGATCGTGTTTGGCGAGGAAGCGAGGGTCGGCTTTAAAAGCCGATACCGCATCTAAAAGAGGATTGCCCACATAATCTACATCCATTCCCCAACCCTTGTAAAACTCCACCTCGAAGGGCAGTATGCAGAACAGATGGTCGACCACGCGCTTGATCTTGAGGACCCGCTTTTGGTTCCATGCCCAAACTTTGGGGGAGATGTAATAGCAGGTTTTAAAACCTTGGCCTTTGGCATATTCGGCAATTTTGAGGTTAAAGCCGGGGAAGTCGATCAAAACCACAACATCAGGTTGCCAGGCGCTGATGTCGGCTTTGCATTGCTTCATGTTCTGCAGGATGGTGCGTAAGTTCAGTACCACTTCTACAAAACCCATGAAGGCCATATCGGCATAATGCTTTACCAGCGTTCCGCCTTGCGCAGCCATCAGGTCGCCGCCGAAGAAACGGAACTCCGCTTGCGGATCGCGTTCTTTCAACGCCTTCATTAAGTTGGCGCCATGCAGATCGCCCGAGGCCTCGCCCGCTACCAGATAATACTTCATCGCCTACCTGAACCTGAAAAAGTAAACCACTACCATAAACACAAAACTGATCAGCATAACTCCTTGCGCCGTGCGATCCTGCCCTTTACCGGCAAAATAACGCATCAGCCCCAAGTTAAGGGCCACGGTGATAAAATACGGCATGCCGCGTTGGATCAGTTTCCAGCCGTCCTGAATGATGAACTCGAAAAGGACCGCCGCTAAGGCCGGCAATATCAACCCTAAAAGAATGCCTGTGGCAATGGTATTTTTGTTAAGCATGATCAGGGGTGCAAGTTCGGAAAGATCTGGTAGGTTTCAATGGACAGTTTTCGGAACGGGCCGAATACCCGAACCACTTTATTCTTAATATGAGTGATTATTTATGATTGTTATGTGGAAATCTGACGGATAGCGCATCTTTAAGTTACAACTAAAGCAACATGAGAAAGGCCTTATTTATATTGTCGACGGTACTTATATCAATTTCGGCTCAAGCGCAAAAACCGATGGCGGTTAACGGGAAAAAAGATTCGCTTGATATTGCTTACAAGCATAATTCATCAAAGCAACTATTTAACTTTCTTAACACTTGGCATAAGCATGTTAAACCAGTGTCAGACTCCGAGGTAGCAAAACAACCGGATACCGTAAAGAATGCTTATGCTGCCGCTACCACATATTACATCAACTTCTACAAAAGCCGATCGTTATTTGCCAAACTGAAACGTATGCCGAGATTTTTTGTGTATCCAGATACCGTAAAAGTTCAATTTATACAGAGATTGGTTTACTCTGAGGCAGAGATCGACTCTTTTATAGCTAAGCGTATGATAAAATATCGGGTGCCCGACTCGATAAGAAAGACCGCTCTCAACCGAGTCGACGGAAAATTATCGACAAGAATCTTAACACTTATGGACCGTATAATATGATTGATCCAGTTGAACCTAAAGAGCAATATTTGATCATAAGAAACTTTCGGTTATCAGTTCCGAAACACATAAAGCGGAGTCTGTATTTAACAAATGAATATAATACCACTTTAACAAGTTTTTTAAAAAACGATCATGTTCCATTTGCGAACAATGGAATTATGGATCCTTCAATAGCAGCGGATGAAAGCCTGAATCGTCAAAAATTTCTGGAAAAATATATCAAGATCAAACACGGTCACTGGGGTGGTTCGTGGCTGTTAAGGTCATCACCAACGATCAATGGTATTATCTTCGATGAAAATTTCACCTATGCAAAGATCCTGTACCGATCCGGCTATTCAGGTGGAGAAGCATTAATGAAAAAGACAGACGGCAAATGGGAATTTGTATCTAAAATTAATATGTGGATCGAATAAAAACACCTTTTACAAAACCTTACACCCCATTTTTGCGTAGAAATAAGTGATGGAGACGCTAAAATTAAATCGCGACCTGATAACGATCTGGTCGTTGGCGCTGGTGAGCATTGGGGCTGTAGTAACAACAAGGCATGTGATCTTGATGCTGCCACTATTGGTGTATATGCTGTACAAAAGCACACGCGGTATTATTACTTACCGCGGCACTTTCCTGATGGTACCGTTTTGCATTATGCTGATGTCGGCCTTTGCGGGGATATATCTGGTGGTGTTACGCTCGATCAGTTAATAATCGGCCAGTACCCATATCTTATCGCTGATCGGTGCTATTTTCTGGCGGCCGTTCAAAAATCCAAGTGCTACTACAAAGCTAAAACCGGCTACTACCCCACCCATTTCCTGTATCAATTCGCTTGCGGCGGTAACTGTCCCGCCTGTGGCTAACAGGTCATCATGGATCAGTACATGCTGTCCGGGTTCAAAAGCGTCGGTATGCATTTCTATAGTAGCGGTGCCGTACTCTAACTCGTAGACTTTCTTTTTACGTTCGTAAGGTAACTTGCCTGCTTTGCGCACCGGCACAAAGGGTACACCCAAACGTTGCGCTAACGATAGCCCGAACAAAAACCCGCGGCTCTCTACCCCTGCTACCACGTCAACTTTGGTATCGCCTAACTGTGCTATGAATGCGTCGAGGATACCGTCGCACAGTGCGGGATCTTTCAATATAGGGGTGATATCTTTAAAGATGATGCCCGGCTTCGGGAAGTCGGGGATATCGCGGATGGCGGTCTTGATCTGTTGTGCTATCATTTAAAAACAATGTAGGGTGCAATTTTACGCAAAATTTCCAGGTCAAGGATCGGGATATTTTCCAGGTCGGCCAGTTCTTTGTAGTCGCCGTGCTGATTACGGTATTCTACAATGGCATTCTTTTGCTTGTAGGTAAGGTAGGGGAACACCATTAAGTTATTGGTGGTCGCTTTATTAATATCGATCTTATTGACCTTGCGTTTATCTATCCTGATATTGGGCGCAACGTCTTTGTAAGTGAACTCGTCTAACCCAAATATTTCTTTCAGTTGTTCCTTTTTATGAAAGCCACCCAGTCTGTCGCGATAGCGGATAATGGCGGCGGCAAAGCCTTTACCAATGCCTTTCAGCTGCATTAATTGGGTCTCGTTAGCGGTGTTGATATCGACTATAGCATCAGTCCGCTCTTTGTAATTTTCCCCGGGCAGGTTGATGAAGGGTTTTAACCGGGCGTAGTCAAGGCTATCTATGGTGTAGATCCTCTTCACATCGGCTTTGCTGTAAAACTTGCCGCCTTTAGCTTCGTAATTTTTGATAGCGCTGATCTGTCCTTCGTTCAGGCCGAGCTTTAACCAAAGACTGTCCGGCAAATGATTGGGGTCGAATTTAAATAACGTAGCTTGATCAGACTTTGCACTATCCCTATTCCGGGCGTACAACTTTTCAATGGCGGCATCTAAGCCTTTAGTGTTCAGTGGCTGATAAGGGTAAAACTTTTCGTACGCATAGGGCGCTATCAATGCTAAAACGATCAATACCAAAAGTACTACCACGCCGTTCCATTCTTTGCGTGTGAGCGACAAGTAATTTTTGACTTGGTCTTGCATCATACAGGCTTATCTGCCGTTAAAATAGAGAAAAATTGAGGATATTTACCTCACCAAACGAAAGTACATACTACTACCTAAATTTATGAAGGTCATCACTACCGAAGAATTTGCCAAGGCCACCAAACTGGACAAATTAAAAATGCCCGGACTTGCCGCATGGCTGATGGAACTAATGAAGATCAATCAGGTAAATGAGGTGTTTGCACAGGCACAGCCTAAACAAGGACCGGAGTTTGCCAAAGCCGTGTTAGACGCGATAGGCATAACTGTAGAGTTTGATGAGCGCGAGTTAAAGAATATCCCTAAAGAAGGTGCGTTCATAGCCATTGCAAACCATCCGTATGGCGGGGTAGAGGGCATGGTGCTGTTAAATTTACTATGCTCGGTAAGACCCGATGCTAAACTGATGGCCAATTTTTTACTAAAAAAGATCCCCAATCTGAGCGATTCCTTTATAGCCGTAAATCCTTTTGAGAATATCGACCATTCATCCAGCATCAGCGGGTTAAAAAACACGCTTGGTTTGTTAGCCGACGGCACCCCTATCGGCATCTTCCCGGCGGGCGAGGTATCTACCTTTAAAATAGAACAACAACAGGTGACCGACCGCAAGTGGCACCCGGTAGTAGGCAAGATCATCAGCAAGGCTAAAGTGCCGGTGGTGCCTATCTATTTCCATGGAAACAATGGTTTGTTATTTAATTTACTTAGTGTCATCCACCCTACCCTGCGGACTGTAAAGCTACCATCAGAATTATTTAACAAGCAAGGGCAGACCATTAAAGTGCGCATCGGCAAACCTATTAACGTGGCCGACGTACCCGACAATAACAACGCCACCAAGCTGCTCAATTATCTAAGGGCAAAAACGTATGCCTTAGGCACAGGTTTAGAAGAAGAGAAAAAACTATTTAACCCGCGCAATCTGTTCAAGATAAAAAAGGATGTAGAACAGATACCTGCCGAAACTGCACAAAGCATTCTTGAAAAAGAAGTTGCCGGGTTACGCGAGAACTACCTCACCTGGACCGAAAAGAATTACGAGGTGTTCATCGCCCCAACATCGGCCATACCTAACATCATCCGCGAGATAGGCCGCCTGCGCGAGATCACCTTTCGCGAGGTTGGCGAGGGCACCAATAAAAGCATCGATCTGGATGAGTACGATATCTACTACCATCACCTGTTCATTTGGGATACTGAAGCTAACCTGATAGTAGGCGCCTACCGTTTAGGACTGGGCGACGAGATATTTTACAGTCGCGGCAAAAAAGGATTTTACACCGCCGAGGTATTTAAGATCAAAGGGCAATTTACTCCCGTGCTAAAAAAGAGTATCGAATTGGGCCGCTCATTCATTCGTGCCGAATATCAGGGTAAGGCGCTGCCGCTATTCCTTCTTTGGAAAGGGGTGTTGAAATACTTATTGGATAACCCTCGTTACCGTTATCTGATCGGGCCGGTAAGCATCAGCAATAGTTTTTCTAAATTTTCAAAATCGCTGATGGTAGACTATATCACCAAAAACCATTTTGATCATGACATGGCTCAGTACGTGCGCCCGCGTAAAAAATTCAAAGTCGATTTCTCTAAGATCGATACTGAACTGTTGCTGACCGGCACCGCCGATTCGCTTAAAGGGCTGGACAATATCATATCCGAGGTAGAGACCCGCAACATGAAGGTACCGGTATTGCTTCGCCAATACATCGCCCTTAATGCCAAGATCATTTGCTTTAACATCGACCCTAAATTTTCGGATTCGTTAGATGGGTTCCTAGTGTTGGACCTGCACGATGTTCCGCAAGATATGCTGGAGAAATTAGGGAAGAATTTGTAGGAGAGGAGTCCGGAGACCATGAAAAATTGTCATTGAGAGGAGCGGAAGGAAGTGGCATTGCGTTGGGGCAGCGTGGCGATCTCATAGGCAGGTCCTCGTTGCTTGTCCTATGACATCGCCGCGTCGCTCGCCGTCCCTCAGCCCCACTTCTTCGCTCCTCGCTATGACAAGAAAAATAAAAACTTCAAAAAAGGTCCGCAAGCTTATCGCTTGCGGACCTTTTTTATATAGCGTCTTTTTACGGATCTGCTAATTATCTTACAACACCAGGAGTTGTGTAGGCAATATTTTGAGGGTCGTAAGAAGCCCAACCTGATGACCAATCAGTAGTACCAAATGCACCGCGGAAAGCAACTTGCTCAAAGAAAGCGTCGGCATATTTACCTGTCCAGGTAGCACCTGCAGCAGCTACTGAATTAGCAGCTAAAATAAAGTTAGGAGTACCGAACAAAGCGTTACCTGAAGCTTTAAAGTCTGAACCGTATTTGAAAGGAGCAACATAAAGATCGGTACCGGTCTTAGCAGCGTCGATAGTGTTGTCAGCAGTTAATTGAGCTTGAATAGAAGCTATACCTGCAAAGATCTTAGCCAAAACACCTGCTGTACCTTTTAATTGGTTGCTTTTTGAGTTAGAACCGAAGATGATGTTGTTTTTAACAACTGAACGGCTGTTAACATAGTTATCAGAAGTTGCACCTGCAGTTACTACAGTACCGTCGTCAAAATAAACACCCTCAGTGTAGTTAGTGAATACCGAGTTGCTGATGCTGATAGCCGAGTTACGACGGATCTGAGCAGCGTGCTGGAAGTTAGCATTGATACCTGATTGGCTGCCACCCGCTGCAATAGCAGCTAAAGTAGTACCGTTAAACGCAGGACCAACGATAGTCATGTTAGCGAATACTGCGCTGGTTTGCGGCGTGTTGTTAGTACCGGTAGCATCGTTGTCAGACTCGAAACCGTTAGAACCAGATACGTCGGCAATAACCTGAGCGCGTTGAGCTAAACCAAATTGTACTTTACCAGAGAAACCGAAGTCGGTATCAAAGTCGTCATCTACAGAACCGATAGCTAATAAGTGTTTAGCGTTAACAGTACCACCGAACCACTCGAAAGCGTCGTCACCTGAACGGTAAACCTCAACGTAATCGATAGTTGTAGCTGAACCTACACCACCTAAAGTAAGACCATTGATCTCGCTATCTGGTGAGAATGGGATACCTGCGTACTCGATACGTACATATTTTAAAGTACCTGAGTTGTCAGCAGCAACATTACCACCGTATTGGATGTACTTATCGTTAGCGCCACCGTTAGTTGGGATCAAACCACCTTCGATTGTAGCGAAACCACCTGCAGGATTGACAGGAGCCCTACCCAAAAGGATAACACCACCCCAATCACCAGCTGAACGGCCACCAGCCGCAACGTTAGATGTAAACACGATAGGCTTATCGGCTGTACCGGTTGCGTTTACCTGAGAACCGCGGGTTACTATCAGCGTGCCTTTGGTAGCTTTATCACCTTTAATGATGGTACCGGCCTCGATAGTTAAGGTAGCGCCGTTGGTTACGTAAACAAAGCCTTTTAATAGATAGATCTTGCTTGCAGACCAGGTAGTGTTGGCAGAAATATCGCCGCTTACTTCAACAACGTTAGTGTTGTTTGTTGGAGGGTTAGTACCCGGGTCCGGATTAGGGTTGTCATTCTTGCTGCTGCAAGATGCGAACAACATGCCCGCTGCTAACATTACTAATAGAGAATACTTTTTCATGATCCTAATTTGTTTTTCTTGTTGTTGTGTTCTTTATAAATAGACTATAGTTTACTTGAAGTTGTAGGCGAACGACAGTGAGATAGACTGACCTAACCTGTAGCGGTTATATACATCGCCATAAGTTGCCTGGTTGTAAGTATCTTTTGGATTTTTAAAGAAGAATTTGGTTTGCTGGTTAAGCAGATCGGTAGCGTTAAGCTTAAACTCGCCACGGCTTTTAAATGCACGCAGGCCAAGTTGCAGATCTACAACATCACGGGCGTTCTCATATACCGATGGGAACATACTGCCACCTGCTCTGAAGATGCGTTCGCCAACACGATTGTAAAGCAGGTTTACGCTAACACGGTTATTAAATGCGGTTTGCATGATACCACCATTGATCACGTAAGGCGCCTGACCAACCATTGGGCGTTTGCCGCCCGGCTCTGACAAGGTTAACTGTGGATCCTCTACCTCAGACTTAACAATAGCCAAGTTGGTGTACCAGGTAGTGTTCTTCAGCTTTGGAGAGATAAAATCCAATGTCTTCCTGAACTCAAATTCTACACCGAAGTTGTTTGCTTTAGCAGTGTTGAAGTAAGTGATATTTGGGGTAGACAATTTATCATCGAAATAAGACTCGATCGCGTTAGAGAAGTTTTTGTAAAAACCCGATACCGAGATGATCTGACCAGCCGATGGGTAAAACTCATAACGAATATCCGCATTATGGATCTGCGTACGTTTTAAGTTAAGGTTACCTTGCACGGTAGCCAGCAATTCGTAATCATAATAGGTAGATGGTGCCAATTCACGTAACTCAGGACGGGCAACGGTGCGCGAATAAGATAACCTTAAGTTGGCTTTAGGCGTTACGCTGTAAATAAAGTTAGCTGACGGCAAAATGTCCAGATTGTCAAGCTTTGCTTTATTGTTAGCTGAGGTGGTAAGATCAAGATCAAATTTCTCTACACGTACACCCCAAACTAAACGGGCTTTCTTTGACAGGGCGTTATCCAACATTACATAACCGGCGTTGGTTAACGAGTTAGCTACGTAAGGGTCATCCGGTAACGTGATGTCTTGCAGATTGTAAAAATTTTGGTTGATAAAGTCGGTACCAAATATCTCGTTGATCGGGCGGGTCCTTAATTCTTCCGCACCCGGGACAGCCGGATTGATAACCATACCAATAAACCTTGGCACGAACTTACGATCACGGTATTGAGTTGAAAAGCCTGTTTTAAAGGTGGCTTTCTCTTTTAATACCGTTAACGGCAGGTTGTAATCTACCTGGCCACCGTAGATGTTCTCGTTCAGATTAGCAAAGTAACGCGCGTTCTGACGGCCTGCTGTGTTAAGATCCGCGTAATAGTCACCATTGGTATAAGAATAATTCAACTTACGCTGATCCGGCTGATTATTGATGATGTTAGCGTAGCTGGCGTTCCAGGTAAGTTTGGAGTTACGTTCGCCAAAGCTATGGTCGCCTTGTACCGTAGTTTTGAACAAACCTTTTTGGATAAGATCGAACGCGTAAAACTTATTCAGGTAACCGGTAGCAACGTTAGTACCTGTACGGTACATGTACATATCGTCGAAATTACGGTTGTAGATATTTTTGAACGTGATACGGTTTTTTCCGTAGCTGTAAGCAAAGTTGGCTAAAGCACCTACACTGGTAGAGAACTTGTACTTCAGATCATCATAGTTATATTGATGATAAAAAACTTTACCGTCATTGATGTTCTGCATCTGGTTGCGGTAAGTTAAGGCAGCAATAACACCTAAACGGTTATTGTTCTTAAAGTCCTTTACCCTACCTACCGATACTTGGTAGTTAGTATTCAAGAAGGCATTATTATCACGCACGGTAAGATCAGGGTTAAACCTGTTCAATGCCACATTTTGACGGGCCTGGCTCATACCGGCATCGATAGTAGCTTTAGACGGGAAGTATCTTGATAACTGACGTGAGCCATTATCGAACGCTAAATAATCAGTTGTATTACGATAGCCGCTTTGGAAGATTTTGAATGTTGTGTTGGTATTGTAACCGTAACCAATGTTCAGGGTAACAAAGTTCTCGTCAGGGATATCTTTAGTAACGATCTGTACCGATCCGCCTGCAAAGTCGCCTGCCAGGTTTGGTGTAGCGGTTTTGCTGATGATCATATTATCGATCAGGTTAGCCGGAACGATATCGAAAGAGAATGCTTTACGGTTAGGCTCGGTGCTTGGTAAAGCCGAACCATCTAACGACGCATTGTTATAACGATCGCTTAAACCACGGATAACAACAAATTTGTTGTCCTGCACGGTAGCACCACTCACACGGCGCAAAACCTCTGATGCACTTTTATCCGGTGATCTTTTAATAGATTCGGATGTGATACCATCGGTAACAGCCGCGCTATTTTTCTGCTGAGCGTATAAAGAGTTAACCGATTCTTGCTTGTAAGTACCTTTTACAGTTACAGTGTTCAGGGTTTTTGCAGGTACCGCATCTAACACCACGTTAAGCGTGGTAGCAGCGCCGGCCTTAACCTCTACATCGCTGATCTGCTTGCTGGTGTAGCCAATGTACTTAACAGTAATAGAATAATGACCGGGAGCAACATTGGCCAGGCTATAAACGCCATCAATGTTGGCAGCAGCGCCTTTGGCGGTACCATCGATCAATACGGTAGCACCGATCAATACCTCGGCAGTTTTGCCATCAGATATTTTACCGGTGATCTTGCCCACATTTTGGGCGAACGTTGCACTTGATATTATTAAAAGTGATAGGGAAAGTAAAACGGAACAGAGCCTTTTCATTTGTCGAAATTTCTTTCTACAAAGGTTCAGCTATAATGTTAGCCCAATGTTAAGGCATGGTTATATTATCAAACGATGGCTTAACGCTAATTAAAGGTTGTGGTAAAATTGCCTGATAGTTAAATAGCAATGATCAGGTATTCTCCAGTAATGCAATTACTGCCAAAATATCAGTCCCCAAAATGCAGCAAGATAAAGAAGCATAAAGCAAAAATCTAAAAAATTAGCAGAACGTTCATCCCATAGATCAGTCCCCCCTTTTCCCGGAATGACAAATTCCTGGTGCTGAATATTCAAACTTATTACTCTAAAGACCTGAAAAAGCAATAGTAGCGGAGCTGTGTTACGGATAAGTCTTATGCTTTCGATCTCGGATAGCCTTAAAAAGATGCTGCCTTTCAAAATATAATATCCCGCAAATTGTATCGCAGCAAAACTCAACCAGATCAGATAAACCGTTAAGTTACGTAGAGGGAGGTAATACAGGAATATCAGAAACACCTGCGTTCCCACCGCATAAAAGATTATTAATTCAGACTGATCACTGTCACTGTATTTAATCCATTTGAAGTAAACAAATACAGACAGCGACAAATAAGCTAAGGCAACGCAGATCTGCCATATCGTTAACTTCTGGAAAACAAATATTGGTTGCTTCAACGTCTCTTAATACTTCAAGTTCATTTTCTTTAATAAGAAATGCAGCAACCAGATGGGGCCGATGAGCAAAAACTTAACATCATCAAGGAATGATGGCTTCTTACCCTCGATCTTATGGCCGATAAATTGACCTACCCCGGCCAATACGAATATAATTAAGCTGGATTGCCATAGCTGCGGACCACCGGTCTGTCCCCATTTCTCTAACAAAGTAACAAAGTAGCACAGGAACATGGTTACCATCAGCATAAAGTACGATAGTATAGGCGACAGCTTGTAATAGTAGTAAATAGAGAACGCGATCAAGAAAGATGCCCAGTTGAACGTACCATTGTACTGTCCCAAAAACTTAAGGTGCGGGAACGGTATCGCCCAAACCAAACCGATCAAACTCATCATGATCAACGGTACGCATATCCAATGGATCAGTTTATTGGTAGGATCTTGGTGATGCTCGGAGTATTTATCGAATAGGATGTCGACTTTCCTTTTAGGTTTTATTTCGATGGGCTGCTTTTCCAAGATTGGTTGTCGTTGTTATACCGCAAAGATAAGCATATCACCGCAAACGCCTACCCTCTTATTGCCGGCGTTCCATTCTGTGCGACTTTAATCCCAGCGAATCTGCCCTTGCTTTAAGTTTGAGAACTGCCGGCGAGTTTTCGTTTTTCTCTGATACTTTCATCGCTACGTATCCTTTATATTGAGGATCGAATATTTTGCCGGGATAAGCGATCAAGCCGATCAGGCCATCTTTACGGGCATCAAACACCTCTTTAGAAACAAGCACACCATCAATAGCATGCCGCATGACCATAGCGGTATCTCCTTTAGCTGCAGCAGCAGCCTTCCGTAAGCTATCCGTTGTTTGTGCTGATGCTGTCGACAGGACTAAAGATGAGACGATAGCGATCGTTGCTGATACTGTTTTAAAGTGAGTTAACTTTTTCATGATGATCTTATTTAGGTAACATCACCAATCTACGAATAATTCGTAGAAAAACAAATATTTTATGGACTTAATTTTGGATCGGCACAAAAAACAAAACCCCGATGCTCATCGCATCAGGGCTCAATATTTCCTACCCCCCTTCAAGGGGGTCGGGGGGCTCCTACTTAGCGAACGCTACGGATCTGGTCTCCCTGATCACGGTAACTTTGATCTGACCAGGGTAGGTCATTTCGGTTTGGATACGGTTAGAGATATCAGCTGCTAAGATCTCTGACTGTGCGTCGCTGATCTTTTCGCTCTCTACCACTACACGTAACTCGCGACCGGCCTGTATAGCGAAGGTCTTCTCTACGCCAGGATAAGACATGGCCAATTCTTCCAATTCTTTCAAACGCTTGATGTAGCTTTCAACCACCTCGCGGCGTGCACCCGGGCGAGCGCCTGAGATAGCGTCACAAGCCTGAATGATAGGCGATATCATGCTGGTCATCTCGACCTCGTCGTGGTGGGCACCGATGGCGTTGCACACGTCAGGATGCTCTTTATATTTCTCGGCTAACTGCATACCCAGGATAGCGTGTGGCAGTTCCGGGTTATCATCAGGTACTTTACCAATATCGTGTAACAGACCGGCACGTTTAGCCATCTTCACGTTCAAGCCTAACTCAGCCGCCATGGTAGCGCAGAAGTTAGCTACCTCACGTGAGTGCTGCAACAAGTTCTGTCCGTAAGACGAACGGTAACGCATACGGCCTACCATACGGATCAGCTCAGGGTGCAAGCCGTGGATACCCAGATCGATCACGGTACGTTCGCCTATCTCTACGATCTCTTCTTCGATCTGTTTTTTGGTTTTGGCCACAACCTCTTCGATACGGGCCGGGTGGATACGACCATCGGTCACCAAACGGTGCATAGCCAAACGGGCTATCTCCCTGCGGACAGGGTCGAAACCTGACAAGATGATCGCCTCAGGGGTATCGTCCACAATGATCTCGATACCGGTAGCTGCTTCCAACGCACGGATGTTACGACCTTCGCGACCGATGATACGGCCTTTGATCTCGTCATTCTCGATATTGAAGATAGACACCGTGTTCTCGATAGCTGATTCGGTAGCGGTACGTTGGATGGTTTGGATAACCACCTTTTTGGCTTCTTTGGTAGCGGTCAGTTTAGCTTCGTCCACAATATCCTTGATCTGCATCATGGCTTTGGTACGGGCTTCTTCGCGCAGGTTATCTACCAGTTGGTTCTTAGCTTCTTCAGCAGACAGACCGGCAATGGTCTCCAATTGCTGAACGTGTTGTTGTTTTAAAACCTCAACCTCTTCCTGCTTTTTAACGGCAAGTTCGGTCTGCTTTTCTAAATTTTTACGGGTTGTGTCCAGCTCAGCTTCTTTACGGTTAAAGTTTTCCAGACGTTGGTTTACCGATTGCTCTTTTTGTTTAAGCGTGTTCTCGCGTTGATTGATCACGTTATTTTTAGAGTTAACCTCTTGCTCGTGCTCTGATTTTAGCTGTAAAAATTTCTCTTTAGCTTCAAACATCCGGTTCTTTTTAAGGATCTCGGCCTCGCTCTCAGCATCTTTCAGGATCTTTTTAACTTTATTCTGTGCTGATAATTCCTGGTTTTTGAATAGCTTCCTAAGCAGAAAGCGACCTATCACGATACCCGTTGGGATACCGGCGAGCAGGCCTATAATAATATAGAGTACTAAGTCGTTCATTTTGTTTGGTGGTATATATAGATCGTTTGTTTGGTTATGTGTGTTTATAAATTGCTTTAAATAAAAAGACCGCAACTAAACCTTAAGCGTCATTATTTAAAAACCTCTTTTCTCAGTTATTGGGCTTGGGTTTCGCATCAAACACCCCGGAGTGATGAATACCCTTTTTACTTGCCCGCTGATATTGAAGCGTTAAGTTTTTAATAGTGAAACTCAAGATCTAACTGCGGTCAGATCTTTATGTGCTCTTGCTGTGAGTTAAGTCTTAAGTCAAAAGTAAGAAGTCAAAAGCCATTATAGCTCTCGAAAATTCCCCTACCTTTTATCTTTAGCCTTTTACCTTTCAGCGTACTTTAAAGAACGTTCTATTACTGTTTAGAGAAAAACTCTGTCAGCAAATTATCTAACTGATAAACCTTGTCGGTTACGGCGGTATCCTCTACCGTTACCTTTTTTTCTGCCTTGATGGTTGACGTTGCGTAATGCAATACACACATCGACAGCAGATCTTGCTTATCCCTTACCGCGTAATTTTCCTGATATTCTTTTATACGGTCGTTAATTAATTTGGCTGCTCTTCTTATTATTTCTTCCTCTTCCATGTTCACCTTTAAAGGGTAAACGCGGTCAGCAATATTTATTTTTATAGAGATCTCTCCCATTTGAGCTTGTTCACTTTAGTGCATTACTTTTTTAGCAACACAATGCACTTATCAATTTCCCGGACAAATTCGTTAATTTTTTGCTTGATGTCAAGGCTTTTTTCATTTGTTTCTGAAAACGACTTAGCCAACTTCAATACACGAAGCTTTTCATCCAGCTCTTTTGTCTTATTCTTACTTGCATCCAAAGCCGCCGTAAACGACTGATTTTCCAGCTTCAACAAGTCATTTTCCTCCTGCAAAGCGTTGCAGAGCTGTATCAAACGCTCCGTCTTATCAAGGACTGAATTTAATTGTTCTGCTGTGGTCATTTTTTTCAGTGATCAGTTAACCGGTGATCAGTGATTGGTCTTTTGTGTTCTTAAGTAGTTAATATAACCGTTTATCAGTCTCATACATTCGTTGCATTCTGCATCAAATTTGTCGAAAGTAATTTTATCGATAAATCCCAAGTCCAAAGCAATGATCAAATGGTCGATCGTTTCTGCGGCCGAGCCTCTCGCATTTAGCATAAACTTAGCTTCGTCAGCATAATGAAACCGACCATGGCCTTCGGCGATATTATTACCTATCGACCTTGATGACCGTACGATCTGGTCTGTTAATCGATACTTTTCTTCATTCGGAAACGATTTAACTAAGGTATAAATATTATTCCTTAACGCCCTCGATTTTTTCCAAGCTTCTAAGTCCGTAAACGACCTCATATATTGACCTTAATTACTGATCACCGATTAACCAGTCACTGATTAACTGATCAACCAATCACTACTTCCTGATTTCTGCTCCTGCCTCTTTCCCTAAGTTAAGAATTAATTTTTGCATTAGGCTGTCGATCGCTTTATCGGCCAGGGTTTTCTCGTCGTCCTGAATGATGAAGCTTAGCGCGTATGACTTTTTGCCGGCAGGTAATTTATCACCCTCGTACACGTCGAACACGTTCACTTCCTTGATCAGTTTGCGATCGGTCTTTTGCGCTACTTGTTTCAGTTGGTTAAAGGTAACCGCCTTATCAACCAGCATCGAAAGGTCTCGCCTTACCGATGGATATTTTGGTATCTCCTGGTTGATGATCACATTTTTGCGAACTAATTGTAACAAGAAGTCGAAATTAAAGTCGGCATAAAACACCGCCTGATCAACGTCGGCCTTTTTCAAAGCTTTACCTTTTACCTCACCAAATTTTACGATACGTTTGGGACCACGCATGTAGTTCAGTCCGTATGATAATTTAGAGCAAGTGGTATCTTCGGTCGTAAAGTCCTTAATATTTAAACGCTCTAACAGGCTATCAACGACAGCCTTCAGGTTATAGAACGATACCGGCTTAACCTGCTGGTTCCATTGCTCGGCCACATTGCTACCGGTCAGGAACACCGATAGGTGCTGATCCTCTTTGTACTTACCCTCGGCTATGCTGTAAGTCTTACCAAACTCGTAGAACTTCAAATTACCCGCACGACGGTTAGCATTGTAAGCGATAGCCTCCAATCCCGAAAACAACATGGTTTGGCGCATGATATCCAAGTCGCTGCTCAGCGGATTCAATATCTTCACGGCAGTATCCAGATCATCCGAATAAGCCGACTTAGTCAATGAGTTTGATAATATCTCGTTAAAGCCATTGGCCGACAACCAGTCCGCGATAGCGTTCTGTACAGTATCTTTCTCCGGACGATTTGAGTTATTCAGCGATGCCCTGATCTGTGTAGGGATTGCGATGTTGTTATAGCCGTAGATCCGCAGTATCTCTTCTATCACGTCCACATCGCGGGTCACATCCACACGGTAAGGTGGCACTTTTAAAGACAGGCCCTCTTCGGTCTCGCTCACGATCTGGATATCCAAAGCGGTAATGATACCGCGAATTTCCTCGTGCGATATCTCCTGACCGATCAGTCGGTGGATGTTTTTATAAGTAACCTCCACATCAAAAGGCGCTACAGGCGCAGGGTAGTTGTCAAATATCTCAGACGATACTGTGCCACCCGCAACCTCTCGAATCAACAGGGCGGCGCGCTTAAGGGCATACACGGTCATATCAGGATCGGTACCACGCTCAAAACGGAACGACGCATCGGTCTTTAACCCAAAACGTTTAGACGTTTTACGCACGGCCACGGCGTCAAAGTAAGCGCTCTCCAAAAATATCTTAGTGGTCTTTTCGCTCACGCCCGACTTAGTGCCGCCGAACACACCGGCAATACACATCGGTTCTTCGGTGTTGCAGATCATCAGGTCATCGGCGTTCAGTTTACGCTCTACCTCGTCAAGCGTGGTGAACGGTGTACCTTCCGCGCAGTTTTTAACGATCACTTTGCCGCCGGTTATCGCGTCGGCATCAAAAGCGTGCAGGGGCTGACCTAATTCGTGCAGTACATAATTGGTCACGTCGACCACGTTATTGATCGAACGCACGCCGATCACGGCCAAACGCTCCTTCAACCATTGAGGCGATTCCTTCACTTCCAGGCCGGTCATGGTCAGGCCTGAGTATCTCGGGGCAGATGCAGTATTCTCTACCTCAACGGCGATATCCAGATCATGGTTATCAACCTTAAATGCCGAAACATCAGGCTTGATGATCTGCAATTTCAGGAACGCAGCGATATCACGGGCAGTGCCCAGGTGCGATGCCGCGTCGGCACGGTTAGGCGTAAGGCCTATCTCGTACATGTAGTCGTCGTTCAGTTTAAAGTATCCTTTGGCAGGCGTGCCTATCGGCGCATCTTCAGGCAGTACCATAATACCATCGTGACTTGCACCCAAACCGATCTCGTCCTCGGCACATAACATACCTTGCGAAACCTCGCCACGGATCTTTGATTCTTTTATTTTGAACGGCTCGCCGCTAACAGGGTGCACGGTAGTACCCACGGTAGCCACAACCACCTTTTGGCCGGCAGCCACATTGCTTGCACCGCAAACAACAGAAAGATCAGCCTCGCCGCCTACATCGACCTTGGTCAGGTGCAGGTGATCTGAGTTAGGATGATCTGTACATTCCTTTACGTAGCCTATCACCAAACCCTCCAAACCGCCGGGAACGGCCTGTACTTTCTCCAGGCTCTCCACCTCTAAGCCGGTGCCGGTAAGTATAGCAGATAGCTCGGCCGGGGTTTTATCTACAGCGATAAATTCTTTAAGCCAGTTATACGATATTTTCATTTAATGGCAAAGATACAATTTAGGGTGAAAGGTTAAAGGCGAAAGGTTAAAGGGGAAAGTAAACATAGATGATCGAGGAGAGTTAAAACACGACCTGACTGAAAGAAAGTTAAAAAAGGTTAACACAATTCAAGTTATAAAATATACAAATACCTAATAATCAAATATTTAATAAAATATTCGACAATATTTTTTCCGGATCGCAATTTGGGGTTGATATCAAAATTAGACTGAAGCAACCCGCTCCCTGCACCCAATTAGAGAGAATTTTAATTTCGGATCTTTTAAATCGAATCTAATCGACACCTGATAAAATCTTCAGTACAGTTGCTTCTCCTATCCGATGATGCGCTTCATTGACAAACCATTTACGTCCAACCTCAATATACCTTCCGGCTCCATCATTGCCTTTAAAAAATCTGACAACCACCTCTGCTTCATCGCCTGGAAGCATTTGTTCACGATCAAAAAAGGTGATATCGCCCATATGCGCCCTTATGACCCCATCTTCAAAGGTCTCAAAAACATGGTCAGGCCGATAGCCACTGGAGATAAAACATTTCCGCTCTCCACCTTCATCGGCGGTCAGCACTCTAAATTTTGCCTTTACAACTATAAGATCCATACTAAAAATTAAATCCGAAATTGAACATCCGACATCCGAAATTAAAGAAGCCCCTCATCCGCAAAACTCAAATACCCATCATCTGTAATGATCAAATGATCCACCACCTTGATATCCAGTATCAAACCGGCACTATGCAGCTTCTTGGTCAGGAAAATATCTTCCTGACTTGGTTTTTTATTATTGCTTGGATGATTATGCGCCAGTATCACACTTGATGCCTGGTGTTGCAATGCAATGTGAAAGATGATCTTCGGGTCGGCAATGGTGCCGGATAGACCACCTTTGCTGATGAGTTCTTTGGCGATGAGTTTATTGGATCGGCTTAAAAGTAGCAACCAAAATTCCTCGTGCGGCAGATCCACCAAATGGCGACGCAGGATATTGTAGGCGCTGCGACTGCCATCTATCTTATCAGGAACTTTCGTTTCGGTCTCTCCCCTACGGCGGCCAAGTTCAAGGGCGGCAATGATGGATATCGCTTTAGCTTCGCCGATGCCTTTGAATTTGGATAACTCGGCAATGGAGGCTTTGCCTAAGCGGTTAAGGTCGTTATCGTAATGGTGCAGGATACGTTTGCTTAGTTCTACAGCGGTCTCGTTTCGGCTGCCGGAGCCGATCAGGATAGCGATCAGTTCGGCATCGCTGAGGGAACGTCGGCCCTGGGTGCTGAGTTTCTCGCGCGGGCGGTCTTCTTCGGCCCAGGCTTTTATGCTAAGGTTGTTCTCGTAGGTTTCCACGATGTTAAAGTAGACAAAAAATCTCACCTCTCCCAACTCTCTCCAAAGGAGAGGACTTCATTTTACTCCCTCTCCTGCGGAGAGGGCCGGGGTGAGGTGTAACAAAAAAAGGGATAGCACTAAGTACTATCCCTTTTCAAATATCTAAATTAACTAAACCTTAGTTAAGGCCGTTAACAAATTTGGTCAACTTTGATTTGTTGTTCGAAGCTTTGTTTTTGTGGATAACATTCTTCTTAGCCAAACGGTCAAGCATCGAGATCACTTTTGACAAAAGAGGTTGTGCACTTGCTTTATCAGCTGTGCCTCTTAGTTTTTTGATCGCATTTCTGGTAGTTTTTGCTTGGTACCTGTTGCGTAGACGCTTCGCAGCGTTTGACCTGATCCTTTTTAATGATGATTTATGATTTGCCATTTTAGCTAATATTCTTTTCTTATTTTTCGGACTGCAAATATAAGGGGATAAATTTTAATTGTCAAATACAATTTAAAAAAAGATCAACTTAGTTTACTGACCGTGAACGTTATCCCCTGTTATTAGTTGCTTGCTACCACGTTAAGGGCCAGGGTAGCATTATTGCCGCTCACGCTTTGTGTACTCACAAACACCGTGTAATTTTTACCTGATGTTAAAGTAACCGACTGGCTGCTGGCCAACGTAATAGCTGTTACGCCATTACTCAGGTTAAAAGTGTACGCACCCGGTGCTACCTCTACCGAGTTGGTTATAGCCTTAAATGGCTGTGCCGTGAACAAGCTTGTTGACCCTGCGCTTAAATTAGCCGAATTTAGCTGAGATGATGTTTGCACAAACCGTACTTTAGCTTTACCTGACACAGCGGCAACGTCGTCTAAAACCGGGAACAAACTGTAGCTTCCGCTTACGCCGGTCAAGTAAAATGAATAATAAGAATTGGCATCTAACTGATTGCTAACCCTGGCCAAAACGGTACCCGCACCCGACTGCACTGTAACCTGTTGCTCGCCGGCAAATGCGTTAATATAACTCGAAGCGTTGCCTGTACCAACAGAGCCGGTAACACCCACCTCTTCTTCTAAAATTATTTTTGACGATCCTGCATCAGGGCTGGTGTTAACTAAGCGCAGTTTTGCACTACCTACGCCACCCTCTGCATCAGGGCTTGGTTTTTTGCACGATTGTATGGCGGCAATGCCGATCAATGCTATAAATAGGTAAACGAATTTTGCTGTTCTTGCTTTTGTAAATTGTTTCATAGTAAGCTGCTTTCTAAAAAATAGTGCGTCGCCCTGTACGGACGGATAGTTTTTACCCAAACGTCGGTCGGGTCGCTTTAGTTTTCCAAAAAAAACTAATTTTTACTTAACCTGCCTTATCGGCGTGTAATTAACTTTAAAAATATGTGGCCCAAAAGCGATATTTTAGCCGGGAATGAAAACCTTCTTGCGAGTTTGCTTACTGTTAACTATCTGCCTTATCTGCTCGTCGTGGGGATTTTTCGGGCACCGAAAGATCAACCATTTGGCGGTATTCACGCTGCCTAAAGGCATGGCCGAATTTTATCGTGCCAACATCGTTCACATCACCGAACACTCCGTAGATCCGGATAAACGCCGCTATGTAGATTCGTTAGAAGAGCCACGACATTTTTTGGATGCCGACCGCTACGGCAAAAAACAACCCTTTGCCAACCTGCCACCAAACTGGTACGATGCGGTGAAGAAATACAGTGCCGATACGCTTAACAAATATGGCACCGTCCCCTGGGTGATCCAGTATCATCACTATTGGCTTGTGAAAGCGTTTAAAGCGCACGACACCACGGCGATCCTGAAAACATCGGCCAACCTGGGTCACTACATTGCCGATGCGCATGTGCCGTTGCACCTAATATCTAACTATGATGGTCAGTTTACCGGTCAGGACGGCATTCACTCGCTTTGGGAGACCCGCCTGCCCGAATTATTCAGCGATCAGTATAGTTTGTACGTTGGCAAGGCCCGCTATATCGATAATCCTCTGACCGAGGCTTTCCGCATCTGCAAGGCGTCCTACAGATGTGTGGATTCAGTAATACTGTTCGAGAAGAAATTGAATGCCAAGTTCCCGCCCTACAAAAAGCGAGAGATGACGCTGCGCGGCAAACGCAAAGTGGAGGACTATTCTGTAAAATACGCTTCGGCCTATCACCAGATGCTTAACGGGATGGTAAAGCGCAGGATGCGCTCGTCCATATTAGCTATCGGCAGTTTTTGGTATTCGGCGTGGGTAGATGCAGGCCAACCTGATCTTAATAAGCTGATCGAAACACCATTGACGGCGGAGCAGAAACAAAAATTATTGAGGGAGGAAACTTTGTTTAAGGCAGGGAAGCCTTTAACTTTAGAGAGATGAATAACAAAGCCCAACCTTTCCTATATCTGATCTTATTGTTAGGCTGCCTTACTTTCCCGGCGTACGGAAAGAGGTGATCAGCCAGCAAAAACAAACGAAACGTAACACCGAATGGGCTTTAAAGCAAATAAAGGCCTTGCCTGAAGTAAAAGTATTTCTGTCGACCACACCTGCTTCATCAAAGCCCGACGTGGTGCTTGCTGGAGAACCAGGACAAGACACCCAATATTATTGGATAAAAGTTGGCATCAGCAACAACGACATATTCCGCACCAGTTTTGACCTTTATATTGAACCCGAAACATCACAGATATTTTATTGGGATCAACTTTGCACATCCGAGGGGCGTTATTTGATCACACTACAACAATGGCGCTATTGGCGCACCAAGCCCGAATGGATAAAATCACACATCTATAAAAATAGAAAGCTGATAGCCGTAAAAACCTAAGCTACCGTTTTCTTTTTACGGCTATTAATAGCCGCCACAACAGCCGGGATCACCGATACCAGGATGATACCTAAACTCACCAGCGAGAAATGCTTTTTAAAGAACTCCAACCCGCCTAAAAACTTACCGGCGAACAAAAAGATCACTACCCAGGCTACACCGCCAATAATGTTATACAAACTATAACGGCCAAAAGGCATACGGCCCACACCGGCGACAAATGGCGCCACGGTACGGATGATCGGCACAAAACGGCTCAGGATAACGGCCTTACCGCCATGCTTCTCAAAAAAAGCATTGGTTTGGTGGTAGTATTCCAGTTTAAGGATACGGTTGCCGGGTTTAAACACTTTGTCGCCCAGCCATGCACCCAACAAGTAGTTGACCGTATTCCCCGCAAAAGCAGCTACGATAAGCAGCAAAGCCAGCAGGTAAATATTCATCCCCGTGTTAGGATTTGCAGAGATGATAGCTCCCGCTGCGAACAATAGTGAATCGCCCGGCAGGAATGGCGTCACCACAAAACCCGTCTCGGCAAAAATGATCGCGAAGAGGATAAAGTAAGTAGTGGAGTTATAATCGTGGATGATATCTGCCAGGTGTTTATCAATATGCAGAATAAACTCGATGATGTGTTGTAGTATTTCCAATGGGATAACGTTTTGTGCTGTAAAGATAGGATTTGTGGAGGAAGTCCGAAAGGCGGAAAGACCGAAAGCCCGGAAGATCTTAGGGAACTGGCGGGAGGTCGAAGGAACTATCGCAAAATTTAGGTTGTAAAGTTAGATGGTTCTAACTTTCGGACTTCCCGTCTTTCGGACTAAAAACTCACCTATTAATAATGACATTCGCGTTGAACGCCGCACTATCGGTACGGCCTACCACGCCCTGGGTGTAAATGGTGTACAAGCGGCCATCTTGTATGGTTGTATTGGCCACCTCTTTATAAACGGTAGAAGAATTGGCCAGGTTGATGTTAAATTTATAGATACCGGCAGGTATCTCAATGTAATCGCTTATGGTTTTAAAGCCCCGGTTACGGAACGCCGCTGTACCATTGGCATAAACATCCAAACTTACAGTACGCGCGCAGGCGTTAATAAAGCGCACTTTTCCACGTCCACGGGCGGGTGCCGATGCAGTGTCTGCTACCAAAAAACAGGTATCTGTCTTATCGGCCACAAGTCCGGTCACAAAAAGGGTGTAAGTGCAACTGCGGGCCAGCGCCTCATTGCGACTCCAGAAAGTACGGTTAGCCTGCGTGCGTAATTGCAGCGGCGTCTCCTGGGTATTCATGTAAAAATACTCAGATGGTACTGAGTAATAATAAAACTTGGTGCTATTATAACGGCGCAAACCCACCCACAGGTTAATGGGGTAAATATCCGGGCTGATGTTGATAATGTTAAGCCGCGTATTTAAACCGGCGGGAGTTGCGTTGCTTTGTTTACTGCATGATGATAGCATAGGCACGGTCAGTAAGCCCAGCGCGCCGACCAGCAACAATGTCAATACGTTAATTCTTTTTATTTCTGCTATGCTCATCTGCTTATATTAACAGCCACATTAAGGGCATTTTTACCGGTGCCACCTTGCTCGCCGCTGGTGTACAAGGTGTAATAAGTATTTTGATTAAGGATCACCGTTCCGCTGAAGACCGGCGTATTAGTACCGGCGAGGTTCACTTTTACGGTTTTTTTACCTGGACCAACGCTCACAAACGCGGTCGAGTTTTTAAATGGCTGGTTTTTGAACGATAAGGTATCGCCGACAAAAACATCATAAGCCTGCACCCCTGTCGATGCCTGCACAAAACGGACGCGGGCATTATTAGCATTAGTATCAACTATAAAATTGTCGGCAATAAATATGGGTGTAAGGTTATTTTTACGTTGCTGCCCGGTGAGCACCAGTGTGTACGTAGTAGAATCGGTCAAGGGCATATTAAGCTTGATATCGGCCAGTACAGTCCGGTCAGTATCACTTTTGAACTGGTATTGCTGCTCGCCTTTAGTTACCGAAAGATAACCCGAGGCATTATATAAAAAGATCGCCGAGTTATTATTTTGCCGGGTACCGTTCAGGTAAAAATTAATAGCGCGGATATCGGTCACCGCGTTGATCACGTTCAGGCTTGCAGTAGGCAATATCGGCGGCGGGTCATCGCCCGATCTGTTGCAACCCCACATCCCTCCCATCATCGCACATATGAATATAAGGAAGCTGTATTTCTTAATTTCTTTCATTAGTTATAGCTAAAGCGGCATAGCCCTTGCCTTAGTAAACGCAAAAATAATTCTATTATTCCCTATTTACTAATTACTTTTATCGGCTATACTGATCTTATGGGTGTTAAGTTTTTTGCTTCCGCGCTTATCGCGTTAGCGGTTATTTCATTCGTTCCGGCCGTAGCCCAAACCGGGCTTAATATGCCTGTGGACATTGCGCGTGCTTATCAAAAAGGCACACGTGCCCACAACGGCAAACCCGGCCCCAAATATTGGCAAAATACCGCCAATTACAACATCAAGGTCAATTTCGATCCTAAGACCCGCTTGATCAAAGGCACGGTCGATATCGATTACACCAACAACAGCCCCGATACACTTACGCAGATCCTGTTTAAACTGTACCCCAACTATTATCAAAAAGGTGCGGTACGTGCCAGGCCGGTGCAACCTGCCGACCTGACCGACGGCGTGAACATTGCCAAAGTTGTAGTTAACGATGTAGAGAAACCCAAGAAACGCATCCGCACCTTAGGCACTAACATGTCGGTGCCCGATACTGTTATGCCGGGCCAAAAAGTGAACTGTAAGATCAGCTACAGTTACACGCTCAATAAAACATCTCACAACCGAACCGGACAGGTTGATGATGGCGCTTTCTTTATCGCCTATTTTTTTCCGCGGATAGCTGTTTATGATGATATTGATGGCTGGAACACTCATCCTTACCTTGGTTCGCAAGAGTTTTACAACGATTTTTGCAGGTTCGATGCCGAGGTAACCGTCCCCGGCGCCTACCTGGTTTGGGCTACCGGTGACCTTGTGAACCCTACCCAGGTGCTGCAACCTAAATATATTAAACGCATGGTCGATGCCGGCAATAACGATAGCGTTACCGACGTGATCACCGAGGCCGAAGCCAAAGCAGGTAAGATCACTACGCCCGGCAGAAACCATACCTGGCGGTTCGTTGCCGACGATGTGACCGACTTTGTATTTGCTACCAGCAACCACTACATGTGGAAGGCATCCAGTTTGGCTGTCGACCCTAAGAGTGGCCGGCGCACCCGTGTTGATGCCGTATTTAACCCCGAACACAAGGACTATTACGAAGTGGTGAACTATGCCCGCAAAACTGTGGAGGCCATGAGTTACCGTTTCCCTAAATGGCCGTTCCCGTACCCGCACGAGACCGTTTTTGACGGGCTGGACCAGATGGAATACCCAATGATGGTGAATGACAATCCCCTGCCCGATGCGGCAGATGCCATTGAGCTGACCGACCACGAGATATTCCACACCATGTTCCCTTTTTACATGGGCATTAACGAGACCAAATACGCCTGGATGGACGAGGGTTGGGCCACCATTGGCGAGTGGCTGGTATCGCCTATGATAGACCCTAAGATAGTGGACCTGTACGGCGTAGAACGCACCGAACAGACCGCAGGTACCGAAGAGGACCAACCCATTATGACGCTGACCACCCAAACAGCAGGCGCATCCGAATTTACCAACGCGTACCCCAAACCGGCCATGGCCTATTTGTACCTGAAGGATATGCTGGGCGATGAATTATTCACCAAAGCCCTCCACCATTACATCAGCAACTGGCATGGCAAGCACCCCGGTCCCTACGATTTTTTTAATAGTATAAATGCAGGGGCAGGCCGCGACCTGAATTGGTTTTGGCAACGCTGGTTCTTTGACCGTGGCGTGGCCGACCTGGCGATAGATAAAGTGACCGCCGATAAAGCTAATTACAGCGTGACCATTAGATCGGTAGGGAACAAACCTGTGCCTGTAGATCTGCTGGTAGAATACACCGACGGCACCAATAAGACCATCCACCACGATATGTCGGCTTGGGAAAGATCCAACACGTTTTTACTAAACTTTAAAGCTGAGAAGCCCGTAAAACAACTGATATTGGGCAGCATGTACGTCACGGATGCCAACCGGGCAGACAATGTGCATGTCATCGCTAAATAATATATCGGCATTAGTTAAACCGCCGTGCCGCTTTTTAAGTTTAATTACGATATTGGGACATAACAAAACATACGACCTATGAAATTTTACGCGCTTACCTTAACCTTAGCTATCGGTAGTTTTTGTGCATCGGCCCAGTCGACAGACCGGGTGTCGCCCTATGTGTTCCCGCAGTTTGTTAAAGCTACCGTGCTGCAAAAAGGCGGCGGCAGTACCGATGGTACGCTCAACTACAACACCTTTACCCAGGAGATGATGTTTATGCAGGGCAGCGAGAAGGCCGTGCTTGAGATGGATAACGTGGATACCATTTATCTGGAAAAGAAAAAGTTCGTCCCTGTTGGTAAACTGTATTACGAAAAACTGACCGATACCAAGATCCCGCTGTATGTTCAGCACCTGAATAAAAAACAACTGAGAAAAGATAAAGCCGAATTTGACAAGGTGACCGACAACATGAATTCGGGCCTGACCGCTGCCAACGGTTTTGTTAAAGCCAAAGAAGGCGCCGGCGAATACGATATGCTGTTGCCCGAGCAATACATGCTGCAATCGCAAAGTACCTTTTGGTTGCAGAACGGTAAGAACTTTGTAAGAGCCGACAGCCAAAAGAACATCGCCAAAGCTTTCCCCGGCAAGGAGAAAGCGATAGCCGACTATATTAAAGAGAATAACATCGACCTGAAAAAACTGGAAGACATGGCTAAGCTGATCGTTTTTTGCAATAAATAACGGATAGTCAACTCACTATATTTAAAGCGCCTCATGTTTATGCAGGCGCTTTTTTGTTGCTGTATACTTTGTCAAAATGCACAATAGCGACAATTTATTAACCTTTAACTAAACCAAATCTCCTGCATGCTTGTTGACCTTTAAGTACTTAAACATTTAAAGACAAGTATCATTATGAAACGTTCCCTTATAACCATAGCCCTGCTGGCAGCCACGGTGAGTTGCTTTGCGCAGGCATCGCCATACGTATTTGCCGATTTCAGCAATGCCAAAGTGATCAAAAAAGGCGGCACAGCCGCCGCCAGCATGAACTATAATACCCTTACCCAGGAAATGGTATTTATGAACGGTACCGACAAAGCGGTGCTTGACCCCACCGGGATAGATACCGTGATCCTGCAAGGCAAAAAATTCATCCCTGTAGGCAAGGTTTACTACCAAAAATATACCGACACCAAGACCCCGCTGTACGTGCAATGGGCAAACGAACGCACCGGCCGCTCCAATCAGCAGTCAGCCAACATCAACAAACCAATGACAGGTTCTGACGGTGGCGCACGCCCGGGTATCTCTGCGGCTGATTACGATCTGAAACTAAAAGACGGCGAAGGCTTGCAAGCCGCCAACAACTTTTGGCTGCAAAAGGGCGGTGAATTCCATAAAGCCGGCGACAAAAAGGATATCATTAAAGTTTTCCCTGATAAGGAACAGGTCATAGAGACCTTTGTAAAAGACAACAACACCGACTTTAAAAAAGCCGATGATATATCGAAGCTGATATCGTTTTTGGATAAGGATAGTGGGATGTAATTTTAGACTTGGTGGCAATTTAACCACAAAGGACACGAAGGTTTCACAAAGGACAAAAGCCTTGCACGTTGTAAAACATGCAAGGCTTTGTGTCCTTTGTGTCTTTATGAGATGCAAGTCTTTGTGCTCTTTGTGGTTAGATCATTATCCTAATCAATCCAACCCCGCCTGCACCTTCTTAGGTAATTTACCCCTCACCAGATCGTACGACTGGCGGATATAATGTTCCCAATCCTTTTTATTAAATCGGTGTTCGTCACTTACGTGTATCCATTTATACCGGGCCACATACGGTGCGGGAATAATGTCCTTGCTGGTACTCAATTCTTCAAACTCCTCATCCTTCACTTTAAAAGACACGCCGAACGGGCCATCCAAACCAGTCACGCAAAACATTTTACCACCGATGTTGAAGGTTAGGTCTTGTCCCCATTTCACATCTTCGGTAGCTGACGGTAGACTGAGGCAAAAGATGCGGATCTCTTCTAAATTCATGTCGATATCGATTTTAGTTAACCACAAAGGTCACAAAGTTTTCACAAAGGACACAAAGCCTTGCATGTTTTACAATGTGCAAGGCTTTGTGCCTTTTGTGTTTTAAATAGACCTGCAGGTCTTTGTGTTCTTTATGGTTAGATCGGCGTAGTCCAATATTAAACACAAAAAAGCCCCGGTCTCCCGAGGCTTCAAATATCTAAAGGCTAAATTAATTGTAGCTATTCAGCATTACTGGCATTACCAGCATCAGTACGTCCTCGTTCTCGTCGCCGCCTTGTGGTAAAAGCAGACCCGCACGGTTAGGGGTGCTCATTTGCAGGGCAACCTCTTCACTGCTCAGGTTCTTCAGCATCTCGATCAGGAAACGGGCGTTAAAGCCGATCTCGATATCGTCGCCTTCGTACTGGCAACTTAAACGCTCGTGCGCCTCGTTGCTAAAGTCGATATCTTCTGACGAGATATTTAACTCGCTGCCATTGATCTTTAACCTTACCTGATGGGTAGTTTTGTTAGCATAAATAGCCACACGACTTAACGACCCTAAGAACGCCTGGCGATCGATGGTCATTTGGTTAGGGTTATTTTGCGGGATAACGGCTTCGTAATCCGGGTAGCGCTCGTCGATCAATCGGCACACCAGGTTGATATTACCAAATTTAAAGAAGGCGCTGGTGTTATTATACTCAACCGATACATTCACATCATCGCTTGGTAAAGCCGACTTTAACAAGTTCAATGCTTTTTTAGGCAGGATGAATGAGGTAGCGCTTTCGGCCTTGGCATCTTTACGGCGGTAGCGCACTAACTTATGCGCATCCGTCGATACAAAGGTGAAAGATTGAGGGGTAAGCTGGCAAAATACGCCGGTCATGGCCGGGCGCAATTCGTCGTTACTTACCGCAAAGATGGTCTTGTTGATCGCCTCGGCTAAAACTGACGATGCCAGGTTAACCGACGCGGCATTCTCCACCACCGGTATCTTCGGGAAATCGTCGCCGTTCTCGCCGCTCAGTTTGTATTTACCGTCGCCGGCGCTGATCTCTATAGCGAAGGTCTTATCATCTACCGAAAAAGCGATAGGTTGCTCGGGCAGTGATTTTAAGGTATCCAGCAAAATGCGCGACGGGATGGCTATGCGGCCATTGTCCTTAGCCTCGCTCAAGGCCAGCGACGTGGTCATACTGGTTTGCAGGTCGGTTGCCGAAATGGTCAGGCTGCCGTCCTTTATCTCAAATAAAAAGTTCTCTAATATCGGCAAAACGGTACTGTTGCTAAGCGCTCCGCTTACAGATTGTAGTTGCTTAAGTAACGTAGATGTCGAAACAATAAATCTCATATCGTGTAATTGATCAGATCAAAAATAAAAAAAATTAGTGGGCGTATTTTCTCCGCCTCAAATAATGTTGAAAAATAGCGAATATTAACACCATTGCCAACGGGCCGGCCGTATTTATTAATTGCCAGTAAAGCTTCTCGTTACGGATGCGCGGGCGGTTTAGTAAACGCAGTTGTATCTCCTTGTCCCTTAGCGATATCAGGCGCGTATCACCCGTCAGATATTCCACTGTGTTCAGCAGCAGGTTCTTGTTGCCGAAGTTCTTATTCAGGTAGCGATCATACCCCAGCGGGTACGGGTTACCATCCTGACCGACCTGATTCTTAAAGATATCGCCATCACTGATCACCACCATTTTGGTAGGCTTACTTGCCGATAAAGGCGTGATATTATCCGTCACCCCTTCAGGAACCGGCCTGTTCACAAAGGCCGACTTAAAGCTGCCTTCTAACAACACCGCCACTTGCTTAGGCTGACTCTGGAAATCCTTAGGGTTAGGCACCTGCTCCACCATTTGTAAGGATATCGAAGGCGTATTTAATGCTTTGTTATAGGGCGACGAAGTTAATAAGACCGTTTTCTCTACATTCTTAATGTCCAATATATCTATCGTGCTGGCAAACTCGCTCCGCACACCTTCCAGGTTTTTAACAATGGGGTGTTTAGACTCCGGTATCCATAATGGGTAAAACAACCACGGCAAGTTCTGTATCTGCGGGCTGCCGCCTGCGCTACCCGTAGTGATGGGGATCTGCGCGCAGGTCATATCCATTATCAGATCATAGTTAATGCGGATACCGTAAGTGAACAGTTGATCATCCAGGTTCAATTTCTTGTTAAAGGTCATCTGCTCGCCGCCATGACCGCGCATGCTGTCCAGTTCGGCGCTTACCTGATCAATGGCCCATAGTACACGGCCACCGTTCATCACGTACTGGTCGAGCTTGTATTTCTCCGCCTCGTTGAATGCCGAATCAGGCTTATCGATGATCACCAGGCTCACCTTTTTCAGACTATCAAAAGGTACACGGTTGAAGTTGAAATAGGCCACATCAAACCCGGCATCATTTAAAGCTTGCTTCGCGCCAAACATTTGTAGCTTATTCAATTCCAGGTGCCCGGTAGATATGCCCACCAAACCCTTACCCGGACTTACCGCCTTGCTGATGGCGTTAGTAAATGCGTATTCCAGGTTCTGAACAGAGTTATTCAGTTGTTCGTCATAAGAAATGCCCATCCGCTGCTGCAGCAAATTGACCGGGACATCTTTCCCGTCTGCGCTCACCATCGCACCGGCAAATACCACCTTTTGGATCAGCCCGTCGCTGGTTGGGACGCTCAGGTTAGTAGGTTCGATACCGCGCGACTGCAGGTCCTGAATGATCTGCTCCTGCTCGGCCTCGGCGGCATTTTTTAAGGGATCTACCAGCTCGAACTGTAGCTTGCCGTGGCTGTAGGCTTGCAGATCGTTCAGCATATCGCGGGTGGCATATTGCAGGCGTTTAATTCCCGCGGGCAGGTTATCGCCTTTAAGGTAAAGCGTCACTTTTACCGGCTTAGGCAGGCTATCCATAATGCCTCTGCTTACCGGGGATAAAGTATAGCGGCCCTCCTTGGTAAAATCGATACGGGTAAAAGATATTTTCGATAGCGCCACCAATGCCACCATCGCCATTAATAAACTGGCGGCAGCTTTGGTGTTGATACTTTTTTGGCGCTGACGGGTCAGCACCAATAGTGTCAGTGCGATAAACAAGGTCGCCAATACAATAAAGTAAGCCAGATCACGCGTATCTAAAACGCCACGGCTTACCGATTGATAATGTTCGGAGATACCTAAGTATTGAATAGAAGAATCCTGTAAGGATAATAATCCGCTCAGCGAATCAAATCCACTAAAAATAAAAAAGCAAAGAAACACAGCCAGCGCGAACGCGATGATCTGGTTTTTAGTGATCGACGACGCGAACACCCCTATCGCCGTAAAACATCCGCCTAACAAGAACAGACCAATGTACGAGCCGATGACGCCCCCGCTATCGATATTACCTTGCGGAGAGCCTAAAATGCTGACCGTCCAATAGTAGATGAACGTTGGCACCAGCGAACAAAGTAACAGCAATACAGCCGCGAAGTACTTGCCTAATACGATCTGTACGTCTGTGAGCGGGCGGGTGAGTAATAACTCAAAGGTCCCCTCTTTACGCTCCTCGGCCAACGACCGCATGGTGATGGCCGGTATCAAAAACATGAACAGAAAGGGCGCGATGCTGAACAGGCTGTCCAATCCGGCGTAGCCGTAATCAAGGATGCTGGTTTCGGGGAATACCCATAAAAACAGCCCCAACACCAACAAAAAAAGCCCGATAGTGACGTAGGCCACCAGCGAGCTTAAATAGGATATGATCTCTTTTTTAAATACCTGATACACGGCGACGTTTTAGAATGCCGAAATTACGGAATTCAGTTGGCAGTTTGTAGTAGGCAGTTTCAACGCACTTATAGTTTTTGCTATTGCGAGGAAGGGGAATAGTGCGAAAGCACTACGTGGTTATTTCATAGGCAGATCCTCGTTGCTTGTCCTCTGAGATCGCCGCATCGCCCCAAAAGTTTAGCCCTCCCCTACGCTGCTAACATGATGAGTGGTGTGGCGATATTTTTTTCCTGACAGTGGCACGGCGTTGGGTGAGGCGGTCAAATGCGTTGGGCGTGTGTGCGCCTGGGCTTTGACCGTCTGCAGCGCAGAGGCCTGTGCTTAGAAGCATTGGCACTGTCTTGATTTTTGGTTCTTTTATCAAGAAAAAGAACGGCAATTGCAAAGTAGCCATTGATCCAACGTTATATCGCCTTCAAACCCCGTAATAGTTAAACTCGCAATGAAAAAATAGTTATTTTAACCCTTCCAGCACTTTCTTCATCTCTTGCAAAACCGTCCCCCAGTTCTTATTCATGTGCTCCACCCCTTCCTCGTTCTCTATACCATCCTGGGTGACAGTCACCAGTGTTCCATCGCCATCACGCTCTATATCGTAATAGACATTCACATAGTTCTGCGGTTCATCGGCCTTGCCGCTCATACCGCTCCAGTAGGTGGTGTGGAGGTGTTTAAAGGGTATCACATCCATGATCTGGCCTTTATCCTCGTAGCTTTTACCTTCCCACTCGCCGGTGTAAGTAATGGCGCTGCCCAGTTTCCAGTCCGACGTTACGGTAGTCCCAAATAAGTATTGTTTGATCAAAGCCGGGTCGGTAAGTGCTTGCCAGGCCAGTTCGATAGGGGCGTTTATGCTGATGCTGTTGGTTGATTTTAGTTTGGTAGCCATGGTATTCGGTTTTATCGGTGATGTGATAGATAGAACGTTGATGGAAGGGAAAGGTTTGGACGGTTAGCCAACCACGAAGCGCACAGAGACTTTCACAAAGGACACAAAGATGCATGGCTGAACATTTGCAAAGCTTTGTGTCCTTTGTGTATCTATCCTTTGTGTACTTTGTGGTTAGATCGACACGCATAGTTCTGTAACAATATATTTTACAAAACCCCGGGTTACTTTTCTCCCCATCAGGGTATCAATAATAAAAATAAGGACCACATCTAAAAACACGCCGGCCGGCATTTTTACCTGGGTTATTTTAAAGAACCTTTTAAAAACTAATATCATGAAAACAAGAGTTGTAGTGGCGCTGCTGGCCGGCACCGCATTGTTCGCCGCGTGCAGTGGCGCGGGGAATTACGAAGTAAATAACGCGTCGGCCTCTACTGCCGATTCCATTGATGCGGTGGCCGCTGATAGCATTAGTATCCCCGAAAATAAATTGGTGAGGACGGCTGAATTGCGCTTTAAGGTAAAGGATGTGGTCAAGTCGGGCAAGGACATTTCTGCTTTGACCGCAGGTTACGGTGGCATGGTCACCCATCATCAAATGAACTCGGATACCGAAGGAACAAAAGATACCCGCTTAAGCAATGATTCGGTAATGCGGGTGACCTCGTTAAGTATATCGGCAGATATGATGGTGAAAGTGCCCTCTGCCAAATTGGAAGAGTATATGGACAAGGTATCGGCAATGGGCGTTTACGTAAGTCTCCGCAGGATGGATATTGAGGATAAGACGCTCGACTACCTGTCGAACAAATTGAAACTGAGCAGCCGTAAAGAACTGCTTGATAAGCAGAAGAAAGGTAAGGTGACCATTAAACGCCCGGAAGCAGTGTTGATGCTTACCGACGACATGATCGATCACCAAATAGAGAACCAGCGCGTGAATGACGCGGTGAAATATAGTGTGGTAAGCTTGGATCTTTATCAAAGTAATATCATTAACAAAGAGGTGATCGCCAATGATGACCCTTCGGCGTATGGTTTGCCATTCTCGAGCAGGTTCGGTTTGGCGATAAATAATGGATGGAGCGTTTTTAAAGAAGTGATAATTGTAGCCACTAATTTATGGGTATTGGTGGTAACAGGTTTGGCTATTTGGCTGATCATCCGTTACGCCCGCAGAAAGTATGCTGTTACCCGTCAAGCTGGCGCATAAAATAATCCGGAACAATTGCCTGTTATTACGTAAACATTTTTATTTTTGCACAAACATAAATGTCAACAGATATGAGTAACCCAGCTAAATCGGCAGAGAACGCAAATAACCCAAGCCACTACATTTTGTTAACCATTGCAACCTTTATTGGTCTTGCAGGCGTGTTTGTCCGTTTCCTGGGCGATTCTTTCTTTTGGACCAGCTTATCTAACGTGATCCTGATCGTTGGTATCATCATCTCGTTAAAGGCGGTTTTCGCGATCATGAAATAAGTAACAGGTAACTGTTCAGTATAAAAAGCAAAAGGCGATCTGTTTAGGTCGCCTTTTGCTTTTTAGGTCGATGACTGACCGAAAGCCAAAAAACACATCGCACCGCGCTTATGTATAGTAAGTTTACCGCTAAGCACATCAAACTAAAAACACATTATACGGACAGGACTAAGCAAGGTTCCCTAAAATGATGAATTTTAATTACCTGATATTCAGCATCTATTAAGTGTATATGGTGTATACACCCACACCGTATACACCTACGCTCGTCATACTTAGTCCCCTTTCTCGGGCCGGTACTTACTGCCGTTCAATATCTTCTGGGCATCGTTATCAGCCATTAATTGCGGCAGCGTCACGTTGGGGTTGCGCTCCATGTACTGGCGCACGATCTGCCAGCCGGTCCAAATGCCCAACCGTGGGGCAGATTCATTACCCTCGCCAAGTCCGGGTGTAAATGGTGCTTCGCCAAGGTATTTTTGGGTTTTTAGCTCGTCAGAGTCGAATAGTAGTTTCTCCTCTAAAAAGTAACCCCATATCTCGGCCTTAAATTGCTTACACCATTCCATTTGGGCAGCGGTGTAGCCTATCTTCACGCTGTCAGCAACGTCGGGCAAAACCTGGTCCATAAAGTACATTACCTTGCCGGCGTAGATCATTTTATCCAGAAGTATCTTCTGCTCGTCCGGCTGCCTGAACATGTCTTCCTGCGCAATGGTCTCTACCACTCGCGGAGCGATATAGTCGGGCGTAAAACGGCGCGAAATATAATGCGGGCTTACCTGAACCAACGCCGGATAAAACTTCGACTTCTCGCCCAAAAACATATCCAGCCCGATACCAACATAACCCTGCCCAATGGCAACCTGTGTCTGGAAGCCCGAGATATAGGCATAAACCTTCGGTATCTGCTGCTTAGGGAAATAGTATTTGATGCGACGGAAAGCATCGGTCAGTTGTTCGTTGGCTTTATCCATGTTGGGGTAGATGGAGTCGGTCTCGTGCTTTAGGGCTTGATAATCCGGCGTGCTAAGTATTTGGCCGAGTTTTATTAAATAAGCCGAGTCGGTTATTCTGCCCAAGGGCAAAATGCGTTCCATGTAATCGCGGTAAAATTCGCCGTATTTGCCTTGCATTAAATGGGCCTGCGCAGGCATGGGTTTGCGGCGCATATCGTCCAGATCGTGATCAAAGCGTTCTATTTTAATATCAACGTCAATATGGCTTACATCCACCTTTTTTTTGCCGCTGTCGCACGATGCAAGCAAAAAACATGTTATAAATAATAAGTAAATTTGTTTGGTTCTGTAAATTGCCGTCGCCATAGTAATGCTTTCGGCAAATTTATATTTTTTGGGCTTTACTTATACCCGGTGCCCGCCCTGCACCGATCCTATTTATGAAGATAGCTTTAGCGCAACTGAATTATCACGTCGGCAATTTCGAGTCTAACACTGCCAAGATCATCGATACCATAAAGCAAGCCCGCGCTAAGGGCGCCGAACTGGTAGTTTTTGCTGAATTATCTGTATGCGGCTATCCATCGCGCGATTTTTTAGAGTTCCAAGAATACATTGAGCTATGCGAAGCCGCTGCCCAACAAATTGCCGCCGAGTGTACCGACATTGCCTGCATCATCGGTATCCCGACAGAAAATAAAAACCCCGAAGGCAAGGACCTGAATAACTCGGCCTACTTTATTGCTAATGGCAAAGTGACCGCCGTAGTAAATAAAGCATTGTTGCCTAATTACGATGTATTTGACGAGTACCGCTATTTTGAGCCATCCACCACCTTTAAATGTATCGACTATAAAGGCATCCGCATAGCCTTGACCATTTGCGAGGACCTTTGGAACACCATCGAGAACCCGCTCTACATCACCCGCCCAATGGACGAGCTGATCAAAGAGAAACCTGATGTGATGATCAACATTGCTGCCTCGCCTTTCGCGTATGATCATGATGAGGAGCGTATCGCTATCCTAAGTGATAACGCCCGCCGCTATGCGTTACCATTATTTTATGTGAACCATGTAGGAGCGCAAACGGAGTTGATCTTTGACGGCGGATCTTTGGTGTTCGATAATGAAGGTAACATTGCCGATGAGCTGCCTTACTTTAACGAAGCTATCACTTATTACGATCTGCAACCGGATGCATCCATCAAATTGAACCAACCGTCCACGGTGCGCGCTAACCGCCAAACCGATATCGAGCAGATCTACGAAGGTTTGATCCTGGGCATCCGTGATTACTTCCATAAATCGGGATTTAAGAGCGCAACGCTTGGCCTATCCGGCGGTATCGATTCGGCTGTGGTATGCGCTTTAGCAGCCGATGCTTTAGGTGCAGAGAACGTAATGGCGGTATTGCTGCCATCTAAATTCTCTACCGATCACTCTTTAAAGGATGCCGAGGACCTGGTAACCAATCTGGGCTGCAAGTCCGAAACCATTGCTATCCGTTCTGTTACCGATGCTTTAGAGGCAGTCCTTCAACCTCAATTTGAGGGCTTGCCATTTAATATTGCCGAAGAGAATATTCAATCCCGCAGTCGTGCGGTATTGTTGATGGCGATGTGTAATAAGTTTGGGTATATATTGCTCAATACATCTAACAAAAGCGAGGCCGCCGTGGGTTATGGCACTTTATATGGCGATATGTGCGGTGGTATATCTGTATTAGGCGATGTTTACAAAACTCAGGTTTATCAGTTGGCTAATTACATCAATCGCGATAAAGCGATCATCCCTATCAATTCCATCGTTAAACCGCCATCGGCAGAGTTGCGCCCCGATCAAAAGGACAGCGACTCGTTACCTGAATACGATATCCTGGATGCTATCCTGAAAGAGTATATCGAGAACAAGACCTCATCTAAAGGGATCATCAAATTAGGTTACGACGAGCAGGTGGTACGCCGTGTGATCCGCCTGGTGAATATTGCCGAACATAAACGCTACCAAACCCCGCCTATCTTACGGGTGTCGCCCAAAGCTTTTGGTATGGGCAGGAGGATGCCTATAGTGGGTAAGTATCTTTCTTAAGATCTGAAGTCTCAAGTCAAAAGTTCAAAGTCTCGGGAACAAAAAAGTCCTTCTTAAACAGAAGGACTTTTTTGCTTTTGTATTTGCCGGTAACCTAATAACAGGCCGCCGGCTATAAGTACGATCAACCAGGTATCAAGCGGAGTGGCGCAATTGCTTGGGTCGAAAGGGTCGCAACCGCCGGTGTCCCCGCCACCCGGCAAGCCGCCGGGATCAGCATAAACACAAAGGCTGCTAATGCTGATAACGAACGATAGAATTAAAAATAAGATCAGCTTTTTTATCTTGACCATTTTATAGTTTTATAAACGTTTCGGATCCAATGCTCTCGCCGGTCGATTCCGAAACAGCTTTTACAAAGTAAGCGCCGCTTTTTAAACTACTAACGTCTATTGTGGTTTGTTGTTGCGTAGTAGTACTTGTTAACATGATATAACCTGCGGCATTAACGACCGTGATCTTTACAGAACCCTTTATCTCGGTAACAAATTTAACATTCAACGGATCGCTGGCTACCGGGTTAGGGAACAGGTTAAATTTCTTGTCCTTAGTATTGCCGTCGATCAGCAGCAAAGATAGGTCTTTTGAATAGCTTATCTTGTGATCAATATCATCTTGTTTTATCCGGTACACGTTAACCCCTCTGTTAGGGTTATTATCTATAAAGTTGTAAGTGCCGGCCCCATTCGAGACAAAATATTTTAACGGATCATATTGTTTATTGGCATTCAGCCTTTCAACCGTAAAGCCTACGTAATTACCCTCGTTCTGTGTATTCCAGGTCAGGTTGATCACGCGGCCTGCCACTTGTCCTTTTAACGACAGGAATTTATATGGCGGCATTGGTTTGCGTTTTATCACTAATTTAAAACGTTCGCCGCCATAGGTGGTAGCATCACTACGGGTAATATTGAAACTATGATTATCGGTAACAGTTAAGTTCACCGAATCACTCTTAAGGTTATCTACCAGCCAGATATCATAATTTGTATCCATGTTCTTGATATCCTGGATCCTTAGCGTGTAAGTGCCATCCTCAATAGCGTTAACATAAAGTTTGATAGTTTTGCCACCTTTGTAATCGGCACTGGCATTAATAGCGGTGCGCCTGCCGTCGGCACTATAGCTGGACATGTAAACCTTTGGCGATGCGCCGTCGATATCCAAAGCGTCCTCTTCTTTCAGGTAATTATCGTTATAATCCTTACCAAAGTAAATACCACAGTGGTCGTAATTCTCAATGTCTTTTTCTAACTTAATGTAAAAACCGGTCACCGGCTCGGCAGCCAACGGGTCTGTGCTCATAAAGAAGCCCGCGTTAGGGTTCTGGGCCGACGCCTTTTGCAACTCGGTAAAAGTTACCGTACTGTTGGCGGTTTTAGCCTTTACAAAAAAGCCCTGCCCACTGGCCACATACCGGGTAGCATCCGGCGATGATTGTAGGCCCCTGTTCCATGCCACATACGCTTGTCCGCCGGTATTATCAGAACCTAACTGATAAATATAGCTTTCGATAGAGCTATTAGCGTTAACAAAAGCAGTAAGATCCAGCGTAGACGCATACGGATTACCCAACATATTATAACCCGGCGCTGCAAGAGAAGATGTGTACGACAACTTGCCAGCGCCACCCGTAGGCGTGAACCACAACGTTACAGGAATATTGCCTTGATTTAGGTAACCCTTTTGAGTGATCTTATATTCGGCAGGCGTGCTGCTTGTTAGGTTAGGCGTTGTTTGGCCGGTATGGCCTACGTTATAGATCATAAAACCGTTACCAATAGGTACGTTTTGGTTGTTAACAATGCCGGTGCTAAGCGAAGTACCTGCCGCAATGTTTACTGTTGTTGGTGTTGTACCTGTATTAAGTTGAGTAATGCCCTTGGTTTTGCCGGCATTAAAACCTGCGGCAGGTACGGGCCGTTCATCATACAGATAAATGCTTGGTGTAGCTTGGGTAATGCTGAAACCGGTACCGGGGCCACCGGTGTAAACATTATTGCCATTAAGATTAGCCGCGGCGTTAGCGTTAGCAAAGTTAGCGAAGTTGATATAGAACGGAGTAGTTGCCGATTGGCTTACCGACGCACTAAGCAAACGATAGCTGCGTAGGGCTTTATCGCCGCCCGAAATATAACGCTCGACACTCAATTGCCCGGTGATCACCCCGGTGGATAATGCTGCCACCTGTGCAGATCCGGTAGCGTCGGACAATAAGGTTAAATAATTATTGGTACCAGCTGCAACAGCAAATGTTATACCATTGCTCACGGTTAATGTGCCTGATGGTGCAATGCTGAATTTGCCCCCAGTGGCTGTACCAGTTAAAGTTTTTGTCCCCGAGCCGCTAAGGATAAGGTTATTAAAAGCGACTGATGCAGGTGCCGATATAGAGGCATTGGTATTATTGATAGCTTGCACACCCCCACGGTCGAAATTAACTGTACCCGCACCGTTGCTGACCACCGTGCCCGAGTTAGCGAAGGTGGTAGCCACGATGAGGCTTGTACCCGATGATAGATTAAAAGTACCACTGTTGGTAAAGTTAGTGCCGTTAAAGTCGTGCGTGCCGCTGCCACCATTAAATGTACCGCCATTGGTAAGGTCCGACGCTGCCGAAAGATTACCCGCACCTGCGGTAAAGGTGCCATTATTAGTAATAACGCCGTTAACGCTTGTAGCGCCACTACCCAAGGTAATGGTAGCGCCGGTAACGTTATTAATAGTGTTTGAAAATGTCCTGGTGCCTGCGCCGTTTAGCGTTGCTGTTGCGCCGCTTGTATTATTGGCAAACGCGCCGGTAAAAGTTATTGCACCACCCCCTGCGGTCAATGTACCATTGTTGGTAACCGCGCCGGAGAATGTTGTAGTACCACTGCCCATGGTGATACTTGCACCTGCCGCATTGGCCACCGTGCTCGAAAACAAACTTGTACCACTACCAAGCGTTAAAGCTCCCGGCGAGTTATTGGTCAGCGCGCCGGTAAGGCTAAAGTTGCCACCTGCGGTAAATGTGCCTGAGTTATCTAACGTTGAGGTCAGTGTGATAGCCCCGGTGCCGTTGTGTACAAAAGATCCGTCATTGTTAAAGCCGGCACTTTCAGAGAACGTGCTTGTGCCATTCATAGTAACACTACCGGTCGACGAATTGGTAAAGCCTGTTAAACTATTACTATGGGCTATCGATCCACCGCTGCCAATGGTCATAGTTCCGCCGTGAGTATAACCACCGCCATCTAAGGTAAGTGTAGCAGACGTTCCTAAAGTAGAAGTGGCGGTAGATGGTAAGGATACAAAAACACCGGTTGCAACGATCTTGGCGTTGCCATTATTGGTCACATCTATACCTTTGTTCACCGTCAGGGTATATAAGGTACCGGTCACTGTTAAAACAGGTGTATTGTTTGTGCCAAAAATGATCTTACCAACAGTTGGGATACTACCGGCAGCGATAGTTGGCTGATAGTTATTATAATAACCAATAACCCCGATACGTGCCACATCATTTGCACCAGGCGGAGTAGCTGGGGTACTACCATTTATACGCCAGTTACCTGCTGTACCAAAGGCGGTAGTGCTACTGCCGGCAACCCAATCATACAATCCACCAATAGCAAATGTATTTGCTGTAGTCGTGATATTGTTATAAGATGTATTAGGGCTGCTGCTTACAAATGCTGCTTCGCCTTGCCCGCTTTGAAAATTGAAAGAGTAGTTGGCTACCGGTGTAGTACCCCAAGTGACCGTGTAATCGGCAACTAACCAATAATAATAAGTCGTTCCGGACGGAACAGTCTCATTAACGGATGCTCGAATTAAACTACAACCACAAACGTCTACCCCTGAATAAGCCGGTGACGATACACCCGGAAAAGTACTGCTCGTTGATTTAATCAGTCTGGCATTAGAGAAATAGCCATTTTCTGACCCCGATGTCCTTATTCTGAAATTGGTGAAAGTATGCGAACCAAAAGCTTCTACCGCAAAACCGTATAATACAATATCATTTTGCCCTTGTGCAATAGCACTGGTGTTTAAACCGTTGGTATTGGTAGTAACGTAAATTGTAGGGCTTGGTAATGTTAAAGAGTTACCATTACCCGAAAATGTATTAAACGTTGATGCAGCAGGTGCCGATATAGTGACCGCATTGGCAGATTGCCCACTTGTAAAGTTGAATGCGACACTGGTTGTAGTTGACGCCGGGGCAATATTGTCCATTACTACGTAATAGTAACGGGTATTACTACCTGTAAAAGTATTCTGAGCAGTCATGGTGACCGTAGCGTAATTACCACTAAAAGCAACTGTACCTACCGCCGTACCCCTAGTGCCTGTAGTATAAGTAGCCGAATTAATGTAATACACCCGACCGTTGCCAAAATAGGTCCCTATGCTGTTATTATTACTGTTGATATTGAATTGAGAAACCGTGATAGCGGTTGTAGATGTCATTCTAAAACCAAACGCCACCACGTCGGCCTCTTTGGCGGTAAGAGTACTGCCATTAGCCTTAAGACCTGTTAAACCGGTAGTAGGTACAATAGTGATATTGCTATAATTGATATTGTAAATGCTGCCAAATATAGTGGCAGTGTTAAAGTTCGTCGGTCCGGAAGTAATGATGGAACTGGTGCTTTGTCCCGACTGAAAGTTAAACTGCACATCCGTACTTGCAAAGGCACTTGAATTGCGATCGGCAACAAACCAAAACCAGCGAGTGGCACCTGCGGCTATAGTGTTATTTGTAGTTAGTGTAAATCCGGCATAGCTTGAACTTGTATTTATGGTAGTTGTTCCCCCTACTTGGTTACCTGCGGCCGTAGCGTAGGTATTAGATGTATTGGTGTATAACCTAACAGCGGAAAAATAATTTTGTAAACCTGTTAAATTACTATTGATGTTAACATTGGATATCGTACGCGTAGTGCTTGAGTTATTCTTAATGCTAAAAGCTAAAAGGACGTTATTAGCCATGCTTGCTGTAAGCAAAGTGCTGGTTGATGATAGCCCGGTAGTATTATTAGAAACACTTAAAGGGTAAGGCGAACTTCCGGAAGACCATGTGTAACCGCGATAGTTACTATAATACTGATAATTGTTATTGTTGTTAATATCTGTAGCAAAGTTTCCCGAATTGATGTAGATCTGGCCATCATACTCTATCGAAGCATTATTGTAGATGGCATCGGCAACAAAGAAATAATAAACCTCTGTGCTGCTAACGGTCTCTAATAAATTATCTATGCTGATATTGCTACCGCTAATAGTAGCCGTACCTACCGGCGTACCTTTGGCTGCCGGGTTATAAGTTCCGCCGTTCGTAGTGCTTCGATACAAAGTTCCGTTAGCGATAAAGTTATCTAAGGTTTTGTTTGAACCTATATTGAAGTTTTTGAAAGTTATACTACCCCCGGATACCGAAATACTAAAACCGATCAATGGTACCTGTGTTTGGCCTTGGGTAATAGGGTTGCCATTGCCGGTTGGTTGTAAGCCGCCGGTGCGTGTAGTAAACGTAGCTGTCTGCGCACTCGCTTTCTCTCCCAAAAACACAAATAAGGCAGGCAAAAAGATCAGCAAAAAATAATTTCGTAAAAGTTTCTTCACGTTGTTAGAATTATAGGGATACACGTAGTGCAAAAATAGTACTTAAATACTTATTACTTCATTCCTAAATGGAGTAATAGGCGCCAAAGTTAATAAACATACGTTATCCGTATTATTTAGGTTTCCACAACGGCTAAATAACTGACTGTAAAACGATTGTTACGGTTGCGTCGGGTAAAGCTTTACCCATTTGGGGGATTATTTTTCGTGGTCGTGTTTAATTATTACGAAATTAATAAGCCGCGTTTGCGGTGATGGTTAGATCATGTTTCGTAATAGTATTTTGATCGACTGTTACAGGGTTAATAATGCCGTTGCCATCGCTTATAGAGCCAAAAAAACTATGGCCTTCTTTTACAAACATTGAATAATTTCCTGCCGGCAATTTTGCTTTAAAAAAACCTTTGTTGTCGCTCTTTACACGTAAAATAAGTTTGGTATTTACGCCCGAGAACAATGGCGAACTGCCCGAAACGTCGGAAAAAGACGCAGGTGTGTAGAAAAAAACCTCGCGGCTAACGCCCCGACCCTTACTCGACGGGCGGTCGAAAGATGGCATTTGGTTGCCCGTTCTCAGGTAGATGTATCCGCTGACGCCTTGCTTTATCCCTCCCGGTTGCAAAACATTACAGGCATAGGCAAATAAAAGAGCGATGGGCGCTACAATAAGTTTATATCTCATGGCGTGATAAATATCTGTGAACATAACATTTAAACTAACGTAAAAACGAATAAAAAGATCGCGTTTTATTTGATATTTGCATAGACTTAAACGCCGAGTTGATAACCCTGTATGAGTGTACTTTACCGCCGCTGTGTTGTTGTTTTTTTGATGTGGATGCTGGCGACGGTAATTGCCAACGCGCAAAAACCATTGGTTAGTGCATCTAAACAAACCCAACTCATATCCATGGCCCGCGAAGAAAGCGACACTTTTCAGGCCAATTATCAGCAGGCACTCAGCCAGGCGCAGATCCATGGTTGGCCTGTACGCCAGCAGACCAAAAACGGCGGCCTCATTATGCTTCAAGGGGTTAACGAGCGTGGTTTCCCGCTATATCTCCGTACCGATAATAATGCCACATCGGCTATAACTACCGGCACCGTTGCGGTGCAGCCCGGCGGGGTTTTAGGGCTTAATTTAACCGGATCGAGCGCTAATTTGCAAAACAAACTGGCTATTTGGGATGGCGGTTGGGTATTAGGCACACATCAGGAATTTGCAGGTAAGACCGTCTCTTTCAGGGATCAGGGCGGGTCGGTGATCGAGCACGCTACCCATGTGGGCGGTACCATGTTCGCCAAAGGGACTTATGCTCCTGCTAAAGGGATGGCTTTTGGCGCTACTACCCTATCCAGCTATGATTTTAATACCGATATAGCCGAGATCACTGCTGCGGCGGGCAACTTGTTGTTGTCCAATCACTCCTATGGCGGCCTATCGGGCTGGGTGTTTAATGATAGCCAGAACCGCTGGGAGTGGAAAGGTATGCCGGGCGACACAGAAGATTACACTTTTGGGTTTTATGACAACAGGGCGCAATCATTTGACAGGATAGCCTACAATGCGCCTTATTATCTCATCGTGCAGTCAGCAGGTAACAGCCGGTCTGATAATGGCCCCTTCATTGGGGAGGACTATTGGGGCTACCGCTCCCGGACGGATCAAACGATCATCAATAAAGGTCCGCGCCCTGCAACTATCAGCAGTAATGATGGTTACGATATCTTAAATACTACCGCTAACGCCAAGAACGTGCTCACGGTCGGCGCTATAAACGCCCTCCCATATGGACCCATGAACCGTACCGATATAGAAGTTGCCGCTTTTAGCGGATGGGGGCCTACTGATGATGGCCGTGTAAAACCCGATGTTGTTGGCGCCGGCGTTAACGTGTTATCTACCAGTAATAACAGCAATACTTCCTACGCTACGTTGTCGGGAACATCTATGGCTGCACCTAACGTTACGGGATCACTGTATTTATTGCAGGAGTGTTATTCACAAAAAAACGCCGGCAACTTCATGCTCTCGGCCACTCTTAAGGGACTGGCCTGTCACACGGCTTTTGATGCCGGGACGATAGGCCCCGACTATGTTTTTGGTTGGGGTGTGTTAGATATGAAACGTGCTGCCCAGGCCATTACCGATAACGGTACATTCAGCCTGATCAAAGAGAATATCCTGACACAAAATCAAACACAAAGTTTTGACGTGGTGGCCTCTGGTAAAGGTGTGGTTGCGGCGACCATCTGCTGGACAGATATCCAAGGCGCAGTGGCCACCGGGATGCCCGTGAACGACCGCACCCCAAAACTGATCAACGATCTGGATATCCGCATCAGCGATGGTGGTTCGGTTTACCTGCCTTGGGTAATGGATCCGGCCAACCCATCTGCCGCCGCGCAAACGGGCGATAATATCAGGGATAACGTAGAGCAGGTTTATGTGGCCGGCGCTGTCCCGGGTAAAACTTACACCATCACGGTGACCAATAAGGGCACTTTCCGCTCAGGCCCGCAAGCCTATTCGCTGATCGTTACCGGCGTGGGTGGCAAAGCTTACTGCGCATCAAAACCATTGGCAGATCAGGACAGCAGGATCGATAATGTCACCCTGGCCGATCTTAATTATACCCCCGGTGCCGGCTGCCGCTCTTACAGCGATGTCACCAGCCGGACGGTCACTTTAGAGCAGGCTAAAACATATCCCCTCAGTTTAACTTTAGGCACATGCGGCAATAATTTTAATAAAATAGCCAAGGTGTACATCGATCTTAATGCCGACGGCACTATTGATCCCGTTACCGAACTCATGGCAACCACGCCTGTAACGCCCGGCACAGCAACTTACACAGGTAGCATCGCCGTGCCGGCTTCGGTTACGGCGGAGACTTACAGTTTAATGCGCATTGTGCTAAGCGAGACCTCCGATTCTGCCACCATAACGCCGTGCGGCAATTATGCCAAAGGTGAAACTCAGGACTACCGTGTTCTTTTCACCAAAACATCAACCGACGCGGGCATTACATCAATAAGCACCAGTAACCCGGGCGGCTCTTGCGCCGGGCCAACAAACATTACGGTTAAACTTAAAAACTATGGTAGTGCCGCTATCGCCAATATCCCGGTAACGGTTACTGTAACCTCTCCCAATAACACGTTAACAACATTGAACGGTAACTACATCTATTCTATTGCGCCGGGCGCCGAAGAGAACTTTACGCTAAGCGGGACTTTTGAAGCCGTTGCGGCCACTACCTATGCGGTAACGGCCACTACTAAGCTATCAGGGGACCTTGTTACCGCCAATGACCAACTGGCCGTGAATATCGCTACAGGTACGCCTGCCACAGCTACCGGTTTGCAGGCTTACTACTGTGATGATACTAAAAAATATATCCTTAGAGGTAATGCCGATGGAGGCATCTTGTGGTATAAGAACGCGACGGACTTGCTGCCATTTACAGCAGGCTCTCCTGCGCACACGCTGCAACCACCTGTAAATGGTAAATACTATGCCGGTATAAATGATTTTACCGGGACAGTTGGCCCCGAAGCCAAAACAACTTTCACAGGTGGAAGCTATAACCAATTCACGCCTGATATTTTTGTGAATACCAGTGTGCCGGTAGTGTTAGAGAGTGCCAAATTATATGTTGGTCGGGCCGGTCGCGTAACATTCACTGTCAAAAATGATAACGGGCTTATCGTGTCAACGTCATCCATCAACGTGGGTGCTACCCGTAACCCGTCGGGTGCCGGTGCCCTACCGGATGACCCGACCGATCAGGGCAGGGTTTACGCACTTAATTTATTGTTCCCTGCGGCGGGTAAATATACCATCAGCACCAGTTACGAAAACGGTGCAACGCTGTTCCGCAGCAATGCTGGTGTTAAAGGCTATCCCTTCAGTGTTGGCGGTGTGTTCAGCATTGTCGGCAACAGCGCGGTCAGTTCCGATCTGCAGGATACGGTTTATAACAAGGGTTTTTACTACTATTTTTACAACATCAAGTTAAAAAGCGCGGGTTGCGCATCAACAAGCAGGCAAGAGGTATTGCTGACCAAACCTGTGGTAACCAATAGTGATACCGTGCTTGTATCTAACTTTAGCGTAGGTAACCAATGGTACTACAACGGCGAACTGATAACAGGAGCTATCGGGCAACGGTATACGCCCACCCAAAGTGGGAAATACAAAGTAGGTATAACACTTAATTCGGGTTGTATGTCTTTTTCTGATGAATTTAGTTATGCCCGCGTTAACCTTCACCCCGATAATTCAGCAATAGGACTTTCGGTTTTCCCGGTACCCGCATCCTCTAAATTGAATATCTTGTTTAGATCCCCGGTGAACGATAAGGTGACCATTTCGATGGTCAATACTGCGGGACAGATAATGCGATCGGATACTCAGAATACTACCGTAGGCGATTTTAGTTACGTAATGGATGTGAGTAAGCTCATCAGCGGAACTTATATATTAAAGATAACTACGGGAGGGAAAACCTTCGGCAGGAAAGTAATGGTGATCAAATAAACCAATGGCCCCGTTTTTATGAACGGGTCCATTGGTGTGTTATTTAAAGATGTACTTAATGCCGATACCCGGCGAGAGGTCAAAGTAAGGCCCGCGACCCAGTTCTAACCTTGGGTTCAGGTCGCCACTCAGCGCTATCGGCGAATTTGGTATCACCCATTCCACGCCTACAACGCCATCGGCACCTAATAATAAAGTTTGATTATAACGTGGGTTAGCATGGTCACCTACACCACCTAAGTGCGCGCCAAATCCAAAGTAAAGTTTAAATTTTTCTATCTCCTGGAAACCGATATGCCGTTCCCACAACCCGGTAAGTGCCGCACCATGTGAGCGAAGACCGATCTGTAATTCGAGTGCGTCTGTCTCGTTAATAAAATATTTACCGGCAGGGCCAAACTCGTAGCTGAACTTTAGTCCGGCGGCGGCTTTATAGTCTTGTGCGTTAGCTTTTTTGCTGAAAAATAAAATAGAACTAAGTAAAAGGATAAGTATCGCGCTTTTTTTCATGTAGATGTTTTTTGGCATTTAAACGTTGCATTAGCCGTTTTATGCTAACCGGCAACAAATTTATAGATGTGATAGTTGCGTTAAGGTTTAAAACACGCCTGCCTGATAACGCATTAATTGCAGGAAATTAATTTATTTTAGTAGCAAAAAATGTGCTGTATATGAGTTTATCTATCTCTGCTAAATACTATTTGTACACCGGGATGCTGTTGCTATCCGGAGTGGTTTTGCCCGGATGTGTGCGTGGCCAGTTAGGGAAAGATAACAGCGACCAGTACTACAACGGCATGGTGGTTTGCGCTTATCCCGATGCCGCCCAAGCCGGACTGACCATCCTGAAAAAAGGCGGTAACGCGGTTGATGCTGCAGTTGCAGTGCAGTTTGCTTTGGCTGTGACCCTACCCGAGGCCGGTAATATAGGCGGTGGCGGTTTTATGGTTTACCGATCGGCTAAGGGCAAGACCAGTACGCTCGATTTTAGGGAGAAGGCCGCGGCGGCGGCAAGTGCAAATATGTATCTGGATAGTTCGGGCAATGTGATCCCGAATATGAGTTTAGCCACCCATCAGGCATCGGGTGTACCCGGAAGTGTGGACGGGATGATACAGGCGCACAAAAAATATGGCAAACTAAAATGGACCGAACTTTTAGAACCGGCCATTGCCCTGGCCCGTGGCTTCAAAGTGACCAAACGCCTGGCCAATGACCTGAACCGTAACGCCGCCGACTTTGCCGCGCGCAACCCCGGAAAGAAATACTTTTTAAAAGACACCCAATGGCAAGAGGGCGATATATTGGTCCAGGAAGATCTGGCAAGGACCCTGGAGTTGATAAGAGATAAAGGCCGTGCAGGATTTTATGAAGGCACCGTTGCCGATATGTTGGTTGCCGAAATGAAAAGCGGCAACGGGTTGATGACCAAACAGGATCTGAAAGACTATAGGTCGGTTTGGCGTAAGCCGATAATTGGCAAGTATAAGGACTATAAGATCATAACTATGCCGCCGCCATCAAGCGGAGGGATCGCGTTGCTGCAATTGCTGCGGTCGGTAGAGAAATATCCGCTGAGCAATTGGGGATATAATAAGGATTCGACAGTACAGGTGATCGTGGAAGCCGAGCGCCGGGTTTATGCCGACCGCTCAAAATACTTAGGCGACCCCGACTTTTTTAAAGTCCCTGTTGATAGTTTGCTTAAGCCGTCTTATATAGACGGAAGGATGCAGAGTTTTAACTGGGCCGCCGCTACGCCAAGCACCAGCATCCAACCTGGTAATTTTGCAGGTTACGAAAGTGACCAGACCACGCACTTTTCTATTGTAGACAAAGAGGGTAACGCGGTATCTATCACCACTACACTTAATGGCTCGTTCGGGTCTAAAATAGTGGTTAATGGCGCAGGCTTTTTGCTGAACAATGAGATGGATGATTTTAGCTCGAAGCCGGGTACACCCAACATGTATGGATTAATAGGTGGTAAAGCCAACAGCATCCAGCCCGGTAAACGCATGCTATCATCCATGACGCCGACCATTGTAGAAAAAGACGGTAAATTGTTGCTGGTAGTTGGTACCCCGGGCGGTTCTACCATTATCACCTCGGTTTTCCAAACGATACTCAACGTAATAGAATTTAACAAAAGCATGCAGACCGCTGTTGATGCAAAACGCTTTCATCACCAATGGCTGCCCGATAACGTGAGTGCTGAGGCCGGAGCTTTGGATAGCGTAACTTTAGAGATACTGACCAAAAAAGGTTATAAAATAAACGTTGGCACCACCATTGGCCGCGTAGACGCGATCTTGGTGACCCCATGGGGTTACTATCAGGGCGGGGCCGACCCGAGGGGAGACGATACAAAGTTGGGCTGGTAAACGTGATCAAGCAGGTCGACCGGAGTCGCAATATATTTCTCCGTAGGGCGTTTTGATCTTTTATTGCTAATTTTGACTTTATGGCCGCAAATATCAAACATCAGGAAACCATAGACTATTTTTTAAAGATAGTGTGGCAGACCGTAGCTAATCGCTACAACCAGCTGGTGACCGAATTTGGTATTACGCAATCCATCGGTTATCTGCTAATTAATATTGACGAGACCGAAGGGCGCACGGTATCCGAAGTGGCGGCGCTGTTGGGACTAAAATCGACCAGCCTGTCGCGCATGCTCACGCAGTTAGAGCAGATGGACCTGATCTACCGCGAATCTAACAAAGGCGATAAACGATCGGTACGTATCTTTTTGACCGATCTGGGTAAAGAGAAACGTCACCTGGCGAGGGGTCTGGTAAAGCAATTCAATAACTATCTTAACGATCATATCACCGATAAAGAGAAGGATCAGCTGATCAATACCCTTAAAAAGATCAATACGCTTACCTTAAATTTTAAACCTTGATGACTGTTATAGGCCTTTTAGGTTTAAAGATCTCCTGCGCAAAATATCGGCTTTGTAAATGCGTTTAGCCTATCGGGCAGGGATGCAAGGCCGGGCAACATGTTAAAATATGTTAATCTGCCAATGTTTCCATTTAAAACAATAAATTTGCCCCTTGATATCAAATGATCAGAGCGTTAGCAATTTGTTTTTTGGTGTTTGCACTTGCAGGCTGTAAAAAGTCGGTCACAGGTTTAGCTCAATCCCGCGAACAGGCGGCGATAGACGATAGGCGCATACAGGAATATATTGACGCTAACAATTTGGTGGCGACCAAGGTAATGCGTGGCAACGCCGATACCACCGGTATTTGGTTTGTAAGAACTTCGCCGGGTACCACTAATGCGCTTATTACATCATCATCGTTATTGACTCTGGGTTATGCCGGGCGGTTATTAGGTAATAACACAGCTTTTGTACAGACAGGCGATTTTCACCCTGCGTTTAGGCTGGGCGAAATGATAAAAGGCTGGCAGTACTATTTTTTAAATAAGAATGGCGGTATAAGAAAAGGCGAAAAAATAAGGCTGATCATTGCATCCAGATATGCATACGGGCCGTACGAACAACCGGTGTATAATTTGCCGGCCGATGCCATACTTGATTTTGATATTGAACTATTTGAGGTAACGAACTAATTTATAAATGAAGAGAATATTTTTTACGCTGTTAGTGCTGGGTGTTTTTGCAGGGATGTCATCGTGCCGTAAGGATGCTGATAAGGATATCGACATTAGAGCTTATGATGAGCAGCAGATACAGGCTTACATAAAAAGCAATGGCCTTACCGGCTTCGCCCGGGATCTTACCGGTGGCGATACCAGCGGTATCTACTATAAGATAATTAAGCAAGGTACCGGTGCGGTATTAGACTATCCAGACATGGTATCATTGGTTTTTACTATCAAAAGTTTTGACGGTCAGTATCTGAAACAGGATACGATGATCAATCATATTTATAACTTTTTAGGCCACGTTGATAAAGTAAGATATGCTAATATACCATATGGGGTGCAGTCGGCTATTAAGAATATTCTTAAAAATAAAGGCACTACAGCTCGCGTATTGTTACCATCGCGTTTGGCTTATGGCCGGTCGGGTTTTGGTTCGGGTAGTTCCGAGAGTTCGGGTAGGGTTGCCGGTAACCAAAGTCTGGAATTATATATCAATGTAATAAATGATGCTGAAACCAATGTAATAGACCAGTCGACAGGTAAAAAACTTACCGGTCAGGATGTGTATGATGACATGGTGGTAGCGAACTACATTGCCAATAATAATTTAACAGGTTTTCAAAAGACCAATTCGGGTTTGTGGTACAAGATCACTCAACCCGGAAATGGGTCGACCATTACGCCGTTTATGAGTGTAAATATCCAATGGACGGAAACGCTGCTGAATGGTTTGCGTACCGGTAACGAATTCAATAATGAGACCGGGACGGGTTACCCGTTCGATCTTTCTGTCGATGCACGCCGCGGCGTTGTTGAAGGCTTGCAATTTGCGTCGCCGGGGGCTAAACTAACGCTGTTGATGCCAACAAGATTGATGTATAAATACGCTACGTCATCAAACCTGAATGTTCCGGTGCTAAGCTGTATCAGGTACGATATTAACGTGATCAGTTTCGTAGAATAAAAGTAATACTACTTTGCCAAAGCGGCTTTAAAAGCTTTAAGGCAACGCTCACGTGCGAATGAATGTTCTACAATGGGTCTTGGATATTTGCTGAAGTCGGCATATTCCGGGATCCATTTTTTGATATATTCCAGTTTTGGGTCGAACTTTTTGGTCTGTGATTCGGGGTTGAATATCCTGAAATAAGGTGCAGCATCGGTGCCGCAGCCTGCCGCCCATTGCCAGTTACCTACATTGCTCGACATTTCATAATCGAGCAATTTGCGGGCAAAGTAATTTTCGCCCCAACGCCAATCGATCAGCAGATCCTTACTTAAAAAACTGGCCACGATCATACGCACACGGTTGTGCATAAAGCCGGTAGCATTTAGCTCACGCATACCAGCGTCAACAATTGGGTAGCCGGTGCGGCCTTCGCACCAGGCTTCAAACTCCTCTTCGTTATTATTCCACTTTATCTTGTCATAATCCGGCCGGAAGGCGTGCTCACACGTTTTTGGGAAATGATAAAGCACCATCATAAAAAACTCGCGCCAGATCAGCTCATTCAGCCAGGTCTTTTCGTGATGCCGATGGGCTGTACGTGCCAATTCGCGCACGCTTACCGTCCCAAAACGCAGGTGCAGGCCAATGTGCGATGTGCCTTCAACAGCAGGGAAGTCGCGCCGTTCTTTGTAATCTGATATCACGTGTTCGTATCCGGTGTCGGGTAACTTAAGGCTGCTTTTTTCAAAGCCCATATCCTTTAACGATGGTAGGGCCAGGTGTTTGGTTTGATACAGGTTTTTAAAGTACTTGCTGTTAGGATATGGTTTAAGATAGAAAGGCTTTAATTTGGCATACCATTTACGCATGTAAGGCGTATAAACGGTGTAAGGCAAGCCATCATCTTTGGTCACCTCATCTTTCTCAAATATCACCTGGTCTTTAAAAGAGTAAAACCCTGTATCATTTTTTTCCAGCATTGCTATCACGGCCTCATCGCGCTTGTTAGCGTAAGGTTCGTAATCGTGATTGGTATATACCGATGTTACATGGTAGTCCGTCAATACCTGTTTCCAGGCGTTCTCGGCTTTATCATAGATCACCAATAACGAGCTGCCGTGTTTGTGCAATTGCTCGTGCAGGTTTTCGATCGTTTGGTAGATGAACGTTACACGGGCATCATCCTTATCTTCCAATTTATCAAGGATATTCTTATCAAAAATGAACAGACATAGCACGGGATGTTCTGCCTTTAACGCGCGGTAAAATCCTGCATTATCATCAAGCCTAAGATCGCGCCGGAACCAAAAAATACTGATCGGGTTGGGGTTACTCATATATCTCTTTCAAAGCGCTTTCAATATCGGGGTATTTAAATTGAAAACCGGCTTGTTCTATTTTATTTGCACTTACGTTTGCGCCGCCCAAAACTACTACTCCCATCTCGCCAAATAAAAGTTTGATCACAAAAGCAGGCACGTTAGGTAACCATAATGGTCGTTTTAATTGTTTAGCTACCGCTTTGCTCAGTTGCGCGTTGGTGAGCGGGGAAGGCGCTACCATGTTGTACGCACCATCTAAAGGCTCGTTCTGTACCCCGTAAAGGTATAACCGGGCCACATCTTCGTGATGTATCCAAGGCATATATTGCTTACCCGTGCCAAGCGGCGAACCAACCCCCAATTTTATTGGCGTTGCCAATTGCGGCAATGCGCCACCGTTTTTATCTAACACAATGCCGGTGCGGAATTTCAGCGTAGGGATAGCGAGGATGTTCGCCTCGTCTACCGCTGTTTCCCAATCTATGCATAGTTTGGCCAAAAAGTCGTTGCCTGGTGCGCTATCTTCGTTCAACAGTTCTTCGCCGCGGTCGCCGTAGTAGCCCGTGGCCGATGCCGAAATGACTTTGCTTACCTGGTGCTTTTTATTCTTCAGCAAGTTATAGAGGAGTTGTATGGATTTAACGCGACTGTTATACAATTCCTGTTTACGGGCATTGGTCCAACGTTTTTCGGCCACGCCTGCGCCCGCCAGGTGAATGATAGTATCCACGCCATTAATGCAATTAGGATCGATACGCCCATTAGGCACATCCCAAACAAAGGTTTTTACGTGGCGGTCGGTAGCCGGTTTGCGGGCTAAATGACTAACGGTATATCCCTCATTCAGCAAAAGCAATGTAAGTTGCTTGCCGATCAGTCCGGACGCGCCTGTGATCAATATATGCTTGTTATTTGCTTTCATAGATAGTTATTTGATCGGCTTAGGCACGGTGTAATCTATCATTTGTTGGGCCATACCCCTAAAAATAAAATAATGGAAAGGCCACATCAGATACCAGTAAACACGTCCCCACAAACCACTGGGCCTAAAGGTAGCTATCTGGCTCAGATATTTTTTGGCATCTTTTTCTACGATCTTAAACTCCAGCCAAGCCTCGCCGGGCAAGCGCATTTCGGCATAAAGCAATAATCGTTTACCGGGTTTATCGGCAAGCAAAACCCGCCAAAAATCGATGACATCGCCAGCCGATATCCGAACGCCGCTGGTGCGCCCACGACGTGAACCTACACCACCAAAAAGCTTATCCAGCCAGCCGCGCAGGTTCCATATCCAGTCCCAATAGTACCAGCCACGTTCGCCGCCGACTGCCCACATATTGTCGGCCACTATGTTAGTATCGCGCTCGAACGGAAGTTTCACTTTATAGTCCAGAGTTCCGTGCTGCGGCACTTTGATCTGATCCATAAAACCCGACTCCAGGTATCCGCTATTAAGCGCATCCTTCCAGCTTGATACAACGGAGTTTTGTTCGATCTTAACAAAAGCCAGGTTAAGCGCTTCTTCGTAGCTCAGGCATTTATGCGGGATGGCTTCGTCTATGCTGTGATCACGCATAATGGTCTCATTCTTCATACTGTCCACCAAACTCTGCGCTAAGGAATAGCTGGTAGATGTAATGAAGTACAACCAATAGGATGATAACTTAGGCGACAGGAAAGGTACAGGTATCAAATGGCGCTTCAATTTACGCACCTTGGCGTATCCTAACAAAAGCTCTTTAAAAGATAACACATCAGGCCCGCCGATATCAAAAGTTTTGCCGAAGGTTTTCTCGTTCAATGCTGCACCTTCCAGATAGCCCAGCACATCGCGAATGCCGATGGGTTGGCATTTGGTATTTACCCATTTGGGCACGATCATGATGGGAAGCTTTTCGGTAAGATCGCGAACGATCTCGAACGAGGCACTACCCGACCCGATGATGATAGACGCCCGCAGTACAGTTACAGGTGCATTACCTTTTTTTAGCACTTCCTCTACATGCTTGCGCGAGGTCAAGTGTTTGGATAAGCCCTCATCGTTGCTGATCCCGCTTAAGTAAACAACCTGTTTGCAATTTGTGGGTCGCAAAGCTTCAACAAAGTTTTCTGCTGAGTACGCTTCCAGTTTATCAAAATCCTTATTGCCCGACATAGAATGCACCAGGTAATAAGCCACCTCAATATCAGGAGGAACTGGGGAAATACTTTCAGGTTTCAGTAAATCGCCGGTGATCAGTTCTACCTTGCCATCATAGTCGCTCTGCTCGCGAAAGCGGCGCTTATCGCGCACCATGCAAACGATCTGGTGCCCTTTTTCCAGCAAAACAGGTATCAACCGTGTCCCAATATAACCATTAGCGCCTGTGAGCAGTATCTTCATGATAATGCAACAAGGGAAAGGCGTGGGTGTTTGGACTATCTCAACCTATCGGCCGACTTGATCAGCTTCTCGTCTTTTTGGATGGACTTGGCCGCAAGTAAGATCAGCACAATGCTTAAGCTCGACAAAAATACACCGATGCCGAAATTACTGGTGGTCATAGTGAAACCGCCGGTAGCTTGTTGAACTACTTGCGATAACCAAAAACTGTAACCGATCACGGCAAGCATTGCTATATAGCATAACGTCATCTGCTGTTTGCGGTTCTTGTATAGAAAGATCAATACTATGGGGATCAAGCCTACGATCGCCGTAACGATGGATAAAGTAGTGAATGGAGTTGTTAACTTTTGAGCGCCGTTAACGTCCTGGTAAATGCCGGTAACTTTAATGGTCGATGGTATCGCGTCGATATATATACCGTGGGCAATGGGGAATAAATATAAGGCGAAGATCACCAAAGAGGCGGCAAGCAGGTAAATGCTTTGTATGCGTTGTATCATATGCAGATGTTGTTGTTTGTGTTGTAAGGGCAAATATAGAATAGTTTGACAAAAATACGGCGAAGCGATAGTCGGCAGAATGTTAACTTTGCCCCCGTGAACCATCAGCGCTATTTTATCGAGCTATCCTACAACGGCAATAACTACCACGGTTGGCAGATACAACCCAATGCCGTGACCGTACAGGAAGTACTGAACAAAGCGCTCGGTACCATCTTACGCCAACCTATAGAAACCACAGGTTGCGGGCGGACGGACACAGGAGTGCATGCAACGGAGTTCTTTGCGCATTTTGACCAAGAGGTAGGTGATGAACCGACTTCGGACTTGAAACTTAAGACTATTGACTTAAGAGGTCTCAACGCACTCCTCCCACGCGATATCGCGATCAAACGTATCATTCCCGTTGCAGCTGATGCGCATGCCCGGTTCGACGCTACCTTGCGATCATATCAATACCACGTGCATTTTCAAAAAGATCCTTTTAAAGAAGGTTTCTCCTGGTTGCTGCGCGATAAGCCGGATGTGGCTCTGATGAACCAAGCGGCGGCGATACTGATGGAGTACACAGATTTTAGCTGCTTCAGCAAATCGAATACGCAGGTGTTTACCAACAATTGCAAAGTAAGCCGGGCCGAGTGGGTGGAACAAGCCGATGGTAGTCTGATCTTCCATATCAGTGCCGATCGTTTTCTGCGTAACATGGTGCGGGCGATAGTTGGTACATTAATGATGATCGGCAAAAAAGAAATTGAGCCGGAGGCGATCCGGGATATTATAGAAAGCAAAAGCAGAGGCAATGCAGGCACCTCGGTACCGGCGCATGGGCTATATTTGACGGAGGTGAAGTATCCGTCCCCCTGATCCCCTGAAGGAGGGCCAGAAGGTATGGGTGTCAATAAGAACAATAAAAACTGCAAATTTTTAATTTGCGCATAAATTTAAACTCCCCCTTTAGGGGGCTGAGGGGTCAATGGCAGAAGTAACCGGTAAAGCGATAGATTGGAAACTGTTAGGGCGGGTAATGCACTACGTGAAGCCGTACAGGCGCACGTTCGTTATCTCGGCTTTTTTAACAGTGTTGTTGGCCGTACTGGCGCTGATCCAGCCCATGCTGATGCAGCGTGCGGTGGACAACCACATTGTGGTGAATGATTACTATGGACTAGTTTTCATCGTTTGCCTGATGATAGCGCAATTGGTGATACAGACCATAGCGCAATATTTTCAAACCTTTATGACCAACTCGTTGGGTGAATCTGTTATCCGTGATCTGCGTATCGATATCTTTAACCATATCACTGCTCTGAGGTTAAGATACTTTGACAAGACACCGATCGGCGTGCTGATCACCCGTACGGTATCAGACCTGGAGACTATTGCAGATATCTTCTCGGAAGGTTTAATATCCATCATAGGTGATATGCTACTGGTGGTGGCCATTATTATCTGTATGCTGGCCGAGGATTGGAAACTGGCATTGATCACACTGATCCCGATGCCACTATTGTTCGCGTCGACCTATATTTTTAAGGAGGCTATAAAATCTTCTTTTCAGGATGTGCGAACCCATGTAGCCCAGCTAAATACCTTTTTGGCCGAACATATCTCGGGCATCAGCATCATCCAATACTTTGCCCGCGAAGATCAGGAGATGCGCAAATTCAATAATGTGAATGCCAAATACCGCGACGCTAACATCCGCAGCAACTGGTATTACTCCATCTTTTTCCCGGTGGTGGAGATCTTGTTCTCTGTCTGCATCGGTCTGCTGGTTTGGTATGGTTGCAAGCGCATCCTGTCCGACGAGCAACTATCGCAGATCAGCGCTAACCCTAAAGGGATCACGGCCGGCACGGTGCTGATGTTCATTACCCTGCTCAACTTGCTGTTCCGCCCCATCCGCCAACTGGCCGATAAATTCAATACTCTGCAAATGGGTATGGTAGGTGCCGATAGGATATTTAAGGTGTTGGATACCGACGACATTGCTCCAAACAATGGTAATTACACAACCCCTATCAAAGGTGACATTCAATTTAAAGATGTTTGGTTTGCCTATAATGATGAGAATTGGGTATTAAAGAACATCAACTTCCACATTAAACCCGGCGAGACCTTGGCCCTTGTGGGTGCTACCGGTGCAGGTAAATCATCTACCATTAATATCCTCAACCGTTTTTATGAAATAGGTAAGGGTGAGATCACTGTCGACGGAACAAATATTGATGATTACGAAGTTGGGTACCTCCGTTCGCGCATTGCGACGGTAATACAGGATGTTTTCTTGTTCTCGGATACCATTGCCAATAATATCAGTCTGAATAACCCCAACATCACCCGCGAACAGATCGTTGCTGCCGCCAAAGATGTAGGTGCACATGATTTTATTATGCGTTTACCGGGCGGTTATGATTATAATGTAATGGAACGCGGCGCAACGCTATCTGCCGGACAAGCGCAACTGATATCTTTTATCCGCGCTATGGTCTACGACCCTGCCATATTGGTATTAGACGAAGCGACATCATCGGTAGATACCGAGACAGAACTTTTGATCCAAGCCGCCATAGACAAACTAATGGAAGGCCGCACAGCCATTGTGATCGCTCACCGCCTATCCACCATCCAAAAAGCGGACCGCATTATCGTGCTCGACCACGGCGAGATCATGGAATCAGGCACACATCAGGAACTGCTGCGTATCGAGAATGGCTACTACCGCAAACTTTACGACCTGCAATTTAACTCAGCAGGAATTTCTCGTTAAATCAAAAGTCTTAAGTTCTAAGTCAGAAGTCAAAAATTTTCGATCCACGACTTAGAAAGTTGGTCTTTGTCCAATATCTTAAGAGACTTAAGACTTTGATCTCCTGACTTTGGACTTTGGACTTTGGACTTTCGACTCCTGACTTAAGACTCAGGCGCCGTTTTTACCGGCTCGACAGGTTGCTCCTCGCGTTCGCGTTTTTTGGCGATGTTTTCTTGCTTGGGCTGGTCGGCGTTGTATTGTTTATCCTCTTTTTTCACAACAGCTTCGTCGCCTTGATCGTTAGGGCGGTCGGTAGGGGTATCTGATGGAGATGGTTTATCCGAGGTGTTTGCTGGCTTTGTCATGTCTACATAACCTGCAATGTGCGGGAATGGTTTTAGCGCGATGTTGCATCGCCAACAGGCAACGAAAAATAAAGATCAGCACCTTTGCCCGGTTCGCTTTCGGCCCAGATCTTCCCGTTAGAGTTTTCGATCAGATCTTTACAGAATAATAGACCCATTCCTGTGCCTAACTCGTTGTTGGTGCCTGGTGTGCTGTTCACCTTGCTTTTGAATAACGCCGACAATTGGTGTGGCAAAATACCAACTCCGCGGTCGGATATCTTAAAGATTTGCTTACCGTCCACACCGTTGTAGGCACTGATCCCGACTTCGCCGCCGACCGGTGAGAATTTAATAGCATTCGTCAGAAAATTATGCACCACTATCCGGATCGAATTAGGGTCGGCTATTACGTAGTCGTCTTTACCAACGGTGTTAATAACGGTCAATTGTTTCTGCTGCAATTGCACTTCCAAGATAGATAACTCATTTTCTACCATATCGTACAAACTAAAGCTGGTGACATTATTAGTACCATCAACCTGGCTATTGATCCAGAATAGCAGCGTATCTAAAAAATCGGAAGTATTCTCTAACCTGCTGAATACCTTGGGTGCCATCTCGGCAAATTCTTCGGGAGTGAGATCTTGATCGGCCATCAACCCGAACAGTCCCCTCAGGGTGCTTAACGGAGCGCGGAGGTCGTGGGCCAATACGGCTATCAACCTATCTTTTAAATGGTTAAGATCGTTCAGTTTATGGCTGTGCTCGTCCAAACTGTTCTTTTGGGCAATGATCTCGGTGTTCTTTTGGGTCAGTTCGCGGTTAATGAGGGTCTGCTTGCGTTTTCCCTTGTAATAGACCAAAGCGATAGCTGCGGTGAGCAGAGCAACAACGGCGTAAAAGATGATCATATTCCGCTGATCACGGATGGCCTGCTGGTAGGCTTTTATTTGTGCTTCGTTCTGCCGTTTGTAGGCTAACTGATCTTTAGCAAAGGCGCTTTCCAGATCGTAAGCGGCTAAACGTTGCAGTATCTCGGTATGATTCACGCTATCCTGTAAAGTGCTATATAAGCGTTGTTCGCGGTAAGCCTGTTCAAATTTCCCCGAAGCGGCAAGTGCCTGGCTTAGTTGCAAAGCGGCATCGGCCCTCAAGTCGGCGTTGCCTAAGCCATCGGCGGTATTTTTGGCCAGGCTGGCGTAGGCGAGGGCGTTAGTATGATCGCGAGTAGAATTGTACACCGTAGCCAAACCAAGATAAGCATGTGTTTTATTATAAGGGATCTTATCAGCAGCGGCTGTGGCAAGCGACAGGTTCAGATATTTCAATGCGCTATCCCTTCTGTCGGTATGATGGTAGCACAGCCCAAGATCGTAATAAGCCAGACTGATGCCCTCGCGGTCGTCCATATCATGAAATATCTTGGATGCTTTATTCAATGATGTGAAGGCCTCGGCAAACTTACGCTGCGCCATGTACACCTCGCCATTATTAAGGTAGATGGTGCTGATGCCTTGCATATCCTTGTATTTCAACCAGATCTTTAACGCCGTGTTGAAATAGTTGAGCGCTTTGGGATACAGCTCTAAATGCTGCATGATGATGCCGATGTTGCAGTAACTATCGGCCGTGGCCAGTTCATTTTTATGCTTCAGATAAATGGCCAGCGACTTAAGGTAATAGTCAAGCGCTTTAGAAAATTCGCCTTTATTATCGTACGTAATGCCTAAGTAATTATAACAATCGGCAAGGTCGGCCTCGTTACCTAAGGTTTTGCGAATGGCCAATGCCGAATCCAGATAAATGATCGCCTTGGGGTAATTACCCAGAAAGTCCTGTACACGGCCCAGTCCGATCTGGTCATCAGACATTCCGTAACGGTCGCCCACCGATCTGTGCAATTGCAAAGCTCTACTGAAATTTCTGGTAGATAGAGCGTATTCGCCCCTGAAGGTATTGACCATGCCCACATTGTTAAGACCATCGGCCACGCCCTTTACATAGCCCGATCTACTGCCGAAGGCCATGGCCATGCTGGCATATTTAAACGTGCTGTCGGGGTAAGATTCGTAGTATTCTTCGGCCAGTTCGTTCAGGCGGTCAACATTGGGTTTGGCGGTGGTTTTGGGGCTTTTTAGGTCGGTAGCTATTAACCTTTTGATGCTGTCCGCCTTGCTGTCCTGCTCTTTAGCCCGGGCGTTGCCTGCAAAGGTTAACGTGATAAGTAAGATCAGCAGATGTTTCAATTTAATTAGGCGATAACAGATCAGGGAAGGTACACTTTGTTAGCGTACCAAACGTTGTTTTACGGCGAACTTACTCATAATGTTCCTTTTTTGATGTGCCAAAACAACATAAATATTACAGACATCATTCCACAAAAAAGCCCCCGGAAATTCCGGAGGCTATATTTTTAGTTCCCTGCTACCCCTTTAGGGGGCCGAGGGGCTAAAGCACATTCTTCCAGCTCACCAGATCACCAATGATCTTGTCCAGCTGATCAGCAGCAACACGCTCTTGCGCCATGCTATCGCGATGACGGATGGTCACGGTGTTATCCTCTAAAGTTTGGTGGTCAACAGTGATACAGAACGGTGTACCGATGGCATCCTGACGGCGATAACGTTTGCCAATGGCGTCCTTCTCTTCGTATTGGATATTGAAATCAAGTTTCAAAGTATCCATGATCTCGCGCGCTTTCTCCGGCAGACCATCTTTCTTGGTCAGCGGGAAGATGGCAGCTTTTACCGGGGCTAAGCAAGGGTGCAAACGTAATACCGTGCGACTATCTTGTTTCTCTTCGGTGCTCAGATCTTCTTCTTTGTAAGCGTTGATCATGGTCAGTAAGAACATACGATCCAGGCCGATCGATGTCTCGATCACGTAAGGCACGTAGTTACCGTATGGCTTGTTGGTATCCGGGTCAACCTCTGGGTCAAAGTACTGCATCTTTTTGCCCGAGAATTCCTGGTGTTGACTCAGGTCAAAATCGGTACGGCTATGGATACCTTCTACTTCTTTAAAACCGAACGGGAAATCGAACTCGATATCATAAGCCGCATCAGCGTAGTGGGCAAGTTTAGTATGCTCGTGGTAACGGTATTTGGCAGCGTCGGTACCTAAAGCAAGGTGCCATTGCAAGCGGGTCTCTTTCCATTTATTGAACCACTCTTTCTGTGTGCCGGGGCGAACAAAGAATTGCATCTCCATCTGCTCAAATTCGCGCATGCGGATAATGAACTGACGCGCGATCACCTCGTTACGGAACGCCTTACCGATCTGCGCGATACCGAAAGGTATCTTCATACGGCCGGTCTTTTGCACGTTCAAAAAGTTAACAAAGATACCTTGAGCGGTCTCCGGGCGCAGGTAGATCGTGCTCGAATCATCGGCCAACGCACCTACCTGCGTGCTGAACATCAAATTGAACTGACGAACGTCCGTCCAATCCGGGCGGTCTTTGCTTAGCGGGTCCTTGATCTCGTGCTCCAAGATCAGCTCGCGCAAGCGCGGAAGGTCCTCGGCTTTTAGAGCGTTGTCCATCTCGGTCTGCAGTAACTCGGCCTGGTCGGTCTGTCCGGCAGCGTCGTAAGCGGCGATCTTATCCTCTAATAACTGATCTGCACGGTAGCGTTTTTGCGTCACCTTATTATCGATCATCGGATCGCTAAAGCCATCAACGTGGCCACTTGCTTTCCAGATCTTAGGGTGCATAAAGATGGCCGAATCGATACCCACGATATTGTCGTGCATTTGCACCATGGCTTTCCACCAGTAGGTTTTAATGTTGTTCTTCAGCTCGGCGCCGTTTTGGCCGTAATCGTAAACGGCACTCAGGCCATCATAGATCTCGCTGCTTGGGAAAACAAAGCCATACTCCTTGGCATGGGCAATTACATTCTTAAATATCTCGTCGGTATTTGGTGTACTCATAACACTGCAAAGGTATATTTTAGATGTGAGATGTGGGATGTGAGATGTGAGAAAATACGACTTAACTGGTAGTAAATGACTACGGTAGCTTGCCAGTACACCAAACCGCGTTCTTGTTCACGCGTGAACACACGGTAGTCGATGTGTGTAACTACCTGATAGTCAGTATCTAAAATTTTAGCCGTGAACACGGGCTCGTGAACGGATCGGATATTTTGTTTTTAAATATCTAATTATCAATTGGTTATAAATTAAGGAAATTCAATTTGTCGGAAATGACCCGTGAACATCGGTATCCGACATCTTTTACCTCCCGTACAACTTACTTTAGTACACCCATCAATGTCCCCAGGGATTAAAATGGGTGATCTTATAAAACAAGCCCATGCGGTAATACTGTATAGGCGCAAAGAAGAAATAACCTACCACCAGGGCAATGATGAGCGTGTAAAATATCGGCGTGCGATAAAACCTGTGAATAGCAAAACCCGCGTACACGCCTATCAGTATCCGCACGGCCCAACTGTAAAAAAAGTCGAAATCGGCCGATTCTTTCCCGACGATCATAAAGTAGGGCAGCATGATCAGGTATCCGCCTAAAAACAACATCACCAGCACAAACGACATAAAATGCGTCGCGAACACCAGATGCTCTACAAAATACTTCTTCTTCCAAAAAAAGAACAACGCGAAGAACACGCCATAAACCGGGATGAACGCGAAGATGAAAGCCTTTGACGAACTCTTCATTTTCTCGTTAAACACAGCCGTGTATTCAGCCAGCGTGGTATGCTCCTTCGCCAGCACATCGTTAATGATCTGCTTAGTGTTAAAAGTTATGAACGGTTTAAAGTTAATGTAGTTATAGAGCTCCAAACTATACAGGTTATGCAGCGCCGCGATAAAAAATATCAGGTTGACCACCAAAAACAACTGGATCGGTTTCATGTGGTTTACCCGCTTTCCCGCGCAAAACTCCAAACTTAACTGTCCGGGCTTAAAGATCAGCGTTTTAATAGTGCGGATAAATTTGGTATCGAAATGAGAGAATCCTTCGAAAAGTTCTTCCACAAATTCCTTTAAGGATAGCTGATGCGGTTCAAAGGTCTTTTCGCCGCAGGCCGGGCAATATTTCTCGTTGCGGGTGCTGCCGCAGGTTTGGCAATCCATTGGTGGTTAATTGTTTGGTGTTGATATTGCAAGATAATGGTTTAATGTGAATAGGCACAAATTCTTTCGAATGAGGACGAATTACACGAATTTTTAGAAATAGGATTCGTGTAATTCGTATAAATTGTTGCCCCGTATAAGGCAATTCGCGCCAATTTTTTTCATTCGTGCATTGATCTTTTGCTTTGTCCCGTACCTGTAACCTCTTCTCCACTACCCGCGTCTCAACTGTCAAAACAAAATTATGATGCCCTTTATCCGTCCGTTCCTTTCCATCGCCTTATGCCTTACGCTATTTGTATTATTTACCTACGCCCAGATCCCGCAACGTAAAATCGATAGCCTGATCAATAAAGAATTTGACGACCTTAACGGCCCGGGCGGGGTATTCCTGATCGCGCAGCATGGTAAGCCTATCTATCAGCGCGCGGTAGGGAAGGCGAATATTGAATTGGGGACGGATATGGTGGCAGATAACGTATTCCAACTCGGCTCCATGACCAAGCAGTTCACCGCCGTGGCCATACTGATGTTAGAGCAGCAAGGCAAATTGAAAGTAAACGACCCAGTATTAAAATATATCTCCGACTATCCCGGTGGTGATAAGACAACCATCCATCACCTGCTCACCCACACATCAGGCATTAAAGACTTTACCAAAATGCCGTCCCTGCAAAGCATCGCCCAAAATGAAATGTCGCCCAAAATGATGGTCGACTTTTTCAAGAACGAGCCTGTCGACTATCCGCCCGGCGAAAAATTTGAGTATAACAACTCGGGCTACATGGTGCTGGGCTATATCATCGAGCTGACATCGGGCCAAACCTACGAGGAATTCATCTGCAAGAACATTTTCCAAAAACTGGGCATGATCCATTCCCGCTATGCCAGCGATAGCGCAATCATTAAAGATCGCGCTTATGGCTACCAAAAAAAGGCTGAAGGTTATGTGAATAAAACACAAATCAATTTTAGCGTGCCATTCGCGTCCGGCTCGCTTATATCCACCCTGCAAGATATGCTGATATGGCAGAACGCCCTGAACAAGAACATCCTGCTCAACGCCGTCGAAACCAAAAAGGCGTTCACCAAGTATCACACCAACGATGGCAAAGAATTCACCTACGGCTACGGCTGGCACCTGAAAGATATTAATGGCACAGCCACCCGCGAACACGGCGGCAGCATTTTTGGCTTTAAAACCATGGGCGTGTACATACCCGAGGGCGATATCTATGTATTAGGACTGAGTAATTGCGATTGCCATTCGCCCACGCAGTTAACCCGTGATATTGCGGCATTGGCGGTGGAGGGGTTGAAGAAGGGTAGAAAGTGAACATGCACTAATTTTATTGAATGAGGACGAATTACACGAATTTTTAGAATTGGAATTAGTGTAATTCGTTTAAATTGTCGCCGAACGTAAGGTAATTCGTGTCAATTTTTGTAAACGAACGTTCCATCATTCATGGCCCCGGTAGCCCCGTCATCCGCTGCAACTCCTCGCTCGTCCGTAGCTTAGGCCCGCGCCCGCTGTGGGGTTTCCGCTACTACCGGGTTTACGTTCAAAGGTCTTTTGTCTGAACCGGAATTTGTTGAATTAATGAATTTTCAGAATTAGGCTCCTTGTTTCTTTGCCTGGCCGCTGCGTTTTGACTTTGGACTTTCGACTCCCGACTTTTCTCACATCTCATATCTCACATCTCACGTCTAAAAATTACCTTTACCGCCATGAGTATCCAGGTTACCGATCTTACCAAGGTTTACGGCGCACAAAAGGCGGTCGACGGCATTAGTTTTAGTGCAGGCAAGGGTGTGTTGGGTTTTTTAGGGCCCAATGGCGCGGGTAAATCAACCACCATGAAGATACTGACGGGCTACCTGCCCCAAACATCGGGAACGGCCGAGGTGGCCGGGTTTGATGTGAATAGCAAGTCGCTGGAGGTGCGTAGCCGCATTGGTTACCTGCCCGAGAATAATCCGCTTTATCAGGATATGTACGTGAAAGAATCGTTGGCCTTTATTGCCGGTGTACACGGCATGAAAGATCCGCAAGCCAGGATACAGGAAGTGATCGAACTAACGGGCCTAACACCCGAGCAGCATAAAAAGATCGGTCAGTTATCGCGTGGGTACCGCCAACGGGTAGGTTTAGCGCAGGCCATCCTGCACGATCCGGAAGTACTGGTGCTGGACGAACCAACATCAGGACTTGACCCGAACCAACTCATCGGCATCCGCCAATTGATCCGCGATCTGGGGCAGACAAAGACCATCATCCTCAGCACACACATTATGCAGGAGGTGGAGGCCGTTTGCGATCATGTGGTCATCATCAGCAAAGGGCGCATCGTAGCTAACGATACGCTGAAAGGCCTGACCGATGCACACGGCGGAAAAACGTTAGAACAGATCTTTATCAGCGTAACAAATAGCTAATTGGTAACGTACCATATTTTGTAAATTTGCGTTAACCATACATATCCCTAAAAAAACAATGAAGAAAATTTTTACCCTGATCCTTTTATTGGCCGGTATAACTTTTGGCGCAATGGCGCAAAAAGCCGATGGCGTTAAAATAAACCTCGGTGCCGATGGCAACTTGCCGCTCAATGCTGACTATTCCTTTGGTGCCGGTCTGAACTTGAAAGCTGAATTTCCTCTGGCTAATGCGTTAAAACTGACCGCAAGCGCGGGCTTTACCCGTTTCTTTTATAACGACGAATTGAAATTCGCTCACGAAGTGAATGGTGATAACGAAACCGCGGCGACCTTTGTACCACTGCAAGTAGGTCTGCGTTATTTTTTCTGCCCGCGGTTTTATGGCGAAGGCCAGTTAGGTGCTTCTTTTGGCACTAAGTCGGGCAAGGGCGTGGCCGGCGAGATCTATCCCGATACGGGTACTGCTTTTGCTTTTGGTCCGGGAGTTGGTTACCTGTTCCCGTTAAAAAACGGCGAGGCTATTGACCTTGGCCTGCGTTACGAGGGTTGGGCCAAAGATGGTTCGACCCTGAGCTTTTTAGGCTTGCGCGTTGCTTATAAATTTAACCTGTAGGCAGATGAAGAAATTATTGTTGTCGGTTTTGATATTAGGGGCTTGCTTCACCGCTAAAGCGCAATTTCAAACGCCGCCTGATGAGGTGAAGAAAGCCTCGTTCAGCGCCGGTCCCGAATTTGTGATCCCCGCCCGTAGTGTTTTCAGTATAGGTTACGGCGCGTCTGTACGGGGCGAGATACCTGTTAAGAACGATTGGTATGCGTCGGTATCTGCCGGATATACCTACCTGAAATTTAAAAGCGCGTGGAACGGCATTGCCGGCTCGCAACCCAATGCCGAATACGTTCCGATCAAGGTGGGCGCGTTCTACAAGGCTGGTCCGGGCCTTTACCTATTGGGTGAACTGGGTACTGCTTTAGAGGTGCGCAACTCGGTAAACCCTAAAGGCAACCCGTTCATTTTTGCTTTTGGTCCCGGGTTTTTATTCAAACTGTCCGAAAAGCAAAATATAGACCTTGGTGTGCGCTACGAGCAATGGTCAAAAAGTTTGCTAACGCAGACGGGGGTGAGAGTGGCTTATAAGATAAGTTTATAGTTTTTGCAAAGTCCCTCCTTGGGGAGGGGCGCGAAGGCCTGTGAAGTGGCAGGGAGGGGTTTAACCACAATGCATTGATGGCTAACCCCTCCCTGCATTTGCGCTCATACCGACCGCACCCCTCCCCAAGGAGGGATTTAGCTTGGAGACAAATGCGACACCCATTGTCAGCCATCTATCATGTTTCCAAGCCCAGACATCTGTCGGAGGCATTTTTTTCGTTTATAAACATGACCGCGGGTGATAAACCCATTATCAGCGGCCCCTTTATACCAAAATATGAGAAAGCATTTTTTTTATTTAATGGTGTTTTTTGCCATGGTAGGCTTAGGTACCGCTTGCGCACAGGAGCCTCATCAAGACATCAGTAATAGCAGCAGTTTTAAAGAAATGACCGGCAAAAAAGCCGACCCTAAGAACAAAAAGCTGGAGACCGCCACATTCGCGACTGGGTGCTTTTGGTGTACCGAAGCCAAATTCCAGCAACTGGATGGGGTGAAGTCGGTTACATCAGGTTATACCGGTGGTAAGGTGGCCAACCCAAGTTATGATGATGTTTGCACCGGCAACACCGGCCATGCCGAGGCTTGTAACATTGTTTACGATCCGTCGGTGATCAGTTATGATGAATTGTTGGCGGCTTTCTTTACCGCGCACGATCCTACGCAACTGAACCGCCAGGGTAATGATGTGGGCACGCAATACCGTTCGGCCATATTTTATAACAATGCCGAGCAAAAGCAAAAGGCCGAGTATTATATTGCCAAACTCAATCAGGAGAAAGCTTACCACAGCAAGATCGTAACTCAGGTGAACGCCGCCGCGCCTTTTTACAAGGCCGAAAATTACCATCAGAACTATTACAAACTGAACCCCAACCAGGGCTATTGCAAATATGTGATACAACCCGAACTGGAAAAGTTTAAAAAGGTATTTAAAGACAAGATAAAAAAATGAGAGCATTAATAGCAATGATCGCGCTGCTGGCGGGGATAACCTCATGCACACAGGCACAAAATATAAAAACAGACAAGGGACACGAAAAGAACCCTTACTATTCTAACACCGACACCAAAAAGCTGAACGTTAGCAACGCCGAGTGGAAAAAGGTATTATCACCGGCTCTGTATGCCACCGCCCGCGAGGCCGCAACCGAGCGTGCCTTCACCGGCAAATATTGGAATGCCGAGGCCAAGGGTACGTACTATTGCGCCGCTTGTGGTAACCTGCTATTCCGCAGCACGGCCAAATTTGCCAGCGAATGTGGCTGGCCAAGCTTTTTCCAGGCCGAGCGGAAGAACGCGGTAACCTATAAGTCGGATAGTTCTGTTGGCATGGAGCGCGTAGAAGTTTTATGCGGCCGTTGCGATGCCCACTTAGGCCACATCTTTGACGATGGCCCGGCACCGACTTATAAACGTTATTGCATGAATTCGGTATCGCTGGATTTTAAACCGGACGGCGCGAAATAAGTAAATATTTGCCATTGCTGTAAGGAGCGACGGTGAGGGCTGAAGCGTTTGGGGCGACGCGGCGATCTCAGAGGACAAGCAACGAGGATCTGCCTATCAGATTGCCGCGTCGCCCCTTAACACAGGCCTCCCCTTCCGCTCCTCGCAATTGTAAAGGTTAACTAATTCGGTAACAGAATTAGCTTAAAAAGAGTTAAGCTAAAACGTTATGCGGAACATTAATAATGACCTTACCCTAAAGCGGAACTATCTAAGTAAGTATCGCT
>NZ_JADFFL010000009.1 GCF_015222005.1 Mucilaginibacter myungsuensis | reverse complement strand
AAAGGATACGAAAGCTATAAAAATCCCGGAATTACCACGCTATGGATAGGTCTTGGTCGTTTTAATGATGCAATGGAGGCCTATTGTCTCCATAAAGATGTGTCCACACGATAGCGCTTGAGCGGGGATGCATTGAACGAACATAACGCAGAACCTTTAATAGGGGTGTCCTTTCTTGACTTTGCGAACGGAGGACACACCCCTGACCCCGCTCAAGCGGGGAAGCGAGACTTTAAAGCCAGGGTCCCGGCACACAATTTCATTTCTACCCCTCCTTGTTCATCCAGGCGATCACGGCTTTGATCTCGCCGTAGCTGTAGTCGTCGCCTAAAACTTCTTTTAAGGGCGACAGTGCTTGGCCGCCATAGCTTTCCACCGCATCTTTTATGGCCGGCATTTTTTCGGGTGCGACCATCTCAGATACATTCATCTCTCCCGTTTGGATAAAATGACAAAGGTGACTTTGTATAGTGGTTGGCGAAAGGTCCCTCAATGCGGCTACTTCTTCAATGGTCTTGCCCGAGCGGTACAAATTAAAACTTTCCTGCTTTGTGCCGTTGAGCGTTGGTACACGGGGTTTCCGTTCGGTCGCCCGCTCACGTTTGGCAGGGCGGGCGTTGATCTTGGATGCTAAACCCTTGGCCTGGCAATATAGCACCACCGTTTTCAGGAACCTGTCTCCGTAGCGGGCCAACTTTACATCGCCAAAGCCGGATATGCGGCGCATTTCGTCCAGGTCTTGCGGTAGATAGGTGGCCAACTCCAACAACGTAGCGTCCGACTGGATAATATACGGCGGAACGTTCTCGTCCCGGGCTATCTCAGCGCGCAGCGCTTTAAGTTTATCAAATAGTTCCATCTCGTGCTGTGGTGTTTCGTGCTGTGCCTCTTCAGTAACCGCCGATAGGGTCAGCTCTACTTTTTGCCAGCCTTTCAGCACGGCTTCGCTTTTTTCGGTCAGCATCAGCACGGGGTACATGCCGTCGGATGTTTTCAGAAAGCCTAATGATATCAGTTCGCGCAGGTAGCGTTGCCAATCGGCTTTGCTGATGTCGGCACCTGCACCGTAGGTTTTTAGCTGTTTATGTTCTTCGAACATCTTGGCGTTATTGGCGCCGCGTAGCAGGTCTATCACATAGCCGGCCCCAAATCGCTCTTTTACGCGGGTTACGGCAGAGAGCGCTTTTTGGGCGATGAGCGTACCATCAAAAGTTTCGCGCTCGGTCAAACACACATCGCAACTGCCGCAGCGGTCGGGGAACGGCTCATTGAAATAATTAAGCAGGTATTGGCGGCGACAGGTGGTCAATTGGCAATAGCGCACCATGTCGTTCAGCTTTTTAAGCATGATGGCCGTCTGCTCGGGGTTATCCTCTACCTGGGCAAAGCGTTGTAGCTTGTTGGCATCCCCGGCAGAGAAGAATAGCAATGCCTCTGACGGTAATCCATCCCTCCCCGCACGGCCGGTCTCCTGATAGTACCCTTCGATGTTCTTCGGCAGATCGTAGTGCACCACCCAGCGCACGTTGGATTTATTGATACCCATACCAAAGGCGATGGTAGCCACTACGATCTTTACCTCGTCGCGCACAAAGGCTTCCTGATTTTTAGCCTTGATCTCATTGCTCAATCCGGCATGGTAAGCCTCAGCGAGAAATCCTTCGGCTTTCAACTGTTCGGCCAAAGTCTCTGTCGATTGCCGCGACAAGCAGTAAATGATCCCCGAATCATCTTTATGCGAATCCAAAAACGTCATCAGCTTGTCGTAACTGTTCTTTTTAGGCGCAACAGTATAGCTGATATTAGCCCGGTTGAACGACGATACAAATTCGGCCGGTTCATGCAAGGCCAGTTTTTCCAGAATATCCTTGCGGGTCAGTTGGTCAGCAGTGGCGGTGAGGGCTATAACGGGTATCTTAGGGAAAGCATCCTTCAGCCCGGCCAGCATTAAATACTCCGGGCGGAAATCGTGGCCCCAATGCGAGATACAATGCGCTTCATCAATAGCGATAAGTGATACTTTGAGCGACTGCAGAAACTCGGTCAAGCGGTTGCCTGTTTTGAATAAACGCTCGGGGGCGAGGTAAAGTAATTTGATCTGCCCGACTTTCAGGCGGTTGACGATATCGGTCTGCTCGCCGTTGCTTTGGGTTGAATTGAGGTACGCGGCCGGGATACCGTTCACGTTCAGCGCGTCTACCTGGTCTTTCATCAAGGCGATCAGGGGCGATATGACGATGGTCAAACCGTCCATCAAGACGGCCGGCAACTGATAGCAGATAGATTTGCCGCCACCGGTCGGCATCAGCACCATAGCATCGCCACCGTCGAGCAACCGGCGAATGATGGCCTCTTGCTGATGGCGGAACTGGTCGTATCCAAAGTATTGCTGAAGGGCCTTAAGAGGTGTCATAGCGGGGCTTAGATGTACAGAAAATTTTCGCTGAAAAATAGCAAATATTTTTAGCATTTATCAAAAATGTTTTGTATCTTTACAGAAACCAAAACCGATCGATCATCACTGCTCCATTTTAGCCTATTTGTTTTAATCCTATCTTAGAGCCATCCTGAAAATTGCTTTTATGAACGCTGACCAAGGTCTCTTCCATCAATTACTTGCGCATATTGCCGCCGAGCCAAACGCGCATGCCCGCGGCATGAAACAAGTTTTTACCAAAAACTCCGATACCGATTCGGCACTTACGCAATTTGCTTACGGCGTAATGAGCAAAGGCGACCGATCGGGCAGGCACAGCCATGCTACTATGGACGAGTATTTCTTTTTCATTAAAGGAAAGGGAATTTATCACATCGCTGATGAACTGATCGACCTGCTGCCGACGACCTTTGTGCGTATACCGGCCGGTACAGAGCACGAGCTGATCAACGACCACAACGAGCCGTTGGAGTTTGTTTATTTTGGCGTTGCCCTATATGCCTGATTATTAATTAAAACCTATTCAAAACATCAATATGACCAAATTATTCGCTATACTGCTTTTTGTTTTCAATTTACAGACGCCTCAAATGCCAGAGGAAAACATGGTCGATGGCAAGTCTATCAAAGTTACCAATGCTTCGGGTGGAAGCTTTGGATTGGGCACACCTGACGACCTGCAAAAAGCTTTTGGAAAAGCCCAAATAGTTACCGTGGCCGACGAGGTTTTGGGTGGTACATCTGACTATTACCGATACAAAGGCCTGCAAGTTTTTTTTCATGATAAAAAATGCGAATTGATAACAGTGAAAAGTCCCTTTTTCCGATTTATGATCGGCGGGCAAACTTTTAAAGTAGGTGATAACATTGCCAAATTAAAAGCGCTTTTTCCTCTGTCGTTCAAAAGCAAGCGCGATAACTTTATCAGGTTAGGCATTAAGGATGCTGACGCTTGGGTTGCATTTACTTATAACGTCAATGGTTTGGTGACAAGCATCGAAGTGGCTAATGATAACAGTTGATATTATGAGTTATAACGAGAAATTTGTAACTATCGATGCGGACATCTTAGGCGGGCAGCCCGTGTTCACAGGAACCCGTGTCCCTGTCGAGTCGTTATTGGACCATCTCCATGCAGGCGTTCCTTTAGATGAGTTTTTAGAAGACTTTCCAACGGTAACAAAAGAGCAAGCTTTAGCGGTTATGGCCCTGATTTTAAATGATGATGAAAATTAACCACAAAGCCCACAAAGAAGGAAGCCTTTGTGTTCATAGCTAATGCAAGTCTTTGTGTCCTTTGTGGTTAGATCGCCGGCATTGCTCAACACAAACCTGTAGCTCGCTCTCCCCGTATAAAAACCTTTCCGGTTTCACTTTCCGCATCCGGATATTTATATTAGCCATCACGTTATGATGAAAAAATTACTTCCCCTGTTACTATTGATCATCTGTTCGGTTGGCGCGATGGCTCAAGCCTTGCAGTCGCCGTCTGACTTTTTAGGCTATAAATTGGGTACGCATTTTACCTTTCACTCGCGCATTGCCGAGTATTTTACGCAGGTTGCGCAAAATTCTAAGAATGTAAAGCTGCTGCAATACGGCACCACTAACGAGGGGCGCCCGTTGCTGGCCGCATTTGTTGGCACGGCCGAAAATATCGAACGTTTGGATGCTATCCGCAAATACAACCTGTCACTGACCGGGCTGGAGAAAAGCGCCGCCATAAGCAACCCGCCGGTAATTGTTTGGTTAAGCTATAACGTGCACGGTAACGAACCTTCATCAAGCGAGGCAGCTATGCAAACTTTGTTTGATCTGGTAGACCCATCCAACACCCGAACTAAAGCATGGTTGGCCAATACGATCATTGCGATCGATCCATGTTTAAACCCCGATGGCCGCGACCGCTACGTGAATTATTTTAACCAGGTAAGCAGTGCCGTGCCGGATCCGAACCCATCGGCCCGTGAGCATACCGAACCATGGCCGGGCGGCCGGGTGAACCACTATTATTTTGACCTTAACCGCGATTGGGCCTGGCAGGTACAAAAAGAATCTCAGGCAAGGGTAGGGTTGTACAACCAATGGCTGCCGCAGATCCACGTCGATTTCCACGAGCAGGGTTACAATAGTCCGTACTACTTTGCCCCGGCGGCCGAGCCTTTCCATAAGGTGATCACCCCGTGGCAGCGCGAGTTCCAGACCACCATCGGTAAGAACAACGCTAAATATTTTGACGAGCAGGGCTGGATGTATTTTACCCGTGAGGAGTTTGATCTGCTTTATCCATCGTACGGCGATACTTACCCACTTTATAATGGCTCTATCGGCATGACGTACGAGCAGGGAGGCATTGGCGGAGGTTTAGCGATACAGACCCGTAGCGGCGATACATTGACGCTGGAAGACCGTATTTCCCACCATCATAGCAATAGTTTAAGTACGGTAGAGACCGCATCTAAACATGCTACTAAAGTATTGGCAGAGTATAAAAAGTTCTTCGACGATAGCCGTACCAACCCTAACGGCGAATACAAGACCTACATCGTAAAGAACGATAACAAAGACAAGGTAGCCGCCCTGGCCAAGCTGCTGGACAGGAACGGCATCCAATACGCGTTCGGGTTAAGCAAGAGCGTCCCGTCAGCCTACAATTACTTTACCACTAAGAGCGAGGCACTGAGTATCACCGGCGATGATATGGTGATCAATACCTATCAGCCACGGTCGGTATTGTTGAATGTGCTATTCGAGCCTAAAACCTTTGTGGCCGACTCTAATACTTACGATATTACGGCTTGGTCGTTACCGTTCGCCTATGGATTGAAGGCCTACGGTGTAAAGGAATCGCTGAAAGGGACAGAATCGAACTATACCCATACCACCGATGCGCCAATGAACGCCACCAAGGCTTACGCTTATGTTGGCGGCTGGCAGTCGGTAGAGGATGTGAAATTTCTGGCGGCGTTGTTAAAGAACAACATCAAAGTGCGCTATGCCGAAAATGAGTTTGAAACGGGCGGCAAGAAATTCGCGGCGGGTTCGCTCATCATCACTAAGGCGGGTAATAACCGTGCCGATTTTGATAAGCTGATCGTAGAGGCAGCCAACCGCTACGGTCGCAGACTGGTGCCGCTGAGTTCGGGATTTGTAGATAAGGGCGCAGATATTGGCTCTAAAGAGGTCCACTTCATCAAAAAACCGCAAGTAATGCTGCTTACCAACGATGGTACATCATCGGGCAGTATGGGTCAGATCTGGCACTTTTTTGAGCAGCAATTGGGTTATCCCGTAACGCTGGTGCGCTACCAGGATATGGGCAGGGTGCGCTTGTCTGATTTTGACGTATTGATCGTTCCTGATGGTGGTTATAACGACCTGCAATCAGATAAGCTGGCCGGCTGGGTGCGCGATGGCGGTAAACTGATCGTGATGGGTGATGCCATTGGATCACTGGATGAAAAGAAAGGTTTTGCAGCCAAACTGAAAGACAAGAAAGAAGAAAAGGACGGCGAGAAAAAGAAAGTGCAGGAAGTACGGATTTATGGCGACCGCAGTCACGAGTCGTTACGGTCATCGGTGCCGGGCGCTATTTATAAGATCAAGATCGATAACACCCACCCGCTGGGCTTTGGTTTCCCCAATTATTATTATACCCTTAAGCTGGACGATACGGTTTATGAATTACTGGGCGATAACGGTTGGAACGTTGGCTCTATCAAAAAAGATGGTTACGTGGCAGGTTTCGTCGGCCAAAAAAGTAAAGAGAAGATCGTTGACGGCATGCTGCTTGGCGTACAGAACATGGGCCGCGGTTCGGTAGTGTACATGGTAGATGATCCGCTGTTCCGCCAGTTTTGGGAGAATGGTAAACTGCTGTTCAGCAACGCGGTGTTCATGGTGGGGAATTAGGGGAAGTTTACAGTTAAGAGTTTGCAGTAGGCCGATGCCATCTATAAGGTTTTTTGTCGGTAGGCAAACAAAAAGGCCATCGGGAAACTACTCCGATGGCCGCCACTACACAAACTATTACTAATTTAAAACTCATTAAAGCGTAATAAAGGTTTAGGTTGAAAGCCCCCAGCCTTTAATAAGTTCGGTTTATATTGGTCCTCAATGGTGGTAAGGAAATCAACCTTCGTACTGTATTTCTTAGGTATTGTAGGTCTATCGTTATCAAATAAAGACCTCGCAATGCCCTCATTTTCTTATAAAGATAAATTAAACGAAAGTAGTGTGGAAAAGTCATCTGCAAAATACCAACATGTTGGTATTTTGATTAATTTAGGGCGGCCTAAACATGCCCTGTAGTGATACAGTGCCGTATTATAGACCATACCTGAATTAATTTAGATGAAAGTTTACAGTGCTGCCGAGCAGGAAGTAGTGTTGCAGTCGCAGCTTTACACCTTGGATAAGTCCTTTGCCAATACCATGGGAATGCTGAAGGCTGTTGCCGACATTTTGCCCGGGGTATTGCTGGTGAACGATATGGGTAAACTGGAAAATACCTATATGAACCAGACCGGCCTTCAGCACTTGCGCCGTACCCAGGAAGAACTTACCGGTATGGGCGCCGAATATTTTAGCGAAGAGATATTCTGCGCCGACGAGATGGCCTGGATAGCCGGCCGTTTTGCCGACATAGCCCAGCGCGATGATAAAAGCGAGGTAGTTGCCTTTTACCAAAAAGTACGCCCGAACAGTACGCACGACTGGAGCCATTTCCAACTTTCGGGCAAATTGATGGAGAACCATCCCGGGCATGTCGTATTAATGAGCGTGGCTACCGACCAGGCTAATTATACCCTTAATCGCATCAACAAGGCGTTGGATACCGAGCCGATAGATATCCCATTGTTCCAGCGTTTCAGTACGCTCACCAAACGCGAGAAACAAGTTTTGGGCCTGATCGCTAAAGGCCATACTAACGTTTATATTTCAGAGGCGCTGTTCCTGGCGCAATATACGGTAGAGACACACCGAAGGAACATCAACAAAAAACTGGCTACAAAAAATATCCGCGAGCTGATCCGTGTGGCGGAGCGGTTCGGGTTGTAGGGCGCTATAATGGCTTTTTTTGTCCCTCCCTGGGGACGGGTGACCGGGATCTGTGTGAAATGGCAGGGAGGGGTTAGCTGCCATGCATAGCGGCTAACCCCTTCCTGCTCCCGCTCATTGTCACCGCACTCTCCCCAAGGAGGGATAAAAAGTTAAAGGCGATGATCACCATCGCCTTTAATGTCAAACTGCAAACTGCCAACTCAATTCCCCCCGCTTGCGCGGTTCTTTTCGTCGTCGGCACCGGTTTGGCGCTGGCGGGCTTTGATCTTGCTGTTGCCAAAGTTGTAGATGAAGGTCAGTCGGCTTACGCGGCTCTCGTTAACCTGGCGGATCTGTAGGTTAACCGACTGATACATACTGTTGATGTTGTTACGACGGGTATTGAATACGTCGCTTACCGAAAATTTGATGGTCGCTTTTTTGTTGGCGAAGGTGTGACTAACGCCAGCATCAGTCGAATACTGCGACAATATATCGTAAATGCCGGTCTTTAAAGGCGAGCGGTATTGCGACATCAGCTCTATCCGGTAACCTTTAATGAAGGTAAGGTTTTGCGATATCTTGGCCTGATAAGCCAGCTGGCCCGAATTAAGGTTGGCGCCTAACAGGTCCTTGCTTTTGTTATTGAGGTAAAAGCTGTTGATGTTGGCATTACCGGTCCACCATTTGGTGATAGTGAAGGGCGAATTAAAGTTAACACTGTAAGAGTCCTGCACGTTCAAGTTCAGATCCGTTTGGAAACTGGCCTTGGTTATAGGGTCTGTGAGGATGATCTGGGTGATCACATCGCTGGTATGGCTGTAGCCTAAAGCCACGTTGATGGTGCTGTTCCAGGTGTAGTTCAACTCAAAAGCATTAGTGTATTGCGGCCTCAGGAAGGCGTTACCCTGCTGATAGGTGTACTGATCCAGATAAAAGATGAACGGGTTAAGGTTGCCATAAGTAGGCCTGTCTATGCGGCGACTATATGATAAACCCAACTGGTCTTTAGGCGACACCTTGTGGTTGATAAACACACTTGGGAAAAAGTTAAGGTAATGACGCGGAACCACCTGACCGGTAGTGATCAGATCACCTACCGATGAAGTGTACTCGGCCCGTAACCCCACCTGAACGGATGTATTGGTATAGGTTTTACCCAGGTTAACGTACCCCGCGTCAATTCTTTCCTGATAAACAAAGTGATTGGTGCGGGTGGTATCGTTCACAAAGTTGCCGGTGTTGTTGCGGATCTGGGCATTCAATTCATTGTCGGTCTTTACGTTACTGAATTTAGCGCCTAACTCCAGTTTCAAACTTTTGCTAAGCGGGTGGGTATAATCAACCTTTGCCGTGCGGATGTCGATATCCGACGGGGTTTGGTTGCGCAAAAGTATCGGTGGTATCTGTTGCTGACCGTTAGCCAAAAAAGTGAGGGTTTGGTAATCTGCATCGGATGTGTTAACGAATTTAGAATAATCCAGGTCAAAGCTCAGTGCGCGGCCTAAAGTATCCAGCTGTATCCTGTCGTTAATATTAGCCGCAAAGTTTTTATTGGTCTGGCGGATATCGGCCAAACTGTTCACGTATGAGTTGAAAACACCCGGCGCACTGCCCAAGCGGTTAACGGTAGGTGTGTTTTGGTTATACCTCCCCCAGTTGCCATTCACAATAAAACCGATGGTGTGGCGACTGGTCAGGTCATAATCCGCCCCAAAGCGATAGCTGTTGTTATGGTTAGATTGGGTCATAGCGGTGGTCTGGTCAAAGTAAGTGCGCTTACCTACGCTATCCACCACACGCACTATGCTCATTAAACGCGCGTTCTTATTATCGTTACGGCTAAAGGTACCAAAGGCGTTCAACCGGCCTTGTTTGTGGTTAAGGGTAAGGCTTTGGTTGTCTTTGCCGTAATTACCGTAACCTGCGCCGACTGTAAGGCTGCCGCTGCTGCCTACCTCACGGTTCTTTTTTAGTTTAATGTTGATGATGCCCGAATTACCCGCAGCGTCATATTTGGCCGATGGATTGGTGATCACCTCTATCGATGCAATGTTGCTGCCATCGGTACTACGTAAATACGTAGCCAACTGCGCGGCCGATAGGTAGGTCAGCTTATCGTTGATCATCACGGTAACGCCCGACTTACCTTGCAGCGTAATGTTATCGTCCTTATCTACCGTTACACCCGGGGCGCGTTCTAAAATTTCCATGGCATTGTTGCCGGCGGCCAATACACTGTTCTCTACGTTCATTACAGTGCGGTCCAGCTTGCGCTCGATCAGCGGACGGCTTGATTGTACATTAACTGTCTTTAACGCTTTAGCTGACGATGCCATAGTGATAGCAGGAATTGTAACCGCTTGCGCCGACGCGTTGATGCTGAATGGTTTGCTCAATCCTTTGTCGAAACCAACAACTGTAGCTTTGATGATGTAAGTGCCGTTAGCAACACGGTCTAATTTGTAGTTACCGTTAATATCAGCCAATGCGCCTTTCACTACAGATGAATCTTTGGCACGTAACAGACTAATGGTAGCAAACTCTACCGGTTTGCCTGCGGTGGTAACTGTTGTTCCGCTAATCTTGCCTGTTGGCGCCGGGGCTTGGGCAAATGCCAAAGCCGGGCTGAGCAGCAGGATGCTTATATAGGTGATGTATTTGTTTATCAATTTCATGTGGTGATGTCGTTAGTAAAAATTTGGCAATAATTTTCCCTTTAGAGGTCGCCCTCTTTTTTAAATTATCTCGATAAAATTTTTTGTGACCGGTATAAATACCGTAACCGGACTATTTGGTATTAAGATGCAATAAGAGGTGCTTTGGTTACAGCAGATCTTAAAAATATTTACCCCAAAGGTGAAAATGGCTTATCCAAAAGCAGGCGTATTGCTTTGTATAAGCCATTTTCAGAGAGATCTTAATTGCAGGGTCAATTGGTGTTCACGGTCTTGCCTGCGTAAACAACGCCATCCTTAATGATCGTTTTTGTGGCTGAGAAATTCTTAGCATTGTCAAAAGGGCTTTTGTCCCAGATAAGCAGGTCGGCTTTTTTGCCTTTTGCTACCGAACCATATCTATCGTCCAACCCCAAAGCTGTTGCACCGTTAATGGTGGCTATCTGTAGGATTCGGGCCGTGCTGAATCCATGGTCAGCTAATAGCAATTGCTCAGAGATAAAAGCCTGCCCGCCATTGGGCCAATCGGTACCCATCCTTAATGTTAAGCCTTTGTCGGATGCTTGCTTTACATAGGTCATGAATATTTTGATATTCTCTTTGCAACGGGCCAATTGAGCCAAGTTTAACGAGGTGTCGGGCTTGTTGATCAGATAAGCGGCGCCGAACGGCTCGGCCATTAAATGTATCGATGTAGATAGCGTCGCCTTGTTTTTTAATAAGCGGTCTATCAAAACGTTCATTGCTTCGGGCCTTCTGTCGTGTATAAAACGGAACATCTCTAAGCGTTCTAACTGGCCGTTCTTTTCGGCACCTGGCTTGTAAAACTTTTTCATTTCCGCGCGGAAGGCAGCTTCGTCGTTGGCGGCATCCCAAACACTGTTCACCAGGGTCAGCGCATGCTCATAGTTTCGTACGCCTATTTTAAGGGCGGTATCGATCTGCATAACGTTCTGATCCACGTGCGCATATACTTTCATGTGTAAGCTGTCGGCTGTTTTAAATGCGGCTTCAAATTCCGGTCGTTTAAGTTTCCAGTATAGTTTGATATGCTTTAGCCCCAGCATATAGTACTCTAATACCTTTTGCTTAGCCTCAGCTGGTGAGTTGACCATGCTGTGGTTGATGTAGGGCGTGCGGGTTTGGTTGGATACCATCGCTCCGCCTACGGTATAAAGGTCGAGTTGATCTGCTGCGGGTGCGTTTTGCCAGCCATAGATATTAGGTAGCCATTTTTCAGAATGCCCCATGATCATGCCTGTGGTGATGCCATACGGTAAATAGGTATCTGTTATCCGTTGCCGGTAAAGATCTAAGGAGTCTTTAGGCAGATACTCTAACAGTGGGCCATAGCTTCTAAAAACATCGGTAGGGTGGATGTGCGTATCGATATATCCCGGGCTTACCAGTTTGCCGGCAGCATCGATGGTTTTTGTGACGATGTATTTAACGGCACTGCCGGTTACCTCGGTAATAATGCCGCTTTTAATAAGGATGGTCCGGCCTTTTAATACCTTCCCCGTTCTGCTATCAAACACATTTGCGTTCTTGATCATCAGATCAAACTTTTGGCTTTGGGCAAAAGAGGTGAGGTTGGCAAAGAATGCCAGCGCAAAAAACAGGGTTTTCATAAAGCTTATTTTATATGTAGGAGTATCGGGATGTATCTGTATCAGAGATGGGAAAGCGGCTTTGAAGGGGACAAAACCGGGACAGGCAAAAAATGATGCCCCTGCCATCGTACGGCGGCAAGGGCATCTATATAATAGAGGGAATTATTTTTTTACAACAATAGTATCGATCTGCACGCTGTCTAGTTTTGGTTTAGAGATAACCAGTGTATCAACTTTACATTGCAGGCCGTCGGCGGTCATAATGAACGTAGCCGGGCGGTCGTTGTCAACCTTGTTGTCCTCGTTGCAGCGCCAGATGTCGGCATTTTGAAGTATACGATCTACTCCCGGATCAATGATAACCTTAGCATTTACGGGTATTTTAAGTGTTAACCTCAGCTCTTGGCCGCGATATGGTTTACCAGGAGCTGCGCGTTTCATATACCTGTCAAAGGTAAGTACGCCATCTTTTTGGCTAAATTGATAAGTGATATCACGGGCGTTAGATAATGCGTCGGCATAATCTCGACCACGTGCCATAAATGATTCGACCAACACTGGTTGCAAAACGTCAGAACGTTCGATCTCTAACCTAACATTGCGGAGTCCACTGTCCTGACGATCAAAGTTGTCATTGTTGTCATCATCAAGAATGATCTTGCCCGCAAATCCCGTCTTGATATTGAGCGCGGAACTATCCTCGGCCGATAAATGGCGAACGGTGTTCAGCTTAATGTAGTAAGTATTGCTTGGTGTAGTGGTAACATTAACTGTTTGAGTGAACTTACTGCTTGCCTTCAGATCTGATAACACTTTCACGCTATAATAGGTTACTCCTAACACCGATGCGAAAAAGCAAACAAGCATAGTATATCCTGCGGTTCGGTTAAGTACAGACCGATTAAGCAACAAATTCACACCTAACAGTAATATTGCGATCAGTGGTATTATAAGTGATATAAATGCGCTGAACATAAATGACACACTGTACTCGCGATTAACAAAGTTAAATGGCACCATATTGTGCAGGTCATCCGTCCCGTAAACAAAGTAGGAGAATATCATCACAATTAAAGCTATTGTAAATCCAATAGACATTAAAATAAGGGCAGCGCCTACCAGCTTAACGATCACTTTACCCGCTACCTTTAAAAATGCCCCTAAGTGGTCAAAAAAATCACCTGCAAAATCACGGGTCTTATAAACAAAGGGACGGCTATCGTGGTGCATGCCTTTAACGGTACCGCCTACGTTACGCATCTCATCCTCAAAGTTGCGTTTAAATCCTTGCAGGTCAAGTTTCTCGCCTTTCATGGCCATGCGGTCGGCGCGGGTAACGGCTTTAGGGATCACTATCCATAATATGATATACAAGAACAGGCCTGTGCCCATTAGCCAAAACACTAAAAAGAAAGCCAGGCGTATCCAAACGGCTTGTATATCAAAATAGTTGGCAATGCCCGAGCATACGCCGGCAATCAGGTGGTCATCCGGGTCGCGGAACAGGCGGCGGCTGGCTGGAATGTTAGCGAAAGGGTCTTTAATAGCATTGGTGTCGGCACCTTCTTCAGCCGATGCAAAGTCCTCTACCGTACCCATTTGGGCTATCACAGCCTTCACGTCCTGTTCAATGATCACTTGCTTGCTTTCGCGGGCCAGTATTTCGTTAAACATTTCGGCAATTCGGTTCTCAATATCGGTAGTGATCTCGAGGCTGTCGGCCGAGTCCATAAAATGACGCTTAACGTCTGTCATGTAACTCTTTAGCACTTCGTAAGCATCCTCCTCGATATGGAAAACGATGCCGTTAATATTTATGATGATGGTCTTATTCATGATGGTGTTGATAACTTTTAAGCGTTAGGGGTGTTGCGTTGATCTATTGACGATTGTACGGCGAAGGCCAGTTCTTGCCAGGTTATGTCCAGTTGGGCAAGCACATTGCGGCCCTCGTCAGACAGAACGTAGTATTTGCGGGGCGGCCCCGAAACCGATTCGACCCAGTTGTAACTGAGCAGGCCGTTGTTCTTTAAACGGGTGAGTAGCGGGTATAAAGTGCCCTCAACTACAAGCAGTTGGGCTTTTTTTAGCTCAGCAATAATGTCTGATGCATATATCTCGCCCCTTGCTATTATGGAAAGGATGCAATACTCCAGTATGCCTTTCCTCATTTGGGTTTGTGTGTTCTCTACGATCATATGGCAAAGATATATGTTTAAAAATGTATTATGCAATACATAGTACTAAAAATATTTTATTTTCTGATTTTGTTTAAAAAAATCTGTCATTTTTTAACTTTTTTTAACAATTGATTTCATTATCTAAAAAGTTAACACTACTTTTATGATTAATTAACTATTAACTGATCTTATTATTAACGAAATGAAAAAACTTTTACTAGCAAGTTTGTGCTTCCTGTTGCTATGTGCCAGCCAGGTCTATGCACAATCAAGAACAGTTACTGGTACAGTTACAGCAAAGGATGACGGTTTGCCGTTACCTGGCGTTTCTGTTAAGGTGACCGGTACTACAATTGGTACGCAAACCAATGCAAGTGGTAAGTTCACATTAAGTGTACCTGCTACTGCAAAATCACTGACCTTCTCTTTTGTAGGTTTTAACCCCGAGGTAGTTAACATCGGTGGAGGTGCGGTGAACGCGGTGTTAAGTTCTAACACTAAGGATCTTGCCGAGGTGGTTGTTACCGCCGGTGGTTTGACCGCTACCAAAGGCTCTCAAGGTTACGCTACTACAGCGATCAAGCCTCAGGAGTTAACCCAAGGTAAAGCGGTTAACGTTGGCGCTGCCCTTTCTGGTAAAGTTGCCGGTTTGCAGGTGAACGCGGTAAGTAGCGGTGTTAACCCTACTGTACGTATCGTTTTGCGTGGTAACCGTTCATTGACCGGTAACAACCAAGCCCTGATCGTTATGGACAACGTTATCGTTCCAAGTTCTATCCTTGGTAACATCAACCCGGAAGACGTTGAGGACATCCAGGTATTGAACGGCTCTCAAGGTGCTGCCCTTTATGGATCTGATGCTTCTAATGGTGCGATCATCATTACCACTAAAAAAGGTAAAAAAGGCCAGGCGGTAGTTAAGGCTTCTCAAACCATCAGCGGCGAGAAAGTTAGCTACTACCCGCAATTACAAACTGGTTTTGGTTCGGGTGCTGATGCTGATGTGCAGCTTTACATCACTCACGAAAATCAACAATACGGTCCTGCTTACAATGGTCAAATGGTTCAGTTAGGTGATCCTCTTGTTGACGGTCGTGTACAAATGGTGCCTTACTCGTTCAATAACAGTAAAAATGATTTCTGGGAGACCGGTGTTCAAAAACAATCAGACTTTTCGGTAAGCTCTGGTGATGACAAAGGCAACACTTACGTAGCCGGTCAGTATTTCACCAACACAGGTACTACCCCTGGTGATAAGTACAACAGATTGTCTATTCGTGCTAACGGTGGCCGCCAATTGGCTAACAAGGTATCTGTTAACTTTACTACTAACTACGTAAAGAACAATTATGACATCAGCAGCGCCACGGCCAATATCTACGATCAGTTAATGCAAACCCCGGGCCACGTGGTTGTTACTGATTACAAAGATTACATCAACAACCCTTTCGCAACTGTTGACGGTTACTATAACTTTTACTATGCTAACCCATATTTTACAGCTGCAAATCAACGCCAAAATACTCGTAACGATTATTTAGTAGGAACAACTGAATTAAAATACGATCCAGCATCGTTCCTTAATTTAACTTTCCGTGTAGGTTTAACAGCATCCAACGCTCAAACACAAACTACTGTAGGGAAATATGAGACATCAGCTTATACCAAATCTTTAGGTGGTGGTGCTGTTAAAAATAACAACGAAGTTGGTAGCGTAAGCGAAGATGCTTCTTACAATAGCCGCGTAACTACCGAGTTGTACGCTACTTTTAAAAAGCAAATACAGGATTTCAATTTAAACGCTACTTTAGGTGCAAGCATGCGTCAAGACAAATCGAATGACCAGAATGTTGGCGCGGTTGGTTTGGTACAAGCCGGTCTTTACAATGTTGGTGTCCGTACTCAACCTAACGTAACCGGTTCTGAGTCGCAGTCGACTGCAAGGCAGCAAGCGGTTTACACTTCAATTAACGTTGGTTACAAAGGTTATTTAAACTTACACCTTACCGGCCGTAACGACTGGTTGTCTGTATTAGCTCCGGAAAACCGTTCATTCTTCTATCCTGCGGCTGACGTTTCGTTCATCCCGACAGAAGCTATCGACTTTTTAAAGAATAACAAAGTATTATCCAGCTTAAAGATACGTGGTGGTATATCACGTGTAGGTAACGCCAACATTGGCCCTTACGGTTTGGTGCCGATCTTCAGCCCGGGTAACGGTTATCCGTTCCCTTCTGGTCCGGGTTATAATCAGGGTAATGGTTTAACTTCTCCGGATCTTAAGCCAGAGATCACTGACGGTTTTGAAGTTGGTACCGATGCCGACCTTTTTAACGGTCGAATCACTGCCAGTGTTACTTACTTTAAATCTAAAACTACTAAGCAAACTGTATCTGTAAATATCTCCAACGCTACAGGTTTCTCAAGTTATCAGTTAAACTCCGGCCGTATGGATAACCAAGGTATTGAGTCTGCTTTGGCGGTAGTGCCAATAAAGACCGCTACAGGCTGGCAGTTAACTTTAGGTGCTAACTTTACCTGGTTGGATAATACAGTTAAAGAATTAGCCGCAGGTTTGGATCAGTTGAATTTAGGTAATGGTATTGTTGCACGTCCGGGTTTATCTTACCCGCAGCTTACCGGTACAGATTACGTGAGGGATGATCAGGGCCGCATTATTGTTAATCGTCAAACTGGTTACCCTACAGCAACTACAAATGCTGGTATTATTGGTAACACCAACCCAAGACAACGTGTAGGTACCAACTTTGAGTTGAAGTACAAAAGCTTACGTTTAGCGGCTTTGGCTGAGTATCGTGGTGGGTTCATTGTTAACAACTCGGTATCAGGTTCGTTCGATTTCTCTGGTTCAGGTATTCGTAACACTTACTACAACCGTGAGCGTTTCGTAGTGCCTAACTCATCTTATCTGGATCCTACCACTAACACTTATGTTGCCAACAACAACATCACCGTTGCTGATGGTGGTTACAACTTCTGGACACAAGCGGTGAACACCGGCGTAACAACTAACTACGTTACCAACGGTGCATCATGGAAATTACGTGAGGCTTCATTATCATGGGACGTACCAAAATCATTGATCGGTCGCCAAAAATATGTTAAAGGTGCAACCCTTCAGTTACAAGGCCGTAACTTATTCTTGTGGTTACCAAAATCACAGATCTACACTGATCCGGAATATAACGCAGGTTCAGGCAACGCTATCGGTGTAAACTCCGTAGCTAATACGCCTCCTACACGTTACTATGGTGCAACCTTATCTCTTACTTTCTAATAGGAACAGACATGAAAAATATATTTAAAACATTAGCTATTGTAGGGTTGGTAGCTGCATCAACTACTTCTTGTAAGAAGTATCTGGATGTAAACACAAACCCCAATCAATTAACCTCGGCTTCGCCGGATATTATATTGCCCCAGGCATTGGCAGGTACAGCTGCTATGAGCAATACATTTAACGCTACTTATGGTTCTACTGCTGCAGGCTTTATGGCCAACGGTGGTGGTGTAAGCGGGTTTGGTGATGTTATTACATTTAACTACAGCTCTGGCTACGCGACGGGCCTTTGGAGTGGAACGTATGATAACTTGCAAGATTATCAATATGTACTGAATCAGACACAACCTACAGGTAACTCCAGATACCTTAATGCTATCGCACGCACCATGAAAGCTTTTGCTTACTTAAGGTTAGTGGACGCTTATGGAGATGTGCCATACTCTCAAGCTTTAAAAGGTACTGCAAATTTATTGCCTGCGTACGATAAAGCAGAAGATGTTTACAAGGCTTGTATCACTGAGCTTAATACAGCGATCACTTCTTTTAAAGTGGAAAGTGATGCAACTACTATAAATACAGCCTCAGGCCCGTTAGGAAGTATCGACATTACTAAGTACAGCCCTGTTACAGGCACCGGTGGCCCGGGTTCTTCCTTGTCTGGTACTGGGTTGAATATGACCAACTGGGTAAAATTTGCCAATACAATTAAATTAAGAGCGTTAATTCGCATACAAAAGGTTAGTTCTTTAGCTTCTTTCTTTGCAACTGAGAAAGCTGCTTTAGAGAACAACTTTACAGCTGCTGATGTGCTGATAAATCCGGGCTACATACAGCAATCGGGTAAGCAAAACCCATTGTTCAATAGCTGGGCTTACAATTTCACTGGTCAAAACTCGCAAACATCATACATACCAGCGTCATTCGTTACAGGTTTTTACAACGGTCAAAAATTGACTGATGACGGCCGTGGGAGGATCATTTACCGTACCTATACTATACAAAGCCAGTTAGGCAGTAATGCAAGCGGAACTCCTATTAATCCTGCAGGTGGTCAGTGGTATACTGGTCCGCTTCCGTCTGCACCGGCAAATACACCTGTTTCGCAATTATTTGGTTTGGGCGTAATGAAAGGTTATGATCAAGGTCAGCCTATATTGCTAGCAGCGGAAAGCTTTTTCTTACAAGCTGAGGCTGCAATGATCGGTTTGATCCCGGGTACATCGTCAACATTGTTTGATCAAGGCGTTACAGCATCTTTTGCTTACCTGGATAAGGATCATTTGATGAATATCTCAACAACAAGGAATCCTGTTACAGAAGTTGCAACTTACAAAGCAGCTAACGCTGCTTCCTATTTGGTCAACTATAATTTAGCAACATCTGACGATCAGCGTTTAGAGGCTATCATTACTCAAAAGTATATCGCGTTAAATATGCTTAATTGCGATGAGGCGTGGAACGAATACAGAAGGACCCAGTATCCAAGATCCATAGCAAACGGAAACCCATTCACTTATATGGGTGCGGCAACTGTTTCTAACTTATCGCCACGTGCTGATAGATTAGCTGGCCGTGTACTTTATCCGAGCTCTGAATACAACTTCAACTCTGCCAATGTGCCGGTTATTAACACATTTACTTCGCTGGTATTCTGGGATTCAAGGCCGAGGTAGTTTTTGATAGATCATTATTTTAAATAAAAAGATATGAAAAAGTTTTGTTTATTTTTATTATCACTTGCTGTAGTTAGTTTAAGCTCGTGTTTGAAGGACGGCAAGGTTAACCTTGCCCCGGGTGCGTCGCCTATGGTAATACAATGGGCTACGGCAGGTGTCGGCGACCTTCCTCTTAATTCAGTTAATGACCCTTACCGTATTTATGGCCGCTCTTACGTAAGGCAGCCATCCATTGCAATGAATTTGCAGGTTAGTTTAACGGGTACCGATCCGGCGAGCGAGGATATCACTGTTGGCATTGGTCTAAACAATGGGGCAGTAACGCCGACAACTGCGTCGCCATTATTACCTACCAACCTTTATACTATGCCTACATCTGTAGTGATACTTAAAGGCACCCGTACAGCGACGGTTCCCGTAGTGTTGAACACCAATAATTTTGATGTTACCAAAACGTATCTTTTACCTGTACAAATAACCTCAACTACTCAGGGTGGTATCAGCGGTAATTACGGAACTGTGATCTATCAGGTACAAGCGCGTAACAAGTACGATGGTATATATACCGTTACCGGAACATTTAATGATAATACTAACGCAGCGTTCCTGGGCCAGTATCCAATAACTCAAGATCTGCGTACTGTAGGTGCTACTGCTGTGTCAGAATATGACGGCCGTTATTTTGGCAATAGTTATAATCACCCATTTTTAAATGGAACATCTCAAACGTCATATGGTGGTTGGGCGCCAAGATTTGAAATGGACGCGAACGATAACGTCATCGCTGTTACCAATCATTTTGGACAAGGTAACAACAGCCGTTCTGCAAGATTAGATGCAACTGGTGTTAACAAATGGACATTCAATGGAACTACTCCTGTTAAAATGGAGGTTACCTACTGGTTAGTACAAGGTACTGCAGATAGAACAAAGTTCACCGAGACTTGGACTTTCCAGAGCTTGCGTTAATCCTTAGATCTTGTGCAGAAGAACTGTTGGTCTTGTTATACTATGATTTAACGACGCATTTCGAGATCTGACAGGAAATAAAAAGGGGGAATTTTATATTCCCCCTTTTCATTTTAATAAATGAAGTAATAATTTACTTCCCTCAAGTAGATCTTGTTGGTATCAATTCAACTTCTTTACTTTTTATCCACACTATACTTACCCGGGCCAACAAAAATTAGCCCTGCAAATACGATAGCGCTTTCTACCGCATGCGCTGCACCCATCCAACCGTCGCCTTTACCAAAATGGAAAAGCGCGGCAATGATCATGTTAAACGTAAGCAGTATACATGCCGGGCGGAAGGCCAGTCCTAAGATCAGCAAAGCGCCGCCAAAAGTTTCGGTAGCGGCGGCTAAAAACCCCCAAACGGTCGGTAAGAATTTAATGCCGATGTTTTGCATGGACATGCCAATACCGTTCCACATTTCGGGGCCGCCCTGTAATTTAGGTAGTCCGTGAAAAATGAACATCGCGCCCAGGCCAACGCGGATGATAAGCAAACCAAAATTGCGGTAGTTGCCTAAATTGTCAAAAATTGCCATAGTGCTGTTTTTAAATGTATGATGCGGTTACTTCTCTTTCCCGAACGTTAAGCGACATGTCCCGGCCAAATATGATGGCGTGGTTGTTGGGGATATGCCCTGCCGGAAAGTCGAAACAGACCGGGTAGTCAAAATCCTTTACAACCTCCATTACCATATCGGCAATGGTGAAGCCAAATGGTATGTCATTGTCTTTCAGTTCGGTAAATCCACCAACGATCAGGCCTGCCAAATTGTTTAGTTTGCCCGCGCGTTTTAAGGTGCGCAGCATACGATCTACCGAGTAAAGGTACTCGCCCACATCTTCCAGAAATAGGATCTTACCATCATAATCCATATCCGATACCGAACCAAGCACTGCTATCAGTAAACTTAAATTGCCACCGATCACTGGTGCTGTTGCTATGCCGCTGCGATTGTTGGTATGCGACGAGAACGCGTAATTAACATCATCGCCAAACAGGGCCTTACGGAGCGATGTAAGCGACGCGGACGATGCATCAGGTACATTCACCGGCATTTGTCCGTGTATGGTGTGCAGGCCGTAATTGGCATGTATATGGCTATGCAGGATAGTGATGTCGCTAAAGCCTACTACCCATTTTGGATAATGAACAAGTGCGCTAAAGTCGACATCGTCAATAATACGGATAGTGCCGTAACCGCCGCGCGCGGCAATGATGGCTTTAATGCTGTCATCGTCCACAAAACGTTGCATATCCTTAGCACGCAGGTCATCGTCGCCCGCAAACTGATGATAGCTGGCGTTAAGTGTTTCGCCGATTATCACTTCCAGTCCCCAGTCTTGCAAGATCTTTACAGCCGGGTCCATTGGGCGGGGTAATTTTTTTGCCGGGCAGGTGATAGCTATCTTGTCGCCTTTTTTTAGGTATGGGATCATAGTGCTTAGTCCGGAAGTCAGAAAGTCCGGAAGTCAAATATAGAAAAGTCTGACTTATGCTACGGCTTGCTGCCCGCGATATCTTTCGGACTTCCTGTCTTTCGGACTTGCCGACTAATTAGGTATCTTTGCCCAACTATGTCGCAGATCGATCATTATAAAAGATATACTATTACTTCGGCGCTGCCTTACGCTAACGGGCCATTGCACATCGGCCATCTGGCGGGCGCATATATACCCGCTGATATTTTTGTACGCTATTTAAAGCTGAAGAAAAAGGACGTGGTTTACATTTGCGGATCCGACGAGCATGGCGCGGCTATCACCATCAAAGCCAAAAAAGAAGGCACTACTCCGCAAGCCATTATCGATAAATATCACGAGCAGATCAAACAAAGTTTCGAGGATTTTGGTATCGGATTCGATATCTATCACCGTACCTCGTCGCCGATCCATCATGATCTTTCGCAGGAGTTTTTTCTGAACCTATACGAGAAGGGCGAGTTTATAGAGAAGTATTCGGAGCAATATTACGATGCCGATTTCGATCAGTTTTTGGCCGACCGTTATATCACTGGCACCTGCCCTAATTGCAGCAACCCCAGCGCCTACGGCGACCAGTGCGAGCGTTGCGGTACATCATTGAACCCGACAGACCTGATCAATCCGGTATCGACCCTGAGCGGTAAAACGCCAGTGTTGAAACCGACCAAACACTGGTTTTTACCACTGGATAAATATCAGCCCTGGTTGGAAGAATGGCTTGCCACTAAGGCTGACGACTGGAAGGTGAACGTTTACGGCCAGTGCACATCATGGTTAAAGTCGGGCTTGCAGCCACGCGCGATGACGCGCGATCTGGATTGGGGTATCGATGTCCCGTTAGAGGAAGCTAAAGGCAAAAAGCTATACGTGTGGATGGATGCGCCGATAGGCTACATCTCGGCTACCAAACAATGGGCCGAGGACAACGGTAAGGATTGGCAGGCATATTGGAAGAAACAGGAAGACGAGGCAGATGATGCCTGCCTGCTGCACTTCATCGGCAAGGATAATATTGTTTTCCATTGCATTATCTTCCCATCTATCCTGCATGCACATGGCGAATACATTTTGCCACAGAATGTTCCGGCTAACGAGTTTTTGAACTTGGAAGGGGAGAAGCTATCTACATCTCGCAATCACGCCGTTTGGCTGCACGAGTATCTGGAAGAATTCCCGGGTAAGCAAGATGAGTTGCGCTATGTATTGACATCTATCCTGCCCGAGACCAGCGATAGCGAGTTCACCTGGAAGGATTACCAGGCCCGTGTAAATAACGAGTTGGTTGCCATACTTGGTAATTTTGTGAACCGGGTAATGATCCTGATGCACAAATTTTTTGATGGCAAGGTTGTTGGCGGCGCTAAATTGAATAACGAAATATTAAATATCCAGATAGGAAATCTTTACGATGAAATAGAGCGGAGCTTGGATTCCTACAAATTTCGCCAAGGTTTGCAAGGAGCGATGGACATGGCTCGTTTAGGGAATCGTTATCTTACAGAACAAGAACCTTGGAAAATCATTAAATCAGAATCGACGCAAGCGCGTGAGGCTCTGCATAACTCTCTGGTGCTGATTGTTCATATCGCAACTGTGCTACAGCCGTTCTTGCCGACTACATCTAAAAAAATACTGGCTATGCTGAACTGGCCAAAAGATAATATTGGTTTAGACGAAGAAGCCGTATTTGCCGATGGTCATCAACTGAACGCGGCCAGTTTACTATTTGAAAAAGTAGAGGACGAAGCGGTTGAAAAGCAATTGGCCAAACTACAAGCTAAAAAACAAGCAACCGTTGTTGAGCAGGCTGAACCGGAATTAGTTCCTGCTAAAGAAGCTATCAATTACGAGAGCTTCGCTACCATGGATATCCGTGTAGGTACTATCCTGACCGCTGAGAAAGTAGCCAAGACCAAAAAGCTGATGAAGCTGACCATTGATACCGGCATCGATCAGCGTACCGTAGTATCGGGCATTGCCGAGCATTTTGAGCCGGAGAACATCATCGGTCAGCAAGTTAGTATCCTGGTCAACCTGGAGCCGCGCGAGATCAAAGGTATTCTATCGCAAGGCATGATCCTGATGGCCGAGGACGCTGAAGGCAAATTGACCTTTGTATCGCCGGGAGAGGGGATGCATAATGGTTCGGTGATCCGATAAACGGTAATGACGAGATGTACAAATGTTTTGTACATCTCGTTCCATTTTAGCACATTTGCAAACTGTTAGCAGAAAGTTCATTTCGCTCCCGATCTTATCGGCATAGTGTTCCGGCTTTCCCTATAGAAACCTGGTCCCGTAGTTCAACGGATAGAATAGAAGTTTCCTAAACTTTAGATATGAGTTCGATTCTCGTCGGGACCACTTGAAATTAAAAAGCCTTTAGTCGTAAGTCTGAAGGCTTTTTTTCGTTGTGTAGAAATATCTATAAACACCCAGCATAATGCATACGCCCTTCACCCAAACATATTTCCACGGCACCAAGGCCGACCTGAGCATCGGCGATCTTATCAGCATCGACTTCTCGTCCAACTACGGGCAGCAAAATAAAGCCAAGTATATCTATCTGGCAGCGACTTTAGATCCGGCCGTTTGGGGGGCAGAATTAGCTTTAGGAGCGGGTCGGGAACGGATATATCTGGTAGAACCAACCGGCCCTTTAGAGGATGACCCGAACCTGACCGATAAGAAATTCCCGGGTAACCCAACCATGTCCTATCGCTCAAAAGATCCTTTTAAGGTGGTTGGCGAGGTAACGATCTGGAAAGGCCATGCGCCTGAACAGATCAAAACAATGAAAGACGCTTTAGCCAAGCTTAAAGAGCAAGGTATAGAGGCGATCGAGGACTGATCCTATTCCCGTCTTAAAGATCAAACCTAACGCTTAAAATCGACAGCCCTTCTAAACGGAGATGATTCTTTAACAAAGATCAGATCGGTCTGAAACAATATCCCGTCATGTGTCCGTCTTTCGTCAGCGATATCAAATACAACAAAGCCTATGTTTTTCATGAACAGGATCACATCAAAAAACTGCGGCGCGTTCTCGTTATAATTTAGGGTGCTTATCTCTAATAAAATAAAGTCGGTTTTGGTTAGTAAGTTCGGCGCGCCTTTTAAGATGTCGATCTCGGCACCCTGCACGTCAAGTTTGATAAAGCAGCTTTCGGGTTTTCGATATTTGTCCGCCACCGAATCGAGCGTGTGCATCATCAGGGTGGTCTTTTGGCGGTCGTAATTGGTGTTCTCCTCGTAAATGCTCGAGCCGGTCTCCATCTCAAAAAAGTCCATTTCTTTTTCGGCGTCGCCTAATAACGCTATCTCAAAATTAACATTATCGAATTCCGATGCTACCGCCTGCAAGATAACACGCTTAGCCGGCTGGGCCTCTACCATAACAAAAGTTGCGTCGGGATATATCTTGCGGACGCTCTTGGTCCAGTCACCTACATATGCGCCGCCGTCAATGATCAGATCGGGCTTGAAGCCCAATTTTTTCAGATTGGCAATATGATGATACATATTGTAAACAGGGCTCTGGTCGGCACCAAATAACGAAACCGCCGTCCAGTATAATCTGCGGGTCCAGGGCTTAGGTAACCTATTGACCAGTTTTTGTATTTGAGCTTTCAAGATCTTGTTTTCTATACAGTGTTTGCGAGTAAAAATAGCTGTAATTTACCGCAGAGTTGGATCTATTTTAAAAATGTTCGGTCGGGGCGGGCGGTTAATTTTCACATGATAAGTAGTTATGCAGATTATAATGAGGCACAATATAAAACTACCACTTAGAGGAATATCAGATGTAGAAGTGGCCGGCTTTGGTACTATTGAAAATGTAGCTGCTAAAGATGTAATGTGATCACGATGACAAAAGTTGGTGAGTTGCTTTTAGAAGCAAAGCTCCAAATGAGTTTTATCCCTTATCCAGATCTTCACCTTAGTGTATCCACTTTGTGATTTTGACAAACTTTTCGTTATTCCGTGATGTTGTACCATCAAATTACCCCGCAAAAAATATAACCGTAGGGAATAATGTTTTCCTAAAAAAAAGGCATAGCTTTGGTTTTAAGCCTTTCATAATAGTTATGACCGACATCTATCGTGTCGTTTTAGGTAATTTTCATGAGTAATTTTTTAACAGAAAAAATCGAAAGATTTCGTGGTAATTTAAACCTAAGACGGACACTTACGCTGGTTTGGTCGGTAACACGCGGCTGGGCCATCCTCACCATCATCCTCATTTTTGCCGAGACCGCTCTTTTTTTTGCATCGGTTTATGTATTGAAATTGCTGATCAACGCGGTATCTGCCTCTGGTTTTGATGTGGCTGAACACCAGCAGGTTGTGCTTCGATACGTTGTATTGGCGGCGCTTTGTGGCATTGCTTATTTTGTGGTAAAATCATTTTCGGCTTATGTTACCGGAGTGCAGGCATCCAAGGTATCGCTGCATATGGATGACAGGATACACGCCACGGCCGCCCAACTGGATTATCCATATTTTGAAAGCCCCGACTATTTTGACATTCTAAAACGGGCTAAAGACGCCGGATCTGATAAACCGCACCTGGTGATCGTTACCTTAATAGAAATAGCTAAAAATGCTATGAGTTTGTTGGGCGTTGGTTTGGTGCTGGTGACCATTAGCTGGTATTTACTGCCGATACTTGCGCTTTTTGTACTGCCAACGCTGCTGGTGCGCATCCATTTTGCCAACAAGCTTAACCAATGGCGGGTATCGCACACGGCGACTGAGCGGCAAGCTGCATATTTGAGTGATCTTATTACATCCGACGTTGCCGCTAAAGAGATACGGGTTTTTAGTCTGGGCCAATATTTTAAAGATCAATACCTACGTATTAAACTCGAACTGCAATCTAAACGCCTCAAACTGAACTTAAAAAGCACGCAGCGCGAGGTCATCACCATGGCAATGGCCAGCCTGGGTTTTTTTACCTGCGTAGGATTTATTGCCATGGAAGCCGTGAATGGAAAGACCAGTGTAGGCGATGTCACCATTTTTTTGGTAGTGTTCCCGCAGTCGTTCACCATTATGCAAAATTTGGCGGCAGGGATATCTATCGTTTATCAGAACAGCCTTTTTGTGAACAGCATTTTCGATCTGTTCGGTTTGCAGAACAAGGCAGATGACGACGGTCTGGCGGTAGAGCAGAACTCCGGGAGAGCAAAAGGACTTGAACTTAAAAATATCTCGTTCAGTTATCCGCATACCGATAAGGTGGTGTTGAAAGATATCTCTATCAATGTCCCTCCCGGTAAAATGGTGGCCGTGGTAGGATTGAACGGCGCAGGTAAAAGCACACTCATTAAACTGATCTGCCGTTTATATGACCCCACCAGCGGCGCGATCGCTTATGGCGGTACAGACATCCGTTCGTTCAAGGCATCGGCTTACCGTAAACAGATCGGCATCGTTTTTCAGGACCTGCAACATTATAACGTGAGCGTGGCCGACAATATCCGCTTTGGCGATCTGGATAAACCTTGTGATCTGACAGAATTAAAGCTTGCCGCCCAAAAAGCAGGGGCCGACGTTTTTATTGATAAACTGCCCGAAGGTTACGAGACCATTATGGGCCGCCTTTTTGATAAGGGGCAGGAGGTTAGTATCGGTCAATGGCAAAAGATAGGTATTGCACGGGCCTTTTACAGCAGCGCCAATATTTTGGTGTTCGACGAGGCCACCAGCGCTATGGACACCGTTAGCGAGAAAGAATTGTTAGATAAATTCCGAGCAGCGTTGGATGACCGGGCGGCAGTGGTGATCAGTCACCGCCATTCGGCTGTGAAGTATGCCGATCATATTTACGTGCTATCCGGCGGACGGGTGATCGAACAAGGTACCGACGAAGAATTGTTAAATGCCGGTGGCGAATACGCGCGGCTGTTCAAAAATATTGATGAATAGACACCATGGCTAAACCGCATAAAAACATAGCTATTATAACCACCATTTTTGATGATTGGGGTGGCAGTGAAGAGCTATGGGCTAAAAGTATAGCCCACTTGAAGGACATGGGTGTTGGCAAGGTGACCGTTTATAAGAACCGGATCAACTTTGCACACCCGCAATTTTTGAGGTTGCAGGTGTTGGGTGTTGAGCTGAAACAATTGCTGCCCGATCAGCCACTGATCAAAAAAGCGATCTATAAAGTTGGTGATCTGGCCGGCAAATTTATGAGCCGTGCAGGATTGATCAGCTACAACGCCGACCGATCTGCCGAGCATTTTCACGATTATCTGGAACAGACTAACCCAGCACTGGTCATCATAGCCCAGGCTATCAACTTTGACGGTTTGCATCTGGCCTATCAGTGTTTGGAGTTAAAGATCCCCTATATGATCATTATGCAAAAGGCCGTGGATTTTTATTGGCCCGATCATGCTGCACGTATCTATATGAAAAAAGCGCTGCAAGGTGCTGAGCATTGTTTTTTTGTATCGGAGCATAACAAAACGCTTACCGAGGAGCAATTTGGCGTAAGATTACCTAATAGTAAGGTGGTGTTTAATCCTGTAAAGACCAATATTGCCGGCCCGCTGCCTTATCCTGCTACGGATAAGGGTTTCAAATTAGCTTGTATAGGTCGCCTGTTCATTATAGATAAAGGCCAGGATATTTTGCTGCGGATAATGGCCTTACCCAAATGGCGCGAACGTGATATCTCGGTATCCATCATCGGCAGTGGTACAGATACCGACGCGATCAAGGAAATGGCCGCCCTGCTGGGCTTAACTAACGTGGACTTTATAGGTTATGCGGAGGACATAGAAAAAGTATGGTCAGAGCATCACGCGCTGGTCCTGCCATCGCGCAGCGAGGGGTTGCCTTTGGTGATCACCGAGGCCATGGCTATAGGCCGGGTAGTGATCACAACAAGATCTGGCGGCAGCGCCGAACTGATCACACATGGTGTTAACGGGTTTGTAGCTGAAGTTAACGAACGATCGTTGGATGAGGCCATGGAGCAGGCCTGGCAACGCCGTGAGGAATGGGAGCACATAGGCATCGAAGCATCGCGATCGATCAAAGAACGCCTGCCCGAAAAACCCGAAAAGGACTTTGCAAGCGAGATCGTGCACATACTGGACAAACAATGAGGGCGCTGAAATTTACAAGGCATAACGAATGGTACGAACCAAAGCTGATCCCGCTATTGGGCGTTGGCTATTTGGTTATATACCTTAACGGCTATCCGTTGGAGGTAACGGCTTTCAGGCTGCTGTTCCTCATTTTTAGCATTATGGTGGGTGCCATATTCGTGAGCGTGATCAATGATGTTTGCGATATAGAGCAGGACGTAGCCGCAGGCAAATCTAACCGGATGGAAAAGCTGAGCCGGGGGCAGATCGCCATGTTGCTTATCGGCATCATCGGGCTTGGGTTTTGCTGCGGCTACTATCTATATCCCGATAAATTGTCGATGCTGTTCTACGCCATGTCGTGGATCATCTTTACGCTGTATTCTGTCCCGCCGTTCAGATTTAAAGAGCGCGGCATATTGGGCGTTTTTTGCGACGCAAGCGGGGCGCATTTGTTCCCCACGCTGCTCATCATCAGTAACCTCACTTTCATAGCAGGCGACAGGTTAGATCTGCAGTGGACGGCCGTAGCCGCCGGTTGGGCTTTCTTTTATGGTTTGCGGGGCATCCTTTGGCACCAGTTTTATGATCGGGATAATGATATCGTGGCTAAGTTCAGCACCTTCGCTACGGGCATTGAACCTGCTAATTTTAAGCTGGCCGAACGAGGTATATTCCTCATCGAGTTGCTATGTTTCTCGTACTTGGTCCACACCATTATTAATGTTTGGTTTATCATCGCCATTGTATTGTACTTGTTGCTGATGATCATCAAAAAACGGGTAAAAGGAATAGATCCAGTGATCATCATCACACAAAAAGATCGCCCTTTCAGCATCCTGATGCACGACTTTTACCTGGTATTTTTTCCGCTGACTTTATTGTGGAGCATCAGCCTGAGCACTACTTATGGCTGGATATTATTGGCAATACATGTAGTGATATTTCCGCGGCCCGTGTACCGGGTTGCCAAAGGTTTGGTGGCCTGGGTTAAAGTTTAAACCATCTGAATGATCTATTTGTATGATATATAAGGATTTACTTAGCCGATATGAATAACAGCGCCTTAGTTTCCATCATTATACCCACGTATAACCGCGAGGCGATATTGCCGTCGGCTATTGAAAGCGCGCTGGCACAAACCTATACCAACACACAGATAATTGTAGTTGATGACGGATCGGTAGATAATACCGCCGAGATGATAAAAAAATATCCTCAGGTTGAGTACCATATTATTGAGCATGGCGGGCAAGCTGCCGCCCGTAACCGTGGCCTGGAGGTAGCCAAAGGCGAGTTTATTACCACGCTGGATTCTGACGATGTTTGGCAGCCCGAATTTTTGAGCACATGTGTGCCTAAAATGCAGACCGACGATTTAGATCTGTGTTTTGCCAACTGGATACAGAATTCGGTTTGGGATAAGGTAGCTACCGAATACCTTACGCGGGATACCAACATCCGTCCTTTCATTAAGCCGACCGAAGATGGCTGGGTAGATCTGACCTATCCCGAGGCGCGTTTGCTGTATATTACCTGCTGCCCTTCGCCCTCATCGTCGTTAGTGTTACGTCGCACATCAATAGTAGGCAGATGGAACAAGGACATGATCATTGGCGATGATTGGTGCATGTGCCTGGGCATTATCCTGAGTAAACAATGTAAGGTATCGTTCACGATCACACCACTTTGGGAAAAGAAGATCGACTCGAAAAATATTTATGACGGACGACAACGTGCCGAGGTGTTAAAATATTTATACGTGCATGATCTGGAGACGATGCTAAAAAAATACAAGCTCCAAATGCGTAAACGCGAGATCTTTGTATTTCAAAAACTATACATGGAAGGCGCTGTCGAGTTAGCCAAACACGAGGCTTTGCGCGGATTTAATTTTGTGGAAAGTGCCAAGCTGCTCAGCAAAGCTTTCAGGGCCGATGTGCCTTACACGCTAAAAATGATACCGTATATAATGCTATCCAGTTTTCGCCGTAAAATGGAACAGATGAAGGCAAACAGGCAGTAGTTTGTTGCCTGTTATTTTGAGGATAGCGGCAGCATTTGCACGCTCTCTTTATAATCGAATCCGTTCAGGTAGGCGATCTTCCATTGGTCGCCTTCTTTAACAGCACGGAACGGCATCGCGAATTTTTTCCAGCTTGGGTCTACATTATCGGGCAGTTTCCCCCAATTCCAATTGGCGGTGGCTTTGTTTCCGTTGATCTTAAGGTCGGCTATGTCTACATTCTCCCACGAGTAATTATCCTGGCAAGAGCACCATGGGTTTACATCGTTAGCGAAAGTAAAAGTTGGTAGCTCGCTCACATTCCATTTCTCAAATTTGTTGCTCCTGATCTTTTCATCCAGCGTTTGCATGATGTGTTTATAGTTCTCCGTAAACTCGTCTGCAAATAACCCCGTCTTTTTTAACGCTTCGGCGGTTTGGTTCACTTTATTAAGGTCGAACCCGATACAGATGCTGTCTTTAACAATAGCGGGCAGCAAGCCTACTACATGCTCAGAATTGGCCCAATTAAGTGTGGTTACGATCAGCGCCCGTATCTCTACCTCATCAGGGTGTTTTTTGGTGGTCGCTGTTTTATCGGCGGCATTCGGTGTTGCGTGTGTGATGGTATCGGTAAGGCTGTCTTTAGCCGTGGTTGACTTAGTATCAGAACTGCATCCTGAAAAAGTGATCGCTAAAGTAATAATGGCAAGGCCGAGGTATTTCATACTGTTTAGACATATATTGGTCGCGCTAAGATAATCAAAACCCAGAAAATGAACAGCGTGGATCGGTCACCATGTTCAATAGAAAAATAAGCGGATCTATTTCTGATACAAGGGCAGGGTGAAATTGAACACGCTGCCTTTTTCGGCACTGCTTTCTGCCCAAATCTCGCCGCCGTGGCGTTTAATGATCTCGGCACATAGGTACAGGCCGATGCCGAAGCCGGCAATGTGGTTCAGTTCGGCTTCTTTTACGCGATAGTAACGTTCAAAAAGGCGGGGCAGATCGTTAGGGTCAATACCGATGCCCTCGTCGGTAACGCTGACCTGCACGTGGTCGCCGGTCACGTGATAGCTCACTTCGATAGCGGTATCGGCATGGGAGTATTTTATCGCGTTACTGATCAGGTTATTGAATACCTGCTCTATCTTTTCGCGGTCGGCGTTCACCCATGTTTCGCCGTTATGATCAAAATTAATGTGGTGGCTGTTAATAGTGGCGGCGGTCTCTTCCTCAACCTCTTTGATCAGTAGCGAAAGATCGAAAGGTTCCAGATCGATATGGATACGGCCTGATTCTAAGCGCGATACATTCAGGAAGCCATTGATCATGCGGGTCATTTTGGCTAACTGTTTGCCGGCGCGGGCAAGCATGTTACCGGCCAGCTCGTCGTTGTTTTGGGCCGCCCGTTTCTGTGCGATCTGCACATAACTGATCACCGATGTAAGCGGCGTCTTCAACTCATGGCTCACCATACTGATGAAATCGTTCTTACGCTGCTCGTTCTCTTTGATCTCGCTGATATCGCGGGTGGTACCGGCCACGGCCTCTACCTCGCCAAGTGCATTGATGACCGGGGTGAGGATGTAATCGTAAACCCTACGCCCCAATTCGGCGTGCGGAAAGGCCACCTCGCCACGGACGGTCTCTTTGGTGGCCGCAACATGGTCTATCTCGCGCTCGTGCATTTCGGCATGCCAGGGTTCATAGCCGTTATCTAACAACCGTTTTCCTACAGCGTTATCCCACGTCTTCCCCCACATAGTGAGCAGGGCCGGATTTGCAAAGGTGAAAGTATAATCAAGCGCGAAAATATAGACCAGATCGGGTGTGTTAGACGTCACGATCTCCATCAGTCGCTTTTGCTGCTCGGCTTGTTCTTTGGATATACGTAAAGCCTCTTCGGTATTTTTGCGGGCAGAGATATCGCTTGCGGCACCAAACCATTCTATGATATCACCGGCATCGTCCAATACCGGTATGGCGGTGGACGATGTCCAGCCTAAGCTGCCATCGGCCTGCAATACCCGATGCTCAAGGCGAAACATTTTTTTGTACCGCACAGCGTCAGATATCGTTTCTACCACCAATTCCTGATCCACCGGGTGCACATATTTCTGCATCCAATCCGCAATAGGTTCGCCCGTGTCCGGCAGGAAACTGCCACCATCCAGCTCGTGCATCACGCTCCAATCGGGGCTCATGCGATAAACAACTTCAGACGTGGCCGTTACCAAAGCGCGGTAACGTTCTTCGCTCTCGCTCAGTTTGCGGTCCCCGTTGGTAAGTGAAGTATCAGCCATGACATAATGCGTTTATAAAGGGTTGATCAAATTTAATTAAAACGCAAAATAAAAAGAAAAGTTAGCTGTCTTTATAAATTTGTAACATAGCCAGGTCTTTGTTTGGGTGTGCAGAAAAGATCTTAGAAAGTATATCACCAATGGTTATCTATCCAAATTCACGCCGCTACGGTACGTGTTCACAGTGCTGTAAGCAGTTGATCTGTGGTGATGTTATTTTTGATCAGTAAATAAAAATGCTGCTCAAAAATATCACCGTATGAAATTTATTTGTTTTGTGATCCTCATCTGCTTGTTAGCACCGGTGGCTCTTGCCCAGAGTTTATCCTCGCTCGATGTCCGGCTCAAAAAAATGTCCGAAGAAAAGGATCCGGCTAAAAACGTTGTCGCTATGCAGGCGACCATCAAAGAGTTTAAACTGGATGCCATTAAAAATGCCGAGCAGATAGATGTGCTGAAAGGTATAACTGCTTTGTCGTTTTTAGCCGTAAACGATACCGGGAATTTTGAGCGGCACATCGCGTCCATCAAAAATAAATTCAACCAAACATCCTACCTAAACATGGGGGCAGATATGTTGGTGCGTGGAAAGACCGGGCTTAACTATGCCGAAGTTATTGCCAAAAGGACGGTCGACCTATACCTTTCCTATAAAGACGATCCAACTGCCCGCCCGGCCGACTATACCAAGTCCGATTGGGACAGGTTTATGACGATGGCGGCATACCCATATCATTTTACCTATGCTTACGTTCTGCATGCCAATAGCAAATATGTTGATGCCCTGGTGCAGATGGACCTGGCTTTTAAGACCGGCTTTGATGATATGATGATGCCCGAAACTGCCGAACTGTGTTCCGACATCTTGATGAAGAACGGTAAGGATGAACGGGCTTATGATCTGCTGCTAATGATGGCTACCATGGGCCGATCTACCGATAAGATGGATGTTTGGTTAAAGCAGCTTCACGTAAAGAGAGGTGCTGATGGGTCGGCCGCTATTAAGCTGTTAGATTCTCTGAAAGCGAACGTGCAAAAACAGCAATTAGCGGCTGTTGCCAAAACAATGTTGCATGATGTAGCTGCACCCGCATTTACGCTGAAAGATCTGAATGGCAAACCGGTATCGCTTGCCGACTTTAAAGGTAAAGTAGTGGTGCTTGATTTTTGGGCCACCTGGTGTGGCCCCTGTATCGCGGCCATGCCTGGTATGGCAACGTTGGTGAAAAAACATCCCGAGGTAGTATTCCTTTTCATCGCCACCAAGCAGGAGGGCGCAACCCCTTTAGCCGATGTGAAGGCTTTTATCCAAAAAAGTAAATACAATTTTAAAGTGCTGATGGATAGCGCCACTAAAGATAAACCGAAGCTATACCCTGCGGCGGCGGCCTACAAGGTATCGGGTATCCCTACCAAAGTGGTGATCGGTAAAAACGGCGGGTTGCTTTTCCAAACCAGCGGCTTTGCATCCGAACCCAGACTGATCAGCGAGATGGATGCCATGATCACCTTAGCTAACCAACAATGAAAGCTCCACATAAAATATTGACTTATATTAGCAACGCTATGCAAATTATAAAGGTAACCGGGGTAAGAAAAAACGTCATGCTGTTGTTGACTATCGTCGCTTCCTTTCAGGCGGGCTTTGCCCAGCAACAAACAGTAGACCTGCCTTATATCCGCATCTCAACTGATGACATCAGCACGAACGGCATCAAGACCGGACGGAAGGGCGGGGGAGTAGTAACGCTGTACACCGTTGGCGGATATCTGAAAATTTACATGACGGATACCTCGGGCAAGACTTCGTATTGGGTAAACAGCCGCCCTTTCCATCAGGAAGTGGACCGCGAGGCTAACCAGTCGGCCACATCGGCATATGGTTCCCTGTACCTGGACCCGGGCAGGCAGTTGACTATCGATATTAACGAGACCAAAAGCGGCGCGTTCTTAGCTAAATACATTGTTAAGCGGCCACGGCTGATCCCCGAAGTGGCCTTTTATCATCAGGATAGGGACAGCGTGAACGCGTTCTACAATTTGCGTCAACGGAATGACCGAGTTGAGAAACTAAGCATGGCCCCGGGAACGCTGGATCTTAAAGCGATACAAACGCCCGAGACCAAGGGCATGGAGGTGCAGTACTTTTTGGTGAACGACAGGACCAAAGAACAGCAAAGCGCAACCAGCACTACGGGCTTTGCCACCTTGGATCTTGAACCCAATGCGGTTTACAGGTTAAGCGCCTATTACACCGATCAAAACGAGAGTATGGTGTATGCCTACCTTTTCGTGAAGCCCTACTGGTATAAGTCTACCGTTGCCTATATTAACTACGCCCTGGTGATCATTGGCCTGATCTTTTTTGCGGTGGTGCGGAGTTTTAAATTGAGGATACGGTCGTCACAAAAAGAGAATAAACAGTTAGAGCAGTCGGCTATTAGGCTGCGCTCGCAACTGAACCCGCATTTTACCTTTAACGCATTGAGTTCGGTACAGGGGTTGATGAATACGGGCAGGATAGAAGAGGCCAATACTTACCTGGAGGAGTTTGGCTCGTTATTGCGTAAAACGCTGGTGAAAAGCAACGAAGTGTTTAACAGCCTGGATCAGGAATTGGAGATGATGCGGGCTTATATCCGCCTGGAAGCTTTGCGTTTTAATTTTAAATGGGAGATTCAGGTATCTGGAGATATTGACCGCTCGGGCATAGAGATACCAACGCTGATCCTGCAGCCACTGATCGAGAACGCGATCAAGCATGGTTTATCCAGCCTGGGCGACGAAGGCCAACTGCTGGTAAGTTGTGTGGGGACGGATGAAAAGGATACTTTTGCGATATTGATCAAGGATAACGGCACCTGGATAGAACGGGAGACCGGCTACGGCCTGTCCTTAACGGCCGACCTGATCAAGGCTGTAAATGAACTGAAAACCGATGGGCGGATAAGCCTGCAGGTGCTTAAAACAACAGGCACAACGGTGATATTGACCTTTCATAACTGGATGAATAATTAAATGATCAGCGCGATATTAGTAGACGACGAGACGCTCAACATCAGCAACCTTTCGGCATTGCTTGCGCGGCATTGCCCGGGTGTGCAGATCATTGCTACGGCCACCCATGCCGACGAGGCCCGTGAGCTGATCATGACCATGAAACCCGATGTGGTGTTTTTAGACATTGAAATGCCCGGCAAGAATGGCTTTGAACTGCTGCGCTCCATCCCCGACCCCGATTTTGAGGTGATCTTTGTGACCGCCTATGATACCTACGGCATTATGGCCGTAAAATTTTCGGCGCTGGATTACTTGCTCAAACCAATTAACACTACCGAGTTAAAGGACGCAGTAGAACGCGCCGAAGCATCAGTACAACTCAAAAAACAGAACTTGCGTTTGGGTAACCTGCTGCAACTGCTGGACAAAAAACAACCCGACGAGAACGAGAAGATAGCCCTGCCGACCTTAAAGGAAACTTACCTGGTGCCGGTAAAGGATATTGTGCGGTGCGAATCATCAAATAACTACACCACTTTTTATCTGGCCAATGGCGCGGAACATATCATATCCAAACCGCTGTATGCTTATGATGAGATGCTGACCCCGTACGGGTTTATCCGCTGCCACCAATCGCACCTGGTGAACAAGGCGCATATCGTCAGTATCCTGAATGAGGATTCGGGCTACCTGATCATGCAGCGGTCGGACAAAAAAGTGCCCATATCCAAACAAAAGAAAAGCCTGATCAAAACTTTGCTCAAGCTTTGATCAGGCTTTTGTGTTATACGATGCTTCCGTCGCCGTCGTGCGTCGGGTCGATATCCAGATCGCTAATGTCGGTTTCGTTTTGCGTGTCTGACTGATTGCTCAATTCCGGGAAACTTTCCTGCTCGCGCTCCTTATCCTGCTCATCGCCAAAATCGCTGATCTTGGTCGGGTCCTCTACAAAGTCAGGTGTCCTATCTTCGGGTTCTTGTTGTTGCTCTTTCGGGTCCATTGGTTATCAAGTTTCTTTTTCTAACCGATGGTGCTGGGAGATTGTTTGCCTGAAAAGTTTGAATGGATCAGCTCGGTTGGATGAACCAGCGCCTGATAAGAAATTATAAAAACGTGCAGTATTGTGTTTTATTGTAAAAGTATAAACTTTTAGTTCGCTGAAAATTAGATACTTAAAAATGTAGGTGGTGTATACACCTACACTGTATACACCTACACCCTACTTATTTCTCTTGTTATTACAACTTCCCTCGTATCCAGCAAAGGAACGATCTGCCCAACAACGATCTTTTGGAAGTGTGCTGATGCGCGGTGCGCGTCCAATGCGGCCTCGTCCTGATACGCCTCGGCTAACAGCAAAGTGTTAGGGTCGGTAGTGCTTTGGTTGATTATGTATAACAGGTTGCCATCCTCGGCACGGCTTTGTTCGGCTACTTGGCTAATGAGGTTAAGAACGGTGTCTAACTCACCTTCTTTTACTTGCCATTTGGCGAATATGTTTATTGGTTGCATTTTACTATAGTTTATTTAACCACAAAGTTCACAAAGAGAAAACCACAAAGAGCACAAAGCTATTCATCGGCAACAAAAACTTTGTGGCCTTTGTGCAAAACTTTGTGCCCTTCGTGGTTAATCATCAGAATAGAAATTACGCTTGAACGGGCTCTAATAAATTGATCACACTCTCTGCCACGCCTGTTGCAGATGCCGGGTTTTGGCCGGTCACCAAACGGCCGTCAGTCACTATGTGGGCTTGCCATTCGGCAGCGGCGCTGTATTTACCGCCACGATCTATCAGGGCATCCTCCAATTCGAACGGAACGTCAACCTTTGCATAGTGCTCTTCTTCAGCCTTACTGAAACCGGTTACATGTTTGCCGTTGATCAGGTAGCTGCCATCGCTCAGTTTGACGTTGATCAGGGCCACCGGGCCATGACATACCGCGCTTACCACGCCGCCTTGATCGTACATATCGGCCAGGATCTTTTGCACGATGGGATCATCGGGCATATCAACCACCGGAGCCAAGCCGCCCGGAACAAACACGGCATCGTACTTAGTGACATCTATCTTATCGATACTTTGAGTGTTTTTGAAAGCGATAGCGCCCTCGCCATTTAAAAAGGCTTGGTTCATTTGGTCTTCCAGTTCAACCATATCTATCGGTGCATCGCCGCCGGCTACGCTGAATACATCGATATTGTAACCTTGCGCTTTAAAGGTTTGGTAAGGGTGGGCCACCTCGGTCAGTAAGTTGCCTGTCGCGCGGTTGTTAGGACCAATTACACTTGCACTTGATACTACGAATAAAATGTTCTTTTTCATGACTGTGAGATTTTAGATGTTTATAATGTTTTAATATTTAATAGTTTTTGTCTATGGCAAATGTCGGTAGCAGGAGCACTGTGGCAGAAGGAGACAGGTCACTAATAGCGTGTGACTTGCCTCACACTTTTTAGTGTAGTCCTTTCAGTATGCCACCGTCGGCACGTAAAGCTGCACCATTGGTAGCCGCCGCCAACGGACTTGATAAATAGATCACTGAGCTTGCGATCTCATCAACCGTAGCAAATCTTTGCAGCAAACTTAACGGGCGGGTCTCGGCAAAAAATTTATGTTCGACCTCTTCAGTGTTGCTGTTTGCTTGCTGGGCCAGATCGGCCACAAATTGTTGTACCCCTTCCGAATAGGTAGGGCCGGGGAGTACCGAGTTGACGGTTACGCCGGTGCCTTTGGTCAGTTGCGCCAAACCGTTGGCGATAGATAGTTGAGCGGTTTTAGAGAAACCATAGTGGATCATCTCGGTAGGGATCTGTAAGGCTGATTCGCTGGAGATGAAGATCACGCGGCCCCAGTTGTTTTTTAGCATGCTCGGCATAAAGTGTTGGGTCAGGCGTACGCCACTTAGCACATTTACGTCGAACATTTTTTGCCAATCCGAGTCTTTCAGGTCAAAGAAATCGACAGGCTCAAAAATGCCGAGGTTGTTGATCAGGATGTCGGCTTGGGGTAGCTCGCCGGTCAGTTTGTTAAAGCCGTCAAGTGTAGCCAGATCAGCAGTAATGCCGTGAACTGTCGAATTAGGGGTTTCTGTTTTGATGCGTTGAATAGCTGCGTCGACCCTGGCCTGGTCGCGGCCGTTCAGGTAAACTATAGCGCCTTCTTTAGCAAACCCTTTAGCTATGGCGAAACCGATACCGGCAGTAGCGCCGGATACAAAAACTGTTTTGTTGGTTAATTGCAGGTCCATGATAATTCTTGTGTTTTGATATAGTCAAAATTAGAATATCAGATAGCCCCGCTCCGAGGAAGCAGGTCACTAAAAAAGTGTGACGAAAATCACACTCATACGATGGTTTTTATAAATCCCTCCTCGGGGAGGGGTGAAGTGGGATGTGTTGAAATGGCAGGGAGGGGTTAGCCGTTTTGCATCATGGCTAACCCCTCCCTGCTATCGCTCTTTTCTTCCGCAACCCTCCCAAGGGAGGGAATTATAAAGTTCAGAAGATCACTTATTAGAATATAATCTACTCAGCGTCTCCCGACTAACCCCCAAATATTCCGCGATATATTTTTTAGGGATCTTTTGCATCAGCTGCGGATAAAGCTGACCGAATTCCTCGTATCGCTGTTGAGGTGTGCTGGATAGCAAGGAGAGTATCCGGCGATGCAATGCCACGTAACCGTTGGTAAGTTTCATCCTGAAAAAATGCTCCATCTTGTGGAACTCGGTAGCCAGCTTCTCGCGGCCATTGAGGTTCAGGCAGAGCACCTCGGCATCTTCCATGCAGGTGATATGTAGCGTAGCCAGTTTGCCTTTAAAGTAGGCCTGGTAATCAGCTACCCACCAATTCTCACCTGCGAATTGTACGATGTATTCCTTGCCGTCAGCATCCAAATGGAACATCCTGAACACGCCGGATAAGATCAGATATTCAGCCACCGACTGGTCACCCTCTTGGGTCAGATATTGATGCTTTTTAATCCGTCTGTAAGTAAAGTAAGGTTTGATCAGGTCGAACTCCGCATCGGTAAGCGGGGATAACTCTTCGATATGTTGGCGTAATTTATCCATGGGTAGCGGCAGGTAATTGTATGCTGCCGAAGTTAGCTATTTCACCTCGAATGCGCCGATGGCACGTTTAGCTTTGAATGGTCTGTTGTCGAAGTCTTTTTCAGGCTGCGATACTTTTGATCCGGCCCCTATAAGCGGACTATCTTTGCCGATGCTAAAGTCCTCCTTAACAGCATCTCCAAACGACGGATCTTTGCCGAACATTGCATTCTTTTCTATTACCGGCAATTGCGTGGCCGACCAGTTTGGTGCATCTACATTACACCAGGCGTTGTTAGTGAAAGTGAAAGTTTGCGGAGCTGTATCACCGCCAATGTTGCAGATCACCCGCACCCGCTGATCTATCACAATGACATTATTAGCAAAGGTATTATGCCCGCTTTTAACAAAGCGCGTGGTATCCTTATTCTCTTGCAAAATGCGCAAAACCCAATGGTTAGGTTTGTAGATGGTATTATTCACCACCTCGGACCGGGTGCAGCCGACGAATGCCACCGGCACCTCGCCGCCTATAAACACGTTGCTGTAAACCTTCAGATCGGCGGCTTCCCATTTCACATCCATCGGCCTGAAAAATGGTAGACCTGTGCTGCCGCCCAAGTTGATGGCCCGCTCGCCCGCGTTCTTGAACAGGCAACGCTCTACGCGCATATCACTGGTGCCGCCTTTCATTTGTATGGCGTTAGATCCCATATTCTCGAAACGGCATTGGGTGATCAGACCCTTGTGGCAGCCCACCATATCAACGCCGCTGCCGCCTTTAGATCCGTTGAGGAACGTGCAGCCTGTTAGCGTAAATTCATCCACGCCCGACAGTTTCAGCAGGTCGTTATTGCCTGTAGCGGCTATGTCTTTAAAAGTGCAGTTTTTGAAAGTTAGATGGTGGCTTGGGGTTTCGTACGTGGCACCGTCGCTAAAGTTGGCGCCGTTGTCGGTCTGTTTGGTAAAGGTGAGGCTCTCAAATTGAACGTACGCCAAGTCGTTACCTTGTACCGATGCATGGCCGCCCTCAATGATCGCTTCGCCCTGCTTTTCGGCAATAATATATATCCATTTGCCTGCCGCGCCTTTCAGGTTGTCGAGAGACTGCCCGCCTCGGTAAGTGCCGTTGTGCACCAAAATGGAATCGCCGGGTGCTGCCGACCTTGCTGCAATCGCGATGCTCTCGAACGGTTGGCCCTTACCCACATGCAGGGTTTTGGCGAACAATATACCCGGCAGTAAGCCAAGCAGGGTGGTAAGGAAGCGGCTTTTCATAATCAGGTTTTTGTTAAAGATAGCAGATCAAAATAATACTGCATCCCGGGATATAAGATTTGGCGTTACCAATTATTTTTGCTATATTAGTAATTCTAAAGCGGTCCTGCTTGTTTCTCTCATCTACCCCATGCACCAGATCATTCCCGAACATATTTTAAAACAATTTACTTTACCATTAGCTAATCCGGTACTTGTTTTCTCGCTCATTTTGGCGGTCATCCTGCTGGCCCCTTTCCTGATGCGGAGGTTGCGGATGCCGGGCATCGTCGGTTTTATTTTGGCAGGTATCGCCATTGGCCCAAATGGTTTGAACTTGTTGAAGAAAAATTCAGCGGTCGAGCTGTTCGCTACCATCGGTCTGCTCTACATCATGTTCATTGCCGGGGTAGACTTGGATATGGTGAACTTTAGCAAGACCCGCAAAAAGAGTTTGATCTTTGGCTTGCTCACATTTGCGCTGCCCATTGCGATCGGTTTCCCGGTATGTTATTACTTGTTAGGCTATCCGTTAATGGCATCGGTGTTGACCGCAAGTATGTTCGCTACGCATACGCTGGTGGCCTACCCGATCGTGAGCCGTTATAAGGTGGCCAAGAATGAAGCGGTCGCATTAGCGGTAGGTGGTACGATCCTGACCGATACCGCCGTGCTGATCATCCTAGCGGTGATCATGGATGCCAATACCAATGGCCTTAACTCGGCATTCTGGATCAGGCTGGGCGTATCGTTGGCCATATTTACAGCGATCATGTTCGTGCTCATCCCGCGTATCGCTAAATGGGCCTTGAATAAACTCGACGACGAGAAGATATCGCAATACGTTTTCGTGTTAGCTGTGGTGTTCTTCTCAGCGTTTTTGGCTCAAATGGCAGGGGTAGAGCCGATTATTGGGGCGTTCGCTGCCGGGTTGGTGCTTAACCCCCTGGTGAAACCTTTTAAGGCGTTAGAAGAGAATATTATGTTCGTGGGTAACGCTATATTTATTCCTTTCTTTCTGATCAGCGTAGGTATGATCGTGGACTTAAGGGTTTTATTCAACGGACCAACGGCTATCATCGTGGCGATCAGCCTAACCTTTGCCGCGCTCATTGGTAAGTGGGTAGCAGCATGGGTAACGCAAAAGGTATTCAAATACACGGCCACCCAGCGCGGGCTGATCTTCGGCCTAAGCGCATCGCACGCAGCGGCTACGCTGGCTATCATTTTGGTAGGTTTTAAAGCCAATATCATCGACGAGAATATCCTGAACGGCACTATCATTCTTATCCTGGTGACTTGCGTGACCGCATCTTTCGCTACCGAACGGGCGGCTAAGCAGATCGCGAATTCAACAGTGGTAGCCGGACAAAAGTTGCCTGCCGATGAGAAGAATGAACCCGTCGGGACGGCATCGCCGTCTAACTGAACATGTTAATAACTCCCCGATCCGGATATTAATGTTTCGGCCAGTTTGCCATCCAGGTTGTAAATGTCTTTTCGGAAATTAAGCAGCCCGTCGCGGTCGATAAAGGAAGTGAAGTAAGCTAAAAACACCGGCACTTTATCTTTTAGGGTGACGTACTGCTCGTTACCGCGATGCATGGCCTTATCTATCTTGACCGAATCCCATTTGGCATCGTTCCGCAACAGGAAACGGGCCAGTTTAGCAGGCTCGCTTACGCGGATGCAGCCGTGACTGAATGCCCGTGCCGATTCACCGAACAGGGATTTCGAAGGCGTATCGTGCAGGTAGATATTATAGCTATTAGGGAACAGGAATTTGACCAATCCTAAAGAATTGCTCTCTCCCGGTTTTTGGCGGATGACAGGCAAGCCGTTCTCTTTCCCGGTGATCTCCATACGGTGCGCGGCAATGTAGTTAGGGTTGCGGCGGATGCCCGGCAAAACTTCGTTACGGACAATGCTTTCGGGTACATTCCAATACGGGCTGAACACCACATATTTTACCTCACCGAAGAATACCGTGGTAGGGTGGGTGGTTTGTCCCACAACAACACGGGTACTCCACAGCAGGCTATCAGCATGGTAAACGTGCAGTTTAAATTCGGGGATATTGACGGCTAAATAATCGGTCTTAATGCTTACCGGCAGCCAACGGCTACGTTCCATGTTTACCATCAGTTGGATAATACGGGTTTTCAATGGCACGTTCAATGCCGCCAATGTTTCCTTGCCTGCTTTGCCATTCGTAGCCAGGCCATGCCTGCCTTGAAACTGTTTAATGGCAGCTTTTAGGGTATCGGCAGAAATATTTGCCGATGTATTTGCTTTCAGGTCTCCTAAATGTGTCAACCGCTTGCTGATGGCTAAAGTATCGCCGGATGTTATCGTAGGCCAATCGTTCAGCGCTTCCAGTTTGCGGTATTTGCCGAGTGCTATTTTCAATAATTCGTATTGGCGATAAACCGGTTCTGCTGCCGATGTCGGGGCTTTGATCAGGCTGTCCAGTAACTCGGCGTAAGCCAACTTTTTGCGCGGGACATACCATTTGGTCGCCTTACTTACCGACGCGTCCATGCCGCCATAAACCATTTTGGCAAAGCTGAAGTATTGTGCGGTCAGCATCAGTTCCAGGTTCAGGTCGGCTTTTTTCTTTTGGTTGCCGTGGATGAGCGAGTCTAAAGCTTTTTGGTAGGGCGTGGTTTTGTAGATGCCCTCATTTTGCAGGTCCATTACCCGGTTGGATAAGTTACCTGCCTGCTCGATCAGTTTGCCCTTGCTAAACCAGGCATAGGCTTGCTTGCGGTTGCGGTAGAAATCCTTCACCAATTCGGCTGATGATGCCAGATCCGGATATTGCTTAAAAAAAGTATCGATCAGCGGGGTGTCGACTTTCAACTCCGATGTAGCGCTGAAGTTTCCCTGGATGGTTTTGTCCCAGGTTTTTTTGGGGTTAACTTTTACGGCTTTCTTTTTGGCCGGTTGTTTACAGGAAGCTAAAATGGCGATGAATATGATGACTAAAAGCAGGGGACGTTTCATGTACCGAAGTTAGTAAAGTTAGGGATCGGTACGCTTTGCAACTACGCTTTTATATAATGCAGGCCAACCGCGCCAGATCTTAATATTGTTGAACTGAGAAGCTTAAGTTTTAGTTTTTCAGGGAATCCGATACCGGCCATCAGCCGGGGCCCGTCGCCGCCGATCAGTAGGGGATGAATAACAAAGTGATACTCATCTACCAAACCCGCCGCCGTTAACTGCGACCGCAGCGTCATCCCGGCGATGGAAATATTTTTGCCGGGCAAAGCTTTGAGTTTGCGCACCTCATCTTCCAGGTCGCCACGAAGAATGGTGGTGTTGCCGTCGACATCTGCCTGTTGCAACGTGGTAGAGAAAACGATCTTAGGCAGCTCAATGATAGTTTTAGCAAAATCATCAGTGCCTTTTACGGCGGTCTTTTTTTTGGCTACTTCGGTCCAGTAGGGCACCATTAGTTCGTACATCTTACGGCCGTAGATGGTCAGGTCAACATCTTGCCCAAGATTGGCAAAGTGTTCGTGCAGTTCGGCATCGCCATCGATCATGGTATGGTCGTAGCAACCGTCGATGCTGATGTTCATGGCGTAGACTATCTTTCTCATGGTAGGAGGTTTTAAAGTTTATCAAAATTAATAGGATGAGATGATGATAACGAAGGGCGATCGCGACAAAAGACGGGGCTTTTTGTAGAGACACGATACCTCGTGTCTGCCGTATGCAGAGCGGGTGTGTACTGTTGACCTTTGAGATGTTAGACACGAGGTATCGTGTCTATGCAAAATATCGAGATCAGATTCTGATACCTTTTTGTAAAAAGTACACTAATAATTAAAACGGATCTTATTACATTAGTAAAATTTCTGCATCCGCTAATTCGTGCAGGGTATCCACCATTACCAATTGATATTTAGAAAATTTACATTCATGAAAAAACGACTGCTTTTTGGGATCGCCGCGATCTTGACAGGTTTCACTGCCTCGGCCCAGGTGAACAAGGCGCCATCTTACCCGATCATTACGCATGATACCTATTTCAGCGTATGGTCTAACACGGATAAACTGACCGATGGTACCACCACGCACTGGACAGGTGTTGATCAGTCGCTGATAGGCATAGTTAACGTGGACGGCATTGATTACCGCTTTATGGGTAAAGAGCCTGTGCGCTACAAAACTATCCTGCCTGCCAGCGACGAGAAAAGCTACGCCGTAAAATACACCGAAAAACAACCTGGTGCTGACTGGATAAAACCTGACTTTGCCGCTGCCGATTGGACCGACGGCATGTCGCCAATTGGTGATGGCCGAGAGAACAAGATCCGTTGGCGCTCAAAAGATATCTGGATCCGCAGGGCGTTCAACGTTACACGTATCGATGACATTAACGAGTTATTCCTGAAAACTACTTTTGATGACGATATCGACGTTACCCTGAATGGCGAGACCATTTACACCAAAGTTGGTGTAAGCAAGGGCTACGAGTTTATCCCTGTCGACAAAAAGAAATTGAAACTGGGCGAGAATATCCTGGCTTTCCACGTGCATGATACCGGTGGCGGTACGCGTGCTGATGCTGGCTTTGTAGACAAACTGAAGCCCGCGATCACGGCAGAGTTGGCTGTTGCCGAGCAAAAGAATGTCACCATCAACCCTACCCAAACTATCTACAACTTTAAAGCAGGTAAGGTAGATCTGGATGTGACCTTTACGTCGCCATTATTGCTGACCGACCTGAGCATCCTGTCGCGCCCGGTGTCTTATATCACTTACAAGGCAAAGGCTAACGATGGCAAAACGCACTCGGTGAAAGTGTTCTTCAGCGCATCTACCGATCTGGCTGTAGATCAGGCTAAACAACCGGTCACCGCGTCAAAATATAGCACGGCATCATTAAGCATCCTGAAAGCCGGTACCGATGAGCAACCGATCCTGAAAAAAGCAGGTGACGGTGTGCGTATCGACTGGGGTTACGTTTATGTAGCTGCCCCTAAAGCATCTGGCGCAACACAATATATCACATCAGAGATCGACGCTGTTAGCTCGTTCCGGCAGGGTAAAACCGCTACTACCGAGACTAAAGGCACTACGTTAGCGCTGAATACGGTTATCCCTTTCGGCAAAGTAGGCCCGACCGCCGTATCCAAATTTATAGAATTGGCTTACGATGAGGTTTGGTCGATGGAGTATTTCAACACCCGTTTACGCCCATGGTGGAACAAGAGCGGCAAAGAGACCATTGAAGGCCAAATGACCAAAGCGGCTACGGAGTATGCTACTATCCTGCAAAAATGTACCGCGTTCAACAAAAGCATGTACGCCGAGGCTTTAAAAGCAGGCGGTAAAGCTTACGCCGGATTGAACGTTTTGGCATATCGCCAAAGCATCGCTGCGCATCAGTTATTAGAGAGCCCTCAGGGCGAGATCTTATGGTTCTCTAAAGAGAACTTTAGCGGTGGTTTCGTAAATACGGTAGACGTTACTTACCCGTCCGCCCCGTTATACCTGATCTATAACCCTAAACTGATGGAAGGTATGTTGAACGGTATCTTCTATTTTAGCGAGACAGGCAAATACGGTCACGATTACGCAGCGCACGATCTGGGTACTTATCCGCACGCCAATGGCCAAACCTATGGCGAGGGCATGCCGGTAGAGGAGTCGGGCAATATGATCATCCTGACAGCCGCTATCGCTGCTGCCGAAGGCAACCCAAGCTATGCAAAAAAACACTGGAAGACCCTAAGCACCTGGGTGAACTACCTGACCAAAGAGGGCTTTGACCCGGCCAACCAATTATGTACGGACGATTTTGCCGGTCACCTGGCACGTAATGCCAACTTATCGGTTAAAGCTATTGTAGGTATTGGCTGCTATGCGCAAATGGCCGAAAAATTGGGCGAAAAAGAGACCGCTGCCAAATACCGCGCTATCGCTAAAGAAATGGCGCCACGCTGGATGCAGTTGGCTAATGACGGCGACCACTATACACTGGCCTTCGATAAAAAGGGCAGCTGGAGTCAAAAGTATAACCTGGTTTGGGACAAAGTGCTTAACCTGGACATCTTCCCGCAGTCGGTTTACGATACCGAGACCAAGTACTACCTCACCCGTCAGAACAAATATGGTTTGCCGCTGGATAGCCGTAAAGAGTACACCAAATCTGACTGGATCGTTTGGACCGCTACCTTCGCGCCTACAAAAGCCCAATTTGATGCGCTGATCGAGCCGATTTACAAGTATTCGCAAGAGACTACCTCGCGGGTACCATTGAGTGACTGGCACGAGACCGTAAGCGGTAACCAGGTAGGTTTCCAGGCCCGCTCGGTAGTGGGTGGTTACTTTATGAAGACCCTGCACGATAAAATGCAGGCCAAGAAAAAGAAGTAAGTAAAATTTCGATACACCATCGCGGAGCAAATGCTACCGCGATTGGTATTAAAGCCGTGATCAGTTCTGTGCAGATGATGTTGTCATTGCCGGGATGCTGATCATGGCTTTTGCTTTTTAAGCACATTGCGGATCTGTAGCACCTTCTATGGTCGGATACCACATATCGATCTGATCACCTCTTAATAAATTCCTACCCAAAATTCCCCAACTCCACGATCGGGGAATAATAGCATCATACTGCATTATGCCGCCCGACCATGAGCTGGAAAATTTTGTCAGCCCGATACCAACTTTTTTTAAGACCCTCTGTTTTTAAAAAACGTAATGCTATGCATGCATAAAATTGCTATCCAAAACCAGATATCATACACCAATAACTTAAACTCGATACACTAAGTACCTGAAAAAACCTTAATTCCGTTTAAATTTTTTGCCCGATGTTGTTTTTTAACTAATTGAATTTCAAATAATTGATTTTTAAAAAGCTGATTTTTTTTTAAATTTTTGATAAATATATAGGTTAAGCCATTATGCTGACCAATCTTTGTCTTGTCGCAATGCCTTAAGCTGGTTACACCACCACGGGTTTTTGAAGCGACTAAAACCAATTATATTTTCTAACAAAAACAGATAAACGATCGCCGGCCGCATTGGCTTTAAGTTTGCCGTAGATGAAGCCGGTGGTCAGGAGAAAAGGAACTAACAATAAACCACACCGAACCAGTTTGAACGAATGAAAAGAAACTTTACTTAACAACCGACCGACCTTACGCCAAAACGCCGGAAAAGAAGAACCGGCCCAATGAAACTAACCAATGCCCATTATTAACTAAAGAACAAATAAATGAGAAACGATTATCTAAAAAAGTATATGCTCTTTTTTGCATTGCTGTTCACATCAGCGATGGTGTTTGCGCAAACAAGAAGCATTACAGGTAAAGTGGTTGATGAGAACAACCTGTCTTTACCGGGAGCTACCGTTGCTGTGAGCGGCACCACCTTAGCCGCCTCTACCGATGCCAACGGTGTATTTAAAATTACCGGCGTAAAACCCGGCACCTATACGGTAACGGCTACCTTTATTGGCTACAACGCGCTTACCCAGCAAGTGACGGTAGGTGATGCGAACGCTACATCTAACTTTAATCTGGTGCCATCAGCCAAAAACCTGACCGAGGTTGTGGTGATAGGTTATGGTACGGCCCGCAAAAAGGACGTGACGGGTTCTATCACTACGGTATCATCAAAAGATTTCCAAACAGGTACCATTACCACGCCCGAGCAATTGATCGCCGGTAAAGTTGCCGGTGTGTCTATCACACCAAACGGCGGTGCGCCGGGTGCAGGTAGCACTATCCGCGTACGTGGTGGTGCATCTATGAGCGCGAGTAATGATCCATTGATCGTGATCGACGGTGTGCAACTGAGCAACGACGGTATTGCCGGTGCCCCTAACGCTTTAGCCTTGATCAACCCTAACGATATCGAGAGCTTTACCGTGTTAAAAGACGCTTCTGCAACCGCCATTTACGGTTCACGCGCGTCTAACGGTGTTATCATCGTTACTACCAAAAAAGGTACTGCCGGTACGCCGCAGGTAACCCTTAACTCAAATATATCTGTATCTAAGCTGATCAAACAAGTGGCCGTTCTAACAGGCGATCAAATGCGCGATTATGTTAAAGCTAACGGATCGGCACAATATCAAGGCTACTTAGGTACCGAGAACACCGATTGGCAAAAACTGATCTACCAAACCGCTGTAGCTAATGATAATAACGCGAGCGTAAGCGGTACAGCAGGCATACTGCCTTACCGTGTATCGGTAGGTTTCCTTAACCAGCGTGGTATCTTAAAAACAGACGAGTTGAATCGTACATCAGCAGGTGTTAACTTATCGCCTAAGTTTTTGGATAACCATTTAAAAGTTGATGTTAACTTAAAAGGTACGTTAAGCCGTGCCCGTTTTGCCAACCAAGGCGCTATTGGTGCCGCGGTTTCTTTTAACCCTACGGTGCCTGTGTATTCGGGTAACCAAAACTATATGGGCTACTATGAGATATTGGACCCTTCATCGGCTACCGGTCTTAAAGTTTTAGCACCACGTAACCCGCTGAGTTTATTAGAGCAAAGGTTTGATAACAGCGAGGTTAAACGCAGCATCGGTAACGCGCAGTTGGATTATAAATTCCACTTCCTGCCGGATCTGCACCTGAACGTTAACCTGGGTTACGATATATCCGACAGCCGTGGTACCATTAATGCTACCCCGGCAGCCGGTTTCCAATACAACAGGGGCGGCGAGACGACAAATTTGCAAAGCGGTACCAACAACGAGTATCATAACAAGGTGTTGAATACCACTTTTGAAGCTTACCTGAACTACGCTAAGGACATCAAATCTATCAATAGCCGTATAGACGCGGTTGCGGGTTATGCTTATTACGATTATAAGACCACCGCTTACCTGTTCCCGGATCGCGCAGCGAACGGAACCGTGATAACCACCCAGAATAATGCTTTTGATATCCCGCGTAACAGATTATTATCTTACTACGGTCGTTTAAATTATACTTATGCTGATAAATACACCTTGACCGGTACGCTGCGTAGCGATGCTTCATCAAGGTTCAGCCCGCTTGATCGTACCGCGTTCTTCCCTTCGGCGGCAGCGTCGTGGAGGATCAAAGAAGAGTCTTTCTTAAAAGATGCTAAGGTATTATCTGATCTGAAATTACGCGTGAGCTACGGTATCACCGGTCAGCAAGACGCTATCGATAATTACGCTTATATTTCTTACTACAATCTGAGCCAAAATACGGCATCGTACCAATTAGGTAGCAACTACTACCAATTGTATCGCCCGTCAGGCTATGATCCGGGTCGTAAATGGGAGCAAAGTGCTACCACCAACATCGGTATCGACTTTGGTTTCCTGAATGGCCGTATCAGCGGTAGTGTAGATGCTTATTACAAAAACACTACGGATCTGATCGCCCGCGTTAACCTACCTGCCGGTGCAAGTTTCTCTAACGAGTTTGTGACCAACATTGGTAACATGACCAACCGCGGTATCGAGTTCGCTATTAACGGACAAGCCATCCGCTCTAAAGATCTGACCTGGGATATTGCCGCTAACGTTACTTATAACGAGAACAAGGTGACCAAGTTATCGGGTTTTGATAGCCCAAGCAGCGTTGGTTTAGCTACTGGTGGTGTATCAGGCGGTACCGGTACTAATGTTCAGCGTTTCTTTTTAGGACAGCCGCGTGCAGCGTTCTACGTTTACCAACAAGTTTACGATGCCAACGGCAAACCACTTGATAATGTGTTTGTTGATCGTAATAACGATGGCATCATTAACGATAAGGACCTTTACTTGTACAAACAACCAGATCCTAAATTCATCTTTGGTTTCTCTACCAACCTGAATTATAAAAAATGGAGCCTTGCTACCGTATTGCGTGCTAACGTTGGTAACTACATGTACAATAACGTAGCGTCAGCCACTGGTACCAGTACCAATATCCTTAACCCGCTGGGTTACATCAATAACGGATCTACCAATGTATTGGAGAGCGGTCTGTCAGGTTCAGGCGATAGGAGCAGACTGTCTGATTACTACGTACAGAACGCGTCGTTCCTGAAAATGGATAACGCCAGCTTAGGCTACAACTTTGGTAAGGTCTTCCGTTCATCGGCAAGTGTAGCCTTGAACGCTAACGTGCAGAACGTATTCGTGATCACCAAATACAAAGGCATCGACCCGGAGATAAGCAACGGTATCGATAACAGCTTTTACCCTCGTCCGCGTACCTTCACTTTAGGCGTGAACGTTAAGTTTTAATAATTCATATTAATAGATATATAGCTAACACCAAGCAATATGAAGAAGACATTTATAGTTAAAGCATTTACCGTAGTAATGCTTTCGGGTGCCCTGGTCTCTTGCAAAAAGAACCTGGATCTGGTGCCTACCAATGATATTACCAGCGAAACGGTATACGCCACCGCCGCGGGTTACAAACAATCTGCTGCTAAAGTTTACGCAGCCTTTGCGCTGACAGGTAACAACGGCCCGGCAGGTAACGGCGACGTGCAAGGTATAGACGAAGGGTATTCAGACTTTTTACGTCTATTCTGGAAAACACAGGAATTATCTACAGACGAGGCTGTAATTGCCTGGGGCGACGTAGGTATCCAGGATTTCCACAATATGAACTGGACTCCAGGTAACGCTTTCTTGAAAGGTTTGTACTACCGTTCTGAATATCAGATCACCCTGGCTAACGAGTTCATCCGCCAATCGGCCGATGATATGTTAAGCAAACGTGGCATCAGCGGTGCAGATGCTGATAACATCCGTAAGTTCCGCGCCGAGGCCCGTTTCCTGCGCGCGTTCCAATACTGGGTATTGATAGATGCTTACGGTAATGTTCCGTTCACTACCGAGGCTGATCTGATCGGTACTATCCCAAAACAAGGCAGTCGTACGCAGGTGTTCAACTACATCGAATCGGAACTGAAAGCGATCGAGCCATTACTGTCTGCTCCAAAGGCCAACGAGTATGGTCGCGCGGACCAGGGTGCGGATTGGGCCTTATTAGCAAGATTATACCTGAACGCTCAGGTTTATACCGGCACTGCACGTTATACCGACGCGGTTACCTATGCAAGCAAAGTGATAGGCGCAGGTTATAGCTTGTTCGCTAACTACCCGGGCATTATGCGTGCCGATAACGATCAAAACAATACCGAGAACATCCTGACCATTAATTACGATGGTTTGCGTACACAAAGCTTTGGCGGTACAACGTTCTTAACTCACGCGCCTGTTGGCGGATTGATGCCGGCATCTGATTATGGTATTAAAGGTGGTTGGGGCGGTGCCCGTACTACAAAAGCATTGGTGAACTTGTTCCCTGATGCTAACGGTACTGCCGATAAACGTGCGCAGTTCTACACTTCAGGTCAATCTTTAGAGATCAAAGATCAGACCGTGTTCACCGATGGTTACGCTGTAACTAAATACAAGAATGTGACCCGTAGCGGTGCTGCCGGTAAAAGCTTAGACTATGCAGATGTGGATTTCCCGCTGTTCCGTTTGGCCGAGATGTACCTGATCTATGCCGAAGCTACTTTACGTGGTGGAAGTGGTGGCAACACTGCAACTGCATTAGGTTATATTAACCAGATCCGTACCCGCGCTTACGGTAACGCTTCGGGCAATATCGCTCAATCGGCTTTGACTTTAGATTTTATCCTTGATGAGCGTGGCCGCGAGTTGTATTGGGAAGGTTTCCGCCGTACCGACCTGGTGCGTTACGGTAAATTTACTGAGGCTACTTACCTGTGGCCATTTAAAGGTGGCGTTGCTAACGGCAGGGCTGTTGAATCGTTCCGCAATATTTTCCCTATCCCGCTCGACGATCTGACCGCTAACCCTAATTTGAAACAGAACACAGGTTACTAAAAACATACAGCGCCGGCAAGCCGCAACAAACAGTTTTGCCGGCGCTATTTAAACCAATATTAAACTTAACAAAGAGATGAAGACATTGATTACTAAGTTTTTAGCACTAAGCGGCCTGGCCGTGGCCCTGCTATCATCTTGCAAAAAAGACGAGCTAAAGGTGGTAGCTACGCCGGTGGCAGGTTCTACTACCCTAACATTGTCAACCACTACTCCGGCTTTGGTGAAGGCCAACCTGACCACCAACGCGTTAACGCTTACAGGTAAAGCCCAGGATTATGGTTACAAAGCGGCCCCAACTTACACTTTTGAGCTGGCCGTTAAAGGTACCAACTTTGCCAAACCCACAGTAATAGATCTTGGTACCGGTGTTTTTACCAAAACTTTTACTGTGCAGGAATTGAACAACGTACTGTTAGGTCTGGGTCTTAAAACAAATACCGTGGCACAGGTAGAGATCCGCCAAAAGTCGGCTTTAAGTGCAACATCAGGCATCACCTATTCTAATGTGGGTACCATCACTGCAACTCCGTTCGCGTTGGTAAGCTACATTTACGTACCGGGTGCTTATCAAGGTTGGAACCCGGCCTCTGCCGATAGTTTAGAATCGGCGACGGGTAATGGCGTTTACACCGGTATCATCAATTTTACTGCCGGTAACCTTAACTTTAAAGTTACCCCGCAAAAGAAATGGGATGTTGCTTACGGTTCGGCCGGCGGCGACAAGATCAGCACCTCAGGTGGCGATATCCCGGCTCCAAAAGCAGGTATCACCCAGGTAACTGTGGATCTTAATAATAACACCATCACCTTTGGTACACCTGCATTCTACTTTGGTGTTATTGGCGATGCTACCGTAGGCGGTTGGGGGACTGATACCGACATGAAATACAACTATGCTACCGGCGCGTGGGAGGTAACTACTACGCTGGTTGCAAGCGGCAAATTTAAAGTGCGCCTGAACCATGATTGGGGTACAAGTTTTGGCCTCCCGGCCACGCCTGATGGCAAAACGCTGACCAGCGCTAATGGTGGCGATATCCCGGTGCCAAGCAATGGGACTTACAAGATCACTTTTACACCAACTTACACAGTTGAGGGCCAAACAACGAAAGTTAACGCCACCGCAGCTTACACCTTGGTAAAACAATAAAATATTCCCGCGGGCTGCTGCCACATCAGCGGCAGCCTGTTGGTTCTTCTTTGAAAAATATTGACCGGCAAATAAGTCCGGCCCGGGTGATGTGTTTTGCCCTGCCTTGGTATCAACTGGTGAACGTTTATGGTGGAACGTAACCGGTTTAGGCAGAGATAAAAAGCATCGGCATATTTAAGTTTAACTGATCGGAAAAACTTTGCGACCCGTGGCCGGCCCATTGCCGGAAATTTGATCCGTCTCCCCTAAAATTATCTACAGTTCTACCCGTCGTTCTTACGGCAGGCGGGGATCATATTGTCCTTATATATCTTATAAAAATGATGAAATTCAGATCGGTTATCACGCTTTCGCTTCTATTAATGTCAACGACCGGCCTCATGGCTCAGGTACCTGCATTAGATCGTGTTGAGCCAGCCAATTGGTGGGTAGGGATGAAAAACCCTAAAGTGCAGTTGATCGTTCACGGCGATAAGATCGGCGGCAGCAATGTCAGCCTGAAGTATCCCGGTGTAAAGTTGACAAAGGTTAACAAAGTAGAGAACGCTAACTACTTGTTCCTTGATCTGGAGATAGCGGCATCTACCCGTCCGGGTAAATTCCCGATCACTTTCAAAAGAGCAGGGACAAAAGATATCGTTTACAGCTACGAGCTAAAACTGCGCAACCGCACCCCGCAATGGGCGCAGGGCGTAACCAATAAAGATCTGATCTACCTGCTGATGCCCGACCGCTTTGCTAACGGCGACCCATCTAACGACGTCAACAAGAACATGCTGGAGACCGGCTTGCACCGCGATTCGATGTACTCGCGCCATGGTGGCGATATCCGAGGTTTGATGAACAAGCTGGATTATTTGAAAGATCTGGGCGTGACCGCCATTTGGATGACACCGGAAATAGAGAACGACGAGCCGCAAGCATCGTACCATGGCTATGCAGTTACCGATTATTACAGGATAGACCGCCGCTACGGCACTAACGAGCTTTATAAAGAATACGTTGCTCTGGCCCATCAAAAAGGCTTGAAAGTGATTAAGGACCTGGTGCATAATCACATCGGTATCGACAGCTACCTGATGAAGGACATGCCGATGAAAAGCTGGGTACATCAGTGGCCAAAATACACCAATTCCAACTTCCGCGACGCGGCAGTGATGGATCCGCACGGATCTGCTGCTGATAAGAAACAGATGCTGGATGGTTGGTTCGATAAGCGTATGGGCGACCTTAACCAGAACAATCCTTACGTTCAGAACTATCTGACACAGAACCATATTTGGTGGGTGGAGTATGCCGGTATAGATGGTTTCCGTTTGGATACTTATCCGTATAACGATGCCGCTTACATGGCCGACTGGGCTAAGAAGGTAAAAGCTGAGTTCCCGCGCTTCTCCATTTTCGGCGAGACGCTGGTATGGTCGGTAGCTAACCAGGCTTTCTTTACGCAAGGCAATACCGTTAATCGTGGTTTTGATACCCAGTTGCCGGGCATCACCGACGCGGTGATCAAAGATGCGATCTACGAAGCCCTGAACGGCAAAGAAGGCTGGACCGACGGCGTTTATCGTTTATACAACGTGGTAGCGCAGGACTTTATGTATCAAGATCCTACCCGCAACGTGATCTTTATGGATAATCATGACATGAGCCGTATGGTATCTGTGCTGAACGAGGATATCACCAAGTATAAGTCGGCTATGGCCATGTTACTGACCATGCGCGGCATACCGCAGGTGTATTATGGTAACGAGATATTGATGACGGGCATATCTAATCCGGATGGCTTGGTCCGCAGTGATTTCCCGGGCGGATGGGAAGGTGATAAAAAAGATAAGTTCACCGCTGCCGGCAGGACCGATAAGGAGAACGACGCTTTCAATTATGTGCGCACCTTGTCCAACTACCGTAAAAACACGCCTGCCCTGCAAACGGGTAAGTTGATGCAGTATATCCCGCGTCAGGGTGTTTACACCTACTTCCGTTACGATGCGCAAAAGACCGTGATGATCTGCTATAACGGAAACGATAAGGAGACCACTTTAGATACCAGCTTTTTCACCGAACGTATGACCGGCTTTAACAGCGGCGTGGACGTGATCAGCGGTAAAACAATAACCAATTTAAAGCAGATCACCATACCTGCTAAATCAACTTTTGTAATTGAATTGAAGAGATGATAGTGGCTAACAAAGATATTTCACCCGCTACCACAAGCGCCGCAAAGCGCAAGGTAGTGGAACGGCCAAAACTCAGCTTTTGGCAGATATTTAATATGAGCTTCGGCTTTTTGGGGATACAATTTGGCTTTGCTTTGCAAAATGGTAATGCCTCGCGCATCCTGCAAACTTTTGGGGCTGATGTAGAACACCTTTCCTTATTTTGGTTGGCCGCACCAATTACGGGCATGATCGTACAACCGATCATTGGTCACTATAGCGACCGCACCTGGAATAAATTAGGCCGACGCAAACCTTACTTCCTTGTAGGTGGATTGCTGGCGGCTATAGCTTTGGTATTTATGCCAAACTCATCTATGCTGATGTTCTTACCGCCACTAATGGTAGGCGCAGGTATGCTGATGATCATGGATGCTACCTTTAACGTAGCTATGGAACCATTCCGCGCACTGGTAGCTGATAACTTACCGGATTCACAGCGGAGCACAGGCTTTTCGGTACAGACATTTCTGATCGGTATTGGCGCGGTGATAGGATCCTGGTTGCCATACGTTCTGGCCGAGAACTTTGGTGTAGCTAAAGTTGCACCCGAAGGTCAGGTGCCGCCAAATATCCTGTACTCTTTTTATACAGGCGCGGCAGTATTGATCGGTAGTTTATTATACACGATATTAACCACCAAAGAGTATCCCCCTGAGGTTTATAAACAATTTGACCATCAGGAAGCGGAAGAAAACCATGGCGGCTTGATGACCATTTTTACCGATCTGAAGAATATCCCTGCCACCATGCGTCAGCTGGGATTAGTACAATTCTTCTCTTGGTTCGCGCTGTTCAGCATGTGGGTATTTATGACCCCTGCCGTTGCCGAACACATTTACCATGTATCCCCCGGGGATACCGCGTCAACCACTTTTGCCGATGCCGGTAACTGGGTAGGTATTTGCTTCGGTATCTATAACGGCGTATCGGCCATCTATGCGTTGGTATTGCCTACTATCGCCGCAAAGACCAGCCGTAAAGCGGCCCACGCGTTCTCCTTGATCATGGGCGGGGTCAGCTTGATATCGATATTTTTTATCACCAACCCAAACACGCTGGTTGCCCCAATGGTGGGTATCGGTTTGGCCTGGGGAAGTATCCTGGGTATGCCTTATGCGATGTTGGCGGGATCATTGCCTGCTAAAAAGATAGGGGTGTATATGGGTATCTTTAACCTGTTCATCACCTTGCCGCAGGTGGTTAACGGCTTTTTCGGTGGTTGGATCGTGAAAGCGCTTTTCCACGGGCAGGCTATTTATGCCATTGTGCTGGCGGGTCTGTTCATGCTTTGCGCGGCCGTGTCGGTACTGTATGTGCAGGATCGTAATACCAAAATAACCAAATAATAGTTCTATCTACCTTATGAAGCTATTACGCGTATTTAATGTATTCATCTTAATGTCGATATTATTTGTATCGTTTAAACCAGCCGCCGCGCCTGTTTATACAGGCACCGATCTGGGGGTAACTTATACCGCTGCTAAAACCACGTTCAAGATCTGGTCGCCAACGGCAACGCAAGTGAAATTGCGTTTGTATGCCGAAGGCCTGGGTGGCGAAGCGCTAAAGAACATCGACCTGATCAAACAGGAGAACGGTGTTTGGATGGCCGTGGTCAACGGTAACCTAAAGGATAAGTACTATACCTTCCAAATGCTTAACGGCGATAAATGGTCGTTAGAAGTACCCGATATCTACGCCAAAGCAGTAGGGGTGAATGGTAAACGCGGTATGGTAGTTAACCTTACCGAGACCAATCCCGCAGGTTGGGCTACCGATAAAAGACCGGCACTGAAGAACGCAACAGACATCGTTTTATACGAGACCCATGTGCGCGATATCTCTGTCGACCCGAACTCGGGCATCACCAAAAAAGGCAAATTTTTAGGCTTGGCCGAAGTCGGTACTAAAAGTCCGGACGGCCTGTCCACCGGCTTAAGTCACATTAAAGAGTTAGGCGCTACACATGTGCACTTGCTGCCATCATTCGATTTTGCTACGGTAGACGAGACCAAACCTGCGGAAGGCCAATACAACTGGGGCTACGATCCGCAGAACTATAATGTGCCTGAGGGTAGCTACTCTACCGACCCATTCAATGGCAACATCCGCATTAAGGAATTTAAGCAGATGGTGAAGACCATGCACGCCAACGGCCTGCGGGTGATCCTGGATGTGGTATATAACCATACCAACGATATCAACCACTCCAATTTCCAGCAGTTCGCGCCCGATTATTTCTATCGCAAAAATGCTGATGGCAGCTACGCCAACGGTACAGGTTGCGGTAACGAGACAGCATCTGAACAGCCGATGATGCGCAGTTTTATGGTGCAGTCGGTATTATATTGGGCTAAGGAATATCATTTGGATGGTTTCCGTTTTGATCTGATGGGTACGCACGATATCACTACGATGAACGCCATTAGCGATGCCCTGCATAAATACGATTCAAGCGTTTTCATCTACGGCGAAGGCTGGACAGCAGGAGCGACCCCACTACCCGAAGGTGACCGCTCCGTAAAGGCAGCCACACTTAAGTTGCACAAAATAGCCGCCTTTGGCGATGATATGCGCGATGGTCTGAAAGGCGCATTCAGCGATGTAAAAGCTAAAGGTTTTGTAAGCGCCCAACTCGGGCTGGCCGAGAGCGTAAAATTTGGCATAGCCGGTGCGGTGCAGCATCCGCAGATCAATTATCAAAAAGTAAATTATTCTAAACAGCCATGGGCAGGGCAGCCCACACAGGCGATCAGCTATGTGTCTTGCCATGATGATAACACCTTGTTCGATCGCCTAAGGGTGGCTAACCCTAACGCCACCGAAGCGGAGTTGATCAAAATGGACAAGCTGAGCAATACCGCCGTATTAACGTCGCAAGGGGTTACCTTCCTGCACTCAGGTGTGGAGATGCTACGCAGCAAAAAAGGCGTGGCTAATTCTTATCAATCACCTGATAGCATTAACCAGATAGATTGGCATCGCAAGGCGCAATATCTGCCAGTTTATAACTATTATAAAGATCTGGTGCATCTGCGTAAGAACCACCCGGCCTTCCGCATGGCTACTACGGTTATGATCCAACAGCATCTGAAATTTTTGGATACCGGCAGCGAGCTGACTATCGCCTATCAAATTAAAGGCAATGCCAACGGCGATAAGTGGAAAAACATTTTGGTGGTACTGAACGGCAATGCTGCCGAGACAACTTTCACTTTACCTGCCGGTAATTGGACACAGGTTGGTGACGGCGAGAAGATCAGCGAAGCCGGCATCAGCAAAATGAAAGGCGAAATAAAAGTGCCGGGGACGACTGGGTTTATATTATATCAATAGCTCCCTACCCCCCTGAAGGGGGAACAGGAATTTAACAGCTCCCCTTTAGGGGCCGGGGGCATTGGTTATCCCTAATCCCCTAAAGGGGGAATAAAACATCAGTTCCTTCGCTTCCCTTTTAGGGGGCTGGGGGCTTAGACTTAACGTATATGAAAAAGATATTTATAATAACAAGTGTAATAGCGGTGCTGATGGGCGGCATGGTTGGCTGTAAGAAAAGCACGATCGAAAACCCAACGCCGGTAGATAATGGCAACGGCGGAACGACCAATCCCAACGGCAAGCCATTACCAAGCGGTGCCGGCGATGGTGTAACGTTCATTAACAACGGCACGTCAGCTGTTTTCAACCTGATCGCCCCGAGCAAAAGTTCGGTAGCGGTGATAGGCGAGTTCAATAACTGGACGCCGACCGCGATGAATAACACGCCCGATGGCAACAACTGGTGGGTACAGATCGACGGACTGGATGCAAGCAAAGAATACGCTTACCAGTTCTTAGTGAACGGCACTTTAAAAGTTGCCGATCCGTATTGCGAAAAGGTATTGGACCCTAATAACGATCAGTACATTCCTGCATCGGTATATCCAAACCTGAAAGCTTACCCTACAGGTCAGAGCGGGATCGTGAGCGTGATGCAAGCCAACCAACCGGCCTACACCTGGAAGAACACCACATTCACACGACCGGAGAAAAATAAGTTGGTGATCTATGAATTGCACGTACGCGATTTCATCGCGTCACACGATTATAAAACGCTGAAAGACACCCTGAGCTATCTGAGTACCCTCGGCGTTAACGCGATAGAACTAATGCCGGTGAACGAGTTTGAGGGCAACCTGTCTTGGGGATATAACCCGTCATTCTACTTCGCTCCTGATAAGTATTACGGTACCAAGAATGATCTGAAGGCTTTTATTGATGAATGCCACTCGCGCGGTATGGCGGTGATATTGGATATGGTGTTGAACCACTCGTTCGGTCAATCGCCAATGGTGCAAATGTATTTTGATGGGTCTACCAATAAGCCAACTGCTAATAGTCCGTGGTTTAACGTAGATGCCAAGCACCCTTATAATGTGGGCTACGACTTTAACCACGAGAGTGCCTACACTAAGTACTTCGCTAAGAATGTGATCAAATTCTGGATGCAGAACTATAAGATCGATGGTTACCGTTTCGACCTTTCTAAAGGCTTTACCCAGAAGGTAAGTACCGATGACGGCACCATGTCGGCCTACGATGCCAGCCGTGTGGCGATCTGGAAAGAATACAAAACCTTTATCAATAGCATCGACAATAATAACTTCTATACCATCCTGGAGCACTTTGCGGTAGATCAGGAAGAGAAGGCCCTGACCGACGAGGGTATGATGGTTTGGGGCAATTACAACTATAATTTTAACGAGGCCACCATGGGTTGGATCGCGACCTCTAACTTCTCGCGTTTGTATTACACCAGTCATGCAGGTTTTACTCAGCCGGATAATATCGTAGGTTTTATGGAGAGCCATGACGAGGAGCGCCTGATGTACAAAAACCTGCAATACGGCAACGTAGTGACAGGATATAGTGTGAAAGATCTGGCAACCGCCCTCACTCGTCAGCAGGCTGCCGCGGCATTCTTACTGACAGCACCGGGTCCTAAAATGATCTGGCAATTTGGCGAGTTAGGTTATGATGTAGATATCAACTTTAACGGTAGAACAGGCGAGAAACCGATCCGTTGGGAATACAAGAATAATGCGGATCGTAAAAAACTATTCAACACGTTCGCCAAACTGATCAAAATGAAGATCAATAACCCGGTGTTCAGCACGCCTACATTTACCTCGAACAGTTCAGGCTCAGTGAAGAATATCATTTTGACCGGCAGTGGTACGAGTGTGGTGGTGGTCGGTAACTTTGATGTGAATACGCAATCGGCAGCGGTGGCTTTCCCATCGGCAGGTATGTGGTACGACTACATGACCGGGACAACAATTAACGTTACTTTGCCGTATACAGCCACATTGGCTCCCGGCGAGTATCATATATATAGTAGCAAGGCCTTAAATTAATATAGTTTAACAATTGATCTGTTGCGGACGCGCCCTCTTGTAAGGGGCGCGTTTTTTTGTTGCTTTTTTTAGTAATTATTTTATCAGAAATAATACGCTATATTGGTCTGTCCCATCCTAAATAGCCGATACCTTGTAGTTTAAACCAAAATACCTTCATTTATAAATATGATAAGATACTTTGCCTTAGTGCTATGCTTTTTATTTGCTGTCGAGGTGTCGGCGCAAAAAAAGGTTGATAGTCTCCGAGCTGTGCTAACATCTAAAGCGGCAGATACGTTGAAAATAAAAGCGTTGAACGACCTGAGTTACGAGCTGGTTGAAACAGACACAGCATTGTCGCACAATTACGCTAAACAGGCATTAAAAAGGTCAGAAGCCATTGACTATCATGAGGGGAAAGTCGAAGCCTGGTACAACATAGCATATTTTTACGAATTGCTATACAAGCGATCTGTAGCCGTTATGTATTACAAAAAGGGGATAGCGTTGGCAGAGCAAAAAAACCTGATACGTGCAGCGGCGACCGGCTATCAGGACTATGCAGTAGTGTTAAAAAAGGATCGGGAATTTAAAAAAGCGTTGGAACTGAATCTGAAAGCGATAACGCTTTATAAAAAAATAGATGATAAGCCGCATTTGGGAATAATTTATACAAATGTGGGCAACTGCTACTCAAACATGAACTTGCCTGAAATGGCGATCACTTATCATATCAGGTCATTAAAGATCAGTCAGGAATTAAAGCACAATTCAGGCATTACCAAAGCTTATAATAATATTGGCATAGTTTACGAGCGTAGTGGCAACTTTGAAAAAGCGTTAGAGAGTTACTTGCGCATGTTGGAGCCGGCCAAAGCCGCCGGTAAAAAAAGTATGTTAGCTGCCGCTAATGGCAACATCGGCTCGGCGTACGTAAACTTGAAACAACAAGCTAAAGCGTTGCCGTATCTGTTAACAGCCTATAACGAGCACTTGGCGATGGCTGATAAAGCACGCATAGCGTTAGACCTGAATAACCTTGCCGCTTGTTATAACGATCTGCAACAATATAATAAAGCCTACAAGGCAAGTATAGATGGTTTGAAATTTGCCTGTGAAGCCAAAGACACGGAAAGTGAAGCTTATGCCTACATCACCGCCGGTGCCGCCATGGCCGGGCTGAAAGATCACAACAAGGCCCAAAGATTGATGGACACGGCTTACACTAAGTCGGTGCAGGTTGGCGGCCCCGCCGTGTTGATGGCGATGTATGAGCAAACGGCCAATGTTTACAGAAAAACGGGTGACTATAAAAAGGTGATGGAGTTTACCGACAAGCTGATATCACTAAAGGACAGTACCTATAACGCCGAAAAGCATGCACAAATAGCTGCTCTCCATGAGCAATACGACTCGCAGCATAAAGATAAGATTATAGCGGAGAACGCACTTGCCGATCTGAATAATAAGATCCAGATAAGCAAAAAGAACCGCCTGTTAGGAGGTTTAGGCGGGTCGGTCACAATATTGCTGGTGATAGCCGGATTGGTAGGCCGTAACATGAGTTTAAAAGCCCGCAAACTGGAATCGGAAAAAGCATTGGCTGCTGCGGAAGCGGAGCAGGGCATGCTAAATGAGAAGCTGCGTATATCCGGCGAACTGCACGATAATATAGGGTCTCAACTCACCTTTATCCACTCATCGATACAGAATATCCGCAGCCAGGAGGGCGGCAGGGATCAGGCCGTTTTGCAAGAGGCTGAAGAGATAGCCGTAAAGACCATCCGCGACTTGCGGCAGACCGTTTGGTTCATCAATAACACAACCTTTACTGCCGATGATTTTGCCATCCGCTTGCGCGAATATGTGAAACCATATTTAAGTATCGGCAGCACGGCGGTCAATATCAATAATACCGTCCCTGCTGATGTGCAGCTTTCATCAGCAGCGGCCACGCATTTGTTCAGGATCGTGCAGGAGGCGATCAATAACGCGATCAAATATGCTAATGCCTCGCAGATCTTGGTAGACATGCATCCTACCGAAGGTAGTGGAGGGGTATCGGTGATCGTTAGCGATGACGGTGGTGGGTTTGATACTACTGTTGCATCGGCAGGTTTTGGGATACGCAGTATGGAGGTAAGGGCAGAGAAAGCCGGTGGAAAATTAGCGGTATTTTCGGCCGTCGGCAAGGGCACATCTGTCAAAGTAAATATTCCGGTAGGATAAGCATTTATGCGTATTGTGATGCCCTATTATTTTGCTGAGGTTTGAGGTAACAAATAAAAACTATGCCCGTAAAGATCGCCATTGCCGAAGACAACAGTTTTGCCCTCCGTGCCTGTATCAATAAATTGGCCACCGAACCCGACTTTAAGCAGGTGGCTACCGCTTTTAATGGCGACGAGATGCTGGGTAAACTATCGCAACACGCGGTAGACGTGATCCTGATGGACATTATGATGCCGGTGATGGACGGCATTGAATGCACCCGTCGCGTAAAACAACAGCACCCCCAGATCAAAGTGATCATGCTTACTACTTTTGATGATGACGAAAATATCCTCAACGCCATAATGGCCGGTGCATCAGGCTATCTGCTTAAAGAAGAAAGCGCCGAAGGTGTTGTAAAAGCTGTTAGAGATACGATTGATGGCGGCGCACCCATGTCAGCCGGTATCGCCTCTAAAGTGCTCAATCTTTTGCGTAACCCTGTCATCCCTAAAGGCCACGAAACCACCGAGAACTTTGGCCTCACCGCCCGCGAGATAGAATTGCTGCAACAATTGAAGAACGGCTTAAGTTATGAGCATATCGCCGCCAATCTTTTTATAAGTCCGGGTACGGTGCGTAAACACATCAATAATATCTATACAAAATTGCAAGTCAATAACAAGGTAAGTGCCTTGTCTAAAGCGTCGGCAAATAGATTGATATAGGTATTTTTTTATTCCCTCCTTGGGGAGGGGCGGGCTGACCGTGCGGCTGGAGGGAGGGGTTTGCCATGCGACCGAGCATCGAGGTGAACCCCTCCCCGCCTTTGCGCTCATATCTAACGCACCCCTCCCAAGGGAGGATTGCAGATCGTCCTCTTTTCCCTCCACACCAAATACGCATTTCTGCGTATTTACCTGCTTTGTGCTATGGCCTTCCTTTGTGTTATCAAACACATAACAAATCATGACAAAGAAATTTTACCTACTACTCATCTGCACTTTAACGCTCAGTGTAGGTGCAAACGCCCAATTTGGCAAGCTGAAAGGCATGCTTGGCGGCAAAAAAGACACCACTAAAACCGCTGAAGCCGATTCCAACAAAAAAGTGGAGAAAGAAAAAGGTGGCGGCAATTTCTTTAGTAAAGCTATCATTAAAGTGGCCAAGGCCAGCAGCGGCTTGGTAATGAGCGCCACCGGCATGTTGGTGACTACAGATGACCTTAACTCGGTTACACCAATGGTATCAAGCAGTGTTAACCTGGCTCCGGCATCGGTAGGTACGGCCGAGATGAGTTTTTTTAATGGATGGAAGTCTAACGGCAACTTAACCACCGTCTTTTTTACGCAAAAAGGTAAAATGGGCATAGCTAAGGTAGACGGAAATGTAATGATCAACGGTCGCCCGGCAGATTACGTGAGCACCGGTATCTATCTTGCATTTACGGAGAATAATGGCAAGCCGGCCTCTGTAGAAATAACTACCAAAAGCGGTCAAAAAGCCAACTTCACCGTGCCACTGATACCATCAACGGTCAAGATCAAGTCTATCAACGGGCAAACCGGCGATAATGTCACTGCCGACCTGACCAAAGATATGGTCATCGAATTTGAAAAATTACCGGGGTCAGAAAATATCCCTATGCGTGCCAACATCGTGATCACGCAGATCGGTATCCGTGCTTTCTATCCAGTGGCTAACTTCAAGGGAGCCGATAAGCTGGTTATCCCGGCGGCTGCTTTCCGTAACATCAACATCACTCCGGGCGGCAAGGCATTGTATAGCTTTAAAAATTGCTATTTGTCTATTGATAGGTATCAACCATTAAAAACTACCAATGTATCGGGCGTTATACCGCCATTGGACTTTACCGGACTTGCTACAGACGGCCGCTACTTAACGTTGACCGGCGAGCCGGCCCTGAACTTAGGCCTGACCGCCAAAGGCGAAGAAAAATTTGCCGCGGGAGAAGTTGAGTACAACTTTTTTAAACCTAACGCTTTTTTGAGCCGCCCATTCGGTCAGCTTAAAAATATGGGCATAATGTCGTTTTCGGTGCGTGGTACCACATATGTCCAGGGTAAGTCTTCAAAAAGTTCCAGCTCTTATTCGGTAGGAAGTACCACCTATACCACTACTACCACCACATCTACCTGGGCTACTTTCCCGAAGGTGTCTGACGATGTTTGGGCTGGTTTGTTAGACAATCTTTACAGTGATTTTACTACTGCGGCTACACAAGAATTGCAGGCATCATTAGTGCCGGTAACAGCTGTTACAGGTGCCGAGGCTTATCGCGATATGGAACCTTACAGCAAGGATGATGAGACCACCAACGTTAGTTTTTTCCATAACTATAAAGACACTAAAATGCTGTCGGCCTACCTACCACTTGCCGAAGGATTTAGTGCCAACTCTGGCACTATGCGCTTACTTAAGCAGACCGGCACACAAGGTATGATGAAGTTTACCTTTGATCTGCAGATCGCTATTGAGAAAGGCAACCCGGTAATGATCCCTAAACTGGCCTTCGAGATATTAGGCGCTAAGAATGGCGACCTGTTCGATACTAAGTTCTGCTCTGCAACCTTGGTGGGCAAAGGTGTTCGTTTCCCGTCGGGTAATATCACTGTTGCTGATATGCAAAAGATCATCCGCCAGTCAGATCTGCTGGCCACATTCCGCAAAGGCTTGCAAGAAATAAAAGCAAAAGAGACCGCCAATGGCGACTATAATGTAGTATGGGCACTGCAATAGTCCAAACCGATCAATAACATCTAAATAGATATAACCATGAAACCAAAATTGATCTTATCCGCATTAGCGCTATTATCCGCTGTTGCACTCGCTATCACAAGTTGCAATAAAGGAACTACGGAAACTCCAACGCCAACGCCGCCGGTAACATCGGGTACCAGTACCAGCATTTATTACATCGATACCTTCCGTATTTACTCGACCGATCTGTCGGGCGGTAACCGTAAGCTGTTGATCGACGAAGATCTGAAGTCGCAAAACAATTATATCACATCGTTCTCGGTTATGCCGGGGTCGGGCAAATTGATATACGGATATACCACCGGTTACCAAAGTCAGCCTACTATAATTGTGGCTAATGCTGATGGCACGGGTAAAAAAGTGATCAAGACCTTACCGGCCGGTATATCCCTAAACTTTGTAAAAGGATTGCCTAATGATATGGTTTACTACGGTACCACACTTTACAACGGCGCAACTACGACAAAGAATTTTTACTCGATCAAAGCCGATGGCACAGGCGAGGCAAATGTAAATTCTTTAGGGTCTTTTGCAGATGTTAGGGAGAGCAGCATCGCATCATCAGGTAACGGTGTGTTAAGCAGCGGCTATTTCGCCAAATTGAAAGACGGCAAATTTTTAGAGCAGGAAAGCTATCAGGTATTAGAGAACGAAACCAAGGCGGATATCGTTGGCAGGGTTATCCTATCGGCAGATGCTACCAAGATCGCGTTCCTACGCAAAACTGCTACGGCCGATAAGTACGAGGTACGTGTGAAGGACATTTTTACACGAGGCACCTCATCAACCCTGGCATATACTTACACTGTTCCTACTACCGGGCCGGGCGCTATCCCAAGCGTAACACCCGATATCAGTTGGGTTGATGGCAGCGGTCGCCTGATCCTGAGTTACGGCAGATTCACCTTCCCAAGAGGTGTACCAAGCGACTACACTTATTGTGTGATCATTGATCCGGCAAAGGGTACAGCAGGCACTGGCTGGAGTTTTACCGGCGATGGATATGTAGGAGTATCGGCTAATTAGAGCTGTTTTTGATATTAAGATATAAAAATACAGTCACCGTTTATATGGTGTGTGTATTGATAAGGCGTTGCCCCTTTAAATGGGGGGCACGCTTTTTTGGTTATATAAAGATGTACTTAGCGTTACAGTTACAATAAGCCTTGGTGTATTATTTACAATATATAATTGATTGGTTAGTAGATTGTTACTTAATAAGTTTTGCCTAAGCCAAATATTACTTGTATAATTAACAAACCAAAATACTTCAAACACCATAATGAAAAAACAACGCTACTCCCTTTTAGCCGGTTGTTTAATGCTGTTCGCTGGCCTTAGCGGTCGCGCGCAGGATAAAATGCCGTCTTATCCGCTCATTACGCACAATCCTTATTTCAGTGTCTGGTCCGGTACCGATAAACTGAACGAGTCTGTTACCCACCACTGGACCGGCAAAGATCAGTCTTTAATTGGCTTAGTTAAAGTCGATAACGAAGTTTACCGCTTTATGGGCGAACCGGCACAGCAATACAAAACCATATTGGGCGCGGCTGACGAGACCAAATACGACTTTACCTACGTGACCGAAAAACCTGCCGATGGCTGGGAGAATGCCGACTTTGCTACCACCGGTTGGAAGACAGGCGCGGCACCATTTGGTGATGAGCGTGCTATTGGCGGTACCAACTGGCGCAGTGGCGACATTTGGGCACGCCGCAAATTCACAGTGACCGAAGCCCCTAAAGGCAAGTTGCTGCTGAAGTTATTTCATGATGATAACATTGAGGTTTACCTGAACGGTAAACAGATCTTCCGCAAACGTGGCTGGAACAATGGCTTGCAAGTATTCCCTGTTGATGCATCGCTGAAAGCGGGCGAAAATACTTTGGCTATCCACATCCGCAATACCGCGGGCGGTACTTACCTGGATGCCGGTTTTGCCGAAGAGATCGTGGACAAAAGCTTAGAGAAAGTAAAGTTAGCCGAGCAGACCAATGTTAAAGTTACCGCTACCCAAACTATCTACACCTTTAAAGCTGGTAAAGCTACATTAGATGTTACTTTCACTTCGCCGATCATTCTGTCGGACATTAATTTGGTTGGTAACCCGGTATCGTACATCACTTACAAGGCAAAAGCTAACGATGGCAAAAAGCACAACATCAGCGTTTACCAGGGTGTGAGCAGCACGTTAGCTGTTGATCAGGCCGGCCAACCGGTAATTGCAGAATCGTACACTAAGAACGGCATACGCATTTTAAAAGCAGGTACTGTTGAGCAGCCTATCTTAAAGAAACGCGGCGATGATCTGCGTATAGATTGGGGTTACTTGTACGTAGCTGCCCCTGCATCAAATGGCGCTAAAACTTACAACACTACCGAGGGTAATGGCCCTTCATCTTTCCTTAACGCTAAATATGATAACGTAGCAGGTAAAGGCAAACAGTTAATGCTGAATACGGTCTTGCCATTTGGTATGGTAGGTACGTCGGCAGTGAGTAAATACACGATGGTAGGTTACGACGAGATCTACTCGATCCAATACTTCGGTACCAACCTTCGCCCTTGGTGGCGTAACACGCCGGGCGCTACGCCGGAGAGCATGTTGGCTAAAAGCAGTGCTAACTACGCATCTTTAATAGCTAAATGTAATGCTACCGATACTCAGGTTTATCAGGATGCTTTAAGATCTGGCGGCGAGACCTATGCGCAACTGTGCGTTAAGTCGTACCGTCAAAGTATTTCTGCCCACGCTTTGGTGAAAAGCCCGCAGGGCGAGATCTTGTGGTTGTCTAAAGAGAACTTCAGTAACGGGTCGATCAACACTGTAGACGTTACTTATCCATCTGCCCCGCTATACCTCATCTACAATCCCGACCTGATGGCTGGTATGCTGAACGGTATCTTCTACTACAGCGAAAGCGGTAAATGGACAAAACCTATTGCCGCGCACGACTTGGGTACTTACCCTATCGCCAACGGACAGACTTACGGCGAGGATATGCCGGTAGAAGAATGTGGTAACATGATCATCCTAACAGCTGCCATTGTTAAAGCAAAAGGCGACCTTGCTTACGCTAAAAAACACTGGAAAACTTTAGGTATCTGGGTTGATTACCTGGCTGAGGTTGGCTTTGATCCGGGCAACCAATTGTGTACCGATGACTTTGCCGGTCACTTGGCGCATAACGCTAATCTATCTGTAAAGGCTATTGTGGCTATTGGATCATACGCGCAAATGGCACAGGCTTTAGGCGATACCAAAGCGGCTGCTAAATATGGCGCTATGGCTAAAGATTATGCCAACAAATGGATAGAAAAAGATAATGCCGGCGACCACTACGCTTTGGTTTTTGACGACAAGAATACCTGGAGCCAAAAATACAACATGGTTTGGGACAAGGTATTAAAATTGAACCTATTCCCTCAAGCGGTTTATGATACCGAGATGGCATTCTACCTGAAAAAACAGAACGAATACGGCCTGCCTTTGGATAGCCGTAAAACCTACACCAAATCTGACTGGATCATGTGGACCGCCGCCATGAGCGACAAAAAGAGCGACTTTGACGCCCTGTTAGCTCCAGTTTACAAATTTGTTGTAGAGACACCATCCCGCGTACCGATCAACGATTGGCACGAGACCACTACCGGTAAAATGGTAGGTTTCCAGGCTCGTTCGGTTATCGGTGGCTACTGGATGAAATCTTTAAAAGACATCATGGTTAAGAAGTAATTCTGATCTTTTGTATATGAAAAGCGCCGCTTCCCGGATGGAGAGCGGCGCTTTTTTGATTATGAGAATGTCAATGCCAATACAACGAACTTCCGTAATAGGGTAGCTATTCGTACAATGGTGATCATAATGCGGATCAGAGACGCGCTATGCATGATATGCTACCCACAATGCAAAAAGTTTCGCTTCCCCGCTTGAGCGGGGTCAGGGGTGTGTCCTCCGTTTGCAAGGTCGGCAAAAGCAGACACCCCTATGAAAGGTTCTGCTTTACGATCTGTCAGTGCATCCCCGCTCAAGCGGGAAGACCTCAGCTTGACCTTCAACGTTCTACAAAAGAAAACTTGCAATGATGTTGTGGTATCGGACTTAGTTCTACTTCACCACATCAAAAGTAAACACACCGCTGCCGGCCAAGCCCTTAGCAGTTAAGCCCTGTACCACGCCGATGTATTTACCCGCTTTGTCTGAAGTGAAGAAGCTTACTTGCGCTTTGCCATCGGCACCTGTATTTAAGTTTGGCGACCAGTATAGCAGGTTGCGCTGATCGGGCAGGCGGCTTTTTTGCTGCTCGGGTGTGTCGTAAACAGGGGAGTAGAACTCGCGTGTTTGTTGCAGGCCTTCGTAGTCTAATACCAGCGCTTTAGGGTCCATCGGGATAGCGCCGTGGTCGCCTTTGTAGCTGGTAAGCGATAGTATGCCGTTAGTTTTGATAGGTCCCCAAAAATACTTTTGGTTAATAAGGTCTACTTTTTGCAGTTTCAGCGGGTCAACCTTAAAGGCCTTGTCAAGGTCAAATACCGGTACACCGTCTAACAATACCAGCGGATCTTCTTTGCCCTCGTCAATATAATATCCTTGCGGATCCATTACCTTAACATGGAAATGGCCCGAGCGTTTGGCCACGTTGGCGTTGGTAGTGAACTCGCGCAAAACTTCTTCAAGCGTGATAAAGCGCACAAAATTATCCAGCTTGAACGTGCTGAATTTTTCTCGGTAGAATGTTGTGCTATCTACTGCACTAAAGGTATTCAACCTTTCGGGGCGATAAAGGTTTAGTGCCTGCATGCCAATGCTGTTGCTCTCTATTAAAGCCGTACTTGTTTTGTTGATATAGAATGGTGGCAGTTTATCAGCCCCGTACTCTTCAGAGAATGGGTTATTGATGTTGATCTTGTAAGTATTGGTATCCAGTTTAGGATTGGTTTGCAATACCAGGTCGGCTGGGCCGTACAGGTTACCCGCGTTGAACAGTAATGTACCGGTTGTGCCGGCATTAGCGCCATACAATTGCACCTTTTTGCTAACCGCCGCCAGATAAACCAGCGCGAACCGCCCCGGCAAACCTTTGCTGTTGGTCACGTTACCGGTGATCAGGTGCCCGTTATACTCGGGCAGGTAGCGGAAGGTTGGCTTAAGGTTGCTCAAAGCTTCGTTCCAGGTAAAGCGCGACCAGCCCTGGGTCAGCAGCAGATCATCGAGCGCGGCATCAGTAGCAGTGTCGGTATTGGCAAAGTAATATCCGGGCGATTCGATATGGCCTTTCAACTCCGATGTCAACCCTAAGTAACTACTGATATCAGCATCAGGGATACCATTAAAGCTATCCGAACGGTACACCGCTAACGACATATTGGCCACCTGCGGTTGATCGTTGGCGGTCGTTGCGGAAACATCTAAATTCACTCTTTTACGCAAACCGTATTGCGTTTGCACTGATGCCTTAACACTAAGCGATGATGGCCTTTTAAATACCAAACGTTCGGCCACCGGGCGCTGATCTGCGTTGAATAGCGTGATATGGTTAACGCCGTCGCCTAATTTGCTCTTATCTAATTGTAGGGTAAAGCTGTGGTCGGCGTTCAGTTTTATGTTTTGGGCAAGGCTTATAGCAGCACCCTGATGGGCTAACACATAAACCGGTTTTTCGGCATCCGCGGCGGCATCGCTGCTGATCTTGATCTGTACTTGTTCTTTACCATCGGTCACCTGCATTACGTAACCGTTGGCGGCTACCGAAGACAGGTCTTTAGTAACCGTAGTATTTGCCACTTTTACAATGGCCTTGTAGCTGCGGTCGGCAGCGGGGGTAAAGCTAAAATGCCCCATCCCAAACTTACCCGACTTGAACCTGGCCACCGTATCGTTAGCCTGACCAAGTATCACACCACTAACATCGGCACCTTTGCCATCACTGCCTACCGCTTTAAAACCAACGGTGCTGTTCACGCCGTTAACCAACTGCCCCCCTTCGGGGAAAAAACGGATATCATAACTCAGCACAGGTTGTTTTAACGGGGCCTCAGGTATCTCTAAAGAATTAACAATGGTCAGCTGTTTCTCAAAGAACAGGTCGGGACTAAAGTTTTTCATCCATAAGGTATAGGCACGTAATCTATAATTGCCGTTGCCGGCCGTTACCGGGATGTAGAACGATCCGTTGCCTGTGCCATATTTCAGTTCTATTTTGCCTTGCAGTATCGGTACGTTCTTATCGTTAAGTACCTCTACATAGGCCACTTTGCTCATATCGGCAGGGGCGTTGGTATTGGCATCAACGGTATAGGTCTTAAACCAGATCACCTCGCCGGCCAGGTAAAAACGGCGGTCGGTATGCACAAAAACTTTCTCGTGCGGTATGGTCTGGGTATATCTGTCAAAACCCTGCTTAATGGTGCTGAGGTCCTGTGCTTTCGTTTTAAACGAACATACTACTGTCAGGCATAACAGTAACGTTAGTTTTTTGATGTGATGGTATGGTCTGTTCATGATCAGTCTCTCCAAAAATAAGGCCTGGTAACAACACCTTTGGTGGTGCAATCAGCACAAAATATACTGGTGGCCGAGTATCCTATAACTTTTAAACCATCGCTTAAGGTATCTACCGGTACATCAAAACTGCCATAGGGTACCAGATCTTGTTCAACAGAATTTGTCTTGGTCCTTAGGTCGTATATATAGCGTGCAGATGTGCCGCAGGTATTGGGGTTGCGATATTGCCAGGATGATGGGAGTTGTATCTTGTTAATGTAAATCCGTTTGGTACGTACGGCCCCTACACTAACAAAGCCAAGCGCGGGTAAAGCCGGGTCGGTAACACAACGAATATTGCTGACCGGAGCCGAAGGTTGCTGGTCGAATATCCCGCCTAAATTTTCGGTATTGCGGCGCATATTATCCCAAAATTCGTAAGCCGCTTGCGACAGGGCGTATTGTTTTACCAGAATACTGTAACGTATGGTCAGCTTTTCTTCGTTGGATGCAACCGTAGTTATAGGTTGTTCTAAAATAATATCGTTGGTCTGTTTTACAGTGGAAGCAAGCATTATGTTGACCGAGTTATTATGACCGAAGCAGAATTCGACCGAATAGGGCCTTGGGATGATCTGGCGGCCATCTGTAACGAACATTGACCTGATCGGCATCCTAAACCGCCAGGCCTCTTCATATTCCCAACGGTAATATTTTGTTTTGTTGGTACCATCATGCGTATTGGCATAAAAAGACAGGCCTGAGCCAATGCGATAGCTTAATGTATCTATCGGCGGTGCATCTTTAACTTCCTCGGCATTTGATGTATATACTACTCCGGCAGACGTTACTATTTTAAGGTGGTACTTTTTTGACGCGTTAAGCACCGCGGCAGGCGCGCCGTATTTGCCCTTACCCAGACCGGTAAGCGTGTAAATTGCGCCCTGTTCATCTTCTACGGTAACCGTAGCATTCAATTCGGGCTTGATAGTCGTCTTATCGGGTATATAAGTAGTTAAAGAGTAGGATGGGAGCCGGTAATCCAATTCCATAGATCGGGTCAACTTAATAATGGTAGAATCAAGGCCATTATTTATTACCCCTTCTACAACCAGTACATTTAAATTAGTATCTGCAACATCAGGCATAAAGGGCTTGCGGCAGGTAGCCAAAGCGGCTACCGCGATAATGATAAACGAGCTTATGTAGAAAGTTCTTTTCATGATCAAAACCTCACGTTATAGTTGATAAAAGGCAGCACCGTTGCAAATATGGACATCTGATATCCGTTCACCCTGCCGGCCTCTTGTACAAAAAATGTTGAATAAGGATTTGCCCTTCCGGTAGCATTGTATAATCCCGCCGTTACTGAACTATGGAACCGTTGGTTGATCTTGTGGTTACCATCGAACGTTACCGAAATGTCGGTACGGAAATAATCGGGGATGCGGACCGCGTTACGGTCGGTGTAAAACACCCTTTCGGATCCGGCATAATAATATTTAGCTACCGGCGCCGTGATGGGGCGGCCGGTACTATAGGTCATGTTAAGTGCTACGCTGTAACGGTGCGTAATATGATAGCTGCCGGTAAAATTAAAGGCGTGCGGTTTGTCAAAGTTAGCCGGATAGTATTCGCCGCGGTTCACCGGCGATGCTACCATTGGGTCATCCTGCCTTAAAAATGTGCGCGAGTAGGCATAGCTGGCCAACCCGGTCAGTGTGCCTGCCGTCTTCCTCACCAAAAATTCTACACCATAAGCTTTGCCCGTTGTGCTAATAATATCACGCTCTATGTTATGATTAAGGAACAGCGTTGCGCCATCTTTATAATCCAGATAATCACGCAGGCGTTTGTAATAAACCTCTACAGATGTTTCGACGGTGTTGGCCTTAAGATTTCGGTACAACCCCAATGACACCTGATCGCCATACTGAGGCTTAATATTGGCATCGCTCAACTGGTAAACGTCGGTAGGCGATATCGCTGTAGTATTTGTCAGCAGGTGAATATACTGGCGCATGGTGTTGTAACCCGCTTTAATGGATGTATTGTCGCCCAGGGTATAACGGCCGGATAAACGCACCTCGGGGCCACCATAGGTCTTAATAAATTTTCCACCATCATAAACGGTAGTTCCGGTAAACGTGGCCTCACTTTTTGGTAAGCCCGGAATATAATTATTTACGATCGCCGGCCCCATAGATCCAAAGCCCGAAAAGCGCAGTCCGGCGCTAAGCGACAGTTTATCCGTTACATCAAATTTATCGCCGAGGTAAACCGCCGCTTCTAAGCCTTTTTGTTGGGGGACAGCGTCGGGGATGATGAGCGACCCGGAAGTACTTGGGCTGCGGCTACCAGGGGCCAGATCATATAGTATAGCCGATGTTCCGAATGTGACGGTGTGTTTGGTATTTACGTAATAAGTAAAGTCGGTCTTAAAGTTGCTTTGATCAATGCTCATTTTGATCCTTTGCGCCGTCACCACGTTATCTTTATCAGCTATACTGTAGTTGTAATGGTCCATCCCGCCCGATACCACACCATAAAATTTGTTGTTAAAATTGTGCTTCCATTTAATAGCTACATTGCGGTTCCCATAGGCGTAGTCAGAACTATCGTTCAAACTAAATCCATCCTTGCTTAGGTAGCTATAGATGTAAAGGTCATTCTTGTCGTTAAATTTATGGCTGATATCCAGGTTAAGGTCATGAAATGATGCCGAGCTTTTGTTATAGAGCTTAGGCAACGATTTGATAAGCCAGTCCGAATACGTTACCCGCCCGCCAAAAATAAAAGAGGTTTTTTCGCTGCTGCCGATAGGCCCTTCAACACTTGCCCGGCTGGTGAGCAAACCTATGCCGGCCGTACCGGTAAATTTCTTTTTATTGCCCTCGCGATCGGCAACATCCAGTACAGATGACAGCCTGCCCCCAAATTTTTCGGGGATGGTGCTTTTATACAACTCTACATCTTTTACCACATCGGGGTTAAAGGCCGAAAAGAAACCAAAAAAGTGGGCCGGGTTATATACAGTAGCTCCGTTAAGTAAGATCAAATTTTGATCGACAGCGCCGCCCCGTACGTTAAAACCAGTGGTAGATTCGCCTACCGTTTGTACGCCGGGCAACAATGTTACCGCGCGTAATACGTCGGTCTCGCCAAATACCGTCGGTATCTCTTTCATGGTTTTGATATTCATTTTTATCGCACCCATTTGCGTAGAACGCACATTGGCCACCTTTTCTGCCGATATCTCTACCTCTCTCAGTTTTTCTATCCGCTCGGACATTTCGATGTTAAGCTTACCATCGGCATATAATATGAACTGTCGGCGGGTATCATTGCTGCCAATAGCTTTAATAAGTATGGTATGCTGTCCCTTAGGCAGTGTTAGCGAATAATACCCGAACCGATCGGTGGCTGCACTGGTCTTGGTATCTACCACGTAGATAGACGCACCGATAATGGGCTCGCCATTTTTTGCTTCCTTAATGTAACCGGCTATGGTAGCATTGCCCTTGCCAATAGTATTGGTGCGAGTACCTACAACATAGGTCTTATTCTCGATAACAGCCACGGGAACAACCTCGTTACCGGTAGCGAATTTACGCGTACCCGTAGCTGCTGCCGCTTTGCGGGCAATATAGTCGGCGGGGACAGGCTCAAAAATACCGGGGACAAGTGTGGTTTGCAGCGCGGTTCCCTTGGTCAAAAACACATCAGTACCCGCTATGGCGAATTGATAGGGTGTATTAGCAAAAATTTGCTCCAACACAGCCGCGAACGACTGCCGCTCTATACGTAACGTCACCTTCAAGCTATCAAAAACAGGTTTATCATAATAAAAATGATAATTGGTCTTGCTTTCAAGGTCGGTAACTATGGCCTCTATACCGGCCGATGTGTAATTTACGCTAACAGGTGTACTGTTGCCCGTTTGGGCCGATACCGCCGATGAAATTAACAAACCGAAAAACAGTAGTAGAAATATTCTCATATCAGGTTCAGTTTGTTAAGGTATCGTAATAGCTTGCCAGTTTGGCCATATCGGCCTCGGCAAAGTCAGACCGGATGGTCTTCAGGTGTTTTTTTAATTCATCCTCGTGATCGCCCAGGGTGCTGATCAGATCTACACGACCACTTACCGAAAGATACTTGCCGCCCTTTTTCAAGTAATAGCTTACTTTGTACTCGTAACGGTCATCAGGGCCTTTTTGCACATCCATAATGTGCAGGATCTTGCTGCGCTTGGCCAATAACTGCACTTTGCCGTTGTGCAGCACATCATAAAAGCCCACAGCCGGAGTGGTCGTATTGGCCGGGTCGGCCTCTATGCGGATAAAATGTCGGCCTTGCAGCTTAAACTCGCTCAGCTTTTGGCTGTGCAGGCTCATTAGCGATTCGTCATCGTTCCAGGTGGTAATAACAAGGTCGCGCTCTATATCCAGCATCAACGGGATGTTGTTATATGCATAACCATAGTAAACCACGCTGCCCGGGCTGAGAACCTTGGCGTCATCCAAACAAGGGTTGGTCTTTAACTCGGGGCGCAGGAAAAAATAGCCGGGACCATTATACAGCAGAGACTGATCGCCTACGGACTGTTGGAAGATAGTAATGGCTTTATTATTAAGAGCAGGCGATACGATGCTATTACCCGTTTGTGCAGACACGTGGAGCACAAAACCTAACAGCGACAGGGGTATAGTTAATAGTGTTTTGATAGTTCAGGTAGTTAGTAATGCCTAAGTTACAAAAAAACGCGAAAAAATGTTACAACAGGCAAATTAAAAATTAATAAGATCGTTATATATTTTTATTGCTGAATTAAGATATCATCTTATTGTTTAACTTTAGATCAACCAATTTTAATTTTATGAGAACGGGATCCGTTAAAATATCATTAGCTGCTTTAATGACAGGAATGGTAATGGTCTTTTGGGGCTGCACCAAAAAAGATGTTGCGCCAAAGGTGGGGGCCGATTTTACTTACATTGTAACAGATCCTATCCCGCCGTCGCGGGTTGAGTTCTCTAATCATGCCACTAATGCTACATCTTATAAATGGGATTTTGGCGATAATTCCTCATCTACCGAGAAAAACCCCCAGCATGTTTATACTAAGGCCGGCACTTACGTAGTAACCTTAAATGCTACCGGACCTGACGGGACAGGGCAAGAAAAATATCAGCTTACCGTAGGTGCAAAAGCCATGCTGATCAGAAATATTTCGTTAGATCAGGTGGCCAATGCGCCGGATATTGCCACTTTTTTTGCCGTAGTTAAATATGACGGCGGGGGCTACACGCTGCCAGGTTACGAACATTCTGAAGCGGACCGAGGAAAGAGGCCATTTGCGGTGTGGGGTGGCGAAAGGTTTTACGGCGTACCGGTGCAGGATACGTTAGAGATGAATTTGTTTTATCGATTGCCCGGAAGGCCTAATCCGGTACCTGTAGGCTTTGATAATGCAGGCGTCTATAAGATGGTGCCTGCCCAACTTACCACAGGTAATAACGCGCACCCTACCGATATTACACTGCAGAATGGCAGCGGGCAACAAGGCAATAGTGTAAGGCTAACAGTTAGCTGGCAATAACCTATTTTGCCTGACCCAGGCGCCGTTTAAGTTCGGGCCAGCGGTAATGCAGCAAGGCTAAAATGCCCACCAGCACTACTGGGACGAATAGCGGTGTATCGCCCGATGACGAGGTTCGCCATTGGTAGGCATAGCCCCAGGCCGTAGCCACTATGCCCAGGCAGCACCCAATGGTAAAGCACAGCGTTGACATTTTAATGTCTTTGTGCGCTTGTTTGCTCACCTCGGCCTGCTGAACAATGCGCTGCATCATTCGGTCCTCAAAATCGCTGAAGGGCATTTCTACCACTTTGCTTTTTAGCAGGTGGCTTGTTAGATCATTTGTTGGTTGTTGCGGCTTCATACTTTTAGGCTTCTATTCAATAATTGGTTAAGTACGCCTTGCAGGTTTTTGCGGGCGCGGTGCATGGTGGTCTTTACATCGGCGGTGGTCCAGCCGGTTATTTCGCCAACCGACTTTACACTTTCTTCTTCCAGATAGAACAAACGCAGCGCAAGGGCCTCTTTTGATGATAATTGTTTTAAGGCCTCGTTCACCAAATGTTGTTGCTCTTCTTGCTGCATGGTAAGGATAGCGCTTTCATCTAATAGTTCCTCCTCATATTCGGGTATCAGGTCTACAATGTCGCGCTTTTGCTTCTTGTGCATCATCAGGGCCTCGTTGGTCACTATCCGGTAGAACCAGGTGCTGAATTTAGCCTGCTGGTGAAATTTGTCCAGATTGCGGAAGGCCTTTAAAAAAGCGTTCTGCACTACCTCCTCGGCCGTAAACTCGTCCTTCACCACCGCTAATGCAATGGTGAAGGCCATGTGTTTATATTCCTTTAAAAAATACCTGAATGCCTCGCTGTCCCCATCAAGCACTTTGCGTATATATAGGGCATCCATGCAGTTAATCTTCTTTTTTAGATCCGTAACGCTGATCCAAAAACAACGCGCCGCCTACGCCGAATGCAAACACGGTAAGCGTACCCGGATCTGAATTAACGCTTCTCACTTCCATCTCATCCAAGATCCAGAACAATACCGACCCGACAGCAAATCCCAGGATCACTACAGCGATCTTACGTAAAGCGAACGGCCAGCGGTTGCTGCTTTTAAGATCGTTCGGATTCATGCCTTTCTCTATCATCAGCATCGTTTCGCGATGGCGGGCACGGTGCGAAAAGAACCAGGCTAAAAAGAAGAAAAGTATAATGGCGAACGTTAGTCCGATGACGAAGAATTTGCCAATGTTGTTGTCACTCATGTGTGTAAGGTATTAAAATGATAAATAATTTTGCGATAGCTCCATTGCCGATCGCTTACACCCATATGATTATCGCGAAAGAAAATAGGTTACAAATCCCGAATATTTATTTGCAGGACATGAAATGGGAGTAATGCGAAAGCAGCGGATAAGGTGATAAAAGAAGGTTGAAAAATTATTTAAACAAAAATAAAGAAAAATTTCTTGATTTACAAAATAATGTTTGTATAATTGCAGCATGAAAACAACAACGATACAAAGCTGTACACCGCAACCGAAACATCGGAGGGGATAGCTATGTATTGATAGAACGATATCGAAATATATAAAAGTCCTCTTAGATGCCTCTAAGGGGACTTTTTGTTTTCGGGCATTTAGCGTAGTATATCAATTGGCCAGATCACCAATTTGGAATACATGGGGCTCGGTCGGGTCCGGGTTACGCTACTGTTTTTTAAGGAAGTATAGCTCAATTGGTGAGAGCAGCACCCTTATACGGTGTCGGTTAAAGGTTCAAGTCCTTTTATTTCCACGTAATAATTTTCCTGTGGTGCAATGGCAGCACGCCCGGTTTTGGTCCGGCAGATCCTGGTTCGACCCCGGGCAGGAAAACAAAGAAATAACGATACCACTGCAAGCATCATAAACGCTTGCCACGACACCCGCCCCAAGGCTTTGGGGTAAGGGGATGTTGTGTAATTCGGTAAAGATTATTCTTTAATATGGTCGGTTGCCCGAGTGGTTAGGGAGCGGTCTGCAAAACCGCCTACACCGGTTCGATCCCGGTACCGACCTCTAAATTTTCGCGGTCGCGGACAAATTCGGTCCGCGGCCTTGCGGCAGCGGGCATTGGTATAAAAACAAAAAAGCTGGCACCATGGCCAAAAACGCTTTCGTAACCTATCCTGCCGCCTTGTCGTTCAATATACTCCTTGCATAATGTCAGGCCAAGGCCAACGCCTTTCTCGTGGTTGGTGCCATAAGTAGGCTCGGTAGTGATGCGGAACAGCTTTTCCTGCTGGCCGGGCTGTATGCCCATACCGTTATCTGCTACAATGATCTTGCATTCGTCGCCCACCTGTTCGGCGCTAACGGTTATCGAACCATCCTTTGGCGTAAACTTAATAGCATTACTTACCAGGTTGCGTACAACCAGCTGCAACATGTCAATATCGGCGTGCACGTTAATATCAGGGCTAATGTTGTAAGTAAGGGTGATGCCTTTCTTTTGTGCCAGCGTTTGTTGCATGCCCAGCGTTGTCTGCATGATCTTTAGTAACCCAATGTCGGTAAGATGGATGGTCGGCTGCTCCATCTGGGTTTTGGTCCAATACAGCATGTTGGATAACATTTGCATGGTATTATTATTGGCCAGCAGTAATTCCTTCTCTAACGCGGGCCGCTCTTCGGGCCGTATCACATCCGCGTTAAGCAATTCCAGGTAACCTTGTATGTTGATGAGCGGCGCCCGCATATCGTGCGATATGATAGACATCAGCTTATTCTTTTCGGCATTGCTTTGCTCCAGCAATTCCTTTTGGTGTAAAATTTCCTGATTGCGCGACTCAACCAAACGCTTCTCCTTATCGTAACTACGCTTGATGTACTTAATAATGATATAGATCGTTATGATGGGTAGCGGGAAGGCGGTAGTACGATCGATCAATTGCCCAAGGCCGATGTTGAACGGATGTTTCACTAATTGAGGATAATGGTACTCGATCAGGTGCAACGTCACAAAGGTGACCAGGCAAGCTATGAGCCAGGTCAAATGCTGGCGATAGGGGGATATAGCAAAAAGCAACAGCAGGTACGATGCCCACATCAAGTCGGTAGAACCATGTATGCCAGAGTTGGCAAAGTAGTTGACGCATAACAATATTAAGCCCATAGTTGCGAACAAAATGGTGCTGTGCTTTTTCCCTTTAAACCGGGAATAATAATACTGGAACGAAAAAACAGTGCTTAGCGTTAGTGTAGACAAGGCTGCTATGTACAGGCCGGCCGATAGATTGTAGGGTACGTAAAAACCCGTTAACAAGACCAGGCATATACTGATAGAGTGAAAGATCCGGCTCTCTAATTCAAAGTCGGACCGGTCGCCGATCAGCTGCCGCCAAAAAGTTCGGAGGCTGTGAACGGCTGAACGATCAAAGCCAGGTGGATAGATAGATGCCATAAGGGTGGCTTAACAAATGCGTATGCCAAGGTAGATCTTTTATTTTAAAGTTAATGATCTTAAATTATTGGAGTAAGATCAGATCATTTATATTTAAACACGATAAGAGTTAAGCATAATGAGGAAAATTTTTAAACCGGTATTTTTTGTTGTGCTATGTGCCTTTGCTATGATGCTTTTTGGATGCTCCAAAAAGTCGACCAACGCAGGCCCAGCGCCGGTGGCCGATTTTGAATATAAAATACTCACCTCATCCCTACCTTCGGAGGTTGACTTTACCAATGCCTCGCGCAATGCCGACTCGTATGTTTGGGATTTTGGCGATAACACTTCATCCAGGGTGGCTAACCCTAAACATAGCTTTGCTAAAGCAGGCTTATACAGCGTAAAGCTTACCGCTAACGGCTTGGGTGGTGCTGCCAATGTTGAAAAACAGATCCTTATAGGGCCAACTAAAATGACCATCACATCGCTATCTATAGATTCGGCTGTTGAGGTGGCTAACCCAATGTACTTTTTTGCATCGGTCACTTCTGAACAGAACAGCATCATTCTGGGCGATTATTATTTGCCGCCATCTGCCACAAAATATTACCCCAAGGCAGCCTGGAGTTATAAGCAAACCATCGCTTTGCATAGCGATATGACCATTAAGCTGTTTTACAAGCTGCCGGGCGATAGTAAAAGCTACCCGGCGGGTGCTAACGGAACTAATACTTTTACATTTAAACCGGTAGAGCTGACCGAGAAAAACACCAACTACCCGGCACGGGCATCTTTGATCAATGGTTCGGGCGCTACGCAAAATAAGATATCGATGTGGCTTACCTGGGAGTAGCGATAGCGCTTATCGTATCTCCGGCCAGGCAATAATGTCGCTTCGCGAACAACCTCCTGCCTGTTTTTTGCGTACTGGCTTTAGTACCGGTACACTGCCGGCACGCTGATATTACCGCATTAACATATTTGGCGCCAAGCGTAACAACCAAATGGTTTTTGTAATATAGCAGAAACCTTGTATGACGAAGCTTTTACTGATCATAAGCCTGCTCTTACTGATCACCAATGCCCGGGCGCAAAACCAGACCGTTACCGACGGTGGCACAACGCGACCTGTAGACCTTGGTGCGGGCGAGTGCGTGTACAAGTGGACCAACTCTAACCCCTCTATTGGTTTAGCTGCCGGTGGTAACGGCAATATCCCTGCTTTTAAGGCTATTAATAAAAGCACCGCCGACATTACAGCAACTATTACCGTTACGCCTGTGCGCCGGGCCAGAGCTTACATCTTTGGTACAGATATGAACCTGTCTATCATTGACCCTGTCGCGGCCAAACTTATTAAGAGCTTTGGTATGCCTTATGGCGATTATGGTTTGGCTATCAGTAACGATGGAAATTATTTGTACGTAACCACCTCATCTACGAATGACGCTGCTATGTTCGCCACGGATGGTACGCTGCTGATCAACGATCCTATAAAATTCGGTAACGGCGCTTCGCCACGTGGCATAGCCATCAATAGCGTCGATAGCCGCGTTTACATAGCCACTAAAAACCCCATTAACAACACCGGTATCCTTAGGGTTGTTGATGCCAAAACTTTCAAGCCGATCAAGCAAGTAGATATCGAGGCTGATCCTTATGCTGTATTGATCAGCCCCGATGATAACCGGATCTACGTAGCGCAGCGTGGCGCAAACAAAGTGGCTGTAATTGATGCTGCTACCAATACTTTGATAGATAACATTCTTGTTGGCCAGGGCCCAGCACTGATGGCGATAACCCGCGATGGCCGCTGGCTGTACGTTGGGAATACTGATGGTACTTCTGTTTCCAGAGTGAACACTGCCACAGGCGCTGTCGATGATATCACGGTAGGCCGCGCCCCATCGGGCATGGCGTTCGCACCCGGCGATAGGTTCCTTTATATGGTAAATAATGCCGAAGTATCGGTGTCGGTACTGGATGTACAGACAGGCAACATTGTTAAGGTGATCGATCTGCCGGGCGGTAAGGGGCCGGTAAATATCGCGGTAACACCCGACGGGACCAAAGCGTATGTAGTGAATATCAATGGCCAGATCAGCATTATCAATACCGCTACGCACACGTTAGATAAGCCCATATTCGTGTCTCAGAACGCGTTCTCGTTCGGTAACTTCATGTCTGAAGGGATAACCTGTCCGCCGCAAACATTTACCATTACGGTGCAGCCTAATTTGCCGCCACAGGTGAGTGTTAACGGCGATCTGTCGTCACTAAATACTACCTATGGGAGTGCTTCGGCATCGGCGGTAGCCAATGTTAACGGCGCGTATTTGAAAGGTGCTTTAGTGTTCACCGCTCCCAATGGTGCGGAATTAAGTTTAGATAACATCAGCTTTAGCAGTACTATTACCCTAACTCCCGGTGGCGATCATAAGGCTACCAATGTGCCCATGTATGTCCGCCTTACTAAAAACATCCCCGCAGGTTATTTCTCAGCCGATATTATCATTACCGGTGGGGGAGGCTTGAACTCAAAAGCACCGATCAAAGGTGTAGTGAAAAAGGCGGCTTTGGGCCTTGTGGCGCATCCCATTACCAAAAAGTATGGCCAAACGCTGACTGACGGCCCGGGCTTTAAAGGTTTCACTGCCTCCGGCTTACAAAATACCGACGCTATTGCCAGCGTGACCGTTACTTACGGCCCGGCAGGGCCACCGGCGGCCACAGCCAAAAATTATGTCAGCGCTGTAAAGGTCAGCACCCCGGTCGGGCCTAACTTCGATCCGGACAACTACACCATCGTAACATCTGCCGCCGCCGATGCTATGGTGGAGAAAGTGGATCTGGAGATAAAAGCTAATAATATATCGCGCGCCATAGGCAAGCCCAACCCGCCGTTAACGATCAGTTACACCGGGTTTGTAAATAACGAGACGTCTGCCCAGCTGCTCACCCTGCCGATAATAAGCACTACGGCCACGGGAACGTCGGCGGCGGGGAAATATCCGATTAGTATATCTGGCGCTACGTCTGATAATTATCGCATCACCCACACAGCGGGCGTTTTTACGATCTACAGCGGTGCGCAAAGCATCGTTATCCCCAACGCCTTTACCCCTAACGGAGATAACATTAACGACCGGTGGAATATCGCCGACCTGCAATATTACCCATCCTGCCGGGTTCACGTTTTCGACAGGCGGGGAAGTCTGTTATATTATTCGGCTGGATATGGCTTGCCTTGGGATGGTACCAGCAATGGTTCGCCATTGCCATCGGGTACTTATTACTATCTGATCGAGTTTAGCGCGACAGAACGGTCAAGCGGCGCCGTAACTATTGTGCGATGACGCGTCGATCACCAACAAAAATGGCGCGTCCGTAAACCGAACGCGCCTTATACATCAAACTTGTTGACTATTACTTTTTCTTTTCAGGATACAGGATCAGCCTGATCAGGTTGTTGCCGCTCAGGTATTTGTTAGCGGCTTCTTTGGTGCTTTGCGGGGTCACCTTGTCAAGTGTGCTTGCGTAATTTAATATTTTAGTTGGGTCATCATTGTGTTGCGTTGCTCGCACCAAATGTGCCGCCCAAAATGAGTTTTCCTTTAACTGTACCTCAACGTCGCGTTTATCTTCGGCTTTAAACTTATCGATGTCGTTCAGTTCGGCCCCGTTTTGCTTGATCTTGTTGATCTCGTCCAAAGTCGCTGCTATTAGTTTATCCACGTTGGCAGGTGCGCAAGTAAAATAAACGGTAATGCTGTAACGGCTTTCAGGCAGCTTTGAAAATCCTGCCTGCACTCCCGGTGAATAAACGCCTCCTTCTTTTTCACGCAGACGTTCGATCAGCTTAATGTTCAATATTTCCTCTAAAGCATTAACCTGTAAGTGATTCGCGGAGTTAAATTCATAGTCGCCGCTGAAAACCAGTTGCACAGTACTCTTGTCACCAATACCCTTGTAAACCGACTTGGTCAGCTGACCGGCCGGGGCGTGGATGCCCAGGTTTTTAAAGGTCTCGTTGCTTTTGGTTGATGGCAGACCACCCAGGTATTTCTCTAACAATGGTTTTATTTGCTCAACATCAAAGGCACCCACAAAAGTGAAGGTGAAGCCGCTTGCGTCGGCAAAGCGAGCTTTATAAAACTCGTAAGCTTTATCAAGGTTAGCAGTAGCCAGTTTCTCTAAAGTAAGCGGCATGCGGCGATAGTGGTGGTTACCCAACACGGCCGATGTGGTATCAGAATAAACACTGTTAGGATCCAGGCTGCGGTTAGGTAACAAGGCTTTGGTCTGTGATATCTGCGAAGCAAAAATATCCGGATCTTTGCGTGGCTGCGTAAAGTACAGGTAGATGAGCTGGAAAGCGGTCTCCAGATCTTTAGGTGAGCTGCTGCCTGATATGCCCTGGGTGGTCTCGCTGATGTATGGCGATACACCTACGTTCTTACCGCTCAGTTTTTTGCCTAATTGTATCTCGCTCATATCGGCCACACCGCTGCTGCCGATGATGCCTGAAGAAATATTGGCCGATACATAATCAGCATCGGAAGCCAATGATGTGCCACCAAAAGCGAAGGCGTTGATCAGGATCTCGTCGTTCTTAAAGTCGGTCGGTTTAAGGTTTACTTTTACGCCGTTGGACAAAGTTAAGCTGGTGGTACCGATGGTTGCGTTTTTGGTCTCGCTGATGATCTTGCTGCCGGCAGGTTCTTTCTCTAATAATGGCTTGCTGCTTACATTATCTACATAAGCGGTCAATCCCTTGCCTGATGCATTTACCCAACTAAGGAGGGTTTGCTCGGTAGGTAGTTTGGCTTTTTCTTTTTCGGGCGCACGGAGGATCACCACGCGGTTTTTATCGCTGATGAATTTACCGGCCATGGCATTGATCTCGGCCAGTTTGATCACATCCATGCGGGTCTTATAAAAATTATATTCAAAGTCGATACCCGGGATACCTTCCTCGTTCAGGAAGTTGCGCTGGTATTCGCCCACAAAATTGGCCGACTTGGTCTTGTCTTTTTCTTTCCACGAGTTCTCCATCGAAGTAATAGCGTTCTGCTTGGCCCGGTCAAGTTCAGACTCGGTAAAGCCGAATTTTTGCGCGCGTTGCACCTCGTCTAAAGCAGCCTTAATAGCACTCTGCAATTTCTCGGGTGATTTGGCATACACCGTAGTAGTGAACGCATCCTGATTAGCTAAAAAGCCACCATAACCGGCTTGCGCGAACAAGAACGGAGGCTCGGGCTTTTGCATCAGCTCGCCTAAACGAGCGCTCAGCATTTGATTGAACAAGCCTACCCGCATGCTGCGCAGATAGTCGGTCTCGGTGCGCAGGTGGGTCTCGGGGTGTTTCACATAGATCTCGGCCACGGTATAAGGGAATTCCTTATCGGTCACGATCTTTACCGAGGTGCCCGGCAAGGCCGGTAGGGTATAAGTTGCCCGTGGTTTAGGGTTGGCCGGATTTTTCAGTCCCGAAAATTTTTGTTTGATCAGTTGCTCAACACGTTTCGGGTCAAAATCGCCTACAGCAATTACAGCCTGCAGGTTGGGGCGATACCAATCCTTGTAAAACGCCTTAATGGTTTCCGGCTTAAATGTTTTTAATATCTGCTCTTTACCGATAGGCAGACGGTTAGCGTAACGCGAGTTATTCAGTAACACCGGGAAGATCTGTTGCTGCATGCGTTCGGCAGCGTTCTTACCGCGTAAGCGTTGCTCCTCCAGGATCACACCGCGTTCGGCGTTTATCTCCTTGGTATCAAAGCTGACCATGCCGGCCCAGTTGGCCAAAATATCAAAACCTTTCTCAAATAGTTTTACGCTATCGGTAGGCAGGGGGAGTTGGTACACCGTCTCATCAAAAGAAGTATAAGCATTCAGGTCGGCCCCGAACTTTACACCCGACTTTTGCAGGTAGCTCACCATCTCATTTTTAGGGAAATCCCTGGTGCCGTTAAAGGCCATGTGCTCGGTAAAGTGGGCCAGACCTTGCTGGGCGTCGGTCTCTAAAATAGAGCCCGCTTTATTGACCAGGTAAAGTTCGGCACGATCTTTCGGCTGAACATTTTTGCGGATATAGTAGGTCAAGCCGTTAGGCAGTTTGCCAATGATCACATTCGGGTCTATCGGCAACACATCGCCACGGAGCTGATCGACCATGCTCGGCCCACGGTCCGACGGTGATGGCACCGGCCTGCGCGGAGTTTGCGCTATAACATTACCCGCCGCCAGCAACAAGGCCAGGGCAAGGACAGAGAAATTCCTGTTAAATTTCATGGATGCTTTGTTTGATAAGTACTTTACTAAGATGCAAAACTGTACGGGAAGTTACAACGGAAAGGGGTTGAGAATATTTTTTGTGTGCGTGGGAATAGGAATTCGAGTGGCTAAACGACAATTCGGTCGGTCTTCAGAAAATGCCGTTATATGCAACTATCACATTAGCCATTTTTTATAACGCTCTTCAAAGTCCTTCATCGAATAGACGTCGTTGTTTCTGATGTCCTCATTAGCTTCACGGATGCCCTGTTTCATGTTTTCGGGTATAACGAAGACGGCAGTATCGTTCAAATAATTTCTATATCGCTCTTTAAACTCATCCTCGGTCAAGAACTCGCCATTTTTAACATCCTCTTGCCCTTGAAGGATGTCTTTAAGATGATCTGGTGGTATCTCGAAATGTTGATCCTGCGGATCGTTTTCCGGAATGCTTTCGTTTTGGGGTGTAGGCATATTATAAAGCTACCAACAAATCCATATAAAAACAAAACGAGCGATAAGGCTAACCTCATCGCTCGTTCTAAATTCTTTACTATTGTTCCGGACTATAACTTTATCTCTTCATCTTTCGACGAGAAGAAGCGGAACTCGGTGATCTGGTACGCCGGGTTGGACTTCACTTTTATCCACTGGCCGTACTTAAAGTACCATTTCATTTGGCGTGTTACCAGGCCCTTTTTAAGGTAAGCCTCAATATAAGGGTGAACGCAAAGGGTAATGTTCTTTTCGTTCTGCTCTACCAATATAAAGTTGAAATTGTTCTCTATATCGTCCATCAGCAAAATAGTTGGCCTGATAGTACCGGTGCCGTTACAGGTTGGGCAAACCTCGCTGGTAACAATGTTCATTTCCGGCCGCACACGCTGGCGTGTGATCTGCACTAACCCAAACTTGCTTGGAGGCAAGATGGTGTGCTTGGCCCTGTCGTGAGACATCTCAGCCTTAAGGTAGTCGAACAGGTCTTTACGGTTGGTAGGTTTGTGCATATCGATAAAATCGATCACTACTATACCACCCATATCGCGCAGGCGCAACTGCCTTACAATTTCTTTAGCCGCTTCCTTATTTACAAGGAAAGCGTTCTCTTCCTGGTTCTCTTTGTTTGCTGTGCGGTTACCGCTGTTCACGTCCACAACGTGCAACGCTTCTGTGTGCTCTATAACCAGGTAAGCACCACCCGCAAGGTTCACTGTTTTACCAAATGCACCTTTAATTTGTTTCTCTATCCCGTAGTGCTCAAAAATGGGGTCCTTGTGCTTATGTAAACGCACAATGCTCTCCATCTCGGGCGATATTTCCTTTACGTACGATTTGATCTCTTCATAAATAGAAGGATCGTTAACGTACACGTGCTGAAAATCGGGATTTAAAAGATCGCGCAGCAACGTGCTGGTACGGTCTATCTCCCCTAATACCTTTTTACCCGGTTCCGTTGCCGGCATGCGGGTAATAAATGTTTCCCATTTGGATATCAGGTCGAGCAGGTCCTTCTGCATCTCGTCAACACCCTTACCTTCAGATACGGTACGGATGATCACGCCAAAATGCTTGGGCTTTATGCTCTCAATAACCTTACGTAGCCTGTTCCGCTCCGTATTGCTCTTTATTTTTTTGGATATGGATATCGCTTCGCTAAAAGGCACCAAAACCACGTAACGCCCGGCTATCGAAATATCCGAGCTTAAGCGAGGCCCTTTTGTTGAAATGGGTTCTTTTGCGATCTGTACCGGCACCAGCTGGCCTTTGGTCAATACATCAGATATCTTACCTGATTTATTGATGTCGGCTTCCAGTTTAAAGTTGTCCAGTAACTTGGCCGTGTACCCGCCGCTTTTAACTTGTTTAGTAAGTTTAAGCAAACTTTGTACCTGCGGACCAAGGTCCAGATAATGCAAAAAAGCGTCCTTCTCGTACCCTACATCAACGAACGCAGCATTTAGCCCGGGCATGATCTTTTTGATCCGGCCCAGATAAAGGTCACCAACTGTATAGTTGTTGCTAACGTGTTCTTTGTGTAGTTCTACAAGCTGTTTATCCTGTAATAAGGCAATAGTAGCGCCGTTGGGCGATGAATCGATAATTAATTCTTTTATCAACTGCTACTCCATTTCTTACGCCCGGCAGGCGCCGGGCACTTAAGGTAAACAATAAAACTAACCCCCTAAAAGCAGGAGAAATAAGCTATTTAAAATAGCTTATTTCTTTTTGTGCCTGTTCTTTCTTAAACGTTTTTTACGTTTGTGGGTGGCCATTTTATGTCTCTTACGTTTTTTACCGCTTGGCATAGTTTTAAATTTTTTTAAGTGTTCAATTAATTTTTTAATTCTTTTATAAAGCCGTCAATGCGTTCAACAAAATCTGGTCTGTTGCGCATCAGTTCTTTACATTTCTCGTAAGCCGCAATGGCTTCTTTCTTTTGTCCTAATTGCTTGTGGGCCTCGGCCAGGTAAAAGTAGGGCTCAAGCGCAGACGGGTCCTGCTCGATCACTTTATTGAACCTTGGCAATGCCTTATCGAACTGACCCGACTTTAAACTGAACATACCCAGGTTAAAGTTGGCTACACGATTGTTAGGGTCCTCTTTTACAACGCCCAACAGTAAACTGATACCATCCATTGGATTGGCTGAGCCACCGTTAACATAAGCTACACCTAAACCGGCCTTAGCATCCAGGTTAGATGGTTGTAGTTTAGTTGCCGCTTGCAAAGCTTCAACCGCGTTCAATACCATGGCGCCTTGTATGCTCGAATCCTGGGTAGCGCGGTAAGCCTCGTTAAAACGGGTACCGGCTTTTAACCAGTTGTCAAAGCGGTTACCCTCGCGGGCAAGCGCCATGTAATAAAAAGCGGCCGGCGCAGGCTGAGCTACGTCATCCCACTGCTTGGCCAGTTCTTGCTGCAATTTGGTTTTTTCGGTACCTGTGGCAGCTTTAAGCTGGCCTTCCAGGTCCACTATCTTAGCAGACAGGTCTGCACCGATAGCTGTTTTTGCCGCTGCCGATATCATCTCTACACTGACATTGGCCGCTGCCTCTGCAGGTTTAGCGCCTGCAACCATCCCGTTGCTTTTTTCTTCTTTAGGTTTTACTAAACCTTTAACGGGCTGTAAAAACAAATAGCCCACAATAACAGCTATCACTGCAATAAGGGCTATCTGTGTTTTTTTCATCGCTGTAATTGTAAATTATTTAACAGCTTTGGTTTTGTTACCGGTACGAACTTTCTCAACAAAAGTCTTAGCTGGTTTAAAGCTTGGTACAAAGTGCTCGGGGATAATGATGGCAGTATTTTTAGAAATGTTACGAGCGGTTTTCATAGCACGTTTTTTAACTACAAAGCTACCGAAGCCTCTTACATAAACATTCTCGCCACCAACCATAGATGTTTTAACCACCTTGAAGAACGCCTCAACGGTTTCCTGCACGTCCACTTTCTCAATGCCTGTCTTAGACGAGATCTCAGCTATTATTTCTGCCTTGGTCATATCCTATCTTTCTTGATTTTTTATGTAAATACTTAACTTATTTGGGGTTGCAAAAGTATCGCTTTAAATGGAAAGAGAGAAATAAAAGATCATTTTTTTCAACGGGGCTTATAAAACGTTACAAAGTAGCTACATTGTGCCCTCATTTCGGTTTACATGGATCTTTCTGCGCAGCTTATTAAATGGTACCAGGCCAATAAACGCGACCTGCCCTGGCGCCACACCACCGACCCCTACGTGATCTGGCTTTCCGAGATCATTTTGCAGCAGACCCGCGTGGAGCAGGGCTTACCGTACTTCAACCGCTTCCTGGAAAAGTACCCCACCGTATCCCATTTTGCTGCCGCTACCGAAGATGAAGTGCTTAACCTATGGCAGGGCTTAGGCTATTACTCGCGCGGGCGTAACATGCTTTACACTGCACGTTTGGTGCAGGAACTATATCGGGGCCAGTTCCCGTCATCTTATGATCAGCTGATCAGTCTGAAGGGCATTGGCGAGTATACGGCAGCGGCCATATCTTCCTTTTCGGCTAATGAGGCTAAAGCGGTTGTAGATGGCAACGTTTACCGCGTGCTGGCGCGCTATTATGGTATTGACGAACCCATCAACAGCACCGGTGGTAAAAAGACGTTTCAATCGCTTGCAGATGGTCTGTTAGATAAAAATAGGCCCGCCTTGCATAACCAGGCTATGATGGAGTTTGGCGCGATGCTGTGCAAGCCTAAAAACCCTGCTTGCGGCATTTGCCCCGTACATTTGGATTGCTACGCGTTCAAAAATAACGCTACTATTGCGCTCCCTGTCAAACTAAAAACGGTTAAGATCCGTAAACGTTATTTTAACTATCTATTAATAATGCGCGGCGATGAGATACTGATGCACAAACGTGGCGCGGGAGATATATGGACCAACATGTATCAACTACCCTTGATAGAGACCGCCGGGCCTACCGAGCTACATAACTTAATGGAGTTGCCACAAATGCAACAGTTTATGGCCGATAATGTCTCCTTAAGCCCTGTATCACAGGTTTATAAGCATGTGCTCACCCATCAGCACCTGTATGTTAGTTTTACTAAAGTGGATGGAAAAACAGGCGGATATGGCGAGGGCTACTTTTTCACAGAAGTAAAAAATTTAAAAAATTTAGCGTTGCCTCAAATCATTTTTCTATTTTTAACTAAATTTTTAAATTAAAAACTAATAAACCATCTAAAACAACCCTATTTCTAAACTATGTCTGGAATTAATAAAGTTATCCTTGTAGGTCACCTGGGTAAGGATCCCGAGATCCGCCACCTGGAAGGAGGGGTAGCTGTAGCCAGTTTTCCGCTGGCAACTTCAGAGACCTTTAATAAAGACGGCCGCAAGGTAGAACAGACCGAGTGGCACAACATTGTGATGTGGCGCGGCCTGGCGGACGTAGCCGCTAAATTTTTACAAAAAGGCAAGCTGGTGTATATTGAAGGTAAGATCCGTACCCGTTCTTTCGAGGACCGGGAGGGTACTAAAAAGTATACTACCGAGATCGTAGCCGAAAACTTTACCATGCTTGGCCGCAAAAGCGATTTTGAGGACAACAACCACGCAAAGCCATCTAAAGATGGTGCCGTTGCCGATTTTGGCCCGGCGGCCGACAACGACCTCCCTTTCTGAATAACCTTTTTAATTTAGACATAGCCGATACAAACAGAAGCCCGGTCATCTTGCGATGCCGGGCTTTCTGTTAACCTCAAAACTATTTATAAATTATCGCTTCTCATTATAAACACCAAATTCAGCGATAGAGGGTGCTCTTTCATAGCTCGCTATCTTAATGCGAACTTTTGTACCGGTGACCCGGCTAAAACGGTGGACCTTCACTTTACCTTCGGTAACGCCACTGAATAACTGCCTCCAGGTGCCACCCGCAAAATACTCCAGCTTGTAGCCTTGTATATTAGCGCGTTGCTCGGTAATAGCAATGGCGTTAAATAGGGTAGGCTTTTTAAAGTCAACCTCTAACCAAGGTTCTTTCACCTCGGGATTTGATTGCCACGAAGTGCGGAAGCTGTCATCATTAGCAAAGTCCATTATATTCATATCATCGCCCCAACTTGAGTTGGCCGCTTTGTTTTTGGCCAGGTTGGTAGATATGATCGGCGCGCCGGTCTCAGGCAGTTTCTTTACCGGGCCTTCGTTCTTCCATAGTTTGCCTATTTCGGTCAGGGCGGTCAGGGCGTTCTCGTCCATCAAGCCGTCGCGGTTAGGGGCCACGTTAAGGATGTAGTTACAGCTGGCGTTATTTAGTGGCACCAAGGTCTCACTTACGGTTTTGGCAGGATCTTTAACAGCGGTGGTAGGGAAATCAGTTTTCCAGAACCATGAATTCTGCAGTGGCAGGCAAGCCAAGGCCGGCATCTTGTTGGTTTCCTTAGATATCCGCTGACCGGCACCCATCTCGTAAGTTTTAATATCGGTGTAGAACAAACCTTCGGCAGGATATTTAGCACCGTTCAGGTCCATCAGCAAGCAATCAGGCTGTAGTTTTTTCACCAGCAGGTATATCTCCTCAAAAGGAATCTCGTCATACGTAATGCGCGACCATGGTGCATCCCAACCGTCAATGATCAGTGCTTCGATCTTGCCGTATTTTGTGAGCAACTCGGTGATCTGGGCTTTAACCATCTCCACATGTTTAGGCGTGATCTGGTTAGGGCGAAGTTTGTGGTGAGTATCCAGGATAGAATAATACAGCATCACCTTTAAACCATTTTTACGGAAAGCATCGCAGTACTCCTTAACCACATCGCGCTTAAGCGGGCTGCTCATTACGCTGTAATCGGTAGTTTTGGTATCCCAGATACAGAAACCGCTGTGGTGCTTAGTAGTTAAACAACCATAACTCATATTAGCCGACTTAGCCGCTTTAGCCCATTGGTCGGCATTCAATTTGGTGGGATTAAATACCGAGGGCGACAATTCCGGATCCGGCCAATCAGCATTAGCGTAAGTTGGGATGCCAAAATGTATGAACATCCCAAAACGCAGGTCGACAAATTTTTGCTGTAGGTTGGCCAAATTCTGGGCCATCGAAAGCACAGGCAGGCATAATAATAACAATAGGGTAATGTATATCCTTTTCATTTAAGCAGGGTAGACTGAAAATTTGATCTTCGAAATAAATGGTTTTTACTCCCTGCAAATAACGCAAGATCCGCTGCTGTTTAATATTGGCAATTGGTATGTTATTCAGCAATGTTGGCATCGATACGATGGATAAACCTTCTGTGGAGATAATATCCGATATAGGTCTACTCATGCTATTCATCTGCAAGATGTAACTAATGTTAAGTTTTACAGGGAGGTGGTCTTATGGTTGCTGAAAACTTAACATCAAAAAACCACACCATCATTGTAAATTTAACGTTAAGTAATTGTAAATTTGATATAACCAATTTGTAAAGCCCAAGCCATGAGGCCTTTCGTGTACATGTTTTTTGCCTTGCTGATGGGTGCTGCCGTTTCGGTGCATGCGCAGGGGAAAAATGTGCATATCAAATTTGAACTTTATAACGATGTTTTTGAAGCTGATGCCGACGCTTCGTTGTTGCCGGCTATCGATTCGCCGGTTAACAGGCAGGCTATTAAAGAATTTTACAATAACGTAAAGGATGCCGATTACGAGTCCTTGTTACGAGCATTGGTGAGCTATAAAAAAAAACATGAGCTAAACGACTGGCTGTATTACCAACTGGTACGCCGCGTAGCCCAGCACATTGCGCCTAAGCAGGAGAACTATGCGCGATACACCTTATATAAATGGTTCTTGATGGCCAAGTCGGGTTATGATGCACGGCTGGCGATGGCCAATAATAAGGTGATCTTTTATATCTATAACGACGAGGACATTGCCGATATCCCCTTCTTTATGGTAGAGGGGCAAAAATACATGTGCCTTAACATACACGACTATCCCAATACCGACCTGCATCAAGAGCCGCCAATGCCGGTCAATATAGACGTACCCGGCGCTACCCGCGCTTTCTCTTACGAGGTTACCCGTATGCCCGACTTTACCCCTGCCGGATATTTCGAAAAGGAACTGGCCTTCGTCTACCAAAAAAAGACCTTCAGCTTTAAGGTGAAGCTGAACCGTCAGGTAGATAGTCTGTTCACCAATTACCCGGGTGTGGATTTTAAAAGCTATTTCAATATCCCGCTCACCGGCGAAACGTATAGCTCGCTCATCCCCATGCTTAAAAAGAATATGAAAGGCATGGACCAGACCAAAGGTGTGGATTACCTGATGCGTTTCACCCGCTACGCCTTCCTGTACGAGACCGATGAGCAAGCCTTCGGCAAGGAACGCCGCATGTCGCCAGGGGAGACCTTGCTTAACAAATACAGCGATTGCGACGACCGTGCCGCTTTGTTCTTTTATTTGGTGAAAGAGATATACGATCTGCCGATGATCGCCATGCTATATCCTACGCATATCACCATGGCGGTACAATTCGATAAGCCTGTCGGCAACTCCATCATTTACCAGGGCAAAGCCTACTCCGTTTGCGAGCCTACCTTGCAACCCGATGATCTGCCCATTGGTCAGCTATCGGCCAAATATCAAAAGCAGGAATATCAGGTGGTGTATCATTACGAGCCGGCAGGGCAGCAAAAGTAGGGAGGGTGCGATCCAAGTGTATTGGTTTAAATCCCTCCTTGGAGAGGGGTAAAGTGGCCTTGTGTTGAAATGGCAGGGAGGGGTTAGCCACGATGCATCGTGGCTAACCCCTCCCTGCTTTTGCTCATTCCCGGCGCGCCCCTCCCCAAGAAGGGATATGGAAAACTCCAAGAAACATTCTACCTGCCACCCGGCGGGCAATACTGTTTTAAATAATTGGTGAACAGCGTACGTAAGTGCAATGATGTGCCCGCACCTTCATAAATACCGTGCGTACGGTTAGGATACGGCATCACCTGAAATTGCTTGTTATACTTGATCAGCTCGTTGATCAGCATTTCGGCGTTGTTGTAGTGTACGTTGTCATCACCAGTGCCGTGGATGTACAATAAATTACCTTTCAGGTTTTTGGCATAAGTTACCGGCGAACCTTTGATGAATGGCGCTTTGCCGGCCTCGTCGGTCGGTACGCCCATGTAACGCTCCTGGTAAATGTTATCGTAGGTCAGTTGCCAGCCTACGGCAGCTACTGCGATGCCTGTTTTGTAGATCTCAGGGTACTGGAACATCAGATTTAATGTTGATGAACCGCCGCCGCTCCAGCCCCACACTGCTACGCGGCTGGTATCCAAAAAGTTCCATTTCAGGATCTCTTTAGCGGCCATGGCCTGATCGCGCACGTTTACGATACCGATGTTCTTGTAGATCGCTTTGCGCCACTCGCGGCCCTTAGGTACGGGGGCGCCACGGTTATCCAGCGACATGTAGATGTAGCCATCATTAGCCATACTGCCTACATATTGCGCGTTACGGCCAACGCCATAGCTATCCGGCGCGGTTGATGATGCCGGTTCGCCGTACACCATAAATACAACCGGGTACTTTTTGGCAGGGTCAAAGTTGGTTGGTTTAACCATCCATCCATCCATCTCAATGCCGTCCTGGGTTTTTACTTTAAAAAATTCGGGGCCTTTAGCTTTACCAGCTTCGTTCAATTTAATGTCAGATCCGCTCAGGTGCTTATGCTCGGGCAGGCTCACGATCTCGCGCGCAGGAGCGGTGTAGCTATTAGAGAAAGTGTGGTAAGCGATCTTACCATTAGGCGTAACGTTATAGCTATGGGTGCCTGGTTGATCTGCCGGACTAACACGCTCGGGCTTGCCACCTGTCACTGCTACTTTATATAAATAACGCTGCGTAGCATTATCCGGCGATGCGATGAAATAGATCAAGCCGCCAGCCTCGTCGATAGATTCTACGCTTACCACATCGTAATCAGCTTTGGTGATCAGCTGCTCTTTACCGTCGCGATCGATAGTGTAGATGTGTCTCCATCCATCCTTTTCGCTCAGCCAAACAAATTTGCGTCCTTTATCCAGCCAGATCCATTCATCGTCGCCTTTAACATCTATCCAGGCTTTATCCTCTTCGGTATTAATGGCGCGGACGGTTCCGTTTGATATATTGGCTACCAGTATCTTACTTACGGTCTGCGCGCGGTTCAGTTGCTGCATGATCAGCTCGTTAGGGTTACCGGCCCAGGCCATACGCGGGATATAATTTTGCACCGCGCTACCCGGGACGTTCATCCAGCGGGTCTTAGCCGTCGCGATATCGACAACACCTATTTTGCAGGCGCTTGGGTCTTCACCGGCTACCGGATATTCAACCGGGACAACGCGTGAATAAACAGAATCGGTCATATTCAGCATCAGGTAGTTCTTGGTTTTGCGGGCATCTATCTGCCAGTAAGCAATAGTAGTACCATTAGGCGACCAGCGGAAACCATCGCGACAGTCGAATTCCTCCTCGTAAACCCAATCAAAAGTACCGTTGATCAGGTGCTTGCTGCCGTTGGTGGTCAGTGCCTTGATCGCGCCCGAGGCTACATCCTCCACATACAAATTATGTTCGGACACGTAAGCTACTTTGCTGCCATCAGGGTTGAACTTAGCGAACATCAGTGACGACTCCGGCCTGCCCTTACCCAACTGCCTAAGCTTATTGGTCTTCATATCCAGCACCCAGTAATCGCCACGGGTATCGTAACGCCAAACCTGTTTAGTGTTGGTGTTCAGTAACACTTTTGTGTTGTCTTCAGAGAAAGCGAACCTGCGTGGTTGCAAAGCCGCTTTGCCCGCCGGGGTGAGCATGGCGGTGGTCACAATGGTTTTGGTCGATGCCGCGTCGCGGATGTCTTGCTCCACAATGGCACCGGCCTGCATGCTGTAATAATGGTAACCGTCCTTAGCCCATTGCGCTTTGGCAGCTACGCTGAAAAGCAAGGCCACCGACAACATCAATGTGATACGGTAAACAGATCTGATATTCATTTACACTATTTTTAATTAATAAATTTTAACTGTTAGATACGTTATAAATTTGGCGTTAAATTAATACATTCCGCTTTATAAACTCGGGGCAATGGTAATGAAAAAGTTCGTAACGATATATGTAATGTTGATGCTTGTTGCTTTTGGCACATTGGCCCAGGTGGCCGACAGGAGCAATTTTATCCGCGACAGCCTGGACGTTTATATGAACCGCGCCCTCACCAACTGGCGTATCCCCGGCGCCGCCGTTTGCGTGGTGAAGGACGGGCAGGTGGTAGTGATGAAAACCTACGGCGTAAAAGAACTTGGCCTGCCCGGCAAGGTGGATGAGAATACCCTGTTTATGATCGGCAGTAACACCAAAGCCTTCACTGCTACTGCCATGGCCATGCTGCAAGAGAATAAGCTGCTATCGCTGGATGATAAGGTGACCAAGCACATGCCTTACTTTAAGCTGGACAACAAATTTGCCGGCGAGGAAGCTACCATCCGCGATCTGCTTTGTCACCGTTTAGGATTCAACACTTTTCAGGGCGATTTTACTTTTTATAATACCAACCTGAGCCGTAATGATGTGATCAGCAAAATGGGTCTCATCAAGGCCGACTACGCTTTCCGTACCAAGTGGGGTTACACTAACTCAGCCTTCCTCACCGCCGGCGAGATCATCCCGCGCGTGACCCAGCAGCCCTGGGAAGCTTATGTGAAAGCAGCCATTTTTGCGCCCCTGGGTATGACCAACACTTTAGCTTTAAGTGCAGATCTGCCTAAGTCGCTTAACCGTACCGTACCGCATACCTTGGTAGATGGCCGTTTGGTGACCATACCTTATTGCCAGATAGATGCTATGGCGCCATGCGGGAGTATCAGTTCATCCATCAACGATATGAGCAAATGGGTAATGGCCTTGTTGAACGACGGCAAGGTTGGTCCGCGGCAGATCATCCCGACGGCGGCCATACAAGCTACCCGTCAACCGCAGGATATCGTAGGCAGCGTAAGACATTTGAATGGCGAGACCAATTTTCAGCTTTACGGATTAGGCTGGTTCATTCAAGACTATGCCAACCACCGCATTGTAATGCACGATGGCGGCGTGAATGGTTATGTATCATCGGTGACTTTAGTACCTCAGGATAAACTGGGCATTATCATCCTCACCAATACCGACCAGAACAGCCTGTACGAAGCCCTGCGATGGGAAATTATGGATGCTTACTTTAAGCAACCCTACCGCAACTACAGCGAAGTTTACCTGAAGCGTTTCAAATCCGGCCAGGCCGAAGACGCTTTAGCCGATAAAAAACTACGTGACACGATCGCCCTAAAACGCCAGCCAACTTTCCCGCTAAGCGCCTACACCGGCAGCTACGATAATACCCTCTACGGTAAAATGACCATCACCATAGGCGGCGACCGCGACCAGTTGCAGCTACGTTTTGAGCATCACCCCAAAATGTTCGCTACGGCGCAACCTTTGGGCGGTAATAGATTTTATGTCAACTTCTCGGATCCTGTGCTTGGCAAGGCCATATTCCCCTTCACCGTCGCCAATAACAAGGTGACCGGCATTACCGTCAAAGTAGCCGATTTTGTCGAGATGAATACGTATGATTTTAGGAAGGTGAATTGAGGAGGCCTCCCTCTGTAGAGATACAATGCGTTTGCTACGACCGGATATCACGGTAGACGTTAACAGATCGCCGGAGGAGGTGATAAAGGCGGTTTTGGGTAAGTAGCAAATAATACAGGCGTTGACATTTAGGAAACCCAAAATGTCAACGCTTGCCATGATCTTGCGAATAGAATATCTTCCGGACTTTCTTCCCTATAACCCCTTCACAAACTCCCGCATAGCTGCTCCCGGATCTTCCTGACGCATAAAATTCTCGCCGATAAGGAAACCGTTAAAGCCGGCTTGCTTTAGTTGTTTGATGGTCTCCACATCACTGATCGCGCTCTCAGACACTTTTAAGAATTGCGACGGGATATGTTCAGCCAAACGGAATGAGGTCTCTACAGAAACCGTAAAATCGGCCAGGTTGCGATTGTTTACGCCAATGGCATCAACGTTAGGGTTAATGCTGCGTTGTAATTCTTCCAGGCTATGCACTTCTAAAAGCACGCTCATGCCTAAACTTTTGGCTAAAGAACCTAAGGCCTGTATCTCATCGGGCGTTAAGATGGCCGCGATCAGCAGGATGATATCGGCACCCATGGCCTTCGCTTCCAGGATCTGATATTCGTCTATCATAAAATCTTTGCGCAGCAGCGGGACGGTGTTCACCCCGCGGGCCGCGATCAGGTCGGCAGGTTTACCCATGAAGAATTCAGTATCAGTTAACACCGATATGGCCGATGCACCCGCAGCCGCGTAAGCAGCAGTAACGTCGGTCACCTCCACTTTATCATTAATGATACCCTTAGACGGTGACCTGCGCTTGAACTCAGCAATAATGCCTGTCTTTTGCGGGTCCGTCAAAAAGTGACGTAAGGAATATGGCGCACGCTGAAAGTATTCGGATGCTTCCAGTTGTGCTATGCTTACTTGCTGCTTTGACAGGGCAACAACTTCCTTTTTTTGTAAGACTATTTTATCGAGGATAGTACTCATTTATTCTTGCAATTTAGATTGGTGTCATGGTGAGCCTGTCGAACCATGGTGGGCAGGCCTCTGCGCTCCACCCTTCGACAAGCTCAGGGTGACACCCCGATTAATATATTAAGCCTTAAGCCAATTCGCCATCATCTCCTTACCCAACTCCGTCAATACCGACTCCGGGTGGAATTGTACGCCACGTACGTCGTAATCTTTATGACGCAGGGCCATAATAGAATTATCCTTTTCGTCGATGGCGGTAACGGTCAGGCTATCCGGCAAACCCTCGTGCGATACTACCCACGAGTGGTAGCGGCCTACTTTTATCGTATCCGGCAGTCCTTTGAATAAGCGTTCTTCGTTATCGGTCACTTTGATGGGCGTAGCGATACCGTGCATGGGGCGGCTCAGGTTGTAAAGACTTCCACCAAAAACCTCGGCAATAGCTTGCTGACCTAAACATACACCGAACATACTTTTGGTTGGTGCGTATGTTTTGATCACCTCTAAAAGCAAACCTGCCTCAGATGGTATCCCTGGTCCGGGTGAAAGAATAATGCGGTCGTAGGCGTCCACATCTTCTATTTTAAATTGGTCGTTCCTCCACACATCGCATTCCAGTCCAAGCTCGTTGACCAAATGCACCAGGTTGTAGGTGAAGGAATCGTAATTGTCTATGATCAGTATTTTGTTGTTCATTGTGTTGCTCTCTTATATCAAGTCGCGCTTCCCCTCTCGAGAGGGGTCAGGGGTGTGTTCCGTTTGCAAAGTCGGCGAAAGGACACACCCCTATTAAAGTTTCTGCTATTTATTTATTCAGTGCGTCCCCTCTCAAGAGGGGAGATTTCCGTTCGTGTTGCTTTCCGGTCGGTCAGGCCTGTTCGCTGATCAACCGTTCACTGATCACTATATATCCTGCGCCATTTCCAGCGCTTTCCTCAGCGCCGCTATCTTATTATCTACTTCCTTCAACTCACTCTCGGCAATAGAATCAGCTACGATGCCGGCCCCGGCCTGGTAATGCAAAGTATTATTCTTGCTCAGGAAAGAGCGTATCATAATAGCGTGGTTAAAATCGCCGTTAAAGCCAAGGTAGCCGATAGCGCCGCTGTAGAAGCTGCGTTTAATGTTCTCGTTCTCGTCGATGATCTCCATCGCGCGGAATTTCGGGGCTCCGCTTAGCGTACCTGCGGGATAGGTATCGGCTACAACTTTAAATGATGATACACCCGGTTTCAAAACTCCGCTCACGTGCGATACCAGGTGAATGAGGTGCGAATAGTATTGTACCTCTTTAAAAGCCTTCACTTCTACTTGAGTGCAATGGCGGCTCAGGTCGTTGCGGGCAAGGTCTACCAGCATCACGTGTTCGGCCGATTCCTTGGGGTCGGCTTCCAGGGCGCGGGCTATTTCGGCATCTTTCTCGTCGTCGCCGCTGCGTTTAAAGGTACCGGCGATAGGGAAGATGCTTGCTACGCGGTTCTTCACGGTGATCTGTGCCTCGGGCGATGAACCGAATATCCTGAAATCGCCATAATCAAAATAGAATAGGTATGGCGATGGGTTGATCGAACGTAAAGCCCGGTAAACATTAAACTCATCGCCCGAGAATTGCTGTGAGAACGCCCTCGATGGTACGATCTGGAAAACATCACCGCGATAGATGTGCTGCTTCATCTTCTCTACGATCGCCATAAAACCTTCGTTGGTCAGGTTGCTTTGCTCGTCGCCCTGGGTTTGGAAATGATATTCAGGGAAGTTTTTGTTCTTGATCAGGTAGGCTATCTTTTCTAAGCCGTCCTCTTTATCTGTGCCGTCGACTTGGTTATCGAAAATGTAAAGTTCATTCTTAAAGTGATCAATGGCGATAATGTACCTATAGATATGGTACTGCATCTCGGGGATCTTGCGCTCGGTCTTGTCGGACACTTTCAGCTTAATGGTCTCGAAATGTTCTACCGCCTCGTGGGTAAAGTAACCGAACAATCCGTTAGAGATGATCTTTAACCCGATCTGCTCGGTCTCGAAAGTGGCAAGGAAATTATCCAGTTGTTCCAGCAGATCGAACTCGCCTTTTTTGTAGGTCTCTTTTTGGTGGCCGGGGTAGCTAATGGCTAATTCGCCGTCGGTCAAACTTAGTCCGCCAATGGGTTCGCAGCACACATAGCTCATGCTATTTTCGCGGCTGTGATAGTCCGAACTTTCCAGCAAAAGTGAGTTAGGGAAAACGTCCCTCAGGCGCAGATATATGCTCACCGGTGTAGTGGTATCGGCTAATAGCTTAGTGTATTTAGTGTTGATCTTTATTTTTTTCATGGATATTCAAAAAGGCCTAAAAAGAAAAAACCCGGCGATGGTGCGCCGGGTTTTACATAATAGGTTTATAATCACTTAGTGTTTCAGACCACAAACTTAACCGGCTGCCAAAATAGTTTGGTGCCACCAGCTAAAAGTATGTGCTATCTTCATCATTGGGAAGCAAAAATATAAATTAAAATTAAACTGCAAACTTTTTCTCAAAAATAAATTTGGGTACACCAAGTGTCTTTTTTACACTATGTTGCGCCCAAAAGTCTACCATTCCTGTATAGTTTAGCGGTTACTGCCAAAAAATGGGATGCCACCGTGCGCAAGCGCAACAAACACCACCAAAATGGCAATGGTATAAAATATAGCGATGGCTTTGTATTTAGCCTCGGCGGTAACAGCTTTTTTAGACTTGCTATGGCCAATGGTCACCAGCACGATCGCGATCAGCATCATCACCCAATGCTCTACCGTGTAGTAGCGGCCAACTGCATCCTTCATTACACCTTTAGTGAATTGTACATACGGACTAACAAAGTAAAGCACAATGCCGATCAGTAATTGCGTGTGCAGCGATATCATGGCGAACAGGTTGATCAAACGGTTACCGTTCTTGTATTCTTTTTTGCCCAGCCAGCCAATAAAGGCGAACAGGATGGCTACCAGGATAAGCACCACGGCGATGTACCTGAAACCCGAGTGCAATTCTTTAATGATGTTGTACATAGTTGTTTGTTTTGTGCCTCAAAGATAGTAATTGAACGGCTTTTGTTGGGCAATATTAATGGGCGTTGTAACAAATGTATGATTTGGGGCAGGGGCTTTCGGTTCTATGTTAATTTATTGATATTTTAGTTGCTCTCAAACCCTTAACAAATGAAGAAACTATTACTTTTTTGTTTTGCTTTATTGCTTACACACCTCACCCACGCGCAGGATACCTATCCTGTTAACGGGCCGTGGGATGTTCGCCCCGGGCAATACGCTTTTACTAACGCTACTATAGTTGTTAGTGCCGATCAAACCATTACCAACGGTACCCTGTTGGTGAAAGACCGCACCATCGAGGCCGTTGGCGCCGGTGTTGCAATCCCTAAAGGCTATATTACGGTAGACCTGAAAGGCAAGTTCATTTACCCTGCTTTAGTAGACGCGTTCACCGCTTACGGTACGCCCGATGCTGCCCGTGCTGCTTTTGGCGCCGGTGGTGCCGGTGCAGGCATCCCGGGTGTGCGTACATCTGTAATGACATCAAGCAAGCCGGGCGCTTACGGATGGAACGAGGCTATTAAGCCCGAGATGAATGTTAAAGCCGTTTTCCATGCTGATGCTGCTAAAGCGCAGGATCTGAAACGTTACGGTTTTGGCGCGGTGCAATCTATCATCCGTGATGGTATTGCCCGTGGTACATCTGCTGCCGTTACTTTAGGAGAGGACCGCGATAACTTTGTAATGCTGAATGACGCGGTTGCTGCTCACTACTCTTTTAGCAAGGGTACCGCTGCTACCAACTATCCATCATCGTTAATGGGTAGCGTGGCCCTATTACGCCAAAGCTATTACGATGCTGCCTGGTATAAGACCCAAAAAGGCGGCGAGTACAATATCTCTTTAGACGAGTTTAACAAGACCCAAGCCCTGCCGCAAATATTTGAGGTGAGCGACCCGGCCAGCGTATTGCGCGCAGCCAAACTGGGTAAAGAATTCGGTAAAACTTACATCTACAAAACCGAGGGTAAGGAGTACCAAAAGATAGATGCGATCAAAGCGCTGGGCGCTACTTTCATTATCCCGGTAAGTTTCCCGGCTCCGTTCGATATCGAGGATCCGCTTGATGCACGCAGCATCAGCTTTGAGCAATTGAAAGATTGGGAATTGGCGCCTACCAACCCTGCCGCTTTAGAAAAAGCGGGGGTGAAATTTGCCTTGACCTCTTTTGGCGTATCAAGCTCTCGCGATTTTTATGCGAACATCCGCAAAGCGATGGAATTTGGTCTGACCGAAAAGACCGCTTTAAATGCCCTGACCACTATCCCTGCTGAAATGTTAGGCATCAGCGATAAGGTGGGTACCTTGGCTAAAGGCAAACTGGCCAACTTTGTGATATCATCTGCAGGATTATTTAAAGCCGACGCGGTGATCTACGAGAACTGGGTACAAGGCCGCCAATTTGTGGTAGCACGTATGGACGTGTCCGACATTAAAGGTAAATTCACTTTAACCGGGAATGGTTTTGCTAACACCACGCTTACCGTTACCGGCAACCCTGGTTCGTATACTGCAACTATCGACCGTACAGGTGCTGACAGCGTTCACGCGACCAGCACTTTTATCCGTGGCGGCGATATCGTTAGCTTGAACTTTGATCTGCAAAAAAATCCTAAAGGCACTATCCGCCTTTCAGGTTATATCTCTTCTACATCGCCATTAACTTTTAAAGGTAGTTCGATCATGCCTGATGGTACTACCGGTACCTGGACAGCTGTTTACACAGGTCCGGCTCCGGCTGGTGGCCCGGGTGGCGGTGGCTTCGGCGGTCGCGGTGGTCAAGGTGGCTTAGCAGGCGGTGGTAACCGTGGCGGTCAGGGCGGTGCTCCGGGTGCCGGTGGTGCTGCTCCAACAGGCGGCGCGGCTCCGGCCGGTGCTCCTGCGGCCGATGCCCCTAAAGTTGCCCCAACGGTTGGCCCGGTGATCTATCCTTTCGTAGCTTATGGCAACGCAGTAGTCCCTAAGGCTGAAACTACTTTATTTAAAAATGCTACTGTTTGGACCAACGAGAAAGAAGGCGTATTGAAAAATGCCGACGTACTGATCGAAGGTAACAAGATAAAAGCCGTTGGTAAAAACCTGACCGCTCCGGCAGGCGCTAAAACTATCGACGCGACCAACAAGCACATCACTGCCGGTATTATTGACGAGCACTCGCACATTGCCGGTACTGGCGGTATCAACGAGGGTTCGCAGTCAGTTACTGCCGAGGTTCGTATTGGCGACGTGATCGATCCTGAGGATGTGAACATCTATCGCCAATTGGCCGGTGGTGTCACTACCTCGCAGATCCTGCACGGTTCGGCTAACGCTATCGGTGGTCAATCGCAATTAATGAAACACCGTTGGGGCGTATTGCCCGAAGAGTTGAAATTTGAGAATGCCGATGGCTTTATCAAATTCGCATTGGGCGAGAACGTTAAAGGCAGCAACAATGGCGGCTTTAACACCAACCCACGTTTCCCGCAAACCCGTATGGGTGTAGAGGAGACCATGATCGATGCTTTCACCCGTGCTAAAGAATACAAAGCCGCCCGCGCCGTTAAAGGCAGCACTACCCGCCGCGATCTGGAATTGGACGCTTTGGTGGAGATATTAGATGGTAAACGCTTTATCACTTGCCACTCTTACGTACAGTCAGAGATAAACATGCTGATGCACGTTGCCGACTCGATGGGCTTTAAGATCAATACCTTCACCCACATTTTAGAGGGTTACAAGGTGGCTGATAAAATGAAGGCGCATGGTATCTCTGCATCTACCTTCAGCGATTGGTGGGCTTACAAAAATGAGGTTGCCGAGGCTATCCCTTACAATGGTAAGGTAATGCACGAGGTTGGCCTGAACACCGGTTTTAACTCTGATGACGAGGAAATGGCGCGCCGCTTAAATCAAGAGGCTGCAAAAGCGATCACTTACGGTAAAATGAGCGAAGAGGATGCATTGAAATTGGTTACCCTTAACCCGGCCAAAATGTTACACATTGATGGCCGTGTAGGTAGCTTAAAGGCCGGCAAAGATGCTGATATAGCGGTATGGTCTGCCAATCCCCTGTCTATCTACGCTGTTTGCGAGAAAACTTATGTTGATGGTATCGCTTATTGGGATCTGTCTAAAGACGCTGAAGTACAAAAAGCCATGAAGACTGAAAGCGGCCGCATCATCCAAAAAATGATCGAGGCTAAACGTGGCGGATCTGCCGTACAAGGCGCTGCTGCAGGTAATGCCGGCCGCCGCCCGCGTTACGAGTGCGAGACCTTGGAAGAGGAGAACTTTACAGTAGCTAACGATGCTTACGTACAGGATGCAAAAGAGCGTGCTGCATTGCACAAGGCTCAAAAAACATCTAAACAATAACCCCCAAGATCAAATACAGATGAAAAAGACATTTTTAAGTTTAGGAGGGTTATTGCTTGGCACAGCCCTCACATACGGCCAGGCAACCATATTGCCGGCCAAAGCGCAAAGCAAAGCGGTGGTGATCACCGGTGCCACTATCCACGTGGGTAACGGCCAGGTGATCGATAACGGCTATGTGGCTTTTGATAAAGGTAAGATCACTGCCATCGGTTCAGGATCGGCCCCGGCTATTGCGGGTGCCGATGTGATCGATGCTAAAGGCAAACAGGTTTACCCGGGCTTTATTGCCCCGGTAACCACCATTGGTTTGATCGAGGTAGAAAGCGGCGCTAACGGTACTGTGGACGACGCGGAGACCGGTAGCCTGAACCCTAACGTACGCTCGATCGTCGCTTACAATACAGATTCTAAGATCATCCCTACGGTACGTTCTAACGGCGTTCTGCTTACACAGCCTACACCGACAGGCGGACTGGTTTCGGGCGAGTCGTCGGTAGTACAACTGGATGCCTGGAACTGGGAAGACGCGGCTTACAAGACCGACATGGCTATTCATCTGAACTGGCCAAGCAGCCGCGGTGGCGGTCGCCGTGGTTTTGCAGCACCGGGTGCTGGTCCGCAAGAAAGCCCTGCCGAGCGTGCCCAAAAAGCGTTGGACGCGATCACTAATCTGTTCGCGCAGGCCAAAGCTTATGCCGAGATCGAAAAACCTGAAGTGACCAACCTAAGGTTCGGGGCTATGAAAGGCCTGTTCGACGGTAGCAAAAAACTATTTGTAAATGCCGATGGCGCTAAAGAGATCGTGCAGGCGATCAATTTTGCCAAGTCGTTCAAATTGCAATTGGTGATCGTTGGCGGTAAACAATCGTACCTGGTTACCGAGGCTTTAAAAGAGAACAATGTACCGGTGATCATCCGCGAAACGCAATCATTGCCTGAGCGCGACGAGGATGATGTTTACCTGCCTTACAAATTACCTAACCTGCTGCAACAAGCAGGCGTATTGTACGGCTTAACAGGTACCGGTTTCTGGCGTCAGCGTAACCTGCCTTTCGAGGCCGGTCAGGCGGTAGGTTATGGTTTGACAAAAGAACAAGCTGTATCTATGATCACCCTGAACAACGCAAAGATCCTGGGCATCGACAAAACCACCGGTACTTTAGAGACCGGCAAAGATGCCAACCTGTTCATATCAGGCGGCGACGCTTTGGATATGATCGGCCTTGATGTTCAAAAAGCCTTCATCCAGGGCCGCGACATCAACCTGGACAACCAGCACAAACAACTATACCGCAAATTTGCCGCCAAATACGGCATCGAAGCTAAGTTGTAAAGGTCTGCTTACTTGATATTAAAAAGCGCTCCGGGGACGGGGCGCTTTTTTTTGTGATATATTTGGTCATGGACACCTTTATCACATATGATGGTTTACCGATCAGTTCCGGAGGCGCGCATCATTTAAGTGCTCAACAGCCGTCAGACGTTTATCAAACCACAACTAAGTTTATTGAGCATTATACAGATAAGGACGGACCAACCGAGATCTGGATAGAAGCACCGGACTGGAATTTATATAACATCTTTAAATATTCGCTAAGATTCGGGCTACCGGGATTTGACGACAGTGGTTTATATGTGAAGCAAAACAGACGAGTTAGATGGAGATTCTTAAGTAAGAACATTCCTCATTATATTAACGAGATCTGTAGCGACCAAAAGTTGACCTTATGTATTGTATGGAGATTCAGATTTGTGGATGTTCAAAGTAAGCAACAGTTACCCGGGCAGCAAGACTTTACCATTATTGACTTTAGGGTCCATAATTCGGAAGCGTACCTTCGCCTTTCTAAATTGAAGTCGACGATGTCTGCTTGGTTTGCGTTACCATTCATTGATCTGTCCGACCCCAATAGGGCTTATATTAACGGCATGCAAGCGCATCTTCCGTTTAAGTTTTCCAAGCATCACTGGCGTTTATGGAAGTTGTCTAAAAACGGGATCTGGAAATCGAACAAGTTGAAATTTTAAAGTATTCGTCGCAAGGATCCTTTCGGAGCCCTTCACTGGCTTCAATTTATCACTGAAGCCAGCGGGGGATATTGATAAGATCGATAAGTGCGAGGATATCAAAATTTACGCAACCCATCAGTTGCGCGTTTTGTAAAAAATTCCAAACCATGAAAAAACGCATCAAAACGCATCTTTTTTGATCAAAAAGCATGCTCTGTCGTCGCGAGTTTAGCGAAGCGTAACTCGTGACGGCATTTGTAAAAAAGATGCTTTTTTGATCGTTCACGCGCGTGTTCACAGCAAATGTCAACCGATAGCATTATTAATTATTTGATCATCAATATTATAGCTTGAATTAATCGCGCAAAATTCGCCAAAAGATTGTTCACGGCAAAGAAAATTAATATTGAATATCAAATAGTTACACTAATTGCCTGCCTCATGTTCACGCGTGAACATGAACGGTGATAGGATCTTTTCCACGTTGCAACACCCATTCATCCACACAAAATGCCCGTTCGCCGATAGACGGTTGTACCCGGTGCTCCTTACAACCGCTCCCTGATCTGTTTTAACTGATGCGCGTGCCTTTGCACGTGTACCGATACAAAGTTCAATAACTCTATCCGGGTAACAGGTCCGGCGTTGGGGAATTCAAAACCTACAACCGTGAGGTTGACATCGATGTGTTGCCCCGCTTCGATAATGCCGTTCAGCGTATCGCCGATCTGTTGGGTAAGTGATGCCAGTTCCTTCGGCTCATCCGAAGGCAAAATAAAATCCGGCGACTGCATCTTGGTCTCAAAATTCAGGAACATTTCGCGCAGGCCGGCGGTCATCATATTCGGGTCGCGTTCGGTCGGTTTGGCATCGCCTGATAATAGTCCTGGCATACCGTCTATCGACTTATAGATATGTTCAGCGACTTGTCCAGCCGTCCAGCTGCCCTCGAACGGGATGGTATTGAAGTTGCTATGGTCGGATAGTGCCAATGCGTTTAGGAAACCTTCGCGGGTGGTCTTCAGTTCGGTGATGATGTCAGTCTTCATAATGTTGGTTTTTAATGATATATCAAAGGTAGGCAGATGCGCAGCTGACCGTGACCCGCAACAACGACAGCTTGGCGGGTGTTTTGCGACAAAGTGTTTGAGTGGCGAGAGAGCTAAGAATGCTTAATGAAAACAATCAGTGGTGAGGTATGGTATATATCAATTATGCCCGAAGGACCGTCCATCAAAATATTACAGGAGAAGCTTGACCCGTTCAAGCACCATAAAATACTGGAGGCTAAGGGCTATGCCAAGGGATTTGATCCGCACATCCTGAAGAACCAGACCATTACTGATATCAAGACCTGGGGTAAACACCTGCTCATCTGCTTTCACGACTTTGCCATCCGCATCCACATGGGTCTGTTCGGTAGCTATAAGATCAACGAGCATGGCAAGCGGAACGCATCTTTACACATGGGTTTTAAAGATGATGGTGAGGTCAACTTTTACATCAGTAACGTAAAACTGATCGAAGAACCGCTGGATGAGGTTTACGACTGGACCGCCGACCTGATGAACCCGAAGTTCAGCATCAAAAAGGCCGAAGAAAAACTGCTGGCCAAGCCGGATAGAATGATATGCGACGTACTGCTTGATCAGGATGTATTCGCCGGCTCGGGAAATATTGTAAAAAACGAAGCGCTGTTCCGTGCCAAGATCCACCCCGAAAATAAGGTCGGCGATATCCCTCCGCGCAAGCTAACGCAACTCATCAAAGAAGCCATCACTTTTTGTGACGAGTTTTATAAATGGCGCAAAGTAGGCAAGTTGGACGAGCACCTGCAAGCTTACGAGCAGGAGGAATGCCCCCGAAACCACATCCCGCTTCATAAAGCCGATCTGGGTAAAACAAAAAGGCACTGTTACTTTTGTAACAAGTGCCAGATATTGTACAAGAGCAATCCGTCGACAAAAAAATATGACAAAGCAAAGTCCCGGGCTAAAACTTCTTCACCGTCTCAATAATATGCGCCAGATGGTGATCCCCATGCCAGGCGTACATGCCTATTGCTTGTTTTAAGGTTAATGTTTTACCAGTAGCTGGATGGGTGAACGTGCGCTCTATATCATCAGCAGTAAAACTCTCGAACAGGCATACCAAATGCACGTGTATTGATTCCAGCATTTGCAGGGATGATTCTACCGGCAGTTTATAATCAGCCAGCAACGCAAAGCCTACCTCGTCGTAAGGTTTGATGATAGGATTATCCTCGGTCATGGCCCATTTAAAACGGAGCAGGCTATTCATATGGCTGTCGGGCAAGTGGTGTGCCACCTGGCGGATGGTCCAGCCGTCCTTGCGGTAGGGGGTATCCAGTTGGGCGTCGGTCAGGCCGGTAACGGCCGCGCGTACATTGGCCGGCAGGGCGCGGACAGAATCGATCCATTGTTGTAATCGTTCGGGTGTAATGGTTGATGGCGCTTCAAATTTCCCGATGGGGTAGCGCATTTGTTCGTCGGTAAGCATATATCTTTTAAAAGTTCAAAGCAGGGTGTTTGGTATGGAAGTCGGTAGCGGTTTGGTAAGCCTGCGCGGCTTGCAGCAATTTACCCTCGCCGAATAACTGGCCCGTAAAAGTGATACTCATCGGTCGGCCTTGCGGATTAAAGCCGTTTGGCAATACCACGCATGGGTTACCGGTGAGATTGGTGATGTTCAAGTTTAGGTTGCCCAAAGAAGGGCTGACGTAAAGGTCCAGTCCCTTCAGCTTTTCGTACCAGGCCTGGATCAACATCGTCCGCGCACGGTTGGCCTGGATGTATTCTACCGCCGGGATAAATTGCGCCGAGCGGAAAGTGTTAGGCCATGATGACTTTCTTTGCAAAACCATGCCATCGGTACGGCCATCTAAAAGTAAATGCTGAAAAGCCGCGCCGGCTTCGGCGCTTAAGATAATACCCATCGAACTGGTGGGTATCTCGCGCGGGTAATCTATCGGGATCAGTTCAGCACCTAATTCTTTCAGTTTGACCAAGGTCAGCGAATCACTTGCCTGATTTTGCGACTTGCGCTCAAAATCGGCTTTGGTGTAACCGATCTTATATCCTTTCAGGCTTTTTACATTACCATTGTAATTGAAGTTGGCAGCAATGGTGCTCAGATCGTTAGGGTCGGTCCCTTGTATAGCGTTAAAAACAATGGCGGCATCTTCCACGCTACGGGTGATCGGCCCTAATTTATCCATGCTCCAGCTTAAAGCCATCGCACCAAATTTACTTATACGCCCAAATGATGGGCGCAAGCCCGTATCTCCACATTCGGTAGATGGCGACACGATGGACCCCAAGGTTTCGGACCCAATGGCAAATGGCAAACAACCCGCGCTCACTGCCGACGCTGGTCCGGCCGATGAACCGCTGGATCCGCGGGTAGTATCCCATGGGTTTTTGGTCTTTCCGCCGAACCATACATCGCCTTGGGCCAATTCCCCTAAGGTGAGTTTAGCGCAAAGTACGGCCCCGGCTTGTTCAAGCTTGGTCACCACGGTGGCATCCATGTCAATGGTCTGGTCTTTGAACGGAACCGCACCAAAGGTAGTTTTGTAACCATTAGTAGCAAGCAGATCCTTTACGCCGTAAGGGATACCGTGCAGCACACCTTTGTATTTACCGGCTTTGATCTCGGCATCGGCCTGGCCGGCTTGTTTTAGGGCCAGCTCTTCGGTGAGCGTAACGATGAACAAAAGTTTGGGATCGTATTTTTTCAGGCGGTCGATATAGAATTTGGTCAGCTCTACCGATGTGATCTGTTTGGTGCGGATAAGTTCAGCTAACTGCCTTACAGTGAAGAAGGCCAGCTCATTTTTATCGGCCGGGAGTTTTACGGTGGCGGTTTTGCCCAACACAAATCCATTAGTTTTATCTTGCGGAACAAAACCTACCGGTATGGGGTTAAAGCTAAGGGCAGGCACAATACTATTAGGCATCTTCAGCGCGCGGAAACGCTCGTAATAGACGTTCCACTGGTTAAGGTTGTTGAGCATAGAATCGGCCTGTGGCTGGGTAAAATTAAAGCCGATGACCTTTTGCGCTTCTAACACAATGGCCGGCGTGATCGGCACCCGCTCGAATACGCGGGACGCAAATGCGCCGAAAACAAAGCTGAGGCCCCCGATGGTAAAAATAGTAGTGTACTTTAGGCCGATTTTTTTCATACCCTATATGGTTTGTCCTAAATTAGCGTTTTACGTTTGTTTATTTTATTGATGGTGAAAAAGTTATTGCTGATCGTTCTTTTCCTTACCCCTATTACCCTTTTTGCCGAAACCATCCGGACCGATGTATTGGTTGTAGGCGGTACGGCCAGCGGCGTAGCGGCGGCCATACAGAGCGCGCGCAGTCAGGTAAAGACCTTATTGATAGAGCCTACCCCTTGGTTAGGCGGCGAAATGACCGCAGGCGGGATGAGTATTTTGGATGCCAACCCAAAACTATCATCGGGCATTTGGGCCGAATTTCGCAAGCGCGTGCGTGATTTTTACAAACGCACACCGGGCTATGATACCACCAGCACCGCCCCTTTAAAATTTGAACCCTACACAGGTGCCGCGGTACTTAAACGCATTTGCGATACCGTTAACCACCTTACCCTAAAACTGAATACCCCATACCTGACCGCTAAACGCGACAGCGGCAAATGGGTGCTCACTGTTTTGATAGACGGTAAAGAAGCGACAATTAAGGCTAAGGTTTTGGTGGATGCCACACCGAACGGCGATATTGCCGCATTGGCCGGCGCTAAACTGGTATCGGGTTTTGATAGCAAACAGGATACAGGTGAAAGCTTAGCGCCCGAAACAGCATCGCCGATAATTCAGGATGTAACCTGGATAGCCGTCGTGAAAGAGTTTGAAAAGAATGCCATTTACCTGATGCCCAAACCTGCGGAATATGACCCGGCAAGGTATGTAGCCCTCAAGACCAAGAATATTAAGAAAATGCTGGAAGAGGGCCGCTTGCCTAACAATAAGTTTCAGATCAAATGGACAGAAAATACTTACGGGACATCGGTAGCGCAAATGAGCATTGAAGGCCGCATTGCTTATTATAAGACCTTGCGCCTGCATACATTGGGATTAGTATATTACCTGCAGAACGAGTTGGGTTTCCGCAATATCGGTATCGATGATTCTGAATTCCCGTCGAGTGATCACTTGCCATTTATTCCCTACATTCGCGAATACCGTCGTAGCATAGGGCAAACCCGTATGACCACGCGCGAGATCTACACGCCTTACGTAAATAATTTATACCGCACTTCTATCGCCGTTGGCGATGCGCCGTTTACACAACAATACGCCGATCCATTAGCCCCGAAAATAAACTATCCGCCCATGCCGGCCTATACTGTCCCGCTCGGTGCAGTGGTGGATAAGGATATCCCAAATTTGGTGGTGACCGAAAAGGCCATGTCGGTTACACATTTGGTCAATGCCAGTACATCGTACCCGTCGGTACAGATGGCTATCGGTCAGGGTGCCGGTACGGTGGCGGCCTATTGCGCCTTCTTTGATCTGAACACCAAACAGTTGGACGTGCGCAAGATACAGATCGAAGCGACCCTTTACGGCTCGATGATCTACCCATATGCCGACATCCCCCAAACCGACCGCTATTACCGCGCCGTGCAGCAGGTGACCGGCACAGGCTTGCTTAAGCAAGTGCAGGAACTTAACGGCAATAAAATGGATGTGGTGTTTAAACCGGATAGCACAGTGAACACAGCCGACATCAAACCTATCATGCTGGAAACCTATACCCGGGCTTTCATCTGGTTCGGTAAAAATAAACCGGCCGAGACCTTTGCCGTAGGAGACCTGGTATCCTACATTAGCGACCATACCCTGACCGATCCTAAAACGCTCAAAAACATGATGCAGCGCCAATGGCACGACTATTATAAATTCAAACAACCCTTTGATATGCAGCGCCCCGTTACCCGTTACGAGTTTGCCGTGCTGGTGAACCGGTATCTTAATCCGTTTGCGCGGAGTGTTGATGTGACGGGGAAGATCGTGAATTGAGTTTGATCGATGCCAATTGCGAAAGGACAAACTCAAACAGGGGTGTCATGCTGAGCCTGTCGAAGCATTGTGGGCAGGCCTCTGCGCTCCACCCTTCGACGGGCTCAGGGTGACACCCTTTTAGGTTTAGTCTTGCTCCCCTTCCATCTCTTTCAACACCTCCAATGCCTTTTTCAGATCAGCCTTCTTGCTCATCAGATCTTTCCATGGGTCATCGATCTTCGTCAACCGTTCTTTTACATTATATATCGTAAAGTCCGATAGCTTCAGTTTATTATTAACCTCGTGCCAATGTAAAGGCGTGGATACTGTTGCGCCGGGTTTAGGGCGAACAGAGTAGGGGCAGGCGATCGTCTGCCCGCGGCGGTTCTGTAAAAAGTCGATGTAAGTTTTATTGGGCCGCTTGGCCGGACTACGTTCTATACTTGTCGTTTTAGGCAATTCGGCATGGACGATGTGGGCAACGTACTCCGCGAACATCTTGGCAAAGTCGTAGTCATATTTACCTCCCACGTAGCAGTAAATGTGCAGGCCCTTCGATCCCGACGTTTTGATGTAAACATCGGTCTTCATCCGGTCGAAAACCTCTTTTACTTTTAGGGCTACCTCCACCGCTTCGGTAAATGGCACATCATGCGGGTCGATGTCAATAACGATAAACTCCGGGTGCTCTGGTTTTTGATAATTGCTTAGCCATGGATTGATCTCGATCGACCCCCAATTGACGATGTACAACAAGGTCGCCTCGTCGCTCCCTACGATGTAGTTGATATCCTTATCATTACTCTCAGAATGGATCTTTTGCGTTTTTATCCACGCCGGTAACTTATCAGCGTCGACGTCCTTTTGAAAAAAACCTTCATCGCCGATGCCGTTGGGCTGACGGCGCATGGATAGTGGTTTATCCTTCAAGAAAGGCACAATGTATCCCGCCATATCGCGATAGTAATGCAGCAACTCTCCTTTAGTGATACCTTCATCGGGCCAAAAAATTTTGTTAAGGTTTGTCAACTTTAACTTTTTACGGCCGATGGTTACGCTCTCCTCGTCGGCCATTTGTTTGTCGGGTGTTTCCATGGTAACTTTTTCGGGTGACTTATCCTCTCTTAGGCCTTTAAAAACGGGGTGGCGCAGGTGGCCGTCGTCGGTCCATTCGCTATAGGTTACCTCGCAAACCAATTTGGGCTTAAGCCAGGTGGTTTTGGTGCGATTGTTCGGTTTATCTTCGAATGGTTTTCTATCGGTGACCAAGGGCGTCATCTCATCAAATAGTTCCTTTAGCGTGGCCTCGTTAAAGCCGGTACCACAATTGCCAATGTAGGTGATATGATCACCTTTATTCATCCCCAATATCAAAGCGCCAAAATGCTTACGTGAACCGGTCGGTGCAGTGAACCCACAAATGATCGCCTCTTGCGATGCGGTTATCTTAAACTTCAACCACCGGTCGGTTCGTTTGCCGCTGTTGTAGTAACTGTTGGCATCTTTACCGATTATACCTTCCCAACCTTCTTTGCTTGCGTTTTTTAGTAGGTCCGTACCTTTTTCTTTTATATGATCATGATAAATGATCGGACTATCTTTAGAGAATGTCGACGATAACGATTTCAGCAACTCCTTGCGTTTGATCAGCTCCATATCCCGCAGGTCGTGGCCGTCCAAACTCAACAGGTCGAATACATAATATTTCAACGTCAGATCTTTAGTATCTCCCTCGTAATGCTGAATATCCTGGAAACGGCTTTTGCCTTGCTTGTCTTCGATCACCAACTCGCCGTCTAATACGGCATCTTTTTTTAGTGAATTTAAAGCCTCGGTAACCTTAGCGTATTGGTCGCTAAAGTCGATACCATTGCGGGATATCAGTTTAGCCTTTTTTGCAGTATAACCAATGGCACGGTAACCATCCAGCTTTTTCTCATAGATCCAGTCTTCGTGATCGAAGACCTGATCAGCTAACTTGGCCATCATGGGTTGGAAGTGCCTGCCGGATGTTTTTGGCTGGTCTTCTACTTCCGTATCATCGATATCAGCATCGGCTTCCTTTTCGACATCTCCAAGATCGATAGCTAATTTTTTATGCTTCGGTACAGCTTTTACCTTTCCGTCTTTATTGTTCTTTAAAACTTTGATCTTATCAGGGACCAGGTCCTCACTGTCGAATTTATCCAATGCATATTCATCCTTATGTTTGATCAGCAACCACGAATTACCTTCCGCATGCTTCATCCTCACCAAAGCAAATTCGCCGTGAAGCACTTTGCCCTTCAACCTAAATTTCAGATCGCCTGATTTTAATCCGGCCCGCAAACGCTTCACATCATCGGCGCGGTCATCAGCTAAAGATTCGTATTCGCCCTCGTCCCATATCATCACTACACCGGCACCATAATTGCCATTGGGGATAATGCCTTCAAAATCTTTATAATCGTAGGGATGATCCTCCACCATCATGGCCAGGCGTTTATCGTTCGGGTTCAGTGACGGACCTTTAGGCACGGCCCAGCTTTTTAGCACGCCGTCCAGCTCCAACCGAAAATCGTAATGCAGATGCGAGGCATGGTGGCGCTGCACCACAAATGACAGCGTTTTATTGCTACTTTTTCCGCTTTTGGGTTCGCTGGTCTTTTTAAAGTCCCGCTTTTTAACATATTCGGCCAGTCCCATAGTTTATGCTTCCTTTTTGTTGTTCAAACTTTGCATCAATTGCTCGTACAGGTCGGTGCCCTTGGTCTTGGTCGGTTTCAATTTTTTAATGGTAGGGCGTTTGCCTTTGGCCTTAGCCTGAATGATCTTCAGCAATTCATCATGATATTCATCTTTGAACTTGCTGACGTCGAATTTCTCGGCATACTGACCGATCAGCGCCAGACCCACATCCAGTTCTTTTTTGGTGATCTTAACATCCTTGGCGATATTCAACTCGTCAGTCGCGCGTATCTCTTGCCCAAAGCGGATACGCGTCACCACCAATACGTTCTCTACGGGATGTACAACGCATAATGATTCTGTACTACGCAACACAAAACGGGCCAGCCCGGCTTTGCCCGACTTTTCCATGGCCTGTATTAGCAGCGTATAAGCTTTATTGTTTTTGGTATCCGGCTCAGCGTAGTAGGAGGTCTCGTAATACATTGGGTTCACCTCGTCAATATCTACAAAACTTTCTATCTCAATGGTCTTGCTTTTTTCTGGAGCAGCGTCTTCAAAATCGCGTTCCTCCAGTATCACGTAATCGTCGTTAAGCTTGTAGCCTTTTACGATCTTCTCGTACGGTACCTCTTTACGGGTGTGCTCGTTAACGCGTTGGAACTTGATCTTGGCATGATCACGTCCATCCAGCATGTCCAGGTCAAGCGAATTGCTTTGTACTGCCGAGTATAATTTAATGGGGATGCTTACCAAGCCAAACCCAATAGAGCCTTTCCATATCGATCTCATAATTCCCTGATGTTGAATAGGTATAACTATCGGGAACGGCAAAGAGTTTGTAGGTATGAATTTTGAGGGTAATTAATTAAATTTGTTAAAAAGCGAGTGTTATGACAATTGCAGCAATGAGAGAACGGGCGCATGAATTGGTAGACGAAGCCAATGATGTTGAATTGGTGGAGATATTGGCCAAATTGGAAGGTGAAAAAGCTTTAGAGTGGTTTGAGGATGAGGAGTTTTTAGCCGACCTTGATGAACAACAACATCGTATTAAGAGTGGTGTCGACCCTACTATTCCTTTAAACGAGGTTAACGCAATGTTCAATAAATTAAAAACACAACGCAGCCAGCATCGTGAGTTATAAAGTTGACCTAACCATTAAAGCGACCAAGGAACTGCAGGAAGCCTATGACTGGTATGAAGGGCGCCGGAATGGGTTGGGTGATCGATTTATGGCTGACTTTAACAAGAAAGCCGATTTTATAAGCAACAATGCTGTTTTATTCGCGGTCAAGATTGAACGTAAAGGAAGTAAATACAGGGAGGTGTTATTGGATGTCTTTCCCTTTTTAGTAGTTTACGAAGTTTTAGAAGAGGAAAAGATCGTTCGTGTGTTTTCCGTTTTTAACACAAGCCGTCATCCCAAAAGAAAATTAAAATAATAGCCATCACCTGGCCGGAGCCGAGCGACTGCATAGCAATATCTTCTACATTAACTCCTTCATCAATTTATCAAAAGCCTCCCTTAACTCAGCCAACTCTGTTTCTAATTTGGTCACTCGTGCTTCCAACCCGCTGGAGTGTTGTACGATCGGCGCATCCGGTTCATCGTCATTTATCTCGGGCACACCGCCAAGCAGATGAGCATAGCGGGCTTCTTTTTGCCCCTGGCGGCGGGGTAACTGCAGCACATAGGCCAGCTCATCGGTAGCCAATTTTTCCAGGATCTGCTGTACTTCTTCTATCGACTCAAAATCGTACAGACGGTTACTGTTGGTGTTCACCTCGCCGGGCGTTAATGGTCCGCGCAGGATCAGCAAGCAGATCACCGCCACCTCGGCCGGCACCAGCGGGAACACGATGGCGAAGTTGTGCTTGTATTTTACCGCTCGGCTACCCGCTCCGGTGGCAGTAGATACCAAGCCGCGTTTACGTAAAGAATCTAAAGCGATGGCCACCGTCTGCTCATCATAACTAACCACCGGTTTGCGCGACGACTTTTGGTTGCAGGCGGCGGTCAATCCGTTTAACGACATGGGGTAATATTCGGGCGTCGTGCGGGCTTTTTCCATCAGGGAGCCAAGCACACGTAGTTCGGTAGCATCAAGCAGGGGCAGTTTTGCGGGAGTATCCATTGGTAAGATCAATTTGGTTCGGGCAGCCAAGATACTTTTTAGCCGCCAAAACAAATAGCATAAACGCTAACTTTATCCATTATGCTGCCATTACTAACTGCCGAACAGATCCGCCGGGCCGATACCCATACTATCCAACATGAGCCAATATCTTCTATAAACCTGATGGAACGGGCAAGCAAGGCTTTTGTAGCTTGGTTCATCAACCATTTCCCCGAGCGATCGGCAAGTATCTCCATCTATTGCGGGACAGGCAACAATGGCGGCGACGGTTTGGCCGTTGCCCGTTTGTTGGGTCATCACCGCTATCTAAATATCAAGATAGTGATAGCCCGTTTCGGCAAGAATAGCACTGCCGACTTTGATATTAACTTTGAACGGTTGATCGCTACCGGGATCCCATACACCGAAATACAAGCTAACGATGACCTCCCCGAAGAAAAGAGCGATATCTTGATCGACGCCCTTTTAGGCAGCGGCCTTAACAAACCTTTGGCAGGGGACTATCTGCGACTGGTGACCTATCTGAATGACCTGCAAAAGACCGTAGTAGCTGTAGATGTGCCGACAGGGCTTTACACCGAAGGCGACCAACCTAAAGATAGCGTAGTGTTAAAAGCTGATCTCGCCATCACCTTTCAACAACCTAAGTTAAGCTTTTTGTTACCAGGATCTGGTGGCCATGTGGATCATTGGCAATGTGTAAATATCGGTTTAGATGAGCGTTTCATCAGGTCGCTAGACTCACCTTACCAATACATCGAAGAGAAAGATATCCGGCAGATGCTTAAGCCCCGAACGCGTTTCAGTAATAAAGGGACATTTGGCCATGCGCTGATCATTGCCGGTCAGCCTGAAACTATGGGGGCTGCTTTGCTGAGCGCATCAGCCTGTGCGCACGCGGGAGCAGGGTTAACCACCGCTTGTATTCCTGAAAGCGGCTTGACAGCTTTAAACACCTATCAGCCCGAGGTGATGGCGATCGTCCGCGGTGTTAAAGTGGCTGACATCAACTGGGAAAAATTCAGTTCGGTAGCCATTGGGCCAGGCTTGGGTAAGGAGCAGGATGCCAAAGATCTGTTAGATGATCTGATAGCGAATTTTAAAAAGCCTGTTGTTGTAGACGCCGACGCACTCAATCTATTAGCCGATGATCCGGAATTATTAAAGAAGCTCCCGGCCAATAGTATCCTCACGCCGCACATGAAAGAGTTTGACCGCTTATTTGGTGAGCATCAAAGTTGGTGGGCAAGAGTACGGACGGCTATCGTCAAAGCGACGGAATTGAAGATCTGTATCGTCCTAAAAAACTCTTATACCGTTATCGTTACGCCCGAGGGTAAAGCTTATTTCAATTCCACATCGAACGCTGCTATGGCAAGCGGCGGTATGGGAGATGTATTGACGGGTATTCTCTCTGCGTTATTGGTTCAAAAATATTCACCTGTTGAGGCTTGTATCATTGGCTGCTTCATCCACGGAAAAGCTGGGGATGAATTGGCCTTGCCTAACCGCATGTCTGTAGTATTACCGGGGAAATTGATACAGCAATTACCGTTGACGATGGGGAAGTTGATGGGGTAAAGATCTGTTTGTAAGTTTAACCACAAAGTGCACAGAGGCTGTCACAAAGAGCACAAAGCTTTTTGTCCTTCGTGATTAACTCCGAAAAACTCACTCCTCCCCAATATATTTCTGATCGATCTGCTTGTTGGCTTTGGCACCCAGCTTTTTGATCTTATCGGCAGTGATGGTCAGGTTACCACGGCCATCGGTCAGTTTATTAAGGGCCTTATCATAAGCGTCCTGACTTTGTTTTATGTTTTTGCCGATGCTTTCCATATCGCCTACAAAACCGACGAATTTATCGTACATCTCGCCGCTCAGGCGGGCTATCTCTAATACATTGCGGTTCTGTCGTTCTTGTTTCCAGATGCTGGAGATGGTGCGGAGGGTAGCCAACAGGGTCGACGGACTAACGATCACTACCCGCCTGTCCCAGGCATCGCTGAATAACTCAGCATCCAACTGCACCGCAAAACTGAAGGATGATTCTATCGGCACAAAAAGCAGCACAAAATCGGGGGAGTTGATCTGGTGCAGGTCATGGTAGTTTTTGGATGACAGACCCAATACGTGGCTGCGGATGGATTCCACGTGCGCTTTAGAATATAGCTTGCGTTCGTCTTCGGTCTCGGCGTTAACCAATCGCTCGTAGGCTACCAATGATACTTTGGCATCGATGATCAAGTGTTTATCATCCGGCAGGTCAATGATCACATCGGGTTGAAAACGGGTGCCATCTACTGTTTGTAAACTGGCTTGCACGCGGTACTCGCGGTCGCGCACCAGGCCCGATCTTTCCAATACACGTTCTAAAACCACCTCGCCCCAGTTGCCTTGCTTTTTGGTGTCGCCCTTCAGGGCCTTGGTAAGATTTTGGGCTTCGTCGCTGATCTGTTTGTTCAGCTCCATCAACTGCGTGATCACACCTTTCAGGGTGTTGCGCTCGGCGGCTTCCATGTTGTACACCTTGTCCACCTTTTCTTCAAACACCTTTAGGTTCTCCTTTAAAGGGTTCAGGATGTGGTCCATATTGGCCTTGTTGGTATCCACAAATTCGCGGCTCTTTTCTTTCAATAGTCTCTCGGCCACGTTCTCAAATTCCAGTTTGAATTTTTGCTGAAGCTCCTGCATGTATAGCTCCTGTTCGGCCAGGCGTTCGCGCTGGGCTTTAAAGGTTTCTTCGGCACGGGTAAGGCGGGAACGTTCGGCGTTCAGTTCGATATTGACATCACGCAGCATGGCTTCGTAACGTAGCCGTTCCTCTTGTAAGTTCTTTTCGGCTTTGTCACGCTCAAAAGCCAGTCCTGCGGAGCGTTCTTCCGCTTTGGCCTTGTCTATGCGTAGCGTATCGGCTTCGGTCTTTAGTTGCGACAGTTCTTGCGTCGACCGCGGGCGTTTTAAAAACAAGACCAGCGCTATAATGAGGATGACCAAGGCCACCCCGATAATGATCATATCCATTTGATAAAAATATTAGTAAAGTTAGTTTTTTAAGGCGAAAGGTAAAAGGATAAAGGTAAAAGGATAAAGGTGAAAGGTTTTTTGGGGTGAGAAAAATATGAGGATCGGGGACGGCAGGGATGCTATTAACGCTTCATCTGCGTTAAAAATTCATTTGGATATCTTGATCTTTTTGCGTATATTTAGGTCACCAATTATTGATCTAAACCACATGAACCCTCACATCACTGCATTGCGCCGCACGGCTTTAATGCTTATCGTTTTACTTGTTTGCTTCAGCCGTTCGTACGCTAATTTGAACGCTATCGACCTGACCAAGGTGCGTTATCCTAAAGAATTGCAGGCGCAAATTGATCAGCTGATAGCTGACCAAAAAATGTACGCCACATGGGTGCCCGAATGGAAAGAGACCGTTGCCAAAGACGAGGTGATAGCCCGCCTTACCGCGCTAAGCAAGGAGCTGGAAAAGTTACCGGCCAACAACATTGAGACCAAATTGCTGCTGGGCGATATCGCGCATTTTTTGTATAATATGGATGCTAAGGACGCCTTCCAAAAAGCGGTGGACACGTACGAGGCTGCCAAAAAGATAGCGCCTAATGATTACCGCGCTTACTGGTTCCTTGGCCATCATTACGCGCTCTCGGCGGTCACGCCGAAGGCTATCAAAAGTTTTCGCGAGGCGGTGGCGCATCAGCCTTTACCTAAAACAGCTTCGTGGTTTTGGGCCGATTATGCCAATGCTTGCACGCTGGCCGATATGCCCTCGACCGCGCTGTACGCTGCCCATCAGTCGAGTGTGGCGGCCGGTGCCCGCACCTATGCCGAAACGATGATGCAAGGGGTTCGGAAAACATCGCTGCATGCACCGCCAATAGATACCCTGTTAGAGCCTAACCAAATGTGGTTTTTGACCAAGCGTAAAGCCGACACCTGGAAATACACCAACTGGGCGCTGGGTATAGATATGTGCGTGGATAGCACCTGGAACATCCGCCCGTATCCGTATAAGGATAAGAACAGCTTCGCGATGATCATACCGCCGCAGATCAAGTCGGTACAGGGGCCTACCATCGGTTATTCGATGCTGATCACCGCAGGTGTAGCCAAACCGAACGAATCGTTGGAGGATTTTTTGGTAGACGCTACCATTCGCCATACTAATAAAGACCGCCGCATGTTTGATGTTGGCGGGTTCAAGAATTGTATCGCCTTTGAAATGACCGACTCACGAATTTACCCGCAATGGGGTGGCGCGCGCATGTATGCCATAGCCGTAGAGAGCGACCGTGCCGAATACCCCGGGATGGCGTTTGAAGAAGCGATAGAGAAGCCGGTAAGCACTAACGGCCAGGTAACCTATTACCGCAGCAAACGCACCTTTGGTCGTTTTAATACCAAAATGCGTTACCTGATCTTACTGGATAGCTGCGAGTTCATCAAGAATGAATCGATGGTGGCATTTAAGGATTTTTTGAGTAAGAGTTTGAAGATAGAGTAGCAGGGTCAGTGCTTCTCCTGCCTCGATGTATCCAAGATCTTAGCTTTGCTGGTGTCGCTGCTGCCGTTGGATGATGCACTCGTTCCTGTGCCGTTAGTATTGGTAAGTGTGTCTGCTGCACCCGAGCTGCCGTGACTGCCTGAGTCAGCTTCGGCACCGCCGGTTTTAGGCGAGCCGCCGCAAGCTGCAAAGGTTAACATCGAGCAGAGTATGGCTATATGGAATATCTTTTTCATATTATAGCAACCGATAAACAGGTGGTAGGTTTGGTTATAATATTCTAAATTCGAACAAGACCAATTCCCATTAAGAACGTTATGAAAACCATAGAGATACCACTAAGCAAAGTCAAAATAGTTCTGTTGATACTGGGCAGCATTATTTTTGTGGCATTGGGCGTTTGGCTGTGGTCGATCGCCGATGTGCAAACACGCCGACCACCAATTATTGCAAAGATGGTGGGTGGTGCTTGCGTAATATTCTTCGGCGCTTGCTTAGGCATCGGTGTTAAAACCTTTTTTGATAAAAGGCCAGGGTTGATCATTAACGAAGATGGACTACAGATCTTCAGCAGTTTTTCTAAAAGCACATTCGTATCGTGGGAGCATATTACAGGGATGGGCGAAATGATCGTACATCGTACTAAATTAGTGTTGATCTTTATTGATAATGTTGAAGAGGTAATAGCTGCTCAGCAGAATAAATGGTCGCAAAAGCTGATGCGCGCTAATGCAAATATGAGCGGCACGCCGGTATCTATATCCAGTAATGTTTTAAAGATATCACACAAAGAGTTGATGAATACATTGGAAAAAGCGATAGAGGATAACGCTCAAACAAATACCAAGCCTCAAATTGAGAACTTCTGACTCCAGACTTAAAACTACTTCGCTTTCTCCACCCTCAAACCAATATCGCTCACCTCGTGCAGGGGGTTATCGCGCATGTTCTGCTCTATTAAAAAGTTGTAGGTGCCCTTGGTCGGGAAACGGAAGCCTTGTTTAAAAGGGATCTGATAAGCGTACACGCCGCCGGTGCCGCTGCCCAGCCATTTGCCGGTAACGTCGGCCAGTTTTAATTCGTAGCGCATTACATGAGGTTTCATACCGGGGCCGGTGGTGTGCAACAGCACGAACATGTTGCTATACTTATAATCGCCCGTCACCCGCACGTTGAAATAGAAGTTGTAAGGCACGCTGTTATCGGTGATGGTAACATGCTCTTTAATGTCGTTAACGTATCCCCAATTACGGTTAGGTATGGTAGTGCTGTGGTCCAGCACTCCGTTGGGGTCGCTACATCCCGAGCCAAGGCTCAGGATGAACAATATCATTGCATTCAATATAAAATTACGCGCCTGCTTCATTACTGCTGCCGGCATCGCCACCGGGATTGTTGTTACGGTTTCTGTTGCGGTTAGGGCGGTTGCGGCGCTTGTTATTGCCACTACGCTCCGGGGCGTTCGGGTCACGTGGTTCGTTCGGCTGTCCACCTTCAGTATTACTTTGTTGAGGCGGGTTTTGCCTTGGTTGTCCACCTGGTTGTTGCCCTTCGGGACGCGGCGGTCGTTGCTGGCGATCACGTTGTTGTTGCTGACGACCTTCGCCGCCTTGCTGACCTTCAGGACGTGGTGGCCTTTGCTGACGGTTCTGTTGCTCACCCTGCTGTCCTTCAGGACGTGGCGGGCGTTGTTGACGGTCTTGCCTTGGCTGTTGCTGACGATCTTGCTGTTCGCCCTGCTCGCCACCTTGTTGCCCTTCCGGACGAGGTGGGCGTTGTTGACGGTCTTGTCTGTTACGGTCGCCCTGCGGTTGCTGACCTTTAGCGCGTTGATCCCTATTACCGCCACGGTTCTGATCGCTTTGACCGCCGCCCTGTTGGTTAGGCTTTTTGTTACGATCGTTACGGCTGCGGTTACGGCTGCGCTCATCTAAACGGGTCAAGCTATCCTGACCAACTACGTTTTCGTAATCCAGTGCTTTAGCCACCGGTGCGGCAATTTCTACAGGGTCGCCCAAGTCGGCAGGGATGATACCTTCGCGGTTCATTTTTTGTACTTCGCGGGCGCGGGCAGCTTTAATAGGCACCCAATCTGTTTCGCCAGAAAAGCTGTACCACATGGTCTTTTTAAAGATGTCGGTCTTTTGCAAGCGGGCGTCGCCTTTCTCGGTCTTTAGTATGTTAACGTTATCAGGGATGTGCTTCAGCGCATCCATGTACGTGTCTAATTCGTAGTTCAGGCAGCACTTTAACTTACCACATTGGCCGGCCAGTTTTAAAGTGTTCAGGGATAGATTTTGATAACGTGCGGCAGCTGTAGATACCGTTTTAAAATCGGTCAGCCAGGTACTGCAGCACAATTCGCGACCGCAAGAGCCGATACCGCCTAAACGGCTTGCTTCCTGACGCATACCGATCTGACGCATCTCTATACGGATGCGGAAAGCCTCGGCCATCTTCTTGATCAGCTCGCGGAAATCCACACGGCCCTCTGCAGTGTAATAGAAAGTAGCTTTGGTTTTATCGCCTTGGTAATCAACGTCGCTCAGCTTCATGCTCAGCTTTAATTCAAGGGCTAAAGTACGGGCCTTGTGCATGGTCTCCCATTCCAGGTCCTTGGCCATTTTCCACTTGTTAACGTCGGCCTCGGTAGCTTTGCGGTAGATCTTTTTGGCAACGTCGGCCTCTTTTACATGGCGTTTGGACATTTGCATGCGCACCAATTCGCCGGTCAAAGAAACGTGACCGATATCGTAACCGCCGGTAGCCGTTTCTACAGCCACCAGTTCGCCTGCTTCCAAGTAAATGTTATCGTGGTTAAGGTAAAAATCCTTTCGAGAGCCTTTAAATTTGATCTCGACCACTTGAAAAGGCTTATAATTTGCCGGCATGTCCATGTGCGACAGCCAGTCGTAAACATCCAGTTTGCTGCATCCGTTAGTAAGGCAAGCGCCATTACTTTTGCAGCCAGCAGGGGCACAACCGCCGCCTGTTGAACAACTTCCACATCCCATAATTAGTTCGGTATATAATGAGCCCCTTGCGGGAACGTTTTAAAATGTAAAATTTTTATAAGCTGTAAAGATACGTCTAAAAACAATATCTTGGGATTAGCATTTCTTTCCACATGATAATGAGCTTTTTCCAGTTCGGTGCTTATCGCTTCGGACTGCGCCATGTTCATCACCGTGATCATTTTTTGGGCCGTATCAAGTTCGGCTGCAGGCAAATGCACCAGGTTACCCGCCCCGGCCGATAGCAGACAGCACTCGCGCACAAAGCTGATACCGTAGCGTAAAAAGTTCTTCTGATTTTCGCGCCCAAGCTTACTTAGCTGATCAGTAAAAGGGATCACATCGCTGCCCTTATTGCCAAAGCAAAAGCGCAACCATTTCATAAATAGCTGGTGGTAATTACTGCTATCCTGGTCGGTCATAGACAACGCTTCGGCCATGTTGCCGTTGCTCAGGTAAGCGATCTCTTCGGCCGCGTGCTGGGTCTGCCCGTGTTCGATGAGGTAGGTCTTGATATCCTCATAGTCCAACGCCGGAACTTTTACCAGTTGGGTACGGGACAGAATGGTATTCAGGATCTGATCTTGATTTTGTGCGACCAACAAGAACAGCGTGTTAGGTTGAGGTTCTTCGATGATCTTCAGCAGCGAGTTGCCTTCTTTATCAAGATACTCCGGCAGCCAAAGGATCAAAACCTTGTAGACCGACTCGAAGGGTTTTAAACTTAGTTTTTTGATGATCTGATGGCACTCGGCAATATTGATGTTTGCCTGTTTGTTATCGGCCTCCAGGTAACCGCGCCAGCCATCAAGATTCAGATAGTTATTAGCCAGCAAAGCTTCGCGCCATTGCTCTATGAACGTGAGCGCTGTATCATCCTTATGTTTGGCAAAGAAAGGATACGAAAAATGCAGATCGGGGTGGGCCAGTTTCATGTACTTACGGCAGGATGAACACACGCCGCAAGAGTCATCAACCTGCTTATCCTCGCACGATACGTATTGCGCATACGCCACAGCCAGCGCCAGATTTCCCGAACCTTCAGGTCCCAAAAATAACTGCGCGTGACTTACCCGGTTCTCTTTCACCGAGTTGATCAGCCTTTGCTTAACGGCGCTTTGCCCAACAATTTGTTTGAACTGCATCCGTGCAAATTAGTGATTAGTGCTGAGTTTTGAGTAATGAGTTTTAAGAATTGCCCGACTAATTGATGTGATCAGCTTGATCTGTGACAGAATAATTACCTTTGCCTGATGATAGCAAAGTGCTATCCAACTCAGAACTCACCACTCAAAACTCAAAACTAAATGAGGATCATGGCCTTCGATTACGGTACCAAACGCATCGGCATAGCCGTGACCGACCCGTTGCAGATCATTGCCACTGGACTGGATACCATCCACCCAAAAGATATCTTCGACTATCTAAAAAAATACCTGCAGACTGAACAAGTAGAACGCTTTATAGTGGGCGAACCCAAGCAGATGGACAATACGCCATCACAGTCGGCCCAGCATGTTAAAGGCTTTGTGACCTTGCTGAAGAAAAGTTTCCCGGAGATACCTATATCGATGCTGGATGAACGGTTTACGTCTAAGATGGCATCGGCAGCGATACTTGCAAGTGGTAGGAATAAGAAGGATAGGCAGGATAAGGGGTTGGTGGATACGGTGTCGGCGACTATTCTTCTTCAGAATTGGATGGACACGGTGCGCTAATTTCCCCTATTGTCATTGCGAGGAGCGAAGGGGAGGAAATGTGCGTGAGGGCGACGTGGCAATCTCAGCTGACAAGCAACGAGGACCTGCCTATGAGTTTGCTTCGTTCCTCGCAATGACAAGTTTTAGATACCTTTGCCGAAACAAATCAGCGTTATATGCGCTTTAACGTTTCACACACAATGGAAATTCTCCCCACCGACCTACAACTATACATTGATACCCACCTCGACGCCGAGCCGGATGAGCTAAAAAAGATCAACCGTGATACTTATGTAAAGGTATTACGACCGCATATGCTGTCAGGGCATTACCAGGGCAGGTTGTTGAGTATGCTGAGCAAAATGGTATCGCCTAAGCGCATTTTGGAGATAGGTACTTTTACCGGATACGCTACTATTTGCCTGGCGGAGGGGCTGACCGACGACGGCTTTATCGACACCATTGAGGTGAATGCGGAGCTGGAAGAAACGCTTCGGCACAACTTTTCGCTAACAAGTGTGGAAAAAAAGATCAGGCTGCATATCGGCCCTGCCGTAGACGTAATAGCCGATTTTGAAAGCCAACCCTTTGATCTGGTGTTTATTGATGCGGATAAGAAAAATAATTTGCTTTACTTTGCAGCCATACTTGAAAAAGTAAGGCCGGGAGGTTTAATTATAATTGATAATGTTTTGTGGAAAGGGAAGGTTTACGGTGACGCTAACGACACCGACACCAAACTGATCCGCGAGTTGAATGACAAGATCGCTGCCGACACGCGAGTGGAGAAAGTGATACTACCCGTAAGGGATGGCATTTTGCTCATCAGAAAAAAGTAAATTATGAAGAAAACAGTACTACTTACCATTCTATTGGTGTCTGCATTAGCCGTTTCGGCGCAGGAGCGAAATACGTCTCAGTCGTATATTGAAAAATTCAAAGACAACGCTGTAGCCATTATGCATCAGAGCGGTATCCCCGCCAGCATCATTTTGGGCATTGCTATGCACGAGAGTGCTAACGGGAACAGCGCTATCGCTAAAAATCTTAATAACCAGTTCGGGATGAAGGGCGGCACCACATCTGTTTACTACAAAAACAACAAAAAGGTTAAGAGCGCTTATAAATCTTACGATTCGGTTTTAGAATCATTTGAGGATTTTGCCCGCATCATGACCGAGAAAAAGAAATTTGCCCACCTGCAAGATCAGCTAAGTTCGGTCGATTACAAAGGTTGGGTAAAGGGCATCCAAAAAGCCGGTTACGCCAGCAGCCGCAAATGGGGCGCGCAGGTTTTAGCGCTGATCAACAAATATGATCTGCACGACTATGATAAGAATGTCGATAGTACCGAAACTGCACCATCTATCATGTTGCCACCGGTGAACAAGCAATAATTTTACTTATGTTTGGCGTAATGACGGCCAACAGCTACAAACCATATTTAAAGCCCGGCATTGTCGGGCTTTTCTTTTGCTTATTATTCAGCGCATGTTCATCGCACCGTCCAATGGTGGCGAGGCCTGCGGGATCGCCACCGGCCAATCCATCCGTATCTAACAGTGATGCCCGCCGAAATAACGATGCGTTGATGAAGGAACGAGGCAATGCCATTGCCAACTATCCAACTTATACAGCCCAGCAATATATCGATAGGTTCAAGAACATCGCCATACAAGAAATGAACCTGTATGGCGTACCCGCGAGTATTACTTTAGCTCAGGGCTTGTTCGAATCAGGTTTTGGGAATAGCGATCTGGCCCGTATCGCTAACAACCACTTCGGGATCAAATGTACCAGCGACTGGAAAGGCAAAAGTTATTACAAGAACGATGACCGGGAGAACGACTGTTTCCGGGTGTATGATAACCCTGAAACATCTTTCCGGGATCACTCTGACTTTTTGAAAAAGAAACGTTACGCCAAATTATTCGAGTTGGATAAGAATGACTACGTAGGCTGGGCCAAAGGTCTGAAAGAGGCCGGTTATGCCACTAACCCAAAATATCCCGACCTGCTGATCGGTGTTATTCAAAGGTATGCGCTGGACCAATTCGACCGCCCGGAAGGGGCTATCGCCAAGATCAAACGTGAAGACCGTGTGTTTGCAGAGATCAACCAAAACATAGGCAAAGCGGTAAAGGACTCGCTTGTTGCCGTTACCCCTGCCGATAAATTATACACCATTAAAACAGGCGATACACTATATAACATCTCCAAGCGTTTTGGTTTGACCGTTGAAGAGTTGAAGGCACTGAACAATATGGCCGATAACAATATCAAGCTGGGACAGAAATTAGTGGTGGTGAAGTAGGTTTTCAAATTCCCTCCTTGGGGGAGGGAATGGAAGCTATCTCTGTTAATTTTTGTTAAACCATATCATAAACCGCCCGTTAGGTTATAGCTTTACCGTCCCGTACAAAAAACAAATGAGATCTTGGTTGCTGATATTCTTTTTGGGCTTTAGCCTTAACTCCCTGGCGCAGGACAAGGAGACGGAGGGTATCGTGTTCGACAAGACCAGTAACGAGCGTATCGCCAAAGTCGCCATCCACAACATCCGAACGGGCAAGATCGTGTATAATAACCTGAAAGCCGAATTTAAGATAGCTGCACGTGCCGCCGATGTGCTTATTTTTAGCAGAGACGGATATTATAATGATACCGTGAAGGTTCCCGAGAGCCATACCATATTTGTTTACCTGAAACCAAGCGCCACGATGCTAAAGCAAGTAAATATCAAGGATACGCTCGAGACCCCGCTAAAAAGATTTTTGGCCACCCGGCAAGATTATAACAAAGCCTACGGTTCGGCAGCATTTCGCGATATATTATCTGTTGGTCCGGGCGGGGCGGGGATCAGTATCGATGCGATATGGAATTCGATCAGTCGTGAAGGGAAAAATGCCGCGCGCTTACAGGAAGTGATCGAACGCGATTATCATGAGGCCGAGATAGATTACCGTTTCAATAAAACTTTGGTGACCAACATTACCGGCTTAAAAGAACCTAAGTTGACCGACTTTATGCGCAAGCACCGCCCAACTTATTACGCGGTGAAAAATTATGATCAATACCAGTTCATCAACATGGTGACGGCCAGTTTCAAACGGTACCAGCGCAACCCCGTAGCTTTTGGTCTGGATAGCTTGGGAGGCGCATCTGCGCCGGTTACCCTGGGCGACAAAAAAGCTTTTAAGGACACCCTCAAAACAGAACGGCCGGTAAAGTAGTTATAGGGGTACTCCTAAAAATACTGAAATGGCTAAAACTCCTTTCCGCCCATCAAATCCATACGTCGGCAACAGACGCGAAATGACCTATACCGAAAAGGTGTGGCAAACCGTGGCCATTGTAGCGCTCATTGTATCTGTTATCCTGATCGCCCGTGTGGCATTTAACGTGGTGCTGATGATCATGGCGGGTTGCCTGATAGCCACTTACTTTCATGGTGTGGGCGATGTGGTAGAGCGCCGTTTCAAAGTATCGCGGCAGTTGGCCATGGTGGTATCTGTAGTGGGCACCTTGTCCATTTTGGCGTTGTTGCTTTGGTTTATGGGGACGACCATACAATCGCAGGTGGAGGAGTTGAGCAAGACCTTGCCTGCAACCATCAATAACGTTAAAGCCAAACTGGATGAGTCATCTATCGGGCATAAAATATTGGAGGGATTTAGTAGTACCAATTCTAAAACAATGGTAGATACCGCTCAATCTTTTTTCACCACCAGCTTTGGTGTTTTGGGCGATCTGTACATCATTATGTTCCTGGGGATATTTTTTACATCCAACCCGTCGATGTATAAAGATGGTATCCTGCTGCTTGTACCTAAAAACCGTAAGCTGATCGGCATCCATATCATGAACCGTATTAGCACATCATTAAAAGGCTGGCTGAAGGGCATGATGGCATCCATCGTATTGGTCACCATACTGATCACCACCGGTTTGACTATTATGGGGATCCCGGTAGCTATGGTGTTGGGGCTGATAACCGGTATCCTGGAGATCGTCCCTAACTTTGGTTCGGTACTGGCTATGATCCCGGGTACACTGCTGGCGCTTACGGTGGATACTAAAACGGGTATCATCGTCGCATTGATCTATATTACATCGCAAACGATCACGGCCAATATCGTTAATCCGCTGATCCAGCGTAAGCTCATTAAGTTACCGCCGGCACTAACGTTGATCAGTCAACTCATCATGGGCGTAGTGTCAGGCCCGCTGGGTATTATTTTAGCTGTGCCGATGCTGGCGATATTGATGATATTGATAGATGAGTTATACGTAAAGAAGATCAACCCTGAGGGGGCAAAAGTACCGTCGACAGATGATGTTCATGTAGAATAATTAAAAAGGGGCGAAATAGAAAAAGGGACGGCAGTTTGATCTGCCGTCCCTTTTCTGTTTAGATAACTACCTGTTTGTATTACAATTGATTGATCAAATGTAACTTAAGGTTGGTGGTAGACGAACCTGTTACGTAAATGGTGTATACACTACCCGGACGTGTAGTAACAGGGATGCTTAATAAAGCATCTAACGACGCATTGGCATACAGGTTAAATTGAGTGGTCGCGTCGAGCGTGTAATAAGCAGATGCTGTTTTTGCAGCTATATTGGTAGCCAGCTTGTTAGTGGCACTGATACCGAGATCTAAAGCCGATGCTAAACCTGTGGTCAGGTTAACAAAACGTACTTTGATCTTGTCTGCAGCAGGTTTCACACCTTCGTCTGTCAAAACTAAATAGCTTGATGACGAAGCCGAAGCACCGCCTGTGTAAAACACGCTGTAATATTGGCCGGCTTCAAGCTTTAAACTGAACTGCGCGTTAGCAGTAGTTGTACCGGTGTTGGTGAACTTGGCGGTCTTATCGCCTGTGTTGGTGCTTAAATAACCTGTGTTTTGAGCATATGCAATGGCCGATGTATTCAATTTTACGTCGCCCACATAAAAATCCTGTCCTAACGAGCCTTCTACAGCGTTAGTTATAGATATTACCGCCTGGGTAGGTGTGCTGTTGCCTGCTTGGTCGTCTTTTTTGCACGAAGACAATGCCGTTACCGTTGCTGCTAAAAATAAGAACAGGTACTTAATAGATGATCTGTTTGTTAGAGTTTTCATATCACTTGTTTTTTTATAGATACTGCACCTTTCCAAATACCGTTCCAGTTTAGTTAATGCTGATCTAATACACTGTTAACTTCCCCGAGCGACTAACGAGCGCTGCAATTGTAGAGAATTTAGTTCGGTCTATAAACTAAATTTAACCCCAAAGCCGTAATAGCGGCGGTCTTCGCCCAGATCCGACGTTTTGTTTTGCACTACGTTGCGTGCATTCACAAATACCTCGGCACCTTTAGCCCAACTTACTGATGGCTGATAACCTAAGTAAACGTTTTTAAGGTCAAAAGAATTTACCTTTCTCTTTTGCGGTAAGCCGCTAAATGCCGATGCGCTGTAGGTTTCTCTGTTGATACGGTAAAGCACATCCAACCCTGCGCTGAATTTTTTATAGGCTAACCTGTTAACAAAACCTCCTGTTACCGGGTTGCCTAAGTTATAAGGGTCGGTATCAAAAAGAATTGCAGAGCCTGCTGTAGCAACCTGGTCGCGTTTGATCAATGTGCCATTTAGTCCGGTGATCCAGCTAAAGCTGTTTGTTTGTACGGCGCGTATATCAAAACTTAAACGGTGAATGTGCTGGGTGATGTCTTGGTATAATACCGCGTAGGCAGACGCTGATTCGGGCATTGGAATATACGTGCCGTAAGCTGCCGCGAAATTGTTTGCGCTGTAGTTATAACTGATATTGATCTTGTTTTTAAGCAATGCCAAGGTTGTACCGGCCTGGTATTGATGTACCGCAGAATATAGGTCGGACGAAAGGTTTAAGACCGGGACGCCATTTATCCTGCCTGGCCCCCAATAGCCCCTGTCGCCGCTGCTTAGGCTACCAATAGGGTCGCCCATATTGTTCGTGGTCTTGGCGTAAGAGGTATAGATGTTCCATGCGGTGTTAGGGTTATCGCTAAGGTCCGACCGAAGGATGTTGACCGTTAACGATGCAAATGGCAGGAAACGCGCACGGTCATGGCTCTTTTCACCTACCGTGTTAAGATAATATTGCGCACCAACCTGGATCATTAACGCCTTATCAAGACTGATGGCCAGCGATGGGGTTAGAAAAGCGGCACGCTCACTGAACCTATATTCTCCCCTAAATTCGTTGAGCGGGGCTTTATTCACCCCGGTAATGTCGTTTTTGAACCAACGGTAGCTGAAATTTACATTTGGTTCAAAAAGCCAGCGGCCGGCCTTTGCCGTGTAAGTGATATCATCGCTGATGAGGTATTGTTTAATGTTACTTGTGGTATCGGTAGATGAGAAAGAGTTGTAAATGCCCGAGCTAACGATGTTATTGAACGAGTTACGTTTGTAGTGTTGCATACCAACACTTAAATTGTTGCTTAATTTGCTGCTGATCTTAGTGAACAATTTTGCCTGCCCGTACCAAAGATCGTGGCTTCTGTGCAGCCCGTAATGGTTCTCAAAACCGGTGCCTCCGGTTTGGTATCTCGCGGTATCTGTTTGAGGAGTATAGCCCGCGCTAACAGATAGCGTAGTGTTGTCGCCTAATTTCAGGTCGGCATAACCGTTAAGTCTTAGCCGAGATAAAGCCAGCGGCCTGTTAGCCCGATTGCCGCCTAACTCCATGCCCGCCCATACGTTGCGCTGGAAACTGGCTGAGACACCTGCTTTTAATTTATCGTTATTTACATAAGGCGACACGTAGTACTGATGGTACATATTATTAGTACTTTTACCATCGGTACCCAAATTACGAACATCGACAAAATTGGTTTGCGCGGCTACGTCTACACCCGAACTACTTGTACGGTTACCGCGTTTGGTTTTCACCAGCAGCAATATTTGAAATGGTGAGATACCGTTAAGATGGGTCAGCGAGTTTTGTACCATGGTCACCTCCTCAATGTCAAAAACGCTGTAAGCGTTAATGTCGGTCAGCAGGTTGCCATCTACAACGGTTACGTAATTTGTCGATATCCCATATGCACCATAAAACCACGAGTTAACGGCTTCCCTCAGCGTAACGAAGGGTTGTTTCTCCAGATCGGTACCTTTAACGGTGACGGCTTGCGTGAATTTTTTGGAAAGTGCGATACGGCCAAGCTGATGTTTAGTAGTGTCGGTTTGGGCTTTGGCAATAAATGTGAACGACGCTAATGACAGCGTCAGCATAGATAGTGTTTTTTTCATAAAGGGCGTAACAAGGTTAGCGGGGGCAAATATAGTATTAGGGTTGATATAGCCTAATACGTAAATGCGTTAACTTTATGATACGCCATCGATTTATAAATTTTAACTGATTGACATTTAGGGGGAATAATTAACCACAGAGGGCACAAAGAAGGAACCACAAAGGGCACAAAGCCTTACAGGGACTAACCTATCGCTTTGTGTCCTTTGTGAAACCTTTGTGCTTTGTGGTTAGATAAAACGTCAATAGCTTAAAACCACATGCGGCTTGTAAGTATCCGTCTTAACGGTGGCTTTCAACTCGTGCAGGATATTGTATAAGCCAAAATTGGTGCGGTTAACATAAATAAAATGTTTTACCCCGCGCGCCTGTTTAAACTCGGGCATCTTGGATATCTTATCGCCAAAGTAATAAAGCTTGTCAAAAAATGCGGTCTGACTAAAATCGAAAGTATCATGGATATACGGCAGGGCGAACAAGCCGATCATCTCTTTATAATTTTGATAATAGAACTCCACTTGGGCCGGAGTGTCCGCAGGTAGGATCATCTCTAACAGCCGGAAGGCCTTAATGGTCTCCTCTTTATTCTCCATCAGGTCTGATGCCGTCAACGAGAAGAACGGTGTATAAAAACTATCCGGCATTTCTTTAATGCAACCAAAATCTATTACGCCTAATTTGCCATCGGGCGTGATCATGAAATTGCCCGGATGCGGGTCGGCATGTACGGCGCGTATCTCGTGTTGCTGAAAGTTATAAAAATCCCACAGGGCCTGGCCAATGATGTTACGCGACTCTTGCGATGGGTTGGTCTGCAAATACTCGCGCAGGTGTTTACCCTCCAGCCAATCCATAGTAATGATGCGTTTGCTGCTCAACTCTGGATAGTAAGTAGGGAAGGCCACATTATTTAATATCGAGCAAGCCTCACTAAATTCTATCGACCGGCGCACCTCCAACTCGTAATCGGTCTCTTCTACCAATCGCTCCTCAACCTCGCGCATGTAAACGTCCAGTTCTTTTTCGCTCATCCCCAGCATACGGAAGGCAAAGGGTTTGATCAGTTTCAGGTCTGACGATATGGAATCGCCCACGCCCGGGTACTGGATCTTCACCGCCAGTTTTTTGCCCTTCAGTTCGGCCTGGTGTACCTGCCCGATGGATGCCGCGTTAGTAGACTTTAGGTTGAACTTATCATAGATCTGATCAGGGGTTTTACCGAAATATTTCTTGAAAGTTTGCACGATCAGCGGTCCCGATAGCGGCGGCGCATTATACTGCGATTGCGAAAATTTATCTACATAAGCCTTTGGTAACAAATTCTTATCCATACTCAGCATCTGGGCAACCTTCAGAGCGCTGCCTTTCAGTTCGCTAAGCGACTCGTAGATATCGGCTGCGTTATCCTCGTTCAATTCCGAGCGGTCAAGGTCCGGGTTGAAGAGTTTTTTTGAGTAGTGTTTAATATAGTTGCCGCCAACCTTCAACCCGGTCTTCACAAACTTGGTTGACCGTTCTACTTTGCTGGTGGGTATGCTATTCTGTTCTTTGGGAGTGCTCATAAATTAGTTATCAGTGCGGTAGGCTTCGGTCAGAGGGGTGCTAAGTCGCGCTTCCCCACTTGAGCGTGGTCAGGGGTGTGTCCTTCGGTTGCAAGGTCAGCGAAAGGACACGCCCCTGTTAAAGGTTGTGTATTATGTTCGTTCGGTGCGTCCCCGCTCAAGCGGGGAAACAGCGTTCAAGGCTCTACATATATCAAAGGGCCTACAATCCCATCGCTTCCTTAAACCCACCATTCTTAGCCAAAAACTTGCCATACTCTAACAGGTTATCTATCGGACTACGTTGGAAAAGGTCGAAGGTCACGTTTAATCCTTTTTCTATCGCTTCGTCGGTCTTTTCAAAACCGGCCGAGTTGTCAGCCATCCAAAAGTTCAGCACAAAACCTAATTGCACCCAAAGGGCATCCTTATATTTTTTACTAAAAGATTTACGGTCGGATAGTTCCTGCGATTCCAAACCTTCGTTCAGGATCTGTTGGGCAAACTCTTCAAAAATGTCTTTCATCTTAGTGAACACCCTGGGTGCACCCAAAGTGCGCGGCGCTTTTTTGTAACTGTAGATGGCAAAGCTGCGGTTACCCTTCAGCAACTCAAAAAAGCTGTAGAAGAAGGACAAGGCCTTCTCGCGCGATGAATATTGCGGCCAGATCTCCTGCGCCTTCACCTCGTTGATTGTGCGCTGAACAAAGCCGGACCAAATGGTTTGCTCTAAGCCCTCAAAAGAGCCGTAAAAGTTATAGAACTCGGCCTCGGTCATTTCATTGGCCTTAGCGAATTTGTAAACCGATTCAGGCTCGTGTCCCTCGGTCAGTACGTAGTCGATATATGCGTCGCGGATACTATCTGCAGTTGCCATAAGCTGTATGTTAATTTGTTATATAAATGTACGACGATCTTTCTTGTTTATTGTTTGCAAGTTCATCGTTCATGGATAATAGTTGATAGCAGCATTTCTTCTTACGCCGCCATGACCATGAACTTATTACTTCCCTCATCCCCCTGTCATATCTCACCTAACCGTTACTCCAAAGCCTTATTTATTTGCATTTTTGTAGATTAGCTGAATTTTCCCGCCTTCACTACACTAACATGAGCGAAAGAACGATACTGGTTTGGTTTAGGAACGACTTGCGAATTGACGATAACGAGATATTGTTAGAGGCCACCCGCAAAGCCGATAAAGTATTGCCGGTCTATTTGTTCGACCCATTCTATTTTAAGATCACGCCTTCAGGGACGCAAAAAACGGGCAGCTTCAGGGCTAAGTTTTTAATTGAGTCGGTACACAACCTGCGCGAAAATTTAAGGGCCATGGGATCTGACCTGCTGGTGCGCGTTGGCTCTCCTGCCGAAGTGATCCCTGCGTTGGCCACCGAGTTTGGTGTGAACGAAGTTTACCATCACCGCGAAGTAGCTTTTGAGGAGACCGCCGTGTCTGAACAGGTTGAAGCCGCGCTATGGAAGATCAAACTGAACCTGAAGCATTTCATCGGCCATACACTCTATCATAAAGAGGACCTGCCATTCCCGATCAAGGATATTCCGGATAGTTTTGCCACTTTCCGCAAAAAGATAGAGCGCGATAGTAATGTGCGGGTGATAGCCGCATCGCCCGAGGTGATCAATACGCCGACCATTGCCGAACCGGGCGAGATACCGACCTTACAAGACCTTGGCCTGGAAGAACCCGCAGATGACCCGCGCGACCATTTCCACTTTGCCGGCGGCGAGACGGTGGCGCATCAACGCCTGCAACAATTCTTTGCCGGTTATGACCTTGCCCTGCATAGCAAGGTGAAGAATGCCAACTCCGGTTCGCACCTGTCGCCCTGGTTAACGTTCGGGTGCATGTCGCCGCGCCAGGTTTATTGGCAGTCGGTCAAACATGGCCAAAAGACCGATGCCCGGCTAATATTGGAACTGTTGTGGCGCGATTACTTCCGCTTCATGTTCAAAAAATACGGTAATCAATTTTTTAAGGCCGATGGTTTTAAAGATGAGGCCCCGAAAGTTAGCGCCGATCAGTATGCCCTGTTAGAACAATGGAAGAGTGGCAACACCGGTATCCCGTTTATTGATGCCAGCATGCACCAGTTAGCTGCTACGGGATACATCAATAACTACTGCCGCCAAATGGTGGCCACTTACCTGGTGAAAGAAATGCAGGTAGACTGGACCAAAGGCGCCGCTTACTTTGAGGAAAAACTGATCGATTATTCGCCCGCCAGCAATTGGGGTAATTGGGCCTTTATAGCCGGCGTAGGCAGCGACCCACGCGACAACAAATACTTCATCCCCGCCAAACCCGCCGCAGCACATGACCCTAAGGATGACTTCATCCAGACCTGGTTGCCGGCAAACGGGGCGGAGCTGGATGCAATGGCGGGATAATGCTAATTATTACGGAACGCAGCCGGCGTAACCCCTGTCTTATTTTTGAATAGCCTGTTAAAATATTGCGGATACTCAAATCCAAGGCGATAGGCGGTCTCGTTCACAGATAGATTGGTGGTCAGTAAAAGTTCTTTGGCCTTTTCTATTAAATGCCCGTGGATGTGTTGCTGGGCACTTTGTCCGGTCAAGGTCCGCAGCATATCGCTCAGGTAATGCGGCGATACGTTAAGTTGGGCCGATATATCGTTCACGTTGGGTAGCTCATCAATATGTTCCTGCTCAAAATATGCTGATACCACGTCGGTGAACTTGTTCAACAAGCTTTCTTCGGCATTGCGGCGGGTAATGAATTGGCGGTTGTAAAAGCGGTTGCAGTAGGTGAGTAGCAGGTCAAGCTGCGATACCATCACATCCTGACTAAATGCATCTATCGGTTGCTGGTACTCGGTACGGATGTCCCGCATCATTTTCTCTATCATGCGCTCCTCTTTGTCGGATAGGTGCAATGCCTCGTTAACGCTATACGAAAAGAAGTTGTAGTCTTTGATCTTTTTGCCAAGATCATACTTGCGTATCAGATCCGGATGAAAAGCCAGGAACCAGCCCGTGATCTCGGTACTCGGATCCAGCCCGTCGATCATAAAAACCTGTTTGGGTGCCGAGAAGCCCATCACCCCCTCTTTAAAATCATACTCCTTTTGCCCGTACTTCATAACACCCTTGACATTGCGCTTGATGAAGACAGTATAAAAATCATAGATCAGCTTGTTGCCCGGCAGTTCGGGGTAATTGGCGCCGCAGGTCAGCTCTACCATTGTCAACAATGGATGCTCAGGCTTAGGGTGGCCCAGCAGATCGCAAAAGTCGGTAATGGATCTGATCATGATCGGGTCGGTCTGGGTGGTCTTCATTTTTGTGTCTCTAAAAAAAGTAAACGACCATGCACCGCTATTGTTGCCGCGGCGCATGGTCGTTCACGGGTTAAATATTTACGCCGTTCATAGAAAAGTCATCGTAGCGGTTTCCTGCCGTTACACCCGGCGGTATGATCGACTCTAATGATGCCAGTTCAGCCGCGCTTAGCTCGATATCGGTGGCAGCAGCATTTTGCTCCAGGTACTTTATCCGCTTAGTGCCCGGGATAGCTACCGCATTTTTGGACAATACCCAGGCCAATGCCAATTGCGATGGGGTGACGTCCTTCTCGGCTGCTAATTGGTTTATCTGTTTCAGCAGGTCCATGTTCTTGTAAAAATTCTCGCCTTGAAAGCGCGGTATCTGTCGGCGGAAATCATCGGCCGCAAAATCATCCGGACTTTTGATCTCGCCCGTGATAAAGCCACGGCCAAGCGGCGAGTATGGCACAAAGCCGATACCTAATTCGCGCAGGGTATCCAATACGCCATTCACCTCTGGTTCACGCTCAAATAACGAATACTCTGATTGCAAGGCCGTGATCGGGTGCACGGCATGCGCCTTACGGATAGTTTCGGCAGATGCTTCGGACAGGCCTATGTAGCGCACCTTGCCCTCTTTTACCAGATCGGCCATGGCGCCAACGGTATCCTCTATCGGCGTGTTGGGGTCTACCCGGTGCAGGTAGTAAAGGTCTATCACATCCGTATCCAAATTTTTAAGCGACCGCTCTATCGACTTTCTTACATAACCGGGCTGCCCGTTAATGGCCCAGGTCAATTGCTCGTTATCATCTATCTCCCAACCAAATTTAGTGGCGATGATGTATTTATCACGGCTTCCCTTGATGGCTTTGGCGATCAGGCGTTCGTTAAGCATGGGACCGTACAGGTCGGCAGTATCTAAAAAGTTAATTCCCAGTTCCAACGCGCGGTGGATGGTCGCAATGCCTTCGGCTTCGTCGGCTTTACCATAAATATCTGCTCCGGCAAGGGTGGTCATGCCCATGCAACCTAAACCCTGCACGGGTACGGTCAGTCCCTGGCTGCCTAATGCTGTTGTTTTAATAGTGCTCATGTTGTTATCTGTTTTTGATGATACAAATGTCCGCATAGGCCCAGCCCTAAAATTATACTTAACGGATAAGTTTGTAAACAAAACGGATCAGCCCACCACAATAACATCATACGCTGCCGATGGCAGGTACCGTGACCCTAACACCATCCACTGGCGTTGCAATTCGGCAGGGGATAGGTCGGCGGCGACGATCTCTAATTTGATCTCGGGCTTGCCTTCGCCTGCGGGTATGGTCAGGATAGGGCTGTCATGAAAGAACTGCATGGCCAGTTCTAATAGTTCCAAACCGTCGGCATAATTCTCGTTGTAGAAAGCGGCTGAACACAGGATACGCTGCTTCAGATTCAACCCAAGGTTGGCCATATCCTGCGGACCAAAGCCGATCGGGCGGGTATTGCGCAGCTTAAGGTCGCTGGCTACGTGTACCTGGGTGATCAGGATCTTATTCTGCGCCGCTACGGCGGATGAGCCATCTATATTGACGATGCCTGAGAGTACCGCCAAGTCTTCGGCATTGTTCAAACTTTGTTGCAAATGCGTGTTCAGCGCGGCGGTGATGGCAGATAGGGTTTGTTTTAGCATGGTAGGGATGTTTTGATGCGCAGCCATTTTGCCGCCGCATACAATGATAACAACTATGGCGGATCAATTGTTATTTATCGCCCGCACCTCGTACTTTTACCGCATGGGAAAAACATATCTGATCAGCGGGGCCGGCAGTGGTATTGGCCAGGCTATCGCCGTTAAACTGATAGATAACGGACATAACTGCATCCTGCTTGGCCGCGACGAAGCCAGGCTGAACCAAACCTTTAAACTGCTACCCAAAGGCCGCTGCCTGGTAGTAGGCGCCGACATCCGCGATAAGGAAAGTTTAGAGGATACCGCTTCGCAATTGGAAGATATGGCCATACATGGACTGATCGCCAATGCCGGCATTGGCGGCGAGAACCAATGGGGCGATGCCGACCGCTGGGACGATATCATCAGTACCAACCTAACGGGGACCTACAACTTTGTGAATACTTTCTTGCCCAATCTGCGCCTGGCCGGTACTGATTCGCATATCCTTATCACATCGTCGGTATTGGCGCGTTTGGGAGTGGCTAATTACTCGGCTTATTGTGCATCAAAGGCCGGTTTGCTGGGGTTGATGCGCTCGTGGGCGGTACAGTATGCTCCTGAAAAGATATTGGTGAACGCCATTTGCCCGGGTTGGGTCGATACCGAAATGTCGCAAACAGGCATGCAGGGCATCGCCGATGGCATCGGCATCACTAAAGATGAGTTTTATGATATCGCCATGCAAAGCGTCCCACTTCGGCGTATGAGCCAGCCCGAGGAGATTGCCGGGTTAGTGGCTTACCTTCTTAGCCAATCAGCCATGACAGGGCAGGTGGTGGATATGAATGGCGGTGCGGTGATGAACAGTTGAGCAGGATCTAATCGACGATAAAGCTTCTAAGGAAAAAGCCGACCGGTGCTCCATTGTCAAATTTTACGAATATGAATTTTTCCTTGTTGTGTCTTTTGTTCAACAAATAGATCTCGACATAGTAAGCATTTTTATAGAGGATCTTATTGTAAACCGACATGGAATATCTGTCAGTCACTGATCTCATGGCAGGTGCTTTGATCTTTGGTATAGCAACGAGTTCTTTAGGCAGAGCTTGGTTCACATTTTCACAGCTGTCGATCATCCTTTGCTGTTCATCTGATAGGGGCTTCAATGCTTGGATGTCTCCCAATGCGTCGGCAAGATGAAAGACCTCAGTCGGCTTACCCATCGAAGTTTTTGGGAAAGTGAGCATTATCCCTTGAAGCCGCTCGTCGACGCCCAAGATCTTCTGGCTAAAATATTTTACCGCTTCAGACTCGTAGTTGAGAGACGGTTGGGTGTATCCCGTTAAGATGGCGGTGAATATTATAACAAGGGTGATAACGATCTTTGGCATTTAGCTAAGTTATAATTATTATCTATGATTTTCTGCATGGATATAGATATTTCCATTTGGGATTTATTAATGTTTTTCGCTATCTTTGTTAGTATCTAAAGCGATCATCGCATTCCACATCCATTTTCTGTAAATTTGCACCGGCGATCATCCACGCCGCATCGTTCATATGTCTGATAAGCCAAGTACCAAACCCGAGATAAAAGAAAACATGCACCCGCGTAATTCGCATAAAGCGGGGTACGATTTTAAGGCGCTGTGCAAGATCAGCGATAAGCTGAAACCTTTTGTCACTAAGACGGAGCAAGGTACCGAGTCTATCGACTTTAGTGATCCAAACGCGGTGAAAGCGCTGAACGGTGCTCTGCTAAAACAATACTATGGCGTTGATAGCTGGGATATTCCCGAAGGGTACCTTTGTCCGCCGATCCCCGGTCGTGCCGATTACCTGCATTACATTGCCGATCTGCTGGGCGAACTGAACGGTGGTAAAGCCCCGCGTGGTAAAAAGATCAAGGTGCTGGATATTGGTACCGGAGCTAACCTCGTTTACCCGCTTATCGGCAGTGCAATTTACGATTGGAGTTTTGTAGGTGCCGATATCGATGCGCAAGCGATCCGTTCTGCTAAAGATATTATTTCGGCCAATCCAAAGTTCCAAAACAACATTCTGTTGCGCCAGCAGGCCAACAAGGCTAATATTTTTAAGGGAATCGTTAAAGACGGCGAAGGCTTTGACCTGACGATGTGTAACCCGCCGTTCCACGCGTCGGCGCAGGAAGCGCAGATCTCTACTGCCACCAAATGGAAAAAGTTAGGTCTGGAGGCACAGAAGACGGCCCTTAACTTTGGCGGACAAAAAGCTGAGTTGTGGACACCCGGCGGTGAGATCGCCTTCATCCGTAAAATGGTGGAGCAAAGCGCATTGGTAGCCAAGCAGGTATTGTGGTTCACTACGCTGGTATCTAAAAAAGATTCGTTACCGCTGATCAATAAAGCTTTACATGGCCACAAAGCCCTGGAGGTAAAGACCATCACCATGACCCACGGCCAAAAGACCAGCCGTATTGTAGCCTGGACCTTCCAAACGCCTGAAGAGCAGCAGGCCTGGAAGAAGGATTTTTGGGTGGATTGATGTTAGGTCCATGACGTGTTGTAATTAGGGTGTCATAGTAAGCTTGTCGAACTATGGTTTGGAGGGGTCGCAACTATGCAAATGGCGACCTTGGATGGGGCACCCCGCGCACGTCGCCCTTCGACAGGCTCAGGATGACACCCATGGTCGTAAAGCCGCAAAGTCCAATATTGAGAATACAATGTCGATTTTTATCAGCCGATCATCTGCCGTATTTCCCGGCAAAGGATCGCTACTTCCTCCTCGGTATTGTAATAATGTACCGATGCACGCACCACGCTGCTCAACTGATGCTTGCTCATATAGTACGGTGTCGACATTGGTAACCCGACCGATACATTGATGTGCTTTTCGGTAAGTTTAGCTTTAACGGCTGTGCTTTCAACGCCAGCTACCGTAAAGGTGACGATACCGCTTTGTACCGAGCCGGTATCCGTAACGGTGACATCCTCGATAGCCGATAGCTGCTGACGCAACTGCGCCGACAGATGTTGGATCCGCTGCCAGATGTTATCTAACCCCAGCTCGAGCGCGTAGCTGACCGCCTTGCCCAGGCCAAGCGTCAATGCGCGGTTACGCTCGTACAATTCAAAACGCTTGGCATCGTCGCGTGGTTCGTAATGGTCGCCGTTAAGGGTTTTGATCGCCCAACCATCGTGGAAGAAGATCTTCAGTTTATCCTGAACGTCTTTCTTTACGTACATGAAACCTGTTCCACGGGGGGCACGCAAATATTTACGGCCGGTCACCGATAGCATATCGCAATCAATGGCCCGCACATCCAGCGGGATATGTCCCGCGCTTTGGCAGGCATCCAGCAGGTACAAAATGTTATGTTCGCGGGCTATCTGGCCTATCTCGGCAGCGGGGATCACGCCACCCGTGCTCGACGCGATGTGAGTAACGGCGATCAGCTTGGTGCGGTCGGTAATGGCGGCTTTAAGGGCTTGTAGGTCAAAGTTACCATCAGCATCGTTAGGGATCACTTTGGTTACTACACCATGATATTTTTGCGCGTCGATAAAGCCTAATACGTTGGTTACGTACTCCATTTCCGAGGTCAGTATCTCGTCGCCGGCTTTAAAGTCGATACCATGGAAAGCGATATCCCAACCCGCGCTGGCGTTCTCTACCAAGGCTATTTCGCTTGTATCGGCATTGATCAGTCGGGCTATCTGGCTATAGGTCTCTTGTAGTTGTACGGTGTATTTAGCCTCTGCTTCGTAGCCGCCGGTAATAGCCTCATCGCGCAGGTAATCTATCACAGTATCCACCACCACATCCGGCGGTAAAGATGATCCGGCGTTGTTAAAGTGAATGAGGTTTTGTGTGCCTTTAGTCCCGGCACGTAGTTGGGCTATGCGGTCGTTATTTAAGTTCATGTTTGTTTTTTAAGTATGTAATATACTTGCATCCTGTTCTTTAAAATTGATCTCCATCATAATATCGGCCCGGCCGTAAGTGCCTGGCTGTACGGGTATCTCGGTAAAGCCTAATTTATGATAAATATGGATGGCGTTAGCCAAAACCCGGTTCGAGAACAAGATCAATCGTTCTACACCCAAGTCGCGTGCTTTATCTATCCCTGCCTGGCACAAGTATTGGCCGATGCCGTGTCCACGGAAGTTCTCGTCAACCGCCATCTTGGTCAGTTCGTAGCAGCCGGTTTCAATATAACGTAGCGCTACCGTACCAACTATCTTATCGTCATCGGTCACAAAGTAAACTTTGCCGCCATGGTCGATCATGGCTTCTTCGGGGTTTTCCAGAACGTATTTATCCAGTGGCTCTACGGTGAAATATTTCTCTAACCAGGCCTTATTAAAGCGTTCAAAATAGGGTTGATATTCGGGTTTGTAGTCTATAATGTTCAGCGTCGGTTTTATTGATGTTTCCATAAATGCAAAATAAATGCACCAATAAATAGCAAAACAGATGCAGAATTATTAATTTTGACCATAACAGATCTGTTATGTTAGCCACATCACTCACACCCGAAACCGATTTTTTATACGGCCGTATTGTATCACATATAGCCGAGCAGATAAGCGGGAAACTGATCAAAGCAGGAGACAAGCTGCCGTCGGTACGTGCATTAAGCAAAGAGCAGGGTATCAGCATCAGTACCGCGTTTAAAGCTTACACCGAGTTAGAGAATATGGGTTTGATCGAGGCCCGCACTAAGTCAGGCTATTATGTGAAGTACTTGGCGCAGCGCTCCGTCAAACTGCCTGAGACCAAAATGCCCGCCAATGAGCATTGCCCCACCAGCGTGACGGACATGATCGCGATGGTGTACAACAACATGGCCGAGGAAGGGGTGCTACGATTGTCTTTAGCTGCGCCGCCCTTGAGTTTGCTGCCATTGGCTAAGTTAAGTAAGTCGATGATGGAAGCGATACGCAACAGCCCGACGGCCAATGTGCATTACGAATCGGTACAGGGCACGCCGGCCTTGCGTAAACAGATCGCCAAGAATGCCTTTAGCTGGGGCGGGCACATTACTGCGGATGATGTGGTTACTACCCAGGGCTGCAAGGAAGCTTTGCTGTTTTGTTTGCGCGCGGTCACCAAACCGGGTGATACCGTCGCGATAGAAAGCCCTACCTATTTTGGGATCTTTAACGTGATGCTGAGTTTGGATCTGAAGGTTTTGGAGATACCGGTCGACGCGGAGACCGGCATAGATCTGGATCATCTGGAGCAGGCCATGGATAAGACCGACATCAAAGCGTGCCTGTTCGTCACCAACTTTAGCAACCCGGTAGGCAGTTGTATGAGCGATAAGCGCAAGCAGCGCCTGGTGAACATGGTGACCGAAAGACAGATCCCGCTGATCGAAGATGATCTTTACGGCGATATTTACTTTGGCGACCGCCGACCGCGCACCTGCAAAAGTTACGATACCGAGGGTTGGGTTATGTTGTGTTCGTCGGTATCCAAATCCTTAGCGCCGGGTTACCGGGTAGGTTGGTGCATCCCCGGCAGGTTCAAGCAGCAGATCATCAACATCAAAATGATGCATACCATTACCTCGGCCACACCGACACAAGCGGCGGTAGCGCATTTTTTTGAGACGGGGAGGTATGATCTGCACATGCGTAAGCTACGCAAGGCGCTGTACACACAGCACCTGCAGTATTCGCAAGCGATCAATAATTACTTCCCCGAGGGGACGAAGATCAGCCGACCGGCAGGAGGGTACGCCTTGTGGGTAGAGCTGGATAAAAGCATCGACGCTTTTGAACTCTATAAAGCCGCTATCCAAAAGAACATCAGCATAGCGCCGGGGCAAATATTCAGTACCGATGCCCGCTTTACCAATTTTATCAGGATAAGCTTTGGGATACCATATGACGATGCGGTAGATAAGAGTTTTAAAGTGTTGGGAGGATTGGTGAAGGGGTTAATGAACTGATAGCTGAGACGAAGTAGGTTGGTCGGATACATAGATGGTGTAATTTAAGTGAAATATATTTCACTCTCTGTCGGTGAATAGTGAAATATATCTTACTTTTGAATAAGCCCCGCAAGAACGAAGATGAAATCATCAGAACTATTTAAAAAACTGAAGAAGGATGGTTGGTTCGCCGTTAGTCAAGAGGGTAGCCACATTAAGATGAAACACTCGATTAAAACAGCGACGATCATTTTCCCGTATCATGGAGCAAAGGAGGTTCCAAAAGGGTTAGAAAATGCCATCAAGAAACAGGCGGGAATTTAAGAACGCTGCTTTTAGTACTATACATATATTTAATTAAAAATATCATCATGAAGATCGTGAAATTCACAGTTGAAAAGAACCAAGATGGTTACTGGGCGCACCGGGAGGAGTCGAACGGTCTGATCGCAGGTTACGGTCAAACGATAACTGAATTGAAAGCTGATGTTGTTCAGGCTTATAACTTGTTCTTCGAGGATACCAAAAAAACTATTACTGAAGATCAGATCACTTTTTTATTTGATCTTAGCTCGTTTTTTGAGCTACACAAAGAGATCAGTCCTACCGGCTTTGCAAAGCGTATTAAGATGCAAAACAGTCAGTTATCAGAATATATTAACGGCAAGCGTACCGTGACACCCAAGCAAGCGGCCAAAATACTCACTGGGCTTAAGGAGCTTGGTAAAGAGTTAACAGAAATGGCAGAGTTTGCTTAGCCTCTCGTAGTTAGCGATGGCCTACTTCCGCCTGTTCAAATACCACGATATCAATTCGGATTTTGAATTGATATTCAGTTTTTTGTAGATATTCTTTAGGTGCTGGTTGATGGTGAAGTAGGTCACGTTCAGCTTGTCGGCAGCGGTTTTGTTGGCCACGCCTTCGCTGATGAGTTTGATCAGCTCCAATTCACGTTTGGTAAATTCGCCGGGTTCTTCTATCGGTTCGTCGTTGTGTTGCAATACGTGCGACATGGTACCGGGAGAGAATGGCGATCCGCCGTCGTCTAATTTAGATATCGATTCGGCAATGTAAGCCAAACTGCTCGATTTAAGCAGGAAGCCTACTGCACCTGCCTCTAATGCTTTACGGGTCAAAGCCGGGTTCTCCAGACTTGATAGTATAACGATCTTACTGTTCGGGAAATGCTGGTTAAGGATGCCGATCTGATCAATACCAGAGCCGGATGGCAAATTGATATCTAGTAGAATGATCTGGGGTTGCAGGTGATTAACCTCTATCGCGTCGGGGATATCGTTCACACAAAAAAGTACCGAAAAAGCATTGGTGAGGTTAAAATATTTAAGATAGCTATTCCTTAAAACGTGGTCATCCTCAATAAGAGCTATCTCCTTCATTTGCGCAAAATTTAAGCCTTGGTTTACTTTTTAATTATAACAAAAAGTTTATACGTGTATACTAATTGCGGTTTATTTTAACGCACAATTATATATAAAATTTTTGATGGTTGTATCGGCTATAAATTTTAGGAGTGGCTTATAACCGTTTATCGGTTATTGTTGCAGTGCCGCTTTTTGGTCGACGGCTTCATCTATCAGGCTAAATATCTTTTCGTCTTCGCGGATGTCGAACCGGCCTGCGAACAAACGATCAGAGTTAAGCAGGTTGCCCAGGTCGCTGACCTTTAATATCCGGCCCCGTGCCCGTCGGCAGGTCTGTCAACGTAGCGATAGTTATTATTGATACCGAATTTTTAAATGATGATCGCATGGTGATGGACTGAAAAAGAAATTTTCTCGGTATTGATCATATACCTTAACAATCGTTTAAAACCAAACCGCTCAATATATTCTACCACATATTTGGCACAATCGGGCGTGATGGCCCAATGCGCCGATCTGCCCCTGATCTTCAAATCCTTGGGCAGGCGCGGAGGGCTTTAAAAATATTGATCAATTTTTTGGCAAAAGATCTGGCAGGTATTTCGCAGATTTTTGTTAGGACAACTTTATAATGTACTTAACGTTAATAATGGCTTCTTCGAAAGGCAAATATTTTAACTAACAACTATTGGTTGTTAGCGTGCCAAACTTATTTGCATGCTGTGTAAAATTTGTTATAAATGATTACTTTTAACGCCAAAATGGGGCCGGCAAAAAAATGGCCTGCATTTTGACCTGTTATTTATACACTGCAACCGTTTACTTGTTTAAGTAATTGATAGATGATGCACGTTTTGAGACTTTTGTAAGCGGAAAAGTGTGATGGTTTTACTTAATAGTTACTGTATAAATAAATTTTACGTTGTCACAATATCTTATTAAGCAAGGCGGCATCCGCGCCGCAGCCTTCCGCACCTTTATTTTAAATTTTACGGTGGTAACTCCGCCTTTTCACGATCATATCTCCTAATATGGGCAATAAATACTTTTTAAGGTTTTTCATTGTGTTTGTGCTTGTTTTTCAGCTTTTTAACCAAGCTAAAGCGCAGCACTATGCCGTTGGCGGTACCGCCGGCTCTACACTTACGGGGTCGGTTTTCTGGCTTAACTGGGATCCTACTGTCGCAGGGTCTACGCTAATATCAGCACCCGCCAGTTCAGATGCTAACCACGTTACCGAGGGTACTTACGTTTGGCAATATTCGCCTACGGTGCGTATCACGGCTATCATGTCTAACCAGGTGTTCACCAACGCCATAACCATGGTCCCTTACACCCCCGGTAACTTTGAGGGTGATGGGTTGGATCTGCTCTATTCGGGGAATAATTTACCCAAGCCAGGTTCGCGTGGTATAGCAGGTACAGGTTTGGCAACCACCGGTAACTCTACCGCAACTTTTGATATCGACGTTAAGGTAGCTATCCTGATCAACGGTGTTTATACGGATGTTAACTACCCGGGTATGGTGATCGGCGATGCCGAGTCTATCGATTCGCAGGGCGAATATATCTCGGGTGATACCCCTAACCCTGTGGCCTGGCAGTTGCTGAACAAACGTTCGCAAGGGGGCGCGTCTGATGATCACTACCTGATGGACCTGTCTAACGGTGGCCGCTCTTTCCGCTTGCGTGCAGACCTTGCACCGGGAAACTTTGGTGTACAGGCGGTAATGTTTGCCCGTGGTGCCCGTAACCTTAATAACGTATCTATGCGTGGTTCGGGTATCACAGCTATGGCTATCGGCTTTGTGTTACCTTTTGATCTTGGCGATAACCCGGCAACCTACGGGGCAACCGGCCACTATATTGATAATTTTGCCATTACCGATGTTTTTTCGGGCGATGGTACTTACGCTGTAGTTAACTATCCAACTACACCGCTGATCCCGCAAGCCAACGTTTACATAGGGGCTAACAACGTTGATGCTGATGGTAACCAGATATTTGGTGCCGCTGCTACCAACGATGACCTTACCGGCGCTAATGATGAGGCCACACTCACTCCAAGTGCTCTGCCTGATCTGAGAGTTAACCAACCCGGCGATTACTCCGTTACCCTTCCCGTAACCAACGGTAAGAATGTACCTGCCACTTTATACGGCTGGATAGATTTTAACCGCGATGGTGTTTTTGGCGCTAATGAGGTGGTCACGGCAACTATCCCGGCTAATACAACCAATCAAAATATTACGCTTAATTATCCTAATGCGCTATTCTCGAGTATCATCAGGTCCGGTCTTTTATATGCCCGTTTCCGTATCTCCACCACCAATTTGGTTGATGTTGCTGGAACTACGGTGGATGAGCGCAGTACAGCCTTTGCCGCCGATGGCGAGGCCGAGGATTATAACCTAAAGAGCATTATCGGTATATCCATTTCGGGTACGGTAGTGAACGACCCTAACGGTAACCTTGATGCATCTATTTCCGGCATAGGCATATCAACTGTAGCAGGTTCGCAGTTGTTCGCTTATTTAGTAAGCGGTACTACCATTGTTAATAAAGCTGCTGTAGCCGCTAATGGCACTTATACTTTTGCCGGTGCCGATAACGGTACTTATATCGTCGCTATATCTACTAATAACGCAGCCATTGGTGGCACGTTAGCATCTGTCGCGCCCAACCTGCCTTTATCGTGGGTGCCATCGGGCGAGGCCTTTGGCCTTAACAACGGCGCAGGTACAGGTATCGAGACGGGTACGCCTAACCTGCAGATAGCGGTATCTACGCCAGGCACCAGCCTTGATGTTACCGGTCTGGATTTTGGTTTGGATCAGGCTCCTATCGCCGTCACCGATAACGTAACTGCTGTTGCCGGTCAGCCATTAGCCATTAACGTGCTGGCTAACGATTCGGATCCCGACGGTACGGTCGACATCACATCGGTACGTATCATTGATCCTGCCGACAACGTCGCCAAAACATCGGTTACCATCCCTAACCAGGGTACTTATACAGTGAACACTACTAACGGTGTGGTTACCTTTACCCCGCTGATCACCTTTGCAGGTACAAGCACCCCGGTAACTTATACTATCCGCGATAACTACGGTGCACCAAGCGCTACTAACCTTGTAGCACAGATCAGCGCCACCGTAAGGCCGGCGGGTGTTAACGATACAGATATCACCCTCATCAACACCCCGGTAACTACCAATGTAAGGGCTAACGACGGCGCCGTGAATGCTACGGCTACAGTGATCGCTACCCAGCCAACCAATGGTACAACGGTAACAGCCGGCAACCAGGTAACCTACACACCAAACACAGGCTTTACAGGTGTTGATACCTATACTTACACCTTAACTAACGGTGCATTGGTATCAGATCCTATCACAGTAACTGTTACTGTGAGCGCTGTGCCTATCGGTGTGCCGGATAATGGTACTACGCCAATAGCTACGGCCATTACCACTAACGTGTTGGCTAACGATGGTTCTTTCGCTATCGGTTCTACCGTGGCGGCAGGTACCGGTCCGGCAAATGGCGCTATTGTGGTGAACGCGAATAACACGATCACTTATACGCCTAACGCTACTTTCACAGGTGTAGATACTTACACATATACGATCACTAAGAACGCGGCAACATCTGCGCCGATCACGGTAACTATTAACGTGCAGCCGGTCGGTGCTAATGATGTTGCTACCACCCCGGTAAATACCGCCGTGGCTACCAACGTTAAAGCTAATGATGGCAACAGCGCAACAGGTACTACGGTAACAGCCGTGACCACTCCGGCTAACGGTACAACAACGGTAGCCGGCGACGTGGTTACTTACACGCCTAACGCGGGATTCATCGGTATCGATTCTTATACTTACAGGTTGTCTACCGCAGGTGGCATACAGTCAGATCCTATCACTGTTAACGTAACCGTTCGTCCGGTCGGTGTGGCCGATGCTTCATCAACGCCGATCAATACCGCTGTGGCTACTACGGTACTTGCTAACGACGGTGTGAGCGGGACCGGCGCTACGGTTACCCCGATCAACGGTGCTAACGGCACTACAGCAATTGCTGCAGGTGTGATCACCTTTACCCCGACCAGTAACTTTGTAGGTGTGACTACTTATACTTATACGCTGACCAGGAACGGTATCGTATCAGACCCGATCACGGTGACCATCACCGTTAACCCAGTAGCTGTGGATGATGCCGTAACCACGCCGCTTAATACGGCTATCGCTACTACCGTTACGGCTAACGATGGCCCGAGCGGTGTGAGTGCAACTGTTAATGCTGTTGCCGGTACCAACGGTACAATTTCGGCAGCGGGTAACGTGATCACCTTTACGCCAACAACAGGCTTTATTGGTACAGGCACTTACACTTATACTTTAACCAATAACGGCGCTACTTCGGCACCTGCTACGGTAACGGTTACCATCCGTCCGGTGGGTGTGGCCGATGTTGCAACTACGCCATTGAACACCGCGGTGACAACTACCGTTGTAACTAACGATGGCATCAGCGGCACAGGAGCTACCGTAACTGCCGGTAACGGTACCAACGGCACAACAGCTGTTGTAGGCGGCGCTGTAACTTATACGCCTAACACAGGTTTTATAGGTGTAGATACTTATACTTATACCTTAACTAATAACGGTGCAACATCTACCCCGATCACGGTGACCGTTAACGTTACCCCGGTAGGTGTGGCCGATGCTGCAACTACGCCGATCAATACCGCGGTTACCACCAACGTTATTACTAACGACGGTGCAAGTGGCACTGGCGCTACCGTTGCTGCTACGCCGGGTACTAACGGTACTACTACCGTAGCGGGTGGTGTAGTGACTTACACGCCAAACAATAACTTCATTGGTATAGATACTTATACTTATACGCTTACCAACAATGGCACAACATCGGCACCTATCACGGTGACCGTAAGGGTTAGGCCGGTGGGTGTGGCTGATCCTGCTGTAGTTACTGCGACCAATACGCCGGTAACAACCAACGTTATTACTAACGATGGCATCAGCGGAACAGGTACCACCGTAACTGCTACGCCGGGGACCAATGGTACTACTACCGTTAACGCGGCGGGTAATATCATTTATACCCCTAACCCGGGCTTTACAGGTACCGATACTTATACTTATACATTGACCACTCCGGATGGTGTAGTGTCTGACCCGATCACGGTGACCGTGACCGTTAGCGCGCTGCCTGCCGGTGTTGCCGATATCACTAACACACCGATCAATACCGCAACAACCACTGCTGTATTGGCTAACGATGGTGCCGACGGTGTTGGCGCTACCGTAGCTATCGGTACTGCTCCGTTAAGCGGAACAGCGGTTGTTAACGCCGATAATACGATCACCTTTACACCTGCTACCGATCTCATAGGCGTACGTACTTACACTTATACCTTGACCAGGGGCGGATTAACGTCGGGCCCGATCACGGTTACAGTGAACGTAAGGCCGGTGGGTGTTAACGATGCATCAACTACTAACATCAACGCTGCTATTGCTACAGTTGTAAAAACTAACGATGGCGCAAGCGCGACCGGTACTACTGTTACTATAGGCACAGTGCCTGCGCATGGTACCACAGCTATTGATGCCGCCGGTGTGATCACTTTCACCCCGACCACAGGTTACGTAGGTTTAGATACCTATACCTATATTTTAAATACTGCTGATGGTGTAGCATCGCTACCTGTTACTGTAAACCTGACCGTAAGGCCGGTAGGTGTTGCCGATGTGGCCGCAACTACGCCAGGCACACCAGTAACCACCGCCGTTAAAACAAACGATGGCGCAAGCGCGATAGGCACTACAGTTACAACCACCAACCCAACCAACGGTACAGTTACCGTTAACGCGGCCGGCGAGGTTACTTACACGCCTAACCCTGGTTTTGCAGGTGTAGATACTTATACTTATACATTGACCACTCCGGACGGTGTAACATCTTTACCGATACCGATCACGGTTAATGTAAGCTTGGTAGGTGTTGCCGATGTGGCCACTACTACGATCAATACACCTATCGCTATCACCGTTAAAGCTAACGATGGCGCTGTTGCGGCATCAGCTACGGTTACGGCCACTCAGGCCGCGAACGGTACGACCGCGGTTAACGCGGCCGGTGTGGTAACATATACCCCTAACACAGGTTTTATGGGTGTGGATACTTACACCTATACCTTAACTCAGGGTGGCGGCGTGTCTAACCCGATCCTGGTTACAGTTAACGTAAGGCCGGTAGGTACAGATGATGCCGTACTGACCAACGTTAACAGCCCGATAGCTACCACGGTAAAAGCTAATGACGGAGCCAGCGCTACCAATACAACGGTGACCGCTACACAGCCTTTGCATGGTACTACTACCGTTAGCGCTACAGGTGTAGTTACCTACACCCCAACCAATAACTACATTGGTTTAGATAGCTATACTTATGTGCTGACCACTGCCGATGGCGTTGCCTCTTTACCTGTTACCGTTAACGTAAGAGTAAGGCCGGTAGGTGTTGCCGACGCGATATCTGTAGTGACAAATACTGCTACCCAGATACCGGTAAAAGCTAACGACGGTAACAGTGGTGTTGGTACTACGGTTACCGCAACTACACCATTACATGGTACGGTTACAGTAAATGCCGCCGGTGTGATCACCTATACGCCAACAACAGGTTACACAGGTCCGGATAGCTTTACTTATACATTGACCACGCCTGACGGTGTATCATCTACCCCGGTTACAGTTAGCGTATCGGTAGGTGCTGCATTGCCGATAGGTAGTTCTGACCTGGTAGCTACCCCGGTCAACACCGCTATCACCGCCAACGTGGTGGGTAACGATGCTGATGGTGTTGGATCTACCGTTAACGCCGGATCTGTTGCTCCGTCGCATGGTGTAATAGTTGTCAATGCTGATAATACGATCACTTATACCCCGGCCGCCAATTATGTGGGTCTGGATAACTTTACTTACACGCTTACTAAAGCAGGGCAAACATCTACGCAGATAGTTGTGACCGTAGGCGTTATCCCTACGGGTGCTACCGATGCTACGGCTACCACAGTGGGCAGCCCGGTATTGGTGAACGTGAAAAATAACGACGGCCCAAGTGGCGCTTCGACCATTGTCGACATTGCCTCTAACCCGGCCAATGGTACAGCTACTGTTAATGCTGCGGGTGTTGTTACTTATACCCCAACTGCCGGCTACATCGGTGCAGACAGCTTTACTTATACACTTGTTACAACTGACGGTGTAACATCAGACCCGATCAGGGTGAACGTAACGGTGACCGCTGCCTTGCCGGTGGGTATTGCCGATGAGGTTACCACACCGATAAATACGGCTATCGTTATTGATGAGCTGGCTAACGATCCGGGCACAACGCCTGCAACTACTGTTACCTTAGGCACAGCGCCATTGCATGGTACCGTAACGTTAAATGCCAACCGTACCATCACCTATACCCCGGTAGGTACGTACACCGGCAAAGACAACTTTACTTACACCATCACCCGTAACGGTTCAACATCGTTACCTATCGCGGTGACCGTAAATATTAAACCGGTAGCGTCGCCTGATGCGGTATTTGCCGATATCACAGCGCCTACTATCATCACCGTTAAAGCTAACGATGGTAACAGCGCTACAAACAGCACCGTCACCGTTACAGCACCAACAAATGGTACGGCCACCGTTAACGCTAACGGACAGGTGATCTATACACCTAACCCTGGCTACAGTGGTCCGGACAGCTTTACCTACCGCTTAACTACCCCGGATGGTGTAGTGTCGGATCCGGTTACGGTTACCGTTACTGTGACCGCCGCGGCTGGTGTTGCCGATACTGATACAACGCCATTTAACACCCCTATAACTACTAACGTAAGAGCTAATGATGGCGCAAGCCAGGCAACAGCAACGGTGGCAGCAACCAACGGGTCGCATGGTACTACCGTGGTCAATGCCAATGGTACCGTTACTTATACTCCGATAAACTATGTTGGTTTAGATACTTACACTTACACGCTTACCAACGGTGGTATCACATCGGCGCCAATTACGGTAACCATCTCGGTTAAACCGGTAGGTACGTTTGATGGGGCCAGCACTCCGATCAATACCCCGGTTACCACTGCTGTTAAGAATAATGATGGTGCAAGCGGCGTAGGCACAACTATAATACCTACTAACGGTGCAAACGGTACGACCTCAGTTAACCCCGACGGTACCATCACCTACACACCTGCTACCAACTACACAGGTACCGATACTTATACTTATACGCTCCGCACATCTGATGGTGTGGTGTCAGACCCGATCAGCGTTACCGTAAGCGTAAGATTGGTGGGTGTGGCCGATAATGTATCTACCCTGGTTAACGTACCTGTTACCACTAACGTTAAAGCTAACGACGGTGTGAGCGGTAACGGTGCTAACGTAACCCCTACAGACGGCTTGCATGGTACAACCACCGTTAACGCGGCAGGGTTGGTTACTTATACTCCTAACGCTGGTTACAGCGGTCTGGATACTTATACTTATACCTTGTCTATCCCGGGTGCGGTATCAGATCAGATCACGGTTACGGTGAGCATTAAAGGTAATGGCTTACCGGATGTAGCTTCGACAGATGTTGGTACCCCGGTTGCTATTAATGTAAAAGGTAACGACGGCGCTACTAATGCCAACGCTACAGTTGTTCCGCTGAACGGACAGTTCGGTACTGCTATAGCCGACGCATCGGGCGTTGTGACCTATACACCTTCTATCGGTTTTATAGGTAATGATACGTTCACTTATACCCTGGTAACCCCTGATGGTGTCGCGTCTGACCCGATCACCGTTTCGGTGACAGTTAGACCACAAGGTGTGGCCGATACTTACAATACCCCGGTCAACACGGCGATCAACAATGCCATATTAGTTAACGATGGTGTTAGCGCTAACGGTGCTACCATTACACTGGTAACGCCACCTGCTAATGGCACCGCGGTACTGAATGCTGATAATACCTTCACCTACACCCCGGCAACAGGATCTGTAGGTGTAGATAATTACACTTACCGATTGACTAACAACGGTATCCAGTCTAACGCTATTTCGGTAACGATAAACGTTACGCCGATAGGTGTAGCCGACCTTAGTCAGACCCCGGTAAATACGCCGGTAACCATCAACGTGAAGGCTAACGACGGCGCTGCCGCTGCTACCGCTACGGTGGTGATCGCAACTCAGCCGGCGATCGGTACTGCTACGGTCAATGCTGCCGGTCAGGTGATCTATACGCCTGCCAATAATTATGTTGGTACGCAAACCTTCACTTATACATTAAATATCAATGGTGCTGTTTCAGCTCCGATCAATATTACGGTAATAGTTTACGCCAGCTCGATGACACTGACCAAGGTTGCTACTAACACGGTGACCAAAGTTGGCGATGTGATCAACTACAACATCGTAGTGACCAATACAGGCACAGCGGTGCTGAATAACGTTGTGGTGACCGACGCTGGTGCTGATGCGGGTTCTATCACCCCGTCTAACATCGCTATTTTACCGGCCGGTGCAAATGCAACAGTTACCGCAAGGCACACCGTAACCCAGGCCGATGTAGATAATGGCGGTTACGTGAACCAGGCATCTGTAAGGGCTACCGATCAAAGCGGTAACCCGATTGTAGGCCCGGTATCTGATGACCCGAATACTCCTGCACCTAACGATGGTACCAATACGGTGATAACTGCTAACACGGCTATCAAATTGACCAAAACAGGCGTGGCTACGGCAGATCAGATCACATACACCTTCCTGTTCGAGAATATTGGTAACACCACGCTTGTCGCGGTTAACCTTACCGATATTAAGTTAGGTATCAACAATCAGGCAATGATCATTCCTGGTGGTAGTTTAGCTCCGGGTGCTACCTTCACTTTCACCAGTGTGTACACGCTTACCGATGCCGATAAAACAGCAGGTACAGTGACCAACTCGGCTACCGCTACCGGTACCGATGGCAAAGGCAATACAGTACCAAGCACCGGCCCTACCGGTACTACTACCACCCCGTTAGTAGCCATGCCAAAAGCTATGGATGACGTAGCGGTACGTAACGGAATATCTCCGGTGATCATCCCGATCTTGGATAACGACGTGCAGGGAACTGTTGCGCTGGATCCGGCAACGATCACTATAGGTACACCGCCATCAAATGGTTCGGTAACTATTAATGCTGATGGTACGATCACTTATACGCCGAATGCCGGCTACACCGGTCCGGATGCGTTCACTTACCGTGTGAAGGATGTTAACGGTAACTTTACCAACGAGGCAACGGTTAACATATCAGGTTCGGGTGTGGCATTAACGCCGCCAACACTGTTCACACCTAACGGCGATGGTGTTAACGATACCTTCGAGATACGTGGTTTAGGCGCCTTTGCGGTGAATGATATTACCATCACCAACCGTTGGGGTAACGCGGTTTACCGCTCTACCGGCAACTATCAGAATAACTGGACAGGCGAAGGTTTGAACGAGGGCACCTATTACTATGTGCTGCGTTTAAAAGTGAACGCTGCTGATGGCAATTACCTGACGGTTAAAGGATGGGTAACATTGTTAAGGACTTTTAAGAAATAATTACCGGTAGGTAAACGATAGAAAATGATCATGAAACGATATTTTATAGTAGTAATGTTAATGTTGTGCACGGTGGCCGTAAAAGCCCAGCAGGATGCGCAGCAGAGCCAGTACATGTTCAATGGTATCTATATCAACCCTGCTTATGCCGGTTATAAAGAGAACCTTAACCTGCACGCGTTCTACCGCTCGCAGTGGACAGGCATATCGGGCGCGCCGCAAAGCATGTCGCTGGCTATCGATGCGATAGCTAACGAGGGCAATGTAGGTTTGGCTTTCCAGCTATCGCACGATAGGTTGGGCGCGCAAACCAATATGGCCGGTTACCTTAACTACTCGTACCGCTTAAAAATGAACCAGGAAGGTTCATCCAGGCTGGCATTTGGTTTAGGTTTGGGCGGTATGCAATTAGGCATTAACGGCGCTATGCTGAATCCGAATGATCCGGAACCTAACCAACCTACCACCACGCAAAGCGTGATCTTGCCTGATGCAAGGGTAGGGGTTTATTATTCGGATAATACCATGTATGCGGGCGTATCGGCAGATAACCTGATATCGCAATATGTGAACATTAAGGATTATGCTTACATCCCGCAACCAAAGCCACACTTTTACCTAACAGGTGGTGTATTGCTGCCGTTGGATGAGGACTTTATCCTAAAACCAAGTGTATTATTAAAAGACGATACCGGCGGCCCGACCAGTTTGGACCTTAACGCGTTTTTGATCCTTGGCCAAAAATTATGGTTAGGCGGATCTTACCGTACAGGTGTTAAATTATATAATAAGCCATATTTGCAAAATGGTTTAACACAGTTAAATTCTGTAATAGGCGCGGCTCAATTTTTCCCGAACGAGTCTTTCAGGATAGGTTATGCTTATGATATGTCTATCGGCCCGCTGAGGAACTATAGCTCGGGCACACACGAGATATCTATCGGTTTTGCTTTTGGTGGCAAGCCTGGCAGGATGTTATCGCCAAGGTTCTTTTAACCGTAAGGCGATAAGCAAAAAGGAATATGATATCGATACAATAGTTTGATAAAAAGGAATTAGCGTACAAATGAAAAAACTACTGAATACCGGCTTACTTATCATCGGCATGTTGGTGCTGACGGTCTCGGCCGCGCATGCTCAATACGCGTTAAAACTGGGCGACGAGCAGTTCAACCAGTTCAACTATGTAAAAGCCATAGCATACTATCAGGAAGCTTTCCAAAAGAAAGAGTCTGTGCATGCAGCCGAGCGTTTAGCTGATAGCTACCGCCTGACCAAAAATTACGAGCAGGCCGAACTATGGTATGCCCGCGTAATAGGCATGACGGGTAGTGCCCCTGAGAACGTGCTGAAGTATGCCGCGGTGCTGCGCAACAACGCCAAATTTGCCGAGGCTAAAGATCAATATGCTAAATACGCCACGCTTAAGAAAGTGAGCGACGAGCAATTGCAGATCTGGCAGGCATCTTGCGATTCGGCAGTGGTTTGGATGAAGAACCCGAACAACAACATCAGCATCAGGAACGAAACCAAGTGGAACAGTGACCGGTCTGACTGGGGCGCGGTAGCTTATAATGGTGGCGCGGTTTTCTCATCAGACAGGAACAACGAGAATATTAAAGGTGCGGTCACCACAAAAAAGAAAGGCCTGATCCGTTTTGACGAGGTTAACGGCATCAGCAAAAACACTTACGGCTGGACCGGTAACAACTACCTGAGGTTATACGAGACCAATGCCGATTCGACCACCAAATTATTCCCAATAACGCCGGGTACCGACTACCACATTGGATCAGCTTCGTTCACCGAAGATGGTAACGAGATCTTCTTCACACTGACCCGTATCCCTAAAAAAGGTGTTAAGACCACGGATAAGACCATCCACATTGAGATATATTCGAGCAAGCGTGATGCTACCGGTAAATGGGGCGCGCCGCAACCGTTCAGGTATAATAAGATAGAGGAGTATTCGGTAGGTGACCCTTACATTACTCCTGATGGACAAACGTTGTACTTTGTATCTAACAAACCGGGTGGCAAAGGTGGCACCGACCTGTACTATTGCCAGCGCGAGGCCGATGGCAAATGGGGCAGCGCGGTAAACATTGATGCACTGAACACTGCAGGTAACGAGCGTACCCCGGTGCTGGATAAAGAGAACAACTTCTTTTTCTCGAGCGACGGTGCGGTAGGCATTGGTGGTTTGGATATTTACAAGTCTACCAAGGATGGCGAGGCTTTCTCGATGGCCCGCAACATGGGTTCGCCGTTGAACACCCCGCACGATGACTTTGCTTACATTAAGACCAGCCCCACCACAGGTTACTTTACATCAGACCGCCCGGGCGGAAAAGGCAGCGATGATATCTACAGCTTTGTGGAGATATTGATGATCAAGTTGCGTTTGGAAGGTATCGTATCCGATAAAAACACGCAGATACCTGTTGACCAGGCTTTGGTAAGCTTATCAAAAGCAGGCGGCAGCGATATTAAAATGACCACGGACGCTACGGGTAAATACTCGTTCGACCTTTCAGAGAATTCGGATTATAGCTTGAAGAGCCAGAAGAACGGTTACACGCAGGATAGCTTAAGCTTTACTACCGTAAACATCAAAGTATCGCAAACCATTAAAAAGGACCTGAGCATGGGCCGCGATAATAGCCCTATTGCCGCTGCCAATGTGGTTACTACCGGCGACGGGGAGCGCTTGCCTAACAAGGTAATGGTGCCGGAGATGAACACCGTAGGTGGCTTGGCCCGGTTCAATAATCTTACGCTAAATACGCCAATGCGTGTAGGTAAGATCTACTACGATTTTGATAAGGCCGACATCCGTCCGGATGCTGCCCGCGAGTTGGATAAGTTGGTAAAGATCATGAACGATTACCCGAACATCTCGATAGAACTGGGATCTTACACCGATAGCCGTGGGGTAGATATTTATAACCTGGATCTGTCGCAACGTCGCGCTAACGCTGCTGTGGCTTACATTGTGGCAGCGGGCATTGATAAAGCACGTATTACCGCCCAGGGTTACGGAGAGAATGGTTTGGTGAATAAGTGCGCCAATGGCGTTAACTGTACGCCATACCAACATCAGCTTAACCGCCGTACCGAGGTTAAAGTGGTGAAAAAATAACAACCCTATCCAAAACGCTTAAGCGCCATCTTTTGTAAAAAAGGGTGGCGCTTTTGCTTTAGGCGAGATGGGTATATGTGCAAAACTTACAACGCGATGTTCAATACCGAAAACGAATTTTTGTTTACTTTGATGCTTTAAACGATCTGGATATGGAAGAACCAAAAGCACTCAACTCGGTAGCGGAGTTTCATCGCACCTTTAAACACCCGATACAGGATAGACCGCAAATGCCGTCGAAAGAGCGTGCTGCTTTGCGTGTGTCGTTATTGGCCGAGGAATTGAAGGAACTGCAGCAAGCTATTGAAGATAATGATATGACCGAGGTGGCTGATGCGCTTTGCGATCTGCAATATGTATTGTCGGGCGCGATACTGGAGTTTGGCCTGGGCGAAAAATTTAAGACCCTGTTTGGCGAGGTACACCGCAGCAACATGAGCAAAGCCTGCAAAACTGTTGAAGAAGCCGAGCAGACCATTGCCCACTACTTAGCCAAAGACAATACTGAAGCGCACTATAAAGAGATAGACGGCCTGTTCTTAGTTTATCGCAATGCCGATAATAAAACATTGAAATCGGTAGCCTATTCGCCCGCCGGCTTAAAGGCAATGATGGAATTGCTGTAATTAGCCCGAAATTGTAAAGGCATCCCCCGCTTTGTGCTATCTGTTAAAACGCAACAGTAGTTCAGGGTCGGGGATGTTCTGTTTTAATGCTTCTTGTTGGGAATAGAGGCCTACACCGGGATAGTCGCCTTCGCGGCCGCCCATATCGAACATTAATTGAAAGTGCAGGTGCGGCGGCCAGCTGCCGTTTTCGGTTGCATCACCAAAGGTCGCCATCGGTTGGTTCTTTACAAACGGTTTGCCCTCGTACAGGCCGTCCAAGCATTCTTTATTCAAATGCCCGTATAGGGTATAAAGGACCAGTCCATTCAGGTCATGCTCAAGGATGATGGTAGGGCCGTAATCACCAAAGTTATCGTTGTCCTGAAAACTGTGGACCTTACCAGCCAAGGGCGCATAAACAGGTGTGCCTGCATCGCCCCAGATGTCTACACCTAAATGCAGGCGACGTGGCTCTTCATCAGTATTAAATAAAGCGCTGCGGGCGTACAAAGTGCGGTTCTCCATGTAACCACCAATGCCATATCTATAACCGTCATCTTTTAATTTGCGGTTAACCCAAGCGCTGAACTTCGCCGTGTCGTTCACATCATCCGGACTTAGCTCGGTATTTGCCGATCTAAAGTCGAAGGTGTATAGTTTATCCACGGTGGGGTCATAGTCAACCACTTTACCTACCGCTTCGGGATGTTGCAGCAGATATTGCTCGAGTAATTGGTGCTTATCGTCGGCCTCCAAAGTTATTCTTCGGTGTCGGGTTGGCGTTCTTCTTTAGCTATCTTATCAAAGATGGCATCCATACGCTCTACGTATTCGCTGGTATCGTCCACAAAAAATTCAAGCTGGGGTACAACCCTTACCTGATCTTTAATGCGTGCACCCAGTTTGTAACGGATCTCATTAGCGTGCGAGCGGATAGTTTGCAGGGCCTGCTGAGAATTGCCCCCGTTAAAAAAGCTCAGGAATATGCGGGCCAGCGCCAGATCCGGAGTTACACGCACCTTGGTGATGGTAACCATGGCATTAGGCAGGTATCCGCTGCCCTCGCGTTGAAATATAGTAGCCAGGTCTTGCTGAATTACCCCGGCGAATTTTTGCTGACGTTTTGATTCCATTTTTCTTAGGTTAAAGCTTAAAGCACAAAGCTAAAAGCTGGGTTGGTTGATCGACCCCCGATGTCCGACTTCTGACTTAAGACTTAATTATCGCACATACCCGCAGGTATCTCTTTGGTTATTTTAATTAGTTTTTTCACCACGATAGTGCTGTCGAACTCTGATGCCTCCCCATCAGGCCCCGACTTTATTTTTTCGCCCTCTACTTCAACATATACCGGCTCGTATGGTTTTTCTATGATGAGTTGCGAATACTTTAATTCCAGCGTAGCCGAACTATCTGCCGCCCAAAATTCCTGCCCGGTCTCGCAATTTTTGAACGACTTTACCTCGGGGCCAAAGCTATACAAGCCACGGTAGATCACACGGCCTTTGGCTTCTTTTTGTTCGCTTTTATGATCGTTACCACCGCAACCCACAACTGCGGCTAACAACATGATCAATAGAATGGCGGCTGATATATGCTTCATAACCTCAAAATAAATTACAATTCGTTCTTGATCTCGCCAAGTGTTTTCACGCTTAACCTTGCACTAATAGCTGATGCAATTACAGCGATGGTCATCACCGTGCCTAACACCACCAGGATGTCCAACGGGTGTATCTCGACCGGGTAAGCATCCATCACAGTTAACGCGCTCCCCATTTTGATAAAGCCGTACACTTTTTGCAAAATGCAAAATATCAGCCCGGCGACCAGCCCCGACACACAGCCGATGCCCGATATCATCATACCTTCGTAAAAGAAGATACCCTGGATGATGCGTTTACCTGCACCCAGTCCGGTAAGGATAGCGATATCCTTTTGCTTATCCATCACCAACATGGTAAGCGAACCTATGATGTTAAATATAGCGATAATAACCACAAAAGTTAATATCATGTAAACCGACAATCCCTCGTTGTTCAGGATCTTGTACAGGTTTTCGTTCTGCTGGTAACGGTCTTTAACGATGTAGTTGCTGCCTGCTTTTTCCTTTATTTCTGTTAACACGGGGGGTAGGTCGGTGCCTTTTTTAAAGTTGATGTTGAGTGCCGATACGTTCACCGGTTCGTCCAGCAGTTCGCGCGTGAATGCGATCGGAGTGACGACGATGCCATCAAAATCCTGCTGTACCGAAAATACACCCGAGACCGGGATGCTTAAATGATTAAAATCATCCAGCGGGTTGAACGAGGTCACCGCTTTGCGGCGCGGTGTCCAAACCTCTATCTGATTGCCGAAAGGGTCTTTAATAGATACGGCCAAACTATTCTGTACCGTAGCACCTATCACCGCCTGATCGGCACCTTTAGCGTGGAGCGTGAATGAGCCGTTCTCGGTCAGGCTGTCCAAGCCTTTGTTATTCAAAAACTCATCACTTACGCCCTCAATGGTGGCAATGAAGGGGCGGTCGTTATAACGGATAAGTACCTTGTCCTGCAAAACATCGGTAAAAGAAAATACCCGCGCGTCTTTACGTAAGGCTTTAAAATAAGGCGTGTTAGGGTCGAAGGTCTTTCCCTTAGCCGGCTCTATGCGTATCTCGGGCGTAAAGTTGCTGTACAAAGATAGCACCACGCCCTCCAACCCGTTAAACCCCGACAGGATGATAAACAAAGCCGCGCTGCCCACAAACACCCCCAACATAGAAATGCCCGAGATAATGTTTATCGCATGCATCTTTTTATGCGAGAACAGGTATCTTTTGGCTATGTAGAGCGAGGTGTTCATCAGATGCAAAGATATGAAACCCCCCGACCCCTTAAAGGGGGAGGGGATAATAGTTCAATTAACGCCCATATAACCCAAATTGTTCCCCCTTTAGGGAGTTATGGCAATGTCATTAAGTTAGGAGAACCTTATTTGGGTTTCGGTTTGTAGCGTCGTAAAAACAGAAGATGAGCATTGCCATAGGTACTGAACTTATTTGGGCACCTGCGACGCGCATTGATCTACGTACATTTAATTATTTTACGAGCAAAATAATCCATAACAAAGAACGCCGTAGGTAAATAGTCAATTCTTTTTAAATATTTGACTATCACATACTTAAAAAAAAGTAGATTTTAAAAAATGTTAACCTTTGTAAACTTTCGCCCCGTCGTTTGTGTCCACACAAGGGAATTGTTCGCGAGGGTAGCTATAGTTGCCTGTGGGGACGCAGCGACGGGGCGGATAGCTTTTATTTCTTAACTTAATGACATTGGGGGGAGGGGCTGGGGCTAAAAGAACGGATTCATCCTTTTCTCGTACCCGATAGTGGTCTCCGGACCGTGGCCAGGCCAAACGGTGCAATCCTCGGGCAGGGTGAAAAGCTTCTCTTTAATGTTATCGATCAGTTGCTGGTGGTTGCCGCCCGGCAGATCGGTACGGCCAATGCTATTGCGGAATAACACATCGCCGCCAACCAAAAAGTTCTTTTTACGATGATAGAAGCACAAATGCGCAGGCGAATGGCCCGGAGCGAAGATCAACTCCAGCGTGGTATTACCAAAGCTGACAGTGCCTGTCTCGGGCAAGTAAACTTCAGGCAGGGGAGACAGATCGTACTGCAGACCCATCTGCGCCGTCCAAGCCGGGGCTGCCATCAGCACCTCTAACTCGCCTTTGTGGAATTGCGGCTTTAGGCCATAATTATCGAAGATGAATTTATTGCCGAAGATATGATCATAATGGCAATGCGTATTCAGTAGTAGCGTTGGCTGAAGATCGTTGCTGTTGACAAAGTTGACCACCGCGTTCTGATCGAAGGCCGTGTACATCCCCGGGTCGATAATGGCGCACTCGCCGGTATTATCGTAAACGATATAAGTGTTTTCGCCGATGAGGCTATTGGTGAAGGACTTGATGTTGGCCATGTTTTTTAAGGAATTCGAAATGCGGAATGTCAAATGCGAAAGTAAGAAAAATGCGAAGGTCGGAATGTCAATTGCGAAAGTAAGCTCGGCCGATGCTTCTCAAAATGTCATTTCGCATTTGGCACTTCGACTTTCGCATTCATTTCTCACTGCTTCCATCTAAAGCTTTTGATCATAACGTCCAGGTCCTTTTTCACAAAGTCCATTACCGGTTGGATGGAGTCGATGCGGGGTTTAACGTTGAAATATAATGATCCGCGGATGTAGTGGTTGGTACTGTCGGTCAGGAAAAACTGTGCCGATGAAGCAACATTACCCTCGATAGAATAATACACCCCAAATACATTATAGAATGAATTATTGATGGCCGCCTGATCTATCGACGTCGCTTTTACTGTATGCTTGGAGGCCAGTTTGTAGCTATCCTCTACCAGCATGTTGAATATCTTTTGATTGGCAACAGGCTCGTAAGTTAAATGCAACGTACCATTGAACTGCGGGAACTGGACATTCAGCCAGCAAGGCATAGCATTGCGGTTGCGGTCGGGTTCTATAAACGCGTACGTTGGGTATTTAAAATAGAACGGGCAGCCGCCGGTGTAATCCTGATATTCCTTTTTAGGCAAAGGTATGCGGAAATAGCCCCGTGGTTTGGGCGAGTAGTCGCCATCACCGCACGAGCAAAGTAAGCAAACGATCAATGCAAAGAATAGCCCTCTCATGGTTTTACTTTTTGAGTATTCCAGATCTCCCATGATCTTTCGGCTTGCAGCACCAGCATCTCGTAACCATTTTTAGTGGCCGCGCCCTGCTCATGGCCTTTTTTTAGGAAAAGTGTTTGCTCGGGATTGTAGATCAGGTCGTATAACAAGTGTTCGGAGGTAATGTATTCGTACGGTATCGGCGGGCATTCATCTACATTAGGCGATGTACCGACAGGGGTAGAGTTGATGATCAGCGTATATTCTTCCATCATCTTTTTGGTGACAGCGTCATAACGGATAGAGTTCCTTCCTTCCGGCCGGCGGGTCACCAGTTTGTATTCGATATCCAGTTTATCCAGCACACATTTCACGGCACGGGCGGCACCACCATTGCCTAACAGCAAAGCTTTTTTATGATGCTTTTTCAGCAAAGGTTTCAGCGAATGCTCAAATCCGTAAACATCGGTATTGAAACCTTCAAGTTTAAAATCATGGTCCTGTATGCCCACCTCGCCGGCAAAAGCGGCGGCAACGGGACTTTCGGCCGCAATACGGATGCAGTTAACTGCGCCAACTTCTTTAGCCTCCTCGCTCACCCAGTCCAGGTAACGTACAACTCCTATTTTATGCGGAACAGTGACGTTCAGCCCGCAAAGTTTGGGGTTAGCGCGCAATAACTCAGGAAAGTCGCTCAGGTTGCTCAGCTCGTAAAGATCATAAACATGATCCTCGATATTTTCCTTCTCGAATTTTTCGGTAAAGAACTTCTTAGAGAACGAATGCGTAAGCGGATAACCAATAAGCCCGTAGAATTTCATAAATATTGTGGTATACGCAAAGAAACAGTTTTATCTGCACAACGGGGGTTGTATTAGATAATATTAATGATCCTTGACAAGTAGTGATGCTTACGCCGGCAACCCAACTTCCCCCGCTGGTATCAACTCCCCATCCTCCCGCGTTAAAAAGGTCATCGGTTTTTCGGGATTCTTGATGATCTCTAACAACAAAAATCCCCATTTTTTCCAAAAGTTCTCTAAAACCTGGCCAAAGGTTTTGCCTTGCCAGTGATCAAACAGCGGCCGGCTATCCATCCCGCGGAGGGGCATGGCTTCAATGTATAATTCTTCGCCAACGGGGAGCAGATTGTATTCGGGCAAGCGGTTGAACAGATAGGCCGAGTAGAAAACCCGGGCACACATCTCCTCGAATTGGATCGGGTGTAAAGGTGTTTCGCCGATCTTGTCCAGCAGTTGTTTGTGGTAACGCAGGTTGGCGGTATTGTCTTGCAGGCAAATGATCAAACCCATATCGCGTAAGCGGATAGAGAAGGTAAGGGTGTTGATCTCGTCGCGGTACACAAATTCATCGGGCGCGTTATCTACTTTGAACAGGAACAGGCTGAAAGGTGTGAATTCATCAAAAATGATCGGATGGTTAATACCCTGCAACATCAGCAACAGGTGACTGAACTTGTGCCTGATCGCTTGCGACATCACAAATTGCTCGCCCTGGGCATACTGCATTTTTATGCCCGATTGCACCTCATTAAAGATCATACCGTACAATAATTTACCGGCCCATTGAAATATCTTGATCGGATCCAAGGCCTTAACAGCATCGTAACCTTTGTCGAAAGCTTCGGCTATCTCCTCTTCTAACGGGATCAGGAACTGATTATTCAGATCGGTAGAGCAGGGTATCTTGAGGTCTTTGTAAGTGGTGATGCTTTCGTCTAATAATTTGAACGGGCGCTCTTCCAGCGCATAGCGCGTCATCAGCCATTGCGGGAATACCTGTATGCGTTCTTCTTCGGCATCAACAGGCGTGCCGGTTAAAAAGCAGTTACGGTTACTAAAATTAAATCGCTCGAAGGGGTTGTAAACTTGTACCGCCATAAGCCACAAAGATAAGCATTGATGTAACCGAAAAATTTTAGCTTTGAATTTTAACATGCAACTGACTTACCGCCCATACGATCTATTGCTCAGGTACCCGTTCACCATATCGGGTTTCTCGCGAACGTCGACCCCATTGATGATGGTGCAGATCACTCATGAGGGCTACATCGGTCATGGTGAAGCATCCATGGTGCCCTATATGGGCGAGAGCCACCAAAGCGCCTCGGAGTTTTTAAGTAAGGTCGATGCCCGGCAGTTCAAATATCCGTTCGACTATGCGGCGATCATCGCTTACCTCGATAGTATCGCCCCAGGGCAACCTGCTGTAAAAGCCGCGATCGATATTGCCCTGCACGATCTGGATGGCAAACTGCGAAGCAAACCCTGCTGGCAGATCGTAGGTAGTGACCCCGCGCTGATGCCCGTCACCAGCGTCACTATCGGTATCGACACCCCCGAAGTTGTATTGCAAAAAGTAAAAGATGCTGCTTCTGCCAAAGTGATAAAAGTGAAATTGGGCCGTGATACAGATAAGATTTTGATCGATACCATTCGCTCAGTGACCAATGTGCCGCTTTATGTAGACGCTAACCAAGGATGGACAGACCGTGAGCAGGCCTTAGATATGACTTATTGGCTAAAAGAGCAAGGTGTACAACTGATCGAGCAGCCATTTGCCAAAACCGATATCGACGCCAATGCCTGGCTGACCGATCGAAGCCCGATCCCCATCATTGGCGATGAAAGCGTGCAACGTTTAGCTGATGTAGACAAAGCCGCAGGTGTTTATCACGGCATCAACATTAAACTAATGAAATCGGCCGGGATGTATGAGGCTAAGCAAATGATAGACCGTGCCCGCGAGTTAGATCTGAAGATACTGATCGGTTGCATGAGCGAGACCAGTTGCGCAACTTTAGCCGCCGCAGCTTTGGCCCCGCAATGCGACTGGGCCGATCTGGACGGGCCTTTTTTAGTAAGCAACAACCCGTATGCTGATCCGGAATTTAAGGGTGGCAAATGGGTATTAAGCAATAATTATGGGTTAGGTTTATCTCCTTTAGTTTGACTATAATGGTGAAAACTCAAAATAGAAAATTTGTTATCGCCGTGGCGATGCTCGTTCTTGTAATGCTGACCGGCATTGGAGCAAGGGGGTATCAGTTGAGCCGGTCACATTTTGATATAGATGTGATGACCGACGCACTGGCGCCCGTTGCCGCGCAAATAGCAATAGGGACAACGATAGGTTATTATGCAGATGAGCCATCGGATGCGTTGTACAACGAGGCGGCTTACATATTGGCGCCTGTTATCTTATCAAAAAATATGGGTAAGGACACCGTCTTGTACATCCACAAACGGGATCTGCCATTGAAACAGGTGCCCGGTCATCAAGCGTTCCTGATAAGCGAGACCGAACAGTATCAGTTGATCCTGACCAAAAAGACCCCATAGTATGACCTTCGTATTTGCCCTTATCAATTTATTACTGCTGTGTATTGGTTGTGCCATGCTGCTTGGGCGTTGCATTGCAGATCTGGGTAGGCCGTTAAAGTTGATCACTGGCTGTATAATAGCCCTTGTATTGGTAAGTTGGTGCTATTACCTGTTACTGGTCATAGGGATTCCGCTTTGGGGGTTATTGATCGTATTGACATTGGCTAACGCTGCACATATTTATTGGGGCCGGTCTTTACAGATATTATCGGTCGGGAACTTTTATATCGCCCGTCCTAAGCAAACCCTGATCTTGTTGGTAAGCTTGTTTAGTATTGTACTTTACTTTATATTTTTTCAAAGTAAGCACGGCGATTGGGATGCCTGGTCTATATGGAACCTGCACGCTAAGTTTATGGCCGACCCCCGGCATTGGCGTAACATGTTCGCTCCGGAATTGAATTATTCGCACCGCGATTATCCGTTAATGCTACCATCAGTTGTCGGTTATTTGTGGAATTCCCTGGGGAATTGTACTGCCAATGTTCCGCTTTTATTTGCCTTGCTGGTGGCATTTTCGATACCGGTAGCTACCTATTTTTCGCTTGCAGCTGATCATGACAAGCGCACATACGCCTGCCTGGCGGTTCTTCTTTTCGCTGTCGACAGTAATTTTAAACTTATAGCGTCGTACCAAGGGGCCGATACCCTTTTGTCGCTATTCATCCTGCTATCTGTAGCATATCTATTACGACAGGTCAGCGCGAGCGGTAACCAGATCGGCATTGCTGCATTTATGGCCGCATCAGGCACATGGGTAAAAAATGAAGGATGGTTGTTTTTTGTCGTGTTTACGCTGGCGTTTTTAATTAGGAACTACAGATCGGCCGGGTTAATAAAAAAGTACGCAATAGGTGCCGCATTGCCATTAATTGTAAGCCTATCCTTTAAATTGTTTTACGCGCCGGCAAATGACCTGGTGGCTGCCGGAGGGAAAAGTTTACTTACCTACATTAAAGATCCGGCAAGGTATATCGCCATCATCAAGTTTATTTTGGTGGCGCTTACCGGCAGGTATATATTGCTTACTGCCGTTTTGATGACAGCGCTGATATTATGCAGAAGGTATTTTGTGTCGTCAACCTTTATGATCCTGGCTTTGGTCTTTATGGGCTATATGGTGGTTTATCTAACAACACCTTACGGGTTAGATTGGCACCTCACCACCTCGTTCGATAGGGTGCTGCAGCATTTATGCCCTTCCCTCATCTTTAGTATGCTGTACTATGTTGCTGAAAAATATCCTTTAAAAGAAAAGCGCGATGGTTGACCGCGCTTTTCTTTTATTTCTTTTTCTGCCTTAACTCTTTAAGCAGTTTTATCTTTAGTATGACAAACAACCCGGCAATAAATATGGCGGCCATGGCCCACATATACTCTTGCTTAGGGAAAGCCCAATATACAACCGCGCAGCACACAAAAATGCCTATTGTGTACAGCACGTTCATAAACAATTTTAACGCCATAGCTTAGTACACTTGTATGCTTGGGTCTATCTCTTGCGCCCAGGCGGTGATGCCACCCTGCAGGTTGTATAAATTAGTAAAGCCTTGTGCCTCTAACTGCATTACAGCCACGCCGCTGCGTTTGCCACTGCGGCACATTACTACCACGGGTTTGTCTTTTGATATTTTGTCGGTCTCTATCAGTATGCCGCCCAGCGGGATCAGTTCGCCGTTCAGGTTAGACATTTCGTACTCAAAATCCTCGCGAACATCTATCAATTGAAAATCTTCGCCGCCGTCTATTTTCTCTTTTAATTCTTGTACTGATATTTCTTTCATGGTGTTGAATGGTAAGATGTTCCAAAGGTAAAACTATTAATATAAACTGTTATGAACAATATTTGTTATTTAAGGAAGACCATGCGTTGATGACATTCCATCTACCGATGATCAATTAGTAATTAAAACCATACGACCCATGCTTAGCTTAAAGATCGCTTTATTATCGCTGTTTGCTTTGTCCTATACACCGCATCAACCAAAAGATGCTCCGGATGTTGCGGCCCTAAAACAGTTTGAGAAGATAAGGGCCGCGATCGAAAAAGATGGAAAGGGGGTGATGGATACCCCAATTGCGATCACCGGCGATATTAATGGTGATAATAGGCCCGATTGTATAGTTTCTTATGTTCTTACTCCTAAAGGCGGCGGGAATATGATCATTGGCGATGGCCATTATATTTACCTTAATATCGGCTCGGGCATGAAAGCGGCCGGGAAATTCCCCTCCTTTAAATTCTGCTACTCTTTGGATGCTATTAAAGCAGGGGTGATCCATGTGAAAAAATACAAATGCGCCCCTCCTTATAACGAGAGTGATGGTGTGGGCAAACTGGTTTATAAAAGCAGCAAGATCGTTGAAATAAAATAAGTTATCGTTATCCGTCTTTGTTCTGCTACAAAGCCCACTGGGATCAACTCCAACTTCACACATAATTATCTGTAATTTTGTAACATTCGCCATCTCAAGGCGTTTCAATGTAGATAATTGAAATTTGATGAAGAAAGTTACCCGCTTTTTCTGGTTCTGTTCAGGAGCCCATATAGATACCCTTAAAAAATACCCCATCGAGCATAACAAATATGTGGGTATCGGTGCCACCATTTTTTTTACCGCGCTGTTCGCCGCTTTGTCGGGCGGATATGCCATGTATTTTGTATTCAGCGGTAGTGCTTTCGCGGTAGGTTTTGCCATTTTGTTCGGTCTGCTTTGGGGTACGGCTATCTTTAATATGGATAGGTACATCGTATCCAGTATCAATAAAGAGGGTACTACCAGCCAGCAGATCTTGCAGGCATCGCCCCGTATTTTGTTGGCTATTATGATCGGTATCGTGATATCGCGGCCATTGGAGCTGAAGATCTTTGATAAAGAGATCCGCCAAAAACTACGCACTTCATATTCGAAAGCACAGAACCGCAAGATCGACACCCTGAAGCTGACCTACGAGCAAAAGTACTCGATGGAGATGACCAAGAACCAGGACCTGAAAAAAGAAAAGGACTCGTTAGAACGCGACATCAACCGCTCACGTTACCAGCTAAATCAGGAGGTTTTTGGCGATAAGACCAACCAAACATCGGGCATTACGGGTTACGGAACTTACGCCAAGCAAAAAGAAGCCGTACTTGTAGAAAAGCAGAACCGCCTAAAGACCGTTACCGACGATATTGGTAAAATGGACGAATACTTGGCCACCCGCAAGCAAGCCGAAGGTTTGAACGACCTGAAACTCTTCACCCCAAAACAATTGGACAGCCTGACCGCCATAGCCGGCTTTGCCGACCGTAACTGGGCTTTAGGGCAGTTAGGTTATAATGATAAAGGGGAGCGCGAACTGGATACCTATTTGGCTATATCATTCATAGGTTACCTTTTCATCCTGTTTGAGTGTTTGCCGGTATTTGTTAAGCTGATGTCGCCGAAAGGGCCTTACGATGTGGCTATGGCTAAGACCATGGAGGCCAATATTTATTATGCTGATAAGGACAAAGAACGCGATATGTCGGTTACCGATCATACCTATGACCACACGCTTGACGAAGACATTGCCCGGCGAAAGCGCATCATCACCGCCCAATCCGACTATGATTTTGAGCGGCATCGGTTCGATTGATAAACCGCTAAGGTAAACTGTTAATTATTAACGTTGGTTGTTAACAAATTTTTAACCGTTAATGCTTTTTATTAAAATAAATTCTGTTTAGGTTTGGATTTTTTGTTGATGTAGCTTCAATAAATTTTTTCCACGAAGCCACATGTTACGCGTAGACAGCAGCAAGCCTTGCCAAATTATTTATGCCATTGCCCGGCATGAATATCTGTCGTACGTTATTGAGCCTCATATTGTTCAGCTGAATCCCAACGGAGAGTTTTCATTAACACATCAGCGTTTATTTAGTAATACCGCTAAGGAGTTCGCTAATTGCCTTGACGAGTCGGATCTTAAACTCATTAAGATACTGGATGATCTAGAGCAGGGGGCAATTATTAAGCGTTATTATAAAAAGCCGGTCCGCCCGTTCGAGTTCTTTAGCAAGATATTTAACGACCAGCTTTACGATGCCATCCGCCCTAAGATGGAAAAGAAAATGGTAGAGGCGCTGAACCTATTGCCGGACAAACAGCTCTACCAGATGAGTAAGGAGGGCTATCCGGCTGGTAAGCAATTGCATATCGCTGCTGAGCCGGCCTCGGTATTATTCCACTTTAGGCGCGACGAGCAAGAAATACGCTATTTCCCTACCATCAAATATCAGGGCCTCCGTATCGAGTTCATGTTCAAAAATGCCGAGATCATTTGCAATCACCCGGCCTGGATGATGCTGGATGATACCCTGTATTATTTTGATAAAGATATTGAGGGCAAAAAACTGCTACCTTTCCTGAATAAACGTTACATCGCTATTCCCCGATCGTCGGAGCATTCTTACTTCGAGCGTTTTGTGATCCCGCTGATAGAAAAGTATCCGGTGTATGCCGAGGGCTTTACCATCAACACCGAAAAATACGAGGCCACACCGATACTAAAGCCGATACATATCCCGGGCGGTACATCGCAGATACAACTCTGCTTTAAGTACGCCGGCTATGTTTTCCCTTACGGGGATGGCAGGCATGTGTCTGTTAGGATGGATAAAGATGGGGATAGTTATATTTTCCATCGCATTAAGCGTTCGGTAAGTTGGGAGAAGAACAGACTGGCCGAATTAGAAAGTTTGGGCTTAGAAATAACGTCGGGCCTGTTCCACAATCTGGAGGTAAAGACCAACGACACTACAGATACCGACCAAAGCTTTTCGGTGTTCGATTGGCTTAATCAACATCATCAGCAACTATCAGATAAAGGCTACCAGATAGACCAACCCGACGGACAAAAACGCTACCTGTTCGGCAGTAATAAGATAGATCTGGAGGTGACCGAGGGTAATGATTGGTTCGATATTTATGCCGTGGTACATTTTGGGCCGTATAAGATCCCATTCATTGATCTGCGTAACCATATCCTTAATCGCAAAAAAGAATTCGTGCTGCCATCGGGCGAGATAGCGGTGATCCCCGAGCAATGGTTCTCGCAATATGGCAACCTGTTGCACTTTGCCGAGAACGGCGCAGAGTTAAAACTCCGCAAACACCACATCGGCTTGCTATCCGAACTAAGCAACGAAGGCGAGTTGGCCGGAATTGCCATGGATCGCAAATTGCAAAAGCTGAACAATTTTGAAGAGGTTGCTGATGCGCCGATGCCGGTCAACTTTCAGGGCAGTTTGCGCCCTTACCAACAGGCCGGCTATAACTGGTTCCATTTTTTAAGGGAATACCATTTTGGTGGTTGTTTGGCCGATGACATGGGTCTGGGCAAGACCGTACAGACACTTGCCCTGTTACAAAAAAATAAAGAAGATACCGAGGCTGCCGGAGGCAAAAGCACATCGCTGCTGATCATGCCTACATCGCTGATCTATAACTGGATAAACGAGGCCAAAAAGTTTGCCCCGCAACTTAGGATGATGGTGCATACCGGCGCGTTCCGTTATAAAGATCCGGGAGTATTCGGTAATTATGATGTGGTGGTGACCACTTATGGCATCAGCCGTATCGATATCGAGTTGTTCAAATCTTTCTTTTTTGATTACGTGATCTTGGATGAGAGCCAGAACATCAAAAACCCGTCGTCTAAATCCTATCAGGCGGTCAAACAATTAAAGTCGCGCTTTAAGCTGATCCTAAGTGGTACGCCGGTCGAGAATTCGGTTAATGACCTTTGGACGCAGATGTCGTTCATCAACCCCGGGTTATTGGGCAGTCAACAGTTCTTTATGAACGAATTTGTTACCCCGATAGAGAAGAAGAAGGACGAGGAGAAGGCGCGCAAGTTACAAGCGATCATCAAACCTTTCGTCCTCCGCCGTACAAAAGAGCAGGTGGCTACCGAGTTACCGCCTAAGACTGAACACCTGTTCTATTCGCAAATGAGCGAGGAACAGTCGGCCGTTTACGAAGAGGTAAAATCAGAATACCGCAACGAATTACTAAAGAGCCTGGAGGACGGCACTTTTGCCCAGACGCAAATGCAGGTACTACAAGGCTTGATCAAGCTGCGCCAGATCGCTAATCACCCGTCTATGATAGACGAGCAGTATGAGGGCGATTCGGGCAAGTTTGAAGACGTGGTGCATACGTTGAGTAACGTGTTGGATGGTGGCCACAAGGTGCTCATCTTTTCGCAATTTGTGAAGCAGTTGCAGATCTACCGCCGCTATTTTGAAGATAAACATATCCCTTATTCTTATCTGGACGGCAGCACGCAGAACCGGGGCGAGATCGTAAAGCAATTTCAGGAAGACCAAAAGACCAAAGTATTCCTCATCTCTATCAAAGCAGGTGGGGTAGGTTTGAACTTGACCGAGGCAGACTACGTTTTCATCCTTGACCCATGGTGGAACCCGGCGGTCGAGCAGCAAGCCATTGACCGTACGCACCGCATCGGGCAGACCAAAAATGTGTTCATTTATAAGTTCATCACCAAAGATTCGGTAGAGGAGAAAATACTGGCCTTGCAACAGCGTAAACTAAGTGTAGCCCGCTCGCTGATCACCACCGAGGAAAGTTTTATCAAGACTTTGACGGCGGATGATATCAGGGATATCCTGGCTTAACTAAGGGGCTATAGCTTAGTCTCATTTTTGACGGAAGCTAAATCAAACAGATCTGCATTTCGGCGGTTATCTGTTACTACCCCGCCCTTTCATATATGGAAAAACGATCACTTACCTGCCGATGCTGCATTCTGTTTCAAAAGTACAACCGTCCTGTTTCAGCAGTTTGGCTTAAAATGACCACTTCTACGCTAACTTTCCGTAACATTGCCTAAACATACCCGTGCTGAACAGATCTAATAAAAAAATACTCACCTATGCTATAAAAGCGGGCATTTTGCTGCTTACTGCTTTTTATATCTATCAAAAGTTGAGTAACCGCAAAGATCTGGTCAAATTTCAGCAGATCATCAGCGGGATGGATCGTACTTTAGTGATCAGCACCATGTCGGTAGTTGTGGGGTTGATGCTGATTAACTGGGTGTTAGAGTCAGGGAAATGGCGTTACCTCACCCAACGGCTACAGCCTATGACGCTGTGGGAATCCATTGAAGCTGTTTTTTGCGGTTTAAGCTGGGCCATACTTACCCCAAATCGTATTGGTGAGTACGGAGGACGGGTAATGTTCCTTTCGCCCCGTAAAAGGGTGCATGGGGTGTTTGCCATGGCGGTAGGGTCGTTCGGCCAAAACGTAATGACCAATGTGCTGGGCGCAGCCGCCTTTATGTGGTTCGTTTGGACATTCCTTAAATTGGATCCGATCTTTTACTTTGGGTTATGGATACTGGTATTCATGTTCATGCTGTTGATGTTGCTGTTCTATTTCAACATCAGGTGGATGGTGTCGCTGCTCAACAGCATTAAGTGGCTGAGGAAATACCATCGCTTCTTTGATATCATGGCCCGCTATAGGTTTCCCGAATTGGTGCGCATTATGGGCTATTGTATTGCCCGTTACGCGGTGTTCTCTTTCCAGTATTATCTGGTCATTCATCTGCTGATTCCGTCTATCCCAGTGCACGATATTTTTATGATGGTATTCATCCTGTTCTTTATACAGTCGGCCTTGCCATCTTTAGATCTATTGGATGTGGGGGTGCGAAACATTACCGCCGGCACATTGTTCGCCTACGTAACCGACCAAAAGATAGCTGTAATGGCGGCGGTTACTTCTATCTGGTTCATTAATTTGATCGTTCCGGCTATTTTAGGTTCTATATTTGTATTTAAACTCAAGTTCTTTGATAACGACGTATAGCTTTATTTCTTTCTTATTTACCGGTTTCTATCTGTCGTTATTGGTCATCATGATCAAAGGCTGGGCGGCTTTACGCGGTCCTAAGATTTTCAGTGGCCCGTATAAAACAAAGGTGACCATCCTGATCGCCGCGCGCGACGAGGAAGATAACATTCGCAAGACCATCGATGACCTGATGGCGCAGGATTATCCCCGCGAGCTGACCGAGATCATCATTGTTGACGACCACTCTACCGATAGCACTGCTGATATTATCCGTAGCTATGCCGATCGTGGTGTGCAACTGATGCAACTGCAAGCCGATGCCGCGCTCAACTCCTATAAAAAGAAAGCTATTGCCGAAGCCATTGCCCGATCTACCGGCGACCTGATGGTAGCCACCGATGCCGACTGCCGTATGGGCCCGCAATGGTTGTCATCCGTTGTAAGTTATTTTGAGGCCGAGGGTAAATATATGATATCATCGCCGGTAAGTTATTTTGAGGAGCATTCCTTGTTTGAAAAATTGCAAACGCTCGAGTTCAGTTACCTTATCGGTCTTGGCGCATCGTTCATTGGTTTGGGCAGGGCATCAACCTGCAATGGCGCTAATTTGGCTTATCGTAAAGATATTTTTCATGAGGTGGGCGGCTTTACCGGCATCGATGACCTGGCATCAGGCGATGATGAGTTGTTGCTGCAAAAGGTGGCGGCGAAGTTCCCGGGTAGTATCGGTTTCCTAAAGAAACGCGAGGCTGTGGTTTATACCCATGCCAAACCAAACCTGTCCAGCTTTTTGCAGCAGCGCAGGCGCTGGGCATCTAAATCGGTAAAGTATAAGGATAAAAAGATAACGGCCGTGGCTATCGGCATTTGGCTATTCAATTTATCGTTGCCGATCAACGCCTTGTTGGGTTTCTATGATATCAGATTCTTTAACCTGTTTTTGATACAAATGGGTTTGAAATATCTATTCGAGGCGATATTCCTGTTCCCGATCATGCAGTTCTTTAAACGGCTATCATTACTTCCCCTGCTGGTGATACTTGGGCCGATACACATTATCTATTTCATCTATATCGGCCTGATGGGTAACACCCGTAAATACGCCTGGAAGGGCAGGGTGGTCAGATAGATCAATAAAGGTCTGGCATATTGGTGCCTGCCAATTTGCTCAGATCAAATTTTGGTTTTAAAACATAGCGTACCTGCACTAATCCACTGTCGTAACTTTGTGTGCCTGTGTGGATCAATTCAACGCGATCGCTTAATTTTTTAAACAGGTGTTTGCCGCTGCCCAAAAGTATCGGGTGGATGGATAACAAAAACTCGTCTATCATATTCAGTTCTAAAAAAGCTTCTATCAATTCGGCACCGCCGAACAGCCAAATGTGGCCACCGTCCTGCTCTTTGATAGCCCTTACTTTTTCCTGAAAATTTTCTTTGCGAATGATGCTCACCAGCGGGTTCATCTCAGCGTCAAGAGTGTCCGAAAAGACATATTTATCCTGCGGAAAGGCATTGATGTCGCCGGTATTGCTGATCAGATCGTACGACTTCCGCCCCATAAAGATCAGGTCTATCGACTCAAAAAAAGCTTCCATGCCGTAGTCCTGATCGGCAAAACACCAATCATATTCGCCATTTGGGCCTTCTATATATCCGTCCAAACTAACCGCCAGGTTCAATATCACTTTTCTCATTCGCTATCTTTATCCTTGTTTTTTTGTCTTTCTTTCCATTGCGCCGAAAACGACTTATCGGCCACCTGCGGCATCTCGCGGAAATGCCCCCAGGTCTTTTTAAAGAACTTGCGCATAAACCAGTTCTTCATCCCGCCGCCAAAAAAGTCCATCTTGCTGCGTTTAAGCATGCCGGCTTTCCAAAATTTCCAGCCCCAACGCTCGGCAGCCGGCGTTAAACCATCGTTCACCGCATCACGGCGATTAAGCAATAGCATTTTGTGTATCTCTATCTTCACCGGGCAAACCTCGGTGCACTTGCCACACAGGCTTGATGCATTGCTCAAGTGTTTAAACTCCTCCATCCCGCGCATATGCGGGGTAATGATGGAGCCGATAGGACCACTGTATGAGGTATTATAAGTGTGTCCGCCGATGTTTTGATAAACCGGACAAGCATTCAGGCAAGCCCCGCAACGGATGCAATACAAGCCCTCTCGCTGCTCTTTTTGGGCCAGCAGGTTAGTGCGGCCGTTATCCAGCAGGATCACATACATTTCTTCCGGCCCGTCGGTCTCATCAGCCTGCCTTGGACCACTGATGATGCTGTTATAGACGGTCAGGTTTTGCCCGGTGCCATGCGTAGCCAGCATAGGCCAGAACAGGTCCAGGTCGGCCATGCTCGGTATCATCTTCTCGATACCCGCAATGGCAATATGTATCTTGGGGAAGGTGGTGCTTAATCGGGCATTACCTTCATTTTCTGTCAGGCAAATGCTGCCGGTATCGGCCAATAGAAAATTGGCACCGGATATACCGACGTCTGCCTGCAGATATTTTTCGCGTAGCAACTCGCGGGCTTTTAAGGTCAGTTGCTCGGGTGTGGCATCTATCGGCGTGTCAAATTTCTCGTGAAATAATTTGGCAATGTCTTCCTTACTAAGGTGCATGGCCGGGGTGACGATATGGTACGGCTTTTGACCCAATAATTGAACGATGTACTCGCCCAGATCACTCTCCAAACTCTCCACATTATTTTGCTCCAAAAACTCATTCAGATGCAATTCTTCCGTCACCATGGATTTGGATTTGATGACGGTTTTGGCGTTAGCTTTTTGGATAATGTTCAGGATCTCTTTACGGGCTTCTTCGGCATCGTTAGCCCAGATCACCTTGCCACCACGGCGAATGAAATTGCTCTCGAATTCGGGTAGTAACTTGTCCAGGTTCTCCATTACCCGCCACTTGATGACGTGGCCCTTGCGCTTGGCGTTCTCCAGGTTAGCTATACGTGAAAGTCCCCGCTCTACCGCCGCGCCGTATTTGCCCATATTGTTATTGATAATGGCACGATGGCGGGTATCAAAGGCTTTTTCTTCGGATGCGATCAAAAAATCCGCTGCGGTGGTTCCCATACTGGCAAAGCTAACAATTAATGAAGTATGGGGTTTGGAATAGTTTTCCACCTAAGCTTGCTACCCCTTATGAAAGTTAATGCTAAGGCAGAGGCGGTGGTGTTCCCCTAAATTAGGGGAAAGTAATGGCAGTGCAAAGTGCAAGAGCTTTAATAAGTGGTAAACGACCGCTAAAAATTCACCTGAAATTTCCCTATTTTCAAACCATGAACTTCCTCCGCAGGTACTGGTCCGATTTTGTGGCATTGCTCTTTCCCGAGCTTTGTTATGCTTGCAATAACAGCCTGGTAGCGCACGAGGATCTGATCTGTACCGAGTGTCTTTATAACTTGCCTTATACCGATTTCCACCATCAGCCTGATAACATCGTAGCCAAACAATTTTGGGGCAAGGTAAAGCTTGACGGTGCTTATGCCTTATGCTACTTTACTAAGGGCGGTAAGGTGCAGCAATTGGTACACTCGTTAAAGTACCGCAACGCGCCGCAGATCGGTAATAAGTTAGGCGCATTAGCCGGGCAGCGAATGGCTGAGAGTACGCATTTTAAACACTTCGATGCGGTTATTCCTGTCCCTTTGCATAAAAGCAGGTTACGTAAACGCGGTTATAATCAAAGCCGGCATTTTGCTGAAGGCATCGCGGAAGCTTTGGGAACGGTAGTGTCTATTAATGATCTTATCCGCACCAAGGCTACCCAAACGCAAACTCATAAGACCCGCTTTGAACGGTCGGCAAACATGAAAGAGGTTTTTGCCGTTAAGGATGTTAGCGCGTTGACCAATAAGCATGTGCTGTTGGTTGATGATGTAGTGACCACCGGCGCCACCTTAGAGTCGTGCGCTAATGTGTTGTTAGCGATTCCGGGGCTAAAATTAAGCATTGCTACCATTGCTTATGCAGAGTAAGTAAAGAATGAGAACTTTAGATATCCGAATTCATGAACGGGCCAAATGCTCTATTCAAGATCTTACAAAAGACCTTGACATAAACGATCTGAAATGGGATGGGCTCTTTAAATTTCTTAACGAAACTTTTGAGGTAAGTTATTTTTGGGGGTATCGCGAATGGTTACCTGAAGATAAAATAGAAAAAACTTCAGACGGTCTTTTTGACCATATCGAGATCGATGAACAACATAAACTTTTAGGCACATTAAAAGAAGTCGTTTTTCTTTTTAACAGGCGTCAATTGTCTGAATTATGGGAATGTTATGAATACCCAGCTGTAGTTTTTTTAGCAGAGATAGCTAATGAGCAAGAACTTTTTGATCAATGCAGGTCAAGTCATTATCTTTCTGATCTGGTAGCCAATATCCCTGATGTTGTTATTTTATACCGAAGTTTTGAATTGGATGTGTTGTGGATAGAAACTAATATTAATTTGAAATACATTATACCTCATCTCTCTTAAAATAAAAAATGAGAACCATCGCCCATATCACCGATATCCATCTTGATGAAGGCCTGTTAGAAGACCTTGGGGTGAATACGGAACGTAACTGGCGCCGCATCCTAAAAGATGTGGCAGCTCGGGGCATCCATGACGTGGTTTTCGGGGGTGATATTGGCGCGCCAACTTCCTATTCCTGGTTCTTTAATACAGTTAAGCATTTTAGTTTCAGATACGTGGTTGGCAACCACGACGATGTTGATGATGCCGAACGATATTTTGACGGGCATAGCGATGGCAACGAGGAGCTGTATTACGCGCTCGAAGAAGATGGTTACAAACAGGTCTTTATGGATACCAGCAGTGAGCATGTGAGTGATGCCCAATTGCAATGGTTAACTCAACAGATCAATACCGACAGACCGATCCTGTTATACATCCATCACCCGGTATTGGGTATAGATACACCAATCGATAGGAAATATCCTTTGCACGGTCGCGATCAGGTGAAGAAAGCGTTACTTAGCAATCTGGGGCCGGTCACTATTTTCTGCGGACATTACCATATGGATGATATGCAGCAAGTAGGTAACATCACGCAATATGTAACGCCTGCGGCATCATACCAGATCGCTAAGGAGGCCGGAGGGATAGAGAAAGACAATGGCAAGTTCGGTTACAGGATCGTCCGCATCGATGAAAAAAATATTCAGACGGAGTTGGTCATGTTTGATGCCTAAAGAAATGACAATAAACTAATTTGAAATTTAATTTACTGAAACAGAGAACCTTTTGCCTTAACCTAACGTAAAACAGGTATAAAGTATTTAGTTAATTGGTTAAGGCAGGTTTACAGTGAAGGGTAGACCTGCTTTTTTTTATTGCTTCTGATATAAGCTCAACTTCTCGAACAAAGCTTTTGGGTCAAAAGGCTTCATTACATAATCATTCATGCCGGCGTTACTGATCTCGTCCATTTGATCGGTCAGCATAGAAGCGGTAAGGGCAACAATAGGCAATTGCTGAAAATATGATCCCGGATTTGAACGTACGACTTCGGTAGCTTCCAAGCCACCCATCTCGGGCATGTGAATATCCATTAACACCACATCGTAATTTTGATTGTCCTGGATCATTTGTACGGCTTGCAGGCCGTCTTCGGCAAAATCGGCAGTAGCGCCCCATTTTTTCAGGACCTTACTTAGCAACAACCTGTTTATCTGATTGTCATCTACCACAAGGGCATGTAATTTTAGCGTTTCTTCCACTTTGATGTTTTTACTGGTAGTTGGCTCGGTCCCTTTTTTAAACGAGATAGTGAACCAAAATGTAGATCCTTGTCCGGGCACACTATCCACATTAATGCGGGATCCATGCAGGGTGACCAAACGTTTACTGATAGCAAGACCAAGGCCGGTACCGCCGTATTTGCGGGTAGTATCCGCGTCGGCTTGCTTCCATTGCTCAAATATCGTATTTATTTTGTCATGTGCTATACCAATTCCGGTATCCGTCACGCCAAAACGTATCCTAACCTTGGTTTGGGTCTGCTCAACTACGCTTAAACTGATGGTTACGCCGCCCTTTTCGGTAAACTTTACCGCGTTACCGGCCAGGTTAAGCAGTATCTGAACTAAACGGGCGCTGTCGCCAATGATCACGTCCGGGATGGTATGGTCAACGTCTTGCTTAACAAAAATGTTCTTTTCGTTCGCCTTAAATTGGATCGTCGACGATACACCTTGTATGATGGAGCGGATGTTGACCGGGGCTTTCTCCAGCTCCACGTTGCCGGTCTCTATCTTGGTAAAGTCCAGCACATCGTTGATCAGGCTCATCAGGTTATCGGCCGAGAATTTCAATACATCCAGATTGCCTTTTTGCGCAGGCAATAATTCATCCTTTAGCAATAAGTTGGATATACCGATAACCGCATTCAATGGGGTGCGTATCTCGTGGCTCATTACCGACATGAACATTTCCTTGGCCCTACCTAATTGTAATGCCTCTTCCTTAGCCGCTATCAGTTCAAGTTCGATCTTCTTTTTAGCGGTGATATCAATGACCACCTCAATATATTTCTCCACCTTGCCATTGCCACCAACGATCACCGAGTTGATGACCGATATCCAAAGTGGCTGCCCGTCCTTACGGTAAACCAGTAGGTCAACCTCAAAAGATTGCTTGTTTTTAGATAGTTCGCGTGCTTTTTGGATGATGCTGACATCCGTCATTTCGCCTTTGATCACATCGCCAAGGTGGCGGTCTTTTACATCGGTAATATCATATCCGGTAACAGTGGTAAATGCGTTGTTTACCCACTCTACCTTGCCCTGGCTATCGTTGATCACTACACCGCTGGTAGTATTGCTGGCTACGAGGCTTAGCATCGCCATTTGCTGTTCGGCCGCTTTGCGGGCGGTGATATCGACCACTACGCTTACCTGGCGTTCAACTTCGCCGTCGGCGTTCAACAACGGACTGTTGGACAGATATACCCAGATAGGTGTGCGGTCTTTTTTATAAACCTTGATCTCGATCTCGTACGACCTTTTCTGACGGTGTTGTTCAACTGCCTGCTCAAAAACCGACATGTCGGTTTCTTCGCCAAGTAATAGCGAGCCGAATGCCTTGCCTTTGATATCATCTAACGAGTAGCCCAGCATCTGCTCAAAGGCATCGTTCATCCAAGTTACCTTGGCATCCTTGTCGCGCACAAGGAAACCGCTGGTAGATTTTTGCACCGCAAAGGTGAGGATGTTACGGTCGTGCTCGGCATGTTTGCGGGCGGTAATGTCGGTGATCACTTTGATGATCTTTTGGATATTGCCGTCGTCGTCTAAAATAATGTTATTGGCTACCGATAGCCAGATCTGTTTGCCATCTTTAGTGAAAACCTGCAGCTGGATCTTGAAGGCTTGCTTGTTCCGCATACCCTCGGCGATCTTTTGGCGAATGTTCGGGTCGTCGTAATCGCCACGCAGCACATCGGCAAGCTGTTTGCCGCGAACTTCCTTCAGGTTGTAGCCTGTGATATTAGTGAACGCCGGGTTTACCCACATTGAATGGTCGTTGGCATCCATGATAGCCACACCGTTGGTGATCTTGTTGGCCACTAAGGATAGCTCTTCCAGTTCGGCGGTCAGCTTTTTTTGATAGGTGATATCGCGGCCACTGGTGTACCACTTGCCATTTTTGATACTTACCGACCAGCATACCCAGCGGATATCGCCCTGACGTGATGCTATTTCGGACTCTATTTCGGTCGATGGATATTTGATCGGGTCATCTATCAGCTGTTGCAGCTTGTTAAGATCAATATGGCTGTTGAAGAATTTCCATACCGGCATGCCGATGGCTTCGTGAGGTTCGTAACCTAAGATCGGTTTAACAGCATCGTTGATCAGCTCGATATTGGCATCAGCATCAATAATGCAATGGATATCGGGCGAGTTATTGAAAAGGTTAAAGAACTCGGTATGGCGAACAACCGTTTCCTCCAGCGCCATTTTTTGCTTACGGATGGTAAGGTGCGAGATGACCTCGCGGGCCAGTATTTGTAATGCATCGCGCTGTTCGGCGCTTAAAGTGCGGGGTTTGTTATCGATCACACAAAGGGCACCTAAACGGTGGCCATCATTATCGATCAGCGGTGCACCGGCGTAAAAACGGATGCCAAGCTCGCCGGTAACGGCGTCGTGGTCGCTAAATTTAGGATCGGTAAGGGTATCGGGTACTTCCATCAAGGTATTGTCCATGATGGTGTAGCGGCAAAAAGAATCGGCACGGGCACTACCATTGTGCTCCATGCCAATCTTAGCTTTTGCAAACTCGCGGTCCTCATCAATAAGGGTGATGAGGGCGATAGGGGCTTGGCATATATACGATGCCAGGCGGGTAATATCATCATAAGCCTGTTCCGGAACGGTATCTAAGATCCGATAAGATCTTAGCGCCTGAAGCCTTTCGGCCTCGTTTTCTGGAATAGGGATATCAACGGTCACTTATTTGTCTTTGTACAGCGGGAACTTCTCTGTTAACGCGTGTACACTTTTACGTATTTTCTTTAAAGAATGTTCATCCTCAGGCGCATTTAATACCGCGTCTATCAGGTCAACTATCTGTGCCATTTGTTTTTCCTTCATGCCGCGGGTGGTCACGGCAGCCGTACCAACGCGGATACCCGAGGTTACAAATGGCGACTTATCATCGTAAGGCACCATGTTCTTGTTCACGGTAATATCGGCCAATACTAAGGCGTTCTCGGCAGCTTTACCGGTGATGTTCTTGTTACGCAGGTCGATCAGGATCAGGTGGTTGTCAGTTCCGCCCGAAACGATGTCGTAACCCTTCTCTACTAATGCCTTAGCCATAGCTTCGCCATTTAGTTTCACCTGTAAAATGTATTTCATGTAGCTATCGCTCAAAGCCTCGCCGAACGCTATAGCTTTAGCCGCGATAATATGCTCTAACGGACCACCTTGCGTACCCGGGAATACCGCCATGTCTAACAACGACGACATCATCCTTACCTCGCCTTTAGGTGTTTTATGTCCCCACGGGTTCTCAAAATCTTTACCCAGCATGATCATCCCACCACGCGGGCCACGCAATGTTTTGTGGGTAGTGGTAGTAACGATATGGCAATGCGGAAGCGGATCGGCTAACAAACCACGGGCGATCAATCCGGCCGGGTGAGAAATATCAGCCAATACCAATGCGCCAACTTTATCAGCCACACGGCGAATGAATTCGTAATCCCAATCACGAGAATAAGCCGAAGCACCACAGATGATCATCTTTGGTTTTTGCTCTAAAGCGACTTTCTCTAACAATTCATAATCTATACGGCCGGTCTCTTTAACCACACCGTAAAAATGAGGCTCGTATAATTTACCTGAAAAATTTACCGGAGAACCGTGGGTCAAGTGACCGCCATGCGACAGGTCGAAACCTAATATTTTATCGCCCGGTTGTAAACAGGCCAGCATTACAGCAGCGTTAGCCTGCGCACCTGAGTGTGGCTGAACGTTAACCCACTCGGCATTGAACAATTGTTTAGCACGTTCGATCGCGATGGTCTCTATCTCGTCAACAATTTGACAGCCGCCATAATAACGTTTGCCCGGCAGGCCTTCGGCATATTTATTGGTAGCAACCGAGCCGGCAGCCTCCATAACTTGCTTGCTCACAAAGTTTTCCGACGCGATCAGCTCCAGGCCTTCTTCCTGGCGATTCTGTTCTTCGTCCAATAATTCAAATATGATCTTGTCTCTTTTCATGGTCTGTTCGAAATTCGGGGCTAAGGTAAGTTTTTGATCCGAGAAGAGAAACAAGAATATAGAGTCAAGAATCAGGAAATAAGAAAATTACCTATAAGGATGATCTGTTTTATTATGAGATAACTACTCATGAGAAAAACGTCTTGATCCCTGACTCTACTTCCCCCTCATCTCCACCCAAAAGTTATTAAAGCCCAACCCTATCTGGATATTCAATAACTCCTGCTGCAGCATTTCCAGCACGGCAAGGAAGTTGTAAACAAAGTGTACCTTGTTCTCCGAGTTCCCGGCGATCGACTTAAAATCTAACCGACTGTTGATGGAGAGCAGATCGGCAATGGCTTTCTTTTGCCGCTCGATGGTGTAAGGGTATTGCACCACGGTGTGCGTTACCTCTTCGGTACGGGTTAGCCAGCGTTTGTTCAGCCGCTCGTAGGTGAGCATGAGTTTGTATAGCGTTACCGATGATAGCTCCTCGCCCGGCGTACTTACCTTTTCTACCTGCTCCAGATCGTATTTGATGTTGCCGCGTTTTTCCTGCTTCATGCGCTCTTCTTCGTAAGGGCGCAGCTCCTCGCAAGCTTGCTTGATCTTTTTGTACTCTACCAGTTTGCGTATCAGTTCCTCTTTCAGGTCCACTTCGTTGCCTTCGGCATCGGCCTCGTAGCGGGGGAGCAGCATTTTAGCTTTAATGCGCATCAGCGTGGCGGCCACAAAGATGAATTCGCTGGCCACCTCCATGTTCAGGGCCGACATTTGGTGCAGATAGTCGAGGAAATCGTTGGTGATGTTAGTGATCGAGATATCATGTATATCCAGCTCGTCACGCTCGATAAAGAATAGCAACAGGTCAAAAGGCCCTTCAAATTGGGGCAGCTTTATCTCGAAGCTTTCTTGTGTTTCCATCCGATTCAAAAATAGGGTATTGAATTTAAAATGCTTATAAATAATCACAGCTTAACAATATTTAACCTACAAGTCCATTACTTTTAAATAATATTTGCCGTACTTTGCCAGTTAAATACCCCGATCTAATTAACGATGCAGGTACCAGCTGGCACACTTTTACAACAAATTGATCATCCGTCTGACTTAAAGCGATTTAGTGAGGACGATCTTGAGCAAATTAGCCAAGAGCTGCGCCAGTATATCATTGATGTGGTGTCGGTAAATGGTGGCCACTTTGCCGCCAGCCTGGGCGTGGTTGAGCTTACCGTTGCCCTGCATTACGTTTTAAATACCCCTTACGATCAGTTAGTGTGGGACGTTGGGCACCAGGCTTACGGCCACAAGATCCTGACCGGCAGGCGCGATACATTCCATACCAACCGTATCCATGGTGGTATCAGCGGTTTCCCAAAACGGTCCGAAAGTATTTACGATACCTTTGGTGTCGGCCACTCCTCAACTTCCATTTCCGCCGCTTTGGGTATGGCCGTAGCATCGCAATACAAAGGCGAGACTGACCGCCAGCACGTGGCCGTAATAGGCGATGGATCTATGGGCGCGGGTATGGCCTTTGAAGCTTTGAACCATGCCGGTATAGAGAACAGCAACCTGATCGTTATCCTTAACGACAATAAGATATCTATCGACCCTAACGTTGGCGCGCTGAAAGAGTACCTGGCCGATATCACCACTTCTAAATCGTACAACCGTTTTAGGGACGATATCGCTTATGTGCTGAACAAGCTTTCGAGCGTTGGCCCGGATGCTTTTAACATTGCCAAAAAGATAGAAAAGAGCATCAAAGGAACCCTGCTTAAACAGAGCAATTTCTTTGAAGCACTGAAGTTCCGCTACTTTGGCCCGATAGATGGGCATGATGTTAAGCATTTGGTAAAAGTGCTTAACGACCTGAAAGATATCCCCGGCCCTAAATTGCTGCATTGCGTTACCGTGAAAGGTAAAGGCTACGCGCTGGCCGAAAAAGACCAGACCAAATGGCATGCTCCCGGCTTGTTCGATAAGATCACCGGCGAGATCAAAAAAGTGGTTTACGAAAAACCACAGCCACCAAAATACCAGGACGTTTTTGGCCATACCATTATTGAATTGGCCGAGCAGAACTCCAAGATCATGGGTATTACCCCGGCTATGCCATCGGGCAGTTCGCTTAACCTGATGATGAAGGCCATGCCTAACCGCGCTTTTGATGTGGGCATTGCCGAGCAACATGCTGTTACCTTCTCGGCCGGATTGGCCACACAAGGCTTAATGCCGTTCTGCAATATCTACTCCAGCTTTATGCAGCGGGCGTATGATCAGGTCATCCACGATGTAGCCATCCAAAAACTGAACGTGGTATTTTGCCTTGACCGTGCCGGTTTAGCCGGTGCCGACGGTGGCACCCATCACGGCGCCTACGATTTGGCTTACATGCGTTGTATCCCTAACATGGTGGTATCATCGCCCATGAACGAGGAAGAGTTACGCAACCTGATGTACACCGCTCAGTTGGATGATGCCGGTCCGTTCGTTATCCGTTACCCGCGCGGTAATGGGGTGATGGTGGATTGGAAACGCCCTTTTAAAGCTATCCCGGTTGGTAAAGGACGCAAGATATGCGATGGTGAGGAATTGGCTATCTTAACCATTGGTCCGATCGGTAACGAGGCAGTCAAGGCTATCTCACAACTAAATGCCGAAGGTATTTACCCGGCACATTTCGATCTGCGCTTTGTGAAGCCTTTAGATGAAGCCCTGCTGCACGAAGTGTTCAACAAGTACAAAAAGGTGATCACCGTAGAGGATGGCTGTATTGAAGGCGGTATGGGCAGCGCTGTGCTGGAGTTTATGGCCGATAATAACTATCAGGCACAAGTGGCCCGTTTAGGCATCCCGAACACGGTGGTGGAGCATGGCGAGCAACCCGAACTTTGGGCTGAGTGCGGTTATGATGCCGCGTCGATAGCTACCAAAGTGCGCGCTATGGAGGTAAAGCCTAACGCGCACATTATTGCATCGTAAACAGATCCCTTACTTTTTCTTGCTGGCTATTTCGGCCATTACTAAACGCAGATACTCGTTAAACTGAGTAGGGTGTTCTATCATGGGGTAATGCCCGCTGCCATGCACATAATAGATCTTGAACGGGATCTTGTTTTTGGCCATGTGCGTGGTATCGACAAGTTGCCTGTCGCTATTGATCAGGAATAGTTTTTGGTTGGCTACCTTCAGTTTATCTATCTCATCAAAATCATTACTGTTCTCCATCGATGCTGTCGCGATCACGGTATCAACTTTGGCCACATCGGCTAATATACGTTTGCGTACAGCGGTATCAGTTGTCGGGCTAAAAAGCGCTTCGTTAAAATATTGCGTGGCGAAACTCCTGAAATGTTTCTTCATCTGCGCCATAGCATCGGCATAGTCCTTTTTGTCTTTAGGGGTCTGCACATAACCCGGGCTTTGGAAATTGTCTACACCAACTAATCCGATCACTTTGTCGGGATTATCTACAGCCGCCTGCAACACAATATCGCCCGACATAGAATGCCCTACCAATACTACTTTCTTCAATTTCAATGCACTGATCACCGAATCCACGTCGCTTGCAAAGGTTTTGGTATCCCAGGCGTTACGGTCTTTACCCGACTCGCCAAAGCCCGGCAGATCCATAGCTATCACACGGTAATTTTTCTCAAAGAAGGCGCGCTGATCTTGCCAGTAACTTTTATTGATGGCCCAACCATGTACGAATAGCAAAGCTGTATCGCTCCGCATGCCGGTATCGGTGTAGGCAATCTCGACCCCGTTGTTACGGACGATGATCTTGTTAGGGTCGTAAGTGGATAGGACGGTCTTTTTGTGATCGCAGGACGCAAGCAGTCCCGTGACCATAAGCACAGCGGCGAGGTAGGTCAGTGTTTTCATGATGATGTTTTTAATGGCTGATAGGGTAAATATAAATACCCAAAATGAAAAAAACATGATGGCTATGCCTTTAAGGCAAGCATCGGTTTAAAGAAAATTGTTTGTTTTGGTGTATCCCAGCTCGAACGAGCGGAACGATGTAAAGGTAAGAAGAATATTTGATATTCTAAAATTTTTAGTAAAAATATCTGAATTTTTCCTCACTCCGCCTTCTTCAACAGCCCCCCTCTCCAGGCACCTTTATACAAAAACTCCTTATTATCCAGCCAGTATAGCCAAAACATGGTCACGAATACGCCAATGGCCGAACCAGCCATAACGTCCTCAAAAAAATGCTGGCTTAGGTACATCCTTGAGTACCCGATGCATGCGGCAAGGATCAGAGTCAGTACATCTAAATAGTTCTTTCGGAAAATATAAGCCATTGTGATACAGGCCGAAAAGGCAGTGGTAGTATGCCCGGAAGGAAAGCTGTGGGCACTGAGCATAGTGATACCTTCTACATAATGGATACTGCCACGCATCGTCTCAAAATACAGGTAGGGGCGGGGCATGTCAAAAATGAATTTCAGTATCTGGGCTACTATGGCCGTCATAAAATATCCGGTCAGCAATAAAAAGCTGCGACGATAGCTGAAGAGACCAATGATAAGGGCGAAAACCACAAGAGCTACACCGTCGCCCAAAAAGGTAAAGAATGGGAATACTTTGTCACCCCACGGCGTATGTAACTTATTAATGAAGAAATATATTTCCTCGCGAGTGTAGATCACCTTAATTGTAAGGCATCCGGCCAGCAGAACCAAATAGGGTATCAAAAAAAACGATACCTCTTTATAAAAATGACTTAGGTGCTTTTTAGTAAATGTATCTTCCATTAACCCCCCAACCCCCTAAAGGGGGAGTTTGATGTTTATCCGGTCAGGCTTTTACACCTGACCGGTGGCTTTTCCGGAACTCTTTGCTCCCGGGTTTTAATTATATGACAACCTCCCTTTTTTCTATTCCCCCTTTAGGGGTTAGGGGGCTAAAACATGCTTTTCGCCTTTACCTGTATCTTGTATGGGCGGTCATTCTCAGACGTGCCGAAATCGTATTTATTTTCTACAGTAACCGTCTCGCCGGGCAACATTGGTTTAGACGTAACCGAATTGGATTGAGCTACGATGTCGCCTTCCTGATCTACATAATTTACATCTACTGTCACGCTTTCTATCGTATCCTTGGTGTCGTTCTTAACGTCGGTCAGCACAAAGTACGAACCTTTGTAAACGTTGAAAGTATCCTTAACCTTCAGGATATGCAGGCCTTCGGTCGACTTATCAAACTCGATATCGGTTTTGTGGGCCTTATCGCCACAGGCATATAACAAAGCCACCGGCAGGCAAAGGAATAATAGCTTTTTCATGGGTATAAATATAAGCAGAAGGTTAAAGGTTAGAGGCTAAAGGTTAAAGGTTTTTTTGATGACAAGTTAAACTCAAAAAAGAATAACGGTAAGAGGTTTTGGCATTGATGCTGACCTTTCGCCTTTTACCTTTATCCTTTCACCTCGATCTACCCGTGTATCGTTTCGCTTTTGCCGTAGTTGGCTACCACTTTAGCTTCGTAGGCTAAAAACTCGGCCCAGCGTTTATCTACGTCAACATCGCCGGCGTGTTTTTTAGCCAGGCGGATGAACATAGAGTAGTGCGTCGCTTCGCTGATCATCAGTTCGTGATAGAATACAGAAAGCTGCTCATCGTTTATATTTTCGGACAGTACTTTAAACCGCTCGCAACTACGGGCCTCTATCATTGCCGAAAATAATAGCTTATCTACCAGCTGCGCTTCGCGGCCGCCGCCTACTAGTATAAATTTGCGCAACTCGTTCACATAATTGTCGCGTCGCTCGCGGCCCAATACAAAACCACGCTCGAGTATGATGTCGTGAACGCGCTTAAAATGATCCATCTCTTCCTGTACCAATAAGGCCATTTCCTGCACCACATCCGACAGATTGGGGTTTTGTACAATAATAGTAATGGCATTGGTAGCCGCCTTTTGCTCGCAGAAAGCATGGTCGGTCAGTAGTTCTTCAATATTGCTTTCTACCACGTTCTTTACCCAAAGCGGGTCGGTAGGTAGTTGCAGTTTAAGGATGGTTTTTTCGCTCACGGGGCAAATTTAAACAAAATGTGTTTTGGCGAGTCAAACTGATCGGCAAACATTTTGCTAACTAACAAGTTGTACATCAGTTCAACATAAAACTTATAAAAAATGAAGAAGTTAAAAATAGTGACCATAGCCCTGCTGCTGGCCGCCATGGCCACCCCGGCAATAACCGAGGCCAAAGAGGTGGCCGTAGCCGATAACGCTATCCAGTTGCCGCCGCCACCGCCGCGTCCTAAATTGCCAAAGTTGAAGTCTCCGCCAAGACCAAAGTCTCCGCGTAGGCCACCGGCGCCGAGAAGACCTGCATTAAAATTGCCGAAAATAAAACTACCTCCGCAGCCACCGGCCCCGCCGAGACCGTTTTAAGGTTTTGGCAGTATGGAGTTTGCAGTAGGCAGTCACTCCATTTCATAAACGACAAAAGTCCGGAACGCTTCCGGACTTTTGTCGTTTATGGATATGCCATTTGTCATTCTGCCCCATGCAAATTAAAAACTGCTTACTGATCAAGCCGCCATATCCTTTCTGTACTTATTCCTATAATCTATCGGTGATAGCCCGGTAATCTTTTTAAATATGGTACGGAAGGCCTTAGTATCCGAATAACCTACATCATACATTACTTCGTTAATATTCTTACGGCTGTTCTCGAAGCTTTTTTTGGCAGCTTCTATCTTTACGCGTTGTATGTATTCGCTCACGGTATTTTTAGTGGCGCTTTTAAACCGGCGCTCCAAACTACGGCGGCCAAGGGCCAGCATATCGGCCAATTGGTCTACAGTGATCTTATCGGCAAAATTACTTTCGATGTATTCCTGCGCTTTTTTTACCGGCTCGTCGTCATGCGCTTTTTGTCCCTGAAAGATGATGAACGGCGACTGGCTGATGCGGTCGATATCGATCATAAAGGTTTTAGATATCATAATGGCCAGTTCGCGGCCGGCATGTTTCTCCACCAAATAGACCAATAGGTTAAGGTACGAGTATGCACCTCCGCTGGTGTACAGGCCATCCTCTTCGGTCATGATCTTATCATCTACCAGGTCAACTTTTGGAAATGCTTGTTTAAAAGCGTCGGCCATTACCCAATGGGTGGCGGCTTGCTTGCCGTCCAATAGGCCGGTGGTGGCTAACAAGAACGCTCCAACGCAAAGGCTGGCCAGTTCGGCACCTTGCTCATACTGCTTTATCAACCACGGGGCAAAGTCCTCGTTCTGCGCTACGGCTGCCATAATATCGCCGTGCATGGCGGGGATGATCACCAGGTCGGTCTTGGCTACATCGCCTATCAATACATCCGGCTCGATGGTGAAACGGCCATTGCGTTGTACAGTAGGTTTAGTCAGTCCCACCAATTGGATATCGAATAATGGTCCGCGGCCATGCATGGCCAACAGGTCGTTCACTTGGGATAGGATCTGGTGGCTGCCGTCGATATTCGGCATGCTGGTATGGCCCAGTGGGACCAGTATCGATACATGTTTCATAAGTATTGCTAATGTAGAAAACAATTGTCGCATTTAACACCCTGCATTGCCGTATTTGCACCCTTTTTTTGCGGGTGTTTTGCTCTAAGTTTGTATTGTTCAATTAATTAAAACGGATGCAGACGTATAGATTACAGCAGGATGTGAAGGTGGTATGCGAGGAGGCGACGTCTTTCCCCAAGGGTATAAAAGGTGCTTTTGACACATTGTCCCACAAGATAAATATGGAGGACAGGCAGGTGTTCGGCATATCAAATCCTTATAAAGGAATGATACGCTACCGTGCCGCCGCCACCGAAAGTTTTGATGGCGAAGGTGCTGAATTAGGCTTTCCAACTTTCACCATTGAGCGGGGCAATTACTTGGGCGAAACATTATTGAACTGGCAAAGCAACGAGATGATGATAATGAGTATCTTCAACCGGCTAGTGGCTGATAAGCGCCTGGCCGGATCGGCACATTGCATAGAATGGTATAAAAGCCATACCGAATTGCTGTGTATGGTGCTGATGAAACCCGACGTAGATGCCGGACTTGCAATTGATATCACTTTATAAACCAAACAAAAAAAACATGAGCACGATCAACCCTTACATCAATTTTGACGGCCGGTGCCGCGAAGCGATGACATTTTACAAAGACATTTTTGGCGGCGAACTGATCCTGAACCAAGTGGGTGGGTCACCGATGGAGCCATACCACAAAGGCGACCCGGCCGCGATCTACCATTCGTCATTAGTGAATGGCCCTATCGTATTGATGGGTACGGATATGACCGGCCCTCCGGGATACCAAAAGGGTAATAATATATCTATGGCGATAGCTTGCAGCAGCGCTGAGGATGCCCGCAATTTTTTTGATAAATTAGCCGAAGGCGGACGCGTGGTGATGCCCTTAGAGAAAACCTTTTGGGCAGAACTTTTTGGAGACGTGGTAGACAAATTCGGCATTGAGTGGATGTTGAACTACGACGGGGCCGCCGCTCAATAAACATCAACACACATCACACAAACTAAAACTACATAACATGTCACCTAAAGCAATCAAAAATCTTTACTGGGTACTGCTGGTTATCCTCTGCCTGTTTTTGGCAGTGGATGGGATCGGCGGCATCACCATGCAAAAGCAAGGTGTTGAAGCGCTCAACCATATCGGCTACCCGACTTATCTGATGCCGCTGTTCGGTATCCTGAAGATCCTGGCCATTATCGCCCTGATCCAAAACCGTTACCCGACCTTGAAAGAATGGGCATTTGCGGGTATCGCGTTTACTTTCATCGGAGCAGCGCACGCGCACATTATGGTCAAAGATCCCATCGGTACTACGTTATTCCCGGTGATCTTTTTGGTATATCTGATCGTGATCTACATCCTTTGGAATAAATACAAAAAGAACGAAAACATCGCGTAAGTACTTAAAACTCTAAGACAACATGAAAAAGATCAATATCATATACTGGATAGCCACCGTACTACTCATCATGCTGATGGGCAGCAGTGGCGTAATGAATGCTATGAACGACCCCGGCTCGCAATACACCTTAACCAAGGTGATGCATTACCCCGAGTACTTCGGGCGATTCATCGGCATCGCTAAAATATTGGGCAGTATCGCGCTGCTTATCCCGGGTTTCCCCAAGATCAAAGAATGGGTTTATGCCGGCTTTACGTTCGACCTGATCGGCGCTACCTGGTCGTTCGCGGCCTTAGGTGAACCGATCAAGAAGATTGCCCCAATGGGACTTTTCTTTGTGATCCTGATCGTATCGTACATCTATTACCGCAAACGGGTAGCCGCTAAGGATCCGGTACTGGCGGTTTAAAGATATAGCCATGGTAGTATTATATATTCTTATCGACATCATCGTCCTGTTCGTACTTTATGTGCTGATCAGGGCGGCGTTCACGTCGCCGGTGTCTTTGATCACGGCCGACGTGCAGATCAACAAACCCTTTAAAGTAGTTTTTGACTACGTGAAATTACTAAGTACCCAGGGCGAATACAATAAATGGGTAATGCAGGATCCCAATGTAAAGCGTATCTACACCGGGACCGACGGCACTGTTGGCAGTGTAGTGGCCTGGGAAGGCAACAGCAAAGTAGGCAAAGGCGAGCAGGAGATCACCGCGATAGACGAGGGCAAACGCATTGATTGGCAATTACGCTTTGAAAAACCAATGAAGAATACCTCGGATGCGTGGATGGAACTGCACATGCTATCGCCCGAAAGTACTAAGGTGATCTGGGCCTTCGCAGGAAACCTCACCTATATGATGAAGGTGATGCACGTGGCCTTTAACCTGCCCAAACTTTTGCGCAAGGATATGCAGACCAGCTTGAATAACCTGAAAACCATCCTTGAAAAGTAATGGCTACTAAGGACGAGCAAAAAGTCGAGGCGCTGATGGCTGCGCTGGACCATCCGCTGAAAGCGGAGATAAAGGAGCTGCGTGATATATTGAAGAGCACCAACAGCAAAATAGCCGAGCGCGTTAAATGGAACGCGCCAAGCTATTACTATCAATTTGATCTGGCGGCATTTCATTTGCGGCAGCAAAAGTTCGTTCACCTTATTATGGTGTTTCCGCCCAATACTACTATAAATGATAGCACAGGTTTGCTGGAAGCCGATCATAAAGACCGCCGCGAAGCCAAGTTTTACAATATGGCCGATATTGAAGAGAAGAAGCCCGCGCTGCAAAAAATAATAAATGCCTGGGTGCGTCTAATAGATGATACCCCGGCAGGCCAACCGTACATTTTTAATAGTTGACATGGTAGAAGTTTTTAAAACAGATGTGCAACAACCCGGCACGGCCAATGTGCTGATCGTAAAACTGACGCTGCTGTTCCCCGGTTCGCGGGTCAATTTTGACCTCGACGACTGCGACCGCGTACTACGCGTAGAAGGCGACCAGCTTTGCCGCGATAAAATAGCCCACCTGCTTAAACTGAATGGCTACTTTTGTCAGGAACTAATTTGAACCTCAATCGGTCCCCTAAACATTTACTCATGAGCGAATTGCAAGACTTTTTAACAGAGACCGCCGAGAGGCAGATCTTCAGCACCCGGGTTATCGACTTCCCTATCGAAGCTGTTTACGAAGCCTGGACAAACCCCGAGCAGCTACCCATTTGGTGGGGGCCGAATGGCTTTACCAATACATTCCATGTTTTTGATCATCAACCCGGCGGACGCTGGAGTTATACTATGCACGGGCCGAACGGCGTAGGCAATTACGCTAACGAGGCTTATTGGCTGGAAATAGTGCCGCTTAAAAGCATTGTTTGGGACAGGGACAGTCACCCGCTGTTCCGCACTTATGTGGGATTCGTTGATCTGATCGGCAAAACCCAAATCAACTGGACCATGGCTTTTCACGAGCAGCGGGAATATGAGGTGATCGTAAAATTCGCGCCCGAAAAGAACGAGGAGAATTTGGATAGGTTAGAGCAGTTCCTGCGTCAGGAGGCGGTGGAGTAGATTTATTTAACCACAGAGGACAAAGGTTTACACAAAGGACACAAAGCTTTGCATGTATCAGATATGCAAGGCTTTGTGTCCTTTGTGTTTTTCTCTCTGTGCCCTTTGTGGTTAAACTAACCGGCAGAATTATATCCCACCCTTATCTATCAAATACACTAACGATGCTATGGCCGCCGCCCCCAATTCTAACTCGCGCTTGTTTACGTTCTCGAAAACATCGTTTGGGGTATGATGGATATCAAAATAGCGTTGCGAATCCGGGCGGAAACCGATCAGTGCCACGCCCGGATGGGTCTGCTTTAGCGGACCAATATCTGCACCGCCGCCGCCGTTAACCAAGCGGTCGGCCTCGTAAGGTTCAAATAGTTTTTTAAAGCGGGTATTCATTTCTTTAACGCGGGCAGCATTAAAACCCTCGAAGCTGAATCCGCGCGGGGTGAAACCGCCTTCGTCGGTCTCTATGGCGGCAATGTGTTGCTCTTTATTAGCTGCGGCCAGTTCGGCATATTTTAAGCCGCCTTTGGTGCCGTTCTCCTCGTTCATGAATAACACTGCGCGGATAGAATTTTTAGGCTTGATGCCCATCGCCTTAAATATCCTCAGCACCTCTACCGATTGCATTACGCCCGTGCCATCATCATGCGCGCCCTCGGCCAGATCCCACGAATCCAGGTGACCACCAACGGTGATGAATTTATTAGGGTTCTCGGTGCCGGTGATCTCGCCAACCACGTTGTACGATTTGGCATCGGGCAACATCCTGCAACTTTGTTTAAAAAAGAATTTCGCCTGCGGGAATTTGCGCAACTTCAGCATGGCGCTCAGCTTATCGGCAGCTTTGGTTGATATGGCCGCCGCCGGGATCTTCGGTGCATCGTCGCTATATTGGGTAGTTCCGGTATGCGGATAATCATCGTTAGCGGCCGTCAGCGAACGTACGATCACGCCAACCGCGCCATACTTGGCCGCCACCGACGGACCCGACCTACGCTGGTCGCCCGCGCCGCCGTAAGCGCCGCTGGTCTCGATAAAACGATTATCGAAAGGGCGGTTATAGAATACGATCTTACCTTTGATCACGCTTTCGCCCAGTTGCTCTACCTCAGCCAGGCTTTTAACCTCAATTACGCTGGCGGTAATGCCGGCAGCAGGTGTAGCCACAGCCATACCCAAAGCGCATATCGGCACAGGGATCTTTTTATTCCCGTCGATGATGTAGCCCTGCTCTTTAGCGCCGCGCTCCCAATGAGGCACCATTACTTCCTGAAGGAAAACCTTATCAAAACCGTAACCCTCCATCAGCTTTTTACCCCACTCAACCGACTTTTGCGCATTAGCCGATCCACTTAACCGCGGACCTATCTTTTTGCATAAGTAACGCAAATTCTCGTACACCTGGCCGTTCACCAAAGCCTCGTCAAATATTTTGCGGAGCATTACCGAATCGGTTTGCGCGTTGGCCGTGGTTAGCGCCAGTAAAAAAGTAGAAATAGAGAGTAACGTTTTTTTCATATCGCTGCTTAAAGGAAGAGTTTAAGCAAATTTAAAAAAATATATGAGATGGGAAAGGGGGCTTAAACGAGAATCCCTCCTTGGGGAGGGGCGGGTAAGCCCGTGCGGTTGCAGGAAGAGGTTTCGCGGCCGAACCCCTCCCTGCCTTTGCGCTCATATCCGACACACCCCTCCCCAAGAAGGGACCTTTAAAACTACTCCACTTTCGTCCACGGCGCGGGCAAAATATTGGTGCGCTTGGCATAGGCATCCCACATATCGCTCATCTTTTTTACCAGGTCGGGGTGTTGGGCGGCAAGGTCGTTCAGTTCAGCGCGATCGGTGGTGATATCGTACAACTCCCATGGGTGCGACTTATAGGTCTTGCCTTTCAGGTCGGCTTCGCTTACCAGTTTCCATTTGCCCATGCGTACGGCGCGGTTCATTTCGTGATCCCAGAATATGGCTTCGCGCTTAACCTCCTGGTTGGTGAAGGTCGGTACCATGCTTTTGCCTTCTACGGGGATGATGTCCTTGCCGTTATACGTTTTAGGGTAGGCCGTTTTGGTGATATCGAGGATGGTGGGCATAATATCCATCTCGTGACCCGGAAGGTTACGCATCTCGCCTTTGGCTTTTAAACCCGCCGGCCAATGGACGATGAGCGGGGTAGAGATGCCACCCTCGTGCATGTAATGTTTGTACATACGCAATGGCGTGTTAGATACATTGGCCCACTCCTGCATGTACGAGATATAAGTATCCGCCGGACCGGCCATCAGTTGTTTGCCCTGCATCACCAGCTTACCATCGCGCGTGGTTACCGGACGGTTAGAGTAGATCAGTGAATCAGGACCTAACTTGCGTACGTTATTAGGATTAGGTGCCAGCGGACGGATGTCGCCGCTTCCAATGATCTCGGCACAGGCACCGTTGTCTTGTAAAAAGAAGATCAAGGTGTTATCGTATTGTCCACTCTCTTTTAATTGTTTGATGATGCGGCCAATGCCTTGGTCCATCACGTCTATCATTGCGGCATAAGTTTCCATCCGGCGGAGCATGGCGGGCTTGTCCTCCTCGTCGGCCCATTTTTTACCATCGTAAGGGGATAGTTTTTGATCGGGAGGGATCACGCCCAGTTTTTTCATCCGCACCATTCGCTCCTCGCGCAAGGCTTCGTAACCTTTATCGAAGCGGCCTTTATATTTGGCTATTTCCGACTCAGGCGCTTGCACAGGCCAGTGCGCGGCGGTATAGGCCACATACATAAAGAAAGGTTTTTCGGTTTTGTGTTCCTTTAAGAACTTGACCGAATTATCTGACACCGCATCGGTGAAGTAATAATTAGCCGGTTTGTACTCAGGGTCGTTAGTGGTATTGATCAGTTTATTATCGCGGGTAAGATAGCCCGGGTCGTAAAAATTGGCTGCACCTAAAAGGATACCATAATAACGATCGAAACCGCGTTGTAGTGGCCAATTCTCGTTAGTGCCGTTACGTTGAGGGTCTTTATTCAGGTGCCATTTGCCCGTCATGTAAGTAGCATAGCCTGCCGGTTTTAAAGCCTCGGCAATGGTTACGGCATTATGGCTCAGATCGCCGCGGTAGCCGGGGAGTTTAAAATCATCAGTGGTCATCCAGCCCATCCCGGCCTGATGCGGATCTAAGCCCGTCATTAACGATGCCCGCGACGGGCAGCAGCGGGCCATGTTATAAAATTGGGTATAACGTAAGCCATTTTTAGCCAGCATATCCAGATTAGGCGTTCGCGCCTCGCCGCCATAGCAGCCCAGGTCAGAGTAACCCATATCATCAGACATGATAAGGATAATGTTTGGGCGTTTAGCAGGTGCCTGTACTTTCGCAGGCGCCTTATAAGGTTTTCCGCTTCGCCAGGCGATGACGATGAAGCCAAGTGTTAAGGCCAATATCAAGGCAGAAAATATTTTGATCGGTCTCATATCGTTTTAAAACAGTGGTAAAGGTTATCAATTATCTTTATCGTTCGCGTTCTTATTATTGGGTTTATCTATAGATGCGCCGGGGTCTTTCTGCTCGGCCATCCAGGCTTTTAATTTGGTAGTATAGCTTGCGATCTGCGTTTTGTATTGTGGCTGATCGGCCAGATTGTTCAACTCGTAAGGGTCGGCCTGCATATCAAAAAATTCCACTGCCGGGCGATTGACGATGCGATCTACCAGTTTCAGTTCTTGTGGTGTTTTGGCGTTGGCCTGCCAGCTTGCCCACATATTGTTCTTGTTCTCGGGGTTCAGGGCAAAGCGGTTGGTGTAAGGCATTGGCGCGGTCAGGTTAAAGATCAGTTTATATTTTTGATCGCGGATGCTACGCATGGCATAGGCTTTCCCTTCGGGGATGTTGTTATAGATACCGTAGGCGTAGTCGCGATGGGTGTTGGTCTTACCGTATAAAGCTGATAGGAAACTCTTGCCATCTAACCCCGCAACAGGTTTACCGCCTGCAAGCTCGATGAGCGTAGGGGTGATATCCTCGTACTGAACAATAGCATCACTTTGGCTCCTGGCTTTGATCTTGCCGGGGAAACGAGCGATCATCGAACTTTTTTGACCATAGTCGTAGCTATTCCATTTACCACCCGGGAATTGCGGCCCTTGCTCGCCAAGAAAAACCAACATGGTGTTCTTATCCTGGCCGGTCTCTTTCAGCATCTTCATAATGTCGCCCACCTGGTTATCTAAGCGGCGTACCTCGGCCAGGTAAAGGCAATATAACTCGCGCGAGCGTTTGGTATCTACCCAGCTTGGCGGCAGCACCAATTTATCAGGATCAAATTCTTTGGGGTCACCTACTGTCCATGGCGCATGCGGGTTTATACTCATCACGAACAGGCAGTAAGGCTTGTCCTTTTGCGTGATGTAATTTTTAACACTATCCAAAAAGTAATCGTCAGTATTAGCCACGCAATTTGGCTCGAATCCTTTGATGATATCGAAAGGGAAAACCGACGTTGGTTTAGTCACATGGTCCTTGCCGGTCAAGCCTACCTTATAACCTAAAGCACTCATATACTGGCAAACACTTTTAAGGTCGCGATCGGCATAAACAGGTTTATGGTTTTGAAACGATCCATGGCGCATTGGATAAAGGCCGGTAAATAGCGATGCCCGGGTAGGCACGCAAATAGCCTCGGACGCGAATATCTTATTGAACTGCACACCCTCAGCGGCTAACTGATCAATATTAGTGGTCTTCAGGTTCTTGCCGCCATAACAACTCAATTGGCGCGAATCAAGGTCATCGGCCATAATGATGATGATATTTGGCTTGGTTACCGCTTGGGCAGCTTTTTTTGTCGGCAGCGTTCTTTTATGCCAGGCGGTAGCGGCCGCTAAAACGACAGCTGCCAGCAACAGAATGGCAGATCTGATATTCTTCATAAGCTTCGGTAAAACGGATAGGTGCTATAACGTTTTACTAAAGTATGCTTTTTTACAAGCAGTTAAAATTTATTTGGCCTTTGCAACGAAATTGAAACGTGCGCCCGGGGCGGTGTCGCCATTCACGTACCAATCCATCGGGTCTTCCGTTTGCATGTTATCGGCCCACTTAAACTCCAGATCCAAATTATCGTTAAGCTTTAATGCTTTTAAGGGGATAGCGATCATCATCTCGTTACCTTTCAATACTCTGGTAAGCTTAGCCGTGTTCACCCATTTTTTGCCATCGTAACGTTGCAATTGGTTACCGTAGATGACGCGATAGTTGTAGCCCACCCAGCCGATTTTTTGCTGACGGTCGGTATTCAGGTATAGGCGCATCCAGTTATCGCCGTGGGGTTTAGTTATGGGTGCAACGGTCCGCACGTAGAACCATATCTGCTTATCGTCCCGGGCAACTTTCATCACGTCCAAATCATTGCGGCCGGTATTGTTCACGTAGTTAACGACAGGTTCGCTCTGCGCGCCTTTGTGGTTGCGGTGCAGGGTATCGCCGGTATAGTCTTTAAATTCGGTGCTGATGCCGGTCCAATCGCTTAAACTTTTAATAATCTTTCTCGAACCGATATCCGGTGTTTCATCCACTCCTTTATACCGGCGGATGTTGGCCACCATTTGCATATAATAATGATCTTGCAGGCCGTCGGTCAGCGACGGCTCAATATCCCGACTGTATTCAGCATTGGCCTGATCTACAAACAAAGCTTCGTTCTGCTTATCATTAGGCCTGCGCCATTTGCCGGCTATCCACTCGTTCCACCCGGTAATAAAAATGAAGGGTACATCTTGCTTTAATGCAAAGTCCCATTGCTCTTGGACGTTATAGCCATACACCAAGTCTTTTTTTGGATCGCCCGGCGATCCGTTGCGGTAGCTGCGCCCCCAGTTACCCGTAGCCCCATGAAATGCCGAGCCGCCCATGCTGGCCCCCAAATTAGGGTGCTGCGCTACCGATACATTCACAATCTCGCGCTCGCCTTTTCTGTTTTGATACACTTTTTGCGGGCGCTTAAATTCTATCCATGGCCAGCCATCCACTTTTTTGCGCTCGTTTGGCCATTGCGAGGCCCGGATGGTGAAGAACTGCTCATAGTCTTTGCCCTTAGCTTCTTCGGGTAAGCCAAGGATCAGCGGCTTGCCATCCAAATAGAACCAGGTATCGGGATAACGAATAGCCGCACCATCATTATAAAACGTGTTGTAGATATTTTGCATGGTAACACCCGACGATGAATTGGTATAATAGATCAATTTGGGTGGCGTTTTACCTTGTGCCCGCACCGCATCAATGGCCATCATCACGGCCTTGCTTTGGCTTGGGTAAATAAGCGTATTGGTTGCATCCATCACCAGGATATCTACCCCTGCATCGGTCAGCAATTGGATGTTTTTGAGATGCACCCAATAGTCGTTACCGTTGTAGTAACCATAAACCGACTGCCCCCAAAAGTAATATCGCCCGGCTATGCCTGCACCGCCGCCCCATTCTTTATGGTCGAAATCGTTAAACACCTGCGGATGCTTGGCCCAAAGCTCTGACAGATCCCAAGCCCTCTCGGAAGTGGGGCTGGTCGGGTCGCCTTGCCAAAGGAAATAGAATATGGCGATGTGTTTATTTGGCTTGGGTTTGCCAACCTCGGCCTGTTGCGGTAACACCCGACCAAGGCCGTCAGTAGCGGCGAGGGTTTGGGCAGATGCTGTTTGATGAAGGAGCATCGCACAGTATATGATGGAGCAGGTTCTTATGATCTTATTCACAGGCGGTAGAATTGGTTGTTGCAAGATAGGAAACGTTAGTTGTTTGACTGTCCTCAACTGTATTTTAACCAGCTTGATCTCGAATATTGTTTTATTCCCTCCTCGGGGAGGGTCGGGTAGGCAAAGAGCGGTAGCAGGGAGGTGTTGATCGTTATGCAGAGCGGGTGAACCCCTCCCTGCCTTTTCAGCCCGATTCCTCAGCACCCCTCCCCAAGTAGGGAATTGAGAAACGAAAGGGCTCACATTTTGCTCATGCACCAAATTTCCCTTACTTTTAACATTGGATATATGACAACTAACACCGTGTTCCGTAACCGATCTGTGCTGATCTATGGCCTATCGCTGGCCTTACTGATGTTCCTGCTGAAATGGCTGGAGTGGCGCTTTTTGGTGATCGACCACGCGACCGAGATCTATGCCGGATGCATTGCCGTGTTGTTTACCGGACTCGGCATTTGGCTGGCGCTTAAACTGGCAAGACCTAAAGTGCAGACCGTGATCGTAGAGAGGGAGGTGATCATCCGCACCGACAGTTTTATGTTGGACGAAAAGCAATTGGAAGCCACCGGCATCAGCAAACGCGAACTGGAAGTACTGCAACTGATGGCCGAAGGCTTAAGCAACGAGCAAATAGCCGAGCGCATATTTGTTTCGGTAAACACGGTGAAGACGCATTCATCTAAATTATTCGGCAAGCTGGATGTGATCCGGCGGACGCACGCCATAGACAAGGCGCGGAAACTGAACCTGATCCCCTGAACGGCTATCATCCGTAAGTACTAAAACAAGCGGCTTTTTGCAAAATCACCCTAAAGTATGAGTGCCGCTAAACTATCGAAGCCCACTTTTGAACTATAAACATTAAACTCAAAAAAAAAGATCAAAATGAAAAGGAATGTATGGGTATTTGGCGGGATATCCGCCGTGTTATTAACAATATGGCTGATCATCGGTATTGGCTTTTGCTACAATGGCACCGCGCCAGATTATGAAGGCAGCATGGTTATGGGTTATGCCTCTATGGTGCTGGCCTTCTCGCTGGTATTTGTAGGGGTAAAAAACTATCGTGACAAATTTAACGGTGGCGTAGTCACGTTCGGTAAGGCTTTTACAATGGCTTTATATATGGTGCTGATCGCGTCGGCAACTTATGTGATCGTTTGGTTGATCGAGTATTATTTCTTTATCCCCGATTTTATGGACAAGTACACCACCCATTGCATAGCCAGGATAAAAAGCAGCAGCGATACTGCCGCAGAACAAGCTACAGCTATCGCTGACATCAACAATATGAAAGAACTGTACAAGTCACCCATTATGGTGGTCCTGTTCACTTTTATGGAGGTGTTCCCGGTAGGCCTTGTGGTCGCACTGATCACTGCCGCTATCCTGCAACGTAAAACGCCTAAAACAGATAGCACATTGGCTGCTTAAATAACAGGATCCATATCAAGCCCGCATGTTGATCATTCATCATGCGGGTTTTTTACGAGTATCGTTTGTTGGTCTTGTAATTTGGAGAAGTGTATATGGGGGTGTATACACCTACACCTTGTTTGCTAAATCGATTTTAGTATTTTAGCTGATTAAACCAGTTACCTGTTATGAGCAAAGCCAGATATATCGTCATTTTGCTGATCTTGTTATTTCCCGGTCTGCTATCAGCACAAATACGTGCGAACGTTGTCGATACCGCCTCGGCGCTAATTGTGGCCGACCCGCTGCAAAGCAATATGGTCATTCAGCAGAATAAACCTTTTAAAGTTTGGGGACATGCGCCTGCCGGTAAAATCGTGACCGTGAAGGCCAGCTGGCTGACCGTCCCGGTAAGTGTGCAGGCCGATAGGGCCAATAAATTTATGGCGATCATTAACGTGCCTGCCATTCAAAAAGGGAATTATACCAAACACAGTATCGGCGTAACTTATGATAGCAAAAATGTGATACTGGACAACCTGCTGATCGGCGATGTATGGTTTTGCAGCGGACAATCTAACATGCAATTTGCCGTGCGTGAAATAGCCGATCCGCAAAAACATATCGACTCGGCCGTTCATCCAAATATCCGCCTGCTCAACGTTCGCTTTACGTGGAAGATAAAACCTACCGACACCATCCCCGGCAAATGGCTGGAATGCAGCCCCCAAAACGTGCGCGATTTTAGCGCCGTGGGCTATTACTTTGCCCGCGAGATACAACGTAAACTGGATATCCCTATTGGGGTGATCTATTCAGGTATCGGCGGTTCGGTAACGCAGGCTTATTTGGCGCAAGATGTAATGGCTGCCGATCCGCTGTTGAAGGCTAAATACCTGGACCCTTTTTACCAGACCGATGCCTACAAAAAGAGCGATCTGGAAAAGTTCACCTTTGGGACAACATCTTATCCGTACCTGATCTATAATGGCATGATCTACCCGTTCTTCAATCTGTCGGTGAAAGGTATCCTTTGGTATCAGGGCGAATCGAACCGGGAACAACGCGATGAATATGTGAAGCTCAATCAGACCATGATAGAAAGCTGGCGCAAAGGTTTCGGGCAAGGTAGTTTGCCGTTCTATTACGTGCAAGTGGCTCCGCATGCTTATGGCAAAATGGATACCACGCTGAATGATTATGCTTTCTTTCGCGAACAACAGGAACGCATTGCGACCCTAAATAACACCGCCATGGTGACTACCATGGATGTTGGCGATAAGGACGACATCCACCCAAAAAACAAAAAACCGATAGGTCTGCGCTTGGCTTACACCGCCCTCAACCAAACTTATGCGCAACTGGATATAGCTTATCGCGGTCCGCAGTACAGTCATGCGGTTTATGGTAAACAAAAAGCCACGGTGTATTTTGAGCCGGGAACGACCGATAAAGGGCTGGCCACAACCGACAATAAATCACCGCGTCATTTCTATCTTGCGGGCGAGGATCAGGTATTTCATCGTGCTGATGCACGGATAGACGGGAACACCATTGTGCTGGATTGTAAGGAAGTGAAAAAGCCGGTAGCGGTACGTTACGCGTTCACCAATTTTCCAACTACCAACTTGCAGAACGGGGCAGGCATCCCTGCGGTACCGTTCCGTACAGATAATTGGGCCGAACCTGTGCAAAAGGGGACTACAAGTAAATAATAAGCTGAATCGTCCTGATATAAGTTGACAGATTTTACGATAGTCCCAGTTACAAGAGTAGCTGGGATTTTTGTTTATAAACACTTTGCGGTGTTTTCATTTTCAAAGATAAGTGCGGCCTGTAATTATTGT
>NZ_JADFFL010000008.1 GCF_015222005.1 Mucilaginibacter myungsuensis | reverse complement strand
ATATCTCGTTTACTATAATTGGGAGAGGCCACATCAAGGTATCAATGGTAAAAAACCTATCGACATGGCAGCCCTAAACAACAAATAAACACACCTGATTCTATTGCTGAATTACCTAACCCTTACAGCAATGACAAATTGAAGTAAACAAAAAACGCCCCATCTTTTCAGATGGGGCGTTCTCCATATTGATCTTGTTAATATTATCCTGCAGATAAAGCTGCGGCACCACTTACGATCTCGGTAAGTTCGGTAGTGATGGCTGCCTGACGGGCTTGGTTATAGGCCAATTTAAGGGCTTTTAACAGGTCGCCTGCGTTTTCGGTCGCCTTGTCCATCGCGGTCATCCGGGCACCGTGCTCAGACGCGTAAGAGTCCAGAACGGCTTTGTAAACCTGTGTCTTGATGTTCTTAGGGATCAACTTGTCAATGATCTCTTCTTTAGATGGCTCCAGGATGTAATCAACCTGTACAACCGGTCCTTTAGTCTCGGCTATTTTGGTTGTTTTAACAACTTCGTCAACTTCAGCCTTTGGTACCGGCAGTAATTGCTCGCTGGTCAGGATCTGTACAGCGGCATTGCGGAATTGGTTGTACACCAGCTCTACCCTATCGTACTGTCCATTCAGGAATCCTTCCATCACGCTCTCGGTAATTTTGGCTACGTTAAGGAAGTTTAGATCGTTGTAAACATCGTTATTGTTTCCAATTACGTTGTATTTACGACGTTCATAAAACTCCTGCGATTTTTTACCGATAGATACGATAGATACGTTTCCGGCAGCCAATTGCTTGCTGTATTTATCAGCGATCAGGTTGTTAGCGGTCTTGATAGCATTGGTATTGAAAGCACCGGCCAAACCACGGTTCGATGTTACTACAATAACCAATACACGTACCGGCTCGCGATCTTGCAAGAACGGCGATGCGCCATCCTCTAAACTGGCCGATAGGTTAGCCAACAATTCCTTTAGCTTGGTAGCATAAGGGCGCAAAGCTACAATAGCATTGGTGGCACGCTTTAACTTAGCAGCCGAAACCATTTTCATGGCCTTGGTGATCTGCTGCGTAGAGCTTACCGACGATATCCTGTTTCTTACTTCTTTTAAATTAGCCATTCTTCTTTGAGTCTTAAGTCTTGAGTTCTAATTCTTAAGTTTAAGTCTTGAGTTCTAAGTCTTAAGTCATTTCTTGACTTAGGACTTTAGACTTTGGACTGTTAACTTCGGACTATTAACCTCAGACTTTAACCTTGGAACTATTTAGTATCTCAAGTCCGCATCTTTCGACTTTGGACTTGAGACTTTAGACTTTCAATTAGTACTTACCCGACAACTCCTTAGCTACTGACTCCAGTACGCTGGTGATGCTATCGTCCAGTTTGCCTGCCTTTAAGCCTGCTAATACTTCAGGGTGGCGTTGCTCTAACTGGGTAGTATATTCTGCCTCGAATTGGCGGATCTTGTTCACCGGTACGCTACGCATCAGGTTTTTAGTGCCGATGTAAACGATAGCAACTTGTTTCTCTACAGTTACCGGCGAGAATTGACCTTGTTTCAGGATCTCTACGTTACGTGCACCTTTGTCAATAACGCTCTTGGTAGAAGCGTCAAGGTCAGAACCGAATTTAGAGAAAGCCTCTAACTCGCGGTATTGAGCCTGATCCAATTTTAAGGTACCTGCTACTTTCTTCATTGATTTGATCTGCGCGTTACCACCTACACGTGATACCGAGATACCTACGTTAATAGCCGGACGAACACCCGCGTTGAACAGGTTAGACTCCAAGAAGATCTGACCATCGGTGATCGAGATAACGTTAGTTGGAATGTATGCAGATACGTCACCAGCTTGTGTCTCGATGATAGGCAATGCGGTTAATGAACCACCACCTTTTACTAAGTGCTTGATAGACTCAGGCAGGTCGTTCATCGCTTGCGCGATATTATCATTGCTGTTGATCTTAGCGGCACGCTCTAATAAACGGCTGTGCAGGTAAAACACGTCACCAGGATAAGCCTCACGGCCCGGTGGACGACGTAATAACAAAGAAACCTCACGGTAAGCTACCGCTTGTTTAGAAAGATCATCATAAACGATCAATGCCGGGCGACCTGTATCACGGAAGTACTCGCCAATGGCAGCACCCGCAAATGGCGCGAAGAACTGGGTCGGTGCAGGGTCAGACGCGTTAGCGGCTACTACGATAGAGTAAGCCATAGCGCCGTTCTCCTCTAAAGTACGAACGATGTTCGCTACTGTAGAAGCTTTTTGACCGCAAGCAACATATATACAAATTACAGGCTGGCCTGCATTGTAAAATTCTTTTTGGTTGATGATGGTATCGATACAAACCGCAGTTTTACCTGTTTGACGGTCACCAATAACCAACTCACGCTGGCCACGGCCGATAGGGATCATCGCGTCGATCGCTTTGATACCGGTCTGTAAAGGCTCGGTAACCGGCTGGCGATAGATAACACCCGGAGCTTTACGCTCTAAAGGCATCTCGTAAGTTTCGCCAACGATAGGTCCTTTACCGTCGATAGGTTCGCCCAGTGTGTTAACCACACGGCCCAACATACCTTCGCCTACTTTGATAGACGCGATCTTGTTGGTACGTTTAACGGTATCACCTTCTTTTACACCGTCTGACGGGCCTAACAATACAACACCTACGTTATCTTCTTCAAGGTTCAATACGATACCTTGTAAACTGTTATCAAATTCAACCAGCTCACCTGATTGTACTTTAGTAAGGCCGTAAACACGGGCAATACCATCACCCACTTGCAGTACAGTACCTACTTCCTCTAACTGAGTTGCTGACTGAAAGCCCGACAGTTGCTGACGCAAAATTGCCGATACTTCGTCTGGTCTAACCTCTACCATTTTTAATTTATTTTAAAGTCAGTTTTAATTTATTTTGTTACCCTTTGGGCAAATTCTTTTTTGATCGCGTTCAAACCGGTAGCTACGCTGGTATCTATCTGGCGGTCGCCAACGGTAAGTACAAAACCACCGATCAGATTTGGATCAACCTTGCTTTGTAAAGCCACCGATCCACCTGTGATTCGAGCAACTTCAGCCTTGATCACCTCCAGGTTAGCAGCCGATAAAGGCGATGCTGATACCACTTTAGCGTTAATGATCTTATTGATAAAGTTGTACTGGCTAACAAACTCCAGCGCGGTAGGATATAATATCTCTGCACGGGCTTTGCTCACCATGATATCAAAGAACGATATCGTTACTTTGCTTACCTTCTCGCCAAAGATCGCATGCAGGATGCTTTTCTTTTTGCCATGGGCAACGATAGGGTTACGCAATACCGCCTGAAGCTCTGTACTTGCTTTAAGTGTATTTACAAAAAGTTCCATATCAGCTTTCACCGGCTCAAGCGCTTTTTGCTCCTGTGCAAGATCGATCAATGATTTGGCGTACCTGGTCGCTACTGTTAATTCAGACATAGTTTTAATTTCGAAATTCGAAATGTCAAATTCGAATTGATAAATGAACCGCTAAGCGTCAAACACGAAACTTATTCGCATTTGAACTTTCGCATTTCGCAATTACTTCAGTTTCACTTCTTTTAATAGATCGGCAACCAATTCGTCTTGCTTGTGGGCGTCCTCTAATTGCTTGCGTAATATCTTTTCGGCTATCTCGATAGATAGGGTAGCTACCTGGTTCTTCACATCAGCCAAAGCAATTGCTTTTTGGTTGTTGATCTCTAAACGGGCGTTCTCTATCATACGGGCACCTTCTTTGTTAGCGATGTCCTTAGCTTCGTTAACGATCTGGTCTTTCAGTTTTTTAGCTTCAGCTAAGATCAGGTCGCGCTCGGCACGGGCTTGTTTCATTAACGACTCATTCTCGGCAGTTAATAAAGCCATCTCTTGCTTAGCAGCTTCGGCCTTCAGTAAAGCGTCCTCAATGAAACGCTCACGCTCGCCGATGGCAGCCATGATAGGTTTCCAGGCAAATTTACCAAGCAATACCAGCAAGATAATAAAAGCCACTGTAGACCAAACCACAAAACCTAAATGGTCGTTCAATAAACCATCAAATAATTCTTCCATTATATTTTAAGTTCTAAAACGTTAAGTTCAAAATTTTAATAAAGCATGGCCAGCGCCAACCGCAACCGTACCATGCTTTATAAGCGGCAATTACTTGCCTAATAGTGCAACTACCACACCGAATAAAGCAACACCTTCTACAAGGGCTGCAGCGATGATCATGGCAGTTTGAATTTTTGAAGCAGCTTCTGGCTGACGTGATATACCTTCCATGGCTTTACCACCGATCTGACCGATACCGATACCAGCACCGATAACTGCTAAACCTGCACCTAATGCAGCAATACTTCCAGTCATTGTTTTGAATTTAAAAGTTAAATATAATATATAGTTATTTACAAATTAATGGTGATGCTCCTCTACCGCGGTACCGATAAACAAAGCGGTAAGCATGGTAAAAATAAACGCCTGTAAAAAAGCGACCAGTAACTCCAGCACGTCCATAAATAATACGAACGCTACCGAAACAGGTGCAAGGAACAGGGATTTAAATATGAAGATCAACGATATTAAGCTTAGTACGATAATGTGACCTGCAGAGATGTTAGCATACAAACGGATCATCAATGCAAATGGCTTTGAAATGATACCGATCAGCTCTACAGGGATCATGATAGGATATAACCACAGTGGTACATCAGGCATAAAGATGTGTTTCCAGTAGTACTTGTTAGCACTAAAGTTAACGATAAGCAATACCGCTGTAGATAACATAAACGTGAACAGGATATTACCGGTAACGTTAGCACCACCCGGGAAAATAGGGATAAGACCTAACATGTTGTTGATCCAGATAAAGAAGAAAATGGTCAACAATACAGGCATATAACGTGCGTAGCGGTAACCGATATTAGGGCGGGCTATCTCATCACGAACAAATAAGATCACCGGCTCTATTAAAGACTGGAAACCTTTAGGCGCTTTGCCTTCGCGTTTTTTGTAAGCTGATGCTACACTTAAGAATATTATCAGCAATAAAATACCGCCTATCCATATCGCTAATACGTTTTTAGTGATAGAGAAATCATAAACATGTTTGGATGCTTCTTTATCTAACTCACCGGCCGCGTTAACAACTTTGATCTTGTCTTCGATCAGTTTGTAGGTGTAGTATTTACCCTCGTGAGCTTCGGTTCCGTGGTGGAAATTGCTGCTCGAAAAAAACTCGGTACCCTTGTCTGTAAACAAGATGATCGGCAACGGGATAGAGGTACTGCCACCAACATGCCAGTAATGCGAATCGCCAATGTGCTCCAAGATCGCAACAGTAGGATTGAAGGCCTCCGTTTCTGCGTTTTCAGCGTGTTCTGCGGGTTTTTCCTCTTGCTTAGCGAAACTTTGTACCGTTAGCAAAGTGAAAAAAACGCCTAAAAACGTGCTTAGGGTTACTTTTTTTATTTTCAAAATGTGCCTAAAATCCATTTAATTAATGTTTTTTACCGTTTGATTTGGTCGCGCAAGTTAGATAATAAGCTATAAATTTCAAAGGCCGTGTAGACGAAATATAAATAAAAAAATCCGCCGATAAATGGCAAACGGCTTTCAGGCTTATTTAAGGCATATATCAGGGCAAATGTCATGCACGCTAACAACTTTACAACCGTAGCCGCTAAAAATACTTGTACCCCTGTTTTGCTATCCCTTTGCTGCGCCAAAAGCACACTTTGCGATACCACAAAAGTAACGATCCCAAAAAACACGAACATCTTCCAGAATAACGGGTGTATCCACAATGCGTAACCCGTCTGCATTAAAACCAGCGGAGCCACGGCCACAATAGCCGTGAATATTAGAAAGGATATGATAAAGCGGATCAATTTTTAAGAGATCTGATAATAAGATATAATGATATTAATACACCTGCAAGCGACATAATAGCGGTCACCCACATAGGATCGTGCCTGGCCGACTCATCTATTTTATAGCCCGCAAAGGTCATCACACCAATAATAATGATCATCTGGAACGCTATCCCCGTGAACTTGACATAGTTGCGTGCGCCCCCGCCAAGGTCATTACCTTCATTTTTAGCCATCTGCAAATTTATTGATTCCTATCTATATTGTTTAGTAAATTAGCGTTTGATCTGAGCCTGCAAATAAACGGTGGCGGTTATAAAATTAACCGTTGCAAATACCGTTTAACAAAGGATCTTTGCCGCAAATTGTTATCGAAGGTAAATAATTCGGGATCAGATAAATAAACAGCACCAATTGAGGCACTTATATAAATTATCCGTTTCAAGGCAAATACAACTATCGCTCTTTGCGCTGGTATTGATCATTGCAGGCTGTGCCATGCAAGAGAAGACCGGTTTTAACCGCGTAATGCAAAATGTGACTGCTAAGTATAACATCCTGTTCAACGCCCGCGAGATATTGGCGCAAAAGCAGGAAGCTTACGAGTTGAGTTATATTGATGCTTACGATAACATCCTAAGCGTATATCAGGATACCATCACACACGGTACCGCTACCGACAAAGAGCTGGATGCCGCACTGGTGCGCGCCAACACTATCATTAGCGAGAAAGACCAAAGTAAATATATAGGCGATGCTAACCTGGTGCTGGGTAAGGCCAGTCACCTTTATGGCCGTTACTTTAATGCGGTGGAATACTTTAAATACGTTACCCTGGCTTTTAAAGGCAAAAAAGAGAAAGACGTAGTGCAGGAAGCACGTGTTTGGATGGCGCGTTCGTTGCTGTATCTTAATATGGTGCCGCAGGCTAAAACAGCTATCGATTCGGCCATGGCCAACGTTAATCCTAAAAAGAAGATCACGGCCGATGTTTACGCTACGGCTACGCAGTTCTACATCAACACGCAAGAATATGCCCAGGCCGAAGCTAATTGCAAGCTGGCCGTCCAGTATGCCAACACGCGTAACCAAACCCTGCGCTGGACATTTATCCTGGCCCAATTGCAGGAGTTGAACAACAACCCCAAGGATGCTTACCTTAATTACAGCAAGGTGGTAAAAAGCAATGCCTCATTTGAGATGGCTTTTAATGCCGACCTGAACCGCATCCGCATTGAGGATGCCCAGGCCAGCCGTAATATCTCGCGGATGGAGCGTTTACGCCGTTTGCTGCGCGATGATAAGAACGAAGAATTTAAAGATCAGATCTATTACCAGATGGCGCTGATGCAGTTAGCCGAGAACGATCTGGATAACGCGGTGAAGAACCTGCAATTATCTATCCGCAATACGGTACAAAATCAAAACCAAAAGGGCCTCTCCTACCTGCGCCTGGCCGAACTTAACTTTAAGAACAGAGGTGATTATATTACCGCCAAAATGTATTACGATAGCACGCTGACCTATCTGTCGCATAACTATCCAAACTACATCCAGATCAAAAAGAAAAGTGAGAACCTGCAGGTTCTGGCCGACAGGCTGCAGGTGATCGGCAGGGAAGATACGCTACAAAGCCTTGCCAAACTGAGCGACTCGACCCGTACTACCCGCATCGAGGAGTTTACTAAAGAACATGTGGCTGCCTTAAAAAAAGCGGCCGCCGCCGATCCATCAAGCGACCCATTCAATCCGGGAGCCAACCGTGCAGCCCCCCAACCGGTGTTAGCGCAGGGCGGCAAAAGTAATTTCTATTTTGATAACGCGCGTTCGGTCAGTCAGGGTATCAATGATTTTAGGCGCGTTTGGGGCAACCGTAAATTAGAAGATAATTGGCGCCGCAGTCAACGTGCCGGTGGCGACGTTGGTGCACCGCCGACCAACGGCACCAATACCGCTCAGGTTAGCCAGCCGCCGGGTAATTCGGCCGATGAGATTGAGGCAAACAACTATCGCCAAAAACTCATCGCAGAGTTGCCGCTGACCACTCAGCAATTGGAGGTGTCTAATATTAAGGTGTACAATGCCTATACCGACATTGCCAATTTTTACCGTGATATTTTGGCCGATAAAAGGGAAGCGATATTAGCTTACGAAACCTTGCTGACCCGCTACCCTAACGACCCTAACAAGGCAGCGGTATATTATAACCTGTACCGTTTGTATAGCGATATCGATCCGGTAAAGTCGCAGCGCTATAAAGACCTGTTGCTTGGCACCTTCCCTACCAGCCTGTACGCGCGGGTTATTTTAGACCCCGACTACAGCAAAAAGTTAGAGGACAAAGACGCGGAGTTGAACGGACTGTACGATCAGGTCTATGATAAATACATTAACCGTAAATACACCGCGGTGATGGCAAGTGCCGATAGCATGCTCAGTGTTTATCCAGAAAATAAACTGTCAGCCCAGCTATTATATTTACGTGCCATTGCCAACGGCCACCAGGTCAAATATGATCCGTTCAGGGCCGATCTGCAAAACATCGCCACAAAATACCCGAACGACCTGCTGATCACGCCGCTCATCGCGCAGCATATGATCTATTTGGATGCCAATCAGGATAAGATGCGTTTGCAGGAGTTCGCGCTGATCGATAGCGACCCTACGTCCAAGCAATTTATCCCGGCACCGGTGGTTCAACAGCAGCCGGCCATTACACAGCAACCGTTACCAACGCCGGCTGTTCAAAAGCCAGTGTTAACGCCGCCACCTGTCACCAAGCCGCCGGCCGAAAAACCTAAGCAAGAAGCTATTGCCGCCAAACCTGCCGCTAAGGACAGTTTGACAAAAGTAGCGGCAAAGCCTGTAGTAACGCCGCCTGTTAAAAAGGATAGCATTAAAAAAGATGCCGTCGTAAAAAACGTGCCGTCATCTGTCATTAAAACCGACAGCGTGAAAAAAGAAGAGGTTGCAAACGTGATTGCTCCGCCTGTTACCAATCAGGACACCGTGCAACAGAACCCGATCGTGACCGCTATCCCGCCGCCGGCCGTTAATAAGCCAACGGTGGTTACCCCGCCTGTTGTCGCACCTCCGGTGGTGAATAGTATTTACTCGTTAAAGGATAGTACCAACTATTATTTTGTGGTGAATGTGGCTACGGGCACAGCCAATCTGGCTTCGTCGCGCTTTGGGGTTGGGCAGTACAACAGGGCAAATTATACCAATCTTGACATATCGCACCAATTAAAGAATGCCGGGGGGGATAATCAATTGATCTATGTGGGCCGTTTTACTTCGCTAAATACCGTTAAAAATTACGCCCGGGCTATTATCCCACTAATGAGCGATATTATGAAGGTACCTGCCAACAAATACAGCTTTTTTATCATTACCAAAGAAAATCTGGATAAATTAGCCGACAAAAAAACGTTAGACCAATACGTAGAGTTCTATCAAAACAACTATTGATACATGATCATCAAATTATCACAACAAGATATCCGAAGATATAACCGCATGATCTGGAAGATCGTGATCGGCGGTTTCGTTATATTCCTGCTCATTATATCGGCCGTTGGTCTTGGTCTTTTTGGAAAGATCCGCTCTTTCGATGAACTGGCCAATCCAAAAAGCAACCTGGCATCCGAGGTATTATCCGACGATGGTAAAACCCCATTGGGCAGCTATTACTTAGAGAACCGTTCGCCAGTAACCTATAAACAATTAGGTGATAATGTGATACACGCGCTGGTAGCTACCGAGGATAAACGTTTTTACGATCACTCAGGTATCGATTTTCAGCGGATGTTCACCATCCTGATCAAAAACTTAGTGAAGCGCCAGGGCGGTAGTACCATTACCCAACAGCTGGCCAAGAACTGGATCACTAAAAAAGACGACCATACGCCGCGTGTTATCCAAAAACTAAAAGAATGGATCACGGCAGTCAAGCTCGAGCGCAATTATACTAAGGAAGAGATCATCACCATGTATTTTAACACGGTTGATTTTGGCGCTTACAATACCTATGGCATCAAATCGGCCGCGCGCACCTACTTTAGCACTACTCCCGATAAGCTGACGCCGGATCAGGCAGCGCTTCTGGTCGGGATGGTTAATGGCCCGGGCATATTCTCGCCGATAAGGCATCCTGATAATGCTTTAAGGCGCCGTAACATTGTGTTGCAACTCATGGCTGATGCAAACTATCTGGGCGAAGATCAGGCTAATTCTTTCAAAGAAAAACCGATGGGCCTAAAATTTCACCGGATAGACCATAACGAAGGTTTGGCACCTTATTTTAGGGATGCTATCAAGAGTGATATCCAAAAGATATTGGTAGATAAACAGATCTTTAAATCGGACGGTACACCTTACGATCTGGACCGTGACGGATTAAAGATATACACTACGGTTAATGCCGACATGCAACAATATGCCGAGGAAGCTCAGGCCACCGCTATAAAAGCACTACAGGCCGAGTTTAATTCTTCCATTAAAGGTGCTAACTTATATAAGCGTTTCCCTAATCTTAAAAAGTTATTACAGACAGGCATGTTCCGCTCCGACCGTTATAAATGGCTGGAATTGCAGGGCAAGTCGGCGGATGAGATCCGCGAGAATTTTAACACGCCGGATACGTTAGAATTGTTCAGCTGGAAAGGCAAGATAGATACAGTGATGAAGCCTATCGACTCGATCATTTACACTAAAATGCTGCTCCGCAATGCCATGATGAGTATGGACCCCACAACTGGTTACATCAAAGCTTGGGTGGGCGGTATCAATTTCGAACATTTTAAATACGATCAGGTACGCAAAGGTAAAAGGCAGGTAGGTTCTACCGCAAAACCGTTTACGTATGCCGTGGCTATAGAGCAGGGTGGGTTTTCGCCTTGTAATGAGTTCGATAACGTGCCAGATACTATTTACACCCCCGGCAGCGCGCCATGGGCACCAAGATCCAGCGGAACTATTGCGGGCAGGCTTACATTGCGCAGAGCCCTGGCTAACTCACAAAACTGGATCACTGCCGCCTTGATGAAGATAGTTACACCACTGCCCGTTAAAGAACTGATAGAAAAAGCAGGTGTGCCTAATATACCCGAAGTGCCTTCTATCTGCCTTGGCGCATTTGATGCCAGTGTGTTTGATATGACCGGCGCCTACACCATTTTTGCCAACGGTGGCCTATGGAACCAGCCTAATTATTTGTTAAGGATAGAGGATAAAAACGGCAACGTACTTTACACGCACCACGGCGCCGTAAAACAAGTACTGAACCCGCAGAGCGCCTACGTAATGAATTACATGCTGAAAGGTGTTATAGATGAAGGCACGGGCTGGCGTTTGAGAGGAAAGTATAAAGTGACCGCACCCATAGGCGGTAAAACAGGTACCACTAACGATAACTCCGACGGTTGGTTCATAGGTTTTACGCCGCAATTGGTTACCGGCGTGTGGACAGGTTTCGAGGACAGGGACATTCACTTTAGGGACTTGAAACAAGGTGAAGGCGCGAATTCGGCCCTGCCTGTATTTGCTTACTACATGCAAAAGGTTTACGCTAACGATAAGCTGGGTATTAAAAAGAACGTGGACTTTGTGAAACCACCCAATGTAGATATCGTAACCGATTGCGGCCTGTACAACCAAGATCAGCAAGCACCGGCGGCAGCTGAAAAGAAGTTAGGATTTTAGGGAAGTCCGAAAGACGGGAAGACCGGAAGTCCGAAAGATGATAGACAAAGAGTCCAAAAAGAGTTAAAAATAGGCCACCGCTCAAAAGGCGGTGGTTAATTGTTTATAAAAAGCTTAAACTTGTTCCCCCTTTAGGGGGTTAGGGGGCTATGGCATTCGACTACAGAGAAGAATTAAAAAAAATACCGCATAAGCCGGGGGTTTACCAATATTGGGACAGCAATAACGAGCTGATCTATATTGGTAAAGCAAAGGACCTGCGCAACCGTGTGGGATCCTATTTTAATAAGGATATACAGCAAAGCGGCAAAACACGTGTGCTGGTGTCCAAGATCCGCAATATCACTTTTACTATTGTTGATACCGAGATAGATGCCTGGTTGCTGGAGAACAGCCTGATCAAAAAGCATCAGCCGCGCTATAACATCAACTTAAAAGATGATAAGACCTACCCCTGGATCATCATCAAGAACGAGAATTTCCCGCGGATCTTTTGGACCCGCAAGATCATTCGGGACGGGTCTAAATACTTAGGGCCTTATGGCTCGGTTGGCATGATGCATACCATTTTAGATCTGATCCGCGAAACCTACGCCCTGCGTACCTGTAACCTGCCGCTTACAAGGGCCAACATCGATGCAGGCAAGTTTAAAGTTTGCCTGGAATATCAGTTGGGCAACTGTAAAGGTCCTTGTCAGAATTATCAGTCCGAGGAGGATTATGACCATAACCTCGAAGAAATAACTGACATCCTTAACGGCAAGACCGGTGCCGTAGTGCGCGGATTAAAGGCCGAGATAGAAGCGGCCGTGGCCAATCTCGATTTTGAATTGGCGCATAGGTTGAAGCGTAAGTTCGATGTGTTGGAGAATTACCAAAGTAAGTCGACCGTGGTTAACTCCTCTATCACGGATGTGGATGTGTTCAGCATCGCGTCCGAAGAGAAGTATGCTTTTGTCAACTTCCTAAAGGTGATGAACGGCACGATCACCCAAACGCAGACCATCGAATTGAAAAAGAAACTGGATGAGAGCGACGACGAGTTATTGAGCTTCGCGATATCTGAGTTCCGCACGAGGTTCAATAGCCAATCGAAAGAGATCGTTGTTCCCTTCGATATCGAATTGGATGACCCGCGCATTAAATTCACCGTACCCAAATTAGGCGAAAAGAAAAAACTGCTGGACCTGTCAACTAAAAATGTGATCTTCTTTAAGACCGAACGTATAGATCAGTACGAAAAGCTAAACCCTGATGTACGGGTAGACCGCCTGATGAATGTGATGATGAAGGACCTGCGCATGAACAGGCAGCCGCGCCACATCGAGTGTTTTGATAACTCTAACTTTCAGGGCAAGCACCCAGTATCTGCCATTGTGGTTTTCAAGGATGGCAAGGCATCTAAAAAAGATTACCGATTTTTTAACGTGAAAACAGTAGAAGGCCCGAACGACTTTGCCACCATGGAAGAGGCCGTTTTCCGCCGCTACAGGCGCATGTTGGATGAGGGAACAGAATTACCCCAGCTGATCATTATCGACGGCGGTAAAGGGCAGTTATCGTCTGCTCTGAAGAGTTTAAGGTTGCTGGGTATCGAATCGCAAGTAACCGTGATCGGTATTGCCAAAAGGCTGGAAGAATTATTCTACCCAGGCGATCAGTATCCGCTTTATTTGGATAAAAGGTCGGAAACGTTAAAGATCATCCAGCAACTGCGCGACGAGGCCCACCGTTTCGGTATCACCGCCCACCGTAAAAAACGCGACAAAGCTACGTTGGTTACCGAGTTACACATCATTCCCGGTATTGGTAAAGTGACAGCCGATAAACTGCTGAAACATTTCCGTTCGGTACGTAAGATCAAAGAGGCTACCGAGGAAGAATTGATGGAAGTATTGACGCTAAAGCAGACAAAGACCGTAAAAGAGTATTTTGCTCAGGCGGCTCAATAATTATAGTCCCAGCCATCCGAATTTTTTGAGGACATCGTCGGCCGATCATAGATACAACATCATCCAACAAAAAAGCCTCCCCAAAACAGGGAGGCTCTTAGCTACTTATATCTATATCTTAATATTGCCAAAGGTCAAGCTCCCAATCCATCAGTTGCTTTTTCAAACGTTCTGATTCGTACAACCTATCCAAACCATTGTAATTATCGCGAATACGCTCGTTCTTATTGTTAGATACTTTTACAATGTAACTTGCAAAAATACGCTTCATAAAAATATCGTCGAAGCTTAAGCCGGTCGCGTCATTGTCCTGAACAACTACCTCTTTATGGGCAAGGATATCACGCGCCGAAGGGAAATGGATCCAAAAAGCAGGCGTAAAATCTGCACCTTCAAAATTGGTTTTTGGTTTTACCAGCGGGGCAATACCAATGATACGCGGCTCCCAAACCGAACGTTGTTTATCAAACAACCAATCCTCTTTGATCCTGAAACGTATGATACTATCAGGATTTACCGGGTTTGCCTCCAATTTACTGCTGATAACATTATTATCAGCGTCCCTTTTTTCTACCAAAGTGCTTTCGGATAGTTTGGCCAGTGCAGCTTCGCTGCTCAATGGTGTTGCAAAAGCATCACCATCCGGGTCTTCCTTTTTCGGATCGGGATTCGGGGTTGGGTCGTAAGCAGTCAGCTCACCTCGCTTAATAGCCTCTAACAAAACGTCTATCAAACGCGCTTTGGGCGAGGACAGGTAATTATTTAACTTCTCGCGAGTATCTATTTCTCTCCAAACACGCTTTTTCATGGCAATGTCGGCCTCTCGCAACGGGGCGTAAGGGGTCACTTTGGCGCTTAGGATAGTGGCCTTTTTAAAATAGCCATCCATAGGGCGCTCAAAAGCAGTAGTATCGGTCAACTTTGCATTCTTTGGCAAAGTATCTGTAAGCGATTGCCCTGCGCCACCATTACCGGCATTACCAGCACCGCCCAATGTGGTAGGCTTTGCTGCGGGCTTTTTAGCAGCAGTATTGGTTTTCTTTGTAGGGGTTGCCTTTTTAGTGGTCGTCTTTCCTTTTTGAGCAAAAGCACTAACACTTAACAAACACAAGCCTACTATAAAAAGTTGCTTCTTCATAACAACATTAATTAACTTTAATAGCTATAGGATCTATTTCCTGCTGGATACCGTCCGGCCCAACAGCAATGATCCCTTCAAAGTAAATAAGTGAACCTGGGGTCACCGTGTTAAGCAATGCCTTAACGTCGCCCGAAAGTTCCGCTCCTGTATTCGTTTTTTGGATCAGATCTTGACCGCGTTTGGCAACATACATCTGGAAACGAGTAATGCTGTATTTAGCCGCGAAATCAAAACCTTCTAACACGGCAAACAAACGATCCTGCGCCCTGGCATTAGCCGCGCTGATCGAACCGCCATTCTTACCGGCAAATTGCGCCTTTGGCGGCGGGATACGTTTAGTACGGAAATCCATAGCGCCCAACACGTGGCCTTTATCATCAGACACGGTGATCTTGGCAGTACCGATAGACCTAACAGTTGCAGAATAACCTCCACCCGAACCAGAAAGATCACCACCTGCACCGCTGATAGACGCCCTGATGCTTCCAACAGGAACGCCGGGTGCCGAGATAGACAACGGGTTTTCCACGCCAATGTATAATACATTCATTTTAGTTGGCGAGATAGTTGCCGATGGACGGGCTACTGTCAGACTTTGCTCATCAGACATATAGGTTTTGATCTGGCCATCGGTACCACGTACCGAAACTGATGCACGGAACTTATGTACACCCTCGCCGTAGGTAGATGTGAATTTACCTGTGCCATTGCTGACCGGTACCGATCTGCCGTCAACCGTAATGGTCGGGGTAGCATTTTTATCGTAAGCCGTCAGGAAAACCTCGGCAGTGTATGGCTGGCCGGCAATAATATAGCTGCTTGGCGCAACAACAACCGCTTTAAACTGATCTAAGTTGATCTCAGCTTTGTCTACCTTACCTAATATCTTTTTAACGACTTCGTTCTCGGCATTCTTGTTATCGGCTTGTATCTTAGCAAGCGTGGTCAATGCAGCGCCCAATGGGATACCATTACCAAAATAACCTTCTTGCCAGTTCTTTTTAACCGATCCCGGTTTTTGCAAAGGATCAGAAGTATTTAAAGAGAAGTTAACACCATTACGGTCCTTGCCCAAAAGGGCTAACAACCCTTCGCGGGTGGCATCGATCTTTTCGCGCAGTACGTCGGCTTTTTTTCCATCCACCATTAAACGCGGAGAAATGTCAAGGTTATCGCGGGCATCCACGTCATTGATCTCGGGGTTGATACCGCCGCCTTCTTTGATCAGTTCGGCCTTTACTTCTTCAATGTATTTATCCAGATCCTCGGTAATAGCGCTCGCTTTACGGGCTTCTGTCAATATCTTTTGGGCACGCTCGCCTTCCTGCTTTAACTTGTTAGCCTCGAAAGCTTTGTACGTATCGTTCAAGCTTTCGGTAACATTAGCGCGGGATTGGTCTAAGCTATTCGTTATATTTTTGAACGCATCCAGCAAACTATCCGGTACACTCAGGGCAATTAAGCCCAGCAATACCAGGTATAGTATACCTATCATTCGCTGTCTTGGGGTTTCTTTACCTCCGGCCATCTGTATCCTTTAGTTTTTAAAGATGATGTGTTATTAGACTAATGTTAGGTATCGTATTAAGTGCGTGGCTGGTTCATCGCAGTAAGCATGTTCCCATACACCGCATTAAGTGATGCCAGGTTTTTAGCTAAACGGCCAACTTCTTCTTTAAACAATTGCGTATCAGCTATCGACTCGTTAAAGTTTTGCATCGTTAACGACAAGTTAGCATAGAACTTGTTCATCGATTTTAAGTGCGCGCTCGAATCCTGTAATTCCAACTCGTACACCGCATTTAAAGCCGAAAGATTTTTGGCTAACGAGTTGATCTGATCGTGATACGCTTTAGAGTCGATGTTAGAATTTGCCATCTCGCTTAAGTTGGCTGATGCTTTCTCGAAAGAAACACTTAGGTTATTGTAGCTAACGCTGGCTGCTTTAACGCTGGCGGTAAACTCGTTAGTAGCGATGCTGGCATCAGATACTTTTGAGATAGTGGCTACCTTATCGCCAAAGGTACGCAGGCCTTCGCCTAAGCTACCGATCAGTTCCGGACCGATCTTGGCATCGGCCAGCATTTTATCTAAAGCAGCTGTAGACTGCGCCGGGGCTGAACCACCGCCACCACGGGTGGTAGCTACAGGCAATTCTCCTTTAAAATCGTTATTTAACTCGGGGTATGCCCTTGTCCAATCCACATCTTCGTCCTCACGCTGAAACAAGCCTATCAGTAAGAACAGCACCGCCTCGGCACCCAATCCTACAGTGATAAAGATCTCGGCAAATTTCCAGTGTTGTATTTTAAACAACAATCCAATGATCACAACGGTAGCGCCGATAGAGATCACGTTACCAAGACCGAAAGGTTTTTTTTTCAAAGCCATACAGTTATAAATAGTTCGTTTTTAGTTTTCGATTATAGACCGATCGTGATAAGAATAGAGCGCTATTTAGCGTTTGTCGTTAATATCGCGTCCCTGATAGCTGGTCACACTGCGGAAACCGATATAAGATTTTGCAGTATCCTGATACTCGTAAGTTTTGTGCGCGTTCTGTAAGAACCAGCCGATATCTTTCCAAGATCCGCCCTTAACAACTTTACGTTTCAAAACTTCAGAATCTGTTGCTTTGGCTTTATAGGTAAACGTTGGCGACAGGTCATGAACGAAAGAAGATGCAGACTCGTCCCAGGCAGATACGGTCCACTCGGCTACGTTACCCGCCATGTTATACAAACCATAGTCGTTAGGGAAGTATGAGCGAACGTTAACGGTGTAATAACCACCATCGGTAGCATAATCGCCACGGCCCGGTTTAAAGTTGGCCATTAAACAACCTTTAGCATTTTTGATGTAAGGGCCGCCCCAAGGGAAATCTGCAGCTAAACGGCCGCCACGGGCGGCATACTCAAACTCGGCCTCAGTAGGCAAGTTGTAAGGTGCACGGTGATATTTTGCACGCCCGGTTTTATCCATGTAAGCGTTATTATAAGCCGACCTCCATTTATTGAAAGCAACAGCCTGGCGCCAGGTAACACCTACAACCGGATAGTTTTGATAGGCCGGGTGCGAAAAATAATCCTGCACCATTGGCTCGTTAGCGGCATAAGAAAAATCGCTTAACCAAACTAACGTATCCGGATAGATAGCCACGGTATCGCGACTGATATAGTCCGAACGTTTTTTAGACTTATCGCTACGGCCATTAGCAGCGGCACGCAGATCAAGATCTGAATAGGTATATTTTAACAAGCGTACATCTATCTCATCGCGGTCAAAAACGCGGTCATCGTTCTGATAGAACATACCTTGCAGTTTTGCCGTATTTGGGTTAACAGCATTTTTTGACGATTTCCAAAGAGGGTACTTTTTATTAACAGCATCCCAGTTAATAAATTGCTTGCCCGAAGCAGCACCGGCAGCACCCTTAGGTTTGATGTAATAACGGGGATCGTTAAGCCAGTTAACAGCAATAGAATCGCGCACCCAGTTAACGAACATGCGGTATTGTGAGTTGGTTACCTCGGTCATGTCCATAAAGAACGGCGCCAGCGTAACTTGCTTTTTTTGTGATATTTGACCGAACGTAATATCTTGGTCGGTCTCTCCCATCAGGAACGATCCGCCGGGGATATAAACCATGCCGTAAGGCATAGTAGCGCGGAAGGCCCGTTGCGGAGGTGGCCTTAATTCACCATTATCACCACCCGAATTGCCGAGAATACCGCAACCGCTGATAATTGCACAGACCAGTAAAGTAAATAGAAAGTATATCTGCTTCATCTTAAAAATCAAATCGGTTCATATATAAGCAATAGCCCCAATTAGCCCCCGAATATATTAATTTTAGAATTATTAAACCACAAAATAAATTTTATACACCAAGGGGTTTATGTTTCAAGTAACACAAATATTGTCATTTTATTGCCATGCGGGTTAAATAAATAAGCTATGCTCAACCGTTAATCTAAATGTAATTAGTACCCCTTTTTACGCAGTTAAGCCGCGAAAGTTACGCTTTTAGACTAATTTAAAAGCAAACGCAAAAGTTGTACCATTACAAGGATAACCGCTTACTTATTCACTTGTTTGATGTATTGTTCGATGGCCATGGTCATAGATGGCGCATTCGGAGTTGGCGCAGGGATATCCAGGATAAGCCCGGCCTCGACAAGTGCTTTGTGCGTGGTTGCACCAAATGCCGCTAAACGGGTATTATTCTGCTTAAAATCGGGGAAATTTTTGTACAATGATTGGATACTGGACGGGCTAAAGAACGCGATGATATCATAAAACACCTCGGCCAGGTCAGACAGGTCGCTGCAAACGGTACGGAAAAGCACTGCAGGCGTAAAATCATAACCATTATCTAACAAGAACTTTTGGGTCTCCTCGGCAGCCACGTCCGAGCATGGGTAAAGGAATTTCTCTGCGTTGTGCTTTTTCAGTACCTCGGCCAGATCGGCTGCGGTCTGTTTGCCAAAAAAGATCTTGCGTTTACGGTATTGGATATATTTTTGAAGATACAGGGCGATGTTCTCTGTCAAGCAGAAATACTTCATATCAACCGGTACCTCAAAACGCATTTCCTCGCAAATGCGGAAAAAGTGATCGGCAGAGTTACGGCTGGTGAAGATCACCGCGCTAAAATCAGCCAAAGCGATCTTCTCTTTACGGAAAACACTTGCAGGTACACCCTCAACATGAATGAACGACCTAAAATCGATCTTCAGATTGTATTTCTTAGCCAATTCGGCATAAGGATTTTTATCATTCTCCGGTTTTGGCAAAGTAACAAGGATACTTTTAACCTTTTTCTTTCTCTCTTCCAACTTAAGATCGTTCTAACAATTAGTTTACCGTACTATATATTTAACGCCTTTATCAGTATTAAGACAGGGCAAATTTCGAGGGCACAAAGATAGATAAATAAATAAAACTTATGAAATCTAAAATTGGAAATTATATTTACGCTGCTCCTAAGGTATTGCCATATAAAGATCACCACGGCAAGTACGAGCGCAACATTTAGTATATAACCCGAATAACGGACCGGCAATAAGCAAAAACACAACGTGAGCGGTAAAAAAACAAAGGCGATATTAAAGTAGGTAAGATATAGTATCGAGATATATTCGCCCACAACTTTTCCCATATCAAAAATAAAACCTATAAGCCACAATACCAACAACTTAAGCGCAAAAGCCAATACTACCACAAGCGCCAGCCATAAAAACAGCTGAATGCCCGACACCGGATAATAACGCTCCTTTACCACCGACACCTGATAGATGAACAGCCCGGATATTAACCCGAACAGGATAAAAAGTACAATGAATGCCTGCGAGTTAAGCAAACTTTCTTCTTTACCGGCCTGGGTAGATCGCTTAATGTAAAAAGATCGTAAAACTGTTTCTACATCCTTACCCATAAATACATTTACTACCCCGCCAAATAATAATAAGAGCAGGATAACCCCAATGATCCATGGGTCGCGCGTTAGCTTGGCATGGCCTTCTTTTACGATGGTTTTGGGCTTAAGCTTCACATCTAAAAAACCATAACCTTTATAAACAAGGTTACTATCGTTCATGATCTGCACCATCATCATATTCACCCGGTTAGAATCGGGGTAAGCGATATAATGCATCCGGATGGAATCTTCGACAAATTTTTGGCGGGCTGCCATAGCGGCTGTAACACTGTCTATCACCGCATTACGATAACGTGGCAGGGAATCGCGGCGTTGTTGAACAACCGCTGTAACGGCAGATGTATCCTGTGCTTTGACCTGCCCGAAAAACCCGAGCATCAATAAACAAAGGATCATAAACCGCTTCACGGCGCAAAGGTAAAAATTTTAATTGGGTCATTAAGCTGTGCTGTCATTTACTTCGTTGTCATTTCGCTGCGCTGTCATTCTACCTTTGGTATTTAGACTAATGAGAGCCTAACACATGACAACAAAGCAAAATACCTACCTTTGTCCCTTCCATGGCAGGCATTTATATCCATATCCCCTTTTGCAAGCAAGCTTGCCACTATTGCGATTTCCATTTTAGCACCTCGCTGAAGTACCGGGACGAAATGGTAGGATCGATCGCAAAGGAGATCACCCTGCAAAAGGATTACCTTGGGGGCGAGACCATCAACACCATTTATTTTGGCGGGGGCACACCCTCGTTATTAAATGCGGATGAGATAAACCGCATTATTAATACCATCACAGGCTTGCACACGGTAGCGTCGGACGCAGAGATCACCCTCGAAGCTAACCCGGATGACCTGCATGCCGCCGCAGTTAAAAGTTTACGCCGAACGCCGGTGACCAGGTTCAGTATTGGGATACAGTCTTTTTTTGACGAGGACCTGCTTTGGATGAACCGTGCACATCACGCCGCCGAGGCCGAAGCATCGGTAAAACGGGCGCAGGATGCAGGCTTCGAGAATATCACCGCCGACCTGATCTATGGCTACCCCATGCTTACTGACGTTAAATGGAAGCATAATATGGATACCTTGTTCGGCCTTGATATACCACATGTATCGGCCTACTCACTTACGGTAGAGCCGCGCACCGCGTTGGCAACCTTTGTAAAGAACAAAAAAACACCTCCTCTTAGTGACCAGCAGAGCGCTGGCCAGTTTCTGATGTTGATGGAGCAGATGGAAAAACGCGGCTTTGAACATTACGAGATATCTAACTTTGCCAAACCCGGCCAATACTCGCGCCATAACACTAATTATTGGAAAGGTGTAAAATACCTTGGCGTAGGCCCGTCGGCACACAGTTTTAACGGCGATACCCGCCAATGGAACGTTGCCAACAACGCAAAATACTTAGCCGCACTTGCCGATAATAAATTACCATTTGAGGTAGAAGAGTTGACTGAAGAGAACAGGTTGAACGAATACATCATGACATCGCTCCGTACCCAATGGGGGCTGGACCTAAGCAAGTTGGAGCAAATTGCAGCCGGTACCAAAACCATCCTGCAAAAAGAGGCCCGCCCATTTTTTACCAAGGACTGGCTGAAACAAGATAACGATACACTAACACTTACCCTTAGCGGCAAACTATACGCCGACCACATTGCGGGCGAATTATTCTTTTAACGTCTATCATCAAAAAGCCCCTACCAGCATGTTGCGGATAAGGGCTTTAACATATGGCCGGATACCGATCTATCGGTATATTCTGAACTCGCTTATGTGTACGGCAGCTTCGCCCCAGTTAGATTCGATAGACAAGCGATACTTAAAGAATGGTTTTGGATCCGCTATGGCGTAGAAAAATAATTTCTTATACCGTTGTGCATCGGTGGTAGCGCCCTTGTCCGTCATTTGCGCAAAAAATGTTTTCGCCATTACCCGCTGATCAAGGATTTCCCAAGTGATACCATCGTTAGATCCTTGTACGCTCCAGCTTTTTACATCACGATTGGGCAGATCGTTAGCGTTACCAATGCAATACATCTTAACCGTTTGCGCCACTGTATAATTCAAACTCACTTGCAACGGGTAGGTGAACCAACGCCCGTCCCGGCCGCCCATGGTAAGCTTGGTCTCTACGCTACCATCAAGCAATTTGGTCGAGTTCTCATTAGCGCCGTAAGTATTTTCGGCCGATATGGTGTAGCCCTCCCTAAGTTGAGTAATGTCCTGCAAAACGCCTTCGGCTGTGGCATTATTACTGGTGATGCTTACCGTAGACCCGGCCACAGTGGTCACTTTTACAGTGAAAGTATTAAAAGTACCCGGCTCATATGTGCGCACTGGGTTAGCCTCTGTGGTGGTAACCGCCGGTGATACCTCATTAAACGTCCATGTTACCGATCCGATCGGCGCTTTTGCAACCAAACCATATCTGATCTGATTACCCGGCAGCTTTTGGGTAGTGATGCGCATTACACTATCCGGGTGGATATTGATATCGATCTGCTTTTTTGACCTATGACCGGTGGCCGATATGGTGGTCAAATTCATTAGGTATTTACCGGTAGTAAAATAACGATGGGTTGGGTTACTGTCGGTCTTAAGCGTATCGTCGCCAAAGCGCCATTCCAGTTTTTTGAACTTTTCTGACTTGTTCTTGAATGTGTATTTAAAGATATCGTTAGGATCGCGAGTGATCTCGAAATCGGTTATCGGGTTTACCACATTGGGTTCAGGCAGTACTATTAGATCAGTCTTTTTACAGGCCGATGCCCCGATAAGGCAGCCGGCAAATAGTAGCGCACGTAAGTTGCGCGCGTTGGTCAACATCTTTTTCATGATAGGTTCTTTAAAATTAAAAGGTTTATAAAGGGTTATTTTATGAATTGCAAGCCCAGAATTTGGGCAATGGTTATCCTGTCAACACCTATTGGATGTTGTTAAGAAGGACACCCTCAGGAACTGATCAGTACCGAGGCACGAAGTTGGCGGGCATTATCAGCCTGACTTTAGGGTGGAGATAGGGGTCTGGTGGTTTTTCATAAATGGTTTCTTTTGGTTATTAGCCCCGGGGACGGGCCTTTGGTTAAACTATATTAGTAGTTTTTATTGGGATAGTGTACCGAAACCTCTATATAAATTCACGCAAACGTTCCCAAAAGTTTACGCAATCGATACCGAAAATAAATGTATTTATCACATTTAACCACTTTTAATTAATTTCAACCGGCAACCAATCCAATTACAGTTAGTGTATTTTATTATCGAACCACTCGCCAATTGGCTACAACTTTTAATGGTGAGGACAAATTTGTCAACAGGATATCAAAAACTATTTTGGGTTTCGAGCATTTGTATTTTTGCCTAATTTTGGCGCGTTTAAATTATTGTTATGGGTTTGATACTTACCCCTATCGACCGTGTCGATACCATCAGTAAAGAAGATTTTGTAAAGAACTATTTAGAACCACGCCGCCCTTTGGTCATCCGCAAGGCTACCGAGACCTGGCCCGCCCTGCAAAAGTGGACCTTTGAATACCTGAAAGAAGCAGTGGGCGACCAAATTGTACCGCTTTACGATAGCTCTAAAGCCGACCCGTCAAAACCGATCAATGCATCGGCGGCCGAAATGAAATTCGCGGATTATATCGACCTGATCCAAACCCAACCGACCAATCTGCGGATATTCCTGTTCGACCCGATCAAACATGCCCCTGCCCTGCTGGATGATTACCGCTCCCCTACCGACCTGATGGGTGGCTTTTTAGATAAATACCCAAATATGTTCTTCGGTGGTGCGGGATCTATTACGTTCCTGCATTACGATATCGACCTGGCGCATATCTTTCATACCCATTTCAACGGTCGCAAACATGTGATCTTGTTCGACAATAAATGGAGTGAGCGCCTATACAAGATACCATTTGCCACTTATGCGTTAGAGGATTACGACATCGAGAAACCCGACTTTAATAAGTTCCCTGCATTGGACGGTGTAGAAGGCCAAGAGGTCATTCTGGAGCATGGCGACACGCTATTTATGCCGACCGGTTTTTGGCATTGGATGAAGTACCTGGATGGATCGTTCTCTATATCGCTGAGGGCTTGGGATAAGTCTTGGGCTATTAAGGCTAAGAGTTTATACAACCTTACCATCCAGCGCAAGTTCGATGATATCATGAAAAGGAACTTCAAGGGCAAATACATGGACTGGAAAGAACAGTTGGCGATCAAGCGTGCTAACAAAGCCATAGAAGGTGAAAGGTGAAAGGTGAAAGGTGAAAGGTGAAAGGTGAAAGGGTTAGCCCCTTTCCTATCTCACATCTCATGTCTCACATCTTAAATCTAACCTTAACTTAACCCACCGATAATATTCGCCAAAGTTTTAATTTGTTTCTTTGGCTCGTATTTCGCGGACCGGGCGTTCGGCTTTCAGCGCATCAATACACTTATATATTAGCATGGGCTTTAAGTTGGCACCAGTTGATGTGGTAGACACCATCAGCAGGGAGGATTTTGTTAAACATTACCTGAAACCGCGCCGTCCATTGGTGATCAAAGGGCTGACCAAAGATTGGCCCGCCCGCGATAAATGGACCCCCGAATATTTAAAACAAGTGGTAGGCGACCGCACCGTCCCGCTTTACAATAACGCTAAGGCCGACCCTACCAAACCAATCAACTCGTCGGTAGCCGAGATGAAATTTGGCGACTATATGGACCTGATCCGCTCAAAGCCGACAGAGCTACGCATCTTCTTCTTCAACATTTTTAAACACGCCCCGCAACTGCTGAACGACATTAAGATGCCTAAAGAATTGATGGGTGGTTTTATTGAGAGCATGCCCGGCATGTTCTTCGGCGGATCTAATTCGGTAACTTTCCTGCACTATGATATCGACCTGCCGCATATTTTCCATACTCACTTTGGTGGCCGCAAGCATATCATCCTGTTCGAGAACAAATGGAAACGCCGCCTGTATTGCCTGCCCAATGCCACCTACGCCTTAGAAGATTACGACGTAGCCAACCCCAACACCGAAAAATTCCCGGCATTGGAAGGCGTTGAAGGTCAGGAAGTATTTTTAGAGCACGGCGACACCCTGTTTATGCCGACAGGCTACTGGCATTGGATGAAATATGTAGACGGGTCCTACTCCCTTAGCCTGCGCGCCTGGGATGCTTCTATCAGTCGAAAATTAGCAAGTTTGTACAATTTGGCGGTTAAAGGGGGCTTGGATAGTATGCTTAAGATGGCTTTTAAAGGCAAGTATGCTAACTACCGTGAACGAGTGGCAATTAAGCGGGCAGAGCGGTCGATACGATGACCGTAGGTGTATACGGAGCGAGTGTATACACTATATACCCTTAAATTACCACTGAATTTTACCGTTTTAATAATTCTGCGGCAGATATTTCTGACCATCCAATGCAAATGATCTTTTGAAGGCCTTTGGTGCCGTATTCCTCAAACCTCAGTCCTCATAATAATCCCGCCTGTAGATCAGTACCGACTCGGGCACGTCCCCACCTTGTTCCGAATCGGGCGTGTGTACACGTAAGCCTAATTCGGGAGCATCAAAACCACCTTCATCAATGGTGATCCCCGGGTCGAATACTTTAAATAAGCCGATCAGCTTATCATAACTTTCACTTAGGATATCGATATCACGATATTCAGCCTCGGGAGAGAAGAACTCGAAAGCGGTCACTACGTCCTGCTCGTCAAAATAGATCAGCAGGTCGCGGCCCTGGTAAAAATCGTAGTACGACTTATATCCGCCCAGGTCATCGATGCCTGATTGATACTCCTCGCCTATTTTCTCGCGCAATCCTTCCCGTGTATCGGTAAAATAAAGGTTGCCAACAGATGTAAATGGTACGATATTCATCGCCACAAAATTATCAATTTTATTCTTGCATCGATCGGCTACCTTGCACGCCGCCATTTTATTCTATATTTACCGATATCAATTTTTACTGACCTATGCTATTAACCAACACCTTTAGCCACCAGGTTTACTTTTGGCTGAACGATAAAGCCGACAAAGCCAAACTGATCGAGGGCCTTAAGATCATGTTACCCATTACCTCTATCCGCCAGATCCACATCGGTGTACCTGCCGAGAGCGAAGAGCGCGAAGTAATAGAACGCAGCTACGATATATCGCTGCTGGTATTATTTGACAGCCTGGCCGATCACGATCATTATCAGGTAGATCCGCTGCACGATATCTTCCGTGAGCAATATGCAGGTCCGCTTTGTAAAAAAGTGATGGTGCTGGATAGCGTGGACGCGTAAGCTACTATCAAAACAATTTGACGATACAACAACTCATCAATAATAGATGACCATCCTTTTATGGGAAAACAAGTTTTAAGCTTCGGCGAAGTTTTGTGGGACGCCTTTGGCGAAGAGAAAATGGCAGGCGGCGCGCCTATGAATGTGGCCCGCCACCTGGTGCAGCAAGGCGTGGATACCTTATTCGCCAGCAGGATCGGTACCGATGCATCGGGCTATGACCTGGCCGGTTTCCTGAAAAATAATGGTCTGTATTCGGACCTGATCCAGCACGACAAGGAATTACCCACCTGCGAGGTGACCGTTCAATTGGATGATCACGGGCATGCTACCTATATTATCCCTCAGCCCGTATCATGGGATAACATTAAAGCCGATGATAAGCTGCTGGATGCCGCCAAAGCGACCGACGTGATCGTTTTTGGCAGCCTGGCCGCACGCGATAAAACTACCCGCGATACCTTACACACCCTACTGGATGAAAGCGACGCGATAAAGGTTTTTGACGTTAACCTGCGTGCACCACATTATGAACTAAGTACTTTAGAACTCTTTGCTGCCAAGGCCGACATTATTAAGATGAACGAGGATGAGGCCAACCTACTCATCGGCAGCAGCAACGGCGATGCTTTGCAAACCAAGATCATTGAGTTCCAAAAAACGTACCATAACGATACCATTGTGATCACTCGTGGTGGCGATGGCGCTATTGTTTGGCATGATGAAAAGCTATACGAACATGCAGGAGTGCCCGTTAACGCTGTAGACACCGTTGGCGCCGGCGACTCGTTTTTGGCCACGTTTATTGCCGGGTTGCTGGATGAACGCCCGATTCCCGAAATATTGGACCGCGCCTGCAAAGTAGGCGCTTACGTTGCCACCCAACGCGGCGCAAATCCGGTATATCCCGAAGGATTACTGTAGTCATTACGCCTTCGGCTTCATTTGCTACACAATGATCGTTTACTGGTCGGGGTTAAATGCTCTGACCAGTAGACGGTCTACAAGGTAATTCCGGCAGTTACTTGACTCGATAGATCGGGTTCAGATAAAAATAGTGTCGATCAGGACTCCCGTTCGTAGCTTTTTGTGCTCCATCTACCTATTTGACCGAACACCAACATTCGTGAATATTACCGCGATATTCATGGCTAAAAGCCCAACCTTACCTATTCCTAAAAAGGTTAAGTTATTGTTAAACATTGTATATAGCCGCTGGTTGTGTTAACACGATGGTCCACAACGGAGTATCAGGCTAATTGATAGGAGCGCGCCGATCACTACTTTTCAGAGTAGTATAAACGTTCAATTTTATCAATAGTTAAGATCTGCCGGGTGTTTTTATCGTACATAACCATATAAACCAATAAAGCGGTGACAACGATATCATCGCACAACATTAAAATGAACGCGATAGACATTAAACAATTAGCCACCAGCATTAGGCAACTACGCGAAAGCCTTTATTATTCACAGGAGTATATGGGCGTTAAATTAGGCATCGGCCAAAATGCTTACAGTAAAATAGAACTTGGTAAGTGCAAGATCACGGTTGAGCGATTGGCCGGCATAGCCAACATATTAAATATAGACCTGCTTGACCTGTTAGGGCCGGCTCTTAACAACAGAAAGACATCGCCTGCCGTTATGGAAAAGGTAGCCTGATAAAATTACTCATTCACTCTAAAACAATAACACCATGGGAGCACCCGAAATAATGTTGATAGCCGGCGCGGTATTACTGCTGTTCGGAGGTAAAAAGATACCGGAGCTAATGCGCGGCTTAGGCAAAGGCGTAAAAGAGTTTAAGACCGCCCAGGAAGGGAAAGATGAAGTGGAGCCGAAAGCCGAAGAGGCCAAGGCGGTCTAAAAAAGAGAGGGGCATCCAAAAGATGCCCCTTATTTGTTTTAAAGCTTTTTTTAAGCGCGCCCGACCTTCTTTTTAGGGAACACCAACGATGCCACCACGCTGACCACCAAAATGGCCAATATGATAATGAGCGACCGCATGGTCGTCAACCCGATGTGTTCGGCATACTCACCCACCAGCATTTTTACACCGATGAAAGCCAAAAGCACCGCCAGTCCTGTCTTTAAGTAATGGAACTTATCTATCACATTCACTAATAGAAAGAACATCGACCTTAAGCCCATAATGGCAAAAATGTTTGAAAAGAACACGATGTAAGGATCTTTAGTGACCGAGAAGATAGCCGGGATAGAATCGATAGCGAATACCAGATCCGTAGCCTCAATGATCAGCAGTACTAAGAATAGCGGCGTGATCAGTTTCTTTTTATCTATCTTAATAAAGAACTTGCCGCCCTCGAACCGTGGGTGAACAGAGAAATATCGCGAAGCAAATTTAACTACCGGGTGGTTTTGCGGATCCACCTTGTCTTCTTTATTACGGTTAATGAACATGGTCACGCCCGTATAAATGAGGAACACGCCGAACACGTACAATATCCAATGGAAATTATTGATCAATGCCGCACCCACAAAAATAAACAGGAACCGCATAATAAGCGCACCGATAATGCCCCATATCAATACCTTATGATAGTATTTTGATTCTACCCCAAACGCCGAAAAGATGAGCACCATCACAAAGATATTATCTACCGATAACGCGTACTCGATAGTGTAACCCGTAATGAACTCCAACGCGAGGTTCTTTTTATAGAGCAACAATGCCGCGTCAAAACTATCAGGGAGTTTGAGTTTATGAAAGTGGTCGGCGTTGATCTGTTGCAGGCGGGCCATATTGTCCACCCCATGTATCCTATCACCAAAGTTGAGTACCAAAAAGTAGAACCCGATAGCCATACCCACCCAAACGGCGCTGGTAATACCAGCCTGTTTAAGCGACACGGCATGCTCAGACTTGCCGAACAAGCCCATATCTATAGCCATCATTAAAAAAATGAAGGCTACAAAACCTATCATTATCCAAAGCTCGTTGCTCATATATCTATGTGGTGGGGTATTGTATTATTTATTACGCTCGGTAGTGTACCGTACCAATTGCTCTAAACCCGTGCGTGCGTCGCCGGCGGGGAAAGTGTTCAGTATCTCGAAAGCGGCATCCTGATAAACCTTCATTTGTGTGCCGGCATATTCAAGTCCGCCTTTGCTTTTTACAAAATCGATGATACGGCCGATCTTGATCGGGTCGTCGTTATGGTTCTTCACCAGGTTGATCATCTCCTTCTTCTCGGCCGATGTACAATTCTTCAGCGCGTAGATGAGCGGGAGGGTCACTTTTTTCTCCTTGATGTCGATACCCAAAGGTTTACCCACATCGTCGGTACCAAAATCGAACATATCATCCTTGATCTGGAACGCGATGCCAATATGCTCGCCAAACAAACGCATCTTCTCTACCGTAGCCTCATCAGCACCTCCCGATGCGGCCCCGCAAGCGCAACAAGCCGCAATAAGCGATGCCGTTTTTTGGCGGATAACATCGTAATACACCGGCTCGTCTATATCCATCCGGCGCACTTTCTCTACCTGTAACAATTCGCCCTCGCTCATTTGTTTTACCGCTTCGGATACGATCTTGAGCAGGCCGAAATCGCCGTTATCGATAGAGAGTAGCAACCCCTTAGATAGCAGGTAATCGCCTACCAGTACAGCTATCTTATTTTTCCACAAAGCGTTGATAGAGAAAAAGCCCCGGCGTTGGTACGAGTTGTCTACCACATCGTCATGCACCAGAGTAGCGGTATGCAGTAGTTCTACCAAAGCGGCCCCGCGGTGTGTCGACTCATTAATGCCGCCGCACAAACTGGCCGAAAAGAATACGAACATGGGGCGGATCTGCTTGCCTTTGCGCTTAACGATGTAGTGAGTAATGCGATCAAGCAGCGGCACCGAACTTTGCATCGAGGCCTTGAAACGGCCCTCAAAAACGTCAATATCGGTAGCAATGGGTTTCTTGATCTCGTTAATGCTTAGCATTGGGCGGTAGCAGCGTAGTTTCCGTTGATGATGTTAGTGTTATATTATCGGCAAACATAAGTTAAAAAAACCGTACACCATTTACACAAATATTTTTTTGACGGTTAAACCTTAGCTTAATGGCATCGTCTTACCTATAAATGCCTCGGCTTATGGTGGTGCGTTGGCCGGACGCATTGATATTTAGCATATAGAATTTTGTTTGTAAAGCGTTTGCGTAAGCAAGCGCTTTTTCTGTTGAATATGGTTGGTAATTGTATTACATTTGCCCTCCGCAAAACAGAGTGTTTACTTTGTTTATCGCGACACGGAGAGGTGTCTGAGTGGTCGAAAGAGCACGCCTGGAAAGTGTGTATACGCCAAAAGTGTATCGAGGGTTCGAATCCCTCCCTCTCCGCAGATCAATATCCAATTCAGGTCAAACCCACTTAAAACTACAATTAAGTGGGTTTTTCAATTTCTACACTGTTCAATTTCCTCAAAACTAAGACATAGATCTTTCGGCAGACCATCCTGCGTCAGGGCTTTTTTGTCCGGACACCTTGTTAGCTAACGGCAACGATTGCGTTGATTTAACACTGGCATTGAGCGTTTTATGTTATAAAAACCGGTAATATAGCGTCACCAATTAGCCTAAAAAAATTACAGATCTTATTCAACCTTTTATGAAGACCAAGAAGAACACCTTGATGATAGCATTGTTATTATCAGCCTCGGCCGTGCCTGTGTCGGCGCAAAAAAAAGACAAACCAAGCGCAACGCCTTGTATGGACGTGCTTCATCTATTCACATCCCCGGGCGTACCCGCAATGGCACCTCAAGAAGAGCCATCGACCATGATCAAGCCGGGCGAAGAACAACCGGCCAACCTTCCGGGGAAAGGTCTTGCACAGCATCCAATGCTGTATGTGGGTGAGAACAATACCCGCATGTCGCTGATCAAAGACGGTAAAGTGATATGGACATACCAAACAGGCAAGGGTTATGAGTATGACGATGTATGGATGCTATCGAACGGCAACATCGTATTTACACGCATGAAGTACATTTCCATCATTACGCCTGATAAAAAGGTATTATGGAAAATGGACTTCCCTACTACCGGTCCGGATCATGCCGAAGTGCATGCCTGCCAACCTATCGGCTTAGATAAAGTGATGTTTGTAGTGAATGCTGCAAAGCCTAAAATATACATTGTTAATTATAAGACAGGTAAAACAGAACTGGAGCGCGAGATACCCTATCAAAACGCGGATCTGCGTGGTGTGCATGGCCAGTTCAGGCGTGGCAGGCTGACCGCCCAGGGTACCTATCTATTATCCTATCTGAGCCAGGGAAAAGTAGTTGAATACGATAAGGACTTTAACGAGATATGGAGTTACAATACATCAAAGCCATGGGCCGCCATCCGCCTGAAGAACGGCAACACACTGATAACCGACGAAAATGAATGGCGCACCTTTGAAGTTAACGCTAAAAAAGAGACCGTGTGGGAGTTCAATTGCAAGACAGACCTACCGGCCCAATATCAATTTGCATCGGCACCGCAAACCTGTACCAGGCTGGCTAACGGGAATACGATCTTCACCTCGCGCGGCGAAAATGGCAAAGGGCCTCAAATGATCGAGGTAACTAAAGATAAAAAGGTGGTTTGGGTACTGCACGACTGGAAAGCCGTAGGCGACGGGACCGCAGTGCAGGTATTAGATGACCCGGGGATACCTGAGATACCGGGGCAGTCTGAACACTAATAAAATATACTTAACATCGGTAGTGGATCGCCACTACCGATGTTTTACGGTGAAAGTCAATTAAAAGACCGCCCTAAGTCCAAGGGGATAATCTGTTTTCTGTTCAAATAGCTTGCTGAATGCTGCCGGGTGCTATTTGCATCCTCAGCGGGTCGCTCGGTCTATAAAACAAACAACATCTATATTTACGCCAAACTGCCGGCCCGTCAAGCTTTTCGCTTACTCGGATATTTCCGCACTCCATTCCGCAAACCCCTTAATTAAAGTTATCTTTGCGCCAAATTTCAAAACAGCACACTGTGATCAACGTAAATAACATTTCTGTTTCTTTTGGCGGGACCACCCTTTTTAGTGACGTTACCTTCCCCATCAACGAGAACGATAAAATAGCCCTGATGGGTAAAAACGGTGCCGGTAAATCAACCATCCTTAAGATAATTGCCGGCGAGACCAAGCCCACCACCGGTAACGTGACCGGACCAAAAGAAGCAGTGATCGCTTATCTGCCGCAGCACTTGCTTACCGAAGATAAGGCTACCGTTTTTGAAGAGACCATGAAAGCCTTTGCCGAAGTTAACAAACTGCAAAAAGAACTGGACTACGTGAACGAGCAACTGAACACCCGCACCGATTACGAGAGTGACGAGTACATGAAACTGATCGAACGCGTGTCGGAATTAAGCGAACAAGTTTACAGTGTTGAGGATACCAACTACGATGCCGAAGCCGAGAAAGTGCTGAAAGGCTTAGGCTTCGAGCGTAAGGATTTTACCCGGCCGACATCGGAATTTTCGGGTGGGTGGCGAATGCGTATCGAGCTGGCTAAGATTCTGCTGAAAAAGCCCGACCTGATCCTATTGGATGAGCCTACCAACCACATGGATATCGAGAGTATCCAATGGCTGGAAGATTTCCTGATCAACTCGGCCAAGGCGGTAATGGTCATATCGCACGACAGGGCTTTTGTCGACAATATCACCAACCGCACAATCGAGGTGACCATGGGCCGCATATATGACTATAAAGCTAAATATAGTCATTACCTTACGCTACGTGCCGACCGACGCGTACACCAACTGAAAGCTTACGAAGAGCAACAACGCTTTATTGCCGATAACCAGGAGTTTATAGACCGCTTTAGAGGTACCTATTCTAAAACTTTACAGGTACAATCGCGCGTAAAGATGCTGGAGAAGTTGGAGATCATTGAGATAGACGAGGTTGATACTTCGGCTTTAAGATTGAAATTCCCACCGTCGCCGCGCTCGGGTCAATACCCTTTGATCGTGGAAGACATGAGCAAAAGCTATGGCGACCATGTGGTGTTCAAGAACGCAGCTATGGTGATAGAACGTGGCGAGAAAGTGGCCTTTGTTGGTAAGAATGGCGAAGGTAAATCTACCATGATCAAAGCCATTATGGGCGAAATTGACTTTGAAGGCAGCTTAAAAGTTGGCCACAATGCCAAGATCGGTTACTTTGCCCAAAACCAGGCCGCGTTGCTGGATGAGAACGCGACCGTATTTGAGACCATTGATCAGATCCCGTTGAGTGATGGCACGGTAAAGGTCAAAGACCTGTTAGGCGCATTCATGTTCAGCGGCGATGATACCACTAAGAAAGTAAAGGTACTTTCGGGGGGTGAAAAGACCCGTTTAGCCATGATCAAACTGTTGTTGGAGCCTGTGAACCTGCTGATACTGGATGAGCCCACCAACCACCTGGACATGAAAACCAAAGACATCATCAAGGATGCTCTTAAGGATTTTGATGGCACGTTGATCCTGGTATCTCACGATCGTGATTTCTTAGACGGACTTGCAACCAAAGTATTTGAATTTGGCAACAAGCGCGTGCGCGAGCACTTTGAAGATATTAAAGGCTTTTTGGCTTACAAAAAGATGGACAGCTTAAAGCAAATAGAGCAAAGCTAAACACCTTTTAATAAAACAACCCGCGGGCTTGCCTAAGGCAAAGCACCGCGGGTTTGGCAACCGCTACGTTACTGCTCTTTATCCGCGAACATCTTAGCGTCGCGGGTATTTTTTTGTACGGCGATGGCCGAGAACATGCTTAGGCAAAACGCCATGGCATAAAATCCTTTTTCGCTTCGGTCAATATCGGCATTCCACAGGCCGATGGTCAGCAGCACCATGGCGGCAATGGTGGCAAACCAGCTGATGCCGTAATAAAGGTCGGTCACGGCCAGTCCCTCGGCGCGATCGCGCACACTTTTCTGTACCGATATCACGGCAAACAGGCCGAATAACAAGATGGTAAAATAATAGCCCTTTTCGTTCAGGCCCATGGCGGCGTTGCCCAAACCTATGCAGTAACCTGCCACGCCTAATAATAAAGCCAACCATGATGCGCCTATAAATGCGCCGGTAGGCTTAAATGGGTTGTTTTTCTTTTGACCAAAATTAGCGTAAGCTGAATTTTCTTCTGTACGGTTTTGTAGCGATTCCATAATATGTTGTTTTTGTTGTTAATATGGAAGCAAATGTGCGGTGCAAAATAATGCCGGAGAAATCAATATCATCAAAATACTGACAATATATTAAATAGATATATTACATTTACCTAAGTCAGATCATATCGTCATGGACCCACTTTCGGAGTTAGTAAATTTGTTTGATAGTTCGGATATAAAGCTATTTAAAGAGTTTTTAACGCGTAAAAACAAACGCACAGACGTAAAAAATCTTCAGTTCCTTAAATTAATAGAAACTGATGATATAAATAGCGAAAATAAACTATATGAAACCGCTAAAAACAAGGATGCTTATCACGCCTTACGCAAAAGATTGCAGGATAGCTTGCTCCAGTTCCTATCGCAACGCACGTTCGAGAATGACCATTCGCAAAGCTATGATGCCCTGCGCCTGCTGGTTGTAGGTCGGTTTTTGTTAGAGAATAATGTACCCAAGATCGCCTTTAAGTGTTTGGCTAAAGCCGAACGTTTAGCGGAGGAGCTGGAACAATTCAACCTGCTGAATGAGATCTTGCTATTAAGGATACAATACGCGCATTTACCCCGGGCCGAAGACCTGGAGAAATTGACCGCTCGTTTCCTCGGCAACCAGACCGATATGCAGCGCGAAGCCAGACTTAACCTGGCCTATGCCTTTTTAAGACAAGAACTTAAGGCTGTACATCTACAAGGCAAAGTGATAAACCTGAAGGCACTAATGCTCACCACCATCCGCAAATACAAGATATCCGAGCAGGACCTGATGACCTACAAGTCCATTTACCAGATCTTGTACATCGCTAACGAATACGCGGCCATACAGCAAAACTATGCAACCATAGAGCGCTATGTTGACCGGGCCAATAAATTTATGCAGACGCAAAGCGGATATAAACGGATCTATCTGTTCTACCACATATCCATCCTGTATTATTTGGCCAACTTTCATTTAAGGCAAAAGGGGTTTGCAAAGAGCCGGTCATACCTGCAAGAAATGATAGCTTTAATGCAAAAGGATAGCCGCTACCATACCTCGTTTTATTTGCGTTATCAATTACTATCAGCACTTAACTTATTTTTTACCGGTTCGGCCCCGGATGCGATCGAACTATTGCAAACGTCGCTCGCTGAAATTACAAAAGCACACAAACCCGAGGATATAGAAGACCTGCGGATCTGCCTGGCCATGTTCTTAGCATTATGCAACGATCGCGGATGTATAAAACAACTGAACCTGCTCACCCGCACCGATGCCTGGTATGAAAAGAAATTAGGCATGCTGTGGATCATCCGCAAAAGTTTGATGGAGATATTGGTGCAGGCGCAGTTCGGCAATATAGAACCGGCCATGTCGCGGTTAAGCAGTTTTCGCCGGAGATACAAAAAGTATTTGATACAAACATCAGAGGAGCGCGTATTAGCCTACCTGAAGCTGGTTGAACAATATTTGATCAGGCCCGACATGGCGACCGATACAGCCTACCAAAAAAGAGTTTTGGACCTGCTCAACACCGTAGGGAATGATGACATTTTCACCCTGAGCTTTATCGCCTGGTTAATAGCGCGTTGGGAGAAAGCTACTGCCTACGATGTAATACTGAAGATCATTCAACCCGGCAAGCAGCCCTAAACCAAAATTTGCCGTCAGATCATTTGGCACGCTTCTCCCGCTGTTTAGCCGCCTTTAGTTCGCGGTCTTTCTTTTTTGCAATGAGTTCGGCTTCCTGTGCTTCCAAGGCAAGTTCAGCAACCGACTTATCGGTCTTACCAAGTGAATCCGGATGCGACATAAAATCATCAAAGGAAATATCTGTAGAGTTAAAACTTTTAGTCAATTTTCTTTTCATGGGTTAATTTGAACATTCCTAACAAGAATAAGCCCGCTTGGTTTAAAACAATACGAATTAATTTAAATATCAGTTAAATTCAATTGGACCAAGACGGTCCGTTACAGATCAATAGTCTCGCCAACTTTGCGGGAAATGCTTTTTGGTAAGATCGTGGAAAAGGTCAAGCATCTGTTTTTCGATCTGAAGGTCAGGTAAATTAGGATTACCGTTAACTACGTCGGGGTATGGAAAATTGATTGCGCCCGTCTTAGTGCCTATCTTAAATTCGAACTTGCAGGCATCCGGTTCCGGAAAACGTTTGCTACGTTCAGCATTCAGATCAAATACCCCCATAGAATCTAATTTAGAGAAGAGCGTTTCGGTATTGGGTGTTGGCAATTCGTATTGGAAATACTGTTTGGGGTTTATTGGTCTATTCAAAACCACCCCATAATCCATACCTTTTCTGTAATAAATGAATGACCTCCACCTACCATTCAAACTTTTCAAGATCGTTAGTCGGTCCTCGTACTTCCCTTTGGTCAAAAGTCTCAATTCAATATCGGCTGTTGAGTTCACGATCGGGTCGGGTTGCCATACGCCACTACGGTCTAAACTAAAACCGGCGCAAGGGCAGGGCTTAAATCTTTTTGGCGGGGCCTCGGCCATAGGTTGGGCACAAGCTGTCAAACCCCAAGCGGTTATTATCATGATTAAAAAAAACTTTAACATCAGACACTTATGCACTTTAATAGAGATCATACAGGCTGGTTTATAGATCATCCGACAGCAGTATTTATTTCTTTAAGTGTATTAATCCTTTAAACGATGTTGGATAAGCAAGGTCAAGCGTTGCGCTGCCTTGACCAATTTCCTGAATCATCCCGTCGGACCTTGTGTAAACCAGCATATCGCCTCTTGGAGCTTGCCGCACATCAGATCCGTTAACTGCTAACCCGTTCAATTGCAACTGGTATTGAAATGACTTCTCGCTTCTCAGATCAAAGTTCAATAACCGTAATGGTAAAGCTAATTCGAGACAGCATGACAAGTTTCTATCAAAACTTATCGCTGCTTTAACCCCCTGGTCGTTATAGATAGAGACAACACTATCTTGAACATCTTTTACATTTCTAAGGCCGATCAACTTCAGTCGCGTACCCAGCAGGTCGATGTAGGATCGTCTCTTAGCTTCTTGTTCTTGATCTCCCTCATTCTCAGCCAATATCTTAGGTTGATAGGAGAATGTCATAAACAACGGTTTTTCATGAACCAAAAATTTAGGGAAAGTAATAGCACCAGCCTCCTTTAACGATGCTTTTTCAGGAGCTATCCGCAAAGTGATACCCCCGTTGACCAATTTTCGCATGGTTTTATTGTCGTCAACTTTAACCATTAAGTATAAAGCATTGTCATCATTTGAGATGGCATAATAAAATCTATTGAATTTATTATACGCACCCAAAACTTCATATTCATCTGGTCTCCCGTCGATCTTTACGTTTTTTGGTGCTTGTAAATATTTCGACTGGATAGTGGGGAGTTTTTGGCTATACAAAGCGATATAACTAAATGTTAAAATCAGTATAAGTACGATCGATCTTTTTTTCATAAAAATCAAAGCTTATAAGTTGATAAGGGATAATTATAAAAAGTAATTGGTAATGTGATATTGGTCTTCAAGATCTATCTACGATCCGGCTTAGTTTGCAATTGTTGAACTAATATATTAGGTCGTTTTGACATATCCAAGCTATCGATGAGAAAATTCTACCATCATGACAAACACCTGATTCCCGTATCCGTCTTAACACTTATTTTTGGACGACAGATAAACATTCATCATACCAACACATCAAACCTATGCAAACATTAAAAGGGAAAAAAGTAATAGTGACCGGCGGCGGTCGCGGTTTGGGCAAAGCCGTGGCGCTGCTATTAGCAGCCGACGGTGCCGACGTAGCCATTACCGGCCGGAACGAGGAACATCTTAAAACCGTAACATCCGAGATCGAGGCCCTTGGCGTTAACGCCGCCTACGCGGTTTTTAATGTGGACGACGAGGCCGCCGTAAAGACCAACATTGACAAGCTGGTAGCCCAACTTGGCGGTTTGGATATCCTGATCAACAATGCCGGTATAGGCAATATGGGTAGCCTTACCGACATGTCATCTGCCGATTGGAAACAGGTGATACAGACCAACCTGTTCGGCGCCTATCATGTGGCTATGGCAGCATATCCGCACTTGTTACAGAATGGCCAGGGCGATGTGGTCAATGTATCGTCATCGGCAGGGTTAAAAGGTGGCGCGGGCATGTCGGCTTATGCGGCATCTAAATCGGCCTTGATATCGCTATCACAATCCATGATGGCCGAATGGCGTAAGCAGAACATCCGCGTGATCACCCTAACCCCGAGCACCATTGCCAGCGACATGAGCATCACCGCCGGATTGACCAACGGCGACCCTGAAAAAGTACTGCAACCCGAAGACTTTGCCGAATGGGTACGCGACATCCTGAAAATGAACCGCAGGGCGCTGATCGCTAACGGGTCGATATTTTCAACGAATCCGTAAACGGATAACAGGTTTAACACGTACTTATTTAAGTCGGCAAAAACAGCGTCAGGCTTAGTTATTTTCACCGTTTTTCTGATCCACACTATCCGTATGCTACTTAACCGAACCTTTAGTACTATCGCCATGATCATTTGCGGCAGTTTGTTATCATCGTGCTTTACACTATTACAAGAACGCAACAAAGTAACTACCATACACACCACCCGCCCGGCGACGGTTACCATAGGCAATACATCTAAAAAGACGAAAAAGAACAGGGCCGAATTTACGTTGGTGAAAGACAGTGTTCCGCTACCCGTTACTGCTGTTTTGGATACCGGGCAACGCACGGTAACCGTCAAACCTAAAAACGCGCTTACTTATTATACAGATATGGCCATGTTCGGGACGGGGATATTGGTTCGTCATCACCCTAAAAGATACACTTACCCCGGCAACGTTTACATCACTACCGATACCGTATTCAATCATAAGCCGTTCCGTAACGCAAAAAAAGGCGATCTGTTACTGCACGTTTCCCTACCTTATGTAAATACTTTCAGCATGGTGCCGGCTAACGAACCACGAAAAAACAGTATCGGCTTCTTAGGTTTTTCGATGGGCTTGGACAAGTACTACAGCAAAAACAGATTCATTAGCCTGACGGCTGGTGGCGCTTTGGACTTCGCACTCCCATTCCCAGCACCGTACGACAGACTGGGCACCTACGACGATATGCGCTCTGTTTGGTTAGGGGCGACGAATAACCATGTTTTGGGGCGGTTCACTTTAGGATACGGCCTGTCGTACAGTAAAAATATTTGGATCTATACCTCTGATGTTACAGGCATCCCCGCAAACCCTGATCGGCAGACCACTATGGTTAATTATGCCGGCGGACTATTATTTAATAGCTATTGGCGGCTTAGTAACGCGTTCAATGTTGGCGCTATCTATCGCCCAAGTTTTGTCGGATTTGGTAATAACACGTCAACATATGAGCATTTGATCAGTTTGGATGTTGCCTGGAAGATCCACTTAAAAAAATAGTCGTCTTAGATTCACACAAAAATGCCCCGTCCATGACAAACCGCTCTTTGAAATATCGGTTACAACACGTAAATTTGAATAAGTTATCATTAGGCTATTACAAAGAGAGGTTATATGAAAAAGATAGGATTTTTATCCTTCGGCCATTGGTCTAACCATCCGGCCTACAAGGCCCAAACTGCCAGCGATACTTTGCTGCAATCCATAGATCTGGCGGTGGCTGCCGAGCAGATCGGTGTGGACGGGGCGTACTTTAGGGTACACCACTTTGCTGCGCAGCTGGCATCGCCGTTCCCGCTGCTATCGGCCATTGGCGCTAAGACCAGCAAAATAGAGATAGGCACGGGCGTGATCGATATGCGCTACGAAAACCCAATGTACATGGTTGAGGATGCCGGCGCTGCCGACCTGATATCAGGCGGGCGGTTGCAATTAGGCATTAGCCGCGGTTCGCCCGAGCAGGTGATCGATGGCTGGCGTTATTTTGGTTACGAACCTGCCGAAGGCGAGACCGATGCTGAGATGGGCCGCAGTAAAGCCCTGGAGTTTTTGGATCTGCTAAAGGGCGAAGGTTTTGCTAACCCGAACCCCTACCCCATGTTCCCTAACCCTCCTGGTCTGTTGCGTTTAGAACCGCATTCGGCCGGTTTGCGCGATCGCATTTGGTGGGGGGCTGCATCTAACGCTACTGCCATCTGGGCTGCCGAACAAGGCATGCATCTGCAAAGCTCGACCTTGAAGTTTGACGAGAACGGTAAGCCGTTCCACATCCAACAGGCCGAACAGATCCGTCTGTACAAAGAGGCCTGGAAAAAAGCCGGTCATAAAGGCGAGCCAAGGGTATCGGTAAGTCGTTCGATATTTGCCTTGATGAATGATCGGGACAGGATGTACTTTGGTCAGCAAGGCGAAGGCAGCGACAAGTTCGGGTACATTGAACCCGAAAAACGTGCCGTCTTTGGCAAAAGCTACGCCGCTGAACCGGACAAGCTGATCAAACAATTAGCCGAGGACGAGGCCATCCAGGAAGCGGACACGCTATTGTTGACCATCCCGAATACCTTGGGTGTTGATTATAATGTGCATGTACTATCATCCATACTGGAGCATGTGGCTCCGGGATTGGGTTGGAAGTAAGCACTATAGATCTATAATTAAAAAAGGCTTTGATGAGGGCATCCCTGCATCAAAGCCTTTTTTCATATCCGGTTTTGGCCTTTACTAAAGATCAAAAGAAATAGGCAAAGTATATTGCTGACGAACTACCGAGCTGCCAAGTTTTGCGGGCTGCCACTTACCGGAAGCTTTTACCAGCCTCACAGCCTCCTCATCTATATCCTTACTGACACCGCGCAGTACTTTAATATCGGTTAAAGAGCCATCCTGCTCTACCACAAAAGTTAAAAATACTTTCCCTTGCACATTGTTGGCCCGGGCCGCGGTCGGATAGCGCATGTTGCTCTTAACATACTCAACAAACTTTTGGGCCCCATCCGGATACGAAGCTTGCTGTTCCACAGCGCTGTAGATCGTAGTATTTTTATCCATACGCGGTGTTGCTACAGCTGTGGCTTGGGGGCTATTGCTTTCGGCAAAATTTATCGGGATCGTATATTGCTGCCTTACTACGGTGTTATTGTTCTTTCCCGGGTTCCATTTACCCAGCGACTTTATAACCCGTTGGGCTTCTTCGTCATAAAAAGTGCCGATACCGCGTAGTACTTTAAACGCGGTAAGGCTGCCATCTTTTTCAACCACAAAAGTTACAAACACTTTACCGTAACCCCTATTGCTCTCCTGGTCTTTAGGGCGACGAAGGTTCTTTTCAACCTGATCATAAAAAACACTTATACCACCCGGATACTCGGCGCTTTGTTCTACAGCGCTAAATATCTCATTAGTGCTTGGTTGTTTGCGTTCACTGCTTCCCACAGGCTCATCTATCCTGACACCGTCCATGTTAGCCAGAGTGATACGGGCCCTTTTTTCCGCGCTCAGTTCGGTGCCTGTGCCAAACGGGACCAAGGTTGTAACAAGTTGCCTTACCACAACACCGTTATTTTTAGCGGGCATCCATTTTGGTGAAGCTTTGAACAGCCTGATCGCCTCTTCATCGCAGCCGTAGCCAAGGCCACGGGCTATTTTGATATCAGTTAAACTGCCATCTTTTTCTACTGTAAAATACAGGGACACCTTTCCGCTAATGCCGTTTTCAAGTGCCTTGGCCGGATAATTAGTATTGCTTTTAATATATCTCGATAGCGCGGCCTCTCCACCCTGAAAGGCAGCGGGGATGTCTACCACACTGTATACCTTCTCTGCGGCTGTTTGTGCCGACGCTATGATCGGGCTTGATAAAAAGCAGATCGCAAGCAAGCCGATCTTTGCATAATTTACATTTTTCATTGCTGAGGTAAAGCTTAATAATATTCGATAACATTTTGTCTTCGCGACTGCAGAACGCCGTTTAGCGTCTCCTCTGTCCTGACCAGATAGCCCTTATTATCGTAATTATAGGTTGTAACCAGTGTTACGGAGGCCTTATTTGAATAATTGATGTACGGTGAATAAAAGCCGGGAGCCAACGTCCTGCCTGTATTGGTGCTTACCGTAGTTCGGCTTAAATATTTATCCTTATACTCGTAAATTATCTTTTGATAAAGTGTATCAAGCGTAGCGCTTAGCCCAACTATGCGACTCTGCAGATCGTAAGCGTAAGTTGTCCGGATCATTTTGTTAGGGTCTGAACCGTCCGGCCGGGTTTGCGCAAATATGTTCTTACCTAAATACTCGTAAGTCCCTATCGTGGTCGAATCTACGATGCTCCCCCTTAAACCATACTGTATCTGTTTTTGCAGCAAATGTTCTTTATCGTAAATAAGACCTATCCAACGGGTATTAGGGCTGCTTAAAGTCTTAAATTCAGCCATTACCAAACGTTTATCTTTATACTGATAGTTGGTTACCTGGTATGGTTTACCCAGGCGGCTATCTTCTGCGGCTACTAACAGGCTATCCTTATCATAAAAGAACCTGGACAAGACGCGCGAGGTGGTGTCTGCATCCATTAACTCCCAGGTAATAAAATAATCTGTTTTGCCCGAAGGCAGAGTTACGATCTTGCATACCGTTGTTGAGCGGCTGCCGGGCCTTTGACTGCGCCAAATGGCAACCCCGGGCATAGGATAACTATAGTTTGCAATTAACGAGCGCTTACCGTATAAAAAAGAGACCATGCTCAGGGGCCTCCCTTGTCTGTCATATTCGGTTATTGCCATGGTATCTGCACGGTTGGGCTTGTTAACATCAAGTTCCGATATCAGAACACTTTTCTTGACAGACCTTTGCGATCGCTGCCCGATATAAGGCGTAATATCATATGGTAAGGGTACTGCTTTAACATCCGCCAATGATTGGGCAAAACAATTGGCCGCAGATAAAAGCAACAAAAAAGACAGAATAGGTATAGGTGATCTCATGAGTAAATTGTTGTAAAGATAAGCAAGTGAGGCGTTAAAGTAAAACATAACTTAATCAGTCTCGTTGGTTCTTCCGTTTTCCGCTGCTGTCGCATTAAACCCTAACTTAGACGTATCTGCACCGCTTTTCATGAACTGACAATACCGACTTTTACATTGTTACAATTAAAACCATAGCGACATGAGAAAGATAACCGTTCTGTCATTCATCACCCTGGATGGTGTGATGCAAGGCCCGGGTGGCCCGGATGAGGATACCGCCAACGATTTTAAACTCGGGGGATGGGTAGCGCCTTTTGGAGACGGGGACTCCGGCCCCATTATGGAAAAACAACTGCAACGCGCCGACCTGATGCTGGGCCGCAAAACCTTTGATATTTGGGAAAACTATTGGCCCAAACACGCCGAATACTGGCCCGGCGTAAACGAGGTAACCAAATACGTACTGACCAACACCGTAGAAAGTACCGAATGGACCAATGTAGTTTTCGTTAAAGATATCGAGGACATCAAAAAAGTAAAAGCATCCGACGGACCCGAGATCAGGATCTGGGGAAGCAGCGGCCTCGTGCAACTTTTGTTAGCGCACGATCTGGTAGATGAGTTTTGGCTAAACATTCACCCGGTGATATTGGGTAAGGGTAAACGCCTGTTCGATGATAGCGCTGTCCCGGCCTCTTTCCGGATCGTAGAAAGTACCATCACATCTACAGGGGTTATCATGGTGAACTATAAAAAAGACGGAGAAGTAAAAACGGGCAAAGCGGGACCAGAATAGCTGCCAGCCTTGAATAGCAAAGCCTTGTACGTGCGACGGTACAAGGCTTTTTGCTTAACTATTAACTATCACGACAAGAATACGCTCAGGATTTTAAAACATAGGAATGCTTTGCGAAACAAAGTCAGCATCGACAATGGCGCGCGCTTCTCCTTGCTTAATGAAACGGGTACCACCGTTGGTATTATCGATATTGATCAAACCAAAACGGAGGTTATTGATCAGCGCGCCGTTCCGCTCGCCGGATATGATCACCCCAAATATGGCTGAGTTAGATCCGCTTACCGACTTCACCTTACCATAAATGGTAAAAGCGTTACCCTTACCGCTTACGGCAGTAGCTATGCTGGTGTCGGCATCGTTCAGCAAAAATTTACTGATCAGCTTGATGCTTCCGGTCTCTTTATCCTGCTCGAAGAATTTAATGTCGGCATCCTTAAAGGTCATGTTTGCCTGATCGGTCGGTCGGTTACTTTTCAGCAAACGCAAAGGTTTAAAAGTAAACGCGCCTTGCATATCAGGCGGGGTGGTCTCGCGGTTAAGGGTTATACCCAATTTAGCCAGCGTGTCCTGATATTGCTGAGGGATGATATCCAATATCTTTTTCTCCAGGATCTGTTCCTTATTGATCTGGTCGACAACCTCGTTCTGGGTATCTTTTTTACAGGATGTAAAAGCGATTATAGTTAACAGTGTAATTACACTTAACTGTTTTAGGTTCTGTGTTATGGTTTTCATGTTAATTTTATTTGTTAACGGTAATTGGTATTAATGACCAAGTTGGAAATATTACATAGAGATGGTGATCTCTAATACTCAAAAGTTTTGATTCAACGGGTGGTTAAAATGTGATGGCCTGGGAAACAAAGTCTGTATCGAATACCGCCCGTGCATCACCTTGCTTAATGAATCGGGTGCCACCATTAGAGTTGTCGATATTGATTATCCCATAACGGATGTTGCTAAGCGTAGCGCCATTTTTCTCGCCCGAAATAATGATGCCGAATATGGCAGAGTTGGTGCCCGCTACCGACTTAACTTTTCCATACACCGTGAAGCTGTTACCGGTTCCACTAATGGCGGTAACAATGCTGGTATCGGCCGTATTTAGCAGGTTATTGCCTATTATCTTGATGTTGTTGTCTTTATCCTGAGCAAAGAATCTAACGGATGCATCTGCAAATGAAAGATTTGGGCTATCCTGTGGCCGGTTACTCTTTAATAACCTTAACGGTTTAAATGCGAACGACCCTTCTAATGCTGGTGGGGCTGTCTCGGTATTCAACACCAGACCCAGTTTGGCCAGCGTATCCTGATATTGTTTGGGAATGATATCAGCTATCTTTTTCTTTAGTTCCTCTTGTTTAACTATTGCATCCACCGCTTCATTTTGTGTGTCTTTTTTACAAGATGCAAAAGCAACTATAACAACCATTACGGTCGCCAAGGTCCATCGTAAATTTTGTGTAAATGTTTTCATGTCTCGGGTATTTTTAATGTTTTTGAATGATACCCAAAATTGAGGTTTATGGACGGGGCAGGAAATACCACATTGGGTGATTTAAATGCGGTTTTTGTTATAGGAATGTTGCGTTGGGGTATAAGGTGGCGATATAAAAAACCTTTAGCCATCTAAGCGTCTAAGCTTACATATAAGGCATAGCTACGGGAGCGTGGACGCTCGAAAGATAGCATATTTCAGGCGTAGACACTTGAACTGGCATTGGGTATTAGAATAGATAATTATACGAACCCCTGCTGCTTTGCCTTCATAATAGCCTCGGAGCGGGAGGCCACGTGCAATTTTTTGTAGATGCGCTTAATATGGGTGCGCACGGTCTCGTAACTGATAAAGGCTTTATCGGCCAGATCGCGGTAGTTGTAGCCTTCCATCATCAGGGATAGGATCTCTTTTTCGCGGGCGCTCAGGGCAAAGTCGGTCTCTTCGGGTTGTACCAGGATCACATTTTTACGCACAAAAAATTGCAGCACCTTTTGTGCTATGGCCGACGACATAGAAGCGCCGCCTTTATGCACCTCTTCCAATGCCTGCAACAGTTTCAACGGCGAATCGGCCTTTAAAATGTAGCCCGACGCGCCCGCACAAAGTGCCTTAAATATCTTATCGTTATCGTTAAAAACGGTTTGGATAAGCACCTTAACATCCGGGAAATTATCGGTAATGATCTGCGTAGCTTCGATGCCGTTGCGGCCGGGCATCTCGATATCCATTAGCACCACATCGGGGCGGCAAAAAAGGATATCGGCCTCTACCTGGTTCACATTGGCGAAAGTGCCCGTACAGATAAACCCCGGCGTACCATTAATAATGGTTTGCAAGGCCTCGCGTATCAGCTTATTATCCTCAAATATGGCTACTTTAATTTCCATTGTTAGTGTGCCTCAAATATTATGGTTTTACCGCTAAGCCAACATACCCCATTAGGTGATTTTGCAATTTAAATTGATGCGGGTGCCATTACCCGATTTGCTATCTATTGTCAATTTTCCGCCGATATCTTTGGCCCGGTTGCGCATGTTCATCAAGCCGTTACCGCTACCGCCGTTATCGACCGCAAAACCATCGCCGTTATCTTGTATCTCTATTTCTAACTGCCTGCCCGATACCGTTATAGTAACCCTTAACAAATTGCCGCAGCTATACTTTACGCTATTGTTGATCGCCTCCTTACAGATTAGGTAGACGTTCTGCCGTGCCTCCATCGGTAGCTTCAGATCTTCCATACCGGGATCGTAAACAAATTCGGCCTTAATGTTTTTTGCGGCGGCTATCTGGATGGCAAATTCTTTTAAACGATCGATCAAAGCCGAAAGGTGGTCTTGGATAGGGTTGACCGCCCAAACAATATCATTCAGTTTGGCTACCATCTCGCCGGCGTTATCTTTGATGATATCCAGTGAGTTATTTACCGCGACGGCTTCGCCATTTTTTACCTGCTCTTTGGTGATGTAGCTGTACATGGCAATTCCGCTGAGGGTCGCCCCAACTTCATCGTGCAGATCCTGACTGATCTTACTGCGTACGTTGGCCATTTTCAATCGTTGCAAAGCGTAGTATCGGTAAGCGATAAAGGCAATCACGATCACGAGGATGATCAGCATTAAAATGTATGACCGCGTAATGGCCAAATTCTGCTTGTTTTGCGATTCGGCCAGTTCAAGTTCGAAGATCTTTTTTTCGTTCTGCAAGCCCATCAACACCAGCGATTGTATCTGCATGTTACTACGATCGTAAGTAGCCTTCTGTATGTCGGTCCGTAGTTGCAGTGTCCTGCTCAGGGCGGCGTTGTCGCTATACTTTCGGTAGATCTTTACAGCCGCATCTAAAAAGATAGACAAGTAATAATCATTGGTTTGCGGGTACGCCTTCAACAGCGCGAAGCCTTTATCCAATTGCGCTAAAGCCAGTGGCCTGTTATTGCTGATAGCGGCGCACTCGGCCAAACCGCCATAGGTAGTTAGTTCCACATCAAAGGCCTTGCTCGCGTCGGCATATTGTCGACTAAGTTCAAAGTATTTTAAAGCACTATCCACACTTTGTTTTTGGATAAAAGCCATACCCAGGTTAAGTGTCGCGGTAGCTTCGCCCCTGCCTGATGCGATCTCTTTAGCTTTTTTTAATGACAGTCGACAGTAACGGATAGCGCTATCGGGTTGGTTCGATTTCTCAAAAGCTTCGGCCAGGTTGCCGTAGATATGGTATAGTTCGGACAGTTCGATGTGGTGTGGTTTATGCGGCAACTTAGGCGCTGCTTTTAACCCCAACTTGAAATTCCGGATAGCTTCTACATATTTATTCTTGTTCAGGTTGAACAGGCCCTTAAAATTGTAGGCATCTAACAGCAGCGTACTGTCTTTAAGCACACGGGCAATGGTCTCCGCTTTGTTGGCTTCCAGCAGGCCAAGCTCGTGCAGGTTGTTGTAGTAGTAAACCTCGGCCTGCCGCGAAGTAAGGTAGTAGGAGAATAGCGACGGCCGGCGATAACTCACCTGGGTGTAGATCTTATTTAGCCAAAACTGCGCCGAATCATATTGACCGGTAGTCATGTGGGCATCGGCTTTATTAAAGGCATTTAGGATCTGCTTGTCGCCGCCGGCGCTTTGCGGTAGCTGATCGCGTTGCGCAAAAACCAGAGAGGGCAAGCATATCAAAAATACGATGAGCGGCTTAAGCATTTAATAAAGATAGAAATTATAAGTAAGATGGTAGGTTTAGCTTCTATGAAAGGGACCCTCGGTGTTGATGACCATAACTTTCTGTCACTATTCTTACTCTATTTTTATTTAATTTTTAATTAAAATATTTGTCAAAATAGTAAAACTTTTAGCTCTGCTATCAAGTTGCTCATAGAAACCACAAACAAAATATCTATGAAAGCAGCTGTTTTTCACAAACCCGGCGATATCCGCTACGATACCGTCGAAGATCCGCGTCTGGAACAAGACACCGATGTAATTTTAAGGGTCACCTCTACCGCTATATGCGGATCTGACCTGCACATCCTGAGCGGAGGTGTACCACAACCCAAGCCCATGATCATGGGGCACGAGTTTATGGGTATAGTAGAGGAAGTTGGTAAAGGTGTTACCAAACTCAAAAAAGGCGACCGCGTGGTAGTGCCGTTCCCGATCTCTTGCGGCGAATGTTTCTTTTGCAAGCACGATGCTTCGCCTTCTTGCGAAAACTCTAACTACAAGCACTACGGACCTAACGGCGACCTTGCCGATCAAAAAGGTGCGGCTTTATTTGGCTACACCGATCTGTATGGCGGTTACTCGGGTGGTCAGGCAGAGTACGTGCGTGTGCCTTATGCCGACATTAGTCCGCGTATAGTGCCCGATAACATGACCGACGAGCAGGTGCTTTTCCTAACCGATATCTTCCCTACCGGCTGGTCGGCTATCGACTGGGCGCAGCTTAAGGGCGGCGAGGTAGTGGCCATTTTCGGCTCAGGCCCTGTCGGTTTAATGGCACAAAAAGCGGCTTGGCTGAACGGTGCAAGCCGGGTGATCGCTATCGACCCGCTGAACTACCGTTTAGAGCGCGCTAAAGCAGTAAATAAAGTAGAAACGCTGAACCCGAATGAGGTGGACGTAGTTGAAGCTATCCGCGAAATGACCGGCGGCCGTGGTGCCGACGTTTGTGTGGACGCGGTAGGTTTTGAACCGGAGCGTAACATTATGGATAAGGCCAAAGCACTCATCAATTTTGAGGTGGGTAGTATGAAGGTGCTGGATATGGCTTTTAAAGCAGTCCGCCGCAGCGGCACGGTGACCATTGTAGGCGTTTACGGATCCCCTTATGATAACTTCCCTTTACACCGCATTTTTGATAAGGGCGTTACGTTAAAAATGGGACAAGCCCCGGTGTTAAATTACATCGACCATCTGATCGATCTGGTGGCTACCGAAAAAGTGGTACTGGATGACATCATCAGCCACACTTTACCTTTAAGCGAGGTGACCCGCGGTTACGAGATATTTGACAAAAAGGAAGAGGATTGTGTGAAAGTGGTACTGAAACCATGGGAGCAACAAAAACCGACCGAAAATACCGAACCTGTTAAAATAGAGAACTAAGCAATAAGACCATACCAATGGAAAACCAAATAAAAACAGCGTTAATAACCGGTGCCACAAGCGGCATCGGTTACGAGTTGGCTAAGCTATTTGCCCAAGATCAGTACAACCTGATCATTGTAGCCCGGAATACCGATGAGTTAGAACACAAGGCTAACGAGTTCCGCCAGTCGGGCGTTCAGGTGACCACCATCGCTAAAGACCTTTTTAATAAAGATGAGGTCAATACTTTGTGTCAAGAGGTTGAGGCACTTGGTGTACAAGTAGACGTGTTAGTGAACAATGCCGGACAAGGCCTATACGGCGAATTTAAAGATACCGACATTGAAGGGGAGTTAGCGATCATCAACCTGAACATCAATTCGCTGGTGATGCTCACCAAGCATTTTGTTAAGCAAATGGTGCAGCGTAACGATGGCAAGATCCTTAACCTTGCCTCAGTGGCCAGTAAACTGCCCGGGCCATGGCAATCGGTTTATCATGGTACTAAAGCTTTTGTGCTGTCTTTCACCGAGGCCATCCGTGCCGAGTTAGCCGAGACCAACATTACCATCACCGCGCTGATGCCGGGTGCGACTGATACCGACTTTTTTAACAAAGCTGATATGCTGAGCAGCAAGGTGGTACAGGATAAAGAGTCGCTGGATAAGGCTGCTGATGTTGCTAAAGTTGGTTACGACGCCCTGATGAACGGCGATGACAAAGTGATAGCAGGCTTTAAAAACAAAGTGCAGGTTGGCATGTCTAACCTTATGCCGGACAGTGTGGTCGCCAACAACATGCGCGAAATGCAAAAGCCGGCCGAGCAAGAACAGCAACAGAACGAATAACAGCATGGATGAGCAAACCATAAAAAAAGGCGCCCGCATTTTGCTGGGCGCCAATTTGATATTTGCAGGGATCGGTCACCTCACTTTTGCCCGAAAAGAGTTTAGGGCGCAAGTACCCAATTGGGTGCCATTAGCTAAGGATGACACCGTGTTATACTCGGGCTTTGCAGAAATAGCGTTAGGTGCCGCGTTGGTATTTGCACCAAAAAAGCATGAGGATACTATAGGCAAAGCAGCGGCCGGATTTTTCGCTGCAGTGTTCCCCGGTAACATCGCACAGTACACACATCACCGGGATGGCTTTGGGTTGGATACCGACAACAAACGTTTGGCGCGGTTATTCTTTCAGCCCGTATTAATGTTATGGGCTATTAAAAGCACCGAAAAAAGCAAATAAGATGAAGAGCAAAAGCATTGCCGATAAATTACGCGGAAAGACCATCGTGATCACAGGCGCATCAAGCGGTGCCGGCCGGGCAGCGGCATTGGAGTTTTCTAAATACCAGGTAAATTTGGTATTGGCAGCCCGAAACCAGGCCGCGCTTGAAGAAGCCGCCGACGAATGCCGTGAACTTGGCGCTGATGTTTTGGTAGTCCCTACAGATGTTACCGACCCCAAAGCCATGATCAACCTGGCTAATGCCGCTAATGATTGGCAGGGCAGCATAGACGTATGGCTAAATAACGCGGGGGTATTAGCCGCCGGTCCGTTCGATGAGATGCCAATGGCTTTGCACGAGCAGGTGATCAAAACCAATTTATTGGGATATATGAATGGGGCACATGCGGTATTGCCTTTCTTTAAAAAGCAAAAAGCCGGTGTGTTAATCAATAATATATCCATCGGTGGTTTTCTGCCCGTACCCTATGGTAGTGGTTATACCGCAAGCAAGTTCGCGTTGCGTGGCTTCAGCGAAGCCCTGAAAGGCGAATTGACACCATGGCCCGGCATCCACGTGTGCGACCTGTTCCCTGCATTTTTAGATACGCCCGGGATAAAGCATGCAGCTAACTACACCGGCAAGGAACTAAAGCCCGCTCCACCTGTTTACGACCCTGCCCGCTTGGCCCAAGCTATGGTAGAGGTAGCGGCCTGGCCGGTAGCCACAAAGTATATAGGCAGTGTATCACCATTACTGAAATTTAGCCATGCCCTGTTCCCGCAGTTAGTAACCAACACTACCGCCTGGGTAATGCGCCGTTATTTTAAAGTAGCCAAACCAATAGCCTTATCAGACGGGAACGCTTTCCAAACCGTTGATTACGGAATGTCAACCCACGGTGTGTCCGGCATACCCGGCGAACCTAAAGCGCACCGCAAATATTTAGCTGCGGCGGTGATCGCGGGTGTGTTGGCGGGTGTGTTTTTTGCAAGGAGATAGATAGACACCGACCTGCCCGCGATCATAAGGAAACAACCTTACTCACTATCTATCACATACGATACCATCTTCGCGATCTTATCATTCTTAAAATGGTACACATCGCAAAAGTGGCCTTTGTAGGGTTTGCCATCGGGGCGGGTGCCGCTACTGCTCCCTTGTACCGAAGCAATATCACCCTCGATCACAATGGTATCGAACTTAAACTCCATCTTTTCGGGCATATTGGGCGGCATCTCCATGCTGTTTATGGCTTCGCGGCCATTAAGCGTGGTGTGCCCTGTGGTTGAGCTGTACATTTCCCAAACCATGTCATCGGCTGCATAGTCCATAAAGGCTTCCATGTTGCCGTCGCTAAAAAAGCTGTTGATCTTTTCGATCAGTTCTTTTGTTGTTGCCATAATTAAGCAACAGCTATGGTCACCAAAGGTTTACATCACATAAAAAGTCCCTGCCTCGGCAGGTTTTGGATGGGCAGGTAGTTCAGCCATCTCGGTAAGGTTGCGCTCAATAGTAGCCGACAGGGATGACATCGGCGTGTCGGTCGGTTTATTTTCGAACGGGTCCTGCATCAGGATCGCGGTGCGCTCTATAGCGATGAATAGTACAGGCACTAAAGTGGCAACCATGATCTCGACGATGTAGTGATTATCCTCTAAACCAAAAGGCAGTATGGTCATCAGCACATAGATCAAAAAATGGATCATCACACTGTACGATCGCGGGAACACCGTGTTTTTGATACGCTCGCATTTACCCATCGCGTCGGTCAGTTTCACAATGGTGTTATCTATCTGTACCTGTCTGTTGGGGTCGAGCTGGTAATGGTCTGTAATTTCGGCCATTGCTTCAGCGTGTTTGGTCAGTAGCAGGTTGGGACGGTTATCGCTATCGGCTCCTAAGGCTTTAAAATAACTATCTACTTTGTCGGATGCCGGTACTTTACGCAAACCTTCGGTCAGCGCATAGCACCAGGTGTACTGGCGTATAGCGAACGACTGTATGTACTGCGTCTTCATATCGTCGTTAGGTAAAAAATGGATCAGCTGGCGGATCAGAGACCGGCTATCATTCACAATAGCGCCCCAGATGTTACGGGCCTCCCACCAACGCTCGTACGACTGTGAGGTACGGAAAGCCAGCAAAAGTGAAAGCAGCGTACCCACCAATGCCGAGACCGACAAGGGTATATCGATATCATTAAAAAAAGCAAAATGATCCAGCGTACCCACCATGATTGAGTACAGGGTAATGGCCATTACATCCCACTTAATAAGCTTAAGGAAGTAAACTATAGAGATATTCTTTTTTAACAGCATAAAGCGTTATAACTAATTAGGTTGAGTTAAATATAGCGAACGCCTTGATAACACGGCCGGTAAAAAAAAGTTCGGGCAAAAAATGTCATTGGTATCACAAAAAATGCGGCCGGGTATAGCGGCCGCATTTTTTGTGGGGGAGGGCTTACAACTCGTCGTCCTCGTCAACTTCTTCGTCAAGCAGGTCGTCTTCCTCATCCAGATCAAGATCGTCATCATCGTCGATCAGGTCTTCCTCATCGTCTTCGATCACGTCCTCGTCGTCGGCCAGATCGGTCTCGTCGGTATCCAGATCATCGTTTTCTTCCGGACGCTCGTCGTAGATCACATCTTGTTCTTCTTGTTCTGCAAATTCATTTTTCATGGCGTACTGTGTTTTTAGTTCAATTGAATAACACGCCAATAGTACAATGGTTCGGTTAAGCTATCGTTAGATCACCATGAAATGTGCTATTTTATTAACACGCGCTCAGCTTGTTTTAGATGCCTTTTTGTAAAACACTTTTCCGTTAGCCGCAAAGCCGGCGTTAGCTTGATCGTTCAAGTAGATCATGTGCCCCGCCGGATAACGATCTACCGAGACACGCTCACGTTGCGATGCATCCAATTTCAATCCGCCGATCACCTTGGCCGTAGTAGCCGATGGTGTAGCCAGATCGTAATCGCCAACAACAACTTTCACCTGCAATTCAGGCTGATTCCTGATCACTTTTTCCAGCGTCGCCGAAACATCTAAATAACCTTTGGTAACGTCCGGACCGTAATTCCAGTTGCCGACAGCGGCAGTAGCCAAATAAGGCTGACTATTCTCATATTTCAGACCCGACCGCACATAATCTCCGAACGCTTTGGTGAATGTGCCGCGGATAGCTGTTTCGCTTGGGTCGATATTAAGATCGTTGCCTATAGCACGGCTATCAAAGGTGCCTATCTTCCTGCCATCTGCACTTAACAAAGCACTGGTGAATTGCCCATCGGTGATACGGCCGTTAAGCGTGGTCAGTAAAGCTTTATCTAATCCGGTAAAATAATGTAAGCTGTCGATGATATCAGCTGTTGCCGTTGAACCTGATCTGATAAACTCGGCATAAACACCTTTGCTGAATGCCTCGGCCCTGGTCTGTAATTGTGCCGCACTTAGCTTTTGCAATTTAGGCGATAAGCGCTGATGATAATGGGCGGTAAGCGCATAGCTTGGCAAGTAATAGGCGAACGGCAGATCGTTACCCTTACGGAAACTGATCAGCTTGTAATCCAGCGCGGGCGATATCAGCGTGAGGCCCGCAAGCTTTACCTGCAAACTATCTTTCAGATAATCGGCCAGGCCAACCGCACGCAAAGCACCGTAGCTTTCGCCGGCTATAAATTTAGGGCTTGCCTGGCGGTGGTGCTCGTCCAGATAAAGCTTGATGAACGCGGCTATGATCTGCACATCAGCTTTGTATCCGAAGAAACGTTTTGCTTCGATGCCCTCGGCTGGTTTACTGTAACCTGTACCAACCGGATCTATAAATACCAGATCGGTAAAACCCAGCCAGGTATGCGGGTTGTTACGGAGACCATTTTTACCGTCTACCCTTACCGGACCGAACGCCCCCATGTGCAGCCAAATAGATGCTGAACCCGGTCCGCCGTTAAAAACGAAGGTGATGGGGCGGTTAGGGTTTCGGATGCTGTCGGCAGTGTAAGCAGTGTAGTAGATGTGTGCAAAAGGCTGATCGGCTTTGTCTTTAACGGTAAGGTAGCCGGTCTTGGCCAGATATTCTACATCGCGGCCATCGATGCTGATGTGGTGACGGGTAACCGATAACCTAAAGGCTTTATCGGACGCTAACCTGCTGGCCGAACCGAACAGCAATGCCACCAAACCTGCCAAAAACAGGCTACCGAAAAATTGAATGTTGCTTGTACGAGGGAATTTTATGCCGGACATGGAAAGATATTAAAAGTGTTTTTTGATATGTGAATTAGTGCGCGCGCGTTAACAACAGCAGCAACACATGACCTCTTGAGCAAGAGACATTCGCATAAAAAACTGACCTTTAATATCGTGTTTTGACATCTTTAAAATAGCCATCCGCGGGTGGCGGACAGGACAAAAGTAATGCTTCATTTTACAATTGCAAAAAATATCTACAAAAAAGATAGACTTTATAGAAATTGATATATATTTGCAGCAGAACGTTCTTTACATACTTATCCAGAAAGACCGAGGGATTGGCCCGATGACGTCTTAGCAACCTATTATTGATAAGGTGCTAAATCCAACTTCTTCCCGATACAGAAGACAGATAAGACAGCAAGTTACCACACTTGCAGGCGCGGCAGCCTTAGGGCGCTTTCCGGATAGCTATCATAAGGACATAAAATTGATACACGATGAAAGTTTACTTAGACAACGCCGCCACTACCCCGCTTGACAAAGAAGTTTTTGAGGCCATGACGCCTTACCTGCTGCAACATTTTGGCAATCCATCATCGCATCACCAGCATGGCCGCGAGGCTAAACAAGCTATCGAGAACAGCCGCAAGGCTATCGCCCAACTCATTAACGCTTCGCCCGACGAGATCATTTTTACGTCGGGTGGTACCGAGGCCGATAACACCGCCGTACTGGCAGCCGTGCGCGGATCGGGCATCCATCACGTGATCACTACTCGTTTTGAGCACCACGCCGTACTGCACCTATTAGAAGAACTGGAGCGATCGGGCGAGATCTTTGTGAGCTACATCGCTAACGATGCCGACGGCAACCTGGACCTGGCCGATCTTGAACACCTGTTGCAGACCAGCCAGCGTAGTTTGGTATCGGTAATGCACGCCAATAACGAGGTGGGTAACCTGAACGATATCGGTCGTATTGGCAACATCTGCGAAAAATATAACGCTCTGTTCCATACCGATACCGTGCAGACCATGGGCCACTACCGCCACGATCTTAGGAAGCTGAAAGTGCATTTCCTCACCGCATCAGCACATAAATTCCACGGGCCAAAAGGCATCGGTTTCTTGTACACCCGTAAAGGTTTAAAGCTGAGCAAGCTCATCCACGGCGGCGGGCAGGAAGGCCGGTCGAGGGCAGGTACCGAAAATATCCCGGGCATCATCGGCCTCACCAAAGCCCTGCAATTGGCTTACGCCGATATGGACGCGCACCAAAAACACATCCAAAAACTAAAGGACCAGCTGATCGGCAAACTGACCGAGATATTGCCCGATGTAAGTTTTAACGGCAACTCGGCCATCGCGCAAAAAAGTTTGTACACGGTGCTCAGCATTAACGTGCCCGCCCTTAACCTGGATCTGCTGCGATGTTTGGACGGGTACGAAATTTCTGTTTCGGGCGGGAGTGCCTGCAGCAGTGGGGCATCGTCGCACGTGTTACAGGCGCTGGGCGTTGCACCGGGTAGAGACACCATCCGTTTCTCGTTCAGCAAATTCAATACTAAACAAGAGTTGGACTACGTGGCCAATAAACTGGCCGGCATTTACCAACTCATAGCAGCATAATAGCATCACCATCATCATGAAGATCACATCAACATTAGGTATCCTCACTTTAACATCAACATTTTTAGCAGCAGGCGCATCGGCACAAACTACCTTACCCGAGGGCACATGGCGCGGGGTATTCCACCAGCAAAATGCCGATGTACCTTTTAACTTTGAGACCAAAGGCAAAAAAGCCGCTGCGAAACTCTATCTCATCAACGGCGAGGAACGTTTCGAGGCCAGCTCCATCACCCAAAAAGGCGACTCGGTATTTGTAGCGTTCGATCAGTTCGATAACGAGCTGGCTTTGAAGATCGCTGACAAAAAGCTATCGGGCGTACTCCGCAAAAAAGACCAAAATGGCCGCACCACAGCTATCGACGCTACTTTTGGCGAGACCTTCCGTTTTGCGGATAATGGCGAGAAACCATTGGCAGATATTTCGGGCAAGTACGAGGTAGTATTCAAATCGCGGAGCGGCGCTGAGGATAAAAAAGTGGGCCTGTTCCAACAAAAAGGCAGTAAACTATACGCCACTTTCCTTAGCATCACCGGCGATTCGCGTTATCTGGAAGGCGTGGTGCAGGGCAGCAAGTTCTACCTATCGTCCTTCATTGGCAGCGGCGCGGCTTACTATACCGGCTACATCGGCAGCGACGGCAAACTGAACGGCACAGCAAGCGGTCAACCATTTACCGCCACAAAAAGCGAGGCAGCCGCTCTGCCTGATCCCTACAAGCTGACCTACCTGAAAGAAGGCTATACCAGCTTCGACTTTTCATTACCGGATGTGGACGGTAAAAAAATATCGCTAAAGGACCCGAAGTATAAGAACAAGGTGACCATCGTGACCATCACCGGCACCTGGTGCCCTAACTGTATAGACGAGGCCAATTTCCTTGCACCCTGGTACAAAAAGAACAAGACCCGCGGCGTGGAAGCCATTGCCGTGCACTACGAGCGCAAACTGGATCCCGAATATTTAAAGACCGCCATTGGCAGCTTTAAAAAACGCTACGGTGTAGAATACGACGAAGTGATCGGCGGACTGGTAGATAAAAAAGCGGTGGCCGAGTCGTTCCCTGCGCTGAATGCCTTCCTGTCATTCCCAACGATATTGTTCATCGATAAAAAAGGCGACGTAGCCAAGATCTACACAGGCTTTACCGGCCCTGCCACCGGCGAATATTACACCCGCTTTGTAAAAGAATTTAACGATGAGGTGGATAGGTTGCTGAAAGAACCTGCGATATAAACACCGGGACATACGCAAAACAGGTCGTCCCGAACTTGTTTCGGGACCCCATTATACAGGTTTGCCAAACAAGCTATGCATGTGGGGTGCTGAAACAAGTTCAGCATGATTCTTTGTTTTAAGGGTGTCATGGTGAGCGCGTCGAACCATGGTGCGGTGGGCTTGACACTATGCAAGTGGCGACCATGCATATCGGTCATGCCCCACGCACGTCGCCCTTCGACAGGCTCAGGATGACAGCCCTTGCCATAACAGCTTCAAGGTCCCAGCGGGAATCTATAAACTCAGGGTAACACCCTCTTATCTTGCCTCCAATATTCTAAAGACCTATAAGGTCAACATAAACTTATAGTTTAAAAGCCATCATTGCCCACAACTCACCATCTCTGCATATTTTTTTTACATTTGGCCCCTATGCAGGCGGCTTTTCAAGAATACATTAGGCAACACATCTCTTTAAGCGATCAGGACGTTCAATTGATGCTATCGCTGGCTACCGAGCAGAAAGTATCTAAAAAGACCTTTCTGCTGCGCGAGGGCGAGGTATGCCGCCATAAAATGTTCGTGACCGGGGGTTTGCTGCGCATTTACCGTACCCGCGAGGATGGTAGCGAGCATATTATCCAATTTTCGCCCGAGCAATATTGGTGTACCGAACCCGAAAGCTTGAACAAGCAAACACCATCATCCTACTACATTGATGCTGTAGAGGACAGCCACCTGCTGCAATGGACCAAAAAGGATTTTGACCATCTGAACGCCAACATCCCCGGATTGAAGGCTTATTCCGAAGGTATCATCGCCCATAATATGGATCTGCACCGTCAGCGTATCTTCAGCGCCATCAGCGCCACGCCCGAGGAAAAGTATGATGAATTTATGCGGGTTTATCCCGGCCTGCTCAGCCGCATACCTTTGCATATGGTGGCATCGTATTTAGGTGTATCAGTAAAAACCCTTACCCGCATCCGCCACGCGCAACTGCAACGCTAATTTAAAATGAGGACAAATGTCCTCGTTGGCCGCGCCGCTTACCTGCACCTTTGCTTAACATTTTATCAGTAATTAAAATTTAAGCATTATGCACGTATTTGTGACCGGCGCAACGGGCTTTGTAGGCTCGGCCATAGTAAAAGAATTATTAGCCAACGGGCATACCGTTACCGGACTTGCCCGTACCGACGAGGGCGCTAAAGCCCTTGAGACCGTTGGTGCCAACGTATACCGCGGATCTATTTATGATCTGGACAGCATCCGCGCCGGGGTGGCCCTGGCCGACGGTGTGATCCACACCGCCTTTGACCACGACTTTAGTAAGTACAAACAAAATTGCGAGACCGACCGCGGCGTGATCGCTGCCATGGGCGAGGTATTGGCCGGGACCACAAAACCGCTCATCGTAACATCGGGCACGGCTTTATTAAAGTCGGATCCGATTGCCAAAGAGGATGACGGGCTTCCGGCCGGTTCGGACCTGATCCCTCGCGCCGCGTCCGAAGAAGCAGCCGACGCTTTGGCCGCGCAGGGGATCCACGCGTCTATCGTGCGCCTGTCCCCTTCTACCCACGGCGATGGCGACCATGGCTTTGTACCCATGCTGATAGACATTGCCCGCCAAAAAGGCGAAGCAGCCTACGTAGGCGACGGCAATAACCGCTGGCCCGGCGTACACCGTTTTGACGCGGCAGCACTGTACCGCAAAGCTTTGGAGAAAGGCGCCATAGGTGCCAAATACCACGCCGTAGCCGACAGCGGTGTAGCGTTCCGCGATATCGCCACCATCATTGGCAAAAAGCTGGGCATCCCCGTCGTATCCAAAACCAAAGAACAAGCCGCCGAATACTTTGGCTGGATGGCCCACTTTGCCGGGGTCGACAACCCATCATCAAGCGAGCAGACCCAACAACAACTGGATTGGCAGCCGACGCACGTTGGTTTGTTAGAGGATGTGGAGAACGGGACTTATTTTGAAGGGAAATAACAACATCCCGTCATCGTGAGTTTGTAAATCCCGAGGGACTTTGAAGGTGAGATGACAAGCCAAGTCTTCCCGCTCGAGCGGGGAAGCAATGAATGAACGTAAAGCAGAACCTTTCATAGGGGTGTGTCCTTTCGCAGACCTTGCAATTGAAGGACACACCCCTGACCTCGCTCAAGCGGGGAAGCGAGACTTTAAAGCAATTTCGACCACCCGCCCCGCCCGTACAAGTCTGTGACTTGTACGAAACTCCTCATATAAGCGTCCCGCTTAATTTACCCGCAACATGTAACGTTCTCCTGATCGTTACGTCTCTTAGAGCATGAAAAAATGCTTCGCCATTGCCTTTTGTTTAACCATTTCGCTATTTACCCAAGCCCAACCAATTACCGGCCACCAGCGCCAACAAATAGATAGCATCTTTAAAAAATGGGCCGACCCGGCCAAACCCGGCGCGGTTATAGGCATTGTCCGTAACGATTCGCTGATCTATACCAAGGGTTATGGCCTGGCCGATGTGGAGCATAACACCCCTAATACCGCCGCGAGTATGTATTATATGTGTTCGGTGTCCAAGCAATTTGCCGGTTACCTGATAGCCCAATTAGTAAAAGAGGGCAAAGTGGATGTTAACGCAGATATACGCACTTACCTGCCCTGGATGGGCGACTTGGGCGCTAAGGTCACAGTAGCTAACTTGCTGCACCACACCAGCGGCATCCGCGATGATATTACCATTGCCGGGATGACCGACAAATGGGATAAGGGTATGCTGACCGAAGCCGGGGCTATCGAAATATTAAAAAGACAACGCTCCCTCAACTTTACACCCGGCCAAAAATTCGCTTACTCTAATTCAAACTACGTTTTATTGGCCGAGATCGTGCAGGCCGTGTGGGGCAAACCCTTTAGACAGGTGGCAGAACAACAGATATTTAAGCCGCTGGGCATGGTCAGCAGCAAATTTGTGGACGACCCTTACGAGCTGATCAGCGACCGGGCATCATCATACAGCAGCCAAAACGGCAAGTTAAGCTTATCCTTGCAGGATGTGTACACCATGGGCGATGGCGGCTTGTTCACCAACATGAATGACCTGGCCAAATGGGCAATTAACCTTTATCGCCCTGCCGATAAAGCCGTAGTGGACCAACTGTTGCAGCAAGGTATATTGAACAATGGCGAGCGCATTAAATACGCGTTCGGGATAAGTATCGAAGAGTCGTTAGGGCATAAACAGTATTTCCATAACGGTAGTTTGGCGGGTTACCGCACAGCCATTGGCGTGTTCCCTGAGCAAAAAATGGGTTTTATGATATTCGGTAACGGCGGCGAAAGCGAAGTGGCCGGCAAACTGACCCAATTAGCGGCCCTCTTCATCGCCCCTAAAAAAAGCACTGCCCCTACACTGCCGACACCCGCCCGGCGCGACTCGGCCCTAGCTACGGTGACCGACCGTACCGAAGCCGACAAACGCATCGGCACTTACATAGCCGACGATGGTTACCGGGTGGATATCTCACTTATTCGCAATAAATTGTGGATCAACAGACAGGTGATGCTCAAGAAAGACTCGGCAGACAGTTATTCCCTGCTGAATAACCAATACGTCCGCTACGTTTTTGTATCCGGGGGCGGCATAGATAAACTGCTGCTATATAGTCCGGCACTGGCAACCCCTATCGAAATGGACAGATCGACCGAACTGACCGACAAAAAAGCATCGGGCAGCTACATCGGCAGTTATACCTCGCCCGAATTGGGATATAGTTTCGACATCATGTCAAAGAACGGCGCGCTCTGGTTCGTAACGAAAGAGCAGAAGGAATATAAAGTTCGTGTTTACCACAATGGGCACCTATCGACCGACAACGACAGCTTCGGACATTTTAAAGGGATAAGGAACAAAGCCGGCAAATTGATCGGCCTGGAGTTGAACAAAGGCGGGATGATGCATTTGCGATTTGACAGGATGAGTAGGTGAGTGTGGCGGGGCTACCTGTTGCTTTCCTCTCTTTACCGCCCGTACAAGTCTGTGACTTGTAATAAATTTCCAATTAAGCGTTCCGCTTAAATGGAAATTTCCTCAGCTGATGTTTAGTGGCTATAAGCGGGACGCTTATCAGGATGGCATCCAAGGCGCAGCCTTGGACGGGCATAGTATGACAAGGGCTGTCACCCTGAGCCTGTCGAAGGGCGACGTGCGCGGGGCATAGTCGCTATGCATGGTCACCACTTGCATAGCGTCAAGCCCACCCCACCATGGTTCGACGGGCTCACCATGACACCCTAAAAACAAAACATGGCATGGGTAGCACACTTAACGCTCCCCGATAAGCAGAGCGGCTTTGCATACAGTCTTACTTCACCACTACCCTAAAACCGAAATAACCGTACTTACTGCTTGCCTTTATCCGCCCGCGAACGGCCGAGCGGGCAAACTCGGGATAGGCATTGTAGCTGCCGCCTTTGGCTACATGGCCCGCTACCTGGTTAGGCGTACTGCCGGGTAGAGTACCATCGCATATTTGCCAAACGTTCCCCGTCATATCGTACAAGCCCCAGGGGTTGGGTTTAAAACTACCCACCGGCGATGTGAACGGAAAACCATCATTGAACGGAAAAGTGCGATCGGGTTTTTGCTCCTGTTGCAGTTTATCCCTAAGCGCGTCGTCGCTGATGTTGGCATAACCTTTAAGGCTGTTGGGGTCATCCCCGGTAAAGAACAACGTTGTTGTGCCCGCCCTGCAGGCGTACTCCCATTCCTCCTCGGTAGGTAAGCTTATCTTTTTACCCGTTCTGGCCGATGCCCACTCGCAAAACTTATTGGCATCTATCCACGAGATATTCACCACCGGGTGCTCATCGCTTTGTTCCCACCCGGGATGCTGCCAGTTATATTGCGGGAACAGGCCCTCAAATTTCCTGTTCGCTTCACTATAACCGTGACCGCCGATGCCGTCCGTTTCGGCTACCGTTCTGTAGCCGGTCTCCTGTACAAAAACCTTGAACTGTTTGATGGTGATGGGATAAATACCCATATAAAACGCCCGATCAATGGCAACCTCGTGCTGTGGTCTTTCTATCTTATCCGCGAGCGTATCATTCTCCGGCGAACCCATCATAAACTTTCCGGGTTTGATATAAGTGCATAGCAGATCAACATTACCGCCAAGCTTTAGCGTTAATTTAACGGACTGCTGGGCCAAGGCGTTTTGTGTAACGAACAATAACATGCCGAGGATGATCGACAAGATCAGGGTCGAGTTTTTAAACGGGCATGGTTTTGTGTTCATGTACGAAACTTTGATAAGTTCTGAATGTAGTGTCTATAAAGTTAGTTGAGATCAAACCTGAGAATTCGGGTTTAGATGTCGGAGGTTTTTATTGCTATGCAAGATACATAAACATTTTCAAATTACCAAAATAAATAGCAAAAAATATTGGAACTTTTGGGGCTGGTCATTCCCGTCCGCAACCACTTGGTTGCGCGTTTTTTCAAAAAATTACGAAACGCGAAAAAACGCATCAAAATGATCTTTTTTTGATCAAAAACGCGCCAAATATCGAGCACTTTAAAAGGCGGAAAATTTCGCTATTGCCAATGAAGAAGCCAGCCATTGACGAGCCCAAAAACTAATTCGCAAACTCCCCGATATGCCACAACACGCCCGACGGATCATGCAGGAAACATTCCCGTCCCCAAGGTTCGTTACGGATGGGCGATAACTTTACGCCGGGGTATTTATCGGCCAAGCCTAAGGCGGATAGTTCGGCATGGTAGCGATCCAGATCGTCGACCTCTAAAAACAGCATGGTGTTATCCACCCAATCTTTTACGTAGGCGTTCTGCAGGTAAAAGGCCAATGCGCCGGTCTTGAAGACCGACATTTGCGGACCTAATGCTACCTCTTCAAAACCCCAATCGCGGTAAAACTGACGGGATATCTCAAAATCCTTAGCACCGATGAATGGGCGGATGGATGTGGCGTTGTGCATGTTGTTCAATAATGGGTTAGTTGGCTATGCCAATTAAACGTAAACATAAGCCAATAAATGCAAACGTTTGCGGTAAAAATTCAGTGATATTGGCATCCTGTTAAGTTAAAGCCAATTATTAAAAGATAAAATTGTTGTAAGTTTACGCTTTGCCAATTTGATCAAGCAACAACGATATTCACCCATTTCAGCAATGTCTAAGTATTACAACTTACGTAACTTCATTTTATTAGCCCTTACTTTCGTAGTCACGGCGGGTTTTGTCATCAACAACAACTATGCCGACCCAAAATGGGAGCAGCTTTTTAACGGCAAGGACATGAAAGGCTGGACACCAAAGTTCCGCTATCATGATCTGGGCGAGAACTTTAACAATACTTTCCGTGTAGAGAACGGCATCCTGGAGGTGCGTTACGACAAGTGGGACAAGTTCGACGAGACCTACGGTCACCTGTTTTATAAAAAGCCATATTCGCACTACCTCATTGCGGCCGAATACCGCTTTGTGGGCGATCAGGTAAAAGGCGGTCCGGGTTGGGCTTTCCGTAACAATGGTATCATGTTCCACGGCCAAACGCCCGAGAGCATGACCAAGGATCAGGATTTTCCTAACTCTATGGAGGCGCAATTGTTAGGCGGCACGGGTAAAGGCAACCGTACCACGGTGAACCTTTGCACCCCGGGTACTCAATTTGAGCGTGATGGCAAGATCATCACCAACCACTGCACCGACTCTAAGTCGCAGACCTATAACGGCGACCAATGGGTACGCGCTGAGTTGTTGGTATTGGGCGATTCAGTAGTAGTTCACTATGCCAACGGCGAAGAAGTTATGCGTTATAACAAGCCGCAGACGGACCCTGCCAAAGGTCAAAAAGAAGGCACTTTATTGAAGAGCGGCACCATATCTATCCAGGCCGAAAGCCACCCGACGGATTTCCGCAAGATAGAGATCATTGATTTGGAGAAATACGCTATGAACCCAGCTAAACTGAAAGCTGTGATCGAGAAATTAATGTCCCAAAAAAGAGTAGCAGTACAGTAACAAAATAACCATATGTTAAAAGTAACCGCAGGCCTTGTATCGGCCTTATTTGTGTTCATCACTACCGGTAAATTCTTTGAGGACGAGCCGAAAATAAAGTTCGTTAATCCGCCCGAACTGACCATTACGCAGATCGCTGGTCCAAGTTTAGTACCAAGCCCGGCATGTTTAGCCGTGGCCCCGAATGGCGAGGTTTATGTTGGTGTGGATATGATCGGATCACTGGGTAAAGACCCGGGCAAAGGCCGCATTGTGAAGCTGATCGACAGCAATAACGACGGCACGATAGATAAGCATACCGATTTTGCTGTAGTTGATAACCCGCGCGGTATCGTCATCAATGGCGATAAGGTTTTTGTGTTGCATACCACGTTCTCTAAAGAGACCAAGCTTGCTACCGGCATGGACCTGGTAGTGTTTGAAGATAAAGACCACGACGGCGTAGCCGATGGTCCGGCGCAGCCACTGATCCAAAATTTCAGTAACACCAAATACATCCAGGAGCGTGGTACGGACCACGCTACCAACGGTATCCGAATGGGTATTGATGGCTGGATCTACGTTGGCGTAGGCGATTTTGGCTTCTATAACGCGGTCGATCGTTCGGGCAAAAAGCTGACCATGCTGGGTGGCGGCGTTGTTCGTGTTCGCCCTGATGGTACCGGGATGGAGGTTTTCATCCACGGTACGCGTAACGTGTATGATGTCACTATCGACCCTTTCATGAACATCTTCACCCGCGAAAATACCAACGATGGCGGCGGTTGGAATATCCGTTTCTCGCACTACATTCAATCGGGCGAGTATGGCTATCCGCTGTTGTTCCAACATTTTACAGATGAGATGCTGCCTGCATTGGTAGACGTTGGCGGTGGATCAGGCACAGGTAACCTGTTTATGGACGAGCCTAACTGGCCTGCCAAATACAATAAGGTACCGATGATGGCCGACTGGGGCCGCAGCATGCTGTACATACACCGTGTTACCCCTGATGGCGCATCGTTTACCCAAAAGGACGAAGAATTTATCAAACTGCCACAGATCACCGACCTTGATGTAGACGGTTCGGGCCGTTTGTTCATGTCGGCCTGGGATGGCGCTGGTTACAACGGCAGCCCAAGCAAAGGCTACGTGGTGCGTGTTGTACCTAACGACTGGAAATACAAAGCATTCCCAGACGTTGCTAAACTGAACGAGAAAAAATTAGGCGAACTGTTAAAATCGGCCAGTGCGGTTGCCCGCCAAACCGCATCGCAAGAGTTGCTGACCCGCAACCCTAAAAAAGCGGCTGACGTGGCACTAAAGATCGCATCGGACGTTGAAATTATTTTGGAAGGCCGCGCCGCAGGTGTGTTCACCTACGCGCAGATCGTGGGCGAAAAAGGTATCGAGAAATTAGTAGCCTTGAGCAAAGACCCTAAGATCCGCGAGTTCGCTTTACGTTGTTTAGCCGACCGCCCGGAATGGGCTGCCAAAGCCCCTATCGAGCCTTTCCTGGCCGGTTTGAGCGATGCAGATCCACGGGTACAGGCACAAGCTATCATTGGCTTGGGCCGTATCGGTAACCCGGCTGCTATTGCTGAATTGTTAAAAACTAAAGTCCCGGCCTCATTTGTTGCGCCTGCTAAAGGCGTGGCCGAAGGTCCGCATGCTACGCCAAATTCGGCTATCATCCCGGCCCACCTGGCTGTAAAGGCATTGGTAGCGCTTAACGCGACCGACGCTTGTGTTGCCGCCATAGGTACCGAAAATTCTACGCTGGCTTTATGGGCTTTGCGTTACATGTATAACGATAAAGCTGTCGACGGTTTGATCGCCGCTTACAAAAACACTAACGACGCTAAGCTGAAGTCGCAATTGCTGACCAACTTATCGCGTCTGTACCGTCAGGAAGCACCTTACGATGCATCATGGTGGTGGGGTACCCGTCCCGATTCGCATGGTCCGTTCTATAAGGCCATTACATGGTCGGCATCGCCGCGTATTGGCGATTTGCTAAAAGCCGAGTGGACCAAAGCTGATGCCGCCGGTAAACAAGTATTTGTAGACCTGAACGAACGCCACCGCATGCAGATCCCTGAGTTTGGTGTAGAGGAAAAACCTATCGCCGCTAACGAGCCAAAGGTTGACCTGGAGAAGATCAAGAACCAAAAAGGACAGGTAGGCAAGTCGTCTATCGAGGACGTGCTGCTGGCTGTGATCAAATTAGAGGGCGATCCGTCTAAAGGCCGCGCGCTGTTCACCCAGCAAGGTTGCATCGCCTGCCACAGCTTGGATAAAGGCGAAAAGCTGAAAGGTCCGTTCATGGGTCAGATCGGTTCGATCATGACGCGTGAGCAGATCGCCGAGTCTATCCTGAAACCCAGCGCGTCTATCTCGCAAGGTTTCGCTACGGTTATGATCGAAGCCAAAGGCAAAAAGAGCTACATGGGTTTCGTGACCGAAGAGACCGCGGAGCGTGTAGTATTGCGCGATATTGGCGGCAATGTTTACACCGTAAAGTCGAGCGATATCCTTTCGCGTAAAGAGATGGAACAATCCATGATGCCGGCAGGTTTGGCTAACGCCTTGTCTTACGAGGAATTAGCATCATTGGTGACTTTCTTGTCTAAGCAGAAGAAATAAGCATCCACAAGTTATAATTTAGATAGCCTGCCCGTCGTAAGATCGGCAGGCTATTTTGTTTTGAAAGACCGCTAAGTCCATTTTGGGGCGAATATATTGTGCAATGCCTACTCAAAATACATCTATATCGCTTATCTTCACACATATGAAAAGAGAAGGCAACATTGGATTAGGTATTGCTCTGGGTGTAGTATTTGGGCTATTATTCCACAACCTGGCTTTGGGTATTTGCTTTGGTATCATATTCGGGGCAATGATACCTGCCAAAAAGAAAGATGGTCCGGGTAATAATGGAACGGACCAAGGGGCTGGTCCGCAGGTCTGAATAAACGTCAATTAGCCGGCTACAATTATCTACGATCACGAAAAAATGAAACTGCTAACCTTTTTGCTATTAATATTTTGCACGATCACGGCATTGGCCGCCATGCTCCCGGCACCACGCGCGATTCCCTCGACGGTGCCAGACAGCATCATCCGCAACGTTATCTACGGCAACAACCTCAACTTTGAGGGCAACAAGCAGGACCTGACCATGGATATATACCTTCCGCCCAACATGGCGACAGGCAAAACCTATCCTCTTGTACTGATGATACACGGCGGTACTTTCCTGACCGGAAGTAAAGAGAATATGGTACCCATCTGCAAGCAAATGGCCGACTCGGGATTTGTGGCCGTCACCATCAATTACCGCAAGGGTTGGAACGCCCTAAGCATGATGAGCGGCTGCAACGGTGTAGATGTAGCCAGCCTGACCAAGGCCACTTACCGCGCCGTGCAGGATGCCCATGCTGCCATGCGCTACCTTGCGGACAATGCCAAGCAATACCATATTGACAAGAACTGGATGTTCATTGGCGGAGGCAGCGCCGGTGGCGTTATGGCCCTGGATGTGGCCTACCTGAACCAACAGACCGCCGACAAACAATTGGCTGATATTGCCAAAACCCTTGGTGACCTGGATAAAGCCAGCAACAAGTCGACCGCTAAATTTAAGATCAAAGGCATCTGTAACCTATGGGGCGCGTTGACCGACTCGACCCTGATCAATAAACAGACCGCTGTCCCAACGATATTCTTCCACGGCACGGCCGATAAGACCGTCCCTTACGATAAAGGCTATTACATACCCGATTGCACCCGCGTACCCGAATTATACGGCTCGGCCTGCTTGTACCGGCAAACCATCGCTGCCGGGCAAGTAGCTATTTTGAATACCTCCATTGGTGGCAAGCACGGCCCTAAAGAGCATACCGCCGCCGTTATTGCCAGTAATACAGCTTGCTTTTTTCATCTGGTGATGAAAGGAACGGCTAAGACCGGGGCGTATACGGATGCGAAGGTTGGGTGCAGGTGAGCGGGTGAGTTAAAATTTTGAGGCTCTATCGTAAGCCTCCTGCACTTATGATAAGGTTGCAACTGACAACCATCGATATCGGACCTGCATGGCCGACCGCAAGCCAAAACGCTTGCGGCAGCGAGCACCAGAACGTCATATTGCCCGCATCTTCAAATGAAAATTGATCACTAACTGATCCTTCGTTTTGATCATACCGCCCATTTTTTGTGGTGGGATGAGTTTAAGGTCAGAGAAGCAGATCTCTTGCGATCCGGATAGGTGGATCATTTTGTTGTCGTCGGTTGCTATTTGGTAATTGATGCTGTATATCTTTTTGGTGCCGGCAATTTCCAGCTCTACGTCGCCGGTAATTGCGGCCGGGCTTGTGGAAAGTTCGGGCATTGTGCTTAGGTTCAAAAAGCGGATATGCAGGTTGGGATATTGCTTTGCTTTCAGCGTTTTTTGCAGGTCTCGGGTCATCATGGCTTTGTGGCAATCAAAGCTTAAAGTTGCCGGGCTAATACTGCCATCCAGTTTAACGCCATCGGCGGTTTTGGTTAGCGTGATGGTATCCTTAACGGTGGTCGGGATATCGCAGGTGAACTTGTTAACGTTAGTGCGACCGTGCACGCTCAGGCTACTGTTTTCCTGCACAACCCATCTGGTTTGTGCAGGTGCGGATAATGCTATCCATAGCATCAGTATGATGTGGCTAAGCGTCATCATTAAAAGCCGATGGCTGCCTCCAGCATCAGTCCGTTAAATTTGCCACCATTCAGGATATTGTTGGTGGGGTAATTATTGTAAACCTGGTTCACGTACTCGGCTTTCATCATAATATTTTTGGTCAAAAACCAGCCAGCCGATGCTACCACCCTATCTACCCGGACATCATTTGGGACACCTACAATAGCGGCGGTGACAGTATTATACCGTCCACCTACCCAAAAATTCTCTTTATTTGCCGGGAACCTGTAAAGCAGGTCGGCAGCGTATTGCATGGCCTTGCGGTCGGTCTTTTCGGTAATTGTTCGGCCCTGAGCCCTTTCCACAGTCCCGAAAAACTCGATCCCTTTGTGTTTCAGAAATAAGTTACCCATCAGGGCATGCACTTCCTGACTAAAGCCGGGATTAAGCCGCCCCGAAAAAGCGTTATAATCTACCGCGCTGCTGGTGGTTGTCCCGTTGGCGATGTTTTGATTGGACATGATATAGTAGTAACGCGACCCGGTACGGTCGCCGCCGTAAAGCGTGCTGCTGTTAGCGCTGTTAACGGTGTAAAATGAGCCGGACACCCTAAAACGGGTATTGCTGTTCAGTTGCTTATCAAAACCTAATTTGCCGTGGAATGCAGGCGGGTATTTGTTCACTACGCCTGTTGCCGAGTCTATTTTTGATGGCGCTACAACCGTTGGGTTCAGCTCGCCGTTGGTAATACCGCCCATAGCGTAAAAGCCCGACTTATGATGGTAGTATATCTCGGCACCGATCTCGGTAGTGAAAGCGTCCATAATATAGTTCTCTACAAAGGGGTTGTAGATGATATTGCCACCGTCCGAGCGCCTAAAGTGCTGATCGCCGTAGTCTATATCGTTCTGACCGATCTTGATGGTAAAGCTTTTCATCAGCTCATCCACAAAGTCGCTGTGCAAAAAGGTCAGCTTATCAAACTGGATATAGCCCCCCTTTACCCAAGTATCCTCGTGATGGCGGGCAGACAGGTATGATGTCAGGTTCAACCGGATACCGTCGGACAGTTGCGCGTCGATATTCAGGTTAGCCATAGGCAGGTTAAAGCCGTCTATCAACGGGATCAGGCTGTTAACATTGCCGGTAAAACCCGTGCGGGTGGCGGGTAAGGCAGTATTTTGCTGGCGCAGCATTTGAAAAGCCATAGCAAAGTTGCCGCCGACCTTCACCTTCAACCCGGTGAACGGAACGGTATCCTGCTTGCCGGTATGGAAAACGTTGATGCCCCGCTGATCGTAGTGGCGAAAGTATTGTATCTCCTGCGCCTTTGCACCAATGGGTATTATCGCCAAAGCGATCAGTAAATGTTTAATTTTCATGGTGCTTATTTTTTATAGGTTAAATTGAATTGAATGGTCAGATCGTTGCGCACCTTCATGGTGCCCATTACATAGCTTGGCGGTTTAATGCCGTAGTCGGTCAGTTGTATCTTTTTAGTTCCCGTGCAAGTAATGCTGCCGCTGTCGTTCACTGTTGCCAGTACATCCATACTGATGGGCTGGGTAGATCCGGCGATCGTCAGATCACCTTTAGATGCGATGAGGAACTTACCCCCGGCGGCAGGCCGGATAGTAGCCGAAGTAAGTTTGTAATTGATAGTGGGGTATTTAGCTTCTTTTACGTCAGCGTACATGCGTTTGTCTAAAGAAGCGTGTTCGCTTTTCAAACTTTTTACAGCAACCTGAAAGGTGAAGTTTTTCAGCGATGTAAGCGCGTTGCCTTTGGTGCCGAAATCGCCTGTGCTTTCCATAGTGGTGGATAACATAGCCCAGTCGTGAATATTTGACGTCCCCGTTAATTTGATAGATACATCCTGGCCGGGAGCCAGTTTGTACGTTGTTTGCGCCATTAAAGTTTGGGTAGCGGCTAAGCAAATGACAGCGGCTAAAAGCAGCATCGCCATTTTGACGGAGTTTTTCATGATGTTTTGTTGGATCATTGTTAGGCCAAAGGTATGGCCGGGCCAACAGGCAACGGGTGATAAGGCTCGGTTAAAAAAGTGATGAATATCAGCGTTTTAATAATAAATGATAATTGCGTTGAGACAGCGGTTTAAAAAGGCACGTGAGACGGGAATACGCTGGATGCTTTTGTGCTGTTGAGCCGGGATCGATCGATCCACGTCCAAAAGCTTAAACCGAAAAGATCAGGAATAGTTAGTAAGCATGCTACTACGGAGATATTTGCAATGTATTAACGAGTATCCACGGCATTTACAGGCACTCGCCAACATTGGAAGAGTAGTTACCGCTGAAATATCTCCGGATATTTCCTGATGAAATATACCGGCGTACAGCTCCACGCATGGCAATAGCTATTCATAGGATAAAAATTATACGGTGACCGCAGTTCATCTGCAGGGTCGTAAACTTCCCAAAAGGTGTCGGCCCCTTTGTTGACCATGCCACCCCAATAATCGGTCAAGGCGGTTTTGGCTTCGGCATGCATGCCGGTTTCTATCAGGGCGGCTACAAAGTAGTGGTACATGTAAGGGCCGCCCGGTTTAACAGCATCTTTGTGGGTGACGATCGTTCTTAGGGCTTTTTGTGCTTCGGCTTTAGTGGCTACGCCGCTTAGCACCATCCAGGCCTGTCCGCCGTAGGATGCTTGCTTGTTGGTGCCGCTGACGAACAACCCGCTGGTTTTATCATACAGGTTTTTACGGGCAGCGTCTTTAAGCTTTTTGGACAGCGCAGGGACATCTGCAATTTCATTTTCCTTACCTAAAAGTTTAGCCAGTTGATAAGTTTGGTTAAGGGCATAAATGGTGCTTCCTTGCAGGGGTGCTTGCTTATCAAGCCCGTCCTTCCAGTCGAAGAAGACCCACCATTCTTTGCCGGCTTTCACATAGTCCATCATGCCATCGGCTCCTGCGTACTGGCGGGCAATGTCCAATTGCTTTTTGGCAACAGGCCAAAGGTCAAGGCCGGTCTGCTTATCGCCCGTGGCGATAACGTATTCTTTTAGGGCGACGTTATAAAGATAACAGTAATCCAGCAATCGGCTTTTTTGCGCGTGGGGTTCGGGGGCTTCAAATACGTTAGAGTTCAGGATACCGTCGGGGTTGGATAGGGCGGCCAGCAGATACAGGCAGCGTTTGGTAAGCGAGTCGTTCTTGAACGAGTATGTATTGGCCAACGCCTCTAGGTACAGGTCGCCGATCCACAGGCGGCGGTCGCGTTTGGGGCCATCCTCGTAAACGGTCTGCATGCACTCTTTAAGTGTGGTAAGGCCAACGCGGTCAATGTCCTTAATGATATCAGGCGTTGATGCAGCTAAAGCAGGCGGCGTAACCGTTACCGACGTGACAGCCTTAAATTGTATATCCGAAAACCCGAACTCGAAACCACGTGACGCGCCAAGCCATTCTATCTTCACATACCGGAAAGCTACCCGCCGAGGGATGATGATCGTAGCAGGCAACACCGAAACCGTAACCGTCTCGTCCTGCAACCAGGCACGGCTTAGGCTACCCGGATAAGGATCGAAAGGCGTGGCCAACTCAGATGGTATCTCGCCGAAGGTCAGTTTCAACCGTAACGGCGCATCCATATCCGCGCGGCGGGTCTTGAGGCTGAAAGTACAATAGCCGGTCAGGTGTTCACCAAAATCTACCACGATGCCACTGTTACGCTTATCGAACGATGCGTTATACAACTGCTCGATACCGCCAGCGGGAACGGCCTTCCAACCTTGAAAAGCTGCCGGGTCTTTTTCTAACTTGACGATGCCTTTAGGATGCTTGACGGTCTCGGTAAGGGCAGGCTTTAGTGCTTCGGCTTTTTTGAGCCAGCCCTGGCGTTGGGTGGCGTAAAGGTCTTGAGCGTTTGTACTGCTACCGATAGTGACCAACAGACAGATCATGGCTAATACGATGCGTTGGAAGTTAGATGTCATAGGCTGATAATGGTTAGGCAATATACTGATATAAAAAAAGAATGCCCCATGTTAACGAGCTGCCTAATGCTTACATTTATATTGATATCCATCTTATCTCCGGCTCATGTTCAAAAATTTAACTATCGCTTTGCTATTAATAGTCGTGACCACGCTAACTGTATCCGCGCAATCGGCAACACCGGTCAGCAAACACGGTCAATTAAAGGTGTCAGACGGGCGCATCGTAGATAAAAATGGCCGGCCGCCGCAATTGCGGGGCGTAAGTTTGTTCTGGAGCATTTGGGAAGGTAAGAAATTTTACACGCCCGAAGTGGTGAACTGGCTGGTGAAAGACTTTAACATCAGTTTGATCCGCGTATCTATGGCGGTGGAAGAGAACGGCGGATATATTCAAGACCCAAGTCAGCAACAGTTAGCGATAGCAATGGTGGATGCTGCTATTAAGCAAGGCATCTATGTGATCATTGACTGGCACGACCATCATGCCAACAAGAATGTAGAAAAGTCGCGCGCGTTCTTTGGGCGGATGGCTAAGAAATATGTCGGCATACCAAATGTGATCTATGAGATATGGAACGAACCTGAAGAGATCAGCTGGCAGATCGTAAAGCAATACGCCGTAACTGTTATACCCGAGATCCGCAAGCACGACAAGAACAACATCATTGTAGTAGGATCGCCAAGTTGGGATCAGCATGTGGATGTGGTAGCGGCCGACCGTATCAAAGGTTTTGATAACATTGCTTACTCTTTCCATTTTTACGCATCGGACCCTTATCATCAGGATGAATTAAGGAAACGTGGCGATGCAGCCATCGCCGCCAAACTCCCGCTATTTGTGACGGAATGGGGTGTAGGCGAATCTAACGGCAACGGCGTATTCGACATCGACAAAACCAACAAATGGCTCAACTGGATGGAGAAGAACCAATTAAGTTGGACGGACTGGAGCATCGTCGACAAAAAAGAGACCACCGCTATATTAATGCCCGGCGCAAGCGTTAAAGGCGGATGGGCTGCTAAAGACCTCAGTCTGGCAGGGACTTACATCAGGTCAAGGATAATTAAGTTGAACGGGAAGCAAAAGTAAAGGTCCATCCGCTCCCGATAGTTATCGGGATGAATTTCCGCGCTTCGCATTCCTTCCCCTATTGCTCCTCATAATGATACGTCAACCCGCCATCCACGTAATGGGTAGATCCGGTGATGTAACCGGCTTCATCACTGGCCAGGAAGGCTACCAGAGCGGCAACGTCTTCGGGTTTACCCATTTTTTTGAGGGGGATGTTCTGTAGTACTTTTTGCAGTTGTTCTTTATCGCTCAACAGCTTTTCATTGATAGGCGTGGCGATAGCACCCGGGGCCACATTGTTCACCCGGATATGGAAAGGAGCTAACTCTGATGCCAGGTTGCGGGTCAGCATCTTTAATCCGCCTTTGCTTACGCAATAGGCCGCGAAATGCGGGAACACGATCTCTTCGTGTACCGAACTCATGTTCACGATCACACCCGGGCTGCCTATAGATCGGCAGTATTTTACGTAAGCCTGTATGCCAAAGAAAACGCTTTTCAGGTTCACGTTCATCACCATGTCGTAGTCGGCTTCGGTCACATCAATAAAATCGGCACGGATCTCCATACCGGCATTATTGATCAGGATGTCGAGTTTACCAAAAACGGCCACAGCATCGCTCACCAGTTTTTCGGCACTGCCGGATAGGTTAAGATCAGCGGGGATAAACTCCACTTTGCGGCCCCAGTGGCGGATCTGCTCCATCAACTGTTTAACGTCCTCGTCCATTTCGCGGCCGTGGATGATCAGGTCGGCACCTTCTTCGGCCAATCTAATGGCGCATGCCGCACCTATGCCCTGGCTGCTACCGGTAATTAAAGCAACTTTGTTTTTAAAGCGTTCCATGCCCAACTAACCGCAGGGTAAGGGCATGGTTTTAAAAACTTACTTAAACTCGCCAAAAAAGGCTTTTTCGGTGATGTTGTTCGGGTCGTTCAGCAATTGGATAGTGGTCGACGGGCCTAACTCCCATGAGCGTAAGGCCCAAACTACTTTACGGCCGGGGGTTAGCTCTATAGCCTGCACGGGCGGGTTGGTCTTGTCCAGTTTCTTCTCCCACGAGTTAAACCAGTTATTGATGAGAAAATTACCGTTCGGTAGTTTTTGCGCTATTTGCGGATCGGTCAATTTGTAGCCCGGGATATCTTTTAACTGCACTTCCCAAACGGCGTACCCATTGCGGGTGATCTCTTTAACAAAGTTTTGGTTGCTGGCCACCAATATATTGCCACTTTTTAACGGCACGGCCGACCATACGCTCGGCACATCTAAAGATAGCAGGATATTGCCATCGGTATCATACTCGTTCACCTTACCCAGATCCATGTGGGCGATCATCAGTGTGCCTTGCGCCGTCAACCGCGCGTGGCGTATCTGTCCGTGGGTACCGCTTTTGAAAGGGATGTTAAATTGCTTCTCTACCGAGTCGGTCTTAATGTTGATCACCAGCACTTTGGCCGGGTTACCGTTCTGAACGAACACGACCCTATCCGTACCGATCAGTTGCGCGGTATGGGTTTCGGCACCTTCAGGAGCGTTATATTGCCACAGCACTTTTTTGTCGCTATTGATCAGCGTAATGCCGTATTGATGCGCGAAGAGGATATTACCATTGGCCATCAAAATGGCATCGCTGATCTCGCCACGACCCGTGCTGTCTATGTATTTCCACGCGATCTTTCCACCACGCACAATGTACATATTGCGGGTGGGAGCCTCGCCGGCATAAAAAAAGTCGTATTGTTTAAGTCCCTGGCCGGGTAAAACGGCGGGGGCTATGGGTTTTACATCCTGAGCGGATACCGCTGTAGAAATTAATGTCAACGACAGGACAAAGCGAATTACAGGCCGTTTAAAGGCGAGGAAATTGATCATGATAAAATGGTGGTCAGCTAATTGGTTTACACTGCAAGTTATCATTGTAGCCGACAAAATGTGATACCAAAAGCTACTATTTTTTACGCAAACGATGCCAAAATGTAAAATAACCGTCAACAAAACGGTTATTCTGTTGCTATAAGGCTCATATCGGCAAAAACATTTTGTATCTTGCCAATACCGCAAGCGCCTATGCTAAAAAAAAGTCTGTACATATCCCTGTGTTTCACCCTCATCTGTTTGATGACGGGTTTACGGTCATCACGAACCGAAGCTACGGGAAATGCACAGATCTTCAACTACTTCCCTTTAGATAGCCACCCACCCGCGGCGAACGCGGTGGCAAAAACCAAACAGCCAACATTTAGCACTTCGAGCGGCGAAGCCCGCAGCCCTAAAAAAGCAAAGTACCGCAGTAAGTTCGCGTTGCCGGGTTTTAGGTGCAATGATGTTGCCCCGTTTTACATCACTTTAAATTTTGGCGATGCCATTTGCCGCATATCATCCTTGGTAAGGCAGCATCACCGCACGGTATTAGTAGGCGCGTTACCTCATTATTATGCCTATTTATTCAGATTAACACCCTTTTAGTAAAACTACAGGCATTTTTTTCTGTTAAAATTTAACATTCCCGAATGTTGTCGACGCTGTTTAAGCCGGGCAACCATCGGTCGTGGCGGCCTTTTATTTTTCCGGGCCATCCCCCTAATTTTTTCCTTTAGCGCTATCGCTTATTGGCGTGCGCTCATTTTCAATTTCAACAAGCATGAGCAACAGGCTTTTCATTATATCAAACAGGTTACCCGTAAGCATCGAGGAAACCGAAAACAATGGTTACGACATTAAAAAGTCGTCGGGCGGATTGGTATCCGCCATCAGTTCGTATCTAAAAAGCGGGGGCAAAGAAGCCTTCAGCGAGCAGATCTGGGCCGGGTTCCCTGATTGCAGCCCCGAAGTTTGGCAAAAAGCACACGCCGAGGCCAACGCACAAAGCGAGTACGACTATCTGCCGGTCTTCATTAATAAAGACGATTACAACCTATATTACAATGGTTTTTCTAACTCGCTGCTTTGGCCACTGTTCCATTACTTCCCATCCTTCGCCGAGTATAACGACGAGGATTTTGAGACCTACATGCGCGTCAACCGCTCATTTGCTGATGCTGTGATCCCACAGATCCGTAAAGATGACATGGTTTGGATACACGACTACCACGTACTGCCACTGGCCGGTATGCTGCGCGAAAAATTCCCTGATCTGAGCATCGGGTTATTCCTCCATATCCCTTTCCCATCGTACGAGTTGTTCCGCACCATCCCTAAGCAATGGCAACAGGCCCTGCTTTCGGGCATGGCCGGTGCAGATCTGGTGGGTTTCCATACCATGGACTACGCCTCGCACTTTTTAGATTGCGTAGAGCAAGTACTGAAGGTAGAGCATGAGGGGCAGTCCTTTCTGTATAACGGCAGGCGGGTTAAGGCCGATGCCTTCCCGATCAGTATTGATGTGGATCTTTTCCATAAAGCGGCCGAAAGCCCCGAGGTGCGACGCCATAAGAACAACTATTTGGAACTGAAAGGCGATAAAAAACTGATCTTCTCGGTCGACAGGTTAGACTATACCAAGGGGGTGGATAATCGCTTAAAGGGCTATCATAAATTCTTGCTGGATAATCCGGATTATATTGGCAAGGTGGTATTTGTGTTGGTGATCGTGCCATCGAGGGACGAGATCACCAAATACGCTGAGCAGAAAAAAGCGATCGATGAATATATTGGCAATATGAACAGCTCGCTGGGTGATATTGCCTGGCAGCCGGTGCTGTACCATTACAATAAGATCCCTTTTGATGAGATGGTTGCCCTTTACGGCAGCTGCGATCTGGCGCTGATCACCCCATTGCGCGACGGTATGAACCTGGTAGCTAAAGAATTTGTGGCCACCCGTACCGATAAAAAGGGCGTACTGATCCTAAGCGAGCTGGCCGGTGCTGCCCGCGAACTGACCGACGCGCTGCTCATCAACCCTAACGATATTACCGAGATAGCCGAAGCCATTAAGACCGGACTGGAAATGCCGGTAGAGGCACAAGCCCGTCGCATGGAAGCGATGCAGGCTTGCGTAGCCGGGTATGACGTTAACAGTTGGGCCACCGACCTTACCAAGAGTTTAACGGCAGTTAAAAAGAACCAATCGGGTACTGAAGTTACTTTTATGGATGCTTTTACCCGCTCGCGCATTTTGGAGAATTACGCTGCGACATCTAAACGCCTGCTCCTGCTGGACTATGATGGCACCCTTGCTCCCTTTGCCAAAGAACCGGTAATGGCAAGGCCCGATATTGAGTTGCTGTCGATACTGGAAGATATCGCTACCGACCCCGAGAATGAGGTCTATCTGGTCAGCGGCCGCGATAGCAAAACGCTGGACCTTTGGCTGGGGCACCTGCCATTGGGTTTGATAGCCGAACACGGCGCTACCATTAAACTACCCGATGGTGATTGGATAAGCACTGCCAAACTGGATCTGGATAGCTGGCGGGCCAAAATAGAGCGGGTGATGAACACTTATACGCTTAAAGCCCCCGGATCTTTCATGGAGCAAAAGAAATTTTCGCTGGCATGGCATTACCGTAATACCGATAGTTTCGAGGGAACATCCCGGGCCAAAGAATTGTATGAGGAACTCATCAAACTGACCCCACTGATGGGGCTTGAGGTTTTGAACGGTAATAAGGTGATCGAGGTGCGCGAGAAGGGTATCAATAAAGGCATCGCGGTTAGCAACCTTGTCCGTCATAAAAAGTACGATTTTATCCTTTGCGCCGGCGACGACCGTACCGACGAGGACATGTTCACGGCCTTAGCTAAAGTGCCGGGGGCTTACACCATTAAGATCGGGATGGAAATATCGGCCGCCAAATACAATTTGCAAACGCCATATATGATGCGTTCATTCCTACAAAGTGTAATTGACCATCCAAAGAAAACCATTAGGCTTAATTAGTCTTTAATAGTAAGTAGTTAAGCTACCTTAAAACTTTTTTTACATGACATCTACCACAAGACATACCTACCAAACAGGCATCATAGGCAACTGTGCCTACATTGCCCACGTAAATAAAAACACCAATATCGACTGGCTTTGCTGGCCGCGATTCGATAGCACTTTTATTTTTGGTCAACTGCTTGACAAGCAAAAAGGCGGCGAATTCTCTATCCTGCCTGACGGAGAATACTTATCGGATCAACGTTATCTGGAAAACACCAACGTACTGGTGACCGAGATAACCAGCGGCGATACCAAATACCGGGTAACCGACTTTGCCCCTCGTTTTCGTGAGCACGACCGCTACTATAAGCCCTTGATGCTGATCCGCCAGATAGAGCCGTTAGAGGGATCGCCGCGCATTAGGGTGAAATGCAAGCCGGTGAGCGATTACGGCCGCGAACAACTGACCGTTAATCGCGGCAGCAACCATATTCAATTTTTGGGCGGCGAGGAACGTATGCGACTGACCACCAATATCCCCATCAGCTACGTTTTTGAAGAGCAATCTTTTGTACTGAACGAGACCAAATACCTGGTGATGACCTACGGCGAACCGTTAGAAGCACCGCTGGCGAGCACCGTTGTGCGCTTTCTGCGCGAGACCACCCAGTACTGGCGCACTTGGATCAAGCACTCTACCATTGCGCAATTTCACCAAAATGTGGTGATCCGTTCGGCTCTGGCTTTAAAGATACACCAGTACGAAGATACCGGGGCTATTATAGCCGCAAGTACCACCAGTTTGCCCGAATCACCGGGTAGTGGGCGCAATTGGGATTATCGTTACTGCTGGTTGCGCGATACTTTTTATGTGATCACCTCGCTTAGCCATATCGGCCATTTTGAAGAGATGGAAAAGTATTTTAATTATGTCACCAATATTTCTTTCTCTGACGAGTTGCGTTATCAGCCGCTTTATAGCATCACCGGTAAAAAAGATCTGGAAGAATTTATCCATGATGACCTTGACGGATATATGGGCAACAAGCCTGTCCGCATAGGTAACCAGGCATCAGAGCATATCCAGAACGACATTTACGGACAGGTGATGATATCGGTATTGCCGTTATACATCGACCACCGTTTCACTTTTGCCGAACGCAAAGATTCGGATAAATGGATCAACTATCTGCTGAATAAGATAGAAATGACCATCGACGAAAAGGATGCCGGTATATGGGAGTTCCGCAACTTTGCCAATATACACTGTTACAGCAACCTGTTTCAATGGGCGGGCGCATCGGCGGCAGAGAAAATGGCAAGGACCATCGGCGATGATGGCTTAGTTTCCCGCGCCATATCACTTAAAGAACGGGCAGCAGCGCATATCGAGAGCTGTTATGATCCTATCAGAAAGGTGTACACCAATTCAGCCGGCAGCCAAAATCTGGACGCCAGTACCCTGCAGCTGATCATGATGCACTACCTCGACCCGGCATCTGACCGGGCCAAGGACCACCTGATCGCGGTAGAAAGAGAGCTAAAAGCAGAGAACGGTCTGTTCTATCGATACCTATACACCGATGATTTTGGCAAGCCCAAAACCACCTTCCTCATCTGTGCTTTTTGGTATGTAGAAGCCCTGGCGGCCGTCGGACGTATAGATGATGCCGTACGCGAATTTGAGAACTTACTGCAATTCTCTAACCACCTGTTACTCTTTAGCGAAGACGTGGACGAGAAAGATGGTAGCCAATGGGGCAACTTCCCTCAGGCTTACAGCCACGTAGGTTTGATGAATGCGGCTTATAGGATATCGATGAAGTTGGATAAGCCGATATTTTTGTAGGTGATACCTTAAAATTCCCTCTTTGGGAAAGGGTGTTGTGGCGTTGTGTTAAAATGGCGGGGAGGGGTTGGTCAGCTTTGCATTGTGACTAACCCCTCCCTGCATTTGCGCTTTTTCCTACTTTAACCTTACGTGCAAATTCCGTAAATTTGTACACTTATGAGTATTTCTAAAACGTATCAGCCTAAAGAAGCAGAGGACAAGTGGTATAAGTATTGGTTAGACAATGGATTTTTCAGGTCGGTGCCCGATGAACGGGAGCCATACACCATTGTGATCCCTCCGCCAAACGTCACCGGGGTATTGCACATGGGCCACATGCTGAATAACACTATTCAGGATGTATTGATACGTCGCGCCCGTATGCAGGGTAAAAATGCCTGCTGGGTGCCGGGTACCGACCACGCCTCTATCGCTACCGAAGCTAAGGTAGTTGCGATGTTGAAAGAACGCGGTATCAGCAAAAAAGACCTTACCCGTCCGGAGTTCCTGAGCTATGCCTGGGAATGGAAAGAAAAATACGGCGGCATCATCCTGGAGCAATTAAAAAAATTGGGTGCATCCTGCGATTGGGACCGTACCCGCTTTACCATGGACGATGACTTGAGCGATGCCGTTATCGAGACCTTTATACATTTGTATAACAAAGGCCTGATCTATCGTGGCGTACGCATGGTTAACTGGGATCCTGCCGGTAAGACAGCTGTTAGTGACGAGGAGGTTATCCGTAAGGAAGTAAATCAGAAACTTTACTACATACAATATAAGGTAGTTGGTGGCGATAGCCACCTGACTATCGCTACTACCCGTCCTGAGACCATCATGGCTGATGCAGCGATCTGTATCAATCCTAATGATGAGCGTTATACCCATTTGCATGGCAAGTCGGTAACAATCCCCTTGATCGGTCGTGAGATTCCGGTGATCCTGGATGAGTATGTGACCATGGATTTTGGTACAGGTTGTTTAAAGGTGACCCCGGCACACGATCTGAATGACTATGAACTTGGTCAAAAACATAACCTGCCGGTTATCGACATCCTGAATGACGACGGTACCCTGAACGAGAACGCTCAGATCCTGATCGGCGAGGACCGTTTCATCGCCCGTAAAAAGATAGCAACTTTGTTAGAGACCGCTGGGTCGTTAGAAAAAGTAGAAGATTACAAATCACAGATAGGTTTTAGCGAGCGTACTGATGCTGCCATCGAGCCAAAGCTTTCTATGCAGTGGTTCTGCAAGATGGAAGAGATGGCCAAACCGGCGCTGGACTACGTTCTGGAAGGCGATATTAAACTGATCCCTGATAAGTTCATCAATACCTACCGCCATTGGATGGAGAACGTGAAGGATTGGTGTATCAGCCGCCAACTTTGGTGGGGGCAACAGATCCCGGCCTGGTATTTACCCAATGGTCAGTTCGTAATTGCAAAGACAGCAGGGGAAGCTTTGCCTTTGGCGATCGAGAAAACTCAGAACCCGGCACTCACCACTCAAGACCTACGTCAAGACGAGGACGTTCTGGATACTTGGTTCTCATCATGGTTGTGGCCGATATCGGTATTTGATGGTTTTAAAGACCCTAACAATGCCGACATCAATTACTACTACCCTACTAACGACCTGGTGACCGCGCCGGAGATCCTGTTCTTTTGGGTAGCGCGTATGATCATGGCCGGTCACGAGTTCCGCGGACAGGTGCCTTTTAAGAATGTTTACCTGACCGGTATCGTGCGAGATAAATTGGGCCGTAAAATGTCCAAATCATTAGGTAACTCGCCCGATCCGCTGGGCCTGATCGAGAAATACGGTGCCGACGGTGTACGTGTAGGTATGCTATTAAGTTCACCTGCCGGTAACGACCTGATGTTCGACGAGAAATATTGCGAGCAGGGTGCCGGCTTTGCCAACAAGATATGGAACGCCTTTAAGCTGATCAAAGGTTGGGAGGTTGATGACAGCCTGAGCAACCCTAACGGTATCGCTATCGAGTGGTTCGGCAACCGCTTTAGTGAGGCTTTGAAAGGTATCGAGGATGATTTTGCCAACTACCGTTTGTCGGATGCCTTGATGGGTACTTACAAATTGGTTTGGGACGATTTCTGTGCATGGTACCTGGAGATGATCAAGCCGGTCTACCTGCAACCGATAGACCGTACTACCTACACGCAAACCATTAAGTTTTTTGAGGACGTATTGAAGATCTTGCACCCGTTCATGCCATTCCTGACAGAGGAATTGTGGAACGATGAATTATTCGGCCAACGCGCGGAGAGCGACAAATGTATAGTAGCGCAAATGCCGCAGTCGGGGCAAATGAATACCCAATTGACCTCGGAACTTGAGGTGGTTAAGCAGATCATTGCCGATATCCGCAATACACGTAACAGTAAACAACTGTCGCCGAAAGAAAGCTTGGACCTGATGATCAAGGCAAATTCGGGCATCGATTTCAATAAGTATCAGCCTATTATTTGTAAGCTGGGCAATATTGGCGAGCTGACCTTAGTGTCTGATACGGTTGAAGGCGCGTCGAGCTTTTTAGTTGGCACCGATGAGTTCTATATCCCTCTGGGCGAGACCATTGACGTTGCAGCCGAGATAGAACGACTGACCAAAGAGATCGGGTATCAGCAAGGGTTCTTAAAGTCGGTTATGGGTAAACTGGGTAACGAGCGCTTTGTGCAGAACGCTAAGCCTGAAGTTGTAGCCAACGAGCAAAAGAAAAAGGACGACGCCGAAGCCAAGATCAAAAGCTTAACAGAAAATTTGAACCGATTGGCAAACTAATTGCAGGGGCTTTGTGTATTAAAGCGGTTAAATATTATTTATATTTACCACTCGCCAAGGCCCCTCAATGAAACAAAAGTACGACTTCTTCAACCTGTCCGTCTGGAACATCCTGTCTCAGGAGCAATCTATGCTGGATCAGGCCCGCATCAAGTTGTTGTATTACGGCCTGTTTTTGGCGTTTGTGGCCCTTTGTGCCATCGCCGGCAACGTTTTTATCCAGCACCAACAGATCTTCACCTCCATGTCCATATTTTTGCTGGTCATGGTGGTGGCGATGTTTAAATACCTCACCTGGAAACCAGATTGGAAACCGATATCGCACATCCTACTTACGGTTGCCCTGATCATTAATCTTATAGATGTTTTCCTGATCATTCAAAAGGTCGAGATCATTACCATACAGGTGATCATCCTTTCGGTGTTGTTCAGCTATTACATGCTGGGGCAAAAGTGGGGCCTGCTTTACTCGCTGGCCAATGTGGTACCCGTACTGGGATTTATGGTTTACGCATACGGCAACAGCTATATTGTGGCAATGAAGCCCGAAGATGTAGAGGAGTCGACCAAGATCATTACGATCATGGCTAACTTCATCATGATCATCTACATCCACAGTCACTTTTACAACGCCTTTGTTAAAAACATCCGCGAGCTGAACCAAACCACCGCCGAACAAAGCGCACTGAATGCCGCCTATCAGGCATCGATGGAGAAGGCCGAAAAATCATCTCAAGCTAAGTCCGAGTTCTTGTCGACCATGTCGCATGAGATACGCACACCGCTTAACGCGGTTATCGGCATGAGCAACTTGTTACAGATGAACGACCCAAGGGCCGACCAGCTGGATAACCTGGAGATCCTGAAGTTCTCGGCCAACAACCTGCTGTCTATCGTTAACGACGTGCTGGACTTTAACAAGATCGAGTCGGGCCGGGTGGAGTTCGAAAAGATCCGCTTTAACCTGGTCGAATTGATGAACAGCATTTGCGGCGGTCAGATCATTAAAGCCGAAGAAAAAGGATTGAAGTTTTACCTCGATGTAGACAAACGCCTGCGCACAAAAGTGATCTTTGGCGACCCGACCCGTATTACCCAGATCATTTATAATCTGGTAAGCAACGCTATCAAGTTCACCTCTACAGGTAATGTAACCGTAAGGGTATCACAACTGGGCGACCGCCATAATACTTTGAGTGTTAATTTTATGGTGAAGGATACAGGTATAGGTATTGAGGACGAGCACCTTGAAGCGATATTTGAACCTTTCACTCAGGAGTCGCTTACCACTACCCGCCAGTACGGTGGTACCGGCCTTGGTTTGGCCATTGTAAAACGCCTGCTGGAATTGCAGAACATCCAAATGCATGTAACCAGTAAGGTAGGCACAGGATCGGAGTTCTCGTTCAATATGGAATTCCCTGTATCTACCGAAAAAGTGGTTGAACCTGTGGTGGAAAGCAGTCCGCAAGCGCCCGAGGAAAAAGGGTCTATTTACGTAGCCTCGTCTACCCCATCAGTAGGTTTACAAGTGCTGATCGCAGAGGACAACCCGGTGAACGTGATGCTAATGAAAAAACTGTTCAGTAAGTGGAATATCGTGCCAACCTTTGCAGATAACGGCGAGAACGCCGTGGAGCTTGTACAATACGGCAACTTCCATATTGTACTGATGGACCTGCAGATGCCTATCATGAACGGCTTTGACGCCGCCATGGAGATCCGCAAAATGGCCGATCCAAAAAAATCTAATATCCCCATCATCGCGCTCACCGCGTCAGCCTTGTTCGACATCAAGGAGCAAGTGTACGAAGCCGGCATGAACGACTATGTATCCAAACCCTTTAAACCTGATGAGTTGAAGGAGAAGATCTACGCGCTGGTGGAGGTGGTTTGATCAGTCGTCAGTGATTAGTGATTAGTGATTAGTCAAAATTGCGCATCGAAGCGCTTGTTTTTAACTAATTACCAATAACCAATGACAGCGAAGCGTAATGGCCTAATGATGCGTAGCAAAATGACGGCGAAGCCCTACAAGTAATCCTCTCTCACCGGACTGAATACATCTATCAGCTTACAATCGGTAATAGCTGTGCCGCCATGCAGGGCATTGGATGGGATCATTACAAATTGGCCGCTATCTAATTGGCGGATCTCGCCTTCTACGGTCATTTCAAATATGCCTTCTACCACAAAAGCCATCTGTGTATGCGGGTGACGATGCAGTGCCGACACGCTGCCTGCCTTTACCTCTAAAAAATTGACGGTGTTGGTATCGGTATGGATCAGCTTAGAGAAATAACCGGGTGTCATTTCTTTAGTAACGATTTCACTGAAATTATTGAAGATAGGATATTCCATAGGATGTGTTTAATGAACGAAGATACTACTATTGCACGCCCTACGTTAAATTCATCGAAACAAATAGCGCATCGAAGCGCTTGTTATCTTACATCAATATTGTAACACCATGGCTAACCAACATATCAAACAACTTAATCAAGGCAGATCTAACCTCAACAAAAAAAGCGAGATAGACCTGAGCGTAATGAAACCTTTTGTAAAATTCGGCATCGGTGCAATGGGGGCCATTGCTCATACGCTTATCGGCATTGTAAAAGCGATACCCAAACCGCATAATGATGATGACCACCGTAAACCCGGCAGCAAGATCATTAAGATCTGACGCTAATTGCTCAATTTACGCCGTTTTTTGATGTTGTAACAGATACCTGCGTTACCCACTCCGGCTTAGGGGAGGGTAGCGTGATAGATGTTAATTATTTCAAATTAACCCTTGCGCCTTAGTTAAATACATTAGCTTTGCAACCCTCCCAACGCATATTCCCGTTCAAAAGGCCATCTCAAGCCATATTTTTAAAGTGCTAACTATCAAATTGTTTTATCAACATGCATTGTTGACAATGTGTTGATATGCCCGAATTTTCTGTTTGTATCTTGTTGGGAAAAAGTCACTTATCGTACTTAACAATTAATTTAACTATGCGTTATTTTATTTGAGTAACCTAGGGGTTACCCACACTTAACTAAATGCAACATTTATGACCGCATTTTATAAGAAACTTAACCGCTTTGGCCGATTAGTACATCAGCGAAGCCGCGACAAACAGGTAGACATTGCCAACTATTTCACTGTGACCCATCCGGGGCACCCGGTAGTGAAAAATACGGATGACGCGCAACCCTCTCTTCAGTTCGAGGATAAATGCCCGCGCTCGGTCCGTAAAGAAGTTGCCGAACTTTGGAAGACGGTTTTCGGGGGATAGAGAGTGGTTTATGGTTAATAGCTCATAGTTAATAGCCTTGATCTTTGCCGTACTTTCTTCGCCATGAACCATGAAATATTAGCCATGACCCACTATAACAATTCTGACCGTTCTACTACAAATTACGGCCTTATTTTTTGTACCTTTGTGGCATCAAAAAAACAACCAAGAGGATTTAATGAAGGTATTTATTTCAGGACTGCCCCTGCAAGTAGGCGAGGGCGAATTAACGGAGGTTTTTAGTGATTTCGGACCGGTAAAGTCGCTTCGAATTATTAAAGACCACCAAACAAAGCAAAGCAAAGGCTTTGGTTTTGTTGAAATGGTTAACGAGGAAGAAGCCAAAGAAGCCATTAAGTACATGAACGGACAACGTTACTATGATAACATCATCCGTGTTAACGTGGCCGAAGACAAAGGCCCGCGCCCTACCAACAACGGCGGCGGTAACCGCAAGCCAAGGTTTTAACCTTGTTCCAAAACATTTCTTATTTTTAGATATGCGAAGCCGGCAACGTCCGGCTTTTTTGTTGAGATCAGTTTCGGCGACCACCAATGTCTTGATTCCTGACTCTATACTCTTGACTCTATTCCCTACTCCTCATAAACCACTTTCACCTGCACGCTCAGATCGCCATCTATACGGGCAAATTGCTCGGGGTTGCGGGTAAAATCAGGGTCGGTATCCAGATAGATATCGGTGAGGGTTAAGGTCTCGGGTTCAAACTCGGTCCCGGTGTGGTATTCGTATTCGGCATTGGTTTCCAGCTGTTCTTTAATATGCTGGTACTCCTTACCGGTCATCATGATGGTGCGTTCTGTTTTCATATTTTTAGTCGGAAAGCCCGAAAGACCACATCCCGATAGCTATCGGGACCGGAAGACCATCGGCGTATTTTTGGTTTATACGAATGTACTATCTTAACATTATATCAACGAAATATCTTTCTGAATTTCTACGTGCAACCCTCCTGCTTTCAGACTTTCCGTCTTCCGGACTTTCGGATTTAAGAGAGTATCTCTGCTATCTCGTTAAAACCCTTATCCCGCGCCAGATCGGCTGGTAATTTGCCGCCTTCCATACGGATGCCGACATCAGCGCCTTTCTCTAACAATAGGATCAGCATATCGGCATTGCCATTTTGCGCGGCCGAATGCAGCGGCGTAACGCCCGACTTTTGCACCACATTCACTTCGGCACCATTTGCTACCAGCATCCGGGCAATATCGGTAAAATTACCTGCCGTCGCCGAATGCAACGGGAACACATTGAAACCATTGTTAGATGGCAGGTTCACTTCAGCCCCTTTCAGCACCAGGTAACGTGCTACCTCTGCCTGACCAAAATAGCAGGCCAGCCCAAGCGGTGTAAAACCATCGGGGGCAAAGTCATTTACCGAATCGGGATGAGTACCTACAATATAAGCAACCACATCAAATTTGCCTACCGCGGCGGCCTCAAAAAGGTTCACCTCGTCAACGAACTTTAACAGCACGGCCGACGCTTCCGGCTTTTTATAATAGCACGACAGCATTAACGGAGAAACACCATGGCTGGTCGGCGCCGACGCAAGGGCGCGGTTACCCTGCAACAGAGCAGTCAATGCGGCGGTATCGCCGGCGGCTATCAATTCTTCCAGATGGTCGGTGTTCATTAAGTCAATATTACGAAAAAGCGATCGTTGATTTTCTTCTAATATCGCTGATGCCGCTGAGCTTTTTTTAACATATGGTGGAGTTTTCAACATTAGCACTCAGCGGCTGCTGAAAGATTATTACCCCCTTCGATACCGTTGGATACAGACTGTCCGTCCCTACTTCCCACTACTGCCTGCAACTATCGTTATCTTTTGCTTACTCACGCCGTAATGGCCTTCCATGTCGGTACCTTCAATACTGACGGTATAAGTGCCAGGCTTGCCTGCCGCGCGGAATTTGATCTGTGTATTGCCATCGGCATCAGATATCACATTAGGATCCCAATGTATGGTCGACCGCAGATCTGGTAGCGGGTTCTTGACATCATATTTAGGGCTATAGAATTGTTTAGGCATCTGTACGGGTAATGGCCGATGGGCGTAAGTACCAAGGGAGGTGCGGGTATATGCCCCATGCTTGCCTCGGGTCTCTATCACAAAATACATTTGCGTACCCCGGTATAAGGCTACATTCTTAACATCCTCTGCACCAATGTTCATTAAAAAGGTGTTGATGTTATCGTACATGGTGGTTTTAGAGATCTTTTGGCTTAAATCCATTTCGCCCGGCTTTGCGTCCGAACCACTATTGATGCCGTTAGCTCTGTCCGATACATCGTACACCATTGACGTTGGGTCCGATACACTTTGCCCATCAGCAATAATATCGTTGATCAACATCGATCCAACCACAAATTGTTCTTGCGCGTATCTTGCCGGCCGGGCAAATACAGATGCCTGGTAAAAACTCGACTGCCTGAAACCGGGATATTTTTTAACCAGTAGCTCCATCAAGCTTATCTTTTTGGCTGCTATCAACTCTTTTTCGTCTATTACAGATAACTCGGTCGCAAATTCGCCGCCTACATATTTTACAATACGCTTTTCTTTAATGTTTACCTGTTTCAATAAAGTTCCGGAAGGCGGAACAAATGTTTGATCAACCTTTTGGTTAGCCTTGATCATGTAATTAAGCAGGGTGCTATCCGCATTCACATTCCAAGGCGCCATCCTTGTTCTATTAACCAACCCTGCGCTGGTGGGAGTGAAATCGTCGACGGTTATGCCGGCCGCCAGGGTCTTGTTATTCTTATTATGCAGCTTGATGAGGTACACTGCAGAATCGGCCAGCGGCAGATCCGAAAACCGAAAACGCCCCTCATCATCGCTAACGGTATCTAACACGGCGTTCTCGGTCTTACTCTTCATCATTAAGATCACCTTGGCATTCCTTACCGGCTTTTTGACGAGATTGGTCAGTTTACCACTTACCGTATTATCCACTTCGGCTTTGTAAAGCGGCATAGCAAGGGGCTTGCTTATTTCGGCCAGATCAAAACCCTGCCAGCCTTGGGTCAATAGCAGGTCATCCAACGCTTTTGCTTTCAGCTTTTCATCGCCGGGTGTAAAGTACCAGGCAGCATCATCAATATGTCCAGCCACTTCGGATGCAAGCAGCAAATGGCTTTGTATATCGCTATCTGTCCCCACTTCTTTTATCTGCGCATCATCTGTCACCGATACCGAGAAACTGCCTTGCGCACCTTTCCCTACGTTGCTTTTAACCAGCATGTTTAATGTCACGCTATCCCCGGTGGCGTACGCTGTCTGCGGCATCGCATCTATCTTCAATCCGTCGTAATGGTTAACAAATATATTGCGCTGGGCAACGGGCTTACCATCCAAACTCATCACCGCTAAACTGACTATTCCGGTAGGGAATTTACTGTCGGCTATCCTGGTGTTAAAATACCCTTCCTCGTTCAGCGCGAAGGCCGAGCCAAAATACACCGCTCCTGCCGAGCGGGCCAGCAACACAAAGTTTTTATTCTCTATCCCCACCGATGATATATAAACATATAACTCGCCGGGATGATTAACGCCTTCTACACGCAAGGTCAAACCATTAGCCTTAGCCGGTGGCAATTTATACAGCTTCTCCTTACCGTCCACCATCACTTTCGCCATATAGCTGCGTCCCGGCTGGGGGACCAGCACAAAGCTCCCCATTCCTTTATGCGTGCTTTGTAAAGTACCCGACACCTCATCTGTGTCATCCACAATAGTACCCTGCACCTCACGACTTAAGCCATCCTCTCCTATCGCTTTAAAACCTACCTTATTATAAACGCCCGCTATCAACGATCCGCCTTCGGGCATAAATTGCAGGTCGATATCGCCACCTGTGCCTGAGGGATAGAAAGGGAAGCTCAGGCTTTTGGACTTATCTCTGGTGTCCTCTACCAATACGCTCAGATCACGTTTGTTAGCCTTAGCGGGCAGCGTGAGTTTCCCGCTAAGCATACCGTCTACCCCGGTGGTCATATTGCTGCTTAGGATGGCTTTCTTACCTTCCATCACCTTTACGCTCAACGGCTGCAGAACTATGGGCGCACCCTTGGCGTCATTAAAACGCATAGCCAACGTTATACGGTTGCTATCGGTACCCTCGCGCTTGTGCTGCTCTGCTACCAGCCATGTATTGCTACCCAATTTACCAACGCTCAGTTGTTTGTAAAAAAAGCTTGTGGCACCAAAATTTTGCTGCCAGTTGGTGTATGCGCGGATGGTATATTTACCCTGAGGTACCTGTTTTTCGGTCAGCGGTACAAAACCTTGTGCCAAGCCGTCAAAAACAGGCAACACATAGCGCTGCACAAGTTGTGCTTCGCTGTTCAGTACTTCCACATAAAGCTTAATGCTTTTTGCGGGTGTGCCATTGGCCTTGGTCACATATGCCTTTACCCATGCCGTGTCGCCTACGGCGTAATAGGGTTTATCCAAATGGAGATACACCTTTTCGGGACTATAGGTATCCAGATATTTGTTGGCCGGTAATAAAAGCTTACGCACCACTCCTGTGTCGGGCAAGGTTTGGGCCGACAATACCGATGGCAAGATCAATGCAAGGAGAATAAAACAGGCGTTTTTAAGGCAGATGATCATATTTGTTCAGGTAGAGACTATTAAGACGTTTGCAGGCACTTATGGTTTAATTTTATTAGGTGAGGGACCCGCTACGATCACTTTGTGTTTGCTCACCCCAAAATGGCCCTGCATATCCGTTCCTTCAATATTAACGGTGTAAGAACCTGGTCTGTCCGCTGCATAAAAAGATACCTTGGCATCGCCTTGCTCATCGGTAACCAAATTAGGCTCCCAATAAATGGTGGAGCGCAGGTCGGGCGTGGTGGGCTTCAAATTATATTTAGGACTGTAAAACTGCTTTGGTAACTGCATTGGTAGCGGGCGGTAGACATATAGTCCATAATGGTCCTTGAGCATCGGCCCGGCCCCCGACCTGGTATCGAGCACCAATACGGATCGTTGCTCAAGCCTTAAAATTCCATCTGTTTTTACCCATACCATATAATTGTAGCTGTAAACATGCTTAATGTCATCGGTATAATAATGTTCAAGATAAGCCCTAAAGTTTTTGTACAAACTCTCTGGTCCCATATTTGATAAAAATCTGGATACTTCGATCCCATCTATAACAATATTATATAAACGAGCACTGCGTACAAAAAACCATGTTTGACCATCAACGGGCTTGGTTGCCAGGGCATAATTTTTTTCTAAAAACCGCAACAAACTTATCCTTGGCTCTTTGATCAGTTCTTTTACGTCGATATCCCAGTCAGGGAAAAACACCTCACCATTAACCCCCGATATCGCTACTTTCTTTTCTTTAATTGTAACGTCTTTTAACAAGGTACCCTGTGCAATAGGTAGCGTACTGATCGCATTGAGCTTTCGAGCATTACTGAAATATCCAAGTAGTGTATTATCAGAATTTAAGTTCCATGGGGTGATAGTTGGTAATTTGGGCAGCGGCAATCTTGTCGGCTCAAACTCATCAACTTCTATACCCACGGCCGCCGACTTACCGTTTGGCTCGTGTACTTTGATCACATACGTGGCCGAATCAGACAAAGGCAGGTCATCAAATTTAAAACGGCCGTCAGTATCACTTATGGTATCCAACAAAGATAAACCCATATTAGCGGTCATCGCTATTACCTTTTTATTGACCGCCGGCTTGCCGAAAAAATTGGTCAGCTTACCATTTATACTGATCTGCGGCTCGGCCTTAAATTTGGCATCAGTTATAGGTTTTACCGCATTCTCAAGATCAAAACCCTGCCAGCCCTGCGTAATTAGCAAATTGTCCAATGTGCGCACTTTCCGCTTTTCATCACCTTTAGTAAAATACCAGGCCGGATCCTCGATGCTTCCTTTTAACTCCGATGCCAGCAACAAATGGCTTTGGATGTTATCGTGCTGAACGCTATCCTTTACCTGCGCATCGTCTGTGACCGAGACAGAAAAACTTCCTTGCACCGGCGACGCAACCGCATCTGTAACCTTAAAACTAAGGCCGACGCTATCGGCAGTGGCATACACTGCTTTAGACGGCGATACACTTACCTGCAAAGCATCATGATGGTCGATGAAAACGTTGCGTTGCGCAATGGGCTTATTGTTCGGGTCAACGACCATCAAACTGATGATCCCCGTCGGGAACAGCCTTTTTTTGATACGCGTGTTAAAGTACCCCTCGGCATTCAACGTAAAGCCCGAACCCATATAAACCTTATCGCGCGAGCGGGCCACCAAAGTGTACTTTTTATCATCGGGCACAGCCGACGACAGGTACACGTAAACCTCATCGGCATGGTTAACGCCGTCAACCCGTAAAGCTATCCCTTGCGGCTTAGCTACCGGGAGTTTGTAGGTCTTCTCTTTACCATCGACCATGATCTTGGCCGTGTAGGTTTCACCGGCTTTCGGCACCATCATCAAGCTACCCAAACCCTTCGCTACGGTTTGCAGGCTGGCTACTTCTTCACCTTTACTATCATAGACCGCACCTTTAACATCGCGGCTCAGACCGTCTTCGCCAATGGCTTTAAAACCAACTTTGCTGTATAAGCCCGCGACCAGGCTGCCGCCCTCGGGCAAAAATTGCAGGTCGATATCGCCACCTGCCCCCGAAGGATAGAACGGGAAACTGATCTTTTGCGACTTATTGTTCGGATCCTCTATCAAAATACTCAAAGCACTTCTATTGGCTTTTGGCGGCAAGCTAAGTTTGTTAATAATCGTCCCCTGCACATCGGTACTGGTCTCACTTTTTAGGATAGTTTTAGTGCCGTCCAACATTTTGATGCTTACCTTTTGCTGCACTAAGGGCAAACCCTTAGCAGTATTCAAGCGCATGGCCAGTTCGATCTTGCCGCTGTCGACACCGGTGCCACGCTTGTGTTGTTCGGAAAGCAGCCAGGAGTTTCCGCCGAGGTTGCCTATGGATAGTTGCTTATAGAAAAAATAGTCGCCACCAAAATTTTGCAGCCAGTTGGTGTAGGCACGGATGGTGTAATTCCCCTCGCCAACGGTCTTATCATCCAAAGCCAAATACCCTTGCCCCAAACCATCAAAAATGGGCAGAACCAACCGGGTGACCACCAAATTATCGGCACCGATCAATTCCACATATAACTTAGCACTTTTGGCCGACTGCCCCTTTGCATCACCGTTCAACACATACGATTTAAACCACGCTGTGTCACCAACAGCGTAGTAAGGCTTATCAAAATGCAGGTAAACCTTCTCAGAATTATAGGTGTTGCTATATTTCTCCACCTTCGATAGCATGTTCTTCAGCGCTACGGTGTCGGTAGTGGACTGCGCTTTCATCGCTACCGCCGATGCAATGAACAGTAACGATGCCAATGATCTTTTCAGATGGATGCCGATGGTCTGTTTCATATTGATGATGTGTTAGGTTGATCTTTTATTTGCCTTTATTACCCGGACCGACCACTATCTTTCGGGTAGTTGCACCGAAATGCCCCTGCATATCGGTGCCTTCTATCGTGACGGTGTAAATTCCGGGCTTATCGGCTGCATAAAAAGATAGCTTTGCCTGGCCCTGCTCATTAGTGACCAAGTTAGGTTCCCAATGCAGCGTGGAGCGAATTTCTGTTGATGGCTCCGCACCGGCCAGGTACTTTGGCTTGTAAAACTCGCGCGGCATATATAGTGGCAGTGGGCGATAAATGTAAATACCGGGGGTTTCTTTTAGGACAGGCCCGTTGCCCAGTCTTGTTTTGATGTACATCAAAGAATACCAATCCTTACCGTTAAGTGTAGGTTTATGATAAACAACCATGTTTTTGACAGATGCGGCGGGAATATTCTCTAACATTTGCTGAAAAAAATCGGTAATAAAAGGTACTGCAGTATAATATCTCGTTACCGGTACACTATCGATAATTATGTTGCCGAGGATAGCAGCTTTCATATACCAAAAGTCCCTTGCGCCGCCGCCTTTTGGTAATCGCTTATGAAACTCGGGTATATTACGCTTCAAATATTCAAACAAGGAGATATTGCCTTGTTTGGTCAATATCTTATCGTCTATATCCAGATCTGCAAAATATACATCCTCTCCACGCTCGCCCTGTAAACGGGCTTTTCGCAAGCTTTTAATGTTTACTTGCTTTAACAGATCACCCTTAGCATTTACAGGACCAATTTTGGCAGCCAGTCGTTTCTCGCTTGCTTTCAGGTAGCGCATTAACGTAGTATCGGTATTGGCGAACCAAGGCATCATACGTACGCTATCCGGAGCAGGCAATGGCGCAGGTGTAAACTCCTTAACGTTGATGCCAACGGCAGCCTCTTTGCCTCTTGCGTTATGGATCTTTACAAAATAAGCCACAGTGTCACTCGTTGGCAATCCCGTAAATTTAAAACGCCCCGCATTATCGCTAACGGTATCTAAAACAAAAATATCTTTACGGTAATTCATTAGCGTAACCTTACGGTTAGTGGCCGGCTTATTGAAAAAGTTGCGCAACTCGCCTTCTACCGTATTATCGCTCTCAGCCCAAAAGATCGGCTCTGTTTGTTTTTTGGCGAATACCTTGTTGGCATCAAAACCGATCCAGCCCTGGGTCAACAGTAAGTTATCTAAAGCTTTGGCCGCCATTGGCTGGCCTGCACTAAAATACCAGGCGGGATCTTCGATATTACCTTTCAACTCCGACGATAGCAGCATGTAGCTACCCAAGTGTTGCGTACGCTTAGCAGGATCGATCAAAGCATCATCAGTTATGGATACCGTGAAATTGCCCTGCACTACGCCGGCAATCTTGCTGGTGGCCCCAATATTCAGCGCAATGCTGTCATTAACCACGTAAGCAGCTTTGTCGGGCGTTACTGCCAGGCTGATGCCATCGCCCCGGTCGATAAACACGTTACGGCTAAGCAGCGGCTGCCGGTCAATGTCGGTCACCATCAGGTTCAATATCCCGGTAGGGAACTTATTAGCAGGGATGCGTGTGTTGAATGCCCCGTTAGTGAGCTTGAAAGATGTGCCGAAATAGGTATTGCCTTTACCCTGGGCTATCAGCACGTATTCGGCGTTTGCTTTATCAGCGGTACCGCTAATGTAAAGGCGTACGGTATCCTTATTTGTTGTGCCATCCACCCGCATTGCAATACCTGATGTTTTGGCGACTGGCAAATTGTAGAGCATGCTTTGTCCGTTGGGCAAATTCAGCTTAGCGGTATAGGTCTCGCCAATGGCCGGCACCAATGCAAAGTTGCCCATGCCTTTATGCAAGCTTTTAAATGTGCTTACCTCCTCGCCTTTATTGTTCAGGATAGTCCCCTCAGCGTCAACACCTAAGCCATCCTCACCGACAGCCTTAAAGGCGACCTTATTATACAGACCGGTAACCAAATTCCCGCCCTCGGGCATAAATTGCAGGTCGATATCGTTACCCGTGCGGGTATAGAATGGGAACTTGATCTGTTTGGCCTGTTGCTTACTGATCAGCAGCAAACTTAGGTTACGGCTATTTGCCCCGACCGGTAATTGCAGGTCGGCTGTTAACGACCCATCCACCCCGGTCACCACATCAGCCTTACTGATGCCTTTGCGGCCGTCCAGTAACCGCAGGGTCACCGCTTCGCCAACTACCGGTCGGCCGCCGGGGTTGCGTATTTGCATAGCCATTTTTACCTGACGGTTCTGCTCAGTATGGATGATCTGGTGTTGCTCGCTGATAACCCATGAGCGCTCGGTAGGTTTCCCGATGTAAAAACGGTGGTGAAAGAACTGCTCTTCGCCAAAATTCTGCATCCAGTTAGTGTAAGCACGGATGGTGTAGGCACCTTCGGCCATGTTGGTCTCCAGCTTAAAGTCGCCGTTACCTAAGCCTGCGGTTACGGGGATCACCAGTCGCTCGCGTACCTGGCTGCTGTCGTTCAGCAGTTCCACATAGATCTTATTGCTGTTTAGCGATGCCGCTTTAGTGGCAGCATTTAGCAGATATGTTTTAAACCAAATGGTATCGCCTACTGCGTAGTAAGGTTTATCAAAAGTGATGTAAAGTTTTTCGGCCCCGAACTTAGTATTGTGTTTATCGATAGCGGATAATAACGACTTGACCTTGCCGGTATCGGTTTGTGCCATTGCGGATCTGATAGGCATCAAAAAAACTACCGCGATAAGCTCGATAATGAGCGCGACCTTAAAAAAAGCGCGTACGGCATAGACATGGTGTTTAGGTTGATCCATGAAATTTTGTATTAGGAAAGTGTAGCGATCAGGGAAAGCTAATATAGTGAAAAAAAGCGGGTTTAGCAAATTTACAAGCTGTGTTTGCAGAATAAATAGCTAAAAACCGGACAAATTTTTAACTTTGCCCAAATCCAACCCAACGATGCTTGATCCTACACTGCTCGACGGACAGAAATTTCAGATCACGATCCAACGCCTGTGCCGCCAGTTAATTGAGAATCATAACGACTTTTCACAGTCGGCCATTATTGGCATTCAGCCGCGGGGCATTTATTTGGCCCGCCGCATTGCCGAAGAACTCCGCAATATCATTCCCGGACAGACCATTTTGCAGGGCGACCTGGATATCACGTTTTACCGTGACGATTTCCGCCGCCGCGAACAGTTGACACCCAACCAGACCAAGATCGATTTCATTATCGAGGGCAAAAAAGTGATCTTGATGGATGACGTGCTGTGGACCGGCCGTACCGTACGCTCGGCCATGGATGCCCTGATGGCCTTTGGCCGCCCGGAGAAGGTAGAGTTTTTGACCCTTGTTGATCGCCGCTACTCGCGCCATATCCCGATCACTGCCGATTATACCGGTATAGAGGTGGATTCTATCGCGTCGCAAAAAGTGGTGGTTTCCTGGAAGGAAACCGATGGCGAGGATAAGGTTGTTTTGTTAAGTGATAAAAATTAATTACAGATCCAAGATCAAATAATGGGTTTAAGTACACGACATCTACTTGGTATTAAAGATCTGAACGTAGCCGATCTTCAGTTAATATTTGAGACCGCTGATAACTTCAAGTCTGTATTGAATAGGCCGATCAAAAAAGTGCCGTCGCTGCGCGATGTCACCATTGCTAATATTTTCTTCGAGAACTCTACGCGAACGCGACTTTCATTCGAGTTGGCCGAAAAACGTTTGTCGGCCGATGTGGTAAACTTTGCGGCATCGTCATCATCGGTAAGCAAGGGCGAAACGCTGATCGATACCGTGAACAATATCCTGGCCATGAAAGTGGATATGGTGGTAATGCGCCACCCTTACGCCGGTGCCGGTGTGTTCTTGTCTAAACACGTAAAGGCCCAGATCGTGAACGCCGGCGACGGCGCTCATGAGCACCCTACCCAAGCTTTACTGGATGCTTTCTCTATCCGTGAGCAATACGGCGATGTGGCCGGCAAGAAAGTGGTGATCGTTGGTGATATACTGCACTCGCGCGTTGCCCTATCCAACATTCTTTGCCTTAAAATGCTGGGGGCCGAGGTAATGGTTTGCGGACCGACCACACTGATCCCTAAATATATCAAAGAACTGGGCGTTATAGTAGAGCACGACCTGCGCAAGGCCCTTAACTGGTGCGATGTAGCCAATATGCTGCGCATACAGTTAGAGCGTCAGGATATTAAGTATTTCCCGTCTATCCGAGAATATACCATGCTTTATGGTTTGACCAAACCGATCCTGGATTCTTTAGATAAAAAGATCACCATTATGCACCCGGGACCGATCAACCGCGGTGTCGAGATCAGTTCTGATGTGGCCGATGGAGAGCACTCGATCATTCTGGATCAGGTAGAGAATGGCGTGGCTATCCGCATGGCGGTACTCTTTTTATTGGCAGGGCAGACCGGTTGACCCGTTGATCATAGAATTTCCAAGGACGCTTTGTATTGATGAGATGCAAGGCGTTTTTTGTTGCAGACTGTAACAAACCCATCTCATCTGAATCTACCTATTAAACTTTAAACCGATGGGACTATTCACTGCCGACGAACCGAAACGCTACGAGATAGACGATAAGCAACTGATCTGCGTGTTTTGCAAGAACGAAACCTTCCACACCCGAAAGGAACAGCTGCACTCACCAACCCGAACTATACTTAACCTGGAATGGACCGATAGCACCGCTACCTGTTTTGTTTGCAGCAGTTGCGGGTATATGCATTGGTTTATGCGGTAAAGGAAGGTCAATAGTTTTTAGGTAGTTTTTGCAATTCTAAAAAAACGAACAGTTGCCACCGGTACTGCATATTGTGATTCCCCGCATGTGAAGTTTCTTTATCATATTTTGATTCCATAGCACCACAATCGGCCCTGTTTTGACGAAATATGGTATCCATTTCTGCCTTGTAATTGCTGGTGAAAACTGCATCCTTAAATGCAGCTGCTAATTTGCGCGTAAAGAGCTCGTTGATATCAAAATGCGTTTGTTCATGGCCTAATAAATAGTCCCCCATCTGATCCCTCATTACCCAAGAGATGTCAGTGTACATCACATTATCCAAAGTAAAAGTTAGAATATAGGACGTATCACGGCGCTCGACTCTGTAATTGTAACGTGTATCCCAAACAATAACCGAACCTGCCCCCGCTCTATAGTCGGGCCCGCCTTTAAAATCTGCCCAGGTCAATGGTCTGTCTTCTTTCCACTTTACGATACGAGTATCGTCAACCGTCGGACTCACCCAAAGCATAAATAATATCGTCAGGTTTAGGAACTGCATATTGATCTGAGATTCTGGTTGAATGAAGATACTACATATGATGGTAAACCGGAAATTAGGAAAAAGGTTGAGATCGATATTCTTTGCCAAGTCAAGCGTCCAAGCTTACTACGTGAGCGAAGACGCTCATAATAATGGTTCAGTCAAGCGTGGACACTTGACGGGGCGGGGAATTTAGTCAATAAACTTTGCTGTCTGCAAAGACCTTTCTATCATTTGGACCGCTTCCTTCTCTGAAGTTGAATTTATTCTATCCGATAAAACTGTATAGGTAATAATGGCAGCAATTTTCTCTATGCTTTTAACATCTATTAACCGCCAAGTTAAGATGGTCAGCTCACTATTGCCCTCTTTGATATCCTCCGAGATGAACTTAGTTAAGACAAGATCGTCTGATGTTATAATATAAGGCAGGCCACTCGTTAGATCAGCTATATTTTGCTCTGAACTTGAATGTAAAGGAGCGACAGCTTTGATGATATATAACCGTAACGTACTTTGAGAATTTGGATCGAAGCAAGCTTCCAGATCGCCTTCTTCAAGTTCATATTGCCAATGAGAAGGGAGATCGATCACCAGATCTTTATACCGGTGGCTTATAAATTCGGGAGCTCTTTTCTTGAAGATATTGAACATTTCATGATAGGTAGAGAAGGTTTTCGCCAACAAAGCCCCGAACCATTGCTGATTCGGGGCTTGCCATATATTTGATAACAAAAACTATAACTATGCTTCTTCCAGGCTGTCGCCGCTGATCAGGGATTTGATCTTGACCTCCAGCTCTTCCATCAGTTCGGGGTTGTCCTGGATCAGTTGTTTCACCGCATCGCGGCCCTGGCCTAAGCGGGTTTCGCCGTAGCTGAACCAAGAGCCTGATTTTTTGATCACACCATGCTCAACACCCAGGTCGATGATCTCGCCGGCTTTAGAGATACCCTCGCCGAACATGATATCGAACTCGGCCAAGCGGAACGGCGGCGCAACTTTGTTCTTCACGATCTTCACCTTAACGCGGTTACCAGAAACTTCGTCGCTATCTTTAATTTGTGATATACGGCGTACATCCAAACGTACCGAAGCGTAAAATTTCAAGGCGTTACCACCGGTAGTAGTTTCCGGGTTACCGAACATCACACCGATCTTATCGCGCAACTGGTTAATAAAGATACAGCAGCATCCTGTTTTGCTGATGGTACCGGTCAACTTACGTAAAGCTTGAGACATTAAACGTGCGTGCAGACCCATTTTAGAATCACCCATCTCGCCTTCGATCTCGCCCTTAGGCACCAAGGCCGCAACCGAGTCGATAACCAAAATATCTATAGCGCCAGAGCGGATCAAGTTGTCAGCTATCTCTAAAGCTTGCTCACCGTTATCCGGTTGAGAGATCAGCAGGTTCTCTACATCCACGCCTAATTTTTTAGCGTAAAAACGATCGAACGCGTGTTCCGCATCTATAAAAGCCGCGATGCCACCATTCTTTTGCGACTCGGCGATAGCATGGATAGCCAAAGTAGTTTTACCCGAAGATTCCGGGCCATAGATCTCGATCACACGGCCTTTAGGCAAACCCCCTACTCCTAAAGCGATATCAAGCCCTAAAGATCCGGTGGATATTACCTCGATAGGCTCGATCTCGGTATCACCCAATTTCATGATCGTACCTTTGCCGTATGATTTTTCCAGCTTATCAAGCGTAAGCTGTAATGCTTTAAGTTTATCTGCGTTTGCGTTGCTCATCGTCTAAAATTGTATGATACAAATATAAAACATAGTTTTGATATTTACTAATAAATTTAGTAAATATTTTTAATTAGCTAATTTTATTTTATTCACCCTTACGGCACGGCCATTCAGCACAAAATAAAGATCGTTAACACCCGCTGCATCAGCCACATCCAGCTTGATCGGCTGCCCCGGATACTTACCCGTATATTTGCCTAGCACTTTACCTGTCGGCGACCCGGCACGCACCTGCAGGGTCACATCAGCAGGCTGACCGTTACCTCGGGCGGTCACCAACTCCATTTGCTTAACGCCGGTCAGGTCCACATTGGCAAATTTAAGCCAGCCGCCGTCTTTAATGGTAGCGTAAGTAATGTCCCAATCCTGGTCCACGTTTTTCTTATCGGATAGTTTCGACACCAGCAATTGCGGCGCATCCAGCACCAGCGTTTGCTCACCGCTTTGTACCGATGATAGCTTGGCGCCTTTATCGGTATAAGCCGCGCGGATGATAAAGCTGCCATCGGTATTTTCGCCCTCGGGCACGGTAGTATTATAGCTGCCGCTCACCGGCAACGACTTAGCATGGCGCGCCGGGTAACCCAAACTTAAAATGTATTTCACGATCGACTTTACGTCACTCTCAGCCATGGTCGGGTGGGCAGGCATCTGGGCATCGCCCCAAACGCCCTGGCCGCCGCCTAATATTTTCTTCAACAATGCTTCAGGCGCTTTAGCGTCGCCTTTATACTTCTCGCCCACTTGGGTGAACGACGGACCTAAGATCTTCTCGTTAACAGCATGGCAGGCTTTACAATCGCTCTTAGCGATCAGCGCTTGCGCGCCTGATAACTGCGCACCCGCATCTACGCTGCCTTGCTTAGAGGCAATGGCCGTCATATTGTAACCTTCGGACAGGTAATTGGCACTCACAGAGACCTTGGTCGCCGGGATCTTGCCACCGGCCAGACTGCCGTCCTCTTTGTCGGCCACATCCACACTGTAGCCAACCACTGCTCCCGGGAAAAAGAATTGCGAGTTACCGGCGGTGATATTGATCTTCACCACCGGCGGCTGGTTGCCCGCCTTGATCTCTACCGACTTGCTATTCTTCGCACCTTTAGCGTCGGTCACGGTCAGCAGCGCTTTATAGATGCCTGCTGTTGTAAAGCTGACGCTTGGGTCGGCCTGGGCAATGGTTTTGAATGGCGCACCGTTCTTGGTGATCTTCCAAACATATCTTAGTTTATCGCCTTCATCCGCATCGCTGGTCCCTTTTGATGATAGGGCCACGGTTAGCGGCAATGCGCCTGCTATCTTATCGGCCGAGGCCTGTACCTGTGGCTTGCGGTTGCCACCATTGTACTCTATGCGGATCAGTTCGGCTTCGGGATTATCCTTGAAGTAGCCATTGCCATACTCTAATACGTAGAGGTCGCCGTTGGGGCCAAATTTCATATCGATAGGGCCATGCAACTGCAGGTTAGGCAGAAAGCGCTCCATGCTTTGGTAGGTGCCCTGATCGTCCATGGTCACCAGGTTTATCCAGCCGCGCACCCAATCGGTAATGAACCATTTACCCTCAAAGTACGACGGGAATACGCGCGGCGCGTTCTTAAAGTCCGAAGCGTGGAATATCGGTCCACCCACGGCGCTGTTACCGCCCCCGCCCATCAGCGGGAACTCCTTACTGGCTTGTTTAGAGTACCAGATAAAGGGCGCAGTAGTTGGCGGCAATTCTTCCAGACCGCTGCTGTTAGGCGATGTGTTGACAGGCTTAGCAGAATCAAACAACGGCCCAGGGTCTTTGGTAACGAAATTGTAATGGTGATAAGGAAAATTGTTACCTATAAAATATGGCCAGCCATAATTGCCCGGCTTTTTGGCCTGATTAAATTCATCATAAGATTGTGGGCCACGCTTCTCAAAGTCATCCACACTGCCATCGGGGCCAACCTCGCCCCAGTATAGCCAGCCCGTTTTGCTGTCGATAGTTAAGCGCCAGGGGTTGCGGTTACCCATGGTGTAGATCTCGGCGCGGGTTTTGGGCGTACCTTTAGGGAACAGGTTACCCTTCGGGATGGTATAAGTACCGTTAGGCTCTGGGTGGATACGCAGGATCTTGCCCCTCAGGTCGTTAGTGTTAGATGATCCTTTTTGCGAATCCTGGGTATACATGCCGGGGCGCTCATCTAGGGGCGAAAAACCGTCGGACGCGCGGGAGAAGGTATTATCTCCCGTACTCAGGTACAGGTTACGGTCCTTATCGAAAACCATACCGCCGCCCACGTGGCAGCACTCGTAGCGTTGTACAGGTACGTCAAGTATCTTTTTGCGGGTAGCGGTGTTAAGGGGGCCTTTACCCAACCATGTATAACGCTCCAGCCGATTCACCGAATCCTTACCGATAGGCGAGTAATACACATACATCCAATGGTTCTTATCAAAGTCAGGGTCCAGGATCACGCCTTGAAAGCCGTCCTCGGCCTCGCTCTCCTCGCCGGTCTGGCTTACGTATTTGGTACTCACGGGGAAATCGTGCACGATGCTGATCTTGCCTGTAGCCGGGTCATATAGTTTCAGTTTCCCTTTGCGCTCGGCGTACAATACTTTGCCGTCCTTCATGATCTGGAACTGCATCGGCTCCTCTATACGCTGGGCCAGCACCACTTTGGTAAAACGGTTATCATCGGGCTTAGCAGCGGTTTGTGCCGACGCATTAGAGTAACAGGCCGCCGCAACAAGGCCCGCGAGAATGAATTTACTTGCTTTGATATCGAACATGGAGTTTATAAAAGGTTTCGCGGCCGGCCACCTACAGCACCGACCGTATCGCTAAGATAGGGATCTTCGGCATAATATCAACGGGCTAATATATCATCTCTCCGAATTAAATTATCATTTTTTTTTAAAATAATTCGATTTAGCAAAAACATTCTAAGGCAGCGGGTACCTTACATCCACCCTTCCTTTCCTATCCTGTAAATAAAATTCTGCTTAGCCATCTCACCGTAATAGGCTATCGACTGTTCGCCTATCTTTTTAGCTCCTAAGCGCTCGATCGCTTTTTGCGAGCGGAAGTTGGTGCTGCCGATATGGAAGATGACAGCACCGAAATACTTCAGTGCATGGTCCATCATCAATTTCTTGGCCGATGGGTTGTACTTACCTCCCCAATATTCTCGGGCGTAAAAGGTGTAGCCGATGGCGATGGCATTCTCCTCTTCGGTATCGTAAAAGCGGGTACTGCCGATCACTTTATCGGTCTCTTTATGGATGATCAAATAAGCTCCTTTGGACTCTATTGCTCCTTGAAAAAACGTTTGGAACACCTCGCGTTGGTAGCGGTCCTTATTGGGGTGCTGCTCCCAGATCAATGGGTCGGACGCGACGGCATAGAGGGTGTCAAAGTCATCTTCTTTAAGCGGGATCAGGCGGACGATATTGTCGGCTAAAATAGCCTGGCGGTCAAATTCAGGTGGATGCATATACCCAAAGGTATCACATCCACCTGTGGCTACCTAAATTATTTTGCCACCACATTCACCCTCTGACCACCCACTGTGGCATTAAATTCAGGCGCGTACATACTTTGGATAGTGCTTAAACCGGCAGAGTAATTGCCCGGTTGCGCAGCCCTTACCTCGTACTCAAAAACGTGGTTGCCTTTTGTTAACCTGCTGATATAAAAATTGGTCGACAGATCGCGGGTGACCATATAATAATAAAGGCCGCCCTGATATTTATAAGCCGACAGCACATCCACAGGGTCGGTCCCGGCCGGGCGGTTATCTTTCACATGGATATACTCCATATCGCGATCGGTTTTAACATACAACACTACCTTTAGCAGATCGCCGGGTTTAGGCTGGTGTTTAGCATCCACGACCACCGGCCCATCTTTTGTGACGATGAAATACTTGCGCTCTAACTGCAACCCGCTTTGCGACGCTTTTACTTTATCGGCATCCTCCAGGTATTGCCAGTACAGCGCGCCCAAACCAACGGACTTACCCGGGTTGCTGATGTCGACCTTAGCCATAGCCGGTTTGATCTGGCCGTCGGTCCAGGTAGTTTTAAGATAACCAGTTCCGGCTTCCGCCTTTATATCAGGCTTCAATGCGGTCAACTCGGCCCCGCCTATGCTGATCTTGCTATCGGCTTGGGTGTTCAGTGCCGTAGTGCGATTGATCAGCAAGGCAAAACAAGCCGCGGCGGTAGCCTTGGTACTGCGCCAGCTATTCACCTGCTTGTTGCGGATCAGCCACAGTTTCATTTCATCTATCGCTTTATCATACCCGCCAACCTCACTGAACAATTCGATCATCAAACACTGCGTTTCGATAGGTGCCTGATACCAATAGTAGCCCGCCCGGTTGTCGACCCAATACATCCCCATGTCGGCACTTGTCTGAGCGGCCTCCATTAACGAGCGAACGATCTTTTGGGTAACTTCAGGTTTGCCGTTACGGAGCATGGTGAGGGCGATCAGTCCTTGTTCGTATTTACTTTTACCGAGCCATTGGCGGTCGGCCAACTTTAGGCGTTCGGCCAGAATGGTCTTTTGTTCCGGCCCCATCGGTACGTCTGCAAAATAACTCCGGACATACCAGGCGTAAAGCTCGTCAGGGCTAACGCCATCTATGGTCTTACGCTTATCTTTAATACCGCGAACCAACAGTGTATCCGAATATTTTATGGCTTTGTCGGCAATGGTCTTCAATGCTTGCTTATTGGCCTCATCGGTAGCGCCGGCCTTGTTAAGTTGACCTATACCAGCCAAAATATACCGTGTGATATAGCTATCGGCCACATTCCCGCCGAACCAGGCAAAACCGCCATCGGCCAGTTGCTTGGCGGCCAGTTTGTTGAGGGTACTCTGCCTGTCGTAACTCATTTGGTTAACATCGAACAATAAAGCCAGCCGCTTCTTCTGCCCGGTCTCTGTTTGGGCATCGCGCAGCCAAGGGCTTTCTTCAAGCAGGGCGGTCTTAAGTTCTTTGTTCTTTTCCAAATTGGATAGTGACGCGTTGCTACCGGCCGACCGCCAACGATCGAAAATTTGTTTGATAACCGGTTGTTTACTAATAAGGTGTGCAGCCATACCATTACCAACGTAGCGACCGAACATTTGCTCCGGGCTATCATCAGCAGCGTCGGTCAAGGTTGGCAATGCTTGGATGGCGCTCCACGCTGTGTTTGTGGTGTACTCCAGCGTAAGTGTCCTGCTTTTCAGCGTCGGGCTGTGTTTAGCGGCGAGGGCATCCATGGTGAAGCTTTTACGTTCGCCCGGGCGCACCATCATAGGTAGGGATGTAGTGACCAACACTTGTTTGGATAACACCGGCAAGGTATTTTCTTCGGCATCGGTAAAATCGCCCGACTCGGCCGATATGCGATACGTCAGCGCATCCAAGCCATCAGGAATGATCAGCTTAAAATTTAACGAGCGGTTGCTCTGGCTCTCCAATTCGAACGGGTGCTCCGAAGCTTTTGGATCAGCGAAAATACCGATAGGCTGATCGTTCAGACCGTTGAAGAATTGCATCTGCACGCGGCCCTTCAATTTAGCCGATGTTAAATTAGCCACCCTTGCCGCCACCGTAATGGTATCACCCGAGCGGAAGAACCTCGGCATGCCCGCGCTAACGCTCAGTTGTTTTTGGGTAACGATATTTTGCTCGACGTATACCGTAGCCAGATCCCTGGTATGCGCAAAAGCTTTGAATCGCCATTGGGTCAAACTTTGCGGCATGGTAAAATTGATGCTGATCTGCCCGTCCTTATTGGTTCGTAACTCCGGATAAAAGAAAGCGGTCTCGTTAAAATTGATGCGCGGGTTGATATATCTAAGCGTTACCTCATTTGTCGAATAGGTTAAAGCGTCCGTTTTGAAACGTTCTCCCGGCGGGGTACTAAGTTCGCGTCGGGTAACGTAGTTGTTATAGACCGCGGTCTCGTGCATGGTATACGAATCTTGCAAGGCCGGATCGTTAAAGATATCGTTACTATCCTCTATATAACCTTCCCTTAAAGCATATGCCGGTAGTGCCACTTCTTTACCATTTACCTTAATGGTTTTTGGGGTAATTGCAGCAGGCCTATTATCGTGATAATTGTAGCTGAACATTTTAAATCGTTCGTGATCGCGACTAAAGCCATAAAAAGGCTGGGTAAAAGTACTCAGATAGCTACCCGTTGTATGATTGTTATCGCCCGATCGTTCCCACGCAAAATATTGGGGCAACCTTTCGGCCTCCGCATTCTTGACCAACCAGGAGTTACGGTCCCACGACTGCCTAAGCCCGTCAAGAGCGCTATCATACAGTGTAGCTACCATTTGTGCCGGTACTATTTTGTTATCCTTAGCGCGCAACTGAAATTTCCATTGCTCTTTTTCGCCCGGCTGTAACTTATTGCGAAATGTGGTGAACCTGATGTCCAATTTTTCAGGTAAGGGTTTATGGGCCGGAAAGTAAACATAATCTACCCTGTTATCATACATCATCATAAACTGTACTGATAGCCCGCGGCCCTGGTAACTTGTCGGGATATCTATCACCTGCTGCTTACCGGCAGGTAGATGACGCCACTCGGCCGATCGCAGTACAGGGCCATCGTAAACTTCGATCAATACATAGCTTTTTTTAACGTTGCCTACGTAATACCGTTGATAATTAGCGACCGGGTCTTTAGATGGTATAGCAGCTATCCAGTAAAGATCGGTCGGCACGGTCGGTCCGTTGTACCATATCACATCGGTAGTATAGGTAGCGGTATCTCCTGCCAATGTTTCACCCTTAACTACGAGCCGATATTTTCCTGACCCTAACCGATCAAGCACGCTCAGGTCAAGCTCGGCCGAATGCAATGTATCGGCAACAGCGGCGGCGGTACCCACCGCACGGTCTATTCGCTGCACTAAAGTTCTGTTTTGCGAGCGATACGTGTAACCGGGGAAGTTTTTTTGATATGGCAGGCTATCGATCAAAAATGTATCAGCGTGATCATAATACCAAAATTTTTCCTTAGGCCTTTCTGGCGGCTTTTGCAGCGCGTAAATGGTAGCATTTAACTTACCTTTAACTGGCATGCCGCTCAGATCGGCAAGCAGGATCTTGAATATAGTAGTATCGCCCTTAAAATAAACGTTGCGTTGTCTCCTTTCGGGCAGCAAGGTCACATTATTATCGGCCGCCACTACACTTGCCGTTCCTTTCCGGGTTTCGTTGTTACCATCGGTGGCACTGGCTATAACGTTGTAAATGTAGCTTACATCTCCCTGATCAAAACCGTTACCCCGCTCAGCCATAAATTTGTAGGTAAACCGGCCGCGCCCGTCGGTGACCACAGTGTCATTCAGTTGAAATGCTCTTTGATCAAAGAGGATGTTTTTGAGTTTTTGATCCAGGCTAAAGGTTTTGGCTTTTAATTGCCAACCTACATTTATGGCTACTCTTGCTTGCGATATACCATGCCCGGCAAACGCCCGTACCGTACCGGTGATCCGGATGCTGTCAGCAGGCCTGTAGGTTTTGGTAATAGGATCCAACTCTACCTCGAAAGTGGGGCGTTTATATTCCTCTACCCTTATATCCCTTTCGTTGTTTTGATCTGTGCTGAAAATGATATTACCGTTGATGTTAGTGGGTATAACGAACGAACCGTAAAAAGTACCGAACTCGTTAGTGACCACCGGGATAGAATCTATTACTGTAATGTAGTTCTTTTTTATCTTTACCGATAGCCGTTGGCCGGGTATTACACTTGTATTCCCGCCCTGTGTTTGCGAGTAGAGGCCGCTAAAATATACGGTCTGGCCCGGGCGATACAGATCACGATCGGTGAAAAAGACTGTCCTTACTTCCCGTTTTTGCAAATTTGATAAACGGGCACCATAAGTATATTTTTTGGCCGAAATAACACTGTCGCTACCGGCCAATATCTTTATCGAGTAGTTTCGATGATCAACATCTAAAGTGACCATACCGTTCTTATCGGCAGTGTACCGCTTAACGCTATCGGCAATGACGGTCGCACCGGCCATGGGTTTGCCGGTAAGACGGTGGGCGACAACAATACCTATTTTACTATCGGGCAACTCGCGCACCAGGTAATTAATATCGGTAATGTGCAATTCGAACAGCGACGGGTACCCAGTGTCCTGAGCACTGATATATCTGGCTGCTATAATATAGTGCCCCTTTTCCAAGGGGTCGATCTTAAATTCGGTGCGGTGTGTCTTGTAATCTTGAAGGTCGGGCAACTCAATAGTTTGCTCCCGCAGACTCTTGATACCCTGAATGTACTTTTGTTTAAGGTACTGCGGTTGTTTATAAAATGACCATGACTCATCGGGCGCAAGTTTATTATAAACACTAAGCTGCTCTGGTGTTAATTTATAATAGCTTAAAGTTACCGCCTTAATATTAGTATAACTGATAGCCCCCAATAGTGGTTTACCCGATACGTTGGGGTTTTCGGTCTCTATCTGCATCCATAAGCGCTTAATAATGTTCAAATAGCCTGCAGCGTTCTTAGCTGCAAGGCTATTGGGAAAACGCTTTATCGCCGCATAGTAACAACTCACAGCTTTGGTGAGATCGCCATTATCAGCATAAAATTTACCCATCAGCTGCAAAGCATCAGCACTTGACCTCAGATCGGTCTTAGCGGCTATAATTTCCAAGCCTTTTAGGTATAGTTGAGGCTTATTAGGATGCCGCGTATGCTGTTTAAGAAAAACAAGTCTTTTCAGATCAAGATCGGCAATAGCTTCGGGATGGTTTTGAACCATATGAAAGGCCGTAGCTTGCTGCAAAAGTACAAAGCCTTTATAAACATTGGAGTTGGTGTCTGTAGTTGGGATGGTAAAAGCGGTAAAGCCTTTGCTATCGGCCCAAAAACGGTCGTCAGTAGTATCAAATGGCTTTAACGGCCGGGGGAAATAACCGTTATCCATCAGGTAAAGATCCAGTGCACGTGCAACCAACAGGTCATACAGTGTAGGCCTTAGATAGCGGGTAGCGCTATCGCCTTCCAACAGGTCTGCAAACTTATCTACCGGTGTCCTTTGTGCAATTGTCTGATCGGTCAACGACAAGGCGAACTCTTTGCCCATCTCGTCGTAAAAATTTCGGTGTCCCCACTTTGTAATATCTGTTCCGGCAGGGTTAAGATCAGGATAGCTATACAACGATGGCCGCTTTTGTTGGCAATATTTCCAGTAAATATTGCCTAACATCGAATGTAATATCTGCTTGACCGGAAACCTGGCATCCCTGAGCTTTTGCTTCAGTCGATCAACTATAGCAGGGAGAGGGGACTCTTCGGTCAGGCTCATAAAACGCATTCGGTAAATGGCCGCCGCAAGCTGTAACGTCACATCTTTTTCAACGTCGGCCGCTCGCTCTAACCTCTCGGTCTCGGTCAGGGCCGACTTAGGCAGACCTAAAGCTGCCAGTGAATCGATACGACGAATGATCGCTTTGCTGTCCTGGGCATAGGCCGATGCTTGCAAAAGGAAAAAACTGATCAGCAAGATCAGGAGCCGGCGAAAGTTATAGGCGTAAGTGTTTTTAGGTTTGTGGTGCATAAGTAGGTTAAGGATGCTGTACTTGACAGAATTCCATACGCCGAAAGTATGTTTTTTAAAGACCAGCCCGGTGTTAAATTTTGTTAATAAGACCCGCCAGCCAAAATTATTTTCAATTCAGTTTTCCCTGCTGACATAGGGCTGTCATTAGGGGGTGGTTCCTTTGTATCATAAAGTCAAACAACAAAACATTACACATTATGAAACTCTTAGCATTTTTAAAAAAGAACCTGATCGAAGAAGCTGCCGAAACCCGCAAAATGTTGGCGACCGTTAAAGACGAAGACTTTGCCTGGCAGCCACACCCTAAAAGCATGACCATTGCCCGCCTGGTGAGTCACTTGGCCGATATTGGCGGCTGGATACACATGACCCTCACTACCAACGAACTGGACTTTGCCCAAGGCTTCACCGAACGCCCGGTAGCAAATGTAGCCGACGCATTGGAACTATTCGACGCTAACGTAGCCAAGTCTTTAGTTGAGTTAGAGAAAGCGACCGAAGAGTTCCTGGATATCCCTTGGACCATGCGCAATGGCGAGATGATCTATTTTACCGATAGCAAAGCCGGCGTGATACACATGTCTATGGGGCAGATGATCCACCACCGTGCACAGTTAGGCGTGTTCTTACGTCTGCTTGATGTGGCCATCCCCGGCCCTTACGGACCGAGTGCTGATGAAATGGCACTGTTCGGTTTGGAAGAAACCGAGGCGTAATTAAGTGTCGGAGATCTAACCACAAAGGGCACAAAGAGAGAAGCCACAAAGGACACAAAGACCTTTTATTGACCATAAAGGCTTTGTGTCCTTTGTGAAAACCTCCGTGCCCTTTGTGGTTAATAAAACTCTCATAAGGTCTTTCTCTTATACACCGACGCCAACACAAATTCCCCAAAAAAAGCCCGCTCTGCATCTGCAACATACCCCATCGAAGTAAACCGCTCAGCTATAGGCGGCAACTCCGTTACATCCACACAGCCCATCAGCCTGAAAAAATAATACATGCTTTTAAGCAGCGGGTTTTGCCACCATTTGCCCGTTAGTTGAAAGTCGGTATTGAGCCAAATGCTTTCGGGTTTGAGCAGTCCATCAAGGGTAGCAAATACTTTATCAAAAATTATCGGGGATAGGCTGTCCAATAAGAAAGCGGTAATCACCACATCGAACGGCTCTGTCAAACCGGCATCTTCAATAGGTTGGTTCAGATAGATGACCGTGTTATTGGCGGCGTTCTTTCGCTTGGCTATCGCCATCATCTTAGTAGATAACTCCACATAAGTGATGTGCAGGCCAGATGGGTGTAATTTGCTCAGCGCTTCGATCAATTCCCCATCGCCGCCGCCGGCGATAAGTATGCGGGAGTTAAGTGGAATATGGTCAAGAAAATGAGTTTGAGCGTTGATCAGCGTGTCGCCATAAACCAACCTCGACAAGCGGCGGTAAAACCAGGCGGCGTTATCGTAGTTGGATGCCAACGTTATTTAAAGATGAAATTGAAGGCGACCAACATCACATATTGTAGGATCAGCACGCCATCCATGTAAAAGAAATAGTAGTACTCATTCTTTTCCCATTTAGAGCGGAAGATAAGCCAGCCCATTAGAACGACCGTAACGGCAAGCGCCCAAAAATCTATCGTAAAGCCATTATCGCGGAACATGAAGAGTAAGATGAGGTAGCCTGCTAACAAAGCTTGACAGAACAAGTAAGCCCCCTTTTCGCCCCAGGCTACAGCGACTGTCTTTAAGCCGTGCTTCTTATCATGGAACAGATCCCGGATATCGAATGGTACAGTCAGCGCGCCGATCAATAGTGACCGCTTGGCGATCAGGATCATGGTATCGCGCATGTTGATGCTGGTGAGGTGCAGATCCTGTGATTCTAACACCGGGAACAGCACACAGCTAAATGTCCAGACAATGGTGATCAAGAATGGCTTCAACCCAGGCACATGGCGCAAGCCAAATTTGTGCTCGCCAATGGTGAATATCGGCATGCTGTAACCCACACATAACGCTCCCAAGAACAATAGCAGTAGGCGCGACTGCATGGATATCATGAAGAACAGCGGGATCATCAGCAGCACCGATACAATGGTAAAAGTGATCATCAGCCTATGATGGCTATAGAACCACCTCACCCTGCGGAAGGGGGACTTTAGCGGTTGCGCTCCGGGTTTTACCAATAGGATAGCAAAATTGTACTCGGCAAGCGTGGCTACGAAAAGCAACCCAAGGACAGCGTACACAGGTCTTGACCCGATCAGATGGAAAGTGACCAATGCCTGCGCCACCGCGCACAACGCCATAAACACGTTGCTGAAAAGCAGAAAGTCGAGAACCGGCCTGAAAAGTTTCTTCATCAACAGATGGTAAAATGTATGGTCGGCGGGTTGGTGGTTTATGCTTTAAGTGCTGGATCCTCGCCCGACCGTAATGTAAATATCGTGATCTCCGGCAAAATTCCAACCCTGCCCGGGAAACCTACATAACCATAACCCACATTCACATAGATCTGCTGTTGTTTCTCGCGGTACAGACCTGCCCATTCGGAATACAGATATTCAACGGGGCTCCATTGGAAATCATCGGTACGCACACCGAACTGCATGCCATGAGTATGTCCGGCAAATACCATATCTATTTGCGGATATTTAGCTACCACCTCGGCGCGCCAATGTGATGGGTCGTGGGAAAGGAGCAATTTTACAGGCAGATCATCGGTGTTTTTGACGGTCTGCTCCATGTTGCCGTATTTAGGGAAGCGGCTTAGCATCCCCCAGTTCTCCATCCCAAGGATGCCGATCTCTTCGCCGTCTACTTTCAGGCGGCGGTTCTCGTTCAGCATCAGGTCCCAGCCATAATTTTTGTGGATGGTCTTCATATCCTCGCGGTTCTTGCGGCGCGGTTCGCCGGTCAATTGCGAGTAGTCGCCGTAATCATGGTTACCCAAAATGGAAAATACACCTAACGGTGCTTTGATATCTTGAAAGATATCGTAAACATGCTTAACATCGGTGGCAACGTCATTTACCAGGTCGCCGGTAAAGAAGATCAGGTCGGCCTTCTCGCGTTGCAGCATTTCTACCCCGCCGCGGATGCGCACCCGGTCTTTACGACGCAGGCTACCCGTATGTATATCAGATATCTGCCCCAAGCGCAAGCCATCAAATTTTTTGGGCAGGTTGGGCAGGTACAAGTTCACCCTTTTGATGCGATAATCAAAACAGCCCAATTTATTCATTAACCCCGCTCCCATCCCCACGATCGGCACCGCGGTAGCCATAATGCCCGCCTGCATCAGGAAAGATGAGCGGCTGATCGGGGTTTGCTCGAGCGGTTTGGCGGGTTCGGACGTTGTAGTTTCTACAACAGGTTGCGGCTCTTTCTTGGTCCTTGCCCTGATGATCAGCCTGCGAATATCGTCGATAACCAGAAACGGCAGGAAGCAAAGTTTACTTGTTTGCGTGATAAAATACAACACCATGAACATGGCCCTGATACCGACCCCCAGTTTTACGTAAATACAACAGAGCAAGGCCACCTGTATGCCGATGCTGAAAGTCCAGTAAATGATCGGGAATAGCTTGCTGTGGACGAATTTTCGTTTTACAAATGCCGCCTTCAACCCGTGGAAAAGGTAGGCATCGATCAGTAAAAGGACTGCACCAACTAAGAGTTGGATGAAGAGGCTATGCATGCATTAGTTTTAAACGTCATTGCGAGGAACGAAGCGATCTCTACGTAAGCAGAGCGGGTTTGCTAATCCGACCTCTGATCGTAATGATCGCTTCGTTCCTCGCAATGACGGGGTGTTTTATATTTTACGACTAATATCTGTCATTATCCAGATCCAGGTCGTCATCGTCATCGGGTTGCAAGTTAAATAAACTGTCAAACATATCCGAGAAAGCGAAACCGTTATCCAGGAAACCTTTGTTCAGTTGCGAGAACTCGGCCAGGCCGTGTAGGATAAATTCCATTAATAACAACTGTTGATTTTCGCTCAGTTTAGGGTGGAAGCTCTTTACAACATCCTTTAATCCATTTACAGAGTTCAAAGCTTCTTTATATTCACGGGCCGGCAATCCATCAACCAAAGCTAAATTGTTAGCATCGCCGAACCAGGCGGTAACCGCGCCGTAAGGGTTTGCCTTTTTAGATTTTTTAGCTTTCTCCGGATCAGGGAAGTATTGCAGCATTAAGGTCTTGATGGCCTTGCCTAATAAGATATTGGCAACCTTAGCCGGACCTTCTAACTCACCCTCGTAAACCAACTCTATTTTACCGGTGATGGCCGGGATGACACCAAGGAAATCTGAAATGCGGACAAAAGTATTCTTCTCGCCGTTGATCAGCATACGGCGTTCGGCATTACTGATCAGGTTCTCGTATGATGATATGGTCAAACGGGCAGACACGCCGGATTTTTTATCGATGTACTCCGAGTTACGTGCCTCGAACGCGATCTGCTCTACCAGGTCTTTTACTAATCCATCAGCTTCTATGTTGGCTTTTTGCGATTCGGTCAGCGATGCCTCCTGTTGGGTGATCTTGCGCGATATCTCTACCGAGCGCGGGTAGTGCGTCAATATCTGACTTTCGATACGGTCCTTTAATGGGGTAACGATAGAACCACGGTTGGTATAATCTTCAGGGTTGGCGGTGAACACAAATTGGATATCCAGTGGCAGGCGCAGTTTAAAACCACGGATCTGGATATCCTTCTCTTGCAGGATATTGAACAGCGAAACTTGAATACGTGCCTGTAGATCGGGTAATTCGTTGATCACGAATATACCACGGTGCGCGCGCGGGATCAGACCGAAATGCAGTACGCGTTCATCAGAGTAGGTCAGTTTCAATGTGGCTGCCTTGATCGGGTCCACATCACCGATCAGGTCGGCAACGGTAACATCCGGCGTGGCCAGTTTTTCGGTATAGCGCTCGCTGCGGTGTATCCAGCCGATAGGCGTTTTATCGCCATGTATCTCTATTTGGCTGGAACCATACCAGGATATCGGCGCCAAAGGGTCATCAAATAATTCTGAACCCTCAATGTAGGGCACATACTCATCCAGTAAGTTCACCAGCAAACGGGCTATACGGGTTTTAGCCTGCCCGCGCAGACCTAATAATAAGATGTTGTGGCGCGATAAAATAGCCGTCTGCAGATCCGGGATAACCGTATCCTCGTAACCAACGATGCCCTCAAAGCCACCCTCTTTCTTTTGTAATTGGATGGTCAGGTTATCACGTAACTCTTCTTTAACGCTACGGCTTTTGTAACCGGTAGCCTTTAACTCGCCTAATGTTTTTATAGATAGTAATTTGCTCATTGTTCTTGATTAGTCCGGAAGTCCGCGTAAGTCGGAAAGTCCGGAAGCTTTTATTATTATAGGTTTAACTGATGATGTTTTCCAGTCCTTCTAACTTCGAAACTATTCTCCGTCTTTCGGACTTTCGGTCTTCCCGACTATCGGACTATCTAACAGTTTTTCTTCTATTACGGATATAATCCTCAAAAATATATTCACCCAATCCATTCAAAGAGCTATAAAAAGCTTTACCGCCATTGGTCTCCGTAAACTTGCGGACGAACTGTTGCAGGTAAGGGTCCTTGGCGATCATAAAAGTGGTGATCGGTATTTTTAGGCGTTTGCATTGCGCGGCCATGGTGAGTGTTTTATTCACCACTTTACGGTCAAGGCCGATGCTGTTCTTGTAATATTTCGTGCCTTCTTTTAAGCAGGTCGGCTTACCGTCCGTGATCATAAAGATCTGCTTGTTGCTGGTCTTGCGACGGCGTAGGATGTCGGTCGCCAGTTCCAGACCGGCATAAGTATTGGTGTGGTACGGGCCTACTTGCAGATAAGGCAGGTCTTTTAACGTGATCGGCCAGGCATCGTTACCGAAAACTACGATGTCCAAAGTGTCTTTAGGATATTTGGTACGGATCAGTTCGGCCAAAGCCATAGCAACTTTTTTGGCAGGGGTGATACGGTCCTCGCCGTACAGGATCATAGAGTGCGATATATCGATCATTAGCACAGTAGAGGTAAGGGTCTTAAAGTCCATTTCCTCCACTTCCAGATCGCGCTCGGTCATCATAAAATCGCCGATGCCGTGGTTGACCTGCGCGTTGTGGATCGATTGGGTCATATCGATCTGGTCCAAACTGTCACCGAACTGGAACTCGCGGCGTTCGCTGTTACGCTCGTCGCCCTGTCCCGATTTTGGCGAGCGGTGGTTACCTCGCCCCGACTTTTTCAACTTACCAAAGATCTCTTCCAAAGCCGAACTGCGGATGCTTTGCTCGGTCTTGGCCGTGATCGCGAACTCCCCGCTCTGGTTATCCTCGTTCAGATAGCCTTTTTGCTTCAGTTCGTCTATAAAATCACCCATGCCGTACTCGTCGTTGGTGATGTTGTATTGCTTATCCAATTCGTTCATCCAGGCCAAAGCTTCGCCTGCATCGCCGGAGGTGTAGTTAAGCAATTCTAAAAATAATTTCAATAATTCATCGAATCCGCCTTTTTCTATTTGGCGGGGAGTGAACTTAGAAAATCCAAAACCTCTCATGGTAGCCCTTTCTATTATAAAGGAACGGATATTTTTCCTTAAATGTTTAGGGGTATACTCTAAAATTAGCTGGCTATGACAAAGCCATTCTAAAGCTAAGTGTTGCGCGGGCAAAAAGTTCATCGCCGACCAAGCTTCGGTATTCCTAAAAGCTTTCTGCTTTGGTCTTTTCGCTTTAAGCTATTTCAATTAACTTCGTAGCATGCTGATGATGGACCTCAATTTCCCAAAGTTCAATTTCCTGTCGGTGGTAGATGTACTGCTGGTGGCTTTTCTTATTTATCAGCTTTATAATTTGATCAAAGGGACCATTGCTGCCAATATCTTTATCGGCGGATTGGTACTTTGTGTGCTTTACTTCGCGGTTGAGAAATATCTTACCCTTACCGCTTTTATGCTTGGCAACTTCATTAAAGTTGGTGGGATAGCTATATTGATCGTTTTTCAGCAAGAGATACGCCGCTTCCTGTTACTGGTGGGTAAAAATGCATCGCTGCAACGCAACCGCGAGTGGTGGCGTTACTTCTTTGGCAAAAAAGAGGTAGAGAAAAATAACTACGCCCGCATTAAACCGATCATCGACGCGGCCAAAAGCATGAAGGCCACCAATACCGGCGCATTGATCGTTTTTGTAAAATATTACGATGAGCAACTTTACCAGAACAGTTGCGAAATGATGGAGGCCAAGATCAGCAAACGCCTGTTAGAGAGCATCTTTCAAAAACATAGTCCGCTGCACGACGGGGCTGTGATCATAGCCGGCAACAAGATCAAATCAGCCAGTTGCATTTTACCCTTAACCGACAAGACCGATCTGCCTGCCCAATTTGGCTTGCGCCACCGTGCCGGCATTGGCGTCACCGAAGCAAACGATGCCACCGCCATCATCATATCCGAAGAGACCGGCGAGATATCCTACGCCAAACAAGGCCGCGTAAAAGCCAACATCAGCTTTGCGGAGTTGGAGAAATTGCTGAATAAGGATTTTTAATATCCCCAATTTGTCCCTAATACTGGCTTCAATTTGTAACTGAAGCCTCGCGATGTTGACAGTCTTCGACTGTCGAAAGTCACAGACTTTCATTTATCCATAGGCTTCAGTTACAAACTGAAGCCAGTATTTACAATATCCCTCTCTCCCTCAACTCCCCCCCCAACTCCTCAGCTCCCACAAAAAGTATCGACGGTATTCCCATCGCCTCAGCCGCTTTCACATTGCGCAAGTTGTCGTCGATGAATAAACATTCTTCGGGTTTAAGCTGATAACGGTCCAACATGATCTGATAAAACTCAGGAAAGGGTTTGCGTGTTTTTTCAATGCCAGATACCACCACGCCATCAAACTGGTTCAATACTTCGTAACGCTCCTGAGCGATCACAAACGTCTCGGCCGACCAATTGCTGAGGGCCAGCATTTCGTATTTGCCGCTTGCTTTCAGTTGCTGAAAGATTTTTTCAGTTCCCTCGATAACGCCGCCCAGCATTTCTTCCCAACGGCCGTAATAAGCGCGGATGTTGGCTTCATGTTCAGGATGTTGGGCTACCAAAATATCGGTACCTTCCTGTAACGAACGGCCCATGTCCTGTTCCTCGTTCCAATCCATGGTGGTAATATTGCTGAGGAAGTATTTCATCTCATCCTCACTGGCGAAGAGTTGTTTATACAGATGGTGCGGATTCCAGTCGATCAGCACAGCACCGAGGTCGAATACAATGGCTTTGGTCATGGGATAAAGGTAAGAGTTTGAGGCAAAATGCAGGGGACTCCCGATCGTGATAGCGTGTTAAATTTAGTTAAACACGAATTTTCTTTGATCGATGCGAATTACACGAATTTTAGAATGGACCGCTATGATCTATCTTACCGCGGATGTTCTTCAATATACACTTGCAGCATCCGCTTCGGCGCACATTCCTTCCATGCTTGGGTCAAAACATTGCTAAGGGTTTCTTCGGATGTGGTTTGCAAGTTCAGCAATACGTAGGAGTATTTGAAATAATGCGGTTCGATGAAGAACACTTCGGGCTCAGCCTGCATCCAAACGTCGCGATTATCGCTATGGATGGCTACCGACACGCCATCCTCGCGTACGCGAGCTAACAATTTCTTCTTGACACGGAAGCCGGGCGTGTTGTGCAGGCTGTATTCTTCTACGCCGGGTAAAGAAAGCAGGATCTTGCGGACGATGTTGAGCCAGTGGAGGGTGTCGAAACGCTGCATACATTCTAAAGATAGCAGATCATCCTCACATTTATACATCCAAAACTACCTCAGATCATTCACCCCTACACCCGGATGTGCCACTTTATCAAAAACAAAGGTAGCGTCGCCGATCTTTACGTTGGGGACGACCTTGGTAAGCGTATAAGTATAATGGCTACCGTTACGGTCGAAGATCACGGCGTTGTATAACTGTTGTTTGGCTTTATCAATAAACAACTTGATCTTAAAGAAAGAACTTTTTTCATCCTCCGGACTCAGTTCTACCGCCTGATAAATTTTGCCATTCATCTTTTGCTCGCCGGTGTAAAGGTATTTGTAACCTTTCTCGTACATGGTGAAAAGCGTGGCCGGGTTCATTGCGTCGGGGCTTTTGCTTACGTTGTCTATCTGTACTTCCTTATCACGTTTAGTATAGGTCCACTGGATCTTGCCGTCGTTGTAGATCTCTTGCGCAATGTCAGTCTTGTTAGCCGGGTCGTACAAGGTCACTTTATATTTACCTGTTTTAGTGGCTGTGATCAACGTACCGGCCTGGGTATGCTTAGGGCTTTGCGGTATTTCTATGGTAAAAGTAAAATCCGTCATGATAGAGCCGTAGCTGCGGTATTTGGCACTCACCTGTTTTAGGATAGCTTTGGCTTTATCATCCTTACCGGTTGCCATGGCCTTTGGATCTTGTTTTTGGGCCGATGTCTGGTTAATGCCTACGAACAAGAGGAATATATATATGCTGATCTTTTTCATTTGAATGGTTAATGTTTGTTGGATGGGTTTTGTTTGGATAGGTTTAACTACTAAGCACGTCATTGCGAGGAACGAAGCAATCTCTACGTTAGCAGGGCGGCTTTGCTTATCCGACCTTAAAGTGTAGAGATTGCTTCGTTCCTCGCAATGACGTTAGTTGTGAAGGGAGGTTAGGAAGAGGCTACGCTCCCCCCTTCGCCAATTCCTCTAAATGTCTTTCCAAACTATATTCATCAGGATACAAAACATCACGTGCTTTGCTACCCTCGAACGGCCCGACAATACCGGCCGCTTCCAACTGATCTATAATGCGGCCTGCACGGTTATAACCCAGTTTCAGTTTCCGTTGAATAAGCGAGGTAGATCCTTGCTGATGCAAAACGATCAAACGGGCGGCATCCTCAAACATTGGGTCGCGATTATCCGGGTCGTACTCTTTAGCGCTGCTGCTGGCTTCTCCTTCGCCCACAAATTCAGGCAATAGTAAAGCCGATGGGTAACCGCGTTGCTCGCCAATATAATCGGCTATTTTTTCTACCTCAGGGGTATCAACAAATGCGCACTGGATACGGATAAGGTCGCTGCCCGTAGCCAGCAACATATCACCGCGACCGATCAGTTGATCTGCACCACCTGCGTCAAGGATCGTGCGCGAATCTATCTTAGACAATACCCTGAACGCCAAACGCGCCGGGAAGTTAGCCTTAATGGTACCCGTAATAATATTAACCGACGGGCGCTGTGTAGCGATCACCAAGTGGATACCAATGGCACGGGCCAGCTGGGCCAAACGCGCTATTGGCGTTTCCACCTCTTTACCGGCGGTCATCATCAGATCGGCAAACTCGTCGACAACTAACACGATAAATGGTAAAAAGCGGTGTCCCTCGGTCGGGTTAAGTTTACGGTTAACAAATTTGGTATTGTATTCTTTCAGGTTACGCACGCCCGCATCTTTCAGCAGGTCATAACGCTGGTCCATCTCTATACAAAGCGAGTTGAGCGTATTCACCACCTTTTTGGTATCGGTGATGATCGCGTCGGCTTCATCGGGCAGTTTGGCTAAGAAGTGGCGCTCTATCTTGCGGAACAAGGTCAGCTCCACCTTTTTAGGATCCACCAACACAAACTTCAGTTCGGCCGGGTGCTTTTTGTAAAGCAAAGACACCAGGATGGCATTGATACCGACCGATTTACCCTGACCTGTAGCACCCGCGACAAGTAAGTGGGGCATCTTAGCCAGATCGGCAATAAATACCTCGTTGCTGATGGTCTTACCCAGGGCTATCGGCAGGTCCATGGTATTGTTCTGCCATTTTTCTGTAGCCAACACCGACCGCATAGACACCATCTCCGGGTGTTGATTAGGCACCTCGATACCGATAGTACCCTTACCCGGCATTGGCGCAATGATACGGATACCTAAGGCCGCTAAGCTCAGTGCGATATCATCCTCCAGATTTTTGATCTTAGATATACGCACCCCTGGCGCGGGGATGATCTCGTACAGCGTCACCGTTGGGCCAATGGTGGCTTTGATCTTGTCTATCTCAATGTTGTAGTGGTTCAGCGTCTCAACGATCTTGTTTTTGTTAGCCTCCAACTCGTCGCTGTTTACCGATATCTTGTTAGATCCGTAATTCTCTAACAGATCAACATGCGGGTATTTATAGCTCGATAGGTCCAGCTTAGGATCAAAAGTACCGAACTGCTCAACCAGCGCGTTGGCAACCTTTTTAGGGTCGCTTTCTTCTATCGCGGTCACCGGCGTTGGGCGGGCCGTCTCTACCTCTAAAGGTATCTCGGTCTCGTCAACCGGCTCGTCATCTGCAACCACCGGGTCGGGGGTTAAGGTCACCGGCTCGTGGCGCATGGTGTTCTCTACCTCAAAACTGGTGCTACGCGGCACTACGGTCTCTTTTTCAACCTCCAAATTTACAGGGCGCACACTTACATTAGGCTGCTGCAAACGTTCCTGATTGGTTTGGATCGGCACATGTTGCTTACCGTTCTTTTTCCATTCTACAGGTTCAAATATCTCCTCGTCCACCAGTTCTACATTACGCGGAACGATGTCGGTATCTTCTTCGTCATCCTCTAAAGCAACTTCCTTAGGCTTACGCTCGGGCAGTTTAAAGTCGATGTTATAAGCGATCACCAAAAAGGTCAGTAATACGAATATCAACCCAAAGCCTACACCCGACTCACCGATCTGTGCCGCCAGTAACCGGTTACTCCAAAAGCCAAATTGCCCTTCCAGATAGTGCGCGTAGTCACTTACAAAAGCGTGGATAAAACCAATGGTCAGGGATATAAATACCAGTCCAAAAAACGCGTAACCAAAGGTCTTCAGGATAGAATATATCCTCACCTTAAATAACAACCGATAGCCGATGATAAAGAACACCCCCACAAAAATGAACGATGCCACGCCAAACCACTCGTATATAAATTGGTTAGCCAGCAACGCGCCAAATTTGCCCAGCCAGTTATCAACCACCGGGTCTTTAACACCGCTGTCCATCAACTCCTTGGTGGTTTTAAAAAGATTGCTCCAACCGCCGTTGGCCTCGGCCACGTAGCTCTGGTCTTCCTGCCAGGTGAACAGGTATGATGTAAAGGCGATCAGGAAAAATATCGACGACACCAGGCAGAACAAGCCCAGTATCTTGATCAGCTTGCCGCTCTCAAAAGTCAGCGACGGCATCTCCATCCGCGACCGCTCCGTGCGCGGCGCGCGCTCCCCTCCGCTACGCGGTTTACTGCCGCGCGGCTCATTCTCACCCTTTAAAGTATTCGTCTTGAACTGGTTTCCTTTTATCGGCATCCTATATGCAATATAGGGCAAATATAATTTATTTAGTATTTCAGATGCCCCATTTCAGATGTTTCTTTTGAGGCGGTTTTGAAAACGAAAGGTCCGGGTTATATGGTCGCCGCAGTCCCGTCATCCGCTGCAACTCCTCGCCGGCCGCCACACTCGTCCTTCACATACTCCGGGGTTTCCGCTGCTACCGGGTTTAGATTGAAGGATGGTGCTAATATCACCATAGCTCCCACGCTCTTCCTTTCCCGACAGTGGCACGGCTTCGGGTGAGGTGGTCAAATGCGTTGGGCGTGTGCGCGCCCGGGCGTTGACCGCCTGCAGGGTAAAGGCTTGTGCGTAGAAGCATTGGCACTATTCTGATCTTGGTTCTTTTATCAGGAAAAGAACGGCGTGTGCATAGCGAAGATGCAAATTGTCTCGCAAACGGAAGACAAATGGATATCCTACCAATATCCCTCTGTCGCGATCCGACCCCAAATTTGTCTTAACCAACCCCTACTCCACAAATACCGAATACGCATATTTGTATTATCTGCTTAGCAGACAGACACCATTAAAACCGATCAAAATGAAAGACCTGCAATTCCACGCGACCATCAACGCGCCAAAACAAAATGTATGGGATACCATGCTCGACCGCGAAACTTATAAAGAATGGACAGGCGCCGCCTGGCCGGGATCTGACTATGAAGGCACCTGGAAAAAAGACACCGAGATCCGCTTTGGCGGCCCGGACGGCTCGGGCATGCTGGCAAAGGTGACCGAATTCGAATTATATGATACCATTACCTTACAACACAATGCCGTATTAGACAAGGGCGGTGTTGTAGCTATGGACTTAAACGCAACCCCGGGCATTGAGCAATACGTTTTTGCTGAAAATAACGGAGTTACCGAGCTGACCATCAACCTGCGAATAGATGAAGAATGGGCAGAGATGTTCGAGAACGACTGGCCGATCGCTTTGGCTAAGCTAAAAGAGGTTGCAGAGCGGTAGGCTTCCTGCATCCCTCCTTGGGGAGGGGCGCGATAGGTAGTGAAGTGGCAGGGAGGGGTTAACGTTGATGCATATCGACTAACCCCTCCCTGCATTTGCGCACGATCTGCCCGCCCCTCCCCGAGGAGGGATTTAGAAAAACAACAGATCAAAAATAAAATATCGCCTTCAAGCCAATATTCCTGCCCATGTTATAGATCCCGGTGTAGCCTGTTGGCGATGCTCGGTAGTACTCAAAATACTTCAACCTGTTCAGGTTAGATTGATAGGCCACATCAAACATGTTCTGCGCCTGCAACAGCAGGTCGCATAAACCCTTGCCTGCCTTGTTTTTGAACGTCCCACCAACGGCCATATTGATCAGCGTGTAACCTGCCGCAAAGGTCTCGGTATCGTCCAGCGCGTAAAAACGGGTTTGAGCATCGTACATATCGGCTTCTACTTTAAAGAATGGTTTGTTCAACCCGATCATCCGCTTAGGCGCGGTCAGCTTTATTTCAGACCTTGCGTGCAACGGTGGGATAAATGGCAGATACTTAGCTTGGTCGCCGTAGCGGTCCAGTAATTGTTGGTTTTTATTTAAGCCGATCACCAGGGCCACGCTGTTATTAAAATTTAGCCAGGGCATTTTGGTGGGGTGCAGGTTAACGGTCAGTTCGCCACCATATAAGCGTGCGGCGGATTGCTGGTATTGATAGGTCAAGTTACCCGGAACGATCACTACCGGATCGCCGTTGGCATCGGTCAGCCGTGACTGATAAATAAAATTATCGATCTGGTTATTAAAAACCTCCAGGCTAATGTCGGCATCTTTCAGATAAGCCATCACGCCGACATCCTGTTGCAGGTTAAACTCGGGGTTAAAGTTACGGTTGCCTAAATAAACAATGTGCGCACCGGGATCCAGTCCGTTGGAACCCACCTCGGTAATATTGGGGGCACGGTAACCCCGGGAAATGTTAGCCTTCAACAACAACCGTTCGTTAATATTATAAGTAGCGCCCACACTACCGGATATGCCGGTGTAACGATTACTGAACGCCGGGAATTGCAGATCGGCACCGGCCGTACCCGCGTTCACCTTTTGGCCAAAACCCGTTTGCGGGTTAGTGCCTACATAAAAGTCGTTCCAACTGATGTTGCGGTTATCATACCTTACGCCGCCCGACACATCGAATTTACCCATGGTCCGCTTGGCGAAAAGGTAAGCACCTGCATCGAACAATTGATGGTCCGGTATCGGGAAATCGGTACCGTTGCGGCTGCTGTTGTGCTGATACATCCCGTTCGATCCGATGGTGCTTTCGATGCCGTGGATCGGGGCCAGATTATATTTCAGATCGTAGTTCAGCGTATTCAAAACCACATACAAACCCGGCTGACTCGTCACCGTAGGGTGATTATACTCGCGGCGCACACTCTGCTGACCGCCCAGCATCAAGTTAATGGTGCCATCTTTCACTTTAAATTCGGATGTGCTGTAAACGCGGTAATGCTGTATCCTCTGATGCAGGGCGGCAATACTGTAATTATTCAGCCTGCTGTTCGGGACGATCGGCCTGTTGGTAATATCATCCCCTGCGTCCAACACCTGTTTGGTAAAACGGCGGCTCAGCGAGTCGCGGCTACCGTCGGGGATCTCTTGCCTGTTGTCGTAAATGGTCGCGGCTATTTTGCTGGATCCCCAAGGCTTATCGACCCGGGCACTGGCCGAAAAGTTGTATTCTTTGTAGGCCGTGCCATAAACAAAGCCATCAATGCGGTTGGTATAGTTATGCGCTTGCTTAGATGTCGCTCTGAACGAATATTTCCAATCCGTCTTCCTGAAACTAAAACCTAAGGACGAACCCAGCAGACCGTTATTACCCTGATAGTCCAGCGCTACATCGCCGCTCATTTTGCCGTCCTGATATTCGGGTTTGGCAGGGATCAGGTTGATCACGCCGGCCACCGCGTCCGACCCGTAGATCAAACTTGCCGGACCTTTAACCACCTCGGCTCTGCCAATGCCGTATTGATCGATCTCGATGCCGTGCTCGTCGCCCCATTGCTGGCCTTCCTGACGCAAGCCGTCGTACAAGGTCAGTACCCGGTTATAGCCCAACCCACGGATGAACGGTTTAGAGATATTTGGCCCCGTGGTGACCGCGCTCACACCCGGCACACCTTTTACCACCGCATCTATCAGGTTGGTATTGGTGTTCTGATCCATCATCTTTTTGCTCATTACCGCTACCGATACCGGGTTTCGCCTTAACTCTACCGCCCGGCTTGATCCGGTCACGGTCACCTCGTTCAGTTGCGAGCCTTCCCCGTCAAGGACAATATTTGAAATATTGTTCGTGCCCGCTTTCAGGTCGACCTTTACTTCCTGCTTTTGATAACCGATAGCCGATATCAACAATACTCGGCTGCCCTCCGGGGCATTTTTTATCTGGAATTTGCCCTCCGCGTCGGTACTACCGCCCAGGCTGGCACCCTTGATCACAACCGATGCATAAGGAACAGGTTTACCTTCGGCAGTGACCTTACCCGTCACCAGGGCAGTTTGCGCTTGCAGCCTTAAGGCGCAGAGGATGAGAAAAGTAGTAGACAATATTTTCATAGGTTGATGTAGTTCTAAATTACAATTCAAATGTAGTCAAAATTATAATTTAGATAAGCCTAAATTATAATTTTTGTTTTTATGAATGTAAATTTAGATAACGCACCTATAACCTATACGGGGCAAGCAAAAATATTAGAGTGGCCGCAGGCTTATTTACGATCAGGTCATCGTTTATCAGCTGCCCACGATCACATCCCGGTGTTTCTTTCCCCAAGCGGCAAGGTCATGGATGATGCCTTGTAATGTCCAGCCGTATTCGGTCAGGTTATAATGGACGGTCACGGGTTGGGTATCCTGCACGTTCCGCTTGATCAGTTTATTCTGTTCTAATTCTTTCAGCTCTTTGCTTAGCATCTTGTTGGATATACCATTGAGGTCGCTCAATATGTCAGAAAATCGCCTTTGGTTATAATAACAAAGAGACGATATAATGGATATCTTCCATTTACCGCTTAATACGTCCATCGCATCGTGAATGGCCATGATCTCGGTTTTGTGCCCCGGATGGCAAACATAGTCGGTCATAAGTTACCTGGTTACTCAAATGTTACTGTTACTTTTAGTTACAAAGTAACTAAAATAAATCTATATGCTGTAAGTTTGTGCCGTTAACTAATGAAAATTAAAATGAATTTCAACAACAAGAACGTAGTAATAACCGGCGGAAGCACCGGTATAGGCGCAGCAACCGCCAAAGCATTTATTAACGCCGGTGCGACTGTATGGATCACCAGCCGGAGCGCTGCCAACTTACAAAAAGTAGCTGCAGAGATCAACAGCCCAAATTTAAAGACGGTAGTTTCAGACACATCCACTTTAGATGGGATAACTATCTTGGAGAAAGCTATAGCGGACAGCGGCAGTAAGTTAGATGTACTTTTCCTTAACGCCGGGATAGCGACATTTGCGCCGATAGAACAAGCCACCGAAGCTGATTTTGACGCACAGTTCAATACCAACGTGAAGGGGTATTTCTTCACCCTTCAAAAACTCATTCCACATTTAGCAGATGGTTCGGCTGTGATATTCACGTCGTCAACCGTTGCTACGGCTAACAATTTAGGCACCAGTGTATATTCGGCTACTAAAGGAGCAGTGAACAAGATCGCACAGATAGCCGCAAATGAATTAGCGCCCAGAAATATCCGTGTTAATATCATCAGTCCCGGACCTATCCAAACACCTGGCTTAGAGGGCGCAGTACCAGCCGAAGCTAAACCATTATTAGCAGCAGCCACCGCGTTACAGCGTATTGGCGATCCAAGTGAAGTTGCTAATACCGTTCTATTTTTAGCATCTGACGCGGCAAGTTTTATCACCGGGACAGAGTTGGTGGTTGATGGCGGTTACCTTACTTACGGGTTAAAGTAAGGTTTTTCCTAAATTCCCTCCTTGGGGAGAGGCGGGCCGGAAATGAGCGGTAGCAGGGAGGGGTTTGCCACGATGTATATCGGCGAACCCCTCCCTGCCATTTCAGCACAACCTCTCTCATCCTTCCCCAATGAGGGATCTAAAACATGTTAATACTTCACCACCTCTAACTTCACCGGTCCTACCAATCCCGAAGTCTGCAGGCCACTATTCGGCCTGTAAGGGTTATGATATAGCGATGTTGGGCGTTGCTCGGCAGGCATTTTACTATCGCCGATCAACCGATTGACCCAACTGTTGGTCACTTTTATCTCTAACTCGTTATCGCCGGATTTAAGGGCTTTGGTAATGTCGACTTTATACGGAGCGGTCCATACTCCGCCAACATCTACGCCGTTCACTTTTACTTTGGCAATGGCGGTCACCGTACCCAGATCTAAAAACACTTTAGTACCTGCTGCCTGTTTGTCCAGCTTAAAGTTTTGGTAGTATCTGGCCGATCCCGAATAGTACTTGATGCTATCTACCGGGCTTTTGCTCCAATCCATCAGTTCGGTAAATTTCACGGTCTGCTTTGGTCCGCGCATGTTCGGGTCAAAGTTTACCAGCCACGAGCTATTGATTTTTACGGTTTGCGTCGCTACCGGGAAGTTCTCTTTTGCTCCTGTCGGCTTACCTTTTTTGCGGAAGATCACAAAGGCGCTGCCAGTTCTGTCCAGTTCCATTGGCACAACGGTACCGTCGGTGCTTTGGGTGAAAGCGGGCAGGTCACGGATGCTGCCGGTTACCGGGTCCCACAATTCGGGCACCATGCCGTTCACTTTAAAGCGGGCATCAAATTTTGCCGGGGCATCTTTTTGGTTGGATATAAAGTAAGCCTCACCGTCCGTCAGTTTACGATGGATGTACAGGATATCATTGCTCCCGCTGATAAAGTCTGGTTTCACTTTGATATGGTCCAGCGCTTCTTGCATGGTCATGCCGTCCATCACCAAACCTTTGCCATATTTATTCACCTTGACTGACCTGCCATCAACCTTACCCCACAGCTCAGCCGCCAGTGCCTGCACCTGCTTATCTGCCGCACCGTAGTTAGCCAAACTCGGCGAGCGCGACGGCCTTGGACCAAGTACTATCGCGCCTTGCATAACCAATTCTTTGATCTTGGTCAACAGTTCCGGACGGATGGTTTCCAGTTTTGGTAGCACCAATACGCCATAGCTTAAACCATCGGGCAGGGTCAACCGACCGTTAATTACCTTTAGGCGGGTCTTGATCACCTCGCCGTTAATATAATCATAAGAGTATCCTTTTGGCATTTCGGGGTCGCGGCCGCCGGTCATTTTTGGGGCATCCTCGCTGATGAAATAAGCGACATCGGCCACATACCGTCCTTGCTGCAGCATCATATTGCAACGTTTTAGGTATTTGATAAAGATATCCATATCATAAAACCAGGTATTATTGCGGTTAAATTCCGCCCCAAAGCCCGCGTTAACACCCGGTACTTTAGCATCATCAGGCTGCTCTATGTACACGTGCATCAATGTGTTGTTAATGCCCTCGGTAAAGAACCTGTCGGCACGTTGTTTCATTTTGGCTGGATAACGGGAAAATGCCGGATCGCCACTGGTGAATGATTCGGCCGATACCTTGGTCTTGCCATAAATATGTGCCGCCGATGATGCCGCCCTGTTCTCGATATCGCCCAGCATGCCTACGCTCCAAAACTCGCCGCCTATCTCGTCGCTTTGTCCGCCGTATTGCAAAAACTCCCCGGGGAAACCCCAGTGTCCATAATTCTCTAACCAGGTACGCAGTCCGTGTTTATGACTTATATCGCGCAGGCCACCTACGTAATCATAAGCCACTTTATCGGCAATCAAACGCCTTACATCCCAAAGAAACCTGTCCGACCTATCCTGGCTACCTACCACTTTGCCCTGCATCACAGGTATGTATGGTGTTGGGTCGTATTTATAGGTAGTTTTAAAGTCGGCAATAAAGCTATCGGTCCAGTTCTGTCCGCCGGTCTCGTAGCTGTCCTGCACGGTCACTTTAAAGGTTTTGCGGTCGGCAGCAGGGATCCGTCTTAATATTTCGCCTAAATAAGCGTCAAAATGCGCTTCGATGTGTTTGCGGCTCATCTTATCGGCCTCCAGACCCACGCCCTCGGGCGATGCGGGGCCATTTTTCACCTGGGTAGGTGTCATGCCGGTGCGTTCGATCACCCAATTGCCGGCAGGGACGGTCCAGTTCAGTGAGCCATCAGCAGTCAGGAATTTAGAGATATCGATCACCTTTGCGTGATCTATCACCAAACGCTGATCATCCACAACAGGTTGCGCTTTCCATTGGTAAGCATCCCAATAAGGGAACGGCGTTTGCCACATTTTGGCTAAGGTCTTTTCGATATAATCTTCCACCATCGGTGTCGATGATATCTTCACTTCTGCTATACCGGAGCCATTTTGCACCTTATCAAAAACGATCCTGAAATTTTTTGACGACGTTGCCGGGATAGAGATCGCGCCTGCACCATAAGGCTTAAAACCAACGTTAAGGTCGCGGTTGGTACGGTCAATGTTGAAATGTCTGATGGTTTTAAAGGTGCCGTCAGCATCGGCGGCCAAGATGTCGCCCTCTAAACGTGTCGGGTTGGCGGTCGGGGTGATGGTGACGCTGCGGGCGGTGTAGTTACCATCAGTAACGATATCTAAAGTATATTTTTTGCCATTTTTAAATTTGATGCCGGTAGCATCGTTACGATCGCTGACCTGTTCGATGCCGTCCAACTCAGGCGAGATACTCACCTTTGGTTTCAGGTTAAATATATCGGCCGCGAAATCATCACCTACCGGATAAGCGATCACCTGCACATCCTGAAAATCTTTATGGGGCTGCGCAAGTTTTGCTTTGTAAGCTAACGGACCTTTCACCAATACCTCAGACGATGCCAAATAACGCATCGCCTGACCCGGCTTCACCCATGGTCCACCCGACTGGCTCCAACCCGGACTATTAAAGATACCTATCTCGATATTCAATCGCGTAGCCGTTTTCAAAGCCAGGTGCATGATCTGCCACCACTCGTCGGTAAATATCTTTACTTTGCCATATGGCGTATCGTCCAAACCAATATTACCAATAAAAGCCCGGTTGATACCCACCTTTTTCATCGACTCCAGATCCTTCACCACGCCCGACTTTGAGATATTGTCGGATATCCAATACCAATAAACGCTGGTCTGAATATCGGCAGGAGCGGTAATAAATCCGGTCTCGACCGACCTCATGGGGCTGGCTGTTTTTTTTAGTTGCGCGATAGTTTGGTTATAGCTGATAGCGGCGACCGAACACAGTGCTAACGTGAATATTTTGCGGCTTAACTTCATGTAGTAAGATGTGGTTTTGTATTGGTAGGACAATATAAGGAGCGGATAAGGAATAGCCGTCACCTACTGTCCGAATGGAATGAAAGATATTTTTTCTGTAGAGACGCGACACCTCGCGTCTAAGGTTTTGCAGGTCGACTATGTAATTCGGTTCACTATTGCAATGGTGAACCTTCGTGGTGCGAGACACGAGTTATCGTGTCTCTACGAAAGAACAGAGCAATACAAATATAAAGATTATTCTTTACACAATCAAGAGAAATAAAAAAAATATTTTCCCATAAACAAAAAATGCCGGGACCAAGCCCGGCATCATCAATATTTTTCACTTCTGTTATTCGACCAGTCTATATCCTGCAAAATAAGCGATGATATAAGCCGCGCCTACAATGATGCGGTAATAACCGAATAGCTTAAAACCTTTTTTCTCCAAAAAAGTGATGAAGCTGCGGATGGCCAGCATAGCTACAATGAATGCCACTACGTTACCTACGATCAGCAATTTGATCTCTTCGTTGGTGAACAGCGTACCTTCGGTATGTTTGTAAAAATCGTAAACCTCTTTCAATGTCGCGCCGAACATCGTCGGTACGGCCAAAAAGAACGAGAACTCGGCTGCCGCTGTGCGGGTCAGCTTTTGGCTCATACCACCAACAATGGTAGCTGCAGAGCGGGATACACCCGGCACTACGGCCAGGCATTGGAACAAGCCTACTTTAAGAGCGGTAGCATAGCTGATCTCTTGCGGTTCGCCTTTAACCTCGTTGGTCTTTTTAAACCAATCGTCAACAAATAAAAGGATCACACCGCCCACCAGTAACGATGACGCTACCACCAGTGGACTCTCCAGCAATTGATCGATATGTTTTTTAAATAGCAACCCAACTATAACGGCCGGGATAACGCCTACCACCAGTTTGAAGTAGAAATCAACAGACTTTAAAAAGCGCTTGTAATAAAGGATCACTACCGAAAGGATAGCGCCCAGTTGGATCACCACCTCAAAAAGTTTTACAAATGGCTTTTCGCCGATGCCCATAAATGAGCTGGCTAACACCATGTGACCGGTAGAGGATACGGGAAGAAATTCTGTCAAGCCCTCGATGATAGCGAGGATGACCGCCTGAAACATGTCCATTACTTAGCGGCAGGCTTTTTAAGGATGGCGTAAAAACCCAGGCCAAAACCGGCCAGAACGATCAGCGGGGCAACCACGATCTTAGCCGTGCTGTAAATATCGGTCGTGCCCGACATCACAAAGAAACCTAAAGCCACGATCAGCACGCTAACGGCAAGGATGGTGTAGTTGGTCTTATCATAAAGCAGGGTTACCGGTGCATTGTCAACTTCGGTCTGTTTGGTTGCCGCTGTAGGGCGAACGTATTTTTGTGCCATTGTTATTATCTGTATAAATTAATGATCTTTGAACGTAAATATTTGCTCACCGCTGCGTATGTGCTCAATCCGGCGATCAGGATACCCAGAGCGATGATGCCAAGGAACACCAGACCGAACTCTGCATAGTTACGCAGTACCACCAGCTCGGGTAGGGTTTTATAAGACAGGTAAAGCGTACCCATCAATAACACAATAGCGATCAGTGCGCCTAACAGGCCGTGCCAGATGCCGTACAACAGGAACGGTTTGCGGATGAAGCCCCTTGTAGCACCAACCAACTGCATCGACTTGATCAGGAAACGTTGCGAGTAAATGGCCAGACGAATGGTGTTGTTGATCAGTCCTACCGATACTACTATGAATATGCCTGCAAATACCAGGATGACCAGCGTGATGGATCCCAGGTTCTCGTTCATTTTATCGACCAGTGATTGCTGGTATTTCACCTCCTTAACCAACGGATTCTTCAGCAACTCGGCTTTAAACTTGGCAATATCCTTATTATTAGCAAATTCGGCTTTCAGGTAAACATCTACCGATTGCGAAAGGGGGTTGTAACCCAAAAACGATACAAAATCCGACCCTAACTCTTTTTGCAGGTTGCGGGCAGCTATCTCTTTACTTACGTATTGCGAGTGCTTCACCATTGGGTTGGTGGCCAGCTGGCGCTCAAACTGCATAACATCGGCTTCGCGGGCGCTCTCGTCAACAAAAATATTGACCACGATATTCTCTTTCACATACTTGGACAGGCTGCTGGCGTGCACCAGGATCAGCCCCAGTAAACCCACCATCAGCAATACCATAGCTATACCGAACACGGTAGAGATATAAATGCTTTTGGTTTTGCTTGCCGATGTACTTGCCTCAAATTCTTCCATAACCGTTCGTTTGCCTGCGAAAATAACAAACTTGGCCTAAAGGTAAAACTTATTATGGGATGATGTGGGATCGCTAAGCTGATTTAACAAAAATTAACGACCGCTGATGAGAATGACCACCGAAGAGCATGATTTCGCTGATGGCGCTGATACGCACTTGAGCGTTTGGAATATCGAGGGTCAGCGGATCTTCGAGATTAACTACGATAAGATAAAGTCAGCGGTCAAATATCAGCGTAATCACTTGCAAAAGAACACTTCAGCGGTCAATAATCAGCGGTCAAGACCACCTCCCAAACTCATGGTACTTTTTAACACTCACACTCACTTTGCTGCCGATCTTATATTTTCCCTTGCTGCGGTTCAATACCCGTAGTTGGACGTTTTTGTATTCAACGATCAATTCCTCATAAATTCCCTTGAACAGGATCTTATTCACCATCCAATTATTAGATAGTCCCCGCGATACCTTCACATCCTCGGCATATACCACTACCGAGCCACGCTTGGTACTGACGCCGCAAACCTTAGCCTGGGTGGGGGTAAGTTGGGTACCGCTCGCCAGGATCAGTGCGGTATATAATAATTGTGGTGACTCGTACAGATCTTCGGGGCTGCCGCTTTCTACGATCTCGCCTTCTTTAATGACTACCAATTGGTCGGCCATACTGAGCAGTTCGGCGGGATCGTGGGATACGAGGATGGCGGTCACTCCTTGCCCGGCAACAATGTCGCGGATATCTTGTTGCAGGCTTTCGCGATAGTGGGCATCAACCTGGTTAAAAGGCTCGTCTAATAAAAGTACTTCAGGTTTACTGATGAGGGCCTTGGCTATGGTCACTCGTTGCTTTTCGCCGCCGCTGAGTTTACCAAAGACCTGATCGTGCAGGTGGCGGATACTCCATTGGGTCAATGCTTCGGACACCTTTTTGGTCTCGAATTTTTGTTCGCTCTCGGCCAGGCCATCGCGTACGTTCTCCCAAACAGTGCTTTGCAGGTCCATCTCGTAATTATCCTGCGTAAGGAATTTGATGGACCGATGGACATCCTGACGGTTCTTCTCCCGGTCGGGCAATAATTCCTGATGAAAGAATACCTCGCCCGAATCCGGCACCAGCGTACCGGCCAGCAATTTCAACAGGGTGGTCTTACCACTGCCGCTTTCGCCGACGATACCGGTGATCTTCCCCTTGGGTATCAGCAAGGTGATATTATTGACCCCCGACGACTTATCGCCAAAAAAATTCTTGGTGATATTAATGGTCTCCAGGATCAGTTCTTTCTTCATGGCTGGTGTCGGCTTTGCGATGCCTAAACTATAAAAGATCGGTGAAATGGGGAAGAGGGAATTTTTGAATTGATAGGTTTATCGGTGTTTGTTGATACTTTGCAAATGGCTCTACCTGCAGGTCTACTCACCCCGACGACGCTGCCCTCTCTTCGCTGCGCGGAAAGAGGGCGGAAGGCATAATGGATAAAGTTGCCCCCGTTAGTTCGACACGACAACTTCTACCCTCTTTCCGCCAAAGGCGAAGAGAGGGTGCCCCAGCGAAGCGACGGGCGGGTGAGTAAACTCGTCGGCTTTGTTATCTGCGCATCAACTGTTCGGAAATTCTATTAAGTACAGAGTTTGTATCAAACAATATTTCGTCATTAGTAAATCTCAACGTTGTTATCCCCAAAAGTAATAATACCTCGTCCCGGTAAACATCATATTCTTTTTTTAAAAGATGGATAGGGCCATCAGCCTCGATCACCAATTTGGCCTGATGACAGTATAGGTCTGGTATAAAGCAAATCCTTCGGCCTTCCGCAGATAGGGTAGTTATAGGATATTGTCTCAGAAATTTATATCCAAGCAGTTGGCGGTTTCTCAAATGTTGCCATAAAACTTTTTCGGCCGGCGTTTCACGTCGGCGTAGTTCTCTGCATATTTCTGTGATGGTAGGCATACCAGCTAAAAATAGTGATCGAACTTGTCCTTTGCAAGTGGCTCTACCTACTGGGTTACTCTCCCGACGGCACTTAGTGCGTCTGCCCTTTCTTCGCTAAAGCGGAAAAAGGGCGGGGAGTGTCGAGTAATAGTTTTAGCAGATCTTCTACCCTCGTTCCGCCAAAGGCGAAGAGAGGGTGCCCCAGCGAAGCGATGGGCGGGTGAGTCCTCTTCCTCTTCACACAATCTTCATACGCGTTGTCAACCTTTGCATCATCTAATTGATCAAACTCATGTTACTAAAACACAAACTGGCATCCGCGGTGCTGTTTACCCTGGCGATCGGGGCAGCGCATTTGGCCGATGCGCAAACGACCGATACGCTTCGGCTTAATTTTCAGGATGCCGAAAAACAGTTTATCCAAAACAACTTTGCCCTGCTTGCTCAAAAATACAATGTTGAGGCCAGTAAGGCGCTGGTCGATCAAGCCAAATTGTGGGACAACCCCGATTTGACCACCGATCAGAATATTTACGATGGTGGCAGCAAAAAATTCTTTTATCATAATGAGGGCGAAGGAATGGGCCAGATCTTCGTTCAGCTGAGCCAGGTGTTCCGCACGGCAGGCAAACGGGGCAAGCAAGTGCAGGTAGCTAAAGACGATGCCAAAGTACAGCAAGCCGAATTTAACGATCTGATGCGCAACCTGCGCTATAACCTGCAGTTAGATTTTAGTCAGCTGGCCACATTGATCGAGCAAGGTAAGGTTTATCAGAACGAGATATCAGCCGCCACTAACCTGGTCAATGCCATTCAAAAGTCGTATGACGTGGGCAATACCTCTATGAAGGACCTTATACGCCTGAAAGCGATGCTGTTCGGGTTGCAGAACGATATGATCGAGAATAATAAGCAGATCAACGACCTGCAAACTGAGTTAAAAACTTTGTTGCAGACCAGCGAGACCACCTTTGTATCGCCGATAGTTAACCCCTCTCCTGATAAAAGCAGCATCCTGAATACACAGGATCTGATCGCGCAAGCAAAGATCAACCGCGCAGACTATCTGAGCAACCAATATCAACTGGAATCGGCTACGCATAACCTAAGCCTGCAAAAAGCGATGGCCGTACCGGATATTACGCTGGGTGTGGCTTATGACCGCAATAGCAGTTACGCCATGAATTACTACGGCTTACAGATAGGCATGCCTTTGCCTTTCTTTAACCGCAATCAAGGCAATATTAAGTCGGCTAAACATAACGTGATGAGCCAGGAAGCTACAGTAAAGGACAGCGAGACCCGCCTGAAGAACGATGTGGTAGCCGCCGTGAACCAGTATAACCTGAGTAAACAATTGTTCAGCACGCAAGAGCAAGGCTTTAACCAACAGTACGATAAACTTTTTGACAATATGCTGAAGAGCTTTAAAGAAAGACAGATAGGCCTGGTAGAGTTTGTTGATTTTTTTGATACCTACAAAGATACCAAGCTAAAGATGCTGCAACAACAGTTCACCTTGCAAAAGTCTATCGCCGACCTTAACTATGCTACCGGCACCACAGTAATTAAACCATAAGCACCCTAATTAAACAATCATAAAAAAATGAACAAAGTATTTATACTGGCCGGCCTGGCTGCAATTGCAGGTTTAAGCGCGTGCCACTCTCCAAAACCAGAGGCTACCGTTAGCAAAGAAGTTTGCATCAGCGACTCGTTAGCCAAGATCATTACCATAGATACAGCAAAGACCAGCACTATTAAGAACGAACTGACCCTGACCGGCGAAGTTGCCAGCAACGACAATAATGTGGTACGTGTATTCCCTTTCAGCAGTGGACAGGTTACCGACGTTAAGGTTTCCCTTGGTGATAGAGTAAGCCAGGGACAAGTGCTGGCCGTTATGCGCAGCGCCGATGTGGCGGGTAACTATACCGACCTGTCATCGACCAATGCCGATCTGGCCATTGCCAAACGCCAGATGGAACAAGCCGAATACCTGTACAAAAACGGCATCAGCAGCGAGCGTGATTACACCGAGGCTAAAGAGAATTACAACAAAGCCCAGGCAGCTAACCGCAAGGTAAAGTCGGCCCTTGCTATTAATGGCGGCGGTAACACTACCGAGAATGGCATGCTGGTGATCAAAGCACCAAGAGCGGGTTACATTGTAGAGAAGAACGTGAGCTCGGGCAGTTTTATCCGCGAGGATAACGGCGGCAGCATGTTCACTATTAGTAATATGAAAGATGTGTGGGTTTGGGCCAACGTTTTCGAGAGCGATATCAGCAAAGTTAAAGTTGGCTACAATGCCGCGGTGACCACCATCGCTTATCCTGACAAAACCTTCCAGGGTAAAGTGAACGAGGTAAGCTCGATACTGGACCCGGATAATAAGGTAATGAAGATCAAGATCGCCCTGCCTAACCCGGATATGCTGTTAAAGCCCGAAATGTTCACCAACGTGGTGATCACTAATAACGAGAACGCGCAGGCGGTATCTATCCCATCAAAAGCTATCGTTTTTGATAGCAGCAAAAACTATGTGGTGGTTTATAACAGCAAGTGCGACCTAAAAGTACGCCAGGTATCGGTCATTAAAACAGTTGATGGTGTGGCTTACATAGGCAATGGCCTGCAGCCCGGCGATAAGGTGATATCAAAGAACCAGCTTTTATTATACGACGCGCTGACAGCGGAATAAGTCGGGAGTCTTGAGTCGGAAGTCTTAAGTCCGGAGTGACCTGACTTACTCATGCAATTACTATTGACAACTGAAAATGACCAACAGAGATGAACAAGTTCATTAAAAATATCATATACTTCTCTTTAAGGCACCGCTACTTTGTGTTCTTTATGACCGCCGTACTGTGCGCCTTGGGTGTGTGGAGTTATACCAATACCCCTATCGAGACTTTCCCGGATGTAACCAATACCCAGATCATTATTATAGCCCAATGGCCCGGCCGCAGTGCCGAGGAGGTGGAAAAAATGATCACCATACCCATGGAGACCGTGCTGAACTCGGTACAAAAGAAATCTAACCTGAGGACCACCTCATCGTTCGGCCTCTCATACGTTCGCATCATTTTTGATGACGATGTAGATGATGCCTTTGCCCGCCAGCAGGTAATGAGCCGCTTGCTGAACGCAGACCTGCCCGATGGTGTGCAACCGGAGATACAGCCACCGTATGGCCCCACCGGCGAGATCTTTAGGTACACGCTGAAAAGCAAGACCAAGAGCTTGCACGAGCTTACCGCCATACAGGACTGGGTGCTGGACCGCCAGTTTAAAGCCTTGCCGGGTGTAGCCGACGTGAACAGCTTTGGCGGCGAGGAAAAAGACTACGAGGTAAGTGTTAACCCTGCCCTGTTACAAAAATACGGGCTAACATCTATGGATGTTTTTACGGCCATTAACCGCAGTAACATTAACGTGGGCGGCGACGTGATAGAAAAGAACGACCAGGCTTACGTGGTGCGCGGCATAGGTCTGATCAATAATATCGATGAGATCAAGAACATTATCATCAAGAATGTAAATAACGTACCTATCCTGACCAAGGATGTGGCCCAGATCAAAGAAAGTGGCTTGCCAAGATTAGGCCAGGTCGGTCGTGATAAAAACAACGACGTGTTGGAAGGCATTGTAGTAATGCGGAAAGGTGAGAACCCGGCGGAGGTACTTACCCGCATTAAAGCCAAAGTAGATGACCTGAACAATAACATCCTGCCTAAGGATGTTAAGATCAGCACGTTTTACGATCGTACCAATCTTATGGATTTTTGTACTGAAACGGTGATCCATAACCTGGTTGAGGGTATTGTACTGGTGACCGTAATCGTATTCCTGTTCATGGCGGATTGGAGGACCACCTTGACAGTTGCTATCATTATCCCGCTGTCATTATTGTTTGCCTTTGTGTGTTTGAAATTGAAGGGCATGAGCGCCAACCTGCTCAGTATGGGCGCGGTCGATTTCGGGATCATTATAGATGGGGCCGTGGTAATGGTAGAGGGCATATTTGTAGCGCTGGACCATAAGGCCAAAGAAGTTGGCATGGAGAGATTTAACAAGCTGGCTAAATTGGGCTTGTTCAAAAACGTGGGCGCCGAGATGGGCAAGGCTATATTTTTCTCTAAACTCATCATCCTTACCTGCCTGGTACCGATCTTCGCTTTCCAAAAGGTGGAGGGTAAAATGTTCTCTCCGCTGGCTTACACATTAGGTTTTGCTTTATTAGGGGCGTTGATCTTCACACTTACCTTGGTGCCTGCCCTATCCAGCATCCTGCTGCGTAAGAACGTAAGGGAGAAACATAACCCGGTGGTCATCTTTTTTGAGAATGGCGTGCGCCGAATGTTCACCTTTACTTACCGCAACCAAAAATTGAGTTTGCTGGTATCGATAGCCTTTATGACGTTGACCTTTATGTCGGCCAAGTTATTGGGGTCCGAGTTTTTACCTCAGCTGAACGAAGGAGCGCTATGGGTTACCGCACAGATGCCAATGAGTACATCGTTAGAAAGCTCGGTGAACCTGACCAATAAAATGCGCGACATTTTGGGCACATTCCCCGAGGTTAAGCAGACGCTATCGCAAGTTGGCCGTACCAACGATGGTACCGACCCTAAGGGTTTCTTTAACGTGCAGATACAGGTAGACCTGCTCCCTAAAAAAGAATGGAGACGCCGCATCACCCAGGAAGAATTGATCGCCGAGATGGACAAAAAGCTGAGCCAGTACCCGGGTGTCATTTATAACTACTCGCAACCAATTATTGATAACGTGGCCGAGGCTGTTGCCGGTGTGCCTGCATCAATGGCGGTAAAAATATTCGGTCCGGATTTTAATGAATTGGATACCAAGGCAGATGATGTGATGCGCGTACTTAAAAAGATAAAAGGTGTTGAAGATCTGGGTATACTGCGTAACCTCGGCCAGCCCGAATTAAGGATAGCCCTGCACCAACGCCAGATGGCCCGCTACGGCGTTGCCACTGCCGACGCTAATGCCGTAATAGAAATGGCCATTGGCGGTAAAGCTGCCACGCACGTTTACGAGGGTGAGCGCCGTTTTGAGATACGCCTGCGTTACCAAAAACAAGATCGCGATACAGAAGAAAAGATCCTGAACCTGATGGTACCTACCCTGAATGGTTCTAAGATCGCTTTGAAAGAGATCGCCGATGTGCAGTCGATCACCGGGCCGGCATTTATTTACCGGGATAACAATATGCGCTATATCGCCGTAAAATTCTCGGTGCGTGGCCGCGACCTGGGCAGCACTATTGCCGAGGCCCAGCAAAAAGTGAGTGCCGCTGTTAAATTACAGCAAGGCTACTCATTCACCTGGAATGGCGAGTTCGAGAACCAGATCCGTGCATCAAATACTTTGGCCCGCGTAGTGCCTATCTGTTTACTGGTGATCTTCCTGATCCTGTTCGTAACCTTTGGTAACGTTAAGGATGCTACATTGGTGATCATGAACGTGCCATTCGCACTGATAGGCGGTATCCTGGCGCTGCATATTACCGGTATCAATTTCAGCATATCGGCAGGTATCGGTTTCATCGCCTTGTTCGGGGTGTGTATCCAAAATGGTGTGATCTTGATATCGGTATTCCGTAAGAACCTGGATGCCGGTATGCATTTGGATGAAGCTATATTGGATGGCGTGATATCCCGCGTGCGCCCCGTAGTCATGACCGCCCTGATGGCTGCCATTGGCCTGATGCCGGCAGCCATATCTACAGGCATCGGCAGCGAAACGCAAAAACCATTGGCTATTGTTGTGATCGGTGGTCTCGTAACATCAACTGTATTGACCCTGCTGATCTTACCGATCATTTACGCTATGGTGTACAAACTGATACACCGCCGCGAGAACAGGAAACTGTTGAAGAAAATAGGAGCGGTGAGTTAGAAAGTCCGGAAGTCGGAAAGACGCGAAGTCCGGAAGATAGAATTTTCAAGAACCCCGATATTAATTTATCGGGGTTCTTGTGTTTTTAAGCAGTATGTAGGTGTATACAGCGTGGGTGTATACACCACCTACACCTCAATTGCCACTGATGGTCAGTTAATTAAAATTTCTTAACGATCATAAAATATGGGTTACCTTTTAGTCTTGGTATTTTTGCTCTCTCATCTGGCAAATACCGGCCGCGAGCGGAATGCCTGCAGGCGTATAAGCAATAGCGGGGCTGCCGATACCTAAGCGCTACCGACCGTACGTTTCCATATCCCCATCAATTTATACGTTAAACGTCAGTTTAATGACCAACTTTCGGACTTTCCGTCGTGCAGGTTTCCGCACTTGCCTGCAAAATCGTAACTTGCCCTGCCATTATGACTTTCAAATTGCAATGGCGCAATTGTTGATCATAGAGTGGTACATCACAGAGAAGAATTAGTATGTTAGATTTTATAAGTAAGCTTTTCGGAAGCAAATCGGACAGAGACGTTAAGGCCATTATGCCTTTGGTAGAAAAGGTAAAGGCCGCCTATGCCAAGCTTGAAACGCTTAGTAATGATGAACTGCGCGCGCAGACCATCAAATTTAAAGAGACCATTGCTAAAGGCCTGGCAGACATTGATGCCGATATAGCCGCTATAAAAGGTCGCCTGGATACCGAGTTGGATATGCCGGTAGACGAAAAGGTAAACCTATACACCGACCTTGATAAACTGGAGAAAGACCGCAACAAAGAGCTGGAAGTTATCTTGTTAGATATCCTTCCGGAAGGTTTTGCGGTAGTAAAAGAAACTGCAAGGCGTTTAGCCGAGAACGATAAACTGGAAGTTACCGCTACCGATTTCGACCGTACTTTAGCCGCTAAAAAAGCTAACGTTACCATTGTAGGCGATAAAGCTTACCACGCCAATACCTGGCTTGCTGCCGGTGTAGAGACCAAGTGGAACATGGTACACTACGATGTTCAGCTGATCGGTGGCGCGGTATTGCATCAGGGTAAAATTGCCGAGATGGCTACCGGTGAGGGTAAAACCTTAGTGGCTACCCTGCCTGCCTACCTTAACGCCCTTGCCGGCCAGGGCGTACACATTGTGACCGTGAACGACTACCTGGCACGCCGTGACTCGGAGTGGATGGGTCCGTTGTACGAGTTCCACGGTCTTGCTGTTGATTGTATCGATAAGCACCAACCTAATAGCGAAGAGCGCCGTCAGGCTTATTTGGCTGACATTACCTTTGGTACCAATAACGAATTTGGCTTTGACTACCTGCGTGACAACATGACACGCACACCGGAGGAGTTGGTTCAGCGTAAATCGCACTTCGCGATGGTGGATGAGGTTGACTCGGTGTTAGTGGATGATGCCCGTACCCCGCTGATCATTTCAGGCCCGATCCCACGTGGTGACGAGCACGAGTTTTATGAGTTGAAACCACGCATTGAGCGTTTGGTGAATGCCCAAAAGAACTACATCAATACCGTACTGAACGAAGCCAAGAAACAAATTAACGATAACAAGACCGACGCCGAGACCGGTGGTTTGGCCTTGTTGCGTGCCCACCGTGGTTTGCCGAAGAGCAAAGCGCTGATCAAATTTTTGAGTGAGGGCTCTAACCGTTCTATCCTGCAAAAGACCGAAGGCCATTATCTGCAAGATCAAAGCAAAGAGATGCCTAAGGTGGATAGTGAGCTGTTCTTTGTGATCGATGAGAAAAACAACTCGGTAGAGCTGACCGAAAAAGGTATCGAGCTGATCACTGCATCAGGCGAAGATGCGGGTTTCTTTGTGATGCCTGATGTTGGCGGCGAGATAGCTGAGTTAGAAAAGTCGACCTTAACGGCTGAAGAAAAAATTGCTCATAAAGATGAGTTGATGCGCGATTTCGCGATCAAGTCTGAGCGTATCCACTCGGTTAACCAGTTACTGAAAGCTTATACTTTATTTGAGAAGGATACCGAATACATCCTTGACGAGGGCAAAGTAAAGATCGTAGATGAGCAGACCGGTCGTGTGTTAGATGGTCGCCGTTACAGCGATGGCCTGCACCAGGCTATCGAGGCTAAAGAGAACGTAAAGGTTGAGGACGCTACACAAACCTTCGCTACTATTACGCTGCAAAACTACTTCCGTATGTACCACAAGCTTTGCGGTATGACGGGGACGGCCGTTACAGAAGCAGGCGAGCTTTGGCAGATCTACAAATTGGACGTGGTAGAGATCCCGACCAACAGAAACATCAGCCGTGACGACCGTCAGGATCTGGTTTATCGTACCGTGCGTGAGAAATACAATGCCGTTGCCGACGAGATCGTTGCCTTGACCCAAGCCGGTCGCCCGGTTTTGGTAGGTACTACATCGGTAGATATATCTGAATTAGTGAGCCGTATGCTAAAACTACGCGGCATTAAACATAACGTACTGAACGCGAAGCTACACCAAAAAGAGGCCGACATTGTGGCCGAAGCTGGTAAAGCCAGCACAGTGACCATCGCTACCAACATGGCCGGCCGTGGTACGGATATTAAATTGGGCGAGGGTGTTAAAGAGGCCGGTGGTTTAGCGATCATCGGTACCGAGCGTCACGAGAGCCGCCGTGTAGACAGACAGTTACGTGGTCGTGCCGGTCGCCAGGGTGACCCGGGTTCGTCTCAATTCTTTGTGTCGTTAGAGGATAACCTGATGCGTTTATTCGGGTCAGAGCGTATCGCCGCGCTGATGGTACGTATGGGTATCGAAGAAGGCGAAGTGATCCAACACTCGATGATATCAAAATCTATCGAACGTGCGCAAAAGAAAGTAGAAGAGAACAACTTTGGTATCCGTAAGCGTTTGTTAGAGTACGACGACGTGATGAACTCGCAACGTACGGTGATCTACGCTAAACGTAAAAATGCCTTGTTCGGCGATCGTTTAGATGTGGATATCAGCAACACCATTTTTGATGTAGTTGAGGATATTGTTGCCGAATATAAAGAGCAAAACAATTACGAAGGTTACCGTTTAGAGATCATCCGTATCTTCTCGGTAGATATGGATAGCAACCAGGCTGAATTTGCTGCCACAAAACTACCCGCATTGGTTGACGAGACCTTTGCCGCGGTAAGCGACTTTTACAAACGCAAGCAAGATGGTATAGCCGCACAAGCTTACCCTGTTTTGAAAGACGTATTTGAACAACGCGGTATGCAGGTTGAGGATATCATTGTTCCGTTCACTAACGGTATTGTTGAAATGCACGTGACCGTTCCGTTGAAAAAAGCGGTGGAGAACCATGGTCATGAGGTGTTCAAATCATTCGAGAAGAACGTGACCCTACACCTGATCGACGATGCCTGGAAAGAGCACCTGCGTGAGATGGACGAGTTAAAGCAATCGGTACAGAACGCCGTTTACGAGCAGAAAGACCCGTTATTGGTTTACAAATTCGAGGCTTTTGAACTGTTCCGCCAGATGTTGGCTACGGTTAACAAAGAGCTGGTAAGCTTCCTGTTCCGCGGATTTATCCCGGGCCAGCAGCAGCCGGAGGAATTGCAGGAGGCCAAACCGCAGCCACGTACGGATATGAAGCAAATGCGTACCTCTAAACCCGAACTGGATATGGAGACCGGCATGCCAATGGACGACTTTGATACCCGAGAACCAGTAAAGCAACAACCGATCAAAGCCGAACAAAAGATAGGCCGTAACGATCCTTGCCCTTGCGGTAGCGGTAAGAAATTTAAAGCTTGCCACGGAGCGTAAGGCCCTCCCAACCCTCCCTAAAGGGAGGGCTCAAAGATAAATATAAGTCATGCTGAACTTGTTTCAGCACCCCACATGCAAAGTTAACTTTATGCAAGCTGACCTAAGTGAGGGGGTGCCGAAACAAGTTCGGCATGACGCATTAATAAAGAACATCAACAGACAATGAAACCAACAGCATTCCATTATCAAGCCCTGCGCAAAATAATAGGATGCTGTTTGCTTTTATTGGCGGTGCAAGCATCGCAAGCGCAAACCCGTGGTACGGTAGAAGTAATTAAAGATCCACGTATCGATACCCTTGCTGCCCGCAGGTTGGAGGCGGCCCGTGGTGGTGGCAATGCCGCTTATAACCCGGCCAATGGCGCACCAGCTATTTCAACCCAGGGTTACCGGGTGCAGTTCTTCTTCGGTTCCAGCCGTGCCGAAGCTTATGCGGCGCAGGCAAAAATGCAAACCCGCTACCCGGAATATCGTACTTATATCACCTTTAGCGAACCTAACTTTAAGGTGCGCGTGGGCGATTTCCGCACCCGGTTAGAGGCTACCCGGTTGGTGCAGGAGTTACGGCCAATATTCCATACCCTATTTGTTATCCCCGAAAGGATCAATCCCCCTGTGCAATGATCAGAGAAAAGATACAGCAACTGTCTAAAGAGATATATAATGATGTAGTGACCAACCGTCGCCACCTGCATAGCCATCCTGAATTGAGCTTTGAAGAGGTAGAAACCTCGGCCTACGTAGCATCAAAATTGGATGAATTAGGTATCCCTTACACACGCATGGCGGGTAACGGTCTGGTTGGATTGATCACAGGTGATCAACCATCTGATAAAGTGGTAGCCTTGCGTGGCGACATGGATGCATTGCCGATCACCGAGGCTAACGATGTACCTTACAAGTCGCAGAACGTGGGTGTGATGCATGCTTGCGGGCATGATGTGCATACCTCATCCCTGTTAGGTACTGCTAAAATATTGACCAGCCTAAAGTCTGAGTTTGGCGGCACTGTTAAACTGATCTTTCAGCCAGCCGAAGAAAAACTGCCCGGCGGTGCTAACCTGATGATACAGGAAGGCGTTTTAGAGAACCCTAAACCGCAGGCAGTGATCGGTCAACATGTGATGCCGCTGATCGATGCGGGTAAGGTGGGCTTCCGTTCGGGTAAGTATATGGCCTCGACAGATGAGTTGTATGTGACGATCAAAGGCAAGGGCGGCCATGGTGCCCAGCCACAACAGAACGTGGATCCGGTGATCATTATGGCGCATATCCTTACCGCTCTACAGCAAGTGGTGAGCCGCTTTGCTGATCCTAAAAGCCCGTCGGTATTATCTTTTGGTAAAGTGATCGCCAATGGTGCTACCAATGTGATCCCGAACGAGGTTTACCTGGAAGGCACTTTCCGCACCATGGACGAGACCTGGCGCAAAGAGGCCCACATCAAAATGAAAAAGATGGCCGAAGGCATTGCCGAAAGCATGGGCGGCAGCTGCGATTTCGAGATACGCCATGGCTACCCCTTCCTGATCAACGAACCAGTACTGACCGCTTCAGCCCGCGCTGCAGCCGAAGAATATTTAGGCAAAGAGAACGTGGTCGATCTGGATATCTGGATGGCTGCAGAGGATTTTGCCTACTTCTCGCAAGTGGCTGATAGCTGTTTTTATCGCTTAGGTACCCGTAACGAGGAACGCGGTATCACCTCATCGGTACATACACCTACTTTTGATATCGAGGAGAGTGCGCTGGAGTTGAGTACGGGGTTGATGGCTTATATTGCAGTTAAGCAGTTGGGGAATTAAAAAATATAAAATTTGTCATTGCGAGGTACGAAGCGATCGCGAACTTTACACAAGCGCTCTGCCTATCCGCGATTGCTTCGTTCCTCGCAATGACAAGGTGGTGCGACCATTATAACTCCAAATTATGCAAAACATCACCGTTATCGGCTCCGGCACTATGGGCAATGGTATTGCCCACGTATTTGCGCAGCATGGCTACAAAGTGCAACTGGTAGATATGAAAGCCGAGGCACTGGATAAAGCTATCGCGACCATCACCAATAATCTTGGTCGCCAAGTGAGTAAAGGGACCATTACCGAAGATATCAAAACGGCTACTTTAGCCAATATCACTACAGGCACCGATCTGGCTACCGGCGTAAAAGATGCCGATCTGGTTGTAGAAGCTGCTACCGAGCATCCCGAAACCAAACTCAATATCTTTAAACAGCTTAGCGACCTGTGCAAGCCGGATGCCATTCTGGCCAGCAATACATCATCCATTAGCATTACCAAGATAGCCGCGGCTACCAACAAGCCCGAAAAGGTGATCGGCATGCACTTTATGAATCCGGTTCCGTTGATGCAACTGGTAGAGGTGATCCGTGGTTACGCCACTACCGATGAGGTGACCGCCAAGGTAATGGAGATATCGCGAAAGCTGAATAAAGTGCCTGTTGAGGTGAACGATTACCCCGGCTTTGTAGCTAACCGTATCCTGATGCCGATGATCAATGAGGCGATCTATACTTTATTTGAGGGCGTGGCCGGCGTTGCCGAAATAGATACTGTAATGAAATTAGGCATGGCCCACCCGATGGGTCCGCTACAACTGGCCGATTTTATTGGACTGGATGTTTGCCTGGCGATACTACGCGTACTGCACGATGGTTTGGGCAACCCCAAATACGCGCCCTGTCCGCTTTTGGTGAATATGGTCACTGCCGGGCATCTGGGCGTAAAATCCGGCAGTGGTTTTTATAAATATACCGCGGGCAGTAAGGAATTGGTGGTAGCACCTAAGTTCAGCAAAGTTTAAGGCAAACTATTTTAGTGGTTATTTGTCGTTGGGGATGATATCCCGACAAGATGAATACCAGTAAGATATTGATCACGATAGCTCTCGCAGGTGGCTTATTTACATCCTGCGTGCGCAGCTATTACGTAGCCAAACGCCCCGAACAACCACAAGAAGAACAACCTGCCAAGCCCTATGCCGATGCGATATGGATCCCCGGCGATTGGCAATGGAAAGGCCATCAATATACCTATGCCAACGGCCATTGGGATCACCCTAAGAAAGACCACGTCTACGTAAAAGGAGAATGGGTTAAAGGCGGATCAGGCTATTACTGGCGCGAGGGGCATTGGCGGTAAGTGGCAAATACTACAAGCGACCAAGGCTTTCCGAAATGGAAAGCCTTGGTCGTTTGTAGTCTAATAATTCACCCCTATCTCATCGGCAAAAATATACGATGGATTTCCTTTGCTCTCATGCCAGTCGGGCAATGCGCCGTATTGTTTGGCGGTGATCTTAATGTAGCGGGCTTTTACATTCAGTTCCTTCACAAACTCTTGCGTTTTGGCGCCGGGTTCGTCAATATCTATTTTAGTGTCGACCTTACCAATATCGCGCCAGGCTTTGTTATCGTCGGATACCTGCACCATCATGTACTTAGGGAACACGATCCATGACCCTGCATCCTGCAACGTGCTCAAGCTAACACTCTTAACATTTTTTGACGCACCCAGATCCAGCACCGCTATCAGGTCCTTACCCTGATAACCTTGCCAATTACCGATGCGCCAGTTGGCCGTTCCACGCAAACCGTCTATTAAGGCGTCAGCACCTTCGGCGGGGTAGTTAGGGAGGTACTCGTTGATCAGGCTTAGCTTCACATCGTTACGGGCTTTAATAAATGTTCCGTAATTGACCATGCTGCTCTTGCCGTCTTTGTAAGCGATAGCTTTGACAGTGGTCGTCGCGGTGATCTTGATCGGTGTGCTGTAAGCGGTCGACTTATCGCTTGGTTCCGAACCATCCAGCGTGTAATAATATTTTGCGCCCGTATCGCCGCTTTTTATGTCGACCGATAGGTTGTCTTTAAAGGTGCGTGTGCCACCCACAAAATAGGGGTTAGCTACGATCAGGTTATCAGCGATCTTTGATGTCGGCTTTTCCAGCTCCTGTACAAATAAGCGGTTAGGCAAGCGGCCTGCAAAGTATTCAAATTCGCCGCCGTTCTCAATATCCTCGTAATTGAGGAATAGCTTGCCATAAGGCTTTTTATTCAGGTTCAAACCTTGCAGATAAAAGTTATTTTGTGCGACAGCGGCGTTGGTCACCACAAATTTCTTCCCGTTCTCTAAACTTATGGTCGCCTTATCAAATTGCGGCAGACCGATCTGGTATTGCTGTTGACCGGGCGTTACGTTATAAATACCCAAAGCACTCATCACATACCAGGCCGACATTTGTCCGCAATCCTCGTTACCGGCCAGGCCGTCGGGTTTGTTGGTGTACTGCTCCCTAAAGATCTTACCCAGATAAAACTGCGTTTTGGTTGGATCATCGGTAAAATTATACAGATAAGCCATATGATGGCTCGGCTCGTTACCGTGCGCATACTGACCGATCAATCCGGTAATATCCGACTGCTCCCTGCCCGTCATCTTAGATGGCGAGTTGAACAGGTCATCCAGTTTCATCTCAAATCTTTCTTTACCACCCGCACGCTCGATCAGCCCCTCCACATCGTGCGGGACAAGGAAAGCATACTGCCAGGCATTGCCTTCAGTATAGTTATTGTTTACCTCCGTCGGGTCGAAAGGCGCCCACCAACTACCATTCACACGGGCCTGCATAAAACCGTTCTGGTTATTGTATTGATTCTTCCAGTATTGGGCGCGTTTGATGAAGGTGTTATAGTCGTCGGTCTTATTCAGCATTTTGGCAAATTGGGCTATACACCAATCGTCGAAAGCGTATTCTAAGGTTTTAGAGACCGATTCATGCTCATCATCGGAAAGCACCACACCATTTTTACGATACGAGTCCAGCCCGTATTGGTTACGGTTCACGGCTTCTTTCATCGCACGTAACGCTTTGTCAGTATCAAAATCGCGGATACCTTTGGCATACGCATCCACAATGACCGGGATAGCATGGTTGCCCACCATACAATCCGTCTCTGACGAACCTACAGGCCAGATCGGTAAACGTTTGCCATCATCATACATCGCTAAAAAGCTTTTTACAAAATCAAGCGTACGCTTTTTATCGATCAGGCTCAGCAAAGGGTGCTCTGCGCGGTAGGTATCCCACAAGCTAAAGATGGTGTAATATGTAAAGCCGTTAGCCGTGTGTACCTTTTGGTCAAGTCCCCGGTACTGCCCATCCACATCGCTGTAGACGTTGGGGGCCAGCATGGTGTGGTAAAGAGCGCTGTAAAATATGGTGCGTTTGATCTTGCCATAGTCGATCGGTTGCGGGCGCGGTGCTTGCGGGTACGGGTTGTAACCGCCGTACGGGTTACGTCCGTTATAGCCGTTCTGCGCTGTCGGCATAACCGGTGGCGGAGGGGCTGCACCACCTTCGATCTGTATCTTAGCCAGTTCGTTTATCCAGTTGGTCTTGGCTTCCTTTTGGATGCGTTTAAAGTCGAAGTCAGTTACCTCTTTATCCAAGTTAGCTAATGCGCCCTCAGCACTTACGGCCGATATGCCCACTTTGGATATCACTTCCCCCGGGTTGTCAAACTGCAGGTACATCTTCACATTTTTGCCCTGCACTTTGTTCTTGCCGTCCTGCACCTTATCGTCTAAAGCAATTCCATAAGTCTTAAATGGCTTATTGAATTTGGCATAGAAATACACATGCTGATCCGCCGCCCACGACTTAGACCTGCGCAGACCGCGCACCTCGTGATCGTTCACTACCTCTATCCACGAGTCTAAAACCTCGTCGCGATGTTTCAGGTCGATAATGATATTGGCAGGCTGGCCTTTAGGGTAGTTGTATTTATGCACCCCCACGCGGGTGGTAGCGGTCAGTTCTACATCGATGTTATATTTATCCAAATGGGTCTTGTAATAGCCGGGCGAACCTACCTCGTTCTTCTTTTTAAATGGCGACTTATAGTCATCGTTCTTAAATCGTGGGTCGCCGGTGGTAGGCATAAACAATACGTCGCAATAATCAGGGATGCCTGTACCGCTCAGGTGCGTATGCGAAAAGCCGTACACCACACTGTCGGTTGCATGGTAACCCGAGCAACCGTCCCAGCCTTCCAGCCGCGTATCCGGACTCAGTTGCACCATCCCGAAAGGCGTGGTCGCTCCCGGGTAAGTATGGCCATGACCGCCGGTACCAATAAACACATTTACCAGGGGGGTATTATCTATGATCTTAACTTTTTTCTGGGCCAAAGCCGGCGACACCAAAGCCACCGAAACCAAGGCCGAAAAAGCACAGGTAAATAAGAACTTCATTAATAGTTTTTTAAAGCTTGTTAATAACGCAAATTACTGCTTTAATGTTGCTTTTGAGCGTGGAAATTAATTTAAGCGGAAAGGTTATGTTCGATATAGGCGACTCCATCCGGAGTCTGTAGTTAGGAAAGCCTATCATTTCTATTAACACGTGATCCCGCTGGAATCAGTAAGTCAATAAATTCCAAGTTTAGATCCCAGCGGGATCACGTGTTAATAGCTGATCGCCGGTAAAAAGGAAGGCTCCGCAGGTGCCTCGTGTTGAGCGGACCTTCGGAGCCTTGCTATTTCGTCTGAACTGGAATTTATCGAATTAGGGAATTTACCGCAATTCTGAAAATTCTTTAAATTCGGCAAATTCTGATCACCTACACCTTCTTCATTACCACAACACCATTATGGCCACCAAAGCCAAAAGTATTGCTCATAGCGGCATTCACCTCAACTTCCACAGCGTCACCGATAGCAATCTGTAAGCCCGCAGGAATGTTAGGGTCGATGGTAGTAGTATTGATGGTTGGCGGGATAGCGCTCTCAGTGATCGATTTAACAGCAATAATGGCCTCGATAGCCCCGGCGGCACCTAACAAGTGACCGGTGATCGATTTACTTGCGCTTACAAATAGCTTTTTGCTATCGCCATAAACGGCGTGGATACCTTTAGCCTCGCTTTGGTCACCTACCGGGGTAGACGTTGCGTGGGCGTTGAGGAAACCGATATCTTCTTTATTAAGACCTGCATCTTCCAATGCCGACTTCATTGCTTGTATTGCGCCCAAGCCTTCGGGGTGGGTAGCGGTAATGTGGTAAGCGTCAGATGTCATGGCGGCACCGGCCACTTCGGCATAAATATGTGCACCACGGGCTTTGGCATGTTCGTATTCTTCTAATACCAATACACCTGCGCCTTCACCCATTACAAAACCATCGCGGTCAATATCGAACGGACGTGAAGCTTTAGTCGGGTCATCATTACGGGTAGATAATGCTTTCAGGGCGTTATAACCACCGATAGAGGCCTCGGTCACCGGGGCATCCGAACCACCTGTCACAATGATCTTGGCCTTACCCCAACGGATGTAGTTCATAGCATCCATCATAGCTGTGTTGGCACTTGCACAAGCGGTAACCGTAGTAAAATTAACGCCCATAAAGCCATATTTGATCGATATTAACCCCGACGCCATATTGATCAGCGTTTTAGGGATAAAGAAAGGGTTGAAGTGCGGGTGATGACCGGTACCGGCATATTCTACCACTTGCTGTTCAAAAGTTTCAAAACCTCCTTGTGCCGAACCAAATATCACACCCACATCAAAGGGCGACATGGTGCTGATATCGAAGCCCGAATCCTCGATAGCCTGCTTGGCAGCTATGAGCGCGTATTGCGAATATAGGTCGCCGCGTTTGATGTCGTTGCGGTCAAGATCGGCGACCGGGTTGTAGTTTGATATCTGCGAGGCGAAACGTGTTTTAAAATGCTCGGGGTTAAAGCGGGTGATATCGCGGGCGGCGCTGCGTCCGTTGATCACGTTATCCCAAAATTCAGCAATGTTATTTCCGTTAGGGGCTATCACGCCCATGCCTGTAATTACAACACGTTTCATGTCCATCAATAATTTTGCGCAAAGGTAGAGAAAAGGGAGGAGGTGAGAAAGTCTTGAGTCAAAAGTCTGAAGTCCGAAGCTAAAAGTAGTTTATGGGCGACCTGTTTCGTTCTTAAAAAATATCTTATCGGCGCCTCGTCATCGATCATCCATCTCAGACTCCCGACTTTTGACTTCGGACTTTTGACTTCGGACTTCCCGACTAATTCCTTACTTTCACCTTATGGCCAAACTTAAAAAACTACCTTCACCTATCTCTATACTGGTTATTGTTATCTTATTGGCCGCCGCCGCTACTTGGTTGCTGCCATCGGGCGAGTACGATAAGTTGAGCTATGCCGACAAAACTTTCAGTATAGCGTCGGCCAAGGGCAACAAGGTTTTACCAGCCACCCAACATACACTGGATAGCCTGGGCATCCGCATACCGCTGGCCAAATTTACCAATGGCGATATCCGCAAACCAGTAGCTGTGCCGGGCAGTTATCATCAGTTACCGAGTAACAAACAAGGTCCGGCGCATATCATTCAAGCCCCCATTAAGGGCATTTATGAGACCATCGATATCATCCTGTTCATCCTTTTTATTGGCGGCTTTATGCACGTCTTTCAAAAAACCGGGGCAATGGAGCAGGGCATCCGCAAGCTATCGCACCGTATGAAAGGGCGCGAAGCATGGCTGATCATCATCATGACAACCCTGTTTGCCGCCGGCGGCTCATCATTTGGCATGGCCGAAGAATGCCTGATCTTTTACCCCGTGATGGTGCCGCTATTTTTAGCTGCGGGGTATGACCTGCTCGTACCCGTCGCCACCGTAATGGGTGGGGCATGTTTAGGGAATATCTCCTCGTTCTCTAACCCATTCGCTACTATCATCGCATCTAACGCGGCCGGCATCAACTGGGCCGATGGGTTGATAGAGCGCCTTGGCGTTTTTGTTGCCGTGGGTTTTGTATATGTATGGTACGTGGTGCGCTACGCCCAAAAAGTGCAACGCGACCCGACAGCCTCCCTGGTGTACCAAATAGACGGCGCCGTAGCGTCACCATTTGCCGAGGTACATTCCGGACCGGCGGTAAAGTTAAGCGGTCGGCATAAGATCTTATTGACTATATTCTTCTTCACATTCGCCGTAATGATCGGCGGGGTAATGGCTTTAGAATGGTGGCTACCCGAAATGTCGGCCTTGTTCCTGGTATCGGCTATTATTGTGGCTGTGATCACCCGCACTAACGAGAGCGTTTTTATCGGTCAGTTTATTGATGGCGCACGCGAGTTGTTGGGTGTGGCCTTTATCATTGGTGTAGCTCGCGGCGTTGGTTTGATATTGAACGAGGGGCGCATCGCCGATAGCATCCTTTACTATTCGTCTGGCTTGGTGGGCAATATGCCGCCGCTGCTTTTTGTGCTGATCCTGTTTGGCTTGTACCTCGTATTTACGCTGTTCATCAGTTCGTCATCGGGGATGGCGGTTTTGACGATGCCGATCTTTGGATCGATGGCGGTGATGGCCGGTGCACCAGGTCGCGAGGTGGTGAACGCCTACCTTTTTGGCATGGGCATTATGGGTTTCCTCACCCCTACCGGACTGTTGTTACCCACACTGGCCCTCGTAAATATCAGCTATAAGACCTGGTTGAAATTTATTTGGCCGGTACTGCTCATGCTGATCTTGATGTGCTGCCTATTCCTGATCGGTGGCGCGCTGATCGCTTGAACCTGATCATATTGATGGACGGATCTATTACTTATATAAGTAGTTTTGACGATAACGCTAAACTATTGTACCATACTGATGTTGCAGCATCGGATGAAAGAACATATTGTTGTTATTGAAGACAACCCGGATATTTTAGAGGTGGTGGAACACCTCCTGAACGAGGAGGGGTATCAGGTCACCACCATGTCGGCCCTGCATGATATTGATGCGCTGCTGGCACTTAACGCCGATCTTTATATTTTGGATGAACAACTGCCATACATTAATGGCCACATCATTTGCATCATCCTAAAATCCAAACCACAAACGCGGAACAAGCCAGTACTGCTGATATCAGCGTTAGAAGAAGTTAACCAGTTTGCCACCCTTTGCGAGGCTGATGGATACCTTAAAAAGCCATTCCTCAACATAGCCGAACTAACCACATTGGTCAAGAATCTGTTGCGATCATCTCAGCTAAGTATGTGACAGGGATCAACCTTTACGGCCCACTAACGGCAATACCACATAAGTGACCAGCAAGTGAGCCACTAATGAAAGTGCAAAAGTAAATACGAGTATGTAGACCTGCTTTTGCAAACTATCGAAATTATCCAGCACGCCGGATCGGCCCGTGCCTTGGTAAAGGCCCGCCAAAGCAAACACCACAATGCCTGTTAACCATAAGGTAAGGTGCGAGTAGAAGTAACGTGTTTTCTCTAAAGCCGATCCTTTGAACGATAGCACCAGCAAAATAACATGCGCTAAGAACAGCGCGGACGCGATAATGGTCAGTATATAAAACATTCCTAAAAGTAGTCTACAGTTTTTAAAAAGTCAAGTTTATTGTCATGTAAAAGCAATAAAAACTTGCCGACGGATGGTGCAAGGAGTACCAACAAACCAATATCGATGAATTTTTCAATAATTAATTATCGTTTTACAATAATTAATTATTACGTTTGCGATGTAAATCACAAACTTTGTTTTCCATGAGGTTAGTTCGTATCATTTCGGCAATTGCATTTTACCTGACCAGGATATTATCTGCAGGTTATATCCTGACCACGCTGCATTTGCTTATTTCGGTCATTTTTACGTTGCCCACGTTAAAAATGTTACCGCAAAACCGTTTTGCTATCTGTTACCCCTTCACGGATAAGCCCTTTTTGTTAGGATCGGTCTACGAGGCAAGTTACATTGCCGAGATGGTAATGGTGATCGGGTTTTACGGCCTGTTCTTTTGGTTATTAGGCAACGTATTCAAAACCTTCAGGCAAACCAAGTTATTTACGGTTCAGGGTATCCGCCACCTTAAGCTGTTCTACATCGCCAACCTGATCGTTTGCCCCATAATGTTCGCCATTTTGGGGATATCATCGCAAGAAGATCTTCCGTATGGGGTAATGGTAACGGCGCACATAATTATGGGCATATTTGCGCTCTTTATTGCTGCCATATTTCAGCAAGGGGTTAATTTACAAAAGGATCAGGACCTATACATATAACCATGCCGATAGTAGTGAACGTTGATGTGATGCTGGCCAAGCGCAAAATGCAAAGCAAGGAACTGGCCGAGCGGCTGGACATTACCCCGGCCAACCTCTCTATCCTGAAGACGGGCAAAGCCAAGGGTATTAAGTTTAACACTTTAGAAGCCATTTGTAAGATACTGAACTGCCAGCCCGGCGATGTGCTGGAATATGTAGAAGAGTAACTCACAACACTATTTATTGAACCTAAAAAACGCCCCCGCAAGGGAGTGCGGGATTGTATTGCCTAAATTTTTAAGACCATGCATCAGTTATCCATCCAAAATTTACAAAAGACCTACGCCAACGGCGTTAAGGCGATCAACAATATATCGTTAGCGATAGGCACCGGCATATTCGGCTTACTTGGCCCGAACGGAGCGGGGAAATCATCATTGATGAAGACCATTGTCGGTTTGCAAAAACCGGATAGCGGTCAGATCACGTTCAACGGTGCCGATGTGCTGGCCGACCCTACTGCCGTTAAAAGACACCTCGGCTTCCTCCCGCAGGACTTTGGCGTGTATCCTAAAACCTCGGCTTATGACCTGCTGAACCACTTGGCCATACTAAAGGGAGTTACCAACTCTGCCGAACGCAAAGAACAAATACTGGCGCTATTGGATAAAGTGAACCTCTATCAGCACCGCAAAAAAGAGGTCCACACCTTCTCAGGCGGGATGCGACAGCGATTTGGCGTGGCGCAAGCTCTGTTGGGCAACCCCAAGATCGTTATCGTTGATGAGCCTACCGCGGGGTTAGATCCCGAAGAGCGTAACCGCTTTAACAGCCTGCTAAGCGAGATAGGTGAGGATATCATTATCATCTTATCCACTCATTTGGTGGAGGATGTCCGTAATCTGTGTTCAAAAATGGCTATCATGAATAACGGCACTGTTTTAGCCCAAGGCAACCCCGAGGTCCTGATAGCCCAACTGGATGGCAAGATCTGGCAAAAACAGGTGACCAGATCGGAGTTAAAAACCTACAAGCAGGACCATACCGTTATATCGTCGCAATTCATCGCAGGTAAAATGAGTATCCGTTTATCGGGCGATCAAGGCCCGGACAGTTTTATATCCGTAGCGCCCACTTTAGAGGATGTCTATTTCGCAACCCTAAATCAGGACTGATCATGAAAGCGATATTTTTATTCGACATTAAAAGCTACGGCAAACGTTGGGGCTTTTGGCTGATGCTGACGCTTACCATCGTATTCGGGATATTCGGAGGGCAGAATGCGCGTTTCTCCGTCAGTGATGAACTCTTTGATAACTCCCCCTATCAGATCAGTTTTATCACGACATTGATCAGTCTGATCACCTTGCTCTTCAGCACATTGTTCGCCGCGCAATTACTGTTTAAAGAGAGCGACAGCAATTTTAGCCAAGTGCTATTTAGCATAGCGTTAAGCAAAGGGAGCTTTGTCGCCGGCAGATACTTGGCTTTGCTCAGTTTGAGTTTTGGCTTAACTCTGTTACTGCTCATCAGCTTTTTTATTGGACATGGCATGGCAAACCCGGCAGGTAAGGTCACCGGGTTTAATTTAGCCTGGTACATAGCCCCGTTCATTTATTTCGGGTTGATCAATACCCTATTCGTTACCGCCGTACTTAGCGCGGTTGCCTGGCTCGGTCGCAACAAATTACTGGTTTACGTGAGCGGCCTGATGCTGTACATTGTTTACATGATCATGCTGATCTATTCCGGCTCGCCTATGATGGCACAGAGCATGCCACAGTCGGAGCGCTCGCAATTGATCGCGGGTATCATCGACCCTTTCGGTTTCTCGGCCTTCTTTCATCAAACGGCGCAATGGTCAGTGCCGCAGCGGAATAGCGAGGTGGTATCTTTAACGGGTATATTTCTGTACAACAGATTGGGGATTGTTCTGCTATCTATAGGCTTGTTGTTCATCTGCGCTAAGAAATTCTCTATAGATACCGCTAAACGCAAAAAAACACAAGCCCGGTCATTTGAAGAACCTGCTACCGTAAGCACCTATCACCCGGTCGCAACATCCAACACCACGAATGCCCAATGGCAAGCGCTCCTATCTTTTATAAAAATGGACCTGACCTGGATCCTAAAAAGCATACCCTTTATACTGACCGCCATGGCCATGCTATTTATGGTGGGCATGGAACTTTATGCCGAGATAGAGAAAGGCATCCGAATCCCTCAAAAATATGCCAACTCGGGGCTGATGGTCAGTACTATCATACAGAACTTCCACGCCCTTGGAATGATCGCTTTGATTTACTACGCACACGAATTATTTTGGCGAAGCCGCAACGCTAATTTTCACCTGATAGAAAATAGCACGTCCAATACACGGACAAGTTTTTATGCTAAGTGCCTATCCTTAACTATTGTGCTGGTATTGTTCACGCTTCTTATGATCGGCGAAGGGGTCCTTTTTCAGTTGGCTTACAACTACCTGCATATCGAGTGGTGGGTGTATGCCGACGTATTCCTGTTCAATACTTTCCCGCTGATCTTGTTGTGCGTGACTATCATGCTGATACAAAAATGGATCAATGCTAAATACGCAGGTTTGACGGCCACGATCGTATTCGTTGTGCTATTTGCTACCACATTGGGTAAAAAGCTGATCAGTTACCCCTTGTTGAAATTCCTGCAGCCATTTGCCGGGGATCATAGCGATATGAACGGCTTCGGCTCTTATACCTGCGCTTATGCCGAACGGTTACTATTCGGGGCAATATTGATCGGCCTGTTAGTGGCGCTATCGCAAACAAAGAAAACCGGATCAAAATTGATGCCGATAATGATCGCGCTATTTTTAATAGCAGGCACGATATTCACCGGCACCGACCTCATCAGCAACTACCAACCGCAAAACAAGAACGCCGGGCTGCAAGCCCAGGCCAATTATGAGCGCGACTACCGCAAATATCAAAACCTTCCGCAACCGACCATCACCGACGTAACCACGACGATCGATCTTGATCCGGAACAGAACGCATATCGCATCTGCGGGAAGTATATTTTAGTGAACCGATCCGCGGCAAAGATCAGCAGCATTTTACTGGGTCTTGATGATGACATGAAGGTCGCCAGGATGACCTATCGTAACGGAAAAGAAAGCGTCGATGTAAGGCAACACCAGCAACTTATCCAACTGCAAAATCCCCTGCTCCCCGGCGATACGGCTACGCTCAACTTTGATATCAGTTATAAATGGTATGCTGTTAACGGTCACAAGTCGTTCAATGCCATAGTAGATAATGGTGCCTTTATGCGGATCAGCAGGTACTATCCGCAATTGGGCTACAATGCCGGGATGGAGATACAGGATGAGCACCAACGTAAACTATTCAACTTGGGAAAAGCGACGGTGATCCGATCTTTAGATGCTCCCAAGTCAGCTATCGACGACTTTATCAATTTAGATATGACCGTATCTACATCGGCAAACCAAACCGCTATTGGTGTAGGTGAATTGTTTAAAGCATGGAAAGATAAAGGCCGTAACTATTTTAGGTACCGCACAGGTTCGCCCATACCATTCCGGTTCGCAGTGTCATCTGCCAAATATGCCATCAAACAAGAGCTTTACAGAGGTAAGAGGTTCGAGATCTATTATCATCCCGCACATCCGGAGAACGTGGATCACCTGCTGAAGAATGCCAAACTAACCATGGACTATTGCGAAAAGAATTTTGGATCTTACCCTTTTAAGACCATCCGCTTTGCAGAGATATCGTCTTTCACTAAAGGCTTCGCGGCGACGGCTTATCCGGCTACGATCTACATGGCCGAGGACATAATCTTCCACGCCAACATCAAAGGCGACCGACAACAGGATGTGGTGAATGAATTAGCCGGGCACGAACTATCGCACCTTTGGTGGGGCAACAGCCAAATAGACCCTGACGACAGAGAAGGTAGTCCTCTGTTGACAGAAACCTTAGCCATGTACACCGAGATGATGCTGCTTAAACAGATGTACGGTAAAGAAAAGATGCTTGACCGCTTGCGGATGCACCTTGGCATTTACCTGGACGAGCGTGGCTTTAACACCGAGCGACCGCTTTATAAAATGCTTGGCGAGGATACGCATCTCTCCTACTCTAAAGGCGCGGTAGTGATGTATCAATTGAGCCAACTGGTCGGAGAGGATAAAATGAACCTGGCCTTGCGCAATTTCTTGGCTAAACTTAAATACCCGAACGCCAAGCCCATCAGCACGGATCTGCTGGATGAATTTTATAACGTGGCTGATAAAAAAGATCATCAACGCATCCGCGATATGTTCACTAAAACGGGAGGTTTAACTACTCAGGATCTTAAATGATGACGATCTGTTTACCCGCGTTCGGTTATCTTTGCAATGCATGAAAAATGTGGCGATACTCCTCTTCCTGATCTGTAGTTTCAACGCATCGGCACAGGTGCTCCGCAAAAAGACCACCATGCTGATGGGCGGCCGTTTTGAGATCACCATTGTAGCTAAAGACTCGGCCACCGCGGCAAGGAATGTGGACAGTTGCATTGCCGAGATATCAAGGATAGAGTTCCTGATATCCGATTGGAAGCCTGCTTCACAGGTATCGCAAGTGAACCAGAACGCGGGTATTAAACCTGTTAAGGTAGACCGTGAGGTTTTTGAACTGACCCGACGGGCCATTGCACTATCAAAGCTGACCAACGGTGCTTTCGATATCAGCTTTGCAGCAATGGACAGGATATGGAAATTCGACGGTTCAATGACCGAGATGCCATCGCCCGAGGCTATTAAAAACTCGGTGGCCAAGGTGGGGTATCAAAATATTATCCTTGATAGCATTAACTCTACCATCTTTTTAAAACTGCCGGGTATGAAGATCGGTTTCGGTGCTTTGGGCGAGGGCTATGCTGGCGACCGATGCCGCGACATCATGGTTGCCAAAGGCATTAAAGCCGGACTGATCAACGGAACCGGCGATATGCGTACCTGGGGCAAACAACCCAACGGCAAACCCTGGACCATCGGTATCACCAACCCTTTTAAAGCCGACACTATATTTGCCGTAGTGCCGTTGCGCGAGAGTGCCATTGTAACCTCAGGTAGTTATGAAAAATTTGTGGAGTTTAACGGCAAGCGTTACGCGCACATTATTAACCCTAAAACGGGTTATCCATCCACAGGCCTCACCAGCGTAACCGTATTTGGTCCGAGGGCAGAGGTAGCTAATGGTTTCAGTACATCGGTGATGGTGCTGGGCAGGGATGCCGGTTTAAAGCTGATCAGCAAATTCCCTAAGTATAGCTACATTATGATCACCGATAAAGGGCAGATCATTGCATCAAAAAAGCTTGGGTTGAAGCAGCCCAAGCTTTAAAAGTTCAACAAACAATGTCATCCTGACGAAGGAAGGAACTTCGCTACGATGCAATTCCGGATATGCAGGTCCGATATCGATCGTGGAGAAGGTGCTTCGTTCCTCAGCATGACATGGTTGATGAGGTGTTGAGAGGTCGCCCTATTCAATAACAATCCATCAATATCCTACCATGCGATTGATAGTAACTCAACGGACTATCAGTAGATGTGGTACAGATCTTCTCCAATAAATTCAATACATCTTTTTGCATGGATAGTGATCCGCATATCATCAGGATACCGTCATTCTGTAGCGTTTGAGCGATAAGTTTGCTATCGGCCTCTAATTGGTGGCTCACGTATTGCTTGTTGCCCTCGCGGGATAACGCAAGGTTCAATTTCGCCAACTTTCCTGCCGATTCCTGTTCGGCCAAGAAATCCTTGTATCCCTCAAACGATGCGCTTTCGCGAAAACCGCAATAAAGGTGAATCGGCAATTGAGCATCGTTCTGGCTGATCATACCCAAGAACGGCGCGATACCTGTTCCGTTGGATATCATCACTACCGATGTCGCCTCTTCAGGGAAATGGAAATGCGGGTTGTCTACAATGCGTGCTTTAAATGTGCGTCCTTTTTCTAAACCGTGCAGATAGCTTGAGCCTAAACCATGCGGGTGCAGGCGTACGCTCAGCTGTATCTCTTTACCTACCACACCTATCGAGTACAGACGTTCGCGGTGATCATTAGCCGGGTAGATCGCCAATAAGTCGCCGGATGTTACTTTGGCGCGGGTCGGGGTTTTTAGGCGGATCCGGAATGTTTCCCCTTCTGCCGTAGCTGTATTAGTGGTGACGGTTAATTTTTTAAGATCCTTAGGTGTTTGGGCAGATATGCCGGTCAGCAGGTCGATCTGTAACTCGGTCTGTTGCGACCATGCCTCGGCCCAAAGAGCTATTTCGGATGGTTCTTTGTCGTTTACGGTATGGATGTCGGTCAAGGCCTCGGCCCATTCCTGGTGGCTCAGCAATTGGTTAACCTCGAAGGCAAACTGGCAAAAATCCGGGTAAGCATGCGAACCGAAACCCAATACCGAATATTGGATCTTTTGCTTTTGCGGATACTTCGGCAGTAGCTTAGTGAACTTGGTAGCGTTCGGCGGGGCATCGCCTAAGCCGTAGGTCGATGTCATCACCACTAAATGGTTAGCTTTCGGGTACAGGCCGTATTTATCCAACTCTGTCAGGTAAACACTTTTACCTTGCGCGATCAGTTCCTGACTTAATGCGTTGGCGTAGCGGAAAGTAGTGCCACTCTCAGATCCCACCAAAATAATGTATTCGGCTTCGTCGGCTTTAAATTTGTTCTTCTCGGCTTTGTTACTGAGACGTTTAAAGGTCATCACAAAACCCGACCAAATAAAGAACAGGATATTCAGCGCGCCGATGGCCAGGACTACGGCCCAAATAGCATTAGTACGGCCGGTATGCAGGTCCAGGCTTAACTCGGCCAGTATAGTCGTTGTTGGATATTTAATATCGGTCAGTAATTCGCCGGTGAATTGGTTGACGATGACTTCGCGATCTTTCAGTTTCAGTTTATAATGATCCTCCGGGAAATCAGAGAACGGGAATTCTACCGATTGCACGTCCGCTAAAAGCGTTTGTTTAAATATCGGGAACTCAGCAGGTTTTATCTGCGGGTCTTCTTTAATGTTGTCGATATCCACATTGTGCTTCGCCTTAAACTCGGGGATGATGTGGAAACGAGACAACGATAAATAAGTGCCTGTTAACGATATCAGTATGATGGGGATCAGCATTAAACGGCCCAGTACCACATGCCAGTATTGCGCGAAGTTTTCGTTTACGATCTTTTTGAAAAAATGCTTAACACCCTGTTGCCGCTGGATGATCAGCACCGTACCCGATACGGCGATCAGCATCAACAAGAAAGCCGTCACACCCATAAAACCACGACCTAATTCGTGCAGGAACAGCGAGCGGTGCAAGCTGGTTGTCCATTGAAAGAACTCATTCGTTGGTGGTATATTGCCTAAAATCTTGCCGGTAGTGGGATCAACATAAGCGTTTATCTTTTTGTTATCAGCATCAGTACCTTTAAGGGTAACGAACTGATTGGCATCCACCGTAATATCGGTAGCGCCGGGATATGCTTTGCGCAGTGCAGGGAGCGCTTGCGCAAGGGTGACCTTGTCAAATTCTTTGGCTCGGTAGGCGGGCATCTTTTCGCTGACGGGCTTAAAGGCCAGGATAAAACCCGTGATAGCCGCCAACGCTATAAAAAGGAAAGAAGATACAGCCAGTGCTAAGTGGCTGTATCTCCATACGGATATCGTCATAGATAAAATTAGTTAGCGCTGAAGCGCACATAACGGATGTAACCTTTGTCGCCGTCGGTCTTAGCGCCAAGGGCTTCAGTGGTCAGTGGGATCTCCACATCTTTAATGTGATAAGGTTTGTCCTCAACCGCGCTCTCGAACCTTAGGGTGTAACCCGCGTTCAGTTTCGCGGTCTCTATCTCAATGGTGTTAACGCTGCGGTCGCCGCCGGTAACAGATGCACCGGTAATAGCGCTCAGGTTACTTGGCTTTTTGGTGTGGAACTTGTACCACTCCTTCATGCTTTTATACCATTTTTTGTCGTCGCCTAAAACGTACAGGGTCTTTTCGTATTCGCCTTTAGGGTCAACCAGTGATATCACTATGTAAGCGCCGTCGCCCATGTAGTTGGTCATCTGGATCATGCATTTGTATTTGGTAGTTTGGGCAGATGATCTGGTGCTTGCGGCAAAGATCAGGGCCATTAATAGTAAGCTTACTTTAAAAAAGCGGTTCATTGATATTATTTTAAGAAAGTAACAGAAACTTGTTTTTTGGTCAGGGCCTCGTTCTCGGTAGCAAGATCAAAGGCGGTCTCTTTGAAGCTGGTACCAACCTCTTTTTTAGCACCGATAGATAATAGATATTTCAACAACACGTCGTCCTTAGCGATCATAGCCGCTTTGTGCAATGGGGTGATGCCTTCTTTATTTTTAGCGTTCACGTCTACACCCATTTCCTGGATCCGTTTTAACAGGTCTACATTGTTTTTAAGGACCGCAACGTGGAATAAGGTGTTGCCACCTGCTTGCGGAGCAGTGATGTTCAAACCTTTGTCTTTCAATAATTGCAGTTTAGTAGCCAATACGTCCTCCGGACCGGGACCAGCCGGGGCTTGCATGCCACCTCTGCCGGCCACTGGCGGGCGGTAAGCATCTATCAGGTAATAAGCCAGGTTATTGCCTTTAGTATCTAACACCTTAGCATCAGCACCTTTGTTCAACAACAGGGTGATCATCTCAGGCGTGTTGCTGCGGGCAGCCATAGTTAAAGCTGTTAAGCCTTCTTTATTGGCTTGGTTGATGTTCTTCACTTTAGATGCCAAAAAGTCGATCAGTTCTTTGTCACGGCTGCTTGCAGCGGCAATGATGAACGGTGTGTTGCCATCTTCATCGGCCAGGTTAATGTCGGCACCTTTAGCCAGGAAGTAGTTGATCACAGCTAACTGGTTAGGCTTACGTACAATGTAATGTAAAGCATTTTGACCGGTCTTGTTCACCGCGTTAGCTTTAGCTCCGGCACCATCTAAAAATTGGTAGATCGCCAGCGGGTCAGCCACAGTCTCCGGAACAGCGGGACCACCTCGACGGGCACCACCGCTTTGGGCAGCCAGGATCATAGCCGTTGCAGGGACGGTAACACCACGCTTAACCAATGCTTTCATTTGCTCTACGTTACCACCACGGGCGGCGTAGTTAAAAGCGTTGTTACCGGCTTTGTCTACACTTTTAATATCCAGACCTTTGCTGACGAAATAATCGGTCAATTTAAGGTCTTTATCGTTGCTGATAGCTAATAATAATACGTTTGCACCTTCGCTGTTCACTTCTTTCTTTAGGTCGACACCTTTGCTGGCCAACAGATCGTAAGCAGCGGTGTTGGTCACGCCCGCACCAGCGGCGAAAGTTAAAGGTGTAGCACCATGCGAATCCACAAAGCTTAGTTTTGAACCTTTGCCGATCACATATTCCATGATCTCGGTATTGCCACGATAAGCAGCCCAGTGCAGGTAGATACGGCCATCATGGGTCAATTTGGATACATCGTTACCTTTTTGATCGATCAGATATTTAACGGTAGCATTTGGTGCTGAAGCATTGATAGCCAAAACAACAGGATCGAATGCGTTAGCATTCAGTTGCGATGGATCTGCGCCCTTTGCGATCTCGGCTTTAACAGCCTCTACCTCGGGTTTGCCTTGCCAAAAAGTTGATTCGAGCAGGGTGTTAGTTTGCTGCTGAGCTTGTGCCCCCAGCGCTAACACCATTGTAATTGCAGTAAGTATTCGTTTCATATCACTAATTGATGTTGATAAATTTTAAGAGCGCACGAAGTTAATAAGAATTAGTCTAAATAAGGATATGTAACAGCGAAATTATAGAGGAAATAGGTGTTAAAACCTATAATTAGCATACTGACAGACCAATAGGGCACAAAAAAGCCGCCTCGATGATCATCGGGCGGCTTAACGAAAAGCTTTTATTTATTATTGAACTTCGTCATGGTCAACTCTGTGCCGATGGTCGCGAAGCTTTTAATGATCTCTATCGAGCGGTCGATCATACCGGGGATGGCAGGTAGTTCGTCATCGTCGAACCCGCTTAACACGTAGTCGACCTGACGGCCCTTAGGGTAATTATCCCCTACCCCAAAACGCAAGCGGGAGTATTGGTCGGTACCCAAGGTCATTTCGATATGCTTTAAACCATTATGACCTGCGGCGCTGCCTTTGGGTTTCAGGCGCAATTTGCCGAATGGGATGGCGATCTCGTCGACAATGACCAATACATTCTCTAAAGGGATCTTCAGATCCTTCATCCAATGGTTAAGCGCTTTGCCGCTTAGGTTCATGTAGGTGGTTGGTTTGATGAGGTGCAAGGCACGGCCTTTATACTTCATTTCGGTATAATAAGCCAAGCGCATATTACTGAACTGCAAGCCTTCTTCTTTAGCCAAACGATCCAGCACCATAAAACCAGCATTGTGCCGCGTATCGGCGTATTCGCTGCCGATGTTCCCTAAACCTACTATCAGATATTTCATAAACCCCCAGCCCCTAAAGGGGAGCCATTTTCGAATTGCAATTATACAAAAAAAGCGATGAGCCTAAACCCATCGCTTTTATCATCGGATCCGCGTTTTTAAAACCCTTCTTCCTCTAAAATACTTTTCAGCTTCTTTAAGGCATCTGCTTTTGTTACAGTTGACCTTTCTGACTTATCGTATATATACATTAACAATACATCGGTACCGCTCTCCGTTTTTAAGATCTGGAAGTAAAGAACCCTAAATGAGCCGCTTTTTCCTTTACCTTTGCTTGCATCAGCCAAACGGATCTTATAAATACCAGCCCCATACGGCACGCCTTTGTAAGGATCAGTGGTCAATTCACTGATCAGCTGATCTACAGATATTTTAAGGGTAATGTATTTCTTAAGGAGTCTCTTAGCTTCTCGTTTGAAAGCTTTTGAGATGAATACTTGATTAGTCATTCCAAAGTTCAGAAGCTGGTATTGGTTTGATCAATCCTTTTTTAATTTGAAGTACTTCACGGAAAGACTCTTGCAACAACTCAAACTCCTCTTGAGTAAGGTCGTCATCATTTTCGACAGACACACTTCCTCCAGCCTCTTTTATCAAATTAGAGATAACTGTCATTACATCTTTAGCATCATCAGGAAGTTCTACCGTCAGTGTCATGGCTAATACTATTTGATATAAAATTACAAAAACCGTTCCTATAAAACAAAAAAAGCGATGAGCCTAAACCCATCGCTTTTCTTACCTCAGTAAAGTACTGATTACTTTTTACCGCCTTTAGCTGCTTCTTGCTCTGCTTGACGCAATGCACGTGAAGTGGTGATAGAAAGGATAGTATCTTCAGGAGTGTTAGTGATGGTCAAGTTCTCCACGCTGACCTCACGTACACGTACAGATTTACCTACCTCTAAACCTTCGATGCTAACTTCGATAGTGTCTAAGTGATCTTTAGGTAATGCTTTAACACGTAATTTACGTAGTTTTTGCACTAATTTACCACCCATTTTAACACCTGGCGAAGTACCGGTCAAAGTGATAGGGATCTCGATAGTAACTGGCTTTGCTTCGTCCAACAGCAAAAAGTCAACGTGCAGGATCTGCTCTGTCAACGGGTGGAACTGAAGATCTTTAATGATAGCTTGTGATTTTGCACCGGCAATGTCCAGGTCAATAAAGTGAACATTAGGCGTGTAAACCGCCGGTCTCAGATCAGCTGCAGATACTGCGAAGTGGCTTTGTGTAGGCCCTCCGTAAAGAACAGCAGGTACCAAACCTTGGTAACGCAGCTCCTTAGCATCCCTTTTCCCTACGTTCTCTCTTAGAGAACCGCTAATAGCAATTGATTTCATTTTTTTTTGTTTATTGTTACTTCACGGGCCATAGATCCTTGTTCTAATTGATCTTACTTACCATAAACTCTTATTTAGCGCTCATAATTCAAATTGAGGTTACCATGAACCATCAACAATGAACCATGAACCTTTAGTCTACCTTAAACAATTGACTGATCGACCCGTGCTCGTTCACGTTAGTGATAGCAGCGGCGAACAGCTCGGCTGTTGATAGTTGTTTTATTTTGTCACTCTGTCCTTTCAACGGGATGGTGTCAGTAACGATCAGTTCGGTCAGTACCGAATTTTCGATCGTCTCGTAAGCCTTGCCCGATAATAAAGCATGGGTACAAACCGCGCGGACGCTATTCGCGCCTTTATCCATGATCAAACCAGCTGCTTTTGAAAGCGTACCGGCCGTATCGCAAATATCATCGATCAGTACAATGTCCTGACCGACCACATCACCGATCACCGTCATCGACTCAATCTCGTTAGCACGTTTACGGCGTTTATCGCAGATAACCACTTCGGCGTTAAAGAACTTGGCAAAAGTACGTGCTCTGTACGATCCGCCCATATCCGGCGAAGCGATGGTCAGGTTAGCCAATCTTAAGCTCTTAATATATGGTACAAAGATGATCGATGCATCCAGGTGATCTACCGGGATGTCGAAAAACCCTTGTATCTGTGCAGCATGCAGGTCCATCGTCATAACACGGTTGATACCTGCCGCAACTAATATATTAGCCACCAGTTTTGATCCGATAGCCACACGTGGCTTATCTTTCCTGTCCTGACGAGCCAAACCAAAATAAGGGATGACCGCAGTAACATAATGTGCCGAAGCACGGCGGGCCGCGTCGGTCATCATCAACAGTTCCATCAGGTTATCGACCGGCGGGTTAGTGCTCTGTATCAAAAACACATCGCAACCCCGTACCGATTCATTAAAGTGTGGCTGGTATTCGCCATCGCTAAAGCGCGATATCGCTACATCGCCTAACTCGCGGCCATATTTTTCAGCAATTTTTGCAGCAAGCTCTTCTGAGCCTGAACCTGAGAATAATTTGACCGTGTTGAATTGTAAAGGCATTTTGATGTCGGATGTTACCCTGCTTGACTATACACAACCTGTTTAAACAATTTCGGACCTCTAATGCTCAAGGATATAAATCCAAAATTGAACATCCGAGGTCCGAAATTTTTTAGTTGCCCGACCAGGATTCGAACCTAGACAAACGGTACCAAAAACCGTCGTACTACCATTATACTATCAGGCAATCCACTACCGAGAGTTACCTCCCGAATTGGATTGCAAATATACGGCGATATTTTTAATCTCAAAATTGAATTTTAAAAAAATTTAAAGTTTTGTTTTGACCACAAAATGACGTCAATATATCTGCCTGTTTAAGAGGAATTTCTATTCGAAGGGCCTCTTAAACTTTTTTCATCATCTATCCGTCACACCCGCAAAAACACCTTCTTTTGATACATGAAATACAAAAACATCCACTTAATGAGCAGGTATGTGCAGGCCGCCACCACTAAATTAAAAGGCCCGCCCAGCAATTGATGCAACCAACCGAACAGCGCTGAGTTGGCAAAGTTAAAGTCGATAAACTTTTTTATCATGTAGATCAGGATCGAATTCATACCGATCACTTTAAAAAAGAAAGCCCATTTGGTGTAGCCCTTCACATCAATAATGTAGTAGAACAGCGCCATCAGCAACAAACTGATGCCACCAACGTTCAGCACAAAGGAGCTTGTCCACAAGTTCTTATTGATAGGGAAAACTAAATTCCATATCCAGGCCAATGCGATCAAGATCACACCTACCATCACCATCCGCCAAACTTTCTTCATTTGTGGCAAGCCGGTCTTTTTAAGCGTAAGTCCGGTGAGGATACCTAATAATCCCGTGCTGATCGCCGGGATGGTTGAGAATAACCCTTCCGGATCGTGTATCCCTAAATATAACTTGCCCGGCATCAGGCATCTGTCCGCATAAGAGGCAAAATTACCCGCCATGGTAAGATCGCCGGCCGGAAAGCCTGGTGCTGAACCAAACATGAGTATCAACCAATAACCAATGATGAAGGACCAGAACCAAAAGATCAGCCACCGCTCGGCCGCGTACAGGTAAACAATGCCGGCAAACATATATGCTAAACCAATGCGTCCTAATACCGATCCGAAACGCAGTTCGGATATAGGCGTTAGATGTAGTCCATCGTTATTATAGATGATACCGAGCAAAACCAAGATCAACCCACGTTTGACCACTCTCAATAAAAGCTTATTGCGCGATACACCTTTTTGCAAAGCGCTGCCAACAGAGAACGGCGTCGACACTCCCGCCATAAACAGGAACAGCGGAAAGATAAGATCGTAAAACCTAAAACCATTCCAATCCGGGTGGATCAGCTGGGTCGACATCCATTCAAATACCGGCCAGTGAGTAGCTTTAGCCAGCTCATGAAAAACGGGCTCCAGCCCCATTATCCAAACCATATCAAAGCCGCGCAGGGCATCTAAAGACTGTAAGCGTGTCGGTGTTTCCTGAAGATCGTCGGGGTGGCTGGTTGCTGTCATTATTTAATTGTGGGTTTTTGACGCAACAAGATAAGTTTATTTTTGAAAAGCAATGCCGGTGCACTGATCAAAGTTTGTTCCCGCTATCCACTGCAAGCCCTCCCTTTGGTCGGGGCTTTCCGCTACTATCGGGTTTGTGGATGAGCGGCTGTCTATTAACCTGATCTATCAGCACTCCCCCCGCGCGTAACGCGCTTTCACTCGTTAAATTATGTTAAACTCTTTGCCTTATAATAAAACATGCCGGATGTTTTACTAATTTCGGCCAACTAAAACAGCACTTATATAGTAAACTTCGACATGAATTACGCTAAGATCAATAACATTTTTGGCTGGCTGGCCTTCCTTATCGCGGCGGTGACCTACACCCTCACGCTCGAACCTTCTGCAAGTTTTTGGGATTGCGGTGAGTTTATCGCCTGTATCTACCGTTTGCAGGTAGCTCACCAACCGGGTGCGCCTTTATTCACCATCATTGGTAAAGCGTTCTCGCTGTTATCAATGGGCGATATCCACAAGGTAGCTTATTGGAGCAACATGGCATCGGCCATGGCCAGCGCGGCCACCATTTTGTTCCTGTTTTGGAGCATCACGGCCTTGGCAAAAAAGATCTTGATCAAAAAAGAAGGTGATCTTAACCTGACCAATACTATCCTGATAATAGGTGCAGGTTTGGTTGGCGCTTTGGCTTATAGCTGGTCTGATACTTTCTGGTTCTCGGCTGTCGAATCCGAGGTTTACGCAGAATCATCGCTATGTACCGCCATCGTTTTCTGGGCCATCTTGAAATGGGAAGCCCACGCCGATGAGCCATATGCCGATCGCTGGTTGATATTCATCGCCTACATCATGGGCTTATCTATAGGTATCCACTTACTTAACTTGCTGGTTATCCCGGCTATCGCGGTGCTGATCTACTTCCGTCGCTCAAAAGAGACCACTGCCGCCGGTACCATATGGTCATTTGTACTGGGTGTAATTGTACTGGGTATCGTGCTTTGGGGAGTGATCCAGTTCTCGGTAAAGGGCGCGGCATTCCTGGATCTGCTGTTCGTTAATTCGTTAGGATTCGGCTTCGGCAGCGGCGCGGTGTTATTTTACCTGTTACTGATAGTGGCGTTAGTGCTTGGCGTTTATTATACTATTAAACCGGTCACAGCATACATTATCGCAGCTGCAGGCATATTGGTATTACTGGCTACTTTAAGTGCAGGCGCAAGCAGCGCAGGCAACGGCATACTGGCATTTGTGGTATGCGCTATCGCGTTGGCAGTGTTAGAATACGTGGTCAAGATCCGCCAAAAACGCTATATCCTGAATATGGCATTAGTGAGCGTGATGATGATCTTGTTCGGTTACAGCTCCTTTGTAATGCTGGTGATCCGCGCTAAAGCAGGTACCAACCTGAACAATAGCGATCCGCAAGATGCTTTCACCCTGAACAGCTACCTTAACCGTGATCAATATGGCGATACGCCTTTATTATACGGCCCTTATTTTGACGCCAAGCCCGAATCAAGCGGCGAAGAGGGCGCTGCGATCTATCGCCGTGGCAAAGATAAATACGAGATAGCCGGTCATAAACAAAAAACAACTTACGATCATAACACCATATTCCCGCGGATGCACAAGGAAGAGCGTGCACGTTTTTACAGGCAATGGATGCAGTTAGGCCCAGATGAAAGGCCAACACTGGCTACCAACCTTGGCTTCTTCCTGAGCTGGCAGATCAATCAAATGTACACCCGCTACTTTCTTTGGAATTTTGTGGGCCGTACTAACGAGATGGATGGCCAGAACAGCAGCGGCAGTATAGATGGTAACTGGGCCAACCCGTTAAAAGGTGGCAAGGCGTATCCTTATACTGTTACGGATAGTAAAGCGTTCAACAAGATGTATGGCCTACCGCTGATCATTGGTTTGATCGGTGCGGTATTCCACTTTATGCGCAGGCAAAAAGATGCCGGTATTGTGGGCTTGCTGTTCTTCTTTACAGGTTTGGCCATTGTGCTTTACCTTAACCAGGATCCATTGCAACCACGCGAGCGTGATTATGCTTACGCAGGCTCTTTCTATGCCTTTGCGATCTGGATAGGTTTAGGCGTATTGGCCATAGCCGAATTCCTGAGCAAAAAGATCAACCCTAAAATGGGCGCTATCTTAGCTACCGTAGTATGTTTATTGGCAGCGCCAATACTAATGGCCAGCCAGGAATGGGATGACCACGACCGCTCTACCAAATACACCCCGCGCGATATGGCCAGCAATTACCTTAACTCGTGCGCTAAGGATGCTATCCTGTTCACCTATGGCGATAACGATACTTATCCGCTGTGGTACGCACAAGAGGTAGAGAATGTCCGCCCGGATATCCGCATTGTTAACCTTAGCTTACTGGGTACCGATTGGTACATCCGCCAGATGAAACAAAAAATGAACGAATCGGCCCCATTGCCGATCACCATGCCTAACGAGAAATTCCAAGCTGGTGTGCGCGATGTGACCTACTTTGCAGATCGCAACATAGCCGGTTCGACAGAGCTTAAAGATGTGTTCGATTTTATCACTTCTGATGACAATGCCGTAAAAGAGCAGTTGTTTGAGGGTGCACCCGAAATGAACTACCTGCCTACCAAAAACCTGAAGATGACGCTGAACGCCGATCAGTTAGTGAAAGACGGCGTGATACCTGCGGCAGATAAAGCGAAGATCCCGGCTATTATGGAGTGGAAATACCGCTCTAACTACGTAACCAAGGATAACCTGGCCATGATGGACATTCTATCGCATAACAACTTTAAACGCCCGGTTTACTTTACCATAACTGTTGGTAGCGACAACATGATGGGCCTGGATAACTATATGTACAACGAAGGTTTTACATATCATTTATTGCCTATCCCTATCGATACCGCGGTCAACCGTCCGTTAGAGGCTACCAATACGATGGCCATGTATAACAACATGATGACCAAGTTTAAATTCGGTAACTTTAAACACGCTAAGTTTTTGGATCACGAGTCGCTAACGATGTTCTACCCGATCATCTTGAAACAGTTCCTACTGCTGGCCGATCACCTGATCAAAGAAGGCAGGACCGACCTGGCCCAAAAAGCATTGGCTAAATTTGATGCGGAGATGCCTAACCTTACCCCTTATCCGGCAGTGGCCTACTCTAAAGAGTTTTTAGCGCAAACTGCTTACCGTGCAGGTGCTGATAAGTTGGCCGCCAAATGGTCTAAAGAGGTGAACGATGTTGTGGTTAACCTGTTAGATTACTCGGTAAAAGCTACCCAGGCATCAGAGCAGGTAGATAACGAGAATATTGAGATAAGCATTGAGGTACTGGGCAACCAGATCCGTACTGCCAAAGCCTTCCATCAAGATGCACTGGCCGATAAGTATATGGCCCAGTACAAAAACTACGCAACCAAATTAAATATAAACCTGCAATAGAATTTTATCTAACGATAATATCCAAGCCCCGCGAACACATCGCGGGGCTTTTTTGGGCCTGTTAAAACTTACTACCCGAAAGACATCCGATCGCTAAACACGCCACATGTTCACGCGTGAACACGAGGCACCCAACAAGTGTAACACACTCAATATCAAGGCTATTTTACAGAGCCGTGAACATCAGGCAAATTGAGAGGTGCCACAACAGCCTTACTATCAATTATTTAACCTAAAAAAATGAGACTTTGACGCAATATGCCTGTGAACATACTTTTGCGACAATAGTACCTAATATTTAAGCTTTGACAATGAGCTATTAATGTATTCTTACAGCTATCGCCTTCATCAATACCCCAACAACCTCCCCATCGCCTCTTCCAATCTCGCCTTCGCTAAAAAGTCGTCCTCTAAAGCGCGGCTCATGGGGATGGCGGTGTCTAAGCTTGCACAACGCATCACCGGGGCATCCAGACTGGAAAAGCAATGTTCGGCAATATGAGCGGCTATTTCGGCGCCGAAGCCGCTGGTTAAAGTATCTTCGTGCAGGATAAGTGCACGGCCGGTCTTGCGTACGCTGGCTTCCACCGTTTCTTTGTCCCAGGGCTGCAGGCTGCGCAGGTCTACCAGTTCGATAGATAGGTCAGGGTGCTTGTCAGTATATTCCAAGGCCCAATGCACGCCCAACCCGTAGGTGATGATGGTGGCCCGGGATCCTTGTTTAACGATGTTGGCTTTGCCTATCTCTATGTAATAGTCGTCATCGGGCACATCGCCGGTGATGCTTCGGTACAGGTATTTGTGCTCAAAATACATTACCGGGTTAGGGTCGGCAATGGCGGCCATTAGCAGGCCCTTGGCATCGGCAGGGAAAGCGGGGTAAACCACTTTCAGTCCGGGTGTTTTAGTGAACCACGCCTCGTTACTTTGCGAGTGGAACGGTCCCGCTCCTGTCCCCGCGCCCGTCGGCATGCGGATCACCACATCCACATTTTGCTCCCATCGGTAATAGGTCTTGGCCAAATTATTTACGATCTGGTTAAAACCTGTGCTTACAAAATCGGCAAACTGCATTTCCATCACGGCCTTGTAGCCGTTCAACGACAGCCCCATTGCAGCACCCACAACCGCCGACTCGCACAGCGGCGTATTGCGGACCCGCCCGCGACCGAACACCTCAACAAACCCTTCGGTGATCTTAAATGCACCACCGTATTCCGCAATGTCCTGCCCCATCAGTACCAGGTTGGGGTATTTGTACATGCTCATGCGCAAGGCATCGCTAATGGCATCAATAAAACGCTTATTGGCATAGTGCGATGGTGGCTTTACGGCCGGCAAGGCAAATGGCTTGTACATATCGGCCGCTTCGCGTTCGGCGTCTGGAGTAGGTTCAAGTTCTTTAAAAGCTGCCTCTACCTGCTGTTCTATCGCCGGGCCAAACTCATTTTTAAGGTAAGGCACCCAATCCTCGCGCAAGATGCCTTCGCGGATCAGGTAGTCCTCAAAATTTTTAACGGGGTCTTTAGCCGCCCAATCAGCAATAAGTTGTGGCGGCACATATTTCACCCCCGAAGCTTCTTCGTGCCCGCGCATCCTAAAGGTGATGCACTCCAATATCACGGGCCTTGGGTCGCGGCGCATGCTTTCAGCCAATTCTTTTACAGTGTGATAAACGTCAAGTACGTTGTTGCCATCTACCACCCTGCCCTCTATGCCATAGCCTGCCGCTTTACCGGCCAGGCTGGTGGTTTTGTATTGTTCGTTCGTCGGTGTCGATAGCGCGTAACCGTTATTCTCGATCAAAAATATCACCGGCAAATTCCACACCGCGGCGATATTGACCGCCTCATGGAAATCGCCCTGACTGGTAGCGCCCTCTCCCGTAAACACTAACGTCGCTTTCTTTCGTTTCGACAATAGATCGGCCAAAGCGATACCATCTGCCAGCGCCATTTGCGGGCCAAGGTGCGATATCATGCCAATGATCTTGTGCTCCTGCGACCCGAAGTGGAAAGAGCGGTCGCGGCCTTTAGTGAAGCCGGTCTCCTTTCCCTGCCATTGCGCCATTAGTTTAGTAAGCGACATACCGCGCGTGGTGAACACACCCAGGTTGCGGTGCATAGGCAAAATGTATTCATCTTTTTGCATGGCCAAAGTAGCACCCACGGCAATGGCCTCCTGCCCTATCCCCGAGAACCATTTACCTATGCGGCCCTGCCGTAAAAGGATCAGCATTTTCTCTTCGATAGTGCGCGGCCATAGTAAAGCCTTATAAAACGCCAATAAAGTGTTGGTATCGAGATTTTTTTTATCGAAGATCATCACAGCTAAGTTAATGATCTTTTAAAACTTTGTATGTTTGGAGCAATTCTGTACGTTATTAGTATTAACATGAAATTTAAAGTTCTGCTACCCTTTTTTGCCTTGTTTTTAGTTGCGGTATCGGCAAAAGCACAGGATACCTATCTGGCCGCTCAAAAGTATTTTGTACACAAAGGCGATAAGCTGGACATCTACCTGCTCAGCGGCGACCAGTTCAAGGATATCGACGAATTTAAATACGACTCTACCGCTACCGAAAAATTCAACTGGTACATCGGCGGCAAAAAGACCGACCTTAAACCGGCCGCTAAAGACAGCGCCTCGCCTGTTTTTGTTAACCCGATGAACACGATCGGCCTGTCGCTGATAGAGATGGTGCGCCGAGGACCTGTGAACAGTGTGGAGCGCGAAGATTACAGCAAACGCCTGGCCGAGGACGGCATGATCAAACTGGCCGAAACGGTGGGCAACAGCAACCAATCTACCTTTAAAGAAAAAAAGACCACCTTTTTAAAGACCATGATCATGGTTGACAAACCTACAGGCAACGACTTTGAAAAGCAATTAGGTCACGAGTTTGAGATCACCCTGAAAAAGAACCCTTATAAAATGAATTACGGCGACGAGATAGTTGGCACCCTGCTTTTTAAAGGCAAACCCCAACGCGCCGCCAATGTGGATGTATATGTAAAGGTACCAAGCGGTAACGTTTATGTAGATCATGTAAGCACTAACGAGAAGGGCGAATTTGCCGTGATCACATCGCGCGAGGGCGTTTACATGCTACGCAGCGCCATGACCGAACCATCTACCACCACCGATGCCGATTTTTCTACCGTGCAAACGGCCTTCACATTCCTGTTCAACAGCAAGAATGATGATACGATGGATTGGGTGAGGAAGAAGTGATAGGGTGACCGGTAAAGCCGGTTAATACCCCTTATCAAAGCAACTGCAAAGTGCACTGCCGCTGCTTTCCCCTAATTTAGGGGAAGACCGCTGTCCCTGCTAAAGAACTGGCGTTAATAAGGGGTAATTCGGCGTGAGCTTACGTCCTATCAACAATTGCAAAGCGCACTGCCGCTGCTTTCCCCTAATTTAGGGGAAGACCCACTGTCCCTGCTAAAGCACTGGCGTTAATAAGGGGTAATCCGGCTAAACACAAAAAAAGGGGCTTATTTAAGCCCCTTTTCTATTGCACTGATCGCCACATCCTGTATGCGGCCCCGAATGGATAATCCGGATAATTTCTCGCTCACCTTGGGATTAACCCTGTTGGATAAAAATACATAGACCAAGCCACGTTTGGCATCTACCCAAAAGCAGGTGCCGGTGTAACCTGTATGCCCAAAGGTTTCCGGACTGGCCAATTCGGACGGGTATTTTTTGCTTACCTCAGGGTCCCATCTGTCGAAACCTAAACCACGGCGACTAACAGCCGATTGCTTGGCCGTGAAAAGGTCTACCGTTTCGGGTTTAAAATATTGGGTACCGCCGTAGCTGCCTTTGTTCAATATCATTTGATAAAGGATAGCAAGGTCGTTTGCTGTTGCGAACAATCCTGCATGACCAGACACACCGGCTAGCATACCCGCTCCCTGATCATGCACATAACCCACCAGCAGTTGCTTGCGGAAGGTGGCGTCATTCTCGGTCGGGATGATACGGTCCTTAGGGAAACGATATAGCGGTTGGAAACCCGCACCTTGCATGCCCAGCGGATCATAGAAATTCTTTTGGGTATAAACATTAAGCGGGGTCGCGGTAATGGTCTCTTCTATCTCTTTAACAATATACATGCTCACGTCGCTGTATACATACTTGCCACGTGTACGCAATGGCGATACCAGCATTTTAGGCCAGGTAACATCGCGGAAATAGTTTTTACGCAGGAACAAGTTTGCCGCGATCTTGGTCGGGAAATCGGCTGATGAATCCGGGCGCATGTCTGCCGGTTTCAGGTCTTCCCAGGTGCGTACGTCAGGGATCAGTCCGGCTTGGTGCGTTAACAGTTCGCGGATCTTCAGATCGCTTTTATCGCTTTTGCGGGCGGTGGCAATGTAAGTACCGATGGTGCTGTCCAGGCCAAGTTTGCCCTGCTCGTATAGTCGCATAGCTTCCATGGTAGTAGCGCCCACTTTGGTGATGGATGCCAGGTCGAAGATATCAGTGACCTTATCAGGATCTACCTTGTCGTAAGTATGATAACCGTAGGCTTTGTTAAAGATCACTTTGCCGTCTTTAGCTACCAATACTACACAACCGGGTGTGGCGCGTTCGCGGATGGCTTCGGCAGCTATTTTATCTATTCCGGCTAAATTCTCGGCATTGATACCGGCCTCTTCCGGTACGGTATATTGCAGGCGGGTCTTGTTAGTTATCGAACCGGTTTGCGCGGTGTACTTAGGTGAGAATGTCCTTGGCAAAGTTTGAGTGATGGATACCCCGCCGAATACTGCCTGGGCAACGTATTGGGCCGATACCGCATTAGCACGCTCGGTCCAGATGATCGGCGCATCCACAGCATCCAACTTAGCCAAAGCGCTGCCACTGCCCGATACCACCAGCACCAAATTTTTGATCTTTTGCGTGCTGACGATGTAATTGACCAAAGCCGGGTTGTCCAGGTCAACATCCGTTAACGACAGGATGATGGTATTATACATCTTCAGGTCGTCGGACAGATTGTCGATATTTTTCAGGCCGGTGTAGACGGAGCCGTTAATGGCATCTACCTTGGCATATTTGTTTAGCAAGCTATCAAATTGGGCAGCGAACTGATATTGAAAATGGACACTGGCAAATTTAACATTGGCCAGATCGCGGATAGGGATCTGGAATTGCTTGTTGTTGAGCAGCACCGTAGTGTTGGCCACCGTTTGCTGGTCTTTTATAAATTTTAGATTGGTTTGATGCGGGGTTTGGGCACATGCCGTATTGAACAGGATGCAAACCGCACCAACCACAGGGAACAGCCCCCATCTATTTTTTCTCATACACTTTTTCTCCATTTACGTAAGTACTTAGCACTTTCACGTTAGGTAGTTCGCCACCTTTAACTTTCATAATGTCCTGATCCAAGATCACAAAATCGGCGTATTTGCCTACCTCGATGCTGCCTTTTTCTGCCTCTTCAAAGTTAGACTTAGCTGCCCAGATGGTCATACCCTTCAACGCTTCAACACGAGAAAGCGCATTCTCCATTTGGAAACCATTAGCAGGGCGGCCCTCAAGGTCTTTTCTCACTACCGCTGCATAGAACGTGTATAACGGGTTAATGTTCTCGACAGGGAAATCTGTGCCCAGCGGGATCCAGCCGTTGGTGTTCATCAGGTCCTTATAAGCGTAGGCGGTTTTGATGCGCGGATCGCCCAGGCGTTTCAAAGCCCACACCATATCTGATGTAGCATGCGTTGGCTGTACGGATGGCACGATATTATTATCGGCAAAGTATTTCACATCATCGGGCGATACGATCTGCGCATGCTCTATCCTCCAGCGGCGATCGTTCTTACCCTTTAACAGGTTAGCGTAGATCTGCAGGATAGCACGATTGGCAGAGTCGCCGATGGCGTGGGTACACATTTGGAACCCTTTATCGTAGATATTTTGGGCCACTTCTTCAAAGTGTTTACGGTCACTCAGTAAAAAGCCACGCCATTTAGCCGAGTCGGCGTAATCTTTTAGCAGACATGCGCCACGTGAACCCAAAGCTCCGTCGGCATATACTTTAAAGGCTCGCACATTTAATCCCGGCGACTTGAACGCGCCGCGTTTAAAGAGGTAATCATAATTTTCAGGTCGGTCGGACAGCATCGCATAAATTCGCATCTTAAGCGATCCTTTACGTTGCAGCTGATCAATAGTATTCACCATCTGGTAATCCAGCCCGCAATCATCAACAGTGGTTAGGCCAACGGCAAAGCAATTATTCTGCGCGCCTAACAGTGCGTCCTGTGTCATTTGCTCAGTTGGCGAAGGTATCTTACGGGTGACTATGCCCACGGCGTTATCAACCAAAATACCGGTCAGTTTGCCGTTGATCATTTCTATTTTGCCACCTACGATGGTCTGTCCGGGTTTAACACCAGCAATATTTAAGGCGGCCTGATTAACAATGGCGGCATGCCCGTCAATACGGGTCAGGATCACCGGGCGTAGCGGGAAAAGTGAATCTAATAATGTCTTTTCGGGGAAATTCTTTACTTTCCAATCGTTCTGGTCCCAGCCGCGGCCAACTATCCAGCCGTCGGCGTTGCGGGTAGCAAAACTGTTAACGGTATCTAAAACAGCTTCCCAACTTTGGGTGCCTACCAGGTTAGCGGTTTGCAGGTTAAGTCCGTAGTTATAAAAGTGGGCGTGGGCATCAATAAAACCCGGGTAAACCGGCTTGCCTTGCGCGTCGATGACGGTCTTGGCGTGGTAGATATCTTCTAAACTATCGGCCTTACCAACGGCTACTATCTTGCCTGCATTTACCACAAAAGCATCGGCGGTGGTAAACTTATCATTGACGGTGTAAACCAGTCCGTTCTTCACCAATAGGTCGGCATTGTATTCTTTTTGCTTGCACGACGTTATGGCGGCTATCAGCAATAGTGGCAGTAATTTCTTCATCAGATCAGCAATGGCACAGTTTAAGTGCACGGTAGTGTGTAATGCTATATACAATTAACAAACCGTAAAGTTATGGCTTCAAATTTTTAATTTAGCATCGAAAACGAAATAGGGGGATCTTTTTAATGAGCGATATTATACAACTTTTACCTGATGCGGTGGCTAACCAAATAGCGGCGGGAGAAGTTGTACAACGCCCCGCGTCGGCCGTAAAAGAGCTGGTAGAGAACGCCATAGACGCCGGGGCAGATAAGATACAATTGATACTGAAAGATGCCGGCAAAGCCCTGATCCAAGTGATCGATAACGGCAGCGGCATGAGCGTGACCGACGCGCGGATGTGCTTTGAACGCCACGCCACATCCAAGATCCGCAAGGCCGAAGATATTTTTAGCATCCGCACCATGGGTTTCCGTGGTGAGGCGATGGCATCCATAGCGGCCATTGCTCAGGTGGAATTAAAGACCCGCCGTCATGATGATGAGTTGGGTACGATACTATTGATCGAAGGATCTGAGGTGATGAAACAGGAGCCTTGCCAATGCAGCGCGGGCACTTCTATCTCGGTCAAAAACCTTTTTTATAATACACCCGCACGACGCAACTTTTTAAAGAGCAACCCGGTAGAGACGCGCCATATCATTGATGAATTTCAACGGGTGGCATTAGCGCATCCCAATATTTTCTTTACCATGCATCATGATGGTCAGGAGGTTTTTCACCTGCCGGCCGCTACGCTTAAACAACGCATAGTGCATTTGCTGGGTACCAACTATAATCAGCGCCTGGTACCGGTGGAGGAAGATACATCCATCATCAAACTGCACGGTTACGTTGGCAAGCCCGAGTTTGCCCGCCGAACCCGTGGCGAGCAGTTCTTCTTTGTCAACAATCGTTTTATTAAGGATGCTTATTTAAACCATGCAGTGTCGGCAGCATTCGAAGAGTTGCTGCCTGATGATTGCTACCCGTTATATGTACTCTTTATCGATATCGATCCGTCGCGGATAGATGTGAACGTGCACCCTACCAAGACCGAGATCAAGTACCAGGATGATAAGGCGATCTATGCCATCATCCGATCGGCGGTTAAACGGGCCTTGGGCAAATACAATATTACCCCAAGTTTGGATTTTGAGATAGATAACAACATCCAGCACATGATCACGCCGATGGCGGTAGAGGATATCGTTGCACCAACCATCGCTTTCAACCCGGAGTTCAATCCATTCGAGAAGAACAATAAAGGTACCATTACCCCTGCCCCAAGCTACAGCGGCGGCAGCGGCAGCTATCAAAGAAATGCGATACCGAGCAATTGGGATACGCTGTATCAGATCAGCAAACGCGAGGAAGTGGTACAGCACGAGATGGAGGTAGATACCGAGACCATCACTATAGAAGATAAACCGGTACACAAGACCAGCGAGCGCCAACTGTTCCAGATCCACAATAAGTTCATCCTGTCGCAGATCAAATCGGGCTTTATGCTGATCGATCAGCAGGCCGCGCATGAGCGGGTGCTGTACGAGCGGTATCTGGTACAATTGGATAACCACTCGGGTGTTAGTCAGCAAAGTTTATTCCCGCAAACGGTTACCTTGCACGGCAGCGACTTTGAATTGCTGAAAGAATTATTGCCTGACATCCGCGCACTCGGCTTCGACATCCGCGAGTTTGGACCGAATACTGTGGTTGTTGATGGCGTGCCTGCCGACCTGAGCAATACCAGCGAACATGCTTTATTAGAGCACCTGCTCGAGGGCTTTAAAAACAACATGGCCATTTTAAAGTTAGATAAGCGCGATAACCTGGCCCGTGCCCTGGCCCGCAACGCGGCCACCAAGAGCGGAACGGTACTATCCTTAGAAGAGATGAATGTACTGATCGATCAGCTTTTTGCCTGCCAAATGCCAAATTTAGCTTTGAATGGTAAGCCCGTGATCAGTACCTTTACCATGAACGAATTATTAGAACGATTTGATAAATAGTCCCGTATAAACGGACTAACACTACTATGATACAAAACCCTTTCGCAAACCTCACACCGGTGGTAAAAAACCTGGTGATGATCAATATCGTTTTTTTTGTAGGCGCTTTTGCGCTGGGATCGGCCAACGTATTTGATATGGATAAGTGGCTTGCCGTTTACTATCCCGGCTCGCCTAATTTTAGGTTATGGCAGATCGTTAGTTACATGTTTATGCATGGCGGCCTGTGGCATATCGCTTTCAACATGTTCGCGCTGATATCTTTCGGGCCGATCATTGAGCAAAGCATCGGCGATAAACGCTTTCTGATACTCTATTTCGCCAGTGGTTTTGGGGCGTTGCTATGCCAATGGGGCGTGCAAGCTGTAGAGATACAAATGATCACCGGTCATTTATTTGTTCCGGACGTTGATGCATCAAATGTGGCTACCTACGCGCCTTACCTGTCTTACGGGATGGATAATGCCACTAAATTGGGCGGAATTTATAATGGCAGTATGGTAGGTGCATCCGGTTCGGTATTCGGCGTACTGGTGGCATTTGCAATGCTATATCCCAATATGGAGCTGATCATATTCCCCTTACCTATGCCCATTAAAGCGAAATTTTTGGTGCCGGGATATGTAATATTGGAATTAGTGCTGGGAGTTAACAACCACAGTGGCGATTCTGTCGCTCACTTTGCCCACCTTGGTGGCGCCATTGTTGGGTTTATTATAATAAAAGCTTGGGGGTACCGCAGTAACGGCAACTTTTTTTAGGCATTTGAGTTATCTTTAAGAGAACACAATACGCTATGGCAACTATCTGGAACGACACCCGCTACAAATTCATGCAGTCAGGCAGTAAGCTTGGGATCATATTAGCTATCAACGTTGCCGTTTTTGTGATTTTTAACCTGCCTACTTATTTTGGCTACCAGCCGCTGATGGCTTTTGCTAACGAATATCTGGCCTTGCCGGCATCGCTAAGCAAACTGCTTTACCGGCCTTGGACGGTTATTACTTACATGTTCGTGCATGCCGGTTTTTTGCATATCCTGTTCAATATGCTTTGGTTGTATTGGTTTGGGCAAATGTTCGAGAATTACCTCGGTTATAAACGCACCTTGCTGCTTTACTTTTTAGGCGGACTTGCGGGGGCGGCGTTATTTTTGGCAGGTTACAACCTGTTGCCTGGTTTTGCCGGTTCATCATTATTGGCAGCATCTACCGTGGTAGGCGCATCGGCATCGGTAATGGCCGTTGTTGTGGCCACGGCTACCTTGTTGCCCGATAACCGCATCCATTTAATGCTGATCGGTGCTGTACCTTTAAAATGGGTGGCCATGTTTTTAGTGATCATTGATGTGGTAGGCGTAGCAGGCGCTAATGCCGGCGGTGCTATGGCACACCTTGGCGGGGTGCTCATTGGTTTTATTTATATGAAACAACTACAGCGCGGTAACGACTGGAACAAAGCCGTGACCAGCGCGCTATCATCCAAACCTAAAATGAAGGTGATCGTAGGCGGTGCTGCCGAACGCTGGCGGGCCAACTCTACTGTACCTAAACAGGATGAGATAGACCGTATCCTGGATAAAATATCAGCCGACGGTTACGATAGCCTAAGCAAACAAGATAAAGAGACCTTAAAACGGGCCAGCGAGCATGATCATTAAGAAAACCGGTCTCAACTTTTTCGACAAGTTTGTATTGTGGCTTAATTGGGGGGCTGTGATCGCCTTGATCATCGGCTATTTTGCGCCGGTGACCGATCCCCGTACGTTTTGGCCCGTCGCTTTTTTTGGATTAGCTTATCCTCCCATATTGCTGGCCAATGCCTTATTTGTTGTGTATTGGCTATTCCGTAGCAATAAGTGGGCGTTACTATCGGCTATTGGCATATTGGCCGGCTGGAATATTTTAAATAACAACATCGGATTTAGGATGCCTGTCCGGACCGTGAACCGATCTGACAGTTCGGTTTTGCGGGTGATGAATTACAATGTGCACAATTTTAAAAAATACGGCGAGAATAACGATGGCTCTACCCGTCACGAAATATTAGAGATAATTGCACATGAGCAACCAGATGTGATCGGCATACAAGAATTCTTTTCGCGCAAGCGGGGAGAATATGCGATGATCGACTCCGTAAAAAAAAGGCTTAAGACCGATCATTACTATTATGTTCCATTTATGGGGACCAAAGATGATGGCATCGGTATAGCGGTTTTCTCTAAATACCCTATCGTTAATAAAGGTATCCTTTGGCTATCAGGCCGCGAAGCAGAAGGAAGCAATAATTGCCTATATGTCGACCTTAAACGTCCGGATACCACGCTGCGGGTTTACACCGTGCATTTACAGTCCATCAGGTTCGACCCGGAGGACTACCAATATCTAAGCGGCGTGTCTAAAGAGGGTAAAGCAGATGTGGAGAGTTCGCGTAGGATAGGCGCTAAACTGAAACGTGCCTTTTTAAAACGAAGTGAGCAAGTTGCTGAAATGAGACGTAAAATGGCCGAAAGCCCTTACCCCTATATTGTTATGGGCGATTTTAACGACACGCCATCGTCATACGCTGTTAACCAAATGGCCAATGGGTTAAAGAATGCTTTCCGCGAGAAAGGTTCGGGATTGGGGCGCACCTATAACGGCGATTTTCCTAACTACCAGATCGACTACATTATGGCCAGTAAACATTTTGATGTACTGACCTATGGTGTTATCCGCAAAAAATTGTCCGACCATTATCCGATCTACAGCGATATACGTTTGCGCAAGTAAGCACGCGTATTAGATCTCCATTATCTCTTTCTTTTTACGGCTGCGCATACGCTTTGGCACAAAATCAATTATCTCGTTTTTCAGCGCCTCTATCATGCGACGTTTTAAGAAATTCCGTTGGATGACCAGGCTCACTTCTCTCGCCGGCTCGGGCGACTTGAAGTACCGCACCCTATCCAGTTGTTTTTCGGATAATTCAGACAAGGCTAACTCGGGCAGGATGGTGGCGCCATTGTTTTGATCTACCATGCGTTTCAGCGTCTCTACGCTGCCGGTGTTATATTCAAAGTGTTGGAAATTTTGTGTAGACCGGCGTCGCTGACAAATGTTCAGCACCTGTTCGCGCATGCAATGGCCTTCGTTCAATATCCAGATCTCTTCCAGATCAATATCTTCGGGGCTGATATTTTTCTTTTTATTCAGCTTACTGCTTTTGGATGTGTAGGCCACAAAGTTCTCGTAAAAAACGGGGATCTCGGTCAGCCCGGCTTCGTGCAGTGGGGTAGATAACAGGCCGCAATCTATCAAACCTAATTTCAATTGTTGGATGATCTGCTCAGTAGTTTGCTCCCACACTACCAATTTTACCAGCGGATATTTCTCGATGAATTTGGTAATGATCCGCGGCAACAGGTAAGGCGCAACGGTAGGGATAATGCCGATCTTTAACTCGCCCGATAGTTCTTTTTGGCGGTCGCTAACTATCTCTCTTATCTTTTGGTTCTCGGCCAAAAGGATTCGTGCCTGCGCAATGATCTCCTCCCCTATCTCGGTCGGCACTACGGGTTGCTTACTGCGATCGAATAGTTTTACGCCAAGATTGTCTTCCAGCTTCTGCAACTGCATACTCAGGGTTGGCTGGGTAACAAAACATTTTTCGGCGGCCTGTACAAAATTACGGTAGGTATCTACGGCGACGGCATACTCTAATTGAACGAGGGTCATAGTAGTTATAGCTTTAATCTATTCAAAGATAATATTCTCATCATTGTTTTCTATAGACAGGTATGGATTTGTTGACCGCTACGCTATCGCCCCCTGATCCAACAGAACCTGCGGGTCTTTATCCGAGACCGAGCTATCGCGATCCTTTTGTTTAAAGGCCCAATCTGCCATGGCATACATTACATCCTTTAAACCCGAACCTGCGCTTGTGAGCGTGTAAGTTACATAGGGAGGCACAACGGGTTTAGCCTCGCGGATAAGCAGTCCATCGGCTTCCAATTGCTTTAAATGCTGGATCAGCATTTTTTCGGTAATAGCGGGTATCGCCTTCTTCAATTCGCTGTAACGTTTGCTGCCGCTTAGCAGATGGAACAATATGATCGGTTTCCAATAGCCGCCTATCTTTTCCATCACGTATGTCACGGGACATTCATTTAACGCTACCTGTTTATTGGCCTGTATGGTGGAGTTCTCTTTGATCTTCATGAAACTTCATACCTACTTTAGGGTAAGTACTTGTAAAAAAGTAAGTACAAAAATACCTTTGTCATCAACAAAAAACAAATAAATATTCCAAACCATGAAAATTACAGTAACAGGCTCATTAGGTAATATCAGCAAACCATTAGCCACACAATTGATCGGCGCTGGCCATCAGGTAACCATCATCAGCAGCAATGCTGATAAGGCAAAAGAAATAGAAGCCTTAGGCGCGACAGCAGCTATCGGCTCATTAACGGATACCGCATTTGTGACCGACGCCTTTACCGGTGCCGACGCGGTCTATACTATGATACCACCAAATTTATTTGCCGAGGACTTTAGGGCATCGGCCAATCAGATCAGCGATAGTTATGTGGCGGCCATCAAAGTGTCGGGCGTTAAACAGGTAGTTCATCTAAGCAGCGTGGGCGCTCAGCACAGTAGCGGCACCGGACCGATCATCAGCGCGCATGATGCCGAAAACAAGTTGAATAAGTTAGATGGAGTAGATGTCCGTTTCATCCGCCCGGCGTTCTTTTACACCAACTTTTTAGGGAATATCGGGCTGATCAAACAAGCAGGCATCCTTGGCAGCAATTATCCTGCGGACACACGTTTGATCCTTGTTCACCCTGCGGATATCGCTACGGTTATCGCCCGAGAGATACAACAACCCATCAGCGGCAAAAGCGTCAAATACGTTTACAGCAGCGAACATACCCCGACCGAAGTAGCAGCTATATTAGGCACAGCCATTGGCAAACCCAAACTACCCTTTGTAGAATTTACCGACGAGCAACAATATGACGGATTGAAGCAAGCAGGCATTTCAGCCGATATGTCTAAAAACTACGTGGAACTGGGCGTAGCTGCACGGACCGGTATCTTATGGAGCGACCTTGATGCGCAGGGTGCTGCAAAAGGCAACATCAGCCTGGAAGAATTTGCGAAGGAGTTTGCGCAGTATTTTAATTAAGCTTGTTATTTAACCACAAAGGGCGGTTAATTTGTAGAGACACAATACCTCGTGTCTCCCATTTGCAAGGCAAATTGCAAGGTTGACCTATACGGCGGGAGACACGAGGTATCGTGTCTCTACAAAACCCTTTGTGGCTAATAATAAAACTACTCATCCAACACCCCCTGGAACAGCTCAAAAAATTGCCCCAGGTGATAGCCATCAACCAAACCATGATGAACATGCAGGTTATACGGCATTAGTTTGCGCCCGTCAACCTCGGTCAGTTTACCTACTGATACCTTTGGACAAGTATCACCATGGGCTTGCTTGGTAGCTTGCGAAATATGCGTGTATTTGATCCAGGGCAGCGCCGAAAAGTGGATCACATTTTGTAAAGGCGGCACCGTGAACAATCCCGGCAGTGACTTCACCCGCGCGATCTCGGCCGTTACGCCTGCGCAAAACTCGCGCAGATCGGGGTGATAAATAAAGTGCGAGAAGCCGAACGTATGATCATCGCGCAGCACGGTGGCCGACATATCTACCCGGTCGCATATCTCTACCTCGTCGCCAACAATACGGTAACGGAAATTGTCCAACTCGTTCATCACCTGCAGGGTTTTGTGCAGGTAGTAGATGTAGAACGATACACCCAACTCTTTGGCGCGGGCATAAGCTCGGGTCATATCCACATCAACGGTTACACCGTAATACGGTTCATCGAAGGTTTTAAAGAACAGGAAATGTTCCTTCCTGTTCCAATTCTCAATGTCTAATTTCTGATTCATTGTTTATTCTACCGTTACCGATTTGGCCAGGTTACGCGGCTGATCCACGTTGCAACCCCGCATAACGGCTATATGGTAAGACAATAATTGCAGCGGAATTGTGGCAAGCAGCGGCACAAAAGCTTCGCCTGTTTGCGGTATCTCTATCACGTATTCGGCCAGATCACGAACAATCGTGTCGCCTTCGCTTACGATCGCGATCACGTGTCCGCCACGTGCTTTAACTTCCTGTATGTTACTCACCACTTTCTCGTACGATGAATGTTTGGTAGCGATGAACACCACCGGCATATTCTCGTCGATCAAGGCGATAGGGCCGTGTTTCATCTCGGCCGCAGGATAACCCTCGGCGTGGATGTAGGATATCTCCTTAAGCTTTAAAGCCCCTTCTAAAGCCACCGGGAACGAGCTACCACGACCTAAAAATAGGAAATTAGCTGCATCCTTAAATTTCTCGGCAATAACTTTGATCTGATCGTTCGACTTTAGGGCACGCTCAACCAATGCCGGCACCTCGTCCAACTCGGTCAGGTATTCTATCAATTTGCTTTGGGTGATGGTACCGCGTTGCTGGGCGATGTAGAAAGCCATCAGGGTCAACACGGTGACCTGGGCAGTAAATGCCTTGGTAGATGCCACCCCTATCTCCGGACCGGCGTGGGTGTAAACGCCGGCATGGGTAATGCGTGGAATAGACGCGCCAACCACATTACAGATACCAAATATGGTCGCGCCTTTCTCTTTAGCCAACTCGATAGCGGCCATGGTATCGGCCGTCTCGCCCGATTGGGAGATGGCGATCACCAGGTCCTTCTCGGATATAATGGGATTGCGGTAACGGAACTCCGACGCATATTCAACTTCTACCGATACACGGGCATATTCCTCTATCAGGTACTCACCCACTAATCCGGCATGCCATGATGTGCCGCAGGCTACAATGATGATACGGTCGATATTCTTCAGTTTCTCAACGTATTCCTTAATACCGCCCAATTGCACCAGGCCTTTGTTGGGGTAGATACGTCCGCGCATACAATCGCGAATAGAGCGGGGCTGCTCGTAGATCTCTTTTAACATAAAGTGATCATAGCCGCCTTTCTCTAAGGCCTCTAATTGCAGGTTCAGTTTTTGGATATAAGGGATCTGTACCGTGTTGTCGATATTCTTCACCAGCAGATCATCGCGGCGGATATAGGCCACCTCGTTATCGTTAAGGTAGATCACATTTTTGGTGTACTCTACAATAGGCGTCGCGTCGGATGCGATAAAGTATTCGCCTTTACCCACACCGATCACCAGCGGGCTGCCTTTACGGGCCGCGATCAGCAGATCAGGATGGTCCTGGCTCATGATCACGATGGCATAAGCGCCAACAACTTTATTCAGGGCTATACGCACCGCTTCTTCTATCTCCAGGCCGGTCTCGTTACGGATGTCCTCTACCAAGTGGATCAGCACCTCGGTATCGGTATCGCTTTTAAAGACGTGGCCTTTGCTTTGCAGGGCCTCTTTAAGCGTAGCGTAATTCTCGATAATGCCATTATGGATGATGGTGAGCTTGCGGTCGCCCGATGAATGCGGGTGCGAGTTACGATCGCTTGGTGCGCCGTGCGTGGCCCAACGGGTGTGGCCCATACCAACGGTACCGCCAACGTTAATGTCTTTAACAAAATTTTCAAGATCAGCTACTTTGCCGGCCTTTTTATAAACCTTAAGGTCTTTATTGATCAGGGCTATACCGGCGCTATCGTACCCGCGATACTCGAGCCTGTGCAAGCCTTTAATGATGATGGGATAGGCATCCCTATGCCCAATGTAACCTACAATTCCACACATAGATAGGATATTTATTTAACCATAAAACCCGGAACGAAAGACCCGGGTCATATTTTGTAAAAGTATATAAAATGAAAGATCCCCTTGGCGGGGATCTTATTTTATTTGGTAAGCTTGGTGTAAATTACATTCAGCTTAATTTTGCCGTTAAAGTTCGGCGATGTTTTATCGGTGACCGTCCCCGCGGCAACCAACCGGCCCAAGGCCTGCGGTGCAGCCAAATAATCTACCGATGTAAAATTACTTGCATCTACCGCGCCAAGGTAAGTACCGTTATCTTTTAGCTTACCGCTCATCAGATCCTGAATAAAGCCGGTGATCACAAAATGGTACTCGTTAGGGCTTTGCGCATAAGCGCCATAGTACCCACCAAAAGCTGTAACGCTAACAAAGCGCGGATCCGCCAAACTTGTTGACGAGGCACCGGTAGCATCGGGCAGCAGGATACGTTGCTTGGCCAGATCCAAACCATACATGGTTATCTTTTGTATCGGCCTGAAAGGAATCGTTGTGCCTGCATTGGGTGTGATCACCAACTCGGCACGGTTGATCACGATATCACCGCCTGCCTTTGCTTTGATCTCGGCCAGGTTAGGGAACTGTATCCTGGTACGCAAACCCAAAACACCCTGAATGTAAAACGTGCTGCTGGTAGTGGTCTTGTTAGCCAAAGCAGCTTTAACAGGCGCGCTAAAATTGTGGGTGATGCGCGACGCGTGGTGACCGACCGGCAATGCCACCAAACCGGTATCTAACAAGCCACCGGTGTTTGACCGGTAATATACTGCCACACTGCTCGAGTCGAGCGTAAGTGCATACATGCCGCCGTTGCCCGCTTGCAATGAGTCGGCTGCTACATATAAACCTTTGATGTAATTTTGGAATAATGTATTAGATGACAATACAGATGGATCGGCCCCAAAAAAATTGTTCTTAATAAAGTCCGGATCTATTGGCACCCTAATATGGGCAGGTACACGCTTAAGCGTATCGGCACCTCCTTTAACAACATCCATTATTTTGAACGGCGTACGTGGCCTTGCACTGAACGTGCGCGAACCCAGAAGTATGCTTTTACGGTAATCCCAATTGTAGCTACTAAAATAATTGTTAGTGACCAAAGGTCGCTCATTCAACTGGTAAACATTAACCTTAAACCTTGATGTAAGCGAGTCGCCATAAAAATCGCCGTTATAACGCAGCACCAATACGGCCGAATCTACGGTGATGGTTCCGGTGGGGATGGTGTAAGCAACGGTACCGGGCAAATTAAGCGCAAATGCTGCGTCGGACCCGGTGGTACCCAACTCGGGGTCTTTTAAAAAACCTACAGGTGTCTTGATATAACTGGTGGTGTAAATATCATCCTCCTTTTCGGTGTTAACGATGATATTGGTATCCACATACAGCGAGCCGCTCAAAGGTTGTTCGGGCGCAAGGCCTATACCATCCTGATTTTTGCAACCACTTAAAATAAAAAGACTTATTAACAGGGTCAATAAGTCTATTCTGAAAAATTTCATACGCGCTAAAAAACTTATCCTACTTGCACCAATTCCTCATTGGTTATCTCGTCGTAAAAATTGTAATAATTTTCGAATTCGGCGGTGTCGGCAAACTCTAAAACGGGTTTTTGGCTGTTTTTAACATTATTTAACGTTTCGGCGGCTACATCGGCAGTACCTAAAACAATACCGTCAGAGTATTTGATCGCACCTGCATCAAGCGCCTCGGCGTTGCCAGGTTTAAAGGCTTCCACGTGCTCTTCGGTCATCTCGTTCATGATGGCCTTATTCGCAAACTCGGCATCCATTTGCTCGGTGAAACCTTTATCGTAAATAGAGTAAACTATTTTTGAGTGTTTAAAGGTTGGATCATCCTTGTAAGTAGTTTTCAGGTACACAGGCACCAAAGCGCTCATCCAGCCGTGGCAGTGAACGATATCCGGCGACCAGCCCAATTTCTTAACCGTTTCGATAGCGCCTTTGCAGAAAAAGATCATGCGTTCGTCGTTATCGGTATAAAACTTACCATCCTTATCGGCAAATACATGCTTGCGTTGGAAATAATCGTCGTTATCCAGGAAATATACCTGCATACGTGCCGAAGGGATCGAAGCTACCTTAATGATCAGCGGGTTATCGTTATCGTTGATAATGATATTCATCCCTGACAGACGGATAACCTCATGCAAACGGTTACGCCTTTCGTTGATATTGCCAAAACGCGGCATCAGGATACGTATCTCGAAACCTTTATCCTGCATAGCTTGAGGAAGCTGGCGGGTTATTTCAGAGATCTTTGTGATATCAAGGAAAGGAGACATTTCATGAGTTATAAACAGTAGCTTAGATTTCCCCATCTTTATCGGTGTTTTTAAATTTACTATGGAACTCAAAAAATTTGAGTGTGCAAATATAAGCATTATTCTAACAATTTACAATGGATACTGCAAGTAGTGTTTGCATTATTAGGAACAATTGTACAACTTAGCCCACTTTTTGTAATTTTAGTTGATTTGAAACTTTTTAAGCTAAAAAAACAGCTTCTGCAGCAACTGCGAATGTTGCGTGCCGAAGGCAGGTCTATAGCCCTGGTACCTACCATGGGCGCGCTGCATAAGGGGCATCTGTCATTGATAGCGCTGGCTAAACAAAATGCCGACATTGTAGTAAGCAGCATCTTTGTAAACCCAACACAATTCACTGACCCTAAGGATCTTGAGCGATACCCCCGCCCGATCGAGGCTGATATTGAGAAACTTACCAATGCCGGATGCGACATACTTTTTAATCCCGAAGTGGACGAGATGTATGCCGATAATGAGCAATGGCATTTAGGTCTGGGCGAGCTTGAATTTTTACTCGAGGGCGAATTTCGTCCCGGTCATTACCAAGGGGTCACCCAGGTGGTTTTTAAATTGTTCGACATTGTTAAGCCCGATGTTGCCCTCTTCGGACAGAAAGATTACCAGCAATTTTTAGTGATCAGCAAAATGGTTAGTGTACTGAACCTGCCTGTAAAGCTAATTATGTGCCCTATCCAGCGCGACCCTGATGGCCTGGCGATGAGTTCGCGCAATGTGCATTTATCGGCCGAAGAAAGGCAACGCGCACTCATCCTGTCAAAGGCTTTATTTTGGCTAAAAGACAATTTTGCCCCTGCTAAAATGGAAGCGGTAAGAGCGCAAGCCGCGCTGATGATCAAAAAACAAGAAGGTGTGGACCTGGAGTACCTTTCCCTTGCCGATGGCGATACTTTGAAGCCGGCCGACGAGAAGTCGGCTAGGATAGTGGCTTTGGTGGCGGCAAAGGTGGGCAAGACGAGGTTGATAGATAATGTGATCGTTTAATCCATAGTCCATAGTCCATAGTCCATAGTCCATAGTCCATAGTCCATAGTCCATAGTCCATAGTCCATAGTCCATAGTCCATAGTCCATAGTCGGAACTTTGATGGTCAAAATTTGGTTTGCATTTTTTTACGGATAGCGGACTTTTGGCTATTGACCATCGACTAAATAAAATACTACCTTTGCACCATGATAATTGAGGTATTAAAGTCGAAGCTTCACAGGGTTAGGGTTACACAGGCGGAGTTGAATTATGTGGGCAGCATCACTATTGATGAGGACCTGATCGAGGCGGCTAATATCATCCCGAACGAGAAAGTGCAGATCGTTAATAACAACAACGGCGCACGCTTTGAAACTTATGTCATCAGAGGCGAACGCGGCACCGGTACCGTATGCCTTAACGGCGCTACTGCACGTTTGGCTCAGGTTGGCGATGTGGTGATCATCATGTCCTACGCTTACATGGAGCAGGACGAGGCCCGCGCTTACGAGCCGATACTCATTTTCCCCGATAATGATAATAAGCTGATCAAATAGGATCGGCAATAAACATCACAATGAAAAACCTTTACCTTACTTTATTTCTCTTTGCATCGTTAACGTGCGAGGCACAAGAGACCTATTTTTTAAAAGCCGACCAAACACGTACTACTAATAAGGATAGTGCGCTACTGGTTTGCAGCATTAGTGCAAAAGATCCGGCGAGCGGCACTTGCGATTTTAAAGAAGTATTTGCAAGTGGCGAGGTCTACCGCTCAGGTAAAACCAGTAACCCCCAATTTATTGTACCTGATATAGATTTTACGGAGTACTACTTATCCGGCAAGCCCCTTAAAACTATTATTTATAAAGACCGCAAGCCGGCAATGGAGACCATCTATTATCCCGACGGTCAAGTCTACCTTGTTAAAGAACTCAGCTATGATGCCGACAACAATACCCTTACCAGGATACTGACCTGTAATGCCCGCGACGGCAAAGCGTTAACAGTTAACGGGAATGGTACTTATGTCACTTACCTGCCGCTACGCAACGCCAAATTAGGTCCCGAGCGGTTCTTGAACGAGGAAGATGCCCTGTTCGACATTGAGCAGGGCCCTATTGCCGACGGGCTAAAACACGGTACATGGACCGGTACTAATGATGCAGCCGGACTGACTTATACCGAAGAGTTTGACAACGGGCGTTTTGTAAGCGGCTTATCCACCGACCGCCAAAGCGCCAAGCATAATTACACACAGCCGGATAAGGCACCCGAATTTAGAATGGGGATCGAAGGCCTATACCGCTTTATTGGCAATAACATGAGGTATCCGCAGTCCTCCAGGCTAAAAGGTACACAGGGAAAGGTTTTTATCACCTTTGTAGTGGGGATAGACGGGGCTGTAAACGATATCGGTATCCTAAGATCACCTGATGCCGCTATGGCCGAAGAAGCTGCGCGGATATTAAGCCAATGCCCGCGTTGGGCACCCGGCGAGCGCCACGGCACATTAGTACGCCAGCGATTTACAGTGCCAATAAACTTTGTGCTTGATAAATAATAAAAATGGCCGCCCTACCATCCCGGTAAAACGGCCTTCTACACCCTGCCCTTTCTGCTGTTAGTGCTATCCTGTACATAAACTAACAGCCCTTAGGCGGGAGGCAGATAAATAAGGTTTAGGTTGCAGATATCTTATTATCCTTTTGCCAGGCTAAAACTGAACGGCACGGTGTATTGCTGGTTTATCGCTTGTCCGCCTTGCATGCCCGGGTTCCATTTAGGCCCTTTAAGCAGTACTCTTAGCGCTTCTTCGTCGCAGCCCGATCCAATGCCCCGTATTATTTTTGCATCTGTGATGCTGCCATCATCTTTGATCACAAAGGTTACAAACACTTTTCCCTGCACGTTATTTTTACGGGCAAGTTCAGGGTAGTTCATATTTTTAGCCAGATATTTGTAAAACTGCTGGATACCACCCGGAAATTCGGCCGACTGCTCCGGTGCGGTGTACACCTGTTTACCATTTACTGTAAGCTTGGTTGTGGGCGCTTTAACAGCCGGGCTTTTCTTTCCCGCCAATGTAAACGCTATTGGCACGGTCATTTTAGCCCTTACAGGTTTGCCATTTTTTATTGACGGCTCCCACTTAGGCGAGTTACGCATTACGCGCAACGCTTCCTGATCGCAGCCCGCACCTATGCCTCTCAATACGGTTAACTCGTTAAGGTTACCATCGGTCTCCACAAAAAAACTTAGGTGCACCCTGCCGCTGATATTTTTCCTCTTTGCGCTATCAGGATATTTGATGTTGTTTTGAAGGTAAGTATAAAATGCAGGTTGCCCGCCGGGAAACTGCGGCAATTTATCGATGACAGGTAATGGCGGCGGTGGCGGGACTTTTTTAGTGGTGTTTTTAACCTGTGCAAAAGCCTGCGTCGGTACCAATGTGCTACATGCCATTACTGCCACGGTAAGGCAAGTAAAGATCTTTGGGTGGAAAATTTTTAACGTGGTCATATCGTATAATTGGTTTGGCGGATGTATATCCTGATCCGCATATTCAAAACTAAATATTTAGTTTATATAATGCAAATAAAACTTAAAAGTTTTTGAAGGCCGCAAATTATTATCAGCACCGCTTTAAAACAGAAAAGGCACCCGCGTTTTGCGGATGCCTCTTTCAAGTGAATTAGTGATACAGAAATATTATCTGCCCATGCCACCTGCAGCTTGCGCCGGCGGAGGGGTAGGTAACGCTTTACGCGGGATCATATCCTTACGTTCTGAGGTGTGGTAAACAAATGATGCTACAATGGTAGCCGCTTGTTTAAGATCAGCCTCAACTAAGCGATCATAAGTATCCTGGTTACTGTGGTGGGTACGGGTGTTATAGTCCATACCATCCTGAATGAACTGGAAGCCCGGAAGACCAACACCATCGTAAGACTGGTGGTCGGTACCGCCCGTGTTGTTAGCATTTACAGCCCATGCACCGATATCCTTGAAAGGAGCTAACCAAGCCTGGAAGATAGGGCGGGTAGCTGTATCGCCTTGCAGATAGATACCGCGGATCTTACCGGTACCATTATCCAGGTTATAATAGGCTGATAATTTAGAGTGCTCCGGCTTTAATTTCATATCGGCACGATCGGCAAAGTGATTAGCCACATAGTAGCGCGAACCGAACAGACCTTGCTCCTCGCCGCTCCATAAAGCAATGCGGATAGTACGTTTTGGTTTGTAACCAATAGCTTTTAAGATACGTACAGCTTCCATCATCACAGCGCTACCGGCAGCGTTATCAGTTGCACCGGTACCTGCATGCCAAGAGTCATAGTGACCGCCTACCATTACGATCTGCTCTTTCAATTTCTTGTCAGTACCCGGGATCTCGGCAACAACGTTGTAACCTTCTAACTCATCTGTAAAGAATTGAGTTTTGATGTCGGCTTCCATTTGTACGCTGTGACCTGCACGTACCAAGCGTAAAATGCGTTGGTAATCCTCAGTGCTGGTCTCTAACTCGGCACCTGCAATTTGAGCAGTGTCACGGTAAGATGCACCATTAGTAGTGAACACGGTACCATCAGAACCACGGCCCTGGCTTAGGATCACCGCTACGTTCTGGCTTTTCAGGAAGTTAGCAATGATCGGGCGCATCCTTTGCGCACGCATAGCAGCCATCATAGCAGGGTTACCGCCTTGGCCGCCTGCAGCGCCGCGACGGCCACCCGGAGCACCGGCGCCACCACCAAAAGCACGCGGCGGAGCAAATGCTTCTTTATTCATGGTATCTAAACGACCATCAGAGTAACGGGCCATGTCGGCGCGGATAGCACGCTCAGGAGCTAAACCGGCAGCTTCCATAATTACGATCTTACCGGCCAGTTTGCCTTTGTATTTTTCCAGATCGGTAATGGTATCAGCTTTCACCAATACAACCTCGCCGCGGATAGGGCCGTTAGTGCCGGCTGTCCAGGCTTTAGGGATAGCGATGATAGCATGGTAGTAAGGAACGGTGATAGCGGCATAATTCTTTTGAACTTCCCAGCCTTTACCAAATTTTTGTCCCCATGATTCGCGCTTGGCGTTAACCAAACCGTACGATAAAAGGCGGCTAACAGCCCACTCTTGCGCACGTTTTAAACCCGGAGAGTTAGTTAAACGCGGACCTAATACATCGGTCATGTTAAAGGCGATGTCCATTACTTGCGAATGGTTAAGGCCTTCCTCGCGGATCTTTGCATTCATTGCAGCATCAACAGGCTCCTGCGCAAAAGCAGTACTTGTTAAACCCGCAACCAGCAATAAAGAAGATAGAAGTAAATTTCTTTTCATTTTGCAGTCAGTTAATTAAGTGATCAGCGAATTTAACGGATCTTTATTGCAATTTTTGCAATAAGCACTAACAAGTTTGTTACAAGATCTCTATCTTAATAAAATATTATTCGGTTTTGTTAAATATCATCAACAACTGTCTTATTTATGCTCAACTACGCCATCCCCATCCTTGCCTCGTTAAATGAAGAAGAGACCATAAAATTCTACACCGAAAAACTGGGCTTCACTTTTCACTCGGCCTGGGACGGTTATTTGATCTTTAGTCGCGATGGTGTCAACATCCATCTATGGCCTGCCGACGACCGCAAGATAGCCGAGAACACCGGCTGCTACGTGAACGTGAGCGATGTGGACAGCCTGTATGCCGAATACAAACCGCATGGCGTTATCCACCCTAACGGTGGCGATCTGCAACAGATGGATCGGGGTATGCGCCAGTTCAGTATTTTGGATAATAATGGCAACATCCTGCATTTTGGTCAAAGCACGCAAGAGGATGACGAGTAACACAATAAATCGCTGCTAAAACTGTTTAAGGGTCAACCTTAAGCATGTCATCATTCCAAACAGATCAGCAAACATTGCAGGACCTATCCCTGACCGGGATAAACGGCCAACCTGCCATTATCGACCTTTTTAAACCCATCACTATTGGCGGGCAGGTTAAACTTAAAGAGCTATTTGCCAAACCGCTCACCGATATCAATGCCATACGTGCCCGTGCTGCCGCCATCCGTTATTTCGACCGGACCGATCTGCATATCTCACTTCATAAAGAGGAAGCCGATTTCATCAGCTTTTACATCGACCAGGAAAACGACACCGCTGCGTCGAAATTCAAAGTAATTAATGATCGTGTGCGGAACTGGGTAAAGCCAACAAACCAGCACTACGTCATCAGTCGCGGGGTGCGTTTGCTATTTAAGCTGATCAAAAAGGTGGAACTATCTTTCGAGAAACATCAGCATGATATACCTGCCCCATTAAAATTACTGCGCGAACAAACGGAGGACCTGCTCAAAGCCATCCCGGTCGCGACCCAACATCTTAGCGATCTGAGCAAATTTGATATCGATAAACTCGACCGCATATTCCGAAATACTAAAGTTGAGGCGGTAAGGCATTTCTTGAATTCACTTTACACCGTCGATGTGTTTTACGCCGTAGGTTTCACCGGTCGGCAATATGGTTTCTGCTATCCGGAGTTTATTGATACTGAACAACCCGAGCTTAACCTCAACGGATTTTACCATCCCTTTGTGAGCAAGCCGGCAGTTAACGATATTACATTCGATAGCGGCAAAAATCTCTGCTTTATTACCGGGGCCAATATGGCGGGTAAGTCTACGGTTTTAAAGTCCATATCGGTATGCGTTTACATGGCTCAGTTAGGTTTCCCGGTACCTGCTACCGCTATGCGGACCAGCGTTTTTAATGGATTGTTCACCACCATTAACCTGTCGGATAATATCGTTGCCGGGCATAGTCACTTTTACCGCGAGGTATTGCGTATAAAAGAAGTAGCCCAAAAGATAGGCACGGTAAACAAACTGCTGGTGATCTTTGATGAGCTATTCCGCGGGACCAATGTGAAGGATGCTTACGATGCTTCGCTGGAGATCGTAAAGGCATTTACCGAAGTAAAAAGTTCGGCTTTTATGATATCGACCCACATTGTGGAAGTAGCCGATGAATTACGGTCGGCGGATAATATCTTTTTTAACTGCCTGAGTACAGACCTGGTCGACGGCAAAGCCATCTACACCTACAAATTAAAGCCCGGCATATCTCACGAGCGCTTAGGCATGCGCATTATCGAGGATGAAGGGTTGGTGGATATGATCAAAGCACTGTCTAAAAAGTAGCTGTGTAGGTGTATACAGTGTGGGTGTATACACCATATACACTTTGCAACTATTGATTATCAGGCAATTAAAAAATCGATAGAGGATAAACCTTTTTGGTTAACCCCACGTCTATATCGACCTTAAAAACCGCAAGACCGAACTACTTCGACTGTAGATGACCTAACCAACAAAACGACTCGTCGACCACGAACTGCGAACAAAAAACCGCCCCTGCAAACTATTGCTGTTGTTGCTGTTGCTGTTGGATCATCTCCATATAACGCTGATAGCTGTTCTTAGACAGGTCCGGCGTTATGGGTTTGATGATCGGCTCGTCGAAAACCTCTACGATCTCGGTCCCGGTCATTTGGCCGTCTTTGTGGTAGCCTACCGATACAGCAACTTCCAGCCTGTGACTATACTGACCTTTATAAGTACCCTTCACCGGCGAACAATCAGAGAAATTACGACCGACAGCCAATCTAACGTGGGTATCGTTAACTACCACATTGTTGGTCGGGTCTACGCCCAGCCAGCCATAATCGGGCAGGTAAGCTTCGGCCCAGGCGTGGGTAGCACCCTCGCCACGCATGCCGTTCTGGTTAGGGCAAATGTAGCCGCTTACATAACGCGCCGGGATATTGATCAGGCGGAGCATCACCATTAGAATGTGGGCAAAATCCTGACAAACACCGGCCCGCAGTTTCCAAACATCGTCAAGCGTGCTCTCTACCGTGGTTACACCTTTGATGTAGCTAAAGTTATCGAAAATATACTTACTGAACTTCAGTATTGCCTGATACGGCGTATCAGCAGTATCGAGCACCGCGTCAACTATCGCCTTTAACTCGGCCTGTCCATCAAAATATTCCTGCTTTAAAAAATCGATGTATGGGACAACGTATTTTAAGGTCTCGTAATCCTTCCACTGCTGCTGCGGGAAAATATCATTGGTTGGCAAGGCACGTGCTTTAGTATCCACCCATAGTTGCGAGCTGATGATCAGTTGGCTATGGGGATCGCGATGCGTAAAGCTGCCTACCTTGTTACCGTAATAGTCGATATAAGTGTCTACAGGTGCGTCGCCGGTGATCTTCAGCTCGTGTTTGGTCACGTTCTGAAACTCATCTTGTATAGGGTACAGAATGATCTGGTTAGCGCTGTCGCGCACCAGGCCATCGTAGGTGTACTTAGTGATATGTTGTATTTTAAACTCGGGCATGTTGGGTTGTTAAATTGCAGATCTGCAGCAGATCAATAATTTCCAAAATAGTTTTCGTTAAGGGCATTACCTATGCCGTAGAGTTCGCTGCGGATCAGTTTTAAGAACGGGCTTAAACCTTCTTCGCGGATGCTGTTGACCGAACTGTACTTGATCCGGCTTTGCAAACGGCCGATCTGGAACGACATCCGGCGGAACTCCTCGCGCTCGTGGTCGCCCTTCAAGCGCTCAAAATATCGTTGGATATGGTTGACCGCATAGATCACCGAACGGGGGAAATCATTATTCAACGCTACCTGCTCCAGTACATTCTTGGCCTCAAAGCCCGAGCGGTAGGTCTTCAGGTACAACTCGTAACCGCCTATCGATAGTAATAGATGCTTCCAATACGTGGTATCCGTCAGCAATTCCGGGTTATCATTCAGCGTATTGAATTTGGTATCCAAAATATCCACCGACTGAATAGCCCGCTCCAGGTACTTGCCAATATTCATAAAGCTACGGCCTTCGCCACGCTCCATAGTTATCTCTACCGTACCGTAGTAAAGCATCACCTGCTTGATCAGGATATCCAGCGTACCGATCGGATCCTCGCGTTGCAGCATACGATCCAGCTTGGTATCTTTCACGGTATGATAATACTCGTTAAGGCATTGCCAAAGATCCTTGGTAATATGTTCCTGCACGCCACGGGCATTTTCACGCGCCATGGTAATGATGTTAAGGATAGAGTTAGGATTATCCTTTGAGGTGATCATGTATTTTAATACTGCCCTACTATCATTACCCAATTTTTCCATCACAGCCTCGTGATCATCGCCGGTGTAAAGGCGCATCATAGGCTCCCAGGTAAAACCCTGCACCGCATCCTGCGACGACGCGTAGTTTATCTTCAGCATACGCAACAGACCGTCGCTACGCTCAATATAACGGCTACTCCAATATAAACTTGCTGCTACTCTGCTTAACATTTCTTAGTCCATAGTCCATGGTCGATAGTCCATAGCGTTTTCTTAAAATAACATATTCCTTATATGGCTCATGGACTATCGACCATGAACTTTTCTTCTGCCATGGACCATTGACTATGGACCATGGACCTTTTTAACTCCCCAACACCCACGTATCCTTACTACCGCCACCCTGCGAACTGTTCACCACCAGCGAACCTTCTTTCAGGGCCACACGGGTCAAACCGCCGGGAACTATCTCGATGCCGTTAGGGCCGCACAGCGCGTATGGCCTTAGGTCGATACGGCGTGGTGCCAGTTCGCCATGCATGTAACATGGCGCTGCTGATAGGCTGATGGTCGGCTGCGCGATAAAATTGCGCGGCTCTTTTAGTATCTCGTTCTTGTAATCCTCTATTTCTTGCTCGGTCGATGCATGGCCCATCAGCATCCCGTAACCACCGCTCCCGTTCGTCTTTTTTACCACCATTGTGTCTATGTTGGCAAAAACGTATTCCTTTTCGTCGGGGATACCTAATTGATAGGTGGGTACGTTCTTCAGGATCGGCTCCTCGTTAAGGTAATAACGGATCATGGCGGGCACGTAAGCGTAAACCGCTTTATCATCGGCCACGCCGTTACCTATCGCATTCACAATAGCCACGTTACCTTTGCGGTATGCACCCATCAAACCGGCCACACCTAACATACTGGATGGATTAAACACCAGCGGATCCAAAAACTCGTCATCCACACGGCGATAGATCACATCTACCTGTTGCATGCCGTTAGTGGTTTTCATGTACACCTTATGGTTATCTACTACCAGGTCGCGGCCTTCTACCAGTTCCACACCCATTAAACGGGCAAGTGTGGTGTGCTCAAAATAAGCTGAATTATAAATACCCGGGCTTAGCAACACAATAGTTGGGTTACTTACAGCCCTTGGCGATAACGACATCAAGTTCTTATACAGGATAGTTGGATATTCGGTAACACTGCGCACGTTACATTGCGGCAGCAGATCGGGGAACAAACGCTTAGTGATCTCGCGGTTCTCCAGCATATAACTCACACCCGATGGGGTGCGCAGATTGTCCTCTAACACATAAAAAGTACCGTCATGATCACGGATCAGGTCTATACCGGCAATATGCACATAGATATCATAAGGCACCTGTAATTGGTACATCTCGCGCAAAAAGTGCGGGCACGAGTAAACAATATCTATCGGGACGATGCCATCCTTAATGATGAACTGATTGTGGTAAACGTCTTTTAAAAAGTGGTTAAGCGCCGTAAGGCGTTGCTTAATGCCTTTCTCTACAAATGCCCATTCGCTGGCGGTGATAATACGCGGAATGATATCGAACGGAAATATCTTTTCGATACCCTCGCCGCTGTTATATACCGTAAAGGTGATGCCTTGGCTCATGAACAAGCGCTTGGCAAGATCCTCCTTTTGCTTCAATTCGTCTGGCGACTCTTGCGACAAATAGTTGATCACCTTGCTGTAATGCTCACGAATTTCAGAATCGGCTCCGAACATCTCGTCCCAAACGCCGTCAATGGCATTATATTCATTAAAATAGCCTGATCCCTGCATACTACGATAGTCCGTTTATTGAAAATTTAGGGTAATTTATAAAGTATTTTTAATGAAACCCGAATAAAAGCAATAATATTTTTCAATTATCGAAAAATTCGGAAGTTAATTTCACAAAAAAGGCAGCTTACCAAGTTTTATACACCTGATAACCTGCCTTTTTAGGACCAAAGCCCCTGCAATTATAATTTTTATTGCTCTACGGCCGAGAAGATCTCGGTCAATACGTTCCAATTGCTTTTGGCATCAAGCTCCCAAATACGCAGGTAATAAAAATTGCTCACGATATTTCCTTTTTTTATACGGGCTTTACCGTAGCTGTAAGCCAGATCGCCGCTGTTGGCACGGCCGGCGCTGACGGTTTCGGCAGCAATGTTGATAGCCTCGTTATCTAAAAACTTCATCGTTTTATCGATACCGGTCACCGGCTCGTAACCCGGGAAGTAATAGCGGCCCGCAGGGGTAAAAAATTCTTTATAAGTACCCAAGGTCGATTTGGTCAGTGAATAATTGAATGTCTTATCGTTATCCATGATCACGCCTTTACCCCTAAATGGATCTTTGCTTGGCGCTTTACGCATAGCGGTGTCAGGGTCTTTCATATCTATCATTACCGCAGCATCAGGCTCGGGGTGCTGTACACCTACCTGGATCAGCAACTTTAAACGGCCTTCGCCATCTTTACGCCATACCGACACGTAATCGCCGTAAACTTTGTCGTCCTCTTTTTTAGAATCGGCATCGTAAACGTACGGACCGGCGGTGAAAGCAAGATCGCCGTTCGCCGATATACGGGCAAATTTAGGCGACCAGGTCATGGTGCCGGGTTGTTTGGTTATGCCGGCATAAAAATCGTTGATGTTTTTAGCATCAGGTTTAAAAACGATGCCTTCTGCATCGGCATTAGCTAAAAAGCCATCTTTAATGCCTTTGCGGGCAACAGTCTTGGCAAAATTTTCTTCGGCTGTAACTACGGTCTGTACTTTGGCAACTTCAGTAGGCCTTTGTGCCGATGCCGTAAAAATGCAGGCCGACAGTAAGGTAACGGTTAAAATAGAACGTTTCATTTCGATGTTTTTGTTTTCATAAGGGCCGCCGGGCGTGGCCGGACAGCAGATGTTTTTGCGATGTATCGGGCGCCTTAACGGCTTTCCCGGGGCAAGTTAGTAATAATTGTTAAGCTATAAATGTTGTTCAAAATGTTCGGGACACTGATCAGCCATTAAACGCAACACAGGCAAGCTTGTTTTATTTTTATTATCAACACACCCGCGGCTTTAACGCCCGGCGTTGCTGATCATTGCATTATTAATCGTTTTTAGCCCCCATCGAAACTTGATGTCGACATAAAACAAAGGGATGTCACCCTGAGCCTGTCGAAGGGCGATGTGTGTGTGGGCCACATCGCAATGCAAGGTCGCTACTCGCATAGTGTAAGTCCCCCGCACCATGGTTCGACGCGGCTCACCATGACACCTTAAAAACAAATTTGCAATGGACAACCAACAAAAAAGGAGCGGCGGGCCGCTCCTTTTCATATTACATTTTATTCCAGGTGGTACCCTCTTTACTATCCTTTAGTTGAAAGCCAATGGCTTGCAAACCGTTCCGGATCTTGTCAGATGTGGCGTAATCGCTGTTAGCTTTTGCTTCGCGGCGCAGGTTAACTACCATGTCCATTACCTTTGGCAGGTCATCATTGGCGGCTATCTCGCTTTGCAGGCCAAGCACATCGTTAATAAATTCCTTCATTAATTTTTGCAGCAGGTCCAGGTTATCAGCATCTATCTTCAGCTTACCGTCATGTACCGAATTAATAATGCGCGATGCCTCGAACAGTTCTGCGATCAGCACAGGGCTGTTAAAGTCATCATTCATGGCATCATAGCAACGTTGTTTAAGCGCGGCAATATCGGTCTCGTTGGTCGGCGACGCTTTCAGTCCGTCGATCAGCCCGTAGGCATTCATCAGGCGCTTAAAGCCTTTTTCGGATGCTTCCATGGCCTCGTTACCAAAATCCAGTGTGCTGCGATAGTGTGCCTGCAGCATAAAAAAGCGCACCGTCATTGGGCTGTAGCCCTTGTTCAGGATCTTATTATCACCGCTGAATAACTCATGCGGCAAAAAGCTATTGCCTAATGATTTACTCATTTTTTGGCCATTCACCGTCAGCATATTGGTGTGTACCCAATAAGTTGCCGGGTTCTCACCGCAACTGGCCATGTTCTGCGCTATCTCGTTAGTATGGTGGGTAGGCACCAGGTCGATACCACCACCATGGATATCGAACTTATGCCCCAAGTACTTATTACTCATGGCCGAGCACTCCAGGTGCCAGCCCGGGAAACCCACACCCCATGGCGATGGCCATTTCATCAGGTGTTCAGGTTTGGCTTTTATCCACAGGGCAAAGTCCAGTTTGCCGCGTTTCTCTTCCTGGCCACCCAGGTTACGGGTGTTGTTCAGCATATCCTCCAAATTACGGCCGCTCAGCACACCGTATTTTTGCTGTTGGTTATAATGCTCCACATCAAAGTAAACCGAACCGTTCACCTCGTAAGCCAATCCACTTTTCAAGATCTCTTTTACCAGTTCTATTTGTTCGATGATGTGCCCGGTAGCGGTCGGCTCGATGCTTGGCGGCAGGTTGTTCAGCTGCTTCATCACATCATGAAAGCCAACTGTGTAGCGCTGCACGATCTCCATCGGCTCCAGCTTTTCCAGCTTGGCTTTTTTAGATACTTTGTCCTCACCCTCGTCGGCATCACCTTCCAGGTGACCGGCATCGGTAATATTACGCACATAGCGCACCTTAAAACCCAAATGGCTAAGGTAACGGAAGATCAGATCGAATGATATATAGGTACGTGCGTTACCCATGTGGGCATCGCTGTAAACAGTAGGGCCGCAAACATACATACCCACGTGCGGGGCATTAAGCGGTTTAAATTGCTCTTTAGTACGGGTTAATGTATTGTAAACAAATAAATTTTGTTCCATCCGGCAAACTTAATCAATTTTTGGTTCGGGTTGATAGCAGGTGTGGGCAGATACTTTAAATTACGTGTGGGTTACATAGATGTCATTGATCGCAATTTACCCCTTACCAACGTCAGTGCCAAAGCAGGATCCGTGGTCTTCCCCTAAATTAGGGGAAAGCAGTGGCAGTGCAAATTGCAGGTTCTTTTATAAGGAATATAACCCACTCGGCTAACACTCCTATCCCACCCACGCCATTTACCCTTAGCAACGTCAGTGCCAAAGCAGGATCCGTGGTCTTCCCCTAAATTAGGGGAAAGCAGTGGCAGTGCAAATTGCAGGTTCTTTCACAAGGGGTAATTCGTAAGCTACTCCCCCCGGTTAAACAATGTTAAATAAAAAAATAACCTGTAACGCTTTTGCAACTTGCGCTGTCTATAAGCGCGAATACCATTTTTATGCACAAAGCTTTACTTGCTATTTTTTGCCTGATATCAGCGACCACCCTTGCCCAAACATCGCCGGAGGGCATTAATGTCAGCGGCACTGCTATCGACTCAGCCACTAACAAACCTTTGGGTTATGTTACCATCGCATTGATCGATGCAGCCACCAGACAGCCGGCTAAAAGCACGCTGAGCAAAGATGACGGGACGTTCGCCATAATTAACATGCCGCAAAAAGCTTGTCAGCTATCTTTAATATATGTAGGTTATCAAACCAAGACCATCAGCATTAAGGGCGACGCGGATGTAAAGCTGGGCAACATTATGTTGTCGCCATCAAACAGTCAACTTAAAGAAGTTTCGGTAAGCGGGTTAAAGCCGTTAATGAAACAGGAAGTGGACCGTATGAGTTACGATGTGGCCGCCGACCCGGAAAGCCGATCCATAACCGCTTTGGATATGATGCGCAAAGTGCCATTAGTTGCCGTAGACGCACAGGACAATATCACCATGCGGGGCAGCGGAAATTATAGGATCTTACTGAACGGCAAAGAGTCGGCGCTTATGGCGCGTAACCCTGCCGACATTTTGAAGGCCATGCCGGCATCTAATATTGTAAGGATAGAAGTGATCACCACGCCGCCTGCTAAATACGATGCGGAGGGTTTGGCTGGTATCATCAATATCATCACTACCAAAAATAGCGCGCAGGGTTATAACGGATCGGTAAGTGGTGGTTACAATTCTGTTTTTGGCTACCGGGCAAATGTGGGTATCACGGTTAAGCAGGGCAAATTCGGCATTAACGGTTTTGCAGGATCTAACGAACGCCCCTACATTGGTACCGATTTTACAGATAACACCAATTACCTTAAGGCAGGCACCTCTGTCAACCAGACCGGTTTTAAGTCGGCGGGAAATAAGAACACCTATGCCAATGCCGAATTGAGTTATGAGATAGATTCGCTAAACCTGCTCACCGGCATGGTCAACGCTTTTAACAATGATAACAGACAGGGTAATGATCAGTTCACCCAACAATATAATGCTGCCAACGCCCTGACCCAAGCCTACAACGTGACCAGCGGCGGCACAGGCAACGGCCGCGGGATGGATATGGGTTTGAACTATCAATTAGGTTTTAAGCGGAATAAACAGCAGTTGCTGACCGTGTCCTATAAATATCTTGTTGTGGATAATAGTCTGTTCAATGATATCCGTACTGGGCAGTTAGGCACGCCGAATTTTCGTCAGGATAATAAGTCGGGGTCTAAAGAATATACCACCCAGATTGATTACCTGCACCCGCTTACCAAACTGACCATTGAGGCCGGTGGCAAAATGATCCTGCGCAACAACTTCAGTAATTTTATTACCGAGCAACAGGCCACCGGAGGTAATTATGTGAACGACCCTGACCGGACCAATAATTTCGACTATCACCAGGATGTGTACAGCGCCTATAACTCATACACCTACAAATTCGACCCTAAGTGGGTATTGAAGGGCGGTGCACGGTTCGAGCGCACCGTAATAGTAGCTAACTTCAGCAACACCACGGGCGGCAACTTCAGTACCACCTATAATAATCTGGTGCCTTCCATATCTATGCAAAAAATATTGACAGCGAGCACAGGTTTGACCTTTGGCTTTACCCGTCGCATCCAGCGCCCTGTGATCAACCAGTTGAACCCTTTTCCCGAGAGCAGTAACCCGCAACAGATCAGTCAGGGTAACCCGGCTTTGCGCCCGGCGGTGAACAATAATTTTGAGCTGGCTTACAACAACGCCAAAAAAGGAAACGTAAATATCATGGCCAGCTATTCGTTCGCCAACAATACCATCCAAACGCTGTCCACCGTTAACGGCACGGTCACCACCAACACCTTTGCCAACCTGGGCAAATTCAGGCAAGCCGGATTAGATGCCAGCATTAATTACCCCATCACCAAACGCCTGACGGCTAATCTGAACCTGGAACTGCTCTACATTTGGCTGAATGGCTATTATAACGGTCAGCTGCTATCCAATGCAGGTTATCAGGGACATGCTTTTACCAATTATAATTACAAGGTTAACGACCGCACCCGCATAGGCATGAACGTGAACTTTGATAGCCGCTACGTATTTTTGCAAGGTCGTGATAATTACTTTTTAGGCGGGGGCTTATACGTGAGTCGAGACTTTTTTAATAAAGCGCTCAGCGTGGCGGTAAATGCTAACAACCCGTTCAGCAAATTCCTAAAACTGGATTTCCGCTATCGTACCGATGATTTTGATAACGCCAGCACCAGTAATATTTTTTATCGCACGTTCAACATCAGTTTCAACTACAAATTTGGCAGACTGAATACCGAGATCAAAAAAAATCAGCGGGGCATAAATAACGATGATGCCGCAAGCGGGCGGAATTAATAGATTTGCCGTATGAAAGTTTATGGTATCACCAACTGCAATACGGTTAAAAAGGCTTTAGATTGGTTCAAGGCTAACAACGTCGCTTACGAATTTCACGACTTTAAAAAACTGGGCGTAAGCGCCGATAAACTGAACGAGTGGGCCGACAAAGCCGGCTACGAAAAAGTGATGAACAAACAGGGCTTGACCTATCGCGGCCTTGATGAAGCCACTAAAGCAAGTATCACCGGTGCCGAAGCTGCCTTAAAACTATTCCAAGAGAAGACCAGCATCATCAAACGCCCGGTCATTGAGGACGGCGGTTTCCTTTTCTTTGGCTTCGACGAGGCCACTTATGCCACCCATTTCCTACAAAAAAGGTAGTCTAAATAGGTTGTAACGATCGTTTTACGGGGCTGGGCTTTATGGTTGATAAAGTGTATTATTGTTTTAACATTTAACAAACTCTCTATTAATTATGAAACTTAACCTGGTAGCCGGTCTGTCGCTGGCTTTAATGGCAGGTACCTTTGCTGCAAACGCGCAAACTACCCCGCCGGCCGCTCCCGTAGCAGCGCCCGGACGTGCCCAAAACGTAGCAGACCCCAATGCCCCTGCAACCAACTACAGCTATCACGAGCTTTGGAAGCCATTTTTTTACACCCAGAACGGTAACGACCAGCGTGCAGCCGATGGCGCGCCGGGCCACAAATACTGGCAGCAACGTGTAGATTACGATCTGTCGGCCAAGCTGAACGACGAGACCAACGAGGTTACCGCCACCGAGGTGATGACCTATACCAACAACAGCCCGCAAAAGCTGGGCTTTATTTGGATGCTGCTGGATCAGAACTTATTTAAGCAAGATTCGCGCGGTAACAAACAAGTTCCGTTAAATTCTCAAGGCATACCGCAAAGCCGCAACTGGGGCCAGGGCCAGGTTTTTGATGCCGGCAACAAGATCAAGTCGGTTAAGTTATTGACAACCGCAAAAGGCAGCAAAACCGCCGTAGCTACCGATGTTAAATATCTGATAGATGATACCCGCATGCAGATATTCCTTCCGAAAGAACTGGAAGCTAACGGCGGTAAATTGAAATTACAGATCGAGTATTCTTTCATATCTCCTGATTACGGATCTGACCGTATGGGTATCATCCTGAAAGGTGATGGCCGTGGCCAATCTAAAAATGGTAAAGTATTCCAGTTTGCGCAATGGTACCCGCGTGTATGCGTGTATGATGATATCGTTGGCTGGAACACACTGCCTTACACCGGCGAGAGCGAGTTCTATTGCGAGTACGGCGATTTCGATATCAAGATCACTGCCGACGCTAAAGACATCATTGTATGCTCTGGCGAGTTATTGAACCCGACCGAAGTGTACACCGCCGAGCAGCAAAAACGTTGGGCACAAGCCGCCCAAAGCGACAAAACGGTAATGATCCGTAGCGCTGCCGAGGTGACTGACCCAAGATCGCGCCCTACGGGCAAAAAAGACCTGACCTGGCATTTCCAGATCAAGAATGCGCGCGACTGTGCATGGGGTGCATCAGCAGCCTTTGTCGTAGACGCAGCTAAGATCAACCTGCCAAGCGGTAAAAAGTCTATCGCTATATCGGCTTACCCTGTCGAGTCTATTTCGGCTAACCCATCGTTACGTGCCCAGTGGGAGCGCGCTACCGAAATGGCTAAAGCATCGGTTGAATACAACTCAAAAAAATGGTACGAGTACCCTTACCCTGCTGCTACCAGCGTTGCCGGTAAAGCAGGGGGCATGGAGTATCCGGGCATCATCTTCTGTAGCTTAAGCGGCGGCTGGGGCGTTATCGACCACGAGTTCGGTCACACCTGGTTCCCAATGATCGTGGGTAGCAACGAGCGCCTTTACGGCTGGATGGACGAAGGTTTCAACACCTTTATCAACACCTTATCTACTGCTTACTCATTAAATGGCGAGTTCAACCGCCCGGCACCTACAGGTCAACAATTAGCTAATGGCTACACCCGCCCTACCTTGGAGCCGATCATGAGCAATCCTGAGAACTTGAAAGAGAACAACACAGGTACGCTATTATATAGCAAACCAGGCTTTGGTTTGACATTATTGCGCGAGCAGATCTTAGGCCCTGAGCGTTTCGACTTTGCCTTTAAGACCTACATCAACCGCTGGGCATTTAAACACCCTGCTCCCGATGATTTCTTCCGCACGATGGAAAATGCTGCCGGCGAAAGCTTACAATGGTTCTGGAGAGGCTGGTTCGTTAACAACTGGCGTTTGGATGTTGGCGTACGCGATGTGAAATACATTGGCGGCGACGCGACCAAAGGCGCTATCATTACCCTGGACAACCTGGAGAAAATGGCAATGCCTGTAACGGTAGAGATAGTGACCAAAAGCGGTAAAAAAGACCGTGTAAAATTCACTGCCGAAGTTTGGGAGCGTAACACCGTATGGACGTTCCGTTACCCATCAACCGAAGAGATCACCTCGGTAACCTACGATCCCGACAAAGCATTACCTGACTTTAACCCAAGCAACAACGTTTGGCCAAAACCGGCTGCTCAATAAGCTTTAAGGTTCGATAAAAACGCAGAAAGCCCCGATGATGAGTCAGGGCTTTTGCATTTTATTTTAATGGCGACCACAATCAAAACCAAACTTTCAGAATATTTTGAAAATTAAAAATATTCATTTACGTTTGTGACATCATAAATATCCTTGTCATGAAACAACTCTTATTATCACGTAAGGTGCTGGGTTTTATCATCCCAAACCTATGTACCGCCCTAATTGCGTTGATCACAAAACTATTGGCATCCGATGGTAGTGGTAACCTTGTATTTTCGGAGTTTGTGATATTGCCTATGCTAATGGGGATCTTTAGTGCCTGGTTTTGGAAAACCGAGGAGTACAACACCGCCAAAGCCATGGGCCGTGCCGGGATGTTGACCATTATAGCTATCCTCCTTAGCTTTTTGTTTTTAGGCGAGGGTAGTATTTGCCTAGTCATCGTGTCGCCATTGTTATTTGCTTTTATCGGTGTCGGCTTGCTTTTTGGCCGCAGGATGTTCGGTTACGGTAACGGTACACTTAATGTCAGCATCGTGTCGCTGTTGTTGCTGATCTTTATTGCAGATAATACCACAAGCCATAGCTACCAAAACATGGTAGCTGATAAAATAGTGGTGAACGCCCCGGTAGAAAAAGTTTGGCCGTACGTGGTAGCCTACGAGCGTATAAATAAGCCTGCAGGTTATTTTCTGTTCAGGCTGGGGATGCCAAGTCCGGTACAGTCTACGGTTACTGGGTATCGTTTAGGTGCGGGTCGTAAATGTATATTCAGTAATGGCTACACATTCGAAGAGAAGATCACCGAATTTGAACCGAACAAAAAGCTCACTTTCGCTATTACCGAACAACCGAAAGATCCCGAGATCATGGGCCATATCGATATCCAAAAAGGTCAGTTCATTTTACAGGATAACGGCAACGGCACCACCACCCTAACTGGTAACAGTTGGTATGCCCTGCACGTTTTCCCTGTTTGGTATTACGACCTTTGGGCCGAGAGCGTTACCCGCAACGTCCATTTGAGGGTGATGGACCATATTAAAGAACTGAGCGAGCGTAAGTGATGTTCAACTTTGTGATCAGCTATTTCGGTTTCCTGAAATTTGTCCCCGGCTTGCCGCAGGTTTTTGATATCTGGTTAAAACTGCACACTTATTTTGTCCGCCCCCGGGTACTTGACCGTGTTGACGAGATCGAATTGGAGTTAAAACGTTGGGAACAGGTCAGGATAACAGCACATAAATATGGCGGGCTGCAATTTAATTATGGCGATAAGGAGATAGGCCATATCCATGGCAATGGCCTGCTGGATATGCTATTCGGCCGTAAAGTGAAGGAACAGTTATTAATGGATGGACGCGTTCAGGACCATCATCTTTTTAAGAACAGCGGTTGGATAAGTTTTTACATCCGCAATGCAGCCGATGGAGCGTACGCTATCGAATTGCTAGAACTACGGTATAGCCGTTTGAGGGCTAAACCGCTATCTAAATAGTTGCTCTGCTTATCGGGTATGGCCACGTCGCTGATAGAAGCTCCTCGCCATGACGTTGGTGATGACTCCGTTTTATTTCTGGCTTCAGTTTAAAACTGACCGCCTAATGGATGAGGGCAAGTCTGTGACTTGCGGAAGTCACAGACTTCTGTTTATCTATCAAGCTTCAGTTTAAAACTGAAGCCAGCATATTCAGTAAAAGCGAGAACGCCCGATGTTTCGATCGGGCGTTCTCGCTTTTATACTTTGGATGGTGTATTACACAACCGGTCACTGATCACAGATCAACCGACCACTGCCCTATCCCCTCCCCATCAACTCGTCAACCTTGTTGCGTTCGGTCTGTAGTTCGCGGGCCAATTTCTTTTCCTTATCGTTGGCTTTGGCTTTGTAGGCGGTAAATTCTTCGCTCAATTCCTCATATAATTTAACGCGGTATTTAGCTTCGCGATTAGCACCGCCGGTACGCAGGATCACAATAACTAAAACCAAACCCATGCCTATCACCAATCCCCACATTAAAATATTATAAGCCGATTTAGACATCGGGATACCCAGCAAGCCGATCTCGTCGCGCATGGATGTGGCATCGGCAAGGGTCTGTTCGCTATTCTTTGCATCACTTTGCAAAGTAGCTACCGACTTGGTCTTCTCCGCTAATTGTGCTTTTGTATCGTTCAACGTCCTTTTTGTGGCATTAAGGGTATCGTTAATGTTCTTCCACAAAGCGGCTATCATAGGTTGCTGGTAGCGGTAAGTTTTGCTTAGGATATATTGATATTGTCCGCGCAAGCTTTTATCAGTGCTTACTGGTGTCTCGCCGTATTGCACTGGTTGTTGTACAGGCGCAGTTCCTGAAGTTGTTACAGACGGCTGCCCGGCTGCCGGTTTAGCCTGATAAGTATTTGGTGTACGGTACTTGGTTGCACCCGGCTGGGCGTAGGTTGGCTTAACTACCGGTTTAAGGGTCTTAGGTTTTAAAGAATCCTGAGCCTGACTAAGACCCGTAAACGCTAAGGCTAATATCAATACGGCTGTTACTTTACGCATCATCAGTTTAGTTTAGTTACATACCAAAGGTATAAATTAACACTTTAGCACAGCAAGTAGTTTGCCGATAAAATACAAAAGCTTAACTGTTAGTAATTTACCAACAGAACTGGGCGATCAGCCACGCCTGATGATCATTTTTAACTACGATATCAATTTCTGTTCTTTATTTAAAAAGATATCTATAAAGGCTTCGCTGGCAAACTTAGCGATCAGGATGCAGATCACCGAGGTGAGCAAAACCTTTAATATCACTATCCAACGTTTATCTTCTTTAAAAATATTGATATAAGTAATGATGTTATAAAGCGCTACCACCCCGGCCTCGATATACGTCGTATCGAACTGCCCGAAGATCAATTTAAGACTGGATGTCAGTACAACTATCATAAACAAAAAGGCGGTGTTGTAAAGCAACATCACCAAAAACTCGGCATAGTTGTATTTGCTTTTATAATATACCACATAATTTACCATGGCATATAGCGGCACCAGAACCATCTGCATCAACACAAAATAATGACGGTAAAAATATTCTTCTTCATGATCGGTGGTAGCCTTGTGTATCTTACCCGTAGCAGTGCTTATCCAATACAGGCAAAGCGCGGCTATGGTGCCGCAAACAAAAAACATCGAGAACGGCTTTTGATGACCTTTGCGTTTACTCTCAATGTATTCGCGCTGCATGTTGCCGGGGTTGATCACTACTTCTTTAAGCGTTTACAAAAAACCTTTATCAAAATGAGTGATAAGGTGCGCTGCCTCATGCAGCATATGGCCAAGCGTAATGCGGTGTTGATAATGAGGTTCGCCGCATGAATGACAGAATTTGCCGGTGCCGGCCTGGCCGCAATTTTTACAGGTGATCAGATCCATAAGCTTAAAAGTATAAAAAAGATACGCTACTTAATAATAGCAAGGCCTTATATTAGCGGCAACTGATACCGTACAAATGAATATTGGATTTATAGGCTTAGGCGATATGGGCAAACTTTATGCTAAGGCATTTGCCAAAGCAGGCTATGAGGTTTGCGGATGCGACCTGCCCGCTCATCACGAAAAGCTGGCAGAAGAGCTGTCGCCCTTGGGCATCATCATAAAAGATAACGGCCGCGATGTTTCCCGCCTTTGCGATCTGATCATCTATTCGGTCGAGGCCGACAGTATGGAAAAGGTAGTTGCTGAGTGTGCTGCATCAACTAAGGCCGGGGCTATCGTAGCCGGACAAACGTCTGTTAAGCACCCCGAGATCGCTATTTTTGAGAAACACCTGCCTGCCGACGTTCAGATCATCACCTTCCATGCCATGCACGGACCGGGGTTTGAGCCTAAGGGACAAAAACTGATCCTGATCCCGCATCGCGGCAGCAAAGAGGCTTACCGCACCATGTATGATCTGTTCGCCAGTTTGGAGACCGATATTGTCGAGATAGCCGATTATCACGAACACGACAAGATCGTAGCCGATACCCAGGCTGTAACGCACGTCGGGTTCGAGAGCATGGGTACTGCCTGGAAAGCCGCCGGTTTCTTCCCCTGGGAAAATGCATCCTATATTGGTGGTATAGACAATGTAAAGATCCTGACCACCCTGCGCATCTTTAGCTACAAAGCACACGTATATGCAGGCTTGGCTATCCTTAACCCATATGCCAAGCAACAGGTTAGGCAGTACGCAAGATCAGAGTCTGAGTTATTTAAGTTGATGATCAAGGAAGAAGCTAAAGAATTTCGTGAACGTTTATACAAGGCCCGCGATTTTGTGTTTCACGAAAGCCGCAAACCCATTATGCTTAATGATAGTGTGATGCGGGAGTTCTCTCTTGCTGATAACCAGCATTTACGCAAACCCAACTCACACCTCAGCATCCTGAGCATGGTGGATGCCTGGTACCACTTGGGCGTTAACCCGTATGATAACCTCATTTGCCAAACGCCGCCTTTCCGCCTGCGTTTAGGTATTGCTGAATATCTGTTTAAGGATGACGAACTGTTAGAAGAATCTATCGAAACCGCCCTATACGATAAAACCATTCGCGGCGACGATCTGGAATTCCATTCCGCGGTGCGCGAGTGGTCGGCCATCATCGGTTACGGGGATATGGAAGGCTACAAAAAACACTTTAACGAAGTTCAGGCCTTTTTTGCGGATAGACTGGATGAAGGGAAAACACAGAGTGCAGAGCTGATCAGGAGGTTGATGGAGTAGCCCCCTAAACTCCTGAAGGGGGAATTGATGTATAGATGCTGGAGAGTCTCGCTTCCCCGCTTGAGCGGGGTCAGGGGTGTGTCCTTCGGTTACAAAGTGGCGAAAGGACACACCCCTATCAAAGTTAGTGGGAGATGTTCATTCCGTGCATACCCGCTCAAGCGGGGAGACTTGGACCCGAACTCTGATCACTGGTCACTAACCTCTGATCACTGCCCAAAGGGCACTCAATCATTCATCGTCTTATGCAGCAACCTATGCCACACCATATTAAAAGCGATAACCCCATGGTTAAATAAGGTAGGCAGCAGGCCGTAATGCCTTTTCATGATATGGAAACGCTCCGTCAAACTTTGGCGGTGTTTCTTTTTGGACATGCCGCCTACCAGGTATTTGGCTACATAGCCCTCCACCTTAACTATTCTTTTTGCTTTTTTGGCGGCGCGAAGGATCCAGTCGATATCTGCACTGAGTTCGTATTGCCTGTCATAAGGTTCGGTAAGTGAGCGGCGGATGTAGATGGCCTGATGGCTGACGCTCATACCATATCTAAAGCTTTTAAACGTGAATTTATCCGGCGCTTTGTGGCGGCGGCGGCCAAGGCTTTGCAATTCATCATTGATCATTTCGGTCTCGCCGTAGTAAATATCGGAATCCGGGGCGGTGGCGAATACTTTGATGACCGTATGCTTATCATAAAACTCATCGCCACTGTTCATAAAGATCACATAGTCGCCGGTGGCGGCGGCAAGGCCTTTGTTCATGGCATCGTAAATACCCTGATCTTTCTCGCTGATCAGTTTGCTAACGCCGGAGCGATGTTTGGCTATTATATCCAGCGTACCATCATTAGAGAGGCCATCGACAATGATGTATTCTATATTAGTATAAGTCTGCCCCATAACGGATAGCATGGTCCGCTCAATATCGCGCACATTATTATAAACGATCGTTATTACAGATAACTTAGGATGAAACTCGGCCATTAGTTAAGCAAAGATCGGTAAACTTCCAGATATTTTTCGGCCACTACCTCATTGCTGAAATTTTGCAGCACCTTTTGCCGGGCATTGTTTGACAGATCGGCCGAAGGGTTATTCAGCACAAATTTTACGCCCTCGGCAAAGTCGGCCACCGATTTGAACTCTGCCAGGTAGCCGTTCTGCTGGTGATCTACCATGTCAGCCAAGCCTCCTGTATCAAAAGCCACCACGGGTGTACCGCAAGCCAGGGCTTCCATTACGGTATTGGGCAGGTTATCTTCTATGGCCGGGGTAACGTAAACATCGGACAGGCTATATAGTTCGGCAATATCAGTTTCCGAGTCGATCAAGCCGACCTCGTGTACTTTAAATGGCAGCAGTTCCATATCAAAAGCCTTGTTCTTACCAAAGATCACGATCTCGATATTTTCGTTATAGAGCGGCTTCAACAATTCCAGTGCTTCTACCAAATAAATGATGCCTTTACGCCTATCCATAATATTGGCCGCGCCAAACAGGATGATCTTTTTATCAGCAGGTATTTTCCATTTAGCACGGTTTACCGCAACATCCTTTGGGCTGAACAGATCAGTATCTATCGGGTTAGGGATAGCTTCGATACGGTAGCCTTTCAATAAAGAACTTTTTCGGGCTTCATTAGCCAACCAATTACTACAGGTAACAAAAGTGATCAGTGACGGATCGCTGAATAAGTGCATCTTCCGTCTCCACCCTTTGTAGGACAGATCTTTCGCGTACGAGTATTTCAGCATCCAGCAATGGCCGCAGCTGTGTTTAAAATGGTCGCACTCGCCGGCGTAATGGCAGCCGCCGGTAAAAGCCCACATATCGTGCAGCGTCCAAACCACGGGTTTGCCCATGCGGGTAAGCGCGGTCAGGTTGCGGGTAGATTGAAAGCCTTGATTGGTCCAGTGCAGGTGCAGGATGTCGGCATCCTGAATATCCTCCACGTCAGTAATGTCCGTACCAACCTTAGCCGTCGAGAACGCAAAGTTCACCGACTTATCGGCCGACAGCAACAGCATAAAAGGTACACGCTCGCGGTAAAAATGGTATTTGGCGATCAGCCTTGTCCAAAAGCTATTGGCAACGGGTGTCACCTTAGGGTGTTCGGTCTTTTTTTGCTGAACGGTCATCCGTGCATCCTGCCCCTTTAGTAATAAGGCTTTTAGCAAACGCATGCAGGCAGCGGGAGCGCCCCCACCGGCATCTGTAGTATTGATGAGCGTTATTTTCATACCGAGGGCGCTATTTACCGCAATTATACTGATTATAAAAATGAAAATTTTACTTTTGGTGTCGGCTTGCACAGCGGGCGGCATCAGCAATTAAACATGGGTATCATCAGCTATCTTTTTCAGGACCGCGCAGCTAACCGGGGCAACTTTAAAGGGCAATTGGTGATGTTCCTATTCCGCCTGGTGCAATATATCAACCGGTACACGGTGCTCAAGATCGTTTGTTTCCCTTACCTGATGTGGTACCGTTTTTTTGTGGAATGGCGCTTAGGTATTGAGTTACCCCGCAAACTGACCATTGGCAAAGGTTTGGCTTTGTATCATGGTCAGGCACTGGTAGTGAACCTGCGGGTAGTAATGGGCGACAATTGCGTGCTGCGTAACGGTGTCACCATCGGCCACAAAAAATTGGCAGATGGCACCATGAGCGGCTCGCCCAAGATCGGGAACAATGTAGATATCGGCGCTAACGCGAGCATCATTGGTGATATCACCATTGGCGATAACGTAACAATAGGCGCGGGAGCGGTGGTGGTAAAAGATGTGCCATCAAATTGTGTGGTGGTGGGTAACCCGGCGCGAATTTTAGGAGCAGCAGTTGGCAGTGGCAGTTTGCAGTAAATATTTTAAATGGAGCAAAATCTAACAGACCGTAATTTTTGGAAGGCTTTTTGGGAATCTAAGAAAGATCTGATCTTTCCGATAAAGCAGGATTACTATTTCGGCAGCATTATGGCTAAGCTGATCGCTGATAAGGGCGTGAAGAATGCTGTAGAGCTGGGTGGTTTCCCGGGCTATTACGCTACCTACCTAAAAAAATACCAAAAGCTGGATACTACCCTATTCGATTATTACATCGACGTGGCTATCATCAACCAACTGCTTGTGGCCAATGGTTTAAAGGCCGGCGATATCCATGTGATCGAATCAGACCTGTTCAGCTACGAGCCGGAGAAACTATTCGACATGGTACTATCTTTCGGTTTGATCGAGCACTTTAGCGATACCAAAGATATCTTAAAACATCACCTGCGTTTTTTGAAACCCGGTGGTGTCCTGTTTGTCACCCTGCCTAACTTTAAGGGTGTGAACGGTTGGATCCAACGCAAATTTGACCGCGCCAATTACGACAAGCACTATATCCAAAGCATGGATCTGCAATTGTTGGCCAATACCTGTAAAGAGTTAGGCCTTACCGAGGTGGAGTCTTTTTACCATGGTAAATTCTCTGTTTGGTTAGAAAACCGCGCCGAGCAAGGCGGACTGGTAAAAGGCATCGTGAAGACCATTTGGTTGGCCGGTAAGATCATCACCAAAATACTTCCTATCGAGACAAAAGTGTTTTCGCCCTACATCGTTTTAAAGGCAATTAAGTAACTTACAGCCCATTATCACTTTCATTTCAGTACATGAAAAAACTATACCCTTTTTTATGCGCCCTTGTTATGCCCTTTGCATTGCAGGCGCAAAGCACCAACGCTTATTTTACTTCGACCCCGGCACTAACGCCCGACGGTAAGACCGTTATCTTCAGCTACGAAGGTGACCTGTGGAAAGCCGACCTGAACAGCCCGGTGGCAGCGCGCCTTACGGCCATGCAGGGCGACGAGGTTAACCCACGTGTATCACCGGATGGCCAGTGGATCGCCTTCTCATCTAACCAGTATGGTAATAACGATGTGTACGTGATGCCTATCGGCGGCGGCGACATCAAACAATTGACCTATCATGATGGCAGTGACGAGGTGGACTCCTGGAGCTGGGATTCAAAGTCGATCTATTTTACCTCAAGTCGTTATAATTCATTCTCTGAATATAAAGTGGGTAAGGACGGCGGTACCCCTGTACGTTTGTTCGGCAATTACTTTAATACCATCCATGGTGTGGTAGAGCACCCTAAAACCGGTGAGCTGTTTTTTAACGATACCTGGGAGAGCTACCGCTTTGCACAACGTAAGCGGTACAAGGGTTCGTACAACCCGGATATCATGTCGTACAACCCTAAAACCAAAGCTTACAAACAATATACCGATTGGAACGGCAAGGACTTTTACACCACCATTGATAGGAACGGCAACGTTTACTTCGCGTCTGACGAGGCTAACCAGGAATATAACCTGTACACCTTTATCAACGGTAAAAAAACACAGTTGACCAAATTCCCTTCTTCTATCCGTCGCCCTAATGTGAGTGCAGATGGCTCGAAGGTGGTGTTTGAGAAAGACTACCAATTGTGGGTTTACGATGTAGCCTCTAAAAAAGCCGATAAGGTAAACCTGGTGATCTTCCGTAACAACGTATTGCCTAAGGAGCAGGAATTCGACATCGCAGGCAGGATAGAATCCGCGGATGTTTCTGTCGACGGTAAAAAGATGGCTGTGGTATCGCGCGGCGAGTTATTTGTAAGCGATGCCGACGGCAAGTTTATGCAGCAGATCCAGCGCGGCAATACCGAGCGTGCTACTGAAGTAAAATGGCTGCCCGATAACCGTACGCTGATCTATGCGCAAACTTTGGGTGGCTATACCAACTGGTACACCATTGCCGCCGATGGTACCGGCACACCAAAGCAACTGACCAAAGATAAAGGCAGCAACCGCTTGTTAGCTGTTAACAGCAAACACACCATGGGCGTTTACTTAAGTGGCCGTAATGAGGTACGCACGATAGACCTGAAAACTTTGGCCAGCAAAACCATTGCGCATGATGAGTTGTGGGGTTTCCAAAATTCGGCGCCGGGCTTTTCGCCTAATGACGAGTATGTGATCTTTACATCGCACCGTAATTTTGAGCAGGACATTTTTATATGCAAGCTGAGCACCGGTAAGATCACCAATATCACTAAAACAGGCATCAGCGAGACCGAGCCTGTTTGGTCGCCGGATGGTAAGTATATTTACTTTGCATCGTCGCGCACACAGCCCGATTATCCTTACGGTGGCCGCGATCCCCATATCTATCGTATCCCACTGCAAAAGTATGACCCGGATTACAAGCTGACCAAGTTTAACGACCTGTTCACCGAACCTAAAAAGGACGAGCCAAAGAAAGACGAACCGGCCAAACCTGCCGATGATAAAAAGTCAAAAGAGAAAGATAAGAGCAAGGATAAGGACAAAGCCGCGGCCAAGCCTGACGAAAAGAAACCGTCGACACTGCCTGCGCCTAAACCACCGTCTGATATTGTGATCGATTCAGCAGATATCCTGCGCCGTATCGAGCAGATCAGTCCGTCGTTCGGTACACAGCGTTCTATCGCGGTCATCCAAAAGGGTGATAAAACCTTTGTTTACTTCTGCTCTAACCAAGCTGAAGGTCGCCCGCAGCTTTACCGCACTACTATCGAGCCATTCGAGAACAATAAGACCGAGCCTGTGGCAGGCGCGGCGTTCTTTGGTTATGATCTGATCCAAAGCGGCGATAAGTATTACCTGGCTGCGAACGGCGGGGTTTACAAACTAAACCTTGACCAGAATCGCGTGGACCCGGTTACTTTAGGCTACAAATTTAACCGCAACCTGTCGGGCGAGTTCAACCAAATGTTTGATGAGGCCTGGGCCGGTTTGGACGAGAATTATTACGACAGCAATTTCCACGGCGCTAACTGGGCTAAGGTGCACGACCAATACCAGGCATTCCTGCCGTATGTGAACAGTCGCGGCGACCTGCGTGTGTTGTTGAACGATATGCTGGGCGAATTGAACTCATCGCACCAGGGCTTCAATTCATTTGGTCAGGAAGAGCGTGTTTACCTGCGTTACCGCACCATGGAGACAGGTGTTATTTATGACAATGATGACCCTTACAAAGTGGCATCTGTGCTAAAAGAAAGCGTAGCCGACCGCAAGGGCATCGACATTGTGACCGGCGACAGATTAGTGGCTGTTAACGGCGTTACCGTTGACCCTAAACAAGACCGTAACTTCTACTTCACCAAGCCATCTATCGACCCCGAAATGACGCTGACCTTTGAGCGTGCGGGCAAAAAAGTGAACGTGAAGATACATCCGCAAGGCAACCTTAAAGATGGCTTATATAACGAGTGGATAGAGCGCAACAAAAATGAGGTGACCGAGAAAAGCAAGAACCGCATTGCCTACGTGCATATGAAAGATATGTCGGGCGGATCTTTAGAGCAATTTAAGCTGGACATGGTGAACGACGCGTATAACAAAGATGCCCTGATCCTTGACCTGCGTTACAACACCGGTGGTAACGTGCACGATGGTGTGCTGCAATTCCTGTCGCAGCGCCCTTACCTGCAATGGCAATACCGCGATGGTAAAAAAACATCGCAGCCAAACTTTGGTCCGGCTGCCAAACCGATCATCCTGCTAATTAACGAGCAGACCCTGAGCGATGGCGAGATGACCACCGCGGGTTTCAAAGCCTTAAAACTTGGCAAGGTTATCGGTACCGAAACTTACCGCTGGATCATCTTCACCAGTGCTAAAGGTTTGGTTGATGGTTCAAGCTACCGTGTACCGGCCTGGGGCTGTTTCACCTTAGATGGCCAGGACCTGGAGATGAGCGGCGTTGCGCCTGACATTACCGTAAAGACATCTTTTGTAGACCGATTGAATGACAATGATCCGCAACTGCAAAAAGCCATCAGCGAGATCATGTCTCAATTGAAGTAGTCGGAGAGGTCCGGAAGTCGGAAAGGCCGAAGTCCGGAAGCAAAATTTTGAGCCTCGGTGCGTTTGTGCATCGGGGCTTTTTGTATTACAATTGTCAAGTGTCTTAAAAAACGCTAACTTTAACATATGTCATTAACATACAGAATTCTGTTAAAACCCGAGCCAGAAGGCGGTTACACAGTGAATGTGCCGGCACTGCCGGGATGTATAACTTATGGCGAAACTTTAGAGGAAGCCAAGGTTAACGCTAAGGAAGCTATCGAACTTTATATCGAAAGTTTGAAAGAACATGGTGAAGATATACCTACCGACGCGGATGTATTAGAGTACAACCTCCTGTTAACTGCATGAGCAAGCGGTATAGCTCATCCGATATCATAAAGATATTGGAGAAGAATGGATACGTTTTAGATAGGGTAAAAGGTAGCCACCATATTTATATCCATCCCGACAGCAGCAAACGTGCCGTCGTCCCTCATCCAAAAAAGACCTCCCCATCGGTACAGCCAAAAGTATCTTGAGGCAAGCAGGTATCGAAGGAGAATAGTAACACTATCCCACAACAAAAAAGGCGTCCCGACAATCGGAACGCCTTTCGTATTTCTGACTTAAGACTTTCGACTCAAGACTTAGAACTTAAACCTTAGCTACTTTCTCTTTACGTTTAATACCAGTATAAGCAGCACCGCCCAAGGCTAATACCAACAGGATAGAACCTGCCAATGATACCTTCTCTCCTGCGTAGTACGATGTCGGGTGGAAATCGAACTGGATGGTATGGTTACCTACCGGGATCTTGGCGGCACGCAGCAGGTAGTTAACGCGGAAGTAAGGGGCTTCTTTACCGTCTATCTTCATCGTCCAGCCTTTATCGTAAAATATCTCAGAGAATACGGCAACCTGCTCGGTTGTCGAACCTGACTTATAAACCAGATGATCCGGATTATAACTTTCCAGCGCGATGGTCGCGTTAGGGTCGCCGCCGAAATTATTATCGCCGATCAATGGTTTGTATTGCTTATCTACCATCGCTTCGATACGGGGCGTGAACGAGCTGATCGCCTCCATTTCCTGATCTGCGTTATCTACATACAGCACCTTGTTAACGAACCAGGCGTGGCCGCAAGCAGTGTTATTGGCACGCATATTGGCGGTACCATTCTTTTCGTCGGGAGAAATGATGTATTTGGCATTCAGCATATCCAGCACATTCTGGTTGCCTTGCAACAATTGATTATCCATCAACTCTTCGTAACGTTTTAAACGCGCTGCCGAGTAACCACCGATCGACTTATGGAAGAACGGACTCAGCATATCGCTCTTGATAGGCTGGGTAGCATCAAACACACGGAAGTTAGGGTCGGTATCACGTGCGATGAAATTATCTACCTCACGTGGTTTAAATACCTCATCGGCGGTTAGCTTATCCTGGAAACTACCTTCATTCAGGTAGCGCTTATCTATCTGCCACAGGTCTATCAGCACCAAAGCCAACAGCACTACCGAAAATACTGTTAGGTTGATACGCGCCTCGATGAAGGCCCAGATCATACCGAAGGTGATCGCGATAAATATCAGCGCGCGGATAGCGTCGGCACGGGCCAGGGCGGCACGATCGCTAACTAAAGCGCTAGCTAAACCGCTTGCCATTTCGGCACTTTGCTGAGCAAAGGTTGGCACTTGTTTAAATATTTCAGATAGCGTGCCGGTAAGTTGCTGGAAAGAATCCCCACGGAAATTCAGGAACAACTCCGGATACACGATCAATATCAGCGCTATACCACCAGTGATATATCCGGCCAGTTTAAGTTGTTTAAATACGTACTTTTTATCAGGGTTCTCGATAGCCTCCTGCACGGCCAGCAAGGCCAGTATCGGTACCAGCAAACAAGCGATAGCCAAAATAGAATCGACCGTGCGGAACTTATTGTACAGCGGGAAATAGTGGAAGAACAGATCTGACAAGAACGGCAAATTTTTACCGAAGGACAAGAACATGATCAGCACTACCGTACCGGCTATCCACCATTTCATACGGCTGCGTACGATGATCAAACCGAACACGAATAAGAAACAGACTACCGCGCCCAAGTAAACCGGCCCCGATGTACCGGGCTTATTACCCCAATAAGTTTGCAAACCATATTGCCCTAACTGCTGCACAAAGCCAACCGACTGCTCCTCCGGAACGCCCCTATCCAACAGATATTTATTCACCTTAGATGCAGGGATATCCAAAGCCTGCAAACCCGACGGGCCACCGTAAGCGTTAGGTACCAGGAAAGTGAAGCACTCAGCTACACCCTGGCTGTAATCATAAGCATAATTTTTATCAAGACCGTCTGTAGGTTCTTTAGTATTCTTGGTCAGGTTAGACTTGCCACGGTAGCTCTCTTTACCATACTCGTAGGTGCTCCATAACGACGACGCGTTGACCAGCAAAGCCAGCAGCAACGACGCTGAAAGGTAAGCCATCGCTTTACCGAAAGCCGCCAGGGTTTTACCCTTAAAGGCATGGTAAAGCTCGATGCAGATAAAGATGATCAGCGCGATCATCAGATAATAGGTCATTTGGATGTGGTTCACGCGGATCTCCATCGCCAAAAAGAAAGCCGTTAGCGATGCCCCTAACAGGTACTTACCACGCAGCGTGAGAATGATGCCGGCCAGTATCGGCGCAAAAAAGGCGATAGCCAGCACCTGGTTGGCGTGCCCGGCCTGCAGCAGGATGATATGGTAGGACGAGAACGCGAAAGCGATAGCCCCCGCCGCCGCCAACCAGGGCTTCAGCCGAAGCACGTTGAACAGCAGGTACGACCCCAGCATCATCAGCAACGCCGCGTTAACAGGGTTAGGGAACGAATTGGAAACGCCTTTAACTATCCAGGTAGTAATGTTGTTAGGATATGGCGCCCAGATCTGGAAAGCAGGCATACCGCCGAATATCTGGTTGGTCCACAGGATGGTGGTGCCTTTTTCTTTATAGTCGTTGATCTCTTTTTGGGTCGACTGTGCACCGATCACGTCGCTTTGACCCAGGGATTTACCATTGAAGGCCGGGGTGAAATAAAAAATGCAGATCCCGATAAAGATCGCGATGATACCCAGGTGGATACCATTTTGCTTGAACCAGTTATTCATTTGCTAAAATAGGGTACTAATTATAATTCCCCCAAAAATAGAAAATTAAGGCATAACAGGAATTAATAATTGCAGCGAGCTGAACTTAGCAGTTACCTGCCTTCAGCCTGAAGAGGAAGAACATCAGCACCAAGCCCGCGATACTGCCAATGTAAGCGTAGATCCTAACCTTGTCATACTCCTCGCGGTTGCGGCGCAGGTTAAAGTAGTTATACACCGCCAATCCGCCAACGATCACCCAAAAGAACCAGTTCACCTTTTGGCACATGGCAAATACTTCTATCCCCACGGCCATCACTACGTAGTTGACCACGATCAGGATCACCGACTCGGGGGTGCCAAAATGCTTGCGTTTGTAAACGTCTTCGGGTAAAGGTATCATGGGGTGGGTTTATTTAATTTCTTCGTAATCTACAAAATCACCTTCACTATCCGGTACCGAACTCTTTTTTACCGGCGGGGCATGATCGATCTTGATCGAACCCTCGCGCGGGCGCTTAGGCTCGCGGTACTGCTGCTGACCGGCCTGCTCGGCAGCTCTATTCACCACGCTTTGGAACAGCATAGGCAACAGCATACGCACCAACACGCGGAATAGATACAAAACAAGGATAGATATAAAGAGGAATTTAAGTAGTCCCATGGTAATTTAGATCTGTGCTTACAAATATAAAGCAATAACGTACAAATTTAAGTTTTGTGATACAGCAATTTAAAGTACGCTTAACAAGCAATCACCATTCACCCGCTCGTGTTCACGCGTGAACATGGGGCACCCGACAAATGTAACAACCTCATTATCAATACTAATTTTCAACGCCGTGAACATGAGCATTTCCCCGTCGCTGAACACGCCGCCACAACCCACTGCCTATCAAATATTTACAGAACACAAACAAAGCCAATGTCGGGATACACCCGTGAACATACTTTTGCGACTTTTCTCAGGTCCAAAGTCTCAAGTTCAAAGTCCTAAGTCGCCTTACCAAAAGACTTAACACTTCCGACTTGATACTTGATACTCAATACTTGATACCCTTAAAAAATTACTAAAAAAATTTGCATTCCTCAAAAATTCTTGCTACATTTGTTATACAACAATAAGCCGATCTTTTGCCCGCTCCCGTCGGGACGAAATTCTTTAACACTGCCTGCTGATCATGGGCAAACAAACTTATTTTCATGATGGAATACCTGAACCAGCACCAACGGCCAGAGGTGATCGAACGCATCCGTGGCTCGTACAAAGCACCTAAGACCGCCGAAGAAAAAGCGCAACGCGCCGCTACCGAAGCCCATTGGCAACCACCGGCCGACGCATTGCTAGATATTAAGAGCGCCAACCAATGGATAGACTACGAAAGCCAGAAACCGCCTGCCCGCCGCCTATTTGGCGACTTTTGGCTGGAGGGCGAACTCTGCATCCTGTTTGCCGATACCAACATCGGCAAGTCGGTTTTGGCCGTGCAGCTGGGCGATAGCATTAGCCGGCAAAAGCACATCAACGGTTTCGAGCTGGAACGCCCGCCCTCGCCCGTATTGTATGTCGACTTTGAGCTGAGCGCCAAGCAGTTCCAGCAGCGCTATACCGATAACCGGGGCAGCTACAAATTTCACGAGAATTTTTACCGTGCCGAGGTGAACCTGGAAGCCCCCGTTATGCCCGGCTTTGCCGACCAGGCCGAGTTTATGGCCTACAAACTGCACCGCGGCATTAAATACACCGGCGCCGAGGTGCTTATTATCGATAACATAACCTGCATGGGGCCGGGCGCCGAAAGCGCGGGCAAGGCGCTGAACATGATGAAACAGCTAAAAATGCTTAAGACCCGCCACGGCCTCAGCATATTGGTGCTGGCCCATACCCCCAAACGCAAGGCCGGCCTGCCCATTACCCGCAACGATCTGGGCGGCAGCAAACTGCTGATGAACTTTGCCGACAGCGCCATGGCCATGGCCGAAAGCTGCACCCAACCCGGCCACCGCTACCTTAAACAGGTAAAGCAACGTTCGGCTGCCGAAACTTATGGGGCCAACAAGGTGTGCCTGTTCAATCTGGAACGCGACGGCCCCTTCCTGCAATTCACCACGGTAGACACCCTGCCCGAACACACCCAACTCATTAACCCCGAAATAAAAGAGCGCAACCGACTGCTGCAAGCCGTGATCAGCTACCAGTCGCAAGGTTTTACCCAACGCCAAATGGCCGATGCGTTGAATATCAGCCTCGGGATGGTGAATAAGTTGGTGAAGGAGGCGGGGGAGTGAAGTGGTGAGGCAGGAGGACGAAAGGCCGATTGTCAAATGCAGAACGACGGTGAGGTACTTATTCAATTTACTCGTCATCTATATTAATATTTCTGGTAGCTTCAGTCAAATGTACCGGCGATTCAGGGCCTTCCCAAATATTTCCGTTAATCAAATATATCTCATAAAATATGATCCATTCTACCAGCCACGGTATAGTTAATTCCGCCATTCTACTATTCTGTGTCCATTTCAAATCTGGTGGAAAACTTAAGCATAAACTCTTGTCTTTGTACATATGAATATGTTTTGATGGCTTAACATTAGGAAACAATACCGTAGTCTTAGGCTCGTAGCCCAAAACATATTCAATTAATACTTTGTAACGATGTGTACAATCGGGTGGCTGTAACCACCCGACACATTTCAGTACATTGCGTCCAATATGGCATTTTAGAAAAGAAAATTTACTTTCAACCAAACGTTGCTGATAAGTCAAAAACGCATATTTATGATTTCTTCGTTTAGGTATCATTACTCATTAAAATGGAAACGATGTTCTTGATTTTTTACACCAATACTTTGGTTATTAATTTGCGCATTCTTATCCGTGTGTGCGACACCAGAGGCGATAATAGCAGCCGTATTACGTAAACGATCAAGTTGACCGACTGACGATGGCACATTATTAGGTTCAAACGCACGCTTAACTGTATTGGAGCCAAATGATAATTTTAATGATTCCGGTGTTCGATCAAATGATTTGGTAATTTCTTCGCCGTTAACTAAGGCTAAAAATTTGCCGTGCCATTCGTGAAATTTTGCCGCAAGGCGTGGATCAGTCTGCCATTTATCAGCAAAGTTTTCGGTTGGATTTACAGGATTAGCAATCCACCTAACATTATCACGACTTTCAATATGATCAACCATTTGCTCAACTATTGCGATAACAATATCGTAAAACAACCCGCCTTGATGACGTTTTATGACATCCATATATGCTCTTGCTGCCAACGTTGTTATAATGATAGATATCGGCTTAAGGTCGTGATCGCCATATAACTGATCGCGATGACGTTTCATTAATTGGATAGCTCTCTGTAACGGTGTTCTGACTTTATATTCTGGAATTTTATCCAAACTCAACTTCAATTCAGCCGAGAGCTGATTTCTGATATGATCAGCTTGGACTTTCATGACATCCAAAAACCATAAAGCGTAACCTTCCGGATTACTACCAGGCCAATCAACCGTATGGTGATGATAATTGTAACGTTGATTATCGGTTATTTTGATTGCATGTTTAGCATATTTGTCTGGAACACCCAATTTCAAAAGCCATTCATAACTATCAGGAACAGCTGGTACCACATCCAAATGAAAGCGAGTTTGTTCACTATAGCCTAAACGCCAACAACGATGCTTCTCTTTAAGCATGCGCTCGTAAGTTGCATTACTTTTGAAGCGGTCTGCAATCAGTTGCTTAATTCGGTACTGGCTTGCCGGTAAATTAATATACAGCCAACAAGTGGTATCCACATCAAATTCACATTCCTCATGTTCGGGCCGTACAACAACCCCGATTCTGAACGAACCTTGGGGAACCAAATGTGGATTGTAAATAGCCAAATTACCATTTGGGTCTCCTAAAAAAGTTGCTACTGCTTCATATCTTGCGATAGCGTCTTGATACTGACGGTCGGTTAAGTCAATTGATTGGGCTAATCTTTCTAAAACGTTCCCGGCTCGTTGCCGTTCGGCGTATGTTAAAAACTGTGTTGTCATTTTAATTAAAATTTAGAGTTGAAATAAATCGGTTATGGACACGGCTCTGATCATAGATAAGTAAAGGCATATCAGCCTTAGGCATCCAAACGCGTCCAAATTCAACTGCAGCTGAAACTGGTAAAGCAGGCATTACATGCAATTTGATATTTTGCCCGTGTCGAATTTTGATTTCATTGAATGCGAGTCGGATAATTTTTCTAAAAGCTTGAAGTGTAAGAGCATTTTTCAAAAAATCATTGTGGGGGTCATTAATCGTAACCTCCCATATATTGCATTCTTCATCAATAACCTCCGTTACTCTATTATCCGTAATATTAGCGCTAAGAGATAATTTTAATACGGGTACGCCGTCAAATGAACTGGGACGACGAATAAAAAAATCAAGAACGGGTGAGTCATCCTGCCACAACCATGTAGATGGTTCACGATGACGCTGAAAAACATCTACTTCGTAGATGTCAGAAAACAACGTACCGATCCGCATTAAAAGCGGTATTGGGGCTAAAGCAAACAGCGAAAAATGTTGTACTTTATCACTCCCCTTAAGTGGTGCAATTATCTTTTGAAAAGCGGATTTAATTTGCTCGTCCTGGATCAACCAATAGGCTTGTTGATCATCTTCGGATACACTGTTCTTTAAACCTAATTCTAAGGCCGCTAATTGTGAGGGATAACGCCGGGGTATAATCGCGTTAGCGGCTTCTCGATAGTTTAGAGGTATCTGATGCTGACCTATATTTGCACCAAATAACACTATGTGGCTCTGCTGATCTGGAGTGATGTCTGTTAACATACTAATTCGCGCTTCATGATCAGCCTTCATTTTCTGTAAACGCGGAGCAGGATGCCCATCGATTTCATGCTTATCGATTAATCTATGATGACTATCGCACAATAGCATAAGGTTAGATAAATCGCACTTTAATTTAAACGACAAAGCCTCATCGTATCGTGGCCCACCTTTGCTATCGGCGTAAATGTGAGCGATATAGGAGCTGTTAAATTCCCCTTTCGTTAACGTATCAAAAAACAAAGCTTGGTTACAACCCTCATATTGACAGCGTCCCGCCGCCTTTCCCCATAGTATTTGCCGAACATTGGCAGGTATATAACTTACAGACATGGTTACTTCTCCTTACGAACGCCTTTAAAAGGATCGCCATCTTTTTTTACGTCCATGAATCTGCCCGTTTCTGTATCCCGCTTTACCCATTGCTGTGTATTGGGATTAAATGTTTGACTGCGGTCTCGTACCGCGCCATTGCGATGTCCATCGCCTGATTTTCCGTTTGTTGCCATTGTTTATTTAATTAATGGTCAAGTAATAGTCTGTTGCCTTGGAAAAAGGCAACAGACAGCGCCCACTTCTCGTGTTTGGCGCAGCATTCCGGTAATCAGAAGGGAATATGAACGGTGTAACAAAATTATTTCCGGAGAGGAAATAATTTAAACGAAACTTTTTTTTAGCTTCGCCCAACAAAATTTACAAGACGTCATACAAGTGTATCCCCGGTGATGAACCGGTCTGATTTACTTCGAGACACTTAAGCTTGTTTGGATGGCAGTCCAAACAGGCTTTTTTATTTAAAGAACACATCAATTACGTTATATAATTAACAATAACTGCATCCTAACATCCTCGTTAGAAAACAGTTAAAACTACGAGATCTTCTCCAAAAAACTCATTTTTTTACTCCTTTATTTATTAACATAAGATTGTTAGCAACATATTCGTTATATTTTACAAATTTTAATGTTTTTAAGTAAAATAAGGTACATTAGTACTGACCATCAATAGATAAAATGTTAATAAAGTTCACTGTAAAAAACTTTTTATCCTTCATGGAAACGGCAACTTTAGACTTAGCTGCCGGTGCTATTCGTGAATTTCCCAAAAATGTGATTCATAGCCAACTTGGCACCCAAGACATTAAAGTGCTGAAAAACATAAGTTTATTTGGGGCTAATAACTCTGGAAAATCAAATTTTTTCAAAGCCTTCATGGTGATGAGGTATTGGGTGCTCAATTCAACAAATGATAATATATCAGCACTCAAAATCCCAGTGCAGCCCTTTTCATTAAACAAACTGACTGAAAATGAACCAACTACGCTTGAAGTTTATTTCGTGATTAATCAAGTCGGTTTCAGATACGGCTTTGTTGCTGATAAGGAACGCATACACCAAGAATGGTTATTTACGACGAGTAAACGTAAAGAGGAAAATGTGTTTATTCGAAATGGATCAGATTATCAAATTGACAAACGTTTTCAGGCAGATTTAAAGCAAAAGCTAAAGGTTCTGATAGAGTTTACAAAGCCCAAAGCTCTATTCCTTTCCGTATTAGGTAAATTTAATATACAGTTTGGACAAAAAATTATCGATTGGTTTTATTGCAACAAACTATATACTGACAATAGCATTGACCGTAATATTGACCTGACAGCCGCACTGATAAAAGACGAAAAATATCGCGCCACAATATACGATATCATTAAAAAGTCTGACTTGGGTTTTTCAACGATAAAAGAAGAACTCGATGAACGACTTGCACGCTTTAAAGACAAAGAAGCTGCTTTTTACGCAATACACGATGAAGAGTTGAAGGAATATAAACTTAAAACAAGACACCAGCGATTTGACGAGCATTTTCAACCTGTAGATCATCTTTATTTCGAACTATTAGAACAAGAGTCCGCTGGAGCCCAAAAATTCGTTTCCTTACTCGGCCCGATTGTAAAGTCGCTTGTCGACGGTGAAATCATTTGGATTGACGAACTTGATTCCCGCCTGCACACACACCTGGTCAATCTAATCGTACATTTATTCAACGCCTCACCATTAAACCGAAATCATTGTCAAGCAATTTTAACTACACATAACATACAAGTTTTTAAAAAACTGCGTCGCGATCAGATGGTCCTGCTTAACAAAGACCTATTCGGGGCGTCCAGCATGTCCAGCGTACATGGTCGGGAAAAGCCTATTCGCTCCGACGCTATCATCGACAAAGAATATCTGAATGATCAATTAGGCGGGGTGCCTCGGATTAACAAGCAACTATTACTTGACTTTGATCCTGACGAACTATAGTTCGAAGGCTTTCGAAACCATCGGTAAAAGCCGTGTGTTTTATTACCCTGCTCCGGCACGAGGGTATCCACCTGAGGCAGCAGCTGGAGTTATTGGTACTGCCTTTTTATGTGTTATATATCGTCAACTATCTGTATAACCTGTTCCGCTACGGCAACCACCGGCAAGCCTACCGCCAGATCATCTTCGAGCGCGAAGCCTACCGGCACGAGTCGGACGGGCAGTATCTGCACCGGCGTCAGTTTTGGGCCTGGGTGAGGAGTGAGTCAGGGTCAAGAGTCAAGAGTCAAGAGTCAAGAGTCAAGAGTCAAGAGTCAAGAGTCAAGAGTCAAGAGTCAAGAGTCAAGAGTCAAGAGTCAAGAGTCAAGAGTCAAGAGTCAAGAAGTTAGCGCCGATCGGTGTGGCCTGCCTATGAGATCGCCGCGTCGCTCCATCGCTCAAAGCCTACCCTCCGCTCCTCGCCATGACAGATCCTTAATAATGCTTTAAAGTCGCGCTTCCCCTCTTGAGAGCGGTCAGGGGTGTGTTCAGTTTGCAAGGTCTGCGATAACACACCCCTATCAAGGTTTGTGCTATATGCTTGCTCAGTGCGTCCCCTCTTGAGAGGGGAAACTTGGGCTTTACCAGACTTTTGGCACTGACAAGTTGCAAAGAATACCTTCCCCGACAGCGCTCCGGCTTCAGACGAGGCGGTCAATGCATTTGGCATGTGCGGAACGGGCAATTGGCCGCATGCAGGGGAAAGGCCTGTGCGGAGAAGCATTAGCGCTGTCTTGAATTTTTGTTTCTTTTGTTTCAAGACAAAAGAAATAGCCCCCGCGGCAATGAGCGGACTGGCGTTAATAACCAGCAGTGCACCTACATAGCTGCTCTGCGTATCGTTGATCGCCACGTTGCTGATAGAATTTCCTCGCGATGACGAAAAGTTTAAGTCTCGCTTCCCCGCTTGAGCGGGGTCAGGGGTGTGTCCTTGGTTTGCAAGGTCCGCGAGAGGACACACCCCTATCAAAGTTTGTGCTGAATGTTCGTTCAGTGCATCCCCGCTCAAGCGGGGAGATTTAGGTCAGTGCTTCTTCCAATTTATTAATTCATTAATTTCATAAATTCCGGTTCAGACGACTCCATGGTCTCTAATCACATTCTAATAAACTCCTTACCCGATCATGACGAACTATAAAACCAATTTAAACGTTTGTCTGTTATCTTTACGATCTGATAGTTTAAATGAAAGTGTCGAAGAAAAATTGGTTGAATAGCGTGCTGGCGATCATATTGCTTTGCACAATGACGCTCAAAATGGGCGTTGCTTTCGCGAGCCATTTTACCAAGTGCACCGAAAATTTCTCTATCGAAAAAAATGCCGAAGAAGGCAAAGACACTAAAGAAGAGTCGTTTAACAAAGGCGATAAAAAACTACTGTTCGCCGGGCATAACTTTGCCGATCATGTGCAGTATTCGCCTGTCCGCCATGCCAAACCGGTATGCCGTTACAGGCTGCAAGATGTGGTGGCCCCGCCCCAAACTATCCACACCCCGCCTCCCAACCACATCGGCTAAATAAAGCCGCCGGATAGCACTTTGGGTGCAGCACAACAGATCTTCATAAAATAATATATCAACCTCGCTATCGACAATATAGTGGCAAGGTTATTTGTGCGATCCCTACCGTTCCGTCCTGCAGGCCTTGTCCATCTCTACCACTTTACACCGTGCAATAAACAAATAGCAGCCGGTGTTCGTACTTAAATACCCTGACGAAATAAACATGAAAAAGAACCATGCTGCCGGTGCGCAAACGCCCTGGGAAAGATTGGTAGGCATGCTGCACTACGAGCGGGCCACCATCAACTACATTTACTTATACGCTATCATGATCGGCCTTATCGGCCTTACGTTGCCGCTGGGTACCACAGCGGTATTTAACCTGCTCAGCAACGGGGCTATGTATAGCTCTACCTACATCCTTATTGCCGTGATATTGATCGGCATTGTGATCGGCGGTGTGCTGCTCATTGCCCAACTAACGCTGGTAGAGGTGATCGAGCAAAAGATATTTGCCCGGGCGGCCATGGAATTCGCTTTCCGATTGCCGCGCATCAAACGGTCGGCGTTAGAGGGCGAGAACCCGCCCGAATTGGTCAACCGTTTTTTTGATATCCTCACCATCCAAAAAGGATTGACCAAGCTACTGGTAGATATTGTAGCAGCCGTGGTGCTGATATTTTTCAGCGCCATTATCCTGTCGTTCTATCATCCGGTGTTTATGGCCTTCGGCATTTTGGTGCTGATGGTGATGATCTTTGTGCTGGCGCTATACTTCCGCCGCGGGGTGGAGACCAGCTACGAGGAATCGAACTATAAATACGAAGTAGTGGCCTATCTGGAAGATGTGGCCGCCGACCTTGACGCTTACCGCGGCAATGATGCCAAACGTAAAGAGGTGGTAGACCGTACCGACGAGATCACCGCCAATTACCTGCAAGCCCGTAACGATCACTTTAGTTTATTAAGGCGTTTCTTTGCCAGCGCGGTGGCCCTGCGTACCGTGTTGATGGGTGCCCTGTTGCTGCTGGGATCTTATTTTGTGGTAGAACGCCAGATGACCTTTGGCCAATTTGTGGCCGCCGAGGTGATCATTGTACAGATCAGCTACGCGATAGAAAAACTGATGACCAACCTGAATACCGTTTTTGACATGGTGACCGGCGCCGAAAAACTGGCCGTTGTTACCGACCTGGAGTTAGAGGAAGGAGGAGCTAACCATGGCTAAGAAAAACAAAGATCTGGCGAGGATCCAAAACTGGGAAGAATTGTCGTTAAAGTCGAACCAAAAAATAATTGACGCCAAAGGCTCCGAAAAATTAGGTCGGATCATGATGGTGCTCGGGATATTATTCATCATCTTATTGTTGATGCCGTGGCGGCAGACCATCCCCGGCAGGGGTTCGGTAACGGCACTACGCCCGCAAGACAGGCCGCAGACCGTACAGAACCAGATCGGCGGCCGTATAGAGCGTTGGGCCGTGCGCGAAGGTCAGGAAGTGAAGAAAGGCGATACCATTCTGGTAATATCAGAGACCAGCCAATCCTACTTCGACCCGGAATTACCAACGCGTTTAAACGAGCAGTTAGAAGCTAAACGAGCGAGCGAACTTGCCGCAGTGCAAAAAATTGACGCTACCAACAACCAAATGGGCGCCATGAGCAACGGCCTCACCCTGCAATTAAAGGCCGCCGAAAATAAGGTGAAGCAAGCACGCAACTATGTAAAAATGGACAGCGCCGACCTGCAAGCGGCCCAAAATTTTTACGAGACCACCAAAGCTCGATTAGCGCGTTACGAGGAAGGTTACAAAAATGGCCTCTTCTCGTTAACCGACATCGAGACCCGCCGGTTAAAACTACAGGAAGATAATGCCAAGGTGATCAGCGCGAATAACAAGCTGGATAACTCTACGCAGAACTGGCTTAACGCGGTAATAGATCTGGATAACATCCGGGCTAAATATCAGGAGTCGATCGCTAAGGCACAGTCAGATCTGGGTTCGGCCTTGTCCAGCAAAGCCAGCGCCCAGGGGGATGTAGCCAAGTTGCGTAACGATATCGCCAATATCAGCGTCCGCCGTGGCTTGTACGTGGTCCGTGCCCCGCAGGATGGTTATGTAGTGAAGACCTTAAAAGCCGGTATCGGCGAAAACATCAAAGAAGGTGAATCGGTAGCCACCCTGCAACCGCTCAACCCAATGGTGGCGGTAGATCTGTATGTCAGCGCGATGGATGTCCCGCTTATCCTTGACACCAGCGATGTGCGTTTACAATTTGAAGGCTGGCCGTCGGTACAATTCTCGGGCTGGCCGTCGGTAGCTGTAGGTACTTTCGCCGGCAAGATAAGCGCGATAGACAGGGTAAGCAGCGCAAGTGGTAAATACCGTATCTTGATAAGGCCGGCAAATCCTGTACCTACTAATGATGATCCATGGCCTACACAATTGCGCCAAGGTTCAGGCGTTTACGGGCGTATCATATTGCGTTCAGTGCCCCTTTGGTACGAGATATGGCGACAGCTGAACGGCTTCCCGCCAAGTTTGGATAAAGAACCGACCGACGAAAGCGCGGCCAAAAAGAAGTAAGGGAGGAATGTGCAGATGAAATTGAATAAAAAATGGTTCGCGCCACTGCTGCTGTCCGTCTCGATGCTACTAACATCAACGGCAAGCATAGCGCAAATCCGACAAGCGGCCGCCTCCACCGACACAGGCAAAGTATTCGCCCTGAGCGACCTGCAGGAGCTGGTCTTCCGCTATCATCCCGTAATGAAACAAGCGGGGCTGCTTAGCGAGAGCGCCCGCGCCGTAGTGCTGCAATCCTTGGGTTATTTCGACCCGGCATTAAAGGCAGGCTTTGGCCAAAAAGTTTTCGGCAATACCGATTATTATAACAACTGGAACAGCGAACTGAAGGTCCCCCTATGGCTGGCCGGTGCCGACCTTAAAGTTGGCTACGACCGCAGCGTCGGCACTTACACCAACCCCGAGACCCGCACACCGATGCCGGGTTTGGCTGGCGTTGGTCTGAGTATTCCTTTGGGGCAAGGCTTAATTATTGATGCGCGGAGGAATACCCTGCGTCAATCAAAAATAATGGTACAATATGCCGAGGCCGAGCAGGTAAAACAGATCAACGCTACCTGGTACGATATTGCTAAGGATTATTGGGCTTGGTATTATGCCTACAAACAATATCAACTGGTTAACGAGGGTGTACAATTGGCTCAACGCCGTTTTGACGCCTTGGCCCGGCAGACCGTCCTTGGTGATAAGCCGTCGATAGATTCGGTAGAGGCTTATATCACTGTTCAGGAGCGCATCATCCAAAAGACCAAGTCGGCCATTGAGTTGCAGAATGCCAGTTTAGTACTATCAAACCATCTATGGAGCGAGCAAGGTAACCCGATGGAGTTACCCGCGAATGCTCGTCCGCAGGATATACCCGGGGCAATCGCCAAACCCAACCAGATCATGCTGGACAGTTTGATGGGTAACGCCACCAACATACATCCCGAGTTGCTGAAATTGCGCAGCAAGGGCAGTCAGCTGGCTATCGAGCGCAGCTATCGCCAGGAGGTATTAAAACCCAAGCTGAATATCAGCGGAACATTGATATCGACCCGTACCAGTTTCGACGGCTACGTACCAAGCTATTACGATTTCAATCGCAACAATTACAAATTTGGGTTTGATTTTGCATTTCCGTTGTTCCTACGTTCGGAGCGTGGTAAACTTCGTGAAGTGAAACTGAAGCAACTGGATAACGATTACGACCTTCAACAGACCGGACGCGAGATCAATACCAATATCCGTTCGGCTTATAACGATCTTTCGGCCTATGCAGACCAGCTGACCGTGCAGGTACAAAGCATCAACAATCAGCAGACCTTACTAAGAGGCGAGAGCCAAAAATTTGAATTGGGCGAAAGCACCCTGTTCCTGATCAACAGTCGCGAAACCAAACTGATCGACATGAAGATCAAACGCGAAAGCATGGTAGCCGGCTACCAAAAAACCCTCGCCGAGCTTTACTACAAAGCCGGCACCCGACAGAACGCCTTTTAATTTCTCTATTGAAATATTGTTTAGTTTAGCAAGCCGCACTCGCCAAGTGCGGCTTTGCTATTTTTACGACCATACAAAACTCCCCACCACAGCCGCGCTATTTAAAAGCGAAATCACAAAAGTCCATAACAGGTAAGTTCTTGAATTGAAACCGCTCTTGATCAGTCGATACAAGGCCCATCCACAGATCACAAATTGGGTAAGAATCAAAGGGATCGTAATAATTTCCTGCACAACTCCGATCAACACGAAGTTTAGTTTAAAAACGTAGGTGTTTAACGCGAGGAATATCAAATACAGTGCGGTTAGCCAGGTGATATGGAAAAGCGCTTTTCCCTTTTCTATAGAGGTGTTGTGGTTTGCGACTATTTCCATATCTATCATTTAATTTAAATTGTAGTTGGTCATTTAAACTAAGATACGAAAGAGTATATGAAAACGAGCATTCCCTGCCAGTGGCGGTGGTTCGGCCCCGCTATCTGTCCAAGTTTTGCCCGTACGCCCGGATCCTTCGCTTCGCAAAAGCTTTCCCGCCTATCGGGTTTAGGGTGAGGGGCTGTGGGGAGGTGCTGTTATCGAAAAGCATAGGCACAAAAAAAGCCCCTCTACTTTCGTAAAGGGGCTTTGGTTTAACGTCCTATAGACGATAAGGTTTGGCACCGACCTACTCTCCCACATTTTACTGCAGTACCATCGGCTCTGGCGGGCTTAACTTCTCTGTTCGGAATGGGAAGAGGTGGACACCGCCGATATA
>NZ_JADFFL010000007.1 GCF_015222005.1 Mucilaginibacter myungsuensis | reverse complement strand
AGAGGCCACATCAAGGTATCAATGGTAAAAAACCTATCGACATGGCAGCCCTAAACAACAAATAAACACACCTGATTCTATTGCTGAATTACCTAACCCTTACAATTGCGAGGAACGAAGCGATCGCGGACTAAACAGAGCGGCTCTAATTATTCGCGATTGCTTTGTCGCTCGCAATGACGTTACATGTAACAAAAAAGGTATCTGCTTTACGCAAATGCCTTTCACCTTTATCCTTTCAGCTTTTACCTTTCTCAGGGCTTACTTTACAAATTATTCAACAGCAGATAAAACTGCGCCGGGTAAGTATCGCCTGTGATAGTACCTGCGCCGCGTACCCCCGCGCCGTAGGTGAGGCTATCGCCAAAACAAACAATGTTACTTTTAGATAATTTGTTGCCGGCGTAGGATTGTAGTACCGTTTTAGCCAAAAGCTTGTATCCTGCGGCATTAGGGTGCACCCTATCCGCATTAAACAAGGGTAAAGCGGCACTTTCCTGCTCTCTGAATACGGTATTTACATCTACGTAAAGGCACTTCTTTTTGGCACACACGATCTGTATATCCGTCCGCAGAGCAATAATGTCCAGGCTAAAACCGTCGTACCCGTTCAATACAGAGGTGGGGGGCGATAACACCATAATTTCGGTATCGTTACCGGCTCTTAACAGGTCTATCAATGTCCCCAGATTATCCCGGTAACTACCCTGACGGGCTGCTATCACATCATTTACACCAACCATCAGCACGATCAGGTCGGGTTTTGCTTTGGTCACCGAGTCGACCTTGTAATGCAGATCTTGGCTGGTGCTGCCATTAAAACCCATTGATGTTACCTTAACATCATGGGTTTTAACGTAGCTATCGTCAAGTACCGAGGGTGGCTGCAGTTTGTCTTTGCGGCAACCCACAACCCCCAGCAATAATATCAGACCTAACCACAGGCGCATTTTAATTATCTACCTGCGGTGTATAACTGGTTGAACAACAGCTTGAATGTACCGTGCGACTGCGCCCTGAAATTGATCTCGGGACCGAATACGTACAAGTTGCCTTTACCTATCGACGCCTGGAAAGCTGTCACATTATCCTTTAAAACCTTTTGGCCAAAAGCCCAGCCGCTGCGCAACGGTTTATCGGTATCGAACCAAAGTATCGGTTTAACGCCTTTGCTTGCCGCATCGGCATCCAGTTTAAATACCGGGCTGTTATCAAATAACACGTCAGCCTCTTTATCCATACCCCAGGTAGCCGGCAGACTGTTATCTACAGCCACACGCAACACCGCGCCCGGAATGTAATATTTATCGCCGGATAGCGGGCGACTAACCCCGTTAACGGTCTCTAACAAGGCATTCTTAACAGGCAGACCCAATTGATAAGCCAGGTTTGCACTACTACCTACGGTTACAATGGTACCACCGGCCTCTAAAAATGCTTTCAGTTGCGGGATGGTCTTTTCGGCAGTTACGCGGCCTGTCCAGGTCGAATATTCGGCAGGCACATTGTTATTGGCCGCAGCGCCACCGCCGCCTGCACCTGCGCCACCGCGACCCGCTGTAGTTACAGCAGGGATAGCGCCGCCTACAAAAATGATCGCGTCGAACTTGCTTTTCAGGTCGCCGGCATCAAATTCCTGCGGATAAACCACCTGGAACGGGAAATGGTATTGCTCCATCATCCAACGCGTCCAGCCCGATGGCATCGAACCGCCGTAAGTATCCCAAAGGGCAATACGGGCTGGTTTAACTCGCGTAGCTTTTTTAGGCTTTGATCCGGCAACGGCTTTAACGCCCCATTCGGCAGCGGCCTTATCTAAAACCGACTTCACTTGTGGCGACGACGCGACATAAAAGTCGCCGCTATCATCGGCACGGAAAACTTGTGCACCGGCTTTAAAAAGATCATTCATGGCGATGAAGGCGTTGTTCACCTTGCCGCTGATGATGTAACCCTTGGCTGCAACAGGAGCAGACACTTTCGGCATAGCCTGTAATTCGCCGTAAGGCACACGGGCAAATGGTCCGTCGAAAGCCTCCAAAATACGGTCGAATTTAACACCCATTTGATAGGCTAAGGTCCAGCCCGTCATATCGTATGGACGGATAGGAGGGCCGCCCGGGTATTGAAAATCGTTAGGGTGATCCTGGGGCTCGAATCGGTCTAACACCTCCGGGCGATAAGCCTGAGCGGTTTTAACTACGTAAGATCCGGCAGGGTAATTTTTACCGGCCACGCTAAATGCCGCGGTCGCTTTATGGATCAACAAGCCCGACCGTAAACAGGTATTGATGAATTTGACCGCCGTAGGGAAGTCGGCCTGGTCTGACGGGATGATGTAACCGCGAGGGTCGCGCAGGGCGGGGTTCTTTAAAACGGTATCATAATATTTAACCGATAATCCGCCACGGGCAAAACCACCCGCTGCTGCTCCGGCAGGGCGTGTGCCGGTTACTGCATTCGCCGCGCTGTCAGCTTTGCGACCTGCCGCTGCTGCCGCATTGATCTGCTCTACGCGTTTTGGTGACAGGGTCCAGTAGTTTTTATTACCACGTTCGATAGAGTTTTTACCCATAATATAAGTGTTATATAACATCTCATCGGCATTACGGGCGGCATAATTCAATACCGAATAGTTCAACGATACCGAATAATCTATCGACTGGCGGAAATGCCAGCTTTGCGGCGTAACAGGGTAAGGAGTGGCTGCGTTCGGGATCAAACGGTTAGGCACCAATGGGATGCTTGATGGGGTAGGGTTACCAATGATCTCGGTCAATAAGCCTACCATATTATGGAAGTAGGTTGCGGTACGCAGACCACCGTTCCACCAGGTAGAATATTCAGATCCGGCACGTTGGGTGTAGCCCGGTTTATCCTCGGCATTCAGGCGACTGTTCATGGCCGCGCCAACAGCATCAAGGGTGGTTACCATCAATGGATCGAACACGTAATTGAATGGGTCGCGGTATGGCGGACCTGAAAGTACGCTACCCGCCGGACCGGTCTGGTGGTGATTGTAAACGATCTGCGGCATCCACTCTAAATATTGTTGGCGGCTGATATTCTGCGTTTCTTTCACATTCATCATGTAAAAGTCGCGGTTGTTATCGTGGCCAATGTATTTTTCGTACAGGCGTGGGATGCTCATATTGCGTTTTTTGGGGTCGCTCTCTTTCATGTACCAGTTACTGATGATCTCCTGCCCGTCAGGATTGGCATGCACCAGCAGCACGATGTCCTTATCCAGAATGCGCATGGTCTCCTCGTCGGTACGCGAAACTAAGTTGTAAGCGGTCTCTATTAATTGGTGCGCGCCCACGGTCTCGTTAGCGTGCAGGCCACCGTCTATCCAAACAACAGGTTTGCCATCATGCGCCAGTTTTTTGGCCTGGGCATCGGTCAAGCCTTCAGCGCGGGATAATTTTTGGGCGATGTCTTTGTAAAAGTCCAGCTTTTTAATGGTCTCAGGTGATGATATCACCAGCATCAGTTGGTGGCGGCCTTCTTCGGTCGGCCCCATATCCACCAGTTTTACACGTGGTGATGCGGCCAGCTTTTTAAAGTAAGCCTCGGTCTGTGTGTAATTGGCCAGTTGATAATCGTCGCCAATGTTAAAGCCAAAATGTTCTTTAGGCGTTGGGATAGTTTGCGCGTTCAACGACGTGGTGCCGAGCACAAATGCCACGACAAGTGAACGTAGAATTTTACAGTTCATGCAGTTAGTTTAAGCAATTAATAGTTAGCCTAATGTAGCGATTATCGGGCAGGGCACTTGTAACTTTTTTGAGAGGGAGTAATAGCTTTTTAGCTTTTACTAAGCAGCACCACGTGTACATCGACGTTGTAAGATTTTTAACCGGAGGGTCAAACCCTTTAATGTTGCAACCGTTATCTATTTTTGCGAAAAATCTCTATCTACCCAATGAGCGACCAGATACCGTTCCTGACCGAAAAAAAATTGCTGGATGTATTGTCCCTATACCATTACGGCATAGCCATACATATTGGCGAGGATGCCGTTATCCAATATGCCAATGATGCGATGATAGCCATTTGGGGCAAAGAGAAAAAGGACATCATCAATAAAACCTTAGAGGATGCGTTGCCGGAATTGAAAGGCCAGCCTTTTATCGATATGTTCAAGCAGGTGTGGAACGAGGGATTGACCATTTCTGGTACAGATACCCGTGCCGACCTGGTAGTTAACGGGGAGTTACAGTCTTTTTACTTTGATTTTGAATACCGTGCCGTTAAGGACGATACCGGCAAGGTGATCGCGATATTGCATACCGCGACAGATATATCTGAACGCTATTACAGTCGCCAGCGCGAGCAGACCTTATCTGAAGAAATGCTGGCGATGAACGAAGAGTTATCAGCATCTAACGAAGAGCTGATATCTACCAACGAGGAATTAGTGCAATCACAGATACAGCAACGCGAGCTTTATGATGAGCTTGCCGAAAGTACAGCCCGTTTCCGTGCGATGGTGCAGAAGGCCCCGGTGGGTATCTGCATTATCCGTGCAGGCGACCTGTTTGTACCCGAAGTTAACGATGCGTACCTGGAACTGGTAGGCCGCGAACGACACGAACTGGAGGGGCGCACCATTTGGGAGGCCATCCCTGAGGCAGCAGCTTATGCACCGATCATGGATGGGGTAATAGAGACCGGTATCCGCTTTGAAGCTAAAGAGCATGAGTTGATGCTACCACGCAACGGCGAACTGACCACCGTTTTCGTAGATTTTGTTTACGAACCCATTGCTTACGATGGCGGCAATCAAGCCATCATGGTTTTAGGTATCGAAGTGACCGAAAAGGTATTAGCAAGGCGCGGCATCGAAGAAATGGAGCAACGCATCCGCCTGGCGGTGGAGGCGGCCGAGATCGGCACCTTTGACCTTGACCTGGAAAGCCGGAAAATGGTCACTTCTGATCGTTTTAATGCCATATTCGATTTTAAAGAGAACGTACCCTGGCGCACTTTTGCATCCGTTATCCATCCCGATGATAACGAACGCCGCCTGAAAGCGCATGATGATGCGATGAAGAACGGTAAACTATTTTACGAGGCCCGGGTCATTTATCACGATAATTCTATCCATTGGATACGGGTACAGGGTAATGTCCTATACAAAGACGATAAGCCCTACCGTATGTTAGGTACTGTGCTGGACATTACCCATGTACAGCGCCTTAATCAGCAAAAGGACGACTTTATCAGTATTGCCAGTCACGAGTTGAAGACGCCGATCACCAGTCTGAAAGCATCATTACAACTCCTCGACCGGATGAAAGAAGCCCCGTCGCCGGTGATGCTGCCCAAGCTGATAGAACAAGCTAACAAAAGCGTGCAAAAAGTAAGCTCGCTGGTAGAGGATCTGCTCAACGTAAGCCGCACCAACGATACCCGCCTGCGACTGAACAAGACGACTTTCACCATTGCCGAAATGTTAAACAACTGCTGCAACCACATCCGCGTGGCCGGCAAATATGATTTAAAAGTTACGGGCGATGAACAATTACAGATCAATGCCGATGAACACGCCATTGATCAGGTAGTTGTCAACCTCGTCAACAATGCGGTTAAGTACGCCCCTGATTCCTTAGAAATTATCCTGAACGTAGAACGCTCGGGCAACTTTGCCAAAATATCCGTCAGCGATAAAGGCCCCGGCATCCCGCCCGAAAAGATCCCGCACCTGTTTGACCGCTACTACCAGGGCGAATCGGCAGGTTTCCAAAACTCAGGTCTGGGCCTGGGCCTCTACATATGTTCCGAGATCATCAAACGCCACGGCGGTCAGATCGGGGTTGAGAGCGAAGTAGGGAAGGGGAGTACGTTTTGGTTTACTGTGCCTGTGGAGTAGTGAAACTAATGCTGTTGGTACGATCGGGTAGTGCTACTATTAAGATCCGTTTTAACATCAACGTTAATCCGCTCATAGCCGCGGGGGCTTAGTTACTTTGGCAGTCGCCCCAAAGTAACCAAAAGGCTTGACAGCGCTAATGCTTCTGCGCACAGGCCTTTACCCTGCAGGATGCCAATTGCCCGTACCGCACATGCCAAATGCATTGGCCCTCTCACCCGAAGCCAAACCGCTGTCGGAGTAGGTGAATGGCCATCGTCCAAGTTTCTAAAAGAGCGTGGGGCTGCGAGAAAAGCGGGCCTGCGTTGGCGGGAAAGCCTTTGGCAACCCGCTCCGCGGAAAAGTTGCCAAAGCTGGGCGGGCTGAAGCTTCTTTCTCGCTTGATCTTTTTGTTACTTTTTCGATCAAGAGAAAAAGTAATAGCCTCTGCGGCAATGAGCAGATGGACGATGATATAGCACATCGCCCGTCCTAATGAAATGCTGACCGGACGTCTGAACCTTTGTAGCTGCTCTACCACTCGGGGATCGCCACATCGCTGATAGAAGTTTCTCGCGATGACGTACTTTTAAGCTACGCTATCCCTTCCTACCAAAACCCTCCGCTTTCCTGCAACGTCCCTCAGCACCACAAGCAATGCTTCCAACCGTACAGGTTTGGTGAGGTAAGCATCCATACCGGCGGCCAGGCAGGCTTCGCGGTCTTCGGTCATAGCGGCGGCGGTGATGGCGATGATCTGGGGTTGAACATCTTGATGCCGGCGGATGTGGCGCGTAGCGCTCAGGCCGTCCATTTCGGGCATTTGGATGTCTAAGATTAACAAGTCAAAATGGGTGTCTTTGGTCAGTTCGATCACTTCCGAACCGTCGTTACAAAGTGTGGGCAAGTAGCCAAGTTTGTTCAGGATTTTCAGCATCAGGTCGCGGTCGGCGGCAAGGTCATCAGCTACTAAAATTTGGAGCGGATAACGTTCGGCAAAGTCGGCGCGGAGCAGGGTCTCCATCTGCTGTAACTCGCCCGATGGTTTTTGCTCCAGCGTCAAGGCGATGGTCTTGGCCAGCGACCGCTGCTTGATCGGCTTAGCTACCGACGCGGCAAACAGCTCGGGGTATTGCTTCATGGTCTCGTCGCCAATAATATTTAATAATATCACCGGCATACGCGGGTGCAGTACTTTGGCTTGCGTGGCCAACATTACGGTCTTTACCCCGGCCACTTGTGCGCCGGTGATCAGCAGGTCGGGACTGTAGGTTTGCAAATGTTTTAAAGCATCGTCGGTAGTGGTGGCTACGGCAGACTGCAAGCCCCAGGTGTTCAGCTGATGTTGCAATACCCGGCAAGCCGTGGCGTTGTGGTCCACAATAAGCACCTGTTTATCAGCAAAGGCCGACAGATCCGGCAACATATTTACCGCCGCGCTTCCTGTCGCGGAGCATTTGATATCGAAACTGAATACCGAACCCGTGCCCACCGTACTCGTCACGCTAATATTGCCACCCATCAATTCTACCAAACGCTGACTGATCGCTAAACCTAAACCCGTGCCGCCGTAATGGCGGGCCGTGGTAATATCCGCCTGGGCGAAAGCATTGAAGAGGTTGCCCAGTTTCTCGGCCGGTATGCCTACGCCCGTGTCCCGTATCACGAAGGTTAACACGGCGACGTCCTGTTCCTTGCCCGACGAGCGGATGCTGATCATCACCTCGCCTTTGTAAGTGAACTTTAACCCGTTACCGACCAAATTTACCAGTATCTGCCTCAGCCGAAGGCTGTCGCCCAATAATTGTTCCGGCACATCGGGGGCTATCTCATAAAGCAGTTCTACATTTTTATAGCCGGCCTGGCCCGAAAAAAGTTCCAGCACGTCCTCCACGCATTTACGCAGATCAAAGGCATGCAGGTCCAGGTCCATCTTGCCCGACTCTATCTTAGACAGGTCCAGTATATCGTTGATCAAATTCAGCAGCGATTCGCCGCTGCTGATAATAGCCTGCGTGTATTCCTGCTGCTCGGCATCCAACTGCGTCTCTTTCAGTAACGATGCCATGCCCAGCACGCCGTTCATGGGCGTGCGTATCTCGTGGCTCATGGTGGCCAGGAAAAGGCTTTTGGCCTCGTTGGCCTTTTTATGGCGCAGGGCGGTAAGTTGCTTGCGGTAGATCACCACCAAAAAGCACACCACAATGGTGAACGAAAACATCACCGCCATCAGCACCAGCAGCCCTATGTTATCTTTTAAGTCGGGCATGCCGTATCGCAATAAAAAAAATAATGTACATGATCATCACCAGCGTAGCATGCACATCCCAAAGGGCGCTCCGCACCGCCTTGCTTGCGTAATGGTGCAACGCATTGCTGAAAATAAATTGGAACAGCGCACTGCAAAAATATAGCAAAAAACCACTGGCCACCCAGCGGCCGGGCACACTTTCCTTACTGCCGTCGGCGCGGAGCAGGTACAGGCCGCTCGCCATAATGATCATCAGCGCCTCCAGCGGGCGGGTATAGGTATTAAAGGTGTATATGCTTTGGAAGAACGTAAAGTTGACCACACACAACAGCGGGAAACCCACCATCAGCGTGTTAAAAACCTTGTCCAACTTGCGATCGGCAAAGGCGTGTTTGTAGTACAGCAGCACGGCCACCAACTCAAAAGCGGTATAAAAATGCAGCAGCGGCAGGTTATTTTTACCGTAGCTGGCCATCACCGTCCCCATTACATTAATAACAAAGGCAATGCACAGGTAAGCCAGCAGCGTATGCAGCGGACGCGCGATCTGCCGGTAATACGCCACCGCCGCGCCAATAGGCAACAGCGTGCTCCCGGGGACAATGTACGATATGTATATTTTATGCAGCGTAGTCACATTAATAGGGAAAGCGATAATCGGGCATCCACCGTGCCGGGCCAAAACCGTTATGATCGCTAAAAATACAATAATGTGTAACGCTAAAGCAAATTAGTTTCACCGAGAACGGTGAAGCAGTGTACGGTTTTCCGAGATCCCTCCCCGGGGGAGGGGCGGGTAGGCCCCCGAGCGCGAATGCCGGGAGGGGTTTCACCGCAATGCAAATACCAATGATCAATGAATATATGGAAATGAAAGGTTCGTCCCCTGGTGGCGGGCGGTAGCCCCGCTATTCACTTCAAGTCCGCACTTCGTTATGCTGCGTTTACGGGCTTTCCGTTTCTATCGGGTTAAGGAGTGCAATCTGAGATATTAACAAATAGAGGCAGGATGTTTAAAAGTATTTTTGCTAATCCAGTTAGTATTTGTTAGTTTTAAATATGAAAAAAATATTATTATTAACAATTGGTCTGTTTTGCCTTGCTGTTTGTAAAGGACAAACTAAGAATGAAGCGACTTTGCCTGTATCTACTCAAATGACGATTTCCAAAGCCAATATTTTTAATCAAAATAACGAAATCTTGAATGTGTTTCTCATAGCGAATTTAACTAATCAATCTGTTGGGACCGGATTCCTCTTGCATAACGGTCAAATTATAACTAACGAGCATGTGGTTAGAAATGGCATATTGAGTCAAATAGCATTATTTTCTCCTAATGGACAGCGGTATGGTTTAATCCAAATTGCTGTAGATACTGTAAGGGATCTTGCTATATTAACGCCAAGCAGAAAAATATTAGGAGGTTTTGATTTAGGTGATGATTCAGCCGTATCGATTGGTAATCAAACTTATACTTGGGGATTTCCTTTAGGGTATAATGGTCCTTCGCCATTGTTATCTGTTGGCTATCTTGCTGGAATAAATACTATTCAACCCTATCCTAATAAAACTGTCAAGCATTTAGTAGTTAATGGCGCTTTTAATCCTGGTAATTCGGGTGGTCCCTTAATTGTTAACGGAAAGGTGATAGGCGTAGTTCAAAGTAAAGCAGCTCCTATAACTCCAGTTATCGCCTCGGCATTAAAAGCCCTGTTAGATAACAAAAGCGGAATGATGTATACTAATACCGATGCTACAGGAAAACAAACTTCAGTTTCTGAAGCACAGGTAATTGGACAAATATTATTGTATTATCGAGAATTAGCTCAAGTAATGATTGGTGAAGCCGTTACTGTATCTGAACTCAAAAATTTCTTAAATCAAAATAATATAAAGGGGTACTAGTAACATTGATAAAGCTACGTTGAAGTCAATAGCTAAAAGGAAACGGTGATAGTTTAATAGATGCCAAACAACTACTCTTCATCTTCATACGGAATGTCGTAAAAATCTTTTGGATTAAATAGGTCTGCATAACCTTTAGGAAGGTTTTTGATAAATTCATATTTGGTAATATAATTGTTTGCATTCCACTTCTTCCCGAATCTTGAAATTACGTTATAAAAAAGAATATATAATTCAGGATTTGACAACTGGGCACGATATATTTTTATCAAATTTCGTTTTTCTTCAGGTGAAATTAATTTACTTTCATCTACCAATTTGATAGCACCATACATGTTTCGGAAATAGCTACTAAGTCCAGTTTGATTTGTTCTGCCGATTTTAATATCTCGGTTGCTCTCAATTACATTCAGTAAATGCATAACCATTGTTGGACCATTAGGATATCGTGCTACTTTTTCATTAATGAACGAGATCCACGTTGTGTCAAGTCCATAATAAAACACCATATAGGCGATGTCAATAATCTCTTTGGACGGCATTCTATATTGTTTGACATTGTTTTCTTCAATCACAATTTCTAAAAGACGTTTTAGCTGAATTTTGTAGTTTACAAAAGCTCTTCTGCCTTCGTTAATATCTTTTTTATTAATATCGATGTCAGGCATACGAAGGTCACTTACATTTTGATTATGATAATCTAACATTTTAAAAAAATTACCGATTGTTTCAGCTTTCCTTACTTGAATGTTTTGCGTGTGCATTGAATAAATGATAAGCAGAATACTAACAATTGTAAATAGCGTACCTACAAAACCAGAGAAGAAGCTCCCAAATTTATCAGCAAGATCAGCATCTATGGACTGTCCATAATGAAAATATGTATCGGAAAAAATGATATAGAAAAATGCCAAGGTCGCAATCACGCCAAATACAATGATTATGATAAGTAAACCTATTTTCAAGTTCATACGATTCTTATTTATAATTATGAGAGTCCCTCCAATGAAGTTAAGTATAATTAGAATGATTAATCCCAACTATTCGAAGCTTCCAACTTCAATCTAAAAGAACAGCGTCTTGCAACTTCAGAAAACACTACCACACTCCAACCCCTAGCTGGCGCGAGTATGCAGCGCTGACCTGCGCGTAGGGGTACTCGTGATCTTTTGCCACAACTTTAAAGTCACGAGTACACTCCGCTAATACCCACCGCGGCATACTCGCGCCAGTAAACAAATGGATTGTAGCTTCTACACCACCAAAAATAACCCCGCTTTCATAGATACATCTACACCCCCGAAATATCGGAACTAAAGATCAGTCCAAAAACCAACTAAACCAAGCGGATAATGCCCGTCATACCTGCTCATATACCAAACCATACAAATATAACAAAATTATGATTAATAAAGAAAATATAAAGAAATCTATTTATAAAATTCTCTGAGTCGAAATTTTAGAATTGTGGAATGAACTAGAATGCAGCAATTCATTAATTTCCTAAATTTGGTTCAGACGAAGAGGCACAGGGCGGTAAGCATAGCTGCTCTGCTTGTCGGGGATCGTTACGTCGCTGATAGAAGCGACTCACGATAACGTTTGGGGGAGAGGGCGTTAAACGGACCTGCCGATGCATGGTGGCGAAACCCCTCCCTGCCACCACACCACCTAACGCGCGCCCTCCCAAGGGAGGGATGGGAAGTTGACCTGCCTATGGGATCGCCGCGTCGCCCCGATGCACAGACCCGGCCCTCCGCTCCTCGCAATGACAAAATGCTGTATTCCAGTATTGTGACGAACCTGTAATACCCTCTTTTTCCTCCGGCATTGGGAATTTCCGGCTGTTACTGTCCCTGCCCGGGCACAGACCGTTGGTAGAGAATACCCACAGCCGGGAACTTTTCTTTGGTTACTTTCTTTTCGCGGGGAAACGGCGAAGCCCTCTTGAGTGCCTTTGAAAACTATTTACTTACGAAAAAAAGAAAGTGACATCTACTGAGGATAATAGAGCACACCGCCTATCCTAATGAAATGCTGAAAGTGCTCTCAGTACTCATATGCAAGTGGCTCTGCCTATCGGGGTCACCATGGCACGCTATCCATGAAATAATTTATTTTTAAAGGGTGTCATGGTGAGCCCGTCGAACCATGGTGCGGAGGGCTTGACACTATGCAAATTGGTGACCTGCACATCGGCCATGCCCCGCGCACGTCGCCCTTCGACAGGCTCAGGGTGACACCCCTTGTAAGTACCTCAGGAATCTATAAACTCGTGATGACGGTTGAGTAAGGGGCGCGGAACGCGCTAAAGGACGTCAGTCACACGCGGCACGCGTGCGCCGGCAATAAAGAAATATGAGGAAAAGATCGTTCACGGCACAATTTCCTACTCAAATGAACAGTACTGATAATCAGCATATTAAAAACTGACTTTGTTCACACTTGTGAATATCCGTGTGCAACAGTTGATGGCTTTTTCAATATCTATACAAGGCAGACTACTTACCCCACTCGGCAGGGTTTTCGCGCCAGGTCTTTAGTAATTCTACATCGTCGGGAAGGATGTATTGGCCTTCCTCGGCGAACTTGAGTAACGCGTTGTAGTTAGATAGGGTTACGTAACGGCATTTGGCGGCTTTAAAGTTCTCGTCAGCCACGTCGAACCCGTAGGTGAAGATGGCGGCCATACCTGCAACGTCGTGCCCGGCAGCGCGCAGTGCCTCAACGGCCTGGATGCTGCTTTTGCCGGTCGATATCAGGTCCTCTATCACTACCACACGTTCTCCGGTCTTAATTTCGCCTTCGATCAGGCTTCCGGTGCCATGTTCTTTCGGTTTAGAACGTACGTAAGCGAAAGGTAGGCCCAGCTCCTGAGCCACCAATGCACCCTGTGGGATACCGGCGGTAGCAACGCCGGCAATACAACCTACTGATCCAAATTCTTCCTGGATCACCTGAACCAGCTTTTGGCGGATGTAGGTGCGGATAGCAGGATGCGACAAAGTTACGCGGTTATCACAATAAATAGGCGACTTCCACCCGGATGCCCAGGTAAAAGGATTATTAGGTTGCAATTTAATTGCTTTAATTTGCAGCAGAAATTCGGCAACCTTCAGTTCGGTTTCGGATCTATTGAACATGGCCCAAAAATACAGAATTTATATCAACGAAAAGGTTCTACTGTTAACTTCAACCACACCAAATGCGGCTAAAGGTTACCAGCAGATTGACAGTCAAGGTTTTGATCTGAAAAGTATTTATTCACAGATCAACAACCAGCACCAACAGCAACGGTTCTTTATCCTGACAGAGGATGCTAAAGCAGCCCTTAAGAAGCTAAAGAAGTCGGTCAACCTGATCGAGGCAGCCGGTGGACTGGTGAAGAACACCGAGGGCAAATACCTGTTCATTTACCGCAACGATAAATGGGACATCCCTAAAGGCAAACTTGAAAAAGGCGAAGGCAAAAAAGAGGGTGCAGTACGCGAGGTAGAGGAGGAGTGCGGTATCACCGTAAGTAAGTTAGGCAAAAAGATCATGAACACTTACCACGTGTATGACCATAAGACCGGCCTGGTACTTAAAAAGACCTACTGGTATAACATGGGCTACAAAGGTACCGAAAAACTGAAGCCACAGTTAGAAGAAGGCATCACCGAGGTACGCTGGTTTTCAGCCAACGAGGTTGATGAGATCAAGGATAATACCTTCCCGTCTATATTAGATGTGCTGGAAAAGAAAAGGCTGACTAAAGATATGCCAGAGCCTCTTTAGGGATAAATTGGCTAACGTCGCCACCATGTTTAAGTACCTCGCGAACGATGGTAGAGCTGATGGACGAATAGCCGGGCTTACTCACAATAAATATACTCTCGATATCAGGGGCCATGACGTGATTCATTTGCGCTATGGCCTTTTCATATTCAAAGTCGGATACGGTGCGAATGCCGCGTACCATATAATTAGCGTCGATGCTCTTGCAAAAATCGACGGTCAATCCTTCGTAAGCGATGATGTGGATGCGTGGCTCCATCTCAAAAACGGCCCTCAGCATCTGCTCCCGTTGAGCGATGCTCAAAAAGCCTTGCTTTGAACTGTTCACCCCAATGCCAATGTAAAGCTTATCGAACAGGTTAACCGCCCGTTTAACAATATCAACGTGTGCTTTAGTTACAGGATCGAAAGAACCGGGGAATAGGGCGATCTTCATAATGGCTGATGAGGTAGCGTAATGTGTAACCAAAGATAGAATTTCTCTACTGAAAATTCTTAAAGAACGAAAAAGCTGAGTGCCCGTATTTACGCTGTTCGGTAAAGGCGGGGTGGTTGCTCAGGTTCTGCATGCTTTGATGTTCTACGATCAGGATGCCGTCATCGGCCAATAGCTTTTTCTCGAAAACGATCTTCACGATCTCGGGGATGCGGCTCAGATCATATGGTGGATCGGCAAAGATCAAATCGTATTGCTCGGTCTCTAATTCGAGGTATTTAAAAACGTCGGCGTTGTAGGTCTTGATCTGCTCCAGCTTATGTTGCTTGGCCATATCTTTTAGATAATGGATGCAACGGATACTTTTATCCACAGAGATAACCTCGGCAGCTTCGCGCGAAGCGAATTCTAAAGAAAGGTTTCCGGTGCCACTGAACAGGTCGAGTATTTTAGTACCCTCAATATCGATCTGGTTTTGCAGGATGTTGAACAGGGCTTCTTTAGCAAGATCCGTAGTAGGGCGTACCGGTAAGCCGTTCGGCGGGTTCAATCTTAAGCCGCGTAATCTGCCACCAATTATCCTCATAACAATTTAGGCTAAAGCGGCTAAAGAGAGTATTTGGTGCGATGGCACACCGGCCGGCACCTCCAATACCTTCAGGTCATTGTTTTTTACCACGCGGAAGAACTCCTGTAGCTTATCCATATCGCTCACAGGCAAATTACCGCTGATGATCAGCGAGGCATAGTCGGGTTGGATATCCAAACGCTTGGCTACGAACAGGCAGTAATAAATGATGTCGTTAACATCCTCGGTCTTGAAGCAATTATAAAAACGGATATTGCCACCGTTGAAATTCAGCAAACTGATCTGTCCGTCAGTGACGTCCATATAAATGGCGTAGTTAACGGGTTCGGTCCCAGCTATCGCGTGTATCCAGCCGCGATCGGCGGGAATAGTGGGGGCAAGATTAAATTTAGATACCAGGAAGTTGATGAACGTATGATCTGTTTTGTAGATCAGTTGATTCTCCTTATCCAGTTTCGCGGCGAACACTTTATCGTCAGGCATCACATCCAAAAAACGGGCAAAATCACCTACGCGATCGGTCGCGAATAATTGCGACGGGACCAAAGTAAGCGCATCAGGCAATAAGCCGATGGTCACCTGTTTAAAGGTAGCCGCCATCACAGTAGCTAACTCGTGATCGTTAGATATTTCGCTGATGGCTGTCCGGTCTTTCCAGGCTAAAACTACGCCTTTGGATACGATCAGGAACGAGAACTCCGCGCGACTTGCTTTGATCAGCAATTCGGCATCGTACGCTTTGTTAAGGTCAAATATTTCGCTACGGTAAGTAAAAGAGTATCCGCTCATAAACTATCAACAAAAGTAATATTTTTTACTTACCATTCATTTTCTTATCGCCATTTTTGCTGGTATGCAGTACACAGATCATATCCGGCAGGCCTTCCCGCATCAGCCTAACGCTCAGCAGGAAGAACTGTTCCGTTTGCTGCATAAATTCCTCATCAGTAACGAGGGCGACGAATGCTTTATCCTGCGTGGTTACGCCGGTACGGGTAAAACTACGGTGGTCGGTGCATTGGTTAAAGCCCTGCGTTTCTATCAATATAAATATGTTTTGTTAGCGCCTACAGGTCGTGCTGCCAAAGTGATGACCAGCTATTCGGGCCAAAAGGCGTTCACTATCCACAAACGGATCTATCGCAAAAAGTCGGCAGTTAACGTGGATGAAGGCTTTATGCTTGCTGATAACATGGCTACCAACACCATCTTTATCGTAGATGAAGCCTCGATGATATCCGACGAGCATAACGCCAGCAACCGTGCTACCCTGCTTAAAGATCTGATGAGCTATGTTTACAATACCAATAATTGCAAGCTGATCTTAGTGGGAGATACCGCACAGTTGCCACCGGTGGGTTCGGACGATAGCCCGGCTTTGGACATTAAGTTGATGAAAGATCAGTTCGCGTTAACGTTGTTCACTTATGAGATGACGGCAGTGCTCCGTCAGCAACAAGATTCGGGGATATTGGCTAATGTGACGGGCATCCGGGATATTATCCGTTTGGGTGAGGAACTTTATCCGAAGATCATTACCAAAGGCTTTAAGGACGTTTTTAGGATGACCAGCGAACGCTTGGAGGATGGTTTGAACTACGCTTACAATAAATTCAGCGATGAAAGCACACTGGTGATCTGTCGGAGTAATAAGAACGCTAACCAGTACAACCAACAGATCCGTGGGCGCATCCTATTCCGCGAGGAGGAGTTGACCGGCGGCGATCAGATCATGATCGTGAAGAACAATTATTTTTGGTTGCAGGATAACGATGAAGGAAGTACCGGTTTTATCGCTAATGGCGATATCGGCCGCATCCGCAAAGTGCGTCGCTTTGAGGAAATGTACGGTAAGCGCTTTGCTGATATCCAATTAGAACTGACCGACTACACGGAGGATACCACGCTTAATTGCAAAGTGCTGATGGATACGCTTTATTCGGATTCGCCGGCATTGTCTCAAGCTGATCAAAAGGAGTTCTATCTGGAGGTGATGAAGGATTATGAACACATCCCCAGTAAAAAACTGAAGCACGAAGAGCTGAAACAAAATCCATATTACAACGCCCTTCAGATCAAGTTCGCTTACGCGATAACCTGCCATAAGGCACAGGGCGGCCAGTGGGATGCCGTCTTTGTAGATCAGGGCTACCTGACGGACGAGATGGTGAACACCGATTTCCTTCGATGGTTCTACACCGCCTGCACCCGCGCCACTCAGGAACTCTACCTGGTGAACTTTAGCGACAAGTTTTACGAGACGAAATTGGAGGAATAGCACACGACATTGACTTATCCCAAAAAGTCAGCTTGAGTGATAAAATGGCGTTTCTGTGCTTTGAACAAATAGAGTCGGGCTAATGTCGGCTACACGACGTGCGGAAATAATTGTACTTTAGGGGACTTAGCCATTATCATTGCCATTGTAAAATTTATGGACCTGCAACAACCAGCCTTAGGAAAGAACATCATCAAGATCCGGAAAGCAAAAGGACTCACACAGTAAGAATTGGTAGAGCAATGTAACATCAGTGTGCGCACGCTGCAGCGGATAGAGTCTGGCGAGGTCACCCCTCGTAGTTACACCATCAAACTGATCTTTGCCGCTTTGGGGATAGATGTTTTTGATAAGGAAGTTGATCTGACCAACGGATTGCCCGGTACCGGTAGTCCCGCAAAGCAGAGGTTACACATGTTTTACGCGTATTTAATTGACCTGTTCAACTTTAAAACCAATGCAATGAAAAAACTGACCATCTTATCTTTCTTCTTTTTAACCCTATGTACCCTGATATTCACAGCCTGTTTAAGTACCAAAAGTACGGTATCAAAAAACACCGACCTGGTGGGTACCTGGCAGTTGATGCGCAATGGCGTAGTAGATACTAATTACGGTGGTCAGAATGGCCTGATCAGATATAAGATCATTACTGCCGAACGCTTTACCGTGACCGATGTGATGCCTAAAAGTAAGTCGATGTGGGCAGCCTTTTCCGGCCCGTATTGGCTGGATAAACAAAAGGGTAGCTATGTTGAACTGATAGAGATAGCCGGCGAAGGCTACCAAAAGTATAACGACGGCACTAAGGGCGTGTACGAATATTCCATTCAAGATTCGGTATGGCACGTTAAAGGCGTTAATGTGCCTTATGATGAGTATTGGAAAAGGGTGAAATAGTATCCTTAGATATCCGGAAATGAAAAGGCCCGCGTTTATAAGACGCGGGCCGTGTTGTTTACCTTATATAATTTCTCGAAAGTCAAACTGTACCCGATGATGATCGCGACATTTGGTTTTCCAGAAACCCGCTCCGTGGTAAATTAACGAGAGCGGTAAGCCTTGCGGGCATCCGACTTGTTGATCACTAACACTATGTTAACTAAGATCAACCCGATAATTAATGCTGCCATGATGGTTATATTGATATGATAAGGTTAAGACAAAACCCATACCATACGCTCATAATTGGTTAATTGTACCTCTTTAACGCTATTATGAGTAAAATAGTTTCTCGCTACTCTGAAAGGTTGTGGAAATGTGAGGATAATGTTGTGGAAATGTTACCACGGGGTTCTTATAATTCCCCGATACCGGGTGGGATGATAAATAAGAATCGCACTGAAAATTTGGGTAGAAAAAAATCGGTAGCTCTACGGCTGACACAAATGTAAAAGGCCTGTGTTACAAAAACACAGGCCGTTATATTTTAGGATGGTTTCCCCATGCTTAACCATTGCGAGCATAGCTCGATGCGTTAAGTCCGGAACACCGGATCCGTAGTAATTTATCGGGAACGATAAGCTTTGCGCGAATCTGCCTTGTTGATCACTATCACTCCGTTAACTAATACTAAACCGATGATTAATGCTGCCATGATATTTTTAAGTTTGATATAATAGTTAAGGCAAAACCCGTACCAGATGCCGATATTTAATTGGTTATAGCCTTTAACGGCTGGTTAAGCGTAATAGTTACCAAATACCACATCAGGTTGTGGAATTGTTAAAACAATATTGTGGAAATGCTGCCACGAGCAAATTCCACACTCCACAATATTCCCCGTTTGTGGGGGCGGCTCTGGTAATATTGAAATACCGCTTCGATATCGGCCCGATAAAGCGTACCTTTGCGCAAAAAACGTTTCTAAAATGATAACGGTATCTAATCTTTCTTTACGCTACGGCAAACGCACTTTATTTGAGGAGGTTAACCTTAAATTTACCCAGGGTAACTGTTATGGTATCATCGGCGCTAACGGCGCGGGTAAATCTACCTTCATGAAGATCCTTTCGGGCGAGATAGACCCGACCAGCGGTTCGGTAAGTTTCACCCCGGGCGAGCGTATGGCCGTACTGACCCAAAATCACTATGCCTTTGATGAATTCCCGGTGATAGAGACCGTATTAATGGGGCACAAGACCCTTTTTGATGTGCGTGCTGAGAAAGATGCCATTTACATGAAAGAGGATTTTACCGATGCCGACGGCGAACGTGCCGGCGAGCTGGAAAACCTTTTTGCCGAAATGGACGGTTGGAACGCAGAGAATAACGCGGCTACCCTGCTGAGCAACTTAGGCATCAAAGAGGACCTGCACTATAAGCTACTAAAAGAACTTGACGGTAATCAAAAGGTACGTGTGTTATTAGCGCAAGCCCTTTTCGGTAAACCGGATATCCTGTTACTGGATGAGCCTACCAACGACCTGGATATTAATACCATCGCCTGGTTAGAGGACTTTTTGGCGAGCTATGAGGCCATCGTATTGGTAGTATCTCACGACAGGCACTTTTTAGATACGGTTTGTACCCACGTGGTAGATATCGATTTCTCTAAGATGACCATTTACACCGGTAACTACACGTTCTGGTACGAGTCGAGCCAATTGGCTTTGAAACAACGTGCGGATCAGAATAAAAAGACCGAAGACCGTGTGAAGGAATTGCAGGAGTTCATCCGCCGTTTCAGTGCCAACGCGTCAAAATCCAAACAAGCTACCAGCCGTAAAAAGGCCTTGGATAAGATCAATCTGGATGAGATCCAACCATCTAATCGCAAATACCCTGGAATTATCTTTAATAATCAGGGCCGCGAAGCTGGTGATCAGATCCTGCAGATCGAGGGCTTGGGCAAAACGCTGAATGGCGAAAAATTATTCAGCGATATCAACCTGACCGTTGGTAAAGGCGATAAGATAGCCGTCCTGTCTCAAAACAGCTTAGCTACTACAGCTTTTTACGATATCCTGACCGGCCGCGATACAGATTTTAAAGGTGACTTTAAATGGGGCGTGACCATCAATATTGCAGATATCCCGATGGATAACTCGGATTACTTTAAAGGTAAGGATGATAACCTGATCGATTGGCTGCGCGAGTATTCGACAGGAGAGAAGGATGATCAGTTCATCCGTGGTTTCTTAGGTCGTATGTTATTCAGTGGCGAGGAAGTATTGAAAAAGAGCAATGTATTATCAGGTGGCGAGAAAATGCGTTGCATGTTCAGCCGGATGATGTTGCAGCAAGCCAATATGTTATTGTTTGATGAGCCAACCAACCACTTGGATCTGGAATCGATCACAGCGTTGAACAACGGCATGAAAGACTTTAGAGGCACCATGTTGTTTACCTCACGAGATCATGAGTTGACATCGACAGTAGCTACCCGTATCATCGAATTGACCCCGGGTGGCATCATTGATAAGTTAATGACCTACGATGAATATATCGCCAGCGACGTGGTGAAAGAAAAACGCGAAGAGCTTTACGCTTTAGGCAAAAAGTAATTTGGTGCAAATGAAAAGATCTTTATCACTATTATCGTTACTGCTGCTTGGTACGCTGGGCGTTGTTGCGCAAGAGTACTCCGGTAGGATCATCGACGCTAAAGATAAGTCGCCATTACCTTACGTTAACGTAGGCGTATTGGGTAAGTCAGTTGGTACTGTGAGTAATACCGAGGGTGGTTTTAAGATATCCCCGGTTGGCGATGTTGATAGTGTGAAGATATCGATGGTGGGGTATAAGCCCAAACGGTTTTTAGGTGCTGATCTTAAAGCTAACCCAGCCAAGTTTCAAACCATCACCCTTGAGCAGGACGTTGTAAGTCTTAAAGACGTTAAAGTAAAGAATCGTAAATGGAAAGAGGCGGTGTTGGGTAATACAACTAAGTCTAAAGGTACCAACGCCGGCTTTAACAGCAATAAGCTTGGGAACGAGATAGGTATCGCTATCAAGATCAAACGGTCGCCTACGATCATTAAAAAGTTCAACGCGTCATTGTCTGATCCGTCTACAACCAACGTTAAGATGCGCCTTAACTTTTATACCATTAAAGATGGTTTGCCGGATCAGCTGATCAATAATGAGAATATTTTTGTGACCGTTAAAAAAGGTGACGAAGCTATTGATGTTGACTTGACCCAATACAATATTGTTGCCGAAGATAAATTCTTCGTCAGCCTGGAGTGGATCGAGACCTCGCCGGGACGCATCATGTTCTCGGCAAGTTTACTGAGTAGCTTTATATCAAGGTCAACCAGTCAGGCCGCTTGGGAGAAAGTTGGTATTGTGGGGATAGGATTTAATGTATTGGCTGAGTATTGATCTTAGGCAATGGATATCATAAACAGCAAAGGCCGCTCTAATAAGTGGCCTTTGTTGTTTATCGATACCTTCGAATCGGTTTTATTTCAATAAGATCGTAGGGAAGCAAACGATAATGATCTGTAAAACGATGTTGCCGTACAAACCTGCCAACACATCATCCATCATTACCCCTGTACCGCCCGGCAGGGCTTCTAACCGCCGAATGTAAAGCGGCTTAACCATATCAAAAAAGCGGAACAGGATAAAGCCTGCTAATAACAACCATAAATTGTGTGGCACGAATAGCATGGTCACCATCATGCCTGATACTTCATCGATCACCACACGATAACTGTCCTTGCCCCAAAAGCGTTCTACCTTGTCGCCTACGTAAATACCAAGCAGGGTGATCAGCACGGTCAGCAAAAAGAACAGCCAATGGCTTTGCCCTGCCTTAGTTGGCCACCAAAGGTACCAGATCAGCGCGCAAGTAACAGCGGCGGCTATAGTGCCGCCGCCTTTAATGTATCCGATGCCAAACCAGGTGGCTATGAGTTTATTCATGTAAGTCTGAAATTCTATTCAGTACCGTCATCGCTTCGTTCCTCGCAATGACGGTGGTTATTGAACGGCAAAAGAACCTTTCGCCGTTTACCTTTATCCTTTTGCCTTAAAATATCAACTCTTATCCAACACCTTCTCCGCTTTCTCAGCAACTCCCGGCTCTATTACATGGCGCTTAGGGAAGTTAAAGAACATGGAAGTTAATACCGGCAACACAAAAATGCTTACGGTAAATATCGATGTGGCGATGTCGGCTATCTCGCTCTCTAAAAATTTAGAGATCCCCGACTCCGGCGCAAAATGAACAAATAGCGACGAGCTTAATTTGATACCTAATACACCGATCACTATAAACGCGATAGTCTCTAAAAAGGTAAATTTCTCCATCAGCTTTACAAAGGCCTGGGCCACAAAACGCATGGCCAGGATACCGATGAATACGCCAATGTAGATCAAACCTATATGGTCTGTAAATGCAACAGCGGCAAAAACGTTATCTATAGAGAAGGCAAGGTCCATGATCTCGACCAATACAATTGTCGACCAGAACGGACCGATCAAACCAACAGTGTTTTTATAGAACCAACTTTTGTTCTTATCAACTTCTTCTTCTTTTTCGTCGTCGCTGTCCTTTTTGCTTAGCTTGCCTTTAAAATAACTAAAGGCCAGGTAAAGCAGGTACAGGCCGCCAAGTGGTTTTAACCACCAAAAGCTTACCAGCCACGCGGCTAAAAGCAAACAAACGCCACGCAATACGTAAGCGCCAATAATACCGTAACGCAGGGCTTTAGGGCGTTGTTCGGGCGGTAGGTCTAACACCATGGTCGCCAATACGGCGGCGTTATCTACTGAGAGCAGACTCTCTATTACTACTAAGTTTAAGATGATGAGCAGGCCGGCTTTAATATCAGGGCCTAATAAAGAATGTATTATATCCATTTGTTGTTTTGAGTGCGTGTTGTGTTAAATGTTACATCATGTCGGTGTTCAGCATGGTTTTAAGCATGTTGGCCTGTATGTCCACATCGCTGATGCTTTGCAAAAAGCTAATGTCGCTCAGCTTTTTGTAATTGTCGGCCAAAAGGCTCTTCACCTCAGGCGGAATGGCCGCCTTCATAATGTTGATACTGCTGTTCAACTGATCGTTCTTGTCTTCTAATTCCTGTATAAAGGCCTCTTTTTTAGATAGCTCTGATGGTGCATTGCCAAGGTTGATCTTGCTGATATCAAGGAATAAAAATAGGTCTTTAGCGGGGAAGTATAAAAAATATCTGTCAGTATCGGTGATCTTGTAAACTTCGGTCACCATATCGCCGGCTTTAAGGCCGCAATGAAAGGATATTTTGAAATCATGCTTTTGTACCGCGCCCATTAACTTGCGCTGGATGATAGCGTAAGCGTTGCTATAAACGTCGCCCAATTCATACTTGATCAGGTCGAGCAAGACCTCGTGCGGCACATCGTTGTAAAAATCGGTAGAGTAGCGCGCGCTGAAGGAGTTGATGTTTTTGGCAAAAGGGTATTCGGAAGTATCGTTGGATAGAATCTGGAACAGCTTGCGCAGCGATGTGCTGATCTTTAACACCTGCCGCTGTTGATCAATCTTGTAATTCTCGGCCGACATGATGGTACTCCGAATCTGTACCATCAGATCTTTATTCAATTGGATCTCATCGGCCAGCAGCATAATGGCCCGCTCGTTATTCTTTTTGATCTTGCGCAACAGATCTAAAAGGGTTTGGGTAAACTGGAGGTGAAACAACTCCAGTTTATGTATATCCAGCTCGGTATTATCTTCAAATAATTGGTGGATGACCTGACTACGCAGATAAATGCGGTAGATGACGTCATCGCCAAAAAAGACGGACATCAACTGTAGCTTGCTTATTATCGTTCGTGAGTTATCTAATATCGCTTTAGCGGCATCAACCATTATTCAAAATTAGCCAACATTAGTCACATTTTTCTTTAATTCTGTTTCTAAAGTTTGCAATTCGGTGTTCAGTACCTTACGGTTCTGTGCACCTTCTTCGTGTATGCGTTTCACTTCGTTCAAGGTCTCTATCAATGATGAGGTTGTCCTCTTCAATGTATCGATAGATACAACCGTCTTCTCATTCTCTTTAGCTACCGCGATACTGTTGGTTTTTAGCAACTCGGCGTTCTTAAGCAGGATGGTGTTGGTAGTGTCGGATATCTTTTGCTGCATCTCTACATTGGCCTTCTGGCGTTGCAGGGCTACCGCAATGGTCAGCTGGTTCTTCCAAACCGGGATCGTGGTAGAGATGATCGATTGTGCTTTCTCCGCTATCGACGTATTGTTATTTTGTACGATACGGATCTGCGCCAGCGATTGCATCATAATAAAACGCACCACTTTAAGATCGGCCAAACGTTTATCCAAACGGTTCACAAAATCGCGCAGGTCGGCTATCTCGTAGTCGTTGTAGTCGGCCGGGCGTTGTTCCATTTGTGTAAGGGTGATGGTCAACTCGTTCAGCTTTAGCTGACCGGCAACGATCAGTTCTTCCATCTGCTTAATATATTCCACGTTACTATCGAACATGGTTTGCAGCGATGAGTTATCCTTGATCGAGTTTAAACGGCCCGCTTTGATCTTATTAGTGATCTGATCTACATTGCTGATCACCGTATCATACTTGGCGAACATCTTTTTAGCATCCATCACCAAACCGCGCAGCAAAGGTATCTTCATAAAAAAGCCTTTGATGCCGCTTTGCTCCAGTTCATCAACGTCAATGTAGTTTAGCTCGGCCAGCAGGTCGGCTATCATAGTGCCTACTTCGCCCGAGTTATAGGTACGTACTGACGTAAGGAACTGGTTACTGTATTTCTCCATTGATCCCTGAACTTCGACTCCGTAGTTCAGTATCGAGTTCGCATCAGCAGGGTTAAGCGCTTTAGCTACCTCGGCATATTTCTTTTCCTCTTCGGGTTTGATCAATTGCAGGTTTACGTTACCTTCTTTGTCTACCTTCATCATCGAAGTTGGCGCGGTAGGTATCGGCGCAGCAACCTGAGCAGGAGCTTCGGCAGGTGCCGGAGTGATAGCCTGCAATGGTGGTATATCTTTTAAATAATCAGGCACATCGTTAGCGCCTGTTGGTGTGTTCTCTGCCATGTTGTTAGGGTTTTAGGTAATGCTATAAAAAATTAGCTGCTACGGTGCGCACTGTCTCTTCAAGTTTGCGGTCGCGGGTAGGCTCGCCAAGCGCGTTAAATTTCCACTCGCCATTCTTTTTGTAGAACACGCCCAATACCATGGATACGTGGCCGGCAAAATTTGCGCTGTTAGCGATATCGTACTTGGCAAAAACCTCGTTCACCCGTTTAGGCGTACCCTCGTAAATACGGATAGACGCGAATGGGATGGACGCGAAATCCTGACCGCGGAAGCTGTTCAGTACAAAAGCCACATACGTAGTGGTAGCAGGCAGGTTTGAAAGTTCTACTGTGATCACTTCGTTATCCAGACCATCGTCGCCGCCGATATCGCCGGTAAGGTCGTCTCCGCTGTGGCGAACGGAATTGTTTTTACTCTTTAGGTTACCGAAGTAAACAACTTCTTCCAATCGTTTATCTTCGCTAAATAAAGCGCAGCTACCGTCAAGGTCCACCGCCTCGGTAGTGCTGCCAAAACCGAACATGCCTTTCTTTTGGATAGCACCCCAATTGATGCCTACACATATATTTTGCAGCTTAGCGCCGTCGCTTTTCGCAAGATTAATGCGCTGTCCTTTTTCTAAGTTAATTGCCATAATGCTTCTTAGTTATATTTATTTAGATAATCAGCCAATCCACCCTTCATACCCGAGCCGATCGCCTCAAATTTCCATTCGTTATTGCGTTTGTAGATACGGCCAAATTCAACGGCGGTCTCGATAGAGAAATCCTCTTCCAGTTCGTATTTCAGCAAGGTCTCGTTAGTTGCCGCGTCAAATATGCGAATGAAAGAGTTACGTACCTGGCCAAAGTTCTGTCGGCGTTGTTCGGCCTCGTGGATGGTCACCACTACGCAGATCTCGGTAACACGCGGATCAGCTGTGGTCAGGTCTATTTTGATCTGCTCGTCGTCCCCATCGCCGGCGCCGGTAAGGTTATCGCCGGTATGTTCTACGCTGCCATCCGGAGTTTTTAAGTTGTTATAAAAAACAAAGAATTCGTCGGTTACCAGTTTTTTGTTGTCGCCCATTACAAAAACAGAAGCGTCCAGATCGAATGCCGAACCGGTAGACGATGCGTTGGTATCCCAACCCAAACCGATAACGAATTTTGGTGCGGAGATAGCTTCGCGCTGGCCTTTTTGAAGGTTAATTGCCATATTGTAGTACTTGGTTGTTATTAAATAAGTGGTTCTTAATGTAATTCAGGTTCGGCGCGTAAGCTTCCATCGTGTGGTAGCTGTTGCCCAAAGCCATATTGTATAATTGGTTGATGAACCAGCGCTGCTTGCTTTGAATGAACAGGCAGAACGGTTCGTGATCATAGTTTAAAATGTATTTTACCAGACGGGTATTCACGCGGAAATCGCCGCCATTGATGATATCGTCCAAGTCAAATATAGAATTAACATCATGATAATTCAGATAATTTTCAATATTTGGATGGATGTCGGTGTTAGCCAGCTCGGCAAAATACAGCATGTAGATATCATTATCCAAACCATACTGACCGATCATTTTTGATATCATCCGCTCATGACTTCCTGTGATCTTGATGTCATCCAAAAAGATCAGGACCTTATCTTTCAGAAAAGCGGCATCGATATGGAATGAGTCGTTACCGATCAACTGCATACGCTGCTCGGCAGATAATGCGCCGTAATCTTCTTTATAAGTGATGGTGCGGTGTACCTTGGTCTCTTGCACCACCGGCAGATGATGCTCGGCCAGCCAGCGGTTAAGCCTGAACACAAAATGGTCTTTCATGGCATAAGTAGCCGTCGGGATAAACGAGTAGGGGCTGGATATCACCACTATCTGTTGATCAACAGCCGTTTTGGTCAGCACATCGCTGATAAATCCCTCGGCCAGTGACGTACCGAAATCCGCCGCGATATTACCATCGCCGAATTTGAAACGACTATACTCGCCGGCATCAAACGCAAAATCGAAAGCCGTGTGTATCTTATGCAGTGAATAGGTTTTGTGCAGCATGTGTTTGTTTTAAGGTAGTAATTGATGTATTGTTTGAGTTGACCAGCAAACTTTTGATGCCAACCATGTCGGCACCCCAAACGTCGGCCCGTGGGTTATCGCCAACGTGGATAATGTGTTGCGGATCGATAGCACGTAATTTGGCCACCTCATCCAGCATCAACTGAAAGAATGCCGGGTTAGGTTTGGATAGACCTGCCTCGTCTGAAAATAACAGGAAATCAAAATGTCGGTCGATATTCAAATGATTCAACACCTTACGTAGCGTAGAGCCTTTGATGAAGCCGGTATTGCTTAAAAGATTTACCGTGCGATCGGCGTCTTTTAAATAAGCCAAGGTATCGGCAGTTTGATCGCAATAGATCACCGGCATGTGCTGAAAGATCAGATCTTCCATATTGCTGTATAAGGCATCAACATCAATGTCGTGCAGGTTGATCTTACCATCGTTGATCTGACTGATCACCATCAGGTACATTTCGTCAGCGTCGATATTTTTTCCTGTGGTCTCATTAATACTGTTCACCATAAGGTCAACCTGACGGAATGTATACTGAACTTCCTCCAGCGATTTTCCCTGAGTATTGAACCCTTCGTGAAATATCCTCGCTCGTTCCTGCTTAAAAAGCGGGTTCGACTTAATCAAGGTCAGCCACAGGTCGAACGAATAGTGTTTATAAATGGCCATGTTGTTTGCTTGGGTAGATGTTATACCGGCGCGGCAATTTTATATTGAGATTGCGGACGGTTAACAATGTTACAGGTTTAGGTGTATATTTAATGTTAAGTTTATTTGACGCCGTAAAGTAGAAGAAATATTTTGGAAAGGCAAGATATGACCAACATCTGAAAAAAACTATGCACTTTCGCAAACTTTGAACTATATTTGCAACCCACCAAAAATCAAAATGACTTGGTAGCTCAGCCGGTAGAGCAAATGACTCTTAATCATTGGGTCGAGGGTTCGAACCCCTCCCGGGTCACTTAAAAAACGCCTTTAGTATTTTTATGCTAAGGGCTTTTTTGTGTCTATATGAGCTTAAAAAGGGCGTTTCTCATGTCGTGTGAAAAATTCTTAAATAAATGTAAGCATTTTTTGCGAGATTTTCAAGAGGTTATTGCTTAAATCAGTGGTCGAAATATGGCGCACTCTTGGCGCATTTAATGGCGCACTTTTAAATTTAAAAAAGTCCCTTTGGGACTTTCCTTACTTGTTATTGTGTCGACGCTTTCTCAGATTCTTCCTACCTGTAGAGCTGATTTTTTCAAAACGTTTCGATTGCCTTTTGTCATCATGCGCAAACGTTCTACATTCAGCTGTAACCCCTCCTAAAAATCGGACTGCTTAAAGGACGAAAAGTCTTAACTTTAAACAGTCAAACGATGAAGAACTCTATTATTACCGAAGCACAGATCGTAAAGGCCATCAAGGAATATGAAGGTGGCCGTGAGCTCAATGATGTATGCCGCGAACTGGGCATTCACAAATCCACATTTTACAACTGGCGAAAGAAGTATGCCGGCATGGATAGCCAGGAACTGAATCGGCTGAAAGAGTTGGAGGAAGAGAACCGCAAACTGAAGCATATGTATGCGGAATTGGCCGTAGAGCCATGTTTAATTACAAGAACGTTCGCGATGATTCAGAGACCATAGATAAGCTGCTTGAGCTATCTGAACGGCATCCGACCGAGGGTCAGGATTTGTATTACAGCCGCATCCGCCAGCAAGGTCTGCAGTGGAATTATAAACGTGTCAGGCGGATTTAGCTGCTGCTGGGCACGAACCGCCGCCGAAAGGTGCGCAGACGCGTGCCTGCACGTGTTAAAGTGCCATTGGTCGTGCCTGAGCAGGCTGGAGATACCTGGTCTATGGATTTTATGTGCGATGTGCTGATGAACAAGAGAAGGTTCCGAACGCTGAATATTATCGATGACTATAACATGGAAGCTATTGCCGTGGAAGCTGCCTATACTATACCAGCCGTGCGGGTAACTCAGATCTTGGAGCGAACTATTCATGAGCAGGGTAAACCAAACTGTATCAGAGTGGATAACGGGCCGGAGTTTAACAGCAAAGAATTTAAGGATTGGTGTGAAAGCAGGGTATAACTGTGCAATTTACGCAGCCGGGAAAGCCAATGCAAAACGGCTACATCGAACGCTTCAACAGAACTTTCAGGGAAAACCTCTTGGATGCTTATCTATTTGAGGACATTAACCAGGTACAGGTATTAGCCGATGAATGGATGGAAGATCACAATTACAGCAGGCCGCATGAAGCACTGGGAGGTATAACGCCAGACCTGTACAAGCGGCTAAGCTGTGGAGATATTGAAAACTCTGGCGAGTTTCCAACATCCCCACAGTTCCAACAACAATAATTATATTTTTGAATTAAATAAGTCTATAAAACACCAGTCCGAACTTAGGGAGGGTTACACGAGGATTAGCATCTATACCCCGGTTCGCCCGCTGTTTCTGCGCAACAGACGGGCGTTGCTTTCGCGATCAAGGTTCATTTGAAAAAAAATAAAATAGTTCAAATTGACCGGTATTGTCGAACACCCATAGGTTTTCTGAGCTATCATTCTTGCGATCTTTAAGATCCCAAATTCGATGATTTAAATAAAATCACCTATAATAAATTATAACAGTATAGATGGAGCTATACGGTGTCGCCGAAATTCTGCCTGATCAATTTTGACGACCTGAATCGTAGCCAGATGGCGCTGAGGCCAGGCTAATAATCATTTGGAAGCTGAAACGAGAGTGGATAAAAAACAATGGGACTTTTTCGTATAAAGCCCGAATAGCGCCTAAAACCACCAAATATTTGCATAATTTAGAAGCATCTGTACTTTACACAGTCGAATTAAGCTAAAATTATCTTTATTCCTAATAAGATTGATTGCTGATTAACCATGATATAGCGATTTCCCGAATTACAGCTGATCTCTTGGCCATGACGAATCACTGCAACAACTTAAATGCTAAAGTGGAGTATATTAAAACATCCTGATTAAAAATATCAAAGAAGATTGTTACTGTTCGAATCTTATGAGTTGATAACGGAAAAGGAAAATTTATTGCTGATACATAGAGATACTTCAACACCTAATATCTGTTATAAGATGGGTTTCATTAACGTAAAAATATCTGTTTAAAGATAACTCATGACTTTAACAAATACAAAATATTAGCTACCTATAACCCATTTCTTGCGGAAGCAACGTAAACATTTATAACGTTTCAGAGGAAGGAAAAACAAAAATGTCCGTTGAAAAAAATTACGACGGATACGCTTCTATCTTCGGTTCTGGCACCGCAGGAACAATAATCTATATCTTGTGACCATCCATCGGCCACTTTTTGGTTAGAAACTTTTCCATCAATCAAACTTATAACGCTTTTCAAGAGAATCATAAGCCATTTAAAATGGCATAATAGGATTGTTGTTTTTATTTAAATGATCAGGCCACAAAGTAGGATATTGTCTGCACTGTCAATCTGCTTTGCAGTCGATATGATCGATCCAAAATTTAATAAATTAGTTCTTAGGCAATATCGCTCCTTGACAAATGTCCTATTATTGATAAGCGCAAAAACAAAATTACTAACATGGTCTATCAATCATATTATAATTACTTCCCTCTGCCTTTTATCATAACACCGACAGTTTTTGCGATCACGATAAGATCTGTCCTTAAACTTAGTTTTTTTACATACAAAAGGTCATGATCCAACCGCTCACACATTTGGCCCACATTTTCGGCGTAGCCAAAATTTACCTGACCTAATGAGGTAATGCCCGGCCTTAATTTTTGGACCGTGATGTAATCTGGTCTTAGTTCTAATATTTGTCGGGCGAAATGCTCGCGCTCCGGTCGGGGGCCGACAATTGACATTTCTCCTTTAAGCACATTCCAAAATTGCGGTAATTCGTCCAAGCGTGTTTTACGGATGATCCTACCCCACTTCGTTATTCTTGGGTCGCCTGCTCGAGATAGTTGCGGGCCAGCAACCTCGGCATCACAATACATACTTCTAAATTTATAAATATGGAATGTACGGCAATTTTCGCCTAGCCTGACTTGCTTGAAAAAAATGGGACCGGGTGATGACAATTTCGTTATGATAAATATCAGAAAAAAAAATGGTGAGCCCAAAGTCATGATAATGAGCGAAAAACATATATCAAATGCCCTTTTTTTTCTTTGGATTTTTTTTTTATAAATAAATTGAGGAGTTAAGTGAGCGATTTTTGCTAACGGAACCTCTTCATTACAACCTGCAGGGGGGGCTTCAAGTTTCACGAGATGACGATTCATCTCGCACGCATTTTGACCGTCGAAAGTACCGGCACTATTTGGTAATGCTATTAACGAGTGGGTAGATAGTGATGTATTCAATGTTCGGGTAGATTTTGTAATAAAATTTCTTATGAATTAAAACGCCATTTATCCTAAACTGAAGTATTGAAGACTTCGGACAATGTAGAAGTTAGATTTATATAACAAGTTAATTTCAGTTTCAAATTTACGATAATTTTATTAATAACCTCAAAATCTTTTCAATGTGCTAATAATTAATGGTTTAGTGTGTTATGTTGTAAGATTTTCGATGTTTTGATCAATGGCTTAAAATGTTTGTCTAACATAATTTTCCTTTCAAAATGGCTAAAGTTCTCATGATATTTAACGCAACAACGTTGATTATTAATTGTTTTTTACTTTTAATAAATGCGACACCGCGCCGATATTTAATTTAGAACGAAATCTTTTTTCTAAATATACTTAGCGAAATCTTTAGACCATTTAGTTAATTATAGCTTTGATATATTGTTATTTAAATGGCTTTATCATATTGGTGCTGTTTATAAAGATCATCCCAACAGTTGTACTACTTTGTAATTTGGGGTGGGCGGATGAAGTCTCACAATAAAAAAAGGTGTATATTTGTCATTCAAAAAAAACTGGATTTGCCCTGGCATCTTAAACGATTGAAAAGATTTAGACTGATGAAATTTAGTATTAGAATTATGCTTGATCCGGATATCGGATCGGAACGGCGAATCAAAGGGCGAAACATAGCTTTTTTTGAACAGTTCGAACTATCTTAGGCTTTATACGATCATTTTAACGATCAATAATCTAAGAAATTCATGGTGCATTAATTAACAGGTTAACAAAGTATATAAAAGTAATTTCAAGGCTTTCATGGCAGAAAAGAATACCAATAATGTCGTAGCGAAATATGTCTTTCTGATTTTTTTTATTTCTTTCTCTGTGATCAGAATCACATCCGCCTTTGCTCAAACATTTTCAGGAGCAGGTATCGAAAGCTATTCAGATGCTGAGTTAAATAAATGGTTGCAACAAGCCCGAGTTGCCGGTATGAGCGACGATCAAATTCTTCAACGTGTGAAAGACCAAGGCCTTTCTAAAGAACAGATAGACCGGTTCCGGGAACGTATCTCTGCTCTAAAGGTAAACAACTCGCCAAACCCGGACGAACCATCATCGGGACGGGTTGTAAAGGATACTGAGCCAATTAATGGGCCTGCTATCCAAGTGCCATCAAAAATATTCGGTGCTGATCTTTTCAAGAATGGCAATACAAGTTTTGAGCCTAATTTGCGTATTGCCACACCGATAAACTACATATTAGGACCTGATGATGAACTTAATATAAATATTTATGGCAACTCGTTAGTGAACTGGAAATTGGTTATTTCTCCCGAAGGGAACATCAACATACCTGGCATCGGCTTGTTGAACGTCAGCGGTAAAACAATTGAGCAAGCGACCATAGAAATCAAACGGCGTTTATCTGCTGGAAATTATGCCATTGGCAGAGGTACGAACGTACAGATATCACTCGGGAACATTCGGAGTATCAAAGTTATAGTTAACGGACAAGTCGCTAAACCCGGCACCATTACAGTACCGTCTTTAGCCACGGTATTTAATGCCTTGGTAGCAGCCGGTGGCCCTAACGATATTGGATCTTTTCGAAATATCGAGGTAATTAGGAATAATAAAATAGTGGGGCGTCTTGATATTTATGATTTTCTTTTAAAAGGCAGCCAATTAGGTAACATCGGATTAAAGGATCAGGATATTATACGGGTACCCACTTATAGGGTCCGGGTCGAAATGAGTGGTCAGGTTAAAGTCCCAGCGATATTCGAGGTCTTGCCTGGTGAGAACTTGCAGGACGTTATTAGGTTTGCCAGTGGTTTTAGCGACCTGGCTTATACGGATAAGATCAAAGTTTATCAAATAAGCGGTCAAGAGCGTAAGATCACAGATATATCAGAAAATGATTATTCAAATTATATACCCTTGCGAGGTGACCGTTATGAGGTCGACGCAATTTTAGAAAGATATGAGAATCGTGTTAAAATAGACGGTGCCGTTTTTCGATCAGGATATTTCGAGTTAAGTAAAGGTTTGACACTGACCGGATTGATCACCAAAGCTTCTGGAGTAAAAGAGGACGCTTACATGTCCCGCGGTTTTATCACCCGTTTGAAACCGGATAATACTATTGAATCGATACCATTTAACACTAAGAACATACTTGACGGAACTGACCCCGATATCTTGTTAAAGCGGGAAGATATCGTTAATATCCCATCTATATTTGATCTCCATGATAATTATACCGTGATGGTCAAGGGAGAGGTCAGGCACCCTGGTGAGTTCTCCTTTGCAGAAAACATGAATGTCGAGGACCTAATATTGAAAGCAGGTGGTTTTACGGAAGGTGGGAATGCTAAAAGACTGCAGGTCGCCAGGCGCGTTTCAAATAGCGATCCAGCTTCGTTGACGAGCCCTGTAGCCGAAGTTTTCACTATAAATGTTGATGAGCAGCTTAAACCCGGTTCAACAAACTTTAAACTGCAGCCCTATGATATCGTTTCGGTCTATGCATCGCCTGGATACGAGAGGCAGCGTAGCGTAAAGATCGGTGGTGAGGTGGTTTATCCTGGTTTTTATATCATTGAAAAAAAGAATGAGAAAATATCGGATATTGTGAAACGAGCGGGAGGGCTGACAGCATCTGCAGATGTAGAAGGCGCATCGTTAAAACGATCCAATCTTGCTATTTTAGGTGTGGATGGGGACAAAGTGGATGCTACCGCTATCGAACAGGATAGGGCCGACCGGATCAACAGGGTCAAGCGTGCTTATCAGGATTCTACCGCTAACCCAATAGCTCCAAGAAATGATTTTGTAGGTATAGATCTTAAAAAGATACTGGAAAAACCGGGAAGTAAGTTGGATCTTTTGGTTGAGAACGACGACGAGATCAGTATACCCAAAGAGCAGCAGATAGTTCGTGTAGATGGCGAAGTTCTTTATCCAAGCGCGGTGGTATATTCGAACGGAAATACTTTAAAAGATTATATTATCAACGCCGGGGGCTATTCCACGAAAGCGTTAAAGCGGGGCGCTTACGTACTATACCCTAATGGTACGGTGAAAGGTAGCCGCAGATTTTTATTTTTCATCATCCACCCATCCATACGGCCAGGTAGTGTAGTATACGTGCCAAGAAAATCTGATAAAAAGGGATTGACAACGCAGGAAACAGTGGGCTTGGCAGCCAGCGTCGCATCATTGGGCGCAGTTATATTAGGGATCATTACTTTGAGCAAATAGATATGAATAGTGCGGGTCCGGAAGAAGGAATATCTGTTAAAGATCTGATCAATCAGATAAAGTCAGGCATCAGATATTTAATGACCAAATTGACATTTATTTTATTGTTATCCCTCTGTGGTGGAGCATTGGGCCTCACGTATGCCCTATTAAAAAAACCGAGATATGTAGCTACTTGCACTTTTGTTTTAGAAGACGGTGGTAAAGCTGGGGGATTAGCACAATACGCTGGATTGGCTTCTATAGCCGGGATCGATCTGGGTGGTGGTGGAAGTGTATTCCAAGGAGATAATATATTGGAATTATACAGGTCCCGCTTGATGATCGCAAAAACGCTATTAAGCAAGATGGGAGATAGCGGTAGGGGAAGGCAGCTTTTGATAGACAGATATATCGAATTCAACAAGCTCAAAGAGAAATGGGGATCGGACACTAAACTTAGAGCAATAACTTTTTCTGGCGGCGATCTGGATCGGCTTCACGACAGTGTCATTACCGATATCGTCAATACGATCAACAGGACAGCGCTTGTGGTGAGTAAGCCGGATAAGAAGTTAAATATTATCAAGGTCGATTTTACCTCAAAAAATGAAAATTTCTCAAAAGTTTTTGTTGACAGGTTAGTGAAAAACGTTAATGATTTTTATGTTCAGACTAAAACAAAGAAATCTGAAATAAATGTCAAAATACTTGAACATCAAAAAGACAGCGTTCGAGCCTTGCTAAATTTATCCCTCAGTGGAGTGGCATCGTCGATAGACGCAGCTCCTAACGCAAATCCTAATCTCACGGTCTTGCGTGTGCCTTCTCAACGAAAGCAAATAGATGTACAAGCAAGTTCGGCGATATATAGTGAAATAGTAAAGAATTTGGAAATATCCAAAGTTTCGCTTTTGCAAGAAACACCATTGATACAGGTGTTAGACGAGCCGGTATTTCCGCTTCCGGTCGATAAGCCAGGTAAAGTTAAATATCCGATCGTGTGTTTTTTTCTGACTGCTATATTTACCTCCGTCATTTTGATCATGAGGAAGATATATAAAAAGATACTGCAGTAAAGATTCTACTCATCCTCAGCGTAAGTGCCCCCTATATATACAATAAACTTTCAATCCATTTCGATTGGACAACCATTCACGATCTTTAGGGATTTGAACGTCGGAAATCTGACATATGATCATTGCTAACCTGTATAAAAAATTAAGATCCATCACTGATATAAAAAGGTTGGCAATTAATGCGTTCTGGTTATTTTTTGACCGCTTTTTACGGTTAGGGGTAGGTTTGATAGTTGGCGTTTGGGTAGCCAGATATTTGGGGCCATTATCGTTCGGTAAACTCAATTATGCCGCGGCATTGGTCGCTTTGATGAGTGCATTATCCACCTTGGGGTTGGATCAAGTCATTATTAAAAAGATCATAGATGATCCAAGTTCCAAATTTCGTTTTTTAGGGACAGCCTTTTTCCTGCGTACTGTAGGAGGGATGATCGCGCTGGGCATATGTTGTTCCTACGTAGCGATCACTGATAGCGACAGAACGCTGTTGATCATCACGCTGATCGTTTCGTTGTCGCCGATCTTTTCTTGCTTCGACGTCATTGACTATGAGTTCCAAGCGAACTTGCAATCCAAAAAGACCGTCATCGCAAAAAATACCGCTTTCATGATTGCATCGGCCCTTAAATCTATTCTCATCATTAAAGGCTTTAGTTTGACCATCATTGTTATCGCTATCGTATCGGAAAACTTTTTAGGGCTGCTTGGTCTTATCATGTTTTATGGAATCAAGAACGTTATGCAGTGGCGGATCAAGTATGATCTGATCATAGGATTGCTTAAAGAATGTTGGCCACTTATTTTATCAAGTATAATTGTTCTTCTTTACATGCGTGTCGACCAGATCATGATTGATAATTTTGCCGGGCATAATGCAGTGGGTGAATACTCTGTATCGGTTAGGGTCACCGAATTATGGTATTTCATACCGATGATCTTAACATCCACATTGTATCCTCGGCTTGTGAATTTATATGATGATAAAGAACGTTACTATAAGTTGGTTTCCTTTTTACTGAAAGTCCTATTTTTTATAAGTTTTTCGATCGCATTAGTGGTCAATTTCTTTTCCGTTGAGATAGTTACCATGCTTTTCGGTCAAGTTTATAAGGAAGCTGCCTTTGCATTAAATATCAGTATATGGACAGGTGTGTTCGTTTTTTGGGGCGTTGGGGTAAATAATATACTCGTGATAGAGAATTTAAACATTCATAACTTCAAAAAATCTGTACTGGGTCTTAGTATCAACATAATATTGAATTTTTTGTTTATACCGAGATATGGTATAAATGGAGCAGCAATAGCCACATTGATATCACAGTTTTTTGCGTCATATCTTTACTTTGCTTTCCAAAGATCCACGAGGCATATTTTTTACCTCCAAAGCAGATCGATATTGTTTTTTATAAAATAACATTTGCCCACAAGATGAAAGAACCTGTATTATTATTGACATTCAACAGGCTTGACACGTTAGCGGCAACGATACAAGCGATAAGGGGCTACCGCCCTGAAAAGCTTTTTGTTGCATCTGACGGACCAAGGAGAAATAAGGCTGGCGAGGCAAAACTTATCAATGATATCCGCGCCTATATCTTAGAACAGATCGATTGGAAATGTGAGGTCCATACATTATTCAGGAACGATAATTATGGGTGCGGCAAAGGTGTTTCCGGGGCAATAACGTGGTTTTTTGAAAATGTCGAACGAGGGATCATATTAGAGGACGACTGCGTTGCAAATGAAAGTTTTTTTAAGTTTTGCGAAGACCTTTTAGAGAAATATGATGATGATGAAAGAGTTATGCATATTTCGGGCAACAATTTTCAATTAAGCGAAGTTTCTGAGCATTCCTATTATTTTTCATATGCTTGTCAAATTTGGGGTTGGGCAACTTGGCGAAGAGCTTGGCTAAAATATGATTTCAGTTTGAAAGAATATACTAGCAGCTGGGATTACAATGGATTTTTAACTGATAAGTTTGAAAGAAAATACTGGGATAAGCAGTTTAAAAAAGTGCAGAAGGGAAGAATTGATACATGGGATTATCAGTGGATATTTACCTGTTGGAAAAATAACGGCTTAACTGTTATGCCTAAATTCAATCTTGTTAAAAATACTGGGTTTTCATCTAACGGAACTCACACTAATTCTTCACATTTTATAGAGAATCTGAAAACATATCCTTTGACCATAACAAGCCATCCTGCCGAGTTTGAAAGAAATTTGAAAGCGGACAGATGGCATGCTGAAATTCTTTCGTTTCGTGATATGGGCCCAGTGTCGAGGCTGATTAGATTTTTTGACGGTTTGAAAACAAAGTTCAGGGGTAGTGATAAATAAAAAGAACTTTTTATGAAGGCGCAACAGCTTGACTTTACAACATATATTTCCAGATGAATAAATTTTATGATAGAGGTTTCTTAGCAAACCCGATAACACAATATTTTCGATGGATGACAATGAAGTCAAGATATCAGTTGAAATATTGGGGTTCACATTTACGAATAGGGTATTTGGCTCAGGTTTCAAATACACATTTTGGAAGGTACAATTATATTGGACCAAAAACAGTTTTAAGCAACTCTTTTATGGGAGATCACACCTACGTTGCTGATCATTGTAGTTTAGATCACTTGAATATAGGTAAATTTTGTTCTATTGGGCCGGCCGTGCGAGTAGCGCCAGGAAAGCACCCTCTAAATTTCGTTAGTACTCATCCCTCTACATTTAATGCACAATCAAATTTGATGGGTAACTTTATCTCCGATAATCATTTTAAAGCATATGACACGGTTTCAATCGGAAATGATGTTTGGATAGGATCCAATGCCATTATCATGGACGGGGTAACCATTGGCAACGGTGCTGTCATTGCGGCGAATTCGGTAGTTACGAAAGATGTAGGCGATTACGAAATAGTAGGCGGAGTTCCCGCAAAATTAATAAAAAAGAGATTTGACGAAAATTTAATCATGAAATTAAATGAGATAGAGTGGTGGGACAAAGATGAAGCATGGATAAAAAAAAATATCGACAACTTCAGAGATATTGAACGGTTTCTAAAACAAGATGTCGATTAAAACACTGTGATATTAGATTATCTAAAATGAACTTTTTTTTTAGTAACACATACAAGTATCTAATTTTATATCCTTGGATCAAAGTGGTAAACATTTTGGCGTATTTTTATTTTTCGGGGGTATTATATATCAATAATGTTCAATATAAGCAATTGCCGAGGTTCAGAGGAACTTTCAAATTGAATAATAAAGGAAAAATAATATTCGGATCTCAATTGGTCTTCAATAGCACTTTTAACTCAAATCCTTTAGGGTTAAGCAAATATTGCTCTATCTATGTAGAAACAGGCGCAACACTAACTATAGGAGATAAGTCGGGCTTTTCTGGAGTTTCTATATTTTGTTCTAAACAGATCACGATTGGTAAAACGTTGTTTTGCGGCGGTAATGTTAGTATATGGGACACAGATTTTCATCCACTATTGCCATTTGAAAGGGCAAATAACGTGATCGAAAAAATTGAAAGTAAGGCGATCAATATTGGCGACGACGTTTTTATTGGTGCAAATTCTATTATTCTAAAGGGGGTAAATATTGGCGATCGAAGTGTAATTGGTGCGGGCAGTGTAGTTACTAAAAATATTCCCAGCAATCAGGTCTGGGCCGGCAACCCTGCAAAATTTATAAAAGTGATAAATGAAAACGATCAGCTCTAATTGCCTTACCTTTCTCTCAGATACTCCCCCTTTAAAAAATAAAGGTTCGGGTATCTCTGTATTACTTTTTCATATAATTAAGGCGTTAAACGGAAATTTTACTGTCAATGTGATCACATTTTGTAGAGAAGTTGAAGTTGAACCAGCCGAAATTGAGAGCGATAATTTCGACATCGACGTTCATATCTGTGATAAAAGCTTTTTTACATCATACAAGCGGCTTAAATTCGGCGTTTTTAAAAAACTGTTTCAGTTCATCGCTTTTATATGGTCTATTCCAGGCATTTTAAAACGCTACGATAGTGATCAAAATACGTTTTTGACCGTTGTTGGCGCCAGCATTAAACCGGTTTGCAAAGCCTGGATTTTAATGAAATTAGCACCGAGATCTAAGCATTGCCTGTATATCGTAGACGATCTTGAATTGATCAACAAAAAATACGACAATAAATTTGAACTATATTTGATCCGACTTTTTTTGGAGAGATCGATCAGGCAAGCTGATGTTTTGATCACTATAAGTGAAGGATTAAAAAAGTTGTATAAAAATAAATATGATAAGGATAGCACAGTACTTGCACCTCACTTTAATAAGGTGCCACCGCTCGCAGATAAAGATGAGAAAAAGGAACGTGAGTTCGTATTTCTATTCACCGGCGGACTGAACATCCTTTACAACGGATCTTTAAAGTTCTTTGCATCGGTCATCGATGATCTGAATAAGAAAAGCACCCATGATGTGATCTTTAAATTGGTCGTTCAAACCTATTCCAGTCTTGCTGACTTCAGGTCGTTAAATTTTAATGAAGATTACGTGTCGTACTCTACAAGCGATAACAGGGATAGATTACTTGATGTGTATAAGCAATGTGATTGTTTTTTAATACCCTATTCTTTTGAAGAGGCCGATCACGGTTTGATCACTACTTCTTTCCCTCAAAAAATAGCTGAGATAATCCAATATGGAAGAACGATACTAACTTTGGGGCCAGCTTACAGTTCTGTTAACAACTTCTTTGTTTTAAATGATCTTAACTATCGTTGTGAAGAGCCGTCACTTGATCGTTTGGTCGAAGCTATCACTGATATTTTGGTCGATGGCCGGAAGTTCGACAGCTATTACAGTGCTTATAATAAATATTTATCGAAAGAGTCTGTGATCAGAATATTCAATGATATTATAAAAATGAAAGATCAATGAAAATAAAATATTTACCATTACAGGCTCATTGCTTCGCTTACGGCGGATTCGACATACAAATGCTATCAACATCAAATGCCATTAATGACCTTAATGTAGTTATTGAAAAGATGGATATTTGGAACAGAGATGCAGAATTTGATATCCTTCATTGCTGGGGGCTGGGGCTTTCGCACAGTGAAAGTTATCATTGGGCAAAAAGATCCGGGAAAAAACTTGTAGCGACGATATTAATGCATGACACAGAAAGCTTTTATGACAAGTTCAGATTCAAGATCTCGTCGTTGTTATATAAACAACGAATGATTACAGAACTGTTGAGAATGCCAGACAAAATAGTCGTTGTAAACGAAATGCAAGCGGATTTTTGCAATTTATGTTACAAGGTGCCGTCAAAAAAGATCCATGTGATCCCAAATGTCATTGGAGATGTTTTTTTTGAGAGATCCTTAAAAGTTTCTGAACAACCAAAGGAACAATACATATTGACCGTTGGTAATATATGTCAAAGGAAAAACCAGATAGCCTTAGCGCAAGCATGCATTGCTGGGAATTTCAAACTGGTCATCGTTGGAAAAGTGATGGACGGCGAAAATGTTGTGGGAGCAGAATTGGCCCAATTGGTAAATGACAATAAAGATATATTGAGCTGGATCCCGGAACTTAAAGAAAATTCAGAAGAGCTGGTGGATTATTATCAGAACTGCCTTTTATTTGCTCTTCCCAGTCATGTTGAACAGCAACCCATATCTATGCTGGAAGCAGCGGTGCTGCAAAAACCCATCTTAACGGCGGATAGGCGCTACGCGCGGCAAAAATATTACCAAAACGCAAAACTTGTAAATCCCTCCTTAGTGGGATCCATAAAGGATGGGATAGATGATATTCTGCGATCCCCACTCAAATACACAACGGATAAAAATGTCCTTTTGGAATGCAGAAGCAAAAATATAGGTGAGAGTTATAAACGACTTTATTCTGAACTGCTTACATAACCGCCGATACGGGCGGCCTTATTGGGTCGCATGTCTTTGGATCGGTATTTACTGTTTATCCGAATCGAATGGTGTTTTTTTTTAAATTGAAGTTAAAATACGATGTTTGTTGATAGGTCATTAGAAGTTGATCAACCTTTGATAAGTATTATAGTGGTAACGTTCAACGCTCAGAATGGGTTGGAGAGGACTATAAAAAGTGTCATCGACCAAGATTATAAAACAATCGAATTAGTTATAATAGACGGAGGCTCTACGGACGGAACCATCGAAATTTTAAGGAAATATGATTCTAAAATAGCCCATTGGAAAAGTGAACCGGACGAGGGGGTATATGATGCCATGAACAAAGCACTCGATGTAGTGAAAGGCGATCTGATCTACTTTTTGGGTTCGGGTGATATTTTATATAATATTTTAAAAAACATTGTCCCTTATTTTAAGGATAGGAAGACCATATATTATGGGGATGTTTACCGGAATGACCTGATGTCAAAATACGATGGCGAGTTCTCTGCTTTCAAGCTTGCCATTGTCAATATTTGCCATCAGGCGATCTTCTATCCATCGGCCGTGTTTAAAAAACGTCGCTATAATAACAAGTACAAGATATTTGCCGACCACGCATTGAATATGGAGTGTTATGGTGATCCTAATTACAACTTTAAGTATTTACCTGTTACCGTGTGTAACTATGAAGGTGGTGGTTACTCGGCGAATACGGTCGATCTCCCTTTTTTTGAAGACAAGATGGAACTGACCCGATCTAATTTCCCATTATCGGTATATATATATGCTTTAATCAGACGCTACATGGCCCGCGCAGTAAAACGACCACATCGAAACCGATTTAATACCTAGATCCCAACAACAGTTGATATGAAATATAACTTAAAAAAAATCGCTAATCCGTATTCCGCATTCAGCATCTCGTGGTTCTCATGTTTGGGACTATATTCTTTAGGATGGTCTAACCTGTTCCCTCGTATTTCATTATCATTGTTTGTTTTTTTATTTTTTTTTATCGTTGTTTTTGCTGTAGCCGGTCTCTTTTTTGATAAAGTGCCCTTTACAAAACCCGAGCTATTAAAAATAGGGAATAAAAGATTATTAGTTATAAATGTTATTCTTTATAGCCTGAACTTTTTATATAGCGGCATACCGCTGGTCAATGGTACCCGTGATATGGATTTTGGTGTACCTACTGTGATAGTACTCACAACATCACTTAACTGTTTTGTAAGTATATATTTTTTTTACGCCTTTTTAAACACCAGAAAAAAGATCCTGTTGCTGTATATACTGATCTGCTTTGGTCTTTTTATACTATCTTTTTCCCGAGGTAACATCATTATGAGCGTCGTGAGTATGTTTTTTGTTTGGATAAACATAACATTACCTCAACTCGATCTGAAAAAAATAGTTGGTATCGTTGCCGGGGCGTTAATAATGCTCTATGTTTTTGGATTGGCCGGGAATTATAGACTGATAAATGAGGTCCGAAAAGGGAATCCTGAGGCCGATCCCACATACAATAGCGAACTAATATTGAATTTAGGTCAGGCTTCTGAAAGTTTTAAAGATAATGTTGTGCCAGATGAATTTTTTTGGGGATTCTTATATGCCACTTCTCCGTTGAGTAACTTGCAATATAATATCAACAAGTACCCTTCGAGCCTCACGATCAGTGGCTTAGGGTTTGTCTTTATAGACGAATTTTTATTTGACAGCTTATCTAAACGTATAAACGATATACTTGGCAGAAAACGTGCGGTCGCAGACGTTATTGTTGATGACCTAGCGGTAACTACTACCCTGACCGGGAGCTATAATTATGCAGGCTGGATAGGAATGGTTTTTTTATTATTTTTGTTTTTGCTCTTTCCACTGATTTATTCGATTGTGGTATCGAAGAATCCTGTCGGGATATTGGGGATATCGATTCTTTGTACGATATATTTTTTTTCGATCTTTGATAACATGTTAACAACAACAGGTCTATCTTTTCAGATCTTGTATCCGATCATTTTTAATTTCATCGCTAAATTAAAGATCTATAATGACTAATACACCTCTTATAACGATACTTATGGCGACCTACAACGGCGGCCGTTATATTGAGCAACAATTAGATAGTTTAATCAACCAAACCTATACTAATTGGGAGCTCATAATTAGAGATGACGGCTCGACAGATGATACGCTAAAGATCGTTAAAAGTTATCTTAAGGTTCACAGCAAAATTTCCCTGATCATTAATGAAACTGCTTTAAAAGGTTCGGTATCAAATTTTTCCACATTGTATTCGTTAGCCAAATCCAGGACAGCCGTCGGTCATTTAATGTTTTGTGATCAGGACGATATATGGCTCGTGAACAAAATGGAGGAGACGATGCATTTAATGCAAGATGTAGAGAAGCAGCAACCTCATAAACCAGTGATGATATATGGCAACTTACAAATGATCACAGCTGATGGAGAGATGATTAATGAAGAAATGAATCTAATGAAAGAGCTTAGGTTCAATCGCACATTGGCTCAAAATTACGCTTTTGGTTGCACCATTATGATCAATACCAACTTTATCCGTGTTATGGAGTCCATTCCTGCATCAGCTGAAAATCATGATTATTGGATATGCCTTGTTGCAACCGCATTTGCTGAGTGCCGTTATTTAGAAAAGAAACTTTTGTTATACAGACAGCATGGTAACAATGCTACCTCGCAAGGCGCGGGTCTCAAAAAAAGATTCGCCAGATTCACGACAGGTTTTGCCGACCAGATTAAAACACTCACTTTGAGAGTAAAAATGTTTCAGCGATTTTTAGATTTTTACCGACATGATCTGGACCCGGATAAACTTGATGTAATAACAGACTATCTGGAGAATTTAAGAAGAGACCGTTTTTCGCTGATTCGCGCCATCTTTAGAAATAAGATCTATAAGTTAGGTTGGTTGCAGAATGTTGGAATGATATATACCATTTTGTTTTTTTACGGTAAGATCAACACAGAAGAATCAAAACAGATCGTTTAGAGTATGCTTAAAGTGGTAATTTCGGGGGTTAATCTTGTAGAGGGTGGTATACTAAGTGTGCTTCAGGATTCATTAAGATCGATTGGAAAATTGAAAAAAATATATAATCTCGACATAACCGTTCTGATTCATGACAAGGAATTGATCGAAGACAATATTGATCGAAGTTGCTTTAATTTTGTGGAATTTCCATTAATTAAAACGTCGTGGCTAAAGCGTTTAAAATTCGAATATATTGAAAGCAAAACCATCTCGCAGCAGATCACGCCGGATCTTTGGATATCATTACACGATATAACACCCAACGTTGATTGTAAAATGCAAGTGGTCTATTGTCATAACCCCTCAGTTTTTTACACAATAGATGTAAAACGTTTTTTTTATGACATTAAGTTTTCCTTGTTCTGTTTATTTTACAAGTACTTGTATCAAATAAACATCAAAAGAAATGCTTATGTGATCATTCAACAAAAATGGATAAGAAATGCTTTTAAGCAAATGTATGGTGTAAATTCCATCATTTCATATCCTATTCAAAAGATGTCGCAGAATATCGAAGAGATCAATATCAATGAGGTCATAGCAATCGATGCAAAAAAAACGACCTTCTTTTATCCTTCATTTCCCCGCATATTCAAAAATTTTGAAGTTGCATGTAAAGCAGCCGAATTTCTTGAACGGAAAACCAAAGCTTTTCAATTGATCATAACATTGAACGGTTCAGAAAATAAATATGCGAAAGAGATCATATCCCGGTATGGCCATGTAGAAAGTATCCATTTTATTGGTATCCAGAAGAGGGCCGTTGTCCAAAGACTTTATCAAGATACCGATTGTTTGATCTTTTCGTCTAAGTTAGAAACGTGGGGTTTACCTATTAGCGAGTTCAAAGAATTCAACAAGAAAATGTTATTGGCCGACCTGCCGTATGCACATGAGACGCTCGGTGATTATCAAACCGTCAATTTTTTTGATCCTGACGATTATATGGAACTTGCCGATCAGATGGAGGGGGTAATAAATAACACGATTGGTTTCGTAGGCAATCAGCGAGAGGAGCCATCCCAACCTTTTTTTGATGACTGGGATAAATTAATGATTTTTTTACTGAACAAGGCGACCGAGGCTTAGTCTTAATTCTATATTATCGCAGCGAATACGGAAATGCTGCCATTCCCTGCGGGTTGCTCTATCATTAACTCGATCGCATTTTTTATTCATGATATCATAAAAAACATGCCTAATATAAGTACATGCGCCTTGCTCATCCCAACCTATAACGCAGGAAAAAAATGGCCTGAAGTTTTAGCAAGCATTGACAAGCAAATTGCTCTAATAAGTAGAAAGATTATTATCGACTCCGGTTCTAAAGATAATACTGTAGCGTTAGCTAAAGCACACGGATTTGAGGTGTTCAGGACAACTTCCAGCCAATTCAATCATGGTGGTACTCGCCAGCGATTAGTTGACGAAAGCGCAGATGCGGACGTTTGTGTTTTTTTGACCCAGGATGCTATATTGACAGATGAAAATAGTCTTTCAAACATCGTTTGTGTGTTCAATGATCCAGAGGTAGGAATGGCGTATGGACGACAGCTACCGCACATTGATGCTAAACCTTTAGAGATTCATGCACGCGTTTTTAATTATCCAGAAAACTCTCATATTATTTCGATTGCCGACCAACCCGCGTTAGGTTTTAAAGCTTTTTTTTGCTCAAATTCATTTGCTGCGTACCGTAAGAACGCGCTGAACGCCATAGGTGGTTTCCCAACAACGTCCATTATGGGCGAGGATGCCATTGTTGCTGCCAAAATGCTTAAAGCCGGTTACAAAAAAGCCTACGTAGCCGAAGCTATGGTCCGTCATTCACACAGCTATTCTTTACTTGAGGAATACCGACGTTATTTTGACACGAGGGTATTTCATGAGCAGAACATCTGGATGCTGGAAGAGTATGGGAAGCCGACAGGTGAGGGACTTAAATTTATAAGATCCGAGATCAGCTACGCGATTAAAAAATCGCCCGTTAGTTTATTTCGATCAATTAGTTCGATTTTCGCCAAATGGCTGGGCTATAACAGTGCCAGATTTTATAAAATTATGCCACTTTTTCTGATTAAAAAGTTTTCCATGCATTCATTTTACTGGAAATGATCAACTAACAAATTTTTTCTAATGTTCCAGCGTCCACTCAACGTATATGAGGTCGAGATCGTTGATAAAGATTTACTTAAGCTGCATCGGAATTTCAATTTAGCTCGAATACCATAACATTATCCATGGAATATGGTTGCATCTATGGATTTATTCTTCGAATAAACTGGAGGCGACGGATTAAAAACACCTCTAAAAGATTTCATTGTCAGGATCGGATTGAGCGGACGTTTATCAGATAAGGAAATTTAATTTGAACATCTTCCACAGTTTTTGTATTTAGGAATACGGCCTGAATATTGACTTTTCCACCGAGACTCAATTTTAAGACAAATCTATAATTATATAGATTTTAGCGGAATTCTCGTTTATATTTCCAGAGGCAGTAATGCAAGCCATTAACCAAGAATAATTGATATATCCGCTCGTCCAATAGACCTGCCATTAAAACGAATCTAAATGATTATGAAGAAAATTTACTGCGCTTTTTTGTTAATGTTACTCGCAGCTGTCGGGGGCTCGCTCCCAGTCAGTGATACAGCCTTATTCCTATCAATTTTATCAGAAATTCAGTGCTGATATCTATTCAACTGATGCACGGGTTCATACGACGATCAAACCGTTCTTCGTAGACGATTCAATATTGCTTATTCGTTATAATGGCCTTGTTAATAAATTGCAAGATAGCGCAAGGACCGGCAGCTGGCTTACCCGGAAGTTGTCCGCCGAACACCTCGTCGAGTACAAAGGGAACGGTGTCTTTATTTTCGGAGATTATCTGATGGATGTTTCAGTAGGGCGCAATTTAGCTAACAAACATTCCAACCGGATCAAGTAATCATGGTTTCCAGATAGGCGGATCATTTGGCAAAAAACTTTTTTTACTGACGAGTGGTGCCGCTGCCCAGTCAACATTTCCAGATTATCTAACCACTTACTACCAACAGGTCGGCAATGTGCAAGGACAGACGTATGACCGTAGTATTGCCGGGCAAACAAAAAAGTGGTCTTATATTACTGCCTTGGTTTCGTTTACTCCGGTCAAGTTCTTTAACTTTACCCTCGGGCACGATAAGAATTTTATAGGCGATGGTTATCGTTCGATGTTGCTGTCCGATGTATCGACCCTTTATTCGTTTTTCTGGGTAATTGCTAATGTGGGCAATGCAAGATATATGGCTATGTGGACATCGATGCGTGACAGAGTATCTTCGCCGACCATACAACGTAAATGGGGCGTTTTTCATTATTTGGATTGGAACGTGAATAATAGGTTGTCATTCGGTTTTTTTGACAATGTTATCTGGGGGGACAAAGATGAGAATGGAAACAAGCGTGGTTTCGACTTTACCTATCTTAATCCAATAACCTTTTCAAGACCTTTAGAAGCTTCTAACGGGTCGCCAGATAACGCACTGATGGGACTCACGACCAAATATAAAATTTCGAACGGAATTGCCTTTTATGGGCCATTTGCCTTGGATGAGTTCGAGGCGAAGAATTTTTTCTCGAATAATGGTAGTTCACGGAACAAATATGGTTGGCAAATAGGTCTCAGAGGCGCAAATTTATTTAAGATCCATCAACTCAATTACCTTTTGGAATATAAATGGCGAAACCTTATACTTATTCGTCGCGGGAGAACCTGCTCATATTATTGACCGACGGATCTATGCTGGTGTCTGATGACGTAGCAAGGGTGGTCTACCGGATAACCTATAAAAAAGCCTGATGAAAAAGAGCATCGGTCTCGGTTATTCTTTGCCTTACATTTATAAGTGCCCGGGCCCAGAAAATGTCATCCGCTTTGCCGAATACCACGCTTGGAAAGGCCTTGTACGTGCAGCATTGCCAAACCTGTCACCAGGCCGATGGAGCGGGTGCGCAGAATATGGTCCCGCCGCTGATCAGGTAAGGGGGCCAAAACCGGAGTTGATCAGCATCCTGCTTAACGGGCTGAGCGGCGAGATCAAAGTTAACGGCGATGCCTATTCGGGCGAAATGCCTTTAATGGCTATTTTAAAGGATGGGGAGATAGCCGCGGTACTGACTTACGTAAGAAATAATTTCGGTAATAAGGCAAGTGCGGTCACTGCAGATGACGTGAAAAAGGCTCGTTCGGCGAACAAGAAATGAATGATCTAAGAAAAAGTACATCTAAAGATTTGCCAACCTTACTTTAACTGTTGTTGAAAGCCTGTTTTTTTGGTCGTACAGAAGTAGCACGATCTGACGAGATGTTCGTTAAAGCAGATCAGTGTTCATGACCGTGGCGGTCCGCCAAACGCTCTTATTGGTCAATATTTTCATATCCTGTTATTATATCGGTTGCCAATTTAGGTCTTATGTAAACCTTTGCCATCTTCGTATGTTCAAATCAGTAATAATGGTAGGTAATACCGTAATACGTATACCTGTTAGTTAAGCTGGTCGGGCTATTTTTGTTCGATAAGGTCGATAGCCGATAGAAGGTTGTAAATAGACAGGTAACATCACCCGATCAACGTCATGTAGCAAGGGGGCGTATCCAACGGTCGATGAAAATGTCCCGCCTGTCTATGAATATGCCCGGATCGTCTATTGCTCAGATCAAAAACAAATTATTTGTGTTGATCAAAGAGTTGAGTAATACTTCGAGTTTTTTTAGATGAATAAAGTTGGATCATGCGCTCCGGAAAGATGGTCCGCCGCAAGTATGACCGGTCCGCTTGATGCGGCCGGTCAAACTTTGCGGAATATCACTGATGATGCATCTTAATCGGAGCACAAATTTGAACAAGAAACCATAATAGAATCGAATATGATCACCCTGAATGTAAATCAGAAACAATACCAGATCGATGCCGACCCGAATATGCCGCTATTGTGGGCTATCCGGGATATCATCGGCCTGACAGGTACTAAATATGGTTGTGGCGTAGCGCAATGCGGGGCCTGCACCATTCATTTGAATGGCGAGGCCGTTCGTTCCTGCGTGACCAAGGTCAGTCGTGCAGTAGGTCAGCAGGTGACCACGATCGAAGGCCTTTCTAAAGCCAATGATCATCCTGCGCAACTGGCCTGGAACGAAGCGAACGTGCCGCAATGTGGTTATTGCCATTCAGGCCAGATCATGTCTGCCGCGGTATTATTGCGAGAGAAAGCCAACCCGACCGACGCCGATATCGACGCCGCGATGGCCGGTAATATTTGCCGTTGCGGTACTTACCAGCGTATCCGGGAGGCTATCCACCTGGCCGCTAAACTACAGAAGGAGGGCGCGAAATGAAAAGGATATCGATCGTGATCGGCACGCCATTGCTGTTGATCGGCCTGATGGCGTTCATATCCGGCAATAGCAGCAAGGACAAGGAAAACCCGCTGCCACCATTTAAAAAAGACAGTATAGCTTCGGTGAAGGCTTTCGGCGATGTTTATAAAGTGTTGATGAGCCCGCGCTGTATGAACTGTCACCCATCCGGAGATATCCCGCTACAAGGCGACGACAGCCATCTGCACACCATGTCGCCTCAGCGCGGCAAAGACGGGAAAGGCATCTATGCGATGAAATGCAGCAATTGCCATCAACTGACCAATACACCAGGAGTACACACCCCGCCGGGAAACCCAAATTGGCATTTGCCTCCGGCCGATATGCGCATGGTATTTCAGGGAAGAACACCGCGTCAGTTGGCTTTGCAACTGGTCGACCCGAAGCGGAACGGTCACAAGGATATCAAAAAGCTGATCGAGCACGCGGATGACGGACTGGTACTTTCGGGCTGGGATCCCGGTGAGGGCCGGACCTTACCGCCAATGAGCCACGCGGCGTTCAAAAAAGCCTGGCTGACCTGGTTGAATACCGGGGCTTACGCGCCAAAGAAATAATATAAACCAGCGATAGATATGTCAGTACAAGAGAAAGAAAATATATCAAGGAGGGGTTTCCTGAAACTTGCGGGGATAGCCGGTTCTGCACTTTGTCTCGGCCTTTATGTGTCCGAAAAAGCTGAGGCCAGCGTACTTAATGAAGCGCAGGCCACTGCGGCGATCGAAGGCGTTGAACTCGCCGCTTGGATCATCATTAACACCGATGGCAAGGTGACCCTGATCAGCCACCGGGCTGAAATGGGACAGGGTGTTTACCACTCGATCGCTCAGATCATTGCTGAAGAACTGGAGGTGGATCTTTATAAAGTGGACATCCAATTTGCGCAGGGTGACGAAAAGAAATTCGGCAGCCAGCTTACCGGCGGTAGTTCTACCATCAGGGGAAGTTACAAGAATTTGTTGAAGTTAAGCGCCACTGCCCGGCAGGTCCTGATCCAGGCCGCAGCGAACCGATGGAACGTTCCAGCAGCGGAGTGTTACGCTGCCTTAGGGCATGTTCATCATAAGCCATCGGGCAAAAGCGCCCATTATGGCGAGCTGGTGGCCGATGCGGCCAAATTAACAGCTCCCGCCAATGTGAAGTTGAAAGCCCGTGCCGACTATAAGGTGATCACTAAACCCCTGCACAGGCGGGATTCTCCTTTAAAGACCAATGGCGAAGCGATATTCGGTATCGATAAACGCTTGCCGGGTTTGCAATTCGCGGTGGTGGAAAGGAATCCCCGTTTGCGCGGTAAGGTGAAAAGTTTTGACGCGACCGCCGCATTGAAAGTGCCCGGTGTGACCAAGGTATTTAAAGTGGTGATGGGTGTGTGGACCACCGATCGCGAAGGGGTTGCCGTCGTTGCCAATTCGACATGGGCGGCTATGCAAGGCAAAAAGGCATTGAAAGTGGAATGGGATGATACGGGATTTGAACATATCAGCACCGCTGAGATCTTTACTCGTCAGCGTGAACTTCTGAAAACGAGCGAAGGCTTGCCGCTCCGTACGCAGGGCGACCCGAATGGGGTCATCGCCGGTTCGGCAGATAAACTCGATGTGGTCTATGAGACGCCTTATCAATCGCACAGTTGTATGGAGCCGGTCAACTGCATCGCGCATTTTCAAGGCGACAAAGTAGAGATCTGGGGACCTGTACAGGCACCGAACTGGATACAGGATTACGTAAGTAAAAAGATGGGGCTGGCGCCTGAGAAAGTGATCGTGAACATGACCTTTTTAGGTGGTGGGTTCGGTCGTAAGGCCATGCCCGATTACCCGCATGAGGCCGCGGTTATCTCTAAGGAGATCGGTGCACCCGTGCAGGTAGTTTGGACACGGGAGGATGATGCCACACAAGGGCCTTATCGCCCGGGCATCTCTTATCGTTGCGAAGGTGTAGTAGAGAATGGGGCGATCAGCGCGCTCAAATTCCGAATGGCAGGTCAAAATAATGACCACTGGCGCAGCCCGGACAATGGCCGGCCGAACCGCAGTACTTCAGAAGGTTTTTTAAAGCCCTATTATGATAGCATCAAAAACCTGAGTTTTTCAGACGTACCCTTTAAGACACCTATACCGACCAGTTTCTGGCGTTCAGTCTATGCCTCCACTAATGGTTTTGCCTATGAAAGTTTTTTGGATGAGATAGCTCATAAAGCAGGTAAGGACCCGCTGGCGCTACGCCGGGAATATCTGAAGGATGAACGCCTGCAAAAACTGATCGATAAAATGGAAGCCGTATCCGGCTGGAAAAGCCGCCGAAAGAACCAGGGTTTCGGGGCGGCTATTACCGAATGTTTTGGTAGTACCGTCGGCCATATCGTAAAGGTCTCTAAAAAGACGGGTGGCGGCATCCATATTGATAAGGTGTGGGTGGTGGTCGACTGCGGCTGGTATGTCAATCCGGATATTATCAAAGCGCAGGTAGAAGGTAGTGTGGTGATGGGTCTGGGCGCAGCTACCATTCACGAGATCACGTTCAAGGACGGGATGGTTGAACAGCGCAATTTCTACGACTATAAAATGCCGCGCATCACCGATATACCCCTGACTGAAGTGCATATCATTGACAATGATGCCGACGCCGGCGGTATGGGCGAACCCGGCCTGCCCGCTTTTGCCCCGGCATTGACCAACGCGATATTCGACCTGACCGGCAAACGGATAAGGAAATTGCCTTTTGATCTTAACGCGGTCTGATGCGATATGAAACACTGACGGAATTATAAATGATGACCGACTATAAACTGCAAGCCGCAGAACGGGCGATCCAATTGATCGCTCCCGGACAGACCATCGGACTGGGCGATGGATCAGCCGTATTGCATTTGGCGGACCTGGTCGCTGCTGACAGTAGTCTTCGCACGGGACTTACCCTCACTACCTCGTCGGCCCGGACGGCCGAACGTTTAGTTGCACACGGTCTGACCGTCCGGCCATTAGCTGACCTAAGCGAATTGGATATTTATTTCGATGGCTGTGACCAGTTCGACCGGGAGCTTAACGCGATAAAAAGTGGTTCAGGAATTCACACGCATGAGAAGATAGCCGCTGCAATGGCCGGGGAGTTCATACTGATCGGTGACGAAAGCAAGTTTGCCGAGCAGTTGGGCAACCTTTACCCGGTCGTGCTGGAGGTTGTCCCATTCGCCCTAAGATCGGTACAAGCCCGGTTGTCAACCGCCTTTTCCGGTGTGATTTTCAAGCAGCGTCTCGAAGCAGGTAAGCATACACCTGTGATCACTACGCAAGGCAACTATCTACTGGAAATGAGTTTTAATGTCCTGCCTGAACTGGAGGATATGGATATCTATCTAAAAATGCTACCGGCTGTATTAAACCATTCCTTGTTCTACCACCTGGCAACATCGGCTGTCATCGCCGGCCCTGAAGGTACAACAGTACTTCGGCCTGCCCGCCGGTCAGTTTAGTGAGCGGTACTCATTCGGCGTTCGACCTACTCGTTTTTTGAATACCCGCGCAAAATGTTGCGGGTACTTAAACCCCAACTCATAGGCCACCTGGTTAATGGTCCTGGTCCCGTCGGCCATCTTTTCTTTGGCCATATCGATCAGTTTCAACTGGATAAATTCCTGCGCGGTATTGCCGGTCTCTTTTTTGATCAGGTCACCAAAGTAATTAGGTGAAAGATGAAGCTGATCGGCAAAATAAGCGACCGATGGCAAACCTGATAACTGAGCTTGGTCAGAATGCAAATACTCATTCAAAGCGTTCTCAAATCTTTCTAATACGCCATTGACGACGTGTTCGCGGGTGATGAATTGCCTTTCGTAAAACCGTATGCTGTAATCAAGGAATAGCTCGATGTTGGATACGATCAGCTTTTTACTATGCTTATCGATACCCCGTTCCAATTCATAACTGATCTTATTAAAGCAGTCCAGCACGATTTGGCGTTCCCGGTCAGACAGGTGCAGCGCCTCGTTAGACTGATAACCAAAAAAAGTATATTCCTGTATCCGTTTGCCTAATGATGTACCATGGATCAGGTCAGGATGAAACGCCAGCGCATGCCCTTTGGGCTGGTAGATCTCGCCGTTACTGTTAACCCCTGCCACCTGACCCGGTGCAATAAAAACGAGGGTGCCTTCCTGATAATCATAGGTATCGCGACCATAGACCAGGTCACCGCATTTCACATCCTTTAGGAATACGATATAAGATCCAAAATACATACGGGAACCGCTCCTTGGATCTGCCTTGGACAGGTCGACCACACTAACGAGCGGATGCCGGGTCTCGTTATTATTGAATTTGTTGTATCCGTCGATGGTATCGAAGCGTCGTAGCGTGTCCATAATTAATAGATCTGTCATTCAAAAATACGCTGAATAACTGTTTGTTGCATATAACATGCGCCGAATCAGTAATAATGGTAGTAATATCCGTGATCTGTATCCTGTTAATTCAACAGCGGGGCATGACCTTTGTACCATCTAATTAAAAGCACTGACAAATGCAGACCATAAAATTAAATAACGGTGTAGCAATGCCCCTTTTAGGTTTTGGCGTATTCCAAGTGACCGATCTGACCGAATGTGAACGAAGCGTGATCGATGCGATCGGGACGGGTTATCGTCTGATAGATACGGCGCAGGCCTATATGAATGAGGAAGCGGTAGGTAAAGCGATCAAAGCCAGCAGCGTCGCCCGGGAGGAATTGTTCATCACCACTAAGCTGTGGATACAAGATAAAGGTTACGAAGGCGCAAAAAAGGCTTTCGAGCATTCTTTGAAAAAACTACAACTCGACTACCTGGACCTTTACCTGATCCATCAGCCATACGGCGATGTTTACGGAGCATGGCGGGCGATGGAGGAATTATACAAAGAAGGTAAGATCCGGGCCATCGGTGTTAGTAACTTTCAACCCGACCGTCTGATCGACCTGATCATTCATAACGAGATCGTGCCAGCCGTTAACCAGGTAGAAACTCATCCTTTTCACCAGCAATATGAGGCGCATCAGTTCATGCGGGATAACAACGTACAGATCCAATCATGGGGGCCTTTTGCCGAAGGTAAGAATGACCTTTTCAAGAACGAGTTATTGCAAGCCATTGGCGATAAGCACAATAAGTCTATCGCACAGGTCGTATTGCGCTGGCTGACCCAACGTGGCGTAGTTGCTATCCCAAAGTCGGTACGTAAAGAGCGCATGGGTGAAAATTTGAACAGTTTAGACTTTGAGCTAACGGCCGGGGACATGGATAAGATCAGGACATTGGATACTAACGCAAGCAGCTTTTTTGATCACCGTGATCCTAAAATGGTGAAATGGCTGGGTGAACGAAAATTGAACAACTAAACAACTGCACGATGATAATTCAACGGATAGGCTCTAAGCCATCGGCAAACGGACCGGCGGAGTATTTTACAGGGACGGTACGCATCGACCCGCTGAACGAACCGCCTGAACCGGCACGGGTATCCATGGCGCTGGTCACTTTTGAACCCGGTGCCCGCACTGCCTGGCATACGCATCCATTTGGTCAGACGATCATTATTACCACAGGTGCCGGCTGGGTGCAACGAGCCGGGGAAGCCCGGGAAAATATCTACGCCGGCGACGTGGTGTATTTTGAACCGAACGAGAAACACTGGCACGGCGCGACCGCCACGACCGCTATGAGCCATATCGCGGTTCAGGAAAAAGAAAATGGCTCTCCAGTGGCCTGGTTGGAAAAGGTTACGGACGAACAGTACAATAGCTAAAGAACAGTTATGAAAACAAGACAATTAGGAAATAGCGGTTTAGAGGTTTCAGCCCTCGGTTTAGGTTGCATGGGTTTGAGCTTTGGTTACGGCCCTGCAACGGATAAAAATGAAGCGATCAAATTATTGCATGCGGCGGTAGAACGCGGTGTAACTTTTTTTGACACGGCCGAGGCCTACGGTCCGTTCGATAATGAAGAATTGTTGGGCGAAGCACTGGCACCTTATCGCGATCAGGTAGTGATCGCTACCAAATTTGGTTTTAAAGATGGTAAACCGCCATTGGGTGCCGATAGCCGGCCGAAACGCATCCGCGAAGTAGCCGAAGCATCATTGAGAAGGTTGCGTACCGAGCGGATCGACCTGTTCTACCAGCACCGGGTAGACCCGAACGTACCGATCGAGGATGTTGCCGGGACGGTGAAAGACCTGATCGCTGAAGGTAAAGTGAAACACTTCGGTCTATCAGAGGCAGGTGCCGGAACGATCCGAAAAGCCCATGCTGTTCAGCCGGTGGCGGCGCTTCAAAGTGAATACTCGCTGTGGTGGCGCGACCCTGAACAGGATATCCTGCCAACGCTGGAAGAACTGGGGATCGGTTTTGTCCCTTTTAGTCCGCTTGGTAAAGGTTTTTTGACCGGCGCGATCAATGAAAACACAGCTTTTGATAAAAACGATTTCCGTAACACGGTCCCACGTTTTTCCGAAGAGAACCGCAAGGCCAATCAGGCATTGGTCGATCTGTTAGGGAATATCGCTAAAGATCAGGGGGCGACCCCGGCGCAGGTCGCTTTAGCCTGGTTACTGGCACAAAAGCCCTGGATAGTGCCTATACCGGGTACCACCAAACTACACCGGCTGGAAGAAAATCTGGGTGCGGTAGATATTGAACTGACCGATACATACCTTAGTGAGATAGGCGTTGCCTTAGACAATATCGAGGTACAAGGCCATCGCTATTCTGAACAGGCGCAGAAGATGATCAACCGTTAATTATTGTGATACTAACATACACGAACGCAACCGGAAATAATATCTAAGCTAATGAAAAACATCCGACAGATAGGGGCGATCATGACCATCATTTTAAGCCTGGTGACCGCCTGTTCCAAAGCCCAGCGACCGGCGGGTGATGAAAAGGTCAGTTTAAGTGGAAAAAAGGTATTGATCGTTTACTTATCCCGTACAAATAATACGAAGGCCATTGCGCAGATCATCCAAACGAAGGTTGGAGGAACATTGGTTAGTTTGGAACTCGTCAACCCCTATCCACAGAACTACCAGACCATTGTGCAGCAGGTGGCGAACGAAAATGCTTCCGGTTTCCTGCCCCCACTTAAAACCAAGATCGACGGCATAGGTCAATATGATATTATTTTTCTTGGTTTCCCGACCTGGGGTATGCAGCTGCCGCCTCCGATGAAAAGTTTTCTCAAGCAATATGACCTCAGCGGCAAAACCATTGTTCCATTTAATACCAACGCGGGTTATGGGATCGGGAGCACATTCGCTACGGTTAAGGAACTGGCTCCCAAAAGCCGGGTGCTCGACGGTTTTACGACAAAAGGTGGTATTGAGAGGGACGGGATACAGTTTGTTATGGAAGGAGAAAAAGCAACGTTAGTTACCAACGAGGTGGGTGCCTGGTTAAAAAAACTTGGTTTGGTAAATTAATAGCTTTTCCAGATCATTTTCCAAGACAGATGGCCAAGCAACAGGAACTTGATCTTCAATGCCGTCTGCAGACATGTGATTTACCGGTCCGTTCCCGGAAGAAATACGCAAATACTTTCAAGTCGACGATCAATACAAGGGCACACACGACTATAATGTGTCGCTTTATTTTTTTGATCGGGACAAGAACCAACGGCAGATAACTGTAAAAATGTTCGATGCGAAAACATCTAACTTGATAGCCCCTATAAAGATAGTGAGGGACTGTGTTGGAGGCGCTTACCTTACTTTCTCCTACAACAAGTCGAGCAAACAGGTAATTCGCTATTATATGATCTTTAGCTTAGTGGTATTGTAACTGCAAAAATTATCTTTGGTAATGTGGTTCACAATTGCTTAGTAAACGATCAATAAAAACATGAATACCGGAAAATACTACAGTCTATCGCATTTTATACCCTGGTCGCGAAGGTTCATTTATTTTATGCTGATCGTAAGCAGCATCCCTTGTCTGCTATATTACTTTCTCGACTTCACTTGGGTAGCCATACCCTGGGTGCCCATAGCGCTTGTGGGTACGGCGGCCGCCTTCATTACCGGCTTCCGTAATACCCAAACATATAATCGTGCCTGGGAATCAAGGCAGATATGGGGCGGTATTGTCAACAGTAGTCGTACTTGGGGCGTAATGGTCACAAGTTTTGTAAGGCAAGACCCTACTACCGAGGGGGCGCTGCATAAGCAAATGATATACCGCCATATTGCCTGGCTTACTGCGCTACGCTTTCAAATGCGCGAATCAAGGCCATGGGAGAACGTGAAAAACAAAGCCATCTACATCGAGTATCGCCAATATTATAAAATACCCGAATGGGAAAGCGACATGGCTATCGAACTGTCGCCACTGCTTGCCGATGACGAATTGAAGAATATACTTTCAAAAAGTAACAAAGCTACTCAGCTTATCAAACTGCAGTCGGCAGAGTTGAGGAAGTTGAATGAGGAAGGCCATTTAGTAGATTATAACTATGTGGAAATGGAGCGGGTGTTAAAAGACCTGTACGATCTGCAAGGCCGCAGCGAACGCATCAAGAATTATCCTTATCCGCGGCAGTTCGTAAGTGTTAGTTTCTATTTCATCTACCTGTTGGCGCTATTGCTTCCGTTAGGCTTTTTAAGCGAATTTTCTAAGATGGGTAAGGGGCACATCTGGCTGACCATCCCGTGCAGCGTTATTGTTGGGTGGATGTTCCTGGTGCTCGAATCTATCGGCGAAGCTACCGAGAACCCTTTTGAAGGTAACGCGAACGATACGCCGATCACCAGTATGTCGCGCACGATAGAAATAGACCTGCGCGAAATGTTGAATGAGCAAGATATCCCGCCACCGCTTACAGCTGTTAATAACATATTGATGTAACACATCTGTAGGGCAGATATTGGGAGCGCCGTATACGTTTTGATAAGGCTGTTATCAATGATATTTTGTTTTAACAATTATTGGTTCTATTTTTAGACAGTATCATGGTCACCTATGCCATGAACGAAGAATCATCTATAAATTATGAGATCGCGCATATCGATTCTATCTATTTTATTATTATCGGCAGTTTCGGCTACAGCACAGGAAAAGCCAAAGAACTATAAACAGGATATCGACGGGACGAAACTTTCTTTCGAGATGACCGGCATACCCGGTGGCCAATTTGTAATGGGCAGTAAAAAAGGCAAGCCAGATGAAAAGCCTGTACATACCGTAAGCGTAGCTCCTTTTTGGATCGGTACTTATGAAGTTATCTGGGATATATACGAACCGTTTTTATACAAAGACTTTGAGGTGACCCACAATGTTGGCGCAGTACCTGCCAATGTTGATGCTGTGACCCGGCCTACCAAGCCCTATCTGGACATGACCTTCGGGATGGGTAAGGAAGGGCAACCGGCTTTAGCCATGACACATTATAATGCCATCCAGTTCTGCAAATGGCTTTATGCCCGTACGGGAGTATTTTATCGCTTGCCGACCGAAGCTGAATGGGAGTACGCTGCAAGGGCAGGAACCACGACCGAGTATTTCTTCGGCGATAACGCAGGCAAACTTGGCGATTATGCCTGGATCGCTTCTAATAGCGATGCAAAAACTCATAAAGTGGGTGAGAAGAAACCTAACCCCTGGGGGCTTTACGATATTTACGGCAATGTAGCGGAGTGGACCTACGACCAATACCTGCCCGAGTTTTATGCTTCGGTAAAAGATAAATCGGCAGATCCGGTGGCAAAGCCTGAAAAATTGTACCCGAATGTAGTAAGGGGGGGCGCTTATAACGATGAAGCAAAAGATGCAAGGTCGGCGGCCAGAACGGCATCAGACCCGGCATGGAAACAATTGGACCCGCAGATACCTAAAAGTAACTGGTGGTTCCCCGAGGCGCCTTTTGTTGGCTTAAGGTTAGTGAGGCCGTCAGTAACGCCATCTAAAGAAGCTATTGACGCTTACTATGATAAAGCGCCGATCAAAGATTTTTAAGTAACCAATAACCATATAAACAAACCTGAGATATTATGAGTTTTGACGAACCGGGCGCAAACAAACGCCGAGAATTTTTGAAAGCCTCGGCGCTGGTTGCCGGAGGGGTGATGCTGAATGGCGTAGCTTTTGCCGGCGGCGCTGCACATTCATCTGTTGATGATACCATTAAAATTGCTTTGATCGGCTGTGGTGACCGTGGTACTGGCGCGGCTTTCCAGGCCCTGAACACCAAACAGAATCTGAAGCTGGTTGCTATGGCCGATGCTTTTGCCGACAGACTGGAGAAAGCACATGGCCTCCTGTCCGAAAAGTATGGCGCGAAGGTAGATGTACCTAAAGAGCGCCGTTTTGTAGGTTTTGATGCTTACAAACAAGCCATCGCCCTGGCTGACGTGGTGCTGCTGGCGACGCCTCCGGGCTTTAGGCCATGGCATTTTGAGGAAGCAATCGCTCAAAACAAACACGTGTTTATGGAGAAACCTGTAGCGGTAGATTCTCCGGGCGTGCGTAAGGTGTTGGCTACGGCTAAATTGGCCGAGCAAAAGAAACTGAACGTAGTAGTAGGCCTACAGCGCCGCTACCAGACCAGCTACCGCGATACCATGAAACGTATCCATGATGGCGCGATCGGCGATATCACCGGCGGACAGGTTTACTGGAACAGTGGTGGTGTTTGGGTAAAACAACGCGAGCCGAACCAAACCGAGATGGAATATCAAATGCGTAACTGGTACTATTTTAACTGGTTATGCGGCGATCATATCACAGAGCAGCATATCCATAATATAGATATTGCTAACTGGATCAAAAACGCTCACCCGGTATCAGTACAGGGAACCGGCAGCCGTGCCTGGAGGACAGGTAAGAATTACGGCGAGATCTATGATAACCACTCGGTTGAGTTAACGTATGCCGATGGTGCAGTGATCCATAGCCAGTGCCGCCACTTTGAGGGTATCGATAACCGGGTGGACGAAAGTTTCCAGGGTACTAAAGGCCGTGTTTTATTTGATGCCGGCGCTAATCGTGGTAGAATTTGGGATACCAAGGGCAAGCAGGTATTTGACTATAGCGCAAAAACCAATGCCAACCCTTACCAGACAGAACACGACGAACTTTTTGAGGCTATTGCCAAAGGAGAATATAAGTTTAAAGACGCAGAACGTGGTGCGATAAGCAGCATGACATCTATTATAGGCAGGTATGCGACATATTCCGGCAAAAAGATCAGTTGGGACGAGGCGTTGAATGCTAACAATAGTTTATTCCCTGATCAGTTGAGCTGGACGGCTAATCCTAAAGTTATGCCTGATGCCAATGGACTGTACCCGATCCCAACGCCGGGCAAGACCAAGGTGATCTGATAAGGTAAAGCTGTAAATGTGTTCCCTTAAAACGGCATCTATTTTAATAGTACTGCTGCTGAGCTTTGTCCGGCCGGATAAAGTTCAGCGGCAGTATAGTATATATGGATACGCGCAGGGGACAAGCTACACCGTCAAATATTTTGCTACGGATAGCGTGGTCACCAAAAAGGCTTTAGATAGTCTGCTGTTGCAGATAGATTCGTCCATGTCGCTTTATAAGCCGTTCTCTCAGATCAACGCTTTCAATAGTTGCTCAAAAGAGATGAAGATAGACACGCACTTTGCCAGGGTGATGCAAAAGTCGTTTGAGGTTTACAAGGCGACCGATGGTTTGTTCGATGTCACCGTAAAACCACTGGTGCAAGCCTGGGGTTTTGGCAGCGAACGTATCAAGAGCCTACCCGATAGCGCCCGTATTACTGAACTGCTGAAATGCACAGGAATGGCCGGCTTAAAACTAAAAGGCGATCTGCTGCAAAAACGATCACCGTGTTTGCAAGTAGATCTGAATGGCATAGCGCAAGGTTACAGTGTAGATGTGGTGGCAGATCATCTCGCTAAAAAAGGTGTCCGTTCTTACGTAGTAGAAATAGGGGGGGAGTTGCGCATCAACGGCACCAAGCCGGACGGGACCATGTACAAGATAGGTGTTGAAGGACCGGGACAAGGCGAGAATGCCGAACCCATTCTAAAACATACGGTCAGTTTCAACAATGGTGCGATCACCACATCGGGCAACTACCAGAAATATATACAGCAAGGGAAAAAGCGGATATCGCATTTGATCGATCCTAAAACCGGTTATCCGCTGGATACGGAAATGATCAGCGTAACAGTGTATGCCAAAGATGCCATTACAGCCGACGGCTACGATAACGCCTTAATGGCCATGACCGTAAAGCAGGCCATAAAGTTTGTGGATCAGCGCAAGGGTATGGAAGCCTATATGGTTTATCGCCGGGCGGATGGTAGCGTTGCGGATACACTTACGGCAGGCTTTAAAAAATTAATAGTGACCCAATAACCCAACCTAATTATGAACCGAAAAGATTTTTTAAGAAATACAGCTATCGCTACTGGTGCCCTGGTCTCAGGAACGGCGATGGCATCGGCCGCGACCGAAAATGTTGCAGCTAACGGCACACAAGCCGGAAAGACCTTCAACCTGGATTACGCCCCGCATCAGGGTATGTTCAGAAATAACGCCGGCGACTCATTCCTCGATCAGATCAGATATATGCACGATCAGGGCTTCAGATCCATTGAAGATAACGGCTACCTTGGCCGTGCTACCGATGAGCAGACCAAAATAGGCGAACTTTTAGCCAAGCTGGAAATGCGCATGGGCGTTTTTGTTGTCGATGGTGGCGATAACTGGAAAACCTCGTTAACCACCGGCAAAAAAGAGTTCAAGGACAAATTTGTAGCTACTTGCAAAAAGTCGGTAGAGGCAGCCAAGCGTTGCAACGCCAAATGGCTGACAGTAGTACCTGGTTTTTACGAACGCCGTTTGCCTTGGGGTAACCAATTTGCCAACGTGATAGATGCTATGCGCGCCGGTGCGGAGATATTTGAACCCCATGGTTTGATTATGGTGTTGGAGACCCTAAGTGACACCCCTGAGTTATTCCTACAACAAACGCACGAAACCTATGCCGTTTGCAAAGCGGTGAACAGCCCATCGTGTAAGATACTGTTTGATATTTACCACATGCAGAAAACCGAAGGCCAATTGATGGTGAACATAGACCGTTGCTGGGACGAGATAGCTTATCTGCAGGTCGGCGATAACCCGGGCAGGAACGAGCCTACCACCGGCGAGATCAACTATAAAAATCTATTCAAATATATCCACAGCAAAGGATACAAAGGCGTAATGGGTATGGAGCACGGTAACTCCAAACCGGGCAAGGACGGTGAACTGAGAGTGATACAGGCTTATCGCGATGTTGATAACTTCCTGACATAGACCACCGAGACCTGTCAGGTCGTTTTAAATTTTTTTTGAACGCCCATCTTTTATTAGAGATGGGCGTTTTGCACAAATCTGCAGAAAAAATAATTCTCAGAAATAACCAATTTTATTAGCATGTTTGTTTCGGCTTTTCGCATCAGCCCGGTCTTGGCATTGTTAAGAAAATTTTTGTAAACTATGATATCTTCGTGTACCGCTGTCCGGCCATTTTAAAGACAACCATCTTAATTTTATGCTCAAATTACAGGTCGTGTTTAGCAGAACTAAACGTACTTTATTTATAGCAAACAAATGCTCCGTTAAATTTTAGTTAATACGACAAAGTTATCTTTGGTCAACTATAAGATCGACCCCACAGGTCGGGCTGTTAGCAAGAGATATCTGATCTTAAATTTATCATCAACATCTACCATCAATGACTGATACACGCCGCGAGTTTATCAAGAAAGCCACCCTGTTGACCGGTGCAGCCGGATTGTTCTCTATCATGCCTGAATCGATACAAAAAGCCTTAGCTATCGAGCCCGAAAAGGGCAGCACCTATCTGGATGCCGAGCATATTGTTTTCCTGATGCAGGAGAATCGCTCGTTCGATCATTGCTACGGTACGCTGCAAGGTGTGCGTGGTTTTGATGACCCTCGCGCTATGCAATTACCAAATAAGAATAAGGTATGGCTGCAGACCAATAAGGCGGGCAAAACTTATGTGCCTTTTAATCTCGATATTAAAAACTCAAAAGCAACCTGGATGCAGTCGTTGCCGCACTCCTGGGATAATCAGGTAGATGCCCGTAATAAAGGTAAAATGGATGGTTGGTTAGAAGCCAAAAAGTCAGGTAATAAAGATTATAAGCATATGCCGTTGACGATGGGTTATTACGATCGTCGTGATATCCCATTTTACTATGCCCTGGCAGATGCTTTCACGGTGTGTGACCAAAATTTTTGTTCGGCGTTAACAGGCACAAGTCCAAATAGGATCATGTATTGGTCGGGCACCGTGCGCTCGGAGCAGAACGAGAACTCGCCGGCTAAAATTTACAATGGCGAGATCGACCATCACGATATCAAAGGAAAAACCTTCCCGGAACGTTTGGAAGATGCCGGTATTTCCTGGAAGACCTATCAGAACGAGTTAAGCATCGGTGTTGGTTTTGAAGGAGATGAGGATGATTGGTTGGCCAACTTTACTGATAACGACCTGGAGTTTTACAAGCAATACAACGTACGCCTGCACAAAGCACACCGCGACTATTTGCCTAAGCGCCTGAAACAAGTTGAAGCATCTATAGCGGAATTAGAAAAGCAGGAGCAAACCCCTAAAGTTGCCAAAGATCTTGCCAACAGAAAAGCCGAATTGGAAGGTGTTAAGAAAGCGATCGCTGAGTTCACACAAGAGAAATTCGATAGCTTATCGGATTTTGAAAAGAACATCCACAACAAAGCCTTCGTAACTAATACGGGCGACCCTGATTATCATAAGTTAGAGAAATTGGTGTATGATGATAACGGCACCAAACGCGAGGTAGAAATACCTAAAGGCGACGTGCTGCATCAGTTCCGCAAAGATGTGAACGAAAATAAATTGCCTACCGTTAGCTGGTTGGTTGCGCCGTCAAACTTCTCCGATCACCCGGGCTCGCCATGGTACGGTGCCTGGTATATCTCGGAAGTGATGGACATCCTGACCAAGAACCCCGAGGTTTGGAAAAAGACCATTTTCATCCTGAACTACGATGAGAACGATGGTTACTTTGACCATATCGCACCATTCGTTCCACCACAGACAAGCAATCCTGAGACAGGCAAATGTTCAGCCGGAATAGACACCAGCGTAGAGCATGTGACCAAGGCGCAGATCGATCATTTACCCGAAAAAGAACGCGGCCGCCGCGAAAGCGCGATTGGCTTAGGTTTCCGTGTGCCGATGGTGATCGCGTCGCCATGGAGCAGGGGAGGATGGGTCAATTCAGAAATATTTGATCACACATCTTGCCTGCAATTTTTAGAGACCTTCCTAAGCAAAAAGTCCGGCAAGGATATCAAAGAGACGAACATCAGCGATTGGAGACGTACGGTTACGGGTGACCTGACATCGGCTTTTCGCCCATACAATGGCGAAAAGATCAACTATCCAACACCGCTGAAAAGAAACGAGACGATACAAAGTATCTATAACGCCAAATTCAAAGAACTACCACATAACTATAAAGAGCTGACTGAGCAGGACGTCAAAACTATCAATGCGAAACCAACAGACTATGATCCATTTCCCCGTCAGGAAAAAGGGCAACGCCAATCATGCGCATTGCCTTATGATCTGACGGTCAATGGAAAATTAAATGCAGATAGCTTCGAGATCCGCATGAAAAGTGGCAAAGGTAATGGTGCGCCTTTCAATGTGTCAACTCATAACCCTTATCAGGATGGAGCCAATACGCCTGAAGCAATGCGCGTATGGGACTTTGCTGTTAAGGCGAACGATGAGATCAGCTACGCCTGGCCGGTGAACAATTTTGCAAACGGAGTTTACGATCTTAAACTGAATGGCCCTAACGGGTTCTTCAGGCAGTTTGCGGGTGGTAAAGCCGACCCAAAGGTTGCAGTTACCCTTGTCCATGTCAAAAATGGCGACGTAGAGATCGAACTGTTTAACGCTGATAAAACTGACCAACAGATCACCATCACCGATCATGCTTACAACCAGACTGCGCAAAAAGTCGCTGTAAAAGCTGGTCAAAAAGTGAAGAAAACGATCAGCTTAAAAGCAAGCCATCAATGGTATGATCTGGGTATCTCGATAAACGGTCATGCTGATTTTGTACGCCGCTACGCGGGCCGCGCAGAGAACGGTCAACATGGGTTTACAGATCCGGTGATCGGCGCTTAAATTAACATCTATTCAGATACAAAAGCGTCCCTGATCAGCAAGATCAGGGACGCTTTTGTTTAACTACGATATTGTTATTTACTTAACTGAGTTTCATAAACTACTTTGCCCGCAACATTGATTGCCTTAACCCTAATGGCATTGGCAATCACAGAGAAATACATAAAACCATTCTCCGACGTCTCAAAGCGGCTGTAAGGGATGCCCGTAGTTACCGGAGTAAGTTCTGATCCCGCACCCGAGATAAACTGATGGGTGAATCCTATCGGTTTTAAATGTTGCAGGGAATGGTCGTGACCTGAAAGATAAAGGTCGACCTTGTGCTTGTTGAACACATCGGTAAGCATTTTTCTCGCTGTCAAGGTGTCGTAGTTCTTAATACGCGGGCCAACGGTGTAAGCAGGGTGATGCCCGACAACGATCTTCCATTTTACCTTTGCCGAGGCGTTAGCAAGGGTGTGCTCCAGCCAAGCCATTTGCTTATTGACGTATTCTTTTTTATCCTCAAATAGCATCGGATCGGTGTCTATCATTACAAATAGAGCCTTTTCATTTTCGGGATTCCCCAAATTCACTTCTTTAGTGTAGTACAAAGCAGGCATTTTCCAGCGGCGACTTATTTTGCTGTAACGCACCTGCGCGTCGGGGCCAGATCCATAGTCGTGATTGCCTAAAACGGCATACCAATCGCATTGCAGTTTGTGGGCAGTGTAAATGTTTTCGAAAGAGAAATTCCACAATGGGTCGTGTTCGCTCACTACACCGCGTGGGTAAAAATTATCGCCGGTGGCTATGATGAAATCATTAGAATTCTTACGCGCCCATGCCCCCATTTGTTTGGCAACTTCTTGCTGGTCGTACTCACCATTGCGACCCCAGTCGCCTACGGCTATAAAGTTGATAGGGAAATTTTCGTCGGCTTTAGCGGAAGGCGACAGATCATCACTTTCAAGATGAGTAGTATTATCGTTAGCAAAGCTATCCTGAGTTCCCAATACAGAAAGACCAAGGGCGGTCAGTCCGGTAGTCTTTACAAAATCACGTCTTTTCATTGTGTTTGGTTATCGTGTTGATGGTGCGGTAAGGTGTGTTTACCGCCTTCGGATAAATTTAGGTGACTGATATTAAGACTATATTTTTGCAAATTGAGATCTTATTTTTTTTAAGCACTCAGTATGTTTAATTTGACAGCAAATAGCATTTGCTTAGGCGGCTTATGGTGGGGCTATTATTATATACCCGAGACCAAGGGCAAGTCCCTCGAAGAGATAGAGACCGCCTGGCAACGCGGCGACAAACCTAAAGACATTTAATTACCATATGAAAAAGCTACTCCTCACTTATCTGCTTTGCCTTACCGGCACTTACACTTTTGCCCAAATAGGCGTAAAGTACGACCCAACCTTACAGGCCACCACTAATCTGCAATACTTTAGGCCCAAAGGCGATCTATATGTTGGTGACGTGATGCCTTTTGCCCATAACGGCACATTTTACAATTATTGGCTGCTCGATTCGGCTCACCACGCCAGTTTAAAAGGTCTGGGTGGCCATCAGTGGGTACTAAGCACCAGCACCGATCTGATCAATTGGAAACAGCACCCGATCGTGGTAGGTATTGATGAGGAATGGGAGAAATCCATTTGTACCGGATCAGTAGTGTTTTATAAAGGCACATTTTACGCTTTTTATGCAACACGTTTGGTAGATAAAGAAGGCAGGGTAAACGAGCAATTAAGCTACGCGATCAGTGCGGATGGCATCAATTTTAAAAAGCAGAAACCTAATCCATTTTACACTTCTGCACCCGGCTACAGCAAGCGCGATTTTCGCGATCCCAAGGTTTTTGTAGACGAAAAGACCGGCGAATTTCATCTGTTGGTATCCAGTTGGCAGGAGGGCTCTGTGTTAGCGCATCAAGGCGGCGCTTTGGTCCACATGGTATCTAAAGACCTGAAGGATTGGAAAGTATTAGACCCAATATTGACCGGGCAACCTTCTGTACCCGAATGTCCTGACTATTTCTCGTGGAACGGTTGGTGGTATTTGGTATATAGCGACAATAGCGACACCTATTATGTAAAATCCCGCAACCCTTACGGCCCATGGGAAACGCCACGACATCAGGCGCTGAACGAATCATGGTCAAACGTGGTCAAGACTGCCGCCTTTAAAAATGGCCGCCGGATAGCAAGCTCGTGGGTTCCTTCGCGCAGGGATGATAAGGACTATAACGGCGAAACTTTTGGTGGTAATTTATTATTCCGCGAGGTGACGCAAGATGCGGACGGAACGTTGAATACCAAGTTCCCTGCCGAAATGATCCCGGCTACGCAGCCTGTTATACCGGCCAAGATCATCACCCATCCGGGTGCAACGTCTGATGCATCGGGACTTACTATTAATGCGCCCAATGGCGTTGGCGCTGCTCATTTAGAGAATATACCAGCCCGATGCCGCATAACAATGGAGATAGAACCTATGGGCCGTAATGAGGAATATGGCTTCTATTTAAAAAGTGACCCTAAAGCCGACAGGGGCTATAAAACGACCTTTTCGGCCGAAAATAAGACCGTGTCGCTTGGCAATACGATGATCAAAGCAGTTGATGGCCTGGATAAAACAGTGAAGATAGATCTGGTCATCAACAATGATATAATAGACATGAGCATAGATGGCCGCCGTTGTATAGTTAACCGCACTATCGAGCAAAAAGGAGATATGGTGTGGTTTTATGCCAAGCATGGCCGGGTTAAGTTCAAGTCGATCAATGTTCAACCTCTAAAAGATAATTGATACATGCTATTAGGATTTGATATCGGTGGTACTAAGTGCGCCGTCTTGCTCGGGCAGCTTACTGATGATAATATCATGATCACCCATAAAGAGGCTATGCCGACAGACAAGCCGGTATATGACATGATCGAACATTTGTTTGCCACCGCTGAGAGTATGCTTGCCCAAAACGGTATCGATAAGGGCGCTTTGACCGGGATCGGTATCAGTTGTGGTGGGCCGCTGAGTAGCAGAAGAGGCCTGATCTTGTCGCCGCCCAATCTATTGGGATGGGATAATGTGCCCATTGTAAAAATGGCTCGCGAGCGGTTTGGCCGTCCTGTCCTTTTACAGAACGATGCCAACGCCTGTGCCGTTGCCGAATGGAAGTACGGTGCAGGCCGGGGTTACGATAATTTGATGTTCTTAACGTTCGGTACTGGAATGGGGGCAGGGCTGATCTTGAATGGCCAACTCTATTCAGGGATCTCTGATCTGGCAGGCGAAGTGGGGCACATCCGTTTGGCAGATATGGGGCCTGTGGGCTTTGGTAAAGCCGGATCTTTTGAGGGTTTTTGCAGCGGGGGAGGTATTGCCCAGTTAGCCTAGATCAAAGCGCGTGAAATGCTGCAGGTCGGCAAAACGGTGGCCTATTGCAAAAGCATTAGTGAGTTGCCATCGGTCACGGCGAAAACGGTAGCCGAAGCCGCCTATGCGGGCGACCAGACCGCGAAGGAGGTTTACAAGATATGCGGCAAGCAATTAGGTAAAGCACTGTCCGTTTTTATAGATCTGCTTAATCCCGAGTTGATCATCATGGGGAGCATTTACGGGCGGGCCAAAGCACTGCTTGAACCACACATGATGCAGGTTATCGAACGCGAAGCGTACTTTGAGTCGGTTGCAGCTTGCAAAATTGTAGAAAGCGGCTTGGCCGAGAATGTGGGTGATATGGCAGCATTATCGTTAGCGGTGATGAGTTCGACGGAATAGAAAGGGCCATAAGTTTTTATCGGACGTGCCGCATTTAAAAATCGCCGATCAAAATAAACGATCCCAAAAAGTTCCGCGCTTTACACGTTTGCGTTCTTGTTCCGCTAATATCTTGTTACGTTCGGCTCTTCGGATGCTGTCGATGTTAACCTTGCGTATGCGTACAGGGGGTTTATATGATGACAGCATAAAGGGCACATACTTGCTCTTTGGCGGCGTTGCCGGATAGTAGACCACATCTTTTTTAAACAAACCATAAACACTCAACACAAATAATAGCCCCATCACCCCAAGCGCTATCGCGAATTTGTTTTTAGATAGCACAATGGTGGACTGTTTGACCACGGTCGCCTTTTCCTGATATTGTGCTATCTGCATTTGCAGTATCTCGTTCTCGGTTTTTAAGGCAACGATATTATCATCGGTCGGGTCGGCCGATACGCTGTTGCGGATGATGGCCTCGTGCAGGTCAATGCCATTGCCAAAGCGGTCCTCGGGTACTTTTTCAAGGCATCTGTAGATCAGGGTCAGCAACCAATTAGGTATTTGCGCTTCGCGCTGCTTCTGGTTCTCTCTCCAGTCCGTGGGGATGTTTTGTTTTCGCAGTTCTACAAGATCCGGTACGGCATTTTCCATGTGCGATATCATGACCGCGTTGCGCGCCGTCTCGCCGCTATCGCGTAACGGAAAAGGCACTTGCCCGCCTAATAACTCATATAGTATCACCCCGTAGGCGTAAATATCCGTCTGGAACAACATTTCGCCACGGTTCTGCTCGGGAGCCATAAATTCTATCGCCCCGGCATGGCGCATACTGCTGCGGCGCTGTTCGTCGGACATGATGGACAAACCAAAGTCCAGCAACACATAATTGCCGCTATGGATGTTGTACTTAACGTTATTGCTTTTAATATCGCCATGGCGCACGCCACGGCTATGGCAATGGGCGAGGGCATGGGCCAATTGCTCGGCCAGTTTGATGGTCTCTTTAATGGTGAATATCTTCTCATGCGGTGGGGCAAGCAGTTCGCCCAGATCCGGCCCCTCGATGTATTCCATCTCTATGAACGGAAGAGAACCACTTTCGGTAACGCCTGAGCTGAGGATCTTAACCACATTAGGGTTAGACACCTCGTTCACTTTCTTTAGCTTCTCTACTTCGTTTATAAAATTGCGGTAGTTCTTATCGGCAATGTCCTCTATGGAGATAGGCGTAGGCAACAATTTCACGGCGCTATAGATATGACCAAGCCTGCGGCCTTTATACACCGACCCCTGTCCACCGGTGCGTAGCGCGCCCATGTTCTCCAGTCCTTCGGTTATGGTGAACACTTTAGCCATTAATTATTCCCCCTTTGTAGCTAAATTCTATAACGGCTGTCTCGCCTAAAATGATCTGGTCACCTTCGGCCAGCTGATGCCCGATCAGGCTGGAATGCAGTTTGATAAGCGTCTCGTTAGCTGCTATACGCACCTTTACTTTATTTCCCGGCGGGATGCCGCCCTCATCGGCAAAAAGCATAAAGCAGCCTTTATCATTATTCCATTCGATGTGGGCGTGTTGGCGACTGATATAACGATTGGCATCATTACCCGTATCGCTTGGGAAAGCGATCTGATTTATCCTGTAAAAACCACCATCTATCTGGGCCTTAGCCTCGCGACCGATATTGAGTTTGCCGTCTTCGGATGTTATGGTGTATTCGTTCTGCTCTGCTTTACCATTCAGTACCCGAATGTAAGCCGAGCCTGTCCGCTGGATCACATGGGCTTTGGTGCGGATGAATATCGCCGCGTCAACCTCGTTTAAAGGGATGGCCTCTGACGGTACTTCATCGGTAAAAACAACTTCCAATTCCCAGGTAAGGGGAAGGCCTATATCGTAGTCATCGGCAATGCGCTGTATCTCATCCCTGAATAATTCCGGTTCGTTATGGTGAACGGCCGACTCGTATAAATGCTTATCAGCAGTGGGTGCGGTGATGAACAGGTTGATCCCTTTAATGTTGCGCCCCTCGCCGCCTTCGGCTTTTTGCAGGTGCTCTTTTAAGGCCCGCAACAGCGCGTCCCTAACGCCCTTAACATCATTTGGCTTATCCTTACTTTGGCCGAATATATTGAACATGCTTGTTTATGGTTGAACGTTAACTTCTTCTTCGATAGCCGCTTCTTCGGTAATTACTTCAGGCTCGTCTACCGCTTTCTTTTCCACCTTAGGCGGTACTATACTTTTGATGTATCCCTTTTTCTTCAGCAAGGGAATGATATGGTTACCGGCCAAATGCACCGCATCTGATGAACCTTTGGTCGACTCGATACGAATACAGACCACTACATTATCGCTACCCTTAGCCATTGGCGCAAAAAATACATACCAGCCATCGTTAATACCTTCCATCTTCCAGATCCGCTCCGGTGTGCCGGTCTTGCCGGCCACTTTCAGGTTCAGGATCCATTCTTTAGGCGCGCTTTGCTTGATCATGTATTGTTTAACCAACTCGGCATAGCGCTGATCATTCGCTAACTTGATGCTGGCCTTGATGGGCTGCAGCGTATCGCTCACTTTAAGCACATAGCGGTTAGCCACTAAAGATCCGTTGTTGGCTATCCCGGCAGCCAATCGCGCTACGGCGGCCGGGGTGGCGATCAGCTCGCCTTGTCCCCAAGCCATGCCCGAAATACCTTTGGCCCGTGTGCGACGTATGCGGTTAGGGTCATAGCGTGGCTTGGTATTGAACTCGGTTTTGCGCCATAGTTCGCGCCACTTGTTTTCCTGTTCGGCGTTCTCGGTCGGTTTGTTGTAAAAGTATCCGCCCACGCCGTGCAAAAACATACCTGTCTTCAGGTAAAGCGTTCCCATATCCTCCTGCAAATGCTGCTGATTAGCTAACTTAATAAAGTACACATTGTTTGATTTGGCCACGGCATTTTCAAGCGTTATCCTACCCGTTTCGTCAGGCTCGATACCCTTGGTGCGTATACGCTCGGCCATGGATACGTTGTAGGTAACATCCGCTGCTGCCATCCCCAACTTGTTGAAAGAGGCCATAGTAGTGACCAGTTTGGCTGTAGATCCCGGCTGCGTGGCATAAGTAAAGCCAAGATCGCTGGTGGTCATCCATTGCGACAGCTTATTTTGCTCGTTCACCGGCATGGTCAGTTGTTCCCAACTGTGAATAGGAGGGAGCGGATACACGGCCGACGCCAATACATCGCCGCTATGCGCTTGCATCACTACCACCGACACGCGGTTATCCAGTAAGGATGTATCTGATGCTAACGCTTGTTGGATCTTGGTCTGCAGGTCGGCATCCACAGCCAACTTCACATCGCGGTTACGCTTTTTAAATTGGGTAACTTCGTTACTATTGATGCCCGCTATCAGCAGGTCTGCAATAGCGCCATAATCTTTCTTACCTACCGACATTTCTTTTACACCTCTCGGCAGGAATCTATCTTCCTGAAAGCGGTTTGCATGGGTGTTGAAATTAGCAATCGGCATTTTAAAGCCGCGCAATTCGGCAGCATGTTCGTACTCGGCAAAGTAACCGTTGGTGCCGCCGGTAAATACGCCGGTGTTGGCATCGCCCGTCCAGAAGAACATCTGCTCTTCAAACGGATAGTAACGGGTAAGCCGTTTGTGCATCGCCGAGTCAAGATCATAGCCCTTTAAGCCTGAGCTATCCAGCATCCGCCGTTGTTTTTTTATCAGTTGGGGATCGCTGGTGGCTAATATCCGTCCGTCACGGTCGAACAAAGTACCCGCCTGCAATTTGTTCATTAGGATATTGATCCGCGGATTATAGCTGAACATGCGAGCACCACTACGGTCGGCCACTAAGGACGGTTTAATTATCCATTTTTTATTATCGAATGAATATCTGGATACATTTACGGTAAGCAACACCACACCGATACAAGCCATCATTAGCGCAGGCACCAAATTATGATCTTGCTGTTTGGTAATGTAAGACATCTGGACAGGTGTCCCTTTAACCCGGGATGCTGAAAGCAAGAAGCCAGCTGCTAAAAAGTTAGCCACAAGAGACGACCCCCCATAACTTTCGAACGGTAAGGATACCCCGGACAGTGGCAATGCCCCGGTGGATCCCCCTGCAATAAGCAGGAACTGCACAAACGTGCATACACCTATCCCTGCACAGAGGTAAAATAAAAATGGTGTCCCGGTTTGCCGACCGATAATTATAGACCGGTGCAGATACAAAAGGAATATCACAAATATGCAGGCGATACCCGTCCACCCAAATTCTTCCCCGATGGATGGCAAGATCATATCGGTGTGCGCCTCTGGGATGGTCTTGGCAAAGCCTTCGCCTACACCCTGACCGGTCATGCCGCCGCCAGCCATGGCCCAGAGACCATTGGCAACCTGATCACCACCATAAACTTCGTTATCCCACGCGTCTTGCCAAATGGCTTTACGGTCTACTAAGCGTTGCACCGGGCCGGGGATGAGTTTATCAAGTCCAGGTATTTTATCAATTGTCAAAAATCCGGCAATGATAATAAGCGCCATAATGGCCGACTCGCTCATTTGCTTACGTTTGATGAGCGTGGTGGCTACCAGTAATACCACCGTTAACAAGGCCGACAGCCAAATATTTCCGAATATCCAAGTCACCAGCACATAAAATACTACGGCTAATGCCATGAACATAAAATCGCCGCGAGAGAACGAGAATAGGATGATGAATGTAAAGCAGATCACCATGGCCGGACCCAAGTCTCCCAGCATTAGGAAAAGAAACAATGCCGTCGCTGTAGATAAGACCGCAAAGGCGAAGAACGACGACCGCTTTTTAAAGCTGGCATATTCGCTGATGAACTTCTCGTTCATGGTGAAAAATCCCGCCAGGAAAATGATAACCAGATATTTCACGATCTCGCTTGGCTGGAAACCGAATAGGTTCACCTTAACACCGCTGCCTTCCGGTCCTGAACCGAATAGGATGGTCAACGATAAAAGCCCTATAGCGATAACTATCCATGGCCAGCCATTGGCTGCCTTATGGTTATTTTTAAATATCAGTAAACGGTATAAGTTAGAGTCGACCGTGAAGCGGCGCAAATTGAATAGCATCATCACGATCACCACTACGCTACCCATCACCAGATAGGTAAGTGAGTCTTTAGCCAGGAAGCGGTCGCGAAGCGGGTCTTGTAAACTTAGCAGCGTCAGGAACGACAGCCCTGTTAGCACCATGATCAGCGGCAAGATCAGCTGATCGGCCGAATTGAATTTCCAGCTCAACACTAAATGCAGCACCGCGAAGCAGCTAAAGAAAACCGCCACGATGACCCAGAACGAGGTATTGAACTCGGCCGGGGTACGTACAATGAGTGATCGCTCTTTTTTAAGGATGTTGAAGTCTTTGGTCGACAGCATCCGGATGGTATGCGGTGTACGGTTGAAGTTGAAGGATCTATCCTTGTCCAAGTTCTCGGTACCTAAAGATCTGCCAAATTGGAAGTTCGGTTGCATTGGCAAGATCTCGAACGCTTTATCTAAAGGCAGGTTCTTGAAGGTGTATTGCCCCTGCCCATCCGTACGGGCAAACGCTTTTAGGGCGACAAGGTGCTCTTGTTTGTTGGCGTCCTTAATGAAGCTCTTGATGACGCCCTCGCTACGTTGCTTACGGATCTTCACCAGATCAGCTTCTTCGTCGGTATAAGTGCTATCCTGCGGGATGGTCATTTGCAGGCGAACTAATACGCCTGAGACAGGCTGGCCTTTTTCGGTCACTATCCCCGATATGCTTTTGCCATCCATGCCGGCATCGGTAACTGATGGCAGAGCAGGAGGGCGGGATAGTTCTTGCTGAAACCGTAATGAGTCATCGCCGGTAAAGCCTAATAGTGAACGTGAAACCAACACCCGGTCCTTAAAAGATCTGCCGCCATTGTTCAAGGCCTGGTCAGCTTCAATATAAAAGATGCGTTTATTCAGCTCGCCAATGTTATCTATATCGCCAGCCTGGGCTATACGATCGGCTACCGTCTGTTCGATCAGTCGGATGTCCTGCTTATCATCAAAATAATAACCTTTCTCCAGCAACCTGCGCAAATTTTGAGCAGGCTTTGGCGCGTTCAGGTTCATCATGCTGCCATCAGCAAGGCGGTTGTCTACCTCGGTAAAGTTGGCCTGCTCCATGGTGTACAAGCGATAGAATAATGCACCCAGCACCAGCGCTATCAATAACAAGAACAACCGCTCTTTACCGCGGCCTGTAGGTTTAACGTTTTCCTGTTGCTCCATTGCTCGGTTTAGGTTTAACAGTTACGGTATCCACTTTTAAAGAAGTGGCTGGCCCGCTGACCGGTTTATTGTTAGGCACACTTACCTCATTTTGTACAGGTACAACGCAGTCTGCAAAACTTACACGTTTTAACGTCAAGGCGTTGTTATAATTGATGATCCCCGTTTTGAAGCCCTTGATGGTCATGCTGTCGATAAATATCATTTTGGCTTTAGTGGATAGCTCTATCGCTGCTCCGTTATAAGCGCTATCACCTACAAGGGTGATGTGGCCTTTGGTTTTAATAAAAAGACTATCCTTATCTATCCGTATAGCTTTATCGATCTTGATCGGTTTCGGATAAAGGCTGTCGGTCAGTAACAGTACGTTGCCTTTTAAACTGTCGATCATTGTTTGTAAGTTGGTCTCGATCGAGTCTACTGGTTTTGGCGTCGATGCCGCTAAAGTATCGGTATTGGCATTGTTAGCCATAGGTGTATCGGCTTGTTGATGCTTAAGGTATTGCCATCCACCCGCGGCGGCTATCAACACAATAATGATCACCACTACCCAAGGCCAAGCTGACCGTTTTTTTGCAGGAATTTCCGCTGAGGTCAACTCATTTACCTTTGTGGGCGTAGGCGGTGGGATGGTAATATCTAACTCAGTTTTTTTTTGCGTAGCAATGGGTTTGGTCGCGTCGTAATTGGTGGCTTGCTTGTCGTTGCTTACCAATACGGCCGTGACATTATCCTTACCGCCGTTGGCATTCGCTACCGTGATCAGGTTCTCGCATTTTTGCGCTAAAGAGCCTTTGCCGGTAAGGATATCGGTTATCTCTATCTTGGTAGCCATATCGGTCAAACCATCGCTGCAAAGCAATAGCACATCGCCTGGTAAAAATGGGGAGTGGCCTGTCTCTATATAATCATCGTCTTTTAGCAAGGTGGTCTCAAATCCAAGGGCTTTGTTGATCTCGTTACGTTTGGGGTGGGCCATGGCTGCCTCCTCGGTCAGACGGCCCGATTCTTCTAAGAAACCTACAAAGGATTGGTCGTGCGTGATCTTCACTAAAGAATCATCGCGTAGCAAATACAAACGGGTATCACCAACATGCACATAGTGGAATTGATTACGTTCCAGATCTACAAGTGCAAGGGTAGCTACACATGCCATGCTGTCATGCTTACTATTCTCTTTCTTAGCAGCCAGTATCTTTTGGTTAGCCAGGTTAAAGCAATCCAAAAGGATAGGGATCACTTCTCCGGCCGGGCGTTCCAGGCGTTTCAAGATCGCCTCGCGGGCAAGCGCGGCAGCAACCTCGCCGCCCGAGTAACCACCAACGCCGTCAATTACACAGGCGATCACAAAACGCCCGTTCACAGTTGTTTGGGCAATAAAGGCGTCCTCGTTATTGTCGCGTTGTTTTCCGGGGTCGGTCAGTCCGTAATATTGCTCAGCCATTGGTGTTGCGCGAATTTTTGATGTCGTAAAAATGGGTGACCAGCAGGGCCACTACAATGATCAGTAAAGCTGCGGATAGTATCTGCGACATAGGCTTACGACTTAAATATGTTAACGCCTACAATTCCGTTCAACAATATGCGCGAGTTTACCGGTAATTCCACCCACGCGGGGGCATTCACATCGCTACGCTCCACATCATTCTCGTTCAAAATGGTACGCTCCCCAAATGATGCCAAATAGAATTTTCCGTCAGACTTATTATATCTGATCTGCAAATGTGGAGAGTTGACCCACTCAGTTGGGATCTTAAATATATTACCGCCCTCGCGCTCCTCTTCGTTACCCGAGACGATGATTTCGTCGTCCTTCATCAGGTATTCTACTTTCTTGCCTGCAAATTGCTTTTCGGGCAAAATGGTCTCAAAACGGGCCAGTACTTTCTTTTTATCATTCACAGGGGCGGTTTGGTCCGGTTCAAGATCTTCCTCGTACGGAAGTTCGTAATAACCTTCGCTGTAGTAGTTAAAGCCCTTTAACACATCCTGGCTCACATCAAAAGTCTGGGCTATACCCGTTTGGCGGGGGATAAATGTCACACGCAGGTTCTCCTCTTTTTTAACAGAATTACCGGGCAGCAGTTTGCCAATAAAGCCGATATCTCCACGGGCATAATCCGGATGGGAAACCAAACGGAACACCCATTTAGAGCTGGATGGTACCACCGTTTTACCCGCCAAACGATATTGCTTTAATTGCTCGTAGAACTTCTTCACTGTCTCATTCACGATCAGGCCGAATATGCCTTGTTTGTTATTCATGAATTCCTGGTAATCCTCGGGGTTAAAGCTGATGATATATTCGTGATAAAATACCACACGACCAGCAAAAGAAAGTTCGCGAACGGAATCATTGAATTTGGCGATGACGTAGTTGTAAACGTCATCGGGCGTAAGGCTTTGTGGCTTTTTTGCATTGGTGGTCTTCTCGCTGGTCAAAAACCAGTCCTGGATACCCATGCGTTGCCATATAGAAGGTTGTTTATCCATTTGTTTGTAGGGCGGATGTATAAAGATCAGCTAAATTAACATGCAACATCGGCGGGATGTTTCGGCTGAACGATCTTATAGTAATAGTTAAACTGGGCACCTAAAAGTTAGGCTGCCTATTATTTGTTGTATCGGTTGCTGCGCTATCTGTGCCTTCACCTCCATTATTATAAATGTCTTCCGTGATCTTGGCTTTCGCTACCGAATCTGATATGCTTTTTTTACCGGAATAATACCCGCGACGATATGCTTGGTTAACAGCCGTAGTATCAATATATGGTACCGAATCGCGCTCTCGTTGTAAAGCGGTGTTGGGCTTGGCGGTCCTGTCTTTAAAAAGCACATAAGTGCTAAATCCCATAAAGCCGGCCAGCAATATCATCAAACAGGCAAACACCGTTTTAGATATCAGCATGTTGCTGTTATCGCTGTTTGGGGCTTGAGTAACAGGATCAACAAATACCTCTCCTCGCTGCTCAGCAATTGGTATGGCTTTCTTCACTTCTTCCACCACTACATCCGCTATGCGGCTGTCGGCAACCACATCGTGTAGTTCCATGCCGTTAGTGAAACGTTTTTCGGGCGATTTTTCCAGGCATTTGTAGATCAGCGCTGTTAGCCAGGCGGGCACAGCCGTTTCGGTACGTTTTTGTTTAGCGGTCCAGTCTTCGGGCAGGTTCTCATTGCGTAGTTGCAGAATATCCGGCACGGGGGCTTCCATGTGGGCGACCATCACCGTGTTGCGGGCGGTTTCGCCATTATCCTTCAAAGGGAACGGAACTTGCCCGGTCAGTAATTCATAAAGGATAATGCCGTAGCTGTAAACATCGGTCTGGAAAAGCATCTGGCCTTCGTTCTGCTCGGGGGCCATAAACTCTATTGCTCCCGCATGGCGCATGCTGGTGCGCCGCTGTTCGTCGGACATGATGGACAGCCCAAAATCCAGCAACATATAATTGCCCGTATGGATGTTGAATTTGATATTATTGCTCTTGATATCGCCGTGTTTAACAGCTACTTTATGGCAATGGGAGAGGGCGCAAGACAGCTGGTCAGCTACTTTGATCACTTCTTTAATGGTGAATATCTTTTGGTCGGTTAGGAGTTCACCCAGATCCGGACCATCAATGTATTCCATCTCGATGAACGGGAAGGATCCGCTTTCGGTGATGCCGGAGTTCAAGATCTTTACCACGTTGGGGTTAGGTATCTCGTTCACCTTTTTAAGCTTTTCAACCTCGTTCAAAAAAGCCCGATAGTTCTTATCTTCAGTGCTTTCGGAGTGGATAGGGGTAGGCAGGATCTTGACCGCGCTAATGATCGGCCCCATACGGCGACCTTTATATACAGACCCCTGGCCGCCCGTTCGGAGCGCGCCCATGTTTTCTAAACCTTCGGCTATTGTAAATACTTTGCTCATGCTGTTTAAGCTGATAGATGGGTCAACAACTGACCGTGGAATTAGTTTAACACCTATTACGATCGGGATGCCGAAAAATTATAGGCCGCTTAAATGTAAGCAGTTAAAATGAGCCTGCATAGTTAAAGGAAAATAAACGGTAGTAATTAACTTACCCCGACCTTATTAGAATTAGGTCAGTTTACCGCCGCGTATTTTATTAGGCAGGTACCCAAAGTGCTTTTTGAACGCGCTGGTAAAGTGGGTGGCGTGTTTATAGCCCAACTTTTTAGAAACCTCGTCTATAGTGATGTTATTACCGATGAGCATGGTCTTGGCTTGCTCCATTTTATGATCTTTAAGATAGCCGTAAACGGTATTGCCGAACACAGCTTTAAAATCCCGTTTCAGATTAAACTCGTTACTGAAAACCATATGGGCCAGATCCCGTAACGATAGCTGGCTGCCGGTATGATCTATCAGGATATCTTTTACTTTATGCATCCGTTCGGCAACCTCGTTTTCGGGTAGGTAGGATGGGACCGTCGACCTTAATTGCTCGAATATAGATAGCTGCAAAGCCAGTAATTCTATCACTTTAGATTCCAGAAGCAACTGGTCGCAAAAGCCGCCATGTTGCGAGTTGCCTAAGCTTTGCAGTATGGCAGCTATCTCGGGTGTTATGGGCATATTAGCGGCTGATAGAGTAGGTGCGAGCGTTGTCTCCAAGTGCGTCAAACGCTGGTTGGCTGGGTGACCAATAGGCAGATATCTTTTAAGGAAAGATCCGCTGAGATTAATGCAGATCACATCGTCAGTAATACTACTCATTTTTAAGCAGGTCGACTTTAACTTGGTGCGGAAAAGGTTATGCTGATAGGCGTCGATCTTACCCAAACTGCCGGTTTGTCCGGGGCGTTGCAGTCGCAACTTTCCCTTCAGTACAAATATCATTTGATAAACGTCGGTTTGCCGTTCATCGGGGTGGCTCATGCTTATTTGCACCGAGCCGTCTTTGGCATTCATAGCATAACTCATGGCAATGGCACGGTTAAACCCGAACACGCTGTCCGTTTCTTGCGGTAATACTCCGTTAAGCGTCGTTAGTTCTCCCGAATGCGTCATATGCAACTAATACTTTTGCAGCGAATTTATTCTTATTTAGACTGATTATAAAGAATGTCGGTTTAAAAATTACATCTAAATGAAGCATTTTTTACTTTCTCTAATTTTCGCCTGCGTAACAACAGCCGTTTTTGCTCAAACAGGCAGCCTTTCGGGTAGGGTAACCGATAAAAAAGGAGAGCCTATACCTTTCGCGACAGTTACTTTAAAAGAGATCAATAAGAGTGCCGTCACTAAAAACGACGGCAGATATGAGATTACCGGCGTAGCCTACGGGCGGTACACTTTAGTGGTAACCTCGATAGGCGTAAAAACCGAAACACTCACCGTTAAGGTAAGCGGTGCAAGCCAAACGGTAAATGTTAAAGTCGAAGCAGCATCAGCCAAAGAACTGAACCAGGTATTGGTACAGGGTAAAACAGAAAAGGCACGCATTGAAACATCGGGCTTTGCGGTCAACGTTATCGATACCAAAGAAGCATCGCTGCGCAACCTGCAAACTAACGAGTTATTGAACCGTACCGTTGGCGTAAAAGTACGCCAGAGCGGGGGCATCGGTTCCGACGCTGATTATAATCTGAACGGTATGTCGGGCAGGGCCATCGGGGTATTCATTGACGGTATAGAGATATCTACTTACGGCTCATCATTTAACCTGAATAATATTCCGCCTGCAATGATTGAACGGATAGAGATCTACAAAGGCGTGCTTCCGGCACATCTTTCCGGCGACTTTTTGGGTGGTGGTATCAACGTTATCCTTAGAAAAGGTGGCATCCGCAATAGTTTGGTAGCGTCTGCGTCATACGGTTCTTTTAATACCCAACAGGGCGATATTGGCGGCAGCTACCGTGATGCTAAGACCGGCTTTACCTTCCGCGGATCAGGTTTCTACACTTATTCGGACAACGATTACGAGGTTTGGAGCAAGTTTGTACGCAACGAGCAACCCAACGGCCAAATGACCCCGGCGCGCGGCAAACGTTTTAACGATGCTTACCGATCTTACGGCGGCCGCGCCGAGGCGGGCTTTAATGGTGTAAAATGGGCCGATGCCTTAATGGTGAATTACAACTACTCGCATGTTTACGATGAAGTGATGCACGGCCAATATATGAGCCGCCCTTACATGGGCCGCTTTACCCGGTCTAACGCCAACATTGTAGGTTTGGAATACCGCAAGAATGACCTTTTTATAAAGGGCCTTAACTTTAACTTTAACGGGGTATACAGCCAGCGCAAGCAATATATAGAAGATACGGTAAGTTACCGCTACAATTGGGATGGGCAAAGAGTTATCGGTATTACCGGCTTCCCGCTACGCTCATTGACAGGCGCGCAGCAAGGCGCACCTACCATGAATACGATCGACAGGCAGATCACTACCCTGCGATCAAGCTTGAGTTATAACATTGTCCGTAACCACAAGTTGGTGCTTAATCACATGTATTACATTGTGGACCGTCAGGACTTTGACATCTTAAAGAACATACTTGACCAAAGCTATCTGGCCACCAGCGATCTGACCAAGAACGTAACCTCATTTAATTACGAGGCCGAAACCTTTAATGGCCGCTTGACCACTAACCTGTTTGCCAAACACTACCAGCAAAAGATAGACCGTACCGACCCGACACAACAAAATGTGGGCGGTCAGCCAACCCGTGTAGAGCGCATTACTACCGATAACCGCAGTGCTGTTGGTTACGGTTTGGCAACATCTTTCGCGGTGGTAAAAAACTTTGTGTTATTAGCGTCGGCGGAGCGGGCGGTTCGGATGCCGGGCGAGTCGGAGATATTTGGTAACCAGGCCGATAACTTACTGCCTAACGTAACCATCCGTCCTGAGTTTAGCGACAACTATAACGTCGGCTTCCGCGGCGGGCCGTTCAAACTCAATAACCATAGCTTATCCGTTTCGAGTGCGGTCTTTTTAAGAAACACTAAAGATAAGGTAGTGCAGTTGGCCGCCGAGCGTAACGTGAGCATGTTAGAAACAACCAGCTTTGGCAACCTTAACGGAGTGCGCACCACAGGTTTCGAGGCCGAGGTCAATTATATCCATCGCAACCTGAACGTTATTCTGAATACTACACGATTACAGTCGCCATTGGTAGATTCAAGGTTACCTGCCAGAGATGGTGTGCAAATACCTAACGAGCCTACCTTTATCAGCAACGCCAATGTGCAGTATCGTTTTAATGATCTGCTGCAAAAAAGGTCGGTGCTTAACGTGTATTACAACTTTGGCCACGTTGGCCCTTTCCGTACCATTTTCCAGGACTATGGCCGCTTTGATGATTTCAATATAACGCCGCGCCAATTTGTTCAGGATGCCGGTGCCAGCTACCGTATGGCCAACCAGCGCGTAGTGATCAGCTTTGATGCCAAGAACATTTTTAACGCCGAAGCTTACGACAATTTTGCCGCTCAAAAACCGGGCCGTGCCTTCTACATCAAATTGAACTACTTAATCAATAATTTTTAAGATCTAATAATAGCTAATATGAAAAAACAATTCTTACAACTGCTGATGATGGGCGCCGTAGCGACCACCGTATCTTTGACCGGTTGTTCTAAAAAAACAGAAACAGTTGCCCCACCTACCGAGAATCTGGGTGATCAGGACCGTTGGGTTACTTTAGCGGGTGCCTTAGTAGGTACCAACCCCGGCGATGGTAACGGTGGTACCGTGGTATATTCGGTGAGTGCAAAAGACGCCAGGGACCCAAATAAGTCTATCAGCGTTTATGATAATGGTTTCAGTGTGCGCTCGCAACGTACCGCGCGTTTGCAATCATCTTTAGATGGTAGCGTATTATTCAACATTGCCTACACCGGCGCTAATGGCGGCGAGTTCTCTAAATACCGTGTAGATGGCGGTGGTAACTATACGGAGCTGAGCGATAAAGTAAATATCTCAAGCTACGCGACCACTTCGCCACGTTGGTTAAAATTATTTGATAGCGACAAGACCGGTATCGCAGTTAACGTATCTAACGTAGTTGTTACCCGTACCAATAGTGTTTACCAACACTCCCGCGGTACATCTACCGTATTGTCACTTAACCTGGAGGCAGCTGCTATTAAAACCTACGAGCAATACCAGATCCCTTTGTTGCCGGCAGAAGAAGCACAAGGCTTTTACATTGGCCGTTTAGACGGACCTGTACTAAACAAAGCTGGCAATAAACTGATCATTGGTGTCTCAAAGAGCAAGCACGACCCGGCTACCGGCCTTGCTGATAACGCCAGCACTGCTAAGATCCCGGCAAAATCATTGGTTGTAGATTACCCATCATTGAAAAACCCTACACTGATCAGCTCTACCGTTAGCCAGGGCAACACCAACGGTTACCGTAGCTTTAACGCTTTCTTAGCCGATGACGGTAACATTTACCAGGCTACACAAAATGGTGTTTTAGGTTCGCACATCTTAAAGATCGACCAGAACAACCAGTATGATAACTCTTATGTGTTCAGTCTTGACGCTGCTTTAGGCGTGACCGGTACTTACGTAGAGGCCTGGAGATATGCAGGCAATGGCGTAGGTGTTGTGGCTTACAGCGTGAACAACGCGGGTGGTTACTTAGCTTTGGTTAACCTGAACACCAAAACTGCTACCAAGATCGCTATCCCCGAAGATCCTGATCTCAGCTTTGGCCAATACCAAGGCTTTGTACTGAACGGCGAAGAAGTGTATGTAACCGTAACCCCTACAGGTAAAGATGGTAATATCTACATCATTAACACCCGTACAGGTGTATTGACCAAAGGCGCTAAGCTGGTTAACAAGACAGGTAACCACTACATCGGTATATTTTAGTATTGATGCTTAATAGTTAATAAGTGAAACCCTGCCAGTTATCCGGGCAGGGTTTTGTTTGTTTCGGACATTTACCAAATTACATCGCAAAAAACGGTGAATACGGCTTATTTAGGCTATATTGCTAAGGTTATCCTCAACTCAGCCTATGACCATTATTAAATTTGACGACTTTAAAAAGAAGTGGTACGAAATTGCCAGATACACTAACGACAATAATTTCACTTTCGAGTTAGAGGTACATAAAAAGCTGCTCAACATCTTCCATGTCGGCGATCATTATTACTATATTTTTAATTGCGCTAATGCCGAAATGGAATATGTCAGCCAGTCGGTAAGGCAAGTGTTAGGTATAGATACACCTGAAGAATTCACGATCGAGTATTTACTAACCATCATCCACCCCCAAGATCTGCCCTACTTTTACGATTTTGAGGATCGGGTGACCAAGTTCTTTAACGAGTTACCGCCTGACAAAGTGCTGAAGTATAAGGTCAGTTATGACTACCGTATGAGGCGAAAGGACGGGAGCTACATTCGCATTCTGCAACAAGTAGTAACCATACAAAGTGATGATAATGGAGCCGTGATCCGTGTGATGGGGGTACATACCGATATTACCCACTTGAATAAACCTGTAGGCTCATCTCTATCCTTCATTGGCATGGATGGCGAACCAAGTTACTACAACGTAACCGAGAGCAAGGTTGCTGTCATTCCACAGAAAAGCATATTTACAAAACGTGAACGCCAGGTGTTAGAGCGGCTGATGCAAGGCAAGACCAGCGCGCAGATAGCTAAAGAATTGTTCATCGCTAAGCAAACGGTGGATGGTCACCGTAAGAACTTACTGAAAAAGACAGACACTTCATCAACTGTAGAGTTGACCATAAAATTGATGCAGCAGGGCTGATAAGGGCTGTAAATTTCAAAAACACCCATATGTAGGTATTTTTTGATCAGGGTTGCCGACGTAAATTAGTGGCGTCGTAACAATGCTTCCTCAAACATTATTGCCGATACCTTTTCATCTCACACACCTCTTGTCGGATGCCTGCAACGGGCATCCGCGCAAAGGAAGCCACACTCAGATAAAGATCATAGCCCCCAACAACTAAGGGAAAGTTGACAAAGGTTAACAAAACTTGACATTTTCATATAGTTAACTATATTTGCTAAAACGATTTATAAACTATCGGGCAAAAAGCCATCTCGCGCCATCTAAATAAATGAAAAGATATTTTTACCTGTCATTTTTTTTGTGTATATTAGTGGGTAGTTCCAAGGGGCAGTCCGTTAAGCCGTTCAAGGCAGGTGACCGCATCGCATTCGATGGCAACAGCATTACCGACGGGGGCCATTATCATTCATACATTTGGCTTTATTATATCACACGCTTTCCGGGTATGCGTATCGATATTATCAATTCGGGTATCGGGGGCGATGTATCCAAACAGATCTACGAGCGGATGGACGATGATGTTTTTGCGCACAAGCCAAACGTAGTTGCAGTAACTTTTGGCATGAATGATACCGGTTATCAAAAACTGGAACCAGCCAAGGCCGATGCCGTGTATGCCGAAAAGGTGAAGGTATCTTTAGAAGGTTTTTCGCTCATCGAACAGAAGCTGAAGAAATTCCCCGCTATCCGCAAGATCATGATCGGTTCGCCGGCTTACGATGAAACATCCAGGTCAAAGAACACCGCGTTTACCGGAAAGAACAAAGCTATTCAAAATATCATCGCCGTACAGCAGCGTGCTGCCAGAACTAACGGCTGGGACTTTGTAGATTTTAATCAACCACTTGTTGATGTGAACATACAGCAACAAAAGACCGATAGTTCTTTCACTCTGCAAGGCACCGACCGTATCCATCCTACAAACGACGGCCACATGGTAATGGCCTACACTTTTTTAAAAGCGCAGGGTCTGGCTGGCAAAAAGGTAGCTGAGGTGGGTATCAAAATAGGGCAGGGCGATCCGACGGTATCCGAAAACTGTATCGTTACAGATTTTAAGGCTGAAGCATCGGGCATTACCTACAACTATCTGGCTAAAGCATTGCCTTATCCATTGGACACCATCGCCCGTGGTGGCAACGCCAAACGCACCCAGGCTACAGCATTACAATTTGTGCCTTTCAGTAAGGAGTTTAATCAGGAAATAGTTAAAGTCGACGGGCTTAAAGCTGATGTGGACTATGCATTGAAGATCGACGGCAAACTGATCGGTAAATGGAAAGGCGCGGATTACAAGACCGGTATCAACCTGGCCGAGCAGATCCTGACACCGCAATATCAACAAGCGCTGGCCGTAATGCACCTCAATGAGGAACGCTGGGCGCTCGAACGCAAACTAAGGGAGTATTATTGGATCCATTTCTCGATCCTGAAACCCAAAGGAATGTTATACAACGATACCGAGCCTATTGTAGATTCGCTGAAGAAATATGCAAAGCGCGATATTTTTGTAGGCTTTGTGGTCGATAATTACTTACGATCGCGCTTACCCGAAGTACGCGCGGTCTGGAGAAAAGAACTTGCATTGCTTGCCGATCAGCTATACACTATCAACAAACCCAACACACACCGGGTACAAATAGTACCTGCCAATTGATATGAACATTAAAAGATCTTTCGCCATCGCCGTTTCGTTGGCTTTTGCCTTTTCCGCCGCGACAGCACAAAAGAAAGCCTATTTTGTTGATGGCTACCACGGTGGTGTTTGGGGGCATTATCCTGATCAGTACACCACCTTTATGGTCGATCAGTTAAAAGCCCATCCCGAGTGGAAGATCAATATCGAGCTGGAACCCGAGACCTGGGATCGCGCCCGTGTGGTAGACCCTAACGGTTATGCCCGGTTCAAAGAGATGATCAAAGATCAAAACTCAAAAACCGGCCGCATCGAGTATGTAAGTGCCGCTTATGGGCAAAGCTATCTGTATAATATCTCGGCCGAGAGCATCATCGCTCAGTTCCAATACGGGATGAAGAAGGTTAGGGAGCATTTCCCTGAAGTGAAGTTCACTACTTACTCGTCCGAAGAACCTTGCTTTACCAGTGCCTTGCCGCAATTGTTAAGGTCGTTCGGGATAAACCATATGTCGCTTAAAAGTCCAAATACGCTTTGGGGCGGTTATGTGCGTGCATTTGGTGGCGGGATCGTGAATCTGATAGGTCCGGATGGTACAGGTATCCGTACATCGCCGAGATATGCAATAGAAGAGCTGCTACCCGGCTCTACCTGGCAAACGGAAGGCTACACGGCATCGCGCAAGTTCATGAACGCTGCATTCGCCGCAGGTATCGAAAATCCGGTAGCCATGACCCTACAGGATGCCGGCTGGAAAGGTGGCCCATTTTTAGGCAACGGCAACCGCTCTTATCAACCTACCGAATACACCACCTGGCGCAACTATTTCGAGAACGTCAGCGCTAACGATAAAGCCACCGATCACAAATTCTCTCAGGAAGATATGCTGACCAGTTTGGTTTGGGGCGCACAGGTGACACAACGCATCGCTCAGCAAGTAAGAGCGTCGGAAAATAAGATCGTCAGTACCCAAAAGTTGGCGGCCATGGCTAAAGTTTATAATAATACCGATTGGCCAACAGCGGCCTTTGAGAAAGCCTGGCAACCGCTATTACTATCGCAGCATCATGATTGCTGGATAGTGCCTTATAACGGCTCTCGCGGCGATACCTGGGCAGATAAAGTAGTTAAGTGGACCGGCTATACCAACAAGGCGTGTGATAGCATTGCGCAGATAGCTACGGCGGTTAAAAGCGGGGCTGCATCGGCAAATGTTAAATACGTGAAGGTATACAATACACTTGGTGTAAGCAGGAACGAACCTGTAAGTGTTGACTTGCCTGCCGGATGGCAGGGAAAAGATATTACTGTAAGTGATATGCAGGGCAAGGCAGTACCAAGTCAATTGGTTGATGCAAAGATCGTTTTTAATGCTGACGTGCCGTCGGTTGGTTATAGCACTTATCAACTGACGTTAAGGAAAGCTGTTGCAACGACCGGCGCTATGGTAAAGCAAATTAACGGTAAATACATTATCGAGACCGATCTGTACCGCTTGGTGGTTGATCCGGCCAAAGGTGGCACGATCGAAAGTCTGATCGCTAAAAAATTGGAAGGCAAAGAATTTGTAGACAAGGCCAATGCCCGTGGTTTTAACGAGTTGCGCGGTGATTTTCATAACAACGGTGGCTTTAAGTCGGGCATGGACGGCGCGGCAGAGGTGAGCGTGGTAGAGAATGGTCCGCTAAGGGTTAAAGTGGATGTAAAAGGCACGATCAACGGAACTGGTTTTACCCAAACTATCAGTTTAGCACAAGGCCAGCCTAAGATAGATATCTGGTTGAATATCGATTGGCAGTCAAATGTAGGGATCGGCTTATTGACACCACCGAATACTTACAAAGCTGAGGTCCCCAAAAAAGCTTTTTATGATGACCGCCATAAATTATTGACGCTTTTCCCGCTGAACCTGACCAGGCAAAAAGTTTACAAGAACGCCCCGTTCGATGTGACCGAAAGCAAGCTGGATAACACGTTTTTTGACAGTTGGGATAGTATCAAAAATAACATCGTTCTGAATTGGGTAGATGTGACCGATGGCAACGGTGCCTACGGCATGACCATGCTGAGCGATCATACATCAAACTACACTCACGGTACCGATTTCCCATTGGGCTTGACCGTTCAATATTCGGGCGTTGGCCTGTGGGGCCGCAATTATCGTGTAGATGGCCCGACCAAGATCCACTACGCGTTAATGCCGCATAAAGGCAAATGGGACCAAAGCGGTGTATGGACCGCAGGAACGCAATGGAACGAGCCACTGATCGCGACCGTGATCGATACAAAACCTGCCGCTGCTGATCTATCAAAGTCGCTGGTAAAGGTAGGAGGGAAGGGCATAGAGGTAACTAATATCACTTTCGATGGCGACGATATGCTGGTGCGTTTATTTAATGCCGAGGGCCGCAATGTGCCTTATAAAGTAACCATCGACAGGCCTGCTACAACAGCATCATTAGTAGAGTTGAACGGCGATGTTAAGCAGAAACTTGCGGTGACAAAAGAAGTGGGGGGCAAAAGTTCGGTAACGGTGAGTATGCCACGGTTCGGGTTCAGAACCGTGAGAATGAACCGATAATATTTGGTCACTCACGGAAGAAATTAATAAATAACTAAAATTTGCTAAATCGTTTTTTCTTTATAATTTGCGTCATTGCCAATTGTAAACGATCTTATGTAAATATAGCTTAACGGAGGAGCGGTGCTGTGCCTTATCTTTCCGTTTAAGAATGCATTTAATATGAAACTAAATACGCTCAACAAGAACCTTTTATGTGGCCTGCTATTGCTGTCGGCAACCGTTGCTAAGGCGCAAACACCTGCCGATCTTGTTAACCCTTTCATTGGCGCAAGTACCAGTGTGGCCGGTGCGGGCGTTTATCACGGGCTTGGCAAAACCTTCCCGGGGGCAGCTACGCCTTATGGAATGGTACAGGTGAGCCCGAACACTATCACCGGGGGGGATAATGGCTCGGGTTATAGTTACGAACATACATCGATAGAAGGTTTCGCGTTCACACAAATGAGTGGCATCGGTTGGTACGGCGACTTAGGCAATCTATTAACCATGCCTACCACCGGTAAACTAAAAACAGCTAAAGGAAAGGACGGCAGTAAAGATGGTTACCGCTCGGCATACAACAAGGCATCCGAAAAAGGAGGGGCAGGCTATTACCGCGTAACACTGACCGACTATAACATCAAAGCCGAAGCGGCGGCGGCCCCGCACAGCGGCATCCTGCGATTTACTTTCCCTAAAAATGAGCAGTCGCGCATACAGATAGATCTGGCGCGTAGGGTAGGCGGCACTTCGGTATTGCAATACGTGAAGGTGGTTGATGATCATACGATACAAGGCTGGATGAAATGCACGCCTGATGGCGGCGGTTGGGGCGATGGCGATGGCCATGCCGATTATACCGTTTATTTTTACGCGCAATTTAGCAAGCCGTTAAAAAAGTACGGCGTTTGGTCGGCCGATATCCCTGATGGCCAAAGCAGGCATTTAAATGATGTCAGCAGCGACAAATATCAACAGCTGATAGCCAACGCAGCGGTGTTGCCTGGCGTGAAAGAAAAAGAAGGTAAACATCTTGGTTTCTATACCGAATTTGCCACCCGGGCTAACGAGCAGGTGGTGATGAAGTCGGGCATATCGTTCAGCAGCATCGCGGGAGCAAAAGCTAACCTGAATGCCGAGATCAAAGACTACAATTTCGACATCGTTAAAACCAAAGCCAAACAGCTATGGAATAACGCGTTGACCAAGGTCAACATCACCGGCGGTACTACCGAGCAACGCAAGGTATTCTACACCGCGCTTTATCACACCATGATCGATCCGCGTAATATGGAGGATGTGAACGGGATGTATCCGGGCGGCGATGGCAAACCGCATACATCCACAGGTTTCACTAAGCGTACCATTTTTAGCGGTTGGGATGTTTTCCGTAGCCAAATGCCGCTACAAACCATCATCAACCCAAGTTTGGTTAATGATATGATCAGTTCGCTGGTGACCCTGGCCGGTGAAAAGAAAAAGGACTACCTGGAGCGTTGGGAATTTATGAACGCCTACAGCGGATGTATGATCGGTAACCCGGCCATCCCGGTGATTGCCGATGCTTATGCCAAAGGCATCCGCAACTTTGATGTGCAGAAGGCCTATGACCTGTCGGTTGGTTCGGTAGAGAAATTCGGTAACGGAACTAAAGGTTATACGCCCGAGGGGTTAAGTATCTCGCTGACCTTAGAATATGCCTACACCGAATGGTGCACCGCGCAACTGGCCAAAGCCATGAACCAGACCGGAGACTATCAAAAATACACCGAACGCGCCCAAAGCTATAAAAACATCTTCGACCCGACCGTAGGCTGGTTCCGTCCGCGAGATAAGGATGGCAAATGGCTGGCATGGGATGGCCCGCAGACACGTCTGAAGCAAGGTTATGGTACTATCGAGAGCAGCCCTTATCAACAAGGTTGGTTCGTTCCGCATGATGTGGACGGTATGGCTCTGCTGATGGGTGGTCGGGCAAAGACCATTGCTGATCTGGAAGACATGTTCAATAAAACTCCGGACGATATGATGTGGAACGACTATTACAACCACGCTAACGAGCCGGTGCATCATGTGCCGTTCCTGTTCAACCGTTTAGGTCACCCATGGCTCACCCAAAAGTGGACCCGCGCTATTTGCGACCGTGCTTATAAGAACAAGGTAGAAGGCCTGGTAGGTAACGAGGACGTTGGCCAAATGTCGGCCTGGTATGTCTTAGCGGCCGGTGGCTTGCATCCGGTTTGCCCGGGCGATACCCGCCAGGAGATAACCGCGCCGGTGTTTGATAAGGTGGCTTACCGGTTGGATAAAGCTTATGCTAAGGGCAGCGCGTTCACCATCGTCGCTAAAAATAATTCGCCTAAGAACGTTTACATCCAAAGCGCCAAGTTGAATGGTGTTAATTATAACAAATGCTACATCGACTATAAAAATATAGCCGACGGCAGCACACTGGAACTGACCATGGGGCCACAACCTAACAAGAACTGGGGCACGGCCCAATAAACTGAGATAGAACAAAATACATACTATGAAAATTTATTTACGCTTGTTCGCACTGGCTGTAACGGCCTCACTTACGCTTAATGTTGCCCGCGCGCAATCTGTCGCGCCGTTTAAAACGGGGGATAGGGTAGTGTTTTTGGGTAACAGTATCACCGATGGCGGGCACTACCACTCGTATATCTGGCTGTATTATATGACGCACTTCCCCAACATGCGTTTTACCTGCCACAATGCCGGCATCGGCGGTGATAACGTTAAGCAAATGAGCGACCGTCTGGAAGACGAGGTGCTACCGATGCGCCCGACCGTATTGACCGTTACCTGGGGCATGAATGATACAGGGTATTTTGAATGGTTTGGTGGCGACGCTAAAGAGAAAGGCCAAAAGAATGTAGATCTGGCCAAGTCGCGCTATGCGGTGCTGGAGGCTAAGTTGAAGAAACTGCCGAACATCAAAAAGATCAATATCCTTGGCTCGCCATATGACGAGACCACCAACAGCAACAAGAACAATCTGTACAAAGGTAAAGCAGCGGCATTCTCGCAACTGATCGACTTTCAGGAAGCTTCGGCCAAAAATAACGGCTGGGGTGTGGTAGACTTTTTTCACCCGATGACAGATATCAACACGCGCGAGCAAGCAAGGAACCCGGACTTCAGTTTAACTCCGGGCGACCGTGTGCACCCGGATAATGATGGCCACATGGTAATGGCCTATCAGTTCCTGAAAACACAAGGGCTGGCGAACAAGGTAGTAGCCGATGTGGCGATCAATGCGGCAAACAAACAGGTAAGCAAGGCCGTAAATTGCAGCATTAAGAATGTAGCCGGTACAACTGATCGTATCACGTTCGATTATCTGGCCAACTCGTTACCTTACGCGGCAGATACAATGGTGCGCGGTTGGGGTAATAAAAAGAGACAGTCGGATGCTTTAGCTTATGTGCCGTTCGCCAAGGAATTCAACCAGGAGTTGCTGACGGTTAAAGGACTGAAGGCCGGCAACTATCAACTGATGATTGATAACGAGGTGATCAGCAGCTATTCTTCTGACCAATTATCCGAAGGCATCAATCTGGCCGAGAACCCTTATACACCACAATACCAGCAAGCCATCCAAATCCGCGAGTTGAATGAAGAGCGTTGGGATATCGAGCGTCGTTTTAGGCAGTATGCTTTTATTCAATTTGACCTGTTGAAAGAGAAGGGCTTATTATATAAAGACGACCGCGCGGCAGTAGATACGGTAAATAAAGAATCTATCAAGAATGCCTTTGTGCGTGGTAACAAAGACAATTACCTGAAAGCCCGTTACAAAAATATCCGCCAAGCCTGGCAAAAACAGATGGATGTGCTGATCGATCAGATCTACACTATCAATAAGCCGCTGAACCACAAGGTCACTTTGCAATTGGTCAAATAACAAACTGATCATGATGAAAACAACAAAAATTCTGATCACCCTGTGCCTGTTAATGGCATGGGGTGTAAGCAAAGCGGCTTCGGTAGACACGGCGTTGACCTACAGCGCAGCGATGAAAAGGAATATCAAGGCCGTTGTGGTTAAGCCCGAAGGTTATAGTAAAGATCAAAAATATCCATCGCTTTACCTGCTGCACGGTTTCAGTGGGGATCAGACGGATTGGATAAAAAAGGTACCCGCTATCCAAGACCTTGCCGACCAATACAAAGTGATCATTGTTTGCCCTTACGGCGCTTTTGCGGGATGGTATGTGGACAGCCCGGAGTTAAAAGATTTTCAGTACGAGACCTATATCACCAATGAATTGGTCGCTTATATTGACAAGAATTATTCGACCATTAAAGACCGCAACAGTCGTGCTATTACCGGTTTAAGCATGGGTGGTTTTGGCGGCCTGTCCTTAGGTATCAAACATCAGGATGTGTTCGGCGCGGCGGGCAGCATGAGCGGCGCGGTAGATCTTAGACCACTGTCCGACGCGTTCGGGATAGAGCAGGTGTTGGGCAAATACGCCAAATACCCCGAGCGTTGGGAAAAGGCCAGTGTAGAGAACCTGATCTATTTGCTTAAACCTAAGTCGCTGGCCATTATTTTTGATTGCGGCAACGATGATTTCCTTTATCGCTTTAATGTGATACTGCATGATAAGTTGTTAGAGCGGAATATCCCGCATGAGTTCACCGTTCGCCCCGGCTCACACACCTGGGAGTACTGGGCTAATTCTATTACTTATCAAATGCTGTTCTTCAGCAGGTTCTTTAAAGGGCAGATGCCTAAGTAGAACGGTAGTGCTGATCATTATATCGGCAATCTATCTAAGTTATACGGTGCAGAATTTTAAAAAATAGCTTGAAAATTATGATACGATGAGAAAAATAAAAACGATTTAGCAAAATATTTGCTAAATCGTTTTTATCGTCGTACATTAGTACCACTGATGCCTTAGCGCTCACAATAAACCAATTGTTATTAACTTTTTGTCCATTTAAAAATACTGAAGGCTTCTTTTGAACTCGAGATGCTAAATCGATTTTATAGAATTCGCTCATACGATAGCCTATCGGTGATTTTTAATGAAGATCTAATACATACGAACCTGAATATGAAGAAAACTTACTTTTCTGTTTTTGGATGCCCGCTTCTGCTCTTGGTCTGCCTGGCTTCGGTCATGCAGTCGTGCAAAAAGGGTGGGGGATTTTTGGATGCTACCGCCACCACGGATCTTACCCAAGCAAGCGTATTTGCCGATAGTGCCCGCACCATTGGATTTTTGGCTAACATTTACGCCGGTGCTAATTTTAGTGCAAACCCCGGGCGCTTTGGTGTAGGCGGTATGGATGCGGCGACCGATGAGTCTGAGCCATCACGTGCCTCATCAACAACGGCATCTGCATTTGCTACCGGTACTATAAACGCCGGCATTGTCGAGGATAGGCCTTATAGCATTTGTTACACCAACATCAGGGCGGTAAACCAGTTACTGAAGAATTTGCCGCGCACCCCAATGCGGGCGGTCAACAAAGCCAGGATGGTATCCGAAGCTCGTTTTTTACGCGCCTGGTACTACGCGGCTTTGGTGAAACATTATGGTGGCGTACCATTATTGGGCGATACCTTGCTGACCTACGAGAACCAGATAAACGTTAAACGTAACACTTACGATCAATGCGTGAAATACATCGTATCCGAACTCGATGCCGCCGCCGCTGGCTTGCCTAACAGGCAAACCGGGCAGGATTATGGTCGCGCATCAAAAGGCGCTTGTTTGGCGTTGAAATCCAGAGTGTTATTATATGCTGCCAGTCCGTTGTTCAACGGGACTACTTTGGTAGCTGATGCCGGCGGGTCTGCCAGTCCGGATCTGGTAGGTTACCCAACCGCCGATCCTAACCGATGGAAGGACGCACGCGATGCTGCCGCGGCCGTAGTAGCGTTAGCTACATTCTCTTTACACACCGAGCCTGCCGATAACGTGGCTGCTAATGTGCCGGGTGCCGGTTTCCAGGGTGTATTTACCAGGCGCGAGAACACCGAGTATATATTTCAATACCTGAACGTAGGTTCGTCGGATCTGGAGAACCTTTTCCTGCCACCATCGCGGGCGGGTTCTAACGGCGCATTCCCTTATCAGGGTATGGTGGATGCCTTCCCGATGGCCAACGGTAAACTGATCAGTGACCCAACATCGGGTTACAACCCTAACGATCCTTACACCGGTCGCGATCCTCGTTTTAACTATAGCATTATCCATGATCAAACGGTTTTGCTGGTACGCCTGGGTAATGGTACTACTAATGGTCGCGCTCCGGTAAATATCTTCATAGGTACTTACAACGGGCAAAGTACCGGTGTGGATGCGGTAAAGCAAGGCACCGTGACCGGTTACTATACTAATAAGATGCTGGATCCTAATGCTATAGCTGCTACCATTTTATTCGGGTCGCGCAGGGTGTTCCCGCTGATGCGCTATGCCGAGGTATTGCTGAACTACGCCGAGGCAGCCAACGAATACGAAGGCCCAACTACGCTGGTTTACGATGCGATGAATGCCATCCGTCAGCGTGCAGGCTTAAATCCTTACCAATTACCTACCGGATTGACCAAAGATGCCATGCGCACCTATATCCAGAACGAGCGTCGTATCGAACTGGCTTTTGAGGAGCACCGTTTTTGGGACGTAAGGCGCTGGAAGATAGCGCCACAGACCGAGAACGTGCAGTCTGAAGGAATGGAAGTAAGGCGTACCGGAAATTCAGTGACCTACAATCGCTTCAATTTAACTAAGCACAGCTTTAGGCCGGCGATGTACCTGTGGCCTTTCCCGCTGAGCGAGACGGGCAAGTCGCCATCGCTGGTACAAAATCCGGGTTATTAAAGAATATAAAGGTTTAAATATTAAGAGCATAGATATATGGATAATTTTTTCAAGATAGGGCACGCCTATTTGCTTATCGGACTCATAACCCTGGGGCTGGCATCTTGCAAGGTGGATAGGGTGCTGCCCTCGGCCGAGTCGGTAAAGGATATTTCGGGGAGTTGGAAGGTGATCAAGGCATCACGCAACGGTACCGATCTGATACCGCTGATAGATTACTCGCAATTCAGGGTAAAGTTTGATGCCAAGGGGGCGTACACTCTGGTCAACCCGCTGCCTTTTGTAGCAAGTAAAGATGGTAAGTACGCTTTCGATGATCCTAATTATCCGTTCAAGATCACCTTTACGGCTAACGGCGGAACCCCTGTATCAACAGCTTTTAACTACCCCGTATCGGGCGGGGCAAGGCAGCTTACGTTGACGTTCAGCCCCGGCTGTACTTTAAATAACTACGTCTACACTTTAGTAAAAGAATAAAACTGACCATTAAACAGACCTTAAATGAGAACACGTTTACATATTAAAGGAAAGTATTTGTGGAGATGCTGCACACTGATACTGCTTGGGGTGGTTTTAGCTTTTTGCCACACAAAAATATCCTCGTTAACCATGCCGCCTTCGGCCACAGTGGGCGAGATCGTCCCCATTAAGTTAACGCTTGATGTTAAACCCGGCTTTGGCGATTTTAATCCCCACGTCAGCAATTTCATTATGGCCGTATTGATGCCTAAGGGTTGGAAAGGCCGCCAAAATATGACAGCTACTTATGGTGGTGGTAAAGGCGAAGGCAATATGGTTTTTATGCCTGCCGGTACTATCTGCCCTAACAGCAATGGGCTTACCTGGGAAGTAGCTTTAAGAGAAAAATTCGGGCTGGCCGGTAACCTGATCGATGATCTGGAATGGGTGGTGATGCAGACCGATGTAGGTATCAAATACATCAGTAATGAAGAGATTACGGCTAATATAGATGTGAAGCTGAAAGTTGCTGCCGATGATAACCCAACGATGGTGAAACTATCATTCGTAGTGGCCAACTCCAGCGATGGTTTGACCGAGAACCCATCCACAACCGATGCAGGGTACGGTGTAACCGCACAATATTACAACCAATTTACCACCAGTTGCTTTTCGGTAACAGGAGGTTCAGGCGATATGGTTGATTTTTGCAATCCGCAATTAACTACCATCGATCCGCCAAAATCGTTAGATAATGATATTGTGACCATTGCGTATAATGACAACCTGACCAATACCGCGCTTAAAGGATCGCAAGTGGTCTACCTATGCGCGACCGGAACTACGAGCGATGGTAAAACGATCACCGTTTGCGAGCAGACCGATAAGACCAGAATGGTGCAGTCGCCGGCGGGGAGTGGTTTTTATAAACTGACGTTCTGGCCCAAAAAATTCTTTAGCGCAGCCGATGGGCAGACGATCGCCAGTATGACCTACTTTGTGACCAATGCAGATGGCTCTATAAAGGTTGGTTATGGCAATTCGGCAGCGCCTTTCACCTTTAGATTCAGGTGCCCATAACATAGCAAATAACTTATATCAACACAGACCGGCCAACGGCAAAACCGGCCCGCAAAAACGCGGGGCATTGCCATAGCCATGCTTATAAATCATTAAAAAGATCTGATCCTATGCAATATTGCTACTCAAAAAAATGCCTGACGGGGATGCTGGCTTTGCTGTTATTAGCGGCAAAAATGGATCCTGCCGCCGCTCAGGATACCCCGACCCGTCCGGGTTGGATAAGCGGTGTGGTGCTGGACGAATACAGTCAGCCGTTAAAAGGGGCCACCATTAAAGTGGCGGGTAAAACGCAAACGTTCACCACCGATGCCAGCGGCAAATTCGAGGCCGACGTTGCGCTGGGCGCTACGCTCACTATTAGTGCGCCCGACCATTTGATTAACGTGGTAAAGGCTAAAACCGATATGGTGGTAAAGCTGAACGACAGCTTTTTAAAGTCGCCGCAAACTTTGGATGTGTTGTATGGCACTACCAAAAAAAGCGGTTTGCTTGGCTCGGTCGCAACCATCTACACCAACCAACTCACCACTACGCCGGCATCGCTTTATACTTACGCGTTCCCCGGGCAACTGGCCGGTGTTTATACCAAGCAGATGCGGGGCTTCACTACGTTTAACGGTGCTGCGCTTTCGTCAGGCTCTATCATTGGGGTTAACCTGGTAAATGGTTCATCGAACAACAATGTAAGCTCGGACAATGCCGAGATAGACGTTTCGGTACGCGGCCAGCAACCCATCACCGTTATCGACGGTGTACAACGTGAGATATCTTCACTTGACCCTGAAAGTATCGAATCGATATCGGTATTGAAAGACGGTCTGTCTACCATATTGCTGGGTATGAACAGCTCTAAGCCGGTGATATTGGTGACCACCAAACGTGGCGAGTTGGGTAAACCCCGTATCACTTTCACGGCAGCAGCGGGCTTGCAATCATCTATCAACTTGCCTAAGCCATTGCCTGCTTACCAATATGCTTACCTGTTGAACGAGACGCTGACCAGCGACGGCAAACCGGCTCAATTTTCGGACGTGGATTTCAACGCCTTCCGCAATGGCACGGATCCATACCGTCGCCCGGATGTCAACTGGTTCAAAACTATTCTGAAGGATCAGTCGCCAATGTCGTCGTATAAACTTAACATTAATGGCGGTACCGCGGTGGCTAAATACTCGGTAAACCTGGGTTACTTTAACCAGGGCGGGATATTTAAAACGGCCGACGACGTATCGTATAACACTAATACCGACCTGAGCCGCTACATCATCAACTCGGATGTGGGTGTGCAGGTGAACAAAAATTTATATGTCGACCTGCAATTGTTCGGCCGTATCCAAACTACTAATCAACCGGGCCCGGGATACCAGGACGTATTGAATGCCTTATACAGCACGCCAAGCCTGGCATATCCGGTACGTAACCCTGACGGGTCATTCGGTGGTAACGTAAATTACCAGAGCAACCTGCTGGCCATGTCGCAATACTCGGGCTACACCCAAAACAATACCGACGATATTTTGGCCAACCTGGATATCAATTACGATCTTAAGGGCGTAACGCCGGGTCTGTCGGCTAAGTTGAAGGGGAACTTATCTTATCAATCTATCACCGCACTTAACCGCAGTTTGGGTAACTCGGTGTTCAGCTACAACAGGGACAGTACTTACACTATTTACGGTAGCCAACGCGCGCAAAGCAATATCTTTAATACGGTTTACACTTCGCGCCAATCATTCGGGCAGGCATCGTTAAATTATGTGCGCTCGTTCGGTCAGCACAATGTGAGTGGTTCGGCTTTGTTCGATATTAAATCGCTGGCAACTAACTATGATCTTTCTGAGGACGTTAACAACATTGCACTAAAAGGCGCTTACAATTATAACGAGAAGTACTTTATCGAGGCTGCTATCACCCGTAGCGGAGATAACCGTTACCCACCGGGCAGCCAGTATGATAATTTTTATGCTTTCGGTGCCGGTTGGCAAATGGCTAACGAGGAGTTTATGAAAAGTTTAAGCTGGATAACCTCGTGGAAATGGAGAGCCACTTACGCACGTACGGGCAGTAACAATATATCGTCACGTGCCGAGCTTTATTATACCTATGTGCAAACCTATGGCAATAATAACAACAACAAAAGTTACCCGGTAGGTGCTAACTACAATACCAATTACTATTTCTATGCTAACACGTTAGCTAACCCGTTCATCACCTGGGAAAAAGGGCAGAAGATTGATGTAGGAATGGATTTGAGCCTATTCAATAACACTATCCAATTTACTGCCGATTACTATCGCGATAAATACTCTGATCTGTTGAGGTATCGCGGTAACAGCATCGCTTTATTGGGTATCCCCTACACTTTCGAGAATATTGGCCGCAACCTTTACCAGGGTGGTGAGTTCTCGTTGACGTACCGTAACCACATCAATAACTTCAATTACTTTGTTACCGGTAACATTAACGTACAGACATCAAAAATACTTTTTAACGATGAGTTAAAGACGCCTTTCCCATGGAACCAACTGACCGGCCTGCCGGTAAGCGGAACACTTTATGGTTATACATCACTTGGTTTGTATCAAACTGCAGCTGATGCAGCCAATAGCCCGCACATTGCAGGCTACCAACCACAACCGGGCGATATTAAATATGCCGACCTGAACAATGACGGCATCATTGACCAATTTGACCAGTCGACCATCGGCGGCACCAAACCGCTGGTATTTTACGGAACCACCCTTGGCTTTAACTACAAAGGCTTTAGCGCAAGCGTGATCCTGCAAGGTGTGCGCAACCGCCAGATCAGTACGCTGACCAACGTGGTTACTCAATTCGGTTTCGATGGTTTCCAGGCGCAACCAAGTCAATCTTACGAGGCATCTACAGGCCGCTGGACACCGGAGACCGCCGCGACGGCATCGCTGCCAAGGTTATCGCAGGCGGCGCTGCCTAACAATGGCCTGTTCTCCACTTTCTACCTAAAGAATGGTGATTACATGCGCGTGAAGAACGCGGAGATAGCTTACACCCTGCCATACAGCGTGACCAAGAATTTGCATATAGCCGGGTTGCGGGTGTTTGTTAACGGACAGAACCTGGCTACCGTTTCGGGCTTCCCTCAGTTAGATCCTGAGGTTACGCCTAATAATTACCCTATACAGCGGGTGTTTAACGCAGGTATCAGTGTAAAACTTTAAAAGAATGACGGACATGAGACATCATATCAACAAGATATTATTTATAGTGCTGGTGGCGGCAGGTACGGTAGCTTGCCGTAAGTCAGAAAATTTTCCGGTAGATAAACAGACCAGTTATTACATTTTTAATCCGCTCGACTCGGCGGGCGAGGCTGCGCAAGGTTATTTGTTTGGCGTGTATGCCGTAGTAAAGAACGGGCATAACAGGGTAGGGGGCGATTATTTAGATGCCGCGGCAGACGACGCCGTATCGGCCAGGATCAATCAATCTGCCGTGGCGCAGATATCTACCAACGCAGTCAACTCATTAAGCTTCCCGGCAAATGAAAATGTTTGGGAAGAGTCGACCCCAGGCAATACGCCTTCATCTTTTTATAGTGGTATCCGTATCGCTAACGAGTTCATCAACGGTATCCCGGTGGTGCCGGTAAAAGGCTTTGTGAATAATGGCGTGGCAACAGCTACTGCTCCGGGTGTGCCTATGCGTTACGTTTGGCAAAGCGAGGCCCGGTTTTTACGCGCCTATTTTTACTACGAGCTGGTTAAACGTTATGGCGGTGTACCTCTGATAGGCAACAAAGTTTACAATATTCAGGATAATGTTGCGCTGCCGCGCAGCAGCTTTGCCGATTGCATTAAATACATCGTGAGCGAGTGCGATGCCGTTAAAGATAGCCTTTTGCGCTACCCGCTGGCCACGCCCGATGCTGATAATTATAGGGTTACCAAAGGTGCCGCGCTTACTTTAAAAGCTAAAGCGTTGTTGTTGGCCGCAAGTCCGCTGTTCAATGGTGGCAATGTACAAGCGGGCAATCCTTTAACAGGCTATACCGACGTAAGCGCCGGCGCAGTTGCCGACAGATGGTTGCAAGCCGCCAACGCCGCCCAAGCCGTGATCAATTTAGGCACTTATGGATTGAACGCTGACTATCGGGCCATCTTCACTACGCAGAACAATCGCGAACTGATCATGATCAGGCCTACCGGGATGAATACCAGCATCGAGAATAACAATGGTCCGGTCGGTTTCCAGGTAGGTGGCGGCGGCAATACCAGCCCTACGCAGGAGTTGGTAGATGCTTTCCCGATGCAGAACGGCCTGGCGATAAATGCGGCCGGCTCGGGTTATAACATTGCCGATCCATATGCGATCACATCTACCCCAAAACGCGATCCGCGCCTGGCATCAACCATTTTATACAACGGATCCCGCTGGTTGAACACCAACCTCGAGACATTTGAGGGAGGCCAAAGTAAACCGGGCGGAGCTATCCAGCAAACCGTATCGGGCTATTATTCGCGCAAGTTTACCGGTCCGTCAGAGTCGGGTACTGTTTTCGTGAGCCATCCGGCCGATTGGGTAGTGTTTAGGTATGCTGATGTATTGCTAAGCTTTGCCGAGGCCAGGAACGAAGTGGAAGGCACACCGCAGGCCGATGTTTACAACCAACTATACGCGATCAGGCAACGGGCCGGTATAGACCCAGGATTGGGCGGTAATTATGGTCTGAAATTGAACATGACCAAAGACGAGATGCGTGCCGCCATACAGAACGAGTGGCGTATCGAATTTGCTTTTGAAGAGCGCCGCTTTTTTGATATCCGCCGCTGGAAGATAGCCGAAACGGTAATGAACCAGCCACGCAGAGGGGTTTCTATTGTAAAAGTAGGCTCGGCCTTGAGTTATAACTATAAGGACATATTAAAGACCACTTTTACCCAAAAGCAGTACCTGCACCCTATACCTTATAACGAGGTTGCCAAAAATCCCAATATGAAACAAAACCCGGGATGGTAAACCGACACAATTATTTAAAGATCAAAAAGACTGTTATGAGAAGAATAATACTTTTTTGCCTTGTGATCATCACGCTGATACCCGCATTGGCGTTCGCCCAAAGCCGTACGGTGACGGGTGTGGTGCGCGATGCCGGTGGGGTGCTGCCCGGTGCTACCGTGTTAGAGAAAGGCGTTGCCAATAATAGCGTAGCTGCCGATGCCAACGGTAAATTCGCCATCACGCTGAGGGGGACATCTAACCTATTGTTGGTCTCGTTCGTAGGTTATACCGCCCGTGAGGTTAGTGTGGCCAACAGAACAGGCACCATCGATATCATACTGGCATCCAACGCACAGGGTTTGGATGAGGTGATGGTTGTGGCTTACGGTAAAACCAATCGTATCACCAGTACAGGTGCAGTGAGTTCGATCCAGGCTTCGGCCATCCGTACGGTGCCTACGGCAAACGTTCAGAATGCGCTTTCGGGCAGGTTGCCGGGTTTCTTTTCTACCCAAACTTCCGGGCAACCGGGCCGTGATGCATCCGATTTCTTTATCCGTGGTGTCAGCTCGCTTAACCCCGACGGTAACCGCCCGCTGATCATTGTTGATGATATGGAGTATACCTACGATCAGCTGCAACAGATCAACGTGAACGAGATCGAGAGCATCTCCATCTTAAAGGATGCATCCACTACAGCTGTTTATGGTATCAAAGGCGCCAACGGTATTTTGGTGGTGAGCACCCGCCGTGGTAAGGCAGGTAAACCACAGGTAAATTTACGTACCGAGGGTGGCTTGCAATCGCCTACGCGTACGCCAAAATTTTTGGATGCTTATAATTCTGCATTGCTCATCAATCAAGCCCAGGCTAATGATGGTTTGCCGCTTGAATTTACCCAGCAAGATCTGGAATTATTTAAGAACGGCAGCGACCCATACGGCCACCCCAATGTAGATTGGTACAATAAGATATTTAACAAAAGCACTTATCAGGTAAATACCAACCTTGATATATCAGGCGGTACCGAGCAGGTGAAGTACTTTATATCGGGCGGTTTCCTTGATCAGAATGGTTTGATGAAACATTTCCCCGATCCGCGCGGACAGATCGACAACAATTACAATTTTAAACGTTACAACTTCCGCTCTAACCTGGATCTGAAAGCTAACAAAACGCTCGACCTGATGCTGGACGTGACCACGCGTTTCTCTAACGTAAACTCACCCAACACCAATGCGGCCAGTGCTTTGTCAGAGATATTTGATTTTTCGCGCCAGACACCATTTACCGCGCCATTTATCAATCCTGATGGTAGTTATGCTTATGCCTATTCGCGTTTTAACAGTGGTCACTTGCCTACGTTAAATGCCCGTATAGCCACAGGCGGTTACCAAAATTCAAAACGGACGGATTACAACATTTTGTTCACCGCTAAACAAAAATTGGACAAAATAACAGACGGCCTTTCTGCAAGGGGCAGTATAGCTTATGGCAGCGTTGAGCAATTTACGCGTGGTACGGGTAATTATGGGTCGATACCATCTTATCATTATGATCCGGCAACCCAAACCACAACCAAGAACCCTAACGGCGGATACGTTTTCCCGACGCAGTTTTACTCTGGTAACGTAAATATCTATACCACCAACGTCAACCTGAAGGTTTTTGGTGAGTATGACAGGACTTTCGCTAACAAGCACCACGTTAACGGTCTGGTGGTATTCAATCAACAATCGCAAACGGCCAGTGCCAATCCGGGATTAACGCAAGATCTGGTTGGTGTGCCGGCTCAATTTCGCGGTGTATCCATGCGCGGCGGTTATCATTATGCCGATAAATACCTGATCGATATCAGCGCGTCTTACAACGGTACCGATAGGTTTGCGGCGAATAACCGGTATGGTTGGTTCCCGGCTGTATCGGTAGGCTATGCTATCTCTAAAGAAGAGTTCTTTAAGAAATTGCTGCCGGGCGTAGGCTTGTTAAAGCTTAGGGGATCTTACGGTATGGTGGGTATCGATGCCGCGCCGGGTAATAAGTATATCTATAACCAAAACTATTTGCAGGGCGGCGGCTATAAATTTGGCTCGTCATCAAACGATTATGCCACTTATTACGAGGGCAGCCTATCTAACGTGAACGTTGTTTGGGAAAAGCAAAAGGAGTTGAATATTGGTATCGATGTTAACTTGCTTAAAGATAACGCGCTGTCTATAACGTTCGACTACTTCAACAACCTGCGTTACGATCAGCTGATCACCCCTAATAACGTTCCGCTGATATTGGGTGTTGGCCTGCCGGCCGTAAACATTGGCCGTGTTCGCAACCAGGGTTTCGACGGGCAGTTCGGTTACCAGGGGCATGCGGGCAACTGGCAATACGGGGCTAATTTGGTGGTGTCTTTGGCACGTAACAAGATCCTGTTCCAAAGCGAATCTTCGCCGGCTTACCCTTGGTTGGCAAGAACAGGTCAGCCGATCAGGCAGCCATTTGGTTATCATTATCTGGGTTATTATACTGCTGCTGATGTGGCCGCCATTAATACTTATAAAGCCGCCAATGGTGGCAGTAACGGTGGTAATAAGAATATTGCCGTGCCTGACAACGGCCAAGTGATACAACCCGGCGACCTGAGATACGAAGACTTGAACGGCGATGGCTTTATTAACGTGTTCGACCAAAAAGCTATAGGTTACCCAAGTTCGCCACCAATGACAACAATGGGTCTAAATTTGAGCGCCGCCTACAAAGGTTTCAGCGTTAGTGTATTGTTCCAGGGTTCTTTCGGCTACAGTTTTATCATCCAGAACATCGGTATCGAACCATTCCAAAGCCAGTTCCAACCGATACATCAGCAAGCCTGGACGCCATCTAACGCAGATAACGCGCAGTTCCCGAGGTTGACCAGCAACCCGACTACGGTGAATAGCCCGAGTGCTTATCCGTCAGATTATTGGCTGATCAATGCGCAATACCTGCGTTTAAAAACGATCGACATGGGTTATCAATTCCCGACAAAGCTATTGCCGTTCAAGCTGAATAACGCGCGTGTGTATTTGAGCGCGTATAACTTGTTCACGTGGACCAACTTTAATAAGTATCAACAGGATCCTGAGATCGCCAGCAATACCGCCGGGGATGCGTACATCAATCAGCGTGTAGTGAATATGGGTATCCAGTTAGGATTTTGATCTGAGTTAAACCTAAAATTTTGCAGAGGGCACAAAGACTTTAAAGGTCTTTGTGTCCTTTGCGTTTTTTCTGTGCAGACTTGTTAAATTGCCATCAGGCTATCAGATCAAAGAATGTTCCCCACGCTATCAAATATTTTTGAATATCTTTTTAACGTACGGATACCTATCCCGGTGCAAACCTTTGGTTTTTTTGTAGCGCTGGCTTTTGTATTGCCCTACTTTGTCTTCAGGGCCGAGTTTAAACGAAAAGAGGCCGATGGCCGGATACATCCCTATATCGAGAAAGAGCTGACCGGCATGCCTGCATCATGGTTAGAGCTGTTAGTTAACGGACTGCTGGGTTTTGTTTTTGGTTATAAGGTAGTTGCTGCGGTATTACATCATCAAATGTTTTTGAATGATCCGGTCAAATTCCTTTTTTCGGCGCAAGGTAATTGGCCGGCCGGGATCTTATCGGGTGCTGCTTTTGTTTATTGGATATACACCGACCGCAAGAAACAGCAACTCCCTGAACCTAAAATTATAGCTAAACTGCTTCACCCTTACGAGCTGACAGGATACCTGGTCTTCGCCCTTGGTTTTGTTGGATTTATAGGTGCCAAGCTTTTTGATGTGGTAGAGCATCACGAGGCACTGGTTGCCGATCCGGTAGAAATGATCCTTTCGCGTGATGGGTTTAACTTTTACGGCGGCTTGGTTTTTGGCGCGCTGACCTATTTGTACATCTGCCAAAAAAAAGGGATGAAACTGATCCATCTGGCAGATATCGGTTCACCGGGGATGATGCTGGCCTATGCGGTTGGGAGGATCGGCTGCCATTTGTCGGGCGATGGTGATTGGGGGATCATCAACAGCAGTATTAAACCCGGATGGCTGGGCTGGTTGCCCGACTGGATGTGGTCGTTCCGTTTTCCGCACAACGCTATCGATGCAGGAGTGCCGATCGATAGTTGCATAGGTGAACATTGCATGATCTTAGCGCGTGGTGTTTACCCGACTTCGTTTTACGAGGCTGCCGTTTGCCTGATCTTGTTCGGGTTGATGTGGGCGTTCCGTCGGCAGATAACCATTCCGGGGCTGATGTTTTACCTGTATCTGATACTCAACGGCATCGAACGTTACCTGATAGAACAGATACGGATCACCGATAAACATTACTTTTTGGCTATGGCCTTTACCCAAGCCGAATTGATAGCTGTTTTGTTTATTACCGGCGGAATTACAGGAATTATTTATATACTTACAACACGGAAGAACCACCGCGTAAACTAATAAAATACCATCTGCAATATCATCATGAAACAACTTGCCACGGTTTTATTTCTGGGCATTACGTTGAGCGTTACAGCTCAAAAAAAGCAAAAGGTTACCGATCTTACTACGCTTAAATACACGGTTGAAGAAGCCCCTGAATGGTCGGCTTTGCTGAAACGCGATAACGGCTGGTTCGGTGGTGATGGTATTTACACGATACCGCTGAATGGTGTGGAGCATAAGCAGGCATCGGCTACTGATAAGATCTTGTTCTTGTTCAGCGATACCATGGTAGGGCAGGTGCGCGATAATACGCTGGTGCCGGGCTTTAAAATGATACACAATTCGGTTGCAGAACTGAGTGGCAGCAGCGCCGAGGGAAAGATGGATTTTTATTGGGATAAGGATAAAGAAGGCTATGCTGAGTCTGTCTTCATCCCCCGCACACCCAAGACGGAAAAGAACGATTACTATTGGCTTGGCGACGGCTTTGTTAACCAGGAATTGAACAACAGCATTTACATCTTTGGTTACCGGGTGCGCAATATGGCTGACGGGCCATTTGGTTTCCGTGAGGTGGGTAATACGCTCATTAAGATACCGCAAAACGCTAAACCACCGTACGTAGGCCAGCAACAACAAATGGATACTCCGTTCTTTATCTTTCATGATAAGGATGCTTTGGGGTCGTTCGGGGCGGGCATTTATGTGAATACAAAAACCGCCGGTGCACCTGCCCCGGATGGCTATATTTATGTGTATGGTGTCGACAACAAAACCAAAAACCTGCTGGTTAGTCGTGTGCTACCAAAAGAATTTGAGCAGTTTGATAAATGGACCTTTTGGGACGGAAAGACCTGGTCAAACGAAATGAACAAGGCCGAAAAGGTAGCCGATTGGGTATCTAACGAATTAAGTGTTACCGCGATGCCTGATGGGCGTTATGCACTCATTTACCAAATAGCAGGGATGAGCAAAGATATCGGTCTGCGTATCGGTAAAACCCCTTATGGGCCTTTCGGGCCGCCCATTAAGATATGGGATTGCAGTAAGGACCTGCTTAAGAAAACCTATTTGGTTTACAATGCTAAAGCGCATCCAAGTCTGTCAAAACCTGGTGAGTTGCTGATATCATACAATATCAACTCAGCCGAATTTGACAAGGATCTAGCAACTGATCCACAATTGTACCGACCGCGATTTATCAAACTAAAATTTAAATAACAAAACCAATAAACTGAGATATGAAAAAAGTTATACTACTGTTAGTGGCAGCAATAGCCTTCACCGCTTTTAAGATCGTTAAACCAACTAAGATCGTCTTCTTTGGCGATTCTATTACCCAGGCGGCCGTTGGTCCAAAGGGGTTTATTACTCTCTTAAAAGATGATCTGGTTGCCAAGCAAAAGACCGGCGATTACGAACTATTTGGCGCGGGCATTGGCGGTAATAAGATCTACGATCTGTATTTACGTTTTGAAGAGGACGTGCTTAGCAAAGAGCCGGATCAGGTGGTGATCTGGGTAGGTGTGAATGATGTTTGGCACAAACGCACATCACTTACCGGTACCGATCCTGATAAATTTGTAAAGTTCTATACCGCGCTGATCAAAAAGTTTCAGGCTAAAAATATCAAGGTTGCGCTGGTAACCCCCGCAGCTATCGGTGAAAAGACCGATTATACTAATGATATGGACGGCGATCTGAACAAATATGCCCAGTTTATCCGTGACTTGGCTGCATCTAACAATTGCAAACTGATCGATCTGCGCAAGATCTTCCACGAGTATGCTTTGGCTAACAATCCTAAAAATGCTGACCGTGGTGTGCTGACCAGCGATGGTGTTCACCTGAACGATGCCGGTAACAAATTGGTTGCTGATGAGATGGCAAAAGTGATCTACGCTAAATAACAAAGTTCTGCAGGCGAAGAAGGATTGTTATTCCTTTTCGCTTCCCTGCTTCTCTTTTTTTATGGGCGGGTTGATGGTTTGTTCTATCAGCCGGCCCATTTCTTTTTGTTTGCCTTTGTGTTTTATCTTGTGGCATTGTTCTTTTGCCCGGTCCATTAGTCGATCAAACTCGCCCTGGTCATCAAAATTGCGTTCCAATTTAGCCCAGATCAAATAAGTTTCAGAAAGGTAGCGTAATTCGTTATCAGTTTCATTCAGTCGGCCATTCAATGATGCTTCAAATAGATCGCGACCCTCTTTTTCTTCGTTATTGCTATAAAGAAAAGCCGCATAATCTCTTTGATGCAGGTGTTTTTGCGCAGGGGTGTCCGAACGGTCTATAGCTTGTTGCCAATACTCTTTTGCTTTGCGGGTGTCGCCCAGGTCATCGTAAGTAAATGCCATCAACTGGCAGTCCGAATCGGTGATCAGTTTCTCGTTTTCTTTGATCAGAAAATCGGCGTTAGAGGCCAGCGTGCCACGTTGCGCGTTATAGCTTTTAAGCATTTTGATCACGCCGGCGTCACCGTCCTCAACTTCATTCTTCAGTTTAGATACATCCACGTTAATGCGGGCTATATCACTGAGCGAAGTACTTAAGGTTTGACGAAGATTACGTTTGCGTTCTTTCAACTGAATGATCACAGTAAAAATGAATGCGGCCGCTGAAAGCGTGAATGCCAAGCCACTTAAGATAGGGGCAAGGATCTCACCGATCTTTATGTTTTCTTCTGCCGGCGGCTTGGCCGCTTCAAGGAGTATAAATAGAGTAGGGTTCACGTGTTGTCGACTTAATAAATGATGCTGATCAAAGAACCATTTCCACCACAAAAGGTTGTAGCCTGGATAAAATATTAATTAGAAATAAAAAGTAGTATCAAATTTTCAAATTAAGTCGATTTAGCAAGATGATCTGTTACATTTAGCTCACCAATTTACAAGTGCAGATCAAGTGAGCGCCGAGCCAAAATTTACCGAGAAAAGGTACACCCTTGTTTTATGTTTCGTTACATCGCTGTTCCTGTTGTGGGGCGTGGCCATCACCATGGGCGATGTACTGAATAAGCATTTTCAGAATGTGCTGCATATCAGTAAGGCGGCTTCAGGGTATGTGCAGTTCTCTATCTTCGGGGCTTACGCGGTGATGGGCATCCCGGCAGGTTTGTTCATGAAGTATTTTGGCTATAAACGCGGCGTACAGCTGGGGTTGTTGTTATACGCTATAGGCGCTTTCCTGTTCATTCCGGCAGCTAATGCAGGATCATTCGGGCAGTTCAGGTTGGCGTTGTTCGTGTTGGCTTGCGGTTTGGCTACGTTAGAGGCCGTAGCGCACCCATTTATGGCCGCCCTCGGTCCGCAGGAAACGAGTGATCAGCGCATCAATTTTGCGCAGGCCTTTAACGGGTTGGGTGGTGTTATCGGTCCGCTGATAGGCGGGTATTTCATCCTCAGGGCCGAGCATGCGCATACGGCAGATCTGGTATCGGTCAAATACCTTTACATCACTATAGGTTTGGTGATCACGGTTATCGCTATCGCTTTTTCGTTCGTTAAAGTGCCGGAGTTGCATAACCCGCATACGGTTGCTACAGATACATATGCTGTAGGAGCAGAGCCGATTGCTGATAAGAAACTATTTAGCCATAAGCACTTTATATTTGCGATAGTAGCGCAGTTTTTCAACGTGGCTGCGCAGGGCGGTACCTGGGCGTTCTTTATCAATTACGGTCGCGAGATCATGGGCTTGACGGATGAGCGGGCCAGCTACTATTTTTCGCTGAGTATCGCCATGATGATGGTCGGCCGTTTTGCAGGGACGTTTTTGATGCGTTACATTGCGCCAAGTAAGTTGCTTTCGGCATTTGCTATCGGGAATGTGGTGATGTGTGTGATCGTGGCTCAGGGAGCAGGAGTAGTATCGTTTGTGGCTTTGCTGATGGTCAACTTTTTCTTTAGCATTATGTTCCCTACGATATTTAGTTTGGGGTTGAAAAACCTGGGGCGGCATACTGAGCAGGGCGCATCCTTTATTGTGATGGGTGTTGTGGGCGGCGCGGTGTTCCCACCGTTAATGGGTATCGTGGCAGATAAGCATGTGGCTACGGCCTATTTCCTGCCCATTATTTGTTACTTGGTTATCTTTGTTTTTGGATACTATGTAACCCGCGCAAAAATAGGCGCGCTGAAGCCGAAATAACAGACGAAAAGCGTTGCCGTTTGACATTGATAAATTTTAATTAAGTATTATTACATCGTGAAGAAAAAGTTATCGATAGTTGATATTGCCAACTCGCTGAATATATCTAAAACCTCGGTATCGTTCATCCTGAACGGTCGTGCTGCGGAGAAACGAATCAGTGAGGAACTGGTGGCCCGGGTGATGAAGTTTGTAGAGGAGGTAGGCTATAAACCTAATTCGCTGGCTAAGAGTTTGCGCACGGGCAAATCAAATATCATCGGTTTGATGGTGGAGGATATCTCTAACCCTTTCTTTGCGGCCATAGCCCGTTTGATAGAGGACCGCGCTTACAAGAACGGCTATAAGATCATCTATTGCAGTACCGATAACGATACCAACAAGACCAAAGATCTGATCCAGATGTTCCGCGACAGGCATGTGGATGGCTATATTATGGCCCCGCCTGAGGGCATCGAGGAGGACGTTAACGATCTGCTTAAAAATAATTTACCGGTAGTGATGTTCGATCGTTATTTGCCGAACGTAGACACCGACCACGTAGTGATCGACAATAAGGCAAGTACTTTTAAAGCCACGCAGGTACTTATCAAACAGGGATATAAGGATATCGCTTTCGTAACTTTCTCGTCAGAGCAGACCCAAATGAATGATCGTTTGGCTGGTTATGAGCAAGCCATTGCCGAGGCTGGATTGAAAACCAATATCAAACAGGTAAAATTTCAGCAGAACGAGGATCTGATCATCGAGCCGATATTCGAGTATATCAACGAAAACCATAAACGCCTTGATGCGGTGCTGTTCGGCACCAACCACGTTGGGGTTTGCGGTTTAAAAGTGTTTAAAAGGCTTGGTATATCTGTACCCGATGATCTGGCGGTGATATCTTTTGACGATTACGATGTGTTCCAACTTTATACTCCGCCGGTAACAGCTATAGCGCAACCAATAGAGGAGATAGCCGATAACGTGATCACTCTATTGCTCAATAAGTTGAACAACAAAACATCCTTAGCCGATAAGCAAACCATCATTGTACCCACAATAATGAATGTAAGGGCATCATCGGGTAAATAATTCAGCTTAGTAGTTGATCACCTGTTCTTCTAAGTGTGCAGGGGTATCGCGCCAGATATACTTTTGGGTACGCAGTTGCGGCTCAAAGCCAGCCTCGCGGATAGCATTCTGGATACCTTGTGCCGTAAAGCGGTGAGGTGCACCGGCAGCAGATACCACATTCTCCTCGATCATGATGGACCCAAAGTCGTTAGCACCCGCGTGTAAGCACATTTGGGCTACCTGTTTACCAACGGTCAGCCATGATGCTTGGATGTTTTTGATGTTAGGCAGCATAATACGGCTTAATGCGATCATGCGGATATACTCGTCGCCGGTCACATTGTTGGTGATGCCGCGAACTTTTCTAAGCAGTGTGCCGTCGTCCTGAAAAGGCCATGGGATAAAGGCGATAAAACCGTAATGATCCTCAGGTTTTTCTGACTGCACCTCGCGGATCCAAACTAAATGCTCAAAGCGTTCTTCGATGGTCTCCACGTGGCCGAACATCATGGTTGCTGATGATGGAAGGTTCAATTGATGAGCTGCGCGCATCACGTCCAGCCATTCTTTGCCACCACATTTGCCTTTAGATATCAAGCGGCGAACACGGTCGTTCAATATCTCGGCACCTGCACCGGGAAGCGAATCAAGGCCTGATTCTTTCATCGCTTTAAGCACATCGTAATGGCTCATGCCTTCCAGCTTAGCTACGTGCGCGATCTCGGGTGGACCTAAAGAGTGTAATTTAAGCGTCGGGTATAATTCTTTAAGCTCGCTGAATAGGTCAGTATAGAACTTCAAACCAAGATTCGGGTGATGGCCGCCTTGCAATAATAGTTGGTCGCCGCCCAAACGGAAAGTTTCCTCTATCTTTTGCTTGTAAGTCTCAATGTCAGTGATATAGCTATCCTCGTGACCCGGCCTACGAAAAAAATTACAGAACTTGCAGTTGGCGATACACACGTTTGTTGTGTTCACGTTACGGTCTATCTGCCAGGTAACTTTGCCGTGCGGCACCTGTATCTTGCGTAACTCGTTGGCCACATAAACCAATTCGGGAGTAGACGCGTGGTGATATAGATGAACGCCTTCCTCCTGTGTCAAAAAGTCGAAGTTAAGCGCGCGTTGCAATAGTTCTGCCGTATTCATGCAACAAAAATACACACTATTTAACTTTGATGGATGCCAATGTTAAATAATTGACGTTCGGTCCATAGTCTACATCTGTTTAAAAATATATCTCCCTCTTTAAAAACAAGCAGGATAAGGTGAGATTTCCAACTGATCAGTGATCACTGATCACTACTTATGATGAAACCCGAATGACACACCGGCCGCCACGCCCACGGTAAAGTACGCGTAGCTATTCTGGAAGAAGATGTTATAGTCATCCTGCCCACGGTAACCTCCGCCAGCCATTAGCGCTACATTTTGCATGAAGGGAAATTGATAAAAGTACAGGGCACTGATATTTAATCGCTTACTGATATCGCCCGTACCATAGTTGTCATATTTATCCAGTATATAACTAAACTCGATCTGTAACCGCATCCAATTATTGAATGTTCGGTTACCGTCAATAGCGTCAGGCCCGGCTTTGGCCAGGTTGTACATAAAGTTGCCATTCAGCCTTACAAAACCATAGCGGTCTTTCAATGCTTCCGAATATCCCGTACCTACCAAAGCCGAATGTAGTTCAATCCCAAGCGTTTCGTAACGGTTACTGATCGTGTTAAAATGGTCTATACGTTTCCCGTGTGTGTAGGCCAGCGTATAAAAATTGGTGGTGAATTTACCGCTGTCGGTATTGAAGGTCCCGTTAGGGTTTAAGGTCGGTCCCCGGACACCGTTAGAGTGATGCGAATAAGAGGCCGACAGAAATGACGGGTTAAGGTCATCCCTGTTAATGCGATAATAAAGCGTACCGCCCGGCATATAACTTGGCGACTTGACCGGGGCGCCGGGAGTACTTAGCAATCTCAACTTTACCCTCGGATTAAAAATGAATGCCAAGCGCGACTTTGGCGTAGCGAACACCACAAAGTTTCCGGTCAGGTCGGCCACTAACTGGGTTGGTATCGGCTGCCCATATTCGTTACCGAAGGTGGATATACGGGCGTTCTGCAAGTAAATGTTATCAAAGTTTTGGTTAACGATACGGGTTGCTTTGGTTTTATCAGCAACTGTGTCCGTTCTGGAACCTGTCAGCGGTGGGCTGATCTGCGCATTTGTAATAGTAACACTAATGCACACAAGGCATATCGTAACCAATAGTTTAAGCGATAGGGTAACGTTTTTAGGCATCGATGAAAATAATATCATCATATACATTTAATATGGGCTGTCGGTTTTAAAAATAATTGCTGCGCGACCTAAGCCTAACAAAGGCGCAAAACCATTACCTTTGGCTATGCTCAAGGCAATTGATATTAATAGATCGTTCGGTAAACTGCATATTTTAAAAGGCGTTAGCCTGACGGTCAACAAGGGCGAGATCGTAGCCATCGTTGGCGCTTCGGGCGCGGGTAAGAGTACGCTGCTCAATATCCTGAGCACGTTGGATAAGCCCGATTCGGGCCAGCTTTTTTTTAATGAGCACGAGCTGAATAAATTAAATGGCACTCAGATCAGCGATTTCCGAAACCGCAAGATCGGTTTCATATTTCAATTTCACCATTTGCTAGCCGAGTTTAACGCGTTAGAGAATATCTGCATCCCTGCGTTCATCGCCGGGACAGCAAAGGCCGAGGCAGAGAAACGGGGTATGGAGCTGTTAGATATGCTGGGCCTGGCTGACAGGGCAACGCATAAACCCGCGCAACTATCTGGTGGCGAGCAACAACGTGTGGCAGTGGCCCGTGCGCTGATCAACAAACCAGATCTGATCTTTGCCGATGAGCCATCGGGTAATCTCGATTCGGCCAACGCCCGCGATCTGCACGAGTTGTTTATCCGCTTGCGTAAAGAGTTTAACCAAACCTTTGTGATCGTTACCCATAACGATGACCTGTCGGACCTATCAGACCGCAAGATCATTATGAAAGATGGTTTAATTACAGCATAATAGCATTGAAGATACTCATCACCGGGGCTGCATCTACAGCAGCCTATCAACTTAAAAGTAAATTGAACAGCGCGGAGGTGATCCTTGGCGACTATCAGGAACTACCGCAATTGATGATCAGGAACGGTAGCATGATCGTTTTGCCCGATCCTGCCTATGGCTCTTACGCCCATAAAATGCTGGCGCTGGGGCTTGATAATGACATCACCACTATTTACGCACTACATCCAACCGAATTTGAATTGCTGCGGGAAGCGGAACTGTTATTCGGCGAATATGGTATCACCATTTTATCAGGGAACGATGCAGTATAAAGACATAGCCGCCGGCAAACAAGCCTTTGTTTTTGAACTGGATAACGTGCTGTATCCCGAAAAAGACTATCTGTACCAGGTCTATTACCTGTTTGCCGGATTTTTGGAATACACCGAGTTATTGGATGCAAAGGTTTTGGTAGATCTGATGGTGAAGACCTTTGAAGAGGAGGGAAGGGATAAGGTGTTTGATAAATTGCAGGAGAAATTTAAGCTCGACGAAAAATATCGTTTCAACTTTCATCATCTGCATAAAAATGCGCAGCTGCCTTTAAAGTTGCTGCTTTACCATAAAATGCTGCAGCTGATGCAGGAGATAGTTGTCGACAGGAAAAAGATATTCATTGTCACTAACGGTGATCCTGAAACACAACTGAACAAGCTTAAACAGGTAGAATGGCATGGGTTGGAAAAATATCTAATATGCTATTTTGCTGATGAGATAGCCCCAAAACCCGAGCCTGACATTATGCTGAAACTGATCGGCGAGCACCAGCTACAACGCCGGGACATGGTCATGATAGGCACCGCTGATGCCGACGAACGGTGCGCACAGGCGGCCGGAATAGACTTTTTATTGACTGAAGATATTTTATTAACTTAAACAACTTATGTTGTGTAAGTTGCGTTAAAGAGTTAAACTTGATCAAATACCGTTATATGAAGAAAATTTGTTACGCAGCCATGCTATGCTTGGTGGTACTATTGGGTGCATGCCGAAAGAAAACTCAGGTGACAGAACCTGGCGTGCAAGGGAGCACGATAGATCTTATTAAAGACTCGATATATCTTTACACTAAAGAAACTTACTACTGGAATAACCAGATCCCTGCTTATGATGCCGTTCAGCCACGCAATTTTAGCGGCACGACCGAGGCAGCCGCTTTAAGTAACGAGGTAAATGCCTTGGCATTATACGCGATCAATCCTGCCAATAACTTAGCTTATGAATACGTTGCAAATTCGCCGGGTAGGGCTAAGTACTCTTTTATAGACAACGGGCAAACCAGTGAACAGCTTGGTGGCTCGCGTGCCGATTTTGGTTTCGCGGTCACTTCGGTATCCGCTACTGATATGCGGGTAAGGTACGTTTACGAGGGGTCGGCAGCGGGTAACGCCAACCTGCACCGTGGCGAACAGATCACGGCTATAAACGGTCGCAGCGATCTGAATTTGGGCCTAACAGCCGATTATAATTTTGTTGTAAATGCTTTGGGTACTACACCCATCAATATGACCTTGCGCCGCGGTGATAACACAACTTACAGCGTAACGCTTAATTCAAGTAGCTATACTGTAAACCCGGTGATCACTTACAAAATGTTTGATCAGGGCAATGGTAAAAAAGTCGGCTATATGGTTTTAAATTCATTCACTTCGCCGGCCAATGCGCAAAGCAGGTTAGAAACGGCCATGAATTATTTTGCAACCAACAATGTGACCGATCTGGTGGTGGACCTTAGGTATAATGGTGGCGGGTATGTGTCCACAGCCGAAACGCTTACTAATATGATAGCACCAGCGGCAAAAAACAATACCACTATGTACGCTACTTACTATAATAGCATACTGACCAATGGTCAGGCTCAATTGCTAAAAAATCAGTATTTTAAGTACTCGGACGGCAAATATTATAATTACGCTCAGATAGATTACTCGTTAGCAGGCAATACTGTTAAATTTGCTAAACGCGGTAATTTGAATGTGAACCGCGTATTTTTCATCGTGACCGGATCAACTGCATCGGCCAGCGAGCTGACCATCAATAATCTTCGTCCCCACATGGACGTTAAACTGATCGGACGAAATACTTATGGCAAACCGGTAGGGTTTTTCGCCATGAACATCAACAAGTATCAGTTATACGTATCGCAGTTCGAGACAAAGAACTCGCAAGGACAAGGTGGTTACTATACTGGTATGTTACCCGGCAGTACCGAGTACCCTGGTGTAAATGATGCCGATGACCTGACCAAGGACTTTGGTGATCCTACTGAGAAATTATTGCAACACGCGCTAAATTTTGTCGCTACCGGCACTTACGGTGCTACCCTTAAGGTACAAAGTACCGGAACGCAAACCGCAATTCAACAGTCAGTTGGTGCGGAAGGCTTCAACGGAATGGTGATGGATAAAGCGCCAAAGCTTAAAAAATAATAAGCTATACCGAGCGATATACAAAAAGCTAAGGACCAACGTCTTTAGCTTTTTTGTTTGGTGCGAAAATATTTTGCGATAACGCGCACTTTTATACAGGTTATAACGTATATATGTACAATAAATATTAATAATGAAGAAAATGCTATTGGTGGCAGTTTTAGCTATAAGTGCGCTTACGGCCTGCAAAAAAAGTACCCCTGCTGCTACTGAGCCAACCCCTGTAGACCCCCTGGTTTCTGTTTCAGGTATCGATAAACTTCGCGATTCGGTTTATCTGTACGCCAAAGAAGCTTATTATTGGAGCGATGCCTTGCCTGATTATGCCGCGTTTAACCCAAGATCATTTGCCGGTACTGATGAATTGAGTTCGCTGCAATTAGAAGTTTTTCAACTGTCTCAATACAAAAAAAACCCGACCACAGGCGTGGCTTACGAGTTTTATTCGGCCGGATCTACCCAGGCTAAATATTCGACTATCGATCTGGCCTCTTCGTCAAATAGGTTAAATGCCGTGACCGGTGATTTCGGTTTTCTGCCTTCTTATGCAGGTGTTAATGATCTGAGGGTGAAGTATGTTTACAGCGGATCGCCTGCCGGTTTGGCCGGGATCAAACGCGGTTACCAGATCACCAGCGTTAACGGGCGGACAGCTCTGAGCGCCGATAATAACGCTAATTTGAATTTTTTAACTAATGCTATCTATCAGAACAGCAGCATTACATTGGTGTTAAAAAAGCCTGATGCGAGCACAATGACCGTAACCTTGAATACCGCCAGCTACAAAATAAACCCGGTGATCACTACCAAAGTACTATCCGACGGTAGCGGCAAAAAGGTGGGTTATATCGTATTCAACAGCTTTGTAAGTTTATCCAGCACACAGACCGCTCTGGACAACGCATTCAGCGACTTTGCGACCGCGGGTTGCTCCGACCTTGTGGTTGACTTTAGATACAATTTAGGTGGCTACACCACCACGGCTGAATACCTGGCCGACCTGATCGTGCCGTCATCTGCCAATGGTAAAGTACTTTACAGTGCCTATTTTAACCCTTTGTTAACCTCCAATAAGGCCGTATTGCTGAAAAATCAGGTTCGGAAAAATGAGAACAATCAATTGTATAATTACTCCGACATAGATTTTTCTTTAGATGCACAAACTTCTAAAGTAGCTAAAAAGGGCTCTCTTAATCTTAATAGGGTATTCTTTTTGGTGGGTAGTTCGACGGCATCATCGAGCGAGTTGGTCATCAATAGCTTAAAACCGTACATGAACGTGCAGATGATCGGTACCACAACTTATGGTAAACCTGTTGGTTTCTTTGATATCAGGATAGGCAAGTACGAGATGTATATCCCCGAATTCGAGACCAAAAACTCACAAGGCCAGGGTGGTTATTTTACCGGTATGACACCCGGTTCCGCCACTTACCCGGGCAAATATGCTACAGATGACCTCACCAAAGAGTTCGGCGACCCTACCGAACGTTTGTTAGCCCAAGCCCTTAACTACATCAGTAACGGTGTTTACACAAATTCTGTCGACCTGCAGATACAAAGCACAGGTGGCAGTCAACTATCAGAACAAACCCAGGCCGACTTTGCTCATATGACCGAAAAGAAAAGCCTGCAAGGTATGATCATCACCGGTCCAAAGCTAAAACAATAGATCATATCGATACATTAAACAAGAAAAGCAATGGCCAAAACAATTGCTTTTCTTGTTTAAAAAAGTATCAAAAAACAGCGTTATTTTGCAGTTTGTAACGCGTTTTTGATGCGTATTTCGCAGTTTGTAATTAAACCTATTTTCGTAAACAAGTCCGACACTGATCACTGATCATCAGTCCGCCAATTCCCTCAAGTCAACCGGCACCACGCGCGATACACCCTGCTCTACCATGGTCACGCCATAGATCACATCGGTACTGGCGATGGTCCGTTTGTTGTGCGATACGATGATGAACTGCGACTGGTTACTGAACTTGCGGATGATGTTGTTGAACTTATCGATATTGGTATCATCCAGTGGCGCATCCACCTCATCAAAGATACAGAAGGGAGCAGGTTTTAACAGGTAGAGCGAGAACAAGATAGCCGTAGCTGTCAAAGTTTTTTCGCCGCCTGATAATTGATTGATCGATAGCGGGCGTTTGCCTTTTGGCTTAGCGATGATATCGATATCCGATTCCAAGGGATGTTGAGGATCGGTCAGGATCAGGTCGCATGAGTCTTCCTCGTTAAACAGCGAGCGGAACACGTGGATAAAATTCTCGCGCACGTGGATGAACGCTGCCATGAATTTCTCTTTAGCGGTTTCGTCTATCTCCTGGATAGTGGCTAATAGCGATGCTTTGGCCTCATTCAGATCCTTCTTTTGTGCCTGGATGAAGGTATAGCGCTCGTTCATCTCGGCATAGGCCTCTACTGCCATTGGGTTTATCGCACCGAATTCGTCCAGCTGGCGTTTCATTTTTTCGGTGCGGTCGCGCAGGTCTGCTTCGTTCTCGCCTTCGGGTATTTCGGCGTTCAGCAGGTCTTCTATGTCGATATTAAATTCTACCGAAAGGCGCTCTTTCAGGGAGTTCAAGTCAACACGCAAGTTGGTCTTTTTGTCACGCAGTTCTGCCTCGAGCAATTCCACGTTATCTTTTTTGCGGCGTAGTTGTGCTATCTCGCTCTCTGCCTCGGTGATCTGGCCTTTCCAGGCGTAGTATTCCTGTTCGGCTTGTTGAGCGGCCTTTTCAAGTTCTTCTTTTTGGGCATACATCTCTAACAGGTCATCGTCAGAGTGGTCGGCCAGTTTTAATATCTCCTGTATCTTTTCTTTTACCGATGTCAACTCGGTGCTGTTCTGTGCGATGCGGGTTTCCAAACTTTCCTGCTGGGTATCCCGATAGTCCAGATCTTTTTGCAGGCTTGATACCTTATTTTGCTGTTGGTGAAAGCGGATGTTCTCCTGATTGTAGGCGTTAGATTGCACCGTCAGGTATTCATTCAACTCATTAAATGCAGCTTGCTTCTCTTGTAGTAGTTCTGCCTGTGTTTCTTTTTGCTCTTTAAAGGTCACCAGCTGCGGCGCAAGCGCGGCCATCTCTGCAATAATATTGGTGATCTTGCGGGCAATGTCCTCTTTACGGTTACGGCTATTCTCAATAAATTCCTGATACTGCTCCTGACGGGTCTTCACCGTGATCAGTTCGGTATTTAGTTGGTTCAACTGAGTTTGCTTTTGTTTGATCTCGTCGGCTTTGCCTTGGGCGCGCAGGTTGACCAGGTTGGCTTGTAACTCCTCCGAACGGCTCTTTAACTTAGCCAACTGGCTTTCCAGCCCTTTGATCTCCTTAGCCAAATTCTCCAAATTTTTAGCGCGACCGATACGCTTACCCTCAAATAAGCCGACCGATCCGCCCGCCATGGTATATTTAGCCTTATTGAATTTACCGGTCTTGCTCAATACAATGGCGCCATCAGGCAGTGGCTGGGTATCCAGTCCTTTATCCGCCTTTTCATGGATCAGGTAAACGTTCTTCAACAGATGATTCACCAATGGTTGGTAACGTTGTTCCACCTCAACCACGCTCAATGCAGGCAGCCAATCGCCATGTACAACGGCGGTCGCCGGCTCTACCGGGTAATTGCCCAGGATAAAGAACTGCGCCCTGCCACGCGACGAACTGCTGAGCAATTCGATCGCGCTGATCGCCTCGGCATAATTCTCTACCACGTAGTGGTTCATCATCGGCTCCAGGTAGTTCTCTATCGTTACGCGATATTCCTCACGGCAAAAAAGCACATCGCTGAATAGGGGGGCGTTCTTAGACCAATCCGCGTTCTTTTTTAAAAAACGTATCGACTCGGGGAAACCTTCCAGATTGTCGACCATACTTTTGGTCAGGTTATACTCGTTCTGCTTGGCATCCAAACGGCGGCCTTCAGCAGCTATGCCGCTTTTTACCTCCGTTAATTCCGTCTCATTGATAACTATCTGTTCTTGTAGTTTGGTCTCGGCATCTACAGCCAGTTCCAGCTCTTTTTCAAAAACTTCTAATGACGACTTTAGCTCGGCAACAACGGTATTGAAGTGCGATAATTCCACTTCCTTGCCTTCCGCATCCTCCATATTGCGCAGGCTTTCCTGCTCCAGGGCTTGTTGCTGTATCTGTAGTATCTCGCTGTCCTTCTCGGCTTTGTAGATCTGGTTTTGCAGGCGGTTGTTAATGCTGTTCAGCTCATTCAACTCATTGCGGCTTTCGTTTTGCTCGGCGCGTAGTTCATCAACGGCGGCTTTTAGATCGGCTACTTTGGTCTGAACCGTTTCCAGGTTCTCGTCTTCCTGGACTTTCTCTTCGTTCAGGCGTTTGATGTTGTAGAGGACGTGGTTCAGCTGGTTGCGGTCCTTCTCCAACTCATCTGTCAGGCGTTTTTCTTTCTCCTGCTGATTTCGGAGTTGCTCGTTCTTTATCTTTTTCTCGCTCTCGTAAGCGCGTATCTTGGCCACATATTCGTTAGTGGCTTTTTGCTGTGTCGATAAGTTTTTCTCGCGGGTAAGGCTGTCCAGTTTTTGCTTTTGCAGGTCGGCCTCCATCTTGTCTATCATGGTCAGGATGCCGCTTTTGCCTTCTTTTTGCAATTGCTCCTGTTCCTCTATCTGCGCCAGCGACTCGCTGAACATCACAATACGGAACGAGGCCAGCATAATGCTTAACGACTTATACTGCTCGCGCAAGCGATAATACCGTTCGGTCTTTTTTGCCTGATTCTCTAAGGTCTTTAAGTTCTTTTCTATCTCGAACAACAGATCCTCCACACGTTCAAGATCGGCTTCGGTATCTTTTAACTTGCTGAACGTTTGTTTTTTGCGGAGCTTGTATTTGGATATGCCCGATGCCTCTTCGAACAGGTTTCGGCGCGAGTGCTCTTTATTGGTGATGATCTCGTCGATCATCTTTAGTTCGATGATCGAGTAAGAGTCGGATCCGATACCAGTATCCAAAAATAGGTCTGTGATGTCTTTCAGGCGGCATTGTACATCATTTAGTCGGTATTCACTCTCGCCGCTACGATAAAGCTTGCGGGTGATGGTCACTTGCGAGAAATCGGTAGGGAGGATGTTCTTGGTATTGTCGAACGTCAGCGACACCTCGGCAAGATTAGCTGGTTTACGGCTTTTGTTGCCATTAAAGATGATGTTCTCCATCTTCTCCGAGCGTAATGCCCGGGTACTCTGCTCACCCAATACCCAGCGGATGGAATCGACCACGTTAGATTTACCGCAGCCATTAGGCCCTACAACAGCCGTAACCCCCTCGTCAAAATTAATGACGATCTTATCCCCGAAACTCTTAAAACCCTTTATCTCTAACTTAGTTAGCTGCATGCGAATTAGTCCATGGTTGATGGTCCATAGACCATAGTTTATTGAATCCGAAAGATACAAAATTTTAGTCCATGGTCGATAGTCCATGATCCATGGCCAGAAAAAGTTATTTCAACGTAAAACAAAGGTCTCAAAGACAAATCCCCACTATGGACTATGGACTATGGACTATGGACTATGGACTATGGACTATGGACTCAATTCTCCACCCATACCACCGAGTTGCCGGTATTGTGTTCGTTCTGCTCCCACAGTTTGTTGGTATTGTCCAGCACCCATTGCCCATCCACAATAAATTTGTAAAGGCACTTTCCGGGTTTTAAGCGCAGGCTGATGGTCCAGTTGTCGCCGTTTTTGGCGAGGGTATAGCCGTCCTCGGCCCAATCATTAAAGGTGCCCGATATACGTATCGTACGGGCCTTAGGATAGCCTTTTAGGGTGAAGGTATGATTAGGCTTAACGCATATAAAAGAGTTCGTCTCGCCGTCCATATCGGCTTTACGCTGGTTGGCCGGGTCGGTCATCCACTTGCCGTCGACGATAAATTTATACTGATAATTGCCTGCAGCCAGCGTGTAAGGGAAAGCCCAGCCGGTGGCCGTTTTTTGCATAAAGATGTTGTCGGGCTTCCAGTTGTTAAAAGTGCCCGCTATGCAAACCTTGTTGGCTTTGGTAAAGCCATCCAGTTTAAAGTCGACGGTCTCACCCAGGCTGACAGATGTCCCCCGCGGATCGTTGCCGCTGGCACCTTCGGTCACCCATTTGCCATCGACCATAAAACGGTAATTGTATATACCATCCTTAAGGTAAAGGTTGCGCTCCCAGCCGTTGAAGGTTTTAAACAAGTGGATCTGGTTGGCGTTATAACCGTTAAAATTACCGGCCACGTTCACGCTTTTGGCGTTAGGGTAGCCGGGCAATTTAAAAGTGTAATTATAGCGGAAGTAAAGCGAATTGGTATTACCCACGCCGTCCTCCTGAAAAAGGCGGTTATTCATATCTATGGTCCAACGCCCGTCTATAATAAATTTATAGGCATAAACACCGGGTTGCAAACTGATATCGCTGATCCAGCCACTGTCTGTCTTCAGCATTTGTTGCCTGCCCGTACTCCAATCGTTAAAACTGCCCGATAAGATGATGCGCTTAGCCCGGTCGTTACCCGGTACAAAGAAACGGGTCTGTCCCGACGCTAATTCATGCACGGTCACCCTGGCAAAATTGTTGAAGCCGAAAGGTACATCGCCGGGATAGCCGGGACGGTTGTCTTTTAATTTTTGCGGGTTAAAAATAACGAATGGTGCCGGTTGCGGGTTCTTTTTTAATGCGCTTAAAGAAAGGTCGAACTGTAACAGGTCGTTCTGCAATTTCTTTACTTTCCAGCCGTCTTTTTTAAGGTTGTCGTGCTCGCCTTTAAAGATCATATCGGCGCTTACATTGGTAATGCCGGCGGCTTTCAATATACTATCCACCTGTAAACGGGTCGACTTCAGGTCGATCAGCAAGATCAAATGATCGTGGGATAAAGACATATTATTCCTGCTCTGCGATAGGGCATTATTGCAAATGCCTACCATCAGTAAAAACAGAACGATATGTTTTTTCAACCCTTTCATTGTACGTTGTCCCGGTTGTAAATGTACATTTCAAACTGCTTTTTAACGAAATTGATCGTAAAAATACCACGTGAGTAAAAATCGTAGCCCAGCATCGCATCGACGGTGTATCCGTAAGCCGACCCCATTTTTTCCAGGTCGGTCAGTACCGCTTTATTCTTCAGGAAATCGTGCCCGCCGATGTTCAGTTTCTCAAATTCACCGCTGATCACCTCAAAACTTGCACCGCCAACCCCGGTCAGTTTACGGCGGCCTAATATTTGCATTGATGCTGCCAGTTTTTTGTTGCGGTTATAGTCGATCAGGTTACTTTCGGCCCCGGTATCAAAAGCGAACCACAATTTTTCGGCACCCACGTTACCCCTTAAATACACCACGTTATTTAAAAACTTGAAAGGCGTAGTAATATCGGCATGAGCAAAAACGCGTTCGGCTGCAGGGATATTGCCTTTATCATCCAGTTTATGGATGAACAGCACGCTTTGGTTAACATCCACGGTGATAGCGAATTTGGTGAACAGGCGAGTACCCAACAGCCCAAGTATCTTGATGTTGCGCCCGTTCTCTATCCGCGACAGATCGCAAACGTCGGCCGATAGTCGGTCGTAATTCAATTCAAATATCGACAGGTGTTTGATGGACGTTTTGAAAGTTCCGTTGGCCGATCCATTGATCCCGGCAGCATCTTGCTCTTCTATATGTGGCGCATCTCGGAAATAGGTCTTATTCAGCACCACGCCCGGCGCGCCGGTATCTAAAATAAAATTGCCATACATGGTATCTACCTGGGCCTCTATCACGATCAGATTGCCGACTTTTTTAAAAGGGACGATCAGTGTTTTAAAATCGCCGTAAGGCTCAGGGTCGGGGTAGACGGTAGTAGGTTTGAAAATAATGTGTGGTACCGGCTTTACATGCGCACCGCTTGCCCACGGGGCTATCCCCATAAAGCAAAGTAGCAACAAGTAAAAGTATAAACTGCGCATAAACCGTTCGGTCGTATTTATTGTATAGACGCCCGGCCGAGTGTAAAAGTTACAATAAGCGGAAAAATAGGTGGGCGTTTAAGTCAGAAGTCTAAAGTCTAAAGTCTAAAGTCCGAAGTCTAAAAGGTCATCCCGTTATGTTGTGTTTGTTTTAGGGTGTCATGGTGAGCCCGTCGAACCATGGTGCAGAGGGCTTGACACTATGCAAGCGGTGAGCATGCATATCGGCCATACCCCGCGCACGTCGCCCTTCGACAGGCTTAGGGTGACACCCCTTTGTTATATTAGCTTCAAGTTCCAAAATATCTATAAACTCAGGGTGACGCCTCTTCTGATGTCTTACTTTATTTCTTGATCAGCTCGCTGATCTTATTCACCGTATTAGCATCATAGGGTGATGTAGTTTCTTTCTCTACAATATTGCCTTCCTTATCTATCAAGGTGTAACGCGGAATGAAAGCGATATTCAATGCGCGGCCGACGGCGGATGATTGCGTTGGATCGAGGAAGTAATGCTGGCCTTCGATGTTTTTGGTCGATATCAGGTTTTTCCAGCCGATCTGCTCGGGCGAGTTGATGCAGAGGTACAGGAACACTACGTCTTGCCCTTTAAATTTATCGCGCAGTTTTTCAGAGGCGGGCATGGCCGCGATACAAGGTACGCACCAGGTGGCCCAAACATCCAGGTACACTACTTTGCCTTTGTATTTTTGTAATATCTGTGCAAGTACATCATTACCCTTAAACCCGTCGGCCGGGTTGAGTATTGCCCCGGCAGGGATCTTACTTGCCAATAGAATATCTAATTCCCTATTATATGCTGTCAGGAATTTGTTTTTTAGATAGGGGTTGGTCACCTTGGCTTTATACATATCCAGCAAAGGTTCGATCGTGTTCAGTTTATCGACACTTAAACGGCGCGATAGCATCATGGTCGCGGCAATATCCCGCAACACCGGGTCCTTGATATTTAGAAAGCTTTGCAGTTGTTTGCGATCTTCGGCAGCTATAAAAAAGTCGCGGTGATATAAACGTTCCATTTTATCGCGCCTTGCTTCTTCGTCGGCGGTCAGCTTTTCTTTGTCGTCAAGTATCTTATTCAGCACGGCCCTGTCCTGTTCGCTGATATCCTTGTAGCGCTTCAGTGCAAAAGCGGCCAGTGCTTTGTAGGTGATGGTAGGGGTCTTGTCGTATTCAATTGCTCTGTCCAGCATGCGGTAGTAGCTGTCCAGCATATCTATGTATTCGTCGTTGCCGACTGCGCCCGCGTTCTTAAGCGAAGGGTTCGGGTCGGTATTAAAGCTGATCAGCTTGCCCGGACCGTCTTTGTAGGTACGACCGGTATTCATCATCGACCGGTAAAAGTCGGCTACCATGGCTTCGGTCACTTTGTTTTGCGAGTTATTGTTGATCTCGATAGCGGCAGATTGGGTTTTATAAAGCGCGTCGTAATAAGCTTGTTGCTTCACAAATTCGGGCGCAGGGTGCTTAGCAAAATATTTTTTATTGAACGACATTTTCTCCTTGAACGAGCTTAGCGCCATTTCTTTCACCTCGGCGGGAGTCAATTTGCGGTTCTGCGATAGTTCGTAAAGGTTTTTGGTGCCGCCGGATAGGGCATTATCGTAATCTTCGTACTGCTGGTTCTCTTTGGCAAAATCGCCGGCAAATTTCAGATCAAAGGGGTGCTTCTCTTGTTTGTAATCGATGGTCATGGTCTGTCCTGGCTTTCCGAAGAATGAGAACCAGCGCATCCCGGTGCTGTAATAAACCTGGCCTTTATTATTCATGGCTTTACCAAAAAAGAATTGCTGATAACTTTCTATCGGGACGCTCACTTTATAATTACCAAGCGTGTCCCGCCTGATGGGGATGATGACCGGTTTGGCCGAAAGGATATCCACGTACCAGAAAAAACATTCGTCCATTTCGGCATCGTTCTGTTTGGTCAGTTTGATATTGCCTTTAATGGTCAGGTCTTTAGTTTGCGCTTGCGACTTTTGTACAATAAACAAAAGGCAAACGGATAGGAGGGCAGCTTTAATAAAAAGCTTGATAGCAGGTAGCATAATTGGTTATTGGTTGAGGTAAATGTAGGTATTTTAATAGGTTTTGGTGGTAGGACAACGAAACAAGATGCTGCGTTTAACCGGTCAGCTAAATATTTTTAACGTAACCGTATTGCATCAATTCTTTAGGGTCAACGATAGGTTTGGTAACGCCGTTGTTGAGTAGGACGATTCGGTCGCTTACGTCGATGATGTTGAGGTATTGATGATCGGTAACGATGATGCCTTTGGTCTTTCGGGCTTCGAGTAATTGCTCTTTGAACCAGTCGGTCATTACGGGGGAGATATGGGTAAAAGGTTCGTCCAATAACAGAAAATCAGCCGGACTGTACAACACCATCAGCATTTCTAAACGGCGCAATTCCCCGCCGGATAGCTGGTCGGTGCGTTTGTTCTTGTAGTCGGTATAGCCCGGCTGGCGTTCAAAGTTGCCCCACTGGTTTTGGCCGACCATCAGCCGGGCTACTTCATCAACTTTTAAGCCTTTGGGCAGATAATTATGTTGCGGCAGATAAGCAATGCGGCGGTCGCTGAAATTATCCTGCAGCACCTCGCCATTGATGCCAACGTATTTGTAGATCGGTTTAAGTGTCCCGAAAATGATCTTGAGTAATGATGATTTGCCGCAACCGTTCCGCCCCAACAAGCCCACGATCTCGCCCTGTTGGCAGTCGATGTGGACATCCTGCAATATCTTGCGGCCTTTAAATTCCAGCGTGATGCTGTCTGCCTTTAAACTGAGCGGTACCATAGTAATAGTAAGGTGAAAATAATAGCCGACATGCCGATGTCCAGCCCGAAACTGTACAGGTAAAGTCGGTGAACGCTCAATCCCGCATTGTGGTAATAGTAATAGCTTTTACGGTACATGTAGTAATAATGCCCCGTAGCTGCAGAAAATCCTAAAAGTTTGACTAACAGAAATAACCCGGCCGATATCTTGCCCACGATCGCGTAAGCGGCCGTACCCACCATCAAACTGAACATCACATTATGGAACAGCAGCGAGCGGTAATATTGAAAGATAAGTGTGCTAAGGCGATGCATCGATGGTATCAATACGCTCACCGATCAAAAAAATTATGATGGTCGTAATATTTAGTTTTTTTGGTAAACTAAAAAATGTTGGATGGTCAAAAAGTCATTTTTCTGGATCAGTTTGAAACCATTGGCTTTCAATTCCTTAATCAGTTGCTTTACTGTCGTTTTATGTAATTCTTTTATCGGTACATCAGGGTCTTCGCCCCGGTATTCGAGCAATAGCAATTTGCCCTCGGGCTTTAACGACCGGCGGATAGCTTGCAGCATCTCATGAGGATAAGCTAATTCATGGTAAACATCTACCATAATGGCCAGATCCACGGTGTTATCCGGCAGGTTAGGGGACCTTTCACTACCCTTAACTACCGTAATGTTATTGATGTTAAGCTCTTTGCTTCGTTTATTAAGATAGGCCAACGCGTCGCTTTGTATCTCTACCGCGTAAACTCTGCCATGCGGAACCTTGGGTGCCATGCGGAATGTGTAATACCCTGTCCCTGCACCAATATCCGCCACCACACTGTTTGGGCCGACCGGCAATTTAGCTATAGATAAGGTTGTGTTCTCTTCTTTATTACGCGTATCACGTTCCAACCAGTCGGCACCTTCAAAACTCATTACATGTGCTATTTCGCGTCCCATATAAAACTTGCCCGTGCCATCAGGCGATGGGTTGGCGTAGGTGTATATGCTGTCCCGCTTTTGTGCGGTAACATTGGTACTTATCAACAGGAGGATGAATAGCGTTCTGTATATCATGTTGATAATGAACGCTGATCACGATAGTTTAGTTTCAATAGCTTAGTAATAGATAATTGCCTCAACAAAACAAAAGTCGCTCCGGCTGAAACCAAAGCGACTTTGAAATATTATTAATGACTGATCACTAAGTAGTATAACCCAGTATCTTCAATACCTGTTTACTGTTCTGCTCCTCGCCGAATACCTCAAAGTTGAAGGTCTCGTCGCGGTTGCGGCGGATGATCACGTGTTTAGGCGATGGCAGCAGACAGTGGTGTATGCCTCCGTAACCGCTTAAAACTTCCTGGTATGCTCCTGTATTAAAGAAACCTAAATATTGCACCTTACGCGTCTTAGGCATAAATACGGAGTTCATGTGGGCTTCCTGGTTGTAGTAATCCTGACCATCGCAGGTGATACCACCCAGGTTGACACGCTCGTATTCCGAATCCCAGTTGTTGATCGGCAGCAAGATGTATTTTTGGTTCAAAGCCCAAACATCCGGCAGGTTGGTGATGAACGAACCGTCCAGCATCAGCCAGCGCTCGCGATCGTTCTGTTGTTTACGACCGATAACTTTGTACAGGATACCCGAAGCTTCGGCCACGGTATATTTACCAAACTCGGTAATGATATCCGGTTCCATGGTATCGTGCTCGGCGCAGATCTCTTTGATACGGCTCACAATCTCGTTGATCATGTACTCGTAATCAAAATCGAAAACCAATGAATCCTTGAACGGCATACCTCCACCAATATCCAGCGTATCTAAAGCAGGGTTAACTTTTTTGAATTTGCAATAAAGCGTAACGTATTTTTCTAACTCGTTCCAGTAGTATGGCGTATCAGATATACCCGAGTTGATAAAGAAGTGTAACAGCTTTACCTGGAAGTTAGGGTTCTTCTCGATCTTATTATGATAAAAATCGATCACATCTTCCATACGGATACCTAAACGCGAGGTGTAGAATTGCGAATCGGGCTGCTCCTCGGCCGCTATGCGGATGCCCAGGTTGCAAGGCTCTTTCAACTCTATCTCATCGTCGTACAGGTTAAACTCCTCTTTATTATCCAGTACAGGGATGATGTTCTTATAACCATCATGCAGCATGTCAATAATATAGGTTTTGTACTGGAAGGTTTTAAAACCGTTGCAGATCACGGTCATATCCTTACTCAGCAGACCTTTTTTCTCCAATGCATCGATCATCGGCATATCAAAAGCCGACGAAGTCTCCAGGTGGATCTCGTTCTTCAGCGCTTCTTCTACAATGTGCTTAAAGTGCGAGCTTTTGGTGCAATAGCAATATTTATAGCTGCCGCGATAATTGTTTTTAATGATAGCCTGTTGAAACAGCAATTTAGCCTGCTGTATCTTTTTGGTTATCATGGGCAAGTAAGTGAAACGCAGCGGAGTGCCGTACGTCTCTATCATTTCCATCAAATTAAGATCGTGGAAATATAATTCATCGTCAATGATCTCGAAGCCGTCCTGGGGAAAGCCAACGCTGAGGTCAAGAAACTCCTGATAACTTTGCATTTATTTTATAATAATTTTTGCAAAAATGTGATTTAAAACTGAAAGAGATGACAAATAAACTTAAAAGTTTATAGTACAAATGTAATTTGTGAAACACAATAGCAGTGCCGGCTTTGGTGCTGATGAGGAACGGCTATTCTGCTGCTTGCTGGCGTTGTACTTTGGTGAGTTCTTTATCCAGCCAAAAGTTGGTCACGCGTTTTTCAACGTGCCCTACATTATCTTTGGCGTTGTAGGTATGCAGGATGCTGTAGGCCGAGCTTTTGCTTTCATAGCCTTTGCTTCTTTCTAATATAACGGCCCCTACACTGTCGCTTTTTTTTGTGTAGACCGCATCCAGCATGTGATATTTTTTATATGCTATGGTATCTACCTTGTCGCTGTTCAGCACCAGTTCGTCGCCTTTTTTGCGGTATTTGAGGGCGCTGTCTATGTATACCTTAGCCATCGAGTCGAGTATGCGGCCTTCCGGTTCGTCAATAGCGTAAGATAAATGCACTTCCCTTAGTGTATCGAACCCCAACGGCTGGTACCCTGCCGAGTCTTTCAGCCGGTCTTTCACCAGGGTTTCGGCTTTGGTTTGGCCTTCGGGCATTTTGGGGCCGCCACAGGCAACCAACAATATCATAACAGGAGCAACGGTCAGCAGTTTTTTCATCAACATAAATAGCAGGGCAAATGTAATGTTTATGATGTTTTTTCAAAATGATAACGCATTAAAGCAGTATCATAGTGTCGGCTTCTATCAATTGATCGGGTATCGGCCCAAATTACCGGTAAAAGAAAAAGCCCCATGAATATATCACGGGGCTTTTGTATCTGTGCTGCAGAGAATTACTCAGCAGGAGCTGCTTCTGTTTCAGTAGCGGTTGCTTCTGTTTCAGTTGTAGCTGTTTTTGCTTTAGGAGCTTTTTTAGCAGGAGCTTCTTCAGCTACAGGCGCTGCCTCAGCTTTAGCTTCAACAGCTGCCTTAGGAGCAGGAGCTGCAACCTCTTCTACCTTAGCAGTTTGTGCAGGTAAGATAGAAACGTATGAACGGTTATCAGCTTTCTTTTTGAAAGTTACGATACCTTCTGCCAAAGCAAATAAAGTATGATCTTTACCGATGCCTACGTTAAGGCCCGGATTGTGTTTGGTACCACGCTGACGAACGATGATGTTACCTGCAATTGCTGGCTGACCACCGAAAATTTTGATACCTAAACGTTTACTGTGTGACTCGCGACCGTTCTTGGAACTACCGGCCCCTTTTTTGTGTGCCATTTTTTATGTCTTTATGAACTTGTAATTAAACAAGATCGAGTTTAACCTTAGATATTATAACGTGATACCAGTGATCTGGATCTTAGTGAATTGCTGACGGTGACCGTTTTTCTTTTTGTAACCTTTTCTTCTTTTCTTTTTGAAGACGATCACTTTATCACCTTTTAAATGCGACAAGATGGTAGCTGATACCTTAGCGCCTTTTAGGTCTGTACCTAATTTAAAGCTACCTTCGTTCTCTGCTAACAATACTGTGTCAAATTCAATACTAGCGCCTTCATCTCCTTGCAAGCGGTGTACAAAGATGTGCTGGTCTTTAGCAACTTTAAATTGCTGTCCTGCTATACTTACTATTGCGTACATTGTTAATTAATTATTTGTTATTAAATTTTTCGAGGTGCAAATATAGAGTTTAGTTTTTCAAAAAACAAGTTTTTGTTAAAAGTCCGAAAGTCGGGAAGACCGCAAGTCCGAAAGCAGGATGCGAGGTATGCAATTCATCTTTCGGACTTGCGGTCTTCCCAATTTTCGGACTCAAAGAAATTACCTCTTCAACCGCTCTTCTTTATCGTCAATGCGGCCTTGTATCTCTTTGATCAGACGCTGGTTGGCGTCTATCAGTTTCTCGTTTCCGTTAAAGTTAGCGTCGAATACCACGCGTTTGGTCTTGCGCTCGTACGCAAACTCTATAATGTAGCGTAATGTTTTAGGGCCGGCTTTTAAGGTAGTATCCTTGCCAAGGGTCTCGTTAGCCGGGAAATCCCAAAAGCCCAGATCGGCAGCTTTGCGGTGCAGGTATAGCAGATCATTATGGTCCAAAGGTACTTTGGTCTTGATCAGCGAATCTTTTTTGTTCAGGTATTGATAATTCCCGGTCTTGGAGTTGTAGTAATTCAACAAAGAATCTCCGGTACCCCATTGTATCGATACATGATCAAACTCCACAAACTTGTATGGCGCGTTCTTCACCATCATGCCGTAGTAGTAAATGCAATAGATCAAGAACGGGACCGTAATACTTAATAAAAGAAAGATCTTTTTACCGCGATTTTCCATAAAGGGTCATTATACATCGGTCGTTAACCATTTGAATTAATGATGCCGACCTTACAGCCTGCAAAGATATTGATCGTAGCTTAACTTCAACGGTAAAATTAAAGAGAGGCTACGATATGGTTTTTTGATGACAGCTTAGTTTTGGTGGGCAGGTTGCGGCAGGTCGAAATACTCGTTCTTATTCTTATCCAACAGGTCCGACATCATACTGAAATTACTTGCCGTAGCAGGCAGATCAATAAAGTTGGCAAACACCGTATTGCGTCTGTATAGTATAAAAGTGTTGCCCACCTTTTGGTCAACCTTGTTCAAATGGATCTCGGATCCCCTGTCGGATAGCGAAGGCACGAACGTTAAAGCAACTTTTTGCAATTGCAAATCGCGGCCAAGGTTTGCTAATTCGGTCTCCCTGGCTTGTTTGTTGTAGTTTTTTGCGTTCCCGTAAATAAAATACACCTTCAGGTATTTTTCCCGTTTGATGCTTTCGCTCTCTAAAAACGCCAGCCATTTTTTGATGTCTGCCCAATTAGGGCTATCGCCCACAAAATACAGGATGCCATGGTACCAACCATATTTGCATATAGGGCAGGTACGCGTTCCCTTGTCGGGGCCCCAGGCGTGGTAAGGGGTAAATGACACCATATCCTCGCCAATGTTCCTGCCCGACTTTAAAGCGGCCGTTTCGCAGGCGCGTACCCCGCCACATTTGCCCCAAGGATGATGTTCCGTTCGCCGATATGCAGGTCGCCTTTTTGCACAAGTCTTAATATGCCGCTGCCACCACGGCCGTCCATTTTTAACCTTTTAGCGCGGGTGAGTAAAATGTCGTCGTCAAAAACAAAGTCGTCAATATAATAGCCTTTGGCTGCGCCCGTTTCAATAACCGTAACGTGAACATGAGCAGGCTCTGACCGGGTAGGGTAGGTGCCCGGGCGAACAGTGTAGATAGCATATTTACCGTCGCTGCCGGTCTTTACCCATCCGCGGATGTAGCCGTGGGTTTGCCCTAAACTGTTGCGTGGCAGGTTTAATGGTTCGTCGGGTTTGTATTCGTAGCGGCCGTCGGTATTAGTTTGATAGTAGTACAGGATCACATTGGGGGCTGGCGTTCTGCCATCGGGTTTGTAAACCGTGCCGGTCAGCAGAAGCTTTTGCCCATCTTGTTGCCAGCCGGGGCTGGTATCCCGGGCGGCGATGTGTTTTGGGCGGTAATAGTTTTCGGCCGGCGTATTGTCCATTAATTTGGGGTCGATGCTTTGGTGGCCTTGTCCGCTGCATCCTGTAAACGCGAATTGCAGCGCGAAAATAATAAAGGTGATGATCTTGGTGTTTGTGGTCATAACATTTGTTTTGACCACAAAACTGAAATGCCGGACGGCCTTCGACAAATAAAATACGGTGACGCGATGTTAAACTACCGCAACACGATGACCACCTTGCAACCGCTCTTTAAACGTCGCCACAAAATTGCGGCTCACCCTCAGTTGGGTGCCATCCTTCAGCGTCAGATCGTGGTCGCCGTTAAGTCGCGAGGTATAGTGATCCACGTAATTAATATTGACGATGGTAGACTTATGGATCCTCACAAAGTCGGGGCTTAATTGTACGCCGATGGATCTTAGGGTATCGTTATACAGGTACTGCTTTTGGACGGTATGAATGTTGATGTAAGGCGAGTTGGCACTGAAGTATTGGATATCGGCTGTGTTGATGCTCAGCTTTTTATTGCCGTCGGTAACTGATATGGATCGTAAGTATTCCTGTTCTGCCGGATGTTCGGGCGATGCCGCTTTGTCTTCGGTTTTTCTTGCGTTGATATACTTTAGCACGATCACAGGTATGGTATAGATCATCAACACGATATGGAGGTAGGACGACAAGGCATACCGCAAGGTCATCTGAAAGCGGAATGTGTTCTCGAAGAATAATTTAGATACCAGCCAAACTAAGGATGGGAACGTTAGGAAATGCAAGACCATCGGCAAAATGATCATCAATATAAAAGACCAGCTTTTAACCTCAACATTTTGCGCCAGCAGAAATTGAGCATACAGCAATGGCAAAAATATCCACCAGAACGAGGTGAATAACAACGACTCGGACAGGTAAAAAGAAGTGGCGTGGAATTGGGAGAAAAGGGAATCCTGCAAAATGGTCAGCAGCATCAATACGATGATGATGCTCGTTAAGATCCAAATTGCTTTTTTATTCATATCGAGGTGGACATAAAGGTCAACAAAAAAGCCCGAAAAACAGAAATGACAATACTTCTATCTTTCGGACTTTCCGTCTTTCGGACTACAAGTCCTCAGCCAATATCTGCTCAGGACCAAGTTCACCTTCCCACTTGCTCACAACGGCTGTAGCCATAGCATTACCTAACACGTTGGTAGCAGAGCGGCCCATATCTAACAGCGGGTCGATACCGATCAGCAGACCTAAGCCGGCCTCGGGGATGCCGAACATAGCTACCGTGCCGGCAATTACCACCAGTGATGCACGCGGCACACCGGCAATACCTTTACTGGTGATCATGAGGACTAACAGCATGGTTATCTCTTGCGCTATCGATAAATGTACACCGTATGCTTGCGCCAAAAATATAGAGGCGAAGGTCATATACATCATCGATCCATCCAGGTTAAATGAGTAACCTAATGGCAGTACAAAGCTTACGATCTTATTATTACAGCCAAATTTTTCCAGTTCGATCAGCACACGCGGGTACGCAGCCTCGCTTGTGGAGGTACTGAACGCGACCAGCATGGCATCTTTGATCTTCCCTACCAGATCCAAAGCCCGGGTCTTGAGCACCACAAAGCCTGCAAAAATGATCACCGCCCAAAGCAGGAATAGCGAGAAATAGAATTCGCCAATAAAAATGGCGTAGGTTGATATGATGCCCAGACCCTGCTTAGCCACCACGGCCGTAATAGCGCCGAACACCGCGATAGGGGCCAGCTTCATTACGTAGGTAGTTATCTTTAATATCACATGGGCAATAGCGTCCATTGCTTTAACAACGATCTCGCCTTGTTTGCCAATGGCAGCCGTAGCTACACCAAAGAACATGGAGAAGATCACGATCTGCAATATCTCGTTATTGGCCATAGCCTCGGTAAAGCTGCGCGGCACAACGTGGCTGATAAAGTCTTTAAGCGACAGGGCATTCTTTTTGATCTCGGTACTTAAATGACTATCCGGTAATGGGATATTCATAGTAACACCTGGTTTGAACAGGTTTACCAACAGCATACCTAATAATAAAGATACCAAGGTAGCACTCAGGAACCAAAGCAAGGTTTTGCCACCAATACGCCCCACCGCTTTAATATCACCCACTTTAGCCACACCCACTACCAAGGTAGTAAACACCAATGGCGCTACGATCATTTTGATCAGGCGTAAAAAGATATCGCTCAATACGGTAAAGCCGGTCAGCTTTTCCTCGCGGATGCCGTCGTTCTCTTTTTTGATCTTGGCTTCTACCACGCGTTGGGCCTTTAGTGTTTTAAACTCGGCAACGGTGGTGTCTTTCAGGTTGATCAGCTTGGTGTCGATAGCTTTGATATTGGCATCGGCGGTGTTGATCTTTAGATTGTACTGCTCAATTACCTGCATGTTGTAAACGTAGCCCACAACAACACCAAGTATCAGTGCTATGAAAATATAAAGCGTTAGTTTGTTTTTCAGCATCCTCAATAGTTTGATGGGACTAAGGTAGGTAATTGGTTTGAATTCTTGGTTTTCTCAATTCCATAGGGTGTCATGGTGAGCGCGTTGAAACATGGTGGGTGGGGCTTCTCAGTAATGCATTAAGATCAAGCCCTTGCTCCACCTTTCGACCAGCTCAAGATGACACCCCTTTGAAGGTCATTATACCTCGCTTTTAACCACCTTCACTGCTGTACCATAAGCCAGAACCTCGGTCACGCCGGCCATAACTTCGTTGGCATCATAGCGCATGCTCAGGATCGCGTTGGCGCCAACTTGCATGGCGTGTTGGATCAGCAGGTCATAAGCTTCCTGGCGGCTTTGTTCGCACAGGTCGGTGTAAATGCTGTTGCGGCCGCCGAAGATGGTCTGCAATCCGCCTAAAAAGTTGCCACCCACGCCGCGCGAACGAACAGTGATGCCGCGCACTACGCCTAACTGATCGGTCACTTTGTAGCCTTCTAAATTGGTGCTTGTTGTTACTAACATGTTTTTTGAGTTTTTGGTGTACTCAAACATAGTTGATAGTTGCGATATTATAAGCTACAAATAGTAATTTGCCCCCTTACCCTTTATCAGTGGCAGTAGCTATTTTGCAGCGGCAGTGCCTTTAATAAGGGATAAAACATCAATAGAACTTATGGCGACAGACGCATACGGCTTAGCCGACATCAAAAAAGAGATACAACACCTGGCTGCCCCGCAACTGGCAGATCTGGTATTGCGGTTGGCCCGTTATAAAAAAGAAAATAAAGAACTGCTGGCCTACCTGCTTTTCGTAGCAGGCGATGAGGAAGCTTTTATAGCGCAATCTAAATACGAGGTAAGCATGATGTTCTATATCATGCCCTCGCAAGCCTTTGCCGCTTTAAAAGTATTGCGTAAGATATTAAGGCTGATCACCAAACTATCGCGGTTCTCAGGTTCAAAAACGGTCGAGATCAGCTTGCTTATCGGTTTCTGTAATAACTATCTCGAGTACGTCAACCCCAAGGTCAGCTACAAACCAATGCGCACGGTATTTATCCGTCAGATAGAAAAGATAGGCAAACTGATCGCTAAATTACACGAGGATGTACAGGGTGATCATCAGCAGGAGTTTGATGAACTGGTAGTAAAGGCAGAGGAGAAGCTGAGCTGGTTCACTGTTTGAAACAAATTCTCTGTAACAATCCGTTACCACCTGCATCTAACCCATAAAATTAACTGATAGTGGCAAACAAAGAAGTAGTCTTCAGGCAGATATTTGAAGCTAACTCCAAAAAAATATTTCACCTGTGCCTGGGTTATACCGGCGACAGTGATGCCGCTAATGACCTGCTGCAAGAAACTTTTTTAAAGGTTTGGCAAAACCTGGATAAGTTCCGCAATCAGGCCATGATATCTACCTGGATCTATCGCATTGCTGTTAATACCTGTTTAACCTATTTAAGATCAGAAAAGCGTCAGGCTAAAGATGAGTTGACAGATACCATTGCCGAGACCCGGGCCGAAGAATTTTCGGCCAAGAACGAGCAGGTGGCTTTGTTGTATAAGTGTATATCGAAATTAGAAGAGAGCGAGCGGATAATTATAACAATGGTTTTAGATGAAGTGCCGTATCCCGAGATAGCCGAAATATCGGGCATATCCGAGGGTAACCTGAGGGTGAAGATACACCGTATTAAACAAAAGTTGACCGAATTATATAATCAGCATGAAAGACTTTGATCACATCATGACGCTGTGGCAGGAACAGCCTGTGCACAACAAGCTTTCAGTGGACGAGGTGCTGAAACAAGTTAAAAGAGACGTTAGCGGCCTGGCCAATAAGCTGCGCTGGAATATTATTACCATAGTATCGCTCATTATTTTTACGGCGGTGGTGTTGCTGTTCTTTGTATTTACGGTGCCTACATACATTGGTATCTCTATTATGATGGCTACCATGTTGTTCTACTTCGCTACCATCAACCGCCATTACCGCATGCTGAGCAAGCACGATGCGACCATGAGTCCGACCGATTACCTGGATACTTTGCACGAGTACCAACAACAGCAATCTAAAACGGCCGGCTGGTTCTACTATATTTATGTGCTGATGATCAGCCTGGGCTTGTCGTTGTTTTTGTACGAGGTGTTATCTACCTATTCTATTTACGGTAAGCTGGTGGTTTATGCCACTATGGCGGGCTGGCTATTGTTTTGTACTTTTTATCTGAAACGTCGTATATTTAAACACGAGCAGGAAAAACTGAACGTAATGATCGACCGATTGGAACGCTTAAAGTCGCAATTCGAATAATATATATGAGGGCAAATATCACTCTTTCCAAGGTTGGGCAAGCCGACCTTGAACCGTTGCTTATCTTTAGTAAAAAAACTTTTTTCGATGCCTTTTACCATCTTAATAACCCCGAAGATGTTGAAGCATATGCCACTAAGGCATTTGCCGAAGGGCGTTTGGCCGAAGAACTGAACGATCCCGCATCCGAATTCTACTTTGCCTGCATCAACTGCGAAATTGTAGGCTACATCAAACTTAATTATGGCCCGGCGCAGACGGACGTTAACGATGATACCTCGGTAGAGTTAGAGCGTATCTACGTCAGTTCCTTTCATCAAGGCAAGCAGATCGGTCAGCAGTTAATGGAGTTTGCTATCCAAACGGCAAAGGACAAAAAGCTGAAATACGTTTGGCTTGGTGTGTGGGAACACAATCAAAAAGCGATAAAATTTTACCAGCGGCATGGCTTTAAGATCTTCGGCGAGCACGATTTTATGCTGGGTAAAGACAAGCAGGTTGATAAACTGATGAAACTGGTAATATAAAAACAGCCCCTCAAAAAATTTGAGGGGCTGTTTTGTTAACTGATCTTTGGGATGATCTTATCTTTTTAGAAGCCTAAACCAACTGCCATACCACGGAAGTTACCTGTAACGGTAGCGCCTGCTGTAGCAGCACCGCTGGTAAGGTTTATGGTGTAAACTTTAGTAACGCCACCTACGGTAAGCAAAGCGTAACCTACACCGCTGGTGCCACCAATATCAAAACCGTTAGTAGATGTAGCCACAACGCCTAATGCGCCTATGTCAACCAGGGTTCCGTTATTTGGCGGGTCTTGTCTAAACAAACGACCGGTGATCGCGTCGATATCGAACAAAGTTGTGGTAGTTGCACCTGCAAAGTTGTTAGTGTAGGCCGCGCCTGTTATGGCAGCGGTACCCGCTGCGAGCGAAATTGCGCCATCCACGGCGGCAATAGTACCATCGTTAGGATTTGCCCTTAAGTTCTGTCCTGTATTGCTGATAATGCGGATACGGTCAACAGTAGGGTTAAAGTCGAAACCAAAATCGGTACCTACCAGTAACGTTGTAAAAGCACTTGTACCAACAGCGGTAGCCGCACCAGTACCTAAATTGATGTTATAAATACGGCTGGTGCTTCCCAATGCGTATAAACCACCATTAGCCGGGCGGAAATCGATACCTAAAACGGTTTCGCCTGCTTGAAGGCCACCGATAGCTTTAGTTACCGGAGCAGGGTTCATTGGATTGAAATATACCAATTCGTTGTTGCTGTTTACAGCGTAAGCCACAGGCTCGGTCGGGATAGCGATACCCAAGATGGTTGCGCTAAAGTTGTTTTGCACTTTGGTTGCAGCACCGGTGGTTGTGTTAATGTTATACAAACCAGTCACGCCGCCAACTTTTAATGCAGCTATCGATACAGTACCATCAGAGCTGATATCAAAATCACCTGCCGACTCTACATCAACGCCTAAAGCACCGATCTCTACCAGCGTACCATTATTTGGCGGGTCTTGTTTGTAAAGCTTATCGGTAGCAACGTCGATCACAAACAGCGTGGTAGCAGTTGAGCCAGACTTATTGCCTGTGTAAGCAGCACCCTGGATGCTTGCGCCGGTTACACCGTTGATAGCACCGTCAACAGCGGCTACTGCGCCGGTCTCAGGGTGTAGACGAAGGTTTTGACCGGTTGACGTTATCAAACGGATACGATCTACAGTTGGGTTAAAATCTAAAGAAGCAACAGTGCCGCTTACAGCAGTGCTCAATACTGCGCCAACAGCTAATGTTGCGCCGGTAGTTCTGTTGATCGTATATAATTTGCTTTGATTACTGATACCGTAAAGCTGGCCTGTAGCCGGGCGGAAATCGATACTCAACATAGTTTCGCCGGTAGCTAAACCGGTTATAGCTGTAGTTTGGGTAGCGGTAGATACATTTTTGCCGTTGAAAGTAAGCAATGTGTTATTAGATGCCAAAGCATGGAAAGTTACATCCGGACCGATCGGTACAACCGGGATAACAGGATCAGGAATAACAGGGGTTTCTGTGCTATTCTTTTTGCACGATGTTGATAAAATAATTGTGGCAGCGCACAGCATGCCTAACTTACTCAGGTAAGAGTTCAGCGTTTTCATAATGAATGATGGGTTAAAAAATTGTATTCGTAAAATTGCCCTGCAGATATGGCAGGGTGGTGATAAGCGATAATTAAGGAAGATCCGGAGGCGGAGAAGTTATCTCCCGATAATGTTCAGCCGGATAATTGGCTTTATAAGCCGTGCCGTGGTAAATGGCTGTACAATACAGACCGCTATTCAGCACGCGATCACGACTGTGATTTTGGAAAAATGCTTGAGCAGAAGTGATATCTTTTTCAGCCAGGCGTTCTGTGCTATCCTCTTCAGATGACGATTCAGCAACCTCTTTATAAACTGCCTTTACCACTTTGTAAACTGGCGACACTATTTTACTGCCCGTAAAAAACACCAGCAACATCACAAATGCGATGCGGAGGTATTGGGGACGGTTGAATAGAGTAGCTATCACGTAGGGTAATTTTGGTGGTACAATCGCATTTAGTTACGAAATGTTTTTACCATCGGATCTGCTCTTAGAGCATAAAGCTATAATGCCTGCCTTATTGAGCTTGAAAGCATATGTTCAAAATGATGTTGTAGATAAGGTTATGTATCTAATTAGTTGATATAAAGCCAGTTAAATTAGATGTTCGAGGTTATGTATTCTTCAAAATAATATTACTCTGAAATAGAGTAACTATCTGCATTCGAGAAGGTTTCTAACAAGTCTTTAATCCGTAACCCACTGATAAACCTCACCCCTTCATAAAAGGATTAAAGTTCCGTGTCCCTATCTCCATCCCGCCGGCGCGGCAAACGGTCTTATCGCCAAACTTGAAATTGATCTGATCCATGGCTTGGTAGAGTTTGATCTTCTCTTCATTATCCTCGAACAGGTTGATTTGGTAACTGCCTGTACAAAGGTTACTCAACTTAACACCGATCAGCCTTATCGGCCGGTGACCGTTCCAGGCTTTCTTTAACAGGTTTTTTACGCCGGGCAGGAGGATATGTTCGGCGGCTGTCAGCGCTATCTTTTCCTGCACGGTATGGGTCTCAAAATTGCCAAAGCGTATTTTGATGCTCAGACAGCCGGCGACTTTATTTTCGCGGCGCAGTTTGCCGGCCAGTTCTTCGGTCATGGAAGTGAGCATGGTCTCCAGGGTGCGTATCTCGGTGACATTGCTTTCAAAAGTATGGTCTTGAGAAATCGACTTACGGTCCGAATGCGGCACGATCTCGGCATGGTCTATCCCGTGTGCTTTTTCGTAAATGTAAAGTCCGGCTTTACCGAATATGGCATTCAAAAATTTCAGGTCGACGCGTTGCAGGTCGGCTATTTTTTCGATTCCGTAGCTGTACAGTTTTTGACAGGTTTTTTCGCCCAGCATGGGTATCTTTTTAATAGGCAAGGGCGCCAGGAAAGCTTTCTCGGTACCATGGGGCACTAACAATTGCCCGTTAGGCTTAGCCAACCCCGTAGCGATCTTAGAAACCGTTTTTCCCGACGACATCCCGAAAGATATGGGCAAACCCGTTTGCCTAATGATCTTTTGCCTTAGTTCCCCCGCGAACTTATAGCAGTCGTGAAAGCGGTCCATACCCGTCAGGTCGATATAAAACTCATCTACCGATGTTTTTTGGTACAGCGGTACCGTATCATGAATGATCTGTGTTACCTCGCGCGATGCCTCGCCATACCTGCCATGTGTGCCCCGCACAACGGTAGCATGGGGGCAAAGCCGCATAGCTGTTTTCATAGGCATGGCCGAGTGGATACCGAACTTGCGCGCCTCGTAGCTACAAGCCGCTACCACGCCACGGTCGGCCGATCCGCCGATCAACACCGGCTTGCCGATCAGCGACGGATCGAACTTGCGTTCTACCGATACAAAAAAAGTATCCAGGTCGATATGTACGATGTTCCGCTTGGTTCCCACACCACAAATGTGAAAATAAATTTGGATAAATACTAATTTATTTAGCAATTTTATCGCCGAGATAAACGCGATCAACATGGAAACTTACACCGACTACCTAATGCTGCTGGAATTGCCCAAAAACCTGATGTATGATATTGGCCGTTATAAAAGAGCGTCGGCGAGGGTGATCGGCAACTTCCCCGGGTTGGATTCGGCGGCACATATATCGCTCAACCATCGGCATCGTTGCAAGCCCAATATCGAGCGTCACGGCATTAGTCAGATAGGGGAGAAGCTTGCCATGATCACGCCCATGCAGTTGCAGGTTTATAACTTCAAATACTTCACCCATGGCGATACGGGCTACACCATTTATGCTTGTATCGTGATGAACGAGCAGACCCAACGCTGGTTCAAAGCCGTGCAGAATAGCTTGGGGATGGTACAGAAGATCACCATCCCGCACATCACCATCGTTAAAAATATCTCGCCCGAAAAATTTCAGTTGCTGTGGCCCAAGTTCGCCCAAAGCAAGTTCAGTTCGGGTTTTATTGCCGATAAACTGACCGTGCTGGAGCGGGAGACCTACGTGCAGCAGTCGCGTTGGAAGAGATATAAGGATTTTAAGTTCGGGGAGAAATTGATGCAGTATTGATAACCAAATTAATTAGCGATAAGTATGGAACGGGAAATATTAGTATTGATGGTACTCTCGCCAAGCGAGGAGGTCATGAAGGATATAAAAGGCCTCAAGGCGGAAATCGCCACTTTGATCGGTGATTTTGATTCGCGTAAATCAAAGGCGCATATAACGATAAGGCCAGAGGAGCCTCGTAGTGGTCGACAGTTTCCCAACTATCTGAAAGACATGGAACGTGTCTTAAGACAATTACCTCCAATACAGTTAAGAACAAATGGTTTTGAAGCGTTCCCTAACAATGGTATGATCTTCGTTAAATTTGATCTTGACGATTATATTAAGAGATGGTTTGAACTTTTAAATGAATACTTATCAGTCAGATCTCGTATCATGCCACATATCACTTTAGCCAAAGGATTATTATCTGATGATTTTATAAATGCTTGGTCGATGCTGAAAGGGCGAGAATATCAAAGAGAGTTTGTAATAAATCATTTGTTAATATTAGAAAGAGATGTAGAAACATCGCAATTCAAACCATTAAAAAAGATCTATTTCTGCAATCCGGATAAGGAACTTAGGCCTGCAGCAGATCTTTTTAGCGCCATGCCGGGTTTGTTGCCCTCTGCATCTCCCACAATATTTTCTTAAATTGCACCATCATGAAATACTATATCGCTGTGATCTTTTCATTACTCCTTGGCAAATTCGCCACAGCACAAGACTGGCCCGGCATTGGCCGTTACGAAAAACAAAATGCCGCTTTATCCGAACCGGTAAAAGATGAGACCCGCGTAGTTTACATGGGTGACTCGATCACCGATTTTTGGATCAATAACGACGGCGACTTTTTTAAGAACAACAACTATATCGACCGCGGCATCAGCGGACAAACTACCGGACAAATGCTGATCCGTTTCCGCCCGGATGTGATCAACCTGAAACCCAAAGTGGTTGTGATATTGGCCGGCATCAACGATATCGCCGAAAATAATGGTCCATCTAAATTGGAAGACGTAATGGGCAACCTGGCCTCCATGGCCGAATTGGCCCGCGCCAATAAGATCAAGGTAGTTATGGCATCAGTGTTGCCAGCCGCCGCTTTCCCATGGAAGCAAAGCATCGACCCCAAACCTAAGGTGAAAGCGCTGAACGATATGATCAAAGCCTACGCCGAAAAAAATAAATTCATCTATCTTGATTATTTCACCACAATGGTCGACGAAAACCAGGGCCTGCCAAAAGCCATCGCCGATGACGGCGTACACCCAAATTTGGCTGGTTACAAGATCATGGAACCTTTGGCACAAGCCGCTATCGCGAAGGCGTTAAAGTCGAAACAATGATGAGATCTGCCTATCTAAGTGTCCACACATTTGAGAAGGAAAACCCAAGTCTCCCCGCTCAAGCGGGGAAGCGAGACTTTAAATATTCAGCCGGCCCCGCCAGTTCAAGCGTCCACGCTTGAAGCGAAAAATTGTAAGCGTCCACACTTACGATAAACGAACTATATAAGACCTTCATCAAGCGAACGCTTGATGAAGGTCTTTCACCTTTCACCTTTCACCTTTCACCTTTCACCTTTTTCTATTTCCTCCAAACATCATATAACTTTTACCTATCCATTATAGAGTTAATTGATTTGATCGTAATTGAATTATCTTCTAACTTTACATTGTTGCGCAGCCTAAGGCGCGGCATTGAACAGACAACTAATAAACTTTAAATATGGAAAACGGATCGAACGACATCAGTAAATGCCCGTTCCACAACGGTAGTATGAAACACAATACCGGCGGTGGCGGCACGCGTAACCACAATTGGTGGCCTAATCAGCTTAAATTGAACATCCTGAGACAAAATTCGGCCCTGTCCGACCCAATGGATAAGGATTTTAACTACGCCGAAGCATTTAAAAGTCTTGACCTTGAAGCTTTAAAAACTGACCTCCATGCATTAATGACCGACTCACAAGATTGGTGGCCTGCCGATTTTGGTCACTACGGCGGCTTGTTCATCCGCATGGCCTGGCACAGTGCCGGTACTTACCGCGTGCACGATGGCCGTGGTGGCGGTGGTGCCGGTCTTCAACGTTTTGCCCCGTTGAATAGCTGGCCTGATAACGTGAGCTTGGATAAAGCCCGTCGTTTACTTTGGCCGATCAAGCAGAAATATGGCAACAAAATATCGTGGGCCGATCTGATGATCCTGACCGGCAATATCGCCCTGGAATCCATGGGCTTTAAGACTTTTGGCTTTGCCGGTGGCCGTGCCGATGTTTGGGAAGCCGATGAATCGGTTTACTGGGGTTCGGAAACTACCTGGCTGGGCGGCGATGTACGCTACGCTGGTGGCTCTGAAGGTGTCCAAGGTCCGGGTGTATTGGTGTCTGACGATGATGCCGATGGCCATGTACATGCACGTAACCTGGAAAAACCACTTGCTGCTGTGCAAATGGGTTTGATCTACGTTAACCCCGAAGGTCCCGATGGGAACCCCGACCCGATCATGGCGGCTAAAGACATCCGCGATACTTTCGGCCGCATGGCAATGGATGACGAGGAGACAGTAGCACTGATAGCAGGTGGCCACACTTTTGGCAAAACACACGGCGCGGCACCGTCTGATAATGTGGGCAAAGAGCCTGAGGCTGCCGACCTTGGTGCGCAAGGCTTTGGCTGGCATAATAAATACGCATCCGGTAAGGGTGCTGATACCATTACCAGCGGCTTGGAAGTGACCTGGACCACTACGCCGACCCAATGGAGCAATAATTTTTTTGAGAACCTTTTCGCTTTTGATTGGGAACTAACAAAGAGCCCGGCTGGTGCACACCAATGGGTAGCCAAAAATGCTGAAGCGATAATCCCTGATGCTTACGACAGTGGTAAAAAGCACCTGCCAACCATGCTGACCACCGACCTTGCTTTAAGATTCGACCCGGCTTATGGTAAAATATCAAAACGCTTTTTAGATAACCCGGACCAATTTGCTGATGCTTTTGCCCGTGCCTGGTATAAGCTAACGCACCGCGATATGGGCCCTAAAGCCCGTTACCTTGGCCCGGATGTACCGGAGGAAGAACTGCTTTGGCAAGACCCGATCCCGGCTGTCGATCATGCATTAGTTGATGATGCCGATATAGCTGATCTTAAGTCGAAAATATTAGCGTCCGGCTTAACCGTTGCGGAATTGGTATCAACCGCCTGGTCGTCAGCATCAACTTTCCGTGGTTCAGATAAACGCGGTGGCGCTAATGGTGCGCGTATCCGTTTGGCCCCGCAAAAATATTGGCAGGCTAATAACCCGTCGCAACTGCAAAAGGTATTAGGCGTGTTGGAGGGGATCCAATCATCGTTCAATACAACGCACGGCGGTAAAAAAATATCCGTGGCCGATATCATTGTATTGGCAGGTAACGCCGCTGTGGAAAAGGCCGCTAAAGATGCCGGGCAGGAGCTAAGCGTTCCGTTCACGGCAGGTCGTGCTGATGCATCGCAGGAACAGACCGACGTGGAGTCATTCGGTTACCTGGAGCCTGTCGCTGATGGTTTCCGCAATTATCGTAAAGGCAAAGTTTCTGTATCGACAGAAGAATTACTGATAGACAAAGCCCACCTGCTGACCCTGACCGCTCCTGAACTGACCGTACTGGTTGGTGGCTTGCGTGTGCTGGGTAACAACTATGATGGCTCTGCTAACGGCGTATTCACAGATCGCCCGGGCCAGCTGACCAACGATTTTTTTATCAACCTGCTGGATATGGGCACCGCCTGGAAAGCCGCATCGCAAGACCGCGAACTGTACGAAGGCAGCGATCGCGCCACCGGCGAACTGAAATGGACCGGCACCCGTGCCGACCTGGTATTCGGCTCAAACTCCGAGTTACGTTCCATTGCCGAGGTGTACGCCGCTTCGGACGCGCAAGGTAAATTTGTTAAGGATTTTGTTGCTGCATGGAACAAGGTGATGAACGCTGATAGATTTGATCTGCTGAAGTAATAAATAACATAAAACGGGGAGTGTCCCATTGAGCTTGTCGAAGGGTGAGCGTGTGCTCATCTGCTATGCATTTTTGCGATGACATCGTACCATGGTTCGACAGGCTCATTATGCACGCTATTATATTGAACGGCCTTTGGACTTTTATCCAAAGGCCGTTTTTGTGATCTGCCCTTTTTACTTAACAGGCAGCCAGCTAACTGTACGGAAGGGCGCGTCAGGCTAGCCATTTTGTTGTGTAGTAAGAAAAAATAAGATCGGATCTAAACTTTTGATCCAATTCCGAGTCAATACATCTGCCGGATATTAGGACAATTTTAATAAAGGGCTGCTGTTCTTAAAATGCTGATGATAAACACAAAGTTTTTTAAATAAAAATGCTTTTGTAACAGCATTGTCATCGTTTTTTACAGTTGAAAAAATTATACTTGCAAAAAAAATAACCATGAAATTTAAATTTAGAGCATTATTATTCACTATCGCCTTTACTGCTATTTCAGGCGTTATGTATACAGCATCAGCACAAACTAAAAAAGCTCCGGCTAAAAAAGCACCTGCGGGTAAATCGAGCGCGGCTGATATTGCAGCAGGACAGGATCTGATATCAAAATCTGACTGTTTAACTTGCCACAAATTAGACGTTAAAATTATTGGCCCTGCTTACAAAGACGTGGCTGCCAAATACAAACCAACCGACGCTAATGTTGCCTTGCTTGCTAAAAAGGTATTAGAAGGCGGTAGCGGTGTTTGGGGCGCAGTACCAATGTCAGCTCATCCTAACTTGTCTACTGCCGACGCTAAAAAAATGGTGAGATATATCCTTTCAGTTAAATAAGCGTTCGGGTCATATATACAGAACGGCGCGTTACTTTTGGTAACGCGCCGTTTTTGTTTGCCTATATGTTGATATCGAAAATTAACCACGAAGTGTACAAAGGGTGTAAAACACAAAGGCACAACGCTTTGCATATCAGCAACGTATCTTTGTGCCATTTGTAAAAATTTTGCGTGCTTAGTGGTTAAAAGCAACCTGCATTTGTTAATTATTCACCATTTTATAGATAGCGCATTTGTTATTGCCCGGGCCGGTATCTGGGTTGGTCAGTACGTATAATTCGCCGTTCTCGTCCTCGCTAATGCCGGTGATCTTTTGGTTGGCGGGGATATCTTTCAGGCTGATATTGCCGCGCTGCCATTTAGCGCCTTCTTTTTGCAGGTACCAGATCGGGCCCGTCCAATCGGCGAAGAAGTATTTGCCTTTAAGCGCCGGTACGCCTTTACCGTTATATACAAAACCGCCCATAATGGATACGCCTTCGCGGTGGCTGTACTCGTGTATTGGCATGATCATACCGTCTATCTTGCAACCTGTTTCGGGTGTGTTAGTGAAATTGTGGCAATGTGCACCTTCCAAAACACGCCAGCCGTAATTACCACCTTTGGTCACAATGTCTACCTCTTCCCATAGATCCTGACCTACCTCGCCTACGAACATTTGTTTACTGGCCTTATCGAAAGACAGGCGATACGGGTTACGGAAACCTGATGCGTAGATCTCGGGCTTGTGGTCGGCTTTACCTACAAATGGGTTATCTTTCGGTACGCTATAAGGCTCGCCCGAGTTAACATCGATACGTAATATCTTACCCAATAGCGTATTCATGTCCTGACCATTGCCGATCGTGCCATGCTTATCGTGCTGACCGCCGCCATCGCCTAAAGAGACGTACAGGTAACCATCCGGCCCGAACTTTACACAGCCGCCATCGTGGTTGCCGTCGGGTTTATCAAAGGCCATAATGATCTTGCCAGAGTTTGGATCAACTTGACCTGATGCTGGTAAAACATATTCGGCTACCACATCGGTGTGGTCTATTCGCACGCCCGGTTTCTTTTCGGCATCGCGACTGTAAAAAATGTAGAACTTACGGTTGCTTTTAAACTGCGGGTGCAAGGCAATACCCAACAAGCCGCGTTCCTCGTAGCCATTGTTTATCTTTTTTACCTTACTGCGCAGGTCAGCGATAGGCTCAGCGTTTACTTTACCATCTTTGAGTGATAAGATCACGCCATTCTGTTGCAGTATCCAGGTCTCGCCGTTGCCGGGGAAAGCCATATCGGTCAGGGCTTCTAACCCGTCGGCTACCTTTTGGGCTTTAAGGGTGATAGCCGCCGGATCGGCAACTTTTCTTGCAGGCTTATCTAATATGTACGACGATAGCGTGAACGCCGCCATACCCATGCCGCAAACTATGGCGGCTATTTTTAAGGTTGATGATAATTTCATTTGATATGAACTGTGATCTGTTAGTGGATAAAATCGAACCAAAGCGTGCCGCTGATGGTCTCGCCGGTCAAGTGATATTTTTGGCTTTGTGGCCCCATAGCCTTAGCTGCCTGGAACTTGGTACCGATAGCGCTGATACCGTTCAGGAAACCAATAGTGCCTTTAGGGAACGGCGGTTCCACACTATTGTTAGCCATAGGGTCTTTCTCGCGAGCAGGTTGGTACAGTTGCAGGTACATATTCTTATCGTCGGTGTAAACGGTGAACGGCGCTTCCTTGTTCTCGATGGTAGCCCAATTCACTTCGCTATGGAAGCCTTTAAACTCGGGGTAGCCCCAGGTTTCGCCGGTGATGGTGTTGTTATAATCTTTGCTCCACACGCCAAATTGCTGACCAGGGACACGGTTCTTCCAGGTCCGGTACGGGCCGCGGCCTAAGTATTTAACGCCCGTAACTTTAGCTTCGGGATAGTTAAAAGTGATACCCATAAAGTCCACGTCGCCGGTCTGGGCGTAGCTATATTCCAGTTTGGGTAATTTGCCCGATGCAAAGGTCCATTTAACATTAAATTCCGCTCCGCCTTCATATTCGGCTTCTACAACGTATTGGTCGCCTTCGTCCTCAAAAGTAAAGTCTTTCAACTTGGTCTCTACACCAGCCAATGATGGCCCGCCTGATAGGGAGATGTCGGTGTTGCCTTTAATAACATTCACCAAATAGCCGCTGGCTTTACTGAAATAATAACGGATACCATCGCATTTCACAATAAGTTCGTTCGCTACTTCAGAAATATTGATAGCCGACTTCGCTATCGCGATAGCAGGTTTAACAACCTCTTTAGGCGACTTGATCGCCCAGCTCCAGGTAAACAATTCTTCGCCTTTAGGGCCATAGGCGGTCAGGTAAAGCGCGTCGTTATTTTTCCAGTTGGCAGGTAATTTCAGATCAAGCATACCTTTTGCACCAGGGGCTAATTCCAGTGGGGTAGGGATGCCGGTGATCGGCAAAGTTTTCTTTGCTACACCCTGCGCTGCCGGTAACTTCACCAATTGCCATTTAAACTTGCACTGACTTAGCTTGGTGAACGCATAACGGTTCTCTACCTCTATCTTGCCATCGAAGGCATCGGTCAACGGTTGGGTATTAATATAAACCGGCGACCATAATTCTTTTACCGTATAAAAGCTTGCTTCTTTTTCGCGGTGCGGGCCAAGCACGCCGTCGGGGGCGCGGTTGCCGGTGCCATCGTAGGTGTTATTCTTATCGGTACGGATCACGCTTTCATCCACAAAAGCCCAAAGGAAACCACCGGCCAGGTGCGGATACTTGTACATCTCGCGCCAAAAGTCTTCTAAACCAGCACCAATGCCGCCATCATACAGGCCATGCATAAACTCGGTCGGCATAAAAATATCCTTGCCGGCATTAATGGTACGCATAATGCCTGCGTAATCAGGGTAATGTTTAGTATTCACATCACCAAAGGTTTCCCATGGGTGTAATACATTTCGTTTTTGCGGATCGTAAAGGGCGTAATCATTATCCAAGGCCTTGTTCCAGCCACCCTCGTTGCCGTTATCCCAAAACAGGATAGAGGGGTGGTTAACATCGCGCACCACTAATTCTTTCACTAATTTGCGGCCAACCAGGGTATCGTATTTAGATTGCCAGCCGGTCAGCTCGTCTAAAACGTACAGACCCAACGAATCACAAACATCCAAAAACTCCTGATCTGGAGGGTAGTGCGACATCCGCACCGCATTGTTGTTCATTTCCTTCATCAACTTCACGTCTTTCACCTGCAGGTCGTAACTTAGCGTCCTGCCTGTCTCCGGCCAAAAACTGTGGCGGCAGGTTCCTTTAAGAACGGTCCGTGCGCCGTTCACATACAAACCGTCGCCCGGGCGTACCTCCACCGTACGGAAACCGAATTTTTGCTTGGTAGTATGGATCACCTTCAGTTTATTTTTTACAGTGATAGCTACCTTATACAGGTTAGGGAACTCGTCGCTCCATAATAAAGGCTTGGTAATGTTGGCCGTCAAAGTAGCATGGTCGGTTGCCGGATCGGCCGCTACCGAGAATGGTTTACCAACCGGCAAGCCGTTCAGTTTTTGGATCTGGGCTTCGATCACGTCGCCTTGTTTCAGGTTCTGATGATAAACATCTACATAAAAAGAACCGTCGGCTTTGGCGTTGATGGCCATACGGTCGATATAAGTATCCGGCGTTATCTCCAGATACACCGGGCGATAGATCCCGCCGAACACCCAAAAATCGCTTCGGTTGCGTTCGGCATCGTTCACGCCTTTATTGGCCGACATTTTATCTACAAAAACCTCAAGTAAATTATTGGCATTGGGTTTTACCAGATCTGTGATGTCATACTTAAAACGATAAAAGGCGCCCTGATGGATAGGGCCGGCTTGCTGACCGTTGATCAATACCTTGGTATCGGTCATGGATCCTTCAAACACAATGAATACGCGTTTGCCCTTCCATGGGCCGGCTTTAAATTGGTGTTTGTATTGGCCCTGCTCGCTGGCTTTGTCTTTATCGCCGCCATAATTGTAGGCGCCGAAGCCCTGAAGTTCCCAATTAGACGGAACGGGGATCTTGGTCCACTCGCCGCTTTTGCGGCCGGCGGTACAGTAAAAGTCCCACAACACGGTGTGGTCCTTATCGGTACCCGACAGGTATTTGATCACCGTAGATTGCGCCGATGCGCCAAAGACAATGCAGCAGGCAAGTACTTGTAGTAAAAGTTTCTTCATGGTTCAAAAGGTGTGAAATACTGGCTTGTATGGTAAAAATTAACCTGTTGTAAAGCGGGGTAATTTTAGTGCCAAGATCAAAATTATCAGCGTTTTAAAAAAGAGCCGCGGCAGATAAAACATGCAAACGTTCCCGATGCCGTGCATATCAGGCATTTAAAGATACGTTAAAAGTTCCTTACTGTTTTTTAATATGTCGGTATCAAGATCTTTACAGAAGTTAGGCCATCATCACGCATATTTTTCAGTAGTTTAGTTGGATCGATCTAATGGAATTACCGGTGTTTTAGATATAGTTCGATAGCGTCAGAGGAATTTTAATATTTTAAAAACAAAATATTAATTCTTGAAACTGATGTTGCAAAATTGGACTATATTCAGAATATTTGTTTTTCCCCAATAGTAAACCGGGTGGCGACCACTCTTAAAACCAAAAAATGAAAATTTATGCTATCGGCGTGCTGGCTTTGGCCTTCATGCACCAAACTGCCACAGCGCAGAAACCGAACACTCTGACCAAGAAAGAGCAAAAAGCAGGTTGGAAATTACTTTTTGATGGTAAGACCCTTGCGGGCTGGCACACGTTTAAAAAAGACACTGCCGGTGCCAAATGGAAAGTTAAAGATGGTACCATTATTTTTGATCAGTATGAGAAAAAAGGTGGTGGCGACTTAGTGACCAACGGCGAGTACGAGAACTACGAGCTTAACCTGGAGTGGAAAGTTGAAAAAGGCAGTAACTCGGGTATTATTTTCGACGTGCAGGAGTCTGCAAAATACGGCGCTACCTGGCAAACCGGTCCGGAGATGCAAGTTTTAGACAACATTGATGCCGAGGACAATAAAAAAGAGAACCACTTAGCAGGCTGTTTATATGACATGGCCGGTGATGCATCGGTATCTAAACCGGTACCGGTAGGTGAGTGGAACAAGGTTCAGATCATTCAAAACAAAGGCCACTTAAAATTAGTGCTTAACGGTATCACTACCTACGAAGGTACTATTGGCAGCGAGGAGTGGAACAAACTGATCGCTAATAGCAAGTTTAGAGGTAATACATTTGCTGACTTTGCTAAAGTAGCTAAAGGCCACATCGCTATTCAGGAACACCCGGGTTCAAGTGCCTGGAGGAACATGAAGATCCGCGAGATCACAGAATAACCATTTAACAATTTATTACACCCTGTAAGATCATTTAGTAAATTTTATATGAAAGAGAACGAAGAAAAAGCAGAAGGCACCACACGGAGAGATTTCGTGAAAACAGGTGCTGTTGCTGCTGCTGCTTTTAGCATTGTGCCACGTTTTGTGTTGGGTAAAGGTTACCGCGCACCAAGTGATACTTTATACATTGCCAGCGTTGGTGTTAATGGTAAAGGCGAGAGCGATCTAAGAGAGTTTGTTAAAAGTGGTAAAGCAAAACCTCAATTTTTATGTGATGTTGACCAGGTTAAAGCTGCCGGCACATACAAGCAATACCCTGATGCTAAGCGCTATGTAGATTACAGAGAGATGCTGGATAAGGAAAGCAAGAACTTTGATGCTGTACACTGTGCTACTCCGGATCACATGCACGCCGTTGTTGCTACTGCGGCAATGTCAATGAAAAAACACATCTACGTACAAAAACCAATGGCGCACGACGTTTACGAAGCTCGTATGATGTCGTCCATGGCAGATAAGTATAAGATCGTGAGCCAAATGGGTAACCAGGGTTCATCAAGCGATGGTGTGCGTTTAATGCAAGAGTGGTATGATGCCGGTTTGATCGGCGACATTAAAGAAGTTTACTGCTGGACCAACCGCCCTATCTGGCCGCAAGGTAACGGCATGAAATGGCCTACCGAGTCGCGCGAGGTGCGTGATACCCTTAACTGGGATCTGTGGCAAGGTACTGCTAAAGCAAGGCCTTACCCGATCGGTCGCGATCAGGGTGGTATCGATGTGTTACCATTCTCTTGGCGTGGCTGGTGGGATTACGGAACCGGTGTATTAGGTGATATGGGCGCCCACATCCTGCATGCACCAATGAAGGTTTTGGGTCTTAAATATGTAACCTCGGTGCAATCAAGTGTTGGCGGCGGCGGTTCGTTAGATGTTGGCCCAAGCAGCAACTACACAGTAATGAGTTTCCCTAAATCAGACAAAACCAAAGGCCCGGTAAAAGTTCACTGGATGGACGGTGGTATCTTGCCTCCGCGCCCTGAAGAATTGGAGCCTGAAGAGAACTGGGCAGGTATTGGCGACGGCGGTATGCTGTTTGTTGGTACTAAAGGTAAAATGACCGCTGGTTGTTATGCTGAAGCGCCACGTTTATTAGGCGAAGGCTTGATGGATAAAGCAGCCAAGATCAAACCTAAGTATGATCGTGTAAAAGGTAGCACAGGTGGCCACTATGCTCAGTGGGTGGAGGCTTGCCTTGCCGGTTACGGTAACGCTAAAACCAGCTCGCCAATGTCTGAGGCCGGCTTGTTGACAGAAGCTATGTTAATGTGTAACCTGGCTATCAGAGGTGTAAGCGTTCAGCAAGGTCGTCGTTACCCTGCACGTTTCGTAAACCTGGAGTGGGATGCCGCTAACTTAAAGGTGACCAACGTTGACGAGGTTAACCAATTTGTTAAACGTACATACCGCGATGGTTATAGCTTAAGCGGCATTTAATATCCGCTTTTGATAAAAATAGCAGGAGGCACCGGTAACGGCGGCCTCCTTTTTTTGTTTTAAGTGTTTGGATGATGTATATACAAGTAGGTATCTTAGATGGAAACAATACCTATTTTTATGAAGAAGCTCTTTTTACTGCTGTTGGCGGCGGCGTGCCTAACGCTATCGGCCACGGCCCAAAAATTTAATGGTGTCAATGTTGGCCTGGGCAACATCTGGCAACTGTCCGACGCGCAAACACGCTCCATCAGCCCCGAAAATTTTAAAGGTGAAAAAGGCAAAGGCGGTATGGCAACCACCGGCACGGGCCAGGGCCCTGCCCGCGATCTGGGGCAGGGTTGGAAGATCAGTCCGAGTGTAGACATTAAAGCCCACACCACCTTTACTATTGCCGAGATAGACGGATCCGGCGCTATCCAGCATATTTGGATGACGCCGACCGGCAACTGGCGCTTCTCTATCCTGCGCTTTTACTGGGACGACGAGACAACGCCATCGGTAGAGGTCCCCGTGGGCGATTTCTTTTGTATGGGATTAGGACGTTACGCACCGGTAACCTCGCTGCCTGTAGTGGTGAACCCGGGCAGCGCTTTCAATTGCTATTGGCCTATGCCTTTCCGCAAGAAATGTAAGATCACCATGGAGAATATCGACGACCGCGACATGCGTTTGTATTACCAGGTAGATTATACCCTGACCAAGATCCCCGATGATGCGGGCTATTTCCACGCGCAGTTCCGCCGGGTTAACCCTGTGCCGTATAAAAAGGACTATGTATTGGTTGACAGCATCAAGGGCAAAGGACAGTTTGTGGGTACCTATATGGCCTATGGATCTTATCACAACGGTTGGTGGGGCGAAGGCGAGATCAAATTCTTTATGGATGGCGATGATAAATTTGCCACGATAGTTGGCACCGGTACCGAGGATTATTTTTGCGGGTCCTATGATTTTCACACCAATCAACAGAATGACAAGGGCCAATGGGTAAACGATTACAAAGAATTTACCGGACCGTACACTGGTATGCCGCAGGTTGTGCGTGGCGATGGAAACTATAATTCCGCCCAGCGATTTGGTTTGTACCGCTGGCATATCACTGACCCCATCCGTTTCGAAAATAATTTAAAAGTGACCATTCAGGACCTTGGGTGGCGCGGCGACGGTCGCTATCGCCCGTTACAGGATGACATAGCTACTACGGTCTTCTGGTACCAATCCGGTCCGCACACACCGTTCCCTAAATTGCCGGGTAAAGATTGGTTAGAGAATAGTTACAGGTAGGGCCTGTTCTTTACGATCTTTTGCGTTGATATTTATTAATGAAAAAATTTTGATATTATCAAGGAACGGGTTGAATATTTGTAGTCTGATAGTCAATGTTTTAAAGGTGTATACGGTGTAGGCACCCATGCCGTATACACCTACACACTACGTTTTATATCAACCGCTAAGTGCAACAATATGCTGCACTTAGCGGTTTTTGCTTTAATAGGAGAGCAGGATCCCTAAATTTGCCTTAATGAGTATCTGTAATATCAAAAGTGAATTGAATAGATATATACTTTTAACACTGATCTTTTTTTCGGTATCGATAACCTATGCCCAACCCGGCACAGGCACACCGTCCCGAAATGACCATATTTTCCCGGCTGCCGCAGTCGCGAAACCTTATATTAACTATGATGCCCGGGGTTTCCTCATCAATGGTAAGCGTGCCTTCATCGCATCGGCAGGGATGGAATATGCCCGCGTACCACGTGGACTGTGGAAGGACAGGTTGACCCGCCTAAAACGTGCCGGATTTAACACGGTGGAGATGTACACCTTCTGGAATTTCCATGAAGAAAAAGAAGGTCAGTTCAACTTCACCGGCGATCATGACTTGAACGCTTATCTGCAACTGGTAAAAAGTATGGGCATGTATGCCATCGTTCGTGTTGGCCCGTATTATTGCGGCGAGTGGAGCATGGGTGGTTACCCTATATGGCTAAAATTTAAACCGGGGATGAAAGTGCGCGAGGATAATCCGCAGTTTAAAGTGGCAGTAGGTAAGTTTTTTGACAGGCTGATGCCGATCGTTGCCAAGAACCAGGTACACCGTGGCGGATCGGTAATTATGGTGCAGTTAGAGAACGAACACCGGGCAAGCTGGGGTACCATCGTACCGAATGATTATTTTAAGTTCCTGATCAGCAAGACCACGGCTTTAGGCTTGCAAGTGCCTTATTTTTTCAGTGGACTGCATCCCGGCAATGATCCGGCATCGGAATATGATAACCTTGATGACCCCGACCGCCCTAACCCATGGTTCTCTACCGAGTACTGGGGCGTTTGGATAACTAATTACGGCCCTCAGCCCGATGATTCTACCCTGTATGACCGCCGCACCTGGAAGATATTGGCCCATGGCGGTAACGGTTACAACGTGTACATGGCGCACGGAGGGTCAAACTTCGAGTTCTTTAACGATCGCGAAATGGCAGCCTCGTATGATTACGGGGCTGCTGTAGGACAAGCTGGAGACTTGCGTCCTTTGTATTATAGCTTTAAACGCGCAAATTGGTTCGCGCATAGTTTTAGGGAAATACTGGCTAATAGCCAAAATACCATCGATACCCGCGTCTATGCATCGGACACAGCTATTAAAGTGAATTCCCGTAAGAGTAATCATTATGGCAGCGTGGTGTTTTTTGATAACCAGGATTCGGTGCCACACCAATTTACCATCCGCACGCACGAGGATGGCGATCTTAACGCAGTGACCCAAGCCGAATTAGCCCCCGGGCAGATCATGCCATGTATAAATAACTATCCGCTTACGCCGAATATCCGCCTTACTTGGTCGCCTGCTTATGTCTATGGCATGCTATCGCATACCGACAGATCAAAAACATTAGTGATACAAGGCAAAGCCGGTAATGATGTGGAATTATACCTGCGCCCACGTACAGGTTTGCAATATTCGGTCGGGGCTGGGTTTAGTAAGATCCATAACGACTACGTTAAATTTAAGGCTACCGTATCTGCCACACAGCCTTCAAATTACATATTCAACGTAGGAGAGGAGCGTGTCAGGATAATTGTGGTCAGCAATGAATTGGCTGATCGTACCTGGTTTGTTGAAAATGGCAGTGGCACGGATGTAGTGATTGGTCCGGACTACGCAGGTAGGGCGACGATCAAGAATAATATCACCAGTTTGCAAACCGAACGGCCATGGAAGTCGGCAACGTACTACCCTACGTTTATATATCAGCCTAAAGGTGAACCTGAGGTGATGGTGGACAAGTCGCATAAATTAAAGCGAGACAGCCTGATCACACTGACCAACTGGCGACAAAAGGATGCCTCGCAGCCATCGCAACCAAACTTTGATGACAGCAAGTGGAAGCAAGTAAAAGCACCCCTGCAAATGGGCGCCGATGGCGATATTACGTCCAATGCCTGGTATCGCACTAAGTTAAAAGCTAATGAACCAGGAAAGTATCTGCTTAAATTTTCGTGGATCATTCGCCGGATGGATACCCTGCAACACGGGGCGATCTATCTCGATGGCAAACGCATCGATACTAGCGAACTTTTTAAACCCACCATCGAACTTGATCTGAAGGCTAATACTGAGCACTCGCTGGCAGTATTCATGTCGCACATTGGCCGTAACAAACTGATATTTAAAGTGGGCAGGATAGATACGCTGGATATAAAAGGCATCGTCGGCCCGGTGACATTGCAAAAAACGGATGGTACAGGTAAACCAAAAGAGGTAGTGAACTGGCGGATGAAAGGTGGTCAGGGAGAAGCTTATAGTACGGATGGATGGAAGCCATTATCGGCCAATAATGCAAATAAACCAACTTTTTACCGCGCTACGTTAAACCTTCCGGCGGTTAAGGGGTCTTTAACTATATGGCGGGTGAATACCACCAGCCTCAGTAACGGTTCGGTTTGGCTGAACGGGCATAACATTGGTCGTTACCCTGAAAAGATCAGGATATGGGGGCATTATCTGCCCGAAAACTGGTTGAAGCCGGGTAAGAACGAGATCGTGATATATGAAGAGAACGGCGCGCAACCGACCAAAGTGGCGGTGCAAGCCGAGACGGAAGCCAGCCGTGAAACAGGCATGTTACAATATAAAACGAAAGTTTTACAATAATTTAGCTTAAAAATTGTTTAATTTGCAAGAGAACTGAAAGTAAAAACAAATCTTACAATAATGAAAAAAGTACTATTATCAGCGGTTTTATTAGTTTCGATAGTTGCCTACGCGGTAGCGGCAGGTGTTGACGGTGCCTGGAAAGGTTTAGTTGAAGGCCAATATAATTTAACCCTGACTTTGAAGACTGAAGGTGATAAATTGACCGGTACGTTCAATTTGGTTGATAACAACCCTAAAGGTGAAAATCCTGATGACGCTGGTTACACTCCATTCGTAGCTGCTCAGTTAGGTAAAAACGCGATCACTGAAGGTAAAGTTGATGGTGATAACATCACATTCACTACTACTTTTAACGGTAAACCGGTTGTTTACAAAGGTGTTATCGCTGAGGGTAAATTAACTTTGACCACTACTTTTAACGGTAGCCCTCAAAAAGTAACTTTGAAATTGCCTAAAGCATAATTTTAGCATTGACAATATTTAGAGCGCCGCTCCGGACATACCGGAGCGGCGCTTTTGTTTTATAGAAGCCCGATCGTTTATATATTTTAGGTTAATTAAACGTTAAGGGTTAAATAGTGTCTTACTACAAATAAGCATTTTTATGAAGAAGTATTTGTTATTGCCTTTGCTGATCTTATTTATCTCGAGCACTTCTATGAAGCAAGCCGCCGACGACAAAGTTGCCGACGTTAACGGCAAATGGAGTGGTACTATAGCCCTGGTTTACGATATTACCGTGAACATGAAACAGGAAGAAGCTAAAGTGAACGGTTTAGTGAACAGCGAGATAGGTGACATCAAACTAAAGGATGGCGTTGTGACCGGCAACGACGTGATGTTTAAACAATTCACCCACAACGGCATGGCCGTTAAGTTTGTGAAGGGTAAAGTTGAGGGTGATAAGATGGCCGTAACAGTGAACTTTCAGGGCGCTAATTTTACCGGTACTTTAAAGCGTGTTAAGTAATTTCTCTTAAAATATTTGGATCGCTTAAATGCGGTCATAAAAAAAGCGCTGTCGGGACAACCCGACAGCGCTTTTTGCTTTATAGCTTTTCGCTTTTTTTACTTTTTGTCGTTAGCGAAAACTACGCTGTTCAATAACAATAATGGGTCGGTCGGTTTAGCTTTGTCGTTCTTGAAAACAAAGTAAACATCGTGCTGACCGGCGGTGTCTTTCACATCGGTGTTGGCGTAAACAACCGTTTTAGGTTTCACATCAACCTGCTCTATCTCAACCTCGCCAACCAGCGGACCGGTAGGAGAGTCGATCCTTACCTCGATCTTGCCGCCCGGGTTATTCTCTAACACAGTAGCGAAAGCGAAGAAGCGTAGCTGCTGCACACCTGTCAGGTCAAGCTTTTTAAAGGCGATGTAGCCATTTTGCTTACCTACCACGTTGGTAGAACCATCCACACCGTTCACTTTAACGCTTGCGCCTTTCAGGATAGGTGCCGAAGCTGCTAATACGTTAGGGCTGCGTAATACAACGGTTTTCTCTGATGTCTGCTGTGGGATACCCTTATTGCCTTTATCAGTATAAGAAGCACGGATCACGTGCGCACCTTTGCCATTGTCACCTTCAGGTATCTCGCCTTTGTAATTGCCGTTAGCCGGCAGCGTGGTAATGTTGTTGTCGGCCACATTAATAATGTAATCAACAATAGTTTTAGCATCAGCTAAAGCGATACTCGGGTGCGATGGCATCGAGATAGGTTTACCCCAACGGCCGTTCTCGCCTTCGATGATCGCTTTTGGTAAGCGGGCTATCTCGGCAGCGTTGCCTTTATATTTAGCTGCTATCTCGGTAAACATCGGGCCAATGTTGGCAGTGTTCACGCTGTGGCAGTTCTTACAATCTGACTTAGCCATGATAGCCTGCGCTACCGCGAACTTGGTCGACGCGTCCACACTGCGTTGGATCTGGGTCAACTCGGCCAGGTCAAAACCTTCGGACACATAGTTGGTGCTGATCGCGATCTGGTTAGCAGGGATAGTACCCGAAGCTAATGATCCGTCCTCTTTATCGTCTACCGTAACTGAATAACCTACAGGCTTACCAAAGTAGAACGAGTTGTTGCCCGTCAACGCGATGTTGATAGCAGGGGCCTCGTTACCGGCAATGATCTGTACCGATTTGCTGTTACTCGATCCTTTAGGGTCGGTAACAGTTAGTGTGGCAGTGTAAACACCGGCCTTTGCAATATCGATAGTTGGGTTAGCGGTAGTGTACAGTTTTGGAGCGCCGCCTTTGGCAGCTACCTTCCAGCTGTAACGTAATTTATCGCCATCGGCATCATAAGTACCTGCCGATGATAAAGTGATCTTTAACGGAACGGTACCACCTTGTTTGTCGGTAGCTACCGCTACAATAGGTTTACGGTTACCGGCATTGTATTCTATACGTACCAGTTTAGCGTTGTCGCTCTTACCGAACCAAACACTGCCGTACTCTAATACGTAAAGGTCGCCATCCGGACCAAATTTCATGTCGATAGGCTCGATCGGGTGGAACGATGGCAAGAATTGTTCCATGCTCTCGTAATCGCCGTTAGGTTTCATGCTGATAGACATGATCCAACCGCGGGCCAGGTCGGTAGCTATCCATTTGCCTTCGTAATAAGCAGGCCAAGGGCGCTTAGCTAACGGACGGTCGGCTTTATGATAGATAGGGCCACCAACCGCGCAACGGCTGCCACTACCCACTAATGGGAAGTCGGTAGATACCGTATAAGGATACCAGATAAATGGCTTAGCCACCGGAGGCAATTCTTTTAAACCGGTATTGTTAACCGAAGTATTGGTCGGTTTCAAAGGGTTTTTAGGGTCGCCCATCTCGCCGCCGACGTAATCAAAAATAGGGAATGGTACGTTAGGCCCAACAAAGTATGGCCAGCCGTAAAATCCTGGTTTACGTGCCTGGTTCAGCTCGTCGTAACCTTTAGGACCAATGTCGGTATCCTCGGTAGCATCCGGGCCAATATCGCCCCAGTATAACCAACCTGTTTTGCTGTCGATGGTCGGTCTCCACGGGTTACGGTGACCCATGGTATAGATCTCGGGGCGGGTAAGCGCTGTGCCTTTAGGGAAAAGGTTACCTGCCGGGATAGTGTAAGTGCCGTTAGCCTCGGGGTGGATACGTAAGATCTTACCCAATAAGCTGTTGGTGTTAGCCGTACCACGCTGATCATCCCAGCTAACGCGGTTAGGGCGCTCATCTGTAGATGATGAAACTGCTGTACCGGTATTGTTACCAACGGCTATGTACAAGTTCTTTTTAGCATCCCAAACCATACCGCCGCCGGTGTGGCAGCAGATCTCGCGCTGGGTAGGGAAGGATAGCATCACTTTCTCTGAGCCTGCAACCAGTTTTTCATCCTCAAATTTCCAACGGGTAAGTTGAAATTTCTTCTCGGTAGCGTGCGAGTAGAAAGTGTAAACAAAGTGGTTCTTGTCAAAGTCAGGGTCAACGGTCAATCCTAACAGGCCCTCTTCGGCCTCGGTAACCGTACCTTTGGCGCTGGTGTATTTGGTATTCACCGGGATGGTGGCAACCAGTTTTACCATTTTGGTAATAGGGTCGAATAATTTAACGGCACCTTTACGCTCGCTTAGCAGCACGCGGCCATCTTTTAAAACTTCAAAACTATTGGGTTCATCCAGCTCGCCCGGTTGCGTAAGCGACACGGGGGTAAAGCGGCTCTCGTCCGGCTTTTTGGGGACATCTAACACAAAAGAATACAGCAACACCGCCGAGGTTAGCGCCAGTGCCGATGTAGATCTAATTATGGCCTTTTTGGTCAACATCATTTTTTTATAGGTGGTTATTAAAGCGGTAAATATAGCAAATACGGCTTAAGGGCAAAGCCCCGCGAGGGGGCTTTACTGCAATTATTTTGTTGCGATCGTGATGTTACCGCCTGTCTTAAAGATATCGTGCGATACAAAAATATCCTTGTTAACCTTGCCGTTAACTTTTACAGAGGTTAGCGTGCGGCCTTTACCCGGCTTGGTGATGGTCACCATTTTGCCTTGCGGGGTGCGCCACTTGATCTCGTCGAACAATGGCACGGTCACCAGGTATTTAGGATCGGTGGCCGAGAATGGATACATGCCCAAAGCGCTGAACACATACCAGGCCGATAGTTCGCCGGCATCATCCATGCCACTCAATTGGTTGCCGTTAGGGCCCATTCCGTACAATTCGTTCAGGATCTTATCCAATAGCTTTTGGGTCTTCTCCGGCTTACCGATGAACATATACGCGAACGGGGCCTCGTGGTCCGGCTGGTTACCCTGGGTGTACTGGCCTATGAAGGTCTCGATATTACGGGCGATGTATTTCGGGTTCCAGGGTTTGGTAAAGAAGGTATCTAGCTTAGCCTCAAATGGTTTTGGACCGCCGTACAGATCGATCAAACCCGGCATATCATGCGGAGCATAGAACGACACCTGCCAGGCGTTGGCCTCGCGGAACATGTACTCGTAATAAGGATACTCCGGGTTGAAGTTCTTAATGAACTCGCCGTTAGCCAAACGGCCACGCATAAAATTCACCGACTTATCGAACATGTTCTTATAGTTCTTAGAGCGGGCCATCAATATGCGGTAGTTAGCCGTATCGCCAAGCACTTTGGCAAGTTGCGCGTTCGAGTAGTCGTCATAAGAATACTCTAAGGTTTTAGATACACCGGCATTGGCTTTGGTCTCCACTTTAGGATCGGCCACATCGGGGTCAGAAATATAGCCTTTTGCAAGGTACTCGTTCAAATGTGGGCGGGCACGGCCTTCTACATTGGCGTTATGTAGCAGTAACTTATAAGTTGCCTTGATATCAAAATCTTGTATACCGCGCAAGTATGCTCCCGCTATAGATGACGCGCCATGGTCGCCGTGGAAGAACGTCGGGATAAAGCCGGTCTTCTCACCAACATCTTTCATTGATTTGATCACATCGGTGGTCACCTTAGGGGTGATCATGCCTAACAGCACATCCTTATTACGATAGGTATCCCATAACGACGGCTCGGTGTAATATCTGAAGTCGGCAGTATCCACCTGGCGGCGGGCGTTACGGTATTGGCCGTTAATATCGCTGCGCAAAGCAGGCCATAAGAAGGAGCGGTAGAATGAGGAGTAGAACATCACCTTGTTCTTCTCGGTACCGCCTTTTACCTGGATAGACGATAACAGGTTCTCCCAAGTCGCGGCTGCCTCTTTACGCACCGACTCAAAGGTTTTGCCCGCCAATTCTTTCTCCAGGTTTTCTTTCGCGTTAGCGATGCTCACGAATGACAGACCGATTTTTAGTTCAACAGGTCCAGCACTGCCATTCTCAAGGGTGATCAGCGCGTAACCATCTTTGTTATTATTGCCACGGTTATTTCTCCTTTGTTGGTTTTCCTCTACCGGGCGTTTATCTTTTTGGTCCAACTTGGCTATCGGGGTATTTAGTTGAGCGTAAAAATAAATACCCTCGCCACCCTGAAAGCCTTGTACGGCATATTGTCCGGCTTGCTCGATATTCCAGGTGTTAACGCCGCTTAGCGCTTTAGACAGGTCGAACAGGATCTGGCGGTCGGTATTGTTTTTGAACTCGTATTTGTGATAACCTGTGCGTAAGGTCGAGGTAAGACTTACTTTCACGCCGTAATCATCCAGATAGACCGAATAAAAACCCGGCGCGGCCGATTCACTTTTATGCGAAAATTTTGAACCGAACCTACTTCCCTCCTGATAACCAGACATAGGCAGGATAGGCACGTTACCCAAATTCCAATGGCCTTTGTTGGTATGCGTAAATGCGACGATGCTGTCGTCCTCGTACTCGTAACCCGCACCTGCAGGTTGGTACTTGGTCATTGGGCTTAGTTGTACCATCGCATTTGGTAAGGATGCGCCCGGAAAGGTCAAACCCGACCATGGCCGCCAGTTAGGTGGGGCAATGTAACCTAATATCTTAGGGTCGGTAACGGCCTCGGTCCCAACAAAGGTATTTACATATTTAGATACCCCACCAGCGGTCGGGCCGGTTTTAGCCATTGGGATATTTGCCCCGTCGCGCTGTTTAGCTGGAGTGCGTTTTGGTGTTTGGGCCTGGCCTGCGCTTGCCGCAAGCAAAACCAGCAAGGCCGTGTTTACGGCATGCTTAAAGTTGGTTCTTAACTTCATAAGAATTTGGTAGTGGTTAGTTTATAAAGTGTTGTTTGATGGTTCATTTGGCACGGGTGGTAGGGGTAATACCTCCCTTAATTGATATCGCGTAAGCAAGTTAAAGCTAATTTGACATATAAGGGGGCTATATATTGGTAATTGTTACATTGCTAAAATCGTAAACGTTTTCGGGATGACGGATAAGTGTAATTAAATTTTGCTTTATCGATTTAGTTAAATGGCGGTGTTCCTGAAAAAATCAATATCTTAGCCACAAACCAATTTTACCGTTATGAATAACCGCCGTGATTTTTTGAAGAATATGGGCGCGCTTGCCGCCGGATCTGTGTTGATGCCATCGCTGGCTTCGGCCTTTAACTATAAAAAGGTGAGTAATGTAGGTGTGCAACTTTACACTTTTCGTGATGCGATGATGGCTGATGCCAAGGGTACACTGGAAAAGATAGCCGCGTTAGGCATCAAACAAATAGAATCAGCCGCCAGTGGTAAAGGACTGTTTTACGGATTGAAACCGGCCGAGATCAAACAGATCTGTAAAGATCTTGGCATGACCGTTCGCAGCGGCCACACAGGTATTGGTAAAGATTGGTCGGCCACTGTGGCTCAAGCTGCCGAGGCCGGGCAGGAGTATTTGATCTGCTCATCCTTACCAAGTTGGGGGCAAACGGTAGACAACTACAAAAAAGTATCGGACATATTTAATAAGGCAGGTGAGGAATGCAAAAAGTCGGGCATTAAGTTCGGTTTTCATAACCATGCCGAGGAATTTGCCACGGCCGATGGTCAGGTATTGTTTGATGTAATGCTGAATAATACCGATCCTAAGCTGGTATGCTGGGAGATGGACCTTGGCTGGGTAGTAACCGCAGGTAAAGATCCGTTCGATTACTTTAAACGCTTTCCGGGCCGTTTCCCGCTATGGCATTTAAAGGATATGAAAGACCACAAAAGCACCGAGTTTGGCAAAGGCGATCTGGACATCCCGAAACTATTAAAGCATGCTAAAGACTCGGGCTTGAAATACTTTTTTGTGGAGCAGGAAGAGTACACCAATAACCCTTTTGATAGCATGAAAGAGAATATGGATTATTTGGCTAAGCTGGATATTTGATAAGGGTAAGTAACGACAATGGTTACCGAAGAAAGTTTACGCAAGCGATATCAAAAGTACACATCTTCTGCATTGGCCACAATATTGGTCAATAAAAGCGACTACACCGACATAGCAGTAATGATCGTGCGCGAAGAGTTGCTGTCGCGCGGCGTGCGCGAAGTGGAACTTGCCAACCCTAAAGGAGTTAAACGGCAAGCGATAGACCGGGATACACGTAAGTACTATCTTACCGACCTGATGTTGTGGCATAAGCTTTTATTTTATGTGATCTGGCTGCCCAACGGGATCAGAAGCATGTTGATGGACGCTATTGTTAGGCCGGGCTTTATTCTTAGGTCGCAGCAAGCCAACTATTATTCTGTAACGGGAGCGACAAGCCTTATGCTGGCTATCTGCCTGGGTTATTATTACGGGGCCGACAAATTTTTTTATGCATGGGCGGGCGCTTTTGTGTTGGTGCTATTATTTGATATCGGTTGTAATTGCAAGCGGTTAATGCGCAACCTTAAAAAAATGTCGGCTAAAGGCGAGTTTCCTTGGGGGGTAGCGTAAGAGACGTTGGACTTTAAAACCACCCTCCAATTTTAAATTTGGAGTTTATCGGTTTTATTTCCGTACCTTGCGCACTTATTTTTATAATACAATACAATGAACGAAGGAACAATTAAATTTTTCAATGTAACAAAAGGTTTTGGTTTTATTACACCGGCTGACGGCACCCAAGACATATTTGTACATTCGACAGGCCTTATCGACGAAGTTCGCGAGAACGACAAAGTTAACTACGAAGTAGTTAATGGCAGAAAAGGTGTAAACGCAGTGAATGTAAAAGTTATCTAAGCATAATAAGTACAACAAAACGTTTTAAACGCCCGGCCCCAAAAAGGCCGGGCGTTTTTAATTTCTACTGTTATCAATATCGTAAAAATTAACGCTCCCGAAACATAACGGCACAGATCTTGTTGAACTTTTAACACAATCTACTTAAAAGAATAAACAGATATGAAAGATCAAACAAAACTTATCGCAGCGCTTTTAGTTGGAGCAGCTGCCGGTGCAGCGATCAGCTTATTAATAACATCAGACAAAGGGACTGAACTACGCGGCGAAGTTTCTGATTACTTAGTTGACCTGTACGAAAAGTCGAGAGATAAAGCACAACGTGCCGCCGAGGATGCCCGTCGTTACAGTAATAATGTGGTAGAGCAAGCTCGCTCGCAATATGATAACATTGCCGGTAACGTGTCTGATTATAAAGACCAGGTAAGGTCTGTGATCAATGATTACACTGATCAGGGCCACGAAGCCATTGCCGCTGCAAAAGCCAAAGTTAAAGCTACAGCAAGCGAGCTGAACGGCTCTATCCAGAATAGCTAATTTGTTAAATTAACAAAATATGATATCGAAAGCACTCTGTTACAGGGTGCTTTCTTTTTTTATAGCGATGGCCAATAATCGTTGATATTTTGGTCGGTTGTATCGCTGTAAAATAACGGGATAAAAATGGAGGATGATATTTAGTATCAATAACGCGGCCGCGCCTTTGATACCGTCCATGATGGTTATCGGGATCGCCATCATTAGTACGCTGAAGAAGATCACCAAATGCCCCAACTCTGACTGGCGGGTAACGTATTCTAATTTACGCAGGCGATCAGTGTTTTTTGATATCGGGTTACTTGCCCTGATCAGTTTCTCCCAACCGACGATCACCAACAATTTACGGAATGCATCCACCCCGAACCATTTGTAGATCTTGCCGCCCTGCTCAAATGGTTTCAACTGGTAATAAGGCGAGGTTAGCCGGGGTTTTAGGCTTTGGATCACGGCTGTCACCATCATCATTAGCATAAAATGGGTACACCAGGCAAACACAAATGACGAAGGCCCTTTCCACCAAGCCGTGGCCATTATGACCGCTACGCCAAGCAACAGGATCAGTATTGTGGTCAGTAATTTAGACGCGGTTGAGGGAACAGTATTGGCCATTGCATCAAATTTAGTGCATTTTGATCTAACCCCGCGTTAATTTTATACCGACGAAGGTGTAAGAAATAGTTACAGATCGTCCGTCGCATTAAACCTTCTTCAGTTATCCCGGTCGAAACCGCTATATTTATCAGGGCTTTAATGCCCGGCCTCAACTTATATCTATTACTTGTATGCTTAAAATTACCTATTCCTTTATCAACGCCAAGCTATTGGCTGTTGCGATACCTATTGCTTTGTTCTCTATTCTTGATGCTTCGGCACAGGCGCTTCATCCCGACGCGGTAAATTCCCGGACCAAGTTTTTTGATAACTATCATAAGGACCCCGATACGGCCTTGTTCTACGCACGCAAGTTGGCTAAGAAATCCGAGGATGCATCGTACCTGAGGCAGGCGGTCCATTCGGATATTTTCTATTATTTCACAGACGTATTCAGGCAGAAGGTTGCCGATCAAGCCAAAAAAGATAATAAAGCCGATTGGAAGAAAGACCTGGATAAGGGTCTGTTGCCCATGTACAATACCATTTATAAAATGAGCACCGATGCAGACCCCATCGTCAGCGGTACTGCAAAGCCTATCTATTTGTGGACCAACGTAAACCGTTTAAAAATGCAAATGGCCGAAGCTGACGAGGTATCTAAGTTAGGCGGTACAGCGGTAAAGGGTGGCGTTAAAGATAAGTTGAACTTAGCTTTAGGTTCGCCGGTGGCGGATAAGGCCAAGATCAAAGCGCTGGCACAGTCTTTCATCGCGATGGAGGCAACTCAAAAAGATCTTTTTCAGGATAAGACCGGCACCTATGCTTTGTTAATGTACAAAGATATTGCCGATGATAAGGACCTGAGTAAGCAAGCCGATGAGCTGCTGGCGTTAACCATGAAGGCAACATTGCCGGTCATTAATAGCATCGACGATAGGACAGCTTCCAGAGAGGCCTTTGCCAAGCGCGCCTGGACACGCTACATCTACGCCGCGGCCAATTACTTTAAAGCTGAACGCCTGGTAAAGGCAGGCGACCCAAAAGCAGCTATGTCATACTATCAGGCCGCAGCTAAATATAGCCCCGACTTTTACGATATGGGCATTGGCGGAGAGTATGGTAACGAAGAAATGCTATTTGGTAACAATGATAAGCAGACGTTTAACAAAGCTTATGTTGATCACCTGAAAAAGTACGGTACCAAAGACGAGACCCTCGCCGCGCTGACCGAGATGGCTTTACGCAACCCTGTAGACCGTAAGACAGATCTTTCTACTTTCTACGCTGCTAATTTTGCAGGGCAGGAAACATTTGCTGCTTATTGGCGCAAGGCTGTCAACGAAGGCCGCCCGGTAGCGCCCGAGATATCGGTCACAAAGACCGACGGTGTACAATACTCGTCCACAAAACAAAAAGGCAAATGGATCCTGGTAGATTTTTGGGGCAGCTGGTGTGGCCCTTGTCGCGAAGAGCATCCGGCTTTACAAAAAATATACACCAAGGCTGCGGCCGATGCTTCGGGCAAGTTGGATATCATTACTATTGCCTGTTATGATACCCGGGAGAAGGTGGATGCTTATATGAAAGAGTTCAAGTACAGTTATCCTGTTGCTATGAACGATAATAAACTGAACAAGACCTATAACGTGCAGGGCTTCCCTACAAAATTTCTGATCACACCCGAGGGTAATTATTTCCCAGTTCCTTTCAATTATGATCTGGTTGGCTTTATAGAGCGGTATACCGAGGACTGATCATTTGTCCTCGCCTGGGTCGATCAGGTGGTGTAGATAGGTGGATGGATTGTTAAGGAACGACTTGGTGAGGTAATAATGTTCGGTATCCTCGTAAGTGGTCTCTCGTACGCCGTCGTTATCAAATTGCAGGGTGGTAGCGCCCGGATAGCAAATGAGCATAGGGGAGTGGGTAGCGATGATGAATTGCGCCCGCCCACCGCGTTCTAACTCGTTTATGACCGACATAAAGGCCAGTATCCTAGCCGGGGATAGGGCCGCCTCGGGCTCGTCTAACAGATACAAGCCATTCTCGAACTGGTTATTGAACAAGGCCAGGAAAGATTCCCCATGCGATTGCTCGTGCAACGAACGGCCGCCGTATGCTTTCAGGATGCGGTTATCATCCTGCGCCAATTCATCAATGTACGACGCGAAGTTGAAGAAACTTTCGGCCCGCATAAAAAAGCCGTCAGTTACCCGTCTGGGGTTAAAACCCAATTGAAGATAACGCGCCAGCGGTGTTTTATAGCCCTCGAATCGCCAGCCCACTTCCAAATTATGATTTCGGTTACCGCCCCGCAAGCTAAAGCCGCACTGCTCGGCAATGGCCTCCAGCAAAGTCGACTTGCCTGAGCCGTTCTCGCCCACCAAAAAGGTGACGTTTGTGGTCAGCTTAAGATTCAGGCCTTTATTCAGGCTTGGGATATTTTGCAGGTAACCATCGTGTAGCGGTGGGAGCGATATGTAGGAGAGGAGGGGCATGGAGCTATATAAGATATCGGCTAAAATACGCAGCCTGCCTCACATCGCAAACCCCATAAAACAAAAACGCCCCTCAGTTTCCTAAGAGGCGTTATGTATGGAGCGAAAGACGAGATTCGAACTCGCGACCCCGACCTTGGCAAGGTCGTGCTCTACCAACTGAGCTACTTTCGCGTTTGGGTTTGCAAAAGTACAAAAGCATCTTTAAATTCAAAACCATCTGCACAAAATAATTATAGTAGGCTGATCTTGAGGAGGATAATTTTTTACTGGCCTTTAGGAGGTCCGTGAAATTTTGAGTATATTTGTATATACCGCTTCCCGAGTAACCAATTCTACCATCTTAACCAAATTTATTATGAAAAGCAGACTGAAATTACTGGCTATAGTTTCGTTCGTTTTGATAGCGTCATTTGTGCTATCGTCGTTCACGCAAAGTAGTATCGATATCAAAGACCTGAAAGGCGCCTGGGAGTACGGCCCGGCCGAGCAACGCGCGACCATGATCGTGACTGATAATATCTTTAGTGTAGCGGTTTATGATCGCCCGGGTAAAAAGTTCGTTAATTCTTACGGTGGTAAATGGCGGTTGGAGGGCAACAAAATGATTCAGACCTTAGAGTGGGATGCCAAAGATCCTGCACGGGTAGGCACAGAGGTGAGTACGGATATCAAGATGTCCGGATCTAAGTTGACCACATCGGCCACTAACGAGACCTGGGAACGTGTAGATAAAGGCGACAAGGGTGATCTGGTAGGGGCTTGGATCATCGTCGGCAATTACGAGAACGATCAGCTTAACAAAAATCCTAACGCCTTTGGGCCAAGGCGGACGATGAAAGTGCTGTCAGGTTCGCGCTTTCAGTGGATAGCTTATAATGTGGGTACTAAGCAATTCGTTAATTCAGGCGGCGGAACTTACACAGCCGAGAATGGCAAATACATTGAAAATATCGACTTCTTCACTAAAACGGCCGAGAGCGTCGGCAAAACGGTGTCGTTCCGATACCTGATGCAAGACGGCAACTGGCGTCACAAAGGCCAAAAATCCACCGGCGGACCTATGGATGAAGGTTGGGTGCCGAGGGGGACGTTGGAGAAGTAACGGATCAGGTAAGCATAACCGCGGCATCGGGCTCGCTGCCTTTGCTTAACAGGTCGATGCTGTTTAGCGTTACGTCGGCTATCTGTGCCATGGCTTCCTGAGTGAAGAATGCCTGATGCCCGGTAACCAACACGTTAGGGAAACTCATTAGCCGTTGGATGGTGTCATCGGGAATAATGTTGGCGGATAGGTCCTTAAAAAAAAGTTTCTCTTCCTGTTCGTAAACGTCTATCCCCAGGTAAGCTATCTGGCCAAGTTTAAGCGCGTCGATGACATCATTGGTGTTGATCAGTCCGCCCCGGCTGGTATTGATGATGGATACTCCGGGTTTCATCATTCTGATGGTGTCAGCGTTGATCAGGTACTCGTTTTCGGCGGTAAGCGGGCAGTGCAGAGACAGGATGTCGGCCTGTTGCAACACCTCATTAAAGCTTAAATAAGCTACACAGAGTGATGCGAGTTCCGCGTCGGGCACCATATCGTATGCCACCACGCGGCAACCAAAGCCGGCCATGATCTTGCAAAAAGCTTTGCCGATCTTGCCCGTACCGATCACACCTACGGTTTTGCCATGCAGGTTGAACCCCAACAAACCGTTAAGCGAAAAATTTTGCTCCCTTACCCGGTTATAGGCCTTGTGGGTTTTGCGGTTAAGGGTAAGCAGCATGGCTACAGCATGTTCGGCAACAGCTTCAGGCGAATATGCTGGCACCCGGCATACCCTAATGCCGTATTGTCGGGCGGCATTAAGGTCCACGTTATTAAAGCCGGCGCAACGCAGGGCGATCACCTTTACGTTCTTTTTAGCCAACACGCCGATCACTTCGGAGGTCAATTTGTCGTTCACAAAAGCGCAAACGGCAAAGGAGCCGTCATCTACAGCGTTTACAATGTGCGGCCCCAAGTGCGTTTCTAAAAAATCGAATTGAAATTTGTCCGAAAGGGTGTTTTTGTTAAAGAAAGATATATCGTAGGGCTTGGCTGAGAAAAAAGTTACTTTGAACATTGGTGGGAGTGCATGTTGCAGTGTAAATTTACTAATTATATAGTTTATTAATTGTGATGCTTATCATTATTAAAAATGATGCAAGATCTTTTTATGATGGCTGTTAACAGTTTGTCACCGCAACATCATTTACTAAAAAGCTTAAAATGTTTGTCTCGCTTACCCGTCTATACCGGTATTATGGCTAAAAGACTTCCGCTGATCTTGCTGTTATGGCTGATCACTGATATTTATTTCTATCACGCGGTACAGACCGTATTCGGCGTTAATTCATATACTTCCTTATACTGGCTTATCGATGCTACTTTGATGGGCGGCTTGCTGGCTGCACTGTTCGTAAAGCGCGGCACAGGGACTCAGCAAAATTTGATCACGTGGATGATGAGTGGTATGCTGCTGGCTTTTGTGCCAAGACTGGTAGCCTTGCCGGTTCTATTGTTAGAGGATGCCGGACGATTGTTCCGTGGTTTCCCACCACATGCGCTTTGGGTAGGCGAATTGGCTTTGGTTATTGCGGCCGTCATGTTCGTTATCGTGTTATTCGGCATCACGCGCGGACGGCATTTTTACCAGGTAAGGCGCGAGATCATCGCTTTCCCCGATCTGCCCGAGGCTTTCGACGGGTTTAAGATCACTCAGATCACCGATGTGCATTCGGGTAGTTTTACTGATGCCAAAGGTGTGCAGAAGGGCTTGGACCTGGTGAATGCGCAAAATAGTGATGTTATCCTCTTCACCGGTGATCTGGTCAACAATAAAGCATCAGAAATGGATCCATGGATAAAAGCCTTCTCAGGCTTAAAAGCAAGGTTGGGTAAATTCTCGGTATTGGGCAATCATGATTATGGCGATTACATCCGTTGGGATTCGCCGGAAGAGAAAAAGGCCAATCTATCACGATTAAAAGAAGTTCATAACGAGATGGGTTTCCGTCTATTACTTGACGAGGCTGTCGACCTAAAAGCAGGTGCGGAGAAGATATCGTTATTAGGCGTAGAGAATTGGGGTAAAGGTGGTTTCCATAAATATGGCAATCTGCAAAAAGCTACTGCTAATGTTGCCGATGATGACTTTAAGATCTTGATGTCGCATGATCCCTCGCATTGGGAAGGGGTGACGCTGGACCATGATAAGCGGGTGCATCTTACGCTCTCAGGCCACACACACGGTATGCAATTTGGGATAGACGTATTCGGCTTTAAATGGAGCCCGATCAAATACGTTTATAAACAGTGGGCCGGATTGTATGAGAACGCCGGCCGTTACCTGTACGTGAACCGTGGTTTTGGATTTTTAGGCTTAAAAGGCCGCATAGGTATGTGGCCCGAGATAGCCGTGATCACGCTGAAACGCGCCTGAATTTAGGCCGCTTTCCCGTCGTAAAAACGGATGAAGCAAGCCAGTTCTTCCTGTTCTGTTTCGCTAAGTCCGTTGCCTTCGTAGCGCCATTGGTTGCCTTCAAAAAAGATCTGGCCAATGGATGCTGTTTCGGCATGGATCTTATAGATGCCGGCCGCATGCCAGCCATTGCCGTCGATGCCGAAGCTAAGCACAGGTTCGATGGTGACCTCACGGTCGCCCGAGGAAAGTTTGGTGTGTGTGGATGTGAAGAGGTATGACATAATAAATACCTATCCAAACACCAGGCCAATGGCGGTTCAGGTTGAAGGGGCACGATCTTGATGAAACGATGGGTAATGATCGCCCCGTGTTGGGGCTAACCTGCGGGATGTGTTGTGTTGTAGAGTGGGTTGGGGATGGCGGCAGACTTTATAAAAAAGAACAAGCCAAATGGCACTGTCCTTTTTATTCTGACCCGACCTTTGAATAGGTCGATACTGTGAGATGCTTGCGTGTTAGAGTCGCAAGTCGCGTTTATGCAACTTCCTTTTTAACGGTCTCTTTGTAAAGTTTCTTTATTTTTTTGACATCCTTTTCCAATTTTTCAACCAGTTCGTGGATGTCTTTGTTCTTTACTTTCGGTAAGCTTTGAGTAATGCTATTGGTCCACTCAGTTATTGGCTGTGTTAAGTAGATACCTTCGGGCAGGTCGGCCTCTTTTAAAAATTCGGCCAAATGCTCTTTTTTCTTATTCCTTATTTTGATCTGCTCTTCGGTGGGGCCGGCTAACAATTGATCATAGTGATCAAAGTGTATCAGCAGGGTGGCTATTTCCAGGGTAATGATATTGTAGTCCATAGTTATTTAATAAAGCTAAAATAGGCGTGTGATGTTAAGTTAATGTGTTTAGGCAAAAAAATAACATTCATTTAACAGTTCTAAGAGAGGATTCGCCTCCAATATTAGTGTTAGGCCATAAAACCTGTAGTTTTATAAAAATAATTTATGCCGGTAAAAACCTGCACTGCACCTTAACTGTAGTAAAGCCGATGAAAGATATGCCGATCACCGTAAAGCGATCCATTGAGTTATTGGGTCTGTGTTTGTTGGGCACACTGTTTGTAATTGGCCAAAACCTGATCATGCCTTTGCTGATGGCTTTTTTTATCAGCCTGATGTTGCTGCCGGTTTTGCGTTTCTTTAAAAAGTTAAAGGTGCCCGAGGTATTTGCCATATTGTTGCCCATATTACTATTATTCATTTTCCTCGGACTGATCGTTTGGTTCTTTTCGGCCCAGATCGGTTCGCTGGTAGCTGATTTCCCTCAGATCAAAATGAATGTATCCAAGCACTTGAATGCTATTAGCGCCTGGATCGCCGAAAAATTCAAATATTCAGTCGCAAAACAAGTAGAACTTGTTGACGAGCAAAGTAATAAGTTCCTTAATTCGGCCGGCGGTATATTGAGTAACATGGTAGGTTCGGTAGGTAACATCCTGCTGTTTTTTGGTCTGCTGCCGATCTACATCTATCTGATCTTGCTGTATAAAGATCTGTTATTACGTTTTGCGTTTATGTGGTTCGAGCCGGCCCAGCATCCCAAAGTAGAGGAAGGTTTACGCGCCAGCGAAAGCATTATTAAAAGCTACCTCATCGGTCTGCTGATACAGATCACCTACATTACCGTGTTGTTGGGTGGTGTCCTTTTCCTGTTCGGGATAAAGCATGCCTTGCTCATTGGGGTCATCTTCGCGTTCCTTAACCTGATCCCTTATTTGGGCGCACTGATCGGTAATTTATTGGGCGTGCTGATCACGCTGGCGTCATCGCAAGAGATACTGCCCATATTTACCGTTTTAGGCGCTATTGCCGTTGTTCAATTTCTGGATAATAATATCCTGATGCCGCGCATTGTAGGCTCAAAGGTGAAGATCAACGCTTTAGCTTCTATCGTAGGTGTTATATTGGCGGGGGCTATGTGTGGTGTATCCGGTATGTTTTTGGCTTTGCCGATGATCGCCGTACTGAAGATCATGTTCGACCGCTCGGAACAGTTTAAACAATGGGGCGTACTATTAGGCGACGAACGCCCAACAGGCAGCCCTATGCGTTTTGCAGTATTTCGCAAAAAGAAAGAGGTCCCTAAAAAGCCGACAACCGCCGGATAATTTTGCGCGTTCGGTATATTTAAAAGGCTTTTGTTGATCTTTAATAATTTCCAAATTGGATGTATAAGCAGTTTGAATATCCTACTTACACACCCATAGGCCGTTGTTAATTGTATTTATCTAAGTATTCTTGCAAGCCACCTTTCATGCCTGCACCAACGGCTTCAAAGCGCCATTGGCCATTGCGCAGATAGATCCTGCCAAATTCGACGGCTGTCTCGATAGAGAAATCTTCGTCGAGTTCGTACTTTAATATTTCGTTGTCGTTAGCGGCATCCACGATCCGAACGAAAGAGTTGCGTACCTGTCCGAAATTTTGCCTGCGGCTTTCGGCTTGATGAATGGTAACCACGATCACCACTTCTTTAACTCTCGGGTCAATCTTAGATAGGTCGACCCTGATCTGTTCGTCGTCGCCATCACCTTCGCCGGTCAGGTTGTCGCCGGTATGTTCTACCGCTTCGTCGGGGGACACAAGGTTGTTATAAAACACAAAGAATTCATCGGCAGGGATCTTCCTATCATCGTTAAGTAGAAATACCGATGCATCCAGGTCAAATGCAGCACCGGCCGAACTGTTGGTGTCCCAACCTAAGCCGATGGTAAATTTGGGAGCATTGAGATCCTCCCGCTGTCCTTTTAATAAGCTAATAGCCATGATTACGTATAATAGGGTATTGATATTATAGAAGGGTGAATGTAAGGCAAATTTTGTTTTTTGCAAAGATGCAAGACAGATCAGTGGGAAATGTCTGCAGGAGTGTGGAACTGTCGTTGTGCCATAAAATATAAGTAGAATAAAGATCGGGAGCATGTCTTCATGACCCCGATCTTAGCGGAGAGGGAGGGATTCAAACCCCCGGTACCTGTTACAGTACACCTGATTTCGAATCAGGCACATTCGATCACTCTGACACCTCTCCGGGTGTTTTTGTGAGGGTTGCAAAAGTAATAATTTTTGGTAATTGACCTAAACTAATTTTAAAATGCTTCTGCGGTCGTTACATAGATGAAAACTGACTGACTGTGTCGAGCCGTTGGGAGTGCTATTTTGTAGTAATCACAGTCCGGACAACTTTAGCTCTTTTAAGGTCGTTAACGCTATAAACCGACATATCCTTATCGGTAAATGCAGGTTTGAAATTTTTAAATCCGTCAGCGACAGGGGTTTCCAAGACCACGTAGTCGATAGGGTAATGATCGGCTATGGCCAAAAAGTTGGCCGGGGTTAGTTGCCGGTAGAATGAGGCTCGTTTTTCCCCGTCGGAATTTCCTTTGATATGAGCCAACTCATTTTCACTGCCATAGGCGAGTGTGAACCTGTCGAGATATTCTTTAAAATATCCCTCGTTGAACGGGAAACCATTCTCTATAAATACGGCCCTATTATAAACACAGGAAAGATGCATGGGCCAAAAACCGGGATAAAGGATAAATACAGCATCTTTATTTGTGGACGCGATAAATTTTGATAAAGGGGCATTTTTTTTTGCCATATCAACTTTGTAGTTGTCTTTGTGAAGGATGGCAACAGTAAGTAGTGCCGGGACGGTCAATAAGAAGATATACTTGCCTGGTTTAAAGTTGAATGTGAAAGATGGGAGGAAAGGTATATCTATCGCCACTAACGTCCAGAGCATGATGATCAGCCAGAGGAAGAACTGGATCGACCTGACCGGCCCGATGGTAGCGATAAGTTTGCTGGGCACATAGTCGATAAAAAATAGTTGACCATATACAGCTGCAAACAAAGCGACAATAAATAGTGCCGACAATGTTGTAAGTAATTTGTTTTTCTTAAAATAAAAGTATGCAAGTGGTACGAGTAACATCGCCAGCATTAAGTAGAAACTAAATTTCCAGCTGTAAGCCGTGAACGAACCAAATTCAGAAAAATGATAATGTGCAGGATGGCGTACTTTAACATAAATGTCGATAAATTCTTGTGTGCTTATTTGAGTACCCGAAGAAAAAAAGATCTGCAAAATGACCGCCGGTATAATAAAGCCGAGTAAAAGAACACAACCGAAATATTTAAATTGGTTTATAACAACATCATAATTTAACATGAAGTGTATCAGAACAATAAATAATCCCATAGCGGGATGAAAAAGCGTGCTTAACAGAAAGACGGGCGGGATGTACTTTTTATTAAAACTTTGGTTTTCAAATAACACCAAGGCCGACAAACCTATCAACAAACTTAGGGTTTGGGCAGAACCGTTCACATAGAGCGCAGGCCACCATGCTATGGAAAAAAAAAGCATGATAGACGGTTTCCATAGCAGGAAAATAAAAACAATAAAAACTATAAGCTGTATCTTATGGCTGTGTTTTCTTTCGGTTCGTCTGTTGGTATAAGAGCATATCAGCAAGTAGTTAAGGTTTGGTATAGCTATCGTGAAAAATGCTTTGAAAAAGAACACTACCGAATACCAATTGACATGAAGTAATTTACTTATCGACAAAATAAAATACCCGAAGATCCATCGTGGATTGGGTTCTTTTGAAGAGTTGGCAAAAAAGTCATTTTTTAAGGTATCCGGGGCGGTTCTTATTTCAAAAAAAGGGAACATATCAGATGCAGGCCATTCGTATGCTGAATATCCGTTTTTGAAAATGGTATAGAACGAAACTATGCTAATAATGGTCAGGAACAGGAAGTTAATGTTCTGGAGTTTGGCATCACCATTTTTTAGCTGAACAGGCATGGGGCTTTGAGTTTGAGCAAAGATAATTTTTTTGATCGGGTAGAATACCAAATCAACTATCATACCATCAGTTGGAAAATAATCTTATCGAAAAGTTGACCATCAAAATTCATCATCACTTCATTTAAAACTCAGTTATTTGTAACGTTTTGAATTGATCATTGTAATATTTTTGATAAAAAATTGAAATATCGGTATTATTCTGTCGGTTTGCTTTCAATTAATTTAACACTACCCATTTTTTTGCTACTTTGCCACCGTTGATGAAATGGCTTTTTAGGATATTCCTCTCTCTGAATATTTTCCTGCTTTGCGGAAGTGGCCTTACGGGTGCACATCCGTTGGGAGGAGCCGACACATCGTCCATAATTTCCCATAAAGTTCATGTTGATCAGCACTTTGCCTCTTCCAACGCCGATCTAAAATTTAACCCCGTCACCGAAAGTGACGGCCGGTCTAAATTATCGGTAGCCGAGTTAGAGGACGAAGATGCTGAATCTACAACAGGTAAAAAGCAGTTATCAAAAACAAGTCCGGCAGATATTTTCCTGAACGCATGGAATTTAGCTTGCGGTATAAATGTCGTCCATAACAACTTACATCACGGTAAGTTACCCGTAGCTTTAGCGCTCAATAAAATATACCTGTCCTTACAGGTATTCCGGCTGTAATTTCTTGCCGCCGGTACAGGTCCGCCGAGCCGGATCGGGTCTTCCAATAAATAGTATCCTTTTTTAATGACGACCAAGTTGTTTCGTAGGATATTTATTGCTTGTATCGGTTCTCCCATTCCGAATTTAAAAGATCCATAACCATTTAATTTATTGAAACTTATCATGAAAACAACATTCGTGTTGATGGGCTTATGCGCCGTATTAGGTTATACGAGCTGCAAGCAAAAAACAGAAGAAAAAGAAGCGGACGAGAAACTGCTTGTCACTAGTCCTATTAAAATGGACACTACCGTTATTAACTCTTACGTAGGGCAGGTACGTTCCATCAGGCACATCGAATTAAGGGCGCAGGAGCGTGGTTATTTAGAAAAAAGCTTTGTTGATGAAGGCGCTTTTGTGCACAAAGGACAACTACTGTTCCGCATTATGCCGCAGTTATATAATGCCGAAATGCAAAAGGCTGAGGCCGAAGTTGATATGAACCAGATCGAATATCAGAACACTAAAAAGCTGCGTGATAGCAACATTGTAGCACCTAACGAGTTGGCAATGGCTAAAGCTAAACTTAAAAAAGCACAAGCCGAGTTGAACCTGATGAAGGTACACTTTCAATTCACCGAGATACGTGCGCCGTTCGACGGTATTATCGACCGCTTGCAAGTTCGCCCGGGCAGCCTGGTTGATGAAGGTGATCTGCTGACCACCCTGGCTGATAATAGCCAGATATGGGTATATTATAATGTTCCGGAGGCTGAATACCTGGATTTTAAAACTAAAAATCATACCGAAGCTACACAGGTGAACCTGATCATGGCCAATCACGAAAAATTTCAATATCCGGGTAAGGTAGAGACCATTGAGGCCGATTTTGATAACGAGACCGGCAACATCCCTTTTCGTGCCACTTTCCCTAACCCTAAAGGTTTGTTAAGATACGGCGAAACCGGTAACGTGGAGATGACCATTCCGTTGAAAGGCGCGCTGATCATCCCGCAAAAGGCAACCTTTGAGGTATTAGAAAAAAGGTATGTATATGTGGTTGATAAGGACGACAGGGTACAGGCCAAAGAGATAACCATTGGTGCCGATATGAATGATCTGTACGAGGTTACCTCTGGCATATCAGCCACCGATAAGATCTTATTAGAAGGCTTGCGTAAGGTGAAGAACAACGATAAGATAGCCTACCTAGTAAAAGACATGCACGCCGTGATGCCTACTTTGAAATTACACGCAGAATAGCCGTTCAACTAAATTTTCAGAGATGTTCAATAAATTTATGAAGAGGCCGGTGTTAGCGATTGTGCTATCGCTGGTCATCATTTTCCTGGGTGTGCTCTCTATGGAGACACTGCCCGTTTCTCAGTTCCCGTCCATTGCCCCGCCAATGGTGGTAGTGAACGTTGCTTACCCGGGTGCCAGTGCCGATGTATTGGTGAATTCGGTACTGATCCCGATGGAGAAAGCCATTAATGGTGCGCCGGGGATGAAATATATCACATCAGATGCCACCAGCGCAGGTGAAGCCACCATACAGGTAGTATTTGACCTGGGTACCGACCCTAACCAGGACGTTGTTAACGTTAAGAACCGTATAGAGCAGGTAACCAACCGTTTGCCAGAGCTGGTCCAGCGCGAGGGTTTGGTGATCAGCTATACATCACCAAATATGTTAATGTATGTTAACCTTTACAGTAAAGACCCTAAAGCTAACGAGAACTTTCTGTACAACTTTGCCGGGGTAAATATCATCCCCGAGCTGAGCCGTTTAAATGGGGTAGGTAGTGCCAAGATCTTAGGTAGCCGTCAATACGCCATGCGTGTTTGGTTAAAGCCTGATAGAATGCGTGCCTACAATGTGTCTACCGAAGAGGTGATGAAAGCCATGTCTGAGCAAAGCATCATTGGCTCGCCGGGCAGGTTGGGCCAAAGTACCGGTAAACGCTCGCAATCTTTAGAGTATGTATTGACTTACCAAGGCCGCTACAACACCGCCGAGCAATATCAAAATATCATCATCCGAGCGAATAAAGAGGGTGAAATGCTTCACCTGAAGGATGTTGCCGATGTAGAGTTAGGTAGCGAGTTCTATGATATTTACTCCAACATGGACGGCCACCCGTCAGCTGCGATAACGCTGAAACAAACTTATGGTAGTAATGCGGGTGACGTTATCAAAGAAGTAAAGAAGAAACTTGAAGAGATCAAAGCCCGTTCATTTGCGCCGGGTATGGATTACCAGATCAGCTACGATGTTTCCAGTTTCCTTGACGCCTCTATGGAAAAAGTGATCCATACGCTTTTAGAGGCGTTCATCCTGGTGGCGATCGTGGTATTTATCTTTCTGGGCGATTGGCGATCCACGCTGATCCCGACCCTGGCAGTTCCGGTATCACTGATCGGCGCATTCTTTTTTATGCAGGTATTTGGTCTGACTATCAACCTGATCACGCTCTTTGCCTTGGTATTGGCTATCGGTATCGTGGTAGATAATGCGATCGTCGTCGTTGAAGCTGTGCACGCTAAAATGGCCGAGACACATTTGTCGCCTTACAAAGCGACAAAAGAAGTACTGCAAGAGATCAGCGGGGCGATCATCGCGATAACTTTCTTAATGACAGCGGTATTTATCCCGGTAGCGTTCATGACCGGTCCTGTAGGTATCTTCTATCGTCAGTTCTCCATCACTATGGCAACGTCTATCGTTATCTCAGGCTTTGTCGCCTTAACGCTGACGCCGGTTTTGTGTGCCATGATCCTGAAAGACACACATGGGCAACCGCGTAAAAAAACAATTGTTAATCGTGGTATAAACGCGTTTAATGGCTGGTTTGATAGGGTAACCGGACGATATGCGTCATTTTTAAGACTGATCGTTAACCGCCAAACAGTGACCTTCGGTTTGCTGATCGCGTTTTGCGCCGGTATATGGTATACATCAAGCGTATTGCCGGCCGGCTTTATCCCTAACGAGGATCAGGGTCAGATCTACGCCATCATCCAAACCCCTCCGGGTTCTACACTGGAGCGTACTAATGACATTGCCCATCAACTACAAAAGATAGCCGAACATGTGGACGGCGTAAAATCAGTATCGGCTTTAGCTGGTTACGAGATCTTGACCGAAGGCCGCGGTTCTAATGCCGGTACTTGTTTGATCAACCTAAAAGACTGGGGCGAGCGTGAGCATAACGCCCGCGAAATAGTAGAAGAACTGGAGAAAGAAGCAAAAGTGATACCGGGCGCTACCATCGAATTCTTTGAGCCGCCCGCAGTGCCGGGTTATGGTGCGGCTGGTGGTTTCTCGTTACGATTATTGGACCAGACTAACTCAGGTGATTACGAGAGCTTTGGCAAAATAAACGACGAATTTATGGCTGCCTTACGTAAACGCAAGGAGCTTACCGGTCTGTTCACCTTCTTTGCCGCCAATTATCCGCAATACGAGTTAGAGATCGATAACAAAGCAGCCATGCAGAAAGGCGTCTCCATTAAAACGGCAATGGATAATTTGTCTATCCTTATCGGTAGTACTTACGAGCAAGGCTTTATCCGCTTTGGGAACTTCTTTAAGGTGTACGTGCAGTCGTCGCCGGAGTATCGCGCGCTGCCCGAAGATGTACTTAAACTGTACGTGAAGAATAACAGGGACGAGATGGTGCCTTATTCGGCCTTTATGCGCATCAAAAAGAAACAAGGGCTTAATGAGATCACCCGCTTTAATATGTACACGGCTTCAGCTATCAACGGTTCGCCCGCTTCGGGTTACAGCAGCGGCGAAGCCATTAAAGTGATCCAGGAAGTGGCCAAAGAGACCCTTCCGCGTGGTTACGGTATAGACTGGTTAGGTCTGTCTAATGACGAGGTCGGGCGCGGTAACGAGGCTATCTACATCTTCCTGGTGGTATTAGTGTTCGTGTATTTTGTTTTGGCTGCTCAGTACGAGAGTTTTATTATCCCGTTGTCAGTTATACTGTCCTTACCTGCGGGTGTGTTCGGTGCGTTCGCGTTGTTGAAGATCATGGGACTATCGAATGATATTTACGCACAGGTAGGTCTGGTCATGCTTGTGGGCTTGCTGGGTAAGAACGCGGTACTGATCGTAGAGTTTGCCGTGCAGAAACAGCAACAAGGCGCTACCATTATGGAAGCCGCTATTGAAGGGGCCAGAGTACGTTTCCGCCCTATCTTGATGACCTCGTTCGCGTTCATCGCGGGGTTGATACCGATGTTGTTTGCAACCGGTCCGGGTGCCTTGGGTAACCGTACCATCGGCGCGGCATCGGCGGGTGGTATGTTGCTGGGTACAGTGTTCGGTGTGATCATTGTGCCAGGGCTGTACTACGTATTCGCAAGTATGGCCGATGGCCGTCACCTGATCAGGGATGAGGACGAGATGCCGCTATCCGAAGACTTTACCCATCCTAAAAAGAAGGAGCGTAAACTTTGGTTCAACAAAAAGAAAGAACAAGAAACGACCACCGAAAATAACCAAGGTCATGAATAAAAGTAAGATATATAAATGCTTAGCGATAGCTGGTCTGTCGCTAAGCTACCAGGCTTGTAAGATACCTGCGGCCACACAACGTGCCGAAAATAAAAGTACGCCTTTGGCCTTTGCGGCGGGTGGTCAGGATTCAACCAACTCGGCTAAATTAGGATACAAAGATCTGTTCAAAGATCAGTACCTGACAGCCTTGATCGATACTGCTCTGAAAAACAATCAGGAGTTAAATATCACTTTGCAAGAGGTAGAGGTTAGCAAGAACGAGATCAAAGCCCGCAAAGGTGAGTATTTACCGTTTGTTGGAGTAAGAGCAGGTGCCGGTCTTGATAAAGTTGCACGTTACACCAGTCGTGGTGCAATGGAGGCTAATACCGAGATCAGGCCCGAAAAGGAAATGCCGGATCCACTGCCTGACTTTATTATCTCCGCCTACGCATCGTGGGAAATTGATATCTGGCATAAATTACGTAACGCTAAAAAAGCCGCGGTAATGAAATACCTGGCATCGCAAGAGGGGCGTAACTTTATGGTGACCCATGTAGTTGCCGAGATTGCCGATTCTTACTATGAATTACTGGCTTTGGATAACCAACTGGAGATATTGAAACAGAATATCGACATACAGAATAACGCCCTTAAGATCGTTCGTATCCAAAAGGAAGCTACAAAAGTAACCGAATTGGCGGTACAGCGTTTCGAGGCGCAGGTGTTAAAGACCCGTAGCCTGCAATTTGATATCCAACAGCAGATCACCGAGACCGAGAACCGCATTAACTTTTTGTTGGGCCGTTATCCGCAGCCGATACTAAGAGATGCCAAAGGCTTTGATAAACTGGATATCACGCCGTTGCAAGCTGGGTTGCCATCGCAGTTACTGGCTAACCGTCCGGATATCCGTCAGGCTGAGTTTGAGTTAGCGGCGTCTAAGCTGGATGTTAAGGTGGCTAAGGCCAAGTTCTATCCGCAGTTGAGTATATCAGCATCGGCGGGTTACCAGGCCTTTAACCCGGCTTATTTGTTCACTACACCTGCTTCGATATTATACACCTTGGCGGGCGAACTAATAACACCGGTAGTTAACCGTAATGCCATCAAGGCCGAGTACAGTAGTGCTAACGCCAAACAGTTACAGGCGGTTTACGATTATGAGCGCAAGATTCTGAATGCCTATGTAGAGGTTGCCAACCAGCTATCTAAGATCGGTAACCTGGAGCAAAGCTATGATCTGCGTAACAAACAGGTGCAGGCTTTAAACCGTTCGGTGGGTATTTCTAACACTTTGTTCACGTCTACCCGTGCAGATTATGTTGAGGTATTGCTTACGCAGCGTGAGGCTTTAGAAGCCAAATTTGATCTGATCGATACAAAAAAAGAACAGATCAATGCCCGCATCAATGTCTATCAGGCGCTTGGTGGCGGTTGGAGATAAGGAACCCTAATTAATAAATAACCAAACGATGAGAGGGCCGTTCTGCTATGTGGAACGGCCCTTTTTATGTGTATAAATTTCGAAAAACCTGTATTTTCAAACAGAATACGCCTGAAATGTCTTTTATAGGAATATTAACTGTGTTCAGGAGACGCGCCGATGAAAAAGAAGTTTGATATTAATGAAGTTTACGAAGCCCTTTATAATTGGATGATCAATTACGGCGTACGGGCCGTTATTGGTATCATCGTACTGATCGTTGGTTTTTGGCTGATCAAATTGATCATCAATAGGTCAAAAACAAGTCTGCGCGATAAGAACGTCGACCCGTCGGTAAAACCCTTCCTCATGAGTTTATTGGGCGTAGCGTTAAGGGTTTTGCTGATCATTGGCGTTATCCAGATCATGGGGATAGAACTGACATTGTTCACCGCCGTAGTTGGTGCTTTTGGCGTAGCGGCTGGTCTGGCGCTCTCCGGAACTTTACAAAATTTTGCCAGCGGATTGATGATACTATTGCTAAAGCCTTTCTCGGTAGGTGATAATATCATTAGTCAAGGTTTAGAAGGAACAGTTACGTCGATAGAGATATTCTACACCATCGTCACTACGTTCGATAACCGCACGGTCATTGTCCCCAATAGTAAATTATCTAACGAAGTGATCATCAATATCAGTCGCGAGGGTATCCGCAGGCTGGATCTGAATATGAAATTCCCTAACGGTGCCGATATCAGGCAAGCTAAAGACGTGCTGGATCGCGCTATTAGCAAATGCACCAATGTGTTGGCCAAACCACAACGCCGGGTAGGGGTAGGTGAATTACAAAATGACGGTTTTTTAATGAGCATCAATGTATGGGTTAACGCGCATGGATATCAGGATACCAAATTGGCGGTGCAAGAAACCCTATTGCAAGATGTTAAAGATGCAGGTATCAAGATAGCAGGGTTATAGGCTACTGTCACTGTAATGTCGTTCGGCATAGCCAAGATCAGCCGTTTGTCATCTATCAATAATTGATAGGTATATCGGGAAATTCCGATATACATTTGCGGCATGGATCAGGTAGAAATATTCAAAGCGCTCTCTAACAAAACCCGTTTGCAAATACTGGCCTGGCTTAAAGAACCGGAAATATATTTTCCCGGGCAGCTAGAGCATACCGGTTTTGAAGACGGCGTTTGCGTTGGGCAGATCCAACAAAAGGCTGGTCTAACGCAATCTACAGTATCTGAATATCTGGCACTGCTGCAGCGTGCCGGGCTTGTTCAGTCTACCCGTAAGGGGCAGTGGACCTATTACCGCCGTAACGAGGCCGCCTTTGAACAACTTTCTAAACTGATCCTATCCGAAGTTTAACATTAACCATTCCATTTACTTATGAATACTGAAAGCTTATTCAGGCCGTTTGCCCTGAAATCTTTAAATATCAAGAATCGAATCGTAATGGCGCCTATGACGCGCTCATTCTCGCCGAACGGCGTTCCGACCGCTGAAGTTGCTAACTATTACAGTAAACGCGCCGAAGGCGAAGTTGGTTTGATCCTGTCCGAAGGAACAGTGATCGACCGTCCGTCATCATCTAACGACGGAAACGTACCACATTTTTACGGTGCAGATGCTTTATCCGGTTGGCAAAATGTGATCAATGGTGTTCATGCCGCTGGTGGCGCTATGGGCCCGCAGATCTGGCATATGGGCGTAATGGATAACCACCAGTCGGGCTGGTTGCCTCCCGTGCCTTTTGAAGGTCCGTCGGGTTTGAATCGCCCGGGTAATAAGAACGGCAACGCTATGACCGATGCAGACATCGCCGATACCATTGCCGCTTTTGGTCGCGCTGCTGCCGATGCTAAACGTTTGGGTTTTGATACTTTAGAACTGCATGGCGCACATGGTTACCTGATCGATCAATTTTTTTGGGAAGGTACTAACGAGCGTACCGACCAATATGGTGGTAAGACATTAGCAGAGCGCACCCGTTTTGGTGTAGAAGTGATCAAAGAAGTACGCAAGCAAGTAGGCGAAGACTTTGCGCTGATCATCCGCTTATCGCAATTCAAGCCATCGGCTTACGACTATAAACAGGCAGCAACCCCGCAGGAGTTAGAAGCCTGGTTAACCCCATTGGCTGATGCCGGTGCAGACATCTTCCATGCTTCTCAGCGCCGTTTCTGGGAACCCGAGTTTGAAGGATCTGACCTGAACTTTGCAGGTTGGGCTAAAAAACTGACCGGTAAGGCAACTATCACGGTAGGATCGGTAGGTCTGTCGGGTGATTTCTTTGGCGCGTTCGCAGGGCAAAGTTCTGAGCCGAGCTCGTTGGAAGAATTAGTACGCCGTATGGATAGGGGAGACTTTGATCTGGTTGCCGTTGGCCGCCCGATATTGGCCGATCCGTTTTGGGTGCAAAAGATCCGCGATGGCCGTAATAATGAGTTAAAAGGTTTTACCCCGGCCGCGCTGGGCGAATTGGTTGTAGCTTAATATGAGCAAGCAATTAAAAGATATCCGTTACTCGGTGCTGGACCTGGCTACGGTGATCGAAGGCCATACCGCCGCCGATACTTTCGGGTGGAGCATGGAACTGGCTCAGCAGGCCGAGGCTTTAGGATACAACCGTTACTGGTTTGCCGAGCATCATAACATGATCGGTGTGGCCAGTTCGGCACCGCAGATATTGATCGGCTATATTGCCGGTGGCACAAAAACTATCCGGGTAGGTTCGGGCGGCATGATGCTGCCCAACCACGCCCCGCTGGTGGTTGCCGAGCAATTTGGTACACTGGCCACTTTGTATCCGGATCGTATAGATCTGGGTCTTGGCCGCGCACCGGGTACTGATCAGCCAACGGCTTACGCCATTCGTGGCGAGAATATGAACGCGCCCAATCATTTTCCGCAGGACGTTCAAAAGCTGCAACGGTTTTTCTCGGCCGATAATGCCGAGGCAAAGATCAGAGCCAATCCGGGTGAAGGTTTGGATGTTCCGATATGGATATTGGGATCAAGCACGGACAGCGCGCATTTGGCCGCCGCGCTTGGTTTGCCTTATGCTTTTGCCAGTCACTTTGCGCCGACATATTTTAAAGAAGCGATCAAAATATATCGTAATAACTTTAAACCATCGGCACAACTGGCCGAGCCTTATGTAATGGCTTGTGTGAACGTAGTGGCAGCCGATACTGATGCCGAGGCAACTTATTTATTCACGTCGTTGCAGCAATTCTTTACAAGTGTAGTAACCGGCAAACGTACTTTGTTGCAACCTCCTGTAGATAATATTGATGATGTGTGGAGCATTTACGAGGCCTCGGCCGTTAGCGATATGCTTTCTTACGCTTTCATCGGCGGACCGGAAAAATTGCAGCGTAAATTAAGCGCCTTTGTAGATGAAACCGGCGTAGATGAGATCATGGTAACATCACATATTTACGATCATCAGGCTAAAATGAGATCTTACAAGATCTTTGCCGAAGTGATAGATGCTTAGTCGTTAAACAGGTACCCGCTGTAAGCTAAACCCTTGGCCACGCTTTTAAAGTTGTCGCCCGAGTTAAGTGTAACATGCGGGAACCTTTGTTTAAATAGTGACTGGATGCTCCCGACCATCGAAGTACCACCCGTTAAGAACAAGCTGTCTATTTTTAGCGGGTCGATGTTGTTCTGCTTTAAAAAGTTCTCCAGATAATCGGCTATGCGGGTCACGTCTTTGGATATGATCTGCTCGTAACCCGGCGACGTTATCGTTTCCTCGATATCTATCTCCATTTGATGATAGCTGAATTTGGCCTCATAGTCAGTCGTAAGCTTGATCTTAGCTGCCTCTATCGACTGAAATACTGAATACCCCAGGTTATTATCGATCAGCGTGATCAAATTTTTGAATTTGGCATTGTTCCCCGAGTAATAGTAATACTCATCAATATCCCTGCGAATCCGCAATCCGTTAAAAAAGTTCATTTGCTCCCATGAGCATATGTTAGCATAAAGAGAAATTGGTACGGTGAGCACTTTACCCGGGGTAGCCTCGTAAGTAGTGCCTTTACCAAAATACGGCGTGCCCTTCTCCCACATAAACGCCGAATCAAAACTATCGCCACCTACGTAGATACCGCCGTTGGCCAGCATATCATTTTTCCGGTCCTTGTTGGTGGCGTTGGCCGGGTCGAGTATCAGATAGGTTAGGTCGGTGGTACCTCCGCCTAAGTCGGCCACCAATACATGTTCTTTGGTCTTTAGGCTTTTCTCGTAAGCGAAAGCCGCGCCGATAGGTTCGAATTGAAAACGAACATCGGTAAGTCCGGCCAATGTGGCCGCCTTTTGCAAACGGGTTTGGGCCAGGGTGTCTTTCTGTACGTCATCGTCATCAAAAAATACCGGGCGACCGAGCACTGCCTTACGGCATTCCTGACCAATGTGTTGATCAGCACGTGCGATCAGTTCTTTCAGGATGGTCGCCACCAGATCCGAGGCGTTATAGCGCTTGTTATGGATCCGGGTCTCGGTAAAGCTACTGCGCGACAGGATCTGTTTTACTGATTTAATGAAACGGCCCTTCATATTATCTGCGAGGTAAGCTTCTATCGCGGCTTCGCCGACTACATATCCGTCAACAGCGTACTGATGAAAATAGATCAGCGAAGGGATGATGATGGTATGGATGATCTCGTTCGCGTCCTTATCATAAATTGCCAGTGCCGAGTTGGTGGTGCCAAAATCAATTCCGTACAGGTAGTTTTTCATGCTTCAAAATATCGGGGCGGCGAAAGTAGGAAAAAACGATGATTTTAATGGGATGAGGTTTGTGTTCTGATAATTTAAATGTCCCGCTTATCGTTGTTTTACGCATGTGGAATTTCGGTATGCATCATGGTAAAAAAAGCCGATCGTCAGAGACCGGCTTTTCTATATCCCAAATATCAATCGTTGTAACTGTAAACCATTTTTTGTTTGGCTTTAACCTTGCCCGATACTCGTTTGATGTGTTTCTGCAAGTCATCAGCCTCGTCCGGGTCGGTAGCTAACGCGGCTGCTTTTTGATAATGAACTTCAGCAGTTACAAGGTCCAGGCATTGCTCGGCATACGCTCCTAATTGCTCATAAATGCAGGCGTGGCAAACGCCTGGAGTAGTTATAGCTTTATCCGCTGTTTGTTGGATCGACTTTTGCATTTTTAGCGTAATTAGTAGCTTTAAATAATGTACATACACATCAGGGAAATTTGGATCAAGTTCGATGCATTTTTTTAAGTAGAAGCCGGCGGTCTGATAGTTCTTGAATTCATAAAAATACAAGTGCCCTAACTGATAGTACGCCCGTGCGTAGTCTGGGTCTTTACCGATGATCGTATTAAAGTAATGCATCGCCTTTGGTGTTTCGCCGTAGTTCAGTTCGTCTAAAGCCTGTAGGTAAAGCTCGTCAACATTGTATAAAATGTCCATGAGAAGAAATATATAGTATGTGGCCACAGGATAGCTGTAACCACAAATGATGAAAAAATAAGTTGGATTGATGCTGAGTTTACGCCCCTCAGCGGGGGATGTGGGATACTACTGCATACCCCGACCCGTCAGTCCGGATAACCGGCTGCACAAGCTAAATTGGATATGCTGCATCATTAACATTTGAGGTAAGGATCTATTTTAAAACGTAACTAAAAAGCCACCCGTAGGTGGCTTCTTGTTATCAGCGGAGAGCTAGGGATTCGAACCCCAGGAACCTGTAACAGTTCAACAGTTTTCAAGACTGCCGCAATCGACCACTCTGCCAGCTCTCCGGGGACAAAAGTACAAATCCGGCCCGGATCGCCAAATTTTATTTCAAATTTTTTAATTATTTTTAAACGATTAGTTATCAGAAACTTAATGTGCGTCACCTGATTTTTTTGTCGTTCTGAAGGTGTTATAACGCGGTTTTACGATCTTAATGGTGCGCTTAGAAAGGTCGATACTGGCATTTAATTCAAATCCGATAAGGATAATGAGCGAATTTAGATACAGCCAGATCATCACTACAATGAGTGTACCGATGGATCCGTAAACCTTATTGTACGAAGAGAAATTGTTGATGTAAAAAGAAAAGCCGACCGAGGTAAGCACTGCCAAACAAGTAGCCAGTATAGACCCCGGACTAACAAATTTCCACTTGCGTTTATTGGCCGGTCCGTAGCGATATAAGATAGCTATGGTAACAAAGTATAGGCCGATCACGATAGCCCAATTGGCCAGCACGACCACATACTTTAAAACAACCTTGGTGCTCTCTAATTGGTCTTGAATAAAATAGATCAGCGCCTGGCTGATGATCAGGATAACGATCGCGGCAAATAATGATAGTGCTATCATACAGGTAAGCACCAGGGCTATCCAACGGCGTTTAAGCCAGGTGCGGGTCTCTTCTACTAACGATGATTTGTTAAAGGCTTTCATCAGCTTAGCAATGCCGTTGGTGGCAAATATCATAGCCGTTAAAAAACCAATGGAGAGCAAGCTCAGATTGCCATTGTTTACAATGTCGTCGATAGTCTCGCGCAATGCCATGTAGGCATTGTGTGGGAGGACCGTTTCTATAATGTCCAGTAAGGTTTTCTGAAAATTATCTATCGGGATATAAGGGATCAGTGTGAATAAGAAAATGATGACCGGGAACGTTGCCAACAAAAAACTATAGGCTAAGGACGATGCCCTGTTAACCAACGAATCCTGCTTGATCTCTTTAAAAAAGAAGGAGGCAACGGTGTACAACGGCAGGGGACGGAAGCCGGGCAGGATGACCACCTTGGTCCAATCCAGCAGGTACTGATAAAATTTATAGCGCGATAAAAACCGGTGAAACCATTCCATTCACCTCAAAACTACTCAAAAAAAGGCTTCATTTTATCGATGAATTCCTTTGGGGACAGGCAGGGGCGGTTGGTTTTCATGTTTACAAAAACTAATAGCGTCTCGGCCAGGTGGATAAGCTCGTTCTGCTCGTTGGTCAATTCGTAACGGAAATGTATCTTAACGCCGGGCAATTTATCCATGATCACTTTAATGCTGATCTCTTCATCGTAACGGGCTGGTTTCAGGTATCTGCATTTCAGTTCCAATACGGGCATCATAATGCCTGATGCTTCCATGCCGGCATAGGTCATACCTACACTGCGGAGCATCTCTACACGGGCCACCTCGAAAAACTCGGCGTAGTTGCCGTAATACATATAACCCATTTGGTCAGTCTCGCCATACCGTACGCGCAGTTTTGTGGTGTATTCAAACATTCCTTATTTCTTGATATTACGCGCGTCCAATGCCTTGCGGAATTTCTTGGCGTTGATGTTGTGTTCTGCTTCGTTCGCAGCGAAGTTATGACGTCCCGAAAAATCTTCTTTAGCTACCATAAAAATGTAATTACTTTTCACAGGATCAAGTACGGCCTTAACGGCATTTACTGATGGCATCATGATCGGTCCGGGAGGTAAGCCTTTGTATATATAAGTATTGTAAGGCGAGTTATAGACCAAATGCTTGTTTAATACCCGGCGTATGGTAAAGTCGTGTACAGCAAAGATCACGGTAGGGTCGGCTTGTAATAAAATGCCTTTATGTAAACGGTTCAGATACAGACCAGCTATGGTCGGCATTTCGTCATCAAATAAAGCTTCAGAATCCACTATAGAGGCTAATATCGATGCCTGGATAGGGGTGAGGCCCTGTGCTTCGGCTTTCTGTTTACGCTCGGCTGTCCAAAAAGTAGTGTAATGCGTGTGCATACGTTTAAAAAGCTTTTCGGGCGTGGTGTTCCAGTACATCTCGTAACTGTCGGGCATAAACATCACGTAAACGTTATCGGTATTAAAACCAAATTGCTCCACGTACCTTGCCGAATCTATCAGGCGATAGAACGCTGCCGAATCCGGTTCCATGTGTTTTCCTAAAAACGCAGCGAACTGCTCCTTTAAACGGAAGTTAGTGAACTTGATCTTCACCGGCTCCTGCGTGCCTGAAGCTAATCTGTTGATCAGCGCGCGGTTGCTCATGCCGGCATCTAAACGGTAACGGCCCGGCTTAACACGGCCGGTGTATTTCATGTTCTCGGCAGCCCACTTGAAGGTCGTTGTGTCTTTAACTATCTCATTGGTTTTGATAGAATCTAACACGTCCTGATAGGTAGCGCCGGTACGGATGTATAGGTATTCTTTGTTATCGGTAACGTTCGGCCCAAAGAAACGCAGATAGTAGAACAACCCTGTGCCGCCAAGCGCTAATATGATGATCCCCACCAGCGCGAAGATGAATTTTTTAAAGCGTCCGGATGATGGTTGCTGGTTGCTCATGATATCTCGAAAAAAAAACTTTTTAATTATTGTTTGAGTTTTTGCACGGCTAATAAACCGCCCGTTAGGTTACGCACATTGGTATAACCATTCTGTTGCAAAATTGATTGCGCTGTACCGCTGCGTAGGCCTGCTTTACAGATCATAATGATCTCGTCATCCGTGTCGATATCATCCAGAGGCAAAGCATCGGGCAATTTTCCCAAGGGGATATTCTCCCCGCCCAGGTTAAATGAGTGGTACTCGATAGGTTCGCGCACATCCAGCAGGTTCAATTTTTCGCCATTGCTAATACGCTCGATAAACTCCGCAGCCGAAATATTATTACTGTTCATCAAGCTTTTTACCTTGGCTAACGGTTAGGTTAACGCGGGTGCCTATACTTACTTTACTCGTAGAATCGGTACGGGCGGGGAACTGTTGTACCACCACCAAATTAGCTGAATCGGTTATTGGGCCTTGGTAGATCACATCACCCACAGCCAATCCTATACCTTTAATAGCCATTTTAGCGGCATCCAGATCCATATTTACCAGGTCGGGTATCTCTTGCTCGGCAGCGCCCGCGCCATCGCCCAATACCAGATCAACGACCGATCCCTTTGGCAGTTTGTCGCCGGTACTAAGTGCACGACCGCTGAAAGTGACCTCTAACACGTGGTTGCGGGCAATATCCGCGCGATAGGTGGTGTCGCCAACTTTCAGGCCGTAGTTGGCCAGTATGGCAACCGCTTCTAAATAAGTATTGTCTTTCAGGTCGGGTAAGGTAACGTTAGGGGCTAATGTGGTAACTACCATCAAATAGATGGTACGGCCTTCTTTAACGTTGGTGCCTGCATCAGGATCCTGTTCGGTAACGGTACCGGGTACTTTATCGGGCACGTAAACCGAATCTATTTTGTATTCAAAACCTTGCTCGTCAAGTATAGCCATGGCGCGCTCTTTGGTGAGCCCTTTTAAAGATGGCACGGGGATGCCTTCGCCATGACGGGTATAGTAGCTGAGACTAAAGAACGCGATCAGCACAATGCCGACAACAACGCCAATAGCACCCAATAAATTCTTCAGAAAAGCTTTTGTTTTAAAGTATGCCCAGAGTTTGCCCATTGCTTTTTATGTAGATCAAACATAACAGAAAATTTCGGATCTGTGAAGTACCGATGTGAATTTGGCCCGATGCGAGGGTTTATCGCACCTCGCCAACCTCTTCGTTAAACACGGTGGCGGGTTTGGTACTTAGTATGTGTAGCACATCGCCTATATTAAGTGTGCCCTCGCCGGTGTGGATCAGGTTTTGGCCCATGTATATTTTGTTGTTCTTTTTGCGGTAACGCGCCAGGGTTTTCAGTGGCTCTTTGGTGCGTGCGGCTGTTTCCTGATCGATGCCGGGGATAGGGCAGCGGGCGCAGATCTTCACGCCATAAAAGTCGATGTTATTGATCTTAAAATGTGCCATCTCATCTTCAGCATAGGGGGCACCTCCGGTAAACACAATATTCGGCCTAAAGCGGTCCATAAGAATGATCTCGCCACAGCGTTCGCTCAGGTCGGTCAGCGATGCTTCGCCGATCAGCAGACAGGGGTACCCATCACTAAAAGAGTTGATCTTATCGTCAGGAGCATATTCCGGGTCTACCGGTCGACGGGAATCTTCCGGCATGTAAACCAACCGGCAGTTTACGCCCAATACTTTACTGAACCATTCGGCAGCCTCAAGGCAAACAATATCGGCCGTGCAGGTATCATCCCAAATGGTCACCTCGGCGCGGCCGATCGCCGGTGCATCGAATGGGATTAGTATATCATCATTATGCTTAAACACCACTTTGATACCATCAGGCACCAGCTCCGTTTTACAAAGCGCCATTTGCGGATATTCACGCTGGGAGATAAATTTATTATCGTCATTGATCAGCATCCAGCGACGGTCATAAAGCAATCCGCGCGATGTGATCTGCGACGATGTTAACGATATGCCGCCCAAAGATTTTATCGGGTAAATAAACAACGAACTGATAGTTAGCATGGTACTTTAGCTATTAAACGGCGCAAAAATAACAGATCGCCGGCAATAGATCAACAGCCTTAATTAAGATCTAATTTATTTGCGATCTAACTTGCAGGTAATTTAAACTTTACATAAATTAGCCGCTGTAAACGTGTACGTTATCGCAATTTACCACACCAATGACACCCGAAGAAAAACTTAGGCGTATCAACGACCGCCAAACTATGACCTTGATGATATCTTACCTGATCGTTATCCTTGTTGCCTTTATGGTAATGGCACTTATTTAACGCATCATTTATTGAAATATAACATAAAAAGAGAGGGCCATGTATCACTACATAGCCCTCTCTTTTTATGTTTGATAGGTTTGTTTAGAAGCGGAAACCTACCGTTGCGAAAACGTTGTTGATCGTTCTGTTTAGCGTTGCTACCGGGCTGGCAGTACCTATCTCGTAAGGATACACGCTTTGTGAACCGTAATCCATGCGGCTATAGGTCAGGTCGATGTAGTAATCGCCGCTACGATAGCCTAAACCACCGCTGGCTGTTTTGATGTCACTGCCATTGCTCTTTAACGGACTACCTTGTATGCCGTAACCACCGCGTAAGAAGAATTCGCTGCTCAGCCGAGCCTCTGCACCAATGCGTGAATTAACCGCCGACTGATAAAGCGTCCTGATGTCATTGTTATCGCGTGTCGCGCTGTAATCGCCGCTTAAGCGAGATGCTGAATAATCCAGATACTCTACATCGCCGCTGATAAAGCCGTAATCTTTAATAAATACTGCTATACCACCTGTTGCTTTAAATGGCGTGGTAAGGTTATATCTAAAAGGATAATTAGCTGTTGGTACAAATTGGTTAGTTCCGTTAAGACGGGTAGCCATTTCTTCATTATAATTATCGTCAATGTTATACCAGGTAGGGGTGGTTACAGATGCGCCTAAACGTACCGCGTTAACCGGTTTAAAAATAAAGCCTGCCTTTAAGTTGAAACCTGTTCCGGTTGTCGATTGATCTTGGCTGTAAGTATTGATATATGGTCGGGTAGCGGTAACAATGGGCGGTCCAAAATCGGTGATCACGTTAGCGTTACCATTTTCTACAAAACGAGTGGTGGTATTATAGCGGATATTAGCAATACCGACACCTACACCAAAATAGAACTTATTGCTGTAGTTGGCACCCGCAGATAAACTAAGCTCGGACTGGCCACCTGTGCGGTAAGCAGTACTCATTTGGGCGTAACCATTAGGGTTAATGCTTTGCCCTGCTACGGGATTGGTAGCATTAGATCGGTAAGTGTCGCCTGCGTAATAATCGATCAGGTTTTGATCGTATGCCCAGCGGCCAAGTGTGTTATCATAAATGTCACCTGCTGTGTTGCTGGCCTTGTTATTATTAGCATCATTGGCATAAAAATCGGTGATGCTGTTGCTGCGGTTGGTGCCGCCATAAGTTACATCCTCGTAATAATTAGCCGTGCGGTTATAGGATATACCAAAGTTAAGGCTAAGCCAACCCTGGCTTTTGTCGCTGCTGTTGTTGTATAACCTTGAATAGATCACTGCCGCCACATTAGCCAGGTTAAGGCTGCCTTTAGAGCTATTCATGCTGTTGCCCTGGTAAAGCGAATTGATGTTTGACCCGTTGAACTCGGGCGTGATACTTATCTCGGACCGGGTAAAGAAACCTAGACCGGCCGGGTTACCACCTATCGAACTTAGGTCGCCACCAACGGCTGTGCCCGCGTTACCAATGGCTTTTATGCGTGATGTGTTGCCGGTTTGCGTTTGCGAAAAACGCAACGCGTCTTGCGAGTATTGGGCAAAGCCGGTCTGTGCAGCTGCTACTATAGCGACCGCGGTCAGTAGATATTTAGGTTTCATTGATCGAAATGTAAGATCTTGTTGTTTTTAGTAGATAACTTATGGCCTCACCGGGCGTGCGCCACCGCCGCCTCCGCCACCACCACCTGATGATGAACGACCGCCGCCGCCTCCGCCACTGCTGCTTGGTGGAGGGGATGATTGTACCTGTGGTGTATAAACCTGACGCGGAGCATCAGTTCTGGTAGGCCGGGCATTAGTATTGTTACCTTGTTGATTGCCATAGCTGTTAACTGCCTGGCGGCTGCCTGCGGTAGATCCTGCCACTTGCGGTCTGCCCGGGTAAGCGTTATTCATTGGATAGTTACCATTGTAACCTACGTTATTAGACGAACGGTTCACCATTGGATTACCCGGTGCGCCTGATCCGCGATATGGTCTTGCTGTGCCTGATGCTAAACCGCCACCACCGTAGATCGGGTAGCCGCCGCCCCAGCCATAACCACCGCCCCAACCGTATCCATAGCCACCGCCCCAGCCAAAGTTATTAAAGCCCCATGGGCTATAACCGAAGCTGCCATAAAGGAAAGGATCGTAATACCCGTAAGAGAATGGGTTGTTGTAACCCCAACCCCATGCGTTACCCCAACCAAGGCCTACACCCACGCCAAAGCGCCAGTTGCTGCCGTAGAAAGGACTGTAACCTGCGTAAAGGTCATTGTAGTAGCCAAAAGGGGAATAGTAACCGAAACGATTTATGCGCGATGCATAACTATCGTAGTAATAGTAGTCATCGTCGTTATAGTTATTATACCTGTCCTGTTGCGGTTGCTGCGGGGCAGATACGTAAACAGGAGCGGCACCGGCTTTGGCCTCAGAGTAATAAACGTCGTCGTCCTTAGCTACCTTGTTGGTCGCCATTTGTGTTGTCGAGCAGGAACTTAATGCCAACGCACCCATCAGCACCATCCCTAATATTATGTTCCGTTTCATGTATGTGTGTTGTATTTTAGATCTAAAAAGCCAATTAAACTTTAAATTTAATAAATTTGACCGCGTTGCACGGTAACGCAAAGGTAAAAATTAATTGGGAGGTAACATTGTGTGTCAGGTTACCTTAGTAAGACCAACCAAACGTGCAATGGTTTAACATTATTGCAAAATAAAATTAATAATAAAGCGCTGAAATGAGCAAAGGTATCGTAAGTAAAGAAGAAGACTACTCTGCATGGTATAACGAGCTGGTGATAAAGGCCGATCTGGCCGAATATGCACCGGTAAAAGGTTGTATGGTAATTAAGCCCTACGGCTACTCTATCTGGGAGAAAATGCAATCTGTTTTAGACGGCATGTTTAAAGAGACCGGCCACGTTAACGCTTATTTCCCGCTGTTTATACCCAAGTCTTTTTTTAGCAAGGAGGCCAGCCACGTTGATGGTTTTGCCAAAGAATGCGCTGTAGTTACCCACTATCGTCTAAAGAACGACGGTAACGGCAACATCGTTGTAGACGAAGATGCTAAACTGGAAGAAGAACTGATCGTTCGGCCAACGTCCGAGACCATCATTTGGAATACTTACCGAGGCTGGATCCAATCTTATCGTGATCTGCCTATCCTGGTTAATCAATGGGCTAACGTGGTGCGCTGGGAAATGCGTACCCGTATGTTCTTACGTACTACCGAGTTTTTATGGCAAGAAGGCCACACCGCGCACGCAACGCCGGAAGAAGCTATCGCCGAAACCGAGCAAATGCTGAACGTGTATGCCGATTTTGCCGAGAACTGGATGGGCGTACCGGTAGTGCGTGGTAAAAAATCAGCTAACGAACGTTTTGCAGGCGCTTTAGAGACCTATTGCATCGAAGCCTTGATGCAGGACGGTAAAGCTTTACAAGCTGGTACGTCGCACTTTTTAGGTCAAAATTTTGCTAAAGCGTTCGATGTGAAGTTTACCAATAAAGTGAACGTTCAGGACTTTGTTTGGGCAACGTCATGGGGTGTATCTACCCGTTTGATCGGCGCGCTGATCATGGCTCACTCTGATGATGCCGGTTTGGTATTACCTCCAAAATTGGCACCTATCCAGGTAGTTGTAGTACCGATCTACAAACATCAGGAGGAGTTGGATAACATCACCGAGTATGTTAAAGGTTTGACCAAAGAGTTGAAGGCTAAAGGCATATCTATTAAATTTGATAACCGCGACACCCATCGCCCGGGAGCGAAATTTGCCGAGTATGAGTTGAAAGGTGTTCCATTGCGTGTTGCCATCGGCAGCCGTGATATGACTAATGGCACGGTAGAATTGGCCCGTCGCGATACCAAAACCAAAGAGACCGTAAACCAGGAAGGCCTTGCCGATCTGATCGAAGCAAAATTGGAAGAGATACAACAGAACATCTACCAAAAAGCATTCGACTTCCGCGCTGCTAACACCACCGAGGTTGATACCTACGACGAGTTTAAACGTTTGCTGGATGAAAAACCGGGTTTCCTGTCAGCGCATTGGGACGGCACACCGGAGACCGAGCAACTGATCAAAGACGAAACTAAGGCTACCATCCGTTGTATCCCGTTGGATAATAAGCAGGAAGAAGGCGTTTGTATCCGTACAGGTAAACCGTCTACACAAAGGGTGTTGTTCGCCAGGGCATATTAATTAACGCTTGTAAAAATCTGAACAAGATCTTTATCTTTACGGTATCGTTAAAAATGACGAAACCTTATCGATGAAGATCTTTTTTAGTTTTGGCTGCGCACTTGCTTTTTTTATCTTTTCGTTATCTTGCAGAAAGCCTTGGATGCCGGATGTGTCAACGTCCGTAAAGCAAATACTCGTGGTCGAAGGTTTTATAAACTTGACCGATTCCACGAAAGTTAAACTGAGCAGGACAGTAGACATTCAAAATAAAGGCACTACCGCGCCGGAGTTGGATGCCACGGTTACTATAGAGAATGATAAAGGTGTGACTTTTGCTTTACCGGCAAAAGGTAATGGTGTTTATGCAGCACAGTCTTATAACCTTAGCGCCGCCGACAGGTACCGGCTGCGTATTGTGACCAAAAGCGGGGCCGCTTACCTATCGGATCTTGTGCAAGCCAAAGTTTCGCCGCCAATAGATAGCGTCGGTACTAGAATACAGGCTAATGGTGTCTATCTGAATATCAGTACTCATGATCTCACCAATGCTACCCATTATTATAGGTGGGAATATTACGAAACCTGGGAGTTTAACACGTTTTTACGAAGCGAATATTATTATGATGGGGTTACCGTATTGCCGCGTACATTTTACGTGAATCATTGTTGGGGTAATAATGTATCGCCTGATATACATTTGGCATCGACACTCGCGCTCACTAATGATGTGGTTGATAATAAATTGCTTTTGTTCATTGACGCCTCATCCGAGAAATTGACCCAACGATATAGTATATTGGTGAAGCAGTATCCGTTAACTATAGATGCTTACGAGTACTATGAGCAATTGAAAGCCGCCACTGAGAAACTTGGTACCGTGTTCGATCCAATGCCAAGCTCGTCGTTCGGGGAATATTCACAAAGTGGATGATGTTAAAGAACCGGTAATAGGTTTTATTACAGCCGGTACATTGGCGCAAAAAAGGATATTTATAGAAGCTGCCGCATTACCCGGATCTTACCGGCAATCCTACCAGATAAATAGTCCTTATAATGAGAATTCTTGTAGTACCCGATATGAATATACTCCTTTAGATTATCACACGCTGTTTGGCGGTCCAAACCCTCCGGCGGTACCAATGGGGTACAATTCCGCAGCGCCTATAGCTTGCGGTGATTGCACCATTAGGGGGACGCTGATCAAACCGTCATTTTGGTAATTAAGTCGTTTATCAAAACATAAAGTTCGGTACATTTGTCGCGTCTACATTGACATTAATGATCTACCGAAATGAAATTTGCGACCAAAGCTATACACGCGGGCCAAGAACCTGATCCAAGCACCGGCGCGGTAATGACGCCGATATACCAAACATCAACCTACTGGCAGCGCGAGCCGGGGGATAACAAAGGTTTTGAATACTCGCGTGGTACTAACCCTACCCGTAAGGCTTTAGAGGATTGCTTAGCGGCTTTAGAGAACGCTAAATACGGCTTAGCTTTCAGCAGCGGCATGGGCGCTACCGATGCGGTGATGAAACTCCTTGCACCGGGCGATGAGGTGATCACCGGGAACGACCTTTACGGAGGTTCTTACCGCATTTTTACTAAGATATTTGCTAACTACGGTATCAAGTTCCATTTCCTGGATCTGTCCGATCCCGAGATCATTCGCGAGTATACTAACGAGCATACCAAAATGGTTTGGATAGAAACGCCAACCAACCCAACCATGCAGATCGTTGATATCGAAGCTATCGGCAAGATATCCAAAGAGAAAGATCTGATGCTGGTGGTGGACAATACCTTTGCCTCGCCATACCTGCAAAACCCAATGGATCTGGGCGCTACCATCGTAATGCACTCGGTGACTAAATACATCGGCGGCCACAGCGACGTAGTAATGGGTGCCCTGATGCTGAACGACGAGAACCTGTACAAACGCCTTTGGTTCATCTACAACGCTTGTGGTGCTACTCCCGGCCCAATGGACAGCTTCTTGGTATTGCGCGGTATCAAAACCCTGCACCTGCGTATGAAAGCTCATTGTGAGAATGGCCGCGTCATTGCCGAGTACCTGAAAACGCACCCCAAGGTAGATAAGATTTATTGGCCGGGTTTTGAAGATCACCCTAATCACGAAGTCGCTAAAAAGCAAATGCGTGATTTTGGCGGCATGATATCCATCACCCTAAAAGATGCTCATCTGGCTGAGACCTTCCGCATTGCAGGTTCATTTAAGGTATTTACGCTGGCTGAGTCGTTAGGTGGTGTAGAATCCTTAATGAACCACCCGGTAAGCATGACGCACGGCTCGATCCCTAAAGAGGTGCGCGAGAAAGTTGGCGTGGTGGATAATCTCTTGCGCCTGAGTGTTGGGGTAGAGGATGTAGAAGATCTATTAGAGGACTTGAAGCAGGCTTTGGGATAGAGTCAAGAGTATAGAGTCAAGAATCAGGAATGGAAAAATGGGTGACGGAGGCTATTGAGCTTTGGAAAGCAGATGGTGTTAAACTCAATGCTGGGAGTTCGTTAAAAGAGCTTGAAGGTGTCGAAAGAAGAAACGGGTTTAAATTTCCGGATGACTTCAAAATATTATATGCACATGTCAATGGTTTTGAAGATTTTGATTCCAGGGGCTTTATGCTTTCTTTATGGTCAACAGGAAGGATCATTGAGGAAAATGATATTTCAATGGACTGTATTATGTTCGCTGATTTTTCACTTTCAGTTTGTCAATACGGTTTTGAAAAGAAGACCGGTCGTATATTTAAAGCCTATACTCACTTCCAGCAGGGAGGTGAATACCTTACCGATTCGTTCCGAGAGTTTATAGATTTATTTAATTCTGAATCCGAGTTATTGTTCTGATTATCGATGATAGAAAATCTCAAAGCCTTCCTCGATGCCAAGGTTGCGCAATACAACCAACCGGGTTTTATTGCAAATGATCCTATCGTCATCCCGCATATGTTTAGTCAGAAGCAGGATATCGAGATCATGGGCTTTTGGGCTGCAACATTGGCTTGGGGTCAACGGGTGACCATCATTAATAAATGTAAAGAACTGATTGGTCTGATGGATGGCGCTCCATATGATTTCATCACAAATCATGAAGAGCCTGATCTAAAGAAGCTATTGTCGTTCAAGCACCGCACTTTTAACGATATCGATACACTGTACTTTATAGCTTTCTTCAGATATCACTATGAGAGCTTTGATAGTCTGGAAGATGCCTTCACCAAAGACGGCGGTAATGGGGTAGAGGACTATCTTAACAACTTCAGAAAATACTTTTTCTCCCTGCCCGATTTCCCACATCGCACAAGAAAGCACGTATCATCACCATCTCAAAAGTCGACCTGCAAACGTCTGAATATGTTCCTCCGCTGGATGGTGCGTAAAGATGATCACGGCGTCGATTTTGGCATTTGGAACAAGATAAAACCTGTCGACCTGATCATGCCCTGCGATCTGCATGTGGATAGGGTAGCTCGCAAGCTCAACCTCATCACCCGTAAACAGACCGATTGGCAAACCGCCGTAGAACTAACCATGCGATTAAAGGAATTTGATCCGCTGGATCCCGTTAAATATGATTTTGCCTTGTTCGGATTGGGGATAGAGGAGAAGTTTTAGACCTTTCAAATAGATCGGTCGTTCCATAGATCTCAAATTGAACATCCGAATTCCGAAATTCCCAAAAGATCCCTATCTTCGCCCATGCAAGAAAAGATCCTTATTCTTGATTTCGGCTCACAGTTCACTCAACTGATCGCACGCCGTGTCAGGGAACTCAACATTTACTGCGAGATCCATCCATTCAACAATTTTCCGGCTCTTGACGAAAGCGTAAAAGGCGTTATCCTTTCAGGTAGTCCGTATTCTGTACGTCAGGAAGACGCGTTGCATTACGATTTTAAGACCGTGCATGGTAAACTACCTCTATTGGGCGTTTGTTACGGTGCGCAATATATGGCCCATTTTGGCGGCGGCGAGGTTCTGCCTTCAAGTACCCGCGAATATGGTCGCGCTAACCTGCATTTCATTCAGGATGGCAACCCGCTGTTTAAAGATGTACCATCGAACTCACAAGTTTGGATGTCGCACGGCGATACCATTGCCCGCATAGCCGATGAGTACGAGATCATTGCAAGTACCGATAGCGTTAAGGTGGCAGCCTACCAGATCAAAGGCACGCAAACTTACGGTATCCAATTTCACCCCGAGGTTACGCACAGCATCGATGGTAAACAATTACTACAGAATTTCTTAGTTGATATTTGCGGTTGCCAACAGGACTGGACCCCTGACTCATTTGTGGAGACCACTGTTGCCGAGTTAAAAGAAAAATTAGGCGACGATAAGGTTGTTTTAGGCCTTTCAGGTGGTGTGGATTCGTCAGTAGCGGCGGTGTTATTGCACCAGGCTATCGGCAAAAATCTATACTGCATATTTGTAGATAACGGCCTGTTACGTAAAGACGAGTTCGAGTCTGTACTTGAATCGTACAAACACATGGGCCTTAACGTAAAAGGTGTTGATGCAAAACAACGCTTTTACGATGCTTTAGCCGGTCTAAGCGATCCCGAGAAAAAACGTAAAGCCATTGGCCGCGTATTCATTGAGGTATTTGATGATGAGGCCCACCTGGTAGAGGACGTTAAATGGTTAGGTCAGGGTACCATCTACCCCGACGTTATCGAGTCTGTTTCGGTAAAAGGCCCATCGGCTACCATCAAATCCCACCACAACGTAGGCGGCTTGCCCGACTTTATGAAACTTAAAGTTGTGGAGCCACTGAATACTTTATTTAAAGACGAAGTTCGCCGCGTAGGTAAAACCTTAGGCATCGATCCTAATATTTTAGGCCGTCACCCGTTCCCTGGTCCGGGTCTGGCTATCCGTATCCTGGGCGAGATCACGCCTGAAAAGGTAGACATCTTGCAACAAGCTGATGCGATCTTCATCAACAATTTGCGTGCTGCCGGTGTTTATGATAAGGTTTGGCAAGCAGGTACCATTTATTTACCGGTACAAAGCGTTGGTGTAATGGGCGATGAGCGTACTTACGAGAACGTAGTTTGCCTTCGCGCAGTAGAATCATTGGACGGTATGACCGCCGATTGGTGCCACCTGCCGTACGATCTGCTGGCCAAGATCAGTAACGATATCATCAACAACGTAAAAGGCATCAACAGGGTAGTATATGACATTAGTTCGAAACCACCTGCCACCATCGAGTGGGAATAAGTGGTTAATATTCGTGACCATCGCCGGGTTTTTGGCGGCTTGTTCGCCCAAATTGCGGCCGGTGGTCACGTACCCAAAACCTGTTGATCCGTCCGCGGTTAAAAAGGATCCCGTACAACCTCCTGCAAAGCCTACACCACCGCAAGCTACGGTCATATCGCTTTTATTACCTTTCGAGCTAAACAAGATCGACTTAACCAAAGGTGCACCCAAAGCAACCCTGGCTAAAGCCAATTTGGCTATGGAGTATTATCAAGGCTTTAAACTGGCTTTAGATTCGCTCTCTGCTGATGGCCGTAATTTCAAACTTCAGGTTTATGACACGCAGGATGCTATCGCCAGGGCGCATAATTTGGCTTTAGAGACCAAGATACGCACCAGTTCACTGATCATTGGCCCGGTCTATCCCGATCAGATCAAGAGTTTCAGCCTGGCATCACCTAATTTGAATAAAATGGTGGTATCCCCATTATCGCCGGCCTCGGTTCTTAACTACAAGAACCCGCATTTGATCACCGTGATGCCGCCTTTGGAATACCATACGTGGAAAGCGGCGGAACATATCAACGCTAAACTTAAACCTAAGCAGGTCTTTGTTTTAAAGTCGGGTTATAGCGACGATAACAAATATTCCATCCCTTTTAAAAAGGCGATAGATAGCCTGAGCAAGAAAAAGATAAAAGCGACCGAGTTGACCGTTGTGCGTGGTAATTTAACATCGTTGCTACTTCAATTTTCTAAAACAGAGCAGAATGTATTTGTTATCCCGTCTACAGACAGAGCTTTTTTAGATGTCACGCTTGCCGCTTTGGGTAAATTACAGAAGCAAGGTTATCCGATAACGGTGTTTGGTCACCCAAGTTGGGAAGATGCCAGTTTCCTTAAGCTTGATCTGTTGCAACGGCTGAACGTATTTATTACATCGAGTGATCGCGTGAACTACAAAAGCTCGTTTGTATCCAAATTTATTAAGGAATATCGTAAGCATTATCAAGCCGAACCGGGCGAGTTCGCGATCAAAGGTTTTGATGAGGGTATGTACTTTGGCGATATTGCCAGCCGCAACCCCACCGGCGTGGGTGAGATAAACTTGCCCGACCATACCGCGCTGCACAATACCTTCCACTTTGTGAACGTTGCAGGTATGGGTTACATCAATACCCGCGTTAAATTGTACAAGTACACCAATTTTGAACTGAAAGCGGTAGAATGAAAGCACTGAACCAGCTTAAAACTTTTCAGCGCATATTGCAGGAGTATCCCGGCGATACGCCGCTTGGCAAATTCCTGCCGGGCTTTTATCGTCAAAATAAGCAAATGGGATCAACCGATCGCCGCGTTGCAGGTAGATTGATCTATAACTATTTCCGCTTAGGCAATGCCCTTCGGGAGCTGGTGGATGAGCAACGCCTGATCGTTGCCGAATTCCTTTGCAATACACAGACCAATTCTTTTTTACAGCACTTTAAGCCCGAATGGGCTGGCTGCGCCGACTTGCCTATCACCAAAAAGATAGAGATGGTGCAACATGCCTACCCCGAATTTAAGCTGACAGATGTTTTTCCCTGGATAGGCCAGGTGTCGCCATCTATTGATAAGGACGCGTTCCTTGCTTCGTTCTTTACCCAGCCCGATCTGTTTATCCGTATCCGTAAAGGTTTTGAGACACACGTAAAGGCCGAGTTGACTAACGCAGGTATTACTTTCAAAGATGAAGGGAATAACTGCCTTTCGATGCCTAATGGAACGCGTTTAGAAAATATCTTCCCGTCCACCCAGAACTGGTACGAAGTGCAGGATGCATCGTCGCAACAGACCGCTCAGTTGTTTAAGCCTAATAAATGGGACGCCTGGTGGGATGCCTGTGCGGCGTCAGGCGGTAAATCGTTGTTGTTACATGAGCAGGAGCCGAACTTGAAACTGGTAGTTTCGGACATCCGCGAATCGATACTGAATAACCTCGACGAACGTTTCCAACGCTCGGGCCTTACTAAATATCAAAAGAAACAACTGGACCTTACAGCCAATATCGACCCCGAATTGGCTAACTACGCGTTCGACGGGATCATTCTCGATGCGCCTTGCAGCGGCTCCGGAACATGGGGGAGGACACCTGAGATGATCGCGCAGTTCAGTAAAGGTAAGATCGAATTTTTTAATCGCCTGCAAAGCGATATCGTCCGTAACGTGGTCAAATACCTAAAGCCGGGTAAGCCGTTAATTTACATTACATGTTCGGCCTTCAAGGCTGAAAATGAAGACGTAGTGAAAATGTTAAGCGAGCAATTGGGTTTAGAAGTTGAGCACCAAGGCGTGATAAAAGGTTATGAGCATAAAGCCGATACCATGTTCGCCGCACGGTTGATCAAGCCTGTGTAGTCGGGGTCATCTGATCAGTGTGATGGATCCATTTTGGGTGGTGTTCAAGCCATCATCGTTAATATAAGTTGCTATCCAGTAGTAGACCCCGGCCGGCGCAGCTTTACCTTGGTATTGACCATCCCAACCGTTAGCAGCTTTGTTTGATGTATATATCATCGCCCCAAGTCGATTATAGATATTCAGCTGTAAATTGGCAACAACAGTACCTTCGTTTGGCCTGAACACGTCGTTAACACCATCATTGTTGGGTGTAAAGGTGTTGGGGAAAAATACGGTCTGGCATTCGCTTTTGATAATGTTCACTATTTCTGTCTTTAACAGGCAGCCCCCTGGCTTCAGGATGCTAAAGGTATGCGAACCGGTATCTATAATATTAAAGCTATGTGTTAACGGGTAACTTAGAGATTTATACACCACCGTGTATCCGGTTTTGTCACTCGCCGAAATATCAAACTTTACAGATGCGGTTACCCTGCATGTTGCGTCTTGTTTCTGCACGGTCACCGTTGGGTCGTTAGCGCTCAGATCCTGAATGGAGATAGGCACGTTCCGTGATCCGCCGCCATCTGATGTGATCCTGATGTTATGGTTGCCTACAGCAATATTCTCGAATATGCCGGTCGTGTTAGGCGGTCCGCCATTTAACGAATAATGATAGCGATCATTCCCGGGCGATGTATAGGCCCTTGCTGATCCCTTTTTAGGGTCGCTACAATCCTGTTTTACTATGGCGCTATCCAGTATTATTTCGCAGGTTTGTTGTACCAGTGTTTCGTTATAGGTATCCACCGTACAGCCGCCTTGGTTTTTTATCTCGAACCGATGTGGTCCGGCCGCCAGATCAGTAAAGGTATGGGCGAGCGGGTAGCTTTGGTTATTGTACAGGATGCTGTAACGCATTGCATCGGCATTAGCCGTAGTAGCAAAGGATATACTGCCTTTAGTGAGGCACTTAGGTTCGGTCTTGTTAAGGGTTAATGTAGGTTTAGCGAACACAAAGGGCGGGACGGTCATTGGGGTTTGTTTACTTTCAGACCCGTTCCTTACCGTAACTGTGTAAGGGCCGGGTGCCACATTCCTAAAGATGCCGGTGTTGTTAGTCTCAGTCCCTAAAGTGAATTGATAATTTAATGTAGCGTTATTACTTATCACCTGCACCGTCCCCCGGCCGGTGTACGGGCAATCGGGCGTGGTCTTGATGTCATCGATGTTGAGGGTGAGGTAAGATCCGTCCTCTACGTTACTGGCAGCATCGTAAACATAGTATTGCAATACGCCGGCTATATTGCCGATCTGGTAGTTGTCCAGATCAAGTTCGATCACGGTGGTAGTGACGAAATTATTGTCAGCCTCAAAACCATAAATTTTATTGGTGGTGCTGTTCACCGATATTGATATTAATCCCAAAATGTAACGGTTATTGTAGGGTATCACGTTTACACTTTGCGCCGGATCCTGTAAATTCACTTTGTAAATGCCGGCAAGCGACGCGTAATAAAGCTCATCTTTATAAAATACAAGGTCTCCGGAAGGTTGCGTCGGCACCCGCGACGTGCCGACCTGTTTTAGCGAACGCGGCGTTTTGGGGTCGTAAGTATATAACGTTTGATTATTCGATAACAGATAAAGAAGCCCGTTCTTACCTATCGTCATAGAGTTAAAGATCTGCAAGCCTTCCAGTAAAGAACAGTTCACAAATGCCCCATCCACCAAATCGGCCCGGTAAAGGTTACGTTCTTCAAGATAATATATCGTGTTTTTAGAGAAAGCGATAGATTCCGGCGATCCGGAACAACTGGTGACTGGCAGGTCTTGCGTTATTTGTCCGTTAACAATGGTTACCGTATGTATTTTTCTGTTTCTGTCTGTAACATAAAAGCTTTGGCCGAAGAGTTCGCCAAAAGACAGGCAAACGGACAACATCATCATCAACGGCCTCATTTCAGTTCACAATTGGGTAGGCTAATTTAGTCTTTAAATGTATCAACGTAAAATATTTAGGCTTAATGTAGGGGCGAGTAAATTAAAAAACTAATTTTAGCGCCTGTAAAACACACCATTTATACATGACTTACCTACCATCTCCACAGCGTTATAAACACATGCAATACCGCCGGTGCGGCAAAAGCGGCATTAAGTTACCGGCAGTTTCGTTAGGCCTTTGGCACAACTTCGGCGGGGTAGATGTGGAGCATAATTTCCGTAAGATCTTGCACCTGGCCTTTGATAACGGCATTACCCATTTCGACTTAGCTAATAATTACGGCCCGCCGCCCGGATCTGCCGAGATCAATTTTGGCAAGATCCTGCACGAGGACTTTCAACATTATCGCGACGAACTGATCATTAGTAGCAAGGCCGGCTACACCATGTGGGATGGCCCTTACGGCGACTGGGGTTCGAAGAAATATTTAGTGTCGAGCCTGGATCAAAGCCTTAAACGCATGCGGTTGGATTATGTAGATATCTTCTACCACCACCGTCCGGATCCGGAGACCCCGCTGGAGGAAACTATGCAGGCGCTGGATCTTATCGTTCGGCAAGGCAAGGCTTTATATGCTGGTATCTCAAATTATCCTGCAGATAAAGCGGCCGAGGCTATCGCTATTTTAAAGCAATTAGGCACCCCTTGTTTGATCCATCAACCTAAGTACTCCATGTTCGAGCGTTGGGTAGAGGGCGGCTTGCTGGATGTTTTGGGCGATGAAGGTGTAGGTTGTATCCCATTCTCGCCTTTGGCGCAGGGCTTGCTGACCAACAAATACCTGCACGGCATCCCCGAAGATTCGCGCGCGGCAAAACCGACCGGCTTTTTGCAAACGTCGCAAATAACGCCTGAACGCTTAGAGCAGATACAAAAACTGAATGCGATAGCACATGAACGTGGCCAATCCTTAGCGCAAATGGCATTATCATGGGTTTTAAGGGACGAACGTATTACATCCGTGCTGATCGGTGCAAGTAAGCCTGCTCAGTTGTCGGACTCGCTGAAATGCCTGGAAAACCTTGATTTTTCGGCCGAGGAGTTGGCACAGATAGAAGATATCTTAACGTAAACGATGCCTGATCAAATCAATTGGGGGATCATTGGTTGCGGCGACGTGACCGAGGTGAAAAGCGGCCCGGCTTTCAATAAGGTAGCCGGAAGCAAGCTTTTTGCCGTGATGCGCCGTGATGCCGAAAAGGCCGCCGACTATGCCCGCCGGCACAATGTACCAAAATGGTACAGCAATGCCGATGACCTGTTGAACGATCCCGAGGTCAATGCAGTGTACATAGCCACACCACCGGCATTTCATTTGCCATACACGTTAGCTGCGCTTAAGCGTGGTCTGCACGTTTATGTTGAGAAGCCGGTCGCCTTGAATGCAGCTGAGGCCCAGCAGATGGCGGATGCTTTAGAACGAAGCACCGGCAAGTTGGTAGTAGCCCATTATCGCCGTGCTGTGCCCATGTTTTTGTATGTGAAAGAATTGTTGGACAACAAGGTGATCGGCGATATCCGCACGGTGCAGATACGGATGTGGCAAAGCATCAAACCCAAACTGGTAGCCAACGTGGCCGACAACTGGCGAGTGGACCCGGCATTATCCGGCGGTGGCTACTTTCACGATCTGGCCCCGCATCAGCTGGACCTGATGTTGTATTATTTTGGAAAGCCGGTAAATAGCCACGGATCCGCCCTCAACCAATCTGGTACAAGTGCCGCTGATGACTACGTGAGTGGGCAGATGTTATTTGATAAAAAATTGATAGTCAATGGTTCATGGTGTTTTAATGTATCTGAAGATGAGGTTACAGACCTTTGCGAGATAGTGGGCAGCAGGGGTAAGATCAGCTTCCCTTTCTTCGGAAAGACCGTCGAATGGCATAACGACACCGACAAAAAAATGTTAACCTTTGACAACCCTACGCACATAGAGCAACCGATGATAGAACGGGTAGTAGCTTACCTGAATGGCGCCCGGGCCAATCCCTGCAGCATTGATGATGCCATTATTGTAATGCAAATGATGGATGCTTTATGCGGGACTTTGGAAAGATCTTAATACATTAGCGCAAAAAATCAAACCAAATGAAAAGATCTCTATTAATGACACTGATCGCGGTGATGCTGTTTGCCGTGACCAATGTTTCAGCACAGAACAGAAGGCCGCGCCCCAGCCCTCCTGATACCGTAAAAGCAACAACTTCAAAAGGGGTAGATATCGCTATTGCATACAGCCAGCCAAGCATCAAAGGCCGTACCATTGGTACTGATATTGCCCGTTACGGCGAAGAGTGGCGCACAGGCGCTAATGAGCAGACCGCCATCACCGTAAGCAAGGACGTAACCATTGGCGGTAATAAATTGCCTGCCGGTAAATACAGTATCTGGAGCATCCCGGGCGAGAAACAGTGGATCTTCATCTTCAATAAAAATACCACCAACTGGGGAACCGAGCACGATAAGACCGCCGACGTTTTCCAAGTAACTACCAAAACCGAAAAAGCCAAAACCTTTGCCGAGGTGATGAAATTTGAGGTAGACAAAAAAGGTAAAGTAGCCTTTGTTTGGGGTAACGTAAAAGCTGGTTTTGTTGTAAAATAAAACGCAATATTTGCATAAAAAAACACGAAAAAAGCAGCGTTTTTGCTGCTTTTTTCGTGTTTTTTTATGCTCTTTTAGTCTTTTTTCTTCGGCACTTTCGCGCCTTCCTTTCGCGCTTCGGACAGGCCTATCGCTATCGCTTGTTTTTTGGAGGTGACCTTTTTGCCGCTGCCGCTTTTCAGTCTTCCTTCTTTCATTTCGTGCAAGGTCTCGCCGACCTTCTCACTTGCTTTCTCTGAATACTTTGCCATAATGGTAGATGTTTATAGCATTCACCAATCAAAATAGTTGCCGATCTAAAAACAGGATGCCTTATCCACGTCTTTTAAGCGTAGCATTTTTATATTTGAACTCCCGACCAAATTTACATCAACATGCAGCAGATATCCGATACCGACCTGATCTTAAATACCGACGGCAGCATCTACCACCTCAACCTGCTCCCCGAAGATATAGCCGATACCGTGATCACCGTTGGTGACCCGGATAGGGTAGGCGAGGTGAGCAAGCACTTTGATACCATCGAACTGAAAAAAGGTAAACGCGAGTTCATTACGCACACAGGAACGATGGGCGGTAAGCGCATCACCGTATTGTCTACAGGTATCGGTACGGATAATATCGACATTGTGCTGAATGAGTTGGATGCGCTGGTCAACATTAATTTCGCCAACCGGACCGTTAACGAGCAACTGCGTAGTTTGAATATCATCCGCATAGGCACATCGGGAGCTGTGCAGGCGAATATTGAGGTGGATACTTTGTTGGTATCTGAAGGTGCTTGGGGCTTGGATGCTTTGATGACTTATTATCAAGTAGAATTATCTGATCAAGAGGAGGTTTATAAGACCGCCCTCGAACACCACTTTAGTAATCGTTACGGAAATCACAGTGAAGATGATCCTTATTATCACTTTCCGCTTAAGGTATATTTTACATACGGAGATAAAGGTCTGCTGGTTAAGCTTGCAGATGATCTGCCCAAAGGGTTCACTGTTACTGCCCCCGGCTTTTATGCGCCACAAGGGCGACAGGTGCGAGCAAAGGCGCTTATGGGAGATTTTTTGAAAAATTTGTCAGACTTTTATTATGAGGGCAATATCACCAATCTGGAGATGGAAACCGCCGGCATCTACGGTCTGTCCAAAGCTTTAGGGCATAAAGCTATCTCCTTCAATGTGATCTTAGCTAATCGCGTTACCAACGTGTTCAGTGAGCGACCGGCCGGGATCATGGAGCAGTATATCGCTGATATCCTGGCACGCATTGCAAAAGGAATTTAAACATTTCTACATCAAACCAAACGGTTATCTTAGCGTTTGCTATTCGATATTGATCAAACGCAAACAATGGCAAAAAAACTACTCGCTCCGTTCTACGAAAGATTAACCTTTATTCTGGTCGGCATGATCGCCTTAGGCTGGCTTGTGGTAGCCGGTAAGGAGATATTGGACCCGATGCTCTTCGGGTTTCTTTTTGCCATACTATTATTACCTATAAGCGATTTCTTTGAGCGCCGTTTAAAGTTCCCGCGCAGCTTAGCCGCGTTTGTTTCGATCTTATTAATGGTTGCCTTCATTGGCGGCATCGTTTATTTGGTAAGTACCCAGCTAACAGGCTTAAGCCGCGACTGGCCTTTGCTGCAGAACCAGGTAAGCAAGTCGGTAGCCGACCTGCAGGATGAGATACATAAAAGTTTTCATTACGATATTGCTGCGCAGACCGAATATATCGACCACACTACGCAAAAGGTAATGGCACAGGGCGGGGTTATCTTGGGGTCTACGCTCGGGGCACTGTCATCTTTATTGCTATTTTACGTATTCATTATTATCTTCACTTTCTTCATTTTACTTTATCGCAAGCTATTATTAAAGTTCTTATTATGGGTTTTTGAAGGCCACGGCGAGGAGATCGTGTTCGATGTAGTGACCAATGTACAAACCATCATCCGTAAATACATTATTGGCTTACTCATCCAAATGGTGATCGTGTCTGCTGCCTCCTGCCTGGTTTTTGGGTTGTTGGGCATTAAATACGCCATGTTGCTGGGCATCCTTACGGGGTTATTCAACATCATTCCATATATCGGCATATTCACTGCCTTGTGTTTAAGCTCGCTGATCACGTTCGCTACAGGTGCAGTGTCTATGGCGCTGGTAGTTGCAGTATCGGTGGTCATCATTCATGCGCTGGATTCTAACGTGCTATTGCCGCTGGTTGTAGGCTCTAAAGTAAAACTGAACGCCCTGATCACCTTTTTAGGGGTTATCATAGGCGAGATGCTGTGGGGATTGTCGGGCATGTTCCTGTCTATCCCGGCCATCGCTATCTTAAAGATCATTTTCGATAGGATAGAGGTGATGAAACCATGGGGCTTTTTGTTAGGCGGCGAGTACGAGTACAAACCTGCTGCTGAAAAAGCAATGAAGACCGAATAAGCTTTTATTTGGCAGGCACCAATGCCCAGGTATCGCGTATTTTACCAATACGTGCCGCTTGGGCGATAATGCCCGTAAAACGTGCCACACCCGCATAACGGATAGTAGATAGCTGACCCAATCCGCGTTGCGCCTTTTTGTGGATGATAAAGCCTTGTTCTTTAAAAAATTGCTCTGCCTGTTCAAAGCTTTCAAATTTGTTATCTTCCACGTTATGCGCTTTCAGGAAATCGCTGAAACCGTCGTCGGCGGTGTCGATAGGGAAATTCTTTTTGATGTAAATATCTCCGGTGATCCAGTAGCCTCCACGTTCGCTTAGTATTTGATGGATGTTGCGGCAAAGTTGTTGCTTCTCTTCAGTGTTCAGGTAAACCAGCAAGCCCTCGTTCACAATGGTTACCGGTCCTTTAGGGAATTTGGATACCGTATCAAGAAAAGCTTGCTTATCTAACACGTTCAGCGGTAGCGTATGCAAATGGCCTTTAAGGTCAAGTTGTTTTTGTTCGATAAAGCTTTTGGTCAGACTGCTTTTTGTCTCGATAACTTCGGGTAGATCGGTATCGATATAAGTGATCTTCGGGTTGTTCATCACCTTATTCAATCCCCTGAAAGAGTAGCCCGACGACAGCTCGATGATGTTTTTCGGTTTGATCTTATCCAGCAGGATATCGATACTTTTATACCGGATCTCGAAATGGAACAATCGCTTTAAAAAACCGGCATTCATGGCGTTACGGTCCAAGGCCTCAAGCGTCCCTTTGCCCCATATCAATTTAACGGCATCGGCCATAAAGGGGATGTCGGTCAAGCCTTTCATTAACAACAGGCTTTTAGCCGATGGGCTAATGCTGGTAAAGTCGCGCATAATTAGGGAGATGTTTGTTATAATAAATATAGACAAAGATCGGTGCGATGTAAATAGCGTTCGATAATTTTGCAATAATGAAGTTGAGAATATATCTGTTATCACTGTTGGCTTTGGCGCCGCTATTATCAGTATCGCAAGTTAAATCGAAACCATCTTTCCAGATCGTACCGTTAGGTGTGCTGGGCGGTATAGATGAGAGCAACCTATCGGCCTACATGGCAGCGCCTGTGGGCAGCAACAAGTACGTCTGTCTGGATGCAGGTACGCTTCATGCAGGTATCAATAAGGCTATCAATAACAGTGTTTTTAAGACCTCTGCCGACGATGTGCTTAAGCGTTATATCAAAGGTTACTTTATCTCTCACTCGCACTTGGATCACCTGGGCGGATTGATCATCAACTCGCCCGAGGATACTGCCAAGAACATCTACGCCTTTCAGGATTGCATCAATACCTTCAAAAATAATTACTTCACCTGGAAAAGCTGGGCCAATTTTGCCGATGAAGGCGAAGCCCCGGCCCTGAAGAAGTATCATTACAAGTTGCTTACCCCAAACCAACAGATCAATGTGGACGATACCGAAATGCAGGTAACCGCGTTCCCGCTCAGTCACTCTAACTTGACCAGCACTGCTTTTTTATTGAAGCATAACGATGCCTATCTGCTTTATTTAGGCGATACCGGCTGCGACGAGTTAGAGAAAAGCGAGAACCTGAAAAAATTATGGCAAGTCATCGCTCCGCTTGTGAAAGCCCGTCAATTAAAAGGGATCATGATAGAAGTGTCATTCCCCAATGATCAGCCCGATAAAAGCCTTTTTGGGCATCTCACCCCACGTTTGCTGATGCAGGAACTGAATGTGTTGTTGGGAGAAGCGGGTTCGTTAAAAGGCCTTAATGTGATTGTAACGCATTTAAAGCCGCCTGCCAAAAAGATAGCTCAAATAATAAGTGAGTTGAAGGCGGGGAATAAGTTGGGAGTTAATTTGATATTTCCGGTGCAGGGGAGGAAGATAGAGCTTTAGCCCCCCGCCCCCCTGAAGGGGAGTACCATTATTTAGTAAAAACTTCTGCTCCCCCTTTAGGGGGCTGGGGGGCCTACTCCGTCAACAGATCTACACAGTTCTTCTTCAATTTCTTCAACCGCTCATCCAATCCGGCTAAGGCAGCATCGTCGCCAATATTTTTATAAAGGGTTTTAATGATAATTAGCGTATCGTCATCCGGGTCGCAAGCCTGGGCAACTTCCAGATGTTTTACTGCTTTTAACGCTGCTGCGCGGTAATCGGTTTTTAATCGAACGTAAGCGGTATCGGCCGGTTTTGTAGCTAATAGCTGCGAATACAATTCGTTAGCGGGAGTGATATAGATGAACCCAAGGGCACGGTGCACCACGTAATAATTAGGCTCGGCTTCGGCCACTTTCTCGTAAAACGGGATAGCTTTTTGAGGCTTTTCGATATCCTCGTACAAGCGGCCCATGCTGTTAAAGTAAATGATACGCGACTTGGCGGGCAGATCGCTAAGACTATCCATTAACCTTAAACCCATATCCAAAGCTGCATTGGTCTCGCCCGATAATCGGGCCAAATTAAACTCACCATATCGCTCAAAAGCCGACTTGTTCTGCTGCGCCAATAGGGGTGAGCATAGCGAGGCGAGTAAAATAACGATGATATATTTTTTGAACATGGCGGGCAGGTTTGGCTATTAAACGATCTCGGCCACTACAAAAGTACTACCGCCTATAAAAACCAGATCATCTTTATTGGCCGTGTAGCGCGCCGCTATCATGGCCGACTTTACCGAGGGGTAAGCTTTACCTTGCAAACCCATACCGTTGGCTTGTTCCCGCAATTCATCCTCCGATAATCCGCGGGGGATGTTCGGGCGACAAAAGTAATAGGTGGCATCCTGCGTGAGCATGCCCAGCACTTTGCTGATGTCCTTATCGTTCACCATGCCTAACACAAAGTGCAGGTTTTTATGCGGGGTAGATGCGATGTTTTTCAATACCTCGGCAATACCGTTGGGGTTGTGGCCCGTATCGCAAATGATGAGCGGGTCTTGCCCTAATATCTGCCAGCGGCCGTTCAGTCCGGTAAGTTTGCTTACTTGTTTAAGCGCCGCGCGGATATGGTCGTCGCTGATATTGAAGCCTTGCAGTCGCAATTCTTCTACCGCCGACAGTACTGTTTTTACGTTCTTTATTTGATAAGTGCCGGTCAGATCCAATTGCAGATCCAAATTGCGTGGTACGCGCTGATCGATATGCGATACGTTGATCTTCAGCAAGCCCTGATCTGTTCTGCCATTCCGCTCCGCATGCCAGGTCTCTGATGCGAAGGTTTGCTTAGCCTGTTCTTGATGCGCTTTATTGATGAATACATCAGCCACTTCGCGCTGATACTCGCCGATCACTACCGGGGTGTCTTTTTTGATGATGCCGGCTTTTTCGGCTGCTATCAACGGCAAGGTATCGCCCAATAAATTCATATGATCCCAACCAATGTTGGTGATCACCGACAGTAATGGGCTGATCACATTGGTACTATCCAGACGTCCGCCCAGACCTACCTCTATAATAGCGATATCTACCTGCTCTTGAGCGAATACCTCAAAAGCAAGCCCTACCGTCATCTCAAAAAAAGATGTTTGGATGCGGTCCAGATCAGCTTTGTATTTTGCCACGAAATCTACCACCGTTCCTTCGCTGATCATTTCGCCATTGATGCGGATACGTTCGCGAAAATCGCGCAGGTGAGGTGAGGTGTACAGGCCTGTTTTATACCCCGCGGTTTGCAAAATGGCCGCCAGCATATGCGACGTGGACCCTTTCCCATTGGTGCCCCCAACGTGCACCGACCTGAATTTTTGCTGTGGCTGACCCAAAAGATCGCACAGGGCGATGGTGTTGCTCAAGTCTTTGGTCATGGCTGCCGCCCCTGTTCGCGAGAACATAGGTAGCTGGCTATATAAGTAGTCGAGGGTTTCTTTGTAATCCATCGGGTGTTTAAGGTAGTTGTGGGTTTAGGTTAATATGCACGCAAAGTTAAAAGGAAATTGATAAATAGTTAAAGATCTTTTAACTACAAACTTTCAACTTAGCAACCCAGATGTGGAAAATTAACGCTGAAGATGTGGCGACCAGATGCAGATCAATCCACCTTGAACACAAACGACATACGCCCTTTAGAGTTACCGTTGACCTTGGCTGATGAACTAAAGCGGGAGTTTTTGATAGCAGCTTCGCAAGCCTGCACCAGATCCAAACCGGCTTTAGTCATGGATTTATTGGCGCGGGCGTAAAGTACATTGCCATTCTCGTCTATCTCAAAATCTATAACTACTGTACCCGGAACGCGGTTCACGTTCTTCACGTCGGGTTGTTGTACAAACTTCCAGTTAGACAGGCTTAGGCCATTGCCCGATCCACCTTGTCCGTAATTGTTGGCCAGTGTTGAACCTTCAGGATCCCCCTGATTGCCGGGCTTACCGGTTGTACCATCGCCTGTGCCGGTACCATTGTTGGTAGGGCCTTTGTAAAGCGCATTGGCATTAATGGTGGGTTTGGCGGTAGTTTTATCCGGTTTTGTTGTATTGGTAGCAGGAGTTACCGGTTTGTTATTCTTTTTTACGGCAACCTCAGGCGCATCCTCGGTATTTTGAGTAACAACGTCTTCTTCGGTATTGTCAGTTACGGTAGGCTTTTCCGTAGGTGGTTCCGGCGTTACCTCATCCGGTTGTTGTTTATTAGCATTCTCAGCTACGGAAGGTTCCTCGGTGCTGGTGTAATCAGATCCCGAACCTTCTTCCGTAGTACCATAATTAACTAAGATACCGCCCATCCCGTCAATATGTTCCTGGGGCGTGCGGAAAACAATAAAATAACAGGCCGCCATTAGCACCGCCATGATCAGGCCGGTAGCTAAGAATGCTTTTGGATAGTTATTTTCTGTTTTCTGATAGTCCATTTTTTGTAGTCTGAAGTTCTAAGTCTGAAGTCTTAAGTCGGAAGTCTTAAGTTAGAATAACTTAGAACTTTCGACTTAAAACTTTTAACTATCTACTTATTTCTTGGCTGTTTTCAGCACCATTTTAATATTCAATTTTTGAGCGATATCCATCACGTTCACCACTTCTTGTATGTCAACGGTCTTATCCACCGATAAAACTATCGTCAGATCTTTTGCCAAATTTTTATAGGTGGAAAGATTGGTTTCCAGATCTGCTACGGCTACAGGTTTCCTGTCTACGGTATATTGCAGATCTTTGTTTAAAGACACTTGTACGGTCTTTTTAGATATCGACTGCCCGCTAGCCGACTTCGGTAACACCAATTTCACCACGTTAGGATTGGTCACGGTCGACGCAATCAGGAAGAACAGCATCAAAAAGAACATGATGTCGTTCATGGCCGAGGTATGTACCTCGGCTTCGCGTTTATGTCTCTTTTTTAAGTTCATTATTTGCTTGGTTCTTCTAACAGGTCAATAAACTCAATAGCGTCGGTTTCCAGCTTCAGGATCACCTTGTCTACCATGATATTCAGGATCTGGTAGCAAACGTAAGCAATGATACCCACGATCAAACCTGTTGCCGAGGTGATCATCTTTTGGTACAGACCCGCAGAGATAGTACCCATGGCCAGGTTATCTGTTTTAGAGATATCATAAAAGATCTTGATCACACCCGCGATAGTACCAATGAAACCGAACATGGGCGCGATACCGGCCACGATACCCACAATAGGGATGTTCTTTTCCAGTTTAGATACTTCCAGCTTACCGATGTTCTCGATAGCGCCCTCGATATCCTTAATAGGGCGACCGATACGCAACAGCCCTTTTTGCAGCATACGGCCCAGCGGGGTATCGCTGTTACGGCAAATAGCTATAGCTGAATCCAGCTTGCCGGCCATTACGCTCGAGCGTACCTGGTTCATCAGGTTCGACTCGTTTTTGGCAGCCTTGCGGATGGTAAAATAACGTTCAAAAAATATGACCAATGCCAATATCAGCAAGATCACCAGCGGGATCATCACCCAGCCACCTTTGATTAGCAGGTCACCAAAACGTAGTTCCTCCTGAGCCACTACCGGCGGGTTAATTCCATTGGTTAAAGAATCAGCAACTTGTCTTGCCGTGTCGGCCACTTGCATTAATAGCATCATTAGTCTAACGATTTTTTATTTTGTTCTACAGATATATCTTCTTTCTTCAGTTTGCCGGTCGCCAAAAACTCTTTGTAGGCCTGGCGGGCAAATTCTTTAGTAGCATAAACGCCCAGGATCACTTTATAATTGCCTCCCGGAGCAATTGTTTCGGTCATTAACCGGGCTTGCTCAAAGCCTTTTCGTTTTAGTTCGGTAACACGTGCTTGGGCAGGTTTTTTCCTGTTGAAGGCACCCGCGGTAATAACATCAGCACCTTTAGGCACAATGGCCGGCATTGGATTATTAATACCCGGCGCGATGCTTGAGACAGTTACCGGCGCCGAAGGTTTATTCTTATCGGGCGTAAAAGTTAAATTGCTGATCTTGGCGGTATCCTTGTTGATCGTCACCGGCTTCGCGACAGGTTTTTCAGCAGCCTTTTTGGCCGAATCGGCTTTAGCTAAACTATCCTGGTTGACCGTAGTTTGAACGGCAGAAGCAACGGGCGTAGTGTCTTTTAACACAGGTGCGGCTGCTTTTGTTTCGGTTTTAGTTGGTGTTGACGGCAGGTAAGCCTTGCCGAATAATTCGGGTTTAAATTTATACAGCACGCCCAAACCAATGATCAGCAGCGTGAATGCGATGCCGACGATCAGCCAGATGCCAACACGTCTGGGTTCGGCTTCCTCTTCTGCAACCTGTTCGCCCGGGTTAACACGGTTGGACACCATAGATGCACCGAAGAACGGGGTAGTTGCCGCATCGAACTTTTCTTCTTCTAAGGCAACCGGTGTTATCACTGTTGCTGCAACAGGTACCGGTGGTGGTGCAACCTGTTCGGCAGCTACATAAGTTTCAGTCGTGTCCTGCGGTGGCGGGGGAGTGAGAGTTACAGTCACCGGTGCTGTCTTGCGTATCGGTACTTCGCCTATTTTTACGGCTTCGACACTTTGATAGGCAAAAAATGCCGGGTCGTCCGTTTTGGTTTGCGTATTAAAATTTAGCCTTACGCCATCAGATGTAAAGGTACCCATATTGGCAAAAGGCACCTCCTCAATAAAAGCCTGATCTTTCAGGTTATTGATATACTTTTCGATGAAGTACTTTGCTGATGATATGGATATCCGCTTTACAGCCGTAATGTGGCCGGCTAAAGTGTCGTCGTCATCAATGATCTGCGGATCGAATTGCACAGAATAATGCGGCGGGAAGAATTTCTTCTGCTCGCTGTCATAATAGGCCGGCATGCGTATCTGCACAAAATAGCCCAAATTAGGTACGGTCAATTCGCCTTGCTGTCCCAGCAGATCGCTTATGTAGTAGGCAATATCCATCCGGCTAAATTAACAGTTTTTTAATGAACTTCAAGCCCCTGTTTAGAAGCTATAGCTAACCCCGCCGAACAAATTGAAACCATAGTTAGGGTAAAACAACCATTGCGAATAATTTCCGTTGATGAGGTTGTTAGCCTGCGCAAATACACCAAAACGCTTGTTAACTTTGTACTCGGCACCCGCGCTAAAATCCGCGAATGAAGATACCGTAGCTTTCCTTGTCGCGCCCGGAGTGGTCGGGTCGGCTATCCTGTCAACAGTGTTATCCCTAAAGAATAACGATGCGTTAAAGTTCACCTTATCGCTAATATGGATGGTAGTACCTGCGGTCAGTTTAAATTTAGGCAAGTTCCAGGCTTCGGCCTCGGTAGCCATTTTGTAGTCCTTCAACTCAATGCGACCGAAGATATCCAGATCTGCAGATGCTTTAAAGTCCAGCTCGCCATTAAACCCGTTGATCTTGGCGTTACCACCATCATAGATCACGGTGAAACGGTTATTGCCGTTAACGAAATCAAAGTTGCTGACCATAAAAGGCATGTTTTTGACCTGGTTGCGGAATACCGATGCCTTAAAGCCTAAGCCCGGCGCGATAGTGCCTTTTAGACCGGCAGCCAGATCCAGCTGATCAACAGAGTTGCGTATGTTTATATTTTTGCCCAGGAATGGATTGATCTCGGTAAAGTCCCTGATCGACGCTTTGTTCACGTCACCCTTAGCTTCGGCAAACAAGCGCACGTATTTCGGGATCACCTGAAACTCTAAACGAGCGGCAGGGAACACAAATACACGCTGCGAAAAGCCCAGTTCGCCCACAATGTTAACGCCCACATCTACCTTGTAATTCTCGCCCTGAAATTTCAGGTAAGGGTTAGCACGTACCAGCGTGTTGTTAAGGCTGTAGAGGCTATCCTTAGGCGTGCTCATATCTATCGATGCATTTAAACCTGCGTAAAACTGCTTGATGGTCTGATTAATAAAACCTGATACCACCACATTGCTTTCACTTGCTTTAAAAGCATCGCTGTATAAGTAGCCGCTCAACTTTAACGCATAAGTAAAGTCGCGCTCTACATCTTTAAAGTTCTTGGTCAGCTCGCCTTGGGCGCTCAACAGGCTAAATGCTTGCCGGTTGTTGTTCAGTTTAGCAACCAGCGGTTCCTGGTTGTCGTAACCGTAAAAATAGTTCGCGCGGTTACTGTAGCTGATGCTACCCTTGATGCTGTTCACCTCGCCGATAGACTTGCCAAAAACGCCTATCTCGTTACGGCTTTGTTTTTGGTTAGCGAACGCCGTACCCGACTGTGCAAAGTGCTTGGCATAAACGCCGGTCTGCAAGGCGGCATCGCGGCCGTTATTGATATATACTTCGCCAAAAGTGGTCTTTAAATTACCAAAGCCACCTTTAACCATATTGTTGTACGGGATCGAGTCCAACTCCAGTGGCATCTTCATCGGCTCCATCTGCTTGATGTCCGTGTTACGCTCCAGGCGTTTATCCATCGGCGTGTAGGTAAGGGGTGCTTTGTAAGGTTCCTTATCGGTCATATCCGGGTTACGACGGATCTTTACCGCGTCAGCTAACACCGGTTTATAAGCTGTAGTGATAGTGATCAGTTGCGACAGGTTTGACTCGCTTACTTCGTCGCCCGTTTTCTTCACAGTATCTATCTTAACGTTAGATGCCGCGTCGCCCAGGTTTTTAATGGCCGATTGAGCAGCCGGTTTGGTAGCGGCAGGCTTAGCAGGCGCAGGTTTTTTGACCGGGGCCTTAGTATCCTTTTTATTTTTATTGGTTTGCGCCTGCACAGGTGCGGCAGCTATGGCCATCCCTAAAATAAGCAGCGCGTATGTATGTTTAAATTTCATCACGTGTTTTCCCTTGTTTTAGTTGTTACCTGTTTTAGATGAATCGGCCGGTGCTGTTGGCTTGTCCTTTACGCTACCGGGCGCAATGCGCTCCAGCTTGGCTTTGGCATCGGCCAGTACGTCGTCGTTAGTTTTGTAAAAATCAACTATACTTTGGTAGGTAGCTTTTGCCTGATAGTTGTCTTTTAAAGCCACATAGTTGTCACCTAAAAGTACAATGGTTTTGGCAACCCAGTAATCGTAATTAGGCATCTGTTTGGTCAGCTCGAAACAGGTAGCTTGCGATGCTTTATACTTTCGCTGTTTGTATTCTATCAGCGCCAAATTGTATTTAGCCTCGGCTGCCGCTACGGTCTTGGTCTTATTAACTGTATTGTTGAATTCCTTAGTGGCCGTTGTAGTGTCACCCTTAACCAAGTAAGCTTTACCGGCGTACAGGCTGGCTTTAAATTTATCTTCATCGCCCGATTTTTCGTAATTTTTGATCAGCTCAGCATACTTCAGTGCGTCATCGGCCATGTTCATTTGCGCGTAGCAAACCAACAGGTTGTTGATGGCGTAAGCGTAATTCTCTTTATATTCCGAGTTGGTTTCTAAGCGTTTCAGGTAAACTACCGCTTCGTTATATTTTTTCAGGTCAATATACATTTTAGATATCGCCAGTAACGATTTTTCGGTATAGGCGCTGGTCCAGTCGTTCAGGATGATGTTGAAATCCAGTACGGCCTCGTCATAACGTTTCAGACCGATCAAACCCATAGCGCGGATAAAGCGCATCTGTTTTTCATAGATCGGCTTAGGGAATTTATCATAATAAGCGTTCACTGCCGATACCGTGCCTTGCCAGTCGCCTTTTAAGTAAAGGTTGTTAGCGGCGGTTTGCATAATACTCTCTTGCTGGGCGGTAGTGTAGTTGCCGATAGGAGTGGTGCCTGCATAGCTAATGAAAGTGCTTGCATCGCCACGGTCTGTATAGATCTTCTCTATCTGGCTTAAAGCCTGCTTAGCCTCGGGGGTTGAAGCGTAGTCTTTCACTATTTGTTTAAATGCTTCAACTGCCATGTCCTCGCGATCGGCGTTGTAATCTATCACACCAATGGTCGATAGCGCCCTTGGTATGTAACTGCTGCGCGGATATTTTTGGATCATGGCCAACAGATCTGATTTGGCTTTCTCGCCATCGTTTTTCAGATAGTAAGCATAAGCGATCTCGAACGCCGCGTCGTCAGCAAAGTCCGAATTAGGAAAGCTTAGCAAAACGTTGTTCAGCGTGCCGATCTTAGCATCATATGATCCCTGCAAACCCTGTATCATACCTCGCTGAAACTCGGCATAATCCTCACCCTGACTGTGGCGGGCAATGATCTTGTTGTAATATTCGTTGGCCTTGCCGTAGCTCTTCAATACGAAATAGCTGTCGGCAATACGGGTTATGGCATCGTTGATGGTATTTTGATCTTTAACATCACCTTCTAAAAACTTCTCAAAGAAGGAAGCTGCTTTGCGATATTGTTCATCGCGGAAGGCTGCATAAGCCAACGCGTAGTTAGCAAAGTTGGCCAATCCCGTACCTGCAGCTTGCGGCATATCCAGGAAACGTTCAAAATTCTCTACCGATTCGCCGTACTTGCGTACCTCGTACATGGCTTCAGCCATCCAATAAGTGGTCAGTGCGTTTATCTTCGGGTCGACAGGATATCTCTGCGAGCGCAGGAAGATACCGATAGCGTTCTCAAAAGCACGCTCGTTAATAAATTCCAAACCACGGTAGTAAGCTACTTTTTGGTAGGCTATCTTGGCGCTTTGGGTCTTGTTCTGTATCGGCTCCAATATCTCTACCGCTTCGCGATAGCTATGCGAGTTAAGTAATTCCTCGCCCAACAATATCTTCATCTCCTCAGTGCGGGTAGATCGCGGATAGTTCTTCAGATAAGCGCGGGTAGCTTCTAAAGCTTGGGCGTAAAAATCAAGCTCGTAAGATAATTTAGAATATTGGTAGAGCGCATCCTCCTGCAAAACCTTATCAAAGCTTAACCTTGATGCTTTGTAGAAAGCGTTACGGGCACTTTGTTTGTTGTTCAGCTTCAGGAAGGCGTCGCCCAGTGTGTAGCTACCTGTTTGGCTGTACACATCGTCTTTATCCTCCATCTTAACCAGTTCGGCAGCGGCATTTTTATAGTCGCCGGTCTTGTAGTAACCGTAACCCATCTGGTAGCTGTCCTGCGTGTTTTGGGTACGACCGCGATCTTGCGCCGCAAATTTGCCGTAGTATTTTACCGAGTTAACATAATCGGACTTAGCAAAGTACGATGCTGCCACAATGCGGAACATCTCGGTCTCGTTCTTTTGCTTGGTGTTGTTCAGGATCGGTACCGCATAGGCCAGCACATCATCATAACGCTTATCTAAAAAGTAAACTGCGGATATGTAGTACGGATAGCTATCCTCGTATTTTTTAGAGTTTTTAAGACGCTCGAAATTGGTGAGCGCGATGTGGTAATCTTTATTCAGGTAAGATATGTAGGCGAAGTAGTAGACCGCGTCTTCCATAAATTGCGAGCGTTTATCTTTTACCTCGCTGAACAATACCTGAGCATCCTTTAAATTGCCGGCCATAAAATAAGCGTAGCCTTTGCGGAATTTATACTCAGTATTTTCGCGACCGTTCAGGGCCGATGCTTCAACCTTTTCGAACCAGCGCAGCGCATCGGCATATTTTTGTACTTTAAAGTAAGATACGCCTATCTCAAAATAAGCCAGTTTGGTCAGCGGGTTTTCGGGGTGCTCCTTAATAAATCGCAGCAGCATGGCCTCGGCATCATCATTACCTAATTGTAACGCGCAATAAGCCTCGTAATACTGCGAGTTCTCTTTTAATAACGATACCGAAGTTTCAAAATCTGGCTGAGTAGAGGTTTTGGCGTTGCTACGCTCTACAATACGGAATTGCTCGGCAGCGGCTACGTATTTCTCTTTATTTAATAGCTCAACAGCATCGTGGTAAGTTTTGTATATCTGTCCGCCCGGGTTCTGTTGTGCATACAGGCCGGTAACCGAACAAGCTGAAATCAATAGGGCAGCGTACGTTACTTTTCTCATATAGTAGTATGATACTTTTTGTGCTAAATTAGCAATACCACAAAGATGTGTTTAACAGGGCTTATACACAAATGTGGATAACGATCTTTTAACGGATCCTAACCCGAATTGGTATAGTTGTGGAAAAATAGGTGGGATGTGAGAAGTTTATTAAAACAATTAACTAAACGAAAGCAACGCACTGGCAAGAGCATTATAAAGCTTTTCAACCTCGATAGGTTTGCGTAAAAAGCCATTGAAATAACCCGAATATTCTTCCTGGTGCTCGGCGGTGATATCGGCTGTAAGCGCAAAAATAGGGGTGGAGCAATTCGGGTTGCCGATATCGCGGATGTTGCGGGTAGCGTCGAATCCGTTCATCTCGGGCATGTGTATGTCCATCAGTATCAGGTCGTAGGCCCGTTCGCCGGAGCGTTCTACAGCCTCTATGCCATTTTTTGCATGCTCGGTAGCAATGCCCCAGTTTGATAATAACTTGCGGGCTACCATGGCGTTGATCAGGTTGTCCTCGGCCAGTAAAATGGAACGATCGCGGAACTGATCTTTGGCTGATACTGGCACTGCTACTTTTGCCGATACGCGCCTGGCCTTGATATCGAAATAAAAAGACGAACCCTTACCTACGATGCTCATCACATGTACCTCACTTTTGTATAGCTCGGCCAGTTTTTTAACGATGGCCAGGCCTAAACCCGATCCGCCGTGCTTTTTGGTGGTGATGGATCGGGGCTGTGAGAAACTCTCAAATATCTCCTCGTAAAGCTCGGTAGGGATGCCTACCCCTGTATCTGTAATGGTGAACCGCAGCGTATCATTGACCGGGTCGCTATCTGCTTTTTTGATGTCGATATCCACGCTGCCTTCATCAGTATATTTAATAGCGTTACCAATGAGGTTACCCATAATCTGGGATAGCTTGGTATCATCCAGTTCGTAACTATCTTTTATCGCTTCGTCTATATTCAGGTTCAGCGTCAGCCCTTTATCCAAGGCCAGGTTATTATAGATCGACCGTATATTATCGGCCAGTGCAAGCAGATCGCAGGGATGCACATCTAACTGCATCTTACCTGCCTCTAACTTGGTGAAATCCAGGATATCGTTAATAATAAGCAGCAGATTGTTGGACGCAAATTTTAACGAGCTGAGTAGCTTTTGCTCTTCCTCATCAGAGCGGTCTTTAAGCAAAGTGGTTATAGTGATCACCGCGTTAAGGGGCGTGCGTATCTCGTGGCTCATGGTCGACAGGAAATCCTGTTTTACCTTGGCCGATTGTTCTGCCAGTTCTTTTTTCTTGATGATCTCGTCGCGCTCTTTTTGCAGTTTGGTTTCTTTCTCTAAAGATTCCATGCGGGTGATCAGCTCGTAATTCTCTATGATCTGCAGCGTTTGCGTGTTGATGACCGCTTCCTTTTGGCTCAGGTATTTTTCAAGGTGCAGTAACGCTTGTTCGGTATCCCCTTCCCGTTTGTAAATATGATACAACAGGTGATCGCATTTAAAATTGATGATCACAATGTTGTAGCGTTCGCTAAGGTCGAGCGTTTTGGCCAGCACCAGTTTGGCTTCTTCTAACCGGCCCATTTTGAAATACAGATCGGCAATGCGGTGATAGGCCATGCCGGTGCCTAATTTTTCGCCAACTTTTTTGTGGATCTCCAGGCATTGTTTCAGATCCTCTTCGGCCAAAGCGTACTGCCCCATATGCAGATACACCTTACCACGACCGTACAGCGCAAAGGCCAGTCCACGGATATCGCCGCTTTTGTTCTTCATGGCGATGGAGCGTTCGATCAGGTCGAGCGCTTCTTTTACCTTGTTCTGTTTAAGATAGATGCCGCTGAGCGGGTTATACGCGTTAGACTCCAGGTCGCTGTCCATAGCCTGGCGGGCAGCCTCGATAGCACCCTCGTATGATTTGATGGCGTTCTTTTGATCACCGAAGTATTCGTAAATGGTCCCTAATGATTTTTGGGTACGGGCCTGGTTATGGTAGTCGTTATATTTACGATAGGTGGTAAGGCAATTGATCAGATAGATCAGGCCCAGATGGTAGTTGTCGGTCTTGTAATAATTGCCGGCAATGTTATAGCGGGCATCGGCGATGCCTTTGTCGTCTTGCAGTTCCTCAAAGTATTTGATAGCCTCTTCGGCCATAGATATCGAGCTTTCGTATTCGCCCTGTATCATGTAAAACAATGATAGCTGATTAAGGCTTTTACCGACGAGTACCTTATCGCTTAACGAACGGCTTGACGCAAGCGCTTTTTGGGCAAGCGTTATGCTATGGTCAAGGTTGTTAACGCGTGTGGCGTATGCCTCGTCCAACAACGCTATGATCGCAGCTTCGTCCATGATAGGTGACATGCCCACTTTCCTGATCTGAAATAATTATTAATATAGGGTTACAATACTTTCGCAATATGCGAATATGCTTTTATTGGTAGCTGTTTGTTGATAAATATATTTTTTTATACAAACATCATTAATACGAGCGCTACCGTTATAAGTTGATCCCATGGGAGTAACTTTTTTGTTACGATATCATCGCTGTTTTGCTAACGAAATTTTTAACTTCGCAACATAGCGGTTATAAATATCATGATCCTGAAAAAGGTCTGTTCTTTACCACAGATATCTAAGTATAGCATTGCAACATCGGCATTATTGCTGTGGGCGGTTGCATTTTGCCTTGATTTGAATGCGCAGGCACCGACGGATACTACCCGTCGGAAAGATCAGTTTCATGATCAGGTAGACTTTAATGATGTGAAAGCCGCGTTATTAGGCAAAGAGACCAAGCCCGACACCTCATCGTTCAGTAAACTACGTAAATTGCTTATCCCGTCCATGTCGGTCAATCCAACATCGGGCTTTGAGGTGGGGTTAACGCTGGCCGCGCTTAAAGTGTTTGGCGAGCCGGATAGCACATCGTTATCTACAGGGTCATTAAAAATATCGGCAGCGACCAAAGGTTTAGCGTACATCCAGTATAAACACAACATCTACTTTCCCGAAAATCAATGGAGTTTGCAGGGGAATTGGCAGGTTGGCCGCACCCAGGTGTTGGACTATGGTATAGGCACCGGTCGCAGCAGCGCCAACGGCAGTGACCATTATGTTAACGGACAATTGGTTGATGATTCGTACAAATTAAAATACACCTCCTTCAGGTTCAGGGAGACCGCTTACAAAAAGATCTTTGATAATTTTTACGGAGGTCTGGGCCTCACTTCGAATATCTACACCGGCATAGATGAGGACAGTCAGGGGAATATTTACTCCTACCACTATCGTTATAATACTGATAACGAAATACCTACCCAGCGTTACCTGGCCAACTCGTTCTCGTTCAATTTACAATATGATACCCGCGATCACCCTAATCAGCCGTATGAGGGCATCTATGCCGATATGGGTGTAAAATCGTACAAAAAAGCCATCGGTAGTACCGAAAACTCTACGCAGCTAACATCCGAATTTAGGAAGTATATTGGCCTTTCGACATCAACCCCGCAACATGTGTTGGCTTTTTGGTATTGGGGAAGTTACTTACTGAGTGGCAGGCTGCCTTATCTTGAATTACCGGGCACCACTACGGATAATGACGAGCGGACCGGCAGGGCTTACACCGTAGGCAGGTTTAAAGGCTACTCGTTCTTTTACTCGGAGGCAGAATACCGTTTCCCTATACTCGACAATAAATTTATTAGTGGTGTGGCGTTCGCTAATGTGCAATCGGCTAGTAATGGTGCCGTTAAAGATAGGATAAAGCTATTTCAACATTGGGAACCGGGGGCAGGCGTGGGCTTGAGGATACTATATAACAAGTACACGCGGTCTAACATATGCGTAGACTACGGCATCGGGAATTACGGCGCAAAAGGGCTGTTCGTTAGCCTGAACGAAGCATTTTGAAATCGACGTTCAAAGGCTTTATTTCGAGCTCGTGTAAACATAATAGCTGTCCTTACACTTAGCGCAAAACTGCTTAGTGATAGGAAGAAAAGAAAGGAAATTCTTTACTACCCAGCTTCTGTGCATTTGATAATGATACAATTGCCCGCACTTGGGGCAGTTTTTACCGGATCGGATACGAAAGATCGAGGCCAAGGTGTTACAATTAGTTTTTATAAAGCTACAAAGCTATTAAACTAAAAGTGAAGTTTCAACCGTTATTTATACACATATGTCTTTCTGTTACATTTATAACAGAAAAATCGCCGTATAGGCAACCAGAATAACAAATTTTTTACGATCGGACCTCGCGGCACACGCACATCCAACGCGCTATTACAACGTCGGCATACGGGGCCATGGGTTTTAGCGATCTTATGATCATCGCTTATCAGGGCAACCATAGTTAATTAATTAAGGGGTCAATAGTTAAACAAACATACCTAAATGGAGTAACTATTTTATTAATTATTAACAAAAAAGCGGGGTTTTCTTAAATATCAAATATGTGTTAATATTAATATTAGATGAGAGAAAATTGTGAATTAAACGACATTTTTATTTAATTATAGGTTATTTATTGTCGGTAAATAAAAAAAGACGACTCTTTGAAGGGAGTCGTCTTTTACAGGTAGGATAGCTATTTTATCCCATTAATCGTGCTTGCGGATCACGGTAACATTTTTTGATGGGTGTGTAACCGTGTGATGCTTTTTATAATAAGCACGGCGTGCCGCGCGTTGTTTCTTTGCTTTGCTACGGCGTAATTCGTTACCTACAATGTAGCCGCCACCCGCGCCAATAGCACCCCCTATTAGTGCGCCTCCAACGTTTTTGCCGATAAGGCCACCTGCTACCGCGCCACCGGCGCCGCCAATAATAGCGCCTTTAGCTTGGCTACTCATTTTCTTTTTCTCTTGAGCTACCGAATATTTAGTGTCTGCCGCAAGTACGGCTAATACAATGCTGAAACAAAACAATATCTTTTTCATGGTTGATGGTTTTTATGTTATCATCAACCTAAAACAAATACCAGGCCAAGGCCGCCTCGCTACTTTTTGAAAGCCGTAACTCTCGAGCCGTCCGCGCCCAATGTTTCAAACACAATGTGCTTGTCATCTAGCTCGGATACAAAGAAAGGGAAGGTGCGGCTTCTACCTTCGGGTAATTGCTCGGTATAGCTTATTTCTTTGCCTTTAACTTCAAATGTCCCATGTGATAGCAATTTGCCTCCCCAATGAATAGTCAGTTGACTTTGTGGTTTAAAGGTGATATAGGGGTTATCTTCGGCTAACTGGCCCGATGTAAGTGTATCGGCGGGGTTATCGCTTTGCGGATGATCTATTTTGGTGTACTTCCATTCGCCGTAAAGCTTCTTTTTACTTAATTCTGGTTTGCACCCGGTGAGCATGCTGACCGCTATAATAATAATAAAAAGTGTTCTTTTTAACATACAATATATCTGTTAAGCCCAACGGCCGAACTATAAATAAAGGAAACCATAGTAATGCAACAATGTTAAAAGGATATCAATATACACTAAAGCAGCACCAATATGAGCACATCTAAAAACGCCACCCAAAGTAACAAAAAAACTGATGACGACGATAAAGAGTTAAAGACCGAAGCACCCATTAGCGAAAAGGACGAAGTAAAGAAAGCTGAAGACCGCACAAACGAAGCGGCAAAGGCCGGTAGATCAAATGCAGGAAAGAAATAACTGTTTAAGTTGACAGCACACGCCGCGAGGAGAGAAGTATCTTAGGCGGATCAGGTAACATGATCGATAGCTACCGACAAACAGAAACACGTTAAACAACAGAGCGGCCTTTTCGGGTCGCTCTGTTGTTTATTTTAATGCTTTTATTTCTGTCTTCAGTTCCATGATGGTTTGCTTGGCTTGCCGGTTTTCTAAGTAAAAGTAAATGGCACACCCCAAAAATATCTTACCCAACACAAATACTGCAGCAAATACCCAACGCCATGCTTTGTGTATCTTCATGTGGCTGTCCTGTACCTGCACGTCAATATAACGTGGCATGTCAGGTTCGGGGGCGACCTTTGGTTCAGGCTCGGTAAATTTCGTTGGTTCCGACCGTTCCCTTAAAATAATGTCGTCTATTTCGGTCTCTATCCTGTCCCAGGCGGTAGGTGGTGGTGGTATGGCCATTGCAAAAGCCATGGCTTCCATGTCCAACTCTAATTGGTTAAGCGCATCTTTAACTTCAGGATAGCGTTGTTTATAAAACAGCACTTCACGTTCCTCTTCGGGCGTGGCCGAACCGGTAACGTAAGCCTCAAGCAGGCCGCTGTCTATATATTTTTGTATCTCTGTGTTCATTTTATGCAACTCTCCTAATAGCGGCGAACGCCTGCTGTAAAACCTTTCTCACTTCTTCCTCTGCACTATTCATCTCCGCAGCAACAGTACTTACGCTTTTTCCATAATAATGGATGTTGCAAAATACATGTTTTTGTTCGGCGCTCATTTTATCCAAAAATTTGTTGGGGCGTGCGGGTATATGTCCGTTAACGCCTGTTCCATCAATAATAGTTTGTTGCGATCCAAAAATATCTTTTAAATGTTTTCGGGTCAGCTGTTGTAGTTTGTGGTAGACGTTAACACCCGGTTGTAGCAGGTCGTGTAGTTGGTGCGGCAGGTCGTTAAAAACCATCATTAAATAGCGTTCGGCCAATTGCTTGTCCTTAACTACTTCAAATATGTATCCGTACAGCATGCCTGCATATTGATCGTAGATCGTATGCATTGCCGTCGGTCCGCTCAATGACGCACTTGGCTGACTCAAAACCGTTCAGTGTTAAATAGTTGCTAACTTAAAAGATCATGTAAATATAAAACAAAGTTACAACGTGTAATTACGTTGAAGTTAAAAATATTTGGTTTGTGGAAAAATAAGCAAAGATAACTATGCTTTAAACAAAACAGATCTAAAGATATGTAGTTTTTTGCGGTTACGGCACCTGTAGCAACCGTTATGAAACAATGATGTTACAACGTTATTGTGTGAAAAAATCGCAACAAGCTGCTTACACTTACGTTTACATTGATGATGAAAAAACTGCTGTTTGTTGCTATCACCTGCTTTTGCAAACCCGTGTTGGTTAAAGCGCAAGAGGTGATCAGGACCAACAGGCAGATAGACACCGTAGGCAAAGCCGACCTGTTAGATGTGGCATCGCTTCTTTTCGAGATGAAACCTAAACCTGTCGAAGAACAGAAAGGTAAGTCGGTGTATTTTTCGGTGCTTCCGGGTGCATCTTCAGTTCCGGGCGGGGGAACGGCACTTATCACTACTACAGCCGCGGGCTTTTATCTGGGGCCGCGTAGTAGTACTTATATCTCCAACGTAACATTTACGCCTTACCTCAATTTTTCTGGGCGATTTGGATTGCCCTTACGATCTACTTTATGGACGCGCGATAACAGTTGGGTGATACAAGGCGATACCCGCTTTTTAGTTTATCCGCAATATACCTGGGGGCTTGGCGGCCGGCAGACCGAAGAGAACCGTATCCTGTTAGATTATAAGTACATCCGCTTTCATCAACGCGCATTAAAACGTGTTACCGATTTCTTTTTTGCCGGGATAGGGTACGATCTGGATTACCACATCGATATCCAAAATGAACGTACCGACAAAATAAGCAGTTTTACGGGTTACCGTTACGGCGCCGCTAATGATCAGCATTCATTTTCGTCGGGGGTGACCGCCAATTTTTTGTACGACACGCGTAACAACGCTTTGAATCCCCTGCCGGGATGCTACATCAATGCCATCTATCGGTATAACAGCAAAATGTTGGGTAGTGACGATAGCTGGCAGTCCTTATACTTCGACTTTAGAAAATACATCAACCTAAGTAAAGAACGCCGCAAAAAACAACTAGCGCTCTGGGGGTACTATTGGACCTCGATCGACTCTGGTACACCGTACCTTGATCTGCCAAGCATTGGCTGGGATCCTTACAATGCATCGGGTAGAGGAATGCCTCAGAACCGTTACCGCGGTCATGGTCTGCTCTATTTCGAGGCCGAATACCGTCGGGATCTGTTGGACAATGGCTTGTTCGGTTATGTGCTTTTTGCCAATGCCAGTTCGGTCACCGAGGCAGCCAACCGTAATTTTAGGTATATCAATCCGGCTGTGGGTGCAGGCTTACGCATCAAGTTCAACAAACGGTCTGATACCAATATCGCTATTGATTATGGCGTAAGTAAATCCTTTAAAACCTTGATGATCGGCTTGGGTGAGGCTTTCTGATCTTAGTGAACGTCGGTAATCACAACGTCGCTCCGCATGGTCATTGGCATTTTAATACCACCGGGCACTTTGGGGTTATCTTTTATCTCGGTATTCCCTTCTATAGACTGATATAACGATGCCTGTTTTAACCAGCCGGTAGTTTTATCGATCACTATATCCGATGCCATTACGCCTTCCAAATTATTGCGCACCTGCATGCCATTTACAAGTTTAAATGTATCTTTATCAGGGTATTGGATGCTTGAAGATGACCGGATGTGATAGAATTCCTCTGCGACGTCTTTTAGCTCGTAAACCGTATGAACGTCTGCCGAGCCTGCGCCCGACAAAGACATATCGCTCGACCATAATACACCCAACCTCACTTGTACCGAAGGCAAAATTGGCGTCGCCATCTCAAAATTAGTGCGGAACGCTACCTCGCCAATCGTTTGCTGCATCAGGCTTTTTATTTGATTCTTTTGATCCACGGGGATGTTGCTGGCTTGCCCGATCAGCTGATCTATAATAGCAGTTATGCCATTAACGCTTTGCAGGTTACCGCTTTTGGTGAGCGTTACCTTAAAAGTTTGTTTAGCTACAGCGGCGAACAACATGGAGGCCGGGTCGCCGGGATCGGCCCTGAAAGAATTATAGACCGTTACACCTCCGGGCGATGTCATCTTAAGCGAAATACTTTCGTACCGCACGTCCATATCGTACAAGCTGTCGCGTATGGCGGTAAGGGTGAACGCGGTGCGGCTATTCAGTTCGGTACTGCGGCCATTGTTTTTATTGTTGATGGTTTGCGTTACCGAACTTTTGCTGTTAGTGATGTAATAATAAGTACGGCCTTTTGTAAGGTTGAGCGCCAGCTTATAATATTGCGAGCGCGATTGCCCACGGACCACTATAAACGAACATATTAAAAGTAGGAACAAGACGAAGAATTTCTTCATGTGCAATTTTAAGAATAATCTTTAACGAATGGCTTACCAGATCATTTTACCAGTTTGGGTGCATCGCCAAAAAATATTTTGAAATTTCTGTAACAAACCTGTAACGTCCTCATCTTACTACCGATCTGTAGCCGAGGACTATTTATTTAGTATGCACAGATCTTCCGTTCCCGACCCGCTCCTTAAGGGTCACGCATACCAAATCATTTAACAATTTATTTCTAAGAAAAATGGATCAATTGATGTTCCACCTATGGTGGATCGTGCCTGTTGTGGCCGCTGCTGTGCTTTACAAAATTATTTTGAACGTGTTTTTCGGTATGGTTATCGTCCCCGACGACCGTATCGGGTTGGTAGTTAAAAAGTTTACCCTCTACGGCGATACCCGAATGCCCGACGGACGCATTATTGCCACCAACGGCGAGGCCGGTATGCAGGCGCAGCCACTGGCGCCCGGTTTGTATTGGCGCTTGTGGCCGTGGCAGTACGAGATAACCATGCAATCTTTCACCATCATTGAGCAAGGTAAACTTGGCCTTGTTAAAGCAAAAGACGGCGCGCCAATGGATACCGGCCGTGTACTTGGCCGCCCGGTAGATTGTGATAAGTTTCAAGATGCACGGGCGTTTTTAGAGCACAAAGGCCAGCGTGGGCCGCAGGCGGCTTTCCTTACACCGGGTAGTTATCGTATCAATACCTTTCTATTCGATCTGGAGATGGTGCCGGTAACGCAAGTGCACGAAAATAAGGTAGGCATAGTCACGACGCTTGATGGAGAGCCACTGGATAAAGGTGAGATAGCTGGCGGCTCTGTTGTTGGCCACCGTAATTATCAGGACCCCATGGCCTTCATTCAGGCCGGTGGTAAAAAAGGTTTGCAGGAGGATGTGATACTTGCGGGTACTTATTATTTAAACCCTTGGTTTGTACTTGTCGAGCAGGTAGAGATGATGCACATCCCGATTGGTTTTGTGGGCGTGGTCAACTCATTTGTCGGTCCCGAGGGTAAAGATACCAGCGGTATGGGCTTTAAGCACGGTAATATTGTAGCCAAAGGCGAAAAGGGTGTTTGGAATGACCCGCTGGATCCAGGTAAACACCCGGTGAATATATACACCCACACGGTAGAGATCGTGCCGACGACCAACATTGTACTCAACTGGGCCAATAGCCGTACCGAATCGCACGAGTTGGATAAGAACTTGTGTACCATCAGCGTGCGTTCGTCCGACGGTTTTACATTTAACCTTGATGTATCGCAGATCATCCATATCCCGCATAACGAAGCGCCTAAGGTGATCGCGAGGTTCGGTAATATGAAGAACCTGGTATCGCAAGTGCTGGAGCCCACCATCGCCAACTATTTCCGCAATTCGGCGCAAAAGAGCGGCGTGATCGAGTTCCTGACCAACCGTTCGCAACGGCAGGAGGATGCCAAGAACCAGATAGCCGGTGTGTTGAGCGCTTATAATGTGGAGGGAGTAGATACGCTGATTGGTGACATCGTCCCTCCGGCAGCCCTGATGAAAACGCTGACCGATCGTAAAATAGCGGAAGAAGAACGCATGACCTACGAGATACAGCGCAGCGCCGAGATAGAACGTAAAGAGTTTGAAAGTGCCCGCGCTGGTGCCGATATGCAGCCCGAGGTAGTTAAGTCGACCCGTCAGGTCGAGATCAATACCCAAATGGCAGCTGCCAAGGTAGCATCCGCCAAGGGTGATGCCGAGTCTAAAACGATCAACGCTAAGGCAGACGCCGAGGTACAGACCATTAACTCAAAAGCCAACGCTTTAGCCACCGAGGTGAACGGTAACGCCGATGCCGGCAAGATCAAAGCCATCGGTTTAGCCGAAGCCGAGGTGACCAAACAAAAGACCGAAGCCATGGGCACCGAACAATACGCGGTAGTGCGCGTAGCCGAGGCCTTAGCGCAGAATGGTGTGAAATTGGTGCCTGAGATATTGGTAAGCGGCCAGGGCGGTGGCGGCAATGGAATTATAGACGCGCTGATCGGCGCGGAATTGTTTAAGAAATTGAAGGAGGATAATGCGAAACAGTAAAGCCTATATCCTATAAAGTCTAGCTTCCCCGCTTGAGCGCAATGTCATTAAGTTAAGAAATAAAAGCTATCCGCCCCGTCGCCTGTGTCCCCACAGGCGACTATAGCTGCCCTCGCGGTCGGTCGTTTGTGGGGACACAAACGACGGGGCGAAAGTTTACAAAGGTTTACGTTTTTAAAAATCCAATTTTATAAGGGTTTGATAGTAAGGTATTTGCAAAAAAAAAGGAATATTTACATACGGCGATCTTAGTTACGGATCATTTTGCTCGTAAAAATAATTACTGTGCGTAAACTGGTGTGTCCTTAATTTGCAAAGTCTGCGAGAGGACACACCCCTATGTAAGTTAATACTATATGATCCTACAGTGCTTCCCCACTCAAGCGATATCGTGTGGACAAATTTTTTTCTTGCCCTGTAAGGGCTACCTGTTTGTAGAAAGAACCGGACAATAAGTATTTCGCCGTAGGTGCTACCCTTCTGCGCTATGCAGATCGGACATGCAATTGGAATATGGGTAGCCTCTACGAGGCATTTTCAAACTGGTTTTACACTACTACAAACAGGTAGTCCCGCTGGGACAAGGAAATTTTCTCATCTAAAAAGATTTGTCCACACGATAGACTCAAGCGGGGAGACGTAGGTTCAATGCTTTCTAACGCTTGGTAGAAAACAAACAACCCCGCGCTCAAAAGAGCGCGGCGTCTACCATTATTAACTATATCGAACCTATTAACCTATTAATGTAGCTACTTGTGGCGACGGCTTTTTGGCCGCCCAAAGGATATCTAATTGAACCTGGCAAAACTGTTTAGATGCTTCTATAAAAGCGTCGATAGCGCTTTGGTGGCAATCCTGTTCGCGCCTTTGGCGGTCGAATGTACCATGCCAAATGCCTACCTGCTCGTCGGGTGTGGTCAGGCGCACCCAGTTGCGGCGGTCGAGCCAGTTGTGTATCTCGTCAATGTGTTGTTCGTCAGCGCCCGGGAATTCCGCGCGGAGCATGATGTGGTTCATGGTGATCTTGTGTTTTCAGGTGTGATGTAAATGTTTAACAAAGTTAGATAGACGCATCGTGCTTGTCTAACGTGTTTTAACGGTTAGTTAATGTTTTTAGCACGGTGATATAGGCTAAAAACATTAGCTATTTGCATTTAAAATTCAGAACTTAGCTGTCTCGATATCAATTTATGGCTACAGAAGTAAAATGCCCGTCTTGCGGAACTCCATTTCAACTGGAGGAAGCAATGGCCAACGAATATAAAAAGGACCTACGCGCTAAAATGCAGGAGTACACTAAACAAAAAGAGCAGGAGTACACTGTTAAACTGAACGAATTCGCTGCCAAAGAACAGCAACAACAATTATTGTTTGAGCAACGCCTGCAAAACGAAAAGAAGGCTCTGCAAATGACGCTCGAAGAAAACCTGCGCAAGTCCATCGCATCAGATTTTGAGAACCAATTACTAATGCTCCAAAAAAGCAACGCCGATGCCGATGAAAAATTAAAAGCATCGCGCCAAAAGGAATTGGAGTTTTTACAAAAAGAGCAAGACCTGAAACGTAAAGAAGAAGAACTGCAATTAGATCTGCAACGTAAACTGGCTGAACAACGCGAAACCCTGGCGCAAGAGATCCGCAAGCAGGAAGCCGAGCGCTCACAATTGAAGGATACAGAGCATCTAATGAAGCAACGCGAGTTAGAAAAGCAGCTGGAAGACCAGAAAAAATTGGTCGATGAGATGAAGCGCAAAGCAGAGCAAGGGTCTATGCAGTTACAAGGTGAAGTTCAGGAATTGATCCTGGAAGAGCATCTTCGCGCGTTCTTTCCATTCGATTTGATCGGCGAGGTAGGCAAAGGCGTGCGTGGTGCGGATTGCGTGCAGACCGTCCGCAACCAATTTGGGCAGGAGTGTGGCAAGATCATTTACGAGAGCAAGCGCACAAAAACCTTCAGCATGGAATGGCTTGAAAAACTGAAGCGGGACATGCGGAGTGTTGGTGTGGATGTAGCCGTTATCGTTACTCAATGCTATCCTAATGGTATGGATTGTTTCGGACAGATGGACGGTATCTGGATATGCTCTTTTGATGAAGTAAAAGCTGTAGCCTACGTGCTGCGCGATAGCATCATCAAATTAGCCAACCAAAGCCGCTCGCAAGAGAATAAAGGCGACAAAATGCACCTGTTGTACGATTACCTTACCGGATCCGAATTTGGCGAACAATGGAAGGCCATCCGCGAAGGGTACTTGAGCATGAAAATGTCCATCCAGCGCGAACGCGACGCCATGGAAAAAATGTGGAAAGCCCGCGAGAAACAATTAGAGAAAGTGTTGTTGAACGCCGCCCACATCAAAGGATCGATAGAAGGTATAGCCGGTAACGATTCGATACAATTGAGTTTGACCGATGATGGGGATGATGCGTTGTTTTTGGAGTGAGTTGTTGGAAAGTTGCAAGGTTGGAAAGTTAGAAGGCTGAAAACATAAGGCATAACCTTTTAACTTTCAAACTTTACAACCTTCCAACGATTTTCCCCTACATCAACAAAATATCTATCCTATGCGCATGCACCATATTCAAATGGTGCGACCAGGCGAAGAGCGTGAAATGCCCATCTACTGATGCTACCATGGCCTGGGCGTCGCGTTGATCGTAGACGAATTGGGCTGCCGCTAAGTGGCGGGTACCGCCGTTCTGTGCAGGGTGCATGTATATCGGTTTGCCGTCGGTCACAGGTTCGGTCATGATCATTTGGTCTACGGGGATGCTCAGTTCCGAGCGAGCTATTTTGGCGCCGAAGGCCAGTAACTCGTTGTCTTTGTTGATGATGGTCGCGCCGTCTACAGCAGTAAATCCCCCAATGATATCTATCGCGTTACGCAAACTCTGTTTCCAGGCGATGTTGCGTTTATGCTTAGGTTCTTTCAACAGGTCGGATATGGCGCAGAAAGGTGGATCCACGGGGTAATTGATCGGCTGTATGATGGAGCTTTGCCAGGCATCCGACCCTGTAGGGACGATCAGTACCAATCCGCCACGATTATGCGCGCGCATAGCGGTGGATAGCTCGACCAGTACATTAAAAGTATCGCCGGGGGCGGAGGGGAGCGGCATCTCTAACAAAGATTCGATCACACCCGGACAATCATCCAGACTGATGTTATGCTCGTCAATGATCTTGATCTCGTCGCCACGTAGCACGGCAATGTTCACGAATTTGCCAAAGCCATCCGTGCGGCGATGTTTGATCACCAGCAAGCCCGGTTCAACAACTTCCAACACAAAGCATATCCCCGGTATCTCGTGGGTAGTACCCCAAACGTAAAGCGAGTTATCTTCATCCAACCAAACACCCAGGTGGATGCCAGGCTGAACCACAGCAGGGGCCAACTTGGTGAGGTTTTTAGGCGTAAGCCGCAAACGGTTAGCAAACACCAGCGGGCTACCCGCCTGCTCGGGCGAGAGGAACGCCATCGATATCTTAGGCGGCTGACCCTCTTCCCGGCGCAGGCTTGCCCAAAAACCAATGTCGACCATTGACTCTATCATACTTGCTGATGGGATATCTGCCAACAGCAGCTCGCTTAGGTAGCGGGCATCATCTAAGTGCCTAAGCAAGTGCGTTTCTATCTTTTGGGCCACCATTCGGGCCGGCAGGTATGACGGTTCGGACAACATATCCGCAAATTAATCATCTGCTTTGTAATTAGCGTTTAACTGATGTAAAATTTAGTTGCAATGTTGCCACGTTATCTATAACTTTGCAATTCAAAGTACTTTTATTTAATGATATTCAACGTTCGGTATTTCTTATTAGCTGTACTGCTATTTTTGACTGAGGTAGGCATCGCTGTATTTTTCAATGATGCCTTTATTCGTCCGCTATTCGGCGATTATTTGGTGGTGATGTTAGTTTATATGGCAATAAAGTCCTTCGTTAATAAGCCACCCGTGATCACCGCCATCGGCACTTTGCTATTTGCTTATGCCATAGAGGCCGCGCAATATTTCGGATTGGTATATAAGATCGGGTTGGGTGGTTATCCGTTAGCATGCACGCTTATCGGCACCACTTTTTCGTGGTCGGATATGCTGGCTTATACGCTGGGTGTGATCACCATCATCATCATCGAAACCATCCGCATCCAACGGAGCATCAATAAACATTATCTGAATAAAAACAACCACGACCATGAGCACATTCGTTGATAAAGATTCTATCGTCCGTAAGATCTGGGGGACGGCGGATACCGTTCTGTTCATCTTCGCCGGTTCAGCGGCCGAGTTCGCGCTGAACAAGGCTGTCGACTGGCTGTATTTCACAGGGAAATTACCGGCCGATCCATTGGGCAGGTTATTCTCTACGGTAGCTTACGCCAGGCAGATCATCTTTTCCGACTATGATACCGCCATCCGCTCTATCGACCAGATCACGGCCATCCATAAAGGTGTGGAACAAGCCCGTGGCTCGCAGATCCCTGATTGGGCTTATCGAGATGTGTTGTTCATGCTTATAGACTATTCCATCCGCTCGTTCGAGTTATTGGAGCGTAAACTTACCCTGACCGAAAAAGCCGAAGTATTTGATGTATTTAACAGGGTAGGGCAGTGCATGGGTTTAAAAGGCTTGCCTGGCGGTTACTTAGAATGGGAGATAATGCGAGATGAACACCTGCAGAACGACCTCATCAGCAGTAAGTTTACTGTCGACCTTTACAAACAATACCGCAAGCATTTAGGCCCTGTACGCAACCTGCTGATGATGCAGGTCCAAGCCATGGTAGTGCCGCTAAAGGTGAAACAAATGCTGGGTTTTAGTGCCTACATGGGCTCGTTATTGTCAGCGTACAAACTGTTACGCTGGCTACGGATGGAAAAACCGTTCAAAAATGCTTTGCTGCCCGATGACTACAAAGTGCAGATACAGTCACTGGATATTTAAAAACCTATTCGCCCCACGCGGTCACCACTAAGCGGCGCGATCCGCCGTAATTGCGGTGCTCGCAGAGGTAAATGCCTTGCCAGGTGCCCAAAGCCAGTTCGCCATTGGTGATCGGTATCATTACCGAACTACCTAATAGCGACGCTTTCAGGTGCGCTGGCATATCGTCAGAGCCTTCGTAGTCATGGCGGTAATCGGGGTCGTTCTCGGGCGCTACCTTGTTAAAGTACATCTCAAAGTCTACACGTACGGTCGGGTCGGCGGCCTCGTTAATACTGAGCGATGCTGAAGTATGCTGAATAAAGACCTGACACATGCCTACCTGTATTTCTTCTATTTGGGGCAGGGCGTGCAAAACCTCATTAGTGATGATATGGAAACCGCGACGGCGTTCGCGTAGTTGTATGGCCTGCTGGTAGATCTTCATATTAGTAGTACGCCGAAGATATTAAATGGTTTTGTTGATCAGATGATCTTTATATCGTTCAAGAAACAAATTTTACCGTCGCCAAAAATATTTTTTTTTAAAATTACATTAGAAAATAAAAAACATCTTACTTTTGAGTGGTTATTTTAATAGGGGTATTGAATAACTATCACCAAAACCGGGTCGAAAGGCTCGGTTTTACTTTTTTTATACCCATTTGTATTTAAGCATCTATCAAAAATGAAGTATCAGTTAGGCGATTTTGTGCGGTTTGTTGATGAGAATCTGGAGGGGTACGTTACCCGTATCATCAGTGATGATATGATTGGCGTTACCGGGTCTGATGATTTTGAGATACCGGTGCCGGTCAGTAAAGTGACCACGGTACATGGGTATAAGAAGAATGCGACCGAACAGTCCAACGCTGCTCCCACAACTATTCCTGATGAGTTATTTGTAGAGAAAGGCATCTATCTGGCTGCAGCGCCCGATCATAAAACTAACGCGGTGGTGCATTTCTATCTGGTCAACCAAACTTCTTATCAGTTGGCGAGTACATTATCGGCCACGAAAGATAAACAGATCAGGGGCGAATTTGCCGGGATGATCGCGCCCGCGTCATACCTAAAGATCCACTCTGCACCATTAGCCGACCTGCAGATCTGGCCCGAGTTCACCTTGCAGATCTTATACTTTACCAAGCAGGCCAAGCAGATCATCGCTCCCCTAACTTTTACCGAAAAATTTAAGGCCAAAGATTTTGCCGGCACAAAAAAGTCTATACCCTTACTGAACGAAAATGGTTGGCTATTCCGCCTGGATGAGGACGAGGAGATTGCTATCGATGCTGAAAAATTAAAGGAGAGTTTCTTCAGATCAGCTACCGAGAAATTGACGGTAGATAAGCCTACCACGGAGGTTGACTTGCATATCGAAAAACTGCGCGACGACCATCAATTTATGAGTAGCGCCACCATCCTGAATTTTCAGTTGGATCATTTTAAAAAGACCTTAGAGGCCGCCATTGTGCATCAATTGCCAGAGGTGACCTTCATACACGGCACAGGCAACGGCATCCTTAAACACGAATTGCACAAGCTATTGGGCAAAAACCAAAAGGTGCAAACCTTTATGGATGCCCGTAAAGAAAAGTTCGGTTATGGAGCTACTAAAGTGATCCTAAAATAGGATGTTGCTATTTGCGCTCGTTGGCAGGGGAGTGGTCGCCAAGCATAGCTTTTACCAGTTTAAAGATCGGGTAAACGGCTATCGGCGCTACGATCACGTCCAGCGTGTAATGTACATGCTGAACCAATAGTAATATCCCAACGGCTATTACTGCTATAAGGCCGATAATTCTGTCGGTCTTTTTTTGCAGCGTTAAAAATATAAGGAATAGGGTAGCAGTATGACCCGAGAAGAAAAGATCTTTAGTGATCACGTTACCGCCGTAAAACAGTCCTGTGATCGGATCTACCAGATTGATCAATCCGGCAGGCGGATCGAGCTTGATCATGCTAATAGTGCAAAAGCGCACCAAAATGATGAACGAATAGGCCCACACAAAGGTAACATACATACCCGGGCGTTTAGCCGCGCGCACTAATGCCAATGCACCCATGCCCCAAATAATAGCAAAGATTAGAAACGATACGTTGTGGGCAGGGATCTGGTCAAGCACCCAATCATTAAGGCGGATACCTGGTCGTTTCTCTATCGAGTTAAAAAAGAAAGGCATCGCTCCAAGCAAAATAGCTACCAATACCGAACCACCTATCAGTTCGAACCGCGCTACAGAAGAGCTTAAAAAGCTCTTCCAACTCTCCTTACGACCTATCGTATTCACTTTACTCAATGCTCTTATCAATTATGGGGAGCAAAAATAAAGCTTTTAGTTTTGATCGTTAAAATAATTTTAACCGATCATTAAATAAAATGGCGTATCCGTGATAATTGTCCTAAACAAAAAAGCCGCGCCGGGGTTATCCCGGCGCGGCTTTTAAAATATCGTTAGTGCGAATTAGCCTTTAATGAACTCGGTTTTAGCAACCAAAGTAACTTCTTCGCCAACTACGGCAGAAGGGGTTTTTGCGCCTATACCAAAATCTTTACGGTTAAAAGTACCACTCACTTTAAAACCAGCAATTGTTTTGTTGTTTTGCGGGTTAGTGAACTGGCCGCCAAAAGTAGCGTCTAAAGTTATTGCTTTGGTAACACCGTGCATGGTAAGGTTACCGGTAACTTTGTAGTTCTTAGCGTCAACTTTTTTGAAAGAAGTGCTTTTGAAAGTCAACGTAGGGTATTTAGCTACCTCAAAAAAGTCAGGATTTTTCAAGTGTTCGTTGCGTCTGTCGTTCTCTGTGTCTATAGTGTTAACGTCAGCGGTCAATTCAACTACAGCATCGCTAAAGTCGTCTTTAGTGGTTTTAATAGTGGCCGAGAATTTTTTGAAGGTACCGTCAACCTCAGATATAGCCATGTGGCTAACAGAGAAACCTAATTTAGAGTGGGCGCCGTCCACGGTCCAGGTGCTGTCTGCAACCGGTTTAAATGACATTAAAGCAAGTGCAGAGAATAGAGTGATCAGTGTTTTTTTCATTTTGTTCTTAGATTAAGTGTTTAAACATACAAATGTTGTCATTTTTATTCGTCCCAACAATTGATGTATATCAACTAATTGTAATAATTACAGTTAAAACCAAAGATACAATGTAACACGGCTTTGTTAGCGATATTTTCATTAATACTATGCTAACATTATAATTATGATAAGAATTGTAAGCATGACAATTGCAAAATGGGTTAATAACTGTCTTATTTACAATAATTTATATTAATTTTTTTTGTCAAAAATTATAAATATGTAAATATTCATCCTTATAATTGTTCAACCTTACATCGCTCTCAAGTTCAATTATGATGGACTTTCAACCTAAATGGAAAAACACAATAGGCGTTGCTGTGGTGATGGCAGCGGTGGCATTATCGTATGCCTTCACCATAGCCGGGCCTGCCGGTGTTGCAAAAAGATCAGCAAAGTTTGGTGTAAATTACTGCCCCGCTGATACAGATCTCCTTTTATCAGATCCTGCTAAGTCTGTAAAGATCATCGCCGACTCATTAGCGAACCTAAAGCGCCGCTTGCCCATCGAGAAAGTGTACCTGCATACCGATAAAGCCTATTACAATATCGGCGATACGCTATGGCTCAAAGCCTATGTGACGGACGCGGGCAACCGACCATCCAAACACAGTGCCTTGCTGTATGTAGAGATGTATGATGATAGCGCCGACGTCATGCGCCGCATCAGCATCCCCATTAAAGAAGGTTTGGGCATGGCCCAGATTCCGCTGCCACTTAAAGTATTTAAAGAGGGCGGCTATACTTTACGCGCCTACACCAACTGGATGAACAACTTTGGCAGCGACTACTTTTTTACCCATCGTTTCTATTTAGGGATGCCTACGCAAGCTACCTGGCTGGTGAAGTCGACAGCAGCGATCGAACACGTAGGGGATAAGGACCGTCTGGACGTAGAGGTAAAACTACATCTTGGCGACAGGAAACCCGTATCGCTCAGCAATGTAGAAGTAAAGATCTACGAGGGGCGTTATTACCTCTTTAAAGAAAAAATGCGCACGGGTATTGATGGCAGCCTGAACTTTAGCAAACTGCTGAAGAACAAAGTGGATGGCCGCGACCTGAACATTCAGATCACCAGTTTGGATAAAGCCTACCCCAATAAAGTGATCAGGATACCGCTGGTCATTAACCGCGATGCCAAGATAGACCTGCAATTTTTGCCCGAAGGTGGTAAACTGGTAACAGGTATCCCTTCAACTGTCGGTTTTAAAGCGATAGGTGAGGATGGCAAAGGCATCGACGTAAAAGCTACCATTCAGGATGGCAAAGGCAATAAAGTGGCCGACATCAGCAGTTTTTATAATGGTATGGGTTCCTTTAAGTTCACACCCGAAGCCGGCCAAAGTTACGTCGCCAAGATCAGCGGCGGCAGATCTAATAACAAAACCTATAACCTACCTGCGGTGAACGCTACGGGAGTAGTAATGCATGTAGACAACCCCGAGCAGGACGGCGACATTAAAGTCAACGTAAAAGCCAGCGTCAACATTAGTCCGGATAGTAGTTATCATCTCCAAGGAATGATGAATGGACGGATCTACTATACAGAAAGGATCACAGCTAAGAACAGCGACCTTAATATCAGCAAGATGACCTTTCCATCAGGCATTGCAAGGTTCACTTTATTCAAAGGACTTACCCCGATAGCCGAACGTATGGTTTTTGTGGATCACAAGGACCGCCTGGATATCCGCGTGACGCAAAACAAAGCAAACTATCAAAAACGCGACAGCGTGAGTTTGGATATCGAGGTGAAAGACGCGACAGGTATTCCCGTACAAGGCAGTTTCTCATTATCAGTTACAGATAATACACAGGTAAAACCCGATACGATAGGTAACTTCGGCATCGCAACGCAATTGCTGTTAAAGTCGGGCTTAAAAAGCGATGTCGAAACCCCCGGTTACTACCTCCACCGCAAGGATGCCAAAGCCTGGCAAGCACTGGACAATTTAATGCTGACCCAGGGGTGGACGGCGTATGATTGGAAAGACGTTTTTGCACCGGCCACTAAACCCAAGTTTGTAGTGGAAAAGGATCTTTCGGTAACAGGTACGGTGGTTAATGTGGCGAACAAACCTGTACCCGATGTGTCGGTCCTGATATCGTCTCAAAAGCCGCAATATACGGCTATCGCTTTTACGGATAAGGATGGACGGTATCTGTTCAAGAACCTGCCGCAAACCGATTCGGGTTCGTTCTTTTTGCAGGGCAATAATAAAAAAGGAAAAATGATAGCCTTTGGAGATATCACGGTCGATAAGATCAATATCCCTAACGTGCCCGAGATGTATCGCACACCCATCATGCCCTGGTTCGTTAATAGTGATACCTCGCAGTTGGACTATATAAAACGCGTAGCGCAAAAGGCTGCTATTTTAGCAGATCCTGTAGGCGAGGGTACCATGCTGAAGAACGTGACCATCAGCAAAGCGCGCATCATACCGGGCGGAGAACTGAATGGCCGCACCGATCTGGGTTTTGATGAAGCCGAGATCAAAGAGTCGACCACACAGAACCTTTACCAACTATTAAAACAAAAGATACCAGGGTTTGGGATACGGCATGAACGTGCTTATCATGGCGGCGGAGCTACGATGAGGATGGATGGTTACAGAATGGTTGGCGGTGTCAGGGAATATAGTGAGCATTTTATAAATTTTATAGTTATAGATGGAAAGGAAGTAGGCTTCGAGAAAGAAGATCCATATTCGATAGAGGAGTATAAACAGAGATTAAGCGAGGTGATCGTCCCTAATCTTAAAACACTTGAGATCGTTTGGAGCCCCGAGTTCATCCCAGCAAGGTATAACTATCTCAAGCGTTTGGATTACTACGTTTGCATGATATTTATCAATACTCGGTCGGGCGGGGTATACGTCAAAGCGAAGAATGGTACCACCACCTATCGCCCCTTACCGGTTATGCAACCCAAGCAATTTTATAGTCCAAGATATAAAGCTAACGCAGCTACACCAATTCCCGATTATCGCTCCACCATACATTGGGAACCGCAATTGTACACTGATATTAATGGCAAGGCAAAAATATGGTTCTACACGTCCGACCTGCCTAAGGACTATACCATCAACATACAAGGGATGGGGCAGGAGGGGGAGATGGGAAGCCTTGTGCAAAAAATAGGGAACGCATCTGTCACAACGGCCGGTAAACCATAAAGCATGTGTGGCCGAACTTAACGCGGCTTACTTTCAACCTCGTTATACTGGTCGAGCGCTTTATGCAGCGGCATACCGCTGTTATGGATACTATCACAAAAAGCTTGACAAGCTCGCGGGTTTTCGCTATCTTTACATTGCTTTTCGCAATCGCTTATCGTGTTGCGGGGCATTATTTCAAACATGTGCGTCACGGTAAAAACCACCAGCACAACGGTCGCGAAAGCGCCTCCAAAAAATTTTATCGGGAATTTGTTGTCCAGCTGTTTCGGCTTGTTTTTTTGTATAGGTATAGGTTCGGTCTTGAAGGGGAAGACGAATTGCAGCCTGTCATAATACCATACCAGTAAATACAGGTTAGCGATAACCATCAGCGGAGATGTGACCAGCGACCCTTCAAATCGTACCGACAAGGATAGGATACAGATATTGAGGATGATCGGGAAATATAATAAAGCTCCCATTATGGCAGTGCGCGGTATCAGCAACAGCAGACCGGCAGTCACCTGCAAGTAGCCAATGAATGTGTGATAATAGCCGGTATGGTACAGCGCTTCCAGGTAATGGCCCATGGGCTGGTTATTATGCAGATCGGTAAAACGCTCGTGGTTTATCTTTACAATGCCTGGTGGAATAAACCCGGCCGCTAAAGCCAACCGGCAGAACACCGTGAAGTAATTCATCCACCTATTGCGGCGGGCATCAAGATATAGTTTATGAAAATTAGGGAGGGTATTCATTTGCTTAAAGTACTTTGAATTGCAAAGTAAATGATTGCAGTGGACCTAAGCAAATTTTGATGGAGTTTTTTTTTGTTAAAGTAATGAGGTGGTTAGTAGAAGCGAGAAGAAGGAAAATGCTTAAAAGTCTCGCATCCCCCGCTTGAGCGGGGTCAGGGGTGTGTTCTTCATGTGCAAGGTCTGCGAAAGGACACACCCCCATCTAAGATTCTGCTCGATGTTTTTTAAAGGCTTCCCCGCTCGAGCGGGGAGACTTGGGCTTTTCAATTATCTTAGAGGTCCGATCGATCTAATAACTCGAGAGTGACAACGAGAGGTATTACTCGGCTTTATCTTCCCCCTTAAAAGGCTTCGGCACCCCAGCACCTTGTTTACCGCTGCCATCGCGTGGGCCGCGGGTGTAAATGATCAGTCCGTTAAGGAAGTTGCGCAGGATCTGATCGCCGCAAGGTTTAAAGTTAGGGTGGTCATCGGCACGGAAGATAGCGCCAACTTCGGTCTTGGTCATGCGGAAGTTGGCCAGCTCCAGCACTTTTATAATATCATCGTCGGTGAATTTCATCGCTACACGTAGCTTTTTCATGACATCGTTATTGTTCATATCCTTATCTTTTTATCGTGAAATATCTATTTTGATCTTCCGGCCTTTAATTTTTTCGTTGCTCACCAATTTAACGGTGCGCTCTATCAGGTTGCGTTTAACGGCCGCGTAAGATGAATGGTCCAATACCTCGATCAGGCCCAGTTCGTCTTTAGCTAAACCGCCTTTTTGCAGCAGCAGCCCAACAATATCCACTTTGTTGATCTTGTCTTTTTTACCGGCGGCAATGTAAAGCGTAACCCATGGAGACGGGGCGGGCGGTACAGGATGTTCGGGCAGTTGTTCCTCTTCAGGTAGTACCGTCAGGTAAGAGAGCTTATCATCCGGGCTAAGCATCAGGTAAGATGTGCCCTTGGCCTGCATCCGGGCGGTACGGCCGTTACGGTGCGTAAATGCCTCTTCGTTATGTGGCAACTGGTAATGGATCACGTGCGCTATTTCGGGGATATCCAGACCGCGTGACGCCAGATCGGTGGTGATCAAAACCCTATGGCTGCCGTTCCTGAATTTTAATAAGGCGCGCTCGCGGTCCTCCTGCTCCATACCACCATGAAAGATGTCGTGAGGCAGACCACGGTCGTACAGCAGGTCGCTCACACGCTCTACGGCATCTCGGTGGTTGCAAAAGATCAGCGTAGGCTTATCACTCACCTTACAAACCAGGGCGTATAAGGCATCCAGTTTGTCGGCAGGTTCGCTGAAAACCACTTTCTGCAAAAGGTCGGGTTTGGCGGCAACATTACCCAAATAGTTGAGTATTTGCGGTTTTACCATGCCGGTAAAGGATGGTATCTCGTCCATTTGCGTGGCCGAGGTCAGCATCCGCTTTTTGATATTTGGCATTTGCCTGATGATGTAAGCCATATCCTCCTGAAAACCGAATTCCAGCGCCTTATCAAATTCGTCCAGTATCAGGGTTTTGATGGTATCGGTGCTAAACGTTTCGCGGCGCAGGTGGTGCCCGATGCGGCCTGGCGTACCGATCAGCACGGCAGGTGGTTGCTTAAGATTATTCAACTCGATCTTAAGAGGATGGCCGCCGTAGCAACAATTCACCTTAAAGCCGCTGCCAATAACGCGGAAAACCTGTTCTATCTGCAAAGCCAGCTCACGCGATGGCACCATGATCATGGCCTGAACAGTAGGGACTTTAGCATCCAGCGACTGTATCAGCGGTAGCAGGAACGCCAGCGTTTTGCCCGATCCGGTAGGCGATAGCAAGATCATATCGCCTTGGTCGGCAGCGCTAATGGCTGCCTGCTGCATGGCGTTCAGGGCGGTTATTTTTAAGTTAGTGAGTGCTTGCGTTATCATTTATGGGGGCTTGTGGCAAAGATAGATGAATTATTGGTGCTTTGCAGGATAGATATTGGCCCGCCCGGCTCACTAACTGTATAACTTACAGTTAAAGCAAATTGTGTAAGGTTAAGCGTTTTAGCATTTAATAATTATAACAATAAATAAGCAGAGTTGCCAATATTGTAAAAATGATGCTTGATGGATTTTGTTTTAGTTCAATAACTGTCTATTATACAATAATTTATGTGAAAAAATATTAAATTTTTTTATCATATTCTCAATTATTATATCTACAATTGTTCAGCCTTTATAACCAATTATTCAGTTAACTGTGATAAAGTTTCAACCTAAACCGATGATGTACCGCGTTGTAGTTTTCGCGGTAGTCCTGGCGCTATTTGCCTTCGCAAAAAAGGCCGAAGATCCGATAGACAAACTGGTGGCCGCCCTCCAAAAGTGGACGGCTGCCAGTCCCCGGGAAAAAGTTTACCTCCAATTAGATAAGCCCTATTATGCCCTTGGCGATACCATTTGGTTCAAGGGGTATATCACTACAGGCAGCCGTAACCAACTATCAGCAATTAGTGGTTCTGTTTATGTGGACCTGATCAACGAGCAAGATTCTGTAGTGCGTGATCTAAAATTGCCCATCACTACGGGCATGACCATGGGCGATATGGTATTGGGCGACGACCTGGTAGAGGGCAATTACCGCGTACGCGCCTACACTCAATGGATGCGCAACGCCGGCGAGGAGTGGTATTTTGATAAGACCTTCACCGTGGGATCGGTGGTTAGCAATGGCATCATCACTAAAGCCGATTATCAATATAAAGACGTTAACGGCAAGCAAATGCTTACCGCCATGCTAAACTATAGTGATGATAAAGGCCAGCCGCTGGCCGGTAAAAATGTTACTTACCGCATCACCATCGATAAAAATGTAGTGTGGACCAAAAGCACTAAAACCGATGCCAACGGCAATATCCCGGTCAACATCGCTAACGAGCATAAAGCGGATCTTACCGGCGCCTACATCCGCACCACGCTGAATAACAGCAGCAATAAAGAGGTCATTAAAGATTTTCCGATCAAGGCAGCACTATCTCAAAGCGATGTGCAGTTCTTCCCCGAGGGTGGCACGACGGTGAATGGTGTTGCCACAAAGGTCGCTTTTAAAGCTACCGGTGTAGATGGTCTGGGGATGAATATCACGGGGAAAGTCGTAGAAACCTCGACCCAAAAAGAGGTGACCATGTTTACCACGGCGCATGCAGGCATGGGCAGTTTTATCTTGAGGCCGCAAGCGGGTAGGGACTATTCGGCATTGATCACATTTGATGATCGTAGTACCAAGCTGATCGCCTTGCCTAAAGCAGTCGATAATGGTTACGTACTCAGCGTTTATCAACCTCAAAAAGACAGCGTGCTGGTGAGGGTGAGTGCCGCGGAAGGGCAAACGGCACAACGCCTCGGGCTGATAGCCCAGTCCGGCGGGGAGACCATCTTTGCTACTACGCTAACCATCGACAGACCTATCACTTCGTTCTGGCTGGATAAGAACGCCTTCCCGACAGGGATAGCCCAGTTCACCTTGTTCAGCGCGACGGGGGAACCGATGAATGAGCGTATCGCCTTCATTAAAAGTAACGACAGGCTTGATCTGGATATCAAACCTAATAAGCAGATCTACAAGGGTAAAGAGCAGGTTAGCGTAAACCTGATATCTAAAGATGGCAACGGCAAAAATACGGCAGGCAATTTTTCGGTCAGTGTGATCGATGAGAGCAAGATCCCATCTGATGAGGCCAATGAGACCAGCATCCTATCCAGCCTGTTGCTAACATCCGACATTAAAGGTTATATCGAAAAGCCGAATTATTATTTTATCAATGATAACGAACAGACCGACAAAGCCCTGGATAACCTGATGCTGACCCAGGGTTACCGAAAATTTGTGTGGAAGGATATCGCGAGCAACAAGATTGTCACCCCGCCCCAATTCCCGGCCGAGAATATGGGTATATCTATATCGGGCAAGGTGAAAACGCTGACCGGACAAGTGGCCCCGAACGCGGCGGTCACTTTGCATTCTACCCGTGCACGGATCACCAAAGTTGCGCTGACCGATGCTGAAGGTAAGTTCAGGTTCGATGGTATCTTCCTGACCGATAGTATCAAGTTCGCTGTCCAGGCCCGTACTAATAAGGGGAGTGATAAACTGATCGTCAGCATGGACAGCATACCGCGCCAGGCTATGAGCAAAAATCCTAACGCCGGCGATCTGGCCACCAATATCCCCGGCATACTGAAAGCTTATATCGAAGCAGGCAGAAAGCAGGATGAACTGAATATTAAAATGGGGAGGATGGATAAGGTGCATAAGCTAAGGGAAGTGAATATTCGTGGGGCGAAGGATAAGAAGGAAATGTATGCGATACAAGGTCCGCTTAAGATACCTGAAGGGCATGCAGACCGGACGCTGATCATAAACGAGAAAGAAATGGAACGATATGGTTCTTTGGCGAGTTTCCTTGCTGCAGGAGCAATACCGAATGTAAAAATGGCAGCTACTGGTGGACTTCCGTCTGCAAAGGTTTTGGAAAAATATTGGACTTTTCGCGTTATTCTTGATGGCCGGTTCTTGAGCAAAGAGGAAGCACTGGGAGTCTTCGACAATTCTTATGTTCATTGCAGCGATATTGTGAAAATTGAAGCAGTAATACAAAATATGGCTTTAAAGGCGATATTGAGTACTGGTGATCAGCCGGTCTTATTTGTTTACACCAAGCCGGTAAAAGATCGTAAGCAGTACAACCCATCCATTGCCAACATCACCCCCAAAGGCTTTAATAAAGCCCGAGAGTTCTATTCGCCAAAATATGACCGCCCGGGAATGGATAAAACGATACCCGACATGCGCACGACCGTTTATTGGAACCCATACCTAAAAACCTACGCCGCAGGACAGGGGAGTTTTAACTTTTATACGGCCGATGGGCCGGCAACCTACCGCGTTACCGTAGAAGGCATTAACGCCGACGGCCAATTGGGCCGCAAAGTGGTCCGCATTACGGTGGATGCCGAGCCGTTCAACGGCAACAAATTTGAGCTCTGGCCGGGTTACCGCGCCTTCGCCACTAAATAATTGTTAATCAAAACGTTTGAACAATGACTACGAAACCTAAACACATGATAAAATGCCTGCTGGCGGCTGTTGTTACGCTGTCGCTGGCTTTCACGTTCAAACAGGCAGATGATCCTATAGATAAACTGGTGGCCGCCCTGCAAAAATGGAGCGCTGCCAGTCCGCAGGAGAAGGTCTATCTGCATTTAGATCGGCCTTACTATGCCCTTGGCGATACCATTTGGTTTAAAGGGTACGTTACCACCGGCGCTAAACATCAGCTATCGGCCATGAGCGGCGCGCTGTATGTTGACCTGATCGACGAGCGCGATTCGATAGTCCGTAAGCTGAAACTACCTGTAACCACCGGTATGGTAATGGGGAATATGACGCTGGACGATAACCTGACCGAGGGCAATTATCGCATCCGCGCTTACACCCAATGGATGCGCAACGCGGGTGAGGAATATTTTTTTGATGAGACCTTCACTATCGGCTCGGTTTACAGCAGCGGCATAGTTACCCGCGCGGATTATAATTACAAGACCGTTGATGGCAAAAATGTACTGGCTGCCAACCTCACTTATACCGATGAAAATGGTAAACCGCTCATTAACAAGTCGGTGATCTATCGCATTTATATCGATAAAAAGCTGTCGTACACCAAGTCTACGAAGACCGACGCAAATGGTGTCATCGCCCTCAATATCGCCAATGATAACAAGATCGACCTTGCTGGCGCCTACATCCGCAGCACGCTCAGCAATGCGGCTAATAAAGAGATCAATAAGATAACGCCTATCAAGGCCATGTTAGCGCAAAGCGATGTGCAGATATTTCCCGAGGGTGGTAACCTTGTCAATGGTGTTACCAGTCGTGTAGGTTTCAAAGCGGTAGGGATAGACGGTTTGGGTCTTGCCATTAGCGGGAAAGTGCTGGATAACGATAATAAAGAGATCACCGCATTTAGCACCTTGTATGCAGGCATGGGCAGTTTTGTGCTAAGGCCCGAGCAAGGTAAAACCTACACCGCCAAAGTAGCTTTTGCCGATGGATCAATAAAGAGCATCCCCCTGCAAGTCGCAACGGACGGCGGTTATGTATTAGGCGTTTATCAGCCCGGCAATGATAGCGTATTGGTGAGGATCAATACTGCCCAGCAGCAAGTGGCTCAACCTAAAAATGTCGGCCTGATCGTGCAGGCGGGCGGCGAAAGTGTTTTTGCTACCAATGTGATCATGGATCAGCCCATGAAGTCGGTTTGGCTGGATAGGAAGGCCTTCCCGAGTGGAATAGCGCAGTTTACGCTGTTCGACGCGATGGGCAAACCCGTTAACGAGCGTGTGGCTTTCATCAAAAGTAACAACCGTATGGAGCTGGATATTAAACCGGGCAAAAGTAGCTATAGAAGTAAAGAGCCGGTATCTATGGCCTTAATGGCCAAGGACGGCAACGGCAAAGCAACGGCGGCCAATTTTTCGGTAAGCGTGGTTGATGAAAGTAAAGTGCCGAGCGATGAGGCTGACGAGACCAGCATATTTTCGAGCTTACTGCTGTCGTCAGATATTAAGGGCTATATCGAAAAACCGAACTACTATTTTATGAAGGACGACGAGCCGACTAACACCGCGCTCGATAACCTGATGCTGACCCAAGGCTATCGCCGTTTTAAATGGACCGAGATAGAGAAATTAGCCAACAGCAAACCTGCTTTCGAGTTAGAGAATGTGGGCACCACCATATCGGGCAAGGTGCAAACGCTTACGCACAAGCCGCTGTACAATGCCACGGTTACGCTGTTATCAGTAAAAGCTAAAGTGACCAAGTTTACCAGTACAGATTCGGCAGGCAGGTTCAGGTTCGATGGTATCTTTATGACCGATAGTATCAAATTTGCAGTTCAGGCGCGTAACCCTAAAGGTAAGGATAAGGTAGAGGTGATCTTAGATAGTGTGCCCAAAATACAAGTAGCCCGTAACCCTAATATGGGCGATGTATCTACCAATATATCGGGCCGTTTAAAAGCTTACATAGATGCCGGTAAAAAGCAGGATGAACTGAATACCAAAATGGGCCGCATGGACCAGGTGCGCCGCTTGCGCGAGGTAAGTATTAAGGCGGTAAAAGATAAGGTTATCCCGCTATCGCCAAATTTGGGACTTAGGATACCCGAGGGACACGAGGACAAGACCTATACCATGAAAGAGACCGATGTGTTTGCCACCTTGGGGCTATCGCTTAATGGAAAATTGGGGCCGGTAATGTTTCATCAAGGAGGCGCTGTACAGTTTTTACCGCATGTTAAGTTGGCCGCTATGTCAACTATTTTAAATGGACGTTTGATAACCAACGAGCAAGAATTGATAGACATTTATGACGGAGCCATTGATCCTATGGATGTTGTAAAAGTAGATGCCGTCTACGCTAAAGATTCTCCGCTATATAAAATGCTAAATACGGGTCCGGTACTGTTGATCTACACTAAGTTGAATTTTACGCGCCGCGTTTTTACACCAAGCCTTGTCAATATATCGCCTAAAGGTTTTAATAAAGCAAGGGAGTTCTATTCGCCAAGGTTTGATAGGCCGGGCGTTAACAAGAACCTGCCCGATATGCGGAATACCATTTACTGGAACCCCTACCTAAAAACTTATGCCGGCGGCCGCGCCAGTATGAATTACTTTAACGGCGATGGCCCGGCTAACTATCGGGTTACGGTAGAGGGGATAAATGCCGACGGTCATTTGGGCCGCAAGGTTTTCAGGTACACCGTGGATGGCGAGTTGGGTAACACCAATGCCTTGCCCGCTGCTTTTAATGATGATAATTTCCGCACCGTAAGCACCGCTTTGGACAGCATGCAAAAACGCCTGCCAATAGAGAAGGTGTACCTGCATACCGATAAGCCGTACTACAATATTGGCGACACGCTGTGGTTTAAAGCCTACGTTACCGATGCTACCCGCAACGCTACTAAAGTGAGTGGTTTGCTATATGTAGAATTGGACGATGATAGCGGACAAGTAGCCCGCCGGGTAAGTATCCCAATTAAAGAGGGTATAGGTTCGGCACGGATACCGCTGCCGGCGACAATTTTTCAGGAGGGCGGCTACACGTTAAGGGCCTATACCAACTGGCAGCAGAACTTTGGCGACAGCTACTTTTTTACTCAACGCTTTTATATGGGCGTTCCGGCGCAGTCGGCTTGGCTGGTCAACTCTACGGCAGCTATTGACCGGGTGGCCGAGAAGAACCGTCTTGACGTGGACATCAAACTAAAACATGGCGACCGTACCGCCGTTGCCCTTACCGATGTGGAAGTACGCATTTACGAGGGCCGGTATTACCTCTTTAAAGAAAAGATGCGCACGGGTATAGATGGCAGCCTGAAATTTAGTAAAGAGCTAAAAGACAAAGTAGATGGCCGCAACCTGCGTGTACAGGTGAGCGGGCTTGAAAAGGCTTTTAAAGATAAAATGGTACAAGTGCCGCTGGCGATAAACCGCCACCAAAATATCGACCTTCAATTTATGCCCGAAGGCGGCAATTTGGTAGCCGGCCTTAAGTCGGTTGTAGGTTTTAAAGCCTTAGGCGAGGATGGTAAAAGCACATCCGTTGCCGGTAGCATTTACGATAGCAAAGGTGTGGAGGTGGTGCCGTTTGCCACAACCCACAAAGGTATGGGTGTTTTAGAATTTACGCCTAAAGCTGGCGAAAAATATATGGCGAGATTGAGCCAACCTGCTGTTAAGAGTTTTGATCTGCCCAAGGTAAATGCCTTAGGTACGGTTATGCACGTAGGTAATAACGAGCAGGACTCTATCCTGACCGTAAATATTGCAGGTGTAGATAAACTGCCCGGCGATAGTGCTGTGTATCTGATCGGTACATCTGGCGGAAAGATGTATTACTCGCAGCAGGTAGATCGTAAACAAACCACGCTGACAGTGAGTAAAGAGCAATTCCCGACAGGCGTAGCACGACTGACCTTGTTAAAAGGCAAACGTACATTGAACGAACGTGCTGTATTTATTGATAACAAAGATCAGTTGCAGATCAAAGTACTGGCCAATAAACCCCGCTACAACAAGCGCGACAGCGTTGGGTTGGAGATAGAGATAAAGGATAAAAGCGGCAACCCGGTACAAGGTAGTTTCTCGCTCGCGGTGACGGATAACTCGCAGGTCAAGGCCGATACCATCGGGAGTAACAGTATCAATACCCGTCTGATCCTGAGCGCCGATCTAAAAGGCCATATTGAGGATCCGGGTTATTATATCGAGCGTAAAGACAAGCAGGCCTGGGCCGATCTGGACAACCTGCTGCTGACCCAGGGTTGGACCGGTTACGACTGGAAGGATATTTTTGCACCCGCTAAACCCCTAAAATTCAGGGCCGAAAAGGAATTGGTGATCACAGGCCAGGTAACCAACTTGTCTAAAAAGCCTGTCCCTAATGCAGAGGTGCTGATATCATCTCAAAAGCCAAGTTTTGTGACCACTACGTTAACAGATGCCGATGGCCGTTACAGCTTTAAAAATTTGCCGCCGATAGATACAGGATCATTCTTTTTACAGGGTAATAATGCTAAGGGCAAAGCACGTGCGTTCGGTAACATCAGCGTTGATAAGATCAAAGCTGCGCCGATACCCGAAACTTTCCGCAGCGCGGTGATGCCTTGGTACGTGAATAGCGATACCGCCCAGCTTAACTTTGTAAAACGCGTGGCCCAAAAGGCAGACCTGTCTAACATTAAAGGCATGGGTAAGATGCTAAAGAACGTGGATATCAAGAATGTAAAGGTCATTAAAGGAACCTACAACCGCAATGGCCCGGGCAGGCAGGATATGGTGTTTGATGAACAGGATATTAAAGAATCGGCAGTAGATAACCTTTACCAACTGGTGCGCCAAAAGCTGCCCGGTATGAAGATAACCATGGAGCGCGGTATGCCTACTTTGCGTATGAACGGCCGCTTTGTGGTGATCTTGGTAGACGGCTCGGGCCTGCCTATCATGATGGATCAGCCACCAACAGCAGAGGAGTTATTTGAAGAACTAAGCAGTTTTAAGATCGCCCAATTTAAAGGCATGGAGGTGATGTACACCGAGAACAATCTCGTAAAATATCAGCAACCAAGGGATCAGTGGATAGCTATAAGTTTTCCCGGATCGGTGATCGCTGCTTCAGAGGAAACACTTAAAACCGGAGGGGCGACATCACCGTGGTATTTCAAGACCGAATACCGGCCGGGTTACCTGGAGCACCGCGCCAATGTTGCTTCTAATAAAGTGCCGGATGTGTTGGTAGTAGATATAACGACCAAGGGTGGCAGCGGTTTTTTTCGTAACCCGGCACCAAACGCGGTCACTTACCGCCCGCTGCCGGTGATGAAGCCAGAGAAATTCTATCGCCCTAAATACAAAGTGAATGAGCCTGTGACCGGTATGCCCGATTACCGTGCCACCATCCATTGGGAGCCCAATATTCTTACCGATCTTAATGGGAAAGCTAAAGTGTCGTTCTATACCTCAGATCTGCCATCGAATTACACGCTCAACCTGCAAGGCATCACGCATGATGGTGACGTTGGTAGTTTGATCATTAAGTTGCCAAAGGTGCCGAGGATGGATCCGCAGTAGGGGCACGATAATGCTTTAAAAGTCTCGCTTCCCCGCTTGAGCGGGGTCAGGGGTGTGCCCTCCGTTTGCATAATCGGCGAAAGGACACACCCCTATTTAAGGTTCTGCTCCATGTTCGTTCAGTGCATCCCCGCTCAAGCGGGGAGACTTGGTTACCGTGGCAAACTCAGCTCCAATGCCGTTATGTTAATGACTACATCACCACCGACCGAATTTTTATTTCGACCACCTCTTTTAGGATAATTGAGTAGTTTAGCCCTTAAATGGCTACCAATAATTTACAATTACGCACCGTCAACGTTACCCGATACGTAACGCCCTTACGCGAGGGCGGTTCGCTGCCGGCTATCGCCGAGGCTGACGACGACTTTTTATATGTCCTTAAATTTCGTGGGGCAGGGCAGGGTGTTAAAGCTCTTATTGCCGAATTGATCGGCGGGGAACTGGCCCGTGCCTTGGGTTTAAAAATACCCGAACTGGTCTTTGCCAACCTTGACGAAGCCTTTGGCCGTACCGAACCTGACGAGGAGATACAGGACCTGCTGAAAGCCAGCGTAGGGCAAAATTTGGCGCTGCATTACCTGTCCGGGGCGATCACATTTGACCCTGTGGTCACTACCATCGACCCGTTGTTAGCGTCACAAATACTATGGTTGGATTGCCTGCTGACCAATGTGGACCGTACGCCACGCAATACCAATATGCTGATCTGGCATAAGGAGTTATGGCTGATAGACCACGGCGCAGCACTGTATTTTCATCACAGCTGGGATAACTGGAAAGAGCAAGCCGTACGGCCGTTCGTGCAGGTGAAAGATCATGTATTGCTAAAATGGGCTACCGAATTAGATACCGTTGATGCGGAATTTAGATCGATAATTACCGAGCAACTGATCAGGGATATCGTTGGTTTGATACCCGAAGAATGGCTATCTACAGGAGACATTACTGCCGACGAACGCCGCGAGGTGTATATCCAATTCCTGCTGACGAGGTTGGCCTCATCTGAAATATTTGTTAACGAAGCAAAGCGAGCACGTGAAACAGGTATTTGAGTACGCCGTGATCCGCGTAATGCCAAGGGTAGAACGCGAGGAGTTTATTAACGTAGGTGTGATCCTCTACTGTAAAAGGCTGAAGTACATTGGCTCCATAGTAGCCGTTAACGAAGACCGCTTATGCTGCTTTGCCGGTGCTGATGAGGTGGCCGACATCAAAGCTAATTTGGCTGCCTTTGAGAATATCTGTAAAGGCGATAAAGGTAGCGGCCCGATAGGTCAGCTGGATGAAGCATCACGTTTTAGGTGGCTGACCGCTACCCGTAGCACCGTAGTACAGGCATCAAAAGTACACCCGGGGATGACCGATGACCCGGCGGCAACTTTGCAGCGTTTGCTGGAACAATTGGTGTTGTGATCATCTGCAAAACATTGATCGCTGATCGGCGGTTTAGCTATAACAAGTAGCAAATTTTGATATGAAAAAGAGTACAATTATCGCGTTATTTTTGAGTTTTAACTCACTTTTGTCGTTCGCGCAATTACCCGCAACCGATAAGTTGCAGGTTAAGGGCGGCGAGCTGACCATCCAGCCCATCACCCACGCCACTTTGGTGTTGAGCTATCAGGGAAAGAACATCTACATCGACCCGACCGGTGGTGCCGAAGCATTTAAAGGTCTGGGTGCTCCGGACATGATCCTGATCACCGATATCCACGGTGACCACTTTGATCCTAAAACGTTAGAGGCGGTAAACACCAACAAGGCGGTGCTCATCGCCCCGCAAGCCGTCGCTGACAAGTTGCCCGCTACAACCGACAAAACTAAATTGGTGATCCTGAAAAACGGCGAGACCAAAAAAGGCACGGTTGACGTGACCGCCATCCCGATGTACAACATTCCGGAGTCGCCAACCGCGTTCCATACCAAGGGTAGGGGTAACGGCTATGTACTGAACATTGGTGGCAAGAATATCTACATCTCAGGCGATACGATGGACATCCCCGAAATGCGCAGCCTTAAAAACATCGATGTAGCCTTTGTGTGTATGAACCTGCCCTATACCATGGATGTAAAAACAGCCGCGAGCGGTGTGCTGGCTTTTAAACCAAAGATCGTTTACCCATATCACTACCGTGGTCAGGATGTGGAGCAATTTAAAAGCCTGGTGAACGCCGGTGATAAAAATATCGATGTAAGGTTGAGGGAGTGGTATCCGGTTAAGAAGTAGTTTTGATCAGATGATCCATTTTTAAGGTCTTCTGCAATCATAGATCCGATGGAACCCAAAGTTGAGACGAAAAGCCCATGTTTCCCCGCTTGAGCGGGGAAGCACTGAACGAACATAAGGCAGAACCTTTCATAGGGGTGTGTCCTTTCACCTTGCAAACCAAGGACACACCCCTGACCCCGCTCAAGCGCTATCGTGTGGACACATCTTTATGGAGACAATAGGCCTCCATTGCATCATTAAAACGACCAAGACCTATCCATAGCGTGGTAATTCCGGGATTTTTATAGCTTTCGTATCCTTTCCATCCGCCTAA
>NZ_JADFFL010000006.1 GCF_015222005.1 Mucilaginibacter myungsuensis | reverse complement strand
ATTAGGCCTGCCGCTAGCGTTCATCCTGAGCCAGGATCAAACTCTCCATTGTAAAATGTTTTGTTTGTATCCAGACCCTATTATAATAATAGAAATCTGTTTTTTGATGTTATTGTCAGCCGAAGCCAACCATCGTGTATCTTTATACAGATCCTAAAGCATTGAGTTAAGATGAACAGTAAACTTTGAAAATTTTCAAAGCCCTGCTTTGCTTCATGATTTATTTTTGTCTCTTTATTTTTTCTAAGAACTTTTGCGATTTCCCGTCACGGTACTTTCTTTATGTTGCTGTATCATTGCGATACTGAACGTCTTGTTAATGATGGCCGCTTTCGCTACCTTACCGTTTGTTCATCTTAGTATTTGATGACGGCTTTCTCTTTTCATTTTCGCTATCCGTTGCGGTCAGCTTTTCTTTTCGTTTCTCCGAAGTTTCCTTCGTTCGTTTCGGGAGTGCAAAGGTAAGAACCTTTTTTGTTTTCCCAAATTTTATTTTTTATTTTTTCGGGAGCCGCTTTTCGTTGAATCCGTTGCTCTTTCGAGCTTTTCTTTTCTTCGTTTGCGGAGTGCAAAGGTCAACATTTCTTTTCAAATCGTCAAGTGAAATTTTCACTTTTTTTTTGAAGAACTTTTCTTCCTTTTTCCTTTCAGAGAACGTCCCCGCTTTTCGTATTTGCGGGGCTGCAAAGGTAACAACCTTTTTCTTTTTCTGAAATTTTATTTGAACTTTTTTATCGTTCAAACGTTGCACTTAATAACTCAAATAACAACCCGCTTTCCTTATTTGCGGGGCTGCAAAGGTAACCACATTTCGCACCCTTGCAAACCATAATTTGAAAATAATTAAAACAATTTGCTAAACAGCTGAAAACTAAGCCAACTAATTGGCATGTATAGACGTGGCAACATGCATCTATTAGGGTATAACACCCGCGTCAGCTTAATTGCGTACCTTTGATAGTATATGAATAACGCCAATTTCCCTGATCATTTTATCGAGTCTTTAGCTAATGCACCCGGTTTTGATGCCGAAAACTTTGCTAAAGCGCATCAAGATCAGCCTTCGCCTACCACTATCCGCGTCAATCCTTATAAAAAGCACACTATATATAAAGGTGTGCAAGTGCCCTGGTGTGCTGATGCCATCTACTTAGACCAGCGCCCATCCTTTACATTCGATCCGCTTTTTCATGCCGGGTGCTATTATGTACAGGAAGCGTCGAGTATGTTCATCGCCCATATCATGCAACACATCCGCGAGGATGATGAGGATAGTATCAAAGTGTTGGACCTTTGCGCTGCTCCCGGTGGTAAAAGTACTTTGCTCAGTTCGGCTTTAAATACGGATGATCTGCTGGTGGCGAACGAGATCATTAAAACGCGCGTACCTATATTGACCGATAACCTCACCAAGTGGGGACCATCCAATATCATCGCCACCAATAACGACCCGAAAGATTTTAGCCGGCTGAAGAATTTCTTTGATGTGGTATTGGTTGATGCGCCATGCTCCGGTTCGGGCATGTTCCGTAAAGATCCGGATGCTATGAACGAATGGAGCGAGGGCAACGTTAACCTTTGCCACCAACGGCAGGAAAGGATATTGGCCGACGTGTTCCCGAGCATCGCTGCTGATGGATACCTTATATATAGTACCTGTTCTTATTCGGTGGCCGAGAACGAGACCATCCTGGATTGGTTATGTGAAGAGTTCGGTATGGAAAGCATCCGTATACCTATTAATAAGGAGTGGGGTATTGTGGAAACACAAAGTGAAACGCATAAAGCGCATGGCTACCGTTTCTATCCCGGCAAAGTACAGGGCGAAGGTCTGTTCGCGGCCTGCTTGCGCAAGACCGGCAATAACAGCGGCGGTGTATCTAACTATAAAGCCAAGAACGCGCAAAAACCCGATTATAAGTCGATCGATCTGTTGAAACCTTATATAAAGGATGCCGACAACTACTATTATTTTAAGGTGAACGAAGACTGGTTGGCCATTGACCGCATACACCGCGACGCTTTGGCTATGATACAGCAACACCTATATATTAAGAAGTCGGGCATACGTTTGGGCGCACTTGCTGGTAAGGACCTGATCCCGGACCATGAATTAGCCATGAGTCTTATCCTTAATAAGGACACTGTACTACAAACCGAACTTACCCGCGAGCAAGCCATCGCTTATTTACGCCGCGATAATATCCCCGATCTGGAACTGACCAAAAAAGGCTGGAGCCTGATGAACTTTGAAGGCCAAGTGTTGGGATGGGCCAAGTTGCTGCCCAATAGGATCAATAATTATTATCCGAAGGAGATGAGAATATTGAGTGAGAGTAGAGCCAAGAATCAAGAGTAACAAGGAATAGAGTCAATAATCAAGAGCCAAGAATCAAGGCAACTTTAGCACTGTCCGTTTAACATAAACCCGACAGCAGCGGAAAGCCCGTAAACGAAGCATAGCGAAGTGCGGACTTGCAGCGGATGGCGGGGTTATCGGTACCGATAAAAGGGGGAACGCTCGTTTTCAATGAATGCGAAAGTCGAAGTGCCAAATGCAAAATGATATGCCGCCTCGGGTTAATTAATATATGTGGTGAGCTTCGTCGATACACATATCTGTACTTCATAGTGGCAAGCCCCTCCCACCCTTCGACAGGCTCAGGATGACACCCTTTTATCATTTCGCATTTGAAATTCTGCCCTTCGCATTCCTTGATACCCATTTCGCATTTGGCACTTCGACTTTCGCATTTATATGACTGTTAACAAGTTAACAACCTGCTATTGCTTTATATGGATATAAGCTATAATTTTAGCAGAAATTTAATAGCGATAGATATGCAGCGGCTTGTAGGTTTACTTAAGAACAAATATTTCCTGTCAGCTTTGGCTTTTGTGGTGTGGATGTTGTTTTTTGACAAGAACGACCTGATATCGCAATTTGAATACCGCCAGCAGGTTAACCGCCTGCGCCACGACCGCGACTTTTACCAGAAAGAGACGGACGAGGTTAACCGCCAGCTGCAACAGCTGACTACCAACAACAGCGCCCTGGAGAAATTTGCCCGCGAAAAATATCTGATGAAGAAAGAGAACGAGGATGTTTTTGTAGTGGTGAAGGAAGCTAAAAAAGAGGACTAACCCTCCGGATCACCTCCGCACGATCGTGCGCAAGTAGGGCTTATTCATTTTATACCAACCCCGGTCTTTTCCTCTGCTATCGGTGATCAGCCATACGTGATCGCGATAGGTATCGCATTTAAAGGAATTATACGGCCCGACTTCGGCGTGTAGTTTTGGTTTACCGTCGGTATCTACCCAGTATAACTTTAGTTTTTTTGAGGTGCGGTTAGTGACCATAAATACCGTTTCGCCATCGGCACTACCGGTACGGGTATTGGGTTTTACCTTTTGGGGAGCGGCAACGGCTACGGGCCGTACTTTGGCCTTGCCCGAATAAATTGAATCGAGCAGGGCGAAACCGCCGGTATCGTATCGTTTTAACGCCTGGTAATTAATGGCCGGACTACGGCTGCCGGACAGGAACTGCCCGTGGCGATCGAAATACCACATGGAAAGTTCGGCCCAGTATTCGCCCGCGTCTACCATGGCATAAGTGTTTTTCCAAAGGCCCAGGGACCTGGCTTTGCGATATTGCTTTTTAATAGCTTCCTGCCATTTATTGCTGAGGCCGAAATACATGATGGTGTGGGCGAACTCGTGCACGCAAATATCCTGACCGATACCATATCTGTCTTGCGGCAAACCTAACAGATTTTCTTCGCCACAGGATGTGTAGATGCCGCCCAAGCCGCGGGTACGGTTGTCCAGATCGGTGCGTTTGCCCAGGTTATCTACAAATTTTATCCCTTTTTGATGTTTAAACTCGGGAAGATCGGTAGTTTGCTGGTCTTTGCCAATGATATGCACCTCGGCTCCCCATTGTTTCAGGTTCTGTTTAATGGCGGGTGTTCGGGCCAGCATCATGCTGATCTTGTCGGCAGCGACGGTCAGGGCACGATCTTCCACCACGGTCGACGAGCGGATGGCGATACCATTATTATTTAGATATTTTGAATAAAACCCGGCGACCGGCTTTGCTAAACGGGCGATCGCGGAATCGGGTGTTTGGGCAAGCGATGATGATCCGCAAAGCAAGGTTACAAGCAGTCCGTTTATAGTTAACCTGATATACCTCATCTTCGTCCCCTCTTTTCTTATAAGCCTTCGCGTTTACGCATGAACCATTCTGTGCTGATCAGCGCCAGTATCAGTACAAAAACCCACTTCAGATCTATCAGATCGGTGTAGTGCTTGTCTTCGTATTCAACGGTTTTGATGGTGTCGTTCTTACGGATCAGTTCGGCAATGCGGGCAATTTGTGTTGGTGCCACCATTTCGCCGCCCGAGCTTTTGGCCATAGCGTACAGCAACTGATGATTTGCCGTGCTTTGGCGCGCCTCCTGGTTCATGGCTTTTACGGTGAACTGCCCACGGGCCGACATCGACTTATCGCCTAACTTCACTCCTGCTGTGTAGCTGTACTCCCCTGCCGGTAAAGTTCCGGCGTTCAATTGGTAACTTTTGCCTGTCCTACTGAACAGGAAACTATAGCTTTTGCCCTCGGCGCTTTTAATATCGGTGCGCACGTCGGGCGTGTTTACCAGTTCCAAAGCGTCGTTATATAACTCGGCGTTCACCAAAATATCCTCGCCTTCGTCAAACACGGTCTTGCTTGGGTAAACCCTAAAACGTTGCTGACCGGCATTGGCGGTTAAATACTGTACGCATTGGGTGAACAATTCTTCTACCGCGGCATGGCTACCATAGGTTTGGAACTCGGACAAATTCCATCTCCATAAGCCTTCGGCCGTCATTACTGCCTGGCGTCGGCCGGCTTCGTCGCCGAAAGTTAGTAGCGGATACGGCGTTGGCACACTGCCTATCTTCTGCCTTAAAAATACTGTTCCACCTGCAGGCGAGCTATAATTGCCGTAAGGCGCTTGCAATGGCGGAAAGCGTGATATCTTTTGCATCGTCGAATCTGTCAGCGTGAACAGCGAGAAACCCGGTGTGGTCAGCGCGAAAACTTCCTGCATGTCCCGGCCCGATGCACCTATCTGTATTACTTTTTGTACCTGGTTCAAAGCACGCAAGTCGGTTTGGGCACCCATAATGTACCATACCGGCACCTTGCTTTTGGTAGCCATGGCGACCATACCCTCGGCCGGTTGATACATGATCACCAGGCTGTAGTCGTTCCAGCTGATCGTGCCGGTCTCGGTAGCGCGGGTGGTCTTTAACTCGTAATTTTTGTTACTCTCTATCGCCTGTTTGATCACCGTGATATCCGGGTGCGGGCTATTATATAGTAGCAATATCTTTTGGCGGGCATCCAGCACTTCTACATAAATGGTCTCGGTGTTGTTCTGGGTGGATATTTCGTTCTTTACCGGTGCAATGCTGATGTTGTATTTATGCATGCCCTTTTTATCGGCGCTCAGCTTTAACGCGACCGACTTCTTAAAAGCGTTATTACTCACCGGGATCTGCTGGCTCGATACCGTGCTGCCACCTTCGGTCACCGTTAGGCGGATGCTCTCGCCATTGCTTTGGTAAGCAGCGGCCAATAGTTCTATCTCGAAATCGTTGCCTAAAAAGGCGGTCTTGTTATAATTAACGTTGGCGATCAGCAGATCCCGGCGCGGGATGGTATCGCCCAGCGGTATGGTGTAAATATTGGTCTTGATCTTTTGCGCTTCGTATTGCGGATCGGCACCGCGGTTGTACAAGCCGTCGCCACTCATTACGATAGCGCCGATGTTTTGGTTCACAAAACGTTCGTTCAGTTGGCGCAAGGCGGTCGATATATCGGTTTGCTTTCCGTTTTGAGTGGTCGCCAGGCCATCGTGCAGTTCGTCATCGAAGTTAAATTCGCGCACATCGTAGCCATCGCCCAGTTCTTTTTTGATGCCGGCCAGGTCGGCATTAAATTTAGCTGCATCAAAACCCGGCTGCTTAAATAATTTTATCGACTCTGAATTATCCTGCGCGATGAGCACCAGCGGTTTTTGTGGCTGGTAACTTACCGAGCGCACCATGGGCGATATCAGCAAGAAAGCGATCAGGAAAACGGCTACCCCTCTTAACCCTGCCAAAAAATTGCGCATAGTTGGGCCGACGGTGACCGGCTCGCGGTACATCAGCCAGGCATAAAGCACACCTAACAACAAGCAGACCGGCGTCCACCAACCCGAAACCGAACCCCAGCTGATCGAAAATAAAAACGGCATAGATGATTATACGTGATACGTACTACGTTTTAGGTTTTACGTTATTGCAATATGCAAAATAATGCGGAATGTTGGTTGATGTAATAGGGATGTTATAAAATGGAGGGTTATTTCGACCAGAATATTTTGGGCGTTGCCTGCGGCCCGGGCTATCCGTTGCAAGTCCTCGCCTTGCCCACGCTCGAAGCCCCCGCTCGCTGCGGGCTTTCCACTGCTATCCCTAACGCGGATCTACCCTAACGAGATATAAATTATAACGAAAGTTTACAAAGGTTAACATTTTTCAATTGAAATATTTGTTAAATATCTCATCATCAATGTATTAACATAAGAGATGTGATCCAGTTTTAGTACTATTGCTTAGCCTACAAATAAAAAGCTCAGTCTGTCCAACGGCGGGGTTCGGTAAGATCTATCTTTGTGGCAACCCACGATCAAATCATATATCTTCAATTAATTTAGTCCGGGATGGAACATCCGGACTAACATGGAGAGCATCCTCGAGCGAGTTAGGGTGATCTCCTTCAGCTTCCAAGTTATCGCCCTCCCAAATAGTTGCCCAACAAAACGTCTATTTCTTCATCAATAATGTTATAATATTGTGTATCTAATTCATCAAGCGGTTCGTAAAGTTCATCAGATATAAAAAATGATTCAATGTCTTTATCTAATAGCCGTTCTCTAAAAACTTCGATTGAAATATTATCGTTATTGACCATTTCAAATGACTTTTCTAAAAGCTTAGCCCTTTTCGATGCACCAATATCTAAAAGGGCAATTATTGTCTCTTTCGCGAATTGACCATAGCCATTTACAAAATATTGGTGAAACCCGCCGTTAACTACCTGATTATGCACAACGATAACCAAATAAGTAATTTTTAATTCGATAGGAAGACTGACGACGTAATCGTACCAATCCGTATTCCTATTTAGAAACCAATTTTTCTGAATTCCTTCTACAGCTCTTGAGTAAATATTTTCTACTAATTCTGAACTTTCCATCTTTCCTTATTTAACAAATACACCTAAGGTTACGAGGATCGTGAATCCTCGGTATTGAGTCCGGGATTGTAAATCCCGGACCTAACATGGCGCGCAGATTTAATGGTCAACACCGTGTCAGTTCCTTAGCAACACCATCACACCTTCCTTATCCTGACCGGTCCTTTGATATTATTCAGATCAACGGACATCCCTTTTTGAGTAATGATCACTTTTCCGGCACGCTGCAGTTCAATCGCTTCGTCTCTGATATCCTGCATGTGTTTGCGCCAATCGGTCGAGAATAGTTCACGGGCAATCTCAGACGGGCAAACGGTCTTATCCGGCGCCCGGAGTTCCGCCATCATTAATATTGTTTTGGCAATGCTTTTGTTTGACATACATCTACAACAACAAAGCCGCAAATATGCGCCTCTATATGATCAGAAAAATTCGTGATCACTTTTTAAACTCCACCCTGTAGGCAATCCCCTTTTTATTGCTCATGTTTTTGATCGCGTGGGGTTCTTCAGGCGCTAACGCCTCGCCGTGGTTTAAAACTTCGGGCGGCATGTGCGGGATAGGGATGCTGTCTGTGACGGCTAACCGGCCACTTATTAAACCGTTTTTGTAATAGGTCATGGGTGTGGCTTCGGCGAACCACATTACGCTTTTCCATTTGTGGACGTGTACCGGTTCGGTCATATTGGGATTAAGGGTTACTTGTAGTATCCTTACGGTCGAGTCCTCGTAAACGATCTTGTGACTTTGTGGCGCGGCTTTTACCGCGTCTAAGCTGTCGGGCCAACTCCATTTGGCTAAGGTATCCGAGCCGTGGGCAGAACTTTCGGTTGCAGGTACGGCCTTATCATCGTTTTTACCAATGGTTCTTGCCACCCAAAAGCCAAATGCCCCACCGATCAAGATCCCAACTATCAGATAAACTGCTTTCATACCGAAGAATTTTAACAACCCCAATATAAAACAAAAAGAGGTGCGAAACCTCGCACCTCTCCATATTATATAATTCGCAAAAACCTTTCAGCTTTCGCCTTTAACCTTTCACCTCTACTAAAGCATCCCGCCATCGACCGGAATAACCTGACCAGTGATGTAAGTAGCCATGTCCGACGCCAGGAAAACGCAGCAATTAGCTACATCCTCCGGCTCGCCGCCACGTTTCAACGGGATACCGGCTGCCCAGCCTTCAACCACTTTAGGGTCTAATACTTCGGTCATTTCGGTTTTAATGAAACCCGGGGCTACCACGTTGGTACGGATATTACGTGAGCCTAACTCTTTGGCGATAGATTTTGAGAAACCAATGATACCGGCCTTTGATGCCGCATAGTTAGCCTGACCGGCATTACCCTGCACACCCACTACCGAACTCATATTAATGAATACGCCATCACGCGCTTTCATCATACTTTTAGATGCTGCCTTGGTCACGTTGAAGATCGATTTCAGGTTCACGTCCATCACTTCGTCCCAGTTCTCCTCGGTCATGCGCATCAGCAGGCCGTCTTTGGTGATACCGGCATTGTTCACTACGATCTGCAGGGTACCGAAATCGTTTAGGATATCGCTGATCAGTTTTTCTGCCTCGTCAAATTTCGACGCGTCAGAACGATAGCCTTTTATTTTGGTGCCGTAAGCTTGCAGCTCCTGCTCCAAAGCCAAACCTTTTTCAACTGATGACAAGTAAGTAAATGCCACGTTAGCGCCGTGCTCAGCAAATTTCTCGGCTATTTTGCGGCCGATGCCTTTTGATGCGCCGGTGATCAGCGCGGTCTTTCCTTCTAAAAGTTTCATTTAATGCCCTATGATATAGCGGGCGAAGATAGGGATTTTTTGGAAATAGTTTGAAGGTAGGGTGACGGAAAGCCCGGAAGAATATCCAGATAGGTAAATTATTCTTCCTCTCTGATCTTTATTATTTGTTCTAAAGCATCAACATCAAGCTGATCTAAGGGGCGGTTGAACGTTTTCTTATTTTGAACAAGTTGGTTCAGGTTTAAAAACGGAACTTCAACACTTTCAATATCTGCTATTGATGCCAATGCTAAACATTCGTTGAAAGTATGGTCTTCCAATCCATGCATCCTTACATGAAGCTCTAAACGTAAAGAATTAGGGAGAAGAAAAGGTCCCTGGGTACAGTTAACTGGCGTACTCAGACTATTGGATAAACCTGCAACTTCGCTATCAATAAAGGCATCTTGTAAAGCTTTGCAATTATCTGAGGTATCATCTATCCAGATATCAAGATCGTCGGTAAACCTAAAGTAACCATGCAAGTTTACAGCAAACCCACCTATTACAATATATTTAACCCCGCGAAGCCGCAGCGTCTTCCAAAATGATACTATGGCATCATCAAAAGCGTCCACTAAAATTACTTGCTGATAAAAGGCTTATGTGTAATGGTCGCTCGCTTCATCATTTGCTGAACTTTGTATAGCCTCGTAACCATAAGAAATCGCTCGGTATAATTCAGCTTCAGATGTTGCCTTAAACGCTCAATATCTGCTTCGTCGAAACTGCTTCTTTTCTCTTCCATGACCACGTGTTAACCTCTATCAAATTTACGTGATCGGCTACACATAAACAAACACCATGCCCACAACTTGATACCTGCTACTAACTACTTGATACTCCCCCCAACTTAAAACGGCTTCGCCGCCCCGCCGCCTGCGGCCGCTTTCTGCATGGCAGGTTTAGCTGCATCCATTTTCTTCTCGGCCCGACTTTTACCAACCTGACTAAAGTTGTAACTCAGCGTCAGGCTAAAATTGCGGGTGTTGCGGGTGTAAAGCGATTCGCTATTGAAGTTGACACCTTCTATATAGGACAGGTTTCCGTTCTGCGCAAATGGATTATTGACCGATACCCGCATTTTTACTTTGTTACGCAACATGGTCTTCCGCAAGCCAAAGTTGGTGGCTATGGTACCGGTAACACGCCCCTGCGCCACGGTTGATTTACTATAACTCATATTCCCCTCGAACATCAGTTTTTTAGGCAACTCTACACTAAGGCCGGCATTAGTGTTAAAGGTAAATCCATTGCGAGACGCGATCCTGATCACATCCGACCGGTACCTAACGTTACCTATTGTGCCGCTGCCATGAAAGTTCACTTTTTTGCTGAAGCGATAATTGCCAAATAAATTAAAGGTGTAATTATCGCTGTTCGACAGGTTGTCGTAGGTACTTTGCGCCTGGCCGTTAGAACTTACCGTGGTGATCCGCTCGATGATACCGCGCGTGGTGGAGTAACCGAATTTAGGGTAGATGGACCACATACTCTCGAACCAGCCAAAGCTAAGATCGATCTGCCGGGTAAATGATGGCGACAGGTTAGGGTTACCAAAACTGATATTCATCGAGTCGCGGGTATCAATGGTCGGGTTCAGTGTGTTCTCTCGCGGGCGCTGGATGCGCTCACCAAAACTGATCCCCATCATATATTTCTGCTTGAAATTTTTGCTGATAGAAAAATTAGGGAACACATTAATATAAGGCTTAATGTAGAAAGGCTGGCCCATAGCGCTCAGGTCAAAACTCATATTGGTGAGCTCGGCACGCGCCTGCGCCCTGAAAGACCAATTTGTTTTAGTGCGGTAACCCAAACCCGAATACAGCGAATATATATCCCCGCCAAAACCAAAGTTATTGGTCAGATCTTGGCTGATGATATATTGCTGCGTAGCAAAGTTGAGGTTACTGGCCTCCTGCCCGTTATCAATATTGCGCAAACTGGCATCTAATCCTAAAGAAAGATCGGCCTTTGTGCCCAAAGAACGGCTATAATCGGCCTTGAGGGTGACACTGTGGTTGTTGCCAAAGTTGTTTAGCATACGCTCCAATGCCCTTTTGTTTGACATGGGCAGACCGTTGGCATCCAAATAAGCGGTATTTTGCGCATCGAAATTGCTCGACCTGTTCATGCTAAAATTACCGCTTATCTCTACTTGCCCCTTGCGGCCGCCTCTCCATACATAACTAAAGTCGGCCGAGTAGTTCATCGAGCTACCGCCCCTTGTAGTCAACTGCTTATCTAAACGGCTCTGCTCTGCGTTCTCATCAAGGTAAAACCTGTTATTATAATTACTGGCATTAGAATTATTGATATTGAAGTTGGTGTTAAAGCGCACACTGTTAATACTGTCGATATCCCAATTACCACCGATGCGGGCATTATGCCCAAGGCTTAGCTGATCTTGCCCCCGATAGTTATTCCGATAAAATAGCGTATCGGCAAAATTATTCTGGCGCAGGTTATAACTGTTGTTAATGTTATAACGCCCGCTAAAGCCGTAACTGGAATTAATGGCATACTTTTGCGTTTTGTAAGATCCGTAGCTATTAAGGTTATAGTCGCCCAAGGTGCCTGCGGTGGCGGCTAAGGTGCCGGTCATACCAACTTTGTAGCCCTTTTTCAACACCACATTAATAATACCCTCGCCATCGGCCGAATATTTGGCCGGCGGATTGGTCATCACCTCTATCTTTTCGATCGCGTCGCTGGGCAATACACTCAGCAGATCGCTGATGTTGCTGGTCATAAAGTCCGACGGTTTGCCATCTATAAATATACGCGTGCTGCGTTTACCGGCTATGGTGGCGTTACCATCCACATCAACCTGTACCATGGGTACATTCTTTAAGATATCGGTAGCGGTAGATCCTTCGGCATTGATACTTTCGGCAACGTTGTAGGTGATCTGATCGGCATTATACTCTACGGTCTTTTTGCGGTCGCCGATCACTACCTCAGCCAACGCGCCGCCCGCAGGTTTTAATTTAATGACACCCATGTTGGCCATGGCCCGCTCATCGTTAAGCACCAAACTGTCGAGCAAAAATTTCTCGTACCCTACAAAAGTGATCTGAACGGTGTAAGCGCCATAGGGAATATTATTAATAGCAAAGTTACCCCCATCTGCAGACGAGGTACCCTTGGCCATTTTATCGCCACCGATAGGAAAAAGGGCAATGGTGGCAAAATCGACAGCTTCGCCGGTACTGGCGTCAACTAATTTGCCGTTCACACGCCCTCCGGTAGCAACAGCCTGTGCAAAGGCATAGTGTACCGCGGTGAAAGCCAGGAAGAGAACGATCAGGTATAACTTTTTCAATAACAGATAGATAATTTGGTCACCCTAAAATTACTACTAATAATTAGTGTGTAGAAAAAACACCCTGTAACATTTTTATTGCGCTACAATATCATCTATCCGAGTACAGCGCCTATTCAAAATACGCATCTAAAATTTTACAATTATTACCATTATTTAATACAGACTTAAATTTTAGACACAAACCCGATCCAAAAACTATAAATGATCTAAAAACACAGCTGTATTTTATAATTTTTAAGATTATTTTATCCAATTGTTATTTTTTTGATAAAAAATTATTGAATTTTAAACATTATTTCTATTTTTATCGATATGAATTATCAAAACAGAATTGTTTGAATAAACGACGAACGATAATTCACACCAAACCAAAGAAATTTCAGACAAAACGAAATAAATTAAAAGAAAAGACAGCTAATTGAAATTAATACTACAAAAACGATCAAATAGCAGGACTTTCAAACAATAATTAACGCTTAAAACAAGAATCAACAAATCAATTCACTATAAAACAAACCCATTTTAATTAACACGAGCCGTCAAAAGGCTTTTTCTTATCACCATTAAACTATTTACAAGCATGAAAAGAATCTTACCTTTTAGTTTACTCATCGTCGTGGTCATCCTGGCCTTTATTTTCCCGGGTAACCACGCGGCCGCCACGCCTGCAACCACCTACAACGGTGCCGACATTGCCTGGATCCTGATCTCGACCGCGTTGGTATTATTAATGACCCCGGGCCTTGCCTTCTTCTACGGCGGTATGGTGCGTAAAAAGAACGTTATCTCTACCATGCTGCAAAGCTTTGTTTGTATGGGTTTGATCACCGTGATCTGGGTAGTATTTGGTTTTAGCTTAGCCTTCGGCGAGGACATTGGCGGTTTAGGCATTATCGGTAACCCTAAATCATTCTTCATGATGCAGAACACCCTTGGCGTAGCGTGGTTGGGCGGTACTATCCCGGTTATCCTGTTCGCTATGTTCCAGTTAAAGTTTGCGGTTATTACCCCGGCTTTGATCACCGGTGCATTTGCCGAGCGTATCCGCTTTAACTCTTATCTGATCTTCATCACCCTGTTCATCGTTATTATCTACATCCCGTTAGCGCACGCTACTTGGCACCCTGAAGGTTACTTCTTTAAAATGGGCGTGCTTGACTTTGCCGGTGGTACTGTGGTACACATGTCGGCTGGTTGGGCTGCTTTGGCATCAGCTTTATACTTGAAGAAACGTAACGAGATAGAAGAAGTACACACTCCGGCCCGTATCAGCTACGTGATCTTAGGTACAGGTCTGCTTTGGTTCGGTTGGTTCGGTTTCAACGCCGGTTCAGCTTTAGGCGCAGGCGAATTAGCTGCTACCGCTTTAGCTACTACTACCACTGCTTCGGCCGCTGCTGCTATGTCATGGGTATTCTTTGATATCATCCGCGGTAAAAAACCATCAGCAATGGGCGCCTGTATTGGTGCGGTCGTTGGTTTGGTAGCTGTTACTCCTGCCGCAGGTTACATCACCGTATCAAGCGCCTTAATAGTTGGTATAGTAAGTGCCGTGGTTAGTAACCTGGTAGTTATCTGGAGATCAAAAACCAATATCGACGATACTTTGGACGTATTCCCTTGCCATGGTGTAGGTGGTATGATGGGTATGTTGCTGACCGGTGTTTTTGCTACTAAAGCAGTAAATCCTGCTATTGCAGAACAAGGATTGTTTTTTGGCGAGACCGCATTATTTGTTAAACACCTGATCGCTTTAGTTGTGGTTTCAGCATTCGCTTTCTTTGGTTCGTTATTATTATTAAAAGTGACCGACCTGTTCAGCCCGCTGCGTGTAACCGCCGAGGACGAGATCAAAGGTTTGGACGCCAGCCAGCACGACGAGGAATTGTAATTCAGTTTTTCTTAATTTTATATGTTTCAAAGGCCCCGGAAAACGGGGCCTTTGTTGTTTTAGGGCGAAAATATCGTTCACGCCGGGCTTGTAAGCATACGCTTTTCTCTACCAACGCCCGTTCCAAATAGACCAACGCCCATTTCTGGCACATCAAAGCCCGTATCTGTCAATAAACACCTCTTTTTAACAAAATATCAGCTTTTTGCCCGTTGGTCGAGTTTAATGCCATGCTTGTCTAAATCAATTTTGAGGTCGGTAAATAGTGCGTTCCTTTGGATCATAGAAACACACAAACAAAAAATATTTACTCCATCAAAACTCAAAATATTATGAAAACCATCATCAAAACCTCAGCATTATTTTTCGGTATCGCTTTATTATCAACCGGTGCTTTCGCAGCAGATAAAGCTGACAAGACCAAAGAAGTTAAAGAAAAACAAAATGTAGTAGTATTCAACTCATTGACTCAGGACCGTGGTGTGCAAGTGATCGTTCACAAGGCCGAAGCTGCTAACACTGGCGTGAAGATCTACGATGCTAACGGCAAAGTAATGCTGAGCGATGTGCTTTCAAAAAAAGACGCGGTATCACAAAAAGGTTATGACCTTACTCAATTAGAGGACGGCGACTACACCTTCCAGGTGACCGTTAACGGCGAGGTGACCAACAAATTGGTTCAGGTTTACAGCACCGATAATAACCAACGTGCCTTCTTCTTCAAATCATAAATAATAGGTTAATAAATTCTCAAAACAGCAAAGCCCGGCGCATCGTCGGGCTTTGCTGTTTTAGGCCTTACATCCGAAGATAGAATAAAGGTCTCCCATCCCCTCTTTGCGCTTTAGCGCAGAGAGGGTGCCCCAGCGCAGCGATGAGCGGGTGAGTAAATTTCGTCGGCTTTGCATTACCGCTCTGCTCACCTGTCGACTCACCCCGCGGCACTTCGTGCGCGACCCTCTCTGCGCTAAAGCGCAAAGAGGGTAGGAAGCATTCATTTCGCTCCCGATAATTATCGGGATGGTACTTCGCCTTTTCAACATTTTCCCTATCTTAAAGCCATATTCAACATCATCTATGGCCGACGCGGATACCCAACTCAAAAAAGTATTAAAGCCGATCCATCTTTGGGCCATTGCTGTAGCGTTGGTCATTTCAGGCGAATATTTTGGGTGGAATTATGGCTGGGCAGTATCAGGGACATTAGGTTTTCTGTACGCCACCATCATCGTCACCATCCTTTATATCACCTTTATATTTAGCTATACCGAACTGACGACCTCCATCCCGCACGCGGGCGGGGCCTTCGCCTACGCTTATAAAGCCGTCGGACCGATCGGCGGCCTAATAGCCGGTTACGCAACCGTGATAGACTTCGTTTTGGCAACGCCTGCTATAGCCAGCAGCCTGGGCGCTTACATCAATTTTTTACACCCCGAGCTACCGGTGCTTTATGTGGCATTGGCTTTTTACTTGCTCTTCAGTGTATTGAACATCATCGGCGTAAAAGAGTCGGCCATATTTTCGGTAGTGATCACCATTTTAGCCATTGCCGAACTGTTGCTTTATCTCGGCATCATCGCCCCAAGTTTTAAGACCAGTAACTTTTTTAGCAACGGCATGCCCTTTGGCTGGAAAGGTATTTTTGCAGGTTTACCGTTCGCCGTTTGGTTTTACCTTGCGATAGAAGGCGTAGCGACAACTGCCGAAGAAGTGCGCGACCCCAAGCGCGACGTACCCAAAGGATATATTGCCGGCCTGGCGACCCTTGTGGTTTTGGCCCTCGCGGTGAGCATCCTGACAGGCGGCATTACCGACTGGCGCAAGCTATCTAATATAGACTATCCCCTGCCCGAAGCGATCGGCATTGTTTTGGGTAAAGACAATACCTGGACCAAGCTATTCACCAGCATTGGACTGTTCGGGTTGATCGCCTCGTTCCACGGGACGGTATTGGCCTATTCGAGGCAAATATTTGCCATAGCGCGCAGCGGCTACCTGCCCGGCTTTTTAGGATCGGTAGGTAAACGTTTTAAAACACCGCATGCGGCAACCATTACCGGCAGTCTGATCGGGATAGCGGTGTTGCTCATTTTGCAAAGCACCAGTCAGATCATCATCCTATCCGTTTTAGGCGCGCTGACCATGTACCTGATGAGTATGATCAGCCTGTTCGTGCTCCGTAAAAAGCAACCCGATATGCCGCGGCCTTTTGTATCGCCTTTCTTTCCGGTGTTCCCCGGTATCGCGTTGCTGTTGTCGGCAGTGTGTATGATATCGATCATCTATTACAACCCTTTACTAAGCGCTTACTTTTTTGGCGGACTGATATTGGTGCTATTCGGTTACGTTGCTACCGGCAGGCATAAACGCCCCATCAGCGATGACCTTTTAAAAGAAACTTTAGCCTGATCGGTATGGGATATCAGCACACGGTCAGGCACCACACTTACAAGTTTGCAGACTTGAAAATCCTGCTGGCCAAAGCTACCCCCTACCGCAGCGGCGATGCCCTTGCCGGCGTAGCAGCCCAAAGTGCTGAAGAACGTGTGTCGGCACAAATGGCCCTGGCTAACGTGCCCCTGAAAAACTTTTTGAACGAGGCTGTGATCCCGTACGAGGATGACGAGATCACTCGTTTGATCATGGACGGACATTCGGCTGCCGCCCTTTACCCCATCAGTCATTTCACCGTTGGTGAGTTGCGCGACTGGCTCTTGAGCGAGCAAACCGACGGACCGACGCTGGAGAAGCTGACCAATGGTTTCACACCTGAGATGTTGGCGGCAGTATCTAAGCTGATGCGTAATCAGGACTTGATAGCTGTAGCAAAAAAACGGGAGGTGGTCACCAGGTTCCGCAATACGATCGGGCTGAAAGGCCGGTTAGCTACCCGTTTACAACCCAATCACCCTACCGACGACCCGAAAGGCATCGCCGCATCTATGATAGACGGCCTGCTTTACGGCAGTGGCGACGCGGTGATCGGCGTTAACCCGGCTACCGATAATGCCGGCACCATTGCCAATATTTTGAATTTGATAGATGAGGTGCGGCAACGTTTTGAGATACCAACACAATCCTGCGTGCTGAGCCATATTACCACCACGTTGGATTTGGTGAACCGTAAAGCCCCCGTGGATCTCTGTTTTCAATCTATCGGCGGGACCGAAAAGACCAATACCAGTTTCGGCGTGAATTTATCGTTGATAGCGGAGGCCTATGAAGCGACCTTAGCTTTAGATCGTGGCACGATCGGCAACAACGTGATGTATTTTGAGACGGGTCAGGGTAGTTCGCTATCGGCCAATGCACACCACGGCGTAGATCAGCAAACCTGCGAGGTTAGGGCGTATGCGCTCGCCCGCAAATTTAAGCCTATGCTGGTAAATACCGTGGTGGGCTTTATCGGTCCTGAGTATTTGTACGATGGTAAACAGATCATCCGCGCGGCGTTAGAGGATCATTTTTGCGGTAAACTGATGGGCCTGCCCATGGGTGTGGATGCCTGCTACACCAACCACGCCGAAGCTGACCAGGATGATATGGATAACCTAACAACCCTCCTTGGTGTGGCCGGCTGCAATTTTATTATTTGTGTGCCCGGCGCTGATGATATTATGCTGAACTATCAGTCGGCATCGTTCCACGATGCTTTATATCTCCGACAAACCTTGGGTTTGCGCCCCGCCCCTGAATTTGAAGCTTGGCTGATGCGGCAAGGTATCACCGACGAGCATGGCCAATTATCGGCCCTGAAACAAAAAGAGATCTGGCAAAACTTTGACAGGCTATGGATAAAATAAAACGTTACACGCCACCGTCGACAGATCCATGGCTGCCTTTGCAGGAGTTTACACAGGCGAGGATCGCTTTAGGCCGCACCGGCAGCAGCTTACCGACCGAACAACTACTCCACTTTAACATGGCCCACGCCCACGCGCGGGATGCTGTTTATGCCGAACTGGCTGTAGATAAATTAACAGATGATCTGAAAGTATTTGAGCTTGTAATACTGCAAGTAAAAAGCATGTCCGCCAACCGCGCCCAATACCTGCAACGGCCTGACCTTGGGCGGCTATTACATCCCACATCCGCAGAAATATTAACGCCCTACGGCGAACACCCGGCCGATATTTCCATCATTATTGCAGATGGCCTATCGGCAAGCGGTATCAACCACCATACCGCCCCGCTTTTAAATAAACTGATCCCTTTATTGCAAGCGCAAGGCTTAGTGATCGGTCCCATCTGCTTAGCCGAGCAAGCCCGCGTAGCCTTAGCCGACCATATTGGCCATGCCCTACAAGCCAAACTGACCATCATCCTCATTGGCGAACGCCCGGGATTAAGCGCTGCGGATAGTGTTGGGTCGTATCTTACTTATGCTCCGCGCCCTGGTTTGACAGATGATGCCCGCAATTGCGTATCCAATATCCGCCCGGGTGGGTTATCTTATAAAATGGGGGCACAAAAGATATCGTATCTGGTTCAGCAGGCTTTTAGCAGGCAGTTGTCGGGCGTTGGGTTGAAGGATGAGGAGGGGTTGATAGAGAGATGATCTATGGTTTATGGTCTATCCTAAGCTTGCAAATTCAATGGGACTTTAAGTGAGATGACAAGCCCAAGTTTCCCCTCTCGAGAGGGGACGCAATGAACTGAACATACAGCACAAACTTTCATAGGTGTGTGTGTTTCGCCGACCTTGCAACCGAAGAACACACCCCTGACCCCTTTCAAGAGGGGAAGCGCGACTTAAGGCATTTTAGGCAACATGTCGTGAACAGGCGAAAGGATAAAGAAATAATTTATTTCACCTCATCTAACCGCATATCCAGCTTCCGTTTCTCTGGTGGCAGGGCCATAAATTTCTTGTAAGAGTCGTTGATGTAGAGTGTTAGGGCGTTCTCTACCTTGGCATTTTTTTGCACCCACTCGTAGGTTGGGCGATACATGATCAGAAAGTCGCTTAGTTCGCGGTCTTTAAGCGGGGTCAGGGTCATTACCCTGCTACGGGAGAATGCCATGTCTATCTCGCGTTCTTTCTCTTCGCGGTCGAAGAATTTTTTTAAACGGCGGGCATTCGTAGCTTCTTTACTGAACCAGCTTGATGGCGACAGCGGGTAAACTTTACTTTTGGTGTATACGCTGGCGTACTCTACATGGGGATCAAATGACACCCGGCTGCCGGTCACGTTCACCTCACGTAAAGATATGCCCTGCACTTTCAGCTTGATCTGTTTGTTCAGCATATCGGTCACGTACAGGGTATCAGATATATAACCGGGCGCGGCAAATATCAGGATGTGCCCTGTTTGCGTGGCTATCTCGAAATTCCCTTTCTTATCGGTGAGTGCTATGTTGCGTGCGTTATTGGCGTCCTTCACAAAAACGTCGGTCAGTTTTTTGCTGCTGCCCAATTCAGACACATTGCCTTTAAGTATCGGTTGGGCGTAAGTTGCGGTAGCGGCAAATAAAAAGCAGGCTATAATGGTTAAAAAGGTCGTTTTCATGGGGGCAAGATATATTATCCTAACCCTAATTATTGCACATTGGTTTTACATTTAACACTTTTACCCCATATTTAACGCCATGCCCGACATCCACATCGAACAGATACGCCACGAACTCACCTGGAAGCTCCGCCATAAGGTACTTTACCCTAATGTCGGTAGCGTCCAAACCCAGGGCATGCCCGAGGATCTGGACGGTATCCATTTCGGCGCTTTTGTTAATGGCTGGCTGGTGGCGGTGGTCTCTCTATTTCAAAACGGCACGGACTTTCAGTTCCGCAAATTTGCCGTGGCTGAGGACATGCAGGGCAAAGGCATAGGGAGGGAATTGTTGCAATACATCACCGATCAAGCTATCAATAATGGCGGCACGCACATATGGTGCAATGCCCGGGTAACTGCCACCAACTTTTACGCTAAGGCAGGTTTTACACAGACAGGTGAGGGATTCACCCGTGGCGGTTTCGATTATGTGATCATGGAGAAACCCTTGCAAAATAAAACCGATGCTCAGATCGCCTAAACATCGGTCCCAAACTAACTAAAATGAAGAAGTAAAACTCCGCCACAAGGTTAGCGAGGGAATGTCAAGCTAAGTTTAAGGGGATATTATGATACGACACGAATTTGTCTCGAATTGGAACGGATCTTTGAAGCATATCTCAATTAATGAAATTCGAATAAATTGTGGCGAGGTTAAGGATAATTCGTGTCAGCTACTATATTTGCGCATCGCCCATATTAAAGCGAGCTAAACATGGCAGAACAAACTCCTGAAGATAAAAAAGACAAAAAGCCACACGTACCTGTGGTTACCGAAGCATCCGTTGCTTTCTTTGAAAGATATATTAATAACCCATCGCCGACCGGCTTTGAGTACATGGGCCAGCAATTGTGGATCGACCAGATCAAGCCTTATGTAGATGAATATTATGTAGATAACTACGGTACGGCGGTAGGCGTGATCAACCCGCAAGCCGAATACAAAGTAGTGATAGAAGCCCATGCCGATGAGATATCATGGTTTGTTAACTATATCACTAACGATGGCTTGATCTATGTGATCCGTAATGGCGGATCCGACCATCAGATAGCGCCGTCAAAACGTGTGAATATCCATACCGATAAAGGCATTGTAAAAGCTGTATTCGGCTGGCCAGCCATTCACACCCGTTTGGGTGGCGAGAAAGAAGAAGCCCCATCGCTGAAGAATATTTTTTTAGATTGTGGTGCTATCACTAAGGCCGAAGTTGAGGCCATGGGTATCCACGTAGGTTGTGTGATCACTTACGAGGATGAGTTCATGATCCTGAACGACCGCTACTACGTTGGTCGCGCATTGGATAACCGCGCCGGCGGTTTCATGATCGCCGAGGTTGCCCGTTTGCTAAAAGAGAATAACAAAACTTTGCCATTCGGCTTATATATTGTTAACGCGGTACAGGAAGAGATCGGCCTGCGTGGTGCCGAGATGATCGCCCACCGTATTAAACCTAACGTGGCCATTGTGACCGACGTTACGCACGATACCGGTACGCCGATGATCAACAAGATCACCCAGGGCGATCTTGCTTGCGGCCGCGGCCCGGTGGTGTCGTACGCTCCGGCAGTGCAGAACAACCTGAATAAATTACTGATCCAAACTGCCGAGAAAGCAGGAATACCATTCCAGCGCCAGGCATCGTCAAGGTCTACGGGTACCGATACCGACGCCTTCGCTTACTCTAACGGCGGCGTGCCATCGGCATTGATATCTTTACCGTTGCGCTACATGCACACCACGGTAGAGATGATCCACAAAGAGGACGTGGACAATGTGATCAGCCTGATCTATGAATCATTATTGGCAATAGAGGCGGGGCAGGATTTCAGGTATATTAAATAAGGGTTAACAACTTAAAGTTTGTCTGGATGATCGTATCTTAGCAGATATAATTCAGACATCACTTAGTAAATATTAATACATCACTTCAAAAAAGAACATGAAACCTACATTGTTAATATTGGCCGCCGGTATGGCCAGCCGCTATGGCAGCATGAAACAAGTTGACGGCTTTGGCCCTAACGGCGAAACCATTATCGATTACTCTATTTACGATGCCATTAAAGCCGGCTTTGGTAAGGTTACTTTTATCATCCGCGAGGAGTTTTTAGATTCGTTCAAGGCTATTTTCGAGCCTAAGCTGGCCGGTAAGGTAGAGACCGATTACGTTTTCCAGAACTTTGATCTGAAACAATACGGCATAGATAAAGAGGTTGAGCGCGCTAAGCCTTGGGGTACTGCCCACGCGGTTTTAGCTGCCCGCAACAATGTTAAGGAGCCTTTTTGCGTGATCAACGCCGATGACTACTACGGTTACGACGCATTCGAAAAAATGTACGAGTTTTTGACCACCGAAGTACGCGATGATCACTACTCTTTAGTGGGTTACGAGATCGGTAACACACTGTCAACTTACGGCGCGGTATCCCGCGGTATCTGTGCGATCGACGAAGCGGGTAACATGGTTGGTGTTGACGAGCGTACCGAAGTTTACGGTAAAGACGACAAGATATTTTACAAAGACGCTAACGGCGAGACCGAATTGCCGGTGACCGCGCGTGCATCAATGAACTTTTGGGGTTTCACTCCGGCTGTTTTCGCGCAAAGCGAGCCAATGTTCAAACGTTTTGTGGATGTTAACGAGGGCAACCCTAAAGCCGAATTCTTTATCCCGCTGGTAGCTGACGAACTGATCAAGACCGGCACGGCCGATTTTAAAGTGATCCCAACATCATCAAAATGGTTCGGTGTTACTTACAAAGAGGACAAACCGATCGTTCAGGAAAGCATCTCGGCATTGGTTGAGAACGGAACTTATCCGGCTAACCTTTGGGCATAAGTAATTGCCCGTTGCTATAAACAACAAAAAGGCCCGGCTAACCGCCGGGTCTTTTGCTTTTAAGGGTGATGTTTTTAGGATGAGGTATTATTGTTTAAAGAAGAACGAGCGCTGATCTTTACCAGATTCGTACACGTGTACCAGTTTTTTGGTCACTTCGCCATCTACGGTTACCTGGAAAGTGTAGTCGCCGGCATCTAATTGGGTAAGATCATAACCTTTTTGCGCTACCAGATCTTTTTTTGCCATTACGTGGCTTAACACCAGGTGACCGGCCTCGTCGTAGATCTTAACGCCGGTGCTGGCGGCTTTGGCTTTTTGCACGATCACCTGTACACCGCGCTCGTCGGTAAGCGAGTTAAAGGCTACGATATGTTGTTTCTGTTTTACTTCTTTCGATTTGTCTTTATCGGCTTTATCGGCAGCGAAAGCGGCTGTGGTGAATAAGGCTATACCGAAAAATAATGCTGAGGTTTTGATGATAGTTTTCATGATATTGAGTTTTCTGAGTTGATGTATATTTTATTTGTGTTGTTTCTATGACTCAAAGGAACAGACAAATTTTCGACCTCAAAATTCATTTAGACCAACCTTGCACTATACTCGACCAACGCCTAAAAAGCTGATAATTAATACAAAATGACGTTTTGTCGATAAAACAAGACTTTGATAAGCAAAAACCGGGGATTGGTCTGATCGGCGGGGGCGTTCGTCGATGTTGAGGGATATTTCTAACAGTCATATCACCCTTTAAAAACAAAAGATCCCGAACTCAAAGCCCGGGATCCATGTATTAACTATAAACTATACTTATTAGATCGAGGGCTACATTAAAATGCAATGGCCAATAACTTGCTGTCGTCGCTGCGGAGGCTAACCTCTTTTTGTACGGCTACAGCGTTGGTAACTACTTTAATTACGTAGTCGCCTGCGGCAACCTCGTCAACCAGGTAGTTTTTTCTGATAGCTGCTGAATCATTTTTAAAAGAGTCGGTCAGCAATACATTGCCGGCCGCGTCATAAATGGTCACGGTAGATGCGCCTTCGGTGGCATTGTCAATGTTAACGTCAACGCCAACTACGCCGTTATCATAACTTACATAGGCGGTAACCTCGTTAGTAGCGGTATCTCTTTTAGTAGTAGTGTCTGCGGCGAAAACACCTGTTGATAATAATGCTAAAGCAAAAACTGTGGCTGCGGTTCTGATGATGGTTTTCATGTTATTAAGTTTTTTAAAGTGTTGTTATTAAATGTTATTCGTTTGTTTCAATGCTCAAAGGAACACATAAGTTTCACACCAAAATTTGATAGTAGACAAGCCCGCCATTAATTGCGACCGCGGGGCAAAAAGCTGATACTTAGCAAAAAATGAGGTATCGAAGGGTGGTTTTTGTATTTGATGTGATAGGATCTGGCTTTGGTAGACACAATGCGGGGTTTGGTAGACGGAGGAGAGGGAATTATACCTAAAAACATCCTGAGTTATTAGATCCGTTAGAACTTGTAGGTAAGATGACAAGCCCAAATCTCCCCGCTCGAGCGGGGAAGCACTGAACGGACATCGAGCAAAACCTTTCATAGGGGTGTGTCCTTTCGCAGACCTTGCAAATGAAGGACACACCCCTGACCCCGCTCAAGCGGGGAAGCGAGACTTTTAACCAATTTAGTACTAATGTATAGAGTCCCAAAAAACAAAAAAGATCCCGGCCAAACTGACCGGGACCTTACAGGAACTGATATTTTTTTGCGCAATGTTAAGCGCGTTATTCCTTTAGGTGATGAATGATCGATGCCGAAATTACTTAGTAGGCTCGGCGGTGGTCACCCTTACAATGTACTCATCTTCGGCAACCTGTGGTACCTCGTATTTTTTGTTTACGGTGGTAGCCTCGTGGTCAAATGTATCAAAGAATAGCACATTACCCCTTACGTCAGTGATCACTACTGTAGATGCACCTTCGGTCGCGTTGTCTATCTTCAGGTCTACCTGGATAGCGCTGGCGTTACTGTTGGGTGTAAACACAGCTTTTACTTCGTTAGGTGCGGTGTCTTTCTTTTTGTTATCGTTCTTTTTTTCGTCGTTAGCGAAGGCGCCTGTGGTCATAAAGGCCAGGGCAAGTATCGCTGCTGTTTTTCCTATTAGCGTTTTCATGGTATTTAAGCTTTAGTTGTATTAAAAATTATTATTAATTGTTAAGTAGCTTTTTAATCATTTGCTAATGCTTTTAATATTCGTTATCATTTATTCGTGATAGGTAATGCGATCACCGTGCCAAAAAATCAAAGCCTTGTTTATCAGCACATATAGCTATAGAAATGTTACATATTGTGTATCATACGGACTGTTATGTAGGCTTATGTATCATATATGATACTCCCTACTGACAGTTTAATGAATATTCACCCGACCCTATACAGACACCCGACCGCCGATTTGTACAAACCAATGGCACTTGCGGGTGTTGTTTGTACTATGATGGATACAACTGTTCCCGGTAACGTACACAAGATCAGCCAACAACACAACGCTTTAACCATAACCACCCAACATGCCGAAGCCCGGGTGTGGATATATTCGCCCACGATCATCAGGGTAAATGTCAGCCGTCACTTTGATGCGCAGGACCATTCCTTTGCCGTGATACAGCCGCCGCAAGGCAATATCAGGTATGATGATTCGCCTGATGAACTCAGCATACACACCGGCGAGTTGGAATTACGCATCAGCAAGTCGCCCCTGCGTTTTAACTTTTATAACGCCGATGGCATTTTACTTAGCGGCGACGACGAACGCTTTGGCACCATGTGGCAGGGCGAAAAGTTCACCAACTATCGTAAGCTTTTTAAAGACGAACGCTTTATAGGCCTGGGCGAAAAGACCGGCAACCTGGACCGTCGCGGTAGTAATTATGTGAACTGGAATACCGACGCGGTAGATTATACGCCCAAATCGGACCCGCTGTATAAAACTTTCCCGTTTTACATAGGCCTGCATAGCGGGTTGACCTACGGTCTCTTTTTAGATAACACCCACCGCTCCTTCTTCGACTTTGGGGCCAGTACCGACCACAGCATGCACTGGCTTGGTGCCGATGGCGGCGATCTGAATTATTACTTCTTCGGCGCACAAGGCGTGGCCAATATCATACAGGACCAAACCTGGCTGACGGGCCGCATGGAAATGCCACCGCTTTGGAGCTTGGGCTACCAGCAATGCCGCTGGAGTTATATGAGCGCCAAAGAAGTGCTGGAGGTAGCCCGAAACTTCCGTAAGTTAAAGATCCCTGCCGATGCCATGTATTGCGACATTGATTACATGGATGGCTTTAAGATCTTCACCTGGAACAATGAGACCTTCCCCGAGCCTAAGGCCATGATAGATGAGCTGACAGCGATGGGCTTTAAACTGGTCACCATTGTAGATCCCGGTATTAAAATAGAGGACGGCTATAAACAATATGATGAGGGCGTAAAGAAAGGGTATTTTGCTACCTACCCCGATGGTGAGCTTTACATAGGCGAAGTTTGGCCGGGCCGCTGTCACTTTCCCGATTTTTATAAGGCCGAAGTGCGCGATTGGTGGGGTAAGTCTTTCGACGCCTTGACAGAACCAGGCGTAGCCGGATTTTGGAATGACATGAACGAACCTGCCGCCTGGGGACAGAACATCCCCGGTATTATGAGGTTCGGCGATAAATATATGCCCGAGGTACGCAATGCTTACGGTAACGAAATGTCGCGCGGTACTTACGAGGGCACCAAGGCCCTGCTGAAAGGCAAACGCCCCTTTGTACTCACCCGTGCGGCCTACACCGGCATCCAGCGCTACTCGGCCGTGTGGACAGGCGATAATACCGCCACCGATGCACACTTATTATTAGGTTGCCGTTTAGTGAACAGTCTGGGTATAGTAGGTGTGTCTTATGTTGGGGTAGATATCGGCGGCTTTAGCGGCAACCCAACGCCCGAACTGATGGTACGCTGGAACTCGTTGGGTGTTTATACGCCCATGTTCCGCAACCATGCCATGGCAGCCACGGTTATGCGCGAGCCGTGGGCATGGGGTAAACAGAACGAGAAGATCATCAAAAAAGATATTGAGCAGCGCTATAAGTTGCTGCCTTATATATACTCATCGTTCTACCGCTCACACCAAACCGGTCTGCCGGTGGCACGTACGCTGGCTATCGACCTGCCTTTTGACGAATTGGTTTACGACGAAGCCTATCAAAATCAGTTCTTTTTTGGCGACAATATTTTGGTAGCACCGGCCGATAGCCATCAACGTGAGATCGACGTGTACTTACCTGCAGGCGATTGGTACAGGTTCGGTACAGATGAAAAGATCACCGGGGGCGACGTGATCAGCGCCGATGCACCGCTGACCGACCTGCCGGTATTTATAAGAGCAGGCGCGATCATCCCGATGCAAAGCATCGTACAAAGCACCGCCGAACAAGGCGACGGTATTTTACAGATACATGTTTGGAATGGGGAGGGGTCGACCGATTTCGTCTATTACGAAGACGATGGCGACACCTACGCTTACGAGCAAGGCGCCTACTACAAACGCACCATCAGCTTTAACGCGGAGACCGGAAATATCACCTTCTCGGCCGTAGAGGGAACATTTACATCAAGGTTCGACCGGATAATGATCGTCTCACACGGCTTCGGCAAAACAGAGGATTGGATATGTTATAACGAACCGACAGAGTTTACTGTGAGATGAGATCTGAGACGTGAGATTTGAGATTTGAGACGTGAGCTGTAAGATGTGATGTGTAGGATGTACTGCTTGATACTCGATACTAACTACTTGATGCTCGATACTAACTACTTGATACTCGATACTAACTACTTGATACTCGATACTAACTACTCGATACTCCTTTCTCACATCTCATATCTCACGTCTCAAAACGCTTCATTTATCCCCAAAAAGAACCCGCGCGAACCGTATTTTCCCCAGGCATAGTCCAGACAAAGGTTGGTGCGGGTAGCTTTGTTAAAGAGTATGCGTAAGCCACCGCCGCCTGCGGGTTGCCATTTTTGGAATAGCTTAGTACCAAGGCCGTCATTAGCGGTTTGCATGCTAAAGAAGGTAGCCCCGCTGATGAATTTGTTACGAGTGATCGGGAAACGGTACTCCACCTCGGAGTAATTGAATTGCGTCCCTTTAAAATAGCCCACCACATAGCCGCGCCCGCTGCGCGAACTGGGGTCTTTAGCTGTACCGGGCAGTTCCAGATAAGGTACTGCGCCGCTGATCAGGTACGATGCCCAGTTCCATACCGCCAGCACATGCTCGGGCCGCGACTTGGACAGGCTGAAATATTTACGCACATCGGTATTAAATTGTACAGCATTCTTAGTACTCCCCATCCAGGCCTGATTTACCCGGAACCCACCATCGATATAAATACCATGATAAGCCCGGTTCTGGTTATCGCGGGTAGTATATTGCACATTAAAGAGCAAACCGTTGGCACTATACTGCCGGCCCGAAAATCCGTAACGCTGATTGTAAATAGTATAAGGCGTTGCCCCTACCGAGCGGCTATCGCTGATATTTTTCCGAACATCAAATGATACCCCGGCCCCTACGAACAGGCCTTCTTGTACTTCCTTGTACACCTTCTCGCGAAAGTTGAAGAATATCGAGTTCAGCGTCCGCCCCTGGCGCCCGGCATTGATCAGTACCTGGTCGTCGGTACTGCCATTTGTAGGTTGAGCTATACCCAATCCAAAATCAGGTGTGACGGTCTTGGCTGCAACAAGGCTTCCTTGAAAGTTCCATTTGTTGCCGGGAGTGTAAACATTGTGGTTAAGATAGAAATAGATGATCCCCTTAGTAGTGATAGATGCCGACGTTGCCGCTACGGAAAGTAAAGTATTAGGGTCGTCGCCTAATTTACGCCCCGCCACCGCCTTGATACCTATCTGCGAGCCAATGCTTGGATTGGATGCGATATTGGGTATAATAGTTATGCCGGATGGCTTGCGGGTGGTATCCTTTTGCTTATTCGGTTTAAAAATGGCTTTGAACAGATCGGCGATATCGTATTGCTGGTTAAAGTTCTCTACCTCGCTCCGTTTAGTGATATCCGTTTTAAGCGTATCTACTTCAGTGCCTACCTGAGCGTGGCTGACTTTAATGCACAGCAACATCATCGCCAGAAGAACGATCTTAATTAAATGCGGTCTGATGTAAAGTTGGATGCTGCTGATCAAAACGGAACGGATAAGTGTAGCCTGAAATATCCATTAGCAACATCAAGGCGCGCAGGTTGTTTTAAAAAGCCTTATTTAGGCGGGGCCGATCTCCGTCATTGGCGGTAACAGACACCTCCCGCAACCATCCGGTTGCGCGTTTTGCAAAACTATTACAAAACGCAAAATATGGATCAAAAACGCGTGTTTTTTGGGCAAGAACTGTGCATTTTCAAACACGTTTTTACATCCTTTATAGCTGATCTACTTCAGTTCCGCCGCTGCTTGTTTATCATTTAGCACGGTCACTTTCATGGTGACAGGCACGTCGGGGTTGCCTTCTCTATTCACTTTTACGGCGGTCACTTTGTCTATAAAGTCGATGTTCTTTACGATCTCGCCAAAAATGGTGTAGTCCCCATCCAGCGACGGTGTACCGCCTATCGTCTTATAAACCTCGCGTTGAGCAGGCGGGATCAGCCGTCCACGGCGTTTGGCAAGGGCATCTAACTGGGTATCGTTATAGAGCTTACCATCCACAAAATAGATCTGCGTGGTAAATGATTCTTTGCCGGGATTTACATCGCGGCCCATGGCTAATACTCCGCGTTTGTGGAATAGCGTAGTATCAAACTCGGGTTTGATCCAAAATTGCTGGGCATTCAGCTTTTTACCTTTTTCGTACAGCAAGTCGGGATCGCCGCCTTGTATCACAAAGCCTTTCAGGATACGGTTAAAGGTGGTCTTGTCAAAGTAACCCGCTTTAGCTAACTTGATAAAATTATCACGGTGGACAGGCGTCAGGTCGGATAGTTTGACAATGCAGTAAGCCAGGGGCGTCGCTATCTTCACATAACGCGGCATTTGCTGAGCCGACACATGGATAGATATGATGATCAGCGCGCAGGCCAATAGGAATTTAAAGTGTCTCAAAACGGTAAGTGTTGCTTTCAACTAAGCTACGTAAAAGGCTGTTATGTTAAAATAACTGTTAAAAAATGTTAAAGCATCCCGGCTTGGTTTAATTACAGCTATTTTTGTTTGAGTTATAGTATGAAAAAGAAAAGCATAGGTTTGATCATTGGGCTGATGGGCTTCGCGCTGTTGGGTGTGATGGGCATGCAGCTTTATTTTTTAACACAAGCCTATCAACTGCAATCGCAACTGTTCGATAACCGCGTGAGCGATGCCATGAAAAAGGTTGTGGAACGTGTGGATAAGCACGATGAGGTGCAATTTTTTAAGAACCGCGCCAAATACCTCGATTCGCAACGCAAAGTTGTTGCCCATGCCGTAAATATCGACTTAAATAGCCCCGACGGCGAAAAGCGTTTTGTGAACCGTAAGGTGATCATTCGTGATAGCTTAAAAAAACTGCGCGACCGTTTGATCAAAGAACTTAGGGCTGATGATAGCAAAGGCACTTTGACCGTTAGGCGATTTGTAGAAAAAGTAGTTGACGAATATGGCAACGTACACGAGCAGCAAATGGTGGCTATTGTAAATACGCCTTTAGAGCTGATGCAGCAAAAGAACATGCAGCAGTACGACACAGCCAAGTATGATTACGAGGACCCCATCCTGGGCCGCCAATCCATAATCGTGAAGCAAAAGAACCCCTTTTGGGATGCCGATCAACTGCGTAAAAGCCGCGAAAAGAAACTTGTCACTATCAAAAAGCTACTGGAGCAGGACTCATTAGAAGATGCCAAGAGCCGAGCTATTTTTAATGACCTGACCGAGGAGTTCCAAGCCAGCAAAGCGCCGTTAAAGAAGCGGATCAACCCATTGCTAATAGATTCGCTATTACGTTTCGAACTGCGCAACCAAGGTATCGAACTACCTTTTACTTACGAGGTATCAACTTACACTAATGATACGCTGATCTTCTCTAACGCTAATAACACCAGCTTGGCCAAAGCAGAGTTCGAAAACGATACTAAGCCTTACGAGACCCGCATATTTGTCCGCAACGAGATAACTGATCCGGGTATGTTACGTTTGGCTTTCCCTGCAAAAAGCTCGCTGATCTTAGGTAATATGGGCGCCAGTTTGGGTACATCGGCCGGTCTGTTAATGATCCTGATCTTTTGCTTCGGGTACACCATTTTTTCTATCCTGAAGCAGAAAAAGATATCGGAAATGAAGACCGACTTCATCAACAACATGACCCATGAGTTCAAAACCCCGGTATCGACCATCATGATCGCCAGCGAGGCTTTGAAAGACAGTGAGGTTACCGCCGACCCTAAGCGCATTACCCGTTTAGCCAACATGATCTACGAGGAGAATGCCCGTTTAGGCAGTCATATTGAACGTGTATTAAACATTGCCAAGATAGAGAAAGAAGACTTTAAGCTGGACATTAAACCGGTGGAGGTGAACGATACCATTGCTGCCATTGTGGACAGCATGCAGCTTAAATTGCAGAAATATAACGCCGACGTTACCCTGCAACTGGATGCCCAATACAGCACCGTTAATGCTGACGATCTGCACTTTAGTAACGTGATCTACAACCTGATAGATAACGCGTTGAAGTATAGCAAAGAGTCGCCGCAGATCAAAGTGGCTACATCGCTCACCCGTAATACGTTGGTGATCACTGTGACCGATAAAGGTATTGGTATGAGCCGCGAAGAGCAGGCGCGTATCTTTGAGCAGTTCTACCGCATCCCTACCGGTAACCTGCACGATGTAAAAGGCTTTGGCCTGGGCTTAAGTTACGTAAACACGATCGTAAAACGACTGGACGGCACCATCAGCGTAAAGTCAGAGAAAGATAAAGGCTCGGAATTTGAGTTAAGATTCCCTGTTGTATAAACCTACACCAAACCAATGAAGAAAATATTACTTGTTGAGGACGACCCCAATTTAGGCCTTTTACTGCAGGACTACCTGCAACTAAAAGGTAAGTTTGATGTAGTGCTTTGTAAAGATGGCGACGAAGGTTTGCGCGAGTTCACCAAGCAAACTTACGACCTCCTAATACTGGATGTGATGATGCCCAAAAAGGACGGCTTTACGCTGGGTAAAGAGGTTCGCAAGATGAACCCGACCGTGCCGATCATCTTCGCTACGGCTAAGGGGATGATAGAGGACAAGACCGAAGCTTTTAACCTTGGCGGCGATGATTACATCACCAAGCCATTCCGGATAGAAGAACTGTTGTTGCGGATAAACGCTCTATTAAAACGCAGTATCACTGAAAAAAAAGAAGAGGAAAAGCAAACCAGCTTCATCATTGGTAAATACAACTTTGATGTGACCAATCAGCTGATCAGCGATGGCAGTAATACCCAAAAGCTATCTACCAAAGAGGCCGAACTGTTACGCCTGCTCTGCATGCGCAAGAATGAGGTCCTGACCCGCGAGGAAGCCCTGCTGAATATCTGGCACGACGATAACTATTTTAACGGCCGTAGTATGGACGTTTTCCTGAGCAAGATCCGTAAGTATTTAAAGGATGACCCTAAGGTAGAGATCATTAACGTGCATGGCAAGGGGTATAAATTGCTGGTGAATTAGGGTTAGTGCAAGGCGCAGAGAGATCGGCGCAAGGAGTAATAAATAAGGCCGGAATGACAGCATCATTCCGGCCTTATTTATTATGCTCGTCGTCATCGCAGGGGAGCTTCTATGAGCGACGCGGCGATGAGTTAAAACTTATACCTTACAAAAGCTTCCATCGCTTCATACTCGGCAAGTCCTAAGTCGTCATAACGTTTAGCTGTCTCCCTATTGCGATCCTCGGCACGTACCCAAAACTCGCGAGCATCATCACCGGGGAATACCGGACGATCTTTTTGCGACTGATGTTTAAAGATGGCGTTACGTTTGCGCACAACCTCTTGCGGCGAAAGCGGTACGGCCATTTCTATCTCATGCGTCTCAAACTCGTGCCATGCGCCGCGGTACATCCATAGCCAACAGTCATTTACCCAATCTTCGGTCGCCTTTAGGCGCTCTAAAGCGGCTACGATGATATTGAAACATACCACGTGCGTGCCATGCGGATCTGCAAAATCGCCGGCGGCAAAGATCTGTTGTGGTTTTACTTTTTGTAGTAATTCGATGGTAAGGCGGATGTCTTCCTCGCCTACGCTGTTCTTTTGTGTCTTGCCGGTCTCGTAAAATGGCAGGGCCATAAAGTGGATATGGTCATCCTGCAAACCTGCATAACGCGCACCGCTGATGGCTTCGGTCTTGCGGATGAAGCCCTTTACATCACGAATCTCTTTGGTGTCTATCTGATTTGGCTGCTTAGCCTCAATGAACTGGCGCATGTCATCATAGATCGACTTCAATTGCGAATTATCTTTACCGATACTGCCTTCAAAGTCAATAGCGAACTCCATGTAACGCAACACGTCATCATCCCAAACCGCGGTGTTGCCCGATGTTTGATAAGCCACATGCACATCATGCCCCTGATCTACCAGGCGAATAAATGTACCGCCCATCGATATCACATCATCATCAGGGTGTGGCGAAAAAACGATCGAGCGCTTTTTAGCAGGTTCCATCCGCTCAGGGCGCTGACTATCGTCGGCACCAGGCTTACCACCCGGCCAACCGGTAATGGTATGTTGTATCTGGTTAAATATATCGATGTTGATATTGTAGACCGGGCCTTGCTCTACAGCCAACTGGGCCATGCCATGGGTGTTGTAATCCTCTTCGGTCAGTTTTAAGATCGGTTTTTTTAATTCGCAAGCCAACCAGATCACTGCTTTCTTTTTCAGCTGCGTGTCCCAAATGCAGTCTTTCACCAACCATGGCGTATCAAAACGGGTCAGGTCTGATGCGGCATCTTCATCCAGCACAAACTCTACGTTATCACTCAGTTGCAGATAAGTAGCCGGAACTTCGCCTGATATCTCGCCTTCGATGGCTTTCTTGATGATCGGGGCTTTCTTTTTGCTCCAGGCCATCAGGATGATCTCGCGGGCTTTAAAGATCGTGCCTACACCCATAGTAATGGCTTTGGTTGGCACATTAGCTTTACCACCAAAATCGCGGGCGGCATCGGCGCGGGTCAGGTCGTCCAGGGTAACCAAACGCGTACCCGAGTTTGGTGCCGAACCCGGCTCGTTAAAACCAATGTGACCGGTACGGCCGATACCTAATATCTGCAGGTCTAACCCGCCAAGGGCTTCGATCTGTTTTTCGTAATTTAAACACCACTCGGCAACATCATCGGCGGCAAGCGTACCATCCGGGATATGCACATTAGCCTTTTCGATATCGATATGGCTGAACAAATTCTCGTACATAAAGGTGACGTAGCTTTGGGCCGCGTCAGGCTTCATGGGATAGTATTCGTCCAGATTAAAGGTGATGACGTTCTTAAAACTCAGGCCTTCCTCTTTATGCAGGCGCACCAACTCGTTGTAAACACGTATCGGGGTTACACCGGTAGCCAAACCAAGCACGGCTTTTTCGCCTGATGCTTGCTTGCCGCGGATGACATCGGCAATACGGGCTGCTACTTTTTTAGATGCGGTCTGCTGATCAGGATATACGGTTACGGCTAATTTTTCGTACCGGGTCTCCTCTAATAAATTTAATCTGGCCATAGGTGGGTTTTAAATTTAACCACAAAGTACACAAAGAGTTGGCACAAAGGGCACAAAGTTTTGCTTTGAACAGTGTGCTCCATGGCTGCCCCGGCGCATACCTTGGTGTATTAATATTACTAAAAGTTCGGAGCGGCAAATATATCAGTTAACAACCAAATAGGACCGATAAAATTTAAACGTTAACACAAGCCCCCGTATATTCGCCTTTAACATGCCTGCATTGAACAAAAATTTACAGCAACTTTTTACCATCGCCCAAAAAGAAGAACGTTTGGCGATAGGCCTTATGTCCGGTACATCGCTCGACGGACTGGACATCGCGCTTTGTCGTTTCAGCAGGCATGGGTTGGGAACGAAATTCGACTTACTGCATTTCATCACGATCGCGTATGATGATACCTTTAAAGGCGAAGTGATACAACTCTTTGCGAAAAAGCAGGTTGACCTGGAAAAGCTGTGCATGATAAATGCCTACATCGGTATCTATCATGCACAGCTGATCTTAGATGCTTTGCAGCAATGGAATGTTGCGCCTGCTGATGTAGACTTCATCGCCAGCCACGGGCAGACCATTTACCACGCTCCCCAACGTTTACACGGACAAGCCAACTACCCTAACGCAACTTTACAGATCGGAGACGGCGACCACATCGCCGTAAAAACAGGCATCATCACGATCAGCGATTTCCGTCAAAAACATATCGCCGCAGGCGGAGAAGGCGCGCCTTTGGCTTTGTATGGCGATGTGATCTTCGGCAGCCACCCTACCGAGAACCGCATCCTGCTCAACATCGGCGGGATCGCTAACCTCACTTACCTGCCTGCTAACGGCGCCGAGATCATTTGTTGCGATACCGGCCCGGGTAATACCATGATCGATGCTGCCTGCCGCCAATATTTTAACAGACCGTACGACGAGGACGCCAAAATCGCGCTATCGGGCCAAGTAAATGAAAGCTTGCTGAACGCCCTACTTAAAGAATCATTCTTCGCCCAACCCGCCCCCAAAACCACCGGACCGGAGTTGTTCAGTTTAGCTTATCTGGAAAAAGCCCGGCAAGCATCCAACACAACTGACCTAACTGCAGAGGATATCGTCGCCACGCTAAGTCAATTTACCGTGCAAAGTATCGTCGACTTTATAAATACCTATTGCCAACCCGAGACCTTGACCCGCATCCTGATCAGCGGTGGTGGTGCGAAGAATAAATTTGTAGTCGACGGCCTTACTAAACTGCTACCGCAAGCCACCATTAGCGACAGCAATTATTTAGGCGTTGACCCGGATGCTAAAGAAGCAATATTATTTGCCCTATTAGGTAACGAAGCCTTAGTTGGTGAACCGATGACGATCGGCGGGAACCCAGCCGTATTGATGGGTAAATTCAGTTTCCCCGGATAGTTTTTAAAGATTCAGTCCTAATTGCCGGTCTGTAGTAGCCACCACGGACCGGCAAAAGGAAAGGTGAGGAGGTTGAGGAAAAATTTCTTTCCGGTTCAGTAACTGATCTGATGTAAAAATACAACGATCCCACCCTTGAATTATACCGTGTTTTCACCCTATTTTTAGGGCCCAGAGAAGAAATTTAGATATCGAATAGCGGATCTTGGCGATTGTCCCAAAACATTACGATATGTATCGAACTTTGATATACCCGGTAATACATCGAGTAATTTTTGTGGAGCACACACTTTCTAAGATCAAGCGAGTCTTGATCGATGGGATACATGTATGGGTCGTGTGAAATGATATCAAAGACATTTGGATATCCGGGTATCCATTTGGTTAACTAACTTCTTGCCCCATCTGGAATAAAGTTGATCAGATCAAACCTGATAGGTTTCTTCCGCCTCAGGAGTAAAGCGTATATCAAAGATCATCTTTTGAAAAGATGCTTTGCTTTAAATTCTTCTTAAGAAATGGTTTCGCCTCTTTCGAATTGCGCTATGCTAACTTTAACGCTTTCCAACACATGCGAAGGCAATTGGTATTACCTCAGTCTCGAACTGGACATCCAAAGCTTTCAATACAGCTTTCACCGTTTGCATTTTTTCGGCGTCCTCAGTATGTATCGTTAGCGTTTCCATACTATCAAATATAAGAAATGCCGACAATAAAACAAGACGGCTCACCAGTAATAATCCAAATGCGCCGTCCGCTAAGTAAATATTTCCGATCTGTTATCTCAACAATCCCGCAGGTATCTTGCCATCTACTGTACCAAATGGGATGCCCAGCAGTTTGACGATGATCGGTGTCATATCGCGCAGGTCCATCTCGTCTATCACGGCACCTTTACGGATGCCCGGACCGCTTAACACCAATCCTGTGCGGATGTTTTTGGTATCGGGGAAGTGACCGTGTGAACCACCTTTGCCCGGTTTTAATGCCGCGCCGGTGCTTGCATTACCAAAAGATGCGTCGTGCTCGGCGGTAAGCGCGAAGGCTACGTTGGGATTGTAACCTCCCTTGGTCATTTGCTCTTTGCTGATCAGTCGGAAGTATTGTTTTACACTATCGGACTGCGCAGCCAATAGGGCTTTCACTTTATCGACAGTAGCTTTATCGGTGGGGTCTTTTAAGTACAAGTATGCAGAGCCGCCTACGGTGTTGAACTGTGCTTTCCAATCACCGGTCTTCAGGTCGGTAATCAGGCCGACCTCTTTCAACCATACGTTAGGTGATATCGACTTTTTAACGTCGTAAAAACCGTGGTCGCCGCCGATCATGAGTACGGTGCTGTCGTAAATACCGGCTTCTTTTAGCGCGTTGATGACGATACCAACCGCTTCATCGGCATCGGCAACGGCTTCCTGCACCCGCTCACCGTTACGGCCTACCGAGTGGGCCGCGCCATCTACCGAGAATACGTGGATGGTCATCAATTCAGGTTTGCTCCTTTTGATGATGTAGGCAGCGATCTTGGCGATGTTCTGATTTTTGCCATGATCTATCTTATCTACACCGCCAAATACTTCTTTCTTTACCTCGGCGTAAAAACCTTTAGGCAAAGAATATTCCTCCCGTACACCGTCGCCTAAACCGCCGATATCAGGAATATTATAATCTAAAGGAGAATTGGCAGATACCGGCCAATAAAGTGAAGCAACGGTCATGCCTTTTGCTTTGGCTGCTTTCCAAATGGTGGGCACATGGATGGAGCTATCCATCCAGTAAGGTTGCTGTGGTGCACCATTCGGGGTGAACATGTTATTGTAATGCACACCGTGCTTAACAGGCTGCACGCCGGTAACGATGGTGGTGTGCGAGGGATAGGTCATGGACGGGAATACACTGTTGACGCCTTTAGCATAAGCACCGTCTTTCATCATAGCGCGCAGGTTAGGGGTTTTCCAGCCGTCTTCCAAATAGAAGTCGGGACGAAAGCCGTCGATGGTCACAAAAATTACGTGCTTGGCTGTTTGAGCCATAAGCTGCCCTGTTGCAAACAATAAGGCCAGTATAGCGATAGATATTTGTTTTTTCATAGTTGCGTTAACAAAATCTGTGGGAGAGTTTAGGCAGACCCTAAAAAGCGGGTCAGGAACGGCCAAAAATGCCGCTATTTTTGTTAACTATTTATGATATTATGATCAAGGAATTGACATCGAACAAATCGTCCTGCAAAGTGATAAAAACAGAAAAGCCGCAATTAAGCGGCTCTTCAATGTAATATATTTTTTTTCTTTCGACCGAGAACTAAAGACTTTCTACTTATTCCTCCACAACCTCGCTATTCAGATTGCTCTCCTCAACGGTCTCTTGTTTAAAGTAACGTTTCTGCCAGATCAGTATTGCGATAACACCTACCGAAATAGCCGCATCGGCAAAATTGAATACCGGCTGGAAGAACTCAAAATACTCGCCTTTCCAAAACGGGAACCAATCAGGGTAGTGGCCTTTAATGATAGGGAAATAGAACATATCTACCACACGGCCTTGGAAAAGGGGTTCGTTCTGGTAAATGATGCCGTAAAATGTCGAGTCGATAATGTTACCTACGGCTCCGGCAAATATCAGAGCCACATTCATCACCAACCCGCGGTGATATTTATGCTTGATCAGGTAAACCACACCATAACCTATGCCGGCCACCGCGATGATCCTGAAAATAGTCAAGGCTAACTTACCACCAACCCCGCCTAATTCCCAGCCAAAGGCCATACCGTTGTTCTCGGTATAATGCAGCATACCACGATCACCAAAGATCGGGATATCTTCGTTTATATTCATATGCGTGCGCACCCAGGTCTTAATGACCTGGTCGATAATAATAATGATAGCGGCTACTATGAAAGGTTTGGTATACGCTGCCTTCATTTAGTACTGCTTCATTTTAGCTTCCATGCTTAGCGTGGTATGCGGCACGGCACGCAGGCGCTCTTTTTGGATCAGTTTACCGGTCTCGCGGCAAACACCGTAAGTTTTGTTCTGGATGCGTACCAAAGCGGCCTCTAATTGCTCAATAAATTTCTTTTGACGGGCAGCCAACTGGTTGATAGATTCTTTCTCCAGCGTTGCAGATCCGTCCTCTAAAGTTTTATAGGTACCGGCAGTATCATCAGTACCGTTAGCGTTAGGGCTACTTAATGATGATGCCAGGTTGTTCAATTCTTCTTTAGCTATACGCAGTTTCTCCAGGATAATGTCTTTAAATTCTTGCAGCTCAGCTTCAGAATACCTGTTCTTTTCGTGCTCTTGTTTCATTTATATTTTCGTTATAGCGATCACAATTTCAATTCCGTCTATCTCTGTCTTTTCACCCTCGGTCAAACCGCTGTCAAACAGGATAGTATCGGCCAAAATTTCGGCGCAAATATAGGTTAAATTATTGTTCACGGCCTCGCTGATGTGCTCTGCGTTGCCTAATTTTACATTTATCCGGTCGGTCACTTCAAAACCGCTGGATTTGCGTAGGTTCTGTACGCGGTTAATTAACTCTCTTGATGTACCCTCCTGCTTTAATTCGTTGGTCAGTGTAACATCTAAAGCAACCGTTAGTTTGCCCAAATTTGCAACCTGCCAGCCCTCAACATCTTCTGCTATGATATCTACGTCGCTTAAAAGTATATCGTATTTGGCGTTCTCAATTTCTACAGTGTACTGACCATCCTGCTCAAATTGTGCTAAAGCACTCTGATCCATGGCAGTGATTGCAGCAGCTACCGCCTTCATATCCTTACCCACCTTGGCACCTAATGCTTTAAAGTTAGGTTTTACTTTCTTTTTGATAAAGCCGGCAGCATCGGTGATATATTCGATATCCTTGATGTTGGTCTCGGACAGGATCAGTTCTTTTACCTGCTCAACTTGCTTCTCGAAGTTCTTATCCAGGATCGGCAATAAGATCTTACTTAATGGCTGACGCACGTTGATACCCACTTTTTTACGCAATGACAACACCAAAGACGAAATATCCTGAGCCATTTGCATACGCTCCTCTAAAGCCTCGTTCACCAGATCGGCGTGGTAAGTTGGGAAATCAGCTAAGTGAACTGACTCGAAGTTCTCTTTCTTGGTAGCGTAGTTCAGATCGGTATATAAACGCTCCGCAAAGAACGGCGCTATAGGCGACATCAACTTGCTAATGGTTACCAAGCAAGTATACAACGTTTGGTAAGCCGATAGCTTATCCGTGTTACTATCCGAACGCCAGAAACGGCGGCGACTTAAACGTACGTACCAGTTGCTCAGGTGCGCGTCCACAAAATCCTGGATAGCGCGGGCTGCTTTGGTCGGCTCAAAATCGGCGTAGAAAGCATCTACCTCTTTAGATAAGGTGTTCAATAAGGAGATGATCCATTGATCGATCTCCGGGCGGTCTGCTATCGCGATGTCTGCTTCGCTGTAATCGAACTTGTCGATATTAGCATAAAGCGAAAAGAACGAGTAAGTATTATACAGCGTACCGAAGAACTTACGGCGCACCTCGTCCAAACCTTCGATGTTAAATTTAAGGTTGTCCCATGGCGACGCATTGCTGATCATATACCAGCGGGCCGCATCAGCACCATATTTCTCGATGGTCTCGAATGGTTCTACCGCGTTGCCTAAACGTTTAGACATTTTGGCGCCGTCTTTATCCAGCACCAAACCGTTAGAAACAACGCTTTTGAAAGCCACCCCCGGGTTACCTACCAGGCTATTAACTTCCTTCACCTCGTCACTTGCCTCGCTTAACATTACGGCGATAGCGTGCAGGGTAAAGAACCAGCCACGGGTTTGATCCACACCCTCGGCGATAAAATCTGCCGGGTAGGCATCAATAAATTTATCTTTATTCTCAAACGGGAAGTGCCATTGCGCGTAAGGCATCGCACCGCTATCGAACCAAACGTCGATCAGGTCCGGCTCGCGGAACATCTTGTTACCGTTCGACGATACCAACACCACATCATCCACATAAGGACGGTGCATATCAGCCAGGCGGAAATCCTTTGGCATAAAACCAGCCTCGGCAGCGGCATCTATTTCTTTATTCAGTTCTTCTATCGAGCCGATACATTTTTCTTCTGTACCATTCTCCTCGCGCCAGATCGGTAGCGGGGTACCCCAATAGCGCGAACGCGACAGGTTCCAGTCTACCAAATTCTCTAACCAGTTACCAAAGCGGCCAGTACCGGTTGCCTCAGGTTTCCAGTTGATGGTCTTGTTCAGTTCGATCAGCTTATCCTTAACCGCGGTAGTTTTGATGAACCAGCTATCCAGCGGATAGTATAAGATCGGCTCATCGGTGCGCCACGAGTGCGGGTAGCTGTGCTCGTATTTCTTTACGTCGAAGGCTTTGTTATCGGTCTTCAGTTTGATCGATATCAAAACGTCGGTCGGTTTAAAACCGTCCTCGTCGCGCTCTTCTTTGCTGTAATATTCTTCTTTAACGTAACGGCCGGCGAAATCGGTCACCTCTTCTACAAAACGGCCTTGCTTGTTCACCAGCGGTACCTCTTTGCCTGTTTCGTCAAGCACCATTACCGATGGTACGTCATTCTCTTTACAGGCCCTGAAGTCATCCGCACCAAAAACAGACGCGGTGTGTACAATACCGGTACCATCCTCGGTAGTCACAAAATCGGCAGGGATTACGCGGAACGCTTTCTCTTCCAATTCGGCAGTGGTTACGTAAGGCATCAATTGGTGATAGCGTAAGCCTAAAAGGTCGCTGCCTTTAAACTCGGCATCCACTGTCCACGGAATAACTTTATCGCCGCCTTTGTAATCGTCGAACGATGCGTTCTCACCTTCGGCTTTAAAATATTTGCCAACCAATACCTTTGCCAATACCACGCTAACGGGTTGGAAAGTGTAAGGGTTAAAAGTTTTGATCTTAACGTAATCTATCTTTTCGCCAACTGCCAAAGCACAGTTCGACGGCAAGGTCCACGGAGTGGTCGTCCAAGCCAGGATGGCGGTCTCCTCATCAGCCGACTTACACAAGGTCGACATCAGCGGGTGCTGCTGATCGTTCTTTAAAAAGAACTGGGCTACAATGGTGGTATCCTTTACCATTTTGTAGGTACCCGGCTGGTTCAACTCGTGCGAGCTTAAACCGGTGCCCGATTTTGGTGAATATGGTTGTACGGTGTAACCTTTGTACAACCAGCCTTTTTTATACAGTTGGCTCAGTATCCACCAAAGCGATTCGATGTATTCGTTCTTGTAAGTGATGTACGGGTCGTTAAGGTCGACCCAGTAACCCATCTTTTCGGTCAGGTCATTCCATACGTCGGTATAACGCATTACTTCTTTGCGGCAAGCGTCGTTATAATCTTCGATAGATATCTTTTTACCGATATCATCTTTAGTGATGCCTAATGATTTCTCTACCGCCAGCTCTATCGGCAGACCGTGCGTATCCCAGCCACCTTTACGCTTGACCTGGTAGCCTTTAAGCGTTTTATAACGGCAAAAAATATCCTTGATGGCGCGCGCCATTACGTGGTGGATGCCCGGCATACCATTAGCCGACGGCGGGCCTTCGTAAAACGTATAAGGGTTATCGGCCGGGCGGCTGCTAATGCTTTTCTCGAAAATGTTGTTCTGCTGCCAAAACTCCAGTATATCTTTGCCCGTTTGCGATAAGTTTAATTGTTTATATTCCTTGTACATCAGTGTAGTTGCCTCGATTTTAAGAGGTGCAAAAATAGGTAATATAAGTCGGAAAAACCATAACTTGCGCCGATGGATCCCAAAGTTAAGCGCACTTTAGCACTCATGGCCATAGCGGCCGCCCTCTTTACCATATCCGAATCTTATAAAGAAGTAAAATGGATGATCTATGTGCAGGGTGCATCGGCCGGTTTTGCACTTGCGGGGATCGTGGGGTTTATTTTGATCCTTGGGGAGCAATTGCGTCGTAAATAGTTTTCCGGTTTAAGTCAGTAGCTAGCTTTTGTGCTGCTCGTTCGGTCAGTTTTTCATTAGGATAGGCGGTGTGCTCAATGTAAGTCAGTGGATGTCACTTTCTTTTTTCCGCAAAAAGAAAGTAACCAAAGAAAAACTCCCGGCTGTGTGAATCACCTACGTTTGGCCTGTGTTCAGGCAGGGACAGTAGCTCCCGGCGATTCCCAATGCCGGAGAAGAAATATGTTGTTCTGTTCATCGCATCAGTTTTATCGTAGAGACACGGCACCTCTTGACTCACCTTGGCTCCTTCCAAACGAGCGTGGGGCTGCGAGAACAGCGGGCCAGCGTTGGCGGGAATGCCTGTGGCAACCCGCTCCGCGGAGAAGTTGCCACAGCAGGGCGGGCGGAAGCTTTTTTCTCGCTTGATCTTTTTGTTGCTTTTTCCATCAAGGGAAAAAGTAATAGGCCCCTGCGGCTATGAGCAGACTGCCGTTGATAAAAGAACGAACAAGCCAAAAGAACGGCGTTATGCATATCCGACCTGCATAGTCCGAGATATGAGGTATCGTGTCTCTACAAAATCCCCCTACTCGCTCCACCATCAACCTGTATCGTAGTCCCGCTGATATAAGCCGCCTGTTCAGACGCTAAGAAGGCCACCAAGGCCGCCAACTCTTCCGGCTTACCGATACGCCCTAAAGGAATAGCCTTTGCTTTGTCTTTAATAGCCTGCTCAGGGTCGACATCTTTAGGCAAGGTGTGTTTGATACGGTCGGTCAAGATCAGTCCCGGGGCGACGTTGTTTACCGTGATATTGTAGGGACCAAATTCATCAGCCAACATTTTAGCCATGCCGATCACGCCCATTCGCATGCTCGTACTCAACACCGACAAGTTCAGTACCGACTTAACCGAGCCACTTATGATGTTGATGATCCTGCCACTGCCCGTCTCTTTCATGTACGGCAACACCAACCTGCTTGTACGCGCAAAGCTGAGCAGGTTCAACTCAAAGGCTTTGTACCATTGTTTATCATCAAAGTTCTCAAATTTATCAAAAGGTGGTCCGCCGGCATTGTTGAGCAGGATATCTATGCGGCCGAATTGTTCGGCAGCTTGTTTGATGAACTCTTCAATAGCTTCCCCCTTGGACATATCCACCGGCATAGCAATGACGGGGTTGCCGGTCTGCGTGCTGATCTCGGTAGCAGTTTTGGATAGTTCGACGATGTCACGCGAGCCGATGATCACTTTAGCACCTTCGGCAGATAAGGTTGTGGCGATGGCTTTGCCTAAACCTTTACTTGCGGCAAGGACGATGGCTACTTTGTTGGTGAGTTTAAGATCCATGAGATTAGTTAAAACTCAAAGCTACGTCATTGCGAGGAACGAAGCAATCTCTCCGTCAGTAGAGTGGCTATGCAGGTCGACCTTTGGGTGTAGAGGTTGCTTCGTCCTCGCAATGACGCTGTGTAAAGATGCTTGCTTCGACTTTCGGACTTCCCGTCTTTCCGACTTCCGGACTCTATCACTATCTTTACCCTCAATGAAAAAACTCATCCGCGGTTTTGGTTATGCTTTTAAGGGGATCGGCTATGCTATGGCTACTCAACTGAATTTCAGAGTGCATTTGGTAGCGTCACTAACGGCGGCGGTGTTAGGGTATGCCTTACACGTATCTACCAACGAGTGGATCTGGATCATCTTTTGTATGGCGTTGGTAATGTCGGCCGAGTTGATGAATACGGCTATTGAAGTATTGGTTGATCTGGTATCGCCCGAGTATAACAAGAAAGCCGGGCATGTAAAAGACGTTGCGGCGGGGGCGGTATTGGTGACAGCGATATTCGCGCTGATCACTGGATCGATCATTTTCCTACCCAAGATAATAGCCCTTATCCATGCTGCATAAGACCCGTGGCATTGTGTTAAAGGTGACTGATTACGGCGAGAACAGCGTGATCGTGCAGGTCTATACCGAAAATTTTGGCCTGCGGTCTTATATCGTTAATGGGGCAAAGAAGCCGAAGGCCAAGATCCATCGTAACATGTTGCAACCTTTGCATTTATTGGATATGGTGGTCTATCATAAAGATAATGGTTCGGTGCAGCGCATATCCGAATTAAAGAATGCCCCGCTTTTGCAGACCATCCCTTATGATATCATCAAGAGTAGTTTAGTGCTGTTCCTCAATGAGGTGCTGTATAAGTCGATCAAACAGCAAACGGCTGATGAGCATTTATTCCATTTCATCTTTCACAGCATTGAACTACTGGATCAGCAGACCGGCAATGTGGCCAATTTTCACCTGATCTTTTTACTAAGGTTGAGTCGCTACTTAGGTTTCTTCCCCGACCGCGACAGACCCAACGGTGCCGATTATTTTGACATGAAGGACGGCATATTTACTAAATACAAGCCCGAGAGTTGGCAATATTTGTCGCCGCCACATACCGATAACTTCTATCGTTTGCTCAGGTCGACATTTGAACAGATGGATGGCATCGAATTAAAGAATGATGAGCGCCGTTATCTCCTGAATAAATTACTGGAATACTATGCCCTACATGTAGAGAACTTTGGCAATATCCGCTCGCATGAGGTGCTGGAAGAGGTGTTGGGCTCATAGTCCATGGTCCATAGTCGATGGACCATAGTAGAAGCTTTACCGCTGGTGTAAGAGAAATGTCGATGGTCAATAAGAACTATGGTCTATGGACCATCGACTATGGACAGTTCGAAGAACTACTTCCCGTGCCCTAAAACTTCTTTTTTGATAAATTCTATCAGAGAATCGGGCAGGTTGTTGCCGCTTGCCTGGTGCAGGCTGCCATCAGGCTGAACCTCCAGTTTGGCTTCAAAATTCTCCATCTTCACGTTTAAAACATCATCATCTTTATCTACGGTCACGTCAACTTCCCGCTCCGAGTAGCTGATCGTAAATTCGTAATGGCCATCGGCACCGTTAGCCGGTCCTGTTTTTTCTAAAGTTTCCATTGTGTGCCTCCTTGGTTTATATGGTTATAACAAGGTAGACCTGTAGGTTGTTTGTTGTTCTAATGGAAATATAATGTGAATGCGATCCCTATTTGGCAAAAGCGACCTTGATCGCTGTTACCTGCTTAATGCATCTTGCCGGTTTCTTTTCACCCTCCACAATAATGCGGAACGGTCCATCGGCCAATGCCAAAGGTTGACCATCTATCTTGGTAGCCAAAATGATCTGCCGATCGGTGAAGTCTTTATCTAACTCGGCCAGCGCGAACAGCACCTGGTAACCGTCGCTCGCTTCTACGGTAATGTATTTGGTCAGATTCTCGCCTTTCAGGTCTTTACCTAATGTCGCGCCTGCTTTTTGCAGAATGGTGGATAGCAGTACACCGGTATATTTATGGTCCTTCCCATCGCGGTCTTTACGGCTCACTTCTGTTTGTGGGTATTGGGCCATGTCTGCCAATTTCAATTCAGTAGGTGCGGCGACCTCTCCCGATATTTTTATGGACTGAGCCAATGCCGTAATAGCTATAAAGCAAATAATGATGGTTGTTAATAGTTGTTTCATAAGTTGATGTTTATTTATTGCTAATAGTAGCGGCAATATGCGGATCCGAAAACCGTGGGTCGTGAATAAATGTATCGTCGGTCAGCATGCTCAAAAATGCGATGATGGCTTTCTTTTCATCCGCCTTCAGCGATAACTGCGTGCCGTCTTTTCGATTTGAAGCCCCTCTAAATATATCACTTAAAGCGGCCGAAGTTTTTATATGATCGCTGTAATGGTCTAATACTTCATCCAAATTCTTAAACCGACCATCGTGCATATAAGGCGCTGTCAAGGCGATGTTGCGTAGTGTTGGTGCTTTAAAGCGACCCTGGTCAGTGGCCAGCGCCGTCAGGCTACCAATGCCTGCATCTTTACCTACCGTATCCAGTCCGTTGTTATGGAAAAGTTCCATATAGGTTTTCACCCCGCCATGGCATCTGGAGCAATTAGCACCGCGGATGCTTTTGGCTGGTTGTGGGGCATTATTGAATAACGCTAAGCCTTGCAACTCCTGTTTGGTCGGTTTGTGTTTGCCTTGCAGATATTGGTCGTATTTAGAATTGGCGGATATCAGCGTGCGCTCAAATTGAGCGATAGCTTTAATAATGGTTACACCGTTGATACCTTCCTCTTTGCCAAATACTTTATCGAATAGTTCGGGATAAGGCATTTTACGGCTTAACTTACGCACAGTGGTTTGCATCATTTGGCCCATCTCGTGCGGGTTTTGCATGGGGATAGCGGCCTGGCCTTCCAAAGCATTAGAGCGCCCGTCCCAAAATAACTTGCGCGACCAAAGCATATTAGCCAAACTCATGGAACTTCGCGAGGTCAACGAACCATCTACCCCTGTACTGAAAGCTTTACCATCCGTAAAGGCCAAAGCCTGCTGATGGCAAGTACCGCAACTGATCTTATTATTGGCTGACAAGGCCGTCTCGTAAAAAAGCATCCTGCCTAAATAAACCCCTTCTTTGGTGGTCGGGTTATCGTCGGGAATAAAAGTGCGGTTGCCAAAGTTGGTCGGGTAGTTGAATTGGTATGGGCCGATCGGCACAGGGTCGTAGGTCCAACTTGTGATCGTGCCGACAAAAGCAAGCAGCAACACCATCACCAGCCACTTATTTAAATACAAGAAGTTTTTACGCTGAATGATGTGCACCTGTTTGATCACTATCCTGCAAATATAAGTAGCTTTGGTAATGGTCGATACAGAAACTTTTCGCCGCCTGGCGCTTTTTCATCCTGATGTTGAAGAACTACCCCATTTTGAGAAAACATCTTTTAGATGGCGTAACAAGATCTTCGCCACCTTGCGCGAGAGCGACGGGCTGGCCATGGTGCAGTTATCGCTGACGGATCAGGATGTGTTCTGCTCGTTCGATAATGGCTCGGCTTTTTATCCCGTGCCTAACGCCTGGGGTAAAAAAGGGTCCACCTTTGTTAACTTTGATCTGGTACGTGAAGATATGCTGGCTGATGCCATCAACTGTGCTTATCAAACCTTGATAAGTAAGCAGTTGCCAAAGAAAAGCAAACCCTAATTTAATTAAAACATTAGGTATCTGTACTTGTAGTTAATAAAAACCAAACAAACATTAACGATGAAAAAGATCACCTACTTAATGACAATGCTTGCCGCCGCCTGGATGATACAAGGTTGCGGAGGTTCATCAACCACCACAGATAAGGCTGATAGTGCGAATGAGGCTAAAGCAGATACATCGGCAATGGCTGACAGCGCCGGCACTAACCCGGGTATAACTGTAGAAGAAAGCGACGCAAAGTTTGCTGTAGATGCTGCTAATGGCGGCATGGCCGAAGTTGCGCTGGCTAAATTGGCCCTGCAAAAATCAGCCAACGCACAGGTAAAAGAGTTTGCCAATATGATGATCGCTGATCACGGGAAGGCTAACGAGGAATTGATGGCTTTGGCTAAAGCTAAAAACATCACCCTGCCTGCTACGGTAAGTGAGGATAAACAAAAAGAAGCCGACGACATGGCCAAAAAAATGGGCAACGATTTTGACAAGGCTTACGCGGACGCAATGGTAAAAGACCACGAGAAAACTGTGAAGATGTTCGAGCATCAAGCCACTGTTGCTAAAGATCCGGATCTTAAAGCATTTGTAGATAAAACCTTGCCTACGCTAAAGATGCATACCGAGCACATTGCCGGTATCAACCAGTATCTTAACAAATAGTAATACCAGTCTATACCTTAAGAACGGGGCGCTTTGAAAGAGGTGCCCCGTTTTCTTTTTATGGGGCTTTACAGTAGATAGGTAAAATCGTATAATTGCACATCTATGGCAGCACCTATCGTAACCGGATTATTGGCCTTCGGCATGTCGGGCCGTTTATTTCATGCACCTTTTGTTCACGCGCACCCGGGCTTTCAGTTGAAAGCTATTGTGGAGCGTACTAAAAAAGTAGCACAAGGGCACTACCCCGATGTGCTAAGCTATGACAGTACCGAGGAGTTATTGAACGACCCCGAGATTGAGTTCATCATCGTCAACACGCCTAATAATACGCATTATGATCTGTCTAAACGTGCCCTGCTGGCAGGTAAACACGTGCTAACCGAAAAGCCCGCCGGTGCCACCGTTGCCGAGGTGCAGGAACTGTATGATCTGGCCCGCAGGGTAGGCAAGCACTACCTGGTTTTCCAGAACCGCCGTTGGGACAGTGATTTCCTGTCGGTGAAAGAAGTGATAGAGAGCGGCAAGCTTGGTCGCCTGATCGAGATCAATTGCCGGTACGATCGTTACCGCCCAACCATTAGCGTAAAGAAATTTAAAGAGGATGCCAGCCTTACATCGGCAGGTATTACTTATGACCTTGCCCCGCACCTGATCGATCAGATGATCAGCCTGTTCGGCAAGCCGCTGACCTGGACCAAGACCGAGGCATCGCACCGCGAAAACTCAACGGTTACAGATTATTTTAGTTTCCATTTAACCTTCCCGCATCAGATAAACGTATTCCTTTCGGCAGGCTGGCTGATCGCGCAACCGCTGCCATCTTTCGTGATCCACGGTAGTTTGGGCAGCTTTATCAAGAGCCGGACGGATATCCAAGAGGAATTGCTGGACAAGAACGTCCCACCGACCGATGCGAGTTATGGCATTGAACATCCCGGCAGCGAGGGTGTTTTGACCGAGGCTGACATGGACGCTAAAACTAAGTCGAGCAGGTTGACAGCCCCTAAAGGCGATTACACACATTTATTTGAGGCCGCTTATCATACCATTCGCGAAAACGCGTTATTCCCGATAACCGAAGAGCATATTATGTGGCAGATGGAAATGCTGGAGGCATAAATTAAACCAATACGAACAAAAGAACTCAAAACCCTGATATGAAAAAACTACTGGTATTATTATCATTTGTACTTACCGCGACATTAGGTTACGCTACTAAAGAGGCCGGTGCCGGAACTGGTACTGCCCCAAAACCAAAGCCGATCCCTAACTACAAGATCCTGACCACCGACAGCGTTTGGAAAACACCTGCCAACCTGGCCAAAGGCAAGCCGGTAGTGCTGATCTATTTTGCGCCAGATTGCAGCCATTGCTTAAAAATGATGTACGAGATGCAGCCAAAGCTGAAAGAGCTGGCAGGGATACAGGTAGTGATGATCACCTGGTCTAACAATCACGATATCCGCGCCATCAAGATATTTAAGCGCGATTTTGACCTGAAGAAACACCCTAACTTCACCATTGGTACCGAAGGTTATACAGGCGTGGTGCAGCGTTATTACGAGATAGATACTACCCCTTACCTTGCTTTGTATGACAGCAACCGCAAGTGGGTAAAGGCATTTGATAAAGTGACCAAGACCGAAGAGATCTTAGCGGCATTGAAGAAGTTGAAGTAAGCAGCCCTTACTACGCATCCCCAAAAGCCGGGCGGTATTGTCAGAATATCGTCCGGCTTTTTTGCTTATCAATAAAGTTACAGAAAGCCTATACCACGATCGCCTGCAAAAACTGACCTTTGCCGGATGAAAATTTACAGGTTCCTGAACCTTCTACTGGTTATTATTTTACTATCTGCTACAAACACATTCGCCCAGCAACCGGCCGGCAAAGGCTCGGTAACGGGTAAACTGATAGACAGCGCCAACGCCCAGCCGTTGGCTTTTGCTACCGTATCGCTTATTAAAAAAAGTGATAACCTGGCCGCCAAAAGCATCCAGACCGATATGGACGGCAACTTTAAGCTGGACAATATGCCCGATGGAGCTTATACTCTTCGTGCTACCTACGTGGGCTACGCCACTGTTAATAAAGATGGTTTTACGATCGATGCTACCAAGCGCGTTTTCGCTGTCGGCATTATCAAAATGATCGTAGGTAAAGGCCTGCTAAAAGAGGTGGCCGTTACATCGCAAAAAAGCAATATCAAATTAGGTATCGACCGTAAGACCTTTGCCGTTGACCAAAGTTTGGTAAGCCAGGGCGGATCGGCGACCGACCTGCTGAGCAACGTACCATCGGTTCAGGTTGATGTGGATGGCAACCTTAACCTGCGCGGATCGGGCAACGTGCGCGTGCTGATCAATGGTAAACCTTCGGCATTAACAGGCGCCAATGTGGCCGATATCCTGCAATCTATCCCGGCCAGCGCTATCGAGAATATCGAGCTGATCACCAACCCGTCGTCTAAATTCGACGCGGAGGGGCAATCGGGTATCATCAATATCATCCTTAAAAAGAATGCCCGCTTAGGTTTCAACGGTTCGGCATCTATGACGGGTGGTAACTATAACACGTACAATGGCAACCTTAATCTGGCTTACCAAACATCTAAAATTAATGTGTACGGTAACTACAGCTACCGCCGCGGCGACAGGGAGGGTAATGGTTTTACCAACCGTACAACTTATCGCCCGGGCGACCTGCTGTTCCTGAACCAAAGCAATAACCAAAGCTTCGGTCAGCGTGGTGGTAATATCCGTACCGGCATTGATATCAACCTTAATGAGCAAACCACCTTAGGCATCAGCGGTAACTTTAACTTGCGTAACCGCGATCGCTTTCAGGGCGGCCTCACCAGCATTTACAATAGCCTGGGCACGCAAAACCAGCAGACGATGCAGAATAGCACATCCCGCGCTACAGGTAATTACAATAACGATTATAACCTTGATTTTAGCAGGAAATTTAAAAAACAAGGTCAGGAGTTTACGGCTAATATTGGCTACTCGCATGGTAAAGAATCAGCTAACGACTTTTTGTCCTTAGAGAAATATTCATTGGGCATGCTCGATTCAATTGGCGGCCAGTTCAACCAGAACGGCGGCAACGGCGACAATCTCAACCTTCAGGCAGATCTGACCTTACCTTTAGAGAACGGCCGTAAATTTGAGGCCGGATACCGTAGCACTATCGCCAACAACTACAGCAATAATGATGTATCATCTTTAAACCCGGCTACCAAAGGTTATTTTGTAAATAATGACCTGACCAACCATTTTATATATCGTGAGCAAGTGCACGCCGTTTACAGCAACTATCAGCAGCAATTCGGCAATTTTGGTGTGCAATTAGGCGTGCGTGCCGAGCAGGTTTATATCAATACATTATTGCGTGAGAATGGTGGTGTACGTAACAACCAGAATTACTTTAGGGTTTATCCAAGCTTGTTCCTAAGCGATAAGCTGAGTGAGAACCAGACCCTGCAATTAAGCTATACCCGTAGGGTAAGCCGCCCGCGCGACAGGCAGATCAACCCATTCCAAGACAGGAGCGATCCGTTCAACTATTTCCAAGGTACGCCGGGATTACGTCCCGAGGATACGCACTCATTTGAGTTAAGCTATATCAACTACTGGAAAGCGTTGACCTTAACATCGTCGGTTTACCACAGGCTGACCAACGAGAATATCCAAATGATCCGCCAGCCATTGACAGACCAGATCACGGTGATGACCTTTAAAAATATCTCGCGCTCGCAAAACAGTGGTTTCGAGCTGATCGCCAAAGTAAATGCGACCAACAATTTTGACGTGACCGCTAACTTTAACTCGTTCTACCGACAGTTGAATGCCGCGCCTGAATATAACTTGCCGTCATCATCGGGCTTTGCGTGGAATGCCAACCTGACGGGTAATTACAAACCGACCAAAGCATTGGGTATCCAATTACGTGGTGATTACAACGCGCCACAGGTAATGAGCCAGGGCCGCATGAAAGCCATGTATGGCCTGGATGCAGGTGTTAAATATGATGTGACCAAAACCGTAAGCCTGAGCGGCAACGTGCGCGACGCGTTCAATACCCGTCGTTTTGGTTCTACTATCGAGGATAATCTATCTACTATCCGTTACATGCAAGAATCGAGCAGACGCTGGCAAAGCCGTACGTTCACGTTCACGCTGTCGTACCGTTTTGGTTCGACACCAGCTCCGGATAAGAAAAAGAACCGCGGCATGGGCGACGATATGGGCGGCGGCGATGGCGGCGACGGCATGGGCGGCGGTACTCAGGGAACCATTAACGGTGGCGGAGCAGGTGCGGCAGCGGGCGCTAAGCCACCTGTCGTTGTACCTCCGGTGAAGTAAAAAATTACGTTGTTACGGTCCAATACGCGACCCTTGATATCCGAATGTTCAGCTTAGCGAATGTCCGGATATCAAGGGTCGCTTCGTATTTGGGATCGACCATTTTGTGATGTTCGGCTTATTTTCTATAAATTGCTGTCAGCTTTACTGATCGTAAACCAATGGCCGAACTCCAAACTCAGAACTCAAGACTACTCTCCCTCGATGTCTTCCGTGGTATTACCATGGCGGCTATGACCCTGGTCAACAATCCCGGCGATTGGGGCCACATTTATGCGCCTTTAGAGCATGCCGCCTGGAATGGCTGTACGCCTACAGATCTGATCTTTCCATTCTTTGTATTTATTGTTGGCGTATCGACAGTGTTTTCTATGGAGAACAAAGCCGCCGATCCGGTTAATCATGGTAAAATGATATGGGGAGCTGCCAGGCGCGCGCTTTGGCTCGTCCTGATCAGTTGGGGTATCCAATTGTTCTACCATCACGATCCGCTTTGGTGGAACATCACTCACCTCCGTTTCCCCGGAGTGTTACAACGGATCGCACTGGTATTCTTTATCTGCAGTATCCTGTACATCAAATGTTCGCAAAAAACACGGGATGTGGTGCTTGCCGGCTCATTGGTAGGTTACTATATGATCATGACATTTATTCCTGTCCCCGATGGTAACCCCGCCAACCTTAACCCGGATACCAACATCGGCGCCTGGTTAGACCGTACACTGTTGACCACCGACCATCTTTGGAAACAAGCCGTTACCTGGGATCCTGAAGGTTTGTTAGGTACCCTGCCTGCATTAGGTACAGGTTTATTCGGCATCCGCGTAGGTAGCTGGCTAAAACGCGCTGACAAGGACAGCGCCGCCAAAGTGACCTGGCTGTTTGTTTACGGTGTAACAGCCGTGGTAATTGGCTTGGGCTGGGATCTTTTCTTCCCCATCAATAAGGCATTGTGGACAAGCTCCTTTGTGCTTTACACCGGCGGCTTGGCTACTATTGCACTCGCATTATGCTATTGGTTGATAGATGTGCAAGGCCACAAAAAAGGACTATGGTTTTTTGTTGTTTTTGGCGTGAACGCCATATTAGCCTATGTCCTCAGCGGCATCATGCAAGGCCTTATCGATCTGATACCAATTGCCGACGTTGGTAACACCAAATGGCTTTATAAAAATTTGATCGCACCGCATTTTACGCCTTACAACGCGTCATTGATACGGGCTATCATTTATGTGGCCATTTGTTGGCTGCCGTTATACTATCTTTACAAAAAGAAGATCTACATCAAAGTTTAAACACTACCAAAATGAAATTGAGAACATCTATCGCCCTTATCGCGGGTATTGTTGCGTTAAGTTTTAGCGACATTAAAGCGCAAACCACCCAGCCTGCACCTTCGCCGGCATTAAAAGCTGCCGAAGAAATGCTGATCGCATCAGGCGGAAAAGAGCAATTTGAAAAAAGTGCCGCTGCCGGCATGACCCAGGCATTAGCGAATATTCCTCAAGAGAAGCGTGCTAAGTTTACCCAGGCAATGACCACCTTTTTAGGCAAATATGTAACGTGGGAGATCATGAAACCAGATCTTTGCCAGGTTTACGCACGTGAGTTTACCGTAGCAGAACTAAAAGAATTGACCGCATTTTATAAAAGTCCGATAGGCATCAAATTCCAGGCAAAAACACCGATCATTCTGCAAACTACGATGGCACTAAGTCAAAAGGCTGTTGCTGATCATCAGGCCGAGTTGCAGCAACTGATGATGGACGCGATGCAATAAGATCGGGATTCATTAAAAATTCAAACAGTAGACCGCGATAGTTGATACACAGCTCGCGGTTTGCTGTTTTAGCTGCATGCTGTTGTAAACCAGTATGTAGCCGTCATGCTTTATGGTAGAAGCCCTTTTACCATAACTAATTGCAACGCAATTACGTACAAACAACTACCAATTATATTTCTCTGTTCATGACCACGTCCGCATAGCCGGGGTTATAAATAGTATTAGCCGCTTCCTGTTCTCCCCTTGCCTTGTCGCTAAACCGAACGAGCATAAACCTATATAACCAAATTTTAATTTTTTGTGCATTATTATGAGAAACAACACCAACACCACTACGGTACCTTTTTATCCAAGCGTGCTGCAACAATTGTTACATCAAAACAAAAAACTCATCATCATTTCGGCATTAGGCTTCAGTGCCTTAATGTCGGGCTGTAAAAAAGAACAGTCTATTACCACCGAACAACCTGCCAACGCTACTGCTACGGTCACCGGGCCTGAATTAAGGGTGAACGCTGCCCCGCCAACCCCCACTAAAGCCGAGGCCCTGGTGGCCATGCAGGTTTACAATAACCACTTTTATAATCAGTATGGCACTTATGGACCATCCTACAAAGCCTATTATTGGAAGGATGATAACCACACCGGCCGCATGGATTTTTGGACACAGCAAGAGGCTATCGAAACCCTGATAGATGCTTACGCCATAAACCCAAGCACCGACCTGAAGAACAAGATCGTTTACTTATATAACGGCGTGCGCGACGGCTACGGCCTGCTATGGAGCAACAATATATATAACGACGACATTGTTTGGGGAGCCTTGATGTGCGTGCGCGCGTTCAAGATCACTAACGACGGTGGTATGCTGGACATGGCCAAAAACAACTTTAACATGATGTGGAACCGCGCTTGGAATACTTCATCATTAGGCGGCGGCCTGTGGTGGACAACCGCTAATCAAACCAAAAACACTTGCGTAAACGCACCTGCGGTGATCTGCGCTATGTTGTTATACCAAGCCACCGGTGATGTTGCCTATAAAAACAAAGCCAAACTGATCATGGATTGGATGGTAAGCCGCTTATATGTGGCATCTACCGGCGAAGTAAAAGGCGCGATAAACGCCGCGGGTACGATTACCGAAGGACCATTGTCCTACACCCAGGGCACATTCATCGGCGCTTGCGACCTGCTTAGGGCTGATTACCCCGCTGTAAATTACCTGGCTATGGGCACCAAAGCAATGGATTATGCACGCAGTAACATGTGCATCACATCCGGCGGCATCTTAAAAGATGAAAATGGCATCCCCGACACCCAAGGTATGAAAGGCATTTTTGCAAGGTGGGCTTGCAGATTTGTGAAGAACACCGGCACCCGAACAAACTACGGCGCATGGCTGGATGCCAACGCTGCCCAGGCCTGGTCTATCCGCAACTCGCAAGGTTTGATGTGGACCGTTTGGGGCACCCGCACACCTGAAAGTGTGCGTAATGCCTTCGAGACCACCAGCGGTGTGTCTATGATCAATAATATTTATTTCTATCGCTAATTAAATTCGCTCGTTAAAACTAAAGCGCATTAAGTCTGGCATTGCTTCAGGGCTTAATGCGCTTTTTATCATTTACTAATTCGATAGCCGCTTCTATCTCCATAAACGGGGCATGAAAAAGCGTCCTACCGCCGCCTTTGTGCACTGTAGATACCTACCTTGCCACTACTTAGGTAAGCTACCAAACATACCACCGCAAAATAGATAAGGTACTGCGGACCGAATAACTCCCAGCCCATAATAGTACAAGCGATAGGGGTTTTGGTAGCCCCGCAAAACACACCAATAAAACCAAGCGCGGCAAACAGGCTTACAGGCGCGCTCATAACCCCGGCAAGTGCATTACCCAAAGTTGCGCCGATGTAAAAGAGCGGTGTCACCTCGCCGCCTTTAAAGCCTGTGCCGAGAGTGATGGATGTGTACACCAACTTCCATATCCAGCTTGATGCATCCGCGCCGCCGGGATAGAAAGCCGATGGGATGGTTATTGCGCCGGGATATTCGGGGGCTACACCCAAACTCAGATAGTCGGGCTTACCGATAATGAAGGTAAGCAATACGATAACAACGCCGCCGAACGCCGGTATCAGCCAACTTATTTTGACCAGCCTGGCAAAGCTATCTTTCACCAAATGGGTAGCCCTTGCAAAACCATAACTCACCACGCCAAAGCAAATAGCAGCGACGGCAGCTTTAAGCATTAGCATGAAATTGAGGTGCAGTTGATAACCGTAAAACCTGTAGTCGGCAGGTGTAACATCAATATGGTAGTGGGTATGCGGCACGCTCCAGGCCCAAACGGTAAGGTGGCCTACAAGGCCGCCAACCAGGCAGGGGATCAACGCATCGTGCTTTAAACGACCAACGGTCAGCACTTCGATGGCGAACATCGCTCCGGTTATTGGCGTGCCGAATACCGCCCCAAAGCCGGCTGCTATGCCCGCGGTTAGTAAAAGTTTGCGCCCCTCGCCATCGAGTTTAAACACATCAGCTAACCAATTGGCTACACTGCCACCGATTTGCACGGCCGTCCCCTCGCGCCCGGCAGATCCGCCGAAGAGGTGGGTGATGACGGTGGTGATCAGGATGAGCGGGGCCATACGTTTAGGCACACCGGCACCGGGTTCATGTATCTCGTCGATGATCAGATCGTTGCCACGCCCGGCCGAACTGCCATAAAGTTTATACAAAAAATGGATGCCGATACCCGCCAAAGGCAACAGGTACAACAGCCATATATGCCCGAACCTAAAATGGATAGCCCAATTAAGCAGCACCAAAAAGAGCGCCACCATACTACCAATGGCAACAGAAACAGGCACAGCCACCAGCGCCGGACGAATTGCAGACTTATTAAAGATATTTTTTAGCATACACCTACAGGCAAATAAACAATTAATTTATTTGGGTAGGCGCCATCAGCTTTGCAGCGGTTCAATTAGGTGGAGCACCATCACCTTTTTTAGATAAGCAAAGATAATATTTAGTCCGAAAGACGGGAAGTCCGAAAGACCGGAAGTTAGAAAAGATGCTTTTGCCCGGAAACGAGCGGCTATAGTCCTTTGACACAGGAGGCCCCGCTATTTATTTCAAGTCCTCGCCGCTCTCTATACTCTTGGCCGTCCCCGTTCCGGGCTTTCCATTTCCATCGGGATCACATTGAACGCTCACTACTGTTGAACACTCATGGCACCTATCATCGCAGCTACTTTCGGTCTTTCGGACTTCCCGTCTTTCGGACTAAAAACCTAACTTTACACCATGTCCATCTCTCCCGAAATAGAACAACGCATAGCTGCCCTGCAACAAAAATACGAGGCCATGGGCCAGGATATGGCATCGTACCTGGATGGTTTGTTGTATGCTGATTTTTTGACCTATTGGGATTATATCCACCTGGATACGTTGCTAAGTTTGCAAAGCCCCAAAACGCCGTTCCCCGACGAGGAGATCTTCATCATCTACCACCAGATCACGGAGTTGTACTTTAAACTATCGCTGCACGAGTGCAAGCAGATCGCAGCCCATCCATCGCTTACTGCTGAGTTTTTCACCGCTCGCCTAAAACGGATCAACCGTTATTTTGAAGCGCTGACCCACTCGTTCGAGATCATGGTGGATGGCATGGAGAAAGAACAGTTCCTGAAATTCCGGATGTCCTTATTACCCGCAAGCGGTTTCCAATCCGGCCAGTACCGGATGATAGAGATACACGCGACCGATTTCATCAATCTCGTCGCGAAAGATAAGCGTGAGGAGTTAGCCACCGCAAGCATTGCCGAACAATTTGAATACATCTACTGGAAATTTGGCGCGACTGAATTATCGACCGGAAAAAAAACACTGACGTTGAAGCAGTTCGAGAAGAAGTACGCTAAAACTTTTATCGATCTGGCGCAAAGTAACGCCACCAACAATTTTAATAACCTGTACAACCAGTTTAAAGCCGCCAGACAAGCTACCCCCGAATTGGAACGCGAACTTCGCAACCTGGACGTCCATGTGAATATCAACTGGCCACTATCGCACTATAAGTCGGCCGTACGTTACCTGCACCGCGAGCCTGAAGAGATCAAAGCCACCGGCGGTACCAACTGGCAAAAATACCTTCCGCCGCGTTTTCAAAAACGGATCTTTTACCCGCGGTTATGGAGTGCAGATGAGATTGGTAATTGGGGCAAGGCTTGGGTAGAGACGGCTTTGGGTATTGTTTAATGATTAATGGATCATGGTAGAAGGTTCGATTTTTAAGCAGCATCCCGTAGCGGTATCATTTTATGTGGCCTACCTTTTAGGGTGGCTATGGATAGTATATTTGTTTCTGAAGTACGGGGATGACGAACTGCCGGGTTTTGTACTCCTTGCATTTTCTGCCGTATTCATGGCTCCCTTCCTCATCGTTATCACCATTCTAACTGCGGTATCCAAAACCGCCTCAAAATTCTATTTCAGATTAGCGTTATTGATACTTGCACCGATACCACTGGCCTTTATACTATCGATGTTAAAGCACACCACCCTCGGCGCAGACTAAAAAAAGCCGCTCCATTTTGTGAAGCGACTTAGCAATGTTATTTTCTTAGCTCTTATTTATAAGTGATCTTAAAGATCGCTCCCACAAAGTCGTCAGAAACATATAAAGCGCCGTCAGGTCCTTGCGCTAAACCCATTGGGCGGTACTTGTACGGGCCGGTCGGTTTTTCCAGATCTTGTCCGGTAAAGTTATCGGCAAATACTTCCCATTCGCCTGTTGGCTTACCGTTAACAAATGGTACGAATGCTACAAAGTAACCACGCGTTGGCGATACCGACCTGCCGTGGAAGGCGATGAAAGCGCCATTTTTATATCGCTTAGGGAACATATTGCCGGTGTAGAACAATATTGCATTCGGCGCCAAATGGCCGGGGAATGAAATGACCGGGTCGGCAAATTTGCTGTCGCCGGGTTTAGCGCCGTCGCCGCCATACTCGGGGGCCAGCATGCTCTTTTTTAATTGCTGATCGTAGTAAGTGAACGGCCAGCCCGCGTCTAACCCTTGTGTTAACTCGTACATGGTCTCGGCAGGTAATTCCGAGCTTTTTTGACCGACAAAGAACGCACCCGATTGTTTATCAAAGCTGCGGCCGTGCGGCATAGCGAAAACGCTTTTAGTAACGGGGTTGTAATCTATGCCGACAACGTTCTTCAATCCGGTCGCAAAGCGCACACCGTCGCTGTAAGTTTGGTTCTGTTTAGATGCCTTGAATTTCCAAACGCCGGCTGCCGAATCCAATATCGGGCAACCCGGTATCCCAATGGCCGACTTAGGCTGACGGCAAGCGTCAGACCATGAACCAACGGTCACATATAAATTACCCTGGTCGTCAAGCGCAAGCGATTTAGAGTTGTCGTTCCTTTTATCTAATAGGCCGGTCACAATGGTCTCGGGCTTATTCGGATCGATCACCTGCCCGTTCTTGTCCAACTTATAACGGAATACCGCACTATTTGATGAGGAATATAAATAACCATCTTTGATCTTAACGCCGGTACCCGGGTAATCGCCAAAAGCGAGTTTCTTATCCAGACGCCCATCGTGGTTGGTATCGGTCAAAAAGAAAACCCCTTTACCACCCCTGCGCGGATCAAAGTTCTTACGGGCGTAGATATCGCCTTTGGCATTCGCCTCGATATGGCGGATCGGACCTAACGAATCGGCAACGATGGTGGCGGTAAATCCACCCGGCATTTTCAGATCGGCGATTTTAACAGGAGTGTCGTTACTGGTCTTGAATGCAGCAAAGGCGGCAAGCCCCACAAGCAGGCCCGATGCGCAGGCCGCTTTCATAAGTTTATTGGTCATTTTAAATTGTGATGTTGTTTGTTCACTATTAGCGTAGCCAATATACAAATAAGCTTACCCGAGGCGGCTTTGTATCATTAATTTGACAGCCGGAAGGTAAGCTTATTATCGGTCTATTTAGTCGCTGTAGTGGGAAATATCACGTCACTTCTTAAACCTTAATATGGTATAAGAGTGCGCCGGGAAACTGTACTTTACATTATTCCCTGTCAATTGCACGGTCGTCTCCTTGGTGGATGTTCGGGTCGGTTGCTCCGGAGTGTTCCTTGCTTTCAGGTCACCTGCCAGCGTTGCCACCTTAACCGCCGGGTTGCTCCGGTCGAAGCCCTTGATATCGATATTGGTCTTCACCTCATCTTCTTTGATGTTAATGATGTGCATAATCAATTCGCTGCTGTTCTCATCGCGGGTAACGGTCACATCCAGGTCGCCTTTGGTAGTGCTCGACACTAACAGCGGTTGATGCGCTTTCGCGGCCATTTGCCCGGAATAAAACGGAGGCATACCCCAAACCTGCGATGGTGTAAAGAATATCTGCCCCTGATCCCAGCCGTTGTCATTTTGCCCCAATGCTTGCAAGCCATTGGCCGCGCAGGAAGTCAGCACAAAATCGCCATGGCGGCGGACAGCGTTCAGCGTAGTAGCATGACCCAAGGCCCGCTGCTGATCATGCAGGCCACCGTTCTCTTCAAATATAGCAATGCGCATTTTGGTATTCGGGTCCCACTTCAGGAACAGGTCGCGCATGTTCTGCAGGTTCTTGTCAACCAAAGCACCGGCATTAGCTTCGTCGGCATCGGTGTGCAGGTCCCAGTAGTCAGCCTTGCCGTTGATGGCCTTAAACACCACTTCCATATTGCTCGACTTTGGCCTCCACCATGCCGCGCAGATCACTTTGATGGACGGATCTTTAGCATGGATAGCATCGTACAGGATATTGAAACGCTCGGCATAATGCACGTAATCTTTAGGGTTATCGCCCCAGATCACTTCCTCGTTACCCAGCTCAATATATTTTACCGGATAAGGTTTAGGGTGACCGGCCGCCGCGCGCTTTTTACCCCAGGTGGTGGTAGCGTCACCTGTCAGGTACTCCACCATGTCGGTCACGTCCTGAGGGGTTTCCTCTACATTAATGGCAAAAGCCGACTCGACACCGGCGGCCTCGCAAAAAGCAACGAACTCGTTGATGCCGAATTTATTGGAGCTGTACGGGTACCAATGGCCTTTATACGGCGGGCGCGTTTCCGTTGGGCCTACCATGTTCTTCCATTTGTAATCGGGCACATTGACCATGGTACCGCCGTAGCGTACAAAGTTGAGGCCCTGTTCTACCATTTTATTGGCAATATCGGCCCTTAAAGGCAAGCCTTTGAATTGGTCCTTGCCTGTCGACATTAACACCGCCTGATCCAACATCAGTTTACCTTTGTTTTGTATGTAAACAGCAAAACGGGCCTTACCGTCGGTTGTGTTTGCTGTCAGGTTGAAAGCATGTTTTTTCCAGTTGGATGACAGGCCGCTCAATTGCTGCGTAGCATAAGTTTTAGTCCCGGCCGCGTTTTGCAAAGCCACGGTCACCGGGCCCTTGAACTGATCGGCCTTTAAATAAATATACCCCTGAAACTTTTGCCCCCGGCGAACGCCGATGCCCCAACGGTTCAATCCGTTATTGGCTAAGCCAGCTTTGCCTGTACCGCCCAGATACTCGATCACTTGGGCTTGTTTGCCATTAAAGGCATCATCCGCTAATGAAAAATTCACTTTGGCCGACGGCGCACTAACGGCATCCCAAACCGAGCTGACCTGCAATGGCTTACTGCTGATAAACTCCACCGGTACATCAACGGCATCACTCTTTATCTTGATCCCGCGGAATTGCGCATCGGCAAAGAATGTCCTTAAACCTACGCTGCCTGCCTCTAAGGGGTTATTGGTATCGGTAAAGTCTATCACTGGTTTGGTCTCGTTATTTACGTAGATGGTTAAGTGTGCCCCACGGATGTCAACCCGCAAGTGCGTCCAGCCGGTCTTATCAAACTTAACTTTCACCTCTTTTAGCGACTGGAAATTTTTACGGTGTTTACCCAAAACTATGGCCTGCCGCTCGGGCGCTAAGCTGATCTCGTAACCGTCAAAATTATCGGCACCAGGACCTGCGTTGTTTACATGGGTAATGAAACCGGCTACGCCACTGCCTTTAGGAAAAGCGATATCAGCTTCGATGCTGCCATCCTGTATCACCGGCGTTTCTTTGATCAGCTTGTAACCTTCGCCCGCATTAACGGATACGCCGCCGGGAATGGTACCCCATTCGCCTTTAATTGTTCTCCAACCTTTAAATTGACGTGATGGTGCAGGCTCTTCAAAGCTATCGCCATACAGGCGCTGATCGTACAGACCGCCGTATATTTCGTGGTTAACGTCTTCGATACAAGTTCCGTAAAGGTTGGCCGGTATCTTATTCAACACTTTGGCAGCGTCGATGGTAATACGCGCCGTTTGCCCCGATGCGGCAAGGGTAGCTAATAAAGTAAAGCCACATTGTGCAATAAGTTGACGGCTTATGTTTTTGGTCATAGAGATGATCTGGTGATGATGATATTTAACGCTCCTAAGATCTGTGTTCGGCCCCAGCAGTGATCGCACGCAATTGATAACTTTTAGTTCGATATTGACCAAAGGCGTGCAAGCTACGGATCAAGTTAGTGAAAGAATTTGGCAAGAACGTTCAAATTTGTGCAGGCTTTTATTACCTAAATTAGCGATCGCGGAAAATGGCATACCGGCACCCGCATATATCTAAAATATATGGAGACAATAAAAATGATCAGCAAAAAATATATCCTTGTGGCTATAGGTGTCGCGTTATTAGTAATGGCTGAACCGGCAGATGCGCAAAAGAAAGTATTGGTTAAAAAGATCGTTCATCCATTAGATCTTCGGGATGTTAAGGTAGACGATGCCTTTTGGGCACCTAAACTGAAAACATCGAGCACCGTAACAGTTTACGATGTGCTGGATAAACTGGAGGGCAAGTATGACCCCGACCGTCAGGACATAATCGACGAGAAACAAAAATGGGGACGCACCCGTAATGCCTTCCTTAATTTTGATATGGTGGCCCAAGGCCAAAGCAAAACCAACAAGCACGATGGTCCACCTTGGTACGATGGCTTGGTTTATGAGACCATCCGCGGCGCCGCCGACCTGCTGATCCTTAACCCCGACCCTAAACTGGAGCAGAAGCTGGATGCCTATATTAAACGCATAGCAGCGGCACAGGCGGCAAGTCCTGATGGTTATCTGAACACCTACACCACCCTCACCTATCCCGAAAAACGTTGGGGCCTAAATGGCGGCGAGGACCGCTGGCAACACGATGTGTACAATGCCGGCATGCTGGTAGAGGCCGCCGTACACTATCACAACGCCACTAAAAAGACCGAACTATTAAAAGTGGCCGTTAAGCTGACCAACCTAATGGCCGGCTTTATGGGGCCGGCACCTAAACAGAACGTGGTTCCCGGCCATGCCGGACCAGAGGAGGCGGTGTTGAAGTTGTATCAACTATTTAAGAACAACCCTAAACTAAAAGCGCAATTAGGTGTCCCGGTGAACAAGCAAGCTTATTTAGCCTTAGCCAAGTACTGGATAGATGTACGCGGCCATTACCAAATGGCCGATGCCAACAGCAAACGCAAGACCGACGGCGCCTACAACCAGGACCACATGCCGGTGACCGAACAAAAGACCATTGAAGGCCATGCTGTGCGTGCCACTTTGTTGGCCACCGCCGTTACAGCCATGGCTATGGAGACCGACAACGCCGCCTATGCTAAAACCGCCAATAATTATTGGGACAACATGATAGGTAAACGCCTGTTTATCACAGGCGGACAAGGTGCCATTCACGAGGACGAGAAATTTGGGCCTGACTACTTCCTGCCAGAAAATGCTTACGGCGAGACCTGCGCATCTATCGGCTCGGGATTCTTCTCGCAACAGATGAACGAGCTGGAGGCCGACGGCAAATACATGGATGAGTTTGAGCGCGTGGCCTATAATAACCTGCTATCGGGCGTATCCATTAGCGGGGATCATTACTATTATGAGAACCCATTGTTAGCTAACGGCCACAAGCGCTGGAACTGGCACAGTTGCCCGTGCTGCCCGCCCATGATCTTGAAGATGTTCTCGGCCCTGCCGGGATATATTTACGGGCAGGATGGTAAGGCGGTTTATGTTAATCTTTTTGTAGGCAGCGAAGCTTCTTTAAAAGTGAACGGTACCGAGGTGCTGGTAAAACAATCTACCGGGTATCCATGGAAAGGTAATTCTAAGATCGAGTTGCGTACCGCCACCACTAAAGCTATTCCGGTAAAGATCCGCATACCGGGTTGGGCACAGGGTAAAGAGAATCCTTTTGACCTCTATTACTCCAAAACCACAGGTTCGGTATCCTTAAAAGTGAATGGCAAAGCTGTTCCGGTGAAGGTTGATAAAGGCTACGTCACCATTACCCGCCAATGGAAAAAAGGCGATGCGATAACGCTGGACCTGCCTATGGCCCCGCGCCTGGTGACCAGCAACGAAGCCGTAGCATCGGTAAAGGGAAAGACCACCATTGCTGCCGGACCAATGATCTATGGTTTTGAAGATCTGGACAACCCGGGCGTTAAAGGTTACAGCATTAAGTCTGATGTGAAAATGCAGGTAAGCTATAACCCATCGTTATTGAACGGTATCAACACCATCAGCGGGCAAGCCACCAATAAAGATGGCCAAACCGTGAATTTTACGGCAATACCGTTTTATGCGTTGGGTAACCGTACGCCTGGCGCGCCTTACCAGGTTTGGATGCCGGAGAAGTGAGAAACGTTTTGATGGTAGATGACAAGCCCAAGTCTCCCTGCTTGAGCGGGGAAGCACAGACCATATATAAAGAACCTGCTTTGATAGGGGTGTGCCCTTTCGCAGACTTTGCAAACGGAGGACACGCCCCTGACCCCGCTCAACCGGGGACGCGCGACTTTTGCCGAGAGCCTCTGCACAGACGTTTAACTGTCAAACTCTCGTATCTTATTAGTAGCTTTAGTGCAGCTAAGGCACGGTAAAATATGAGGATCTTCCGCGAGAACATAGTTAGTCCAGATAACCTTTTTGTGGTTAAGGAAGAGGAATTTAAATACAACGACTTCCCCTTCCACGCGCATCCCGAGTTCGAGATCATCCTGATACTGGAAGGGGCAGGCAGGCGCATCGTTGGCGATAGCGTTACCGAGTTTACCGCTACCGATCTTTGCATGTTCGGGGCTAATTTGCCGCATACCTTTTTCACCAAAGGCATGGGCGAGCACGAGGCCATTAAACAAGTGGTGATCCAATTTCACGAGAATTTTTTAGGTCCCGGTTTCTTTGACCGCGAGCCTTTCAAAAACATCAAGGCGCTGTTGCAACGCTCATCCCAAGGCATCGTTTTTGAAGGTACGGATAAAGCGGAATTTGCTAAGAAGATCCACGCGCTGATATCTAAATCTCATACCGAGATCGTAATCGGTCTGCTGGATATTTTGCACTCTCTGTCGCTTTCCGAAGGTCAGACCTTATTATCCAGCCCGAAATTTATGAGCGGGCTTAACTTTGACGAATCGGCCCGGATGAGTAAGGTTTACGACCATATCCTGGAGCATTACCGTCGGGATATCACACTTGACGAGGTGGCATCCATAGCCTATCTATCCCCATCAGCCTTTTGCCGCTATTTTAAAAAGTTCACCCGGAAGACACTTTCTGAATTTTTGACCGACCTGCGTATTGGTCATGCCTGCAAGCTGCTGCAAACCAGCAACCTCAGCATATCACAGGTTAGTCTGGACGCTGGTTTTAACAGCGTATCCTACTTTAACCGCAAATTCAGGGCCGTTAAGGGTGAAACACCGATGGAATATCAGCGCCATTTTATGGTGAGGCGGGCAAATTAAGCTGCATCTCATTCAGCGTCAACATTCCATTTCCTCCCTATCAGCATAAACCCTACATTTGCATTTTTTATTTAACGCGTGGGAAAAGATAAGTTAAGGCGCTTTGCCGAAATAGAGACATTCGATAATGTGGTGCAAATGGAAGCCGGTAAACCCTACCAGGGCAAATGGGCATCCGAGTTTTTCGAGAACGATAAACCTGTAGTATTGGAGCTGGCTTGTGGCAAAGGTGAGTACACCGTAAACATGGCCCGCTTATTCCCCGACAAGAACTTTATCGGTATAGACTATAAAGGCAACCGCATCTGGCGTGGTGCTAAGACCGCTATAGATGACGGCATTGATAACGTTGGTTTCCTGCGTATCCAGATAGAGAACCTGACCGACTACTTTGCACCCGGCGAGATCGACGAGATCTGGATCACTTTTCCAGATCCACAACCACAACTAAGCCGTGAGAAGAAACGCCTGACATCGCCCCGCTTTTTAAACATGTACAAAGTGCTACTTAGACAGGGCGGCATCATGCACCTGAAGACCGATAACGACGGCCTGCACCAATACACGCACGAAATGATAGCCGGACTTGGCCTTAAACTGCACGTACGTACCGAGGATCTGTATAACTCCGACCATGTGAATGAGGTGCTGTCCATCAAAACCTATTACGAGAAGAAGTATCTGGCATTTGATAAGAATATCAACTACCTTAAATTCTCGTTCGAGTAAGATAAAGCGATGATGAGTCCCGATAACTTTTACGATATGGTTTACCAGGTTGTGCGGCTGATCCCGGCCGGGCGGGTAACATCGTACGGGGCTATCGCTAATGCTATTGGTACACGTGGGCGTACATCGCGCATGGTGGGTTATGCCTTGAAACATGCCGGTAGCGTGCATCCGCAGGTACCCGCTCATAGGGTAGTGAACAGCCAGGGTTTGCTGACTGGCAAGTTCCACTTTGGTGGTAGCACCATGGAGCAGTTGCTGGCGAGTGAAGGCGTAATGGTAACGGATAACAAGATCGTCGATTTTAAGAAAGTGTTCTGGGATCCGGCTACGGAATTGTAACACAGCCGCTCATGTTCACGCGTGAACATGAAGCACCCCACCAAGTGTAACTCACTCACTATCAATGCTATTTTTCTAAGCCGTGAACACGCGGCAATGAACGGGGCGTGGCAAACACGACACAATACACTGTATAACAAACACTTAAACAGAACAAGACCGACCACATGGCGGGATACACCCGTGAACATACTTTTGCGACAACTTGAGCGTAATGGTGCTATACTTTCGATGCACCCTTGTAATCCGTCGTGAAAAAAACCACCAATACAGCAGCTCCAAAGGCGGTATAAAATAACTCCCCTACCGCATCGCCCTTAAGCAGCGTGAAGGCGATAACCACCAGTGCGATACCGACCACCAATTCTATTAACCCGTGCAAGGCCAAGGGGATCAGCTTCACTACGCCGCCACTAAAATCGGTCAATAAAGTGAGTATCAAATGCACAACGCCCAGCGCGTAAGTGCCTGTGGACAGCATGCCTGTCATACCGAAAATGGTTGGTGATGCCAGCAGGAATATGACCACCAGATAATCGATAATGCCATGAAGTTTTGGAGAGATAAATTTCATAATGGGACAGATGTTTAACCCACTTACGAGGAAACTATCAAAGCGATCTTCGATACAGAAAATAAAAAAGACCCGAGAGTAACTAAATAAATAGTTTGTACTATCTTGGCTTACCAATATTTAGTCAATGTATAAATACCTGCTCCTTGCCCTGATCTGTATTATTTTTAAAAGTGCGTTAGCGCAAACGGTCACCGGAACAGGTGATCAGCCCCAACTGGCGGCGCTGACGGATATCGACCTGAGCCGCTTTCAGGAGCACGCCGCCCCCATCAAGATCATCGCGGCCATTAATAAACAGTACAAGAGCAACATCGTATTACTGGATAAGTACATCGCCAAATACAAACCATCTACAACCTTTATCCGCGATGCCCGCATTAACCAAAAGTATTTTGCGGCCATGGCTTTTTATAATGTCAAGGTAGACCCATCTGTTACCCGAACGGGTAGCAAGGCAAGGTGGCAGCATATACAGGATAGTCTGTTTTCGGTCGTTAAATTGAGTAATGATGCCGCCCTGACGGGCAGCAATTATATAGATCTGATCAAGACTTTTTGTCTTCGCGAGAAAGAACACTTGTGGACCGCTGAAGATGAACAGCCTAAAGCGTTTTATAGGCAATGGTACAATACCACTCCCGACAAAGGTAAAGACATATTCGCGATGGACAGGGGCGGCATGCTGGTGGCCAAACTAATAGACAAACATTTTAACGGCAAGGTGCGGGAGTTTTTGTATGCCGATCTGTTAAAGAACATGCTTAGCGAGAGTAACCTGCAAAACCTCCCGACGGTATTTAACCGTTTTAAACAGCTTTACCCCAACAGCGGTTACATAGCACAGTTCAACGCGCCGGTGGCAAAGGTGGTAAAACAGCTATCACAACCATTGAACGCTAACATGATCTTCCCGCCCTACAACGGCAGCAAGCTGAACAGCATGGCCGATCTGCTGAAGTTGGTTAAGGGAAAGGCCATATTGATAGATATGTGGGGCACCTGGTGCAGCCCTTGCCGCGAAGAAATAGAAGCGCATGCCCAGGCCCTGCACGATCATTTTAAAGGCAAGCCGGCAACCTTTGTGTATGTATCTAACTACGACAGCGGACAGGAAGCCAGATGGAAAAAGCTGATCGCCTTTTATCACCTGGAGGGCATCCACATACTGGCCAACCAAAAATTGACCGACGATATTATGAACAGGACCAACAGCAGCGGCTACCCAACTTACATCATCGTAAAAAAGAATGGCTCGTACGCCCGCGCGCGAACACAACACCCGGTAGATAGGCAGGCTATGATCAGTGAGTTGACGGCGGCGGCTAAATGATCGGTTATTTTCGCGGGTTAACTTTGTGAGTTTTGCCGCCAAAAAGTCGTTAGTATATTTAAGCCGATTGACCCTTGATCGCGCGCTTTTGAGATAACTCAAATACAGCCATATAATAAACGGAAATACGATGTAATGTATCATTGCTGTAATAGTTTTAAACGTAGCACCTACTTTTACCGGGTCAATTTTAAACATTGGCATTAATAGTTGCTGGCCAATATTTCCACGGGAAAATATGATCATAAAAGTAAAATTATACCCCAGGTGTATAGCCAGCGGAAAGAGGATGGTACGGCTTATACTGAAAGATAACGCAAATAGGTATCCCATAATAGCGGTGATCATAAAAACGAACAGCATAGGCACCAACTGACCGAACACCCCCATAGTAAACCAATGATAGATGCCAAAACTTATTGCGGATACACAGACCGCTTTTTGATCGCCTATTTTTTTGATTAATATATATAACAATGCTCCGCGGAAGATCAGCTCTTCATAAATGACTGATATTAATACGTAAGACGCGGAGCTTTTAAATGCGGCAAAAGTATAATGCGGATTTAGGTGATAAGTGTTTTTGACCCATAAGGAAATGCCGATCAAATAAACGACCAGAAAAACTACCGGTATAAGCAGCGCTATAGTTATGTATTTAAGGTGTTGGCAATCGAACTTAAACCCGAGCACCGACAGGTTTTTGTGAAGAATGAATTTGAGTGATAGCCATGATATAATCAATTGAAGTACTAAACCCGCCATTTTTAAGAAATTTTGATAAAAGTATTTATCTTTAATTTTTAACCTTTACGCCATTTGACAATGGCGTAAAATGACGTAAGTGACGTAACTTGGATAAGTTAGAACCCCAGCAAATTGGTAGCTTAATAAAGCAAAGCCGCATTAAAAAAGGCTATACGCAGCAACAGGTGGCAGATATGACACAACTGAGTTTGCGGTCTGTACAGCGTATTGAAAAGGGCGAAGTAATGCCCAGGCAATATTCCTTAGATGTGTTAGCCAGGCAATTAGAGTTTGCGCCAATAATGATGCAGGAAGAATTGACCTTACCTAAGGTCCATGCTGTTGATGCCCCTCAACCATTTAATAACGCTCGGAGGTTGATATTGACCTTGGGTTCGGCTATCTTACTGACTTTACTCACTGGTGCATTTATATCTCAATCTCGCGGCTTCCCCGAAAATCATTTTGAAGCATTTCTATTGTGGACCGGGGTTACCATCTCATACTTGTTTTTTGTGTGGAGATTGTGGAGGTAAATGCGGCCAGCTTAGATAAGTGATTCAAACCGTGCCGGCCAAATAATTCACTATATTGCCCCTTAAACATAAACCTTTAATAACCACTGCCGCTGTCTCATCTATCATGAAAAAGATCGCCCTGCTTGCCCTGTTATCAGCTGCGTCGTTCTACGCATCGGCGCAACGTGTTAAACTGGATATCGCCAATACTACAGCAACTACTGTTACTTATTTGTATGGCGACGCGTTCGACAACCGGATAGAGGGGAAAACAAAGTATCAGATCAGCGCTGATCAGCATCGTACGGCTGATATCACGTTCAACTTTAAGCAACCAACCCGGGCATCGCTGGTCTTGAGTCCGGATGGCGGGTACGGGAAACAAACTTTTTTTTATCGCCTTTACTTATCGCCGGGAGATGATATCATGCTCAGCGCCGACTTTAAAGCCAATGGCAACGGCCTGACCGTTACCGGCAAAGGCAGCGAAAATAACCAGCCGCTTTTGGCTTTCAGGCCGTTAGTGGTATCGTCCGAACAACGCTTTTTGGGTGATAGCGTTCCTGACAGGGTGATAGCGGTTATCAACAAAGAACAATTGGAGAGCAAAGCCGCCTTAAACGAATATCTTAAAAAATACAACCCAAGCGCCCCCTTTGTAAAAGCCCAAAAATACGATGTTGAATATGAGGCCTTAACAACCTATTTTGGTTTTAAGGAGAATAACAAAGGGCGCGGCAAGCAGCCATATGCGCGCAATGTAGCCAAATGGCAACGGGTGCAGGACAGTTTATTGGATGCTATAAGCAGGGACCTGGCTTTGCCGGCACGGGTTAGTGCAAATAAGCCGGCACCTGCAGATAAAAGCGATATACTTTTAAAACACATCCCGGGACGAAAATATTCGGTGATCAATAACCCTGACGCACTGGGGACATCGAACTATAATAGCCTGATCAGGGAATTTGTAGGGCGTTACAGAGAATATTTATCAGAACAAGCCTTTTATCGCCCTAAGGATATCATTGCAGCATGGTATGGTGCCGATAGTGTTGCCGCTAAACAGGCATATAATGACGACTCGAATAATGTATTAAGAGAAAAGATCATTAACAAATTCTTTTCCGGCACGGTAGAAGAATACCTGTTAGCCAACCTGATAGCTGACATTAAAGCCAAAGCTAACCCTAAAAATGTAGTGTCGATCTATAACCGCTTTAAAAAGCGTTTCCCTCAAAGCCAATATGTGGCGCCTTATAGGTCGTATATAGATAGTGTTATCGAAAATCAAAAGTATCAATTGACAGATAAAATGGTTTTTGCCCCCGGTAACGGTAATAAACTAAATACCTTAGATGAGATACTGGCGCTAAGCAAAGGCAAGACCGTATTTGTAGACATGTGGGGGAGCTGGTGCGCGCCCTGCCGCGAAAACCTTGCCCAGCATGGCCCGGCTATAAAAGAGCACTTTAAAAATAAAGGCCTCAACTACCTTTACATAGCTAACCGGGATGAGCGTAACCAAAAAGATTGGAAAAGCCTGATCGCCTATTTTAAATTAGAAGGCACACATGTATTAGCCAACCCACAATTGAGCCAGGATATTATGACCAAGTTAAAACGGAGTACTTACCCTACCTACTTCATTATAAAAAAAGATGGTACTTACGAGTTGTATGACGGGGATTCGCGTCTGGACAGGGACAAGCTGTTCAAGCAGATAGAAGCGGCTTTGGCGATGGAGTAGCTGGTTAGTTAACCACTACAACAAAACACAAAAAGGCGCGCTGATCATCTCAACACGCCTTTGCAATATCAAATAAGCTAAGTTTAACCTACCAAATGGTTCCAGCCGTGGGTATCCTCGGCGGCGCCGTAGCGGATGGCATCTAAGGTTTTTAATACCTTTTGCGAGAACTCGCGGGTGGTCGGTTCACTTAGGGTGTAGTCGGTTCCTTCGTGGTGGATAGCGCCTACGGGGGCTATGGTCGCAGCAGTACCGGCGCCAAAAGCGTCGGTCAGTTTGCCCGACTTGGCACCTTCTACGATCTCGGCAATGGATACACGGCGCTCTTCAACCGGCATGCCCCAATCACGGGCAAGGGTTAAAACGGTATCGCGGGTGATGCCATCAAGGATGGTATCACGGGTCGATGGGGTCACGAGCTTGCCATCCAATACGAACATCACGTTGGCAGCGCCCATTTCTTCGGCGTACAGGTGCTCTTTAGCGTCGGTCCAGATGATCTGGTCGAAGCCTTCGTCGGCAGCCTTTTTAAATGGCAGCATCGATCCGCCGTAATTACCGGCCGCTTTAGCGTAGCCAAAGCCACCTTCGGCAGCGCGGGTATAATGCGTCTCGAATTTAACACGCAATGGTTTGGTAAAGTATGGGCCAACAGGGCAGGTCAGCACCATAAATTTATAGGTTTTAGAGGGGGTAACACCCAAATAAGGATCCGTAGCGAACATGAACGGACGGATATACAACGAGTGGCCCGCTTGCGTCGGGGCCCAATCGCGCTCCACATCAACCAAAGCCGCGATACTGTTAACAAAAAGATCTACAGGTAACTCCGGCATACACAAACGCTCTGCCGACTTATTGAACCTTGCACCATTCTTCTCAGGACGGAACACGCTCACTTTGCCATCGGCATGTTTGTAGGCTTTCAATCCCTCAAAAAATGCCTGACCGTAATGTAGTGACGAAATAGCCGGACTAAGCGCGATATCGCCGTAAGGTACAATTTCAAAATTTTTCCATTCACCGTCGGCATAATCGGCCACCAGCATGTGGTCGGTAAAAATTTTACCGAAGGGTAAATTAGCAAAGTCGGTTTGTTGCAAGCGCGAGTTTTGCGTTTGCGTGATCTTGATGTCCAACGTATCGGTCGTCATGGCAGTAGTATTTTATATTGAAGTTTGACAAGGTAGCTACTTTTTAATAAACTTCATAGCCACCGCAATTTGTTAACGCTTTAAACACCAAGTCATGCTGAACTTGTTTCAGCACCCCACTTGCAAAGCGGACCTGCATGATGGGTTCCCGAAACAAGTTCGGGATGAAGTGTTTTTTATATACGCAAAAATGCCCGTGCACATTACACGGGCATCAAAATTTTGCATTAGGATGATAGCCGGTCCTACCAGAATACGGTGTACAACGCTGCCAGTATCCCCAAGATCAACATCGACCATACAATGAACGAGGTTTCTACCTTAAACATCGAGCTATCCATCTTAATGGTCTTATTCTCCATCTTAGGACCGGCCAGGGTGATGATCACCATGGTCGCTAAACAGATAGAAAACACCATCATCATGCTATTAAGGAATGGTATCGGTTCGATGCCGATGAAGTCGGGCAAAAATTTAAAGAATACTGATAGCGGTATAGTGATCAATGCCGACACGATAGCCGCTGTTGAGGTCGTCCGTTTCCAGAATAACCCTAACAAGAATATGGCGAATACCCCCGGCGAGATAAAGCCTACGTACTCCTGAATAAATTGATACACCTGATCAAAAGTGCGCAAGGTAGGCGCGATCAGTACCGCTACTACCGACGACAGGATAACCGCCCAGCGCCCGGCTACGATCATTTGCCTGTCGCTTGCACCTTTGTTGATGTGCTTTTTGTAGATGTCCAGCGTAAAGATGGTAGAGATACTGTTGCTCTTTCCCGCCAGCGATGCTACGATCGCCGCCGTTAAGGCTGCGAAGGCCAAACCTTTTAAGCCCGATGGTAGCAGGTTCATTAAGATCGGGTAGGCATGATCGGGTTTCAATTTACCGGCAGCATCCAGCATTTCGGTTTGGAAATAGCCATGCTGATACAAGACATACGCCGCGATGCCGGGAATGACCACGATCAGCGGGATCAATAACTTCAAGAACGCCGCAAAGATCAAACCGCTACGACCGGTCTTTAGATCTGCCCCCAGTGCACGTTGAACGATATATTGGTTACAGCCCCAATAGTTGAGGTTATTTAGCCACATACCACCGGCTAACAAGGCCACGCCGGGCAGGTCTTTATAAAACTTACTGTCTTTGGTCAGATACATGTGGAAGTGATCGTCGGCCTCACGACGCAGGATCGAGAGCGCGCCGACAACACCGCCGCCGTTCAATTTCTCGGATACCAGATCCATGGCCAAATAGCTGGTGGCTAAACCGCCAAGGATCAGCACGATCACCTGGATCACATCAGTATAGCCGATCACCTTCATGCCGCCAAGGGTAATAAAGACCGAGAAAATAGCCAGCCCGATGATCGCCACATTGAATGATATACCCGATATGGTCTCGATAGCGATCGCACCAAGAAAAAATATCGAGGTAAGATTAACCAAAACGTAGGTCAGCAACCAGATCACCGTCATAATAGCGCTTACCGTGCCGTTGTATCGCTCCAACAAGAATTGCGGCATGGTGTAGATCTTATTCTTAACATATACCGGCAAAAAGAACACGGCCACAATGATCAGCGTTGCCGCTGCCACCCATTCATAACTCGCGATAGCCAAGCCCATAGCAAAGCCTGAGCCCGACATGGCGATAAAATGTTCGGATGATATATTGGACGCGATGATGGATGCTCCGATAGCCCACCAGGTCAATGAGCCTTCGGCCAAAAAGAAGGCTTTGGTATCGGTATGGTCCGATTTTTTTTTGCGGTACACCCAATAGCCATAGCCGGCTATCAGGATAAAATAGATGAGGAAAACGATATAGTCGCCCGGGGAAAGGTGTTTCATTTAAGATGGATCAATTTTTGATCATCTAAGGTGGATAAAAAGCCGTAAAGTATCAAACCATATTTATAAGCACAACAAAGGCCCCTGTAGTTTGCACAACAGGGGCCTTTCCTCAAAATGTTTTTAGCTATAAATTATTGTTGCTCGTAAAGGGTGGTGTGTATCACAGCCAGTTTACCTTCTTTAAAGTTCAGCAGTAACTCGTAGTACCGGTTAGTACCCTCGGGTGATACCACGTACCATTGCGGCGAATTGCCGGTGTACGGATCGTAAGCTTTGTTGATGTCTTTATAGAACAACGATATACGCTCGAACTTTTTAGAGTAGGCCGATATTTGCTTAATGTTCACAAATTTTTGATACAGGTTTTTTGACGAGTCGCCAACCATAACGGTAGCATTGGCCGCACCTGTTGATGGCCAAGCGTTTACACGCACTCCGTTGTTGTAATAGATATCAACCACCTTGTCATTAGCAAAGCCTATCTGCACGCCATCAGCCGTACCGGTGGTCTCGTCCAAATAAATAGCACGGTAAAGCGGGATACGGGTAGATAAGCTATCCAGTGTGGTGAACACGTTGCCTACTACACCAATGCTCACGATCTTTTTAGCAGCCTTCATTTCTGCCAGTTTAGCGTAAGTCTGCGCATGCGTATCGCCAATGGCCATGCCCCAATATTGGCCGGTCTTGATGGAGTCTTTAGATATCACTTTAGGCAACAGCGGCTCGGTATTGATGTCGCGGTCCTTTTTACATGATGACAAGCCTACCAGGGCAAGCAAAAAAATAGATAGGTATTTCATAGTTTCTGTTTTAAGCCATTACGGCATCCGCCGGATATATGTTACACCGGCATGTAAAAATAACTGATGTTATCAACAAACGGAAAACTGAACCGCTTTAGTATTAGCTTTACCCCCGTGCAAGAGATACCACAACCCGACCCAAGAATACTGATCGAGATCGTGCAGATGCGTATGCCCTACGGCAAATACAAAGGCACTATCCTGGCCGATATCCCCATCAGCTACCTGGAATGGATGGCCGGCAAGGGTTTCACCAAAGACAAATTGGGCATGATGCTATCGACGGTATTCGAGATCAAAACAAATGGTCTGAGCGAAATACTGTACCAGATCCGTAAGTCGTTACCTAAAGTTCCGCCGCCAAGATCATAAAGAATTGGCATCATACAACAAAGCCCTCCGTGTTTATCACACAGAGGGCTTTGTTGTTTTTGAGTGAATTGTATTTTTATCGACCGGGCTAACCCAGGGCTCCCAATATTTCAGCCTTTAGCAATCCACTACCCCCGCCGTAATGCTGAACAAATTTTACCTCTGGATTGATGGCTATGCAAACCGGCGTCAACCTATGCTCGGTGGCCTGATCCATCCCGCTACCCAACAGCACCAGATCGAACGGCCGCTGGTTGAACAAGGACAGACCTTGCTCTTCATCAGCCGCGCCGGTGGCTTGCCAGTCGGGGTTGGTATCTATCAGCCTCATCACAATGGGCAATATCTCGGCGTTATTGCAAAGCACCAATATCTGTACCTTTTCCATTAGTACTTAAATTCCATAGGTACTTCCATCAGCAAAAACTCGGCATCGCTTTCGGCAGTAATGCTGAAACCATCCACATCCCAAATACCATAACCATCGCGGGTATTCAGCAACTGGTCGTTTACTTTTACGTCGCCCTTTAAAATGAATACGTAAACGCCGTTACCTGCACCTTTGATCTTGTATTCGGTGCTGATACTTTTATCAAAGTCGGCCAGATGGAACCAGGCATTTTGATGGATCCACACACCGGCATCATCAGCATTAGGTGACAGCACTTGCTGCAATTGGTTGTGGCGGTCGGCCGGGTTTAAAGTCACCTGATCGTACCTTGGCTCCACATTACGTTTGTTAGGGAATACCCAGATCTGCAGGAATTTTACGTGCTCGTCGGTATTCTTATTGTATTCGCTATGCTGTACACCGGTACCGGCGCTCATTACCTGTATGTCGCCATTTTTAATGGTGGCCACGTTGCTCATACTGTCCTGATGTTCTAAGGCACCTTCTAACGGTATGCTGATGATCTCCATATTATCGTGCGGGTGTTTACCAAAACCACCGCCGCCGGCCACACTATCGTCATTCAATACCCTCAGCGCGCCAAAATGGATGCGTGAAGGTTCGTAATAACCTGCAAAGCTGAAAGTGTGGTAACTTTTTAACCAGCCATGATCTGCAAAGCCACGGGTATCGGCTTTATGTAATACGGTGTTAGCCATGATGTATGTTCTCCTTTTTGTTTTTGTTGACACAAAGGTATAGCGCGGGGCAAGGATAAAAGTTGATGTAGATCAAGAAGTGAGGGGGAAGGGGGATCTTCTAAATCCCTCCTTGGGGAGGGGTGCGTTGGCCAAGAGCGGTAGCAGGGAGGGGTTAGTCGAAAAGCAGAGCAGCCCAACCCCTCCCTGCCTTTTCAGCATCACCTTTCCCGCACCTCCCCGAGGAGGGATTCGCTATGGTCGTTAGCCGATATGGCAATTACGCTCACACATTACTCCCTCTTTCTATAATTAAAATAAAATGCGATAATTGTGTTAAAACCAAAATTAACCATAATTTGACGGTGGCCTTAACGTTTAAACAATATACGTTACCGATCTTTACAGAAAAGCAAACCTTTTAAAACAATTATTCAACTTAAAAATTATATAACTATGAACGATAACACAAAGGTAGTTGTTGCACTGCTGGCCGGATTAGCGGCAGGAGCAGCCCTGGGCATTTTATTTGCACCAGACAAAGGAGACGAAACAAGAGACAAACTTGGCGAATCGTTAAAGAACCTTGGCGATACTATCAAAGAGACCGCCGCTAAAGAGATCGATAACCTGGTAGGTTTAAAAGATCGCGTGGTGGACAGCATCAAATCTAAAGTTAGCGGTGCCCAGGACGAGTATCAGGACGACCTGGAACACGCCTGAATATAAATTGAACTCATAACATCCCTATTGTTGCCATACAGGTAGCGATAAGGGATGTTATACACATCTACCCCTATTTCCGTTATGGAAGAAACCGACAAAAAAGAACAGCCGCCGATCATTGATCAGGTGAAAGAATACGTAGAGACCTACCTTAAGTTGACGCGTTTAAAGGCGATACAAAAAGGATCGTCCATAGTAGCGAGCATAGCTGTAGATATTGTTATGATATTGGCGGCGTTGAGCGTGGTGCTGTTCGCCAGTATCACCCTTGCATTTTTCCTGGCTGAAGTATTCCATTCTGAATGGAAAGGATTTGGTTGTGTAGCCTTGGGCTATGCCCTGGCCGTGGTGCTGATGATCACTTTTAAAAAGAACTTCGAGCGCCCTATCGTTAATATACTGATCAAGAAACTTTTCAAATAATCTGCAACCATGGACCTTTCAATTACTAACATAGAGGAATTGCAAGCCGAGATAGCCCGCTTAGAGGGGGTAAAGGTTGTGCAACAAAAAGCTTTAGGTGAACGCTTTAACGGACCTGGCGCCATATTCAATGCTGTCTTATCTATCTTCCCAAAGTCGGCCGCGACAGACGCCGTTAAAAAGCAGGATCTGCTTGGTATCGTGTCGCGCTTTGTATTGCCACTGGCTTTGAACAAGACCTTGTTCAGAAATTCCAACTTCATCGTAAAAACGTTGGTGGGCTTAGCTTCGCAAAAAGCATCACACTACATCAGCGAGGATAACGTGACCGGCGTTTGGGGTAAGGTATCTAACTTCATTGGTAAGTTCACCAAAAAGAAGGATAAGAAACCGCTGCCACCAAAGGACCTTACAGGTTTCGGTATCGAGAAGATCGAGGATTAATTATTCCCGCACATTTATGGCTTATCATTCAATCGCTCCAGCACATATGGGGCGATGATGTTTGTAGAGGGTATCACATCCGGGTGGATGCCGTCTGATACTGCTTTCAGATATTCGTCGCGCCCTTTATCCAGCAGGGCTTTCCAATGCGGGTAATGGTCTATCAGCAATAACTTGCGCTTTTTAGCTACCTCGCGATACATCTGATAATAGGCCAATAGATCGGGCCGCTGCTCGGCATGTTTATCCAGCGGGATGTTCATGATCTGCAGGATCACCTCGCAACTGGGGTTAGCCAGTTTGATACGGTCGATGGTGTAGTTGAGGTTCAGGCGCGCTACATCAACGCTGGTCTTATAGTTCATAAAGGCATCGTTCATGCCAAACTCCATTAACACCGCGTCGGGTGCTTTTTTGATCACGCTATCTTCCAAATGCTGAACGCCCCAGGTGCTCCACATGCCGCTCTTGGCAGCGTTGACGGTCTTTAACAGTCCGGGATATTGCTTGCTCAGCGCCTTGTGAACCGAATCTACCCAAGCCTTTCCTCCTACCGCTGCCGTTAAGCTTGTGCCGTAGGTAACCAATGTTTGTGGCCTGCCGGCTTTTAAGTTTTTGATGAGTTGGCTTTGGGCTGATGTGTTTAGGCTGACACCTATCAGCATGGCAAATGTGAATATTTTGATGAGCGATCTTTTCATGGTGGGTGTAATTGATCGGTCTAAAATAATAAAAAGATAAAGGCATTATCATTTTGTTCATAATGCATATCTTGCCCTACCAATTAACCTGACCGAGTGAAAAACCTGCTGACCATCTTTTTGACCTTACTATTCGCGCTGACAGCATCGGCGCAAAAGCATATCCGGCTATTTTTGGGCGACAGAGAGATCAACCCGCATTCCGTACACTACCTGGATCCAAAAGGGATAGATGCCATCAAATTCGCGGTCGGGGCATCGGCCAAAAAAGAGCTGAATATAGATGCCGCCAGCGGCGATAGCGTTTTTGTGATAGAGATGAAAGACCGGACCGGGCAAATCAATTACGATCAGGTTTTGGAGATGTACAATGTCGATTCCGTAGTGAAAAAATTTGCTATGACCTCGGGGTCGGATGGCATGTCGGGCTATGAAGCCATCCAACACCCCAAAACCCTGGTGTTCCATAAAAGCCGCCTGGCAGGCATAACCGTCGACAAGCCGCCTGTATCAAGCGCCAGACCTAACCCAATGATCGTGGTTATGCACATTTATAATCGCGCTTACAAATCTGCAGAGGGCAGGATACTGCACTACCTGCAAGGCGCCGTTAATGGCTATGGCGATAACGAACACTTTAAAATGTACAAGCCATGAGGACGCTCTTACCTCTCCTGTTACTACTGCTATGGTCGGGAATGACCATAGCCCAAAAGCTACCTTATCAACGGATCGATTCGCTGGACAAGCGGCCCGTGTTGACCGTTAATGGTAAGGTGGCAGACCCGCTATCGATCTACACTCTTGACAAGATGGACTTTAGGGACATCAAATGGCTAAACCCCGCAAAAGCGATGGAGAAGTTCGGCAAAGAGGATGGCAAATACGGCGCTGTAGAGATACAGATGAACGCCCAGGCTGACGTATTGAGCTGGAATCAACTGCTTAAGAATTTCTATTTCACTAAAGCGCCTGATGGTGCAGTGGGGCGCGTTGCCTTAGGTATCGGTGCGTCTCTAAATGTTAATGCTCCTAACCTGTTAATGTCGTCGGCAAGCATGATTTGGTCGGTCGGGATCAATTCTCCTTATGTTGGCGAGGCTGGTCCAAGGGTTAATATCAATTCCCCTTATTACGGTTTCCCCGCTAAGGAGGTGGGTAAGTTCGATGACGATATCAAATTCATTTTGCTGATCTACGAAGAGGAGATGGAGAAGCGGAATAAGGTAGCCGCGTCGAAGGAGGTGGTCAGAGGCTGATCTATTATTTAAAATAAAAATGCATTTTACTAAACTTGTTAGTATATTTGTATATCCCGATACGTTGAGGTCCTTTCATCGTAAAGAAATAATTACACACCACATCTTGTATAAACAAGTAGCAAAATAGCTAACTTGTCTGCACAGTTCCTTTTAAACAGTTCCCTATTATCCGCTTGCTTATCCATTGGCAAGTACAAACCACCGCTATGAAAAGAATTTTACTTGCTACCCTATTAGCAACTGCCGCTGTTACTGCCTTCGCGCAAAGCAAAACTGCATCGTTACCGCAAAAAACCACCTTCCAGACCGGCGCACCATGGAGTCCGGCTATAGATGTCCGCTCTGACGTGGCCATTGTTTACGGCACTAACGACCGTCGCGATATGACCTTTGAGCAGCGCGTACAAAGCTGGCGCGACCATGGCTATCAGACCGCCTTCATGACCGGCATTGCCTGGGGTAGCTATTCGGATTTTTTCACCGGCAAATGGGACGGAAAGAACCACCTTGATCTGGCACAGGTAGAGCGCAATGGCAAACCCATTATGCACGGCGTAAATGTACCGTATGTTGTGCCGACCGAGTCCTTTATCAAATACATGCAGGAGGGCGTAATGAAACGGGTGATAGATGTAGGCATCAAGGAGATATTTTTAGAAGAACCCGAGTTTTGGATGCGCGGTGGTTATAGCGAAGCATTTAAAGAGGAATGGCAGAAGTTTTATGGCTTTGCCTGGAAACCTCAGCATGAAAGTGCGGAGAACACCTACCTGTCCAGCAAATTAAAATACCAGCTTTACTATCGTTGCATTAAAGAGGTATCTGAATATGCCAAGGCCTACGCCAAAAGCAAAGGCACCGAGGTAAAGGTTTACATACCGACACACTCGCTGGTGAATTATTCATCGTGGCAGATCGTTAGTCCGGAGGCGAGTTTAGCATCGCTGCCGAGTATAGACGGTTACATTGCACAAGTATGGACGGGTACCTCGCGTGAACCGACTTACTTTAACGGGCAACGTAAAGAGCGCGTATTCGAGAATGCGTTCCTTGAATATGGTTCGATGGTTTCCATGACCGCCCCTACTAAACGTAAACTATTCTTTTTGACCGACCCGATAGAGGACGCACACCGCGATTGGGCCGATTACAAGCGCAACTATCAGGCAACGTTCACCGCTAAATTATTGTACCCCATGGTGGCCAATTACGAGGTGATGCCGTGGCCCGAGCGTATCTACACCGGCAAATACAAATTGGCCAATACCGATTCGAGCGTATACATCCCTAAATTCTATTCCACCCAAATGCAAGTGATGGTGAACTCGCTGAACGATATACCTGCATCCCCCAATAAAGTGACCGGCGTTAACGGCATCGGCGTGCTGATGGGTAATTCGCTGATGTTCCAGCGTTTTCCTACGCACAATGGTTTCGAGGATCCGCAGTTCTCGATCTTTTACGGGCAGACCTTACCGTTGGTAAAACGCGGCATCCCGGTGCAGACCGTCCACATGGAAAACCTGGGTTATGCCGCCACTTTAAAAGACATCAAAGTATTGGTAGTAAGCTATTCTAACATGAAACCGCATGCCGCCGAAGTGCATGATCAACTGGCTGCCTGGGTTAAAAAAGGTGGCGTACTGATCTACGCCGGTAAAGACGACGACCCCTACCAAAGCGTTTACGAATGGTGGAACACCAAGGGCAATACCTTTAAAGCGCCATCGCAGCATTTGTTTAAGGCATTGGGCATAGATCAGGACGCCAAAGCAGGTAAATACAAAGTAGGCGCAGGCGCGGTGCATGTGATGCGCGATAACCCTAAAGACTTTGCCATGCAAGCGGGTAAAGATGCCAACTACCTGAATACTATTAAACAAGCCTATGAGATAGACGGCAAAGCCGGTAAGCTGATCATCAAGAACAACCTGTACTTAGAGCGCGGTCCGTACGATATCGTCGCTGTACTGAACGAGAACGAGGATACCAAACCATACGTTGTTAAGGGCCCGGTGATAGACTTGTTCGATCCCGAGTTACCAGTATTGGCAGAGAAAATCGTAAACCCCGGCGAGCAAGCGTACCTGTACAATGTAAAACGCGCACCCAATAAAGGCAAGCCGCAGGTATTAGCCACCGCCGCCCGTATCTATGAGGAAAGCGTATCGGGCAAGCAGTACAACTTTACCGCTAAAAGCCCGGCCAATACTATTAATGCCATGCGGATATTATTACCCGCACAAGCAAAAAGTATTAAGTTGACGGATAGCAAAGGCGCTGACGTAGAGGTAAAGTCGACTTGGGATGCTTCATCTAATACTTTATTCCTGGGATTTGACAATAATCCGGATGGGGTGAAGGTGGTGGTAAACTGGTAGGTACAAAACCTACTTGCCGTCGCTCGGCTGCAGCGGAGCGACGGCGTAATGAATTATATTATGAGTAAAATCGAAGAAGACAATCGTGAAAGACGGACAGAAGATTTTAAAGAAATGGCTAAAAACGCGGATGATGCGCTGGTGATCCCAGACATTTTCTTTGACGAAGATCTAAAAGAATGGGAATGGAAAACAGATGATGAACAAGAAAAAGAAACAAAAAAAGCAGGCGCTCACAACCCACCCGACCCGGCCTGCTTTTTTATTAACTATTAACTGACAGTGATCTAATCTGTTAGTAACGAAGCATAAACGCAAGCGAAAGGGTTTAATTATTTTACTTCTAATTAATTATTACACCAATTTGCGCTGACTTTTTAGTTAATATGATTCGGTTCGTCCGCCGTACGATCCCGGAGGGATCGCGTGTTAATAGCCTGTCACCTACCCAATATCAAAAGGCTCCAGCGGAGCCAGGTAAACATAAAGCAGGACAAAGCACAAACCGTTCAACCTAAACCCGATCGGCGGGAAAGCTTTTGCGTGAGGGGAGGCATCGTGGGCCGGGGCAAAACTTGGACAGAGAGCGGGGCTACCGGTGCCGATGAAAGACGGGACCGTTCGTTTTCTGATTATGGGTCGGGCAGAATAATACGAGGCACCTACGGAGCCATTTCTCTTGTTGCGCGCCTGCTATTAACACGAGATCCCGCTGGGATCGGTGATGTTTGCAAAGACTCAGAACATTAAACACCGCAATTCACATCCTCATATTCCGCCGATCAGCGAAATTAAGGTGATCATTCGGATCAGCGGTTCAGACAGCCATTATACTTTCCACAAACTTTGGTTTTTAAACGGGATCGCCTCATCTTCGCATCTGCAAAATTGAATTTATGACCGCTCATCACCATAAGATAGCAACCGAACTGGCCATTACCGATAAACAGGTGACCGCCACTATTGCCCTGTTAGACGAGGGCGCTACCGTCCCTTTCATCAGCCGTTACCGTAAGGAGCTGACGGGCAGCCTGGATGAGGTACAGGTGGCCGCCATCCGCGACCGTGTGCAGCAACTGCGCGATCTGGATAAACGCCGTGAGGCTATCCTAAAATCGCTGACCGATATGGGTAAATTGACGCCCGAGTTGGAGAAAGCCATTAACGAGGCCGAAACCATGGTGCTGTTAGAGGACATCTACCTGCCCTACCGCCCTAAACGCCAAACACGTGCTACCAAAGCGCGCGAGAAAGGCCTGCAACCATTGGCCGACCTGGTGTTTGACCAGAACCGAGTTGATCTGCAACTGGAAGCCGAAAAATATATCGACGCCGAAAAAGGTGTCAACTCGATAGAGGAAGCCCTTGCCGGTGCCCGCGATATCATTGCCGAGCAGATCAGCGAGAACGCTGAGGTGCGTACGCAGGTGCGTGCCTTGTTTGTTGAGAAAGGTACTTTTCAGTCTAAAGTTGCGCCGGGTAAAGAAGAGTCGGGAATAAAATATAAGGACTATTTTGACTGGACCGAGCCGGTGAAGTCGGCACCGTCGCACAGGGTTTTGGCCATGCGCCGCGGTGAGAAAGAAGAGGTGCTTTACCTTGACCTGCAACCACCCGAGGATGAAGCCATCGCATTGATGGACCGTGAGTTTGTGAAGGGTAATAACTCATCGTCGGACCAGGTGCGTTTAGCCATTGGCGATGGTTACAAGCGCTTGCTGAAACCATCCATGGAGACCGAGGTACGCCTGATGACCAAAAAGGCCGCCGACGAAGAGGCGATACGTGTATTTGCCGAGAATGCCCGCCAGTTATTGTTAGCAGCACCGCTTGGGCAGAAACGTGTAATGGCGATAGACCCGGGCTTCCGTACGGGTTGTAAGGTTGTTTGTTTAGATGAGCAGGGTAAGTTAGAAGAGTATACCGCCATCTTCCCGCATACGGGAGCAGGTCAGGCTAAAGAGGCTGAGAAGACCGTTCCGTTTTTGGTTGATAAATATAAGATACAAGCGATAGCCATTGGCAACGGTACCGCCGGCCGCGAGACCGAAGCCTTTGTGCGTAAATTGAATATCCCGGGTGTGACCATTGTGATGGTTAACGAAAGTGGTGCGTCGATCTATTCCGCATCTGACGTTGCCCGCGAAGAGTTCCCGGATAAGGATGTGACCGTGCGTGGCGCGGTATCTATCGGCAGAAGGTTGATGGATCCATTGGCCGAGTTGGTTAAGATAGACCCTAAATCGATAGGCGTTGGCCAATACCAACACGATGTGGACCAGAATAAACTGCAAACATCGTTGGATGACACGGTGATCAGCTGTGTCAATGCAGTTGGTGTGGAGCTGAATACCGCAAGTAAGCAAGTGTTAGCTTATGTATCGGGTCTTGGTCCGCAATTGGCGCAGAACATTGTCACCTACCGTAACGAGAACGGTGCCTTTAAACGCCGCAGCGAGTTGAAGAAAGTGCCGCGTTTGGGCGATAAGGCGTTTGAGCAAGCTGCCGGTTTCTTACGTATCCGCAATACGGAGGACCCATTAGAGGCAAGTGCCGTTCACCCCGAGCGTTATGCATTGGTGCAACAAATGGCTAAGGATAAAGGTTGCACCGTAGCAAGCCTGATGAGCGATGCAGAGCTACGTAAAAGCATCCCGCTGCAAAAATACATCAGTGATACGGTTGGCTTGCCTACCCTGAATGATATCATGGCTGAGTTGGCCAAACCGGGCCGTGATCCGCGTGAGCAGTTCGAGACCTTCAGCTTTACAGATGGTGTTAACGCCATCGGTGATCTGAAGGTGGGCATGAAGTTGCCGGGCATCGTTACTAATATTACAGCCTTTGGTGCATTTGTGGATATTGGTGTTCACCAAGACGGTTTGGTGCATTTAAGTCAGATCACTAACCGTTTTATTAAAGACCCTAACGAGGTGTTGAAAGTAGCCCAACGCGTAGAGGTGACCGTGACCGAAGTTGACGAAAGCCGCAAGCGTATCTCGCTAAGCATGAAAGAGAACGAACCGCGTCCTAAACAACAAGAGCGCCGCCCGGACGACCGCAGGCAAAGTGGCGGAGGTAATCAAAACCAGAACCGTTCGCAAAACAGATCTAACCAAAAGCCGGAGGTTGAGACCGACATGGCGATCAAACTTGCCGCACTGCGCAGCAAGTTCAAATAAAAAGAAAAGCGGGGCGTTCGATGAGAGCGCCCCGCTTTTGGTATAAAGACAGACTTACGAAGTTTTGAAAACTTCGTAAGTCTTAAAAGGATCAACCTTAGATCACAATATTCACGATCCTGCCTTTCACTACGATCACTTTTTTGATCGGAGCGCCGGCTAAGTATTTCTGTACATCGGCATGCTCGCGTACGTAGGCCTCAACCGCTGCCGGATCCATGCTTAAGGCGATGTTCAGGTTAGTTTTGGTTTTGCCGTTGATAGATATCGGGTACGAGAAATCATCCTCTATCATATACGATGCGTTATATTTTGGATAAGCCGTGTGCGATAAGCTACCTGCCGGATTGCCTAATAACACCCATAACTCCTCGCAAATGTGCGGGGCGTATGGTGATAACACCACCACCAACTCTCGCAGGATGGCGCGCTTGTTACATTTCAGATCGGTCAGCTCGTTAACGGCGATCATAAAGCTGGATACCGATGTATTGAACGAGAAACGCTCTACATCTTCCTCTACCTTGCGGATGATCTTGTGCAGGGCTTTCAATTCGGCTTTGCTCGGCTCAGTGTCAGACACGTTGAACTCCCAATCGTTATTGTGGAACAGCTTCCAGAATTTACGCAAGAACTTGAACACACCCTCGATACCGTTGGTATTCCAAGGCTTGCTTTGCTCCAGCGGGCCTAAGAACATCTCGTACATGCGCAGGGTATCGGCACCGTAACGCTCTACCAGGTCATCCGGGTTAACCACGTTGAATTTAGATTTTGACATCTTTTCAACTTCGACACCACAGATGTATTTGCCGTTCTCTAAGATGAATTCAGCATCGGCATACTCTTCGCGCCATGCTTTAAATTTCTCGATATTCAGAACATCATTATCAACGATATTGACGTCTACATGCAACGCTGACGTTTTATGGTCGCCTTTTAAGCCGTTAGAAACGAAGGTATTTGTACCGCGACCTTCTGCATCTACCAAACGATACACAAAATTACTCCTCCCCTGTATCATCCCCTGGTTGATCAGTTTTTTGAAAGGCTCTTCCTCAACCACCAGGTCAAGGTCTTTCATAAACTTATTCCAGAAACGGCTGTACAACAGGTGACCGGTAGCATGCTCGCTGCCGCCGATGTACAGATCCACGTCTTTCCAGTACGCGATCGCGTCTTTAGAGGCAAATTCGTTAGCATTATGGGCATCCATGTAGCGATACCAATACCAGCTGCTTCCGGCCCAACCAGGCATGGTCGAAAGTTCGTATTCACCATCAGGGTGTTTCCAATCGGTCGCACGGCCTAATGGCGGTTCGCCGCTTTCGGTCGGCAGGTATTTATCTACTTCGGGTAATAATAGTGGCAATTCTGCTTCGCTGATCAGGTGTGGCAGGTCGTCTTTAAAATACACCGGCACCGGCTCGCCCCAATAACGCTGACGGCCAAAAATGGCGTCGCGCATGCGGTAGTTGATCTTGGCTTTACCTAAACCTAATTCTTCCAATTTGGCTACTACAGTCGCGGTTGCGTTCTTATAGTCTAACCCGTTGATGAAATCGGAATTGATGTATTTACCTTCCTTGGTCGGGTCGGCTTCGGTCTCGATGTTTTGGATATCGATTATCGGTACTATCGGCAAGTTAAAATGCTTGGCGAACAAATAATCACGCTGATCGCCCGATGGTACGGCCATTACCGCGCCGGTACCGTAACCTGCCAATACGTAATCAGCTATCCAGATCTGGATCTTCTCGCCGTTAAGCGGGTTGGTCACATAGCTACCGGTGAATGCGCCCGATACCGTTTTGGTATCCGACATACGGTCAAGTTCGCTTTTCTTTTTAGTTTGAGTGATGTAGGCTTCTATACCTTGTTTTTGTTCAGGCGTGGTCAACTCGGCTACCAATTCATGCTCAGGAGCAAGTACCACAAAGGTAACCCCAAAGATGGTATCAACGCGAGTTGTAAACACTTCGATATAGTCCACAGAAGCATCAGCCAATGGGAACCGCACAGACGCACCGGTGCTTTTACCGATCCAATTGCGTTGCATTTCTTTTAGCGGCTCAGGCCAATCGATATTATTCAGACCCTGCAATAAACGCTCGGCGTATGCGCTGATGCGCATGCTCCACTGGTTCATTTTCTTTTGCTCGACAGGGAAACCGCCGCGCTCGCTAAAGCCGTCCTTCACCTCATCGTTAGCCAATACTGTACCTAAGGCCGGGCACCAGTTCACGGTGCTTTCGCGCAGGTAGGTCAGTCGGTATTTTAATAATTCGGCTTGTTGTTCTTCGTTGGTCTTGGCTTTCCACTCATCAGCTGTAAATGATGCTACTTCTTCATCGCAAACAGCGTTAACGCCTGCCGAACCGTTCTGATCAAAATGAGCTACCAGTTTAGCGATCGACTCTGCCTTGTCTGCATCTTTATTATACCAGCTATTGAACAATTGCATAAAGATCCACTGTGTCCACTTGTAGTAGTCAGGCGAGCTGGTGCGCACTTCGCGACTCCAATCGAAAGAGAAACCTAACTGATCCAATTGACGGCGATAAGTGGCGATATTGGTCTCGGTAGTGATAGCCGGGTGCTGACCGGTCTGTATAGCATATTGCTCGGCCGGCAAACCGAACGAGTCGTAACCCATTGGGTGCAGCACGTTAAAGCCTTTCAGCCTTTTATAGCGCGAAAAAATATCAGAGGCGATATAACCCAGCGGGTGGCCCACATGCAACCCCGCCCCCGAAGGGTAAGGGAACATATCCAGCACATAGTATTTGGGTTTGTCAGAGTTGTTGTCGGCTTTGAACGTTTGGTTATCGGCCCAAAACTTTTGCCAATCCTGCTCTATTTTCTTAAATTGATAGTCCATAGTAGTTTATCCGCGAAATAAGGCGCAAAACTACAAAAATCGATGCTTATTTGTAGACTGAATTGGTAGGAAATGTGAGTTACCTTCTCTACCTCGTCATTGCGAGGAACGAAGCAATCTCTACGTTAGCAGAGCGAATTGCAAAGCGGACCTCTGGGTGTAGAGATTGCTTCGTTCCTCGCAATGACGTGCATTTTCATGATTGGTTGTTCCGATTTTTCCCTCCTACAACGCATACTTCTCCACCACCGCATTCAGATCGATTAGATCAAAAGGCTTTTTAAGATAACCATCGGCCTGTCCGGCTTCGGCTATTTCGCGGATGTTGCTTACGGCTGATACGATAACTACCGGGATATGACTGGTCTTGGGGTCGGTCTTAAGTTCTTTGCAGAGTTGCTGACCGTTGGCATCGCTTTTCCAGTCAGTAAGCCAATTATCAAGCAGGATCAATGAGGGTTTAAGCTTATCAAGCGACTTTAATATACCGGCATCTTCGGACGATACAACTTCATAACCCGCGTCTTCTAACGCGTAGGTTATAGTTTCTCTGATATCCCTGTCGTCCTCAATTATCAGTATTTTCTTAGCCATGATGTTCTTAAACAATTAGATCTGTAAGCGGATACCGATGATAGCAGTGGCGACAACGGTATATGCTATAAACAGCTAACACCCTGCCTTTTGTTTGCGTGAAAGGCAATTTTTGTAAAAAATAATTGAATTGCAGAGCCTCAGGCTATATCGAGCATTAAACCAAACCGTCTAACTCGTAGCATTGGCGGCAGCGTGGTTCGTAGCTTTCTTTTTCGCCCAGCAGGATCTTGGTATCGCTCGGCACTAATCGATAGGAATATAAGGCCGGGTTACCGCATCGCACACAAACAGCGTGTACCTTTGTCACCGACTCAGCCATGGCCATTAGGGCAGGCATCGGACCAAAAGGCTTACCCTGAAAGTCCATATCCAAACCGGCAATGATCACACGTACACCTTTGTTCGCCAATCTGTTGCAAACGTAAGGTAACTCATCGTCAAAAAATTGGGCTTCATCAATGCCTACTACTTGCACATGGCTGCCCAATAATAAGATGGCTGATGAGTTTTCTACGGGGGTACTCGGGATAGAGTTTTGGTTATGCGATACCACTTCGGTCTCGTGGTAGCGGGTATCGGTACGGGGCTTAAATATCTCCACGTTCAGGCGAGCTATCTGGGCGCGGCGCAGGCGGCGTATCAGCTCTTCGGTCTTGCCCGAGAACATGGATCCGCACACTACCTCTATGCTCCCGCCGAGCTCGCTTCTTCGCTTAAATACGTCTTCGTTAAACAGCATCGTTACCAATTACAGCCTGCAAATATCACAATTTAATACTACTTTTGAGATGCAGATACCAATTTATACCCCATGAAGCAACAGGAAGTTTTTAAGAAGATAGGCGGCATTGTGGCAGAGCTGAACGACCAGTACCAATATTTGCTTACCACCGGAGAACTCAATAACGATCTTGAATTAGAACTGATGGCCGCCAACGCCCAATTTTTGTCGGGCCATATAGAGATACTGCGTAAAGTGAATGCATCGCTTGCTAAAGAGCAGCCTGTTGTCGCGGCCTTACCGCCTGCGCCGGTTGTTGAATTATTACCCGAGGTTGCTACGCCGGAGCCTGTGGTCGAAGAAGAAAAGCGCACTCCTGAACCATCGTTCTTTACACCGATAAAACCAGAGGACGATGCCGACGCGCATGTGATCGAGTTCGAGATACCCAGAAACCCTGAAGTTGTTCCTGAACCGGAACCTGAGCCAGTTGCAGGACCTGAGCAGATCCGTCACGAATTATCTTTAGAAGATATTGGCGAGGATTGGGACGAGGACGAAGAGGAAATTGAAGAACCGACCACTCGACAAGCACCTGTTGCAGAACCGGAGCCGATAAAAGTAGAAGCTCAGAAACCCGAGCCTTTTATCGAAGTAGTAAAACCGGCGTTACCGGAGTCGGTTATGGAACCGATCAGACCAGTAGTGCCTGAGCCTGTAGTTGCACAAACGGCAAAACCCGAGCCGGTAGTTCAAGAGGCCATTACCGCGCAAGTGATCACCGCACAACCGGAGCCGATAATTGCATCGCAACCACATACGGTGATCGCCGTTCCTGAGGACCATGTGATGACGCTGAATGAGCGCATGTCTGCTCAATTAAATGCAGGACGCGTACCTGAGCATTTAGCAGGCAAGCCTATCGCTGACCTGAAGTCAGCGATATCATTGAATGATAAATTACTTTACGTGAAAGACCTGTTCAACGGCTACAGCCTGGCCTACAGCGAAGCTATCGATATCCTGAACCGTTATAAGTCGCTTGAAGAAGCACAAGCTTTTTTGAATGGCAGCTACGCTACCAAAAACAACTGGGCTGATAAGCAAGCCACTGCCGATAAGTTTTATGACCTGTTAAGGAGAAGGTATTTGTAGTTTGAGGTTAAAGGTGAGAGGTCAAAGGTGAAAGGTTTGCGTTACGCATTATCTCATTTTTGACCTTTTTCTATTTATAGTTGTCATGATCAAAGACCTTTCGCCTTTGACCTCTCACCTTTTACCTCGTCCTAAACTATCCCCATCCGGTTCGAGTCCAGCTTGATCAATGTGAAGATGAGGATCGTAAAACTTAACAATGATGATCCACCATAACTGATCAGCGGCAACGGGATACCGATCACGGGCATAAAGCCCACCGTCATGGCGATGTTGATGAAGAAGTGGAAAAAGATGACCGAGGCTACGCCGTAACCGTATATGCGCGAGAATGGCGATCGCTGGCGTTCGGCTACGTGGATGATCCTGAGCAGCAAGAACAGGAACAGACCTATTACCACAATGGATCCGGCAAAGCCCCACTCCTCGCCTACCGTACAAAAGATAAAGTCGGTGCTTTGTTCGGGTACAAAGGAGTATTTGGTTTGCGTCCCTTGCAAATAGCCTTTACCCCACATACCTCCGGAACCGATGGCAATCTTGGATTGATTTTGATTATAACCTACGTGTTTAGTATCGTTGGTAAGGCCTAATACCAGATCTATACGTTCGCGCTGATGAGACTGCAGGCCATGTGTATAAAGCGGCCTGATCACAAATACGAACCCGACGCTCAGCAACGTCCCCAGCAATACCCAAAGCGCTAAGGCCCTGTTACGCTTTACAAACCAGATGAGCAACAAGCCTGCCGTCATAATGCCTGCTATGAGATACCATTGGTTAACCACCAATAACGACAACACGAACAGCACCGCCAATAACCCGAAAATAATGAGGAACAATGGCGACAACCCTTCGCGGTAAAGCACAAATATCAATGAGCAGAATACCAGTGTAGACCCCGCATCCGGCTGTTTTAGAATCAGGAGCATTGGCAACAGGATGATACCGCCTGCAATGAGGAACGATTTGATCTCGGTCACCTTGATATTAACGCCGCTTAAATAACGGGCCAGCAGTAAACACGTAGAATATTTGGCAAATTCTGATGGTTGCAAACGGAAACCACCGCCTATATCTATCCAGGCTTGATTACCACCCACGTTGCGGCCTATTACCAATACCAGGATCAAAAGCAACACCGTCGCTACATAAAAAGTTGGCGCGAGGGCGCTTAAAAAGCGGCTCTCTAATAGCAAGATGACAGTACCGACCACGAAAGCCACTATCAAAAAGATGAACTGGCTGCCGTAGCGAGTATGGGTATCAAATAAACTGGTGTGTTCGGGGTCAAAAACTGCCGCCCGGATATTGAACCAACCGATCATACAAAGTGCAACGTAGATCAGTATCAACAACCAATCAACATTAAAAAAAAGACTGCGTTGCTCATTTCTCATTTGCGGTCCTCCTTTTTGGGCAACATGGCTATAGTAATTGGCTTTGATCGGTTTGCGGGTGATTTGGGTGCACGTTGTTTCATGGCCGCACTGTCGATCAGTTTTTGCTTTATCGAATCTTTTGGAGACAATGGCTTAACAGGCGCTTTCACTTTTGGCTGTGGCATCAAATTCAGGCCGCTGTAATAATCGACAGAAAAACCCGGCCCGGCATCACGAGGGGTGATCTTTCCACGTAAATATTGCTCGACCATAAAACTTGCTATTGGTGCGGCATAGGTGCCACCATCGCCGGAGTTCTCCACAATTACTGCTATGGCGATCTTAGGTGTATCTCGCGGGGCAAAAGCCACAAACACAGAGTGGTTCTTACCGCTATGGTCACTATTTTGTGCTGTGCCGGTCTTCCCGCACATAATAATGCCGGGGATCTTGGATGCACGTGCTGTACCATAGTCTACAACCTGTTGCATCCCCAATATCACCTGCTCAAAATATTGCGCATCGACGCCAACATCGTGTTTAACCGTAAATTCGGGTTTGATCACTTTTTTGTCTCCTATAGCTTTGATCAGGTGAGGGGTATAAAAGAACCCGCGATTGGCAATAGCGCACTCTACATTCGCCAATTGTAGCATCGTGGCTTCCACCTCACCCTGACCGATGGCATTAGAAAGTATGGTTTTTGAGCGCCATTGGCCATTAGGATAAAATTTATTATAAAGTTTGGATGTGGGCACCCTTCCGCGCTTCTCGCCATTAAGGTCAACCCCAAGCTTTACGCCTAACCCAAATTTATTAACGTTGCTTGCCCAATAATCTAAACTTGTAGCTGTAGCTTTAGCTCCTCTGGCATTGATCAGCTTCTCGTACACCATGGCAAAATAACCATTGCAAGATTCGGCAATGGCCGAACTTAAGTTGACCAGACCATGCACGTGGGTACACTTAGGCTTGCCATTGTTGGCCAAATACCTGCCCGGGCATAAGTAAGTGGTTTGTTTGGTGATCACCCCTTCCTGCAATGCTATCAATGCGCTTAAAGGCTTAAAGGAAGACCCCGGCGGATACGTTGCCTGAATAGGGCGTATCATCAAACGGTGATTTGGGCTGTTCTGAATATCCATGTAGTGATTACCATGGTTACGGCCCACCATCAAGTTGGGATTATATCCGGGAGTACTTACAAAGGCCAATATCTCGCCCGATGACGGCTCGATAGCCACAATGCTGCCAACTTTGTTCTGCATCAGGTGTTCGCCCAATTTTTGTATGCGGCTGTCTAACGATGATATCAGTTGCTCCCCGGCAACAGCGGCAGTATCATAGGCCCCATTGGCAAATCTGCCTTTAGGTATGCCTTTGTTATCCACCATCAAATTCTGCACGCCCCGTTGGCCGCGCAGCGCTTCTTCGTACGAGCTTTCTACGCCCGTCCTGCCAATATAATCGCCGGGGTGGTAATAGCCGCCGTGTTTCTCTATATCATAATTTTTCACCTCATCGGTATAACCTAAAAAGTGCGCGGCAATAGAATCGGGGTAACTGCGTACCGAACGCAGCTGTACATCAAAACCAGGGAACTCATATAAGCGTTCCTGCAAAGACGCGTACAGCGCTCCCGAAAGCTGCCCCTCAAACACTGTTGCACGTGTAACGCCGTTCTTGATCTTGGCGTTGGCTAAACGCAGGCGGAAGCCTTTCATATCGATGCCTAAAAGATCGCACAAGGCCAGGGTGTCAAAAGGCTTCACCTGCTTCGGGGTGACCATGATATCGTAAACGGGTTGGTTCTCTACCAGTACTATACCGTTGCGGTCTTTGATCGGTCCGCGGGCGGGGAACACGATGCGGGTACGCACCACGTTGTTTTTAGCCAGCAGGATGTATTTTTCGTCTACGATCTGGAGATAGAAAAGCCGGGCCAGCAAGACCAGGGCAATAACAACAAAAATGATGGTAACAACGTAGCGCCGCGCAAAAAAACTGTTCATTTACGTTCTTTTCTCCTGAAAAATAATAGTCCGGTGATCAGCATTAAAAATACGGTAAAAACCGAACTTATAATAAAACGGGTGAAGGTATATTGTATTTCGCTAATGCTGAAAACTTCCAGATTAAAGAGGAAGAAATGATGGAATAAGGTGAGGATGGACGCGTAGGTAAAGAACCAGCGGAAACCCATAACGCTAAGCGTTGGTTCGGGTTCGTTATCAAAACCTTCTTTTTGTACCGTAATATTGATGAACAATATCCTTACAAAAGCCAACAGCACGCAGGCGGCCGCATGCAGTCCGGGTGTATCGTAAAAAGCATCAACCGTAAGACCTGTTAAAAAGGCCAGCAGGAAAAGCAAAATGTTCGGTATCTCGAAAGGCAATAAAAGGATGTACAGGATGTAGATATACGGGATAGACAAGCTGTACAGCGTGATATTTTTGAGCAGGAAAACCTGCACCAATACCAGTACAACAAACCTTACCAAATTAATTAATATCGTTCTGCTCATCTTTTTGCTTCAGTTCCAGATCGGTCTGTTCTTTATTTAAGCGGTTGGTAACCACGTACACGTATTGCAGTTTGCTAAAATCTACAGATAGGGTCACCTCCATATTCAGGAAAAAGCCGCCTGTTTTTGTGCGCAGGTTAGATACCCGGCCAATAGGCACACCGGTAGGGAATAATGACTGATCCGAAGCTACCACCAACTCGCCAATATGCGGCTTTGCGCTATTGTTAACATCTACTAATTGCGCAACGCGCGGGTCCAGGTTGTCAGCCCATTTAATAGTGCCCCTTACCCTATCATCGTTAAGCATTGCGCTAAATGAGGTCTCTTTGTGTAGCAGTGACATCACGATCGAAAAATGTTTCGAGACCATTACAACTATGCCGACCACACCCTGATCACTGATCACCCCCATATTTTTCTGGATACCAGCATCGCTACCACGGTTGATGGTAATGGTGTTATTGCGCTTATTAACGCTATTGTTGATCACGCGGGCAACGGTGTACTCATATTGCTGGAGATAGACCGTATCGTTAACCATACGCTTAGCCAGGGTGTCTATATAGAACGATGACTTCAGCTTGGCCCGTAATGCTGCGTTGTCTTTAGCCAGCTGATCGTTCACCTGCTGTAGCGACAAATAGCGTTCAGCCTCGTTATACTTGGCGTAGACGTTCCCCGTCACCTCGTTGGTAGAATTGATCAGACTTGCCTTTTGGAACGAGTTGTATTTACCATAAATAACCAACGCGCCAACCTCAAATATCAGGAACAGAAAGAATGCGTTGTACTTAGTGATAAATATCAGGAGGTTGCGCATGTCTTATTTAGTTTGACAGGGAATCAAGAGTATAGAGTCAAGAATCAAGAAAGAAAAAAGTCTCGCTTCTTGATTCTTGGCCCTTGCATCTTTCTATTGCATTAAGAACTTAAAGTTACCAATATTCTTAAGGGCCGTGCCGGTACCGCGTACTACGGCGCGAAGCGGATCTTCGGCTACGTGTACAGGTAGTTTAGTTTTGGCAGCGATACGTTTGTCTAAACCGCGTAGTAATGCACCACCACCTGTCAGGTAGATACCTGTTTGGTAGATATCCGCAGATAACTCCGGCGGGGTGATCTCTAACGCTTTTAGGATCGCTTCTTCTATTTTAGAGATAGATTTATCTAAGCAATGGGCTATCTCGGTGTAAGATACGGTGATCTGTTTAGGCACACCGGTCATCAGGTCGCGGCCTTGTACAGCGAAATCTGCAGGTGGATCAGCTAACTCAGGCAACGCGGCACCAACCTCTATCTTGATCTTTTCAGCCGTACGGTCGCCGATCATGATGTTGTGCTGGCGACGGATATACTGAACGATATCCGAGTCGAAGTTATCACCCGCTACGCGGATAGACTGATCACAAACGATACCCGATAAGGCAATAACCGCGATCTCGGTAGTACCACCACCGATATCAATGATCATGTTACCCATCGGCTCTTCAACGTCTATACCGATACCTACCGCGGCAGCCATAGGCTCGTGGATCAGGTAAACCTCTTTAGCGCCCGCTATCTCGGCCGAGTCGCGCACGGCGCGTTTCTCAACCTCGGTAATGCCTGATGGGATACAGATAACCATACGCAGCGACGGGAAAAACCAGCCTTTACCCTGGTTGATCATTTTGATCATACCGCGGATCATGTGCTCGGCGGCGTTAAAGTCGGCGATCACACCATCTTTCAATGGGCGAACAGTGCGGATATTATCGTGAGTTTTACCCTCCATCTGCATAGCCTGGCGGCCAATGGCGATAACTTTGTTTGTGGTGCGGTCAAAAGCTACGATCGACGGCTCGTCGACAACAACTTTATCATTATGTATAATAAGGGTATTTGCGGTACCCAGGTCAATAGCTATTTCCTGTGTGAAAAAATTGAATAAACCCATTTACTGTGTGTTTAAAATAGTGTGCAAAGTTAGCTAAAAATAAGTCTAATGATCTCTATTCATCGCCTGATCTTTAAAGCGTTGAATTAAAATTATTATTGTGTGGGTTTAGTTATTTATCACGCGCCAAAGACGTTGCCGCCTGAGGGTTAATGTATTAAAAACCCCTCTCCTTGCGAGAGGGGTTATGGTGAGATCTTAGTGTTTAAAGTGACGCACACCGGTGGTCACCATGCTGATACCTTTTTGGTTAGCCATATCTACCGACAGTTGATCTTTGATAGATCCCCCCGGTTGCAACACGGCAACAATACCTGCCTCAGCCGCTATCTCCACACAATCAGGGAAAGGGAAGAAAGCTTCAGAAGCCATCGATGCCCCTTTAACGTCGAAGCCGAATGATGCAGCCTTTTCGATCGCTTGTCTTAAGGCGTCAACGCGTGAGGTTTGCCCTACACCGCTGGCCAGCATCTGATTGTTCTTAACCAATACAATAGCGTTAGATTTAGTATTCTTGGCGATCTTGTTAGCAAGGAACAGGTCTTTCAATTCCTGCTCGCTTGGTTGGCGCACGGTAACGGTCTTCATTTCGGCCGGGCCTTCAACGGTCAGGTCCTTATCTTGTTCGATAACGCCATTTAATAGCGTCTTGAATTGTTTCAGTGGCAACTCTACTGGCTGACGTACCAATACGATACGACCTTTACGGGCGGTCAAGATAGCAACAGCCTCGTCTGTATAAGCCGGCGCGATCAGTACTTCGTAGAATAACTTGTCAATTTCAGAAGCGGTCTCCGCATCGATCTCGGTATTGGTGATGATCACACCACCGAAAGCTGAAACCGGGTCGCAAGCCAAAGCATCGATCCAAGCCTCTTTAATAAATTGACGGGTTGCTACGCCGCAAGCGTTGGTATGTTTAAGGATAGCCACGGTAGGCTCGGTAAACTCGTCGATCAGGGCAACGGCCGCGTCAACGTCTACCAGGTTATTGTACGATAATTCTTTACCTTTCTCGCTCAGGTTATTGAACATCGCATCCAGGTTACCGTAGAATACACCTTGTTGGTGCGGGTTCTCGCCGTAACGTAAGGTCTTAGCGTCGATAATGCTTTGTTTGAATGCCGGGATGCCTTCTTCCTGGTTGAAATAATTGAAAATGGCAGTATCGTAATTAGATGAGATATTGAATGCTTTTGCAGCAAATTTACGGCGCTGATCAAAAGTAGTAGTGCCTTCCTGCTCTTTCAGTAAGGTCTCTAAACCTGAGTAGTCATCTTTAGATGCAATGATCACCACATCTTTATGGTTTTTAGCGGCTGCGCGGATCAATGAGATACCGCCGATATCGATCTTCTCGATAATATCATCCTGTCCGGCGCCCGACTTAACGGTCTCTTCGAATGGGTACAAGTCAACAATAACCAGGTCTATCTCAGGGATTCGATACTCGGCGATCTGCTGCTGATCGGCTTCTAAACCACGACGGGTCAGGATACCGCCGAACACTTTAGGATGCAATGTTTTTACACGGCCACCCAGGATAGACGGGTAGCTGGTCAGGTCCTCTACCTTGATCACGTCCACACCTAAAGCTTTAATGAAAGTTTCGGTGCCACCGGTGGTATAAATGTTAACACCAAGGCGGTTAAGTTCGTGAATTATCGGTTCCAGATTATCCTTATAATAAACTGATATTAAAGCGTTTTTTATCTTTACGGACTGACTCATGAGCAGGGTTATTTTTTAAGGCGCAAAGGTAAGTTTTTGTGATCAGAGATAAGTGACCGGTGATCAGTTTTTTTCTGTTTACAAAATATTGTAACTTAGTATTATGACGAGAGTGATCATTGATACCGATTCTGCCGAGGATACCGCTTTAGCTTTGCAATTCGCCGAGGAGCGTGGCTTCAAGGCGAGGGCGGAAGAGCATCGGGTTTTGACAGACGATGATATGATATTCGGCATTGGTAGACCTGCAACGGATGCCGAACTGACGGAATATCTGTTAAAAATCGAAGAAGATGAAAATGATGAGTCTAAATGGATAAGCATTGAAGATGTCAAACGTCAATTCTCTTCAAAATAATCACTATCCAATCTTTTAACTTCATATACCCGTTGCGCGGCCACACCCAAATTATAGTCGATCATCAATTGCGCTAATTGCTCGCCATCGATCAAAACGATCTTAGTTTCATTTCGTGGTGTATAACCCAAAGCCTCTTTGGTAAATGTTGATGTAGTAATAAACACACCTTTCTTAGCTCCCTGGCCAGCTAATGCGCCGACGAACTTATGAAGTTCGGGCCGACCTACCACATTTCCAGCCTGCCATCTCTTTGCCTGAATGTAGATGATATCTAAACCTAATTTATCCTCTTTAATGGTCCCATCAATACCTTCATCACCTGTCTTACCAATGGCATTACCTGCATCCTTTATCGAACCTCCATACCCCATTTTCACCAACAGTTCTACCACTAAACGTTCGAAAAACATAGGGGACGAACGACGTACCGTATCTAATAATTCTAAAGCTAAAGAGCGACGTATCGTCTGGTAAGATGTTTCTATCCTTTCTTCCGGAGTTTCTTCATCAATATCTGAATTGGCCTCTGTTACTGTCGTATTTTCTGCTCCATCCTTTTTATAAGTTTGGAAATCGATAAATTCCTGAAAACGTCTCAGAAGTGCGTTGTCAATTTTTACAGGTTTCTCTTTGAGTACACTCTCGCCTCTTGCCGTCAATACTACGATACCGCGCTTAGGAGATTCAAGAAGACCAGCTTTTTTGAGATAGGTTTTTGCCCATGCGATTCTGTTTGCAAACAGAAAGCCCTGGCCACTCGGCAATAATTCATTCAGATCATCATCAGTTAAATTAAAATGACGAGCTAACGGTTCAATAAGATCTTTTAATAAATAAGCCTGTTTATTGGCAAGCAAATTCAATAAGGGCAGCATGATGGTTTGGTAGTCAGGAATTGGCATAGGGTAAATATACGGAATTTACCTAACGTCTTCCCGATAGATATCGGGATAACTCCCCTCTAATTTCTCAAGAACGCATCTTCTTCAACAACCCTTCAATCACCCTTGGGAAATGGTGATGCTCCAACTGTTGGATCTTAAATTTCACTACCTCTAAAGTATCATCGGCATCTATCTTGAATTTAGATTGATGCAGGATCTCGCCTTCGTCAAAGTGTTCGTTAGCGAAGTGAATGGTGATGCCCGATTCTTCTTCACCGTCGGCTAATACGGCTTTGTGGATATGGTCGCCGTACATGCCTTTGCCGCCGTATTTTGGTAGCAGGGCGGGGTGTATGTTGATAACCTTATTAGGGAATGCTTGCAATAACGTAACCGGAACCAACCAAAGGAAACCGGCCAGTACGATCAGATCCACCTGCAGGTTCTTCAGCAGACGGATTACGTCATCGGTATTGTAGAATTCTTCACGGTTGAATATGTGGGTCGGTATCTCAAAGTTATCTGCCCGTTGCAGTACGTAGGCGTTGGGATTATTAGTGAGGATCAAAACTACCTCGGCATCGGGATGGCGTTTAAAATGCTCCATGATCTTTTGAGCATTAGAACCGGAACCGGAAGCAAAAATAGCGATACGTTTTTTCAAGCAGGTGTAGTATTAGTTTATACCGAACAGTTCGACACGCTCAAATATAAGATCTTTTGTAAAAATTACGTACAAATTAGTTCCGGATAAAACCGTAGCGTTTAATATGGCGCTTATCTGTAGACAGATAGTACGAACTGAGGTCGCCCGTCTCCAGTACCATCGAATACTGACCAAGGTTAATGATACGCGCATAAGTGAAGGGCTTGGCAGTGACCCGCGCACCAGCCAAAGTATCCTGAGCGCTTAATGAAGATAGCAGCGTTAGCTTATCCTCAGCCAATTGCCAACTGCCTTTGGCGGTCTGGCTAATGCACGAAAAATCGGTGTAAGAACAAGTGTTGTCCTTATTAAAAGTGAAGGTCTGGTTCAACCCGCAGGTAGCATTCAGTGTGTCTATACTGGTGTTGTTACCGCCTACGTAGTTATAACGCATCACCGAGGCCAGTTGCCAGCTCCCGCGGGCCAGCAAAGCCTCTACTGTGCCCTCGGCATCCTTTTTACAAGAGTTCAACAACAGGCACAAACCTGCTAAACCAAACAATACCGATAATTTAAACCTCTTTTTCATTAATACTTTAACGCTGCAAATATGCATTAAACGCATGCAACATCCTTAAATTATCTGCAAGCACCAACAATGCAGCCTCCGCAGTTCATTCCCCTTTAGGGAATCAGGGGACGGCCTATTTCTTCTCTAACCTGATCTGATACAGATGCGGCCACTTTTTACCGGTCACAAAAAGGCGTTTGCCTTTGGCGTCCCAGGCAATGCCGTTAAATACTTTATCTACGCTGTCAAAATCTGCCGGGCGGTCTTTTAGCGGCCACAGGTCGGTCATATCCACGTGTTGCAGTACAGCACCGGTTTTAGGGTCGATCACCAAAATATCGTTAGTGGTGTAAACATTGGCGTATATTTTCCCGTCTATCATCTCCAACTCGTTGATCTGCATCTTGGGGCTTTTATCATCGCACACATCAATATATCCTTGCGCGGCGTAATTGTCTTTATTCAGGAACCAGATACGGTTGGTGCTGTCGTCCATGTAGATCTGCTTATCGTCAGAACATAAGCCCCAGCCCTCTACCCCAACATTGTTAGGAAAAGTTTTGGTCAAGTCTAAAGTGTTCTTATTATAAACGTAACCAATGCGCTCGGTGTAGGTCATCATGATAAGCTTATCGCCGACTATGGCAATACCCTCGTTAAACACTTTCGGGTCGCCGGGCACCTCTTTTATTGGTTTGCCGGTCTCTAAATTAACTTTGCGTAAGCTCGAACGGCCTGTTTGCTCACCTGCACGGCCACCGTCGCTCTCATATAAAATACCGTCCTGATAGATCAATCCTTCGGTATAACTTGCTGTATCGTGTGGGAAAACTTTTTCTACTACAAACTTTAACTCTTCGGGCGCTTTAGCAGCGTAGAGCGAAAAGCTGGTCGAGATATCGATACTCTTACCGGCCTGAAAGATCTTGGCCGTAATTAGGCGCGTTCCCAGCTTCATACTACCGGTCTTAAGCGCAAATCCTGAGCCATCCTTAGCCGTGGTGTATCGTACCGAATCTAATAGGTAAACCACCGAATCGGGTTTGATCTCGTCGGGATAGTTCACTTTGATATCTACCGGTGCTCCTGCGTTGTAGGTGGTGCCCATTTCGGGTGTTAGGGTGATCCCGGTATCCGCCACTTTGTTATCGCCGCAACTTGCAGCAAAAAGGGCTATAGCGCTTAAGGATAGTATGGCGAGTTTCTTCATTGCATTTAATTAACCGCTTAGCAGGCCAAGGGTTTGTTGTAAATTTTGCCGAATATAAAAGTTATCGGGGATACCGCCTTATAGTCTTTCAAAAGTCTTTGGTTTCCTCCCTGTTCAAGAACGGCCAACTGCCCACTCAAACTGCTAACTCCAAACTATTGAAACCTCATCCGCATGTTCACACCAAAGTTGGTCACTGATGTATTGAAGGTTTGCGAGGTGTATGGCTTGGTGATATTAGAATCATAGAACAGCGTCATATTGAACCTGTCGCTTAGCTTGTAATCTATCGACGGGCGCATGGTGATGTTCTGCTGGCCCGATGATACTTCGGCAGTGCGCACATCCGCGCGGTAGATCAGCGTTTTGTTATCACGATAAGATACCGTCATTTTAAACTCCATGTCGTTCTTAAATTTCACGTTCTGGAACATGCCGAACGGAAAACGGAAATCGCGAGTGAGGTAACCGAAGCTGAAATCGAACACATTATCGTTCATCTGCGCCAGCTGACTGTTCAGCAAACTCAGACTCAGCACCCGGCCTTTGTTGTAACCAAAGCTGGTATTAATGTTATTAGCGAACACGGCATCTACCTTGATCAGCGGCGCAAAAGCTTCCTCCATCGTTACCTGGGTGAACTGGTAGTTAGGCAAAAAGTCATTATTCACATCGCGGTTAATAGATGCGCCATTGACCTCTTGGTAACGGATCAGCGAACTGTAGGCGTTCACCGTGTATTGCGAGCGATAGCTGTGCGATAACCGTAGCGTACTAAAAACTTCGGCAAGGATAGGCACACGGCTCAGGCCTTGATAGTCGATATCCCAGTTAGGGATAGGGATATTGGGGAAGTTGTTCAAGCCGATAGTATTAGGATCTTTACCCGAATAGGCTGCCATGAACGCCGACACCAGTACCGATTGCGAGTTGGCGCCATAGCCATCATAGAAACCGGTAGCGGCGTTACGCCCTGCTGAGTTCAAATTCTGGCGACCTAACCTTTCGGATATTACCTGCCTCGCATCAAGGAATTTTTGGAATATGCTCGATTCGTTACCCTGTCCGTAAGGCTTAGAGAATGCCGTTGGCAGCGAGAAGAACGAGATACTGTAGTTACCGGATGTGATCGGACTTTGGTTTTGGAAACCTACGCCCTCCTGAAATTTAAAGTTGGTTTGGAAATTTTTATTCTCCAATCGCTTACTGATCAAATTGATGCGGAAGTCCTTAAATGGTTCTATAGATGTCCGGATAACCAGGTTCTCGATCAGGCCTTTGGTATAGAGTTGGTTCTGCAAGGTATCGCGCGATAGCCAGCCGCCTGCAATGGCCCGTTGGCGCAGATCTGCCTGGCTGCCTAATAAAAAGCCAAGACCCGGGGCGTTGTAGCTAAAGTCTTGCCCAAAAAAGTTGGACTGCGGCAAATAACCAGGCAGTGTGGTTCCCTCGGTACGCGTATAATCCGCCTCGGCACGTTTCAATCCAGTCAGGAAGCCTAACAAGGCTCGGGTAAGGCCGGTGCCTTTGCTTGGGTCATTAAGATCGCGCAGGGTACGGAATTTATTGTAAAACTTGTTAAAGTCAAGCACCGGTGTGAAGCGCATAGTGCGGTCATTATGCAGGGTGTTGCCCACATTGTAGGTAGGCGAATTAATGGCAAATTGCGGCTGCGAATTCCAAAAGAAACTGGTTTGATAATCTACCGTAAACTTGGTCCAATCCATGTATGGCAATTTGCTCACCGGTGTTTCGTAAGCAAAATGGATGGTGTGGTTATAGTTAACGGTACGGCCTAAACGTTTCAGGTTCTCCCAAAGGGTATCGCGTTTAACGCCGGTGATCCGTCCCGATGGCTCGTCCACAACAGATAGGTTCGTAGCGTCGATATCCATCGATAGCGACTTGGTCAGTTTCCAGCCGATACCGTACACGCGGTTAATGGTAAAGTTCTTATTGTAATTCGTCGGGATCGGGATAAAGTTATTAGGGTCGTTGTTACGGATGGTATTCTCCGAGTAAAAACGATCAAAGGTGATATGGAAATTCAACCTGTCCGGGAACAGGCTGTAATTGATATCCTTGATCAGTGCCAATTTCTCGCTCCTGATCTTATTGAACGGTGTTTTGTATGCCGGTGTGCCGCCATAATCGTAACGCAGATCTACCCGGTAGGTGCTCTGCAACTCGCTAACCACGTTAAAATCGCGGTGTTCAAAATTGGTAAATGCGTACGTTGCTTTAAAGTTCTCGACGTCCCAAGGGCGGATAGGCTTGGTATTATTCGGTGATCGCACCTTGCCTATATCTGTAAAATTGAAGCTGCGGCGCATAGTATAGTCCTGCGCGGCGCGGGTGATCGAGTCGCGTTGCTGGCTGTTACGGGCGGCTGCAAGGGTATGTTTCAGTTCCACATCGGGCATGGCCGGGTCAAAGCGCGGCATACGGGTTTGGTTGGATAGGTTAATGTACATCGGGATGCGGATGTTGGTCCGGTCCGGGAAGAACTTGCCTAATTGCAACGTGGTAGAAAAATCGTAGGCCTTATCCTCGCTGCGGCTACGCTCGAACATCCGCTGATCTATCGATCCAAAACCGATGGTGCTCATGCGGCCGGCTAAGGTCACATCGGCAAAGTCGGCCAATTTGGTGTTCATCAAACCACTGGTCGCCCAGCCGCCGTTCTGGTCAAAATCGGTCAGGCGCAACTCGTTGAACCAAACAATGGCGGTCTTCTCCAAGCCATTATCAATGGTAGAGTTAGCCGGCTTTAAGGGGTTGCGCACACCCAACATAATGGCACGCAAACGGCTCAGATCGGGTTGGCCTTTAATGGTGATGCGATTGTTGCCATCTACAAAAGTGAATGGGGTTGTTATTGGCCAGGCCTGCCCGTTCAGCGTAGCCATGTTACGGGCCAGTTTGGCCCGGGTAAGCAGTTCCAACTCAATATTCATGGCGTTGGCATCGGGCCAGATGGCGGCCGGATCACGGCTGCCTTGCGGGGTTATCGCCAGCGGGACTTCGTACTCGTAATAGTTATCCTGATAGTCGACACCCAAACGGATGAACGCGCTGATCTCACCATTACGCACATCCTGGCCCTCGGCGTGGATAAACATTTGCAGGCGTTTGTACTGGCGCAGATCGTTATTGAAAGTCCGGAAGGCTGCACGCGAATAACCATCGCGCAGGTTAAATACCGATAATGATAACGATTGCTCGTTCAACCGGGTATCGGTACGCAGGTTGTTAAAATCACGCTGGCGTTGTATGCCCGGCGGCACAACGTAAGGGATAGGGTTACGGGTACCATTCTCCTCAATATTCACAGTACCAACATTCAGCAATGAGTTATCTACCGGCGGGTTGATCAGCGACGGATCGGCGATCACCTTGCTGGCCGAACCTTCGGCATTGTAGTTACGCCACTCGCCGCGCACCAGTTGCAGGGTAGCAAAACGCATCACCGCTGTATCGGCAAAGTTGGTGGTGAACATCCTGATAAATCGGATGGCCTTAAAATCCTGTATGTTTCCGAATTTAGCGGTATAACCCGCAATAGGTATCCTGAACTGATACCAGTTAGCCGTGGTGGTGGTACCATTTTGCAAGCGCACATTAGCGGTCACCTTATCAACAATGTTATTGGTACCCACGGCCAGATCGCCCGGGCGTACAGACACGCGGTATTGGAAATACTCGTCGGCCTGGTTCATGTTGTTATCGCGATTAATATCCTCACCATCGGGTAATGAGGTTGATGCCGAGGTTGGCAGACCAAGTTCGGCTTGCGATTGTTCGGATGTTTTAGAGTTACCCTCCAAGCCATTGAAACGGCTGTAGCGGGCCAAAATACCGGTACGTGCATCGTTCAGCGCGGGGCCCTGGTAGTATTGAAAATCATCCGAAGATGGGTCAGCCTCCAGCGCGGCGGCGGCGGCGGGGTTCAGTTGTGCTTTGATCTGGTTCAGCACCGTAGCAAATTTGGCACGTTCATCGGCGTTACCCAAACCATCCAAACCAACGTCTTGTAGCAGGCGGTTGGTTGGGTTACTGTCAAAAGCGTTTATCACCGGTTGCAGTTTCACTACGCGGCCCCAGGTGGTCTCGTCAACCTTGCTCAGGTCGCCGTCAACAGGCAGGCCGTTCTCCAACCCTTTGCGACCGTCGTACAAAATATCTTCGGATATGTTACCAAGGTTAAAGTACAGGTCGCCACCAGCCGAATTGTCTTTGTAGATGAATGGGTCCAGCATCCAAAATTCAATAAAAGCTACGTTAAGCGACTCAAAGTCGTTAGTCTCTAACTTGCGGAAGATACCACCCCAACGCGATCGCGGGTTTTGCAGCGTACCATCAGCATTAAAACCTGTGGGCGTGTAGTTGTACGGACCACGGGTATTTGGGTAAAAAGCTAGATCCAGCGTTGGCAATATCAGCGCCTGACCCGTCACTGACTGCTTGTAAGGGAATACCTCCTGCTCCAACACCTGCCTAACGTAGTGGTTAGAAAGTTCGGCCCTCGAGTTATTCAATTGCGGCACGTTAGATCCGGACAGGTTATAAAATATCGGGTCGATATTATAAAAGGCCAGTCGTGCACGGTTATAGCCATAACTCAGATCGTTAATGTTACGGAACTCGGGGAACATTTGTGGCGTGCCCGATATCTGCCAGTTAATAGCGCTCTTGATATCTATAACGGTACGGCTGTTCTCAAAATCGTCCAGATAGGATGTGCCTTTGGTAGATCCGGCAAAGTTAAGCGCGCTTGGCGTGCCCGGGTTCAGTTTGGCAAACTCGCCCGTAAAATTAAAGGTGGATGGCACCTTAGTGCTTACAAACGGCAATTTATCCACTAGCCTGGTCAGCAGACGCGAGTTAGTGCTGTAGTTCACGTCGAAGCCGTAGATGGAGTTAGAGATAGACTCCGCGCCCGTCAATTCCTTTTGGGTGATCGGCTGCTCGGTCAGGTGCAACATGGTAGCACCCAATAATAGTTTGTTGCTGGCGCGATAATCAAAACGGGTACCGTATAAGGATTTTTGTTGCACACCGAACAACTCGTTATTCTCTATCTTAATGGTGATCGGTTGGCCGGATTGCAGGATGGATGAGTTGAGCACCGTTAACTGGCCCGAGCTGTAATCCATGGTGTAATCAATACCTTCCTGCAAGCGCAAAGCACCCGCCGCCACAATAACCGAACCTTGCGGGATATTACCCATCCCCACTTGATAGGTCGAGCTTTTGGTGGCCGAATAGCTACCCTTGATCACATAACGGTTCAAGTTAGGGTATAATTGCTGGGCAATGGCCTGCGTGGTATCGTAAAGCGGGCGGTAGGCATAGCGGGCAACCAAGGCATCCTCGCCGGGGGCGAATTGCCGGGCAAGGTCATCGCCAAATGGCTCGACTACCGGGAAAATGATACGCCCGTTCTGCGAGTCGATGGTGATGCCTTCGATGAAGTCGAAGTAACCATCGGGTTTTTTATCCTGTTGCTGGTTCAGGTTATCCAGTCCCATCAATTGCAGCCAAAGCTTGCTGCGGGTATTTTGGCCCTCGTCCATAATGGCTTTCTCGATGTTGGATTTCTCATCCAGGCGCGAGATCACTACCTTAAAATTGCTCGGGTTAACCTGGTACGCACCTACCGAGTAGATGTTCTTCATCATCAGGTCCCAGGTTGGCAGGGTGGTCTTTAGTATCTCGTTCTTTAACAATTTGGTGTAAAGCACCTTGGGGTTATTAGGGTCGACAGGGATATCGTTAGAGAACTCACCCACCTGATATTCCACACCATTATAAGTATAGCGGTAAGCCACGGTCAGAATCTGATCGTTCTGCAGCGGACTTAACAGCGAAATATAACCCAGTTGCGGGTGCAGCACAAATTCCTCTGGTTTCAGCTTACGGGCATACGTCATCTTGCCATAGTTGTCTACCCCGCCAGTGCTTGCAAAATAAGATTGCAGGGCGGTAGAATTGGTCTCGCGGGCGGCAGCCGGCAGGTTAGCGAGTAAGTTATTGGATTGCTGCGTAAAGCCCGGCCCCACAAAACCGGCCGGCAACCCCGAAGTACCACCTTGCACCAAAGTAGTATTATAAGGCCTGTTCTCGCCCAGATCCAGGAACCCGATCACGTCGCGCGAGTCGGTCACAACGTTGGTACGGTTGGTGGTCCAAACCTCTATTTTGGTAATGGTTACGTTAGAGCTGATGATAGGGATATTGGCCAACGCCCGGTTATAATTATCGCGAAAGTATCGGGCCAAAAAGAAGTGTCGGTTAGCTTCGTAGTCCGTCGCTAAAGCCCGGAACTCGCCCTGCTGGGCTTGGTTAGATACGGTGATGGTACGCGCCTGCGACCGCTGTTGCGAAAATATACCCGTAACATCCAGCTTGCCGAATTTCAGTTTGGTCTTTAAACCGAACAAGGCTTGCGTTCCCGTGATCAAAGTGGTTGGCAATGGCATACTTACCGTACCGGCCTCTATTTTTTGAATGATCTCGTCGGCATGGCCGGTGTAATCCAGCTTGATCTGGTTCTCGAACTGGTACTGCGCGTCGGTATTGTAATTGGTATTGATACGCAATTTATCACCAATGGCGCCCTCCAGGTTCATCTGGATGTTCTGATCAAAATTAAAGTTGAACTGCTTACGCTGACGGGTATTAAAGAGCGGGTTCTCGTTACTATTTATCTGCCCGGCAAAGATCATATTTGCCTGTCCGCGGGGCGTAATGGATATGGTATTGCTGCCAAATATGCGCTCGAAGGTGCGGCTGCGCACCTGTATCTGCGGGATAAAACCCGGCTGCTGCGATTGGTAAGCATAATTATCAGACAACTGCCTGAAATAGGCCCGCTGGTTCAATTGCTGTTGCAATTGCAGGTATTCGGCAAAGGTGAGGTACTGTGGCGGGCGGTACATCATATTGCCCACCTTCTGGATCAGCACATATTGGTTGGTGATGGGGTTGTACTCGATGGTGCGGGTCAACCCCGGAGGGTCCTCATCAAAGTAGCCTTTGCGCGACAGATTGTTGCGGGTAGCGGCCGGGATGTTGGGTACTTTGATAATAGACGAATCCTGCTTCACCTGGGCAATAGCATGGCCAACTCCGCCCAAAACGGACACCAGCAACGCACACACCCACAGCTTAACAGTAAAATTTTTAACCAACTAAGTAGCCTTGAATAATGGTAATTATAAACTTTTGAGGGCTGATTTGATCAGTTGCTCAACGGTTAATGTACCGCCATTTCGGTTAAGCTCCTGATCAAGAACCTTTTCGGCCGCGTTACGTGCAAAGCCCAGCATTACCAGGGCCGATAAGGCCTCGTCTTTAGCCGTAACGTTGCTTGGCATAGCGATCAATGTATCCGGACCATCCTTTTTCAGTTTGTCCTGTAACTCCAGGATCAGCCGCTGAGCCGATTTTGGGCCGATGCCTTTTATCCGTTGGATCTGCGCTACGTTACCGCCAATAATGGCAGCCTGTATCTCCTGCGGAGTGATGGACGATAAGATCATCCTCCCCGTATTAGCCCCAATGCCCGAAACTGATATCAAATGCAAAAATAAGCGCCGCTCGCCCTCGTCAATAAAACCATATAACGTATGCGCGTCCTCTTTAACGTGCAGCCATGTAAATAATTTGCATTTTTCTGAATCGCCAAGTTGAGAGTAGGTATTTAGCGAGATATTGATGTGATAACCAACGCCCCCGGCGTCTATCACCACGTAAGCGGGGCTTTTAAAAGCCAGTTTGCCATCTATGTATGCGTACATTTTTTTCGAGCTTAAAGGTGAAAGGGTAAAGGCAAAAGGTCTTTTTTTTATTAACGACGAAAGATAATAGTTAAAGGATAAAGGTCAAAGGCAAAAGGTCAAAGGTTTTTCAGAAAATTCTAACCGGGTTTTAATGACCAAAGAAAGGATAAAGGTGAAAGGTAAAAGGTCTTCTCTTCAAACCTTTCGCCTTTTACCTTTCGCCTTTCACCTAAAAAACTTATTTCTCTTCCCTTGCTTGCGCGTCAACTACTGCAATGGTGATCATGTTCACGATCTCGCGTACCGAACTGCCTAATTGCAGTACGTGTACAGGCTTGTTCATGCCTAATAGTACCGGGCCGACAGCTTCGGCACCGCCTAATTCTTGCAATAGCTTGTAGGCAATATTGCCCGACTCGAGGTTGGGGAATATCAATGTGTTAGCCGGTTTGCCTGTCAGTGTGCTAAAAGGGAAATTGCCCTCTAATAATTTAGGGTTGATAGCAAAGTTGGCTTGCATTTCGCCATCCACGATCATGTCGGGATACTCCTGATGTAATATCCTAACAGCCTCGCGTGTCTTTTCGGGCACAATGCCTTCGTTAGATCCAAAGTTAGAATAGGACAGCAATGCCACCCTTGGCTGATCGATCAATTGTTTTACCGAACGCTCTATCAGCACAGTGATATCTACCAGATCCTGCGCGCTTGGGTCAACGTTAACGGTGGTATCGCCAAAAAACACCGGACCTTTAGGGGTGATCATGATATACATACCCGCCACCTTGCGCACACCCGGCTCGGTGCCGATGATCTGCAAGGCAGGTTTTACTGTGGTAACATAATTTTTGGTCAAGCCGGATATCAAAGCATCAGCATGGCCAAATTCTACCATACTGGCACCGTAATAGTTACGGTCGCGCATCAGTTTGCGTGCCTCGTATTCGGTGATGCCACGGCGCTGGCGTTTCTTAAAGTAATTTTGCGCGTAGATCTCGGCGTTCTCACACTCGCCCAGGGTGTTAATGATCTTTACATCACCCAGTTCCAGTTCGGTCTCTTTCAGGATCTTGTTTATCTTATCGGGGTTGCCCAACAGGATAGGTGTAGCTATGCCCTCGTCTTTAACGATCTGAGCGGCACGTAATATCTTATAGTTATCGGCCTCGGCAAAAACCACCCGTTTAGGATCGGCTTTAGCTTTAAGCGATAGGTTACGCATCAACTTATCATCCTTGGTGATACGGCCGCGTAGTTCCTCGGCGTAAGCATCCCAATCGGTGATCACCTTACGGGCAACGCCACTTTCCACAGCCGCCTTGGCCACGGCAGACGATACCTCTACCAATAAACGTTGGTCCATTGGTTTAGGGATGATGTAGTCTTTACCGAATTTTAGGTTACGGGTACCGTAGGCCATGTTCACCTCTTCGGGAACAGTTTTTTTGGCTAACTCGGCAATGGCTTGCGTAGCCGCCAGTTTCATTTCCTCATTAATGGCAGTAGCACGTACGTCCAGCGCACCACGGAAGATGAACGGGAAGCCCAACACGTTATTCACCTGGTTAGGAAAATCTGACCGGCCGGTAGCCATGATCATATCCGGGCGGGCCTCGACCGCGATATCATAAGCTATCTCCGGATTAGGGTTGGCCATCGCGAACACGATCGGATCTGGTGCCATGCCTTTCAGCATATCAGGCGTAACCACGTTACCGGCAGATAGACCGATGAAAACATCAGCACCCACCAACGCTCCTTTAAGATCAGTGACATCGGTACGGTCGGTGGCGAATTGCATACGCATTTCGTCCAGATCGGTGCGGGATGTGGTGAGCAATCCGTTGATGTCGAACATCACCAGGTTTTCTTTCTTTACCCCTAAGGACAGATATATTTTGGTACATGAAACCGCTGCCGCGCCGGCACCGTTCACCACCAGTTTAATTTCGCTCAGTTGTTTGCCTTGTATCTCGCAAGCGTTCATCAACGCAGCGCCCGATATAATGGCAGTACCGTGCTGGTCATCGTGCATTACAGGGATGTTCATCTCGGCTTTCAGGCGGGTCTCTATCTCGAAGCAGGTCGGCGCCGAGATATCCTCCAGATTAACACCACCGAAGGTTGGCTCTAAAGCTTTAACGATCTTAACGAACTCGTCCACATTGGTGGTGTTCAGCTCCAGGTCAAACACGTCAATATCAGCGTATATCTTAAACAGCAGACCCTTACCTTCCATTACCGGCTTACTGGCCTCGGGACCGATATTTCCCAAGCCAAGTACGGCAGTACCGTTACTAATCACCGCTACCAGGTTGCCCTTGGCGGTGTATTTGTAAACATCGTCTACGTTTTTAGCTATCTCTAAGCAAGGCTCGGCTACACCCGGCGAGTAGGCCATGGTAAGGTCGCGCTGCGAATTTGTTGGTTTGGTAGGTACAACCTGTATCTTACCGGGGCGGCCTTTCGAGTGATAATTTAAGGCGTCCTTTTTACGATCGGGTTTATTCATAACTGGTTATCAAACCGCAAAATTACAATTCTTTTTTCGGATGGATGCTTTTTTTGACGGAATGCGCACACCTAAATTACGCCATTCCGGATCGTAGAATTACCAGTCGAATGTGTAAAAATGCAGCAAGATCACAGCAGAGCACGGTTAAAGATGGAGTGAAAAAACACTAAAAAACATGCATTTTTTGATGTTATTTCACAAAACTGATGATGTTTTACAAATGCGCAACTACATGGTTGCGGATGAGAGTCGAATATTACAAGATCTTAAAGAAACGGGAGAAGAAATAGTTTAGCAGGAGAAAGTTAGCATACATCACCTCGCCAACTTATACTGTCCCCACATATCCGTATCGGCCACCGAAACGCTGTTGATCGGCGGCGGAGGCAGCAGATCTGACCTTGTAGATACGAACGTAGTATTACCGAGTCCGGCACCGGCTTTAAATTGGATATGATAACTGAACGCCCCTGCGCCATTATTGGGCAGGTTGAGATATTTTAACGGGATGGCCAATTCATAAACATAGGTCAGCGGCTTGGCAAATTTGGCGGCAGCCTTAACGCCGGTGTCGTTATAAACAGAGATGCTGTCATCGGCAATTTCCTTGATACCCTTAACGCCTATGTTTTTTGAGCGCTTAGCCATGAGCGTATTCAACGTCTGTACGGGATCGCTTTTATCATCAGTTGCATCGTGCACGCCGATACTCATATTAAATTTATTGGCGATGGCGTTGCGGTCGGCGCGTTGTAACATGGGGTAGGTGATCACAACCGCCGCTGTGTCTTTTTTGTCGACAGTATGGTTGATGGTAAAAACAACGCCGTTACGTATGATCTTATCTACCACCAGGAAGGGTTTTACTTTTATGATCAGGTACAGGTTCTCGTCGTCGTTTGATAAGGTATAGTTGGCCAAGAGTGCACTATTAAACGCCTGAAACTGATCTTTCCACTCGTCGGTCTTTCCATCTATTTTAATAGTGGCAGGTGCGCGAAGGCTTGCCGTTTGCTTGTTAGGCAGTTTTTGAGCGTACGCCGATAGGCTGACGAGGGTTAAAAGCAGGACCAGTTTCAGGTTGTTCATGGTGTTATTTGGCTAAGATATAGTCTGCCCAAAAAAAGGTAGCGGGTTGTTCCAGGCGGGTATCAGCGGTCACCTCGTAACTTGTGCCTCCTCTGCCGTTGTTTACGGGTTTGGCGCGGGCTGGCTCTACATCATTTATTTTTAACTGATAAAGAAATTTATGTGCGTCACTTGCCTTTAGTCCGAGGTGTTTGAGCGATACCGATAGCTCGTAGGTATAAACCATTAGGTTATCGAAACGGCCGGCGGCTTTAATGCCATCATCGTTATAAACGGATAGCTGGGCATCCAATCCAGGTATTCCTTTAATGCCGATCACTTTGGCCAGCGCCGCGAATTTGGTATTGTTAACCTCCAGCAACGAATCAGGTATCGGGTCTTTTAATGGCGGTTCTTCCGACGCTACCACCTGCGGCGGCGGGAACATGACCACACCGCCCGGGTGGGGTTTGGGCGCAAAAAATTGCGGCCTGAACCTCGTGTTGCCCTCAAATAATGGATAAGTGATACTGATTGGGTCCTTCTCGGTCTTTTGCCCCGATTTATAGATATTCAAACTTATCGCACCGTTCATGATCCTGCGTACTACCGATGGCAGGGCACAACGGACGGTCAAGAACAGCTCGTTATCGTTATTGGATAAGGTGTACGAAAAGCTTACCGCATCATTATACGCTTGCAACTGATCTTTCCATTCGGTCGCCTTGCCGTCTATCTTAATATCGGCCGGGGCACGTAAACTGTTGGTCTGTTTGCTGGGTAGTTTTTGGGCTTGGGCGATGCAGGTAAAAGTGATAAGGTTTAGGGTTACAATAATGCCGGTAAAAAATATTCTATTCATGAGGGGATATCGGTTTGCGGATCGCGCAAGCACATTTTTCTATGCGTCTGCGACGTGTTCTCTCCAAATGTATAACAGCGGTTTTAGTTTTGCAACTATTTTTTTAGTTTTATTTATCCGATATAAAGCCGACTTTGACGGGTGGCTCAGAATATTAACCGCGATGCACAAGGCAGGCACTCCCAAAAGATGATATCCTGGGCAGCATCTCTACCTCCCCGCAAAACATATTCCCCGGCAATTGTTTGTATATTTACTACTCATCATCATCAACTATAAAAATGAAAAAAATACTGATAGGCATTGGCGAAAGCAAATTTGCCGAGCATGCTACCGAATATGGCTTTGAACTGGCCCATAAATTACAAGCCGAAGTTGGCCTGATCCACGTGATAGAACCTGCGGTCGGCGTCCCGATGGGGCCTGTAGACTCGACCATGGGGATGTCTTATGACAATACCATGGATATAGTTACGCCAGAATTGATGAACATTGAACAGGAGGTATCTAAAAAAGTGCTGCAAAAATTCGCCGACAAATACGGCGACGACTTTAAAGTGACCCGCTTTACCGAGTATGGCGACACCGCCGATGCTATCCTGGAATGTAGCAAACAATTCGGCGCGGATATGATCGTGCTGGGGACCCATAGCCGAACCGGGATCGATCGCTTTATTATGGGCAGCGTTGCCGAGCATGTGGTAAGGCATTCTGATGTGCCCGTGCTGGTAGTGCCGACCAAGGAGGGCTAAGTTGGAAGTTCTAAGCCGGAAGTCTTAAGCAAAAGTTAAAATTAAAAGATCAGGGAGCGGAAAGGGCATCAGGATGCTGTTTTCGCTCCTTTCATTTTAACGAACGTCACTCCTATCCCCGCCAGCACGACTACACTGCCAATGACCTCTTTAGCGGCAAGCTTTTCGTTCAGCATAATGGCGGCAAAGATGGCCGTGAACACGGTCTGACTGAGCAAGGCTACCGATGTTTTGGTGGCCTGTAACTTACCAATAGCGTAGTTGATAGTCAGCCAGCCCAGCAGTTGGCAAATAGCCCCCATGCCAATAAAATTTAGCCAGGTGTTAGTTGCAAAGTGGATCATCTCTACTCCCCTCACCATCCCCACGGCCAATAAAAATATAGCTGAACCAAGCATGTTGTAAAACATAAAGGTGATGGTATCCACCCGCTGTAGCAGCCCCTTGGTGAGCATAATGTAGATAGAGTAAAGTAAACTTGCCGTTACTGCCAGTACAATGCCAAGGTTAAATTTAAGGTTGATCAGATCCTGAAAACCTACCAGCACCAGCATCCCGCCAATAGCAACGAACGTTCCCAGCCAAAACAACCAGCCCGACCTTTTCCTCAAAAAAATAAAACTCATCAGCCCTACCCAAACCGGGGCAAGGTTGGCCAGCAGGGTTGATACGGTAGCGCTGATCATCAGGATAGAAGTGTTCCAAACCGCAATGTCGGATGCGAAGACCACGCCTGCTAACAGCGCCAGCCACATATCTTTTGGCGCTATCTTCAGTTTCTGTTTGATGATACAATACGGGGCCAGCAATACCCAGGCGATCAGGATGCGGTAAAATGCCGATGCTACCGCGTCGGCCCCGGCCAACTTTACAAAGATGGGCGAGAACGCGATGCAGATAATACCAATGACCAGACTGAGTTTGGGGTTTATCATGTCGGGCAAACTTAGGTGTTTATTTTTTATTTGGGCGAGTATCACCTTTGCCAACGGGTACTCGTATTAGGAATATGAGACACCTGACCATTTTATCACTGCTTGTGCTGGTGGCACTAAGCATAAACTCCTGCGGTAACCGGCTATGCTGCGCAACACCTCCCGATCGTGACGAACTTACCTTAAAAAGAGGGTCGTTGCAATGGACGTCAAAAAAACAGGAAGCCAGTAATTACAAAGATTCCCTTTACATTACCGCCCAACTGAACGAGGAGACCATTCGTTTCCGTATCAAGTTTAACGGCGAGGGTAAATACGTGCTTACCGGCAACGAGATAGCGTTACTGACCGTGGTTGATGGCAACGTGACCGTGATGGAATACAACGCTGATCCTACTGCCGAGAGCGTTTTAGATGTGCAGTACTACCCGTCCGCCGCCAAGAGGATCTATGGCGTATTCAAGGCCAACTTGTTCCGCGATCACCGGTACGATAGATTTGATGGTGGCCAATATCCGCAAAAGCTTGCCCTTACCGAAGGTCGGCTCAAGATATATCTGCCTAAATAACAATATGATCGTAGCGTTAGGCATCCCGCAAGCGTAAAGGCTGATATGAAAAAACTTACCATCCTATCATTAGTACTGCTTACCGCGCTAAGCTTTACCGCCTGCCGCAAAAATTGCTGTGATGCAGGGCCGCAACCAGATCTGTTAACAGCTAAAAAAGGCTCGGCAGAATGGGTGTCCAAAACGCAGGAGATCAACACCTACAATGATTCCCTTTTTGTTTTTGGAAATGTGGGCGAGCAACATTTACGCTTTCGCATAAAATTTACCGGCGTTGGTAAGTATGTGCTTGAAGGTAGCCAGGCTAATTATACGGAGACCATAGGCGGGGACGTGACCGCTGTGGAGTACCATGATGATCCTGCTGCCGAAAGCGTACTTAACATTATTGGGTACGACAAAGACAATAAGATCTACGTTGGTAATTTTACTTTGAACCTGCAACGTGGTTACCGTTACGATCCGCTCGATGCTTATTATCCGCAAAAGTTGGCCTTCACAAACGGAAATTTCAAAATTACTTTAGCTAAATAATCCCTATTTTTGGCGCTCATACAATTTATTACAATGAGTCAGCGCACTAAAATTAAAGCATTATTGACCGGCGAACATGTCGGTACCGAAGTAACTGTGAAGGGATGGGTACGTGCCTTCCGTCAAAATCGTTTTATCGCTTTAAATGATGGCTCTACCAATAATAACATCCAGATCGTGGTCGATTTTGAAAATACCGACCCGGCTTTGCTTAAACGCATCACCGTAGGTGCCGCCATTAGCGTTACCGGCACGGTGATCGCCTCTTTAGGTCAGGGTCAAACGGTAGAGATACCGGCTGCCACCATCGAAATATTAGGCGATAGCGACCCCGAGAAATACCCGATCCAGCCAAAAAAACATAGTCTGGAGTTTTTGCGCGAGAACGCTCACCTGCGTTTCCGCACCAATACTTTCGGAGCCATTTTCCGTGTGCGTAATACGTTGGCCTTTGCTATACACCAGTTTTTGCAGGACCGTGGTTTTGTTTACCTGCACACGCCCATCATCACCGGGTCGGATGCTGAAGGTGCCGGCGAGACCTTCCACGTAACTAACTTTGATCTGAACAATATCCCTAAAACGGATACCGGCGAAATAGATCACAAGCAAGATTTCTTTGGTCGCTCTACCAACCTGACCGTATCTGGCCAGTTAGAGGGCGAACTGGGAGCAATGGCGCTGAGCGATATATACACCTTTGGACCGACCTTCCGTGCTGAGAACTCTAATACCACCCGCCACCTGGCGGAGTTTTGGATGATCGAACCGGAGATGGCTTTCTACGATCTGAAAGATAACGCCGACCTGGCCGAAGCCATGCTGAAATACGTGATCAACGCGGCTTTAGAAAAGAACAAAGAGGACCTGGAATTCCTGAACCAGCGTTTGGCCGAGGAAGAGAAACAAAAACCACAGAACGAGCGCTCTGAATTAAGCTTGCTGGATAAACTGCAGTTTTGTCTGAGCAATGATTTTGTTCGTATCTCTTATACCGAGGCTATCGATATCCTGCGCGATTCGCCGGCTAACAAGAAGAAAAAATTCCAATATCTGATCGAGGGCTGGGGTGCCGACCTTCAATCAGAGCATGAACGTTACCTGGTAGAGAAACACTTTAAAAAACCGGTTATCCTGACCGATTACCCTAAAGATATCAAATCGTTCTACATGCGCCAGAACGATGATGGCAAGACCGTAGCCGCGATGGACATCCTGTTCCCGGGTATTGGCGAGATCGTCGGCGGATCGCAGCGCGAGGAACGCCTCGACCGTCTGGAGCAACGCATGGACGAACTGGGCATCCCTAAAGATGAGCTTTGGTGGTTCCTGGACACGCGCCGTTTTGGTACTTGTCCGCACGCAGGTTTTGGATTGGGCTTTGAGCGATTGGTGTTATTTGTGACCGGCATGGGTAATATCCGTGACGTGATCCCTTTCCCAAGGTTCCCTAAGAATGCGGAGTTTTAATTCTTGTCCTGAATTGGCGTGCTTGAGATAACCTCGCCGACCGGCAAGAAAAACTATAAACAAATAAACGCCAACCTTTTGGGTCGGCGTTATTTGTTTTATTGGGCTTTGTCTATCGCTCGTCGTAGATAGTTGTCGTTGAATTTTGCGATAGCGCGATACAGCCGCTTTTTTTGGAGTTGTTTGTCGGCCGCGCGGTCAGCTTTAATTACCGGCGCTAAAGCTGCATAACTTACCGGTGCCATCGCGCCGTCATCCACCTGGAATACCCTTAGTTGCTCGTCGCTGGTTATCAAAACCTCGGGCACATTAGAGTAGGCGTTTATCTTGCCTTTTACCACCCCGAACAGCCAGCAGCTATCGGTAGCAGCGCCCATCACCGGGTAATCGCCGCGCATATCCTGTTGTATACGGGTGATGCTGACGGTCTGATCCACATAGATCTTTTGCTCACGCTTTGGATCGTTGCGGTCAAGGTCTTTATCCACCATAATGAGGTAGCTTTTGCGCTTATCAGTATCGGCATAGATCTTAGATCTGAACACCTTTACCGAATTATCCAGCATCCTCACCGTATAATCGTAAGTGAAGTTCAGTTTCGAGCTTTTGTAGCCGTACATCCAGCCCTCTCCCGCCTTAACGCCCGACTGCGCCGCAGCCGTAAAAGATATCACTGCCAACATCAGCAGTGCGATACAGAATTTTTTCATTGTTACAATTGGTAAAGTATGCAAGTTACGCAATGTTGATCACGAATGTTACACCCTCAAACAAAAAACGCCGTCCGGATACCCGGTCGGCGCTTTGCTTTGCTATGACGTTTATTTTTTTGTTTGCTCTAAAATATTGTCGTTGTACTTTTCTATCGCTCGTAGATATTTCTTTTTCAAAAATAATTTATGGGCTTTGGGGTCGGTTTTGATGATCGGCTCCAAAGCAGCCGGATCAAGCGGCTTGACCTTATCGTTACCGTATTGAAATGCCCGCAAGTAAGCATCCCCTACATCGGCTAATTCAGACACGTTCGCGTAAGCACTGATAGGCCCCTTCAAGGTTTCAAAAAGCCAGCAACTGTCGGTAGCTAAACCGACCACTGCGTACGTACCGTGCATATCCCGCTGTACACGACTAATGGACAATGTTTGATCTGCATATATCTTTTGCTCGCGTGCGGGATCGGATCGTTTTAGATCTTTGTCTACCAACAATATATAACTCTTATGGTTAGCCGTATCGCCATAGATCTTTGATCTGACGATCTTGGTCGAACTATCACGCATAGTTACCTTAAAATCGTATTTGAAATTCACCTGCGGGTTATTATGATATCCCATCATCCAGTTACGGCTCATCAACTGGTTAAATTGAATCATTGACTGGTTAGCCATCATCTTGTTATAGTCGCCCCGTAAATTGGCAGGCACACCCGATTGTGCCGAAGCAACAGAGACAATGATGACCAATAAAAATAATGTGAAGTACTTTTTTTTCATGTGATAAAGATCAGGGCTGCAATTTAGCAAAATTGGGACGGCAAACAAAAAACGCCGACCGGATACCCGGTCGGCGCTCTGCTTTGGGAGTGTCCCGCGTCTTCGTCTTCACTTATCGCTCCCTCAGTTTCTTATGTTTAGTGAACAGCGCATTGCACCTGTCTAACGGCGACCGTTTACTGATATACCGATCACCGGTCAACTGATCACTAACTTACCACCTTCCGTGGCCACGATGGTTACCACGATCGCGGTAAACTACCTGGCGATAAGCCGGGCGGTGGTAGTTGCGATACACTACCTGCCTGCGATAAGCCGGGCGGTGAACTTTACGGTAACGTACCGGATGGTAAACTTCACGGTAAACTACCGGTCGGCGGTACTCACGATATACGACCGGCTGATAAACCTCGCGGTACACCACAGGGCGGCGATATGCAGGTCTGTAATTGCCTGCCCTCACGTGCACGCCCGGCGCGTTCACACTTACGTGGAAACCTACTTGCGCGTTAGCTGCGGCTACCGAGCCGGCGGTTAATATAATGGCGGTTATTAATGTCTTTAGCGTCTTCATAACAAGTGTTTTTATTTAAAAATATTAACTGTTAGTTGTTATGTAGGACTATGGGCAAATAAAAAGGTAAAATTAAAAAGTGAAAAAAATTGATAAACGGTTTATTGTTAGAAGGTTGTATTGATCCAAACACCTATTTTCCCCCTTGAGCTTATCGCGCGGATCCCGAATTAGATCCGGGATGACGTTGGCCTAAAAGCGATCAATGCATGTAAGATCTTCTCTTCGAAAAAAATCCCACCCCACTTTATGGAATGTCAACCACCCGCGCATCTTGATGTAAACCTGTTTTACATGAAGAAGTCTTTGACCTTGTTGCTTTTCATCTTCGCATCTATCCTTTCCTTCGGCCAAAAGCCGTTGACGGATAGCCGCACCAATAGCCCTTATACTTACATCTACCGGCTGGACGATGCCTCGACCCTGTTATTCATCAACGAAAAGGAAGACGATTTTAAAGATGAGCTGCTGAAAGAGCCTGTTTACAAATACCTCACCGGCACCAAGCCCGATCTGCGCCTGGCCCCGGGTAATTATCTGGAAGTATATGCCTCGCTCAATAAATTACAATACCGGCTTATCCAAAAGCCGTCGGTTATTTTTAAGCAGTTGCTCAACGGGGTCGATATGCGTTTTGTGTTACTGGATAGCACCTATCAGGAGGTCACCACCGCGGTGGTAACCGTGGGTAAAAAACAGATCAGGTATGACGAGGTCTCTCGCTCTTACCACACCGCTCAAAAACCGGATAAGATGCTGATCAAGGCCGTGTATCAGGGCGTGAGCAATTTCCATCAATACGGCGAGAACAAGCTTGATGAAGGGTATTTTTTCGGCAAAAAGAAGAAAAGCAGCTTGTGGAGCCGTATTACAGCTCCGTTTAGCAAAAAGTCCAAAACAAAGGCGCGGCAGACCAACTTTCCGCAGGGGACCAATCCGGGCTTTATCATTTTTAATAAACCTAAGTACCGCCCTAACGATACGGTGAAGTTTAAGGCCTTCATCCTGCAAAAAGGCAATAAAAAACCCATCAACGATAAGCAGTTGGCAGTGCGGATACTTGATAGCAAGCCGGGCGGCAAATTGCTGGGCACGGTGAACGCATACCGCAAGGGTGGCTTTGAATATCAATTTAAGCTGGACGATAGCCTGGATCTGGACATCGACGAAACCTACCGGATAAATTTAGAGCCGATGGGTAAGGATGGTCGCCCGGTCTCTACAGACAAGCGGGCCGACGGAGAGTACCGCCGCGATCCTCCGGGATACCATACCGGTAGCTTTAGGGTAGAGGAGTACGAACTAAAGACCAATAAATTCACCGTCCGTAAGGATGGGTACAGCCAGTCGCCGGGTGTGCCGGTGCCGTTCTACTTCAAGGCGACGGATGATAACGGGCTGAACGTTCCCGATGCACGGGTGCGCATTATTGTGCGCCTGGGATATGTGAGCGAGTACCTTAACCCATATGATTTTGTGCGCGATACCCTGGGTATTTTCCAAATACCGCTGGATGCCGTGGGCGAGACCAAATTTATGATCCCCGACTCGATCTTCCCCAAATTAAAAATGAATCTGAACGTGAGCACCCAATTGCTGAACAGTAATAACGAAAGCCGCGTGGAGTATCATAACATTAACTGGGACTATGATAACCGCACCCTTTCGGCTAAAGCCGAGGGCGACTCGTTAAAGATGGAGTACCTGGTATCGGGCAGATCAACGCCTGCCACGGCTACATTAAAGGAGTATCAGCATAAGCAAGAAGACGCGCTGGTTACCCGCACCATCAGTCTACCTGCAAAGATCGCCATCGACCCCATGCTGCAAAGTTACTCGGTAAAGGTGGGCGAACTGAACGCCCTGCATGTGGTGAGCAACACCGGGGCCAATGTAGATCCGCAAGGCTACCGCACGGCCGATTCGCTTTTTCTGCATGTCAACAATCCGCGAAAGCTTAAATTTTGGTACACGGTGTTCGGCGGTAAAAAGGTGCTGGCCCAGGGCAGCGGTACCGAACTGGACTACAAGCGCAGCTACAAAAGCAGCGGTAGCGTATCGTTGTTGGTCAACTTTATTTGGGGCGGCCGTCCGCAATATCTGGAGCAACAAGTGCCCTATCAGGACAGGGTACTCAATATCAAAGTGACCAAACCAATGGCCGTTTATCCCGGTCAGCAAGCCGAAGTAGTTGCCGAGGTGACCGACCATAAAGGCAAACCCGTAGCCGGGGCCGACATTACCGCTTATGGGATCACCGGTAAATTTGAGCAGTATTACGGCCCCGCGATCCCTTACTTGGGTAAAACCTATCCGTATCGTAAGCTAAAGCCTTTTGTTAACGAACAGATCAACCCCAACCGCGATGGCGAGCTGAAACTTAATTGGCAGCGTTGGGGGCTTGCGCAGGGTTTGGATACCATCAGCTACTTTCAGTTCACGCATCCAAAAGATACTTTTAAAATAGCCGAGCCTACGTCCGATAAGCTTACCCAAATAGCCCCCTTTGTGATGAAGGACGGCGAGATACAGCCGGTGCATATCCTGTATATTAACGATAAGCCTGTATTTTTTGATCAGGCCCAGGAATATCCGCAATACAGTTTCGCGGTGGATACGCTGATCTGGAGCATTCGCATGCGTACCAAAAACCATTTAATAGAATTGCAAAATATCAAGATCCCCGCCGGTAAAAAACTGATCTTAGCCGTTAATGCCGATACCGTGCAGAACAAGATAGCCAGGATATTGCCCATGCCCGATACCCTCACCCGGCATGAGAGTGATCTGATGAGCAATTACATGATCAAGCTGGCGCCGTATTCCTTGAGCGACCGCATGGTTACGTTGGAGCAAAATGGGCGGATACATTTGGTTAACTCGCGCAGCAGCGATAACTACAGTCGTAATAACGGATCGGTAGGTGTGCTGGTGGGGCCATTTGCCCAAAACAAGGTAGATCTTGATATGAAGGACTATCTGCAACAAAGCTTCTACAGCGAGGGTAATTACTCGTTCGATATTTCGCCGGGGCTGATCAAGCAAAAGTCGCTGCCTGCAGGCTATCCGTTCGATACTAAATTGCCGCGGAATTACAGCTACGATGCCTATAAGCAATATGTGCTGACCCGAAACGCCATCGATACTATGTGGCAAAAGCAGTTGGATCAGCGTGTGTCTAATTACTTTAACCAATACAGCTATCAGAGCGGCAATACCAAACTGTATGTGACCGCCGGGCCGTTGCTGCCCAAACAGGCAAACTACCGTATTAAATGCGTGCTGATATTTAAAAAGGATGATGCCGACTATTTGCAGATCGTATCGGCCAACAATACGCATTTCTTTGGTTACCAGCCCGGGGAGTACCGTATGCTGTATTTGATGGATGGCAATAGCTATCACATCCAAAACAACATTGTGGTTGAACCCAACGGTGGCAATTACTATAACCTGGGCGCTATCACGCCACATCCGGCCGATAGCATGAGTAACCGCATAGGCCAGATACTGATCGATCAGATAGAGGGCGCATCTGTCAAAGCTTGCAGCGATGCCATTAGGGAGGCGTTCTTTGATCGTGACCCCAACTGGCTGACCTTCAATAAAACCATGACCGGGAGAGTGATAGATTTGAAAGATCGTTTCCCGCTGGCAGGGGCGACCGTTACGGTGACCGGGACACAGCACCGTACGGTTACCGATAAAAATGGCAGGTTCAAACTCACCGTACCGGCTAAAGGTTCTATCCGCATTTCGCTTGATGTTTACGATACCGAGCGGGCGGCCATCCGCACAGATACTGCCGTAACGGTGCACCTGCTACGCACCTCTATTATTGCTATGCGCGCGGCCATGATCCGTGGCTATGTCAGGCGCACCCGCGAGCAGACCACAGGCTCATCTACGATCATCACCGCACGCGAGGACCAGGATAAGCCGGTAGCCAATGTAGAACAACTGCTGCAAGGCAAAGTGGCCGGGTTAAATATCCAGAACAATACCGGTGCGCCGGGCATGCGTGGCTCGGTCAGCATCCGTGGCTTATCTACAGCAGGCAACGGGACGGGCGGTAACCCCTTATATATTGTGGACGGCATCCCTGCCGATGGCAACCCGCTTCAGGAACTAAAGCAGGACGAAATAACCGGGATGGAGATATTGAAGGATGCATCGGCTACGGCTTTGTACGGATCGCGCGGCGCGTACGGGGTGATCCTGATATCGACCGTTAAGGGGAAAAATAAAATGATGCCCGAGATGGCCGGCGGTGGTATGTTGTTGCGCCGCAATTTCTCTGACTATGCCTACTGGCAGCCCAAACTCAGCAGCGATGCCGAAGGTAAAGTACGCTTTAAGGTGACCTACCCCGATGATATCACCAACTGGCGCACCTTTATGGTAGGCATTACTGATAAGCGCCAAACTGGCTTTACCGAAGGTTCGGTAAAAGCTTACAAGCCAGTGAGCGCCAATTTTACTGCACCGCAATTCGCCATTAAATGCGATAGTATTGCTACCATTGGTAAGTTGATGAACTACACGGCAGATACTGTGGCTGTGGGTCGCAAATTTAAATTTAACGGGCAAGTTTTGGCTGATAACAAGCTGACTATCAAGAATGCCTACATCGACACTTTTAAAGTGGTAGCATCAAGCGACAGCCTTCGTTTTGAATACACCATAAACCGCCCCAACGGTTACGCCGATGGCGAGTACCGCGCTATCCCCGTTTTTGAACAGGGCACCTTAGAGACCAAAGGCATTTTTAAAACGCTGGAAAGGGATACGGCGATCAACTTAACGTTCGATGCCAACCTGAAAGAAGTTACCCTGCGTGCCGAAGCGTCGGCCTTGCCGGTACTGCTGGATGAGGTACAACACCTGCGCGATTACGAGTACCTATGTAACGAGCAACTGGCATCGAAACTAAAAGCCCTGCTGGCCGAAAAACAGATACGCGCCTATTTGAAAGAACCGTTTAAATGGGACAATGCCATTAAAGACCTGATCAAACGCCTGAACGAGAACCGTAAAGGGCAAGGCGTTTGGGGCTGGTGGAAAGATACCCCCGAAGAGCTTTGGATAAGTATGCACGTAAGCGAGGCCTTGCTGACCGCCAAAGCGCAGGGTTACGAGGTAACAGTGAACCAGCGCGAGCTGATCAATTACCTGATGTTCCAGTCGGATGCGTACAAGGGCGAGGATAAATTGCGGGTGATCGCCTTGCTGAAGATGCTGGGTTCATCGGCCGATCTTAAGCTGATCATGAGCAGGTATGAAAAGGAGCTGTCCTTGAGAGACATGGTATCTGACAATGAAAAACTGAGACTGATGCATGCCCGCCAGGTTATTGGCCTGCCGATAGTGATAGACAGTTTGTTGAAAGGGATGAAGACCACCATGTTCGGTAATGTGTATTGGGGGCAGCAGGGTTATTACCTGTTCAATAACTCTATTCAGAATAGCCTGCTGGCTTACAAGATCCTGAGAACCGAGGGCAAGCACCCGCAACTGCTGGGCAAACTGCGCAACTATTTTTTAGAGCAGCGCGGCAACGGCAGCTGGCGCAATACGTATGAGTCGGCGCAGATCTTAGAGACCATTTTGCCTGATATGCTGATAGCCGGCGAAAAGCCCCGCCCGGCATCGCTCAGCATTAGCGGTAGTAAAATAGAGACAGTGACCAAATTCCCTTACGAGGTTAAGCTTGACGGTAACGCCAAACTGAATATCCAAAAAAGCGGAGATATGTCGGTGTACATTACCGCCTATCAAAAATTTTGGAACCCAAACCCCGCCAAAGTGAGCGGCGACTTTACCGTAGATACCCGTTTTGATAACGGCCGTACCAAGATCACCCAAGCCAAAGGCGGCGATGCCATTACTTTGACCGCTGAAGTTACCGCCCGTGCCGACGCCGATATGGTGATGGTAGAGATACCCATCCCGGCAGGATGCTCGTACAACGGCAAACCACAGGGCTACGGCAACGGCGAGGTTCACCGCGAGTACTTTAAAAACAAAGTGAGCATTTTCTGCCGCAAGCTTAGCGCCGGTAAACATACCTTTACCATTAGCCTGATGCCCCGCTACAGCGGCAACTACACCGTTAACCCCGCCAAAGCCGAGATGATGTACTTCCCGGTGTTTTACGGACGGGAGGGGATGAAGAAGTTGAGGATAGAGTAAGTGGGATGAGGTTGAATTGGTGTGTAGCGGGCTTATATGATAAAGTCAACGTACCCGGCGCTTTATCATATAAGGCCCGCTTTGAACAAACCATCCCACAAAAGTTTAACAAACATCAAAAAAATATTAAAATTGATAATCAGACACTTAAAGGTGTATGTAGTGTATACACCCACGCTGTATACACCTACGCTACATCAATACCGATGCGTTTCAGCAACATCGACGCGTTGAAGGTTTTGCACTCGCCATGCTTAATGCGGTAATCGAACAGCATCTCACCGTCCTGCACTTGTATGTCGAAATAATAATTGCGGACGTAGTCGGGGTATTCATCCTCTAACCTGGCTATCTGCAGATCATGCGTGGCTACCTGCCCAACGCCACGTTTGGCGATGAGTTGCTTGATCACGGCTTTAGAGCCAAGATATTTATCTACCGAATTGGTGCCCCGAAGCATTTCGTCTATCAAAAAGTAAACTTTCTCATCGTGCTCAACGGCGGCTAAGAGCATTTGCAGGCGGTCGAGTTCGGCTTTAAAGGTGGAGGTGCTCTCGTTCAGCGAGTCTTTGATCCGCATATAAGTGATCACCCGGATGACAGACAGTTCCAAACTATCGGCACATACCGGCGCACCGCAAAGGCCAAGCACGGCATTAATGCCAACGGTGCGCAGGAAGGTGCTTTTGCCTGCCATATTAGATCCGGTAATGATATCGACCTTGTAGGTGTCGCTTAGTTCAAAATCATTAGCCACGCTGATGCCAGGCGCAATGAGCGGATGGGCAATGTTGGTGGCTTTGTAGGTATAACCGTCGCCGGCGGCGATGGTCGGGAAAGTCCAGTCGGGGAAGTTTTTATGCAGACCGGCCAGTCCCATCAATGCTTCAAACTCACCTATCACATTGAAGGCATCTTCCAGGCTGTCTTTATTGTCGCGTTTCCAGTCCTCTATAGCGATGATCTGCTTCAGCGCCCACAGAAAGAAAACGTTGAGGATAAAGCCTACGACCATGATCAGGCTGTAGCTTAACTTATTGATGAGGATGGATAGTTGGGCGATGCGTTTGGATGTGCCGTTGATCTTTAATTTATCGGCCAAAACTTTGCAGCCTTCCGATGCCCATTGCTCGTTCTCTAATACCTTAAAAACATCAGCATAATTACCCAGCACCTGCCCTATTTTATCGGCCACAAAACCCGACTTGGCAATAAAACCACCCCGCGATACCAGTACCCCCATATTAAAAATGCCCAGCGCAACCGCAAGCAAAGTAACCAACGGAACATATACCGCCGCTAAGATGGAACCCGCCAATAAATAAGGCGCAAGCTTAACGTAGGTGCGCAACCATTGCTCGCCCGGTAAATGCAGCGGTGTGGTGAGGTAAACAAATAATTTATCCAGTTGACCTGCGCCGGATGAGTTGGCAAATAGCAAACGGGCTTGCAGATCCAGTTTCAGGTCGTTCTTGGCGGCGATCTCTTTTACCGCCTGCTGTCGGGTAAGGATATTTTCTTTAGTGGATGGAGATGATAACCAGGCAGCCAACACATCTTTGCCGGGTAAGGTAGCGGCGCGGTTGGTGAGTTGATATAAGGATAGCTTGCCAAAAATATCCAGATCGGAGGTATAGTGGTGCTTATCGTTAGCATAGGCCGAGCCGTTATCGTAGATATTGCCGCGGTCGGTCAAGCTCCTGATCTCGTTCTCGGTCACTGTTTTTAAGGCACGGTGATATTCGCGCTGTTGCTCCAATTTACTTTGTTTAGCCACCAGCCAAACAAAGACCGCCAAAAGCACCGCGCAAAGCGAAGGGAACAAAGCGATCCCCGTAGTTTGCATAGACAAATAGACCGCCACCGCCACCGACCCAAAAACACCCAGACGCATCAGCGAATAGGAGTTGATCTCTTTACTTAATTCGTCTATACTGGTTTGCGCTGCTTGGGCTTGTTGCTGGTATCCGGCTATAATGGTTTGGCTCATGGTAAATATGATGGAAGCGCAAATTACGTCAGATCTTTGGTTATTGACAATTTCTTCCCGACTTTCGGTCTTTCCGACTTACGGACCCAATTTATATGAAAGTCACGCTGCTCAGTATCGGTAAAACAGAGGATGCCTACATCCGCGAAGGGATAGACAAATACCTGAAACGCCTGAAACATTACACCAAGCTGGAGCTGATCGACCTGCCCGAACTGAAGAATACCAAAGCCCTCACCCAAGATCAGCAAAAGGTAAAAGAAGCCGAGATGATCTTAAAAAAAGTCACCAATACCGACTTTGTGATCCTGCTGGATGAAAAGGGGCAAGAATTCACCTCTGGTCAGTTCGCGGCATATCTGGATAAAAAGAATATCAGTTCGACCTCAAGCATTGTATTTGTGATCGGCGGGCCGTATGGTTTTGATGCTTCGGTTTACCAACGTGCTAATGACAAGCTTTCGCTATCGCGGATGACGTTCTCGCACCAGATGGTGCGGCTGTTCTTTGTGGAGCAGTTGTATAGGGCGCACACGATTATAAAGGGCGAGCCTTATCATCATGAGTAAAATTAAGCTGGCTTCAGTCTGTGACTGAAGCTTCGGGATAGCGGAAGTCTGAGACTTGCTGTCATCGGTAGGCTTCAGTTGCAAACTGAAGCCAGAAGGGAACGTTATATATACGATAAGCACCATGCCACACGAACACGATCACCACGGACACGACCATAGCCACGCCGTTAAGCTGGACCATTTGAATGCCGCCTTTATTTGGGGCATCGTGCTCAATATGGGCTTTGTTGTGGTGGAGGCTGCTGCGGGTTTCATCACCAACTCATTGTCACTGCTGACAGATGCCGGGCATAACCTGAGCGATGTAGCCAGTTTGGCTCTTGCATTAATGGCTTTTAAGTTGGCTAAGGTAAAATCGAACAAGCGTTACACTTATGGCTATAAACGGTCAACCATATTTGTATCGTTCTTTAACGCGCTGATCTTGCTGGTGGCTGTAGGCTTTATTGCCTACGAGGCCGTCATCCGCTTCGGACACCCCGAACCGATGGAAGGCTGTACGATAGCCTGGGTGGCTTTCGTAGGCATTGGGATCAACGGTTTCACGGCGTGGTTATTTATGAAAGACAAGGATCGCGACCTGAACGTGAAAGGTGCCTACCTGCACATGGCGGTGGATGCCATCGTATCCTTAGGCGTGGTGGTTGCCGGTTTGATCATAAAATTTACGGGATGGTATTGGGTGGATGGCGCGGTGAGCCTGATCATTGTCATTGTCATCATCGGCGGTACCTGGGGATTGTTGAAGAACAGTCTGCGGCTGGAAATGGACGGCGTGCCTGTAGATATCGAATTGGAGACCATCAAAACTGAATTATTAAAAGTCGACGGCATTGTTGGTGTGGAGCATGTACACGTGTGGGCATTAAGCACTACCGAGATCGCGCTTACGGCGCATGTTAGGATAGCCTCATCTGATCTGCATGCGTTTGACAAGATCAAGCATGACCTTCGGCATAAGATGGAGCATTTGGGTATAACGCATTGTACCTTTGAGCCGGAGCCCCCTAACCCCCTGAAGGGTGAGTAGACCTGATCGTCATTGCTTCGTTCCTACGCATCACGGGTTTTATTAGGGTGTCATGGTGAGCGCGTCGAACCATGGTGCGGTGGCTTGACACTTTGCAAGTGGTAACCGTGCATATCGACCATTCCCTGCGCACGTCGCCCTTCGACGGGCTCAGGGTGACACCCCTTGTCATATCAGCTTGGGAATCTAAGAACTCGACATGTTGTGTAAAAAGGGAAAACCCGAGGTTCATCACCTCGGGTTTTCCCTTTATGCTCGCTAAGCTTACTTAGCCGGCTTCTTAGCAACAGGCTTTTTCTTAGCAGTAGTTTTTTCATCTACATTGTCCTCAACCGCAGTGGTCTCTTCAACAGCCGGAGTTTCGTCATCCGCAGCAGCAGGATCAGCCTCGTCAAACAACGGTAAACCCTTCAATATACCGAACCAGCTTACGATCTTCTTCATGTCTGATGCGTAAACTTTCTCCTCGTCGTGGCCGGGGGCAACTTCGCGGAAAAATTTGCGTAGTGTAGTGCCGTCAGCTTTAGCGTCAGGTACAGATGCTACGCCCTTGATACGGTCCAACACGTCCTTTAAACGGATGTCTTCGTCATCCCCAAAAATGGTGATCTCGTCTAAAGCGGCCAGTTTAGCGGTAGAGATGTTGGCTACCAGCTTGGTCTTTTTCTCGTCGAGGCTTTCTAAAATGAAGCCTGTTTTATTTTGCGATAGCGCTTTCCACAAACCCGGTTTGCCCGATACCGCTACTATTCCTTGTAAATTCATTTTTGTTAGTTGTCAGTTAATCAGTTAACCGGTGATCAGTTGACCGGTGGTCAGTTACATAAGAACTGGTCACCGATCAACCGGTCACTGATCACTATCCTTCAATTACTTCTACAGACAAGATCTTATCACCCTGTTTGATATCGTCAACAAGGTCAACGTTCTCGATCACCTTACCAAAGCAAGTGTGGTTACGATCTAAGTGAGCGGTATTATTACGGCTGTGGCAGATAAAAAATTGTGAGCCACCTGTATTACGGCCGGCATGCGCCATTGATAACACACCACGATCATGGTATTGGTTCTCGCCGGTCAATTCGCAATCGATATGGTAACCCGGACCGCCCGAACCAGCTTTGTAAGCGGTAGACGGATCTTTAGAGAAAGGGCAACCGCCTTGTATCACAAAATCAGGCAATACACGGTGAAAAGTTACACCATCGTAAAAACCTTCTTTAGCTAATTTTTTAAAGTTGGCTACTGCTTTAGGCGCGTCGTTCTCGTAAAACTCAACGGTCATGTCGCCTTTGGCGGTCTTGATTATTGCTTTGCTCATTGTTCTTAAATTTAAAAGAGGTCAAAGGTAATGATTTTTAATAAAGGCGGATAGGTAAAAAATGTTGGGGCGAAGTGGATATTTTTGTGTCACTGAATTGCAGAACCACGTCGTTGCGAGGGACGAAGCAATGTATACGATCAAGGGTCGACTCTGCAAGTACACTCTGCTATCGTAGCAATCGCTTCGCTCCGCTATCAGGATCAGGCCGATCGGTTGTGATCTGCACAAAACTCCTTCATCCTGAAAACAATTGGGCCGATCTGCTGCTTTGCTGTGTATTAAAACTATTGATCATGACGTCCCCTAAGACAAAAGAGTATCCTTTTTATTTTCAGACCACTACCGTGCTGTTAGGTTTGGTATTGGTCGTATTCATCTGCTCGGTACTTACCGACCTGCTGGTACCACTGGCCTTCGCCGCCTTCCTCTCCATTTTGCTTAATCCGCTATGTAACCGTCTGCAAAAATGGGGTGTGTCGCAGATCTTGGCCATTATCCTCACCCTTACTATAGCGGTAATATTCGTGTCGGCCCTGTTTTACTTTTTAAGTACCCAGATAGCGCAATTCACCGAGTCGTTGCCCATGTTAAAGTCTAAGTTCGACAGTATGAGCCACGACCTGCAACAATGGATAGAGCACAAATTCGGTATAGCTACCAAAAAGCAGACCGGTATGATCCAGGATGCCTTGAACAACAGCCAGGCGATGGTGGGTAAAACAGTAGGGACGCTGTTAGGTACATTAAGCATTATTTTTTTGCTGCCGGTGTACATGTTCCTGATGCTTTATTACAAAACGCTGATACTTAATTTCATCTTCGAGATATTTAAAGAAGAGAACTCCAAGAACGTTGCCGAGATCTTAACAGAGACCAAAGGCGCTATCCAAAGTTACATTGTAGGCCTGTTGATAGAGATGCTCATCGTGGCGGCTATGAATTCGGTAGCATTGCTATTATTGGGGGTTAAGTACGCTGTACTGATCGGTTGCATTGGCGCTATACTTAATCTGATCCCTTACTTGGGCGGCATCGTGGCGATATTACTACCCGTACTGATGGCCACTGTTACCAAGGACGGTTTCACTACCCAACTGGGAGTGATCGGCGCATACGCGGTCATCCAGTTTATCGACAACAATATCCTGGTGCCACGGATAGTATCATCTAAAGTGCAGATCAACGCACTGATATCCATTATTGTGGTGCTGTTGGGCAATCAGCTTTGGGGTGTGTCGGGCATGTTCCTTTCCATCCCGATCATCGCAGTGCTCAAGATCATTTTTGACCGTATAGACGACCTGAAACCATGGGGCAAACTATTAGGCGATACCGTCCCTACTCACGTAAAACGCTGGGGGCGCAAGCCAAGTGTTTCCGAAAAGATAGTTGAAGGGAAGAGTTGAGTAAGAGTCAAGACACAAAACAGAAACGGCCTGAAAGATCTTCTTTCAGGCCGTTTCTGTTTTGTCAGATGCTCTATGTGTTTTTACAGACCAGCTTATGCGTAGGTCACGTTTAAAGTGATAGGTACGCTCAATGCTTTTGAGATAATGCAACCGGCTTTAGCGCCTTCTGCAACTTCTTTAAATTTTGCTTCGTCAACGCCGTCTATCACACTGGCTTTCAGTTCCAGGTGTATGCCGGTCACGCTTAGGGCCTGCATATCCAGATCAAGGATAGCGTCGGTGGTCAGATCGCCCGGAGTGAAGCCAGCCTGAGTTAATGCTGCGCTTACAGCCATAGTAAAGCAGCCTGCATGTGCGGCAGCCAGTAATTCTTCGGGGTTAGTGCCCACGCCATCGGCAAAGCGGGTCTTGAAAGAGTATTGTGTTTTGTTCAACACGGTGCTTTGTGTGCTGATCTCGCCCTGGCCATCTTTTAATGTGCCGTTCCAATGTGCATTTGCTGTACGTTTCATGGTTATGTTATAATTATAATTGATGTGAAAAGAACCCGAATATAGGGTTTTGATTTTTGACTTTAAACTTTTGAATTAATCGCGCCATTTCGCCCGTTCATATTGCTCAGGCCATTTTATTTCGTAACCCAGTTCATGCGCCGCACGGAGCGGGAAGTTAGGGTCGCGTAATAATTCGCGGGCCATCAGGACCAGGTCGGCCATGCCTTCCTGCAAAATATTTTCGGCTTGTTGTGCATCGGTGATCAGGCCGACGGTCCCGGTGGCTATCTCTGCTTCGCGACGGATCTGATCGGCAAATTGCACCTGGTAACCCGGACTAAGGGGTATTTTAGCCAGCACGTTGCCACCGGTCGAGGTATCGATAATATCCACACCTTTTTGTTTCAGCAGTTTAGCTAACGCAACGGTCTCTGTGATATCCCAACCTCCTTCTGTCCAATCGGTAGCCGAGAGTCGGACGAACAGCGGCAGGTCATTAGGCCAAACTTGTTTCACCTCGTCAATGGTCTCTAATAAAAATCTTGCCCTGTTCTCAAAAGATCCGCCGTATTCATCGGTACGCTGATTACTAAGCGGCGACAGGAATTGGTGGAACAGGTAGCCATGCGCGCCGTGCAGTTCTATCAGTTTGAAACCTGCTTGCAGGGCCCGGGCTGCTGCGGCTTTAAAATCAGCTTTTATTTTTTCGATGCCGGCTTTATCCAGTTCGGCAGGCGCTTCAGCATCATTGCCGAAAGGGATAGCGCTGGGCGCTACGGTCTGCCAGCCGTTCGGCTCATTAGACGGGATCTGCTTTCCGCCCGCCCAAGGTTGCTGGTGACTGGCTTTGCGGCCGGCGTGGGCCAGTTGCGTACCCGCTATGGCGCCGTGTTGATGGATGAAATCGGTTATCTCTTTTAGCTTTGGGATGTGCTCGTCTTTGTAAATACCAAGATCGGCAAAGCTGATGCGGCCCTCGGGCGATACTGCTGTGGCCTCGGTAATGATCATTCCCGCGCCACCTACTGCACGGGAACCCAAATGCACCAGATGCCAGTTATCGGCAAACCCGTCCGTTGCAGAATACTGGCACATCGGCGATACCACAATGCGATTGCGTAATTCAACGCTTTTTATTTTGAAGGAAGTGAACAGTAAAGGATCCATATATCAAATGTAGTTGAGTAACCTCATTTTAAGGTTAGGGTTTTGTCATAATATTTATATCGCTTATTGATGACCCGGCTATTGCATTTATCCAAATTTTTTGCTATCTTTATTCTCCCCAATAAACCTTATGCGCCAAGCCTTCTTGTTTGTTTTCCGTACCCTTGCTATAGTTGCGTTCAGTTTTTTTGCGCAAGGTACTGCCTTTGCACAAAGCTTAAGCATATCCGGCAAGGTTATCGACGAGCAAAAACTCCCCATGCCATCGGCCACCGTATTTTTAGGCGGTACAAAAAAGATCACCGCTACCGATGTTGACGGTAAATTCAGCTTCCGGGGACTTAGCCCGGGTTCGTACATTATTACCGTCAAGATGGTTGGCTACACGCCATACTTCCAAAACGTCACCATTAAGGAAAGTATGACGGATATCGTCATAGAGATGGAACCGAACGCAACCGCTCTGCGCGAGGTAAAGATCAGTGCCGACGATAAAGAATGGCGCAACAAGTACGCGCTATTTAAACAGTCGTTTTTAGGCACTACCAAGAACGGCCGCAAGTGCAAGATCATTAACCCTACCGTACTGCGGTTATGGTACGAGAATGGCAGGAACCAGTTGAAAGGCAGCAGCGACGATTTCCTGATCATCGAGAATCCCGAACTTGGCTATCGCGTTAAATACCTGATCAAAAAGTTTGAGTACGACCACCGCATGGTGACCACCAATTACGATGGCGAAACAAGTTTTGAGGACATGGATGGAACGCCTGAACAAAAGGCCAAATGGCAACAGAACCGGCGCGATGCCTACTACGGTTCGCCGATGCATTTTTTCCGCGCGGTTTATGCAGGCAAGCTAAGCCCAATTAACGAAGGCTTTTTGGTGCGGGGCATTATGGAACCTTACGCTTTAGCAAATAACGAGATGATCCAACGCATGCGACCGCCCGTGATCATTGATCCGCATCCTGTCAAGCTGGATACTATTGTAACAGTGTTGGATAGCGGCTTCGTCGCCTTGAAATTTCAGCGTGATATGTTTATTAGATTTAACAAAAATGGCGGCCCTTTAAAGATGCTGAAAATTGCCGAGAGTGGTAATAACGGAGAGGTGAGTTTTGACACCGAGGCATCGATCATGCAGCTATCCGGTGGCGAGGTTATTATTGATAGCCGCGGTAAGGTGGCCGGCGATATGTCTTTACTGATCGTGGGCAAGTGGGGCTATCTGCGTATTGGCGATCTGCTGCCTTTCGAATACCGGCCAGATCCGCAGGGGAATAGCCGATAAACTTACAGATCAAACCTTTCGTTATGCCGTTAGTCAAAACATTTCGAGTTTGTGATATACTCGCCTACTATTAAACCTTATTAGTCCATTTTTTATGTCAATTTTCCGCACCCTTATCATAGCTGCGTGCTGTTTCTTTACGCACAGCATCGCTTTCTCACAAACATTAAGCATATCGGGCAAAGTTATCGACGAGCAAAAACTCCCTATGCCATCGGCTACCGTGTTTTTGAGCGGTACAAAAAAGATAACCGCTACCGATGTAGATGGTAAATTCAGTTTCCATGGACTTAGTGCGGGGGCGTACATCATTTCGGTAAAGATGATCGGCTACACGCCATATTTCCAAAGCGTGACCATTAAGCAAAGTCCCAGCGGCCTGGTGATCCAGATGAACCCAAACCCAACGGCTCTGCGCGAAGTAAACATCAGCGGCCGCGATGAGGAATGGCCGGAAAAATTCGCATTGTTCAAAAGATCATTTTTAGGCATTACCAGAAACGGTCTACGGTGCAAAATACTTAACCCCACAGTGCTACAACTACGGTATCTGAATAATAAGAACCTGCTCAAAGCCAGTAGCGACGATTTCCTGATCATTGAAAATCCTGAACTTGGTTACCGCATTAAGTTTTTGCTTAATTCCTTTGAATACGACCTCAATTCGCAAGGCACCAAATTTAATGGCGAAAAAAGCTTTGAGGAGATGACAGGCTCACCACAACAACAAGCTAAGTGGCAGCAAAACCGGTTTAAAGCCTATTACGGATCGGCTATGCACTTTTTCCGTGCGCTTTATAATGGTCCGCAGGCACCGATAAAAGAAGGTTTTTTGGCACGCGGCATTATGAAATGGTGGGAGGTCAGGAACGAGCAACTTGGCCAACGTTTGCGGCTTCCGGCAAAGGCCGACTCGCTCCCGATCAAATTCGATACGATCGTAACGGTGATAGATACCTCTTTCATCGAATTAAGATTTAAACGAGATCTTATCGTCCATTATGACCCCCAAAAAAGCCTTTTAAAGAAGCTTTCCAACAGTGAAAATGCCAGGAAGGGCGAAGTTACCTTTGATCATGATGAACAATCTATTTTGACACCTCCCGATAGCGAAGATGCTTTTGCCGAAGCCCTTATTGACAGGAGTGGAAGGATAGCCAACAATGCGAAAATGGTTATAACTGGTCGCTGGGGTTCAATGCGCGTAGGGGACCAATTACCATTCGACTATCAACCCGATCCGCCTAAAAAGTAAAATGTTCAACCTGCTTTTTGGCAGACTCGTTATTGCATTTATCCAAACTTTTCGGTATCTTTACTTTCCCCGATAAGCCTCATGCATCAAACCTTCTTGTCTTTTATCCGTACCCTTACTATTGTTATGTGCTGTTTTTTTGCGCAGGGTACCGCTTTTGCACAAACTTTAAGTATATCCGGCAAAGTTATCGACGAGCAGAAACTCCCTATGCCATCCGCTACCGTGTTTTTGGGTGGCACCATGAAGATCACTCCTACGGATGTTGACGGAAAATTCAGTTTTCAAGGACTTAGCGCGGGATCGTACATTATCACCGTAAAGATGATCGGCTACACGCCATACTTTCAAAATGTGACCATTAAAGAAAGTATGGCGGATATGACGATCGAAATGAAACCCAACCCTACAGCCCTGCGCGAGGTGGTGATAAAAGCTACTGATAAGGACTGGGACGCTAAGTACAAGCTGTTTAAAGAATGCTTTTTAGGCTTAACAAAAAATGGGCGTAATTGCAAGATTGCTAATCCCGAGGTGCTACGATTGAATTACGACGAGGATGACCGATCGATGCTGAAGGGTAGCAGCGACGACTTCCTGATCGTGGATAACCCGGAATTGGGCTACCGGGTAAAATACCTGCTTAAGTTTTTTGAGTATAACGGCCGCGTGGGTGTCACCAATTACGATGGCGAGACCAGCTTTGAAGATATGAGCGGAACAGCCGTTCAAAAAAAGAAATGGCGTGAGAATCGGCTAAAAGCGTACTACGGTTCATCTACGCATTTTTTCCGCACCATCTTCAACAACAAGCGTACTGCCGTTAACGAAGGTTTTTTAGTGCGGCAACTGATCGGTCGCTATCAAAGCAGTAATGCCGACTTTAACTCGCGCATGCGCCCGCCGGTGAGTATTAACCCTCGGGCGGTCCGCTTTGATACCATCCTGCGGGTGATCGATACCTCGTTCATTTCTTTGAAATTCACCCCCGACCTTTTTATCAAGTACAGCGCAAAGGGCGGGGCGCTCAATATGCTCTCGATAGATGAGGGCGGCCAAAGCGGCGAGGTTGATATGACCGATGATTGCAGTGTACTGCGCCTGCCCGAGGGCGAGGCCATTATTGATAACCGAGGCAAGGTGGCCGGCGAGATGCCATTTTTGATGATAGGCAAATGGGGCCGCATGCGCATAGGCGATCAGTTACCTTTTGAGTACCGGCCCGATAAACCCGGTAAATAACCTTTTAATAATATGACACTACCCGATCTTAAAACACCTTTGCTGAGTATACTGCTGTTCTTGCTCCCGCTTTTGGCAAGCGCGCAAACTAAATTCACCATTAGCGGCAAGGTCACCGGCGAAAAGGGCGAACCGATGCGGGCCGCCACCGTATTCATCAACGGTACTACCCGCATTATGCCGACGGATAACAACGGCACATTCGCGTTCCCAAGCCTGGCACCGGGCAGCTATCAGGTATCGGTACAAATGCTGGGCTACCACGCGGCGACAGCAACCGTCGAATTGATACAAAGGTCGGCTGATATCAGTATCAGCCTAAAGATTAAACCCACTGCATTGCGGGAAGTAGTGATCGGCAACAAGGCTAACCTGAGCGAATATTACTCGCTATTTAAACGCGAACTTTTAGGCGAGAGCGATAACGGCCGCAGTTGTAAATTGCTGAATGAAGAAGTTGTGAACCTGACCACTGGACGGCAATATTTAACGGCCGACGCCGACGACTTTTTGATCGTGATGAACAACCGCCTGGGGTATAAGATCCGTTACCAGTTAAAAAGTTTCAGGCATACGCTTGGCAGCAATTACAGCACCATTGCCGGCGACGCCGTGTTTGAAGAAATGGACGGCACCGACAAGCAAAAAAAACAATGGGCCAAAAACCGGGCGGATACATATAAAGGATCGCTCCGCCGTTTTTTGCGTGCTGTTTACAAAGGCAACGTATTGCAGGAGGGCTTTACCGTTCACGCGCGTTTTGATGAGCCTAAAAACTCGGCACCAGGATATCTTTATATCGACCATCGCCCTGCCAATTTTGATACGCTGACAAAAGTGGTGGACAACGCTTTTAAAACGCTGCATTTTAAGATGATGTATGCCAACTACGACCCTAAAAAAGCAGCGTCGTTTAAAAACCAGGGGGAACCATTTAAACTACGCAGGATAGTGCGGGCCGTGACCAGCACGCTTTTGAGTATGGACGAGCGCCCGGTTAAGATAGACAGGGCGGGCAATTGTATCGATTGCAACATCAGCCAGAACGGTAAATGGGGGCTGATGCGTTTGGGCGACCAGCTACCAAGCGACTATAAACCCGAAGGAACGAATTAAAGCGGTCGAAAGTCGCCCGTGAGAAAACGGGCGACGGATCAGGAATAAAGAATGGAGACCCGATCGACCAACGAACCATACTTGCAGTCAATACGTTAAAAAGATATTAACTTTTTGCGGTGCCATTTGTGGAATACTCAATAGTAACTCGCGCCGTGGGTTAAGCGTTTTCCCGTACATTTGTACCCTGCAAATATGATCACCAAACCCACCATCGACCGTATAATGGAAGCCACAGATATTGTGGAGGTGATCGGCGAATTCGTTCAGCTGAAGAAACGCGGGGCCAATTATATTGGTCTGTCGCCTTTTGCTAACGAGCGTACGCCGTCGTTCACGGTGTCTCCGGCTAAAGGCATTTTCAAGGATTTCTCTACCGGCAAGGGTGGCTCTGCGGTAACCTTTTTAATGGAGCTGGAGAAATTCAGCTACCCCGAAGCGTTAAAGTGGCTGGCTAAAAAGTACGGTATAGAGGTTGAAGAGACCCAAACATCGCCGGAGAATAAAGAAGCCGAGAACCGCCGCGAAAGTTTGATGATCGTATCGGGGTACGCCGCTAAGTTCTTTCAAGATAGCATGTGGGAGACCGACGAAGGCAAGGCTATCGGCCTCAGCTATTTTAAAGAGCGCGGTTTTACTACTGAGACCATCAAGAAATTCGAACTGGGTTACTCACCCGATCAGTGGGAAGCTTTCTCGGCCCAAGCCTTAAAAGAAGGGTATCAGGAAGAATTCATAGTAGAGAGTGGTTTGTCGGTCAAGCGCGATAACGGCAACCTGTACGATCGTTACCGTGGCCGAGTGATGTTCCCGATACATAGCTATACCGGCAGGGTGATCGCCTTTGGTGGTAGGACGCTTAAGACCGATAAGAACGTACCAAAATACGTGAACTCGCCCGAGAGCGAGATCTACCATAAATCGAACGTATTATACGGATTGAACTTTGCCAAGAAAGCCATCCGCGATGAGGATAATTGCTATTTGGTAGAAGGCTATGCCGACGTGATATCGGTACATCAGGCCGGGATAGAGAATGTGGTGGCATCATCGGGCACGTCGTTAACGGTAGAGCAGATCAAACTGATCGGCCGCTTGACCAAGAACGTGACCATCCTTTATGACGGTGATGCGGCAGGTATTAAAGCATCGCTACGCGGGTTGGACCTGATATTGGAAGAAGGCCTGAACGTGAAGGTGGTCCTGTTCCCCGACGGACACGATCCGGATACCTATGTGCGCCTGTTAGGCAGCAGCGCTTTTAAAAAATATATCGACGATAACCGTAAGGATTTTATCCTTTACAAGACCGATATCCTGCTGAAAGAGGCCGGTAAAGACCCCATCCTGCGGGCAGGTGTGATCCGCGAGGTGGTAGAAAGCATCGCCAAGATACCTGATTCGATCAAGGCGTCTGTATTCATTAAGGAATGTAGCAGGGTGATGCAGATAGACGAGCGCGCCCTGCTTACCGAACTGAACAAGATGCGCCAGGCTAAAATGCGCAAAAATGATCAGCCTGACTCTTTCCAAACGCCTTACGAGGATGCGCCGATAGCTACCGAGATCGAGCGTACGGCGACCGAGGCTGATGGAGAAACTCAGGAAAAAGAGATCATCCGCTTGCTGTTATTGTATGGTAACAAAATGATCGATTGGGATGGCATCACCAATACTTACATTGGCCCGTTCATGATAGCGGAATTGAGCGATGTAGAATTTGACCATCCGTCCTGTAAGCAGTTTATCGATATTTATAAGTCGGAGATTGATCAGGGTAAACTGCCCGATGAGCAGTACTTTATCCACTACCACGAAAAGCAGGTTGTTGACCTTACGGTAGATATGATCGCTACCCGCTATATGCTGAGCGAGAATTGGCTGGATATGCACAGCATTTTTGTGCCGGGCGAGGAGTTGAAACTGCGGGCTGCGGTATTGGGCGCAATCTTCCACCTTAAAAAACAAAAGGTAGGCAAGATCTTGAATAAATTGTTGGCCGATCTGCAAACCAGCACCAGCGAGACAGACCAGGAGATACTGCAAAGCCAGTACATCTTTATGAAAAAGGTGGAGAAGAAGATCACCGAATATTTCGGCACCGTTATATCTAAATAATGGCATCGCACAACGATCTTGGCCGCAAAGGCGAAGCATTAGCCAAAGCCCACTTGGAAGCTACCGGTTACGAGATCATGGACGAGAACTGGTGCCACGGCAAAGCCGAGATCGATATCATCGCCTACAAGAACAAACAGATCATTTTCGTGGAAGTAAAAGCCCGCAGCGGTAATTATTTTGGCGAACCCGAAGATTTTGTGGACAAGCGTAAGCAAAAACTAATAGCCACCGCCGCCGGCGAGTATATTTACCTGATGAACCACCAGGGCGAAGTACGATTTGATATCATCGCTATCCTGATCCAACGTGAGGGCACGCACAGGTTAAATCATATCGAGGATGCGTTTTGGCCCGCGGGTCAGTAGTTATTTGTTTAACCACGAACGGCGCAACTACTACTCCCACTGCCACTGAACTACTTTTTATTCTCATGGCGCTTCTTGCGCTCTTTTTCCTTTTCCTTCTCTTCTTTTTTCGCTTTGCGATTAGCTTCGTGCGACATCATTTCGCTCTCTTTTTTTGTATTGTAGCCAATACATTGCTTTATCCCGGACATCAAAGTTCGAATGATGGTTTTAAAGAATGGATCACCTATCGGTCGGGCCACATTTACGTAACCTACCCGCGGGAGTTCGCCAACATTATCCGGATTGTTGTGTTTGATGATGAGCGCATTGGCGAAGAATGATGCCAGCGTCAACTTCTTCATTTTATTTTTGGCAGTATCAGGCTTAAGCAGTGTTACTTTAAAGTCGCTGTAAATAAAACTGATCTTACCTTTAGATCCGTGTCGGTTAGCCTTAATATCGAAATCAAAGCTGCTCATATTGCCCGACCGTATCTTTACCATGCCCAAAGTTGTAGTTGCGGGATTAACGCGCCCAAGGTTCATAGCACCAAGGTGGCCTTTATAACTATAAGCAAGATCTCTGCCCGCCATATCAAATTTAAAAGCCACCTCAAGCGCCGCCTTGCTCATAAAGTTGGTCTTTAATATAATGTTGCAATACTTGTTCTTTTGCAATGCCTCATCATTGGTGGTCAGGTTAGTGATAGTGCCATTTGTATGGTTAAAGGTAACGTAGCCAGTTTTTTGCGACTTGGCGTTCAACTCAGTATAGCTAACGTGAAGGTTTTTGATCTGAACGGAATCTATCTTTAGATCGGTCTTTAATTTATAGATTCCTGCATTGGGGAACGTGACCGCACGGTCGCCTATCTGCTTTTTACCCTGCGCTATTCGGTTACGCTCTTTCAGGTATGGGTTATTGAACACGCCCAATCGTCCGTTAGTTAGTTTAAGGCTACTTGCACTAAGCTTGCGATATTTGTGATAGCTAAGGAAATCAAAATCGTTCAGTTGTACCGAGTCCATATTGATGGTGAACCGGTCATTCCTGCTTTTATCAAAAAAACGGTCAGGATCTACCGGCTCCAGTTGCAGGTTCTGGATATTCAACTGGCGCGACCGTGTCGATAGCGTCAGCGACTTCATCCGGTATTTGTATAGGCCATTAGGGGCTTTGCCGGTAAAGTTATTCAGTTCGGTCACCACATCGCGGCAGTAAAGGAAGCGACTGGTATCTTTCATCGACGTCGAGTCGATCAGCAGGTCGGTAGCACTTAAGTTCATCTCCTTTAGTTCGGATATGGCTACCTTGTTGCCGCTATGGTCTTCGTATTTAAATTGCACATCATTCAATCCTATATAACCAACATTGATGGAATGCAGGGTTTTGCTGATACGCTCATATAGCGAGCGTTTATCCACAGGAGTAGTATCCTTAGTGCGGTTCTGTTGATACTGCACATTCAATTCGGGGGCACTAAGAATGATCTGGCCGATGTTCAGTTTGCGCTTAAAATATAGCGTGAACGGATGAATATGATTCAGCGCCAGTTTTTTAATATGGACGCGGTACAGGTTATTGGGGTGCAGGTTACGCGCCTTTAACCTGTTATAAACTGCCATATCAGGCTGCACATTGATATTGAAGATCACGATCTTGCCGCGCAACACATGCAGGTCGGCCCTGCTGAAATCGACGTGATAAAGGCTATCAGAAGCTTCCAGCACGGTATTTTTTACTGTACGCCCCAATATGGGCGAAAAATATAAGTTGATCAAAAACGACCCGATCAAAACCACGGCGGCTGTAATGATCACCACCCGGGCCGTCACTCGTTGCCAGCGTTGTTTTAAAAAATTCAGGTTCAGGGTCATTTATGTTTTAGGGCGTATTTTCCTTTTGTTCTTGCTCTTGCTGCTTTTTGGCCTTTTCTTCAGCTTTCTTCTTTTCTTTTTCGGCCTTCTCTTTTTCCTTCTGTTCTTGCTCTTTTTGCTCTTCTATCGCTTCGGCTTTCTTTTTCTCTTCGCGGCGTTTTTTGCGGTTCTCTTTAAACTCCTTAAACTTAGATAGCACGCCGCTAACTTTCTCTACCGCCGTGGTGATATTGTTTTCGGTCTTTTTGCTAAAACCAACACTTGGCTTAATACCATCAAGCAGCCCCTTGTACAAAAAGCTAAAGAACGACACTGTCGGGTCGCGTTTCAAGTTTATCGGGCCCGGCCTGAAATTACCCTTTTTATCCGGGTTATCGTTATCGATCACCAAACTATTGGCAATTTTTGATATAAAACCCTGGGCCACCAGCTTGTTAGTGGCGGTGTCTTTCTTCAGCAACTCTACGTTCAGGTTCTTGTAGTAAAACTCCAAACCGCCTTTGCCCGAGTAATTATTAGCATTAACGTTAAAATGCAGCCTTTTAATATCTGCCGACTTAATATGCACCATGGCCAGCGGGCGCAACAGTTTATCCAGCTTGCGGCCGTCTAAATTACTTAGCGTTCCATTGTAGTTAAATGCCCCCGCCTTATCATTAAGATCAAATTTAAAGTTGACCGATAAGGGTGCGGCATTAAGGAACGACGTGCGGATACGCGCCGTCATAAAATGGTTCAGTTTTTTTGCCTCGGGGTCGTTGGTGACGTTAGTAAAGTCGCCGGTGGTATGGTCGAAGTTGATCACCCCTGTGATGCCCGATGTAGCGTCAGTCTCGGCGTAGGTGATACTGGTCTTCTCTAAACGGATGCGGGCTATCTTCATATCCAGGGCCACTTTTTGCAGCTGTTGATGAGGGTCTTTACCGATCTTACTGGTTTTAGGGCCACCTTTATAACGCCCGTCGTGATAGATCTCTACACGGCCTTTGTTAATGTAAAGCAGACCAGCATATAGTTTTTGATCCCGCAGAAATCGCTGCAGGTCAACGTCGGTAATAGCGATACGCTCAAAAGCCAGGTCGAACCTATCATCGGCACGTTTTATCTTACGGTAAAAAGCTTTTTTATCATAACGCGGCACCAACGCGGGCTTTGTAAGTATCAAACTGCGTTGAGCGGTAGAGAATTGCAATTGCTTAACTTTCACCAGGTACAGGCTATCGGCAGTGGCCAGTTTATAATCGCGCAAGGTAAATTGCACACCTTTGGTATAGTAAAAACGTTCGGGATCTTGCGCCGATAACGAATCGATCAGGATCTGTGATACGCCGATATCCAGGTTTTTGATGGCGTTAGTTTTGGTGACCGGGCCGCTTTTGTTGATATAGGTAAGGCTGATGTTCTTTAGCCCGATAGTATCGATCTGTAATCGTTTAAATATTTTTTTAATGATCTCGTACGGGGTCTTCGGCTTGCCCACCTTTACGGTATCGTTGTAGGCCATCCGTTTGTTTACGATGGTCAGGTCGGGGTTCTCGATGATGATATCATGAATGTTCAGCACCTTTTCCTGATACGCTTTTTTAGCGCCCACATTTTTGATACTCAGCTTTTTTACGCCAAGGGTGAACAGGTTATCCGGTGCCTTCTTATCGGCCACCATCTTGTTGTAAACATTGGTATCGGGCACTAATTTAAAATCGGTCAGCGTGGCGTTGCCCGAGGTGATATTAAGGTCGAAGTCCGAGTATTCTATGCGGTACAAACTATCAGTAGAACTTGCCACCAGGTCCTTCATTTGTTCCTGTAGTAAGGTCTTCCATTTATTGCCCCCCAAAAATCTTTGGTAGGCGTAATAACCACCTCCGGCGAGTAACACCAGTATCAAGGTAAGTACAAATGGCCAGCGCGGCATACCTTTTTTTGTTGTTGGGGTTTGTTCCATTGCTCAATAGTCTATTGTAATGTGAGGTATAACAACAAACTTATGATTTTGTTAATTGGCTGACAAAGTGTCACACAAGGGATCAAAAATTATGTATTTTTGCAATCTTAAAGTATGACGAACGAGATGATAGACCTGGAGATCCCGAACAAGGAGCATGATGAAGCGAGACAGGGCGAGGCCTTAATGCTGGAGCCCACTGTAGGGAAGAACAACGGCCGTAAATTATATATCGAAAGCTATGGCTGCGCCATGAATTTTTCGGATAGCGAGATCGTAGCTTCTATTTTGCAGGACAGCGGATTTGAGACCACCAAGGATTTTAACGGTGCTGATGTGGTTTTCATCAACACCTGTTCGATACGTGATAATGCTGAGGTACGCGTACGTAACCGCCTTAAAGAGTTTAAAGCAGCCAAAACCAAAAATCCGGGCATGATCGTAGGGGTATTAGGCTGCATGGCCGAACGCCTGAAAGCTAAATTTTTAGAAGAAGAAAAACTGGTTGACGTTGTTGTAGGCCCCGATGCTTACCGCGACCTGCCAAATCTGATAGATACCGTAGATGGTGGCCAAAAAGCGGTGAACGTACTGCTATCACGTGAGGAAACTTATGCGGACATTAACCCTGTACGCCTGAACAGCAACGGCATCAACGCATTTGTATCGATCATGCGTGGTTGCGATAATATGTGTTCGTTCTGCGTGGTGCCATTCACCCGTGGCCGCGAGCGTAGCCGTGAGCCGTTATCTATCGTTAAAGAATGCCAGGATCTGTTCGACGCCGGTTACCGTGAGGTAACCTTGTTAGGACAGAATGTGGACTCTTATAAATGGAGTAAGCAGTTGTCAGTGAGCAGTGAGCAGTCAGAAACTGAAGAGGCCGCAGATGCTACGGCAACTACCCCTACTGTTACCTTTGCTAATCTGTTAGAGATGGTTGCACTGATCAGTCCGGAATTGCGTGTGCGTTTTTCTACATCGCATCCTAAGGATCTGTTGGATGATGTGCTGTACACCATAGCCAAGTACGATAACATTTGTAATTATATACACTTGCCGGTACAGTCGGGAAATAGCCGTGTACTGGATATCATGAACCGCAACTATACCCGCGAGTGGTATATGGAAAGGATCGATGCCATAAAACGCATCATCCCGGGGTGTGCGATATCTACCGATATCATTACCGGTTTTTGCACCGAGACCGAGGAAGAGCATCAGGATACCATCACTATGATGGACTATGTGGAGTATAACTTCGCTTACATGTTCACCTACTCCGAACGTCCGGGTACCTTAGCGGCCAAACGTTTTGCTGATGACATCCCCGAGGACGTAAAATCCCGCAGATTGCGCGAGGTGATAGACAAGCAACAGCAATACGCTCATGTTAACTCTAAGCGCAAGATAGGGACAGTACAACGAGTGCTGATAGAAGGTTTATCAAAAAAATCAGATCAGGATTATTCAGGCCGTAGTGATGGTAACGCGGTTGTGATCTTCCCGGTGGATGAACGCTACAAACCCGGGCAATACGCCAACGTTATGATAGACAGATGTACAACGGCGACATTAATTGGCACCATCGTAGAATAATTTATCAGGTCGACCAGCCCTAACTGACCACCGATCAACTGGTTAACCGATCACTACCTAACATGGATATACAAGAAATTAAACAACGCTTTGGCATTATCGGTAGTTCGCCGTTATTGAACAGGGCTATACATATTGCAAATCAGGTAGCGCCTACCGATATCTCGGTGCTGATCACCGGCGAGAGCGGTAGCGGTAAAGAGGTGTTTTCGCATATCATTCACCAGATGAGTCCGCGTAAGCACGGGCCGTTCATTGCGGTGAACTGCGGTGCGATACCCGAGGGTACTATCGATTCGGAACTATTCGGACACGAGAAAGGAGCTTACACCGGCGCCGTGGGCGAGCGTAAAGGTTACTTTGAGACCGTTAACGGCGGTACGATATTTTTAGATGAGATAGCCGAGATGCCTTTGGGTACCCAAGCCCGTTTGTTGCGGGTATTGGAATCAGGTCAGTTCATCAAAGTTGGTTCATCAAAAGTAGAGAAGACCAACGTACGCGTGATCGCTGCTACCAATGTTGATGTTTTCGATGCGGTGAAGAATGGAAAATTCCGCGAGGATCTTTATTACCGTTTGAACACCGTCCCGCTGAAGATACCGCCATTGCGCGAGCGTAAAGAGGATGTTTACCTGATCTTTAGAAAGTTCACTTCGGATTTTACCGACAAGTACCGTACCCCGCCTATCCATCTGGATGAGGATGCACAGCAAATGCTCATCAACTACTCGTGGCCGGGTAACGTGCGCCAGTTAAAGAATATGGCCGAGCAACTGGCCGTTCTGGAGCGTGACCGCACCATCACCGCGCAAACGCTGATGAACTATATCCCGGTAGAGAATAACAGCCGCAACCTGCCCATGCGTTTGGATAACCAACCTAAAGAGGACCTATCCGAAAGGGATATTCTTTATAAGGTACTGTTCGACATGAAGCGGGATATGGTGGAGTTAAAAAAACTGGTGGCCGATATTATTGAACATGGCGGCGTTGTGTCCAATTATGATGATCACTCGCATACCATCAATCAGCTTTACCGCGATATCGAATTGCCCAATAACGACAACCACCATCATCGCGATACGCCACAATTTACCTTGCAGCAGCCCGTTAATAACAATGTTATCAATACCGGTAACGACCATTTTAACATTACCCACAATGCCGAGGAGGTAGAAGAATCCCTGTCGCTGATCGATAAGGAATCGGACCTGATCCGCAAGGCTTTAAAAAAGCATAAGGGTAAACGTAAAATGGCGGCTCAGGAGTTAGGTATATCCGAGCGTACGCTGTATCGTAAAATAAAAGAACTGAATTTGTAAGGTGATAGCCCCAATGAAAAGAATTGTAGCCGGTCTGTTATTGTTTAGTGCGTTGGGAATGTTCGCGGCGTGCTCGTTCACGCTGAGCGGTGCATCCATCCCCCCAGAGATGAAAACGGTGAACATCCCGACCTTTGAGAACAATGCCCCGCTGGTAAAAACGACCCTATCCCAGGATATGACCGAGGCGCTGAAAGCACGTATCCGTTCGCAAACGGCCCTAAGCATTACCACCAGTGCCGAGGCCGATGGTGTTTTTACAGGCAATATCATTTCTTATTCAGCCGCGCCGGTGTCGGTACAATCAACGGGCAACCCCAATCAGCCGCCTTTGGCTAATGCCAGCCGTTTAACCATTGTGGTACACATTAAGTACACTTACAAAAAAGACAAGAAACTGGATTTTGAACAGGATTTTACCCGTTACGGCGATTACACCGGCGATCTGGCATCAAAAGAAGCTGGCCTTGTGGCTACCATAAACAAACAACTTACAGAAGATATTTTCAATAAGGCTTTTGCAAATTGGGAATAAAACGTAGTTTCAACCCCGTGGAGGACTATTTAAACAACAGGCAAAAAGAAATTCTGCTCCGGCTGTTGGCCGATCCGGCCGATACAGGCTCCGCCTATCTTTCTAATTTGCAGGAGATGGTGAAGATCCACCCGCGATCGGGACTGCTCCGCGCGCTATATGGCCGTGCTTTGAACGAGCCTGCCCCGCATGTGGCCAGTGGTTATTTTGACAGCAACGCGCTGCACAAACTACTATATCGCCATGATAACCTGACGCCGATAGCCAACGAGCAAGTGGCTATTCAACCTGATGGTAAACTATTCGGTCAGCCGCTGGCAATGCCGGCAGACGAGCCGCACTTTGTGACGCCTGAGCAACTGGCCGATATCGACACCACGATATATGCCGATAAACCGGCCGATATCCCGGCGGCATTCCAAAGTAACGACTTTGCCGAACCGCCTGCTATCCCTGTAGAGGAAACTTTACCCGCGGACGAACATGTAGCGGACGACCGTGAAACTCCGCCGCCGATCCCTGAGTTGGAGCAGATAGAACAACACGACGAAGCACCTGCCCTGCCGCCATTTGAGCCGGCTCCATGGGAGATAACGCCTACCGTGACCGAGCAGATCGGCGACGATGAGCAACCGCTTGGCCGTGCACCATGGGAAGAAGATGAGGACGAGGAGGAAGCGCCTGTGGCTACCGAAGCATCATCCGACCAACGTTATGGCTGGGAAGAGCCGATCAACAGCTTAGATCAGCCCGAAGAAACTGCACCTGGTGCCGCAGAAAGCCAATGGCAGACCGAGGAGGTGACCGCACCTGTAGAAACCAATACTATCGACGATGAGATGGCCGCCAAGCTGGCTTATTGGGCATCGTTAGAGGATGAGTACGATGCCGAAGAGCAAATACCTGCCCCGGCGCAAGAGGTTGAGCAAGCTCCCGAACCCGTTAATTATGCTTATCAGGAAACACCGATACACGACGATGTTTACGACGAGATAACCAGTATAGAAGATATTGGCCTGGCGCAAATGGCAGCCGAAGCTGCTTACGAGCATCAGCCGATCCCTGCTATTGAACCGATAGCTGAACCTGTTGCCGAGGCTATCGCGGAGACGACCGAAGAGGCAGCACCGCTTGCAGCCGAGCCAGCTCAACCGGCCAAACCAGCCGATGAGGAGCGCCTGATCATGGGCAATATCGCAGCTACAGATTTCTTCCGTTTTGATAAGGCATTTGGTGAGCCGGAACGACCTTCCACCGAAACTACACCGCCGGCAGATCAGCAATTTGCTGCTCAAGCCGGAGAGCCGGAGAACACGCATCAGGATGTATCGATGTATCACGACGAAAAGATGCCATACACCTTTATGTGGTGGTTGGACAAAACACGTCGCGAGCATGGCAACCTGTATCAGCCTTATGCTAAAGCGCCTGTTAACCGCCCGGCGGCTGAAACACCGGCCTCAAAACCGACAGGCGACGCTTTACAGCAGCAATATGTAGAGAACATATTCCACCTGACGACCGAAGATCTTGTAGCCGAAGACGCCAAGACCGTAGAGTTTGACATGGAGCGCAAAGAGGACCTGATCATTCAGCGTTTTATTGAACAGGACCCGCATATCCACCCACCGGTAGGTGAAAAATTGAACACCGAGAATAAAGCCAAACGCTCATCAGAAGACGACCTGGACATGGTGACCGAAACTTTAGCCCGCATATATGCCGATCAGATGCTATTCCCTAAAGCGATAGCGACTTACAAAAAATTAATGTTGAAATATCCGGAAAAAAGCCGTTACTTTGCATCCCGTATCGAAAATTTAGAAAAACGTACTAATTAATCATATTTAAAAAATGTTTTACATCCTGTTAGTGATCGCCATTCTTGTTTGTGTGCTGTTAGGCGCCATTGTGCTGATCCAAAATCCTAAAGGCGGTGGTTTGGCTTCAAACTTCTCAGCATCATCTCAATTAATGGGCGTTCAAAAGACCGGCGATTTCCTTGAAAAAGGTACCTGGTTCCTGGCTATCGCTTTAATGGTATTGTCACTGGGCATTAACGTTGTTGTTAAAGGTGTATCATCAGGCACTGATAATTCTGCCGACGACGCGCTGATCGAGAAGGTGTCAAAACCATCAACCACAACAACTCCTGCCGCTACTCCGGTATTGCCGGGCGCTGGTGCAGCTAAACCGGCTGATACTGCTAAGAAATAATTTCCTTTCAGGAATAAGAAATATGGAAAGGCTTCGGGAAACCGGGGCCTTTTTTTGTTTTATTTTAATTCCCTCCCTGGGGAGGGGTGGGATAAGTTTGTGCTGAAAATGCAGGGAGGGTTTAGTCACAAAACATATCGCCGAAACCCCTCCCTGCATTTGCGCTCATGTTCTCCGCACCCCTCCCCAAGGACTATCGTGTACCCACATCTTTTTATGTGCCGGAGGTACTATCTGTTTATAGAAAAACAAGTCAATATGATAATGCCTCAAAGAGGCTACCCTTCGTGGATATGCTTAGCTTGAGGGTACTTCTTCTGGAAGAATTTCTTTTTCTACGATCATTGCTATAAACAGGTAGCCCCCTCTGGGCAGATGATCCAATTTCAAAGATGTGGGCATACGGTAGTCCCCAAGAAGAGAATTGAAATCCTACTATCCCTCTCTTATGTTATCATAGGCACTCCGCGTTAAACCTACAATTGCGATGTTAGGATTGCCCCCCTCTCACAAATTATCCTATATTTGCCGCGCTACCATTATACCTCAACTGCCAACCTGACACTGCTTTTATTACTAAATTGTAAGCTTAAAACCTGCGGGTTACCTTTTGCTGACAATTAAACAGTATGCCCTGACAATTTCAGGACGAGCCGTGCATTGGCATAATTGATGAGGATATAGTGATACAGAAATAAAACTGAACATCATATAAATTTAAAACAATGTCGTTAAACGTTACACCTATTGGAGACAGGATATTAATTGAAGCTGCTCCGGCTGAGACCAAAACTGCATCAGGTATTTACATCCCTGAAACTGCACAAGAGAAACCACAACGCGGTACTGTAGTAGCCGTTGGCCAAGGCAGGTATGCCGAGCAGACCGGCACACTGATCCCTATCAGCGTAAAACCTGGCGATAAAGTATTATACGGTAAATTTGCCGGTCAGGAATTTACCCTTGAGGGTAAAGACTACCTGATCATGCGCGAATCTGACATCTACGTAGTATTAGGATAAGGGTTTAAGGTTGTAACGTTTTAAGGTTGAAAAGTTGCCTTGCGCTCTGCTCGATCTTTAAAAACAAAACATTCCAACCTTGCAACATTTCAACTTTACAACAACAAAAAATTTAAAATACAATAATGGCAAAGCAAGTAAAATATAATGTAGAAGCTCGTGACGCGCTGAAAAGAGGCGTTGACATTTTAGCTAATGCAGTAAAAGTGACATTAGGCCCTAAAGGCCGTCACGTAATTATCGACAAAAAATTCGGTTCACCATCTATCACTAAAGACGGTGTATCGGTAGCGAAAGAGATCGATCTGAAAGACCCTATCGAGAACATGGGCGCTCAAATGGTTAAAGAAGTTGCCTCAAAAACTGCTGATATTGCAGGTGATGGTACGACTACTGCAACCGTTTTGGCTCAGGCTATCGTAACTACAGGTATCAAGAACGTAGCTGCAGGCGCTAACCCAATGGACCTTAAACGCGGTATAGACAAAGCGGTTACCGCTGTTGTTGCAAGCTTGCGTGCACAGAAACAAGATGTAGGTGACGACTTTGGCAAGATCAAACAAGTTGCTTCTATCTCTGCTAATAATGACGAAGTGATCGGTGAAATGATCGCTGACGCGATGAAGAAAGTAGGCACCGGCGGTGTGATCACCGTTGAGGAAGCTAAAGGTACCGAGACCGAAGTGAAGACCGTAGAAGGTATGCAATTTGATCGCGGTTACTTATCTCCTTACTTTGTGACCAATGCCGACAAAATGGAGGCTGAATTGGATAACCCTTACATCCTGATCTACGACAAGAAGATCTCGTCGATGAAAGAGTTATTGCCGATCTTGGAGAAACAAGTGCAAACAGGCAAACCATTGCTGATCATTGCTGAAGACCTTGATGGCGAAGCATTATCTACTTTGGTAGTTAACAAGATCCGCGGCTCGCTGAAAGTAGCTGCTGTTAAAGCACCGGGCTTTGGCGATCGCCGAAAAGCGATGTTAGAGGATATCGCTGTGTTAACAGGCGGTACCGTTATCTCTGAAGAGCGTGGCTTTAAATTAGAGTCGGCTGATCTGGATATGTTAGGTCAGGCTGAGAAAGTATCTATCGATAAGGACAATACCATCATCGTTAACGGTGCAGGTAACCCGGATCAGATCTTGGCTCGTGTTAGCGAGATCCGTGTTCAAATTGAGAACACTACATCTGAGTACGATAAAGAGAAATTACAAGAGCGTTTAGCTAAGCTTTCAGGTGGTGTTGCCGTACTATATATCGGTGCTGCATCTGAAGTTGAAATGAAAGAGAAAAAAGACCGTGTTGACGATGCTTTACACGCTACCCGTGCCGCTGTTGAAGAAGGCATTGTAGCCGGTGGTGGTGTTGCTTTCATCCGCGCGGTTGCTGCTTTGGCCGACCTTAAAGGCGAGAACGACGACGAGAACACTGGTATCCAGATCATCCGTCGCGCTATCGAAGAGCCATTGCGTCAGATCTGCGAGAACGCAGGTATCGAAGGTTCTATCGTGGTGCAAAAAGTTAAAGAAGGCACTGCCGACTTTGGTTACAATGCACGCACCAACGTTTACGAGAACCTGATCGGTGCAGGCGTTATCGACCCTACTAAGGTTGCCCGTGTAGCATTAGAGCACGCTGCGTCTATCGCATCGATGTTGTTAACTACCGAGTGTGTGTTAGCAGACGAGCCTGAAGAAGATAAAGGCGGCGGCCACCCACCAATGGGGGGCGGCATGGGCGGCATGATGTAATCATTTAAGCTCAAAGCATAAAGGTAAAAGGCGAAAGGTTTTTGATGACCTTTCGCCTTTTGCCTGTTTCATCAACTTGCGCGACTGCGTTTTCTTTGCGTTGCTCTTATTTACCTAGCGCCTGCAACTGCATTAATTTTGCTTTTTTATCAGCATCTGCAAAGTTCAATTCCACCCATTTGTTGAACATGTCAAAATTCCAGCCGCTCATCTTGCCGTTCGTTTTGATGTCGGCCGTGAGCTTGGTTTTTATCTGTTCAAATTGCTCGGGTGCCAGCAAGTAGTTGGCAGTGGCTAACAAGTAGTTGTTGATCGGAAGGTAGTTACCTGTATAAAGTTTAGTATCCAACCCATTAATGACCTTGATCGCCTCATTAGGCTTACCAGCCACGATGAGGCTTTCGGCATGATCCAATATCGAGCCGACATCTGTTCTTTTTTGTTTAATATTAAATTCTTGAGAAAATTTTTGGTGCTTAATTACCGTATCCATCAACTGATCAAATTTATCATCCCGGCCGATCTCTTTATAAGTTAATGCAGCATTCTGCAAGGCGCCGGCAACATGGTATTGGCGGGCGAAATACTCGAAAGTTTGGGCAGCCTGTTCCTTTTGCCCCAGGATGATGTGCGCCCCGGCCTTATACTTTAGCGCCCGCTCCGGCATACCGCCTATAATGATAAAGTTCTTTTTGTCCTTAAGCAAATAACGCTCCAGATCGGTAATGGCGCCCGTATAATCTTTGGTATGATAGCGCGCAACGGCAATATCGTCCCAACGTACGGTTCTATTATAAGCGGCTGAGTCCAGTTTGATCGATTTTTCTGCATACTCCACTGCTTTGGCAAACATTTTAGCCTCAACCATTTCAGATATGCTTAACGCGAGGCCCGTAGCATAGTCCGCAGCCGACACGATATTTTGCGGTAGCGCGACCCGTAATTCGTTATATAATGCGATTAGCTGACCTTTACTGTCTATCTCGCTCTTTGCCAAATTGGCCGCGTTGCCGGGGAAGGGATTTTTACGCAGATCCATATTGCGGACGGTCTTCATTGCCGCAAATTGGGGCGGTAAAGTGGTCAGCTGATTGTTGTCCAGATCAAACCTGCCTAACACCACATTGCGCCATTGATCGCTCGGGGGGATCTCTGTTAAACCAATGTCCGAGCAATTAGCTACAAAATTAAAGCGGGGCATAGCCAGGATCACATTAAACACAGATGCCGGGTCGATACCACGGTTCCCGCTCACGTTAAGTACCTCCATATCGGGCGTATTTTTCAGGCCCTCGGGCAGGGCGTTAATATAGTAAGTACTATCTGCAGTGCCGTCGGCACGCTTTGGTCTGGGGAATACAGCCGCTTCAAATCGCCTTAATTTGGTGCAATTGCCTAAGGATGCAGGTAGGGTAGTCAATTTATTTTGCGAGATACCCAAAAAGGTCAGCTGATCATATTTACCGATGTGTTCGGGCAATACATTGAGGTTATTACTGCTCAACAACAAAGATGTAAGCTGATAGCCACTGCCTGGCAGATCGGGCATACTGCTGATGCGGTTATCGAACAAGCCCAACGTTTGCAAGCCCGTCAACTGCTCCACGCCACCCGGGTAGACCGATATTTTATTACTGCTTAAGTTAAGGTGTTTAAGTTTGGTCAAGCGTTCCCAACCATGTGTGGGGATGCTACTGATCTGATTGCTGCCGAAATTGATATCCTCGAGTTTGGTAAGGGACGTAAAAGCCTCGGGTATATTGGTCAGCGCCGAGTAGATGATCTTAGCAGATCGCAACTTCTTGCAACGATAGTCACCCTCCGGCAATGTGGTCAGCTTATCGCCGAATAGTTCTATGTGCTCCAGATCTCGCAATCGGAAAATATTTAAAGGGACGTGCGTAAAGTTGCAATCGGACAGGTAAAGTACTTTCAATTTGGATAAAGCATCAAAAACGTCGGGCATGCGGGTTATGCGGGGCATATTCTCGATACTCAGCAACCTTAAGTTGGTCAATTGTTCCAAACCTTCAGTGGTTTGGGTACTATCGTAATACGGCCGGATGGAAAGCGCCTCTAATTGCCTTAATTTGCCGATATGATCGAAAAGTTGCTGGCCCTTACTTAACGTTACGAACTGTACTTTTAACGACCTGATCCCTTTAAACTCCTGCAACACGGCCGCATTGTTATCTAAAACACAGGAGTTGAGCTGCAAATTTTTCAGGCTTGGCAAGGCGGCCAATTTCTTCAACGCGGGTACATTTATACCTAATTTAGGATCAACACCGTCAAAAAAAACGTGCTCCCACTTGGTGTCGCTGATATCCAGATCGCGTATGTGAGTAGCGTTGAGTTTGATAGTGGTTATGTTTTTAAGCTGGAGCACCTCTTTTGGCAAAGGGCCTTTTACCAATGCCAGCGAGATAGCCGATAGCTTTTTTAAGGGTCTCAACTTTACCAAAGCATCAGGGATATCTATCCCGGTAAAGATGAACTCGACGCCTTGTAAGTTCTTCAGCTCTTTGATAGACCCGGGCAACAGGATCTTTTTAACCTTGAAAGCAAATATCGGCGACTCGTCAAAACCAAGGAAACATAAACGGGGATAAGCTTTAAGCAGACCGATAGCCCGGTCAATATTGGCGCTATCTACCTTTAACCTAATGCCGACCACCTTTTTATGGAGCCCTTTATCAATAAAGTCCTGTATCTGCTGTACACTACCAAACTCCACATTCAGCGAGTCGGACGGGAACCTATCCTCGTATGAGTAAGGTTTAATGAGGAATTGCGCCTGATGATAATCCGGCTTGCTAACATCGTGCGTAATGTATTTATAAAGATGGTCCTTGTGCTGGGCAAAACCGGGAGCAAAATAACATACCAGCAAAATTGTTAATAAGGTAGATCTAAGTTTGAGCATAAATGATAAAGTTTATTTCGCTATCGCTTCCAACTCCAACAACCCCTGTCGCCTACCCATCGGGATATCCGAGTACTTAAGCCAATCGCTAAGCGGCGAATACCCCTGATAGGTGATCTTACCGTGAGTTGTTACAGACGCGGTAAAGTCCATTTTGATGCTATTAAAAGACCCCGGCTTGATGAGGTATTGCGCCATAGCCCTCACCATAGCTAACATCGACTCATCAGCCTCGTTGCCTGGCGAGGCCTGCAAAGGCATATTGATCACTTTCAAGGCTTTTTGCGGACGATTCACCATCAGCAGCAGGTAGGCATAGTCTATCAGCACATGCGCCGGATAATGACCTTTAGCAACAAAAGTTTTGCTCCATCTGCTATAACGGTCTATATTAAAATGGGTAAACGCCTCTTGATGGCCAGCAATGGCGGTATCTACTGCACGGCGGTAAAGCTTCCTGTTGTTGTAGTCCTTGCAAACTTTAAATACCTGGGCAAAAGCCTGGGGTAAAGCTATATTGGCATAAAGCATAACAGCAGGTTCAGGTCGCTCTAACCTAAGGTAGCATTGCGCCAGTTTCTCTTTCATATCTCGCGAGCCGTAAATCTTTGTCCTGCTCTTGCTGTATATATCATATAGCGCCAGCAGGTCCTTCAACGCCCCTGCATGGTCGCCAATATTGAATTTGGCATCGGCAATATAATACAGAACCGATTGCTTATAATAAGCCCCCGAGTCTATGGACCATATCTTGTCGGCACAGCCAACAATAATATCCCAATTACGTTCGCCACGATTATACTGGTACGATATCAAGTTAGCCAGTTGCTGTATCCTGATGCTATCAGGCGTAGGGATGGTATCCTGCCACACCCTTACCACGGATGGGCCGGGCACAATAATTCCGCCTGCCTGCACCCTGTTAAAGGGCAGCAGCATGAACATTGCTAACATTAAAATTTGCAAATAACGGCCGGCCATATAATTATAGGATGACAAGATCACGGTTTTTCCATAAAGATATGTGATCTTTTTGATCGTCGTAGAAAATGCAAGTGTCTGTATCTATTTACATACACCGCCTCTTCAGCTATACACAGTATGTAGACATTATCAATATCTACAAACCCGCCCCGCGCCCTGCACCGCGCCATTTGTTATCATCTGTGTTACAATTAGGTTAAGTTTTGCGTAATGTACTGAAATAGCGTGCCTAAGGCATGACATTTGCAATAGATCAACCGTTATGAAATTTATCAAGCAAAAGAACAAACAAATACAAAGCGCCCTGGTAGATCTGATCTGGATCAAAGGTCCAGAATTGTTCGTAGCCATTTACGGTAAATAATATTTGCCTAAATTTGCCGCCACCCTATGGCAGTAAATAAAATAACATACCACGACCGTGTAGAAGAACTTTACGATAAAGCCTATAATTGGCTACTCGATCACGGTCCGGGTTTCATAGTCGGCATAATAGTTCTATTAGCTGGCTTATGGTTCATAAGATTTCTTAAAACGCGCATCCGCGCAAAAATGAGTCAACGAGAGGTACACTCCTCGTTACAACCCTTCTTTCTTAGTGTAAGTATAACTGGTTTAAATATATTGCTGGTTGCCGTGGTGCTTAACATTATGGGCATAGGTGTTACCCTGTTCACCACCATTTTTGGTGCATTTACGGTAGCGGCAGGTTTAGCACTATCAGGCACATTCCAAAATTTCGCGGGTGGTATCCTCATATTATTGCTGAAGCCCTTTGAACTGGATGACAGCATTTTAGCCCAAGGGCAGGATGGCAAGGTGATATCGATACAGATCTTTTATACCGTATTACTTACCGCTGATAACAAGACGGTCATTATTCCCAATGGAAAGCTTTTTAACGAGGTGATCACCAACGTTACCCGCGAGGGCAAACGCCGTTTGGACTTCGAGTTCAAATTGGAATATGCCGTAGATGTGGACAAGGTAAAAGAATCGCTCACCACGTCCATCAAACGCACTAAAAACATCCTGACCACACCAGCAACCAACGTAGGTGTGATAGCGCTGGAATTGGATGGCATCCGTTTTACCGTAAGGGTTTGGGTACAGCCAAGCAATTTTATATCGGCCAAAATGGAATTGCAGGAAAATATCATTAAAGACCTTAAAGCGGCGGGCATCAAATTGCCGGGCGTAGCGTTGACTGCTTAAAAGCAACATCTATCGAATCAACAATTTAATAATTCGCCCAGAAAACAATAAACACTTAACTCCCTCTTGCTTATTAGTTTACAATTATTTAAATTGTGAACACTATGAGCAACCATCGCCGCCTTTTCATTAAACAAGCCGCCGCGCTGACGGGGGCTTTTAGTGCAACCAGCCTGTTTAACCAGGCGCACGCCGCCGATTGGCAAAAAGCCGCCGCTAAAGTAGCGCACCTCAGCCCGCAACAGGTAGCCGAGGACGAAGACTTTTGGGGCGTGATCCAACGTTCCTACTCGGCCAATACAAACATCATGATCATGAATAACGGCGGTGTATCGCCGTCGCCCATTGTTGTGCAGGAAGCCGTGGAGCGTTACAACAAGCTATCCAACCAAGGCCCGTCCTATTACATGTGGCGCATATTAGACCAGGGGCGCGAGCCATTACGCGAGAAACTGGCTTTGCTTGCCGGTTGCGATCCCGAAGAGATAGCCATTAACCGTAATGCCACCGAAGCATTAAATACCATCATATTTGGCCTGCCCCTGCAAAAGGCGACGAGGTGATCGGCGCCAAACAAGATTATCCGCACATGCGCCAGGCTTACCTGCAACGCCAAATGCGCGAGGGCATAGTATACAAACAGATCAGTTTCGATTTCCCGATAGAGGATGACGCGGCTATAGTTAAAGCTTATGCCGATGCGATAACGCCAAAGACAAAGCTGATCCACATTACCCACATCATTAACTGGGTAGGGCAGATCATGCCGGTGCGCAAGATAGCCGACATGGCCAAGGATAAAGGCATAGAGGTTATTGTGGATGGCGCGCACTCCTTTGGACTGCTTGACTATAAGATATCCGACCTGAATTGCGATTACTACGGCACCAGTCTGCATAAATTCCTTTCAGCGCCTATCGGCACCGGAATGATGTGGATCAAAAAAGAAAAGATAGCCAAGGTATGGACGCTGCTTTGTAACGATAACCCGCAAGGGCCAAACATCCGCAAGTTCGAAGATCTGGGCACGCGTAGTTTCGCATTAGAACAAGGCATTGGCGAGGCGGTGAACTTTCAGTTAGCCATAGGCACTAAGCGCAAGCAGGAGCGTATCCACTACCTGAAGAACTACTGGGCAAGCCGCGTACAGCATTTGCCCAAAGTGAAGTTGCACACATCATTAAAACCCGAGTACTCTTGTGCGATATGTGGTATCAGCATAGATGGGATGACACCTGCCGAGTTGGATAATGCACTGTTCAGCAAGTATAGGATACACACCGTGTCCATCAATGTAGAGAATATCCAATGCGTGCGTATTACCCCGCATGTTTATACGTCGATAGCTGATGTTGACCGATTGGTGAAAGCGATAACCGAGATAGCTGCGACAGCAGGGAATAAAGTGGCAGCGGTAAAGGGGTGAGAAGAACACTCAAGAAAGAATTGCAAGCTTGAGTCTCCCCGCTTGAGCGGGGACGCACGGAACGAACACAAAAAGCACAAACTTTCATAGGGGTGTGTCCTTTCGCATACCTTGCAAATGAAGGATAACCCCTTGACCCCTCTCAAGCGGGGAAGCGAGACTTTAAAGCATTTCCGGCGATATTATTAGCGCTTATCTTCGTACATTTGCGGTCCCGTTGGCAGGTGTCTAACTGCCGGTCAATGTTACACAATACCATTATCGATATGTCCATCAACTCCGAAGAAGAACGCATAGGAATAGAAAAAGTAAGCGAAGCTGTTGCTAAAACCCTTAAAGCCATGTGCGATAAGTGCGCGGCCGGCATGTCGGCTAAGGAGTTGGACGACTTTGGCGGCGAGCTGCTGAAAAGCTTCGGTGCGGTATCGGCACCATATCTTACTTACGAGTTCCCGGGGCATTCCTGCATCAGCGTTAATAACGAGGTTGCGCACGGTATCCCATCGGCTGAAAAGATCTTTCAGAACGGTGATCTGATCAATATCGATGTATCAGCCGAATTGAACGGCTTTTGGGCCGATAACGGCTGCTCTTTTGTTTTAGGTGAGGACACCAACGGCCACACCAAACTGGTAGAAGCATCTAAAGAGATACTGAAGAATACCATCGCTCAGATAAAAGGTGGTGTTAAGATAGCCGACATTGGCAAATACATCGAAACCCAGGCATCAAAACGTGGCTTTACAGTCATAAAGAACCTTGCGGGCCATGGCGTTGGTCGCTCCCTGCATGAACCTCCTCACGAGATATTAAATTGTTATGATCGCGAGAATAAAGAACGCTTCCGCAAAAATTCGGTAGTAGCTATCGAGACCTTCATCTCCACCAAGTCTACCTACGCCCGCGAAGGCAGCGACGAGTGGGGCTTGATCGGCGATAAAGGCGGCTACGTAGCCCAGCACGAGCACACCATCATCGTGACCGATGGCGCGCCAATTATTTTGACCAAGGACAATGGGGTTTGGGGTTAAGAGAATTGCCCGGTCAAGCGTGCCACTTGACTGATGGTACTATCCGAGCGTTCCGCTCCAGTAATTACGCAAGTGTGGACACTTGCAACTATGCAAAAGTCAAGTGTGGACACTTGACTTGGCGGAAGTCTATAGGCAAATTTGACCTTCTAATGAGAGACACGAGGTATCGTGTCTCTACAGAGATCACCTTACGGGACTTTGATCTGCTCAACCACCCTCGGCGCAAGCAGCTTGACCCACTCCGTGTACATTTTGGCTGACGGGTGCAGGCCGTCGTTAGCGGTCAGCGTTTGGTCTGTTGCGGCCTGTTTTGATATGGGGGTGATGTTGATGTAATTGACACCGGCTTTATCACTCTCCTCTTTATTGATCGCATTGAACTGATCTATTTCGGCACCAATACGTGCACCTTGTCCGTTAGCAAATGGAGTTACGCCGTAATCCGGTATCGATATCACAAATACACGCTTAGGCCTGCCGCTTGCATGATCCAGTGCCTGGTTAACCAAATGGATAAAGTTCTTACGATATTCGTCTTTACTGATACCGCGGTACTGATCATTAACGCCAATGAGCAGCGTAACGATCTCGTACTTAACCGTGATATAGCCACTGGCGTTTATCTGATAGATCAATTCGTCGCTGGTCCAGCCGGTCTGGGCTATCACCAGTGGCTTTTGCAGGCCGTAGTCTTTACCTAACAAAGCCGCTAACTGGTAAGGGAAAGAGTCTTCTGTAGGGATAGCTTCTCCTTTGGTATATGAGTCGCCTAGGGCAATGTAACTGACCGCTGCAGGTGGTTGCGGCGACGGCGGGCGTACAGGTGGGGGTAAGTATGGCGGTGTCACAGGCGGGGTCGTAGTTGTAGTATCGGGCTTCGTGGTGGTTTTAGTAGTATCGGTCACTGCCACGGGTTGCGGGGTAGTGCTTTTTTTGCAAGCCGTTAATGTTATAACTGTAATTAATATCCAAAGAACCCTCATCTTATCATCTCCATACCAAAAAGTACGGATATATGATGCAAAAGGTTTTCTTTAACTTCTTCAATATCAACTTTTCGGCCCAGCTCCGCTTCGAGCGAGGTCACGGCCTTATCATCTATCCCGCAAGGCACGATGTTCTTAAAGTAATCCAGATCGGGTTTTACGTTAAACGCGAAACCATGCATGGTGACCCAGCGGCTGCAACGCACGCCCATAGCGCAGATCTTACGTGCAGTAGGCTTATCTGCATCGAACCATACACCGGTGTAGCCGTTGTAACGGCCGGCAGTAAGTCCGTAATCGGCCAGGGTGAGGATCACGGCTTCTTCCAGCGTGCGCAGGTATTTATGGATATCGGTAAAAAAGTTATCCAGATCTAATATCGGGTAACCAACTACCTGGCCCGGACCGTGGTAGGTGATATCGCCGCCCCGGTTGATCAGGTAATAAGTAGCTTGCTTGTCTATAAGCCCTTGCTCATCCAGCAGCAAATTACTGGCGTCGCCGCTTTTGCCTAAGGTGTAAACATGCGGGTGTTCGCAAAAAACAAGATAGTTAGGTGTCAGCACATCCTCCGCAGGTTCGCCATCGGGCAAGGCCAACTGGTTATTGCGGATGGCTATCTTCAGGTTAACGCTTTCGCTAAAAATGGCTTCCTGTTGATCCCAGGCTTCTTTATAATCGATCAGTCCCCAATCGGCAAACTGTACTCTCTTGTTCTTCATTTTATGCTCCTTTAACGTAGCCGATCATGTAATCTTCGTATTGCAGGTAATCTACCCTGTAGCGTAAATGCAGGGCATCCTTATCCAAGGCCGCCTGCAAACTACCCTCTGCCTTAACCGTGAACGGGCTTAAGCTAATATTATCTAAAAACGACACCTCTTTTTGCCCGTGACACTTATAGACAGCCTCCTTGGCGCACCAGCAGGCGTACAGATTATTAACTTTTTGCGGATCGGCCAGGGCAAATGCCAGCTCATCCGGGTTCAGAAAGCGGGGGGCAATGCGCTCTACCTTTTCTTGGATCTGCTCAATATCTATACCTACCTGTCCGCTCTTGCTGATCATTACGGCGGCATAGTCGAAAGAATGGCTCAGGGATATCTTATGCGGCAGGTTCACCAGGTAAGGTTTGCCGTGACTATCTACTTTACAATCAATGTACTCTTCGGTCTTTAGCATTGTGCGCAGTAACACGCGTACAGCCAGCCAATGCAGGTGCCGCTTGCCGTTGCGCAATTGTTCTACAGCCGCTTTTTCATCCTCGTCCAGCTGTAATTGGGCGTACAGGTCCTCGGCGTCCTCTTCTATTTTCCAGAGGGCGAATTCGGTATCGTCATCAACCTGCTTAGTGAACGCTATGGCCATATTCTAAATTGCAAAAACCTGTGCAAAATTACTCCAAATAATTATAATTTAGTCCACTCAGCACAGGGAATATGATCTTATCGGACAAGCGCATTTTAGAGGAAATAGAAAAGGGCAATATCATTATCGAACCCTTTAAGCGCGAGTGCCTGGGTACCAACTCTTACGATGTGCATTTGGGCAAGTATCTGGCCAATTATCGCAGCCGTGTTTTGGATGCCAGAGTGCATAACGAGATCGACTCGTTCGAGATACCTAAAGAAGGTTTTATACTGCAACCCGGCGTATTATACTTAGGCGTGACGCTGGAATACACCGAAACCCACAAACACGTCCCGTTCTTAGAAGGCAAATCGAGCACGGGCCGCCTTGGTATAGATATCCATGCGACTGCCGGTAAAGGCGACGTTGGCTTTTGCAACACCTGGACATTGGAGATATCCTGCGCCCAACCTGTGCGCATTTACGCCGGTATGCCCATTGGTCAGCTGATCTATTTTGCCGTGGAGGGCGATATCGAGACCATGTATAACAGCAAAGGCAACGCCAAATACAACAACCCTACCACCCGCCCGGTAGAGAGTATGATGTGGAAGAACAACTTTTAAACGTATTTGAAAAAGCGCGCTTTTTGATCAAAAAAGATGCGTTTTGATGCGTTTTTTCGCGGTTTGAAAATTTTTGCAAAACGCGCAACTGATAGGTTGCGGATGCTTAACATTTCTACCGTTTACTCGCCACTAACCCCGCAAATCTCTTTTGCAAAGCCACGCTGTTCTTTTTTGATATGGTGATCATGGTATCCAGCTTACGATACTCGGCCGTGCCGTAATTGTAGGTCTTCATAGCCGGGCAACCTGCTTCGGGGCACCTGATCCAGTCGGTGACGGTGTAGGTGGTATCGTTATCCATATACACCACCATAAAAACGCCCTTTAGCTCGGCGCTGAAGTTGACAAGCTTTTTGCCTTTCGATGCTTTACCTTTGGCAGGCGAAAATTTGGTAACGAACAATTGCTGACTCACCAACACCTCGCGTATCTTCAATTCGTCGGTAGGGTCACTTTTAAAGACTGGTTTTGCAGATGCAGTTGATATTGCCGAGCCGATCAGCAATAAGCTTAGCAACGCTACGGTGGAAATTCTTTTAGGGATGATGTGCATGGTTATTTGGTTGATGTTATCAAAGCTAATGGTTTTTAGGATGTGCTTGTTAACTATTTTCTTTTAGAATGCGCCATTCGTCGATACGATGCCCTTAACCATCGATACAAATATTATCTTTATGTTAAGCCCGCTATCTTTGATCATAATAACCCGAAAACATAAAGATGAGCAAGACCGGAACAACGAACCACAACCTTATCCTAAAAACAATGGCGCTGACCATGGCCTTTGCTATGATACTGACCGGCTGCCGTAAAGACACCACCACAAATAATAATTCATCGACAGACACTAATACAGGCGGTACTGCCACCACCGGGACATCGGCTATTGTAGCGGCATCGGCAACCGTCGGCACCGCCGAAGGGTCGACCGAGGTGGGCGCTAATGTAGATGACCTGATCGCCAACTCTACTTTTGGCAGCGCGGTGATCATCAATTTGGGTTCGACCATTACGATCACTAATCCGCTTACATCAACCGTGACCATCACTCAAAGCAATGGCGATGTGGTGGTGAACTCCACCGCTACCGGCGTCGACTATCAGATCACCGGCACTACCACCAACGGTTCGGTAAAGATCTATAGCGAAAAGAAATTTAAGGTGACACTGAACAACGCCAACATCACCAATAACGATGGCCCGGCGCTGAATATACAATCATCAAAACGCGCGTTCATTGAGTTGACCGCCGGCAGCACTAACAGCCTCACCGACGGCACCAGCTACGCCACATCTACCGAGGACCAAAAAGGCACCATCTTTAGCGAAGGGCAGCTGATCTTCGTAGGCACCGGAGCGTTGACGGTTAAAGGGAACGTGAAGCACGGCATAGCCAGCGATGACTATATCCGTATCATCAGCGGTAATATCAGCATATCTGCTGCCGCTACTGACGGCATCCACACCAACGACGCGGTAATTGTGGACGGTGGCACCATTGCCATCACCGCTAAAAGCGACGGCATTGAAGCGGAAGAAGGCCACGTGATCATTAACGATGGCACATTGACGCTGAACACTGTCGATGACGGCATCGCCGCATCATACGAAGGTACGGATGCAACCATCGTACCTTATGTGAACATTAACGGCGGAACGATCACCATTAAAACCACCCAAGGCGAGGGCATAGAAAGCAAGGGCGTAATGACCATTAACAAGGGCACCATCACCGCTAATACTTATGATGACGGCATTAATGCCGCCAAAGCCATTTACATTAACGGCGGCAGCCTCTACTGCTACGCCAACAATAACGATGCGATAGACTCTAACGGAACGATCACCATTACGGGAGGAACAACGGTAGCCATTGGCGCTAACCAGCCCGAAGCCAGTTTTGATTGCGATGCCCGCGCCTTTAAGATCACCGGCGGGACGGTGATCGGCATAGCAGGTGCTACCAGCGGACCGAGCACCACATCAACCATCCGTTCGGTAGTGATGGGCAGCGGCGCGGCCAATACCATCGTCCACATTGAGGCTGCGGACGGTACCGAAGCGCTGACGTTCCTGGCTCCTAAGGCTTACTCGACATTGATCTACGCCAGCAGCAAACTGATAGCTAACACAACCTATACCGTTTACACCGGCGGCACTGTGACCGGCGGCACCAACTTTAACGGCTTGTACCTGACGGGGACTTACAATAAGGCAACCAAAACGTCGACAACGTTCACCACTACTAATGTGTTGACGCAGGTTGGGGGTAGTATTAGTAGGAATTAAGGAGGGATATCTGTCCGGCCATTAATCACGATAATCAATAGGACCAAGCCCCGGTCTATGATGGTCGGTTTTTTGATAGCTCTCCTTTGTTTTTAAATGAGGAAGCAAGGCTTTATAGTTCTATTTCCCAGAATAAAATTTATCCGTTAAAAAGAATACCGTATCAATAAAGAAAAGTATGCCATTGTTTGATAGCACGTTTTCATCGTGCAGATCTTCTAATATCAAACCAAGTTCTCTGTTGATATAATCGTTGTTACGAACGTTCTCGAAACCGTTATAAAGAAGAAATTCTTTTACGTAGTTAAGATCCGTTTCTTCGGAAGTTATGATAAATTCTTGTTTAATTACTGAATGCAATTCGCCAATGATCAATTTAAAACCAAGAAATGAATAGGCGGTTGCAGGGAAGAAGTAATTGTGGATAAGCAGACTGTTGAAGTAGTCCAGCCAACTTTCATAAAAAATACCACCGTTGGTTTTGACGACCTGGGTGTCATTAAGTTTGTAAACACGCTGTTCAGCACCTTCGCCTATAAAGTCAACTTCAAGAATAGGTGGCTCGTATATCAGGCCATGCTGTTGCGCAAAAGCTAAAATTACTTCTGCTTCTTTACTTTTGAGCTGCTGCTGTTCTTTAGCATCGACACTTGTTTTCGCATGTCGTCTAAGGAAATTTTGGGTTTGTTTGAGTTGACTTGCTGCGCCAGCTTGTTCATCTCTGAAAATGATATTTTGTAATTCATATTTGACATCTTTCATTTGCGTGCGATGTTCAAATTTATATTTTTTTGATCAGAATAAACCTTTTATGCTCGAATGCAAAAATACATCAACACCGACCAACTTGTCCTTTTCCCTTTCTGTCAATATTCAAAGTCTCTGATTTTGGATCACTTGGACAACAACGGAGATAACGTATGGACATAATTACTCGCCATCAGTCAACATACGACACCTCATACCCCTGATCCGTCACCAACCTTGTCAGCTCTTCTTTATCACCATCCGGGATCTTTGCTACCGTCACAAGTTTACTGTCGTGGTTGGTCTCTGATAAAAATCGGTCGTTCAGCTTATCATTAAATTCGCTAATGATCAGGTCGACCGCCCTTGGCGCGAAGCCTTCTGCAAATTGGTCAGTTGCCATGTTAATTATTTTCAAGGGTTTTAAGATACATCACCTTTGGCCTGTAAATGCGCTATCAGTTGCTCTCGTTCGTCGTCGGTCAGGTATTCCCCAAAATATTTCCATTGTGGCTCGGTATACTGGTCGAAGGTGAGGTGGCCAATGTGATCGGCGTTATCAACATCTTTTTGGACGGGTGTGTTCTCTCCGATTTCGGGCGAGATACCCATGGTAGTAAAATGTAAATGACCGGCCTCGTCGGTAGTGTACAGTTGGTAGGCATTATTAAAATATTGGCCTTGGCCATCGTTCTCGTATTCTGGTTCGGCTTTTATGTATGCTGTAGTGCCGTTGGCTTTGGTCAGTTCAATTATCTCTGTTTGGATCATGTGTGCTTGTCTGAATGTGTATTTGAGCAACAATGGCTATTGTTTAATGTTTCGTTCTTATTAGGATAAGGTGCCTTAGGATAAGTGGGGGCAACCTTTCGCCTTTAACCTTTTACCTTTCGCCTCAATAAACTAACTTTGGCGCAAAATAAAAAACCATGAGTTTCAGGATAGAACACGATACCATGGGCGAGGTACAAGTACCTGCCGACAAATACTGGGGCGCGCAAACACAGCGTAGCCGTAACAATTTTAAGATCGGTCCCGAGGCAAGTATGCCGGTAGAGATCATTGAGGCTTTTGCTTACCTTAAAAAAGCGGCCGCTTATACCAATACCGATCTTGGCGTACTAACTGCCGAGAAACGCGACCTGATCGCTCAAGTATGCGACGAGATATTAGCCGGTGGACTGGCAAGCGAATTCCCGTTGGTGATCTGGCAGACCGGTTCAGGCACACAATCTAACATGAACGTGAACGAGGTGGTGGCTAACCGCTCGCATGTGTTACAAGGCAATAAACTGGGCGAAGGCAAGACCTTCATCCACCCGAATGATGACGTGAACAAGTCACAATCATCAAACGATACTTACCCTACTGCTATGCACATCGCGGCTTACAAGATCCTGGTGGATGTAACTATCCCGGGTGTGACCAAACTGCGCGATACTTTAAAGGCAAAATCTGAAGAATTCAAGAGCGTGGTAAAGATCGGCCGTACCCACCTGATGGATGCTACGCCGCTTACCTTGGGTCAGGAGTTCTCGGGTTATGTTTCTCAACTGGATCATGGCCTGCGTGCTTTAAATAATACTTTGGCCCACTTATCTGAGTTGGCTTTAGGTGGTACTGCAGTTGGTACCGGTATCAACACCCCGAAAGGTTATGATGTTTTGGTTGCTGATTATATCGCCAAATTCACTAACCTGCCGTTCATCACTGCCGAAAATAAATTTGAGGCTCTTGCCGCTCACGATGCTATCGTTGAGACACACGGCGCGTTGAAGCAGATCGCGGTATCGTTGATGAAGATCGCTAACGATATCCGCATGCTGGCATCTGGTCCGCGTTCGGGCATTGGCGAGATCCACATTCCAGATAACGAACCGGGATCATCTATTATGCCGGGTAAAGTTAACCCTACGCAGAACGAGGCCGTTACCATGGTTGCCGCCCAAGTTATGGGTAACGACGTTGCCATCAGCATTGGCGGATCTAATGGCCATTACGAGTTGAACGTATTTAAACCGGTAATGGCAGCTAACTTTTTGCAGTCGGCGCGTTTAATTGGCGATGCTTGCGTATCGTTCAACGATCATTGCGCGGCCGGCATTCAGCCTAATTACGAGGGCATCAAAAAGCACCTGGAAAATTCCCTGATGCTGGTAACCGCCCTTAACCCGCACATCGGTTACGAGAACGCCGCCAAAATAGCTAAGACCGCCTTGAAAGACGGCCTGTCGCTACGCGAAGCCGCTTTAAAATTAGAGTTACTGACCAACGAGCAATTTGACCAATGGGTTCGCCCAGAGGATATGATCGGTAGTTTGAAGTAAACCCTCCCAACCCTCCCTAAAGGGAGGGCTTTAAAAAAATAGTATTGGCCCATGTTTCCCCTCTTGAGAGGGGACGCAGAGGTCGATCATCATTGCAGAAACTTTCTTAGGGGTGTGTCCTCTGTAAGGCCTTGCTAACTGAGGACACACCCCTGACCCCGCTTAAGCGGGGAAGCGCGACTTAGGACAGTAGTACATGCGATATACCCTCCGTGATCTTGTTGATATAATAAAGGATGTCATGCTGAGCCTGTCGAAGAATGGCGCGAGGGCCTCCGGCGTTTTGCATAGCGAGCAGGGCCATTGCGCTCTACGCTGCGATAGGCTCAGGGCGACGGCCTATGTTTTTAAAGGGAGTCATGGTGAGCCTGTCGAACCATGGTGCGGTGGGCTTGACACTATGAAAGTGGTGACTAAGCAGATCGGCCATGCCCCGCGCACGTCGCCCTTCGACAAGCTCAGGGTGACAGCCGGTCTTAAAAAAACTTTCGGACTTTCGGTCTTCCAGACTTTCCGACTTCTGACCTTTCTCCTTTTACCTTTCACCTTTAGCCTGATAACAAGCTGCTCCTTCAACCCCAACCTGCAAGGCAAAGGCGAAGCACACCTGCAAGGCACCTGGTTGCAGGACAGCGGCGCGGTGCAGCAAAAACTACTGACCAGTTATCGTTACCATGTCAGGTTCGATTGTGATTCGTTTTTTATCCAGATCAATAACAAGACCCGTTCCAACCTCACAGGCGATACCTGCGTAAAGAACGGCCAATGGACCGAATTCATCCGCGGTACTTATGCCCAAAAGCAGGATACGCTGTTCTTAAAAGGACAGTTCGCTACCAAAGATTATGATGTTAAGGACAACACCGCCTGCTTCCGCAGCGGGCCTTATCAGGAGTTTTTTAAGGTTAGTAAAACTTCGGATACCTTGATCGAATTGTCGGGTACATCCAGCGTAATTCCCCTAACTTTGCATCGCACAAAAAAAACTATTTGCACGCAAAAACCACTTTAACAAGTTTATGAAACTGTTCAGAAAAATAAGTTTGGCAGCCTGCTTGAGCACCCTGCCTTTTATGACATTTGCCTGGGGCACCAACGGTCACCGTATCAGTGGCGAGATCGCTTCGCGCTACCTTACACCTAAGGCTGCTGCTGCTGTTAAGTCGATCTTGGGTAACGAGTCTATCGCTATGGCCAGCAACTGGGCTGATTTTATTAAGTCTGACGAGAATTACAAATACCTATCTACCTGGCATTACGTAGATTTTGATAAACCGATGAGTCAAGCCGACATGATCGGCTATTTAGAGAAAGATACAGAGGTAGATGCTTATACCAAAATGAAATTCATGATCGCCGAGCTTAAAAAACCGTCGACCACTAAAGAGAATAAATTGCTTTACCTGCGCATGCTGATCCATATTGTGGAAGACGTTCACCAGCCCTTCCACACCGGCCACAAAGACGACCAGGGAGGTAATGGCTTTAAGGTAACGTGGTTTGCTAAGCCCAGCAACCTGCACAGCGTTTGGGATACCGAGTTGATCGAGTTCCAAAATTTGAGTTATACCGAATACGTATCCTGGATAAATTTTACCACGCCTGCACAAGTTGCTCAACTACAAAAACAGCCGATCAGCACCTGGTTGTATGAGAGCAGCCAAATTGCTGAAAAACTTTACACCGATGTTAAACCAGACGAGGTATTGAACTATAAATACAATTTCAACCACGTTGATATCCTTAACCAGCAACTGCTAAAAGGCGGTGTAAGGTTAGCGGGTGTATTGAATGATATATTTGGGCGGTAGGTTGTTTGTTGAAAGGTTGGAAGGTTTTAAAGTTGGAAGGTTATTCATTCCGCTAACTTTACAACTTCCCAATTTGTGGTCGAAACAACTTTACAACCTTTTAACATTCCAACTTTAAAACAATTAATATGAAGATCATAATGGTTTGCCTGGGTAATATCTGCCGGTCGCCGTTGGCCGAGGGTATTATGCAGCATTTGGTAACACAAGAAGGACTGGATTGGGAGATCGATTCGGCCGGTACAGGCGATTGGCACGTGGGCGAAGGTCCGCACCGTGGCTCGGTACAGGTAGCTAAAAAATACGGCATCGATATCAGTGGTCAGATCTGCCGCCTGTTCCGCGTAAGCGACTTTGATACTTTTGACCATATCCTGGTGATGGATAAAAGTAACTTATCCAACATCCTGGCCATGGCTCGTAATGATGCTGACCGCAAGAAAGTGCGCTTGCTATTAGGCGACAAAGAAGTCCCGGACCCGTATCTGACCAACCTTTTTGAGGACGCTTATCAGCTGATAGAGGCGGGATGTAAGCGGGTTATTGAGGAATTGAGGCGCTGATCCTTCGATCCTACTGATGATGACGAATATTTTGAGGACTTCTGTTAGAGAGGTCTTTCTTGCATTTTAGGGGATCAGCGGGATCAAAAAACATTAAGATCAGTGTTTCAGACCCTAACGATCAGCAGTTCAGACAAAATCTCAAAAATTTCTTCCGCCGCCGCTTGACGATCAAATAAATAAGCGTAACTTTGCAGTCCCTTAAATAAGGGGTGTTATATCAATTTATTTATTTTAATTTAAAGCAAGTGAATACGTTAAGTTACAAAACTGTCTCTGCCAACAAAAAGACCGTTAACAAACAATGGGTTGTTGTTGACGCTGAAGGCGAGATATTGGGGCGCTTGTCTACCAAGATCGCAATGATCATCCGTGGTAAGACCAAGCCAGAGTTCACCCCGAACGTAGACTGCGGTGATAACGTTATCGTTATTAATGCAGACAAGGTAAAACTGACCGGAAACAAATTCAGCGCAAAAGAGTATGTTTCTTACACTGGTTACCCAGGTGGTCAGCGTTTCATTTCTCCTAAGGAGTTAATGGCAAAGCATCCTACCCGCGTAATTGAAAAAGCGGTACGTGGTATGTTACCTAAAAATCGTTTGGGCCGTGCATTATTCGGTAACCTGCATGTTTATGCAGGTGCAGAGCATCCTCACGCAGGACAAAACCCAACAGCCATTTAATCTAATTATCAAAGGAGAAAAAACAAATGCCAACAACTAACACTTCAGGCAGAAGAAAAACTGCAGTTGCCCGCATCTACCTGACCGCAGGCAGCGGCGTAGTTACCGTTAACGGTAAAGATTACAAAGAGTACTTCCCAACATTGCCATTGCAATACATCATCACCCAAGCTACCGAAGTATCGGGCACAGCCGGCCAGTATGATGTTGTTGTGAACGTTGCCGGTGGTGGTGTGAACGGACAAGCGCAAGCTGTACGTTTAGCTATCGCTAAAGCTATTGTTGAACTGGATGCTGAGAAAAAACCTGCACTGCGTGCAAAAGGTATCATGACCCGCGATGACCGTATGGTTGAGCGTAAGAAACCGGGCCGCAAGAAAGCACGTAAGAGATTCCAATTCAGTAAACGTTAATATTTTAAGGAGGACAACACAATGGCAAGAACAACATATCAAGATCTGCTGGATGCAGGTGTGCACTTTGGCCACCTTACCCGTAAATGGGATCCGAAAATGGCTCAATTCATTTTCATGGAGCGTAACGGTATCCACATTATCGATCTGAACAAGACTTTAGTAAAAGTTGAAGAAGCTGCTTCAGCGATCAAACAAATAGTAAAATCAGGCCGCAAGGTTTTATTCGTAGCTACCAAAAAACAAGCTAAGGATATCGTGGCTGATTATGCAAAAAGCGTAAACATGCCTTTCGTGACCGAGCGTTGGTTAGGTGGTATGTTAACCAACTTTGCAACTGTACGTAAGTCGATCAAAAAGATGTCTAACATCGATAAATTGACCAAAGACGGTACTTACAGCAACTTATCTAAAAAAGAGCGTTTGATGATCCAGCGTGAGCGTATCAAGTTAGAGGCCCTTTTGGGTGGTATCTCTGACCTGAACCGTTTACCTGCTGCATTATTCTTAATTGATGTTAAGAAAGAGCACATCGCTGTGGCTGAGTCGATCAAATTGAATATCCCTACCTTCGCGATGGTGGATACCAACTCTGATCCTTCAAACATCGATTTCCCTATCCCGGCTAATGACGACGCTACCAAATCGATCTCTTTGATCACCGGTATCATCATCCAGGCTATCCAGGAAGGTTTAGACGAGCGCAAACGCGACAAAGAGGACGAAGCTGAGAAAGAAGCAGTTGCTGCTAAATCAAAGATCGATGCCCCTGCTGCTGCTGAGCAAACTGAAGGCAAACGCAAACGCGTAACTGCCGAGACTGAAGCTACCCCTGCGGTTGCTGACGCTGCTCCTGCTGCTGAGTCGACAGAAGAGTAATAATACAAGAGTTGTAAGGTTGTAACGTTGGAATGTTTAAATGTTCCAACGTTATTCCCTTGCAACTTTTTAATTTAACATGTGGCGGTTATATTTCATATAACTTTGCAACATCCCAACGTTACAACATTAAAACATACAAAAAATGTCTACAGTACAAATTTCTGCAGCTGATGTAAATAAACTGCGCCAACAGACCGGTGCGGGCATGATGGATTGCAAAAAAGCTTTAACTGAAACCAACGGTGATTTTGAAGCTGCCGTTGATTTTTTAAGAAAAAAAGGCGCTAAAGTTGCTGCGAGCCGTCAGGATCGCGAAAGCAACGAGGGTGTTGTTATATCTCGTACCAGCGCTGATGGTAAACGTGGTGTGATCATCGAACTTAACTGCGAAACCGATTTCGTGGCTAAGAATGCTGATTTCGTTGCTTTTGCTAACGCTATCGCTGACGTAGCTGTTGAAGCAGCTCCTGCTGACTTGGACGCTTTGAACGCTGCTACTATCAACGGTATCACCGTTGCTGAAGCTTGCATTGAGCAAACAGGTAAGATCGGCGAGAAGATCGGCGTATCTAAATTTGAAGTGATCGAAGGCGAGAAAGTTGTTGCTTACATCCACGGTAACTACCGTTTAGGTGTATTAGTAGCTTTAACCGCTGCACCTGCAGGTGTTGACGAGGCTGGTAAAGACGTAGCGATGCAAATTGCCGCTATGAACCCTATCGCTGTTGATAAAGACGGTGTTGACGCTTCAGTTATCGAGCGTGAGTTAGAGATCGCTAAAGACGTTATCCGCGCTGAAGGCAAACCAGAAGAAATGGTTGAGAAGATCGCTACAGGTAAACTGAACAAATTCTACAAAGACTCTACTTTATTGAACCAGGAGTTCGTAAAGGATTCTTCCAAAACTGTTGCTCAATTCTTAGCAACGGTAGAGAAAGGCCTTACCGTTACCGCCTTTAAGCGAGTAGCTTTAGGAGCTTAATTATACGATCCCCCTCACCAAGTGAGGGGGATTTTTTTTGACCTTTTGGGTCGAATTATCCCTGTCGACGGCATTCCAGCTGTGTCATGGTGAGCCTGTCGAACCACCGCGAGCAGAGCCATAACGCAGATCCTTCGACAAGCTCAGGATGACACCGGTTTTATGAGTTCGCTTCACACATCCACCGTGATCAAATAGAGGTTTATGCTTACAGCCCTTCACAACACCAACATCATCACCAACGGAGAAACCCTCTCCGGCAAAGCTGTTTTGATAGCGAACGGTAAGATCAAAGCTATTGTAGATGAGCAGGCCCTCCCGGCAGATGCTCAACGTATCGACCTTAACGGCAATTTCATTGCTCCCGGTTTTATAGATCTGCAGATCTACGGCGCAGGCAAGCATCTTTTTGGCAGCCTGCCTTCTACCGATGCCTTACGTGGCATGGAAACGGAGCTGTTTAACCAGGGCTGCACAGGTTTCTTAGCTACCATGGCCACCAATAGCGGTGAGGTGGTAGAAGCCGGCATAGCCGCCGCCAAGGCCTACAGGCCGATGGCTAAGGGCATGTTCTTAGGCTTGCATTTGGAAGGGCCATTCCTGAATGCCAAACGCAAAGGTGCGCATCCGGATCAGTTCATTAAAAAAGCCACCCTCGATCAGGTAAAACGCTGGGTAGATATGGCCGATGGAGAGATCAAAATGATGACCGTTGCGCCGGAGTTGCAGGATGACGAGGTGTTAGCTTATATGGATGAGCAGGGCATCATCCTGTCATCAGGCCATAGCGATGCTACTTATGATGAAGCCAAAGGTTTTCTCCATCAGCCGATCAAAGCCATTACGCACCTGTACAATGCCATGCCGCAAATGCATCATCGCGAGCCGGGAATTATCCCTGCCATATTTGAGGAGCGGCCATACACCAGCATTGTTGCCGATGGCATCCACGTAAATTTTGCCATGATCGCTTTGGCTAAACGGGAGTTGGGAGAAAGGTTATTCCTGATCACCGATGCGGTGGCCGAGGCAAGCGAAGGAACTTATCAGCATGTATTTACGGGCGATAGATTTACCATGCCGGATGGAACACTCTCAGGATCATGCCTTACCATGTTAACGGCCGTACAAAATTGTGTGGATCACTGCAACATTTCGCTGCCCGAAGCTGTTAACATGGCGAGTTTATATCCTGCGCAATTGGCAGGACTATCAACTAAGGGTATGATCGCGGAAGGTTTTGATGCTGACCTTATTATCTTCGACAAGGACTTTCAGGTGAGGTCGACCATGTTTAATGGCGGCTTAACAATGTCTACATAAAATTTTAACAAGAACAATATTTAGCTATTTTTGACAAATTACCCGCCTAATGAAATATAAAAGGATCCTCCTCAAATTAAGCGGCGAGTCGCTGATGGGCGCACGCCAGTATGGTATCGACAACACGCAGGTGTTGCAATATGCACAAGACATTAAAGCCGTAGCCGCACAAGGCGTTGAAATTGCTATCGTTGTAGGCGGTGGTAACATCTTCCGTGGTTTAAGTGCCGAAAAATCGGGCATGGAGCGCGCTCAGGCCGATTACATGGGCATGTTAGCCACGGTGATCAACTGTATGGCTTTGCAAAACGCCCTGGAGACCCTTGGTGTAGAGACCCGCCTGCAATCGGCCATTAAAATGGAGCAGATCTGCGAGCCTTACATCCGCCGCCGTGCCATGACCCATTTAGAGAACGGCAAGATCGTGATCTTTGGTGCCGGTACCGGTAACCCATATTTCACTACAGATACTGCTGCCTCGTTACGTGCTATTGAGATGAAAGCCGACGTGGTACTAAAAGGCACCCGTGTTGACGGCATCTACACCGCCGACCCTGAGAAAGATCCGACCGCTACCCGTTACGACGAAATCAGCTTCCAGGAAGTATTCGACAAAAAACTGAACGTAATGGACATGACCGCCATTACCCTTTGCCAGGAAAATAAACTACCGATCATCGTGTTCGACATGAACAAAGAAGGCAACTTTGATAAGATCGCCAAAGGCGAGCCGATCGGTACTTTGGTAAAGTAAGAGTTATAGGTTAGTTAATTAGAGTTCAGGCCCTAATAGATATTATGGGATGCGAAATTCGCATCCTTTTTTTTATTTATATTTGATATAGAAAGATATTATGGGGCATAAGATAGTTTGCTTAAAATGCAGAAAAGCATTCAGCAGGGGCACTGATAATTTGCATTCTCCAAAAGAGTGTTCAGAATGCGGTGGTTCTTATGCTCTTTACGATCATAAATTTAGACCACCTACAAGATCGGATATTAACGCCTGGAAGGTTGTTTCCTATTTATATGATCACGGATTTAATTATCAGCACATCAACAAAGAATATGTCACGCCGGACAGAGGATACGGATATTTAATATTAGCCGAATATCCTACTACGATGCAAGACGCTAAAGAATTTGTTAAGCGATACAAAAGTCAAGCAAAGACATTTGTTTGATCTGCTTACATTTGCCCCAACGCCCTCTTCACCTTATTCTCTGCCAGCAAAGCCAGATCATTAGGCAACATAGTACCCGGCTCTATCGGCTCTAAAACTTCAAAACGGATGGGCGTAAATGCCTCCAACGGGTAAAATCCCCATTTCAGCATCGACGAATAGTTAGAGATAGCGACAGGCACCACCAAGGCCTCAGGGCATTTTTTTAGCAAAGCACCCATCCCACCGGCTTGGAACATTTTTACCTTGCCATCCTTACCACGTGTCCCCTCCGGGAAGATCACGGCCGACCATTTATTCTCGTGCATGCGGGTACCTAATTTCACCAGCTCGCCGATGGATTGGCGGTTATCTTTACGGTCGATATTGGCGCCACCACCTTTTTTAAGGTTATAGGATACTGATGGGATATTCATCTTCACCAGCTCTATTTTAGAGATGAACTTAGCGTGGTATTTACGCAAATGCCATATCAGCGCGGGTATATCGTGGGTGCTTTGATGATTGGCCATAAAAATAATGGGGCGGCCAATAGGTAAATTTTGTTTATTGACGAACGTTGGCACATTGCCTAAAAGATACAGTGTACCGGTCAAAAAGAAATTCAGCAGATCAACAGATGCTTTATGGGCTTTATAACCGAACAGGTTAAAACAGATCCATTGTATAGGATGGAAAATACACAGCAGCACAAAAAAAGCTACATAGTGTATCGGTGTAAGAATATATCCGAAGAACTTTTTCATTAGCCTGCAAAGGTAATAATTTATCTATTTGAGATAAATACCTGTACTACACGCTTGTGTTGTATTTATATTATGCCTTGGGTCAACATCAGCTGTACCTTTAAAATGGCCGCTACCGATACCGAATCTAATATTTCGCCATCGAGCACCATTTGGTAAACATCCGCAAATGGAAGTTTTTTTACAATGAGTTGCTCGGTCTCCTCGGGTTCAGGCTCGTACTGCTGCAGACCGCGGGCCAGGTAGATTATACAATGCTCGTCGGTGACCGAATTGGATAGGTACATGCGTTGCACTTCTTGCCAGTCGCGGGCTTTCAGGCCGGTCTCTTCTAATAACTCGCGCTTGGCCGAATCAAGCGGATCGGTACCCAGCGGACCGCCGCCTTCAGGAATCTCCCAGCTGTATTCGTTCAGTACAAAACGGTATTGGCCTACCAGGTAAGTATTCAATTCATCATCCAACGCCACCACACCAATAGCTTTATTTTTAAAATGCACCTTACCATAAATACCCGGATTACCCGACGGATTGATGACCTTATACTCGGTCAAACCTATCCAGGGATTATCATATACAGGCTGCTCGGAAGTTACCTTCCAGGGATTTTCTTCGGGATGATGCATGGGATGAAAATACATAAAAGGCGCGATCTGCTTAATAGTATTTTTGTTACAGATGTATAGACAAGCTCGTCCGCGATAGGAATAGGAACGGAAAGCCCGCAGCGCGTGTAAGGGATGTGCGCCGGCAAAGCGAGGACTTGGAGAGGATAGCCCGGGCCGCAGGCATCGCCATGATATTGTTAGCGAGTCGTTAAAGTAGCATATTGAGTTTGCCGGGTTCTTGCCGGGTATCGAAGATTGTTATGATATTAGCTTATACTTGGCTCGTACGTTGCGTATAGCATCTTGAGCTGGTATCCCCAGGCCGGCATCTGCTTGCACAATGCTTTTGGTAAGCTTTGCACGCATGGGTTCAGATAGTGTTTCCCACCCTGTTCATCGGTACTTCCGTTAAGATAGTTCACAACCAAACCGTAAAGATCCTTTAATTGGTTAGGGTTTGCATGATTTATTTTATCGTGCAGGTCTATCTTAATTGCTTCAGCTTTCATAAATTAAAATGCTTGTTTCAAATATAACGAATAAACTACTTAATTGAGTATCAATGTATATTCATCATTTAACTGTCATCGTATCAACAATTTAACAATTACCCACAACACTATTGCTTATCATATAAATTAACCTTACCTTTGCACCCGATTTGGCGATGTAGCCAAATTCGTTATTTTAATTCATGAACCCATTTAATGACCTTGGGATCCGTCATGATATTGTTAATGCCATCTCCGCGTTAGGGTTTGAAAACCCTACACCGATCCAGGAACAGTCGATCCCGGTATTGTTGACAGGCAGCAACGATTTTGTCGGATTAGCTCAAACTGGCACCGGTAAAACTGCTGCCTTCGGCCTGCCACTTTTAGAGTTGCTGGACTTCGAAGAAAATTATCCGCAGGCACTTGTATTGTGCCCTACACGCGAACTTTGTTTACAGATCACCAATGATCTGAAAAATTACTCTAAAAATATGCGCAACGTTAACGTTGTAGCTGTTTATGGCGGAGCAAGCATTTCAGACCAGTTGCGTACCATCAAACGTGGTGTGCAGATCGTTGTGGCCACGCCAGGCCGTATGTTAGATATCATTAACCGTAAGGCTATTGATTTTTCTCAAGTAAAGTTTGTAGTACTGGATGAAGCTGATGAAATGCTCAACATGGGCTTTCAGGAAGACATTGATAGTATTTTGTCTACTACACCCGACGAGAAAAAGACCTGGTTATTCTCGGCCACTATGCCAAGCGAGGTTCGCCGCATAGCAAAAAAATACATGGACAACCCGTTTGAGTTGACCATGGGCGAAAAAAATACCGGTAACCAAAACATCGATCACGAGTACTACGTAGTACGTGCCCGTGACAAGTACGCTGCCTTTAAACGCATCGTAGATTTTAACCCGGACATATTCGGTATCGTGTTTTGCCGTACTAAGATCGAAACTCAGGAAATTGCTGAGTCTTTAGTTAAGGACGGTTACAATGCCGATAGTTTACACGGTGACCTTTCGCAACAACAACGCGATAAGGTAATGAAACGTTACCGCGACCGTAGCTTGCAATTGCTGATAGCAACTGACGTAGCTGCCCGTGGTATCGACGTTAACAACGTTACACACGTTATTAACTACAGCTTGCCAGACGAGATAGAGAATTACACCCACCGTAGCGGCCGTACGGCACGTGCCGGTAAATCTGGTGTATCTATCGCGATCATTAACTCTAAAGAGTTAGGCAAGATCCGTTCGATAGAGCGTGTTATTGGTAAAAAATTCATCAAAGCTGAGATACCTACCGGTTTCGACGTTTGCGAAAAACAATTGTTCGGCCTGATCAAAAAGGTACACAATGTTGAAGTGAACGAGCAGCAGATAGAACAATACCTGCCACGTATTATGAACGAGTTTGCTGATCTTTCTAAAGAGGACATCATTAAACGTTTCGCCTCGTTAGAGTTTAACAGCTTTTTGGAATATTACAAAAATGCACCTGATCTTAACGCTCCTGCTGATGACCGCATGGGTCGTGATGGCGAGCGCGGAGAACGCGGTGAGCGTGCCCCACGTGGTGGCAATACGGATTATACCCGTTTGTTCATCAACCTGGGTTCGGTTGACGGCTTTAGCCGCGGCGATCTTTTGGGTTACATCTGTAACACAGCTAAGATCAGCGGACGTGTTGTTGGTAAGATCGATGTGAAGGGAGTATTCTCTTTCTTCGAAGTACCTAACGAGGAAGTGACCGCAGTTAATTCAGGCTTTGTTGGCGCTAACTTTGAAGGCCGCGAGGTCCGCATTGAAGTAGCAGGCGAAGGCAGCAGCGAACGTCGCGAAGGTGGTTCACCACGTGGCGAACGCAGAAGCTATAGCGGTGGCAATGGTGGCGGTGGCTACCGTGGCAATAACGGCGGCGGCGAACGCCGTGAAAGACCAGCTGGTGGCGAACGCCGCGAAGGTGGTGGCGGTTTCCGCGATTTCTCTGGCAAACGCAAAGAAGGCGGAACCGGAGAGCGTCGCAGACGTTTTTAAGTTATCAGTTAACCGGTAGATCAGTGACCAGTTATCGGTACGCACAGACCGATCACTGGTTAACCAAACACTGACCACCGAGCATAAGATAGTTTTTAGTTTAGTTTAACAGGGCCTCGGCGCGAAAGCGGCGGGGCCTTTGTTTTTTGGCATGGGCGGAGCGCGGGGTGGGTATATTTCATCTTCTCCCGACAGCGTTACGGCTTCGGGTGAGGGGGCCAATGCATTTGGGGTGTGCGGTATAGGCTATTGGCCTCCTGCAGCGGAAAGGCCTGTGAGAAGAAGCGTTAGCACTGTCATGCCTTTTGGTTACTTTGGGGCAACTGCCAAAAACTAAGCCCCCGCGGCTATGAGCGGACCAACTTTGATACTGAGCATAACACCTAAATAGCTGCTTTCATCATCGGGGATCGCCACGTCGCTGATAGAAGCTCCTCACGATGACGTTGGGCTATAATAATACCTGATCAATGACCCATTGGTCACTGATCACTGTTATCGAATAAACTCCACACTCACCGAGTCCGGATATAGCAAAGTCAAATTATGCTCATCAACTTTCTCCACCACAAATTTGGTGTAAGGTTGATTACCCTCGAAAGAGGTAAAAATGGTATCACCTTTCATAAAGTAATCTTCGGTAGATGGGTCGTGTCCATCGTTGCCTGCTTCTATGAATTTGTTATGGGTGATCTGTAGGTTGGTGCTACCGTCCTTACTTTTCCATTTGCCTTTGATAGGCGAATTACCGGCATGAGAGCAGGATCCGGCAAATAACATAACAGCGCCGGCAAGGTGTACGAGTATCAGAGCTAAGGTTTTCATGTCGATATTAATGAGGAACGCATCCCACCGGTTTGACGGGATGCGTTAATTATTGTTACAGCTGGTTATGGCTTTTTAACCAACTGCGCCTTGGTCACATAAACGCGGTTACCCTTTTTGTTTACGTAATAGTATTGCGACTTGTTGTTGATGTAGACCGTTTCGCCGTTAGGGGCAGTTACGCCATCATAAGTTTTGTCAACCACTTTTGATGCGCCTTTGGCAGCAACTTCGGATGTTTTTTTGCCGACAGCTTTGGCGCCGGTGGATGTTTCTTTAGCCACGTCTTTAGCTACTGTCGAAGTTCCTTTGGCAACGTCCTTAGCCGCTGTAGAGGTAGCATTACCTACATCTTTAGCGGCTTTGGATGTTCCCTTGCCTACTTTTTTGGCGGTCTTGTTGATCTTTTGGCCCAGGGTAGTATCCTTGGTTTGGGCCTGAGTTTGACCTACTGCGAACAAGCTTGCTGCAAACAATACGGTCTTGAATATATTTTTCATAACAGATATTAAATTAGATGTAGCTATCTAACTCAAATTTTCTGCCAAAAGCTTCATTTCGGTACGGGGCGAACGTTTTTGGTATAAAATAGCGTAGACGGCCTCACATATGGGCATAAACACATTGTACTGTTTATTGATCTGTTGCAGGCAATTTACGGCATAATAGCCTTCGGCCACCATGTTCATCTCTAACTGGGCTGAGGTTACGGTGTAGCCCTTCCCTATCATATTACCAAAGGTACGGTTACGGCTAAATTGCGAATAGGCCGTTACCATCAGGTCACCCAAATAGGCCGATTCTTTAATGTCGCGCTCTATTGGGTGTATCGCCTCTACAAAACGCTCCATCTCGCGGATGGCGTTGGATATCAGCACCGCCTGAAAGTTGTCGCCATAACCTAATCCATGGCAAATGCCACTGGCTACCGCGTAAACGTTCTTTAGTACAGCGCCGTATTCGGTACCGTAGATATCATCAGACACAACGGTTTTGATGTAACGTGTATTGATCAGGCTGGCAAAACGGGCAGCTAAGTCGGTATCCGGCGAGGCGATCGTGAGGTACGATAGCTTCTCTAAAGCCACCTCCTCGGCATGGCAGGGGCCGCTGATCACTAACAGATCGGTGAACGGGATGCCGTAGCGCTGGTTCATAAATTCGCCAATGATGAGGTTCTCATCCGGTACGATACCTTTAATGGCCGATACGATCTTTTTGCCTTTCAGATCTTCGGGGGTAATATTTTTCAGCGCATCCTTTAAGAATGCTGCAGGCACATTCAGCAGTACAAATTTGGCTTTGGCAATGGTTTGCTTGATATCGGTACTGATATTTTCGGCAGGGACATTAAGATGCACCGAACTCAGGTAGTTAGGGTTATGCCCAAAACGTACCAGGTGATCAACAGCCTGCTCATCGCGCATCCACCAATAAATATCTTTAGGCGTGCTGTTATCGGCCAGCATTTTCACATTTGCCGTGGCCCAGCTACCGCCGCCTATTACTGCTATTGTGTTATTATTCATTTAACCCCCTCGACCCCCTAAAGGAGGGGTACGAAGTAAGGGGACAAAATTAAGAAATTATTATGCGCGAATAGCTATCAAACAAAAAAGGCGAAAGATCCACCGACCTTTCGCCTTTAACCTTTCAGCTTTCACCTCAAAGGATCTATTTCTTCTCTGTACTAAAAAGCTTCGACTTATCCACTTTTTCTACATCCATTTTATCTTTCAAGGTTTTGGTGATCGCATCAAATGGTGCCGCCACTACTTCCTGACCAGCCTTCAGGCCGCTTAGTATCTGGATATTGCTATCGTCCTGGATACCTGTGGTAACAGCTACTTGTTTTACTTTACCTGCTTCGAATACGAATACGTAGGTTTTAACATCGTTAGCACCGGTCTTTTTCTTTTCTTCCTCATCGGCAGGTTTGTTGCCTACCTTTTCTTTCTTATCCTCGCGGGTAGTTACCGATTGGATAGGGACAGATAAAGACGTAGTTTTATTGGTCTCGATATCAACAGTCGCTGTCAGTCCCGGGCGTAACGGCGAAACCCTTTTGGCACCGCGGGTGGTAAGGTTAGCGTATGATGCCGAATCGATACGTACTTTAACGGTAAAGTTGGTCACCTGGTCGGCGTTAGTACCAACCACGTTTGCCGATGCACCTATCTCGGTCACCACACCGGTGAATTTTTTACCAAGAAAAGCATCTACCTCTATCTTAGCCGGATCGCCAAGGGCCACACGGTTAATGTCATTCTCGTTCACATCCACGTTGACGTCCATTTTGCTCAGGTCAGATATGGTCATTAACTCGGTACCGGCCATTTGTACCGTACCCAAAACGCGCTCGCCTTTCTCTACCGATAGTTTAGCCACCACACCATCAACAGGAGCGTAAATGGTGGTTTTGGCCAAATTATCGGATGCTTCTTTAACCGAGGCGGCCGATTGTGCCAAACCAAAGTTTGCACCGGTAACGCTTTGTTTAGCGGCCTCGTAGCTGGCTTTAGCGCCAAAGTAGGCAGCCTTAGCATCATCGAACTCGGCAGCAGTGATCACCTTTTGATCGAACAGTTCTTTGCTACGTTTGTATTTTGCTTCAGAGTTTTCATAAGTAGCTTTGCTTTGGTTAAGCATTTGGCTGGTGTTGCCTACGCTGGCTTTTTGCGAATTGTACGATGCCACTGCACGCTCGTAACCCGACTTTAAAATATCCGGGCGGATGCGCACCAATAGCTGGCCTTTCTTTACTACATCGCCCTCTTTAATAGGCAGATCAACGATCTCGCCCGATACTTCAGAGCTTATCTTTACTTCAACCTCTGGCTTGATCTTGCCGCTGGCCGATACGGTTTCGTTAATAGTGCGTACTTCGGCTTTCTCGGTAGCAATTTGCGTTACTTTAGGTTTACCAATGATGCCGGTCATCTTACCGATAACAAGCAGCAATATCAAGCCGCCTATGCCGAAAAGGATGTATTTAGTGGTCTTTCCCATGGGGTGTGTTCTTTGTATTTTTATGTGGGTGTTGTTTATAAACTAATTGGGTTTCCTAAGTAATAATCTATCACCTTACTGCGGAAGATCATATTATATCGCGCCTGGATCATGTCAAATTCAGACTTATTCAGGTTAGTTTGCGATGTGTTGAAGTTCAGCGAGTTTTCTAAACCCTGTTCGTACCTAAGCCTGATGACCCTAAAAGCATCTTGATTAGCTTTGAACGTTTGCTGCGCACTTTGATATTGCCTTTCGGCAGCACGGGCATCCAGTATAGCCTGATTAATAGTTTTGGTAAGGGTACGCTTCGCAATCTCGGTACTGATACGCGCATTCTCATAAGTGATCTGCGCTTTTTTAACATTGGTATGTGCATTCCAACGATTAAAGATCGGTATTTGCAAACTTACACCCACAGCTTGAGCAAAGTTGTCGCGTATTTTATCGCCAAACGGATAATTGCCAAAAATAGCTGCTCTCCCAGTTCTAAGTACGGTCTCTGACGGGTTACTTCTAAGATAGCCTATTGTATCAATAAAAGGCGCCGTGCCTGTCTGCTTTTGTTTATTGACATCAGAATAGTTAGAAGTTAGGTTACTAAATAAAGATAAGGTTGGGTAATAACCAGCTTTAGCTATGCGGATACTTTGCTTGCTTACCTCTTGCTGATCGATGGCTAATTTAATATCGGGGTTAACATTTAGCGAGGTAGCCACGACCTCATCAACGTTAAAGCTTGATCTAACATCGGTGATCTTGCTAATGTCGGGCCGTTCGATGATGATCTCGGTATTGGGGGGCATCTCCATATATTGCTTAAGCGTCAAAATGGATAATGCTAATTGATTTTCCGCATTTGTCAGGTTCAGCTCGGCTGTCGACTGGCCCGCCGTAGCTTGAGAAAGATCGGCTATGGTTTGATTACCCGCGTTTACGGTTTTTTGCGTACGGTCGAGCGTTAGTTTGGTGATATCTATCTGCTGTTTGGCTGCCGTTACCAGGTCCATGTTGGTCAGGATCTGTAAATACTGGATCACCACATTTAGTATCAGGTCATTTTTAGCTTTGGCTGTTTGCGACCTGTCTACCTCTAACTGCAATTTGTTTTGCAGAATCTGGTTTCTTAATAATCCACCTTGAAAAAGGGTTACCTGCGCACTTATCGATGGATTGACAGCAAATACCGGGCGTGTGGTGTACTGATAGGTGGTTACGTCCAACGCACGACCAAAGTTCTCTGATGCGTTAATGCTACCATTTAGACTAGGTAGCATATTATTTTTGGATTGTTTATACGTAGCCGCATCAAATAGCTCGTTGTTTTGGGCCTGCTTTATGGTCAGGTTATTTTGCAAAGCAAGATCAACGGCTTTTTGCAAGCTGATCTTTTCCTGGGCCCGGGCGCCGGTAGCCAGCAAGCACAAGGCCATTGCGCCTATGCCTGCTTTGGTTAATATAGATACTAATGGTCTCATTCGTGTTTTTATGTTTCGGCTTGGATACGATGTAATTGCTTACGGCTTATTTTAACTTAATTTGTAGCTATGTATCTGGTTAAAACGCCCTGGGCCCTTAAAAAGCTGTATCCTGCACTCACCTGGAATAAAGAAAGGGACAAACCCCAAATTTATCTCACCTTTGACGACGGGCCTATACCTATTGTTACACCCTTTGTTTTAAATATTTTAAAGCAATATAATGCCAAAGCTACATTTTTTTGCATTGGCGACAATGTGGCCAAACACCCCGACGTTTATCAGGCCGTTGTCGATGCCGGTCACCGTATAGGTAACCACACCTTTAATCACCTTAAAGGATGGAAGACCGACGACGACACTTATACCCAAAATTTCATCAAGTGCGATGACCTGCTGCACACCGATCTGTTCCGCCCGCCCTATGGCCGGATCAAGCGGACGCAGATACAGCGGTTGAAAGCTGTTAAACCCGATCTGGAAATTATTATGTGGGATGTACTGAGCGGCGATTTTGACCTGAACCTTAAGCCCGAAGTCTGCCTGGCCAACGTGATCAAACATACGGGCAACGGGGCTATTATTGTTTTTCATGATAGTTTAAAAGCTTTCCCAAGGTTAGAGTATGTTTTGCCGAAGGCATTGGCGCATTGGGCAGATAAGGGTTACAGCTTTGGCATATTATAGATCCACGGCAGTTCACATCTCCGGATACGTTGCCCATAACCTGCAACAATTCAGCAATATCACCTGCCAAAACACTATTTGCATATTCATTACCACACACTTGCACAATAAAAACAATATGATTACCTTTGCAGCCCCGCAGAATACTCCGGGGGGAATGTTGAATACATAAAAAGAAAAAATGGCAACTAAAATTAGACTGCAAAGACACGGTAAAAAAGGTAAACCTTTTTACTACATCGTAGTAGCGGATGCCCGCGCTCCGAGAGATGGACGTTTTATTGAGCGTATCGGTTCATACAACCCGAACACCAATCCAGCAACTATCGACATCAACTTCGACAAAACTTTAGAGTGGGTTAACACAGGTGCTCAGCCAACTGACACTTGCCGTGCTATCCTATCTTACAAAGGTGTTTTGTACAAAAAACACTTACAAGGTGGTGTAAAAAAAGGCGCTTTGACCGAAGAACAAGCTGACGCAAAATTTGCTGCTTGGGTAGAGGCCAAAGATGGTAAGATCACCGGTAAAAAAGACTCTTTAACTTCTGCTAAAGACGAAGCAAGAAAAACTGCTTTGGCTGCCGAAGCTAAAAAGAACGCTGACAAAGCTGCCGCTGTAGCTGCTAAGAACACTCCACCAGCCGAAGAGGTTGCTGAAGAAACCGAAGCTCCTGCTGCTGACGAAACTGCTGCTGAAAGCGCTGAATAATTTTTCAGAGAACAGAATTGAAAATAGCCCCGGTTTTGGGGCTATTTTTGTTTGCAGACGAGTTAACCACAAAGAACACAAAGAGAGAAAGCACAAAGAACACAAAGCCATGCACAGACGACAAGGAATATCTTTGTGTCTTTTGTGAAAACTTTGTGTCCTTTGTGGTTAATTCATCATTGAAGTATAATGAAACACAACGGATATTTTAAAGTAGCCACCGTAGGCAAAACCAAAGGCCTAAAAGGCGAGATGCAACTGTATGTGGAGTTTGATGGCTTGGAGGATATCAAGTTCAATGCGTTGTTTATCGATATCGCGGGTAAGTTGGTACCCTATTTTGTCTCGGTGTATAAGCCGTCTATCAAAAACACGGCTTACGTTTATTTGGAGGATGTGGACACGATCGAGAAAGCAAGTGTGCTATTGAAGAAAGAGATCTATCTGCCTACCAAGTTAAAACCCGCTATGGATGAGAATGAGTTCACCTTGTTCGACCTGGAAGGTTTTATGGCAGAGGATATAGACGAGGGCGAACTGGGTATCATCACTGCCGTGCACGAATACCCGCAGCAGATCATTGCCGCTTGCGATTATGATGGCACCGAGATCCTGTTCCCGCTTAACGAAAATACGATCAAAGGTATAGATGTGCCGAATAACATCCTTACCGTAGACCTGCCCGAAGGTTTGCTGGATATTTATTTGGAAGATAGGGAGCCAACGGACGATTAATGAGTGAGCATTGAAAGCTTAATTATTTAACTTTAGGTATGAAGTTCGATATCCATTCACCGTGCGCCCAGTTACAGCCTTATATAAAGCACCTGGCCATATCGGAGAATGAGACCGAAACTTCATATCGCATTATTCCCGACACCGCTCTGGTGTTGGGTTTTCAATATCGCGGCAGTTTAGCCTATTTAGAGCAGAATAAGCAAATAGCCCTTGCTGCGACGGGCGTTACCGGCCTACTGGATACTGCGCGAACCTTCCAAAACTCAGCAAGCATTGGCTCCGTGCTGGTGGTGTTTAAAGAATGCCGCGCGGCAAGTTTCCTCCGGACGCCGCTACACGAGATCTTTGGCGAAAGCCTTTCCTTAGAACATTTTTTTCATCCCGATGATTTTATTGCTTTGCAAGAACGCCTCGCTCTCGCTGACGGCGATCGCGCACGCATTGATTTGGTGGAAACTTTCCTGATCGCCCATCTTCACGAACAAAAGATCGACCTGCTGGTCAACGGCGCACTGACGTATATCAATCAGTCGAAAGGTACCATCCGAATTAAAGACCTTGCTGCCTTGCTTAATACCAGCGCAAGCCCGTTAGAGAAACGCTTTAGGCAACTGGTGGGTGCGTCGCCAAAAAAGTTCGCGTCGATAGTTAGGGCGCGGAGCGTGATCGCAGCCATCGAGCGTGGTGACGATGACCAAACCGACCATTTATCCGCCTTTTATGATCAGGCGCACTTCATCAAAGAATTCAAAAAGTTCACGTCGTTCACCCCCGAACAGTATATGAAAAGTTTAAGATAAACGGTTTTTTACAATGACTGATGTGTTCGCCTTGGTAATTTTGGATATCAAAAACATACTACGATGTTCACATTACAACAATTAAAAGCGGCACACGCCAAAGTAAAAAGCGGTGCGGATTTCCCGGCTTATGTGCAAGAGATCAAACAACTGGGTCTATCACACTACCAATTTATGGTTGATGACGGTCGCACCGTTTATCACAGTACCGATGGCGAGCAAGTATCAGGCGATGCCATCTATCCTTTAAAAACGATATCGATCGAAGCATCTCCTGCTATAGTCAAACAGATCATTACCGATCATCAACAAGGAAAAAATGACTTTATGACCTTTTGCCAACTGGTGGCTGATGCCGGGGTAGAAAAATGGGTGGTAGATACCAGTACCATGCTTTGCTCTTATTACGATCTGCAAGGCAATACCATGGTGGCCGAGCCGATACCGCAAAGCGGATATTAGAGTTGGGTAAAGCATAAAAAATATTTTGTCAAATATACTTGACATTTGTAAAGTTTGTTTTACATTTGGTAAATCAAACTTTACAATAGATGAAAGCGCGTTTCCTTTTTCCGTCCATTTTTAGGATACTGGGTATCCTGATGGCCATCCCTGGTTTTATATTAGGCTACCTGGTGGTTTTTAAAGAGTATAAGATCCCCGACTTTGTATTACACCTTCGTGATCACGCCTCACTGGACAGGGCTGAATACGAAAATTTCACTAATGAGTTAGCGCTGGCGCTGGTTGTAGTGGGCTTAGTATTTATAGCCTTTTCGAAAGTAAAGCGCGAAGATGAACTGACCGCCCGCATCCGTCTTAACGCGCTGTACTGGGCCATACTAACCAATTATATTATTTACGCCATCTGGTTCTTGATGTCGGGGTCGGCAGAATTATTTCATTGGGAAATGATGAGTAGTGCATTGAGCGGACCACTGCATTTCTCGCTCAATAATTTCTTTTTGCCGCTTAGCATATTCATTGGGCGGTTTTACTTCCTGCTCAACAAAAGCAAGAACGAGTATGTTGAGGCACCGGTCCATTTTCTACCTAACAGACCTTATGGCCTGATAGGTAAAGCTTTGACTTTGATCCTGTTGTTGCCTGCCATATATGCACTTTTCGACTTTTTTGGCGCCAACTGGCTTGATGCAGTTTATTACTTTTTACCGCTGGCAATGTTGCTATGGATATACTCTAAGGAACGCGTGGAGGACGAGTATATCAATAGCATAAAACTCAGTTCGATGCAAATAGCCATCTACGTTAACTATGTGGTTTTACTATTGGCAAATTTCTTTTGCTACGGGATATTGTTCCTGTTGGTGCAGCAACTCAATTTGATCACTATTCCTTTAATCTTTCTGATCAGGTTCCAATACTTGTTGTATAAACTTCGCTCACAAGATTCACGTGGCGGCGCAACTTTAAGCTGTTTATAAACAACCTAAACTTTATCGATATGAAAAAACCGAACACTTCGTCGCGCACCAAAACAGCAGGATATATCCTGCTGGTGGTTGCGGCCACTATTTTATTCATTACAACATCGGGCTTGTTGTCTTTACTGTTCTTCAGGGATGAATTTACCGAAAATGTCCAGGCCGAAGGTTTTTGCAAATGGGCCGGCCTGATCACGTTTTTGCTGGCGGTCGCGCTCATCATCATCGGCAGGGATAAAAATGAGGATGGGTCGCTGGTCAACAGGTTACTTTTGCCACACTATTTTAAGTATGTAGGCTACGTCTATTTGGCACTTGTCATTTTATATGCTACCACAGACAGATATGGTTATCGCCGCTCTACGACGGTAAGTTGGCATCGCGAGGTCATGCTACCGTCCGACCAAACCGGACTGACCGACGAGCAGCAAAAGATCTACAACGATATGAAGGCCGGCGGCCGGGTAGAACACAGCAGTTCTATCATCATTACGCCGCTCACCATGATCTTACCCGTAGGCCTGCTCTTCCTGGCCTTTGCCCGTGAGCGCGTGGAGGACGAACTGATCAGCAAGTATCGTACACAATCGTTGCAATTGGCGGTGCTGTTGTTGTTCTTTATGATCCTCTATCAAAAGTTCTACGTACCCGAGATAGAAACGGTGATACTGACCAACCCCAAAGGCGTAGCCTATTTTGATGTCCCCGGCAAAGCATGGCGCGCGGATGTGTTAATTAATGTAATTTTGATCTTCAGTATCCTACGGATGGAATACCTGTTAAGATTAAAGCCACTATTCACTAAAAACGCCGGCGCAATATGACGAACAACATCCGCGTTGAACGCGCCATCAAAAACATCACCCAAGGCGAACTGGCCGAACTGGTAGGCGTATCTCGCCAAACTATCAACACCATCGAGAGCAACCGCTACGTGCCGTCGACGGTATTGGCATTGAAAATAGCAAGGGTGTTCGAGAAGCCGGTAGAAGCTATATTTACTTTGGAGGAAACAGATTAAGCTCCCAATCCCTAAAGGGGGGTTAGTATTGAGATCAAACATTAAATATACCATGACCGACCAAACTACTACACCCCCTTTAGGGGGCCGGGGGGCTTCCTTCGCACCCATGCTGCGCATCCGCAACGGCGTCAGCGATATCAATTTCTACAAGAACGCCTTCGGCGCTGTGGAACATTTCCGGGTCAACAATGATGACGGGACCGTGCACGTAGCTGAGTTCGATATCGATGGCGCAGTATTTCACCTACACGAAATTTATCCTCATGCCGACTTTGATCCCGAGCCACATAGCGGTGTAGTGACCGTAGGCCTTTTTGTCGACGACGTACACGGCCTGTTCGACCAAGCCATCGCGGCCGGTGCAACAAGTTTAAAATCTGTGACCGACTACGAGTACGGCTATCGGCAGGGAACCTTGCAAGACCCTTTCGGCCATCAATGGATATTGCAATGCAGGATACCCGTATCGCCGGAATGGAAGGGTTAAATAAAGGCCCGTCATTGCGAGGAACGAAGCGAGCTCTACGTTAGCAGAGCAGCTTTTAAGGTCCGACCTTCATGTGTAGAGATTGCTTCGTTCCTCGCAATGACGTTGTTATTTAAGCTTGCTTCGCTTCTTCCACTAATCCCTTCAACACCTCATTTCCCTTTATCGCTTTCAAACCCTCTTCGTAGCCGATCATAAAGATCTCTTCGGCGGCTTCGGTATCAAAAATGCCGTAGCCGCCAAGGCTGTGGGGTTCTATCACCACATCGCACAGGTCTTTATGGGCGCCCAGATTGGCGTTGATGGCGATCATGGCAGCCCGGTCTATCAGGTGGCCGAATGATCGTATCTCGTTTACTATGGGCAAATGATTACAGCTCGACCCAATGATCACATCGCAATTACCCACCAGTGGCTCTACCGGGAAGTTGTTCAGGATCCCGCCATCCACATACATATGCCCGTTGATCACAATAGGCCTAAAGATGCCGGGCAAACAGCAGGATGCCAGCACGGCCAGATCAAGTTCGCCATCGTTCAGATAAACCAGTTTGCCTAAACCAAGATCTACCGCGGCAATGGTTACATGGGCATTCAGTTTATCAAAAGAATTATGCGGGATGTACTTATTGATCAGCGAACGTACGTTCAATATCGACATTAGCCCCGTCCTTGCGAACGACGGCCTGAGCAGGCGGAACAATTTGGAATCCTTAATGATCTGCAAGATATCCTCGGGCTGTAGCCCTGCCGCAAAAAAGGCAGCAGCAATAGCCCCAGCGCTGGTGCCCGATATGTGCGAGAACGTGATACCATGCTTGGTCAGCGCGCTGATCACCCCCAGGTGTGATACCCCACGCACCCCGCCGCCCGAAAGTGCCAGGCCAATTCTTTTTGTTTTATGCAGATCGTTGTTCAGGTCCATTGGTATAAAATGCGCTGTTTACAGTTAATAACGCATATTTGAGCAGTCAAGGTATAAATTGTTACCGAAACACCCGAAACCCTCAAACAAAAAACTGATCACCGATCATCGTTCTCTGATCACCGAACCTTACCTTTGCCCCATGCGTTTCGATATCATCTCTGTATTGCCCGGACTTTTAGAAAGCCCTTTTGCCCACTCTATTTTGCAGCGTGCGCAAAAAAAAGGCATCGCCGAAATTCACGTACATAACCTGCGCGACTACTCTACCCACAAACAAAAAAGCGTAGATGATTACCCTTATGGGGGCGGCAGCGGCATGGTAATGTCAATAGCGCCCTTCGCGGCGTGTATAGAGCATCTAAAAAGCGAACGCGAATACGACGAGGTGATCTTCCTGACACCCGATGGCGAAACGCTGAACCAGGGTATAGCCAACCAACTATCTAGTAAACAGAATATCATTTTACTGTGCGGACATTACAAAGGCATCGACCAGCGCGTCCGCGATATTTATGTTACCCGCGAGATATCTATAGGCGATTACGTGCTTTCGGGCGGCGAATTGCCGGCAGCGGTATTGGTAGATTCGGTAGTGCGGTTGATCCCCGGTGTGTTGTCAGACGAGACCTCGGCGCTATCCGACTCCTTCCAGGATGATATGCTGGACGCGCCTGTTTACACCCGTCCGGCGGATTGGAATGGCCACAAAGTGCCTGATATTTTATTGAGCGGCAACGAGGCGCTGATCAGCAAATGGCGCTTTGACCAGGCCCTGGAGCGTACCCAACAACGCCGCCCCGATCTGCTGCAAGACAAGGACTAACTTTTTTTGATCTTTAACGGCGATACGATGGGTTTGGTCGCTACCCGCTTGGTATTGTCTTTTACAAAATCCTCCCAACCCGAGTAGGAAACCTTCCCTCCTCGACCTGTGCTGATGCGCTGGAAACTGTGACAAACAGCAGCGGCCAGTCCGTCGGTAGCATCTAAAAACTCGGGCGTTTCTTTAAATTTTAATAATGTTTGCAGCATGGCGGCAACCTGCTCTTTAGTGGCCGATCCGTTACCGGTGATAGATTGTTTGATCTTACGCGGGGCATACTCAGTGATCACCACATTGCGCGATAAAGCAGCCGCCATACAAACCCCCTGCGCCCGGCCAAGCTTTAAAGCGACCTGGATATTTTTGCCATAGAACGGCGACTCGATAGCCAAACAATCCGGGTGGTAATTGTCTATTAGCGCCACGGTCTTTTCAAAAATGCGTTGCAGTTTTAGGATATGGTCATCCAGCGACCCCATTTTGATCACACCCAGACTGATCAGTTCCAGTTTGTTACCAACCTCTTTCACCAATCCGTAACCCATTACCTGGGTGCCGGGGTCTATCCCTAAAATTATCCGCTCTTTTTTTGGTTCCTGCTGCATGCGGTGGTAAAAATACTAAAAAAATGTGCAAATGCGTCGTTTGCAAGATATAACATAGGGTGTAACCCTGAGCTTGTCAAAGGGCGACGTGCGCGGGATCTGCCACTATGCAGGAACGCCAATTGCATAGCGTTAAGCCCCGCACCATTGTTTGACAAGCTCACCATGACACCCCAGGCGACGAACTTTGAAGCACCCACATATACTCTTCCCTACCGATCATCTCTGCACCCATCGATTCTAAATGATCAGTATGGAACTGGCAATCTACCATATCATACAAACCGCTTTGGCAAAGGCTGATCAGCGCTGCTTTTGAGGCATTGGAAACTTTGCTGAACATACTTTCGCCGCAAAACACTTTGTTGATCACTACGCCGTAAAGCCCGCCTACCAGCGTGTCATCCTGCCAAACCTCTACTGAATGCGTGTGGCCCAGATGATGCAGGGTAATATAAGCATTGATCATATCAGCCGTTATCCATGTTCCGTCCTGATCTTTACGGGGGATGGCGGCGCAAGCACGGATGACTTCGGCAAAGGCCCGATCGAACGTCACTTTAAGTTGGCCTGATGCCAGCACCTTGCGCATGCTTTTAGATACTTTGATCTTCTCCGGAAAGAACACAAAACGCTCATGCGGTGAGTACCACAAAATAGGGTCATCATCACTGAACCAGGGGAAGATGCCATTTTGATAAGCCAGCAACAGCCGCTCGGGTGACAGGTCGCCGCCTATGGCGAGCAGGCCATCATCTTCTGCCAGTTCGGGGTTGGGGAATAGCAAACGTTCATCAAGCCTGAATATCATCAGGGCAAATTTACGCTTTCCGTTTGATCACCAGTTTTTTGCTTTGCGATCGGGCTATCTCCTCCATGTACTGCTGCATTTCGGCATATTTAGCGGCGGGGATAACCTGCTCAGATAGTTTAAAAGCCGACGAGGCTATCACCTGGTTCTTATCCTTATCGTATTTATAGCTTACATCGTAATTACCATGACTGAACTTTAATTTCACCTCGGCCGGCAGCGATTCCACCTCGTAACCTTCGGGCAGGTCGATAGTGGTGAGACAGGTTTTTTTCATGGGGTGCTCAAAGTAAAAGTCGTTCTTGCGCTCGGTCAGCTCCGGAAAAGTGTTATGCCAAAGATCAAAGGCTGCAGGTTTTAAAAATTGCTTATCGCCAACCTTCATGTCACAAAATTTATCGTAAAGCAATTCAAGGTTCATCTCTTTTACCCCAAGTTTGTCTACGGACGGTTTCAGGTCAAATACGATAGGTTGTTTGATATTGAGCGAGCGTAGCAGGTATTCCTTACGTTCGTCCATTTTTATGCTCTCCATACCCGTGTATAGGCTCCGGTATTCCCCTGTCGAAAGGAGCTTTAGTTTCGCCACCGCGCTGCCATCAGGTTTAAGGCTCACGTTGGCAAAGCTGTCAAAAACGTTATCCTCAATGGCACTTTTTGGCGTGCTTACTAACTTACCCCCATCCTCGGTGATCAACAAAGCCCGGCGGTTCTCGGTAAACGTGCCCAGTTTGCCAAAGGGTTGCGTGCTGCTGGTGCACTCCAGCCAGGTGGTATCATTTTTAAAAGGGATACACAAGATCACGTGGTTAAATACGTTGCTCGGGAAATCCAGATCGGCAGGTTTGGCGTTGGTACCGGCGTTGATAATAGCATAGTACGATGGTATATCTACCGCTTTCAACAGCGCATTCATATAATTAGTAAGCGCCTTACAATCGCCATACTTTTTTTGATCCACAAACGTAGCCGGGAACGGCTTTAAACCACCGATCCCCAACTGGATGCTTACGTACCGCATATTCTGCTGAACGTAATTATACAGGAAACGGGCCTTATCCTTATCGCTCTTAATGGTATCCGTCATTTTTTTAATAGCCTCTACACGGGCAGGCGGCAGTACATTGGCATCGCCGTTAAGTTTGGCTATCCATTTGCCAAAGTTTTGCCAGCTATCCATAGCGCCGCCGGTGCCATAGTACTCAAAGTTGTTAATAGCAAAACTTACCTTTTGTTGCATTTGCCAGGGCAGGGTATTCTCTTCGGGCTTATTGGCTTTAAGGTCTTTTACTTCCCAAAAGTAGGTCTCCATTTTGCTGCTGCCCTGGGTGTCCTTGTGTGGCTGCACGGCAATATTCTGCGCCTGGTACCTAAAGCCCGCGGCCGGGTCTACCGTTACTTTGCAGGTAGCTAATTGCACCGAAACATCTGCTTTAGGGCGTATCATCCAACTGTTAAGGTTAATATAACTGGTGATATTTTCCTCGTAAACCAGTTCGATCGTGGTTGGGTAGCTGGGTATGGTATGCTGAATAGCCAGCAAGCGGTCGTCCGTCACAATGGTCTCGTCGTTTACGGCCGAGCGCTCGTACATGTCGCTCTTTTTATACTTTTTTAAAAGCTGACCGGTAGCTCCGTAAACCTTTATCTCAATATTGCTGTAGGTATCAAATTTGCGGTTATAGAACATCACCATCTCGCCCGCGTCGTCGCCTTTTTGATCAAGCACGGTAATAATGCTATGGTGCTTTACGGTTTGGCTGCCCGGGCCTTTCACAAAAATATCATCGGCCGAGTACCGGATAACCGCGTGCGCATCCGTTTTTAACTCTGCGGGCAAAGTACCGGCATCGTAATACTCCTTGGGTATGCTTTTATCCTGCCCATAACCTATGCTGCCTATCAACAGGCAAGCCGCCGTTATTAACGCTTTACGTAATGTGATCATCTGCATCAACTTAGATCTTTTTCAACACGATCTGCTCGTTCATTAACTCGTGCAGTTGCTTGTAAAAGTCGAACATCAGGTCGTACTCCTCTTTAAAGTGGATCACCTTTTTATGATCTACCGTGTAGCGGACGGATACTTTGCCATCCTCCTCAAACACCAGCCTTCTAAACGATATACTTTTATCGGGCATTACCAGCGATGTGCTCTTAGGCAACACATCTATCTTATAGCCGGCAGGGATGGTGTAGTTACCCATCAGCGAAAAGTTATCACGATAGCCAAAGTCGATGTCCGAGTAACGGGTCTCGCTCAAAAAAGGGTTGGTCTTTAAAGGCGAGAACTGCGCCGGGTGAAAATAAATGTAATTGCCATCGCTGCCGGTCAGATCCATTTTAAACTTAAGCGCCTGGTTAAGCGGGAGGCTGTCGTCCTCCATGTTCTCCATCTTCAGTTCGCTTATCTTGATGTTGTTATCGTTACCCCTTAAAAAGTCGATATACTTTTGCTCGCCGTCGCTTTTGTAGCGTTTAATACCGGTGATACGGTTATAGCTATAGTTGGCTATCTGGGCGTTGCCGTCCATTTTACCATCGGGTTTAATATCGGCATTGATCAGGATAGAGCGCTGCGCCGGTACCTTTTTGCTGATGAAAACCATATCAAATTTCTTATGGTCCTTATCAATGTACAAGCCCGATGAGTTAAGCAGTTCGTCGGGCGTTTCGGTATAGCTATTGTATTTGCCCGTCGCATCCAAAATATGGTTAACGGTGCTATCGCCGGGCACATACACCACCGCGCGGTTAAATTGATACAGGAAAGTGAACGCCGGGTTAACGCGGCCGTGGTTGCGGGTGCTCACCACCATCGGGAAGGCTTCTACACCTGCACGGTAAAGCAAGTGATATAGGATCAGGTTGATCTCGGCCGAGTTGCCGGTCTTCTTTTCCCAGGCTTTAGATATACCCTCGTTGGTGTACCAGCGGTCCTGCTCGTTCCATTTCATGGCCGACTGCACCTCTTTATAAATGTAGGCTATCTTTTCGCTATTAGTTTTAAAGCCTTTGGCCTTTGTGATAATGGCATCCTCGTTATCGATCTTCTTTTTCAGCTGACCGCCAAAATCTTCGTACTCGGCCAGCATACCGCCAACTTTAGCCCAGCTATCCGAGTAGGAACGGGTAAAACCATTCACCGGCTTGATATAGGTAAGCGTGAAAAAGATGGACTGCATATTATCCGCAGGCGAGAACATATAAGGCTCGTTAGGGGCCGACCGGATATTTGCCAGCGCGCGGTTGCGCCCATCTAAAGAGTAGTGGAAAGCATCATCGCCGAAGCCGATACTGCGCGACTCGGACGTAGGCTTGTTAAGCACATAGAGCTGGCGCACTTTGTTTTGCTCCCTAAAGCTAAGCACGTCGGGTATCTGGGTATCAACCTCGCTGTAGCGCGTAGGTATCATCCCCTGAAAATACCAGCTGGGCATATTGCTTAACGAGTTGGTACCCCACTTATATTTATACTCGATGATGGATCCCGGTTTTACGTTAGGGAAGGTGAACACATATGCCGAGCGCGACTTATCGATCACCTCGGTAAAGATGGACTTTTTGTCCAGCTTGGTAACCTCAGCCTTACCGTTCACCATGTTGATGGTTTGCGCCTCCAGACCGCTGATATACTCGAAATGTGCCGTGCTGTAGAACTCCAAACGCACGTTGGCCTCGTTCTTACCGTTGTCGTTAAAGATCTTGATGCGCTTGTGGCGCTCCATGTTGATGTTAAAGTCCGAGTCGTACCAGATCAGGCCTTTGTCGAACAATACCATGGCGTTGGCATCCTTCTCAAAGTCGCATTCTTTCATTTGCAGGTCGGTAACATCTACCTTGCCATAGGGCTGAACGCCGGGACCTTGATAAGCAGTTTGTTGTTGGGCTTTTGTTGATGTTGCCGCGACGGCGCACATCAATAAGGTTGTGATAATAGTTTTCATTGTAAGGGTTAGTACCCTTAAAGATACAAAAACGACCCCGGTATTCCAAATACACCGGTCGTTTTTTGCACGATTTTATTAAAATTTCATTAAAGTTAGATCGGCTGCGTTTGATGTTAATTATTGGTAAAACACAATGACACCACCGACCCAATATCCCTACCTGCCCGGGTGGGTACTGCCCGAATTCGGCACCAAGATCTTACTAAGATTATATAATACACCGTGGTGTAATTTTGTCCCCTTGATCAGTCCGCTATCGAATAGGGTTTTAAGGATGCTTTGGGTTTGACGGTCTACTTCGGTCTTATCAAGAGCCGGATCGAGGCGTAGCAACTCAATAGCCACATCATCAGCCGTCCCCGCTTCTATCTCGGCCAGCGCGAAAGCTATCTTATCGCGCCAACTATCGGTGGCGTGATAGGCTGAGGGGATATGCAGGGGTTTAAAGGCCTCGTTAAATGCTTCGTCGCTGATCATGATGGGATAACATTATCAGTGAGGAAGTTGTTTGCATCGGGCGATACAATTACTCCCCCTTTAGGGGGTCGGGGGGCTTCCTATAATACGCCATCGTCAACCGTATCATCCGGTTATAGGTCCGCAAGCCATGCGGCTGGTTGTTCGCCTTTAAAAACTTATCAAAAAACAAACTGCTGACAGCTTCGGCAGGGCCCTGGTATTTTGTCCAGTAGGCGCTGTCGGCCTTAAAGTCGCCTACTACTAAGGGCGATATCCGTGACCGCAGATCTTTGTAAGCAACGGTATCGCGCCTGCGCAGGTAGCGCATAAACTCCTCGACCCCGGCAAAGTAGGATGAGTACTTTAGTAATCTATCGGGCGATCTGATGCCTGCTACATAGCCTGCAAAGTTAGCTTCGTCCTCGCGTGCCCAGCCGGTTTGATGCGCCATTTCGTGGCAGGATACAAAGGGGCGGTCGTGCAGGGGCATCAGGTAGTTGATCTGCGCCTCGGCGGTGAAAGGGTTATAATAGCCCGAAGTACCCACGTAATTAAGCAGGTGCGAATACATGGATGGCTTGGCCCTGTCCCAAACGGGCTTCATTTTTGGCGATGTAGTACCCAGGTCGTTCACGGCCGATAAGGCCCGCACGTAAATGGTATCGTTGGGCTGTTTAAGATCGGCACTATCCAGCGTGGCGCGCAGGGTGTTGGCGCTGTCTATAATGCGCCCGGCCACATCGGCAACGTCTTTTAGGGTGTAGCTGGTATCGGTAAGGTGCAATAGTTCGGCGGCGGGCGGGCGGTAGTAGTTAGTACCCCATAAGGTGTAGAACCATAGCCAACCGATCTGTAAGCCAATGATCAACCTTAGCACAAACTGCCCCGCTATTTTAAACCGGCCCTTAAACACCGCGTGGAAGAACCTATATATCCCGCTCAGTAGCAAAATGATAATGACCGTGTAAAAAAAATCGCCGATACTGAACGGCACGACATTGACCACCGGCCTGATGATATAATTGATCCCGCGGTAAAAGCCCGACGAATAAAAGCGCTCCACCGCATATGGATAGTTCTGGAACCAGCTCAGCAGAATAATAGGCACGCACAGGGCCGCCATGGCGATCAGTTGTTTCCGGTAGGTCGATGGTCGGTTCTTCATCCCCGGTAAAGATATAAAATTAGGTGTTCGGCGCATGCGATAGGTTTTATCTACTATTTCGGTCGTATTTAGATTAGCCGTATATTAGGCCCATCATCTATGTCGGCAAAATATCAACGCATCATTATCAAAATAGGCTCTAATGTACTTACGCAAGCCAACGGGTTGCCCGATGCCGCGCGCATCAGTCATTTGGTGGATCAGGTGGCGGCAATCAGGCAGCAGGGCACCGAGGTGATCCTGGTATCATCAGGCGCGGTAGCATCGGGCAGAAGCCTGATCAGCATCGACGAAAAGACCAACAACGTAGCCGCCCGCCAATTGCTGGCCTCCATCGGGCAGGTAAAGCTGATCAATACCTATGCGCAGCTGTTAGAGAAGTATCAAACGCTATGCTCGCAAGTGCTGGTGACCAAAGAGGATTTCCGCGATCGTATGCACTACCTGAACATGAAGAACTGTTTGGAGATCCTGCTGCAACACGCCGTGATCCCGGTGGTGAACGAGAACGATGTGGTATCGGTAACCGAACTGATGTTCACCGATAACGATGAACTGGCCGGACTGATCGCCTCGATGCTGAATGCCCAGGCGCTCATCATCCTAAGTAACGTAGATGGCATTTACGATGGCGACCCCAAGATCCCGGGCAGCAAGGTGATCGAACAGATAGATGGTACGGCCACTAATTTCGCGTCGTTCGTTACTACCTCGCGTTCGTCATTTGGTCGTGGTGGTATGCTTACCAAAAGCAATATGGCCCAAAAGGTGGCACAACTCGGTATCACTGTACATATAGCCAACGGCACACGGGATAATGTATTGCTGGATCTGCTGGCCGGCAAGCTTACGCACACGCAGTTTATACCGAGCCGCAACACATCGGGCAAAAAGAAGTGGATAGCGCACTCGCAAAATTTTGCTAAGGGGGTAGTGAAGATCAACGAAGGTGCCAAAGCTGTGCTTACATCTAACAAGGCCAATAGCTTATTACCAGTGGGGGTGATCAGTATCGAGGCCGATTTCCAAAAAGGCGACATTATTAAACTGATAGACGATACCGGTAAACAGATCGGCCTGGGCATTGCCGAATACGGATCTGACAAAGCCCGCGAGCGCATCGGTCAAAAAAAACAGCGACCATTGGTACATTATGATTATTTATACCTGAACGCATAAGGCGATGAGCTATACAACCTATTTTGAAAAAGCGGTAGCCGCGCAAAAAGTATTTTTAGGCTTGACTAAAGAGCGTATCACAGAGGTGTTATTGGCTTTGGCTGACGGACTGATCGCGCATACAGATGCCATCATCAGCGCCAACCAACAGGACCTGGACCGCATGGATCCCGCCGATGCCAAATACGACCGCCTGAAATTGACCCCGCAACGCATTGAAGATATTGCCGCCGAGGTTAGGAATGTTGCCAACCTTGAAAGCCCGGTCGGCCGCGTGCTCGAAGAAAAGGATATGCCCAATGGGTTACATATCGCTAAAGTAAGCGTGCCACTCGGCGTAGTGGGTGTTATTTACGAGGCAAGACCAAATGTGACTGTGGATGTGTTCTCACTTTGCTTTAAGACGGGCAATGTAGCTGTGTTGAAAGGTGGCAGTGATGCATCATATACAAATGAAGCTATTTATGAAGTGATCCATCATGTACTTGGCGACAACGGGATAAACGCGGACGTAGTGGTTCTCCTTCCTGCCGAACGCGAAGCTACCGAGGCTTTGCTGAACGCATCGGGCTATGTAGATGTACTGATCCCGCGCGGCAGCCAGGGGCTGATCAACTATGTGCGACAGAACAGTAAAGTACCCGTAATAGAGACCGGGGCCGGCATCGTACACACCTACGGCGATGCAAGTGCCGATGCGGATATGCTGGGCAAGATCGTGTTCAACTCTAAAACGCGCAGGCCAAGCGTTTGCAATACGCTGGATTGCCTGATCGTACATCAGGACTTATTACCATTATTAGGGCAGATAGCCGCGCCATTGATCGATAAGCAAGTGCAGCTCTTTGCCGACGAAGCTTCTTACCAGGCACTGGACGGCTCCTACCCTGCTGAATTACTTCTGCCAGCCGAACCTGAACATTTCGGCACGGAATTCTTATCCTTAAAGATGGCCATTAAAACGGTTGCATCGTTGGGTGAAGCTTTAGATCACATCTCCCGCTACGGATCAAAACACAGCGAAGCCATCGTATCACAAGATCCGGACAATATCGAACGTTTCCTTAACAGCGTTGACGCTGCCGCCGTTTATGCTAATACTTCAACAGCATTTACTGATGGGGCACAATTTGGCCTTGGTGCCGAGATCGGTATCAGCACCCAAAAACTGCATGCCCGTGGCCCCATGGGCCTTGCCGAGCTCACCAGCTACAAATGGGTGGTGCGGGGCAATGGGCAAACAAGATCATAAACATCTTACCTACAGTACCTTTATATTAAAACGATATTAAAAACCGTGAACAAAATGAACATTGCGGTGTTCATCACCGTATAATAAAATTCCCGGCAGTTCAAAAACCACTTTTAGGAATATTTGTAATAACACAATATTTAAAAATTTGATCCGGAACTGTAAAAGCTATTGATAAATTGATCGGTACGCGGTAGGTTTTTGTGGTATGAAGAAAAGTTTACTTTTATTGGCTTTTTTGTTGTGCGCAGTTATCGGCTACGCGCAAACCTGCACTTTAACCGCTAATATCCAGTCGCCTGGCACGGTCATCTGTTCGGGCAGTAGCGTGGTGCTTACCGCGGTCGCAGAGAACGGCACCGGGCCATATACCTACAGTTGGAGCACCGGCGAAACCACCGATTTTATCAGCGTAAATAAATCCGGCACTTATACCGTTACCATAACCGATGCCACGCCCGGTTGCCAGCCTATCCGCAAAAGTATTACGATCACATCTACCGCCAGTCCTGCTGCACCCACTGTGGCCGACATAGCTGTTTGCCAGGGTACCACGGGCACATTACGGGCTACCGGTCCGGGTGGCACCTATCAATGGTATGACGCTCCCATCGGCGGAAATTTTTTAGGTTCGGGAGAACTGTTCGTAACACCGGCCATTAACCGGCAAACGGTATTTTATGTAGAGACCACGGTATCGGGCTGCATTAGTCCGCGTAAGGCCGTTACCGTTTTTGTATATGGCCCTCCCAGCACTATCAACGGAACCGCCTGCGCTGGTATGGGTGTTACCCTTACCGCTACGGACTATAATGATTATATCTGGTTTGATGCCGCCTCGGGCGGGACACAGGTTGGAACAGGCAGTACTTTTACCACACCGCCACTCAACGCTACTACTAATTATTACGTTTCGGCAGTGATCAATGGCTGCGTTACGGCACGGTCACAGGCTACGGCGTATATTACCGCTTTACCCCAGCCGCCTGCGGCATCGGGCGTGACCATTTGTTCGGGCACATCGGCAAATTTACAGGCCAGCGCCCCGGCGGGCAATATAGATTGGTTCGATGTACCTACCGGTGGCACATCACTCATCACCAGTCCCGATTTTACCACCCCGGTATTGACCGCCACAAAAACCTATTATGTACAGGCCACCACAGGTTGCGAGAGCACCCGCACACCGGTGACAGTAACGGTGACGCAAACGCCGCCCGCCCCTACTGCATCGCCGGTAACCAGTTGCCCCGATGCACCGGCACGTTTGGTAGCTAATACTACCATCGGCGTGGCCGAGTGGTTCTCCAGGCCATCGGGTGGCGCAGTGCTGGCTACGGGCAATACTTTTGATACACCACCGCTCACCATAAATACCACTTACTATGTGCAGGCCAATAATGGTGGCTGTGTTAGTGCGCGCATACCGGTCATGGTCACCATAGATACCCGACCGGATGCACCAGGAGCCATCGGTACCCTTATTTGCAATGGCAGCACGGCAACGCTTACTGCAACCAACTCTACAGGTAACTACCAATGGTACGATGCCGCCACAGGGGGTAATTTGCTGGCAAGCACGGCTACTTTTACTACCCCGGCTTTAACCGCAACAACTACTTATTATGTGCAGGCTATGTCGGCAAACGGCTGCGCCAGTAACCGCACCGCTGTAGATGTTACAGTGCAACCACCGGTAGCCGCACCTGTGGCCAACAGCACCACTATTTGTGCGGGTAACCGGGCCGTATTAACAGCAACGGGCGGCACTAATTTTCAATGGTATGATGCCCCTGCCGGCGGCAACCTGCTTGGTACCGGATCTACCTACGTTAGCCCGCAATTAACGGCCAGTGTTGATTATTATGTGCAGGCCATATCTGCCAATGGTTGTGTAAGTGCCCGCAGCGCGGTATCAGTAGTTGTAACTCCGTTGCCGTCTGCACCATCGGGTACGGGGGCATTGGTCTGTCCGGGCAGCACGGCTACACTGTCAGCAAGTACAGGTACAGGCACTATTGCCTGGTATGATGCTGCCATTGGCGGTAACATGGTGGGTACCGGTAACAGTTTTACCACACCGGCCATTAACCAGCAAACAACCTTCTACGCCGAAACTCAGAACAACGGCTGCGCAAGCCCGCGCACGGCTGTTACCGTGACGCTCATCACCGGGCCAACACCACAATTTCAGTATCCAAGCAGCACGGTATGTGCAGGCTCGGGTAACACCACACCTGTGATCAATAATCCGGCCGGGGGTACCTTCAGCGCGTCGCCTGCAGGGTTAACATTTGTGAGCAACACCACTGGGCAGATAAATGTGAACGCCAGCTTACCCGGCACGTACACCATATCTTTTGCAAGCAGCGGATCCTGTACCGGCGTAACCACGGCCCAATTCACTATCGGGGCAGGGCAAGGCGCGACTTTTAGCTATGCCGGCCCATTTTGCCAAAGCAATGCCAACCCATCACCCGCGTTCCCTAACGGCAATAGCGCAGGTAGTTTTACAGCATCGCCGGCGGGCCTGGTATTTGTAAGCGCCGCCACGGGACAAATAAACCTGGCAGCGAGTTTGCCCGGCACTTATACCATCACCAATACCATTAACGGATCGGGAGTTTGTGCGCCAAGGACCGCCCAATATACTGTTACCATTGATGCAAGCGCGGCGGTGAATGCGGGCCCTGATCAGTCGATAGCCAGCGGCAACATCGCCCAACTGAACGGAAGCATCACCGGCGGTGCAAGCACAGGCCGATGGACCGGAGGCAGCGGTACCTTCTCCGATCCAACTGCACTAAACCCCGTTTACACAGCAGGCCCGGGCGAAACGGTGGCCACATTAACGCTCACATCTGCAAACCCGGCAGGGTCTTGTGGTCCTGGTGCAGATGTGGTAAGGATATATTTTAATGATGTACCACCTGCGCCAACTGCACAGGGCACTACCATTTGCTCGGGCAACACGGCTACACTGCAAGCTACCGCGCCGGGTGGTATCTATCGCTGGTATGATGTTGCTACGGGCGGCAACCTGCTAAGCACAGGCGATACCTACCTAACACCTGTGCTGACCGCCAACCGCACCTTCTACGTATCTACCGAACTGAACGGCTTTACCGGCGTAAGGCGGGCCGTAACGGTAACGGTAGCCGCATCGCCGTTGGCACCCATCGTTAATTCGCCCGCTATTTGTATGGGTGATAAAGCGGTACTTACCGTCAGCAATGCCGGGACTGCAACTTATAATTGGTACAGCGCCGCTACGGGCGGCAATCTGCTGGACATCGGTACAAGCTACACCACCCCGGAGTTGAACACCACTACGGCATTATATGTAGAAGCGGTTGCTAACGGCTGTGTGAGTACCCGCACCCGTGTCAACGTAAAAGTTAACGCACATGCCATGATAGTCAGCGGGGGCTTTGGCGAAGTTTGCGGCGGCACACCGTTAAATTACACTATCACGTCAGACGAGCCTGAGGCTACATTCACCTGGTCGAGGGCGGCAGTGGCAGGCATTACCAACACGGCAGTATCTAACCAAACATCGGGCACGATAACCGAAACCCTTATCAACACCAGCGCGAATGCTATCGATGTAACTTACCACATTGTACCGCTGATGGGCACATGCCCGGGCAGACCATTCGACTATGTGGTGACCGTTTACCCCGATGTGACCGTGACCAGCCCTGCCACCATGAGCGTTTGTAATGGCAACGCAAGCAACTATACCATTACCTTTGATAAAGCGGTAAGTGGTTTCACCTGGAGCAGGGCCGCCGTGACCGGCATTAGCAATACGGCAGTATCGGGGCAGGGCGCACCGATACTCCGCGAAGTATTGTTCAATACCACCAACGCACCTATCGATGTTGTCTATGTGTTCAGTTACAGCCTTGGCACCTGCAACCGCACATTCACTTTTACAGTTAATGTAAAACCCAGGGTAGATATCACCAGCGCCGATAAAGGCACCGCTTGTAATAATATAGCCTTGCCTTACAATATACAGTCCAACGTACCATCGGCCACCTTTGCGTGGAGCAGGCCGGCAGTAGGCAACAACCCTGCAAGCGGGAACCAGACCGGTAGTATTATTAACGAGCGATTAGTAAACACCACATCCAACCCTATCACTGCCGTTTATACGATCGTGCCTACGGCATTCGGCTGCACAGGCGCTTCTTTCACCTATGCAGTTACAGTTTACCCTACACCGCCTACCCCGGTGGTCACCAGCAATTCGCCGGTGTGCGTGGCCAGTACCATCACGCTTTTTGCAAAACCTGTTGCCGGGGCTACTTACCTGTGGACCGGCCCTAACGGCTTTACCTCGCAAGAGCAAGACCCGACCATCCCGGCATCAGCCGCGGCAGCGGGCAGATATACGCTTACTTTGCAGATCAACGGTTGTCCCGGTCCTTCGTCTTTTGTTGACGTGATAGTTAACCCGGCCCCGACAGCTACCGCCGGGGATGACAAGATCATTTGCCCTTCGGCAACCGCGATCCCGCTGACAGGGCGTATAGGTGGCGGAGCTACTACAGGACTGTGGAGCTCATCCGGCACCGGGACTTTCTCACCCGCCGGCAATGTACTCAACGCAACCTACATCCCTTCGGCTGCCGATAAAACAGCCGGATCGGTCATACTAACGTTAACATCTACCAGCACCGATGATTGCGCGGCCGCTGCATCTAACCTGACCATTACCTTTGGTCTGCAACCTGCCACCGAAGCCGGCGCGGATCAGAATGTGTGCGCACAGTCGACCGCCGTACAATTGAACGCCCGGATATTGGCCGGGACACGTGGGACATGGACCACCAGCGGATCGGGCGTATTTAACAATGCCTCGCAGATCAATGCTGTTTACATCCCAAGCGCTGCCGATATAGCCGCCAGACAAGTTAAGCTGACGTTCACTGTTGCTGATGCAGGAGGCTGCTATAGCCCTGCCGATGAAGTCACGATCGTATTCACTCCGCCACCGACACTTGATGCAGGCGGTACGCGATATGTGCTTAAAGGCAGGCAGATCACCCTGGTGCCAACGGTGAGCGACGAGAGCGTGACCTATTCATGGTCGCCTAATGTAAATATCAGCAGTACTACGGTGAAGAACCCGGTGATCACCGGTGATGTAGATACCAGATACACGCTAACAATAACAGATAACCGCGGCTGTACCACAACTGCAGAAGTGATGGTGCGCGTATCGCCCGAGTTAACACTCCCTAATACCTTTACCCCTAACGGCGATGGTATTAATGACCGGTGGAACATTACAGGACTGGTTGCTTACGAAGAAGCCACTGTGGACATTTACAACCGCAACGGGCAGCGCGTTTTCCGCTCGTTAGGCTACCCTGTACCATGGGACGGCACAGCTAACGGACAGCAAGTACCCGCCGGGGTTTATTACTACGTGATAGATACTAAATTGAAGGGCAGATTGACGGGTTGGGTAACAGTGATCCGGTAAACCGGACCACTGTACAATATGTTTTGCGCTTAGCGTTTTTGCTCGGCCTTGTTCAGGCATTCCTGCAACACGCGGGCAAATTCCTTATCGTTAGGAGGGGCAAAAATAAAGTTATGCTCGCCGGGGATATCGTGGATGTTGACACCTTTCAGCGCGTATTTCTTCCACCCCAGGTATTTAAAGTCCTCCATATAGAAAGTGACCTCGCGTGCACGGAACAGTTCTACCTCGATAGGGTATGGTTCCAGTTTGTAGTTACGCTCGGCCTCCTCATTCATCAGGTCGATCTTGTTAGAGTAGCCAAAAAAACCTTCCTGCTGCTGCTCTCTACCATAGCGGATGGCCCAATACTTCCGTATCAAACGGCGGCGGATCATCTCTGATTTATAAGTGAACGTATCCTTTGGCTTTTTGATAAGCAACCACAGCGAGTGGAGTACCTGCATAATAAAGAACCATGCCCTGTGCGCCAACTTTTTGATCATCGGGTCAAAATAGTCCGACCGATAAGCATAGGTATCGAACATGGCCAGCATCTTCACCCTTTTGCCCATCTGATCCAGCTGTTTGGCCATCTCGTAAGCGATTATACCACCGAAAGAATATCCCGCCAGCGCATAAGGCCCTTCGGGGTTTTGGGCCAATATCTCGGACACATAATGGCCTGCGATATCTTCCATGCGGTTCAACGGCTCGTCGATGCCGTTCATGCCACGGGCTTGTAAGCCGTAGACAGGCTGGTCGGGCGCCATATTTTGGGCCAGGGTATTGAACAGCAATACGTTCAGCCCCGCACCATGGACGATGTACAACGGCATCTTATCGCCCAAAGGTTTTATCGGCACCAACGAATCCCAGGTTACCGAGCGGCCGTCCATCTTTAGCAACAACGCCAGTCTCTCTACTGTAGCATGATTGAACAAACTTGCCAGCGGCAATACCTGTCCGGTCTGCTTTTCCAACGCGGTCATGATCTCTACCGCGGTCAGTGAGTGCCCGCCTAACTCGAAAAAGTCATCATATATACCTACCTTCTCGATATTCATGTACTGCTGCCATATTTCGGCCACCTGTTTTTCTATACTGGTACGTGGGGCCACGTAGGCGGGGCGGTTCTGGGTATAATCAGGCTCGGGCAGCGACTTGATATCTATCTTACCATTTGGCGTGAGCGGTAGTGCTTGCAGGATGACGATGTAGTTAGGCACCATGTATTCCTGAAGGTGCTTGCGCAATTCATCGCGCCATTCTTTTACCTGCAAGGGTACGTCGACATGTAATTTATGGCGAAGCACTACGTAAGCCACCAATTGGGCGTTACCCGCCGGGTCATTCTTTGAGGTAACTACCGCGTCCTTAACGTTATGGATGTCTTTGATATGTTGGGCGATGCCCTCCGGTTCGATGCGGTAACCGCGGATCTTTAATTGCTGATCGGTACGGCCAAGGCATTGGATCTCACCACTTGGCATCACACGGCCAAGGTCGCCGGTGCGGTACATGGTAGCCGACGGGCGGAATGGGTCGGCCACAAAGCGTTCCCTGGTCAGTGTATCACGATACAGGTAACCCGGCGCTACGCCATCGCCGCTAATGTATATCTCGCCGGTCGCGCCTATCGGCACAGCCTTTCGTTTCTCGTCTAAAATATATACTTGTGTATTAGCGATCGGTTTCCCGATGCTAATGATGGTATCCGATGGGGTCACCTGCTTCACGGTCGACCAAATGGTTGTCTCGGTCGGGCCGTACATGTTCCAAAGTTCGCCGCACTTTTCCAGCAGTTTCATGGCCAGGTCTTTTGGCAAAGCCTCGCCGCCGCATAATACCTTTAGCGGTAACTGTTCGTTCCATCCCGCTTCCAGCAACATTTTCCACGTGTAAGGCGTAGCCTGCATCATGCTGATCTGCTGATCACGAACGATCTGCAATAAGGCACGGCCATCGCGGGCGGTCTGTGTATCGGTAATAACCACACAAGCCCCGGTGATCAGCGGAAGAAATAATTCCAAACCTGCAATATCGAAAGAAATGGTAGTAACGGCCAGCAATTTATCAGCTGGCTTCATCCCCGGTGCGCTTTGCATGCTCACCAAAAAGTTGACCAGATTGGCATGCGTGATCTGTACGCCCTTAGGGTAACCTGTGGTGCCCGAGGTGTATAGTACATAAGCCAGATCGCTTGGGTCAACCTGGACATCCGGCGAAGGACTGTCGATCGCAGAACTTTCAACTATAGCGTCCTCGATCAACAGCTGCTCGGTGTCGGTTACAAAATGATCTCTGTGATCATGCGGGATGATCATCAGTTTGGCATCCGCGTCGTTAAGGGTGTACTTGATGCGCTCCACCGGATATTCCGGGTCGATAGGCAAATAAGCCGCGCCTGTTTTCAGGATGCCTAACAAGGCGGTCATCATATCGGCGGTACGGTTTACGGCCAAAGCCACCAGATCGCCTTTTTGGATGCCTTTGCCAATAAGCAAGGCTGCCAGTTTATCCGAAGCCTCGTCCAGTTGTTTGTAGCTTAGCTTGGTATCGCCAAATTGTACGGCGGTATTAGTAGGATATTGTTGTGCGATGCCTTTGATCAGCTGATGCAAAGGTTTGGCAGGGTATGGGGCATCAGTATCCGCTAAGATAGATGCGTCAGATACCTGATCCTGTTTATCTCCACTGAAAATATCGCGGATGCGTTTTTCGGGATCGGCGGTCACGATCGCCAGCAATTGTTCAAAGCCGCCTGCCATCGCCTCGATGGTCTCGGGATCGAACAAGGCCGAGGTGTAACCCCAATCCATCGTCAGGCCCGAGCCAATATCGTTCACGTTGATGAATATCTCAAAGTTCTCGAACTTGCGTTGCACCGGGAACAGCTCGTGCGTCAGGTTTTGGAAGATGATACCTTCGTTCATCCCCATATCGCTGTTGAACACCACCGGCACCAATGGCACACGCGACGGGTCGCGGCTGATATTCAATTTTTTGATCAGCTGACCAAAAGTGATCATTTGATGGTCGTAAGCATCCAGGATCTGCGGGCGGCGCTGCTTCAGGTATTGCAGGAAGGTGCTCTCGCTGTCCATGGTGCTTTTCACCGGTAGCAGGTTAACGCAATGACCGACCAGATCGATATTCCCCGATGCCAGCTGCCCGGCAGCAGGGACACCCACCACCACTTCATCCTGACCGGTCACGTGTTGCAGCCAGGTCTCAAAACCGGCTAATAGAACGGTCACTAAACTACAGCCGGCTTTGCTTGCCAGTTGCTTAATGGCGGCGGTGAGACCGGGTTCAAAGTCTTTTTTATAGTGCTTGCTGGCGAAGGTGCGCATGGCGGGCCGAGCGCGGTCGGTAGGCAGGTCGACAACGGGGACGTATTCTTTGTACTGGTCCAGCCAAAAAGTTTCTATCTCCTGATAATCTGCTGTAGCGGGGAAATTAGCCTGATCTTGCGCGTACTGACTGAATTTTGGCGCAACAGCTAAATTAGGTACCGTATTAGCTAAAAATGCCGAGTAATATTTACTCAGCTCCTGCATGATCACCCCGAATGACCAGCCATCGCAAATGATGTGGTGAACGGTCAGGATCAGGGTATATAATTGCGCGTCCTGCTTAAATATCTTCACCCTGAAAAGCGGGCCGTTCACCAGGTCGAACGGCGTTTTCATGGTGCTGTCGATGTACCCATCAATGCTGCTTTGCAAGATGTTGGGGTGTTTGGACGATAGGTCCTCCACACTCAACTCAGGTGCCAAATAGCTATAAGTAAGCATGCTCGCCCCGTTAGGACTGAACACACTACGTAAAGATTCGTGACGGGTCACCAAAGCCTCGACCGCACGTTTCAATATCTCGATATCTACAGCGCCGTGCAACCGCAACGCGAAACTTTCGTTATAAGCGCACGAAGCTTCCTGACCGCCTAACTTGCACGACAGCCATATCTCCATCTGCGGCTCTGTAGCGGGTGCGAACAGCGACAATTCCGGCCCGGCAAAGGGGTCGAAATCGACGGGGACGAATTGCTGATCTTTTAGTTCAGTTGTATCCACACGGTCTATTTTTGTATCTGCAAATATTTACCCGGGTTATCCTTATCAGGGATGAACCAGGCCGGGTTGCCGTCCCTGTCTCGGCCAAGCCTTGCCTCGGGGGCAGGAGCCTGATCGGTCACTACAGGTTTTGCAGGTGTATCATTTTTACTTGTTGGTGCTGCAAAAAATCCGCCCACCATCATATCGGTCACACTTTCCTCAAATTTCTCGATGATCATTTCCACATCATCAATGGTGTGTGCCGCAGTCAGGAAGCATGGGAAGATATCCCAAATATGGATACCTTTATGGCGCATCAGCGTGAACAGTAGCTCGCCGTAAGGCATCTCGTATTTGAACTTGATCTTCCATAACGAACCGAACTGCGCGATGTAGACCGGCAACTCATAACGCTCGCAGATCTCGTTCAGGCTATCGGCCAACGTTTTGGCTAAGGTGTTGATGTTCTGTTGCAGTTCGGGGCCTTGCTCTTTTAGATGCGTCAGCACGGCTTTAGCGCCGGCCAATGCCAATGGGTGACGGACGAACGTGCCCGCGAAATAGGTAACCCCGGCCTCCGGAACAGAAGCATCGCCATATTGCCAGGTGCCGCCATCTAAAGCATCCATGTATTGCGGTATGCCGGCGATCACGCCTATTGGCATACCACCGCCGATCACTTTACCATAGGTGCCGATATCAGCTTTGATACCGAATAAGGCCTGCGCGCCACCCGGGTGCATACGGAACCCGGTGATCACCTCATCAAAGATCAGGGCCACATCGGCATCCTTAGTTACCTGACGTAATTGTTTCAGGAACTCTACAGGTTGGAACTCCGGGCGACGGCTTTGCACCGGCTCTACCATTACGGCCGCGATCTCATGCGCGCGTTGTTTAATGATCGCCAATGACTCATCCGTACCGTAATCCAGGATCAGCATGTTTTGAACCGCCTCAGGCAATATGCCCGGCGCGGCCGGTATCGACCTTAATTTTTTGCTTCCGCGGATGATCACCTCATCGATGATACCATGGTAAGATCCGGCAAAAGCCACGATCAGCGAGCGACCGCTTACCGTACGTGCCATACGCATCGCGCCAAGCACTGCTTCCGATCCTGTATTACACAAGGCTGAACGCTCAAATCCGGTAAACTCATTGATCAGTTCAGAAACCTCGCCCGCTAAAATGTGCTGCGGACCTATCTCGTAACCACGCTCTATCTGATCCAGGAATATCTGTTTCAGGAACGGCGGGTTATAGCCTAAAAAGTTAGAGCCAAAACCATTCAGCGCGTCCACGTATTCGTTACCATCTATGTCCCAAACGCGGCTGCCTTGCGAGCGATCTACCACTAACGGGTAAACCAACTCCTTGGTCTGCGGGCGGAAACCGCTTACCACACGCGGGTCGGCCATGCCGTCGCGGTGTTTTTGGGTGTAGGCCTTACTACTTTTGGTGCGCGAATTATAAGTAATGGTCAGGTTGCTGATGAAAGCTTTTTGCTCATCGCTCAGGTCTGTACCTTGTCTTTCTATCCTTGCCGTAGCGCCGAAAGGTTTTTTAACCTCGATCTGCTCTTCGGGCGATAGGTCAGCTTCTGGTCTTAACGTGATGCCTGGCTGCGGAGCAGGGACGGCTACCGGGGCAGCGGCTGTGTTAGCGTTCTGCAACATAGCAACCTGTTGCGCCAGTGCCTGCATTTGCTGCGTGATCAGATCCAGCGGACTTTGACCTACCGATGGTATCGCTGCCGTAACCACCGGAGCAACCGCCGGCGCCGACGCATAAGCACCTGCAGGCAGGGCCGCATCCAGATGCTGAGCCAATAGTTCCACCGTGTTGTACTCCTCGTACATACGGCGAAAAGTTACCGGCACACTAAATTCTTTTTTAAGTTGAAGCGCTATCTGCGTCAGTAAAAGCGAGTCGAAACCGGCTTCGGCGAACGTCATATTGTCGGGCACGGTGTCCATTGCAATGCCGGACGCGTCTTCAAATATCTCTTTTATCTTTTGGGACAATAATACTGTTCTCATTAATGGAGCAGGAGTTGGTGTTTCTTTAGTTTCAGTCGGTGTTTCCACAATTTCGGCTGCCGGGGAGGAGGTCAGTTTGCCCGGAGCTATCCAATAGTTTTGATGGTCGAACGCGTATGAGGGAAGGGGGATCCTGCGGCGTTGCTGACCTGCATATAACAATGCAGGTGCAAACTCGATGCCATACAGCCAAAGGTATCCCAAACTATTCAAAATAGTGATGTATGACAACTCTACGTTGTCAGTTAAACCCGGAAGAATCAATTGTTCTTTGGTACGGTCTACCTGCCCCTTGGCCAAATTGGACAAAATATTCCCCGGTCCGCACTCTAACATTAAACGGTTCGGCTCATCGTTGGCGGTCTGCAAAGCCCCAACAAAGGCCACGGGCTCACGCATTTGGGTAGCCCAGTAGTTGGGGTCCAGCGCGTCGGCCTCGCTTAGCCATTTACCCGTCATTGATGAGATGACCGGGATCCTTGGCGGTGATAATTTAACGGTCGCTACCAGATCGCGGAAAGGCCCAACGATCGGATCCACCATAGCCGAGTGCATGGCATGGCTGGTATTTAAAGCCATCGAGGCGATGCCCTCTTCTGCCAATAGGTCTGCAAAAGCCTCAACCAGTTCGGTCTGACCCGATACCACATTTAATTTTGGACTGTTGTGCGCGGCTATAGAAAGGTTCTCAGGCAGCACTTCTTTCAGTTCATCGGCGGTCAGCCTTACGGCCAGCATTTTGCCATGCGGCAGATCATGGATCATTTGCGCACGGGCGGTCAGCAACATCAGCGTATCCTCCAGGCTCATGATCCCCGACAGGTGCGCTGATGCGAACTCGCCCAAACTATGGCCAAGGAAAGCGGCAGGTTTAATGCCCCAGCTCATCCACAGTTTAGCGGTGGCATATTCTATCACAAAGATGGCCGGCTGGATATACAGGGCGATGCTCAGCAATTCCTTGCTGTCCTCGCCGTAGAGTACGTCTACAATGTCGATCCCCACATGTTTCCTGATGATCTCGGCACATTCGTCGACCGCATCTCTAAACACAGGTTCGGCATCGTAAAAAGTCTTACCCATACCCGCGAATTGCGAACCTTGCCCCGGGAACAAGAATACCACTTCGGTAGCCTTCTCGCGTAAAGTTTTTTGGCGGAGCGACTTTGGATCCCGTAGTTTATTTTGAAGATCTGCCCTGTCAGTAGCCACCTCAAAACGGCGCTCGTTGAACAGGCCACGGGTAGTTTGCAGGCTGTAAGCCGCATCGGCCAGATCACCTATCGGATGCGCGGCCAGCTTAAGCGCGTAATTATCTAAACTGGTTTTGGTACGGGCCGAAAAGGTGAACAATTGCGCAGGATGTGACGGACCCGATGGTTGCGCCTCATGCTCGTGACTTTGCAGTACCACATGCACGTTAGTGCCACCAACGCCAAAAGAACTGATGCCGGCGGTGCGGGTACCCTTGCTATCCCAATCCTTTAATTCGGTATTAACATAGAACGGCGAATCAACAAAGTCGATAGCCGGATTTGGTTCGCTGAAGTTCAGCGTCGGGATCAGTTGTTTGTTGTATAACGACAGTGATGTCTTGATCAGCCCGGTTACACCGGCGGCAGCCGTAAGGTGACCGAAGTTGCTTTTTACCGAACCGATGGCGCAATATTGCTTCTCCTCCGTTTTGCCGAAGGCCATTTTAAGACCGTCTATTTCTATCGGGTCGCCGAGTGGTGTAGCGGTGCCATGTGCCTCGATATAGCTGATGTCCGACGGTTCAACACCCGCATCCTGGATGGCCGAACGGATCGCTCCTGCTTGTCCGCTCACACTTGGCGCGCTGAAGCTGCCTTTGCTATGGCCATCGTTATTAACACCCTTGCCCTTGATGACGGCATAGATGGTATCGCCATCTGCCTCGGCAGCGGCTAAAGGTTTTAAAAGGACTACGCCTGCCCCATCACTAAATACCGTTCCGGTCGCTTGCGCGTCAAAGGTGCGGGTGTGCCCGTCCTTGCTTAACATCGCGTCTTCCTGGTAAAGGTGACCGCTTTTTACAGGCGATGATATAGTCACACCACCAGCCAAAGCCACATCACATTGCCCATCGCGTAAAGCATCTACCGCCTGTGCTACTGCCAATAAAGATGTAGAGCAAGCCGAGTAAACGCTCACCGCCGGGCCTTTCAGGTTCAGCTCGTAGGCAGTGCGGGTAGCTACGTAATCTTTCTCGTTCAATGTCATCACCTGGAAAGCCCCGGCCGAGCTGACCTGATCGGAATTGGTGAGGACATTATTGTAGTAATATGTATTGTTGTTAGTGCCCGCGTAAACGCCTACCAGTCCTTTAAAATGTTGCGGCAGATGCCCGGCAGACTCTAAAGCCTCGTAAGCTATCTCTAAAAACACCCGCTGCTGCGGATCCATCAGTTGCGCCAAACGCGGAACGATACTAAAGAACCCTGCATCAAAAGCGCCGGGATCTTTCAACACGCCGCGTGCTTTTACATAGGCCGGATCATTCTTGATCTTGTCGGGGATGTTGAGATCCAGTTCATCTTTGCTGAAAAAGCTGGTGGTCTCAATGCCGTTCTTCAGGTTATCCCAAAACTCGGCAACCGTCTCGGCACCCGGCCATTTACCGGCCATGCCAATGATGGCGATATTGCCATTGCTATGTTTTTCTTTCTTGTTGCTGACAGCGATACCGGGCTGATCTGAACCATCTATAGCTGAGGCGATGCCCGCGATGGTAGGATATTGATAGATCTTCGTCACCGGTAACGCAATGCCATATTGCGACCGTAAGCGGGTAGCTGTATTGATCGCCAGCAAGGAGTTGCCACCCAGATCAAAAAAGTTATCGTCGATGCCGATGCGGTCGATCAGGAGCATGTCCGCCCATATTTCGGCCAGTCGTTTTTGGGTCAGGGTTGCTGGTGCGCTGTAAAGCACAGCACCGTCAGGTCTTTGCAGTACAGGGTTAGGGAGGGCATTACGGTCTATCTTACCACTGCTGGTTTGAGGAAAGTCCTGCACCCAAATAAATGCCGATGGCACCATGTAATCAGGTACTTTATCGGCAATGTAATGTTTAATGGCGGCGGTATCCTCACCTCCGTCGCTGATCAGGTAAGCGATCAGGCGTTTGCTATCGCCATGGTAGGCTTTGGCAACTACAACAGCCTGTTGAATGCCGGGGGCTTGGTTCAGCAACACCTCTATCTCGGCAGGCTCTACACGGTTACCGCGGATCTTTACCTGGGTATCGGTCCTGCCTAAATAATCGATGTTGCCATCGGGCAGTACGCGAGCAATGTCGCCGCTTTTGTAAACGCGTTTAGCATCGCCATTAATATCGGCCACAAAGAAACGTTCGGCGGTCAGGTCGGGGTTATTCAGATAGCCATCGGCCAGGCAGATCCCGCTGATGAACAGCTCGCCCGTTTCGCCATCGGCAACGGGTTGCAATTGCTCGTTCAAGATCAGTATCCCGGTATTGTCTATTGGTTTACCTATGGAAGGCAGGGCAGGCCAGCTTTGCGGATCGCCGGTCAATTCCAGTTGGGTCACCACATGGCTTTCCGTTGGACCGTATTGGTTAAAGAGCTTGCATTGCGGCAAGCTTTGGAACAGCTTAACGATCTGCGGGGTGATCTTCAGTTGCTCGCCCGCGGTCATCACTTCCTGTAAACTCGCGTTGGCAAAAGTATAGCTATCGGCAGCTTCGGCCAGATATTGCAAAGCAACAAATGGCAGGAAGATGCGGTTGATGGAATGCGTATCAATAAATCGGATCAGTTCCGATGGGTCTAACCTCGCTTCGTCAGCTATTAAAAACAAGGTGCCGCCGGTGGTCAGCGTAGCGAATATTTCCTGAAAAGAAACGTCGAATGTAAGCGGGGCATATTGCAGGGTATTGAAACCCGGAGCAGATGCAGAATGCTTTTTTTGCCAGTTGAGCAAATTGACCAAAGCCGTGCCGCCCATGCGAACGCCTTTTGGCTTGCCTGTGGAGCCGGAGGTGTACAGCACATAACCCGGATCGCCGGTGGCGGGGAAGTCCTCAAACTCCTCGTCGCCATACTCCATATCCGTGGCGATCACCTCTAAACCTAACTCGCTGAAAAGATCCTGCTCGTCTTCGGCGGCCAGCACGGTGTCGATACCGGAATCTTCGATGATGTTTTTTAACCTGTCGGCAGGGTACGAGGCATCCAGCGGCAAATAAGTTTTGCCGGCCTTGATTAAAGCCATGATACCAATAATGGTATGCGCCGACCGCGACGCGCTGATGCCCACTACATCGGCCTTAGGGGTGTTGGCGATGATGGTGTCGGCGAGTGCATCTACACTATTGCTCAGTTCCTGATAAGTAGTTTTACTATCCTTATAAATTAGGGCAGCGGCGTCAGGATCTTGAACTACCTGCTGCTTAAATAGATGATATAGCCCCATTACGTTTTATTCCGGTAAGTTTTACCAGCGTTCAGTGTTTTAAGTTCCCGTTTAAAACTATTGATTTTTAAGCAAAAGTCAACAAGAAAAATGTTACTTAAATGAGTAACAAAACTCAGGGTTGTGATCAGTTTTGGTAACCCAAATGTTTAATGATAGCCATCATATCCAGATCGCCCAGCCCCGCGGTTTCGGCTTGGTCAAAGCTTTCGGCAACGGCTATCCCGGCAGGGTGTTTCATACCTGCTGCGGCAGCCAACCGCAGGTCTTTGGCTAACAGTTTCAGCGCGAAGGCGGCTTTAAAGTCATCGTTCAATATCATAGGCGATTTGATCTTGGTGATGCCGCTGCCCACCGCGCCGTTGTTCACGATATCTAAAAATTTTGTTGGGTCGATGCCATTATCCTGCGCGAAAACCAGCGCCTCGCTTAACCCCTGAATAGTGATGGCCAGGAATAGGTTGATCGCAAGCTTGGCATTGTTGCCCGCTCCATTCGCCCCTAAGTGTAAACTCAATTTACCTAAAGCGCCAAAGATCGGCTGCGCCGCCTCGAAGTCGGCTTTTTCTCCGCCTGCCATAATGATCAGCTGGGCGTCCTCAGCCGGTTTCACGGAGCCGGATACCGGGGCATCTATATAACTGATGCCTTTATCGGCAGCTGATCGAGAAAGCTTTTTAGTCGTTTCCGGCGATACGGTGCTCATATCTATCGCCAGGAATTTTTTATCGGTGAGGTTGGCTAAAATACCCTGGTCACCGGTATAAACTTCGGTCAAGGCGTTATCGTCAGTAAGCATGGTGATGATGGCATCACTGTCGATCAGTAACTCGGTGATAGAGTTAGCGACCTCGATATTGACCTCTTTTTGCAGGGCTTCGGCCTTTGCTTTGGTGCGGTTATAAACGGTTACCTCAAACCCGGCCTTTACCAGGTTTTTCACCATGGGGTTGCCCATATTGCCCAAGCCTATCCAGCCGATCTTTTGTATGCTCATAAATTTTGTTCCTCTGTGGTCAATGGGTCAAATATCATAAGAAATTATCAAGGCTGTGTTGATCTGGCGTAGGCTTTTTGTTAAAAACAGATGTGAGGAAGGCAAATTGTTGTTCACGGGCATGTTCACGGCAATTTTTAGGGGTCAAAATTTAGCACTGATAATCAGCATTTTACATTTATGTTCATCCTGACTTTGTTCACGGGTTTGATTTTTAGTGATGATGGTCAGCAAGTTACATTTTTGGGTACCTCGTGTTCACGCATGAACATGAGTGGGCAATAATGCCAATTTGCTGGAATGCCATTTTCACATTTCCTTCATTTCGCATTTGAACTTCCGCATTTCGACTTCCTTAATAAACCTCCTATCTTTACGCCATGACACCTGCCGAAATAAACACCAAATGGAAGGAATGGCAAGGCCGCATTGCGGAGGACTTTGATTCGGATACACCCGATATCAAGGTGATGCTATTCCTCATCGGCGTACAGGAACTGGGTAAGGGGCCGGGCAAATTCAGCAAGCGCCAAAAGGAAGAGCTGATGCATATTGCCAACTGCAAACTATTCAGTATGATGGGTTTTTACGAATTGGAAGGACAGGATCAGGACGGCTGGCCGCACTGGAAACTGGTTAACCCCATCCCCAATTATACCCTGCTGGAGCAGGAGATGACGATCAAGTCGCTCATCATAGCCTACCTCGAAGAAATGTACGCATAAGCAAAAGGCCCCGCAATACGCGGGGCCTTTTAGGTTGAGGTTTATAAGTGATTAACTGATCTGCTATTCTTTTAAGCTGGCGGTCACTTGTCCCGGATTGCCGGCAAGATCGATCATGATGCTCATCTCGGTAACCAAAGCTTCGTCGTTACCGCCGTAGCCTACCGACTTAAAGCGGATGTTACCTTCTTTATCCAGCACGAATTTGGTTGGGATACCTTCCACACCGTAAGCATCTACCACATCGTATTTGCCTTTAGCATCTTTCTTTTCGGTATCGTACAATACGTGGAAAGTGTATTTGTTATCGGCTATAAATTTGGTCACCAATTCTTCTTTCTTAGCGTCGGTCTCCCAAGTGTCGATAAATACAAATTTTACGTTCGGGTCTTCTTTATACTTGGTCACCATTTTTTGCATACCAGGGAAAGATGCCTTGCAAGGACCGCACCAGGTAGCCCAAAAATCAACCACTACTACTTTACCTTTTAACGAGGCCAGGCTAACTTCTTTGCCTTCCAGATCTTTCAAAGCAAAGCCAGCGCCTTTCAGGTTGATCATCTTTTTAGAGATGTCGGCTTTAGCAGTTGTGTAAGCTACGGCCTCTAAGCCGCTCAGGTAAGCAGTGTAACCTGCATCGCTGCCTTTAACTTTAGTGTAGATGGCTTTAACCTCTTCCTTCATTTTAGCGGTCGATTTGCCATCTTTAATAAAGCCTTCGGCTTTTTGCAGGGCCTCTTTGTGTTTGCCATTAGCAGCAAGGTAGGTTACCAGGTGCTCGTTAGCATCAGGCATAGCGCCTTTGCGCACATCAGCAACTTTTTGCTGGTATTCAAGCGCCTCGGCTACTTTACCTTGCTTAAATAAGATCTGTGCATAGGTATCAGCATAGCTTACAAAATTGGTTTTCAACTGGTCGGCCCTTTGTGACGGGGCGGCCTGAGTGATGTAAGCCGGAGGGTTAGTTTTAAACGACTCGACCACATCTATAGCTTGCTTGGTCATTTTTTCGGCAAGGGCAAGGTCGGTGCCTGATTCGAGCACGCCTTTAGCGGCAATGTTGAGGTAAACCGGGGTCAAGCGTTTGTCAGTAACCTGATCGATAACTCGTTGAAAGCTTGCATAGTCTTTCTTATTAATATAGGTGTAAGCGATATTAAGCAGGATGTTATCGGCCTGTGCAGGAGTGAAAGCAGTGCTGATCTTAGCTGTTTTGAACAGTTCCTCTTTTTTAGCAGGATCAGCCTCGCGCAGGATCGGTGTTGTGGCGCTGTTTGCCGCCATAGTGCCTTTTGGATATTTGGCAACCGCGATCTTGGTTAGCGAATCAGAGACAGCTTTGTTAGCAGCAAAAACGCTTGCAATAGCTACCTGATCGGCCTCGGTAGTGGTAGGTTTGCTAAAATCGGCCAGTATCTGCTTTTTAAACGTAGCTGATCTTTCGGTCGCTTTTGTTTGCAGAAGGGCACTGTTGTAGAAGCTTTGGAAACCGCTGATGCTTTCAGGGAAAGTGGCCAATTCGGCATCGTACAATTTTAATGCTGCCGCTACATTTTGTTTCATGCCAATCATGCCTCCGTAAGACTGGTTAAGGAAACCTTCGGCCAGTTGAGTGCCTTTTACCGGTTTGCCCGCAGCATCAACTACAGAGATGATGTAACCTTTATCGTCGTTATTATCGCTGGCTTCGGCCTTTTCGCTGCTCAGGCGTATGCCTGCTAACACAACGGTATCAGGGATGGTCAGTTTAGCCTTCCATACATTGCCCGATTTTTTAAGATCTACATCATCGGCAGCGTAAGCGCGTTTGGCGTTAAAGAAATAAGCGATGCCCTTAATGTCGGTCTGTTTGTCTAATTTGGTACCGGTAGGGTCGTAAGTAAGCTCAACGGTCTGTCCCGGGCGCGCGGCTGCGGGCGTAACAGTAAGGTGGCTTGTGGTTTGCGCCAATGCCGGCATAGCTATAGCTAACGGGGCAGCAAGGATCAGGTGTTTTAATTCCATAATAAGATGAGTTTGAGAATTTTAAATTTAGATGATCCTATTGGCAAAAACAACTTATTTTACCGAATAATTAAATATCGAACTGATACCCATAATATGAAGAGACTTTTTACCCTGTCATTTATCCTTTTTATCGGCACTGCAACGGCCTTCGCCAAGCCGCCCAAGAACCAATATGTGCGCATCAAGACCACCTACGGGCAGTGCATTATCCGCTTGTATAACGAAACACCCAAGCACCGCGATAACTTCATCAAGCTGACCAAGGACGGTGTGCTGAACCAAACACTCTTCCATCGTGTGATACAAAATTTCATGATACAAGGCGGCGACCCCGACTCTAAGAACGCCAAACCCGGCGAGGCTTTAGGCGAGGGGGGATTGAAATACACCGTCCCGGCCGAGTTCAACGACTCACTGTTCCATAAAAAAGGTGTACTGGCAGCCGCAAGGGATAATAATCCTGAGAAAGCATCAAGCTCGACACAATTCTACATCGTTCAGGGTAAACGATTGACAGATTCGGCCATGAATGTATTAGAGCAAGGTCGTTTGAAAGGATTTAAGATACCCGAATCGCAACGGGCCTGGTACCGCACGGTAGGTGGTACCGCTCAACTAGACCATGGCTACACCGTTTACGGCGAGGTAGTTTCAGGTATTGAAATGGTCGACCGCATAGCCGGTGTAAAGACCGCCAAAGCCGACCGACCGGTGGAAGATGTGCGCATGACCGTGGAGTTGTTGAAAAAGAGCGAATGCAAGCAAATGGATAAGTTGCTGGGGATATAGCCCCCCAGCCCCCTTAAAGGGGAAGCAGCTACATTGCGAAGAGAAAATTAAAGGAACTAAAACAAAAAAAAAACCCTTTAGGGGGTTAGGGGGCAAATGAAAATAATTACTTATAACGTTAACGGGATACGATCCGCAATAAATAAGAACTGGTTAGCCTGGCTACAGGCAACGGATGCCGATGTGGTATGCCTGCAAGAGATCAAAGCCAGCCCGGATGTACTGACCGACCTGCATTTGGTCGAAGCCCTGGGCTATCAACATTACTGGTTCCCGGCCGAAAAGAAAGGTTACAGCGGTACCGCTATCCTGTGTAAACAAACACCTAAGCACGTAGAATACGGCTGCGGCATTGCCGATTTTGACCGCGAAGGCCGCAATATCCGTGTCGATTTTGAGGATGTGTCCGTCATGAGTGTCTACTTCCCATCAGGATCTAGCGGCGACGAGCGTCAGGTATTTAAGTACCGCTTTTTAGATGAGTTTGGCAAATACCTAACCTTGCTAAAAGTGACACACCCCAATTTGGTGATCTGCGGTGATTACAATATTTGCCACCGCGCTATCGATATACATAACCCAAAATCCAACGCCAACTCATCAGGCTTTCTACCCGAGGAGCGCGAGTGGATGGAGCAATTCATCGAGTCGGGTTTTATCGATACTTTCCGTCATTTGAATAAAGAACCGCATAACTACACTTGGTGGAGTTTCCGTGCCAATGCCCGCGCTAAGAATTTGGGCTGGCGGATAGATTATACCATGGCCAGTAAGGAACTGGAACCACGCATTAAACGCGCGGCGATACTGCCCGAGGCCAGGCATTCGGATCATTGCCCGGTATTGTTGGAATTGTATCCTGTAGCCCCCTAACCCCCTAAAGGGGGAATAAAGGATCTGTGATCCTGGAGCCCGCCGAAGGTTAACAAAGGTTAACATAATTCGAAATGACAATATTTCAAGTATCTGATAATCAGTTACTTAAAAAAACGGCTATCCAGAAATATTAACTATCGTTATAACTTTAAACTACTTGTTCCAGTCCCAATTTCCTGTCGGAGTTAGGCAAGCGTGCATCCGTACATCGTATTGGTTAACGTCTTGGATGCACTTTACCGCATCGAACAGCGACAAGCCTATAAATTTGATACCTGGTTTGCATTGCGCACAAAAGCGGTCGTAAAAACCTTTGCCGTAACCAACGCGGTAGCCCTGCTCATCAAATACCAACATGGGTAGAATGACCATGTCTATTTGATAGATACCGACCTCGTTGCCTGATACCGGTTCGGGGATATTGTAGCTGTTCTTTTCTATGATCAGCTCGGTGTCATCGGCATAGCTTTTCATCCTCAGAGTAGCAAAATCCGTTTTAGGGAAAACGACCTTGATATGCGGCTGGGTTTCTTTTAAACTGTTACGAATAAGGTGAGTGTTCGGCTCATTATTCTCGATGATCGGGAGGAAAAGATGGATGGTGTTGACCTCTGTCAGATCTAATTGCTGGAATTGTTTAAGTAGGCCATTGTTGAGCAATGCGTATTCATCGCCTGTTAGTTGACGGCGTTTGGCGAGGTATTCGATTCGGAGTTGAGATTTGGTCATAAAGCAGCAATAAACACGCACGTCATTGCGAGGAACGAAGCAATGACGGTGTGGTTAGGTAAAGTTAGTTAACAAGAAAGGCTTCCCAAACATTGAGAAGCCTTTCTTATATCATTACAAACTTGAATTAAGCTTTTACACGCTCTACATAAGCGCCGGTTGCGGTATCAACCTTGATCTTATCGCCCTGGTTGATGAACAATGGCACGTTGATCTCGGCGCCGGTCTCCACAGTCGCTTTTTTCATGGCACCGCTTGATGTATCGCCTTTTACAGCTGGCTCGGTGTAGGTAACCTCCAACTCGGCCGAGTTAGGTGTCGAACCCATGATCGGCTCATCGCTTTCGAAAGCAACGATCACATTCATACCTTCTTTCAGGAATTTGATGCCGTTACCAAATAAAGATTTAGGCACGTTGTATTGCTCGTAGGTTTCGTTATTCATTACTACCAGGTCGTTACCATCCTCGTACAGGTATTGGTAGTCGCCGGTCTCTACGCGGGCAATGCTCACCTCTTCGTCGGTACGGAAACGGTACTCTACCAGTTTGCCGGTTTTAACGTTACGCATACGTGCCGAATAAAATGCGCGCAAGTTACCCGGTGTACGGTGTATAAATTCTTCTACCTGAACCAACTCGCCGTTAAAGCGCAGGATATTTCCGTTCTTGATATCTGATGCCTTAGCCATAATTTTTATTGAAGGGCAAACTTAATTAGTTATCGGTAAATAATCAAGGACTTAGTTTACGAGGGATGCTCTTTAAAGATCTCCTGACCTCTGTTTTTTTAAATAGTGTAACTTCATTCCGTTGTTAGATCTGGGAGGGATCAACTTTTTACCACGGACCTTCCATAGCATTTTATCAAAGGCTATCACCATAGCATATTTCAGTTTTACATCGATACAATTTACATCAGTTGGAGGAATAATTAGCGCCCGCTGATAGCCCAAATTTTGAACCACGATGCTGTCGGGGTTTGAAACCGGCGCAAGTGCCATCCCCCTGATATCCGAGGTAACTTTCGTCACTTGAGCATTTTTATAAAAATTGATGATTGCCCCGGGCAAAGGCATGTCGGGATCAGCTATCACATGCAAAGTCGTCCCGGGAGTACTTACCTTCTCAAAACTGACCAGTGGTTCAGAAGAACTCATTAACAAAAGCTCTTTTTTTTGGATAGTCCAGTATCCTTCGGCCAAAACAAGCTCGCCTATCCCACTATTGTAAACAAATGTACTATCCTTATGCAACTGAAGATCGGCACAGATCTCAAACGCCGGACAATAGCTATACCTCCCTACTAACTTCTCCCTCGTCACCGTGCATGATGACAGGGTCAGTATAAACAACAAGGCTATCGGTCTCATACCCTCTAAAATAACAAAACCCTGCTGTTGAAAGCAAGGTTTGTTGGTTTAAAATATGGCGGATCAGTTTGCCGGGTTACCGTCAACATCCAGTTCTACTATCTCGTAATTGTGCTTTTGTAACTCGGGCAGTATGCGGGCTTTATCGCCGACCAGCAAGATGTTCATCTTATCAATATCCATGTATTTGTTGGCAATGGCCTTCAGCTGTGCCGATGTCGCTCCTTTTAATTGGGCGGCTTGTTGCTCCAGATAATTAGGTTGCAGGTTGTAAGTTAACATCTGCGATGCAAAATTAGCTTTTTGATAAAGGGCCTCGTACCTTAACGCCTCGCTTTGCCCCATGGCCTTTTTAAGGAAGGTCAGTTCATCAGCAGTTGGTCCGGTTTTACTATACTCGCGGTATTGATCTATCAGGGCAACTAAAGCGCTATCGGTAGATGCCGCCCTGATGCCTGCGTTGAACTGATACTTGCCACTGTACAGGTCGTTACCGAAACCGCTGCTTGCCCCGTAGGTCCAGCCCTTGGTTTCGCGCATATAGGTATTTAATCTTCCGGTGAACGAACCGCCCATAGGATAATCGGCCAGATCGATAGCATAAGATTCGCCTACCGGACTAAATGTTAAACCGTTGGCATAACCTACCAAAAATTGCGTTTGGGCTGCCTTGGGTACATCTACCATATAGATCTTGGTTTTAGTTACCGGGATAGCCGGTGCAGGTGCTGCCACTACCACTTTGGTTTTAGGCAGTTTATTTAAGAACGCTAATTGGGTTTCGGCTTCGGTTTCGTTAATATCGCCAACTACAATTATCCTGGCGCCGGCAGCGGTGATATGGTCTTTATAATGCTGCTCAATATCGGCCAGGGTGATGTTGGCGACCGTTTTTTCGGTACCGGCGGCAGGCAAACCTAAGATATTATTGGCGCCAAAATTGATCTTATCGAACACCGCCGGGGCAATAGCCGAAGGCTCGCCTTTTTGTTGTTTGAACGCGCCCAGCCTTTGTTGCTTTTGCCTGTCGAAAGCTTCCTGAGTAAATTTAGGGTTGAGCAAACGCTCCTGCACCAAAGCCATGGTCTTACTCAGGTTCTTCTTTAAGGACCAGATAGAGAATTGCGTACCGTCAACCCCACTTACTATAGTTAACGTACTGCCCAATTTTTGCAATTCCACAGCCATTTGTTCTGCCGTGTAATTTTTGGTATCCTCGCGCATCATCGAAGCAAATACGGCCGCAACGCCTGCTTTGGACAGATCTTTAGCATCAGACAAACGCCCGCCGGGGATGGTGACAGATATATTCACCATCGGCACCTCGGCATTGTTAATGCCGATCACTTTAGCGCCGCTGATCTGTTTTTGCCAAACCACCGGTGCCTTAACTACCGGTACGGCCTGCAACGGCGGCGTAACCCGGCGATCAAAGTTGTCTGACGCTTTTTTATAAGTTAGTTTATCGTAGCCATAATCGGGCGCGGTGTATTTAGTTTGGTCAATAGTAAAATTATCGGGCTTGGCCGGGGCTATATTGCCGGCTTTGGGCAGTACGCTTACGATCACCGCTCCTTTGCCTTTAATGTAGGTATGATATGCCCGCATCACATCGGCCTTGGTAAGCGAGTTGTACATTTCTAAAATACCTTTGATCTTGTTAGGGTTACCTGTAAAGGTTTGGTATTGAGCCAGCCTTGATACTTTGCCCGAGACGTTCTGCAGGTCAGACACCAGATCGCTTACGGCGCTGCCTTTAAATTTCTCCAGGTCGTCATCGGTGATGCCGCGTTTTTCAAACTCGGTCAAAGCCTGGTTGTAAAGTTCCTCCATTTCGGCTAAGGTCTTATTTCCCAAGGGGAACAGCATCACACTAAGCTCGCCCGATAGTTCGGCAAAGATATTATCGACAGTGGCATCCAAAGCCAGTTGTTTCTTCACCAGGTTTTGATATAGTACCGAGTTTTTACCTTTGCCTAACACCTGCGCAAGGCACATTAACGCCACCATATCTTTATCGTAATTAGGCACAGTAGGGTACATGATAGACAGTAAAGGCACACGGGCGTAATTATCTGTATAAGACACATATCGGTTACCGGCCAGCGACACGGCAGGCACTTTTACCGGTGTTACCGCCGGGCCACGGGGTATGGCGCCAAAATACTTCTCTACCATCTTTACGGTAGCTGCCGGGTTAATGTCACCGCCGATGCTTAAGGTAGCATTATTAGGACCGTACCATCGTAAAAAGAAATTCTTAAGATCGTTCACATTGGCGCGGTCCAGATCTTCCATGTATCCTATCGTGAGCCACGAGTACGGGTGACCGTATGGATACAGGTTTTTATAAGTGTACTCGCTTGTTAAACCGTAAGGACGGTTGTCTACCTTTTGTCCGCGCTCGTTCTTTACCGTTGCGCGTTGTACCTCAAAACGTTCCTGAGTTACCTGCCCCAGCAGGAAACCCATCCGGTCGGCTTCCAGCCACAGGGTCTGCTCTAAAACGTTCTTCGGTTCTGTCTCGTAGTAATTGGTGCGGTCGCGGTTGGTTGTGCCGTTGTTGGTGCCGCCATTCCCGATGGTGATCTTATCGTGCGTACCTTTTAGTGCATGATCCGACCCCTCGAACATCATATGCTCAAAAAAATGCGCAAAGCCCGACTTGTTGATCTGCTCGCGCGCGGAACCAACATGATAGGTAACATCTACGTGGACGACAGGATCTGAATGGTCCTCGTGTAGGATCACCGTTAGACCGTTGGGCAGTACATATTTCTCGTAAGGGATAATCAGTTCGCCGCCTTTTTTGGTGACCTTTTCGATCAGTTTGGCTTGTCCGAATGATAAGGTAGTGGTAAGGATCGCCAGTGAGGCGAGTGTTATTTTTTTCATTATAGGTTTAGTAATGTATCAGAATGGGAAAGATAGCAAATTTGTCCGACAGATCAGATCCAGTTGCAGAAAAGTAGAATAAATGGCTTAGCCCTGCTTATATAATTAAAGAACAATGTGTTACTTTTGCAGTAAAGTTGATGATATGAAAAACCTATTCTTTATTGCTTGCTGCGCGTTGATCGGCCTGAATATTTTAGGCTGTAGCAAAGGCAACCCAAAAAACACCGACCTTACCGGCGATAAATACCGCAAACTGATCGTAGGCAGGTGGCAAATGTTTGCAGATACCACCTTATTAACTTCGAACGGAGTGGTTGTGGAAGATTCGCAAACAGGCCCAACTGATGAATTTTATGAATTTAGCGCGGACGGTTCAGCATCGCAATATTTTGGCACTACACTGCAGGCTAAGATCACTTACGGTATAGATAGTAAGAGCCTTACGTTGCATTTCCCGGCCGTTACAAATAATGGTGTTACAGTCGCTGACGCGTACTCGCTCGAAGAGCCTATCAAAATGTTGACCGAAACGGACCTGATACTACACCATGATCTGACCTTTGAAATAGATGTGAACGGTGTGAAGCAAAAGTCGCGATCGAAACAGACTCTTCACTTTAAGAAGCGATAAGAATTACCGCGTTTTAGAAAAAGGACTGTTTACGCTAACTATGTATCTTTTATATTCCAGTTGTTGAAATGAAAAAGGTAACGCTATATCAATTATTATTTATGGCTTTGCCATTGACCTTGAGCGCCTGCAGGCAACGGTCTAATAATACTAATCAGCAAAAACCTGATACTATCACTGATAGTGTTGGAAGACCTCTCGCTACAAACGACCAATGGATATTTAAAAACATAGCTGATCAAAAGGTCTATTTCAAAAACAATAAGAGCTTCACAACCAACCTGTATGATCTGGAGTACATTGGTCAGCTTAGTGCCGGTACAAAAGCACCTTTTTTGATATTGGCAGGACGTCAATGTAAAGAGTGCGACGCAAATATATCAATATACGTGTGGTCACCCGATGACGGACCGATGAAAGGCGAAGCAGAGCAGGTTAGATATAGTTATCCAGGCGGGATGACCGATATTGTAAATGGAAGTACTGTATTCGAGTCACGGATGTTCTATGGGAAATGTCTACCGGGAAATGCAGACCAGGTAATATGGTTGCAAAAAGATCTTATTGAAGGCAGCGGGTACAAATATTCAAAAATAACGCTATCAGTAGTTAATGGTCAAGTGCAGGAAGAGATCAAAGTAATAGATGTCTCAACATTTGAAAATGACCTGCCGAAATGCAAAGAGTTACCAGGAGTTACGACGACCGAAGAGCCCTGAATTTGATGAAAATACTATAAAAGCACGACTGCGTCCGTATAATCAGCTTTGCTTATAGTCCGATATCCGCAACTGATGATGGCAGAAGCTGTACTCATGCTCCTGGTTGGAGCAAACGATCAACAAGCGACCGGCAGCGTAACGTTGGATCAAACTCAGATACCAATCAATCCCTTGATTATCCAAATTAGATGTCGGTTCGTCCAGCATCAGGATAGGCGTATCAGCAAAAAAGGCAAGCGCCAATTTTAAACGCTGTTTCATCCCCGATGAGAAGTAGCGGATCAGTTTATCTTTAGATGTTTCCATTCCCAACAAAGCGATCACCTCGGCGCGACCGATACCGGATAGATAGTTCTTGAATTTAAAGTGGAAGTCGATCATCTCGGACAGGGTGAACTCCTCTATCACCTCCATATACGGAGCAGCCAAAGCGATGTGTTTGAACACATACTCAGCCTCTAATTTATCATCGTTAAGTGTAAAGCTGATGGTACCTGCCGATGGTGCCAAACTCGCGTTAAGCACTTGCAGTAATGTAGATTTCCCAGATCCGTTAGGCCCGAGGATAGCATAACTCTCGCCGCTAACGAACGTCTGCTCCACCCCGCGAAATATCCACTCGCGGTTGAAGCGGCGGCCGACGCCTTGAAGAGATATGCTGATCTTTTGGTCCATGGTCCATGGTCCATAGTCCATGAACTGAAGCCAATAGTATTACTATGGACTATGGTCTATGGACTATCGACTAATTAGTTATTCCCGAACCCCTTCATGATACCGCGTTGCGAGCTTTGGATAAAGTTCAGGATCTCGTCGCGTTCTTGCGTTGGACGGAAATCGGCCTCGATGATATCGATAGCCTTGGTCACGTTATTGTTTTTAACGAACAGGGTACGGTAGATATCCTGTATCTCGTTGATCTTATCTTCGCTGAAACCGCGGCGGCGCAAACCTACCGAGTTAATGCCGGCGTACGAAAGCGGCTCGCGGGCTGCTTTAACATAAGGAGGGACATCCTTACGTACCAATGAACCACCGGTAACAAAAGCATGCGAACCTACCTTAACAAATTGGTGTATAGCCACCATGCCCGCCAATACCACGTTATCACCAACAGTGATGTGACCTGCAAGCGTAGTGTTATTACTGAAGATACAGTTATTACCCACCAAACAATCATGCGCGATGTGGCAATAAGCCATGATCAGGCAGTTGCTGCCAACTTCGGTCTTGAACCGGTCGTTAGTACCACGGTTAATGGTCACACATTCGCGGATGGTAGTGTTATCGCCAATGATCACCTGCGTGTTCTCGCCTTTATACTTAAGATCTTGCGGATTGGCCGATATAACAGCACCCGGGAAAATACGGCAATTTTTACCGATACGGGCACCATCCATAATGGTTACGTTAGATCCGATCCAGGTCCCTTCACCAATTTCAACATCCTTATGGATGGTCACAAAAGGGTCTATCACTACGTTTTCGGCAATACGTGCCTGTGGGTGGATATATGCTAAGGGTTGGATCATTATTCAGCTGATTTATCTTTCTTTACAATTTGTGCCATCAGTTCGGCCTCTACTACCACGCGCGAGCCTACCATGCCCACGCCTTTCATTTGCGCTATACCACGGCGGATAGGCGCTAACAAATTGCAATGGAATATCAGGGTGTCGCCGGGAACCACTTTATCTTTAAAGCGGGCGTTCTCTATTTTAAGGAACAAGGTAATATAATTTTCAGGATCCGGAACGGTGTTCAATACCAGGATGCCGCCTGTTTGCGCCATAGCCTCTATCTGTAACACACCCGGGAATAAAGGTGTACCCGGGAAGTGGCCCATAAACAGGTCCTCGTTCATGGTCACGTTCTTTAAACCAACTACATGGCTCTTAGATAATTCGAGGATCTTATCTACCAACAGCATTGGCTGACGGTGAGGCAATATCTTCATGATCTGCACGGTATCGTATACCGGCGTCATGTTAGGGTCGTAAACTTTTACGTGTTTACGGCTGCGTTCTTTTTTGATGAGCGCTTTAATTTTCTTTGCGAACGCTACGTTAGCCGCGTGACCCGGGCGTGCCGCCATAATATGGCCACGCAACGGAACACCAACTAAGGCTAAGTCGCCGATCATGTCCAGCAACTTGTGGCGTGCCGGTTCATTTTGATGGCGTAATTCTATATTGTTCAGGATTCCCTGAGGGGCAACCTGTATCTCTTCGCGGTTAAATATTTTAGCTAAGTGGCTAAGTTCTTCGGGGCTTACCGGTTTATCAACTACTACGATCGCGTTGTTGATATCGCCACCTTTGATCAGGTTATGCTTTAACAGCATCTCTAACTCGTGCAAAAAGCAGAAGGTACGGCAGCTCGCGATCTCTTTTTTGAACTCGCCAATGGTAGAGATACTGGCGTGCTGACTACCCAACACTTGCGAATTATAATCCACCATACAAGTGAAACGATAATCGTCTAACGGCATGGCAACCATCTCTACCTTACGGTCAGCTTCGGTATAGTGGATATTGTAAGGGATATGGTAATATTCACGGTCGGCATTCTGGTCAACAGTACCCGCCTCTAACAGCACATCAACAAATTGTATCGAACTACCATCCATGATCGGTGTCTCCGGTCCGTCTATGTCGATCAGCACATTATCTATCTCCAGACCAACCAAGGCAGCTAACACGTGCTCTACAGTGCTCACGCTTGCACCATTTTGAGTTATGGTGGTACCGCGTGAAGTATCGGTCACGTTATCGCAGTCGGCATCAATAATGGGTTGCCCCGCTACGTCAACACGTCTGAATTTGTAACCATGGTTATCCGGGGCAGGGTTAAAGGTCATGACAACCTTCTCGCCTGTGTGCAAACCTGTGCCCGATACGGATACCGGAGCTTTGATAGTTCTTTGTTTTACGTTCATATTCACCTCACCCTGCCGGTCGCCCGACAAGTCTGATAGTTGTTTTTATTAGGCTTCTTTATTAGCCGTTAGTTCCTTAATTAGCTTTTCCAGTTCCTGCACCTTGCGTTCCAACTCAGGCAGGCGATGGGTCACTACTACCGATCGCATGTGATCGGCATATTTCATTACGGGCGAACCCATCCATTTTTTACCTTCTTCGGTCAGCGTTTTGTTCACTCCCGATTGCGCTTGCACCTGCGTGCCGTTAGCAACTGTGATGTGCCCGACCACCCCGACCTGGCCGCCCATTAATACACGCTCACCGATCTTAGTGCTACCCGATATCCCGCTTTGCGCAGCGATTACAGTATTAGCACCTATCTCCACATTATGCGCGATCTGGATCAGGTTATCCAGCTTAACACCCTTACGGATGACGGTCGAACCCATGGTAGCACGGTCGACAGTTGTGTTAGAACCTATCTCTACATCATCCTCAATGACCACGTTACCGATCTGCGCGATCTTGGTATAACTACCATCCGGATTTGGCGCAAAACCAAAACCATCAGCACCAATTATCGTACCCGAATGTATGGTTACATTATTACCCAACACGCAATCGAAATAGATAGCAACGCCGGGGAAAAGTGTGACATTATTTCCCAGCGTAACGTTATCGGCAATGTAAGCATTAGGGTAGATCTTGCAATTATCGCCCATGGTAACACCCTGGCCGATATAGGCAAAGGCACCGATATAAGCATTCTTACCGATCGTAGCCGACTCGTGCACAAAGCTTGGCTGCTCTACGCCGCTTTTATTCAAACGGATAGCGCTATACTGGTTAAGCAGAGCGGTAAATGCACTGTAAGCATTCTCTACCCTGATCAGCGTAGCCTTAACAGGGGCGGTCAAAACCTGCTCGTTATTAACGATCACAACCGATGAATCGGTAGTGTACAAAAAGTGTTCGTATTTAGGATTTGCAAGGAAAGATAAGCTTCCCGCGGTACCCTCTTCAATCTTAGCCAGCCGGCTAACCACCACAGACGGATCACCCTCAACAGTACCGTTGAGCAGCAAACTGATATCGCTGGCTTTAAATTGCATCCTGCAAAGTTAAATTAAAATAGTTAAAGTTGTTATAGGGGGCGATATAGTTAAAGTTGTTAAAAGGAGTTAAAAATCGGTGGGTGGGTTGATGTTGGTCATATTTCATCGTCCTCTTCTTCGTCTTCCTCTTCAAACTTCTCGCGGGTCCATGGGCCGCCGATGTGCTCCCTTCTCGCCATTTCGCCATATTCCAGATCAAACACTTGGTTTAACGTATTATCTCTTTGTATGATGTGTTCTAAGGTTACTACCGTTGCGTTATCTGTTGATGGATTAGCAGCTAAAAACTGCCAAGTTCCGTCGGCGCTGTGAGCAACAGTCAATACCGGCATACCTTGTTCGATAAACTGTCGGGTAGTTATCGTCGCAACATTTTTCTCTTCTCTAAATTTAAAATCAGCATTCCTATCTAAGAGGGGTTGGTCATACTTGATCTCTTCTTCAAATCCTTCTTCTCAAGGGAATTTATCGTTTCTATCAGCCCAAACTAATTGTAACGCATTAAATTTCTCATCGCCGTAATAAGCTGTAGCGTGCAGTAAATAATCACCAATATTCCTCTCGTCAACGGCTAAGAAAACCGCCTCAGAGTTTTTAAATATCTCTAATGTGATATCACCCGCGTGAAAGCGTTTCCCGTCTTTGATCAGTTTCGCAACATCATGAACGATCTGCCCACACAGCTTTTCGGGCAACCCAAAGCAGATGATCTCAGGATGACCATAGGTCTCGAACAAGCCGATACTGTAGGCGAACGGAGGAGAATAGTCTGTACCGAAAATATCATAAACCTGCACGCCATATTTTATAATATTCTGTTCGGTTTCTTCCAACATTTTCAACAAAGCCGGCTTATGCTTTTTTTCCTCGCCCATGTCCGATGCGTTATAATCCTTTAATATAACAAGTAATATGCTTCTTCACCGTCTTTGTCAAAGCAGTAAGGTTATTATCATCACTCGCAGTGGTGATATCCCTGATCGAGCCATCCTTCATCAGCACGCGGATATTACCGTCGCCAACTTTATAAGCGTTATTGGCAATGGTGTCGGTGAAGACAAAATAATGCGCTTCCTCCTTGCTGATGCCTAATTGATCTATGGCGGCTTTGGTCAGTTCGTTCAGTTTGTTTTGGGATACAGGTTTATCGCTGATATCTACCTTGTATAATTTGCGGTTGATCAGATTACGGCATAAAAGGGACAATATCTTATCCGAACTATCTGTCCACACTTTAATGGCCGACATAATATCGCTATCGTCCAACTTGGCAAAAATATCCAGATGGGTCTCGTCGGTCATGAAGGCCTCTTTATTGATCTGGTTGACCAGGAAATGATTCAACGATGGCGTGGCGAATAAAGGAACGCCCGAAAGCGCCAATTCGCGGGCGCGTTTTAATATTTTGCCCAATAGCTGTTCGGCCGCTATGCCGGTCTTGTGCAGGTATACTTGCCAATACATTAAACGGCGCGATATCAGGAAATTCTCGATGGAATAGACACCTTTTTCTTCTACCACGATATGGTCGTCAACTACGGTCAGCATTTTGATGATCCTTTCCGAACTGATCACCCCTTCGGATACGCCGGTAAAAAAGCTATCGCGGTTAAGGTAATCCATACGATCCACATCCAATTGGCTCGATACCAGCTGATGCAGGAAACGCTTGGGGTAGGTATCATTAAAAATATCTATGGCCATTTGCAATTGGCCGTCAAAATCACGGTTCAACCGCGACATCATGGCGGCAGAGATATCCTCGTGCGAGATACCTTGTACGATAGACTGCTCTAAGGCGTGCGAAAATGGTCCGTGACCGATGTCGTGCAATAGGATGGCGATGGTAACGGCTTCCTGCTCTTCAAGGCTAATGTCCACATCCTTATTACAAAGCGTTTCGATAGCGGTGCGCATCAAGTGCATAGCACCTAAAGCGTGATGAAAACGGGTGTGTAACGCGCCCGGATATACCAGATGTGTCATCCCACCTTGCTTAATATAACGCAGGCGCTGAAAGTAAGGATGCTCTATGAGGTCGAACACCAAAGCCGACGGAATGGTGATAAATCCGTAGACCGGGTCGTTTATGATCTTCTTTTTATTCAAAGCGAAAGTATTGGTTGCAAAAGTGTCAAATTAAAACGTGAACGGGGTAGAATGGGGGTAAAATTTCTAACTTAGCACAGCATACCCCACCAACCATTAACCAAGTACAACAAACCTTAACGTCAATCAGCGAAATCAACGTAATCATTAAAATCAGCGGTTCAGATCGTTAATTTTTGTTAAACCTTATTCCACACAGTAACAAATCCCCTGCTTTGTGGTTTATACAGCTATTGAAATAGAATACTATGCAAGATACTACCATACTTTGGGCCGACGACGAGATCGACCTGTTAAAGCCCCACATACTTTTTTTGAACGAAAAAGGCTATAAAGTGACCACCGCCACCAATGGTCGTGATGCTTTGGACGCTTTTAAAGCCGGTTACTTTGATCTGGTATTTTTGGACGAGAACATGCCGGGCCTTACCGGACTGGAAACCTTATCCGAGATCAAGACCATCAACAGCGACGTTCCGGTGGTGCTGATCACCAAAAGCGAGGAAGAGTACCTGATGGAGGATGCCATCGGATCCAAGATAGATGATTACCTGATCAAACCGGTAAACCCTAAGCAGATCTTGCTGACCATCAAAAAACTGACCGAGAACAAGAAATTGGTTGGCGCTAAAACGGCCATGAGTTATCAGCAGGATTTCCGCCAGTTGGGAATGACGCTGAATGATAACCTGAGTTTTCAGGAATGGGTTGACGTTTACAAAAAACTGATCTACTGGGAACTGGAACTGGAAAGCCTGGAGGACAACGGCATGCACGAGATATTGACCTTGCAAAAAGCCGAAGCCAACACACAGTTCTGCAAGTTTGTTGAGCGCAACTATCTGGATTGGATCAAAGACAAAGGCAATGGCCCTACATTATCACATGATCTGTTCAAGAAAAAGGTGTTCCCTAAACTTGATGGCAATGGCCCGGTGTTCTTTATTCTGATCGATAATTTACGTTACGATCAGTTCAAGATCATCAACCCGATCATTTCTGAATACTTCCGTTTAGAAGAAGAGGATACTTATTATAGCATCTTGCCTACTGCTACCCAATATGCCCGTAACGCCATCTTTGCCGGTCTTACCCCGCTGGATATGGAAAAACGCTTCCCGGAAATGTGGCAGAACGACGAGGACGAAGGTGGTAAAAACCTGTTCGAGAAAGATTTCATCGCTGACCAGATCAAACGCGTGTTACGTAAGGATTGCAAGTTCAGCTACCATAAGATCCTGAATATCGACGAAGGCCGCTCACTGAACGAGTCGGTAAATAACCTGATGGGTAATGACCTGAACGTAGTGGTTTACAACTTTGTGGATATGCTGAGCCATGCCCGTACTGATATGCAAATGATCCGTGAGTTGGCAAGTGATGACGCGGCTTACCGCTCGTTAACGCTATCATGGTTCGAGCACTCGCCATTGTTTGAGTTATTGAAATTCTTAGCCTCTAAACAGGTGCGTGTAGTGATCAGCACCGACCACGGTACCATCAAGGTAAAAAACCCGAGCAAGATCATCGGCGATAGGAATACCAACACCAACCTGCGTTACAAACAAGGCAAAAATTTGAATTTTAATGCCAAAGATGTTTTCCACGTAAAGAACCCGCATGATGCTATGCTACCTAAATTGCATGTAAGCAGCAGCTTTGTATTCGCCAAGAGTGACACCTACTTTGTATACCCGAACAACTATAACCAGTTCGTTAACTTTTACAATGAGACCTTCCAGCATGGCGGTATCTCGTTAGAAGAGATGATCATCCCAGTGATCACTTACGGACCGAAGTAGGAGTTGAATGTGCAGATGACGATATATCAAATGAGACTTGTAGAGCGTTAGTGCTTTGTAAGTCTCATTTTATTTTTAGTAAATTTGAGTATGACGTTGCAGATCGATTTTCCGCCTGAAAAAGAGAAAGAGGTAATGAAGGCTTTAAAGTCTTTAGGAGTTACTGTATCTAAACAAAAGGTAAATAAGGAGAAACAGCGGATACTCAACTCGATAAAAAAGGGTTTGGAGGAAGTGGAACTTCACCAACAAGGTAAGATCAAACTACAGTCTTTGGACGATCTGATCAATGAATTATAAGATCGAGGCGGCTGGTGACTTTAGTCGTAACATCAAGGACCTCGCTAAAAAATATCCATCTTTAAAAACAGACCTTCAGGTATTACGCGATAGTTTACTGCTAAATCCTACACAAGAAGACAAGATCTATAAAAACACCTATAAAGTTCGATTGGCTATCGCAAGCAAAAGCAAGGGAAAGAGTGGTGGCGCAAGGGTGATCACGCACTTAGTGGCTACTGTGCAAGAAGGAGTTATTTACCTGTTAACCATCTATGACAAAAGCCAACGCGAAATAATAAGCGATGACGAGCTATCTCGTCTTATCAAAACTATCAGGCCGTGAATCTAATAATATGCAATTCAATTTTTCTTTAAACGATATCCCAGCTGCTGCTTCACAAGTTTTAGACGCCGCATCGCCAAACAAGATCTTCGTCCTCTACGGAGAAATGGGTGCAGGCAAAACCACCTTTATCAAATCCTTGTGCGATGCTTTGGGTGCCGAAGGCCAAGCTAACAGCCCCACATTTTCTATCGTGAACGAGTATGTGACCGACAAAGGCCCAATATACCATTTTGATTTTTATCGCCTAAAAGACCAGACTGAAGCTTTGGACATGGGTTACGAGGAATACTTTTACTCGGGCAATTATTGCTTTATCGAATGGCCCGAGCGTATCCCTGATCTGCTACCGGCTAACTATACCGAGATACATATCGAAGCAAAGGACGATGGCACCCGCCAAATAACTTTAGTGAACATTTGATCGTAATAATGGTTAAGTTTACGTCTACACTAATTTGAACTACAACGCATGAGCGCAGGCAAATACAGCGGTTTTTCTGACCTGGCCAAACAGGCCATGATGCAGCCACAGGAATCAATGCTGGAGGTGAAGACCCGCAAAAACAAGCTATACATCGGCATCCCTAAAGAAACCTCTTTTCAGGAGAACCGTATCCCGTTGACACCGTTATCGGTCGCTTTGTTGATCAACAACGGTCACGAGGTGATCTTAGAAAGCAACGCCGGCAAAGCCGCCAACTTTCACGATAAGGATTACAGCGAACAGGGCGCACGCATCGTGTACGATCATAAACAGCTTTATGAAGCATCAGACATCATCATGAAAGTGGCTCCGCCGACTATGGCCGAGATCGAACTGATGAAGATGAACCAGATCCTGATCTCGACACTGCAAATGAGCACACTGAAAGCCGAATGCCTGCAGGCGATGATGAAAAAGAATATCACCGCCCTCAGCTATGAGCATTTACAGGATGAAGGCGGCTCGTTGACCGTGATCCGTGCCATGAGCGAGATCGTGGGCGCTACGTCTATCCTGATCGCGGCAGAATATCTGAGTAACGTTTTTGAAGGCAAAGGCTTGATGCTGGGCGGTATCACCGGTGTTCCACCTACCGAGATCGTGATCTTGGGCGCTGGTACCGTAGGCGAATATGCTACCCGTACAGCCATAGCGCTGGGTGCACAAGTAAAGGTTTTTGACCCATCGATCTATAAACTACGTCGATTGCAAAATAACATCGGCAGCCGGGTATTTACTTCGGTAGTGCAGCCGATGGTGTTGGAGAAAGCGATCACCTCTTGCGATGTAGTTATCGGCGCTTTGCGCGCCGAAGATGGCCGTAGCCCGTGCATAGTGAGCGAAGAGACCGTCAGCAAGATGAAACCCAACTCAGTATTGATCGATGTGAGCATTGATCAGGGTGGTTGTTTTGAAACCTCTGAGGTGACCAACCATACACACCCGGTCTTCCGCAAATATGATGTGATCCATTACTGTGTGCCTAATATCGCTTCGCGCGTGGCCCGCACCGCTACTTACGCGCTCACTAATATCTTTACCCCTATCCTGTTAGACATTGGCGAACAAGGCGGTATCAAGAACGTGATCTGGAAAACGGCCGGCGTACGTAGCGCGACATATCTGTATCAAGGTCAGCTGACCAACAAACACATTGGCGAACGCTTTAACCTGCCCTGCAAAGATCTGGACCTGTTGATCGTATCGAAGCATTAAGGTTATGCCCCATAAACCTCCGGTTAGATTATTGGTTCAATTAACATTTAACCCTGATGCGGCGGCTTGCTTTCGGTTCCCGATAGAGAACATTGTCAGAGCGTCTGTTTATTTTGCCGAACCAAGGTACTCTGCGCCGTCAGAGGTGCAGGTTACCAAGCCGATCAGTATTGATGTTGCGGTCAAGCTTGAGATACATATTGCAGCTGTTGATCATTTTATTGGAGAATATTATTCCGGAAATACTTTTTATCTACTTGGATACGGAAAAAAAATAGCTACCGCAACAATAGTAGAAGTTATAAAGCAATGAAAAAGAGCCTGTTCATACTGTTGGCGTGTTGCTGCGTATTTATATCGTCAGCTCAGCAATATCCGTACGTATTATCAGCGTCAGCTTATGCACAACAGATCAAAACCCACCCCGAAAAGAAATTAGTTGAGATAACCAAAGCCATCCCTTCCATCAAGCTGGACGTCCGCTACGCCACCAAAAATAATTTTATGGGTAGGGTGATGTACAAACAAGCCCGTGCTTTTGCCCGTGCTCCCGTGGCTGAGGCATTAAAGAAGATCCAAACCGAATTAGCTTTAAAAGGCCTCGGCCTCAAAATATTTGACGGCTATCGTCCGTATGCCGTAACTGTCGACTTTTTTAAATTCGCTAAGGATACCAACTTTGTAGCTAACCCTAAATACGGCTCCAAACATAACCGCGGCTGTGCGGTCGACCTTACCATCATCGACCTAAAGACCGGTAAAGAACTGGAGATGCCTACCCCTTACGATTGCTTTAGCCGCAAAGCAGGAGCATTGTACGCCAAACTCCCGGCCATCCAGATCCAGAACCGCGCTTTATTGAGATCCGTAATGGAGAAACATGGCTTTATGCAATTACCCAGTGAGTGGTGGCATTTCGACTTTAAAGGATGGAAGGCTTTTGAGTTGCTGAATGTGCCTTTTGAGAAATTATAGTTCGATCCAATTAAAACCTACTCGGTGGCCTGATCATACGTTCAGTTGTGAAGCCCGAGAACGCGTCGGGGATCTGTGTGGTATGATGCTCGGCGCCGTAGCGGCTGATGGTCAGTTCGGTCTTTCCGTCTTTGATCACCAGTTTAAATAGCATGTCATAGTCATCGTCGGTCATTGCGCTAAAAGGTTGTTCGGAGCCAAAAGCGGCAAGCGTTGGCAGGATGGTATTCGAATGCCCAACGATCAGCACGTTCTTTCCTTTATTATTTAAAAGCACTTTGTCGGCAAGTGCTTTTAAATTAGATGGATCGTAAACTTCAGGGGCGATCACGAAGCGGTCGGCAACGGGTTTAATGGTTTGCCGGGTGCGCTTGGTATCGGTAGTATAAATAACGGTAACGCGTTCTTTTTTTAGAGCCTTCAATAACTCGGTCGCACGGAGAGCGCCCACCGCGGTCAAGTCCGGGTCGGATGCCATGGCGGCGGCCTTTTCGGCATGGCGCACAATGAAGATCGTTGTCTTTTGTGCCGAGGCGTTAAGACCTATACATATCAGCCCGATCAGCAATGCGCTGAACAGAACATTTTTTAACCGTAATATTATCATAATGTTGTTTCTGAACTAAATATAAACATAATTGGAGTTGATCTGGTTTATAATTTTGTATGAGGATACTAAGTAAAGACTTTTGGAAGAAAATATGGAAGGTGCTTATCGCATCTTTTAGCGGCTTTAGTGATGATAATGGTTTAAAGCTGAGCGCGTCGCTGGCGTACTACACCGTGTTCTCGCTTGCGCCATTGCTGATCATGATCCTTTCGATCATCGGTATCGTGTTCAGAGAAGACGCTTTTAAAAATCAGATCTACCCTGAAATTATAGGTTATGTAGGTAGCGATGCCGCCATGCAGATACAAAACATGGTAAAAGCTTTAACGCTATCGGGCAAATCCGGTATAGCGTTGATATCAGGTGTAATTACCCTGATCTTGGGCGCTACCAGTATGTTTTTAGAGATACAGGATTCTATCAACATGATATGGCGGGTAAAGGCCAAACCCAAACGTGGATGGGTAAAGATGTTGAAGAACCGTTTCCTGTCCTTCTCTATGATCATCTCTTTAGGATTTTTGTTGCTGGTCTCCCTGTTACTTAACGTGGCTGTGAATGCATTTAGTAAACAACTTCTTAAGTATCTTCCCGACGTTACGGTATGGGTATTTAACGGTATAAACGTTGCGATAGCCTTCGTAGTGATATCAACCTTATTCGGTATTATCTTTAAGTTCTTGCCCGATGTAAATATTAAATGGCGGGATGTACGTTCCGGAGCAATATTTACAGCCATTTTATTCTTGATAGGTAAATATGTTATTGGCTTATACATCGAGTACACAGCGCAGGGTTCTGCATACGGAGCCGCGGGATCCATCATCGTAATATTGGTCTGGATCTATTACACAGCCGCTATCCTCTACATTGGCGCTGAGTTTACCCAGGCCTATGCCGAGGCCAGCGGCAGCGATATCAAGCCCGCCGAATACGCTGTTCACGTTAAACAAACCGAGGTAGAGGAAGACAGAAAAGTACTACCTGCGCAGCACCCGGAAATTGAAGGGGCGTTGAAGGAGGAGGAGGAGAAGGGGAAGAAGAGTTAGTGGTTAGCTGTATGCTCTTTTTGTCATTGCGAGGAACGACAAATCTGAAAAAAACGGGCTTTGTGATCATCTCACAAAGCCCGTTTTATATTAGATAAGGGGAAAAGCTTACGCCTCGACCGCCTGACCGATCAGATTCTTCGATGCCAGATACTCAGCGATCTGTACCGCGTTGGTAGCGGCACCTTTGCGCAGGTTGTCGGCAACTACCCAGCAATTAAGGGTATTGGCCTGACTTTCGTCGCGGCGGATACGGCCGACGAATACTTCGTCTTTATCGTGCGCGTCAAGCGGCATTGGGTATTTCAGGTTAGCGATGTCGTCGGTAACGATCACGCCCGGGGCGTTGCTTAATAACTCGCGTACTTCGGTCAGATCAAAATCGTTTACGAACTCGATGTTCAATGATTCTGAGTGGCCACCCATTACCGGGATACGCACGGTGGTAGCAGTTACTTTGATGCTATCATCGCCCATGATCTTTTGGGTCTCTTTGATCATCTTTATTTCCTCTTTAGTGTAACCGTTATCGGTGAACACGTCTATCTGAGGTAATACGTTAAGATCTATCTTGTATGGGTAAGCCATAGCGCCTTCTATACCGGCACGCTCGTTGAACAATTGATCTACCGCTTTAACACCGGTACCTGTTACCGATTGGTAAGTAGATACAACGATACGTTTAACCTTGTATTTATCGTGCAGTGGTTTTAAGGCCACAACCATTTGTATGGTGCTGCAATTTGGGTTAGCAATAATCTTGTCGTCGGCGGTCAATACGTCGGCGTTAACCTCGGGCACTACCAATTTTTTGGTAGGGTCCATACGCCAGGCCGATGAGTTATCGATAACGGTCGTACCGGCCGCTGCAAACAATGGTGCCTGCTCTAAAGATGTGCTGCCCCCGGCCGAGAAGATGGCCACATCGGGCTTCTGTTTTATCGCATCAGCTACAGAAACTATCTTAAATTGCTTACCCTTAAAAGTGATCTCTTTACCTACACTTCTTTCGGATGCAACCGGAATTAATTCTGTTACCGGGAAGTTGCGTTCTGCCAGAACCTGCAACATTTTAGTGCCTACCAAACCGGTAGCACCTACTACTGCGACTTTCATTTTTTAAATTATATAATAAAACAGATAAATTATTGAACCTCAAAGATGAGAATTTTTTAAGATATATCAGGAATAAAGTATAGTAAGTTAGTGGGGAATGGATCACTAAGATATTAAAGTCTCGCTTCCCCGCTTGAGCGGGGTCAGGGGTGTGTCCTTCACTTACAGGGTCCACAAAGGGACACACCCCTATTAAAGTTTGTGCTTTATGCTTATTTAGTGCGTCCCCTCTCCAGAGGGGAAACTCCGGCTTATCAATTTACCTTCCGTCTATTAGGATATCTCAATTCGCGTTATCCGCGTCCTTCTTACCTACCATGGCCAGTTGAGGTTTGCCGATCACCTTATAAGCGCCGTCGCCTTTTAGGATGGATGCCATCAGGTTTTTGTCTTGCATGGTTTTGATACCCTGGGCAAGTTCTTTGTCGTATTTAAAGCTGGTCTCGTAGCGGCCTTTGTCGTAGTAGTAACGGGCTACTATTTCGTTCTCTAATACCTGGCGTATCTCCTCTTTATGTTGTTGCAGGTCGTTCTTTTTGCTGGCGGCCATTTTATTTTTCAGGGCCTCAAACTCAGCCTGAACCTCGGTAAAGGCTTTATCTTTGGTGGCTTCGGTCTTAAAGCTACTCAGCACTTTTTCGGATGTGGTGCTGTACGAATAATTCTTATCACCCAGGTATTTCACAAAGTCGGCATAATCAGCATCGGTGAACGAATAGTTTTTAACCGGATTGATCTGCGGGTGACTGTTGCGATATTTATTGGCGTATTCAAAAACCAGCAGTTTACCGATCAATGTTTGGGTAACCTCGGCAAATTTCTCTTGTTTAACAGGCAGGTCAGGAAATACACCGCTGCCATCGTAAACCGACCGACCAGCGCGGGTCTTAAATTCTTTCATTACCGAGTCGGCTACTTTAGATAGGCTGCCGTCATCTTTACGGTGCGCATAGTCAACCTCCTGCACGCAACGTCCTGATGGGATAAAATATTTGGCGATGGTCACCTTAACCATGCTATTGTAAGGCAGGTTAAAGGTTTGCTGTACCAGGCCTTTACCATAGCTGCGCTGACCGATCACTACACCCCGATCCAGATCTTGCAAAGCACCGGCAACGATCTCGGATGCCGAAGCTGAGTGCCCGTTAACCAATACCACTAACGGCAGATTACCCTCAATAGGGTCAACCACGGTACGGTAGCTGTAATTTTTTTCTTTGATCTTTCCCTTTTGCGATACCACTTCCACATCACGCGATACAAACAGGTTAACGATCTTTACAGCCTCCTGCAAAATACCGCCGCCATTGTTACGCAGATCTAAAATAATGCCGCTTGGGTTATTCTTTTTAACAGCAACCAATGCGGACGTCACCTCATCGGCCGAGTTCTCTAAAAACTTATCCAGCTTAATGTAGCCCATGTTGCCTTCAACCATACCGTAATAGCTTACGTTAGGCTGTTTGATCTCGTCGCGGACAAGGCTCTTTTCGGCCGGGGCCGCGTCGCCGCGTTTGATCACCAATTTAATGGTAGTGCCTTTAGCGCCTTTTAAAAACTGGCTTACCTGATCGTTGTTTTTACCTTTCAGGTCAACGTCGTTTATTTTCAGCAACTCGTCGCCCGGGCGGATGTCGGCCTTTTGTGCAGGGAAACCTTCAAATACATCAGAGATAAGCACTTTACCCTCGCGTAAGAACACGCCGGCACCAATGCCCCCGTATTGGGTACTCACGTAACGCAGCTTGTAATCTTCAATTTCCGATTCAGGGACGAATTCGGTGTAGGGATCCAGATTGTCCAACATAGCGTCGGCGCCGCTCTTGATCATTTTGGCGGGGTTTACGTCATCAACGTAGTTAAGATTTACCTCTTTATAAAGCGAAGCGAATACGTCAAGGTTCTTCGATATCTGGAACAGATCATCGTTAAAGCTCAAAACACCCAAACCCAAACCCACTAAACCTGCCGATAACCCGATGGTGCGGAGGCTGCTTTTGCTACCAAAAAATATGCTCATGCTTTTTAGATATTATCCGTGAAGATAAAGTTACAAAAAAGCAATTAGTTTTAGCTGTATAGCCTAAAACTTACAAACGGTTGTTATCAATATTCACCAACGCCTTTTTAAGGGTGAATACCACGTAAGAGCGGTTGCGGTTAACCAAGTCCTCAAGCTTGGTTATAAGGGCTTCTTCCTGGCCTTCCGAGTATTGCAGTTGTGCATCGGTAAGGTGATTGTATTTGCGCTGAAGTTTGATCTTGACGCGCGGCCAGTCTTTATTGCTGATACTGATCTCTGCCATAAAATTATTTGTCCCCAAAAATATAAAAAATAGCTGATCTGCAGGTCAGGAATGGCACTTTACTAAAATGACCTATCAGGTATTAAAACAAGATCTTTTGCAGAGCGTTGTTAGCCTTGTAATTTGTCAACAATGTATCAAACTAATTACAAACCACTGAACGGCAAATAAACCATTTGCCATTTTAACGGTCACAAAACACAGTTTTAAACCAAATACATCAATTACGTTATGAAAAAGTACTTATTAAGTATAGCACTTTTGGCAGCAGTAGCTGTAGGCGCTAAAGCACAGAACACCTTCGGGATCAAAGGCGGTGTCAATTTTCACAAGATCAATACCGATAATTTAAAAGAATCTACCAAAGCCGGTTACCAGGTAGGTGTCTTTGGCCGTTTAGGCAGCGAGGTTTATTTACAGCCCGAGCTTTACCTGGGCAGTCGCGGTGGTAAAGTATCTACTGACGACAATAGTTTTAGCAGCGATGTTACCTTCACCACCCTTAACGTACCTTTATTAGTAGGCGGACGTGTGATCGGTTCGGACGCGCTGAACCTGAGGGTAATGGCCGGACCTATCTTCTCGTACAATTTAAGTAAAGACCAAAGCATCAGCGGTAACCTGGCAGGTGCCTTTGCCGATTTTGGCAACTACAAAAAAAGCACCTTAGGTTACCAGGCCGGTGCCGGTGTAGATATCGGTGCCATCACCGTCGACCTTCGTTATGAGGGCAACCTGACCAAGGTTAACGATAGCTACGGACAGCGCCCTACCTTATGGGCCTTGGGTGTAGGCTTTAAATTATTGTAATATAATTTAGCTATAAAACAGAACGCCGGTTTGCCAAAAGCAGACCGGCGTTTTTGCGTTATGGAGATAATTGTAAAATTTTTGTTATTATTGATCACCAATTATAATTAACCATTTCCTGTTCCACTTAACATCATTTACTATGGGAAGAAAACCTATCCTAAGCTTTTTGTTGGCGACCAGTATTTTGTTTGGCCTGGCATCTTGCAAAAAAAGCACCAGCACCACCGAAAACACGCCAGAACCGGTAGTACCGGTAACGTCGCCACCTTCAACAACTGCGCCTGTTTTTACGGGACCAAGCACCACAGCAGCTAACCTGACCATCAGGGTTATCTACCTTGTACCATCGGACCGAAAACTGAACCAAGCCTATACTGATGCCGTTGGCGTAAGCTCGAGCCGTCTGGCCACCTGGTACAAGTCCGCATTGGGTGGTAACAAAACATTTCACCTCAACACCAAGATAACTGAGACCATCCAAAGCACGCATGCTGCCGCCTGGTTCAATGCTAATAATGGCAATAGCGGCACCGATGCACAATTCTATTTTTACACCAATGCCCGTAACGATGTGAGGGCCATATTAGGCAGCGGGTACGATGAGAGTAAATACATTTACATGGTTTATGTAGATGCCGCGGGAACGACAGGGGCCGGCGCTATTGGTTTTACAGCCATGCCCGAGAACGACCTTCTGGGCCTCACCAACCAAATGCCCCAGCCTTGGGCACGTTGGGTAGGTGGTGCAGGGCACGAGATAGGCCACGCCTTTGGATTGCCGCACCCGGCCAATCAGGACCCTAACGCGCTGATGTGGACGGGTTACACGCTGTATCCTAACTGCATCCTTAACGACTCAGACAAGGCTACGCTTAACGCCAATAAGTTCTTTTATTAACAGCCACAAGGCTGTAACGCAACAAAGCCACTACCTCACCGGATAGTGGCTTTGTTGTAATAAGATGAAGACAACCTGTTTAGTCCAGGCTGATCTGACGGCGGATACTTTCTTCCAGCGAGATAAAAGTTTCGGTGCGTTGTATGCCTTTTACGCTTTGGATCTGCTCGTTCAATACCTCGCGCAGGTGGTTGGTATCGTGGCAAACTATTTTGGCAAAAATGCTATAGCTACCGGTTGTGTAGTGCATTTCCACAATTTCGGGTACGGCTGCCAGTTGCTTTACGGCATCGTTATATTGTGATCCTTTCTCTAAAAAGATACCCAGGAACGCGGTAATATCATACCCCAGTTTCTGCGGATTCACTTCTAAGCTGGCACCTCTGATCACCCCCATCTCCTCCAGCTTTTTCATCCTCACGTGTATGGTACCGCCCGAAACGATCAATTCCTTAGCTATTTCGGTGTAAGGCGTAGTTGCATTCTTCATCAAGATCGATAGGATCTGGATATCCAGATTATCAATTTCTAAATTTTGAGGTTTCTTGTGAGGCATAAATTTGAATACTGCTATTGAAATACAAGTTTAATTAAAATTTGAATAAAAATAAAATTATTTCATTGAAATATTTGCAAGAAAAGCCAAAATGCCCTTACTTTGTATCAAGCGAATGGGAAAAAACATTCGTTCGTTCTAAGAAAAAACAATGTTGGGTGGTGAAATTTTTGGCAGACACACCTCCTTGTCCCGGTGGCGGAGATCATGGAAAACCCGAAGCGGGCTAACCACTCTGTGAAGGTTCGAACCCTTCCCCAACAGCTCTTCTCATAATTTAGGTTTATAATTGGTTAGTAAAGGCCGCCTGCCCATCAGGTGGCCTTGCTTATTTTATAGGATTTTGGTTTTGAACTGTAGCGTCAGATAATTATCCGGGCCCCCTCACGCGACCCGTAACGCAACAAATACAAAAGATCTTAAGTAACGTGATCCCCCTTGGATGGTTAAATACCGACAAGCAGCTTTTCTGTGCGATGACCGTTCAACCTAAACCCGGCAGAAGCGGATACCGGCCCTGAGCCTAAGGCCTGAAGGCGTATGAGCGCATGACGGGGCTATCGGCCGCCAAGTGTATACACTACCGTTCATTTTAAAAATATCTAACTAATTGAATTGCAGAATATTGCAAAATAAGCCTTTCCTATTTTTAGTTAACTTACTGATATTCAATGCACTTTTAAAATTGTACACTCGCACCGTATACACCTACTGAGTTAAGATATTTCCCTTTGCTTAATTTAAGAGCAAGAGTATAGTCGTCAAGATCGAGCGTATTACTTCAATACCCCCACTACCTCAAACTTTTCAAAAACGGTTTCGGTATGCGGGGCATCGGCTAATTCGGGGGTAAGATCCTGCCCGGCCCAATGTTCGTAATGTTTGCCATTGCGCCAAAGGCGGCTTTCGGTCACGTCGTAGATTAGGCCTTTAAAGGCTACCCATATCTGCGGTTTATCCTGCCCGTTGCGGAGGGCTAATTGCGAGCGGGTGTAAGCGGGCAGATCGGTCATGGGAAATGATATTGTCGCAAAGAAAACGAAAAAAATTTGTAACCATTCGGTATCGGTCCTCGTCTTATCGGTACAACAAAACAAAAAACCATGAGAACAATTACTAAGCTATTTTGCGCCGCGCTATTATTGGCCAGCACTATACCGGCTTTTGCCGAGACCGACGACCGTAAACTGAGCGGTTTCCATGCGGTACACGTTGCTGCTTCATTTGATGTTTACGTTACCCAGGGCAGTACCGAGTCTGTTAAAGTAGATGCCCCTGCCGATGTATTAGACAAGATCGTTACCGAAGTTAAAGGCGATGTATTGACCGTGACCACCAAAGACAACAAATTCGATTGGGGTAGATGGTTCAACAACGGCCGTAAAAAGATCACCATTTATGTGGCTGTTAAAGACATCCACGCGATCACCATTTCCGGTTCGGCCGATGTTTTCTTTAAAGATGGTTTGCGTGGCGATAATTTTGACCTGAAGATCAGCGGATCTGGCGACGTGACCGGCAAATTGGAAGTTAAAACGCTAAATGCCAGCATCAGCGGATCTGGCGATATTAAGCTGACCGGCAGTGCTGGCACATCAACTGTTGGCATCAACGGTTCAGGCGATTACGACGGCCGTAGCTTAGTTACAGCTACAACCACAGTACGCATTTCAGGATCGGGCGACGCTACCGTTAACGCATCCGAAAAAGTTGACGCTAAAGTTTCCGGCTCGGGCGATATCCGTTATACCGGCGGCGCTAAGAACGTATCTGCCGTAACCAGCGGCAGCGGCGACGTGCATAAGTTTTAAACTAACATCAGCCCTACATATACCTTAAAAGCCCCGGCTTCTCCATAAAGGAGGCCGGGGCTTTTTGTTATGCGCACGCCATTGGCGTGTTAGGGCCTAATTATTTGATAACCCCATTAGCCAAAACATAATCTACCATAGAGTTTACGTTATGGAAGATCTTACGGCCGGCCTTAGGATCTTGAATAGTGATGCCGTATTCTTTTTTTAGCAGTACGATCAGTTCTAACGAGTCGATAGAATCCAAACCTAAACCATCGCCGAACAGCGGTTCGTCATCCTTGATATCTTCCGGGGTCAGTTCGGTCAGATTTAAAAATTTTATGATCTGAGCTTTTAGTTGTTGCTTCAGTGCTTCTCTTTCCATAGTGCAATTATATTAAATTCTTTCTTTTTAAGGCGATGACCGTTACGGCTTGCAGCAGTAGGGTAATGCCGATAAGTGGGATAATGTTTGAGATGACGTCGGCAAAGCGGCCGCCTTCTAAAAATAAGTTATAGTAAGCCTCTATACACCAGTGCAAAGGCGAAAAATTAACCAATAATTTCATCGGCCCGGATACCACGTAGCTCGGTACCATCAGGCCACCAATAGCCGCTAAGATCACAATAGATACCGCGCCGAAGCCGTTGGCTTGTTCCTGCGTTTTAGAGAATACACCTACGCAGATAGCATAACTCACCGCGCACCAACCGGTAAGGATGGTCACCAGGATCAATCCTAAAATGTCAGACGGGATATTCAGTGCCGGCAAACCCATCACCGGGAATAGCCATACGCCTAAAGAAAATATCACCAGCGCCTGGAACATCGTCACCCCTAAATAAACGATCTGTTTAGATATCAGCCCGACAATAAAGTTGGTAGGCATGGTTTTTAAACGGATAAAGCTACCGCTCACTTTCTCACGCACTACGCTGCCGCCTAAACTCATTACGATAAAGAACATGGCAAAGATGGTCCAGGCAGGTACGTTATGTTGGCTTGCGTTAGGTATCAATCTATCGCCGCTGCGTGATGTGGATACTTGTTTGATCTGCGTTTTGCTGCTCAGCATTTCGCGCTCTAAAGTATCGGGCAGGGGTTTATCGTTAATGGCTAAATAAAGGTCACGTAAGGTCTCCCGGCTTTCTACTAACTGTAAGGCGCTGCGTAATGCCCCGTCGACAGATAGTCGAATTTGTTCCTGCAATACCGGGTTGTAATACATATTGATCGGGTCGGTGCTGCCCTTAGCGGCTTTTAAGGAGTCACCTTCCATCCCGAAGCTTTTTAGGGCTTTATTAGCCGATGCCTGTGCGCGTTCGCTTACGCGGGCGGTAAAATCTTTAGGGATCAGCACTGCTAACTCGGCCTCTTTAGCTTGTAATTTGGTTTTAAGCGCATTCGCGTCCGAACCTTTTGCTAACTCCTTTACACGGAACATACCGATCTTATCTATCGACTGGATCAACTGCGGACTTAACTTACCAGTATCCTGATTGGCCACCAATAACACCAGCTTGTTCTTGTTCATCAACTCAAAGGTGCTATTCTGGATGCTGGTAACTACTACCACCAATATCACCGGCATAATGATCGCCATCAGGATGCCTACCTTGTCGCGAAGCAGGATCCGCACATCTTTTATAATGGTATACCAAAGTTTAAACATCATCCCTGAATTTTTTACCTGTTAAATTAAGGAACAATGCTTCCAGATCTTCCTGCTCATGTGCGTGTAGCAGGTTATCTAAACTATCATGCGCAACGATCTTCCCCTGATCCATCATGGCTACCTGATTACACAGATCTTGCGCTTCGCTTAGTTGATGCGAGGTGTAGATCAGCGTAGTGCCTTTTGAGTTGAGTTCTAACAGATAATTGACGATGGCATGGCGTGTCTGCACGTCTACACCAACGGTCGGCTCATCTAAAAAGATGATGCTTGGATTGTGTATCACACCGATAGCCAAGTTAACCCGGCGTTTCATACCGCCCGAGAATAGCTGTACTTGTTTATTACGCACGTCTTGCAGGTCCATTACGGTCAGCAATTCGTCGGTACGTTGTTTAATGGTCTGCCTATCCAAACCATACCAGGCACCAAAAAACTCCAGGTTCTCCTTCGGACTTAGCTCCTGATACAAAGAAAAATCTTGAGGCACGAAGCCGAACATATGGTTAACGCGGAATTTATGTCCGTCTACCTTAACGCCGTTGAGTGCCACTGTACCTCCGTCAGCTTTGATCAGTCCGGTCATGATATTCATGAGTGTGGTCTTGCCCGCACCGTTCGGCCCGAACAGCCCGAAGCGGTCGCCTTTGTTCACCTGCAAATTCATGTCGGTGAATGAGGCCGCGTCGTTACCGGGGTAGCGGAACGTTAGATTGGAGATATGGACGGCACTCACTACGCTTTCCATTTGATATTCTTTAAAGCTAAGAACGCCTCTTTTTCTAATTCAGCTATCTCAAACAAATAGTCACCCATCTTGTCAAAATCGGCCTGACTACCCAAACGTCCTTTATAAATAGCTGAGGCCTGGATAGCCGCCTCGCGCCATAGGTCTCCCGACCTGGTGAACATCTTAGATATTTCCAATAATTCGGGTTGAGGCAAGTAAGCATAAGCTTCCTGCAAAAATGCCGCATAGATATAGCGGAAACCACCACCACCTGTGCCTATCTCCTCTTGCATGCGTACCAGTTGTGCTAGGTATAATTTGGCTTTATCTATGCCCAATTTGCTCAGCCATTTTTTAATGCGCTTGCCGGAAAAAGCTATCGCACTCACCCCGGCAAATGGCCCGGGGATGTTGAGCATATTAAATACATTATGCTTGATGCCGCTTTTGATCGACTCGCGGATGCGGTCGTCACTGATCTCGCCGCTGAACTGAGTATAGTAAATTTGCCCGTTAGGTGCTAATGGCCCCTTGGCAAAGCGTACACGCTCCAGCTCGTAGCTGGTGAGCATGGTAGATGTTTCCATAATCGGATCGCTGATCAGATAGTTATCGCCATCTTTTCCATAAACGATCAGGTTATGGCCGTTAAAATGAAAGCGGTACTCTTTGGGGAAATAAGACAGATAATAAACCCCGACCTGGCAGCCCACGGGCTGTCCTGATGCTAACTGTTCATCTAAAAACTCTTTCGCCTTTTCGCGGGAACTGAATTTTTTGCGGATGACCGGGATACCCAAAGAACGGCAGGTGCGTTTAAAGATCCAACCCGGCATAGTGCGGAACGCAATGGCCGGTCCGCCGTTAAATTTTAGGATGGGTAAGTGCGCGTAGAACAGGCCCGCACCTATACCAAAGGCAAGTGGTTCGGTTATTTTACCGCCGCTGGCCTTCCACAATAAGTTACTGGTAACGCCCGATTCGCAATGGGCAGACTGACGGTGTTCGAGGTCAATTTTCATGCACGGTCAGGGTTTTCAGATCGGCTATAGTTGTGTTGAAAGCGTCGGCGTATTTTTGCAATTTCGTTTCAGATAGCTGGTTAAACACATCGGGCTTCAAGTGGCGTTTGATCTGCCATTGCCAAAAGCCCGTATAATCGGCCACTAATTTAAGGTTCATTAAGCGGTGTTCCATAAAAAAAAGCACCGGACTGGCCTTCCCGTCCAAAACCTGCTGACGGGCAACTGCAACCCGCTCTTTGATATCATCCCAGGTAGCATCAAGTGCGCTGGCTTTTACGTGCCAGCCGCTACTCAATTCTGTAACGTACCGGCCGTTCTCGTCGGTAGCATAACACACCTCTTTGGTGAGTTTGCCTAAGGCGCTAAGGTCTTGTGGTACGTGTTCTTTTTTCATCACATCTCCCTGCCCTCTCCTAAGGAGAGGGTTCTATTATATTTTTTATTATACCCCTATTGGTAAGCTTTCCTTTTAAAGTCCTTCCCTTCGGGGAGGATTTAGGAGGGGTCACACCACCGTCAGCATCGCGTACATATAACTAAAGCGCGAGCTTTCGGGCACTAATAATAATAAGGTCTCTCCTTTTTTTAATTTACCGGTTTGGAACATCTCGTTGATCATCAGGTAGATCGATGCAGCGCCAACATTACCTACGGTGTACAGGTTGATGAACCATTTTTCGTCGGGGATACCGCCGCCGTACTGTTCTACCATATCAGCTATCTTGCTGCGGAAGAAGTTGCTGGAGATGTGCGGCAAAAAGTGGTCGATATCTTTAGCGGTGAGGCCCTTTTTCTCGATGATCTCTTTGATCTTGCGGCCACCCAGCGGTACGATGTTATCGCTCAACAGGGAGATATCTTGTTTCACGCTGAAGATAGACTTGTTCATGATCTCTTCGGGCGTGAAATCCATAAAGCCTTTCAGGGTGCCATCGGGTTCTTTTTCAGACCCCATGTACATGCAGGCATCCATCTCGTTAGCATACGATACACCTTCTATCCAATCGATACGCAGGCTTAAACCTTCCGGGTTTGGCGTGTCTGACAGTAAGAACGCCGACGCACCGTCGGATAACATCCAGCGTAAAAATTCTTTAGAAAAAGCGATATACGGATTCTCATTCAGAGCTTCCAGGTGATGGGCCTCTTCGTTGAATACGTCGGATACCAACAGGCCCGAGAATCGCTCCGAACCTGTGGCTACCGCTGTTTTTGCTTCACCGGCTTTGATCGCTAAGTAAGCATACTTTAAAGCATGCATACCCGCGCAGCATACACCCGAAGGTGATACCACTTCGATACCGCCCGCTTCAGGCAACCAACCGTGGGTCATTACACCATGGCTTGGCATCATCTGATCCGGTGATGAAGTACCGCAGCTTAACAACTCCATCTCTTTTAACCGGTCGGGGTCATTACCAAATAATTCGCGCACGGCAAGGGCGGTCATTTGCGCGTTGGTATGGGTGCTTTTGCCACCTTTTTCTAAAGCGTAATAACGATTGGTGATACCATTGTTGCGCAGAACGATCTTTTTTGATTTGGACGGTTTGCCGTTGATGTAGCCCAAATACTCTTCCATCTCATCGTTAGCGACGGGGCTGTTCGGGAAAAAAGCAGCGGTATTGGTAATATAGACCTGGTTAGACATAGACGTGTTTTAGTTCAATAATAAGTAGTGCTGTTTTTTTGCACGTATACCCTTTTGAGTGAACGGACGCAAAAATATGGCATCTAAAGTAAGTAGTATCGGCGCCCCTAAAAATAGCGCAATGAACAAGTAATATTTAAAAGCTGTTATCCAGGGCATTTTATTCTTCCGCTTAGCTATAAAGTTTGCCCAAACTTTAAAAATGATCCCGGCTTTACCCTCGATCACCATCAGCGGATATTTGATCTTCACGGCACCGGCATCAACCAGCTCTTGCTGTAACCCATCCCAATTATTCTGGGCCAAACGCTCAGCAAGGATCCCTCCATAGACCGATGTCCGTGCTATATCCTCGTCAGAAACACCGGGCTTAGGGAATATGTTTAGATAACGTTCTTTTTTTCCGGTCAGCATCCAATAAAAGATAGTGACAAAGCTGACAAAGTTAGGATTTGTATCCACCAATGCCACGTTACCGATAAAATTAGCGCCTGCATCGGCCAGTAACAGCTTGATCTTATCAAAGGCATTCAGCCACATATTTCGCCCGGCGGATATGGTCACTACGGGTGTATCCTTTACCACCGCTCTGAATTTTGGGTGCTGGATAATAGAATTTGAAGGTATGCTCGGCGATAGGAACCAGGGTTGATAAGCCAAAATGACCAGATCATAACTGTCATGCTTTAGCTGAAAATCATGCAGCTCGGTAGGTACGCCCAATTGGCAATCCGGCATTACGCTAAAAAAGCGGCTGCCGGTCCATGGGAAATTATAATCCACCACAGGTTTGACCGATACGATGTCCACATCAGCGCCACTCTCTACCAAGGGCGAGGTAAACTGCGTGATGATATCGGTCATCTGTCCCGATTGGGTGTAGTATATGGCTAATACCTTTTTGGTCATTTGATGCAAAATTACAATTCTGATGTCTTTAAAACTTTCGATTCCTTAGCGGCAAAATCCTTCACAGCATCCTGAACCACCGGCGATAGTTGCGCAAAGTGTTTGATCACAAAAGCTTTGTCGGCTTGTATGTCTTTTTTGTAACCAACTATTTTGGGTGATCTCTCTTGTATCGATAAGCGGATGAAACGTAATTCCGTATTGTCCGGGTCGGCATCAATGGCGGCATCCAGTTTATTACGGCCTTCTTTGAAGGTCTTTAGGCGATCTTTAGCCTTTGGTAATCCTGCTTTTCGGATGATCAATGCGCCGGCATAACCTTGCTGGTTGTCTTTCAGGTCTGCTAATCCTTTGTCGATATCATCCTTATTGCCCGACTTCATCAGTTGGTAAAAAGTAGCTTTATCCAGCTTTTGGGCCATAGCGGGGCTCAGGCACGCAAAGCAACCGATCAGGATGGATAAAGCAAAGGTTTTACAGGCTGTCCTAAGTTTCATAATCTATCAAACATAATTAAAAAAAATCAGGTGCTAAACTCAACATTAAGTAAAGCCCCGGTTTTCAAAAACAATAACGCCGGATATTTGATTTAATAGCCGGATAATATACTTGTTACAACATCGTGCCCCACACATCGATTAATTTTATTTATTTTGAGGTCATTTTGTTTCAATGCGTTGTAGGATAGGACACGCGTTGATCCATAAAGTTTAATACACTACCGGGTGAATACAGAACTACCTTTTGCAGGTTTATGGGCGATCATATTAGGCGGATCAAGCGGCTTTGGCTTTGCTACGGCCGAAAAATTGGCGTCGAAAGGTATGAATTTGGCTGTGCTATTCCGCGAGCCATCCGGTCCGGCTAAGAAGGCTACCGAGGCTTTAGCCGAAATAGCTGCCGAAAATAATGTCGAGATACTTTCATACAATCTCAACGTACTCGACAATTCGTCCCGCATCAGTTTTATAGATGAGTTCGGTATCCCGGACAGGTTAGGTAAAGTTAAATTGCTGATGCACTCCGTTGCGCGTGGTAATTTAAAGCCATTGGTTGAACCGAAGGGTGAGACAGGTCAGCATTCGTTATTAACGGTAGAGGATATCCAGATGACCAGCTACGCGATGGGCAATAGTCTGCTGGATTGGACTCGTGATATTTTAAATGCCGGATTGTTCCATCAGGACAGTCGCATTATTGGGTTGACCAGCGAAGGGGCTGACAAATATTGGGATGCATACGCGGCAGTATCCATAGCTAAAGCATCATTACAAAGCCTGACCACTTACATGGCGGTGGAGTTTGCGCCTTATGGTTTGCGCACCAACCTGATCCAAGCGGGCATCACCAATACTGCCGCTTTGCAGCGCATCCCAGGCAGTGATAAATTGGTGGAGATAGCCGAGACCCGCAACCCGTTACAACGCATGACCGTACCGGGCGATGTAGCCAACGTTATTTATTTATTATGTACCGACGAGGCCGCCTGGATAAACGGCGCGCTCTTGCATGTTGATGGTGGAGAGCACTGTCGATAGTTTTTACGATGAAAAGCAACTACCCGAATATACCCCTTATGAAAGCAACTGCATTAGCACTGCCTTTGCTTTCCCCTTTAAAAGGGGAACACTACTGCCCTTGCAATGTGCGAGGACGTTAACAAGGGGTAAAAAGAAGATACCAAATGAAACACCATATATTAAACCATCTGCCTTATAAATCGTCTTTCCGTTTTGTGGATAATATATCCCGGCTGACCGAAGACGAGGTGATAGGTGATTTTACGCTGAAGGAAGACGCTTTTTTTTACGAGGACCACTTTGCGGGAAACCCAATCACACCGGGGGTGATCATCACAGAGATCATGGCACAAATAGGTTTGGTGGTGATGGGTATATTTTTGATCCTGAAAGAATCGCCAATGAATTTGGACAACGATCAGGATATGTTCCCCTTGTTAACATCTACCGATGTTTCGTTCTTTAAAATGGTTCTGCCGGGGCAAAAGGTCACGGTAACATCAAAAAAACAATACTTCCGTTTTGGGAAACTGAAATGTTATGTAGAAATGCTGGACGACCACGGCGAAATGGTAGCCCGGGGTATGTTCAGCGGCATCATTAAAAATATCGAAGGCATTAAATAAATGAGCAGGCGCGTAGTAGTTACTGGCATAGGGGTGGTATCGCCAAACGGCGTGGGCGTCCCCGCGTTCTTAGATGCGATACAGAACGGCACTTCGGGCATAAAATTTATGCCGCTTTATGAGGAGCTTAACTTTAGTTGCCGGGTAGCGGGTAAGCCCGATTTTATTTGGGAGGACCTGAAAAAGTATATCTCTGAGGTAACATTCCATGGCTTAAAAGGTACCAACATCGGTTACGGCATCACAGCTGCGATGGATGCCTGGGCCGATGCCGGATTTGAGTACGATACCGACGAGCCACGCTGGGACACAGGCTGTATCTTCGGAAATAGCGTGGCCGATACCGAGGCCATGAAGAACGTGATCACCAAGGTGGATAACAAAGAGGTTCGTAAATTGGGGTCGCGTGTGGTGGAGCAAGCGATGAATAGCGGTGTGACCAGTTATATCTCGGGCCGTTTAGGTTTGGGGGGCATGATCACCACCAATTCGTCGGCCTGTGCAACTGGAACGCAAGCCATTATGATGGGTTACGACCAGATCAAATGGGGAGCATCAAAAAGGATGCTGGTAGGTAGCAGCGAATATGTAGATCCTTACGTTTACGGGGCTTTTGACAGTATGCGTGTATTATCCCGCAAGTTCAATGATCAGCCTGAAAGAGCATCGCGACCAATGAGCGCTACTGCAGGCGGTTTTGTTCCCGGATCGGGTGCCGCCGCTTTGATCTTAGAAGATCTTGACTATGCTTTGGACCGTGGTGCAAGGATATACGCCGAGATCTTAGGCGCATCCAGCAACTCGGGCGGGCAACGTGGCGGCGGATCCATGACAGCGCCCAACCCTGCCGGTGTAATGAAAAGCGTTACCGACGCGGTGACGGCGGCAGGCATCGACCCCGACCAGATCGATCTGATCAGCGGGCATTTAACCGCGACTATGGCCGATAAGTACGAGATACAGAATTGGACAAAAGCACTAAATAGAAGTGGTAAAAACTTCCCGCTCATCAATTCGTTAAAGAGCATGATCGGGCATTGTTTAAGCGCTGCAGGCTCTATTGAATCGGTTGCGGCTATCTTGCAGATAAATCATAACTTTGCGCACCCAAATATCAATATAGAAGACCCTAACCCGGGGATACTGGAATTGATAGACGAAGGTTGCATCCCGCTAACGGCGGTTAAAAAAGATATTAATATATTAGCAAAGGCTAATTTTGGATTTGGGGACGTCAACACCTGCTTGATATTCTCAAAATTTAACAACAAATGAACAGAACAGAGATATTAGACGAGTTAAAGAAAATACTTGCTCCTTACACCCTTGACAAAGAACAATTGGCGGCCGTTAACGAAGAGACCGACCTGATCAGGGACCTGAAGATAAACTCGGCTAATTTGGTAGATATCATTATCGACGCCGAAGAAAAGTATAATGTAGAGATCGATTACGATGACGCCGAGAAAATGATCGTAGTAGGCAGCTGCATCGATGTGATCGAATCGCGCTTAAAAGCACAATAGTTTTGTACAGCATCGGCAACGATATCGTAGCCCTTAAAGCCGTTAATGCCGAGCGTACCATTACCCCCCAATTCTACAACAAGATATTAGCCGGGACCGAATTGCCTTTTTATCAAAGCAATTGTCCCGGCATTCCTTTTTATCAGTTCGTGTGGCTGGCCTGGTCGGTTAAAGAGGCGGCTTATAAATGCCTTAAACGCATCCAGCCCGATCTGGTGTTCTCTCCAACAAGGACCGTTATAACATCTATTGATCCACCTACAGTTTTAATTGATAAAATTCCTACAGGTATACCTCAAACAGGTATTGATGAACCAGGTTGCTACCAGATCATCTTATCTATCAATTCTCATACCCTTTACGCGCGGTCGATCATTTACGGCAACGAGCTGATCAACAGCATCGTATCGCCTGATCCAATTCTTTCCAAGGTAAATTGGGGCATAAATAAGACCTCGGCCATCGATCCGGACAGCCAATCCAAAGCCGTAAGAAAGCTTTTGAAAGAGCGCTCACAAGCCGAAGTTATCAAAGATGATGTCGGTACTCCCTGGTTAAATACAGCCGATGCTCGCATACCTGTTTCTTTGTCTCATCATCAGGATTGGATCGGCTATGCTTATTAACCAGTCGCCTATCCAGATAGCAGAAGTTCACCTCAAAACGTACTGATCCAAACAAAATGCCGTTCAGGTTAATTATACATTATAAACCACATAACGCTTTACTATGAAAAAAATAACCAGAACGCTGCTGATCTTTGCCGGGGTCTCGGCCATTGCATTATCGGCTGATGCTCAAAAAAAGGAGTTCGCCGGTACTGTGCAGGTACAGGGGATGTTCCGTCCGAGTAAGTTGGGCCAATTGAACGGTATCCTGAATGCCAACAGTATCCCGTCTCTGCCCGAAAATAATTACTGGCTTAACCTCTCTATGAACCGTATTTATAAAAAGTTCGTGTTCGAGGACGGTATCGGCGCCAGCTTTACTTCTACGTCTGAAGCTAACACTGTCAACGGGATCAAGGCTAAGTACAACCAGTTCCAGGTGTTCGGCCGGTTTGGGTATGATATTGCCAATAATCCTAAAATGCGGGCGTTCCCATTTGTGGGTGTCAATTTTTCACAAGGGATGTTGCGCATCCGTGATGATAACAGAGTGCAAAGTCAGCCTAATTTCAGTAACCAGTTACTGAACCAAAGCGCCAGCAAAACCTTGTGGAACCCGCGCTTCGGTCTGGAATTCGGTGGCGGGTTTGATTACCTGATCGGCGTTAAAGATAAACAAGTGGATAATTACACTATCCACCGCGCTATCCCGCTGGGTGTAAGGTTTGGTTATTACCTACAAACGTCTGACAGTAATTGGAAGACAGATAGCAACTATGACCTTGCCAACGGCCCTAACAACAAACAGAGCGCGGTATTTGTGAACGTGAATATTGGCCTGGGCTATAAAGTGCAAAGACCGTAGCTGAGGAATGCTAAGGCGGCCCCGATAGTTATCGTGAGCCAATTGCGAAATGATAATTTTTATAATACAACAACGCCCGGCAAGACCGGGCGTTGTTGTATTAAGTCCTTAAAATCTGTATCCCATTTTTATCCTGAAACCAGGGATAGAAACATCGTTCTTGGTCAACTCGGCGGCACCCCAAAACTGATCGAATTTGGCGTAGTAGCTTACCGTTAAATAAAGCGGGATGTTTGGTGTGTATTCGGATAGATTGGAGCGTACCTGACTAAAATCGCCAAAGGTTTTACCAATGAAACCGCGTAGCGCATGTTGGGTGTTCTTATTATTAGGGCTATGCCAAAGTATCTCGCTGGTAGCACCAAGGGTAAGCATCTCGGTACGGGTAATGGCGTTATAGTTGGGTAGCAACGCAACCTGCCGGCGGTAAGCCGCAAAATCGCCAAACTCGCGACTGTAAGCCGCCTCAACACCAAAGAACCGGAAGTTGACGTTATCCATTGCCTTATTAAAATTAAAAGCCGCGCGGCCGCCTAATGCCCCGAAATTTTTAGAGGCAAAACTGTTGGGGTCGCTTTTCTCATTATCATGATTGCTGTTGTCGATCGCCCCTAAGGATCCGAACATGCCGTACGACAGGTTGGCTGTACCGAAATTATGTCCTTCGGAGATGTTCAATTCGCCAAAAGATACGGAGTTGCTGGAATTGACTGTCTGATTAAAACCGCCGCCAATTGAAATATAGGTAGCGCTTTTTGAGCTATCGAAAGTTGACGGCTTGGGCAGGTACGAAACATCGTTCTGATACAAGGCCGGGGCATAAAAACGGTTATTACACGATGTTACGGTGAGCAGTAGTGCTGCCAAAAAGAAATAAATGCTTTTCATTTAAGGTGTTTGATATTGTAAATATAATACGGTTATCCGTATTGCCGAGTTTACTTACCGTTATTTTGGCATTAACGCTACAACGCTGAGTTAAAAAATCCCCGATCCGGGCAAGCAATTTCCGCAGTGTTTCCGTAACTCCACATTAAAACATTGCTTTTTGCTATAAAATCAGTATAAATATTAACTGGCACAGGGTTTGAATTATCCTTTATGCCCAACCAAAGGGCTGTTTTTCATAGGTAGATGTAGAGGCCGGAAGATACTGCGAGAGTGTCCCGGCCTTTTTAGTTTCTTGATTCCACAGATGTTAGCTTGATTCCACAGATTTGGGGAGGATTACACTGATTTTTTTGTCCAACGAAAATCTTTTGATCCTTAGTTTCTATCCGCTGACCGCTCCTTTGTTACCTTTTGTGTTGCAACAACTCCAGTTGCTCAAATATGGGGATCAGTTGTTGGCCTTTGTCGGTCAGATGATATTCGATGTGGAGCGGTTTCAGTTTCACGGTCAGCTTTGATAAAATACCTGCTTCCTCCAATTCTTTTAAGGCAACTGATAAAGATTGTTTGTTGGCACCGGGCAATTGCTTCAACAGCGAATTAAAGCGCAAGGGTGCGCTCACAGCAGATCGGAATAGCTCCGGCTTCCATTTGCCCGAGAAGGTTTTAAGCAACGCATGGGCGGGGCATATTTCATCGGTAGCACTATTACTGTTGGTGGTCATATTTTTCTGACTTATTGATACCCGCCGGGGCATTGCCGAACTTTGTGCAAGATAGACATTGTATGGAAACAAATAATAACCCCTTGCTTTGCGACGTAGAGACCGGCATGTGCGAACTGCCCGGCCAGGCAACTACAACTGATACTGCCGAACTGCAGACCGGCAACAAGCCCGTTAAGATCATTTACTTTACCGACCCGATATGTTCTACGTGCTGGGGTATCGAACCGCAATTGCGTAAATTAAAACTGGAGTACGGTCACGATACCCGAATAAACTACCATATGGGCGGCCTATTGCCCGATTGGAGTTACAACAGCGGCGGCATCAGCAAACCATCCGATGTGGCCCATCACTGGGATGAGGTAAGTGCCTACTACAACATGCCTATCGATGGCGATGTTTGGCTGGAAGATCCGCTGGATTCATCATATCCCCCATCTATCGCTTTCAAAGCGGCACAGATACAAAGCAAGGTAAAGGCTTTGAATTTTCTGCGTCACTTGCGCGAGATGGTTTTCTTACAGAAAAAGAACATCACCAAATGGGTGCATATCAGTGTTGCGGCAACCTCAGCAGGATTAGATCCGGAGCAACTACAGACCGACATGGCCGGCATGGGACGCACCTTATTCTATCAGGATCTTGATCTGGCTAAAATGATGGGCGTGCGCGGCTTCCCTACTATCTTTATTACGGGCCGATCAGGAACGACCGAAAAAGTTTATGGTTATAAACCCTACAACGTTTATGAGGACGCGATCGGGAAAACGCACCCGGATATTCTGAAACAGCCTTATCTAAAGAATTGGAGTGATCTGTTTGGTAAGTATCCTACCCTTACCAACCGCGAGTTTGCCGAGTTAAGCGATATGGAATTGAACAATGCCGAAAGTCTACTTAACGACCTGCTATCCGAAGGGGCAATTCAACAATATCGCACTAAAAACGGCCCTCTTTGGATGAGATCTTAAAATAAAGTACTCACTGTGGAAGTCCACTGAGATGAAAAATACCCAAAATGAGTAAGCTATTCCCGGTTAATATCACTCACAATGGGTTAAAACATTGCTTTTTGCTATAAATAAAGTCTTTTTGTTAACTGGCACAACAATTGAATTACCCTATATGCCCAACCAAAGGGCTGTTTTTCATAGGTAGATGTAGAGGCCGTAATACTGCGAGAGTGTTCCGGCCTTTTTTTATCTTGATTTCACAGATCTTCGTAATTGATTCCACAGATCCTGGGAAGATCTCACAGATCTTTTTCAAATTCGATGATGACGCTGATGTTATCCGCAGAGCGTTTAATGATACTTCCGATCCGACTCCATTACTGATCGTGCGAAATGCGGTAACCATTCAAGCTCAACGTTTAATTCCCCATCTTGCAAAGAAATACCCAATATGAGTAAGCCGCTCCCAGTTAAATTGAGGCTACATTGGTTAAAACATTGCTTTTTACTATAAATAAGGCCATTTTACTGATCGGCACAGCAATTGAGTTATACTATATGCCCAACCAAAGGGCTGTTTTTCATAGGTAGATGTAGAGGCCGTAATACTGCGAGAGTGTTCCGGCCTTTTTTTATCTTGATTCCACAGATCTTCGTAATTGATTCCACAGATTTTTTATCACATTTCATTAGAGCCATTTTCATTAAGGTCGACCATAGGTCAGCCAAACTAACCCGCACTCAAATAAAAAGACCGCACCTTTTGGGGATGCGGTCCATCAATATATTTCCCGACCAGCTTACATTGGCGGCTGGCGGGTCGGCCTTGAGCCTTGCTGACGCTGTTGCTCTTGTTGTTGGCGTTGTTGCTGCTCCTGCTGCTGGCGTTGCTGTTGCTGACGCGCCTGCTCTTGTTGCTGGCGTTGTTGCTCTTGTTGTTGACGCTGTTGCTGCTCCTGCTGTTGCCTTTGTTGCTCTTGTTGTTGACGTTGTTGCTCTTGCTGCTGACGCTGTTGTTGCTGTTGTTGCTCCTGCTGTTGGCGTTGCGCACGCTCTTGTTGCTGGCGTTGTGCCTCTTGTTGTTGGCGCTGCTGAGCTTCCTGTTGTTGTTGACGCTGTTGAGCCTCTTGTTGTTGGCGTGCCTGATCTTGCTGTTGGCGCTGTTGCGCTTCCTGCTGCTGGCGCTGGGCTGCTTCTTGCTGCTGACGTTGTTGCACGGCCTGTTGCTGCCTTACTTGCTCCTGCTGTTGGCGGGCTGCCTGATCGGCGGCCTCACGGCTTGGCCTTTCGCGTTGCTGGCGTTGAAAACGGTCCTGCATATCACTGCGTGATGCATCCCTGTCAACGTTGCGCTGCTGCTGTTGTATCTGCTCCTGCTGACGGCGCTGTATATCCTGTTGTTGCTGTTGCTGTTGCCTTACCGCATCGTTATTTTGCTGCTGCACCTGCGGCACGACTTGCTGCGGTTGGACATCAGGGCGGCTACCACGCTGCGGCTGAACTTGCTGATTATTCAACACCGGCTGACCCGGACGCACTACCGGCGTTGGCTGACCATCGGTACGAGGCACGCTTGGCCGGTTATTATTAGGATTATATGCCGGATCCGACGGGTTTAGCGGCACATTAGGTACTATCCCGGTATTACCATTGTTTCCGCCGCGCACCAAGCCCCTGTCACTATTGCTTGGGCGGCTATTTGGCGATGTATTGTTACCGCTATTATTGTTGCCCCCCCTGGTCTCGCGAACTATGCGGTTATCAGCAGGGGCGGTCCGTGCGTAATTGATCAGCCTTGAAGCATTATCGCGGTTTATACGGCCACTGTTCTCGCCAATGGCTATCCTTTGGTTAGGGTTAGCATTACGGTAAGCTGTTGCATCTACCACGCGGGTTGGACGAACGTTATCGGCACGTTGCACGGTTGGGCGATAGATATTGATGCTACGGTCGCTTATCCTGGCAATACCCGGGCGGTTAGCGTTACGGATGTTGTAAACTACAGGGCGGCTGCGGGTGTAACGCTGTATCTCGTTAGGGCGCGGACCGGTTATATATCTATAGTTATTATATGCATAAGTATTGCTGATCACACGGGTATTGCGGTAGATCACGTTCACGGTGCTGTACGGCGCGTAATAGCTTGATACGTATGGGCTGTTGATATAGGCATAAGGCGCAAAGCTCCAATAATCGTAAGGGATGTAATAGCTGTTGGCAAAGGTCATATCTATACCTACGCCCGGGCCCAATGGTGCCCAACCATAGTAACCACCGCCTACACGCCAGTTAACCCATGCCGGTCCCCATTCGTAACCGGGGATCCACATCCAGCCATAATAACCGTCAAACTGCCAGCGACCGTAGTGGAAAGGTGCCCAACCCCAGTCGTAGTCGGATACCCAGGTATTGCCATAGCTCGTCATGGCCCAATAGCCATCGGTGCTGTACGGACGGAAATCGGCCGGAACATCCGGTAACCATACGTCGCCATACTGGCGGTCGTATATCCAAGTGCCGTAAGGGGCCAATTCATCGTAAAATACCTGGAAGGTAATATCGTTGCCATATTGGGCTTTAGACTGTTGGGGAGCTGCCAGCATTAACGCGAATGCCAGTATAACCATTCCCCAATATTTATGTAGTGCTTTCATCGTGCTTATTACTAATTGGTCAATGGGTTTGACTATGGTAACGACAAAATGTTTAATGCATTGTTTGATAAGTTTAAGAAACCAATTAGAGCCCTTATAACAAAGTTTTACCAAGTTCGTTATATTTATTGCATCGGCCTTTTACAATAATTGATAATGAAGCTATTAGTTAAATACCTGTTTTTTTTTCTGTTCATAACCTTGGGCACCCGAACTTTTGCCCAGGGCAGCTTCGCTATATCCGGCACCGTTGCCGATGAAAAGGGCGTAACCTTACCCGGCGCTACCGTGTTTTTAAGTGGCACCAAAAAAATGACGGCCACCAGTACCGAAGGTAAATTCAACATCGGCCAGTTAGCACCAGGTACTTACGAGGTTTCGGTAAGTATGGTAGGCTTTGAGCCATATGCGCAGACCGTAGTAGTTAAAGCCTCGTCGGTAATTGCCAACGTTGTTATGCGGGTTAAGACCAATCAGTTGAATGAGGTAACGATCCGCGTGACCGACCCTACCGAACGCCGTACACACCTGGCTTTATTTAGGAATGCATTCTTAGGGACCACCGAGAACGGCCGCAGTTGCACCATTATTAACCCCGATGTACTTAGTTTTACTTTCGACAAAAAGGAAGCGATACTCAGGGCCGAAGCCAGCGATATTGTATTGGTAGAGAACAAAAATTTGGGTTACCGCATTAAATATCTGCTTAAATACTTTGCTTACGATATGCGGGCAAACCGCATCCTATACCATGGCGAACCAAGTTTTGAGGATCTGGACGGCAACGAAAAGGACAAAAAACGCTGGGCCGAGCATCGTGCCGAAACTTATAAATATTCGATGATGCATTTCCTGCGCTCGGTTTATGCCGGCAACTCGGTGGCAGAAGGTTTTGTGGTTTATGTGGTCAACTCTACACATCCAGACCTGACGGGCCGGGTGGTGATCGACGCAGAACCGGAATCATCAGATCCGTCAAAATTTGTGACCGTGTTGGATACTTCTTTCGTGTCGTTCAAATTCAACAAACTGTATATCATGCATGCCCCGTCTAAAGCGGCAAAAAAAGACGCCGCACTTTCGCTCAGGAATCACATGCTTGATTATAATAACAAAGGCACCATTATAGAACTGATGGCCACCGAAGCAGTAATTGACCGCCGCGGTAGTTACGCCAACTTTAAAACCTTTTTTATTCAAGGCGGAATAGCTGATAAACAAGTGGGCGACAGGCTGCCTTTCGAGTATCAACCTTAGCGCTCCGAAACTATCGTGTTTTAAAAAGGTTCGCTATATTTAGCTAACATCTGTGTTGCATCCCGATATGAAAGATCTTGCCAAAACCTTAATCTTTGCGTTGATAATTGTCCTAGGCTACAGGGCATCAGCCCAGCAAACGTTTACGTTATCCGGCACAGTTACCGACGATAAAGGCGTCACGCTGCCTTCCGCCACTGTATTTTTAAGTGGCACTACACGCGTTAGCCCTACCGACCTTCAAGGTAAATTCAGTTTTCCGCAAATGTCTCCCGGCACTTATCAGTTGTCGGCCAGCATGGTGGGGTTCGAGCCGTATTCCAAAAGCGTGGTGATCAGGGATTCATCGGTTACGGCAAACATCATATTAAAGATAAAGACCACTGACCTGAAAGAGGTGGTGATAAACCCTGCCGAACGGGCAAGGAACTATGCGCTGTTCAGGAATGCATTTTTAGGGATGACAGAGAACGCGAAGAGCTGCACCATATTGAACCCTGAAGTGGTAAGCTTCAAATTCGACAAAAAGGAACGTATGCTGACCGCCGATGCCGACGATTTTTTAATGATCGAGAACAAACGCCTGGGTTACCGCATCAAGTACCTGATCAAAGATTTTAACTTTGATCTGAAGAGCGGCATTGCCCTTTATGATGGCGAGACCAATTTTGAAGAGCTACCCGGTAAAGCATCCGACAAAAAGAAATGGTTAAAGAATCGCTCGGAAACCTACCACGGATCGATGATGCATTTTTTGCGATCCGTATATAAGCAAAACCCTTTAAAGGACGGCTTTATAGCCTACAACATTTTTCAAGGTATCGACCCGCAAACCAAAGCCGAAGTTTTACAGGCCGATCCTTATCCGGCCGATTTCAGTAGACTTGTGATGCCTAATGATACCTCGTTCGTTACCTTAAGGTTCAAGAATTTTTACCTGATGTACGACCCGTCAAAAGCGGCTAAAATAACCAAGGATCCTGAAATAGACCGCGACAAGATCCTGAAGATAGACGACAAAGGCACCGTTATGCGCCTGATAGCCAAGGAGGCCGTGATAGACCGACGCGGCAGCCACGCCGATTACAAGACATTTTATATTCAAGGAGCGATGGCCGATAAGCGTGTTGGCGACCAGTTGCCCTTCGAATATCAGCCTTGAATTTTGTAAAATGCTTGTGGTAACAACTGCCCAACTACAATATTTTTACTATTCTTGAACCAAACCTTTGAACAAAAAAATGAGCACCATCCGCAATATCTAATTATTGGCCGCACTTGTCGGCGCCACTTTCACATCCTGCAAAAAGGACGATATCGTTAATACCAACCCAACCCTAAAAACACCGTCAGTGATCACCACGCCAATTACGCCTCAAGTGCCTAACGCGACCGGCATTTACGCGGCAGGTAATATCGCTACGGATCTTTATGGGTCGTACGTGCGGGCATCCTATTGGAAAGACGGTGTGGCTATCAAATTATCTACCCGACTTTCTGAAGAAAGGCTATTGGTGTATTAGGGCCTGACGTGTATGTGGCCGGATATGAAGACAACGGAACCACAGATATGGCTGGTTATTGGAAGAATGGCACTTTCTATAACCTTGGGGATGCCTCTGCTAAGCAATCATTTGCCACAGGATTGTGCATCAGTGGTAACGATGTTTACATTAGTGGCTGGTACTGCAAAACCACCTGGGACGAGCCGACACCGATCTATTGGAAGAACGGCGTAGCCGTAGATCTGCCTGCCAAAGGCGCTACGGGCGATGGTTATGCCAACGCTTATGGCATAACCGTATCGGGCAATGATGTTTATGTATGCGGTGCCTACCGGATAGCGAAAGACAGATATGCCGCCTGTTACTGGAAAAACAAAGTATTGAATACTTTTAGTGATAACACTTACGAGTCGGCGGCCCGTGCAATACCTGTAGCCAACGGTGTGGTACATTTGGCAGGTACATCTACACCCTCTTTATTTCCATTCCCGGTGCGCAAACCCGCGGTGTGGAACGGTGGTAAGCTAAATATGTTGGATATAGGTACGTACCACAGCGGTGTGGCATATGTTATTACTGTCAGCGGCAACGATATTTATGTTGCAGGCACGGCGACCGGCACCTCTGATCTGGCCCTATATTGGAAAAATGGCACAATGACCGCTATCACCAATAGCGAATATGGTATGGCTATAGCCTTAGATGGCCCTGACGTATTTATTGGCGGCGCTTTGCGGACCAACGTTAACGTTGGCGAGAACTTTGCCACTTACTGGAAGAACGGCCTACAGTTATTCAGCCACAACTCAGGGACAGATCGCTCACGGATATTTGATATACTTGTGATAAAATAGTACCTTCCATACGACAATTTTGCGATGGCGCAGAAATTTGGTATATTCATCTATGCAACCCTTATGATGTACAAAATAGAGCATACTTTAAAGACCTTGACGCTGATCACCATTATTTCCATATGCTTTTCCTGTAAAAAGAATGGTGACAGTGACGGGGTAACTCCTCCTGTCACCCCGCCGGTGGTTACCCCGCCTAAGTTACCCTCAGGCGTGTATGCCGTTGGCGAGGTACCGGCAACAGTAATGGGGATACAAACCAAACAGACGGCGATATGGAAGGACACCCAAATGTCTTTAAGATCTCAATTTGTTAGTGCAGAAGATGTAGTGATACAAGATACAGTAATGTACGTTAGCGGGATCAACAGCAAAGGTTTGTATGGGGCAGCATGCTATTGGAGAAATGGCGGTTTGACAGTACTGAGCGACACGCATACTTACCCGACAGCAGCCACCGACATTGCTGTAAAAGGTAATGATATATATGTTGTCGGCTATACGCAAAGGGGTATTAATTTGTTCGGCGATGCCGTTTACTGGAAGAACGGTGTGATGACCAAGCTTGACGCTAACGGCCGCGATGCCACTGCAACAGGTGTAGCCTTAATAGGCGACGATGTTTATATAAGCGGCTATTATAATTTGGTGCTCCCAAAGCAGGCACCCTGTTATTGGAAGAACGGGGTTTTCCATGCTTTGCCCCATGATGCGTACACGGCTGTTGCTACCGAGTTGGCCGTGAGTGGCACCGACGTTTATATTATTGGGTGCGTTTCGGGTGCAGCTACAGCTGTTTCTCCGCCGTTCTCTGCCGAGCCGGTAATATGGAAGAACGGTGTTTTAACTAAGCTTAATACTACATTGCTTAATACAGTTACCTCGCATGTGGTTGTTCAAGGGAGCGACGTTTACGTATCGGGCCTTTCATACGGTGGGGCTACCGGCCTGTATTGGAAGAACGGGATAAGTACGGTGATCCCTAACAGTGCTAACGCTACATGTATCGCAGTACAAGGCGACAATGTTTATGTGGGAGGGTATTATAAAAAAGCTGGGGACGCAGCCAACATCTATGCCGAAATTTGGAAGAATGGTTCACCCACATTGAACACGAGCACCCCATCGGCAATATATGACATTACGATCGTTCCTTAGCCGTCCGTTACAGTTTAAACACGCCCGCCAAGGCCTCCCGCATTTTATCCCGGTTCAGTTTAGATACCGGGATCTTGGTGCCGTCGGTCAGCAGTAAACTGCCCCCATCCTCTTTCAGCCAGCTTTTAATAAAGGCCGCGTTAACAAGGTGCGACTGATGCGGTCTGAGGAAATTGTGCCTGCCGAGCATATCGGCATACTCCTTAAGGGTTTTAGATACGATCACCTGTTCGCCGCTTTGCAGTACAAAACGGGTATAGGTATTATCCGCCTCGCAACGCATGATGTCGGCAATGTTCACATAACGGGTCTCGCCAAATAGCGGCAGGGCAATGCGCGGTTGGTTTTTGTTGTCATCGCGCAGATAGTCTAACAGATATTCCAGCCGGTCGTTCTTACGCTTTTTCTGGATAGCTTCACGGGCTTTGGCAACGGCCGCTTTTAGTTCGTCTATATCGATAGGTTTTAGCAGATAATCCAATGCGGCGAACTTGACCGCTTGGATGCCGTACTGGTCATAGGCCGTCACAAAGATCACTTCCATGTCCGCATCCGCCAGTTCCTTCAGCAGATCAAAGCCGGATCGCGCATGCAACTGAATATCCAAAAACAGCAGATCCGGCCCGTGTTGGCGGATCGCTTTCAGACCACTATCAACATCATCGGCTAAGGCACAAACCTGCACATCAGGAGCATAGGTTTGCAGTAATTGCTGCAGGTTTTCCTGATTGGATATTTCGTCGTCTATGATGATGGATCTCATTTTTTGTCTTGCGTTGTTGAATTTAACCAAAAAGGTCACAAAGGCCTTCTATCGCATAAACAGCATTGTGTTCTGTGAAAACCTTTGTGACGTTTGTGGTAAAATAAACTTGATACAGGAATTACACCCAACCCCTCAATTCAATACTGATCAACGTACCCGCGTTGCCGCTGGTTTGTTTAAGCAAGATACTGCTCTTTTTGTAAATGGTGTTCAGCAGAGCAATACGCTCGCGGCATAGTTTAAAGCCCATGCCATCGGCCTGGTCGTTTGCAAAACCACTGCCGTTATCCTGTACGGTCAGCAGCAGATCAGGGCCTTGTTTAGTGATACTTATTTTGATAATGCCTTTATCTTTTAGTGCCGAAACCCCGTGTTTTACCGCATTCTCGGCAAAGGGTTGTAACAGCATGGCGGGTATTTCGGTCAGCTGGTCTACATTCGCATCTACATCTATACTGAAACTAAAACCAAAGCGGGTCTGCTCCATTTGCAGATAATCGGTGAGCAAGGCGGTCTCTTTTTCTATCGATGTTAGTTCTTTATTTCCATCATCCAAAATATTGCGGGTGAGGCGGGCAAAGCGGCTCAAGTACTTGTTAGCGTTCTCAACCTCATTCTTGTTCATCAGGTTCTGTATCCCCGCCAGGGCATTGAATATAAAATGCGGGTTCAGTTGCGAGCGCACCGATGCCAGCTGCAGCATAGCCACTTGCTTATCTTTTGCCTCGGCCGCCAGCTTACGTTTTTGCCCTGAGCGGTACATTACGAACATGAATGCCCCGGTAGTTACAATGATAAGCACAATGTAGGCTACCGTTTTTAAAGGCAAAGTATAAGTGTGCGAGAGTGCGGGCAGAACAGTGAATTTAATACTGGTAGCCAGATCCCGCCGGAGGATGATCGGGTTACCGCCCGGTTTGACCAGTTTGGGGGTGAAGTAGATCCGGTATTCCCCCGGTCTGTCCCAAAACTCTTTATATAATTCAAACCCATAAGTTGTCTGGCCAAGGTTAATGCTGTCGGTAATGCCATCCACCGTACGTTTCAAACTCACTTTATAATAATATGGCCGCCACGAATTATTGATCAGGAATAGTAATTTTTTAATTGAATCGGCCAGGCGAAGTTTCGGGTCGTTCTTGTCGGTGGTCGCTAAAAAATCGGTCACAACGGTCTTCTCTTTATCTATTCTCCATTTACTGTTCACCCATGTCTTAGCGATCGGGACCGTTACTTGTTTAAGCTCGGTCAAGCTTCTGCCGATCAACTCGTTATCCGGTATCGGGAACCGTCGCGAGATATATTGAATGGTACCACTAACTTTGGGCGCTGAAATTTTTCGCCAGTCTACGGTAAACTGGCCTCGGCGGGCATAATTTTTTACGCTTTGTATCTCTATCTTCAATAAATGCCCAGGATAACTAAATTTTCCCAAGTAGGCATAAGCCGTTCCATCGGGTGTGTTTTTAAATACCGAAGGTTTGGTCCAACCTACCAGTTCTTTGCGGTCGTCTAATACCACGTGGTAAAGAAAGTCGGCGGCGGTTTGCGGTGTAATGCCCAGCGCCGAAAACTCTACAGGGCAAACTCCGCTTATGATCACACTTCGGCCGATGGTAGTCCCTTCGTAAACCTCAAAATCGGCCGAACGCACACCGCCATTATAACGGACACCCAAAATTTCATCAAAGAGAGAATGTTGAAAATAATGGTCTTTTCTCAAAGCATTGATCTGCTCACCTCTTCTGTACTCGATAAGTTTATGCGCTTTACGGGAAGCTGTAGTATCAACTGTTACGGTGTCGCTATACTCTTTCTGTTTATTGCCCTGGGCATATACGCCGCGCCCGGTAAGCCCGGCAACTAAGATCAATAATGTTATAAGTCTGCTAATTTTCTTCATGATCTGATCGGTGTTAAGTTAATATTTGTTTTGCTGATGTAAAGCTGCCAATTAGGCACCGGGGCGGCAATGCACAAACAGTATATGGCCGCTGCGGATCAGTAAACGGACGATCTTTGATATGCAAATGAAAAATGTGCAGATGATAGGCAGCAGCTATTGAATAATGTTGTTAAACCTCTTGAGCTACTTTTTGTTAAATACCTTATAACGTACTACCTTTAACCTGTTTCCCTTCATCAACCTATTTATGAGACCTAACCTGCAACGCCTGCTTTTCGTCGTTTTTGTTTTAATTACCAACCTTGCCATTGGCCAGGGTACCTATACACTTTCGGGGAAAGTGCTGGATGATAAAGGGCACCCGCTCCACTCGGCTACGGTATTTATCGGCGGCACCAAACGTATCACCGGCAGTAACGAGGCGGGCGAGTTCAGCTTTAATTATCTGGAGCCAGGGACTTACCAGTTGTCGGTACAGTCGTTAGGCTATGCGCCTTACAGTCAAAACGTGCTTATCCATGCAAAACCGGTGGAGGTTACCGTAAATATGAAGTTGAAGCCCGTAATGCTTAACGAAGTAAAAATTGGCAAGGGCGACCGCTTCGATGAGTATTTTAAGATATTTCAAGAAGCATTCTTGGGTATGTCTGATAACGGCAAGGGTTGCACCATCCTAAATCCGCGGGTCATTAATTTCAGTACGCAAAAGAACTATCTTAAAGCAGATGCCGACGAGTTTATGATCATTGAGAATAAACGTTTAGGTTATCGTATTCGTTACCTGCTTAAATATTTCGAATACAACACCAACAACAAACGGGCTAATTACGACGGCGAAGCCAGCTTTGAAGAACTGGACGGCCCCGAAGAGCAAAAGCAGTTTTGGGCAAAGAACCGAAAGGAAACATATACCGGATCTTTAAGACATTTTTTGCGGTCGGTGTATTATAATACCGTGCAACAGGAAGGTTTTTTGGCACATCAGCTTTATATGCAACCGGTTGGCATTAGCCGGGTGCTTGCTGTTGACCCCCGTCCGTTAAACTTTGATACGATAGTTAATGTGATCGATACATCGTTCATCTCCATGAAATTTACCTCGTGGATGGTTAGGCACGACCCTAAAAAAGCGGCCAATTATACCGTCAACCCTCAAGCTGATTCAACCGCTAAGCGCCTGCAGTTAGCGAACGACGGTACGGTGATCAATCTGTACCTGCCCGAGGCGGTGATCGATAGCCGCGGCAGCTATGTCAACTTCCGCAGCTTTTTGATACAAGGTTATTGGGGCCGCAAACGAATGGGCGATCAGGTGCCTTTTGAGTATCAGCCGCCGGTGGCGACTACACAATAGCAAAAGGTCTACTTCTGATCAACAAAAATTTCCTTAATAGCTTTCAGATATCCGTAGCCATAAACATTGTCTGGTTGCAGGTAACTGGTCTCGGTCCATTCGTTCCAGCTATTGATGGTAATGAGCGGCACTTGCTTGGGGTGGGCGTCGGCAAAGGCTTTGGCATCGCGCAGGGCTTTGGCAAAGTTGGCGGGGGTGTTGTTCTTTACTACCGCGCTTCTCCCGGTACGCGGACTATTATCCCAACCCACACTTACATGCGGGTAATATTTCAGTTCAAAATTCTTGTCAATGTTATCCCATTCTTTCTTTACGCTCTCCATTATCTTCAGGTAATCCTCGTTTACGTTGGTAAAATGGGCGAATTGATAATGTGTAGCGCTGGTGAAGCCCAACTTTTTCACAAAGGCATTCTGCGGTTTTTCGGTCTTGCTGCCATCAAAGCCGCTATAATTTAGGTTGATGCCCCACATGGTCAGCTGCAGGTCAAGCCCGGGGAAGCCCGCGCGGATGGTCTCTTCTTTAAACCACTTCAACGCCGCCGCAGTCTGCTCGATACCACCCAGGCCTGATATCAGCTGAGGGATATCGTAGATCATGAACACCGGCTTGCCGTCTATTTTATAATAGTTAGGTTGCTTAAAATATTTCTCGATGTTGCGTTTGCAGATCTTCTCGAACTCATCGCGGCTAACCTTGCCCTGCCAGATCACGTTATCCTCGTTGTATTTGTTCAAGCGCACATCCCAGGTATTCACCACATCGTGATTGGCCCACATCAGGTAAAACTTCATCTTATCCTTATTGTCGGCCTTCAGGAAACCATTGTTGAGGGTGGTCTCCATGAACGGGCGACCATCGTACCAATACCAATCAAAAATAAAAACGTTGACCCCATGCTTGGTAGCCTCGTTTATCTCCATCGCCATTACCGACGGATCAGCCTCATTGATGGTGCCCCAGGTCGGTTTCCTATCCCAATAAAATCCCGGGAACCTGTCCTGAACGCTGGTGACCGTTTCCCATTCCCCGATACCTTTAGGCCAGAACGGGCGCAGGCGTGGGTCGTCGGCTACGTAAGCCGGATAAAGGAACGCAGCGATGTCGTATTTGCGGGGCGGTGTTGTTTTAGCGGTTTGCGCTGATGCGTAGCTGTTGATCAGCACCCCACAAAAGATGCACAGCATTGCACGATAGATATGGATGCCCATAGGTTGGTAATGAATTGGTTTACCCAAAGCTGCGATCTTCCGGGGGTAAAACTGTCATGGGCTGTCTGATGAGATGATGCTGTTATATATGGGGTCCAACCGTTGACGATGAAGAACAAGCCTGAGTCTCCCCGCTTGAGCCTATCGTGTGGACACATTTTTTTCTTGCCCTGTAAGGGCTACCTGTTTGTAGAAAGAACCGGACAATAAGTAATGCGCCGTAGGTGCTACCCTTCTGCGCTACGCAGATCGGACATGCAATTGGAATAAGGGTAGCCTCTCCGAGGCCGTTGGGACAAGGAAATTTTCTCATCTAAAAAGATGTGTCCACACGATAGCGCTTGAGCGGGGAAACACCGGACGAACATCCGGCAGGACCTTTAATAGGGGTGTGTCCTTTCGCCGACCGTGCAAACGAAGGACACACCCCTGACCCCGCTCAAGCGGGGAAGCGAGACTTTAAAGCTTTTTTTGTATGCATAGGCCGGAAATCCTACGCTGCATTAACGTCATTTCGCATTTCACATTCCGCCTTTCGAATTCCTTCTCGCTTAATGCGCCTCCAGCCAATTCTCCCCTGTACCTATTTCTACTACAATAGGCACCTCGGTCTTAATGGCGGTCTTCATGTTGTGTTCAATGATAGGTTTGATCAGGGCCAGCTCGTCGCGTACTACATCAAAAACCAACTCATCATGTACCTGCATGGTCATTTTTGAGCGTAGTCCTTGTGCTTTTATTTCGCGCTGGATGTTGATCATGGCGATCTTGATCATATCCGCGGCCGAACCTTGGATCGGGGCGTTTATCGCATTTCGTTCCGCAAAACCACGTACGGTCTGGTTAGCCGAATTGATATCGCGCAAATAACGGCGGCGGCCCATCAGCGTGGTCACATAACCGTTCTCGCGGGCAAAATTCATGGTATCCGCCATGTAGTTCTTGATGCCCGGGAACTGGATAAAATACTGCTCAATAATATCGGCAGCCTCCTTACGCGGGATGCCCAAACTTTGCGATAAACCAAAGGCTGACTGCCCGTAAATGATACCGAAGTTAACCGCCTTGGCGTTGCGGCGCATGGTGCTATCTACCTCATCCAGCGCAACACCGTAAACATTGGCAGCAGTGGCAGTGTGGATATCCAGGTTATCGATAAATGCCTGGCGCATGTTCACATCCCGGCTTATCTCGGCAATAATGCGGAGCTCGATCTGCGAATAATCCGCTGATACCAGGATGTGGTTCTCGTCCCTTGGGATGAAAGCCTTACGTACCTCGCGGCCACGTTCGGTACGGATGGGGATATTTTGCAGGTTAGGGTTGTTGGAACTTAATCTGCCCGTAGCAGCCACCGCCTGGTTGTAGGAGGTATGCACACGACCGGTCTTTTTATTGATCATCAGCGGCAAAGCATCAACATAGGTCGACTTTAATTTTTGCAACTGACGGAAATCTAAAATATCTCTAACGATATCACTTTTATTGGCCAAGCCCATCAACACATCCTCGCCGGTCTGGTATTGGCCGGTCTTGGTTTTTTTTGCTTTTGGATCAAGCATCAGTTTCTCGAACAGCACCTCGCCCAATTGCTTTGGCGACGCGATGTTGAAGCGTACACCGGCCTTTTCGTATACAGTTTTTTCAAGACCTATAATGTCTGTCTCTAAGGTTCTCGAGAACTCTTTCAGCGCGCCTTCGTCTATCCTGACACCTTCATATTCCATATCGGCTAATACATAGATCAGCGGGTGTTCCACCTCGTGTATCAGCTTTTCGCCCCCAGCTTCTTTTATTTTAGGCTCAAAAACATTCTTCAGTTGCAGGGTGATGTCAGCATCTTCGGCAGCATATTCTTTGATCTTTTCCAGTTCCACATCGCGCATACTGCCCTGATTCTTCCCTTTCGGACCGATCAGTTCGGTGATCGATACCGGGGTATAGCCCAGGTAATTTTCAGATAGTACATCCATGCCATGGCGGGTATCCGGATCTATAATGTAATGCGCCATCATGGTATCAAAAATGTCGCCCTTCACCTCAACGCCGTACCATTTCAATACCATCACGTCATATTTCACGTTCTGACCGATCTTGGCAATGGCAGGGTTCTCTAATACGGCTTTAAATTCATCCACCACTTTTTGGCAATCCTCCCGTACGGCCTCTACAGGCACGTACCAACCCTCGCCCGGTTTAATTGCGAATGATAATCCTACCATATCGCAATTATTAGCGTCCGTGCCCGTGGTCTCGGTATCGAAACAGAAACTACTTTGCTGGCTCAACAATGCGATCAGTTCCGCGCGTTTTTCGGGCGTATCCACCAAATGGTAAGTGTGCTCCGTATTATGGATATTTTTAGCAGGTTTCTGCGGCGCTTCGGCAATGTCCTTCACCTCTACTTGCATGGTAGTCCGGCCCTCGGCTACCGGGGCGCCGAACATATCTATCTGCGTACCGCCAACGGCATTGATCTGGGTAACGCTAAAATCATCGCCAAAAACACGTCGACCTAAAGTCCTGAATTCTAACTCTGCAAAAAGCGGCTCTAACAGTTCTTTACTTGGCGCGCACATTTCCAGTCCGGCCTCATCCAGTTCTACAGGAACATTTAGGTTGATGGTGGCTAAGCGTTTCGATAGCAGGCCTTGTTCGGCAAAGTTCTCTACGTTTTCTCGTTGTTTGCCTTTTAATTCATGACTGTTGGCAATGATGTTCTCCATCGACCCATAAGTTTTGATCAGCGATTTGGCGGTCTTCTCACCAATGCCCGGGATGCCGGGGATATTATCCACCGCGTCGCCCCAAAGGCCAAGGATATCGATCACCTGTTCTACCTTTTCGATCTCCCATTTGGCCAATACCTCTTTCACGCCCAATATCTCCATATCGTTACCCATACGGGCAGGTTTGTAAATGAAGATATTGTCGGACACCAACTGGGCAAAATCCTTGTCAGGCGTCATACAATAAACCTGATAACCTTCCTTCTCGGCCTTTTTGGCCAGGGTACCGATAATGTCGTCGGCCTCGTAACCGTCGGATGTGATCAGCGGGATATTGAAGCCTAACACCACTTTAAAGATATAAGGGAGGGCTTTGCTCAGATCCTCGGGCATGGCCTCGCGGTGCCCTTTGTAATCGGCAAATTCGGTATGGCGTTCGGTCGGCGCGTCGGTGTCGAACACCACGGCCATGTGCGTTGGCTTTTCTTTTTTCAGCACATCCAGCAGCGTGTTGGTAAAGCCCATCACGGCCGATGTATTTAATCCGCCCGATGTAAAGCGCGGGGATTTACTTAAAGCAAAGTGTGCCCGGTAGATCAGGGCCATACCATCAAGCAGGAATAATTTCTTCATAACCAGATCGGATCTTTGGCCACTGTTTACGGCGACCTTTACAATTATAGAATAAAAGTGTGTCAAAATTAACAGGATGCCCCGGTATTATTTGTATAGGTTGATAATTATGCGCAGATTGAACCGTTTATTGTAACGATGAAAAAACTGAGACTATTGATTCCCCTAATGCTGCTGGCTATTACCGCGTCGGCGCAAACCAAACCTGCAAGCAAAGCTAAACAAACTGCCACCGAGCCACAAAAGCAGCCCGCTGCAACCCAAGCCGAGCCGACTAAACTTGACGTTGCCGGGCCCATATCTGATGAACTTTTCCATCACTTTGTTTTACCACATGCAGCCGGCGACGCACCCGCAGGTTACGGCACCACCCCGGCACACCCGATACTGATCGGCGCGTACGAGGCCGACATGAGCGATCAGAAAAAGATAGCGGCCCAGATAGAGTGTTTCCTAAAAACGTATCTGTATGAGGACGGCACCGTACCGGTCTTTACCCAACGCAAGACCGTGATGATAGACGCCGTTAATTACGACCTATTTAAAGTGACCAAACCCGGCACTACCGATACGCTTACACTTTATGCAGATATGTATAAAACAGGCCCGGTTTATGCGCCTAAAGGTTTTAAATTTTACGCTAAAGAACAATTGGTGGGCGAGCTGGCCCCGATCGTGCAAATGATAAGAGGGTATAACGCCACCGCTGATAAATATGGCGATGCCGCCGCCAAAGTCCTTAGCTTTAAAATAGTGAACCAATTATCATCCAACGTTGGGATAGACTACCTGTTAGATAAAAGCTACATCGGCGCTTTGTTTAACGATACCGGCGTGGACCTTGACCTAAAGGCTTTCCTGATCCGCTCTTTTATGGGCTACAGTTTCCAATACCAGGTAGAGGGGCAACCCAACCCGAAGGCCAAAGCCTTCAACTCCATGCTGGATGATTATGAAGCTGCCATTAAAAAACACCCCAATATCTTTGCCAGAGGGGTTTTGCCGAGTTTGGTTAGGAAGTAAACAAGCGCATCCTATCGCATGTCAGCACTATCAATATTTGGAGTGATAAGCCTTGCTTTATTCTTCATGGCTTTACCAATCGAGTTGATCATTGACGATTATCGTAAAAAAGGCACCCGGAAATTAAAGAACGGAAAACGCGAATCAAAAAGCCTTCGCGTTACATTTTGGGATGCGTTTATTGTTATCGTCCCGGTAACATTGCTGCTTATCGGTATTTTCACTAACAACATTGAAGAGCAGCATCTAAGTTTTAACATATTAAGCATAGGCTTGTCTATGTTGATCTGCACCCAATACTTTAACAGAATAACCATTACTAAGATCAATATAGCATTGTCTTGCATATGTGCTTTGTTGGCCATCAGCGCGTATCTATTAGAGTTCGGCTTCGCCCACGTCCGTTTACTCTATGGCAATAGAGAAGTGAGGCATTTATATGTGCCAATGATCGTATACGTTTATATATGGACTGCTATGCTGATCATTAAGTTGATCACTGGTGTATATCCCATATTTACGTCGCATAGATACCGACACGAGATCTATGCTATATACAACAGGAAAGCAACGCTTTGGGATAGTCTTTGGACAATCTTGAATGTGGCTCCCATCCCGTTAGTACTGATGATCGCAACAGATGCTCTTATCTAAAATCACAATTTGCCAAATGATCATTCACCATACCTGTGGCCTGCATAAAAGCGTAGCAAATAGTAGTACCAAAGAATTTGAAACCCCGCTTTTTCATATCCTTAGCGATAGCGTCCGAAACATCAGTAGACACCGGGATGCCACCCGACCGGGGCGCATTGTCGATAGGTCTTCCACCCGGCATAAAGCCGTATAAATAATCATTGAACGAGCCAAACTCCTCTTGGATATCAATGAACAGTTGCGCATTCCTAATACTCGACCGCACTTTTAACTTATTGCGGATAATGCCTTCATCGGCCATCAATCTTTCGACATCTGCCTCGTCAAACGCGGCAACTTTTTTCACATCAAATCCAGCGTACGCTTTGCGGTAATTTTCGCGCCGACGCAAAATGGTTATCCAGCTTAATCCCGCCTGTGCCGATTCCAAGATCAGGAACTCGAAAAGTGTTTCATCATCCTGCACGGGTTTACCCCATTCCTCATCATGATACTTCATGTAGAGCGGGTCGGTTCCGCACCAGGTACAGCGCTTCAAGTCAGAAGTCTTAAGTCTTGAGTCCGAAGTCATATTATCTGTGTTTATTTGAACTTTTCAGGGTTGTTGATCATGTAGATCAAAAGGTAACTTACCTCTTCGCTTTTCTTATTTAAGTCGTCGTATTGCTCTCGCGAAATATAGCAGCAAGCTAAAGATGCGTCCAGCCAAGCTTGCGTTTCACCGTTTTCCATATCGGAGTCAGTTAGTTTGCTAATGAAGTGGTTCGGATAGCGTCTTTTCTTGTAAGCCTCCGCGATAGAGCTAAATACGGAACGGGAAGAACGCCTGATCTGATCGATCAAACTGTAAGTTTCCTCTTTCGGAAAGTTCTTAGTCAGTTCAAATATCTCCATCGAAAGAGAAAATGCTTTGCGATAAGCTGTAAGTTCTCTAAATGTCCCCATGGTTTAGCTTTTTCATCAAACTTTTGACTTAAGACTTTAGACTCCCGACTTAAGACTTAATCCTCGTGTTCGGCAAAGGTCAGTACATAGCCGTTATTATCTTTGATAGAGAACTCCGTCGCGCCATAAAAGGTCTTTTCCAGCCCTTGCAACACGGTCACTTTGTCTTTGATCTCTCCAAAAAATTCGACCACTTGGTTCACCTTGATATAAAATAACAGTGAACCACCGTTACCGCGCGATATATCAGGCAGGCTTTCACCCAAACTTTCAAAGCTTTGGAACATGATGTTAACAGCGCCGTTGGTCATCATGGCCCACACCAGATCTTCGCCTTCTTCGGGCACAGACATGGTGGTAGTGAAACCTAATTGCTGATAAAAAGCGACAGTGCCGTTAATATCGTTAGTAAAAATGTTGGGAGATAGAGATAGCATGGGTAATGAATTATTGAATGAGTGGTTGAGTGAATTGTTATTTCGGTTGTTTGGGTCTATCAAAGATACAAGATCAATTTCAAATTACCAAAAATATTAGTAAATAAATTACGTTAACCTTTGTTAAGTTTCCCGTTCTTTTAGCGAACATTGTGGCGGCGATGTATCCGATCAAGGAACATTCAATCAACCACTCATTAATATGGGACAACTGATCAACGAATTTGAAAGCTACCGCACGCGGATGAACGACCGCATTATGGAGTCGGCCAATACCAATATCAAACGCTTTTTCGCGCTGGACACCACCACTTATGCCGATGGCGCGCTGGACGTAAAGACCAAGGAACTATTAGGATTAGTAGCCTCAATGGTGCTCCGCTGCGATGACTGCATTAAATATCACCTTGGCAAATGCCACGAAGCCGGCGTGAACCACGACGAAATGAACGAAGTATTTATGATAGCCAACCTGGTGGGTGGCTCGATCGTGATCCCGCACTACCGCCGCGCGGTGGAGTACTGGGATGAGTTGAATGCGGAATAGTTATGCTTTTGGAGAGCGTCATGGTGAACTTGTCGAACCATGGTGCGGTGGGCTTGACACTATGCAAGTAGTGACCATGCACATCGGTCATACCCAGCGCACGTCGCCCTTCGGCAGGCTTAGAGTGACACCGCCCCTCTCAATTTATATTCAAGATACGAAAAACAGAAGCCACACGATCATCAATCCACCGATACCGTCAAACCCTCCTGCTGAAGGATCTTGCGGTAGATCTCCATCTCGGTGAACGAGCCTTCCAGCACGGCGCACTTGCCCTCGTTATGCACTTTCCAGGCTATCTTTTCGGCTTGAGATTCGTTATAGTCGAGGTATTTCATCATGCAATGGATCACATGGTCGAAGGTGTTGTGGTCATCGTTCCACAGGATCAGGCGGTGCATCTCTTTCAGCCCCGCCAATATCTCTTCAAGTGTAAATGTTTCTTCCTGAACTTCGGTCGGCATAATTAGTACAAAGTTAGGGTTTTTAGGTGATCAGTTAACCAGTTAATTTGTGATCAGTGAGCAGTAGCTGGATCGACATTTCTTAGATCCCATGTATTCTTCACTAACATACCTGGTCACTTGTCACCGATCACTGCTCACTGAAGCAACCCTACTCCACCTTATACCGCAACACTTGTCGCCCAAGGTTGCCATCGGCATCAATGCCTTCAACCACCACTCGGTAGCTGCCCTTGCCGTCGGCATTGAAATAGCTTGTCGTAGCTTTACCATCCTTGCCTGTCACCAGGTTTGGCGCCCAGAAAATGGTAGAGCGGTAGTCGGCCATGGCCGGGCCATTGTTTGGCGCATCATACTTTGGTGCGTAGAACTCGCGCACCGTATTATAGCCTTTTGGCGCATAGGTGATCAGTCCGGGGGCGTACCGGTAATTGGCACTATTGGCCGACGAACCTCCGCGTTTACTGGTGATCACCAGCAGACCGCCATTCCCCTGTGTACCGTAAATATTGGTGTATTGCGGGGTACGCAGCACCTCAATGGTCTCTACGTCCTGCGTCACAATGTTATCCAAACCAAAATTACTGCCCATGGGCATACCGTCGAGCACAATGGTCATGGGCACATTAGGCGTACGGGTAGAGTAAGGTATCCCGCCGCGGAACATCACAAAGTTAAGCCTGCCGTTCAGGCACATGTCCAGCGTTGGGCAGGTGGAAAGGTCATCGGCTTTAAGGATCTGGTTGGCATTGCCCCCGCCATTTAAATTGGCCGAGTTTTGCATCGTCTTTTTCTTTTCGGCTATCACCACTTCCTTCAATACCGTTACGTGGTTGCCCAAACCGTATTTAATATCCTGCAGATACTGGTTCTTGCTGTTCAACAGATAAGTACTCAGCACATCGCTTTGGCCCACCACAAGATCGGGCGCGTTACGGTTGGCGCCGGTAGCCGGGGCAGCTATGTCATCCATTTCTATCTCCACATTTTTGCCCCCTTTCGCGGTACGTGCCTGTATCACAAAGCGGATACTGTCCTTAAAGATCATATCCTTGAAAACGAAACGGCCATCCGCATCGGCCACGGTATCTAAAATGAACGGACCACTGGCCGTAGTGAAAAGCGTTACTTTTGCGCCCGGGGCAGGCTGTTTACCACTTTTTACGGTGCCCGATATCGTGATCTCTTGCTCGGCCTTAAACGCTATCGGCGGGAACACATCGCTCAGGATCTGTTTCCAGGCAAAGCGGCGATAGCCTTGGGTCAGCATCAACGCGTCCAGATCGGCGTTGGTTTGCTCGGTAGGTTTGTTAAAATAGTAGTTGGGCTTTTCTATATAACCTTTCAGGTCGCTGGTCAGCAGGATGTTGTTGAGGATGGTGGTTTCGTCATCTTCGTCAACCTGCACCTTACTTTCGTCTATCACCACTACCGAGAACGTCCCTACCGACGGTTGACCACCCGGGGTATTTGCCCCCACTGTTAAGTTCACCTTTTGGCGTGGTGCATAGGTCTGCTTATCCGTACCGATGCTCAGTTTCATCAGGTCATCATTCCTTACAAAAAGCAAACGCTCAGCCAACGGCTCGCCGGCCGACGAGAACATGGTGAATTGCACGATCCCTGTCGGGAAACGGTTTTTGGGAATGCTTGCCGTCAGGCTGGCTTTATTGATCAGCGTATTGGCCGCGTAATAAATATGGCCATTCTGCTGCGCCACCACGCTAATGGAGGTATTGCCTGCATCGGCCAATTGCTTGCTTGCACCTATCCGCAGCAGGATATTCTCTTTATCGGTTTCGAACACGCCCATATTGTAGCCCGTAGCCGCGGCGGCAGGCAGGTTGATCGTCTGCTCCGAACCATCCGGCAGTTTAACTACAGCCTTGTAGGTTTTACCTGTTTCGGGTGTCAGCATAGCAAAACCCATCCCGTAGTGCGATCGGCCAAGGGCGGCAACGTCGGCATTGTTATTGTCTTTGATCGTCCCGGTTACGTCGACACCCAGGCCATCCGCTCCGGTTGCTTTAAAAGCGACCTTGGTGCGCGATCCGGCAACCATAGTGCCTCCTTCTGGGAAGAATTGCACATCGACCGTGTTAGACAATGCCTTCACCGGCACTACCTGCACATCGCTCTTTTTATCGGCATACTTTATAGTGGTTACTATACGTGCCGACCGTTGTTCGGCCTGACCACTAAAGCTGACCCGGAGCGCCCCGGCAGCATCGGTTGTGCCCTTGCCTTTGGCGATGTTGGCGTTGGTGCCTTGCACCTCGTAGCTGACCTCTTTATTGGCGTAAGGTTTACCGTTCAGGTCGGCATAAGTGATGGTGGCATTCACTTGCGGTTTGCCGTTAGCGTTGACGTAAGTAAAATTAGTTTTGGTGTAGACGGCATTGCCGGCCACGTTCCCGATCACCAACGTCTTGTCAAAAAAATAGTCGCCGCCGGCATTGCGCATGTAATTGGTGTAGGCGCGTACGCGATAGTTGCCCGCCCTTAAGGTATCTGCAAGCGAAAAGTCACCCCAGGCTATGCCATTACTCACCATTAGCTTAAGACTTTGTTTGATCGAGTCGCGGTCGTTAATAAGGTCGACATAGAGGATCTTGCTCAGGGCCGATAGCTGGTGCTTATCGCCGACGGTAACGTAAGCCTTGAACCAGATATCCTCGCCGGTGGCATAAAAAGGTTTATCCAGATGCAGGTACACTTTTTCCTGTGGCTGCTCGTCGGCCCATTTACTTAGCTGGGTAACTATCTTTTTGATGGGATCGTCGTCCGCACGAATAAAGGCCAGCAACGCTACAGCGCACACCAGACCGGCCAAACCCCAAATGCTTTTAATGGATCTCATAACGCCAACAGGAAAATGTATTACTAAGTTACGTAAAAACGGAACGGTAAATTTTGACTAATAGTTTTGACCGTGAGGCGAATTCATGCATTCTTCATATTGGGAGGGTTAAGAGCGATCTCAATGCAAAGGGCATAAAGAACACCTCCCTCCTTGGGGCATAGCAGTCAACTTGTGGATCTGCGATATATATCAAACAATAATTAACAGCCTCCCCGCCCTCTTTCCGCCGAGGGCGAAGAAAGGGCAACGGCCACCGCAGCGTCGCCGGGGTGAGTCTACGCCGAGGCAGGACCTTTGCAATGTCGCCAATAAACCATTATCTTTAAACCGCTATGCCTGATATCACCCTCGAAAAAGCAGAATATATCTTTGTACACTATTCAAACTTGCTTTCTTTAACCGAGAAAAAGGCCCTCAAGCATTATCATTCTACCTTAAAGTTAGAAGACCAAGGCAATACCCCGCTCAGGCGTATGTATATGAAGGTGGGCTGGTTAACGGATGACCCCATCGTATTGAATTATTTGAGTGAAGGTTATATCCAATTTATGCTAACCTGTGCGGAGCGTATATTAACCGAGCGTCCTAATGATGTATTATTTAATTTATGCCCGATCTGCAAAAAGTTAGCCCGCACGCCACATGCAAAACAGTGCCGCCATTGCGGGCACAACTGGCATCCGGTGGCGATTGATCCCAACTAAAAATAAATCTCCCATCCCCGCAATCATTTCCTCCCAAAATCCGTTTAAAAGGAGATAGTGTATCGAATTAAAAGACCAATCGGTATATTTTTTTACGTCCCGCTTGAAAAACAGTCAGTTTGCAGACATATTGGTGTTTTTTCTCCAATATTATTTTTCAGCGTTCGGGTTTATTGTTTTAGTTTTGCAGGGTCTTTACAGATCAATTTTACATGGATCGCTTAAATTATATTAACAGCGCCAATGCCGACTATATCAGCGGCCTCTACGACGCTTACCAACAAGACCCTGAGTCAGTCGACTTTGGGTGGCAAAAATTTTTTGAAGGATTTGAATTTGGACAAAGCGGAGGGGATGGTGTTACAGCCGCCGACGCGCCTGTACCAAACTCTGAGCACGCGCTGAAAGAGATCAACGCGTTGAATATGATACACGGGTACCGCCAGCGCGGTCACCTGTTCAGCAAAACTAACCCGGTGCGCGAACGCCGTCAGCACTTTCCTGGTAAAGAACTGGAAGTGTTCGGCTTGAGCGATGCTGATCTGGATACCGTATTTAATGCCGGTATCGAGCTGGGGATCGGTCCCGCTAAATTAAAAGATATCCGTGCCGTTTTGGAGCAGACCTACTGCGGACCTATCGGTGCCGAATATAAATACCTGCGTAACCCCATCAAGACCAAGTGGTTTGAGGAGCGCATGGAAAGCAAACGCAACACGCCGAACTTTACTGCCGACGAAAAGAAACAGATCTTTGGTAAGCTGAATCAGGCGGTTGGTTTCGAGAACTTTTTAGGTACCAAGTTCCTTGGTCAAAAACGTTTCTCGTTAGAAGGTGGCGAGGCGCTTATCCCGGCCCTTAACTCGATCATTGTTAAAGGTGCTGAGTTGGGTATTGAAGAGTTTACCATCGGTATGGCTCACCGCGGCCGTTTAAACGTATTGGCCAACATCATGGAAAAATCGTACAAAGAGATCTTTGCCGAATTCCAGGGTAAGAACTACGATGCCGATTCTCCGCATGGTGGCGACGTGAAGTATCACTTAGGATACTCTACGGATATCCAAACTAACGGCAAAAAAGTTCACCTGAGCCTTTGCCCTAACCCATCGCACCTGGAAACGGTTGACCCGGTGGTTGAAGGTTTAACGCGCTCTAAAATCGACTTTAAATACAACGGTGATCATAACAAGATAGCCCCTATACTGATCCATGGCGACGCTTCGGTTGCCGGTCAGGGTATCGTATATGAGGTGTTGCAGATGGAAAGCCTGGAAGGTTACCGTACCGGTGGTACCATCCACGTGGTGATCAATAACCAGATCGGTTTTACCACCAACTATAAAGACGCCCGGAGCAGTACCTACTGTACCGATGTTGCCAAGACCGTTTTAGCGCCCGTTTTCCACGTTAATGGTGATGATGCTGAGGCTTTGGCTTATGCGATCAACCTGGCTATGGAATATCGCCAGGCATTTAACGGTGATGTGTTCATCGATATCTTGTGCTACCGCAGATACGGCCATAACGAGTCGGACGAGCCTAAGTTCACTCAGCCTTTATTATATAAGGCGATAGAGGCGCATGCTAATCCGTTAGAGATCTACAAACAAAAACTATTGGCCGAAGGCGTTATTGACGATGCCGCTGCCAAAAAGATAGAAAGTGATTTCCGCGCCATTTTACAGGCCGACCTTGACGCAAGCAAGGCAGAGGATAAGGTGATAGAAAGCCGCCCGATGTTCTTAGGCGCATGGCAAGGTTTTCACCTGGCTACCGATAAAGAGGTTGCAGCATCGCAAGATACCGCCGTGCCTGAAGCTGAATTATTAGCTATCGGTAAAACCATCACCAATTTACCTAAGGAAAAGCAATTCTTTAAAAAGATAGAGAAGCTGTTTGACGACCGTAAGAAAATGGTGGAGCAGACCCAAATCTTTGATTGGGCCATGGGCGAGTTATTGGCCTACGGTACACTACTAAAAGAAGGCCACCCGGTACGTTTAAGCGGCGAGGACGTTAAACGTGGTACTTTCTCTCACCGTCACGCGGTGTTGACTTTGGCTGAATCCGAAGAAGAGTATTCTCCGTTAGCAACTATTGAAGGTGCTGCACCTTTTTATATCTATAACTCATTGTTATCTGAATACGGTGTCCTTGGTTTCGATTATGGTTATGCCTTGGCTAACCCTAACGCGCTGACCATTTGGGAAGCCCAATTTGGCGACTTTGTGAACGGTGCGCAGATCATCATCGATCAGTACATTGCCAGTTCTGAAACTAAATGGCAGCGTGGTAATGGTTTGGTGATGTTGTTGCCGCACGGTTTTGAAGGGCAAGGTCCGGAGCACTCATCTGCCCGTATCGAACGCTTTATGGAGCTTTGCGCTGATAACAATATCCAAGTGGCGAACGTGACCACCCCAGCCAACTTCTTCCACATCATGCGTCGGCAGTTGAAGCGTGATTTCCGTAAGCCGCTGATCATTTTCTCGCCTAAGAGTTTATTGCGCCACCCGGCTTGTGTATCCCCGTTAAAAGATTTTACTGAAGGTAAATTCTGCGAGATCATTGACGATAGCTACGTAGACAATAAGAAAGTGAAACGCGTATTGTTCGTGTCAGGTAAACTGTATTACGAATTGTTGGATAAACAGCAAGCCGATAAACGTAAAGACGTAGCGATCGTTCGTGTAGAGCAATTGTACCCTACACCGGTTATCGCGATGCAAAAAATGAAGTCGAAATACAGCAACGCTACCGATTTTATTTGGGTGCAGGAAGAGCCTGAGAACATGGGTGCATGGCCATATATGCTGCGCAAATTCCGCAAGAGCGAATTGCAGTTGGATGTGATATCGCGTAAAGAGAGTGCGAGTACCGCTACAGGTTACGCTAAACAACACGCGTCGCAACAGGCTTATATCATCAGCAAAGCTTTTGAATCGCCGGTAAGCAACGAGGCTAAAGAAAAAATAAAAGCGACTACCGAAAAAATGAACAAGGTAGTAGCCGACTAAATTATACGTGGGTGGTTGGTGAGTAGTTCACTACTTCGTCAACCACTCACTGATCACACAATCAACTATTCACAACACTATGAGTTTAGAGATCAAAGTTCCTGCCGTTGGCGAATCTATCACCGAAGTTACCCTATCAAGCTGGAAGAAAAAGACCGGCGATGTTGTAGCCATGGACGAAGTAATAGCCGAACTGGAATCAGACAAAGCTACTTTTGAATTGACCGCCGAAAAAGCAGGCACGTTGACCACCTTAGTTGCTGAAGGCGAAACCATCGCTATTGGTACTGCTGTAGCTAAGATCGATGAAGGCGCGGGCGCACCTGCTGCCGCTCCGGCCGCTGAAGCTGCTCCTGCACCGGTAGCTGAGGCTGCACCTGCCGCAACTCCGGCCCCAAAAGCTCCTGCTGCTGCACCTGCCGCCGCGATAGAAGTAAAAGTACCAGCCGTTGGTGAGTCGATCACCGAGGTTACCCTATCACGCTGGATCAAAAAAGACGGCGATACAGTAGCCATGGACGAAGCCATTGCCGAACTGGAATCAGACAAAGCAACTTTTGAATTAACTGCCGAACAAACAGGCACGTTGAAGACCATCGCTAAAGAAGGTGATGTGTTACCGATAGGTGCTGTGGTTTGTTCGATATCTGCCGGTGGCGCTGCTTCGGCTGCTGCAACCAGCGCACCTGCTCCTGTGGCAAGTGCCGCGCCTGCTGCAACTCCTGCTGCCGGTGGTAGCGGATACGCTGCGGGTACACCATCACCAGCTGCCGGTAAAATATTAGCCGAAAAAGGCATCGCTCCTGAAAGCGTAAGCGGATCGGGTGTTGGTGGCCGTATCACTAAAGGTGATGCTATCGGCGCACAGAAACCTGCTGAAGTTCCTGCCGCTAAACCGGCTGCTCCTGCAGCTGCGCCAAGCGCTCCTGCTAAGGCTGATGCCCGTGGCGAGAAACGCGAAAAAATGTCGAATCTGCGCAAGACCGTTGCCCGCCGCTTAGTTGCGGTTAAGAACGAGACCGCCATGCTGACCACCTTTAACGAGGTTGATATGCAACCGATCATGGAGTTGCGCGGTAAGTACAAAGATAAATTTAAAGAGAAACACGGTGTTGGCCTGGGCTTTATGTCCTTCTTCACCAAAGCCGTTACCGAGGCCCTAAAAGAATGGCCTGCCGTTGGTGCACGTATAGAAGGCGAAGAGGTTGTTTACAGCAACTTTGCAGATATCTCTATCGCGGTATCGGCCCCTAAAGGTCTGGTAGTTCCGGTTATCCGTAACGCTGACGCGATGAGCTTGGCCGAGATCGAAAAAGCGATCGTAGTATTAGCAGGTAAAGCCCGCGAAAGTAAACTGACTATCGAAGAAATGACCGGCGGTACTTTCACCATTACTAACGGTGGTGTGTTCGGTTCGATGATGTCGACCCCGATCATCAACTCGCCGCAATCGGCTATCTTAGGGATGCACAATATCATTGAGCGCCCGGTAGCAGTGAACGGTCAGGTAGTGATCCGCCCGATGATGTACTTAGCATTATCATATGATCACCGCATCATCGACGGTCGCGAGTCGGTAAGCTTCCTGGTACGCGTTAAGCAACTGTTGGAAGATCCTGCAAGATTATTGTTGGGCGTTTAGCCCTCCGGCCCCCTAAAGGGGAGTTAGCATATTCACTTTAAGCCCGGCTCGACGAGTCGGGCTTTTTCTTTGCTTTTAAGTCTCGCTTCCCCGCTTGAGCGGGGTCAGGGGTGTGTCCTTCAGTTGCACAGTCGGCGAAAGGACACACCCCTATGAATGGTTCTGCTTCATCATCGTTCAGCGCATCCTCGCTCAAGCGGGGAGACTCGGGCTTATCACGCAAAGTTAGATCTATCGCACTGCTCAAACTTTTGCCTCCCAATAACTTCACAAAACCAAAACACAAACCAAACATCCCGCTACTACCTTCGCTCCACCAAATTCAAAAGATGGAAAGAAGATCGGCACTAAAAAATCTTGGGGGCTTACTGTTAGCACCCTCGCTAACCTTAGGTAGTGACATCAACGCGACAAAGAAACCAGTATTAAGAGTGGCTCACCTTACCGACATTCACCTAAAGAATAAATTTGATGCGCCGAAGCGTTTTGTAAATTGCCTGCACCATGTACAAAAGCAGTCGCCCAAGGTTGACTTTATTTTGAATGGCGGTGATATCGTGTTCGATATGAATAAGGAGAATATTGATGTCATCAACGCGCAATGGAAGCTGATGAAGGATACCCTTAAAGCCGATTGTAACCTGCCGGTACATTATTGTTTGGGCAATCATGACATCTGGTGGAACGAGAATAATAAAGGGCAAGCAGTTTACGGCAAGCAATATTCTTTAGATCAACTGCAATTAACCAAGTCGTATTCCAGCATGATCAAAGGCGGCTGGAAGTTCATTATCTTAGATAGTGTCCATTTAGATGTTGACAATACCTGGTATATCGGCAAATTAGGTGACGAGCAATTTAACTGGTTGCAAAAAGAATTGGAGCAGACGGATAAGAACATGCCAATATTGGTGATGTCACACATCCCAATTCTAACCGCTACTAACCTCATCGAAGACAACATCATCAACCGTTGGACCATGTACGGCGGCGATATGCACACCGATACGACTAAGATCATCAGCCTGTTTTATAAACACCCTAACGTAAAGTTATGCCTGAGCGGGCATATCCACCTGCGCGAGAAATTGGTTTATAATAACGTTACCTATATTTGTGACGGTGCGGTAAGCGGTGCCTGGTGGGAAGGTAACCGCCGCGAGACCGCTCCCGTTTACGGATTGTTAGATCTGTACGCCGATGGCAGTTTTGAGGAACGGTATGTGAACTATTAGATCATTCGTCCGAACCGCATGCGCCTATCGTGATAATATAGCTTAACGTGGCAATATGAAAAAACTAAAGGTGATCATTACAGGCGCTACCGGCATGGTAGGCGAAGGTGTGTTGCAAGAGTGTTTGCTTCGCGATGAGGTGGCTGAAGTGCTGATCGTTAACCGGAAACCGAGCGGGTTCAGTCACCCTAAGTTGAAAGAGATCATTCATGCTGATTTCTTCGACATATCACCCATCGAAAAGCAATTGACGGGCTACGATGCTTGCTATTTTTGCCTGGGGATATCGTCAGTAGGGGTTGATGCGGATACTTATTACCGCATGACCTATACGCTCACCATGCATGTAGCCGAAACATTGGCCAAACGTAATCCGGAGATGACCTTTTGCTACGTATCAGGCGCCGGCACCGATAGCACCGAACAGGGCAAGACCCGCTGGGCGCGTGTTAAAGGCAAGACCGAAAATGATATAGCCAAACTTCCTTTTAAACAAGTGTTCAACTTTCGCCCGGGAGTGATGACACCTACCAAAGGTGCTAAGAATGTCAACAAATTATATTGGTGGCTATCATGGATGGTGCCGATCATTAAAGTGCTGTTCCCTAACAGTATTTCCACCTTGCAACAAGTGGCTGATGCGATGATACAGGTTACTTTGCATGGTTATCAAAGCACGATCATCGAGGTTAAAGATATACATGCCATAACTATCAGAAAATAAGCGATATTAGTATATCAAACTATTGCGGATATGAAACCTCTGATCGCTATTATCGCCCTGTTCACTTTTTCGGCATTTACCTTTGCCAGGCCGCCTAAAAAGCGCCCTACCCTGGCCATGAGCGATATGGCTATAGAAAGCATCTTAATGTCCATGAAGAATCAGAACGGCGACTACCGTAAACTGGACGTTGTGAAAGGTGGCGTACAGAACAATGCAGATGGCATTACCGTAGCCCAGGAATTAAAACTGTTGAATCAATTCGCGACCGACGAGTATAAGTTGGCCTGCGCCAAATTCCTTTATCCCTGGTGTGTCGACTTTAAGGCTTACGACAAAGTGGTTTACAATATGGCATCGCCTGATGCGCAAAAAGCCATAAAAGCATTTATAGCCAAGGGCGGAAAATAGCTATCTTGCGCTATGGAAACCATCTCATGGCACGATTTTGAGAAAGTAGAGTTAAGAGCAGGCACCGTGTTGCAGGTACTGGATTTCCCCGAGGCGCGTAAACCGGCCTATAAATTACAGGTAGATTTTGGCGAATACGGCATCCGCTGGTCCAGCGCGCAGATCACTAAGCATTACACTAAGGACGAATTGATCGGTCGCCAGATCATAGGCGTCACCAACTTCCCTAAAAAGCAGATAGCTAACTTTATGTCGGAGTTTTTGGTGACGGGTTTGGCCGACGAGAACGGCGATATTGTACTATCGGCCGTTGACAAACCCGTGCCTAACGGCAGCAAACTGATCTGATATGACGGATAAAGAATTAGCCGGACTTTTTGTAGGACCGCACCTCATCGGGATCATATTTGTGATAGCCGCTTCTTTGCAAAAAAAGTGGCAGCCTAAAAAGATCAATAGCCTGTACGGCTACCGCACAACGGCGTCCATGCAAAACCAGCAGGCCTGGGACGAGGCCAACCGCTACTCGGCCAACCTAATGATCAATTTAGGCTGGGTGCTGATCGCGATAGGGGTTATTACCGCCGCCGGTCTGTACTTCATCCCAACGTCCGAAGAGGTTTTTGCTGCTATTACTTTAATTTCTATCCTGGGTAGCTGTTTTGCCAGTGTGGCAGTGCTGCTGACCAAAACAGAACGGCACCTGGAAAAGACGTTTAGCGACAAAAACAACATACGGAATAACGAGCACCAAAACATTTAAACACATGAAAGAAGTAATAAACTGGCTGTACGGCCCGCAAACCATAGGGATGGTATTCCTACTGTTCGGTTTTATCCAGCGCACATGGCCACCCAAAAAAGTGAATGGCTATTACGGCTACAGTAGTCCGGCTACCGAAAGCTCGCCTGAAGTTTGGGCCGAGGCTAACCGTTACGCCCCCGTCGTGATGATCAGGATGGGGCTGGGGATAATTTTGGCAGGCTTGATCATCATGACGGCGGTCCGTTATATCACCCCGCTTAATGCGATGTGGACACAGATAGGTATGTTTGGCAATATGGCTGCTGCCTTGGTTGGCGGCATGACAATGCGGAACAGGACCGAGCGCCATTTGAAAGAGAAATTTGGGATAGATACAGAATGAGGTATATCAACTTTGAAGGCGAGGCCACCATATCGCCCGATGACTTTTTTATGGCCGAAGCCTTGCGCGAGGCCCACTACGCCTTAGCGGAGGACGAGATACCCATTGGCGCCATTGTGGTTTGCCAGGGAAAGATCATTGGCCGTGGCCATAACCTTACCGAGCGGTTGAACGATGTGTCGGCCCATGCCGAGATGCAGGCCCTCACGGCGGCAACCAACTATATAGGCGGTAAATATTTAAAGGATTGTACCCTGTACGTAACCATGGAACCCTGCGTAATGTGCGCAGGGGCGAGTTATTGGTTCCAGGTTGGGAGAATCGTTTTTGGGGCGTACGATGTCCGCATGGGCTTTGGCAGGCTGAACCAAAAGATCACCCACCCTAAAACCCTGATCACCGGCGGCATCCGCGAAAACGAATGTTCGGAATTGGTGAAGGGGTTTTTTAGGAAGAAACGGGAGATGAAGGGGTAGTATTAGCCTTACCCCGAACTTTAATATCAGGACACGAATTATACGGTATCTGTCGTGATAAGCCTGTAGGCTACTAAAGCATCCTGTAACAAATGCCATCCCTATATCTCTAATTAAAAACTATATTTAGGGATATGAAAAAACTATTACTTGCAGCATTGATATTGACCGGACTTGCCTCCTGCACCGAAAACTACTCTAACGGCGAACGTATTGGCGTGATCACTCAGCTATCATACACGGGTGTTAAATGGAAATCATGGGAGGGGCACCTGAACGTGACCCAAACCGGGATGAACAGTAGTGTACCGTTCGATTTTTCGGTGGATAATAATAACGAGGATCCGGCCGTGATCAAACAATTACAGGCCGCTGCCGAAAAAGGCTGGAAGGTAAAATTGGTCTACCACCAAACCCGTGGCAAGAATTGGTTTAATAACCGTGGCGAGACCAGCCACTTTGTTACCAAGGTAGAGGTGCTGGACACCGCCTTGACCAGCTTATTCCACGAGCAGGGCCGTGCAGGCCGGGTGGTGGATACCATTTATGTGGTGATCGATAAATCGGAAGTTAAGAAGCATACCGAGAAGAAATAAATAAAAAGCGCCCGGGAAATCGGGCGCTTTTGTTATATGATCTATCAAACATGGAAGAACTTAGAGAGGTTCTTGTCTGTTATCGAAGAAAAATAAAAGGATGACCTTGGTATCAGCAACAAAATAGAACAATGACGTTTGGCGAGTGATAGTAGCAATGCGGACATCTGCATCTATGGTCGATGCCTTATACATATACGGTTGAAACGCTATCAGGCGGATCGTTCTTTCCGCTTTATTAGAGAAATCATTTGCTGCCTTAATCCCAAATTTAAAGCTGATAAGGTTATAGGTTAGACGTAGCGTTTCTTGCGCTCTGTCCGAATAGACTACCTCTAAAGCCATCAGCCTTTTAACATATCTTTTATTCCGGTATATGGTTTATAGTGACCTTTTTTTGCTTCTTCTAAAGAGCGTTTTACTCCCTCGATCACATAGTCGGGATAAATCTCCTCCTGTTGCTGATAAGCAATATGCATGGTATCGATAACATTTTTTAATGCGGCCATTTGCTCATTGTTTTCCGGATAAACTATCAATGCGTCCATATACAAATATAATTAATAGTTCAGCATAAAGGCAAGCTACTGGCGCGTGTACCCTCAGTTTCCGTCGTTTTTGTTAGATTTGGACTTTAACCCGTAACACAAAATGGTATCAGGCGTAGGTATAGATATGATAGAAGTGCCCCGTTTAAAGGAGAGCATGAAAAAAGAAAGCGGCTTTAGGGAACTGGTCTTCTCTCAGTCAGAGATAGCTTATTGTCAGCCTAAGACCAACCGCTTTGAGCACTATGCCGCACGGTACGCCGCTAAGGAAGCTTTTTTTAAAGCCATCGGTACTGGCTGGCTGGATGGTACCGCTTTTAACGAGGTGCAAATATTAAATGCGCCTAACGGCAAACCGGAGATATCATTTATTGGTTTAACCGCCGAGACCATCAAAAAACTGAAGCTAAAAAATATCCAGGTGTCATTAACCCACCTGAAGGAATTGGCGTCGGCAGTGGTCGTTATCGAAAAGTAAATGGCATTATCCCAAAGCACTATCCAACTGCAGGAACAAAAACTGCGGGAACTGTTGGTCTATCTATCGCAAAACTCGCCCTACTATCGCGAAATGTTCGATAAACAGGCGATCGACATCTCGTCGGTAAGAACACTGGCCGACCTAATCAAACTACCTACCACCGAAAAAGACGACCTGCAAAACCGCAACGATGATTTCCTTTGCGTACCACGCGGTAAGATCATCGAATACACATCTACCTCAGGTACTTTAGGCAGCCCGGTAACTGTACCGTTGACCGAGAACGACCTGCTGCGCCTGGCCGAGAATGAACATAATTCTTTCCGCATAGCTGATGGCCGCCCTAACGATGTCTATCAGTTAATGCTGACCTTAGACAGGCAATTTATGGCCGGCATCGCCTACTATTCGGGCATCCGCAAAATGGGGGCAAGTATTATCAGGCTTGGCCCGGGGGTTCCATCGCTGCAATGGGAGACCATAAAAAGGTTGAAACCAACGGCTATCGTTGCTGTACCGTCTTTTATTTTAAAGCTGATCGCTTTTGCCAAGGCCAACGGCATCAACATGAACAGCACCTCGGTAAAAAAAGCGATCTGCATTGGCGAGAATATCCGCAATACCGATCTGTCGCTGAATATGCTGGGCAAAAAGATAACTGAAGAGTGGGATATCCAACTCTTCAGCACTTATGCGTCAACTGAAATGCAGACCGCTTTTACGGAATGCGTCGCAGGTAAAGGTGGGCACCACCAACCCGAACTGGTTATTGTAGAATTATTGGGTGAGGACGACCAACCTGTCCCGCCAAATACCCCCGGCGAGGTAACCATTACAACTTTGGGTGTAGAGGCCATGCCGTTGTTACGTTACAAAACAGGCGATATTTGTACCTACATGGACGAGCCTTGCGCTTGCGGAAGGGATAGTTTGCGCTTATCGCCATTGATCGGCCGTAAAAAACAAATGATCAAATTTAAAGGGACGACGTTATACCCACCGGCATTGTTCGACCTGCTGAACGAGCGCGAAGAAATACTGGACTTTGTGATCGAGATCTATTCGGACGAGATTGGCCTGGATCAGGTGCAATTGTATCTGGTACCTGCGGATAACAGCGACGAATGCGACCACCGTATCCGCGCTTACCTGCAAGCCAGGTTAAGGGTTAGCCCGATGATCAAATACCTTACTGCCGAAGAAATGGTGAAGATCCAATTCCCCGAGGCGGGGAGGAAGGCTGTGAAGTTTGTGGATAAAAGGTAGTTTTAATTTCAGCAAACGCCGCAGCGGAGCAGCACTACAACCTGAACTGCACACCAAACCTTACGGCCATTGATCGCGGCTGATCGCCAAACTCATCCGGGTGGTTCCGATGGGTAACTCGATATAACAGGTCGACCCTAAAAAACTTAAAGATGTTTTCCAGCCCGTAACCCAATTCCACATACGGTATACCATTTAAACTCCGTGAAGGGCGGTTGGGGAAACCGGAAGATGCACCCCTAAAGCCGGCATTGTTCTCTTCGCGCAAACTACCCCACAGCACGTTAAGGTCGGCCACGGTACGTAGATTGAGCGTTTTTAGCAAGGGGATACTGTTGGTTAACAAACCTTCCATATGCTGCTGGTAGTTAAAGGCCAGGTAGCGATCGCTGGAGTATTCCAGAAAGCGCATAGTGTTAAAGTTAAAACGGTGGTTCTCTAACAACGGGTTTGGCAATATAGATGGCAGGTACACCCCGGTAAACATGTATTCGCCCTTGCCCCAAATGCCCATGTGTACTTTTTGGCGTATGTTGGCAGCAAACCTGTGATACTCAAAATCACCATCGAAGATCTTAAACCCGCGGGTGTAACGGAAAGTAACCACAGGATTATCTTCGCCATTACCCAAAGCTATGCGCTTGTTGATCTTGGCCGACTGCAATACGCGCTTCCCTGGGGTCCATTGCAGTTCTGTTTGCAATTCGGCTACCTGGTAAGTGGTATATTCTTTTCCGTTGATCGGACTATGGTAGTTGAACGGGTAAAGCGGTTCAAAGGTCCGATGGTCGCCGGTAAGCCTTAGTCGCCAATTGGGCCAAATATCCGTTTGTCCGTAAAATTTCAGGTCGCTTTGAATAAATGGCCCGCGGCGCATCACCCGCCCATTACGGGCCGATGCCCTGAAAACGTTATTGACATTATTAAAATTCTCGAATTGATAACCCGTTTGATTAAGGTCATGCGTATACGACACCCCCACCTGCGACCATGGCTTGCGCGATGTAATGTATTCTACCGAGCCATTATAATTCCACCGTTGGTCGGTAAACCCGTAGCTTACATAGCCGCCCAGTATCCAGCGGTCGCTAAAGTATTTGTTGGTTTGCCCGCCTGCCCTAAGCACCGGGCCCTGTACATCGTTATAACTAAATGTGTACAGGTAAGGCCCAAAGCCAAATTTACCAACCCTGTAGTACCCGTTAATTAACATACCCAATATATCGGTGTAGGACTTTACAATAGGCAGGCTTTTCACCGTATCTATGATCTGATACACGCGCTTATCGGTTGCGGTCAAAGGCTCGGGGCGGTTCTGTACCCAGTAGTCTTCATTCTTTACCGAGATGCTGTCGTTCATCGTCATCGGCTCTTTGAACAACTCGCGCGGATAGGTCTGGTTTATCTTAAAGTTTTTGTTGGCTACATAAAAATTACCGATAAAACCCGACCAACTTTTAGCGATGTTGGAGATATTAACAATGATGCGCGTCTTCTCTGGCAACCAGGCGGTAGAGCCTGCGGGTTGCACCATCTCTTGCTGTATCTTTATTTTATCTAAAAAATCAAGGTTGGCATCAGGCGTTACCGATACATCCAGACGGTAAAGCGCATAAGTGTCCTGCGTGATCCACATGGTGCCCACAAAAGCCAGATCATGCGATCGCTTAGGTTTAAATTCTATGCGGTAAAGCTCAACCCCATGGATCTTATCTTGCGAGTCGACCAATTCGTAATTATAGAACATTTTCCAGCTATCTGTAATAGGCGATATAAAGTCCTTACCGGCAAGGCGTACATAGTTTTTATAAAAATTATATTGCTGAAAGGCGCTTCCTACTATCTGCGATACCAGTGTTTCATCCTCAATGCCTATACCGCTGGTGCGGGTACGCTGTATCTTTTCGGTTTTCAGATCTGGGTTATGCTGATGATAAAAGTCGGTCACCGTTTCGCTTACAAACACCGGTAAGTTTGGGGTACCGTCGTCGCCGGCAATTTTTTGCAGGCTATCCATCAGCGGCAAGATCTGTTTCATCACCTTGCGCTGTTTCATCTTATCGCTAATGTTGGTCAGCGACAGGCCAAGGCGGTTATAGCTTTGATATTCGTAACTTTTTAGCTTATCCAGATTATTTTCGTCCTTGTGTTGCACTACACCGTCTAATATCGCCCAGGCGGGGTTGATGTATTTTTTGGGGGTGATGGTCACCGTTTTCAACAACTCAGTATTGGTCTTCATTTGAAAATCGACCGTACCGGTGCGGCCTGCAGGCAGTGGCTTTTTGGTTAGTATGTAGCCGACGTAAGTAGCATATATGCTATCGCCTGTAGCCAGCGGGGTAACTAAGCGGTACACGCCCGAAAAATCGGTAGTGGTGCCTTTAGTGGTGTTGTTGGGTAATTTAACGTAAATAGTCACGTAAGGCAAAGGTTCGCCGGTCTCGGCATCGGTGATCTTGCCGGTATAAGTTTTTACCGATTGCGCACGGGCACACGGACAAAAAGTGAGGACAAAGCACAGAAGGGGGAACAATTTCCCCAAGATGAATAAAAAGCCTTTAGCCTTAGCCTGCATGTAGTAATAGTTATAAAATAGGGGCTTTGCCTTAAAAATTGTCAAGACAAGGCCACAATATAATCATTAATGCCCATTATGTAAAATCTCTGATACATTAAAAGCTGTTAGGGCAACGCTGTTTTTTAGATGATGCCAAAATCGAGCCAAGCCCTTTGCTATCCAACAGACCAACAACGGTTAAGTAACTTAACAGCAGATCGTAACAATGGGTGGACATTGGCTATCTAATAAACAAAACACCTCGCCATGCACAAACACTTACGCGCCGCACTCTTTTTTGCTACAGTTTTATGGGGAACGGCATCTTATGCCCAGGTCGACACTATTGGTTTTGAAAAAGGCCGGCAACTGCAAACTGTCAATTTAAAACCCGGGCTAAAACAATACATAGTGTACTTTCAGCAACCCAAACAAAAAAAGGCGTTGCGCTTGTCGCTATGGGTGCGTGAGGTGAGGAAGGGTACACACAATGCGCAACCGGTCTTTATCACCAGCCAGCACTGGTACGGCAGCGATACGTTGGGGTACCGCACCGTGTATTCGATAAATAGCGCTAAAGATTTTTCGCCTGTGTACCATGCCGAGAATATTGGAGGGAAATTAAAAGCATTCAATTGGACAAAAACGAATATCACCGGTGCCGACACTGTGGCCAATAACACGCATCGAAATTTTAAGCTTGATCTTGCCAAGCCTGTCCTCAACTGGAATTTAGACATCGAGACCTTTGAGCAGTTGCCACTGGCCGCGGGAAAGACCTTCGCTATCAACTTTTACGATGCCGGCCTGGGCGAACCTAAATATGTGTTATATAAAGTGGTCGGCAGCGAGGTTATATCCCTGCTGGATAATATAAAAACCGACTGCTGGAAGTTACAGACCGAAGGTAAAGCACCCGACGGATCGGCCTACACCCAAACCTTTTGGATCAGCAAAAAAGACCACGAGTTTTTAAAAGAAGAAGATGCCTTTGGGGGTATGTACCGTTACAAAATAAAAATGCCCGCTACATCGCCAGATCTTTTACGGCGGTTTTGACGGCAAGTATAAACGAGCTTATCTACTTCCCCTTTATCTTATCGGCAGTAGCCTGGTTAAAGCCATCAAGATATTCTTTTATGGTCCGGGTTTTAATTGCAGGCCATTGCTTTTTTGGCACGCTTAGTTCGGCCGGTTTGGCTTTATCGCCCAGGGACTGTTGCATGGCATCCATACCGGTCAGGTTTATCCAGCGCTGGTCGTATTGCTCGTTGTTGGTCTTTACAAATTGGATCACCCGGGCTACTGTTTTGCGTAGTTTGGGGATATCTTTAGTAGCGTATTTATTGATCTGTGCGCCGTAAGCCTGGTTATATTGTAGCGAGGTAGCGGTGCGGTCGGCACAGCGGTTAACATCGTACCGTGCCCTTAGTTGTGCCACGTAAAACCAAAAGGCGGCATCGTCAAATTTCTTTTCCAGATAAAGCGTGTTTGACAGCGCGTAAAGCACGGGGGGTATATGGGCATTAGGATCTGCCAGTACCAGTTTTTTAGCAGCAGCGACCTCTTTACTGTCTTTCGATGCCAGCTTTTTAATGATATCCGCAGCTTTCCTGGTATCGATGGTCTTGTAAACGCCGGTAGGTTCTACCTTCTGTTGGGTTACTTGTTGCGCCTGCGCCATGCTGGTGAAAAGATAAAATAAAACAAAAAGATATTTGCTCATAATGGTTTTGCAGCGGGCGCTTGTAACACCCCCAATACGCAAATATAAAAAGCCGGGGTTATTTATCCACCATCAAACCCCTCACCTCAAAAAACAAGGTCTGTTTAGAATTGCCTTCAGGCTTTTCGCCTTTCTTAGCTAAAGGGGTCATCTTTTTTTGGGCTATACCTTCTATGATCACGTAGCGGTTCTTCAGCTCGCGCGGAATGTTGATACCGGTCTTGGCAAAGTGGGCGGTAATAATGTTGCCATTCCCTGCATCCACATCAAACCAGCCACCTTTAGTTTTGGTGACCAGGGACACCCGGCCCGCAATGGTAATGCTGACGCGTGGGCGTTTGCCCATAAATTTATCCAGTTTATCTGCCTGTATCAGGCCCACAGTGTTGGGTTTACGGCCATACACGGTACCGTGCGGCAGTTTTTGTGCGAATGTACCGAGCGATAAGAGCAGTAAAAAGCAGGTTAAATAAGTTCTCATGATCTAAAAAGGCTCCTTTATACCACATAGAACCACTTTTGCGTTAAAATGGTTTGGCAGGCGTTGAAAGCCTATTGTTAAATTGTGTTAAAATGTCGGCCTGTGTGGTTATCTTTGCCCCCAAAGCCGTTATTTTAAGGTTTTATATATAATTGCAAATGAGATCACTATTACAAGACTCACGTTTTTTTCTGATACTGTTAGCTTCGGCGACATTTCTTCTTTCGGGTTGTACCAAATCATCGCCCGGGACTCAACTACCGCTTACCGCTACGCTATATATTAGTCCGGTAGTCACCGGCCTGACCCAAAACTCGGTACAGACCACCGGTTATGTAGTTAACTTTGTTACCGGTAGTATATCGGCTTACGGTGTTTGCTATAGCACATCTAACCAAACCCCTACCATTGCCGATACACGCACTATACAAACCCGGGCTAACGTGCTGCATTTTTACGATGTACTTACCGGCCTGCAACCCAATACAACTTACTACGCCCGTAATTACGCCACTACCGAAACAGGTACGTATTACAGCGATGTGATGCAATTTAAAACATCAACATCAACTTACTCGGCAGTGGGCGATGTGACCACCTACGCGGGTACAGGCACCGCCGGATCTGCTGATGGTACTTTAACTACCGCTACCTTTAGCGCCCCGCAAGGCATGGTAGCCGATGCGCAAGGAAACCTCTACGTTTCCGACTCATTCAATAACCAGATCCGTAAGATCAGCACGGGCGGTCAGGTCACTATTTTTGCAGGCAGCACTGCCCCGGGTTATACCGAGGGAACAGGCACTGCAGCCCGTTTTTACAGTCCGCAAAATCTGGCTATCGATGCTACAGGCAATATCTACGTGTCTGATGTGGGTAATAACGTGATCCGCAAGATCACCCCGGCAGGCGTAGTGAGCACCTTTGCAGGCAACGGTAAACCCGGCTTTGCCGATGGCAGCGGCAGCACTGTTAGGTTTTACAACCCGGCCGGTATGGCCTTTGATGGATCGGGCAACATGTTCGTAGCCGATCGTAGTAATAACCGTATCCGCAAGATCACTCCCACAGGCGTGGTATCTACCTACGCAGGCCAGGCAAGCGGAGGTTTTAACGATGGTGAAGCTTTGGCTTGCCGCTTTAATAACCCTACCGCCGTAGCTATTGATGCGCAGAATAATGTATATGTGGCAGATAAGACCAATAATGCTTTAAGATACATCACTGCTGCCGGCGTGGTTTACACCGTGGCCGGTAACCCAGGCAACCGTACCGAATTGCTGAGCTTACCAGTTGGATTGGCATTTGATAAAACTGGCAACTTGTTCATCAGCGACGAATCGGGCCGTATATTTGAGATGGTGGCCGCTAAAAAAGCGATCTACAGCATTGCCGGCGAACTGAACAAGACAGGCTTTGTTAACGACCGGGGCACAGCAGCCTCATTTGCTGCGCCTACAGGCATTACTACAGATGCGGCAGGCAACGTTTACGTAGCCGACCAAAATAACAACGTGATCCGTAAAGTGGTGGTAAGCATTACGCAATAAGCTTACCATCTTAATATAAACAAATAACGGCGCTGACTTTTTGAGTTAGCGCCGTTATTTGTTTAAAGCGATATTTTTTTGTTGCGATCTACTTTGATGTTACGATGTAGATAGGTGCATCATCCTCGGGCAAGCCTTTTTTATTGTAAGCGACCATGATACTGAAGATACCCGAGCGATCCAGTTTGCGAAAATCTTTGTGCGATACCACCCGGCCTTTAACGCCTTGCTTACGGTAAACAATGCGGTAGTGTTTGCTACTGTCGGCAGCTAAGATCGTCGCCAACGAATCGACCGTGTTCTTGTCCGAAAAGATCCGGGTACGTTTAGCATCAAAATTGGTGTCGTTATTAAAGATGACCAAATTGAGCGTATCGCCGGGCGCGGGAGATAAGGTCTGTGCTTTGCTTCGCAAGCCGGCACTCATCAGGATAGCTGTGAACGCGGCTGATATGATGTGTAATGCTTTCATATTCGATGTTGTTGGTATTAGTTATAACGCCGAAAATGGGATCTGGTGTTATTTTATTGTCAATAATCATCCCCAGGCCTGTTCTTTAACCACAAAAAAAGCGCCTCGGGATAACCCGAAGCGCTCATATATCTTAAAAACGAATAGCCTTACGCTACCGTTCCTTCCTTTAATCTTTCCGCGTTCTCGGCAAATTGCAGGGATTCCATGATCTCTTGCAGGTCGCCGTTCATTACGTTGGGTAAATTGTAGATGGTTAAACCAATGCGGTGCTCGGTAACACGGCCTTGTGGGTAGTTATAAGTACGCACCTTAGCCGAACGGTCACCGGTAGATACCATCGTTTTACGTTTCTTAGAAACCTCTTCCAGGTGTTTTTGCAGTTCCATTTCGTATACCCGAGAACGCAGTACTTGCAGGGCCTTATCGTAGTTTTTCAACTGCGATTTCTGATCCTGACATTGGGCTACGATACCCGTAGGGATGTGTGTTAAACGTACGGCAGAATAAGTCGTATTCACCGACTGGCCACCCGGGCCCGATGCGCAGAACAGATCCTTACGGATGTCGCTCACATGCAGGTCGATATCGAATTCATCAACCTCAGGCAATACAACCACCGTAGCAGCTGATGTATGCACACGGCCCGCGGTCTCCGTATCCGGAACACGCTGTACACGGTGTACACCCGATTCGTATTTCAAGGTGCCATAAGCATCTTCGGCATTCACGTTGAACACGATCTCTTTATAGCCACCGCTGGTACCCTCGGTATAATCAACCAATTCGGTACGCCAGCCGCGTTTTTCGCAATAGCGCATGTACATGCGGTAAAGGTCGCCGGCAAAAAGGGCAGCCTCGTCACCACCGGTACCGCCACGTATCTCCACAATGGCGTTTTTGGCATCCTCAGGGTCTTTAGGGATCAGCATTAAGCGGATCTCCTCTTCTTTCACCTCTTGCTGACCCAGCAATTCGTCCAGCTCTATCTGAGCCATCTCGCGAAACTCCTGGTCCTTTTCGGTAGCCAGTATCTCTTTGCTGGTATCAATGTTGGACATGATGTTGCGGTAGATCAAATACTCGTCAACGATCTTGCCCAGGTCCTTATATTCGCGGTTAAGATTAGCAAAGCGCTTCATATCAGCCATCGCGTCCGGGCTGCTTAGTTCACCTTCCACATCTTTCCAGCGTTGGTGTATCAGTTCTAATTTATCTAACATGGTATTATTTCAGAAGATATTTTACAGATGCTGTTGAGAAACACTTGTTATTACGCACAGCTATGGTAAAAAGTGTACAAAGGTAAGCAAATAAACAACAACCTGTTATAAGGTTGGGTTTGCCGGGTGTCATGTTTTTAGCGGGGCTTCTTATCAAAATGCAAGGTCAGCTCCACGCCATCAAAAACCGCATACGAGTAGCTGTAGTTGAACCACTCGCCCAGGTTTACATATCGGCTACGCTGGTTCTTCAGCACAATATCCAAAGGAATGTGACGGTGGCCAAAGATCAAATAGTCGTAATATTCGGCTTGAATAGTATCGTTACAAAATTTAACCAACCATTCCTGCTCGCCGGGTTTGGCTATTTCCTCTTTCATGTTGGCAGCCCTGCTATGTTGCGACCAACCGGTAGCTATCCCGATACCTAAATTAGGGTGCAAGCGGGCGAACAGCCATTGGCAAAGTTTGCTACGGAATATCTTTTTAAGGAATTTGTATTTGGTATCACCCGGGCCAAGGCCATCGCCGTGATGGATGTAAATTTTTTTTCCGCCGCGTTCTATCACCATTTCGTCACTGATGATAGTTGCGCCCAGTTCCTGCACCAGGTAATCGAACATCCACATATCGTGGTTGCCTTTAAAAAAGTAAAGCTTGATGCCCATATCGGCCAATTCGGCCAGTTTACCCAGGAAACGGGTATAGCCTTTGGGCACCACGGTCTTATATTCGAACCAAAAATCGAACACATCGCCTACCAAAAAAACTTCGGCAGCATCGGCTTTTATCGTGTCCAGCCATTGCACCACACGCAACTCCCGCTCGCGGCTGCCAATAAAGCTGGGCGTACCCAAATGAAAATCGGATGCGAAGTATATTTTATGGCGATCGGGCATAGTCGGCAAAAATACAGTATTAGCACCAAACGCAAAAACGGCTATTCCCAATTCCTTATGTGGTTCGGGCCCGTTATGGCACCGGCACAAATACAAAGCGGGACCAGCCAGATCTATCGGCTGATCCCGCTTTGTGCTTTAAAACAGGGTTCTCTGATTCCTCGTTAAAGGAAACTTAATGCTTGCCATGACCTTTACCATTACCCCGGTCGCCCTTAGGGCCTTTGCCTGGTTTGCCGCCATGTTTGCCGGGGCCACCACCCTCGCCCCAATGGTTGCCGTTATCGTGTTTCACTTTGATCTTTTTTGGTCGGGCGGGGCCGCCCTTCCAATGATCTTTATATTTTACATCGCGGCTATCGCGGATCACCGGCTGGCCACCGCGGCCTTTATATGTAGCGTAAGTAGTGCGGTAATAATTCGCATTGGTCCACGGGCGGGGTTTGTTCACTACCACTTTGTAGCCATTATAAACATTATAGTTACTATAGCGAGCAGGTAACACGGTTCGGCGCACCCAAACGTTGTTCTCATAATACACATAACGATGCGCGGGGACATCATAATAAGCATCAATATCGGGCATGTAATAGTAGTCCGCCCTGTCATAACCCACAGGTCCCCAATCGGGCTGGCTACCAATATTGATATTAACGTTCAAACCCACCTGGGCATCGGCTTTTTTAACGATCATACAACCAATGCTTAGCAGGGCTGCAAAAAGTATCTTTTTCATATTCAGTATAGTTTTGATGTAGCATTAATGCCTGCGGGCATCAATTTGTTTTAACAGTTAGTATGTATAATAAAAAGGGCCGGCAGCAAACTGCCGACCCTACACACACATATACACACACTTTATATAGACCCCATTTACGGGGATACGGAGCAATTATCTGCGGCCCCTTTCCGGGCGGCTATTGTTGTTACGGTAGTCAACCTCGGGGCGGCCACGGTCGCTGCGGCGGTTGTTGCTTCTCCACTCGCGGTCGTCGCGGCGGTCATCTTTCCAATGGTTACGGTAACGGGCATCTCGGCTATCGCGAATGATCACCTGGTTTTGGCGGCCGCGGTAACCGGCATACTTATTACGATACACATCGGCACGGCGCCATGGTTCACGCTCGTTGATCACCACTTTATAACTGTTATACAAGTTAAAGTTGCGGTATCTATCGGGCAGGCGGGTGCTGCGCATCCAGGCGTTATTCTGAAAATAAACGTATTGATGGGTTGGCACGTAGTAGTAAGCATCAATGTCGGGCATATAGTAATACTCTACATGGTCGTAACCTACAGGGCCCCACTCGGGCTGGCTACCGATATTCAAATTCAGGTTAAAGTTTACCTGTGCATTGGCTGGTTTTATGGCGAAGGCGCTTAACACTAAGGCGGCTCCTAATATGATCTTTTTCATGGTCGTATCCTTGTTAATTTGCAGGTATGACAATGTGTGCGGGGCGATAGTTTAAGCAGCAATTGTATAGGTTTAGTTACAATTGGGATGGAATGCAACGGCTGCAATTCCCCTTATTAAAGCTATTGCAAGTTGCACTGACGTTGCTTTCCCCTGATTTTAGGGGAAGACCATGAACCCTGCTAAAGCACCAGCGATGACAAGGGGTAATGTATAGGTTTTTACAATTGGGCACAAAAAAGGCGGAAGTGATAAACTCCCGCCCTATTTTATGTGGATACACTAAGTATTAGTTGCCGCTCGCCTTAGCTGTCGATTTCATTTGATCGTTGGCTACAATGGCTATCTCTACACGGCGGTTCTGCACACGGCCATCTGCAGTAGTGTTGTCAGCAATTGGCTCGCTTTCGCCTTTACCGTTAGTGGTTAAACGTGAAGTGGCAACGCCGCCGCTAACAATGTAAGCTTTAACAGCCTCGGCACGGCGGATAGACAGGTCCATATTGTGGCTGTCGCTGCCGGTGTCGTCCGTATGGCCAACGATCGTAATGTTGGTCTGTGGGTTAGCCTCTAAAGATTTTGCCAGATTTTGCAAATTGCTTTTCGCCGCGTCCTTTAAACCGGTCTTATCCACGTCGAACAATATACCCGAGTCGAATTTCACCAAAATACCTTCGCCCTGGCGAATTACTGTAGCACCCGGAACCGTGTTTTTGATCTCGGCGGCTTGCTTATCCATATTTTTACCGATCAGCGCACCCGCTGTACCGCCTACTGCGCCGCCTATAATTGCGCCTAACGCGGTGTTACCCGCGGCTTTACCAACAAATGCACCGACAACGCCGCCAGCCCCTGCGCCAATTGCCGCGCCTTTTTGTGTTTTTGTAAATGAGTTACAGCCCATGCCTAACAAGGCAGTGGTTGCTATAGCGATACCAAATGTCGCTGCTTTAAGTCTTATCGTTTTCATAGTTATTTTTGTGTCTGTTATATTGAACACAAAGTAAATGCCAAAAAGGTGATATTGTTTTGTATTGGTTCACCTAATTGCAAAATGGGTCGGCCACCCATGTTGTAAGTTATTTTTATATACCTTTAGTTAATGAAACGCTTTTTGTTGATCGCGACTGTCCTTTTTTCTGCTTGTCATTCTGCCAATAAAAGCCAGGTCAGCATTGGTGTGGACCGTCAACAGCAGCAGATCACCGTCACCGGCCTGCCTGAAGCAGCTAATTACGGCCTAAAAAGCGACAGCATAAGTACCCAAGCATGGCAAACGCTGTTGATGGTATGTAAAATGCCGGCCGATACCGAGCTGCGGTCGGCCGCGCCATTGCAACCGGGGAAGTACCGATTGGTTGGCAACGGTATCAGTTTTAAGCCGGATACCCCTTTTGTTAAAGGCACGATTTATTTTGCCCGCTTCTATCGTTTTGATGACGGGCTAACGAGCGTTAACGCGCTGACCGATGGCCGCAGACCCAATAAAACCCCTTATACCGAGTTGGTCTTCAAGTATTAACCATAGCTAAATCATCTAAACATTTGGTTTTTTTAACAGATCGTATTATATTTGCAAATAATACAACGAGGGAGAGGGGGCTGATAGCCCCCTCTTTTATTTACCGAACAATTTTTGCGGTAGTACTATGGATATCGAAAAAAGAATAAGAGAACTGGCCGAAGAGAAGATAGCCGAGATACAACGCCCCGATATTTTTGTGGTGGATGTAAAGTTTAATCCGGTCGGCAACAAAGCCATTGTGCTGTTGGATGGCGACCGCGGGGCCGGTATTGACGAGTGCGCGCAGGTAAGCCGCTACGTTGGTTTTAAGCTGGAAGAGGAGAACGTGATAGAAGAGGCGTACAACCTGGAAGTATCTACCCCCGGCATTGATACACCGCTGATGCTGGTGCGCCAGTACACCAAAAACATTGGCCGTACGGTTGCTGTTAAATTGGCCGACGGTGCTAAAAAAGAAGGAAAACTATCGGCAGTGAACCCCGGCGATATTGTGATCGTAGAAACGTTGAAAGAAAAAGGGAAAAAGGCTACCGAGATAGAAACAGCCATCCCGATGGACCAGATAAGTGAAATAAAAGTTTTAATATCATTCAAATAAAATGAGCAGTATCAATCTGATAGAGTCTTTTCAGGAGTTTAAAGACTTTAAGAACATCGACCGCCCGACCATGATGAGCGTGCTTGAAGACGTTTTCAGGAGCATGATCAAAAAGAAATATGGTACCGACGAAAATTGCGACGTGATCGTGAACACCGACAATGGTGACTTAGAGATCTGGCGCACACGCGTTGTTATGGAAGATGGCTTTAGCGAGGACGATGACCTGGAGATAGAATTAGCAGAAGCTAAAACACTGGATGCTGATCTGGAAGTTGGTGACGAGTATGTAGAGCTGATCACTTTAGAAAGTTTTGGCCGTCGTGCTATTTTGGCTGCCCGCCAAACCCTGGTATCTAAAATTTTAGAATTAGAGAAAGACGAGATATTTAAAAAATATAAAGACCGTGTTGGCGAGGTTGTTAGCGGCGAGGTTTATCAGGTTTGGAAAAAAGAGACCCTGATCCTTGACGATGAAGGTAACGAGTTGCTTTTACCTAAGACCGAGCAGATCCCGGCCGATTACTTTAAAAAAGGCGATCACGTTAAAGCAGTGGTACACAAGGTTGATATGATGAATACCAACCCTAAGATCATCATTTCGCGTACCGCGCCTGAGTTCTTACAGCGTTTATTCGAGCAGGAAGTTCCGGAGATATTTGATGGTTTGATCACCATTAAAAAGATCGTTCGCGAGCCGGGCGAGCGTGCAAAGGTTGCCGTAGAATCATACGATGATCGTATCGATCCGGTAGGTGCCTGCGTAGGTATGAAAGGTTCACGTATCCACGGTATCGTTCGCGAGTTGAAGAACGAGAATATCGATGTGATAAACTTTACTAACAATATTCAGTTATATATCCAGCGTGCCCTGTCGCCGGCCAAGATCACCTCTATTAAATTAGATGATGACAAAAAGACCGCGGCGGTTTATCTAAAGCCTGACCAGGTATCACTGGCCATAGGTCGTGGTGGTCACAATATCAAACTGGCCGGTAAGTTGACCGGTTATGAGATAGATGTTTACCGCGAGGCTGATGAGAACGAGGAAGACGTGGATATCGAAGAGTTTTCAGACGAGATCGAAGGATGGGTTATCGACGAATTCAAACGCATTGGTTTGGATACAGCTAAGTCTGTATTGGCCCTTAGCGTTGGCGAATTAGTTAAACGGACCGACCTGGAAGAAGAGACCATCAAGGATGTGTTATCTGTACTTCAGGCCGAGTTTGAATAATAATAACCGTTGCGCCTAAAATTTCGTATTTTTGCAAAAATACAGACGACAAAAACTATTAAATGTCAGAAGACAAGTCAATAAAATTAATTAAAGCAGTAAAGGAATTGAACATTGGTATGGGTACCATTGTCGATTTTCTGGCTGGAAAAGGCTATAAGGTTGAGAAGCAACCGATGGCTAAGCTGGATAGTGACATGTACACCGCCCTGTTAAAGGAGTTTGCTGCCGACAAAATTATTAAGGAAGAAGCTAAGCAAATCGTTATTGGCAAGATCCGTCGTGAGGACGCTCCTGCTGAACCTGCTCCGGCAAAAACGTTCGGTAACGACCGTGGCCGTGATCATGATAACGACGAGATCCTGATCAAAAATGCAAGCTTAAGCACACCTCCGCCGCCGCGCCCTAAAGCGCCCGAGCCAAAGGTAGAAGCTTCTTTACCGGGTGTTACCGTTGTAGGTAAGATAGATCTGGATAACCTTGGTAAAAAACCTGTCGAAGAAAAACCTGCTGTTGTTGAAACACCAAAACCAGAGCCGATAGCGCCAAAAGTGCCCGAGCCTGTTGTGGAGGCACCAAAAGCATCGGAGCCTGTAGCCGAAACGCCAAAAGCGCCTGAGCCAACTCCTGCACCGGTTGTTGAAGCACCAAAAGCACCCGAGCCCGTTGCTGAAGCGCCAAAAGCGCCTGAGCCGGCTCCTGCACCGGTTGTTGAAGCACCAAAAGCCCCTGAGGCTGTAGTTGCGCCAGCCGCTCCTGCACCATCTGCACCGGTAGAGGAAGCACCGGCAGAAGACAATGAAGTAATCCGCGCGCAGGCACAACGCCTGAGCGGACCGACCATTATTGGTAAGATACAATTACCTGTAGATCCGCAACGCCGTGGCAACAACCCGGTAGCGTCATCATCAAACCCTAACAGCGCGGATGCTAAACGCAAACGCAAGCGTAAGGAAGGCGGTGGCCCTAATCAACCAGGCCAACAAGGTGGCGGTGGGCAAGGCGGGAACCAGGGAGGTGGGCCCCAAGGTGGCGGACAAGGCAACCGTCAAGGTGGTGGTGGCATCAGGCCAACTACTAATACACCGGGCCGTCCTGACTTTAGGACCCGTACCCCGATAACCAACGCGCCAAGCGGTGGGCCAAGGGAAGAACCTACAGAAAAAGACATCCAAGATCAAATTAAGGCTACATTGGCCCGCCTGAGCGGTGCCGGTAAGTCGGGTAAATTTGCTCAGCGTGCCAAGTTCCGTCGTCAAAAACGTGATGACGTAGCTGCATCGGCCGAAGAGGATGCATTAGAAAGAGAATTACAGTCGAGGGTACTGAAAGTGACCGAGTTTGTTACCGCTAACGAGTTAGCGTCGATGATGGACGTACAGGTTACCCAGGTTATCTCAACTTGTATGAGTTTGGGCATGTTCGTATCCATCAATCAACGTTTGGATGCAGAGACCCTGACCATTGTGGCCGACGAGTTCGGTTACGAAATAGAGTTTGTTAAACCACAAGATGAGGAAGCCAGCTTAGATGAGCCGGATGCTCCGGAATCTTTGGTCGCTCGTGCACCGATCGTTACGATCATGGGTCACGTCGATCACGGTAAAACCTCATTGTTGGACTTTATCCGTAAAACCAACGTAACTGCCGGTGAGGCGGGTGGTATCACCCAGCACATTGGTGCTTATGACGTGACCGTATCAGGAAATCGTAAGATCACCTTCCTGGATACACCGGGTCACGAGGCGTTCACAGCTATGCGTGCACGTGGTGCGCAGGTTACCGACGTTGTTATTATCGTTATCGCTGCTGACGACAGCGTGATGCCGCAAACCCGCGAGGCTATAAACCACGCGCAGGCTGCAGGTGCCCCTATCATCTTCGCCTTTAACAAAATGGATCGCCCGGGTGCTAATGCGGATAAGATCCGTGAGCAATTATCAGCCATGAATATTTTGGTTGAAGAGTGGGGTGGTAAATACCAAACACAAGAGATATCAGCCAAACAAGGTTTGAATATCGATCTGTTGTTAGAAAAAGTATTGCTTGAAGCCGAGATACTTGACCTTAAAGCTAACCCTGATAAACGTGCCGTTGGTACAGTTATAGAGGCTGCTTTAGATAAAGGCCGTGGTATCGTTACTACTATCCTGGTACAGGCAGGTACATTAAGTGTAGGTGACCCGATATTGGCAGGTTGTTACAGCGGCCGTGTTAAGGCCCTTACCGATGCCCGCGGACAACGTGTTAACTCTGTTGGCCCATCAATACCGGTACAGGTATTGGGTATGCAGGGTGCGCCAACTGCAGGTGATAAATTTAACTCGTTGGAGAATGAGGTCGAAGCACGTGAGATAGCCAATAAGCGTTTGCAATTACAACGCGAGCAGGGCTTACGTACACAGAAACACATTACGCTGGATGAGATCGGTCGTCGTTTGGCTATCGGTAACTTTAAGGAGCTTAACATTATTGTTAAGGGCGACGTGGATGGTTCTATTGAGGCCTTGTCAGATTCGTTACTGAAGCTGTCAACAGATCAGATCCAGGTGAATGTAATATCCAAAGCGGTAGGTCAGATCTCGGAGTCGGACGTATTGTTAGCTTCGGCATCAGACGCGATCATCATCGGTTTCCAGGTACGTCCTTCGGGAGGTGCGCGTAAACTGGCCGAGCAAGAGCAGATCGATATCCGCTTGTACTCGATCATTTACGACGCGATCAACGAGATCCGCGACGCGATGGAAGGCATGCTTGCACCAACGTTCGAAGAGAAGATCGTGGCTAACGTGGAGATCCGCGAGACCTTCAAGATCACTAAGGTTGGTACCATTGCAGGTTGTATGGTGTTAGATGGTAAGATCACCCGTAACAGCAAGATCCGTATCGTACGTGATGGTGTAGTTGTTTACACCGGCGAACTGGCTTCGTTAAAACGTTATAAAGACGACGTGAAAGAAGTTAACGCAGGTTACGAGTGCGGTCTGAACATACAGAACTTCAACAACATTGAAGTAGGCGACATTGTAGAAGCTTACGAGAACGTAGAAGTTAAACGCAAGTTGTAATTATTCAGGTTAAAGCTGAAAGGTAAAAGGCGAAAGGTTTTTACCCGATGATATAAATTTTAAGGCGCTCAGATCGAGCGCCTTTTTTTGTTGTCATTTAATTATTTTACGAGCAAAATGATCAGTAACTAAGAACGTCGTATGTAAATATTCCTCTTTTTGCAAATACCTAACAGTCAGATATTTGAAAAAAGAGAATTTTGAAAAATGTAAACCTTTGTAAACTTTCGCCCCGTCGTTTGTGTCCCCAAAAACGACCGATCGTGATGGTAGCTATAGTCGCCTGTGGGGACACAGGCGACGGGGCGGATAGCTTTTATTTCTTAACTTAATGACATTGCGCTCGATCGGGAAAGCAAGACTTGAACCACTGCGAAGGCTATAACAAGAATAACCCAAAAACCAAACATCTCACCCCCTCGCTTGTACCGTATATCAGTTATGTTAAAACAGCTTTTTCTGATCTTTTTTGCGATATCGATAGCACATACGGCAACGGCTCAGGTGACGCATCGTTACAAGGACCATATATTTAACGATATCTCGGTAACAAAGGACCTGACGTATTTTGTAGGTGCGCCGAAAGCCGACAAAAAGTCGTACCTGTTCGATCTGTACACACCGAATGTTGATACTGCCAAAAAACGCCCGCTGATGATCTGGATGCATGGTGGCGGGTTTAAGTTTGGGTCAAAAACATCAAAAGGTGTAAAAGTTTGGGCCGATGACTTTGCTAAGCGCGGCTATGTTTGTGTATCCATCAATTATCGCTTAAGCAAGCATAATCCGCTCTTTAACTTTGATACGTTGATGAAAGCTACCTTTTACGCAACGCAAGATGCCAAGCGGGCTATAGCCTACTTCCGTAACAACGCTGCTAAGTACGGTATCGATCCTGATAAGATCGTCCTCGGCGGCAACTCTGCTGGTGGGATGATGGCTTTGCACGCTGCCTACACTAAAAACAACGAGTTGGGCAGGATGGCGCATCTGTCCGACCAAGAGATCCAGCGCGTAGGGATGCCCAACCAACCGATCTTTGCAGTGATCAATTATTGGGGTGCCATATTTAATTTAGATTGGCTTAGCAATGCTAAAACACCCATCATAGCCGTCCATGGTAGCGAAGATGGTTTGGTGCCTATCCGTCATAAAGATGCGCCTCTGCACGGCAGCCTGGATATTTATGACCGTGCCGAGAAGCTGAAGATCCCTAACACCCTAAAGGTGTACGAGGGCTACTCGCACGAGTTACAGAAGAGTTTCAATCCACTTTTTGAAGGTCCGCATGCTAAAAAACGCTGGCTGGAATCGGCACAGTTCACGGCCGACTATCTGTATAGCATGATGTACCCTGCAAAAGCAAAAAGATAGCTCACCGTAGCCACATTAATCCCTACATTTGCCATATGATCAAACATCTTGATATCGTCATAACCGGCAAGGTGCAAGGCGTTGGCTTCAGGCAAGCCACTAAAATGGTGGCCAACCAACTCAGCGTGATGGGTACTGTCAAAAACCAAAAAGACGGCAGCGTAGCCATTGAGGCCGAAGCCGACGGGGCGATATTGGAACTTTTCCTTGACTTTTTTAATGAAGGCCCAGACTATGCCCAAATCGAATCGTTGGAAAGCCATGAGGGCGAAGTAAAAAACTATCGTAATTTTGAGATATTGAGGAGAGGTTTGTAAAAACCCTCCCGGCCTCCCTAAAGGGAGGAGTATCGAGTTCCACATCAATATTATCAGCATTGTCTACCGCTAAAAAATTTGCCGGGCAAACGGCCATCTACGGGCTTACTACCATCATATCCCGTATGATCGGTTTTGTAATGACACCGTTCTATGCACGGGTGTTACCTGCCACGGCCAACGGGGTTTTCACCGTAGTGTATAGCTACGCAGCCATCATTAACGCGGTGCTGGCATTTGGTATGGAGACCACCTTCTTTAGGTATCTGCAAAAACGTGAAGATGATAAGCAAATAGTTTACAACAATACGTTTGGCGCGGTGATAGCCATGTCCGTTGTTTTTTTGACCTTCGCGACCTTGTTTTTCGATGAATTAGTGAGGGCGATGACGGCCGGGGTAGAAAGCGACATCGTCAATTACAAATTCTATTTTAAATGCTTGCTGGTGATATTGATAGCCGATGCGATCTGTGTCATCCCATTTGCCAAGCTCCGTGCAGACGGGCGACCGATGAAGTATAGTGTGATCAAATGTCTTAACATCGGTATTGTTGTTTTATGCAACGTTTTTTTCCTGTTCGTTATCCCGCGTATCATCGCGCATCAATGGATCGGTGCCGATTGGTTCAAAGACTGGTACACGCCTATGTGGGTAGGTTACGCTTTTCTGTCTAACGCAATCGCCAGCGTGTTCACTGTTTTGCTGCTGCTGCCAGAGATCCTGAAGATTACGATCCGTTTCGACAATAAGCTATTTAAGGAGATGTTCTTATATAGCTGGCCGGTATTGATCGCCAACATATCTTTCATCATTAACGAGACTTTAGATAAGGCCATGCTGAAACAACTCCTTCCGCCCGGAATCAGTGATCAGCAGGCGGGAGTTTACGGAATGTGCGCCAAGATAGCGTTGTTCCTAAGTATTTTTGTACAGGCGTTTCGTTTGGGTGCCGAGCCTTTCTTTTTCAGTCAGGCAAAAAATAAAAATGCCGGCGATACTTACTCCCGCATCATGACCTACTTTGTCATCATGATATCGGTGATCTGCGTAGGTCTTGTGGCTAATATCGATATCCTGGCAACTATCATTGTCGATAAAGAGATGATCCGAAATAAAGCCGGCGTCATGGTCGCTAATCCCTATTGGGCCGGTTTAGGAGTGGTGCCACCGCTGCTGTTCGGTTATCTAAGCCTCGGTATTTACATGAATCTTTCAGTTTGGTATAAACTTTCAGATCAGACAAAATATGGCCTTTACATATCCGGCATCGGCGCTGTTTTAACGGTGGTCCTTAACTATATCTTCATCCCCGAATACAGCTACATGGCATCAGCTTACGTATCTCTGTTGGCCTATTCCACCATGATGATCTTATCCTACATCTGGGGGCAAAAAAATTACCCTATCCCATATAATGTAAAAACGAACCTCGCTTATATTGTTACATCAATTATCCTCGTTATTTTATCGTTCTATGTGTTCGATCGTAATATATTTGTGGGTAATGCCCTGCTGATACTATTTGCGGGCGGCACTTTGTGGCTGGAAGGCAAACAATTAAAGGCTATCTTTCTTAAACGATAGTCTTTAATGGCTCCCGTCACGTTACCGGATAATAAACTAATAATAATGTTTAAACGCGCTGTACTTTTTGGTTTGGTATTATCACCGGCACTGGCCCTGGCACAAAAGCCGGCTAAAGATGCCGCTGCGACCGGCAAACCCATGAAGTCGTTAGACAGCGTGATGGTGAAGAGCATCTTTTACTCGGCCCTGCACGAGAAAGTGGTAGAGAATTTCCCGCTGGCTACCCAGTTGTTCAGTAAGGTTTTAGAGACCGATGCCAATAACGATGCGGCCATGTACGAGCTGGCCAATCTTAAAAAGATGCAGAAGGATAATGCCGAGGCCACCCGCCTGCTGGAACGTGCCACTGCCATTAATAAAGACAACGAGTGGTACTGGATAGCGCTGGCCGACAGCTACGAAAAGACCAATGACCTGGTAAAACTGGAAAATGTTTTTAACCAGCTGATACGTATCGCGCCCGATAAACCCGATTATTACTTTGATAAAGCCAACGCCTACTTTATTCAAAAAAGGTATGACGAAGCTTTGGCCGTCTACAAAAAAATAGAGAGCATTACCGGCCCTACTGATGACCTGTTAGGCCAACGTTCTAAGATATACCTGAAGCAAAACAAGGTAGATAAGTCGGCCGAGGAGATAGAGGCGATGATAGCCGCTAACCCCGGCCAGATCAAATATTACCTGTTGCTGGGCGAGATTTACAACACTAACAATTATAAAGATAAAGGCTTGGCCATATTACAAAAGGCCGAAAAAGTGGATCCTAACAACGGGATGGTCCATTTAGCCTTGGCGGATGTCTACCGTGATAAAAAGAATGCCGAACTAAGTTATCAGCACCTGGAAAAAGCATTCGCTGTTCAGGACCTGGATATCGATCAAAAGCTGAGGATCATTATGGGTTATCTGCCCAAGTTCCCAGATCCGGATGCTAAGGCGAGTGCATTGGAATTAAGCCGCTTGCTGACCATCGCTCACCCAAGCAACCCAAAGTCATTTGCCATTTATGGCGATATGCTGGCGCAAAGCAACAAGCTGAAAGAGGCGAGGGCATCTTTCCAAAAATCTATCCAGTTAGATGACCAGTCGTACGCCGTACAGGAACAGTTAGTAAGATTAGACCTTGGCGAGAATGATCTTGACGCAGCCATTAAAGACGGGCAGAATGCTTTGTCCCTATTCCCTAATCAAGCCTGGATGAACTATTTGGTTGGCGTAGCCTATCTGCAAAAAAAGAACTACCCCAAGGCCATCAGCTATGCTAAAAATGCCACTACGTTAGAGTTTCAGGATAAGGAATTGCTGTCGCAAGCTTTTTCGGCTTTGGGCGATGCCTACCATGCTCAAGGCGACCATGCTAAGTCGGATGAGTCGTATGATAAGTCTCTACTGCACAATCCCGACAACTCTTATACGTTAAATAACTACGCTTATTATTTAAGCCTGCGCGGCGAGCGTTTGGATAAGGCAGCGACCATGTCGAAACGATCGACCGAGTTACAGCCCAACACGGCATCGTTCGAGGATACTTATGCCTGGATCTTGTTCAAGCAAAAAAAGTATGCTGAGGCAAAGGTTTGGATATTGAAGGCTATATCGCACAACAAGGATAGCGCTACCCAGGTAGAGCACTTTGGCGACATCATGTTCCATCTGGGCGATACCAATGCCGCGGTGGATAATTGGAAAAAAGCGAAACAAGGTGGCGCAACATCGCCGGTTTTGGACCGCAAGATCAACGAGAGGAAGTACATTGAATAAGATAACAACGATCATATTTTGCAGCTTTGTAGCCCTTGCGGGTTGTAAAGCCAAAAAACAAGTATTGGTGAACCGCGAAGCGGTAAAAGAACCGGTGACGGTGAAAGCCGCGCCAAGCACCAATGCCAAATTGATAGCCATACGCGAGCGGCAGGTAAACTTTAATACGTTTAACGGCAAGGCTAAAGCCCGTTTAGATATTGACGGCGACGATAACGATGTTACGCTCACCATCCGTATAGACAGGGACAAAAAGATATGGGTATCGGTAGTGACGCAGATCCTGGTGAACATTGAGGTTGCCCGCGCGCTGATCACCCCGGATAGCATTATTGTGCTGAATAAACTGCAAGGCCTGTACATGAAAAAGCCATTCAGCTATGTGCATCAATACGGCGGCAAGCAGGTGAACTTTAAAACGTTACAGGCCTTACTGATAGGAAATGCTATGCCAGAGCTTTTGCATGATGGCGTATCTATGAGCGAAGATGGCGCTAATACTTTACTCAACGGTCAGTTGGGAGATATCGGCTACAAATTAAATATCGGGGCCGATTATAAAGTGAGCCAAAGTAATTTGACCAATAACTTAGCTGCCTTAACTTTGCAGGTGATTAACGGTGCGTTCATTCAGGCTGATGGCCGGGTGATCCCGTCGCAGATAGATATCACATCGACGGCGGATAAAAAGAATATCAAGATCAACATGCGTTACACCAACGCCGAATTTGATAAACCGATCGATACACCATTTAGCATACCCGACAGCTACAAAGCTGCCAACTGAAAATATTTGACTTAATGAAGTTTTTTAAAACAGGCCTTTTTACAATTTGCTTTTTGATAGCGGCAGCTACGGCGTTCGGCCAATCGAGCGGGGAGCTAAAGCGCAAGCGCGATCAATTGAACCAGGAACTGGAAAAATTGAATCGCGAACTGGAAGAGACCATGGCCAATAAAAAGGCCAACCTAAAGCAATTAAGCCTGATCAAGGCGCAGATCAGTTTGCGTGAGAGCAAGATCAAGACCATCAGTTCGGAGATAGGCGCGCTGGATAACCAGATACAGCAGAACAACCATTCGGTAAAAACTTTGCAGGGCCAGCTGGATCAGCTGAAGAAGGAGTATGCTTCGATGATTTTGTTCGCGTACCACAACCAAAGTTCCTATAACAAGCTATCATTCATCTTCTCGGCCGAGAATTTTAATCAGGCCTATAAGCGCATGACCTATTTGCAGCAGTTCGGCACCTATCGCGAACGCCAGGCGGCATCGATCCGTGGTACGCAGGATGAATTGCATGTGAAGATAAACGAGCTTGACCGCACTAAAAAAGATAAAAGCGATCTGCTGAAAGACCAGGAGAAAGAACGCACCACCCTGAATAAGGATCGTAATAACGAGGTGCAGGTGATATCCCAACTGTCCAAACAACAAGGCCAGTTAAAACAACAGCAACAAGAAAAACAACGTAACCTACGCGCCATGAACGCCCTGATAGAGCGTACCATCAGGCGCGAGATAGAAGAGGCCCGCCGCAAAGCCGAAGAGGAAGAGCGCCGCCGTGCCGCTGCCGAGGCTGCTAAAGCTAAAGCCGAAGGCCGTGCGGTAGAACCGTCTACTGTGAAAAAGATCACCAAGTCGTCGAGCACGTCCGAGGTATTGAATGCCACACCAGAATCGGCCCGTTTATCAAGCGACTTTTTAGGTAGTAAAGGTAACTTGCCATGGCCGATAGCCAACAGCGGTGGTATCATCCGCGGATTTGGCCCGTATGTAGAGGCTGGTATCCATAGCGAAAATAGCGGCTTAGAAATAAAGACCAGTCCGGGTGCCGGGGTGCGGGCTGTTTTCAATGGCGAAGTGCGCACCGTATCACCGATCGGGAGCAGTTTCCTGGTGATCATTAAGCATGGTGAGTATTTTAGCTGTTACCAAAACTTAAGATCGGTAAGTGTGTCGGTGGGGCAAAAGGTGACCACCAAGCAATCGATAGGTACTGTAGATACCGATAACTCTACAGGTTTAGCCATCATCAACTTTGGTATTTGGAAAGGCGGTACGCCTATTAACCCGGCACCTTGGCTGGCGAATTAAAAATTAGCCGCGGTGCTTTTAAAATGTTTATATTTGTAAATTAATTCTGATCAATATGTTAGGCGCGATCTTCGGATTTTTGAATATGGGTGGTGGTGAACTGGTATTGATCATGTTTGTTGCGCTGCTGCTTTTTGGCGGCGATAAATTGCCCGGTTTAGCTAAGACCCTGGGTAAGGGTATCCGCGATTTTAAAGATGCATCAGACGATGTGAAGCGCGAGATCAATAACCAGATCAACAACTACGACGAAAAGAAAGAGACCGTAGCCGAAAAACCGGCCGAATTGCCCGAACATAAGGCAGATAATAACGACGAAAGTAAACCGTTAATAGATACCTCGCCTGTAGCGGGTGCCATGACCTTTAGCGAGACCCCGCTTACTTATGATAGCGATGGTACGCCCATGCATTATGACGAGAACGGGCACCTGGTAGCGATGATGGAAGAAAAGACCGGCGAAGGCAGGGCAGAAGAGACCGAAGAGGCAGAGCCGCAGAAGATAAACCTCGCAAAAGAGTAATAAAATATTAATTAAACATAAAAAGTAGAAACCATGGGTGGATTTGGCGCACAAGAGATCATTTTGATCATCATTGTAATTTTATTACTGTTCGGCGGTAAAAAAATTCCTGAATTAATGCGTGGCCTGGGCAAAGGCGTAAAAGAATTTAAAGACGCGCAAAGTACCGACAACACTACTACTACATCAAGCTCTAACAAAGCCGAGTAATTAAGTAGCGCGTTGTTGCTTTAGGCGACATTGATATTTACGCAGCATTTACATGGTGCTGTGAACGTATTTTGACTTATCCGTTGATAATTTCCTTTGTCAACGGATAAGTTTTTTTATTTTAGCGGCTATGGTAAAAAACTATACCTCTTTGGTCGATATTCGCGCCGCGATCACCAACGGCGATGTTACGGTTGAAAGTTTAGTTAACGGTTACCTTAACCGTATAGATCAGTTTGCCCACCTGAATGCCTTTAACGAGGTATTTGCAGCCGAAGCCTTGGAGCAAGCCAAAGCCGTAGATGCTAAACTGCATGCCGGCACCGCCGGTAAACTGGCGGGCATGGTTATTGGCATTAAAGATAACATCAGCTATAAGGGGCACAAAGTATCCGCCTCATCCAAAATACTCGATGGCTTTACCGCCATCTTCTCCTCAACTATTGTAGAACGTTTACTGGCCGAGGACGCCGTGATCATAGGCCGTTGCAATTGCGACGAGTTTGCCATGGGCGGCGCTAACGAAAATTCGTATTTCGGTCCTGTGAAGAACTTTGCTGACGAGACCCGTGTTTCGGGTGGCTCATCAGGTGGTTCGGCGGTCGCTGTACAGGCAGGTATGTGCCACGCGGCTATCGGTACCGATACCGGTGGTTCTGTTCGTCAGCCTGCTGCATTTTGCGGGGCTATCGGTCTTAAGCCAACTTACGGGCGCATATCTCGCCATGGCATTATCGCTTACGCGTCATCGTTCGATCAGGTAGGGCCGATCACCAATTCGGTGAGCGATGCGGCTTTGTTATTAGATGTAATGGCCGGTCCGGATAATTATGATGGGACCGCTATCCAACAACCATATCAACCCCAGGGCGAACTAAAGCCATCTACAGGGGCAAAAAAAATAGCTTATCTGCAAGAAGCATTGGATAGTGAGGGTACCGACCCCGAAGTGAAGCAAATGCTGACCGACAACATAGCCAAACTAAAAGCCGAAGGCCACACCGTAGAGCCGGTGTCTTTTGAATATCTGGACTATCTGGTGCCTACTTACTACGTATTAGCCACAGCCGAAGCATCAAGCAACCTGCAGCGTTACGATGGTGTGCACTACGGTTACCGCAGCCCCAACGCTACCGACCTGCAAAGCACTTACAAACTGTCGCGGTCCGAAGGTTTTGGTAAGGAGGTTAAGCGCCGCATTATGCTGGGCACTTTCGTGTTAAGCGCGGGTTATTACGATGCCTACTACGCCAAAGCCCAAAAAGTACGCCGACTGATCCGCGATAAAACCAACGAAATATTGCAGCAATACGACTTGATCATGGTGCCGACCGCGCCCGAACCGGCTTTTGCCATAGGCAAAGAAGAAAAGGACCCGGTGGTAAGTTACCTGCACGATATTTTTACCGTACAGGCATCTTTGGCGGGTGTGCCGGCTATTTCGTTACCGGCGGGCAATAATAGCCAGGGCCTGCCGTTAGGGTTACAACTGCTGACCAAACAGTACGCCGAGAAAGAGCTGCTGGAATTTTCTGAATATTTTTTGAACTTAACTACAAATTAAGCTACCTTAGTAGCTTCGTAAACAGCACATTATAACATCGTGTAAACAAAATTACTTGTAATGAAGAGACTACTTACGCTTGTAACTTTCCTTACATTATCACACACCCTCCTCGCCGCCCGCACCTTCAACTTTAGTTTTGCTAAGGACACCATTGTAAAAGAACAGGTAGATCTGGCTTTTACCGCTTACCAGCGCATGTTTAAAGTACGTTTGGACTCTATCCAAAAAGATATCCCGCTGGATTATAATGAGTATGTGCAAGCCTACATCGACAGCTATACGAACCGCAAGGCTGATATCGGTCGCCTGTTGGGTCTGTCAAAATACTACTTCCCAATTTACGAGAAAGCCTTCCGCGAGGCCGGTATCCCTGAAGAGATCAAGTTTTTGTCGATCGTAGAATCAGAACTTAATCCGCATGCCGTATCGCGCGTTGGCGCCACCGGCCCGTGGCAGTTTATGTATGCTACCGGTAAAGGCTACGGACTGCATGTTGACGATTATATAGACGAGCGTAAAGACCCGATACAGGCCAGCTATGCCGCTGCCGCCTACATTAAAAATGCTTATCAGGAATTTGGCGACTGGCTACTGGCCATTGCCGCTTACAATTGCGGCACCAGCAGTGTAGAACGCGCTATAGACAAAGCCGGAGGCGCGGCCGATTTTTGGGCGATCCGTGGCTTCCTTCCGGCCGAGACCCGTGGCTACGTACCTAAATTTATAGCAGCATCATACGTGATGACCTATTTTAATAACCACAACATTGTAGAGCAGGCTTGTGCCTTTGGCATTAATACCGATACGGTGATGGTGAACAAAATGGTATCGCTGAATAGCCTGGCTACGCAATTGCAGGTAGATATTAAAGAGCTGGCCATACTTAACCCGGCTTACAAACGCGGCGTGGTGCATGGCACACCGACCGTTCCGCGCAGGCTGATCATCCCGCAGTTACCCGCCGCTAAATACAGCGCCCTGTACGACTTTTTAAATACCGATGGTGTTGTTGCCCCGGCAGCGTTACCGTCTGCAACTTACATGGCCGTGAATGCCGCCGATCATCGCCCGGCTGAGCGCCCGGCCTTCCACATCGTTAAAAAGAAAGAGACGCTTGAAGATATAGCCGACCGCTACGGCGTAGAGGTACAGGACCTACGCGCCTGGAATGGTTTGAAGACCGCCAAAGTATTGGCCGGTAAAAAACTTAAGCTTAGCCAGAATATAGTGGCCACTAAAAAGGTGGTCGCCGAAAAGGAAACGCCAAGATACCTGACCTACAAAGTTAAAAAAGGCGATACCCTGGGTGCCCTCGCTGAAAAGTTTGAATCTACTACAGATAGCATCAAACAACTGAATGGCCTTAAAAAGAATGCTCTGCAGCCCGGCATGAGGTTGAAAATATCTAAGGTATAATTCAAAATATGAATCGTCCTGATATAAGTTGACAGATTTTACGATAGTCCCAGTTACAAGAGTAGCTGGGATTTTTGTTTATAAACACTTTGCGGTGTTTTCATTTTCAAAGATAAGTGCGGCCTGTAATTATTGT
>NZ_JADFFL010000005.1 GCF_015222005.1 Mucilaginibacter myungsuensis | reverse complement strand
ATTGGGAGAGGCCACATCAAGGTATCAATGGTAAAAAACCTATCGACATGGCAGCCCTAAACAACAAATAAACACACCTGATTCTATTGCTGAATTACCTAACCCTTACAATTGCGAGGAACGAAGCAATCTCTACGTTAGCAGAGCGGACTTGCAATGTCGACCTTTGGGTGTGCGATCGCTTCGTTCCTCGCAATGACAAGTGGGTAATCAGACGGCCAACGGCTTCCCCAACACCTCATCAATTATCCCAAAATCCAGCGCCTCTGCAGCCGTCATCCAGTTGTCGCGATCGGATGCCCGGTGAACCTCCTCATAAGTACGTCCGCTATGTTCAGCTACGATGGTGTATAGCTCTTGCTGAACTTTTAAGATCTGCCGCGCTGTGATCTCGATATCTGAGGCTTGTCCCTGCGCGCCGCCAGATGGTTGGTGCAGCATTACGCGCGAATGCTTTAGGGCCGAACGTTTACCCGCCGCGCCGCCGCAGAGCAGATTAGCTGCCATAGATGCCGCCATACCGGTGCAAATAGTGGCTACATCGTTACTGATTAGTTGCATGGTATCGTAAATGCCAAAACCCGCGTATACCGAGCCGCCCGGCGAGTTGATATACATTTGGATATCCTTTTTACTATCTACCGATTGGAGGAACAGTAGTTGCGCCTGTATCACATTGGCCATGTGATCCTCTACCGTGGTACCGAGAAAGATGATTCGATCGACCATTAACCGGGAGAATACGTCCATCTGAGATAAATTTAGTTGGCGTTCTTCCATAATGTAGGGAGTCATGGAGGCAGTAGCCCCCCAGCCCCTTGAAGGAGGAGTAGAACGTGCGGCGCTTTGTTCTACATTGGCGATGTAACGCTCTACTGCGAAACTTTGGGCACGGCAATGCCCCACCGCATATTTGCGGAACTCGTTGGTGTTGATATTCATAAAATTATGGTTAACGGGATGCTATCCCTTTGATGTCGCTATTTGAACAGCGCCGTGATCTTTTGCTTAAAGCTTTGATGCCTGGCTTGTGTGAACACTTGCTGATGCACGGTCTCCAACTCGGCCCTTAATTGTTGGCGACCGTAGCGTTTAATGACGGCGTAAGCTTCTTTTTGCAGGGCGACGTCATCGGCAAGATCCTGATCAATGATTATCCGTGCATCGAACACTAACGCATCACCCGGCGCTGCCGTGCCGAATACGTGCTGCTCTATATCCTTTAACTTATTCAACAAAGTCCTCATAGATCAATCCTTTACATTTAACGGCCTCGCGTACTTTTTCCAAGCATTTGAATTTTTGGACGGTAGCTGATCGCTCGCCTGAAAAACCGAAGTTCTCGGCAATATCCTTCATTGGTAACTTATCGTAATAAAAGCTTTTGAGCAGATCCATACATTTTTGCCCGGTGCTTTGCAGGTAATGCATGATGCGATTGGTAACGGGGTGTTTTTCGGTAAGATCAAAGATGTCGGCAGAATTGCCGGCATCATCCAGCGGGATGTATCGTTTGTTAACCTCGTAGCGTTTTACCCAAAGATGTTTGGCGATACCCATTAGATAGGCTTTATCGTTTTGCGGGATCTGTCCGGCAACCGCCTTTTCATACCAGACCAGCATCGCATCCTGAAAAACGTCCTTAGCTTCGTCAAAGGAACCGCCGCGACGGCTTACGTACCTTGCCACCGATGGAAAAGCCGAAAGGTACAGATCGGTAAATACCTGTTGCCTTTGATATGCGGATAGAGTATGTGCTGCCATTTGCTTGTGCATTTACTACTAAGTGCCGAAATTTAGTAAGATATCACCAGGATGGGAAAGTTTTTTATAGCGCGGACGAAAGCTTGCTCTAAAATTTTTTTCTTTTATGATACAAATTACTCGGGGCTTTAGATCTGATATGGATACCAATGAGTTTATCAGTAATTTTGTACTTTTTTTTAAGCTCCTCGTCAGTAAGTATAGTTAATGAGATAAAAAGCTCTTTATCGATCGTTGCTAAAGTGCCTGCATCCGGTTCTGCTTTGTATTTGTCATTTATAATGTATCTAAAAGCAGTGTCAGTCTTCATCACGTTGAATAAACTATCATATTTAGGAGAAACTGACCTGAAGAAATTAATATAGGTCTTTCGAGCGAAGGTTTTAGTTTGGACAACGACCGCTCCATTATTACCTTCCGGACCATACGCTTGAACGGCGTCTTTATCTTTTAATATCAATATTGATGCGACGTTCTGCTCACCTATAGCAGCCAATTCGTCCATAGATGCTTTTACGCTATCTATAATTACGATAGGATCCGCGCCCAAGAGTTTCGCTGCTTTTTCCGGACTTTTCTGCGCTGATGATATTAACGGAATAAGAAAAAGTATTGTTGTAAAAATTGCTTTCATCCAGAATGCTATTCGATCGAGGACTAAATGTATCGAAAAATAACCTTTTTTTCAATGGTTATTTTGAATTTTTACCACACCCCAAACTGCTGCAAGTGATGATCCAAATGTTTGTAGTGCAGTACATTCATCTCCGCTAAAGTAAGTATGCCGAAGATAGGGTGGGGGCGTTGGGTAAGGCTTACGCGGTCGTTAATAAAACGATCTACATATTCCTTTAATTTCTCTTTCTCGATATCAAAATCTTTATGACCCGTCATTTTAGCCTGACGGAAAGTTGGAAGGTTCTTTTTAAAGGGCGCATCGGACATTAATTGTTTCTTGGCCATTTTACCGAAAAGCAGACCGATCAACCCACGTTTGATCTCGATATCGTCAAAGGCCAGCATCATGGGTACCTGCACGTGGGCCATCATTTGGGCTACATTCATTTTGCCCCATTGCGCTGCCGATGCAGGGTGCAGGCGGTTAATACGGGCGATGAGTTCGGCATTGTCAATTTTATCGAAGATGTTTTTCATAACAGATATAGAGTATTACTACATCTTTAGATGCAAAACAAGCAGGCGATGTTGCACATCAGAAAAAGAACATGGTAACTGATCAACCGACCGCTGATCCACTGCTCACCGGTTAACTGATCAACCGATCACCGAACTCAGCTCATCGCCGAGAAAACATAATGTGTCACCAGTTTATCTACGAGGATCAGCGAAGCGATGATGAGGGCAATGCCGGCAACTTCGTTCAGGCGGTGTACCATTTTTTCGGAGATACGGGCGCGGAGTTTATTGGCGTAAAAAGCTTTGGTAGCATCCATGCCAAATTGCACAACCAATACGGTGAGGAACATGATACCAAGTTTTAACCCGCGGTTAGGGATACCCTGATGGTAGACCGTGCTGGCAGTGCCGATAACGGTGATCCAATGGAAAAGGATAGTAGGGTTAAAGATGCACATCACAAAACCTTTCAGAAAAAAACCCGAGCGTTTGATGCGTTTTGGGGTCTCGGTTTTAAAATCAACATCGGCTTTTTTAAAGATATAATGCACCCCGATACCGAACAGGATAATGCTACCGATGATGCCGGCTATGGTTTTTGTTTGCGGGCTAATATCAAAAAACTGCGACCCAAAAAGGATAGCGCCTACAAATACCACGTCGCTGGCTACCACGCCAAGTGCCAGTGCCACACCTGCTTGAAAGCCTTTTTCGATACTGGTTTTGATGAGCGCGAAGAAAACCGGGCCCGTTAAGAACGTGAGCACTAAGCCGATCCCGATACCCGATATGATAGCATCTATCATTAACTAATAGCCTCTCTGTTTAGTTGAAGTATGCGAATATGCACTTTTATCCCCTAATAGCGGCAACTCTTATGCCTATTTAATTTACAAAAAAACTCCCGATTACAATAAATTTAACTTATGTTAGTGACCGTTTAAACACCAATTAACATTATATTTTCTATATGCAGCAAACTAACGGCAAGAGCTATGGTTCGGCTTTGTACACGCTAATTACCGTATTTTTCTTTTGGGGTTTCCTGGCGGCCTCTAACGGTGTGTTCATCCCATTTTGTAAAACCCATTTTAACCTTACCCAGTTCGAGTCGCAACTGATCGACTTTACTTTTTACGGCGGTTACTTTATCGGCTCGTTGATCCTTTACTTCGCGTCGCAGGCCAGTAAAGTGGATATCATGAATAAATTGGGTTACAAAAACGGTATTATCCTGGGCTTGGTGGTTTCGGCCATTGGTGCTGTGGGTATGGTGCCGGCTATTGCATCAGGCTCTTTCGGTTTTATATTAGCTGCGTTCTTTATCATTGCTGTTGGGTTCTCTTTACAGCAAACGGCCGCTAACCCATTTGTTATCGCCTTAGGCCCTCCAGAAACTGGCTCTAACCGTTTAAATTTTGCCGGTAGTATCAATAACATTGGTGGCTTGTTGGGCCCGGTGGTGGTGGGTGTGATCCTATTTGGTTCGGCCAATGCCAAGATCGCTCCGGAGGATGTGCAGATATCTTCTGTAAACAATCTTTATTACATGCTGGCCGGTCTATTTATCGCGGTGGCATTATTCTTTTGGATATCAGATCTGCCCAAGGTAACCAGCGATGAAAAAATAGAGTCGAGCAGTAAAGCTAATTTACCTTTGCTGGTCATGTTCCTGGCTTTCTTGTTAATACTTGCTGCTGACCCATTGAGCAATATGGTAGGCTTACCAAGCCAGTACTTTGTTTACCTTTCCTTGGCCATCATTGTACTGACCTTAGTGTTCAGTATGATCGCGGCAAAAAATAGCAGAGAGGGTTGGGGCGCTATGCAGTATCCGCAATTGATCTTAGGGATGCTGGCCATCTTCACCTACGTAGGTACCGAGGTTACCATCCAAAGTAACTTAGGTTCGTTAATGAAAACCGCGGAGTTCGGTTCGTTCGATGAGTCTGCTATCGCGCCTTATATCTCCTTGTATTGGGGAAGTTTAATGATCGGTCGTTTTGCCGGTTCCATCGGTGCATTCAACTTGTCAAAAGCGGTCAAAACTATTTTATACATTTTGATACCATTCATAGCCTTCGGTATCGTATTAGCGGTAAACGCATCTACCGGTGCCGACGTAAGCCATTTATATGTTTATGCAATATTTGTAGGCATACTCATCGTAGCTTTCTTTATAGGTCAGCAAAAGCCGGTTCGTACACTGGCAACCTTAGGTTTGTTGGGCGTAGCTTTCATGCTGGTAGGCCTGTTAACGACAGGTACAATTGCTACTTTCTCGTTCATCAGCGGAGGCTTATGCTGCTCTATTATGTGGCCTTCTATATTCTCGTTAGCGATCACCGGTCTGGGTAAATATACCAGTCAGGGTTCTGCATTTTTGATCATGATGATCTTAGGTGGCGCGATCATTCCGCCATTGCAGGGCAAATTAGCCGATGGAAGTAACAATATTATTCCGGGCATGAGCGGTATCCACTTCTCTTATATCATCCCGCTGTTGGGCTTTGCTTACCTGGCTTACTTTGCCTGGGCTGCCAGCGCCGAACTGCGTAAACAAGGCATCGACCTTGACCACGTTGAGGTTAAAGGAGGGCACTAAGGTATTTGAGTGACCAGTGACCGGAGGTTAGTGATCAGTTGGGCGACCGGCGATGACTAACCTCTTTATATTTTAACTGATCACTGATCACCAGTTAACTGATCACCGACAATGAAACCATCTTTCAACCACATATTCATGAATTTGGCCGCGGATCTGGCCAAACGGTCGCATTGCATTAAAGCTCAGGTAGGGGCGGTGCTTACTTTGGATACGCGCATTATTTCCATCGGTTACAATGGGCCGCCGTCAGGCACGCACAATTGCGATGAGGAATGGCCCGAAACAGGTTGCGCCCGCGATAGCAAAGGCAGCTGCTCCTTAGCCCTGCACGCCGAGGAGAACGCCATATTATTCGCCGTAAAAAATGGAGCAAGGTTAGAAGGGGCTACACTTTACACCACGCTATCGCCATGTTTGGCTTGTGCGCGGCTGATCTATTCGGCAGGTATCACGCAGGTTTATTTCCGATATTCTTATGCTGAATACAAAGGTTTAGCCAGCGATGAAGGGGTTGATTTTCTAAATCGGTTTGGGGTGAACACGGAGAAGTTTGCGGATTGATGTGCAATTCGAGCTTACCCCTTAGGGGTAGCCCGTTTGTAGAAAATGATCAATAAATATCATAATGCCCCGTAGGGGTTACCCTTAACAACAATGCCCAACACCTACACCCAGATATACCTTCACTTCGTATTCGCAGTGAAATACCGTGAAGCCGTTATTAAACCAGAATGGGAAGATAGGCTACACAGATATATTACCGGCATAGTACAAGGGAATGGACATAAATTATTAGCTGTAAACTCTGCATCTGATCATACTCATCTTTTGGTAGGTTTTGATACCAGGCAGACCATTGCAGATCTAATGAGATTGGTAAAAGGTGATAGCGCTGAGTTTGTGAATAAAGAAAAACTCACGATCGGAAAATTTCAATGGCAAGAGGGGTACGGAGCTTTTAGCCACAGCAGATCGTAATTGGATGATGTTATAGGATATATTAAAAATCAAAAAGAGCATCATAAAAAAAAGTCATTCAGAGAAGAGTATCTTGCGATGTTGAAGAAGTTCGATATCGAATACGACGAGAAGTATATATTTTACGAACTTATCTGAGAAGAGTAGTCCTTACAGGACAATATCGTCTTTGTTTGTTTTTTCTACAAACGAGTAGCCCCGATGGGGCAAGTATGTCAAACATTCGCAGTAAATCAAATTTTATCCATAGAGGGTATCCGTTTGTAGAATTACATTCGTAATAACGAAACTGCCCCGTAGGGGTTACTCTTAACACCGCTAACGCTTAAAGGACCAAACCCTTACTTCTTCAAAAAAGGCTCTATTTTATCCAACGCAAATTGTAATTGCTCTTCGGGTGTAAGATCGGTGTTATCTAAAATAATAGCATCATCGGCGCGGGTAAGAGGACTTTCCTCGCGGGTGGTGTCGGCGTAATCGCGATGGGCAAGGTTCTCAAAAACCTCTTCCATTGTTATTTGCGGATTTTGAGGAGACAGTTCTTTAAACCTACGTTCGGCACGGATCTTCGGGTCGGCGGTCATGAAAAGTTTTACCTGAGCGTTAGGGAACACTACGGTGCCGATATCGCGTCCGTCCATCACGATGTTTTTAGACCGGCCCATGCGCTGCTGTTGTTTCACCATCTCTACACGTACCTCTTTAATGGCCGATACCGCGCTTACATTGTCTGATACGGGCATCAAACGGATCTCGGCGGATACTTCTTCATCATTCAGCGTGATATGTGTTTGATAATCGCGCGAGTGAAAGTTAAGATGGATATCCTTTAGTGCTGCTGCGATCTGATCGTGGTTATGCAGATCTACATTATTGCGTATAAAATATAGCGTTACAGCACGGTACATTGCACCGCTGTCTACAAAAATAAAGTGGAGTTTTTTTGCAAGCGCCTTAGCCAAAGTGCTTTTTCCGCAAGAAGAGTAGCCATCTATAGCTACAACAATGTTGTTGCTCATCGTGCTACGAATATAACGAACTTTTTGCTCGTCTGAAAATGACAGCCGTTACATTGCCCGCAACTTTACTAACTTTGAGCTATGAATTTGACCAAGGCCGACTTGCAAAAAGAGGTCACCTATAAAACATCCCGTAGCGGCGGCAAAGGCGGGCAGAACGTTAACAAGGTATCAACCAAAGTAGAATTGCTATTTCCCATCAAAACTACGCTGCTGTTTACCGACGACGAAAAAGCCCTGCTATTGACTAAATTGGAAAACCGCTTAAATAAGGACGGTCTATTACAAGTAGTATGTGACGAAGAACGCAGCCAACTACTGAATAAAGAGATCGCTTTGGAGCGTTTGACCCGTATCCTTACCGAAGCCCTGATCGTTCCCAAGGCCCGCAAAAAAACCAAGGTATCTAAGGGCGCAAAGGCGGCCCGATTAGATAATAAAAAGCAGCACTCTGCTAAGAAAGAATCGCGCAGAAAGAATTTTAATGATTAAAAACGGTAGTTAACGGCTACCGATCCCCATTGCTCGGACCGGCGCATCTCTTTAACATCCTTAGTGCGCACGATCACCGACAGATCCACAACCCAATGCCCCATAGCCAAAGCACCGCCGATCTGGCTGTTAAAAACCCATGGCATTCTGGTCAGTAACACCTGGTCAGGGTAGGTTTTTTTATTGAACAGGCTGCCCTGTATCGTAGCATCGTAAGCTATGTAATTTGCCATTGGCTTGTAGTAAGCAAATAACTCGTAGGGGTTTGATGTGCTGTACGCCGATCTGCTCACCGTGCTTTGCGTGCTTACCGAATTATATAAAGGATTTAACCTCCCTGCACGGAGCATCAACCCTGCATTTGCTCCGGTAAAACCGTTACCCAACGCAGCATGAGTAGCCAGGGTAAGGTCTACGAAACTTTTGCGGATGAGTAGTTTATTGTACTCGGCCCATAGGTTAAGTTGTGCGCCATCGTGCACCTGGTATTCCCAGCCTTTTAGCTCGTAAAAGCCGAACCAATCGTGAATGCTGGTCTGTATCTCTTCGCCTAAGGCACCCGGACCGATCACACCTACCTGTGCTGTCAGCTTTAGGTTGCTCTCGTTAGCGTATAATAAATTAAGGTTGACAGCCCCGTAAAGATATCCCGCGAACGGACGATCTACGAACGCCGGCGAACCGATACGCCCTGTTTGCGGGTTATAGATCTTTTGACCGATATCAAAGCCTAAGATCTTGTTCTTGATCTTTGAGGTATCTTTTGAGGTGAGCGCCGTACGGTAATTCAAAAAGATACCGTTGGTGTAATACCTGTCAAAACCCTTCCCGAGGAAAGAGTCGTTATCTGCCTGCAGACCTATCTCACTTTGATATGTTTGAGCCGACGCGCCCCAGCCTGATAGTATGCCCAGCATCAGGCACAAGAACTTTAATTTCATTAGTATTAATTGGTCGGCTAAAATAGAAAAAGCTCCGCATTTCAACGGAGCTTTTTATTGGTAAATTATTCTTAGTTAGTCTTTTCGGGCGTAACATCTGCCTTAATGGTCAGATCCAGCGGTTCGGCTACCAGTTCGTCTAACAAAGCCAGATCGATCACCTGGCGCATCTCTTTTACATAGTGGAATTTCAGATCCTTGATGTAGTCTTCCTTAATATCCAAAATGTCTTTTCTGTTCGATTCGCAAAGGATGATCTCTTTAATATCGGCACGTTTGGCAGCTAATATCTTTTCCTTGATACCGCCTACAGGCAATACACGGCCACGCAGGGTGATCTCGCCGGTCATCGCTAAATGCGGGCGGAGTTTGCGTTGGGTGAATGCCGACGTCAACGCCGTCAACATGGTAACACCAGCCGATGGACCATCCTTAGGTGTAGCACCAGCCGGTACGTGTACATGGACATCCCATTGGTCGAACAGTTTTGGGTCGATGTTAAAATAACCAGCGTGTGCGCGTAAGTAAGCCAACGCGATAGTTGCCGACTCCTTCATTATATCGCCCAAATTACCGGTCAGCGTTAAGCGGCCTTTACCCGGACTTAAGCTCGACTCTATGAACAGGATATCTCCGCCAACAGCTGTCCAGGCCAGACCTGTGACTACACCGGCAACGTCGTTACCCTCGTACAGATCCTTGTCGAATATCGGCGCCCCTAATATCTTTTCAACGTCCTCTTTGTTGACGGTGGTGTTGTATTCCTCTTTCATGGCAATGCTTTTGGCTACGCCACGCACTACCGAACCGATCTGTTTATCCAACGTACGCACGCCCGACTCGCGGGTGTACTGCTCGATCACTTTCTCGATCACGTCGTTCTTCAACGCTACCTGCTTTGGCTTTACACCATGGGCTTCGCGCTGTTTAGGTAACAAGTGTTGTTTGGCTATCTCTATCTTTTCTTCGATGGTGTAACCATTTACTTCAATGATCTCCATCCTGTCCAATAGGGCAGGCTGAATAGTGCTCAAAGAGTTTGCCGTAGCGATGAACATCACGTTGCTCAGGTCAAAATCCATCTCTACATAGTGGTCGTAGAAAGTGCTGTTCTGCTCCGGGTCCAATACCTCTAACAGGGCTGATGAAGGGTCGCCGCGGAAATCGTTGCCTACCTTATCTATCTCATCTAAAATAAACACCGGGTTAGCTGCGCCGGCTTTTTTAAGCGACTGGATGATCCTGCCGGGCATAGCGCCGATATAGGTTTTACGATGACCGCGTATCTCGGCCTCATCGCGGATACCGCCCAACGCCATACGCACATATTTGCGGCCTAAAGCCTTGGCGATAGATTTACCCAGCGATGTTTTACCAACACCCGGAGGGCCTACCAAACAAAGGATAGGCGCTTTCATATCCCGCTTTAAGGTCAACACAGCAAGATACTCGATGATGCGGCGTTTTACTTTATCTAAACCAAAGTGATCCTTATCCAGGATCTTTTGGGCGCGCTTAAGGTCGAAGTTATCTTTGCTGAACTCATTCCAGGGCAGGTCTAACAACAGCTCCAAATAATTGATCTGTACTGAGTAATCGGCGGCGGCCGGGTTCATGCGTACCAGTTTATCCAGCTCTTTACTGAAATGGCCGCCTACTTCTGTTGGCCATTTCTTTTTCATGGCGCGTTCACGCAGGTTCTCTGCTTCCAGATCGGGCGAGGTGCCGCCTAATTCCTCCTGAATGGTCTTTAGTTGCGCGTTTAGGAAATAATCGCGTTGCTGCTTATCCAGATCTGTGCGTACACGGTTCTGTATCTGGTTCTTCAGCTCCAGCATCTGTATCTCGGTGGTCAGGTGTTCTAACACCAAACGGGCACGTTCGCGCAGGTCGGGGGTCTCCAGCAAACGTTGCTTGGCTTCCATATCAGCATTCATGTTAGATGATATGAAGTTGATAAGGAACGATGTACTCTCGATATTACGTATAGCAATACCTGCCTCGCTCGGGATACTTGGCGACAACTGGATGATATTCATGGCCATATCCTTTACCGACGATATGATGGCCTTAAATTCTTTATCCTCTTTAGGCTTTACCTCCACAAATGGCGCTACCTTGGCTTTGATGTATGGCTCGCTTTGTACTTCCTCTTGCAGGGTAAAACGTTTTTTACCTTGCAAGATCACGGTTGTGTTGCCATCGGGCATTTTTAGCATCTTAATGATCAGCGCGGTGGTACCTACGCTGTTAAGCTGACTAAAGATAGGGTCCTCGATGTTGACATCCTGTTGGGATACCACACCTATCAGGCGGTCTTTCTTATTGGCTTCGCGGATCAGTTTGATAGATTTATCGCGGCCAACGGTTATCGGCATCACAACGCCGGGGAACAATACGGTATTACGCAGGGGCAGTATCGGCAATATGGACGGGGTCTCCTCGTTATTCATTTCCTCCTCATCCTCAGATGACATCAGGGGGAAGAATTCCGAATCCTCGTTTATGATAGGTAGTGCTGCTTTAAGATCGAAAGGGTCAAAACTCATTAAGTGTACCTTTTATAGGGTAAAACGTCAAAATGTCAGGTCTTGTTATAAAACCCGACTAACAATACGGCAATTAGCTTTTGCCACAATGGATAGGTATAAGGTTCAATAGCTGTGCCAAAGGGCTTACTAAAGATATGCTAATTGCACTTATTGATGCAAGGTATTGTTATACTGTGCTTTAATGCTAATTAAACGGGTTTTATTACCCGTGGCGGTTATTGGTGGCGGGGGTGTTAAAAAGTCATTAAACTATTGCTGTCAAAATAACAATTAAAAAGGCTTGCACTTTGTTTTTAAAATTCACACTTTAGGCCGCCGCTTAAATTGCGATAGGGCGGGGGCGGTTTGTTAAAGCAGCAAGGTGTATATACAAGCCGGGTTGTAAAAAATAGCGCGGTAACATACTAAAGTGGCACAATGCAAGTTATATGTAATACTAATTTGCAAAGGCAATTGATCGGTTAAATGAGGATCTCGGTTATTCTTTCGTACATCTTATTCACAACGGTATCCCCCGTAATGGCGCAAAATGCCTACGTGAGTCTTGGCAGGCAAGCCCTGTTCGACGGCGAATTCCGTAAGGCGGTAGCCCATTTGGAGCGTGCCTGTGTGATAGATACCACCAATGCCGATACCTATTGGATGCTCGGTTACTCTTACTACCATAACCGTGCTTACAAAAAATGTGTGACGGCTTATACCAAAGCTATCTCCTTAAAACCTGTTGATGGCAGCGCCTACTTATGGCGTGCACGGGCTAAAAGCCATATGGCTAAAGACCCGCAGATCAGCCAGTCCGACAAAGAGAAATCGCTGTTAGGTTCTATTATAGACTATACCAAGGCGCTGGATATAGATGGCAATGACATGCTGATCTATCAAAACAGGGCCATCGCTTACCGCGAGTACGGCGAGTTTAAGCTGTTATCGTCCAAACAAGCTGATAAGGCCCGGGGCGTAAACTCTTTAAAGGCATCCATTACCGATTTGGAGCGGGTGCTGAACAGCGATGCCAGCCGTGGTGACATCGAGAATCTCATCGCTATCTCTAAAGAGAAGCTGGCCAGCGCCACTGGCCGCCGTTAATTAAATACCGCTTTTATATCGTAACTGTCGTTGCCCATCAGGCGTACGTGCTGCCATTTTTTAATGGTGTATAACGAGTCGGGGAAGTATGTCAGCGTCTCCTTATCCTCGTACAGCAGGTTTTTGGTATGGTTGTAAATGGTTATCCAGATCAGTTTACCCCCAACTTTTTTGATCATGATATTGCGGGTCTTCACATCCGGATCAATGGCCGTATAAACCAACAGGTTAATGCCGGTTTGTATCTTATAACTATCCCGCCAACTTGGTTTGTTAATGTCCGACGCTATGAACGGCTCCAACTCCGTCCCCCAGTTTTGGATCTTCACTTGCTCGGTTTCTATCTTCCCATTGTGGTTCACCGTTTTGGTGACCATAGGGGCCTTAATGCGCAATCGCGTCGAATCGGCCTTGAAATATCCTTTGATGTCAAAGAATTTCAATTCCGCACCGGTCTCTTTGATCTCGGGCTTGCAGGCGGCGAGTCCGGCCAATAAGAAAAGGCATAAAACAAAAAAGCCCCTCTCTGTTGGAGAGGGGTTTGGGGTGAGGTGTTTAAACCAATACATATCCGGTCATTTCTTCGGGTATCTGTACGCCCAGTATGCTTAATACTGTTGGTGCTACGTCGCCCAGTTTGCCGTCTTTTACGGCTATAACATCTTTATCTATAACGATGCATGGCACCAGGTTGGTAGTGTGCGCCGTGTTTGGCGATCCATCCTCGTTAACCATGTAATCGGCATTGCCGTGGTCGGCCAAGATGATGAAAGAGTATCCATTGGCTAAGCCGGTCTCCACAACCGCTTTGGTACAAGCGTCAACCGTTTCGGCAGCTTTAATTACCGCGCTGAAAACGCCGGTGTGGCCAACCATATCTGTGTTAGCAAAGTTCAGGCAGATGAAATCGGCCCAACCGCTTTGCAGTTCAGGTAAGATCGCGTCGCGGATACCTTCAGCACTCATCTCGGGTTGCAGATCGTAAGTAGCCACTTTTGGCGATGGCACTAACAAGCGTTTCTCGTTATCAAATTCTTTCTCACGGCCGCCCGAAAAGAAGAAGGTCACGTGCGGATATTTCTCGGTCTCGGCAATACGGATCTGGTTCTTGCCGGCATCCTGTAAGATCTCGCCAAGGGTTTTCACCAGGTCATCCTTACGGAACACCACTTGCACGTTCTTAAAGGTCTCGTCGTAAGTGGTCATGGTGATGTATCTCACATCCAGCGGGTGCATGTTCTGCTCGGGGAAAGCCTTTTGGGTCAACGCCAGACTGATCTCTCTGCCACGATCTGTACGGAAATTAAAGCAAAGTAGCACGTCGCCATTTTGGATAACCGCTAAAGGTTTGCCGTTATGATCTACATGAACGATCGGCTCCACAAACTCGTCGGTGACACCGGCCGAGTATGACTGACTGATCGCCGTTAAAATGTTTTCGGTATGCAAGCCTTCCGCGTTCACCATCACATCGTAAGCCTTTTTAACACGCTCCCAACGGTTATCGCGGTCCATAGCAAAATAACGACCAATCACTGAGGCGATCTTGACCGGAGTATTGGCGATATAGTCTTGCAGGTCGGTCATAAAACCGATGCCCGAATTAGGGTCGGTATCGCGGCCATCAAGGAAAGCGTGAACAAAAACGTTGCTCAGGCCAAACTCCACGGCGGCATCGCATAAACCTTTAAGGTGACCGATGTGCGAGTGTACGCCACCATCGCTCACCAGGCCCATAAAGTGAACGGCTTTACCATTCGCTTTGGCGTATTCAAAAGCCGACTGTATAGTAGGGTCGTTATTAAATTCTTTATCCTGTACCGCTTTGTTAATGCGGCCAAGTTCCTGGTAAACCGTACGACCTGCACCCAGGTTCATGTGGCCAACTTCGGAGTTGCCCATTTGTCCGTCGGGCAGACCAACGGCCATTCCCGATGCTTCCAGTCTTGAGTTTGGGTATTGAGCCAATAACGAGTTAAAGAAAGGCGTTTTGGCGTTATATATGGCGTTAGAGCCATCCTGGCGGCCGTATCCCCAGCCATCCAGTATCAGTAATGCTACTTTTTTGTTTTCCACAATGCAAATATAAAAGGATGCGGTTAACGTGGTGAATTATTAGTGGGATAATGTAAGTTTGGTTATGGAAAATTTACCTGTGACACTTTTCGCAGATTTTAATAACAATGATAGAGAAGGCAGGCTCCGGCTAAATTTGAACGGAACAATAAAGGATCTGGAAGCAAAGGGCATGATATTATCAGAAGGTTTAGAAGTTATATTGACCGACGGAGATGAATTGTCCGTATTGGCTACAATTGAGTTCTCGAAAAGTGAAAATATTTGGGTCGGAAAGTTTGACGACAAAGATGTTAAATATTTATAGAGCTTCACGGTCAGGTCCCCTCTTTCCGCTTTAGCGGAGAGAGGGTGGCGAGCGAAGCGATGTCGGGTGAGTCCTCGCCGGGAATGCATTACCGTTCTGCATAGCGATCCACTCACCCGTCCGTTGCTTCGCCGGACACCCTCTCTTCGCCTTTGGCGGAAATAGGGGAAAAGTTGTGATGAGGTTTTTGCAATCGTAATCTTTATCTGAAAACGAACGTTCAGCATTCCATAGCTCCCGGCAGCCCCGCTCTCCCTTCAAGTTTTACCCCGACGCGCTCCGCCTCGCGCTTCTGTAAAAGCTTTCCGTCCTATCGGGTTTAGGTTGAACGGCTTAGGTTCCATTGCCAAATTTGTAAAAGTGCAATAGGGTGTAACATATTCCAAACTTTCCGCGTACTAAAATGGTAGTTAATACGTTATATATCCATCGAAAAACATTTACGCCCTACATCACCATGAAAAGGCTTGCCTGCCTTCTGTTATTCCTGCTGCCACTGGCACTGACCTCCAGGGCTGCCGACCCTATTGACAATGCCGTTGAACTCATCAAAAGCGGCAATGCCAAAGAATTAGCTAAAATTTTTGCCGTATCGGTCGAGCTGACCCTGCTCGACGATGAGAACATCGTCAACCCCGCACAGGCCGAAGCTGCCCTTACTACTTTCTTTAAAGCGCATGCTGTAAAGTCGGTTACCGTAGTCCACAAGGTAAATTCCAACGCCAGCGTGAAGTACGCTGTACTTTCTTTGGTAACATCGAGCGGGACTTACCGCACCACGGTCTCACTTAAATTAGTGAAAGACCAGTTTTTGATCAATGAGTTGAAGGTGGAGGATAAGAAGTAATTTTGCCTGCCAACGCTTTTCTTTTTAAAGGTGTAAACCTATTTCAGGACGTTAAAACGATCGTTCACGGAAAAATTCAAGCGAATTTTTTCTATCTACCTTAAAATGAGATAGTTGTAGTGATGGTTCATCTGCTCCTTGTTCACGGCTAATTTTTTCACTATTGATATACAGTTAGTTACGATGGTTGAGTGCTTCATGTTCACGCGTGAACATGAACGTAAACTTCCGCACACTCTCTGTGTTCTTTGTGAAAACCTCTGTGACCTTTGTGGTCAAATAGCGAAAAATCATTGATCCGAAAATTCTGATCACACGAACATAAACTGCCAATTGTTGTTACTTTTGCAGCAAAACAGCACAAGGTTTGGACAAACAACTACTACGCAACTTTATTAAGAACGCCCTTGCCGAAGACGTTGGCGATGGTGATCATACTTCCTTATCAACCATCCCGGCAGGGACAACCGGCAAAGCTCAGCTGATCATCAAAGATACCGGCATCTTAGCTGGTGTTGAATTAGCTTTAGAGATATTCGACGAGGTCGACCCTAACTTAAAGGTTAACGTATTGCTGCAAGACGGCGCCGAAGTAAAACCTAAAGATATCGCGCTGACAGTAGAAGGTAGCGTCCACAGCATCCTTGTGGCCGAGCGCCTGGTCCTGAACTGCATGCAACGTATGAGCGGCATAGCTACCGTGACCAACGAGGTTGCCGATATGCTCAAAAATACTAACACCAAAGTGCTGGATACCCGCAAAACCACGCCCGGTTTACGCTACCTCGAAAAATGGGCCGTAAAAATAGGCGGCGGTGTGAACCATCGTTTTGGTCTGTATGATATGATCCTGATCAAGGATAATCACGTAGATTACGCAGGGGGTATTGCTAACGCCATCACCAACGCCAAACAATACCTGGCCGATAACGGCAAAAAGTTGGCGATAGAAATTGAGGTACGCAACCTGGAAGAACTGGAGCAGGTACTGAACACCGGCGGCGTGGACAGGATCTTGCTGGACAACTTCAAGTTTGACGTATTGAGACAGGCCGTTGCCATGGTAGAGGGCCGCTACATTACCGAAGCATCGGGTGGTATCACCCCTGATAACGTGCTTGACTATGCAAGTTGCGGTGTGGACTATGTATCGATGGGTTGGTTAACGCATTCGGTTAAGAGTCTGGATATGAGTTTAAAGGCTATTAAAGCTTAAATAATATCTTATTTGATCTTTCAATTTAGTATTATTGTAGGGAGATGATATCAGTCTACTCGATCACTGCACTTATTTTAGCCTATTTGTTCGGCTCCATTCCAACAGCTGTTTGGATAGGGCAGGCATTCTATAAAATAGACGTGCGCGAATACGGCAGCGGCAATGCCGGCGCCACCAATACCTTTAGGGTGTTGGGCAAAAAAGCGGGCATCCCCGTAATGCTTATCGATATACTTAAAGGTTTCACGGCAACCAATCTGGCTTATTTTGTGGGCGCATATACGTTCGCAAAACCACACTCTGTGCAGTTCACCAATTACGAGCTGGCCTTTGGCATAGCGGCCGTAATGGGCCATTTGTTCCCGATATTTGCCGGTTTTAGGGGCGGCAAAGGGGTAGCCACATTATGTGGTATGGTTTTAGCTATAAACCTGCAGGCTGCTTTGCTTTGCATTATAGCGTTCATTATTGTACTGTTAATTACCAAGTATGTATCGCTAAGCTCTATAACGGCCGGGTTTGTGTATCTGATAGGTGTGACGTTCGTTTTTCCCGGTGGTCCGATAGGGATAGTGATATATGGTATGTGTATTTGCGCGTTGATACTGGTTACCCACCAGCGCAATATTGAACGTTTACTGCATGGCAAGGAGTCGAAAGTGAATCTTTTTAAAAAGAAAACGACAACCCAAGCATCATGAAAAAACAACCCATACTTTTAGCCCTAAGCGCAGTATTACTATTCTTAGGCTGTTCTACCGTACCATTGACCGGCCGCCGTCAATTAAGTTTGGTAGGCGATTCAGAGATCAACCAATCAGCGGCGGCAAGCTACTCCCAATTATTATCCGACCCTAAAACCAAAGTGGTAGGCACCGGCACTGAAGCACAGCGGGTAAAACGCATTGGCCAGCAATTGGCTATCGGGATAGAAAAATATTTGCAACAGAACGGTTACGCAGATCAATATAACTTTAAATGGGAGTTTAACCTTATCGAAAGTAAGGAAGTGAATGCCTGGTGTATGCCTGGTGGCAAGGTTGCTATCTACACAGGCATCCTGCCCATTACTAAAGACGATGCAGGTTTAGCCACTGTAATGGGCCATGAGATAGCCCACGCCATTGCTCGTCACTCGGCCGAGCGTGTTTCGCAACAACTCGCCTCCCAAGCCGGTAGCGCGGTTGTTGGTGTTGCTACTTCTAACAAATCTGCCGCAACGCAAGCGATCGTAGGTCAGCTTTATGGTGTTGGTGGCCAGTTGGCTTTACTGCACTACTCACGCGGTCAGGAAAGTGAGGCCGATCGTTTAGGTCTGACCTTTATGGCCATGGCCGGTTACGATCCTAATGCCGCTATCGGCTTTTGGCAGCGTATGTCGGCACAAGGCGGCGCTAAAAGTACGCCTGAGTTTTTGAGCACCCACCCTGCCGATCAGACCCGTATCAATGATATCCAAAAGAATATCCCTGAGGCGATGAAATACTACAAGAAATAAGGTTTAAGCTTATAGGCGAAAGGTAAACGCTGAAAGGTTTATATTTACGCCGATGGCTACTAAAACATTCTTAAAAGCACAATGGATCAACCTCGTAATGATAAATTACGAGGTTGATCCGTTTATACTGCAACCGCACCTGCCGCCCGGTACGGTGTTGGATACCTGGGAAGGGAAGACCCTGGTAAGCATGGTAGGCTTTATGTTCAAAGACACCAGTGTGCTGGGTATCAAATGGCCTTTCCACATCACCTTTGAGGAGGTAAACCTCCGTTTTTACGTGCGATACTTTGATGGCAAGGAATGGAAGCGAGGCGCGGTATTCATCAGCGAGATAGTGCCGAAGCACATGATCGCGATCATCGCTAATACTTTATACAACGAACATTATTCGGCCATGCCCATGAAGCATGAGGTATATGCGGTAGACGAGCAACATACCAACTACAACTACCAGTGGAAATACAAAGGACGATGGAACCAACTCGGTGCCATTGTAGATAATGCCCGTTCACCTATACAACCCGGCAGTGCCGAAGAATTCATCTTTGAGCATTATTGGGGCTACAATAAGTTGACTGAAACGACTACTATAGAATATCAGGTAGAGCACCCAAGCTGGAATATAGGCCGGGTTACCGACTTTGTTTTTGATGCCGATATTGCCTGTCTGTATGGTGAAGCTTTCGTGCCGTATCTAACTAAACCGCCTATATCGGCTTACTTTGCAGATGGGTCGGAGATAGGGGTGAGGATGGGAGCGAAGATCAAGATCTAAGATCCCAATACCTCAAACATCGCCGATGCCTTTACCAAACATTCCTCGTATTCTTGCTCTGCAACCGCCTCGTAGGTGATCGCACTGCCTACATGCAGCGATAAGTATTTATTCTCGGCATTGTAGAGAAGAGATCGGATAACTACATTAAAATCCATATCGCCGTCCGGGGAAAAATATCCTACCGATCCCGAATACAAACCGCGTTTACTTTTTTCGTATTGTTCCATCAGTTGCATGGCGCTGATCTTTGGCGCGCCCGTCATGCTGCCCATGGGGAAGCTGTTCTTAATGGCTTGTACGGTAGAGATGTTCTCATCCAACTCGCAAACTACCGTCGATATCATTTGATGTACTTGATTGAAACTGTAGATGCCAAATAGTTCTTGTGTCTGTACAGTTCCGTGTTTAGCCGAATGGGTAAGGTCGTTACGTACAAGGTCTACGATCATCACATTCTCCTGCTGCTCTTTAGGGTTGCTTTGCAGTTGTTGTTTGGTTTGTTCGTCCAGTTGCGGATCGGTCTGTCTTTTAGCAGTGCCTTTGATCGGTTGCGAAATCAGTTTGTTGCCTCGCTTGGCTAAGAACCTTTCAGGCGATGCGCAGATAAGATACAGTTCCTTATGTTTGAAAAAGCAAGCAAAGGGATTTGGCGATAATGCATTCAGTTTGTTAAAGATATCCAGTGGCTCTATTTCGGCACCATCGGCATAAAACTCCTGACAGAAATTGGTTACATAGATATCTCCACGAACGATGTGTTGTTGGATCTGATCAACGCTGTCGACGTATTCCTCTTTGCTAAAACGCGGTTGTAATACGATACCCGGCGATGGTAACGACTGCCTTATCTTTTGCTTCTCTATCTGGTAAAGTATCGCGCTTGCATTCGCCGATATGATAGTGATCCCATCACCTTTAATGATGATCAGATGTTCCGGCTCAAAAAAATAAAGATCGGGGAAGTGGAGATGATCGGGATTTGCAGATGTGAGCTCTTCAACTTCGTTCTTAAGGTCGTAGGTCAAAAAGCCGAATAACCATCCCTGATGCTCTTGCCTAAACAGCTCCAATTCGTCAAATGCAGTGCCTATGGTGGCGTGTAACTGATGTTTAGACCCTGCAGCTATCAAGGCATCGTACTTGCCATAAACGTCGCTGAAGTTGTTGGAGTCCATATAACAGGCCACATCAAAACTCGCCGCCCATTGCAGGGCCTTTTGCTTAAACTCGGATATGTTGGATAGCGTTAAATTCACTATCGGCAAAGATATTAAACAAAAATGCCCGCGATGGCGGGCATTAAATATTTTCTTAGAACCTTCTCCTTTAGGAGAGGGCAGGGTGAGGTTTAAAACATCTCCAAGGTCTGTACCCTGTCCGGGCCTACCGAAAGGTATTTAACAGGTACGCCTAATTGCTCGGCTAAAAAGTCCATGTATTTACTTAGAGTTGCAGGTATCTGGTCTAACTCAGTGATACCGGTGATATCTTCGTTCCAGCCGTCTACCTCCTGTAGCACTGGCTCAGGGGTGATGGTGCAGATATCGTATGGCATGTAGTCGATCACCTCGCCGTTGTAGTTGTAGTGTGTACAAGCGTAGATCTTTTCGAAACCGCTCAATACGTCGGCCTTGGTCATTACCAGTTGGGTAACACCATTCAGCATGATCGCGTAACGCAGGGCAGGGATATCTATCCAACCAGTACGGCGAGGGCGACCTGTAGTAGCACCGAACTCGTGACCTAATTGACGTAATTGTTCGCCTAACTCATTATCTAACTCGGTAGGGAAGGGGCCACCGCCAACACGGGTGCAATACGCTTTAAATATACCGATCACCTCGCCAATTTGGCTCGGGGCGATACCCAGACCGGTACAAGCACCGGCTGAAGTTGTATTTGATGACGTAACAAAAGGGTATGAACCGAAGTCGATATCGAGCATAGCGCCTTGTGCGCCTTCGGCCAATACCTTTTTGCCCTCTTTGATGTATTTATTTACAAAATGCTCCGAATCTACCAGCGGGAACTGACGGATAACCTCGATAGCCTCAAAGAACGCGGCTTCGCGCTCGCTAAAATCTACCACCTCGCCGTAAAGCGCTTGCAGCATCGAGGTATGTTTAGCAACCAGTTTCTCGTAACGCTCTTTAAAATCAGGCAAAGTAATGTCGCCAATGCGTAAACCGTTACGCCCGGTCTTATCCATGTAAGTTGGGCCGATGCCTTTTAAGGTAGAACCGATCTTGCCTTCGCCCATTTTCTTTTCAGACGCGGCATCCAGCAATTGATGGGTAGGCAGGATCAGGTGCGCTTTTTTAGCGATCACCAAGTTCTTTTTAGCCAACAGGTCGTGGCCGGCAGCTTTTAATTTATCAAGTTCCTTTTTAAGGGTGATAGGATCGATCACCACGCCGTTGCCGATCAGGTTAAGCGTGTTATCAAAGAAAATTCCCGAAGGGATGGTGTTCAATACAAACTTCTGTCCGTCAAACTCTAAAGTGTGACCGGCATTCGGGCCACCCTGAAAACGCGCGATCAAGTCGTAACCTGCGCTTAATACGTCAACAATTTTTCCTTTACCTTCGTCGCCCCATTGCAGGCCTAATAAAACGTCAACTGCCATTTTAATTTTTTGATATTGAAATGAAAGGTGGCAAAGTTAAACTTTTATATCACAGTAAATTCACTAACTTTCAAAAAGACGGCAAATGAAAAAGCCACGCGGGTGGGCGTGGCTTTAATACAATATTTTATATCGTTTACGATGCCCTTCTGTCGCAAACACCGCCGTTGGCTAATTTGCTGCAATTGCCATACATATTTAAAGAGTGGTGTTTGATATCGAATTTCAAGATATCGCCCATCATGCTCTCGATCTGACCGATGCGCGGATCGCAAAACTCTACCACTTTACCGCAATCGATGCATATGATATGATCGTGTTGTTTATAGCCGTACGATTTTTCGAATTGGGCCATGTTCTTACCGAACTGGTGTTTGGTCACCAGGTCGCACGATACCAGCAACTCCAGCGTATTATAAACAGTAGCGCGACTAACGCGGTACTTTTTATTCTTCATGTGGATATATAACGACTCCACATCAAAGTGATCGCTGCGCGAATATATCTCCTCTAAAATGGCAAAGCGCTCAGGGGTTTTCCGTAAGCTTTTATTTTCGAGGTAAGCCTCAAAAATTTTTTTCACCATGTCTATCGTTTCCTGTTGCGGCATAATCGGCTAATTGATCAGCAAAGTTATTAAAATAGTCCGGAAGTCGGAAAGGCCGAAAGTCCGGAGGATGTAAGGTTTTTAAGAGTCAAGAGTACAGAATCAAGAGACAAGACAGAATGTATGCGTTAACATTCTTGACTCTTGATTCTTAACTCTTGGTTCTAATTATAAAGTCTTGATTCTTGGCTCTTGATTCTTGTGTCTAAGTAGCTCAAGACGCTTTCTCTACCGCAGGTTCAGCATCGTACCGGGTTACCGAAGTTACACCCCGAACGGTTTTTAGGCGTTTGATCAGATTATCTAAATGTTGGGTATCGTTCACGTAAACTTTGATCGAGCCTTCAAAAATGCCATTATCGCTATCAACCGTGATCGATCGGATATTTACCTTAAAGTCGGTCGATATGATGGTGGTCAGTTTGTTGATCAAACCAACATCGTCAATACCGGTGATACGCAATCCGGTCAGGAAGGCAAGCTCCTGTTGATTGGTCCAGCGGGCTTTTACCACGCGGTAACCGTAATTTGCCATCAGTTTGGTGGCGTTAGGGCAATTGGTGCGGTGTATCTTAATGCCTTCGCCTACGGTAATAAAGCCAAAAACGTCATCGCCGGGGATAGGGTTGCAGCAGGCCGATAGTTTGTAATCTATCTTTTGCAGATCCTCGCCAAGTAGCAAAATGTCGCTATCCTTGGTCTTGATGCTCTTAAGCATGTTTTGCACCTGATCGGCTTCGATCTTTTCCTGCGGCTTATTCTCGATGCTTTTTTCAGATGCCTGGTACTCGCGTAGGTCCTTAAGATCTATTAAGCCTTTGGCTACGTTATAGAAAAGATCCTGTGTAGACGACAGCTTAAAGTAATAGCTTAGCTTATGGATATTCTCGGAGTTGTAAGTGATCTTCAGTGTTTTTAGCTTACGCTCCAATATCTCTTTACCATCCTCAGCGATCTTACGTTTCTCTTCTTTTAATGACGACTTGATCTTGGCTTTAGCCTTGGCCGTCACCACAATGTTCAGCCAATCCTCTTTAGGGGTTTGCTTGCCCGATGTGATGATCTCTACCTGGTCGCCGTTCTGCAGCTTATAATTTAGTGGAACAAGTTTGTGGTTCACCTTAGCACCTATACAACTGGCTCCAACATCGCTGTGTATCTCAAAAGCAAAGTCAAGGGCAGTTGCGTTTGAGGGCAGCTGGATCAGCGCACCCTTAGGTGTAAAAATGAATATCTCATCACTAAAGAGGTTCATCTTAAAATCATCTAAAAAGTCAAGCGCGTTGCTGTCGGGGTTCTTCAGCATTTCGCGTACCTTTTGTATCCATTGGTCAAGGCCATTGTCTGATGACGATTCCTTGTACTTCCAATGCGCGGCAAAGCCTTTCTCAGCTATCTCGTTCATTCGGGTGGTACGTATCTGTACCTCTACCCATTGGCCGCGGGGCCCCATTACTGTAGTGTGCAGCGATTCGTAACCATTAGCTTTTGGCGATGAAACCCAGTCACGCAACCTATCGGGGTTAGGGCGATAAAGGTCTGTTACGATAGAGTAGGCCTTCCACGCATCCGATTTCTCGTTCTCCGGCGCGCTATCTAAAATGATCCGGATGGCGAACAGATCGTACACTTCCTCAAAAGGCACGTTCTTGTTCTTCATCTTATTCCAGATAGAGTGGATAGATTTTGGCCGGCCAAAAAGGTCAGCATGCAAGCCCTGTCCTTCTAAGGTCTTTTTTACCGGTTCAATAAAATCGCGAATAAATTTCTCGCGCTCGGTCTTTTTTTCGTTCAGTTTATTTTTGATGAACTGATAGGTTTCGCTTTCCATGTATTTCATAGAAAGGTCTTCCAATTCAGACTTTATGGCATACAGCCCCAAGCGGTGCGCCAGAGGGGCATATAAATAGACTGTCTCCGACGATAGCTTCAACTGCTTATCACGCGGCATAAACTCCATGGTACGCATGTTATGCAGGCGGTCGGCCAGTTTGATCAGGATCACACGCACGTCATCGGCCAGGGTCAACAGCATCTTACGGAAGTTCTCGGCCTGTAGCGAACTATTGGTATCGAACACACCTGATATCTTGGTCAGGCCGTCGATAATGCGTGCTACCTTCTTACCGAATTCGCGTTCGATGTCATCCAGCGTAACGTCGGTATCTTCAACAACGTCGTGTAATAGGGCGCAAACGATAGAGGTAGTACCTAAACCGATCTCTTCGGCGGCTATTTGTGCAACGGCGATAGGATGGTATATATAAGGCTCGCCCGACTTGCGGCGCATATGGGCGTGGCTCTCCAAGGCCATATCAAATGCTTTACGTATCATGCGTTTATCTCCCTTTTGCAGGGTGGATCTTGATGCACGCAGTAAAGCACGGTAACGCTTTAGTATCTCTTGTTTCTCTGCTTCCAGGTCTATCACAATATCTTTCATTTGCAAGCGTATATATTTGTGTATTTTTGTCGCGGTAATTTGTCAGCAAAAAATTTAATTAGCTGGTTTATATACAAGTGAACAAAAAATAGCACTATTTTTGTATTACGTAAAAATATGAAATTTATTTGCTTTGTGTTGGGCTTTTGTTGCTTGGCGGTCTTAGCTACCGCTCAGTCATCCTTACCACGCCCAAAATTAGGCAAAAACGATACCATTCAAGTTTACCTGTCAGAGTACGAGGGCGAGCTGATCCCCTGGACAGTGACCCGCGAGATCAGGATAACAGACACCCGGATATTTAAGAGCGAAAAGGACCGTATGGATTATAACCGTTTGCGTTATAATGTACATAAGGTATTGCCCTATGTGCGCTTTGCCAGCAGCCGTTACCAGCAATTGCAGCGTGACCTGGCTTTGACGGGGGAGAAGAAGAAGCAAAAGGAATTAATAAAGACGTGCGAGACACAAATAAAAGATCTATTTAATAAAGAAATTAAGAACTTGACCATTACACAGGGCGAGATCTTAATAAAGTTGGTTAACCGAGAAACAGGAAATACAAGTTTTGAAATGCTGAAGGAGATGAAAGGTGGGTTGAATGCATTTATGTTCCAGTCCGTTGCACGGATCTTTGGACACAACTTGAAAGAGACCTATGATCCCGAACAGGAGCGGGACATCGAATCTATTCTGCAAGCGGCAGGGTATATTTCCTACAATAATTAAATTTTAATGGACGAACAAAGTATTTACCGTTTCAGCGTCAAAAAGCTGAATGGTGAAGAGGTAAGCCTTGGCAATTTTAAAGACAAGGTGCTGCTAATTGTAAACACGGCATCGCAATGCGGTTTTACCCCACAGCTTAAAGAGCTGGAAGAACTGCGAAAAGCTTACAAAGACAAGGATTTCGAGATCCTGGCTTTCCCATCGAACGATTTTGGCGGGCAGGAGCCATTAAATGGCAGCGCCATTGGCACGTTCTGCGCAATCAATTTTGGGACACATTTTCCCCTATTCGAGAAAATGCGTGTACGCGGGCCGCACTCGCACCCGTTGTTCAGATTTTTAGCTGATAAAAAACAGAATGGCAGAGTAGGCTCTGCACCGCGCTGGAATTTTCATAAATACCTTGTTGATACCCACGGGCAGGTGACCGATTTCTTTTACCCGTTCACAAAGCCTACATCATCCAAGATCCGTAAAAAGATCGATCGCCTGCTTGCTGCCGGCGATAACGAATAGCATACTATGATCAAATTAGATATCCTGGTGCTTGCCGTACACCCCGACGATGCCGAATTAGGCTGCGGTGGTACTATTGCCAAGCATGTTGCCATGGGCCATAAGGTTGGTATTGTAGACCTAACCCGTGGCGAGTTAGGCACCCGCGGCTCGGCCGAGATACGCGATCAGGAAGCCGCCGCCGCTGCGGAAATACTTGGCCTGACCGTGCGCGAGAACTTATCCATACCTGATGGTTTTTTTGAGAATACCCGCGAGTACCAGCTAAAGTTGATCACCGCTATCCGTAAGTTTCAGCCCGATATTATTTTGACCAATGCTTACTATGACAGGCATCCCGATCATGGCCGGTCCAACCAATTGGTAGAGGCAGCTGCTTTCTTATCAGGTTTGCGCAAGGTGGAAACTTTCGGAGATGACGGTCAATTACAGAGCGAATGGCGCCCTAAGCAAGTACTGCATTTTATACAGGATACTTATATCAAGCCGGATATTATCATCGATGTTACTGATTACTGGGATAAAAAGATAGCATCGGTCTTTGCCTACGGATCTCAATTCCACAACCCTGAATGGAACGAGGACGAGCCACAGACCTACATTTCATCCCCGCAATTTACCGCCGTTATTGAAGGCCGAGGGCGCGAGTTCGGTAAAAGTATAGGCACAACCTTTGGCGAAGGCTTTACCAGCAAAAAAATATTGGGTGTAGATAGCTTAACGGACCTGAGATAGTTTTCTCGGATCTGTTAGCTATTCTTTTTAAGATCATGGTTTGGCTACTTTGGTGCGGGCCAGCGCAACATCGATAGTTCCCTTAGTTGCCTTAATGCTTGGCGCGCTGCCGCGGTAACCAAATAAGGTATTATCTGCAAATTCGGAGTGTAGTGTTACAGCGTCATCGCTTATCGATATGATTTTGAACCTTGTGCTGGCATCTATATCTATGATCAAACTGTCGATCCCCTTGGCCGACTTTATTTCATAATGGTACAGCAGCCCATTGTAATTAACTGTATTATCGCCATTAAAACGATAACTTGGTGCTTCATGAAGTTCGCCGGTGGTGGCTGCGTCGCTATATAGCTCAGAAGTTCCTACATAGAGCCTTAGCCTGAACGATCGGTAAAACCAACTGCCGTTGAGGGTTTGTTTGATCACAGTCTCTTTTTTGGCAAAGTCTTCTTTTTTGCAACTAACGTAAAACAGCGAACTTAAGGCCGCTAACAGGAGTAAATTTTTTTTCATGATAAGGTTATCAGTTTGATCTAAATGTATCAAATATTACTGGATAATAAAAAGGTTTTGGCAATTATTCGTAAAGCAAAAGCCGATGGTCCTGTCTTCGCAATAACAGGATCACCGGCTTTTAAAAGTTGGCCTAACGTTAGCTTTTACGCTTTTACATATTCAAAACGGTTGTTAATGTCGTTACGTTCGCGACGCAGCTTGTGCTCGTTAGATAGTTTCAATAAAATGCCCGACAACTCCGAGGTTTTGAAATCCGAATTGTAATTGTTGCGGCAGTGATCGGCAATAGACGATATGGAGCGATGTGTATCAAAAAAATCGGTAGATACCAATAATTGATTTAACACCTTAGTTGCTCCCGGTTTGCGCGCCACCGGCCTGTGTTCGTGTCCGGCGTGTGTTGTATAATGCTGGGTTGGTTGCCTAACGGTCCGGTCGGTAATTTCAGTTTCGGCTCGTTCAGATTCGGTCAACAGGTCTAAAAGGCGTTCAACAACTTTAACCTGTACAGCCTCTGACTGGAACAGGTTGACGACCTCTGACATTTCGACCAACTGTTTCTTTAATTTTTCGGTTAGTTTACTCATGATAGTTTGTGTAGTAGCTTGTGAATTTGATCGCAAAAAGCATAGCAATGATAAACAATACATTTTAAGAATTGAATATCAGCTATTTAGCTAAATTTAATAGAAATAAATAGTTAGTGTTGCGGCAATAATACTATCTTCTGCCGATATAAAAGACTTATCTCAGTTAAATTAACGGTGGTGTAGCGATATTATTACAAAAGTATCAGAGCGTATTTATTATTTTACTTATCACCTCCATGCCAAGATCTATATGTTTTGGTTGCATAGTTAGGGCCGGTCTAAAGCGGATGCCTGATTCGGCGCAGCCTAAAAACATTACGTTATTCTCGAGCCCTTTGGCAATGAATTGATCACGGATGGCTTTATTAGGCAGATCAAAAGCAGATAGCAAACCTTTACCGCGCACATTGCTAATAATGTCATTAGTGTAGGAGAGCGCGGTCAGTTGTTCTTGCAGGTATTCGCCTGTCGTAGCGGCATTGCCGCAAAGGTTGTCCTCTTCAATAATCTCTAATATCTTGGTCGAACGTACCATATCCACTAAACTTCCGCCCCAGGTAGAGTTAATGCGCGAGGGGATCTTGAATACGTTACTATCTACCTCGTCTATCTTTTTACCGGCCAGTATGCCACAAACCTGCATCTTTTTACCAAAAGCGATGATATCCGGGCGGGCATCATCACCAAAATGCTGATGGCACCAAAACTTACCGCTTAGGCCAACGCCTGTTTGTATCTCGTCAAAGATGAGCATCGCATCGTTTTCATCGGCCAGTTGTCGCAATTGTTTCATAAAGCCATGGCGGATGTGGTTGTCACCACCTTCGGATTGTACGGGCTCTATAATAATAGCGCAAATATCATCGGGGTTAGTAAAGAATGCACGTTTGATCTGTTCTATCGCTACAGCTTCCTGGTCAAGTAGTTCTTCACGGTTCTCTTCCGTCTGCGGGAATTTCATTACCGGGGTGTCTATCCGTGGCCAATCAAACTTGGCGAACCATTTAGTTTTTACGGGTAAGGTATTAGTAAGACTAAGCGTATAACCCGTACGCCCGTGAAAGGCGTGGGTAAAATGGATCACCTTAAAACCTTTTTCGGATGTGTGGCCTTTGGCGAAGTTTTTTTGCACCTTCCAATCCATGGCCGCTTTTAGGGCATTCTCAATAGCCAGGCCGCCGCCCGATATAAAAAAGGCATGGGGCAGATAGTCGGGGATGCCTACCCGACTAAAGGTCTCCACAAACTGGGCATACTGTTCGGTGTAGATATCCGAGTTTGAAGGATTGGTCAACGCAGCCAGCATCAGGTTCTTTTTAAAACCTTCGTCGGCCAGCATTTTAGGGTGATTATAGCCTAATGGTACAGATGCAAAGCAGGTAAAAAAATCTAACAGTTTACGTTTATGCTTAGAGTCGTAAATGTAAACGCCTTCGCTTTTTTCCATGTCAAAAGTAAGGTCGTACCCATCGGCAAGCACGTGCTTGGCCAGGGTCTCCTGAACGTTTTCGGGACTTATCTGTAACTTATACATTGGCTTGATTGGTTGAAGTAAATTTACTCAAATACCCCTTAATTAACCAAATAAAGCCGTTTTTGTGTGCTTTGGCAGCGCGATATAGGTTTAAACCGTTTGAAGTTTGTTTTTGTACCGATATGGGAATTGGTCGGTAGATAAAAGTCTACCCAAAAGTAAAAGTGATATAAGGAATTCCCCCTTAATGAGGTTAAAGGGTAAACTTATCTTTCATCCCCAGTAAACCCCAAATACCCCCGCTATGGATAGCCAGGATATTACTACCGGTAGCAAAATGACCTTTACGCGCCAAGTCTAATATGGCATATAACATCTTGCCGGTATAAACGGGTTCTATAAGTATGCCGGTCTCTGCCACAAAGGTTTTAATAAAGCTGATCAGTTCGGGCGTGGTCTTGCCGTAGCCGCCAAAGTGGTAGTTGGTGTGGAGTTGATATTCGGTAGGGGAGAGCAGGTATTTGTCTATTTCATCGCGGATAAAATCTCCGTTCTTAAAAACCGGGATAGCATTAAAAGTAGTGGATAGTTTTGCGGTGTTGATACCGTTGATGATCCCGGCTGCTGTAGTGCCGGTACCGCATGCGCAAAAGATATGATGGTAAGTTTGAGGTAGTTCTGTAACTAATTCGGAGCAACCTTGGGCAGCTTCGGTAGATGCGCCGCCTTCGTCTATAAAGAAAGCATCATCGTCGTTACCAAAGTGTTTTTGAAAGAGGGGCTGCTTGTCGCGATAGCTTTCCCGATCGGCAAAGATCAATTGCATGCCATGCAGTTTGCACAGAAACAGGGTGTCATTACTAACCTCCTCACCACGGACGATCCCTGTGCTTTTAAACCCGAATTTAGCTGCCGCTGCGGCTGTAGCCAGCAGATGGTTAGAGTAAGCACCACCGAACGTAACCAAATGGTTCTTGCCTTCGGTCCGCGCTTTTATCAATACGTATTTCAGCTTGCGCCATTTATTGCCCGATATAATGGGGTGTATCAGGTCATCGCGCTTGATAAAAACCTTCAGCCCCGTTTCATCAAACAGCGGGTGCTGAATTTGATGAACGGGGCTGAAGATCTGTAGTTGGATGTCGGTCATCCTACAAATTTAGAAACCAAAGCCGATACCCACGTTAGCAGATTGATATTCGGCAAAGCTGTACGATCCGTATAAGCGCAGTACAGGTATTTTTATTTGGAAACCAAGGTCGGCACGCAAGCCATCTACACTCACACCTGTTCCGGCGATGCTGATCGGGTCTGTAAATACAGTGTAGCTTGGGCGGCCGGCAACGTTAGCACCGGTCACAAAAGGGAAATTGCCTTTCAAGCCAACATCGGTTTTGCTGGTCAGGTAACCTACAGATGCGAACGGCGTAAAGAACAATAATTTTTTAGAGATGATCAGTTGCGCATTCCAGCCGCTGAAGTGGCCTTCAATGCGTTGGTCGGCGTAGTTTTGGTTACCGCTAACGCCGGCGTTGTTAGCCTCAGGGCGTACTTCTAACGCTTTGTCATATTTTAAACGGGTGTAACCAAGGGCAACAGCAAGATCGAACGGAAGGGTTTTAAACGTACCCGCAATGTTATGCTTTAAGCCAAAGCCTATCATGCCCACTTTGCCGGCGTCGTCGCTAATCTTTGTCTCAGGGAAAAAACGCACGGTCACGTCGGTATGTTTGATCAAACCGACGGTCACCTGTACTTGTGGCGCAGGGATGTATTGCGATACACCACCAGGCAATGTAGTGCTAAATTTTGCCAATGGATTACTTGGGTCGGTATAAGTAATGCCGGTTTGCAGGTTCTCATTGCCACCAAATGTCGCTGCGGTGCTTTGACCAGAATTGGTTGGTTTAATGTTCGCTAAGCCCAAGGAGTTAATGTCGAAAGCTTTATCGGCATCAGCTACGATACTGGCAGTGGCGCTTATCCTGATGTCAAAATGCAGCAGATCTAGGGTTTTGGCCGTGTTGGTCCAGCCGCCATTCAAGCCGTTGCCAAAGCCTTTAAAAAGCGGTTTGGTGTAAGCGTTCAGCAACTTGTTAACGTCACCCGGGCCGCCTTTAAAAAGGTCGCCGAATTCGTCCTGTGCGCTGGCCTTCTGTGCGCAAATTAAAGAGGCCGCAACAAATAATGCAGAGTAGAGTTTTTTCATGAAAGGTTTTTTTAATTGTGTTGTAAAGGTGAACTATTTGCAATAAAAAAACAAGTATTTTTGCACTCGAAATATGAATAATAACAGCCCGCAAGATATTGAAGAACAGGACTTTTACGAACATTTAAGGGTTGTTGTTGACAAAGGACAGTCGCTATTGCGTATAGATAAGTTCCTGATGCACCGCATCGAGAACGCATCGCGCAACCGGATACAGAACGCTATTGATGCCGGCAACGTACTGGTCAATGATAAGCCCATTAAGGCCAGCTACAAAGTTAAACCGTTGGATGTGATATCCATTGTGTTGCCACACCCGCCTCGCGATACCGAAGTTTATCCCGAAAATATCCCCATCAATATTGTTTACGAGGATGACGACGTGCTTATTGTAAATAAGGATGCAGGCATGGTGGTGCATCCGGGTTTTAACAACTACTCGGGTACGCTGGTAAATGCCTTGGTTTACCACTTTCAGCAGTTACCTACCTTGCCGGGTAACGATGGCCGGCCGGGATTGGTGCACCGCATTGATAAGGATACCTCGGGGCTGTTGCTGATCAGCAAGAACGAGCGCTCCATGACCTACCTTGCCCGCCAGTTTTTTGAGCATACCATCCAGCGCAAATATATCGCCTTGGTTTGGGGCGACCTGCCCGAGGACGGCACCGTGACCGGATACATTGGCCGTAGTATTGCCGATCGCCGGGTAATGTCCATTTACGACGACGAGGAGAAAGGTAAATGGTCGGTAACGCATTACAGGGTTTTAGAACGCATGGGCTATGTGACGCTGATCGAATGCCAGTTAGAGACAGGCCGCACCCACCAGATCCGTGCCCACATGAAACATATCGGTCACCCGCTGTTCAGCGATGCGACCTATGGAGGCGATAAGATCCTGAAAGGTACGGTATTTAGCAAATACAAGCAATTTGTAGAGAACTGTTTTGAGCTGATGCCGCGCCAGGCTCTGCATGCCCAAAGCCTCGGTTTTAAGCATCCATCTAAAAAAGAGCAACTGCTTTTTGAAGCACCTTTACCACAGGACTTTGAGTCGGTATTGCTGAAATGGCGCAATTATACTTCGGTCGCCGCACATCAAAATGGTTAAAAAGTTGTTATTGATAGATAGATGAGTACTCCATTCATTAATTTCAACGACGAGATAGTTTTTGCCGATACCAAGCTGCTAAGCACCGATAACCGTGGTTTTAAATACGGCGATGGCCTGTTCGAGAGCATGCGTTTAATGAAAGGCCAGCTTAAATTTGCCGATCTGCATGCCGACCGCCTGCAACGCGGAATGAAAGCGCTTAAAATAGACGGCTATTCGCAAATGGATGCCTGGTTTTTACGTGATCGTACCGAAAGCCTGGCCATCCGCAATAAATTTAAGCACGGCCGGGTACGCCTGACCGTCTACCGTGACTCGACCGGACTATACACTCCCGTTCAAAACAAAATGGGCTTCTGTTTTGAAATGCAGCCCATGGAAGAGCCGCGTTACTTTCTGAATGATAAAGGCCTGATCATGGATGTGTTCCTGGATCTGGGTAAGCCGCTCAATTTCTTGTCGAACGTAAAATCATGCAACTCGCTGGTGTATGTAATGGCCGGCATCCACAAAAGTCAGAACAAGTTGGATGATGTGTTTATCATCAATCAAAATAAATTGCTGTGCGAGGCAAGCAGCTCGAATGTGTTCGTGCTATATAAGAACCACCTTTACACCCCGGCGCTAAGCGAAGGTTGCGTAGAAGGCGTAATGCGGCAGGTAGTGATCAACTTGGCCCTGAGTTTACAAATCCCGGTGACAGAGGCCCAGATCAACCCCGAGATCCTTTACGAGGCTGATGAGGTTTTCCTGACCAACGCTGTTAAAGGCATACAATGGGTGATGGGGTACGGCGTTAAACGCTATTTTAACAAGATAAGCAAGGAGTTGATGGACGAGTTGAATAAACTGTAGCGATCCCAACAACGCTTTCGTAATCCCAATTATGAAAGCAACATTATACACCATCCTGTTTGCGGCCTTAGTAGAAGCCGGATGCAAAAAGGATACTACCGAACAACAACCTGCGGGTACAGTGATGATCACTGGCGTGCTCGAAGTGCAAGGGCCGACCACTTACCAATACGGTACGCACACCATCGGCATAGGTAACCGCACCTTCAGTTTGAGGAGCAGTACTGTTAAGCTTGAAGCTTATAACGACAAGACCGTTACCATTACCGGAAAACGAGTAAATGGTTACCCTGTAGAAGGCGGCCCAGTGTTACTGGAGGTAAGCTCGGTTAGAGCAAGATAGCGGCTTGTTTAAGCCAGTTGTGTAGAGCCTTCGGTAATGGTCTGTAAAATACCGTTCCAAAGTTTAATGCGCATTTGCAGGGCTTCTGTTACGGCGTCGGCAGCTTCCTGCCATTTGGCATCGTCGTCGCCACAAAGTTCGGCGGTCATTTCATAAGCCAGGTGCGAGTGGTGATCGCCGTCCACTTCAATATGGCGCTCCAGGTAATAAATGAACAGGTCTACCTTGCCCGGGAATTTATTGGCGATACCCTTTACCATGCTGATAAAGATCCCAGGTATCAGGTCCTCGCGACCGAAGGTAAACACCGCCGCCTGAACGTGTGGTTTACCACCCGCAATAACATCAAAAGTATGGCGCATAAAAGCGCGTGACGACTCAGGGATGTCAGCGATCATCAAGGCCTCATCAATGTTTTTGCCATCCGCTAATACATTAAAAAGGTTATCGATGCCAGCCGCCGGACTTCCGGCTTGGGTCATCGCCTTTAAATAAAGCTCAAAGTGGCTGGTGCGGTTGCCTTCGATATCGATATCACTTTCCTCGCCGGTCACTATCTCGTTGATCAGGTAGCGGGTGTTGGCATTGCCCACCGGCATCCACGGGGTAGTAGTGCAGGTAAGGTTCTGCTGCAAGGCTTTCAACAATGACATAAAATCCCAAACGGCAAAAATGTGTTGCTCCATAAACAGGTGCAATTCATCAAGCGATGAGATGTTTTGATACAGCGGGTGGCTGATCAGTTGCTGCCTTAATGGTTCAATTGCGGCTTTTAGGGTGTCTATTCTGTTACTCTGCATTGCCTTATATTAAAGTGGGCAAAGATAATGCTGGTAGACTAAAAACTATCGGCTAAGATCCAATATGACTTTAGGTTGATAGGCGGAAAAGGAGTGAGGGGGACTACTCCACTATCGTAATATTATCATCCCCGATCAGGTCCTGCCCTCGAAAACGTCGGAGTAATTGCGCTGTAGCCACCACATCCTTTTGGCAGTAGGTACAGATCCGCTCCAGTTGATCATCTTTCCAATATACATCTCCAACCTGGCTGCCGTCGATATCGTCCTTAGGGGTAGGGATATCAAATATTGCGGTAAGCAAACTAAGCGATGTGTAACTTTTATAATCGCCGAATTTCCAAAGTTCCATGGTATCGATATGGTTGATCTCCCAAGGCTTTTTACCTGCTATCTCTAATTGCTCGGGTAGCTTGATGCCGTGGATGAGCATACGGCGGCAGATATACGGAAAGTCGAACTCTTTACCATTGTGCGCGCATAGCACCAGATTACGGGAGCGGTCTTTCAGCATCAGTGCGAATTTGACCAACAGTTCCCGCTCATCATGCCCGGCAAATGATTTTACCCTGAAGCCGGTAGGGATATCTTTAGTGAACACACCGACCGATATACAAACGATCTTACCGAACTCGGCCCAAATACCCGCCCGCTCATAAAACTCTGCCGAACTTACCTCCTTGCGCTGATGTTGTGTTTTGGCATCCCAAAGTTTTTGCATGTGTTGGGGTAGTTCATCGTGCGTGGCGTATTGCGGCACGGTCTCAATATCAAGTACCATTAGGTTGAGCAGATCCAGTTGTTCGAGCATGTATCAGATATTATTAGCTTTGCCAAAGTACATAATTTAGCGCAACCATGATCTATGAACTACCAACGATGAACTGATCAGAAAAATGCTATTTTTGAACTCACAAAAAAGCGAGTTCCCCCTAATACCGATGAGCATCACCCGCCTCTCCATCATTATCCCTGCGTATAACGAGGGTAATACTATCCATTTGATATTGAACAAGGTGAAAGAGGTAGCCCTCATCAACGGCATCCAAAAAGAGATGATCATTGTTAACGATCATTCTACTGATCATACCGAACAAGCGATAGCCGACTACCGCGCGGCCAACCCCGAACTGGATATCCAATACTTCAAGCACGAAATAAACAAAGGCAAAGGAGCGGCCCTACATACCGGGATCCAACAAGCTACCGGCGAATACCTGATCATTCAAGACGCCGACCTTGAATACGACCCCGCCGAGTACAACGACCTGCTTAAACCGGTAGTAAATGGTTTTGCAGATGTAGTTTACGGATCCCGCTTTATGGGGGCAAATCCGCACCGCATCCTGTTCTTTTGGCATACCATAGGTAATCGATGGCTAACGTTCGCAACAAATATGTTCGCCAACCTTAACCTGACGGATATGGAGACCTGCTACAAGCTCTTTAATACCGAAATGGTGCAAGGACTGAAATTACAGGAAAAGCGTTTTGGTTTTGAACCAGAGGTGACCTTAAAAATAGCCCGTATCCCTAAAATACGCATCTATGAAGTAGGCATATCTTATTACGGGCGAACTTACGAGGAAGGTAAAAAGATCGGCTGGAAAGATGGCTTTAGGGCGATATGGTGTATTTTGAAGTATGGGATGTTGGCGAATTATCGCTAAAATATTAATTATCAGTAAATAAGTATCCCATCTTCATAAACAGAGATATCTGCGTCTCCGTCGTGAACTGGGTACAATTGGATAATCTCGCCTTTACTCAATCTGGCTGTCCAAGTAAACGGCCGGTCGCAAGTGGCAACAAATCTTAGTTTCGTTCCAAAGTTTGCATAAAAAGGGGTCCCCTCGGGTTCTAAGTGAACCTCGAATTTTTCTGCGCATTCCCAGCTATCAAACTCAATGACGTATTCGTTCATGAAACTGTTCACTAATTAACTGATGTCTGGTCACTGAAAATCACTTCCCCACCATCACGCCAACCTTATTCAGTATAGGCAACTTAATAAAATTGGCCTCGATGATGCTCTCGGGCAGGAAGATGAACTTTTTATCAAATATCTCGCGACCGATGTAATAGCTTACCCAATATTCATTGGTCAGTCCAAAGGTTTCTTCGGCAATGGGTTCTATCAGTTTAAAACCTTGACCGTCCACAGCCGGGAACATATGGCGCAGGGTAGAGGTCTTTACCTGCTCACCATCCTTTTCGCCGTATCCTTTAGATGTGATCAGCACGTTCTCTATCGGCTGATCTTTCAGATTGATCAGGTAAACGTACCAGGTCCTAAACTCAGGGCTTTCTTTCTCCAAAGCCACCACAACGGCTACGTCCTCTACAATATTTGCTGGTAGATCTTTTTTCATACTCTGTGATCAGTTGATCGGTTAACCGGTGATCAGTTAGCACCAAACCCAACTGGTCACTGGTTAACTGATCACCTGTCACTAAACTATTTCTTTTTAGGCGCAGCTTTCTTAGCCGGAGCTTTCTTTGCAGGGGCTTTTTTAGCAGCTGGCGCTTTAGCCGCAGCGGCCTTAGGAGCAGCTTTGCCGAAACGTCCTTTTTTAACGTCCTTAGGTGTAGCGTCGGCTAAAGCTTTCACCTCATCAAAGGTCAACTCCAAAGGCTCTTTGCCTTTCGGGATCTTAACGTTCAGCTTTTCAAACTCGATGTATGGTCCCCAACGGCCGTTCAATATTTTAACTTCAGGATTCTCGTCGAAGGTCTTGATCAAACGCTCCGCGTCTTTCACGCGTTTGGCCTCAATGATCTCGATAGCTTGCGGTTCGGTTACGTCCAACGGGTCGATACCTTTAGGCAAAGAATAAAATGCACTATTGTGACGGATGTACGGTCCGAACTTACCAATAGCTACGGTCATATCCTTCTCCTCAAAGAAGCCTATTTTTTTAGGCAGTTTAAAGAGTTCTAAGGCATCTTCGAGCGTGATGGTCTCTATCATCTGTCCCGCACGTAAGCTTGCGTACAGCGGCTTCTCATCGCCCTCCTCGGTCGCGTTATCGCCAACTTGAACAAATGGGCCGTAACGACCTATCCTTACAGATATCTTTTTGCCACTTTCAGGGTGGACGCCCAGATCGCGTTCGCCGGTAGCTCTATCGGCCACCTTAAGGGTATTCTCTACCTCTATATGGAAAGGCTGATAGAATTTGCGGATCATATCCGTCCATTCTTCCAGTCCCTGGGCTATCTTATCAAATTGTTCCTCTACATCTGCTGTAAAGTGGAAATCAACTATGCCGTTAAAATACTGCACCAAAAAGTCGGTCACCACAGCGCCAATATCGGTCGGGAATAATTTATTACGTTCGGCACCGGTATTCTCAGTGCGGGTCTCTTTATTGATATTGCCGCCTTTTAATGTCAGCACACGGAAATCGCGGGTGCGGCCATCGCGGTCCTCTTTAACTACATAGCCACGATTCTGGATGGTACTAATGGTAGGGGCGTAGGTAGATGGTCGGCCTATGCCTAACTCTTCTAACTTCTTTACCAAACTTGCTTCTGCATAACGTGCCGGCGGGCGTGAGTAGCGCTCGGTAGCGGTCATCTCTGACAAAGTCAATACCTGACCGACCGCTAAAGGTGGCAACATTGAGTTATCGTCGTCTTGTTCGTTATCCTCGTCATCACGTGACTCTAAATAAACTTTCAAAAAGCCGTCGAATTTCATTACCTCGCCATTGGCGGTCAATTCTTCCTTACGGGTATATATACCGATCTTAGCCGTGGTCTTCTCAAACTGCGCCTCGCTCATTTGCGACGCAATGGCACGTTTCCAGATCAGTTCGTACAAGCGTTTCTCGGAGTTGTCACCATCAACGGTATGCACATCAAAATAAGTAGGGCGGATGGCCTCGTGAGCCTCCTGCGCGCTTGCCGACTTTGTTTTGTACTTGCGCATGGTGTAATATTGATCACCATAAGCGCTAATGATCTGTGCTTTTGCAGCGTTGATCGCCGTATCCGACAAATTAACCGAGTCGGTACGCATATAGGTGATCTTACCTGCTTCGTATAGCTTTTGGGCGACCTGCATGGTCCTCGATACCGAGAAACCCAACTTGCGGCTTGCCTCTTGTTGTAAAGTAGAGGTAGTGAACGGCGCGGCAGGAGAGCGTTTAGCCGGCTTGGTGTCTAGGCTATTCACTTTATAGGTTGCCGGGACACAATCGGTCAGGAACTTTTCAGCATCATCTTGCTTGCTATAACGCTCGCTTAGTTCTGCTTTAAAAGCCTCACGGCCTTTACCGAAAGTAGCCGCTATACGGAAAGCAGCCTCGGCGTTAAATTTATTGATCTCGCGCTCACGGTCAACGATCAGCCTTACAGCTACCGATTGTACACGGCCTGCCGAGAGCGACGGTTTAACCTTTTTCCATAATACGGGCGACAATTCAAAACCTACTAAGCGATCCAGCACACGGCGGGCCTGTTGGGCGTTAACTAAATTGTAGTCTATTTTACGGGGATTATCTATCGCCTTTAAAATAGCGGGCTTGGTTATTTCGTGGAACACGATGCGTTTGGTAGTGGCATCTTTTAGTCCTAAGGTCTCGAATAAGTGCCAGGAGATCGCTTCACCCTCCCGGTCCTCATCGGATGCGAGCCATACCGTTTCGGCTTCCTTGGCTAACTTCTTTAATTCGCTAACGATCGCCTTTTTATCGGCAGGTACTTCGTACTTCTGCTCAAAATTCGACGCTATATTAATGGCGTCATCGCTCTTCACCAGGTCGCGGATGTGTCCGTAACTCGACTTCACGGTAAAGTCCTTCCCGAGGTAACCCTCTATGGTTTTGGCCTTGGCCGGTGATTCGACAATGAGTAGATTTTTAGCCATTAACTGAGTTTTTTCTGCAAATAAAATAGAAAGATGTGGAATACCAAATTTGTTTGGGATAATGTTCAGGTATTTCTTTCGCTATAAAATACCTATATCGCCCGTGCAACGCCTCTAAAGTTGATGCTTTTAAGTGTTTTGGTTACACTAAGTATTTTGTTTTGAAAAGCAGAGCCAGTGCTGCTATCAATGCTGTTCCTGCTCTTCGCTACAACTCCTCGTCTGTCATCTACACCATCCGACCCACACTCCGGGGTTTTCGCTACGATCAGGTTTAGGGTGAGCGGTAGTTATTGTCTGAACCGCTGATCCGAATGATTTTAATGATTACGCTGATGGTGGTGAACCGATCCCGGTTTTTAACACGTGGCTCCTCTGGAGCCTTAACATGGCGGTATGCCATCGGCTATTAACACGTGATTCCTCTGGAATCGGTTGAACAGGCGATATCAACAAGCCGATCCCAGAGGAATCACGTGTTAATAGCAAAACCGAATAAAGTTGACAGGCTCCAGTGGAGCCACGTGTTGCAGTAGATGCAATGTTTTTTCGAGGAATCGCAATGAAAAACCTAACCTCTAATTCACTAACCTCTAACCAAGGCCTACATCAAAAATCCACCACCCAGCAGATCATTCCCTTCATAGAACACCGCCGATTGACCAGGCGCGATCCCCGACACATTATGGTCGAATTCCACTTTCATGTATTCGCCCATTTGTACAATGCTGCTTTCGGCACCGGCATCTTTGTAACGGATCTTTGTAACGGCCTTCAACGGTAGGTTGATATTTTCGTATTTAATAAGGTTAAGGTTACGCACCCAAGCCTCTTTTTTCTGTAGTTCTTCTTCGGTACCTAAAACCACCGTGTTGGTAGCAGGCTCAATTTTGGTCACGAACATCGGTTTACCCAAGGCTATGCCCAAGCCCTTACGCTGACCAATGGTATAGAACGGATATCCCTGGTGTTTGCCCACTACGGTGCCATCTGTAAGCGTAAAGTTGCCCCCGCCTACCTTGGTGTCCAAGTCCTCTACTTTGTGGCGCAGAAAGCTCCTGTAGTCGTTATCCGGTACAAAGCATATCTCGTAGCTTTCGCTCTTATTAGCCAACTCATGCTGACCCATATCCAAAGCCATTTGCCTGATGGCGGGCTTGCTAAAGCTACCCAATGGGAAACGGGTACGCGCCAGGTTCTCCTGAGATACGCCCCATAGTACGTAAGACTGATCCTTATTCTCGTCCTTACCTTTTGATATCACGTAACGGCCATTGTCTTCCTGCTTACGAATATTAGCGTAGTGACCGGTCGCGATAAATTCGCAATCCAGTTTATCGGCACGTTTGAGTAGGGCCTCCCATTTAATATGCGTATTACACAACACACAAGGGTTAGGCGTGCGGCCGGCCATGTATTCGTCAACAAAATTGTCGATCACGAAACCGCCGAACTCATCGCGGATATCCAGGATATAATGCGGGAAACCGTAAGCCACGGCCAGCGAACGGGCATCGTTAATGCTATCCAGACTGCAGCAGCCTGTCTCTTTAGACGAGCCACCGCTTGATGCATAGTCCCAGGTCTTCATGGTCAAACCAATAACCTCGTACCCTTGCTCATGCAACATCACCGCCGCAACGGAGCTATCCACTCCGCCGCTCATCGCCACTAATATACGTCCGTGCTTACTCATCAGGCTGCAAAGATAAGGATTTAGCGTTTAGTTGATTAGTGATCAGAGATTAGTTGCTTTAGAATGACGGTTGGAAGAGGGTATCGAGTAGTGAGTATCAAGACTTGGAGTGCGGATGTAGAAAGGAGTCAAGGATCAAGACTTAGGGTGGGGAGGGACGAAAACTCTCGTCATCGTAAACCATCACTCGGCAGTAACCGAGTGATGGCGAAGTTTCCAAAATATCTCATCTCTTGACTCTATATTCTTGACTCTATTTCTCCGCCCTGTATTGCCAAAATATACCCTTATCACTCGGCGTCCAAATGGCCGCTTTTTGGCCCGCCGCTTTCAGTGCATTATTGGCCCAGGTGTTGCAGGTGTAGAAAATATTGTAGCGTCTTTTGGTCTCGTAAAAAGCATCGAAATTATTGTAGTTAGCGGTGGTTGGGATGAGCATCACATGCCCCTCATTATCGACCTGAAAACTGTTTTGGATGTAGGCGATGAGGCGGGCATATTGAGCCTTGCTGATCATGATCTTTTTGCAGTCCGGAGACTCCACCAGGTCGCGGTAAAAAGTGGTGTGCATGGCCGATGTACTGAGTCCTGTCGCAGCCTTAAAAGCGACGCTGAATTTCAGTTGAGCCCATGTCGGTGTGTTCAAATAAAAGCCTTTATCTCCCCATCCAAAAGCGAGTAGATCCCCGGTGGTATCACGGCTTTTGGTGTTCTCAAATTTCACCTCTTTAGACCAATCCATTTGCTCGTTTTTGACGGGTACAACAATGTCGGTATGCACACCATTTGTCAAAATATAAATGGCCACATCGTTGGATGTTCCCGGTTCTTTTACCGTGCCGAAGTGGGGTAGGAGGTAGGCCATCAGCAGATACAGAGCAACGGTACCGATGATGCCGGCCAATGCCCAGCCGATGACCTTTAGTGTTTTTTTGAAGTATCTCAATTGCGATTAATTTTAGTGTTAAGGTAGGGAATATCTTTGAGAGTCTAAAAATGGGGCGTCGATGAATTTTACTTATAGTTAATTTGTATTGATATTCAAATGTTTATGTATTTTTTTTAAACTTAAAGTTTAGTATTGTCGAAGTGGAATCTTATGTTATTGTCATCCAAAATGCGACTCATAGTGGTATTTTTGATAATTTCTATTATTGACTTAATTATAGTTAGTTATAAAATATAATTAATGTAATAGTTCATATTTGGTTTTAAATTTTGTTAACCTTTGTAAACCTTTCCTCGGTCTAATTTAGCCAAAATTTCTTACAAAAAAAGCGGTACCGTGTAATGCACCGCTATGAGATCTGGTCGAAATTTAACCGCTGTTTTGAGATATCGCTGACCGGTTAAAATGATGTCGGCCGTCACGAACCGATAAAATTGCCAGTCGATTTTACGCCACAAAAACCGTCTTGATATTTACAAATTCGTGTATCCCAAACATCCCTAACTCGCGGCCATAGCCCGACTGTTTGATGCCACCAAAAGGTAGCCTCGGGTCCGACTTTACCATGGTATTTACAAAGCAACTTCCGGCCTCTAAACGCGTCGCGGCGATGTGCTCTCCCCGAGTTTTATCAGCAGTAAAAATGGCCGCGCCGAGACCAAAAATATTGTCGTTAGCGAGGGTTATTGCATGCTCCTCATCACGTGCAGAAATGATCGCCGCGACCGGTCCGAAGAGCTCCTCGTCGGATGCCGGCATGCCCTTTTTTACACCCGTCAAAACCGTCGGCGGGTACCATGCGCCGGGCTGTTTTGGCACCTCTCCACCCAGCAAAATTTTGGCTCCTTTTTGCACCGATCTTATCACCTGGTCGTGCAGTTCGTCGCGCAGGTCTGCCCGCGCTTGCGGGCCAATATCGGTACCATTTTGGAGTGGGTCTCCCATCACTTTTGCCCGCATTTTTTCTACAAAAAGTCGCGTGAATTCAGTCTCTATTTCTTCCTCCACAATGAACCTTTTTGCGGCTATGCAACTTTGTCCGCCATTGATCAAACGGCTGTTTACACAGGCCTCTGTCGCCTGCTCAAGGTCGGCATCTTTCAGGATGATATAGGCATCGCTACCGCCCAATTCCAGTACTGTTTTCTTGATCAGCTCGCCTGCTTTGGCAGCCACTTTGCTGCCTGCGGCGTTGCTACCCGTGAGGGTGACGGCTTGGATCAGCGGGTCGGCAATGATGGCTTCCACCTCTCCGCTGCCTATAAGTAATGTCTGGAAAACATGGTCGGGGAAGCCTGCCTCTTTAACGATATCTTCTATCGCCAGCGCGCAACCCGGTACGTTAGAGGCATGTTTTAGCACTCCGCAGTTACCGGCTGCCAATGCCGGCGCTAAGAACCTAAACACCTGCCAAAGCGGAAAATTCCATGGCATAACGGCAAGCACCACACCGATCGGTTGAAAGGTTACATAGCTTTTAAAAGCATCTGTAGCAATGATCTGCTCTTTCAGGAAGCTTTCGGCAATGCCAGCATAATAAGTGCATACAGCGGCGCATTTTTCTACCTCGGCAATGCCTTGCTTTAATGGCTTGCCCATTTCGTTAGCCATCAATACGGCAAGGTCTTCCTTGTGGGACAGCAACACGTCGGCCATCTTTTTAAGCAGGCCCGAGCGCTCGTTGAACGCCGTGTTTCGCCATTTAAGCCAGGCCCGGTGCGTTTGCTTTATCTTTTGTCGAACCTGCTTTGGGGTATGGCTTTTGTGTTTAGCTAATGGCTTATTATCAGCGGGGTTAATTGATAAGATGTTCATAATGAGTTTTTGTTCTGAACAGCTGGTTTTCCGATCGGTTGTGCCAAAGATCTAATTATATCTAACATATCATCAAAAAGTGCGTTTGCGCAGCGCACGCGCGATATTTTTATTTCGGTTTTACTCCTTTTCGGCGTTTTAGTGCTGTATGTTTTGTTGTTTTAGTACACTAAGTGTACTTTTTACAAATACATATTGGTAGGCGGAATTGCTCTTTTATTAATAAGATCGCATTTTTTTTCACCCATAGGTACTGTAAATTAACAGGTGCTATAACTATCTGTTAAAAATTTATTAAAAATTTATCAAGCTATTGTTTAAACAAAGTTAGTATTGCTATATTGACAACACAATAACCCACTATTATTAAACTAAATGAAGACTATTGCTAAGTTAACTATCGAGCAGAAAATGCAAGGGATCATTCTTGCGATCATCGGTGTGGTAGCCATTGTGGACTACATCGTGTTTTGATCCTGTTGCAAAAAGAAATTCAAACCAATTGTAAACTATTAAGGCGCCGCTCGGCGCCTTTTTTGTTGTTGGTTATGTTAGATGGGGCTTACAGCGAGCTGTAGTAGTTCAGGCTGTTACAAAGTTCCTCTTCGGTGCAGATATGGTCTATACTGCACTTTCCGATCGCAGTTAACAGCGTGCAGTTAATGTTGTTGCCATTGTTCTTTTTGTCTTTCTGCATTAAAATGAACAGATCTTTGTGGCAGTCGGCTGATATTTTATAGGCCGGGTATAGCGAACGGAAAGTTGATACGATCTCATTCAAGTTCGCTTCACTTAAACCATTCTTCTTCCATGATAACCAAGCTTCGCATATCATGCCTATGGCGATGGCTTCGCCGTGGGTAAGGTGGTTCTTATCGTTGTCTAAAGACCATGTCTCTACCGCATGACCAATGGTATGGCCGAAATTGAGCGCTTTGCGGACACCTTTTTCTTTAGGATCTTCGATCACGATATCGTTCTTGATCTCTACCGAGCGGTGCACCAGGTCGGCTGACGGTTGAGTAAAGTCGGCCTCTTTTAATTTATTCCAATAATCCGCATCAGCGATCAGACCATGTTTAAGCATTTCGGCTACGCCGGATAGTACCTGACGTGCAGGTAAGGTGCTGATAAAGCTATGCTCCATAAACACTGCCTTAGGCTGTGTGAAGGTACCGATGATATTCTTGATACTATCCAGATCGATGCCGGTCTTGCCGCCTACCGATGCGTCAACTTGCGATAGCAGGGTAGTGGGTACGTGCACAAAATCTATCCCGCGTTTGTAGGTAGATGCAGCGAAACCGCCCATATCGGTGATCACACCGCCACCCAGGTTGATCAGCAGACTGTTACGGTCGGCACCGAAATCGATGAGCATTTTCCAGATACCGATGCAGAAATCGATATTCTTGTTCTCCTCGCCGGCGGCAACCTCGATCAGGTCGTAAACGGCATCCTCGCCCAGATGTTTTTGAACGATAGGCAGGCAATGTTCGCCTGTGAACTCATCTATCAGGATAAAGAATTTGGTGTAGTTGCCGGCTTTGATAAAGTTAGCCAGCTCAGCAAGGCTATTGTTAAAATATATCGGATAGCTGATGCTATTGATAGTCTCCATTGGTAATTCTAAAGTATCCATATTAAGTAACGATGATCTTTTGGCCGTCAAATTCAACCACGTCGCGCTGTTTCACTTTTAGGCGTTTGCGGTAGTCTACCGTGCCGTTGTACTTCACCAGGCCTTCGGTAACCACAATTTGTGCTTCGCCGCCGGTGGCTACCAGGTTGGTCGCTTTAAGTAACTGTATCAGGGGAATAAATTCGCCCTCTAATTTAAACTCGATCATATCTGCCGCAAAAATAAACTATTGGATCAATAATGGCTTATGTTCAAAGCATTTTCTAATTTTGCGGCATGTTATCATCAAACATCGATCCCGCTCCCACAAAGGGTAAATTATCTTTCGACAATACCGAGGTCGCCTTCAGGCACTCGTCAAATACCGATCTAAAACGGGCTTACTGGTTGTTCAGGGCCATTAATGTGAACTTCTTGGTAAAGGTAGGTCCACCGATGACCAATTTTGCCATGAACATCGGCCTGCCCATAAAAGGGTTGATCAAAGCCACCATCTTTAAGCAATTTTGCGGCGGCGAGACCATCAGCGAGTGCGATGGCACGATCAAGAACCTATCAAGCGGTAAAGTAGGGACGATATTAGATTACTCGGTAGAGGGCGAGGACGACGAACAAGTGTTTGATGAAACCCGCGACGAGATCATCCGTACCATCATCCGCGCAACCGGTGACCCCGCCGTACCGATCACCGTATTTAAAGTGACCGGTGTTGGCCGCTTTGGCCTGTTAGAAAAACTGGATGCCAAAGAAACCCTGACCGCCGACGAAGAACAGGAATGGCAAAAAGTGCAAGCCCGCGTAAAAGCTATTTGCGATAAAGCCTACAATGCCGGCGTACCGGTAATGATAGATGCCGAAGAAAGCTGGATCCAGGAAACCATCGATCTGTTAGCGCTGAATATGATGCGCGCTTACAACAAAGATAAGATCATCGTTTACAATACCTACCAACTGTACCGTCACGATAAGTTAGCCTCGCTAAAGGCCGACTACGCCATAGCCGAGCAAGAAGGTTTTATCCTTGGTGCTAAACTGGTGCGCGGCGCCTACATGGAAAAAGAACGCAAACGCGCGGCCGAGCGTGGTTACACCTCGCCGATCCAACCCAACAAAGCATCATCCGACCGTGATTATGACGACGCGGTACGTTTCTCTGTTCAGCATATCGATAAACTGGCCATTGTGGTAGGTACCCATAACGAGAACAGCTGCAAACTACTTGCCGACCTGCTTGACGAGCAAAAGATCCCGCATAACCACCCGCATGTGTACTGCTCGCAACTATTAGGCATGAGCGATAACCTGAGCTTTAACCTGGCCAACGCCGGTTATAACGTGGCTAAATACGTTCCATACGGTCCGGTGAAAGCGGTATTGCCGTACCTGTTCCGCCGTGCTCAGGAGAATACGGCTATTGCCGGGCAGATGAGTAGGGAGCTGGGGCTTATCATGAAGGAGAAGACGAGGAGAGGAGTGTAACACAAGTAATTTGCAATATATAGAAGCCGTCATTCTAAAGCTGAATGACGGCTTTTTTGTTTATTAGCAATTGGTTACTTTCTTTTTCAATGAGGTATCAACATTAAACAGCATGGAAGAACTAAAGACAACTGCAGTCCTCATCAGTGTAATACTGATCGCCTCACTCATTTACTGGATCTGGCCGAAAACAACTGAAGCACTTTCTTTCAAAGGATGTAAGGTGGAATATATTTTAGAGAACGATGGTTTAGACGACGATCTGGTCCGTACGGCGCACAATAAGTTAGCGCTATGCCTATGCAAGAAATATTTGGTTAAAAAGGACGAACAAGTAGCCCGACAGATAATGGATATCTACCAAAAATACGGTGGTCATTTTAATGATAGTTCAGGCACGTTGAGAAATATAGATAGCGTGGTGAAATATCGAAGTTCGCTTTTGGATACCTTGATCATGCGAGATTGAAATTCGTTTTGTTTAATGTGTTTATATACAATTACTTACAAATTCGTCAAAACACAACTCCTTGATATACAAAGTGTATACACCCATACACACACGCCCCGTATACACCTATACGGTTAAGCTTTTTGCTCTTTGCTTAATTTGCGCACGATCCATGGCAAGGTCAATCCCTGACCTAAGAGGGACAGCAGCACAACGGCGATGGTGATAAAGATGATCTCGTTACGGAGAGGGAAGGGTTGGCCGTTCTCTAAGTTAACGGGCAGACCGAAGGCTATAGCCAGCGATACGATACCCCGCATGCCCGACCAACTGATGATGAAACTGGTGCGCGAATCGAACAGTGCTTCCTCACTGATCTTGCGTTTGTTGTCACCCTGAAATGCCTTTTGCAGGTTGATCTGCTGCAGATACACCCTCACCATGCGGATGCCAAGGGCCGCCACGGTGATAATGGCCGCGTAACCAAGGTAGAGCAATTCTTTATCGGCCGGGATCTTTTTGAGTACCAGCGGATATTGCAGACCAATGAGCAGGAAGATCAACCCGTTGAGTAGGAAGATGATCACATCCCAAAAGTTGCGGGAGCGGGTCTTGATCGCGTCGGGGAATTTTTCGCGGCTCAGGCGCGACATGCCCAGTCCGAGAACCACCGCGGCTATCACGCCCGACACATGGAAATGCTCAGCCACTAAGTAGGTTACAAACGGCATCAGCAGCATTAAGCTAATGATGACCATATGGTCTGTCTTAAAAAACCTGAGCGCATAGGACAGCAACTTAGCCATCACAAAACCGACGAGGAAACCGCCGCCCAGCACAATGAGGAAATCGCCGGTGGCTTTCCAAAATACGAATGCCACACCCGTCACTGCCGCTACGGCAAAGCGGTAAGCCACCAGTGCCGACGCGTCGTTCACCAGGCTTTCGCCTTCTAAAATTGTGATCGTATTATGCGGCAGGCCCAAGCCTTTGGTAATGCCCATAGCGGCCACCGCGTCGGTAGCGGACAGTATCGCGCCTAACACAAACGATAGTGGCCAGGTCATCCCCGGTATAAGATAATGCGCAATAACGGCTATGCCGGCCGTTGTCATAAACACCAGACCAAAAGCCAGGGTGCCGATAGTATTGATATGCGTGCGGAACTCCTTAAACGAGATATTAAAAGCGGCATCATAAAGCAGGGGAGGCAAAAAGATCAGCATAATGATGTCGGGATCCAGCTCCATATCGGGCATGGCCGGCATAAAACCAATGCCAATACCGGCTACCAATAGCAGCACGGGCACGGGGATCTTGATCTTGCCTGCCAGGCCGGATACCCCGATCATTAGGGCCATGATCACTAATATCAGCGTGTAATTTTCCATGGGTTGCAGGCTAAGTTAACTCATCATAATGACAGATGCCGGTAATAATTAAATTTCCACCATTAAACTATAATGTCTACTAAATTAGTAGATAAAATATATATTTGTGCATCGGCCAGTCGTCGGGATAGGTAATTACTCGCGGCTTCGACACCTTTACTACGTTAAAAATACCATGGTATCTAAACTTAACTCGTCGGAGATAATCCACTTTTTGCTGATCCTGATCGCCATCCTGATACCGGCGCGGTTGTTAGGCGAGCTTTGCCGACGTTATAAATTACCCGCCATTACCGGCGAGATATTTGCCGGTATCCTGATCGGCCCGACGTTGCTGGGCTATTACTTTCCGGATCTGTTCCACGGGTTGTTCCTGGCATCACCTAAGGCTTATGGGGCGTTTGATGGTATTGCCAATATCGGTATCATCCTGCTGATGTTCATTGCCGGGTTCGAGGTTGATCTGAAACAGATCCGTGATAATGGTAAGCAGGCCCTGGCTATCAGTCTTACAGGGATCTTGTTTCCCTTCGCCATCGGTTTTGCTTGCGTATGGTTATTGTATCAAAGTCATTTTGCCGATGCGGGGGCTAACCGTTTCGTTACTTCGCTGTTCTTCGGGACGGCGCTATCCATCACCGCGCTATCTGTGATCACCAAAATATTGATCGACGTGGATATCCTGAAGACCCGCATTGGTAACATCGTATTAACGGCGGCCATGGTCGATGATTTTTTGGGATGGATATTGTTCTCCATCATCATTAAAATGATCAGCTCGGATGCCGAGGAGGCTTCGTTCTGGTCCGTGTTGCAGGTGATCTTGTTCGCTGCATTTATGCTTACAGGCGGCCGGTGGATCATTCACCGCTTGCTTGCTTTCGCGGGTAAGAATGGTAATATCGGCAAAGTATTTACGGTAGCGGTTTGCTTGTGCTTCGTCGGCGCAGTGCTGACGGAGTATCTGGGTGTGCGTGGTATTTTTGGGGCGTTTCTGGTCGGCGTGGCCGTGAGCGATTCTGAGTATTTTACGGCTAAGCATAAAGATATCCTGCACCAGTTTACCATCAATGTGCTGGCTCCGTTGTTCTTCGCCTCGGTAGGTTTGCGCTTAAATTTTATTGCCAATTTTAATTTAGAGATCGTGCTGCTCATCCTGGTGGTGGCTTGCCTGGCTAAGTTGGCGGGGGCAATGATCGGTGGTGCGATGAGCGGCATGAGCAAGAATGAATCTATCGCCGTTGCCTTTGGGATGAACGCCCGCGGATCGCAAGAGATCGTGCTGGGACTGATCGCCCTGCAAGCCAAGATCATTAATGAACCTGTTTTTGAAGGTTTGGTAGTGATGACGGTGGTCACCATGATCATATCCGGACCGATCATGAAATACTATTTTTTAAAGGAGCAGAAGAAAAATATCACTACAACCACCGCTACGCTCGGGACCGCCGCTTAATTATTACAGTGCGGTCAACTCTCTAACAAATTTCTATGCTATCACGAAAAGCTAAATACGCCATCAAAACACTCATCTTGCTGGGCAAGCAGGAGCAGGGCATAATGATATCGGCCTCCTATATTGCCGACTCCGAACGCATCCCCAAAAAGTCGTTGGAATCTATCCTATCCGACTTAAAGAATGCAGAGTTCATTTATAACCGTAAAGGTTTACAAGGCGGTTACCATTTGATACGGCCTCTTGATAAGATCTTTCTGGTAGACATCGTTCGGCTGATGGACGGCCCAATAGCCCAGGTAACCTGCGCCAGCGCCTATCACTACCGCCGCTGTGACGAATGCCCGATAGAAGAGACCTGCGCCATCCGTGACCTTTATACGGAGATACGCGCTGCCGACCTGCAGATCCTATCCCGTACCAGCATTGCCAGTATGATAGAGAAGGAACGGGAATTGGCCGAAGGGATATTGGGAGTAGCTTAGGTCCCGGCTCGTTCAACCATTTTCTATCACCGCGAGATCAGCGGATCGAACCAGCTTGCCCACGAGTTGTAGCTATGGCCTTCGGTACCTTCTGTTTTCAACTGCAGAAAGTTGATATTATGAATGTCGATATTAAAATAGGCACGCTGACCCACCCTTAAATTTGGCGAGGTGTAAAGCACCCGCCCATCGCCGATCACCGTAAACCTGGCCGAGCCTTGTTGATGCGCCTGATCCCGCAGACCCACAATGCCCGAGAATTGTTTCCACTTATAATTTAAACGGAATACATATGACGATGGCGAATGTGCCATTAAGCCCTTGCTGAACAATTTGTCCTGATTCTCTAAAAAGAAAGTGTATTCCGCCTCGGTAGAATAGTAGTTACGGGCAGGATCGGCCCAGCCCACTTTGCCCTCTTCCCATTTGGCGTCGGACAGGTACAGGCTATTTCCTGCAATAGTTTCGGGGTCGGCAGGCGGATCGGCTTTTAATATCCCCTCAATAATGTTAAGCTTTTGTTTGATCGGAGCCGTTGGTTCTTTTTTCGACAGGCGGGAATAAAAGTCTTTGATATCTAAAGGGCTTGCTCCTGGGATGTCTATCAGTTCGGCGCCATCAGCAGCAATTCTCAGTAGTTTATGCGCAACTTCCAGCGTTCCGTTAGGGAACATGAAAATGAAAGCCATCCGGTAAGTACCTACCGGCTTTTTGTTAAGCGTGATGTCGATAGCGCCGGCTGCGGAGATACGGTAGATAGAACTTTCATTAAAATATTCGTGCAGCGTGGTGGGATGCATCAATACAGAAAGCCCGTAGGGCAACACACCACCGCTTACGGTGGTCTTTAACTGTATGCTGCTATCCCGGTTATGCAGCTGCATATCACTCACATTAAGTGGTGTGTGGGTATTGATGTCCTTACGCGACTTTGTAAATACCGGGTGACTTGCCAACTGCAGCAAACCTGCTGCCGATATGTGGGCCGTTTGGCTGCCATCCCAAAGATAGTCGTTAAAATGGCGACTGCCGAACTGGCCCATGAGTGAAATGGTTGATGGTGTTAGCTCGGCCGGGTTACCAAAATCGTGTGGGAGACCTAACATGTGACCCATTTCGTGCGCTATGCCACCAATAAACCAGCTGTTGAACTCGGCCACCAGGCAGTCTTTTACATTGGCTTCCATAAAACGCATGCGGGTGGTTTTATCGGTCAGGTATTTGGCATCAAGCATTTCATTATCTGCAACAAAACATATCCCGCGCTCTGATGATCCTATGCCCCAGTAGGGCGAGTGGAGGATATGCACACCATCGTCCCGTTGGTAGCTTAGTCCGGCTAACACTACCACATGGTCGGTGTCGAAGTTTATCTTGCCATTGGCTTTCTTGCCTATCTCGGCTTGCATTGCCGCACCTGAATTACCGTCGTAATTCTTAGCGTCAAGGTCGCCCCTGATCACCGTGATCACGTATTTTTTGCCGACCTTTTCAAAATTTACACCGTCGGTTTTCATACCCGCTTGTTTAAACTCTTCTACAAAAAAGTCGTTCACGGCGGTCAGCGTGCGGTCAAGGCGTTCCTCCCAGTTGGGCAATGGATCCTGATCCCGCCCATGAAAGTACACCACTTTGACCACGTTGTTAGCTTTAGGTGCACTGGCATGATATTTTTTGATCAGCTTTTGGGCATCGGCAATAATGGCCTTGCCATAGGGCCTCAGTTGCGAGAAACCGGTCGATGGAAATGTGGCTAATAGAAGTAGGGTTATTGATACTGTGATAGATAAATAAGGTCTGCTCATAAGGTTTGTAAGTAGGACCCTAAGCTATAAAAGATCTTTAAAATACTTATCGATAGCGTGGAGAAAGTGACTTGAATAACGCTTTCGGTTAGACAAAAAATTAGAAAGCGACCACACATCCCGATCCATTTTTTAGCTTTGCACCATGGCAGACAGATTAGAAGCGCACCACGAGAACCGTATCTATTATTTTACCGTGACCGATAAAAAACCGGGCGAACTAAGCATATCCATGTATCAAACCCCCTATACTTTTTTAGAAAAAGATGGCGTTTGGGTGAACTCGCTCGGTAATAAAATGAATATGGTAACCCCGTTAATAGCGGCTGTGGTAGCTGCTGCAGTATAGATCAGAACAAGCTGGCCTGATCATCACCCTGATAGGTCCGGATCATCCCCAAAATGCTTGCACCGTAACGGTTTACCTTTTCGGTACCGACACCTTTAATACCGCTCAATGCTTTCAAGGTGGCCGGTAATTTGGCAGCTATGGCGGCAAGTGTTTGCTCGGTGAACAGCATGTTGGCCAATATGCCCTCGGTTTGCGCAGTGCGTTCGCGCCAGTTCATCATCAGATCAAACAATTCTTCGTTAGGTTTAGCGTTCAGCGCTTTAACAAATGAGTTTGGCAGCGCGATCTTTTTACGCATCAGATCCTGGTAAAGATCAATGCTGAACGGCTCACGGGTAAAGGTTTCCAGTACTTGTATCCGTTGCATAAGCCAGCGCAGCAATTCATCAGCCCGCCCGGCCATTTCCTTGGACTTGCCTACGTGATCACCAAGTCGCCCGTGCAAAATGATTATGGTCGCTTCCAGTTGTTGATGGAAATAGACCGCTGCTTTTTGGATGCGCTCGGGAGAGTAACCGGCTAACTGCATTTTTTCAGCTACGGCAAAAATGGTATCATCTATCTTTAACAGATGCTCAATTTTTTGCAAACGGATTTTCAGCCCACTAAAATTGAATAGTTCGCTCAGTGTAAATAAGCGGTATTGGTTTTGCGCCGCTTGCAGGGTGATGTTGTGGCTGTTGGCTTGCTCGTTAAAACGACGCACGGCCGGGTCGCCGATCACATTCTGTACGGCTACCGGTTTGCGCAACACCAAGCCTTCTAACGAGCGGCACCTGCTCAGCGCCACGTAAGCTTGCCCATGTGCGAAGGAGCCGCTTACATCAATAATGGCGCGGTCGAAGGTCAAGCCCTGGCTTTTATGTATGGTGATGGCCCAGGCCAGTTTCAATGGGATCTGTGCAAAACTACCGGCATTTTGCTCGCTGATATCGTCGCCCGCCAACTCGTATTTCAGGTTGGTCCACTCCAAAGCTTGCACATCCAGTTCGCGGCCATCGCCGGTGCTCACGGTTACCGTATCTGATGTCAGGTGGGTCACTGTGCCGATCTTGCCATTGTAGTAACGCTTCTCGGCCGATGAGTCATTTTTTACGAACATCACTTGCGCGCCCACCTTTAATTGCAGTTTACTATCGGTAGGGTAGGCATCCGTAGGGAACTCACCACGGATAAGCGCGTTATAAACCACCGCTTCTGCATCCAGTTCGCTTAGGCGGTTGGCGTTCAATTCTTGCACCAGTTTGTTGTGTGTGGTCAGGGTTATGTACGGTTCATCATCGCTTGGTGAAAAGTCGGGCTGGTAGCGGGCATTCAGGATACTTAGCAACTCCTCGGTCATGCGTTGTTCGCGCATGGCGTTCAATATATCCACAAAAACTGGGTCGGTTTGGCGGTAAACTTTCTCCAATTCTATGCGTACGTATTGCGTTCGTTGCAATACTTGGCTGCTAAAGAAATAAGGCGTGGTGTAATAGGGGCGAAGCAATGCCCATTCTTCGTCCCGAACAATAGGACTCAACTGCGCCAGATCGCCGATTAGCAATAATTGCACTCCACCAAAAGCGAATTTGGATCCGCGCAAATTCCTCAGGATGGTATCTAATTGGTCAAGTACATCAGGGCGCACCATGCTGATCTCGTCAATCACCAATAACTCTAAACCAATCAGCAAGTCGCGTTTCTCGGGATTATAATGTATCTCAGGACTATTGCCCGGCACCAATGGCCCGAACGGTAACTGGAACAAGGAATGTATGGTCATACCACCCGCGTTAATAGCGGCCACACCCGTTGGTGCAACAATGGCCATACGCTTTTTAGTGGTTTGGCGTACATGGCGTAAGAAGGTGGTCTTACCCGTTCCGGCTTTGCCGGTCAGGAAAATGAGGGTGTTGGTGGTATCGATGAATGCCTGTGCGAGTTCGGTCATTAGTTAATGTCCCCCGCTTTTACCTCGTCGTTCTCTTTGCGATACACCAACGGCTGTTTGCTTCCTTTATCGTCGAGTAAGAACCATTGCCCATTCTCTAATAACGCAGCATTGTGCTTACCGGCGTGTTGGTTAACATCAACACCGATCACTTTGCCATGGTAATAAACCGCGATATTTTTAGCCAGAATAGTATGCCCGACCAAAATAGTTTTAGCACTGAATAGCTGCAATGTACTATCCACAGCGGCCATGGTAGTTTTTGGTGCTGAAAAATAGCCACGGTACCAGAACAGACCCTGACCGCCCATCAGATCTTTCAAGCTATCGGGTAAGGACTTCATTGGTGTGGTGTAAAATGACCGCGCGGTATTATTGATCCGATTTAAAGACCAACCCATTTTATTGACCGCAGGCGAGACACCGCCATGCAACACCAGCACATCCCCTACTTTTTCGATAACGTTCTTAGTTCTTAACCAACGGCCCAATTCTGTATTGGCCGCGAATAGGTCGGCATAGCTCTCGCCCATCAGTTTAGCGTTAGCTTTGTATTCGGGAGCTACATAACGAAAGTCGCCTTGCAGGTTCATAATATCATGGTTGCCTAATATTACATGCACATTTCCTTCTGCTTCCAGTTTGTAAAGCAGCCATAAGTAAGGCAAAACCTCTTTACCGCGGTCGAATAGGTCGCCGGCAATGATCAGCTGGCCCTGGCCGTAGGTCCAACGGTATTTTTCGTCTATCACACCGTTGGCCAACAAAATGCTACGGAAGGCCGCGAATTCGCCCTCGATATCCGACAAGAATAACATTTTGGATGCCCCCTTCGAAACAGGCTTAGCGATAGACAAAGCAGACCTTAATTTTACTTTAAAAGTCCACTCCGGGTGGCTGGACACTTCTACCGCTATCTCTGATACTTTACCCAAGCTATCAGCATTAACCACCGCTCGTCCATCTTTCATCGAGAGCGACTTTTGTACAGTCCGCCCATTACGCACGAACACGTACGGGCCATCCGTCATTTGCGCGTATGCACCAATGGAGAGTAAATTTAAAAGGAACAGCAAGCGGATCTTCATACCGCCAAATTTATGATATAGGCGTCGGTAATAGCTTATTTATGATAAAAAGACAGCGATGGACTGAATATTCAATTTTAAGTTGGTGTTTAACAGCTATTAAGACAGCAAGGTTGATATTTTAATACTAAAGCTTTTGTAATTCGTTACAATTGCGTAACATTGCACCCGGAAATTAAACGCCGATAGCTGCGCCTATAGCTCAGTCGGTTAGAGTAGAAGACTCATAATCTTTTGGTCCCTGGTTCGAGCCCAGGTGGGCGCACAAAATGTGATTTTTTAAGATCACTCAACCCTCTAAATCGCTGATTTAGAGGGTTTTTTGTTTTATTCTGATCCTTTTCAGTCCTTACGAATGCACAGGGAAAAACACCAATCCGGCACCCTGAAATTAAATTTTAATTTTAGGCGCATTTATGGGTTAATGGACTGTAATACAGAAGTTTAAGTCTTTAAATTAAGATCAAAAAAGACTTAAATGTACTACAATTAAATTCTTTCCTGCGCCCTTTTTGCGCCCTGAAAAATGACGGTTTCAGGCGGTAATTAATCATTTATTCATTTAAAAACTGTTAAAAGATGAAAACATCGCAGTCATTTGGTGTGCATTTCACCATCAAAAAAGAAAAGGCAAAGGATGGCGTGACCAACGTTTACGTATCCGTAACAATTAACAAAGAGCGTATTCATTTTGCGCTGAAGCATTACGTCAAGGTCGACAACTGGGACAAAGGTCGTGGTGGTCTGAAAATCAAAGTTCCCGAAGCTAAAGAGACAAACGCTTATTTAGAACAGGTCAAATTCACGATCACTACCTACTACCAGCAACTGCAGATCGCCGGTAAGGAAGTTACGCCACAACTACTTAAGGCTATGTTCCTGGGTGAAGAAACTGAGCAAACCTATTCGCTCAGCAAATTGATGGACTACCATTACGAGACAGCCTCTGCCGCCCTCACCTGGAGTACACTTAAGCACTATGCTGTAACGCGCCGCTACCTGGAGAAATTCCTCAAAGAAAAGCGAAATACGTCGGATATCCGGATCAATGATATCGACTACAAGTTCATCATTGATTTTGAGACCTATTTGCGGAACCATAAGCCCAAAGATCATCAACGGCCAATGAATAACAACGGCGTGATGAAACACCTGATCCGCCTACGCAAGATGACGACCCTGGCACTGAAGCTGACCTGGATATCCCGTGACCCTTTCAAGAACTATAAGTTCAGATACAAAAAAGTAGAGACAGCCTTCCTCAATCAGAAAGAACTTGATTCCATCAAGGTAAAAGATTTTGCGATCGACCGGCTGAACATCGTCCGTGATCTCTTCGTTTTCAGTTGCTACACCGGGCTATCCTATGTGGATCTGATGAATTTGAAAGAGAACAATATCACGGCGGGTGAAGACGGAGCGAATTGGATCAAGTTATTCCGTCAAAAAAGCAACGAACCGACCAATATCCCTATCCTTCCCGTCGCCCAGCAAATTTTGGAGCGTTACCGTCACGGTGACCGTGCGGAGATAACCGGTACACTATTTCCCAATCTGTCTAATCAAAAGGTGAATAGTTACCTGAAAGAGATCGGCTTTATGAATGGGATAAAGAAGGTGCTCACATTTGGCGTCGCACGTCACACCTTTGCCACCACGGTGACCCTTTCCAACAATGTTCCGATCGAGACGGTAAGCAAGATGATGGGCCACACGAAGATCGCCACCACACAGATCTACGCCAGGGTACTCCTTAAAAAGATCGGTGATGATATGAGCATGCTTCGGGAAAAGCTGGAACCTGAATTCAATCAGCGCCCGGTCCGTAAGAGATCTTCAGATATTGTAAAAAAAGTCAAGTAAAGCTTTTGACCGGTCATGCGATCGGGCAAATCGTCTTTTGACCAATTTTAAAATAGTAGCAGGCGATCTCGCCAACTATTAAAAATCTATAACAATAAAAATACCATCATGGATCAGGATCAAATTATCATATATCAAGCAGTTGACGGTAGTTTAACTGTAAACGTCAAACTTCAAAACGACACCTTATGGTTATCTCTTCACCAATTAGCCGATCTTTTTGAAAGAGATAAATCCGTTATATCAAGGCACCTCAGTAATATTTTTAAGGAAGGCGAATTAATAAGGGATTCAGTTGTTGCAAAAAATGCAACAACTGCCAGTGATGGGAAAACTTATCTGGTCGATTACTTCAATCTCGATGCTGTAATCTCAGTTGGTTACCGCGTGAATTCCAAAAGAGGAACCCAATTTCGCATTTGGGCTAACCAGGTTCTAAAAGATTATCTGATCAAAGGATATACCCTAAACGAGCGAAAATTAAAAGAGCAGTCAGAGCAATTCAATTCGTTAAAGCAAGCCGTAAATCTGTTGGGCAATGTTCTTAAAAATAAAGAATTGACATCTGACGAAGCTAAGGGCCTATTAAAAGTAGTGACAGATTATAGCTACGCGCTCGAAATACTTGACAAATATGACCATCAGGAGCTTGTGCTCAAAGGTACTGATGACCATCAGCTTTTTGTTGCAACCTATGAAGAAGCTATGCAGGCTATCAACGATCTCAAAATCGTTTTTGGTGCCAGTAGTTTATTTGCTAATGAAAAAGACGATTCGTTCAAAGGTTCGATAGGTACCATATATCAATCATTCAGTGGAGTAGAGTTCTATCCGACAATAGAGGAAAAAGCGGCTAACCTCTTATATTTCGTTGTAAAAAATCATTCCTTTTCAGATGGGAACAAGCGCATAGCCGCTTATCTGTTTGTATGGTTCCTTGAAAAGAACTATCACCTCTATCGTCCTGATGGATCGAAGCGTATAGAAAATAATGCATTGGTGGCCCTCACATTGATGATCGCGGAAAGTAAACCGGAGGAAAAGGATATCATGGTGAAGGTCGTAGTAAACCTGATCAACGCTAATAATTAACGGAAGCAGAACCAACAGTTCCTGGAAAGCAAATCCTGCTACCCAGACACATTTTTAAATCAATCATCAAAATTAAAATCATGGCAACACCAGATAAATTAATAGAATTATTGACCGGAAAAGTATTCAAGGTGCGTGGTCAGGCGGTAGTGCTTGACTTTGATGCAGCCGCTTTATATGAAGTAAACATAGCCGTGCTGCATAAAACAGTTACCAGGCATTCACAACGATTTCCAGCCGACTTCATGTTTTGGCTTACTCAGGAAGAATGGAAGCAAGTTGCTGATGAAATATCGCCTGGACTTTCCGCAGTAAAAAAGCTACCTCCATTGGCATTTACAAACGGCGGGTTATTTATGCTTTCCAGTGTCCTGAAAGGCCCTCGGGCAGCTCAGGTCAGCGTGCTCATAATCGAACAACTTTTTTCTTATAAAAATATCATCTAAGGCCTTTCAACGGTGCGATCGGATGATCGCACCGCTTTAATTAAATCGATTATCAGAAAGTTCTCTTTTTGTGAACTTTTATTTAAATTTGCTTAAAGATGAAAATTCATCTCATTGAAAAACAAACGTTACTTGATTTCGCACTCCAATATCCAGGAAGCAGGATGCCGCTTGAGATTGGACGGAGAAGCTAAAATTTGCTGATTGGGATCAACCGCATCATATCAAACAAACATTCAGCGCTGCTGATCTTTTAGGAAAAAGCAGCGATCGGGTGATATTCGATATAGGCGGCAATAATTACAGGATGATCTGCAAATATGTTTTTGGAGCGGTGCACGTTCATTTATTTGTTTGTTGGATCGGCACCCATGCAGATTATGATAAGATCTGCAAAAAAGGATTACAGTACACCATTAATTTATATTGATATGGAAGCGACCAAATTGAAATACACGATCATCAGATCAAGGGATCAATACGACACCTATTGCAGAAGTTTAGAGGAATTATTAGACTCAAATATCGATGAGGCCGTTCAGGATGAGATCGACCTGCTTACTTTGCTGATCGAGACCTATGATGAAGCCCATAATACTTTTACAGAACTCGACCCCGTCGCCTTGTTAAGGTCATTTATGGCAGAACATCATTTAAGGCCCCAACAGTTAGTTGAACTATTGGGAGTAAGTAAAGGTTATGTTTCTGACATTCTGAACTATAAAAAGGGCTTATCAAAAGATGTGATCCGGAAACTGGCAACTCATTTCAAAGTCAGGCAGGAAGCTTTTAACCGGCCTTATAAACTAAAAACTGTAAGCGCCCAACCTGAGTTAAATTCAGGAGTTATCAATAAACCATTAGCACAACAATCAGCCAAGCATTAATAACCACAATAATGGGAACACGAGAGCAAAATATCAACACGTTCGAAGAAATACGTGATCAATATATCGGTCCAATGGGATCGCCCGAGCGTAAGGATCATGACAGAGGATTTGAACTATTCATGGTCGGCGTCAGCATCGCCCAGGCAAGAGAAGCGCAGGGACTAACACAAGAACAATTGGCAAAGAAGTGCGGTATTGCTAAAGCCGTCGTTAATAAGGCCGAAATGGAGGCCGAAAATGTCAAGATCTCAGTACTCCAAAATATTATTGAGAATGGTCTTGGCGGACGTTTACAGTTGTCAGTTCAATTCTAACAGGAATTTTTTTAAAGCATATAGATATTTCAAAACTGCACCATGATCTCTACCCGGTATCGCGTTCTGTAAGGAGGTGCCGGTAAGCGGGACATGGTGATTTTGATACTTGCGTTGTTTTAGGGTCCTGTGTGATCACGGTTTCCAAAAACTGCCGGTTCTTATCTCCCCACTGGTTCAGGGCATCAATGATCGGCATTAATGACCAGCCTATCTCTGTTAATGAATACTCTACTTTAGGTGGCAATTGCGGATAGATCTTTTTTTCTACCATGCCATGCTCCTCCAACTCTTTCAACTGCACTGTCAGCACCCTGCGGGTCACCCCCTGCAATAAACGCAAGATCTCACTGGGCCTTTTTACGTCCATAGAGATAGCATTCAGTAAGGCTGGCTTCCATTTACCGTTCAAAACCTCTTTGGTCAGATGTAAACCACAGTCAATGGTCAACGGGATCTTTCTTTCGTACATACACTGTTTCTCCTGATCCAAAAATAGGTATTGTATCCCATTTCGATATAAGGGATAAAATTATCCCTATGCTATTAGTTTCTCCCTTATTGCGATGCAGCAGCGGATGCCCGAGGTTTGCTCAAAAAAACAATGGAAAATTCAATACAGCCGCTATTAGAAGAATATCAGTTAGGTGATCTGCGATTAAAGAACAGGGTGGTCATGGCGCCAATGACCCGGGGTCGTGCCACCAATGCAGACCTTATTCCTACACCACTTATGGCTGAATATTACGCCCAACGGGCATCGGCAGGTTTAATAATTACCGAAGGTACCTGGGTAAGTTCAAAAGCTATCGGCTTCATTAACGTCCCCGGCATCTATACAAAAGAGCAAACCGGAGGATGGAGACTGGTCACTAAAGCCGTACATGACAAAGGCGGATCGATCTTTTCACAACTTGGCCATATCGGCTCTGCATCTCATCCTGATCATCTTAACGGAGAGTTGCCTGCCGGGCCTTCCGCCATTAATCCGCGAACGCAATCTTTTACGCCGGAAGGGTTTAAAGATACACTGACACCACGCGAGTTAACTATTGCTGAGATCGAACAAACGATACAGGATTATAAACAAGCCGCCCAAAATGCCAAGGATGCCGGCTTCGACGGTGTTGAAATTCATGCCCAGACTGGTATGCTGATCCCGCAGTTCTTAAGTTTAGCAACTAATGAACGTACAGACCAATATGGTGGCTGTATAGAGAACCGGGCACGCATCATTTTCGAAATATTGGATGCAATTACAGAAGTTTGGGACAGCACACGGGTAGCCATCAAGTTCACACCGGTCATGTACACCCATGTAGGTATTGTTACCCCTGATGTAGAAACGATACCCATTTTCCAGTACATACTAAAAAAACTGAATGATTACGATCTCGCCTTCGTTCACGTCACAGGTCCCGCCCAGGACCTTACAGGTACTCCGGTAGAGGTTTTGCAAAACGATTATTTCAGCCATTTTCGCCACCATTATCATGGCAGATTGATCGCCAACCTTGGCTTTACGCAGCAAACCGGCAATGAGATATTGAATAGCGGCAAAGCCGATCTGGTATCTTTCGGCCAACTATTCATCGCAAACCCTGACCTGGTCGAGCGCTTTAAAGGTCAGCTCCCCCTGTCTGAAGCGGATCCGGACACGTTCTACACCGGAGAGGATAAAGGATATACTGATTATCCGGGAGCAGCTAATGATCGTGTTCTCGGATGATCAGCTGAGATGGTATTTCCTCACGAAAGTAACTAAGACTTCCAAAAAAAAACGGACAGATCAGAAATATTCCTGTATCAGTATCGCTGATACAGGAATTCACATCTATTAGCCCTTAATCATTTTTCTCGCTTGCCAAAGCCAGGTCTTTTTGTGCATCCAATGCTTCCAGGCGGGATACCAACGCCGCACGCATATCACGGTAGGCATCTCCGCCCAGAGCTAAACGCAAAGGTGCGGAAGCTATTTCGACGCTGTCGATCATGGCTTGCACTGACTTATCTACATCGCCCTTTATCGGGAAAGTCCCTGCTGCAATAGCACGTCTGACATCGCCGGCCGGTGTGTTCTCATAGGCTTCCATAATCGGAGCGGTCATCAAGCCAGCACCGAATGAGGTTTGATGTGCTCCCGGTTCAACAATGGTTACGCCAATGTTCAATGGTGCGAGTTCCTTCGCAATGGTATCGCAAAAGCCTTCAACAGCCCATTTGGTCGTATGGTAATAGCTGAAGTTAGGATAAGTGGTTTGTCCGCCTGCTGATGAAAGTTGCAGGATGCGGCCATGCCCTTGCTTTCTGAAATGTGGCAGTGCTGCCCTGATGATCTGAATAGAACCGATAATATTAGTGTTGATCTGGTGGACGATCTGTTCGTCGCTGGCTTCTTCCACCGAGCAGAATAAGCCATAGCCTGCATTATTGACCACAACATCTATTTGCCCGAAATCCGCAAATGCCTGATCGATCACCTTTTTAATCGCAGCGGTTTCTGTTACGTCCAGCACGGCTACCCGCAGATTTTCCGAATAAGCTTTTTTTAATTCATCAAGGGCGTCGGCTTTGCGAACGGTTGCCACAACGCGATCCCCTTTTGCCAACAGTTTTTCAGTGAGCACTTTGCCCAGACCGGTAGATGTCCCGGTTATAAACCACGTTTTCATAATGTATCATTCTTTATTTTATGATACAAAATTAAACGCCAATGAACCGGTCTGTTAACCAAGCGCAAACGAATACCGACCCCAATCAAACAACTATCGCAATGAAGACGGGGACTGGCCCGAATACGCCCGGAATGCCCTGGCAAAATGCGTGGGTTCTTCAAAACCCAGGCTTATACTGATCTGGCTGATGCTCCAATTGGAATGTACCAGTAAAGCGCGCGCCTCCAGCATCAGTCTTTCATTAATGAGTTGCGTAGTAGTCTTACCGGTCGTTTCTTTCAGCGCCCGGTTAAGGGAATTTGTATGTACTGATAGCTTCTCGGCAAATTGCTGTGGTGTACGCAAACTGACCTGTTGGTAAGGGTAAGCCAGCGGGAACTGACCGGCCAGTAAAGATCTGAAGGTATCGGTCAGACGTACTGACGCTGTGGAACTTTTATTTTCCGGCTCCGGCTGCAACTTTAATGCGCCATGGATACACTCCAATACGTAAAGGAACAGCAGGTCATATTTATGCGCATAGGTGGATGCTTGCTCGTTAAGCATTTTTTGGAACAGTCCGGTAAATAGCGGCTCGTCCGACTTGCTCAATTTGAATACGGATCGCGCATTGCCGTTGAATACTGCCCAATCAGCCGGTCGCAGATAGGTATGCAGGGGCAGAAAATCTTCTGTGAACATGCAAGCGTACCCGCTACAGAAACCCTGATGTACTTCCCAGCGGTACGGAACGTCGCGATTGGTAAATACAAGCGCCCATTCATCCCCATTCAGCCGGTATTCAGCACCCTGGTAAAAGTATGACGTGTTGCCCGTAACCAAAGATATTTTATAGAAATCCTTACGGCTATAGGATGCCGTCGCGGACAGGCTCTCCTCCGAAAACTCTTCTAGTCGGACGGCTGCAAAGTAACCTGCGGAAGGGTCTTTTGCGGCTAATAAACCAGGCGCGAAAACATGAATGGGCTGCGTATCGATCATGCTCAAATTTAAGAAAACTACTACGTAAAACATTTGTGTTGAAACCTCAGGGTTCGATCTTTTTACCGTCAACTATATCGACAACAGCATCTATGCGCTTATTTGAGTTCGATCTTTTTGATCTATTGTAGTTCATTGCAGTTCTTTCGGGCATTAAAATAATGCAACCACGCCCAAGGTTGTTAAATTCTGATCTTTTCAGATCCGAACTTTGATGTCCATTAAAATTTCAAGGATATGGAAAAAGGAACTGAACAAAGATCAAGGATGCCGGGGATGGTTCCCACACGTAACCAGATATTAACTCTTGGTGACCTGGAGGACTTTAAGACCGATATGTTACAGGAAGTAAAACGGATAATCAAGGAGTGCGTAAGCGGTCAGCCCGGTAAGAAGTGGTTGAAATCGGCCGAGGTCAAAAAGCTGCTCGGTATCTCACACGGCTTCTTGCAGTCGCTCCGCGACAGTGGCGTGCTCCCTTTCACTAAAATTGGTGGCTCCATCTATTACGATTACGAAGATATCACCTTCATGATGTCGGCAAATAAAGGCGCCTGATGTTTTACCGGTCGGGCATGTCGCAGTGTCCGGCCACAATTTACACTTATGCAATTCCCAACTATAAAGCGTAAAGCAAAACGTATCCCTACGGAGCAAAGAATACCTGCACAACCTGAACCGATCTGTCAAAATGGATTTGGTACAGAGATGCCGCCGCAAAAGCGTTTGGTCGAGATCTACTTTGACCAAAAGGAAATTGGTGCCCAGGCGGAAACTTTTTTCGATCATTATGAAAAGGCGAACTGGCGCAGCCGTAAAGGCACCCCTTTCCGCAACTGGAAACTATTGGCCGCAGAATGGATATTCAATTACGAGCAAGAGAAAAAGTTGCAAAAACGACAGCGTGACAACGCGCTTTATAAGATGGCAAACTAATATTTAACACCTCAACAATTTAAAAAGGTGAAAGTGAAATTAATTAAAATCGCGAGTCGGTCGAAAAGGACAAAGATTGATCATGAGTGATTTTTTAATGTGAATACCAATATTTTACCAAATTACCACCATATAAATTATCGCTTACGTCTTACATGGTCTAGTCGCTGTGATGCGAGTGATACTGGTACAGCTACGACCGATGCTGTATTTCCCTCGACAATAGCATCCGGCATACCTCTGACTCTTGATTGTTGCGGATCTTGAGCCAAGACGATACCGCCTTGCGCCTCTCTATTAATCTGGCTTCTGATAGGCAGTCCTTCCGGCACCGGAAAGCACGATACCAATACTCATTTCACGGAAATCTACTGCAAGCGATTCGAAAAAAATGTCAACGGCCCGGTTGATGATCTCATTTCCCTTCGCTGTCGCACATGAAGTACCCTATTTCTAACGGTAACAAATATATTTTCTGGCAAGACATATATGCGGTCAGGTTCGAGCGCCAGGTGGTTGCTTTCTAAAAAAGGATACAATCGAATAGAAAACGGATTTACAGGTCTATCGGTCGAGCGCCTTCTTCATATTGCAGAAATACTCAACGTTACTGCTACCGCTTTAATGCCTAATAAGCAATACTTAAGTTCTTTTTGATATGAATGCACCGGATCTATCCGGCAGCAGAAGCCGAAGCGTGGGCTGTACCGCTCATACATTTCTCTATCTCTTGCAACAGCTCTTCTACCATGAATGGCTTACGCACATAACCGTCCGCCTTGCAATCTTTCGCTATCTCCGCAATGTTAACTGCGGTCGAAAAGATGATGACCGGCACATGCAACAAAGCATGGATCTTTTTGAGTTCGTGACATAGCTGATCGCCTTGCTGCTGATTGATCCATTCATCAAGCAGTATTACATGGGGCCGTAAATTTTTAAAGCGCTCAATGGGTGTTGGTTCCGCAGCCAAAACTTCGTAACCTTCCTCACCAAGTATGAGACTTACCACATCCCGGATCAGGTTGTCATCCTCTAATAGCAGAACTTTCTTTTTCAATTACGCGGCAAGTTAAATTATCAGGGCAGGTATCAATACCTGCGCCGCGAATATAAGCAAATGCGCTGAACAAATCTTATACCGGGAGCGTGAACCAGAAAGTACTTCCTTTTCCGATCTCGCTTTCAACGCCTATCTGCCCGTTGTGACGTTCTATGATCTCTGCTGACAGGTACAAGCCGATACCGAAGCCGGAAACATATTTGGCCTGCTGATCCTCCACGCGGTAATACCGCTCAAATAGCCTTGACTGGTCTTCAGGCCTTATGCCCAACCCTTCGTCGGTTACTGTGACCTTAACCAAGCTGTTCTCAAGCGTGCAGGTCAAATTGATAACCGTTCCTTTCGGCGAATACTTGACGGCATTGCTTACCAGATTGGTAATTACCGAACCGACCTTGTCCCGGTCTGCATTAACCGTAACGTGTGAACCTGGCTGCAGCCTGATATCATGGGAGTTGACGATAAGCCGGGTTTCATCTGCGATACTTTCCAGGAGTTCATGGATCATGAACGGCTGTTTATCCAGGTGGATCTTGCCGGATTCAAGCCTGGAGATATTAAGAAAACCATTGATCATCGCACTCATCTTTCTCACCTGCTGATTTACCTTGCTTAAGGCATCTACCGAAAATTGATCTTCCTGCTTTTTTGCTTTCGATAGCAATACCTGCATGTAAGCACTGAGGGAGGTGAGCGGGGTTTTCAGTTCATGACTGGCCATCCCGATAAAATCATTTTTACGGATCTCATCGAGTTTTTGCTCAGTAATGTCCAGCACCGCCCCAACAAACCTGACCGGTTGATCCGCCTCATTGAAGTAAGCTTTCCCTTTAGCTCTTATCCAGCGAAGTTTCTGATCATCCATCCCTACTGTACGGTATTCTACGTCGTAGTCACCGTTACTGACCGATCTGATCAGGACATGATTACTGATAACATCAACGATACGATCCTTGTCATCGGGGTGCAGCCCGCCGACAAAGTCTTTTTCATAAGTTACTTCATGGTCATGGCTGATGCCAAACAAGGTGCGGCAGCGCTTGTCCCAATGCATAGTGCCCTTTATCAGGTCCAGATCAAAATTGCCAAGTTCGGCAGCGTCAAAGGCCAGTTTGAGTGAATCCTTCGTCTTCTCCAGTTCCTTTCGCGAAATTACTTGCGGGGTAACATCGATAGCGACCACCATGATCGCATTCGTTAAGCCCTGCTCGTCAAACAGAGGCTGATAAACGAAATTAACAAAAAATTCTTCAAAGCCTTCCTTATGTTCCAGTAGCACGCGGGCCTCTGCACCTTTGTAAGCTATTCCACTGGTGTAAACCTCGTCGAGTATTTTCAGATAGGCTTGCCCTTTGAGTTCCGGCAAGCCCTCCTCAAGCGAGCCACCAATAATATCAGCCTGCTTTCCCCACAAGCTTAGAATGGCGGTGTTAGCCGCTTCGATGATCAGCTCTCTTGTTCGTAGAAGGGCTATAGCTACCGGTGCATCCTGTATCAAAGAACGGAAACGCGCTTCACTTTGTCTTAATTCGCTTAACGATCTTGCAAGATCGTTCTGTATCTGACTAAGTTCCTCATTGGCGGTCACTAATTCTTCATTAGCGGCAGCGAGTTCTTCGTTCGTGGCGATGATCTCTTCGTTTAGGGATTGCTGCTCTTCATAACTTTCTTCCAGCAGCTGCCGTGATCGTACCGTGTCGGTAATATCTGCGGCTGCAACGATGATGCCTGCAACCGCACCATTTTCGTCCTTTAACGGATCATAATAAAAACTAACATATTTGGTTACACGGCCTTCGTCGGTGTCTAAGTGAAATACTTCTTCTTCCTGTCCGTAAGGTTTTCCGGTAACATAAACGCCTTTGAGCAAGGCAGGGAACGGCTGGTCGACCAGTTCAGGCAGCAATTCTAAAAGGCGCCGGCCCAGGATGTCTTCCAATGATCTGTCCCATAACGCGGCCAGTTGGTCATTCGCCACTTCGATCATGTAGTCGCTTCCCCGCAGGATCATCAGCGGGTAATGTGAGGTCATGACCAGATTACGCAGGTCGCGTTCTGTTCTTTGCGATCGTTTTCTTGCTTCGACTAACTCAGTTACTTCATAAACAAACGCCATAATGCCCTCGACCTCTCCGGTCTCATCGCGTCGTGGCTCATAATAAAAGTTAAAATAGCGATCGGTAAGCTCCTGGCTTTCCGGTGTAGTGGTCGGTATATACAGTTCCTTACCCTCGTACGGTTCGCCGGTGCGATAAACGTTCCTTAGAATATCACCTATGGGTTGCTCTTTGATCTCCGGTAATGCTTCGAATATCGGACGTCCAAGCAGTACACGTTCTGGCAGCAATTCCTGGAAAGGCCCGTTGACCAGTTCAAATATCAGTTCGGGACCTGTAAGTACGCAGATACCTGCCGGAGCCTGCATGAAAAATCTTTTCAGCTTATCTCTTTCCGCGGCAAGGTCTTCCGTACGGCGCTCCACACGCTCTTCGAGTTCTTCGTTGAGTTTATTCAGGTGCTCCTGGGTAATTAGCAACTCCTCATTGATCGCCGCCAGTTCTTCGTTAGCCGCCGCCAGTTCTTCATTTAGTGCCTGTTCATTATGATAGGCTTCACTCAGTTCGTAAGCCAGCGCATTGTTTAAGATCGTCCCGATATGCATACCTACTGTTTGGAGGAAGTTGCGGTAGTCTTCGTCCATACGTTTTCTCGCTGAAACCCCGCATAGCAAGTGGCCCTTAAATCTGGCTTTGCCTTTAGCGATGGGAACGAACAGTATTTCGGTTACCGCCTCCGGCCAGTGATTGTTCACAGGTTCTGCAAGAATTGATCGTGCATCGTGAAGATCGAAATTAGCATCAGACGGATTTTCTAAAAGGTGGGCTGCCAGTTGATGTATATTTAGCGGCGACAGCCCACTTGATATAATTAGATGTAACGGTTCCTCATCTTTTGAGCCGTATAACGCAAAGAATGGTATGTCCGCATCAGCGTTTTCAAGTATTTCTTTGATCAGGTTTAATGCCTCTTCTACATCTTGAGAGGCATATTTGTTGTTCATCAACTGTGCTATCAGCTTATTCCGGCGGGCGTTGATCACCTTAAAGGTTGTTTCGATCACCGCGTTGAAAACACCGCCGACGGAACCGTCCCTGTCTTTTATCGGAGAAAGGGTATAATCAAAATAGCATTCTTCCGTATACCCAAAACGATGCATATATAAAGGCGCATCGGGACGTCGATACGAGCGCCCCTTATACAATACGGATTCAAACTCCTCTTTCAATCCGTCCCATATTTCCGGCCATACTTCTTGGCCGGGTCTGCCTAAAGCCCAGGGGTGCTTCTCACCCGGGATCTCGCTCCACGGAGCATTATAGATCAGGCTGAAATCAGCTCCCCAGTAAATAGCTATTGGAAACCCGGAGTTAAGAACGATGCTCACCGCTGAGGTAAGACTGTCAGGCCAGGTATCCGGTGATCCAAAACTAGTTCTTGACCATTCTGTATTGCGGATCAATTCGCCGAGTCCTTCGCCGCCTTCCAGAAATGAGTATGTTGATGCCACTACAGTTATATTATAAATTAACTTTTGAATCCCGACCGCAAAATAACGACTTTTTAGAAAAAACCACCAGAAACATTATTACTCCTCTATCCGAGGCCTCGTCAATCGTGAATTGCTCAAAAATGCCTTAACACTTGAAGAAAAATGATACCACTCTTTCCAACGTTGTCATAAACCAAATTTCAAGTTGGCGAATTTTGTCACTTACCGATCAAATTATTACTTCAAATTCAATATTATGGCAAAGATCATCACCATAGCCCATCAAAAAGGTGGCGTAGGAAAAAGTACCTTAGCGATCAATATCGCGCTGTGTTTCAAAGATCAATTATCTGTTGCGCTTGTGGACACTGATCTCCAGGGCAGCCTTTATCATATTCGTGGGGAATTTCCGGAACTGGCCATTATAAGTTCAGATAGTTTCGACGACATTGAAAAATTGGCGTATGACCTCATCATTATTGATACGCCGCCGTACCTGTCCAGCAGGTTGCCGGATCTTTTTCGCTTATCGGATTTCATACTCGTTCCTACCAAAGCAGGTTTTTTCGACGTAATGGCGATCCGTTCAACCATTGCTATGATCGATGATGCAATGAAGGCAGTACCGGATATAAAAGCGGGCATCGTGTTAAACATGGTAAAGCCCCGCTCAGGGATCACGAATGAAGTTGCGGAACTCATCAGAACGATGGATGTTGCGCTGCTAAACACCATCATCCATGACCGGGTGAGTATCGCCCGCTCGGCCATGACTTCAGGCATTCTGCAAAGCACCGACCAGAAAGCCAGGGATGAGATCACCGCCCTCGCGGAAGAGGTTGTTGACATGATCAGCGCATAGCTTTTTTATTTCTCTACCATTCTATAATTGTAAAGATCTGCATTTATAAAAAGGTAGAATGCTATGATCATAGCAATGCAGAAATATAGAAAGCTATAACTCTACAATTCTATACGGCGGGCTTATAATATAGAACTCTATATTTCTATAACGGGTAGGTACGGCATTTAGAATTCTATAACTATAGAACACAGGCGTTATGGATAACTATAAAAACAAATTGGGGGATCTGGCCAATAAGCTGATGAAAGAACGCCCCGCGACACCCGTTCAACAAGTGCTGCCGGTAAGGACAGGGACGCTGGAAAAAGCCCCCGAAGTGCAGTTCAATAATTGGATACCAAAGGCACTGCTGAAGCGCGTAAAAGCTTACGGCGTGGAGTACGATCTGTCGCTGAAAGACATCAACATACTAGCGCTTGAGGCATACCTGGATCAAAAGGCGAAGCCTGAGCAAACAACAAAAAAGGCCATTTAAACTACTTATAGCAGGATGAAACTGCCCGCTTCGCAGCAGTTAGCAAGATGTACAATTGTGTCACAATTGAATCTTGCCCGCCGCGCCGGAGTTGCGCGGGTCCAGGTAAATCTCCTCCGAAGTCGGATCTTTTAAAACAACGATCATGAGTACACCTGAAGAAAATCGTACGCGCTGGTATAATATCAGGCTTAAGCCGGATGAGTATCAGATACTGAACAGCAAGTTCAAAAAAACGCCTTTCAGAAAGCTCAGTGAATACATGCGCAGTGTTTTGCTGGAGAAACCTGTCACCGTCTATTACAGGGACAAAGCGATAGATGATATGCTGGAGGAAATGGTGCTGCTGCGTCAGGAGCTTAACGCCATCGGCAATAACCTCAATCAGGCCGTCCGCAATATCAATGCGGCGCATGGGCATGCAGACAGTCGTCTGTGGGCGAACCTCCTGGGTGTAGTGAACAGCAAACTCGAACCATCCATTTCGCTGATCAAAGATAAAATGAACCAATACGCCGATATATGGTCGCAAAAATTAAAAGCGGGAAAAGCCTGATCGGTGCACTCAACTATAATGAGAACAAGGTCAAGAAGCAAAAGGCCGTGCTGATCGCTGCCGTCAAATATTTTAAAGAAGCCAAAGACCTGTCTTTTAGCGATAAGCTTTTGAGGCTTACGGATATGGCAGCAATGAATACCCGGGCCAAAACGAACGCCGTCCATATTTCGCTAAACTTCCCTAACGGTGAAAATTTAAACGACGAAAAACTTGGTATGATTGCCGGAGATTACATGTTGGGGATCGGCTTTGGTCAACAACCGTTTCTCGTTTACCGCCATGAGGATGCTGGTCATCCGCACATTCACATCGTGACGACCAACATCAAACGCGATGGCCAACGTATCAACCTGCATTATCTCGGTCAGAATGAATCGGAAAGAACACGAAAGGCGATAGAGATCAGTTACGGGTTAGCGAAAGCTGGCGATCAGCAAAAGCAGCGTGAAGTTATCAAAATGCAACCAAGAGTGGCGGAGTATGGCAAGGCTGAAACCAAAAGGGCAATAACCAATATTCTGGATTACACGATCAGGACATACAAATTCACCAGTGTCCCTGAATTGAACGCTGTCCTTGGACAATTCAACATCATGGCCGACCGGGGCGCTAAAGATTCCCGAATGTTCGCTCACGATGGCCTGGTCTACTGGATGCTGAACAGTAAAGGTAAAAAGACCGGCGTACCCATCAAGGCAAGCTCGATCTACGGTAAACCGACCTTAAAGGCATTGGGTGAGAAATTCCGCCTGAACGAAGGCCTGAGAAAACCTTTCAAGGCCGCGTTGATCGGGAAGATCGATCAAACATTGAAAAGGCCTCAAACTGCCGATAGCTTTATTAAGGAAATGAGCAAGTTGAACATCAACGTCATCCTGCGAAGAAATAATGACGGGAGGATCTATGGCGTGACCTTCCTGGATCAACAGAACAAAGTTGTGTTTAATGGCAGCGACCTTGGCAAAGCCTATAGTGCCAATTTATTAAGTGCACACTTTCTGCCTGATAGTGCCGGGGTCAAAGAGAAGTTTTCCACGCAGGCGATGGATGAACCGATACTACGACATGCCCCCCCGGCCAATGGCGAGACAATGCTGGGTGCCTTGTTCGAGGCTGAATATCAGGATCTCGCGGCGCTGAAAAGATTCAAAAAAAAGAAACGCAAAGGATTAAAACAATAAACTATGGCAACCGGAGAGAACGAACAAGCTTTACGCAGGATCATCGATTTTACAAGGCTACTCAGCATCACGATCCTGATCATTCATTTTTATTTGTCTTGCTATGTCTTTTTTGCTGAGCACGGGCTTACGCACAAGATAGTTGATCATGTGGTTCTGCCGATCTCGAAATTAGGCATCTTTAAAGCGCTATGGCTTGCTAAATGTGCCGCACTGCTTTTACTCATCGTGTCGCTTGTCGGCAGCAAAGGCAAACGTGACGAAAAGATCAGGCCCGGAACTGTTTTGACCTATTGTGTAACAGGGCTGCTTTTTTACTTTTTGAGTAATTATTTCATTCCTATGCCGATGCTTTATATGGGCGCTACCGCCTTCGGTTACCTGCTGTTCATGAATGGTGGAAGCCTTTTGTTCAGGATGTTAAAACTGAAACTGGCATCCGACATTTTTAACCGTGAGAATGAAACTTTCCCGCAGGAAGAGCGTCACCTCGAAAATGAATACTCTTTCAACCTGCCTGCAAAATACAGGTTCAAAGGTAAAGAACGTGATAGCTGGATCAATGTGATCAATCCTTTCCGGGGCACGCTTGTCGGCGGAAGTCCGGGTGCAGGTAAATCCTATTTTGTGATACGGCATATCATCACCCAACATATCAGAAAAGGATTCTCGATGCTTATCTATGATTTCAAATATGATGACCTCAGCAGGATCGCTTATAACGCACTACGTGAACATGGCGGGCGGTCATTCTATGTGATCAACTTTGAGCATATCATGCACCGCAGTAATCCATTGGAACCTGAAACGATGCTCGATCTAACTGATGCAATGGAAGCTGCACGAACTATCATGCTTGGCTTGAACCGGGAATGGATCAAAAAGCAAGGTGATTTTTTTGTGGAATCCCCAATCAACTTTGTTACGGCTCTGATCTGGTTCCTGAAGAAATATGAAGGCGGCCGTTATTGTACTTTACCTCACGCTATCGAATTGTCCCTGGTCGATTATAAAGATCTCTTCGACTTGCTGACCAGTGAACCTGAAATAGAAGTTTTGATCAACCCTTTTATTTCGGCCTGGAGAAATGAAGCGTTTGAACAACTCGAAGGTCAGATCGCCAGTGCGAAGATCAGCTTGGCAAGGTTGAGTTCTCCGCAATTATATTACGTGCTGAGCGGAAGCGATTTTTCGCTCGATATCAACAACCCTGATGATCCTAAAGTGGTTTGTCTCGCTAACAACCCGCAAAAATCACAGACCTATGGGGCCGTACTTTCATTATATGTGAACAGGATCAATAAATTGGTGAACCGGAAGGGTCAGCAGAAATGCAGTCTGATCTTCGACGAATTTCCAACCATCTACTTTAATGGAATCGATAACCTGATCGCAACGGCGCGATCCAACAAAGTAGCCGTTACCTTAGCTGTGCAGGATTACAGTCAGCTGAAAAAGGATTATGGTCGAGAGCAGGCCGAAGTGATCATGAATATCGTCGGCAATATCATATGTGGGCAGGTTACCGGAGATACCGCGAAGCAACTGTCAGAAAGATTTGGCAAGATAAATCAGCAGAAAGAAAGCATATCGATTAACAGCAGTGATACATCGGTCAGTCGGTCCACTCAATTGGAATACGCTGTTCCAGCCTCCCGGATAGCAGGACTCTCCTCCGGCGAATTTGTAGGGATGGTAGCGGACGACCCGACTAATAAGATCGATCTGAAGACATTTCATTGTGAAATACAAAATGACCATGATGCCATCCGCGCGGAAGAAGAAGCATACCATCCCATCCCGCAGATCAGAACTGCTGTCAAAGCGGATGTCATTACAAACTATCATAGGATCAAAGCAGATATACGCTTTATCGTCGATAACCCACAATAAATCAATTTGAAACTATCGCAGTTATCTATTGTTATAATTAAAATATTTACCTAATAAATACATATCATGGCAAGCAAAGGAACAACAACAGATCGAAAAAAAGTGAATTCCGGTGAAAAGTATGAAGTGAAGTACGAAGCCGAAAAATTAGGTATCAGCACCCAGGCGCTGGTTGGTGCAAAAAGAGCAACCGGCTCCAACGATCGTAAGGTTATCGAAAAATATCTTACAGATAAGAAAAAGAAATAGCCGAATAGAATTTTATACAATAAGCCCCGCAAGGAGCTTTGTTGTCAACGACTCTGTAAAATATGAATCGAAAGATCAAAGCCAACGCTCCAGACAGCCGTACTGTTGACATCGACGATGCCTACGCTCTTGAATTTTGGGCCAGGGAATTCAATGTTTCACAGGATAAAGTAAAAGCTGCCGTAATCGCTGCCGGTACAGCTGCTCCGGACGTTAAACGCCAACTTAAAAAATAACGTAATGAGCCTGACCGAATACGCAGAAAAAAGGGATTTTAAAAAAACCTCGGAACCTAAAGCCGGCAAAAGCAAGGATAAAGATCATCTGATCTTCGTCGTACAAAAACATGACGCAAGCAGGCTGCATTATGACTTTCGGCTGGAAATGGAAGGCGTATTGAAAAGTTGGGCGGTTCCCAAGGGCCCGAGCTTGGATCCAAAGATCAAGCATTTGGCCATGATGGTCGAGGACCACCCGTTTGATTACCTGAATTTCGAAGGCATCATTCCAAAGGGCGAATATGGCGGCGGCACAGTGATCGTCTGGGACGAAGGAACATACGAGCCTATTGAACCGATCAAGGGAAAGAAAGCCCAGGAAAAACATTTATTAAAGCAACTGGCTTCCGGCCAGCTGAAGATCAAATTGCATGGCGAGAAGCTGAACGGGGAATTTGCGCTGGTAAAAACCCATGGGATGGGCGAGAACGGCTGGTTAATGATCAAACATAAGGATGAGTTCGCAACAGATAAGGACATCACTAAAAAAGACAGATCGGTGCTTTCCGGCAAGACCATCGATGAAATGGCTAAGAGTAGCGAAAAGGTTTGGCAGAACGGACATGAAGAGGACGTGGTGCCCGACGAAGATCTGGCGGAAGAAGTAGAAGCCGAAGAAGCACCGGAGATCGATACGCAAACCATCTTGAAATCTGCGCCGAAAGCTAAAGTTCCGGCGAAGCTCAAACCGATGAAAGCAACCTTGGTTGACGAACCCTTTAATGAGCCTGGTTGGCTATATGAGGTCAAATGGGACGGCTACCGTGCTATTGCCAATATACAGAAAGACGATGTAACACTCATTTCCCGCAATAACCTCCCTTTTGAAAAATATTACCCGATCAACGATGCGCTAAAGCAATGGAATATGAATGCCGTACTCGACGGTGAGTTGTTGGTGCTGAATGAAAAAGGGATATCTGATTTCGGTGCGATGCAGAATTGGCGAAGTGAAGCCGATGGCAACCTCGTCTTTTACATTTTCGATATTCTCTGGTACGAAGGCAAAAACCTGATGGGACTGCCGCTGATCGAGCGACAAGCTATTCTGCGATCCATTTTGCCAACGGATAACGAGCACATCCGGCAAAGCAAAGTATTCGATGCGAACGGCATTGAGTTTTTTGCTGCGGCTGAGCGCATGGGCCTGGAAGGCATCATCGCCAAAAAGGCAGATAGTGTTTACACATCCGACCTGCGCTCCAAAGAATGGCTGAAGGTAAAAGTGCAGCGCCGTCAGGAAGTTGTTATTGCAGGCTATACCAAAAACGAAGGGACCGGCAAGTCTTTTAGTGCTTTGATCCTGGGTGTTTACGATAACAAAGGCGACCTGCAATTTGTTGGCAAGGTCGGCACGGGCTTTTCGGATAAATTGCAAAAAGAGATGATGGCGCAATTCAAGCCACTTATTACAGGTAATAGCCCGTTCGATTATGAAGTGGATGTCGATAAACCGACACGATTCCGCCCGAAACGTATGAGCGCAAAGCCTACCTGGTTAAAACCGGAACTGGTTTGCGAGGTCGGTTTTGCCGAGGTCACCAGTGACGGCGTTTTCCGGCAAGCCTCTTTTAAAGGTATGCGGACGGATAAGCACGCAAAAGATGTGGTGCTGGAAAAAGCAGCACATACAGAAGAAACCGTAGCGGAGGCCAAGGATGCCGCAAAGCCGGCAGAAAAAGAAACGACGAAAGCATCATCTAAAAGATCGACCGCTTCATCTAAAAAGACCGATCTCAAACTGCAGCCGGTTAAGAACATGGAGCGTAAAACCCTGGTTAATCCTACCGAGGATACACAGACGAAAAAGGTTTGCGGTCATGACCTTAAATTCAATCACGTTACCAAACTTTACTGGCCGGAGGATAAGCTCACCAAGGGGGACATGCTGAATTACTATTACAAGGTCGGCGAATACATGATGCCATACCTCAAGGACCGGCCCATGTCACTGAACAGGTTTCCCGGTGGGATACACGGACAAAGCTTTTACCAGAAGAACGTGACCGATAAAGCTCCGGACTGGGCGAAAACATTCGATCATGTAACAGATGAAGGAAAGGTTACCAAGTATCTAGTCGGTACCGACGAAGCAAGCTTACTATGGATGAATTCTTTAGGTTGTATCGAGATCAATCCCTGGTTCAGCAGAGCGCAGACACCTGATAATCCGGATTATTGCGTGATCGACCTTGACCCAGATAAACATACTTATGACCAGGTGGTCGAAGCCGCGCGCCTGGTTAAAGATATACTCGATGCCATCGATGTACCCAGCTATCCAAAAACCTCCGGGTCGACAGGCATGCACATCTATATCCCCCTGGGCGGCAAATACAGCTACCAGCAGTCACAGATATTTGCCAACATCGTTGTCAAACACGTACATGAACAGATCCCGGATTACACCAGCCTGGAACGCAGCATCGCGGCCCGCAAAGGCAAAATGTACCTGGATTATTTACAGAACCGGCCGGGTGCGACGATAGCAGGCCCATATTCGCTGCGGCCCAAGCCGGGTGCCACCGTTTCTATGCCACTCAGTTGGGACGAGGTTAAGCCGGGGCTGACGATACAGCATTTTAACATTCACAATGCACTGGATCGCCTCAAAGAGACCGGCGACCTTTTTAACGGTGTCTTAGACGAAGGCATTGATCTGGAGAAAACATTAAAAAAGGCGCAGGCCACATTAAAATAACATGAAAAAACTAACAAGCAGTATTATCGGCGGTATCGCCGGTGCGGTAGCATTGAATATTCTTCACCAGGCTGTTAAGGAATTCTTACACGAGGCGCCCAGAGTTGATCTCGTCGGCGAAGAAGCATTGTCTAAAGGCATGGAGACGGCAGGGATCGAGCCGCCTACCGGTGATCAATTATTTGCAGCGACGATGGCCGCCGATCTGCTAAGCAATGCGGTTTATTATAGCCTGATAGGTTTTGGTAAAAAGAAACAACTACCGTGGATCGGTGCCGTAAGCGGGATGGCAGCCGGAGTTGGCGCATTAACACTGACCAAGCCCCTGGGCCTTAGCGATGCCCCGGTCAACCGTAAGACAGCGACCAAAATAATGACCGTCGCCTGGTACACTTTTGGTGGCGTTGTAGCAGGTTCCATCATCAAAGTATTACGAAAAAAATAGATCAGCATGAAAAAACCGATCACCGCAAAACAGCATTCTCTTATCGATTACGCCCTTGTCGGAGCGTTACTTACAGTACCAAGTTTATTGAAGCTGAACAAAACTGCAAAACGTATCTACGCAGCGGAAGCATTGGTATTATTGCCTTATGTTGCACTTACCAAACAACCTGTTGCGATCAAAGGATTAATTCCTTTCAAGACCCATGGCAAGATAGATCCGTTCAATATCGGTCAGTTCGCTATACAGACATTTTTCAAACCCTTTCACCGTACAAAAAAAGCGCTGCTGTTCAATATCGCTTTTACAGCAATGGCGGGACTGACCGTTTTGCTTACTGACTGGAAGAGCAGCGATTAACCGCGCGTTTTCTTCTAGTCTGTTTTCATGGCGGCATAGGTTTGATGATGCTCCGCAGCCTTCCACTTGGCATAGAAGATCGCGTCGGCTTTCGCCTTTACTTGCTCGCCCGTTCCGCGTTCTAATAACGCGTACTTGTTTTCCGCGTCATATTTTCGACCACCCTTGTAATTGGCGTGTCGTCGGGCACGGGTGTAACCCATTTGCAAATATTTCCGCGCCATATCTGCACCGACAAAATCATTACTTGCCAAATAATCCAAAAACTGAACGTAGATCTTATCACTGCTCTCGACAGCGATCACCTCGGTTTTAGAACGCCAGTTCTGACCGATCTCGCTCTTATATGGTTCACAGATCAATACGCCCTGTTCTCCTTTTCCTATGCGGTATAGTTCCGGATGTTTACGGTAATCGACGTCGGGTTTCCAAGCGTATTTTTCATTGTTGAAATTCGGGCAGGTCGGCGTACCTTTTCTCATAAATGTTTTGCCAGATAAGGGGCCGTCCGGCTTTGCTTGTTTTTGATGATATCTGCTGGTTTCCCTTCGGCAACAACTTTACCACCTGCTTCACCTGCACCAGGCCCGATATCGATTACCCAGTCGCTTGCCGCAATTACCTCCATGTCGTGCTCCACCAATATTACCGTATTTCCGGCATCAACGAGGCGGTTGAGTTGCAGCAGCAAACGCTCTACATCGGATGGGTGAAGGCCGGTAGTCGGTTCATCCAGGATGTAAAGGGTTTGGCCATGCTGGGCGCGCTGTAATTCAGTGGCAAGTTTGATGCGCTGCGCCTCGCCGCCGCTCAGCTCAGTAGCTGGTTGTCCCAGCCGCAGATAGCCTAAGCCCACTTCTCGGACTACTTCTAATGCCCGGCTGATCGCAGGCTCTTCATCGAAGAAATTTGCTGCTTCATCAACGGTCAGTCCAAGTACTTCAGCAATATTTTTGTCTTTGTACTGCACTTCCAGTGTTTTGGGATTATAGCGCGTACCCCCACAGGTCGGACAAGGTGTATATACACTTGGCAGGAAAAGCAGCTCCACCATGACCATTCCTTCCCCCTCACAATGCGGGCATCGGCCTTTGGCTACATTGAATGAAAAACGCCCGGCATCGAATTTACGCGCTTTAGCCGCCGGGGTTGCGGCAAATAATTTGCGTACATGATCGAACAGACCGGTATAGGTGGCCAGGTTGGAACGCGGCGTGCGACCAATGGGTTTTTGATCGACCACAACTAATCTTTTGATGGCTTGTATGCCGCTAACGATATGGCCGCCTGTGGTTTGTATTTCGGTTTGTTCCAATGGGTCAGCCTCTGTATCTCCGGTTATATCAACCTGTAAACCGAGCTGTTCAGCTACCAGTTCCACCAATACCTGGCTGACGAGGCTGCTCTTACCAGAGCCTGATACCCCGGTCACACTCGTCAAGACGCTCAAAGGAAAGGCTACGTTCAAGTTTAATAGATTATTGCGGCTAATACCTTCTAGTTTTAACCAATCTGTTGCAATACGCGGATCACTTACACCTTTAACCGCATCCTCATAAATGTAATGACGGGTCAATGATTCTTTGACATTCCTTAAGCCCTCCGGTACGCCGCTATATAAAATGTACCCTCCTTTTTCGCCGGCTGCGGGGCCAACATCCACGATCCAGTCCGCGTGACGTATCACATCGATCTCATGCTCGACCACGAATAAAGAATTGCCTGAAGCTTTCAATTTATTCAAAGCGCGTAACAAAGCTTCCGTATCAGCAGGGTGCAAACCTGCCGATGGTTCATCCAAAACATAGACGACCCCGAAAAGGTTAGATCGTACTTGTGTGGCCAACCTTAACCGCTGCAATTCGCCCGGGGATAAAGTCGGCGTGCTTCTCTCTACGGTCAGGTAACCCAATCCAAGGTCAAGCATTACCTGCAAACGTGCGACAAAATCTTCCGCGATGCGTTTGGCAACCACTACTTTTTCCGGATGTGCAGCTGCCATTTTCTTTAGAGTAGCAGCCTCGCCCTTGGCGTAAGGCCCGAAGATAGCTGCCAGCTTATCCAGCGATAGCCTTGATAGTTCTGCAATATCATAACCTGCAAATTTGACCGATAAAGATTCCTGCCGAAGCCGCTTGCCATAACAAAGCGGGCATTCGCTGCTCAGCATGTACTGGCTGACCCGTTTCTTCATCAGTGCGCTTTGGGAGTTGGCAAACGTATGCCGCACGTAACGGCGGGCACCGGTAAACGTTCCCATATAATCGGGCTGCCGCTTATTCTTGATAAAGCGCTGGATCTCCTCGTGCGTATGACCGGAGTAGACCGGCACCACCGGCTGTTCCTCAGTAAACAGTATCCAATCACGGTCTTTTTTGGGGAGGTCCTTCCAGGGGATATCAATATTATAACCCATGGTGGTCAGGATATCACGCTGATTCTGACCTTGCCAGGCCGAGGGCCAGGCGGCGATAGCTTTTTCACGAATGGTCAGCTTATCATCGGGTACCATTGTTTTTTCTGTAATATCATATATACGTCCCAGGCCATGGCATTCGGTGCAGGCACCTTCTGGTGTATTGGGCGAAAAAGATTCGGCGTAGATGATCCCTTGCCCTTCAGGGTAATCCCCGGCTCGGGAATACAGCATCCGGAGTAAATTAGATAAAGTAGTAACGCTGCCTACTGATGATCGTGTGCTGGCGGCACCCCGCTGCTGCTGTAAGGCAACGGCTGGAGGCAAGCCTTCGATCTCGTCCACTTCCGGTATAGCCATTTGATTGAACAAACGGCGGGCATAGGGAGATACCGATTCCAGATAACGGCGTTGCGCCTCTGCGTAGAGCGTACCAAAAGCAAGGGATGATTTACCCGAGCCGGAGATGCCGGTGAACACGACCAGCGCATCGCGTGGAATGTCCAGGTTCACATTTTTCAGATTATGTTCGCGTGCGCCGCGCACCCGGACAAAGCCGGAAAGGTCGGTTTCTTTTTTAGACATGCAATTTAAACGGGTAACTGAGGCCTAAGTTTTAATGGTCATTGATTAGTTATAGACTTGGATATATAATGTAGCATGCGCTTCTTTACCATGCCAAATATGATGGCTTCATGTATTATTCAGATGTTTGATCGTCATCGAAGCAAATGATCCAAAATATCCTAATAATATTAATCGCATGAACAACGATCTGCTAAGAAATGATCCTTCAGTTCCGGATAAGATGTCGATGGATCTATGCGAATGGAATTACAAGTACCGTTGATCTATTTATCCTCCGTTTACCGTATTCTATATCGTCGGATCCGGGCTTGAAGGTTTTCGCTCAAAACGCTTTTGCACAACTTCTTGTCCCGCCTGTATATTAATTATAATACTGTCTGCACTGACCGCTAACAAAGGTTGGAGCACCTGATCTAAAAATGCAACCGCTAAAGATGCCTCCAACTCGACGACAACCAATGTCTGGTCATCTATGCCTTCGGCCATTTGAACCGGCTCTCGGTTGATTGAAAAAAATGTATCATACATTGCCGGAAGCTGCCGAACCCGTGGCTTGGTTTGGGTCGGTGTAAGCGAGATCCGTATCTGATCCTGTTCTTCATCGAACAATGTTTTAGAATAAAGATAACGGTAATCCTGGTTTACTAAAAAGTAAAGCAGATCGGTGGTCAGCTGGAGTTTCATGACCTCACAGTTATGGCCGGATTTAGATTCGGCCACCTTGACTTCATAGTTTTCTCCTTGCCGGCGTAGAAGAAAAAATGCTGAAATCTGATAACAAGTCTGGCATTTGTTTGTTTTTACTTTGAGCTTATAACATCTGGTACAGTATCGGATGTGTGACAGGGGGGGGCATTATTTAACTCGGTTAACCGATAGGTCAAGGTAGCAACTATCGCAAAGACGATATGGGCCGGAATTCGCTGAAGATAATAATGCGAGTAGTTGATCCATGGTGGTAAAGGGTGCGCTTTAAAGGTTCCCTTCCATATCAGATATCCTAACACGCCACTAACAAGGCCTAAGAGCATCCCGTTTTTAAGCGAGTGTTCGATCTTTTTCGTTTGCCATAACTCCACGTATATTGCGGCGAAGATAAAGCCCATAGCGTAGTGCGCTCCCCAGGCAGAGATCCTTTTGGCATGACCGGACCAGTGTGGAAATAAGCGTTTGATCAGGGTTTCAAGATGCGCCGGCTCTCTAAAGTTTTCACCCAATATTTTTGACATCAGATCACTGGACACGGTCATTGCATTCGTACCCATAAAACCTGTGAGCAATGATTTTGATAGCTGGTCCATAATGATGGTTATAGATTTAAAAAGAGGCCGGATATACCGGCCTCTTGTATAGCAACTAAAACTTATTCTTCAACCTCAGCAGCAGCAGCCTCATTTACATAATTCTCTGCGACCTGGGTTAATAAAGAGTCCGCGTTTTTTTCTTCTGCCAGGGTCTCATCCAGTAAGCCTTGTGCTTCACTGAAACCTAAGGTGCCGGCCAATGTACGCAAGGTACCGTAAGAGGCGATCTCATAATGTTCAACCTTTTGCGCTGCAGAGATAATGGCGACATCACGCACTTCAGTGCCTTTCTCGGTATCTTCGAGCAGTTCTGTAGCTTCAGCTAACAAGCCTTCCATGGCCAGGCATTTTTTAGCCGTGGCTTTTTCACCTACAGAGGCAAACACACTTTCCAAACGCGTGATCTGGTTCTTGGTTTCTTCCAGGTGGGTTGTAATGGTTTGTTTCAGATCTTCAGAGGTCGCGCCCTTGATCAGTTTCGGCAGTGCTGTTGCCAAATGCTTTTCAGCCCAATAAATATCTTTGAGTTCGTCGATGAATAACTCTTTTAAAGCGCTTTCGGCTTCTGGTGTACGACTTGCAGCTGCTGCAGTCGCTTTTTTGTTTGATTTTGTAGGCATAATGGTAGATTAGATTTTGTGTTGTATAAATGCAATTTGTATTCCAAAAAGTGGTATTTCACCTTTGTTCGGATTAATAATATTCTTTATCCGGTCTGCCGCACACTGCGACCGGTGCCCTTGACTTAACTTTTGGACTCGGCCAGTATTTCCAGACCAATAAACTGACTACTGCCAGGCCAAAGAATAGGATATAGATTTTTCGTTTCATGGCGCCGTCAGTGATCTTTCGGCTGTAGCCGCATCTTGCCGGGCAATGATCCGAAAGATCTTGCCGGCCTGTTCATTATAATTCTTAAAAAAATGCTCAACCTGATTCAGGATGCTTTCCGGCAGCTGCGCCAGTTCCTGGATATCAGGGAATAACTGCGATACCTCCGGTATGCCGACGAACCGATCATTACGAACTGTCCGGCCATCGCGCTCGGTTTGTTCTGCCTCAAGAACGCCGATAATACGGCAGTCAATTAAACAGCCCGGAAAAGTCTTTTCCTCCGCTATAATGATGATATCAAGCGGATCACCATCTTCACCCTTTGTGCCGGGTATCATGCCGAAATCAAACGGGAAAACCAATCCCGCTGGCAAAATTTTATTGAGCCTGAAGCGTCCTTCTGTTTCGTCAAAGTCGAATTTTTGGCCTGAGCCTTTCGGACTCTCTACCATCGCCGTAACTATTTTATTTTTTTCCATCTTTCCAGTCAATATGCACTTCGCTGTCACCTGGTAAGATGAATTCGAAGTGGCCATCCTTCGTTTTGGTTCCTTTCCAAGCTTCCCGGTGTCCCTTCAACCTGATATCAAATTCAGGCAGTTTTCCTTTGCCTGTCTTCACGATCATCAGCCTGCTGTTCAGACGTCCATCACCGGCCAGCCTGAAATTCGCCGGACGTTGCTTTTTCGCTGAAAAACCATAGGTCGGATAATCAGTATAGATCATGAACGGCTGCCCGTCGACCTGCATATAGTGCCGCGGCAGGATACCGAAAGCATTGCCTGCGCCGTAAACTTCCTGCCCGACCTGACCTGATCTTTCCCAGCCATCGTGCATATCTTCCAGTGCGATCCATAAACTCGCGTCCACTTCACCGGTTTTGACCTCTTCGGATAGCATTTCTTTAGGGAGCATGGGCGGGTAATAATACACCGCGCGGTCGACCAGGTAACGGATATATTCCGCCAGTAAAAGTCTGAGCGAAGGCAGCATATCTTCCCCTTCAGCATGGCGGAGATAGTCGTGCAAGGCACAAAACACCTCTTCCTCCTCGTAGGCTGCCGTGTAAGGTGCATCGTTCAAAGGGAATAAACGGAAAAAAGACGGGAAGTTCTTCCCGTAGCCATAGTTGCAGTCCCAGAGGCTGGTATTCTGTAGTATATTGGCTATACACAGGTAGCTTATTTCTTTGTACACTTCCCTTCCGGTGACCTTGTATAATCGCAGCATCGCACCGGCAGAGAACGCGGTGTTATTAGCCTGGTAAAAGAGTTCGAATCCCAATCCCTGCAAGCGTAGGGCAGACTTCTCGGCTTCAGCCAGATATCGTTTTTCACCGGTCAATTCCCAGGCTTGGAGCATAATGTGTGAAAACAGGCCGGGCACGTCTTTTTCACCTCCTTTTCCCGGCTGGGTCTCGGCTTTCACGACCTCCAGCGTGTCCATCTTATAAAATACCGGCCAGGTATAGTCAAAATGATGGGCCACCTTTATAGCGAACTCCAGCGAATCGAGGAAGAGTTTTTCAGCAACCTTATCGCCTTTCAACGCCAAACGGGAAAGGTTAAGCAGCGGGTGGTTAAGGTACCAGGAATCCATAACCATGGGTTGCATCTGCTCCTCGACCGCTTCCATTTTATCAGCCATCTTCGGATGCCAGCGCATGATCGTGCCCAGGTCAGCATCATAAAAAGCAGTCAGACCGTCCTTGATCGTTTTCATCATCTCCAGTTCAGCATCTGTCCACTCCACATAATCCAGCAAGGGTAACAAAACGGCCAGTTGTACCATGATCTCCGGCGGAGTTTTATAATCAGAAAGGTAAGCATTCAGATAGTGATTGCCATCTACCTGCGACCAGCAACCAGGACTGGTTTGCAGATCGGTCAAACCCTTTTGCAGGATATCCGGCCAGTGCTTATAACTGGTCTCCGGTTTGGGCAGTGCTAAGTAAATAGCCGCCGTCAGGTCCAGGTACTGACGTATCATGGCCGGTTCGTCGGCCGGAACCTCTTCACTAAAAGCGATCAGGGCGTCGCTCAATACATAGCTTTTTCCTGCTTCTAAAGGCTTGTTCTTTATCGTCGGCGGAAGGGCAAAGCCGATCTCCGGCCATTCGCCGCCTACGGTCTCACCGGCGGAGGTTTCCGTGGCCTGGTTGTAATCTGCCAGCGCTGTCAAATTTTGCAGGTACAGCACGGAACCAGCCTTCGGACGGGTTAAGCTGAAATATAACTGCCCCGAGCGTGTGCCCACCTGTTTGACTTTGATTTCTCCCTCGGCCAAAAGTTCGCTGCCTGCGGCACCCAGAACGACGATATCCCGCGGCCAGTAAGGGAACAACAGCGGCGCGGTTGGCTTTAAGGTAGTTGTCAGGCGCAATACGGGAATAGCTTCCGCATCCGGCAGATCGACAACGCATTCTTGCTCGCCGATCAGCGAACTGATCTTTAAAATGATCTTTCCGTCCTTTTCCGAAAGCTTTTTCAGTTCCAGCCGGTCGTTAGGTGAATAGGCCATTCGGAACGCGATTCGGCTGCCTTTTGGCCAGGCCGCGACCAGCCAGCAGGAATCATGAAGCATATGAACTTTAAAAGAATAGCCCGCCGCCTGTTTTTCAAAGACAATGGGTAGCGCAGGATCATTCAGGTGAGCGTTGGCATTTAAGAGCCATGCTGATGTTGCCTTCATCGTGTGTTCAGTTTAGTTGGTTTAATATTTCGGTAATTGAAAAATGCGCGCCGCAAACGAACTCGTCAGCCGCCCCGTAATAAATGGTCAGCTGATCGCCATTGACGATATGCCCGTTGGTGAAGACCACATAGCCAAAAAAGCCGCTAAGTTCGTAAGGTTCTGTCGGTACCATAATCGGTTCGGTCGTCCGGCCGATCACTTTTGATGGATCGTCCAGGTCCATCAAAAAAGCGCCAAGACAGTACTGGTGTTGTTCGTTGGCACCATGGTAAATTTCCAGCCAGCCCTGCGCAGTTCGGATCGGGGCCGCACCGGCGCCTACACGGGCACTGTCCCACAGGCCCGGCCTTGTTTTGATCAGGCAATGATGATTACCCCATTGCCGGCTGTCGGACGATTCAGCCAGCCAGATATAATTGCCACCGATCTCTTTACTGCTCGGGCGGTGCAGGCAAAAATATTTCCCGTTTATCTTTTCCTCGAAAATGGCGCAATCCTTATTATGCGGCGGCAGGATCATGCCGCCCGGTTCAAAATGCTGCCAGTCTTTTGTTGTTTGTAAGCCGACGCCAACGCCGCTATCGGAAACAGCGGTATAGGTCAGGTAGTACGTATCATCGATCCGGGTCACCCGGCAATCTTCGATACCAAACCGTTCGAGGTAACCGGCGCCAAACAGGGATGCAGAGCTTTGCGGCTCCGTAAAGTGTATGCCATCTTCGCTGGATAACAACCTTAAATGAGATATGGTCGTCAGGTAATCAAGGCCTTTGTAATTGATCACCCTGGCATCTGTCGCGATCAGGTCGGGATCATTCAACGGTACTTCAATGATCTCGGTGTTGCCGGTAGCGTTCAGTGCAGGAAAGAAGATCACACCTTCCTTTTCGGCAACGCCTTCAGCCACCCGTACCAGCAACCATATTTTTTTGTGGTACCGAAACACGCCGGGGTTCAGCAAGCTGATGACCTGCAGGCCCGGACCGCTCGGAGCCAGGTCCTTTGGAAGGAGCAGCGGATTTTCAGGAAATCGTTGTGCAAGGTCACGCATTATTCTCAGGATCAATAGTTGCTAAATTCAGCGTCGCGGGGCCGGTCAGTACCTTACCATCAATATCATAACGTGCACCATGGCAAGGGCAATCCCAGCTTTTCTCTTCACCGTTCCAGTTTACGATACAACCGGCATGCGTGCAGACCGGGCTGAGCGCATGGATCTTACCCGAATCGTCGCGGTAAGCGGCGATCTTTTTTCCGTCTACTTCGACAACCTGCCCGGTTCCGGGCGATAATCGTTTTAATGAATCCGTTTCGTGAATGCCGAACCGGTCGGCTACAAAGTGATAGGCCACATCCGCGTTCTCCTGCACAAAAGCCGTGAAACCGGCAATCGGTTTCAAGCGGGATGGACTGAAGATGTCTGCATATTTATTATCTTTACCTTGCGCCAGGTCGCTCAGGATCTTACCGGCTATACTACCCAGCATCATACCATTGCCATTATAACCGGTAGCACAATAAATGCCTTTGGCAGCTTCGGGCATTTGCCCGATGTAAGGAAAGCCATCCACCGGAACATAATACTGGCTTGACCAGCGGTATTTTACTGATGATACATCATAATTATCCCGTACATATTTCACCAGATCGGCAAATGCCTTTTCCGGCTCGTCATGGCCGGTCTTGTGGTCATTGCCGCCGGCGATGAGCAGCTTTTCACCATCGACCACATGCGTCCGAAAATAATGATAAGGCTCCTGCATATCGTAAACCAAAGCATCCGGATAGGTATCGCCTTTTAACTTTACCGCCAGTACATAACTGCGATAGGGTGCGCAACGCAGGCTATAAGAATTGATACCCGGAGGAATATGTGTTGCATAGATCACTTGCCTGGCCTTGATTGCGCCTTGTGGTATCTCCGCGATATGCAGCTCATTTTCGGTTATTAGCGTTTCAATTTTGGCGTTAGCCAAAAGGATGCCGCCGGCTTCCAAATATTCTTCTAGTAAAGCTTGCAGATATTTGATCGGGTGAAACTGCGCCTGATCGGGGAATTCCAGTGCCGCCTGATAAGGTACCGCTGCAGGCGCCTGATCAACATAGTAAGCCGGAACCCCAACCGCTTTTGCGCCATCAAATATGTCAGCCAGTTGTTTGGCCTGCTTTTCGTCCTCGGCATACACATAACCTGTCTTGGTCTCAAAGTCGCAATCAATCTGGTAAGCGCTAATATTGGCTTTGAGCAGTCCGGCCCCTTCGTTGACGGCGTCAGCAAATAGCTGTGCGCCTTCTTTTCCAAAAGCACTCTCTGCTTCTTTGTAAGTGGTGTCTGCGAAGGTATTGATGTGCGCACTGGTGCCGCCGGTAGTTCCAAAACCAAGGCAGTGGGCCTCGGCGATGATCACTTTTTTTCCCGCGTTCTGTAAAAGCAAGGCGGCGGTCAGACCCGTAATGCCTGCTCCAATGATGAGGCAGTCATAAATGGTGTCTGTCGAAAAACCAGATGATCCTGCTAAATTTCCGGTGAGCTGATCTTGCCAGGGGCTGTCATGAGCGCCATCGCGGCCAGTACTTGATCTTTTATGCGTTGTCATAGATATAGGTGATGTTTGAATGTGTTATAAATGTGTATCCCTGATATTTGAAACCTCATTCGTAATGATCTCTGCCGCCGCGTTGACCGTTTGGTGAATGATCTCTTCGCATGGCCCTTCAAAGACTTGCCTATAACTGATCAGCCTTCCTTCGATCATGGCGGAGATAAACATCGTGCCGACCGGTTTATCAGCGGTCTCACTGCCGCCCGGGCCGGTAAGTCCGGTTACGGCAACCTGAATATCCGATGGGATCAAGGTGCCTAAGCGCCGTGCCAGTTCGTCGGTCACTTCCTGCGACTCCGGCGTAAATGTTTTAATGAGTTCATGTGGCACCTGCAACAGGTCTTCTTTTAACTGGGCATCATAACAAACGATGCCGCCCTTTAATACCTGACCTGACTCAGGCGCCAGCGCGAATTCGGAACACAGCCAGCCCGCTGTAGCGCTTTCAACAAAAGCGATCGTCAGCCCATTATTGGCCAAAAACTTACTGCATGTCAGGATCTTTTCTTCAGCCATGATCATTAAATTATTTTCCAGTTTCCATGTGCGGTGCGTCTACTGGTTTAGATTCCGGCGAACCTTTTTGCCGCAGGAAAATAGTTAGTACAACGATCGATAGAACGGATAGGAATTCACTTTGCCAGTTCTGGAAGGTCTCGAACCAGAAGTTCGGTTCGCCTAAATAGGTGAACAAGCCCTGAAGAGCTTTCCCTTGCAGCTGTTGCTTGTCATTATGATCGATCCAGCTGCCACAGAGGTGTAAGCCCCAGCTCACCAAGAACAGCAGTATAAAAACGATAGATAAGGAATGGCTGTAAAGTTTTAATATCCAGCCGCCTTTCTTGACAGGCCCTGGAGCATCTGCGGAGGCAATTGGTTCGCGATCTACTTCTTCTGCCTCGTCCAGGCTTTTGGATTCGGCGGAACCCTGTTGACGTAAACCGATGGTAAGAATGACATATAAAGCCATTTGCAAAAATTCACTCTGGAAATTCTCGAAAGTCGAGGAAATGAAGTGACCTGTAGAAAGATAAGCGGAAAAAGCTAAAGCCGTGGCGTTTTCATCCTGAAGTTCCTGATTATGCTCTTTCCAGCCTGTTAGCGCTTGTGCGATCAGGGTGATCAGGAATAGTAATAAAAACACAAGGCTTAAGCCATTGCGGTAAACAAATCCTGACTTTTTCATAGGCTATAAGGTTATGGATGATAACCTTCTTACCACCAAAATGTTTTTAAATTAATTAGAACGATAATTATTTTAAACAGATGTTATGGTAAGACGGATAATTTTTCAACCACCATCGACCCGTATATAGATGCTCGATCACTTTTGATAACTCTTCGGATGTCAAACTTAGCTTACTGTTGGCTGTTTAAGTAATAAAGAATCCGGTTTTTAAAGTTAACGAATCCGTAGTAATCTGATCTGATCGATCTCTATGTTGAAGAGTACAGTCTAATTACAAAGAAGGTCATATCATATAGCCGACAGGAACCCGCGTAATGCGTTGATCATCTTATCTTATTTAATTACCGCTTATCTTTTGTAACTGACCATCGTTTTTCGACCACTTTGGCTTTGCGGAATGCAGAGCGGAATTCATCCGAGTTCTTAAAGGTAAGCTGCGGGATCAGCCGGGTTTCAAAGTAGACGTCAAAACTATCGCTCTCAAATGGCCAAGGTTTAACAGTGAGCAGTCCTTCATCGATCTGTAATAGCCTGTAATCCTTTTTATCAGGACCTTCACTTATCTCTACGGATCTTGCTTCCGGTTGATTTTCATGCTGACAAAGCAAAAGAGAAAGCGCGTCACACCATTCCATAAGCCGGTAATCCCCCTCTGCTTCTTTGATCGTGAGACCTAAATCCTTACGCAACTGTCGCCTGAGCTCTTTCTGATCGTTCAAAAAGATACTGGCTTTTTTATCCCGCGAGCGATCTTTAGAATAAACAAAATCCAGGTGCATGGATGACAACAAGCCGATATAGCGGCTTTTACTTAAAGCAAAATTCATCGTTTGTGTACAATGCCGTTCTTCGAACGCTTTCATTTTAAAATCTACCGGCCCGCCCTGCGCGGTAAGAAGGTTATCACGTTCCAGCTCTACCTGTGCATCATCATGCTCCGCGATCGCCAGTAAGGTCTCCGTCCAGCGTTCCGTACGAATGCTATGCTTCCAATTTGCTGCGATCTCCGCAGCGAGTAATCCATGTGCACGCTGGGTGATCACTTCCCAGCCGTTTTCGGTATAATTTACGATCATGTTTTTTGGGTTTGGTCTGCCAGTTCGATCCATACCGGCGCATGGTCGCTGGAATGTTCCCAGCCACGAACATCTTTGTCAACGCCGGCCGAAAGAAGTCTGTTTTTCAGTGTGTCATCCAATAAAAAATGATCCAACCGAAGTCCGGCATTTCTTCCAAACGCATTGCGCAGGTAATCCCAAAAAGTATAGACCCGTTCTTGCGGATATAAATACCGGATGGCATCCGTTAAACCCAATTTGAGCAATGTCCGCCAGAGCTTTCTTGCCTCCGGACGAAACAGTGCATTTTCGACATATTTTTCGGGTTTATAGGTGTCCAGTTCGGTTGGCATGATGTTATAGTCTCCGATCAGTGCGAACGGGAGGCCAAAGCCCTGTAATTTCTTTGCATGGGCGATCAGCCTTTTTATCCATTTCAATTTATAGTCGAATTTCGGTCCCGGGAATGGATTGCCGTTCGGTAAATAGAGGCACCCGATCACGATACCGTTAATATATGCTTCGATATATCGGCTATGGGTATCATCCGGGTCGCCGTCCAAGCCGCGACGGGTCTCCTGGATATCGCCAAAACGGGATAGAATAGCTATTCCGTTCCAGCTTTTCTGGCCCTGCCAGATCGCGTGGTAACGCTTGTCTAGCAAGACACGCTCGGGAAATTTATGGTCTTCCGTTTTTAGTTCCTGTAAGCAAACGACATCCGGCTTTGCTTCAGCAAGCCAGCCCAGCAGATTTTCAATCCGCCCGTTGATGCCGTTAATGTTATAGGTCGCGATCTTCACGCCTGAACTAATCTTTGATCACCGCGTCGGTTGCCAACTTCGCCGCCTTTTTGGGAATGATCGTCTTTTTATCAATGACCTCGGCTGCCTTATCACTTAAGCCTTCCTGGAAACGGCGGCTGATCTGACTACGATATTGTGCGCCTTTGCCGGTCAGGAACAACCAGCCCAGACCAATGCCTGCTGTAATGCCGACCGCGATACCGACGAACAGACGGGTAAGATCTTCTTTTTTCAATGACTGTTTCATATCAACCTAACAGGTTTGCAGTATTAATGTTCCGAAGGAATATCAGGTTCAGTAAGGGTCTCAATAACTACAGCCAGATAAGCCTGTTCAGCAACGCTTAATACCTGACCCTGGAAATGCTGGACAACGCCGTTCTCGGAAATGAATTTACCCAGGTAGTCCGGATTCTCCTCATCAGTAAGTTCATCAGCCTTGCCGGCACGCTCGGCGGGCTCCGTGAACAAGTGGGTCTCGTCGCCTTTGATCGCTTTATAGATCTTAAAGACACCGGTCGGCTGTAATTTATCATCGGCATCCCTTTCCAGGATCGGTTCAATGATGACGTAACGGTCACTGCCATCGGCTTGCGGAATAGTGGTCTGTACAGGGTTGATCATCAGGCTCCCTTCTTTGTTTTTAAACTGCTCATCAGCTGATCATAAAGATCGTCGCCTTTGGCCGCTTTCGGTTTTAATTTTTTGATCGTCGGACGTTTGCCTTTTGCTTTCTGCTCGATGATATTCATAAGCTCTGTATGATATTCATCCTTGTACTTAGAAAGATCAAGCGGCTCGGCATACTGATCGATCAGTGCCAGGCCCATTTTCAGTTCCTTTTCGCTGACTTTAATCTTATCGTCCAGTTTCAGGTCTTCCTGGTCACGGATCTGCTGCGCAAAACGTATACGGGTTACCATGATCACCTTTTCGACCGGGTGTACGATACATAAGCTTTCGGTGCTGCGTAAAACGAACCGAGCCAGTCCGGCCTTCCCTGATCTTTTCAGGGCTTCCAGCAGCAAAGCGTAAGCTTTATTGTTTTTGGTCGCAGGTTCGGTGTAGTAAGAGGTCTCGTAAAACATGGGGTTGACCGAAACGACATCGACAAAACTCTCGATCTCGATCACCTTGCTCTTCTCCGGTGCCGCAGCTTCAAAGTCGGCGTCTTCGATGATCACATAATCTTCATCATACTTATAACCCTTGACGATCTTATCATAGGGCACTTCCTTTTTCGTATTCTCATTGACACGTTGAAATTTGATATGCGCATGGTCACGGCTGTCCAGCATGTCAAGGTCAAGCCGGGTTTCCTGAACAGCGGAAAATAATTTAATAGGTATACTCACCAGGCCAAAACCGATGGAGCCGGTCCAAATGCTTCTCATATCTTTAGTTTTCTGATATTGCCATTAACACCATGCGGGTGATGCGCCTCGATCTTGTCGGCCAGCAAATGAAGGATCTCTTCATCTATTCCGCCAGGATTCTGGCAGATATGTAAAAAATCGTGATCGTCCGGCGAAAAGCTCGCCACATACGAGCCGTCCTCGTAGACGCGGAACTTGCATTTACCATCTTCGTGATGGGCATATTCCCCTACCTCGAAATGATGTTCTTGCTTATCCACGGTAATGGTGATCGGGTAATTATCCATGAACATACAACTGTCCGATCGCCTCATTGTTTCATAACTCAAACACGATAAGGTGCCTTAATATGATAGAAACCTCTGTATCTATCAAAGATGTTTGCCGAACCGCAATAGCTTAATTGTACAAATGAATATGAAATAGACAATGACCCGCAAGCTTAGTTAGATGCGGTACAGAAAACCCGATGGGCTGCGGGTAAAATTCCGAGCACGCTTTTAATGTCTGTATCAGTATTATTTTATTCTTCATGTACATTTAGATTTTTTTGACGGAAAACTTCACGGGTGATCAATTTACAGTTAGCCGCCAGCTCATCCAAACGGCAGGATTTCGTCTGCACTTTTGCCGGCAGCGGTCCGTCCGCTTCTATCAGGTCAATATGCAGTACGTCCAACTCGTTCAGCACGTTATTACCCTGCAAACTATCAAACAATGCTACCGCATTCGGCCGATCATCGCCGATACCAAATTCACCGAAAACTTCAAAACAGTTCGGCGTTTTCAAACTGAGCAATAAAGTGAATCGATCTTTCATAATCAATTAATACCATTAACCCTAAAAGGCCCCGCATGCAGGGCCTTTTAAATCAACTTATATAGTTAAAGATTATTTGATCTCGATCTGGCGGCGCACAACTTTTGCTTCCTCACGTTTGGCAATGTCGATCTTCAACACACCATCTGTGTAACTCGCTTCGATCCTTTCGGTATCCGCGCTTTCAGGGAGGGTAAATGAACGCACCCACGATGCATAACTGAATTCGCACTTGCTGTAATTCTTGTGCTGATCGTTGTTTCCAGTGCGTTGCTCCACAGAAATATTCAGCACATTACGGTCCAGGTTCAATCTGAAATCTTCTTTTTTTAAACCAGGCGCAGCGAGCTCTATATGGAAGTGATCTTCAGTTTCGCTGATGTTGGCCGCAGGAACCCGGCAGGTCAGGCGGTCATTGAAAAATGTATCGGAGAAAATGGAATCAAATACATCATTAAAGCTTGGCAGTAATGAAGCGTTGTTACGATTGTCGGAATTAAATTTAACCAGTGTCATAGGTCTGTCCTCCTTAATTGAATAATGATTAAAACTTATAATTAATTAAACTAATTTCCTCATTTCAAGCTCCGTGCCAATCGACGTACACCTTAACGAAGCTGTAAATTTTACAGCCAAAGTGAAAAATTTACAGCGTCCTCATGACAATTTTTCAATAAAAAGGATCTATGAAGGAATTTCGATAGCATTTTCGATCCATAATATGTTTAAATAAGTGATCAGTAACCCGAATTCGTCCAGAGTGCCAGCATATCTTCTTTTCCAAAACACGCCTGCTAATTATTGGGGCGGGCATCAGTTCAATCTAACGCTGCCTTTTTTTGGGCAGTATGTTCTTCCAGGATGTTGATGGCCTCCTCATTCCCCTGCTGGGCAGCCAGGTCAAATACCGTTAGACCACGACTATCGGCAAGTGCCGCATTGGCACCATGTTTTAATAATAAGCTCAGCAAGTCATTCCGGCCGAACATTGCCGCAAACATGAGCGCCGTACCGCCGTTCCCGTGCTGCCGATCAAGGTCGGCACAATGATCGATCAGGAGTTCTGCAATATCTGCGTACCCTTTAAATGCCGCGCCCATCAGCGCCGTGTTACCGCCGAAGTCGGCAGCGTCCACGTCGGCACCCTGTTCGATCAACCATTTGGCTGCAGTCAGCTGGTGGTTGTAAGAGGCTATGATCAGCGGTGTATAGCCTTTTTCGTCCCGCAGGTTAATATTCTCCGCCGTAACCAGCGCCTTCAATTGTTGAAGATCGCCGATCCGGGCGGCGTTGATCAGAGGTATAATGATGTTATCCATAGGTTGAAACGTAAAATGCCCCGGCAAGCCGGGGCGTTAGTAAATTATGCCGGGATCAAACGCGGCTTTTCTCTTTCCCAGAAACGGTGCTGCGCGATCATTTTTACAAATAAGTCCGCAAACTTGGTGCTGCCGTCGCCCACCAATAGTCCTTCAGAAAGTACGCTTTCCTCTTTATAATCCGGTGGTAGCTTTTTGCTGAAATAGGTCGCTTCCAATACCTGCATGGCATCCTCATGCGCCGCGATGGCTTTGCAATGCTTGAACGCCTCATTTAAAAAATGTACCGCATTCGCTTCTGCCTCCAGCGAAGCTACCGCGTTGCTGCCACCGGCTACATAGACCGCATCGAACAATACTGAAGCGGCGGTCAAAAAGCTTTGGTCAACTTCGATCTGCGTATCATCGGCGGCGGTCAGGAAACCACCACGGGGAGCAATAACTTCCACCACCGCGCCTTCAGCGGTCAATTTATCTTTTACATTAGTAATTGTTGCCGCATTGGCACCATCGGCAGCAAGGATAGCAATCTTACGGCTTTCGATGCTATCTTTAACAGTATTCGCCATACTGAGGGCTTCAGATTTCTTTAATGAACCATCCACCTGTACGGATGCATAATCGACCGGGTCACCGTCGGCCGGAATACTTTGATTGGTCGGCAGATCGGTTGGTAAATGCAGGCCCAACCCATACGCTACCTGTGTAGCCAGGCCTTTATCAATCTGCGCCAAGATGCCCAGCATGCGTTCACGGATGGCGACCGTTTTTACCTTGCCCAGTTCGAAGGTCAAAGCATCTACGATATGGTTTTTCTCCGGGTCGGACTGGCTGTTAAAGAACAACCGCGCCTGGCTGAAGTGGTCAAAGAAACTTTTATTTCTTAAACGCTCTTTACGGGCTTCGATGCGTTCACGATAACTCACAAAACCACCTTCAGCCTCCTTGACCTGCTGCGGGTCGTTATTGCCTAAGGAGTTCGGGCTATAACTGGTTTTTCCTTTATTGATAGTTTGGCGCATAAACCCATCGCGCTGGTTATTATAAACCGGCACGATAGGCCGGTTGATCGGGATCTCCTGGAAGTTCGGCCCGCCCAAACGGGTCAGTTGCGTATCCGTATAAGAGAACAAACGACCTTGCAATAAAGGATCATTGCTGAAATCGATACCTGGTACGATGTGTCCCAGGTGAAAAGCGATCTGCTCCGTCTCCGCGAAGAAATTGTCCGGGTTGCGGTTCAGGGTCAATTTACCGACACGTTGCACCGGCACCAATTCTTCCGGAACCAGTTTGGTGGGATCGAGCAGGTCGAATTCATATTTAAATTCGTCTTCTTCCGGGATGATCTGCAAACCCAGTTCCCATTCCGGGAAAGCGCCGCTCTCAATAGCGTCCCAGAGGTCGCGGCGGTGAAAGTCAGGGTCTTTACCCGAAATATTCTGCGCTTCGTCCCAGGCCACCGAGTGTACGCCTAACAACGGCTTCCAGTGGAATTTCACGAAGCTGGCCTTGCCTTCGGCATTGATCAAACGGAAAGTATGTACCCCGAAACCTTCCATCATCCGGTAACTGCGTGGCAAAGCACGGTCGCTCATGGCCCACATCACCATATGCGCCGATTCGGGCATCAGGGAGATAAAATCCCAGAAAGTATCATGCGCTGAGGCGGCCTGCGGGATCTCGTTATCGGGTTCGGGTTTCACCGCGTGGATCAGGTCGGGGAATTTGATAGCATCCTGGATAAAGAAGACAGGCATGTTGTTGCCCACCAAATCAAAATTACCTTCAGGCGTGTAAAACCGCACCGCGAAACCCCGGACATCGCGCGCCAGGTCACTGGAACCACGTGAACCGGCCACTGTAGAAAAACGCACAAAGACAGGCGTCTCGCGTTTCGGGTCATTTAAAAATCCGGCCTTGGTATATTCCTCCAATGGTTCGTAAACCTGGAAAACGCCATGCGCGCCCGAACCACGGGCATGCACCACCCGTTCCGGGATCCGTTCATGGTCAAAGTGCGTGATCTTTTCCCGTAGGATAAAATCTTCTAAAAGCGTCGGGCCGCGGTCACCCGCTTTCAGCGAGTTCTGGTCATCATTGATGGGCAGGCCGGTATTGGTATTCATGTGCTCACCAGCACCATCGGCCGTATGTGCTGCCAGTTGTGTGGTCTTATCATTTTCGGGTTGGCCGACCAATTGTTTATCGATCACGCCTTCGGTACCCATTTTAGGTGACGGTTTTTTATTGCTCATCTGCTGCTTGGTAATTAATGTCACTTTCGGCTACATCGGTCAGTTTCTGATCGGCCGCTTTTTCTTCGGTCAGCGTCTGGTAAAGGAGTTCGGCCACTTCATCCAAACCAAGGGTTTGGGCCAGCTGGGTCAGGCCGCCATAGGTGGCGATCTCATAGTGCTCTACCTTTTGCGAAGCCAGTATAATGCCCACGTCCCGCGTGGCGGTACCTGGTTCGGTACTTTCGATAATTCCTTCGCCTTCTTTGGCCAGGCCTTCCATGGCGTCGCATTTCTGTGCCTGCACTTTTTCGCCCAGCAGTTCAAAGACCTGCTCCAATCGGCTGACATGGGTTTTAGTCTCTTCCAAATGGCTTTCGATAGCGGCGACAAGCGTTTTGGAGGTGGCGGCCTTTTGCATTTTCGGAAGGGTTTTTACGAGGTGGTTCTCCGCCCAGTAAATGTCTTTGATCCCATCGGTAAATAATTCCAGTAAAGCCGGTTCGGCTTTAGGCGATGTTTTGGTGCTGAATTTCGGTTCCCCGGTTTCTTTAGGCATAGTATTTTATGATCTTGAGGTATATGTAAATCGGAATAATTCGCGTGGGCTTGGCAGAATGGAGCGGCTACTTCTTTTTAAACCACTAATGGGAATATTTGTTCCAGGGTCTAAAAAATATTTAATTATTATACGAATGTTTTTAATTAAAACGAAACGTCATTGGAGGGCCATTAATAGAAGCGTTCACTGGTCTATATTTTTCCAAAGTGACGGGTTGGTGCGGACGTCACTGAGAAATTCAATGATCTCCTGCGCTTCGCCGGCTTCCAACTCCAACGCCCCGTCCGCCGTGTAGCTGAAAAGCTTATCCGGCATTTCAAAAGTGATAAACCCAAAATAGTTAGGGTCATCGATCTTTTCCAGATGAAGCGTGCTTTCTTTGCTGCGCGAGAGTAACGGATCGCCCATCCCCGTGTCTTTGTAGATACTATATGTATGGGTGATAATAGTATGTCCGTTCAGATGCGCCAGGGTATCAGGGACTATCATTAAGGAAAGCTGACGCTGCAGCTGAAAAAATAAAGTTGTCATCGCTTCGGGTTAATAGCTGCCCAAAGCTCAATGCCCCGAGTAACGGTTGAGCTGATATAACTGCTATCAGGCTGATATGTTTCGATCTTTATCGATCGGAATTGGGACAAGGTGGTTATTTAAACCGACGGAAAAAAAGCAGGCTCCCCGCCGCTATGCCGACCAGCAAAGCGCCAGCGATATATTTACGGTGCGCCTTCGGTGCTCCCGGCAACCCAAAACCGCCGTGTGTACTCATGCCATAATCTACGGTTGTAAATACATTGCCATCACTTAGTGGAATAGGATCAGCTGAATTCAAATAACGGCGCATTACAAAACCAGTAGCCTTGGTCATCAGTTCCGGAAAGACTGCGTGGCCAAATTTCAATAATAAAGAAACACTCCCCACATAAGTATTGGCGGACGGGCCTTGTGCTACCTTCACCATCGTCTGCGCCAGTCGCGCCGGATCGTAGACCGGCGGCGCGGGTTTCAATAGTTTTCCGGTATGGTTACCCGCATGCTGGATACCCGGTGTGTCCAAAAAAGCCGGGAACAGGTCGCACACGTAGATCTCCGGGAACTCCGTTAATTCAGCTTTAAGCGCTTCCGACCAGCCGCGCAAACCGAATTTGGCCGCGGTGTAACCCGCACCATAGGGCACCGGCAGGAAGCCGCCTATAGAAATGTTATTGATCAGTATACCCCGGCCTTGCTCCTTAAAGAACGGAAGCACGGCATGCGCGCCATTCATATAACCCAACAGATTGGTTTTGATCACTTGCTCGTGCACCGCCATCGGCATTTTATCAAAGTCACCGGCAGCCAGTACACCGGCATTATTGACCCAGACATCTATCCGGTCCTGCCAGTCTATTGCCGCGTTCGCCAAATTGATCATTGATCTGCTTTCACTGGTATCGGTCACCACCACCAGCGCCTGCGCCCCAAGGCTCTCACATTCGGCTTTGACTTCGTTCAGGGCAGCCTCGTTCCGCGCCGCCAGCACCAGATTACAGCCTTGTTTAGCGAATTCTAAAGCGGCTGCTCGGCCTGCGCCGCTCGATGCGCCGGTGATCACAATCGTGCTTCCCGGCAGGTGGTTGATCTTACTCATGAATCTACTACAAAATCCCGGCATGCTGTGTTTGCTATTTTAAATATTATTAAACAAATAATTTTACTTAAAGTTAAACAGATACATCAATCATCACATCTATCTTATGAAAGCAGCAGTATTTCACAAACCCGGCGATATTCGCTATGACACGGTAGAAGATCCGCGTTTATTACAGGATTCCGACGTGATCCTAAAAGTCACTTCGACCGCCATCTGCGGTTCCGACCTGCATATTTTAAGCGGCGGTGTGCCACAACCCAAACCCATGGTCATGGGTCATGAATTCATGGGTATCGTCGAAGAAGTAGGCAAAGGCGTTAAGAACCTGAAAAAAGGCGACCGCGTGGTCGTGCCTTTCCCGATCTCCTGCGGGCATTGTTTTTTCTGCCAGCACGACGCTTCTCCCGCCTGCGAGAACTCGAACTATAAACATTATGGACCTAACGGTGATATGGCCGACCAAAAAGGCGCAGCCCTGTTCGGTTACACCGATCTGTACGGGGGGTATTCCGGGGGGCAGGCAGAATATGTACGCGTTCCTTACGCCGACATCAGCCCGCGCATCGTTCCGGATAACATGAGCGATGAACAGGTACTCTTCCTGACCGATATATTTCCTACCGGCTGGTCCGCTATTGACTGGGCGCAACTGAAAGGCGGTGAGGTGGTGGCCATATTCGGTTCCGGCCCGGTTGGCCTGATGGCGCAGAAAGCCGCCTGGATCAACGGTGCCAGCCGCGTCATTGCTATCGATCCGCTCAACTACCGCCTTGACAAAGCCCGCGCGGTCAACAAAGTCGAGACCCTGAATCCCAATGAAGTGGATGTGGTAGAAGCCATCCGGGAAATGACCGGTGGCCGCGGCGCCGATGTTTGCGTGGAAGCGGTCGGCTTCGAGCCGGAACGCAATATCGTGGACAAAGCGAAAGCACTGATAAATTTCGAGGTCGGCAGCATGAAAGTGCTTGATCTGGCCTTCAGAGCTGTACGCCGTATGGGTACTGTATCTATTATGGGCGTTTATGGCTCCACCTATGATAACTTCCCGCTGCACCGGCTATTCGACAAGGGCATTACCCTTAAAATGGGCCAGGCCCCGGTGCTGAACTATATCGATCACCTGATCGAACTGGTGAAAACCGAAAAGGTTGTGCTGGACGACATCATTACCCACACTTTGCCGCTCAGCGAAGTGACACATGGTTACGAGATCTTTGATAAAAAGCAGGAGGATTGCGTTAAAGTGGTATTGAAACCTTGGGAGCAAAGAAAAGAAACCGAAAACACCGAACCTGTAAAGATCGAGAATTAATGGAAAATCAAAAAACAGCACTGATCACCGGCGGTACCAGCGGTATCGGTAAAGAACTGGCGAAACTGTTCGCCAGAGACAATTATAACCTGATCATCGTAGCGCGCGACCAAACCGAACTGGACAGCACTAAAGCCGAGTTGGAAACATCAGGCGTCAGCGTACAAACGATTGCGAAAGACCTGTCCGACATGGAACAGGCCAAGGCTTTGTGCAGCGAAGTTACCCAGCGCGTTGATGTACTGGTGAACGACGCCGGCATGGGTGTTTACGGCTTATTCAAAGACAATGAACTGGAACGCGAGCTCGGCATCATCCATCTGAACATCTGTGCAACCGTTATCCTGACCAAGCATTTCGTAAGACAAATGGCCGACCGGGGCGAAGGCAAGATCCTTAACCTTGGGTCGGTAGCCGGTAAATTGCCCGGCCCGTGGCAAGCCGTCTACCATGCTACCAAAGCTTTTGTGCTTTCCTTTACAACCGCTATCCGCGAAGAACTGAAAGATTCCGGCATCACTATCACCGCTCTGCTGCCAGGTGCTACTGATACTGACTTCTTTAACAAAGCCGGTATGCAGGACAGCAAGATCGTGCAGGATAAGGAGGCCCTATCAGATCCGGCTGACGTAGCGAAGGACGGTTATGACGCGCTGATGGCCGGTGCCGATCGTATGATCTCTGGATTTAAGAACAAAGTGGAAGTAAACGTGAGCAGCCTGATCCCGGATAGCAATGTCGCTCATACGATGTACGAACAGCAAAAACCTGTAGAACAAAAGTAATTACGCCATGGCAAAAGCACCCGCAAAACAAAACCGGCAGCCGGGCATCGAAGCGAAGATGGATCCGGCTCCGGAATATATCAGGAGCAGTTATCAAGGTTCTCACAAACTTAAAGATAAAGTGGCGCTCATTACCGGCGGTGATTCAGGTATCGGTCGTGCTGTCAGCGTTCACTTCGCACGGGAAGGCGCTGATGTGGCGATCGTTTATCTTAACGAAGATATTGACGCTAAGGCTACCAAAGAAATGGTCGAGGCGGAAGGACGCCAATGCCTGCTCATTAAAGGCGATGTTAAAAAAGCTGCTTTTTGTAAAAAAGCGATCCAAAGCACCGTTGCCAATCTGGGTAAACTGAATATTCTGGTCAACAACGCCGGCATGCAACTACCGCAAAAAGACCCTAAGTCCATTGATGAAAAACAGCTGGAGGATACTTTCCGGACCAATATCTTTGCCTACTTCCATTTTGCCAACGAGGCGCTGGAGCACATGCACGAAGGTGACTGTATCATCAATACGACCTCGGTTACCGCTTACCGTTCCTCACCGAACCTGATCGACTATTCTTCTACTAAGGGCGCTATCACCAGCTTTACCCGATCTCTTGCGACGAATCTGACGGAAAAGAAAATAAGGGTGAATGCGGTAGCACCCGGGCCGGTCTGGACGCCACTGATCGTTGCCACTTTTGATGAGGAAAAGATCAGATCGTTTGGCAGCGAGACCGCGATGAAACGAGCCGGCCAGCCATCAGAACTCGGCCCGGCCTATGTTTTCCTGGCTTCGGACGACGCGTCTTTTATCACTGGTCAGGTCATTCACGTTAATGGCGGCGAAGTTGTCAATGGTTAAAAAAAAACAATAACAGAAAACAACAATACTATGGCTAAATATTCAGAAAAGGCAGAGGACAAGGTCCACCAGGCTTTACACGAAGAAAAAGAGGGCACGCTCAAAAGCGGCAGCGGTAAAAAAGTTACCAGTAAAAAACAAGCCATCGCTATCGGACTTTCCGAAGCCCGAAAAGAAGGCGCTAAAGCACCAAAAAAGAAAAACTGAGATGGATGAAAAAAATAAAATGAGTCGGCGCCAAATGGTCGCCGGCCTTGGCACCACGCTGGCGGCAGCAGCTGTTGCACCGGCCTTTGGTGCCGTAAATGATAAAACTATGGAAAACGTAGCATTGGAAGACCCGACCACCAAATACCCCAGGCCACCTTTTCAGGAGCAAAAGCAGGAATGGCCGGGATTGGCCGGCAAAATGACACCGAAACCCGATCATGGTGAGACAAGCTACAAGGGGTCGGGAAGACTGAAAGGTCGTAAGGCACTCATCACTGGTGGTGATTCCGGTATGGGCCGCGCTGCTGCCATCGCCTACGCACGTGAAGGCGCGGATGTAGCCATTAATTATTATCCGACGGAAGAGGCAGATGCGCAGGAAGTGATCGCATTAATTAAAAAGGAAGGCGTCAAAGCTATCGCCATTCCCGGCGACCTGCGCGACGAGGCTTTTTGTAAAAAATTGGTAGACGAAGCCGTTAAACAATTAGGCGGGCTGGACATCCTGGTGAACAACGCAGCCAGGCAGCAAACACAGAAGTCTATCCTGGACATTACCAGTGAAGCGTTTGACGCGACCATTAAAACAAATATATACGCACCCTTCTGGACTACTAAAGCAGCATTGCCACACTTGAAACCGGGTTCGGTGATCATCGGTACGACGTCCGAACAGGCTACTGATCCATCAGGCGATCTGTATGATTACGCGCAAACCAAAGCCGCAACCACTAATTATGTGAAATCGCTGGCAAAACAGTTAGGGCCAAAAGGTATTCGGGTGAATGGTGTAGCGCCTGGCCCGATCTGGACACCGTTGCAGGTAAGCGGCGGGGCGACCATGGAAAAGCTTAAAGAATTCGGCGGACAGACCGCTTTGGCTCGTCCAGGACAACCCGTAGAACTCGCCTCCATTTATGTACAATTAGCAGCAAGCGATGCGAGCTTTTCAACCGGACAGATATACGGCGCCAACGGCGGCGGGAAAGCTTGATTTAATTGAGCAGAATATGATGTTAACTATAATCGAATGCCCAGCCACGAGTTGGGCATTCACGTTAGTAGCGATATAGCCACAGCTGAAATAATGATAAAAGAACCACATCACTTATTGTCGTAATGTTACTGCAAGAGGGGCGTTAGCTTATATATTTTCATAACCATCAAAATATTGTCTTTATCATCTTATCTGCACCGTTGATTAGATCGGCGACTTCATTTTGTTCAGGTTCGCGTTTTTTATTCTGGACGCAAAGCTGGTAAAGTTCAGCAAGCAACCCGATGTGCCGGTATTCTGGGAAACCAATGACCTCATATTTCTTGAGAGCTTCATTCATGTCTGCAATCGTCTTCCGGCTAATTTTGAGTTGCCTGCGCTCACAAACGTGTTCAAGGTGTTTTTCCAAAACGATCCCAGCAACGATCCCTGCCGGACGGTATAATTTGCCTTTTGCTAACAAAGCCGCTTTTTCCAATTCCGCATCTAATAGTTCCGCCTGGATCTCACGCCGGATATCAAGTAATGAACTTTCGAGGGTGTTCAAGATCGCTCCGACGATATGAAATTGTTGTTCAAATGCCGGGATGGCGGCATCCGGTCCTGCAACCACTTTTTTATCGAAACCAGTGGTCACAACGGTATCGCTCAAATAATCTTCGATCACATAATTTTCTTTAGTGATCTCTTTGCGAACCTTGGGCTTTTCATATAAACGGATAAAGTCATTATAGCGCAAAGGCAAAAGGATCTTGATCAAAGGAAGAGCTTCACTATACCATGTTTGGTACGAAGCACTGAATACCGGTAATCCTTTCTTAAATTCCTGATAGTTTTTTTTAAGTACTTGTGTGAAATGCTCTTCCATCTGCTTAGGGAATTGTTCATCTCTTATTGCATTTAGCAAACTTACTCCCTGGACATGAAGGCGCTTCACATCTGCCTTTATCCGCTCAAAATTGTATTTCATTCAGGCGCGAAATTAAATGTAATCCGGAATTATAGAAAATAGGAAGACATTTTAGATGGATCTCTGCGATAGCCGGCGAATTGATCATTCATCATAGTGGATATTACTGACCTTAAGTTATACCGACATCATCAGATGACCTATGGTCAGGTCCATTCAGATCTTTGCCTGATAAGCCCATCCAAGCTGCATTTTAACGTTTCATTTATTTAGATGCTTTTGATCAATATGCCGATGAGAGCCGCAGCAGCAATGACATAAGGCTCCTGGATTTTCTTTACGTAGATGAGTGCCGGTCCAGTTGTCACGGCTATAAGCGCTGTTGGTATATCGATGATAGAACGCGTGGCAATAATGATCACTGATCCCACTAACGCGCCGATCACCGCTGCTGTAATACCATCTACAAACGCCTTGATACTGGTGTTCTTCGCGATCTTTTTAAAATACGGTGCCAGGACAACGGTAAACAGAAAACAAGGCAGGAAAGTGGCCAGTGCGGCAACCGCTGCACCGGGAAAGCCGTTCACCAGATAACCAATAAAGCCTACGGTGATCACTACCGGGCCTGGTGTGATCATGGCCACCGCCACAGCATCCACAAATTGGTTTTCCGTGAGCCAGTGATGATCGTTCACTACGCCTGCGTGCAAAAAGGGAACGATCGCCAGGCCGCTGCCAAACACAAAAGTACCGGCTTTCAAAAAGAACAAGCCGATCTCGGTGAGGGTGTCTCTGGAGTAGTTCCAGAAACCGATGCCGGCCAGCATTACGGCTGGTAAAGTTGCCGGCTTTTTTAGCCAGGCCGGTGGCGCTTTCACCACCATGTAGATCAGCCCGCAGCCGATAAAAAGTAAGACCTGTTCCTGCTGGGTGATAATGGTAATTGTGATCGCCACGAGGTAGAAAAACCATAAAAGCCAACTGGCCTTTATCGCTGCGATATTAAGTTTGCCGACTGATTTAAGCGTGAGCTTATAAGCACTGATGGCAATGATGCCGATCACCGCCGCACCCACACCGTAAAATACATCGCGCATCCAACTGAGGCCACTGTAGAGTTGATAGATCATGCCAAGTAAAACAACCATGATAAGAGATGGCAACACAAAGGCGAGCCCCGTAAAGGTAGCACCAAGCAAACCGTAATGTACATATCCGATGTAGATACCCAATTGCGCCGCCAGCGGACCCGGCGCTAACTGTGCCAGCGCCAGTCCCTCTTTATATTCTTCTTCGGTCAGCCACTTCTTTTGTTCCACCAGGTCACGGTGCATATAGCCAACCAGCGCTACGGGGCCGCCAAAGCCCCAGGTGCCCAGCTTCAAAAAGTAAAGGGTAATGTCTTTCAGGGAATACTGCTTTGCTGCCATGATCAAAATGCGATGCCGAATTGAAATCCAATGGTGAATGAGGTAGGTTTGTCATTGCCGAAACGCACTGGCAAGGGCACGGCGGCAAACAGGCTGCTGTTTTTGCCTTTGATCACCGTCTTATTCAGTACAGGTGTTACACCGTACCTGCCGGAAGTTTCAAAAGCGGCACGTCCCGCAAATGTCCAGCCCTTTCCCAAAGCAACTAATATGCCCGGATGGAAAGTAAAGTTGGCCATTTTGCTGGTGCCGTTTTCGGCCCTGACCGAGGGCACAAACTCCGCCGAAAAACCGATCCTTTGACTCTTCCAGATGTTGATACCGACTGGCATGCCTGCTACATAGTGATCGCCGAAATTGGTGTCCGTACCGGTGCTGCTGAAGGTGAGAATGGGATGCAGGATGCCGACATAGCCGGCAATTTTCGGATAGATCTGTGAAGGCGCAGTTTGCGAATAGCTGCTGATCGTTGTTATGAGTAACAGGACTGCGAGTGATATTTTTTTCATAAGATAACCTTACATTTTTTACATGCAAGATTATCCAGGATCGGATCAGCAAAATTGTATTTATTTAACTACTGGTCTAATTTTTACTTTTTGAGTGATTTTTTGTAGGTCGACGGCCTTTCACCGGTGAACTTTTTAAAGATCCGGTTGAAATGGCTTTGGTCGGAAAAGCCGGTCAGGTAACCGATCTCGGTCAGGCTGTGGTTAGTTTTCTTGATCAGGTCACATGCCTTTTCGATGCGGGCCTTACGCATATAGTCACCAAAACTCAGGTTGTCAAAATATTTGGAGAACTCCCTGGACAGGTACGCCGGATTGATCTCCAGTTCTTCGGACGCTTGCTGTAAATTCAGAAATATATTCGTATCTAATTGATCCTGGATCATCTCTCTCAATGTCTCGGCCCACTCGGGCGCTTTCTTACCTTTCTCCTGTTTAAGATACTGATGGTACACCCGCAATAATAACTCCTCTACAGGCCCGTCCTGCGCATGTTTCTTCTTAAACAAATGCGTAGCCCAACTGTACAGACCGTCATAAATGACCATACCCAATTTTAACAATTCCTGGTCGTCTTTGATATTATAAGCCAATCCGGAAAAGATCGCTTCTAATCCCGCAGCCTGCGATGCAAAATCATGACGGTCCGTATCCGCACCGCGCACGATGGCCGCAATACGGAAAAGCGCTGGGTCTTTCAGCTGGTGCTTTTTAATGATGTAATCAAAGGTACACTGGTCATCGTAGTGACTGTACTCTACATCGGGCAGGTCAAAAGGGATGGCGCCCGTTCTTTCTGCTTCCGTTAACACATCCGTATAAGGCACGTAAATGATCTCGCCATCAGGGTCGACAAAGCGTTTGAGCAACCAGGGACAGGCGATCCGGTCAATTTTGGGGCGTTCACGGGTGATCCATTTCATGCTCAAATGTACTTAACCTGCCTGAAGTTAGCCCCTATAAGCAGAATTTAGCATACGATCTTGAGTAATAAGGACCATTCTTGATAAGAATATAGCAAAGTGATCGAACCGCTTTGAAAGACAAATTATTCCATTCTACTACACCTTCGCGACTTTTGGATACATTCCATCACCCGCCTTCCCGCAAATTTGCTGTAACAAAAAACAGCGAAAATGAAATTACAAAACAGCACGGTCCTGATCACCGGCGGATCCAGTGGAATAGGCCGGGAATTGGTAAAACAACTCACTGATCAGGGAGCCAATATTATCATCACCGGGCGTGACCTGAACAAACTGACCGAGACCCAAAGGCAGTTCCCCAGTATCCACGTTTTTCAAAGTGATGTGAGTGACCCTGAGAGCATCAGGCAGCTATACAACAACGTCATCCGGCAGTTCCCTGATCTCAATATCCTCATCAATAATGCTGGTGAAATGCGTTTGCTTGATCTGCAGGATACCGGCAAGAGCCTGGAGAACATCACCAGGGAGATCGATATCAACCTGTCGGGCACCATACAAATGGTGCACCAGTTCCTGCCACACCTGGTGAATAAAAAATCAGCAGCCATTGTAAATGTTTCCTCTGGCATAGCGTTCATGCCATTTTCGGTGGCCCCAGTCTATAGCGCGTCTAAAGCCGGGGTGCGCGCTTACACGCAGGCTTTGCGCTTGCAGCTTAAAGGGACTGGCGTAAAGGTCTTTGAAATGATCCCCCCTGGCGTGAAAACCAACCTGCAAAAAGACTGGGTACTACCAACCGACTCAAATTCTTCATTGTCGATGGATGTGGATAAAATGGTAAACGTGGCTATCGAAGGGCTGCAAAAGGACAAACCGGAGCTTCGGCCGTTCCTGATCGGTGTCATCAAATGGGCCAGCAGGATCGTTCCGGGTGCCCTGATGAACTTCGGTCACAAAGAATTCGAAAGATTCAAACAACTCAATAAAAACGCAAACCACTCAACGAAATGAAACGAATGACCCTATCTGTCATCCTGCTGTTCGCAGCTATGACTTCCTTCGCCCAAAAGCTATCCGCCGACCAGATATTAGGCACCTGGCAATGTAGTGACTATAAAATAGATGTCTATAAATCGGGGAATACCTATTCGGCCAAACTCTTGTGGTCGAAGGATATGTTCGAGGCTGATGGCAAAACCTCAAAGAAAGACATCAAGAATCCCGATGCAAGGCTTAAAGACAGGCCGGTACAAGGCCTGACCCATATTACCGCGCTTATCTATAAGGACGGTGAATACGAAGACGGTAAATTGTACAGCGTACAGGATGGCAATACCTATAACCTGAAAGGAAAACTTATTAGCGTTAACGAGCTGGAAACACGTGGATACAAAGGTGTTCCGATGCTGGGAAAGACCTTTAAATGGAAACGCGTTCAATAGATACTTACAAAATAATGAACATGAAAAATATACCTAAAGACGAACTGTCGAGATCTTGGTTTATGGTTTGCAACGCCATGCCCCCTGTAGGCTTTTTCCTGTATTTTAAGCACAGGAAGCAATATCCCAACAAAGCGAGAAGAGCATTGACCAGCGCCATGATCGGCGTACCCATGGCACTGGTCATGAGTTATATCATCAATACACATATCTTGAAATAGTTATGGCAAAAAATATCATTTCTTTATTATTACTGATCATTTCCGTATCGCTTAGCTTTAAGCATGCCTGGGATACGGCTCACTACCAGACCAATCCCGACGCGCTTAAAATGATGACAGGCCTGGGGATCAGTAAGGCGGCAGTTCCGGTCTTCGTCTTCCTGGCCATTGCCATAGGTGTGCTTTTACTCATCCCGAAAACTTTTTTTCTGGGTAATATGCTCAACGCCGTATCTATCGTTCTGATCATGGGGCTGGCCTTGCGGGCCGGGAACATCAAAATGGTATTGATCGAGATCCCGTTCCTGATCATGCCCTTGTTGATGATCTGGTTGAAATATCCATTCAAAAATTAAAACTAACTTGCAATATGCCAACTGCTAAGCCATACAGGATACGATCTATAACTGAGATACACCGCTTAATGGGACTGCCCAAGCCCCATCATCCGCTGATCAGCATCGTTGACCTGAAAGGGCTAAAAAATGACCACGATATCGATGCCGTTATCTTCGATCTGTATGTGATATCTATGAAAAGGGGCTGCAATAATCTTTTTTATGGCCAGCAGAAATATGACTTTGATGAAGGGTTAATGGGATTCATGTCTCCCGGCCAGGTTTTGCGTGGTGAAGAGAACGGTGTGCCGCCGAATCTGGAAGGCTGGATGCTTTTTATTCACCCCGATTTTCTTTGGAATACATTACTTGCATCTAGGATCAAAAAATACGAATACTTCGGTTATGCGACCCATGAAGCGCTGTTCCTTTCTGATAAAGAAGAAACGGTTATTAATGATATTGTCAGAAATATCAGAAATGAATATCATTCCAACATCGATAAATTCAGTCAGGATATCATTATTGCGAATCTGGAAACACTGCTGAATTACGCAGAGCGTTTTTACCAGCGCCAGTTTATCACCCGTAAGATAACGAACCACAAGATACTGGAGCGGTTGGAAGAAACATTGAGCGCATATCTTGGTGATGAAGCTTTGTTATCAAAGGGCGCACCTACCGTGCAGTATATGGCTGATACGCTGAACATCTCACCCAAATATCTGAGTAGCCTTTTGAAACAGCTCACCGGGCAAACCACTCAGCAGATCATTCACGAAAAGCTGATCGAAAAGGCTAAGGAAAAGCTTTCCAATACAGAATTATCAGTTAGCGAGATTGCCTATAGTTTGGGATTTGAGCATTCCCAGTCTTTTAACAAGTTATTTAAAAGCAAAACGAAACGCTCACCGCTGGAATTCAGGGCTTCATTCAATTGACCAGACAAGTCGCATTCAGTGTAAACTCTTCAACTACCTGAACTTTTTTCCGGCACAGGCCAGCGACCTTTGCTTTATGGAAAACAACAAAAACATCGAAAAGACCATCCTTACTTATACAAGTGCCTGGAATGAGACCGAACGGGAAGCTATCGGGGAAAAGATCAGCAAGTGCTGGGCACCAGGCGGTACTTATACCGATCGCCTGACAGATACCATTACCGGGCCGGATGCGATCACCGACCTGATCATCAGTTCATACGAACAAATGGGCCCCAGAACATTTCAGGTACTGGCAGAACCACAGGTTCATCACCAGAGCGGCCGCTTTCGCTGGCTGGCCATCCGGCCCGAAGGCTACCCGGTTGAGGGTATGGATTATTTTGAATTTGACGGCGAGAACCGCATTACCCGTATCGTAGGCTTTTTTTAAACAAGAGATCATGAAAATAACATTGCCAAATATCGAGCCGGGCCAAGGGCCCGTATTGATGCTGAACATGATCAGGTTCAGGGACAAAAAGGTCTATTTTGAACAGTATATACCCGCATTTAACCAGGTGGTGCAGCAACTGGGCATTGAAGGGGTCACTGTAAAACTAGTGAGTGAGGTCGTCGCTAATATTGTTGCCGATGAGCATGAGCAATGGGACGAGATCGTAGTGGTAGAATATCCAAGTGCCGAGGCATTCGCAACTATCGCGCAAAGCGAGATCTATCACGAAATAGCTAACCCGCTTCGCGAGGCCGGAACAGCGGAACTGAAATTGTTCATGACGCGCCAAATCGACTTTTAAAAGTTATACTTGCTGATATGTCAGAACTCATCCTGTCTAATTTTGCCCTGCATATAGCACTTGCTCCGGAAGAAAAGGAGCAAGTGCTTGCCTTATTGCAAATTAAGAAAGTGACCAAACGCAGCATACTGCTGCGTCCGGGCGAGATTGAACGGCATATCTATTTTATTAACAAAGGTTGCCTGCGCATGTACCACACCGATAAGGACGGACAGGAACACAACCTTTGCTTTTATCCGGAGAACTGGTGGGCTTGCGATATTGTAAGTTTTTTTAAAGCGAAACGGGCCACCAACTCCATCCAGGCATTGGAAGATACAGAAGTGTGTTACTTTAGCTTGCCTGCACTCGAACGGTTATTTAACGAGTTACCCAGGTTCGAGCGTTTTTTTCGAATCCTCACGCAAAACGGCTTTGATATGTTTCAGCGGCGTGTTACGTCTAACCTTTCAAAAACCGCCGAACAGCGTTACCGCGAATTCCACAGGCATTACCCTGGACTCGAACAACGCATATCACAAAAGCACATTGCCAGTTACTTGGGCATAACGGCTGCATTTTTGAGCATGATGCGCAAGGAAAGGGACTTATGATCTAGTTCAGCTGATCACGCCGGAACTGTACAGGCGAAACACTGGTGCGCTGTTTGAACAGTTTATTGAATGATTGCGGATGCTCAAAACCCAAATGATAAGCGATCTCTGCCGTGGTCAGGCTTGTTTGGTTCAGTAATACTTTCGCTTTCTCGATCAGTGCCAGGTGGATATGCTGTTGTGTGGTCTTACCGGTGAGTGTTTTAAGCATATCTGAAAGATAACGCTGGGACACATTCAAATGCGTTGCGATCTCCTGTGGCGAAGGTAAACCGTTAATGACCATATCACTACCCTCGAAGCGGTCATTCAGCCAAAGGTTCATCCGGCTGATCAGGTCATGGTGCATGTTCTTCCGGGTCAGGAACTGCCGGTTGTAAAAACGATTGCTATGATTGAGCAAAAGTTCCAATTGCGATACCAGTACGTTCTCGCTGAACTGGTCAATATGATCATCCAGTTCTATTGCGACAGCCTTAAAAAGCGATTCCATGATCTGTTTTTCTTTCACCGACAGGAACAGTGCCTCGGATACCGCATAATCAAAGAAGCCATAGTTATGAATACCCTGCGCCAGCGCATGACCATCTAACAGGCCGGGATGGAAATATAAGGCGTAACCCTGATAGTCCCCGGGATCGGAACTCATTTGAACGACCTGGCCCGGTGCTAAAAAAGCCATACCGCCATCTTTGAAATCATACGTACCCGGCCCGTATTTAACGCTGCCATTGAAGTCTTTTTTGAAAGTGATCTTATAAAAGTCGAGCATGAACCAGCTGCCGGCATCACTTAGGTCGATCTTTACCCGATCGTAGTTTACCAGTGTGATCATCGGATGTGCTGGCGGATATAACTTCAACCTGCGCATCAGATCAGTTACACTATTAAACTTTAACGGCTTTTCCATTTACGCTTGATGATGTTCGACTTTATTAATAAATATAAAGATACTCATTAACCCTGAACTGTCGGGCGGATCACAATATCACCCACGTCAACATTGTCTGGTTGCTCAATGGCGTAAGCGATCGCCCCGGCAATTGCTTCAGCGGGAACGGCCATTTGATCGGCATTTTGCTGAATGGTATTTCTAACTTCCTCGTTTTTGATATTGCTTGCAAATTCGGTAGCTACATAGCCGGGTGAGATACCAGTTACCCGCCACCGCCCCTGCGATTCCTGGCGTAATGCTTGGCTAATGGTACGTACCGCGTTCTTGGTTCCGGCATAAACACCCATCGTGGGCACAATGCTGATGCCAGCCGTGGAGATCACATTGACGATGTGGCCAGAGCCTTGTCCCTTAAAAATGGGTAATGCCGCAGCGATCCCATACAAGGTGCCTTTCAGGTTAACATCGATCATCTGTTCCCAGCTCTCCACGTCCAGTTCCTCCATTTTATATAACTGGCTGATGCCCGCGTTATTGATCATCACATCAAGCCTGCCAAAGCGCTCTAAAGCTAATGACGTCAGTTTCGCCACGTCTTCACGGCGGCTGACATCTACTTCCAAAAAAGCAGCCTCGCCACCGTTTTGTTCAATGGTTTGAACTATCGTTTTCAACTGGTCTGTCCGGCGGGCCCCTAAAATCACTTTTGCACCCTGAGCGGCCAATATCTCCGCCGTTGCTTTACCGATGCCACTACTTGCACCTGTTATGGCTACTACTTTATCTTTAATTCCGTTTTTCATAAAGCAAAGTTCAGGAAACGGATAAAGGTTGTTGTAGCCGAAATTGCCGGATGTGTAGTCGTTTTGGCCGATCGTGATCTTATCAGGCTGACCACAACGTATTCCTATTCCGGTTCGTCAGACTTATAAAACGCCGGCTCACAACTGTCGCCTTAACTGCGGGTAACGGATCAGTGCGGTTATCCAGATCAAGGCTTCTATAGCAGCCGGGAAGATCAAACTTTGCCCATGCTGTAGATGTGTGGCGATGGCACCGCCCAAATAGGACGATAAGAGCAACAAGCCGAGCACTCCTGTTCTTGGGAACATGAATAGAATGACCGACGTTAGCTCTATGATACCCAGCAGGCGGTATACGGGAGGGGTGATACCAAAGAACCGGGTCATCTCCAAGGAGTGCGCACTGCCGCTGATCTTGTCGATCGCCGAGGCGGCTATCAGCAGCAGGACCATCCCGCTGAATGTCCAGCCGATGATCTTTTTGGTTTTGTTATTCATGATAATACTTTAATAAAGGTTAAACAGATCTGGTATGCCCGCCGTCCACACGCAATAAAGCACCGGACACATAATCGGCCATAGGGCTGGCTAAGTAAGCAACGGCAGCCGCAACTTCCTCGGGTCTGCCGAAACGTCCCACATCGTTCTGCACGAATTGTTCAACCGCATTGCGTTCAATGTCGGCCCAGTTATCGCCCCAGCCGTATTGCCCGGCCATATTCATGAGCATATTTCGCGTGTTCTCGACCAGCATAGGGCCGGGAGCTATCGTGTTTGAAGTGATGCCTGTGCCTTTCAGTTCGCGGGCCAGCGATACGGTGAGATTATGACGGGCAGCGGTAGCCGCCAGATAATCCGGCTGCAGGGCAAAGGGCTCAATGCCGCCCGAGGAACCGATCTGGATCATCCGGCCCCAGCCCAGGATTTTCATGGCGGGCAGCAAACGGTGTATCATACGCACATACGCCAGCACATTCACATTATAGCTGTCGCTCCAGTCGCTTACGCTCACCTGCAGCCAGCGCCTCGGCGTGTAAGCGCCCGCGTTATTCACCAGTATATCTACCGGTCCGCCTGCTAATACACCGTTTGCAACGGCGTCCGCACCTTCATCTGTCGACAGATCGCCTAACACATAAATAGCCCGCCCATCGGTATCATTAATACTATTTGTTACCGCTGCCGCACGATCCTCGTTACGGCCATGAACGATGACCTCAGCACCTTCGGCAGCCAGTAGGCGTGCGATGGCTTCACCCAAACCCGCGCTGGAACCGGTGACCAGCGCTCTTTTTCCTTTCAAATTCAGATCCATGATATTCTTTTTATTACTTTTGTTGATTAACTTACTTTAAGTAAGTCAAAGCTAAGGAGTGAATCATCTTAAAACAAGAAGGCACTTGAAAGTCAGACACTTACTCACAAGTAACTGTTATTGAAAATGAGGCGGATATGAAAAAAGAAATTTCAAGAAAATGTGAGAACGACCGTGACAACTGCCCGGTAAAAGATGTTTTGAACCGGGTGGGTGATAAATGGTCGATGCTGACGGTGATCATGCTATCAGATCACGGCACGCTGCGCTTTAACGAACTGCACCAGCTGATCGACGGGATCTCACAGAAAATGCTGACCGTTACCCTGAAAATGCTGGAAGCCGACGGACTGTTGACCAGGAAGATGTATGCACAGATCCCGCCGAAGGTGGAATATGCTTTAACCCCGCTGGGTGAAAGCCTCGTAACGCCGCTGATGCATTTGTATGATTGGGCAAATACCAATATGCCCGAGATCAAAGCTTCCCGGGAACGTTATGAAAAGGCGGTGGCTGTATGAATACCTTTTATCTACCAGATGATATATTAAACGGATCTCCCAATGCTGCGGATGAGGTCGTGATCCGTTCCTACACCTCCGGGCAGGATTCCGTTAAGAACAGGATCGTCTTAAATCAGAACATGATCAACCTGCTGGTCAGCGGCACCAAGACCGTTGTTTACGCGGATGCAACGGCCTTGGTAAATGCGGGTGAACTTGTGGTTTTATCGACCGGGAACGTCCTCACATCCGAGCTTTTGACGGGTGGGCAGCAGTTCAGCAGCATCCTGTTCTACTTCAGTAACGAGTTGTTTAACCGGTTCCTGATCAAGTACGATCACTTGCTGCAAACCGTTACACCATTAAGGGGCAAACAGCCCTTCCTCATTTTTAAACAAGATAACTTTATCAAACATTTTATCGCTTCAATACAATCATTGATGACCGCGGGAAGTGAATTACCGTCAGCGGTCAGATCCATCAAGCTCGAAGAACTGCTTTTGTATCTTTTACATTTCGACCCCGAGCGGTTCCGGGCGATACAGATCATTACGAAAGATAAGGAACAACTGCAGATCAAAAAAGTGGTGGAAAGTCACGTTGGTCAGCTGATCACCGTAGATGAACTGGCCTTCCTTTGCCACATGAGCACGTCCACCTTTAAAAGACGGTTTAGCGAGATCTATCATAACACTCCTCAAAAATGGCTGCTCAACCGAAAGCTGGAGATGGCTGCCGAATTGCTCCGATCCGGAGGAGAAAGTCCGTCAGGTGTTTACCTGAAAGTTGGTTATCAAAATCATTCCAGTTTTTCGGAGGCCTTCCGTAACCATTTTGGTCATACGCCGAGCGATTACCAGCAGCAGCAATTGAACGGTGTGCCGTAACGTCTGAACGTCCGGCCCTAACCCGCACCTGCTAACGGCCGGTACCTTTGTATCATCAAACAACATAAATATGGAAACGATGATCGAAAACAATAAAGCAGTAGTGCGTCGCTTTAATCAGGAAGTGATCGGACAGGGAAATGTCGACAGTTTTAACGCACTTATGGACGAAAATTTCATCAACCGGTCGGCCCCGGCCGGTATGGATAATGGACCACAGGGAATGATCTGGTTCTTCAACGAGGCCTTACGCCCGGCAATACCTGATCTGAAAGTGATCATCCACGACCAGGTAGCCGAAGGCGATATGGTCACTACCCGCAAGACCATCAGCGGTAAGCAAACGGGGCAATTGTTAGGGGTGCCTGCAACCGGACAAACCATCAGTATCGAAGTGATAGACATGGTAAGGATCAAAGACGGCAGATATGTTGAACACTGGGGTATTACTACCTTACCGGAACTCCTTGCCACATTAGCAAAGGCTTAAGCAAAAAGCCATGTTGAAACAATATTTTACTGATCTGGCAGCTTATAACAGCTGGGCAGATCAAAAGGCAATGGATTGGCTGAGCCAGATCACTGACGAGCAATGGGAACTGGTAAACAAAAGCAGCTTTTCAAGTATCAAACAAACCGCTGTACACATCGCCAGCGCTGAAAAGATCTGGATAAATTTTTGGACCGGTGCGGCTGATCCGGTTTACCTGTCAGCAAATTTTACGGGCACGAAAAACGAATTATTAGCGATCTGGACGGCAGCGTCTAACGGGTTGGAAAGCTATATCAATAGTCATCCGGAAGAAGAACTTATGCGACCGGTCAGTTTCATCTATCCCAATGGCAACACCGGACAGATGCGGTACTATCAAACATTTGCCCATATTGTTAACCATTCGACGTATCATCGGGGGCAACTGGTGACCCTCTTGCGCCAGGCTGGTTACAGCCACTTTTCCTCCATAGATCTGGCGACCTATCACATTCTTCATGCTGATCTTCTCTGACTTTTTCAAAATAGAGCATTCTGTAGGATCGATGATCTTGGGTTTGGTTACAAATGTCCTTGTTTTGGTTACGCTGTCAACAGGATGAATAGCTACTTTTGCTTACATACTATTCATTTATTCTTATGGAAGATCAGACATCATCAACGAACAACCAACCGGTCGCACTGGTAACCGGCGCGAACCAGGGCGTAGGTAACGAAATTGCTAAAGCACTTGCAGCTAATGGCTATATTGTATACGTGGGTTCACGTAAATTGGAGAACGGTGAAAAAGCAGTTTTAAAGATCGGCGAAAATGCGAAAGCTATCCAACTGGATGTAACGCAGCAATTAACTATTAATTCGGCGGTCGAACGTATCGGGAAGGAATACGGCAGACTTGACCTGCTCGTCAATAACGCCGGTATTTCTCATGGCGGGACAGCGCCTAAAAACCCGGAGGAACTGATGAGTACAGGGAGGGCTGTGAACGTTTCACTGGATGAAGTCCGCACCGTTTGGGAGACCAATGTGTTCGGCGTTATCGCCATGACGCAGGCTGCCTTGCCTTTACTACGCAAATCGACGTCGGCACGTATCGTCAACGTATCCAGCGGACTGGGTTCACTGACCTGGATCTCAGACCCTGAATGCTGGGCCAGAGAGCATTTCGGGATCGTTTACGCAGCTTCTAAAACAGCCCTGAATGCTGTTACCGTAGCCTTTGCCCTGGAATTGGAAAAAGAAGGTATTAAAGTAAACTCGACCAGCCCGGGTTATACGGCTACCGCACTAAATAATTTTCAGGGAACGGATAGTTTAGAGGTCGGCTCGCGCGAGCCTGTTCGCGTGGCTTTGGAGACGGACGGCCCTACGGGCGGATTTACAGGACCTGAAGGCCCGTTGCCGTGGTAACAAACCTCAGAATTAACCTTATTTGTAAATTCAGATATGACCATATCCTGTTACCGGATCTGGTCATATTTATTACCTTACATTATGAAGAACGTTACGCCAAAAGTTGTCAGGTTAGGGTCGATCACCGAGATACACCGTATGCTGGGTATTCCCGGACCGGCTCATCCGCTGATCACGTTGCTGGATACCCGCGAAGAACGCATCAACTTGAGCAAACTTCCGGTCAGTTATGTAACCACGCTTTACAAAATATCTTTTGTCAGTAAATTAGGTGGCCAGTTCAGGTATGGGCAAGGTTATTATGATTTTGATGAAGGAAGTATGGTCTTTACAGCACCCGGTCAGATCGTCGGAAGTACGGCGATCTATAAGGGCAATGAAGGGTATTCGCTGATCTTTCACCAGGATTTTCTTCAGGGTTATCCGCTTGCTGTCAAGATCAAACAATATGGTTTCTTTTCCTATGCTTCAAATGAGGCACTACACTTGTCTGAAAAAGAACGGGCAACTGTGTCGTCCATTTTTATGATCATCGAAGACGAACTTAACAGCCGCATAGATGATTTCAGCCACGAAGTGGTCATCGCTCAAATTGAGCTATTATTAAGCTACGCTAAGCGCTTTTATAAGCGTCAGTTCCTGACGCGCCAGGCAGCTACGAACGATCTGCTTCAGCAATTTGAAAAACTGCTCAATACCAGATTCAAAGATCGGGAACCTGTTAACCGTGGTCTTCCGACTGTGCAGGAGCTGGCAGAGCAATTGAATTACACACCCAACTATTTAAGTGATATGCTGCGTTCGCTCACCGGATTGAACGCCCAGCAGCATATCCATCATAAACTGATCGAGCGGTCCAAGGAATTGCTGTCTACTACCAACCTGACCATCAGTGAAGTTGCCTTTTCTTTAGGCTTTGAGCATTCACAGTCTTTCAGTCGCCTTTTCAAAACAAAGACAAATCTATCTCCTGTACAATTCAGATCGTCTTTTAACTGACCTAAAGATTTCTACCCGCAGGTTCATGATCATTATTTGACTACCGGGAAGTTCCCGCCATCAATAAAATAATTTGCCCCGGTGATATACGACCCTTTTGGAGATACCAGGAAGTATACCAGTTCCGCGGTTTCTTCCGGCTCGGCCATTCTGCCCAGCGGCACGCCGCCAACCCGGTCGAACAGCTTTTGGGTCATCTCTTCAAATGTTATCCCGGCCTGTCCCGCCAGATCGGTCAAAAAGCTGGACATCGCCTCTGTTTTGGTCAATCCCGGCGATACGGTATTTACCCTGATGCCATGCGGCCCGGCCTCGTCAGCTAATGACTTGCTGTACGTATTCAAAGCGCTTTTTGCCGCGCTGTAGGCCATGGTAGATTCCCAGATCGGAAATTGCCCGCTGGTTGACGAGATGTGAATGATCACGCCGCTTTTCTTTTCCAGCATTTTAGGTAACAAAGCGCGGTCTAAACGTACTGAAGACAGCAGATTGACCTCCAGCGCCTGGTACCAATGTTCGTCGTTTAATGCGCTGAATCCACCTCCCGGAAATGTGTTCGCCCCCATGTTATTGATCAGGATATCGACACCACCAAATTTGTTACTGATCTCGGTCGCAACTTTCGCCACCTCGTCAGCTTTTGATAGGTCTGCTGCAATAAAATGATAGGAATTGTCCACTTCTTCCGGCTCGTTCCGTGCTGTTACGACCACAGTTGCGCCTGCTGACAGCAGGCGTGCGGTGATCGCTTTACCTATCCCTTTTGTGCCACCTGTTACTAATGCAATTTTTCCTTCAAGGTCTCTGCCCTGTAATTGTTGATCACTCATGTTTAATAATTATTACTTTTGTTTCGCAAAGAAACTAAAGCCTGAGCAGGTCTGTCTCGAAGCAGAACGGATTAGTGGTTACAAACTCGTAACTAAAGGCAATTAGTGGTAACAAAGAGGTAACTAATGAGAAAGATGATGCAAAACCCGGATAACTGTGCGGTTGTCCGTACTATGGGATATATCGGGGGAAAATGGAAACCCATCGTGCTGATCAGAATATTGACAGGTGTAAAAGTGCGGTTCGGCAAACTCGCCGTACAAATGCCCGACATTTCCCGCAAGATATTGAGCCAGCAACTGAAGGAATTGGAAGAGGACGGTTTGATTATCCGTCACAGTTACATGGAAAAGCCGCCACGTGTTGAATATGAACTAAGTGAGCTTGGAAAAACACTTATTCCGGTACTGAAAGCGATGCATGACTGGGGTGCCCAAATTGAGGATCCGGCCCACAGGTCCGTTTGGGACCCTGTCATCCGATGATCTTGAAAGGAATCATCTTCTGTGGAGATCCCTGCCTTTCAGCGGTCGGCTTTCTGACGCCTGCATCTTTCAGAGCAGTATTTCACTTCTTCCCAAACCTTTTCCCATTTCTTGCGCCAGGTAAAAGGCTTACCACAGGTAGCGCATAGCTTTTCAGGAAGGTTCTGTTTTTTAACCCCGTTCATGCTTCCATTGCTTTTTTAGGGTAGCATACTTTGGCTCTGCCTCGGCTGCTTTGTATTTATCATAGAACACGGCTGCTGCCGCAGCCTTTTCCGGATCACCCGTCCCGCGCTCCAATGGCTTATAATTATGGTCAGCATCGTATTTTTTGCCGCCTTTGTAATTGGCATAGCGGCGTGCACGGGTATAACCCATCTGGAGGTATTTGCGTGCCATATCCGCACCAACAAAATCATCTTTATCCAGGTAATTGTTAAACAAATCAAATATCTTACGGCTGCTTTCTTCGGCGATGGCCACTGTTTTAAATCGCCAGAATTTCCCGATTTCGCTTTTATAAGGCTCGCAGATCAATACGCCCTGTTCTCCCTTGCCTACATGGTAAAATTCTGGATGTGCCCGGTAATCGATATCAGGTTTCCAGTCATATCCGGAGTTGTCAAAATCGATGTAGGACGGTTTCAATTCTGACGCATTTTTGCTTCCATACTTTGCGTGGTATGCGGAACGGCCATCAGCCTCTCCTTTTGGATCAGTTTACCCGTAGTACGGCAAACTCCGTAAGTTTTATTTGCTATCCTTCCTAAAGCTGCTTCTAACTGTTCGATGAATTTCTTTTGGCGGCCGGCCATCTGATGATTGGTCTCTTTTTCCAGCGTAGCCGCGCCATCTTCCAGGGTATGAAAAGCGCCATCGGCGTCTGACTGGCTTAACGAGGTACTTAAATGGGCCATTTCTTCTTTAGCGGCGGTCAGCTTGTTTTCAATGAGTGTTCTAAAATCCTCAAGTTCGGTATCTGAATAACGGTGTTTGGTGGTTTCCATGCGGCATAAACACGCAGGATGGTGATTTGTTGGATCAAGGATTTCCTTTTGCCTGTTGTAAAGATAACGTCTTGACCGGAATGCTATTGCATCTGAAAAAATATAGTTGCGATCCTGCCGTACACAGGTTTTGACGTGCTATTTTCGGAAATGCATACACCATTTTCACAAACTTATTTCCACGGGACAAAAGCTGATCTTAAAATGGGCGACCTTATCGAAGTCGGGGTTCCTTCCAATTACGGTCAAAGGAACCGAGCCAAATACATCTACCTCGCCGCTACACTCGATCCTGCGGTTTGGGGTGCGGAATTAGCGGTCGGCGACGGCCCGGAAAGGATATATCTGGTAGAACCGACCGGCACACTTGAAGACGACCCGAACCTGACCGATAAGAAATTTCCCGGTAATCCGACCATGTCTTACCGTTCTAAGCAGCCTTTTAAAGTTGTGGGTGAGGTTACCATCTGGCAGGGACACTCCTCAGAACAAATAGCTTCCATGACAAGTACCTTGCAAAAACTAAAGGAGCAGGGTATCGAAGCGATCGAGGATTAAGATTGCAAAGCCCGCAGCTTCTCGGCGATAGCCTGCATCAGGCCGACCGGCGCGGTCGAATTGCCGAGCGCCCGGTAGCTGCCTTCTTCGTCAGGCTCGAAGATCACCGTTTCTTCATCGATCAGCACAGCGATGCGATGGGTATATCCCCATCGCTCAAAACGTGCTTTAAGTTCGTGTTCAGATCCTGCATATTTGACGGTCAAAAGAAATGGCTCGTTCATATCAGAATTTGATCTTGGCCGGGTCGGTAATGATGATCTCAGGTTTACCTTTATAATCGATGACGTCACCTTCCACCGTGATCATTTTGTTTTCCAGTTGAGCGCCGAGTTCTTTGGCTTTACCTTTGAGTGCAACGGTCAGCATTTGATTCGGATAAGCCGCGCCTAAGTTAACCAGTACCATGCTTCCGATATCCTTGCTGCTAAACACTTTGCCTTGCGTCGTAACCGTTTTGCCTATGGCATTTTTCACATCCTCTAACTTGATGTTCGTAACGGTAGCGGCCACTTGCGGCACTGCCGTTGCCGTGGTAGCGGTCGGTGGCGTAGCTGAATTAAAAAGCTTATTCAGTTCACCTGCCAGGCGGATGCCAGCCTGGTCCACGCGTTTACGGATGACCGTAATATATTTTTGGTAATAAGCCTCGTCGATCTGCTGGCCGGGCTTTGTATTCATATACAGTTCGCTGCTGATCTGGTAGCTTTCCCAAAGCCATTCCATCGGGCTGTCCGATTGCCATTGTTTGATCTCAGTGCCTGTCGCCACATCATAATTTTTAGCTATATCGCTCTCACTCAAACCTTCGTGATCGATCAGTTTGCTATCCCAAAGGCTATGCAGATTGGTGCCTTTGTTGTCAAAGCGTACCTGGATCGTATTACCTCCCTTATCTTCTTTACGGGAAACGTGCATGGGCTGGTGCGCGTCGCCCACCAAATGGATCAGGTATTTCAATGCCTCATACTTTTGTTCTGAGGATAAGTTCTTATCTTTTAATTGCGCTTCCGTTTTAAGGATGGCCGTATAAACATTATTATCACTCTCACTAATTGCTTTTACAAATGCCTCACGGGTCAACCCCAAGGGCAGATTCACGTAATGCCAGGCTGCGGTTTTGGGGTTCTTATTCTCGTCTGCCCAGGTCGCCACATCCGCCATGCCTTCGCCTTTCAGATAAGCCGAAACCACGTATGCAGTATTGCTGCTGAGGTGTTTCTGTGCGATGGTAGCGATGGCGCGATGACCTTTGAATCCCCATGAGATCAGGGTGATCGAAAGACCTAAAAGGCAAATAACGGACAGTTTCTTCATGCTGCTAAGATAATTCAGGGTTGATTTAAAAATTAATATTGTTGGTAAAATATCAGATCACCGAACGAAACGTCAGGTTGATCCGGGCCTTCATTGGTTTATTTGATTTGGCGATGCGATGTTCCCAGTTTTCCTGTAACCCGCTTTTCATTAACAGGAATGAGCCATGTTCGAGCCGCACGGAATATTTTTCCGAATGATCGGCTTTATTACGGATATCAAAACTGCGTACCTCGCCAAAACTCACGGAAGCGATCACCGGCTGGCTGCCCATGATGCTTTCTTTATCGCTGTGCCAGGCCACCGAATCGTTGCCGTCGCGATAGTAGTTCAGTAAAACCGTATTAAAACTGATGCCTGCTAATGGCTCGACTATGTCACGGATTGCCTGTAACTCCGGTGTCCAGGGTAACGTTCCCGCTATACGGTCCGTTTCGCCATACCAGCAGGTCAGACGCGGTGTCAAATATTCTTTATCCCATAGTTTTTGAATGGTCTGCTTCCAGGGTGTTTTCTCAATGAACTTCTTCAGGAGTTGACGGCCTTGGAGCGCCCCGATCAGTTCCGGAAAATATTCCAGGAAATTTTTAGGCAGACCTTTACTCTGGCCGGCTTCCGGAAATAATGCCATTTGTTCCATATTTTATCCTTTCATGTATGCGTCTGCCTTCGGGTATTTTCCCGTCTCGTACCAGGCGACTACCGGCCGGTCGGCGGGAAAGCCGAACTCCGCACGATAAGCTTTACGGTCTTTCGTAAAATCCCACCAGCGCTTGCTTTCATCCCGGTGTTCAATGTAATGAACCAACAGCCGATAAGAATCTTCCACACACGGGTCCGCCCAGCAACCGCAGTGCATCTCATAGGCATCAAATAATTCAACCGCGCTCTTACCTTTCAATTGATCGAGTGCGTAATAGCCCTGGACGATCAGCTCCTTTGCGAAACCGAGCCCGAGTGAGGGAATACTTTGAAATTCGATCAGGGCAAACAACTCCTTAGTCCGCTCTGCTGAAGCATTTATCATAGCCGCGATCTCATCGGGGGCATGATCCCGCAATGCTTTCAGGCTTACTTTTCGTTCTCTCAGTTGCTGTTTTTCAGCACTGGTCAGTTCGAGATCAATGTTCTTTTTCATATCAGTTTCTGATCAGCTTATTTATCTCCTTGCAGTTCCCATGATCATTCCGGCGACCTGTTCCTGCTGCTCTACCTTTAGTTCATCCCCGTCATAAATCCAGTATCCGTCCGCATCAAATAAGATCCTGCCCAGATCCGCGGGGTATGCATCATAGGCAGTGAACAGCAGATAAAATTGTGCAGCCGGACCATTCCTATCTGGTAAGATGCGGATCACATTGCTGCTGCCGTCCCGGTGTTTAAGCCAGGCCTTCATCTCTGTGGTCATGAACTGTAACATCCTTGATCTTCAAATGGTAACCCGTCACTATACCTCCATTGGTCACAGCTCACAGGAATATTTATTTACTAAAATTATTAGCAAATGTAAAAAACCTTTCCATAATTTTGAGGCTTCAAAAAGAAAAATTCATGTTAAGGATCAAAAAACAGGCGACAAAAAGAGATGTGCTGGGCTTCCGCCTGCCGATGCTTACACATGAGGAACCCACCCTTGATGTCACCGATATTATCGTGATAGATCCGGACAATACCTATTACATGCGCATGGGCAGTGAAGCCATGACCGCTTATCATATCCTGGAAGACCACATCCTGATCATCGACCGGTCCTTATCACCGGTTTCCGGTTGCATCGTTGTGTTTTTTCATGAAGGCGACTTTTACGTGCGTGAATACTGTCCTGAAAAGAACAGGTTGGTTTTAAAAGCAAATACGCAGGCGGACAGCGTTATCGTTGAAGATGAACAAAAATGGGAATGCTGGGGTGTGGTCATGCTAACGCTGAACCCGCTGTTACAACCGCAGCAAAAAACAGGGAGGTACGGCCGTGTTTGCGCATGTTGATATCAATAATTGCTATGTAAGCTGCGAAACGCTGTTCAACCCATCTTTACGCGGTAAAGTGGTCGTTGTGCTTTCGAATAATGACGGCTGCGTCATTGCCCGGAGCAACGAAGCCAAAGCCATCGGGCTTAAAATGGGTGACGCGGAATTCCTGGTACGAAAGACCCTGAAAGAACATGATGCGGTAATTTTCAGCAGCAACTACGCCCTCTATGCAGATATGAGTGCCCGGATGATGAATAACCTCGCACGTTATACCTATATGCTGATGGTGTACAGTATCGACGAAGCATTCCTGGCACTGGGTAATATCAAAGCGATAGATCTTGAAAAGCACGTGGCCACGATCAGCCGGAATGTGATGAGAGACACCGGCCTCTCGATCACCGTAGGCGTAGGTCCCACGATGGCGCTGGCTAAGCTGGCCAATAAAGCATCCAAAAAAATGGGCCGTAACTTCCTGGTACTGGATACGGAAAGTAAGATCGATGAGGTGGTCAGAACTTTCCCGATCGAAGATGTCTGGGGCGTGGGACGGCAATACTATGAAAAGTTAACGGAACTGGGTGTGACCACCGCGGAAGATTTCCGCAGGTTGAAACCGGATCTTGTGCGTCAGCACATGACCGTACAGGGCTGGCGGCTGCACCAGGAGTTGTGGGGCAAACCCTGCAATGTGATCAAAGATGTGGCCGATCGCTCCAAGGGCATCGAGTCAAGCCAAAGCTTTAATACTTACCAGACCGAACTGGGCCAGATCGAGGAAGCCACAGCGATGCACGCGGCGACCGTGGCCGTTAAACTCCGGCAGCAAAAAAGTATGGCCATGGCCCTGACCATTTACCTCCGCACCAATAAACATAACGTGACGCATGACCAGCATTACCCGAGCATCACGGTGAAGGTCTCGTTCGCTACCAATAGCACCCAGGAGTTGACGCGGATCTGTGTGCAGGCTCTGAGGGCCATCTATCAGCCCGGGTATAATTACCTGAAGACCGGCGTCAGGGCTACCGGGATCATTCCGGCAGGTGAAGTGCAGTATAACCTGTTCAGCAATTATGACAACAGCAAGCAGCAGGCGCTTAGTGGCCTCATGGATGACATAAATGCCCGTTACGGGCGCGGTGCACTGCGGGTCGCTGCTGAAGGTTATGCGAAGACCTGGAAAATGAAGCAGGAATTTCTGAGTAAACAATACACCACTAACTGGAGGGATATCGTCGTCGCCAAATGAGTTATTACGCAGGAAAATTTTTTGAGGAACTGAAAAGAGAACTGATGACCTGGGTCTGGAACAACAGCAAACTCCTGCATAAGATCACGCAGTATGATCTGCAATACCTTTTCGAGTTCCATCCTAACAGGGGCTTGTCTATTGACCTCAGGCGGTTCGAGCCGGAATATTATAAAGAAGTTTTTTATCCCCCTGAAGCTAAAAAGGCTAATATCGACGAGTTCGTAAGAAAGGTTTGTATCGTGCTGGCGGCAGGTCTCAAACGTTCCGGCAGGTCTGATCTTACTATTACCATTACGGTAAGGCATATGGTCTCCGAATCAAGCCATTGGAAAACGTTCTTCATGGATGAGAAATTCGATAGCCGGGTCCTTAAGCCACTATCTTCGAAAGAAGAAGATTGGTATTACGCTTACAAAAGAACCGACTAAATTATTTAGAACGTAAAAATATTAATTACTAAAATAATTAGTATTTTTGTTCGTTAATTTTTGACTATGTGTGGAAGAGTATTAGTTGGCGAACAAAAAGATATTGTGATCACCGGCCGGGACGGCCGCCAGTTCAAACCCAAACCGAATGGCACAGGTAATCCGGGTTCAATGTTACCGGTAGTAACGGACGCGATGCCTGATAAGGTGCAGCAGTTCCGCTGGGGCCTTTTAACCCCGGAGGATGACAAGATCCATGATAAGTATAAACACGCCAGGATTGAAAATCTGCATAACAGAAAAACGTGGAAAGACCTGTTGGGCAGGAAGCATTGCGTGATCCGCATCCAGGCCTTTTTCGAATACAATAAAGAGCAGGAAAAACTATACCGGGTAGAGCGCGTCGATGGCAAACCTTTCTACATCGCAGGTCTTTGGGATATCTGGATGGACATACCCACTACGTTATTGATACCCACGTTCGCCATGATCACCATGCCACCCAATCGTGCGATGGCCGAGATCCATGATCGGATGCCGGCGATACTTGAGCGCGGTGATATCAAAACGTGGCTGGATAAAGGCCTGACGGGAACAGAACGTGCTGCGTTTTTGCAAAGCAGACCCTGTTTACCCGAAACATTAAAGATCACAGTGGAACAGGCGAGATCTTAACTCGGGATCAGGATCGCTATTTCCTGAACTGAACTATTAATAAACAAGTTGCCCGCCATAGGGTTTCATCATTATGAGTTGGACCTGCCCGACATGTGACCGCGAACTGCCCTGGGCAGACTACCGCCATTATTGCGCACGGGTCAGTCTGGATAGCTTATTTGAGGGACGTTCAGCGGAACTGGTGCTTGTCTTTGACAGGATCCTGGCCGAAGTAGCGGACTGGCCAAAAGTGTTGATCGGCGTAACGCCCAATTGCATTGTTTTTACCCGGCGGGTGGGTTTCCTTATTATCCGGCCCATGAAAAAAGAACTTGACCTGAAATTTTATTCCAACGTGCCGCATCCGGAAAAACCGGTCATTAAAAGTGTGGCAGCGGGTAAAAAGTTCGAAAATCACATCCGGGTCTCACAACTGGATGACATCCGTCCGGGTTTGTTTGTCTATCTTAGGGAATCTTACGAATTATGATGACGCTTGACGAATTCAATACACTTTCCCCTGAAGAAAAAACCTCAGTAGCCGTTAACGGCAATTTTATTGATGTACGTCTGGAGAAAGGATTGAAGGTCGCATTGTATAGCCACCCGGATTTTTATGCTGAAGTGTTTTATGACGGCGATAACAACCGGATCACCCGATGCCGGGCATTCACCGCTTTATCCTCGCTGGCGGCTTATGTTAAACTGGGTCAGACGAACACCTAACTGCGCTCATCAACTCGGTCAGTAAATTTACATCTTGTGCATGCAGGCATTTTACATCTGCTCGATGTGCTCAAAATTGTCTTCAGTATTAGCGGGAAAAATAAGTTTTACCCCCGTATCAAGGAAAAATAAAAGTCCCCGAACACTCGCTGCCGGGGACCTTTAACCTAAGTTTCATGATTTAAAGAAAACACCCGCGCTGATAAAAATGCAAACAGTTTAGGCAGTTCGCTATTTTCGATTATTTTTGTCTACTAATTTTATAGACATTGAAAAAGCACCTTATCATCACATTACTTGCTTGCGTTATTGCATCTGTTTCTTACGGTCAAAAGACCTATAATCATGGCGTTTTTTGGGCACGGGTTGTATTAGCCGATACCATTAATAGCAAACTGAAATGGGAGGTATTCCTACAAAAACGGACACAAGACGCAGGAACAGGCAATATATTTTCTGCACCACACTTTTTTAGCATTTGGCCGTGGTTGAGTTACACGCTATCCAAAACAACCCGCGTATCGTTGTCGCCTGTAGGCTATTTCGATTCTCATCTTTTTTATAATGCCCCATCAGAGGTTAAGGATGAAGGTGTTAAAGAATACCGTATTTCACTAAGGGCAGAAAACGAACAGAAATCACGACTATTTAACTACAGCAATCGTTACAGTTTAGAATATCGCATGCGTGATCTCAAATATAATGGTGATTATCTGCCGAACTGGCGGGTGCGTTATATGTTAAAATTTGAAAAGCCCCTGCTACATGTGATTTCCGATGAAAAGCCTTTGTCAGTTTTTGTGTCGGACGAAGTGTTCATTCAGTTTGGAGAAGCGGTTAAAAGCAATCCTAATGTATTTGACCAGAACCGTATTAGCTTCGGGTTTGCTTATGAAGTAGTTAAGAACATCAAATTCAGTGCAAGCTATCTGAACATCAGGCAGAGCCGCATTTCCGGTAAAGAGTTTGATAACGCAAATGCGCTCTGGATGATCGTAACATTCGATAATCTGTTTTCTCAATTTAAAAGACACCAAGCCAAAGGTTAAAACCGTTATTTATAGACAACAAAACAATAGTCTATGAAACAGCAAGTTAATGAAGATGTGAACATCAGGCCACAGTTGGATAAAGCCTGCGGACTTGACATGCACAAAGACAAGATCGTTGGTTTTATTTCTTCAAAAGATGGCGGCGATCAGAAACTCCGAGAGTTCGGTACATTCACCTGCGAACTCAAAGAGATTAGGGACTGGCTACAGGAAAACGATGTCGGGCACTGTTTAATGGAAAGCACGGGGATTTACTGGATGAGTTTATACGCGATATTGGTAGAGGCCGGAATTGAGGTTGTAGTTGCAAATCCCGTTCATATCAAGCAAATGCCCAAGCGAAAGACCGACCGAAAGGATGCTAAATGGCTTTGTACTTTATTATTGCACGGATTGGTCAGGCCAAGCTTTATGCCTGACTTTACACAAAGGATTATTAGGGATTATTGTCGGAACCGGCTGTTTTACACATGGCAGCTTAACCGTATTCGGAACAGGTTGCTGAAAATATTGGAAAGCAACAATATTAAATTGCGGTCTGTAATAAGTTCAATCAATACATTGTCGGCAATGGACATGATCCGCTTGTTAGCCAAAGGCGTAACCGATCATGAACAGCTTTTAAATTGTGCCAGAGGAAAAGTTAAGGAAAAGAAAGAATTGCTTATCAAGGCATTGGACGGCACATTACAGCCGTATCATCATACGCAACTTCAAATGTTGCTGAACGATTACGATCATGTTCAAAAACAGATCGACTTTTTAGACACCTCAATCAACGAAATTATTGCCCAACATTACGCAGAAGCATTTCATTGCCTCGACAGTATCAGCGGGATAGGTGTCAAGTCAGCAGAAATCATAATCAGTGAAGCAGGCAACGACATGAGCCGCTTCCCAACCGCAGATCACTTTACCGCATGGTGCGGTATCGCACCCGGGAATAATGAAAGTGCCGGAAAGCGTATGAATACAGCCATTCGAAAAGGAAACAACTACCTACGTGTTGCTATAGTCGGTGCAGCATGGGCTGCCGTCAGAATAAAAAAGTCTTATTGGCATGCGTTATTTGATAAGCTACGCAAACGGATGAAAGCGCAAAAGGCGATTGTTGCAGTAGCAAGAAGATTACTTAAAGTGGTTTACAAAACATTAGAAACGTTGACCGTTTACCAGGAAAAAGGCATTGCACATTTTGTAGACTTGCAGGCAAAAGCCGCATTGTATCATCAATCAAGATTGGCCTGGCCAAATACAAACACCGATTGAACGAACTTAAAAGGACGGAAAAGGTAATAGAAATAACAGTCTGAAACCTAAGCTGCCAAACTTATAGATAGCGCCCAGGCTTGTTCTAAGAGAACGTAGAGGAAACTTATTTTTTAAATTAAAAGCCGCAAGTATTTTCATACCCACGGCTGCTTATCTATTTCTTTTTTAGAGGAACCTTATCACAATTGACCGGCGGAACGCTGGTCAGTGGGCACAATATAAAATTATACCTTCATTTTAGCGCCTTTGCGTGACTTTTTTTCGGGCGCAGCCTCCTGGCCCTGCGCTTGTTTCTGATCTTTCTTACTGTCGTTCTTGAGATCCGCCTTCTTGTAATGTTCCAATTGCTGAGCTTCGCCTTTCCAATTGGTCAGGTTAACACGATGCTCGGCCGGGTTGGCTTCAAGGAACAGTTTTACTTCCTTACCATCTTTCATCGCACTTACCTGATGACGGTTCCCTTTTTCAAGGGATTTCATGAGTTTGTCACGGGCACCGGTTTCGTTTATACCTACGATGTCGATCTTATCCACGGCACGTTCCGGCTTATAATTCCAGCCGTCACCGAAGGTCTTCAGCTTGAAATTACCGTTCTCCGTCTTATTCTCTTTATCGATCACGATCCAGGCATTGTACTTTTCATTTTCCAGATTTTCCAGTTGCTTGTACACTGCCCGGCCTTCCATCAGGTTGTAGGCTTCCTTCGCGGTAATGCCGCCAATTTTGTTGATGTAAAAGGTCTGCTGCATGTCCTTTTCCCGCAGCGAGGCATCGTATTTATTAAAGAAATACATCTCATTGGTTTTGCCTTCTTTGTAGTGTAAAGTGTAATCTACACTTTGCTTGTTGTATTCCTGATCAGTGGTCAGCGTGAATTCTTTTTTTCCGGCTTTAATGTTTTTTGCCAGTTCATCATTCAATTTTTCACCGAACCCAAGGTTCAGCAATTGCTTTTGCAGATAGCTTAAATTTTCCGTGTTCATAATATTTGATTTAATTAACGATTGATCTTTAGAAGAACCGGATATTCATCCTTCAATTTAACTTTGATCTTTTTGATCTTCTTGCTGAAAAGGTCCTTTGCGGCATTGATGCCGCCCGCAGCAGCCTGAACGCCGAGGCTCTGGTCCATGGTGAGCAATTGCATACTTTGAATGGTATTGTCTGCTCCATTCCCGGCAGCACCTGCCAGTTCCGCTTCGGGCGCGGGGATGCCCGGCATACCATCCAAACTGAATACGACGAGGCTGACCGGCACGATCTGTTTATCCAGCCGGATGTTTTGAATAGTAAGCAGCAGCCGCTGATTAGTGATCTGACACGAGCCGAATATTTCCTGCCCTTTGGGCAATAACTGGCCCTTGATCGTCGCCGTGTCGGTCAGGCGAAGCTTAACAGAAGCACCATCTGCCACTTTTTGCTTACCGTCGATCACGGCCGGAATAGCGCGAAATGGTTTTGCAAATTCAGTAACAGCAGGTTTGGTCTGCACTGCCGAAGGGTTTTGAATTGCCTGGATCTTATCCAGCATTTTACTCAGTTCCTGCATTTCAGGGTCAGGTTTATTATTCTCCGTATTGGCTCTGTTCATCATTTTCTTGATTTGCCTGACCTTCTCTGGTTCACCATAATCGTAGGAAGCGGCGGGTTCAACAGGGTTCTGTGGCTGATCAAGTTGCTTATGCAGCATAGCCAGCTTGGTCTGTATCTTTTGAGCCTGGTCATCCGGCGTCGTTACCGGATCTTGGGTTGGCGTTTTGTCCATGCCAATTGACTTTAGAAATGCCGGACTGATGCCGTCCTGGGATGAGTCCCGCTGTGCGGTCTGGTAAATCTCCATTTTATCTGAGCGGTCTTTCTGCTTAAATTGCGCCTCCGGCAGATCAGTGTCCAGGCCGGAGTTGTGAACAATCTCTTGCTGGCCGGACTTGCCGCCGCCAAGCGCCCAAAAGGCCATTGTGATGAAAGGAATGACCAGTAAAGGCAATACGAGCAGGAATTTTCGTTGCTTTTCCATATCAGTGTTTTTTAAGGGTTAATGAATCAGTTGGTAGCAAGCCGGATGGTTTGCCAATATTTCCGGGTAACCGGTTGTTGTAGGTTTTTCCGTCAAACCGAACGTACCGTACGCATAGCCATAGCAATGCAAGAAAAACCAGACAAAAGCCGAAGAAGTAGAATACCGGTCTGTCGCCCCGCAGGTCATTGAACCAGCGGCTGAAACGGTCGATGATATTTCTGAACATTGCTATCTGATAATGGTGGTGTCGCGGTTAGCAATAGTCTCCCAATGCTGTATCAGGAAACCATGCGGATTATTATCAGAGCGGCTCACGTTTCTCAGGTAGCCTTGTGTGATCAGCATTTTATAGATGGTAGAACTTGAGCGGATCAGTTTTTGCGTTGCAAAGCACTTAAAAGCGTAAGGGTAACTGTTCATATCCAACTGGATGCTGTCAACAGCTACGCTCTGGCTGATGTTACCGGAGATCAGATTGTTGTAATAGCTTTTCTCCTTTAAATTATTGTACTGGGTGCGGGCGGTCTCATCCGCGAGATACATCGCTTTACTGATATTGCCGTTGATCACCTTTTCATCGGGATCAAGGGTGAAAAAATAATGATGGAACATCCTGATGTGATCCCTGGCTTCTACCGGAATGTTGTCTTTCCGGTCGGCTGCTATAGCCTCCAGTGCTTTACCGTTAGCCAGCACATAAATATGCGCCGATGACTTTTGGTAAGCCGCAAAGGCGAAATATATCGCCGCGACAGAAATGATAGCACTGGTGATGATAACCAGGGCGACGATCCTTTTATTTTGCTGAAAAGCAGATTCGATATTTTTGAGGTGAGTGAACATAGCTTTTAGTTTTTTGCATTTCCGTTTAATTTTTCTGCCTGGTGATCATTGCCTGCTGACCGGTAACCTTCGCGGATATAGCTTGGTGTATTGATGATGTTGGTGGCACCACTGGCCATACGTTCACCGGCGTTTGCCCCGGCAGTCGTTGACATCGAACTCGCAGAACTCAGGCCGATATGTGTAAGATTAGTGACTTTATTGAGCAGGCCATTACTGCCGCCCGGATTGATGATGTAACCGGCGACCGCCGGGACAGTGAAATAACCGACTATGCCGATCAGTAAAAAAATGAGGTAAGCGGTGTCCGTAGAACTGAAGAATGTGTCACCGGCATTATTAACCTGTTGAATATCCAGCTTCAGCATGTTTTCCTGCACTTTACCAATGATCGTTCCGAAGATGTTGGCGACCGGTAACCACAAAAAAACATTGAGGTATTTCGCCAGCCAGGTGGTCAAGACATGCTGAAGGCCATCAAAAACGGATAAGCCGAAAACGAGCGGCCCCAGAATAGCAAGTACGACGAGGTAGAACGTCCGGATCGTATTGATGCAAAGCGCAGCTGCTTCATAAACGACCTGTAGCACCTCACTCATCCATTGTTTTACGCTATTTCTGAACTTGTAACCGGCCTTGTCCATAGCAAACTTGACATCATTGCCAAGACCTTTTAACAGTTTATCGTTGCTGCCATCTTTATCTTCCGGATGGGTGTATTTATACCATTTGTCCCGATCTCCATCACCATCGTCGCCGACATACATCTGCCAGGTATCCGTTTTTTCTATTGCCGCTTGTTTTTGCGCCAATAGCTTAGCGATGGCTGCGTCGGAATTTTTCACCATGCCAGCGGTAGTTTTGACCACCGGGTTCATCACACCGTTGATCACAGCGATCACGGTCGGGAAAAGCAGGATCGCCAAACCTAATCCGAAAGGACGCATCAACGGATAAAAGTCGATCGGTTCAGCGCTGGCCAAATGACGCCATACTCGGGCGGCGATATACCACAGCGCCCCGAAACCGGCGATCGCGCGGGCAACGCCGATCAGGTCACTGCATAAGGGCAACATCTCATTGTATACACTATCGAGGACGCTCTGAAGTTCGTGAATATCATCTGCGAGGCCGTCGGCGCGGGAAAGTAAGGGAATGCCTATCCCTGTCAGCGTCAAAAAAACGCTGAAAAATATCTTCTTTTTCATGCTGGTGGGCTTTAGTTTATAGCGTAGAGTTTTTTAAGTGAACGGGTATCATGGAGGTCTTTACTCCGCTGCAAGCTAAGGATGACTGCCTTTCGGTTAAAGAATCTTAGAAATTGTAGTTGTTCAACACTACCGTTGTAGATCCGCTCTATAGCCCGGAGCCGGTCGTCGTCCGACATGCGAAGGTTACCGGCAGTGGTCACACTCACCAGATCATCTGTGTTAGCGTTGCTTTGTTTGACCAATTGCCGGAAAACGTTATCCATATAGCTCAACTCATTATTATTAAAAGACCCGCTTTGCCTGAATAAATTGGAATACCTGCGATATTCGTTTAAAATATCGTTTTGCTGCCCGATGATCTGTCCGACCCTTGGATTATTGCGTACCGCCGGGCTGACCGCCATCAAGCCTGTCAGGTAAACATTGTGCAGGTTGAAGTTCCCTTTGGAAAGGTTTGATATCGTGCCATAACCTTGCTGATAGATCTGATAACCTTTCTTCATATCTGAAAGTATAGCTTTGAATTGCGTTAGCTTTTCGATGTTCAGCAGCAATTGCTGTAACTCCGTCGATTGAGCATAAGCTCGGACACCTGTAGCGGAGACGATCAGTATTGACGCGATCATCATTCCGAAAATTTTATTGATTTGCATACAATTGATTCAAAGAGTTAACATCCTGTTTTTCCTGGCTTTTGTTCTTGACATAAAGCTGAATTTGTACTAAAAAAGTGGCGGAGAAACGGTAATTATCCTGCATAGCTTGGTGAAGCCTCCCCAAATGCCGGATTCTTTCTTCGTCAGACATTTTTGTTTGATGATCCCCGAGGATAACCTCAAGGTCATTCAACCTTGCCTCACAATCGTCCAGCAATGCCTTGCAGACTTTACCGACATAATCCTTTTCATTGCTGTTCAGGCCGGCCACCTTCCTGATCTTTTCTGACTGGCTGATGATATCGCTTTGCCAGCGAAGTATTTCCGCAGTTTGAGGATCACTTTTCACAACAATACCCGCGTGATCAAGCCGGTCATAATACACGCCATGGAGGTCGAATTCGCGGCCAACATAGCCACCGATAGAACCCAAACCGCCTTTAGCGATACGATAACCTTTTGACAGATATCCGCTATAAACCTGCAGCGCAGCGATCTGCTGGGTGAGGTATTTCTTCTGTGTGTTTTTTTGGCGAAACCATTCAGAAAAACTCTGGGCCCGCACGCCGGAACTTATCAGCAACAGCAAGAGGGTTGTTTTAATGTAGGCCATAATAATTTTTGATGGTTTGTATCTCGTTCAGGTCCTTACCGCGGTGAAGACTCAAAAGCATATTCTGATTGTTGTATTGCTTCAGGTCACTGTAGTTCTCATCAAGCCGGTCACCTGCCAGATTGATAGCTTCCAGCCTTTGCTGGTCGGTCATCTGCGTTTTTCCAGGATTGACGACCATCATGATCTGATCCAGGTTCCTGGCGCTGGCTTCAAGAATGCCAACGTAAACACGTCCCATTTCTGTGATCTCTTCGGGCCTGAAACGCTTATCCGACTGGATAAGTTGCCAGGCTCGTCTGTATTCACCGATCATAGCGATCTGCCGGATGGAGAGGTCTTTGATCCGTTGATAATAAGCTATCGTTGATCTTACTTTCCATAATTCCTTGTAGTATCCATCGTATAGTGCCCGCTGCTTATCCGTCCAATTGGATATCTCGTCGAGCCGGAACTTGGACAATTCATTTTCAATGGTTTTTTGCGCATTTTGCAGCCAGATCGTTTGGTTCTGCATCCGCTGAACCTTAAGATCGATCGCTTTGATGACTTTTTTGACGACCAGTTTGATCGCTTCAGCGGCGACGATTTGGGCCGAAGAACGATTAGTAAGACCAATCAGTGCTATTGTAAGAATTACAGCTAATCTTTTCATGGTTCAATCAATTTATAAGTAGTTGTTCCAATACTTATCTCTTTTTCACCAGGTTCAATAACAGGCGAATCTGGGTCATTAAACCTCCACCTTTGAACGCTCCATTCTTTTGGTTTTAATTTGCCATTCCTGATTTTTTGGTAGCCTGTACGCTTGGTTACAATATTATCTTTTATAATTATGGTGTCGTCAGCCACAGAGAACTCATTCTTCCATTTTGCTACGTAAATACCATCCGGAGATTCACTGCCACATGCAGAAAAAATGACGACAGTCGATACTGCCACGCATTTGATCAGATTCGTTTTCATACTGCATTGATTTTAGTTAGTTAATTGTTCTTCCTGTACGATCACCGCAATAGCCTTGCGGATGTCGCCGTATTTTGCTTTGTACTTTTTCACCTTTGCTTTTTCAGCTGATTCGGTAGTGTAGGTCCAATATTCCTCCCGGCTGACCTCGGTTCGGTAAACCCGCGATAATTGGCCATTGAGGGAGATGAATACTTCTTTGTATTTATAGCGTTCGTCATTGGCCCGGTTCATACTCATAATGAGTGCGGTTTCCTTGTCCGTAATGCCAAGCAATTGCTGGATCTTTGGAAAGTCATTTTGATACTTGCGTTGGTCAAGCAGAATTTTACAATCGCTATTATTGATAATAGCTTGTTTAACGACCGGCGACGAGATGATGTCTTCGATATCTTGTGTCACAACTAAGGCTTCACCAAAGTACTTGCGGACGGTTTTAAAAAGATATTTGATGTATTCGGCCATGCCTTCGCGGGCGATCGCTTTCCATGCTTCTTCGATCAGGATCATTTTGCGGGTTTCTTTTGGCAGCTTCCGCATCTTGCTGACAAAAGTTTCCATAATGATCAACGTCACCACCGGAAAAAGAATAGGATGATCTTTGATATTATCCAGTTCAAAAACAATGAAGCGGCGATGCAACAGGTCGAGGTTTTCGGTAGCGTTCAGCAGGTAATCATACTCGCCGCCTTTGTAGTACGGCCTTAAAACGAATAAGAGGTTGTCGATATCGAAATGCTGATCTTTGACTTTGCTTTGCTTCATCGTGTCGTAGAAAGGACCTTTTAAAAACTCGTAAAAGGTATCAAAGCAGGCAAAGCTTTTTAACTGTTCGTAGTAATGGAACAGCGCATCGGAAATGGCAATGTATTCTGACCGTTGCACGCCTTCATCTTCTTTCTTCCAAAGCGCCAGGATCATCGCCTTGATGCTTTCCCGCTTTTCGGTATCGAGTGTATCGCCTTCGCCAACATAAAATGGATTAAAACTGATCGGGCTGTCCTCAGAGTAAGTAAAATAATAACCACCCACGAACTCGCACAGCCCTTCGTAGCTGTGCCCAACATCCACCAGTACGATATGAGCGCCCTGTTCGTAATAACTGCGCAGCAAATGATTGGTAAAAAAAGATTTTCCGCTTCCTGATGGTCCAAGGATAAATTTATTGCGGTTCGTTGTGATACCGTTTTTCATCGGTTCATCGCTCAGGTCAACGTGCAGCGGCTTGCCCGACAAGCGGTCACCCAAACGGATGCCGCAGGGTGAAAGGCTGCTGCGGTAATTCGTTTCCAGGTTGAAAAAACATGCGGCCTGCTCAACGAATGTGTCAAAAGTGTCATTGACCGGAAAATTACCACTGTTGCCCGGCAGTCCCGACCACCAGATCTGAGGCGCACCATCAGTCTCCTGCTTTGGCTGAGCATCGAGTTGGGCCAACGCGGAACTTACCTTGTTCTTGATGTCTTTAAGTTTTTTGACGTCATCCGTCCAGGCCATTATATTAAAGTGCGCTTTTACCGGAAGCCGCTGCTGGCTGATCGCCTCATGCAAATAGTCCTGGGTGGCATCACGGCCAATAGCGTTCTCGCGGGAATACGCAGACAGCGATTGCAGCCGCAGCTTTTTTGCTTCCAGTTTTTTGATCGTTTTGGCGCCATCTTCAATGAAAATGTACTGGTTGTAAATATGATTACAGTCAAGCAAGGCCCCGACGGGACTTGCAAATCCTGTACTGAATTTGGTTTTATCGGTGCTATACTGGTCATAGGTGATCCGTGGCCCGCACATTGCAGGTAAATATTCTGCTTCAGCCAGCGTGTAGAGCTGGCAGCTGTTATCGCCGATACGTATGCCGTCCGCTAAATGAATATCCTTCAATTCAGGTTCATCATCGCGCCCGAGCAGAAAGCAATATTGTTCCAGCACACCGGGGGAAACCAGCGTTCCGGCCAGCTCATCATCGCTGAGCCTGCGCATTTTTACTAATCCGCTGTCTTCCATGACCCGTTTGAACTGCCCCGCGCTGTCATTGAAATTTCTGAAAAGTTCGGCATCGGTACTTTCCGCAGGCGTAAGCCGCTTCCGCAGCAAACTACTCGTCGCACTGGTCACCTGACGGTAGTTCTCAGGCCTTTTGGTCAGGATGATCAGACTATGATGAGCGAGATATGGACGCTCATTAAAGAACTTCTCACTTGCATGGCTTAGAAAGGTTTTATCACCAAATGTTGCCTGATAGGCGGTTTCCACGAACCAGTCCTGTTTATGGAAAATGCTGTTCTTAGGCAGCAGTTTGATCGCTTTGACCCAGGTTTGATGGAAAGCGAGATATTCATCATTCGACAGCGTGAACAACTCGGGCAACTGAATGTCAAAAGCGATGCTCAGTTCACCCTGCATGGAAAGGATGCTGTCATGCTCTACTTTGTAGATCGGAAATGCCTGTTCAGCGTTTTTCATAAAAAAGCCTCCTTGATCTGAATTTTAAATAATCCGGTATATACTTGCGGGCATTCCTTTTCATCAGGCCGTGCTCGCCATACTTATGGCTTAACTGAAATACCTTGTAGAATAAGCCACCTCCTAAACCGCCTATAACCAAAATGCACAAGTAAACCGCCAGGCCAATAAGGTAAAGCACAGCGAAAAGCACGAGCAGGGCCACGAGGCCGCCGCCGAGATAACCGATATATTGTGCTTTCAGCCCTTTGAATTCGATGGGCTTGTTAATGCCCTTGTTGATCTGGTAACTCATACGCCGAAGAATGATTTTAAAACCGTGGCGACCACAACCAGAAAGATGCAACTGCCGAACCAACTCGACGCAACTTTACCGGTATCATTTTCGCCATCGTTCCATTTCTTATAAACTTTGATCGCACCTACCAAGCCGACGATAGCGCCTATCGCATACATCAGATTGGTGCCGGTCGCGAAGTAACTTTTGACCTGATTCGTGGCCTCATTGATACCGGCATTGCCATCTTGCGCAAACGCCGATATGTTCAGCAGCAGCAGTACCGCGACCGCATAAAATTTTCTCATGTTCGTCTTCATACTCGTGGAATTAAAAGGTTAAAGGCCATTCCGTTTCTTTCACGGAAAAAGGTAAACGGCTTTCTGCATACTCGCGCAGCGGTCGTATGATCGCGGGCAGGCTGATCTCATCGCTGAAAACTTCGTATTTGCCGATCAGTAGTTTAAAAAGCGAAAGGAACTCGCTCTTGTCGTTATTATCGCTGTAGGCAGTGACCAGTACCTTTGCTTCAGCGAGCAGTTCGTCGGAAGGGCCGGCAGGCAGGGTTTGATCATCGATGTCGTCGGGTTCGGCCGAACCGAAGATCAGCTCATCCGCAGGATGGACACCGGCATCCGGGTCCGCTTTGGCTGCGCCCATAACCACATTTGAACGGGTGGCTACCGGCGGCAGCTGACTTTTAACAACCGCTTTGATCTTTAACTTCGCAGCGATCTCTTTTGAATAGAACCGAAGCCCGACATACGCATACCAGGCAACGCACAATAGTAAAATGGCAGTCAGATATTGCTGCCAGGAAATAGCGTTTAACATACCTTTTGTATTAGTCCCGGAAGCACCATGCTGCCGGGCTAAACAAAGGTCAGGAGCGCTGAAGATCTTATATTACAACACCTGCGCAGGTTGTGTCGTTTATCCTGATAGAATGGTTATTATGGCCTCAATTGGATCACAATACGCTGAACGCGTGATGCTCAGGCGCTCAGTTTGTCATTGATCAGCCGAAGCAAGGCGTCTGTCAGCTTACTGAGAAATATGGGGATCATCTTTTTCCTCCGGCTGATGTCAATGATCTTATGATAGGTTTCTTTGATCTCCATCTGAAAAACAAATTCAAAGATGGCGACCAACTCGCTGACATCTACGTTACCGTTATTGACCGACCCGGACGCTTTCAGGGAGTAAATGAGTTCGACGGCGTCAGTTGGGCTTGCTGTCCAGTTAGGGTGTTGAAAAGGGAAGATCTTGCCTGATTCTATGGGTGTGATATGACCATTGCCGACCCGTGCATGCTCCGACCGGAGATAGTCCTGGAACTTTTCGTTGGCAATGATCTTTGAAAGCTTATAATCGTGACTGGTACTGTACAGTTCATCTTCTTCAAAATCCTCCAGTTCCATCTGCACGTCAAAGCCACCGCGTGTAAAATATACCTGATCCAACTGCGAACTGCCCGAACGGTAATACTGATAGAAAGCCTTGTTGTTATCGAAAAAGCGTTGCAGATCGGACAAGTGAAAATTGATATAACTAACGACCGCCTCTTCACCGCCGGCCGGGAACTGCATCAGAAAATTATAGACATTGATGAAATAAATGTACTTGCTGTAAAACAAAGGCTTGATCTCCTTAAAAAAGATGATCTCTTCATTTTCGTTATCGAAAGCGTAACCTGAAATAAACTTTTTAAGCTTTGTCATTGCCTTTTTGCAGACCTTGATCGACTCTTTGAGTTGTTCTGCATGTGAACCGCTGTTTACATTCAGCTCGTTCAGTTGGTTAGCCATCGCGTTATAGATGCGGTCAGTATAAGTTCTCATAGGTAGGTAGATTATTTGGATGTAAGGTTCAGTTTAAGGTCAATGTCCGCAAATGCGTTTAGCACCTTGTCCAGGTGTGCTTTGGTATGGGTAGCCATAACGTTCATTCTGATCCGGGCATTCTTTCTCGATACTGCCGGATACATAATAGGATTGGCATAAACCCCTGCTTTCAGCAACAGATTACCAGCTTCAAGGGTCTTCGCGATCTCGCCGATCTTGACCGGTATCACCGCAGACGCAGTTGTCCCAACATCGAAACCCAGTGAGATAAGCCCGCTTTTGAGATAGGTGATATTATCCCATAGGCTTGCCTTCCATTGCGGTTCCTCATCGATGAGTTCAATGGCACGGATGATGCCACCGATCGCCGGTGTTGCTGTGGTTGAGAACAGATGCTGCTTGGATTGGTATTTCAGGTAGTAGACCACTTCCGCTTTGGCGATCACGTAGCCGCCAATATTTCCCAGTGCTTTGCTGAACGTGCCTGTGATAATATCAACCTGGTCGAACAGGTTAAACATTTCGATCACGCCGCGGCCCGTTTCGCCAACTACGCCGATCCCATGGGCATCATCTACTACGAGGTAACCTCCATATTGATGGGTTAAACTGGCGATCTCATCAAGGATCGCGATATCCCCGTCCTGGCTGTAAACGCCGTCAACGATGACAAACTTGGTGCGGTACTTGTCCTTTGACAGTTTGAGGATCTGTTCAAGGTGTTCCAGATTATTATGAATGAATTGTTTGGTGTTGGTGTTCAGGCAGCCCTCATAAACACTGGCGTGAACCGCCATATCCAGGATAGCGATGTCTTCCGGATGCAGCAGGCACTGCAACGATGCACTGTTGGCCGTATAGCCCGTCGTGTATAAAATGGCATCCTGCCGTCGGTAGAAAGCGGCGATCCTTGCTTCCAACTCTTGGTGATAACTGAAGTGGCCGCCAATGGCCGGGGAAGCGCCGGAGCCTGTTCCGAATTCCCTGATGCTTTTGATCACCGCCTCTTTGATCTTAGGGTGCTGGCTAAATCCGAGATAATCATTTGATACCAGACAGATCGCATTTGTCGCTGATGTTTTCCCTGGAAGTCTCAGCTGCATCTCCGGCCCGACCGGGCTGAGAGATTCTATGCGATAGTTGAGATGGCCGTTTTCCCGGAGGAAATTAAGGTAGCGTTGAAACTCATCAGCGGTTTGAAAAGCATCCCATCCCGGAATGTTCTCGAAGTCTTTAAAACTTGCTTTTTTAAAATCTATGGTCATGTGTAAGGGCGTAAAAACACATAAACTTATTGGTTAAAAAAGCCCGAAATGGTGACATGGTGAACTATTTTAACAAAAATTTAACCTTCGCTTTATATTTTTCTATGTCACCACCTGGCGGTGTTTTCAGCTGTTTCTTTGAGTTTTTTCAGACCTGGCCCCATCACGAAACTGAGCGATATGAATAAAGCAGAGATCATTGCAGAATTACACAAAACCCTGGGCTTGTCGGTCGTTTTTCAGGAGAGATTATCTGCGCTTCTTGTTGAAGAGACCTATCAACCTCATCAGATCATCGACTCGCCGGGTAACCAGCATCATCGTATGTGGCTGACCGCATCTGGTATCGTACGTACTTATTATTTTAACGACCAGGGTAAACAAATAACAGAAGCCTTCTATCTGCCCGGCGAACTATTGTTCTTTTGGGAGGGCTATCTTTCGCATCAGATCGATCATTACGTGGAGGCATTGCAACTTACCCGTGCGCTAACAGTGCGTTATGCCGAAATTCCCGCGATCAGACAATATCCCGAAGGTGATGAACTGATCAGATATTTTATCGCAAAATACCGGGCTACTGAACTGTTTAAAAGCCGCCTTTTGTCGAAGAGCGCCGAGGAACGCTACCGGGATTTCAGAAAAGCTCACCCGATGATTTTCCGGGAAGTCCCGTTGAAATTTATTGCATCATATCTGAATATGACCCGTGAAAACCTGAGCAGGTTGATCGGAAAAGAGAATTGATCACAGAAAATGGTGATCTTTTTCCACCAAACTCGTAATTGCCTTTATCTGTAAAAATTTGAGGTCGTAGGTAGATTTGGGTATGTACTATCTCAGACGAACCTTAGCCATCGAGATGATCAGTGCTTTACTGATCTTATTATTCGTTTATACAGCCGTAAGCAAATTGCTTGATATGCAGGCTTTTCGCGAGCAAATGTACAATCAGGAATTTCCCGCCTGGCTGGCTGACCTGCTGATAACAACCTTGCCTGCATTAGAGATCGTAACGGCGGTACTGATACTTTTTCAAAGAACCAGGCTTACAGGGTTAATGATCTCTTTCCTGCTGATGGTATTATTTACGACCTATATCCTACTTGTGATTGCGGGCTATTATGACAGGACACCATGCTCATGTGGCGGGGTACTCAGATCCATGGGTTGGACTACGCATTTGCTATTCAATCTTTTCTTTACGCTGATCAGTTTTCTCGGCATACGTTGGAGCATCAGAGAAAGGAGGTCTCCGCAAATATAATTATCCTTTCTGCCGCTGACCGTTTTCGAAAATGATCACCGTCCGCCGTTCACATCTACCATCGACAAGAGTAGTAAAATCAAATTAATATTAAACCAAAGTTTTTTGTGCTTTTTGATTGAATAAAGCATACATCATTATGCGTACCATGAAAATGAATTTAGCTTTAGCAGGTTTATTTGTAGGTGTATCTGCCGCCTTTGCTTCTAATGTGCACAAGCCTGCAAAACAGGCTACCCAGCAGTGGAAACGTAATTCCTCAAACGTCTGGTCAACGATGAACCTGTCCAACTCGTGTACTCTTTCCAACCGGGTTTGTAAGGCAACCTTTGATGCCACCTACGATCCAAATACCGCCAGTAGCTATAACGATGCCATCAGCCATGCTGTTTCCATCGATGTGCCTAACGGCTTCAGCAACTAAATAAAAGTCCGTCTCAGGATATAACTGAGACGGACTTTTGATTGATTTCATGCCGAACTAAACCGAGTACTTTAGAAAATCCCTTATACTAGAATCCCGGATCAACCGGAGGCTCTACCGTTAGCATAGACGGCAATGTATCCCACCGCAGCGGCCTAACGAAGGCGCAATGCGACGATATCAAAAATGATATTCATGGTGCTACCACTTCATGAAAGACATGTCCTTGCGATTCATGATCCAGAAATGGAGATCAACGGATAGCGTTTGATGTTAGACAACTCGTTATCAAGGTAAACGCGTCTTTGCTTGCGCGCTTGTTCACGACATTCTCAACCGGACATGATTGCTGCGGTTATGGGCACAAAGCCTTCTTTTTATCATAACATCTTTCAAAATTTGTGTTGCTCTGTCAATGGTGCTGGTGTAAGACGACTTAAGTAACCGTGGATATATTGAAAACCCTTCCGGGTTTACAACATACCCACAGTTCAAACAATAATAGATTTTTTTTGAAATAGGAATATCAATGTTGGGTATTAAGTTTTTATGTACCTGGACACCCGGTCCGGCTGATCACCAACCCTTGTTATGCGATTATCTCGGATTCTGCGTAATGCCGCTGATATTGATCTCATTATCCGGAATTGGAAAAAGATACCGCAGCGAATGGGGTAACAACGTGTATTCCGTAACGTCTATATCACGTTTGAGTGTGACGGCGAAGCGGCTGTCCTGATTTAGGCGGCGCAGGTCCGTCCAGCGGGTACCTCTGGTAAGCAATTCTTTTCTGCGCTCTGTCAGTATCAGCCTGAGCACCTGTTCAGGGTCGGTAACCGTAACCGGGTTGATTGTGCCGCTTTGATACCGTCTGCTCCGCAACAGGTTCAGGTCTTTCAGGGCATCCGCTATCCGGTTGGTACGTGCAAAAGCTTCCGCTCTGGTCAGATAGAGCTCATCCGTGGCCAGCCCGGCAAACATGCCATAAGAAAAAAGATCGCCAGTATAACTTCCTTTAAAATTACGGTCCGCTCCGTTCTGCTCGATCAGCAGCGTTTTACGAAGGTCATTTGTCGTATAACTGTTGGCCAGTTCTGCTTCGACTACAGTAGAGGGCAGAAAATAGCAGGAATAGAGGTTGAATGCATAGAACAATATTTCCGGGTTGCTGCCCATGATGCCCACCGGCAATGATCCTCCCGAACTGGCGTCGAGATCATTGTAGTCCAATAACCGGTCATTGAGCTTCAGGCATTCGTTTGCAGCATTCGCTGCCTGTTCGTATTCCTGCATCGTTAGGTAAGTCCTCGCCAGCAAGCCATAGGCTGAAGCCTGGGTCGGGCGGGTCGGTAGGCCATTTACCTGCGGCAGTAAGGTCGCAGCGGTTTGCAGATCTGCGATCAATTGCCGGTAGGCCGCTGCGACGGTTCCCCGGCCCGGCCGGTTACTGACGTTCGCGGTGACCGGAACGGGTACGCCCGGGTCAGTTGCTGCGGTCGCCGGGGCATAGGGCTTGGCGAACAACTGTAGTAACTGGTACAAAGCGAAACTGCGATAGAACAGGGCGCTGCCTTTCAATTGTTTTGCCTGGCTGCTGGTTTGCTCCAGGTCTTGAAGCCCGTTCAGTACAACGTTGGCATAAAATATCTGCTGGTACGGTGTATCCCAGTCCGGGGTAATGGGCAGACCTTCATAGATATCTGCCGCCCATAGGAAAGCATTTTTCTCCAGAGGCAGTTCTACCTGATCAAGTCCGTCAGCCGTATTATCCAGGTCATCGGAGGCGATGATATTCATGCCGGGAGCGTAATTCATCGTGTTGCTGTTATCCAGTAAAGCCTGGAAGTCGCTCAGCGTGGTCGGCACCAGCAGCGCCTTATTAGGTTTCTTGTCGAGGAATTCCTTTTGGCAAGAGGTCAGGCTCAGTGTCAGGATCAGAATCAGAATGACACAGAGCAGGATATGATGTATATACTTCATTTGCTTTTATTTAAAGGTTAAACTGATGCCTGCGGATAATGCGAACGGCGGGGTCTGGTAGGCCCAGTCCGGGTCAATATCCACTTTCGTTGCTTTCCAGAGCAGGCCGATATTGTTGGCGTAAAGGAATACTTCAGCACGGCTGGTCCAGCGATTTGTCAAACGCGTGCCGGGTTGCCAGGACAGTCTGGCGTCCTGCAGCCGGACATGATCGCCTTTCTCGACCAGGGCCGAGGAGTACGTATAGAACAGGTCGCGGCCGTTGTTCCGGCTCTGAGGGGCTGATGGCACATTCGTACCGGTCTCGTCACCGGTCTTTTGCCAGCGCCGCGCATAGTCGCCATGACCGTTGGCCAGCCCCATATCACTGCCATAAATGATCGAGTTGAGCCGGAAATAATACCCGAGCCGATAGCTTACCGAGGCCGAGAGCGTCAACTGTTTCCAGCGCACGGTATTGCGCCAGGCACCGAACCAGGTCGGTCTTGCAGCACCATGATAGATTACCTGTTCATCCGGCGTGTTCCCTAAAATTGCGCTGTAGTTGTTGCTGACCGCGCCGTCCAGCATGCCCTGCGGATCACCCGTATTCGGGTCGAGCCCAGCCCAGGCATAGCTGTAGATCCCGTAAAGTGGTTTGCCTTCCACCGGAATATTTTGCTGCACATAAGCGCTGGCGGATGACTTGAGCAAAAACCGGGTGACCTTATCGGTGGCGTGGCTAACCAGCAGCGTCGATAGCCAGGTGATCTTTTGCTGTTCGATGATCCGCCCGGTCAGATTGACATCGATCCCGTTACCCTGCGTCTGAGCCGTATTGCCACGGAAGGTAATGATCCCGGACGAGGCCGGGTATGGCGCGTCACCGATGATATCGGTGCCTTTTTTTCGGTAATACTCCACGCTGCCTGAAATTCTGCTGCCTTTCGTGGCGAAGTCCAGCCCGACATTGAACATCCTGATCCGTTCCCAGCGAAGATCGGGGTTTGGCGGGTTGGCGATACTGGCGAAAGGATAGCCGGTATATTGCCCGGCACCACCGTAATAGTTGGCCGTCGTGTAGGCGGACAATGTTCTTTCCAGGTTGCCGCTCACCCCATATGTAGCACGTAGTTTCAGTGAGGGCAGCCAGTCTGCTTTGTAAAAACTTTCTTTGGCCACGTCCCAGGCCAGTCCGGCTGACCATAGCGGTACGCCTTTCTGGTTGGTATTCACCCCGAATAAATTAGAACGGTCGAACCGCGCACTGCCTGAAATGATATATTTTCCGTCATACGACCAGGAAGCGTTGCTGAACCAGGACACAAAATTATCGGTGAGCAGGTTGCTCTTTTCCACGTTGGGTATGCGGCCCGATGAGTTCGGATTGTAGAAGTAAGGAAAGTTCGACACATAGTCTACTGGTTGGCTCGTTCCGTGCTCCTCGTCATAGCCATAGTAACGGAAAGTACGGCCCTCGGTGCCGATGTGGCGCAACTCATAACCCGCCAACAGGCTCAATTCGCTCCGGGTACCGAATTGCCGGTTATAATCCAATTGACCACGTACATAATGGGTCTGGGCATTGCTTTGCTCACCGGTGAAGATACCGCCGGAAGGTACCGGGCGGTTGATCGTTCCATCGGCGTTGACCGAACTGTAGCGGTTGACCAGGTCTCGTGCGAAATAGCTGGCTGCACTTTGCAGGTTCTCCCCGGTGATGCCGCGATGCTCATACAAATATTTCAGTTGCAGGTTCAGTCCTGTAATGATCCGGTAGCCCAGCCCGGTACTGATCCGCAGGTTCTGTGCCGTATTCGTGTTATTGGCCAGTGCCAGGTCTTCTAGCGGGCGGTATTGCCAGTCATTCAGCCCCGATTGTTCTGCGCCTTGCAGATACGATAAGCGAAAGTCTTTGGTGACCGCCGCCGGATCGCCTTTGTTACTGGTCAGCCTGGCATAGGGATAAAGCCGTTGTCCACCGTTCCAGAAAAGCGTGCCGGGGTTATTATTGCTGGTACGCTGGCGGCTGAACAGGATGTCACCACTCAGGGACAGGCGCTTGTTGAGCAGCCAGATCGTATTGCCGGCGTTCACCGTGGCTCTTGACAGGTCATTGCGCACCAGGTTACTTTGGTTCCGGTCCAGGCCCGCCGACAAATGATAGCTTTGATCATCCGAGCCGCCCGTCACTTGCAGGGCATATTGCTGGTTCACGCTTTTCTGATACAGGTAGCGGCTGTAGTCATCCCGAAGGTCCCGGCCTTTGAGGGCTTCGATCTGTTGCTGGGCTTCGGTGGCGCTGAGTTTACCGTCCCGCTGCGCGATGAGCAGTTCGACCACCGGGGACAGCGCAGGATGATTCGCCGATCTTTCGTCGCTCTGAAAGTAGTTTTTGGCGAACAATGTTTTTTCCAGTTCGATGTAGTCGGCCGTGCTGATCCTGGGTTGTGCGTACAGGTCAGGCTTTTCGCCGACGGTGATGTTGGAACTCACTGCAACTGTAGGTGCCTGGTTGCGTTTGCCTTTTCGGGTGGTGATCACGATCACACCGTTACCGGCCCTGGCCCCCCAGATGGAGGCTGCGGCGGCATCTTTCAGCACCGTTACGCTTTCGATATCATTAGGGTTGATGGCAGATACATCACCTTCATACGGGAAATTGTCCAGCACGATCAGCGGGTTGGCATTGGCAAAGAGCGTACTGCGCCCCCGGATACTGATCGGGTTGTTCACGCCGCCTGCCGTGGCACTGCGGTTAAAACTTAATCCCGGCACATTATCTTCCAGGCGGCTCAATACATCGGTACTGATGCGCCGCTGGAGCAGCGAACTGTCCACCCGGGAAAAGGAGCCGGTAGCGCGTTCCCTCGGCAGGTTCTGGTAACCGGTGCTGACGGTGACCTCTTTGAGGCTGGTCTCCTTTGACCGCATGACGATGGAGATCTGCAGCGATCTTTGCGGATCGATGATATAGGACGTCGTATCATAGCCAATGAAGGTCACGATGACGATTGTTTTGCCAGCCGGCACATTGATGGTGAATTTTCCTTCTGCATTGGTTACAACGCTTTTTTTCAGTGCGGGAAGGCTGATCGTCGAGCCGGGAAGCATCTGACCATCGCTACTGCTTACCGTGCCGGTCACATTATAGTTTTGCTGGGCGAAGACCGGTACCGAAATAATGAGTGTGAGCCAAAGAAATATATATATTTTCATCTTGTGCCTCCTTTTATAGTATTCGTCACTGCCGCTGGATGATCACGGATAATGAGGAAGTCAGCCTTCCTTTCTTCCTGTTCGAAACGGAGGTCATATTTTGCCAACTCTTTATTGATGGCATCAATGTTATTTAAAGCGGCATCGATATCAAGATCAACACGGCCTTGGTAGCCGGTACCATCGACGACCGTCAAGTCCGCATTTCTCATGCCCATTTGCATGGTTAACTGAAATAGAAAGCTGTTTCTTATCTTCACATGAACGGGATCTATTTCCACACTTGCTCCGCCACCTTTGCTTTTAAATTTTTCAATACCTGAAGTACGTTTCAATACCAGGCATTTCGTCGCCCGCTTTTCTACGCGCGCCTGGTATTGCGGAAAGTAAAGTTCCATATCCTGTCGCATTCGATGGTATGCGGAATCGATCAAGGCTGGTGGAAAATGTAGTTCGTAACAGTACCCCACGCCACTCTGTAACCAGTTGAGATAAGGTTGCCCATATAATTCGGTGGTGAGTTTTATTTTGTCTTTCACCTCGTAAATGACGTTATGCTCTCCCATGAATTTCATACCATTCCCATACGCGGTCTCCATCAATTGCGAAATGGATTGATTCCGGGCACTGATCTTGATCCCGTTGATGGAATCCACCTTTACCGTCGTGCCGACCTCTAATCCGGGCATATAGTCACTGAGGAAGCTGTGGGCAAAAAGCTTGTTGGGCTCTCCACCATTGCCGCCCAAAAACAAGGGTTTGCTTTTATCGTAAATAACCTCGGTGACCTCCGGCATTTCTTTTTGTTCGGGATTGATGCCTTTCAGGTAGGCCGCAATAGTTTCATCATCCACCTGTTCGAAGCTGCTAAAGTTCGTTACGATGCCTTTTTTGTTGATCCACACGTAGTGCGGCAGGTATTGGTAAGGGAACAGTGCAGATAGCGCGCGGTCATCGGTGACCGACGGTACCGTTATCTGAAATTTTTGTTGCTGCTCGATGCGTTTATAAAAGGCGTTCACCGTTGCGGCGGGCTGTGTACTGACCGATATGAATTGTAACTGATCCGCATATTTGGTTTGCAGGGAATCCATCTTAGGTACCATCTTCACACAGGGGGCGCACCAGGTGGCCCAAAAGTCAATGATGATGGCTTTGCCTTTGAAGGCGGATAGTTTAAGGGTCGGGGTTTTATAATGCTGGACATTGGTGATCGTGAGGTCCGGCAGGCGGTCACCGATCGTCAGGGGGCTGTTGGGGCTGTCCTGTGCGCTTGCGCTGGAAAAAAGGCAAAGCGTGGCCAGGACACTGTTTAGTATCATTTTTTTCATGGGATCATTTAAGATTTGAAGGAATTGTTCAGGAAAAGGGATGCGCGATAACGGCGGCCCGCAAGAGCTTAACTATTAACTGATCGCCGGCCTGCCGTTACCGGGAGGTCATTCGGGCGGGCAGATAACAAGATGCCAGAGCTTAAGCTTGATCGTTGTGCGGTTCATCGGAAATGGATTGATCGTTCAACAATTGCTTGATTTCGGCCTCGTGGTAAATGGCGCTGACCAGTTCGGGTAAATGGGTTAAACCCTTATCCTGTAATTGTTGTAGATCGATCCCTTTTTCCGATAGCGAGTGATAGAACCAGTCATGCAATTCCTGCTGGAACTGCTCATAAGGAATCTGAGCAAAGCGTTCCATGATCCCGGTCAAAGTACCGAAGTCAGGTTTGTTGTTTTTTGGTTCTAAGTTTTCCATGACATTGAATTTGTTTTCAAGTATGGAGTCCGCTGAAGGGGATGGTCTGTTATAATACTACAGGCATGGGTCCCAACTTACTGTTCACGGAGGCTTACCACAGCCTGGAGCACAAATAAGAAGGGATACCCACACCTGTAGCATGGGCATTCCGGCTTCTCATCTTGTGCTCGTTTTGAAAGTGGTAATTTCCGTGAGCAAGACTCAAAGCGAATGCTTCAATATTTTCGAAGGATTCGCAAAAATAACATATGTGCTTTAATGCACAGGTTTATTTAGCTTTTTATTCATATACCAAATATAGCTATCATAAACAATAACGTCAATAGTGACGTACTGATAAAATTAATTTGGTGGTTGCTTTACATGGATAATGGCAAAGCAATACCGTAACCAAGAATTCATTGATAAAATCATTAAACGAATTGAAGAGATTCGCTTACATAGAGGTATTGTTCAGGAAGATATAGTTGAAAGGACCGGTTTTACTCAAAAACAGGTTTGGTTAATGCTTAGCGGGAAAAGCAATTTTGCCATTTCTCATTTGGAAGCATTAGCACACGCTTTAGAGGTGCATCCCAGAGAACTTCTAAACTTTGATTTTGATCAAATTAAACATCCTCCTACAAGAAAAGAAAGAAAAGGCAAATAGAATTTCTAGTTTGGACGATGCCTTCGGCCCGGGCTCTTCGCTGTATCTGCTGCGCAGGATGCCGCTACGATCCCTATCGCGTAAGCTTTTGAAAGGTAATGTTAATTTACTTTTTTAGATTTAAGAGCAGGTGGAAAGTTTAAACACTGGTGATTACTTCAAACAATTGGGCCATTGATCTTGATAAGCCTGATCATTTGATGATTTTTAAAATGATTTCATCAGTCATCTTGATTTGCAGGTATGTATGTTAAGTGACTTCATCCTTGGCGATAGTGTCATATTGCAATTCCGTCAACTGCGAGAACAGGTAATCGTCATTTAGCAATTTCAAAAAAAGTTTTTTCGAAACACCCGTATCAAGAGATATCTGAGTTTCGTCGGCATTAAAATGGATTCTTCCAGTTAGCTTGGGATGATTTCTTATAAAGTTGATCACATTGACAGTAGGTACTTGCAGCACCGGTGAAAGCCTAACCTTTACTAATTTTTTTGCATTCGTTAACTGCGTGGCCAGTTCCAGTAATGGCTGCATGTCTGCAAGCAGGTCACTATTTTGAATGAGTTCGATTGTCTGTTGTGCCTGGCCAATGATTGCTGCTTCGTAGCCGAATGACCTTTCCAGCGTAGCCAGTTTAATAACAAACAACTCATTTTCGACCAACATAAAATCAAACTTCTTATCCAATACAATCGCATCCTGCCCAGAAGGTACAAAACGTGTGTTGGATACCGGCACGAGTAAAAACCGATCTCTTTGCAAGATATTCACCGGGTAATTTTTTTTGTATAAAACAATACGATGGGCTTCATCGCCGATTACTATGATAAAGCCCTCAAGGTCTGACAGATTGTCTCGGTCAAATCGAAATTGTTCACGGATATTATTTTGCAGGACATCCCGCATGACTTCGAGGCTATCGATTGGCTGCTGCAAGTCATAACGATAGATAGCATTTCGTCGCTCATCCGCTGCGGATAGCGGCATTAGATGCAATTGGTCATTTTGGATCAGGGTCTCCCGAATTGAGCCCACGTAGCGGGTTCGCAAACTTTGCTGTGCAACACCATCCAAGTCTACCCGCTTGATGATACGCTGCTGGCCATCATACAGTACAAAATAAAGTACAGCTGCCAACACCCGTTGTTCATCTACGTAATAGGCTAGCGCCTGCATTAATTCTTCTTGGTTCATTTTTTTACGAAATATATGTTCTCAGCTAAATAGATATTATGTACAGTATCACCGGTCTGTAATGGTTGCTTGGATATGAAGATCGCACCAGCGCTCTCAGCAGTATCAACTTTATAAAGCCGGTAGCCCAATAAAGCCAGCGTAGGATTCTTGTAAAAAAGATTGGTTCTTACGAAAATAGCCCCAATAATAATTAAGAGCATAACGGTCATGATCAGATCGCGACCTTCCAGTTTTACGCGTAGGAATGGTACGATATAGGTTGTTAAAAAGGTCAGGTGCTCAAAATTCTGATCGTCGATTTTCTTGATCGTTTTCGGCAGATCAGATGACCCTTTTAGCAGGTACAAAAAATGCCAGTAACACAAGCCTCCGATCAGCAACAGCACCAGCGAGCTCAGCGATATTAAATTCGGCTGTACAAAATTCCAGATTGCGTCCGCATGCAGCGAGAAATTGCCATGCACGAATTGGAACTCCTTAATCGCTACTAAAAGAAACAGCAGCCATAAGGAAATAATATAGAGCTCAATCTTTCGTAAAGCCTTGTCTAACATGATATAAAGATAGTTGATTTAGGTCGCTAATTATTAAAGATGGGCTTTCTTCTTAGTATCCGGTTTACATGACATCGCCAATTCATTCAAATCATATTCATCATAAAGCGTACGTAGAATATCTAATTCTTCAACAGCATGCCGCTGCTTAGCCAGACGAGGATTTTCGGTGTCTAAAAATATCAAATCTAATGGAAGGTTGATTTGCAGCTTACGCCGTTCTATGCCGGGAAAGTCGCTGTTTGAGGGGGAGCTGTTATTGTTGAATGATTGTTCTCTTAAGATGGAAATCGAAGGCTAGACACTTGGGCTAAAAAAGCAGAGCTATATTGGTAGGCGCTTTAAACTGGCAGTAGGGAAAATGGCTTTGAAGTCTCGGTAAGCATTTGAATAAGGTTTTGTGAGGTGAAAATTATAATAATAAAATATACATTACTAAAAAAAATATTTATCATAAAAAACATTAATTTATCTTTAACAACGATCATAAATTTTACCTTGACCTACTATTATGGAAACTAATCTTTGGGTGTTTAAATCATTTGAAGGGACGCGATCGTTTGGCGGAAACGAAGGCTATGCTGATCGCGCCGAACTGCATTATGTTTATGATAGTACGGTTTTTAATCACAATAAAGTAAAGGCTGGAGATAGTGTGATTATTGTAGACAAAAAGCATGTTAAAGGATTAGCGATTATAGCAGAGGTTATTATTCAACCCCAAACCCCTAAGCGGCAATACAGTTGTCCTGAATGTCAAACACGTCGCTTGGCGAGCAGAAAATCACTCCAGCCGCGTTACCGCTGCAAGAATGGACATGGTTTTGATGAGCCTATATCAGCAACTGTGTACGTTGACCAATATATTGCTAAATATGCTTCAGGATATCAAGCGATAAAGGAGCAGATACCTGCTCGATTAATCGCAAATTATTATTTGAATTACAACGCCTATTACTCGATCCAGGCAGCGCGGCAAGAATTATTAAGCGACCGCTTTAAAGACATCTCAAATTTATTGACACGGTCAATCCACATCCCTGGCGACAATTATGTTCCGTCAATCTCGGATATGCGCGATTATAAATTGTTAAAATTAGCAATTAGGCCCGCACAGGCTGCATTCCGCTCACAGTTGATTATCCGGCATGGGTCCAGATGTATGATCTCAAACTGTGATATTGCGGAAGCGCTTGATGCTTGCCATATCGCGCCATACCTTGGTCCAGAGGACAATCACCTAGAAAATGGCTTGATTTTACGAAAGGATTTGCACGCACTTTTTGATGCCGACCTTATCGGGATTCATCCACAAAACTTAACCATCAGTGTCGCCCAAAAACTTAAACAATCCAGTTACAAAGATTTAGAGGGCGTTAATGTGCTGTTGGACCATCAATACTGCTTGTCGATTGCAGCGCTGAAATTTAAATGGGCTGCCTTTTGCGAAGAAAACGTTCTTTAAACCCTTCCAACATAGCTTACCGGCTCCATTCGACAAAATTTGTCATAGCGGCCTTGAAGCATAAATAAGCCAGTAATCCGTCCAATGTCGTAGATTCGATATAGATGGTACCGCGATTCGTGGATGATCGAACAATCGAACTCTCTGGCGCTGAAAAAAAACGGCGTCTCTTTGGCCAATTTTGTGGTTTTGACTTCAATCAATCGGTCTTGCCCGCTTACTTCCCGAGATAAGATATCAAAGCCAAGACCATCCCCCTTATCGCGTGAAACCCATTCCACTTGATCAGCCAATCCTACTTTACCAGCCTGGCTTAGCCGATAGCGCTCATAAGCGACAACCAGTTCTTCCCCACGCACGCCCAACCGAGTATTTGCTTGCTCTCGCTCTAAATAATTAATTTGTCTCGGCTGCCAAAAGTCATTTTGACGCTTGGGACGTTCTTGAGCTAGCGGAGCCGGCGCAACCCAATTAGCGAAATCCACCGCAGGTATTGCGGGAACGCGCTCGGAAAAATCTAAAAAAAGCGGCACTAGAGAATGATCGCGATCTACATGCTTAGACACTATCACATTCAACTTAGTTTTTTGGATATTAAAAAGTGGCTTATATCCCCTGATAAAAGGTAATCCGAGATCAACTAATACAGCGCTAATGTTCTGATGCTTGAATTCGATGGCACCTTCAGAACGGCCACGCAACAATGGCAACAGCGCCTTTCTATGGACTGTCTTATTATACTTGATGCCTGAAAGATCAAATTTTAACATTGTAAAATAATCTGCGACCGTGAGTTCAACTTCCTCATCGGTCCAATCATCGTAGGCCATTCGTTATCATTAGTTATTAAATGCTAATATATTATAATTGTTAGCGATTTTGCGCAGTCCTGTTAAATTGGGACAAAGTATTATATTTGCTTGGACCTTGACTTTACACGATTGTACGGCCTATCATCGAATGTCGCTTTAATTCAGGACAAAAAGCTAGTTCGCAACATACATTAAGTCACAGGAACTTTTATTTATTTCATTACAATGATTGCTAAATATATTAGTATATTGAAGCGCTCATTATATCGTCACCAACGGTTTGTACATGCCTGAAGCTCAAGTTACTAAAAAATTAAAATTTATCGATCTCTTTGCGGGATTAGGCGGTTTTCACCTAGCACTAGCGGGTCTTGGCCATGAATGTGTTTTTGCCAGCGAGTTGAATTCCGACCTAAGAGAGTTATATACAAAAAATCACGCTACACCCATTGCAGGTGACATTAATCAGGTAACGGTACAGCAAATTCCTGCCCATGATATCCTATGTGCGGGTTTTCCGTGCCAACCATTTTCCAAAGCAGGTGCCCAGCTTGGCTTGGAAGATCCTCGGAACGGAAATCTTTTTTACAAGATCATGGATATTGTTAACCACCATGAGCCGGAATACATTTTCTTGGAAAACGTGGCGAACCTAAAGGGACATGATGGCGGGAATACCTGGAAGATCATCTATGAGTTGCTGAATGAACATTATGATGTGCGGGACCAGGTGATCTCTCCGCATCATTTCGGCATTGCGCAGCACAGGCTGCGCATGTATATCGTGTGCCGCCGGCGAACTAAGGGCGGACTGGCTGATTTTGTTTGGCCGGAAAGGGAGATGCGAGAGATTAGTATTCATGACATTGTCATACCTGACGATGATGATTACATGAGCCTGAGAGCTAATACCAGGCATCATTTGGCTATTTGGCAAGAATTTTTAAATCATTTGCAGCCGGATGAAGTTCCTGGTTTCCCGATATGGGCGATGGAATTCGGAGCGACGTATCCCTTCGAAGGTAAGGCGCCGATCCGTCAGGACCCTAAGGAATTGATGAATTATCTAGGGAAATTTGGGGAGCCCGTTGAAGGACATTCAATGGACGATGTATTGGAATGCCTGCCGATCTATGCGCGGACGGATGATGAGGATAGCGATGAATTTCCTGACTGGAAAAAAACGTACATTCGTAATAATAGAGCATTTTATCTAAAGCATAAGGAATGGCTGGATGAGTGGATCCCGTCTATACGCGGCTTTGAGAATAGCCATCAGAAATTTGAATGGAACTGCGGAACAAAAACAACGCTGAATATACAGGATAAGATTGTACAGTTCAGGCCATCCGGCATACGTGTAAAGTTGCCAACCTATTCGCCAGCTTTAGTTTTGACCACAACCCAGATTCCCATATTTCCGTGGCTGGGGAGGTATATGACACGCAAGGAAGCGGCGCGGATCCAATGTATGGAAGCCCTGGAAGAGCTTCCGCCAACTATTGCTAAAGCCTTTAAGGCGCTGGGCAATGCGGTGAATGTCCGTGTTGTCGCTAAGATTTCCAAAAACCTCATCAAATGAATATAGGGTCAGTATCTATTAAATTCAAGGCAGGCACTTACAGTGTGTTTCGAAATCTGCAGAATAAAGCCTGGCACGCCATCGGAGAATATGTAGACAATGCTGTCCAAAGCTATGAGGATCATAAGAAGAACCTGCGGGCCTCCAATAGCGGCTATCAATTCAGAGTGGCGATAGATATTAACTGGGAATTACGCGAAATGCGAATTTTCGACAATGCGGCAGGTATCGGTGAAGGAAATTTTTCCAGAGCATTTGAGCCGGCAAATATTCCAGTTAATAATGCCGGACTTCATGAGTTCGGCATGGGTATGAAAACAGCATCTATATGGCTGTCGGAAGTGTGGATCGTGCGTACGGCTGCGCTAGGAGAAACGCTGTCGAGAACCGTAGAATTCGATCTTCAAAAAGTGCTACGAGAGGAAAGTGAGGTATTAGATGTCATCAGCGCGCCAAAACTTCCAGGCGAGCATTTTACTGAGATCACGCTTAAGGGACTTACCGGTAACGCCCCGTCTCCCTATAACTTTAGCAAAGTTAAGAACCATCTCGCCAGTATTTATCGGCGATATATTCGGACTGGAGAGCTGGAATTATATATCAACGGTGAATTACTCACCTATAAGAATCCAGAAATTCTAAATGCTCCGGCAACGACCGATCCGGAAGGGCGCAGCATACTTTGGAAAAAAGAGATTGACTTTTCCATGGGAAAATACCATGCGCGTGGTTTTGTGGCACTACTGAACGAATTGTCTACCAGCATCAATAATGGGTTTTCCCTTTTTCGGCGCGGCCGGGTGATCGAAGGCAGTCACGATGAAAAATATCGCCCTAAGATACTTTCGGGGCACGAAGGCTCCCCGCGCTACAAGCGCTTGTTTGGAGAATTAGAATTAGAAGGCTTCGATGTCAGTTTTAACAAAGGCAGTTTTCAGGAAACAGCCGAGATCGAAGCGCTCATGGAAGCCATCAAGGTGGAATTAAGCGCTAAGGATTTTAATCTACTGAAGCAAGGGGACGACTATCGAAAAGGCAAAGGAAAGGAAGAAAGTGCCAAGGTCGCCAAAACTATCGTCGATAAGATAAAGACGGAAACCCGAGCAAAGCCACTGGACGCAGCAATAGAAGCTTCGCTGGAGGATTCGGCCAACAAGGAACTCGATGAAAATAATTCTAGGCTGGAATCAAGTACAAGGGTAATTAGCAGTCATACAGATGATATCAATATTAAAGGAGAGATATATCGCTTACGGATGGAAATGATCACCGAGCCATCGATATCTAACCTTTATAATTTAGTGATCGAGCACAGCGATACTTATTCAAAATCCGCTGTTTTCAAGATTAATATGAGCCATCCATTTTTTGGCCGGTTCGACAATTTTGAATCTGAGGAAGATTATAAACCGATTATATTAATGATTCGCGCCTTAGTGATCGCCGAGCTCTACGCCCCTTCAGAGGGCGCGCGCAGCCCTGGCATAGTGCGTAAGATTTTTAATAATGTACTAAAGAACTTGTGATGTCAGAAACTATAAGCATCTTACCTTCAGGTGATGGCAGCGATATGGCTGCCGGACCTTTAACAACTGCGCTGCTAGCTGATCTGGGGCGAAAGCTATCAGCGGAGGAGCGAGAGACCTTATTAATAGAGACCGGACAGATCCTGTCAAATTGTAACCCCGTGGACGAAATCGGCAGTGCCACCGGTATTGTCATCGGCTATGTGCAGAGTGGCAAAACCATGTCATTTACTACGCTAACGGCGCTTGCAGCGGATCATGGCTATAGAATGGTAATTTATCTGGCTGGTATCAAGAATAATTTATTAGACCAGACGACCAAGCGTTTAAAGTCTGATCTACAGACCGAGGCCGAGAATATGAAGATTTTTCGGGTGCTTCAAAGTCCAACTATGGCCGAGGATTCGGCGACCCTGATCAAGAACACGCTGTCTCAAAGACGCAAGCCAGTGGTGCTGATTACCGTGCTTAAGCATTATAAGCATATTGGGGAATTGACCCAGATCATCAAGACGCCGGAAGTTCGGGATGCGTTAGGCAGCCAGGGCGTGCTCATTATTGATGACGAAGCAGATCAGGCTAGCTTGAATACCTATGCCCGTAAAAACAGTAAGGCAGAAGATTGGGAGGAAGATGAATTTAGCTCAACTTACTCCAGTATACTGGACCTTAAGGCTGCATTAAAAAATCATACTTATATTCAATACACGGCTACTCCTCAAGGTCCATTATTGATCAATATCATGGATTTGCTTTCTCCGAAATTCCATGTGCTATTGACCCCGGGCGGAGGGTATACAGGCGGCAAAACCTTTTTCGTGGACCAGCCAGGCTTGATCGTCGAGATTCCACGGCAAGAAGTATATCATTATAAGTTGAATGATCTGGAGCATTGTCCGCAAAGCCTGATCGAAGCGCTACAGCTATTTTTAATAGGTGTTGCTATTGTAGTAGAGATTAAGCAGAAGGCGCGCTTTTTATCAATGATGGTGCATGCAGATCGAGAGACAGATGCAAGTAAAAAATTTCACAAGTGGGTCAAGGCCATCTTAGGCAGCTGGGCGGATAGGCTCAATGATCTCGATGAGGGAGATCCGAGCAGGCTGGAATTGATCGCCGAATTTAAATCGGTCTATCCTGAAGCGGTCAAGTTAATGGACGAGCCGCCGGCCTTCGACGCTGTGATAGAAGCTTTACTCGATGTCATTTTAGATTACCGAATACATTTAGTGATCGGCCAGGGAAGTAAGCGCAGTCCAGAGATCAATTGGAGTAGCGCTTCTGCGCATATTCTGATCGGAGCCGAAATGCTAAACCGGGGTTACACCGTAGAAGGACTTGCAGTATCTTACATGCCGCGCTATACGATAGGTAAGGCCAATGCTGATACTATTCAGCAGCGATGCCGCTTCTTTGGTTATAAGCGCAGCTATATTCAATCCTGCCGCGTATTTTTACCGGAAGGCACGATTGAGGAATATGAAGACTATGTAAAGCATGAAGAGATCATGCGCGGGGAATTATCGACCAAAAGCTTGGAAGAGTTTGAAAAAGTGCTGGTTTTAAGCAGCAGTATGAACCCGACCAGGAATAATATTCTAACCAAGGATATCGTTCGCTCAAAGCTATTAGGATGGCGACAACTTAATGCGCTGCAGCATATCGAAGAGAACACTAGGATTGTCGAAGAGTTTCGGGCCGCTCATGAGTTCACTTTATTTGAAGATTACAAGACTTCTGACCGAAATCACCTGATGGCTAAGGTTCCCATTGATGAGGCGATCAGTTTCTTACGTGATTTCAAAATATCGAATGTCCCCGATACTTTACGTAAATCATCGACAATTCAATACCTCAACCATATGAAAGAGCATACAGACCTGAAATATGCTTATGTTTTTGATATGGCTTATCAGGTTAACCAGGGTCGAGAGCGCTCATTAATTGAAAAGGACGGCAAATTAAAGATCAATAATATCTTCTCCGGGGCTTCCTTATCCGGAAGCCTAGTCTATCCGGGGGACCGTTATGTTTATTACCCGGATTTTCTTTGTATCCAGATCCACAAGATCCGTCTAAAGCATGATTCTGAATGGAATAGAAAAATCTTGTATACACTGGGGATTTATTATCCCGAATCACTTGAACACACTTTTGTGGGAATGCCATGAGTAGAAACTCCCTAAGCAAAGCGTTTGAAGAATTGCGAACGATGGTCGCCTCAGAGCATCAGGCTTACGCTGCTGTGCCTATTCCTAATCTACCCCTGCATCGCTTAGGGATTACCAGTGAAGGCCAGCCCATATTTTTTGTGCGCTGCAGTCCACAAAAATCTAGAGCTAAGCAAGCCGGCTATCGATTAGAGCGCCTGATCATACAATTCAGTAAAAAATGCCTCATTAAAAATAACCAGCAGGAGGAAGCGGAAGAAACTTTTACGACGATAGAGCTTAGGCCTGGCGCTGATGAATTAATCGCTTACTTTTTAGATGTTTTCTACTTACTGATCAAGGGGCTCCCAAAGAACACCGTAGTCGGTGACCTAAATGAAAAATTGCATGAAGTTTTATCGCTTTTTAACCATCTGTCCGCACCACCTAAGCGTACTGTGCAGGGGCTGTGGGCGGAACTGCTGGTGATCGAGCGGGCCAAGGATCCTGCGCGTTTAGTTAAGGCTTGGCATCGGGAATCTACTGATAAATATGACTTCAATGACGGCGTAAGTAAGATTGAAGTAAAAAGCGCCGCATCCTCCAGGCGAGTCCATCATTTTTCTGCTGAGCAATTGCTTCCAAATCCAAGCTCTCAAACCTTGATTATCTCCATTTTTGCTATCGAAACCGCAGCAGGATCGAGCATAGACGATCTCGTAGAGGCTATAAATAAGCGCTTACAGGATGAGGCCTTGCTACTTGACCTGAAAATGAAGATAGGCAAGACTTTAGGCAATGCGCTAGAATCGGCACGAGATCATTATTTTGATTATGCGCAAGCGGCGGATAGTATTAGGCTTTTTGATACAAATGATATTCCTAAAATAGCAGTAGAGAACATCCCTCCACAGATCCAGCGGGTAAGCTATGATTCTGATTTAACAGATGTTAGCCCTGTATCTGTAAGCGATCATGCCTCAGCCTTATTAAAAGCAATCTAATTTTGATCGCTGATAAGTTGCGCATGCATGTTTTTTGCGATAGCCAGCCAGTCACTAAAAGACATCGCTGGGTATAAGGCGCTATAGTGGTCAAAACACTTGGCTGCGGTATCTAAAATTCTTGTTTCACGAAGCATAGGCATGATTTCAGAAAGCACGCTTGGGTCGGTAACTTTGGTAAGAATGGCCTGCTTCTGGATGGAGTTCTTTTCGACAAAGGGCACGAAAAAGGGAACTTCCTCTTTAAAAAGCTCTTGATATTTTTTAAAAAAAACCGGAAGTAAGCTGGAATGAAATGCCAGAAACCTTTCTCCCGAATTCAAAATGCCTACATTGAAATCTTCCGGTTGAGGTAATTTTTGAATAGATATTCTCGAATACAAGGAAACATTTCCGCGTACATTTAATCGCTTTTCAAGTTTTTCTGGGTTCCAGGCAACAAATGAATTGTTATTTTCATCATAGCCTAATGCGATAAATGTAGAGCGACGGTCGCCATCGGCCAAGCGGAGCATTGGGAGTTGAATTCTGGAAACGTCAGGGCTTCCTTTAAAATAGCCTGGAGATAGACTTTTTACAAAAACAATAAAGTTGCGGTCTGCTATTTTTAACCGAAACGGATTGCCCTCACTCATCTCGAAATCTGAAAAACCTTCGAGAGCAGCGATAAATCGCTCACGCAATTGTTTGAGATAAAGTTTAAGCATAATAAAGGTGAAGATATGCATAAATAGGATAATCGCCAATACTTCGATAATAGGAATCGCTTAGCTTTCCACACAGTTCCGCCAGTTTCTCAGCGCAATCATCGACGAAAATGCAGTATTCTCAGCCATCAATTACGCTCCAGCCTATTTTCTTCCATCGCGGGGCGTTCAACTAGTCCATTTTGACATTAATCTCGATCTCCGGCCTTATATCAGCGTACAACAAAGTTTGCATCCGCTGCGAGCCTTCCCAAGCAGTTTTGTCTGAAATTATCGAGGCAGTACCATTCAGTTTTCCCGGAAACTTATTCATCAAAAAAGACGAGATATCAATGTAATGCGATCATGTCTTCAGTTTCCTTTAAAACTTTTTCCATTGCTGACGAATTTTTTTATTTCTTTAGAAAGGCCGTTTCCGTTAGCATTAGTGTAATGTGCTGGTTTTAGTTTGAAATCTTGCTTTTTGAGGGTGCTATTTTAATTGGTTTAATAGATTAGATAATTTTCTCATAGGGAAAATCGGTTCATTGTCCGGCGAAATAGAAATATACAGGACATTAATACTGTATTGTTTCAATTTTTTTTCGACAGAAGGCTCAAGTTTTTCTGGAAGGATCAAGATCAAAAGTACAGGGGTAGAAATGGGAATGCTGTAAATCAATAGTTGCCCCACAGCGCTGTAAAGATTATGTGTACTAAGACATGATTTGATCTCGAACAAGGCTTTGATTCTTTTGAGATCATGAATAAAAAGATCTCGATTACGATCATTTCCGACTTTAAAACCTTGCTTTTCCAGTAGACCAGATAACGCGTTCACAATAATATAATGCGTTCTGTTCGCCTGACCGCCCCGGGTCAGGTCACCAAGCGTGTAGGTTCCGCCTTTTTCATCATTGAACCGAAAGGGATTCGCATTGAATTCATCCGGAAAAGTGACGAGATCTTTGATGCGGCGGATTTCGACCATGAAGTTTTTGATTTGAATTGGAAGTAATGTTGAACCTATTTCGCCAATGACACAAAAACGAGTGACCTTACCCAATTCATCAACATCCTCCTGATCGCCACGAAAATTTTCCAAAAACATAGACTTACCTATACCAAGTTTACCACCACCGATATTTCCTCTGTGTAATAACAATACTTGACCGGCTTCCGATTTGGCTAAAGCACCGGCAACGGATCGGTCGGTTTGCTCAATTGGTATATTGATTTGCCCGGTCATCGAGTTACTCGTATTCTCATTTGGCCTGCCGAGTCCGAATAGATTCTTGATAACTCCTTCATATTCCCAGGTCGCAAACCAAAGATCTAATGAATCAGAATATTGAACGGTTTCTTGAAAACTACCGCCGTGATAACCGATGGTACACTCGATCTCTTCATTAAATAACGGCAAAAATTGCCTTAACAACTTTTTATGCGCTCTAAGGATTTGTCCGCTGTCATTGAGTATGCGTAACATGGTGCTATAATTGGAGGCTGACTTTTTCTGGCCTGATCTTATCTGTTAAAATTAAATTAGCCGGGTTATTAATTATTTCGATGATTGCATCTTCTTTCCCTGCGTTAAAGACGCGATATATTGAATAATCACCACCTGTTGCGAACATAAATGCCCATTCCGGGCCGGATAGGTAAACTATCTCTTTAACCGGTGATGGTGTTCCTTTAACATCTATGTAGCGCTTGTGACCATTTTCCGAATACGATATGTCATAAGGTAATTTAGATTCCACATCCTTATTCACCCAGACAATGTCTGCAAAACGACCCTCTTTCGACAAAATGGTGTAAACCTTTTCCTCACTCCAACGTCCCACCTCATCTCTGGATTTTTGATCTTCCATCGTCCTGTAATTGGCCACGGTCGCAGTTTGTATCTGGATGCCTTGGTCATAAGAGCGGTTCCTAATTACGGTTGGGACCGTTGTATCGGTCGCATCACTGGTTGGCGTGAAAGGCGTTTCGAATTCTTCTCGCTCATCCACATCATAAACATCATTTTGATCATTGCGAGTTCCTGTATGTGACGAGGTGGAATGTGCAAAAGGTGGACTTTGAAACCCAGAATACGCCTCTTCAGCAGGTTCAATCACTTCTTCCGCCAGCTCTGGCTGAATGGACTGTACCGCAGATATAAATGCCGTAGAATTAATATCTAGGCCCAGTGTAATGAAATGCTCTTCAATGTCAGCACGCTCGATGGCGAGAAGAAGACGTAATTCTTCACTGAATCCCCTGACTTGGAAAATGGTTAACAACTCAGGTAGCAACGAATATAGAACCAACGGTTTCTGCCAATCTCCTTTGAAGTAGAGTTTAAACTGGTCTTTATAAGTGTTCAACTCAGGCCCGGAAAATGTTTCCTGTCCGTTCTGGAAGGTAAGCCTCGCACTTTGAACAACATAGAAATCTGTTTGAACAAGGTTCTTGTGCATCTTTTTAAAAGTTTCCAAAAAGTCCTCATACTGCTTTTTTGCAACGACTAGCGCTAAGTATGGAAGTATGCTCAATAGTTTATTCTTTAATGCAACATTATGCTTTGGATCTTCCGTTCCAAAATCTGGCACATAACTATTGATCTCTGGTATACCGAGCAATTCGATCAACTTTTTAAATTCCGGTAAATTAGGCCTCGAATTTTCGGGAAGTAGCATGACTTTCAAGGTGTCGGTAGAGGTGCTGAAGCTTGCTATGCTAACTAATTTTAACGTATCGACGTTTTCGAAATTTAAACTGGTAGAAGGTAAACGATTCTTCGTTGCCCAATCTTTGATAAGCACTTCATTTTCCGGCGATAGGTTAGGCATCATTTCCCCCAACTTATTGTAGATCAAACCGAGCCGACGTTGATCCGCGCGCGTTATAGGTGTTCGGTCATGAGCGACCGCCATCTGCTCTAGAATGTGTAAATAGTCACTCAGGGACAAACTGGTTTTGAGTTTCAATAACTTTCTCCAGTCATCGCTTAAAGGGCGTTCATGATCTAACACGGGTAAATAAGCACCGGAAATTTCTATTATTTCCTGGTCATTGATGAAAACATCCGAAGCCTTTTCACAGGTTTTCATCCTGGTCGGAATGAGCGCCATTTCCGCCAGGGACCATTCAAAGAAATTATCCTTCAGATACGGGGTATCATAATAATTAGCTTCTCCTTCGTCGGATGACTGTCGGCGAAAATTTGTTTTGAAAATTTGGTCCCAGAAAACCTTTGAAAAGGCGTATTCCGTTGCAAACTCCAGCAAACTATAAGACTGTAATTTATAATTGGTAATAGTATTATAATGTACCCAACCCGCCCGGGATACATACCTCAAAGTGCTATTGGAATCAAAGAAACTAACGAATGCATTATATTTAGTTCGGGCTTCTGCTCTATCTAAATTCATGCATGTCTGCTCGATCTTCTCTGCCACCCCCAATTTTATAAGGAAAGTTTTCCATTCGCTGGTGAGATCTCCTTGTTGCCAATATTCCGGCGACACAAAATGACAGGCATCGTTTACAGTTTCCAATCTTAATTCTGGCTGATAAAAATCAGACAGAAAACACAACTTGGCAGATTCCAAATTCACTTTGGTGGTTTTGATCTTGATATCCTGCATCTGATCTAAATGATCTTTTGTCAAGACGCCATCTTTGAACCTTCGAAACAAAAACCTGATCAGTTGTAAATGATTCTGAGGTGTAGAGCAATTGGTTATATTTCCAATGATCTCGTTCTCAATATAAGCCATTTCTGATGGCTCCTTGACACCAAGGCTTTCGAGCCATTGTATTACCGGCCGCTTTTCCTGAATAACTTTGTATACCTCTTCGTGAATAAGAGTCACACCGTCTCCGAATTCCGTTTGATAACTTATACCCGGAAAGCAAATGGCCTTAGGTGCTTTCAAATTCCCTTCAGCCGAAAAAATAAAGGGGATTTTAGCAAGTCTTTCTTGCCATTCATCACCCTCAGATCCGTTCGCCTTATCAAAAAAATACTCGATAAGTTTATCATTATCCGATGTTTTGTGACTGTTCTTAAATTCTTCGGAAAGGAAAAAATCTTGTAGGTGTTCAATATCATAAGATAGCGCCCCATAATTGATCAATGTATCAACATCGCTCACATCTGCATGCACAAAACTATCGATCGCGTATCCAGTGCCTTTTTCACGGTTGATAAAATCTATAAATGCTTGCCTATCTATAAATTCAAGGCGAGATAATCCTGTCTTATCGACGATCAGTTCAGACGTTCGTTTAAGTTTAACACCGGCGTTAGGTATAAAGGCCGTTTCCCTTATCTGCCGTAACAACTCGTTATTAAAACGACCTTTCAAGCCGGCGCTACCTGCTTGCACAGATGGTAATATTTTTAGGATTTGAAACTTAAAGTCAGTGTTCGACCAAGCGGCCAGCCACAGGATCAATTTTTCGGCAGTTAGATACATTAACCATTCGTTCCACAGATGGTCTTCATGTAAAGCTTCGCGCGGTGCATTGGTCAAAAAATTACTATTGACGAGAAACGGGAATTGAAAAGACGAAACCTTGGTAGGTAAATAGGTAAAAAGCAGGCTTTGGCTCTGCTGAACTGGCATAATTTGTTGATCATCTAAACTGACCGCCAATGAAAGCTCCGTTTTTTTAGCTTTCTTCAATTTGGGAGGGGTATCCTCGTCCTCTGCCAGTTTTTGTTGTAGGGCTTCCGGCACAGCGATATTGGAAAATGTTTGAACTAACCAGGTACTTAGTGGTTCGCCGTCTTTCTTCAAAGCAATTTTCTTATAAGAACAATGCTCTTCAATAAGTGATTTTTCCAGAACACAACTGATTTCTCCACCAAGCGCAACAGAGATTTTATTTACTTTCCTCAGGAAAAGCAGGATACGCCCGTCCGCCAAAACTTCATCGAGATCCGCCTGAAGGTCTTTGGCGTTCTTCATTTCGATGACGGTACTTACAGCGTATTCATCTTTTAATACCGAAGTGATCGGTGCAGATAGATCTCGCTCTTCGGTCCAGACAGGAACGATCTGCCAAGGCGTGCGTTTGCCATGAACGTGTTTATCAAAACGGAATCGATAACCATCAGAAATAATGGACACTCGCTTTGAGCGGCCGAAAACGGATTTAAATCCGATCCCCTTGTATCCTGTTGCATTGGGGTCGTCTTCTTTTTGACTTTTACCGGCACTAGCCAGCGAACTGATATCTTTCTCTTCAAAAGGATTGCCATTATGGGAAACGATCAGGGCATCGTCGAGAAAGTCAAATCTCACTTCGTTTCCGCTTTCATTTCCTGCATCATCGGCATTTTGGATAAGTTCAAATACAAAGCGAATGTTTTGAGAATAAATATCGGAGGACACAGTATCCAGAAGGTTGGCCATAATCTCCGACTGTTCTTCGTCTAAATATACCGACCGCTTTACAGCTAGAGCATCTATAAATTCTTTTTTCATTAATGAAGTAAGGTGAGGATTTAATACTTTCCTCAGCACTACTGAGGAAACTCAAATCTACTAATTACAAATTGGCAAATTCCCTAAAATATTTTCTTATCCGACACGATTTTCCATCTCGAAACTTACCGATTTCATAAGATGAACATAAAGTATTCGGGCATTTTCGCTGTGCTGTAAAAGCCGACGGTCTTTGGTACAAGAACGGACTTTCCGTACTTGCCGGACACGTTCATGGACTGCTTCGAGTATTAGCCACTTACGCTATTTTCCCAAGAAAACGGACAAAAGCGGCGTCAATCTCGGTCAGCCGTTTCGTACGAACGCATAATGTCCTCCGCTGCGCTGCGGCCACCCTCCGGGACTTATAGTTCTCCCGCTCCGTCTTTACGACCGCTCTTTTGACTTTCTTTTTTACCGTTTTTTCTTTTGAAAAATAGCTATCCGGGAGGGTCGCACAGGTAAAGGGGGAAAGCAGATCAATTCATTAATTAACGAATTTTTAAACGACTAAAATTTAAAGGTCATGGAAATTACAGGAAGATTGGTAGCAGATGCTGCCGTAAGGAACGTCGAGGGAGACAGGACAGTAACCAATTTCAGGGTAGCGGTGAACCGCAGGTATGTGTCGGGCGGTGAGCAAAGAGAGGACACCACATTTATTGATTGCGCTTATTGGCGTTCGGATGCCGTTGCGCCTTATCTGACCAAAGGCTTATTGGTGCAGTTGTTCGGGCACATCAGCGCAAGACCGTGGGTGAGCCGTGACGGGGAGCCGATGGCGAGCCTGAACTTTCACACCAACGAGATCACCTTATTGGGCGCATCCCGTAAGGCAGAACCGGCAACGGCAAAGAACAGAAGAAACCGGAAGAACCAAGCGGCTTAAAGCAATTCAACATTCAGTAACATTTAAATTTTAAGATGATGGCACACAACATTTTTTATAATGGGCAGACAGAGCAACACAGCTTCTTTAGCGTGAAGGAAAAGGCATGGCATGGATTGGGGCAGATCGTACAGGATCACCCCACCAGCGCCGAAGCGATCAGGTACGCGGGTTTGGATTATTTTGTAGAGAAGCGGCCCCTGTTCACCAATGGCGCACCTTTAGGGCTGGACAACGTGGATAGCGATCTGGCTTATCCGTCTGTCGAAGTACCTGACTTTTACGCGACCGTACGCACGGATAACGATGCGGTTTTGGGCGTGGTGGGCAAAGATTACGCAGTGGTACAGAACGCGGATGCCTTCCAGTTCTTTGATGCCATTGTGGGTGATGGCAGCGGGATCAAATATGAGACCGCCGGAGCGTTGGGTAAGGGTGAACGCATATTCATTACCGCTAAACTGCCCGAATACATCAAAGTGGGTAAAGCGGATCTGATCGAGCAATACCTGTTCCTGACCACTTCGCATGACGGCTTTGGGAGCATCACAGCAGCCTTTACGCCGACCCGGATCGTGTGTAACAACACGCTGAATGCAGCTATGCGTAACCATTCCAACGGCATCAAGATCAGACACACGGCTTCGGCGAACGACCGTTTGAAGCAGGCGCATACGCTCATGGGTATTTCTGATCTCATGGCGCAGGAACTGGAAGAGTTGTTCAATTACTGGACAACCGTGCGCATCACCGACAAGCAGGTGAAAAAGCTGATACAGGTCGCTATGGCACCGAACAAGGAAGTGCTGACCAATCTCGAATTGGGTTTGACCGACAAGCTATCGACCGCTTATACCAACATCGTGGACAATACCTTTGCCTACGCGATGGGTAACCCGACCCAGCAGATGGAAACTACAGCAGGCACTTTATTTGGCGCTTACAATGCCATTACGGGCTACTACCAGAATGTGCGGAGCTTTAAGGATGGTGACGCCAAATTCAGATCCATTATGGATGGCACCGCTAAACAGCGCGCGCAGGTCGCTTTTGACCTTTGCGGGAACTTTGCCCGTCAGGGGGCAGATGCGTTAAATCTTATTAAAAACTAACCTCATGCAACCATTGAAAATATTGAACAATGTGCAGAAAGCAAGGCTTTTGCACAGCTTATTGAGCAACGAGATACCCCAATTTCTGGGGTATCTTCAGGAATTGACCGAAACGGTTTTGAGCGATCAGGAACGCATCGCCGCGGAGTGGAAAGACCCCATGTTCGGTGTAGGCATGTGGATCGAACTGGCCAGAGATACGCAAAAGGTGATGGTCAAGTATCCCAAAGACCTGCGCAAAAGCGCGCCGGCCTTCGCTGACCAGTTATTCGGCGGGTTTATGGCTTTGTTTACCGTGCATGCGTTGTTGCAGTACACCGAACGGGGCAAACATGCCGACCCGAAATTTAAACCGGCCGTTGAACTCTTATTCGGTTAATATAAATCCCCAATCAAATCATATAATCTCCTGCGGTTTATTCTTATTGGCGCTATGCATGCTGATCCGTTATCAGATCGGAAAGCGCCGGTTCAACCGCAGGGGATCTGGCGGGGTGCAGTATTTTTCGAGCTATGGCAAGGCGGTGGCGGTAGGTTTGTTGGAAAGGCTCTGCTTATTCGTCGCGAATGTTTGCGGTTTGGCGGGGCTTTTCTTGCTGGCTGTTGAGGGATATAATCAAATCAAGGTTTAAGATCAGGGAGCGTAACAGTTGAAAAACTTAGCGTAACACTCATGATGCTTAACTGCCGTTTAAGGCTGCCATACAGCACTCAAGTTCAGGACGTAGCTTTGCGGAACCTGCCGGGATCGTGAAAATGCCGGCGGGCTCCGCCATGCGGAGCCCGGGAGAACGCCCCGAATTTTGTTAACGCTTGAGTTCAGAGGCAAAAATACGGGGCGCTTTATTGGGCAATATCATCAACGGTGGATCCGTTCGATAGCTTAAAGGTCATGTCCAGGATCGCATCGATCGCGTTCAATATGTCCTGACGGCCATCCGGCTTCGACAGGTCGATATCAGAGAACATACTGCCATTGTTCCGGGTGTGCAGGATCATGTAATAAATGCCACCGACCAATAAGGCGGCGATCGCCCGGAAATTTACTTTACCTTTTTCCAGATAATGATCGGTCATCTCCAGCAGTTGCTGCCCTTTGACCTCGCGGGTTTGATGGATGCTCCGCATGAGGTCGCTCTTGGCCGCCAGTTCCCAAAAGATAAGCTGTTGCATTTCCTTGTCTTCATAAAAATAAAGAAATTGGTTCTTGAGAATGTAGCCCAGCAAACGCTTCATCTCTTCCATACCTTCCGGTACCCGCAGTTCATTCAGTTGATCTGCAAAACGCATCCAATAATCGGTCTCGACCACATAGGCTTCCACCAGCCCCTCAAAGGTCCCGAAATAACGATAAATTAGTTTTTTATCGGTGCCGGCCAGCCGGGCGATCTTATTGACCCCTAAGCCCGCATATCCTTCATTTTTAAAAACCTGGGCTACAGCATTGATCAGTTTTCTTTTCGTTTGCTCTTTATCTCTCATCAATTATTATAGTTTAGGTAGTTAATTTAAGTACAGTAACTGTAGCTTCGTTGAAGCAAAGCCTTTTGCCGGTTAACGGCAAAGCCACCATGCTTTACGCAGGTGGCTTTAACGCTCAGATGACGAATTGAGCCGGGGCATCAGGATGCAATTGGTTAGTAAAGCATCTTTTGAAAAGAATGACCTTGTATTCTCAAAGATCAAAGTCTGTAGCCGCCGCTTGCTTCGATCACTTGTGCGGTTACCCAACGGCCTTCATGTGAGGCAAGGAAGGCAACAACATCTGCGATGTCCGAAGTTTCTCCGAAACGGCCCAGTGAGGTATCGGCTTCAATAGATTTTACCATATCTGCATTCTCCCGTACTGCAGCATTCATGTCCGTTTTGGTCCAGCCTGGTGCAACAGCATTGACAGTGATCCCGCGTTTACCAAGTTCCATGGCCAATGCATGGGTAAGGGTATTGATAGCGGCTTTGGCCATAGAGTAGATCGGAACCATTGGCATCGGGCGTGTCGCTAGGCCTGACGAAATGTTAATGATGCGCCCACCGTCAGATAAACGGCTCTGTGCGGACTGGATCATAAAAAATGGCGCACGGGCATGTACCGCGAACATCGTGTCAAAGCTGTCGGGTGTAGCATCCGGCAAGCCGCCCCAGCCGGAATTGCCGGCATTGTTCACCAGGATATCCAGTTTTTTGCTACCGTTCCAGTTTGCCAGTTCAGCATCCAGTTGCTCAAATAAAGCCGGAATACTTGCCGCATCAACAAGATCTGCCTTTAGTGCGATAGCTGTTCCTCCGGCTTGCTCAATCGCTGCGACAACTTCGTCAGCAGCTGATTTACTTGCATTATATGTAAATGCAACGGTTGCGCCTTCGGCGGCAAATCGTTCAACAATAGCTCTTCCTATACCTCTTGCACCGCCGGTAACCAATGCTGTTTTGCCAGCCAGGGCTTTTCCGGTAGTGGCATTCTTTAATTCATTCTCTTGTGCCATAATATGTTTTTGTTATTTATGACAAATCTCAGGAAAGCCCCTAAGTCTGATTTTGCCGTTTTGCGGGAATGCTTTGCCGGATCGTGTATCCTTGCTTTTAATATCTTCCTTTGGTGAATTCTTCATACAACTTCAAATGGATCGGAGGAAGTATATCCAGGCGGCCGCCTACAGGGACCTTGCGATCGGTCTCTTTAAGCAAAGTTTGCGCAGCAGCCGGTCTCAAAGGGTCAACGAATGTGGTCTGATAGATCCTGCGGGCTTCTGCATCAGGGGTGCCTTCCGGAACGACCGGTGCGTATGGCCAGTAATAGATCGGGGTCATTGGCTCGAAACGCCAGCTTTCTGCAAGGGGACCGGCATCTACGGTGTCATAACCGATCGTATTGATGAATTGCTCAACAGCGCCCTTCGCTTCCTCATCATCGCCGGCGATCGGAATGGTCGTGCGTCCGGGATCGTTTTGAGGTCTTGCATGCAGGGCAATATGCGGATACGGAATATTATTGAATGCCTTGACGACCTCTGCACCGATCAGGTGCTGCTGTACCAGTTCACTTGAAGTGAATTTATTATTGTCCAGATCTTCGATGTTGTAACCTATTGGGTAATAATTCATGGTGTCGATCACCGTCTTCCCGGCAAGTTCACCGGCTGGTAGTGACTGGTAATTGGGCAAGGGGATCGTTGCGACCACAATGTCGGCTGCTTCGATCGCTTCGCTGATGCTGCCGGCTTTGGCCAGCGGACCTAATTCTGCAATAAGTGACCGGAGGCTTTCCGGCCCGCGGGAATTGCTCAAAACCACATTGATCCCGGCTCGTACGGACAAGCGTGCTAATGTGGTGCCGATCTGACCGGTGCCGATGATGCCGACGGTGCTGATCTGATAACTGTTCTCTGAAGTGTTTTTTGCCTGTGACATAAGATATGTAATTTATAGGATGACAGGAATAAGTAAGCCGGAGGCATTCGCCCCCGGCATTTACGCTTTGTTAAAAGGGGTATTTAAGGATATACTTTTGCTTATTTCAGGTGGTACTGGATAAAACCACCGTCGATGGCGATATCGGCACCGTTGATGTAACCGGCAGCGTCGCTTGCCAGGAATACAACAGCACCAGCGATCTCATCAGCAGTACCCACACGCTGTAAAGCAGTGGTCGACGCTAAATACGCCTGCGCTTCCGGCGGTGCTACTGAATCCAGACCAGGTGTTGCGATCGGGCCGGGACTAACGATATTCACGCGTATCTTTCTTGGGGCAAGCTCATTCAGGGCAACGTCTGCGATCTTGTTTAAAGCAGCCTTGGTGGCTGAATAAACAGCGGTGGCGATCGCAGAACCTGTAGCTACACCTGAAGAAGTGAAAGTGATCGATGCGCCCTCAGCTAAATGCGGGGTCAGCTTTTGCAGCGTAAAGAAATGTCCTTTCACGTTGGTGTTGAATTGCAGGTCAAAATCTGCTTCGGTAACATGCTCGATCGGCGCGAAGGTCGCAACACCGGCGTTCAGGAAAAGAACGTCAATCTTCTGACCACTTTCCGCTACTGCTTTTTCCAAAGCAGCGATACCTTCGAATTTTGAGGTGTCCGATACCACTGTTTTCAGTTTTGCACTGCCGATCTCATCAGCCGCTTTCTGAAGGTTATCTGCATTTCTGCCGGTGATCCATACATTGGCACCTTGCTGAATAAATTGTTTAGCGGTAGCTAAGCCAATTCCCTGACTGCCACCTGTTATTACTACATTTTTGTTTTGTAAACTCATTTTCTTAAATATTAATTTTGTGATGCAAACATAGGGGTAGTCGATTTATTTTCGTTACTTTGTAGCTTAAAGTAACGGTATATTTGAGGTAACCAAGTAACTTATGACAGAAGAAATTTGCCACAAACGCGACATCCTTGCCATCCACGATGCAATGGATGTACTCAACGGAAAATGGAAAATATCCATCATTTCCTCTATGTGTTATTACAATGATCGCCGGTTTTCAGAGATCCTGAATGACCTGCACGGCATCTCCAACAAGCAGTTAAGTAAAGAACTGAAGGACCTGGAGGAGAATAAGCTCGTTAAACGCACTGTTTTGGATACGACACCTGTATCTGTTAAATATAACTTGACAGAATATGGTTGGTCATTGCAAAACCTCATATATGACCTGTCGGATTGGGGCAAAACACATCGCGATTTCGTGTTGCGGGAAGGCCAGGAAAATGCTCAAAGAACGGTCGCTCAGGTATAGCACTTTTTGCTGAGCAAATAAGATCATCGGGACGAGACGACGGAATCTGCGCCATCCTGACAACGAATACAAATCTTGGGAACGGTGACGGATATTTCTTTGCCGTTTATAGGGTTTTCATTGCCAAGTTCCGTATACGACAAAGCCTTTGAGGTACTCAAAGGCTTTGTCGTATGATAATTATTAGCCGTGCTTATACCAGTCCTTCGCGGAAGATCGGTCCCGGGTTAGCCTGGATCACTGAGACCCCTAGGCGAACAAGTGTGGCATCGCCGTCATATTCATGGTTGGCAACGTGATGCACGAGCACACCCAGCTGTTCAATGGCTCTAGCTGACTTTAACCCGCCGGTATTCAGCGGTGTAAAACCTGCATCTTCGATCAGGCCACGGGTGATCTTTCCCGCTTCCGCATCATCACCTGCGTAGAATATATTAGGCTTTATTGCGTTATCCGCCCAGGCTGCCGGCTCAAGCGTAGGCGCTGGCAGAACGTTGAATGCTTTGACCACTTTCGCTTTGGGTAACTTGGATTGTAGAAACTCAGTGGTCGAACTGTTCTTCATGAACTCCAGATCATGGTAGTGTACAAATTCCTCGGTAACACCCAGCGGGTTCATGGTCTCGATCACGATCTTTCCGTCCGCTGCATTACCCACTGCTTCCAGTACGCCCTCAGCACGTGGCCAGTAAACAGAGAATAACAATACGTCGCCGAATTCCGCAGCTTCGCGTATCGTTCCGTAGCGCGCCTTCGCTCCAAGTTCTTTCAATAATGGCTCAAGGTCCCAATAGTCGCTGTCTTTCGCGATAACCAATTCGTGTCCGGCGGCAACCCAGGCTCTTGCAAGCCTTGAGCCGATATTCCCGGTATTCAAAATTCCGATTTTCATTTTCTTTCTTTTTATGTAATGTCAAAGGTCAGGAAGTATCACTTTTCCGATTTTGCCATTTTTGGGTATTACTTTGCCATTTTTTTCAGTTTTGTAATCACATGGTCATCAAGACATTTATTCGCCGGGTCGCGGGTTGTGATGCGCTGCTTCGTCCGCTTCGTGCTCAATGTCGTCTACAATTTCATGGCTTCTGCCCAGGAACAGAAAGACGATCAGCGCAGTTAGCGCAGTGATGCCGCTGAGGAACCAAAGCGTGGCTGTAAATCCGTTATTATAGCCCTGCAGCAATGTTTCCCTCTGAACGGATGCTGCAATTTCAGAGGCCGCTTTAAGGTCTCCGGTGACCAGGCGCTGCGCTACAGCGCCGGCTTTACTGCCTGCGACCGGACTCAGGTTGGTCCTGATCAGCGCAGAAAGCAGTGCCGTGACGATCGCCAGTGCGACACCTTCACCAGCGACGCGTGAGGTACTGAAAATACCTGTCGCCATTCCCGCACGTTCTTTGGGTACCACGCTGACGGCAAGGCCGTCCATCAGTCCCCATGGCAGGCTGATGCCGACACCGATGGTCAGCAAGGGACCAATTAGTGCAACCGGGGCAGTAGCGATAGTATAACGGCTCAGCCAGTATAAGCCTGCGGCTGACAGAGCAAGGCCCGCCCCGCAGATGGTCGCCGGGGCGAACCAACGGGTCATCAAGCCCGCAATGATAGGAAGGATCAGGAACGGTGCGGATAAGGCGACCATCAATTGCCCGGCGGCTAATTCGGACATGCCCTGGATACCGACAAAACGTACCGGAAGCATGACCAGCAAGGCGACGAACGCAAATGAGGGTGCGATCGCCAGCAGTTGGGCACCGACGAAACGGGGAAACAGGAATAAGGACAGGTCAAGCATCGGGCGTTTTGCCACGCGTTCGACCAGTACGAACAAGCCGAACAGCAAAACCGAACCGGCCAGCAAACAGATCACAAGCGGATGCGACCAGCCGCTTTCCGGCCCCTGAATGATACCGAAAGTGAAGGCAGAAAGCGCGAGTGTAAAACTGATCGCGCCCTTCCAGTCCAGGCCGGAAGCATCTGGATCACGTGACTCCCGCATGAAAACCGCTGCGAACAGCAGCGCTGTTGCTGAAAGCAGCAATACCAGCACAAAGATGGCTTGCCATCCGAAATGGGCGATCAGCCAGCCTGCTGCTACCGGACCGAAGGCCAGCCCGATACCAAAATTGGTACCGACGATACTGAACGCCCGTAAACGGGCTGCGCCGTCGAACTCCTGTGCCAGGGAAGCAAATCCCCCTGCGAACGCGGCTGCCGCGCCAAGGCCCTGCATGGCCCGGAGGATATCGAACGACACGATGTCAACGAAAAACGAAAGGCAGATAGAGAATAAGCCAAATATGCCCAGTCCTGACAATAACAGCCGTTTACGTCCGTAATTATCAGCGAGTGCACCGGCAGCCATCAGCGTGCTGCCGAAGGTCAGCAAAAAGGAGTTGATCGCCCAGTTCAGTTGTAGCGGCGTGCCGCCAAGTGCCCGGCTGATCGTGGGCAGCCCTACGGCGATGCCAGTGAAACAAAAAGGCGTGGCAATGGCTACGCAACAAACGGAGATCAGGACATAGATCCCGCGTGGATCTGGTAATTGTATAGCTTCAGGAGCGTTACTTTTAGCATTCGTGATCATTTGGTCATCATTTTGATTTATGGACGCCAAATTGAAGAAACATGTTGAGCGGCATTTTGCCGTATTGCGGTATTGCTTTGCCGAAATAGTTTTACGCTAATTCTCAAATAACAAAGCCTTTGAGATCCCTGATCCCAAAGGCTTGCGATGCAAAGCATCTATGATTAGTCTGAAAATAGGCTGATCTTTAGTTGAACGATTTCCTGAACTCCAGCGGCGACAGGTTCGTTTTTGCTTTGAACAGTTTGGTAAATGATGAGGGATGCCCGAAACCCAACTCGTAGGCCACTTCACTTACTGTCATAATGGTAGTGGAAAGCTTTTCTTTGGCTTTTTCAATGATCTTCTGATGGATCACCCCTAATGCACTTTGCCCGGTGACCGAACGTACCATGTCGCTTAGATAGCTCGGTGAAACATTCAGTTGTTCGGCGAGGAAATGTACGGTCGGTATGCCGTCACTGAAAGTTTTATCACCGCTCAGGTAACCGTCCAATATGTCATCCATTTTTTGCAGCAGATCATTGTTGACAACCTTTCTCGTGATGAACTGCCGCTTGTAAAATCGGTTCGCATAGTTCAGCAACAATTCGATCTGCGCGATGACCACATCCTGGCTGACCTCGTCGATCCGGCTGTTCAGTTCATCTTCTATATTCTGGAAAATTTGGATGATCGTATTTCTTTCTTTATCGGACAGGTGGAGTGCCTCATTCGTATTGTACGAGAAAAAACCGTATTGTTTGATGGTTTTGGCGACCGGGTAATTCCACAGAAAATCCGGATGGATCAGCAGCGTATACATCGACCAGTTATCTGCCACATCGTAAACGCAAGGGCTGATGACCTGCGTAGGTGCAACGAAGGTCATGCCGCCTTCAGAATAATCGTAATGTCCCTGCCCGTATTTGGACTTACCACTCATACCAATATTTAAGGTAATGCGGTAAAATCCCGAGACAACAGCGCCGGAGAAATTGTTCTTGGGTATCTGATGTTTCGGCCAGTCGATCAGGCTGATCAGCGGATGTGCCGGAACAGGTAAACCATGGTCCCGGTGGATATCCGAGAGTGTTCTCATGTTTACTGTAGCTGTTCTTTCCTTTTTCATGATTCATAAATTTAAAGCATTAACCTTGAATATTTTGCTCGCAGGTTAATATTTACATTTCCTAAACTTATCTGCCGTGGATGTTCGGTCCCTCGATCAGCGCAGCAGGCTTTACTTCTTTTGGCAGTTCATAACCTTCGCTGAAAAGGTAGTTGGCCAGATCAAGCGAGTTATCGGCGGTGTCCCAATGGGTCACTAAACCGTTCTCAATACGTAGCAGGAAAGTTTCTACAGAAGTACCGCCCTGACCGCTTGGCTTGATCCCTTAAAATTCCTCACCATCGTGTTTCCAGTGCAGGTTGACCGTTACCAGGCCTCTATCACCGGCGACATAATGATCGATCAGGTCGACGGTTGGACGAAAAGCCGCGTGAAAGGCTCCGGCAAATGACTTAAGCGTTTCTATTCCTGCTAAGCCGCGACCGGCCGGGCTATTTAGTTTCACATCCGGGTGGATCACGCCATTCCATTGCGCCAAATCATTGTTTGCGAACGCTTTATAGATCTTTAGCGTCAGTTCGTTGTTGTTATTTTCGTTAGCCATGATATTTATGCTTTGTTGTTAACACAAAGGTCTGTACCATATCACATTTCCATTTTGCCATATTGAGGTAATACATTGCCGAATTGAGTCTGGAATGTTTCGATCACGATGATCCAAAGGCAATTAGGGAGAAGCCTCGATTTCGACTGTAATTTATGATCTTGTTGTAAGACGCTATATATCATAAATACAGTGCTGATTTCCTGCATCGATTGCAATAAAGATGAAAAGATGGCAGGATCAAAAGGGATAACTCATCACGCAACCATTGGTAAAATGTATGACAATATCACCTTTAGCTTTTTGGAGCATGCGCTTTTTCAAGTATTTTGTCGTTATTATGCAATTCTCCTTTTTACGCTCGAACCATTAGCCCGCTAAAATTCGGATTGATTTACTTTAAGATCCGTGTTCCACCTGCTAAAGGCCAATTGAACTGTTAACCACGAAACATTCTCCGGATTACATAGAGCAAACGCCTGTTCGCATAATATAATTCTCCTTCAGTAGCACCCAAACTACTTTTGTTCAAGGATTTCGCATAAATCGGTATGGCAGTCATGCCAATTCTGTTCGATATCCAGATTTAACAGCTATTTATTTAATCATTTAAAAAAGAATTAAAATGAAAAAGGCAACAACAATTTTGCTCATCACGTTCCTGGTCATGGGACTTTTCGCAGCATGTTCTTCACCGAAGTATTTCGGCAAAACTTACTCGCCGACGTCAAATGTCGATGTATACCTGGCTAAGGAAGATGTCAAAAAGAATTTCACAACAATGGGAACCACCGACATTGGCAAAGGGTTTGGTTCATTGGAGTCTGCTCAGCAGAAAGTGATCGAGTTAGGTAAAGCTAAGGGCGCAGACGGTGTGATCATGGTACTTACAGAGGAAGTTGTCACTACTTCGCAAACAGGTACCGGAGTGGTCAACCGGACAAAGAAAAAGAACGTTATCGGCACCAATAGTTCAACCTCGACCGATATCAAACAGAAGAAAATTATGGCTACTTTCATCAAATATGAATAAGGTGCCGCTTTAACAACACCTTTAATCGACAGATCGCATGGTCAGAGTATTGACGACTTTCTTTAGAGTGAACAGCAGGAAATTGTTGTTACTCACGGTATTCTCGCTGTTCATCTACGGGTCGTTCTTTATGCTTTCTTACCTGGTCACACCCGAGCGAACACTTAAGAATTTTGCCGGGGAGAATGGACTTGCCTTTGGCATCGCAAGTTTCGTTGTAGAATCTGTAATAACGCACTACGTACTGATCTTCCTAGTTATACTGCCGACCATGCATGGGCAGCGCAGCCGTCATGGGGCAATACTCATCACAGTACTCGCATTTTTTGTAAAGTTTGTGATCGACTATGGCACTTACCTTTTGGATAGCGATATAAGGACCAATGGCAGCAACCGTTTATCGGAGCACTCTATCGGGTGGGTACTGTTCATTTCTTATCTGTTCACCATGGTGAGCAGTCTTTCTGTAGCGATGCTGGTGGAATGGGTAAATAAAAGCAAAGAAAGGATCATCTTGCAGAAGCAACGGACCGAGGCGGAACTTAGTGCTTTAAAACACCAGATCAACCCTCATTTTTTGTTTAACTCGCTAAGCTTTATTTACGGTAAGGTCATCAAAACAGACAGGGAGACCGCCGATTCGGTCCTGATGCTGGCTAATATCATGCGTTACGCCTTGGGGAGCAGTGAAAGTCTTGATGGCAAAGTGAATATCATGGATGAACTTGAACACCTGAAGAATGTGATAGAGATCAATCAGCGTCGTCACGACCATCAATTAAACATCCGCTATGAAGAACAGATAGATGACCAGTCAATAAGTATTCTTCCGCTAGTGCTGATCACACTGGTAGAGAACGCATTCAAGCACGGCGATCTGCATGACCCTGAGCATCCCTTACTGATCAGGGTAAACACCAGTGTCAACGAACTTACTTTTGAGATCGGGAACAAGAAAGGCAAAGGGATCAAGGAACTGTCTAACGGCGTCGGCCTGCAAAACATCAGACAACAGCTGAAGCTGACTTACGGTGAACGCTGTAGCTTTGTGATAACAGACACCGGCTTAACTTTTAGTGTAACTTTACATATAAAATTTCAAGTATGATCGATTGCGTTATTATAGACGATGAGCAGCACGCGATAGATCTGCTTCTTCAACATATCAGCCAGGTGCATTTTCTGCGAGTGGTGGGTACGGCGACAAATCCTGTCAAAGGATTGGCCATGATCACGGATATGAAACCCGGCCTTGTTTTTTTGGACGTGCAGATGCCTCACCTTACCGGGATCGAAATGCTGAAACTGATCAGTAAGGACAGCCATATCATCATGACCACTGCGTACAAGGAATATGCTATTGAGGGTTTTGAACATCAGGTTGTCGATTACTTGCTGAAACCAGTTCAGTTCCTTCGATTTTTAAAGGCCGTGAACCGGCTTTGGACAATACACAGCAGTCTTCGACCGTCAACGGATCAGGATCATTATGTATTTGTCAAAACTGAGCAAAAGGGAAAACTACTTAAGATCGACGCACGCAGGATAACTTATATTGAAGGACTGAGCAATTACGCGATCATCCATATGGATGATCAAAAGAAGATCATTACTTATCTAAAGCTGAAAGAGCTTTCAGAAAGTCTCTCGGCAAGAGGGTTCGTAAGAGTGCATAAATCCTATATCATTTCGCTCAGTCACCTGACAGCAGTTGAAGGCAACATGGTCAGAATTTTGAACGAAGAGCAACCCATAACGATCGGTGAGGCTTACAGGAAGGACTTCTTTGACTTTATTAATACGAAAATGCTATCGTCACCGCCGCCAGATAATAGTGTCAATTAATAATATACTGACATGAACAATCACGTTTAAGAATGCCATGGGCTCGCTTTAACTGCCCTGCGATCATTACAAGACATCTTTGCTGGAACAACATCCAGTGACTACGCTATGCCCGGCCGTGACCGAAGCATCGATCAATTGCCCGATGACATACCACTATAAAATTTATTACAATTAAAAAGACGATTAACTATATGAACACATTAATAAGATACGGGAAAACTAACCTGAAAACAATATTGGCGATTACTTTGATGGCCATAAGTACACTTGATGCATCTGCGCAAAAAGATGTCGTTGTCAACGCTTTTAAGAAGTATGGTCTGGATCAGTCAATATTGGACCCGATGAATTTAAGGTTACCTACAGATCGTACTTTTGAACTTAAAGAGTCGACCACTACCGCTGGTAAAACGAAGGTGCTTATCGCTAATTTCAACCCGGCTGCATCGGGTCGCGAGCAATGGAAAGTTGTTTCTGTTGACGGTAAAACACCCTCCTTGTATGAAAGCAATACTTTCCGCAATGCCAGGGAAAAACCGACCGTTGACAAGGCAGTAGAAACGAGTTTCAAGATCGAAAGCGAAACCGCGGACAATTTGGTGATCAGCTACAAATTGGATGCAGCTTCAATTCCGAAAGATGCAGGATTTTTAAAAGATTGCAGGGCGTCTTTGACGATCGACTTAAAGACCAAAGAACTCCAGCAACAACAGATCATCAATGAAAAGCCGGTCAAGATCGGTCCGCTGACCGCAGATAGATTTCAGATCACAACGAACTATTCATTTGATAAGATAAGCAAGCGATATCTACCACTGAAAGATGCCCTTAACATGGAAGCGAAATTTTTGGGTAGAGCGGTTACTACACAGGTAGAAACCGTTTATTCCAATTATTCCAATGCTCGTTAGAAAAAATACTTCTTCGTACGAATAATATTTGCGCCAGTACTGACCCGATGCCGCCATATGGACATCGGGTTAGCTGGCTTATATCGGAAGGGCTCAGTTTGCTTTAAGCCCAGCGATCCGACCATTGGTAAATTCCGAAGGTTGTTACTACAAAATATCAAGATCCCGGGCTACGAAGTAGCTTGGCACTAAAGGACGGAAACCTGTTCTATTGCGCAGTTTGGAAATATCCTGCACGCCCTGGAACGGATCGTCAAGCGGGCCCTCATCAATACCAAAAGTTCCTTCCATCTGGCCGACAGAATGAGCCAGCTCATATAACGTTATCGGGGCATCGTCGGCCACGTTAAATATCTCTCCGTCCAGGCCTTCGGTGTTCAGCAGTAGGATCAGCGCCTGTGCAACATCGAGATGATGTACCATGTGCATGCGTGAGCCTGAATGCATCTTGAGCTTGCCAATGTAAGGAATGATCTCTGCGATGTGCGGGTCGTTGTCACCGTAAACGAAGCCAAGCCGCAGCACACGAACGTCAAAACTCTGGTTTTGGTGCATACTGATCAACTCCCTTTCTGCGGCTATCTTGCTGGAAGCGTAAGCACGCGGGTCATTGATGTCTACTTGTTCATCTTCTCTTGCTGGCCGACGATAACCTGAACCATACACATTGGAGGTGCTGGTAAATACAAAACGTTTGACACCCGCTTCCTGCGCGGCCTGCGCCAACGCGATACTACCTTCACGATTGGTCTTTATAATACCATCGTTATCTGTAAAGGTACGGAACAGTGCGGCGAGGTGGATCACCGCATCCATCCCCGCTACCGCAGGTGGCAAGGTCGATGGTTCATACAGATCACCGGTAATGGCTTTTGCACCAAGTCCGATCAATTCTGTTGCTTTCGATCTGTCCCTTACCAGTATAGATACGTCATAGCCTTTGGCTAAAAGGCGCGGCACCAAACGACTGCCTACTTTCCCTGTTGCTCCCGTTACTAAAATTTTCATTTTGAATGATTTATTGTTACAGAGCAAAGTTGCATGCAAAAAGCCTGGTTGACCAATCAGTATCAAACCGATAATTATGATTTTCAAACCTTACGGAAGCTGTTCGGCGTGCTGCCGGTGAGTCGCTTGAAATAATTATTAAAATAGGCGGGATAATCAAAGCCAAGTGCATAGGATATCTCGGCCACACTCCAGTCGCTATGCTGTAATAGCGCTTTAGCTTCGGCAATAATTCTCGCCGCTATATGCGCGGAAGTAGATCTGCCGGTAATTTCTCTGACAGACCTGTTGAGGTAGTTGACGTGTATAGTGAGATGACTGGCGTAATCATGCGGGCTGCGTAACCTTAACGGTTCGTTGCTCCGTTCTATAGGGAACTGTCTTTCGAGCAGGTCGGTGAATAAATGCGCAATTCGGCTTGCGCCATTCCTGAACGTTAGGGTTGCCTGTGCAGGCTGGATACGCAGCGCTTCGTGAATGATTAGCGAAATGCTGCTTCTGATCAGATCGCCTTTGTAAAGGTAGTCGCTTTCGTAAACAGCCAGCATTTTCTCGAACAGACTGGTCATAAAGATGGCTTGTTCGGCATTCAGGGCTACTACAGGATTGCCGCCGATCCTGAAAAGCGGAGAATCTTGAAGCTCTCGACCGTTAAGGAAGGTTTCGGTAAAGATACAGGCATAACCACTCGTACGGTTGATACGCCGGACAAGAGCATGCGGTACACGTGGGTTAACGAAAAAAAGAACCGTCCCTTTGATGTCGAGTAGCCGGCCACCATAATCGATGGTCATGTCCCCATCGACAAAACCCATTTTGTAGAAGTCACGCCGTCCGGCTCTGACCGGTACCTCTGTTGAGGCAGGAATGGCATGAACCTTAAAACCTTTTAGTCTCAGGTCGGCCAGATCTAATCCTGGAATTTCTGTGTTTTCGGGTTTTGACATCTACCAAAGTTACTAAAATCAATTTTTTCCCACCCGGCATTTTGAGTGCACCAAAAAGCGTGATAAATGTCACGCTCAAATTGCGTCAAACTACTTCGTTTCAGCGTTGCCGTTGCTTGCAATTTTGTGTCATGCACTTCACGAGAAGGTGCACATTATTTAACAACAATAATTGAACATATGAAAACGAGCACAGGCAACAACGCCACTTTATTCTATCAGGATGCAAGCTCCATGGCCGAAATGATCCGGAAAAAAGAGATATCGCCGGTGGAGGTAGTGAAAGGACACCTTGACCGGATCGCAGCCATCGACCCTGACATCAATGCCATCGTAGCCATCGCGGATACCGCGATCGACGAAGCAAAAAAGGCCGAAGCAGCGGTATTGCGCGGCGATGAATTAGGCCCTCTGCATGGTGTACCTTTTACCGTTAAAGACTCCATCGACACGGCAAATATCCTTACCCAACGAGGTTCACCTATCTTTGAAGGTCGTATTCCAAGCGAAGACGCTACCAGCGTGTCACGTATGAAAAAGGCAGGTGGCATTTTATTGGCCAAGACGAACTTACCTGAGTTTTCTTATTGGATAGAAAGTGATAACCTGCTGTCGGGCAGATCAAATAACCCCTGGGATCTGACCAGAACACCGGGCGGCTCCAGTGGTGGTGAGTCCGCTGCGATAGCGGCCGGAATGTCACCATTAGGATTGGGAACAGATCTGGCGATCTCGGTCCGTGGCCCGGCCGCACAAACAGGTATCGTTTCGCTCAAAGCGACCCATGGTCGTATCCCTATGACCGGCATATGGCCGAGAGCACCCCGCCGTTTCTGGCATGTCGGTCCTATGGCGAGGAGTATTCGCGACCTTTCCCTGGCCTTTTCACAATTAGCAGGACCGGATGGTTTCGATGCTTACTCGTCCAATGCTGTAAATTTCAACGGCGGCATCGCTCAGTATCCATATCGGCCATTGCGTATCGGCTGGATGGTCGGCCCGGGGTTTGGGCCGGTGGATGCAGAAGTCGCAGCCACCGTTAAAGCCGCTGCCGAAGCGTTGCAAAACCTTGGACTTTTTGTGGAAGCCGTTGGCATACCAGCTTTGGAAAGAGACTTTGCGCTGGACGTTTTCAATCGCATACACGTCATGGAAATGAAACCTGCATTCCGCGAGGCTACTGCCGGTCAAAGCGATGATGAAATCTATAAAATGGCCAAAACGATGCTCTCCCTACCAGATACCAATATGGCTGATTACATAGATGCCGAACAGGCGGCAGAACGCATCCGGGATGGGTATGCTGCATACTTCCAGCATTATGATGCGCTGATAACGCATGTATTGCCAATATCAGCCCACAAACATGGTGAATCTGAATTTGTGATCGACGGCCAAACGGTTGATGCAACCTATTTACAGGGCGCAACAGTGCCGTTGAACGTGACTGGTTTGCCGGGTATCTCTATGCGGTTCGGAACAAGTAAAGAGGGATTACCCATCAACGTACAGATCGTAGGAAACTGGTTAGCAGAACCTACCATCCTGTATATCGCCTCATTGTTAGAAAGCGTCAGTACGGTACGTGATCTGCACCCGAATTTGTAAAATATCGGCATCTGCGCCTTTAAGCGTTCATTGGATTCAGTAAACCCTCCGGCTTAAACCGAAGGGTTTTTCGCGCGCTTTACAAAATCTTTTCGAATTCGGCTCAGCGTTTCCCTGGAGATACCCAGATAAGAAGCAACCATGTGTAAAGGGACTTTATTGAAGACCTTTGGATATGTTCTTTGAAATTCGAGGTATCGTTCTTCAGCGGGGCTGCTGATCAGCGAAAAAATGCGTCTTTGACTCGTTTCAAACGCTTTCGCATTCAAACGGTCATAAAATAGTTTAAACGGCGGGATATCGTTCATCAGCTTTTCCCAGTCATCTTTATGCCAGATGATCAGCGTGCTGGCTGATAATGCTTCGATGTTATAATCAGATGGTGTGTCGTTGTTATAACTTTCAGGATCTGTCATCCACCAATGCTCAACGCCAAAACGAACCGTATGGTCGGTGCCATTCTTATCGTAACGATAGAGCCTGCAACACCCGTCAGCAATAAAGCACATGGATCTCCAAACTTCGCCATCGTGCAGAACTGATTGCCATTTGCGGATCTTTTTTATTTGCGCAGCCTGTTCGATCCGAGCCATTTCCTCGTCGGAGACCTCAGCAAACCCGCGCAGATATTTTTCAAAGACCTCGAACATACCCTCAAAAATAAACAATAGGTTGAGACCCGGAAATGATTATGAACTTAGATATACTTTATCAAAGCGAACAATTCAGGCAAAGAAACTGATCGGCATGCGCCTGACCGGCTTTGTATTACTTTATAAAAAGCTCTCTACATCAGTTAGTTGATAATTAGTTTCAATACAGGTGGCCGTTTCAGTGTATCATGTATCATAACAATTATATAATACGGGCTTATCATCAGAAAAGTAGCACTACTTATTTACAAACTAAAGTATCGCTTCCTGAACAAGAACTTTTTGTTCGGCCACCGTCCGGTACATGTGTCCCCACTCCGCCATAGCGTTGATCAGATCGTGCATCGTTTTCCCGAGATCGGTGGTATGGTACTCCACTCTGGGAGGTACTTCAGGATAGATCACCCTTGCTATGATGCCATCATTTTCCAGTTCCCGCAATTGTGCAACCAACATACGTTCGGATATTCCCTCGATCGACTTCTTAAGTTCGTTATAACGCATTGTTCCGTGCATCAAACGGCACAAAATAGCCGGTTTCCAGCGACCACCCATGATCCGCATTGTGTTAGCCATTCCACAGCTGTCGGTTATCCGTTTTTCATTTATGAAATTTGTTGAAGCTTCTTTTCTCATACTTACTTTTTTGTTAGTACCTAACAATTTATGATCTACTTACAAATATAAAAGGTTGCTCGTACGTTTGTCCATTATTTCATAAAAACAAAAATTGTCATGAAAAATTTAACGAATAAAGTAGCGTTAGTGACCGGGGGAAGCCGCGGTATAGGAGCTGCTATAGTAGAACGTTTAGCAGCCGATGGAGCCAAAGTAGCTTTCACTTATACAAGCGATAGCTCTTCAGAAAAAGCAAGTGCGATAGTTGCCGGGATAAATGCGGCGGGTGGCCGGGCTTTGGCGATAAAAGCCGATAGCCGTTACCCCGATGAGGTAACCGGCGCTGTAAGTGCAACCGTAAAGGAATTCGGCAGCTTAGATATTTTGGTCAGTAACGCGGGCATATTTATAGCCAAAGATGTCAGCGAACTGAGCTTAAGCGACTATGACGAACTGATGGATATCAATGTCAAGGCGGTATACGTAGCGACTTTGGAAGCCATTAAACATCTTAAAGCAGGTGGTAGGATCATTACTATAGGTAGCAATATGGGAGATAATGCGATCATGCCTAAAACACTTTTATATACCATGAGTAAATCGGCACTTCAAGGTTTCACCCGGGCACTGGCCCGCGACCTTGGGCCAAAAGGTATTTCTGTAACGCTTGTTCAGCCAGGACCGACCACTACCGATATGAATCCTGATAATACGGAGTTCTCAGACTTCTTGCGCTCAAGAATGGCCTTACCAGAGTATGGGACGGCCCAAAACATTGCCGCATTAGTGGCATTCCTGGCGGGTGAAGAAAGCAAATATATTACCGGCTCATTCCTCACCGCGGACAGTGGCTTTAATGCCTGATCGCCAATATTCGATCCCCTGTCGTTAAATTATACACATGGAACCAAAAATTGCTGACCCTCGCCGCTGGATGGCACTGGCGGTGTTACTGACCGGCACATTATTGCCACCGCTTGATTTTTTTATCGTTAATGTAGCGCTGCCCGCTATCCGTACGGATCTGCGTGCATCCGCAGGCGATTCCCAACTGGTCGTATCGGTCTACGCCGCTGCATATGCCGTTACGTTGATATTGGGTGGCCGGTTAGGAGATATCTACGGCAGAAAGCGGGTGTTCATTTTTGGAATGATAGGCTTTGGGATTGCATCTGCTGTATGTGGTTTTGCACCATCGCCGGCAGTATTGGTAGCCGGCAGGTTATTACAAGGGGTGGCGGCAGCCATCATGGGACCTCAATCGCTGGCATCCATTCATGCTATTTTTCCTGCGGAAGAAAAAAACCGGGCATTGAGCTTTTACGGTGCAACTTTCGGACTGGCATCTGTAGCCGGACAGTTGTTGGGCGGTGTGCTGGTTTCTGCGGACCTGTTTGGTATGGGCTGGCGAAGTGTATTCCTCATTAATTTGCCGGTAATACTTCTTGCCATACCAGCCGCATCTTTTTTACTTAAGGAGAATCGTGCTGAGAGATCTGCTATATTGGACATTCCGGGTGCAGTATTGCTCGCAGCAGGATTATTGGCATTTATTCTTCCGCTCATCGAGGGACGCGAAAATCACTGGCCGTGGTGGTGCAGGATCCTTCTGATAACAAGTGTGCCTTTACTGTTAGCATTCTGGCATTACGAAAGAAATATAGAATCAAAAGGTGCCTCGTCATTAATCTATCCGTCTTTATTCATGAAAAGCCGGTTACGTAAAAATTTAGCTGCGGCGTTCTTTTTTTATGCACTGGCGTCGTTCTTCCTGATCTTTGCTGTATATGAGCAGGGTGCCCTGGGTCGCGACACACTGGCGATTGGCTTAACCATTTTGCCGCTCGGGGTAGGCTTTTTTCTGGGTCCATGGTGTAATCCATTTATTGTTAGTCGGCTTGGTTCACGTACAGCAGCATTTGGAATGATCATAGAAGTCATCGGACTTATCTTCATTACAGTTTTTTCCCTGAAGGGTAGTACATCATATCTTTTTCTACCGCTTTTTTTAATAGGACTTGGACAAGGTATTGCTATCCCGGCATTGGTGCGCTTGAACGTAGACCAGGTCGATCCTCGTTTTTCAGGATTGGCGGCAGGCTTGGTGAGCGCCACTTTTCAAATCAGTGCTGCTGTCTTCGTGGCGCTTATCGGTGGGCTTTTCTTCACGCTTGCACCCTATGGCGCAAGCGCGGGGGAAATTCAATTTGCCTTTGGTATAGCTACTGCAGCTATCGGGATTTCTTTGGGCGTGGCAGCGGTACTTTGCTGGAACGATAAAAGAGAATTAACATAACAGTCAAATTCTTTATCCCAATTAAAAATCACTGCAACGGGGTAAAACAATGTATAAAGAACGGCACTAATTTCGTCCGCCGAATCGATCCTTTTTTAATTTAGAAAACCGCCGCATTTAACAGAGGCGGTTTTCTAGTTAAATTATCCAGTTACATTTAACGACTCAATAAACCCGTCCTTTAGACCCAAATGAAATTTCAACACGATCGGGCTGCCGGGAAATGTGCCTGATACCTCTGCGGTTAGCATGCCATTGGAACCCGACTCATCGTATTGAAGCGGTTTCATGACGGATCGATATCGCTCATTAGCGTCTTCGATCCATGCCCGTATTTCTTCTTTACCAGTATGGACCTTGCCTTCGTCATGAACGGTGGCGGTCTCAGTAAAACACTCCGTGTAAGCCTCGCTGTCGTAAGTGTTCTGCGTCTCTATAAATTTTGCTACTAATTGTGGTATTTCCATGATCTTGATATATCCTAATTTAAATGGTGGGCACAGTTCCGCCGTCAATAACGAAATTTGTTCCGGTTAAATAATTGGCTCTTGGTGAAACCAGAAAGCCAACCAGTTCGGCTACTTCTTCCGGTTCGGCCGGCCTGCCAAAAGGTATACCACCCAATGCGTCCATGACACCTTGCTGAGCTTCTTCTACTGTACTATTTGCATTTCTGGCAATCTCGCCCAACCAGGCTACCGATGCTGACGTATTGATCCAACCTGGAGAAACGGTCAGCACGCGGACACCTTTCGGCGTAACTTCTTTTGATAGACTTTTACTGTAATTGATCAATGCTGCTTTTGAAGCTGCATACGGCAAAGTGGAATCATAAAGCGGCAAAATACCCTGGATGGAGGCGATGTGGATGATAACACCGCTTTTCCGCCCGATCATTTGCGGTAAAAATCCCCTGTCAAGCCTGACAGGAGCCAGTAAATTAGCTTGGAGGGTAGATAGCCAATCCTCATCGTTTAAGGTGGAGAAACCACCGGCAGGTGTTGATGATCCACCAAGGTTGTTGATCAGGATATCCAGCCTGCCATAGGCCACAAGCACTTGACTGATCACTTTCTGCGCATCCTCTGCCTTACTCAGATCGGCAGGGATAAACTGCAGGCCGCTGTTTTCCTTTTCAGGAGCATTCCTTGCAGTTATAATTACCACTGCACCAGCCTGGAGCAGCCTTTCTGCGATCGCTTTTCCGGCGCCTTTTGTACCTCCTGTTACCAGGGCGATCTTTCCGGATAGTTCATTGTCGTAATTGATTTGCTCTTTCATATATTTTATTGTTTATGCAAATCTCAGCAGTACATCGATACCATACAATTACGGGCTTACGAATCGAATAGGGATAAATTTGTCCGTATTGCTCACATTTAAAGGCTGTTGTATATTTGTAATTATGTACGTAAAAAAAATCGCCCCGTCTCTCAATTGCGGTCTTGACCTGATCGGTGAAGTGCTGTATGGCAAATGGAAGATCCGTATCCTTTGGTTCATTCATGAAGGCCACTTGCGGCCCAGTGAATTGCAGAGGAAAATTCCGGACGCAACACGGCGGGTACTTAACGTTCAGCTAAAGGAACTTGAAGACCATGAGTTGGTGACCAGAACTATATATCCGGTAATGCCGCCGAAGGTAGAATACCATCTCACCGGCTTTGGCAAAACACTCATCCCGTTGATCCGTTCTATTGGCCTTTGGGGCGACGAACACCAGGAGCGACTGCGAAGGGTCATTCTAAAACAGAATGCACTATCAGTAACCGAATCGGAAGTTGATGAGATATTAAGCTGAAAATCCTGTTTCTTTTTTGATGAGGTCGCAAAGATATTTTGCCAAAAAGGATTTTCCGGATTAATGGAGAATAAGTTTAGGTTTTTGCTAAGTATCTGATCTGCTTGATCGTGGCACTATTAGTGTGCTGTCTATCACGGCGGTATATTGCCGCCAACGAACCTTTCTATAAAATCGATCAAATGGAAAATTTAGCGTTACTGGCCCAATTCGAGGCTAAACCCGGTAAAGAACAGCAAGTTGCTGAGTTCCTTAAAAGCGCTTTGCCTTTGGCGGAAGCTGAACTAGGAACCATTCGCTGGTATGCACTTCAGATCGGATCTTCTACCTTCGGCATATTCGATACATTTGCTGATGAGGCCGGCCGGGACGCTCACCTCGGCGGTGAGGTCGCCAAAGCATTAATGGCTAGCGCAGACGAACTACTCGTTTCCACACCAGTGATCGACAAAGTAAATATACTGGCTTTTAAGTGATCCAAAATTACAAAAGCCCGCGGTGACCAAAGGCCGTCATTCGACACCCACCGCCAATATCACAATAACGGATAAGATCAGATCGGATGATTCCGGTGATCCCGGTAAATTATACGGGTTCGAACAGTAAAGGGTCGTTGTGATCAATTTTCCATGATCAACGGCCCTTTATTTTAAGGTACAAAAGCATTTATTTCAATAAGGTTCTTATGTACAATCACCGACCAACAGACAGGCTTGAATATTTTAGCGATGCTGTTTTAGCGATCGCGGCAACATTACTCGCTACAGAACTGCCTAAACCAGCTGGCGGAACTGATCTGCTAGCAGCGATCTTTAAGAACTGGCCTCATTATGCTGCATTCGCCGCATCTTTCCTGTTCATATGCGTTGCCTGGTCCAACCATCACAACATGTTCATTTATATCAAACGTACAGATCAGTACCTGCTCCTATTGCATATTTTGTTTTTGATGTTTGTTACGCTCCAGTCTTTCACTACAGGATTATTGGCACGGCATGTGGGCAGACCAGACGAACGAACTGCGGCATTGATTTATCATACAACATTAGTGCTGATGACCTTATTTTATAATTGCGTGTGGTGGTATGCGACCAGAAAAAAAGGACTTTTAGAAGAAGACACAGATCCGGAGCTTATCAAATTGCTGACAAAAGAATATGCCATTGCACCTGCACTACATTTAGCTGCCTTAATTATTGCTATTTGGAATGTGCCTTTAAGTATTATTCCTATTGTGTTATTATACATCTATTTTGCGCTACCTCGGTTCAGTGAAAGGAAGATCATGGAGAGGAATAAGGCGATAAGGTTATTTAAGCTAGGAGATGATCCTAGCCACGGTGAAAAAAATTATGTCGCCACTTTTAGGACCATTTAATATCTTCGAATAAAAGGGAAAGCCTGTATCGTAACGTACAGGCTTTTCCTTTTTATAAACCGCTGATCTTTAACGGCTATGCAGTTAACGCCTCTCGTTCTTCTGCCTGTATTTTTGTGGTGCCTTGCTTACCCGGTTTTAAGATCACCTTGGTCCAGCCTTTGTCGCGTGCATCAAAATGCTTGTAACCATCCGGTGCATCATCTAAGGAAAGCTCATGGGAAATAATGACCGATGGTTTAGCTTTACCTGAAGAGATCAATCCGCAAAGCTGACGATTATAAGATTTTACGTTGGCCTGTCCGGTTGCAATGCTTTGTCCCTTTAACCAAAAATTACCAAAGTCAAAATCCATATGGCCTTTTTTTGCGAGAGGATCTTCTGCCTTTGGGTCTGGAGCAACAAAGACCCCGACCACACCAATGGATCCTGTGAACTTAACGGCTTGCACCAATTCGTTCATAGTTATATTGTTATGTTCATGCCCGTGCTTATCACAACACTGGTAACCTACGCATTCGCAGCCTCGGTCAGCGCCAATACCATCGGTCAATTCAAGGACCTGGTCAACGGCTGGTGCTTTTGAAAAGTCGATAGGTATAGCACCCAACTCTTCTGCCAATTTTAACCTGTCCGGATGATTATCTACTACCATTATTTTGTTCGCGCCTTTTATGCCGGCTGAGATGGCTGCCATCAAACCCACCGGCCCGGCTCCATATATAACCACGTTATCTCCGGGTTTAACGCCGGCCAACTGGGTGGCATGAAAACCGGTAGGAAAAATATCAGACAGCAGTACATAATCATTTTCCTTCTCTTTGGCATCTTCAGGCAGTTTTAAACAATTAAAGTCGCCATATGGCACCCGCAGGTATTCAGCCTGCCCTCCGTCATATGGACCCATCCCGGCAAACCCATAAGCAGCACCTGCAAAGCCAGGGTTCATGGTCAGACAAAAGGCGGTGAGTCCGCTCTCGCAATTCTTACAATGACCACACCCGATATTAAATGGCATGCACACCATGTCACCGACTTTGATGTTAACTACCGCATTACCGACTTCTATGACCTCGCCGAGATTTTCATGCCCGAAGATGCGTCCTTCTTCCATGTTGGTTCGCCCTTCGTACATATGCAGATCAGAACCACAGATATTGGTAGTCGTGATCCTGACCAGTACATCAGTGGGTTGTTCAATTTTTGGATCTGGCACTTCTGATACCCTTACGTCTTTGGCGCCGTAATAAACTAATGCTTTCATAAAACCTTGATTAAGTGAATAATTTTGTTTTGAAAGCTAAAATGGCTCAAAGGCTATTCCCATAAGGCTACTAAAAAATTAAATACAACAATCGTACAGAAGTTTACTTAGTTTAACCATAGGTTAAAATGGTTTTTTTTAATTACCTAAATTACAGACACTTGGTATGATTAATGGGGCCATTAAATAGTGATCAGAATTCGTTTTGTGATGACTGAAAGTGTATTATTTTAAATAAAAAAAAACCTACAATAATCGTACTGCGATTTGGGAATAAAAAGTTTTGTGATCATGGTTTGAGTTCTTTCTATGAGTTAGGTTTTTGAAAGAATATAAAAAGACATAATCTGATCTTGGAAGACCAGTAGAGGCGTAAAGTTTTCAGTCCAGTGCTATAGTACAAACTGGCACATCATAGAGTAAAGACCTGGTCAATTGGCAAGAGTTCCAATTCAAATTGCTTAAAACAACTTTTAGGAATATCGCATTGAATTCATAACTTGCATGCTATGCCCTTTATATCCTCTAAGCCATGTATACTATCTTCGCCTTTGTCCTCGTGGGATCGGTTGCGCTTGGCTGTTGGCTGCTCTATTACTATTTCAGGATACAGCAGAAAAATCTTTTGGAAGATTACAAAAGGCTTTTTGACGGCATTCCGACCCCGATGTACATCTATGACGATCAGACCTTTTATTTCCTTGCGGTCAATGATGCAGCGATCGAACAGTATGGCTATACTAAAGAAGAGTTCCTGCAACTAAAGCTGACAGATACCCGCCCGCCTGAGGAAATACCTGCCTTGCTTGAATTTCACAAGAACCTTCCCAAAAAACATATGGATGCAGGACGCTGGCTGCATATCAACAAGCAAGGACAACGGTTCTATGTCAGCGTATATATTCACTATACTATCTTTGAGGGAAGAGGTGCAAGGCAGGTCCTGGTCGTTAACGTTGATGAAAAGATGCGCGCTGATCAGATCGTCAGTGAAAAATCCGCCGAGATGGAGAACATGCTTGACAGTATCACAGATGGCTTTTACGCACTGAACAGTCGCTGGGAAGTGACATTTATTAATAAGGCTGCACAAGTAGCTTTGTGCTGTAAAAAAGAGGACATCATCGGTAAAAATCTCTGGGACTACTTCCCCGGTTCCAGGGATGGCCGCTTCTACGCAGAATACGATCGGGCAATGACAGAAAGGGCCAGCGTTCATTTCGAAGAACTATACGCGCCGCTGGGTGTCTGGGGGGCGCTCAATGTTTATCCGACCAAAGACGGTATCGCAGTATATTTTGTAGACATTACGGATCGAAAAAAAATCCAGGAGCAGATCTACAATGACGGACAGAATCTTCGCGCGATCATTAACAATAACACGCGACCTGATCTGGTCAGTGGACCGTCAATCCAACATCATCACTGGTAACCAGGCTTTTTGGAACAGGGTTAAGGAATTGACCGGTAAGAGCGAAGGCGAGGTGACCAAAACTGACTTCATGCAGGAAAATTTAAAGATCTTTTTTGAAAGTTACGAGCGGGCGTTCGACGGTGAGGCATTCAGTATTGTCAGACAACGGGAGTCTGATGGCGAGGAAATGTATTACGAAGTAAGCTTTAATCCGATCCGTGACCTGAACGACAAGGTCATCGGCGTCAATTGTTTTCTGAGAGATATTACAGAGGCACAGAAGTATTTGCATAAGATCGAAGAACAAAACGAACGCCTGCGCCAGATCGCCTGGATCCAGTCACATCGCGTACGCGCACCGGTCGCTAGTATTCTCGGCCTTGCCCAACTGTGCAAGTTGGAAGATTCCCAGAATGCTGAGATCATCCAATGCTGAAAAGATCGGCGGAGGAACTCGATAAGGTGATCATGGATATTACCATATTAACAAGCCGGGTCTCCGATGAACCTGATCAAAAGAAATATTTTTAACTCGCATAAGTTCTTTGATACTGTCTGTATGAACGATTACAAGAGGTCTCATGTTGACCTTATCTCCTCGATATCCTTACTTCTATGCTGTATTCTCCAAAAAGATAACTCCATGATCAGCCTACTTTAAGATCTTTTGATCGGGCATTGGTGCTGTCTGGTATTGTTCTTACATAATCTCAGTTGATCAGGAAATTTGAATATACGCATAAGGGAAGTTCCATCTAAGCGTGTTAAAAGTGTCAATAGTAGTTATCAATTACCGCTCAGATCGATAGAATATTTAAAGCCATCGATCATCAAATGTTACTAAAGTATCTTAAGCCTGTGTTTCAAACCATTTGGAATCACTATATTTATTAGAACGTTTGTTATGAATCTTTTACAAAAAATCGGATTAGCTTATTTGTACTCAGTTCCCCCGGCTACAGCGGTCATTGGATTCGGGATCGGACATGCAGAAGTACCGCTTTACACAACGATATGGGCTTTGAATTTCTGCCTAATGTCAATAGCCATTTGGCAGCTTAAAACAACTCGATCAATAGGTATTGACCCGGGCTGGACAAGTGCTGCCTTGCTTTTAATTGTCCCCTGGATGCTGTTCCCGCTATTTGCAGGCATGGGCCCACCGCCACTAAGATTGGCGGAATGGTTGACTACGGCAACTGAGCAACAGGTCAGGTATACCGTCCTCATCGCAGGAGGTATCATTGCTTTTATGGCTTTCGCTTTGCTTAGAGTGAAATTACAGAAACAAGGCGAAACTATATTCTCCACTTTAGGTCTAACAGCGATAGGTATCGCTATGCCTTTATTCATTTTGAATATGATATTTTGGGGCTATTACCTCACTGATGCTTTCAAAATTTTTGTCACATTACCACAAGGCAAACGGCCAGATTGGTATCCGCCTGTAAAAACACTTTTTTATCTTATCTCTGTGATCGAAGTCGTTCTGATATACTTTGCAACAGGACTTTTTGGAATTGCGTTACGAAAGGTGCAAGCATTGAGTTATTGGGCTTGTTGTGTTTACATAGTAGTTGCGTTACTAGGAATGATTTTGGTCGCATTACCAACGTCTTCGCCTGAACCGTTTTCAACGCTAGGCTATTTAGCAGCTATCCCTGCTATTCCATTCGTTATGCCTTACCTGATAGGTATCCGCCTATTGCTACTTGATAGGAAAGTCAATACTGCTCAATGAACTGAAAGTTGTATTATACATCATGATTGGAATACCTTTTCCTCCGGAACAGGAACTATATGTTCAGCTAAGCGGATCTTGCATTCACGGAGCAAAATTACACTTGAACATAATGCCCCAAAGTTCAGCCATGGTTCTAAGTCATTTATAATTTATCTTATTTTAAAGTGGCCGTTTCGGTGTTAGGTTTCAAGTGTTAAATTAATTAAAGCACTTATTTCTAACAAACTATGGAGGCATCCCGGGCGTTTGCCTCGTTAGCGTAGAATTTCACGATCCCGGGAAATGACACCAGAGGGTTCACTGAAAAAGAATGAAATATCTTTCAGTTAAGCTGTGATACGACTACCGATCTTCCATCCAATTTAAAAAACTGTGTGATTTTTCTTTATTGATCAGCAGCTTTTCAGGCATATCAATTACGAGTTTTACATAAAGTTTGCGCAAAAAATAATGCTCGACCTCTTTAATTGCTTTGAAGTTGACCAGATACTGGCGGTTCACCCGAAAAAATTGCTTTGCTGAAACAGAAGCGGCAATATTATCAAGCGACTGGCTCAGCGTATATTCCTGCCCATCAAAACACATTAAAGAAGTGGAATCATTACGTATGTAGAAAAAAGCAATATTATCTGTTTGGACCGTGGCGTACTTTTGATTCTTAAAAACCAAAAAGCTCGTTTTGCCGCTTTGCGGGCTAAGCCGCTGAAGCAAACTTTCGATGTCAGGCGTTGTCTTCTGTTGAAAAAAATTCTTCAGATCATCCACCTTTCGTAAGGCTTCTTTAATATTCTCTTTAGAAAAAGGCTTTAACACGTAGTCAACGCCATTACTTTTAAAAGCTTCCATTGAATATTCATCAAATGCCGTACAAAATACTACCGGGCAGGTGATCTTTACTGATTTAAAGATTTCGAAAGACAAACCGTCTGCCAGCTGAATATCCATAAAAATGAGATCGGGTTGTGCAGTCTCCGAAAGCGCTGCAACCGAATCTTCGACGCTCTGGTATTGGCCGGTAATGCGGGCATTTGGCTTTATTTCTTTAATGATAGTTTCTAGAGAGCGGGCTGTCCGCAGCTCGTCTTCAATGATTATGATGTTCATAAATAAGTGGCAGTTTTACTTTAAAAGTTTTATCATCGTTTGTGATCTCAATATTCTTATCAAGCAGGTGACTGTAACGTAAACCTATATTTTTCAGCCCGACACTTGTTGAGCTCACATCTCCTTTTTTTACCTGCAATACATTTTCTACAATGATGTACTCTCCGTCTTCGTAAATGGTGATGTATAAAGGGCGGCTTAAGGAAACAACATTATGCTTGATGCAATTTTCTATCAGTAATTGTAGAGTAAATGGTGGTATCAGGGTCTTCAGCGTTCGTTCGGTAAGCGTTGAAGTGAATTTTAATCCTTCCTCAAAGCGGGCCTTTTGCAAAAAGAGGTAGGCATTTATAATTTCCATTTCTTCATGCACATGTATCAGGTCAAGCTTACGGCTTTCCAGTGTAAAACGGTAGAAGTTGGAAAGCTTAAGGATAAAGTCGACCGCTTCTTTGTCTCCCGTTTCTACCATGGCCTTTAAGGTATTCAGGCTATTAAATAGAAAATGTGGGTTGATCTGCTGTTTTAACAATTCATACTGAGCCGCCAGGTTATCGCTTTTGATCTTGTCTAACTCCATACTGACATGCTGGTTTTCGTAGTTCTGCTGTAGAAGATTTAAAAACATATAGAATACAAGGTTGATAAGTATGCCGCGTACCTCGACCATCAGCATAGTGGGTCCGAAATTGATATGCGACAGTATCAGCTGCTGCACCCATGCCAACCCAAACATGATCACCAACCCAAAAGACAGCGAACTCAGCAATTTGGTGTATGATATACTTTGCATGCGTCTGGTGTCTTTTTTGCGAGACAGCATGTAGATATTGAAATACCACATCAGCACGGCAAAGGCAGCGGTAATCCCGGCGTTGACCGCCGCCTCAGCAACGTTAAACTTATGAGAGGCCAGTTGCGGTACTGATGAAAGCAAACCCAGGGTAACAGCGCTAACCCAGATAGTGGTATGTGATATATGCAGTGGTGATCTTTTCATTAAAATCATATTGATCAGCCATCGGGCTGAAGATGAACAAAGCTATTTATTTAGCTTTATTTACAGAACTGCTATGGAAACAGCAGGGCCCGGTGCGAGGTAATGCTATTTATTCTGGCATCGGCACCTCCCGAAACTTGGCCTTGGACTATCTTATAGTTAAAGTCGATGACTTTTTTATCTTTAGCATATGAAGTGACTAGTTCGATACTTTGAACCGCACCATTGATATAACTGCCATACCAGAATTTATTATCAGCCTGCTTAAACGTTACCAATTCAAATACCTCACCTTGATCGTGTATGCCTGTTTTGGCGCTTTGTAAGGCAAGGGCATTACCATACAAAATGGATATAGTTTGCTGTTTACGGTTAGAAAAAGAGGTGATCACTTTCAGGCCATGAGCGTTGTAAATGATTCTTTTGTGGACATCATTGGATGTATCATTAGCGCATCCGTATGATCCGGCAATTACGAATAGTAACATTGCAAATATCTTCATGCGTATCATTTTATTTTAGATCTTTATTTTCTAAGGGAATGCTGAATACATAGCCCGTTTCATCAGCTATCTTGTGGCAATTGTAGCAGGTGGCGTTGAATGCCGCTGTTTTACCATAAGGTTTAAGATCGGTACCATTAAATTTGCCAAATCCCCAACCTTTACTCTCAGGGAAACGCTTTTCATCCTTGATCATGATCTGGATGTTGTTAAATGCTCCCGGGTAAACTTCACCATTCTTTTCCTCAATGATGTTGTAAACTACTTTGACAATTGCTGCACCATCCGGAAAGGGTTTGATACGCCCGCTTCGGATGGCGTTAACGGTTACTTTGTTCCCGTAGATGACGCGCATCGTATGATTATCAAAGCGACTGGTCGTACTGATCACTTCCCAGTTTTTGTAATCCGGAATAAACCGGACGCCATTGGGCGCCACCGGTATATTTTTAGAAGCAGTTGATCTGTCTACCAAAACTTTTTGCTCTTCTTCAGCGCTTTTGATCTGCGACCTATCATGGTATTTTGTCGGGCTGATGCTCACTACATAGTTTTTAAGTACTTCTACATCGTGCGGGGTAAGCTTAGCCTCTGGATGCAGTGTGGCATAACTGTTCAGCGGCATTTTACCTGCAAGTACCATGTTCACCATTTCCCATAAACGCACCTGCTGATCTGTTGCGCTAAGCGTGTCAAAGGTGGAAAAGTTGAAGCGCGACCGGGCCTTTTTAACTTCATGATCGACCTGCCATGATACCGGAGCTACCTTATCAAACCAATTGAATTTCGTTTCGTTGGAATGACAGTCATAGCAGGCTTTCCTGAAAATTTTGGTCACTTCTTCCGGTGCATTGATCGGGTGCGTTACCTTATCGTTTTGCACCGGAACCTGTATAAACTGCATGGAAATGAATCCCACTAACAGTATTCCGGCTATCGGCCAAAGCCTTTTAATTTTTTTTGAACTTACCATGTTGAGTGATTTTTAGCTAAGCTATAGCCCAGCATCATTTCAGGCCACCAATATCAGCGCGAAGTGGACATATCGGATCCTGAATTAGACAGCTAACCATTTAACTTTTTCTACTAATTTATTTAAACAATTTTGTTGAACAAAAAAGATGATATATTTTTGCGTCTTATGAGCATCATTGTCAACTCAGTAAGTTATAGTCATACTGACCGAACGCTACTCTTTCATGATATTGCATTCTCCATCAACAAGGGTGATAAAGTTGCATTGGTAGGTAATAATGGCGTAGGTAAGTCTACTTTATTGCAAATTGCAGCAGGTGTTCTTGCTCCGACAACAGGCCAGGTGATCAGCCCGGCTAAGCCATGGTATGTGCCGCAGCATTTGGGACAATATGATGAGATGACCATTGCCCAGGCTTTAGGTGTCGACCTGATATTAGCGGCTCTGAAAGCTATAACTGAGGGCAGCGTCGACATTCAACACTTTAACGAGCTGAACGATGACTGGGAGATCGAAGGTAAATTACATTCAGCTCTGGCGGAATGGCATTTGGAGCATCTATCGCCTTCACAAAGACTGCATGAATTAAGCGGCGGCGAAAAGACAAAGGTTTTTTTAGCAGGGATCACGCTTCATGACCCGGAAATCATCTTACTTGACGAACCTTCTAACCATTTAGATACAGTCAGCCGCGATCAACTTTACCGGTTGATCAGTAATAGTCGCGCAACAATTCTGGTTGTAAGCCATGACCGAGCCCTGCTTAACCTATTACCGGTAACGCTTGAGCTGAGTGCAGGAGGCGTAGAAATTTACGGCGGCAACTTTGATTTTTACCGGGCACAGAAAGTCTTAAAGTTAAACGCCCTGGAAGGTGACCTGCACGAGCAGACCAAAACAATGAAGCAAAGCCAGGCAAAAGCAAGAGAGGTTACAGAAAAAAGACAGCGGATGGAGAGCCGCGGCAAGGCAGAAGGCAGATCCGGCTCGCTGCCCCGCATTATTGCGGGTGGCCTGAAAAGCCAGGCTCAAGGCAGTACAGCAAAGGCCTTGAACGCCCAAAACGAAAAACTGGATCATATCAGCGACAACATCAGGCAAATACGCAGCCAAATTCAGCAATATCAGGTTCTCAAAATAGATATTACCTCATCAGGAATGCATGAAGGCAAGGTGTTGGTTGACGCACGGGAGATCACGTATGGATTTGACAAGCATCCTTTATGGGACGCGCTGACGTTTCAAATACGTTCGGGCGACCGCATGCACATCAAAGGTGCCAATGGCGCAGGAAAGACAACTTTAATCAAGATCATTGCCGGGGTACTGCAACCAACGGACGGGCGACTAGAACGGGCGAATTTCGATTATTTGTACCTCGACCAGGATTACACCCTGCTCGATTCCGAGAAGAGCGTTTTTGAACAGGTACAGCACTTCAACAGCCGGCAATTGCAGGAGCATGAGCTCAGGTCGCTGCTGATATATGCCCAGTTCGATAATAATGCCTGGAACAAAAAGAGCGGTGTTTTAAGTGGTGGTGAAAAGATGAAGTTGGCATTCTGCTGCTTATCCGTATCGGATCATGCGCCTGATATGCTGATCTTGGATGAGCCGACCAATAACCTGGATATTAAAAGCCTGGAAGTACTGACAGCCGCCGTTAAGGATTTCGAAGGAACTTTGTTAGTGATCTCACACGACGAGTACTTTGTAAAGGAAGTTGCCGTAGATAAAATAACAGAACTTAAAAAGTACAATAAATTATAATGCCAGCAAAAGATACAGGGACCGAAGAACTTATTAGATCGACCGCAAAAAAGCTATTCTTTAAAGAAGGAAAATTACACGCTACCACGCAGGACATCGCTGATGCTGCTGGCATGAACAGGTCGGCTGTCCATTATTATTTCAGAACAAGGGATCAGTTGATCGCTTTGGTCTTCGCTGAATCTATGCAAGCCTTGAGCCTGCGATTGGGAAAGGTAATGTCGGCTGAGCTACCTTTCAGGGAAAAAATACAGGGATTGATCGAAGTATTTACAAACGAAATGATGGAATACCCTTTTCAGGAAGTGTTCCTGGTTACCGAGATCAATACTGCCGGGCACGACCTGGTGACGAAAATTGATGAGGGTCCGGTATCGTCCTTTTTGAATGAAATTGAAAAAGAAATGCATTTGGGGACGATCGAAAAAACAGATCCTAAACATTTTCTGATCAACCTTTTCTCATTACTATCCTACCCAATTATGATGTCCCCCATATACCGGCAATTCTTTGGGATGAATGAACATCAATTCGATGAGCTGATCGCTGAACGCAGGGAATTGATCACGCGAACGATGTTCAAATAAAAAATGCGGAGCATTCCATTGATGCGCCGCATTTTTCTTGATCGTATGCTTATAGAGCTACATTGATCTCCACGTTGATATTCCCATTGGTAGCTTTAGAGTATGGACAGGTTTGGTGTGCAGCCTCTACCACGGTTTTCGCTTGCTCTGCTAATAAGCCGGGTAGCTTCACATTCAAGCGTGCTTGCAGATAAAAACCACCTTCGCCGGTTCCCAGGTCAACTTCTGCATCAACAGCAAGGTCTTTGGGCAGCGGTATTTGCAGGCTTGAGGCATTATGTCGCATCGCCCCGATAAAACAGGCTGACCAGCCGGCGGCAAACAACTGTTCGGGATTAGTACCATTGCCCGGCCCGCCGGGTGTGGAAAGGCTCACGTTTAAGCGGTTATCATTGCTGGTAGCATTACCTTCCCTGCCACCTGTAATATGCACTTTGGCGGTATACAGCACTTTGGTGATGGCTGTTTTGGCAGTGTTTTCACTGCTCACTACATTTTGATTTTCCATTTTATTTAAAGTTTATTCGTGAGTTTCTGTTGAATGTTATTTGGCAAGGCTATCTGCTTCAATAATTGCATTGGCAAATGCTTCCGGTGCCTCCTGCGGCAGGTTATGGCCGATGCCGCCAGTTAGGGTATGATGAATGTACTTGCCGGTAAAGCGCTTTGCATAATCTGCCGGAGCCGGGTGAGGCGCGCCGTTCGCATCTCCTTCCAATGTCACCGTGGGCACGGTAATAGCAGGCGCCAGAGCCAGTTTTCTTTCGACGGCATCATATCTTGCTTCGCCTTTAGCAAGCCCAAGCCTCCATCTGTAATTATGAATGACAATGGCCACATGGTCCGGATTATTGAAAGCTACGGCCGAGCGGCTGTAATCGGTATCAGTAAATTTCCAATCTGGAGAAGCGGTCTGCCATATCAACTTGTTGAAGGCTTTGGTGTTGGCTGCATAACCCGCTTTTCCACGTTCAGTAGAGAAGTAATACTGGTACCACCAGGCTTGTTCTGCTTTTGGCGGCAGGGGAGCTTTATTACCTTGCTGGCTACCGATAAGATAACCACTTACTGACACCAGCGCATTAACCCGTTGAGGATATAACGCTGCAACAATATCAGCAGTTCGCGCCCCCCAGTCAAAGCCGCCAAGCGTCGCCTTTTGTATATGCAAGGCATCCATTAATGCAATTACATCTTCAGCTAATGCTGCCTGTTGCCCATTTCGTACTGACTTTGCTGAAAGAAAGGTAGTGCTACCGTAACCTCTTAAGTAGGGTACAATAACATGATACCCCTGTGCTGCAAGTATTGGCGCAACTTGTGTATAGCTGTTAATATCGTATGGCCAGCCGTGCAGTAAAATAACCGGTTTGCCATTTACAGGTCCAACTTCAGCGTAACCTATATTAAGCACCCCAGCCGTTATTTGCTTGATTTTTGCAAAAGCGGTATCGGAAGGGCTTGTTTGCAGAGCAGTGCTTTGATTAGAAACAGGTTGTGCGTGTAACAGATCTGAACTGCTTAGCAACATAATAGCGATCATTATGGCAGCCGCAATTATAAAAATGCGACGGCTCGTAGGTTTAATCTCTTTCATAACAATTGACATTTATAATATTGTAATCGACGATCATTCTTTTAAACTCTTTCTAAATTGTTAACCACTTGTTCTAAACCGGCTTTTGTATAGATCGCCGGGTAAAGGTTTCTGAACATGATGTAAGTGATGGAAATGGCTGTAAATGCAATGATGGCGTCAATGGTAGGGGCAAATCCTAATACTGCAAGTTTGGAGAAGAAAGCAAAGGTGATATCGAAAAAGATACCGGCAAATACCCACTCCTTTAGTCTAAGAAGGCGATTAGGAGTTAACAATACGGCCACGCCTAAAAGTTTGGCTACGCCTAAAATGTAAATGAAATGTGGCGGATAACCTAGTTTTACGGTTATGTCCCATACGACAGGGTTTTTAGTTAGTTCGAAGAAGCCACTTGCGCCAAACCAAAGTGAGATAAAGATGGCACCTGACCAGTAAATTGTTTTTGATGTTTTTAAGTTCATGACGTTTTGTTTTTGATTGTTGACACAAAGTTGTGGCAAACCAAACCCCGCCATGAGCAGATAATGGTTCAAGCGGACATACTGAAAGGCCAGTTAGACATTTAGCGTTCCGAGCTAAAAGCATCGGCGCAAAGAACCTTTCTATTTGGGAAGGCTACCAGGTGTACCTGCATATTAATCTTCCTTTAAACGTTGCCTATGTTCCTTACCCCATTTGATCATATGTAAAATAATATCAGCAAAAGAATGGCAATAGTCGCTGGGCGAATATTCTACCGTTACCGGGCTGGTAGGTGTCACCGTACGTTTCAACAATTTATTAGCTTCCATATCTTTCAGTTCGCGCGATAACATGCGGGTAGTAATCCCTGGTATGCTTCTTTCGATCTCTCTGAAGCGCCTGTTGCCATTACAGATCGAATTGATGATAGGGAGTTTCCACTTGCCGCCTATTACATAAATAGTGTCCTGCAAAGCCTGAATTTCTTCTTTCTGATTACGGGGTTCCGATAGAACCTCTTTTACTAACTGCTCATCCATGTTGGTATACTCTGTGATACTGGTATCAATATTATACCAAATATAGTATACGTTTGCAGAAAAAATAGAAAATCATGAAAAGTTTAGAAGGAAAGGTTGCTGTAGTAACCGGAGGCAATAGCGGTATTGGCTACGCTGCCGCAAAAGAATTTAAAGCACAAGGCGCTCAAGTGATCATCACAGGACGCAGACAGGAAGCTGTTGAAACCGCTGCCCAACATTTAGGCGTCACGGGCTTAGTAGCTGATCAAGGCAACGTTCACGCGATCGGGCAGTTAGCTGCGACAGTCGGTGAGCAATACGGTAAGGTAGATATCCTGTTCATCAATGCAGGGATAGTTGGCGGTGCTTCTATTGAAACAGCTGCCGAAGAAGTATTTGATCAGGTCATTAATATTAACTATAAGGGCGCTTACTTCACCCTAAGCAAATTCATTCCATTACTGAATGATGGCGCATCGGTGGTATTCTTGTCATCTAACACAGCCAGTATGCATGGTGCTAATGCATCGGTATATTCGTCAAGCAAGGCAGCATTGAACTCCGTAATGAAAGCTGCTGCTATTGAATTGGCTCCTAGGAAGATCAGGGTCAACTCCGTAAGTCCGGGCCCAACTCAGACCGAGATCTTGAATAAATTAGGTTTGGATGAAGAATCAAGAAAAAACCTGGATGCCTGGATGCTGGAACGTGTTCCTTTAAAGCAGTTTGGTGAAGCGGATGACGTAGCTAAAATGGTTGCGTACTTTTCAAGCGATGCTGCTAAGTTCATTACCGGCGCAGAAATTGTGATGGATGGCGGGATGAGTCTTTAAATATCAGGAACTTTCTAATTCAACAGTTTCTTCGGTGCTGTGATTACTTAAAGGGGTCTGACGGTAATTTAATACCGAACACTTTTTATTCTTACACTTCCCGGCCTTCGAGCCGGGTTTTTTATTGAACTAATTGGTGAAAAATTGCGCTTTAAAGGCCACTGGCGTAAGCGCAGTTTTGTTTTTAAATAGCTTATTAAAGGATTGCGGATATTCGAAGCCCAACTCGTAAGCGATTTCTGCGACGGAAAGGTTGGTGTTCGTCAAATATTCTTTCGACTTGTTGATCACTTTTTGATGAATGTGTTGCTGCGCGCTTTGCCCTGTTAAAGACCGCAGCATATCGCTTAAGTAACGTGGTGATAGGTTAAGCTGATCTGCCAGATATTCTACGGTAGGCAAACCACTTTTCAAACCCTGACGGGTGTCCAGATAATGAGTAAGCATCGTTTCCAGTTTGGTAAGCAGATCATGATTAACAGCTTTGCGGGTAACAAATTGCCGTTTGTAAAACCGGTTGCCGTAATTCAGCAATACCTCTAAATAAGAAACGAGTAGGTCCTGGCTAAAATCGTCGATGTTATTGGTGAGTTCCTGTCCGATGTTTTCCAGCACCGATACAATAGTCTCCTTCTCTTTTTCCGATAAGTGCAGCGCTTCATTAGTATCGTAAGAGAAGAAACCGTATTTACTGATACCGGTACCCAACTGATATCCGCGCAAAAAGTCAGGATGAATTAACAGGGAAAGCCCGTAGTATTCCGTATCCTTGTCAATGGCTAAAAGCTGATGAGGTGCGGTAAAGATCATACCGCCCTCATCAAAGTCGTAATAGCCCTGCCCATAACCAATCCTGCCGTTCAGCGTGTGCTTGTAAGATATCTTGTAGAAGTCCAGGATCAAGGTTTCCGGGAAACGTTCCCGCTCAATATTCAACTTGGTATTATCTACCAAACTGATCAGCGGATGGGCCGGACCAGGCAGGCCAACCAGCCGGTGTAGTTCCGTGATGCTATGGATCGTTACAGGAGGCTGATTGGACTTTTTCATGTTGCTAATTTAAAACTTTCCGTCGCCAAACACCATACTGCCAAGTTCCTTGCGGAATGCTTCTGCGCCAATTGCATTCCTTCTTTCATACAACCGTTTAGCGTCTTCGCCAGCCACGTAGCGTATTTGGTCTTTACCGTCTGTTGCCGCTTCATAAACCACGCCAGCGATTTGCTCTGCCGGAGAAAGATTATCCTCTACGAATAAACCAAACACTTTTTGCATAGCTGCTTCATAAGCCGGATGAGTTACCGGATCAAGGGAACGGCCTATAAAGTCCGTTTTGATGCCACCCGGGGCTACGGTTTTAACCCCGATATTGAACAGGCCTAACTCGAATGACAAACTTTCACTCCAGCCTTCCAATGCCCATTTTGTGGCGTGATAAATTGAGTTTAAGGGAAAAGTTAAAAAGCCGCCCATAGAAGTGGTTGTGATAAAAAGGCCACTTTGCTTTTCCCTGAAGTAAGGAATGAAAGCCCTCGTCACCTGTATGACACCCAAAAGATTGGTATTTAGCTGACGAGCCAGTTGTTCATCGCTTACCGCTTCCAGCGGGCCGACAAGCCCGTAACCGGCATTATTAAACACAACATCGATGTCTTGCATGGCAATCGCTTTGCTCACGATATCGTTGATCTGCCCGGTATTGGTTACGTCCAGCGGAAGCAGCGTGACATTTTCCAGTTGTCGCAGTTCTGTATCGTTGTCCGGATTGCGCATGGTTGCGATAACATTCCAGCCCTCACTTTGAAAAAGTTTGGCGGTTACTTTACCTAATCCTGTTGAGGCGCCTGTGATAAAAATTGTTTTGCTCATTTTTTTTCTAATTTGATAAGACAAAGTTCAGCAGCAGAAACGCCATACATGTATCCGTACTGAGTTTGTAAGTATCCAAAATAACATATTGATGAAGCCATTCAACTCGTATGTTATATCACTGGATCAGGTTGTTTAAATTCACCCTACCAAAACTGGTATATAGTAACTTTCACCTTCTATTTTTCGGGGTTGAGGATCAGTTGTGTCCGGTTCAGCCTTGTTTCACTCTTCCCAGCCTCTTTCTGCCCATATTTTTGAATCAAATCAAAAAGATGAGAACTATGAAGATGATAAAAATTTCAGCCATGTGCGCCGCCATTGTGCTGACGCTTACTTCAGCTGTGTATGTAAGCCGCCAGAATTCTACCAATAGCAAAGCTTTGAATTCTGATTCGAGCGAGGGTTTTGCCGTGTTAGAGTTGTTTACTTCCGAGGGCTGTTCAAGTTGCCCGCCGGCTGAAGAGCTTTTGGAACGCGTTCAAAGAGAAGCAGGCGATAAACCTGTTTATATTTTGGCCTACCATGTAGATTATTGGAACCGGTTGGGCTGGAAAGATATATTCAGCAAACCTGATTTTTCAAAAAGGCAATACTGGTACCATAACAAGTTCACCAGTCAGGTGTATACACCCCAATTAATAGTGAATGGCTCGCAGGAGTTTGTAGGTTCAGATGAAGGAGCAATTAGAAATTCGTTATCTACAGCATTAAATCAAAAAGCAAGTACTGCGTTAAACTTAAAGGCGCTACAAAAACCTCAAGGCATTAACATTCACTATCAGTTAGCCGGTCAGCCGACACAAGGTCAACTGGTTGTTGCCTTAGTACAAAAACATGCGGTAAACAAAGTTAGAGCCGGTGAAAACGAAGGTCGAACTCTTAGTCATGCTCAGCTAGTACGGCAGTTACATGCATTTTCTTTAGGCCCCCAAGGACAAGGCGACGAGACAATTGCTTTGCCGAAGGAATTTGATTCACAAAATTGGGAGCTTATCGGCTTTATACAGAACGCGGATACAGGCGAAATATTAGCCGCTGCCAAAGCATCTGTTTCTTCACCTTCTGCTATTCTCTAACTCTTGTTCAACAATTAAAACATTTATAAAATCATGAAAACATCAATTAAATTTTCAGACAATCTCCGCTTTTTAGTTTTTACTATTCTGTTTATTGCAGCACTTGTGGGCTTAGGAACCCATGTAGCGAATGCACAACCCAAGAGGATAAAAAACATTGTATTAGTGCATGGTGCCTTTGCTGACGGCTCAGGCTGGAAACCAGTTTATGATATTTTGGTAAATAAAGGATATCACGTAAGTATCGTACAAAACCCTTTAACCTCATTAAAAGCAGATGTAGATGCTACCAACAGCGTAATTGACCGTCAAGACGGAAAGGTGATTTTAGTGGGCCATTCCTGGGGTGGAACCGTAATCACAGAAGCAGGAGTAAATGAAAAGGTAGCTGCATTAGTATACGTTGCTGCTTTTATGCCCGATAAAGGCGAAACTACGGGCAAATGGGTTGCCGCCGCGCCGGCAGCGCCAGAAGCCGGATTTACTGTGCCGGACCAATTCGGATTTGTTTACTTCGATCCCGCTAAATTTTACGGTGGTTTCGCTGCCGACCTGAGCCAGGCACAAAGCGATCTTATGAGTGCTTCGCAAGTGCCCATTATGGGTAAATGCTTTGAGGAACCGGTTGAACAGGTTGCCTGGAAAAATAAGCCAAGTTATGGCATTATCGCTACCCACGATAAAGCTTTGAGCCCATCAACCGAGCGTGCGATGTATGAACGGGCCAAGGCCAAGATCACTGAAATTAAAGGCAGCCACGTCATTTTCATTTCTCAGCCTGAAGAAGTGGCAGATGTAATTATTAAAGCCGCAAATGCATCGTGATAAAACACATCATCATTGATCCTTTAACATATTTAATATGAAAACTATAGAAAGCGTTTTTGTGAACGGACAGTTCATCAAACCACATGGCACACAAGTAGTGAAGATAACATCTCCTTTGGATGAGGAGGATATCGCTGAGATCACTTGTGCTGACGAGCAAGATACTTTATTTGCCATCGAAGCAGCCAAGGCTGCTCTTCCCGCATTCGCAGCTAGTACGAAAGGCGAACGAATTGCTTACTTAAAAAGGATCAGCATTGAAATTGAAGCGCGAATAGACGACCTGATCAACGCTACGATTTTAGAATATGGCGCACCAAACGAGCGCGCAAAATGGGCCAACCTGATCGCTGCTTCCACTTTTGACAACCAGGCAAAACTACTGGAGAACTATGCTTTTACCAAGCAGGTAAATGAATCGACAGTAGTTATGGAACCTGTTGGAGTCTCCGCTTTATTCACACCGTGGAACGCTGTCGCAGGATCCATCGCTATAAAAGTTGCAGCTGCCATAGCAGCAGGCTGTACAGTGATACGCAAACCAAGTGAGTTTGGAGCGTGGCAGGCACAAATAATTATGGAATGTATAGCTGCTGCTGGCCTCCCTGCGGGTGTTATCAATATGGTAAACGGCGACGGAGCAGTGATCACCAAACCGATCATGGAAAGCCGCGAGGTCACTAAAATTTCTTTCAGAGTTCTACAGTGATAGGTAAATTATTATCTAGGCAAGCGGTTGATACCATGAAACGCGTAACACTGGAACTAGGCGGAAAATCAGCAAACATTATCCTGGAGGATGCAGATCTGAACAAAGCGATTCCGATGGCCCTGCAAGCGGCTTTTATGAACAACGGGCAGGCGTGTATTGCGGGCACCAGGCTATTGGTACCCGAAGCAAAGATCGACGAAGTGAAACAACTATTGATCCAGGGAGCCGCTCAATTTGCTGTCGGCGATCCTTCTGCCGCTGAGGTCAAGATTGGCCCCGTAGCAAGTCAGAGACGGTATGACCGGATTCAAAAATACATCCAGATCGGCATTAATGAAGGCGCTGAACTGCTTGTGGATGGTTTGGGACAGCCTGATGGTCTGGAAAAAGGGTATTACGTCAAGCCAACGATTTTTACGGGTGTCCAAAATGAAATGACCATTGCCCGCGAGGAGATTTTTGGCCCCGTACTTTCTGTACTTACATATCGTGATGAAGATGAAGCGATTAAGATAGCCAACGACTCTGAATATGGTTTAATGGCTTACGTAAGTTCGGCCGATGATGATCGTGCGCGAAAAGTTGCACTTGAACTTAAAGCAGGCAGGGTATTAGTTAACACTTTAAAACATGACCCACTAGCTCCATTGGAGGTTTCAAAAGCTCGGGTATCGGCCGGGAGAACGGCCTTATAGGAATGGAGAAATTTTTAGAACCAAAAACAGTAATTAAGTAATAAATATTTTTTTAAAAGAGTTTGTGTTAAAGTCGATTTGATGATGTATCATGCGGTTGGTCCGCCTTCCTTGATCACGATTTGAGCAATTGGAGTTCTTATGCCATCATTGAACTGGCTGACGATACGGTACATATTCATAAAGTAATTCTCATCAAATGCCTGTTCTTCATTCAAATAAGTATATCCTTCCCATAAAGCTTCAAGATAATACAGTACTTCTTTGGAAGGCCCATTCAATTGACTGATCTGTTTTTCACTGTAAGCCTGGTATAATTCATCATCAGTGGTGAAAATATTTTCTATCGCACTTGATGCCTTCGCTCCTGTAAACTGATAGAATTTATAAGTAGTCCCTGGTTTGGAATGACTACACTCCGGCCCTGTAAGCGGCCTAATGCGGCTTTCGCGTTACCCAATTGACTGTAAATTTCTACATCTTCATAAAGGTGTTTGTCAATTGGTAGTTCTGGCAAAGTATTCCATGGAACGTTCCGGTCAGGATTGACTTTGTATGGCATAAACAAATAAACTTTATTCACCTCAAAATGTGGAACTTTTAAGGTGAAACCAATTTTGGGCATTAAAGCACTTCCCAAAAGAACCATTCACCTTAAAAAATGAAAAATTTAAGGTAAGGGAGATATTTGCCATTAAACGCGGAGGAAACCTTTTGATTGCGCTAAAGGTTGCAATAGGTATTACCGATGTTTATTAAATCATTGAATGATGGCTAATACAAAAATCGCTGCAAAGAGTAAAGGTTTATTGGTTGGCGTTTAGGCCGGTCTAACCGTTGCCCTGAGCTAAAATATTCAAAACCTGCATCCGGTAAAGCTTGCCGATGGGGATCACATCGATTCCTATGTTAATTTCATCCTGCGTATAAGAATCGATCTTATCAAGCGCTATCAGATAAGAACGATGAACCCGGATGAATGATGCAGGCAGCATAGCTTCAAGCGATGTGATCGCATACTTGGTTATGACCGGGCCTTTAGTGGTGTTTATTTTGACGTAATCTTTTAAGCTCTCGATGTATAGAATATCATTAAGCATGACCTTTACCATCTTTCGGTCGGCCCGGAAATAAAGGAAAGCATGATCAGTGGAATCCTGGGCATTAAAAGGAGTTTGGTCATCATAGCTTGCGTCCTGCTCGGGCAATGCCTTCATGACCGCTTTCAGGAACCGATCAAAACGGATGGGCTTGACCAGGTAATCTGTAACATCAAGCTCAAAGGCCCTGACCGCATATTGTTCAAAAGCGGTCGTCAGGACTATCTTTGGCGGATTGACCAATGTGCCGATCAGATCCAACCCCGTGACCTGTGGCATCTGAATATCAAGAAATAGCAGATCGATGTGGTGTTGTTTTAGCATGCTAATTGCCTGCACGGCATTACCGCATTCCCCGATGAGGCTAAGCATCGGTACCTGGCTGATATAACGCCGCAGTACCTCCCTTGCGGGTGGCTCGTCATCAATGATGAGGCAATTGTATTTCTTGATCGGTTGCATAATAAACATTATTGACCACTTGAGCACGTGCGGTTGTCAGTGTGATCGTCAGATTGACAATGTACATTTCTTCTTCGTTATTGACCGCCAACTCATGTTGACCCGGATACAAAAGCTCCAGACGTTTGCGGACATTGGCGATCCCGATCCCAGGGTTCGAATTGTTAACGGTGGCAGGCTTGCCATTGATCAGTTTCATCGACAGTTCATTGTTATTTATATAAACAGCAAGACTGATCCAGGGGTGCTCGGTTACCTGGCTTGCACCGTGTTTGAAGGCATTTTCAACAAAGGGTAACAGCAATAGCGGGGCGATCAAATGATCGGTAAATTTTGGCATTTGAATAGATAAGTCTAAACCCTCATCATAGCGGGTCGACTCCAGCTGAAAATAATCTTTGATCATTTTCAGCTCTTTATCAAGCGGCACTAACGGCCTGCTACAATCGTAAAGGATATAACGGAGTATTTGAGACAGGCCCATGATCATGCCCGATGCTTTCTCGGATACTTCCTGTGTGAACGAGTAAATATTATTAAGCGTATTGAACAGGAAATGAGGGTGCAGCTGTGCTTTCAGCATTTGCAGTTCAGCATTCGCTTTTTCCTTTTCCAGCAACAAGGCAGCTTGCTGCCTTTCATAGAAGCACTTCATCAACTTGATCGCAGCGGCTACACCGCCTACCGTAATACTACCCCGCAGACCAGCCAGCATGGCTACACCGAACTGTACGTAAAATGCAGGATGAGGCTCACGGGCAACGAGCGGAGATATCTTATCCGCATTCAGATGACGTATGTAGTCGATAACAGTCATTGACAAGGTTGCAGATAATGCTGCCGTTAAAAAAACTAATACGACCGCGCTTGTAGTAGCCCATCCATATTTGCCTGGCAACACCAGTTTAGGAATGACCAGGTACATTAGTGTATAAGCCAAAAATATACTTGGGATCAAGTACATCAGGGTTTCCGGCGAGGTGATGATCAAGCGATGGAGAAATGATTGTCGCTGCAACGCAGGCGACGGCGAGAACGAGTACAGCAAAAGTTGAAACAGGAACCAGAGCAGCCAAAAGCTGAGATGCCGCGACAACCGCCATTTGATACTGTTTGAATAAATAAATGGTATTTGCTGCATCGAACTTAATTATCATACTAAGATACATATAGGCTATCAAAGCAAACTATTTCCGGCGACATATTCGACAAACGTAACTAAGCAGTCTATCAGATCATTTCGTCGACGACGAAATGATCTGATAGACGAAGATCAGGTGTATGTTTTCGAAATGGCTGCGTCAGGCTACTTTCCGGATCTCATATGACCAACGCCGATACATTTGAATAAAAACGATCACTATGAAATCATTATTCACCTTAATTATTTTGACCTCTTTATCGCTTGGTGCGTTCGCGCAGATCGATACAACGAGCTACCAAAAGGAACGACAAGAGATCCGGCAACTCCTGCGGAGCCAGGGACCAGGCACAAATATAGATTGCGCGGATATGATCGCGGTCGGTCCTAAAGGCGATATTTCGTTCACCCGTCAGCAATGGATAGAAGCGCAGAAAAAGGAAAAACTGGTATTCAAGTCTGTTAGGCCTATACCTGGCAATGAGTTCATCAGGATCTATGATGGCACGACCGCCGTTGTCAATTTGCTGATCAATGTTAACATTCTTGTTGATGGCCGTGATCTGAGTATTAAGGTCCGCCGGTTGGAAGTCTACCACAAGACCTCCGGTAACTGGTGCCGGGTAGCTGGCCAGGGCACGCAAGTGGATGAAAACCTTTTTCCGGTAAATACAAACCATTAACCTTAACCATATCACCATGAAAAGAGTAAACAGGTCCATTCTCGCGTTTGTCTTAGTCAGTACATTGTTACTCGTCGTAGCCTGTAAAAAAGATAAAACACAAAAAGATCCGGACAAAGACACAAAATCTCTTTACAGCTTTTCCAACACTGAATATACCGGTCTTGCGAATGTTGGCAATCATTATTTTCCCAGGCCGCTGTCTTTACGGTTCGGGGCTAAAGATAGCGTCACCGCATGGTCGCATTTAACGCTTTCCGTATGGCGCCGGGGCGACGTTCGCGGAAAAATTACTAAAGTAGAAGAGGGTGCTCAGGGCGAAACCACCGTTACGATCCTGTTTGATCTGCCCGGTGATGAGCAATTCAACTCGCCGCAGGTATATACAATTTCTGCTGATAAGAAAACCATCACCGGTGGCTCTTCACCCATCATTTCTATGGTAGACATGAAATTATTCCCGAAAGATGCCCCAAGTATTGTCGGCGTATGGTCACAACCACAGCATCCAGACTGGTTTCCGGATGTGAATGTGATCGCATTTGACAAAAACGGGCAAACCAATTATACCCAGGGTGGCAAACCTGTATATTACGTTTATGATGATAAGATCCTTTGGAGAGAGAACTATAAGCAGGATGGCTCACGCCTTAGGTTCGCTGGGATAAACCCGGATGTTGCCGCGCCCTTAGTCACCATTATTCCTTACTATGGCGTTCTCTCCAGCGATGGGAAGATATTATATGTTGACGCGTACGACTTTGCAGGAGCCCGGATAACTACGACTTTAAGTACATTCGAATGGTATGGGCCTAAAAGGGTAACGCCATGGTTGATAAAGCAATAGCTTCGGTCGAAGATAGTGCGCGTGGTCGGGCTCGAACCAGAGACCCAATTAAAAACATACCGGATTTTTTAGTATTTTCGCGACTATATCGGTATTTTTGTGATGTCGAAAAGGTGATACACCAAAACGGCCACCGAGGTCGGTTGTATTCACTGTAAGTTATTGAAATTCAGTACGAAATAGAGATGTGAGTGTAGCCCAGGTGGGCGCACAAATTGAAGTAGCAACAGCTACCAGAACCCTCTAAATAGCTTATTTAGGGGGTTTTTTCATTAATTATCCCCCTACCAACCCCAAAGAAAGCCAAACTTCTGAGCACCTAACTGAGCACCTCTTTTAAGTTTTTAACTTAGGTGCTCAGTTTTGATTCAACATACTGAAATGCAATTGATTACAGTATTGTATTAGGTTTCATCGGCCACTTTACATGCACAGAATATGTAGCCTGCTACATCAATTTGAACATTTAAAAAGGAGATAAACAATGAAAACATCACAATCATTTAGAGTACACTTTGTAGTTAGAGCCTATAAAGCGAAAAATGGTAAAGCTCCGCTCTACGCGGCAGTAACAGTAAATAAGGAAAAATGCCTCATTGGATTAAAAGAAAGCGTTCCTATAGAGATGTGGGATGTTGACAAAGGATACCCAAAGGGAACCCGGGACCAAGTTAAGAAGCTTACAACATTCCTTGAAGAGGTACGCTTGAAGTTGGGAAATTGTTATAAGGAATTGCAATTGAAAGGAAAATTCATTGACACGAGATCAATCAAGAGCCTTTTCCTTGGTGAGAAGGAAGAAGCCTTTACACTCAGCAGCCTAATGAACTACCATAATGAAACAGCTACCTCAGATTTAAAGTGGAGTACGCTAAAGCATTACTATGTTACCCAGCGTTACTTAAAAAAGTTTTTAGATGAGCATTATAAGACTACTGACATTTATCTGCGTGAGCTAAATTACAAGTTCGTCAAAGATTTTGAAGTTTTCTTGCGGAATCACAAGCCGAAGGACCATCAAAAGCCGCTTAACAACAACGGCGTGATGAAACACATCATCAGGTTGAAGAAAATGACTAATCTGGCATTAAATCTTCACTGGATAGATTTAGACCCGTTCGCTACTTATAAACTTAAAATCCAAAAAGTTAATAGAGAGCAGCTTTCAGAAGTTGAATTGAAAGCTATTGAAGAAAAGAAGTTTGGAATTGAGCGCCTCGAAATGGTTAGGGATATGTTCGTCTTCTGCTGTTATACTGGCCTATCTTATGTTGACGTAAGTAATCTTGAGCCGGAACATGTTGTCACTGGTGCGGATGGCGACCGCTGGATTAGGACTTGCAGGGAAAAGACACTTATACCTGTGATAGTACCATTACTGCCAAAAGCTTTAGCTATACTTGATAAATATAAACACAACCAGCGTGCTTTATATGATGGTCGGGTCTTTCCAAAGATATCGAATCAGAAAGTTAACAGCTATTTGAAGGAGATTGCTGATCGATGCGATATAATCAAAAACGTTACTTTTCACATCGCAAGGCACACCTTTGCTACAACAGTTACTTTATCTAATGGCGTACCTATAGAAACTGTAAGCAAAATCTTAGGCCATACTAAGATTACAACTACGCAGATTTACGCTAAGGTGGTTGAACGAAAGTTGAAAGAAGACATGAAAATGCTTCAAAGCAAATTATCACAATAACTAGAGCTACAACAATTCCATCTGTCAGTCAGCTCTAAAAAGGCTTTGCGTTTGCAAAGCCTTTTTTAATACAAGTTAAATTATGTAGATAATAAATAGTTATTTGTTATTGAAAATGTCTCGTATAAAAGTGGAAAAACGGATTGAGTCCGCTTTGCGATTTACCTTCTGACCATCCAAACAGCTAATTGTCCTATACTATATTCAAAATCATGATCACTGATCCGAATGCTACTAGGGGTACATATCTTCTATTTAGGTTAAATCTAATACCAATTTAGTAGAATTTTAGATAGTCCCGCTAACTGCAATTGCGAAGCTTACTAATTTAGTTATTACCTGCTGCTTCCAATTCCTTAGAAAGCGTTTCACCTTAAATCTTCTCCTGCATTTAAATTGATCTCTCCCACTATATAGGCGTTCTCATTTAATACGTTGAACTTAAGAATCGTCCAAATATCGATAAGAATTGATGTTCTAATGTAGGCTAAGGCTTCCTCATCGGTTAATGTACTCCCATCGGCGGTCTTTTTCCATCTGACAGGTTCGACATCCAGCCTTAATTGTGCGTCAGCCAAAGTAATTGGCGCAACGGAAATTTCTAACAGACCTTCATACCAATTTTGATTGGTTTTAAACTCCATATTGAACGCCTGCGAAAAATCACAAACCACGACCTTGCCGCGCAATTGCTCGCTAAAAGAGGTATAAATAGGAATATTATCAAACTTGCCTAAGTAAAAGTTTGATTCATCTTCGGGAACTCCCAGTTCTTTCAATTTCGAAATGAACCGCTCGTCTTTCAAAAAAACTTCATCCTTGTAGGAATATTGCGGGGAGAGCAAAATTAGATCTGGTTGCACATCTACCGACTTCAACGTTTCAATGGCACGCACCAGTACTTTGACGAGTGATCTCCCTTTAATTTGCTCAGGATCGGATTTTATTATTTCTCTGAAGAAATAATCGTCTTCCCAACGGCCAAGTTTTCCACCCATATCCGACATATTAAATATTTCCCTGTGATGCGCACCCTGAATAAAGGCCGATTTACCACCCTCCAGGATTATTTTACTTCCGATCTTGTAAAGATCATCGTCATCTCCGGTACGATCAACCGTATTGTTGCGGCTCTTGAACAATTTGGTAATGTGTGCAGCATTTTTCCAGGAATTGCCAACGTGGGTTTTAAATGTTGTCAAGCGCAAATCATCTAAATCCGCATTAGCGATTTCCTGATAGGTGTTGATCGAATTTTTTCGTTTACCCTCTTTAAAAATTGCAATGATGTTATTGACGCGCTCTACTAAATTATTTTGAGAGTCTGTGTTCAAAACATCTGTCCATTTCTCCCAATAATTTCGAAAATATACGCCTTCATCTGTTAAGGACTGATATGCTGCGGCCAATTGTTGTAATTGTTCAGTTGTTAATCCAGCGGTATTGATAAACGAATTATTTTCTCGGATCATTTCAGCCAGGAAACCAAAAGTCAACCACTCCGATGAACTGATCATGTGGGTTTCGCCGGATTTATCCTGGAACATTGTCCAACTGTTCCAATTTAGGTATCCCTGCATTCGGTATTCCCTAAAGAACAGGAGGTCTCGTAATAACTCTGTCCAATCTCTAAATGGTATACTAATCCTATCGAGCAGTGTAATTAGCGTCGGGCTGTTGATCTTACCCAACCGATAAGAATAGTAAAGCCAATATTTCGTCCCGCTTATAACGTGCCGTTTATAAGTTTGAAACTGGTATAAAGCCGAATAATCTTTCTGAAGTTTAACAAGTATCCCTTTATCCTGATCGGCTACAGGCTTCCGTTTATATTCTCGGATGTCATCTTTTAGAGCAAAGAGCTTTCCCGTGTTTCGGTCGTCCAGTGATTCCAGGTGGTCGATTGCTTCTAGAAAGTGTTTGGCATCGCCGTGATGGATCATGTAAAATAATAATCTACCATAGGCCCCGAAGCCAGAATAATAAAATTGGTTGATCCGGTTGATGTCAGGCTTGTTTTTTTTACTTCTGGCTCGAAAAGTAACTAATTGGATGATCTCTTTTAAATACAGCGAACTGATAGCGACTGAGTGTTGCTGAATCTTGGTGTAGGTGCTTTTTCCAACTTCATTATTGAAAGTTTGAAAATAAAGATTGGGTATAAAATCTATATATGTTTTGAAGTGATCCAGATGGAGGTGGTCAATACTAGCATAGATGACCTTTAACATGAATTCGTTTAGCGCGGTGTAGCCTTTGACATTTGATGATTCACAGACCTTCACAAATGCGCTCCAGACATTGGCATCAATGCCATCGGTAATCTTTAATTCTTTACTCATTTGTCTGAATTTTTCATTTCTAGCATATACATATCAAGGTAGGAATCTAAAATCTGTTCAATTCCTCTCATCTTACCATCTTCTGTCCGTTCCTCCAATTTTTCATCAAAATATTTGCGGGCATTAAGTTGTATCTCTGTCGGCGTTTCTTTTACTTGTTTGAGCACAAGGCTGCTTTTTAGTACTTTTTTATCTTCTTTAGCATTGGATCGTCCCTTTACCCAAATGTAATTGTCACTTTGATTTGTTAGTGCATCAAGTTGAAGACGCTGAAAATATATTTGCCCTTCCTTCTTTTTCTGATCCATGAAATGAGCTAGTTGGGTCATGTTGATATCAATAACTTGCAAATGTGGTTCCTCAGATGGTTCAGTACCGTCATCAATAACCGACATGGAAAATGAATGTGGCGAATCTTCGAAAGCATGTGAAAAAGTATATTCTATGGCCTTATATTTCGCTAATAGATTTTTGAATTGCTCGGCACTATATTTAACTCTTAAAGCGGCTAGCAGATTTTTTTTCTCCTGTATCAAGAGGTAATCACGGTAGATTTTGTCAATTGCCTTAACGTTGGTAAAGTTTATTATCGACCTGAAAAGTAAGGCAATAAGCACAAGTATAAACAGCACAAATAAAGTTCCGACAAGTACCATACGATTAAATAGTTTTTCGCCAACCGTATCACGAAGACAGGATATAACAATTAGTAGCCCGATAGTTGATAATACGAAATAAATGATGCCATATAATCGTGATTTTGCAAACAAAACCTCATAAGCATACGATTCTTTCACAGCCATATTGCTGATAACCAGACCTGTTACAGTTAAGATCATTCCAACAATAGTTGCGAGGTTGGAAGTGCGTTGATCAATAAGTGTCGCGATAGACTTATTTTCAGACTTGAATACAAGATGCAGGATTTCCTCTAGTGGGAATAACATACAAAAGCTAAAGGCAATCAATACTATCAGCATAATTTTCCACCAGCCTTTTCGCGCACAGATCTTTTCCATTTTACTGCGAAATTGTCCGGTTGACGTATCGGCAATCAGGTCTGCGTGATGGACTTTTAAATATCGTTCTACTCGGTGATTGAGCCAACCGTAATGGTCTCGGGTATTAATCATGTTTAACGTTCAGGAATGCTAATATAGGAAATGCTAAATACTTAACAACATGAGAAAAGAAGCTATTGTGAAGGCTAGAATACATCTATTTTTATTTGTGGAGAATTTGGAGAATTGCGCGATTGGCATCCCGGTTTTTGCAAATAGACCTTGCCCGTATCCTGAACTCTTCAAATACTAATGGCGAACATGCGGCTATTACTAGGAAACATTTGAGGATAGTTCCTGTACAATGGAGATAGAGTAAACGAACCCAATGGCGGCACGCCAAATACTCATTAAATAATTAGATGAAAGCTCAATGCGAATCGAGAATAGATTTATGGAATCTACTGCTCAAGTTATTCCGAAGAGCGCCATCGTGCGGAACCGCATAACACACGAAACGTGGAGACCAAACCGAAGTAGGTTCGCCTTTTATTTTTAATTGATTACGATAGTCTAAGGACAAGTAGTTTTTATAAAAATAACTATGAAAGAAATATTATCAAATAGTAAAAGCTTAGTTTGTTAAGGAAATTGTAATTTCGATTTTACCTGGTAAATACCAATACGTTAAACCGACAATCGCAATTATCATGACTATAAAAGAAGCTATCTTAAAAAGCCTGGACGACCGTCAAGCATTGGCCAATTATCTTGAGATTTATAATCACATTATAGAAAAAAAATATTACGATTTCGGCTCTAAAACACCTGTATCAACAGTTTCGGCCATACTTGCCGAGATGATTCGGGACGGCGATACCAGAATAAAACGAATACGGGAGCCTGGAGAAACCTACTTGTATTACTTAACCAAAAACGAGTCGAGCATAGGGATTGAAGTCTTAACCGGCGCGGCGGATGTTAAGCAGGCTAAGGTCATCAACAAAAGTTCGTTAGCTCCAAAAACAAAAACCTATGACGAGCGCTCCTTGCATAAATTACTTAGTAGTTATTTGAAGAACACAGAAATATATTCAAAGACCATCTTCCACGAGCAGTCCAGTAACAAAGAGACGAATCAAATCTGGACACATCCGGACATGGTAGGGATCAAGTTCCTTAATTTGAAAAACAAGGTTAGCCGGAATTTTTTAAAAACCGTCAGCCGGATGGACACGTTCGAATTAACATCTTATGAAATCAAACGGGAGATTACTAGTGATACCGAGCTGAAAAAAGCTTTTTTTCAGGCAGTATCCAACTCAACCTGGGCAAATTACGGTTATCTGGTAGCCTTTGAATTTAACAGCGCACTCGAAGAAGAAATGGCCCGCTTAAATCAGTCGTTCGGGATTGGCATTATGAAATTGGGCGCGAATCCTTATCAAAGTAAGATACTATTTCAGGCGGAGCTTAGGGAACTGGATTTTACTACTATTGATAAGCTCTGTAAGATCAATAAGGAATTCGAGAAATTCATTGAACAAGTGGAAAAATTAATGACGGCGGAGGACAGGTATCTCATATCTACAGAAAAGGAGCTCGCCGAATTTTGTGATGGGTATTTTTCAAATGACACCGAGATCGAAAAATACTGCAAGGAAAGATACATTCCAATGCAGGATGCGGTTTAATCTTCCTTTTTGTACACAATCTTTTTAACGTGACGTTTTTGTTAGTTTTACTGCAATGATCTACTTTGATAATAACGCGACCACTAAGATAGACGAGCGGGTTTTGAAAGATATGTGGCCTTTCCTATCGGATAACTATGCGAATGCTGCCAGCACTCATGCTTTGGGACGGTCGGTTTCTGCAGCTATAACAGATGCGCGGGAAACGATCGCAAGGTCGATCGCTTGCCGGCCCGGTGAACTGGTCTTTTGTTCCGGAGCTACAGAGGCTTTAAATATAGCCATAAAGGGTGCGGCTTTCGGTGCAGTGGATGGTCGAAACAAAATCATTACGGTCGCGACCGAGCATAAGGCGGTATTGGATACTTGCGCCTATCTTGAGCAGGTAGGTTTTGAAATAGTTTATCTGCCAGTCGACCAATACGGCGTGGTATCCATCCGGGAATTGCAAAAGGCCCTTGATGAACAAACCATCGCGGTTTGCGTGATGTTGGTCAACAACGAGACCGGAACGGTCCAGCCGCTTGCAGAAATTGTAAGGCAAAGCAGGGCGAAAGGGGCATTGATTATTTGTGATGCCTCACAGGCCTTTGGAAAATTGCCGGTCGATGTAAAAGAGCTGGACGTAGATATGCTGGTTTTGTCAGCACATAAATTTCATGGCCCAAAGGGTGCCGGCGTTTTATATTTAAAAAATGGAGTAGTGTTGTCGCCAACTTCTCATGGTGGCGGACAAGAAAGCGGCCTGAGGAGCGGAACATTAAATGTCCCGCAGATCATCGGCATGGCCCGCGCTTGTGAGTTGGCGGTAAGTGAATTGGATGCCAATTCTACCTATGTCAGAAATCTGCGCGATCTCCTGGAGCGTGAACTCTTGCGCATTCCCGGCACCAGGTTGAACGGGCATCCCTTATTACGCAGCAATAACGTGGTTAATATCAGTTTTACCGGCATAGATGCTAATGTCCTGATCGCCGCTCTGCCAGAGTTAGCCGTTTCCAACGGCTCGGCATGTACGGCAGCTGTTTTTGAACCATCTCACGTTTTGACCGCGATGGGGATTTCAAAAGAAGAAGCCTACGCTTCGATCAGGTTTTCATTGAGCAAATTCAATACCGTGGAAGAAGTTGAGGCTGTGCTGAGCTTACTTACACATTACCTCAGCCGTATTACTTAAAATCTTTAAGATCCGCTTGCTCTGATTCCGGTTCCTCCATGGGTATTACGATTCCTGATTTAGTATGTTCTATTGTAATTTCATAGTTTTTAAATTCGGGATCAATATAATAAAGCTGCTCACGTAAGCGCTGTCGCAATTCAATCGCTGGCTTCAAACAGTTTTCTATATAAATATCATCCGTAACATCCGTCAGATTAGGGAATAATAATTTGAGATAACCAGCGGCCATACGCATAATTGCCCGAACGTCCCTAAAATCCTTTGAGCCGATCATATAACTTCTTTCCTCAACAAAACGATCGAATTCTAATCGTGAACGCATGAAGTGAAATATCTCGCCTAAAAAATCTGCCTTAAAACCCACGCCATCAGACAAGGCTCCCGTGGTCATTCGCGGAAGATTCCACCCCGGCAAAATCCCATGTATACGATCAAGCAAAGCGGACTCCTGTAAGATTTCGGGAAGTTCCCCAAATAAATTATTTCGATTAGTAGGCAAGCCTTTGGCATCAATTTGAACATTGGCGATAAACACGGCACCTGCATCTGCTGCGACAGTATATTTACCTTTGGAATATTTGCCTTGCTCGAGATAGCCCTTCAATTTTGCAACCGTTTCTCCCGGATTAGAAAAGGACAATGTTTGCGCTTCGTCAAAAACAACCACATCGAACTGAGTAAACAGGCCTGGTACCTTGGTGTTTTCATTATAAAATAATACGGCTGGTGTAACTGCGCCGCCTTCGATAAGCCTAGAGTAACGCGAAAACTGCCCGAATAGAAAAGATTTACCCGTACCTTTTGGGGCCAGTTCAAATAGATTTACACGGCGCTGCACGAAGGGTAACAGCCTCGTCAGCAAGGCCTGTCGCCTTTGCCTAGTACCATAACCTTTATCTTCTGCGCTGTAGCCAAGAGAATTGATCAGCAGCTGTTGCCATTCCTCAAGTGAAAATTGGCTGCGATTTTCAACATACTCCTCAAAATCGATGGCTGATGCTTGAAGCGGTTTAAAATCATTAAGCCAAACTTCACCACCATCGTTGTTTCGCCTGTATCCATATATTGCCAGACCCCACATCCCACCTTTCAATAACCTCGGAAATTTATTGAGCAGGAACTCTTCTACAAATACTTTTTGATTTCCGAGACTTCCAGATTCCATGTACGTTTGGTCCCGATTGAGATTTACTTTTGGGGATATATATTCTAAAACCGAAACACTGTCTCCATTGCGAAGTTTTTGCTTTAAGTCCTCAATCTCATCTTTAGAAGGCATGAACTTGTGAATGAAGCCAATTACCTGCTGTTTAACGTCTTCGGTCCAGTCACCGCCTTTTAATTGCCTGTCAATAAGCCATTCACCCACAAATACAGGAATACTCTGTTCATTCAGTCCCGAGCTGCTGTACAAGCTTTTATCAATCGCTGAGGATTCGTATATATCAATAATCTTGTTTCTTAAGTCCTTATCCATTTTTAAAAGTCAAAATCGTCTTCAAAATCATCCTTTTCGGTCGTCACGGTACATTTTAAACTTTGCACAACCCGAACACCTAGTATCAGGCAAGTTACTTCCAAATTCAAATCTAATTTACCACCTTTAGCGTTGCTCTGCAATTTCTGTGGTAGTTTGATCGCACTATGAAGAGGTTTATCGGCTCCCGGGCCGATCGTTACCGGCATTGTAAAGATGCAATTTTTGTCTTCAAGAATGGTAAATTCCTGTAATTCCACAGCCGTCGTTCCCACGTTCCGCACTTTTAATTTAAACTCCCTTTCCGTTTTTCCGAATTTCAAATCTCTGATACCGGTATATCTAATCTGTAATTGAGCCTGAGCAACTGGTTGGATTTCGCAACATAGAATAGGAACTATAGTTTCTTCTGGACTAAGCCCACCATGGCGGTAACCGCTGTCATAGCGTCCGAAATATTTATAACCCTTAGCAATAGCCCAATCCTCGCGATTTTGCGAAACTTCTTTTTTCAGAAGATACATATCTTCGGCATCGAATTGTTCAGTTTTTAGCGACCCTGTTAGTGGAACGCAACGTTCCCGAAGAGTGTCTTTCATTACGTCTTCCAAACGCTTATTGATAATATTTTGGCCTTTCTTAAGACATTTGGTAGCCCCATGATCAGTTGAGATAATTAGTTTGACTTTTTTATCGGCGGTTTCTTTAATCATGTCACTGATCATGCTGATTCTTCTCTCTAATATTTCCTCAACTTTAGCAGCCCTTGAAATATCGAACATAGAATCGTGTTGATGCAATAAATCATCTACTTCGTGGGTATGAAGACAACAAAGATCATTTTCAAGTGATAATACCCTTTTAAAGTCGCTTAGCTTACTTGTATAGCTCGATGTTTTTCCACTGAATATATTTTGAAGTATGGCTTGTCTATTTTGCAAAAGTTCAGCAGATAAGCCGGTTTCATATCCCCCGCTTAACATAAGCGGAATGCCTAAAGATGTGACAGTAGGCAAGGTTGCCATACTCCATTCCAAATCGATCTTGTTTAAACCAGTTTTTTGTAAAATGCCTCGCAAAGCAGGTGTATAGTAAGCTGGAAAACCATCTAAAATCAGCCATACAACCCTTGTATTTGCATCTTCAAGTTGCGCACGGATCATTGTGGGCACATCAAAGTTGGTTAAGATCTGATTGTTTGTGATAACTGATCGGTAGTTCGTAAATAACCAATCTGAATAGGCAAGGGAACCTCTTTGGATATTTTCTAATATGTTATCAGCCGGATCATTAATCTCGTCGTAATAAAATTTATAGGGAATAAAACTTTCTATCGCCCATTTTTGCCATGCTTCTGTTTGTTCCCGAACGTTTTGAGTATCATTCACAGGAGGGGCCACATAGAACGGTCTGCAAAGTTGAAAAAGACCTTGTTGCTGTGCATAAGTTAAACGGCCCGCGAATTTTTCAATTAAGAGCTGATAATCTTCCAATAAAAGAGGCTGTTTTAAGAAAATTAAAGCATCTGCTTCTGCGGAGTAATAACCTGAAGTGAGCACAGTATTAAAATCATGGTCTGTGGCTTCCTGAACAACGAACCGGTATATGTTTTTCTCTAATCGGGTATTTGGTTGTTCGATTGAATAGTTTGTTTTTAGGTTTTGTTCAAGGGTAGTAAGAGATATTCCAAGATCATGAAAATACCTGTTGTGTTCGTGCAGCCAGCGTTCAAGATAAAGAGAGTTTTTACTGCAATAAATTCCCTCGGAAAGGATCTCGGCATGCTCGGTATTAAAGTTTACCAGGGGTGCTAATAATTCATTAAGAAATGGAGTTTCAGGATTAAACAAGGAAGTGAGCGTAAATTGCCAAAGCGTTTTCAGATAATTTTGATCCCAAAGTTCCTTGTTACTCAGCATGCATTGTGATAAGGCATAAATCTGATGGAACGTGATATTATCCTGCGGTAATTCAATACCTAAGAAATGTCTGAATATATTCTTTTCTGTCGGAACGAATGGAAGCTCTAATAATCCTAAGCTGTAGATATCATTATCACTTAACCGATTAGCAATTGATTGCCCTGGATATTTTGTAGTTATCAAGCTGCTTGGTGTAACTGGAGCAACTAATTCCGGTATATCATCAAACCAGTCAACGAAAGGCTCTTTAAAAACGTGAATATCATCATATCCCGCATTGCCGCTCAATAAAAATTCAAGCAGTAATCCGCGTGCTTTCTGATAAGTCTGTTGATCCGCTACCACGAAATCAGTCCGGGTCGTTTTATATAAATGGTGACGATCAATAATCACTTTCATATGCTAGTCTCGGATTTTTCTTCGATAAGGTCCCGCAAAATTTTTAATAGTTGACTGGTTGACAAATCAAAAGATTTCTGAATTTCTACTACTGCATCCGAAATTTTTGATTTAGCATCGTGCATGCCAGTATCCTGCGGGTATTTCCACTTCTGAACATAGGCATAAACCTCTTGTAAGTCTTTACAGAACTTTTTTTGATCATCAGCAGACCAAAGATAATAGTCCTCAATTATGCCAAATTCCTTGGCCATGATTTCAACAAATTTAAGTAACTCTTCATCAGAAGTGAGTTTCCTTACCTGTTTCAACAACGGAATCGCCCTGCTATCTGAAAGTAAATCCGGTTCAAGTTCTGCAGAAGCACGGTATGCTTCAGTAGACTGTAAATTTTCCTTGAATTGCACACGAAATTCAGTAACAGAAGAAGATTTTTTCTTAATTCGATTTTCCAATTCGCGCACTAAATCCATCAGTGGCCGTTTATAACCTTCAATTTCGGATTTGACTTGCGTTAAGGTAATTATTGAGTTTCCAAGTATGTCTTTATTCCAATATTTAAACTCTTTCAATCCGCATAACGCAGGAAAAACGTTAATGAAAAAGTCACGGCATTGCGATGACTTCACGGCTAAAACAAATTTTTCGTTAATGCCATCAGGGGTCCAATGTGCGATACGTGTATTGGCTGGCAGCTTATCGAACCAGTCTTTTAATAACTTTTGGTGTAAATCATCAAACGTATTTACGCTGACAAGATCAAATAAGGAACTAATTTCGACCGCAAAAGTATCTTCAGCAATCGGTGGCTGCCAGGCCATAATTTCCTTAGTGCAAGTGCCATAAGTATCGGCAATACTCCGAATCTCCATTTCACTCCAGTGTTCCCAATTCGGATTGATTATTCCGCTATAACCAGCTTCAAGCCATCTTGCGGGGATATAGTTGAGAAACTTGTCTTTTACAGAAAAACTTCTATTGAATTCCTCAACAAAAATGTTGGTGAGTTGATCTTCGTAGTGTGGGGCCTTACTCAACTCTGGCAAATTCTCCCACCAACTTTTAAAAGTATCCGTAAAGATTAGTTCCGTTGCACATTCGTTCGCAGACATCGAAAAACAAGTTAATGCGATTCGTTTGTACACGATTAACGGACTACCAGTATACGATTCAATTTCTGTTTTAAATTTATCAATCGTATTAAGGAAAGCAACCTGTTGATACGGAAGATTGGTCCAGTCTTTTATAGCTGGTGCTGCTAGTTCGTCTAGATAAAATTTTGCAACATCAATTGATTCCGAACTCCTCATTTTCCTTATCCAAGCGGTGATCTGAGGGTCTTCAAAAACGGATAGATTTTTGGCTGCATAACTCAAAGAATTAAACCACTCTTTAACAACATTCCTAAAATCATCAATAGTGCTGATGGAACTCTTGAATACATTATTGGACAAGTTGAGGATAACTTCTTGTTTGAAAGCCAGTTCTCTAATTGATGGATAATCTTTAATAACTCGCAAACGGCTAATTATCGTAGGTATGTGATCAGGATCATTTTCAAATTCTTCTTTTGTCGATTTTTGCAAAAAGAATCCAGGGAGTGTGACCATGAAAAATTCCCTGGATACTTTTTCACGGTCTACGCTGGCTTCGGCGGCATTTTCTAAAAACGGCTTAAGCAAATCGCCATAGAATTTATTATATTCTTCCTTTTGCTTGATCAATTCCCATTGTAAGGGGCTTAAAAAACTGATAATGCCTTCAAATCGCTTGGATAACTCACCAAAGTCGTTTGCATAGGTGTCTTTATTAAAAAGCGAGTTGAGTTGCCGGAGATACTTTATTTCAAAGGTAGACATCTCAATTTTTCGGATCGCATAATTTGCCCCCCCTTTGAACATATCTTCGATGGTTCTCGGATCTTTTTCAAAAGAATAAGCTGGACGTTTCGGATCAACTATCAGTAAATTTTCTCTATTTGCCCGTAGATAACAAGTGAATATTAACTTGATGAGCGTTTCTGAAAGTCCATACGGTGCTTGCAATAAAGGCTTCACAAAAGCGGAAGGAGGAACGAGTTCACCCACTTTAAGTGTTCGATCTAAAAGCTTAAAAATAGCTTCGGCCGGTGAACCAATTTCAGGAATCTTGATTTCCCCATAATGAATTTTATTGGAGGTGCTGGTTTCCTTGGTGAGCTTAAGGCTTACAAAGAAATTGTTTATAATTCGCGGGACAGGGCCTGATGTATTATGATTAACTAGTGGGATACTGTCTTTTTTTGCTGTCAGTATTTCTGACAAAGCGCTTTTAATATCTGTTTTTGATTTATTCGAAAACCAAAGCACGTAATCTTTTACCTTTGGAACAATGGTGAAAATTTCATTGATGTAGCTGTCCATTCTGTTGTCAAACGCCCTTGGACTTTTAATTTCCACACCTTCGTCAAGTTTACTAAAGCTCCAAAGCCAATTAATGGGTTCAAATAAATTTTTAATCTGTGAGGTAAGTTCAGAATGTAGTTTGATTAATTCACCTCTAACTCGCTGCATGTGATTCGCATTGGCAGTAACTTCTATGTTTTTAGAGGCTCTTAAAAATGCTGTGTAATCAAAGCTGACTTTTTTTATCCCGTCAAAAATAGTGGTCTCGCTCGCCTGCGCGAATACCAAATATTTCGAAACAGCGCTAAATTTGCTGATTTTAGATTGATAAGCCTCCAGATCGTTCTCATCATTGGTTAACAAATAAACGATGTAACCTTGAATCTGCCCATCTTTCGACTCCCATGAATAACTCTTTGATAGTGTCTCCAGTTGCTCTTCCAATTCATTAGGACTCACAGTCCATAGGATTCTAAAAGATCTATTGGAGCCAAAGGTGTCATTGTGCTCATCAAATAAATAGGCTTCCGGACCGCGGATCTCAGTCCACATAGTCCGGTATTGTGATAAACTGATAACACCGATGTTATTTTTTTCATCCTGAATGATTTTGCTCAAGCTCTTTGACCCGAAGGCTGGAAATTCATAGGTTTGATCATTGGGGTTGAGTTCAAGTATTTCTGTTTGCACCAGATGATTTAACAATTCACGAAGATCGTTCAAATGAAGATCGCTCATCGCCCAGGCTAACACATCGATAGTAGGGCGTACTTGTTTTTTTCTTGTCGCGGTCAGAACAAGAATGTTTTCCATTAATTTTTTGACTACCGGGTCAGCTACTTTTCCCAACGAAGTTTGAAAAGCATCTACTAAAGAGGATACATTTTCTGAACGGGCATCAATAAGATTCTGTTCAAAAAAACCTAAAAGCATATCAGGCGTAAAAAAGTTTAGCTTTCCGTTGCTATCGAGATCGTCTGTGTTTTCAAGGAAATGCTTCAAACTGCCAGTTCTGATTTCTTTAGGACTTAAGAAATTGAACATTGACCTGGTATTTTGCGCAAATTGATTTGAAAGTCTGGGTAAGACAAAAGAAGTAAGCGGGTGAAGCGGATAGAGTGCTTTTATAATCACTTCCTGCACCCACTTGTCCGGTTTAGCCGGATAGAGTTCTAATTCTAAAATCTCATCGAGCAATTCTTCCAGCACTTCTTCCTGGAGAAGTGCTGACTTTGCAGCTTGGTCGCGACTCCAAAATACTTTACCCATTAATTCTTCGCTTTCAGCGTCACCTATTTCCAATGGATGTTTTTCGAATCGCCCGATGATTTTCTCGATATCCTGCTTCTTGTCAATCTGGATGGTGGCTGGGTCTTGGTGACTTGCTGCAATAAATATGATATTTGTATTGCCCGTTTTCCGTTTGATATTTTCCAGAAATTCCTGGATCATCAAAGACGACGACTGAGATGTCTTATTGATGATTTTATCAAGTACACCGCCAAACTCGTCATGCAGGATCACAATACCTTGATAGCCAAACTGTGTAATATGCTGCGCTGTATCAGAAAAAGCTTGATAGATATCTCCATGAGTTTCTGAAAAATCGGAACTTACAATCTCTTTGAAGATAGATTTAAATGATTCGTAAGTAGAACTGTCACACGCTTTTAACAAACGTATGCAATCAAGCCCCGATTTGCCGATTATTCTTTCCTCAAATTGAGCGAATAAAATATTTCCATCTTTTTCCCAATTTTCCAGCGTCTCTGCCGCTCGGAGATAATAGGTTTTTGGCAGATAATTTAAATCACTTTTTTTCAGGGCATCATTTAACGCGGATAATAGTGCCTGATCGAAATTGTCCGTTCCATAGCCGGGAATGACCACCAGATACTTTGAACCCGCACTCCAATAATTAGCTAAGATTTTGCTAAGCCCATCACCATAACTATCTTCTTTGTCCTCAATCTTTCGTTTTAGCTCCGTGAAATAAGTAACCTCGTTGTTGGCTAGCAGATACGCCAGTATAAGTAGTAAATAAGATTTACCGGTTCCATAAGAAGCTGTGATCAAATGAATCTTTTTTGAGTCACGAATAGATAGGGAATCGATAATTTGACTCATGATATAACGCGAACTCGAATTAGGCAGATATCCATCAACGTACTTGTTGGATTCTGATAACTGATATCTGAAGTCCCTTTGCACGTTTACTTCAGCTGAAAAAGCCGGAGAGAGCTCAATGATTTCGTTAATCTTCATTTGTTAAATTATAGTGAGATAAGTTTAAGTTTCTTCGTAAAAGTGATTTTCCGTTTGCTTTTGGTTGATATAATGATCCCGGAATTTTTTAAATAATATCTTAGAATAAAAAAGTAGAAAAACAGGTTGATACGGTTCTTGAACGGTCACTTTTGACAGTAAATAAGAAAGATACTTTAAATCTTTAAAGCGAGGCGCAAGAAATATCTCCAAGTTTAAAAAAGCAACGCTGGTAGCAGGTTCATTTTTTGTAAGTATTTCGATTAATTGATCATCGGAGATAATTACATTTTCAACGGCGCTATCTGCTATATTTATCACTTTTACTCCGCATTCCTGAATTTCCTGTAATAGTTCCGCCCGGTTTAACCAAACGACTCCTGTTCGTTTTCTGGAATGGGCGACCTCCTGAATAAATTGCTTAATATTCCTCATAATATCTTTCTATTAAGCTTTCCGGCGTTCCATTATAGGAAAATTCCACCATGTGCAAATCTGCAAAATGCACTAGTTTAACGAGTTTTAAATCCATCAATTCCGCCATTTTACTTTCCAAGTTTTTTGAATTCCAGTCAAAAAACTTTGCAACGTTATTTCTTTCATCTAGTAGTTCGGCAAAACTGATTGATACCCTGCCTTTACGCATGTGATACAAAATGTAAGCTGTCAAATACTTGTGCACATTATAAGGTTCTGAACGTTGAAGGACATTATCGAAGACACTGAATAGGTTCAATGATTGAAATCCTTCGGGTTCCAGTAAGGCCGATTTTGTTCGATTAATCAAACCATTCAATTTAGAGCTCTCATAATCAGTTTTTACCTGATTACGATCTGCCCATTGTTTGAATTTTCTTAATAAGGAGGAGTCATCAGATGATGAAAAGTCATTTACTAAAAAATATAAAAACGGATTATTAGCTTTAAATGACCAGTGATAAAGCAGTAGCCATTTTGTAAAAGGGTCGCGAAATCGTGGATCATTTTTATAAATGATTTGACCTAATACAGTTAATTGATTTTTTGCTGCTAAAAGTTCGAAATCAGAGAGGTATTCTTTGTAGCCCCTAACCTTGTTGGCACCAAAACCTGATTCTTCCAAGAGCTCTGATTTAGTAGCAATAGCGCCGCTGCCAATCAGGTTTATAACCTTTGCCAAATCTCTGAGGTCAATAGAAAATCCTTGGTATTCCTTGAGGTATTGCATAATCTATATAAAGCAAGCGGCGCAACCGATCTCACCATCTTCGTAGTCTGTAAGTATGTCAATCAGTTTGCTCGATACTCTGCCCTGATTTTTTTTATCCTGTTCTTTTTTGATATAATCTTCTTTGATCTGCATGATTCGGGCTGGCATAATTAGTTCTGCGAGCGTTTCGTTGTCATTCCAGGAATAACCTTTTTTTTCATAGTCCAGCGCTTTTTGAAAAAGGTCCGGGTGCTGTTCGTAAAGCCACACCCACTCGATTTTTTGCTGGAAAAAGCAGAAATAGCACCCAGAGCGGCTTCGCGCATATTCCCCGGTCTTGCCATTAACTTCGAAGCTTACTTTCTCGTAATATTTCGGAACCCCTACACCACTATCTCTAAGAATCCTGAAAATGTCTTCCTTTACCAATACATCTTCGTTGTCAAGCAATGGAAAACTTTCGCTTTGAGCAAGCGGATAGTCCGTTGTTTTGATAAAAGCATATATAAGCGCATTCGTTATGGTCGTATCGCGTTCAAAAAGTAAATCCGCCTTTTTTTTGACCGGGAATTTAATAGTTACCGGCTGACTAAGCAGTTCAACATAATCGGGCGCGGGTTCACGGGGGATCGTCAATAAACTGTCGAGCATAAAGCCGATCTGTTTATTTGTAAACGCCTTATTAATGACGTCTTCGCTCCATATATTTTTACGAAAGGGAAAAATCGACTGGATATTGGGTTTTTTCGAGATGTAGCCATCCCGGTTTTCGTCACCCCGAATGCCGACGTAGGAAATGACTGGGTCGTTCCCCACAAATTTTTCGAAAGGAGCGAGTTTGAGGGTCTGTGTACACCACCGTGCTTGTGAGGATGGGAGGAACTGGAATTTAAGGTTCAACAGGTAATCAAACGAATCATAGCCATGGTTGTCACCGTCAGTGCTTGCGGTAAGCCGCGTAATCTTCTTGCCTAAAAATATTTCCAGATTCCTGATCAGCTCATAGGTTTCGTCCAGCTCTTTGCCAGTATCTGTCGTATAATATTCAATATTCAGTTCAGGGTATTGCATTTTTAAATAGATGGCCAGCGCGGCACTATCCTTTCCCCCCGAAATTCCTAAAACGTGTCTTACCTTCATAACTTTATCATTTCTTTTAATAAATTGGCCAGCGCAACAATGCTCAGCTGCTGGTTCATACCCGCAGCCATAATCGTATGCCTTAAATCATCCTCAATTTTTGCGATTTCATCACGTTTGCTTTTTGGCATTCTGATCACAGTCTTGTTAACACCATCCAAAAAAGTATTGATCTCAAACCCCAGAACGTCTTCGACGTTGAGGTCAAAGTTACTTTTGGCGAGATCGGTGAGCTTGTCCAGCCCGGCAACCATAGTAATAAATTTTTCCCGTAGCACTTGTTCGTCCTGGTCTCTAAAAGTTTCCAGCGGCTTGCCGACCAACGTCTGGGCCAGTGAATTAAGCCATGCCTTGCGGTCATCAATTTTAGATAACACACGCTGGACAAATGCTTTTTGTTCAGCCCCGGCTACGTGCAGCTGAAGTTCTGCGTACCGGCTGACTAAGCGCTCTTTATATTCTTTGAACTCCGCTTTTTGGCCAATGATCCTATCATATATGGTGCCCTCAAACCGATTGATAAGTGCCGGAAAACAGTCCCGGATCTCGTCGACCGCACGTTCAAGTGCCGAAACGTAAAATTCAATTTTAGCAGGATCTTCCGTTAATTGTTTCGTTGAGTAACCAAGGGCGGCCGGAAAGTCCTCAAAAAAAGTTTTTTCAAGGTCCTCCGTATTGGCAATCACTGCCCTTAGGTTCTGGGCCGTTGGGCTAAGATTATTTTTAGTGAATTTCGTGAAATCGGGCAGCTGCCTGTAAAAAGAAAGGAAAGGCCGGATCGTCTCGATAAATGCCTGGTTGTCAAATGATGCGGTTTCACTCTGTTGTAAAAATGAACGGTATTGATTAAAGAGACCTAGTTTAGGGCCTTCAACATCGAATGTTTTGACCTCGTATTTTTCAGGATATCTTATGATCAGGTCTAATATTTCTTCGCTGATAAACGGAACATAACCGTTTTCGCCAAAAAGTGCGAACTCGTCTCTTTTGATAAACAGAAAGCTAGGAACCCAAAACGAGATCAATCCTTGTTTTAATTTAAACGGTTTGGTGGCCAGCAACTCAACGAATTCTGAAATATACCGGCGCCGTTCCTTGGAACCTTCCAAAAACTGGCAGGAAGCTTCCCACAACGGTGCGATATTGTTCCGCTCTTTATCGAGGTTAATGGTACCGGTCTCAACAGAAATTCGATTTTCTTTAAGCAACGAAAGATAAATGGTCTTTTCCGGCGGGAATTTTTCTTTAGGAAATCCAAGATCTGCCTTATTCCAATTTTGTACGAGCATTTTGAAATAGCTCTTGCGCGCAGTGTTGATGGAAGGGGATATTTTATGCTTATTGACCAGCTCATTATTAAAGACAGGAGTCGCAGGATAAGCCACTTTGCAAGCTGCAGACAAAAGCTGGTTAAAACTCCGTTTATTGATGATCGGTAATATACGGCCGTTCCAGATCCACCTAAGGTCCGGTGTATTGGTATTTAACATACCGAGGATAAAATAATTCAGCGCCCTGCGGGCTGCTTCAAAGTTTTCCTTCAGCAAACGGACCGCAACTTTATCTTCGCTGTTATCTTCCATGACCTTACGCAGCTTTTCCAACTCGAACAGCAGGTCCTTGATTGAGCGCGAGTTTTCGTAGAATACATAGATGGCGGGTTCATTATTCAATTGCTGCGAAAATGCGCGCACTTCTTCAGCCTGTATGTTCTCATTGAATAACAGGTAGATATAACCGTCAAGCTCACCGCTGGCTTGGTCGTTCCTGAGTTTGTCGGTGATCACAAATTCAAATATACGTGGTGTCCCGCTTTCATAGGAATAGCTTTTGGCTAATACTGGCGGTAAGGAATAGTATCTTTTCAATAAGGTCGCCACGTCATTCACCTGGTCAACTTTTGCCGCAGCCTCGATCAGCGCAGCCTGTACATCAAGTAATGTACCCTCATTAAGGGTGTAGCGCTGCAGATGGTCCCTGAAAATAATAATGTTCCTGGCTTTTAATTTATCGATCAGTACTTCAGCCTGCGAAATACCCAGACAGATGCACGCATATTGTAGCAGAAAAGCTTTATCGAGTTTACTGCCTTGCGGAGCAGTGAGATCCAGCAAGCCGATCGTTTTAACTAGTTTGCTTAAGTCTTCTAAGTCTGCCAAAAAGGTTCTTTCAACTTCATCCAATCCGTTCCTTATTGCTTTCCAGGCCGCAAAATCAGGGTTGTATTTGGACTGTATGAAGCTGTAAAAATTGAACAGCAAATAGTCATATACATTAGCCAATTGGAAGAGCCGGTTTCCCCGGGCTACTTTCTGAACACTAGTGTGGTCAGACGATCTTAAAAAAGAAAACAAACTGCGCTCATTCTGTCCATAACGCTGCAAGGTCATTGTCAGGACATTCGCGGCGAACAGGTCAAGCGGCAACAGATCGAGTGTAAGTTCCGACAGCAAATCATCGGATAGTTCAAACGCTTTGGATTTTCTAAATAGGTCTGCTACCTGTAAAGCAAGCATTTCCTCATCGGCATTTTTGGGGCCGGTAATGACTTGCAGGTGATCTGCCGCCAGGCGTAGCAATTGCCAAACAGGTTCGTTAAAGGTGATTTCTTTGAAGCGCCCTTTGACTTTAGCCCATTCCTGACGCTGGCTGGTTTTCAGTTCGAACGCGTAGGCATCAAAGTTTTGATGCACGGTCGAAATAAACATAATGTTATGTTTCGGATCATTTGCAAATTCGGCCAGTTGTTGCAAGAAATATAATTCTTTTTCAGGGGAGTGGGCAGAGGCGTATTCCAGGAACTTGCCGAATTCATCAATAACCAGAATCAACAAGCCTTCTTTTATCGGCTTTTGATACTGATAAAATAACCGCGCGAATAATTCATTGGCAGACGCGGAAACCTCGACCTGAAAAAAGTCGGCGAAGGTTTGCATAAGGGAGTTGTATTGACCTATCAGACGAAGAACCTCTACCGGCCCGGTAGTAACCGAACCCGCGCTGAAATAAGGTTTGCCTTTGCACAGATTTTGTTCCAGAGCCCAAAGGAACGAACTTTTACCGGTGCCATAGGAGCCGATAATATTAAATACGTGAGTACCCAGCTTGAACTCGTTGATCAGTTGATAAAATATCCGTCTCGAATTTTCTGTCGGATAGTAGACCATATCACGTTCGGCATCCCTGACAATATTTGTTGAAGGGTTAAACTGACTCGTATCTGGCTTGATTCGCATAATAATTTTTTAATATAAGGTCTGACTGGGGTTTGTCTTTAAATTGCAGCTCACGGATGCCTGCTTGTTCACTCAATACAACAGCAGGATAATTTTTAGCGATCGACCGAAGCTTTTGACTAAGGCCGGAACGTGTCAACGCAAATACGCTCCCCGGCGAGTTTTCATCCGTTTCCAATTGGCTAAGGCTAACGGAGTCCTGGTAGGTTTCATTTTCAAGAATAGCATACAAAATAGCTACCTCGGGAATATCCTCCCGTTCGTCGGGTGCGATAAAAAACACGTTTTCAGATTCCTTTTTTGAATCTTCCCTTTGCTTAACAAAAAAGTCAAGTAGGCCGAGTTCAGTAAGTATCCCTGAAAAGCTATCTTCTTTATCTCGCTGACCATCTTGGTTCAGATACATTTTAATGAATACGACAAAGTCTTCATTAATGCTATTTTCGCTTATGCTTAACGAGCGTTCTTCCAATCTTAACTTTACAAAGTTGAGGTAGTCAGCCCTTGTGAATTCGATCTTGTTTTTCCGGAATTCATTGAAGATCAGGTTGTAGCTTGAGGCATAACCGATGGCAACGAGCCTGAAATGTAATATCCAAAGCGTTGCTTCATCCTCCAGAAAAGGGTCCAATCCCTGGCCTTCTTCTTTGCCGAACATTAGATGTGCAAAATCGGTTAGCTGGTCTTGTTCATTGGTCACACCGAACGCCCGAAGCCAAAACCGGATCGAGCGAACCATATTATTGCCGACGCCAAGAACGATGCCGGCCGCCTCTGTGTTGAAATCATTATTTTCTTGTAAGAAATCATAACCTTTTTTCAACCACATGAGCCGGCATTGAAATGAATCATGCCCCGAAAAAGAGAATCGGTTACTTTTTTTGATCATTGGCTTACGATATGATAAGGTTTAATAATATAGGCCCTACCTTCAAAATTATAAAATAAAAAAATATTAATCGATAATAGTTATCAACTTGAACGTATTTTACTCTTTTCAAGCGTCCATACAGATTAGTTTAGCTCTTACAATTGGGAAAAATCATATTAGGTTTGATTACAGACGTCATGACTAAATCAATTACTTCCCATTGCGATTTTATTCATAACTGGAGTCCACATGAAAAGCAATGATTAAGATCTTGCTACCAGACAGCATACTAAATTGAAAGAAAAAACCACATAAGCGTGTAATAGCTCAATTTCATTCCTGAAATTGTATTTTATGCTTAAGAGTTTCGCATATTTGAACTTATCTGTAGTCGAAATTTGGCATCGATTCTACAGGTTTCCAATGATATTTGGTGTTGTTTTACAGTGTCCCCGGCTACTTCAATCTGCACCAGAGATCTGTAGTTGTAGATTGTCCGAACAGAGACCTCATCAATCGATTTAATGGTGGCATAAACATTTCTTCAATTTCACGATAAGAGAAGCATTAAAAGCCATTAAGAATTTTGTGACAATAAAGAATAACTGAACATTATCTACCTTTCACAATTGACAATCCATCCCCAATTTTAGCTATAAAATACCCTACCTCGTACATGAGGTGTGATAAATTTATTTTGCTCTTCTCCACTTTTGCTGTTGCTAAATTTTAAGCTATGGCAAATTATAATGAAATCCAACATGACTTTCCTAAAGTAAACCGTGATCAGCTCATTACAGTTCAGGACTTGCTCGACTTTAAGCAGCAGCTTATTGTCGACATTAAAAAGCTACTGAAAGAACAATCTGGCCAGCCCGGCCACCAATGGCTGAAAGCCTTCGAAATCAAAAAAATGCTCCGGCTGTCCGAAAGCAAACTGCAATACCTTCGGGACAAAGGCTTGATCCCCTTCAAAAAATTAGGTGGTATCACCTACTACAATTCGGAGGAAATTGAAAAGCTGATGGCTTCCGGAAAGTTGAACGATCAGATGAAGATGGCATGAAACGCAAGGCCAAACGCATCGTACAGAGACTGCCGTATGAGATTAGAAAGAGCAGCAAAAATACCATGCATATTCACGACGGCTTGGGAACTACCATGCCACCCGACAAGGAAGTTTTGCTGATCTACTTTGACCAAAAAGGCGAAGGCGGATTAGCTGATGACTTCTTCAACGAGCATGATGCCCGCGGATGGAAGACGCCAACCGGCGGCACGATCTACAATTGGAAGGTATGTGCAGCCGAGTGGATTTACAACCATCGGCAGGAAGTAAAACGCAGGTTTAGGCAGTCTCCATTTAACAGTGAATCGTTTTAAGTTGATAACGTTGAACAAATCCAAATCGAGGACTTTGCAAAGGACGAGATTGCATTTTTGAGCAATCAGCAAGATAAACCGTTGTCGGACAACGGAATCTTACCCTCCCTTCCGAAGTCAGTCCGGGGGTGCAATAAAAATCCTCCGAAGTCGGATTTTTAGATGATGTGAGTTATGGAAAATGATGAAGGGAACAGGTTGCGAAAAATCACCACGAGGTTTAAACCGTGTGAGTTTTTATTGATCGATAAGCGGTTTAAAAAGACACGCTTCCGCAAGATGAGCGAGTACATCCGGTGCGTTTTACTGGAAAAACCAATCACCGTAAATTACCGGGACAAGTCCATGGATGAGATGCTTGAAGAGTTGTCTTTGCTGCGCCGGGAACTCAATGCCATTGGTAACAATTTGAATCAGGCAGTCCGTCAGATCAACGCTGCACACGGCTCCGCAGATAACCGTTTATGGTTATCGCTCATGTCTATCATCGGCACCAAAGTCGACCCGGCTATCGCGCAGATCAAGGACCGCATGCAAAACTTTTCAGAACTATGGTCGCAAAAATTAAAACCGGACGAAGCATCCTCGGGGCAATAAATTACAATGAGCATAAGGTGCGTTCAGGCAAGGCTGAATTGATCCTTGCACAGGGTTATTTAAAAGAGCCGTCTAACCTTTCGTTCAGCGACAAGCTTAACCGATTGACTGATCTGACCAAACGGAATGAGCGCACGCAGGTCAATACTTTGCACGTGTCACTGAATTTTGCGGTTGGCGAAAATTTGGATAAATGGACACTTCAGCAAATTGCCGATGAGTATATGGAAGGCCTTGGGTTTGGTAAGCAACCCTACCTTGTCTACCAGCATTACGATGCCGGACATCCGCACCTGCATCTGGTTTCTACCAACATCAAGCCGGATGGTGAACGGATCAGTTTTCACTTGCTGGCAAATAAAGCCTCCGAGCAGTCGCGGAAGCAGGTGGAGCTGAATTATGGATTAGTCAAGGCAGAAGATCAGGGCAAAGCACAACATAACATAAAATCTCTATCCGTGGAACAAGTAGCTTACGGGAAATCAGAAACCAAGCGGGCCATCACTAATGTCGTAAGTGAGGTATTGCGAACATACAAGTTTACCAGTATCCCGGAATTTAACGCGGTGCTGAACGGCTTTAACGTGACGGCTGACCGGGGTTCAAAAGAATCCAGGATGTATGAGAAAAACGGGTTGGTATACTGGGCACTGGATGGTAAAGGCGGCAAGATCGGCGTTCCCATCAAGGCCAGCAGTATCTACGGTAAACCAACGTTAAAAACGTTGGAAGGACGCTTTGCTTTAAATGAGGTGCTACGCAAATCATTAAGAGAGCAGGTAAAGTATACGATTGATGATCTGCTGAGCAAACCGATTGGTAAAACCGAGTTTCAGTTAAAGCTTAAGGAACAGAATATTGAAGCCATTTTCAGGCACAGTGAGGATGGCCGGTTGTATGGGGTGACGTTTGTCGATCATAAAACTAAAGCTGTGTTCAACGGCAGTGATTTAGGCAAAAACTATAGCGCAAACAGCCTTTCACAATTCTTTGCACGATCAGATGGAAGCATTAAACCAAGCCATAACGTTGAACTATCCGGCAATAAACATTTGCCTGATAACACAGGAATAAACGGTAATAACAACTTCAACGGTGGCAGTGCATTGCTAGAAGCCTTATACCAGGAGGAAAAACAAGATATGGCAGCCATGGGCAGGCTACAGCAAAGAAAGCGCAAGAAAAAACGCAGAGGACATTCACTTTAAATTTTACAGTTATGCAAACAGGTGAAAACGAACAAGCATTAAGAAGGATCATTGATTTTACCCGGTTTATCAGCCTGGCCATTCTTATCCTTCATTTTTATATTTCCTGCTATGCCGCATTTCAGCATTGGGGTTTGACCAAGCCGGTCATTAACAGTATCCTACTGCCTGTCTCGAAAATGACAGTCTTCAAAAGTGTACTTTATGCAAAACTTGCAGCACTATTCGCTTTAATGATTTCCTTGTTAGGCAGCAAGGGGAAGAAAGATGAGAAGATCAAACTTAAAACAATTACTATTTATGCTTTGATTGGCTTGCTGTTATACTTTGTCAGTGCAGCATTCCTTAACGTCCACTATTCTATGTCAGCGAGGGCATTTCTCTATATCGGAATGACCTCTTTAGGATATTTACTGATTTTGTCAGGACTAAGTGCCCTTTTTAGAATGCTCAAATTGAAGCTAACTGATGACATCTTTAACAGAGCAAACGAATCATTTCCACAGGAAGAGCGATATCTCAACAATGAGTATTCAATCAATTTGCCTGCTATCTACCACCTGAAAGGCAAAGCGCGTAAAAGCTGGATCAATATCATCAACCCTTTTCGTGGCACATTGATCGGTGGCAGTCCCGGCTCTGGTAAGTCCTACTTCGTTATCCGCCACATTATTACCCAACATATTCAAAAAGGATTTTCCATGCTGATCTATGATTTTAAATATGACGACCTAACCAGGATTGCCTATAACGCTTTGCTTCAACACGGTCACTTGTACAAGGTCAAACCAACTCAGTATGTGATCAACCTCGAACATATCATGCACCGCGCCAATCCACTGGAGCCGGAAACCATGCTGGACATAACAGATGCAATTGACGCCAGTCGAACGATCATGCTTGGCTTAAACCGTGAGTGGATCAAAAAGCAAGGCGACTTCTTTGTAGAATCACCGATCAATTTCATCACGGCCATCATGTGGTTTCTGCGAAAGTATCAAGACGGTCGCTTTTGTACGTTGCCGCATGTTATTGAATTGGCACAGGTAGATTACAAAGATCTGTTTGAGGTACTATTACAGGAACCTGAAATTGAAGTATTGATCAATCCTTTTATTTCTGCCTGGCAGAATGAGGCCTATGAGCAGTTGGAAGGTCAGGTGGCAAGCGCTAAGATCAGTTTGGCGCGTCTGTCTTCACCTCAACTTTATTATGTACTAAGTGGCAATGATTTCTCTTTAGACATCAATAATCCTGATGAACCGAAGATTGTCTGCCTCGCCAATAATCCGCAAAAATCACAGGTGAACGGTGCTGTGCTGTCCTTGTATATCAACCGCATTAACAAGCTGGTCAACCAAAAGAACCGCCAGAAATGCAGTATGATCTTCGATGAGTTCCCAACCATCTACTTCAACGGCATTGACAACCTCATTGCTACGGCAAGGTCTAATAAGGTAGCGGTGACACTGGCGGTTCAGGATTACAGCCAGCTTAAAAAGGATTATGGTCGTGATCAGGCAGAGGTTATTATGAATATCGTAGGTAATATTATTTGCGGGCAGGTAACAGGCGATACAGCCAAACAGTTGTCAGAACGCTTCGGAAAAATTAACCAACAAAAAGAAAGTGTATCCATCAACAGTCAGGATACCTCGGTGAGCCGTTCTACTCAGCTGGACTTCGCGATACCTGCCTCTAAAATTGCTGGGCTGTCCTCCGGTGAATTTGTTGGCATGGTAGCCGATGACCCGACCAATAAGATCAGCTTAAAAGTGTTTCATAACGAAATTCAAAATGACCATGACAGTATTCGCAATGAAGAGTTGAATTATCAACCTATCCCCACCGTTCGAGATATCGATCAGGCGGAGGTCCTGCGTAATTACCAACAAATCAAAGATGACATAAAGGCTATCGTGCAAGACGTCGTGAATTAACTCTTAAGTAATAATGCCAATCGTCATATTAACGTAATATTGATTTAAGGTGAAGTCAAACGAATAACGTGTCGTAACACGTTATTCTTAATTTGCGTATTAAGCAATAATCCTAATTGCCTAATCCACATACATATGCGCACCATCACCGAGCGTTACTACAGCGCTTTAGAAAATCAATTAAACGAAATTTCTACGAACGGCGAACCTTTAGCCGAACAATACAAAGCTTCTATCATCCTTTGCAAAAAAGCAATGGCCAAGCTGAAAAGCTACATCTCCAGCTATTCTTTTGAAAGTGTCGAAGACGAGATCCATTTCTTCAAAGAAGTAAAACCCCAATTCTACAGTAAATACATTTACTTCATTAGCGTTTATAATTACTTAATGAAAAGGCCGACAGGAGCCGAAGATCATTTAAAAGAATATATCAACTCTGAGCTGGCCGATCTTAAACGTTATTTCGATCATAACGCCGCTTTTTATCAGTACTACCGTTCCGGTTCCACCCAGATGGATGAAGTGTATTTTACGCGTGGTGGGTTTGACGTACATGTGGAACTGGAAAAATTTGAAGAGGACGAGGTGTATTCAACCAGTCACGACTACAAGCTTTCCAATATTATCGCGAACGAAAAATATCAGGACTTTCTGAATATAGAACTTCAAAAGCTCAATAATCATGATGAGCGCCCGCCAGAGATGAGCCTCGAACTTCCGCTCACCTGGACATTTTCAAAGACCGATCTGATCGAACTGATTTACGCGCTGGTTGCTGCTGGCGTATTTAATAATGGCAATGCGGAGATCAAAACTGTTGTTAGCTTTTTTCAAACGGTTTTTCATATCGAACTTGGCCAGTACTATCACAAGTACACTGATATGACGCGGCGAAAAAAGGATCGTACGATATTACTTGATAAGTTAAAGCTTGCCTTACTCCGTAAAATGGACCAAAAACTGGATGAAGATGGCGCTATTCAGCAAAAGCTAAAATTATAGTCATTTTTAACTATTTGTTTTTCAATATGTTATAAAAAATTTATCCTACCTTGTACATGAGGTGTGATAAAAGTTTTTTGGATAGGCCAACCTTTGCTTTCGAGATCGCTGCATGGTGCAGATGGTCTTTAAATCAAAGCGTTATGTTGTCATCCATCTCCTGGCAGCAGTATTTTGCAGCCATCGCTATCATAAGCGCATCTTACTACCTGTATGTGATCCTTCGCTACTATCAACGCGAGGTTACCAATCTTTTTATAGCTAAGCAATCAGGTCAGCTACTTGCCCCAAGCAGCACCCTTTCATCTTTTGCGGTGATGGGTCAAGCTAAGCAAGATCAAAGCATCACCGTCGTAGCCGACGAAGAGTTACAATTCGCGGAAGCCGACATCGACGAAGACTTAAACGGACCAGTTGCTGAATCAACAGCAGCAAAGCCCGTTGAGTTTTTGCCACAAACACAACTGCTTAATGAGACGGACAAACTCATTGATGCTTTTGCAGACGTTGACAGTAAATCAGAATTTATTTCATTGCTGAACATTCTGCTTACCTCTTATAAACCATACGAGTCGCAAATAAACTATCTACAGGTAACTGAGCATATCTTGAACGAATCGCACGGAAAGTTGCCTTTCGACTTGACAAGCAATGACCTGCCTGCCTTGAATGAGTAACATTTTTTAAACCCTTTAAAATAAATAAACATGAAAACACAGCAAGTAAAAAGAAATAACGATCTGAGGCATCTGTTGAAGAAAGGCTTCGGCACATTGACATTTATCCTTTTCGCCTTCACCTTGTATGCACAGGACGGTAATGCCGGCATTCAGGAGGCAACCACGCAGGTCAAAAGCTATTTTACTACCGGTACAACCTTGATGTATGCTATTGGTGCTTTGGTAGGACTGGTAGGTGCTATTAAGGTTTACAAAAAGTGGAACGACGGCGAGCATGATACTGGAAAAGTTGCATCCAGCTGGTTTGGTAGCTGCATTTTTCTGGTAGTTGTCGCTACGGTACTCAAATCTTTTTTTGGCGTTTAACTGCATCAATATGGCATTGTATCAGATCAATAAGGGCATCAATAAACCCATTGAATTTAAAGGGCTAAAGGCCCAGTACATAGGCTACTTGGCAGCCGGTCTTGTTATTTTGCTCATCGGCTTTGCGGTTATGTACCTGTTTAGCGTACCGGTGACCATGTGCCTGCTCATCACAGGTGCATTGGGAAGCCTGCTTTTTTATCAAGTTTTTAAGCTCAGTCACAAGTACGGGCAATATGGGCTGATGAAGAGATCAGCTAAGCGATACCTGCCGCGTTACCTGCAATTCACAACACGAAACGTATTTCTGCAATTAAAAAGAAGATCATGAAATCACACAGCAAAGCGGAACAGGTATTTCCTGTTTATAAGGTGGAGCACGATTGTATGCTTTCAGCGCAAGGCGACCTGACCATTGGTTATGAAGTTAACCTTCCGGAAATTTTTACCATGTCAAATGACGAGTACCACAGCTTTCACGAGGCCTGGATCAAAGCAATAAAGCTTTTACCCAAAAATACCATCTTCCATAAACAGGACTGGTTTATAAGCGAGCAATATAAGGCCAAATTTCAGGATAACGGCGAAACGCAGGTAAAAACGTTTCTGTCCCATTCCAGCGAAAAGCATTTCCATGAGCGTCCATACCTGCATCATCATTGCCATATTTTCCTGACTAAGAAGCCGGAAAAATTCAAACACTATACGAGCGCGGTAAGCACATTGATGCGAAAACGCATAGTCCCATCTCAAACCACATCAGAAGAGCTGTTTCGTGACTTTTTAGATAATGCCGGACAGTTTGTAAAGGTGCTGGAAGATAGCGGCCTAATTGCATTGCGGGGCATCAATGACGACGGACTGTCCGGTACGCCTAAGACACCCGGAATACTGGAACAGTACTGCTTTCTGCTCAACAAGAACAGCAATACGGTTTTAAAGGATATTCATATTCAGGACGAGATCCGCATTGGCAATGATCATTGTCAGCTTTTTACTTTAAGCGATGCGGAAGACTTGCCGCCGCTTTGTGGCCCGAGAATAACCTTTGACAAGTACAGCACGGACAAAACAAAGTTTAGTACTGGATTTGCCTCACCGATCGGCACTTTGTTGAGATGCAACCATGTGTATAACCAGTACATATTTATCGAAGACAGCCAGCAAACCTTAAAGAAGCTAGAGGCAAAGAAGCTGCGCTTACAATCGTTATCCGCTTATTCCCGTGAAAATGCGATCAGCCGGGATGCGACTCACGAATTTTTAAATGAAGCAATCAGTCAGCAGCAGCTGCCGGTTAAAGCACACTTTAATGTGATGGCCTGGACAAACGACCGAGCCGAACTTAAAGACCTCAAAAATAAAGTAAGTTCAGCTTTAGCTCAAATGGATGCGCAACCTAAACAGGAAACGGACGGAGCTCCGCAGATATGGTGGTCGGGATTGCCTGGCAACGAAGCTACCTTTCCAATGAATGATACCTTTGATACATTTGTTGAACAGGCAACCTGCTTTTTAAATCTTGAAACAAACTACCAATCCAGTATCAGTGCCTGCGGGCTTAGGCTAGGCGATCGCTTGTCAGGCAAACCAGTCCATGTAGACATCAGTGATGAACCGATGGAGAAAGGCATAACGACTAACCGGAATAAGTTTATTTTGGGTCCGTCGGGCAGTGGAAAGTCTTTTTTTACCAACCACCTTTTGCGAAGCTATTTTGAACAGGGCGCTCACATTGTATTGGTCGATGTAGGGCACAGTTATCAGGGGCTATGTGAGTTCGTTGGCGGCTATTATTTCACTTATTCAGAAGACAACCCCATCAGCTTCAATCCCTTTTATATCGCTCATGGCGATTACTTGGATACGGAAAAGAAGGAAAGCATTAAAGCCATGATCCTTGCATTGTGGAAGAAGGAAGATGAAGGCGTACAACGTTCAGAATACATTGCGATTTCCGATGCTTTGTACCACTATTATGAAAAGCTTAAAGTGAATCCTGATATTTTTCCTTGCTTTAATAGCTTCTATGATTTCCTTGCAGGAGAGTTTTATGAGACCATGAAACAATCAAAAGTAAAGGATGAGCGTTTTGATATTGATAACATGCTGTTCGTATTAAAACCATATTACAAAGGTGGTGAGTACGCTTACCTGTTGAATGCAAGAGAAAACCTCGACTTATTGCATCGCCGCTTTATTGTCTTTGAGTTGGATAACATCAAAGATCACCCCATTCTTTTCCCGGTAGTGACACTGATCATTATGGAGACCTTTGTATCCAAAATGCGCAAACTCAGTAAGGCCACCCGCAAAATGATCTTAATCGAGGAAGCATGGAAAGCTATTGCGCGTGAAGGCATGGCCGAATACATCAAATACTTATTTAAAACGGTTCGAAAATATTTTGGTGAAGCTTTGGTAGTTACTCAGGATATTGAAGATATCATAAGTTCGCCGGTGGTCAAGCAAGCTATTATCAATAACAGCGACTGCAAAATTCTGCTTGACCAACGCAAGTACCAGAATGACTTTCCGAAAATTCAGCAGTTATTGGGCATCACGGATAAAGAAACGGCACTGATCATGAGCATGAACCGGAACAATGATGAAAAGCTAAAATACAAAGAGGTGTTTATCAGCCTCAATGGTCAGTTGTCAAAAGTTTACCGGACAGAGGTGAGCCGTGAGGAATACTGGACTTATACAACGGAATCAGCGGAAAAAGCTCGTGTTCAAGAATACGCTAAGAAATATGGAAGTATTCAGCGAGGCATTGCGGCTATTGTTCAGGAAGAATTAGAAAAAGCAGCTTAATTAAATTATATCATTATGAAAGCATTAATCATTCTATCATTTATATTATTTATCATCTACGGATGCTCAGAGACCGCTAAAGAGTCAGACCCATCCGGGACTTATGTAACCCATTTCAAGAATGAATATTCGCTTACAGACGATACTCTTATTATCAGAAATATCAATTCTTCTAACCAGGCATATAACATTGAACGAAAATCTGGTTTTCAAAAAATCAGAAATGGCGTTTTAAAGAGCAAGGAATTTAAGTCTGCCAAATGGGATGCCACTTACAACAAAGATTCAAAGGTACTACAGCAAACTGACCTTGGAAATCAGGTTTATATTACAGACCATAACGGCGTTAAACTCGGCGATTCCGAATACAAGAAAATAAAATAGCAATTCATTTCTTGCCTTTTTTAATCTGATAAATAATCGGAAAGGGACTTCTTATGAAAAAATTTAAGGTACGACCAGCGATATTAATCGCCTTGATAATGTTATTGTTCACAGTGCCGAAAGCTAATGCGCAGTTCGTAGTAGCAGAAGTAATTAAACTCACCGTCAAGAAAGTCATCAAGGCCATTGACCTTAAAGTGCAGCGGATGCAGAACAAGACCATCTGGTTACAGAATGCACAGAAAGTGTTAGAAAACGAGCTATCTAAAGTTAAACTTACGGAGATATCCGGCTGGACAGAAGAACAAAAACAATTGTACAGCGGCTACTATACAGAGCTATGGAAGATCAAATCCACCATTGCTTATTACCAGCGGATCAAAGATGTCACCTTGAAACAGGCTGCTTTGGTTGGTCAGTACAAGCGGGCCTGGGGGCTGTTTCAAAAAGACAACCACTTTCGTCCGGAAGAGATCAATTACATGCAGAAGGTTTACAGCGGCATCTTAGATGCCAGCGTTCAGAACCTCGATCAGATATTAATGGTCATCAATAGCTTCAAAACGCAAATGTCCGATGCTAATCGACTCGAACTGATTAATCATGCAAGTGACCAGTTGGACATCAATTACAACGACTTGCAGCAGTTTAACAATCAAAACATTCGGATCTGCTTACAACGAAGCCGTGACCTTGCAGATACGAAATCAATTAAGGAATTGTATGGAATCAATTAGCCAGTTAAAGCGCCGCGCTGATGATATCGGCCGGAAAAGCAAGGCACTATTAACCTATGCGCTGGTGACCGCCGCTGCTTCGTTATGGTTGTCGCAAGCACATGCGCAGACTTTTGCCGAATGGTTCTCTCAAAAGAAAACCCAAAAGAAATACCTGCTTCAGCAAATAGCAGCTTTACAGGTTTACTCCAGTTATCTGAAGCAAGGTTACCAAATCGCCAACGGCGGCTTGGGTTATATCACCGGCTCATTAAAGGACGAGTTCAGTTTGCATACGACCTACTATGATAAGTTGAGATCCATCAATATGGTAGTCAAGAATAACCCGCAGGTGGGTAATATCCTGACATGGCAAAGGGATATTTTGGGAGCAGTTAAAGGTCTTGATCAGGCAACTTACCTATCAACGAAGGAAAAACTTTACGTTGGAAAAGTCAAACAAGCACTGTTTTCAAACTGCGATGAACAGATCACAGCGCTGCAAATTCTCCTTACAAACGGCAAACTGACCATGACTGACGATGAACGTTTAAAGCGGTTGAACAGCATTCACCTGGCGATGCAGAGCAATTACCGGTTTATCGCAGACTTCGCGGGCAAGATAAAGGTTTATGGCCTTCACAAACAGCAAGAAAATACCAACCTCGAAACCAGCAAATACATATTCGGTATTCGATAATATCAAGGATTATGAAAAAGCACATCAAAGCATTTTTGCTGACAGGATTTACAGTAGCGACTCTCTCGCATACTCAGGTATGTAAGGCTCAGAGCCAGGAACTACAGCAGTTGTTATTGAATATAGAAAAGCTAACTCAGTTGAAGAGCATCCTTTCCGATATGAAGACAGGTTACCAGATCTATCAAAGGGGCTATAGTACGATCTCGTCGCTATCCCAAGGAAACTTCAATTTGCATGACGTGTACGTAAACAGCTTGCTTCAGATCAGTCCGGCTGTCAAAAACTACGGCAGGGTTGCCGAGATCATCTCCCAGCAGGCCAGTTTGCTAAGTGAGTACAAAAAGGCTTTTTCCCGCTTTAAACAAAGCGGATCGTTTTCGGCAGGCGAACTTGACTATATGGGTAAGGTATATAGCGGGCTGGTAAAGCAAAGCCTTGACAATATCAATGAGCTAACCAATGTATTGACAGCTTCTAAATTGAGGATGACTGATGATGAAAGGATCAGGGCGATAGATCGGATTTATGTGAACTCTACTGATAAACTTCAGTTTTTGCGATACTTCAACCGCAACGGTGTGATGGTCAGTTTGCAGCGAACGAAGGAAACCGGCGATGCCCTCTCATTAAAGAAGCTCTACGGTATAAACCACTAATTCAGACATTATGAAAAAGACAGCTTTTTTAACCGCAATCATTGCGGTAACGGGGATTCTTTTCCCTTTATTTTCAAATGCAGCAGGGCTTGCAGATAACATCCAGGGATTGCAGGGAACGCTCAATAGTGTTTACAATGATATGCTGCCGATGTGCAGCGGCTTGATCGGCGTAGGCAGGGCCATCGCAGGATTCGGCGCACTGTGGTACATCGGCAGCCGCGTATGGCGGCAAATTGCGGCGGCAGAACCTATAGACTTTTACCCGCTGATGCGTCCCTTCGCTCTCGGCCTGGCGATCCTGTTATTTCCCACGGTCATCGCAATTATCAACGGCATCATGCAGCCGACCGTAAATGCGACGGGCGGAATGGTGCAAAACTCAGATGCAGCGATTGCCGCCTTATTAAAAGCCAAACAGGAAGCCGTTGAGAAGACAGATACGTGGCAAATGTACGTTGGGCCTGACGGTGATGGTGACCGGGATAAATGGTACAAGTATACCCATCCTGAAGACAAAGATGGCAGTGGTGAAGGTGTATTAGCAAGCGTCGGAAATGATATGAAATTCGCTATGGCTAAAGCGTCCTATAACTTTCGTAATACCGTGAAGCAATGGATGTCAGAGGTACTACAGGTATTGTATGAAGCCGCAGCACTATGTATCAACACTATTCGTACGTTTTACCTGATCATTCTGGCTATCCTCGGGCCGATCGTTTTTGGGCTTGCGGTATTTGACGGTTTTCAAAGCACATTAACGGTGTGGCTGGCTAAATACATCAATGTATTCCTATGGTTACCAGTCGCGAATATATTCGGTGCCATTATCGGTAAAGTGCAGGAAAATATGCTCAAACTGGATATTTCACAAGTACAATCAGCGGGTGATACCTTTTTTAGTTCGACTGATACGGCTTACCTCATTTTCCTGATCATTGGGATCATAGGCTACTTCACGGTTCCGAGCGTAGCCAATTACATTGTCAATGCAGGCAGCGGCCATGGGCTTTTACAAAAAGTAAATGCACTGGTCATCACCAGTTCCAATACCACCGTGGCGGCTGGTTCTCAAGTGGGAGAACGAATGGTCAACGGCGCAATTAATTTAAGCAATGCACCAGGCGACTTTATGAACGGCTGGAACAATGCGGGTCAGGAAACTAAGTCACAGCCCGCTAACCATCAGGCGGCTCGCATCAACGGAAATTAAGTAGTTCACCATAAAATTCGTAGCCATGTTTACACACCTCAAAAATATTGAAACGGCCTTCAGGCATGTGAAGCTGTTCAGTTATCTCCTGATAGCCGCCTGCACGATCATATCCTGCTTTGCCCTTTATAAAAGTTACCAGGCAGCAGACCTCGCCAGCAGGCACATCTACATATTAGCGAATGGTAAAGCTTTAGAGGCCTTTGCGGCAGACCGCAAAGATAATATCCCCGTAGAAGCACGGGATCACATCAAAATGTTTCATCACTACTTTTTCACGCTTGACCCTGATGAGAAAGTGATCAACGCCAACATCGGAAAGGCATTGTACCTGGCCGATGAAAGCGCCAGAAATCAATACAACGACCTTAAGGAAAAAAGCTATTACAACAACCTGATTTCGGGCAACATCAGCCAGCAGGTTGTGGTGGACAGCATTCAACTCGACATTGATCAGTACCCTTATTACTTTAAATGCTTTGCTACGCAAAAGCTGATCCGGGCAACATCAACCATTAACCGCAGTCTGGTTACCCAGGGTTATCTACGAAACGTGGCGCGTTCAGATAACAACCCGCACGGATTCCTGATACAGCATTGGGAAACATTAGCCAACAGGGATACTACCCTTCAACATCAATAGCCATGAAAACACATCGTAATGATAACAGCTCATCCACTCCGATGAACGACCAAATAGCAAAAGTGGTCTCGGTATTTATTGTAAGCGTTCAGGCTAAGTTAGCAGCGTCAATCGGCCAACGGTTCAATGCTTATAGCGCCGGTAAGCAAAAGCTCGTGCTGGTGAGTATTGTAGCCATCACAATCGCCATCCTTTTAACCGGGCTGTTTACCAACTCTTATACGATACCTGCACTTCATCAATCCTATAGACCCGCAACACATATCGGCATGGCATCCGACGTCAATCTCTTTGTGAGAAAGGATGCACAATTAACAGATTCATTAACTAAAAAATGATTAGATCATGGAAGCAACACGCAAACCAGGCAATCTGCCTGCACACGCTCCCGAATTTCTGAAAGAGCGTAAATTCTTAATGATGATACCTGTACTGATCTTTCCTTTCCTGACGATGGCCTTTTGGGCGTTGGGTGGCGGACGGAACAGTAGCCATATGACCGGCGAACAGACGGCGGTCAAAGGGCTGAATACTACTTTACCTCAAGCTCAATTTAAAAATGGTAGTGATCAGGATAAAATGGGTGTCTATCAAACATCTGCGAAGAACTCAGACAGTTCCACTGCGGTCAGCGTAAGCCAAAACTTCGTTAGTTCGATGGGCTTTGCTGAACAGGAGGCTTCACAAGGAGAACTGCAAAACACCTCTTCGTTACCAGGCGAACTAACGGCGAACGATCCTAATGAAGCCAAAATTCAGGCGAAACTTGCGCAGATCAATACGCAGCTCAATCAGTCTTCGTCACCTGTACAAACCGGCGGTTATGAGCCGCAGCCAAATTCCGGTACAGAGGTTAAGCGACTGCAAATGATGATGGCTGCCATGAACAGCGGCAGTGGTGAAGACCCGGAAATGAAACAGCTCAGCCGCATGCTTCAGCAAATCAATGATATTCAAAATCCCGGCAACTCCGATAACGTCCTTCGCGCCCGCTCCCTGAAAAATCGCAACCGTGTCTATGCGGTAACTGCCGTAAGCGATGATAGCGACGAATATGGTGAAGGGCCCAACGTTAGGTATGCGAGCAACAAAACTGCTCAGGGTGAAAATGCGGAAGGGAACACCATTCAGGCCGTGATTCATGAAGATCAAACGTTGGTCAGCGGTGCGGTGGTTAAACTGCGGCTGGTGGACGGGATTTATGTTAAAGGCAAAATGATTCCTAAAGGCAGCTTCGTTTACGGCACGTGTGCGCTGAACAACGAACGCCTAGACATTAAGATTGCCAGTATACGCTACCTGAATAACATCTTACCAGTTGCCTTGACTGTGTATGACTTGGATGGTCTGGAAGGCTTGTATGTACCAGGTTCCATCAGCCGCGACGCTGCTAAGAACGGAATGGGCAACGCCGTTAGCTCCATGCAGCTGATGACCATGGATCAGTCCTTGGGCGCGCAAGCAGCCGGAGCCGGTATTGAAGCGGCCAAAGGACTGTTCGGCAAAAAGGTAAAACAGATTAAGGTCAAAGTTAAAGCCGGGTATGAAGTTCTGCTTAAGGACAGTAATGACCGGGATAATTAAGGAGGTGGTATGAAAAGACTAACAGTAATATTTTTCCTTGCGTTAATAGGGAAAATAGCGTTTGCACAGGATACAGCCTATATAAGCCAGGACAAGGCAACAGCATTGTTTTTTCCGGGGCTGGTTAAAGTGCTCGGCAGCCAAAGCAGCAAATACGTGATTACGGACAAAGGCAATGGGGTGCTGACGATCAAAGCAGTCGCGGCGAATTTTAAAACTGTTACGCTCAGTATTCAGGACCAAAGCACCAAAAAGGTCTACAGCATCCCGGTGGTGTATTCTTATGGACGAGCAGGACGACGGATCGGGTATGGTACGACGCTTGTACGTACCCTGGTAAATAACAGGCCGGAAAATACCGAAGAGGCTATCGCGCAGCAATTAGCGTTGGGAAAACGTGCTGACGTCGCAACCCATGAGAAATCGGGCGGTATCAAGGCCTGGATCAATAAAGTTTCACTTGCGGGTAACCGGGTCTATTTGCGGCTTGATCTGCGTAATCGTTCGAACCTGCCTTACGGGATTGATTTTGTCCGTTTCTATATTCGTGACCGCAAAACCGTAGACCGGATGGCTACTCATGAACAGGAGATCGTGCCGCTTTACAGCACTTTACGAAGTCGCACAGCCGTGACGAAAGACCATGAAGTTGCCAAAGTGTTTGCCTTTAAACGGTTTTCTCTCTCAGACGACGAGGCGCTATTCATCGAAGTTTACGAGCGTTCGGGTAACCGGCACCTTTATTTACAGATCAGGCAGGATGATCTGGATGATATCAAAGTCCTTGCTGTACCATCACGGGCTGCGCTGACGCTGGCCGCTAATTAACAATCATCTAATTACCATTTAATTCATACAGTTATGAACACACAAAATTCAGAATTCCTGAAAAAAAACCTTTTGAATTTAGGTTTTGGAGAAAAGGTCAATGCGGAACTTGACAAGAAAATGGAAGCGAAAACGCCGGAATTCAGGTTAGGCTTAAGCCACGAGTTCAATCATAAGACCGTCGATTACACCCTTCATTTTAAAGCAGGCGACAACCAGGACATGTACTTTTTCAATAAGTACGATGCGCATATCCGGCATGAAGACGCTGCAAAAGAGGTAAGCCAAACTTTTTTTATTAATAAAGGAAATGGCGTTACAGCTAAGGAAGCCTTCAATTTGATGGAGGGACGTTCTGTTCATAAACAGCTAACGAACCTGGAAAATCAAAAATATCAGGCGTGGCTAACGCTGGACGACCAGAACCTGACCGAAAGTGGCAATAAGAAGATCAAGCATTACCACGAGAATTACGGCTATGATATTGAAAAGGTCATTGCCGGAAAAGGTATCAAAGAGCTGGAAGACCCGAAAGCAAAAGAAGATTTATATCGTTCTTTGAAAAAGGGAAATGCGCAGCAGATCACCGTTGCAACCGGTGAAGGCGAAAAAAAGTATTTCATTGCAGCTAACCCGCAGTTTAAGACCGTCGATCTTTACGACCATCAGATGAAGAAGATCAAGCGGGAGGAATTGTTAGGTACAAGTGCCAAGGCAACGAAAAACTTGAAGTCTCGTGCGCAGTCCTCGGAGGAGCTGCCAAAAAAAAAGCAGTCTCGTAAAAGCAAAATGAGTGTTTAACATTTCAGGCAACAGGTCATCATTGACCTGTTGCTATTTATCTTAAAATACTTTACTATGAGAACATTAGATGAGGCACAAAATGTGTTATTGAGCGTATCAGACGAGCAATGGCTCAAACTCGTCGAGATGCTTACCTATGGCGTGTTAGAGCTGAATGCCCGCACGTTGGCAAAAGTAGAGATCATGTATAGCGTCGGCCATTATCCGGCGATGCATTTTCGTTTAACGACTATTTTAGATGATCCGACTGATGGTAACCCTTTACCACAAATATCCGGATTCCGGTTTGCCTTTGACCAGGATATTGATGATGACGTATATATTGAACCCCTTAGTTCAGACGGCTATTGGGAAGACTATCTGGAAAAAGAAGGTATCAACCATGTGTTTGCCAGTAACGAAGTTGGTATAAGGAAGCTATATCGGTTCATCAACGAGGAACTGCATCTATGGGATGATGTGCCTTTTGAAGAAATTGAAAAACCTGTAGAAGATACCTGGAGAACGTTGTTTGAGCTTAACCCGCTTCCTGATCAATGAAGTGCTTGTTGTATAAGTTGATGATATCTCGTTTGAGTTCCAACGGCAGATCATAACCTTCTTTCCATATTAGCTTGCCTGTAGGCACCTCACCCGGACGGGCTTGTATAATGTCGCATCCTTCTAAGACGTCCTCAATAGCATGAATGTCAAGATACGGCTCGTACCTGGTTTCCATTGCTTTTAGTTCGGGGTCTGCAACAAGACTGAACATCCTTTCTCTGTATGGCTTTTCGTGCTGCTCCACTGTCATGATCTTATGAATTGGATTTACCTTTAAGAATTTCTACTTTTTCCCGTTCGCTTGCGAGAAGTTGCTCATAAAGCTTTTTGTTCTCTTCAACAAGCTCTATAAGTTTATCAAGAGGATTAAAAGTACATTGGTATAGTCCACTGTAATTACTTGATGATCCCTCGTAATTGTTCTGAATGTTATAAATCGCCTTTTCCTCATCAAAGTTTTTGATGGCTTCAACGGGAACTTTAAGTATAGCAGCCACCTGAGCAAGAATATCTTCTTCAATAAGCTCTTTCCCCTCCAGTAACGATACTCTTTTTTGGCTCCAATCATCTCCTAATGCTAAAGCCAAGGCTTCTTGCTTCAACCCAAGCATCTCCCGAAAGCGCTTCACATTGCGTCCCTGATGAATATTTTTTGGCGAATCGGTAGCTGTGCTCATGATGGAAATGGTTGTTTAAGCAAATGTATGAAAATTTGAAGTTTCAAGTTACCAGTTTTATCGGCCTAAAGCAAGCATAATTTATACGGGTTTGCTACTTCGATAGAAAGCTTTAGAATAGGTTAGAAATCTGTTCCTGCGGTCATTTGTCTTGCTGGCAACAATGACGGCATCAAGACCATGACGATGTATTTAGGCAACATAGCACCGTGGGAGCAGTACCCCAAACATTTGCGTTTTAGCGAGGTCATGAACCCTTTAAAAGTTATTACCGACTTTTTCAGTACGGGATGGCCGAAAGATCACCGGGAGGATTTGAAAGAATGGCGTTTTTACGTATTAAATGACAAGTTTTATAAAGACCGGCACGGGCCAGGACACGTACTATTTATTTATGATCAAACCCTACAGTTGATCGAAGCTCTGCATTTATTACTGCTTAAAAATTACGACAGGTGGCCACGCTTACAGGACGTGACCGAAGAGCAGATCGAAAAGGAAAAAAAGGACTGGGTATATTTTCCGAAGAATCTTTCAGCGAAGGAACTGGCTAACCCGTACAAGGCAGTAAAGAAATGCTTCAAGAAGATCAGCCCGCAGGATTATCGCGACTACTTGCACGAATGGCTGCATAGCGCGCTGTATAAAAGTGCTGCTGACGAAACACTCATCGCTGGGGAGATCATTGATGTATATGATAATATTCGTAAACTTTATTCCGCAGCATGGCTCATTCACCAGCGTGAGACGGAAGAAACGATCACGCATAAAGGTTGGGGCAGAAACCGGAATGCGTCGGAAACAGAAAGCATTAATGATAAATTAGCACCATTAAAAGACCTTCATCCGGTATTAAATCAAGCTGAAAAGTCAGGCGTTGAGAAAGTAAAGAACCTGATTGTTGAGCGTATATCATCAGTTCGCATGATCTACCTGATGGGTACACATCCCAATCCATTTACGTATTACTTATTGATATTGATAGACGACAAGGAGAAAACGCCTGAACATGAAATTGCTAATAAAATTGAGGATAACTGTCGTCACCTCGCATCCGTTTTTGCCTTTGTGCATAAACTGGCCAGTGCCAAAGATGCATTAGCAAACAATAAGCGCTTCTGGCACAACACACTTTTCAAAAGTATTAATGTTTATAAAACTCCTGATGTTGAGCTAACAGGTGCGCATTCCATTGATAATGGTGTGTGGCTTGAAAGAGCCGGGCACGACTGGAACAGATGGGGTGTTCAAGGTAAAGCGTTCATGAAAGGCGCTCTTCGCTACATTGAAGATAACAATTATTCACTGGCTCTTTTTTCCCTTCACCAGGCAGCTGAAAGCAGTTTGATTGCTATTATTCGGGCGGTATTAGGTTACCGCTTATCGGTGCATAATTTGTCGAGAAAGATTAGGATAACTTTGTTGTTTACCGAAGAAATTAAGCGGGTTTTGCAGTTAGACACGACGGAAGGCATTCAGCTATTCAATTTGCTGCAATCAGGATATTCGGAAGCACGATATAAAAGCCAGTTTAATCCCGATGAAGAATCTGTAAAGCTGTTAAAAGATAAAGTTGAACTGCTGATAGCTAAGATAGAGCAGATCTATCAGCAGTTTGTTAAAGAAAAATCCGCTCCACTAAGTACCGGCCAGTAGTAGCGGCAGGCGGCTTGAGTTTCTCAGCCGCCCTGCTTGCTGCTATGATATGCAATGACGTTTCCTGAGCTTAGAGGGCAAGGACGCTGCTTGATCAATTTACATCACTACAGTATGAACAGATAGGCAATATTGTATTACTTAATTATCTTGTTTAATTTAATCCATTTAACAATGAGTTACAACGTGTCATTTGCAGAGATGAACCGGCTAGCTACGAAAATTAAAATCGGTCAACCTAAACTTTCTCTCGAAGATTTGCGAAAACAAGCGTTGCGACTCGAAAGCACCCATACCGCTAAAATTAAGAAGCAGCCACCTTCTCGTTAACAGCCGATATCGTAGAATGTTAATTAGCTTTATCGCTACAATGAAACTGGATTGATTGTTGCAAGTTTTTATTTCGTACGGAATTTTTCCGTATATTTGTTTGGAAAGGCAATAATTATGGAACGAGTGATCAAAGCTGAAAAGACAAGGTTCGATACCAAACTGACAACAGACCAGAAAACATTATTTGAACGGGCAGCTAAATTGGGCGGTTACCGTACGCTTACCGACTTTGTGGTATCTACTGTTCAGGAAAAGGCAAAATTCATTGTGGAACAGCACGAAGCAGTTCTGGCTACAGAAAGGGACAGGAATGTTTTTTTCGAGGCGATCATGAATCCGCCGAAGCCTGGCAAACGCTTACAACAGGCTGCTGAGCGCTACCGTGAATTCAATAATCAGTCAACGGAAGTTTAATGAGTTATCCGATAGAACCGCTGCATTCAGGACTTAACAAAAAAGAGTTTACCTGCGGCAAGGAAATGCTCGATAATTACTTGCACAAACAGGCGAGCCAGGATATCAAACGACGATTGAGTACCGTGTCTGTCATGCTGGATGGTGACCGCATCATCGGCTACTATACGCTATCAAGTACGAGCATACCCCACGAGCTGGTGCCGGAACAAGTGCAAAAGAAAATGCCGCCTTCTTACCATAACCTCCCCGCGATATTATTAGGAAGGCTGGCATTGGATCTAAACTATAAAGGACAACGCCTTGGTGAATACCTTTTAATTGATGCGTTGAAGAAATGCTATAATGTCTCTTTAACTCACGTCGGGGCAATGGCTGTGATCGTTGATCCGCTTGACGCCGATGCGGAAGCCTTTTACTTAAAATATGACTTTGTTAAACTGGACTCCGGGAAAATGTTTCTGGCGATGCAGACCATAGCTGCGCTGTTTACAAATTAGAATTATTATGTGAAATTTTATGGGTAAACAACGAGACATTATTTAAGCATATAAATTGAAAGCTCGTTGGCTGTCCCCAAGGCCAGGCTTTTCACTATATCTTTTCCATGAAAAGGATGCCGTTGCAATCCTTGACAGGCTAACTTCTCCAATATCCATTGCTTTCATTCCGCTCCTGCATTTTTGCTGCGCTGCAAAAGCATCCTCTGAAACCAGTTGACCGGCTACGTCCTGCAAGCGCATCATTCCGGACTTCACTCGTTTACCCGCTCCGCTACCCTTCGCCGGGAAAAGCTTCGCTTGCCTGCATTCCTGCCCTTGCTGATTTGATTTAAGGGACTTCTTTTAGCTGCTATTTTCCAACGAAAACGGACAAAAGCGGCGTCAATCTCGGTCAGCCTTCACGTACGAACGCATAATGTCCTTCGCTTCGCTGCGGCCACCCTCCGGGACTTATAGTTCTCCCGCTCTGGCTTACGACCGCTCTTTTGACTTTCTTTTTTACCGTTTTTTCTTTTGAAAAATAGCTTTTTAAGGGAAGTCTTCGGGAAAAGAGGGAAACGAAAAACAAATTTTTTAACCCTTTAAAATCTTTTAAGATGAAAACAGCAGAAAAAAATGCAAACGGTGTACAAGGTGCAGCAGCAAAAGCAAACGAAGCTAACAGAACTCAAAACCGCCCAAGCTTAACAGGCAAAGAAGCTAAAGAACATGCAAACACTACCGATGAAAAGCCCGCCGAAAATTCACAGGCTGCGGAAGCTGCGCCTGCCCAGGCTGCGACCAGTGGCACCGCTACAGTGGATAACCAACCCGTTAACGCTGCAAACCAGCCAGCCACCGAAGAAGTGAAAGCCGAAGCACAGGCCGAGCCCGCTAAAACGGAAGAAGTGAAATTTGAGCCTAAAAAATTTGCGCTCAACTTAGAGCAAACTTTAAAATCGGTGAACGACCTGCACCGCTTGTCCATCCAGCGTTTAGCCCTGATTGCCCGTATTAAGACCTTAGAAGATTTTGAGGTACAATTACAGGAAGAGAACGACGAACTGGAAAGCAACCCGTACCAAGGCTGCAAACTCATCATTCAGGATGATAAACGCCGTGAATTCGTGACCAATACGCCGAACCTTATCCGCATGGTAGCGCAATTCATTTTTGATGCCTGCCATGAAAAATTGACCGACATTGAGGCGAACATCGTTTTTCCGAACGCCTGAACAATTATTGCTCCCGGCGTTTAGCCGGGGGCATTTTTAAGTTTCATCAAAACAGCTACTCCCATGTACGAGCAATTTATAGAACTGACCGACCAGCTTTTTTGGGAAGGTTACGCCGAACAACTGGCGCAGGAGAACCCCGCACAATTTCAAATGGAATTCCGTGATTTTTTGAACACCTATCAATATTAAGGTTATGGAAGACAAGATTTTTTTACTGGTGAAAGTGACCATAAAGACCACGCACCCTGACATACACGACGCTATTGCAGAACTGCAAAACAGCGACGTAATAATTACGAGCACCGACAATGTACGGGTGCTGCGTACCGAGATCATTCCCATGAATACACGAAACGCTAAAAATTAAAGCAATGGCACATCAGATCAATTTCAATCAGAAAACAGGCAAACACTCCTTTATGAGCGTAAAGGAAAAAGCCTGGCACGGTTTAGGGCAGATTATTGACCGCTACCCGACCAGCAGTGAAGCGATACAGCACGCAGGTTTAGACTATATTGTAGAAAAACGTCCTTTGTTTACGTACGACACCGCTAACCACTTAGGTGAGGGCAGCGACGATATCATCATCCCTGAAATAGCAGTACCTAATTTCTTCGCCACCGTACGGGCAGACACCGAGCAGGTTTTAGGCGTAGTCGGCAATGACTACGAAGTCGTGCAAAACCGTGATGCGTTTTCATTTTTTGACGCAATTGTCGGCGGTGGCGAAGGTATTCTGTACGAGACCGCAGGCGCACTAGGCAACGGCGAACGGGTGTTTATTACCGCAAAGCTACCCGATTATATCCGCGTAGGTGTCAAGGACTGGATAGAGCAATATTTGTTTTTGACCACTTCCCACGATGGTTTAGGCAGTATTACCGCAGCTTTTACGCCGATCAGAATTGTATGTAATAACACGCTTAATGCCGCTATGCGCAATCATTCTGGAGCAATTAAGATACGGCATACCGCATCTGCTGCTGAGCGGTTAAAACAAGCGCATACGCTCATGGGTATCAGCCGAGAGTTGAGCCACGAGATGGAAGGCTTATTTAATCAATGGGCAAAAGTCCGCATTACAGACCGTGAAGTTAAAAAGCTGGTACAGATTGCTATGGCACCTAATAAAGAGGTATTAGACCATTTAGCCGAAGGCAAGTTTGAACAGCTTTCAACGCATTACACCAACATTGTAGACAGCGTTTATGAATATGCGTTAGCCAGCCCGACGCAACAGATCGATACGACTGCAGGAACGGTATTCGGTGCGTACAATGCAGTAACAGGTTATTTTCAGAATGTACGCAGTTTCAAAAGTGAAGAAGCGAAATTTAAATCCATCATGGACGGCACAGCTAAACAACGGGCACAAACCGCCTTTAATTTATGCCGTGATTTTGCAAACCAAGGCAGCGAGGCACTGATTTTTAACTAAAGCTATCAAGGGGGAGCAATCCCCCTTGTTTTCCAAAATTGCCGGACGGCGGGCTATCGCCCGCCCGTTTAGGACGCCCCCTGTTTTCGTATTGCTGATGATTTTTGGTGAAAACAGGGGGCGGTAGATTAAATATGATATGTTAATCTCCGAAGCGGGTATCTCCAAGCATACCACAATTAAAAAATGGAAAATTTTGTTAGCTTGCGCAATTCTTAGCCGCACTTACGGCTAATTGTGATAAGGTTTAGGTTGAAGGTCCCTTGCAGCGAGTGTTAAGGGACTTTTATTTTTAGACAAAGTTTTTTAGAATTCGTTCAAGCCTGTTCTTGGCCCTCGACTGCAACCGCTTTCTTTTTTCGGTTTTTATGAAAAGTACTTATTCTGCCATCAGGCTCAATATGAAGAGTGTAATAATCTCCCTCAAAATAAATTGATTCCCTGCCATAGCGGCTGTATCGTGTGTTTGGACGTTCTACAAAAAATGTCTGTACTTCCTTATCTATTGCCTGAATAACCTTTTCCATCACAGTTAGCACATCTTCAGTTGCCCATTGAAAATTATCTTTATGTTCAAATCGATCATTTACCTTCATTTCTTCCACGTGTCGCATATAAACATGTAAAAATCCATCAATGTCCAGGTACACTGGGATCTTACCCATTACGTTCAACTTACGGTCTTTGAATTTTTCAACCTCCATAAGGAGCTTCACAGCCTGATCGATATTGTCCTTTGCTAACTTCTTTAAGCTACTGCCAACCTGTTGTAGGTACTTATCTAAGACAGCCATATTAGCTTTTTTCTTCTTATTGATCATTTGACCTAAGCGCTCAATTTCCTTTTCGCTGATTTCTTCCCTATGAAGTTTTATTTGAAGAAATTCCCATTCAACTTGCTCCACTAATTGATTTTCAGCTACATAAATTTCTTGTCTTTCATGATCAGTTAGTTCCGCTTCCTCATAATACAGCTTAAGAGCCAAGTAGAGGCTTCGTTGCTGAGGTGTTATCCCTATGCCTTCTCTTACTAATTTCTTATTGAAACCATACACCCAATCATAATCGCCTCCTTTAGGTTTTACTTCCAGAGGTATCTGGATCTTCTTGATCGTTCTCAACTCAACAGAGTGAAAAGTATTTTTGGGCTCAGCTGTAAAGTAACTGATCGACCATATATGCTCAGTATCAATACCTGTTTCTTTTAACTCTTTAATGAGTTCAGGTGCGATATCATTGAGAAGGTACTCCGCTTTAACTATTCCTGAATGCGTAAACGGTTCTTCCTTTATCATTTCGTCCATTTTTTCCCTTTCATCCTGGGTATAAAGAAATGTTACGGTAATATATGGGCCATACTTTTGATAGGACGAGGTGCCTGGAATAAATTGTACGGATGCCGTTTTATCTTCACGGCCAACTAATATATAAATCTCTTCTATGGTATATTTCTTCATTTTAGAAGTTTAGACTTGAAAATGTTTTTGAACTTATAAAAGAAAATCGGAAAAAAGAAAGCGGGTGACTTAGTCCGGCAAAAGGAAACGGATTACGTACGAAGGTTGTGCACCAATTATTCAATTTGGCTCATTATGCTGTAGTCTTTTGTTATTCCAGCGGGCAATTGAGTTGCTGACCTTTTTACTGGTTTGTTGTAGGTAGCGTCAACGTTCATAAAGTAAATTAACATTGCCTTGATACAACCTGTTATGTTTTTTCGGTAATAAAGTCTAAGTTTGTAAATAATGAAGTGTTTGGCTATCCTCTTCAGTTTCTACATGATCTTGCTGGCAGTGCTGCCATGCAGGGATATGGATGATTTTGGAGGTAGTGAGAAAACATTTACTACAATTACTAAAAGCCATTCTGCTGACGAAAAAGCCGGTAAAGAAACATGTACACCGTTCTGCACTTGTGCTTGCTGTTCTACCGTTCGTACTATAACGCCCTATCACCCGACGATCAGTATTTGCGTTCAGGAGGTGAAACAAAAGTTTGGTCGGCCTGAAGTGCCAGCTCTTTTGGAGCAAAGCCTGTCTGTTTGGCAACCCCCTCAAATCAGTTAATACCTTCCTTTTTTTTTAATCCTTACTGGATAGCACCCTTGCTATGCCGTAAGGAAATCTTGGTATTAACTTAAATTTTCATGTTTGACAAAATCATTGCGTTCTCCATCAGCAATAAACTGGTGGTAGGCGCATTTATCATCATCCTGATAGCAGCAGGTATATTTTCCCTTTCCCGGCTACCTATCGATGCACAGCCTGATATCACGAATAATCAGGTACAGATCATCACACAAGCACCTACGTTGGGTGCGCAGGAAGTGGAGCAGTATATCACTGCCCCCATAGAGCTTGCCATCGCCAATGTGCCGAAGGTTATCGAAAAGCGTTCCATATCCCGCTCCGGCCTCTCCGTTATTACGGTGGTTTTTGAGGATAACGCAGATATTTACTGGGCACGGCAACAGATCAGCGAAGGTCTGAAAGAAGCCGAAAGCCAGATACCGAAAGACACCGGCGAACCGACACTTGCACCCATCACCACAGGTCTTGGTGAGATATATCAGTATGTTATCCATACCAAGCCAGGCTACGAAAACAAATACAGTCCGACCGACCTCAGAACCATGCAGGACTGGATTGTTCGCAGACAACTGGCCGGAACACCAGGAATTGCCGAGATCAGCGGCTGGGGCGGCTATGTAAAACAGTACGAGATCGCTATTGACAATGAAAGGCTGAACAGCCTGAATATTACCGTAAGTGACATCTACACCGTACTGGAAAAGAACAACCAAAATACAGGCGGCTCCTATATTGAACAACGGAGTAACGCTTATTTCATACGCGGTCTTGGTCAGGTGAAGTCACTTGACGACATTGAACACATTGTCGTGAAGAACCGGGAAGATGCCCCTGTTGTGATCGGCGATGTGGCCAAAGTGCAATACGGCAGTGCTAACCGCTATGGAGCAGTCACCCGTAACGGACAAGGGGAAGTAGTTGCCGGGGTGGCATTGATGCTGAAAGGCGAAAACTTTAACGAGGTGATTAAGCGTGTTAAAGAGCGTATGGCGCAAGTTCAAAAGTCGCTGCCGGAAGGCGTGGTCATTGAACCCTTCATAGATCGCACAGAACTGGTAGGCCGTGCAATCGGCACGGTTGAGCGAAACCTCATTGAAGGCGGCCTGATCGTTGTGTTCATTCTGGTTTTGTTGTTAGGTAATCTTCGGGCCGGTTTGGTAGTTGCATCCGTCATACCGCTTGCGATGCTGTTTGCGGTGACGATGATGTACATCTTTGGCGTCTCGGGAAACCTCATGAGCCTCGGTGCCATTGACTTTGGGCTCATTGTAGACGGCGCGGTCATTATCGTGGAAGCCATCGTGCACCGGATCACGGAAGGCAATCGCTTTCCGGGTAAACCAAAACTAAGCCAGCAGGAAATGGATGGTGAAGTGTATGAAGCGGCCTCAAAGATACGTGACAGCGCAGCTTTTGGTGAGATCATCATCCTGATCGTTTATCTGCCCCTTTTTGCGCTGGTGGGTATCGAAGGTAAGATGTTCCGACCAATGGCGGAAACCGTGGCCTTTGCTATCCTGGGCGCTTTCATTCTTTCCCTGACCTATGTGCCGATGGCAAGTGCGTTATTTTTAAGCAAGAACACGCACCACAAACGAAATATATCGGACCGGCTGGTTGATGCAATGCACCGTATCTATATACCTGCGTTAAATGCCGTATTACGGGCAAAGAAACTTACTGTGTTTCTTTCTGTCTGCCTATTGGCCCTTGCCGTATGGGCATTTGCCAAAATGGGCGGCGAGTTCATTCCTACGCTTGAAGAAGGTGACCTGACCGTCGAGATCGCAATGATGCAGGGTACTTCCTTATCCCAGGTGATAGAAACGTTTGGCAAGGCCGAAAAACTATTGAAAAGCAAGTTTCCCGAAATTAAGCAGGCCGTGACGCGAATAGGCAGCGCAGAAGTTCCTACCGATCCTATGCCGTTCGAACGCGGAGATATGATGCTCTCCATGAAACCCAAAGATGAGTGGACATCAGCAGCCGACCGCGCGGAAATGATGGAAAAGATCGAGGAAACCTTAAAAGATATACCGGGAATCAATGTAGAGGTGACACAGCCGATGCAAATGCGCTTCAACGAACTCATGACAGGTATCCGGCAGGATGTTGCGATCAAGATTTTTGGTGATGACCTGGATGTTCTATCGGCGCAAGCGGACAAAGCAGCGAAGTTGATCAGCACCGTAAATGGCGTAAGTGAACCCATTGTCGAAAAGGTCAGCGGCTTACCGCAGGTGGCTGTTACTTATGACCGGCACCAGATCGCGCAGTATGGATTGAACATAGAAGATGTAAATACCGCACTGAGTACCGCATTCGCAGGCCGTGTGGCGGGCGTTGTCTTTGAAGGTGAAAAGCGCTTTGAGATCGTGCTACGGTTGGAAAGAAAACTTCGCTCAGATATTGTGAACATTGAGAACCTGTATATCCCGCTGCCCAGCGGTAATAAAGTGCCGCTTAGCCAGGTGGCTTCCATCCAAATAGAAGATGCTCCTTCGCAGATCAGCCGCGAAGACGGCAAGCGTCGGATATATGTGGGTTTTAACGTACGCGGCCGGGATATCGAAAGTACGGTTAAGGAAATTCAGCAATTACTCAGTCAAAAGTTGAAACTGCCTGCGGGTTACTATACCACCTACGGAGGCCAGTTCCAGAACCTTCAGGTAGCTAAAGTACGTCTCGGCGTTGCCGTGCCGGTAGCGCTCTTATTGATCTTGATGCTGTTGTATTTCACTTTCAGATCCGTAAGGGAGACCTTGCTGATCTTTTCAGCGGTACCCTTGTCAGCCGTTGGCGGCGTTGCTGCCCTCTACCTGCGGGGAATGCCCTTCAGTATTTCTGCGGGTGTTGGATTCATTGCACTGTTCGGCGTTGCTGTACTCAACGGCATCGTACTGATCGGCTATTTTAACCAGTTAGCGGCAGAAGGAATAACCGACATTGTTGAACGTGTGAAGAAAGGCACACAGGTCAGGTTACGTCCCGTCTTGATGACCGCAGCGGTAGCTTCTTTAGGTTTCCTGCCTATGGCGATCTCCAGTACGGCAGGTGCCGAAGTACAAAGACCTTTGGCCACGGTGGTTATCGGCGGCTTAATATCCGCAACCTTGTTGACTTTGCTGGTACTGCCGGTATTATATATCCTGTTCACTAAAAATCACTCCCCTAAAATGCAGACTTCAGGAAAATTACCGGTGATCCTGTTGGTTATCGCCGGAGGCTTGCTGTTTAGCAATTCAACGAAAGCACAGGAAAACAAGCCATTAACGCTGAACGAAAGCATTGAGATGGCGATCAAAAACAACCCGCAGCTTCGGCGGTTGGCATTAGAGGTTAGCCAAAACAGAGCTTTGCAGGGAACTGCTTTTGATCCTGCCAAAACCGACCTGACAATTACCCAGGACCCTACCTCCGGCGGTAACATCGATAACAGCTTAGGCATTACGCAAACGTTCGCTTTTCCTACCGTTTACACCGCACAACGAAAGGTGCTGAATGCACAGACAGGGCTTAGCGAGAAAACAAGGCAAATCAATCAGAATGATCTGATCAGGCAGGTAAAAACAGCATGGTACGAGTTGCTTTATGCGCAAAACAAACTCAGCCAGCTCAGCAGTCAGGATAGCTTGTATAAACGTTTTTCCGAACGGGCAGCCTTACGCTACAAGACTGGGGAAACATCTTACCTGGAACAGTTATCGGCTGTAAATGCGCATAAAGAAATACAAGTTGCAAGAAAACAGGCAGAAGCGGACGTATTAATCGGCAGACAGGAACTGCAACAGCTCTTAGCGGTAGATTATCTTCCGGTAATAGTGTCCACACCATTAACCAAATTGAAGCCGGATACATCAAGCAGCAACACCGTCGCCAGTCATCCGCAACTGGCGTATTATCAGCAGCGCAGCGCCTTAGCTGATGCACAGCTAAAAGCTGAAAAAAGCCGCTATTTGCCAGACCTGACGTTAGGTTATCGCCAGCAATTATTGGTAGGCGCCTTTAATCCGGCCAACATCAACCGCAATTATTTTCCGGGAACACGTGTGGGCGGTTTCGAAATCGGCGTAGCTGTTCCACTGTTTTTCGGTGCACAAAAAAGTAAAGTAAAAGCCGCCCAGTTCGGACAGCAGATCGCACAGGCAGACCAGCAGAACGCCGCATTATTACTCGCCAAGCGATACAACCAAACGTTACAGGAATTAACCAAATACAAGGAAGCGGTTACTTACTATGAAGACAGCGGCTTAAAACAAGCCTCGGAGCAGATACGGATCGCCCAGTTCGCCTATAGTAAGGGGGAGATCGGCTATGTGGAGTTTATACAGAATATGACCCAGGCTGTAAATACCCGGTTGGCCTACCTTGCAGCATTACGTGATTACAACAAAACCATTATTGAACTAGACTACCTTACCACAGGAGGAAATCAGAAATGAATTGTAACTTTTTGAAAATACACTATAAAAGATTGGCATATCTGCTGATCGGATCCCTCATATTGACGGCCTGTTCGCAGCAACCTAAGGAAGAAAAAGAGGAAACAGAAAAAGAAGCGCCGAAAAAAGAAGCTGAAGGCGTAAGCCTGTCCCAAAGCCAGATTGATGCCGTGGGCATCCGTTTAGGCACCATTGAAGAAAAGAATTTAAAATCGGTCGTTAAAGCCAGCGGCCAGTTGGAAGTACCGCCTCAGAATAAAGCAGAAGTGACGCTCCTCATGGGTGGCGTCGTGAACCAGGTGTTCGTTTTGGAAGGTCAGCACGTGGTTAAAGGACAGAAACTGGCGACCATTGAAAATAATCAATTGATACAGTTGCAGCAGGATTACATGTCTGCACAAAGCAGCTTGTCCTACGCTATCAAAGAATATGAACGTCAGAAAGAACTAAACGACGCCAATGCAGGGGTTGGAAAAATATTTCAGCAAGCGGAAAGCACGCTCAGGTCTGAAAAGGCAAAGGTGGCTGCGTTGAGCAGACAGCTTAGGCAGGTCGGTGTAAGCCCCGAAAGCGCCGCTCACGGACGCTTTATTACCGAAATACCTGTTTATGCGCCTATAAGTGGCACGATCGGCAAGATCGTTATTCAAACTGGTTCCTACGCAGAACCCGCGAGGCCCTTAATGAGCATTATAGATAATTCCAAAGTACATTGTGATTTGGTGGTTTATGAGAAAGACCTTTTTAAGGTTAAGGCAGGACAACAAGTGTATTTTACCCTCACTAATCAGAATAACCGGGAGATCACTGGCAAGATATACGGTGTGAATCAGTCTTTTGAGAACGAAAGTAAAGCGATTATCGCGCATGCAGTGATCGAGCAAGCCGCAAAAAATAACCTGATCCAGGGCATGTACGTATCTGCTTTGATCGATGTTGGCAGGCAAACGACGACAGCCGTTCCCAGTGAAGCGCTTGTCAAATCAGGCGGTAAGGAATACATCTATTACCTGGTTAGGGTAAACGACGCTTCTGAAAAGAAGCAAGACAGTAAACGTGATGAAGAAGGTCCGTCCGGCAAATCCTATGTTTTTGAAAAGGCAGAAGTGGTAACAGGTGTAAGCGATCTTGGGTACACAGAGATAAAACTGGTCAGCGAATTGCCTAAAGATGTTCGGATAGTAACAAAAGGAGCGTTTTACATTCTATCGTCTGAAAGTGCTACCGGTGACGAAGATTAATTAAAGGATTAAAGAAGATGCGCATAATAGTGATGACACTGCAATTCCTGGCCGGAATGTCGCTGCTCGTGCTGGTGCATGAGCTTGGGCATTTTCTGGCCGCAAAAGCTTTCGGTATACGGGTAAGAAAATTTTATTTGTTCTTTGATGCCTGGGGATTTCGGTTGTTTAAATTTCATTTTAAGGGCACCGAATATGGTATAGGCTGGTTGCCTTTAGGCGGCTATGTGAAGATGGCGGGCATGCTGAGTAACCGGGACGATGAAGAAGGGAACGAAGGCTCATTTGCTCACCGTCGTTATCATAATAAACCAGTTTGGCAACGGGTCATTGTTATGCTGAGCGGCATTTTAATGAACCTGATATTAGCGGCGGTGATCTATTCAGGCCTTACCCTGCATTATGGGAAGGGTTATGTTACCACACTGAAGGATGGGTACCGGATCATACCGGGCCAGTTAGGTAAAGAAGCGGGCTTGAAGCCTGGTGATCAGATTGTAGCTTTTGATCAGGATTCCCTCTTAGATGTTGATGAATTAACAAGTACGCGTTTGATGCGAGGTAAGACACTATTGTCGGTAATTCGTTCCAACGGCCGGGAGCGTGTGCATCTGCATATTCATGTTTCCCCTAAGATCATGCAATCGGTTGCCGATAAGGGGCTAACGCAATTCTTTACGCTCAACGCAGGATATAAAATGGATTCCATTTACACCAATGTAGACTTGCGTGGTAAAAAACTGTTTCAAAAAGAACCTGTAATTGCCTTAAACGGCGATTCTGTGCATTCTTATGAAGAGTTTTTGGTTAAACTTCACAAGAATAAGACCAAAGAACTGATGCTGACTATTGTGCATGATGGCAAGACCAGGCAGGTGAAAGCGCATCGTGAAAAAGACGGGGACATCGGATTCAGCATGACTACTGCATTTTCCGGGAAAGTGAATGATCCGGTAAGTGTGTCCGATGCAGCGGGAAACGGCGCAAAGAGGACAATGACGGCCATTGCAAACAATGCCAGAGGCTTCACGCAGATCTTAAAAGGAGAAGTTCCGCTAAAGGAAGCACTGAATGGGCCGGTAAGAATTGCCACCATGTTCGGCGATCACCTGGACTGGAAACGCTTTTGGGGATTGATCGCTTTGCTGTCTATCGGAATAGCATTCATCAACTTGTTACCCATTCCCTCACTGGATGGCGGGCAGGTATTGATGGTAGCTATAGAAGGTATTCGGGGAAAACCCACAAAACCTGAAACTTTGGAGATGGTACAGGTAACAGGGTTTTTCCTGCTCATGGGAATATTGGCCTTCGTATTTTATAATGACATCCGAAGCCTGATTTAAAACATATTTGATAAACACTACTTAAAATAATATAATGGAAAACAACGAAAATAAAGCAGCAAACCGGGAAGCAAAAGGGCAAGCTGTTGAGGATAACACCTCTTCACTGAACGAGAAGGACGTACATGATGCTGATCAGCATGCAGCAGGTGAACATGAGCACGATGATGAAGATGAAGCATTGAATCTCACTGGGAAAGCGGAAGAAGAAGAGACCTGGCTAAGCCACTGGCCGTTGCTGACCGCGCTTGTCATATTGATCGTCATGCTGACGCTGGAATACGGCTTCAAATACCAGCCGCCGTTTCCCATTAACTTGATCATCTTTTTGGTAGCCTTTGGCTTAGCTGGTTATAATGTATTGGGCATGGCATGGCGCAAGGCTAAGCATTTTGATTTCTTTAATGAATTTTTCCTGATGAGCGTGGCAACTATCGGTGCGTTCAGTATTGGTTCCTATAGCGAAGGCGTTGCCGTAATGGTATTTTACTCCATTGGTGAATGGTTTCAGGATGCAGCCGTTAACAGGGCCAAGAAAAGTATCAAGGCGCTTTTGGATATCAGACCAGATAAGGTAACAGTAATCCGGGACGGCAAGAACAGCGAGGTAGACCCAAAAACGGTAAAAGTGGATGAGATCATCCAGGTTAAAGCCGGAGAGAAAGTAGCATTGGATGGTGAACTTTATTACGATGCAGCGAGTTTTAACACCGCAGCACTGACCGGAGAAAGCAAACCCGATACTAAACGTAAAGGTGAAAAGGTACTGGCGGGTATGATCAATCTGGACAAGGTAAGCGAAGTACAGGTCAAGGCGCTATTCAAAGACAGTAAGTTGAGCCAGATATTGGAAATGGTTCAGGACGCCACCGCCCGTAAATCGCAGACACAGCTTTTTATCAGCCGCTTTGCAAAAATCTATACGCCCATTGTTTTTGCACTAGCCTTACTGGTATGCTTTGCGCCATACTTCTTTGTGGACGCCTATAACTTTCACCAGTGGTTTTACCGCGCCTTGGTGTTTCTGGTGATCAGTTGCCCGTGTGCTCTCGTGGTATCCATCCCACTGGGCTACTTTGGCGGTATTGGTCTTGCTTCCCGAAACGGCATCCTGTTTAAGGGTTCAAACTTTTTAGACGTGATGACGAAGATCAACACCGTGATCATGGATAAAACGGGTACACTCACCAAAGGGGTTTTCAAGGTTCAGGAGATAAAAACCGCTGCCTTAAGTAAAGAAGAATTGGTGAGCCTGGCTGCGGCAATTGAAGCAAATTCGACACACCCGATTGCTAAGGCGGTAGTCGAATATGCAGGCAATCAGGACAAAAGTGTCAAAGCAGAAAACGTTGAAGAAATCTCGGGACACGGCTTAAAGGGTTCGGTGAATGGCAAGACGGTACTTGCCGGAAATGTAAAGCTGTTGAAGAAGTTCAATGTTCAGTATCCGTCGGAGGTAGACAACTTGGTAGATACGGTTGTCGTGTTGGCCGTAGATAACCAATATGCAGGCTATATCACGATTGCCGACGAGATTAAGGAAGATGCAAAAGAGGCTATTGAGCGGATGCACAGCCTGAAGCTCCAAACCGTCATGCTTTCAGGCGACAAGCAGGCCGTTGTTGATAAGGTCGCCAAAACGTTAGGTATCGATCAAGCTTTTGGTGATTTACTGCCTGATGGAAAAGTTGAAAAGGTACAGGGCTTTAAGAATGCAGGCAGCCGTATTGCCTTTGTGGGCGACGGGGTGAACGATGCACCGGTTGTTGCCCTGGCTGATGCAGGAATTGCCATGGGCGGTTTGGGAAGTGATGCCACCATTGAAACCGCTGATATTGTCATCCAAAATGACCAGCCATCTAAAATAACTACAGCAATCCGGGTCGGCAAAATCACAAACCGTGTCGTTTGGCAGAATATCACAATCGCCATGGTCGTGAAGGTTATTGTGCTGGTATTAGGTGCGGGTGGTGTTGCAAATTTGTGGGAAGCCGTGATCGCTGATGTAGGTGTGGCGTTGCTTGCGATTCTGAATGCCGTAAGGATACAACGAATGAAGTTGTAGTTCTCCTAACTGAAGTTTTATTGTTTGAAACATTGTCGTTTAGCTTTCCAACGTTTGTCGGTTGGCAAATATGTTAATTGGGGTTGTTCTCTTCGATTGACATATTTTGAAGTGCATGAACTATAAAGCCCTTTACGATCTGTAAAGGGCTTTATAGTTATTAATAATTCAGTGTTATCCCAGCTCCATATCCCATGTCGCTATCATAATGCGTAGAAAAGGAAAAGTACTTGGTGACAATATATCTTAAACCGGCCATGTATTCTTTGTCTGTATTTCCCATGATATTAAAGCGTAATCTGCTGCTGATAGGAACATCTTCCCGCATGAGTTGAAACCGCAGTTTGCCTTTACTGTCGAGCCTCGCTTCCGCGGTGACCAGCATGGGCAGCGTATATTGCACACCAATTACCGCGGCCTTGCGGTTGGTCTGGTTGCTTACCTGCCCGAATAGGTTTTTCTCCGTTTCATTTTCCATTTTGTTATAATGGTAGTCAAAGCCGATGAAGGGAAACAGCCACTGCATTTTACCGAAATAGCGGCCAAAGTAAGTTTCACTTTCATTACCATGATGTGCTTGCAAGCCTAAGCGCCATTCTGTGGACAACCGGTAACGGGTATTGGCAATCATAAACTCCCCATCGCTGCCATTGCTTTCCAGACCAATATTTCCCATAGCATGAAACATGCGGTCGTCTGCGAACAGTTTGCGCTGCGCATATTTCGGATCGGGCAACTGGGGGTTAGGTGGTGAATTAGTGTAGCTGAAAATCTTACCCATTCCGCTCATCATATGGTATAGGATATGGCAATGAAAGAACCAGTCCCCGCTCTCTGTGGCTGCAAATTCTATCGTATCAGTTTCCATCGGCATAATGTCCAGAACGTTTTTCAGTGGCGCATATTCACCCTGGCCGTTCAACACCCGGAAATCATGGCCATGCAGGTGCATGGGATGCCGCATCATGGAATTGTTGTATAATACAATGCGGACATTTTCCCCTTTTTTGATCAGGATCTTATCACTTTCAGATACCGTCTTGTTATCAATCGTCCACACATAACGGTTCATATTTCCGGTAAGCTCAAAACGCATCTCCTTTAGGGGGCCGGGGCGCAGCGTGGTTTTCTCCGTAGCTTTCAACATGCCGTAATTCAGGGTCACAATGTCCGCATCATCGCTGCTCATATTCATGCCCGACATACTGTTGTTATTCGAGCTTTGCATGTTATGCCCCTCGTGCCCCTGCATAGCAGCTTTCTTTTCAGGTGCAGCGGGCTCTTTTTTCTTACGACCATAATCGGTACCGGTAATTTCCGGATACATCACAGCGTTCATGTCCATCTGCTGATTACTCATCTGCATGCCCATCGGTTCCATGTCACCGTTCATTTTCATCATGCCGTTCATCATCTTCATCCCCTCGAAGTATTTGAGCTTACCTAAAGGTTTTGCCGGCATCTTCATACCTTGACCCAGCCACAGGGAAGTTGACTTGGTTCGGTCTTCGGCGGTAGCCAAAAATTCATAGCTCATGTTTTCCGGGATAGTCACGATCACATCGTAAGTTTCCGCCGGTGCAATGATCAGCCGGTCTACCTCCACTGGCTGCACATCATTCCCATCATTTCCGACAACGGTTATTTTTCCGCCTGACCAGGTAAGCCAGAAATACGTGGAAGCGCCACCGTCTACGATACGAAGTTTAACTTTATCACCTCCTTTAAAGCGTTTAACTTCATTGGTTTGCTTGCCATTGGTCAGGAAGCGTTCGTAAAAAACATCGCTGACATCCATCGCATTCATTCGTTTCCACTCATTGGCGACCTTAGTTTTGAAATAACCCTTGTCAATCGCTTCGGCATAACTTTGCGTGGTGCCCTTACGGATAGAAAACCAATCTGAGGCGTTATGAAGCCTGCGGTCTACTTCCTTAGGGTTCATATCTGTCCAGTCACTTAGCACCACCGGTATGGTAGGAATTGCAGGCTCATTGACTTTATTGAAGATCAATGCGCCATACATACCGCTTTGTTCCTGCACACTGGTGTGGCTATGGTACCAATAGGTACCGTTCTGTATCACTTTGAATTTATACAGGTAGGTCGCATGGCCGTTGATCGGCATTTGCGTAAGGTACGGTACACCATCCATTGCGTTTGGAAGGAATACCCCATGCCAGTGAATAGAGGTTTCTTCGTCCATCAGGTTATGGACATAGATCTCGGCAGTATCACCTTCAGTAAATGTTAGCGTAGGTGCCGGAATACTGCCGTTTATGGCAATTGCCCGTTTCGGCTTTCCTGAAAAATTAACGGTCGTATCCTTAATATACAGATCATAGCGCACGTTTTTCGGCTTATGGGTCGGACCAGGGTTCTCTGCCGGATGCCCGCCTTTTTTGGCGCTTTCTTCCTGTGCTTTTTTATTCTCTACCGGGATATTCTGCCCGCCCTTTGTAGGTGACAGGACGTTTCCGATAGGCTTTGGTGGCGAGGTCGGTTTTATGGGCGCTTTTTTTACGGGAACAACCGCCGGGGAACTGCTCTTAGATGCCGCAGGTTTCTGGGATTGCTGCTTGATCAGCGCCATACCGCACTTTGGACAGGTTCCCGGTTTGCTGCGCTGAACCTCTGGGTGCATACTGCAAGTATAGACGGCCTGCTGTGTCTGTTCAGCAACAGGAGCCGCAGTCTTCGCCTTCTCCCTGACCAATGCCATACCGCATTTTGGGCACGTTCCTGGTTTGCTCCTGTGGATTTCCGGGTGCATGCTGCATGTATAGGAAACCTGCTGTAGTATCTCTCCTGCGTGGTTGGTGCCGGTACCGTGCGCCGCTTTCGAGGTGCCGATAAGACCCATTAACAAGATATATAAGATTAATTTTTTCATTTTTCTATTTAATTCGGGAAAGGCTGTCTTTGTTATTGCGCATCCAGCTAATGATCAACTGCTTTTCAGTATCGGATAATTTCGCACTTTGATGTATCAATGTATAAGTGCTTAAAGGCATCGTTCCGTCTTCGACGCTATTTGCAACAGCGCCTAATTTGCTTTGCCGTCGTCGCCGGGAATAGTTGCCAAACTCATCGAAGTTCAACTCTTTCTTGCCATCCCTAATGTGTCCGTCCAGCCACCAACGAATAGGCTGTACTTTAGCATACCACGGGTAACGGGTAGAGTTGCTATGACAATCATAGCAGGATCGTTTCAAAATAATACCAATGCGTTCGGGCACTGGCAAAGTCCGATACAGATCATGTCCCGCAGACTCGTTGTTTTCATTACGTTGCTGCGGTAGAAATTGAATACCTACAACTACGATAAACCCTAATAACAAGCCTAATTTGATGGGACGCATGCTTAATTCATTTCTTCTTTGACGGTACCGCAACCCAACATTTCCTTCCCCATATAAGGGTTTTCAATCTCCTTTTTCTCACTCACCCAATTAGCACCTTTTCCCTTGTTGTACATCGGGCAATGGTCATAATAAAGCTTGTCACCGGTAGGGTTGCCTGCTTTCACCAGATCATACATATCCTGGCTAAGGGTTTCGAAATGCTCCCGCTGATGCTTGATGTTTCCGGCATTAGCCCCGATATGTTCCGCATGTTCTTTAATATCATCAGCAACATCCTGAAATACTTTGGCCTGTTCACCAGAAAGTGATTTACTATCTAAAGAAGCCATAGCCTCAACCAAGCCTTTACCAGCTTCCGCTGCATCTTTATCATCGTCTTTAGACAGAGCATTTTTCAATTGCAGATACCCGTTTAAAACTTTTTCAAGCGGTTTCCCCGAATCTTTTGGTTCAGGCGCAGTTGCTGCTTGCCTGCTGCTGGTGTCAGCACCGGTTGTCGCAGTTGCCTTTTGATTGTTATTGCATGCGGTAAATAAGAGGCCGGACATCGCCAAACCTAAAAGGAATATTTTCATGTTATTTTGTGTGTAGTGAAGTATCTAATGGCCTAAGCCAGAGGCTTAGGCCATTAGATACTTGTTCGTTATTTAATAGTTTCAACCACCTGTCCGCAGGTAAGCATGGAACTGCCGTAGTAAGGATTCTTAATAGCTTTCTCACTGCTCAACCAATTGCTTTTTTTCATCGGGCAATATTGTTGATAGATCGGCTCCGCAGAGAGCTTGGCAGTTTTAGCCAGTGTGATCATATCGGTTGACAACCCTGCAAAATGCATCCTTTGGCTTTTTAGGTCTTTGCTTTCTGCAATTTTCCCTGCATGCTCCAGTAAGGCATCACGATTGGTGATTACCTTGACATCTGTATCTTTGATCGCTTTTGCCAGTTCGCCGGACTTAGAAGCTGCCAAGGCTGCATCGCCGCTTACCAAGGCGTCTTTCACGCTGTAATATAACGGCAACAGCGATGTGGACTGCGCTTGATGTGCCGCATGGTCTTGCTGTGCGAAACTGTTTTGAGTTATGGCGCTGCTGATCAGCGTAAGGATTAAAATTAGCTTTTTCATTTTTATTGGATTTTTACTGTTAATTGTTATTTCTTTTTATGCGGCTGTTGCCATCTGCTCGCAGGCGGCCGCGCACTTACGGCACATTTCCGCGCATTCCTTGCAATGTTCCATACCCATTGCTGCGTGTTTCTCGCACTCCTGTGCGCACTCGTTACAAATACGGGTGCAGAGGCGGCAAAGTTCCTGGCTAAGACCGCTACCCAGACTCATGAGCTCTGCTGCTGAACGGCAGATCGCCGCGCATTCCAGGTCAAGCTGGATGCATTTGGCAAGCATCTTTACGTCTTCTTCTTTTAAACACTCGGTAGCGCAATGGCTACAAGCGACCGCACAGGCTACACATGCCTGAATACAGTCCTGAAATTTTGCGTGTGACATAATTCGACTTAATTAAAGGGTAAACTGATTATTGGTTACTGTTTGCAGCCATCCATTTTTGAAACTCAGTTATTTCATTTTGCTGGTCGGCAATCATTTTTTCGGTCATGGACTTAAACATCGGATCTTTTGCGTATTGTAAGATCGCTTGACCCATTTTAATGCCGTCTGCATGGTGCTTGGCCATCATCATGGCAAATTCATGGTCTACACCTGCCGCTTTTTCTTGCGGCATCTGCATCATGCTCATCATGTTATCGGACATTGCTTTACCCAGGCCCTGATCCGTATTTTCCGGGTCATAGTTCTTTTGTGCATCCTTGTATTTACTGATCAGTTTATCCAGGTCGTCAACTTCTTTTCCCTGCATATCCTTGATCTTTTGCGCCATCTTCTTGAGTTCGCTATCTGATCCCTTTTCCAGTTCGACAGATGCCATATCAACTGCCCCCTTATGATGTTCCCGCATGGCGACTGCAAGATCATGATCTGCGTTACCCGATTTCTTTAACTGATGCATATTTTCCATCATCTTACTCATCGAAGTCTTCATCGCCGAATCTGCCTCACCCGCGGCAGGGGTCATTGTGTGTGCCGGAGTGTCAGCGTTCATGGTTGAATCGCCCGTCTGATTATTTTTTTGCTGGTTTTGACAGCTTGCAAAAATTGCCGCTACGGCAACTAATGACAGAATGAACCTGTTTTTCATAATGTACATTTATTAAGTAATGAGAATTAAATCTTGTCAAGAGGTTTCCTACCGTTGGCATCAAGTGCTTTAAACTCCCGTGGTGAAATGCCGGTAAGTGCTTTGAATTGATTGGATAAATGAGCGCTGCTGCTATAGCCCATCTTCCAGGCGATCTCATTTAGGTTTAACTCCCCGTATTGTAAGAGCTCTTTAACCTTTTCGATCTTTTGCTGGATGACGAATTTCTCAATGGTGATATCCTCCACCTCAGAAAAAAGGCGGCTGAGATAAGCATAATCCTTATGGAGCCGTTCAGCAATCACCGTCATAAGGTTTTGGTGCAATTCACTGAGGTCACTATGATGAACCAGCTCTACCACCACATTTTTGATACGCTCCGTAAGTTTGTTCTTCTCTTTGTCGATCAGTTCAAACCCGAGGGTTTTCAGTGCAGCTGATAACTGTTGCAATTGTTCATCCGTCGGTTCGGGCTGAACCTCTGCCGTGCCCAGGTCGATAGCAGAAACCGACAGGCGCTGGTTTTCCAGGAGTTGGCTTACGACCATAATGCAACGGTCGCATACCATATTTTTAATATGTAATATCATTTTTTCAATTCAAGCTTATAAATAGACCATGGGAATGTCTGGCCGCAAAAAAGAAGAGCGGCAAAGCTTGAATCAAATAAGAAGAGTTCGGTTAAATAAATATAATGGCGGACGGTTAAGCTGTGGAGGTCCAGTCGTATGGGGCCAGCTATGGAGTTCTCGTGCACTAAGTAGCCTTTCGGGCAAAGAAACATAAGGCGTTGGTACGACACTCAAAGTAAGCGTTGTAAGCTGAAGCCGGAAGTTATCCTTCAGGTTTTCTTTGACCAGGTATAGCCCGTGGTCTTTTGCACAACAATTGCAGTCCTTACCGGGGCCGCAATCATCGTCTTTGGCTTCTTTGCCACCTTTGGAATGTTCACTATTATCGTTGTGCTTTTCCCTGGCCTCATCATGGTGAGATTCCATGGCAACCTTCGGTTGAAAAAGATACATTTCCGTACAATGTAGAAGGCACGCAAAAGCACCTGTTGTTAACAACAGGTAAAATGCAGCCATGCTTATTGCACCTATCTTTCTCATTTGTTTTTAAACACTGAAATTGGCTTATTGTTCGATTCCTTTAAGGCTTAATCCCTTACTGCTCCATAAAGCAATAAGGGTATACCTTGCCGGTTCCGGCAAGGCTAATTTACGATATCTTTTCTGCTATATATCCTTTTTCCTTCAAAGTGCCTACGATCTGTTCAGGAGTTACTTCGCTTTGCGCCTGAACGGTAAGAATTTTTTCCGGGTTTGCGGTATCAACCTCCCATTTTTCGATACCAGCCAGGCCGTTGAGTGATGGGGTGACCGCAGCTATGCAGCCGCCGCATTTGATATTGGTTTTAAATTTCAAGGTTTCCATTTTTTAATTATTAAGTGTTAGTTGAGAAAATTTTAAACGAAGGCTGTTGCTGACAACCGAAACAGAGCTTAAGGCCATCGCGGCACCGGCGATCATCGGGTTCAATAAAAAACCGTTGAACGGGTATAATATCCCTGCCGCAATCGGAATACCGATCAGATTATAGATAAATGCCCAAAATAGGTTTTGACGAATGGTTCGAACGGTCAGTTTTGATAAGCGCAAAGCTTTGGGTATCTGCATCAGATCTGACGATACCAATGTAATCTTGGCTACGTCGATAGCTATGTCAGAGCCTTTTCCCATAGCAATAGAAACATCTGCCTGCGCCAGTGCGTGACTGTCATTTATGCCGTCGCCCACCATGGCTACAACCTTTCCCTGGGATTGTAACAGTTTAACGAACTCGGCTTTATCAGCAGGTAATACATCTGCCTGATAATCTGTAATTCCGGCCTGTGCGGCAACCGCAGCGGCTGTTTGGGCTGTATCTCCGGTCAGCATATAAACCGCAATTCCACGGCTTTTCAACTCCTGTACTGCCTTAGCCGAACTTTCTTTGATCTGGTCGGCAATAGCGGCAATGGCCAGCACTCCGGATTGTTCAGCGAAATAAATTACCGTTTTGGCCTGTTCCTGTAAGGCCGCTACTTTGATTTGCAGTTCTTTGCTAATGCTGATCTGTTCCTCCTTCAAAATTTTATAGCTGCCCGCCCAATAGGTTTGTCCATTAGACCTGCCGTAAACACCTTTGCCGGTCAGGCTTTCAAATTGTTCAACGCGAATCGGCTGAACGTCATTAGCTTTCAAGTGGGCAGTAATAGCGGCTGCAAGGGGGTGTTCCGATTGCTGTTCCAAAGCAAGCAAGATGCCTGATAAGGTTTTCTTATCGATTTTTAGCCCTTCTTGCCAGATCAAATCAGTTACTTCGGGTTTGCCTTGGGTTAGCGTACCTGTCTTATCCAACACCACAGCATTCACTTTGTACCCCAATTCCAGGGCTTCTGCATCTTTGATCAGTATACCGCTTTCTGCCCCTTTGCCGATTCCGACCATGATTGCGGTAGGCGTTGCTAAGCCAAGCGCGCATGGGCAGGCGATAACCAGCACCGTTACCATGGCCAGCAGGCCCTGGGTAAAGGCGTTCTCCGAACCAACCATAACCCAGGTGGCCAACGTAAATAATGCAATGCCTATCACCACCGGCACAAATATCCCGGCTATTTTGTCGACCAGTTTCTGAACGGGCGCCTTAGAGCCTTGGGCATCCTGTACCATTTTAATGATTTGGCCGAGCATTGTTTCTCCACCTACTTTCTCAGCGGTAAATCTGAAACTGCCTTTTTGATTGATCGTTCCTGCGAATACTTTATCTCCTTTACTTTTAGAAGCGGCGACAGGCTCGCCGGTGATCATGCTTTCATCGACAAAAGAACTGCCATCATAGATTTCACCGTCTACAGGTATCTTTTCACCGGAGCGTACAAGCAGCCGGTCACCGATTTGTACATCGGATACGGGAATTTCTTTTTCACCGCTGTCAGTTATCATCATTACGCTCTTGGGCTGTAAGCCAACTAACTTTTTGATGGCCGAAGAGGTGTTCGATTTGGCACGCTCTTCCAAAAGTTTACCGAGCATGATAAAGACGATCACTACTGCGGCGGCTTCGAAGTAAACATGTGGGTGTAGGCCTCTGCGATGCCAAAACTCAGGATAGAAGGTATTGAATAGGCTAAATAAAAAAGCAATGCCTGTGCTTAAGGCAACCAGTGTATCCATGTTCGCACGGCCATGACGAGCCTGTTTGAACGCATTTATGAAAAAGTTTTTACCGAACCAAAAGACAACCGGGGTGCTTAAACACAGCATATAGTAATTCGCGAAAGGAATGTTCATAAAGAACATGCCGATAATTACAACCGGTATCGTTAAAATTGCGGCTGCAATCATACGCTTTTTCAAAGCCGTATAATTAGTGCGTTGCACTTCCTCCTGTTTTTCTTTACCTGTCGTTGTATCAAGTATTAGGTCGTAACCAATGGACTGAACCGCTTGTTGTAATGTAGGCGGCTGTACCTGATCAGGGTGGTAGACGACTTTAACAGATTGCGTAGCATAATTAACTTCGGCTTTGTCTACGCCTGGCTGAGCACCGATCATACTTTCGACACTTCCTGCGCAGGCTGCGCAAGTCATGCCCAGAACGGGAAAAGAAAGAGTCTCTATATTCGCTGACGTCTTCATAAAACTTCTTATTTTACGTTACAAATATCGTGTAGTGTGGAGTGATCATTTTTACAGGATTTTGTGGAAAAGTTATAATATTTCGATTTAACACCATCATCAATCGGGCTGTGTTGATGCTAGGTTACTCATCGTTGAATCACACAATCCGTATAAAATTTTCAACTTAAATGAAAAAGAGCGCTGATTACATCTCCCTTTTTGTAAATTTGAATAGTCAATAAAGTGGGCACCTAACTAAGCACCTGAAGATTGACTTTCTTTGTAAATAGCTGATAATAAGCACATTTTAGAAATAGGTTCGAGCCCAGGTGGGCGCACAGAAAATCAGCTGATTTTCAGGCAGTTACAAGTAAATTGTAACTGCCTTTTTGTTTTATAAAAATTTTGGTACGAAATAGGTATGAAAACACAATCGTAGGAAATACTGTGCTTTTATAGCCAGATTTAGCTAAAATAGAATTCGTAACCGTAGGTCGGCAGTTCGATCCTACTTCCCTCTATCTCATCAAGAGGCGGTTACGAGAGAGAGGGCTTTTTAACGGCTATATTGTTTTATAATCAAAGTGGTCAAGTAGGTTATCTTGCTTTGAAACACGACTTTCCAATAATTAACCTTTCAATTGCAATTTTAAACAACACTGCGCATTAATATTCTACACAGCCGGTTTTCCCTCGGCTAATCGCTCTTTAATGTTAAAGGGTTGCTGATAAAATCTTTTTTTAGTTCCTTTATATAATGCATTAGCCAATGCGCCGAACATTGGCGGAAACAGCGGTTCGCCCAGCCCGGTTGGATCTTTCTCGCTTTTTACAAAATGTACCTCGATGGCCTTCGGTGCCTCTTTGTGGCGTATCATTCTATACTTATCAAAATTACTTTTCTCCGGCCGACCATCTTTGATCGTCATTTCGCCGAATAAAGCGTTACCAATAGCATCCACACAACCGCCTTCGCAAAGGTTGGCCGCAGCTATTGGATTTACTACGACACCGCAATCTACAGCGTTATAAACCTTCTGTATCACAGGCTCGTTTTTCACCATCACCAGATCAACCACCTGGGCCACGTAGGAGTTATGGCAAAAATAAGCTGCCACACCACGGCTTATGCCCGGTTTAGACTGGCCCCAGTTAGATTTTTCTTTCACCAGTTTTAAAACTCCCGCGTAACGTTCCGCATCATAGTCGTTTCGTTGCCCTACAGGTTTCGTCCTGGCGCGTTCCAGTAATTCTAAACGAAACTCTATCGGGTCCTTACCGGCTGCTTCAGCTACTTCATCTAAAAAAGACTGTTCGGCACCGCCTATAAAATTTGAACCCGGCGCACGGAATGCGCCTACTGTAACATTAGAGCGAATCGTCCAGCTCTCGGCCAAATAATTATCCACAGCGCCCGCTGGAAAGCGGTTAGCAGCCACAGCGCTTTCAGGCACACCGCCACCACGAACGTGGAAACCTATCAGGTTGTTATTAGCATCCAGTGCCGCGCGATAAGTTGCAGTATAATGCGGACGGTAAACACCTCCGGTCATATCGTCTTCACGGGTGTAAACCAGTTTTATAGGAGCTTTCATTTTTTGCGATATAACAGCTGCCTCAACAGCGTAGTGCGAATAGGCTCTTCTACCAAATCCGCCGCCCATACGAGTTAACTGAATATCGATCTTATCTGCCGGGATGCCTATCCGTGCGGAAATGGCCGACTCGATCATACCCGGTGCTTGTAGAGGCCCGGCCAGTTCGGCTTTATCAGCAGTCACGTTAGCAAAAAAATTGATCGGTTCCATCGGGTTGTGCGCCAGGAATGGTGCCGTGTAGGTACGCTCTATCACTTTAGCCGCGCTTTTAAAAGCTGCCTCAGGGTCGCCGTCCTTACGGGCGGCATTTACCTGTTGCTTAGACATCTCTTCCATTTTTTGGCGTTGCGTAACAGTGCTTTCCAATACCGCTCCCGGCATTGGTTCCCACTCGGTTTTTAGGGCCTTTTTAGCGTTCATAACCTCCCAGGTGCTGTTGCCTACAACTACCACTAAATTATTGAAAGTAGTTGCATTAAACCCTCCCACCCTTGTGCCCTCGGCGTAGGTATCAATGGTAAATATATCTTTAATACCGGGCATTTTCCTGGCTGCCATATCGTCCAGCGACTTTAGCTTAAGCCCAAAACCTGGCGCGTGGGTGATCATAGCGATCAGCATCCCTTCGTGTTTAATATCAATTGTAAATAGCGGTTTACCGGTCGCAATTTTTACGCCGTCCACATTCTTTGTCGAAGTACCTATAACTTTAAAATCCTTTACACCCTTTAAGGTCAAGCCTGTAGGTGTGGGTAGTGTAGCAGCCTTCGCGGCAAGGTCGCCATAAGGCGCTGACTTTCCACTTATCTTATGATAAACAACGCCGGCCCCGGTAGTGATCTCGGTAGCCGGGACACCCCAAATTTGTGCGGCCGCTTCAATAAGCATTTGCCGTGCGGTAGCGCCTGCTGTACGCAGCGAGCGCCAGGCAGACCGGACGCCGTTACTGCCTCCGGTGAACTGTCCGCCGTATTTACGGTCGTGGGGGGCCTGTTCAACCACTATCTTTTTCCAGTCAATATCCAATTCCTCAGCAATGAGCATTGGTAGTGAAGTTTTTACGTTTTGCCCGAACTCAGGGTTAGGTGCCATTAGTGTGATTACACCGTCTGCGCCTATTTTTATATACCCGGAGAGTTCAACAGGTGCCACAACAGCATTTGCGCTTGCCGCTTTGGCCGATGTTAACCAGCTAAACCCAATCATTAGGCCACCGCCTGCCAGCGCTGTGCTTTTTAAAAACGAACGCCTGTCTATGGTGTTTTTTTCAGTTTTCATGTTGCTATCGTTAAAGGTTTAGGACTTCGATGCTGTTTTTATAGCTGCATGAATGCGTAAATAAGTCCCGCAACGGCAAATATTTCCATTCATAGCATTGTCAATCTGCTCATCAGTAGGTTTTGGGGTTGTTTTTAAAAGGGCGGCCGCACTCATGATCTGGCCTGCCTGGCAATAACCGCATTGGCTCACATCGTGCTCTATCCAGGCTTTCTGCACCGGGTGGTCTCCCTTTTCCGATAATCCTTCGATGGTCGTTATTTTACTACCCGCTGCCGCCGAAACCGGCAACTGGCACGACCGAACCGCCGTTCCGTTTAAGTGTACCGTGCACGCGCCGCAAGCTGCTATTCCACAGCCGTATTTGGCTCCTACGAGGTTTAAATGGTCCCGCAATACCCATAACATGGGCGTATTTGGGTCTATATTCAGGGTTTGCTTTTTACCGTTAACGGTTAAGTTGATGGCTGCCATGATGTGAAATCTCTGGTTTATTGCTTGGTAGTTATTGAACAGGTTTTCTTGGTTAGCTAATATACATATTATACTTAGCAAAGCCACTGATTTGTAATATTTTAGTTCTTCATTTTCCGTTGTATTCCTCATCGGTAACCGCTGCGCCCATAGTTGCCCCGCCCTTGTCTAAGTTTGGCGTAGCTACGGTGTGCGACATCGGCCCATCAGGCGATGCGCCATGCCAGTGCAGCACATTTGGCGGACATACAACTGCCTCGCCCTGTTTAATGACTTGTTTAGGCTTGCCCTTTTCCTGGTACCAGGCCGTGCCTAAAGTAACTACTATAAACTGACCGCCTGCGTGGGAATGCCAAATAGTGCGCGCCTTTGGCTGGAAGGTTACTTTAGCCGCCCCGCAGTTTAACTCAACAGGTGTAGACAATCTTTCTACCGTTGCCGTGCCTCCGGTAAAAAAACCGCCATTGGATGATTGACCATTCGCAACACTTGCAAACAATAAGATGAATACTATCATCAAAACATTAACTGCGCAATTTTTCATATCGTTTTTAATTTAACTTGGGTCATTGCCCGACCAGATCCGCTGGTCGCATTTCTGCAAACCAACGTCTCTTTTACGGGGAACCGCCTTTCCGGTAAGGACAGTTCAATTTTTTAATCAATTACTTTTTTGTTCGCGGCCCGGCTCTTCCTTACCTCTGCATTAGTCACCAAACCCGCTTTATTACCAAAACTATTACGGACGTAACTGAGTACCGCTGCTATTTCACTATCCTTTAAAAATGCTTGCGATGGCATTTCACCAGCATATACATCGCCATTCACCTTTATTTCACCGCTCAGGCCATTCAGTAGTATTTTGATCAACGTCGTTTTATCGCCAAGCACATATTCGGTCTTGATGAGCGGCGGAATCATATTTTGGGCACCAGTCCCATCAACCTGATGACAGGTCATACAGCGCTGCGTGTATATCGCTTTGCCATTTGGCTTTTGCTGTGCTTTACTAAGCAGGGGTGAAAAAATTATAACGGCTAAAAAGAGTTTAATCTTCATAACTTAATTTCGGTCAATGCGGTATAATCTCCCGCCGTCAGTGATGACATATAAAGCGTTATCCGTTCCTTGCGTAATATCTCTAAAGCGCTGTCCTTCGCTGGATAACAGTCGTTCCTCGCCCGTAACCCGATCATCAGAAATCACCAGTCTGACGATATGTTGTCCGCTTAATGCACCAATAAAAAGATTATTTTCCCATTCCGGAATACGATTGCCCTTATAAAATGTCATCCCGCTGGGTGATACTACAGGATCCCAATAATAAACGGGTTGTTCCATACCTTCGCGTTGCTGCTGCGCTTCGCCTACTGGTTGGCCCGAATATTCAAGGCCATAAGTAATGATCGGCCAGCCATAATTCCCTCCGGCTTTAAGGTGATTGATCTCGTCGCCGCCTCTCGGCCCATGCTCGCTTTGCCAAATGTCACCGGTCACCGGATGAACGGCAAGTCCTTGAGGATTTCTGTGCCCTATCGTATAAATCTCTGTACGCGGACCAGTTTGTAAAAAGGGATTACCGGCTGCCGATTGTCCGTTAGTATTGATGCGTATTACTTTACCCAAAGTGGCCGTAAAATATTGGGCCATTTGTCTTGTCGCGTTGTCAGCCCTTTCCCCAATGCTAGCTAACAGGTTTCCATCACGATCGAAAGTGACACGACCTCCATAATGGTTAACTCCGTTATAAGCAGGTGTAGCTCGGTAGATAACCGTTACATTCTCCATCGCAGTCCCAGCAGAGGAAAGTCTGCCTTTTGCTATAGCAGTAACATTTCCATCACTTAACCTTTCTGAAAAGGACCAGTAAACCATCCTATTGCTTGCAAATGCCGGATCAAGGCATAAACCTAATAATCCACCCTGCCCGCCGCCATTTACTGCGGGTACTCCGCTCAAGGGGGCACTGACTTGTCCGCTTGCAGTAACAATACGCATATTCCCGCCTTTTTCTGTTACTAAAAAACGACCGTCGGGTAAGCTTGCAATTCCCCAGGGTGCCGTTAATGATGAGGTCAACACCTGAGCGGTAAAGCTGGTTGTGGTTTTAACGGCGCTAATGCGTGTTTGCCCTGTAAACGCCGCTGAATATCTGGAATTAGGAGGGTTTGTTTCGACGGGCGTGGTAGTTGGCGTTGTTGTTGGAGGAATCGTGGTAGGCGGGTCGGGTGTTTCCACCGAATTCCCTTTTTTCTTGCACGATCCGATCATCAGCAATAAACCGGTACTTAAAATGACAAGGTAGTTTTTCATCGATTTTGTTTTTATAGTCCGTTAATGGATCACCTTTATCTTTTGTAGCCACTCTCTAACCTCAGCACTTGTCCGCGTTTCCTTTTCCCCCTTCATTACGAATAACACTCCGTCACGTTCAATACCGCCTGTGGTAGAATATCCTTCCAGCACTTTACTATCTGGACAAAATTCTTTTACCGTTTCAAAGCCGCTGCCCACGCCATAACCGGCATTGGTATTGAATGGCGCTATTGTTTTACCCTTCAGATCGTACTGCTTTAAAAAGCTTTTCATGGGTGGCGGGATTTTCATATCCCAGGTAGGGAAACCCACAAAAACGATGTCGTATTTCTCCATATCAACCCGCGTTTTTAGCGGAGGTAAATAATTGTCCCTGTTTTCCTGCACCATTTGTGCCACGTGTTGCCGGTAATTTTCGGGATAGGGCTTCACTAATTCCAAGCCTAACAGCGTTCCGCCTACATTTTTTTGAATCATTTGAGCAACAGCAAAAGTATTTTTCGTCCGGGTCAAATACACGATCAAGATTTTTTTACCCGCTAATGTAGATGGTTGCTGCGCTTTAGAACAACTTGTCATCAAGCTTAACAGCAATGCGATCATCAAAAAGCGGGTCATTGTCATTTGAATTTTATTAGGCTCTTATTTTTAACTTAAATCGTATTTCAATAGGGGTATTGATCAACTATTTTTTATAAGTAATTCTATAGATCACTCCGGCAACATCGTCTGAAACCAGCATTGATCCATCCGCCAATAAAAGCACGTCTACTGGTCGGCCCCATGCCCTTTGTGCCGCCTCATCCAGCCAGCCACTTGCAAAAGTTTCGTAACCGGCAGCTTTGCCATCCTTTATTTTCACCAAGCTAACCCGGTAACCATTTTTCTTACTACGATTCCACGAACCGTGTTCAGCTATAAACAACTGATCTTTGTACTGTGCAGGAAACATTTTGCCCGTATAAAACTTTAGTCCAAGTGGGGCAACGTGCGCTCCAAGGTTTTGAGCAGGCGCGGTAAATTCAGATGCTTCGTGCGTACCCCCAAACTGCGGATCTTTAATGGTACCGCTGTGGAAATATGGGAAGCCGAAATTCATGCCAGCTTTTGGTGCGGTGTTTAGCTCGCAAAAAGGAACATCATCACCTAACTGATCGCGGCCATTATCCGTGAACCACATCTCTTTAGTAGTGGGATGCCAGGTAAAGCCAACCGAATTACGGATTCCGCTGGCAAACTTTTCAAGCCCGGTGCCGTCGTCATTCATGCGAAAGATAGCCGCGTGACGGTCGTCAGGTATGCCAATGTTAGTAGGAGAGCCTACCGGCACATATAGTTTCCCGTCAGGCCCGAATGCGATGTACTTCCAGCCATGCGCCCATTCTGTCGGGAATTTGTCGTTAATAACTTCGCCCTTACCCGGACTTTCCAGATTCTTGTCTATATCTGCAAACTTGGTTACTTTACTGATCTCGGCTACATATAACGCGCCATTTTTAATGGCAACGCCATTAGGGTTGTTCATCCCCGTGGTTATCGTCCATTTTTTATCAGCTATATTATCTCCGTCCGTGTCTTTCACGGCAAACACGCTGCCTGGTCGCTGTGTTCCCACAAATAGCGTTCCTGTTGGCGACATGACCATGGAACGGGCACCTTGCACCTCGGCATATACACTGATAGAGAAACCAGCGGGCATTTTTATCTGGTCTAAAGGCAATGCTGCGCTTGCTTTTGTTATGGCTGCGGTGAAATGATCTTTTTCTTTATTTCCTAAAAATAGCGCGCCGGTGATAAGCAGGGCGACAGAGGTGGTCAACAGTTTTTTCATGGTTTTATTTTACTTTATATGCGATGATACGATTGGTGAAAAATGAGGGAACGAACAAGGTTTTCGACTTGCTATCATAGCTGATATCGTTAGCGCCTATACGGGATGCACGGGTATCTAATAATATTTGCTTAGTGGAATTTGGGTTTACATAGTACAAGATCCCCTGGTAGTTACTGACGATAAATTCATTATCTCCGATCATCACAACGCCATCCATACCGTTATCAAATCCGTCGGCTATTTTGGTGATCTCTTTGTTTGCATTAGCCTTAACCAGGCTATTGGAGGTGATGATGTAGAGATCGGCACCTGCGGTTAATAGCCCGTTAGCGCCCGGTAAATTCTCTACATAAATTGTGGCTTTGTCTTCGATCCTGTAAACCTTACCGCCACGTGTATCACTAACGTATATGATCCATTTAGCATCCACTGCAAGATCGTTCAACATTCCGGCTCCCTCGATCGGTATCCGTTTGACCACTGTCGCCTTCTCTACATCTATTACTGCTACACCGGCACCTTCTTTGGTATATAACAGACCGTTGTAAATGGCCGATCCCATATTGCCCCGCAAGCCAGTCACCCAATCGGCTTTAATTGTCTTTCCGTCGATCCCCATGTGCACAATGGTGCCCGAACCCATACTGGATACGTATAAGGAATTGGATCTAGCATCATAAAGCACTGATTCAGGCGACCTTAGGGTCAGTGAATCTGATTGCCACAATTTCTCAAGGCTATGCTGAGCCATGAGCGTTGTACAGGTAAGCACCGCAATGCCGGATAACAGGATTTTTTTCATTATCTTTTTAAGTGTTTATGGTTTCGTGGGCGCCTCTACAGCAGAATAATTTAAGACCGCTTGCGGTAGGCGCAAACCCTTTATGGAAATACCGGATAATTCTTGATTGAACTGATTTAACTCATCGACACTGAATTTAACCGAATCTGCCGCGCTATTCTCCAGCATGTGCACCATCTGTGTTGTCCCGGGTATTGGCACAATCCATGGCTTTTTTGCAAGAAGCCACGCTAATGATATTTGCCCCGGTGTAGCTTTTTTGCGTGCCGCCCAGCTTTGTAGTAATTTTACGAGTGCTAGGTTATTTGGCATATTTTCAGGGGAGAACCGGCCTTCAATAGCACGAATATCCCCGGGTGCAAAGCGAGTATTTTCGTCTATTGCGCCCGTTAGAAAACCTACACCCAGCGGGCTCCAGCAAACAAAGCCAATACCAAGTTCCTCGCAAAGCGGAAGGATTGTTTCTTCCGGCCCGCGCCATAGCAACGAATATTCATTTTGTATGGCAGTAACCGGATGAACGGCGTGTGCTCGCCTAACAGTTTGCGCTCCGGGTTCAGACAGCCCGTAATGCAATAATTTGCCTTGTTTAATTAGATCTTTGATAGCACCGACAACATCTTCAATGGGTACAGCCGGATCTACGCGGTGTTGATATAACAGATCAATACGATCTGTGCGAAGCCGTTTTAACATGGCCTCCACCACTACTTTGATATGCTCCGGGCGGCTGTTAAGGCCAGGCAAACGTTGTCCGGTCTTTTGGTCAATATTCCAACCGTACTTAGTTTCGATCACGATCTTATTTCTAAAAGACGATGTCGCCTCACCTAATATTTTCTCACATTCCCAGGGACCGTAAGCTTCCGCCGTATCAAATAGGGTTATACCATTATCGAACGCCTTTTGAATTATCCTGATCATTTCCGGCCGCGACGGAATGGTAGTTTGATAAGTACGGCTCATGTTCTGCACACCAAGGCCAATGTTCGATACCTCCAGTTTCCCCAACTTGCGTTTGCCGGTAACCGCGCGGTCATTATTTGATACTTGTGCAGCTAACGAATTACTGGCTAATAAAGTGCTACCTGCCAAAGCAAGGCCGCCTTTAAGCAGGTTACGACGATTGATCTTTGATATGTTGCTTTCTGAATTTTCCATGTTAACTATTCAATTTTCGCTCACCCAACCATTTAACCATTTTTGGGTCGCGGTGATCAAAGAAACTGCTAGCATTAGTATCTAAGCCCTTTATGGTCTCCATGTCTTCGCCGCTTAATTGAAAGTCGAAAACATTAAAGTTTTCGGCCATGCGTTCTTTACGGACGGATTTCGGAATGGCAACTACACCTCTCTGAATTAGCCAGCGTAATACGACCTGTGCAATTGACTTATTGTATTTGTCACCTATAGATCTCAATAACCCATTGTGGAAAAGGTCATTTTTACCTTCAGCAAACGGACCCCAAGATTCTATCTGTACATTGTTCTCCACCATAAATTGTTGCGCCTCGTGTTGCTGATGGAATGGATGCGTTTCGACTTGGTTTACAGCAGGCACTACCTTATTGTGAATGATCAAGTCAATTAACCTATCCGGCTGAAAATTACTTACACCAATGGCCCTGATCTTGCCGTCGCTGTATAATTTTTCCATGGCGCGCCATTCCCCATAAACATCACCATAGGGCTGGTGGATCAAATACAGATCAAGGTAATCCAGTTGCAGTTGTTCAAGCGAATTTTCAAATGCTTTGATCGCGCCATCAAAACCAGCTGACTGTATCCAAAGCTTGGTAGTGATAAACAATTCTTCGCGTGGCACGCCGCTGGCTTTTATGGCCTTGCCCACTGCTTCTTCATTACCGTATGACTGCGCTGTATCTATCAGGCGATAGCCCGATTCAATGGCATCCAATACGCTTCTTTCACATTCGGCCGGATCGGTCACCTGAAAAACGCCGAACCCCAGGATCGGCATTTCCACTCCATTATTTAATTTAACTTTTTGCATAATTTGATCATACAAAGTTGATGCCTTTAAACTGGTATAAGCTTATACCAATCACTGGAATACCTACCATTACTACTGTTTCACCATTTTAACGGGACGCATGATTTGCGAAAGTAAGTGAGCCCATTTTCCATGCTCCGTTTTCTTTGACATACACTTCAGTCACCATGAATGCATGGATCACTTCGTTGCCGCCAACAGCGGCCAGCAGATCGATATCATTCAATACAATAGCAGTGTTACCAATAATATTAACCGATGCGCCATAAACGTCTGCCTTTTTATACCAGATATTGCCACCTTTGATCGTATTGATCTCCTGGGTTTTCCCCCAGCTGCCACCCATGTGCACAAATACGCAGGATTCTTTAAAAAGCACATTTAAGGAATCGACATTTTTATCGGCCATCCAGGCCCATTTATTTTTGGAAATATCAAGTACGGCCTGCTCCTCCTTTGTGAAAGTTTTGGCGGTCGAATTAGGTAATTTAGCCTGGGCAGTTGCAAATTGAACTCCGGCAAAAAGCAGGATTAAAGCAAAAAATGTTGTTTTCATGGGATTACGTTTATCCAAATCAAAGCATTATCGGCGAAGCTTTAATTTTTAATAGACCGTTCGGGGAATATCCCCGACAGTCTGCGGTTTTCAACCGACCGGAATGCCCGAACTATCTATGATTTTGCCCGATCTGTATATTAGTAGTTGCCAAATCAAATAAAACAGCGATTTTGCAGCAGATGAATAAGCGGATCTTAAAAGCCATATTTTCAATTGATTTCGTTGTGATGGCGGCATTACTGGGTTTGCTAATCTCGCAGTTAAATACTTATGCAGATAAGCCCTGGGAGTTTTGGCTGAAACAGGTCTTTGAAAACTGTTCTATCGCCGCGCTTTATTTCTGCAACATCTACCTGCTTTTTCCAAAGCTATCCCATAAATATTGGGGTGTCCTTTATGTGATCAGCCTTATCCTAGCCGTATGCTTACTGGTGTGGATTAATTTAATGTTTGCCAACTTGCTGGGTATTGATAACATTTTTATCAAATTATATTCTAAGCCGGGGCACCCTTACGTTCCTAATCATCACTGGACCAAAACCTGGATCACAGCACTTTCGGTATTGACACTCGCCTTAAGCTATGTTTCTGTGATAGCCAAAAGGCTGCAAAAGAAGCAACTGGCGTTCGAGGTGTCTGAAAAGGAACGCATCGGTGCCGAATTGGCTTTTTTAAAAGCACAGATCAATCCTCACTTTTTATTCAATACGCTACATACCATTTACGCCTTGATGGATACCAACCCGGCTTCTGCTAAGACCTCTATATATTCCCTCTCACACATGATGCGCTACGTGCTTTATGAAACCAAGAATGAGCAAACCTCTTTATTTAAAGAAATTGAGTTTATAGAAGACTTTATCGCGTTAATGAAAGTACGTATCGCGGAAGATGTACAGATCATTTTTGATAAACAGCCGGGTTTGGGCGACCTTCCTTTGGCTCCAATGCTATTCTTACCTTTCATCGAAAATGCTTTTAAGCATGGGATCAGTGCTGTTAATCCAAGCTATGTCTACATCGGCATATCCGAGAAAGATAAATTGGTAACGTTTGAAGTGCGAAACTCACTATTCAATGGTTTAGCAAAGCAGTTGGATGATGACAAAGGCATCGGAGTAGCTAATACCCGACGCAGGTTAGATCTAATATATCCGGGCAAGTATGACTTGATAGCCGAGCCGGATGATTTTGCGAAAGAGTTTGTGGTCACTTTAACTTTGAATACCAATGAGTATTAACTGTATCGCTGTAGATGACGAACCGGCTGCGCTTGATCTGATCTCTTCTTATATTGAACAAACTCCCTATTTGAATTTGATAGGCCGATATAATAACGCGATAGCTGCGCTACAAGAGGTTCATCAAAGTCCACAACTTCAACTTATCTTTTTGGATATCCGAATGGCAGACCTTAGTGGTATTGAATTGGCCCGTATTATTAGTCAATCGGATAAAAAGAAAAACCTGCGTATAATATTTACTACGGCTTACGATCAATACGCTATTGACGGGTTTAAGGTAGATGCCTTAGATTATTTGGTTAAACCATTCAATTATGTAGATTTCTCAAAAGCTGCGGAAAAGGCTAGGGATTATTTCTTTATGTATGAAAATAGTTTGCAAGCGGGATCCAATGAATTTAAACCGATATTGGAGCAACGGCCATATATTTATCTAAAAGTAGAGCACCAGTTGGTGAAAGTTGATGTGGAGGATATTTTATATATCGAGGGTTTAAAAGACTATGTAAAGGTGTTTTTGAGATCAACGGATAAACCTTTACTTACCCTAACTAGCCTGAAACGGCTTCAGGAAAAGCTACCGGTCGACATGTTTTTACGCCTGCACCGCTCTTTCATAGTCGCGACCGCCGCTATTAAATCAGCAACCAAAACATCCGTTCAGGTAGGGACTACGACGATAGCCGTCAGCGAACAGTTTAAAGAAGATTTTAATGCTTTTTTGAATAAATGGGTGCTGTAATTAATACTTTTTACCTCATAACCCGAAGGTCGTAGGTACGAATCCTGCTCCGCTACTTCTAAATCAGCCTGTTACGAGGATTCGTAACGGGCTTTTTTGTTTTGGTACAACATAGGTACAACATAGCAAATGGCCAGGTATGCTATCGTAAGTTAGTATATGTACCGACATCTCAACTGTAACCCCTCTTAAAAATCGGACTGCTTAAAGGACGAAAAGTCTTAACTAAACAGTCAAACGATGGCCAGTTGGTTGATCTGCTCTTTCTCCATGGTAGCGGAACCGTCTTCCAGCGTTTGCCGGCAATGGCCGCATCATCCCCGTTGGAATTTGAAGCGCTCAGGGTACCGGCCAGGTCGGTAAGTTCTTCTCTTGCTGCTTTGATCTTTTCTGTTATAAGTGTTCTGAATTCTTCCAGCTCGGTATCGTTATATTTTGTTTTGACAGGATTTTCTTGTTGCATCCGACCTTAACAAGCGAATTGCAAAAAAGTTGGAAATTATTACTTTGCGGTAAGCCTAAGTGGAGGTCGCGTTCTACCGGACGACTGATAGCATGAAACAAAAAAAAGCGTTCAAAATCTGAACGCATAGATCCATGGGTAGATGGTTTATATAAGAGCTTAATAGTAGAATAAGATAATATTAAGCTGCTATGAGTTGCAGGAATGCCGCACTTCTGACATTGACATCATCGATCTTCCGGATATCTTCGGTAAGGATCGCTTTTAATTGTTTGTCGATTGATTTAACCAGGTCAGTTGTTTTAGTTGGCGATGTTTTCATATCTGTAATGATATAAATATGATGCCAAAGCCGGAACCACTTTGAAAGTTATTTGATCGGTCGCCTGATGTAGGTTTTTGCGGACGAAATGATCAGCCCCTGTTTTTTTTCCAGTTCAGCTTCTCCGTTTGGTAACGCTCATTCGCTTCCGCGGCTTTCCAGCAGGTGTAAAATACAGCGGCTGCCTTCGCTTTTTCCTCCTCGCCGGTACCACGAGCCAGGAGGGCGTAATTTTTTGCAGCATTATACTTTTTGCCGCCCTTGTAATTCGCATAGCGTCTTGCCCGGGTATAACCCATCTGCAGGTATTTACGCGCCATATCAGCGCCGACAAAATCACCTTGGTCGAGATAGTTTTGGAACTGCGCATAGATCTTCGCGCTGCTTTCTTTAGCGATCTCTTCGGTCTTAAAACGCCAGTTCGGCCCAATCTCGCTCTTGTAGGGTTCGCAGATCAGTACGCCTTGTTCGCCTTTACCCACACGATAGAGCTCAGGGTGTTTTTTATAATAGATGTCCGGCTTCCAGGCATATTTGCCGCTATCGAAATTTAAGTAAGATGGGGTATCTGCTTTCATAAGTGTTTGGCCAGGTAGGGAGCGGTGCGGCTCTCTTCGTTTTGACGATCGCTGCCGGCTCGCCTTCGGCTACGATCCGGCCGCCTGATTCACCTGCGCCCGGTCCGATGTCGATCACCCAGTCGCTGGCCGCGATCACTTCCATATCATGCTCTACCAGGATGACCGTATTGCCGGCATCGACCAGGCGGTTCAATTGGACTAAAAGGCGCTCCACGTCTGACGGATGCAGTCCCGTGGTCGGTTCGTCCAGCACATACAGCGTTCGACCATGCTGGGCGCGCTGCAGTTCTGTTGTCAGTTTGATCCGCTGCGCTTCACCGCCGGAAAGCTCTGTCGCGGGCTGTCCCAGTCGCAGGTACCCCAGGCCAACTTCACGCACGACCTCCAATGCGCGGCTGATCGCCGCTTCTTCATCGAAGAATTTTGCCGCCTCGTCTACGGTCAGGCCCAGCACCTCCGCGATATTTTTTTCCTTATACAGCACCTCCAGTGTTTTGGGGTTATAACGGGTTCCGCCGCAGGTCGGGCAAGGCGTATATACACTCGGCAGGAACAGCAGTTCGACCATGACCATGCCTTCACCTTCACAATGCGGGCAGCGCCCTTTGACGACATTGAACGAAAGCGGCCGGCATCGAACTTGCGCGCTTTGGCCATTGGTGTAACAGCGAATAGTTTACGGACATGATCGAACAGGCCGGTATAAGTGGCCAGGTTAGAACGCGGTGTACGCCCGATAGGCTTCTGATTAACGACCACCAATCGTTTGACATGCTTCATTCCGCTGGTGATCCGACCGCCCAGTGTTTGTACTTGCGTGTCTTCCAATGGATCAGCTTCAATATCGTCGGCAATATTCACCTGCAGGCCTAAATGCTCAGCCATCAGTTCCACCAGGACCTGGCTGACCAGGCTGCTTTTGCCGGAACCGGATACACCGGTAACGCTGGTTAATACACCTAAAGGAAAAGCGACAACTATCAGGATTTTGCGATGTGGATGGCAGATACCATGCATGATGCCGGCGATCCCGCCCGTCATGGTACGTTCAAACAAATGACGGCGCGCGCACGCCTGAATAATCTTTTCGGATCCCGGACGGCAGCGGAGCTGCATAGCGAATATCAGCGCGGCATGAATTAACTTTGCCCGATGGCTAAAAGCAAAAAGATCCCGGTCTACGGAATGGAACGATGGAGTTCAGGGATGTACATAAAGCCGGTAGAGACAAATGTTGGTGAACGGCTCCATTACGCAAGATCGGAGCCGCACCGGCATGACTTTTATTACGTGGTGCTGATAGCGCAGGGGTCCATGGCGATGGAGGTCGATCATACTTCGCATGAATTGGCCGACAGGTCCTTGTTCTTATCTTTTCCCGGACAGATCCATAGTATCACTTCCGCAGAACTTGGGCGGGGCTGGTTCTTGGCATTTGATCCGGGCCTGCTGGATCAGCAGATCAAAGACCTGCTTAATCAGTGCCTTTCCGAGGTCATGCTGATCGATCTTGCCCGATGAGTCAGGACACTTTGATGAGCTGATGAAACATCTTTTCTCGGTTTACTCGAGTCCAGGACAACTATTTCAGGCAGCTATACTGAAGTCATTGCTCTCGGTATGTCTTTACGAAATAGCGGGATCGTATTTTATTCAGGAGAGGCAGGCAATGTCCGGTCATTCGGCCAGGAATATAGAGATCACCAAATTATTTCGTCAGCATTTGCGTCGGGATTTCATGTCTTTACGAAAAGCATCTCAATATGCGGGAGCGGATGCACATGACCCTAAGCCACCTCAATGACACGGTCATAGGTGTCACCGGCTTCAGTGTGACCTATCATATCTAGCAGGAACTCATGCGTGAGGCACGACGACTGATCACCTACAGCAGCCGCACCGTCAGGGAAATTGCGTACGACCTGGGTTTTGAGGATGACAAATATTTTAGCCGGTTATTTAAGAAAACGACCGGCAAGTCTCCCGGATCATACCGGAAGCGCACCTAAAGGACAGGCCTCTTGTACCCGCCTCCTGAATAAGCTGTTCCTGGTCACACATATGGAATTCACCTGTTCTTGTGATGAGATGCAAAGTATAATGGCTGCTCTTTTTTGATCGCAGCAGAACAGCGCCAATCATTATCCGGTTGCGCGTGCCCGAGGCCGCGCTGGTGCAAGCAAGTAAAAGTAAATATAACGGGAGAGCTTCCGCTGTTTGTCCCCCTATTGCCTTCATTTGTAGGATAAATGCCTGATAATATTCAGTTAACTTTGATATATTAACGGGCGAGTATCCATGACCAAAGAAGAGATATATTTATACGAACTGTCAGCAAACCCTCATGGATTGATCATTTCTCCCATGCTGGCATCTTTTATCCCTGAAGATGACGGTCTCAAAGCGATCACGCCCCACAGACATGATACACACGGCCTTTTTCTGTTAACGTCCGGCCAAATGACGATGATGGTGGAAGGGCGTAAAGTTGTCATGATGCCCTCCTCGTTAATGCTTATACAGCCTGGTCAGGTGCATCAATGCCTGAACGTTCAGGCGATCTCAGGCTGGGTCATGTTTTTCGACGGCAGATTCCTGGACGCTGGTATCCGGATCATCATTGAACGAACCATAGAAACTATCGCTTTATTAAAATTTGACAACGAAGGATCTTTGTTTTTTCAGCAGTTGTTGCTGTCCATTTACCAGGCGGCTGAGGAAAAGAGACCGGGTAAGTTTCAAACTAAAATGCTGCATGCCCTCATCAATGCACTTTATTATAAAGCTGCTGATCTGTTTTTGCTGCTTGAGTCCCTTGAAGAAGCTTCTTCATCAAGGAGTTCATTGATCGTGCAGCAATTTAAGGATCTGATCAAAAGGAATTTTAAGATCTGGAAACGGCCTGCAGATTATGCCAACGCGCTGAACATCTCCGTAAGCCATTTGAACGATACGGTGAAAATAAACACAGGCTATTCAGCGACTCATCTGATACAACAGGTGGTCACCGGCGAAGCGCAGCGAACACTCAGATATACCACTAAAAGCATTAAAGAGATCGCTTTCGGTCTGGGTTATGCTGATCATAAATACTTCACCCGCCTGTTTACCAGGGTGGTTGGACGGCCGCCTTCCGGCTTCAGGAAAACTGAACAGCAAAAACCTGCTCCACAACCCGAAGTGCTCGTATTCAGGACCAGCGTTCAGGGCAAGGACATAGCCGATGATCTTGTTGATTCGATCAGGAACCTCTATCCGGAATATGAGGTAAGCTTTGATCTGGAAGATCGTGATAACATTTTAAGAGTAAAAGGCCGGGAGGCTCATCCGGAACGTATCAGGCAGGTCCTGTTAACCGGTGGTTACACCTGTGAAGAAATAGGTTAATGACAGAGATCGAGGATATGAAAGATAAGAAAATATTAGTGACAGGCGCAAGTATTGCCGGTCCCACGCTGGCCTATTGGCTTAACAGGTATGGATTTAACGTAACGGTCGCTGAACGTGCGCCTGAACTCAGACTAGGCGGTCAGAACATCGACGTTAAAGGGCCGGCAGCCGAGATAGCCCGCAAAATGGGCATAGAAGAGGCAATTCGTGCTCAGAACACAACCGAGGTGGGCTTACGTTTTGTAAATACCCGTAATAAAACCGTAGCTGAATTCCCTGTAGAGAGTTCGCTGAGTATGACCCAGGAACTGGAGATCCTTCGCGGCGACCTTGTCCGGATACTGTACGATCTGACGAAGGTCGATGTTGAGTATCGCTTTGGAGAGCACATTACCCAACTTGAACAAACGAATGCAAACGTTAACGTTACCTTTTCAAGCAGCAGATCTGAATTGTTCGACCTGGTGATCGCTGCTGAAGGGATTGGATCAAAGACACGCGAATTAGCTTTTGCGAAGCGCCCGGAGTTTAAGTTTCTTGGATTATATACCGCTTATCTGACCATTACCAGATCAGCTACAGACAGCAGTTGGGCACGATGGTGCAATGCAGAGAACGGTATCGTATTCCTTCTGCGCCCTGATAATCACGGTGAAACAAGGGCTTCCATCACTTTTACGGCAACCGAAGACGAATACAAAGGACTTTCTCTTGAAGAACAAAGATCTGCGCTGATCGGCCGCATCAGGGGGAGCGGCTGGGAGTCAGAGCGTCTGATCATGGAAATAAACAAAACGAGCGATCTCTATTTTGACAGGATCAGCCAGGTGAAAGCGCCTGAATGGAGTGAAGGCCGGGTAGCGATCGTTGGTGACGCAGCTTATTGCGCAACGCCTATCGCCGGTAAGGGAACCGACCTGGCCATGACCGGCGCATATATTCTGGCCGGCGAGTTATATACAGCCAGCACTTATCAAAAAGCTTTCGAAGTTTATGAGCAAAAGATGCGTCCGTATGTCGAGAAATGCCAGCAGTTACCTCCGGGTATTCCCGGACTGGTCTATCCGAGAACGAAGATAGGCGTAGGGTTATTGAATACGGTGGTGTCTGCTTTCGGCAGCAGGCCGGCCAAGTGGGTCTTTAGTTTTTTCGGGAAAGACAAAAAGGCGCCAAAGCAGGAGATCACGCTTCCGGATTACCTGAACACTACTGATCGATCTGCGAATTGAGCGGCGTAACTTCAGTTGGCGCCTTACCGAACTTTTTCTTGAACGAATGGGAAAAATGCGACAAGCTTTCAAAACCCAGATCAAGGTAAAAGGCCGATGACTTTTGATGTTTGGTTTCGATAAGGTGCTTCGCCTCGTTCAGCCGTTTATCCTGCAGCCAATGACGCGGCGGAACGCCAAATATCTTTAGGAAATCCCGTTTGAACGCTGCCAGGCTGCGACCGGTCAGCTGTGCAAACCGTTCGATGGGGACGTTAAAATGAAAGTTATGAAGCATAAATTTCTCCAGGTCGATCTTGTGAGGTTCTGAGAAGTCGAAAAGGAAGTTGCGAAGCACCGGCATGGCAAGCATCAGCAACTTAACACCTTCCTTTACTTTGAGAATGCCCATTTCATCGGTCATCTCCGCGCCGGAGCTACGGGCGTAAGGAACAATGGATTGAAAATAACCCTGCAGGAATTCGTTGGAAGGAATTAATATATTTGGCGGACCGATGTATTTCCGGTCCGCTTCCAGCTTATCTTCCAGCACGATCCTGCGCAGCAGGTCTTCCTGCAGGGATATCACAATGGTTTCATAGTTCGCGCCGGGCAGCGGTGTTTTGGTAATTGTACCCAGCTGGTTCTTGCCGATCAGCAGCATTTCTCCACCGGTCATGGAAATCGTTTGCGCGGAGGTTTCCAGCGTAAACTGGCCGGACACCTGTAAGATCAGGGTATGGTGGTTCCAGAAACATACCTTCTCCTTCCGCTCCGCAGAAAGGTAAGAATAGAATATTACACCCGGAAGGATCTCTGCTGGACTGATCATTTAGCGTTGTAAATAAGTGCCGCCTTGTATAGCGCCTGTTGCAAAAGTAGTGTTTAAGGTATGTATTTCTTCCGGTGTAAATACAATATCCATCGCTGCCATATTTTCGGGGAGGCGCGACCTGCGGCTCATACTAACTAAAGGCATGATATGACCGCCCTGCGCATTTACCCAGGCGATGGCAACCTGTGTTGGTGTATAGCCTTTATTACTGGCTAACTGTTTCAAGACTTCCACCTTTTCCAGGTTATGAATTAAGTGCTTCCCCTGAAAACGGGAGAAATGGTTACGGTAATCATTTTCGGCAAGCGGGGCCTTCATTTCACCGCTCAGTAAACCTTCGGCAGTATTAGCAAAAGCCACCACAGCAATACCTAATTCTTTTGCCGCCGGCAGCAGGTCACTTTCTATCCCGCGCTCAGCCAGTGAATAGCCGATCTCAAGCGCGCTTATCGGGTGAACGCTATTGGCTTTTCGGAGTTGGTCAGCCGTGATCTCCGATACACCAATATGGCGAACCTTGCCTTCTCTGACCAAATCAGCGACGGTACCGATGATGTCCTCTACCGGCACGCTGTCGTCCATGCGGCTGGGCTGGTAGAGGTCGATCGTTTCGATACCCAAACGGGTCAACGAGTAGTTGATGAAATTCTTGATGGCAATGGGACGCAGATCCAATCCCAGCCATTGTCCGTTGTGAAAGATAGCGCCGAATTTTACGCTGATAAAAGCATCGTCGCGTCTTCCTTTGATGGCCTTGCCCACCAGCATTTCGTTATGCCCGGCACCGTAGAAGTCGCCAGTATTTAAAAAATTGATGCCGCGATCCAAAGCTTCATGGATCGTAGCGATGCTTTCTGTTTCGTCGGGTGTGGGGCCGCCCCAAATAGAGGACATGCGCATACATCCCAGGCCCAGTTTGGAAACTAGGGGTCCATTTTGACCCAATTGAATTTTCGTGATGTTTTTCATGATGTAAAGGTCAGGTTTTAAAATGTCCGGCATTTGCTTATACAGCTCATACGATGTACCTGTACGGCTCAATTAGCTTAAACACTTTGATCTTGACCGGATGATTCAGATTTATACGTCATAGACATGATCCTTTTCATTGATCAGCTTATAAGAACGATAGCAGTGCAAAAATTTCCGGTAATATGCATAATTTCGATTATTGAGACCACATAAAAATCAATGATCTTTAGTTTTGCCGCCACGCCGGAGTTTGATTTCATGACCTATTTTGCCCGGCACATCGGGGCAACGATAAATGATGGGCTATTGGTCATTCCTGCCGAGCTGGGCAACGGGTACATTCGTAAACTATCCTTTGGCCCTGAATTCAAGATCACCCTTCATCATTATGTATTAAAGGAAGACCTGATCATCAAACGCAACACGTCCGGCCAGGGTAATGAGCTGATCACCATTTTTTTTTACAGCAACGAACAAACGCTCGGCATAGCATTCGACAATGATCCCAATATTCAGTTTTCCGAACGCGATGAATCCGCTATCCAGGTTACCTCTAATGATCTGAGCTCGACCATCCGTTTCCCGGCAGGTCACACGATACGTTATGCGGTGATAGCCATTATGCCATCCTATCTGAAAACCCTGCTGGCTCTTAATAAGTTGAATTCTACGATTGAAACGATAACCAGCCCGGGACATACATTTCTTTATTTTGAGAACATGACCGCTGAGACCAAACTGCTGCTTAAAAACTTGAGCTCGGTGGATATGAACGATGAATTGAGTCAATTCTACATGCAAATCAAAGTTCAGGAACTGCTGTACCTGCTTTTTCAAAAGCTATCGAAACGTGAAAGCTTAACGCACCAGAACATTAACAGCGCGGATGCAGCCAGGCTTCTGCATATCCGTAACGAAGTTATAAGCGATCTGAGTACACCGCCTGTATTGCCTGAGCTGGCACAAATTGCCGCCATGAGCGAAACCAAACTCAAACAACTTTTCAAACAGGCCTTCGGTGATACGGTTTACAATTACTTCCAGCGCGCCCGCATGGAGGAAGCGGCATTTTTGTTGAAACAGGGTAAGCGGTCTGTTGCGGAGGTTGGCTATGAACTTGGATTTACCAACCTCAGCCACTTTAGCAGGTTGTTTGAAAAACATTACGGTTTTACACCCAAGCGCTATTCTTCACAAGCTTAAACACTTCGTCGTATCGGACTGATTTTTTGCCTTTTCAGGCTATTATCAGCTTACTATTAGGCGCAACTTTGCTATATCAAATAAAAGATAAGCAAAATGAAAAAGTTATTCACGCCCTATAGCAAAGCCACACTTCAGTTGAAGAACCACGTCGTGATGGCACCTATGAGCAGAAGCCGTGCCATCGGCAATGTGCCCAATGATCTGATGGCCACTTATTACAAACAACGTTCCGGTGCCGGACTGATCATCACCGAAGGCACTTCGCCCAGCCCTGAGGGCTTAGGCTATCCGCGCATCCCAGGTATTTTTACGGATGCCCAGATAGAAGGCTGGAAAAGGGTGACCAGTGCAGTTCATGAAGGAGGTTCCAAAATATTTCTGCAGTTGATGCATACCGGCAGAATTGCCCATAGCTCCAACTTGCCGGAAGGCCATCAGGTGGCGGGTTTATCAGACGTTAAGGCCGCAGGAGAAATTTACACCGATACCGGCATGTTCGAATACTCGGCACCAACTGCATTGGATGAAGAAGGCATAGCCCGTATTATAGAAGATCATGTTAAGGCTGCTGAAAATGCCATAGCCGCGGGCTTTGACGGCGTTGAATTACACGGCGCACACGGCTATTTGCTGGAGCAGTCTTTAAATCCGCACGTCAATAACCGTACGGATAGCTATGGCGGATCCATAGCGAACCGCAGCCGTTTGACGCTGGAGATCGTACAAAAAATAGCAGCTTCCATCGGCGCTGATAAGGTTGGCCTGCGCATTTCACCTTTTTTAACATCCAACGATATGCCTTCGTATGAAGAAGCTGACGTACATGAAACCTATGTTCAGCTCGCGCGGGAAATAAACCTATTAGGTGTCGTCTATCTGCACATCTCAAATAATCCGGGCATTCCCCAAAATACGCATCAGGACATTCGGGAGGTTTTCGCGAACACCATTATCTATTGCAACGGCTTCACGGCTGAGACCGCTGAAGCCAAATTACAGGATGGGTCAGCTGATCTGGTCGCCTTTGGCAGAACCTTTCTGGCCAACCCCGATTTTATGAAAAGAATAGAAAAAAACGCCCCCCTGAATGAGCCGGATTATAACACGCTTTATATCCCCGGCGAAGAGGGTTATACCGATTACCCCGAATTAAATTAATTAACAGCTCCCATTAAAACATGAAAATGAAACAGTCAGCTTAGCTGACAGCTTCATCATCTCTTAAAACAATTATCAAGATGAAAATTACAACTACAGGCTCATTAGGAAATGTAGCCAAACCATTAGTAAAAAAGCTGATCGCAGCCGGACATGAAGTTACCGTGATCAGCACCAAAGATGATCGCACAAACGAAATTGAGGCTTTAGGCGCAAAGGCAGTCATCGGCTCTATCAGCGACGAAGCCTTTTTAGCCGGAGCTTTTACCGGAGCAGATGCGGTATATGTCATGTTGCCGCCATCTATGGGGCCAGGTAATATGATACAAAATATTGCCGATGCCGGGCAAGCTTACGCAAATGCAGTTAAGGCGACAGGCGTAACGCGCGTGGTCATGCTGAGCAGTGTTGGGGCGGATGCCGCTCAAGGTACCGGCCCTGTGCAAGGGGTTCACCGCGTTGAACAGATATTGCAAACATTGGACGGCGTAAATGTGACCGTTTTGCGGTCGGGCTTCTTCTTTATTAACTTTTTGAGAGATATCCCATTAATCAAAAGCAAGGGCATCTTCGGTAACAATTATAAGGGCAGTGACCGGTTGGCCCTTACACACCCGGAAGATCTTTCTACAGCACTTGCAGCAGAATTGCAAACTGAAGGAAACGGCTTTGAAGTGAAGTACGTTGTGAGCGATGTTTCGACAGGAGACGAGATAGCCAATTTATTCGGTCAGGCCATTGGTAAACCGGAACTGGTTTGGACAAACATCCCTGATGAGCAGTTGAAGCAAGGCATGCTCGCCGGGGGCTTACCGCCTGAATTGGCCGGTTTGATCATAGAGATGGGTCAAAGTGTCAGGGCAGGTATCATTACCAAAGACTTTTTTGCCAGCGGTGCAAAGGTAACCGGGCTGATCAAACTGGAACAGTTCGCTGAAGAATTTAAAACTGCCTATCAGCATGTCTAAAAATGGACGTGTAAGCAGGATCTGTAAACAGGATGCGCAGTTGGAAAAATACAAAAGGCTCTTTGATGAGATCTGTTGTTCAGCAAACCAACTTCTGGTTGATCGCTTTGACAGGGGATCATCTTCTTTATTGATACAGAACCGCCGTTGACCGACCGGCGGTTCTCTTAATAAGCTAGATAAGTATTGCCTTGCAGATCCAGATTTAGCCGGTCACTATCAAAGAATCAATGAGCTCATCCTTGAATACCAAATGAAATTTCAGTACGATAGGGCTTCCGGGGAATGTACCCGATACCTCCGCTGTTAACACGCCGTCCGAACCCGACTCATCGTATTGAAGGGGTTTCATGGTCGATCTTTATCTATCATTAGCATCTTCGATCCATGCCCGTATCTCTTTTTTGCCGGTATGGGTCCTGTCTTCGTCATGAACGATGGCGGTCTCGGTAAAACACTCCGTGTAAGTCCTGCTGTCGTAAGTGTTCTGTGTTTCTACAAACTGCGCTATCAATTGTGGTAATTCCATGATCTTTATAAGTAATTATGGAGTTGGATCTTTAAATGGTCGGTACCGTTCCGCCGTCAATGACATAGTTCGTTCCTGTCAGGTAACTGGCTCTTGGCGAAACTAAAAAGCCGACCAGCTCGGCTACTTCTTCCGGTTCGGCCGGCCTGCCGTAAGGTATGTCACCCAATGCATCCATAACGCCTTGCTGAGCTTCTTCGACTGTGCTGTTGGCATTTCTCGCGATCTCGCCCAAAAAGGCATTGGATGCAGTTGTATTGATCCATCCTGGCAGCAGATTTGCTAAGTGCACTCCAAATGCCGAAAGCAAAGCTTTCGGCATTTGGAGTGCACTACACTGGCTATTACATATAGCTTCGCTAATAAAAGTGAATGAACTTTTTTACGAATGGTCGGGAATGTCTTTAAAGATGTTCGTTTTTAGGCCGCTCTAACCCTTGCCCTGCGCTAAAATATTCAAAACCTGCATCCGGTAAATCTTGCCGATGGGGATTACATCGATCCCTATGTTAATTTCGTCTTGCGTATAAGAATCAATCTTATCAAGGGCTATCAAATAAGAACGATGGACCCGTATGAATGATGATGACGGAAGCATAGCTTCGAGTGAGGTGATGGCGTACTTGGTAATGACCGGACCTCTGGTAGTGTTTATCTTAACATAGTCTTTCAAACTCTCGATGTGTAGAATTTCATTTAACATGACCTTTACCATTTTTCGGTCGGCGCGGAAATAAAGAAAAGCATGATCAGCACCATCTTGGGCATTAAAGGGAGATTGGTCATCATAGCGGGCGTACTGCTCCGGCAATGCCTTCATGACTGCTTTCAGGAAACGATCGAAGCGCACAGGCTTAACCAGGTAGTCAGTCACATCCAGTTCAAAAGCCTTTACAGCATATTGTTCGAACGCCGTAGTCAGAACTATTTTTGGAGCATCAACGAGCGTGCCTATCAGATCCAATCCTGTAATCTGCGGCATTTGGATATCCAGGAACAGCAGGTGGATGTGGTGTTGTTTGAGCATGCTTATGGCTTGCACCGCATTGCCGCATTCTCCAATAAGATTTAGCATTGGTACCTGGCTGATATAACGCCGCAAAACCTCGCGCGCGGGCGGTTCATCATCAACGATGAGGCAGTTGTATTTCTTGTTCGGTTGCATGATAAACATTTTTGACCACTTGAGCAGGTGCGGTTGCCAGCGTGATCGTCAGATTGACAACGTACATTTCTTCTTCATCATTGATCACCAGTTTATGTTTACCGGGATACAAGAGCTCCAGACGTTTGTGAACATTGGCGATCCCGATACCGGGGTTCATATTGCTAATGGTGGCTGGCTTGCCATTGATTAGTTTCATCGACAGTTCGTTATTATATATATGAACAGCGAGACTGATCCAGGGATGTTCGGTTACCTGGCTTGCACCATGTTTGAAGGCATTTTCAACAAAGGGTAAAAGTAATAATGGGGCGATCAAATGATCGGTAAATTTTGGCATTTGAATCGATAGGTCCAAACCGTCATCATAGCGGGTCGACTCCAGCTGAAAATAATCTTTGATCATTTTCAGCTCTTTGTCAAGCGGCACTAACGGCTTGCTACAATCGTAAAGGATGTAGCGGAGTAGTTGAGATAGGCCCATGATCATTCCGGATGCCTTCTCGGATACTTCCTGTGTGAACGAGTAAATATTATTAAGCGTGTTAAACAGGAAATGAGGGTGTAGCTGTGCTTTTAGCATTTGCAGTTCAGCATTCGCTTTTTCCTTTTCCAGTATCAGGGCAGCTTGCTGCCTTTCATAGAAGCACTTCATCAACTTGATCGCAGCGGCTACACCGCCTACCGTAATACTCCCCCGCAGACCAGCCAGCATGGCTACACCGAATTGTACATAAAATGCCGGATGAGGCTCACGGGCAACGAGTGGCGATATCTTATCCGAATTGAGATGACGAAAGTAGTCGATCACTGTCATGGATAAGACCGCTGATAATGCGGCCGTTAAAAAAACTAAAAGGACCGCACTTATAGTAGCCAAGCCATATCTGCCTGGCAACACCAATTTAGGAATGACCAAATACATCAGTGTGTAAGCTAAAAACATACTTGGGATCAAATACATCAAGGTTTCCGGCGAAGTGATGAGCAGGCGACGGAAAAATGGTTGTTGCTGCAATGCAGGCGATGGCGAGAACGAGTATAGCAAAAGTTGGAACAGGAACCAGAGTAACCAAAAGCTGAGATGCCGCGACAACCGCCATTTGATACTGTTGGAATAAATAAATGGTATTTGCTGCATCGAACGTAATTATCATACTAAGATACACATAGGCTATCAAAGCGAAATATTTCCGGCGACTTATTCGACAAACGCAATTAAACAGTCTATCAGATCATTTCGTCGACGACGAAATGATCTGATAGACAAAGATCCGCTGTATGTTTTCAAATTGGCTACGCCGGGCCACTTTCCAGATTTCATATAATCAACGTCACTATATTTGAATAAAAACGATCACTATGAAAGCATTATTCACCTTAATTTTTTTAACCTCTTTATCGTTTGCTGCCTTTGCGCAGATCGATACGACGAGCTTCCCAAAGGAGCGCCGGGAGATCCGCCTGCTTTTACGCAGCCAGGGCCCCGGAACAAATATTGACTGCGCTGACATGATCGCTGTCGGGCCCAAGGGCGACATTTCTTTCACCCGTCAGCAATGGATCGACGCGCAGAAAAAAGAGAAACTGGTATTCAAGTCCGTGAGGCCGATACCGGGTAATGAGTTCATCCGCATTTATGACGGCACAACTGCAGTAGTCAATCTGCTGATCAATGTAAATATTATTGTGGATGGCCGCGACTTGAATATTAAAGTACGCCGGTTAGAGGTTTACCACAAAACCGCTGGCAACTGGTGTCGTGTGGCCGGCCAGGGCACGCAGGTTGACGAGAACTTATTTCCGCTAAATAGTAAATAACTTAAACACGATCATGAAAGTTGTCATCTTGACAGCTTTTCTGTTACTCGCTATCAAATTCTCTATGGCTCAGAGCGCCGTCGAAAACGAGATCCGCAAGCTGGATCAACTGGAAGCACAGGCTACTATCAGCGGTGATACCATCACGCTGAAAAAGCTATGGTCGCCCGGCTTTGTGGTAAATAATCCGGCAAACATGGTTGTCAACGCCGAGCAGATACGGCAGCTGATGAAAGAAGGCAAAATCGCCTATACAACGTTCAGCCGTGTGACGGAAAAAGTAACCATCACCGGCCCGATAGCGGTAACGATGGGTTATGAAGAAAATGAGCCTGAAAAAGCAACGGATAACGCAGGGAAGAAAGTTACCCGCCGGCACACAAACCTCTGGTTAAAAGAAAAGGAAGGCTGGAAGATCATTGCACGGAAGGCCACCATTATTGATGTGAAGTAAAGCAATTTAGACCATAATTTTCTCCATTATGAAAAAAGCAAATCATTTGCTGATCGCTGTATCGGCATGTTACCTACTTTTTCTAAGTATAGGTTGTAAGAAGGATAAAACGCAAAAAGATCCGAATAAAGACACCAAAGGAACTTACAGTTTCTCGAATACGGAATATACCGGCATAGCGAACGTTGGCAATCATTATTTTCCCCGTCCGCTGTCTTTACGGTTTGGGGCAAAGGATAGTGTTTCGGCCTGGTCGCACCTTACCCTTTCCGTATGGCGCCGGGGCGATGTACACGGCAAAATAGCAAAGGTAGAAGAGGGTGCTCAGGGCGAAACCACCGTTACGATCCTGTTTGATCTGCTCGGGGATGAGCAATTCAACTCACCGCAGGTTTATACCATTTCTGCAGATAAGAAAACCATCACAGGTGGCTCTTCACCTATTATCTCCATGGTCGATATGAATCTATTCCCGAAAGATGCCCCAAGTATTGTTGGAGTATGGTCACAACCCCAGCATCCGGACTGGTTTCCGGATGTGAATGTGATCGCATTTGACAAAAACGGGCAAACCAATTATACCCAGGGTGGCAAACCTGTATATTACGTTTATGATGATAAGATCCTTTGGAGAGAGAACTATAAACAGGATGGCTCACGCATTAGGTTCGCTGGTATAAACCCGGATGTTGCCGCGCCCTTAGTCACCATTATTCCTTATTATGGCGTTCTCTCCAGCGATGGGAAGATATTATATGTTGACGCGTACGACTTTGCAGGAGCCCGCATAACAACGACTTTAAGCACCTTTGAATGGTATGGGCCTAAAAGAGTAACGCCCTGGTTAATTCGGCAATAGACTTGGTCGATGAAGGTGCGCATGGTTGGGCTCGAACCTGTGTCCCAATATTTTAGCAACTTATTTTTGTTGTATTTCTTAGTATTTTTGGATGCAAAACGGTACTTTTATATCTACCGGCGAGGTGAAACCCCAAAACGGCCACCAGGCTTTTTATTCACTTCATAATTGATTGAAATTCAGCACGAAATAGAGATATGAGTGTAGCCCAGTGGGCGCACAAATAAGCAAGATCTGCTTTCTAATAACCCTGTAAATCGTTGATCTACAGGGTTATTTATTTTATTTCGATGCTCTCCGATCCTTTCAAATGCACAGCTTTGGCGACCGATCCGGCGACCAGATATCGTTTTTTAAATTTGGTCGCTTTTATGAGTTAACGCATTTTAATACAAGGTATCAAGTGCTTTAAATTTGTATCGAAAAGTACTTACGTAGACTGGAAAAAAGAACACCCGTGATTTTTTTAAAGGCGAAGGCAGCCACCAATACCATCCAGGCGCTGTAGGATCCAAAACTATATTGCTTCACCTTACCAGATCTGGAACGGCTTTTAGCCAAGTAACGAAATTAGAGCGCCTTTTCCGGATACTTACCCGGAACGTATTTGCTATGTTCCAAAGACGAGTAACGTCCAATCTCTCAAAAACCGCCGCGCAGCGTTACCTTGAATTCCGCAGACATTACCCGGGCTGCAATCGCGGATATCCTAAAAGCACCTCGCCAGCTAAGGAATATCTGTGCAGTAGTCTTTTAGCTAATAGGGTTTCGAGTGCATTTTCTATATTGATTTTACCGATCCCAGTAAAATAATTTTGATCTGATCTTTTATATTTGTGCTTTTTCTTGTGATAATATAATAGCTGAATAGGGGGCAATAGCAATATTAGCAGAATGCGGGTATCCGTCACATTCCATTGCTTCGGCCTGAGTATCAAATGACGAGAGATCGCCGAATTCCTCATCATAACCTTCCCAGTCGCTATTATAGCGAACCTTCCATAAGCCTTCATCAGGCATGCCTATTTGATAGTCGTTATAGGCCTGACCGGAGAAATTCAGGACCACGATGGTCGTATCGCCCGGCCCTCCTTCCTGCCAGCGCTGGTAAGCCAGCAATTTCTTTTCATTATCTACCCGTATCACTTCGGTATGCGCTCCACTTAAACCTTCGGTTTGTCCGCAGTGATTCAAGCGCAGGTGTATCAGATCTTGGTGCAGTTTAACAAAACCGTTGAATGCTGTCACACGCTGCCAATCGAGCGGGTCGGTATCCGAGAACCACTGGTCCTCCAGCATTTCATGCCCCTGAAAGATCATCGGGATGCCCGGCGCGGTCAGCACCATAGCGATGCCCAACGAAGCACGTTTTTTTGAGTACCAGTTATTCACGTCGCCGTCCGATATCTCTTCCGCTACCCTGGCTTTACCATTGGCTACTTCATCATGGCTTTCGGTATAGACCACCCGGTGAAAAGGGTTACCGCTATATTGTCGCATCAGCGAAGCTTCCAGCGAGTGCATATCCCGTTCATTGTCATCCGGCGCGATCAGCGCGTAACGCACCGGGTGTACAAAATCGCCATCCCATTGCGCCCCAAAACCCAGTCCGCCATCAGCGGTACCATTCGTGATACTATCCAAACCATGCAGGTCTTCGGCGATTGTCAACTTACCCGGAAACCGTTCCGCGATCTCACTATTGATCCAGCGTAGTAAACTTTCACCGTCGGCCAGTATGCTGCCCGGGTTCTCATCGGCGTGAACGTTGCGGATATAGGGGATCATATCCATCCGCAAACCATCTACCTGGTATTCTTCCAGCCACATCAGCGCGTTATCACGTATATATTGTCTTACTTCGTTACGGCCATAATCTGGCCGGGTATCACCCCAGGGCGTTTCTGACTTCCAGTCGTTATAAAAATAGATGCCCCCCTTGCCATTTTCGGCCCAACCGTCAAACTGCCAAAGGTCAAGATCGCTTGGACCGAAGTGATTGTAAACCACATCCAAGATCACTGCGATCCCCTGTTCGTGAGCGGCCTTTACCAAGCTTTTAAAAGCATCAGGACCGCCATATTCAGATTCGATGGCGAAAGGCTGCGAAGGATTATACCCCCAGGAAAAACCACCCGGAAACTCGAACGGTGGCATCACTTCAATGGCATTAATGCCTAATTCTTTCAGGTAAGGTAATTTGTCGATCACACCATATAGATCGCCCGGTTTACCCGGCTCTTTGACATGGAATGTGCCTACGTGCAATTCATAGATCACCAGCTTATTCCACGATGGGGTCTCAAAATTGGTCTCGCCCCATTCAAATTGCCCGGCATCATAGATCACGCCATTCCCGACCGAATTGGTCATTTGCCTGGCATAAGGATCGTTCCGGTAAAGGTCGCCATACGGCGTTTTTAAATAATATTTGTATTCGTCGCCAGCTTTCGCGTTTTCCACGGTACCTGCCCAAAAGCCATTCTCCTCACTTTGAAGCGTGTTAGCCTCGGTATCAAAACCGTTAAAGCTGCCAATAACAAAAACGGCCTGGGCATTTGGTGCCCAAACCCTAAAATGTACACCGTTGGTTAGCGTTGTTGCACCCATCCCGGCAACTGAGGTAGTTTTTGTTTTCATAGATCGACCTAATAAGTCGGCCAGCGAAAAATTGTTTGGATGTAGATAAAAGAACACACATTAGTACTTTGCATATTTAAGGTCCTTTTTTATTGCGACGTTCGTCTTCGCCACCTTCTGTTCATACATTATAGTTCTGACCAACAAATACCTGTTAGATCACTGGTTCCAGCTAATTTATTTCAAAAATTTGACCTCGTATGATCAGACGGTCCAACATGCTCGCCAAAGATCGGATATTAGGAATACCCCAACGGATCTAATGGATTATCAGTAAAAAGTACAAAGTGGGTATATTTTAAACAAATGTTGTATGATTTTGTACTACATTGCAACGATATGCTGCATCAACAAAAACGTATCGCCGTCATTGGTTCTGGCTTTGCCGGATTAAGTGCGGCAGCTTACCTCGCCCAACAAGGTCATCAGGTCGACGTTTTCGAGAAGAACGGTGAGCCTGGCGGGAGGGCCCGGCAAAAGGTTACCGCTAATGGTTATACTTTTGATATGGGACCGAGCTGGTATTGGATGCCCGAGGTATTTGAAAAATTCTTTAAGGACCATGGCAGTTCCGTAACTGAACATTACGAACTTGAACTGCTCGATCCGGGTTTTTCCGTGGTCTATCCTGATGGTCAACTGGATATTCCTGCAAAACTAGCGGATTTAAAGGCTTTATTCGAGTCGGTCGAAGCCGGCAGTGGCCCGAAGCTGGATACCTTTTTTGCTGAAGCGGAATTCAAATACCGGGTCGGGATGGAAAGGCTGGTCTATAAGCCCGGTTTGTCCTTATGGGAACTTTTCGATCTTGAACTTCTGCGAGGTCTGTTCAAACTACAGGTATTTACCCCCTTCAGCGACCATGTCGCCAAGTATTTCCGTGACCCGAAACTCATCGCCCTGATGGAATTTCCGGTGCTTTTTTTAGGTGCTATGCCCGAAGAGACCCCGGCGTTATACAGCCTGATGAACTATGCCGGGCTTAAACTGGGTACCTGGTATCCAAAAGGCGGCTTTGGCAGCGTGGTCAAAGGGATGCAGGCGGTTGCCGAAAAGGCTGGTGCTAAATTTTATTTCAATGAACCGGTTACTGCCGTACGTACACAGAACAGCAAGGTCACTGAGCTGGTCACCAGCCGGCGCGAAGCACATTATGACGCTGTGGTCGGCGCGGCCGATTATCATTATATCGAATCGGCTCTGTTGAGCGAAAAAGATCGAAATTATTCTGAAAAGTATTGGGACAAGCGGGTCATGGCCCCATCCAGCCTGATATTTTACATCGGTGTCACCAAAAAGCTGGACAAGTTACAGCACCATACCCTCTTCTTTGACGAGGACCTGAAAGCGCATGCCGTTTCGATCTATAAAACACCCGACTGGCCGGAAAAGCCGCTATTTTATGTCTGCTGCCCGTCGCGGACCGACGACAGCGTCGCACCCGCAGGACACGAAAACCTATTTCTGCTCATGCCGCTGGCTACCGGGATCCGGGACGACGAAGCGACCCGGCAGCGCTACTTCGACCTGATGATGGACCGCCTGGAAAAATACGCCGGTAGCGCTATACGGGACAGCATCGACTACCAGAGCAGTTACTGCGTCAGCGATTTTGTCCATGACTACAATTCCTACAAAGGCAACGCCTATGGCCTGGCCAACACATTGATGCAGACAGCCCATTTAAAACCCTCGATGCGCAATAAGCATTTAAAGAACTTGTTCTACGCCGGGCAACTGACCGTCCCGGGACCGGGCGTACCCCCGGCGATCATTTCCGGCCAAGTGGCCGCGGAACAGGTCTCCAACTATTTAGAGCACTCCAGATGAAAGCAAGATTCGACGAACTCTCGGCCGCCTGCAGTAAAGCCACGACACAGCTGTATAGTACCAGTTTTTCGCTGGGTATCCGTTTGCTGAGCAGACCCATGCGCGCGCCGATCTATGCCATCTATGGCTTCGTACGCCTGGCAGATGAGATCGTGGATAGTTTCCATGATCACGACAAGGCCTATCTGCTCGCCAAGTTCAAAAGCGATTGCTACGAAGCGATAGCGATGGGCATCAGTTTGAACCCGGTGCTGAACGCTTTCCAGCAGGTAGTCAACACCTATGGCATCGACCACGAACTCATCGACCTTTTTATGAAAAGCATGGAAATGGACCTGGAACAATTGACCTACACGCCGGAAAGCTACGAAGATTATATCCTCGGTTCGGCGCAGGTCGTCGGGCTGATGTGCCTCCAGGTATTTACGGAAGGTGATAAGACCGCTTATGAACAGTTAAAGCGATCGGCCATGATGCTGGGCTCTGCTTTTCAAAAGGTCAATTTTTTGCGGGATGCCAATGCGGACTACCGGGATCTTGACAGGACCTATTTCCCGGGGGTAGACCTGGACGCTTTCTCTGACCGGGATAAGCGCGCGATAGAGGAAGAGATAGATCGGGAATTCTCGGACGCGCTCGCCGGTATCCGCCGCCTGCCGCGGAATTGCCGCAAAGGGGTCTATCTGGCCTATATCTATTATCAAAAATTATTTCAGAAGATCAAGCGGATCTCCGCCCGCCATGTGCTCTCCGAAAGGATACGCATTTCCAACGGTCATAAATGCTGGCTGATGGTCGATTCGATGGTCCGCTACAAACTGAACGTGCTATGATACTGATGATCCTCCTGAGTTTATTGCAGGTAAGCGAACCCGATCCGCAGCGCGTTCGGGTCTTGTATGAGGCTGCCGCTTTCCGGCGCGACTCATCTCTGCGTCTGACCCAACTTTTATCGCCGGTGACCGTTGACGGCACACCCCTAATGCGTTGCTATAAAGGCGCTGCCAATATGTTGGAGGCCAAATATGCTAAAGATCCATTCACGAAACTGGCTTATTTCGGTAAGGGGAAAGACTGGATAGAGCAGGCGATCGCGGCCGATACCAGCCAGGCCGAAATGCGTTACATTCGGTTGGCCATCCAAGAGAACCTGCCCGCCATCCTGAATTATAAGGCCGCCATCGCTAAAGACCGGGCCTTTTTAAAAGCGCAGTTAAAGGAATTAAAAGATCCGGCCCTTCAATCGGCTATCACGAAATACCTAGAAAGATGAAGGACGCCGTTATGATCGTTGACCGGCAGGACCGGATGCAAGGCACCATGGATAAAATGGCGGCCCACCGGACCGGCACGCTGCACCGGGCCTTGTCCGTCTTTATTTTTAATTCTGATGGTGAGTTGCTTTTGCAGCAGCGTGCCATGGGAAAATACCACTCAGGCGGCTTATGGACCAATACCTGTTGCAGCCACCCCCGCTTAGGGGAGCCGGTCGCGGCAGCGGCGGAACGCCGCCTATGGGAGGAGATGGGCATGCGCACGATCTTAAATCACACCTTCTCTTTCTATTACCACGCGCAGGTCTCCGAGGAATTGATAGAGCACGAGTTCGATCATGTGTTTTTCGGTAGTAGCGATGCCCTTCCGTCCATTGACCCGGCGGAAGCTGTGGGCTACCGCTATCTCAGCATGGACGAGCTGGCCAAAGATATGGAGGCCTACCCGGAACGATACACTGCCTGGCTGGCGATCTGTTTTGGGCAGGTTAAAGAACATTATACTAAATTTGTCAAATGATGAACAGGATCTTCATCGATATCGGTATTGTACTGGCTTTCTTTGTAGGCATGGAAGCGGTAGCTTGGCTCGCGCATAAATACCTGATGCATGGCCTCCTATGGTCTCTGCATGCGGACCATCACCAGAAAGAGCAGGATGGTTTTTTGGAAAAGAACGACTTTTTCTTCCTCATCTTCGCTACACCGGGTATCGCCTGCCTGCTTGTCGGTGTTTACATGGACAAAAGTTTTTTCCTGATGGCCGGGCTGGGTATCACGCTCTACGGGATGTGTTACTTCTTTATCCATGACCTCTTCATACACCAACGCATCAAGGTGCTGCGCAACTCGCAGCATTGGTATCTGAAAGCGATCCGCCGCGCGCACAAGATGCACCATAAACACCTGCACAAACATGACGGCGAGTGCTTCGGCATGCTTTGGGTGCCGCTCAAATATTACCGGGAAGCGAAAAAAGCGAAAGACAGCGTATGAGGCAGTACACTTACCTTTTCATCGATCTGGGATCGCTTTCTGTGCCTTTGCTGGCCTCTTTCCATCCCAGACTGAGCTTTTACAGAACCTGGCGGGCTTTGCTGCCAGCCATGCTGATCACTAGCGTCCTCTTCTTAGCCTGGGATGCTTACTTTACGCATATCGGGGTCTGGGGCTTCAACCCGAAATACTTGTTAGGCATTAAGGTCCTGAACTTACCCTTGGAAGAGGTACTCTTCTTCATTTGCATACCTTATGCCTGCGTTTTTTCATATTTCTGTCTGGATCGCTACCTGAATTTCGGGATCACTGCGCCCATGGAAAGGCTGATCACGCCGCTGTTGATAGGCGCCAGTGTCTTCACCGCTATTTGCTTTTATGACCGAATGTATACGTCCTGGGCTTTCTCCGCTCTGGCACTGACCCTTACCTTGGTAAGATACGTACTAAAGGTGACCTGGCTAGCCCGCTTTTACCAGGTTTACCTTGTCCTGCTGATCCCCTTTTTGATCGTCAATGGTCTGCTGACCGGCACCGGACCCGATGAGCCCGTGGTATGGTACAACAATGCCGAGAACCTCGGCATTAGGATACTGACGATCCCGTTCGAAGACGTTTTCTACGGTATGGCGCTGATCCTAGGCAATGTGGTCATCTATCGCTCACTAACCAAGCACGAATGAGGTCCTATCATTTATTACGCCAGCTCATCGACCTCTTGGAAAGGTTCGACCAGGGGCAGCCCGAAAAGGCCGTCTCGCTAAGCGATTTCGCGGCCTTTCTGCTGAGCGATCTACAGCGGCAGAACACCGTTGCTACCGGCACCGAGGTCCGTTTCGGACAGGTCGAGTTCCCTGCCCAGGAGATAGCTTTCCAACTGGACAACAATATCAGCCGACTGGTGATCTTCATGAACCGTTACGCCCGCCATTACTTGAAAAAGGCCCTGGAAGGCACGCCTTTGCGTACCCCCGAAGAGTTCACCGCCCTGGCTATCCTGCTCACCCACGAACATTTGACCAAAAGCGAACTGATCGAAAAGAATATCCAGGAGAAGACCTCCGGCACCGAGGTCATCCGGCGCCTGATCGCCAGCGGACTGATCATTGAAAGTGCCCACGCCTCGGATAGACGCAGCAAGCGCATCGCCATTTCGGAAACCGGGCGGGCGTTATTATACCGCATCTTTCAGCACACGAGCGATGTTGGCAAGGTCGTGACCGGGAAACTCACTTTCGCCGAAAAACTTGTCCTCCAACACCTGCTGCAAAAGCTGGAGGATTTCCATCACCCGATCCATCAGGACCGGGTGGTCAGTGATCGTGACGACCTGCACAAGCTGGCCAGCGGCTTATAGTTTTTTTCTGCTATTTAATACTGTTTCAGGTCCGAGAATACCAAGTCGATATCGTTCCTAACGGCATTTTGAACCATCGAGCTCCCTTTTTTTTTCCGTTCTTAGTCGCCATCGCAGATATCGCAACGTCGAAACGTATAGTAATTTCCATGGCCTTCCATCGGATTTTGTCGGGTCAAAAACTATTTTTTAGAGACCTCTTCAGAAGAGTTTGGTGTTGGAATAGCTGATACGTAAGATGAAGTTTCGGCGCTTATCAAGGTGATCTTGGTCCCGTACGTAGGGTGCTCTACCTTATCGGCTATCATGTCGCGTTTTTGACACGTAACCTGGCTATGTTTTACAGACTCCATACCAATGTTACCATCTGTTTCAAAGTAACTGTCTGCAATTATTTCCCACTGATGTTTATGACTGAATAACTGCTAATTTATAGGTGAAATTAGAAAAAAATGATTCGATCAAATATGCAAATTATCCTCGCTTTGTGAGGCGGATGGGTATTTGCTGAAGCCATTTAATGATCATCGCGATCTTCAGCAGTTGCTGGATAAGGCGCTGGTGGCTTAGCCGAGATGACGTTTATGTTTTTGAATTTAAAAGACTTACATTTATCGCAAATTATAGGATATTGGAAAAGAAGCGCGTGTTGATCATAGAGAACGACCAGGATATCCGTCAGATCGTAACGTACATTTTAGATAACCAGGGTTTTGAAACTTTAAGTATTCCCGAGCCGCAGGAAATCAGCGAACTCATCACTTTTAATGCCGACCTCATCCTGCTGGATGAGTTTATTAATAACCACTATGGCCACCGTTTATGCCGAAAGATCAAACAGACCCCGGCACTGGCAGCTATCCCCGTCATTATCCTGTCTACCGCAAATGATATCGAACTGATCGCGACGGAATGCGAAGCCAATGATTACGTGCGCAAGCCTTTTGATCTGGAAGATATGATCGGCAAAGTTGTGCAACTGGTTAATCACCAAGCGGTAGGCTGAAATAAAAAGTTGATCCTTCACCCGGTTCGCTTTCCGCCCATACTTTGCCATTGTGGCGCTGGATGATCTCGGAACTCAGGTAGAGTCCGATGCCAAAACCGGCAATGTGTTGCGTTTGCGCGGCTTCCACCCGGTAATAACGGTCGAATATTTTAGCCAGATCCTCTCGGGCGATGCCCATCCCATGATCCCACACACTGATAACCACCGCCCCGTCTTTTACCATGCAACTGACTTCGATGCGGGTTGCTTTAGGCGAATACTTGAGCGCATTGCTGAGCAAGTTGGAGATCACCGGACCTATTTTGTCGCGGTCTGCCAATACTTGAATCGGCGAGGATCCTTTAAACTGGATCTCCTGGTTACCCGCGGTCAGGCTGGCCTCTTCAATGGCATCCGTGATAAGGTCAATAATATCGAACACTTGCTTATCAATATGGATCTTACCGGATTCCAATCGGGAAATAGTCAGGAACCCGTTGATCATTGCGGTCATACGCTTGACCTGAATACCGGCTTTTTCCATTGCACTGGCCAGAAAGGTATCCTCGCTGGTTTTTAATTTGGCGTTGGCCACCTGTATGATCGCTCCCAGCGAAGTTAGCGGTGTCTTCAGTTCGCGGCTCACCATACCGATAAAATCATTCTTACGGTTTTCGTCCAGTTTTTTTTCGGTGATATCCCGCGCGATCTTGGAAACCCCGATAATACGGCCGGTCTTATCCTGGATGGGAAAAACGGTCACCGACACATCGATGAGCCTGCCATCGCCAGTCTGCCTTTGGGTCTCAAAATGATCGATACTTTCACCCCGGGCGATGGTGGCCAGGATGCGCGGTTCTTCTGCATGGCGTTCTTTTGGGATCAGTTTATAAATGCTTTCGCCGATCATTTCTTCCGCTGTAAAACCAAACAGCCGTTCGGCAGAGGCATTCCAACTGGTGATCACGCCCTCCAGCGTTTTACTGATGATCGCGTCATGGGAATATTCAATGATGGCAGCAAGCTTGGCGCTTTTCTCTTCGGCTTCTTTCAGATCGTGGATATCCACCACTGTGCCGATAAACCGCACGGCTTGCTGCTGCTCGAAATAAACGCTGCCCTGCGCTTCGATCCAGCGGGTTTCCCCGGTATCAAAACGCTTGATGCGGTAATTGAGGCCATAGGAGCCATTGCCCGGCCGGGTCCATCGCTTGCGCTATCACGGCTTCGACGCGTGTGCGGTCACCCGGGTGGATATGTTCGGCAAAGTCGGCATAGGTGGGCGTTTCATTTTCGGCGATGCCGTAAACCTCGCGGCATTCCTTGGACCAGTAAAGGTCGCCACTTGGCGGGTCATATTCCCAAGTGCCCAGGCTGGTGGATTCGATGGCCATGCGCAGCCTGGAAGCGCTGGTTTCCAACTCGCGATTAACAGCCTGATAAAGCTGCTGCATTTCGGTCAATTCTTCGTTCGTGGTCGCCAGTTCCTCATTCGCCGCTGCCATTTCCTCGTTGATGTGCTGCAGTTCCTCGCGGGCGTTCACCTGGGCAGTGACGTCCACGGCCACGACCAGTATATCCGTGGTGTCCGTTCCGCCATCCGTGATCGGCTGGTAAACAAAGTTCAGATAGATCTCCTGCAACTGCCCCTCGTTTTCCAGCAGTGCTTTGACCTCGCTGCCGAAATAAGGGCGACCGGAGGTGAACACTTCATCCAATAATTGCAAAAAGGGTTGCCCTTGTATCTCCGGTAAAGCTACGGCCACTGGAAGTCCCATGATCGATCTGGTCTTGCCCCAGACCTTCAGGATCATCTTATTCGCCGAGGCAATGAGCAGTTCCCGGCCGTGCAAGACACCAATGGCTACCGGTGCGTCTTGGATCAGGTATTTGAAGCGGGCTTCGCTGCGCGCCAGCTGGGCATTAGTTTCTTCCAGTAGCTTGCGCGCGGCCACCCGTTCGGTAATTTCAAAGGACATGACCAATACGCCATTGCGCTGACCGCTTGCGTCCGTTAAGGGTTGATAGGTATAGTCCACAAAAGTTTCGCGGATGGAACCGTCGGCGTTTTCAAACAGCACCGGGCTTTCCTTGACATCAATGATCTCGCCGGTCGCCATTACCTGGCGTAATTGCCCGGCAAATGGTTGGTCGGCCAGATCAGGTAATATTTCTAAAAATGGTTTGCCGACCACTTCTGCTGCGGTTTTATGCCAGTAGTCCAGGTTGGCCTGGTTGATCATTTCAACGATCAGGTCATCCCCACGGATCACCACTACCGAAGCCGGCAGCATATTGATGATCAACTGCAATTGTTGCTGTTCGTCCTTACGTTGCTGCGCGGTTCGCTTGCGCTCCGTAATGTCACTGGCCGTCCCGAACCATTCTGTAATTTCGCCCTTGGCATTTAGGATAGGTACGGCCCGCGAGAAGGTCCAGCCGGTGGAGCCATCAGCCCTGTTGACCCGGTGTTCCAGTTCAAAGATCTGCTTTTTAGCTATTGCCTCTTTGATCGCGGCATTGGCCATTTCCAGATCATCCGCAAATATATTGCGCTCCCGCCAACCGGAGATCGGCTCCTGGGTGTCCAGTAAGAAACCGCGCCCGTCCAGCGGGCGCATCACTTCCCAATCAGCATTCAGGCTGTAAACCACGTCCGAGGTGGCCGTAGCCAACGCCCGAAAGCGTTCTTCACTGGCCGCAATGAACTGGCGTTCCTTCACCTGCCGGGTATTTTCAAAAAACCAAACGGCCACCTTGCTCACCCGGTCATCCGCATTCTTAACTGGTGCATAAACAAAGGTGACATCGATATGCTCTTCCTTGCCGTGGCGGATCAGCTTCAGTTCGACCTCATCGGCATGATAGGCTTCCCCGGTTTTGACTACTGCGTTGAGTGCAGCTTCATAGTATTGCCGCGCTTCCGCGAACGGTTCCCAATAGATGTACGACTAGATAATTATTTTGGATCGTCGATGAAGCGAATGAGACCTATGCGGCGAGGAAAAAACAATGGACGCATGAAAGGGGTTAACAAGCAGAACCTGCCACAAAAGATCTGCGTGGTTTGCAGCCCGCCGTTCACCTGGCGCAAGAAATGAGAAAAGGTTTGGGAAGAAGTTAAATATTGTTCGGATAAATGCAGGATCAACCGCTAATACTGACCTTACGGATGGATGAAGAAAGCCAAGCTTTTTTTGATGCGCAGCGTAAATTAAACTTTCCGCCGGAACGGAATTATTTGGCGGCGCACATCATGCTTTTTCACCAGTTGCCGAATGAAGCGGCCACTTATCATGTTTTGACCAGTGTAAATCAGGTGCCATTTACATTGGCGGTTACCGGCCTGATGAACTTAGGCGCAGGCGTCGCGTACCGGATCGAAAGCGAGGAACTGAATTTATTACACCGGTCTTTGAGCAAACAGTTTACATTGATCCCGCAAGACCGCCAAGGTTTTCGGCCGCATGTAACCATCATGAATAAAACCACGCCGGAAGCCGCACGTGCTTTAATAGCGGAATTGTCCGATGATTTTAAACCTTTTACATTTCGGGCGACAGGTTTGGACCTATGGACCTATTTAGATGGTCCCTGGCGATTTGAACAGCATTTTCCCTTTCGCTAAATTGCGCCATGAATATCCTGAGAAGTAACTGCTTTTTTGTTTTACCGCTCATTATCACGCAAACAGTAACTATTTACTGAGTATCTAACAATTCCCTGCACTGCTGCGCGATAGCCAGCTCCTCATTCGTAGGGATCACCAATATTTTGGTTTTTGTTCCGGCGATATTTAGATCGCGTATGCCGGGGGCACGGGTGGCGTTCTTTTCCTTGTCGATGTCGATACCGAAGAAGTCCATATCAGTACAAACCAGTTCGCGGGCAAAGGAATCGTTCTCGCCAACACCGGCGGTGAAGATGATGGCATCTAAACCGTTCAACGCAGCTGCATAAGCACCAATGAACTTTTTAACGCGGTAAGCATACATTTGGTAGGCAGTAACCGCTGCGTGATTGCCCTCGTTGTACAGTTTGCCAACGTCGCGCATATCGCTGGATCCGGTAAGGCCAAGCATACCGCTCTTTTTGTTCAACAGGTCCGATACTTCGGTCAACGAATATCCTTTGCGCTCCATCAGCCAGATCAATATCGACGGGTCGATAGTTCCGGTGCGTGTGCCCATGATCAGCCCGTCCAAAGGGGTGAGGCCCATGCTGGTGTCAATGCACTTACCGCCATCCACAGCCGCCATACTGCAACCGTTACCCAAATGTATGGTGATCAGCTTGGCATCCGGCTTATTAAGGTAAGCTGAAGCTTGTGCAGAAACATATTGGTGACTGATACCGTGAAAACCGTAAACCCTAAGATGATCTTCAGTATAAAATTCTTCGGGGATGGCGTAACGGAAAGCTTTTTCGGGGATGGTGCGGTGAAAGGCGGTATCAAAAACCGCCACCTGGATTGCCTGCGGGAACATCTGTTCGGAAACCTCGATGCCTTTGATGTGGCCGGGATTATGCAGCGGGGCTAATGAGTATAAAGCTTTGATCTTATCCTTAACCTCCTCAGTAATGCTGGTTGTAGCTGTAAGCGTTTCGCCGCCGTGTACCACACGGTGGCCAACGGTGGTTATCTGTGCCGGGTCTGCCAACACGGCAATATCCTCGCGTACCAATAAGGCGGCAAGTACCTGCATGCCCTCTTGATGGTCGGCTATAGATCGTTCGGCAATGATCTTTTGGTCTTCACCATTCAAGGTTACCTCGTGCACGGCGCGACTACCGTCTAAGCCGATACGCTCTACAAGTCCTTTGCAGATCGGCGTATCCGAGTCGCCTTTAAAGAGTTGATATTTGATGGAACTACTTCCGGAATTGATAACAAGTATGTACATGTGGTAGTGTAAGAATTAAAGTTCTGTCCCCTGGCTTTGGATGGCGGTGATGATCACCGTGTTAAATACGTCGTCAACAGTACAACCACGGCTCAGGTCGTTCACGGGTTTGTTCAAGCCTTGCAGCATTGGGCCAATTGCTAAAGCGCCGGTCTCGCGCTGAACTGCTTTATAAGTATTGTTACCGGTATTCAGGTCGGGGAAGATCAATACACTGGCCTGACCTGCCACAGCCGATCCCGGTAGCTTTTGCCTGCCAACGACAGGGTCTACCGCCGCATCATATTGTATCGGCCCTTCTACATGAATATCCGGACGTTTTTCTTTAACGATCTGAGTTGCGCGGCGTACTTTGTCCACATCTTCGCCAGAGCCTGATGTGCCGGATGAGTAGGAGAGCATGGCCACCCTTGGCTCGATACCGAACCGTTTACTGTTATCTGCAGATGATATGGCTATTTCGGCCAGTTCTTCGGATGTTGGATCTGGGTTTACAGCGCAATCACCGAATACCGAAACACGATCGGCTAAACACATAAAGAAGATGGATGATACCGTAGATATGCCCGGGCGTGTTTTGATGAATTGTAATGCAGGACGGATGGTATGCTGGGTAGTGTGTACCGCGCCGGATACCATGCCATCGGCTTCGCCTTTGTGTACCATCATGGTACCGAAGTAAGACACGTCGGTCATCATATCGCGGGCCATTTCCATGTTCACGTTCTTGTTTTTACGTAACTCGTAAAGCGTGTTCACATAGTCCTCGTATTGCGGGGATTGTGCCGGATTCACGATGCGCACCCGATTAAGGTCAAGATCTAAGCCCAAACGTTTTACCGATGCGGCTATCTCGGTCGGGTCGCCTAAGATGGTCAGGTCTACCAGATCTTGAGCGATCAAGCGGGCTGATGCTTGCAGGATGCGGTCGTCGTTGCCCTCAGGCAGTACGATCATCTTTTTCTGACGCTTGGCCCACTGTGTCAATTGATACTGGAACATGTGCGGGGTCATGGCATCCGAGTGGAAGGTCATGATCTGCTTGTTCAAAGCCTCCACATTTACATAGCGGTTAAAGGTCTCTATCGCCAGTTGTATCTTTTTTGTATTCCCCGGGCGGATGTTTGACCGAACGGAGGCAATGCGATTAGTGGTCTCGAAAGTACCTGTCCCTACCGACATGATCGGCACGATATGTTGCAGACCTTCGATAAGACGCATTACTGGTTCTTCGGGTACACTACCTGCCGTTAGTACGATACCGGCCACCCGTGGATAGCTGGACGACATATTGGCCTGTAGGGATGCTATGATGATATCGCCACGGTCGCCGGGGGTGACGATCAATACGTTCTCTTTTAAATAATTTAAAAAGTTAGGCACCTGCATGGCCCCGGTCACAAAGTTATCTACCGGGTTTTCCAGTTGGGCTTCGCCAAATAATACACGGCCGTCCAAATGTTCAAAGATCTCGGCAACGGTAGGGTTCTCCAAGGACTTATCCGTTGGGATCACCGAAGCTAACACCGTATCCGGCAATTGGGCTGTAAGCAAAGCGCGGATATCATCGGCCTGTTCAGGCTTAACACGGTTAACGATCAGCGCTACCACTTGGATATCCTGCTGATGATAAGCTTGCCAAAAGTTCATGGCCTGCTGCATAATTTCGGCTATGCTGCTATCCTGTCCCGATACCAGTAGTATCACAGGCGCATTCAGGTTTTTGGCGATGAGTTTATTGGTCTCAAATTCAAAAGCGGTAGCCTGGCCTGCAAAGTCGCTACCCTCTACCACCGTAAAGTCCGACGCGGCTTCTAAGGCCTTAAACTTGCTGATGATAGTGTCCAGCATCTCGCCCTGTTTTTGGTGTTGCAGCAGGTCTAACGCCTCTTGCCGGGTAAAGGCGCAGGCATCATCATAAGTTTGCGGCAGCTGGAAATGGGTGAGTACGGTATCAATGTGGCTATCCTTTTGCTCGTCGCCGTTAACTACGGGTTTAAAATAACCTATCTTTTGGGCCTTGCCCAAAAGCATGTTTACCAGCCCGAGCGCGATCATGGATTTACCGCTATACGGTTCGGCAGAAGAAATGAAGATGCTTTTTGTCACAGTAGCGAGTTTGTTGCAAAGGTACGCATCAGGCGGCCTGTGTGCGCCCCGTTAGCGTAAATTTAATATCATTTAATTCGGTCAGTATAAGCCCGATCTTTGTTTGCAGACCGATAAATGTCTCGATCAGGCCAACTTCCACAGCCTCTTCCTCATCAACCAGCAACAGGCAAACTTTGTTCATGAAGATGGCAATGTTGCGCCTAAGCAAAGCCCTGTCGTGGCAGGCATTGTTATAAAGGTCGGCCAGGTTGACGTCGGGAATGGCCTTTAGTAAAGCCATGGCTTCGTCCTCGGTATGGGCCAGTTCGTTCAGCCAGTGCTGGCCGGTAAAGTAAAGTTCCTGTAGTTCTTTTGTCAGTTCGGGGTCGTGGGGATGGTTGGCGATATTCATGATCTTGTGGCTTTTGTTAATACAAATATCCGCGTTGATCAAAACGTACCCGGCAACTACGGTCATCCCCTAAAATGACCTTCGTCACTATTTTAAACCTCTATCTCGTTCAGCATCTCGACTAAATTGGCGTTGGTGATGGGCTTTACATAAAAGTTAGATACCTCGCGATAGCTTGCCGCTTTTATGCGGTCGGCATGGTCTATAGAAGAACTGACGATGTAAACAGTGATCTTTTTAGGGATATCGAATTTAACAAATTCATCTAAGAACTGCCAGCCATCCAGCACCGGCATATTGATATCCAGCAGGATTACGGAAGGCAAGGTCTCGGGCGAATGCATGATCGGTTTAAGGTAGCGCAGTGCTTCGTCACCATCATTAAATACCAGTATGCTGTCGCAAAAATCGATCAGCCGCATTTGCTTGGACATGAGGAAGGTGAACATCTTATCGTCGTCTATAAGACAGGCGATGTCGAATTTTTTCATACGTAGACAGGGTTGAATTGTACAAAGAAGGTTGTGCCAACACCGGGCTGGCTTTCTGCCCAGATCTGGCCGCCCATAGCCTCTACCTGGTTCTTGACCAGGAACAAGCCCATGCCGCGTGCATCCGGGTGTCGGTGGAAGGTTTTATACATGCCAAATAGCTTATGGCCATGCAGTTTAAGATCTATACCCAAGCCGTTGTCGGCTACAGATAGCAGCGGAACACCATCGCAAAATATAGTGCGGATGATCAGCTCGGGCCGGCGATCGGGATGACGGTATTTTAAAGCGTTGCTGATGAGGTTGACCAATACGCTCTCCAGATAAGCCGGGTCAAAAGCCACCTTAACATCATCCGGAACGTCCTTAATAATATTAGCCTGACTGGCCATAATGCTTGGCGATAGTATGGTAAGCACACGGTCCAACTCGCGGGTCAGTGGTAGTTCGGGGCGTTCTTTTTCTTCGCCGGCATGTATGCGTACGATCTCGTTCAGGTGTTCTAATGTCTCTAAAAGATTAGCGGCATTGTCATCCAACAGGCGCAACATCTGGTCTTTTTCCGCCTCGTCTTCCTCTTGCTGGATCATGCTGGTGAGCATGCGGATATTGCCCGAGTGGGAGCGGAGGTTATGCGATACGATATGCGCGAAGTTAAGCAAGCGGCCATTTTGATCGCGGATGATCTCCATATTACGCTTGCGCTCAGTAACATCCTTTATCTGCGATACAAAATATAGCGGTTCGCCCAGATCGTTGCGTACTAACGATACATTGAGCAGCGCCCAGATCAAACGGCCATCGGCATGGTAGTAGCGTTTCTCCATGCTGTATGTACTGATCTTGCCGGCTATTAGTTGCTGCAACTGTTTAAGGTCGGCATCCAGATCGGCCGGGAAAGTAAAATCCTGAAATGTGTGTTGCAAAAAGTCCTCTTCGGCGTAACCGAATAGTTCGCATAAACTCGTGTTCACTTTGATCCATCCGCCCGTTAATGATACCAGCGCCATCCCTATAGGGGCGTGGTCGAAAGCGTTGGCAAAGCGTTGCTCACGCTCTTCAAGTGCTTTTAATAATTTTTTATGCGCTGTAATGTCCTGTATAGTGCCATAGATCCGCACGCATTTACCTTTTGAGTACTCAGCCTGAATGCGGATATTGACACATTTATGCGTACCCTTAGCCCCGATAAGTTCAAGATCAGCAGATTCAGGCGACCCGGATAATACGGCCCTGTCTATCAAATGCCTCGCTTTTACGGGATCTTTGTAATATGACAAAGCTTCATCGACAGAAGGGTAAGCCACCTCACCTAATTCTAATATCACGCGTACTACATCGTTCCAATATATCACGTCTTTTACAAGGTCGTGCTCCCAAATACCAAGGCCGGCCAACGGTGCTATATTTTTATAAAGCCTCAGTTCAGTTTGCATTAGGGTTTGATCGCGTAATTATTGTGTGACAAGATAGCATTTACGTAATGATCTTGCAAACCACATATACGGCAGAAGGGGCAGGGCGGATGTTGGATATCTTACCGTATTATTGGCAAATTCCATTAATTTAGTAGCCTTAATTGTAGCACCATGTCCGAATACCGCATCCCACTCAAGTACCGTAAAATGGAGAACCTCCACATCGTTTTTTGGTTGCTAAAGGATATCGGTTGGTGTTTGATCTGTAAACCGCTGGGCATAGTCATGATCTTCCCTACGCTGATCATTGCACTGGTGATCGCCTGGCGTACGCGCGAAATGGCGGCCGAATTGTACCACAACCTGGCCATGGCTTTTTGGATAAGCGCCAACTCTTACTGGATGTGCATGGAGTTTTTAGAACTGGACGAGGTAAAGGCCATTGGCAAAGTAACTTATAAACAACTTACATTGGTCCCTTTCCTTTTGGGATTAAGTTGCCTGATATACTATTACCTAATTTACAGTGTCCGCCACAAGGACAGGCCTGATATGGTTTTTGCAGACGAGCAAAGCGAGGTAAAGGAAGCATCGGTTAAGTAATAAATACCATATCGGTAAAAAGTGCCACAAATACTACAATTGATGCCATGGTGTGTAAAAACACTTGGCGTACCTTTGTAGTACAATGAATAAGCGGTTCCCTGTATATGATATATGTTCCCTGTCCGATGCTCAGGACGAGGACATTCTGGTCAGCCGCTTTGCGCCTTATTTGCAGGTGCATCAAAATTTAAAATTACCACACAAGCATAATTTTTACCACCTGGTATTATTTACCGAAGGTGGTGGTACGCACGCTATCGATTTCGAGCAATATCCGGTTTTGCCATATCAGATCTATTTTATGATACCCGGGCAGGCGCATAGCTGGAGCTTTGAGGAGCATGTAGATGGTTATGTGATCAATTTCTCTGTACCGTTTTTAGAAAGCTTTTTGTTGAAACACGATCATCTGGAGCAGTATTCCTTCTTCAACGGTATCCCCGATAGATCCGTGATCAACATCCCGGAGGCATTTCGTGCATCGATTATTGATCTGTTCGAAAATATCCTGCAAGAGGCTGCCCAACCCCAACAACAAACTACTGATATGGTCCGTACGCTGTTGCTGCAGTTATTTATTAAGGTAGGCAGGATCGTTGGTCCAAGGCAAACACCTTCGGTTACGGGTTACAATTATACCTTATTAAAGAACTTTCAAAAGCTGGTAGAAGCCAATTATCATATCCTGAAGTTGCCTAAGCAATATGCCGAACTGTTGTTCATCACGCCCAACCACCTGAACGCTCTTAGCAATAATTTGCTGCAAAAACCGGCGGGAGAGGTGATCCGCGAACGGGTAGCATTGGAAGCTAAACGCCTGCTTATCAACTTCGATCTGACGATAACCGAGATAGCCCAAAGGCTGAACTTTGCAGATAATTCTTACTTCAGCAAGTTCTTTAAAAAGCAGGCCGGCCTATCGCCCGAAGAATTTAGGAATAAAATAAAAAACGCAACGATATGAATACCGTATCCAACAACAATAAACAGCTGAGTTTAGTTCCCGGCGAATTTAAGTCGGCTCTGCACGCTAAGTGCCCTAAATGCCGCACGGGGAATATGTTCGCTAACGGCATGTATAGCTTCTCGGGCCAGCAGATGCATAAGGAATGCCCGCACTGCAACTACCGTTTTGAAGTGGAGCCGGGTTACTTTTACGTGGCCATGTTCGTTAGCTATGCCATGAATGTTGCCCTATTGGTTACGATGGGTGTAGGTACCTATATATTGACCCATAGCGAGAACCCTTGGTTATATCTGGCCACTTTGCTGATCCCGGCCTTTGCTGCATCGCCCATTAGTTTTAGGTATTCGAGGGTGATCTTGTTGTATTGGTTAACGCCGGGACTACATTTCGATATCAAAAGAATGGCCGGCAATAAATAAGCTTGACCGACCATAGCCGTAGCCGGATATGTTATATTTGCGCCAACATCATATTGGTTATGCAAAACATCAAAAACATCATATTCGACTACGGTAACGTTATCTTTAGCATCGATTTTAAACTGGCCCAGCAGGCCTTCACAGACTTGGGGATCGGCAACGCCGACCAATTCTTCGGCCACCGTCAGCAGGACGCTATTTTCGACGCGTTTGACAAAGGCGAAATAACCGCCGCCCAATTCCGCGATCGCATCCGCGAGATAGCCGCTAACCCCGCTATTACCGACGAACAGATCGATGCCGCCTGGAACAGTATGCTCCTTGGCATCGCCGAAGGCAACCACGATCTGTTATTGAAGGTGAAAGATAAATACCGCACATTCTTAATGAGTAATATCAATGATATCCATTACTCGCACATCATGAATTACCTGCGTCGCGATTTCCAATTCGAGGGTAACGATCATTTGTTCGAACGGACCTATTACTCGCACCTGGTAGGCAAGCGCAAGCCTGATACTGCCTTTTTTCAGCAATTGCTGGATGAGAACGGACTGGTAGCTGCCGAAACCTTATTTATAGACGATAGTCCGCAACATTTGGTAGGGGCAGAGGCTTTGGGGATACAGACCTTTTTGATGACCGCGCCGGATACACTGCAAAAATTTTTTGAGCGTAATGGGTTGTTGTAGCCAAGCCGCCGCGCTAAATTAATTTTGCTCCCGTCGTTGGTGTCCTCACAAACGACCATTGACACGGTGTTATAGTTGCCTGTTGGGACACAGACAACGGGGGCGGAATAACATTAAACCGCCGCGCTAAAAGAGTTTTGCGTGATGGCGAAAGCTTCGTAAGCTACGTCCTCGTTATGGTCTATGGTCAATTGTTCGTAATTGATCAGGTCCATCACGGTCATCACAAAAAAGAAACCGCCGGTAAAGAAATACATAATTGCCCAGGTGGTCTGTCCTAACATCAAACGGTGCAAGCCGGGCACAAGGATACTGGCTATACAATACATCTTAATATCCTCGGGGTTTTTGCGCTTGGTGGCGTAGATGTTCAGGAAATAGGCTTCCTGTTCAGCGGTAAGTCCGGCCGTTGCGCGTTGCAGCATGGTCAGTTCTTGCGATGTCATTCCCGGGAAATTCATATAAGCGTCTTTAGCGTCCATGGCTGTTAGTTTTTGGTGATCTTTTTAAAATGTACCCAAAGGTAGCGCGCTAAGGATGTTTGGCAAAGACGACAAAGCCGAACCGTGGTAAGAAGTCGGTCAACGGCACTATTTTATCGGTGGATCATCGTGATGGAACAGATCCCTCCGCTATTGCCCGGCTTGATGCCTTGCTGTTCGCTTATATCTTCGCCATATTTTATACCAGTGCTTGTTGTTGGGATAATGGCGGTGTTTGGTCATGTTATTAAAGATCAGAGCGACGATCAGTAGGATCACCGCACCGCTCAAAACCGGACTGATCACATAAAAATACCCCAGCGCATGCACCTTAGCCGAACCTACGTTGGCTATCAGCGCGGTCGCACCGCCGGGCGGGTGCAGGGTCTTGGTCATTTGCATCACCACGATGGATGCAGATACCGCCAGTGCCGACGACAACCAGATCTCGGTTCCGAAGAGTTTAAACATGGTCACCCCCACAATGGCCGACAGCACATGCCCGCCGATCAGGTTCCTTGGCTGCGCCAGCGGACTATTGATCACCCCATAGATCAGCACCGACGATGCCCCGAACGAGCCTACCATGAACAAATTATCGTAAGCTGTAAAATACTCGCTGCTGATCAGCCCGATCAACCCAATACCGACAAATGAGCCAATGAATGTCCAAAAATGCTCGCGGTAATTTACAAGAGTTTCTTTGTAGACAATGTATCGCGCCTTGCGTACCTGCCGATGGATGTGTTTGATCATAGTAGTGCCGGCAAAAATAAATAAAAAAGCCGACCTTAAGGGTAGTCTTTGTACATGATATGGGCGCGTACAATGACTATGGTCTATTGGTAGTCACAGTCCGCTCGTAATGCTATCGTTCGAAAAAGATCTGATAAAAGATGGCGAACGATCCGGATCCTTTTATATATTTATAGGACAAAAACCATATCATCGCAATGAAGAAAATTTTTACCCTTGTCCTTTTTACAATCATTTTTTTAGCGCGCCTTTCTGCGCAAGACACCTCTTCGGTAGCTTTTAATATCGATTCGCTCGATAAAATGTTCAAGTACCAGCATGGCACCGTCAAGATCGGCAATGGCATAGGTACCATCACTGTCCCGGCCGGGTTTAAGTACCTGGATTCGGTACAGGCCTTAAAAGTACTTACCCATATCTGGAATAACCCTAAAGAACCCAACATGACGCTGGGCTTTATCCTGCCCGAGAAGCAGAGTGTACTGGCCGAACGCGGCTACGTATTTAACATCCAATACGACCCCATTGGTTACGTAAAAGACGATGATGCCAAGGATGTTGATTATGAGGAGCTGCTCACCAATATGCAAAAAGAGACTAACGAGGCTAATGCCGAACGCGAAAAGGCGGGCTACCCGCCAATGACGCTGGTTGGCTGGGCATCTAAACCATTTTATGATGGCCAGCGGCATATCCTGCATTGGGCAAAAGAGATAAAATTTGGCACCGATAGCATCAACACACTCAACTATAATGTGCGTGTGCTTGGCCGTAAAGGTGTGCTGGTGCTCAACGCCATATCCACCACGCGCGACCTCAGCATCGTTAAAGCCGATATACCTCACGTATTGAACATCGTTAACTTTACCGATGGCTATAATTACAACGATTTTAACCCCGATATTGATAATGTAGCGGCCTGGACGATCGGGGGTTTGGTGGCCGGTAAAATACTGGCCAAGGTGGGCTTCTTTGCGTTACTGGTGAAGTTTTGGAAATTCATCATGATCGGTGTGATCGCGGCTTTTAGCTTTATTAAAAAGTTCTTTACCGGCAAAAAAGATAAAGAGGAGGCCGTGGCAGAGGACGGAACTGATGGTAACGGCGCGGCCGAAGATGTTTCTACTGAACCGATCGTGGCAGAAAATACATCGGCCGAAACAACTATTGCTGAAACAGAACAAGAAACACGTTAAGCGCTTTATTTTTAATGCTTGCAAGGTCTCCCTAATTGAGGCCTTGCAAGCATTTTTTGACCCGCTGGTCAAAGTAATTCCGTTACCGTTTGATAGAAGATATTATCGACTGCTATGCTTAGCAAAAAACAGCTTGGCCTTGTATTGCTTGGCATCTTACTCAGTTTTGGTGTGTACGCACAACCTTTCAACTTTCCGTTAAACATCCCAAGCGGCAAGCAGGGGCAATTCCATGTGCAAGGTGTGGCGATAGATAAGGTGAATGGTTTTGTTTACTTCTCGTTCACGGATAAACTGGTCAAGACCGACCGCCAAGGCAACCTGATCGGCAGTGTTACCGGCCTCACCGGCCACTTGGGCGATATTGATCTGAAGGTGGACGAGAACAAGATCTACGGATCCCTGGAATATAAGAACGATGCCATCGGCAAAAACATCAGTAATAAACTGGGCGTAGCCGAAAAGAAAGATCAGGTAGGTTTTTACGTGGCGATATTTGATGCCGCACGCATCGTTCGGCCCAATATGGATGCCCAAAAGGAGGACCTGTTGCAAACAGTCTGCATTCGGGAAGCGGTGAAGGATCATAAGGATAGCGTTATCGTCGACGGTAAAAAGCTGGCGCACCGATATGCCTGTTCGGGAATTGATGGGCTGACCTTTGGTCCGGCCTTCGGTGCAATTAAAGACAGTAAACAATATTTATATGTGGCTTACGGCATTTATGGGGACACTACCCGGACCGATAACGATCACCAGGTGATCTTACGTTACGATGTTAAAGATTGGGGCAGATACGCCCGCCCACTGAGTCAGGATGATCTGCATACCGCCGGGCCTGCAAAGCCATTGGATAAGTATTTTATCCGCACAGGAGCTACCAACTATGGCATCCAAAATTTGGCCTATGATGCATCGACAGGTAATTTCTTCGCAGCGGTTTATAAGGGTAAAAAGTCGCGCTACCCCAATTACGATCTGTTTATGATAGATGGTCGGCAAAAGCCTGTCAAACGTACATTGATACCGGACGGCGAACAGGTGAAGATGTTAGCACTATCAGCCGCCGGGCTAAAAGACCCTGCAACGGGGATCCGTGGCTGGCGTTTTGAATGGGGGTCTACAAGGCTGTGCCCTATGGGCGACGGTAAATTCTACATCTCGCACAACTCGAAAGATAAGGACGGGCAGCAGCAAACTGTTTTGCATTTGTATCAATGGGTGGGGAGCGAGGAAGAGGCTTTTATGATGTATCGATGATCGGCATAAATTACGCCATGAGCGATCAAAGCAATAGCGATGCACCACAATGTTTGCAGAAAAGCGCGTCGCTATCGTGCCCTTCGCGGCCGCAATTGGGGCAGGATTCAGGCAATTCCTTTTTTTGTCGGGCGGCAACCGCAATATCATGTGTTATTATCCCGGTAGGTACGGCGATGATGGCGTAACCGATCAGCATCACTACAGAAGCTACGAATTTACCCATGGGCGTTATGGGCGAAATATCGCCATAACCTACTGTAGTAATGGTCACTATGGCCCAGTAAATGCTTTCGGGGATGTTGGAGAATCCGTTCTCTCGCTTTTCGACCAGATACATGATCGAGCCCAGGATAACTGTAAGCGTAAGCACGGTCAATAGAAATATACTGATCTTTCTGACGCTACCTTTTAATGCGGTGGTCATAAAGTTGATCTCGCTCAAAAACTCACCTAACTTAAATATGCGGAACACGCGCAATAAACGTAAGGCCCTAAATACCAACAACGCCTGGGCGCCGGCAAAAAAGATGCTTAGGTAAGATGGAATAAGCGCAATAAGGTCTATCAAACCTAATATGCTGAAGACGTAACGCCATGGTTTTTTAATGCTGACGAGGCGGAGTATATATTCGGCAGTGAACACGATGGTGTAGATCCATTCCAGCCGGTTAAACAGTACACCGTATTGGCCATGTAGACTTTGAACACTGTCCAGCATTACCACAATAACGCTGGTAAAAATGGCGATGAGCAACCCAACATCAAAGGCTTTGCCGGCTTTGGTGTTCGATTCGTAAATGATCTCGTGAAGATGAAATTGCCAGTCCTTTTTGTCCTGCTCAGCCATTATTTGTGTACAACGTAAGTTGAAAAGATACTCCTATAAGTAATACAGTTGTTTTGCCCTTATGTTTAGCGATCAGAGATCTTAAGGGTTGCCTGTCGCTCGCGCAAGCGACCGGAGTTATCGTTAACCGTCCCTTCAACCTGAACCCGATAGAACGACAAGCTTTTGCGAAGCATCTGCTTTGTGCGTGTGGGCAAAACTTGCAGTGATAGCGGGGCTGCTGCTTGCGAAGCACTACTGCCGCTCGTTTTCTAATTCTTTTTAATAGTCCACGCACAAAGCCTTATCTTGGTGGCACCTTTAAAACTTTCATCTATTTATGCGTAAACTTATCCTTGTGCTGCTTTTTATAGCTATTTGTACCAGCGTATTCGCCCAAGGCAAACCCAAAACTGTTTATGTGATCGCCGACGGTATCCCGGCCGATGTGTTGGAACGCTTGGATCTGCCGAACTTCAAGCGGATCATCAGCGCGGGGGCTTACACCCGCATGCATGTGGGCGGTACCAAGGGTGGTTACGATCAAACGCCGACCATATCTGCTGTGGGGTATAATAGTTTGCTGACGGGTGTTTGGTACAACAAGCACAACGTGCCCGATAACGATATTAAAGAACCGAACTATAACTATCCGCATATTTTCAGTCTGCTTAAGAAACAATACCCGGATAAAAAGACCGCCATATTTTCGAGTTGGTTAGATAACCGCACCAAGCTGCTGGCCGATGGTTTGCCGCAAGTGGGTGGTTTTAAGACCGACTTCCATTTTGACGGTTACGAGTTGGATACCATCCGCTTTAAGCACGATAAAGAGAAAAGTTACATGCATCGCATAGATGAGCAGGTAATAGCCGACGCTACCGCCACCATCCGTAAGGATGCGCCCGACCTATCATGGGTGTACCTGGAATATACCGACGATATGGGCCACATGTATGGCGATAGCCGCCAAATGGAAGCCGCTGTAAAAATGCTGGACGAGCAGATGGGTAAACTGTACGATGCCATCACCTACCGCAAAACACGTTTTAAAGAAGATTGGCTGATGGTGATCACTACCGATCACGGTCGCGATGAGCGAACTGGTAAAGGCCACGGCGGGCAAAGCCAGCGTCAACGTACCACCTGGATGGTGACCAATAAACACAACCTGAACAGTTATGCGGGGCACTATCAACCGGCCATTGTAGATATTATGCCTACCATAGCCCGCTTCATGAAGGTGAATATCCCGATAGATGTGCTGCGCGAGGTAGATGGCACACCACTCACCGGACCAATATCTGTAGCTAACTTGGTGGTAAATCACTTTCAGGATAAGATAGATGTGAGCTGGATTCCCTTGGCAGGCGAAGAGAACGTAAAAGTATGGCTGGCCACCACCAACAACGTAAAGACCGGGGGTAAAGACGAATATCAGTTGATGGCCGAAGTCCCCGTGCAGCAGGGCCACGTTTTAATAGACGTAATAAAGTATCCATCGGCATTTTACAAAGTGGTATTAGAGGGGCAGTATAACACGCTGAATAAATGGATAATTGAAGCAGCGCCTAAACAATAAGGTTGTAAACGCCGTATAAAAGAGGGTATAACCTTACCCCAAAGTTATAACAAACAGGCTATTTTGCCGCTTTAACACTGATATGGCCATTAACACCCCCACCCGCAACTATGGCATGGATCTGTTACGCGTACTGGCGTGCTACATGGTAATTCAGGTACACGCCGGCGAATTTTACTATATCCATAAAGATGGCGATGTGCTGCACACAGCCGATGCCTCGATAGTGGGTTGGTATAATTCACTCTTCCGTATCTGTGTGCCGCTTTTTGTTGCCATGACAGGTTTTTTCATGTTCCCCGTGGGCGATAGTGCTAAATTTTTTAAGAAAAGGCTGGGCAGGGTATTGGTGCCCTTTGTGCTTTGGTGCAGCATTTACGCCGCCGGGCATTACGTGCGCGAGAATGCCACCATTGAGGAGACCCTGATCAACCTAACCCATATTCCCATAAATTACGGATCAGAAGTGGGGCACCTGTGGTATGTGTATATGCTGATCGGCCTGTACCTTTTCGCGCCCATTATATCGCCGTGGGTACAAACGGCCACTCGCAAGGGCATGGAGTTTTACCTGGTCATTTGGGCCGTTGCCTGTAGTTTGCCTTACATCCACTTGTTATTCCCCGCAGTTTGGGGCGAGGTTTGGTGGAACCGGACACCCTTGTTATATTACTTTTCGGGCTTGTTAGGGTATGTGATCTTGGCTGCTTACATCAAAAGGTTCCACATGCCGGCCCGCAAATGGAACTATTATTTGGGCGCCGCACTCATCATTGTTGGTTACCTCATTACCGCTTTAACTTTCCAATGGCGTTTGCCTATATCAGAAAAAGTTTGAACGCTGGAGCTATCCTGGGGTTTTGATACCGTCAACGTAGCCATGATGACCGCCGGGGTGCTGCTCATCATAAAGAATATCAAATTAGGCGATCCCGACAGCTGGTGGATGCGCATCATGACCGACATTGCCGCCAAAAGCTACGGCATTTACCTGGCCCACATCATCGTACTGAATACCGTTTACGAACTGATAGACACCGAATTTAGCACCGCCGCTGTCAAGATCCCCGTCATAGCCGTGGCCTTTTTCATCGGCACGACATTGCTGGTTAAAATGCTGTCGTACCTGCCTAAGGGTAAGTGGCTGATCGGTTGATCAATTTTTGAAAACGAACGGTTTGTGATTTTTGGCGGACGGTAGCCCCGCTATCCCTGCAAGTTGTGCCCCTCCCGCACAGGCCTACGCTTCGCAAAAGCTTTTCGTTCTATCGGGTTTAGGTTTAAGGGGTTCCTCATATCGATCGGTGGTTATTTACCACGGTGGCTTGCTTATTGCTTGCTTATGGTTATGATAAAGCATTTGAGCATCACCATCGCCATTATATTTCTTTCATTCGGCCAACTGTCCGCGCAAACCACTGCTCAGCAGATAGCCAACATCAGCAAACATGTCACCCGTGTCAATACCATCCAGCTGCAACGCAAGCACTACGAGTTTATGTGCGACGAAAAAATGAAGGTTGACTATTACTACGACAAAGGGCAGATCGTAAAAATATCTCTCGACTATGGCACCATCGGCGATGTGTACGCCTGCGAGGATCATTATTATCAGAACGGTAAACTCATTTTTGTTTACGAGTTTGTAGAAGGTGGCCCCGCTTGCGAAGGCTGCATCAAAAAGAACGAATACCGATCTTACATCTACAACAGCAAAGTGATCAGATACCTGAAAAACAGGTCGGTTGCCAAATGCCGTAAATGTCAATTCGGGCCGGCATCCAAGCAATATAAATTGCTGAAAGTGAAGACCGAGGCAGAGATAAAACGGGTATTGTGCGGGGTAAGGAGATAACCGGTCGAGAATGATACTCTCAGCGAGCTATCGCCTTAAATTTAAGTTCGGGCATGCGGTCGTACTGATGGATGACAGGGATAACGCGGCCTATGCTGTCGGTCAGTTCCTGTTCGGTATTTAAGCTGACGCTCCTGGGGTCGGACAGGGTGGCTACTTCGCCCTCGATATTGGTCAGCACAGTGGAGTTAGGGAAATAATTATTGTAGATGAGGTAATTGTGTACACCCTGGTCAAAGCCACCGAGGCCGGTCAGGCCGGCTGTGATGCGGGCCTGGGTACGGATCATCTGCTCTAAATAGAAGAGGATGTTGCCTGCCGATCCCATGGTTGTACCCGAACAGATACTGGTATGATCCTTAATTTGAGCAAGGGCTTTAGCCCCAAAGGCATGCTTTATCCAATAGGCGGTGTAAAAACTATCCCCGATGCTTTTGTCCTCGCAATAAAATTTAAGTGCTTGGTCAACATGCAGGTCTTTAAATGGGTCGGACTGGAATACCACGTCCCGAACATCGGTCAACAAAACGTTATCGAACCGGGCTATGTTGGCGGCTAAAAAGTCGTGATAAAAACAATAACGGGAACCGGATATCAGGTGGAAACGTTTTACGTAATTGTTCAGCGATCGTAGGTTGTCCTTGCGCTTGTTCAGTAAACTAAAAATAAGTTTATGGATAGGATAGTGGACCTTCCACAAACGCGAGTTGGCATATCGCTTAGAAAATTTCAGGTAGTTATCTCCCGCGTAGATCAGGTGTACGCCATCTGCCTGTAGCTTGGTTTTGGTGTACTCATCAATGCCCGAACTGACCAGAATGACCACTTCCCCATCAAAATGGATACGCTTTAACGACACTACAAAGTTTTGCAGATCCTCGTATTTGTAATTGGTACCCGTACCCAGTATCAAGTTTTTTGTCATGTAAGGCGTATCATCCCGTTTGCAGCGAAAGCGCCATTAGGCAACGGAGATAAAGGTGATAAATATCGTTAAATATTGGCTATTGGCGAAATTGTAGCTTAATGCCGGGGTCCCTTACGTAGGAAAGCGGAATTTGTTCGGTTTATTTTGTAACATAATTGTGATTATTAGGTAACCTTTATTTCGGGACTTGTAAATACATGTTGTTTTTAATAATTTTCATCCCATAAATTAAAACCTGTAACACAATTATACTCCTGCACCTTGATCAATATTAGTAAACCTTTTATTCCGGACATGTCGGAATATGTGAAGTATTTAGACGGTATTTGGGAACGTGGCTGGCTTACCAACAATGGCCCGCTTGTGAACGATCTGGAGTTGCGGCTGAAAAGCTACCTCAATATATCGCACCTGCTATACGTTAATAATGGTACCATTGCCCTGCAGCTGGCCATTAAAGCTTTGGGCCTGACGGGCGAGATCATTACCACGCCTTTCAGTTACGTGGCTACCACATCAAGCATTGTTTGGGAGGGCTGCGAAGCCGTTTTTGTAGACATCGAGCCGGATAGCTACAATATTGATCCAACTAAAATAGAGGCGGCAATAACCGACAAGACAACAGGCATCATTGCCACGCACGTTTACGGTAACCCCTGCGATATTGACGCGATAGACGCCATTGCTAAAAAACATAACCTAAAGGTGATCTATGATGCCGCGCATTGTTTTGGCACTACCTATAAAGGCCGCAGCGTTTTCGATCACGGCAACGTGAGCACCACCAGTTTCCATACCACCAAGATCTACCACACGGTAGAGGGTGGCGCTGTATTTGCCAAAGACCCCGACGTTTTGCGGACCATGGCCTATATGCGAAATTTTGGGCACGATGGCCGGGTTGATTATTTTGGCGTAGGCATTAACGGCAAGAACAGCGAGTTCCATGCCGCGTTCGGGCTGGTCAATCTCGATCATATCGACGAGATCATGTCCCGCCGTAAAGGGCAATACGCCCGCTATACAGAAAAATTGCGACAGCATAAAGGCATTCAGCTGACCATAAACAAGGATGCCGATTTTAATTGCGCCTACTTTCCCCTTTATTTTGAGAGCGAGGCCCTGCTGCTGAAAAGCATTAACGAATTGCAGGAGCAATACGTAGTGCCACGTCGGTATTTTTACCCGTCGTTAAGCGTGCTGCCGTATGTTAAAAAATGCGACACGCCCATATCCGACGAGGTATCCAGCCGCATACTCTGCCTGCCGCTTTACCATAAACTACAGGACGAGGAGATAGATATGATCTGCCGCATCCTGTTACGTGTACAACAATACAATTGATCTTGAATAACCCCTGATATACATGGCAATTAATAACAACATTATCCTCACCATGAATTGTGATAACGATTATATCATACTCATGGCGGCTTTGTTAAAATCTATTGAGGTCCATCACAAAAGTGGCGAACATATTGAGGTATATATGGCCGGCCCCAACATCACCAAAGAGAGCAAAAAGAAAATGCTTGCTTCGATAGATCCAAAAATGTTCACCATACACTGGAAAACGCTGAAGGAGATGATCCCCAAAGGGATGGCGTTGCCGTACGACCGTAACCTGTTCCCGGCTACGGTTTACATGCGCCTGTTTATGCCATACATTATGCCGGCCGATGTTAAAAAGGTGCTTTACCTTGATGTAGACATGATCTGTCTGGAAGATATCAGCAACATTTGGAACACCGACGTAACCGATTACGTTACCGCTGCCGTGGTAGACTGCCGCGTAACCACCCTTGATAATGATTGGGGTGGCGTACTTAACTACCAAGCCTTAGGTTTGGATGGTAAACACCCCTATGTGAACAGCGGCCTGCAGATCATGAACGTAGAGAAATACCGCGAAGCCCAAATGGCCGAGCGCGTGATCAAGGCTATTAACGATAACCAAAAGTTTGCCCAATACGCCGAGCAATACGCTATGAACACCATTTTGCCCAGCATCAAATGGCTGCAGCTGGATAAAAAATGGAACTACTTCTCGACCGAGGAATACCAGGGCGAGCAGGGCATTATCCATTACATATCGCGCAAGCCTATACATACCACCTATGCCGGTAAAGAGATATTTAAAGAGATATTCTTCCGCTACCTTAACCAAACCGCCTGGGCCGATGCCAAACAGATCAGCGAGATGCGCCGCTTGTTCAAAAAGGTTGGTATCGTGTTCAGTAAGGTGAAAAGGCAGTTGACGTAGGTGAGGAGGGAACGGAAAGTAAATTATGATGTTATTCTTAAATCCCTCCTCGGGGAGGGGCGCGTTGGCTTTGTGTTGAAATGGCAGGGAGGGGTTCGCCGCTTTGCATTGTGGCTAAACCCCTCCCTGCTACCGCTCGTTTCCGGGACACCTCTCCCCAAGGAGGGAAAAGGACATATTTACCTCTCTGCCAACAGCGTCTTCGCCAACATGGGCGCCAAGCTATTCAATCGCTTGGCATTCTCTAAATGCCAGAATTTAAATTTACTGTTATATATCCCCGCCATCAACGGACCAATGATATACAGGTGATCGTTAGCGGCAAAATGTTCATTCACACTTACACCCATGTTGGTGTCATTTATCCTGACAATGCTTTTGTCCAACATATTGCGGATCAGTTTTGAGGTGGTCTCGGTAATGTGTTCGGCGCCCGAGCAATTTACTACCACGGCAAATGCGCCTTGATATGGCTTTGGATCGCCCTGCTTGCATTCGGTATAAATGAAAGTCAATCCGTTAGGGTCATCCTGCTCAGCAGCGAATCTTACAAAACGTCCGTTGATGAATTCTAATCGACCGGCATCAGCCAGTTCTTTTTCGGTGAAGTAATAATTCTCGCTGGTGCGGCGGGTAATGCGGGTGAAGGTCCAGCCGTGGTCTTTAAAGAATTTCAGGGCTTCATCGGCGGGTAGTTTTTGCTGGATCTTAACCGCACGTTCGCCCAGGCTGTAGTGGATCTTACCCACAGATAAGCCCTGGGTAGCGGCATGGTTAACATCATCCTGAATGGCGGCTATCAGTTTATCGGCATCGTAAGTGCCGCTCTCGTCCAACGCTTTTAGGTTATGCATCAGGTGGTCATAGTCCGAGTTAACGTGCAATCTGTCCGGCAAACCACTGGTCGATAGGATATAGATCTTATCAAAGCCATCAGCATCGGTCTTGATGTTTTTAGCCAGAATATGCACCACTTCGGATGCGCTGGCGTTAGATCCAATAATGAGGATATCTCGCTTACCGGGTTCTAATTTTGACAGGCCTTCGGATATCTTGTCCAAATTGTCTTTCAGTGACGGGCCGTACACGTCATCCACACAAACATAATTATGCTGCAGGCCATTGTTGATGAGCCGCGCGTCCAAGCTACCTGTCGCCAGCACCAGATCGCGGGTGTGTAATTGAATGATCGGTCCTGCATTGTTTACCGATAGCAGATAACCGTCATCTGTTTTATCAGCGTCAACAGCCTCTCCGGTGATCAGATCAACGGTGGCTATGCCGGCTGTGGCGCAGTCGGCTACCAATTTTTCGGCATGCTGTGTAAGGAATACACCGTAAAGGAAACGCGGGATATAAAGCCCCTCCAGGTCGGATGCGGTGATTTTATCCGAATTACCTGTCGACCAGGTTTCGGCTATGCCGCGTTTCTCGTCGGTCAGGCCCGGCCAGCCCTGGTTGCGCATGTTGGTGAGCCAGTCAAAAAAAATGGGTTTATCCGCGTCCTGAAAAAAGTCTTTAACAGGGTTAATGGTGAGCGAGTGTACCGACGTGCGTTTACCGTAGGCGATACCGGTCCAAAATTCGCCGCTTTTTTCTATCACGGCAATACGTAAAGGTTGGGCTAAAATGGGGCGGTTTTGCAGGCTGGTCAACAAATTGGTAATAGTAGCTGTCGACGACAAGCCACTGCCTACAAAAACAAGGTCGTAAATTGGCATAAGGGTTAAAGGGTTGTATTGTGGGTACAAGATAATACTTGCAACGAATGTTTACAAATGATAATAGTCAATTATCGGGGTTATAATAGGTCAAATAATGGCTATTTGAAATGTATCCCGCTTGCTTATTTTTTATTATCGTTTATATGAAACTATCGGCCGTTTGGGCGCTTGTGTTAACACAAAACGAACCAACAGCTATGGATATCCTGAACAGCTTTGTGCAATTTGCAACAGCCAATAATTACGAGGCAAAGCTGCTGGACGGCATTGTGTACTTGTACAATGTGAAAAATCCCGGCAACGATTTTAAGATCATGGAGGTTGACAATTATTACGCGGTGTACACCATGCGTGTATCGAAATTAGATTACGAATACACGCCCAAATGCATGATCTATATCCTGCTTGCCGACTACAATAAGTCACACAGCCTTACGAATCATTTGCACATCAACTTTAAAGTGGAGTTGTAAAGAAGAGCTTTTGTGTGGCTGAGCCCCGCAACAAAAAAGGGGCATGACCGCCATCGGTCATGCCCCTTTTAAAATAAGTATATCGGCCGCTCTTTAGAAAGAGTTACAGATAGAAGTACCCATATCAAATGTCAGCGTGTAGCTGGCAACATCAATAGTTTGAGTAACAGTGTATGATTCGCCGGCGTAAGTGATCTGGAAATCGTATTTTTTGCCTAAGGCAAGGTAATCGGTCTCTATGTGGCCGTTCTCCATGTAGCCTAACATCACAAAAGGATTGCTGTTGTTGGCAGTGCTCTCTCTAAAGAACAGGTACAAACTTGGCCTAACGTTAAGGTTACTTTTGTTAGCGCAACGTCCGTTAAAATCTAACACAAAACGAGTGCTGGTTTTTGGCGGAACAGGTGGCGTATAAGTACCACCCGGCGATGTTGAGATGGTTGGTGCCAAACCAAGATTAATAGTTTGCTGCAAAGTACCTTTAGTAAAGGTTACATTTTGCGTGAAAGACTTATAACCCGGTGCTGATACCGTTACTGCAAATGCAGCGTTACCACCGTTAATGTTAAATGCAGGATCCAGGCCTAAAGTAACGATACCGTCCTTAACGGTGAAGTTCTTTTTGCCCGAAATTTCGTAAACCGAAGCAGCGTTGGTGCCGCTCACAGCCAAAGTAACACCCGGGATCACCATACCGTTATTATCGGTTACGCGTACCAGGGCCGAGTATTTCATGATATTCATATCTACCGTTACTTTAATATCGGTAGTAGGGTTTTTGCAGGCCGATGCGCCCAGCACCATCACGGCAAGCAATATGGTTTTTAAGTTCAAAAGCTTTTTCATCATTACTATGTATTATAACTTAAAGTTGAAATTTAGTTGAACCACCGGTAACCACCTGTAATCTTCAACGTTTTTTTGTAATTGGGCCGACTGCGATGAGTTACCTGCAAAAATGCCGCTGCCTGCAAACGTGGCGGTAGGTTTGTTTAAGTAATAAGTACCCAGATCTACGTTAATGTTGAACCTGTTTTTAGGGAAAGCCTTAACCAAACCTAAACCAAAGTAAGGGCAAATACCATCCCAGTTAATATCCATTTGCAGGTTACCAACTTGCTCGGGCGTAAGGGTAATGTCGCCATACTTGTAAGTATCGGTAGGGGTAATGTCAATGTGTCCATTACCTTTAAGGATGCTGGCAGCGCCGGCAATTACACGTAAAAATTGAAAGCTTTTAAAAGGTGTAACCTCGGCTAACAAGTGGATGTTGGTGAACTTGGCCGATAGGTCGTTCTTAGAGTTTACGTCGTCGATATCGAAAACGTTCTTTTGATCTACAGGCAGGGTAGCTATACCCGCTCTCAGGTTCAGTTGACTAAATAAACCATAACGGTACTCCGCGCCGATACCCTGGGTACCTAACTGGATGCTGATGGTTTGCTGGTGCCTGCTGACGGTATCAACAGGGGCTTTTTGCGCTGACACCCGGTTAACGGCGGCAAAAAGCAACAGAAAAAGTAAAAGTTTTTTCATTGAGTGTTTTTTGTGAATGAGTTTAACCAATAATAAAGCTTGTTACGCAAAATGTAGGATAGTGTTACCGTTAAATTTAGCGACGGCCAACACCAACCTTGCAAAACGTAGGGGGCGTTCATTAGCGCAAAAATATAATTTTTATTTAAATTGTGACATTAAGATAACTTAAAATTAAAACTTTATCTGGTTTTAGATGTTTTAGTGCGGAAATTTCAAAAGTAGTGTTCGATCCGGTTTATAGGGGTGTGATCGTTAAATGAACAAAAGCGCTTGTTGGCACACATGTGGCGTGTGTCTGCCAACATAGCGCGTTCCGCACTTTTGGTTTGTGAAGAGGCGTGGAGCGTGCCTTATGAGTTAAGGCACACGCGGCATGTGCGCCGGCTGGGAGTCCATTGCCGATCAAAACCATCAAAAAAACACCTATCTATAGGTATTTTTTGGCAGTCCGCGCTGCGGTAAATTTGGCGCTGAACACTTATCTATAAATTGTCTGCTCGCGGCTGACGTAGTCACGAGTTACGCTTCACACATCCCTTAGCCGGCGCGAGTATGCATCGTTGGCTAGATCACAATGGTACTCGTGACCAACGATAGGCACGAACAGTTTACGGTATTTAAAACGTCTCCCCCAAATTGAGTTGGAAGGCGCTGTATCCTTTGCTAAAACCATAATCAACACCTAAATTGGTCCGGCTTGCTTTATTGAATTTTACCCGCATGCCACTACCGGCCGCCGGATGCCAGGAAGTAAACATATTTCCGGATCCACTAACAGTATTGATATTAGTGAACAGTACAAATCCTAAAAGCCCGTTATTAGTGATATCCCGGCGGTACTCGGTCTCGAAATAGAACAAACTTTGCCCACGGTAACGGTTCTGATCGATGCCTCTTCCGGATCGGTTGTAAGGGTCCCATCCAATACTTGGCAGATCAAGATAAGGTGCTTTGTCTGTAAAAGCGGTCCAAAGATAGCTCCAAAAAGCCAATGTGTTTTGTCGGCGTGGCCGCGAAGGGTCAAGGGGAATATATTTTCGCAGGTCTATATAAACCGATTGCCAAAAATTATTGCTACCTAAAACGGTAGGATTTAGGCGATAGACCACGTTAGCGTAACTGCCGGGCATTGGGTTAACAGCGCTGCTGCGCGTATCATATAATAAATTGAACGTCACACCGGAAGCTAAAGAGCTGCCGCTTGTGCCGTGCCTGTACCCGGTGAACTGCTCCAGATCGATCGCCTCGTCATCAGCACCGATGTTTGATCTAAAATCGAGCGCGTAACCAACACCGGCAAAAAAGTATGGCCGGATCTGTTTTAACGCGGCCTGATGGAAACGGATGTAGTTGTAATTGACCAAGATCCCGTCGTCCTGCCCTTTAGCTGTTCCAAGTCCCCATGTAAATTGCGGGTATCGCAGAAAACGAATGTCCCCTTGAATGGTCCAGGTATTATTGGGAAGCCAAACACTGTTACGCAATGGCAGACCAAAACGGCTACCAAAATTCCAGTAAGGAGCAAAGGTTGCGCTGCTTAGATTTGTGGTCTTTTTAGGCCCCAGGTAAATACCCGCCGTAGTGCTGGTGACTAATGCGCGTCCCGTACCACCGGGCACAGTGCTGACAGGCAGAAAAGAGAATGTGAATCGCTTATCACGATCCTCCTCCGGTCGCTTGCCTTTAATATGAATAATGGTCTTAGCGATGTCGATCAGGTCGGTCTGGTTAATAGTATCCCGGCGTTTCACGCTATCCGGGATGATAGAGCTTGCGTTCTGCGCTACCGCGAACTGACAGGTAATGCTTAGTGCCAGCAAAATGACCACTTTTATCTTCATGGATATTCAACTGATCAGGATGCTTTTAGTTTGAGGCGTTAAAGGAGATATATATATGCTCAACATTAAAGACCGCAAATAGCAATACTCATTTCAACTTGATTATGCAGCGTTGGCTTAAGCTTAGAGGTACTCGTGACATGATAGGCACGAGTACATTTCACACATTCCAGCCCTGCATAGTCGCGCCACTTGGGAGATAAATTAGCAACTTGCATCGCCTGTCAAAGCTTCTTTGCTAATGCGTACTCGCCCCAAAGATCTGTAGCTTCCTGTGCGCCTACTGCCCCGGCTTTCTTTGTCATGCTTGCAACACTACCGTCAGGATGATACGTGAATACAATGTTTGCATCTTTTGTGGCATTGATCTTTATCTGGTACGCGAACTTTGTATCCGCTTTCAATAACGGTGTAAGGTATCGCAAGGGAATGGATACCTCGTAAACATAGTTCAACTGACCATCAAAACCACCCACAGCCTTAATGCCATGCTCGTTGTAAACGGAGATCAGGCTATCTACTCCAACTATACCGGCAACCCTAATTACTTTTGCCCGTTGCGACATTCGATCGTTATTCAACTTCATCAATGAATCCAACTCTGCACCCTCCGGACTAACCATGCGGTTGTCTTTCAAAACCCAATTATAAAAAGTCATCCGGTTGATACCTTCATAGAAGGGATAGCCTACCGCAACGCCGGTGCCTTTCTTTTCACCGGTTGGTTTCACGGTTAGCGTAAGGCCGCCATTAAGTATCCGCTTTACAATGGCCCCATGGCCCGACTTTACCGTGAGGTACAAATTAGCATCGTCATTAGCTAACGTGTAAAACGCCTCGACGGCCGTATTATAAGCCCTGAAACCAGCCTCGGCTTCGGTTAACTTACCATCAACCTTAACGTTTGATGTCCATAAATTTTCCTTTTGTTTATTAGGTAGTTTTTGTGCTGACGCGTTTATTCCAAAGAACAAAAGCAAAGCAGGGATGAGCAACGAGTTTTTGTATGGGGCAGGCATAAATGAAAGTTTATGATGGTTGGCATGAGCAAAATAAATCATCCTTTTTAAAACTGCAAATTTAGTTTTAAGTGTTTTGCTTCCAATTGACACGAGTTTGCGGCATGGCCAATCCTGGGTACAACCATCGGCACGAGGATGCTTCCCTCAACTGGCGCGAGTATGAAGCGAAAGGCCAAGCCTGGGTTACTCGTGACTGACCATAGGCACGAGTACGCTTCCCGCATCCCTCCGCTACATACTCGCGCCAGTTGTGGGGCTTGCGGTAGCAGGGGGAGAAATTCAACCGATCAGAGCATTTTCTCTAAACGTTGTTTCACGGTCTCGATATCGCCTTTGTAAATGATATCGCCTTTAGCATCGATAATGAAAATGGTTGGGTAATTGGTTATCGTCATGTCCTCGGCAACTTTCTTATCCAAAGATATCAGCATAGGGAAAGTGTAACCAAAACTTTTTAGGTAAGCGATAGGGTTGGCACCCTTGTCGCGCATGGTGGGGACATCTATCGAATAGAATTGTACGTTTTTGTTATCTTTATATTGATCATATAACTTTTGATATTGCGGGAATTCGGCCATGCAGGCGCCGCAGCCTATAAACCAAAAGTCCAACACGGTAACTTTGTTTTTGGCCAAAGTTACGGTTTGTCCGTTCGCGTCTTTCAATAGGTTCAATGTAGGTGCTTTAAAGTGGGCCTCGCCAGTAAAGGTGCCATAATTACGCTTGAACAACCAGCGATCGTACCCGTAAAAGTAAACGAACAGCACAATAAGAACCGAGACCGACAAGTTCACCTTATGCACCGCCTTTTGCCGGTAGAAGGTGAAGTAGCCGGCAGCGATCCCCAAAACATGCGTCAGGAAATCTAACAAAGTCCCATCGGTAGATCGGGAGTATATCCTTATCGGTAAATTAAGTGCCAGTAAACCGGTCAGTACCGCTAAGCAGATCAGGTAGGCCGGCTGTGTTGGCGCATATTTCTTTAAAAGGAAATAAGTTAACGCTAAGAAGGCGCAAAACCCTGTCACGCTGGATACTATTACACTGAAAGCCCGAACAGGTGATACTATTATCTCGGTAACGATAGAAATGATGATGATCGTGATAATAAAATAGGTTTTTTTCATGATCAGTAGATCTGTAATTAGATCGGATATTTAGCAGTGAAAATTCTAAAAGAGGAAATAAATGTGCCCGCAAAGGCAATTAAAAGTGATCCACGCTGTTTGTTTTTATTCGGGATTACTCGCGGCGCAAACATTATCACATTTGTATTGCCAAAAGGCACCACAGTGGCTTGATGGCTCCCTGCAGTTGCTGTTTGCGTCGCATTTTTTCTTGTCCCCACAAAAATTAGAGGCTTCGCTGCAATTACACTCGGTACCTCCGCCGTCTTCGGTGTTCACCCTTAATTCTGCCTCGTTTACAGCCACAACATCGGGTTTCGCATATAGGTCAAAAGCTAACGAACGGATCTGAGCGTCAGTGAAAACTTTTTTTGCCTTGATCAACCACTGATCTATGAACAGCATGGTTTTTAACGGAGAGAATGAGACGAACAGATCGGGCGAGATAAAATTGGTCAGTTCGGCAGCTACCACTTTTTGCTCCGCGGTAAACGATGTAGACAATTGAACTGCATTATCTTTCCATGCAGCGTATTTTTCCTTAGGTGACAAAGTTGAGTAAGCGAGTCTTCTTAATTGTGCGGTCGGCAAATTTTTAAGTTCAGCTATTACACTTGTGATCTTTAGCTCGCCGGACGTAGAGGCTAATTCTCCCGAAGCTACCGGAGCATTTTTTTTACAAGCGGCGAATAGCAACAATATTAATGAGAGTGCAAGTGACAGGTTCTTTTTCATTTTTGTAACGTTTAAAGTTTATGCTATGAAGTTAGGATGTTAGTTTATTTTAACAAAAATATTTAATAAAATATTGAAGGTCTTGACCTTGTGCGGTCTTTTTGGGATATTAAAGATCGATGTCCATGCAAGGTCCGGGGTCTACTGAGGTCAACAATAGGCACGAGTACGCTTCCCGCATCCCACCGCTACATACTCGCGCCAGGTGGGGGGCAAGTATATAGTGGAGACTGGGCGTCCGGTTACTCGTGACTTACCAGATGGCTCAAAAATAATCCGGGAATAGTTTGCGCAACACAAATCTGATTGCCAAGACGATATGGTAGCACACAAAAAACATGAAATATAATGCAGATGCTATCCAGATAAATATAAACAGGTTGGACGGAGTCTGCTCGCTGGCCAGTAGTGATGGCCCAATAGCCGCGAAGAAAAAAGTGACCGCGCCCAAACTATAACTAATCACAGAGAAAGCCTTGGTTTTACGTTCGGATGCTATATGTTCCTGTTCCTGTTCGACACGCCGTTCAGCTAACCTCAGCTGATGGTCCGCCTCCACGTCGGCAAGGGTGCGGGATATGCGAGTGTGTATTTCTTCCCATTCGGGATAATTGTCCAGGCTGAAAGCAGCATAAGAACTTAAGAACCGGATACCGCTTTCTCTGCGGATCTCATCGGATTCCTCATCTATAAATATGTAAGGATAAAGATCGCATTCAAACTCGTAAATCTCCGAAGTTTCCGCCCATGTTAAAACATCCAAACTCGTAAGTGTTGAACACAAGCTGATAGCCTCTTCAATATCAATAGCCCCAGCCTCGAGCCGATGCCAGATCAAACCTAACACCGCCCTTGCCGAAAGCGGCGTTAATGCCGTATCCCCAACGCTGTTAATGGCTGTGAACAACTCGTTAATGTCCGTTGCTATAGATAGTTCGATAAAGAAATACTCGGGCTCCTCCTGGGCGATGATGATGCTATCGGCCCAAGCACTTATCTCCTGTTTGGTCACAATGCCGCGTACTAAGCCGAAGTAGAAGACTTGGAGGAGAGAGTGGTAGGGTTGAGTGGGCATGGGAGAATTTGCGGTGACTTTACAATTGTTATAACTATTGTTGGGGGCTATACTTGTCTGCCAAGAAATTTTACTTGATTAAAAATCTTTACAGCGTCAAATCCATGTCTTAGCAAGATATCTACCATCTCTGGAGTTTGTTTCAATTCATAGCGCATCGCAATATCATCGATTGCCAGAAAATACAATAATGCGTTTTGTTTAGCAAAGTCTGCGTCATGATAGCCCATATCAAAAAGGAGGTTTTTGGCACTAATTTTCCCTTGGGACACTTCGCCGGGCTGAGTAAAGCTGAATTGATGAAGTTGGACGTCACTGTCTTCAATTAGAGATTGATGGTCGAAATGAGAAAATGTGTTTCGATATAATTTCTTGAATTGGATCAGCGCAATTCTTTCATTTTCAGTGATCAGGCCTTTATCATAAGCCGATGTAATATTTCGCCTAAATTCTTGTCACCAAATTTCTTTATAGCTGCTTTACGTTGGTCGTTGAATAATTGAAATTCAGTCATCATGACGGATACTTCTGAGTTAATCAATGCAACTTTCAGAAACCTTTCCATATAGTGATTTGTAAGTGTTAAAGCTGCTTGAAACATACCATATATCAAGCAATTGCGAATTTCATGTCTTACGACGCCGAAAGCCCCACTGGGCATTGTATTATCAAACCTCTCGAAAAGAAGATCGTGCATTTGTTTGTTGTCACTCGTTTCGAATAGTGTCCTGAATTTATAAAACCTGTCTTCTGAATTTTCCATGTTTAATCTTTTTTTGTTTACTCGTTTCCCACTATTTGAAGTCCGAACGTCTCCGCGTTCGGACAACTATCCAGATCAGCCACTGCTCTTATTCTTCTCCAGCCACTCCACAAAATAAGCTCTCGTCATCTCATCAATATTCTCGCGGGTAGCGCCATCCCAATAATATTGCACATCGCTGTAGTCAAGATCGCCATGTGCCCAATACAATAAAGCAAAGTCTGTTAGCGATCCATCCATATCTTCCCCATCATAAATGTCTTTAAGTATCAAGAGCGCCGATAGCGGCGCCCTGTCACCTTCAATGACTTGCGAAATAAGATAGCGTATGTAATTGCGATAAACTAATTCGCGATCATCCCAAGTCAAACCAAATTCGGCAAACACCTTATCCGCTAAAAGCCGCAATTCAAACTGGTTATACGGCTCCGTTTCACCGGCAAGCATAACCATGTTCTCGGTCTCAAAACCTGCGCAAAGCATCTCATAAGCCCAGTCGGTCCATCGTTTGTCTACGGGGCGTTCAAGCATTCTAAATGCTAATATTTCTGCTGTAGATGGTATAGGTTTCATAGTTTAATTTATTGCACTGCCCGTTCTCAAATAAACCCAATAGTAGCGTAAAGCCCCGACCCAAGGAGGGCTTGTAGCGGATAGCGGGGCTACCGTGACCGAAGCACCACAGACCGTCCGTTTTCAAACGGTCATGAAATAATATCTCTAAATTGCTTCCAGGGAGGGTCGATATTATAAATACAAATATAAAGATTATTCTTTATAAAATCAAATTAAAATAAAGATATTTTTAAGTCTGAATCTTTAAGCCCTAAGTCAAAAGTCAAAACCAAACTTACTTCCGACTCCTGACTTAAGACTTCATGAATCAATCCTCCGGCTTCTCCTTCGGGTTCGCCATGCGGACGATCCTCGGGTGGAACTCGGCCAGTACGTCTACCAGATCGCGCTGAGCGGCCATTACCTTGTGGATGTCCTTGTAGGCCATCGGGGCTTCGTCCATGTCGCTGCCCATCAGGGTAATACGCTTGTCTACCAGGTTGGCGGCGATCACTTGGCGGTCCAGCGTTTTAAAGGCCGCGCTGCGGCTCATGGTCCGCCCTGCACCGTGGCTGGCCGAGTTGATGCTGGTGGCATCGCCTTTGCCACGCACCACAAAGCCGGGCGTACTCATGCTGCCGGGGATGATACCCAACACGCCCTCGCCGGCCGGGGTAGCGCCTTTACGGTGCACCATTACCTCGCTACCGTCGGCCAGTTGTTCCTTCCAGGCAAAGTTGTGGTGGTTCTCTATACGCGTCAGCGGTTGTTGGCCAAGCGCACGGGCTATTTTGTTGTGTATCTCGTGGTGGTTGGCGCTGGCGTATTCGCCGGCCAGGTTCATGGCTATCCAGTATTCCTGCCCTTCGTCTTTATCCAGATCCAGCCAGGCCAGGTGCTTGGCCTCGGCCGGTAACTTGGTCTTGGTCATGGCTATCTTGCTATAATGGTCCGCCACCGAACCCCCAAATCCACGCGATCCCGAGTGCGACAGCAAGGCCAGGTAACGCCCGGCGGGGATGCCGTGGAGGACGCCGTCGGCAATGTTCAGCTCGCCCCATTCCACAAAGTGGTTACCGGTGCCGCTGGTACCCAACTGCGCATAGGCCTTATCCTTTAAGGAGCGGATCACCTTGGTCTCGTTCCAGGTCGGGCTATCGAACAGCGAACTATCAAAGTACGACTTAGTGCTCACCCCGATCCCGAAGTAGCTATTATCCAACAGCAGCTTCTTCAGCAGGTCGTTCTCGGTATCGACGGCTTCGGCAGGCATATCAAAAATGCTCAGGCACATACGGCAGGCAATATCCACACCCACCGCAAAGGGGATAATGGTATTGGCCGTGGTAGCCAGCACCCCGCCAATTGGCAGGCCATAACCCTGGTGCGCATCGGGCATCAGCGCGCCGGCGACCGCTATGGGCAGCTGTATAGCGGTACGCATCTGCGCCAGCGCGCCAACCTCAATGTTCTCTATACCCCAGGTCGGGAATTGGGCTATCTCTTCTTTCAGCTTAAAGTTGGTACGTTGTTGCTTTACAAATTTGCCTTCCTTACGTAGGGCGATCACGTCCTCGGCCAGGTTCTTGAACTTGCCGCCTTTTTTCATAGCGTACGGCATCGGGTCGTCTATCAACGCTTCCAGGTTAGCCAGTATCTCGGCCTTGCTCATTACATTGTGCTTAAGCAAGCCGTTAGCAACGCGGCTAAAGTTGGCCAGTACCTCCGGCTCGGTAATGCCGAGGGCCTGTAGGTTGTTGTTGCTTATTTTTTCTTTTTGCCCCCCGGCCCCCTGAAGAGGGATCGTTTGCGTGTTATCTTGTGTGCTCATGGTGTTTTTAGTTCTTTTTAAATTCGACCCCTTATTATAATCCCTGCCATAGCACTATCGGTAGTATTCCCCTAAATTAGGGGAAAGTAGCGGCAGTGCAACTTGCGGTGGCGTTGATAAGGGGTATTTCGTGTCTCCGGGCTAAAACCCCTCTCCCCAAAGCAGGAGAGGGGGCGTTCGTGAACGCGTTCAGCCTTTCGACAGTACAAAGAGAAACATCAAGTGCGCAGTGTATTTGCGTAGTGAAAAGTTTTTTTATAATTTTATTTGCCGGTAGATACCTGCCATATGTCTAAATCTAAATATCACTGTTTGAAATGACCTCGAACTTTATCAACGCTTCGGCACGCCAACAATATTGCATCTTGCTCATCTTTGATAAATTTTGGGGAGGCGATAAAGAGATCAACGTGGTTTTTGGCGAGCGTAACCAAGAACTTATTACGGATAACGCCGGTCTGATAGCTGAGACCCTGAAGGTTAAAGATTATTTTGATCTGGTGGACGCGCTTAACTACATGTCGATGATCGGCTGGCAGATCGATCATATTCTGCCGATGGATACCAATCATGATGGTGGTAAGGCAGGGCCATTAAGGTATTTAATGCATAGACCTTTATAAGTATGCCCGTAAACCGCAACGCCCTTATTCGCTATCGCACCATAGACCAGTGCTTGCAAAACCGCTTCAAGAAATGGACGCTGGACGATCTGATCAATGCGTGTGGCCATGCCTTGTACGAGTATCAGGGTATCGATAGCGGCGTAAGCCGACGCACTGTGCAGGGCGATATCGAGATGATGCGCAGCAATAAGCTGGGTTACGAGGCACCGATCGAGGTGATCGATAAAAAGTATTATACCTATAGCGATAAGAACTACAGTATCACCAATATCCCCCTCAATAACCACGATCTGCAGGTGTTGGGCGAGGTATCCGATCTGCTGAAACAATTTAAAGGCTTTAACCACTTTACCGACCTGAACGAGATGGTGAGCAAGCTGGAGGATAAGATCTATACCCAAAAAACGCACAGCGCCCCGGTGATCGATTTTGAAAAGAACGACAATCTGAAGGGGCTGGAATGGATAGAGGTGATCCGGAAGCTGATCGTGGCTAAGCAGAGCATTTGCGTTACCTATCAATCGTTCAGGGCCAGGGATGCTAGTACTTTTTGTTTTAGTGCCTATTTGTTGAAGGAATACCGTAACCGATGGTTCGTACTGGGTGTGGCGCATAAAAAGAATAGTCCGCTGCTTAATTTGGCTTTGGACAGGATCCATTCCGTAACCATTGGCGATGAGCCTTACCGCGAGAACACCGTGGTGGACTTTGCGAATTACTACAACGACGTGATCGGCGTGACCAAGACCATTAACCAGCGCGACTGCGAAGTGGTATTTTGGATAGACAAAGCTAACGCGCCCTATGTGATCACCAAGCCGTTGCACCACTCTCAAAAAATACTAAGCGCGGACGATAGCGGTACGATATTCAGCATCCGGGTGATCCTGAATTTTGAGTTGGAACGCGAGTTGTTAGGTTTCGGCTCCAAGATGCGGGTATTAGGTCCGCGGGCTTTGGTCAGGCAGATCAGACGGCAATTGCAGCAAACGCTGGATATTTATGATCTGCCGATGAAGGAGCCAGTGGGGGAGCTTGAATAGGTCTCTTTTTCCCGACAGCGGTTTGGCTTCGGGTGAGTCGGCCAATGCATTTGGTATGTGCGGTACGGGCAATTGGTCGGCTGCAGGGGAGAGGCCTGTGCGCAGAAGCATTAGCGCTGTCTTGATCTTTGGTACTTTTTATCAAGAAAAAGTACGACGTGTGCAAATTAGCCACTTTCTGTCATAGCGAATTTATGTCTGACATTTACTTTGACAATCCTCTTTTGTCGCAAAAGGTTGTTCACGGGTGTATCCCGCCATTTTATTTATAATAAACTAATATTCAATTAGTTGAAGTTTGGCGTTCATCCCCGATCGTTCACGACGAAAAAGTTTGATATTGACAGTCAAATAGTTGCATTAGTCGGGTGCCTCGTGTTCACGCGTGAACGATCGGTGAATGATCAAACCGTAGCAGGCAGTTCTACATAAAAGGTGGTCCCGCTTAATGCATCATGCTCGAACCATATCTTACCATCCAGCGCTAAGGTGTATTCGCGGCACAGTACCAGACCCAGGCCTACGCCTTTCTCGTTAGCAGTGCCTACACTGCTGCGCCCGCTTAGTTGAAATACCTGCTCGCCAAATTGCTCGGGGCTGCCGGTGCCGCTATCTGATATCGCGATAAGCGTTTTACTTTTTTTGGTAGTGACGTTAAGCTTGATCCAACCGTTGGGCAGGGTAAATTTGATGGCATTGTTTACCAGGTTGCGTACGATCAGCTGCACCATATCCGCGTTACCCCAAATACCGGCATGTGGTTCTATCTCTGTGATCAGATCGATATGCTTACGCATAGCAATGTTGGTTGCCAACTGCATTTGCTGTTCCAATAACTGCTTAACATCCAGTTGCTCTTTAAGGAATGTCACCCCGCTCATCTGGTTCTTAGACCAGTTGAGGACGTTGTTAAGCATATCCAAAGTCCCCCGGGTAGAGGCAAGTAATTGGGCTTTGATGTCGCGACGTTCCTCATCGGTCAGGTCATGTTCGGCCAACAATTCCAGGTATCCCTGAATATGCGCCAGCGGACTGCGCAGATCGTGACCGATGATAGAGAATAGCTTGTTCTTCTCCGCATCCAGCTGGCTTAGTTTGGCCGCGTTCTGCTGGGCCTCTAAACGCTCTGCATCATAATGTTTACGGATAGCGTAAAAGCAGGCAAGTATCACCAGCACTACGGTAGCATAGGCAGAGGCGTTATCCACATACCTGTCGATCTTGGCAGGGTAGGTGTACGGGACTGATGATGGGTTATAGTATTGTATAGCATGCAAACCCGCAACGATCAGGATATTGCCGCCGACCCAAAACCAGTATTCCTTAACCGGGGCAATAGCCACGTTGGCCACCATAATGAGGATAAAGAAATAGCCCGTAGGTCCGTCGATACCTGAGTTGAGAAAGTAATTGATGAAAAATAAGGTAGTGCCGGTAATGCAATACAATAGCCTGGCAACGGCAGTTTTGTGGCGATACCGGGAAAGGTAGTAGATAAAAGCCACCAACCCACACGATACTGCGCTCGCAACTGCGATCAAGGGCAGACCGACGAATATATTGAGCGGGATATTGTAGATCAGCGCCGCCATACTAATGGCCAGCAACGAATGGAAGATACGATCGGTAAGCGGGAACTTTTCCGGGTGACCGGCAACGATCTTTTTTAGCTTCAGAAAATAGTTAGATGCGTGCAATGGTCCCAATAAAATTTGTCCGCCTAAAATTAAGTAAAAACATCTTTTGGGAATGTTTTTACTTTAAATTTTTACCTTGAACGATAAGTGTATTTCTGTATTATGGCTTACTGATCGAACGCCAGTGATCCAACACGAAAAGCCACCCCGTTTAAGGGATGGCTTTTAACAATATTGTGTTTAGAGTAGATGACCTTCTGTATGTGCTGTCAGTCGACCAAGGTAAAATCCGGCAAACTGATCTTCTCGCCACCCGCCATAGCCGACTCGTGCGCCAAGATCCCCACACAGGTAATATTAGCCGACTGCCGCGCATTCGGGAACGGTTGGCGCTGATCCACCAAAGCCATCACAAACTCATTGACCAAATGCGGATGTGATCCGCCGTGACCGGATCCTTGGATAAATGAAAGGTGCTGGTTCTCATCATCGTTATAAACACCGCCGGTGGTGAAGGCTTGTATCTCGGCAGGTAGCAAATGCGCGTAATCTGGAATAGTTACTTTTTCAGGCGTTTCCCCGGTATGGATCACTGATTGTTCATGCTCTACCAATGTCCACTCGAAAGACTTTTTAGAACCATAAACATCAAAGCTCTCGCGGTACTGACGAGCAGTATTGAATAGCGAGCGCGTCACCTCAGCGGACAGGTCAGAATCTTTAAATTTGATATGGCAACTTTCGATAGCAAATGGTGATCCATACTTAGGTATCAGCTCTTCATCAATACGTCCCGATCCAAAACATGACACATATTCCGCATCAGCTTTAGCCAAAGCCAATACTGGGCCGACGCAGTGGGTGGCGTAATGCATGGGCGGCAAACCTTCCCAATAGCCCGGCCATCCGGCCATTTCCTGTTGATGTGATGCACGGAGGAATTGCAATCGGCCTAATTCGCCATTTTCGTAAAGCTCTTTTACGAAAAGGAACTCGCGGCTGTAGATCACCGTCTCCATCATCATGTAGGTGAGGCCGGTCTCTTTAACCGCCTCAACGATCAGGCGGCAATCTTCTACCGATGTAGCCATGGGTACGGTACAAGCTACATGTTTACCTGCACGCAAAGCTTTTAATGATTGCTCGGCGTGGTTTTGGATAGGGGTATTGATGTGTACCGCGTCAACCTCAGGGTCTTTCAATAACTCATCGAAGTCGGTGTAGCGTTTTTCAATACCGTAGCTATCGCCGATCTGGTGCAGCTTGGTATGGTCGCGCTGACAAATGGCGTACATATTTGCGTTAGGGTGACGTTGGTAGATCGGGATAAATTCCGCACCGAAACCTAAGCCCACGATGGCTATGTTGATCTTTTTATTTTCCATATCGAATGTTTTGAATGATGGTCTAACTGAATTGTTGTTTGAGGAACGCTAATCCCTCCGAGGCAAATTTATCCTGACTCTCGGCTAACGGGTGCCAAATACATACCGCTTGTGCCAACTCTTTATTATCGGGTGTAAAGCTTTCTATCGAGATAGTGCCTTGATAATTGATAGCGTCCAATCCACGCTTATAAGCATCCCAATTAACCTGCCCCGTTCCAGGCGTGCCGCGATAATTCTCGGCTACTTGTACGTGGATCAGTTTATCGCCCGCTGTTTTGATGGCTTGCTCGATGCTTGGTTCCTCGATATTCATGTGGAAACCGTCCAACAATATCTTAGCAGCCGAATGGTCGATATCATTTACCATCCGTAAGGCATCGGCAGCGGTATTGACCAGATCCGACTCGAACCTGTTCAGCGGTTCTATCGCGATCTCCAAACCTCGGTCGGCAGCCATTTGGCAAACTTTGCGCAAGTTGGCTACGGCCAAATACCATTCCATCTTTCGCTTCTCGGGCGATAACATCCTTGCTTTGCCCACTGCCGAATACATTGGCCCGGCAAAGAATTTGGTATCCCAAAGTGCGCATAGGTCCATGCATTCTTTTATATAGTTGAAACAATTAGCATGCACAGCCGGATCTTCACTCGTCAGGTCGCGTGTTGGTCCAAAGGCTCCGCAAACGATCGCTTTTAACTGGTATTTATCCAACGCCTCTTTAACGGTTTGTCCGTCTATCAATGCGGGATCTTCTACTGCTATCTCAACTGTGTCAAAGCCCATGGCTTTGATTTTAGGGAATAGTTCGTCTATTGATGATGTTTGGAAAGGAGAGGTGAACAGCCATGTGCTCACCCCGAAGGTTATGTTTGATGGCATAGCTGATCTTTATTTAGTCACTTTCATTACACCGCTCATGATCCTCCAGTGACCCGGGAAAGAGCAGATGAATGGATAGTCGCCCGCATCGGCCGGTGCCCTGAATTTGAGTTTAATGGTCTCCTGAGGGTTGATCAGCTTGGTGGCAAATAAAACCTCGGGCATTTTAGGGATGTAGTTTTGCTCCAGGCCTTTAGGGTCTTGTGCTAATTTATCAGCGGCAAGGCCAACTTTCTCTAAACTACCTCTTTGCAATATCAATAAGTTATGCTGCATAAAATCAGGGTTTTTGAACTCTACCTCGATCATGCTGCCGGCTTTTACCGTAAACTCCTTGATGTCATACTTCATGGCATTCTGTACCACGTTGATCTTAACTATCTGGTCCGGTCTTGTACGGGCGAGGTCAGCTTTGCTGGCAGCTTCAGCAGTGGCAGCTCTCAACTTTTCCAAAGCACCTTTTACGTGTGTGGTGATCGCAATTTTAAAAGCACGGGTCAACCAATAGTCGTTCATGTTCTGCGGTACCTTTTGTGCGGCTAACAAGCGCTCTCCGATCGCGTCGGATGCCGGCATATCAGCAATTGCTAATACCGCTGCAAGGCGGGTGTTAAGGTTAATATCATTTAGTAAACCTGCGCTCACAATGCTATTGGCCGATGACGCAGTCAAAGGCAGAACCTGTATTGCGGCTTTACGTACGGCAGGGGCAGTATGGTTTAATGCTTGCTCGGCAGCCCTCATTCCCTCCGCATTGTTTGCGTTGATCAAGCCTAAACCATGTAAGGTCCATAAGGCGTGCAACGCAGCAGGGTTATTGCCAATATCATCAAGGTCTTTATTTTGTATCATCGCGTATAGCTGGGCGGCTAACTGTTTGTAGCCACCTTCAACGATCAGGCGTTGCGCTGTCATCCTCCAGAACATATTATCGTTCTTTAACGCAGCCAATAGTTCTTCCGGGTTGTTCTTATCCAACTTGGTTATAGCTGAAGGCTTAGCGCCATCGTAAACGATGCGATAGATACGGCCGTGCGTACGATCGCGCAGCGGGTTGATGTAGGCGTTACCCTTACCGTTCTCAAATCCCCGCGGGGTAGGGTTGTGTTGGATGATAAAGTTATACCAATCAGCTAACCAAACAGCACCATCAGGGCCAACTTCGCTTTGTACGGGTGCCAACCACTCATCGGCACTTGCTAAAAAGTTCCAACCATCTTTTTCTTTAAAACCGGCGCCGTCAGGTTCGAGCACAGCGCGGTGGATCACACGGCCGGTAGGCTCGTTCACAAAGGCGATCTTGTTCCAGTACTCTTGAGGGAAATTCCTTGCGGTGTACAAGTTGTGCCCGGCGGCAGCGGTAAAGCCGTTGAAAACGTCTACCTGCCTTAAATTTTTGGTCACTACGTGCATACCGTAATGGCCTTCTATTTTCTTAACTGACTCCCATCCCGGCATTCCTACACGGTTAAGATACGAAAATGGTATACCCAAATAGTCACTATGCGAGTTGTTAGCTGTAGAGATAAAGACATCATTCTTCTCTGACAGACCTAAGCCCCAGGTATTATTGCTGGTAGTGCCTAAATGTTCCATCCATTTACCATCGGCAGTAAAACGGAATGCGGCCTGATTGAAATCAAAACGTTGACCACCAACGGTACCCTTAAATCCTGAATAACCTACGGTAGCCCATATTTTGTTATCAAAGCCATATTTTAAGTTAGACGGGCCTGCGTGCGTATCGAAAGTGCCAAAGCCGCTGACGATCTTCTCGCGTACGTCAGCCTTGTCATCGCCGTCGGAATCTTTTAAAAAGATCATGTCCGGTGCTTGGGATACGATCACACCGCCACGAGCAAATACAATGCTGGTAGGGATATTAAGTTTATCGGCAAAAATGGTGAACTTGTCAGCTTTGCCGTCGCCATTGGTATCCTCACATATTTTAATACGATCCAAACCCTGTCCTTTATCCTCTCGAACAGTATTTGGATAATCGATGGTTTCTAATATCCACAACCTGCCTTTTTCGTCCCAAGCCATGGCTATCGGTTTTTCAATATCCGGTTCAGCAGCAAATAATTGCATTTTAAAACCTACCGGTATCTGCGTTAGCAATTGCGATTCGGCGGGGGAGAGTGCCGCTTGTAATTTCGGCTTTGGATTGCGGTTCTCATAGTTAGGGATATCGGCATCGGTGTAAGCCGGGGTTGGTTTTGACAGTTTTGCTAAGTCCTTAGCTGCTTTTTTGCCGACAGCCCAAACGAGGCCGTTCTCCAAAAGTTTCAAAAACTCCGGGTTTTTCCAGGTACGTTGATCGTGACCGTAAGCGGTGTAGAAAACGCGGCCTTTACCATATTGGTTGGTCCAGGTGTAAGGTTCGTGATGGTCGCCTTCTACACGTTCGGTCAGTACATGTATGTCTTTGTTGATCTTGCTGTGTACATAGGTCTCATCCCAAGTATTAAAAGGCGTGATGCCTTTCATGATCTGGTGTTTTTTGTCGACGATGACCGTAGTGAACGTATCCGTTTTATGCGTACTGAATTGTCCACCCACCATCTTAATGTATTCTTCAGAATTACGGAAACACCAAGATGCACAGTGTACCGGGATAAATCCCTTGCCGCTTTTTACATAGTTGATCAGTGCTTTTTCTTGCGACGGAGTGATCGTATCGTGATTGGCGTAGATCATCAAACCGTCGTAATGCGCAAGATTGGCGTCGTTCAGGTCATTAGGATCCGTAGTGTAACTAATGTTGATACCGTCCTTAAAAAAAGCTTGCTGAACGATCTCGGCAAATTTTTCGGAGTTATGATGCTCAGAGTTATGGCCGAGCAGCAATATCTCCAAACGGTGCGGCCCCTCGGCCTTTTTGTAGATGCCGTTAAAACTAATAATGGCGACCAGGCAAACGGCCGCTATAGCAACGTATTTTTTCATGAAAGCAATTTAAAGAGGTTCTGTCCCATTATTGGCGATGGGATATACAAATATGCAGGGCAACGCTTTTTGTTTTTTATCAGATATTGACTGTATTTTATCATTGATCTTGTAATTTGGTCGGCTATCGCTGCAAAAAATAACGAGTATGAAGCCCGCCATACACAAATCATCCATCCCCGAGTCGCAAGTGTTTATGGTGAAGTATCTGGAGGATAAACATTTTGACCCTGTATGGCACTCGCACTCCGAATATCAGCTATTCGTTCCGCTGGAAGGTACAGGCACTTTATTTATAGGTGATAGCATCAGATCGTTCGGTCCGAGCGAGTTGGTATTGACCGGATCTAATCTGCCACACCTTTGGCGGAGCGACGAAGCTTATTTTGAAAAAGGAAGTAACCTTAAAGTAAAAGGGGTGGTGATCTACCTGCAGGAAAGCTTATTAGGAGAGCACCTGATGGCTAAAGAAGAAATGCTGCAATTGCAAAAATTGTTCAAGCGGTCGGGTAGGGGATTGAGTTTTTATGGTGATGTTAAAGAGGAGGTGATCCGCTTGATGCACGAACTAATTGAGCTAAGCGGGCTGAATTCCTTTATACATCTATTAAGGATACTGAACCTATTGTCGACCACTAAAGACTATCAATACCTGTCCCACACCGAATACGCTGACCCGGTAAAGAAGGAGGAGAGCGACCGGATGAGCAGCGTTTACGAGTATATATTAAAGAACTATCGCAAAAAGATCCGTTTGAATGACCTTGCCGATATGTTATATATGACACCCACATCATTCAGCAGGTATTTTACTACGGCTACTAATAAGGGTTTCTCTAAGTTCATTTCAGAGTTAAGAGTGAAATACGCTTGCAAATTGCTTGTTGAAACGGATCTGAGCATAGCGGTTATAGCCGAAAGGTCGGGTTTTGGTACCATGTCTAACTTCAATAAACTTTTTAAAGAAGTGATGAAAAAACGGCCTAACGATTATAAAAAGGAGTTTTTGGATCTGTAGCTGATAGCGCCTATAAATTCATTCAAAAATATTGCACTGTAAATGAGTGCCTTGCGAATTATTTGAAATTTTATTTGAGAAATATTTGGCATGAATGAAATAAAACCTACCTTTGCACTCCCGAAACGAACGAAGGAAACTTCAAAAAGAAACGAAAAGGAAAGCTGACCGCAACGGAAGGCGAAATTGAAATAAGAAGTTTAACGGTTTAATTACCGCAAAACATAAAAGCCGAGCCGAGATGGTGACGCGAAAAAGTTCTTTTAAGTAATGGATATCATGTAGTGTAACGATCGCACAATTGTACGATGGTTATATTAACAAAACGAACAGGATCTGTATAAAGATACACGATGGTCGGCTTCGGCTGACAATAACATCAAAAAACAGATTTCTATTATTATAATAGGGTCTGGATACAAACAAAACATTTTACAATGGAGAGTTTGATCCTGGCTCAGGATGAACGCTAGCGGCAGGCCTAAT
>NZ_JADFFL010000004.1 GCF_015222005.1 Mucilaginibacter myungsuensis | reverse complement strand
ATATCTCGTTTACTATAATTGGGAGAGGCCACATCAAGGTATCAATGGTAAAAAACCTATCGACATGGCAGCCCTAAACAACAAATAAACACACCTGATTCTATTGCTGAATTACCTAACCCTTACAATTGCGAGGAACGAAGCGATCGCACACCCTAAGAGCGGCTTTGCTTATTTGCGATCGCTTCGTACCTCGCAATGGCAAATTGGAGACCTTATCCGCCACAAAAAAGCCCCGTCGGCTTTCACCAACGGGGCTAAAATTTTCACAATTTATTGTTCAATTAACCTTTAGGATCCAGAGCGGCAGTTATCCTGTCGTTAAGATCTTGCAGGTGGTATTTGCTCATTGCGTCGGTGGTACCGGCTTCTGCAGAGGTCACTAATGCTTTGATGGCTTTTAATTGTGCTTTGGTAACCGACACTACGTCGCTTGAACCACCTGCACGGCGGCCACCAACAGCGGCGATAGCTGCTGCTGCGGCAGGATCAGGTGATGGGGCAACAATGTCGATCAGTTTACCTACGTATGATTTTTGCAGGTTACGACGGTAAATATCTATCGGCGCGTTGGTTCTCAACTCGCGGAAGATGATACCTTGCAGGTCGCCGTAAAAATCGGTGATCTTGTAGTTAGCTGCGCTTTTAGCTTCAGCTGTTAAAAGTTTACCTAATATACGGTCGTTAACCAAACGGGTCAATACAGCGTCTTGCGAGCGGCCGATCACCGTGATACCGTTGCTGCCGATCTGATCAAGGATGTTATCCTGAACTAACCAAGTAGGGGTGGTGAACAACTGACGGTCTAAGAACTCCATGGCCTCTTTTTGAGTAGCGGCCGGGGTGATCTCGTAAACAACACCTGCTTCTTCAACAGTTTTAGGGTTTTCGTAAATACCGCCAATGTTTTTAGACACGTGACCCATGTAACGGTTGAACTGGGTAGTTAGCTGACCGTACATGTTTGCCAGGTTACCAAAATCCTCGTTAGGTACTTTGGTCCACTCAGGTAACTGAACGATGATGCGTTTCAGGTTTTTGATACCGTAATCGCTGGCTTTCATGGCGTTGTCGCCCAGATCCTCATTCTGTGAGTGCGGGTCATCAGGATTGATCTCGGTACCGAACCAGTTGCGGCGGTTCTTTAGCGCCTCAATGGTCATTTTGTTTAAAGTAGTCTCTTCGGCTGCCGCTGTTTTAGCATCCGGCAAGTAAGAATAACCCCATTTAATAGCCCAGTTATCGTACTCGCCAATGCGTGGGTATAAGCCGGCTTTGGTGATCTTATCCTCGGGCTGAGCTACGTAGTTAAAGCGGGCATAGTCCATGATAGATGGCGTGTGGCCGTTATCTTCAACCCAGGCTTTATCGCGTAATTTTTCTACCGGGGTAGTTGAGCTTGAACCGTAGTTGTGACGCAGACCTAAAGTATGGCCAACCTCGTGCGATGATACAAAGCGGATCAGGTCGCCCATCAGTTCATCACTGAATTGCATTTTACGGGCACGTGGATCAACTGCCGCGGTTTGGATAAAGTACCAATCGTGCACCAGTTTCATTACGTTGTGGAACCAGTTGATGTGGGTCTCCAGGATCTCGCCACTGCGTGGGTCGGATACGTGCGGGCCGCTGGCATTCTCAGTTTCGGATGGTTTGTAAACGATCACCGAGTGGCTGGCATCATCCAGGCTCCAGGTAGAGTCTTGCTTAGCAGTAGGGGCGATCTTAGCTACGATGGCATTTTTGAAACCGGCCGACTCGAAAGCTTTAGCCCAGTCGTTAACACCGGCGATCAGGTATGGCTGCCATTTTTTAGGCGTAGCAGGGTCGATGTAATAAACGATCTGTTTTTTAGGCTCAACCAATTCGCCGCGTTTGTATTTGGCCATGTCCTCAGCTTTAGGCTCTAACCTCCAGCGGGCGATCATTTGTACGCTTTTTACACCTTGTGGGTTGGCATCAAAGTCGGTATAACCACTGGTGAAGTAACCAACACGCTGATCATAATAACGGGCTTGCATTGGCACTTTAGGCAGGATCAGTAAAGAGGTATTTAGTTCTACTGTGACCGAACCGCTTGCGCCACCCGGTGCAGCCGGAGCGGCAGGTACGCCTGCACGACCGAAAGCCGGAGCCGCACCTAACGAGTAGGTTTTAACGGTAGTGATCTCGATATTAGTTTTGAACGGACGGATAGCCTCGATATAGCTGCGATCCGAAATTTGGCTACCCAAACGCAAACGGGTCTTCATGGCAGGCGAGCTGAAGTAGAAGATCTCGTTATCGCTATTGATATAATCGGTCAGGTCTACAACGCTGCCTTTTGAATCTTCAGAGAAAGCCGCGATGTTGAAAGCCGCCGCTATAGCCTGTACGTTAGAGCGCTGAACAGCCTGGTACATAGCCTTAGTGCTATCAGCACTGTAAGCGCGGAACGATATTTTACGCATGAATATGCGGTTGTTAGGGCCTTTTTCAAAGCGGATCACATTCTCGCCGATCTGGTCGCCTGCGTAACCGTCAACTGCGCGTGTCTCGGCACCTGCTTTAGAGATACGGTTAACCACCAAAATGTCGCGGTTAAGGATACTATCACCGATCTCGAAAAAGAATTTATCATCAACCTTGTGCACGTTGAACAGACCTTTACGGCTGATAGCCTTGTCTGTGATCACTTGTTTAAAAGGTTTTGGGGCTGGTTTTGCGTTAGCAGCGCCACCGGCAGCCGGCGGGCCGCCAGGCAAACCACCTGCGCGACGGGGAGCAGCTACGGTATCTCTTTGCTGGGCAAAAGAAACGGTAGCCATAGCCGTTAATAAAATTGGAAGGACAATTTTTTTCATATATAAGTTAAAAACAATTTGAGAACTTAAATGTAGCAAGTCTCCGTCCCATAACACGGGTTGTAACTTACATGTTACGATTGCGTTAAAAAGATATGAGCTGGGCGGGCTATTTAGCGATAAGTCCCGACACTACATTGATGCTCAGCGCCAGAATAGCGGTATTAAAGGCAAAGGCGATCAACCCGTGGACCAATGCGATGCGACGGATACGGCGAGATGATATCTCCACGTCCGACACCTGAAAGGTAGTGCCTAACACGAAGGAGAAATAAACAAAATCCAGATAGTCCGGCTCTTTTTCATCAGCGGGGAACTCCAGGCCACACAATGGTTTTTTGCCTGCGCCATCCGGATCGGTGCTATAATATAAGTGAGCGTACCTGAGCGTGAACAAAGTATGCACCAACCACCAGGAAAGGATCACCGACCCCATAGCTAAAATCACATGCCCGGTAACTTCGGTATCCGAAAGGTTTTTGGATGCCTTAAGCAGGAATAATATCGCCACTAAGCTGGCTAACGAAGCACCGACAACGATTATGAAGAGCAGTGTACGACTGGAATCTTCCAGACTGGCTACCTTGCGTATCTCGCGTGGATGGGCCGTAAGGATGATGATCCAATCCCAAATGATCACCGTTAGTGCGAAGGCAGACCACGTAGCCAATGACGCTGCGGGTATAGAGAAACCTCTAAAGCAGGTAAAAAAAGCCGCTATCCCGACCGCTAGCGATACATATAACCGATAGTGGGAATCGATCCGTAGGAATGAACTATGTGGAATGGGTTTGATCTTAACTTGCGACATCAGCAACTAAAGTACAAGAAAATCGCCAATGACATCGCAGCGAATGACCCAATGATGCCGTAGGCATAATAATAGGGAAGCGATCAGAAATCTTCCTCGTCAATAATATGCGCCACACGCCCTACCTGCCCATCCTCTAACTGAACTTTGATGCCGCGCGAATGGTAGGCCGCACTGGTCAGTAAGCGTTTTACAAAGCCGCGGGTAAGTTCGCCGCTGCGCTGATCTTTTTTAAGGATGATATCGACCTCAAGGCCGGGGTAAATGTCTTTGCGGTTCTGTCCGTTCATCGGCGCAAATATATTATTTCTCTACCATGCTTTTTACCAGGGCGGTCAGGCCAACTTTATTGTCGTAATGGAAACCGGTGTAACTTTCTAAGATATTCCCTTTCTTATCCAGAAAATAGATCTGCGGGATACCCCTAAAGCCGAACTGTTTTTTGATGCTGACCAAATTATCACCTTCGGCCAGTACCTGCCCCCAAGGCATGTTCTCTTCCTTCATGGCTTTGATCCATGCGGCCTTGTCCTTATCCACACTGATGCTAATAAGACGGAGTTTGGTTGTGTCGGCCTTGCCATAGATCTCTTTCAGGTTGGGTATCTCCATACGGCAGGGGCTGCACCAGCTTGCCCAAAACACCACCATGTTCACTTTTTTAGTTGTGTCTATCAGTTGATGTGGTTTGCCACCTTCGTCGGTAAATGACAGGTTGGTGATAGCGGCTTTTTTGGCTACAGAATCGGTATGTAAGATGCCGGGGGTGTTAGATGTATAGCCCGCTAATTCTTTTGTGAATGATGATAGGAGCGACACGGCGACAACGCCAATAGGAATGATAAGGTGTTTCATTAGTTTTTGTTTAAATATTCGGTGATCATTTTGGTCAAATTAGTTTCGCCTTCGGGGTCATTCCCAATGATATGGTTTATCAGATGACGTTTATTATCTATCAGATAGATCTGTGGTACGGCACTCAGATTATATTGTGCGGTCAATTTATCCCTAACGTTATCGGTAAGGCAAAGTTGTTGCCATGGCATCTTTTCTGCACCGACCGCTTTTAACCAGGCGGCTTTGTCTTTGTCAATAGATACGCTGACCATCCTAAAGCGCTTGTCAGTAATTTTGGCAGCGACTTTCTTTAGTGCCGGGATCTCCTCGCGGCAAGGGCCGCACCAACTGGCCCAAAATATCAGCATGTTCAGCTGTTTGGTAGTATCTATCATCGTAGCCGACTTATTGCCGTCGTCAATAAGCACACTGTTCGCTTTCATCCCCCTGGCCTCTAAACGGTAATTTAAAAACTCTGTTAGTTTCCGACCGCTGTATGTTTGCTGCCTTTCTTTGTCGAAAGTATTTATTAAGCGTTCAATTTCCAGGTCGGTCAAGTTATATTTAAGGTTGTGCATAGCGAACATCGCCCAATAAGCGTTGGGCATAGTGCGGATCGTGTTCACCAATTTATTTACTTGTTCAGCACGTTTGGTAGTGTCATCGCTCATTCGCATGTAAGGCATATCTTTATGCTGAAAGTAGAAATCGTTTTGCGGCCCTGCTTTTATTTTCAGCACTTTCTCTTGCGTTAGATCGCCGGTAAGTTCTATTGATCCAGGCTCCATTAGTAACTCGCGATACATCATTGGCTTTTTTTGCGGATCGGCATGCGGGTCTTTAACTAACAAATATTCGGTCTTTCCGGCTTTATCAATGTATCTGATATTGACCAGACGTGGTTCAAAGACGGTGTCGGGATTAAACTTGAATTGAAATATCCCGTTAGTGACCCTTGCCGAATCTAAAGGCGGTTTCTTGCCGATAGGATAAAGATCGTACAGATAGACCCATTTAGCATTAAGGCCCTTGATGTTGCCCCGGATATCAATGATGTCGCCTTGTTTATAACCAAAAGCCGCGATAATCGCAAACAGGCCTGCGGTCAGCAGCAATTTTACCCCTTTATATGGATGAATATTCATAACTACTTTCGTTGATATTGGTCGAGTTATTTTAATGTTCAGCTTTTGCTTAAATACTCATTGATCTGCTTTACCAGTTTCGGTTCGTTCTCTTGTTCAAAACCGTCAAACTTGGTGATCAGTTTGCGATTGCTGCCATCGATCAAAAATATCTGGGGGATGAAGTTCAAGTTGTATTGGGTGAGCATGCGGGTCATCATGGGTTTGTCTACACACAATTGCTGCCAGGTCATTTTTTCCTGCGCCATGGCTTTTTTCCACCATTCGTCCACATCATCTAAACTTACGCTCACCATCCTGAAACGATCGTCTTTGATCTGGGCAGCAACGCGTTTAAGCGTGGGTATCTCGGCACGGCATGGACCGCACCAACTGGCCCAAAAGATCACCATGTTCAGTTTTTTGGTGGTGTCGATCATGGCTATGTGCGTACCCTCGGGAGTGACGAGTAAGTTATTCGGGCGAGGGTCATTTTCGCCGGGGCGAAGGGCTAAAAACTCCTGTATCTTTTTGCCGCTATAGCTTTGGCGTGTCGGCTCGTCGAAGGTGTTCAATACCGTCTTTAATTCATCGTTATTGATCTGGAACTTGAGGTTGCTTAGCGCGTTTAGTGCCCACCAGGCATCAGGCGTTTCTTTTACTTTAGAGACCAACCGATCGACCTGTTTTTTATGTTTTGCAAGATCGCTGCTCATGCGGCTAAAAGGCAGATCCCTGTTCTTCCAATAAAAATCGGTTTGGTGGCCGGCCTTGATCGTAATGCCTTGGGCTTGGCTTAAGTTACCTGTAAGTTCGGTAACACCCGGTTCCATTAAGAAGTCGCCAAAAAGGTCGGGCTTAGCTTTGTCTTTACTAAGCGGGTTAATAATGCTTAGGCCTGCCGGCCGCCTGTTCTTATTGAGTTTATCTTTGTACGATATGTTGACCAAACGCGGTTCAAAAACAGTATCGGGATGGAATTTGAAAACAAAGGTGCCATTGGTGACCTCGACGGAATCGAGCGGTGGCTTTTTACCGATAGGGTAGGTGTTATTTAGATAAACCCACTCAGCATCCAGTCCCTGGATGTTGCCTTTGATCTCGATATCGTTGTTTTTACTGCACGATGTTAACGCGGCTAATAGCACAGCCAGCGATAACTTTAAAAATTTAGGTTGATACATATTAGTATGATATATAAAAGCAAGTTAGCGTTTATATATCATACCTAAAAAATTAGTTTTTATTTTACTAATTTTTCTATTGCTACTTCCACATGCTCGAATTTGAACTGCTCCAACACCGCGTCCATCGCCTCTGCGATCTGTGTATTATGCAGATTACCGATGCTACCTTCGTGGGTGTGGTTCACTGTTTTCTCAGGGTTAAAGTTGCCTTGTTCTATATCCAACCCAACTTGCTTGTAAGCATCGCGGAATGGCGTGCCGGCCAGCACCATGTTGTTCACCACCTCTACGCTGAACAGGTAAGCGTATTTGGGGTCGGTCAGGATATCGGTCTTAACGGTGATATGCTGCAACATAAAGTTGGCCATGTGCAGGCATTGTTTCAGATCGGCAAACGCCGGGAATAGCAGCTCTTTCAGCAATTGCATCTCGCGGTGATAACCCGATGGCAGATTGGTGGTCATCATAGCCACATCGTTAGGCAGGGCTTGCAAGCGATTACATTTACCACGCATGATCTCCCAAACATCGGGGTTCTTTTTGTGCGGCATAATGCTGCTGCCGGTGGTCAGGTTCTCGGGGTAGCTTACAAAGGCAAAATTCTGACTCAGGTATAAGCACTGGTCCATCGCCATGCGGCCTAACGTTGCGGCAACTGACGATAATGCCTGCGCGATAATGCGCTCGGTTTTACCGCGACCCATTTGCGCGTAAACTACGTTGTGGTTTAAAGCACCAAAGCCTAATAACTCGGTGGTCATGGTACGGTTCAATGGGAAAGATGAACCGTAACCCGCTGCGGAACCTAATGGGTTTTTGTTGGTGATCTTGTATGCGGCCAAGATCAATTCCAGGTCATCAGCCAAACTCTCTGCATAAGCGCCGAACCATAGACCGAATGATGACGGCATGGCCACCTGCAAGTGCGTATAGCCCGGAAGCAATACGTCTTTATGTTGCTCGCTCAGGCTTAGCAACAGGTCGAACAAGCTTTTAATCTCGGCAACTACCAATTGCAACTCATTACGGAAGAACAATTTCAGGTCCACCAAAACCTGATCGTTACGTGAACGACCGCTATGTATCTTTTTACCCGCCTCGCCAATGCGGCGTGTCAACAATAATTCTATTTGAGAGTGTACATCCTCTACGCCGTCTTCAATAATAAAGCCGTTCTGCTGTATATCGGCATAGATGCTTTTCAACTCAGCTTGAACAACGGTCAGGTCATCGGCGCTCATCAAACCGATGCTCTCCAACATACGGGTATGCGCCAGCGAGCCAAGCACATCAAAGGCAGCCATTTGCTGGTCAAATTCGCGGTCGCGGCCAACGGTAAAATTCTCTACCAGTGCGTTAACGTCAGTTGTTTTTTGCCAGATCTTGCTCATGGGTATGGATGTTTTTATCTGGCGCAAAAGTAAGGTATTGCAGTTAGCTGTGCAATTATTCGGCAGATGGTTCTTTGTAGCTCAATATCGTTTTGACGAACAGTATCATAGAGCAGACCAGGAATGGTGTGCCTGTCCAAAAGCTAAATGCAGCGATGTTATCCCCTCTAAAAAAAGAATGCACTATATAGATAAATCCGACCCAAAGTGAAACTATACCGGTCACTCTGTACAACTTCGGTACATTAAATAATGAAATAAATAAGGTTACAGTACCGATGAAAGAAAAAAGGCAAGCAGCTGTAATGGTGCTATTATAACTACCCGTCATCGAAAATTTTAATTCATTCAAGCTGCCATATCCCCCAGTCAAAAATATAATTTCCAATACGAGCAAAGGCCCAACGCCATGCCCGGCCCCGATCAGAATCAGTCCGTTTGCGGCGATGGTGCCGATGGTGAGTTTGTTGCCGGTGTTAGCCAAGGTTTGGGTTGTTTATTTTTGTTTTGTCATTGCGAGGAACGAAGCAATCGCGAACTTTGCAAGACCGCTCTGTTATCCGCGGTTGCTTCGTTCCTCACAATGACAAGTAGGAGAATTTATCCCTCCATCTCCATGATCTGCTCTGCCAATGTCTCCCATTTAGCTTGCAACGACTTTAGTTCACCTTGCTTGGCCTGATAGGCCGCTTTGGTTTCCTTCATCTTGTTGGCATCGCTGTAAACGGCACTGTCAGCCATTTTTTCTTCTAAAACTTTCACGTCTTTTTCCAATACCGATATCTGGTCTTCCATTTTGCCCAGATCCTGGTTCAGCTTTTTTAGTTGCTGCTTGGTGTCGTTAGTTTGAGGCTGTTTAACCGGCTCGGGCTTTTTCTCTTCCTTTTTAGGTTGAGGGGCGGTGGCGGCTTTAGGCTCTAACTTACGTTTGGCTTGCCATTCGTCGTACTCGGCATAATTGCCCGGGTAAGCTTTTATTTTTTTGTCTTCGATGAACCAGATCTTGTTGGCCACATTATCAAGGAAGTACCTATCGTGCGATACTACGATGACCGTACCCTCGTACTGCTGGATAGCCTGGATCAGGATGTTTACCGATGCCATGTCCAGGTGGTTGGTAGGCTCATCCAGTACCAAAAAGTTGGCATCAGCAGTAAGTGCTTTGGCTAAAGCCACGCGCGATTTCTCGCCACCCGACAGTACCTTGATCTTTTTGAAAACATCATCGCCGGTGAACAGGAACGATCCTAAGATCGACCGCAATTCAGTTTCGGTATGTTTGGGCGCAAAAGCCTGGAGCTCTTGTAATATTTGACTCTCTAAATGCAGCGACTCTAATTGGTGCTGCGCAAAAAAGGTTTGGCTTACGTTATGGCCTTCGATCTTGGTACCGGTGAAATCTTTGTCGGCACCGGCCACGATACGTAACACGGTAGATTTACCTTTACCGTTAGCACCGATCAGCGCGATCTTGTCACCTTTTTCGATCACCGCTTCGGCATCCTCCAATATATCTATAGTCGGATATTTTTTTGTGATATGCTCTAACTGAACCAAATGACGGCCGGATGGCTTGCTGAATCTAAAGCTGAAGTTAACCTCAGGGTTATCATCATCCACGTCATCTATACGTTCCATTTTATCCAGCATCTTGATGCGGGATTGCGCCATTTTGGCTTTAGATGCCTTGGCACGGAAACGCTCGATCAGTTTCTCTTCCTGCTTGATCTTAGATTGCTGGTTCTTGAACTCGCCACGTTGTATCTCGGCACGCAGGGCTTTTTCTTCCAAATAGAAAGAATAATTGCCCGCGTAAACGTTCAGCTTACCTTTGCGCGACTCGACCGTGCGGTTGATCACCTTATCCAAAAACCACCTATCGTGCGATACGATGATGATCGCGCCGGTAAAGGCTTTCAAATAATCCTCTAACCATTGGATAGAAGGTAAGTCCAGGTGGTTGGTAGGCTCATCCAGTAACAGGATGTCGGGTGCTTGTAGCAGGATCTTAGCAAGCATCACGCGCATACGCCATCCACCCGAAAAGGTGCTTAGCTTACGGTGACGGTCGGCCTCGCTAAAACCAAGACCGGCCAATATCTCTAACGCTTTGTACTCGATGTTATAACCATCAAGCGCCTCAAATTCGTGTTGTTTATCGCTGAGTTTGTTCAGCAGTTCCTCGCTATAATCTGTTTCCAGTTTATGCAGCAATACTTCTATCTCGTCGTGCAGTTGATTTTGGCGCTCAAAGGCCTCCATCGCCACGTGAACGATGCTTTTATCTGACGAGTACGACAGCAGATCCTGGTTAAGGTAACCCATGGTCAGATCCTTAGCCATAGATATGGTGCCCGATGTTGGCTTGTAATCGCCTACAATTATTTTCAGGAGGGTAGTCTTACCGGTACCGTTGGCCCCGATCAAACCGATCTTTTCACCGGGTTTAATATGCCAGTTAGCCTCATCATACAAAGCGCGTGCACCTATCTCGAACGTCAGATTATTTATAGCGATCATTTGGCCGCAAAGGTACGCTTTTTAAGGTGAAAGGATAAAGGTCAAAGGCGAAAGGTCATCTCTTGGTTTTAAAGCTCAAAAATGAAGGATCTTTGCAGTGATCAGCGCTAACTATTCACCTTTCACCTTTCACCTTTCACCTTTCACCTTTCACCTTTCACCTTTCACCTTTCACCTTCCTCACTTCTTCCTCACCATGGTCAATACCATCGGCGTTTTAGCGATCTGGAAAAAGATCTGGCCCGATCTTTCGGTAGCGGTGATCAGCAGTATTTGTGGTTTGCCTTCTTTATTCGGTGCGCCGGTCACGGTGATCAATCCTTTGCTGGCATCATATTCCCATTTGCCGCCTTTAGGTACATTGGGCATATCAGCAGTGATGTTTACCGAATGATCGGCTTTGAACTCCAACGTCGCGGTAGCGAACATTGCCATGGCCATCATCAGCATCATATCTTTTTGTTGCTGGGGCATGTTTTTGGCAGCGTCGCCAAGCTGTACATCTTCAGCACCCCATTTGCCCACAATGCTTTTAGGGTATTTATCAGCCCAAAAGCCTGTCCAAAGTGTAAATATTAAAAGTAGTTTATGCATAGCTTGATTTCACTGATCTTTATCGATCACACCGATAAGACGAACGGACAACTGATTTATTACACTGGTTCAATTTTGATGTGTGATAAAAATAGTTAAAATATCCGGTTGACGAATTTGCTCAGCGATGTTTTTAGTAAGCATGTAGTAACGTTGTACGATTTTCTTTGTCTTATAGCCTGTCAGGTGGTTATTAAAAACAAATAAAATTAACTTTGCAGGCATGTACTCCCTTCTTAAGCCCATACTATTTAAATTCGACCCTGAAAAAGTACACCACGCTGTGACCGATGGTTTGCGCCTGTTGAACAATATCCCCGGTGGAGCAGGTATCAGCAAGGCCGTTTGGCTGATCGAAGATGTCCGTTTAGAGCGCGAGGTTTTTGGACTGAAATTCAAGAACCCCGTAGGACTTGCCGCCGGTTTTGACAAGAACGGTTTGATGGTCAAAGAGATGGCTAACCTTGGCTTCGGCTTTGTGGAGACAGGTACCGTTACGCCATTACCACAGGGCGGAAACCCCACACCAAGGATGTTCCGCCTGCCTAAGGACGAAGCGCTGATCAACCGCATGGGTTTTAATAACGATGGGGTAGATGTAGTAGCCGAGCGTATCAAAGCCTATCGTGCAAGTGCGGATCATGCCAAACAACGCGTGATCATTGGAGGCAACATCGGCAAAAATAAGGTAACCCCTAATGAGGATGCCGTAAGTGATTACGTAAAATGCTTCGACAAACTATTTGATGTGGTAGATTACTTTGTGGTGAACGTAAGCTCGCCCAACACACCGGGTCTGCGTGCTTTGCAAGAGAAAGAACCCTTGCTAAATATCCTTAATACCTTACAGCAACGTAATATTAAGAACGGCGTATCGCGCCCTATCCTATTAAAGATAGCTCCTGATCTTACCGATGAGCAATTGGATGATATTGTAGAGATCGTGCAGGAGAGCCATATCGCCGGTGTGATCGCTACTAATACTACCATTAGTCGTACAGGTCTGCAAACTCTTGGTGATGCTAAAGAGGAAGTTGGCGGGCTAAGCGGTAAACCATTAACGCAACGTTCTACCGAGGTGATCGCTTATTTACACCAAAAGTCTAAAGGTTCGTTCCCGATCATCGGGGTAGGGGGAATCCATTCTGAGCAGGACGCCTTGGATAAGATCACTGCAGGGGCGTCTTTGGTGCAGCTTTACACCGGTTTTATTTATGAAGGTCCGGGATTGATCGGTAGGATCAATAAGGCGTTGTTGAAGTAATTTAGGCATCATTTTCCAATTTCCTCCTTGGGAAGGGGTGAGACGGGAATGCGCGCAAATGCAGGGAGAGGTTAGCCGATATGCTAAGTGGTGAACCTGTCCCTGCCACCACACACCGACCAATCATACCCTTCCCTGAATGAGGGATAAAACCGTTTTATCTCCTCATCCTGCCCAGCCTCCCCACAACCTGTGGACATCATCCCCAATGCCAAAATCGGCTATAAATTATAACCTCCTGATAATCATGTGTTTTATCAATAGTGTGCCAATTGGCATCGTTATTCGATATATCCAATCATACTTAACAGAAAAACAATATGAAAAAGTTAATAGCAATGTTCGCTTTAGCAGCGATCTCTTTCGGAAGTGTTTATGCGCAAACTCAGGACACAACTAAGAAAAAGCAAGATACCACTAAGAAAGAAAAACAAGACACCAGCAAGAAAACCCCTCCAACTTTTAAATTCAAAAAATAAGGGCTTGGAGCCGACGGCCGGATCTAAATGTAGAGCCGGCCAATATTTCAACTGAATACATTTATCAAAAATAAACAGAATAGCAATATGAAAAAGTTAATGGCAATGATCGCTTTAGCAGCGATATCTTTCGGCAGTGTTTACGCTCAAACTCAGGACACCACTAAGAAACAAAAGCAAGACACTACCAAGAAAACTAAGACCGATACCACTAAGAAAACCCCACCTACCCTAAGGAACAAATAATTGGTGAGCTTGGGCAACAGTGACCAACTTTAAGTTAAAATGATGGTCGCTGTGTCAAAAAAATTAAATTAAGCGATACAAAAGCCGGGACTATCATCCCGGCTTTTGTATTTTTGCTATATCTGCTCCTTGAAGAACACTATGGCGAGAATACTGCTTGTTGAAGACGATACCACCTTTGCCCAATTGCTGGAGGGCTTCCTGACCAAAAAAGGCCACGCCGCAACGGCGGTAAATAACGTTAAGAATGGCATCAGGATGCTCGAGACCGAGCAATTCGACCTGTTGCTGCTGGACCACCGCTTACCCGACGGTGTAGGCCTGGATGTGTTAAGCAAAGCCCGCGAGAATGGCTCTAAGATCCCTGCGATAGTTATGACCAGCTTTACCGATGTGCGCACCGCTGTACGGAGTATGCGTGCGGGAGCATTTGATCATATCACCAAGCCTGTTAACCCCGATGAGTTGATGATGATCATTGGCAGCGCGTTAGAGCAAACTGACGATACGGCAGCGGATAAGCCGGCAGGCATCCCCGCGTTTATCAAAGGCGAAAGTGAGCTGGCAACCAAACTTTATAACTTTATAGATATTGTTGCGCCGACCGATATGTCGGTCATTATCCAGGGCGAGACCGGTACGGGTAAAGAGAATACTGCCCGCACGATCCATCAATTAAGCAAGCGCGAGGGCAAGACCTTTATTGCCGTAGATTGCGGGGCGCTATCTAAAGAATTGGCCGCAAGCGAACTGTTCGGTCACATCAAAGGATCATTCACAGGAGCGATCACGGATAAGAAGGGTGTTTTTGAAGTAGCCGATGGTGGTACGCTGTTTTTAGATGAGGTTGGCAACCTGAGTTACGAAGTGCAGGTGAAGTTATTACGCGCTTTACAGGAGAAGACCGTTCAGCCCGTAGGCAGCACCAAAACCATCCCGGTGAACGTGCGCATCATATCGGCTACTAATGATGACCTGGCCGAAAGCGTAGCCAATGGCGATTTTCGTCAAGATCTTTATCACCGTTTGAACGAATTTAAGATACAAATACCAGCCCTACGCGAGCGCGAGGATGACCTGGACCTGTTTATTGACCACTTCATCGCCCTGTCCAACAAAGAACTTGGCCGTAACGTGAAGAACATCCTGCCATCGGCCAAAAAGATATTAAAGCAATACGATTGGCCCGGTAACTTGCGCGAATTGAAAAATGTCATCAAGCGGATGGTGTTATTGACCACATCTACCATTGCCGACGAAACCTCGCTGCCCGAAGAAATGACCGCGACGGTATCCGCCACATTCAGCGATCCCGGCACCGATCTTAAAATGGTGAACGAGGTGAACGAGAAGGAACTGATCCAAAAAACGTTGGTCAAGGTAAAATTCAATAAATCTAAAGCGGCAAAATTGCTTAATATCGACCGTAAGACGCTTTACGCCAAGATAGAGCGGTATGGGATAGATAGTTAGGCTTCCGTCTTATCAAGGTATTCCGTGCGTATCTGTTTTACCAAGTTATTAGAGCGGATGATAAGCTTATCCAGCCTGCCGTTCACCCGTTTATAGCTTTGCCTCTTATCGGTCAGGTCTTTTTCCAACATCCTTAACTCTGCCGCTAACTCGTTGGCGCCAATTTGCGCGGTGCGGCCTGCCAGGCGGTGTACGATCAGGGAGCCGGTATCCGTGTCGTCCTGCTTTACGCATTGTTGTAGCTCGGCAGTGTCGGCTGTACAATCCTGGGCAAATCTCTCTAAGATCATCTTTAGTTGGTCAGCGTCGCCAAAGGTCATCTTTTCTACTTTGCTTAGGTCTATCTTTTCGGCGGGCATGGCTTTCACGGGGTGCTTGCTAAATATCTCTAATAACTCTTGCTGCCTAAATGGTTTCATGATCAGGCCATCAAAACCTTCGTTCAGGATGCTCTCTCGTTCGTCGGGCAATACCTGGGCGGTCAGTGCATAGATGGTCACATCGGGCGCCACGCGTTTGCGCAGGCGTTTACACAACTCCGGACCGGTAAGGCCGGGCATGCGCATATCCAGCAGGATGTATTTTACGTCAGGGTCTATGCGCGTATCCAACACCTCCATCGGGAAATTGAAACAGCGGTGTTTGATACCATTGTTTTTCAGGATGGCGCTGCACAGGTCAAGGATCACTCGGTCGTCATCCACTACCCAAACTTTAAAGTCGGCTGTGTTGTTGGCTTTGGCGGATGGTTTTACAGAGGCGATCTGCGCTTGCTCTTCTGCTGTTTTAAAGCCAAGTTTAAAGGTGAACGTACTGCCCACGCCCAATACACTCTTTAGGCCGATATTCCCGCCTTGCTCTTCTATCAGGGCCTTACTAATGGTCAGCCCTAAACCTGTGCCTTTTAAATGGGCCGCATCCTGACCGTCGGCTTGCTCAAACTCGTTAAAGATCTTAGCGGCATCATCATCGGACAGGCCCACGCCGGTATCGCTGATGGTAAAAATATAGTTCAGCTTTTGGACGGCGTTATGCGTGACCTGTAGTTTCACCTCACCATCATCGGTAAATTTGATGGCATTGCCGATGATGTTATACAGCACCTGTTTCAGGCGGAAGGTGTCGCCTTCCACATAGTCATCAGGCAGGTCGTCATAATTGGTCAATAGTTCGATGCCTTTTGCCGTTGCCTGTGGTTGCAGTACAGCTATCACCTCGTCCAGCAATTCCTTCATATCAAAGGGCTGGTTATTGAATGTCAGCTTACCCGATACGATGCGGTTATGGTCCAGTACCTCGTTAACGATATGCAGCAAATGTTCAGACGAGCGGTGGATCACCTCTATGTCCTTTTTATTAGGTTTAGCCTGATGCATCACCTGCTCGGTATAGCCAATGATAGACTGCAGAGGCGTACGCAACTCATGGCTCATATTGCTTAGGAAACGGTGCTTGGCCAATCCAAAGTTCTCGGCCTGGTCGCGGGCTTCTTCTATTTCTTCGCGGTGTTGGTTGCTTCGCGATATATCCCTTAGGATAAAGTAGAGCAGGATCACCGTCAGCAGAATGAACGCCACTACAATGTACCGCACCTTATCCACGCTCGAACTTACAATAGCCTTGGCTGCATTGTTGTTGATGGCTGCTTGAGCTACAGCCTCATTCTCCACTTGGGTCAGGATGCTGATGATCCGTTTCACCAACCTATCATTAGCACGGTTAAGGGTAGCCTCCTTGGTCACGAACTGGCGACTGCGGCGTTGCTGGTTCTCTTCTAACCGGCGCATGGTCTCGCCCATGCCTTTCAGTATCTCCAGTTGTTTGGCCGTGGTGACGGTGTCCAGGTCGATATGCAACTCTTCATCCACTACCTTGTAAGCCGCCTTTTTAGCCTGTTGCTGCTTTTTGCCGAACAGTCGCGCAAAGAAGCCGCGGTTATCCTCTACGGTATCGGTCACCTCGGTGGGGGTGATGGTGGTAGATGTCTTTTTTTGGGTGGTGGTGAAAGTACTGTCGGTCTCGCGGGCGCTGCTATCTACCAGCTTATTAAGCAGTTTTACCTGATCTGAGAAGGTCTGGTTCATCACAAGTCCTTCGCGTACTTTCAGGTAATCGATATACAGGTTATCACGATCTTTCAGGAACTTCTTGAGCGACTTTACCCGGGCGGTCTGTACCGTGTCGCCGGCGTAGGCGGTTTGCAGGGTGTCTATCAGGGCTATGAGTTTCTTGGTCTCCGTAAAAAACGAGTAGTATTCGTTCGGGTCGCTCAGCATCTCCGAACTTTTGAACTGGTCCAGCCGGGCTATGCGGCGGCTCAATTCATTCACCAGTCGTAGTTTGGTATTAGGGGCCGAGATATTGTCGACAGCCACCAGCGTCTCGCGGAAAGCGCCGCGCAAAGTCACCCACGCTAAGAACAGCGCCACGCACGCTGCCAATGTAGTAAAAATGATCTTCCCTTTAACCGAGTATCTGAAAACTGTATCCTTAGCGGCCATTCCTTCCACTTAAAAGGCAAAATAGGGGTAAATGTTTGCGCCGAGTGTCGGTTCAGTATCATAAAAAAGCCCTCTGAGCGCTCGCCGCCAGAGGGTCTTCAACCTAAACCTTATCACAAAATCGGATGGTAAGGGTACCATCCTCTGTTATGATGTAAATGTAGGTAAGTGAATTATTGGGTGGAATTTGTATCGATGAATGGGGTGGATGTGTCGATGAGTCGAGACCACCACACCCTTATCGTTCACGCGTGAACAAGTGCTATGTGAAGTGCGTAACCATTTGATAATCAGTATGGATTTTTTATGCCGTGAACAAGGCTTTGTGAACGATGTTGGTAACTTGTTGATAATCAAAGATAATTTTTGTTTTTCGAAAATTTTGGCCGTGAACGATCATGAACGGTATAATTACGATTGCTTGGGGTGTTTTGCGACTAGGTTTTCGAAGCGTGCAAGTCGTGATCACCAAGTGTTTCACTTTAGAAAGGGGACTCAACTTAACCGTTTGCAGAATATGCAGCGTAAAGATGATTTTCGGTGGACGAATGCCTATCTTGTTGATCCGTTCATCCAGACCCTTGTAATAGTTTGACCGCATACACTTTACATATCACCTTTTACCATGCGCTTTGCATTGGGATGTGTTTTGTCGGGCTGACCTTCGTGTTTTTACTATGGTTAAGGAAAGGGCAAAACCGTATCGCGGAAAGGTTTTTGGCTGCTTTAGTAGCGGTTTCGGTACTGCTAATGGCTGATGTTTTATTAAAAGATATTGGCTTAGACTGCCGGCTACCGTTATCGATCTCTTTGGCTATCGGTCCTTTGCTGTTTTTTTACGTTCTGCATGTTACCGGGCCGGGCTATAGATCGCAGCTAAGGGATCTGTTTCATTTGGTTACTGTTGTTCTTCAATTACCATTACAGATAATAGCGCTTGACCGTTCAACCTATACCAACGATGTTTTCAACTTATTAACGCTTATTTCTGTCAGCGCTTATCTTTTTAAATGCCACTTGCTGATCGCCGGTTTCTATCGTCGCCAAAAATTTAATGACGGCGACCGGTACCGACATGGCATGCGCTGGTTGCAAGGTTTATTAACGGCGCTGACCGTGTTGTGGTCATTACTGATCGTTGTCGTAGTAGCTGATCATATTTATTACCACGGTCAGTTAGTTGCGCGGGTTTACCTTACTGTTTACTTGTTACTAATGTCGGTAATGATCTGGCTGGCGGCGCGTACTTGCTTAAGCTCGTCAACATTATTAGCGGATATCCCGCAGGTGCCTACAAAACTATTATCGAGCGATCTTAGGCAAAAAGCATCTTGGTTAAAGAACGAGATAAAGCTTCATGGTTATTACCAAGACCCCGACCTTGATCTTGGTTCCCTTGCCCAAAAGCTGGACATGCATACGCATGAACTATCCCGCATCATTAATACCGTGCTGAAGAAAAGTTTTACCGATCTGATCAGCGGATACCGTGTGCGGGCAGCCATCAACAAAATGCGCGACCCGGCTTATGATCACCTCACCCTGCTGGGGATAGCATACGAGTGCGGTTTCAACTCGCAAAGCAGCTTTAACCGTATTTTTAAACAGGTGACAGGTAAAAGTCCGCAGGAATATAAAAATGAACACAAAAAAGAGCAGTCATCTTATAATTTGGGCAAGTTGACCGACCATGAGCAGTTAAGTTTGGACCGATCGACCGCACCTAAATGGTCGTCGCCAAAACTTAAACGCAATTTTATGTTCAAGAATTATTTTAAGATCGCGCGCCGCAACCTGTCGCGTAATAAAGGTTACGCGGCTATCAACATTGCCGGGCTGGCAGTAGGCATTGCCGTTTGTATGCTGATATTTATAGTGATACAGCACCACACCAGTTTTGATGATTTCCATACTAAAAAAGACCGTGTTTATCGCCTGCTGACCGAACACCACATGGAGACGGGCGCTGCCTATACCGGCCACGATCTGCCCTTTGCCCTGCCCGAAAGACTTAAGGCCGCCTTCCCCGATATAGAGGAGATAGCCCCCATTTTTAGCAGTCATAACGATCAGCTATTTGTGCTGGATGATAAGGGCGATACCAAGAAGGCTTTCAACGAGCAACAAGGCCTGTTCTATACCACGCCATCGTTCTTTAAAATGTTCGATCTGCCTTTACTGGCAGGATCATACAATACGTTAAAAGATCCCGACCATGTGCTGTTGACCAAGGCTATTGCCGAAAAGTATTTTGGCGATTGGAAGAGCGCGATGGGCAAGACCATTAAACTGCAAATGGGCGGCTATATGTTTGAGCATGGTAACGATATACTGAAGGTATCGGGCATTCTGGAGAACCCGCCTGCCAATACCGATCTTCAGGTAAAGATCGTAGTATCTTACGGTACCGGGTTTACAGGAGAATTTTTATCCCGATCTACCGACCTTAACGAGACCGTGATCGGTTATGGTTGCTATATGCTGTTATCGGCCGGTACACCTGCCGATCGTTTTCAGCAGCAGTTAAAGGCCTACTCGCACAAGGTAAAAAGGGCTGATAACAAAGATATCCATATCGCGCAGCCCCTGGGTTCGGTCCATTTTGACGCGGCTACGGGCAACTACAGTAACAAGGCGATAGGCCATAGTCTGATCAACGTGTTATGGCTGATAGGTGCTTTTATCCTGCTGATCGCTTGTGTTAATTTTGTGAACCTGTCTACAGCGCAAGCTGTTAACCGGGCTAAGGAGGTTGGCGTGCGTAAAGTGTTGGGCAGCAACAGATCACAGTTGCGCTGGCAATTTATGGTCGAAACATTCCTGATCGTGGCCTTGGCCATGCTGGTTGCCGTAGGCGTTGCGGGCATTGCTTTGCCATCCCTTGGCCAATTGCTGCAACTATCCCTTTCCCCTAATTTGCTTATCGGTGGCCGGGTGCTGTCGTTCCTGTTGGTGGTATCCATGGTAGTGACGCTACTTGCCGGACTTTATCCCTCGGCAGTATTATCTGGCGCCAACCCGGTGAATGCGTTGAAAAGTAAAGCCCTTGCCCGGGCGCCGGGGGGCGTATCGTTAAGGCGGGGCTTGGTGGTATTTCAATTTGTGATAGCACAGGCCCTCATCATTGCCACACTGGTCATTATAAAGCAGATGGACCATTTTATGGGGCAGCCCCTTGGCTTTGATAAGGACGCGATCGTAAACGTGCCATTCCGTATCGATAGTCTCACGGCGAGCAGGCTAAGCTATCTGCGTAACGGTGTTTTAGCCGTGAATGGGGTGCAAGCGGTAAGCTACAGTTCTAACACGCCCATAGAGAACGCCAATGATAAGTGGAGCAACGTAAAGCTAAGCGGGAACAGTAACATGGGCGATATTAAAGCGATCACTAAATTTGCCGACGAAAAATATATCAGCACCTATAAACTGCAATTAGTAGCCGGGCGAAATTTGAAGGCATCCGGTCTTACCAAGGAGTTTTTGGTGAACGAGTCGCTGGTGAAAAGTTTAGGTTTTAAGCGGCCCGAGGATATCCTGGGTAAGGAGATAAGCATTTGGGATGGCGTGATCAAATGCCCCGTAATTGGTGTAGTAAAAGATTTTAACGACCGCTCTTTAAAGCATGGCCTAGCGCCGTTGCTGATGGCCACCAACATCACCATGTACACCCAGGCGAGTATCAAGCTTAAAACAAGCAACATAGCATCAACCCTTAATAGCGTTAAACAAGTATTTGAGCAAGCCCTGCCCGATCTGGTGTACGAGTACCGTTTTTTGGATGATAAGATAGCTGGGTTTTATCAGCAGGAAGATCAGCTGGCCGGTCTGTACAAGATCTTTGCCGGCATCGCTATATTTTTAAGCTGCCTGGGCCTGTATGGTCTGGCATCTTTTATGGCCGTGCAGCGGGTAAAAGAGGTCGGTATCCGCAAGGTGCTTGGCGCGGGTACCGGTAGCATCGTTATTCTTTTCTCCAAAGAGTTTGTGATACTGGTAGGCATCGCCTTCGTGATAGCCGCGCCCATAGCCTGGTATTACATGCATCAATGGTTACAAGCCTACGCTTACCGCATTAGTATAAGTTGGTGGCTATTTGCCGCGGGCGGATTGGCCTCGGTGCTGATCGCCTTGCTTACCATTAGTTCCAGGGCACTAATGGCCGCCATGGTAAACCCGGTAAAAAGTTTGAAGAACGAGTAGGGGGGAGAGAATAGGGGACGCTTTTGGCTTTACTACATAATCGGGTAGTTGGGGGGATCCTTTTGCTGTAAAGGAACTTGTCATTGCGAGGAACGAAGCAATCGCACACCCAAAGAGCGGCTCTGCTTATTCGCGATTGCTTCGTTCCTCGCAATGACAAGTTCTTATAACTTTTTTTTAGCCTTTGCTCTCGGTCAGGTCACGGGTACCCCCAACGCTTTTGTCTTTTACGGCATGATCATGCCAGTTAGAGGGCTTGTTTTATTATCGGATCAATCAGAAGCTCCTAAATGTAAATATAACAGATGGTTCGATCCGATCTGAAAAGCAAAATTGCTTTCGCCATGAGCAAAATATGGTCCATCACTATATCTTTCAGGCCCCCAATCAATTTCAATTTTGTAAGCTGATCTCAATTTGAAGGATGAAAGTAGATCTTCAATTATTTTTATAAAGTATTTTAATTGAGCAGCAGGATCATATTTTTCGATAGGGTGATAATTTTTCTCCATGTCTAAATAATGCTTCGAAGAGCCATGTGTTTCACTCAATATATTTGAAAAAAAGAAAATGCATTCATCTTCGATCACTTTCTGCCAGTCCGAAATTTCAACAGATCGAAATGTCCAAGTCGGAGCATTTATGCCTTTTTTTATTGTATGAACGATGTTGTCTTCGATCAAGCCAAGATCAACTATCCAATGCTCCATCCCGTTATTGGCAGTGGTGTTAATATTAGCAATACTATTTAGATAGCCGTTGATGAAAGCCAGCTTCTCGTTTAAAGATGAAAAACTATTGATCTCTTTTTCCATTCCTAAAAATGCAAAACGGTTTATCATTTTGCAATCCAAAACATCTGCACCGTTAGGCGCAAAAGCTTTGTAGAAAAATAACGGCCGATCAACGTGCGCCATAGGTGCACAACTTAAGTTCAGTACCTACGGCACTGTTTCCCGGCTATATTAAGATGCTACAAAGCTTGAGCCTGCCTGAGGTTCGTGTAACTTCATGACCGAGGGCGCGACACGCGCAAGAAATATCTGTCACACGCCACAGGCGTGCGTCGGCTTGTGATGGGATACAAAAAAAGCCCCGCCGGGTAACCGGCAGGGCTTAAACTCTTGGTAATAACAATTACTTGCCAGCTGCGATAGCTAAAGCTGCATTGTTTTTTACGATCTGGCTGTGTTTCGACTCAGCAGAACGGCTACCGATCTCGATGTTGGTAGCTAATTTTAAGAACTGTACCTCTAAGCGTGAGGTAGTTTTGTTCCTTCTGTCTTTTCTTTTTAAACGTGTAACGCCCATGATAATTTCTTATATAAATATTAACCTCGAGGTCGAGAGCGGATTCGAACCGCTGTACAAGGTTTTGCAGACCTCTGCCTAGCCACTCGGCCACCCGACCATTTTTCAGGAATGCAAAGGTAATAATAAATTGCAACCTGTCAATCTTTATTTAAGATCTGTCCCTAAATATTTCTGAGCAGAAGATCGCCGTAGCTATTGCCACGTTCAAAGATTCGGTGTTACCCGCCCCGGGGATGGTTACCGGTGTTTTGATAAGCCGCTCGATATTAGGGCGTATGCCATTTCCCTCGTTGCCCATCACCACCAGTCCTTCGGTCTTGAAAGGTGTCTGATAAATATCTTGTCCGTTAAATAAAGCGCCGTAAACAGGGACACTCAATTGCGGGATAATGGCTTCCAGATCAGTATAGTACACATTCATCCGCGCCAGCGAACCCATGGTGGCCTGCACCACCTTGGGGTTATACACGTCGACAGAATCTTCTGAACAGATGATATGTTTGATACCGAACCAATCTGCCGTACGGATGATCGTACCCATATTGCCGGGGTCCTGTATGCCATCAAGCGCCAAGGCGAATTTATTTTTAAGCAGCCCGGCATTCAGCGTAGGCCATTGCGGCGTTTTTATCAGCGCGATAACCTCTTGCGGAGTAGTTAAATTGCTTATCTTGGCAATGTCGTCCAAAGAAACTTCCTGAAAATTTATTTTTGCGGATAATTTCAGCAATTTTGGGGCGACATTGGCCGTATGATAGATGGTTTGGACGGTGTATCCCGAAGTGATAAATTCGGCTACCGATTTTAGTCCCTCGGCAATGAACAGGCCATGAACATTGCGAAACTTTTTATGTTGTAAGGATTTAATTAAACTGATCTGAGACTTTGAAGGCATATACCGATCTAAAACATAAAAGCTTTACAATATTAACTATTCTGCTGGTCTTCCTAATCGCAGGCTGCAGCGTTACCCGCCGCCTGAAACCTAACGAAGCCATTGTGCGCAAAGTTACTATAAATGGCGTAGATAAAGAGTTTGCCGACGCCGTCCCCGCTTATGTTGATAAACAACAGCAGCCCAACAACTGGCTTAACCTGCAATTGTACTACACTTTTAGCAAGAACGGTAAGAACGACGTGGGCGAACCACCTGCCATACTGGATAGCTCGCTGGTAGAATATTCGCGCCTGCAGATAGAGAAGTTTTTAAAGAACAAGGGGTATCTTAAAGCCAAGGTGACCGATTCCATCAGCGTTAAGAATAAAAAAGCCCACCTTACATTTACCGCTACCGAGGGGCCGATGTTCCGCATACGTAAGTTTCAGGATAGCATCGTGAGCAATAACATGCGCAATATCTACCGCGACAGGCGCAAGGAGTTCTCGCACATCCAGCCCGGCGCCCGTTTCGATTCGGATAGTTTGACCTATGATCGTGATGTGATCTACATGCTGATGAAAGAGCACGGTTATTATGATTTTTACCGCCAGTACATCAATTATAATGTGGATACTACTTTCAGTAATTCGGTGGTAGATATTAAGATGATCATTGGTGCACCGTCAAACGGTAAGCACAACCTGTACCGCATCAATAACACGCTGATCACAATTGCCAATAGCAACCCGCGCGATACCATCAAGGCCGATACCTTGCAGGTAGACTCGCAGTTCCGTTTTGTGGATCACTCGCGCAAATTCGACCCAAGAGCGGTAACGAACTATATCTTTCAAAAGAAGGGCGATATATACGATATTAAACAACAGTCGCTTACTACTACGCGCCTGTCCGAGTTGAACGTGTTCCGTAACGTGCCTAACCCCGTTTACGAGAAACTGGCTGACAGTAGCTTACGGTTGAATACCCGCATCGATATTGTCCCGCTAAAGAAAATGAGCGACCGTGTTGAGGGCGAGTTCATTTTTGCGGGTGGCAAGTACGGCTATAACCTGGGTAACACCTTTACAGATCGTAACCTTTTCCGCCGGGCCGAGATCTTGCAGATCAAGTTTAACTGGAGCGTGTTATTTGATAACGGGGGGCAGGGTAAGGCCATCCTTAACCAGGATTTTAAGATCGGTGTCAACCTGGCCATTCCGAGGCTGGTGGTGCCATTTAAGATCCCTGTTTTGGGCAAGTACGGGGTACCTCATACCATATTCTCTACCAACTATTCGCACTTCTATCAAAAAGACCTGGTCACCCGGCAAAGTTTTGTCAACTCGTTAAGTTACCAGTTCTTCGAGACATCGCATAAGGTACACACGGTAACGCCGATCAATGTTGAGTTTTCGTCCGGCTCTATCGACCCTACGGCAAGAGAGGCTTTGTTATCGCGCAACCTGTACTCGTACGTGTACCTTATCGGGCGTACCATATTTACCACGGGTAGCCAATACACTTATCAGGTAAATGCCGATATCCTTAACTCGGTGGGCAGTTTCCATTACTTTAGAGGGGCTGTGGATGTAGGCGGTAACAGCATGAGCCTGGCTACCAAAGTATTAAACACCCAGCGTGATACTTTGGGGCAGCGTAAGGCATTCGGCCATACCTTTGCCCAGTACACCAAAGCCGAGGTTGACTATCGCCTGTACCGTAATGTGGGTGGCGAGCGCCAGTTTGTGTTCCGTGCTAACGTGGGGATGGGTGTGCCTTACGGCAACAGCGATCTGCTTATCTTCGAGAAGAACTTTTATGCTGGCGGCGCTAACGACATCCGCGGATGGTTGCCGCGTACGCTTGGTCCGGGTAATTTTAACCGTGCCTACTATGCCGATACCAATACCCGTGCCCGTTTAAAATATCTGGACCAATTTGGCGAGGTGAAATTTACAGGCAACGTGGAGTACCGATCTAAACTGGCCGACAACTTTTTTGGCACCAAACTAAAAGGCGCGCTCTTTGCCGACTTTGGTAACGTATGGCGCTTAAAGGATCAGGTCGAAAGTCCGGGTGGCACATTCAGTTTTGCTAACTTCTTTAACTCTACCGCGTTAAGCGCCGGTGCGGGTCTGCGTTTCGACCTGACCTTCTTCGTGTTCCGTTTGGATGCGGCCTTTAAGGTGAAAGATCCGCAGTTCAGCGGATCCGAGCAGTGGGTACTATTCCGCCACGGTAACGAGTTGTTCAGGAACGGTGATTTTAAAAAGCGCTACCAAGTTACCAACGGAGACTCGTACAACTTTATGCAGTTGAACTTCGGTATCGGCCTGCCGTTCTAAGCAGATGGTCTTCTATTCCTTTTGGTTGTGATGCGCTAAATGCTTTACTTAGCGCAAATATCCAAACGCTTATGAAAAACATCCTGTGTCTCGTTCTGTTCCTGACCGGTTTTACTACCGCCTACGCGCAGACCGAAAAGCCCGCTAACAAGACGGTCGGCGATAACTTTGAGAAATTTTTTAATGCCGACGATGTGCAGGGCATCTTTGATATGTATTCGCCGGCCACGGCTGTAGCCTTACCCCTGCCAAAAACTACCGAATTTATAAAAGGGTTACGCGCCCAGATGGGTAAGATCAGCAAGCGCGAATTTGTGGGATATACCAATAGCTACGCTACGTACAAAACCACGTTCGAGAAAGGCATACTGGCCTTGCGCCTTTCTGTGGATAACGAGGGCAAAGTGAACGGTATGTTCGCCGGGCCGTATGTAGATAACTCCGGCCCTAAACTGGAGCGCAACACTACCAAGCTGAGCCTGCCCTTTAAAGGCGAATGGTTCGTGGTGTGGGGTGGCGACACCAAAGAGCAGAACTACCACGTAGAAAGCCGCGCCCAAAAGAACGCCTTCGACCTGCTGATCAAAGGGCAAACAGGCAAGTCATTTAAAACCGATGGTAAAACTAACGAGGATTTTTACGCTTTCGGTCAGCCAATATTGGCGCCATCCGCCGGAGAAGTTGTTTTGGTTGTTGACGGCGTGAAGGATAACAAGCCCGGCAAAATGAACCCGATCTATGTTCCTGGTAACACCGTGGTCATCAAGACCGCCGCTAACGAGTACCTGTTCTTTGCTCACTTTAAACAGAACACCATCAAGGTAAAACAAGGCGACGTGGTAAAGACAGGCACCACCCTTGGCCTGTGTGGTAACAGCGGTAACTCATCCGAACCGCACCTGCATTTCCACATCCAGAATTTGGAGGATATGACCGAGGCCACGGGCGTGAAAAGCTATTTCGACAACATCGTAGTGAGCGGGCAGCCTAAAACCGACTACTCGCCGGTGCAGAATGAGTTGATCAGGAATAAGGAAAAGTAAAACTAAATTTGTTAGTAAGGTTTTTATTTTGTATATTTGATATCATCAGCGACCGCTGAAACAAACCGATCTCAAAAACACAATTCATCGATACTGCTTGCTTTCTGCGTCAGGCCGTCGATACCTTATCCAATGAAAAAACTGATCATCCTGATAGCTTTTGCCGGCATCGCCTTCAGTGCGCGGGCGCAATATTATGAGACCTCGGCTTTGAAAAAGGTGACCGAAGCTTTTACCAACTACTACAACGGCGGGGCTTATCGGGCGGTCTACAACCTTTTTACCCCGGCCATGAAAGATGGTTTCCCGTTCGATAAGGCTACCGATTACTTTACCGACTTTAACAAACGGGCGGGTAAGATCAACTCGCGCGAGTTCGTCCGTTTAGAAGGGTTGTATGCCATTTACAAAGCCCAATGCGAGCGCGGTACCTGGACCATCAGGCTGGCGGTGGATGAAGAGCGCGAGCAGATATTTGGGCTATATGTTTTCCCGTATAAGGATAGTGATCTGCCCGTCATCAAACGCAACGCCACCAAACTGATGCTCCCTTTTAAAGGCGAATGGGATGTGTTTTGGGGCGGCGATACCAAAGAGCAGAACTACCACATCATCTATCCTGATCTAAAGAACGCCTTCGATGTGTTCATTAAAGGCTCATCCGGCAAAACCTTCAAAAATGGCGGCCGGACCAATCCCGACTATTATGCCTTCGGCAAAGAACTGTTAGCGCCCTGCGATGGCGAAATAGTGTTAGCTGTAGACGGCATTAAAGACAATAAACCCGGTATGTTGAACCTGGCTTACGGTCCGGGTAATTCGGTAGTGATCAGAACCGTGAATAACGAGTATCTGGTGCTGATGCATTTTAAGCAGTTCAGTATAGCGGTGAAACAAGGGCAGCAAGTAAAGCAAGGCGACCTGCTGGGCCTCTGCGGCAACAGCGGCAACTCATCCGAACCGCACCTGCATTTCCACATACAGAATGTAGAGGAGCAGACCATCGCCACGGGCGTTAAATGTTATTTCGACGGGATCTACGTGGATGGTGCTTTGAAGAAAGATCATTCGATATTGAAAGGAGAGAAGGTGAGGAACAAATAAGGGTAAAAAAAACTCCACCGATCCCAGCAGGATTACGTGTTAATAGCTCCGCTGCCATAAAACACAAAAGGCTCCATCGGAGCCACGTAGATCGTAAAACTATATCAGGACAAATATCAGCTCGCGATCTTTCCACCCGAGCACTCATACAATTGATGCAAAGCTAATAAAGCATGGCGGCTTACCGGTTTTAAGAACTGATCTTTGATAAAAGCCATTTTGCTAATGCGTAGCTGGTCGGCACCGCTGATGGAAGATGATACGATGTAAACGTCGACCTTTTTGTGGATGGTAGCCATCAAGCGCTCGAACTCATCCAAAAAATTCCATCCGCACGATTCGGTCATGTCCAGGTCCAGCAGCATTACGTCGGGCCAGCTCACTGGGTTTTGTTGGCATTGTTTCAAAAAATTCAGGCTGTCGCAACTGCCAAGGCTTTGATGGTTGCCGGTAAACAGCTGATAACAGTCGATCACGTGTTGATACATCAAACGTTCTTTAGGGCTGTCTTCAACTATCAGGAGTTTATGCATGGGGTTATATGGTTATCTGATCATACTTAGTCAAACTTGGTACCAACTTGCCTAAAACGCAATTACAACGCTTGGTTGTGGGCTGTTTTGAATTATTAGGAAAATTTGCGGGGATGCAATTCCTCAACCTGTGGTTGTAAGACTGGTGTATTTGCAACACTTTTCCCCGTTTTGTATACACAAGACGCAGCCCGGCGACCGAAGGTTGCTTAACGGCGGTAGCGTTGCGCTATTGCTTTGTAACAGGATATTTATTTACCAAAAACACCTTAAGTTTTAACAATTTTTAACATTTTAGCGGGGCAATTGAATTGGCAGATGACCACCCTGTGTTTACTTTTGCCTAACCTTAAAAATTAAGTTTATTTAATGGAAGAGTCAGTTAACAAAGCCGAGACCGGCAGTACCTCATATTCTACAGACATCAGGGCGCTTAACGAGCGTATTGAGAAAGAAAGCGCATTTATAGACCTGCTCCGTATGGAGATGGATAAGGTGATCGTTGGCCAAAAATACATGGTCGATCGATTGCTTATTGGTTTACTGGCCGACGGGCACATCCTGTTAGAAGGTGTTCCGGGTCTGGCCAAGACCTTGGCGATCAACACCCTGTCAAAATGTGTTCAGGCCGATTTTAGCCGTATCCAGTTCACGCCCGATCTGTTACCTGCCGACTTGTTAGGTACCATGATCTACAACCAGCAAAAAGCTGAGTTTGTAGTGCGTAAAGGTCCCTTATTCAGCAACTTTATCCTTGCGGATGAGATCAACCGTGCACCTGCCAAGGTGCAGAGCGCGCTGTTAGAGGCCATGCAGGAGAAACAGGTGACCATTGGCGATACCACGTACCCGTTGCCGACCCCATTCCTGGTATTAGCTACCCAAAACCCGCTGGAGCAGGAAGGTACTTATCCATTACCAGAAGCACAGCTTGACCGCTTTATGCTGAAGGTAGTTATTGGTTACCCGAACAAAGAGGATGAGAAACGCATCGTTCGTTCTAACATATCGCCGAGCGGTATGCTAAAACCAAGCCCTATCATTAAGCCCGAAGATATCCTGAAAGCACGCAAAGTAGTGCGCGAGGTGTACATGGACGAGAAGATAGAGCAATACATCATCGATATCGTATTCGCTACCCGTTACCCTGATCAATACAAACTGGCCGAGTATAAGCACCTGATCACTTACGGTGGTTCGCCGCGTGCAAGTATCAACCTGGCGCTGGCCGCTAAAGCTTACGCGTTCATCAAACGCCGCGGCTATGTGATCCCTGAGGATGTTCGCGCTGTAGCACATGATGTAATGCGTCACCGTATCGGCATCAGCTACGAAGCCGAAGCCGAGAACATGACCACCGAAGAGATCATTACAGGGATTTTGAACGTGGTTGAGGTACCGTAGGGAGAGAATCAAGAGTAAAGAATCAAGAACCAAGATTTAGGATTATAGAGTAGAATCAAGAATAAAGAATCAAGAACCAAGATAGAAAGAGTGGGAGCGTAATAGTTCCTGTCTTGCATCTTGACTCTTGATTCTTGAATCTAATTCCCCATGGCGCGAGATACCAAAGACCTGCTAAAAAAAGTACGGAAGATAGAGATAAAGACCCGCGGGTTGAGCAACCACTTGTTCAGCGGCGAGTACCACTCTGCCTTTAAGGGTAGGGGTATGGCCTTTAACGAGGTGCGCGAATACCAGTTGGGCGACGAGATACGCACCATTGACTGGAACGTGACCGCCCGTTTTGATCACCCTTACGTAAAGGTGTTTGACGAGGAGCGCGAGCTGACCGTGATGATCTTGATGGATGTGAGCGGATCTAAGAACTTTGGTACGCTGGGCCAGCAAAAGCAAGAGCAGGCTACCGAGATCTGCGCAGTACTGGCATTTTCGGCCATACAAAATAACGATAAGGTAGGCGTGATCTTTTTTAGCGATAAGATAGAGAAATTCATCCCGCCTAAAAAAGGCCGCAGCCATATCCTGATGATCATTCGCGAACTGATCGATTTTACGCCCGAGAGTAAAGGCACTAACGTAGGCGCGGCTTTAAAATATTTTACCAGCGTGATCAAAAAAAGGTGTACAGCCTTCCTGATATCGGATTTTATCACCCCGGCTTTTGAGCACGAACTGAAGATCGCCAATAAGAAGCACGACATCATTGCGTTAAGATTATTTGATAAGCACGATGAGGAATTCCCCGATCTGGGCCTGATCCCGATCAAGGACGAAGAGACCGGTCAGATCGCATGGGTAAACACGGGCGACAAACAAGTGCGTGCATCATACAAAGCCGAGGCTTTGAAACGTAACGCGCAAACGCTGGACACCTTTAAACGTTCGGGCGTGGAGTCGACGGCCATCGGTACGCACGAATCGTACGTGAAACCATTAATGACCTTATTTAAAAAACGGGAAAGCCGCAAGTGATGAAGAGACCGTATTATTTCCTTGTTTTATTATTGATACTGGCGGGCTTTACCCGCACGGCCAGCGCGCAGGTGCAGGCCACGGCTAAGCTGGATTCTACCGTGATCAGGATCGGCTCGCAAACGCAGCTGCATTTGATGGTGCGCCAGCCAAAAGATCAAAAAGTGAATTTCCCGCAACTGGCCGATACCATCAGCTCAAAAATACTGATCGTTAACGCCGGCAAGCTGGATACTGCTGCCGATAGCAAAGATCCCGGTAATATCACCGTTCACCGTGCTTACACGATTACCGCTTTTGATGAAGGTAAGTATGAGATACCTGCTTACGAATTTGGCGCGGCAAGTGGTAAGGTGGCTACATCGCCATTATCGTTAGATGTGCGCACAATTAAGGTAGATACCACCAAAGCTATTTTCGACATTAAACAACCCATGGCGGTCGATTACAGCCTTTGGGATTGGATCCGCGATAATTTGCTATTGGTGTGCAGCATCCTTACCGCGTTGATCATCATTGGTGGTGTGATCTGGTATCTGAGAACCCGTCCGAAGAAAGAAGTTGTAGTGGTAGAACCGCCAAAACCGATCATTCCGTTACATGTGACCATTCTTGGTCAGTTAGCGGAATTGCGTGAGAAGAAACTATGGCAGCAAGGTAACGAGAAGTTGTACCATGTAGAATTAAGTAACATCGTCCGCGATTACCTGGAAAGGCGCTACGTGATCAAGACACATGAAAAGACCACAGCCGAGATCTTTGCCAGTTTAAAATATCTGGATATTGAGGATGCCGACCGTAATATGCTGCGCCTGATCTTATTACTGGCCGATATGGTAAAATTCGCGAAAGAAAAACCATTGCCTGCCGAAAATGAGCAAAGCATGGATAACGCCATAGCTTTTGTGAACAATACCAAGCAAGAGGCCGCGCCTGCTGCCCCAAGCCAACCTGCAGAAGGAGGAGCAACTGATGTTTAAGGGAATGCAATTTGCCCAACCGGGTTTCTTTTGGCTTTTTCTGCTCATCCCGGTAATGGTGGCCTGGTACATTTGGCGCCAACGCCGTTTGTATGGCGATATGGGCGTATCTACCGTAAAAGGCTTCGCGCTGCCGGCAAAAACTTTCCTGCCAATGTTCCGCCATACGGATATCGTGTTGCGCTCGTTAGGTCTGGCCGCACTGATCGTGGCTATGGCCCGTCCGCAATCGTCGATGAGCTGGCAGAACAGCACTACTGAGGGTATCGATATTATCATCGCCTCGGATATATCGGGCAGTATGCTGGCCGAAGATTTTAAACCTAACCGTTTAGAGGCCGGTAAAGCGATCGCTATAGATTTTATTAAAAACCGCCCCGATGACCGCATCGGTCTGGTGATCTTTAGCGGCGAGAGCTTTACACAATGTCCGCTCACGATAGATCATGATGTATTGATCAACCTTTATAGCGACATTAAGAACGGTATGATCGATGATGGTACTGCCATTGGTATGGGTCTGGCTACCGCAGTTAATCGCCTAAAAGAAAGTACATCAAAAAGTAAGGTGGTGATCTTGCTGACCGACGGATCAAACAACATGGGATCCATCCCGCCGTTGACAGCTGCCGAAATAGCCAAGCAATTTGGTGTGCGGGTGTACACCGTAGGTATCGGTACTAAGGGCATGGCCCCTTATCCGTTCACTACGCCAAATGGTATCGTTTATCAGAACGTGCCGGTAGATATTGACGAGGGCACGCTGACCAAAATAGCCGAGACCACGGGCGGTAAATACTTCCGTGCTACCAATAACGCGGCGCTGAAGAACATCTACGATAAGATAGATAAACTGGAAAAGGCCAAAATAGACGTGACCGAATACCGCAAAAAGAACGAGCTGTTCTTGCCATTCGCGTTGATCGCTTTGGCATTGCTGGCGCTCGAATTTGTTTTACGAAACACCCTGTTTAAAGGGGCCACTACATAACAGAAATTAATGCTTCGATTTGCACATATCAATTTTTTGTGGGGACTACTGGCCATCCCGGTGTTCGTGCTGTTCTTTATGCAGGTAAGCATCTGGAAAAAGAAAGCCATCAAACGCCTGGGCGATAGGGCAGTGGTACTGCGCATGATGCCCGACGTATCATTCTCGCGCCCATGGTTAAAATTTATCTTGTTCGCCGTGGCCTATGCTATGGTGATCATCGGTGCGGCCGACCCACAGTTAGGTTCTAAAATAGAAGAAGTGAAACGCAAAGGCGCGGATCTGATGATCCTGTTAGATGTTTCTAACTCGATGCTGGCGCAAGATCTGGCCCCTAACCGTTTGGATAACGCCAAACGTGCCATATCGCAACTGATAGATAATTTAGAGGGCGACCGCATCGGACTGATCGTATTTGCGGGGCAGGCTTATGTGCAGTTGCCGATCACTACCGATTATTCGGCTGCCAAATTGTTCCTGAATACAGTGAACACCAACATGGTGCCTACGCAAGGTACGGCCATTGGTGCTGCTATAGAGATGGGTATGAAATCGTTCGACTTTAAGAACGGAACGGGTAAAGCCATGATCGTGATCACCGATGGCGAAAACCACGAGGACGATGCCGTAGCAGCCGCCAAAAGCGCTGCCGGGCAGGATGTATCTATACATGTGATCGGTGTAGGTTCGGTTGACGGCGCGCCGATCCCGCAATATCAGGATGGCAAACAGGTGGGCTTTATAATGGACGAAAGCAACAAGCAAGTACTCACCAAACTGAACGAGGAAATGTGTAAGGAGATAGCCGCCGCAGGCGAGGGCTCATACGTGCGGGCTACCAATGCCAACAGTGGGATGAATATTGTGATGGATCAGATAGGCAAGATCCAGCGCAAAGAGGTTGACAGCAAAAGCTTTAGAGATTACGAGGATAGATTCCAGATTTTCATCGGCATTGCCTTGGTGTTGTTGCTGGTAGAGTTCTTTATATCCAACCGTAAAAGTCAGCGTTTAAGTAATTTGAAATTATTTGAGGTAAAGAAATGAGGCAGGCAGCAATAATTTTCATCTTATTTTTAATGACCGGCATGGGCGCATACGCCCAGCAGGAGAAAAGCCTGATCCATAAAGGTAATAAGCTTTATCAGGAGAAAAAGTATAAAGAGGCCGAGGCTTTGTATAAGCAGTCGCTTGATAAAAAAGCGCAGAACCTGGAGGGCAGCTTCAACATGAGCGATGCCATGTTCCGCCAAAAGAAGTTTGCCGAGGCCGGCGAGCAATTCGGCAAAATAGCTGAGGGGACTACTAATAAAGTTGCTGCCGCTGCCGCTTACCACAACATGGGTAACTCGTTAATGGAGACCAAGAAATTAGAGGAAGCGGTAGAGGCTTACAAAAAGTCGTTGATCCAAAACCCGAAGGACGAGCAGACCCGCTACAACCTGGCTTACGCGCAAGAAAAACTGAAGCAACAACAGCAGCAGGATAAAAAGGATAAGAATAAGGACAAAAACAAGGATAAGAACAAAGACAAGGACAAGAAGGATCAGGATAAAGATAAGAAGGACGACAAGGGAGATAAGGATAAGGACAAAAAAGATCAGGATAAGAAAGATCAGGACAACCAGGATAAAAAGGACCAGGACAAGAAAGATCAGGATAAAAAAGATCAGCAAGGGCAAAAACCCCAGGTATCCAAAGAGGATGCTCAGCGTATGCTGGACGCCCTGAATAATAACGAGAAACAAACTCAGGATAAACTGAAGAACAAGAAACTGAAAGGCGCGAGGGTGCCGATCAGTAAGAATTGGTAGGTCGGTGAACAGTGATCGTTCGATCAGTGTTCAGTATCCTGTTTTAAGATGATCGCCCCAAGAATTTAAACGTGACAAAGAGATATTACATATTAACGATACTATTTACGCTGTGGACGGCGGCCCTGTTTGCACAGGGGACCACCTTTATGGCATCGGTAGATAAGAACCAGGTTGCCGTTGGCGAGCAGTTCGAGGTGGCTTTTACCTTGAACGGTAACGGCGACCGCTTTCAACCGCCTACACTTTCGGGTTTGCAGGTGCTGGCAGGGCCTAATGTGTCTACCAGTATGAGTTCTATTAATGGTGCTACTTCTATGAGCATCGGCTACAGCTATATTTTGGCCGCCACTAAAGAGGGAACAGCCACCATCGGTTCGGCCAGTATTGCCGTCAATGGAAAAGTGCTGAGCACTAAACCCATTAGGGTCACGGTGACCAAAGGTCAGTTGGGTAATAGCAACGCACGTCAACAGCAGCAGCAACAGCAAAATGTTATTGTCGACGATAACCGCCCGATGGGGGATGTATCCAAGTCGATATTTTTAAGGGCGGCGGTTGATAAGACCCGGGCTTATCCCGGCCAGCAATTGACCGTGAGCTACGAGCTTTATACCCGTGTAGGTATCTTGGAAAGTCAGCTGGATAAATTACCTGATCTGAACGGTTTTTGGAGCCAGGACATGAATGATCCCAAGCAACCACAGAATGTGGTTTGGCGTACCAAGATCGTTAATGGCTTAAAATATAACGTGGCCGACGTGAAGCAGACCATCCTGTTCCCGCAAAAGACAGGTAACCTGACGATAGATCCATTGGGGATGACCTTCATCATCCGCCAGCAAGCGCCGCCTCGCGATGCGATGGAACAGTTTTTTGGTGGGGCATTTAAGGATGTTAAGGTAAAGCTGAAAAGTCAGCCGGTTACCATCGCCGTTAAGCCTTTACCTGAAGCCGGTAAACCGATCGACTTTACGGGAGCAGTAGGCGTGTTTGATATGAAAGCGACCGTAGATCGCACCGCATTAAAGACCAGCGAACCGCTGAATTACAACGTCCGCATATCTGGCACGGGCAACATCATGCTGATCAATAATCTGGCGCCAAATTTCCCGTCGGATTTTGAAAAGTACGATCCCAAGACCACCGATACCATCAGCAAGGCAGGCGGCCGTATATCTGGCAGCCGTTTCTATAACTTTTTGCTGATCCCGCGTCATGAGGGGAAATACACCTTACAGCCATTAAAGTTCAGTTATTTTAACCCGGCTACCGAGAAATATGTAACCCTGACTTCAAAAGCATTCGACCTGGATATTGCCAAAGGCAAAGCTGAAAGTAATGTGAGTACACTGGCCTCATCGGACAGGGTGGTGGAGAAAGACATTCGCGGTATCAAGAAAACAGAGAGCGTTAGCAAAGACGAAGGGCAGTTCTTCGGCTCCACGGCTTATAACCTGTTGCTGTTATTAGGTCCGCTTGCATTTATCGGCGCGTTAGTTTTCCGCAAAGTAAATACTAAGCGTAACAGTGATGTGGTGAAAGTACGCAGCCGCAAGGCCAGTAAAATAGCAGCCAAGCATTTAAAAACAGCTAAAAAGGCACTGGCAGCAAAGGACTCTAAAGTGTTTTACGAGGCTGTGTTCAAAGGTATCTACGGTTATTTGGCCGATAAGTTAAATATCCCATACGCCAATTTGGACAAAGACGTGATATCCGAAGAGCTAAAAAAACGCTCTGTAAAAGTCGAAACGATAGCCTATTTAGAAGAGACCCTCGACCTGTGCGACATGGCCCGCTTTGCCCCGGTGACCGGCACAACAGAAGAAGACATGTTCGAGCGGGCAAAGAATATTATAGATGACATTGAAGATGAAGTTTAAGCGCATTTTATACTTGTTTTTATGCCTTGCCTTGCCATTGTTATCTTTTGGCAGCAGCACCGCTGATGGAGACGCTCTGTACGCTAAGGCAAAATATACCGAAGCTAAGACAGCCTATCAAAAGCTGATCAATGACGGATACGCATCCGCATCATTATATTACAATATGGGCAACGCCAGCTTTAAGACCGGCGATATCCCGACCGCTATCTGGTACTATGAGAAAGCCCATAAACTTTCCCCGGCCGATGAGGACATCGCATTCAACATCCGCTTTGCTAACCAGCGCACTGCCGATAGGATAGAGGCCCGACCGGAGTTATTCCTGTACCGTTGGTGGCGAGGGTTTGTCCTGTCGATATCTTTAAGTGCACTCTCGATACTGAGCGTAGCCAGCATTTTATTGGCCAGCGCATCATTGATATATTACCTGTTCACCAATTCGGTGACGTTAAAAAAAACCTCGTTTTACAGCGCTATCGGTCTGTTCGTTATTGGCTTGGTATTCATTTTTATGGGTAACCGCCAATCGGCTTATTTCGACGCGCACAAGCAAGCCATCATTTTCAGTGCGACCTCCACAGTAAAAAGTACACCGTCCGAGTTAAGCAAAACACTCTTCCTATTGCACGCCGGCACCAAAGTGAACCTGCTCGATGCAAAAGGCAAAAAGATCAAGGTGGGTTTGGCTAACGGTACTACCGGGTGGATAGCAGCGGGGGATGTGAAGGAGATATAGGAGAAAGGAATGCGAAAGGCGGAATGCCAAATGCGAAGTGACGCTCGATATTTTAAAGTTCGTATATTTACATTAACCAGAATGTATTTGTCATTAGGATCAGGGAAGACTTTCACCAGCTAATAGACAGTATCGAAGACGAGACAGTTTTAAAGCAATATTACGACCTTTTGCAGAATTTGAATGATGAGCAGAATGGTGAAGCATGGCATAAACTGACCGATGAGCAGAAACAAGATCTGATCATATCGTACGAAGAAAGTTTTGATCCGGCCAATATGGTCTCACATGCGCAAGTTAAAGCAAGCCACAAGGAATGGCTCGAGATGTAATTTGGAGCAAGCGAGCTGAGCATAAATAGTTTATCATATCATAGACCTTATAGAATTGAACCCCGATATCGGTAAACCGGCATTTCGCGGGCATAAGGTTCGATCATTTGTGATTTCTAAACATAATACCCTGTTCTACCGGTAGTAAGTTTTGATATAGCCCATGCCCACCTCCGAAGACATCATCGACACGCTAAAAGACCTCTCCTCCCTGCAGTACCTTGCCGGGATGGCCCGGTTTGGTATCGATAACACTAAAGCCCTTGGCGTAAAGATCCCCGAAGTGCGCAAGCTGGCCAAGATCATCAAGAAAGACCATCAACTGGCGCTGGAACTTTGGGATACCGATATCCATGAGGCCCGCATTTTGGCGACGCTGATCGCCGATCATGTTCAACTTACACCCACCCAAATGGATCATTGGACGCACCAGTTCGTATCGTGGGACGTTTGTGATCAGGCTTGTGGTAACTTGTTCTGGAAAACACCGTTCGCGATGGATAAGGTATTGGAGTACACCAAGTCCGAACATGAATTTGTTAAACGCGCCGGTTTTGTGCTGATGGCAGAGTTTGCCGTGCATCAAAAGAAAGCGGCTGATGAGACGTTCTATCCGTTCTTCCCCATCATCAAACGAGAAGCCTGGGATGGGCGCAACTTTGTGAAGAAGGCGGTCAACTGGGCGTTACGGCAGATCGGTAAGCGGAATGAGGTTTTGCGGGAAGCGGCTATCGAGTGTGCGGAGCGGGTGTTGAAGCAGGGGAGTAAGTCGGCTAAATGGATAGCGAAGGATGCGTTGAAAGAATTGAGCAGATAATTCATAAATAAGTTTTGTCATTGCGAGGAGCGAAGGGGAGGGAAGTGCGTTGGGGCGACGTGGCAGTCTCAGAGGACAAACAACGAGGACCTGCCTATGGGATTGCCGCGTCGCTCTCTATCCCTCTGCCCCACCTCTTCGCTCCTCGCAATGACAAATATTTAAAGCACCTGCACATTTGCATATCCCCACATCCACGCATTATATTTGACTCAAACCAATCTCCCCGATCATGAAAAAACTACTGACCCTTGCTTTGCTTGCCGTGGCTTTTAACAGCTACGCGCAAAAGACCGAACCAAAATCCAACCCGCAATACGATGCCGCCCTTGCCAAAAAATTAGGGGCCGACGAATATGGCATGCGCAAATATGTAATTGCTTTCCTGAAGACCGGTCCGACCAAGATCGATGATAAAGCCAAAATGGCCGAGATACAAAAAGCGCATTTAAAGAATATCACAAAACTGGCCGACGAAGGTAAACTGGTGGTCGCAGGTCCGTTCATGGATCCGGGCGAGGTGGAAGGTATCTTTATTTTCGATGTGCCGACCATTGCTGAAGCCAAGACGCTGACCGAGACCGACCCTGCCATTAAAGCCGGTGTGCTGATCATGGAGTTGCGCCCGTTCTATTGTTCAGCAGCTTTGATGGAGGTAGCCAAGACCCACAAAAAGTTGGAAAAAAAGAGCGTTGTAGATATGTAAGTTTGGTTGTGATGAGCATAGATAAATTTGAACCCCGTGTAGACGAATACATTGCCAAGTCGGCAGAGTTTGCGCAGCCTATTTTGGAGCATGTCCGCGAATTGATACATCAGGCCGACCCCGGCATTGTAGAAGTGATCAAATGGGGCTGCCCGCATTTTGATGCTTACGGTGGTCCGGTGGCGGGTATGGCTGCGTTCAAACAACACATCGGTCTTAACTTTTGGAAGACCAAACTAATGGACGACCCCAACGGGTTGTTTAGAGAAGAAGAAGGCTATGGTGGTTTGGGCAAGATCACCAGTTTGGAAGATCTACCTGCTGACGACATACTGATCAGGTATTTCCGCAATGCTATCGAACTGAATAAAGCAGGCAAAAGGGTATCGACCAAAAAGACTTGGCCCACTGAGGAACTTGCCGTTCCGGATGATCTGATCGAAGCTTTTAAGGATAATGTGGAGGCGATGCAGAACTTCCAAAAGTTCAGTCCGTCGGCCAAAAAAGATTACCTGGTATGGCTGGCCGAGGCCAAGACCGAGTCAACCCGTCTTAAGCGGTTAGAGACGATGCTGGAATGGGTATCCGAAGGGAAAAAACGCCACTGGAAGTACGAGAAATAGCCTTGTTAAGCCCTCAATAATTTTTTGTATCCATTTTGTTACCGAGCGCCCTCAACGGAAAAAAGCAATATATTTACAAACCCCAATTATATAAAGCCTGCTTGGTAAACCTTACAAAAGCGGGGCAGTCATAAGGTAAACAAGCGTAAACCGCATGGGTACTTAGTGATGGTCCGCCCAAGGTCGCGATAAGCGTTTGATGTACAGTAGGCAAGCTTATGTGCGCCGGTATAAAGGCAATATTTAATAACAATATGGAGCGTAAACAGAACCGCCGGTCGGCTATTAAGAACATCATTACAGGTACAGTCGCGGCCGGCGCGGCTGGTGCGTTGTCATCCTTCACAACGGCCGGTCAACCCTCACAATCATCTATGGCGCTTAAGGGCAACATCAATCACTCGGTAGCACGCTGGTGCTTTAACGACTTTACTTTAGACGAACTTTGCGGCGCTGCCAAAGATATGGGCATGACCGGTATCGACCTGATCGGCCCCGGCGAATGGCATATCCTGAAAAAGCACGGGCTGACATCGGCCATGTGTAATGGTGCCGAGATAAACCTGGACGACGGATTTGGCGAGAAGAAATTCCACGCCCAATTGCATAAGAACTATACTGAGATGATCCCTAAAGTGGCTGATGCAGGTTACAAGAACCTGATCTGCTTTAGCGGCCGCCGCCGTGGTATGGATAACGAGACCGTCTGGAGCAATTGCGTTGAAGGTCTGAAGCCGATGGTGGAGCTGGCTGCCAGGCACAACGTTACCCTGGTAATGGAGTTGCTGAACAGCAAGATAAACCATAAAGATTACTTTGCCGACCGTACCGCCAATGGTGTAGAGATCTGTAAACGTTTGGGATCCGAAAATTTTAAACTGCTGTATGACATTTACCACATGCAGGTAGATGAAGGTGATGTGATCCATAACATCCGCGAGAATCATCAGTACATTGCCCATTACCACACCGCCGGTGTGCCGGGCCGTAACGAGATAGATGATACTCAGGAATTGTACTACCCGGCTATTATGAAAGCTATTGTAGCCACCGGCTTTAAAGGGTTTGTGGCCCAGGAGTTTTTACCAAAACAAAAAGATAAACTGGCATCGCTAAAAAAATCGGTGCAGATATGTGATGTATAAATTTTGATCAACATAACATTTTTAATATGACCAACAGGAGAGACTTCCTTAAACAGACAGGCTTATTGTCTGCAGGCTTAATGACATTGTCGCCAAGCGCTTTATTCGCCGCCAAATCAAACCTGAAAGTAGGTTTGCAATTATACACCCTACGCGATTACATTGGTAAAGACGTGAAAGGCGTTATCGAAAAGATAGCCAAAGCGGGTTACACCGAGCTGGAGACCTACGGTTACGATTGGAGCAAGAAAACATATTTCGGCATGCCATCTAAAGATTTTGGCGCATTGCTGAAAGACAATGGTATCAAGTCGCCAAGCGGCCACTACGGTCAGGATCGTTTTATGTACGATGGTAAGGATGACGAATTGTCTTCTTGCATCGAGGCTGCTAACGCTTTAGGTCAGGATACTATCGTGATCCCGGCCACCGGCGATAAATTCCGCAAAAAACCAGAGGATTATAAATACCTGGCTGAGGCTTTGAACAAGACCGCTAAATTCACCAAACCATCCGGCGTGAAGATCGGTTACCACAACCACGATTTTGAATTTAAGCAGATCGATGGTTCGGCCGTTTACGATACCATGCTGAAAGAGACCGACCCTAAATTGGTGACCTTCGAGATGGATATCTACTGGGTAGTTCGTGCTGGCCGCGATCCTATCAAAATGATCGAGGAGAACCCGGGCCGTTTTAGCATGTGGCATGTAAAAGACATGGACAAAAACAAACGCGAGTTGAACACTGAGGTTGGTACCGGTAGCATCGACTTTAAAAAAATCTTCGAATTTCAAAAGAAATCGGGCGTTAAGCACATCTTTATGGAACAAGAGAACTTCTCTATGGACGGTTTCGAGAGCATCACTCAGAGCGCTAACTACATCAAAGACACTTTACTTAAATAATTACAGACCTAATTAAGATGAAGAAGCAATTATTATTAGCTGTAGCAGGTTCGCTTTGCGTATTGTCTGCTGTTGCACAGAACAGGCCGAAGCCTGCTGATACCGAGTTTTACACCCCTGTTCCTCCGGTTATTACGCCGGGCCCGGGTTTGGGCACAGCCCCTTCGGACGCTTTGGTTTTGTTCGATGGTAAGAACCTGGACGAGTGGGTAACTACAGATAATCATTCGCCTGTTACCTGGACTGTAGAGAACGGTACCATGAAGGTGAACAAAACAGGTGGTAACATCGAGACCAAAAAGTCTTTCGGTAACTATCAACTGCACTTGGAATTTAAGATCCCTGAAAGCATCACCGGCGAAGGCCAGGCACGTGGTAACAGTGGTCTGTTCCTGGCATCTATTGGTAAAGGCGATGCCGGTTACGAAGTGCAGATCATGGATGCTTACAACAACAAAACTTACACTAACGGTCAGGCTGGTGCGGTTTACAAACAATCGCCGCCAATGGTTAACCCTAACCGCAAACCGGGCGAGTGGCAAACTTATGATGTGATCTGGACAGCGCCTGTTTTTAACGCCGACGGTACCGTTAAAAGCCCTGCTTACGTGACCTTATTGTTCAATGGCGTATTGGTTCAGAACCATTTTGAACTGACCGGCCCAACGCAGTACATCGGTAAAGCTACTTACAACAAGCCACATGGCCCTGCACCTATCAAATTGCAAGCCCATGGCGATGCGAGCGAGCCGATCAGCTTCCGCAATATCTGGATCAGAGAGTACACTACTTTGGTGCAGCCGGCGGCTAAGTAAGTTTGAAGTCTTGAGTCGAAGGTCTTAAGTCAAAGATCAAAACTCAAAAAAGGGGTGTCACCCTGAGCCTGTCGAAGGGTGGAGCGCAGAAGCCCTGCCCGCCATGCTTCGACAAGCTCAGCATGACACCCTCTATAAATTATATCTACTATGAAACTACGATTAGGAATGATCGGCGGGGGCAGTGGCGCTTTTATTGGCGCGGTGCACCGCATTGCTGCCCGGATCGATGATAAATACGAACTGGTCTGCGGCGCTTTTAGCAGTAATGCCGAAAGGTCGAAAGCCAGCGGAGTATTATTGAACGTGGACGAAAGCCGTGCTTATGGTTCTTATCAGGAACTGATCGAGAAAGAATTACAACTACCCGAGGATGTGCGCGTGCAGGTGATCAGCATTGTAACGCCTAACCATGTACACTTTGCGCCGACGAAATTGGCCTTGGAGAGCGGCTTCCACGTGGTGTTGGATAAACCGATGACCTTCTCTTTAGCCGAGGCTTTGGATTTGGAAAAAGTAGTAGCATCAAGTGGAAAACTGTTTTGCCTGACGCATACTTATACCGGTTACCCGATGGTGAAGCAGGCTAAACAGTTCATCGCCGAAGGTAAATTAGGTAAGATCCGCAAGGCTTATGTGGAGTATCCGCAAGGCTGGTTGAGCGAGTTTAGCGAATCGACAGGAAATAAACAGGCGGCCTGGCGTACCGACCCAACGCAAAGCGGCATTGCCGGTGCTATGGGCGATATCGGCACACACGCTTTCAATTTGTTAGAGTATGTTACCGGCCAAAAAGTGACGAAATTATGCGCCGACATTAACGTGGTTATTGATGGTCGCTTATTGGACGACGACGGCGCGATACTCTTAAAATTAGAGAACGGCGCAAGCGGTACGCTGATGGCTACCCAAATAGCTGCCGGAGAAGAGAATAACCTTAGGATACGTATCTACGGCGAAGAAGGAGGCATGGAATGGCAGCAAGCCGATAACAACACCTTACAGATCAAATGGCTGCACCAGCCGACCGAGATCTATCGCACCGGTGCAGAGTACAACGGTACATTCGCGCAACACAATTTTCGTGTACCGCCAGGCCACCCTGAAGGGTATCTGGAGGCTTTTGCCAATCTATATCGCAACTTTGCGGAGTGCGTAGAAGCAAGTATCGAAGGTAAAGAAGCATCGGTTGAGTCGAAAGATTATCCGGGCATTGAAGAAGGTGTACGCGGTATGGCGTTTATTGAGACGGTGATCGCGTCGGGCAAGTCAGATCAAAAATGGATAGAACTTAAAACCACTGTATAAACCATCACCAATTATGACAACAGTAAAAGGACCTGCTATATTTTTAGCGCAATTTATTGGCGATACAGCGCCTTATAATAGTTTAGAAAGCATTTGCCAATGGGCCGCTGGCCTTGGCTTTAAAGGCGTACAGTTGCCTACCGGCGATCCTCGCTTTATCGATCTGCAAAAGGCTGCCGAAAGTAAGACCTATGCAGACGAGATCAAAGGCATCGTTAACGCTGCTGGTTTAGAGATTACCGAATTATCAACTCATTTGCAAGGTCAGCTGGTAGCGGTAAACCCGGTTTATGACGACCTGTTCGACGGTTTTGCACCTGAGCAGTTCCGCAAGAATCCAAAAGCTCGTCAGGAGTGGGCCGTTCAGCAATTGAAGTATGCTGCTAAGGCCTCGCAGAATTTAGGCCTGAACGCAAGCGTCACTTTTAGTGGCGCTTTACTTTGGCCAATGTTATACCCATGGCCGCAACGCCCTGCCGGTATCGTGGAGACCGCTTTTACCGAATTAGGCAAACGCTGGACCCCGATCCTGGATGTATACGAGGAGCATGGCATCGACCTTTGCTACGAGATACACGCCGGTGAGGACCTGCATGATGGTATCACCTTTGAGATGTTCCTTGATAAAGTTAACGGCCACAAACGTGCTAACCTGCTTTATGATCCATCGCACTTTGTATTGCAATGCCTGGATTATATCGAATATATCGACCTGTACCACGAGCGTATCAAGATGTTCCACGTTAAAGATGCTGAGTTTAACCCGACCGGTCGCCAGGGCGTGTATGGTGGTTACCAGAACTGGATAGACCGCGCCGGACGTTTCCGTTCTTTAGGTGACGGACAAGTGGATTTTAAAACTATCTTTAGCAAACTTGCACAGTATGACTTTAAAGGTTGGGCCGTGTTAGAATGGGAGTGCGCTTTGAAACACCCCGAGGACGGCGCAAGAGAAGGTGCACAATTTATCAAAGATCATATTATCCGTGTAACAGAGCGTGCATTTGACGATTTTGCTGCTTCGGGTGCTGACGATGTACTGAACAGGAAGACGTTGGGAATTTAATTGTGAGACGAAAAACCAAGTATAAACTTTAAACACAAAATGAATAGTTCTATTAGAATCAAATTATCGGTAATGATGTTCCTGGAGTTCTTTATCTGGGGCGGATGGTTCGTTACCTTAGGCCCATTCCTGGGTTCAACCTTAAAGGCTTCCGGCGCAGAGACCGGCGCGGTATTTTCAACTCAATCATGGGGTGCGATCATTGCGCCTTTTATTGTGGGTCTCATCGCCGATAAATACTTTAATGCCGAGCGCATCCTGGGTGTACTGCACATCGTTGGCGCTATCCTGATGTACCAAATGTACCAGGCGGCAGACATTTCGGTATTTTACCCTTATGCCTTAGGTTATATGATCGTTTACATGCCAACTTTGGCTTTGGTGAACTCGGTATCCTTTAACCAAATGAGCGACCCTGAAAAGCAATTCTCGGGCATCCGTATCTGGGGTACTATCGGTTGGATCGTTGCTGGTCTGATCATCAGCTTCTTATTCCATTGGGACTCTGAAGCAGGTATCGGTGCAGGTCTGTTAAGGAACACTTTCCTGATGTCGGGCATCGCGTCATTGGTATTAGGCTTATACAGCTTTATTTTACCTGCTACGCCGCCAAAGATCGCCAAAGGCGAAAAGGTAAGTATCGGTCAGGTATTGGGTCTGGACGCTTTGAAACTGTTAAAAGACAAAAACTTTTTAGTGTTCTTTTTGGCGTCTATCCTGATCTGTATCCCATTGGCGTTCTACTACCAAAATGCGAACAGCTTTTTAGCTGACATCAAAGTTGATAACCCTACCGGTAAAATGACCATCGGTCAGATATCTGAGGTATTGTTTCTGTTAGCCTTACCTCTCTTCTTTAAACGCTTTGGCGTTAAATACACCATTTTAGTAGGTATGCTGGCCTGGGCTTTACGTTACGCCATGTTCGCTTACGGTAACGCGGGCGAGTTAAGCTTTTTGCTGATCATCGGTATCGCCTTACACGGCGTATGCTACGACTTTTTCTTTGTAACAGGTCAGATCTACACCGACTCTAAAGCCGGACCGCAAGCAAAAAGCGCTGCACAAGGTATGATCGCTTTAGCTACTTATGGTATAGGTATGCTGATCGGCTTCTACATCGCAGGTAAAATATCCGACGCTTACACCGTAGCCGGTGCACACGATTGGAAAATGATCTGGCTGATCCCGGCCGGTATCGCCGCGGCAGTTATGGTGCTGTTCCTATTGTTCTTTAAGGACGACAAGAGAGTGAAGATCGAAGCATAGTTTTGATCTTAATAATATTGATGAAAGGCCTCGCGTTAGCGAGGCCTTTTGTGTTTATTCTAAATCCCTCCTCGGGGAGGGGCGGGCAAGTATGAGCGGTAGAAGGAAGGGGTTTGGCACAATGCATTACCGCCGCACCCCTCCCTGAGGAGGGAATTGGAAATGACAGAGGAAGTATCGCATTTTGGCAATCGATTGTATTATTATAACAACTTACTCATTAAGCTATTGCAATTTTAATTATAATCAGTATTTTGGCTGTCAATACCAATTAAACCCATTAAAAAACCTTCTTGTAATTATGAGTACAATTCAACGCGATCAGTTGTTCAGAGCAAGCTGTTTGTCATTATTAGTAACGTCGCTGTCATTCGGTATCCGTGCGGGTATGCTGGATAAATTAGGTGTGGATTTTCAATTAGATAAGGCGCAGCTGGCATCTATTGCTTCTGTGGCCTTTTTGGGCTTTCCGATCGCGGTCGTGATAGGAGGTTTTATTGTGGATATCATTGGCATGAAAAAACTGTTGGTATTGGCATTTTTGCTTCACCTGGCAGGCATCATATTAACCATTTTTGCAGGCGGTTATTGGACATTAATGATATCGACCTTATGTATCGGGTTGGCTAACGGTACTGTCGAGGCCGCTTGTAACCCATTGGTGGCATCGTTATACACCACCGAAAAGACCACTAAACTCACTCACTTCCACCTGTGGTTCCCGGGTGGTATTGTGATCGGTTCGCTGATCGTATTATTATTCGATAAGTTGGGTTTAAGCTGGCAGATACAAGTGGGTGTGATGTTGTTACCTACGGTGATCTACGGCTACCTGTTCTCTAAATTGGATTTCCCGGTTACCGAGCGTGTAGCGGCGGGCGTAAGTACAGCAGGTATGTATAAAGCTTTGGCGAATCCGCTGTTCATCTTTATGTTCATTTTGATGTTCGGTACAGCTATTACCGAGCTATTTACCGGCCAATGGATAGGCGTGTTGCTAAAGAATGTGACCGAGAATGCGATCTTATTGCTGGCATTGACCAATGGTGTTATCGTTTTGGGACGCGCGTTTGCAAAACCTATCCTTAGGGCTATTACGCCACAAGCATTGCTGTTTGTTTCGGCTGTACTATCGGCAATGGGCTTATACATGTTAGGTCACTTTGAAGGCACTGCTGTTTTTGCAGGGGCTGTTATTTTTGGAGCGGGCGTTTGCTTTTTCTGGCCAACGATGCTGGGCTTTGTCAATACTAATATCCCGGCTACCGGTGCTTTAGGGTTAAACCTGATGGGTGGTGCTGGCATGTTCGCGGTATCTGTTTACACCATTTTTATGGGCGATTTTTACAAAAGCCTGGAGGCCAGCGCAAGCAGCCCGATCGAAGCGGGACGTGCTATTTTGAATGCAACTTTAGTTATCCCAGTAGTATTAATCGTAGCTTTTGGCGCTTTAGTATTATTTATGAAGTCGCGTAACAAAGCTGAACCATTGGCCGAGGTTACCGTGTAAGTTTTTGATGTTTTATAAATGAACGCCCCGGTAGATGAATATCTATCGGGGCGTTCATTTTGATGGGTTTGATCAAGCCCTACAACTTAGTTTTAAAGGTGAATACCCTATCCTTGAACAGGCCATTTTGATTGATCACCCGTGCGCGCACTGCTACTGAGGTGCCGACCGGTTGCCCTGCAGGGACAAAATAGTCGTACAATAAGGTATCGCAATTTTTTATCCTCGAGAACGAGGGCTTGTAAGGAATGGTGGATAACAAGGTCGAATCAGCCGTACCGATTTTTTGCAAAAATTGTATCTCTTTGATCGGGTCGGTTTGTACGTAGTTGAACTCTACCGCTATCTTGGCACCATTAGATACTGTGGTTGTCCCCGCTGCTAAAAGCGTAGGGTTGGTAAAGGTGGTGTTGGCTATGATCACCGGTGCCCGGTTCTCGGACATTTTAGTGAACAGATCGATGCCATTCTCATTCTTTTTACAGGCAACTATACCTATTGCTGCCAGTATCGCCATGTGTATATATGATCTTTTCATTTTTAATTTATTTAATGTATCACAATAAAACTTCATCTATCACGGCTGATCCCACCATAATGGTTTAAGGAAATAGTTTTGCGCGTTCTGCCCTTGTTTGGTTACCTCGTTCGGGTTCAGGGTAACCTCGGTAGTTGGGTAATAGGTGCGGCGCGGATAAGCGTTACCGGCCGCAACGGCCACAGGGTTAGGATTGGTTGGATAATAAAATCCGGTATAAATGGATTGACTATAATCCAACCGGCGCATATCGGCCCAGGTTTCGGGGTTCATGTAAAGCGCGATGTATTTTTGCTCCATGATCTTTTTTAACGAGAGCCCGGCTGGGTTTTGCGCGATCCCTGTTGATGCCAGGTAAGTGGTGCGGTTAGCTACCGAAACGCCTAACCTATCCATGTGTGCCGTTATGCCCAAGCGGTAAGCATCATAAGCACGTTGCGGCAGGTTGGCTCTAAAGGCAGCTTCGGCTTCTATAAAACGCATTTCAGAATTGGTGATCACAGGGAAGACACCAGCCCCAGTAGTGCCGTTATAAGCATCTACGGCGTACCAGCTGCCATAAAAGTCAGACAGTGAGGGCGCTGGTGTCACCAAAGCCGTTTGTGCATTATTCGCTCCGGGCATAGTACCTGTTGCTGCGGCCGAAACAGCCATGATCGGCAGCCTCGGGTCGTCGGGAAGGGCTGCATCGCCACCAACATTCTTACCATTTAGCATCTCTATAAAATATCTGCCAAAAGTGATCGCAGCAAAGTTTCCCCGGGTCGGCCCAAATACGTTATTAGAACTTAGCACCGTGCTGGTAGGGTTTTGCCAGTATAATTGTGCATCATCGGTATTGGCCACCATGGCTTTATCTATATAAGTGAGGATCTTGGTAGGGTCGTATATGGCTTTTTTTACCAGGTGATTAGCTTGCCTTGCTTTTAACGAGTAGGCTAATTTTATCCATTTATTTACATCGCCTTTATACAATATATCGCCACTCTCGCTCGGCGAACTTGCATAGAAAGGCCTGAAGTTGGCCGACGCCGGTTTTTGCATTTCTATGATGCCTTCATCAAGCAACTTATCAACTACGGCATATATAGACTCCTGCGTATCATATTTAGGTGCAATAGTAAGCGCGGCATTAAATGCCTCGGTATAAGGGATATCACCCACCAGATCAGTGGCATGCGCCAATATCAGCGCGAACATGATCTTACCGGCACCTACGTAGTAAACAGAACCTTCCGCCTCGGCGGTCTTTATCATAGGCGGGATATTTGAACCAACGATCTGATAGGTCTCCTGAAACGGACGTATATTCGGCGCAAAGTAGTATTGTTCAAAAGCACCGTTAGGTGCGCCACGACGCCCTATATTTTGCGTGAGCAGACCAACAAATTGGTACGACTCGAATGCCTGGATCTGAAACCCGTTAGATATAATGCTTGGCAATAAAAAATTAGGCGTGGTGGACGTAGGGTTATTAGGATCGGTATTCACGTCCAAAAACTTCCTGCAAGATGTTACACTGAATGCCAGGATAACACAGGTTATGATCGATATAAATTTCTTCATCGTTGTAAAAATTAAAATCCAACTTTTAAACCAAGGTCAAAGCCTTTGCGGGCGGGTACACCGCCGTAATCTAAACCAATAGATCCGCCGCCACGTACGCCGGCCCCGGATACACCAACTTCGGGATCTACGCCCGAATATTTGGTCAATAATACCAGATTACGCCCGGTAGCAAATATGCTTAGCTGCCTGAAAGGCTTAGGCGTTATTTTAGGGTTAAGGTTGTAGTTAACCGTTACGGTGCGCAGGCGTATCCAAGATCCATCCTCGATGAATGGTGTGCCTACCAGGGCCAGATTGTTCCTGTAATAACCTTCGGACAGTTCGGCCGGTTTAGTGTTGGGCGAGTAAGTACCGTCGGCGTTACGCACCACACCTTTAAATACCACCATTTTGTAACGGTCGGCGGTTTGGGCGCTTAATCCGCTCCGTACCAGTTCCCACTCGTTACCATTGATCACCGCGCCACCTTTCCTGATGTCCACCAGGAAACTCAGCTCCACATCTTTATAACGGAAAGTGTTATTTAGGCCGGCAGTAAAATCGGGCGAGCGGTCGCCTCCGTAACTAAATACCGTAGAATTGAATGTTGGGTAACCGTTAGCATCAATGATAATGTTGCCATCGGGATCGCGGATGTAATCGAGCGCGCTGATGGAAGTTAATGATTGACCGGGATAGGAAGCGCCTTCGGCCGTATTAATGATGGATGCATCAGAGTTACGCAATACGGTTAGCGGATATGGCAACTCTAACACCTTGCTTTTATTGCGGGCAAAGTTAAGGTTGATATCCCAATTGAAATCTTTTGAACGGATAGCAGTACCCTGCACCATGATCTCGACACCTTGATTCTGGATACGGCCACCGTTAACATATTGCAGGATATAGCCGGTAGCCTGGCTTATCCGCGGAGCAATGATCTGGTCGACCGTGCGGTCCAGATAGTAAGTGAAGTCGAGCCGTAATCGGTTGCTCAGGAATTGCATATCCAGACCGGTCTCGAAAGAGTTACGGCGTTCGGCCATTAACTCGGGGTTATTGCCGAAGAACCCGTACCTAAAGCCACCGCCAATGAAGGTATTATTAGCTAATGGCGATTCTAAACGATACGGCGCGGTATCCTTACCCACGCTGGCGAATGAGACCTTCAGTTTACCATAGTTCATGATCTTGCTGTTCTGCATCCCCAAGGTTTTGGTGAACTCATAGCCCAAACTGGCTGATGGATAGAAATAGGATTGATTTTTGACGGGCAGCGTAGAACTGTAATCGTTACGGCCGGTGATGTTGAAGAATACGGTCTGTTGAAAATCGACATTCAAGCTGCCAAAAAAGCCCACCGAACGGTACACCGAATTGCGTTGTACCAAACTCCTGTTCACCGTATTATTAATACTGATGAACGTAGGGTTTTGGAAGATCAGACCAAGGTAATCCACCGTATTGAATTTGCGTTGTTCAATAGCATTACCAACCAATAGCGAGGTATTAAAGTCGCCGAATTTTTTGGTAGCGGTCACTAAAAAGTTAGAGGTGATATTTTGAAAAGTGTTCACCGTTTCGCCAAGTCCACCGTTAAGGTTGTTGGGTAACGAGGTGCCAGTAGCGCGTACACTGCGGTTCTTTTCGGTGTAATAATCGGTACCGATAGTGTAGTTTGCCCGTAACCAGGTAAGTGGTTTGTATTCGAAACTGGCATTGCCGATAAAGCGATCGTTATTGTCGGTCTGCGGGTTGTTTTCGATGGTCCAGTAAGGGTTATCGGTATCAGCCGTTGCAGATGCTAATAACCGGCGGCGGGTACCATCGGGCGATAGGTAATCGGCCATATTATCGTTTTTAGGCCAATTAAAGATACTCACCAAAAAACCGCCGCTGCCACCGAATAGGCCCGGACCTTGTAGCGGCCGCCTGCCTGTGGTGCGGATGTAATTGGCAGAGCCGTTCATAGTAAATTTATCGCTGGCGATGATACTCCCGGCCAGTTTTGCCGATGTTTTGCCATAATTGGTTTTAGGCACCACACCATCCTGCTGGGCATTTGCTGCCGAAAAGCGGTAAGTGGTTTTTTCGTTACCGCCGGATACACTTATATTATGTTGAGCCGACCTGCCTGTTTGGAAGAACGTACCGAGGTTATCATAAATGGTCTCGCCGGGTAAAAATTGCGAACCGTATGAAAGTCGCGAAGTAGGATCATACCGCCCGCTGACACCCTGTTTGTATAGTGATTGTGTTTCGGGCAGGCGACGTACATTATCGAAAGAGAACAGGTTATTGTAAGTTACCTGAGCCGCGCCGGCTTTGCCTTTTTTAGTGGTGATGATCACCGCACCGTTACCCCCACGCGATCCGTATAGTGCCGAGGCCGCAGGTCCTTTAAGTACGGTGACATTCTCGATGTCATCCGGATTGATATCGCTAACACGGTTGGGCGTACCCACGCTGCGACCAAGCACACCATTGAAACCGCTGCCGGCACCGGGTGAAAGGGATTCGACGAATGAACTGTTATCCAGAGGGACGCCATCGATAACAAATAACGGCGAGTTATCGTTATCCAGCGATGTACCACCACGTAACACGATGTTGGCACCCTCGCCCGGGCCACCGCCCGAACTGGTGATCACCGCACCTGCAACTTTGCCTTGCAAGGCGTTCACCAGGTTTTGCTGGCGCGATTCTTCGATATCCTTACCCGTTACATTTTGTGCGGCGTAATTGATCGCCTTGCGATCTTGTTTGATATTGAAGGCGGTCACCATAACCTCGTCAAGCGATTTACTGTCCGTACGCAATTGCACGTTTAGTGGAGTTGTTGCGGACGTAACAACAGCTTCCTGCGGGATGTTGCCAATAAAACTGAAGACAAGTGTTTGGCCTATATCAGCTTTAATGGTGTAATCGCCGGTTGCACTTGTTTGTGTAGCGGTGGTAGTACCTTTGATCTTCACTGTCACCCCCGGCAGCGGACTCCTGTCCTCGGCCGAAGTTACCTTGCCTGTTACAGTGCGGGATTGCGCGGAAACTTCCACCGACCAGCAACACAACAGCAGGAAAAAAAAGAGTAAACTTTTCTTCATAAAGCGCGAATTGTTTGGTTAAGTATATATTGTTTGTACTGTGCTCTGCCGCAAATGCGTAATAAAACCATTAGATCTGCCCTATTGGGCAAATGGAAGTAAGGTTTTCAAATACGCTATAAAGATCTTTAGTGTTATATCGCCGCCGGGTGGTATCGGTAATTTTATTTTGTGGGCGTAGATATTATAAGGATAACATTTGGTTGTTAATATTGTTTTAACATAAATGCGCAGTCGTGTGGGAGAAATAGATATCGATATCAGAAATCGATGAGGCAAGTAGGGACTCGCCATAAACAAGAAAAGCGCCCTTTTTGAGGGCGCTCTGTAAATTTTTAAGCCGACTTTAAGGCGGGCTTTATATCAGCCGGCGTTTGTTGAAGTGCCGAAAGTTGTTCCTGCTGTTTGATCGCAGTGATCAGCTCCAGCATCATCTTTTGTTCGTTATCGGTACCCATCACTAGTTTCCATTCGTCGGCGTTCTTGGATATCCAGCATTGCTGCACCGAAGATATGGACGACGGCAGGGCTATTTTATACAAAACCTCGCGCCGGTAAGCATATTTTAATGCTTTGGTTGCTATGGTGATCCCGTTATGACTGAACTTAACAGGGATAATGGTGTGTTGTTGGTGCGTCATATACCTTAACAACAGCAATACAAGCATTTGGTTTTGATAATTTCCTTTGAATTAATTTTAGGAATTATCAGATAACCTATAATTATTTAGCCACAGGAGCCGCAACAGTATCGGCAACCACTACCGGAGGTGGCGGCGGAAGATCCTCTACCGAAGTAGCGTCAGTGGTCATAGATCCCTGTGGTTTAGCCAAACCCGCGCCGCCATCGCCGCTGTTATCGGTTGTAGAAGCGTTACCGTAAGTATTTGTAGTTGGGAACGTATCTCGGTATGGGTTGGTAGCCGAGTAATGACCGGTGCTGTCTGCACCAGGTTTGCTGGCACTACCTGTGTTGCAAGCCGAAAATGTCATTGCCGAAACTGCTGCTAAAGCCAAAAGGACTATCTTGTTTTTCATTTATTCCAGTTTTTTGCCAAATCTACAAATTTTCTCCTTTTGGGCCTGCGTCTTTATTAGAACTTTCGTCGGTATCGTCATCATTTTCTTCACCATCAAATGTCTTGCGCTCGACGTCGTTCTTTTCAGCTTCGGCAGCGTCGTGGAAAGGGTGTTCGCCTGACGTGTTATTGTCAGCCGCTTCTTCCATACCGGGATCAGGGCTGTCTCCGGGCGTTACAGTTGGGATGTCGGTCATATCAGCAGGTTCCTCTTTTTCGGCGCTGTCGTCTTTAGTTTTATTTTCGGTTTGCTCTTTTTCCGTCGGTTCTTCACCGCTATCATCGGTTTCAGCCTCGGGGTCTTCGGCCGGAGCCTCTTCTCCATCATCGGGGGTTACCGTCTCTACATGAACATCATCTGGTTTTTTATCACCCGTTTTATCCTGATCGGTTGAGGGTTTCTCGTCTTCCGGTTCGTCGGCATCCGCTTTACTATCGGAACTATCATCGTCATCACCTTCTTCCGGAACGTCCTCACCGCCATCATCAGGGGTAACGGTCTCTACCTGCACGTCGTCCGGTTTGTCCGATACGGCACTATCTTCATCCGTATTATCTTTAGGTTCGGCTTTCTCCTGCTCGCTTTCAGCGGTATCCTCTTTATTCTCTGATACAGCATCGGTTTCGGCGGTATGGCTTCCGGGTGTTACGGTCTCTACGCGCACATCATCAGGTTTATCCTGAACATTGGCATGTTGATCCTGCGACGAATCGGTTTTATTTTCTTCGGTATTGGCATCGGGTTTGTTCTCTTCTTCGGTATTCATGGTAGTATGGTTGTTGTTCAGGAATAAGGTTTAGGTCGTTAAAAAAGTTTTGCAAACTTTCCCTTTAAGAGAAAATTGGAATAAAAGTTAAAACCGCATCGGGCCGATCAGGTTATAAAAAGACATACATCTGCAATATGGCAAAGTCGACCCCGAAGAAACAGAACAAGCAACCCGGAATAGAATCCAAAATGGATCCGCGTCCCGAGTTCATCAAACCGGATTACAAACCTGCAGAGAAACTTGCGGACAAAGTTGCTTTAGTGACCGGCGGCGACAGCGGCATTGGTCGCGCTGCATCCGTGCATTTTGCTAAAGAAGGGGCTGATGTTGCCATTGTTTATTTTGACGAAGATGGTGATGCCGAAGAAACACAGCAGCTCATCGAAGCCGAAGGCCGCAAATGCCTACTGATCAAAGGGGATATTAAAAGCAGCAAGTTCTGCCAAAAAGCGGTTCAGCAAACCATCAAAAAATTAGGCAGACTGAATATTCTGGTCAATAACGCGGCTATACAAGTGCCACAAAAAGATCCCAATAAAATAGACGAAAAGCAGTTGGACGATACCTTCCGCACAAACATATACGCATACTTCCATTTTGCCATGGCGGCATTAGAGCACATGGTAGCGGGCGACAGCATTATTAACACCACGTCCGTAACCGCTTACCGCTCATCGCCGCATTTGATAGATTATTCGTCTACCAAAGGCGCTATCACTTCTTTTACACGCTCGTTAGCTACTAATGTGGTAGAGCGGGGTATACGCGTGAATGCCGTGGCTCCCGGTCCGGTATGGACACCGTTGATCGTGTCGACATTTGATGAGAAGAAGATCAAAGAGTTCGGCTCGGAAACTGCCATGAAACGTGCGGGTCAACCGTCAGAACTTGGCCCGGCTTATGTGTTTTTAGCAAGTGACGATGCATCCTTCATTACAGGCCAAGTGATCCACGTAAACGGTGGAGAGGTAGTTAACGGATAAGCATGCGGAGATATTTAACGATCATACTTTTAACGATGAGTTCGGGAATGGCACGTGCTCAATTTAACGATAGTACCTATCATCGGTTCTTGCTCGGCGTATCAGGATCCATCAACAAGGCTAACGCATCCACAGCGTATCTGCTAAATAATTCCTTAGGGTTCTCTGTCAAAAAGAAGGACTTTGTGCTTAACTCCAGCAACACCTGGATCTACGGACGACAAAATGATCAGCTGACCAATAATGACTATTCATCGACGCTAAACTTTAACCTGTACAAAACTTTGCCGCATTTTTATTATTGGGGATTGACCAATTATAATACCAGCGTGTCGCTAAAGATCAATAACCAATTATTGGCGGGCGTAGGTATCGCCTACAGTATTTTGGACCGACCGAATGCTTACTTCAATATCAGCAATGGTGTACTTTATGATAGAAGTAACCTGCTTGCTAACCTTAATTACAACACCTGGCGAAACTCGTTGCGGGTACAATTCCACTTTGCCATTAAAGAATTGGTCACGCTGGATGGCGGCAACTTTTTGCAAAGCGCCTATAATAACGGCGACGATTATATCATCCGCTCTAACACTACCCTTGGTATCAAACTGCGTAAGTGGATCAGCCTTACCTCGTCACTGACCTACAATAAGATGAACATTACCGGCAGCGATAACCTGATATTTACTTACGGGGTTAGTTTGGATAAGTATTTTTAGACGGAAGCAACACACAATATGTTTGTGTACGTTTGCTGCTTATGGAAACTACGGTCTTTTTTGTCATACTGGGCATCGCCATTGTAATTGGCTTTATTATTTTTCGTAAAAGCACGGGGATAGTTGTGGATGATCAATTGGCTGTCACCTACAAACAGCTCCTTCAAACGCATATCGAATACTACCAAAACTTAAGCGACGAACATAAGATCCGCTTTGAGCAACAGGTAGAAAAGTTTGTAGAGAACATCCGCATCGAAGGGATCGGTACCGAAATAACCGATACCGACCGCGTGCTGGTCGCATCAAGCGCCGTCATTCCCATCTTTGGTTTCCCGGACTGGGAGTATCAAAACCTGACCAACGTTATCGTTTATCCGGATACTTTCAATAACGATTTTCAATTTGAAGGCGGCAGCCGCAACATCATGGGTATGGTGGGCACAGGTTATATGAACGGACAAATGCTGCTATCGCGACAAGCGCTGGTAAAAGGTTTCTCTAAGAATAACGGCAAAGAAAACACAGCGATCCATGAATTTGTCCACTTGTTAGATAAGACCGACGGTGCTACAGATGGTGTGCCCGAGAACCTGATGGCGCAGCAATACGTGCTCCCCTGGTTGCAAATGATGCACCGCGAAATGCATCGCATTAAAGAGAATCGATCGGACATTAACCCATACGCGCTCACTAACGAGGCCGAATTTTTGGCTGTAGTGTCCGAGTACTTTTTTGAGAAACCGGAACAGTTCCAGTCTAAACATCCCGAACTTTATGAGCAATTGAGTATGATCTTTAAACAAGATCCGGCAGGGGAGACCAATTAAGTACTGGCACCCTTGTGTCACCATACTATCGGACGTTAATAGCTGATCAACTCTAAGACAATTGGCTCCGGAGGTGTCTCCATCAAAAACTACAGCAACTTAAACATTAAAAAAAATATCTTCTTCTTTTATTGTTGCGTACGAAAATATTCCTACCTTGGTATTGTTATTACTATGGAAGATCAAAATAAAAGAACCGAACCCACCAAGTCCGAACTGGAGATATTGCGTGTGTTATGGGATAAAGGTCCATTAACCGTACGCGCGGTGAACGATGAACTGCTGAAAGTGAAGGATGTCAACTACACCACTACGCTCAAACTCATGCAGATCATGGCCGATAAAGGTATCCTAAGCCGCGACGAAAGTCAGATGAAACATATCTACCACGTGGTTGAAGCCGAAGAGAAAACCAAAGACCACCTACTTGGTAAATTTGTAGATACGCTTTACCACGGGTCGGCAAGTAAGTTGGTGATGCAATTGCTGGGTAACAAAAAAACATCGAAAGAAGAGTTAGAAAGCATCCGCAAAATGCTGGATGATCTGGACGAATAATATCGAACCTAAACTTTATCAGATCAACCTAAACCTTATCGCAAATTTGATGTCGAACAGCGAAACCTAACGATCATGAGAACAGCCAATTTTAGAACTTCAATGCTATTTGCTCATCTGGTCTTCTTGTTGGCAGTAAAGAGCAGCTTCGCTCAGCAAGGCACTGCTTTTCAACGGCCTTATTGGTTTGGCAAAACCTTTCGGGATGGTAAATATGTTGTTTGGGAAGGGCACGTTCGTTACCGGGATAGTATTTACACTGCAAGAGGATATAATGATGCGCGGCACATGAATGTTAATCCTATAAGGAATACAGCTAAATATTTGCCCGACACGGCCTTTTGGCAGTCTTTCAATAACGAATTGCGGCGCGATGGGTTAACGGCAGGTATTCCAACAACAGGGCATTCGGTAACTCATCATATAGATCCGGAAAAAGGTTTGTTCTATATCAACAACGTACCGCAGTCGGCGGAGGTGTCTAAGAAATATGTCAAAATGTTTATGGATCACGATGCTCATCGTAAGCGCGATAAAGATCCCAACGACACTATAGCAGATGAACGACGTGATTATTTGTCAAATTTGATCATTGTTCAAATGTTGAAAGACAAATTAGTAACAGAAGGAGAAACCTTAACCTACCGCTTGGATAGAGAAGAGTTTGTTGTAAATGGTAAGCCGCAAAGGGGGGACATCTATAAAAAGTACTATGACAAATTTATAGGGTCCCTGCCCGAAAGTTGGCCCTGGCCCGGATGGTTCTTGAAATGATCGGGCATTAAGTAGTTATTGAGGATCAAATAATACTCCAATTTATCAACCAAACCAAACCAATGAAAGACCTTTTATCAAACCTATTCAGTCAACAATTAATAGCTGCCCTGGCCGATACGCTTATTTATTCGCTCTTGGCGGGAGTGATACTTGCGGTGGTAGCTGGTTGCGTCGTCATATTCACCCGTAAGGCAAGCGCGGCCATACGATATAATTGTTTGACAGGTGCGTTGGCTTTATTTGCAGCTGTAATGGTCGTCATATTTATTGGGCAATACCAGGCCGCTGATAAGTTTTACAGCACTGTGAATTTGTTACCGAACGATACCGCTTTTACAGGACCGATCACCTATCCGCAATATGCCGGCCATTCGGTTGCCACGAATAGCGACTACTTAACGGTCATCAAAAGTTATCTGGATCAAAATCATAATACCATTGTGCTGATCTGGCTGCTGGTCATTTCTATCAGATCAATACAATTAATGGTGGGTTTGCAGGGCGTATACCGTTTGCGCAACAAAGGCACAGGCGCGGTGAACGATGTTTGGGCTGATGCATTTGACCAAACTATCGAAAGGCTAAAAATAAAACAAGGCGTACGGATCTTGACATCAACCCTTACCCGCGTGCCGATGGCCGTAGGCCATTTACGTCCGTTAGTATTGATACCTATCGGACTGATGACGGCACTCAGCACTGCTGAGATAGAGGCCATTCTGCTGCACGAGTTAGCCCACATCCGTCGTCGTGATTATTTGGTTAACCTATTGCAGAACGTGTTAGAGATAATCTTCTTTTTTAACCCCGCCGTATTGTGGGTATCCCGTTTAATGCGCGACGAGCGCGAGAATTGTTGCGATGACCTGGCCTTGGCCCATAATAGCAGTCGGGCGCAATACATAAGGGCCTTGGTGAATTGCGAAGAGCTGAGCGCCGATAGCGGGGCTTACGCTATGGCTTTATCGGGCCATAAAAATGGTTTGGTTGGCCGGGTAAAACGCCTGATGAGCAAACAGAACTATAGTTTAGATCCATTTGAAAAAACACTGATCACTATTTGTTTGATCGTAGCAGGGGTAGGTTTTTCGGCCTATGCAGGTAAAGAGACCATTGCACGCGCGGCGAAAGCGGTAGTAAAAGCCATGACCACTGAAGAAGCCCCGATAGTGTTAGAACCGATAAAAGGTGAAAAACGATTGCGGCCCATTATTATGCCGGCCGTTATTGACACTATTGTAGAGGTTGATCCCCGGGACCCGCTGACGTTTAAGGATACTGTGATCGGTAAAAACTTTAAGGTGAAGGTAAAAATGGAGGATACATTGAAAGTTGTGGAGATTAGCCAGCAAAACTATGTAGCCTATGGTCCCCGTAAAAATGACAAGGACAGCTCGCTCAACCAGCGTTATCAAACTTATTTGGCCCGGCTTAAAAAGCAACGCGCACCGTTGCCGGCGGATGTTATCGATACGGATGCCGATAGCTGGTACGACAACAAAATACAACAAGCGCGTAACGCTCAAGCTCCTACTAAAGACTTGATAAGGCGTGGTATCAGTGGCGACCGTACCACCACCATCGCGGCCTCCAGTCTAAAAGGAGAAGCCAACAAATATAACGCTTTGCAATTTTTAGTGGCATCGGGTCAGGAATATTATGACTACAGGCTGGACAGGGGCAAAAAGATAACCGATACACTTACCCATATCCCACTTACACAACGCGACTATATCGCTTTTGAACTGGCGAAAGATGGCTTAATAGAAACTGATGAGACATCGATGGCAGACTACCGATGGACCTATGTAGGCGACGGCTTGGCCATCAATGGTACTCCATTATCGGCAGATATGAGCAAGAAGTACCGCGGCCTGATATCACGGCGTACCAACAATCCCAAATTCCTTGCAGACGCACATAACGAAGGTTACCATGTATCTAACCGCATTATATTAGAGTTAGTGAATGATGGCCTTGTGGCGAAAGACGATGAAGCGATAGGTAAATTGGTATTTAGTTTGGATGAAAAAGCGTTGACCGTGAACGGTAAACAGCAATCGGCCAAAATATTCAAAAAATATTATACAACATTTGTTAAGCCCGCCGCGAATGGCCGCATAGCCTGGAGTTATGGCGAAGCGACTAAGTAACATAAATGGTTTAATGATCAGCAGATCTTAATGTAAGGTATGGCGATGAAATACTACAGTATCCTCAAAATGTATTCCCTTGTACCGATAATGTTATGTTTGGCCTTATCGGCACGTGGGCAATCCGGAAGTGTTGATACTAAATTACGCCTGGATGTAGGCAACGCGGCGACAAAGCCCGTTGAGGATAGACAAACCAAATTTTTGAAAAAAATAATGCTGCAGCGTGTGTTGCGCGACGACAGCACGTACCTTGCCAACGGTATAAACATGCAGAACGCTTTCGACCGGCCGCGCACTACACCCATGTCGTCGCCCGAAGGCTCTAAGATCATTAAACAAATGCTGATCAAAGATGGGTTAGCTACTGCCGATAGGCCGGTCAAATTTGATATTATCCCTTACATATTGTATGTGGATGGTAAGATGATACAATCGGCCACGTTGGGTAGAAAATATGGCGAGTTTTGGCAGAATTTTTTGCGTACCGACCCGGATAACCAGGCCTTAGAGCGACGGAACAAAGAAAAAACTGATTTCGTATTTAACCATATCGTTGTACAGATGCTCACAGATGGGATCGTTCGGGATGTTTACCCGCTTTCGTTTGTGTTAAATAACGAAACCTTTAAGGTGAACGGCAAGGAGCAACCTGCGGTAGTTTATCAACGTTATTTTGACATGTTTATCAAACCAAGCAACGGTCCAATGAGTTATGGGATGGTAAGGTAGCGCCCCGTCTACGCGTTAGCACATACTATTCCATCCCATATCTACAAAGTTTCACCCGTTCTTCACCTCCCTCATAATATTCGGGACGATCTTTTGATCATTATTCCAGCGTGCCAAACTTTCCGGCCTGGAATTCCTCAAAAGCTTCCTGCAATTCGCGGTTGGTATTCATTACAAATGGGCCATATTGCGCGATCGGCTCGTGGATAGGCTCGCCGCTTAGTAAAAGCAATACGCTTTTCTCATTAGCTTTAATGTCTACCTCCTGCCCATCATTTTTGAACAATATAAAGCTGTGCAGGTCGGCATGTTCACCATTCACTTCAACATCACCCTCAACAACCAGCAATACCGCATTGTGCGATGCCGGGATGTTGGTTTGCAAATTACCGCCCTCGTTCAACTTAATATCAAAGGCGTTAACCTCAGTAAAGGTACTTGCAGGGCCTTTGGTGCCATTGAAGTTACCGGCAATAACGTTAACCAAGCCGCCATTATCAGGCAATATAGCTTTACCCATTTGGTCGGCGGTAATGCCTTGGTAGCCCGGTTTGGTCAGCTTGTCTTTAGCTGGCAGATTCACCCAAAGCTGCACCATCTCGAATGGTCCGCCGCGTTTGCTGTATTCCTCTTCGTGATATTCTTTATGTAACACACCCGCACCTGCGGTCATCCATTGCACATCGCCCGGATCAATAATACCGCTATTACCACTGCTATCATGATGGGCCACGCTGCCTTTGTAGGCGATGGTCACCGTTTCGAATCCTTTGTGAGGATGCACATCCACACCACGTGCCTTGTTGGTTGGCGTAAAATTATGCTCGGCCGCAAAATCCATCATCAGGAACGGGCTCACCCTTTGCTGACTGATGCCCCCGCCTGGAAAGTAGTTGTAAACTTTAAAACCATCGCCCACCATCCCGGCTTGTGCAGGGCGTTTGTAGATCTTTTCGATCGTCCTTTTCATTTTATAGTTCTCCTTTGTAATTGATATATCAAAGGTACGGCGCGTACGGTGTGAAATTTATTGATGTAGGTCAAGAAGGACCGCTTAATTGTATGTGTGTTGATGATCTCGCTGATTCCGCTGAACTTTTAATAACGAAGTTTTTTATCGATGTCGACGAGTTCAGCGGAATCAGCGAAATCAAAATAATCAGCGGTTCAGACGGATAATGACAGTTAAGCCAACATCATAGCATAAATTGCAAAGATCGTTTATGATCCCTCTGATCAATAAACCTACTTTAGCTATTTGTAGACTGTAATTATGCGTGTTGGGCTTTTTATTCCTTGTTATGTAGATCAGTTTTATCCCGGTGCGGCCATCGCCACGCTTCAATTGTTAGAGAAGCTGGGGGTAGATGTGGCGTATCCTGCCGGGCAGACCTGCTGCGGACAGCCAATGGCTAACTCGGGTTTTGAGCACCTGACGCATGGCTGTAACGAGCTGTTCATTAAAAATTTTGATGGTTTCGATTACATCGTAGCGCCCTCAGGTAGTTGCGTGCTGCATGTGCGCGACCACTTGCACGATGAGCATCAGGAAGATAAAGCCAAAGACATCCGTGACAAAGTTTACGAACTGACCACTTTCCTGACCGACATCTTAAAAGTGAAAAGCCTACCCGCGAAGTTCCCGTATAAAGTGGGTATGCATCAAAGCTGCCATGGTCAGCGCGGCTTACACATCAGCAGCATGAGCGAATTGGTAGCGCCCTCGTTCTCCAAACCCGGCAGCTTACTGGCGATGGTGGAGGGTATCGACATCGTCCCGCTTAATCGTATCGACGAATGCTGCGGTTTCGGCGGTACGTTCTGCGTAGCCGAAGAAGCCGTATCGGCCAAGATGGGCAAAGACCGCATAGACGACCACCTGGAGCACGGCGCCGAATACATTACAGGTGTAGATATGAGCTGCCTGATGCACATGGAAGGCCTCCTTAAACGCAGAGGTAGCAAAGTAAAGGTGTTGCATATAGCGGAGATATTGAACGGGATCAATTAGTGAGTTTTGAATGAGTGAATGAATGAATACGGATCCACTCATTCACTCATCCGCTCATTCAAAATTAATTAAATGACAAGCGAAGCAAAAGACCACGCCCAACTGGCGGATATATTCAACAAGGACGAGGCCCGGGTAGATTGGCACGACGAGACCCTTTGGTGGGTACGTGCCAAGCGGGATAAGGCCGTGCATCAACTGCCGGAATGGGAGGAACTGCGCGAGGCTGCATCGCAGATCAAGCATAATGTGTTATCTAATTTGAATAGCTACCTGATCCAGTTCGAGGCACAAGCTCAAGCCAATGGCATCACCGTACATTGGGCTGCTGATGGCGCTGAGCATAACCGCATCGTTCATGAGCTGATCAAAGCCGAAGGTGTTACCCGCATGGTAAAAAGTAAATCCATGCTGACTGAGGAATGCCACCTGAACGAATACCTGGCCGATAACGGCATTGAGGTGATCGACTCGGATCTGGGCGAACGCATCGTTCAATTAGCTAAGGAACCGCCGAGCCATATCGTATTGCCTTGTATCCACAAAAAGAAAGAAGAGATAGGCGACCTGTTCCACGAGCATTTGGGTACACCGGCCAACCTATCCGATCCTCAGATCCTGACCGAGGCGGCTCGTGTGCACCTGCGCGATACTTTCCTGACCCGTAAAGTGGCTTTGACCGGTGTAAACTTCGCGATAGCGGAGACCGGTGAGTTTGTGGTGTGCACTAATGAAGGTAATGCCGATATGGGCGCGCATTTGGCCAATGTCCATATCGCAAGTATGGGTATCGAGAAACTGATACCGCAACGTAAACATCTGGGTATATTTTTAAGATTGCTGACCCGTAGCGCTACCGGTCAGCCGATCACTACTTACAGCAGCCATTTTAAAAAGCCACGCCCGGGGCAACAGATGCATCTGGTATTGGTTGATAATGGTCGCACGGTTCAATTAGGGCGCGAGGATTTTCGTAACTCCCTAAAGTGTATTCGTTGTGGTGCATGTATGAATACCTGCCCGGTTTATCGCCGTAGTGGCGGGCATAGTTATCACACCGCCGTAGCTGGTCCTATCGGTTCTATCTTAGCGCCGAACCTGGATATGAAGAAGTATGCCGATCTGCCTTTTGCATCGACCTTGTGCGGATCGTGCACCAATGTTTGCCCGGTAAAGATCAATATCCACGAGCAATTATATAAATGGCGACAAGTGATCGTACAGGAAGGCCATGCCCCCGCCCTAAAAAAGGTCAGCATGCAAGCCATGACCTGGACACTTGGCTCGCCGAGTGTATACCGCGCCGCAGGTAAAATGGGCCGATGGGTGATGAAATACGCCCCATTTGCCATTAACAATGGCTTTAACCCCTGGTACAAACAACGCGACATGCCCGAGCCGCCGAAAGAATCATTCGGGGAGTGGTATAGGAAGAACAGGTAGCTCGTAGAATCAAGAGTAGAGAATCAAGAACCAAGAATATAGAGTCAAGAAACAAGACTTAAAGGGGTGTCACCCTGAGCCTGTCGAAAGGTGGTGCGGGTGGACTTTGCCACTATGCATTGGGGCTGATCCTTGCAAACTGTGGTTCGGCAAGCTCCATGACAGGCCATCGAAAACAAAATAATGACAGCGAAGCTAAATGACCGATAGAGAAAAGATACTTGCCGCTGTGGCGCAAAATCAGCCCGAAAGTTCGCCTTTGCCAAATATTTCCTTTTTTAAGGGTGATGAAGCAGGCATAGTAGAAAAATACATCAACGTACTGACGACCATTGGTGGGCAGGTTATTCAGGTAAGTGGTTACGACGATATTGCCGCTTGGATCACGGAACATTACTCAGCCGATCAACGCCTGATCACCGCGCTGCCTGATTTAAAAACGGCTGCCAAATTATTTGAACCAGTTACTACAGGTCACGAGTTAGCCGATGTTGATCTGGCTGTCATCCGCGGCCATTTTGGCGTGGCGGAAAACGGCGCCATCTGGATCACTGAAGAGTTGATGGGGCACCGTTCACTGCCATTTATCGCGCAGCATGTGGCGGTGGTATTTAATAAATCTGATATCGTCCCGACCATGCACGAGGCTTATTTGCGGATAGGAGAGACTGAGTACGGTTTCGGTACATTCATTTCCGGTCCCTCTAAAACGGCAGATATCGAACAGTCGCTGGTGTTAGGTGCGCATGGGGCGCGGAGTATGACCGTGTTTTTGTTGGGGTAATTATTTAACCACAAAGGACACAAGGCGCAAAGGGCACAAAGCTTATGTTTCTCAAAGCTTTGTGTCCTTCATAAAAGTCTAAATGCTATTTATGATAAAGCATCACTAAACGAATATATCACATGCCACTTCCAATAAAAAAACTAACCAAGACATTATTTGCTTGAATTTCTCATATCTTTTGGGAGGGCCGGCCGGATATTTCTTTTTGAATTGCATGGTTTACTTATCTTTCTTAAGCGTTATCCTTACTCTTCGTCGTCAAGTCAAAAGGCATTTTCCTGACGCGCTTCCCGGTAGCTGCAAATATGGCATTAGCAACCGCGGGGGCGATCGGTGGCAAGCCCGGTTCTCCCAATCCTGTTGGTGGTTCGTCGGTCTTTACAAATTGCACTACTACATCCAGCGGCGCATCAGCCATTTTCAGGAATTTGTAGGTGTGGAAGTTAGTTTGTACGGCCGCACCCTTATCAAAAGTGATCTTGCTGAACAAAGCATGGCTCAAGCCATCCACAATAGCACCCTGCACCTGGTTCTCTGCACCGCTCAGGTTCACTACACGGCCGCAATTTACGGCGCAGTAAACTTTGCTCACGCGTGGTACATTGCCCACCATGGTCACCTCTGCAACCTGGGCCACATAGGTACTGAAAGAATAATAGGCAGCAAATCCCTGGTAAACGTTCTTTTGCGGGTTCTTGCCCCATTTGCTCATCTCTACTACCAGGTCTATTGCGCTCTTAAATTTATCTATATCGTAACCTGCCTGTCCAACAGGTTGGTTTTTGGCCAGATCCAATAATTCCAAGCGTAGTGCTACCGGGTCTTTCTTCATCTCCACGGCTATCTCATCCAAGAAGCTTTCATCCCCGAAGGCGGCGGCGTTGGCGGTTGGCCCACGCCATGGTCCGGTAGGGATGTTCGATTTTAAGTTTTGTGCATCCAGCCTAAAATTTGGTATCGCCGCTGCCGGGAAACCACGCGGCATCAATGCACCGCCCGATGTCAACACTACCGAATTAGCATGCCAGCCTATCAGTTTGTTATCTGAGCTGATCACCGCTTTATACTTGGTCATGCTGGCCGGGCGGTAGTAGTCGCCTTGTATGTCGTCCTCGCGGGTCCACATCAATTGTACCGGGGCTTTGGCGGCTTGGGATATCAATGCGGCTTCTACACCGTTGTCCGGCCTTAACTTCCTGCCGAAACCACCGCCCTGCCTTGGCATGCCGATGGTCACATTCTCCGGCGCGATATTCAGCGCGCGGGCTACCGACGACCGCATAGCCGATGGTACTTGCGTCGGTCCGTACAACTCTGCTTTGCCATCTTTCACATCGGCAAAAAAGTTGATCGGCTCCATATTAGCATGCGATAGGTTGGGTACCGAATAGGTGGCCTCTAAAATTTTACCACCTGATGCTAATGCTTTATCTATATCGCCATCGTTACGGGACGGATTGGCTGTTCTCTCGTTCACCATTTTGGTGAAGGCGGTTTCATGATCTAAGGAGTTCTCCAGCGGGCTGGCATCATCCCAGGTCACTTTTAATACATCGCGTCCTTTCTTTGCCGCCCACGTTGACGTTGCCAAAACAGCCACTACACCGCCTGCCGCTACGACGTTCTTAACGCCCGTCACCTTTAACGTTTCCGTAGCATCGAATGACTTATAAACCTTACCAAAAGCCGGCGGGCGCGACACCAGCGCGAAAAGCATCCCCTCGCGGCGGGTATCGATACCATATAATGGCTGACCGGTAATTATCTTTTGGTTATCTACATTATGTATCCGTGTACCAATGATCTTAAAATCCTTAGGATCTTTCAACGTTACATTGGTGGGTACAGGTAACGCCGCTGCTTTGGCTACTAACTCGCCATAGCTTGCTTTTTTGCCTGATGGCTTGTGTATGATATAGCCGTCCTCGGCATGGCATTCCTCTTCTTTTACGTTCCATTGTTGCGCCGCCGCTGTGGTGAGCATTACACGCGCTGTAGCACCAGCCTCGCGGATGGGTTTAAAGCGTGAGCGTATAGCCCCGCTGCCACCTGCCGTTTGCGAACCGTATTTGGGATCAAGCGGTGCCATTTCTACATAAACGCTGTCCCATTTTACGTTCAGCTCTTCGGCCAGGATCATTGGTAAGGCGGTCTTGATACCCTGACCTATCTCCGGGTTCGGGGCCATCAGGGTGATCAGTCCTTTACTGTCGATGGTAACGTAAGCGTTAGGGGCAAAGACCGCGTCCAGACCTGCCGCCTCGGCGGTGTTGAACATATCGAAACCCAACATTAGACTGCTGCCGGCAGCTATGGAGGTGATCTTTAAAAAACTACGGCGAGATACTGCTTCCATTATTTCTTAACTCCTTTCTTAGCTGCTAAAATGTATGGCCTGGCGTATGCGGGTCTGTGTGCCGCAACGGCATATATTGGTGATGTTGTTGTCGATGTCGGCATCGGTAGGGTTAGGCATGCGCTTAAGCAAAGCCGCCGCCGCCATGATCTGGCCCGACTGGCAATAACCGCATTGCGCCACATCCATATCCGACCATGCCTTTTGCACCGGGTGATCGCCCTTGGCGCTTAAACCTTCAATAGTGGTCACCTTGGCGGTGGCCACGCTGCTCACCGGTACCGAACACGAGCGGACGGCATTACCATCTAAGTGCACGGTACACGCGCCGCAAGCGGCCACGCCACACCCAAATTTGGTACCTACCAGGTTTAAATGATCACGTAGTACCCACAGCAGCGGGGTATCCGCGTCGGCAGTAACGGTCATTGGCTTGTTGTTGACAGATAATTTATAAGTCGCCATAACAGAAAGGGAATTGGTTCACCCAAATTTAGCATTATGGTTTAAAATTCCTAATGCTTTGTGATGTAACATGATGGCGATGAAAGACGGGCAACATATCTAATGGAAAAAAAACTAAAAAAATAGTTTGTAAATTAAATTCTTATCTCTACATTCGTAGAGATAACTCTAATATTGTAGAAAATATGCAGCTTACTAAGGCCGAAGAACAACTGATGGAAATAATATGGAAGCACGAAAAGGTTTTTATGAAAGACCTGATCGATGCCTACCCCGACCCTAAACCGGCCGGCACTACCATCGCTACTTTATTAAAACGGATGCAGGATAAAGGCTTTGTAGGGTACGAGACCATGGGTAACTCGCGCCAATATTATCCGCTGGTAAAAAAGTCGGCCTATTTTACTAAAGAGGTTGGCGGCATCATCAAAAACTACTTTAACGATTCGGCCTTGCAATTCGCGTCGTTCTTTACATCGAGCAGCAACATTAGCCCGACCGAGTTGGAGGACCTGAAAGCGATCATAGACAAAGAGATAGAAAGGAGAAAGGAAAAATGATGTACCTGATCAACTTTGTGTTATGCTCGGGCCTGCTGCTGGCGGTTTACAAGCTGTTTTTGCAGAACGAGCGCATGTATCGCTTTAACCGGTTTTACCTACTGTTCAGTCTGGTGTTTTCGGCGGTGGTGCCTTTTGTGGTGATAACTACCGAGAGCGAGGCTATCCCGGTGGTTTATCAGCAAGCGGTCAGAGAGACGTTGACGCCTGTGTTCGATACAGCGCCGCAAGCGGCGGTGGCGACTAAAACTCAAGCAGTGCAAATTGATCAGATAAATTATTGGCCAATGCTGTTGATAGGCATTTACCTACTAATAGCCGGGGTATTGATAATACGCTTCATCCTAAACCTTATTAAAATTAGCCGCGAGGTGGTCGCTAACCAACACACCATCCACCAAGGTATCTCATTGGTGCTAACGGATGCAGAGGTAACGCCGCATAGCTTTTTAAATTACATATTCGTCAACCGCAAAGATCATCAGCAAGGTACGATCGAACCACAGGTGATCTGCCATGAGCGGGCGCATGTAAAGCAGTTACATTCGTTAGATGTATTGTTTATTGAGTTGATGCAGGCGTTGTGCTGGTTCAACTCATTCATCCCGTTCTATCGTAAGGCCATACAATTGAATCATGAATTTTTAGCCGACGAGGCTGTCACTTCGTGGTTTGACGATACACCGGCTTACCAATACCTGTTACTGGCCCGCGCAAGTCAGGCAGGCAGTTTGCAACTGACCAGTCCATTCAATTATCAAACCACCAAAAAAAGATTGATCATGATGACCAAGACCACCTCTGCCGCTATGGCGACCGTTAAGCAACTGGCTGTATTGCCGGTAATGATCGCTGCTGTTTTTATCTTCTGTCAGCGGGTTGCTGCTCAAACTACGCCATCGGCGCAGCAACCGGCCAAGTTACCTGCCGCTACTAAAGATCTGCCGCAAAGTTCGATAGATGAATACAACGCTACGCTGGAAAAATATGCCGGCCAGCCTAATGGTAAGGGCACAAAATTTATAATGACGGAAAAATTCACTGCAAAAGATAAGGCACGTTTGATAGGCTTGTATAAGCAAATGAGTCCCGCTCAGCAGGAGCAGCAGGTGTATAAATTTGACGCGAGATCTGGCCCGATGGCTAAGAAGCAACCTACCAAAGCAGAGTTGCTGACCTGGAAAAAAGCCGGTGCCTACCGTATATGGATAGGCGGCAAGCGTATCGAGAATTCAGACATTGTAAAATACGCACCCGAAGATTTTGATCATTACATGGTGCATTATGTTGGGCCCGGCACAAAAATGCAGGTCAACTTAATGACCAAGGCCCAATATGCCCGCTATTATAAAGCGTACACAGCCGATACCACCACTTATCAGTTTATGCAACAGCGTTTCCCGCCGCCGGTGGTAAAACCTGATGTGAAGTCGTAAACGATAAACACATAGAGACCATGATGTACATGATCAACTTTGTGCTATGCTCGGGGCTGCTGTTGGCGGTCTACAAGCTGTTCTTGCAGAACGAGCGCATGTATCGCTTTAATCGCTTTTACCTGCTGTTCAGTCTGGTGTTCTCGGCTATGGTGCCTTTTGTGGTGATCACTACCGAAACGGAGAGTATCCCGGTGGTTTACCAGGAGGCGATGAGAGAAACGCTGACGCCTGTATTTACCGCTATTCCGCAAACCGTTATCGCTACACAAACGGCGCAGGTCGACACCATAAATTATGGGCCGATGTTGATCATCGGTGCTTACCTGTTGATCGCGGTTGTATTGATATTGCGGTTTGCTATCAACCTTTATAAGATCGGTCGGCAAGTTATCGATAACGAGAACGTAAACCATCAGCAAAGTCAAGTGGTGCTGACGGACGCCGAGGTTACCCCGCACAGTTTCCTGAAATACATTTTCATCAACCGTATAGACCATGAGACCGGCTCGGTAGAACCCGAAGTGATCTGCCATGAACAGGCGCATGTGAGGCAATGGCATTCGCTGGATGTACTGCTGGTAGAGGTCTTTCAGGCGCTGTGCTGGTTCAATCCGTTCATTCCGCTTTATCGCAAAGCCATACAACTTAATCACGAATTTTTAGCCGATGAGGCGGTGACAAATGTTTACGATGATACACCTGCCTATCAATATCTTTTACTGGTCCGCGCGAGCCAACCCGGGAGTTTGCAGCTGAGCAGCCAATTCAATTATCAAACCACAAAAAAACGCTTAATGATGATGACCAAAACCACCTCCGCCAAAATGGCCTGGGGCAAAAAGCTGATGCTGTTACCCGTGGCCGCCCTTGCTGTAATATTGTTCAGCGAGAAAGTGCAGGCCAAAGTGCTGCCCGCAATTATAGCCGCAGTACCTGAGACCTTTAAAGCTGTAAATATTGAAACCGGGAAAGACACGGTAAAAAAAGTACGTTTCCCTTCGCCGCAGATCAGTGAAGCATTTAGGGTTAAGTCTGCCGCTACTAATGCCCCTCAAAGCTTGATGGACGAGTATGCCGCCATACAGGGCAAGTATTTAGGCAAGGGTGCAAAAGCATTCGCGTTCCGTAACGTAAGCGCGGCCGATAAGGCCCAGATGGATAAGCTATATCAGCAAATGAGCCGTGTACAGCAGGATAAACAACGCATCCAATTTGGCAAAGCACAGCAGCCGCATAAAAGAAAGTCGGTCACTGCTGATCAGTTGGAGAAATGGCAGGATAAAATTTACGATGTGCAGATCAATTGGAAATTGGTGAGCAAAGAAGAATTGGCTAAGTACACCGCCGACGATTTTGACTGGATGAACGTGACCGGAGCCGGCCAGTGGGCTTTCAAAGATCATGGCGCTAAAAAAGTGGCCGTGTTGATGACCAAAGCTTTCTTTGCAAGCGAGAATAAAAAGATCATGGCCGATAGGAGCAATATCATGTGGGTGCGTAGTTCGGTAGACTAAAAATAACAGGAGGAATAATACGATGATGTACCTGGTTAATTTTGTATTGTGCTCGAGCCTGCTGCTCGGGATCTACAAGCTGTTTTTGCAGAACGAGCGGATGTATCGTTTCAATCGGTTTTACCTGTTGTTCAGTTTAGTGTTTTCGGCAGTGGTACCATTTGTAGTGATCGCTATCGAAGCTGAAACTTTTCCGGTGATCTATGAACAAATGAATGAGGTTCTTGCGCCCGCCGCTACGGTATCGCCTGATAAAGTTGTAAAGCAGTCGGTTGTGGAGGTTTCGCCTGTTGACTATTCGGGTTTTGTATTGCCGGGACTTTATACGCTGATCACAGTGGCGCTGTTGGTCCGTTTCGGTATCAACCTTTACAAGATCGCAAGTTCGGCTAAAAGGGGAGAGGTTGTTGCCGACCATGATCCAAAACTGATCTTAACCGATGAGCAGGTAACGCCGCACAGTTTTTTGCGTTATATTTTCCTAAACAAAAAAGACCATACTGAAGGCAAGATCGCGCCCCAGATCATCTGCCACGAGCAAACCCACGTTAGGCAATTACACACGCTTGATGTATTGCTGGTAGAGGTGATGCAGGTGATCTGCTGGTTCAACCCGTTCATCCCGTTCTACCGCAAGGCTATACAACTTAACCATGAGTTTTTGGCCGATGAAGGTGTCATCCAAAATTACGAGGACACACCATCTTACCAATATTTACTGCTGGCCCACGCTACGCAAACGCATAGCCTGCAGCTGACCAGCCAATTTAATTATCAAACCACTAAAAAAAGATTGATCATGATGACCAAAACCACATCCAAAGTAGTAGCCCTTGGCAAAAAGCTTATGCTGATCCCGGTTGCCGCCATGGCAGTAACCCTGTTCAGCGAGAAAACACAGGCTGAAGTATTGCCGGAAGTAGTTGCCGCAGTAGAGAAGAAAGTTGCCGATATTGTCGCCAAGCCCAATATCGACACGCCTAAAAAAGTGATAGCTTTCGCGATGCCTAACGGCATGCGTATAGAACATGCTAAAACGGATGCGCCACAAAGTGTGGTGGACGAGTATGCCGCTTATCTTAAAAAATATGATCTGCCGGGAGAGAATGGCACATCGGGTGTGATCAGCGCAGAGGATAAAAAGAAAATGAGGGCCTTGTTTGTACAGATGAGTGTGAAACAACAGGATGACCAATTGGTAAGGTTCAGAAAAGCAATGAGACCTATGGCCAAAAACAAAGTGACCGATGCCCAACTGGCTAAGTGGCAAAGTAAGGACTACGGCGTTTGGATAGACGATAAGCGTGTAAAGAACAATGCCGATCTGGCCAACTACAAGGCTGAAGACTTTGACCACATGTTCTTCAGCAACCTTACACCCTTAGCCCGCAAGAATGATGGTTTTAAATATCAGGTAGGCCTGATGACCAAAAAAGGTTATGCTGACTATTACAAAAAGACAATGGCCGACCAAGGGGATAAGATAGATGTTTGGCACGTACGCGGAAAGCAGGTGCACATCATGTCGGGCAAATAGATTAAACCAATTAAAGATCAGTTAATATGAACGGATGTCCCCAACAGGCATCCGTTCTTCATTTCTTAGTTCCGAAGGATTGATTGAAGGCCACCAGCACCTTCAAAAAAACCTCACGGTCCACACCCACAACGGCAGGGTGATCCGGCTTGATCGGGCGGCCGTTCTTAAACCTTACCGGGAACAAAGCGATAAAATCGCGTATGCTCATCTCGTACCGCAACCAGGGATCAGCCCGGTGGATGTCTTCCAGCCGCATTTCAAAAAGGGATACGCTTAACGGGTCCATGCTCATCGGGTCCAAAAGTAGATAAACAGGTCGACTTGGCAAAAATGAGAGCGTGATCAGTGATCGGTTAACCAGTGATCAGTTAGCTGGTCGGCTATTCATCGTCACATAGTTGTCGTTCGCCGATACATTTTTTCGCAGCACGATATGTAGGGTTACGTTTGAACCAACAAACAACAACCCTAATTAATAAGGAGAGCCAGCAAATGGAACGGAAGAATTTTTTAAAAAGCCTGATGATCGGCGCGGTGTCGTCATCGGCATTAGTGGCTGCTTGTCGTAAGGATACAGCGGCCGCTGCCAGCAACTCAACCACCGGGACAACCACCACAACAACAGGCGGCGCCAGCACCGAGAACGGCTGTACCGTGGCTCCTACCGAGACCGAAGGCCCGTTCCCAACCAAAGCGCCGGCATCATACGTGCGCAGCGATATTACCGACGGTCGCAGCGGTCACAAACTTACCGCCAAGATCACCGTGCTGAACAATAGTAATAACTGTAACCCGCTATCGGGCTTGCTGGTCGATATCTGGCATTGCGATGCCGAAGGTAACTATTCTGAATATGGTGGCACAGGCATGCAAAGTACTAATTATCAAAGTGTTCACTTTTTGCGCGGCCGCCAAACCACCGATGCTAATGGCTTGGTGACTTTCACTACCATTTTCCCGGGTTGGTATAATGGCAGGGCTACACATATCCACGTGCATATTTACTCGGCTTCGGGCACGTCGTTAAAGGTGACCCAGATCGCATTCCCCGAAGGTTCGGGCACGGCTGTCGCGGCAGTGAATGGCTATGGCAAAGGCATGAGCGGCTACACCTACAACAAAAGCGATAACGTTTTTAGCGACGATACCGCAGGCATCGAGATAGCCACCGTTTCCGGCAGCACCTCGGCAGGGTTTAACCTGACTATTAACCTGAGCATCAAAGCATAATATCAATATCCCTGAAATTCAACAGTTCAAAAAATGTTAAGGTTTGTAAACTTTCAACGTTTTTTGGGTTTTAAACTATCATGGATAAAAGGATCATTACGCTTTGCTACCGCAAGATCATCAGGGCCGATGCCACATCGGCCTGGGATAAAATGGTACACGAGGATAGCTTTATGGAGTTCAGGATCCAGGCGCAGAATTTTAGCGCAGGCACTAATTATACCTCCTACGCCGAGCTGCTACGCCATGCCCCCGACGCGCAACAACTACCCGCAAGGGTAGCCCCGGCGGTTACGGGCTACGTCCAACAATTAGGCGGCGTGATCCCGGATATCCTGAATACGCTTGGCCGTCGTTTTTTAAAGATCAGCAGTTTTCAGTTCGAGATCATTAACTCGGATATTGACGACGCCGCTAAACACGTGGTCGCCATCAACTTTTTTTCGGAGCTATTGGTTTGGCACGATACGGTGAACAATTATTTGCTGGTATCGGCGCTGAATGCAGTTGCGGAGGATGGTGTTGTCAATACGGAGTTGTTTCAGTTGCAGCCTTATTTGGCGATACAGACGTTGAAAGAGATTTAGAAAGGACCTCCGGCGAGTACCCCTTTTTAATGGATCTGCAACTTGCACTGGCTCTGCTTTCCCCTAATTTAGGGGAACACCACGGGTACTGCTATATCACTAACCTTCATAAGTGGTAAATAAACGATAACCCACCCATCATGGAAAAACTATCACCCGGACAGATACACTTAGCCGATCAGCGGGGCGTCACCGAGCAAGGCGGACTTACCCGCTGGAGTACGCTCAACTATGGCGACTATCAGGAGGCCGAGCGCAAGCCATTCGGTAAGTTACTAACTTTGAACGATGAATTGTTTGCACCATCGCACAGTCAGACATATCAACCGAAGCAAAATAGTTTTGTGGTGATCGTGCCGATAACAGGTGAGGTTGGTATCAATGGCGATGCCATAGACGTTGGTCAGGTTTACCAACGATACATCGAAGCGCGAGGGGATATCAAGTTATCCAACCCTTACACCGACGAACAGATCAATTTCCTGTATCTGGAATTTCAAGCAGATGGATCTGTTGACCGATCTGCTCAAATATTAGAGTTTGATCTGGATGGCAAGCAAAACCAATTGGTGCCGATCACCATTGATGATGACTTGCCATTCAGCATGCATATCGGTATGTTCGATGGCCGGGCCGATGCTATTTATCAGCTTAAAAACACCGGCGGGTTATTTTACGCATTCGTTATAGCTGGTGCGTTTGAATTGCAGGGCCGCCTGATGCATCAGCGCGATGGCCTGGCACTATGGGACCTTACCGAAGCCGACATGGAAGCCCTAAGCAATAATGCCGTGGTGCTGGTCATCGGGATGGTGGCCTAATTACTTTTCGCGCTTGTAGTGGAAATCGATGCGGCGTTTTTGTCCGTTCATGTCGCCTTCTATCCAGGCGTTTATCGAGTCTTTGCTCACCAACTCGTAAGCGATCACTTGCGGGTAGTCATGCCCCGGGTTGCTGAACTGATAAACATTATTGGCCGATGAGGTCAGTTTAAATTCTACCGGCTTGCCACCGTTTTGCCCCTTAACGATAGGGATGTAGCAGATAGTGCCATTGTTGATCTTGATCTTTACAGATTCGGTAGGCACCGTATCTGTGCCACGTATATTAAAGCCTTTGCTGCTTAGTTCGGTGTCGGTTACCTTTGTCCGTTGCTCGCAGGTGTAACCGCGGGCTGTCTTCATTTTCCAGGTGCCACCGGCTAACTGGTGCAGGGGTTTGAATGCGTCTTGCTGTACTTGCGTAGTGAATGACAGGCATTTAGCGGCAGCGGCTAATAATAGTCTTTTCATTTCGTTTCGGGTTTTGTTCAATAGTCTACCCAAATATAAACAAAGATCGGTCTATGCTATAATCACCCTAAACGGGGGATTTTTTTTAAGATAATAAACTTTATTTTCATCTTGGTAAAAATCACCACTCTGTCCATTGTGTACCGCTCCATTAAGTTAAATATTATCAGCATTAAAGCGACTTTGTTGCTGGCTTTGATGTGCTGTGTTTTGTCGACCCGGGCACAGCGGTACATGTTTACGCATTACGATATCGCCGACGGGTTGATACAATCTCAGGTCAACAAAATATCACAGGATAATACCCACCGTCTGTGGATAGCCACCCTGGGTGGCGTAAGCCGTTTTGATGGTGTCGAGCACTTTGCCCTCACCAAAGCCAACGGCCTGAAGAACAATTTTGCTTACGCCGTTTTTTGCGATAGCAAAGGCCGCACATGGATAGGCGCTAACAAAGGTTTGGCTTGTTACGAAAACGGCAAACTGATCAACCTTAATTACCCTGCAGGACCCGGTCGTGGCTGGATCAACCGTATTACCGAAGATAAGGACGGCAACATCTGGGGCATTACCGACGGTCACCTGTTCAAGGTATCAGGCGGTAAGATGCAGTTGGCGAACATTACGGGAGGTATGGATACGGTTACCACGGTGGCTGTGGATCCCAAAGGGCGCGTGTTCGCCGCGGTGAATAACAAGGCGCTTTACTATTTAGAAGGGAAGGCCTGGAAGCATTATTTCACATTTCCCAGCGAGTTTGGGAAGCTTTACATGATGAAGCTGCTGTTTGATAAACGCCGGCCCAGGCAGCTATGGATACAAGGTTTCAGTGGTATTTATATTACGGACGGGAAAACTATGCAACCCTACGCTTACGATGCGCTTAAGGTTATCAAAACGTCGTTTGTGAGCATGACAAAAGATGCCGCAGATAACCTTTGGATAGGCACCGGGAGCGGCGCTTACCGTTTGTCGCCACAAAATAAACTGACGGCTTTTAACGCGCAGAACGGTTTCAGCGATGCCGAGGTATCAGATATTTATGAAGACCGGGACGGCAATATTTGGCTGGGTACGCAGGGCGACGGATTGTATCGTTACAATGGCGACCATTACGTGCTTTATAACCGGTATGGCAATACCGAGATGAGTCCGATCGTGATGGGTATAGCCCGCGACCGCAATAACCAGTTGCTACTGGCGATCGATGGTGACGGCGTTGGTAAATTTGACGGACGTACTATTAGCCCTATTTGGGATGAACGTAAGCCGGGTCATTCGCCCCGTACGTTGAGCCTGCTGAAAGATGATGCCGGCCTGATGTGGGTAGGCACTAATCGCGACGGGATATTTCGATATGATGGTAAAAAGTTCGATCAGGTTAAGGGAACGTATGGGATGTCGGGCTTGACCTTCGCGCGGGGTGCCGACGGCACTGTTTGGGCGGGTACGTCGGCCGGGGTTTATTATTTTGATAAAGGGGATGCGATGCAATTTTCGGGTGTCCGGGCATTCACGTCTTCATTGTTGGCTTTAGGCGGCGACTCGGTATTGGCAGGCAGCCACGATGGCTTGAAGCTGATCGTAAATAAGAAAGAGGTACCGGGCTTTAAATTGAATGCGCTCGATAGTACATCGATCTACAGCATGATCCGCTATAAAGGCCTGGTGCTGATCGGCTCGGACGATTCGGGTGTATTTGCTTGGAATATGCGGACGGGAAGGGTAAAGAACTATACCACCAAAGACGGCCTGCCTGCCAACAGCATTTACAGCCTGGCTGAAGACGAGCATGGTACACTTTGGGCAGGAACGGGTAGAGGCGTAAGCCGGTTCAGTATAGATCCGCGATCTTTCGCTTTCGCGATATTGCCGGGCGGGGAGTTGAAAGGGCGAATTATCGAATCGAATCAGAATGGGATCCTTTATCACAACCATCAAATGTTAGTGGGGACAACTAAGGGTCTAACGGTTTTCAGCACCGATCGGCCTAAACAAGATATTTCAGCTCCGTATGTGATGATCGGTGATATTAAAGTGTTCGATGGGGATAAAGACGAGCCGGTTACCTTCATCGCTGACGATAAGGTGTTAAAATTATCGCCAAGTCAGGACCGGATGACCATCTCCTTTTTGGGTGTCTATTTAAAAAGTCCTGCCGAGGTAACTTACCAATATCGGCTGGTGGGTTTGAATAAGGACTTTGGCGCGCCGGTAAAGAGCAACGCGGTCGACTATCCGTCGTTGCCGCCCGGTAAATACACCTTCGAGGTGAAGGCGATGGTAGGTAAGCAAGTGTCTAAAAACATCGCCCGCTTTAGTTTTGAGATAGCGCCGCCGTTCTATCAAACCACCTGGTTCAGGTTAGGGTCGGTACTGGCATTGATCTTAATTGGTGTAAGTTTGCAATCCTTTATCCAGCGCGGTAAACGGAAACGCGAGCAGGCCATAGAGCTGATGCGTGAGGAAGAAAAAGCCAAGATACGCCAGCAAACTGCCGAGGATTTTCATGATGATCTGGGTAATAAGCTGACACGGATCACTGTGCTTTCCGATATACTTGATGCGCAATTAGGTGCTGACAAAACAGAGCCACGGAAGTTGGTCTGGCAGATCAAGCAGAACGCGGCATCGTTGTATAATGGCACGCGCGATATCCTTTGGGCTATGGATCCTAAAAGTGATAACCTGTACGAGGTGCTGAACCATATCCGCGAGACCGGTATAGAGATATTTGCCGATACACCGATCGATCTTAGTTTTGATGGTATCATCATGGAGATGGCGACCGTAAAACTGCCCATGGAGTACAGCCGTAACATCACCATGATATTTAAAGAATTGCTGAACAACGCCCTCAAACACGCTCATCCTAAGCATGTCGTGATCGAACTGATACGTTACGAACCAAACTTGGTCACCCTGCAGATCAGTGACGATGGTGTAGGTTTCGATACAAATAAACCAAGCAAGGGACACGGCTGTGTGAACATCCGCACCCGGGCCAAACGTATAGGGGGCGACATCACGGTAGCATCGGCACCGGGTGAGGGTACGGCTATCGCTTTAACATTTAATATCAACCCAAAGATCAAAGCCTGATAAATTATGGAACGCGATATAAGGATAGTAATTATTGAGGACGATGAGACCATCCGTTACGGCTACGCCTACCTGGTTGGAGCCGCCGAAGGCTATTACGTGGTAAATACCTATGCCAGCTACGACGAGGCCGCTAACAGCCTCGCTGCCGACCGCCCCGAGGTGATTCTGCTGGATATCCAGCTACCCGGCACCAGCGGTATCGAGGCCCTGCCTAAGATCAAAAAGGTATTGCCCGATTGCCATGTGCTGATCCTGACCGTGTACGAATCGCAAAAGCAGATATTTGATGCTTTAGCCAACGGGGCCAGTGGTTACCTGACCAAAGCCACACCGGCCACCCGTATCATCGAATCGATCAAAGAAGTAAAAGAAGGCGGCGGCCCCATGAGCATCAATATTGCCCGCATGGTGATATCATCCTTTATGAAGAACCAGGACTCGCCACTATCCAAACGCGAGACCCAGATCTTGGAATTGGTTGCCGAGGGCAAAAGCCGCAGTCAGGTGGCCAAGCAACTTTTTATCGACCCTGAAACTGTCCGCACGCACATCAAAAATATCTACCTGAAACTTAACGTCAATTCGCGGGCCGACGCGATACGGACGGCGAAGGATAATAGATTGATATAGTTTTTTACAAAGACATTTTACCACAAAGCGCACAAAGGGAGAACCACGAAGATCACAAAGCTATGTTTGCCGATCACAGAATCTTTGTGCCCTTCGTGCTTTTTGTGGTTAAAATTCTCCGCTTAGTAAACATCACCCTAAAAATCCCCCTATCAGGGTGATACTATCACCCTATTGCATTAAGTAAATTTGAGGTATAGCGATCAACCTCATTGTTTTATGCGATACGATACCATCACCAGCGACCAAAATACCATCAGTTATAATACCGACAGCCCGGCGCAGCCTAATAAACTGAACGATGGCCTGACCCTGCATTTTGTGTTCGGCGGCGATGCCCGTTACAGCATCGGTAAACGCGAGCTGACGCTTCATCCCGATCAGTTCCTGATCTTGAATAACGGCACCAAGTATACTACTAAGATGGATCCCGGTGCACCGGTAGATAGTTTCGCGATCGCCTTTGATCAGTCGTTCCTTCACAATTTTCGTAAAAGTGGGCAGCCTTATGATCAGCCGCTTAACGAAACCTTGTATCCGCTTAAGAACGATCTGCGCCGGCATGTTCAGCAATTAAAAAGCTATATGGACGAGGGCCAGCAGAACGAAGCGCTGATCAACGAGTCGTTAAAGCAATGCCTGGAAAATTATGATCTGATCTACACCGAAGAGATATCTGGCAAGTTGGATCAGTTGCAATTTGCCAACCGTGATACTAAAGTGGAGATATTGCGCCGCTTAAACCTGGCTAAGGAATACGTGGTGAGCAATTACAGCCAAAACATCAGCCTTAATGATGTGGCCGCGCATGCTTGTCTGTCGGTCAATCATTTGTTGCGTACTTTTAAACAAGCCTTTGGGCAATCGCCACACCAATATTTAGTGCAGGTGAGGTTACAACGGGCAAAGCAATTACTAAGATCGACGGCTTTGCCGGTAAACCAGATCGTAAATATGGTAGGCTTTGAGTGTGCCAGCTCGTTCATCCGCTTGTTCCGCAGCCGTTATGGTGTTACACCTTTCCGGTACCGTAGTTTTTGGGAGCTATCTTAGGCTTTAATTTTACTCATATCCATATAAAGCGCGTTCCAGCGGTGCCCGTCAAGGTCGGCGAACGCGCAACCATACATCCACCCCTGAAATTCGGCCGGAGGAGCGAACAGGTTGCCGCCAGCATTGGTGATCTTGGCAGCTAACTCGTCAACCTCGGCTTGCGACGCCAGGTTGAACGAAAATAGTACCTCTGTCCCTGTTGCTGTATCTGAGATTTCGTTACGACAGGTCGCTTTAAAAGCCTCTTCCTGAAATAGCATTACCGTTATGGCCTTGCTGCCCACCTGTATGGGCGCTGTCAACGGGCTAACGCCGGGGCTATTTTTGTTGAATGCAAATCCTATCGTCGTGAAAAAGTCGATAGCCTCGTTCAGGCCTTTTACGGGTAGATTTATCCAAAGCTCTTTTGTCATAGCAAAATTAGATCAGCGTTAAAATGATGGCTTAGCGATATCATCAAGTATATAACAAATGCACCGATGCCTATATATTATCGATAGATGCGATATTCTAAGCTAAATTTCAGTCGTTTATCGCTTAAATAGATATATTTGGTCTACCAATTATGCCGGCGACCCTTACTATGATCAGGTTGCTATTTCTTGTAGATCCTTTTTAATTTTATGAAAGCCGCTCTCGCCTGTTTGTTATTTGTGTTTTGCTGCATCGGCAGTTATGCGCAGGTGTGTACAGGTAGTTTAGGCGATCCAATAGTGAAGGTTGATTTTGGTGCAGGCCCGTCTAAACGGAGCCCGGATCGGTTTTCGGATATTACTAATTACACCTACACTAACAACGAGGGTACCGAGGATGGAGAGTACAGTATTAAGAATACTACAGAGGGTGACCATAACGCAGGCTGGTGGCTGACTACTGACCATACCGGTGATCCGGGTGGTTATATGATGGTGGTGAATGCATCTAACCAACCGGGGGAGTTTTATCGGCAAAAGATAAATGGATTGTGTCCTGGTACCGTTTATGAGTTTGCTGCATGGGTCAAAAACCTATTACGTGGAAGGAACGGTAATCAGCCGGATATCGAATTTATCATCAGGACAACTCAGGGAGATATACTTTACCGGACGTACGGCATACCTAATGGAGAAGATAAATGGGTACAATACGGGCTTAATTTTAAAACTCCGGATGTATCCAGTGATGTTACGCTCATTATGGTCAACCGGGCGCCGGGTGGTGGCGGGAATGATCTGGTTTTAGATGATATCACATTTCGCGCCTGCGGGCCAACTATAGCCACCTCATTTGCTTCTTTTACCTCACCGGTGCAAAATATTTGTGAAGGTGATAATGCGGAGTACAAAGTGTTTGCTACAGCGGGAGAAGGTTACGGCGACCCTGTATATCAATGGCAGGAGAACAGGGGAATGTCCTGGACAGATATCCCCGGCGCTACTACTTTAAATTACACGATCAATATCACAGCCGCAGTGCCCGGTACTTACAAATACAGATTGGTAACATCTGAACGTAGAAATATGGGATCACCTAATTGCAGGGTTAATTCTAACGAATTAACAGTTATCGTCAACAGACTGCCATCTGCCACTATAACCGGGGGAAATATATTTTGTGAAGGAGAAAGAATGGTTTTTGAGTGCGCCTACGGCGATACCTATGAATGGACCTTCCCTGATGGTACTAAATATCCCTTGCAGGTGGTGATGGTAGATAAATCTACTTTAGCGCACGAAGGTACCTATTCGGTAAAGATCACCAGGAACGGCTGCGTCACCGTAACCTCGCACACGGTCAGTATCGTGCCTAAGATAAAAGCCAATGCCGGCTCCGACCTAACGGTATGCGTGGGTGCGCCGGCACAATTGAATGCGACCGGAGGTATCAGCTATAAATGGATCCCGGAAGCCAACCTGTCGGATCCCAACATCGCTAACCCTATTGCTACTGTGGCCCGGACAACAAACTTTATTGTAAAGGTTACCGGGCAGAATGATTGCTTTACTTATGATACCGTTACGGTACACATTGATACACCTGTGACAGCAGATGCCGGGCCCAACAAGATCATACATGTAGGTCAATCGGTGGTTTTGGAGGGGAAGACCGATGCAAGATCGTTTTATTGGTCGCCCGCTATAGGTTTGAACAGCGCTGATTCTTTACGACCGATAGCTACCCCGATACAGGATATTACTTATACGCTTTTTACCTCATCCGGTAACCCGTGTAATTATACGGCCACGGATCAGGTCTTTGTTCGGGTGTATCAAAATGTTGTCATCCCTAATACATTTACACCTAACGGCGACGGGGTGAATGAAAGCTGGAATGTTGGAGGGCTACACACTTATGCTACCGCCATTACTCAAATATTTAACCGCCAAGGCGAACTTGTATTTGAAACAAAAGGCTATACTAAACCATGGGATGGCACTTTTCGCGGTAAGCCCTTACCTGCCGGGGTTTATTATTACAAGATCGATCTGAATATCGGTAGCCCACTACAAGCAGGATGGGTAAGCATTATTAGATAGCCGTCTCTAACCATTCCCTAAATTCTTCGACCGTGTAAAATAAATGCTCGGGTTGTAAGGGTATAAGTTCATCGGCATTGGTTGTACCGGCCCAGGCTACCGAAGCGATAGGTAAGCTAACCTGTTTACAGTATTTTATGTCGCTTGGTGCATCGCCAACATATAACGCGTCTGCGGCTTCGATGTTAAGGCGTTCTAACACATTACGGATACCGTTCACTTTGTTCGGTCCTTCAGGAGAGCCGGTCTCTAACACATCGAAATATTTTTCTATACCGAACTGCTTTAAAGACAGGCGGGTGCTATGGATACCTTTACCGGTCACGATGGCCAGTTGCACTCCTTTGGCATCAAGCATCGCTAACAACCCGGTTATCCCCGGGAATACCGCCGGGCATGTACTGTGCATTTCCTCGTAATAACGCAGGTAATCCTGAACACCTTGAGCCTCCTGATCCGGGACTAATGCACGGATCGTTCCTTCTTCTGACGGGCCAAAGGTGGCGATGATCTCATCGTCGCTCAGCGTTTTGCCAAGCAATGGTTCTATACTTTTTTTGAAAGCCGCTATGCAAAGCGGCAGGGTATCGGCAATGGTACCGTCAAGATCAAAGATGATGGCTTTTAGTTTCATAGGTTCGGAAAACCCAAAACTAACATTTGCACCGATACTCCCGACGGTCAAGGCAAAATATTAAGCCGCTTTTTGGAATGGACTGCTCTTCACCGGCTCGATCATATAATTCATCATCATTTCCTTTTCGGCCATGATCATGCTGAAATCGGTGTACAGTATTCCATCCTCGAAAGGGAAAACCACGTAACCGCGTTTGTTGGCATCGTACTCGCCAAGTTCGTATATCTCGTCGTCGGCCTTGCTTTTAAGTTTAGCGCCTTGCACTAACTGGTAAGCATCTCTTATATCTTCAAAATTGATGTTTTTCATGGTACGGATGCTAATGCAATTACTTTGCCAGTTTAGGTTAAAGGCAAAAGGTTAGCGGATAAAGGAGTGTGAGCGATACGGAGTTGGGCCGTTTAAGTTCTATAAAGTCGATCAAACCCCGGCTGCTCTGTCAAGAGCAATAGCTTTGTAGTTAAATACATACAAAGTATAGTGTGCCGTTAGGTACACCACTTAAGGGGCGTTGCATACCTGCGGCATGCTTAAATGCAGAGGATGATGTGGCTAAAAAGCTTTATACTCTACGGGCTTTTTAAGAGAACCAGCCGAACAGGTCATTTTGCATTAACCCGGCTTTTTGTTCTGCACTAAGATCGTGCAGGACCTTGCCCTCGCTCATTTGGATGATGCGGTTGCCGTAAGTATAAGCGTCCTTTAAATTATGGGTGACCAGCATGGCCGTCAGGTTAAATTGTTTAATGAGCGAATCTGCTGTGCGCATAACTATGTCGGCAGAACGTGGGTCAAGAGCGGCCGATGGTTCGTCTAATAACAGGATATTGCAATCATCCATTACGCTCATGAGCAAAGTAAGCGCCTGGCGTTGTCCGCCGGATAACGAACCCATCAATTGTCCGGTCTTGATTTCAAGGCCCATATTCAGGGTAGCTATTTTTTCTCTTACCCGGGCTTTAAAAACATCGTTAACACCGATGCGTAAGCCCTTATGGCCGGTACGCAATGCAGCCAGGCGGAAATTGTCAATGATGCTCAGATCGGGCGCCGTACCACTTAGCGGGTTCTGGAAAACGCGGGCTATCCATTTACTGCGGCGATGGTCGGGTAGGCGGGTAACGTCTTCGCCGTCAAAATTGATCGTTCCGGATGTTGGTAGGATGCTGCCGGCCACTAAATTCAATAACGTTGATTTCCCCGATCCATTAGAACCTACAATAACCAAATACTCGCCGGCAGCGATGGTCAGATCAAGTGCGTCAATAGCCATCACCTCATTCGGTTGCCCCTTGTTAAAAGTTTTGCTTATGTCGGTCAACCTGATCATGCGGCCCTCCGTGTTAAACGCGGCAAGCCCACGATCAGTAATACAAATATCGCGGTAGCGGCTTTCAGATAGTTAGCGTCTACACCAAGGCTTAGCGTTAAAGCAAGCACCAGTTGGAAGATCACCGCGCCACCAAGCACCAAAGCTAAACTTGCCCAAACAAATGTAATGTGCAACCAATTGATCACCGTTTCGGCAATAATGACCGAACCCAACCCTGTGATCACTACACCTATGCCCATGCTGATATCAGCAAAGCCCTGGTATTGGGTGATCTGGTAACCACTCAATGCAGTAAGCGCGTTGGCAATGGCCAGGCCCAAGATCTTCATCCGGTCGGTATCAACGCCAAGGGCGCGTACCATGCTTTCGCTATTGCCTGTGGCGCGCATGGCTAAGCCGAGGTCGGTTTTTAGCAGATAGCCTATGATGGCGATAATGATGACCACAAAGGCCGATAATATCCAAAAGGCATTAATGTCGGTATTGGAGCTGAACGAGATTAGCGAGAACAAAGTCGGCAAGTTGATCAACGGCAAATTAGACCTACCCATCACGGCCAGGTTGACGGAATATAAGGCTGTCATTACCAATATCCCCGCTAAAAGCGCGTTGATCTTTAATTTAGTATGGATGATACCTGTTAACGCTCCGGCAACGGCACCAGCCGCAATTACGGACGGCAGAATGATGTATGTAGGCTGATCATGGATCAGCATTACGCCCGTTACTGCCCCGCCCAGCGTATAGCTGCCATCTGTAGTGATATCAGGGATGTTAAATATCTTCATAGAGATATAGATCCCGAACGCCAGGCAACCAAAACTTAGCCCTAATAGTAAAGCGGTGAGGTAAAAGTACATTTACTTAACGGCAGTGAAACTTGTTGGTACGGTGATGTGGTATTTAGCAGCAGCGGTTGGGTTATAGACACGCTTACGGATCTTCACCATCTCGGGCTTCAGTCCGTCGGTCTTGCCGGTCTTAAGATATTGTGCGGCTTGTTCTCCTGCTTGATAACCCCATTGGTACATGTCGGCACCGAAGGCAGCCACCGCGCCGCGTTGAACAAGGCCGGCCTCGCTGCTGAATATCGGTACAAATTTCTCGTCGCAACTTTTTACAATGGTCTCAAAGGATGCGAAGACCGTATTGTCAGGCAAGGCAAAAAAAGCGTCGATGGTTTTATCTAACAATGCCTTGGTCACTAACTGTGCATCGGCCGATGTATTTACGGGCATGGCTATTACATCCACGTTCAGACCGGCGGCACGTGCTTTGATCAGGTCGAGCGCATCGGTAGATTGCGGCTCGGACTGGTTGTAGATCACGCCGACCTTCAATCGGCCCATTTGCGGTTTCAGTAATTGCGGGATCAGCGCAAATGAGGTGTCGATGTATTGCAGATCCTCCACGGCACCGAACAGATTGGCAGGCGCTTTACCCTGACCGTTCAAAACCTTCATCCGCTCCGGCGTTGGCGATACCATGGCAAAAATAGGGATAGTACTGGTTTTTTGCGACGCGGTCAAAGTGGATAGGGTTGTGCTGGTAGCCAGCAAATTCACCGGCTGGTTTACATAATAATTAGCGATCTGCACCAGGTTAGGGATATTGCCCTGGGCATTACGGTATTCTATTTTGATGGTCTTGCTGTCCTCACTATAGCCGCCTTTTTTCAGCGCATCGGTAAAGCCCGTGCGGGCCTGGCCAACAGTAGCATCCTCAAAAGCTTCGATAAAACCAACCACAGGTACTTTCTTTTCGGGCGATGAGCAGGCAGTTGTTAATGCGATGGCTGATAGGAGGGCGATGTTGCGGAGGCTTTTCATAATGGCTAAGTTAAATAATTTTGATGGAAGATGTTGCGGAGGCAAGGCTGTACTAAGTTTCTTGCACTGTAACTACAATTCCTTGTTCGGTGCAACCCTGATCCCATACAACCACACCCCGCAAACCGCCACCGTTGCATAAGTGACGAACAATTTATAGTAAATGGTATCGAACTCGTGCCAGCCGTAAAATATGACCATGCTGAGGGCGCAGAGGACAGTGGCAATAATGGAGAGCAGTAACTTTACCTGCGTAGCGCTGAGTGATTGACGATACAAAAAGATCACCGCCTGACCGAACAGCATAGCTACCGTGAGGGCGCAAGCGCTGCCGATACCCATGGTGGCCAGCATCCATATGATGGCAAAGCCGGCTTCGCTTGCCGCGTGTGACCCTGCCAGTGCCAAATACAGCATAGGTGACACCAGCGATGTAGTAAACGCTATTTTGAAACTGTATTGCAGGGTTGGGCTGACCGTCATGGCCGTACAATATAGCAGATCGGTACTGTAATTATACCGTTATCGCTTCGGCCAAAACTTTCATGTTTTTGAACATGATGCCGGCGCTTTTAACTGCTTTGGGATAGTCCTTTTCTTCCACCCGGGTATTCAGTACCTGTACAAAACTCTTCCATTTGTAAACCAGGTCAGCACCATATGCTTGGTAGTAGTGGTAACCAAGGTTAAGCGGTTTTAATTGTTCGTTCTGCAACAGGCGTTTAACGATCACATGGCCGCCAAGGGTAGCGCCTTCTAACACGTACATGGCGCCTAATAAGGACGCATCGCCCATCTCGATAGATTCTACAGGAGTGCCTTGGGGGACGAAAGGCACATTGATGTCCAATTCTTCCAGATCTTTTTGCAGGTGCTCGATCTTGATGCGGCTGTCTATATCCAATTCCTCTTGCAAAGCCGGAGAAAGGTGACTAACAATAGCGCCTTCAAAATGAGCGTGAGCCAAATAGTTCACCGATAATACTTTCTGATATTGTTGCTTGGTAAGCGTACCATCCATGATCTGGTTAACAAACATGGCCTGCTCCAGCTGATCGTGGTAGGGGCGGGTAGCTTCTTTCAGTAATTCTTGTAGCATAGGTAGGGTAGACGGGCGGGTTATTCCCCGATGTGTTTTTCGAGGACGTTATGCAGGTCATCAAGGCTGAATGGCTTTGCTAAAAAATCATCTGCCTGCACCTTAGATGCCACCTTTTCAATATCATAGTGTGCAGAAAATAGCACGATAGGTATAGCTTTCAGTTCAGTGATCTCTTTCAGTTCGGATATAAAATCCCCCGAACTACGTTCGCCAAGACTATTGTCCAACAGGATAAGGTGAGGGTCAAAACTTTTAAGCTTATCAACCAAACCTTCATATTCCGACTTGCATTCCACCTCATAATCATCGGCAAGAATAACTTGCACCATTTCTGAGATGTCCTTGTCGTCATCAACTACTAATATCCTTTTCAAAACAAATTTAATTTAAGTTGACATGTTTAGTGAACCAGAAATCGTGCAGCGAGTGCAGGCACGATACCAGATTCAAATAGCCCGACGGCTTGGTTAAATAGGCATTAGCGCCAAATTCAAGCGATGCACGGATATCCTTGGGATTATCCGAGGTGGTAAAGAACACTACCGGCACATACTTTAAAAATGGCATCTCCTTGATCTTCTTCAACAGATCATGACCGGACATGCCGGGCAAATTCAGGTCGAGCATGATCAGTCGCGGCTTTATTCTGTTGTCGCACAGTTGTTGCAAAGTATCAAGGGCATCCTTGCCGTTGTCTACTATTTTCACTGATAGTCCATTGTTCACTTCCTCAATAGCATGCTTTGTGAGGAAGGCAAAATCGGTATCGTCTTCTACGTAAAAAATGTCGGGGGCGCTCACGTTCTTAATAATTTCTAAAAGATATATAAAATACCGTGCCAGATCCCAGTTTGCTTTCAAACCAGATGCGGGCGTGGTGTTTCTCTACAATACGTTTCACAATGGCTAAACCAACGCCTGTGCCTTCATAATCCTTCGCGTTGTCCATTCGTTTAAATAATTCAAATACACGGCTAAAGTAATTCACGTCGATACCAACTCCGTTATCGGATATCGAATAGATGGTCTCCTGATCCTCAACGCGGCCTTTAACCTCTACAATAGATGGGTTTGACCTTGACGAGTATTTCACCGCATTATTAATCAGGTTGGTGAACACCTGCATGATCATTGTCTGGTCGCCGTAGATATTCGGTGTATCGCCAATCGTCAATTGTAAATTGTCAGACTTTACCGCGTTGGTCACCTCTTTGGCTACCTCGCCGATCAGGGCGGTCATATCTATTTTATTGAACTCGATCTCGGCACGGCCAACGCGAGAGTAGTTCAATATCTCTTTGATCAGCATGTTCATCTTATCGGCACCCGCTACGATCTTGTTGAGGATCTCTTTGGCCTTATCATCCAGACTTTTATTGGTCGCCAATAAAAATTCCGAATAGCTTTTTACTGATGATAGCGGTGTACGCAGATCATGTGAGATGGTATAGCTAAAGGTATCTAATTCCTCGTAAGCCAACTGCAAACGCTCGTTAAGTAAGCGTATCTCGTTAGCACGGCGGTTGATGGCGTAGATCACCTCTTCGCGGATCTTTAATACGGTGCTCACCTCCTCGTTGGTCCAGCGGGCCGATGTGTTCTTTACGATCTGCTCCCAGGTCTCAAAAGAGTTACGGGGAGATAATTGCATAATACCATTCTCGCCAGGTTCGGCCGGTTTCTCAGGGTTGCCTGCCCAGCTTATCGTCGTGATCGTCTCGGGTTTAAACCAGATGATCATCTCGCTCAGGTCCTTAGACAGCGCGCAAGCTAAAATACCGCTCGCTGTGGCGCTGTAGGCTTTAGCCGGGCTGAAGACCTCGGGGAAACGATGGGTGTAATAGATAGAATCGGCCATGTTGGCTTTTAACCAACCGGCTATTTCGATAATTTGCTCTCCTGTTGGAGTGTGCCCTAAAACGCTAAGTACCCCATCAATGATGACCGCTGCCCCACTACCGTTAGTGATATCTGCAACATTAACATCTCCTTTTGTTAAAGCGGCAACAATAGTAGAGCCCGAAGTAGACTTGTCACTTTTAAGCCTTGCTGATATCTCGTTGGCCGCAGAATTTAAAGCGACAAGCTGTTCTGTATCCTCCTCATCCTGACGGTATTCTAAAGCCGACGATAAGATCTGCCCTACCAACTTTGCAGCTTCACGAGCCTTAAAGTTGATAAAGCGTGGAGTATAATTATGACAAGCCACCAGTCCCCACAATTCGCCATGGGCGATCAGCGAAATGCTGAAGCTGGACGCAACGCCCATGTTTTTAAGATATTGGATGTGGATAGGCGATACAGCCCTTAACACCGAATGGGTCAGATCTAATGGTTGTCCTTGCTCAAAAGTAACGATCGGCGATGCGTCAGTATTCACGTCCGCAATGATGCGGGTCAAGTTCAGTTTATAAAGCTGGCGCGCTTGTTTTGGGATATCCGATGCCGGGTAGTGCAAGCCCATAAATGGTTCCAGATCATCGTTCTTAACCTCGGCAACTACCTCACCATGCTCGTCCTCGTTGAAGCGATAGATCATTACGCGATCGTACTGAATGATCTTTTTGATCTCGCGCGCGGCATTGGTCAGGATAGCGTTAAGGTTTTTGCCTGTCAATATTTCGGATACCGAACGACCAATAGATCTTTGCACATCCACATCCAGATCCGAATCGGTCGGTTCAAATTCAAGGATGATGTTCCCGTCGGACTGGGTCAGTATCAGAAAATATGGGTCGCCATTCAATTCCAGGTTATATGGATTGATGCTCTCGAAATTTTTACTGCCGATACCCAGGTTTATCAACTGATTTAATTGCTGTGCTGATAGGCCAGGCAGTAATATTTTTTGCAGGTCGTTGATATTTTTGCCCAGCCAGTTTTGAGCATTGTCTTTTATAAAGTCGGCTATATTTTGGCTGATGTATGTGATATTGAGCGTTGTGGCTTCAACAGCTACCAAAAAACCATGCGACTGCACTTTTCCGGGTATGTGTATAGGTTCGCGGTCGCAATTGGTAAGATCTACCTGGTAGTTAGTCATAGGTGGTAATTATAGTTCTAATTAAGAAATTATTTTCCGCAATTAAAAGCGGTACTACGTTTAGTTGTCGGGATGTTTTGTACGGATAGCACAACAGGCAACGGCATTTTTTGTTCTATAACGGTTGAAAACCTATAGATCTGTACTAATAGATTTGGTATTGTCGGATATTGTTCGTAAATTTATATCACCAGTTATAAACCATTTACCCGCCTTATGAAAAAACAATTTACACTTGCAATGGCTTGTGTAGCCATGCTGTTTGTGTTCAGCTGCAAAAATACATCAACGCCCGAACCTACTAATGACGATAACACACCTAAGAAAGTTAAGGTCCCGATCAAAATAACCTACAGCCGAAAATTACAACCCGGAGAGCCTGGTTTTGGCAACACCGTAGACGGTTATCAAACCACGTTTACTACATTCGCTTACGACGACAAAAAACGCTTGTCTATCCGCTTGCAGCAAGGTGTCGAGACCCGGTTCACTTACGACGCAAACGGACGGGTTGGGGGCTTCACTACCACTAATGGGACCACGTTAACAGAGGCTACGATCAGTTATGAAGGAGACCTTGTTAAAACCGTAAGGTCTAAAACTTACGTGAATGGTGCGTTAGCTTTGGATTACGTTTATACCTATAACTACACCGGCAATAAACTAATGGAGATCATCCACAAATGGGATGGGCAACTTGCTGCAACATATCAATTTACTTATACCGGAGCGAACCCTACCAAAATGACCGTAAGGGATATCTCTAACCCAATGGATCAGGAGTTTACTTATGATGATAAGAAAACCCCTTACGATAACCTGAGCGCTAAAGTTGCCTTGTCTTTGCCTGTTACGCCATTTTCTTTAAATAACGTACTTACAAGGGCTAACAAGCTTATAAATATAGCCAATAATACCAGTTCGGCTACCAATGTTTATACTTACGATGCCGATGGTTTCCCTAAAACTCAGGTGTCGACATCGTTAGTCAGCCAGTCGCCTACGCCAAGCGAAACCCGATCAACGATAGAGTACACAGAGTTGTAAAAACGCGAACAGATCATCCGCCTAAAATAAAAATACCTATTTTAGGCGGTAATGATACCAGTTAATTCTAAGCTGCCCCAAACAGGCACTACCATATTTACTGTCATGTCGGCTTTGTCTGCCGAGACCGGAGCCATTAATCTATCACAAGGTTTCCCCGATTACGACTGCTCGCCGGAACTGGTCGGTATGGTGAACAAAGCCATGCAGAACGGCCATAACCAATACGCCCCAATGGCCGGGCTGATGAGTTTGCGGGAACAGATAGCAGCCAAGACCGAGCGACTTTACGGAGCGAATTACAACCCGGATACCGAGATCACCATCACAGCCGGCGGTACACAAGCCATCTTCACTGCCATCAGCGCGGTGATCAACCCGACCGACGAAGTGATCATTTTTGAACCGGCTTATGATTGCTACGCACCTGCCATTAAACTGATGGGCGGTTTGGTTAAATCATTGGCTTTAGATCCGCCCGACTATCGCATCCCCTGGGATATGGTGAAACGCCTGATCAGCGCCCGTACCAAAATGATCATCTTAAACACGCCGCAAAACCCAACAGGCACCATCCTGACCAAGGCCGATATAGATGAACTGACCGCTATCGTCAGGAATCAGGACATCTTTATCCTGAGCGATGAGGTGTACGAGCATTTGGTGTACGACGGCGAGACCCACCACAGCATGGCCCGTTACCCCGAGTTGCGCGAGCGAAGCTTTATCGCGGTATCATTCGGTAAGTTGTTCCACAATACGGGGTGGAAGATGGGCTACTGCCTGGCCCCGGCTTATCTGATGCAGGAATTTAGGAAGATACATCAGTACCTGGTGTTCAGTGTGAACACACCTATGCAGGTAGCCATTGCCGAATACCTGAAAGACGAGAGTGTTTACCTGAGCCTGTCATCTTTTTTTCAACAGAAAAGGGATCACTTTCGGGAGGGGCTTTCGGGCACCCGGTTTAAGCTGCTGCCCTGCCAGGGTTCATACTTTCAATGTGTAAGTTATCAGGGCCTTACCGATGAGAAAGATACCGATCTGGCGGTGCGCATCACTAAGGAATTTGGGGTGGCCAGCATACCTGTTTCGGCCTTCTACACCAAGGCTACCGACCACCAGATCCTGCGCTTTTGTTTTGCCAAAAGGCAAGAAACGCTGGATAAAGCCGTTGATAGATTGTTAAAGTTTTAAACTTATGGCGGGCGACCGCCGTATAAAGACACGCACTGCCTATTGAACATCAGCCTATGGATAATTTAAAGATCACCGTGTTTCAGGGATACCTTTTCTGGGAAAATATCGATAAGAATTTACAGAACATCGCGTTGCGGTTGAGCAATATACGCGAGAAAACGGATCTAATCATCCTCCCCGAAATGTTCAATACCAGCTTTAGCATGGAGGCCGAACGCCTGGCCGAGACCATGCAGGGCAAGACCATGCAGTGGATGCGCGACATCTCCCTTAAATACAAATGCGCCGTGACCGGCAGCTTGATCATTAAAGAGGATGACAAATACTACAACCGACTGATCTGGATGGGTGCCGACGGCAACTATCACCATTATGATAAGCATCATCTTTTTGCCATGGGCAAAGAGCACGAGACCTATAGCCCCGGCAAAGAACGCCTGATCGTTGAGCTGAACGGTTGGAAGATATGCCCGGTAGTATGCTATGACCTTCGTTTCCCGGTATGGCTGCGCAACGTTGGCGAGGTTTACGATCTGCTCATCATTGTAGCCAACTGGCCTGAAAAACGTGCTCTTCACTGGCGCACCCTAATCCCCGCCCGCGCGGTAGAGAACCAAGCCTACGTGATCGGCGTGAACCGTGTCGGCCACGATGGTAACGAGGTTTACCATTCAGGCGATTCTACTTGTATCACCCCTAACGGTGATGTGGTTTACTACAAACGCGACGAGGAAGATGTGTACACCTTCACCATCACCCCCGACGAACTGAAACGCGTACGGCGGGCCATGCCGTTTTTGAGGGATGCGGATGAATTTGAGATAAAGGGGTAGAGCGATGGATGAACGAAACGGTGTTTATACTTTCGGAATGCATTTGAAATCTGTTTATGCAACTATCAAAGATCCAGTTCTTTCATTAACGGCAGTCTGCTCATAGCCGCAGGGGCCTATTACTTTTTCCCTTGATGGAAAAAGTAACAAAAAGATCAAGCGAGAAAAAAGCTCCAGCCCGCCCAGCTTTGGCAACTTTTCCGCGGAGCGGGTTGCAAAGACTTTCCCGCCAACGCTGGCCCGCTTTTCTCGCAACCCCACGCTCGTTTTAGGAGCATAGTTTAAAGATAGCTGTCGTGATGAACCGAAAATGCGCTTCTTTTCCTCCAGCGTTTGGAATTTTCGGGAGCTACTGTCCCTGCCAAACCACGGACCGTTCGTTGGAAATACCCACAGCCGGGAGTTTTCTTTTTGCTTCTTTTTCTTTTGCGGAAAACGGCGCAGCCCTCTTGAGTGCTTTTAGAAAATTAAGTACACAAAAACGAAAAAGAACATTCACTGACGTTGATAAAACACAAAGCCAGCCCTAATGAAATGCTGAAAGAACATATCAGCAGAAAATCCTAAATTCAACCATCGCATATGAAAAAACTACTACTCACCATCGCCATACTACTCCCCCTAATCGGCACCGCTCAAAAGGCCACCAAGCCCGAGATAGCGCGCTACCAACAATTGGCCAAGGCAGTCACTATTATTAGGGATAATTACGGCGTGCCACACATCTATGCCCAAACCGATGCGCAGGTTGTTTTTGGTTTGATGTACACCCAATGCGAGGATAATTTTAAAGGTATCGAGAAGAATTACCTGTACCAACTTGGCCGCCAAAGTGAAGTGGAGGGCGAGGGTACGCTGTACACCGATGTGCAATTGCAAATGATAGCCGATAGTGCCGATGCGATAAAGGATTACAAAGCCAGTCCGCTATGGTTCCGCAAGTTGATGGATGCATTTGCGGACGGGATCAACTACTACCTGTACAAACACCCCGAAGTGAGGCCGACTGTGTTTAAGCATTACGAGCCCTGGTATGCGCTAATGTTCACCGATGGCAGTGTTGCCGCCACTATTACTGGTGGATTGAGTCTGCAGGAGAACGCTAAGTTTTATGGTGCTAACGGCCCGGATATGGGCAAGATCAAAATGCCTAAAGCTAAGACCTTGCAAGAGGAGATGGATGAACGCGAGTGGGGGTCTAATGGTTTCGCCATTGCACCCAAGTTGAGCAAGTCGGGGCATGCCATGTTGTATATTAACCCGCATGTGCCGTTCTATTTCCGTAGCGAGGTGCAATTGGTGAGTAACGAGGGGTTGAACGTTTACGGCGCAGTCACCTGGGGTCAGTTCTTTGTATATCAGGGCTTCAACCAGCATTGCGGCTGGATGCATACGAGCAGCAACGCCGACGTAGCCGATCTATATGCCGAAAAGGTGACCAAAAAGGATGGCAAATGGTTTTACGAATACGATGGTCAACTAAAACCGGTGACCGAACGTAAGTTAAGCATCAAAGTAAAGCAAGGCGGCCAAATAGTCGCCAAGACATTTACCGGATATTCAACCCACCACGGCCCGGTATTAGGGGCGCGAAATGGCAAATGGCTGGCTTTGCGGAATGATAACCGATCTTACCCGGCCTTGCTGGAATCGTGGCTGATCACTAAGGCCAATACTTTTGCTGAGTATAAGAAGGCAATGGAGATAGGGCACAACGCCACCAATAACACCGTTTACGCTGATGATCAGGGTAACATCGCTTTTTGGTACGGCAACTTTATGCCCAAGCGCGACCCTAAATTGGATTGGACACAACCTGTAGATGGCAGCACATCGGCTACCGAATGGCAAGGCTTGCATAAACAGAGCGAGATAGTAACGGTTTTTAATCCTGCTACTGGCTGGATACAGAATTGCAACGCAACGCCGTATGCATCGTCGGGGGCGTCAAGTCCGGGCAAAACAAAGTACCCGGCCTACATGGCACCCGACGGGCAGAATTACCGTGGGGTAAGGGCAGTAGATCTGTTTACCAATGCGCCCAAAATGTCTATGGACGAGATGATCGGGAAGGGGTACGATAAATATCTGGCCTTGTTCGATGTGCTATTGCCTAAACTGTTTGCCGCCTATGATGCCGCGCCTGAGGAAGCAAAGACCGCTTTACAGGAGCCGGTAAGGATCTTGCGCGATTGGGATAAACGCTCGGCTATCAACTCTGTGGCTACCACGCTTGGCTTTGAGTGGGGTACACGGATGATGCAGTTGCTACCACGCGCTAAGTCGTCCGAAGAGGGCACTTACCAGACAGAGCGCATCGAAAGCATGTTAAAGACCGTCACCCAAAAACAATTGTTGGATGAATTGACCGCCGCAATAGCTTCCCTGCAAACCCGTTACGGTGGCTGGCGCCAGCCCTGGGGCGATATTAACCGCTACCAACGCCCGGCCAATGGTGTGTTTGATGATAGTGCGCCAAGCATAGCGGTGGGGCAGGTATCGTCGCTGTTTGGGCAGTTACCGTCATTCGTCAGTCGCCCGGTGAATACTAAAAAGCGTTATGGCTACTCTGGCAATAGTTTTATAGCGGCGATCGAGTTCGGTCCGAAGGTAAAAGCCAAAAGCATCATGACGGGCGGGCAATCTTTCGATGCTACGTCCAGGCACTTTACCGATCAGGCAGAAGGCTACCTGACCGGTCAGTTCAAGGATGTACTATTTTACAAAGCCGACGTGTTGAAACATGCGGAGCGGACCTATCATCCGTAAGCAAAGATCAATAGCTATCTATTCTGTTCCCGTTCTTTTTGGTGAATTCTTTGTCGTCTATCCACTCACCGTTCTTTTTTATAGCGACTTCGGTTTTGGGGAATAGCTTGCGTATCCTGTCTATGCCGGGTTGATCGATGTCTCCGTCCAGTATCAAACGGGCTATTTGCACCTTGGCAAGCTCGTCGGGTATTTCTATCTTTTTGGTGAAACGCAGGTTCAACGTGCCTACGCTGCCTATCTTACATAATTCAGGCGGGACGCTGTTCAGCTTCAGACTGATCTGGCCATGCTCACTTTCGTTCTTAAATTTGGCTATCAGGGCAGCGTCCTCGTCCTTTTTGCGTATCATCCAACCGATGGTAGGTCTCAAACCAAAATTTTGGTCGTTCTGCTCCAGGCCAACAAAGCCGGCCCAAAGTTCGAGGGGTGTGGTGATTTTGGGGTTGCCCAAGGCATCAAGCTCAACGTGTTTTAGGTCTACTTTTACGATCTCGTTAGGCAGGTTTTGCGGACCGGAGAGCGTTTTAAGATCCAAGCGTTTACCATCTTTATCATAAGGGAAGAACTTTACGATCCAACCGTCTATCACCGTCACCGAGCCATACTTTTTTGCCGTATGATATTTGAACATCGCCTTCCAAAAATCCTGATCGACTTTCTTTTTTGAGGCGTTGACAAATTGTTTCAGGATAGGTTTTAGTTCCTCTATCCACCAATCCAGTTTGTATTTACGTAAGGTTTCGGTTTTGGCCAGCACCCGTTCCCAGTCGGCAGGTGTCCCTTCTAAGGTGATCTCGGGGATACCGCAGCCTGCTATCATCACCACAAAATCAAAATACGACTTTAGCGCGTCCATCAGCGTTATTTGCGATGCTATCCGTGTGATGGCTGTAGTGGTGGTAAAGTCGGCCGTCATGCCCTTAGTTAAGTCGCTGCCGGTGTGCTCGGCTATCTGCTTGCTGAACTCGGGGAATACATCTGCCCACGGGCTGTTTGGGTCATCCAGCCTGATGCTATCGTTCACCACCACCAAAGTGGCCTTACCATAAAATTTGACGAACATTTTGCGCAGATCCTCGGAGTTGGCATTCACGTGCGCCGAAAAACCCTGAGCGATTAGCAACCACACCATATCAGGTGACAAGGTGAACGGCCGATGGTCGGAATAGGCCGCATACATCCCCTGGAAAAAGCTATGATACCCCCAATTGACGATCGGGTGCTTGATATCACTTTTAGCCACGATGTTAAAGTCGGGGATCTTGTTAGCCTTGCCGTAGCTCCGTAGCTTATCGTGATCAACGTTGATCAGGCCTTCCAGGATACTTTGATATGGTCTGGTCAATAGTGTTCGCTCGGGCTTGCTAAGTTCTTCAACTTTAAAGGTGTAAGGTGATTGGGCCGACGCGTTCAGCGCACAGGCAAAGCATAAAATGATCAGTAAAATTCTTTTCATGACAGGTTGAATTGGTGACAGTGTCGCGTGTGTTTATTTCGGTTTCGAAATAAAGATGCAGGCCACCTGCCTTTTCCATAAACCTGTCAAAAATATTTTTGAAAATTATTTCACCTTGTCCAGCGTCATCTCAAAAAACTTGGTCCATTGGTCACCGCGTTTCATTTCGCCAACCTCGTACCATTGTTTTTTGTCGTTCAGTTCAATAATGTAACGGATGGTCTCGTTAGGGTACCAGTAAAATTTATTGCCGATCAATTCCCCTTTAAATGCGCCCTCTTGCCCGGTAGCCAGGAAGGAGCGGAAGTTATAACCACCTGCTTTGTTCAGATTGACAACGGCCAATGCGTTGTGGATCACCTTGCCGCTGGTCTTGCCCAAACCTTCGATCAGCAGGGCGGTACTGTCCAATTTAAATCGCACCTTCTCGGTCTGCTCAAAGGTCGACTTGCCGGCTTGGGTCATCATCCAGCCTTGTCCTGCCCAGTTGCCGGTAATAAAACTGAGTTTACTAACCTCGGCCTTGGCGGCTTTGTCGGCCTCTTTGGGTTGTGCTATAGCAATGCCTGTGATCAGACAAAACGTTAATAAGGTTGTGATGAGCTTTTTCATGGTGTTTTTATTTCAAAGTTAAGGGGGTTTACAACGCTTGTATTGTAATTACGCGACATCTTTCAGGCCAGTTGGTGTTCGATATTATTGATGTGTTCAAAAAATTTGCGGATATCATACCCGGCCACTTTTTTAAAGGAGTTGTAGTAATGCGCCTGATCACTAAAGCCGCGACTGTTCACCATCTCGGCATAAGTCTGTCGGCCTATGTGTATATCGATCACCGCCTTGCGCAAGCGCCGAATTTGGCAAAATTGTTTAATAGTGATACCAGTTGCGCTATTGAACAATCTCTGCAGTTGCCTTGGACTTATACAAGCATGGTCAGCAATTTCGGTCAGGGTAAAGTTGCCATCGTGGTTGATGATCAGGTCAACGGCTTTTAGTACTCGGTCGTCGGGTTTGAATTTGCTTTTGGTGAGGATGGTCACTAAAGCGGTGTCCAATTGGGTCGTGTCATCAAGATCCAGATCTAAATTTTGCAGGAACTGCTGTTGCCAGTCGGCCAGTTGGTGCGGCGGTATTGTTACTGAATCATTGGCGATAGTGGCTACATCGTTATCATACAACAGCCCTGAGCAGCCCGGCTTTAGCCTGATGCCGAAGTTAATAGAATTGGGATGTACGAGTATCTCATTAATAGTGGTGGTTGGGCCAATAAAGGTGACTCCCTTGTAATGGAAGTTATTTAAACTGACGAATACCAAAGAGCAACTGCCATCGGGCGGGAAAACGTGGGTGATGGGTTGGCCGCTGTTTTCGCCGGGGGCGACGACGAATTTCCAGTAGCGGTCTACATACTTCCTAAGTTCGGGGCAGGGCAGGTACTCTTTAAATAGCATGCTGACGGATGTTTAAACATAGGGGCAACTAAATATAACCATTAGCTTTTAGTGGAGGTACAAAAATTATCCTATTTTTGGTTACCACAGATGAAGAAGTACTTAGTGATCTTAGGTTTGATGTTTTGCGCGGTCACGTCGCGCGCGCAAACTTTGGCCTTTGGCGATATGGTGGATCTGGTGAACCTCAGCGTCCCGCAGATCGAATTGGTGTTGATACAGACCGGCAAATTCAAGATCAACGATAAGCAGGAGATTTACGGTCAGATCCTGAACTATTACCAAACCATCGACAAAAATAAAACCCCGATCAAAGGCGAGACCATGATCGTTGGTGCTTACCGTACCACGGCCGACGGAATGAAGCTAAAGACCATCACTTACAATACTATCTACGAGGCTTTTGTAGAAAACCTGATGAAACAGATCGTTCGGTTTGGATACAAGCAAACCTTTAAAGGGCACGACAGGGTTAAACGCATGTTCATTTTTGATAATCAGCTTAACCACATCACGGTGCTGTTCAAAAATGACCATAGCCTTAATTCCATCATCATCCGCCAAAAAGAATTAGGTATCGAACCCTGATCGGTGTTGTTGATCAGAAGGTCACATTTAGTCCCGCATAATAATTACGCAATGGCGATGGGTTGTAATATCGGTTACCTACGGCATTCAGGTCATTCCCCAAACTATAGCGTTGGTTGAGGAGGTTATCTGCACCTGCGTATAACTCCAGTTTAGTTTTTGCTGATAACGCATGCGACCAGCCCGCCTTTGCCTGCAACAAATGATATTGCGGCGCAAAAACGGTATTAGCATCATTTAAAGGGATGCCTGCTGTATAATTATGTTGCACGAAAGCATAAACCGACTGCGGCAACTTAACTTGTACGCTACTCACGATAACATGGCGAGGCACACCTGTTAATGGGTTGCCAGAGTAATTGGTAGCACCAACACTATAATTCCTAAAGAAATAGCGGCTGAGTGTGTAGGCGGTATTCAGTTGCAAACCGCGCACAAAACCATAGTTTTTTGGGCGGATCAGCCAGTCGCTGGCTGCAACTTCTACACCTGTTTGGTCGGTTCCACCGGCATTGATGTAGAATTCGGTATCGTCGGGATGCAGCCTGCGCACAATGGCATTGCTGATACGGTAGTTGAACACGGAAGCATCTACGGTCAGGCTGTTATCGGCGTTGTGCATTCGGATACCGGCCTCATAGTTCCATCCGGTTTGGGCTTGTAGGTCGGTGTTGATGATGTTGTCGGTCGGGCGTACTTCGGCAGTAGTTGGTGTACTGTATCCGCGGCTGAGAGAAGCGCGTGCTGCCCATCCTTTCAGGAATTCATAAGATAGTGCCACCCTCGGCATTAATTGCGGTGTGAACTTGCGTGGTGTAAAGCCCGACTGTGCCAGCGGGAAAATGTTCTTAAAATAATAACCGTAGTAGTTTAAGCTCAGTGCCGCTTCCACATGCAGTTTGGTGAAGATATCGGCACTATATCGGCTGAAGAAGAAGTGCTGACCCGAATTGATCTTGTCCAGCTTTTGTTCGTTACCACGTACACCTTGGTTGTTTGCGTAATTGTTGATGGATGAGTTGGTGCGCTGCCATTCTAAACCTGCATCAAGTTTCCAAAGGTATTTTTCCTGCCCGCCGTCCAGCTCAAGATAACTACGTAGCGAATAGGTGTCCTCCATACGCTGCTCGTAATTGGTGATGAATGGGTTGGCAAAATCGACATGCATTACAGATAGCGAGGTCACGTTCTTGAGATGGTCGGTCAATTTGGCCTCGTTAATTATGCCACCTAAAAGGACTTTAGTACTGATCTGGATATCCTGGGTAATAGCGCTTGGCAGCGTAGGCGTCGCTTGTCGCGATAACCTTGGGTTAGTATTCATTTGCGCCAGTGTAATGCCGCCGGGTGTTTGATATTTAAGATCGGCGTGTAATGCGATCACTTTAAGTTGATCCTTTTCGGATAATGATATCTTATTTACCGCCTGAAAATAATGACGGCGCATGTAGCTATGGTCCCGATAACCGCCATAGCTTTGGTAGGATTGGTCAAAGTTGAATTGGTTTTTTGCGTTGACGTTCTGTACGGCGGCATTTTGATGTAACAAATTATAAGAGCCGCCGTTGAAACCGACTCTGCCATAATTATCCGTATTGGTTGATGTTGGCCGCAAGATCACCACGCCGCCGCTATTAGCGCCAAATAAACTTCCATCAGGACCTTTCAGCACCTCGATACTTTTCAGGCTGTTAATATCCAAGGCGTTCAGATAGGTATTACCGCCGGCATCGGTGAGGGGGATGTCGTCAAAGTAAACCTTTACATCGCGCACACCGAATGGTGATCGTAATAGACTGCCACGTAAAGATAATCGGTAACTGCCGGGTGAGCGCTCTTCCATTTTCACCCCGGGGATGGTATTCATGGATGATACCATAGAATTATCCGTTTGCATTTTTAATTGGGCAGGGCTTAATATGCTTACTGCTGCCGGGATCTTAAAAACAGGCTGACTGAAAAGATACGATCTTACGCTGATGGTCTTGAGTGTGTCGGTATCGTTTTGAGGAGTAGTTTGTGCCTGAAGTGTACAAAAGGGTAAGGCAAAAAATAGCGTAGCGTAAAGTTTGTTCATAATGGCGGTCAAAAACCAAAAGTAGGTTTTTGACCGCCGCTTTATGGTTGGGTGCTTGTAATATTATTGCTATTTAGCGCTCACACGCCATATCTTGTTGCCGGCATCGTCGGCTACCAATAGCGAACCATCTTTAGCCACAGCAATGCCTACCGGCCGGCCGAAGACCTCTTTTTTATCGATGTTGCTGATAAAACCTGTCAGGAAATCTTCAGGTTTGCCTGGTTTATCATTCTCAAATGGTACGAATACCACTTTGTAGCCCGCCAGTTTAGATCTGTTCCACGATCCATGCTGACCAATAAAGGTGCCTTGCTGATACCTTGCCGGGAACTGGTTACCCGTGTAAAATGCCAAACCTAATGATGCTGTGTGCGAACCTAAAGCCACATCCGGTTCGATGGTGCTTTTTACCAGTTCCGGTTTTTTAGGTCCTTTAAAACTCGGGTCTTCGTGCGGGCCAAAATAGGCGTAAGGCCAGCCGTAAAAGCCGCCGTCTTTAACATGGGTAAGGTAGTCAGGTACAAGATCATCACCCAAGTTATCGCGCTCGTTCACCACAGTATAAAGGCGATTGGTAAGCGGCTGGAAATCCATCCCTACGGGATTGCGAAGGCCTGATGCGAAAATGCGTTCGGCCGAGCCGTCAGGGGTCACCTCCAAAATGTTAGCCCGACGGATCTCGTTCTCCGAACCATGTTCGGCTATGTTTGTGCCCGAGCCAACGGCTACGTAAAGTTTGCCGTTATGTGTTTTTAGGTTGCGGGTCCAGTGGTTATTGTATCCACCTGCAGGTAAACTAAGCAAAGGTACGCCGGGTTCGGTGATCTTGGTTTGCCCCGGTTTGTAGGTGAAACGTAATATACCATCGGTATTAGCTACGTAGAAAAAGTTGTTTAGGATTACCATACCATAAGGCTGGTTCAAACCATCTAAAAATACTGTGCGCAGGTCGGGGATGCCGTCGCCATTGGTATCACGGATCAAAATGATGCTGTTAGCGCTTTTGCCTAATTTTTGGGATGCGGCCGCGCCGATGATCTTAGCGCCGACACGTTTTACAGCCCCCATTTCGGTATTGGCTTGTGATACAAAAATATCGCCATTGGGAGCTACATAAATATTGCGGGGGTTATCCAGGCTATCGGCAAACAGATCAACAGTGAAACCAGCCGGAGCTACAGGCGTTTTACCTTTAGGCCAGCCGATAACTTTGCTATAATTCCTCACCCCTTTGGTTTGATAGGGAGGAGGTAATTTTACCGTCTGCCCGGCATCATTCTCTATAACATCGGCCTTGTTAGGGTCGGGTTTCTTTTGGCCGCAACCTGTTGATGAACTAATAATGGCAGACGCTAACAGCGGGTAAAATAGGTGGTTGGTCTTCATAAGATATTTCCTTACGAGTTAACTTTGTTAACTATTATTTGTTTGTAGGTAATTGGTGTAAGGCGAAAATAATAAGTGTCAGGGAATTTTCTTTAGCTTAGGTTTTATATTTTAAAATATGAAGGCAATATTTGTAAATGTCGCCAATAAAAAGGTGGAGAAGGCCATCGTTGCCTTATTCGATGCAATGGAGTTGACTATTAAATAGAAGACAAACCGAGTTTGCGCCCTTTAAATAAGAGGGAACAAGCCTTGTACAACGGACTAAAAAGGTCGTTCGAAGAAATTCGACTTCATCAAGAAGGTAAGATCGTACTTCAGGATATTGATGAACTAATTAAGGAATTATGATCAGTACATCTACGCCGTCAATAAACTAAACTCAAAGTCCAGCGGTTGAAAATGGCGGATCAATTCATCAATAAATGTCTGCCCGAATTTTACGTAGAATAAGCCAAAATTCTCGTTACGTTCTTGCAAGCTGCCGTTAGGGAATAGCGCGGCTTTGATCTGGTCTATTTGTTCCAATCGAGTGGCGTAATTCCGTTTCTCAGCACGGGTCAGTTTTTTCTCTAAGTTATCAAACGCATGTTTTAATCTCACCTCTACCGCTGTTGTAGACGGCGCAAGGGTAGGGTCTATCTTTGATGCTTTTTGTTTCACTTGTTCAAAGATCATGGCAAATTGCTCCCACTCTGTACCAAGACTCAATTCATGTTCTGAATGCTGTTTGATCCAGGTCTTCTTAATGTCGTCGATCGGTTTAAAAAGATCCTGTAACGACAGGTCCATCTTGGTGATCTTAGGCGCAACTTCTTTTGGGATGACCAGGGCAGAGTTTCGCAGGATCAATATCGGGAAGTCGATACCGTAGTGGTCGAAATTAGCTTTTAGCTCCAGCCAATAAACAACCTCGGCACCGCCGCCGATGTATGCGATGTTCGGTAGGATAACCTCTTGATATAAAGGGCGCATCACCACGTTAGGACTAAAACGTTGCGGGTAGGCTTTGATCTCAGTTTTTAATTCGTCTTCGGTAAAGCTGATATCGGTATTCAATACTTTGTACAAGCCGTCCTCAAAAGTCAGGCGTTCGCGCAGGGCATCTTTGAGGTAAAAGAAATTGATCTCGCGCGGGTTTACCTGAATTTGAACACCAGTAGAGGCCAATAGTTTATTAGTGTCAGTAATGTGTTTAAAGCTGTTCTGCTGGATGATATCCTGCTCGATGTAAGGGGCGAAATGCTTTTTCAATTCGATGTTATCGGCATCAATGATCACCAAGCCGTATTGGCCGAACAAGGCGTTCACCAAATAGCGGGTCGCATCAGCCAATCTATCAAATTTGGTGTAAGCGGTATTGACGATCTCGCCTAATTCTTCTGCATAACCTTCTAAACCTAAAACGCCTTTGTATTGATTAAGGGCTTGACGGATAGACACCGGGTCGATACGACCGGTAGCGCCGCTAGCCTCGTACCACCAGTGTACCTTTTTACCACCGATACTTGTGTAGTTGATCTCGGCAAAGTCGTGGTCCTCAGATGCCATCCAGTATACGGGCACAAAGTTTTTATCAGGGAATTTATCTTTAAGCTGACGAGCTAATTTGATAGCGGTAACTATCTTATAGATAAAATACAACGGACCTGCAAATATATTAAGCTGGTGACCGGTGGTGATGGTAAAAGTATTGTCTTGCTTAAGCAGTTCGATATTATCCAAAACAGCTTTTAAGGTATGCTCGTCCTTTGAAGAATATGCGGTCAATATCTGGTATTGCTCGGTCAATACTTTCGCTATCAGCGGGCGGTCTGCAGCCACTTTTTTGTGGTTGAAGAATTCGGCAAAGCCCTCCATGGTAGGGCGATGGCTATAAAATGACCTCAGGTCAGGAGCGTCCTCCAAATAGTTGATCACGGTTTGGGAGAAAGCTCCGGTGTCTTTATAGCTGATACAGTTGGCGTCCATGTTTTAACGGTGCGAAATGCGGAATACATCCCGATACCTATCGGGAGCGAAATGGCTTTGCGCCAACGCCTTGTTATCCACAATTGTTTAACGGGTCGAATTTAGATGTTTAGATCCTAATTCAAACATCGCGCCAACGGGAAATGTATATTTTACAATGTGGAGATATAGGAGGGAGGGGAAGGGTATAAGACTTACGAAGTTTTTAAACTTCGTAAGTCTGTTTAACATCGAAGATGTTTTACTTCACGATCTTACCATAAAGGTCAAAATCTTCAGCATTGTCAACTTTAACATTCACAAAGCTTCCGACGGTCGCGTAGTTGATCTTAGCATCGATCAATACTTCGTTATCAACCTCGGGCGAGTCATATTGCGTACGGCCAACAAAGAAATCGCCGTCTTTTTTATCTATCAGTACTTTGAAAGTTTGGCCGATCTTTTCCTGGTTCTTATCAAATGAAATACCTTGTTGTATCTCCATGATCGCGTCGGCGCGTTCCTGTTTAACTTCTTCAGGTACGTCGTCCACTAAAGAGTGCGCATGTGTTTTTTCCTCGTGCGAGTAGGTGAAACAGCCTAAGCGGTCAAATTTGGTATCCTCAACCCATTGGGCCATTTCTTCGAAATCGCGTTGGGTCTCGCCCGGGTAACCGGTGATCAGCGTGGTACGCATTGCAATGCCTGGCACTTTATCGCGGATCTGGTTCACCACGTCGATGGTCTTTTGTTTGGTGATACCACGGCGCATCGACTTAAGCATTTTATCTGTGATATGCTGTAAAGGCATATCCAGGTACTTGCAGATGTTCTCGCGCTCGTTCATCACATCCAATATCTCCATTGGGAAACCCGAAGGGTAGGCGTATTGCAAACGGATCCATTCGATGCCGTTCACGTCGCTCAAGCGGCGTAACAGTTCGTCAAGGTTACGTTTGCCGTACAGATCTAATCCATAATAGGTCAGGTCCTGGGCAATTAGGATCAGCTCTTTAGTGCCTTGTTTGGCTAAGTTTTGCGCATTGCGCACCAACTCATCCATCGGCGTGCTCAGGTGCTTGCCACGCATTAATGGGATAGCGCAAAACGAGCACGGACGGTTGCAGCCCTCGGCAATCTTAAAATAAGCAAAGTGAGAAGGGGTGGTCAACAAACGCTCACCGATCAATTCGTGACGATAGTTTGCGCCTATAGAGACTAACAGATCTTGCAGATCGTTAGTACCATGCCATGAGTCGACGTTGGTGATTTCGGCTTGTAACTCAGGCTTGTAACGCTCAGATAAGCAACCGGTCACGATCACTTTACCTACCTTGCCCTGGTCTTTCAGCTCGCTGTATTGCAGGATGGTATCGATAGATTCCTGCTTGGCATTATCAATAAAGCCACAAGTGTTAATGACAATAATATCATTTTTACCCACTTTATCCGCCTCGTGCACCACATCAAATTGGTTACCTTTCAGCTGACCCATTAATACTTCGCTATCGTAAATATTTTTGGAGCAACCGAGGGTTACAACGTTAACACGTGGTTTAGCCACCGGCTTAATCAACTTACTGATCTCTTTCGTCCTCATCCTATCTTTCAACGTTTTGTCATTGCGAGGAACGAAGCGACCGCGAACTTTGCACGACCGCTCTTGGGGTGTGCGGTTGATTCGTTCCTCGTAATGACAAGTTTTATTAGCCCTCCCCGGGCAGTATTATATCTTATTTAAATAAACTTTCTACGAACGCTTTGCGATCGAAGAGTTGCAGATCTTCCATCGATTCACCAACACCAATATACTTTACCGGTATCTTAAACTGATCTGATATACCGATCACAACACCACCTTTGGCCGTGCCATCCAATTTGGTCAATGCTAAAGCGTTAACGGCGGTGGCCTCGGTAAATTGCTTACATTGTTCTATGGCGTTCTGCCCGGTTGATGCATCCAGTACCAACAGTATCTCGTGCGGGGCGCCGGGAACTACCTTTTGCATCACGTTCTTGATCTTGGTCAGCTCGTTCATCAGGCCTACCTTGTTGTGCAAACGGCCGGCAGTGTCGATAATAGCTACATCATCGCCATTAGCAACAGCTGACTTTAAGGTATCGAACGCAACCGAAGCAGGATCAGAACCCATCGCTTGCGATACCACGCGTACTTTAACACGTTCGCCCCAAAGGATGATCTGATCTACCGCTGCAGCACGGAAAGTGTCAGCAGCGCCTAACACTACCTGGTTACCCGTCTGTTTAAGTTGATGAGCTAACTTGCCAATAGTTGTGGTTTTGCCCACACCGTTAACACCCACCACCATGATCACGTATGGTTTATGACTGCCGTATTCAAAACTTTGAAAATCGTTACTGTTGTTTTCGGCTAACAGTGTTTGAATCTCTTCGCGCAGGATGCCGTTAAGTTCGGATGTTCCGATATATTTATCACGCGCCACGCGGGCCTGTATCCGCTCAATGATCTTGAGGGTGGTTTTTACGCCAACGTCGGATGTGACCAGGATCTCTTCCAGCTCATCCAGCACGTCATCATCAACAGTAGATTTACCGGCAACGGCCTTGGTCAGTTTGCTGAACAGGTTATCCTTGGTCTTTTCCAGACCGGTGTCTAATGCCTGTTGTTGCTGCGGTGTAGCTTCTTTCTTCTTAAAAAAATCAAATAATCCCATGATCAGAATCTTTATCAGGATTTACAGAATTTTTGAATTTACAGGATGTTTCATTTTAGCTATTCTGTGAATCCTTACATCCTGTAAATTCTGATTCCAGACGTATCAACAAAAAAAGCCCTCTCGTAAAATACAAGACGGCTCTTATTATTTCTTTATATCAGCAATTAGCTTTTTGCGATCAGGTCTTTTACAGCATCGTTAGGAACGATAGACTCTTTAAAAGAGTAAGCGCCTTTAGCTGTTTTAACCGGGGTGATCACTTTTGAGTACTCTTTGCCTTTACCTGCTACTTTTAGGGTTGCAACTACTTTCTTTGCCATGTTGTTATAGTTTTAAAAGTTCAGAGGTTTGAGTTTTGAGTTCAAAAGAACCGCAGCACCCGCCACTCCTCACTAAGTACTTATTACTTAATTTCTTTGTGTTCAGTTACTTTACGTAATACCGGGTTGAACTTTTTAAGTACTAACCTTTCAGTGGTATTTTTTTTGTTTTTGGTGGTAATGTAACGAGACATACCCGGCATGCCGCTTTCTTTATGCTCGGTGCACTCTAATATTACCTGTACCCTATTGCCTTTTTTTGCCATCTTATTTTATTGTTGTACGTATTACGTTATACGTACTACGCGAGGTTATTGTAAATCACTTAAGCAGAACGCAGAACGCTCGACTCAAATTATATTTTGCCGGTTTTAACAAATTTGTTGATGCAGGCAGTGATGCCGTTCTTGCTGATGGTTTTAACAGCTGAAGTAGAAACTTTCAGGGTTATCCATTTATCTTCCTCAGGGATGTAAAACTTTTTAAGCTTCAAGTTAGGTAAAAACGTGCGCTTGGTTTTACGGTTCGAGTTAGAAACGTTGTTACCGGTAATAACGCCTTTTCCGGTTAGATCACATATTCTTGACATGACAAATTCTTTTTAATTGTATTCTTTTCTCAAAAGAGTGTGCAAATATCAGGATTATCTATCAAATATTCAAGAGTGTTTTAAAAATATTTTCGAAAGATATCAATCTTAAAGTCAGAGCGTAATGTTACCAACTTATAAGCCCACTTGGTTTAGGCCAAATGGGGGAGCGATTTTAACTGTCCTGTTCTTCAACTGCCTTCCAATTCCAATATTTCTCGTATAAACTATCGTGCAGCATGTCTTCAAAAGCCTCTCTATCGTTATCATGATCAATATCCGAAAATTGTACGCCGGTCCAATCTTCGGCCATTACTTCCGGATCTGTGGTCCCATCTATAAGATTCATCAAGCCGAACATTACACCAGCAGAGTTATCCGTCAAGATCTTCTTTAGCGCGTTTTTTAAATGTGCATAATTATTTAGCTCTTTTAATTCCGCTTTTTCCAAATCATTCAATTCGGTATTTGGTGGAAACGTTAGGTCTAAGTCGTTGTTAAAGATCTGTTCAATCGTCGCATTTGCGTAATTACTGATCAGCTTATTAATATTTACAAGCAGTATGTGAGCATTGGTTTGTGACAGACCCATAAAAATTAAGGTGTTCGCTAACTAAAAGTTAACCGTTTTAGCATTATCATATCAAGGTTTAGCACTATCGTGTCTTTATAAAAAGATGTTTTAAAAGTAGGCAATTATCGTTAATTTGCTCCCACCATTATAAATACTTATGAAAATTACCTCTTTTGAAGAATATCACCAGATATATAAACATAGCTTAGACCAGCCCGAAGAATTTTGGGCCGGCGTAGCCGATACTTTCCAATGGCGCAAAAAGTGGGACAAGGTTCTGGACTGGAATTTTACCGAACCAAAAGTACGCTGGTTCGACGGTGCTAAGCTGAACATTACGGAGAACTGTCTCGACCGTCATCTGGATGCCATTGGCGATAAACCCGCCATCATTTGGGAACCGAACGACCCGACCGAAGATCATCGCGTGCTGACCTATAAACAACTGCACGTTAAGGTTTGCGAGTTTGCCAACGTGCTTAAAAATAACGGTGCGCAGAAAGGTGACCGTATCTGCATCTACATGCCGATGGTTCCCGAGTTGGCGATAGCTTTGTTGGCTTGTGCGCGTATCGGTGCTATCCACTCGGTAGTGTTCGGTGGTTTTTCGGCGCAGTCTATCGCTGATAGGATACAGGATGCAAGCTGCAATATCGTGATCACTGCCGATGGTGGTTTCCGTGGCGCTAAAGATATCCCGTTGAAGAATGTGATCGATGATGCTTTGGTACAATGCCCATCGGTCAAGAAAGTGATCGTTCTTACCCGTACCCACACACCTGTATCGATGATCAAAGGCCGCGATGTATGGTGGGAAGACGAGATCAAGAAAGTAGAGACCCAAGGCAACACCGCTTGCGAAGCCGAAGAAATGGATGCAGAGGATATGCTGTTCATCCTTTACACGTCGGGCAGTACCGGTAAACCTAAAGGCGTAGTGCATACCTGTGGTGGTTATATGGTTTATGCTGGTTACACGTTCGACACCACATTCCAATATCAGCCCGAGGAGATATTCTTTTGCACCGCAGATATCGGCTGGATCACCGGGCACTCTTACATCGTTTATGGCCCGTTATCACAGGGGGCAACTTCACTGATGTTCGAGGGGATACCAACTTGGCCTGATGCCGGCCGTTTTTGGGATGTGGTAGATAAGCATAAGGTCAATATTTTATACACCGCACCGACCGCTATTCGCTCTTTAATGAGCTTTGGTGAAGAGCCATTGAAAGGCAAAGACCTAAGCAGCCTGACCAAATTAGGATCAGTAGGCGAGCCTATTAATGAGGAGGCCTGGCACTGGTTCGACGAGAAGATCGGTCACGGTAATTGCCCGATAGCCGACACCTGGTGGCAGACCGAGAACGGTGGCCACATGATCACTCCGATAGTTGGCGTTACGCCATTAAAACCGGGTTATGCGAGTTTCCCGCTGCCGGGCATACAGCCGGTTTTGGTTGACGAAAAAGGTGAAGAGATACATGGTAACGGCGTGAGCGGTAACTTGTGTATCAAATATCCTTGGCCGGGTATTTTGCGTACCACCTACGGCGACCATGAGCGTTGCCGCCAAACCTACTTTGCTACTTATCCCAATATGTATTTCACCGGCGACGGTTGCCTGCGCGACGAGGACGGTTATTATCGCATTACAGGTCGTGTTGATGATGTACTGAATGTGTCCGGTCACCGTATCGGTACCGCCGAGGTAGAGAACGCGATCAACATGCACGCTACTGTAGTAGAATCTGCCGTAGTTGGTTACCCGCACGATATTAAGGGACAAGGTGTTTACGCCTTTGTGGTAAGCCCCGATAAGCATGAAAATGAAGACCTAACCCGCAAGGATATCATCATGACGGTATCGCGCATTATTGGTCCGATCGCTAAGCCGGATAAGATCCAGTTTGTGAGCGGATTACCTAAGACCCGTTCGGGAAAGATCATGCGCCGTATTTTGCGTAAGATAGCGGAGGGCGATACCAGTAATTTGGGTGATACATCGACCTTGTTGGACCCAGGTGTTGTGGAGGAGATTAAAGGCGGAGCTTTGTAAGAAATGACTTGGCTGAAATTAGTTTTGATCACATTTGTCATTTCGGTAAGTCATATACCTGACCCAAACCGAACTGCTCCCAACGCTTACAAATTGAGCTTTAATACAGCATATAGTCAATTCTATATCGGTGATAAAGGTTGTAAAGGGAATACAGGTGGCTCTGATTTCTGGAATGATAAAGCGCATCACGAACGATTGGCCTCAGATATAGATATTTTAGGAGTCGGTATCGAGTCTTATGGTCGGGTAAATGCGGAGTTTAAGATTCTTGATAAATCTGCTAATATCAAAGATATTGAGCGATATGACCACGTTGTTGAAGGTAGTTTAACAATTAGGTCTGGGGTGTTAGAGGTGACCGATTGTCCAAATAATCGAGTCCAACTTCAGGTCAAGTTAAACCCCGGAGATTATCGGGTAAGAGTTTACTCGATAGACTTGTCGAAAGCTGACCGTGATCTTTACACAGGAAAAGATAGTTACAAAGTCGAGATATGGCCCGCTAAAATTGCCGATCGAAAGGTGTTAAAACAATATCACTGATAAGTATTCAAGTATTATCGAAACCACTCTTCATTTGTCTTGTTGTCTTAAAAAACACCACACCATGGACAAATTAGAGATCAAAGGTAAATGGAACGAAATAAAAGGCAAGGTTAAACAAGCCTACGCCGACCTGACAGATGACGACCTGAAACATGAGGACGGTCAGGACGAAGAACTGTTAGGTAAGCTTCAGCAAAAGACGGGTAAAGCACGGGAAGATCTGGTGAAGTGGATAAATAGTTTGTAAGAATTTGGAAGGCTCCGTTAGCGGAGCCTTTTTGTTTTTAACTTTGCCATCACTATGAAAACTACCAAACCAACCATACTTGTTGTAAATGATGACGGTGTTACAGCCCCCGGTATCAAAGCTTTAATAGAGGTAATGAAAGAGATCGGCGGCAGAATAGTAGTGGTGGCGCCGGATAGCCCGCAATCGGGTATGGGGCATGCGATCACTATTGGTAAACCACTCCGTTTAGATAAGGTTGACCTTTATGAAGGTGCAGAAATGTACAGTTGTTCGGGCACACCTGTCGACTGTGTGAAATTGGCTGTTACCCGTATTTTTAAAGGCCTTAAGCCCGATCTGTGCGTTTCAGGCATCAATCACGGATTGAATAATGGCATCAACGTATTATATTCAGGTACGATGTCAGCGGCAGTTGAAGGCGCTATCGAAAGTATCCCATCCATTGGTTTCTCTTTAGACGATTATACCATGCAGGCCGATTTTTCGCCTTGCGCTAAATTCATCAAAGAGATAGCTTTACAGGTATTGCAAAACGGCTTGCCGCCAAATACCTTACTCAACGTGAACTTCCCTAAAACCAAAGACATTAAAGGTATCAAGATATGCCGTCAAGCCAATGCCAAATGGGCCGAGGATTATGACGAACGTTTAGACCCATACAAACGCCCATACTATTGGATAAGTGGAGTTTATCAGGTGAACGATAATGGTCAGGATAACGATTCGTGGGCACTCGACAACAGTTATGCGTCAGTTGTGCCAACTCAATTTGATATGACAGCTTATAACGCCATTGCGGTGCTGAACAGCTGGAAATTTAATGTATAAAGCAACCGAGGTTGTATCGCTTATTTAAGCGATACAACTCTATAATTTACCCCCGCAGGGTTACCTTTCATCTCCAGCGTCATTGGATATTCGGGGCTGTTCAATATCCATAGCGAGGTTTTGCCATCGGCAGTGACGGCGTATAAGGCATCGATAACCTTATCACCGATCTTAAAACCGTCAGGCATATCTTTAGCAAAAAAAGTGAGCGGACCATAGGTGAATTTCTTGTCTTTCACCAGAGCTTGATAGGCGTTCTTAGAAATGCACATGAACGTCTCGCTATCCGTTAGTTCGTTCACGCCGTTAACTTCGGGTTTGCCGCTGCTGAATTGGGTTCCGCTTTCCAAACCCTTTGCTTTCATGGCGTAGGTGCCACCTGCGCCCGATGCATCCCAATCAATATTGATCACTTCGCCAACAGTACGTAAGGTTAGGCCAAGGTCTATAGGATTACCATTGTAGTCGACCGTAAGTGTAGCGGTGCTGCCGGCCTTAAGTTCGGGCAAAAGTTTTTGAGCATGGGCCACTAAGGCCACAAAGGTTATAAAAAGCAGGGAGGTTAGTTTTTTCATGCTCTAATTTAAAATTTCGTTATCGATGTAGCAAAATATTTCCGTCCAACGTCATTATTTATTAAAATATTAGGTATTGAAAAATTATCAGGCTAAATTTACGCTCAAAGCTTAAACCAGTTGGGCTGTTTGCCATCTGAACTACTATAAATGAACAAAAATATAAAGTACTGCTTGTTGATGCTCACCCTGCTTTTTACAGCGCAAAGCTGTAAGAAGGATGACGTGCAGATAAAGCCGCAAAGTAATTTTGTTCAGGTGGCTATTACCACCGTTAACGGACCAACTACCGGTTCGGTCGGTCAGGAGTTAGCTTTTAATCTCGGCTGGGACAACTTAAATATCAATACCCGTTTTGATGGCATTGTCGATTCGGTTGTGAATAATACGCATCATATCAGGCTTTATGCACTTACTAATGTGCCCGATTCGGTGGCTGTTAAACCGGTACTGCCCATGGTATATAAGTTTAAAGCTGATACTGCCGGAGTACACTACCTTAAATTTTATAATTCGGCAGCTTCTGCTAAGAGGGCTATTGTAGATACGGTCGTTATCAAATAATTTTCGGTCTGCTTATTCTTAACTGTCCCTATTAACCTGAACTATCATTAAATGTCGTTTTTAAAACACGCTATCTTTTTGGTTTTGCTCATCGCATCTTCAACATTTGCCATGGCTCAGGATGCAAACGATATGCCCCTGATCATTAAAGGCAAGGTCTATAAAGAAGGTACCGACACTGCTTTGGTGAATGCGTCGGTATATTATGGCGGCACGATGTCCGGTACCTCTACCGGTAAGGATGGTAGTTTTGAACTACGTGCAAAAGCCCAACAGATCCCCTTTATTGTAAGCTGCGTTGGCTATTACTCGGCCACGGTGAAATACAAGCCGGGTACACCGTTGGTGGTCTATCTTAAGCCTAAGGTAGAAGAATTGAATACGGTGACCATTAAGATAGGCAACAAGCGTAAAAGCGGCATGTCCCGCAATGATGAAGTACAGATGTTCATTGATGAATTTATTGGCGGGTCGGACTTTGCCGCAAATTGTACTATCCTGAACATAAACGATGTACAGCTATTTTACGACCGCAAGACGGAGACACTGACCGCTAGCAGTTATGAGCCGATCATTGTAGAGAACCGTTCGTTAGGTTATCGGATCAGTTACTTTTTAGATAAGTTCGAGAAAGGCCCAAAGCAATTGGCCTTTTCCGGGAATTACATCTTTAGGCCTTATCTGGAATATACGCCCGACAGTGTGAAAGAGAACCGTGAGCGGGCATACCTTGGTTCGCGTATGCAATTTATCCGTAACGTTTGGCGGCGTACGCTGGACAAAGTGGGCTATCGTGTTTTTACCAATGATTACGCCCAACTGTCCGAGAATAATATCTCTACATCCGACTCGACGGACCAAAAATATATGCTATTGATCCGCGGTATGCATATCGTGAACAGCAAGTTAAAATTCTTGATCAATACGCTAACGGTAAGCGAGAACCTGGTGTTTATAGATAAAGACGGCTATTATGGACCAGGCCTGCGCTGGGCGGGCGGTATGGGTCTGCAACGCATAGGCGACCTGCTACCTTATGAATACGTGTCAGCCGACGAACAAAAACAATTAGCCCAACCAGATCCGGTAGATAAAAAGTAATTCGCCTTAAAACTTTTCCCTCTGCCTTTGTTCTTTTATAAAAAGACCAACATGAAAAAGGGAGATACCGTACACTGGAAATGGGGCACATCTGAAGCTGAAGGAAAGATCACTGCAAAACATACCGAGCCTATCGAGAAAACGATCAAAGGCAGCAAAGTAAAACGGAATGCGTCAAAAGATAACCCCGCTTTTGATATTAAGCAGGAGAATGGAAGCAAGGTCCTAAAATCAGAAAGCGAATTAAAGAAGGGCGGCAAATAAAGTTTATTTGATCGGTATCCAGATCTCTTCTTCAGACGCCGGATCATCATTCTTATATTTCTCACCCATCACCGCAAAATGAGGACGGTTATCTAATTGGTATCCAGACTTTGGTAACCACTCGCCAAAGATGTATCCATAAGTTTTGGGTCCATCGCTTGCTGGGCCTTTATGCAAAAATACGGCGTACTGTCCGGCCGGAGTTATTAGAATAGTCATACCCTCTGGTGCCGCTGTTCCATTTGACACTTCTACGGCTGCCCATTTCTCAAACTCACGGGTAGCGTCAAAAGCTGCGTGGAAGTCTTTAGGATAGACTTCCATCGAATATAATTCTGTCCCAATGATGTCCGGAATGATCTTTCGCTCCGGCATAAAGCTTCGCCAAAGTTCAGAAGTGCGATTTTGAGCAAATGACATGGTCAGGCTTTTGCCGATGAAGGTTTTTGATGGGATGGTTTGGGTGCCGAGGAACATGGCACTAATATAAAACAAAATGGCCGGATCACCCCAGCCATTCTATCTTGATTCTCTTCCTTACCTCCAAGCCTTATATTGATTGATCAACCCATTGGTAGAACCATCGTGGCTGCTGATCTCTTCGTCGCCTTTAAGCTCGGGTAGGATCTTGCCGGCTAATTGCTTGCCCAGTTCAACGCCCCACTGGTCAAAGCTATAGATGTTCCAGATGATGCCTTGCACAAATATCTTATGCTCGTACATGGCGATCAACGAACCTAAACTATGCGGTGTGATCTTTTTAACCAGGATAGAGTTGGTAGGGCGGTTACCTTCAAATACTTTGAATGGTGCTAACTCTGCAATCTCGGCTTCGCTTTTGCCGCTTGCTTTTAACTCGGCTACTACCTCGTAGTAGGTTTTGCCATTCATCAAAGCTTCGGTCTGTGCAAAGAAGTTTGATAGCAACATATTATGGTGCTCGCCAAGTGGGTTATGGCTTTGTGCGGGAGCGATGAAATCGCAAGGGATCAGTTTAGTGCCCTGGTGGATCAGTTGGTAAAAAGCATGCTGACCGTTAGTGCCCGGCTCACCCCAAATGATCGGCCCTGTTTGGTAGTCGATCGGTTTGCCGTTTCGGTCGGTAGATTTACCGTTGCTCTCCATATCGCCTTGTTGAAAATAGGCAGCGAAGCGGTGCAGGTATTGATCGTATGGTAGGATGGCTTGTGTTTCAGCCTCGAAGAAGTTGTTATACCAGATACCGTTCAGCGCCAATATCGTCGGGATATTTTCCTCTAATTCAGCCGTGCGGAAGTGGTTATCCATGGCATGGGCGCCGGCTAATAGTTGCTCAAAGTTATCGTAACCAATACTTAAAGCGATCGATAGACCGATAGCGCTCCATAAAGAGTAACGGCCACCAACCCAATCCCAAAATACGAACATGTTTGCCGTATCTATTCCGAAGCCCTCAACAGCTTTGGAGTTAGTAGACAGCGCAGCGAAGTGTTTAGCCACATCAGTATCCTTCGCGCCCGATTTTAAGAACCAATCACGTGCAGAGTGGGCGTTAGCCATAGTCTCTTGTGTAGTAAAGGTCTTGCTCGCGATCAGGAACATGGTCGTTTCCGGATCCAAACCTTTTAAGGTCTCGGCAATATGAGTGCCATCCACGTTAGATACAAAGTGCAGGTTTAAACGGGTCTTGTATGACTTCAAAGCCTCGGTAACCATCACCGGACCAAGGTCCGATCCGCCGATACCGATATTCACCACGTCGGTTATCTCTTTGCCGGTGTAACCTTTCCACTCGCCGCTGATCACGGCATCGCTAAAGGTTTTCATTTGGGCAAGCACGGCATTCACATCCGGCATCACATCTTTACCGTCAACCAAAACCGGCGTATTGCTACGGTTACGCAGTGCTGTATGTAAAACCTGACGGCCTTCGGTCACGTTGATCGCCTCGGCGTTGAACATCGCATCGATCGCCTCTTTTAAACTACATTCTCTTGCAAGTTGTATCAACAAGGCAACAGTCTCGTCGGTAATGCGGTTCTTGGAATAGTCCACCAGGATATCCTCAAATTGGATCGAGAATTTTGCAAATCGTTCATTGTCAGTTTTAAATAGCTCTTTCAGGTCTATCTTGGCAATGTCAATAAAGTGGTCTGTTAAATATTTATACGCGTTGGTTGTAGTAAGATCAATATTTGGCAGCATGTTTGAAATGTTTTATATCAAAGTAACAAATTAATGCCCGAACGGGCGTTATTGTTTTTCAAAAAGATCATCAGGATACTGTAATAACATCGGCCTAAAATACGTTCGATATGTAAAGCCGACCGGGATACTAAGCTCTTAAATTTTTTAGGGACGCTTATTGTCACTATATTATCAAAAATGGCCAATGCCATTAAGATAATGTTACATTTTTAGTCTCTTGATTTTTGAAATGAAAATAAATTATCAATATATTTGAATTATTGATAATGAAAATAAAATTTAGGTATCGATTTTGTAATTTACATCTTTAAAATTAACGCCATGTTCGAAAAACTGTTTATGCTGGTTAAAGACAACGCCGGGAGGGCGGTACTTAACAACCCAATTATTGCCGAAAAATACCGCGACGCGGTAATGATCGAAGCTTCGAGTTCTATCATCGACGGTTTAAAAAAGCAGATGGAGACGGGTAAATTAAATGATGTGGTGCAGTTCTTTAAACATTCGGGTCAGTACAGCGCCGCGTTGATCACTAACATCGCCAACCGCTTTGCCGATAAATTGAACGACTTTTACGGCGTAACCCCCGAAGAAGCCCGCGATGTATCTAACATGCTGATCCCCGAAGTGATGAACAACATCTTAGCACGTTCAAAAAATGTTCAGGATACCGACTTTGCCCCAGGCTATATGCTTAGCAGCATTAACGGTAACGATGTTAGTCCGCTGGTGAATAGGATGATGGTAGCTTAATAAGCACCGGCACCAAATATTTGAAGTCCCGCTTGTGAAGAACATAGCGGGACTTTGTTTTTATACGGCTTCGTTTCATTATGGCTTCGGCGTCATTGGGTCATTCGCTTCGCCGTCATTTGTGTTGACGGACCGTTCATAGCAAACCTGATCGCAGGGGAAACCCCGCAGCGTGTGGAGGATGGTGCGGTGGCAGGCGAGGAGTTGGAACGAAGAGCAGGGTTATAGATGCCGATGAAAAACAACCGTACATTTTCTAAATGTTCTGAAAAGCAAGGATACTGCTGCTATTAAAGTTTGTTCCTGCTATCCACTCCAACTCCTCGCCACCCAACGCGCTCCCCCAACCGCACGCTCCGGGGTTTCCATTCCTATCAGGTTTAGGCCGAAAGTTTCTGCTCATCCAAACCATGAACTATGTCCATCAACTATGAACTATCACCACTTTTAACCTATATTTGCTACCATGACTAAAGAACAAGTTCAGGATCTAAGGGATAGAGCAGCGTCCCTGAGGAGGCATCTTTGACATCGATAAAAAGCTTGCGCTGCTTACCGAGGAAACAGAAATAACCTTAGGCCCGCATTTTTGGGATCACCCCAAAGAGGCCGAAAAGGTGTTGGCATCCATGAAGACCAAAAAGGTTTGGACCGACCAATTTCAAAAACTATTATCAATTATTGACGATACCGTAGTAATGCACGAGTTCTTTCAGGGAGGCGACGCGACCGAAGCCGAGATGAAAGAGCAGTTCGATATTGCCGTTACCGCTACCGAGGAGCTGGAATTTAAGAACATGCTATCGGGCGACGAAGATCAGCTGAATGCTGTAGTACAGATCACAGCTGGTGCCGGTGGTACCGAAAGCTGCGATTGGGCCGGTATGCTGATGCGGATGTACATGATGTGGGGCGAAAAACACGGATGCAAGATCACCGAGCAAGATTACCAGGAAGGTGATGTGGCCGGCATCAAGACCGTTACCCTGCAGTTTGAAGGCGACTTTGCTTATGGTTATCTGAAAGGCGAGAACGGTGTACACCGCTTGGTGCGTGTGTCGCCATTTGATAGTAACGCTAAACGCCATACCTCGTTCGCGTCGGTGTATGTTTATCCGCTGGTAGATGACACCATCGAGATAGAGATCAACCCGGCCGATGTGGAATTTGAGACCTTCCGCGCGGGTGGTGCCGGCGGGCAGAATGTGAATAAGGTGGAGACCGCCGTACGTTTGTACCATAAACCGTCGGGTATCATCATCAAGAACCAAGAGTCGCGTTCGCAATTGCAGAATAAGGATAACGCCATGCGCTTACTGAAATCGCAATTGTACGAGATAGAGATGCGCAAACGCCAGGAAGCATCAAACGCTATCGAAGGCAACAAAAAGAAGATAGAGTGGGGCAGCCAGATCCGCAACTACGTGTTGCACCCATATAAACTGGTAAAAGACCTACGCACCGACCACGAAACATCCAACGCCCAAGCCGTGCTTGACGGCGAGCTGGATGACTTCCTGAAATCCTACCTGATGGAATTTGGCGGGTCGAAGTAGAACTGCCGAATTAACCACTAAGGTCACAAAGCTTTTCACAAAGGTCACAAAGAATAAAGGCTTTGTGGCCTTTGTGCTTTCTAACGGAGCTGCAAATTCTTTGTGCCCTTTGTGGTTACCTTAATATAGGCTATTTTGCAGACACAAACCCCCGCTTTGCAGAACTTATTACATCAACCTATCGCCAAAAAGCATCTTTGAGACATGTTAAACTTAGATCATATCAACATGAACAAAAAGACCTTATTTTGGATATCGGCTGTCATGCAAAGCCTATATGTTTTGCCTAATCTATTGATGGTCGTAACTATTATAAACCGAAGGGTTCTATCCGTTAATAATGCTTCTACTCCAATCTTTCTTGGCAATATCGCTATTTCTTTACTTCACATCATTGTATTCTACATCTGCTATTTGGTCCTTTTCCCCCAATTTTTGTATAAAAGGGAAAGAGGAAAATTTATATTTTATTCTGTATTAACGATATTGATAGGTGCTGGTGCCCATTTTTTATTTGTTTTGGCTTTCACACGAAACATAGAGTGGTTCAGTTTTAAAATATATTACCCCTACTATCTATTTCTTTGGTCCGCCTTGCAATTGATCATGCCGATAATGATCGCCTGTGTGATGCGAGGTTTTTTGGGTTGGCTCACCGAGCGTAGGCAACGACAAATACTCGAACGGCAAAACCTCCAAGCAAACCTCGCCCTCCTCAAAGCTCAGATCAATCCACACTTCCTGTTCAATACCCTTAACAATATCGATGTATTGATAGAGAAGGACCAAGCCACCGCATCGACCTATCTTAAAAAATTATCGGATATCTTAAGATTCACGCTTTACGAAACACCGTCCGAAACTATCCCATTATCCCGCGAAGTAGAATACATTAACCAATACATCGACTTGCAAAAGATACGTACCAGCAATTCCGATTTCGTAACCTTTGATGTGAAGATAAATAACCTCGATCTGCAGATCGCTCCTATGCTTTTTATCCCTTTTGTAGAGAACGCATTTAAGCACAGTACTAATAAAAAGATAAGTAATGCTATTCAGATATGCATCACTACCAATAGAAATTCAGTAAACTTCAATTGCAGTAACGCTTACGATGCCGATGCTATAAAAACGCAGGAACAAAGCGGTTTGGGTTTAGAGCTGATAAAGAACCGGCTTAAATTGCTTTATAAGGATAACTATCAATTTGATATTAATAAAACAAGCGATAGGTTTACCGTTGATCTGTCCATTAACTTGCCATGACCCTAAACTGCATCATAATTGAGGATGAGCCGCTCGCTATGGAGCGGCTTTCCGATTTTGTACATAAAGTGCCTTTCCTTAATCTGCTGCGATCTTTCGATAATGGTTTAGAGGCCATTGGCTTTGTTAAGACAAATGAGGTTGATCTGCTGTTACTGGATATCCAGATGGACGGTTTTACAGGCATTCAACTATTGGAGTCGCTGCCAAAGCGCCCCGAGGTGATCATTACCACGGCCTTTGATCAGTATGCTTTAAAAGGTTTCGACCTGAATGTGACCGATTATTTGCTAAAGCCCTTCACCTTCGAACGGTTTATGCAGGCCGTTACCAAAGTGTATGATAAGTTGAGTTTGATCGGCGAACGAGAGTACAAACCCAGGATCTTTGTCAAGACCGAATATCGCCTGGAAAAAGTAGACTTGAACGACCTCCTCTACATAGAAGGCATGCGCGATTACCGGTGCTTGCAATTGCCCGACCGCCGTATCCTTACCCTGCAAACCTTTACCGAGTTAGAAAAGGAACTATCACCTGCACTATTCTGCCGGGTGCATAAGTCGTTCATTGTATCCCTTAATAAAATAGAAAGTGTAGAGCGTGATAGAATAAAGATCAAAGATGCACTAATACCGATATCGGAAACCTTCAGAGAGAATTTTTACAAGCGGATAAGGTAGTAATACAACTAAAAGTCGCGCTTCCCCGCTTGAGCGCGATGTCGTTAAGTTAAGGAAGGTCGGGAGTAACCTCGCATAAGCTAACTCTATTCCTTATCCGCATAGGTACCATAAGCGGAACTTTTTGGGTAGCGCGTGGCGGTATCCGCTCCTGTTACTAACACCTCCATCGTGGGATCCAGTCATAACGAAAGTTTACAAAGGTTAACATTTTTCAAGATGCTATTTTTTGTAAATATTTAATTATCAAATACTTGCAAAAGTACTACATGTACACCCACGGAGTTTTTAGTTCCGGATCATTTTGCTCGTAGAATAATTAAATGTATGTAAACCAAAGCGAAAATTTCTTTCCGCCCGTCAATACTAAATCCCTATTTTAGTCACGCTAACCACCATAAACATTTATAATGAAAAAAATACTGATCCCGGCAATGATGCTTTTTGCTACCACGCTGTTCGCGCAAGAAAAACCGATCCCACTTTACCCAAAAGGTGTCCCTAACTCGAAACCGGCCCCGGCCGATTACGTGGAACAGAACGACGGCAGCCACGCCAACAAAGTGACCGTACCTACGCTGACCGCTTTTTTACCCGAAAAAAGCAAAGCGACCGGCGCAGCTGTAGTGGTTTGCCCGGGTGGTGGTTACTCAGGCTTAGCCATCGGTCACGAGGGTTATGCTATCGCCAAAAAGTTTAACGAAATGGGCATTGCCGCCTTTGTGTTGAAGTATCGTTTACCGAGTGATAAGATCATGGTAGATAAAACCATCGGTCCGCTGCAGGATGCCCAACGCGCGGTACAGATGGTGCGCGAGTCGGCAGCTGAATACGGCATTAACCCCGCTAAAGTTGGTATCATCGGTTTCTCGGCCGGTGGCCACCTGGCCTCGACAGCGGCTACGCACTTTGATAAAGTAGTTATCGACAACCCGAAGAATACCAGCGTACGCCCCGATTTTGCCTTGCTGATCTACCCTGTCATCACCTTTGGCGACCAGACCCACCGTGGATCGCAAGAGAACCTTACAGGTAAAGGTGCCTCACAAGAACTGATAGATCTGTACAGCAATCAAAAACAAGTGACCGCCAATACCCCACCATCATTCCTGATCCATTCAGAAGATGACTTGGTAGTGCCTGTACAAAACAGTTTATGGTTTTACGAGGCCTTATTAAAAAATAAAGTAAAAGCCGAGATGCACCTGTACCAAGCCGGCGGCCACGGCTTCGGGCTGAACAATAAGACCACACCCGACCAATGGATGGAGCGTTGTGCTAATTTTTTAGAGCAGAACGGATTTTAAGAACCTTCTCGCAAACAGACACTTATAAACCTTATAAAAACAATGATATCACCTAAAGGAGTTTTAGTAGTAACAACATCGGGGTTAGACGGATTAAGGATCCAAAAGTATTTAAAACCAGTGTCGTCGCACGTAGTGGCGGGCACCAATGTTTTTAGTGACTTTGCCGCATCCTTTACCGATTTTTTTGGCGGGCGCTCGGGCACCTATCAGCGGCAGTTATCGTCACTATATAACGAAGCGATAGAACGTATTAAGACCGCCGCTTTTGATATTGGCGCCAATTGCGTAGTTGGTCTGAAAGTGGATCTGGACGAAATATCAGGTAAAAGTAAATCGATGTTCATGATAACCGTTGTTGGTACCGCGGTCATTGTCGATGGTTTAGAACAATATCAAAAAAGCAAAACTGCTGAGCACAACAATGGGAGTGTAAGCTTAGACAAAATAAATACACATCTTAAAAAGCTTGAGATCGTCAAAAATTCAGGTTTCAGTCATTGGGATGTTACCGACGATGTTTGGGATTTTATCACAGATAACCAGGTTGAAGAAGTATTTGCCCAGTTGGTGTTAAAATACAGTCGAATAAATACAGGTTTCGACGTGGAGGTCACTAAAGCGTTTTATAAAAAGGTATTGACCTACGTAAATGGCTTTCCTCAGGAAAAGAAAAGTGATATGTTATATCTTAATCTATTGACAGCCGCCGAACCGCAAAATATTATAACCCTAAGCCAAATGATCAGCGATCTGCAAATGCTGGATCTTAAATTTGTTTATAACGTTTTGGCCAATGACGACATAGAGAATAAAAAGAAGATCTTACAGATCCTCGCTTTTCAAAAGCCATATTACGATAAAGAAGATGTAGCTGATCTGCAAAGGATAAGGCAAGCGATCATAAATATATTTAAAGAGCAAGGTACAAGGTCGATAAAAAAAGGTACTCTATTAGCAAAAGAGAAAGCCATTTGGACCTGTGCCTGCGGCGAGGTTAACGACGATGACGAGCAAAGTATCCACTGCCGCAAATGTGCAAAAGATATCTACGGTTTTGCTGCGCATCAGTTAAGCCCGCCAAGAGCTATCGACCACGTAGACCGTAAAATAGGGTTGATAAGCCACTTCTTATAAACGAAGTGGCTTATCAACCCAGAAATCCAATTGTCGCAGTTTATTGTTTCAACGGTGGCGTGCCGGTAGTATCATTCAACGCAGCCCTTGCTTTATTCTTAGCTTTTTTTGCGGCCTTAAAATCGGCGTAAACTTGCTTTTGGTTAGCGTTGAGAACTTTTGCTATTTGAAGTTCGGCATCGGTATTGATCTGTTTTTTGCCTTTCTTAACGGCTTTGGTATCGCTTTTAGCGGCGGTGGTCAGGCTGTCCAGTTTTTTGCCTTTGCTAAGCAGGATGGCGTCTATTTTGGTCTGTTGGTCGGAGGTCAGGTTTAACTTAGCGGTCAATGTTTTTGACAGTTTGCCCGCACCTTTTTTATGATTTTGCGCTTGGGCGCCCAAAATGGTCCCCGCTATCAGGAACGTTATCAATATCAACTTTTTCATTTTTATCGATTTGTTTAGGAGTAGATGTATGTAGGCCATTAAGGTTTAGATCATCAGCAATTTAGTTACAATTAAAAGACAGATCGATTTGCTAACTTCGGTGCATAAACCAATGGATATGATCAAAAGTTTTACCCTCAACATTTTAAAAGCCTTTGTGCTGATATTGCTTTTGCAGACGGGCACCGCTTACGCTAAAGGCGGTCAATACATTTACCAGCTAAAGATATATCATTTTAAGACCAAAGCCCAAGCCGATGTGATAGATGAATATTTAGAGAAAGCCTACATTCCGGCTATGCACCGCGCGGGTATAGTGTCGGTAGGCGTGTTCAAGCCCATCACGGTAGATACGCTGGACCAGCTGATATACGTTTTTACGCCATTTAAAAAGATGGACGACCTGATGAATTTAGAAACTAAATTAGTTAAGGATAAGCAGTATCAGCAAGACGGCAAAACATATCTGGAAGCAAGCTACAAAACCCCGCCGTACACCCGGATAGAAGCCATATTGTTGAAAGCCTTTTCAAAGTCGCCCGAGTATAAATTGCCCAAACTTAGCGGACCAAAAAGCGAACGCTTTTACGAGTTACGCAGTTACGAGGGACACACTGAAAACATATCGGCCAACAAAATAGGCATGTTCAACGATGCCGAGATCAAGATCTTTGATGACCTTAATTTCAATGCCGTGTTTTACGGAGAGGTAATTGCAGGTCGCGTGATGCCCAACCTGATGTACCTGACGACGTACGAGAACAAAGCTGACCGTGATAAACATTGGTCGGCCTTCGGCGCGCCGTACGGCAAGGTCAGTGGTTTGCCGCAGTATCAAAATAACGTATCCAAGAACGTGCAGGTTTATTTAAAGCCGACGGATTATTCGGATATATAGACCGATAGCATCTTTAAACAAGAACGCCCGCAAGATCTGATCTTGCGGGCGTTCTTGTTATGTTAGGGGACCTTATTTGCTGGTGTTGGTGTACTTGCCCCAAAAATCGGTAGGGCTTACCATATTGGCCATATCGCCCATATTACGCGGGATGCCGCCTCCGCCGCCGAAACCACCGAAACCACCGCCGCCGCCACCGGATGGGGGAGGAGGGGCTTGAACTGTAGTTGTCCTTGCGCTTTCCATAGCACCGGCCGACATAGCAGCCTGCATCATGGCCTGGATATTAATGCCCGGCAGTTTGATGTTATAATTGAAGGATGACTTTGCATCCATCTTCATTTCTTTTAACGGAATGGCTACTTCCATCACAAGTGCGCCTTTATTATCAAAATCAACAAATGCTTTGATGCCGTATTCGTTATAGATAGACAGCGTACTATCAGGGATGCCTTTAAAGTTCACCAGATTAATATCACGGAATGCCGACACTGCTTTCTTACGCATACCCGCCAAAGCGGCCGAATCCGGCTGACCATTAGCGCCTATAGACGAGCGCATGCTCATCATCATACTGCCCAACTTTTTAAGGTCTACGGGCAGGATCACTTGGTAAGCATCTTTATCGCTCTTTTTATTTTGGGTGTTAATAGTAATGTTAACGCCACCGCCAATGATCTTGTTGTTATTCATCTGATCGGTAGACTTTAGCACAAAGTAAAGGTTAGCATCATCGTTAGCAACCGAATACTGCAAACTGGTGCTGCTGTTTTGCGCCTGTAAAGCATCGTTCCACTCGTTAAGCTTGCCGTCTATTTTCACAACAGAGGGGGCGCGTAAACTTGCTTCTTGCGAGCCGGGAAGTTTTTGGGCTGTTGCCGAAAAGCCGATCGCCGAAAATACCAGGGCTGCTACCGCCGTCCGGGTCATTGTTTTAGGGGTAATTCTCAAATCGTTATTAATTTTAATTGGGTATGCAAAGATACAGAATATTTTGAAGGCTAAGATCTTAACATCGTTCGGCGTTTAGAACGATGGGTATGCCCATTTGTTACACCGTCCTTAAAACTTTATCTTAAAATCTTCTTTCACCTGTCCTTTTTTAAAATACACCAATCCTATCCAGAATAGGTCTACCGTAACAGTAACATCCGGGTGAGCTTTGATCTGCGCCCAGGCTTCTTTCATACCCTGGCTCCAATAAATATCGTCGAAGATGAGCAGGCTGCCTTCGTGCACGCGCGGCAGGCACCATTCAAAGTAGCGTAAAGTGGCTTCTTTTTGGTGGTTGCCGTCAACGTATATAAAGTCCAGTTTGGGTGTGGACTCTAATAACGGGTATAGGGTATCGTCAAAGTTGCCTACGATCTGCTCGATGTTATCAGCGCCATTCTGTTTAAAAACTTCGCCGGCCACGGCTGCGGTTTGCGGGCAACCCTCAAGAGTATAAACCTTGGCTTCAGGCGCGGCTTGTTGCAGGTAAAGGCTGGTGATGCCTAAACAAGTACCTAATTCGACGATGTTCTTTGGTTGCTGATCGGCCACTAACCGATATATCAGCTGGGCCAAGCGTGGCGATTTTAGGGCGTTCTTGGCTATTACGCTTACCTGTTTGGTCTTGTTGTTGTTCAGGTGCGATCCGGCACCCAAGTCGGTTACGGTGATGGAGCGATCGTCAGCCAGAAGTTTTTTTCGGGCAGCCTCTATGGGTTGATATACTTTTTGGTCAGAAAAGTCGTAAATTACTTTATCAACCAGCCGGTAAACAAAGGGCGAGTGCACGCCATGCCTGGTATTGGCGCTTAACCGATGTAACAGAAAGTCGGTAGCGAACCTGATGTTTAACATGCTGTAAAATTAACCAAACAATTAATATTTTTGGCCGGGGACGGAAAATGATAGAGAATACCAAGGAAATAGAGTCATTGATACGCTTGCTGGATGATCCGGACCGCGAGATATTTGAACACGTACATGATAAACTGCTGTCCTACGGCAGCGAGGTGGTCGAATATCTGGAGTCAGCCTTTGGCGAAGCATTTGACCCAATACAACAGGACCGCATAGCTAACCTGGTGCACGAGATACAGTTCCGCACGTTAAAAGAAGATCTAAGCCTTTGGTACCACGGCGGCGCGTTCGACCTGCTGCAAGGTGCGTTGATCTTGAATAAATATCAATATCCCGACCTCGACGAGCAAAAGGTGATCAATCAGATCGAGGCCATTAAACGCGACATTTGGCTGCAGATGATCTATGATGCCAGCCCAAGCGATCACATTAAGCTGATCAATCATGTGTTATATGCTATTCACGGCTTCAGTGGTAATACGGCCAATCACCAAGATCCGCAAAATAGCTACCTGAGCCAGGTATTAGAGACCAAAAAGGGTAACCAGATATCTTTAGCCATTATTTACGCTATCATAGCCCAAAAGCTGGACGTGCCTGTTTATGGAGTTAATTTGCCGCAACATTTTATCCTGGCCTATATGGACGAAAGCCGCAGCCAGGAATTTGAAGGCGGCGTACTTTTCTACATCAATGCCTTCAATAAAGGTTTTGTATTTGGCAGAAGGGATGTGGACATGTTCCTAAAACAGTTAAACTTGAAACCCGACCGCCATTTTTACGAACCATGCAGCAATACCGATATCGTTAAACGTATCCTGCGCAATCTTATCAGTGCTTACGAGGCTTTAGGGTCTACCGACAAGGTACGTGAATTGAACGAGTTGCTGGCGATATTGGATGAGTGAGGGGTAAGTCGGGAAGACGGAAAGTCCGAAAGATATGTCTCCAAATCACAGTGAAGCAAATGGCCCAATGACGCTAAGCATAATGACAGCATAGCGTTTAATGGAACCCTTTCCGTTTCAGCAATCCTCCTGTCGTATCCTCTATACTTTGTTGTACAATAAAAGCTTTGGGATCTATAGCCAATATCTCGCGCTTTACAGATGGTATCTCTAAACGGGTAGCCACGGTGAAGATAATATCCCGCGGATCATTGATCATGCCATCCTTGCCAAAGCCGTGTTTGCCCTGGTAAATGGTTACACCTCGACCAAGATGCTCGGTAATAGCCAAACGGATCTGCTCGCTTTTAGTAGATACGATGGTGATTCCCGTGTACTGCTCGATACCGTTCAAAATGAACTCGATCATTTGCGATGCTGAGATGTAGGTAAGGATAGAATACAGTGCCGATTCGATATTAAGTAAGAAAGCCGCCGCGCCGAATATCAATACATTTAGGATCAGGATAACGTCGCTTACTTTCACTACCTGGGCTTTTTTGCTTAATAGCAAAGCGGCTATTTCGGTGCCATCCAACACAGCACCGCTACGGATAGCTAAACCAACCCCTACACCGATAAATAAGCCACCAAAGATCGCAGTGAGTAATTTATCGTGCGTAACATCCGGGAAGTGAACAAACGCCAAACATAAGGACAGGCCTGCGATAGCCAGCATACTTTTAACTGCAAAACCCCAGCCCAACTTACGGAAGCCCAACCATAAGAACGGCAGGTTGATCACAAAGATCAATATAGCGATAGGGATGTTGGTCAGGTTGGCGATCAGCATGGAGATACCGGTAACCCCGCCATCGATAAAATGGCTGGATAACAGGAAACCCTTGATGCCCATGGCGGCCGAGAAGATGGCCGCTATGATCAGAATGAAGTCTTTAATGTATTCTCTTTTTAGCATGTCCCCCAAATATAGCAGAAAAAAGCAGTTTCGGAAGCCAAAACTGCTGTCTTTGCCGTCAGGATGAGGTCACGAAACGGTCTAAGCCGGTACTTTAGTCCGCCTCGACGGCCTGTTGGTACAGTTCGTCTATAGCGTCGGCGTATTTCTTCTCGATCACCTTACGTTTCGGTTTCATGGTAGGGGTGATCTCGCCCTCGTCCATACTGAACGGATTGCGTTTTACCTTGAAGTTTTTGATACGCTCAAACTTGGCCAACTCATTACCATACTTGCGCAGATCCTGACTGATCCAGTCGATGATATTCTGATCCTCGATGAACAGATCCGGCTGCTCAAAAAAGGCGTTATCCAGCCCGAAGGTCTCCTGCAAGGTCTCCCGGCCCGGGGTGATGATGGCAGTGACATATTCGCGTTTATCACCAATCAGGAATACAGCTTCTATTTTAGGGCTCTTCAGGTAGGTATTCTCTACCGGGGTAGGGTAGATGTTCTTACCGTAGGCGTTCACCAGCATGTTCTTCAAGCGGTCTGTGATCTGCAGGTTGCCTTTGTAAAAACGACCGATATCGCCGGTGTGGAACCAACCTTCCGGGTCGATAGCTACTTTGGTTTCCTCGGGCTTATTATAATATCCCTTCATAACGCAGTGACCTCGAACTATGATCTCGCCTTCTTCGGATGTGTAGTCCTCTTTAAAATTATCATAGGTCTGTACGGTGTAGATCTGCTTGGTATCTACGTTTTGGATGCCTACCTCGATACCCGGAATGATGCGACCTACCGTGCCGTAAACCTGGCGGTGGTATTCCGTCACGCTCATAACCGGCGATGTTTCGGTCAAGCCAAAACCTTCTAATATCTTAATACCAAGGTCACCAAAAAATTCGCCCACATTTTTAGGCAACGCGCCACCGCCCGATATCATGAACTTTAACCGGCCGCCGGTCTTTTCTTTGATCTTGCTGAATACCAACTTATCAGCCAGTTTGTGTTCTTGCGATAAAATGAAACCCGGTTTTTTACCCGACTCTAACACCTCTCGATATTTTTTGCCGATACCTAAGGACCATAAAAATATCTTAGATTTTACACCGCCGGCCGATGTGCCGTTCTTCATCGCCTTATCCTGTATCCGTTCTAACAAACGCGGAACGCAATTCATCACGGTCGGCCTAACTTCGCCCATGTTCTTGGCCAACAATTCCAGACTTTGCGCAAAGGCGATCTGACAGCCCATGGCCAAACAAATATGGTAGGTAGCCGTACGCTCAAAAACGTGCGACAGCGGCAGGAAGGAAAGGAATAGGTCCGTGTATTCGATCACCGGGATCTGGTGAAGGCTTACGCGCACATTCTCAGTAAGGTTATGGTGCGTAAGCATCACACCTTTGGGCGTGCCGGTAGTGCCGGATGTATAGATCAGGCAAGACAGATCCGACGGTAAGATAGCTTCACGTGCGCTGTTAATAGCGTTGCGATGTTTCTCTACCAATGCCGTCCCCTCGGCTATTAATTGCTGAAAGCCGATCACGCCGGCGTTCAAGCTCACTTTATCGGTATATTTTTCAAAATCGTCAAAAGCAGGGATGATGCGGATCAATGCCGGACAATTGTTGGCGATCTTTAATACTTTACGCAACAAGAATGGGTTTCCTACTAAAATGGTCTTCGCGCCCGAATCGTTCAGGATGTATTCTATCTCCGCTTCCGAAAGGGTAGGGTAAATAGAAGTATTTACCGCACCGATCTGTTGCAAAGCCTGATCATAGAATACATAATCGGGACCGTTCTCAATGATCAGTCCCAGGCGGTCGCCTTTGGCTACGCCAATATCCAGCATCCATGCCGATACGGCATCTATCTTAGCCAAAGCCTCACCGTAGGTGATCACCTTCCAATCGTTACCTACCTTGTGTTGTAAGAACGGGTGGGTAAGCGGGTGGATGTGCGCTACAGTATTCCGTATAAATTGCGGGACGGTGGTTGCGTCTACAGGCGGCTTCATTCAGTAAGTTTATATTGGTTTATATTTCAAGCAAAACAAAGCTAACCTTAATTTGGAAAAAAAGAAACCGGGGTGGAGGGATCGTCTGAACCGCTGATTCTCGCTGATCAAAATGATTTCGCTGATCATCGAGATTGCATCATACTCAAATATCAAAATTTGCTATGATCAGCGAAATCAACTAAATCATTCTGATCAGCGTTTCAGACAGCTACCTCACCACTACCTGCACTGTATTCCTACTGGTTTGCTCTAACAATACTCTTTTATCACCAACAACTTCCAGCAAAGCGTCGCGGTCGTAATGGCGTAGGGTGTAAAGGGTAAGTTCGTTATTGTATTTTACTTTAAAGTCCTCTTTCAAATCGCAAAGCAAAGCATCAAATTTCTCTTCCTCCAAGCCGAAGCAAACGCTGAAGCTTAAGGCCGATGTTTGCATGATGTTGATATGCACATGGTGCTTGGCGAACAAACGGAAGATATCGCCCAAATGATCCTCGGATATAAACGAGTGATCTTTAGCTGATACCGATAGTAAGGTTTGGTCTTGCTTAACAATGATCACCGGCTTTATATACTTCACGTGCGCGTGTTCTTTGATCACCGTGCCCGGCTCTTCGGGGTGCTTGAACGACTTTACATAAAGCGGGATACCCGCGTTCTGTAATGGCTTGATGGTTTTCGGGTGGATCACTGTTGCGCCATAGTAAGTCATCTCGATAGCTTCGTTATAGGTCAGTTCATCAAATTTGACGGTGTCGTTAAACAGCTTCGGGTCGGCGTTCAGTATCCCCGGGACATCTTTCCAAGTTGTTACCGACTTAGCGCCTAAACAAGCCGCGAACACGGCCGCGGTATAATCCGACCCTTCACGGCCTAATGTGGTGGTGAAATTCTCCGACGTACCGCCGATGAATCCCTGCGTGATCACCACTTGCTTTTGAAGCAAAGCGGGGATATCCTTTTGGATGCATTCACGGCTTTTCTCCATGTCTATAACGCCTTCGCGATAAGTATTGTCGGTCAGGATGTAACCACGGGCATCTAACCAGGTACTGTTGATGCCATAATGTGTTAAATAAGCATTAACGATGCGGGTTGCCGCCAACTCTCCTATGGAGACGATCTGGTCGTAGATGAAATCGTAACTATCCTGCGGTTCATCTTCCAGCATCCATTCTATCTCCACAAAGGTGTTGTTCAGTTGCACATGAACGTCGTCCTCACCATTGAAGAGTTTGGTGGCGATATCATAATGAAAATGCTTGATCTCGTCAAAGATGCTGTGCATATCGTGGTCGCCGTTCACGTAGGCGCGGGTCAGTTTTTCTAAGGCATTGGTGGTTTTGCCCATGGCCGATACCACCACCAGCAAAGGCTGATCACATTGTTGAACGATATTTGCGAGGTTGATCACCCCTTTGGCATCCTTTACCGATGCCCCTCCGAATTTGTAGACCAGCATTTAATGTATGTATTGTGACACGACCGTGTTGGGCTTCAACAGCGGTTTTATTTGATCGTAAGGTATAAAAAGTTCTGTCTGCCCGGCAGCGTAGGGCTTAATTTCGTATTCGTTATACAGGAAACGCAGGCCCGTAGGCGTGATCATGAAATTATCGGGCAAAGCAAATACGTCGTTAGTGAAAAAGTAATTGTCCTTAAGCGATTGGGTTGGTGTCAGTTTCTCTTGCTTGCGGAAAATGCTCTGCGCAACCGAGTCGAGGCCCTTGTTTGCACCGTCAGTTAAAAGGTCAGTTAAGGCAATGTAACGTTTAGCCTCTGTATCCCAATTAATAAACATGGTTAAACTACTGCCGTGCGCCCCTCCCTGAAAGCTGTAGCCGGACAAGGTAGTAGTTAGCAGCGCCGAATCCTGGCGTGTTACTATTAGCTTCGTTTCCAGCGTATAGCTGATCTTGCTGTTACGGTTCACCATATCTGTTTGGTAAGCCTTGATGAATTTTTCGGCAAAAGCATTTAAATTAGTATCAGGCGTATTATTCACCGTGAATAAGGTAGCTGCGCGGTGCCTAATGGTGTCATTCAACGTAGGTTGACCCTCAAAAACCGGATATTCGATACTGATGACCGTGCAATTGCTATCGGCTTTATCGCCGCAGTCGGGTGCTCGGTGTTTAAAGGTGGTATATTGATAGTGCAAAGTATCGCTTGTGATATCAGGTTCCGACTTTTTTTGGGCTTCCCAAAGGCAACCGGTGCTCAGCATCAAACAAGCAGCAAATAAAAAGAATAGGTATCTCATAGCTTCAGTATTTATCTACTGTAATACACTCACAGGCTCTTTTTGTTGCCGTTAGGCTTTATATGCCGCTAATTGCTCTTTCGATAAAGATGCGTTCAACCAACCCGGCTCGATAGCCGCCTCGTACATGTTGTAGAATTTAATGGCCGGCTCGTTCCAGTCCAGTACCTGCCAGGTCATGCCGTTAAAGCCCAATTCGTAAGCCTCCTGCACCATGCGGTTGAACAATAGTTTACCCGCTCCCTTGCCACGATAAGCCTCGGTCACGATCAGGTCTTCCAAATATAACCGCTGACCTTTCCAGGTAGAGTAGCGCACATAATAAAGCGCCATACCAATGATAATGCCGTCATCCTCGGCCACATAGGTCTTCCAAACCGGTTTAGGGCCAAAGCCGGCCTCCTCAAACTCGGTCAGGGTAACGGTGACCTGCTCTGGCGCGCGCTCAAATAAGGCTAACTCATGGATCAGTTCCATTAATCGCGGGCAATCTTCTTTTTTGGCTACTCGTAAATTTATCATGGATCAGAATTTTCAGAATTGTTAAATTTTCAGGATGTGGTTCAAATAGGTTATTCTGTTAATTCTCTAATTCAGTAAATTCTGATCCGGATATTGTCTTGCTCCAAATATAGTGCTGCCTATGCGTACCATAGTGCTGTTCTGCTCTATAGCGATATGGTAATCGCTGGACATGCCCATCGACAGTTCATCAAAACTATCCTCCTTACGGAAATAGCTTTGCTTGATGCCGTCGAAGAAGGTATCTAACTCGTAAAACTCTTCTTTGATCTGTTTTTCGTTATCGGTATTGGTGGCTATGCCCATCAATCCGCGTATGCGGATGTTCTTTAGTTCGGCAAATTCATCGCTCCGTAACAGTTCGATCGCCTCATCAAAGCTGAGGCCGTATTTGGTCTCTTCATCGGCAATGTAGATCTGTAGCAGGCAGTCGATAACGCGGTCAGCTTTGATAGCTTGCTTATTGATCTCCTGCAATAATTTGATACTATCTACCGAATGGATCATGCTGATGAACGGCGCAATGTATTTTACTTTATTAGTTTGCAGGTGACCGATCAGGTGCCACTCAATGTCCTTAGGCAGTGCCTCGTGTTTTTCAACCAATTCCTGTACCTGGTTCTCACCAAAAATACGCTGACCTGCATCGTAGGCTTCCATAATGTCCTGGTTAGGTTTGGTTTTTGATACAACCACCAACGTTACATTATTTTGGTCGGTTTCCTTTTTAATAGCTATAAGATTATCTGCAATACTCATTTATCCGTAATTTTGCCCGGTTTAACGCCGCTAAATTACAAAATGCGCATACAGTATAAGTTGTTTTTTTTAGCGATGCTTGTTTTAGCATCGTGCACCGAAGGTGAAAAAGTGCCTGCCGATCTTATCGATGAGGAGCGCATGACCGTTCTGCTGGCCAATGTGCATGTCATAGACGGCGACCTGGTGACCACGCCGCAACAGGGCGATAGTCTGTTCAGGTATGGTATGGGCTATTATGTGGAGATGTTCAGGAAACATAATACCGACACCGCCAAATTTCGTAAAAGCTTTGAATGGTATATAAAACATCCGATACAGCTGAACAAAATGTACGACAACGTGATCAAGATACTCGAGAAGAAAACCGACTCGTTAAATAAGATACCATCTTCGTCGGCTGATCCGGCGCGAGATACTGCTAAATTAAATAATGCTGTACCCGTTAAATAGTGCCGATAAATTAGGTTTTACCGATGTCAAGTCGCTGATCAGTGCCCATTGCTTAAGCGAAATGGGCCGCGAGATGGTGGCCAAGATACAGGTGATGAACAATGGGGAGCTGATCCGCAAGTTCCTGAGTCAGGCCGCCGAATTTAAGACCATCCTGCAGCATGACTCGGCTTTGCCGATCAATCAATTGTTCGATATTAAGGTATTGGCTAATAAAGCACGTATAGAAGGCACTTTCCTTACTGAGGACGAGTTCTACCGCGTGCAGGCATCGCTGACCACGGTGTACGCAGTGATCGCCTATTTTAACGAGCGCGAAGGCCAATACCCTAATCTGGAAGCCCTTTTTGAGCATCTGCCGATAGAGAAAGCTATCCTGAAAAAGATAGATTTGGTGATCGATGCCAAAGGCAAGATCAGGCCGAACGCGTCGCGGGAGTTGCAGGAGATAACATCCGGTATTGCCAAAGCCGAACAGGAAGCCCGCCGTAAAATAGACCAGATCTTCAAAGCCGCCGGCAGCAGTGGCTGGACGGCAGATGGTTCGCTGACCATCCGTGATGGCCGCCTGTGTATCCCATTATTGGCTGAAAATAAGCGTAAACTGAAAGGCTTTATCCATGACGAATCAGCCTCGGGGCAGACCGTTTATATGGAACCTGAAGAGGTATTTGCCCTGAACAATAAAGTGCGCGACCTTGAATTTGAGCGCCGTCGCGAGATAGTGAAGATACTGACCACGCTGACAGATGAATTGCGCCCTTATGTGCCGCTTTTATTGTCATACCATGGCTTACTTACTAAGCTGGACTTTGTGCGTGCTAAGGCTTTATTTGCCATTGATATTGAAGGTGAGTTGCCGCAGTTGAGCAACGATGCTACCATCAAACTGATCAATGCCCGCCACCCGTTACTGTATTTGAGTTTTAAAAAGGAACACAAAACGGTAGTGCCGTTGAACGTGCAGATAGATGAAGGCACACGTGTAGTGGTAGTGTCCGGACCTAACGCCGGTGGCAAGTCTGTATGTATGAAGACGGTAGGTTTGCTGCAAATGATGGTGCAGGCCGGTCTGCTGATCCCTGCTGATGAAAGCAGTACGGTAGGGGTGTTCCGCCAGTTGTTTGTTGATATTGGCGATGACCAAAGCATTGAAAGTGACCTAAGTACTTACAGTGCTCACCTGAGCAAGATGAAGCATTTTGTAGAGAACGCCAACGGCAAAACGCTGATCCTGATAGATGAGTTCGGTACCGGTACCGACCCCCAATTTGGCGGGCCGATAGCCGAAGCCGTACTTGAATCCCTCAATCACAAAAAGGTAAAGGGCATGGTGACCACGCACTACAGCAACCTGAAGATATTTGCCAGTAACACAGACGGTTTAGAAAATGCATCGATGCTGTTCGATAATCAGCAAATGAAACCGATGTACATGCTGGAGGTTGGTAAGCCGGGCAGCAGCTACGCTTTTGAGATAGCCCAAAAGATAGGTCTGCCGCAAAATGTGCTTAACCTGGCTAAAAATAAGATCAGCATCGGTCAAAAAAAGGTTGATACCCTGTTAGTTGATTTGGAGCGCGAGAAGAAAGAGATATTTGATACCAAACTGCAACTGGATAAGCAGCAACGTCGTGTCAATACCCTGCTTACCGAGAACGAGCAACTGAAAAAATATCTGGAAGAGAACCAGAACGCCCTGATCCGCGATGCTAAGCAGCAGGCTAAGAGTATTATTTTAGATGCGAACAGGCTGGTAGAGAATACCATATCCGAGATCAAGAGCAATCAGGCCGATAAAGAAAAGACCAAGGAACTACGCGAGAACCTGAATAAGGCCGCGCAAAAAAATACCGTCAAAACTGCCGAGGCCGCTAAGCCGGTTGTAGACGAAGAAATTAAGATCGGCGATTGGGTAAAACTCACCGATTCGGACACGACAGGGCAAGTGATGGAGATCGTAAAAGATAACGTGATCCTGGCTATTGGTGAGCTGCGTACCGTAGTGAAGAAGAAGCGGGTGCAAAAGGTGTCCAAGAAAGAAGTGCCTAAAGAAATGCGCCGCAGCAACCTGTCCAATACGTCAGATGTGGCCAACTTTAGTCCCGAGATAGATGTGCGCGGTATGCGTGGCGAGGAAGCCCTGTACGCCATAGAAAAAGTGTTAGACCGTGCCATTATGATGGGTTTCGGCAACCTGAAAGTGCTGCACGGTAAAGGCGACGGTATCCTCCGCAAGCTGATCCGTGGCTACCTGAAAAAGTATGAGCAAGTCAGCCATATGGAAGACGAACACCTGGACAGGGGCGGTGACGGCATCACTTATGTGTATCTGAAATAGCTTGGCGCTTGGCAAAAAGCGTTTGAAAAGCGTGTGAATTTTGACGTTTGAAGTTGAAATTCACGCGCTTTTTTCGCATTTGTAATTAAAATAAAATTTGCGCAACCAAATGGTTGCGTTTATATTTGCAACTGAATGGTTGCAAATAATATGAACACCGCAAAACGCGATATCTTCCAGGCCGTAGCCGATCCTACCCGCCGGGCCATCCTTACCCTGCTGGCTTTACAAGTAATGACACCCAATGCCCTGGCCGAGCATTTCAACATGTCGCGGCAGGCGGTATCCAAACACATTGGGGTGCTGGCCCAAGCCCATGCCGTGAAGTTAGAATATCGAGGGCGCGAGATCCATTATCACATCAACGCCAAAAAGATGCAGGAGATAGACCAATGGATGGCCACCTTCCGCAACCTGTGGGACGACAAGTTCGGTCAGTTAGATGAGGTATTAAAAGACATATAAACCAATTATAGCTTATGATAACACAAACAGAGGTCACCAAAGATCTGCCCAACAAAAAACTGACCGTGGTACGCGGCTTCGCTGCCCCGATTGAAAAGGTATGGCGTGCCTGGACCGAGGCCGACATCCTGGATAAATGGTGGGCACCACGCCCGTACCGTGCCGAGACAAGGGAACTGAACTTTACCGAGGGTGGACTATGGCGATATGCCATGGTGGGGCCGGAGGGTGTGGGCAACTATTGCGAGGGGACATTCGGCTCTATCAAACAAGGGCGCAGTTTTAGCTACAGCGTTAAATTTACCGATGCGGACTGGAACGAGGATACCAGTTTCCCGGTGATGAATTTTCTGATAGAGTTCGAATCAGCCGAGGGAGGCACCAACGTTACCACCACGCTAACTTTCGACGAGGAAGCCGATCTGCAAAGGATATTAGAATTAGGCTTTGCCGAAGGTTTCACCATGGCACACGGCAATCTGGACGAGTTGCTTGCGGAAGTGGTCTGAGGATATACGAACGGGAGACGCAAGGTATTGCGTCTCTACAATGAAATTTACGTAGAGCCACGATACCTCGTGCTTTCGTAGTTTAAATTTCACGCCCCTCTCCGCATGCTTTCTTTGATCTTTTCGCGGTGGTGTTCGCCCCAGGCGCTTAGTTCGCCTAATACGCTTTTTAGAGAGTGGGCATAGTCGGTGGCCTCGTAAATGATGCTGACCGGCGTGGTGGAGTACACCGTGCGGGTAATGAAGCCGTTCAACTCCAGGTCCTTTAACTCTTTGGCTAATATCTTGGCCGATATGCCGGTCACATCGGCTTGTATCTCGTTGAAGCGCTTGGGCGATCGCATCAGGTACAGGATCAGGGCCAGCTTCCATTTGCCATTGAGTACATATAGCGCGTCCAACACGTTCTTAAGCGAGTTGCTGCATTCGGCATGACTGGGCAGGCTGTTGTTCACGATCATCTTCATGATGCAAATATACTTACTTACCTAAAGGTTAGCGCTTTCCTTTAGGTAAGTAGGGGTGCAGGCACCTCCAGCCGCCATAGCTTTGCTTGCATTAATTGATCAAAGCAAATTGTTATGAAAAAGATCCTTCATTTAAAGTCGAGCATAATGGGAACAGAGTCGTACAGTGTTAAGCTGGGCGATGCCATTGTAGCACAGATAGAAGCTAAATACCCGGGCAGTACAGTAGAAGAGGTAGACCTGAACACCATCGACATTCCGCACCTGACACCCGAGACCCTGCAAACTTTTTTCACCCCCGGCGATCAGCTGACCGACGAGCAAAAGTCGGCCATTCGTTTTTCTAACCAGGCGGTGGACCAGCTGCTGTCTGCCGATATTATTGTGATCGGCGCGCCGCTGTATAATTTTACCATCCCGTCTACCCTGAAAGCTTGGATAGACCATATCACCCGTGCCGGCGTGACCTTTGGATACGGTGAGACAGGGCCGGTGGGTAAAGTTTTGGGCAAGAAGGTTTATGTGGCCATGTCGTCGGGCGGTATCTATTCAGAAGGGCCGGGTAAGGAGAATGATTTTGTGGCACCATACCTGCAGCGTTTCCTTGGTCTGCTGGGTATGACGGATGTGACCGTCTTCCGTGCCGAAGGGCTGAAAGTACCGGATGTTAAAGAGCAGGCCATGGAGCGGGCGTTGGATAGTATCGCGATAGATTAAATTAGGTTAAACCTTTACAGAGCCACGATGCGTCGTGGCTTTTTTGTTTCTCTGAACCGTTGATATTCGCTGATGCTAATAATCCCACTGATGGACGAGATCTGTAAACACTCCAATGGACAAAATTAAGGAGTATCGACTTTTTTAGGACATGACTCTTGTCGATCAGCGAAATCAAAGAAATCATTCAGATCAGCGGTTCAGACAACACAGACCGCTTCAACCTAAACCCGAGCGTCGGGAAAGCTTTTGCGAAGGGCGGGCTACGTGCGATGGGGCAAAACTTGGACATAGAACGGGGCTGCCGGTAAAGATGGAACGCCGGAGCGTTGGTTTTCTGATGGTTTTTCGATTACCTCCTTGTGGACCACTACCCACATCTTGGAGCTGATATTCTATGCGCCGTTAGGTGCAATATATCGGTAGGAAATATCAGTTAAGAAGATAAGCATGCCGTAGGTATGCAACATTCAGTTTGGCACCTACGGAGCCGTTTCGACTATTTTGGTTTTTTTTGCTACCGATATTAAACCCCTAACGGGGTTACTGAGAGAATATCCTCTATATTTAACCATACCACATCGTCGCCCATGAAAAAACTGTTACTCCTCTTCACGTTCCTCACCCTTGCCCAATTCACCTTTGCCCAGCAGATCAAATTTAACGATAGTCGGGTACGCTACATGGGGCGTATCGGTATGACAGATTCTGCGGCGGTGCTGCCATGGTCGGGGTCGTCGGTGAAGGTGAATTTTGAGGGGACTGGGATCAGTTTCGCTACGCTCGACGAGAAGGCTGATAATTATGTGCTTCAGATATTAGATGGCAAGATGCATGGGATCATTCATGATGCTAAACCAAACAAAATCACCACAACCATCAGTGGATTGACCAAAGGCAAACACACGCTCCAATTATTCAAACGTACCGAGTGGACCATGGGTAAGGTTTTCTTTTACGGGTTTGATGTGGAAGGCGGCAAGATGCTGGCGGCACCTAAGCCGGCCAAACGCAGGATGGAATTTTACGGCAACTCTATCACCTGTGGTTATGCTGTGTTGGACACTACGGGTAAAGACCGCGGCACCAGCCCGTATGAAGATCATTACCAAAGCTATGCGGCCATTACGGCCCGGCACTTTAATGCCGACTATAACTGTATAGCCCGCAGCGGGATAGGTATCCTGATCAGCTGGTTTCCGCAGACAATGCCCGAGATGTATGACCTGCTTGACCCTACCGACCCCAAAAGTAAATGGGACTTTAAACGCTATACACCTGATCTGGTGGTGGTGAACTTGTTCCAGAACGACTCGTGGTTGGTGAATATGAAAGATCACGAGCAGTTTAAGGCCAAGTTTGGCACAACGCCGCCGCCGGCTGCCATAATAATATCCTATTATCAGGACTTTATACGGTCGGTGCGTGGCAAATACCCTAAGGCGCAGATCATTTGCGCATTGGGCAATATGGATGCTACTAAGGCCGGGTCGCCATGGCCGAAATATATCGCACAAGCGGTGGAAGGTTTAAAAGACCAGCGTATTTACACCCACATGTTCGCTTATAAAAATACCAGCGGGCACCCGAATGCAAAGGAGCAGCAGGCCATGGCCGAAAGCCTGATCGCGTTTATTGATAAAAAGGTAAAATGGTAAGGGTAGAGGTGTAAGATGTTAAGCCTGTATTATCTTTATTTTTTAGGACACAAAATTTGGTTTTTATACACCAATTAGCTATATTTACATCAGCCAATTATACCTTTGTCATGAGAAGCGCTAAACTACCTTGACAATGGAAAATGCTTCTCCCTTATTTGTCGTCGAAGAAAAGTTTTGCTCGTGCGGAGGAAAACGATCGGATATGCAGCGCATACACCGTAACTTTTTGATGAAAACATTTTTATTCTTTCTGCCTATCAAACGCTATAAGTGTATGCGTTGCAGGCGTAACAAATGGGTGTTGGAATAACGCGCTATTTACTGCCGGCAAAGCGGCTTAATTAGTTTTTTGTACAATGCCATATATGGCGTCGTCCAGTTCGGCGGCGCTTTGCAATAGCATTTTACAGATATTGGTCATGTTTTGGTCCAGATCCATCTTACTGAGGATACCTACCAGCCCTATAATATTTGCCAAGGGCTTGCGTATAATGTGGGATTGCTCCCAGCCGATCTGCTCCAGCATATCATTTTTGTGTTTGATCTGAGATATAGCAACCTCTAATTGCTCGTTAGCGGCTACATATTTTGTAATATCGTAGCCAAGGCAAAATAAACCGGCAGGCGCTCCGTGCTCATCAAACATAGCCCGGTACTCCCATTGGGTATTGATGTAACCACCTTTGCCATTGTGTTTGCGTATAGTGGCGGGGAAAGAGCGATCTGGCGATGCGAAACATTTAGCTGCGGTCTGTTCGCAAACCTTCATATCGTCGGGGTGCATGGTAATGTAGTAAGGCTTACCCACCATATCGGCATCAATATGGCTAAATGCGCGGGCATAATTGCCGTTCACATAACTGTAATTACCATCCATTGCTGTGGTAATGATATAGTAGAACTGCGAGTTATCGAGTAGTTTTTTTATTTGTTCAAATTGTTCCATAAGGTAGGGTTGTGGCGCTTATTGGGTGTAAGTAGACAGCGTCGTTGGTAACTGGTACCTATAGTCGGGGCATTTAGCATGTCCCGGCTATTGGTATCAGCGTATAGCTATTTTAAAAATTCGTCCGGGTTCTCTCCCGACTCTGTTGCGTCGCTGCCATGGTCGGGTTGCGGATCGCCAAGGCCGGGTTCCTCGTAAGCGGTATCGGGAGCGCCTGCGGGCGGGTTATCGTTAGGCTCTTCTACGGGAGCAGGCGCGTCGGTTTGTTCGGCCGGCTCTTCTACATTGGTATCCTCACCCACTTTTTGCTGCTCGGGGTCTTCTTGCGGGCCGGGGACTTTTGGGTCGCCATGGGCGCTGTCATAGTCAGCTTCGCCTTGCTGGCTTTCGGCTTTAAAATTATTATTGGCGGTATCCTCGTCGGATGGTGCGGTACGGGCAAAATACGGGTTGGCGTAACCCGCGTTCTGCGATGGATTGGCCTTGTCGTCGCCCATGGGTGTGGCTTTGCCGTCCTCGCCAAACTGATGGCCGCCCATTCCTTCGCCCTCCATGGCTTTATGCTTAACATTTGCCGACGGCTGATCGTTCTGCTCGTTCTGCAGGTTGCTTTCTTCGGTATATGACATGATGTTTTGCTTTAGTTTATAATAGATAAAGCAAGGGGAGGAGGAATTGTTTGTGACCCCTGAAGGTTTGTTATGGGTTATGATGCCGTCGGCGCCGTTTATAGCTGTGAAGCTATAAGAGACCACTCTTTGAAATTACTGAAATATCTAATTTGTCATTGCTGCGAGGAGCGGAGTGCGAGGTTGTGCGGAAGGGCGACGCGGCAGTCCCCGAGGATATTTCGACTACGCGAACTATCTATGCATTGTCGTTACTTGTCTTCTGAGATCGCTGCGCTACGCTGCCCATGACACGTTGTTCGAAAAATGCTTTAAAGTCTCGCTTCCCCTCTTGAGAGGGGTCGGGGGTGTGTTCAGTTTGCAAGGTCTGCGATAACACACCCCAATGAAAGTTTGTGCTTTATAATAATTTAGTGCGTCCCCTCTCGAGAGGGGAGACTTAGGGTTGTCATTGTACTTTCAAAGTCCCTTCGGGAATCTATAAACTTGCAATGACAATTATTTTATCATTGCCATCAACTCCGCATCACTAATGATCGGGATGTTCAACTTATTAGCCTTTTCTAACTTGGCCGGGCCCATATTATCGCCCGCTACCAGGTAATTTAACTTGGCTGATATACTGCTCAGGATCTTGCCGCCATTGGCTTCGATAATGTCCTTCAGCTCATCGCGCGACATTTCGAACGTGCCGGAAATGATGAACGTTTTGCCGGACAGTTTATCGCTGGCTAACTCGATCGTCTTTTCTTCGGCAACCAATTGCAGACCTGCGGCACGGAGTTTCTCGATCTGTTCGCGGTGCTGCGTGTCGCTAAAGTATTCGGTAAGGCTTTGAGCTATGCGTTCGCCGATCTCGTCGGTCGCGGTCAGTTCTTCTAAACTTGCTGCCATCAACGCGTCGATATTTTTAAAGTGCATGGCCAGTTTTTTGGCGACGGTAGCGCCAACGTAGCGGATACCCAAGCCGAACAGTACACGCTCAAAAGGCATCTGTTTAGACTTTTCGATACCGTCGAGCATGTTGTTGATGGATTGCTCGCCAAAGCGGTCCATCTGTTTAAGATCAGCAATGTGGGTATGCAGATCGTAAATATCACTGATATGGCGGATGAATTTGCGGTTGTACAGGGTGTTGATAGTCTCGTCGCCAAGGCCGTCGATATCCATTGCTTTGCGACCAATAAAGTGCTGCATCTTGCCCGTGATCTGCGGGGCGCAACCTTCGTCGTTAGGGCAATACCAGGCTGCTTCGCCTTCTTTGCGTTCTAACAAAGTATCGCAAACGGGGCAATGGGTAAGGTATTTAATAGCCTTGGCATCCGGTTTACGTTTATCTAAATTAACGCTGATGATCTTGGGGATGATCTCGCCTCCTTTTTCTACATACACGGTATCATGCTCGTGCAGTTTAAGGCGTTCGGTAATCTCGTCGGCATTGTGCAGGGTGGCGCGTTTTACGGTAGTGCCTGCCAGCAGCACCGGCTTAAGGTTAGCCACAGGCGTAACCGCGCCGGTACGACCGACTTGATAAGTTACCTCCAACAGTTCGGTCTCTACACGCTCGGCTTTGTATTTGTAAGAGATAGCCCAACGTGGTGATTTAGCCGTGAAACCCAGTTCTTGCTGTTGCGCGTAACTGTTCACCTTTATAACAATGCCGTCTATATCGTAACTTAAATTATACCGTTCGGTATCCCAGTGGTTAATAAACTCTAAAACCTCATCAATGGTCTTGCAAAGTTTGCTATCGTCATTAATATGAAAGCCCCAGCTTTTTACAGCTTGCAGGCTTTCCCAATGGGTCTTAAATAATTGTTTTTCGGTATACAGGCCATAAAGGAAACAATCCAGCGGGCGCTTGGCCACCTCGGTGCTGTCCTGTAGTTTCACTGTGCCCGAGGCAAAGTTGCGCGGGTTGGCGTAAGGCACTTCGCCGTTCTCTATGCGCTCGTTGTTCAACCGCTCAAAAGCTTTGCGGTGCATAAATACCTCGCCGCGTATCTCAAATTCATCGGGATAACCGGCGTGTTTTAATTTCTTGGGAACATTGTGTATGGTGCGGATATTACTGGTCACATCGTCGCCCTGTACGCCGTCGCCACGGGTAACGGCGCGTAAAAGCTGGCCCGTTTTGTAGGTCAGGCTCATGCTCAAACCGTCGAACTTTAGCTCTACCACATATTCAAAATTATCACCAATAGACTTGCGCACCCGCTGATCGAACTCCACCAATTCCTGCGGACTATAAGTGTTCCCCAACGATAGCATAGGCCACCTGTGCCGCACGTTCTGGAATTCCTTGGTCACCTCGCCGCCAACTTTTTGGGTAGGCGAGTCGGGCGACAAATACTCAGGGAATTGCTGCTCTAAGCCGGCCAGTTCGGCCAGTTTATGGTCAAAGTCAATATCGGCTATGGTAGGCATAGCCAGCACATAATAATTGTAGTTATGCTGCCTTAATTCGGCCGAAAGTTCCTCGATACGTTGTTGCGCTTTTTCTGGTGACATGGTGACGAAGATAGGGAGTTAAGTAGGAAGTCAAAAGTAAGAAGTCAAAAGTCAAAAATAAAGGCCATGTGATAGGCAGTTCCTCGGTAAAAACGGAACGGCCGCAGATCTTCTCTAAAAAGCGGAATAAATACGCAGAGAAGGAAATATGTTTTACGCCTTGGATATTCCTAAAAAACTCCACGGGGGCTCTACGCTTACCTTCTTAGGATAACGAAACCGTTGGGGCCGCTTTTGTGGCGGAGTTGTGAAAGGCTATTCAATTACAACTGTTCGAATATTTTATGGTCGGACATGATCATGTGGCCCGACTCGACAATCACACCTTTTTTATTGATCAGGATACTATAAGGGATGCCACCTCGAACCAGCCCTTTCCAAACGCTGTTGGTCAACTTAACGTCGGTAAAATAGTTATCGGCCGCTTCAATATGAAATTGGCGTATCATCTCTTGCCACTTTTGCCCGGTCTCTCCCATGCAGATAAAAACAAAGTCGACATTTTTTCCCTTAAAGCGTTCCATCATGGCGCTTTTTTTAGGTAGTTCTTTAACACAAGGCGGGCACCAGGTGCCCCAAAGGTAAAGGTAGATGACTTTGCCTTGGTGCTTTTGCAATATCGGCTGGATAAAAGCTTTCGCTGCCGTATCCAATCCGCCTAAAGTCTTGGCCGACGCTATTTCCGGCTGCTCTTTGTTCTCTTTTACTGCGGCGTAATTCTTTAACAATGGCTCCCTGATAAATGGTATGTTGATGGTAGAATCGAATAGCGGCCTGTTTTCCTCAAATTCCTTCAACAAATTATTATTTATGAGATACTCAAAGAATTTGCCGGCACGTACTTGCCTGATACGATCATCGCCACTCGACGCGATCATTACTTCTATTGCCCTGTGGACAGACTTGCTATCGAACCTACTGCCAGAGAGTGCTTGTTCCGCTTTTTGTGGGATACCAGTTATAGTGAGATCAGTCATTTTGCTGTTGTCTGTCGCCGACTTTTTTGCAACAGGTAGTTGCGTATGTATAGCCATATCATAACTCTCGGAGTAAAAGACATTTGAATTAACGATCTTTTGGATCTCGTCGTCGGCAGGAAGGTAGGCTTGTAGACTGTCGGCATTGTATTGAGCGATTTTCTTTGCACGCTTATACCGAAAGTGCCGCCAGGTAAATTCGCTAACAGTATTTATATAGTTGACTCTTAAATAATTGGCGGTCCAATCTTTAAACTCGTCATTCGGGTCGTGTTCGTTGATGAATTCTTGACGTTTGCGCATCAGGTCGGCATATAGGGCATCATTGGCTATTTTGTATTCCTTTAACAACATGATGTTAAAATTTTTCAGATCGTCGTTATCATTGACAACGTAGTTGCCATTGATGTACTGATAAAGATCGGTATTGGTCTTTTCGGCATCGCCAGAAAATTTCACGTTCCCGATATCGGCAAAGTCGATATCGATATGGATACTATCTCCGGGATGGGCGATCAGCACGCCAACCATCGGTTCTAACGTTACATCCTGGGCTATGTATTGCGTAAAACGGATCTTGAACGAGCCATCCTTCTTAATATCGGCGGTGTAGTTTGATGTGCCGCCGCCATAATCCTTAACAGATAGCGTCATGGAGCGGTAGCGTGGGTAAACCTGCAAGTTTGTAACCCGGCCTTCGATCAGCGTTTGCTTACCTTGTCCATCATTTTGTCGACGCTGACAAGCGTTCATTAGTAAAGCAAGGAATAACAGCAACAGGTTACGGATCTTTGGCGACATGGTGATAAGCTTATTAATGAGGCAAGATAAGAAAAGACCCGATCAAACTAATAAAATAGTTTTAAATTAAGCATTGTTATTTACTGTCGATCGTTGCCAAAGATAGAACTCGCAAGCCTAACGTCGCCCGGCGCACATCGCCGGCCTCCGCTCGCTTTGTACAGCAGCAGTGGTATGGTGTTAGTGGCTACTTTATCGCATAGAGAAGGTTCTTCGTTCCTTAGAATGACAAAAGTCTATAAGCAGAACGGCCCAAAGTTTTCACTTCGGGCCGTCAATTATTTTCTACCTCCCCTTTAGGGGCCAGGGGCTCTATTCAAAATATTCCTTCATCCGCTCAAAGAAACTTTTTTCGTTCTTGCCCGGGTTGGGTTTAAAGTTGGGTGAGTCTTGTAGTTTTTCTAATATTTCGCGCTCTTCGCGGTTAAGGGCTTTTGGGGTCCAGATATTCACGTGCACTAATTGGTCGCCGCGGTTGTAAGAGTTTACCTCGGGTACGCCTTTGCCTTTTAAGCGCAGGATACGGCCACCTTGTGTGCCTGGTTCTATCTTGATCTTGGCTTTACCATCAATGGTAGGTACCTCTACACTGGTACCTAAGGCCGCGTCAATAAAGCTAATATGCATATCGTAGATCACATTATGGCCATCGCGCTTTAAGGTCTCGTGCAGGGTTTCCTCGATCAGGATGATCAGATCTCCCGGTACACCACCGCGTGGGGCAGCATTACCTTTGCCGCTCATGCTCAGTTGCATGCCTTCGCTTACACCGGCAGGGATATTAATGGTGATCGTTTCTTCACCTCTAACAATACCGTCGCCGTGGCACGATGTACATTTATTGGTGATCTGCGTGCCTTCGCCGTTACAGGTAGGGCAAGTGCTGGTGGTTTGCATTTGGCCCAATATGGTATTGGTCACCCTGCGTACCGAACCCTGTCCGCCACAAGTTTTACAGGTTTGGAAAGATGCTTTATCCTTCGCGCCGCTGCCATCGCAGGTTTTACAGACGATCTGTTTGTTTACCTTGATCTTCTTTTCGGTACCGTTAGCTATCTCCTCTAAAGTCAGTTTTACTTTGATACGCAGGTTGGTGCCACGGGCAACCCTGCGGCCACCACCCTGACGGCCACCGCCGCCGCCGAAGAAACCTTCGAACGGGCTGCCGCCGCCACCGCCAAATATATCGCCGAACTGACTGAATATGTCGTTCATATCCATGCCGCCGCCGCCGTAACCACCGGCCGCCGAACCGGCATTGGCCGAATGACCGAACTGATCGTAACGCTGACGTTTCTCAGGGCTGCTCAATACCTCGTAAGCCTCGGCCGCTTCTTTAAAGCTTTCTTCGGCTTCCTTATCGCCCGGGTTCTTATCCGGGTGATACTTAATGGCCATCTTACGGTAAGCCTTCTTCACCTCCTCGGCCGAAGCGCCCCGGGCAACGCCCAATACGTCGTAATAATCTCTTTTTGACATCTTCTTTATCTGTGATCGGTGGTCGGTTAACCAGTGACCAGTGAGCAGTTAACCAGTCTTAACAACTGGATACAGTCACCGGTCCCGATCAACTGATCACCGATTAACTTATCACTGAATTACGCTCCTACTATCACCTTAGCAAAGCGTACTACCTTATCGTTCAGGTAATAGCCTTTTTCCATCTGGTCTATCACCTTGCCTTTCATATCATCTGTTGGGGCAGGGATGCTGGTAATGGCTTCGTGAATATCCGCATCAAATGGCTGACCAACGGCTTCCATTTCAGTTAAACCTTTTTGGCCTAAAATATTTTTGATCTTATGCTGAACCAGCGCCACACCTTCTTTCACGGCATTAACATCGGTAGAGTTCTCCATGGCTTTGGCGGCACGCTCAAAATCGTCCAGCACGGGCAGCATAGCTACCACCATTTCTTTACCGGCGGTCTTTAACAACTCGGTACGCTCTTCGCGGGTGCGGCGACGGAAGTTGTCGAACTCGGCATATAAGCGTAAATATTTATCATTAGCCTGGGCCAATTCGTCTTTCAACTTATCTTCGGCACTCGGACCAGCCGCAACCTCAGGAGTTTCGGTCTCTGTCTCAGTTTCGGGCGTATCATCACCTGTCAAAGTATCTTCTGCTGACACTTCTTCAGGAAGATCGTGAAGTTCCTGATCTTCCGTCTTCTTTTTTTTAAGCATATCTTTAAAATTCATTAGCGGGTAGTGCAAAACAAGTATCCTGCCAAGTGGCGGTTTGCGCCATCATGTCAGTGCAGTGAAATATTTTTGCAGATGATGGCAGTTGGGTACTGTCGTTTTAGCCAAAAGTCTTAAGTCAGAAGTCCCAAGTCTTGAGTCCAAAGTCTTGAGTAAGAAGTTCTAAGTTAGAAGGGGATGCCATGATCAAATAATTTTGACTTCTGACTTAAGACTTCCAACTCCAGACTTAAACTACGCTATCTGCACATCCTCCAAAACCTTACCGGTCTCGCATTTAATAATGCGCGACGGGAACGTGCGGATGATATGATAATCGTGCGTGGCAATGAGTACCGCCGTGCCTGATTGACTAATCTGTTTCAGCAGCATCACGATTTCTTCAGACGTATCCGGATCAAGGTTACCGGTAGGTTCGTCGGCCAGGATGATCTCGGGGTCATTGATCAGCGCACGGGCAATAACCACACGTTGCTGCTCGCCGCCGGATAGCTCGTGCGGCATCTTTTTAACTTTAGAGCGCAGTCCAACTTTCTCTAACACGTCAAGCGTACGCTCGGTGATCAGGTTCTTGTCGGTCCAGCCGGTGGCCTGCATCACAAAACGCAGGTTATCTTCGATAGAGCGATCTGTCAATAACTGAAAATCCTGAAAAACGATCCCCAGTTTACGGCGCAGAAATGGCACGTCCTTTTGGGTCAGCTTTTTAAGATCGTACCCGCCGGCATGGCCTTCGCCATTGGTGATATTGATGTCGCCATAAATTACCTTCAGCAAACTGCTTTTGCCAGATCCGGTCGCACCGATCAGCCAAACAAAATCGCCTTTATCAATATGCAGGTTAACGTTACTCAGTACCAGGTGCTTCTCCTGAAAAATATCCGCTCCCTGCAATTTTATAATGGTATTCCCTATCATGGTATTATAGCTCCAATTTTAATATCTGCCCAAAAGGCAATTCGTTCACCAGACCCATTATCTGGTCTTTTTTATCACCCAGGCCTACTTTATCCAAATGTTTCTCGGGCCTGTCTACCCTAAAATAAGCCAGCAGCGTAAACTTATCGTCGCGCAGCTGCACATAGTCGGGTATCTTGGCAACGCCTTTAACTTTTATTATATACATTTCTTTGAGGCTGAAGGTTAAGGCGAAAGGTTAAAGGTTAAAGGCGAAAGGTCTTTATCAACCAATATGCCTAATATATGTTTATCGCAAGCAATAAACCTTTAACCTTTCGCCTTTTACCTTTCACCTCCCAGAAAACCAAAGGTATCGTTATTTTAAAGATCTGCCAAAAAATCCATGGTATCAATTCCGTCGGCGTAGTCCCATAGCGCGGGGTGTTGGCTTTGGCCGAAAGTGACCACTTGGTTGGGTACTTGCAATGGTACATTGGTTACGATGCATTGGATATTGTCGCTATCGCGCAGCAATAATTCGGTAATGGCCTGCTCGTCTTTGTAGTATTCAAAATAAACTACCGCTAAAGGCGATGCCATACGTTCATCCTCTTTCACCAGCAAAAAGCCGTTATCGAGGTGTTTGTCACCATTCACTAGGTAGATGGATTTATTGTAGTCGTAATTGTTATTGTACTTATGGTGATGGATGATGGCTTTCTGATCTTCTATCGACTCGAAAAAATGATTAAAGTTATATCCTTCCGGCACCAACAATTTAGATACATTACGACAGCCCAATCCGTAAAAGTCAAAGATATCGTGGCCTAATCGACTTAATTCTTCCGACGATTCATTACCGGTCAGCACGGCTACGCTATTACGGTTTTTGCGGATAATGTTAGGCACCTTACCAAAGTAATAGTCAAAGTAGCGCGATGAGTTATTACTGCCGGTGGCGATAACGGCGTCGAAATCGGTCAGGCGTTCGATGAAAGAAAATTGATCCGCAAAGGCAGGTTCAATATCCACCAATAATTTTAACACTTGTTTTATCAACCGCGCGTCTTGTGTAGATGCTTTGATGAGTGCATGATGCCCGCTCGCTAAAACCGACAAAACATCGTGCAGACCTACCAATGGAATATTACCAGCCAAAATAAGTCCTACCTTTTTGGGTTCGCGGCCTGATAGTTGCAGGTATTTGCTTAACCAGGTGTCGATATCCGTTTCGTTAAGGGCTTCGCCCCACGCGGTGATGGCCGAGGTGACACTATCCGGGGTGAACCATGCGTTATAGTGTTGTTCGGTCTGGATGATGTGTTGCACATCGCCTTGTGGTTCACTTAGTTGTTGTCCAAGTTTAGCTAAGGCGCTCGCGATATGGTCTTTTTGTAATTTTGACATATTGATGGTGAGGTTTTTGAAGCCTCTAACTCATTTTTTTGTTATATTTGCGATCTTAAAATGAAAGAGGCAAACTTATTTTAAGGGACAAAGTTAAGGTAGTATATTAAGATATTCGATATAAAATGGCGATAAAGATCACCGATGAATGTATAAACTGTGGGGCTTGCGAACCGGAATGCCCTAACAACGCTATATATGATGCCGGCGCCGCATGGCGTTTTAGCGATGGCACATCGTTAAAAGGTGTTATTGATTTTGGCGATGGTAACACCATTAATGCCGAGGAGACTCAGGCGGCCCTGTCTGACGATATTTATTACATCGTACCGGATAAGTGCACCGAGTGCGTAGGCTTCCATGATGAGCCGCAGTGCGCGGCGGTATGTCCTGTGGACTGCTGTGTGGATGATGAAGACATCCGCGAGACAGAAGAGGAATTACATGCTAAAAAAGATTGGCTGCACGTTGGTTAACAACTTGCGGCTTTAGCTAAAATTTGAGCAAGGGAATGTATTTTTTATACATTCCCTTTTTTATTGAAACAATTATAGACAAAGCGACGTACAACTTGTAGTTTTAAAAATATCTATGGAATACGGAATTTGTAACCTTGCGATCGTACCCCTCCGCGCCGAACCAACATCGCGAAGCGAGCAGGTATCGCAATTGTTATTCGGCGAAACTTTTGAAATCATGGAGTGGCAGGGCGAGTGGGCCCGCATCATTACCACTATGGACGGTTACGAAGGCTGGGCCAGCGGCCTGCAATTTGTTGCACTATCGCAAAAGGAATATCAGGCGTTGCAAAATACTGTTATTCCGCTTACCACTTTGCCGGTAACCCAAGCCTGGAGGATAGCCGACAATAGCATTTTTTACCTCCCTATCGGCAGTTCATTATCATTTTTAAAAGGCACTACCTGTCACATTAATAACGAGTTATTCGAGATCGTAGGTGAAACTGTGGCCGACAAACCAATGGAGGATATAGCCCGTTCTTTTTTAAATGTGCCCTACCATTGGGGGGGACGCACACATTGTGGTGTGGATTGTTCGGGATTTGTACAAGCCATCTATCGCCTGCAAGGTATCAGCCTAAAACGCGACGCCTACCTGCAAGCCGAACAAGGCACCGTAGTCAACTTTATACAGGAAGCCCAGTTAGGCGACCTGGCCTTCTTTGACAACGCCGAAGGCAGGATCAATCACGTTGGCCTGATGCTGAACAACGAGCAAGTGATCCATGCATCGGGCAAAGTACGTATAGATAAGATAGACAACCACGGCATCTACTCGGCCGAAGCTAAGAAATACACGCATAATTTGAGGATAATAAAGAGGATCGTGTAACATCTTTCCAAATCCCTCCTTGGGGAGGGGCGGGCTGATCTGAGCGGTAGCAGGGAGGGGTTATTCTTTATGCATATCGGCTAACCCCTCCCTGCCATTTCAGCACGAACATTCGCACCCCTCCCCGAGGAGGGATTGGATAAATTCTTAATTTAACTTCTCCAATCCCCCAACAACCTCCGTATCACAATGATCTCCGCCACATGATACCCGCAATGATCGGCTATCTGCAAAGCCTCCCTTAAAATATTTTGGCCATCACCATGTGGTATCCGGGCGTAAATATCTGCCAACTTTAGCAACCCGATGAATTCTTCCATGTCCTTGTTGATCTGCTTGATGCTGTCATCCCAGGCGGCATCATTGGTCGGGGCAAGTTCCTTTACCCAATATTCATCGGGCCATTTTGGCGACTTGTGCGCTCCATCTTTACTAAACTCCAGCATATCCCATTGGGCAATGCGGATGTGCTCTACCAGTTGCCAAATGGTGTAGGGCAGGTTGTCTATCTTTTTGCCGCGATGCTCGGGTTTCAGTCCGGCAAGGGCGTCGTCAAGGCCGGCGTGTGCACTGCCACCGCGTAGCAGTTTCTCTAATTCGGCTATCAGTATGTTTTGCGTATCCATACAAACCGTAACAACTTAATGTTAACATGGTTGGTTTTTGTGGCAAAAGCCTTAGTTTTATCTCGCTAAATATTAACCCGGTGATCAAAAAAGCGCTACCCTTATTCTTTTTAGTGTTGCTGGTGTACTCCTGTAAAAAGGATGGCGCCATGACCGATAATTCGCCAAAGGACAATGATGCCTTTGCCCGTTACGAAAATAACTTCCTGGAAGCCAAGTGGAAACTGGAACCCGACGCCGCTACTATGGCCGGCTACCACAAATACGATAGCTTGCTGCTAATGCCCAACTCATCGAACCGTTCGGCATTGATCACCTTCACTAAAGTGCAGATGGATTCGCTGGCTAAGTTCAATCCGTCCACGTTATCAGACGCTTACCGGATAGATTACCAAATGATACAGACCCATTTGGATGGTATGCAGTGGTCGTTACAGCAAGAGAAAGCCTACGAATGGGATCCGAGCGTTTACAACAAGATCGGTGTGTTCGCCCATATCCTGAACGAGCGTTACGCCCCGCTGCCTAAACGACTGCGCAGTTTCTACCAAAAAATGGAGGACCTGCCCAACTATTATAAAGAGGCTCAAAAACAGATAAAAAACCCCGTGCCTGAATTGCGGGAAATGGCGATTGAGCGCCTGAATGGTGGCTCGACCGTGTTCTCTAAAGATTTTGGCGACTCGCTGAAAAAGTCGGGCATACCGGCTGCCGAGCAAAAACAAATGCTGGACCGTGCTCAGATCGCCGCCAACGCCACTAAAGATTTTGCAACCTTCCTGAAGAATATGAAGGTGGACAAGCCCCGTAGTTTCCGCATCGGGCGCGACCTTTACGAGGGTAAATTTAAATACCAGATACAGTCTGCCGGGAATGCGCAGCAATTATACAACGCCGCCGTGGAACGTAAAAAATGGCTGCACGCCCGCATGGCTAAAACCAGTCGCGAACTTTGGCCTAAGTATTTTGACAATGCCGCGATGCCTAAGGATTCTTTAGAGATGATCGCCAGGGTGATCGATACCCTGTCATCCAAACACGTTAAGGCTGACAACTTCCAAGCCGAGATAGAGCGGCAGATAAAACCGTTAGAGAGCTTTGTAAGATCTAAAGACCTGTTAACGCTTGACCCAAGCAAACCTTTGGTAGTACGTAAAGAGCCTGCTTATATGGCGGGTGTTGCCGGCGCGTCTATCAGTTCGCCGGGGCCGTATGATAAGAACGGGAATACCTATTACAACGTAGGCAGCCTGTCGGGCTGGTCGGCTGAAAAGGCTGAGAGTTACCTGCGCGAGTATAACGACTATACCATCCAGATACTTTGCCTGCACGAGGCTATCCCAGGCCATTATACCCAATTGGTTTACGCTAATAAAACACCAAGCCTGATCAAATCAGTTTTACGAAACGGTGCTATGATAGAAGGTTGGGCCGTTTTCAGCGAGGAAATGATGATGGAAGCCGGCTTTGGCAATAAAGAACCGGAGATGTTACTGATGTGGTATAAATGGCATTTACGCACTGTCGCAAATACCATCCTGGATTACGCCGTCCACACGCAAAATATGCAGCAGGATGCGGCCATTAAATTGCTGACATACGAGGCCTTCCAACAAAAGACCGAAGCCGAAGGCAAGTGGCACCGCGTGCAGGTGAGCAGCGTACAACTTACCAGCTACTTTAGCGGCTACAACGAGATAGCCGCCCTGCGCGAACTGTACAAAAAACAAATGGTCGACAAATACCGCATCAAGGACTTTAACGAGAAATTTTTGAGTTATGGCAGCGCGCCTGTTAAAATGATCAAAGAACTGATGCTGGCAAAACCGGCTGAGAAGAAATAACCTAAAGGTTAACGATCCGGATACAATTTGTCCGCATTCAGCTAACACAAAAACCAGATCTTGGCCGCAAATACATCAAACCAATAAAATCAAAATGAAAAAACTTTTACTTGCGATCCTTTTGCTGGCAAGCACGCAGATCTTTGCCCAGCAGAACATGAATGTGGCTACTTACAACCTCCGCTACGCCAACAAAGGCGACTCGACCGCCGGTAACGGCTGGGGTTCGCGTTACCCTGTTATTGCCCAACTTATCCGCTTTAATGACCTGGATGTATTCGGTACACAAGAAGTACTGCACCACCAATTACTTAACCTGACCGATAGCCTGCCGGGCTACAAGTGGATAGGTATTGGCCGCGATGACGGCAAGACCAAAGGCGAATATTCGGCCATCTTTTATCAGTCGGATAAATATACAGTTGTAAAGAGTGGCACCTTCTGGATGTCGGGAACGGATACCGAACACCCCAACAAAGGCTGGGATGCTCAGCTGCCCCGCATTTGCACCTGGGCGCAACTAAAAGATAAAAAGACAGGCTTCACCTTCAACTTTTTTAACCTGCATATGGATCACGTAGGCATCGAGGCCCGCCGGGAAAGTTCTAAACTGGTCGTGTCAAAGATCAAAGAGATGGTAGGCACCATCCCGACCATCCTGACGGGTGACTTCAACATCGATCAGCATAACGAAAGCTATGCCGTAGTTAACGATTCGGGGCTGTTAAAAGACTGCTTTGTACTATCACCTGTAAAACTGGCCAACAGCCCAACCTTCAACAGCTTTAAGGTAGAGGGCGCCAAAGGCGATGCCCGTATAGATCACATTTTTGTGAGCAAACAATTTAAAGTGAACCGTTACGGTATCCTAACCCACTCGTTCGGTGGCCGTGTACCGTCAGATCACTATCCGGTAGTAGTGAACCTGTCGGTCGGGAAATAGTTTTTTCGAGTCGAAAGTCTTGAGTCGGAAGTCTTAAGTTAGGAGGTGTGCCTTCGGCTTAAGACTTCTTTGTTTCGGATTGATAACTCACCTTGAATGTTGCGTGATCTGAAAATTTAAGGTTAAGATAAGTTTTATCTACAACTCCGCTACAAAGGCGAACCCCACAGTCCCGTTACCATAAGTTGGTAAGAACGTAGCACTTTTGCGTTGCTTCTTAGGAATATCGGGCGGGTAGAATTTCTTTTCTTCACGGCGCTCTTTATACTCCTTTTTCGGGACCACCAACTTACGTAAGTAAGGATAGATCAAATAAGCGCCTTTAGTAGAAAGGATACCAACCCCGGCACCGGCAATGACGTCGCTGAACCAATGGTCTTTATGTGAGACACGGCTCATGGCAGTAAAAGTGGCGCAACTGTAACCTAATACGGTGTACCATGGTGATACATCGCCCATTTCCTGCGCCATAAATTCGGCAGCTACAAAGGCCTTACTGGTATGCCCGGACGGGAAGGAAAAATCATCTGTTCCGTTGGGGCGCATCCTGTTAGTGCCTTGTTTGGTAATTGATGTTGCTACTTTATTCAGCCCCATTGCCATGGCCAACACCAACGTACGATCCACAAAGGTGTGCTTACCACGTACACCTGCCAAATTTAAGCCGTAAGTAAAGGCCAAAGGCGCATATTGAACAATATTTTCGAAACGGCTGTTAGGTACTATCTGATAATCATCCGCTTGGTCGCGTACCCAAAAATCAATATTTCGTATAGGTTTCACGTAGAACGAAGTTACACCATACCCGATCAACAAGGTAGGGGGCACCAGCGACAAGAGCTTGCTACGCAAATGCGGCACCGTATCCGGCGCGGTCAATAGATCTTTTTTGATGGTGTCAATGATGTTTACCTTAGGGGTGTCGGTAACTTGTGCTTTTGCACCGAACGCAAAAATGCACAGTAAGAGGGCGGGGGCGATCTTTCTCAACAGTCTTGAATTTTAATTAGATAACAATAACGGCAAGGTTTTGTAAAAATTATTGGTTATTTTAATTAACTTAAAAGAAAGTTGAAATAGGGGTAATTAAAGGTCGTAAATATCTTTACGATGTACAAGGGTTATTATTTTTATAACGGTATCACGGTATCGGTCAGATCCCGTTCATTCTCCAGATCTTCACCATCTTATCGTCTCCCGCACTTATAAGATGGTCACCATCCCAAGCCAGCTTATTTACAGATAGCACGTGCCCGGGCAGGCCTTTTTCGCGGCTGATATTCTTAATCAGTTTAAAGCTACCTGCATCCCATATCTTGATACTTTTATCCATACTTGCCGTAGCGACGAGCGGCAGGGTAGGGTGGCAGGCGATATGATTAATGGCGAATAAATGCGCAGGGATATTCTGCACCAGTTCGTAGCTCAGCGCGTCCCAAACTTTTAGCTGCGCGTCTCGTGATCCGGATAAAATGTATTTGCCATCAGGGGTGTAAGCAGTTGAGAAGACCGCCATGGTGTGGTCTTTCAGAGTAGACATCAACGAGTAATCCTCTAAGCTATAAACTGCTACCGAATTATCTCTACAACCAAAAGCCACCTGTTTCTCATCAGGCGATATGGCGATACTACGGATGGTATCATGCGATACTTTAACCGTATGCAATAACTCCAGTGTATCCAAATGCCAAACGGTCACGGTGCCATCCTCTGAAGCTACCAGCAATTCTTTCTTGCTCGCTACCGACTTGATGTCGAACACCGGCTTTAAATGATGGTTAATCCCTTTGATAACCTTTTGCTGAATAAAGTCGAACACTAATACCTGACCACTCCGCAATCCCGCGAACATCAGCGGATAGCCCACCGGGCAATGGATAGCATAGATAGACGTAGGCACCGGGAACATCACTTTGATAAAAGCATTGTCCTTTAGGCTCCACTCTACCAGGCCTTTATCATTGCCGCCGGTAAACAGGATGCCCGGCTTCTGCGATAGTTCTACCGAGTAGATGGGGTTACTGTGGCCGGGAAGTTCGGTGATGAGGGTTGCGTTCATTTTGTAAGTCTAAAGCCATAAGTCTTAAGTCTAAAGTCTCACATCAAAAATGACTTAAGACTCAGGACTTAAGACTTTTTACTTATGTCTCGATTCTAAATTCTTAGCTATCGTTGCCAGATCTAAATTCTTCTCCCTTAACAATACCAACAAGTGGAACACCAGATCTGATGCCTCGTTGATCAGGTCGGTCTCGGTTTCTGCTAAGGCGGCTATTACGGTCTCTACACCTTCTTCGCCTACTTTTTGGGCGATCTTGTTAAGGCCCTTGGCGCGTAGCTTGTTCACGTATGAACCTTCTACCGGGTTCTCATATCTATCGGCAATGATCTGCTCCAATTGAAAAATGAAATTCTGATCATACTCCGTATTAAAGCAACTGCGTGAGCCTGTATGACAAGTCGGGCCGTCGGCTTTTACCTTGATCAGGATCGTATCGTTATCACAATCGATAAAGGTTTCCTTTACGTGCAAAAAATTATTGCTGGTCTCGCCCTTGGTCCAAAGGCGGTTCTTGCTGCGCGAGAAAAAGGTCACCACCTTTTCGGCCTGTGTTTTGTCCCAGGCTTCCTGGTTCATATAACCCACCATCAATACTTCTAAAGTATGTTCGTCCTGTATCACAACGGGGACAAGTCCACCGGTTTTGTCGAAGTCTATTTGCATCGTATTGTGATTAAAGACTTACGAGGTTTTTAAAACTTCGTAAGTCTGCTCCACTTGTCATTGCGAGGAACGAAGCAATCGCGAATACGCGGAGCCGCTCTGTAAAGTCCGCGATTGCTTCGTTCCTCGCAATGACAAAATGTTTATTTATAAGTATAATTCTATAACCTTATCGCCACACCCTTATCCGCCAACGCCTGTTTCAGATCGGGTATCAATATCTCGCCGTAATGAAACACCGATGCAGCCAAAGCAGCATCTACATTGGTCTGTTCAAAAACATCCACAAAATGCGCTACTGATCCTGCACCACCAGAGGCGATCACAGGTATATGTACAGCTTCGTTAACTATCTTAAGTAAGTTATTATCGAAACCTGCTTTAGTACCGTCATGATCCATCGATGTTAGTAGGATCTCGCCCGCGCCGCGCTGCTCTGCTTCAAGGATCCAATCCAAGGTTTGTTTCTCAGTGGCGATACGCCCACCATTTAAGTGAACGATATTGTTAACCCCATCAAAGCGAGTATCAACGGCCAAAACTACAAATTGCACCCCAAAGGCCTTTGCCAGCTGATCGATCAGTGCCGGGTTACGCACCGCGGCCGAGTTAATGGATACCTTATCGGCACCCGCATTTAGCAAAGCCTCAGCGTCGGCAATCTCGCTGATACCGCCACCAATAGTGAACGGGATATTGATCTGCCTTGCAACGGCTTTCACCATTTCCAGGGTGGTCTTACGGCGCTCGTGCGTGGCGGTGATGTCCAGGAACACCAACTCATCCGCGCCTTGTTGCGAATAATTCCAGGCCAGTTCTACGGGGTCGCCGGCGTCGCGCAGGTCAACAAAGTTGACACCTTTTACAGTGCGCCCGTCTTTAACGTCGAGGCAGGGGACAATTCTTTTTGCTAACATTCTTTAATATCTATTCTCAATTTGTCATTGCGAGGAACGAAGCAATCGCGGACTTTACAGAGCGGCTCTGCTTATTTGCGGTTGCTTCGTACCTCGCAATGACAATGGGGGTGTATTGCGCCTTCGGCGTTTTTTACATCGAGGCCAGGGCCTGCAAATTCCAGTCTTGCACTTCTTCAACAGAGATGCGGCCCTCATATATCGCTTTGCCTACCACAACCGACTCGACCTTGATCTTGCTCACCTCTTCGATATCCTGAATGGACGATACACCGCCCGAAGCAATCAGTTTGATGAACGGTGAGTGATCCAGTAGTTTGGTGTACAGATCGATACCTGTGCCGCCTAACTTGCCGTCTTTATTGATGTCGGTACATAGGAAACGGTAAAAACCTAATGACAGGCACTTATCTACGTAATCCATTAGTTTAATGGGTGAACTTTCCATCCAGCCGGAGTATTTGATCACTTCATCTAATACATCAATAGCGACCACAATGCGGTCGGCATAACCCTCGGTGTGCGAGAACGCTTTGCTCAAATCAGGCAGAAAAGACGGATTGCTTATCGCTTGCGTGCCAACGATCACCCTGTGAATGCCGGCATCTAAAAGCTCTTTCACTTTTTCGATACTGCGGATGCCGCCACCATACTGTACTTTCATATCTGTTTTACGGATCACGCCGAACAGGTACTCCTGATTGCTAAAGTCGCCTTTGGCTCCGTTAAGATCAATGATGTGGATGAAGTTGGTACCGTTGCTTTTGTACTTCTCGATCATCTCTTCCAGCGAGACATCGTAATTGGTCACTTGCTGATAATCACCTTCTCTCAGGCGGACAACTTTCTTGTCTAAAATGTCGATAGCAGGTATAATGTACATGATTTTATCAGATCTGTGAAAAATTCTTTAAAAGGGTCTCCCCGTAAATGCCCGACTTCTCGGGGTGAAATTGAACGCCATAAAAATTATCCCGCCAGATCGATGCCGAAAATTTAAGGCTATGATCTGTCGAGGCTAAAGTATAAGCGTTATTATATTCGATATAGTACGAATGTACGTAGTAAAAGTGCGCCCCATTGGGTATATCCTTAAATAAAGGGCTCTCCTTTTCGGCGTAGACACGGTTCCAACCCGTATGCGGCACTTTATGATCAGGACTATCGGCAAACTTCAAGGTCTTAACAGGGATGATATCTAACAAGTCTGCGTCGCCCTCTTCGGAATATGCTGTCTGTAATTGCATGCCCACACAAATACCCAAAGTAGGTTTCTTCAATTCACGGATATAAGGCACCAGCCCGGTACTTTCCAGTTTATCCATCGCCGCGCCAGCATGGCCTACGCCCGGTATGATATACCGATCGTAAAGCTCAAAGTCCTCGGGCTTGCTGATCATGCCATAACCTATCCCCAACCGGTCTAAAGCCGATGTGAGCGAGAAAATATTACCTGCTCCGTATTGAACTATACCTATCATTTTTTTAATTAGAACCAAGAGTCAAGAATCAAGATGCAAGATTCTTTTTCGCTTTGGTTGTATTATTTAAGTACTCAGGTCAAGCCAAATTTCCTGTCTTGAATCTTGACTCTATATTCTTGAATCTTCTTTTAACTTCTGTCTTGATTCTTGGCTCTTGATTCTTGAATCTTCTTTTAACTTCTGTCTTGAATCTTGACTCTATATTCTTGACTCTCTTCTATAACAGTCCCTTCGTGCTCGGTAAAACCATATTGTTCACGTCGCGTCTTACCGCCATTTTAATGGCTTTGGCAAAGGCCTTAAAGATAGCTTCTATTTTATGATGTTCGTTCTGTCCTTCGGCTTTAATGTTCAGGTTGCATTTGGCGGCATCACTGAACGACTTAAAGAAATGGTAGAACATCTCAGTAGGCATTTCGCCCACTTTTTCGCGTTTAAATTCGGCGTCCCAAACTATCCAGTTACGGCCACCGAAGTCGATTGCTACCTGTGCCAGGCAATCGTCCATCGGCAAGCAAAAACCGTAACGCTCTATGCCGCGCTTGTCGCCAAGGGTGGTTGCGAATATTTCGCCAAGGGCAATGCCGGTATCTTCGATGGTGTGATGCTCGTCTATATGCAGGTCGCCTTTAGCGGTGATATCCAGGTCGATGCTGCCATGACGTGCGATCTGATCCAACATGTGGTCAAAAAAATGCAGACCTGTGCTGATCTTCGCGTCACCTTTACCATCCAGGTTGATCTTGATATCTATATCGGTCTCCTTAGTAGCGCGACGATGTGATGCCGTACGCTCACCTACTTTCAAGAACTCGTAAATGTCCTTCCAGTCGGTAGTTTGCAGGGCGATTGTATCTTTCAGTTCGGTCGCAAAGTCAGCAGCATCAGCAAATTCGTGACCACCTAAATTACTGTTGTTATTCAACCAAATGGCTTTAGTGCCCAGGTTACGACCCAATAAAACGTCGTTCTTACGGTCACCAATGGTGAAAGAGTTCTTCAAATCGTATTTCTCGGTATCGAAGTATTCGGTCAGTAACGCCGTCCCCGGTTTGCGGGTAGGGGCATTGTCGGCAGGCCAAGTGCGGTCTACAACCACTTTACTGAACTTTACACCCTCGTTCTCAAAGGTCTTCAACACAAAATTCTGCACCGGGAAAAAGGTATCCTCCGGATATTTATCTGTACCCAAACCATCCTGATTGGTCACCATTACCAGTTCAAAATCCAATTCTGCAGCTATCTTAGGTAAGTACTGCAGCGCTTTTGGATAAAACTCCAGTTTGGCAAAAGAATCGATCTGCTCATCGGCAGGTTCGGTGATCAGGGTGCCATCCCGGTCGATGAACAGCACGCGTTTTAGTTTATTCATTTATAAATTCTTTTATGTCGAACTCCATGTTGCGAGGCAGGTCTTTTAAAGATACATCAGCAGCAATGGAATTACCTGACTTAACCTTGATATGCGTTTTAGTTAATGTGACTTTTTGCAGCCAAAAATACAGTTGATCATTGTTTACCCGGCCTATCTCTTTCCGTTTTAATTTACCCGTTGCCTTTTCCAATAAATTAAAATACACCGGACATTTTTCTTCCATATCTCTGGAAAAATAAGTGATGGTAAGTTTGTGAGTTTTGCTTTCGATTATTGAAAGTACTAATTCAGTATCGAGCCCCTTGATCTTTATCTCATCTATTACCTTCTCGATAGCTTCTTTATCGAGATGATCTATTGCAGCGAGGTCTCTCAAACCTTCAACGATCACATCGAACACGATCTTCTCTTTTCCTTTTTCGGTTTCGCTTTGATAGTTAGAGTAGTCTATCACTGAAAGACCGTATTGTTGCCAATGGTCATAGGTCTTAAAATGTTCAAGGCACTCATCTATAGATCCAGCTACACCGATGTATATGTGATGATAGACTGGGAATTTGACGTTATGCTTTCTCAGTAAGTTTAAAAATATCTCACAGTATTGATAGTCGTACGGATAAAGTCTTTTTTGTTCTACACCTCGTAGATAGACCCTAAAGTCCCTTATTACCTTATCTTTTATTTTATTAGAATGCTGTCTTTCTTTTCTTAACGCGATGGCTTTATCGATCGCCTCTTTTTTAACTTCAGCAGCTAATCTATCGGTTGTCTCTTTTAGAAATCCTTCATCGATTTTTTCCCTAATTGCTAAAAGCGTTCTATTGTATGTTTCCAGATCAAATTGATCTTCGGCTTTAAGCTTCGACGTAATGAGCGCTCCCGCTTCTAAATATTTGTCGATGACAGTCTTTGCCAGATCAACTTGGGAAAGGTCTTTATATCTGTCGTCGATATCGAACTGATGTTCGTATTTGGCTTGATCTGCTTTTTGTTCATTTTCTGAAAATTCAGGAGCCTTTAAAATTACCTCGATCTGCTTGTAGCGACGATCAAGCCGCGATGACGGAAGTGTCTCATGAAACTTATCATTGTCGGCCTTCATCGATACAACACCGGGAGATATGTACATCGGTGGATAGGATAAAAACAGATACATCGTATCAAACGAAGAATTAAAGCCAGCTTTGTTAAGTTCACTTTGGATCAGCAAATAGAAATTACTAAGACAGCCTCTTAAGCCTCCTCCGTATTCTGCTGCTGTTCTCGTTTGTAGATGAATGATCATTACCCTTTATAGCTGTGTAAAGTCTCTATCAATTTAACATTTTCCTCAGGCGTGCCAATGGTGATACGTATCGAACCCTCGCAAAGCTCAACCTTGGTACGGTTGCGGACGATGATGCCATGCTGAACCAGGTAATTGTAAATGCCATTGGCATCGGTAGTTTTTACGAGGATAAAGTTAGCGTCGGACGGGTAGATATCCAGCACAAAGTCCAGATCTTTAATGCCTAACACCATTTTATCACGTTCGCTTAACGTTTCCTTTATCCAACCGTTCACCTTGTCTACGTTGGCCAAAGCTTCCAGCGCCAGTTGCTGCGATGCCTCGTTCACGTTGTAAGGTGGCTTCACCTTGTTCATCACTTCAATGATCTCCTCACTCGCGAAGGCCATGCCTACACGCAAAGCTGCCAATCCCCAGGCTTTAGATAAGGTTTGCAGCACTACCAGATTAGCGTACTCGGTCAGTTCCTGTATAAAAGTTTTTTGGCGACTAAAGTTGATATAAGCCTCGTCAACCACCACCAATCCGCTAAAGTTGGCCAGCAAGGTCTCCACATCAGCGCGGTTGATCGAGTTACCCGTAGGGTTATTAGGCGAACAGACCCAGATCAGTTTAGTATTCTTATCGATACGCTCCGCAATGGCGTCAACGTCCAGTTGGTAATCCTCGGTAAGTGGCACGCGGCGCAATTCAACATCATTTATGTTGGCCGACACCTCGTACATGCCATACGTAGGCGGAACGATGATCACATTGTCCACACCTGGGTTACAGAACGCACGATAGAGGATATCGATAGCCTCGTCGCTGCCATTGCCCACAAAAATATTGCGCGGAGGCACACCCTTTATCTCACTCAGGCGCTTTTTAACCTGATACTGCATTGGATCAGGATAACGGTTATAATCCTTATCCAGCGGAGAACCGTAAGCATTCTCGTTAGCATCCAGGTACACACTTGCCTCTCCCTTAAACTCGTCCCGAGCGGAAGAGTAAGGGGTAAGGTTTTTTATATTAGGACGTAATATTTTATTAATGTCGAACATGTTTAAAAGTAGGGTTTGAAGTCTTTGGAGAACTTTTTGATCTTGTTGTCCTGGACAAAAAATATAGTGTCATTTTTTGCATATGGTGCGCAAAAATAACCTGCATCATCTGTTTCCAAAATGTCGTCAAATAAATAATGATTAGTCGTTTTACGATCGGTAAGATCCAATTGCCCGGCAGATAACTTTAGACCACCTACGGTATCGACCTTGGCTAATTGCCAGTAATAGATCTTATTGCCGATCACATTCGGCGATGAAAAATAATTGTCAAGATTCGGGGCCAATTTTTCAAGTAAGGTTTTACGGCCGTTTTCTATAATACAGTACTCAGCTGTAGAACCCCAGATCGAATTTTTGTCTTGATCTATTTCAGGGTCAGGTGGCCAAGACTTAACTGTTTGATATAGGTAAGCACCGTCCTTGATTTTTTTCATCCCAAAAGACAGATCAATAGTGTCTACCAATATTTTATTTTTTGTAATAATGGCATAAGTGCCACCTGCCATCGGTCCGTCGTCGCCATAAGCACCGGTATCAATGACGGTATAATCTTCGTTCAGTTTATAAGGCACTAACGCCGCACCGGCTTGAGCTGGAGTTTTTGTTGACGAGTCCTGCGATACAATATTTGTACTATCTGCCACAGAACTTTTTCTTTCTCCGGAGCATCCCCAAAGAAGTACTATAGAAGTTAGGCAATATAGTATTTTATTGAATTTGAACATCGTAATTAAAAGTTTCGTCATCGCGAGGAGCTTCTATCAGCGGCGTGGCGATCCCCGATAAGCAGAGCCGCTCTGCCTGCCGAGGATTGCTTCGTTCCTCGCAATGACGTGCATTGTGTTATTTTTACTGATCACTAATTAACCGGTCACCGATCACTGGATTCCCAACCTCACACTCACCGCATTCTTATGCGCATGCAACCCCTCCATCTCCGCCAGTACCTCTACCGTTGGGCCTATATTTTGTATCCCTTCAGGCGATATATGTTGAAAGGTGATCTTCTTGACAAATGAATCTACCGATACACCCGAATACGCCCTTGCGTAAGCGCTGGTAGGCAGGGTATGGTTAGTGCCCGATGCGTAGTCGCCTACGCTCTCCGGTGTCAGGTTACCTAAAAATACCGAGCCTGCATTAATGATCTTGCCCGTGATCTGCTGCCAGTTCTCGGTCGCCAGGATCAGGTGTTCAGGTGCATAAACGTTGCTGAACTGCATCGCCTCGTCCAGCTCTTTCACCAATACGGCGTAGGAATGCGCGATTGCTTGCGCGGCTATCTCGGCACGTGGTAGTACGCTTACTTGCTTTTCAACTTCGGCAATAGCTTGTGCTATGATATCTGCCGATGTAGCGACAAGTATAGATTGCGAATCGATACCATGTTCGGCCTGGGCCAGCAGGTCGGCAGCTATAAAGGATGGATTAGCTGTTTCGTCAGCGATCACCAACACCTCCGATGGTCCGGCAGGCATATCGATAGCCGTAGTCGTGGTCGATTGTATAATGGTCTTGGCTTTGGTGACGAACTGGTTACCCGGGCCAAAGATCTTATCTACCTTAGTAATACTTTCGGTACCGTAAGCCATCGCGGCTATCGCTTGCGCGCCACCCGCCAAATAAATACGGTCGATGTCCAACAGCTCGGCAACGTAGGCTATAAAAGCATTCACCTTACCACTCTTTTGCGGCGGCGAACATACTACGATCTCGTGGCAGCCGGCAATGCGGGCAGGTATCCCAAGCATCAAAAAAGTACTCGGCAACACAGCGGATCCACCGGGAATATACAGCCCGACCTTCTCTACCGGTCTTGCTTCGCGCCAGCAGGTAACACCGGGCATGGTCTCCACTTTATCTTCGGTTTTCACCTGAGTCGAGTGGAACTTGTAGATATTATCGTAAGCCGTTCTTAAAGCAGCTTTCTGGTCATTAGCCAAGGTTGATGCCAGTTCGGCCAGTTCTTCTTTACCTAAATAAAGTTTATCCAGCTCTACCTTGTCAAAGCGTTTGGCGTAATCTATCAGCGCCTTATCGCCATGCTGCTGCACATTGTTAATGATCTCCTCAACCACCGAGCGTATCTCGTTAGCCGGATCAACATTACGCTGCACCAGATCGGCAATAGCTGCCTTGCTTAAGTTGGAATAATTGTATGTCTTCATAAAGCCCCCTAACCCCCTAAAGGGGGAACAGTAATTTATAAGCCGCCCTCCTAACTCCCCCTTTAGGGGGCCGGGGGGCTTGGCTCTTAAAGTATGATCTTCTCTATCGGCATCACAACAATGCCTTGCGCGCCGGCTTGTTTAAGCTGACTGATGCGGTCCCAGAAATCGCGCTCAGGGATCACCGTGTGCACGGCTACCCAACCTTCTTCGGCCAATGGCACTACCGATGGGCTTTTTACACCCGGCAACAAAGCCAATACCTCGGCCAGGTTAGCGCTTGGCGCGTTCAACACTACGTATTTGGTTTCCTTAGCGCGTAATACCGACTGGATGCGTTGGATCAGTTCCTGGATCAGGATATCGTTCTCGCTGCCTTTACGGCCGATCAATACGGCTTCGCTGCTCATCACATCGGCAAACGCTTTTAAGCCGTTGCTTTTCAATGTACCACCGGTAGATACCAGATCGCAGATCGCGTCGGCCAAACCAAGACCCGGAGATATCTCTACCGAACCGGAAATGGTGCGGATATCAGCGTCTATCGAGTTCTTCTGTAAGAATTTACCCAGGATAACCGGGTAAGTGGTAGCGATCGACTTACCGTTCAGGTCGCTCAGTTGTTCAATGTCCGAGTTGTTGGTGATCGCCACTTTAAGTGAGCATTTACCAAAGCCCAGTTTTTGCAGGTAGCTCACTTTTACTTCGGTCTCCTGGATCACGTTCTCGCCAACGATACCCAGATCGGCAATACCATCCTGAACATATTCAGGGATATCATCATCGCGCAAAAACAGGATCTCTAAAGGGAAATTTGATACCGGCGATATCAGCGAACTTTTGTAGTTCTCGAAACTAAGACCGCAATTCTTTAAAAGTTCAACAGACTTTTCGTTGAGCCGACCCGATTTTTGGATCGCTATTTTTAATGTTTTCAAAAGGGAAGTATTTTAAGTATCTATAATATGAACGCAACTCAATTGTTTCGCGTAGAAACATAACATTATCTGATCACCACATGGTGGTGATGGTTAAGATGCAGATGATGTAGTTGTAAAACGTTCATTATAACATACCTTCTCAGAGGAGGTGCGGCAAATATAGACAGATATTTATAAAAACAAAAAACGTTTGAAAATTATATACCTAATAGGTAGACATTGCTGCGCAGTCATTAAGCCTTCGGCGTCATTGGGTCATTACGCTGCGCTGTCATTGGTATATTTAAAAACAGGTCATGCCGAATTTATTTCGGCACCCCATCAAGTAGGTCAGTAACAATGGCAACAATGCAAGTGGGGTGTTGAAACAAGTTCAACATGACTTGTGAGAATTTTTGAAAATTAACGGTCAGTATTCCATAGCGGCCGTTAGCCCCGCTATCCACTGCAAGCCCTCCTTGGGTCGGGGCTTTCCGTTCCTATCGGAGTTTAGATTGAATGGTCAAATAACCGCAATCGGTTACTTCGAAATAATTCTTCTCGCAAAATCAATTAACTTTTCTTCATTAGGATGGTTTTGCGCTTTGGCTTGTTTTATATTACCATCAAAATTCCAACCAAGACTACGTATACCTTTACTCAAGAGATCTTCTAATTGGGCTTCGGCCTGTGTTAAATAGTTTTCAAAATAATGCGCATATCTATAAAACCATTGTTCAACTAATACAGCATTTTCAGTGGCAAATTTTATTGCTGTGTTAACATAAGTCTGCGCTTTTTCTAAATCGCCTCTTTCCAAAAGTAGTTGGGCGTAATTGCCATTATTATTTGGATCGTAAGGGTCAAATTGAAAAGATTTTAGAAAGTATCTTTCTGACTCCACAGCGTTATTTTTATTATGTTTTAAGAAAGTCGCATAATTGCCCAAATAATTGGCATTTTTTTCATCTAATGCGATTGCTTTTAAATAAAATTCTTCAGCCTTGACATCGTCATTTTTAATATTGTCTAAATACACCGCATAATTCTCAAATAAATCTGCCTCATCTGTGTTATGCTGCAATGCTTGTTGATAGTAAAAATCGAGATTGTCTGTTTCTCTTTTCTCTACTTCTAAAAAGTGAATAAATTTTCCCCACAACCAACTTGTCGTTGGGTATTTTGCCAATGCAGTTAGATAAATTTCTTTTTTCTTTTCCAGATTGGACTCCTTTTGAGCTAAGGAATCGTATTCCAAAGTTGAAAGTTCACGAGTTGTTTCTAATAATCTATTTTCAGTTTTGGTGCTTACTTTATCTGTGCCGATTATTGAATTTATTTCTTCAAACTGCTTGTTTGCGATAACAATGCGCTCATTTGTAATATCTTGAAGTTCCTCTTTTATAGGTTTAATCTCATCGAATACCAATAGTAATTTGTGCATTAGTTCATCGAAGCCGTCAACTTTAACAAAGCGGCCATCATGCTTATCAATAAGCTTTTTGATTCTTTCAGAAAGATTAGACTCGTCTAATCCACACCAAAAGAAGTTGCTTGGTTTATTCATTTTTTCGAAGTAGCTCATTAGGCTACCATCGTTTCCTCCGTACCCAATAACAATGGGAATGTGGGTGCTGAAAATGAGATCCAATGGTTCCTTCCATCCTGGGTCTAATTCACTGATCTCGTCAGGGTCACTTTTAGGTGCAAGTAGAAGATCTCGATGTATTTTAACAATTAGCGGGTGAGTTTTGGAAGGACGAGCATAACCACTTAGTGATTCGTGTCCACATACTAACGGGGTTTTGTTTGTGAATTGGTAAACGGATGATTCAACTAAACTGTCAAAGTTTGTAGTTAATACGCAATGTCCGGATGTTCGACTTAATATTTGAGCTAGTATAATGTGCCCAAAACTTGGCTTGGCAGTTTTCATTTCCTGCACTAAAAATTCATAACCAGAAGTTTTATCGTTTTCAAAACGTTTGCGATAAATACTACCATAAGATGCTGCTAAATCACTTTTATTAATCTTTTGATCTTTTAGCCAAGAACTAAACTCAGTTGTATCTATTCGTTCTTTGATTTCCGAAAACCATCTTTTTGATAACTCTCCGCCAGTAGGTATACCACTCTTTCGGCTTGCACCAGCCCCTAGCACAAAACAGAACTTTCGATTGTCGGTATTTTTGTGAATGTCTTTTAATGTATGTTGAAAAGTTAACGTAGAAATCGATTTCATATTTATTGACAGGGCTGGTTGAACCAATAAAATAAAAATATGAAAAAAATATCAATAAGCATTTTAAGTTTTATTTACCCTCATAAAGATACACCGCCCCATCAATCCCATCATAAACCTTCACCATTTTCTTCCGCTTCAAAACATCCTCCACAGGCAATAACTCCTTAGTAGTGACTCTCTTAAAATCGATCAGATAAAACTTTTGCTCCTGATAGAACATCGCCACATCCTTACCAAAAAACACATGCGGCAACAACTTAGACTGTCGCCCGGCGAACATATACACCGCCTCATCAGCGTCTGTATAAATAGGATACCCCGGTTTAAAGCTATTGCGATGAGTTTTCAGATACTGCACAAAGTCCGACTTGTTCCAATCGTCATCCGTGTAGCCCGGGATGCCATATTCGCGATAGGCCTCGTAAAGCTCAAGATCGGTGCGGGTGTAGCTATAGTTTAAGGCAAGTATCAAGCAGACGAAAGGCGTCGCCAATAACCGTTTCTTAAAAGATCTAAAACATGTTAACATATCAGGCGCCCAGCAGGTAAACGCTAATAATAAAGGTATCAGCATGGGTGATAACAGCCTGCTGTTCATTTGCTCAAAGCGGGAGATACTTGCAATGGTCAAAATAAATAAGCCATAAACCAATGCAAAAGAGGTGGTGATAAACTCTAAGGTCCCAAGCCTGCGCCGACTGATACCTATTAATAATAGCACGATCAGCGCAATGATCACTACGGCTGCCACAATAACACCGGCCGCCTCGAACTTGCCCGGCAGACCGAACCAATCCAACATCACCATGCCAAAAAAGTGCATATTCTCCACAAAAGGCGTATTAGCAGGCAGGCGTGTGCCCGTGCTGTACCCTGTAGATAATCGGTTCAGTAAAAGATTGGCGGCTAATAGCGAGATACCCACGCCTCCAAAAAGCACCAAGCGGCTTAAGCGCTGCTTAATGCTCAGCGCGTTATCTAATATCAATAACAAACCACCTGTAGCGATAACCGTTATCCCAGCATAGCGTGTTAGGCAACATATCGCGGCAATTATACCCGCAATGACCAATCCCTTCACGCTTCTCGACCGCTGGTATCTATACCAGGCGATCAGGAAAAGTAATATCTCTAATATAAATAAGGTCTCCGACCATAGATACATATAGATCTGCTGCAAAGCCGGGCTTAACACCACAGCCGCCAAGATCAAACATGTATATATATAAGACGGCGCGCGGAATTTGTTAGCGATATAACCCGTCGTGAACACGGTAGCCATGTAAAGCAAACCATTGATCACCGGTCCGGTGGCAACCGGCGTTGCACCTCCCGATAGGAAGATGCAGATATTTAAAAAGAAAGGATAAAAGACCGGGAAGAAAGTGATCGGCTTACCATTATAAGTAAGCAGCGAAAAATGATCATGGATATTCTGCGCCGTACTCGCATACATGATCGAGTCAGGCGAAATGCCGATGCCGCTGTATTTGGAGAACAGGTGGATGATGTAGAAGGCAAGAGCACCAAAAAGCAAAAACATCAAGCCCCCTAACCCCCTAAAGGGGGAACTTTTTGATGGGCTTTGTTCTTTCCTTTTCCTGATCATTCGTTTCCGTTGATATTTCTACTCCCCTTTAGAGGGCCGGGGGGCTTACGCTATCTGATCCAAAACCGTCGCTATCGGCTGATCACTATCTATCAATATACCTTTAACCCCGGCAGCTTCACCTGCAATAACATCGCGCTCACGATCGCCAATGAAATAAGATAACGATGGTTCGATGCCGTATTTGGCTATGCCTTGTAATAGCAGGCCCGGTTTTGGTTTGCGGCAATCACAGTCGCCGGTAAAGTTGGGGTGGTGCGGGCAGTAGAAAAAATCGGTGATGGTTACGCCGTGGTCGGCGTAGGTCTCTTTTAATAGTTGGTGCATTTTGCCCAGCTCGGTCTCGTTGTACCAGCCTTTGGCTAGGCCGCCCTGGTTGGTGGCCACTAACAGCATGTAGCCCCGGTCTTGCAGTTGTTTTAGGGCGTCGAAGTTATCCAGGATATGGAAATCTTCGACCTTGCAAACGTAGTCACCCATTTCGCGATTCAATACGCCGTCCCTGTCTAAAAATACCGCTTTGTGTTTACCAGCCATGCTATCTTTTTTTGCAGCAAAGATAGTAAAGATCGGTTTGTTGTCGATGCCATGTTTTGCATACCTATATATAAGGACGCGGAACACGGTTTTCGCGGTATTTTGTTTGGTTAAAATTTAATTTTCTAACAACTTCTTAATTTTTCAGGTATTCTATACCGAAATGGTAGTATTTCAATGGTGTATTATCTACAATAACCCGAGGTTTAAATTTGTAAAATGTTAAATAAATTAATAAAATAATACCATAATGTTAATTTTTAGACGAGTTTTTATATTGTTTTTTTAGAAATGCTCAAAAATTTATGATGTTTTCATTATGTCCGTCAGGTTTTGTATTTTCGTAATTACACCACTTGTAAACGAGGATACCGATGGAACGAGCTGAATATGAACAGACGGGTCTTTACAGGCCCGAATTTGAACACGACTCCTGTGGAACAGGATTTATTGCACACATCAACGGACATAAGTCTAACCAAATAGTAAACGATGCACTCACCATTCTGGAGAATATGGAGCACCGCGGCGCTTGCGGCTGTGATCCCCTCTCGGGCGATGGCGCGGGTATTTTGCTGCAACTCCCTCACGAATTTTTGCTGGAAGAATGTGCTGATCTGGAGATAGTCCTCCCTGAGCCGGGCGAGTACGGGGTGGGTATGGTCTTTTTCCCTAAGGATAGTACGATCAAGAAAGCCTGCCGTTCGGTGATCGCGTCTGCGGCCGAGCGTTTGGGCATGCCTATTTTAGGTTACCGTAAAATGGAAGTGAACAGCTCTGTGATCGGCGAAACCGCCCGCGAAGCTGAACCGGATGCTGAGCAGGTTTATATCCTGCGCCCGCATGCTATTACTAATATTGATGATTTTGAGCGTAAACTGTACGTGTTGCGTCGTTTCATCACCAAAACCGTTAACGAGACGATAGTTGGCGCCGAGGATCTTTACTTCACCTCGCTGTCTTGCAAAACTATTATTTATAAAGGTCAGCTGACCACTTACCAGCTGCGTCAATACTTTACCGATCTTGCTGATCCGCGTGTAGCATCGGGCTTTGCGCTCATCCACTCACGTTTCTCTACCAATACTTTCCCATCGTGGAAATTGGCCCAGCCATTCCGTTTTATCGCCCACAATGGCGAGATCAACACGCTGACCGGTAACCTGAACTGGTTCTACTCGGGCTTAAAGTCTTATGCATCTACCTACTTCACAAACGAAGAGATGGAGATGTTGCTGCCGGTGATCGACAGCGCGCAGTCGGATTCGGCTTGTTTGGATAATATCATCGAGATATTGCTACACTCGGGCCGTTCGTTACCGCACGTAATGATGATGCTGGTGCCTGAGGCTTGGGATGGCAACGAGCAGATGGACCCGATCAAAAAGGCGTTCTACGAGTATCATGCTACCCTGATGGAGCCATGGGATGGCCCTGCTGCGATCTGCTTTACCGATGGTAAATTGGTAGGCGCGGTGTTAGATCGTAACGGCTTACGTCCATTACGTTACGCGGTGACCAATGATAACCGTGTGATCGCGGCATCAGAGGCGGGTGTATTGGCTATCGACGAGTCGACCATTATTCAAAAAGGCCGTTTACAGCCGGGCAAAATGCTATTGGTTGATACTACCGAAGGCCGCATTATTGCCGACGAAGAGATCAAGCAGAAGATCACCGGCCAACAGCCTTATGGCCGTTGGTTAGAGAATTATAAAATTATTTTAGGCAACCTTGCCGAGCCACGTTTGGCTTTCGCAAGCCTGAGCGAAGATGCTGTATTTAAGTACCAGCAGGTATTTGGTTACAGCCGCGAAGACATCGATACCATCATCAAACCGATGGCTACCGACGGTAAAGAGCCGATCGGATCTATGGGTACCGACGTGCCTTTGGCTATCCTTTCGGATAAACCTCAGCATTTGTCGAGCTACTTTAAGCAGTTCTTTGCGCAGGTGACCAACCCGCCGATCGATCCGATCCGCGAGCGTTTGGTGATGAGCCTGAATGCCTTTATCGGCAACAACGGCAACCTGCTGGACGAGGATAAAATGCATTGCCACTGCGTAATGCTAAAACACCCGATCCTTAAAAATCATCAGCTGGAAAAACTGCGTAGTATCGATACCGGTTCTTTCCACGCTAAAACATTACAAACTTATTTCACTGCCGATGGTCAGCCCGGCCGCATGGAAAAAGCCTTAAGCCGCCTTTGTCGCTACGCTGAGGATGCTGTTGAAGATGGTTTTGAGGTATTGATCCTGTCGGATCGTGCGATCGACTCGGAGCATGCGCCTATCCCGTCGCTATTGGCGGTATCTGCTGTGCATCACCACCTGATCAAAAAAGGCTGCCGTGGTTCGGTAGGTTTAGTTGTTGAGGCCGGTGACATTTGGGAAGTGCATCACTTTGCTACTTTGTTGGCCTTTGGTGCAAGTGCGATCAACCCTTATTTGGCGCAATCTACCATCGAGACCGTTAAAAACAACGGCAGCTTAGATACCGATCTGGAAATCAAATATCTGTTGAAGAACTATGTAAAAGCGGTAAACGATGGCTTGCTGAAGATATTCTCTAAAATGGGTATCTCTACGCTGCAATCGTACCACGGTTCGCAAATGTTCGAGATATTAGGTCTGAATAAGGCTGTTGTCGACAAATATTTTGTGGGCGGGGTTACCCGTATCGGCGGCTTAGGTTTAGATGAGATAGCCCGCGAGGCGATCAGCAAACATAACGTTGGCTTTGCATCAAGCTCTAAAGAAGAAACTAAATTACTGCCTGAGGGTGGTATTTACCAGTGGAAACGCCGTGGCGAGGCTCACTTATTCAACCCGCAAACGGTGCACTTGCTGCAGCACGCTACCCGTACTAACGATTACAACGTTTACAAACAATACGCCAAGGCGATTAATGAGCAGACCGAGAAGCATTACACCCTGCGTGGCTTGCTGGATTTTGCTCATCACCGCGAGGCTATCTCTATTGACGAGGTAGAACCGGCGACCGAGATCATGAGGCGTTTCGCTACCGGCGCGATGTCCTTCGGTTCGATATCGCACGAGGCGCACAGTACTTTAGCCATTGCCATGAACCGCGTTGGCGGCAAAAGTAATACCGGCGAGGGCGGCGAGGACGAAATGCGTTACAAGACGATGCCTAACGGCGATTCGATGCGTTCGGCCATCAAGCAGGTAGCGTCGGCCCGTTTTGGGGTGACCTCTAACTACCTGACCAACGCCGATGAGTTGCAGATAAAAATGGCGCAGGGCGCAAAACCGGGCGAAGGTGGCCAATTACCGGGCCACAAGGTTGATGATTGGATCGCTAAGACCCGTCACTCTACACCGGGTGTTGGTTTGATATCGCCGCCGCCGCACCATGATATTTATTCGATCGAGGACTTGGCCCAGCTGATCTTCGACTTAAAGAACGCTAACCGTGCTGCCCGTATCAACGTTAAGTTGGTATCAAAAGCGGGTGTAGGTACTATCGCAGCCGGTGTGGCAAAAGCCCATGCCGACGTGATCCTGGTTGCGGGTTACGATGGCGGTACTGGTGCATCGCCGATCAGCTCGATCAAACACGCGGGCTTACCTTGGGAGCTTGGTTTGGCCGAAGCGCATCAAACATTGGTTCGCGCTAAATTGCGCAGCCGTGTGGTGCTGCAAACGGATGGTCAGTTAAAGACCGGTCGCGATATCGCTATCGCCGCCCTGATGGGTGCCGAAGAATGGGGTGTGGCTACTGCTGCCCTGGTTGCCGGCGGCTGTATCATGATGCGTAAATGTCACCTGAATACCTGCCCTGTGGGTGTGGCTACTCAGGATCCTGAATTGCGTAAACTATTCTCTGGTCAACCGGATCATATCGTGAACTTGTTCCAGTTCATCGCTGAAGAACTGCGCGAGATCATGGCCGACCTTGGTTTCCGTACCATTAACGATATGGTGGGCCGCGTACAGTTCCTGAAAGTTAGGGATAACCTGAAGAGCTGGAAAGCTAAGAAGATCGACCTGTCGGGCATGTTGCACCCGGTGAGCAATCAACGCGGCGTAACGTTATACAACAGCGAGTCGCAAGATCACGGCATGGCCGATATCATCGATTGGAAACTGTTCGAGACGGCTGGTCCGGCTATTGAAGATCAAACGCCTGTATTCGCGTCATTTGAGGTGAAAAATACTGATCGTACCATCGGCACGCTTTTATCTAACGAGATATCTAAAAAATATGGTTCAGCCGGATTACCGGACAATACCATCAACTATAAATTCCAGGGTTCGGCCGGTCAAAGTTTTGGCGCGTTCACTGCCAAAGGCTTGTCTTTTGAATTAGAGGGCGAAGCGAATGACTACGTTGGTAAAGGCTTATCTGGAGCTCAGTTGGCGGTCTATCCGTCGGCTAAAGCGACCTTTACACCTGAGGATAACATGATCATCGGTAACGTGGCGCTTTACGGTGCAACGTCGGGTAACTTGTTTATCCGTGGTATGGCCGGCGAGCGTTTCGCAGTGCGTAACTCGGGCGCTACCGCAGTTGTTGAGGGCATTGGCGATCACGGTTGCGAGTACATGACCGGTGGACGCGCGTTGATCTTAGGAAAAACAGGCCGAAACTTTGGCGCAGGTATGAGCGGCGGTATAGCCTGGATCTACGATGCAGCAGGCACTTTTGCTGATAACTGCAACCGCGAGATGGTGGATCTTGACCAATTGACACCACAGGACGAAGAAGAGATTATGACCCTATTGCGCAAACACGTACAGCTGACCGGCAGTACCGTGGCACAGGATATCTTGAACACATGGACCGTGGCCATGACCAAATTTGTAAAAGTATTCCCGCAGGAATACAAAAAGGTTTTATTACAGAAACAATACCAGGCAACCAATTAAGAGATGGGAAAACCAACAGGATTTCAGGAATTTGACCGCGAGTTGCCGTCAAAAAGACCTGTAGCGGACAGGGTTAAAAATTATAACGAGTTTGTAGGCCAATACAGCGCGGAGAAGTTGAATGAGCAATCGGCCCGCTGTATGAATTGCGGTATCCCATTTTGCCATAACGGTTGCCCACTTGGGAATGTGATACCCGAGTTTAATGATGCCGTTTACCGCAAAAAATGGGACGAGGCTTACCAGATATTATCATCTACCAATAACTTCCCCGAGTTTACCGGCAGGATATGCCCTGCACCATGCGAATCGGCATGTGTGTTAGGCATTAATAAGCCACCGGTAGCTATCGAGGAGATAGAAAAACACATCATTGAGATAGCCTGGGAAAAAGGTATGGTACGCCCAACAGCGCCTATCCTAAAGACCGGCAAAAAGGTAGCCGTAGTAGGGTCTGGTCCTGCGGGCTTAGCTGCTGCCGCTCAGTTGAACAAAGCAGGCCACAGCGTTACCGTTTACGAGCGCGACGACCATGCAGGCGGCTTATTACGCTACGGTATCCCAGATTTTAAGTTAGAGAAATGGGTAGTGGAACGCCGTGTGAAACTGATGGAAGAGGACGGCATCACCTTTAAATACAATACCGAAGTGGGTAAAGATATCGCCGCTGATGAGCTGGTTCGCAGCCACGATGCGGTTGTTATGGCTGGAGGATCAACCATCCCGCGTAACCTGCCTATCCCGGGCCGCGAGTTTAAAGGCATCCATTTTGCGATGGACTTTTTAAAGCAGCAGAACAAGCGTGTGGCTAACATCGCTTTCGAAATGGAAGAGATCATCGCGACCGGTAAAGATGTAGTAGTGATCGGCGGTGGCGACACCGGTTCTGATTGTGTAGGTACATCAAACCGTCAGGGTGCGGCGTCTATTCGTCAATTTGAGGTGATGGTGCAACCGCCTGCTTCGCGTACGGCTGCTATGCCTTGGCCAACTTACCCGATGGTGCTTAAAGTAACCTCATCACACGAGGAAGGTTGCGAACGTCACTTCGGCGTTAACACCAAAGAGTTTTTGGGCGACGAGCAAGGCAACTTGCGCGCCCTTAAAGTTACCGACGTAAGCTGGGAGACCGACGTATTAGGTCGCCCAATCAAGTTTAGCGAGGTTGAAGGTTCGGAGCGTGAGATACCTTGTCAGCGCGTGTTCCTTGCCATGGGGTTCGTAAACCCGCAATACACCGGCATGCTGGAAAGCTTGGGCGTTGAGCTTGACGAACGCAAGAACGTTAAAGCTACCGAAAAGGCATATCGCACTAACGTAAGCAAAGTATTCGCCGCAGGCGATATGCGCCGCGGACAATCATTGGTAGTTTGGGCTATCTCCGAAGGCCGCGAATGTGCCCGCAAGGTAGACGAATTTCTGATGGGCCACACCAACCTGGAAAGTAAGGATGCGGTGAACGTGTTCGAGCAGGTTTACGCGTAAACTTCGCTTGTCATTAGGTTGCGCTGTCATTAGGTCATTCGCTACGCTGTCGTTAGTGTAGCTTGATATAAAGATCGTTTTGTTTAGTTTTTTCCTCTTCTGCTTCGGCGGGAGGGGATTTTTTGTTTTTGGAGGGAATGTTCGCTCAGTTGGATGTTTTGTATATTTAAACGATACATTTGCAATGTAGCAGAACTATTTGAATTATGTCAACTAAATCAAAGCGACTTAGAATATACCTTGACAAGGCCCATTTAAAAGGATTCAAATCTATTGACGATTTGACAATAGTTTTCCAAAAAGGCTTAAATGTCCTGATTGGCAAAAATGGTTCGGGTAAGTCGAATCTTATCGAGTTGTTGCATAAAGCTATATCTTATAAAAAAGATAATCGATTAAATTACACGTCAGCAGATTTAAAATTTGTTTCCGAAGACAATCATTTGTTTGAACTGGAAATTAAAAAACAAACTCATTCAAGTTTAGAGTTAGACGGCGAAAATATTGATGCTACGCGGGGCTACATTGAGCGGTTTAAAATTGACGGGGCTATATTTTCCGACACAAACGCGCCCAGAAATAGTGGAAGATTTAAGTTTGGAAATCAAGAGGTTACATTTTGGTATAATTACCGATTAACTTTAAGCCAACTCGGTTATGAGACGATATATTCAACTTGCATTCAATTCGATCTTCCGACCAATTTGGAGATCGTTAATACCGCTTCTACTATTAAAGTTGATTTGAAAGAAGGAATAATGGAAGATGGCGATCCATACTCCTTTATTTTTGTAAATCAGTCAATGTTTGATTTGCAGATTTTTTTTGCCCAACTAAAAGGGGGTTATGAAAATGTCAGTAGTCAAGATATTCTTAGTTGGTTAACGATAGATTCTGGGGTTATTGACAACTTAAAACGTCATTCGCCAATCACAAATCTAAGGTTTAATCCCAATATCAACATTTACAACGATGGTAATACGTTGATTTTAGAGAATATTAAGATAGACTTTCAAATTAATGATACATGGCTTCCTTGGTCTTATTTATCTGATGGTACGCGACGTTTGTTTTATATCATATCACAAGTTACAAGTTCGAACGGATTAGTTCTTCTTGAAGAACCCGAGTTAGGCATCCACCCCCATCAATTTAACCTATTGATGGATTTCTTAAAAGAACAATCCGAAGAAAAGCAGATCATTATATCTACCCACTCTCCGAAAGCTTTAGATCATTTAAGTTCTGACGAATTAAATAATATTCTGATCACTTATTACGATCGTCAGTTAGGAACACAGATCAGGCACCTTTCGGATGCTGAGATATCGAAAGCTAAACGTTACATGAAAGAGGTTGGTTTCTTCAGTGATTATTGGTTAATGTCAGATCTGGAAGAATGATTAGGGTCGGGCTTGTCGGCGAAGATCCTAATGATACTTCGGCCATCAAAAATCTATTAGATAAAAAGTATGGTGGGATAGTTCGATTCTATCCTTTGGTGAAAGGCATCAGAGGTCATCAACTGGATAGCCCTAAGATAAGACGTGCATTACCTGTCGAGTTCGAGGATAGTGGATGCAAATTTGTTGTTTATATACGTGATCTGGATGGCTTCAAGTCCCAAGATGATAAACTCGCAGCAAAGCAAAATTGGTTTAAGGAATTGGATGCAACGGTAAATAAGCAAGGGTTACTGCTTTTGAATATTTGGGAATTAGAAGCTTTGATATTTGCTGATATTGATACGTTCAACAGATTGTATAAAACCAATCATACGTTTAAAAAAGATCCGATGCTTATTATAGATCCTAAAGAAGCTCTAAAAGCTTTGACTTCAAATAAGAAATATGAAGAATCGCATTGCCCTGAAATTTTTAAACACCTTAATATCGATGAGGTCATCAAAAACTGCAGCTGCTTCAGCGAATTTATCACTGAGTTTGATAAGAAGGTTAGTTGACCCCATTTTTGGAAAGCTCTTAAACAAGCCGAGGCGGAGATAGTCATCCCCGCCTCGGCTTTAGCAATTGTTGCTTAATAGATCCTAAGTGTTGTTTGCCGGGTTTTCTGCGGAATCATCGTCAAGGTCGTCCTCATCAAGTTCTTCCTCGTCCAGATCGTCATCATCATCGTCGGCAAGCAGGTCAGTGTCTTCTTCCGTTTCATCGTCTTCGTCCAGCTCATCGTCTTCTAATGCGTCATCTTCAGAAACTTCGCCGTCCAGATCGGCGTCGGTAGCATCTAAGTCCTCATCATCAGGATCAGGTTCGTTCAGATCGTCGGATGTTCTGATCTCGTTCAGGTCGTCCTCGTCTTCGGAGAAACTAGCAGTGCCACCTTCTGCTTTCAATTGATCCAACGATAAGTTGGTGGTACCGCCCAGGTCTTCTGCCTGTTCGGTCGCGTCGCCCTGAGTGGTCAGGGTGTCTGTGTAGTTGTCGTTCTGTAATTCCATGGTAGCTTTGTTTTGTTAATTCAACATGCGCCATAAAGTATATGTTTTAATTTCTAATTAAATATATTAATTAGAAATATCTTGAACATAATGATCACGAAAGGTCTAAGAAAGACTATTTCTCCGCCGGATTTTTCTTGCCCAACAGCAACTTTTCCACCATTTTGGTCAATCTATCCAATCGGGTCTTCTCCTGCTTGGCGGTCAGTATCCAAAGCACATACTCTTTACGGTTAGAGTAGGAGAGGGACTGATACGCAGCCATGGCTGCTGGGAATTTCTCCAGTGCTTCAGCTATCTCTTCAGGTAGTTTGATCTGTTTATTTACAACGTCGATATATTCTGAATACTCGTTCTTTTGGATCTCTTCGTTGCGGGTATCGGCTATTTTGGATAGCTCGATGGGGCGGAAGCGGAGTGCGGTCCAGGTCGCGTCTACACCGGCTGCTGCAACGCCTGTTAGGCCGTAAGTGCCTAACTCGCCCCAACTGCTCATCATTTCCAGGTCGCTGGGGATGTTAGATGACTTTTTAGGATAGATCACCCAAAAGATGGTCTCTTTTTTCAGTTTCAGTACCGGGACGATCACCTTAAGATTCTCGCTTAGTTCGGTGCTGTTCTTCACAAAAAGCTGAACGCCGTCAAATTCACCTTCGATGGCAAATGACGTTGACGCGCCCTCGGGTAACGGATCTAACATATCGCTATAATTGGCCGGGGCGTTATACAAAAGCCAGCGACTGCCGGCTTTCATTTGCAATTTTTTTGCGAGGGCATTCATTACGATCTGTTTATTGACCCAATTTTACGTAAAAGTCCCATAAAACAATGCCTGCCGATACCACAATGTTAAAAGAATGCTTGGTGCCAAATTGCGGTATCTCGATACAGGTATCGGCTACGGCCATTACGTCGTCGCTTACACCATTCACCTCATTGCCAAATACTAAGGCGTATTTCTGCGTCGGATTTGGTGTGAATGTATTCAGCATGGTGCTGTTCTCGGCCTGCTCAATCGCAATGATCTGATAGCCATTTGCACTCAGTTCTTCTACGGCTTGTAAGGTGGTTTCGTGGTAGGTCCAATCCATGGATTGGGTTGCACCAAGGGCGGTTTTCTCTATCTCGCGGTGCGGCGGCTGACCGGTGATCCCGCACAGGCAAATATGCGCTACAGCAAAACCATCGCTGGTACGGAAGATGGAACCTACGTTATGCATGCTGCGTACGTTATCCATCACCACAGCCACGGGCAGCTTTTGAGCCTCCTTAAACTCAGTGACGGATAGTCGGTTAAGTTCGTCTAAAATTAGTTTACGCATGCGCGGGTATATCATTCAAAACACCAACACCATTGCCGATCAGCGAGCTGTAAACATCAGGCGCATAACCGATCTTATCAGTATAGCAAGCAGCGCATTCCTTAGCAAAATCTTCAAAAGCATCACCTTTAACCAAAGCGATAGCGCAACCACCAAAGCCGGCACCGGTCATACGGGCACCTGCAACATTAGGGTTAGTGCGGGCATATTCCACAACTGAATCTAACTCCACACCGCTTACTTCGTAAAGGTCACGTAGTGAGTCATGCGATGCATACATTAAACGGCCAAATTCATCTAGGTTGTTCTCAGAAAGTGCTTTTGCTGCTAATTTCACACGGTCGTTCTCTTCAACTACGTGGGTGGCACGTTTTAACACGATCGGGTCGGTGATCAGGTGTTTATGTTTATTAAAGGTCTCTGCATCGATCTCGCAAAGATTGGTGATCTGCAGGTCGGTTTGTAAAGCGGCTAAAGCGGTAGCACACTCGCTTACGCGTTCGTTGTATTTAGATTCGGCCAGTTTGCGTGGTTTATTGGTGTTGATGATCGCCAATACGTATTCGCCCAGGTTGCTGTCTACTGCTTCGTAATTCAAGGTTTCGCAATCCAGCATTAACGCTTTATTAGCTTCGCCAAAAGCTACCGCGAACTGATCCATGATGCCACTCGCTAAACCGATAAAGTTATTCTCTACCGATTTGGACATCTTTACTAATTCCAACTTAGTGTACCCGGCATTATATAAAGTGTTCAACGCGAAAGCGGTCACCACCTCTATAGAAGCTGATGACGACAAGCCTGATCCGATAGGGATATTACCAAAGTAAAGCATATCCAGACCACCCAATTGATGACCGTCCTTTACAAAATGATGCACCACGCCAATAGGGTAGTTGAACCAGCCGGTACCATCTTTTACGTAGCTATCTTTTAGCGGGATAGTATACTCATCCTCAAAATTGAGGCTTTTAAAGCGAAAAACATTATCCTCGTTAGGCGATATCAACAGGTAGGTACCAAAGGTGACCGCGCATGGCATTACCAGGCCACCATTGTAGTCGATATGCTCGCCGATAAGGTTAACACGGCCGGGTGAAAAATAGCCGTAGTCGGCCGGTTTGCTGTAGTGTTTCTCAAATGCTTGCAGCAGCTCCTGGGTCATTGGTTATAATGCTTGGTGTAAAAAACAAATATTGTAAAAAATACACTAACGACCATATTTTTTTCGCGAAAGATCCAAACGAAATAATACTTAACATTGTTCCGCATTCAATACGCTAACATACTATATGAACCAATACCTGATAACCGCCTACGATCATACCGATCCCGATGCGCTGCAACGCCGCCTCGATGTTCGCCCTCATCATTTAGAAGGCGCTAAGAAATTGAAAGAAAGTGGCAACTTCATTTTGGGCGGAGCCATGCTCGATGATGAAGGCCGGATGGTTGGCTCAACCATGATCCTGCAATTTGAGACCGAAGAAGAACTGGAAGCTTGGAAACAAGGCGACCCTTACGTAACACAAGGCGTTTGGGAACGCATAGATGTAAAGCCTTTTAAAGTGGCGGCGGTTTAGAATTAGGCGAAAGGATAAGGGCGAAAGGTCCAAGGTTTTTCATCGAGAACAAAAAACAAAGGGCACTGTGGTCTGTCATCACAACGCCCTTCGTATAAAAGACCTTTTGCCTTTATCCTTTTACCTTAAAGAATTACTTCTTAGTCACAGTTCCTGTTGTCAAGTTAACAATATAGGTAGCGCTGCCGTTGATCGTTACGGTCGCATTACCATCATTAGTGAACGTTATGGCCGCATTAAATGTGAATGTAGCGCCGGCATCTGTAGTCCCGGTGATCTTTAATGTCCCGGTGCCTGATGTAATGGCTTTGGTGACTTTGTTAACGCTGTAGTTTGATACGGCCAGGTCGACGGCAGTTGTGCCGCTGGCACGATTACCTGTTTTTGAGGTGAATTTGCCTGAACGGGTATAGTTTGCATCAAGAATGTAGATCAACGATGTTGGGGCTAAACCAGTCACCCTGAAGGTAGCGTTGCCGGTATGCGTGGCTGATAATTTGGGGCCATCAAACGAGCCGGTGGCCGTGGCCGATCCTGATACGTTGTCGATAAGATTGTTAGTGTTGCAATTTACGGTGTAATTGTAGCCGTAGGTGAAATTGTAAGTCACCGCGGCATTAGCATTGTTTTTGTGCGTGGCCGAAAATGTTTTGGTGGCTCCGCAAGCCAACTTAAGATCGTAAACCAACTGGGCATTCAGGCTAAGGTCGGTAGCTACCGACGCGAAACCATCGTTACTTGATGCCAGAGCCGATGATGCGATCTCTATCGCTTCTTCGTTAGATAATTCGGCAGTGATAACTGCTTTGTCTTTTTTACAGGCGCTGATAAACAGGATTAGCGCAAAACTGATGAGGCTGAGCTTTTTCATACGCAATTGAGTTCGAATTAATTAGAACGCCAATATACGTAAATAATTATTATTCAGCGAGAAGTGGAGCTATAATGCAACAGCGTCGCCGGTGGTTAGGTCCAAAGTGTATTTTGATCCGCCCAGGTCCAAAACAGCTGTATTGCCTTCAAAAACAATGGTGCCACTGTATTCGAACGTGTTTTTGTTCGACTTTACCGTTCCCGAAAGCGTTACGCTGGCAGTGCCGCTCACAATGGCCCTGTCAGATCTTTTAACAAGCAGGTTATTTACGCTGATGTTGATATTGCTGCTGCCGGCCAGTTGTGTAGCATCAATAGTTTGGAAAGTGCCGCTGGTTTGATAAACGCCCGAAAGATCGTAGTTGGTGGTGTTAGCGTCGTTAAGGTGCGTTAAACTAATGGTCGAATTGGCCGAATGGATGGAAGATAATGTCGCCATATCAAAACTACCATTGTTGATCACAACGCTGCTCAAACCGTCAGGCAGGTTATCATGACAAGTTACAGTATTCTTATATCCAACGGCATAATTGTATTTATTGGCCGCCATTGATGGTTCTTGCCGGGCAAACGCAAAGGCATCCTCTATGCCACAACCTTTTCCGCTGGTGGTGCCCAAGGTCTTGGCGTAAAATGTAATATCGTTCTTTATGCTGGCAAGACCGTAGGAGCTGGTGGCTAAGGATGCCGCGATCATGGTAGCCGCCTGTCCGTTAGATACGTTGGTAGCCTTTTTAATGGCGATGACCTCATCTTCTTTAGTACAACTAATTGTACAGCAGGTGACTATAATTAATGCAAATAGTAAACTTGTTCTCATCATGATCAGGTATTTGGTTTTTATTTATAGGATACAATGTTAATCAAAACAGATAGCTGTTAAGGTAATTCTAATACGATATAGAGTAACAATTAGTTTACTGAATAGTTTTTGACCTGGTTTCGAGTTCAAAAAAATAGCGGCAACATTGCTGCGCCGCTATAATTGTTACAAAAAGTAATTACCCTTTATTGAGAGATGGGCTGCAAGTCATTCATGACGGCCAGGTCATCTGCTGATAGTTGAATGTCCAGGGCCTTATAATTTTCTTCTAAGTGTTTCACGCTTGAGGTGCCTGGGATCAACAGGATATTATCCGAATGTTGAAGTAACCAAGCTAATGCTACCTGATGTACAGTATAACTTTGCTTGCGGGCTATCAATTGTAATTTCTCTTGCGCCGCAATATTGCCCGCATTTAACGGATACCATGGGATGAAAGCGATATCCTGTTCTTGCGTGTATTTCAATACCGACTCCCATTTACGGTTATCGATACTGTACATATTTTGTACCGATACCACATCAAAAAACTGTTGCGCATGTTTGATCTGCTCTACCGATACTTCGGACAGGCCGATGTGTTTGATCTTGCCATCTTGCTGGGCCTTTTGCAAAAACTTAAAGGTTTTATCAGCCGGCACATTTGGGTCGATGCGGTGGAGTTGGTACAGGTCTATTTGTTCCACTTTCAATCTTTGCAAGCTGCCATCTAAGGCTTCTTTTAAATGCTCCGGGCTTGCGTCGACAGGCCATTGATCCGGACCGGTGCGGAGCAGGCCACCTTTAGTGCCTATCACCAGGTCGGCAGCGTAGGGGTGTAATGCTTCGGCTATCAATTCTTCAGACACATTAGGGCCGTAGCTGTCGGCCGTATCAATAAAATTAATGCCCAGTTCTATGGTCCGTTTTAACACACGGATAGCTTCGTCCTTATCTTTCGGCGGCCCCCAAACGCCTTTGCCGGTAATGCGCATTGCGCCATATCCCATGCGGTTTACAGTAAGATCTTTACCGATAGTGAAGGTTTTTTTAAACGGGATGCTCATGATAGTATGTTATTTAAAGTAGAACAGCAAGGTCGGGATAATGTTCGGCGCGGGGCATCGTCCAAATGTCATTATTTGGTTACTAAAACATTAAGATCTAATTAGATACCTATTTTATTTTCTTGTATATTTAAATGCCTATCAGAAAAAACGCCGGAAATATCTGATCCTCTGTCACATCTGTCTTCAAATCACCATCTATCAACCATAGTCACATTTAAAACATCACCTTATTAACATGAAAAAAGTTAGAAAATGGCTGGCCATTATCGTGATCGCCTTGGTCGTGGTCATTACTGCGGCGGTATCTTATCTCACATTAGCGTTGCCAAACGTTGGCAAACCCGAAAACATCAAGATAAGTTATACACCGGAACGCATTAAACGAGGCAAATACCTGGCCACACACGTAACCGTTTGTATGGATTGTCATTCCGGCCGCGATATGTCTAAATTCGGCGGACCTATTTCTGCCGACAAGTTAGGTATGGGGGGCGATAAATTTGATCCGGCAATGGGCTTCCCCGGTACGGTTTACATCCCTAATATCACCCCATTCAATTTAAAGAACTGGACCGATGGCGAACTTTTTCGGGCCATCACTACTGGGGTAAAAAAGGATGGTTCGGCTATATTTCCGATCATGCCCTGGGCATCGTACGCTAAAATGGATCGCGAAGATATTTATGATATCATTGCTTACATCCGCACGTTAGAGCCAAAGAGAGCCGAGTATCCCGAACGGCAATTGGATTTTCCTTTAAATATACTGATACACACCATGCCGCAAAAAGCCAACCTGGGCAAGCGTCCTGCCGAAAGTGATACGCTGAAATATGGCGAATATTTGGTAGCTGCGGCCGCTTGTATGGATTGCCATACCAAAGCCGATAAAGGCGCGCATATACCTGGGATGGAATTTGCCGGTGGCTACGAGTTTGGGCTGCCCGGCGGGGCTACCGTCCGGAGTGCTAACATTACGCCCGATAAAGACACAGGGATAGGCCGTTGGACCAAGGATCAATTTGTTGCCCGTTTTAGGATGTATGCCGATAGTACTTACAAGCCTGCCGATGTAAAGCCTGGCGAGTTCCAGACCGTAATGCCATGGCTGATGTATGCCGGAATGAGGCCTGCCGATCTGGAAGCCATTTACGCTTATTTAAAGACCATAAAGCCCGTGAAAAATCAAGTGGTTAAGTTTAGTGGTAAATAAATTTGATAGTTGACAGTTTGCTTTTTTGAGGATATTCTATAAATTTAAGCGAACTATTAACGAACTATCAAAATGAAGAGATTTTTACTCCTGATCTTAACTACGATCGCTTTTGGCGCTTACGCGCAGGATACGGTCAAAAAAAGTAACAGCATAGGCAAATTCAACGAGCAATTTATGGTGCTGAAGTCTGATAAGAAGGTAAAGCACGGATTTTACCAACTGATTATTGATAAAAAGGTGGTGGCCAGCGGCAAGTACGTGCAGGGCCAGCGTGCCGGTATCTGGAACTTTTATAATGATGACCAGTTAGAGCAGCAGTACGATTACACCGCAAAAAAAGTAGTGTCGAACGCGCCGCCGGCAGCTATACAAACCGTGATAGATGCCGCAGCCCCCGGCGATTCTATAGTCCCGGCTATTAAACTTGGCGGCTACAATGGTTTTAAAATGTTGGTAGCAAGCACCGATTTTGAAACCGCTGTATCAGACGCCGGGAGTAATAAAGTGACCCACGCGTTGGTGATAGACGAGAATGGCGAGATCAAGTCGTGGGTGGCTACCATCAAAAGTTCAGACGGGATAAAGATCGTGACACAAAAGATCGTTGACGTTCCGGCCGATATCCTGGCCTTTATTCCGGCCAAACTAAACGGTAAAACTGTATCATCTACCGTGACCTTTAACAGCGAGATGAAAGGTTTTGGCCCGGGCGCCGGTGGCGATGCCCCAAACACAAGGGCTAACCAGCGTGGTGGGCGCCGCAGGGGATAAGCCGTTAATAATAAGTTAAGCAAGGGTTACCCGCACCTTAATTTAGCATCCGGTTTTTAAAAATAATTTATACCTTTGCGCCCTGAATTTATGTGGCGCAAAGGTATTTTTTTGCTTTAAAGCGCCCCTCCGTCCATTAAAATTATAAGTATCAAAAGATGAATATCTCACAGGAAAAAAAGGATAACCTGAATGCAGTGATAACCATCAACCTGGATGCCGTTGATTACGCGCCACGTGTTGAGAAAGCGATAAAAGACCAGGCTAAAAAAGCTAACATCCCGGGCTTCCGCAAGGGCATGGTGCCTACCGGCCACATCAAACGTATGTACGGTAAAAGCATTTTGGTCGAAGAGATCAACAGCATGCTGTCAGATACCCTGAACAATTACCTGAACGAGCAACAATTAGAAGTATTAGGTCAACCACTACCGGTAGAGGATGGCGCTAAAGATTATAACTGGGACTTTACAGATAACTTCGTATTCAACTACGAGGTTGGATTGGCCCCTAACTTTGCTTTGGATATCACATCAAAAGATAAAGTGACCAAATACGATATCAAGGTTGATGACGAAACTTTGAACGCGCGCATCAAAAACTTGCGTCGTAGCTATGGCAAAATGTCAAACCCTGACGTATCGGCAGAAGATGACGTGCTTTATGGCGTTTTAAAACAACTTTCTCCGGATGGTTCTGTTTTTGAAGGTGGTATTGAGCATACAGGTTCTGTGCGTTTAGATCAGGTACAAGATGCCGCTATCCAAAAGTCGCTGGTCGGTCTTAAAAAAGACGACGTAGTTAATTTGGACGTGCAAAAAGCATACAATAATGATGCTGCACGTATCGCCGCAATCTTAGGTATAGACGAAGAGACCGCTGCAGAGTTAAAGTCGAACTTTAGCTTAACGGTAAAAAATGTTAACCGTTTAGGCGAGGCCGATCTTGACCAGGAGTTCTTTGATAAATTATTTGGTGAAGGTGTAGTAACTACCGAAGAGGAGTTCCGCAACAAAGTGAAAGAAGAAGTTGAAGCCATGATGACCCAGGATTCTGAGCGCAAGGTACAGACCGATATCTTTAATTATGTAGTAGGTAAAGTGAACTTCGAGTTACCTGACGAGTTCTTGAAACGTTGGTTAAAAGTTACTAACGGAAAACTGACCGAAGAAGAGTTGCAAGGTGGTTACGACGATTTTGCAAAGAACTTGCGTTGGACCCTGGTAGGCAATAAGATCATGAAAGATAACGACATCAAGGTGGAGTATTCTGAAGTGTTCGAAGCTGCTAAAGCACGTTTAGATGCACAGTTCCGCATGTACAGCCCGCAACCTTTGGCCGATGATCAGTTAGCACAATACACCGTTCAGTTCTTACAGAACAAAGAGAACGCTAACCGCATTTTCGACGAGGTTAAAGGCGCTAAGGTTATCGAGAACCTTAAAGGTTTGATGACCGTTGATAACAAAGAGATCAGCGCTACTGAGTTCGCGAAAGTAAGTTAAGTCTTAAGTTCAAAGTCTTAAGTAAGAAGTAAGAAAAGACTTTAGACTTACGACTATCGGCTTCGGACTTAGATAATATCACCAAAAAGCAATTCCCTACGGAGTTGCTTTTTTTTGTCCAAATAATTTTACTTTGCGCAAACCTTATGCATTAATAAGTATTCAACTAACAATTATATTTACCCGGGACGAAACCCAACAAAACACCAATACCAATGGATCAAATTAATAAAGACGAGTTCAGAAAATACGCGGTAAAGCATCACCGCATTAATAGCATCGCTGTAGATCAGTTCATCTCTGGTGTCGACAGAAGCGCTATGCCATCGGCCATCAGCAGGAACCATCCTGTGGCGATGACGCCCTATATCTTAGAGGAGCGCCAACTAAATGTACAGGCGATGGACGTATTCTCACGTTTAATGATGGACCGTATCATCTTTTTAGGTGACGCTATCTACGATCAAAATGCAAATATCATTCAAGCCCAGCTATTATTCTTACAATCTGCCGATGCTAAACGTGATATCCAGATCTACATTAACTCGCCGGGTGGTTCGGTTTATGCAGGTTTAGGTATTTATGATACTATGCAATTCATCAGTAATGATGTGGCTACCATCTGTACAGGTATGGCAGCATCAATGGCAGCGGTATTGCTTTGTGCCGGTACCGATGGCAAACGCGCCGCGTTACCACACTCACGCGTAATGATCCACCAACCGATGGGCGGTGCGCAAGGTCAGGCGTCTGACATTGAGATCACCGCGCGCGAGATCGCTAAATTGAAACAAGAATTGTACGAGATCATCTCTAAACACTCAGGTACACCATACCAACAAGTTTGGGATGCATCAGACCGTGACCACTGGATGATAGCCGAAGAGGCAAAAGCCTTTGGTATGGTTGACGAGATCTTACGCTCCGGCAGCGAGAAATAAGACGGAGGTTTATGATATAATTATTAAGGGTGGTGGTGGCAAAACCATTAACCCTTAATAATTGTATATTTATATGTAATTATTTAACTTTGTTATAAAACCCCTTCAACTATGACTAAAAACAGCAAGGAGATCAGATGCTCATTTTGCGGAGCAGGCAAACAGGATTCCCTGATGCTGATCGCCGGGCTTGATGCGCACATTTGTGATAAATGTGTTAACCAGGCTAACGAGATCTTGGCTGAAGAGTTGAAGGTTCGCAAAGTAAAATCTTCTCCGGCAGCGCCGTCTATACTGAAACCGGCGGAGATAAAATCGCACCTTGATCAATACATCATCGGTCAGGACGATGCCAAAAAAGTACTTTCTGTCGCGGTGTATAATCATTACAAACGCCTTAACCAACGTGTGGAGAAGGACGATGTAGAGATTGAAAAATCGAACATCGTAATGGTTGGGGAGACCGGTACAGGCAAAACCTTACTGGCCAAAACCATTGCTAAGATCCTTAACGTTCCTTTTTGTATTTGCGACGCTACCGTACTCACCGAGGCCGGTTACGTAGGCGAGGACGTTGAAAGCATCCTTACCCGTCTGTTACAAAATGCAGATTACGATGTGACCGCTGCTGAAAAAGGTATCGTTTACATTGACGAGGTGGATAAGATAGCCCGTAAAAGCGATAATGCTTCTATCACCCGCGACGTATCTGGCGAGGGTGTTCAGCAGGCTTTATTGAAAATATTAGAAGGAACGATGGTTAACGTACCGCCTCAGGGTGGCCGTAAGCATCCCGATCAGAAGATGATCACCGTCAACACCAGCAATATCTTGTTCATTTGCGGTGGCGCATTTGATGGTATAGATAAAAAGATAGCCGGCAGGTTACGTACCCAAACCGTGGGTTACAAAATGAGGAATGACGAAGGTGATGTGGATCTGAAGAACCTGTACAAATACATCACCCCGCAAGATCTTAAATCGTTCGGGTTGATACCTGAGCTGATCGGTCGTTTACCGGTGCTGACCTACTTGAATCCGCTTGATCGCGAAGCGCTACACAACATCTTGACCGAGCCGAAAAATTCGTTATTGAAACAGTATAAAAAACTGTTCGATTACGAAGGTGTAAAGCTTGACTTTGAGGATGACGTTTTAGACTTTATTGTTGATAAAGCGATGGAGTTTAAATTAGGTGCCCGTGGCTTGCGCTCGATATGCGAGGCGATCATGATAGATGCCATGTTCGAGTTCCCGAGCAAGAAGGATGTAAAACGTCTTACGGTTAATTTGGACTACGCTTTAGAGAAGTTCGAGAAATCAGATATCAAGAAATTAAAGGTAGCTTAACACGAATTCCAAAATGAAATCGTACTTTTGCTATGCAAGCATAATAAGCCCTGGTGAAACGCCGGGGTTTGTTGTATCCGGAGGTTTCGTTCGGATGTTATAAACCAAGGTTTCCTCTCTTGAGAGAGGACGCACCGAACGAACCAACCGCACTGACTTTCATAGGGGTTTGTCCTTTCGCAGGCCATGCATACGACGAACACACCCCTGGCCCCTCTCAAGAGGGGAAGCGCGATTTAGGGTTGCGCAACAACTTGGTGCACACACCCGACCGCGACGGTCAGGCAACCACCAACAACGATCGAATTAACAAATATCATATATAATTATTCCCCTAAAGGAGGGGACAGGAGAGCAAAATTATGAACGAAGAAAAAGAAGTAAAAAAAGACGCGATCGCCAACGAGACACCGCAACCTAAAGAAGTATCAACTCCGATCCGTAGTGGATTAAAAACCAAAGAAAGCATTGTAGCCAACTGGTTACCGCGTTACACGGGCCGCACCCTGGCCGATTTTGGAGGCTACATTATCCTTACTAACTTCTCAAAGTACTTGGGCATGTTCTCGGAGTGGAACGACAACGCACCCATCATGGGTCTGGATAAGCCAATGCAGAGCGTTACAGCCAACGGCATCACCATCATCAACTTTGGTATGGGGAGTTCGGTAGCGGCCACGGTAATGGACCTGCTGACCGCCATCAAACCCAAGGCAGTTATCTTTCTTGGAAAATGTGGCGGCTTAAAAAAGAAGAACAACGTAGGAGATTACATTTTGCCTATAGCGGCTATTCGTGGGGAAGGTACATCAAACGATTACTTACCTGCTGAGGTGCCGGCACTACCATCATTCGCCTTGCAAAAAGCGATATCGACCACCATGCGCGAATTAGGCCGCGACTACTGGACCGGTACATGCTACACCACCAACCGCCGCGTTTGGGAGCATGATAAGGAATTTAAGAAATATCTGAAGACGCTGCGCGCCATGGCTATTGACATGGAAACAGCAACCATCTTCACCACAGGTTTTGCTAACAAGATCCCGACCGGAGCATTGTTGTTAGTGTCAGATCAGCCAATGATCCCCGAAGGTGTAAAGACCGCCGAGAGCGACTCAAAAGTGACCGAGCAATATGTGGAGACACACTTACGTATCGGTATCGAGTCTTTAAAACAACTCATTAATAACGGATTGACGGTGAAACACCTGAAATTCTAAAAAGATAAAAGTTATTTTTAGAAGCCTCGGAGCGTAAGCTTTGGGGCTTTTGTTTTTTATAATTCCCTCCTTGGGGAGGGGCGCGAGGAGATGAGAAGTGGCAGGGAGGGGTTTCGTCGCTTTGCATCGTGGCTAACCCCTCCCTGCCTTTGCGCTCATTATCAACCGCACCCCTCCCCAAGGAGGGAATTAAAAGTATTTCATAGCCATTTGTAATGATCACGCTACAAATTCTTAATCTACGAAATATTCGTAGATTTGTATCCTTCTGTTATCAAATAAACCCCACAATACAATGTCTATGAAAAACAAAACGATTCTATTGCTCGCCATCCTGATGTTATTGGTATGCCTGTTCAGGGCCAATCTGTTCGCGCAGAAATTGCCTAATGTGCAAAAGACAAGCGTTTATGCGCCTGCCGGGATCAAGATCGACGGTAAGACCACCGAGTGGAACGACAAATTTGAGGCTAAGAACGGTGCTACGTCTATTGCTTACACGATAGCTAATGACGATGATAACCTGTACCTGGCTATTCAGGTCACCGACGGCCCGACCATTAACAAAATACTCAGCGGCGGCTTTAAATTAAAGATAATAGGAGCTAACAAAGCAGATCAGCCGGTCGTGCTGTCGGGTATGTTGGTGCAGCCGACCGGCAGGGGCAGCGTGTCACAAAAGTTGAAGGATAAAGATGCAAAGACCGACTCACTGATAGCAGCCCTTAACGCGCAGATCAATGGCGCTATTAAGGATATTAATTTTACCGGAGTAAAAGATATCGCCGATACCACCATCTCTGTCTATAACGAATATGATATTAAGCAGGCCGTTAAATTAGATGCTAACCGTGCACTTAATTGCGAGGTAGCCATTCCCTTAAAATACATTAATCACCTCATTATTGGCGGGGTTTTTAAGTATAACCTGATGTTGCCGGGCATGAATATGGGCGCAATGCAGGTGACGGTTAACGGCGTAAAGCAAAGCGCATCCTCATTAGCGAGTATGCCCGGGGTACAGGTGGTCATGCATGGATCGGGCGGTGGCGATTTTCAAAGTTTGTTCAATGCCACAGACCTCTCGGGGAGCTATACCTTAGCAAAGAAGTAGCCAAATAAAAAGAGCGACACGCAATTCGATGTGTGTCGCTCTTTTTATTTACTGTTAACGGTGATCGGTTAATTTATACCACCTTACATCACGCTCACCTTACCATCTTTGATCATTAACTTACCGCTAAAGATCAGGCTCTTATCCATACGCATACCTACGGTCTCTTTGATCACCGATGTATTACGCGCAACTTTAGCGCTGAATGCTTTTTTACCATGGATGCTTACGGTCACTTTCTTATCCAGGTTAAGTAGCTGGTCGTTCAGGTAGATGTAGAGTATGTTGTTGGTGTTTTCAATAACGTCGATATCATTACCCTTAACAGCAACCCTTGCCATTTGGCCTTGTTTGGCACCATCCAACGGGCGCCCTAACCAATAGAACTGATCACGCAAAATATCATCCTGAACCCAGATCACGTCCTTAGGCAAGGCATCGCGGGTGTAGGCGGCCATCCACGGCAGGGCAATGGTGTCCTTACGGCCCATCCAGTGCGGCATGTCTGGATAAACGTGAGTGTCGTGTATAAAACTGCCTTTGTAGGTTGCGGACAAGCTGTCCATCCGCTTGCCCCACTGGGCTACCAGCTCGTTACGTTTATAGGCTGCGTCCTTACCACCAACAAAGGCGGTGAAAGGCACATTCTTTAAATTCAGTATCTCAGCATCGCCCGGGTGACCGGCCATCATAGCCACGGCAGCCCAGTGATCCGCCAGGCGCGGACCTAACTGAAACGTCCCATCGCCACCGGCAGAGTAGCCCATCACGTAAACCTTGTCGGGATTCACATCATCAAGCACCACCTCGTTCTTAATGATCTCGGCAATGAACTGGTCCATCGGGTAGTCATGCCACATGTTCCAAACGTTCTGCGGACTGCGGGGCACAAAATAAACACCCTCGGCAGGCTGATATAACTTCTTTTGATTTTCCCATTGCTGGTCATTAGCCTTTGGCGTAGTGCCGCCACCACCATGCAGCGATATCCAAAGGCTACGGCCTCCGGCAGGTTTCTCGCCGAAGATCTGGGTAGTATATTTCAACGTGAAGTTTTTGTATTTGATCTCCTTAGCGTCGCGGTCGGCTTCGGCTTTCGGTTTTTGGATGGCCATTTGCGCTGCCAATTCGGTAGTGGCCAAAGCATCGGCCTGTTTGCGGCTTAGATTCGTTTGTGCGGAGGTTGCCGAAGCGCAAAATATTGCCAAGCCAACAGCAAGCTGTTTTGTTAAATTAGGATAGTATTGGTGCATGTTTAAAGAGTGTGCCTTAAAGCTAAGCTTTTATTGGGGATGATGGAAATTATAGGTCGTAACAATTCCGTAAAGACACGATACCTCATGTCTATCGCTACAAAGGTCCGATCTGCATATATGCTTTGTATAAGTGGCAAACACGAGGTATCATATCTCTACAAAAAAGGTCTTATTGTACCTCAGGCGGCACTTGCGGTTGCGGCATCGGGTCAGGCGGCAATTCCTGCGGCATTTTGCCGGGAGCTTCCTCCGGGATGTTAGGGATGCTTGGGTCATCGGGCACCGGCTGTATTTCGGGGCGTTCCGGTGTTAACGGCATTTCTTCCGGCTCAAAGGGGATGGTGCGTTTGGTGCTCATAATTTGGTCAATGTTTCCTGGTCTTGTGTGCCTTTAAAAAGTTTATCCAATACTTTGTTGAACACGGGATCGGCGCCTTCCACTGCGGCGAATAAGGTCATGCTCGACCGTAGTTTCATATCATCGGGGCTGCCGAATATCGCATGCGGGTCGGTCTCATCGAGTTGTACTAAAGCGTTGGATATTTCTACGATACGTGCGCCAAGTAACGGATGATGCAGATAGGCATCTGCTTCTTCAATGTCGCGAATTGCATACCTACGCGACATATCACTCATCCCCAAGCCTGCTATCTGCGGGAAGATGTACCACATCCAATGGCTGCGTTTTCGGCCTGCCTTTATCTCGGCAAGAGCTATCGCATATTCATTTTCCTGAGCTTTTATAAAGCGGTCGAGGCCGGTAGCATGATCCGTCATAGTATGTCTACTTTATTACTGAACAGCCCCTATGGTCACTTGTTTTCGCCGATCACACATTGCTGGCGAAACTTTTCCTCTTCCAGATCTATCAGGTCCATTTGGTGTTTAATGATCTCTTCATCAATGTCATCCCCTTTGTTTATCTGGTGTAGCAGGTCGCGCTGCTTGGTGAACAAGTTCACCATGATTTGGCAATAATCCTGATAGAATTCGGCCTCGCGGCGATCGTTATCATCCTGCTCCCAATCCTTCAGCAGTTCCATATCCGTAGTATAGCGTAGTTTAAGTGCTGCTATCATCCCGTTCTGTTGGGCCTGATAAGCGTAATCCTTATCTATCACATCCAGCACCAAGGCCGACATTTTCTTTTGGATGAGTTGGCGTTGTTGCTCGTGACTGATGGTTACGTCAGGGTCGGGCATATTCACCCATCTCACTAAAGCGGGCAAGGTAAGACCCTGCAAAACAAGCGTAACAATGATGACCGCGAAGGTGATGAACAAGATCATATCCCGGTTAGGGAAACCCGCTCCGGAATCAAGCGCCACGGGGATACTAAGTGCAGCAGCTAAGGATACCACGCCGCGCATGCCTGTCCAGCCTAATAAAATAGATGGTTTAAAGCCCGGGTTAGGATCGGCGACAGTGATGATGTGGCTCATGATCCTGGTAACTATTGTGGCACCGAACGTGCAAATAAGCCTCGCTACGAGCAGTACGCCGGTTATGATAGCCGCATATTTTATAGCATCAGGCATACCTTCCGGGCCAAGATTGCGGATAACCACAGGTAACTCCAGTCCGATAAGCATAAACACCATACCATTCAATACAAAAGCTACCGACTGCCACACGTTAACGCTCTGTAAGCGACTACTGTGCGAAAGGAACTGGTGCTTGCGTGCCGATAGCAACAATCCTCCGCTCACCACGGCCAATACACCCGAAAAATGGAACTCCTCTGCCAGCATATACATGGCATAAGGTGATATGAAAGTGAGTACCACATCCATTTCGGTGGATGTTGGCAACCAGCGGTGTATGGAGTAAAACACCATAGCTACGGCTACGCCTACGGCAATACCCATTGCTATTACCAGCACAAAATCAAAGGCGGCATCACTAAATTTGAACGTGCCGGTAAGCACCGCTGCCAGTGCGAAACGGAAAACCACTAAGCTGGATGCATCATTCAGCAAACTTTCGCCCTCTACAATGGATACCATCCGCTTAGGCACTTTGATGGTTTTTAGGATGCTACTGGCCGATACCGCATCGGGAGGGGAAACGATCCCGCCTAACAAAAAGCCGGTAGCCAGTGTAAAGCCGGGTATTAATGCCGCTGATACAAAAGCTACCACGCACGATGTCAATATCACCACCGGGAAAGCGAAGCTGGCAATAAGCCGGCGCCATTTCCAAAGCTCTTTCCATGATGTATTCCAGGCTGCCTCGTAAAGTAAAGGTGGTAGAAAGATCACAAAGATCAGGTCAGGTTCTATCTCTACCCCTTGCAGGAAAGGTACAAATCCAAGCGGCAAACCGATAAGTACCAGAACGATAGGGTAGGCAACTTTGATCTTCTTCGCCAGCATTACGCTGAACAGGATAATAGCTAAAAGGCAGGTGTATTGGATAACGGCATGATGCATGCCCGAAAATAATTATTATTTAGTTGCCGACAGGTATTTTTCCGTCAACCAAACCAATAGGGCACGGTCCTCGCGCGATTCGTCGTAGTTCTCCTGCAATAATTGACTGATCTGTGGATTATCCAAGCGCTCGGCGGTCAGTTTCAGGATCTGGAAGGATGTAGCCTCTAAACCTTCGATGTTTTGCAGATAAAAAAGGATGGCCATATCGCGCAGTTGCGGGTCTCCGACTTGTTCTTTAACGGCGACAAAGGCTTCATTTAACAAGGCTACCATACCCAGGCAAGGCGCTTCGGACGGTGTGCAATTACAAAGCTTAAAGATCTGCTCCATGCGTGCTATCTGCTTATCTACGTCGGCCTTGGTTTCCAACACGGCGTGTCTAATATCATCGAAATGTGCCATATCAGCCACCGCCGGAAAGCTTTTAACGATGTGTGACTTAGCACAATGTATACGGTTAAGATGATCAGTGAAAAAGTTTAGCAACTGACCTTGGTCCAATGGTTTTATTTCTGCGATCATGCCGTAATAAGCGACCAATGAACGTTTTGTTTGCGTCTACATAAAATTTGATCATTTGTTTGCGATTGTTTCTTTTTATGAAAAAATATAATCTATTGTTTAAAATAACATACAGTGTCTAACTGTTGTGTATTGTTATTTAGCTGATAGTCAGCACATGGATGGATGTGGCACGACATTGGTTAATGACAAGTATATCTATTAAAAAACCTATGGAAACTACAGAAAAAACTATCGACGTATTAAATGACCTGATTAAGATCAACACCGACCGTGCAGAAGGCTTCGAAAAAGCTGCTGCTGACCTTGACGATGCTAACATCGACCTGAAGGTGTTATTTGACCAGTCGGCAGAAGAGAGCCGTGATTATATTACCAAACTTGCTGAATATGTGGGTCGTAACAGCGGCGAAACAGAAACGGGCAGCAGCATTGCCGGTACTCTGCACCGTGCATGGATAGACATTAAGGCCACTTTTGGTGGTAGCGATCGCCATAGCATCTTAGCTGAATGCGAACGTGGTGAAGATGCTATTAAAAAAGCATACAAAGAGGCTTTAGAAGACCCTGAGTTGACCGGCGAAGTACGTAGTGTACTGGCGGATCAGCAACAAGGTATCAACGCCAGCCATGACAGGATCAAGGCCTTGCGCGATGCTGCATAATTGAGCACATCCGCGCTTAATTTGGGAAGGCCATCCGTTTTATGCGGGTGGCCTTATTTTTTTGCAAACAAGTTTGGCGTAATTGGTTTATTATCAGTAGATAAATTGCCATATGCTGATCCGCCAAAAGTACGCTGCCTTCCTTTTATTGATATCCCTTACAGGCTGTATCGAACGCCCCGAACGGCGATCTGCTTCGAGCGGCTCCTTAGCTGATACCGCTGTGATGACACCTTACGAGGCTGAGCACATCAGCGAAATAAAGACAGGCAAGACTACCCCGCTTGAGCTACGTGAATTTGCCTGCTCATTACAAGGTATCCCTTATAAATATGCATCTATTGATCCTAAACAGGGTTTTGACTGTTCAGGCTTTGTAACCTATGTATTCAATCACTTTGATATTATGGTCCCGCGCACCTCGGTAGATTTCACCCCGGTAGAGCATCCCATCGAACTAAAAGACGCTAAAATGGGCGACCTGATCCTTTTTACCGGGACGGATAGCACCGACCGTACCGTCGGCCACATGGGCATCATCTCGTCTTTACCGACGGAGGAGTTGAAGTTCATCCACTCCACATCGGGCAAAAATAAGGGTGTGGTAGAGACTCCGCTCAACGCGTATTATCAGGGTAGATACGTGAAGACGCTCCGCATATTCGCGCAAAATAATGATTGAAAAAAGCGTGTTTTTTGATGATATTTCGCTCAAAAAACACGCTTTTGTTTAACTTTTACATTTACGCAACCGATCGGTTGCAATTGGGCAGATATATGTCCATCTCCCCCGTCAGCACCGCGTCGCCTCCGGCAAAGAGCGAGGTGATCCGGTCGCCATCCAAAACCATATTTACGGTGAGGAGGCTTGGCGAGGGCTCGGCCATCAACCTGCCTTGTTCTATCAGGTAACTGCTCTTCTGCAAACCTTGACGGAACAAGTAGCAAGCCAGTGGACCGGCCGCCATGCCGGTTGCGGCCTCCTCATTAATGCCGTAAGCCGGCGCGAACATCCTTGCCGTAGCGTCGATACCGCCCACATCCGGTCTGCAGAAAACGTAATAGCCGATCAGCCCATAACGTTCGGATATTCGCGTGATCAGCGCCATGTTGGGTTGCAGGTTGGCCAAGGTATTTTCGTTATCGACCTCAAGTATCAGGAAGGTGTTACCCGTGTAGGTGAGCACCGGGTTACTCATCACTACTGACGGTTTGATACCTAACGACGCGTAAATGATGTTAACATCGGCAGTGTAAGGATCTGTGAAGCTCGGTGCCATTTGCTCCATAAATACCTGCCCGTTGTTGTACAGGATAGAGCGGGTACCATCAATGGTCTCTTTAGTGGCATGGTTACGTTTGATCTGGCCCACCTGCTTCAGGTAAGCAAAGGTGGCTATCGTTGCATGGCCGCAATGGGCTATCTGCCGGTTAGGGGTAAAGAACTCCAGCTTGCGGTCGGCTTTTTCGGACGCGCTCACGAAGGCGGTCTCTGATAGTCCTGTCTGTGTGGCAATGTACTGTTTCTCTTCGTTGGTCAAATGATCCGCATGCAGCACAATGGCGGCGGGGTTACCGCCATTGTGGTTATTGCTGAACGCGTTCAGTATTTTGATATGAATTGTGTTAGTCATAGTGATGTTGGTTGATGTTTACTGGTAGCTGTATTTGTAATTTTTGTTGATCGGCGGGCTGTCCACATACGTAGTGCTCTCTACACCGTTGATCGGTCTGTTGGCGCCGTTGTAGTTCAGCGAGTAGGTTTTGGTCTCGTTCAGCATGTTGTTCATATTGTAGGTGGTCAGCTTTTTAACGTTATGGGCCGACTTTGGCATGCCAAGTATGTAATACAACGGCTCTGGTACTTCTAATGCATTCGCTTTATCGTCGTATTCATATTCGGTACGTTCCACAAGCGTGTAACCATCGCCCGATAGGTAATAATACTTGTCCGACTTCAGGTCGCCGTTGGCGTAATAGGTATAAACGCTTTTGCCCCATGGTGCCATTTGCCCTTCGATGGTGTAATAGTTCAGCATCTCGCTGATGCGGCCGTTGGCATAATTGAATTTGGTGTAGTTAAGCACAGGGTTTTCTGCATTGCCGGCCTGGCGGTAGTCTATTTGGCCTAACTTATCGCCGTCGTAATTAAAGGTCAGCTCTTTGTCGCCGTAAACCCCAACTGTCAGCTTATCGGTGTTGGCTTCGTAATTAAAATAGTACTCCTGGCGGTAATTGTCGCTGCCCATCTTAAAAAAGTTGAGGTAGCCATGGTCGTTATAGTTGAGGTTGATGGTAGTGCGGCCCATCTCTATTTTCATTAAGCGCGGGGTGTACGGCTCCTTTACCGGGGCGGGTTCTACAGCCGCGTCTTTACGGCAGCTTGTTATGCCTATGGCCAGGCCCATCAGGGCAATAATGGCGGTTCTGAATGTAGTTTTCATGATGATGATGAATTGTGGTTGTTTAAATTGTATTGATTTTTATTAATTGTGATCTTACTGTACAATGTGTCTACTGACCGATCTTTAAGTTGATGCTCCTTGGTTCCGACCTTTTGTTGCCCTTTTTGGCTACCAGGGTAATGGTGTACATACCCGCCGCGTCGAACTTTACCAGCGGATGCTCCTGGCTGCTTTTTTGCCCGTTAGTACCGAAGGTCCATTCCCATCCGTCGCAATTCATAGATCGGCTTACAAACTGTATGTGTTCGCCAACGGAGTAAGGGTAGGGGTGGTAAGCCAATGCGAATGATGCTATCGGCGTATCGCCGGCCACTACGGTGATCGTCTCTTCGTACGGTGCCGAGCGGATGCCGTTCTTTATCGCCACAAGTTTTACTTTGTAAGTGCCGGGCTGATTGAACCTGATACTTGGCGGGACGGTAGCCGAATAAAGCGCGCCATTAACATTCCATTCGTAAGCCGTGGCGTCAACCGACTCGTTAAAGAAGTTTACCACCGCCGGGGCCGAATTTTGCAGATCCTTAAAAGTGTAGGTGAAGTGTGCCACCGGGTCATCGTTGGCTGCGATCACCAGTGTCTTTTTCAGTACCGACTGTTTGTCGCCGTTGGTAGCCACCAGCAAAATATCGTAGGTGCCCGGTTGGGTGTAGGTGACCTGCGTTGGCGCTTGCAGGGTAGATATCTGTCCGTTACCCAGATCCCAGCGGTAGGCGGTAGCACGTTGTGTGCTATTAGTAAAGGTGATGGTTGCCGGGGCCGTTTGTTTGCCTACCCAAGTAAAATCGATAATAGGCGTTGCGGTCTCGGTCGGTATGGGTTTTACGCCGCCGTTCTTTTGGCACGATGCCAGCAGGCTCAGCGCGGCCAGCAGGGCTATGCCTATGGTTTTTAAGGTTGATGGTTTGGTTGATGTGATCGTTTTCATGGTGATATTGTTTTATTTAATTGTGACAGACTATGTTTTGCAATGGGGTGTGACAGTGGCCTTCAAGATCCTTTCTTGAGGAGGGATCTTGGAGGCTGTGTGGAAATGGCTGGGAGGGTTTGGTCGGTTATGCATCGTGGCTAACCCCTCCCTGCTACCGCTCTTTTCCTGCCCGCCCCTCCCGAGGGAGGGAATTGGGCAGCATAGCTTTATCCAGATCCCTCATACCCTTACAACTCTACCCCCGTTCGCTGATGCAAAACTGCAAAGCCCCGTGTCGCATTAAAAGCATCATAGTTACACGGCATGCCTGGATCGGCAACGGGTGAAAACACGGGGGCGGATACCGTTAAACTTTGTAAGGCCGGTGTTTGTCGGGAGGTTGATGTCGTTCGTCGACCAAAGGCTGTTGTCTGTCGATAATTGGCTTAGGACAAGTGGCATATAAGCCGCTGTTGCTTAGTTTTGTACCATGCAACCGACCGCACTTACACAAAAAATGCCTTGGCGACATATTGGCGAGCATGCCTTGTTTTGGCTGCTGGCATCGTTGATGCTGACCTTCTTTTTTGGTGCTACCAAGCCTACCTATTGGTGGGGGTTTGTAGATAACCTGATGTACCTGCCCATCCATATGAGCTATTTTTATGTAATGGCGTATTGGGTGATGCCGCATTACTTGTTACAGGGCAAGTATGGTTGGTTTGCGCTGTTTATGGTGTTGTGCATCATGTCTTCGGCGTTGATGACGCGGATATTGGATATCACCGTTATCGACCCAAGGGTGTATAACGAGTATCAAAAGCAAGACCCTACCTTTACCTGGAACAAGATCCATGGCAGCTTCGCCTATCAACTGTTCAATATGCAGTATTTTGCCAACGCTGCTAAAGGTGTTAACCTGGTGATCTGGACCGCCCTTACCATCAAGTTTTTTAAAATGTGGCACGAACGCCGCGAAGCCGCCCTGCAAGCCGAGTTGAACTTTTTGAAAGGACAGGTGCATCCACACTTCCTGTTCAATACACTGAATAATATTTACGCGCTGTCGTTGTCAAAGTCGGACAAGGCCCCGGCAGTAGTGATCGGTCTGTCTGAGATATTAAAGTATATGTTGTACGAGACCAAGGCAGATACCGTGCCGCTTAAACGAGATGTGGAAGCCATGCAGAACTATATCGAATTGGAGAAACTCCGTTACGAAGGCCGGTTGGATCTGAACGTAAAGATACAAGACGGGATAGACGAGCACCGCATTGCGCCGTTATTGCTGGCCCCCTTGGTAGAGAACGCTTTCAAGCACGGCACCAGTGAGCAGGTTGGGGACGTATGGATCAATATCGACCTGAGCATCCGCGATCAGAAACTCAAATTCAAGGTATCTAACAGTAAACCGACGATCTTACCCGGCGATATCGAAAGGCATAAGGGTAACATCGGCTTGCCAAACGTTAAGAAAAGGCTGGAATTATTGTACCCCAAAGCGCACCAACTGAAAATTTATGAGGAGGATGTGCTTTTCGCTATTATTTTAGAGGTGAACCTGGACAAACACATCAGCCTGTAAACCGCCATGAAAATAAAGGCCATTATTGTTGACGACGAACCACTTGCCATTGAGGTGATCGATACTTACCTGAAAAATTTTGGTGATGTAGAGGTGGTAGCCAAATGCCCCGACGGCATCGAAGCCTTCCGCGTGCTGCAACAAAAGAAGGTCGATCTGGCTTTTCTGGATGTACAAATGCCCGGACTGAAAGGGACCGATCTTGTGCGGACGCTGAAAGATCCGCCAAAGGTGATCTTCACAACCGCTTATCACGACTACGCGGTAGAAGGATTTGACCTGAACGCCATTGATTATTTGGTGAAACCTATCCCGTTCGACCGCTTTCTGAAAGCGATGGATAAGGTTTATCATCACTTCGGCATCAACAGGCAACAACAGGTCTTTCAGGAGACCCTTCTGCAAACTAATACGGCCAACGACTTTATTTACCTGAAAGCCGACCGCAAAATGATCAAGGTAGATGTGGCCGACATCCTGTGGATAGAAAGCGACGGCGACTACATTAAAGTAGCTCTGCCTGGCCGTGTGATCACCTCCAAACAAAAGATCAGCATACTGGAAGAACTGCTGCCCGAAGGTCTGTTCGTACGCATTCACCGCTCATTTATTGTGGCGATAGATAAAGTGGATAGTTATAGCTCGTTATCGGTAGAAATAGCCGGGAAGGAAATACCGATCGGACGGAATTATAAGAATGATGGGTTTAGGAAGTTGAGAGGGAATTGAGGAATGCGAAAGGCGAATGTCAATCGCGAAATAGATAGTGACGCTGATCTGTTGAAAGCTTTCAGCTTCCGCAAGCAGGATGCTTGCGTTATTTTTGGTCGAAGTTTAAAACTTCGACCAGCGTTCGGGGTTTTAGTATAATACCAGTTGGATAGGATAATTATTGTCTTACAATATAATAAATGACAAGTACTTATTATATTTGTCATATCTCTAAACCCAACATGAAAATAAAACTTATCATTATCCTCTTGTTGAACTTAATCATTTTGAGTTCTCTTAAATGTAGAAAAGACACCACACCTGAACCTGTTCCGGACAAGACAGTAGAAGGGTTATTCTTAGGCGTCGTAGGTTTTAACAGCACCGTTTATCCAAAAGCTATGAATAATAACATTACAGCAACTTATTCGGCGATAGACGGCTTGTTAAATACTGTAGACCAAACAGCATTGTGTTATGGTGTTAAGACAGCTATTGAACAACTCAAAACCTTAAATTCGACCCAGACTCTTGACCAAGCTTTTATCGTTAGTTTTACCGATGGTTTGGATAACGTTTCAGCTAATTTTTTCACTAATGTTGGCCAGGGAGCCGTAATACCATACACCGCAGATCTGTTAAGAAATACGTCTATTTCTAACAAACCAATAAAAAGTTACACCATAGGTTTTAAGGGTAATGGCGCTGTTATAGATGCAGACCTTTCGTACTTAGCTGTGAATGGTCAATATTTGCAAGCTAACTCATCCAACATCAATAGCATATTTCAATCCATAGCTCAATCACTTATTGCAACTTCGCAGAATATATCGATAGTAACCAATAATGTAGAGATATTTGCATCTTCTCCTAAATATTTCCGTATCACATTCAATACGTATAGCACCCCGGAATTTACAGGCGCATCCACGCCATTCACCATCTTTGCCCAGATGACGAACATAGACAAGAAATCTCCAGTTTTTAAGGTAACAAGTGCAAAATCATCATCCGTTAAATTTATAGGAGATGATGGGACGCCGATTTCTGGGACCATATCTACTATTATCAGTGGTGGTAAACCTGTTGAAAAGGCCACTATCCCTTTAGAAAACCTTTCCATTACCTCAAGTAATGGACAAAATTTATTTGTAAAAGATTTGTCTTTATCATATAAATATAATCAGAATGATTATGAAACCGACATTGAAGATACTAAAGGTGTAAAATCGATTGCAAAAAATGTTGGTGTAGTATTGGTTTTGGATTGCAGTACATCTTTAGGTAATCAATTTGTACCGATGAAAGAATCGTCAAAAAAATTCATCGAAACGCTGGTCAATAGCGTTAAATAAATTCACTTGTCAATTACTCCTCGATGGCTATATTTAAGAAGCTCGGCGGTCAACCGTCAAACTTCTCTTTTACAAGCCGCTCGATGCTTATAGCTTCGTCCTAACATGTCAAAAGCTTTCAGCTTCCGCAAGCAGGATGCTTGCACTATTTTAGGTCGAAGTTGAAAACTTCGACCAGTTTTTACGAATAACCTTAACACCCTGAATTAGGATACAGCCCTCGCGTATGCTCGGCAGAGCGGCGGGCTATCTCGGCCAGTACATCAGTATCGATATCTTTCAATCGTTTAACGTGCAGGCAGCTGCCTTGTACTTTGTGTTTGCCTAATTTGGCCAGCAGGTCGTCTTTGCCTTCAAAGTCGCCTAATACATACAGGCTGAACTTGCCTTTGCGTGGCGAAAAACCTAATAGGCACATATCCGCCTCGCGACCGCTGGCGTATTTGTAGTGATACACGTCAAACCCAACGATAGCATCGCCCCACATTTTGGGCGGATGGCCGGTCACTTTTTGCAAGATGTCTATGATAGCGTCGCAATCGGCGCGCTCTTGCGGGTCGGTGGCACGGCTATCGAGGAAGTCGGTCACAGAAGCGTCATTCAATACGGTTTTCATGTCGGTTGCTGTGGTCATGGCGGTACGGATTTATCGAACTAATTTAAACAGTTGGGTGTGCAAATGCAAATGGGTCATAATCTGCAAAGCCGGCCAATGATAGCCTTATGCTGTGGGTATTGATCACTCAGCGGACCTGTAACTGCCATCTCGAACTCGGCAAAGTCGAAACCCGGGGCTACGGCGCAACTCACCAATGCGTAATGCTCTTTACCCGGCAACTCTGCCGCGAACCATTGACCCGCGGGGATGACGACTGACAGATTGCCCGAAGGTCGGTCGGATAATTCGTGCACGATGTACTTGCCATCTTTATCTATGGCGTGGATATGCAGCGGCGCGCCCTTATGAAAATACCATATCTCGTCCGACCCGATACGGTGGAAGCCGGAGTAGTCCGCACCCTCCAGTAAATAATGGATGGAGGTGCAGGCTTGTTTGACCATTGTGCCGCCCGTGCGATTAACGGATGTGCCTGAACGAAATGTCTCCGTATAAAAGCCGCCCTCGGGGTGGGGGAGTAAGCCGAGATGGTGTATCCAGTAAGCGGCGGTGTCGGTGTTTGTCATATCGTGATCAATTTAGGGTTTTAAGGCATCGTCAACAAACAAAAGTGCGTTAATACTATTTTCAACAGCATAATAAAAAGAAACGTCACCTTAATGATATTTGACCAACGAATGAAAAATATCCTGTTTTTTGGCGACAGCCTCACCGCCGGCTATGGATTGGCCGATGCCGGCAACGAATCATACCCGGCGTTGATTGGTCAAAAGATCTCGGCCGAAGGTTTGTCGTACCGTATCATTAATGCCGGTGTCAGTGGCGATACATCGGGCGGCGGGCTGAACCGGCTGGACTACTGGATCAGCCAGCCAGTAGATGTTTTTGTATTAGAATTAGGCATTAATGATCTTACCAGGCGTACCGCGCCGTCCACTATCTATAATAACCTGGAGGCTATCGTAAAAAAAGTTATTGCCAAACACCCAAAAGTTAAACTGGCTTTGATGGGGATGCAATTACCTGCCTTTATTCCCGGGACGTTGGTGGCCGAGTTCAGAGCTATTTATCAAAAACTGGCGGACACCTATCATATGGCATTAGTGCCTTTCTTTTTAGATGGTGTGGCAGGTATGCGACACCTTAACATCAGGGATGGTATTCACCCAAATGCCGAGGGTTACGGCATCATTGCAAATAACGTATGGCCCGTTTTACGGACGTTATTGTAAGAAGATCACCTATTTGTAAATAAATTGTTAAAACCTATTTGGATTATTAACGGACAGTACTTAATTTCATGTAAATTTCATTTGGTAAGCATACTACATTGCCAAATGCAAACGTTAACCTTATAGTTTACCTGTTCACTAATATCCTTGTAAAAAGAAATGGAAAGCACTCTCGACCCCAAGAACATCCTTGAACATTTACAAACGCTATTACACCAAATTAAACGCCTTGCTACCTTTGCTTATACAGAGAGCAATGCCTTTGCCCTTACGTTACTTAACCGTAAACGTATGGAGATCGAAGAAGAACTGATCCCGCTGGTGCCCGAAGCCCCTGTGCAGGACATTCATCAAAGCCGTACCATGAAAGCCATTTTGCTTTGCTACAAACCGGTGCGCCGTAAGCTAAAAGCGATAGATAAAAGTTTAGAAACCTACTATCGCGACGGTTTGGCCGGTCTGCAGCATGAGGTTGAGGCCCTTATCGCTTTTGTAACGCCTACAATTACTAAACTTAAAGTGTCATAAATACACTAAGGTTTGCAATTTTATCAACATTAAATTCACATTTGGCAACATTATCGGCCAAAACTTGCCTTTGTGTTAAAAATATGTTAAATCTTATAAAAAGTTTGTCGAACGTGTTACAACGTCTTATATTTGTATCATAATAATTCGTCTCTCACATATAAGGTTTATAATTGGTTTAAGTAAAGGTCCCTGCCCATCAGGGGCCTTGCTTTTTTTATAGACTTTTGGTTTTCTGATCTCTTTTTATTGTCATGTTGAGGAACGAAACATCCTGAAGCTTTGCAATTTGGATATGCAATTCCGCTCCGCTATGTTACGGATCCTTCGCTGTGCTCCAGAATGACAAAAGATAACTTCCGCAAGCAGGATGCTTTCAGTATTATAGGTCTAAGTCGAAAACTTAAACCATGAGGTATCTTTCGCTGATCTTACAAGCGAAGGACACACCCCTGACCCCGCTCAAGCGGGGAAGCAAGATGTTGATGCTGAAGCTCTCACTTTCACCCCGTCGCCCCAACCACCCTGCGCCACGCTCACAACAAAAAAGGCCGCCCGATATCGCTATCGAACGGCCTTGTGCTGATCTTTGGGAAGATCGGTTATTTTTAATGTCCGCCTTCTACTTTAACTTGGCCGGCTTTAAGGTCGCCACCGATCTTTTTACCGGTGAAACGTTCTTTCAAATTTGCCCAGATCAGGTACATACATGGCACCAGTATCAGGGTGATCACGGTAGCAAAACCAAGCCCGAAGATCATGGTCCAGGCTAATGGGCCCCAGAATGCCACGTTATCGCCACCGAAGTGGATGTGCGGTGCAAAGTGCGAGAACATGCCCACAAAGTCGATATTGAAACCAACTGCCAGCGGGATCAAACCTAATATGGCTGCTGTCGCGGTCAGTAATACCGGGGTCATACGGGTATGGCCGGCTTCAACAACGGCGTCGTGCACGTTCATGCCCTGGCCTACCAGCATATCGGTAAACTCTACCAGTAGGATACCGTTACGCACCACCACACCTGCAAGGGCAATGATACCGATACCTGTCATCACAATGGCCATGGTCATACCAAATAAGCTCACGCCTAAAAATACACCTATGATACTGAAGAATATCTCAGAGATAATGATCAGCGTTTTACCTATCGAGTTAAATTGGATCATCAAGATCAACAGGATCAAACCAAATGAAACCCCTAAAGCAGTCAAAAGGAATATCATTGCTTCCATTTGGTCTTCCTGACCACCACCCTGACGGATGATCACATCATCCGACTTTTTAAAGTCGGCCAATGAGCGCAGGATCGCGGCGTTCACATCGTTAGGGTTGTTCGGCTTAATTACGTTACTACCCAGGGTCAATACGCGGCGTTGTTGCTTGCGTTTGATGTTGCTGTAGGTGTTGGTATAACGCACATCAGAGAAGGCAGAAATAGGCACCTGGCGAATAGCGCCCCCGCTGGCCATATCGCGATAAGTGATCTTCAAATTCTTCAATTCATCGATATTGCCACGCTGCTCTTCTAAAGCGCGTACTTTGATCTGGTAATCATCTTCTTTAGTGTTACGGAAATCTCCTGCTTTTAAGCCTAAAATTGCCGTTACCAAATTTCGGGTCACCACCCCGCTGCTAATGCCTTCGCGGTTGGCACGTTCGCGGTCAATATCAAATACGATCTCGGGCTTGTCACTTTCAACGTCGGCTTGCAGGTTCTCTATACCCGGGATGTTTTGTTTGGCCAGGTAAGCTTTTAAACGGTTACCGGTAGCCACCAGGGTATCCAGGTTATCGCCAATGATCTCTATCGCGATATCTTTTTGCACCGGCGGGCCACTGTTCTCTTGGGTTACAGATATCTTGGCACCGGGCACACCTTGTACCGCGTTACGGATCTTTTGCAGTATCGCTTTGGTGTCTTTACCTTCACGTTTACCAAATTCAACAAACGCTACGGTCACTTTACCTTTATTTTGATAATCGCCCTGGTCCTCGTCGGTAGGGTCGGTAACGCCTTTGGTCACGTTAGAGATAACCGACGATACGATGTCTTTATCAGCCTCTACAGCGGCAGCTACTTTTTTCTCGATGTTCTTTGTTACCTCGTTAGTAGTAGCCTGATCGGTACCGATAGGCAAGGCAACGTACACATAAGCAAAGTTAGGGTCGCCTGACGGGAAGAACACCGGGGTTTTGCCCAGTACGCTATTAATTACCAAAGCGACAATGAACAGGACAAAAGTACCGCCCAATACCAAACCTGGTCTCTTTACAGCACGCTCCAACCATTTGGCATACCAGGCCTGGAATTTAGGCCACACGCCATTTTGAAATTTATCAATAGTGCGTAATAACACAAAATGGTTAAGCAGGTACAAAAATATACAGAACACCAGGAAATTACCCATACCCATGGTCCAAGATCCGGTGAAGAACATCACATAACTCAAGGCAGCTAACACAGCCAGTATGATGGTCACTTTACGGGTCTTCTTATCAAAGGTCATGCGGTCATGCTCGCCTGCAACGTGCGGTTTCATGAAATCTACAGCGAATACCGGGTTCATGATATATGCTACTACCAACGATGCCAGTAAAGTGATGATCAGCGTGATAGGCAGGAAGAACATGAAGTGGCCGATCAAACTGTTCCAGAAAGCCAAAGGTACGAATGGGGCCAAGGTGGTCATTGTACCGGAAAGTACCGGTAAGAACACCTCGCCGGCAGCCATTTTAGCGGCCTCTTTAATTGGCACTTTACCGTTATCAAAAATACGGTGGGTATTCTCGATAACTACGATCGCGTCATCCACCACAATACCCAGCGCCAACAGGAACGAGAACAACACGATCATGTTCAACGTGAACCCAATGGCCGGCATAATAAGGAAGGCGATAAAGCACGATAGCGGTACCGACAAGGCCACAAAGATGGCGTTGGTAGTACCCATAAAGAACATCAAAATAACCGTTACCAAAATAAAACCGATAACGATGGTGTTGATCAGGTCATTCAGAGTTACACGGGTCTTGTCGCTTTGGTCGCCGGTTACGGTGATATTTAAACCTTTAGGGAAAACCGTTTTTTGTTTTTGTTTGATCAGCGCATTGATCTTGTCCGATGCTTCGATCAGATTCTCGCCTGCACGTTTACTCACGTTCAGGGTAATTACGTTCTTAAACTCTTTGCTATCCGGTGTTTTTAAACGGGCATAGCTTTCTTGCTCCAGAAACGAGTCCTTCACATCAGCAATGTCGCGCAGGTAAACCGCACGGCCTGCAGGGTTACGGATTACCATTGCCCTCACTTCGTCAGCATTTTTAAAATCCTGATTGATATCAATACTACGGCGTACGCCATCGGCTTTAATACTACCTACCGAAGCCAGGATATTTTCACTGCTTAATGATTGTAAAATATCATCAAAGCTGACCTGCGCGGCTGCCATTTTGTTCAGGTCAACATTCACCTGGATCTCGGGCGTTAAAGCGCCAACTTCATCAACTCTCGATATTTCTTTAAAACTTTCAATATCGTCCTTTAACAGGTCGGCATATTCTTTCAATCGTTTAAGATCGTAATCGCCGGACAGGTTGACGTATAGGATGGGCAGATCCGCTACGTTGATATCCGAAATGACGGACTCCTTCAGGTTATCATCATTTTGCGGAAGATCCGGTTTAGCTTTATCTACGGCTTCTTTTACATCTATCTTGGCATCCTTTATCTTCACGTTGGCCTGAAACTCGGCCGTGATGATAGATACATTCTGTACCGAGTTTGATGTAACTTTCTTTAAACCTTTAAGCGATTTAAGTTTCTTCTCTATTTGGCGCGTTACCAGGTTTTCCACGTTCTGCGGCGATTGGCCAATAAAGGTCGTCGATACGAATACCTTAGACTGGGCAATATCCGGGAAGTTCTCTTTAGGGAGATTATTGTACGTGATGATACCTAATACGGTGATCAGGAATATGATCACATATATGGCCGTTTTATTTTCGATGGCCCAACTTGATGGCCCAAATTCTTTGTGAACGTCTTTCATATCTAAAAGATCAATTGTTTAGGAAAATTAATTAGCGGCTAATACTTTGATCTTGTCGCCATCCTCTACATCGGTAGCGCCATCGGTAACCAGCGAGTCACCCGCTTTTAAGCCCGATAATATCTCTGATTGGCCTGCGTAAGTAGCGCCAACTTTAACATTCACTTTTTTAGCAACACCGTTGTTGTTAATGAACACAAAGTCGCCATTCTCTGAACGTTGAACCGCTTTAACCGGGATGATGATCGCGTTGTTGTTAGTATAGTTAGCGATCTTTAGGATAGCCGTCATGTTAGGGCGTAAGGTTTTGCGCTGAGGCAATTTAACCTCTACCGCGAAGCTACGCGAGTTAGGGTCGATCACCTTCGCAGCGAATGTTAAGGTAGTGTTTACCGAATCTTTAGCATCCGGCACTACTACGGTAACTTTTGCACCTTGTGAAATACTGCCTGAGTTTGACTCCGGAACATCGGCCTTAACTTTCAACGCATCAGCATTAACGATGCGGATACCTGTTTGACCCGGCGCAGCAGCCTGACCAAGTTTAAGATCCATTTGATCCACCGTACCATTGATAGGCGATTTGATGGTGTACATATCAGCTTGTTGCTTTACGGCTGCCAACTGTTTTTGACCGGCCTCTAAATTGGTTTTAGCTTGCAAGTACTGGATCTCGGTACCGATCTTTTGGTCCCAAAGGTTTTTTTGACGTTGGAAAACCGTGCGTTGCAGATCTAACTGTGCTTCGCCCTGGGCTATCTGCTGTTTCAATACTGCATTATCCAACTGCGCCAAGATCTGGCCTTTGCTTACGCGCTGACCGGCTTTTACGTAGATATTAGTAATAGTACCCTGTGCCTGCGGGAAAGCGGTAACGTTATCCTGGGCATCTATACGGCCTTGGATCTGTACATAGTTGGTGAATTGACCGGTCTTGATCTCGTTAACCCTTACTTCGGTCACCTTTGCCGAATCTGCTGATGGATTTTCGGCCTCGATCTTAGCTATTTTTTGTGCAAGCTCAGCTTGTTGTTTTTTAAGATCGGCCAGTTCGGTCTTAGGATCTTTAGACTTTCCGCCGCAAGCCGCTAAAAGACTTAATACTGCTATGTATGCTATTTTTTTCATGTCGCGTGTGTGTTGTTGTGTGATGTGATAATGTTATTGTATCCTTCCGTAAGCCTGGTCAAGGTTAACCTTGTTGATCAGGGCATCGTAAAGTGACTGTATGTAATCGTTGTTGGCGGTCTCTAAAGCGGTTTGCGCCTGGGTAACCTCAATGCTTGATCCTACACCCTGGCCATATTTTATTTTAGAAACCCTAAGCACCTCGTTAGCCAATCCCTGATTGCGTTTTTGATTGGTTAAAGATTGCAGGCTATTGATATAAGTAACCCTTGCGGCGGTACCTTGCAAGGTCAACCCGTTTTTAGCGTTGTGCAGATCATTCTTAGATTTTTCTACCGTGATCTTAGCTTGTTGTAACCTGCTGCTACGCTGGAAACCACTGAAGATAGGGATGCTGATATTTAACCCAACAAAGCTGTACGGGTACGGGTGACTGTACAGATACTTAGTTTGGTTCTCCTGAAACACGTTAGCAAAGGCAGCGTTTGCAAATGCTGTCGGCATAAACTCGGCTTTGCGGTTCTTAACTTCTAATTCGTTCAGGTTTTTGGCGGTCTCTAACAAGCCATACTCTACACGGTTACGGTAAAATGTGGTATCAGCAGCTGTCTCAGCCAGGTTTTGGGTCAGGTTAACGTCCGATAGTTTGTCGGTCAAAGTTAACTTGTCGCCAATAGGCATGCCCATTTGGAATTTCAGCATCGCGTCGGTTATCTCTAAAGTGCGCTCCACATTTTGGCGGGTGGTCACCAGGTTATTGTACTGCACCTCTAAACGGTCAACATCTATCTTTTCTACAAAGCCTTGTTTGTTCTGTTGCGATGTCTCGTTAAAGGTCTGTTTCAATTGGGCGATGTTAGCATCCAGTAGTTTGATCTGCTCTACACTCACCAGCATTTGATAGTAAGCTTTACTTACGCCAACATTGATCTGGATCTTGGTGCGGGCAAGCTGGCGTTGCGATAACTCTTTATAAGTTTTAACCGCTTGCAAGCCTACAAAAAAGCTACCGTTGAAAAGCAATTGCGATGCCTGTGCCTGAAAGGTGTTGCTGTACTGCACCGGACCAAATGGCAATACCTCTAAAGGCGCCTTAGGGTTGTAGTTACCCGAGAACAGACCGGCAGGTGCCAACTGAGCAGGTGCACGCAGATAATCCTGAAATGTGATAGAGCCATCTATCTGTGGCAGGCCCTGGCCTTTAACCTCTTTGATCCTTAGGTCGGCATTGGCAACGTCCAGCTTAGCATTCTTGATAGAATCCTGGTGCTCGTAAGCATAGGCAATGCATTCCGCCAGCGTAAAGCTGTAGGTTTGCGGCCCCGCGGCGGGCGGCGATGTTTGCGCCACGCTCCGCAGCGCTGCAAGCCCGCATAGTAGTGTTATTGCTGCTATTTTTCTCATGTATTGTGTGTGTGGGTTGTGATGTATATGTGTTTTATGTTTCCAAAGTTGCATACCGCTAATGACACCCCTATGTCAGTAGCTTATGATCTTGTTTAATTACGTTCTTATATTTTTCTAAAAGCTTGTAACCTTCCATGGTACAGATGCCGTAGTTAAAATGCTCGATGAATTGATATTGCACCGTCCACGGGCTGAACTCGTTGAACGGAAAAATGTCGGCGTTAAAGCCCATCTCTACCTGATTCACCCGCATACGTGCAATGATCCTTTCATTCAATTCGGGGCGGATGTAGCCTTGCTCTTTGCCTTTACTTAGCAAATTCTCCAGCATGCCTATCATTACATTAGCTTTAAACTCCTGGAAAAGCCCCCAGGCATCCGGGTGATACTTTTGCATATCGTGCATCAGGATGGGGTTGGCGCGGGATAGGATCTCCTCAGCGCAGGTCATCATTTTGAGTAACTGCTCTATCACGTCGACGGGTGCCGCCATGATCTCTTCCATCTCTTTCACATCCTTATCCATCTCGCGGCGCATTAATGCGCTCACTAACTCATTCTTATCACCAAAAAATTGGTAAATGGTCTTTTTAGATACGCCCAAGTGCTTGGCGATATCATCCATCGTCACCGCTTTGATCCCTGCCTTTAGGAAAAGATCCAAACTCCCCGTTAAAATTCTATCTGTTTGACTCATTGACTTTCGAAGTCAAAACTACGGAAACATTTTTTGATCTCAAAGTTTCCATTTTGTTAAGTCTTCAGTCTGAAGCCGAAAGTCAGAAGTCTGACGATCGGATGACTTTGTTAAGTCTTAAGCCGGGAGTCTTAAGTCGAAAGTCATGAGTCAGAAGTTTTAGGTCATTGACTGATCCCATTTAAATGTTCATAGGCTTCCGACTTAAGACTTCTGACTCATGACTTCCGGACTTAAAACCCTATCTTTGCCGAAAAAATAAAGCTATATCTCTATGTCGACGACGCTTACGCCGCTTATGGCCATTTCTCCTGTTGATGGCCGCTACCACAATGCCACTGCCGAACTGGGCGCTTATTTCTCTGAGTTCGCGCTGATCAAGTACCGCGTGTTTGTAGAGATAGAGTACTTTATAGCTTTATATAGCCACCCGCTGCCGCAATTGCAGGGTTTTGATACCTCGCTGACCGATAAGTTACGCGACATCTATAAAAACTTCAGCATCGAGGATGCCGACAGCATCAAGCTAATCGAGAAGACCACTAACCACGATGTAAAGGCGGTAGAGTATTTCATCAAAGGAAAGTTCGACGAGCTTGGCTTGGCTGATCATAAAGAATTCATCCACTTCGGACTGACATCGCAAGATATTAACAACACCGCCATCCCTTATAGCTTTAAAATAGCTTTACAGGATGTGTACTACCCGGCGATAGAAAACCTGATCGGTCAGTTACAAAAACGTGCCGACGAGTGGGCCACAGTACCGATGCTGGCACACACGCACGGTCAGCCGGCATCGCCAACGCGCTTGGGTAAAGAGATATTGGTGTTTGTAGAGCGTTTGAAAAAGCAAGTAGACTTATTGAAAGCCGTACCTGCTTCGGCCAAGTTTGGCGGCGCGACCGGTAATTTCAACGCGCACCACGTAGCTTATCCGCAGATAGACTGGACCGCCTTCGGCAATAAATTCGTGAATGAGCAATTAGGTTTAAGCCGCTCGCAATACACCACCCAAATAGAACATTACGATAATTTTGCTGCCCAGTGCGATGCGCTAAAACGCATCAACAATATCCTGATCGATCTGGACCGCGACGTGTGGACCTACATCAGCATGAACTACTTTAAGCAGCAGATCAAAGCCGGCGAGGTAGGTTCATCTGCCATGCCGCATAAGGTTAACCCAATAGATTTTGAGAACTCGGAAGGTAACCTGGGTATCGCCAATGCCTTATTTGAGCACTTAGCTGCCAAGCTCCCGATCTCGCGCCTGCAACGCGACCTGACCGATAGTACCGTTCTGCGCAACATTGGCGTGCCAGTAGCGCACACGCTGATCGCTATAAAATCGACCGTACGCGGCCTGAATAAATTATTACTGAACCCAGCCGCTATCGACGCACACCTGGAAGCCAATTGGGCAGTAGTTGCCGAGGCTATCCAGACCATCCTGCGTCGCGAAGCTTACCCTAACCCATACGAGGCCCTTAAAGAACTGACCCGCACCAACACCCACGTTACCGGTGCTACCATTGCCGAATTTGTGGATACGCTGGATGTGAGTGATGCTGTTAAGGCTGAATTGAAGGGGATCACTCCTGGGAATTATACGGGAGTGTAAATTTCAATAAGATAGATCCCTCGCTTCGTAACTGGTCGAAGTTTTAACTTCGACCTAAAATGTGGCAAGCATTCTGCTTGCTGAAGCTGAAAGCTTCTAACAACATAGGTCGAAGCTACAAGCTTCGACCAGAATAATGATAAAATATTCTCTGTAGAGACACGATACCTCGTGTCTCACATTTCAAAGGTCCGACCTGCATATCCGCTCTGCATAGTGGATATATATTGTGGAGACACGAGGTATCGTGTCTTTACAGAAGTTCGCTACTTTTTCGCCAAGTTATAATTCCCTGAAAAGTCGGTTGGAGTAAACATACTTTGAAAATTAGGACTCAGCCCCGGCATGCCTATCAAAGTGGATACGTCGGTCTGCACGCCATTGACATTCATTTTTACTATGCCACCCATATTTATGCCCGGTAGCATCAGGTTATATTTAAAGTTATCCGCAATAATAAGGTGGCTTATATATTTTAAGGGTATCGCTATCTCCACATTCATTGCCCGGTTAATATCAAACTTTATGGCCTGCTTAACACCGTATTCGTTGAAGACAGACAAGGTAGTATCTGCGATATCTTTAACCCCGGTAAGGTAAAGGTCCTTAATGCCATTATTAACTTGGGTGCTAAGCGCATTTATTAACGAATCGGTATCAGCGCCTTTATCTTTTAGTTTTTGGGATACATTAATATGACCTATAGGTTTCACCAGCATAGCCGACAATTTTACAGGCTGACCGGCTTTATTGGCTCCTATCACCTTTATCCTGATCCCGCCGTTCAGTACCTTATTGATGATGCTGCCATCGGTAGCCTGGATCGCTAAATACAAATTCTCTTCGTCATTGGCCATAGTGTAGCTTATGGCAGTAGCGCTATTGTTGGCTTGGAATGTATTATTCCACTCGGTCGTCTTGCCATCGATCTTGATACCGGCGGGAGCGTAAACGCTTGTCTTTTGCACATTGGGTAGTTTCTGCGCAAATACATCAGCCCCCGCAAGACATAATAGCATCAGGCAGGCGAATAATAGTTTTGTTTTGTGATCCATATGAGGTTTATTGTTAGGTCTATTTGATGACCGAACAATGTAAATGTTACGAAGATTAACACCTATTCCAAAAACAATTGCAACACAGGCACCTCATAAATAGGTTTCTTCTTCGGCAGGACAAGTGTCAGTTCATCGCCTGATGTGGTCATCTTTAACTCCGAACTATCGTGTAAAAATTGCGCATACTTTACTTTGCCGTAGCCGGGCAGGCCGATCTTGCCATCGGTAGGGTAGTTGAACAGGTGCACATATAATATTTTCTTCAACGGGTCGTAAGTCACGCGGTCACCAGCTGCCGTTTTATACTGATCGGGGGCGTAGGTGCAGCCGTAGATCGCTTTGTTGTTGGCACGCATCCAATAGGCCAAACTGTCCAAAGCGCGGTTAGCGCGATAGTCAAATTCGCCGCGGGCGGTGGGGCCAACGTTCAGGATCAGGTTGCCGCCGTTGGCTACAGATGTGATCAGCAGGTCCAGCAGTTGGCGGTGGGTCTTCCAGCTATTCTCATCGCGGTAATAGCCCCACGATCCGGAAAAGGTTTGGCAGGTCTCCCAAAGTTTGCCTTTGTATTTTTCCAGTTCGGCAGGTTTAACTTGTTCGGGCGTTTCAAAATCGGCGCCGTCGCGATATTCTTCTAAATTCAAGCGATTGTTAATGATGATGCCCGGCTGCAGTTTGCGTGCCAGTTTGATCAGCTCGATAGAACCCCAATCATCCTTGCCTTTACCGTGCCCGTTCTTGTTTGGGAACGAGAAGTCCATCCAGATCACGTCTATCTTACCATAATTGGTCAGCAGTTCGGTGATCTGGTTTTTTAGATAGGCGCGGTATTTGGCCATGTCGCGGCCAACATTCATTCGGGTATAGGCGGAGTCGCTGCCATTAGCGGGGCGGGTAGGGTAAATATTATCGACGGTATAATCCGGGTGGTGCCAATCTAACAGGGAATAATAAAAGCCGACCTTTAGTCCGTTGTTACGACAAGCGTTCACATACTCGCGCACCAGGTCGCGCTTGGCAGCGGTCTTGGTCGACTTGTAGTCGGTGTACTTGCTATCGAACAAACAGAAACCCTCGTGGTGCTTGGTGGTGAGTACCATGTATTTCATACCCGCCGACTTGGCTTGTTTGGCCCATGCGTTCGGGTCAAACTGGTCGGGGTTAAAGCGGTCAAAATATTTTTGATATTGCTGGTCGTTCAGTTTCTCGTAATTCTTTACCCACTCGTGCCTTGCCGCCAGCGAATACAAGCCCCAATGCACGAACATGCCAAAGCGTGCATCGGTCCACCAAGCCATGCGTTGTTTTTGCTGGGCAGGTGTTTCGGCAAAGATCTGTTTTTGTTGGGCAAATAGCGTTTGGGTGCCAAGCAGCATAAGCAGGCAAAGCAGGGCGAACTGTCTCTTCATCAGGTTAATAGTGGTTTAAGGCTAAGATAGGCAAAGTTTGATGCTGTGCCGAAAAATTTTGCAACCAAACCCACCCTGCAATGTTATCATGCTGATGGCATCATCCAAAACAGCAATTTACGGGGCACTGGTAGCTAACCTGCTCATCGCTATAACCAAATTCATAGCCGGTATAGCCGGCAAAAGCGGCTCCATGATATCCGAGGCTATCCACTCGGTGGTGGACACGGTGAACGAGTTGCTGTTACTTTTAGGCCTGCATCGTGCCAAAAAAGAACCCGATGCGTCGCACCCCTTCGGCTACGGTAAGGAGCTGTATTTTTGGTCGTTCATTGTATCAATACTCATCTTTGGTTTGGGCGGAGGCATCTCCATCTTCCAGGGCATCATGCACATCCGCGAACCCGAATCCATCGGCGACCCGACCATGAGTTACTGGGTGCTGGGCCTATCAGTTTTGTTCGAGGGTGCATCGCTGGTGATCGCAGTATTGCACTTTAGAGAAGTGCGCGGCAGTACACCTTTTTGGGAGGCGGTGATCAAGAGCAAAGATCCATCCAACTTCATGGTCCTATTTGAGGATGCGGCTGCGGTAGCCGGATTGGTCATTGTAGGCGTTTTTATGTATCTGAACGTCACTTATGATCTGCCGATTCTCGACGGCATCGCTTCGGTTATCGTCGGACTGATATTAGTAGCCGTTTCCGCCATCCTCGCCCGCGAAAGCAGGAGCCTGCTGATGGGTGAAGGCGTATCGCCTAATACAAAAAACGTTATTTGCGAATTGGTGCAGAAGGATGAGGCTGTAGTAAAGGTGCTGCACATCATGTCCACCTATCAATCACCGGATGAAGTGCTCCTGATGCTGATCATCGAATTCGACCATGATCTGGATACCCTCGAGATCAACGACGCTATCGACCGCATCCGTGTAGATGTGAAAGCTAAATACCCGTTGATGAAGTACATCATCATCCAACCCGATATCCTCGACGGTACCTTGGACCGGCACCCGAACAGGGGCGCGAACAGGATGGGGATATGATCTTTAGATCTGAGATGTTATATCTGAGATGTGAGACAGGAGTGGATCGGCGTTGGATCAATTACAAGAATAAAGTCAATAGCTACTCGTACCGCTTTAACATAGCTTTCGACTTAGGTGTCACACGTCCGATCCTTGGGTCGTTCTGGCTGACCATTTCGCATAGGCGAATGGCATCGGTCTCAAAATCTTCACCCGACTCGTTCAGGAGCAGCCAACCTAACTCTACGGCGTGGCCTTCGTCAAAAACAAATTCGGTAATGGTAGGCAGGTCGGCTTTTAAGCTGTCTTGCGCGCCTCTGTCTGCAGCTATCCAAATGCCGTTATGGTGCGGGTTTTTATTGGTCTTGCGGAAGATGAATACGATCTTGCCATTCAGGTACACATAGAACATCCCGATAGCCGGAACCACTATCACCGACCTTGGCAGATAGTCGAGCAGGAAATCAAAGGGCATGGGTTTTTTCATGGGATGCTTATTTTACTTCTAAGCTGTTTACATATTCTTTCACTCCCGTATAGCTTATTTTAAAATTTCTACCACTGAAAAAATTCTCAAACCGGTATCCTGCAGTTTGATATTTACTATGTTCATTATGTTTTTTTGGATTGTCGTTCTCAATTAACACGGCTTCTATCTTTGCGTCAGGCCTTATCATCCTTGAAAGCAATTGCTTGAATTCAAAATCTGCTTGCGGCAAAGAATAGCCTAAAAAAACTACTTTGGTTGCCTCCGACAATTCAACGCCCGCGTTTTGCCAAATAAGTTTATTTTGGACATTATCAAGGTTTTTCAAAAATGTTGGCATAACCATGTTGGTAAGCAATAGATTTGATTTATGATTTTCCATTTTAAAGTTTTTAGCACAATGCCTACAGTACTTTCTGTCAAATACATATCCACCATTAAAATTTTTATAATATTTAACATAAAGTCTTTGGCATTTGGGGCATTGTAGCCAGTTTAATGAACCATGTAATTTTAAAATTTTAACATTATACCTACCCTTACCGATAGCATATAATCCAGGCTTAATTTTATGGTCGTGTTCCTCTAAGGAACTGATGTAGCAACAGTAATCGAGTACTCCTGAGAATTTATGACCTGCTGGTATCTTGTCTTCGCTAATTACTTGATTGGTAATGTTATCCAACATTATATCCCAATTAGTGGTAATCACCGACACTCCGTCTTTTTTTTCGTCGCTTAGCCGACCTTTGCTTAAATTTATGATGTGTTTAGCAAATTGCCTTATAACTTCTTTCGAACCTCCATTCCGTTCGATTTCTCCTCTGATAGCAAGCATTATTAACCGATTAAATGTATCGCGTAGCTTAATCAAATCAGTAGGTTTATAATTTTTAAATGATATATTATCCTCTATACTTCGGTCAATGGGTGTATAAATATCTTCAAGTGCGTAGTAGTATTTTTCGCTATCACTTACTAATAAACACTCTTTTAAAAATGTGTCGAATTCATCTATCCATTTGCAAACCTTGTCGTGAGACTTTTTCCCATAAGTAGTTTTCAAATCATAAATGGCTTTAATAATACCCGCTTGAGAGGGAGCACCCGCTGCCATCGAAAAACCAGCGCCTAAAATGTAAACAGTTTTATCCATAACTTCTTTATAAATTTCTTATTTCAAACCATCTCACAAAAACCTCCTGATGTTCCTGCTTATCTTCGCGCACATCCCTGTCAAAAACCTTATCCAAGTTATTGCCGGCAAGGTCCTCTAATTTAGCTTGTGCCTTGAGCTGGTATCGGCCCGGTTGCCAGTTCTTTAGCGGGGTAAAGATCCATTGTTGGTCTTTGTTGGCCGTACTGATTGTGCCTTTAATCGAATTACCCTTAGCATCTTGCATACTCAACACTCCGGTCAGTAAGTAATGATCTAAAGGTTCATTCAGGTCCATCACCAGCGGTTCGGTGCTGCCTACTTTAGGTAGGCGCAATTTCCATTGGTCCATATCAGGCTTTGCGCCATCATGCACACCAGCCACAAATTTTTTGCTATAAGCTTTCTCTAACAGTAGCCCGCGACTATCTTTCCAATCGGCCGATACTACTAATTGATATTGTTGTGCCGTTTTCAGCGGGTTGCCTAATTCTTTGTTCAAAACCAGTCCGCGTTTAATGCGGCCGGGATCCAGCCATAGGGTGAGGGTGGTGCCGGTGGTATCCCAAAGTTCGGGTTGTAAGTTCAGGAAAATGCTTTGGAGGGTGTCGCCCTTGTTATCTAACAAGTGCACGTGTTGTAATACCTCGCCTGTACGCATTGGGTGGTCAAAATGCAGGTAAAATTTTAGCAGGTTCTCGGGCAGGGTATCCAACTCGGGGTAAATGGTCAGTAATTTAGGCTTGTTGCCACCTGTAGCCGGTACGGAAATTTTGGCGATGGGCTGTTGTTTATACCATATCTCGTAGGTCATTCCCGGCGATAATGGTATCAGCGGGCGGAAGGTTATCGAGCTATCCTTCTCTATAAAGTCGCCCAAGATAGCGGAGCGGCTCCCCGCTAAGTGGACGCTCGCTTGCTTCACGTCGACCAGGCTTGGCGGTATTAAAATGGCGACCGCTTTATCCTTTTCCCAAAGCAATGCCAACTCATGACGCTCCGGCGGGTTGCAGGATGCGATGAGGCATAACAACAAAAATGCCGGTCCGCACCAAAGGTGCAGGCCGGCATTTTTTAACAGGGTCAGTTTAAATATTCTTACCATCCGATGTCCACAGGTCAACTTGGCCGTCGCGGTTCTGGATCACTACGGCGCGGCTATCGTCCAGTTTGTCCAGCTGCAATACCTTCTCGTAAGGCAGTTTGATAAAGTTAGTGCCGCCTGCACCATCTATACGCTGGGTTAGCGTACCCTTAAAATTCTTGATATCATCAAAGCTTACCTTTGTTGCCGGGCGGTTGGTGTTGGCCATTATCAGCTGCTCTTTGCCGCCTTCCTTGAGCCAGATCATATCGGCAGGGGTGTTTTGGTTGCCCATTTCGGCAATAGTGCGTCCTTTTACGTGTGCGCCGGGTTTCAATTCGTCCATCGGGAACAATACAAGCGGGGTACAAGTATAGGCAGCCACCAGATATTTTTTACCGTCGATGCTGGTGGTAGTGAACGTACGCACCGGCGAGGTGGTCTCAAAGCGGCCATGTGCGGTATGGTACATCTCTAAAGTAGATTCATCCTCTTGTTTACCCGTAAACGGAAAACCAATGCTACGGAACGACGAGCTGAACTCCTTATTACACAAGCCACTCACCAGCAATTTGCCGTCGGCAAAGCCAATGTCCGATATAGACGTGATGCGCAATGAATTACCGCGGCGGTCTTTAGCCTCGGCAGATGGGGCATTGTTCAGTTCGATGGCCGAGAAATCCACGTTCTTTAAAGAAACGGGAGCTATCTTGTTGTCAGGCGTCATGCTCAGCAGCACAGGCGTACCGTCGGCACTTTTAACGGCAATGTATAATTTCTTCGATACGGGGTTAATCGCCATATCGGTAATGCTGATGTTCTCTTTAGTGGTACCAAGGGCCTCGGCTATCTTAGTGTCGATGCCTTTTACATCGTATGCTTTGGCATCGGCCTTTTTGCTGTCCTTGGTATCCATGGCAAACACTTTGGCATTATGCGAGTCGCCTAACAACAATACCCCCGTCGGACCAAAGGTCAACGAAGTGATCGACTTGATCTCGGGCGTGCCATTGGTAAAACCGTAAGGCAGGGCCGGTTTATGGTTAATGCCGGCAAACAGCAACACACCCAACGAGGCAGCCGCTGCAAAAAGATAGATCTTTTTCATTTTTCGATGTTTAATTTGATGGTCAACAAGGGTTTACTGATAACAAATATAGGTTTTTGGTGATCAGTTGGTTAGGTGTCACTTCTTATTTGCGTGAGGATGATGTAACAATTGTGTAATAAGGTCATGTTGAACATGTTTCAACAACCCACATGCAAAGTATGCCGTTTGCTTAGCTGACCTACATGATGAGGTGCCGAAATAAATTCGGCATGACTGTGGTTTGCAAACCATTCAACCTAAACCCGATAGGAGCAAATACGGGGGATGTGCGGGTATTGCAGATAGCGGGGCCGGTGCTCCCGAAGAGAGACGGACCGTTCGTTTTCAAAATGTTCTGTTAATGATCGGGTATCTAACCACCAGAACACAGAGGAAGAAGCACAAAGGACACAAAGCCTTGCATGTTAATATGTTGCAAGACTTTGTGTCCTTTGTGAAATTCTTTGCGCCCTTTGTGGTTAAATTTTTATAACAGCGCAAGCTACTCCTTACTCACCACCACACTCGCTACGCTTTGCCAGTTACCGATCACCTGATCGTAAAATGGTTCATCGGCCGATCCGCCCTTGGCGATCGCGTACATTTTTTTGTTGTCCTTAGTATAGCTTTTGGCCGATGTTTCCAGCATTTGATTGCTGATGCCGACAAGTACCTTATTCAGGTCGAAGCTGAAGGTGGCTTTGTATTTGTCGGACGCGTTGACCACGATGTCGGCTACGGTAACATCAGCCTCGAAAGGGAAGGAACTTGCTACCAAGATGCTGTCTTTAGTGCCTTTAGTATTGGTGAACGTGCCGCGGAAGTTGAACGCTAATTCAGATCTTGGCGATTTACGGCAGAACAATCTCAGCTTTACATTCTTGTAAGATCCCGAAGGCAATTGCACCACTCCGGCCAAGGCGCTGGCGCTAAAGATGTTCAGGTTCTTCTCTACCGTTACGGTGGTATCTACCGAATTTGGGATCGATAACGTAAGTTTCTCTACATATACCGTTGCCGATGCCCAATCAATAGCCACGGTTGATGTGCCGGTGGCATTTATTTTAAGATCGCTGGACCCAGTTTTTTTTGCCGGACCACCAACCGAGCTGGCATAGTAAGAAATATTTGCATAACCGCCTTTGGTAGATGTGCCTGTGTTGGTATCGGGTTGCTGGGCGTTATCTTTTTTGCAGGCTGTAATGGCCGATGCCATCAGCAGAATGGCTAAGGCGTAATTGGATAATGAGGTGATAGGTTTCATAAAGATGTTATAAGGTTGCAATTTTTTACCAAATATATTATTTGTTTTAGATGCTGTCAATGCCATGCACAAAATGTATCCTGCTAAAAATATTTTCAAAAACTGTTTGCTAAATACTAAAATTATTAGTATATTTGTTTTTGTATATGGAGGTGTTTTACATAGATGTGGAGCTGGATCGCGGGTTGACGCGTTTTCAGGTGGATGAAGTGCCGCCCGAGCAATGGGATATGCCCCACACCCCGCAATTTATTGTAGAATATCATAATGGACGTGAGTGGGTGATATTGATACTGAGACTGGAAAAAGGTAAATGGTACGACCGTAACAGCCGCTTGCATGGTGATGAACAACACCTGAACCATTTCTCGCTGAACGCGGATACCTGGAGTCCGGAATATCAGAGTCCGTTGAACCAGTTGGAGATAGAAAGTATTGGCAGGGCCGTGTCGCGGCACATGGTGGTGCTGTTGCAGGCGTATATGGGGTTGTTCGTCCCTGTGTTCCCTAAACCCGCTATTAACTAAATGACAGCGCCATGCCCGATAGTAAAAAGGATATCATTGCCCGGCTACAGCAAAATATTTTGCGATGGGAGGGCTTTGTGCCTCCCCCAGCATCCGAGGCTAAGGGCATTGGACTTGGCCCTTTAGAAGCGGCTTTCCCGAACGGTGTTTTTCCGACTGGGGCCATGCACGAGATGCTTTGCCCGACATTGGAGGGCACGGCAGCTACGGGCGGCTTATTAGGTGGGATCTTATCCAGCCTGATGCAAAAAGGCGGTACTTGTTTGTGGATAGGGAGTGGCCGCAAACTTTTCCCGCATGGGATGACCGCTTTTAATATCGAGCCGCACAGGATCGTATTTGTAGACCTTCCCCGCGAAAAGGACATCCTTTGGGCGACCGAAGAAGCCCTGAAATGTGAAGGCCTGGCAGCTGTAGTGGCCGAGGTAAAGGATATCAGTTTTGCGCTATCGCGACGTTTGCAGCTGGCGGTAGAGCACAGCAAAATAACAGGCTTTTTATTACGGAGCGATATGCGGAAGCTGAGCACCACAACCTGTGTGGCCCGCTGGCAGGTGACATCGGTGCCAAGCCAATTACCGCAGGGCATGCCCGGTGTTGGCCATCCCCGATGGCAGGCCGAACTGCTGAGGGTGCGTAATGGTACGCCCGGTAGCTGGGAGATCGAGTGGGTGGATGGCAAATTTGTTACGGTTGAAGAGCAAATGGCTAAGGTGGTTTACATGGAAACGCGGATAGCGGGATAGAAGGTGCAATGATATGTCCTAACCCCTCTTTCCGCCGAAGGCGAAGAGAGGGTGGCGAGCGAAGCGATGTAGGGTGAGTCAACTCGCCGGCTATGCATTACCGCTCTGCTCGCCGGTTTACTCACCCCGACGTACCGCCTTTGGGCGGTCGTAGTGCCCTCTCTTCGCCTTCGGCGGAAAGAGGGCGGGATGCATTTGATCAAAAGCTATGTGGACGTTTGGGTCGACAAAATGTATTTGCGATAAGAAGAAAAAGGATACCCCATGAACAAACGCTTTGTATCCCTGTGGTTCCGCCACCTGACCACCGATCGGCAGATACTCCGCAAGCCGGAGTTGAAAGATGTACCCTTTGTGTTCTCGGCAGCTACCCGTGGGCGTAACCTTATTGTGGCTGCCAACGCGCTGGCCGAGCAACAAGGCGTAAGCGTGGGTATGGCGGTGGCCGATGCCCGGGCGATAGTCCCCGATCTGGAGGTGCTGGATGATATCCCCGGTCAGGATGCCAAATTGCTGAACGGTTTGGGTGAATGGTGCATCCGCTATACGCCGCTGATCGCCATCAACATGCCCGACGGCTTGATGCTTGATGTAACGGGCTGCACCCACCTTTGGGGCGGCGAACGCGGCTATCTGAAAGAGATCGTTACCCGTTTACGAGGTAAGGGTTACGATGTGCGGGGAGCGATGGCAGACACCATCGGTACGGCCTGGGCGGTGGCAAGATATGGCAGGTTAAAGCCGATCATTGTCTCAAATGAGCAGGCCGCCGCGCTAACGGATCTGCCACCGGTAGCATTGAGGTTGGATCCGCTGACTTTAGAGCGTTTACAAAAGTTGGGTTTCTACACCATCAAAAGCTTTATGGGCATTGGCCGGTCGGCTTTGCGCAGGCGTTTTGGCGACGCTTTCCTGTTAAGGATGGATCAGGCTTTGGGAATGGTCGATGAACCGATGCAATTGCTTCATCCCATCGAGCCTTATACCGAACGCCTGCCATCGATGGAGCCGATCTGCACCGCTACGGGTATAGAGATAGCAATACGGACGCTGTTAGAAAAACTTTGCAAACGCCTGCAAGGCGAAGGCAAAGGTTTGCGCACCGCGACCCTGAAATGTTACCGGGTGGATGGGTTGGTGGTCGAGGTCGGGATCGGCACCAACACCGCATCGCACCACGTGGCGCATTTGTTCAAGCTATTTGAGTTAAAGATCGCGAGTATCGAACCGGCTTTAGGTATAGAGCTATTTGTGATGGAAGCCCCCAAGGTAGAGGATGCCGAAGTGGATCAGGAGGCGCTATGGTCGCCGGAGGGTGGTGGTTTGGATGACAGCAACCTGGCCGGATTGCTGGACAGAATGGCCAACAAGATAGTCGCGGCAAACATCTGCAGGTATCTTCCGCAAGAGCATTACTGGCCCGAGCGATCCATCAAAGCCAGCACCGATCTGAAGGATAAGCTGACAACTACCTGGGACATGGGCAAGTTAAGGCCAACTTTATTGCTAGATCAGCCGCAAGAGATACAGGTAGCCTCGGTACTGCCCGATTATCCGCCCATGTTCTTTATCTATCGTAACGAACGCCACAATATCAGGCGCGCCGATGGCCCCGAACGCATAGAACGCGAATGGTGGCTGGACGGTAGTGGGCCGCACCGCGATTATTACGTGGTAGAGGACGAGGAAGGCCGCCGCTATTGGGTGTTCCGTTCGGGGCATTACAACGAGGAATGGTCGGCCTGGTATTTACATGGGGTTTTTGCCTGAGGGGAGATACTCGAGGGTGATTCAGGCTTAAGTCTCCCCTCCCGAGAGGGGACGCTCAGAATTAACATAGCGCACAAATTACATAGGGGTGTGTTATCGCAGACCTTGCAAACTGAACACATCCCTGACCCCTCTCAAGAAGGTAAGCGCGACTTTAAAATGTAGTAAAGACCCACGATATGGCATACGCAGAATTACAGGTGACCAGCAACTTTACTTTCATGCGGGGCGGATCGCACCCCGAAGAACTCGCCGAACACGCCGCTAAACTAGGCTACACCAAGATCGCTATCACCGATCGCAACAGTGTAGCGGGTGTTGTCCGGGCGCATAAGGAGGCTAAACTGAAAGGTATTGGCTTTATACCTGCCTGTCGCCTGGATCTTATGGATGGTCCGAGTTTGCTGGCTTACCCTACCGATATCACTGCATGGGGGCGCATGTGTGCTTTACTAAGCAAAGGCAACCTCCGAACAGAGAAGGGCAAGTGCGAACTATATAAACAGGACGTTTACGATCACAAAGAGGGTATAAAATTCATCGCCATCCCGCCCGATACGTTGAATGCGTTGTTCGATATCGATGATGAGTTTAAGCAGCACCTGAACGAGTATCATGCCCAATTCGGCACGGAACTTTACGTTGCCGCCACCCGCACTTACAACGGCGATGATGGTAAACGCTTCTTCCGCCTGGCGCAATTGGGCGTGCCGATGGTGGCTACTAACGATGTGCATTATCACAACGCCGAACGCCGCGAATTACAGGATGTACAGACCTGCGTACGCGAAAAATGTACCATCCATACGGCTGGCTTCCGCTTGCATGCCAATGCAGAACGATTTATGAAACCGGTGGAGGAGTTAGATCGCTTGTTTCGCCAATATCCGGCGGCTATCGAGCGTACGCAGGAGATAGCCAATGCCTGCAATTTCACCTTGGATGACCTAAAATATCTGGAACCTGAATGGGTAAGCCCGGATGGGCGTACGGCTGATGAGCATTTGGCTACCTACACTTGGGAGGGGGCAAATGAACGATTTAAGAAAGGGATATCGGATAAGTTAAGAACACAAATAGAGTTTGAACTGGCCTTTTTTAAAAAGCGTAAACTGGCCCCTTACTTCCTGCGGATATTCGAGTACGTCAACAAAGCTAAAGAATTAAAGATCCTGCATCAGGGGCGCGGCTCGGCGGCTAATTGTACGGTGTGTTATTGTTTGGGGATCACCCCGGTTAACCCTGAGGAGTCGCGCTTGCTGTTCTCTCGCTTCATGTCGGATGCGCGCGATGAATGGCCCGATGTGGACGTAGACTTTGAGCACGAACGCCGCGAAGAGATCATTCAATGGATCTACGAGACTTATGGCCGCGAGCATGCGGGTATCGTTGCGACGGTGACGCAGGAACGTTCTAAGGGTGCTATCAGAGATGTGGGTAAGGCGATGGGTTTATCCGAAGATACCATCAAACGGTTGGCCGGTGCCATATGGCATTTCAGCGAGGATGCTTTTGACCGGGAACGGATCATTGCGCAAGGCTTGAATCCTGATGATAAGGACCTACATAAAGTGCTACAACTGACCGAGCAGCTACGTGGTTTCCCCCGTCAGTTAGGGCAGCATACCGGCGGCTTTGTGATCACCCAATGCAAACTGTCCGACCTATGCCCAGTACTGAACGCCCGCATGGAGGGCCGCACCCAACTGGAGTGGAACAAGGACGATCTGGAGGACCTTGGTATCATTAAGGTTGACGTGCTGGCTTTGGGTATGCTCAGTTGTATCCGACGTGCATTTGATCTGATCGATCAGCATTATGGTAAGCGGTATGAGTTGGCTACAGTTCCGGCAGAAGTTAAAGCGGTCTATGATATGATCTGCAAGGCCGATACATTAGGCGTTTTCCAGATCGAGAGCCGTGCGCAAATGTCCATGTTGCCGAGGTTGCGTCCCCGCAAGTTTTATGATCTGGTCATCGAGGTAGCTATCGTTCGTCCGGGTCCGATACAGGGTGATATGGTGCACCCATATTTAAGACGTAGAGATGGTATCGACCCCGAAGATTACCCTAACGAAGAGTTGAGACCTGTATTAACAAGAACCAAAGGTGTACCGCTCTTTCAGGAACAGGCGATGGAAATAGCTATGGTGGCTGCCAAATTCACCCCTGAAGAAGCTGACGGCCTACGTCGCAGCATGGCTACTTTTAAAGCCAAAGGGATGGTGAAAGAATGGCATGATAAGTTAGTGAACGGCATGACCGCCCGTGGCTATGATCTTAACTATGCCGAACGCATATTTAAACAGCTGGAAGGTTTTGGTAGCTACGGCTTCCCCGAAAGCCATGCTACAAGTTTTGCGCATTTAGTTTATATATCATGTTATATCAAATGCTTTTACCCGGATGTGTTCGCAGCGGCTTTGCTGAATAGTCAGCCGATGGGTTTTTATCAGCCGGCCCAGATCGTGATAGACGCACAGAATCACGGCGTAGTGATGCGGCCTGTAGATGTGAACCACTCGCACTGGGATAACACGCTGGAGGAGAAAGACGGCGAATATTGCGCCATGCGCTTAGGCTTTCGCCAGGTAAAGGGTTTGCATAAAGATGATATGGATAGGCTGGTGACTAACAGGGGCGAGGGGTACCGGAGCATCGGTCAGATCAGTAATGCCGGTGTACCCCAGGCGGCCATAGAACGGTTGACAGATGCAGATGCTTTTCGCTCGATGAATTTGGACAGGCGATCGGCTTTGTGGGAAGTGCCTGCTTTGAGCGATAAACCGATGGGCCTGTTTGCCGGGCAGGAGTCGGAAAGCGCGCATGAAGCACAGGTCAGTTTGCCGCTAATGACATCTGCCGAGCATGTAGTTCAGGATTATGCATCGATAGGCTTATCACTTAAAGCACACCCCGTAAGTTTTGTACGCGAGAAACTGGATCTGTTGCATGTGGTTCCCACCAATACTTTAGCCGACCGCAAGAACGGCGACAAGATCAAGGTGGCAGGACTGGTCACTGTGCGCCAACGGCCGGGGACGGCAAAGGGTGTACTGTTCGTCACCATCGAAGACGAGACAGGGTTCAGTAACTTGGTGGTATGGGAAAAGATGTTCGATAAATATCGGAAAGAAATACTACAAGCGCGTTTGCTGATGGTGGAAGGTGTGTTGCAGATCGAAGGCCAGGTGATACACGTGGTAGTAAAACGCTGTTTTAACCTAAATACCCTACTCAGTAACCTGACCACGATCCCTACCGTCGATCAGCCTGTATTGACCTTATCGCGAAGTGATGAAACCACCTCGCCGGTGTATTCGGACAAGGAGGTATTTCATAAGGGGCGGAATTTTATGTAACAAAAAAGGCCGGAACAACGCCCGGCCTCGTGTTATTTTACGAGAGTTCTTAGCCTTTCTTTACGGGAGCTTTGCCGCTGTACTTCAGGTCAACCTGTGGGTTTTTAGCATAATCGGCCCAAAGTTCGTCAACTGTTTTGCCGGTCAACTTAGCCCACGACTCTTCAGTGTAGGTTTTTGTGCGTAACTGCTGGTCAATGGTCATGATCACATCCGGTTTTACCTTTTGCTCTATCCATTCAAAAAAGCGGGCAGTAACACGGTAAGCGTCTTTGTAGCTTTGGTCATTCTTAAATTCCGGCAGCGTCCAGCGTGAGCCGATATTGTCCACACCATATTTGTAGCGTATATAGTCGGCGATACCTTCGGTCAGCCAACCCGGGCCGGCGCCACCTGGGTAGCCTTGCACAATATGCATACCCTCATGCGTGACAATATCAATATCGTACGGGTTTTGGTTCATGTACTTAGTGCTGAACAAGATACGGTTGCCACTGCATTCGGCCACACCCTTATAAGCGGTATCGGTAATGAAGATCACATTGTGGGTCGATTTGTCATTGAATTTGCTCACCAACACCGGGTAAACCTTAAAGTAAGCATCGATCAGGTTTTTCCTTACTTCGGGGCTAAAATCGGAGTTCTTGTTGATGAACACCAATTGGTAATCGGCTTTTTTAACGGTATCTACCGAGTGCCAATTTTTGCGTAAGGTGGTCTGTAGTTCGGTGGCAAAGTTCTTATAATTCTTTTTTAACCAGTCGCCGCTCACGCTGATCTTACCCACTTTGGCGATCATGCCGATCTGCAAACTATCGTTCACGCTGAATGAAAATCCGCGCACGCGCGTGCCATCAGCCTGGGCAAAGGGCACGTAAACGTCTTTAACGATCTGGATAAGTTCGGCCTTTTGAACGGTATCCAGTTCTATATTTTTAGAGGTGTTATTGATGTTGACGGTAAACTGTCTCCGCCCGCGTGGGCGCTGACCATCCTGTCCCGGTTGTCCGTTGCCGGCCGGCGGCGTCGTCGTTTGTGCAAAAGCCGAGGCCGAAAGCATCGTTAGCAGTGCAATTTTTGATAATTTATGAAGCATGGTGATGTTGTTTTTTCGCCTAAATATAGGGAAGAATGCCCATGCGCAGGTGTAAAGATCGTGATACAGAGGAGAGCGCTACGTTTATTTAGCGGTCGGTAAACATGCTTTATACTACCAACTCAGCCGTCACCAACACGTCGTTGTTAAATCCTTTTTTCAACATCTGGATCTTAAGGGTAACGATGATCTTACTGCCATCTTTTTTTAAATGTTCGGATTGTCCGACATCGTTCATCCCGGGCTGCAACTCGCGAAAGATCATGATAGAATCGTTGATGTTGGGTTTTTGGCAGATATCCAGTGCGCTCATCTTTAAAAACTCGTCGCGGGCAAAACCGTAGTTGTTCACGGCGGCGCAGTTCACTGCCTTGATCAGCAGATTTTTGCGATCGACGATCCATTGCGGATACGGGGCTTCTTCAAAATAGCTACGATATTGTTGCTCGCTTTCGGCTAACTCTGCTGTGTGGGTCTTGATCAGCTTGTAAAGCATCAGCCCGGTAATGATAACGTATAGCCAACCTTTAGCGCTGCTCATAAACAGCAAAAACTCTACATTAGCTGTGCCGCGTAGGGCAAGCAGTATCCTGTCGCTTAGGCTTATCCAAAGGACACCTGCAAGTGTATATAAAACTGCTATTCTTAAAGCCGCTGATCGCATAACAACTGATAAGAAAGTTTAGTCGGGATAAATATAGGCATTAAAACAAGGTTTGTTGCAATAGCTACCCCGTTGTTATCGCCCGAGAAATTTATTTTTGCCCGATCGAAATGTTTTGCCCCTTTGTACGTCTAAGTGGGTAGCAGGGCGGTTTTCGCGACCCGCTTGTAATTTTTACCTTTGAAACACACATGTCTAAACATCTACTCGCAGTATTGCTGTTCCTCATTTCATTTACGGCCATTGCTCAAAAAAAACACGTCATTAGCGGCACCATTAAAGATGCCGAGACCGGCGAGACCCTGATAGGCGCTACCGTGCGCATTAAGGAGCTGACCAATGTGGGCACCGCCAGTAACAGTTACGGTTTCTACTCGCTATCGGCCCCCGACGGCGAATACACGCTGATCTTTACCTACATTGGCTATGAGACGGTGACGCAGGCACTTTCGTTACATCAGGCCAAAAGAATTAATATTTCGCTTACGCCTAAAAGCAATTTGCAGGAGGTGGTGATCAGTGCTAACCGGCCTAATAACGACCAGATCACATCGCCGCAAATGGGGGTGGAGAAGCTGAATATGGCCCAGATCAACCAAATACCGGTGGTACTTGGCGAGCGCGATGTGTTAAAGACCATTACGCTGATGCCGGGTGTAAAATCGGGCGGTGAGGGTAACTCGGGTTTTTATGTACGGGGTGGCTCTGCAGATCAAAACCTGATCACCTTGGATGAAGCCACGGTTTACAATGCATCGCACCTGCTGGGTTTCTTCTCTACGTTCAACTCGGATGCGATCAAAGATGTTAATCTGTACAAAGGCGGTATGCCGGCCGAATATGGCGGCAGGTTGTCGTCGGTACTGGATATCAAGATGAATGACGGTAACAATAAGAACTTTACCGTGCAGGGTGGTATCGGTACCATCGCCTCGAGGTTGAAGATCGAAGGCCCTATCGTAAAAGACAAGGGCTCGTTCATGATCAGTGGTCGGAGGACCTACATCGATATGTTTTTGGCGCTATCTAAAGATTCTGTGATCAAAGGTAGTTCGCTTTATTTTTACGACTTGAATGCCAAAGCCAATTATCATTTTAACGATAAAAATGCCATTTACTTGTCGGGCTATTTTGGTAAGGACGTGTTAGGGTTGAAAGACCTTTTCGGGACAGATTGGGGCAACTCTACCGGTACGGTCAGGTTCAATCATATTTTCAGCAATAAGTTGTTCTCTAACACCTCGGTTATTTTTAGTAACTATAATTATGTGATCCAAAGTTTCCAAAGCGCGACCAGTTTTAAGGCTACATCAAAGATCACCGATTTTAACATTAAAGAGGACCTGCAATATACCCTCAGCAGCGATCACCGCCTTAAATTCGGGTTCAATGTGTTGAGGCATTCCATCTCTCCTGGCGAGATCACTACCGACGAATCATCCAGTTTTAATAGCCGTAGCGTGGAGCGCCGTTATGGGTTTGAGAATGCCCTGTATGTGAGCGACGATTGGAAGGTGAACGATAAACTGAACGTAGCTTTTGGCCTGCGCCTGAGCGGTTTTATGCTGATGGGTCCGGGTACGTTTCGCTCGTATGATCCGGCGGGAAATATCACTAACGAGGCCACTTACGGTTCGGGCGATGTGGTGCAGAGCTATTACAATCTGGAGCCACGTGTTTCGGCCGCCTATCAATTGAATGATGTAAGCTCGGTAAAGGCATCTTACAACCGCAATACACAAAATATCCACTTGCTTACCAATTCAACTACCAGCTCGCCAACGGATCTGTATGCCATGAGCAGCAACAATATCAAACCGCAGATATCTGATCAGGTATCTTTAGGTTGGTACCGCAATTTTCAGGATAACGTGTTCGAGTTTTCGGCCGAGGCTTATTACAAAGATCTGAAAAACCTGATCGATTATAAAGACGGCGCAAGGCTGCTGGTGAACGAGAATGTAGAATCGCAACTGACATTTGGTTCGGGCCGCGCTTACGGTATTGAGTTGTTTTTGAAAAAGAAATATGGCCGATTTAACGGGTGGGTTGGTTATACCCTGTCTAAGGCCGAAAGCAAATTTGCAGCGATAAACCAGGGCAGGTATTATGCCGCCCGTCAGGATCGCACGCATGACCTTTCGGTGGTGGGTATTTACAAACTGAACAACCGTTGGACATTCTCCAGTTCGTTCATTTATCAAACGGGTAGCGCGGTCACTTATCCTACAGGTAAATATACTGTCGGCGGGCAAACACTGTTCTCGTATTCAGAACGTAATGGTTACCGTAAACCGGCTAACAACCGTTTGGATATCGGCGCTACGCTGGAAGGTAAGGAGCACAAAAAGTTCCATTCCAGTTGGACGTTTAGCCTGTATAACGTGTACGGCTATCGCGATCCGTACGCGATCGAATTCCGTGACAGCCCGACCAGTCCGGGTACTACCGAGGCCGTATCGACCAGTATTTTTGCTACGCCGATACCATCAGTTACCTGGAACTTTAAATTTTAACACCGACCCATCATGAAGACATTAAAACAATATATACTACTAATACTGGCCCTGCCCATACTGGCATCGTGCCAAAAAGTGATCGATCTGGATCTGGGTAACGATACCGGTAAATTGGTGATCGAAGCTAATTTTACCAACGTAATAGGCACGCAGACCGTTAAAATAACCCGCAACGTGCCGTTCACGCAAACCAATACCTACCCGCCCGTAAAAGGGGCAAAGGTGGTAATGACCAATGCCATTGGCGATACCCGCACCTTTACCGAAACTGCCGACGGCGTTTACACAGCCAACATAGGTGGCCTGGTGCGCGAGACGTATAAGCTGACGGTAGAGACCGACTCGAAAGTGTACACCGCCAGTTCGCACATTCCTGATCAGGTATTTTTAGATTCGATAACTACCCGCCCGGCTATTTTTGATGCTGATAAAGGAAAGAAGACGCTTTCGGTCCATTACCTGGATCCGGGTAATTTGGTTAATCAATACCGCTTCATCATCTGGAAAAATAACGTACAGGTGAAAACGGTGTATGCCTACAACGACGACTTTAACAACGGCCGCTACGTGAGCCTTGACCTGCGCGTACGCGACGATGCCGACGATGACTTTGGCATTTACGCAGGCGACACCGTTAAAGTAGAGATGCAGTGTATAGATAAACCCGTTTACCTCTACTGGTACACACTGATGCGCCAATCATCGAACGGACCGGGTGGTGGCGTATCTCCCGCAGATCCGCCTACTAATTTCTCACCGACGGCTTTGGGATATTTTAGTGCGCATACAACGCAGAGTAAAACTATTGTGGTGAAGCCGTAAAGGCGACCGATCAGCAAATATATTTATAGACAAGCGTTAAACCTTGCGGGGTCAACGCTTGTCAATGCAGTACCTTATTATTACAAATTATGTTATTAAGATCTGCAACCTGCCTTACCCTGCTACTGAGCATTTGGGCTGTATGTGCCCAAGCGCAAAACGAGCGCCCGCAATTTAAATTTGGCGCCAAAGCCGGCATCAATTTCTCGACGTTTACTGATGATATCGATCTGATGGACCGTCCGGATCAGCGTTATACCGGTTTTTCGGATATCCCCCGGATGTCTATATTACTTGGCGTTACGGCGGACAGGCAATTGTCTCAGCGGATCATGTTCGGTGCCGAGCTGCTTTATAACTCGCGCGGTACAAAATACCGCGAGGAGAATACCAACATAGCGCCTTGGTTTGACGATGACGGCGACGAACAACGCTCTTATAATTATATCACCTACCGGTTCGATTACATGGAACTGCCGCTTACTATTGGCTACAATTTTTTGCCCGAAAAGTCGAACACCATCCTATCGGCCTACACTGGTATTGCGCCGGGATTGCTGATCAACCATAAGCGTAAAATTGATTATGACAAGAACGCCACCGATCTGCAAGACCAAAAACTGGATATGCGGTATGGCAAAAGTGTGATCACTAATTTATTGCTCGGGCTTAAGGTTATGGAAAGTAAAGAGCGTCTTGGTGCAGCTTTTTTTGATTTGAGGGGGAGCTATACACTTTCGCCGGTATTTACACGCAACTACAGCGATGCCGGGCGTAATCTGGATACCCGCATGTTCACGCTATCGTTAGCGGTTGGCGTTAGATTTTAAAGGAATTGTTTGGGTAAGGTTTTTTGCGCTGCAAGATCGGTCAGTTCGTCTATCCGTTTTTGTCGTGTCTCGGGGCGTTTTGCAGTTATCAGCCAATGCAGCAACCGTTTTTTGACCGAGCGGCTTAGGGATGTGAAATAGCGTTTAGCTGCCGGTTTACCCTTAAATGCGGCGGTAAGGTCTTTAGGTATTTTGATCTCTTCTACAGTATCGAGTATCGTCCATGAGCCATTCTTTTTCGCTATGTCGATAACGGCCTGTCCTGCGGGGTGCATTAAACCATCAGCTGTAAGCTGTTTAACTTTGTCCTTATTGATCTTTGACCAGGTGCTGGTAGGCTTACGCGGACCGACAAATTGCACAAAGCTATTTTCATCAACCGAACGCCTGATGCTATCTACCCAGCCGAAGCACAATGCTTCATCCACAGCTTCGCTCCAGGATATGGTAGGTACGCCCGTCGCCTTTTTATATTGCAGCAACCATACTCCTTTTGCAAGAGCATGGTTGCTGATGAGCCACTGCCGCCAGTCATCGCGGGTTTTAGGGTAAAAGGTCTCGATGTCGGGCTGCATAATTTGGGCTATTTCATTAGTACTAAGATAACGCTTGCGATCAATATCGACACTAAATGGTAAGCACCGCTGATCACGCTGTAAAATATCGGGCGCGGGATATTGGGGTTGATAGCGATGTTGACCGTGTTGGCCACCAGATAACCAATACCAATGATCAGCGCGAATTCGATAGCGCCGCCTACGGTATCGATGTTGAGGGCATTGATGAGCAAGGCATTGGTCACCGTGATCACCAGCGAACAAATAGCAGGGCCGACGATAAAGATAGGTTTGTTGGGCAGCGTCTCGCCATCGCGACCTAAGGATGCTTTGTAGGGTTTGGCAAAGATCAGCGTGAACCATAGTCCGCCCAGTACAAAGTACACCGCAAAGGCGATCAAAACACTAACCCAATTTAAGTTTGTTAAAAATTGCAACATAGTTATTTGTTTAAATGATGTTGCAAACCTATCATGCTTTAGTGACAGCCCTATGTCAACTAATTTTACTGAGAAAGAAATATATCAAATAAAAATGGCCACCCTTTTCGGGCGGCCATCGGCTTAGTTATTTTCATTAACGGCAATGTCTATACCTTTTACCGACAGATCCATTTGCGCTCCCCCATGCTCGGCTTGGACTATCGGTAGGCTGAAATAGAAGGTGGACCCTTTGTCCGGCTCGCTCTCTATCCAAACACGTCCCTGGTGGCGTTTCAATATCTCGGATGAGATGAACAGGCCTAAGCCCAACCCTTCAAAACGCATCGAAGTATTGTCTACCCGGTAATAACGATCGAATAATTTATCGATGTGTGACTGCGATATCCCGATGCCGAAATCCTGTACCGATACAATGATCTCGTTATCGTTGACCTGACTGTCGATGATCACACGTTCGCCTTTTGGCGAGTATTTTACGGCATTGGTCAGGAAGTTATTCAGCACTTGCTCCAAACGGAAATGGTCGCCTGTGAATTCCAGGTCGACCGCGTTTTGCAGAATGATCTGGTGAGTACCTGAGAAATGCTGTATGTTCTCTACGCTATCCGTCAGCATCTTTTTAAAACTGAAAGGCTGCATGGTGTATTCCAGTTTGCCGCTGTTCATTTTAGTAACATCAAGCAGGTCGGCTATCAGCTTTTCCAGCCGTTGAATGTGATCGGCCGATTTTTGCGCGAAGCCGGCCAATGTATCCGGTATAGTGCCACGACGTATCAATTGATTGAATGCCTTAATACTGGTAAGCGGCGTCTTCAACTCGTGACTGGCAATAGAAAGGAACTCGTCCTTTTTTTGCTCGTTGTTCTTTTGCAGTTCGATGTTGGTATTGGTACCTATCCACAGCTGTATCTTGTCGTTCTCTACCAATGGTTTGGCGCGGGCCAGGTGCCAGTGGTAAACGCCATCGGCAAATCTCAGCCTGAATTCAACTACGTATTCGGTCCCGGTGTTTAAGGCCTGTACCCATTTTTCCAAAGCCTTAGGCAGGTCATCAGGGTGAATAAAGTTTTGCCAACCCTGACCAATGATCTCATTCATCTCAAAGCCAAAGTCGTCGCAAACAATATCGTTTACGTAATCTATCGCGCCTTCAGTATCGGCGGTCCACACCTGTTGCGGGATAGAATTAAGCAGGAAGCTAAAGCGCTCCTGGCTATCATTCAGCATTTCGATAGTGGCATGCAGGTGATCTTGTGTGCTGATCAGTTCCTCGTTAGAGGCTACCATTTCTTCATTAATGGCGGTCAGCTCTTCGTTAGCAGCTGCCAACTCTTCGGTCGATGCCTGTAGTTGCTGTTCGCTAAGTTCCAACTCCCGGCGGGCTGTTACCGATGCGGTAACATCTATCACCGATGCCAGGATAGATTCTACCTCGCCGGCTTTGGTAAAGATCGGATCGTAAGAGAAATTAACGAAGATCTCTTTAGATGTACCATCGGTTAAGCCAATGGTAACGGGTAATTCAGGGAAAGATACCGGTTTGCCGGTATCAAAAACATTGGCAAGCAGATCCGGGAATGGCTGTCCTATCAACTCAGGGAATACATCTACCAGTTTTTTACCTAACGTCATGCCGGCATCGCGTTGCCAGATCTGGTACATCGCGGCGTTGGCCTGCTCAATGATCAGGTCTCGGCCGTGCAAAATGGTCATCGCTACAGGGGTAGTGGTCACCATGGCTTCTAACCTGTATCTGGCTGCCTCTACTGCCCTGCGGGCCAACACCTGTTCGGTAACTTCGTGTGCAACTACCATTAGGCTATATACCTTACCGTTCTCGTCTTTAAGTGGCTTATAAGTAAAGTTGGTGAATATTTCCCTTAGCTCCCCGTGATGATCCATTAGCCCTTTCACTTCCTTTCCCTCAAAAGCTTCGCCGGTGTCAAAAACATCAAGCATTAAAGGGATAAATGACTGACCTTCTAATTCAGGGTTAGCTTGTAAAAGTGGTTTACCGATCACCTCAGTATTTTTCCCCCAAATGCGGAGCATGTACTGGTTAGCCGCTTCGATGACCAGATCGCGCCCATTAAAAATAGCTATAGCGACCGGGGCATCGTCTATCATGTAACGCAAGCGGCTTTCACTTTCTTCCAGATCTTGCGTCCGTTCGGCAACCCGGGCTTCCAGGTCATTATTCAGATCGTTAAGTTGTTGCTGGGTCTGGAATAATTCCTCGTTAGTAGCAGCGAGTTCCTCGTTGGCCGATGCCAGTTCTTCGTTGCTGGCGGCCAGCTCTTCGTTCAGTTCTTGCTCGCGCTCCCATTTTTGGCGGCTCTCGCGTTCAAGCAAGATCGCTTGCTGACCTATTACGCGGTCGGTAACATCCGTTGCATAATGGATCAGGCAGTAAATATCCCCATCAGCATTACGGATAGGGCGGTATTCATAATCGTAATAAAAAGTGCTCAACTCGCCATCGATCAATAATTGCGCCGGTGTGTCGGTCGACTTGTAAGTCACCCCACTCGCCAAGGCATTTCGCATTTGATCAATAAATGGTTGCCCCACCAGTTCGGGAATGGCTTGGCGCAATGGCAGGCCAACAACCTCGCGGCCTTTACCCCAAAACGCCAGCATGGCATCGGTAACAGCTTCAATAATAAGGTCATCAGTAGTATAAATGGCCGTAGCAATATGCGATGACGAAAAAATATCAAGCAATTGATCGCAGCTTAATAAACTGGTTTTGTTCATATCCTTAAATAGTGGGTATAAAGGTAGTTAATTACAAATAAATTTATTTAAACCGATAGTCTATAGCAACCACTATTCTTTGACGATAGGCGTTGATAATATTGTACTAAAAATATTAGTAAATTATTATAGATCTTTTAACTTTGAGCTTGCTATTAAGAGGGGACGCTGAAGGATGCTGCGATCAAAAACACACCGCGAAAAAAGAGATGTATTAGGGTTTAGGCTACCCATGCTCACGCATGAGGAGCCCGAGTTGGATGTAACCGACATTATTGTGATGGACCCGGACAACACGTTCTATATGCGCATGGGTACTGATGCCATGCGGGGGCATTGCATATTGAAAGATCATGTTTTGGTGATAGACCGGTCATTAACGCCGATAGCGGGATCTATTGTTGTATTTTATCACGAAGGAGAATTTTACACCCGCGAATATGCCCCCGAAAGCGGTAGGTTGGTATTAAAGGCCGATCTGCCGGCTGATAGCGTGATCGTAGAAAATAATGAAGATTGGAGGTGCTGGGGAGTGGTAACCGTTGCGCTTAACCCCTTGATCCACCCGCTACAACGGGTAGGGAGGTATGCTTATGTTTGCGCATGTTGATATCAATAATTGTTATGTAAGCTGCGAACGCCTGTTCCGCCCCGAATTTGAGGGGAGGGTGGTGGTGGTGTTAAGCAATAACGATGGTTGTGTAATAGCCCGCAGCAACGAGGCTAAGGCCATAGGCATAAAAATGGCCGATGCGGAATTTATGGTGCGCGAACGATTGGAAGAAAGTAACGCCGTTATTTTTAGCAGTAACTATGCTTTGTATGCCGATATGAGTGCCCGCCTGATGAACAACCTGGCCCGTTACACACCCACACTAATGGTTTACAGTATTGATGAAGCTTTTATGGCAATGGGAGGGTTGATAGAGATGGGCCTTGACAGATATACCGCAATGATCAGTCATAACGTTATGCGCGATACTGGCTTGCCGATCACTATTGGAGTGGGGCCTACCATGGCTTTAGCTAAACTGGCCAATAAAGCAGCTAAGAAAAAGAAGCGGGGATACCTTGTATTGGACGATACTAAAAAGATAGACGAAGTGATGGTGGATTTCCCAATAGAAGATGTCTGGGGAATTGGGCATGCATATTATCATAAACTGACAGAATTTGGGATAACTACAGCCCAACAATTCCGTGAGTTAAGACCCGACTTTGTGCGCCAACATATGACGATACAAGGCTGGCGCTTGCATCAGGAGCTTTGGGGGATCCCTTGCAATGTAGTGCGTGATGTGGCCGAGCGGTCGAAAGGGATAGAAAGCAGTCAAAGCTTTAACACTTATCAAACCGAATTGGAAAAAGTGGAAGAAGCAGTAGCTATGCATGCGTCGACAGTGGCGCTGAAACTTCGTCAGCAAAAAAGTATGGCGCTAAACCTCACCATTTACCTGCGGACCAATAAGCATAATGTGAAGCACGATCAGTATTACCCCAGCATTACGGTGAAAGTCCCTTTTGCTGCTAATAGTACGCATGAACTGACGAGGGTTTGTGTGCAGGCCCTCCGCGCTATTTGGCAACCTGGTTATAATTATTTAAAGACGGGCGTCCGTGCAACAGGCATCATCCCGGCGGGCGAGGTACAATATAATATGTTCGTCGGGCACGAGAACAGCCGTCAGCAAAACTTGTCCGAGTTGATGGACTCGCTGAACGATCGATACGGCAGGGGCACTTTGCGCTTAGCTGCCGAAGGCTTTGATAAGACCTGGAAAATGAAACAGGACTATCTGAGCAAGCAATATACCACCAATTGGCGGGAGATCGTAGTGACCAAATGAGCGTTATGAAAATTTCTAAATACCAAATAAATTAGTTTTTCGTTAAGTGTAATATGTGCGGACACGTTGAGATAGGCGAACAAAAAGATATTAAGATAATTACCCGCGATGGTGGTTCTTACACACCCAAAAATAGCGGCGGCGGTAACCCCGGCTCTATGCTGCCCGTGGTAACGGATGCCATGCCGGATAAGGTACAGCAATTCCGTTGGGGGTTACTATCCTTGGATGACGATAAGATCCACAGCAAAAATAAACATGCCCGTATCGAGTCTTTATTTTTAGTGCCGCTTTGGAAAGACCTGATCGGCCGTAAGCATTGCGTGGTGCGGATACAGGCTTTTTTTGAATACAATAAAGAACACCAGAAGACCTATCGGGTGGAGCGGGCCGATGGGCAGCCGTTTTACATTGCGGGCCTTTGGGATGTTTGGATAGATATAAAAACCAACGTATTGCTACCAACTTTTACCATGATCACTATGCCGCCTAACCAGGCGATGGCCGAAGTACACGACCGCATGCCCGCTATTTTAGAACGAAATGATATTAAGACTTGGATCAATGGTAGTTACACCGGCGAGCAGCGGGTGGCTTTTTTACGGGCTAAGCCGTGCGCTTCGGAGGTGTTAAAGATCACGGTACATAAAGACCACAGCACTGAAAAATAATTGCGCAAGCAGATCGCAAGATCGTTTGTTGCATTGCTATGCAACGCGGCCCAAGCTATCTCAACTTTGATAAAGACGATTATCCCTGGAAACCGGATATAGACTACCGCGCCCACCCCGAACTTTACTTGGTAGGCAAAGGCGAGCAAGGCGTACTGATCTGCGAACCTTATAAAAGCGAAATAGGCCGGCACTGGCGGTTCAGAACGCAAGATATTGCCAGGGAGAGCAGCCAAAAAATATTTGAGATGTTTAACGGATATCTTGAAGCTAATGACTTTGTAGGTGCCGATATGGCCCGAAAGTATTTGCAGATGGGCTACACCCGCGCCCGCCGTTATGCTAATTACAAAGGCGGCAAAAAGTTTGATAAAGAGCAAAACTACCAACAATTAGATCGTGGTACGGGCGACCCTGAAAAAGCAGCGTCTGCTCAAATATTTTACGAAAGATGGAAAGCTGCGGAGGCCAACGATCTTTATGCCACGTTAAAAAAGCAATGGAAAAATGAAAGGGGTTAAAAAGCACGATCTGCCGCAAAAGATCTGCCTGGTTTGTGGCAGGCCTTTCACTTGGCGTAAAAAATGGGAAAAGGTTTGGGATGAAGTGAAGTATTGCTCGGACAAATGCCGTCAAAATAAAAACACCGCAAGCCAGGCTTAGGCTTACGGTATTTAAACTTGTCACGCTTGATCTGAAAGGTCAGTCCTCTTCAGCACTATTCTTTAACTTCATTAGCAGCGCATAAGCATTTTTGGTTACGATAGGGGTTTGTGTATCTATACCCGGCGACGATATATGTTGCATCCCACCGTTCGTGTTGCCCAGGGTTACGGGTGTCATTTTAAAAGTATTGTTGCCTTTGCTCACAAAAACGTAGTGCAGGTTTTGCCAGCGCACTACGGCTTCTTCTTTTACGGTCAACCCGGTCGCGTTCTTTACTTCCACCTCAGCGTTCATGAACATGCCCGGCAATAGCGTCGCGTCGAACTGCTCAAAGTGGCAATGCACGTTGGCCATACGGTCCTCGTTCAGGTTTTTGCTAATGAGAATGATCTCGGCCTCGTATTTTTTCTCAGGTTTATCTGTGGTATATGTGATCACCTTTTGACCGACGGCCAACTGGTTCACATCCTTCTCGAATACGTCCAACGCTAAGTGAATATCCTTGGGGTTAACCAATTCAAAAAGCACATCCGTCGGTGAGGTATATTTGCCGATATTGACATTCACCTTTGACACAAAGCCATCTATCGGCGATAGGATGTTGACACTTTTAGAGATATTGCCTGCATTCAATCGATTTGGATTGATGCCGATCAGCTCCAACTTTTGAGCTAACGATCGCATGTTGATCTTTTGGGTCTCCATCTCTACCTTGGCCTGCTCGGTCACCTTATCACTGCTGGCTTTGGCGGCGTTCAGTTCCTGCTGGCGTTTGTATTCTTTTTCGGCAAACAGTTCTTTTTCCCGTGCCGATAAGTAATCCTGCTGTATCTGGATGAACTGCATATCCTCTAATACGCCCAATACCTCGCCCTTACGCACGTGTACACCAGGCAATAATTCGGTGCGTTTGAGGTAGCCTCCCAAAGGGAAGCTAACGCTCACCGTACTTTGCGGTGGTACGTCTATGCTACCTTGCAATTTCAATATGCCGCTAACTTGTCCTGAGGCGGCTTTGCCTACCTCAATGCCGGCGTTCTTTAATTGGGTGGGGGTAAGGGTTACCAGGGTGGTATCCGCCGGGGCTTCTTCTTTTTGGTCCTGTGCCGGTTGTTTACTACCGCAAGCTGTGGCCAGCGCGGCAATGAGCAAACAAGGGAATATATATCGTTTCATGGGATGTGTGCTTTATTGGTTGTTCAATTGTTGTAGTTGGATAGCTGCCTGGTTGTAGTTATTCAGTGTTTCCAGGTATTCGCTCTTGATGCTGATCGCCTGATCCACCAGGATCACCCATTGCAGGTAGTTGATATCGCCAACGCCAAATTGTTTATCAGCAGTGGAGATGATCAGGTTGGCGTTCTTATTGCCCTGATTTTCATAATAGTTCAGGCTGACGGCATATTTGTTCACCTGTTGCAGGGCATTCTGCATTTCGGTTTGCAATTGGATCACCGCCATATCTGTACGTTTCTGCGCCATTTGCCATTCTATCTTGGCAGCTGATGCCCGTGCAGATTGCGCGCCCGAGAATATTGGGATACTGATACCTGCACTCACGTAGTTGAACCTCCGCCCCGCGCCAAAATAAGCGTCCCTGCCATTGATCAGCTGCGAGCCTACTAAGCTTTGATTGGCATAGCCTGCAAAAAAGTCGGGTAATAGCTTGGCCCGCTCGGTCTTCCAGCGCCATTTGGCGCCATCAGCCTGATGGTTGTAAAATTGCACCTGCGGTAATTGATCCGCCGCGCTATTTTGATATTGAGCAGCTTTTACAGCGATACGTAAACTATCCATCGTTGGAACATAGTTTACGCTATCATGCAGGATCACATTGAACTGCCGTAAAGCGATCTCTTCATCTGCCTGTAACATATTGCGCTGGTTGGCTATTTGCTGATGATGCGTTTGTGCGGTAGCCTGCTCCAAGATATTGGCTTCACCCACCTTAAATCGTAGGGATGTCTTTTTCTCGAACAACGTGTAAATACTATCCGCATAATTCAGCAGTTTTTTCTTCTCGCCCAACCAAAGTATCTGATAATACAAACGGCGAACCTCGGCTTTGATCTCTTGCTGCGTTAGCCGTGCATTGGCCTGGGCTGATAGATAATTAGCTTGCAACGCTTTCTTTTGGTTGCTGTAAACCGTTGGGAAACTGAACGATTGGGTCACCCCGAACTTGGTATCATTAGAAATACTGTTGACCTGCCCGTAATCGGCAGACAATTGCGTTTTAGCGATATCGAACGATGTTTTTTGACGGATGCGTTCCGCGCCTTCATTCAGTTCCGCACTTTGCACTTGCAGGTTATGTTTAAGGGCGATCTGTATAGCATCGCTCACTTTTACGGTTTGCTGCGCTTTGGCTGTTGGTGCGAACATCATCAGCGCTATTAATATCACAACGGTGGTTGTCGCACCTGCAGGAACGTCGCCTTTAGGCTTGCTTTTTGAATTGAATAACAGATACAAAGCCGGCAGTACAAACAGCGTAAGGAAGGTAGCTGTGATCAAGCCACCGATCACTACGGTAGCCAGCGGACGCTGTACTTCAGCACCGGCTCCGTTGCTTAAAGCCATCGGCAAAAAACCTAATGATGCTACGGCCGCCGTCATCAATACCGGACGTAAACGGTTTCGGGTACCTTCTTTTACCAATTGCAAAGCGTCGGTTATTTTACCTTCGGCCTTGATCCTGTTAAATTCGGATATCAATACGATACCATTCAGTACCGCCACGCCGAACAGCGCGATAAAGCCTACCCCGGCGGAGATGCTAAACGGCATCCCCCGCATAGCCAGCGCGAATACGCCGCCAATGGCCGATAGCGGTATAGCGGTGTAGATAAGCGCCCCCTCTTTAACAGATGAGAATGCGAAATACAGCATCACAAAAATGAGCACCAAGGCCACCGGCACTGCAATACCCAATCTTTTTTTTGCTTGTTGCAAATTCTCGAATGCGCCACCGTAAGTAATGTAATAGCCCGGAGCAAGCTTAACCTTGCTGGTGATCTTTTGCTGCAATTCCTCAACGATCGATTGTACATCCCGTCCGCGCACGTTAAATCCAACGGTGATACGTCGTTTGGCATTCTCGCGCTGGATCTGATTGGGGCCTTCTATTTCTTCTACTTTGGCTACTTGATATAGCGGTATCTGCGAACCGCCCGGGGTAGATATCAGCAGATTCTGCACGTCGCTCAAATTACGACGGCCTTCGCTGCCTACACGTACTACCAGGTCGAAGCTTTTTTCGCCCTCATAAACTTTGCCCGCCGCAGCGCCTGCAAAGGCTGCGTTAACAGTGCGGTTCACCTCGTCTATATTCAATCCGTATTTAGCTATTTCGGCACGGTTATATTTTATCACCACTTGGGGCATGCCGGTCACTTTTTCTACGTACAGGTCGGCGGTGCCGTCTACGGTGTTACTGATCGCGCCGATCTGCTCGGCGTAGCGGGCTAACTGGTTGAGGTCCTCGCCAAAGATCTTGCAGACAACATCTTGCTTGGCCCCCGTCATTAACTCATTAAATCGCATCTGCACAGGATATTGAAAACTGGTGGTAACGCCCGGCAAAGCCTCCTGCACAGCAGCCGACATTTTAGATGCCATCTCCGGAAACGACTTTGCGCTGGTCCATTCTTTTTTATCTTTTAATACAATGATCACGTCGCCGCCTTCTATAGGCATCGGGTCGGTTGGCATTTCGGCGCTGCCCACCCTTGCCACTATCTTTTCTACCTCGGGGAATTTACGTTTAAGCACATCAGACATTTTTCCGACGGTGTTGATAGTCGTACTCAGATTAGTTCCTATCAGTAAGCGCGTCTCCACCGCAAAATCGCCCTCCTCTAACTGAGGAATGAACTCGCCGCCCATTTGGGTAAATAGCAATACCGCAATGGCGAATAGCCCAAAAGCAATGCCCACCATCGTTTTTTTGAACTGCAAGGCTTTGGTAAGCCAGCTTTGATAACCATTCTCAATACGGGTCATTACCCTGTCCGAGATATTTGGATTATGCGATAGCTTTTTGCTGATGAACATCGAGCTGATCATGGGGACATAGGTCAGCGATAAGATGAATGCACCTAAAATAGCAAAAGCAACGGTCTGCGCCATTGGTTTGAACATCTTACCCTCAATACCCGACAGTGAAAGTATCGGCAGATAAACGATCAAAATAATGATCTGCCCGAACACCGCCGCATTCATCATGCGGGATGCAGAGCCGGTCACCTCGGTATTCATCTCATCCTGCGACAATTCGTTTACGTTAGCGTACTTTTTAGAAAAATGTAGGTGATGCAGGATAGCCTCGACGATGATCACCGCGCCATCCACGATCAGTCCAAAATCCAGCGCGCCTAAACTCATCAGGTTACCGCTCACGCCAAAGGTGTTCATCATAATAATGGCGAACAGCATAGCCAGCGGGATCACCGAGGCTACGATCAAACCGGCACGCAGATTCCCTAAAAATATCACTAGAACAAACACTACGATCAGCGCCCCTTCCAGCAAATTACTTTCTACCGTACCAATGGCGTTGTTAACCATTTTGGTGCGATCCAGGAAAGGGTCTATCACCAATCCTTCCGGCAAGGTTTTTTGTATCTCGGCAATGCGTTGCTTCACGTCAACAATAACCTCTGATGAATTGGCGCCTTTCAGCATCAGTACTATCGCCCCGCTTACTTCGCCAACAGGATGATAGGTGAGGGCACCATAACGTGTTGCCGCCCCTAAGCGCACATCGGCTATCTGTTTGATCAGTACCGGTGTGCCATTGGCGGTATTTTTAACCACGATGTTTTCAATATCATCAACATTACCTGCCAAACCCTCGCTGCGGATGTACATTACGGTTGGGCCTTTTTCGATGTAAGCACCACCGGTATTTTGATTGTTGGTGTGCAGCGCGTTAAAAACATCGCTGATAGTAAGGTGCATCGAACTTAACCTCGCCGGGTTCACGGCAACTTCATACTGTTTAAGTTCTCCACCAAAAGTAGCTACATCAGCCACGCCTTTGGTACCTAATAACTGACGGCGCACGATCCAATCCTGAATGGTCCTCAGGTCGGCCAGGCTATATTTGCTTTCGTAGCCGGGTTGGGGGCGTAATACATACTGATAGATCTCGCCAAGGCCGGTAGTTACAGGTGCCAGCTCAGGCTTGTTTGCACTTGCGGTGATATCTACCTGTTGCAGGCGCTCGGTCACCTGTTGGCGCGCCCAGTAAACATCGGCATCGTCGTCAAACACTATGGTGATGAGCGACAGGCCAAATCTCGACATGCTCCGGCTTTCTTTCAGTCCGGGTATATTACTCATCACCTGCTCTATGGGGAAGGTTATCAATCGTTCCACATCCTGCGCGCCAAGGGCAGGGGCGGTGGTAATGATCTGTACTTGATTGTTGGTGATATCGGGCACAGCATCTATTGGCAATCGGCTAACCTCGAACAGGCCGTAGATGATCCACAGCGCCATGAATAAGCCGATGACCAGTTTGTTCTTTACAGAGAACAGTATGATCTTATTTAGCATTTTAACAGAATATAATTTGCGGGAATGCCTGTTGACCGCATAGCAAAAAGCCAATGCACGTCAAGACCCCCAACGGGTCTTTACAGACAAATTGATAGAAAATAAAAGGCAAATTATACCCGCGGAGGGCGGAAATGGGAAGACAAGGCAGCATCAGGAATGTGGCCCGGACTATAATCGGTTAAATTGATATTAACGGGTTGGCCGTAAGTATTGACGGCGATAGTACGGACGGTAGGCATCATCAAGACGGTCGAGTGATGCGCATCAAGCTTTTTGAAAGGCAGCGCTTCATCGCGGTCATTATCGTTATCATCCTGATCGTTACCGCCATAATGCATGGACAGGAATTGCATCAGGCTTACACTTTTATCGCGTTCCTGATGTTCGGCAAAGTGCTGAAAAAGGATAGGCAGCTTAGCCAGCTGATCTACTTCCGTTGCTTCGGCCGCGATCAGGAATAGCATAAAGTATAGCAACACCTTTTTCATTAGTGGTAAAAGTAACAATTGTTACCGAAGCAGGCTTAACCCTTGTATAAATAATTTGTGAGGACGTAAGTCACCGCTGATAAAAGATGCCTTGCCATCTGCCCGCTATTTAGCATATTTGTGTGGTATGATAGATTACAATCCTAAAAGCTGGTTCACATTTATATTCCGCATCCACCGGGCAGATACCTTTCGCAAGTTGGCCCCACTGATGATGGCTATCATGGTTTACTCGGCCATCATCGTTTACCTGGAGGTGAATGTTTTTAAGTTGGCCGAGACCAGTCATGTCAAGAATATCAGTCTGGTGCATACCATTTTAAGTTTTGTGATATCGATGCTATTGGTATTCCGAACTAATACCGCATACGATCGCTGGTGGGAGGGGAGGCGCATACTTGGTTCGCTAACCAACACCAGCCGTAACCTGGCGATCAAGCTGAACGCGATCAAACTGAATGGCCAAGATCGTGCTTTCTTTGCAGCGGGAATACCGACGTATGCTAATGCCCTGCGTATGCACTTGCGTGAAGAACGATGGATCGCAAATGATGATCACATCGTCCAGATCGATCCCGATAAACATGTTCCCAATCAAATAGCGGCCGCGTTAACCGCCCGAATTTATAAACTACACCGCGACGGCATCATCGCCCGCGAGGAGTTGTTACTCATCGGTGTAGATATCGCATCGTTCACCGATATCATTGGTGCCTGCGAGCGGATCAAGACCACGCCGATACCATTCTCTTACAGCGTATTCATCAAAAAATTCATCTTCTTTTTTGTGATGACACTGCCTTACGGCTGGTCGTTCAGTTTGGGGTATTTGGTAGTGCCGTTGGTGGCGTTCGTACTATACGTGCTGGCCAGTTTGGAATTGATCGCTGAAGAGATAGAGGACCCCTTCGGTTACGATGCGAACGATCTGCCGGTAGATAGGATCTGCACTAATATCCAAAAGCATGTGCGGGAGGTGTTGGGATAGGGGAAGACCCTGTACCTAAAAAAACTCTTCTTCCCCAGTTCAGCTATTAACAAGCTGCACCCGGTTATTGATCTGTAATTTGCGATAGACGTTTTGATATGTTGGCGCACGACAAGGGCTGGTTCCGGTATCCGGCCGCCGGTAGGCTGTGTAACGATGCCACGAGGTTATATAGTTTAAAAGTAAAAACCGCATTCTTTTTATATTTTGCGGATAGTTTTGAACTATAAACCGCATATCTACTTTTATTAATGACCAATACCCAACTGGCCACCAAGCCACATTACCCCATTTTAGACGGACTTCGCGGCGTCGCGGCAATTATAGTAGTAACCTTTCACCTTGCCGAACCATTCTCTACCGGTAACCTGGATAAATTCGTGAACCACGGTTACCTCGCGGTCGACTTTTTCTTTTTACTATCGGGCTTTGTGATGGGCTATGCCTATGACGACCGCTGGCATAAAATGACCGTCGGCGAGTTTTTTAAACGCCGTATCATCCGCTTGCAACCTATGGTGGTGTTAGGGATGACCCTGGGCGCCATAGGGTTCTATTTTACCGATTCTACCTTGTGGCCGCTTATTCATACTGTTCCGCTTTGGAAGATGTTATTGGTATTGATAGTAGGTTATACGATCTTGCCGGTACCATTATCGCTTGATATACGCGGCTGGGAAGAGATGCACCCATTAAATAGCGTGGGATGGTCCTTGTTCTTTGAGTATGTTGCTAATATCCTTTACGCTATCGGTATCCGTAAGTTCTCTAAATCGGTTTTAGGTGTCTTGGTTGCTATATCCGCTATTGCACTCGCTCAACTGGCTATTAGCAACGGCGACGTAAGCGGTGGATGGACACTTAACCAGCCGCAAATGCGTATCGGTTTTACCCGGGTGATGTATCCATTCTTTGCCGGTCTGTTGCTCTCGCGCATTGCTAAGCCTGCCCAAATAAAAAATTCATTTTTATGGTGCGGTCTGTTGGTCGCCGTGGTGTTTTATATGCCACGTATTGGTGGTGCCGACGATATGTGGCTGAATGGTATTTACGATTCTGTTTGTATCATCATCCTGTTCCCGCTCATTGTCTATCTTGGTGCAAGTGGTGTTATACAGTCGCAACGTGAGCAAAAGGTATGCAAGTTTTTAGGCGACCTATCGTACCCGCTTTACTTGGTGCACTACCCGATCGTGTATTTCTACGTAGCCTGGATCAGCAATAACAAGGGCATGACACTTGCGCAAGCCTGGCCTTACGCTTTGGCTATCCTGATCGGCGCAACGGTGCTGGCTTATGCCGCGCTGAAATGGTATGATGAGCCCGTACGTAAATGGTTGCGGGAGAAGTTGGGCTGATACCGGAGTCGGAGACCTAAAGGCATTTGTGCGGAAGAAGGCATCTAATAACTAACAAATAAAAGAGGCTGTCCTTTTGGGACAGCCTCTTTTAGTGCGGAAGAAGGGACTCGAACCCCCACGCCTCGCGGCGCCAGATCCTAAGTCTGGTGCGGCTACCAATTACGCCACTTCCGCATCTTTAGGATTTTGAGTTGGCAAAGATATAATTAAAAACACTTATTGCGAAATGATTTTTGCTTTGCACACGTTTTAGCCTGTATGTTAGGCAGATAAAATAATAACGGGTGAAAATAGCCGCTTAAAAAGCGTTCTCTTCTCCTTTAACCGCATTCCAAACGGTCAGGAAGATGATTTTCAGATCCAGCAAGAACGACCAATTTTCAAGATACCAAACATCGGCCTCCACTCTCTCCATCATATCATTGGTGGTTTTGGTTTCACCGCGATAGCCTTTTATTTGTGCCCAGCCAGTGATACCTGGTTTCATAAAATGGCGCACCATAAATTGGTCTATCAGTTTAGAGTACTCTTCGGTGTGGCTAAGCATGTGCGGCCGCGGACCAACAATAGACATTTCACCCATCAGCACATTAAAGAACTGCGGTAATTCATCCAAACTTGTACGGCGCATAATAGCGCCGATCTTGGTAACCCGCTTGTCGCCTTTGGTAGCTTGCACCTTATCCGAATCATTATTCATACGCATGCTACGGAACTTATAGCATTTGAACGGCAGGTTGTCCCTACCCGATCGTAATTGAACGAACAACGCAGGGCCGGGAGATTGCATTTTGATGATCAAAGCTAAGAGAGGATACAGCCAGCTTAAAATAAATACGATCACAAAGCACGAGAACCCAAAATCGAACAGACGTTTCATCATCCTGTTCAACATATTCTCTAACGGTTCGGCCCTTACCGCGATCACGGGGATATGATCAAAGTTTTGTACCGTCATGGCTTTTTTTGAAGCGATATAATATTCAGGTACTATTTTAAAGCGGATAAGGTGTTTGTCGGCGTCCAGCATCAGTTGCTCTATCTTGTCAGAGCTTGATACGGGCAGGGCGCAAAATATCTCATCTACCTGGTTGGTGATCACGTAATCGATGCAGTTATCTGTATTGCCGAGGTACATTCCTTTTTGACTTATCTTTTTGGGGTCATCGTCAAAAAAACCCAATACGTTATAGCCTTTATCGGGATTGCTTTTGAAATAATGATAAAGATCATGACCAATCGTTCCCGCGCCAACAATGATCACATTGCGACCATCAATCAGCAAATTACGGTCGCTTTTTCTGATGGCCAGGAAGATCAGTTTCCATATGCCTACCAAAAAACCAAAAAGCGCCAGCGCATAAAATAAGTATTCGCGAGTGATAGAATAGGCTGCGGGGCCTATGATAATGATGATCGTAAAACAGATAAGGCAAACAAAAAGCAAATAGGTTTTAAATACGCTTTGGTAAGTACTGATGGAGTCCTTATTTAAAACCTGCTCGTAAAGGCCGGTTATATTGGCCGACAAAAGCCATATCAGGTTAAAAACCAATACCACAGGGAGGTAGTTTTTATTTTGAGCCCAAAAAATGTAAGATTTATCAACTATCAAATAGGCTATTACCATACTGATATTCAGTATCGTGTAGTCGATAGATAAGTTGATGGCCTTTATAAAAGTAGTATACCTGTAGATCATTTTTTAATTAGCAATAATTTGCCGGTTTGGATCAGTACCCTTAATGCCGGCTCAACCTAAAAAAGATAAAACAATATTTATGTCGATCTATCTGATCTCTCGGCCTCTAAAAAACGGGGGGCTTTTTAGAAGCTATAAAATTAGTATTTTTATGATATTAAAATAAAAGAATGGCGGCTTAAAAGCGTTTTTAGATCTTTTTTCCCTACTATAAATATCCATCGGCTAAACCCGGGGCCAATATTCGTTTCAGATCGTAGATCACCGACCTTGGATCTTTCTTCAACGCTGTAAGGTCTACTGCCAAAAACTCCCGGTGCGCTACAGCTATAACTATAGTATCATACCTATTTTTAAGCACCTCGGCATCCCTTGTTGTTTGTATGCCATATTCCAGTTCCACTTCTGCCGGATCGGCCCATGGGTCGTATATCCGGTAATTGGTATCATAATCGGCCAGCACATTAACTATATCTATCACACGGGTATTTCGCACGTCCGGGCAATTCTCCTTAAAGGTAAAGCCTAAGATCAGTATATCGGCGCCTTTTACCGGCACATCTTTACGGATCATCAGTTTGATCACCTCTTGGGCCACATAAGTACCCATACCATCATTCAACCGGCGCCCGGCTAAAATTATTTCTGGATGATAACCAACCTCTTGTGCTTTTTGGGCCAGATAGTAGGGGTCAACCCCGGTACAATGCCCGCCAACCAAACCGGGTTTGAATTTTAAAAAATTCCACTTAGTACCCGCAGCTTCTAACACAGCATGGGTATCTATACCCATGATATTGAATATCTTGGCCAGTTCGTTCACGAACGCGATGTTGATGTCCCGTTGCGAATTCTCGATCACCTTACAGGCTTCGGCTACCTTAATGCTTGGGGCCTTATGCGTACCTGCTGTAACGATCAGACGGTAAAGATCATCGATGAACGCAGCTACCTCCGGTGTCGAACCGGATGTCACTTTCAAAATATTTGTAAGCGTATGCACCCTATCACCGGGATTGATACGCTCGGGCGAGTAGCCTGCAAAAAAATCATGATTAAATCTAAGTCCCGATACCTGCTCCAAGATCGGCACGCAAACCTCTTCGGTAGCACCCGGGTACACAGTAGATTCGTAGATCACTACATCGCCCTGCTTAAGTACCGTGCCTACCGTGGTGCTTGCTTTTTTTAGTAAGGCAAGATCCGGTCGGTTGTGCTTATCGGTAGGTGTTGGTACGGCTACTATATAAATATTGCAGTTGGCAATATCGGCAGTATCCGACGTAAAGGACAAGCCATTGTGTAAGGCTTGCCTAAGATCAGCAGCATCGGTCTCCTGGGTACGGTCATAACCTTGCGTTAATTCATCAAGGCGCGATTCTTTAATATCAAAACCCTTAACCTTGGTCTGCTTAGCAAATTCGACCGCGAGCGGAAGCCCGATGTACCCTAAACCTATCACGGCTATACTGGTGTGCTTTGGTGCGTTGAATATGGTAGATGTAGCCGAAGCTGCTTGGACAGACATTTAAGATATTCGTATTAGTAGTAACAAATATATGTAATTTTCACAACAATATGTTTTATTTGATGCAAAAACACATACGTTAAAGTGTGTATATTTGATATACGCCAACAACCGACATATCGTTTGCAGAACCTACTAATAAAGTGGTGATCTTTTTTTCGATCATCAAATGTTCGGCCGCGTTGATGTATTCTTCGGGGTCGACGATGATTGGCGAAGTGGTCATAACGTCCTCAACTTGCAGGTCGGCGATGTTGTTATTTTTAACCAGTGCACGCCTAAGATCACCATCAGTTACGATACCGACTATACGGTCGGCGCTACCTACCATCACCATACCCAATCTTCCTTCGGACATTTTAAGCAATAGTGCAGTGAACGATGCATCGGGCTGTATGAACGGCAATTTATCGGTACGCATCAGATCTTTAACCTTTACCAGCAATTTTCGGCCAAGGCTCCCCCCCGGGTGGAAACGGGCAAAATCCTCGTGCAAAAACTTACGGGCTTCCATTAAGGCAACGGCAAGGGCATCCCCCATAACCAGCGCCGCCGTTGTAGATGATGTTGGTGCCAATTTAAGCGGACAAGCCTCGTGCAGGATATGGATATTAAGGTGATGGTCGCTATGTTTAGCCAGGGTTGATACCGGGTTGCCCGACATACCGATGATCACATTTTTGTTCCATTTAAGGAATGGGATCAGCTGCAGTACCTCGTCCGTCTCGCCTGAGTAGGATAGGATCAACACGGGATCGTTCTGACCCACGATACCCAAGTCGCCGTGAAAAGCCTCGCCAGGATGCAGAAAGAATGATGGCGTACCGGTACTGGTCAAGGTTGCAGCGATCTTCTTGCCGATGATACCCGATTTACCTACGCCCGTTATGATCAGCCGGCCGCTGGCATTCAATATCAGTTCTACAGCGCGGGTAAAGTTATCGTCGATATTATCCACCACATGTTGCAGCGATTCTATCTCGGTCTCGAAAACTTTTTTGGCAATATCTTTCATTGTTGCTTGGGGCGGCTAAATTCTGCAATATTAGCAACATAATACACATTGGTAACGTAAAAAGTTTTTGAAGGCTTTTTTTATGTAGATTAGCCCCTTACCTATACCATATATTCTGATGAAAAAACGTGCGCTCAGCCTTATTGCAATTACCTTTATCCTGTTCTCGTTCACCGTTGCCGACGAGCCTTTAGATAAACTATTAGCCGCTTTAGAAAAATTAACTGCCGATGCCCCGCAAGAGAAAGTGCATTTGCATTTAGATAAACCTTTTTACAGTCTTGGCGAAGATATTTGGTTTAAAGGCTACGTAGTTAATGCCGATGGCACCTTATCCGGCCGAAGCAAGATACTTTACATAGACCTGTTGGACGACCGCGACTCGGTAAAGAAGACCATTTTGCTGCCGGTTGTTAACGGCAGCACCAGCGGCAACATTCACCTAAGCGATTCGACCTTGAGTGCCGGCAATTATCACATTTATGCCTACACCAAGTGGATGCTGAATTTTGGCGGCGACTTCCTGTTCAAGAAAACTGTCCCGGTGATCAGTCCGCTGCATGGGGTTATCAGATCGTCTATCCAATACAGCAATGTGGTGCAGGCATCGGGTAAACAACTTAATGCGCAGATAAGCTACCTAACGGATAACAGCAAACCTTATGGCAACCAACCGCTGACCTATACGGTGCAGGTTAACGGCAAAGAGATAGCATCGGGCAAAGGCATAACATCTGCCGATGGCACCTTGCGCATTGCCGAACTTATTAAGAACGACAACAAGAACGCCAACATATTTATCAGCACCAGATTTGGCGGCAAGGATAGCGACGGCCCAACGTATGATTTTACAATTAAACCGTTGGCAGGCGCGGCCGATGTGCAGTTCTTTCCGGAGGGTGGGCACTTTGTTAATGGACTGCGCACCAAGGTGGCATTTAAAGCCCTTAAACCGGATGGCTTTGGCGAGGATATTAAAGGTTACATCACCGATGGCGGCACCGAGCATCTGGCCGAATTTAGTTCGGAACATGCAGGTATGGGCGTTTTTGCATTACAACCGCAGTCGGGCAAAACTTATACCGCGGTGGTTACCCATCAGGATGGATCAGAAAGTAAACACATCTTGCCCGCAGCTGACGAAAGCGGTTACGTATTGAACATCAATCGCGTTGGTAAGGATAGCGTATCGGTACGGATAGCAGCAAGTCCTGCCTTTGCTAACGGACGCGAAGTGGCGATAGTAGCGCAAAGCAACGGTGTCACTCAATTTGTGGCTAAAAGTAAATTGGAGCAGGCATCCACCGTAAGTATCGTATCTACCAAAAAGTTCCCGACCGGGATCGCGCACTTTACGTTGTTCTCTCCGGATATGCAACCTGTGGCCGAGCGTTTGGTATTTGTCGACCATAATGACCATCTGAATGCCGCCATAGCTCCTGATAAGCCAACCTACGCCAAACGCGGTAAGGTAAAATTAGATGTAACGGTGACCGATGCGCTTAACGAACCGGTGATCGGTAGTTTTTCTATGTCGGTAACGGATGCTAGCAAGGTAAGATCTGCCGAAGATGAGGAGATGAGCATATTCTCTGACCTGTTGCTCACGTCGGACATTAAAGGTTACGTAGAACAACCTAACTATTATTTTAATCCGGCCAATGCCGATAGACTTAAACATCTGGACCAATTACTACTTACCCAAGGCTGGCGACGCTTTACCTGGACCGACGTAATTGCCGGTAAACTCCCCGTGATCAAATATCAGCCCGAACAAAGCCTTACCGTTAGCGGCCTTGTTACCACATTGGGCAATAAACCTGTAGCAAAAGGGCACGTAACCCTTTTTGGTAAAATAAGTGGCGAAACGATGATCATAGACACTGTAGCCGATGACAAAGGCCGCTTTGTATTTGCCGATATGAATTTTGATGACAGCACTAAACTGGTAGTAAGGGGCAGTAACGCTAAAGACAGAAATTCGGTAAAGATCTTGATAGATAAGAAACCGCGCATACCTTACGCGGCCGGTTTTAGCAACGGCAACGTGCCTGCCAGCAGCTTGGACGATTACTTAAAATACAGCCAGTTACGATTTGATGAGTTGGCTAAATTTGGTCAGTTCGTTAATTCTATCGGGTTGAGGGAGGTGAAGGTTAAAGCCAGGAGAGATTATTTTGCCGAGCGTATTATCCCTAATTCCTCTAATATTTCGCCGGGATCTGCAGATCAGGTGATCAAGGCCGAAAAAGTTAGCCAGCAAACCAATTTGCTTAATGTGTTTTATGGTTTGGCGGGTATCGAGGTCAAAAACAATATGGTTTACCGAATAGGCCGCATTTCATCCATAACCCGCAGCGCCGGTGTGCCCATGATGGTGATATTGGATGGTGCTACTATAGAGGCATCTATGTTAAAGGACATTCCGCCGTTCGATGTTGCGGGGATAGAACTGCTTACCTCAGGATCAAACACGGTTTTATACGGCGATCAGGGTGCATGGGGTGTGATCATCATCACCACCAAACGCGGTACAGGATTGGGCAGCGTAGCAAATGCCATGAATGTGGCGCATTATGTACCATCGGGATATGCGGTGACCAGGCAATTCTATTCACCGCAGTACGATACTCCTACACAAAACAAAATGGCCGACCTGCGGTCGACCATTTATTGGGATGCTGACATTATCACCGATGCACAAGGCAAAGCCGGCGTAAGTTATTTTAACGCTGATGACCCGGGCACTTACAAGGTAACTTTAGAGGGGATGGACACTAAGGGGAAATTCCTGCGTAAGACCATCACCTACAAAGTGGAATAATTTAGCCTTAGGCAAGCAGCGGCAGGATGGTCTCTTCTAACTGGTGAAGCTTTACCATGTTAGGGCCATCGCTCAGCGCGTTATCCGGATCAGGGTGCGCTTCCATAAAGTAACCGCTTGCGCCAAATGCTTTAGCGGCCAGGGCCATCATGGGTACAAAAGTACGGTCGCCGCCAGTCTTACCACCGGCGCCGCCCGGGCGTTGTACCGAGTGGGTGCAGTCCATACAAACGGGGTGGCCAAAAGCCTTCATGTCGTATATGTTCCTGAAATCTACCGCAAGGTTATTGTAACCGTACATGTTGCCACGCTCGGTCAGGATAACCTGTTGGTTACCGGCCTCAATAACTTTTTGCGCCGGGTAGAACATATCTTGTCCCGACAGGAACTGCGCTTTTTTAACGTTAACGATCTTGCCGGTCTGCGCGGCGGCTACCAACAGGTCGGTCTGGCGGCATAAAAAAGCGGGGATCTGCAAAATATCAACAACCTCGGCAGCAATAGCGGCCTGATATGGCTCGTGGATGTCTGTAGTGGTTGGTAAACCAAAACGCTCTTTAACGTTCATCAGCATTTCCATACCTTTTTCTATGCCTGGTCCCCGGTACGAATGGATAGATGTACGGTTAGCCTTATCGAAAGATGACTTGAATATCACCGGGATATTGTGCTTTTGCCCTATCTCGGCAACCTTTTCGGCCACGGTGTAAAGTAACTCCTGGTTTTCCATTACACACGGACCTAATATAAAGAATGGCTTTTGCCTGATCTGATCGTATAACATAGTTTGCAATGTCTTTTTTTTGCAAAGATGCTTATTTTTTAAATAGGCGAAATTATTGTTAACTTTATATTATCCCCTTTAACCTCTGCCTGCCATGAAAAAGACCACCGGTTTTATTGCACCGATATTGTTGATCGCGCTCACTGCTATCGCCTTCAAGTATAAGAACGATCAGTTAGAAAAGCTATTTTCGCGGTTAGAGCGCTTTAATAAAGAATACCCGCAGGAAAAAGTCCACCTGCAATTAGATAAACCCTATTACAGCGTTGGCGAAGATATTTGGCTAAAGGCCTACGTAGTGAATGCCGAGCGCAATGTACTATCCGACCAAAGCAAGATCCTGTACGTAGACCTATTGGACGACCGCGACTCGGTAAAACAGACGCTATTGCTGCCTTTAGCTAACGGACTGGCTGATGCCAACATCCACCTGAATGATTCGCTGTTATCGACAGGGAAATACCACTTGTTTGCCTACTCCAAATGGATGAACAACTTTGGCAGCGAAAGCTTTTTCAGAAAGGATATCTCTATTGTGAACGCCTTACGCGGTGCTGTAAGCGGCGACATGCAATACAAAGCGGTAGTTAACGACAAGGGTAAAACCATCACCTCCGAGATACTTTTTAAGGATGAGAATGGCAGCACCTATGCTAACAAGCCGGTTACCTATACCATAAGCATTGGAGGCAAAAAACTGGGAGAGGTTAAAGGCACCACGGATGCGAGCGGCAAATTGGTGATCAGCAAAGATATTAAAGACGAATTGAAGGATGCCAACGTTGTGATCAGTACCACCTTGGCGCCGCAGCCCGGCAAAAGTATCTCACAGAACTTTGTGATCAAACCATTGGCCTCCGTGGCCGACGTTCAGTTCTTTCCCGAAGGTGGCACGTTGGTTGCCGGACTGCGCACCAAGTTGGGTTTTAAAGCCATTAAACCCGATGGTTTGGGCGGCAATGTTAGCGGCTTTATTACTGAAGACGGCGGCGCGAGGTTAGTAGACTTTAAGTCGGACCATGCAGGGATGGGGACGTTCGCTTTGCAACCCTCAGCGGGTAAGAACTACACCGCCGTGATCACCCACGAGGACGGCTCTGTAAAACGCTATGCCCTACCCAAGGCAGCCGCATCAGGCTATGTACTGAACGTGAACCGTATGGGCGACAGCATTGCCGTACGCATATCAGCAAGTGCCGGCTTGATAGATAACCGCGAGGTGACCATCGTAGCACAAAGCAACGGCCTTGTACAATTTGCCGGGCATACCAAAATGGACAGAGCATCTAACGTGAGTTATATCCCGCTTAAAAAATTCCAGTCGGGTATCACACAGTTCACGCTTTTCGCACCGGATATGGCCCCAATAGCCGAGCGCCTGATCTTTGTAGATCATAATGACCAGCTCTCCACCGAGATAAAACCGGATAAACTAACTTACACCAAACGCAGCAAGGTTGATCTTGATCTTACCCTGACAGACGCACTTGGCCAACCTGTAGTGGGCAGTTTTTCGGTATCTGTTACCGACGAAGGTAAAGTGAAGCAAGATGAAAATGATGAGACATCGATCTTATCAAACCTGTTGCTTACGTCAGACATTCGCGGGCATATCGAAAAACCTAATTACTACTTTAACCCGGCTAACCCTGAGCGTGGTAAACACCTTGATCAGCTTTTGCTGACCCAAGGCTGGCGACGTTTTAGTTGGACCAACCTGCAGTCTGGGCAATTGCCTGCGATAAAACATCCACACGAAAAAAGCCTGACCGTAAGCGGCCTGGTCACTACATTTAGCGGCAAACCTATACCAAAGGGCAAGGTGAGCCTGTTCTCCCTTGGCAACGGCTTCCCGATGATGATGGATACGGTGGCTGATTATAACGGCCGATATGCATTTGAGGGGCTTAATATTTCGGACAGCGCTAAGCTGATCGTGCGGGCTACTAATGCCAAAGACCGGGCGACCGTGAAAGTCACTATTGAACCAAAGAAAAGGATCCCGTTCATTAACCCCGACCATTCGGTCGGTCAGGTTGCGGACAATAGTTTGGCCGACTACCTTAAAAACACCCAACAGCATTTTACCGAACTGGGCAAATGGGGTTTGATGAAAAATACCACCGCCTTGGCCGAGGTTAAGATAAAAGCAAAGAGGGACTACATAGCCGAAAAAACGATACCACATTCCGCCAACTTGGACCCCGGCCATGCCGACTATGTGTTAAAGAAAGATCGCTTTGAACGTTACACCCGCTTTTTAGATGCCATGTATGGCTTGGCTGGCATAGAAGTAAAGGCCGGAAAACTATTTAATTTACGCGTAGGGGGGAGTTCCTTATCCAGCAATGGAGCGATGCTTATAGTAATTGATGGCGCGCAGATCCCCGAAGCTGTAGCACCTGAAGTACTGCAGAGCCTTAACGCTGGTGATATTTTAGGGGTTGAGTTGCTGATCGGAGGATCACGGGCCATTTATGGCCAGGCGGGAAATGCCGGGGTTGCCGTGATCACTACTAAAAGAGGCGGAGAGGATAATGTTTATGTACCGTCATTGAACGTGGCGCATTACACTCCACGTGGCTATACACCAACCAAGCAATTTTACGCGCCCGCTTATGACACCGCTGCCGAACAAAGCAAAATGAGCGACCTGCGATCTACGATCTACTGGGATCCCAACGTGGTGACCGACGATGCGGGTAAAGCCAAACTGTCTTTTTACAACGCCGACGGAACGGGCAATTACAGAGTAACGCTGGAGGGTATTGATACCCACGGCAAACTGGCCCGTAAAGTTTATACCTATATGGTTAACTAAGATCGCTATGCGGTTGCGGGAACTATGCAGCTTAGGCATATTTCCCGTAACTTTGCGCTGATGACGATCAACTATTTTGAATTTTACGATATACCGGAGTCCTTTAACCCGGACCAGGCCCAGCTGAAGAAGAACTTTTACCGTTTAAGCAAAGAATATCACCCCGATTTTTATGCCAACGATACCGAAGAACGCCAACAGGAGATACTGGAATTGTCTACCCTAAATAACAAAGCTTACCATACGCTATCCGACCCGGCTAAACGCCGCGAATACATCCTGCAAACGCATGATCTGGCTACCGAAGGTGCCAAACCACAGCTCCCCGCCGACTTTTTAATGGAGATGATGGACATCAACGAGCGCCTGATGGAGGTAGAAAACGCCGAAGAACTGGCCCATATCACTGCCGAAGCACTGGCTGTGGAAAACGAATTACAAGCCGACCTTGACAGCTTAACCGCTGATTATGAGACGCTGAACGACACAGCCAAAGAAGAACGCCTGAACCGGGTGGCAGATATTTACTATAAAATGAAATATTTGTTGCGGATAAAAGAGAGTTTAGATACATTTGCATCCCGCTTCTGAACAACGTCCTGTTCAAAATGCATGCCCAGCTGGCGGAATTGGTAGACGCGCTGGTCTCAAACACCTGTGGGAAACCGTGCCGGTTCGACTCCGGCGCTGGGTACAAACCCTCTCTACATTGCGTAGAGAGGGTTTGTTTTTTTTCGGGATTCTAAATACGTACTATAAGCATAGAAAAGCACCTTTGTGATTCGACCTCCGGTTTTAATACTGACTCAGACAGCAATTTAATCATAATCGGTTTTTGAAAGTATCCAAAACTCTCCTAAAGTACCGTCAAAAAGAAAAAACGTCACATCCAAGCCCATACCCATTTTTCCAAAATAATCAGACCACCCCTCATCAAATGTGTAATAAATTTTGAAATTCTTAATATTCTCTTTAAAAATAGAATTGGAGAAATCTAATGCAAGGTTCTTAATTTGATCGGAAGATTGTTTTGACTTTTCAAAAAGACCACCTACTTGTATCAACTCCTGTAATTTGACAACAAAAGAGGTAGGAGATATCTTTTCAAAACTCAATGATTTAAATCGCTCCCAATCTACGCCATCGGTAAATTCAGCGATCGGGGAAGGGCCTGGATTGAGGTAAAGATTTGTTATAAGGCTTTTTATAACATCATTTTCTAAGCACCGATAACCATGTTTTTCTTGTTCAAAAAAGTCCAAAGATTTAATTATTTCAGAAAATAACTTAGAATCCTTACAAGTACATCTTAATAAAATAGGGTCTGTATTATATAAATTGGAATATTCTTTAAAAAATGGGCTATTGTGTTGTTCAGTTGCCCATTCGTATTTGAACTCAAAATTGTTCAGGATACTGACAACTTCGGTAAATGTAAACTGTTTAAACTCCTCTCCCATAGACATAAAAATAATAAATATATGAATTTAGGTATATCCATATATTTCGAGGTAACACTTATAATAATGGTTCAATTAAAAACGAGTTAAATATTTCAAAACGGCCTCAATCATCAAACAGCGTGGATAAGCGTTTCAGATCGTCGAAAAATTGGTTCGTGGGCTCAACGGTTTGGAGTACTGAAAGCAAAACGCCTGATACGAAGTATCGGGCGTTTTTGTTTAACTTAGGTCTGTCAATAATAGCCCTTATTATGGATCTTGAGGCCTGCTCATCAAAATGGAAAACTTTATATCGAGGTTAAAACAGAACCTTTTGCTGCAAGTGTTTACGATCAACCTGCGCTATCTGCTCGGATCTGCTTTTGTTTACGCCAGCATCTTTAAGATCAACGGCATTAGGTTTATGCCAAAACCAACTGAAGGCACCCCGATCAATACCTTATCGCATTTTTTTGAAGCAATGTATCAGGCAGGTGTTTATTGGCATTTTATTGGATGGGGGCAGCTGATCGCGGGCTTTTTGATCATGTCCCAATCATTCAGCACGTTAGGGGCTGTCGCCTTTTTTCCGTTGATCCTTAATATCTTCGTGATCACCATATCGTTCAATGCCCCTAATATCCTGCTTGTAACTACATTGATGCTGTTTGCAAATACCTATTTGCTTATCTGGGATTGGAATAGATTAAAGTTTATATGCCTACCCGGGCCGTTAACTTATATAGATGACAAAGCGGCGTTCTCTAAAAAGAAGATCTGGACCTTTATTGGACTGGTCTTATTTTTTGTTGTCGTTTCTTTTCGGCTGTATCAAACGTATCATTACATGCTCTGATCTGCTCAGTGTTTTGCCTGTCAATACTTATTGTAGCTACCGGATCTTAGTTTGAAATGTCTTCTGATCATCGTTATTTCTATATTTGATATTCAAAAACCTTAACCAGTATGAAAAACCTTTTGCTATGCTTTTGCCTGTTACTGACCGCGGCTTGCCGGATACCCCCTAACGATACCGAACTTGATGTCATCGGCACCACCATAGAGTACTCGTTCGAGCCTGCCACAAAAGATGTGCTGTATCAGGTGCAATTTACCAGTCAGATAGGGTCGCAGATATCAGAGCGGATACAACCCGGGCAGTCTTTCAGTAAAAAGATAAATACCAACCAAACCATGGGTTTTAAGAATGCTGACCTTGTGGTACAAAACCTCGACGGACAAAAGATAATGACGGGCATAATCTCTTTTAAAAGGAGCGGCCGGGACAGAAAGACAGAAACAATAACAGTGGCACCGCAGGGGGCTTATAAGTTTACTGAAGTAGTTTATAGATAAGCCACCCCTCAAATAAGATCTTGGCTATCTATTCCCACCAAATATTCTGCTTAGGCTGTTCGCCCAGCGTGTATGGCTCGCCTATACGTGGTACATTGAGCGGCACCTCCAGCTTTTCGGCAGCGGGGATGAGGGTTTCGATCGGTTCTGTCCAGGGATGGTCAGCTTCAACGAATTTGGCCCAGTGGATGGGTTGTAGCAAAGCGGTCTGCAGGTCTGCGGCTGCCTGTGCGGGTTGTTCGAGCCAAAGATGTGTCCACGGCCAATTGGGGCTGTATTGGCCGCATTCCAGTAGTGCCAGGTCGAAGGGGCCGTACTGCAAACCTATCTGTTTAAAATGCGGACCGTAGCCACCATCGCCGCCATAAAAGATCTTGTATTGGCCGCTCTGTATCACAAAAGATGCCCATAATGTTTTGTTGGTTGTGCTGTAGCTGCGGTTGCTTTTGTGTTGAGCAGGGGTAGCGGTGATCTGTAACCCGCCGGATATCGTGGCCGACTGATGCCAGTTCAATTCGACGATCTTTTTGCGGTCGAACCCCCAATACACCAGATCAGCGCCGACACCCATCGGTACTATGGCTTGTTTGATCTTGTTTTTGAGTTTTTTCAATGTGCGATAATCCAAATGATCGTAATGATCGTGGGATATAATCAGCACGTCTATTTCGGGCATGTCTTCGGCGTCGTAATGAGTAGTCCCCTTAAAGGCCATCATCACCCCGGGTACTGGTCCGGCATGGTTGCTGAAGACAGGGTCGATCAGTATATTCCCTTGTCCGGTTTTGATCAGCAAAGACGAATGCCCGAACCAGACCACGGTAGGGGCGGGGGCTACCAGTTTTTTTAGATCAGTTTTTACCCACGGCAAAGCACTTGATGGGCGGATGCTCTCAGGTCGGCGTTTAAGAAATAGCCAGCGGTCGTGTTTGATGGAGTCTAACTTGGCCGTCAGGTTTTGGAAAGCACCTTCTTTGTAATTGCTCAGGCTGTCCCAGCCGCTTAGCGCAGCGCCCTCGGGGTTGGTCCCCATCGATCGATATACTCCGCAACTTGCTATCGTTAAAAGCAACAGTGACATTATCACATACCCCAAAGAACTTCGCATCATAACTTAAAATAACGCCTAATTGCGGCGTATTATTTCAATAACGGGCAAGGCGGACTGAATGTTTAGTATCTTCCGTCCGATCTTGTTGACGATAGACCCTATGATAGAAACGATACCTGCTGATCTGCAAGTAACGCGGCAAATGATATTTGATGAGTTCGGTATAACCTGCTCGGCACCCGTTGAGGTCGGTCTCTATTTTATCTTTGGTTGGCCTAAGTATAACGAACCAAAACACCAGCACACCCGATACGATCAGATAAGCCCAATTGCCACTGATCAAAAAGCCGACGATACCCAGCATGGATGGCCCTTCTATCAAAGCCAGCCTAATGATCATGGCGGTTTGATAGCCGCTTAACTTTTCGGTCAGGGATGTCCGGCTAACGGCAGCTTCTAACTGTTTATTGAAAAGCAGGTTGCCAACAGTAAATGCGCTTACCGCCAGCACAGCTACAACGATCATTAACGGCTGACCATTAAAGTCAAGATCAAAGTGCAGGTTACGGATCTGTAGGAATGCTACCGCCCCGAACATCACCTGCCCTAAGAGTAAGGCAAGATGTATTAGTTTCAAAGTTTTAAGGGCATTGCCGGGAGTGATCTGTGATGTGTTTGGCATGTCATAGGTTCTTTAAACCCAAGTTACAATTAAAACATCACAGATCTTATCCAGGTCAACAATTATCCTTCGCGTTTAACCGCCCAAACCGATACCGATCCGCCTTGCACTTTAAATTCAGCCCAGCCGTTCTCGTCTATGGTGATCTCGTCGGCCACTTTGCCTAAGTGATCTGTAAATACCTGTCCGGCAAATTTTGCACCTACCTCCATTGCTTTGGCGGCCTCATCAGCGTTGGATATTAATACCGCGCAACCTGATCCTTCGTGTTTGTCGTCGCCTTCGCGTGTCCAGCCAATGCAGTTGGGGTTATCGAAGTAGTCGCGTTGTTGGCCATAGGCTAAGTGTTTACGCGCCCACAGTAAGGTCTCCATCTCGGGCACTTTTTCAAGCGTTACTTTTTGGTCCTCGCCGTCGTGTCCTTCATCGGTGTAGGTCGATCCGTAAAGGTCGGTGTAAAAGATGCAAGGATAGCCCGCCTCGCGCAACATGATCAGCGCATATGCAATTGTCCTGAACCAGGCTTCTACAGGTTGCTCTAATGATTGCAACGGTTGCGTGTCGTGGTTCTCCACGAGCGTAACGGCCAATTCAGGGTCAGTTTCAACCAAGCTCCCGTTAAAGATGGTGGTCAGATCGTATTCAGCACCCTCGTTAGATGCCAGGTGGAAGTTGCGTTGCAATGGTGCATCGAATAACGACATACGCCGACCGGTTATCTCGATGTATTTGATCAGTGATGAAACATCAGTCTGCGCCCAGTATTCGCCCACGGTGAACAACTCTCTGCCGGTCTCGGCACGCAAATGATCCAACCATTCGTTGTAAAAGCCGGGGTCCATGTGTTTGATCGCATCCAGGCGGAAACCATCGTACCCAACGGTATCCAACAGCCATTTGCCCCAGCGTTTCATTTCCTCGCGCACAGCGGGGTTACGGAAATCGATATCGGCCAGCATCAGGAAATCGTAATTGCCATGCTCGTCAGACAGTACGTCTTGCCAGCCTTCGGTATCAGGATGGAGGATATTAAAGATGGCGGTCTCCTTGGTGCGGTCGTCATAATCAACTCCGGCAAAACAGTTATGGTCCCAGATGAATTCCGAGTACTTGCCTTTACGGCCCGGGAACGTGAATTTGGTGTAAGCCTCGATCTCGTACGGTTCGCTGATAAACTCGGTACGGTTTTCCGGATCCACTTTACGCACGGTCACGTTCTCCTTTTCGTCGGCACCGCCCATATGATTCAGCACAATATCGGCGTAAACCTGCAAGCCGGCAGCCTGCGCTGTTTTCACCGCGTCGATCAGCTGTTCTTTAGTACCGTACTTGGTACGGACAGATCCTTTTTGATCAAATTCGCCAAGGTCGTAAATATCGTAAGAGTCGTAGCCATTGGTTTTGTCGCCTCCCATGCTTTTTTGGGCAGGGGGGAGCCAAACGGTATCGATTCCTATCTCTTTCAATCGGGCCGCGTCATTTTTAAAATGGTCCCATAGGCTGCCATTGGCAGGGTAGTACCACTCAAAAAACTGCAGCATAGTGAAGTTTTCCAAATTATGCCCTCCTGATGACACCTAAAATTAAAGCGATAATAGCGATAACCAATAGGATATGGATAAGGCTACCTACAGCATAAGCAAATGTTCCGATAGCCCAACCAATGATCAGGATAACGGCGATAATATAAAGTAAGTTTGACATAGGTTATAATGTTAAATGTTTCAACACTTAACCTGATGCAGAGATGAAAGTTTTAAAGATCTGATATTTTTAGGATAGAACTTAGCTCGGCAGCCTTGCTTGGCACGTGGCCGAACTTCTTTTTAAAAGCGACGGTAAAGTGGTGCCCGTTCTTATAACCAACCTCGTGCGCTATCTCGCCGATAGTGTATTGCCCCGACGCGATCATGCGTTTGGCTTTTTCCATCCTCAGGTCTGTCAGGTAGCCAAATACCGTAGTGCCGTAAAGTTCCTTAAAGCCTTTTTTGAGTTTAAAATCGTTCAGTCCTACTTTATGGGCAAGTTCTATTAGTGTGCAAGGGCTCTGCAGGTCGCGACCGATCAGCGTACGGGCTGCGTCCAGTTTTTGGCGGTCTGCCGGGGGTAGTTTGGACTGATCAGTACCTTCGCCCGGTTTTGACTCATTGGTCATGGTCATAAATAGTAACTCCAGCGTTTTGGCGATCATCATGATACGGTGGAACGGCCCCTCGCCCGCATGGCGAATGATCATGCCGATAATAGCTGCCATAGCCGGATCGGTAGGGTAGGTGGTCTTGGCACTACAGACATGCCGGTCCGCATCTGCTATTAATTTGGCCGATGCATCTTTTTTTATCCCGACGATCAATAAGGTGGCATCACCGGATATCGATAAATGGGTTTTATCCGCAGGTAATGCCCGATAGGTATTCTCGTGGAGGATATTAATATTGTTGGCAGTTATACCAACCTTTAACGCTCCCGATAGTATATAGGCGATAACACATCCCTGGTCCGCTATCAGTGTTCCCAAACTTATTGCGTCCGGTAATTTCAGATTGATGACATGCAAATGCAAGTCATCTGCTGATAGCGTCTTCACCGTAAGGTATTTTGCAATGCCGTCACCTACAGCTATTTTGCTCACAACATTCTCGTGACCTGCGTCGCCGTCGAACAAGATCGTATTTGTAGAAAGTGCTGTAAGCCTGAACATTAATGAAATATCCGTTTAGCGTTGATAAAAATCCTTTTGGCGTTGACCGTTAGGTTCTAATAAGTTTCAAATTTGCGACATTATTTTTAATTAGTCTAAATAATGATAAAAGTTTTCAAGATATTCTTTATCACGCTCTTATTTACATCTGCTACAGCCTTCGCACAGCATACTTTAGGGACTTTAAAAGGAAAAGTGATCACCAGCGATAACCAGCCCGCCATAGGCGTTACCGTACAGGTGACCGGTACGCGCTATGGTGCCTTGACCGGCGCTAATGGCCAATACAATATTAAACTGCAACCGGGTAATTACACAGTGGACTATAAAGCTTTAGGTATGCTGGCCAAACAAGTGCCGGTAACCATTACCGCCGGCCAAACCACCGCCCAGCCCGATATTAAACTGGAAGTAAATGCCCAACAACTGAAAGAAGTAGTAGTGACCGGGCAATATGAGCAACGATCACTTAAAAACTCGGTTTACCAGGTGCGTACCATCACCAGCGAGCAGATCCGGTTGCGCAACGCTACCAAAGTGCAGGATGTGCTGAGCGATCAGTTGGGTTTCCGCTTCACTAATGATCTTACCTTAGGTATATCTGATGTTAGCTTGATGGGTGTTGCCGGACAAGGTGTTAAAGTTTTGTTAGATGGCGTACCGTTATTGGATAGGGGCGAATCGCGCGAGAGTATCAATCAGATAGATATCAACACGATAGACCGTATCGAGATCGTAGAAGGACCAATGTCGGTAAGTTATGGGCAGGATGCTATGGGCGGTGTGATCAATATGATCACAAAAAAAGGTACAGGCGGTGAAGCGCTGACCGTTAACGCCCGTGCTCACGAAGAATCGGCCGGTAAAAAATTCCAGGGTGTATCCGGTACAGGCAGCCACCTGGCATCGGCAGGGATCAACTGGGAGCGTAAGGGCTTGCAGTTAGGCGGTAATTTCACCCGTAATAATTTTAACGCCGAGTACATTGGCTGGAAACCTAAAGACCAGTATATGGGTAACGCTATTGTAGGTTACCGTACTAATAACATGCACGTATGGTACCGCTTTGATGGCGAGGACGAGACCATCAACGCCAAAGGGACGGTGAACCCTACCGAGAACAGCCGTACCGACCAGAACTATATGAGTAACCGCTGGATGCATCAGCTACAGGCAGATATGAAATTGAGCGACCGCCTGTCATTGAACGGTGCCGCATCTTACACCGACTACACGCGCCGTACGCAGACCACTAAGCTGGACCTGAACACCGGCGACCGCCGCCTTACCTTAGGCGCGGCCGAACAGGACAAGGCCACTTTCGATACCAAATTTTTAAGGATGACTGCGCAGTACAAGCTGTCGCACCGGGTATCTTTTCAACCCGGTGTTGAGGTCAACCTAACCCGCAGTACGGGCGCCCGTATCACCGGCACACCGCAGATCAATGACTATGCTTTCTTTATCTCGTCAGAGATAGCGCTGACCAATGCGATCAGCATCCGGCCGGGAGCAAGGTTCACTAAAAACTCTATTTACGATGCACCGCCGGTGACGCCATCGTTGAATACCAAGATAAAATTGAACAACGTGTTGGATCTGAGATTGGCTTATGCCCGCGGTTTCCGTGCGCCGGCCTTGCGCGAATTGTACTTTAACTTTTTTGATGCCAGCCACTCCATCCGCGGTAACGAGAACCTGAAGGCAGAATATTCTCAAAGCTTTAATGGATCGTTATCATGGCAGGTCATCCAGCAGACCGATGTTAGGCTACGGTCGACCATTGGTGGTTTCTACAATCACTTTAACAACCAGATCGTGATGGGTTTTGACCCGGCCGACGCGTCCATCTCTACCTATCTTAACCTGGATAAAGCAAAAACAGCAGGTGGAACATTCGAAAATACGTTGAATTACAAGCAGCTGCAAGCCAAGGTAGGTTTTTCTTATACCGGCATGTCTAACCGTTACGCCGAGGATGATAGATCTTTGCCGGCCTACCGCTGGTACCCTGAGGTTAACACCAATCTGATGTACAACTTTACCAAGCTTAAAGGTAACATCAGCCTGTTCTACAAACTTAACGGCACGCTACCAAGCTACAACGCGGCTTTGGTGGGCGGTAACTTAACCGTAACCAGGTCTGAACGTGCGGCCTTCCACACAGCCGACCTGACGCTGAACAAACAGCTGAACAAGCAACTGACCCTATCAGGCGGGATGAAGAACCTGTTCAATGTGACCAATGTGGCTAATACAGCTACTAATTCAGGCGGTGCGCATAGCACGGGCGGCCTTGTGCCGATGGGGTATGGCCGATCATATTTCCTTGGGCTGACCTTCCAATACAGCAAATACTAAACAACAGCAAATTAACTATTTAACATAACAAGCAGAATAACTATGAAACGTTCGTTCATTTACCTTTTAAGTTTGGCTTTACTTGCAGGCGCATGTAAGAAGAACGATCCGGCTTTACCGGACAATCAGATCGCCTTCACGGCATCAACCCAGGGCCTTGCATCTACCGACAGCGAGATAACTGTAACTTTAAACCTTGGCCGCGTTAGCGATGTAACTGTACCTGTGGTATTAACGCTACAAGGCGCTAACGTAACTTATGGTACGCATTTCACTACCACGCCGGCAGCTGCCGACGGCACGCTGAACCTTACCGTACCTGCAGGCAGCAGCTCAGTAAGCTTTAAGCTGACCAAAGTAGCGGGCATATTGTTACAAGGTACCGAGTCGTTAACGTTCACTATCACATCAGCCGGGTCGGGCATTGTGTTGGGTAGCACTAAAGAGTTAAAATTGAGCTTCTCATCTATCATCTCAACAGGTTCGACTCTGACTTTACAAGGTGGCACCGGTGGCGCGGTTGCTATCAACGCTGTTTATGTAGACCTGAGTGCTAACGCGCAAACTTCGGTTGCCCGTGCAAGCTGGGATCTGGGCTTTTACAGCGGTACCGATTTCCGCGTGATCCTGAACAACACTACTTCTGCATCAGCCGTAGTGGTTAACAAAACCGACATCAACGCTGTTACCGCTGCCGATGTTACTTTAGACGCACTGCGTGTTGGACAAGGCCAGGGTAACTTCACCATCATTGATGACGTGACCGGCGACCTGACCAACACCGTTATTGGTGCAGTATCTGCTACTGATGCCGAAAACAAAGTTTACGTGATCAACCGCGCGGGCGGTACAGGTAACGTGGCCGAGGCTGCCAACCTGATCAAGATCCGTGTATTGCGTACATCAACAGGTGGTTACACCCTGCAATATGCTAAACTGACCGAGACCACTTTCAAAACCGCTACCATCACTAAAAACACAGCTAACAACTTCAGCTATGTGAATTTGGATAATGCCGCTGCTGTTAACGTGGAGCCGGCTAAAGATCGTTGGGACTTTGTATGGAGCTACAGCATGTATTTCACCGGGACACTTCCATACGCTTTTTCTGACTTAGTATTTACCAACTACCTGAACAATACTACTGTTGCCGAGGTAACTAACACTGCCACCCTGACCTACGCATCATACGCCGAGGCTAACATCGCTACAACTGCCTTCGTTACAGGCCGTAACACTATCGGCAGCAACTGGAGAGCTACTACCGGTACGGTAGGAGTTAGGACCGATCGTTTCTACGTGATCAAAGACTCAGCAGGTAACGTGTACAAACTGAAATTCGTAAGCTTCACTACTCAGGATGGCGGCGAACGCGGCTATCCAAAGATCGAGTACGCTTTAGTTAAAAAAGGCGCATAAGCTATTAAAGACCTTGTTTATAAAGGTGCGAACCGGTGCAAGACCGGTTCGGTTGCCCGTCCAAAATTTGGACGGGCTTTTTTGTGCTTAGGCGTTATCGTAAGCCGCTTGTAGGTCGGCTATAATGATCTTCTTCATCTTCATCATGGCCTGCATCACGGCGTTGGCTTTTTTGCGGTCGGGATCTTTCATTAGTCGCGGCAATATCTCGGGTGCAACCTGCCACGAAAATCCAAATTTATCCTTCAGCCAGCCGCATTGCACTTCCTGCCCACCATCGGCTGTAAGCGTATTCCAGTAGTGGTCAACTTCTTCCTGGGTGTCGGGTTCTATAGCGAAGGAAACGGTCTCGGTAAATTTAGCCTCCTGTCCCCAGTTAAGGGCTACTACCTTCATGCCGAATATCTCGAACGAGGCTGTCATTACCAAGCCGGCCATTACAGGGGAGTTTTCAGGGTATCGTTCCACGCTCAACAATTTGCCGTTGAAAGTAGATACATAAAAATCGGCTGCTGCCTCGGCCTCGTCTCTGAACAGCAGGAAAGGGGTGATCTTGTTACGCATAATTTTATTGGTTTGATGATAACAAAGTTAACCCGTTAAAGTTAGGGCAGTGCGGGTGTATAACGCCGAACGTGGGGGCGTTTTACGACAAAAATTATTTTAGGAAATTTTTGTATTTGTCTAAAAATATTAGTATATTTACGTTCCGGTTTTCCCTATCCTTCATGAAGAAACTTTACGCGCTGGTATTCCTTTTCGCACCATTTATCGTCATCGCTCAAAAGCAGTCGTTCACATCAGGCGGAAAATTGAAGCCCGAGCAAGCCATTATGGACATCAGGCATTACACCATAGCGCTTGATGTGGATGTTGATCAAAAGTTGATAAATGGACATGCCACCATCGATGTGGTGATGGGAAAGCCTACCAAAACATTGTTGCTTGATCTGCTCGACTCGTTCAAGATCAGCAAGGTACTGGTAAACAACACCCCGCAAAGTTTTAAGTACGAAAATGATCTGATCACCATCGATCTGAAAAACGAACTGCCAGCCGGGAAAGCCGCCATACAAGTATTTTACGGCGGTAAGCCACACATAGCCAGGCGCCCGCCCTGGGATGACGGCTTTAGCTGGGCCAAAGACAGTAAAGGCACACCAAGGGTAGAGATCACGGCCGAAGGCACCGGCGGTAAATTATATTTCCCGTGCAAAGACCACCCGTCCGACGAGGCTAACGAGGGTGTGGATATGATCATCACCGTGCCCAAAGCGTTGGTGGTAGCCGGGCCGGGGCTACTGGTCAAAACATTTAAGAATGGTGACAAAGCCACCTATCATTGGAAGACCCGCTACGGTATTAATAACTACAGCATTGTTTTTAACGCGGCCGATTATACGGTAGTGAGCCGCCCGTACAAAACAATAGACGGTAACACTGTCCCTATTCAATTTTACGTGCTGAAAGAAAATGTGGACAAGGCCGAACATCATTTAGATGTTTTTGAGAAAACCATCCGCCAGCAGGAAAAATATTTTGGCGAGTACCCTTGGGTTAAAGAGAAGATCGGCATTGTAGAGACAGCGCACTTGGGCATGGAGCACCAAAGCATGAATGCCTATGGTAACAAATTTAAATACACCAAAGTTGGCGGCGAAGATCATGACGGCCTGATGCACCACGAGTTAGGCCACGAGTGGTGGGGCAACAAAGTTACCGCTAACGATTGGGCGGATATGTGGATACACGAGGGGATAGGCACCTATGGCGATGCCCTATATATTAAGGATCTGGAGGGCGATCAGGCTTACATCAATTATTTTAAGCGTAGCGCGTTGGGCATCCGCAGCGCTAAGCCGCTAATCATGGGTAAGGATATTGACGAGGAGACCGCCTACAATGGGGAGATATACAGCAAAGGCGCGTTTTTTATGCATACACTGTGCTATGTGATGGGTGAGGACGTGTTTTTTCCGGCGCTTAAAAAGTTCGCTACTGATCCGCGGTACACTTACGATAATATTATCAATACCCACGATGTGGAGCAGTATTTCAGCAGCGTTTACGGTAAAAGTATAAAGCCTTTATTCAACCTATATTTGTACACCACCAATAAACTGGAAGTTACCGTTAAACCTGGTTCTAATGATCGTTATAGCATCCAGTTGACAAATATCGATATGCCTTTGCCGGTTGATATCACTACTGATAGTGGCACTCAAAAAGTAGTGCTCAGCAAAACGCCGACGGTCATCACCAGTAAAACTATGCCTGTGATCGACAAAGACGCTTACTACCTTAAAAAGATAACTATTGACTGATAGACCGATGAAGAAATTTTACCTTCTGATCTTCCTTTTTATCCCATTTATAACCGCCGCTCAAAACCCCGACTCGGTATGGTTCGTGAATAATTACATCAAGAAAGAAGTTGCCATACCAATGCGCGATGGCGTGAAATTATTCACGTCGATATATTTCCCAAAAGATAATTCAGAGAAGCACCCGATATTGCTTACCCGTACACCATACTCGGTGTCGCCTTATGGCACTGTTTACAAAGCCTACTGGCGTAATTACATGATGCGCTATTGCCGCGAGGGTTATATCATGGTCAATCAGGATATTCGTGGTAAGTATATGAGCGAGGGTAAGTTTGAGGTGGTGCGCCCTTTTAACCCGAACAAGAAAACGCCGCAAGACATTGACGAGGCGAGTGATAGCTACGATACCATAGATTGGCTGGTAAAAAACATCGATAATAACAATGGCAATGTAGGCGGCATAGGTATCTCCTTTCCGGGATTTTATGCCACGATGATCGCGCTTAGCCACCACCCGGCTTTGAAAGTTGTTAGTCCGCAAGCACCGGTGACCGACCGCTTTTTTGGTGATGACGATCACCACAACGGCGTAATGATGCTGATGGATGCTTTTGAATTTCAGGTAGCAGGTGGTTTTGCTGCGCCAAGTCGTACGCCATCGGTTAGAGGAGCAAGGGGAACTTTACGTTTTAACGCACCTGATAATTATGAGCATTACCTTAAACTTGGCGCGATGCCTAACCTTACCAAAATGAGCGGCGATACCATGAAGTTTTGGAGTGATATGATGGAGCACCCAAATTTGGATGCCTGGTGGAAAGCTCGCGATGCGCGCGCGGGTATCAAGGATGTAAAACCTGCCATGCTGGTGACCGGTGGCCTGTTTGATGCAGAAGATGCCTATGGTGGCTGGGAAACTTATAAAGCGTTGGTAAAGAAAAGCCCGGCTACCAATAGTAAGCTGATCATTGGTCCGTGGTATCACGGGCAGTGGGCCAGCGCTAATGGATGGCAATTAGGTAATATCCAGTTTGATAGCAATACATCGACTTATTACCAGGATCTGGAAGTGCCTTATTTTAATTACTACCTGAAAGGCAAAGGAGCTGATACCCTGAGCAAGGCGACGGTCTTTTTCTCGGGCGAGAATAAATGGCGACGTTTTAAGGAATGGCCGGTAGCAGATGCAAAACAAACGCCGATCTATTTACAGCAAGGCGGGAAGTTGTCCTTTAACCCATCTAAAACCAAAGCACTGACTTTTGATAGCTACCTAAGCGACCATGCCAAGCCTGTGCCTTATGCCGAAAAGGTACACAGCCGCCGTACCCGCGAGTACATGGTAGATGACCAGCGATTTGCCGCGCGCCGCACCGATGTGCTGACCTACGACGGTGGCATCCTGACCGAAGACATAACCCTTGCCGGCCCCGTAATAGCCGACCTGATGGTAAGTCTGAGCGGCACAGATGCCGACTTTGTGGTGAAACTGATCGACGTATTACCGGACAACACGCCCGCCGATCCGCTGACCAAATACCCGATGGGCGGCTACCAGATGCTGGTACGGGCCGAGATCATGCGCGGCAAGTTCCGCAATAGTTTTGAAAAGCCTGAGCCATTTGTGCCTAATAAACCAACGCAAGTGAAATTCACGTTACCAGATATTGCGCACACCTTCAAGAAAGGCCACAAGATGATGATCCAGATCCAAAGCACCTGGTTCCCGCTAACGGATAGGAATCCGCAGAAATATTTAGCCAACATCAACAAAGCGACCGATGCCGACTTTGTGAAAGAGACCATTAAGGTTTATCACAATAGCTCGAAGGTGATATTGCCGGTGATCAGGTAATGTGATATTTAAGCGTTATCCCGATACCTGAATTTTAAAAACAGCATGATAAGGTCGAACGTAACTGACAGGCAGTTAGTGATAATGATAGGAAGGTCATCTTTGTGAATACCATAATATACCCAAAGGCCGTTTCCGATCATCAACACAGCGAACATCACAGGTGACACCTGCTTGGCCTCTTTCTTTTTAATGGTGGTAACGATCTGCGGAATAGCCGCGCCTGACGTGCAGATCCCTGCCGCCAGGCCCAAAATTTCGGTAGCTTCCATAGCTACAAGTACTTCAATCCGGCCATGATCTGTTGGATAGATAATTTAGCTCCACACACGAACTCATCGGCTGCGCCGTAATAGATGGTCGCTTCGTCACCGTCAACTATGTGTCCGTTGGTGAATACCACGTGGCCAAAAAAGCCGCTGGTCTCATAAGTCTCGGTAGGTACCATGATCGGGTCCTCAGAGCGGGCTAACACTTTTGACGGGTCGTCAAGATCTAACAACAAAGCACCGAGGCAATAACGATGTTCTTTAGTAGCGCCATGATAGATCTCTAACCAGCCTTTGTCTGTCTTGATAGGGGCGGCACCGGCACCAACACGACCGCTGTCCCACATACCTGCGCGCGTTTTGGCGATGCATTTATGGTTGCCCCAATGCAGACCATCCGGCGACTCGGCTAACCAAATATAGTTACCGCCGAGATCTACACTGCTGGGGCGGTGTAACGCGTAATATTTGCTTTTGATCTGTTCCTCAAAAATGGCGCAATCTTTATTATGCGGCGGGAAGATCAGACCATGGTCGATGAACGTTTGCCAGTCGGTAGTGGTCTTCATGCCCACTGCCACACCACTTTCGGATACGGCTGTAAAGGTAAGATAGTAAGTATCGCCCATTTGAGTCACGCGGCAATCCTCTATCCCGAAGGTCTGCCATTTGCCACGGCCAAAGATCTTAGTGTTGATATCGGTAGGTTCGTAAAAGTGAATGCCATCATCGCTGCAAACCAAACGGAGGTGCGATAATGTGGTGAGGTAATCAATGCCTTTGTAGCGGACCACGCGTGCGTCGGTAGCGATCAATTCAGGGTCGGTCAACTCTATTTCCATGAGGCTGGTCTCGCCGTCTTCACTCAAAATAGGGAAGGATACATGTATCTCGCTCTGCTCGGGGCGTTCGGCCACACGCACCAGCATCCAGGTCTTGCCTTGAAAGCGGAACACGCCCGGATTTAACAGGCAAGCGATCTTGAGTCCTTCGGTGCTTGGGTTAAGGTCCTTAGGCGATAACAAAGGATTCTCCGGGAAACGTTTGGCTATATCTGTCATGTTCGTTCTTTATTTAAAATGTATCGTAATGTGCTGATCACCGGCAACGGTAAATTCCATATGCCCGTCCTTTACTTTTTTTCCTTTAATGGTGGTTTTAGATGAGTCCGTTACTTCTATTTCAGGCAGTTTATCCTTGTCAGCTTTGATGACCATCAACCGGCAAATAAGCCTGCCGTCACCCGCCAACCTGAATTTGACCGTTTTGCCACGAGTGGCCGAATAATCGTAGGTAGGGTAATCGGTATAGATCATGATATCAGAACCCGGCAACCTTAAGTAGTGCCTTGGGATAATGCCGAACGCATTACCGGCACCGTAAACTTCCTGACCGACCTCGCCGCTGGGTTCCCAGCCATCGTGCAGGTCTTCCAAGGCTATCCAAAGGTTATGATCAACGTCGCCAACTTTTACCTCGTTGGATAGCATCTCTTTAGGGAGTTGCGTTGGGTAATAATATACCGCCCGTTCAACAAGGTAACGGATATACTCGGCCATCAGTAATCGTAACGATGGTAATATGTCGACATCCTCGGCCTGGTTAAGGTACTCGTGAAAAGCGCAGAACACTTCCTGCTCTTCGTAAACCGCCGTGTAAGGGGCATCGTTAAGTGGAAATAACGCAAAGAAGGTCGGGAAGTTTTTGCCGAAGCCGTAATTGCAATCCCATAGCTGCACGTTCTTAAAAACACTTGCCAGGCACAGATAGCTCAGATCAAGATAAAGTTGTTTTTTGGTGATCTTATACAAACGCAATAGCGCACCGGCAGAGAATGCGGTATTGTTGGCTTGATAAAAAACATCGAAACCAAGCCCTTGGAGTTTATGCGCGGCTTTTTCGGCTTCGGCCAAGTAACGTTTCTCGCCGGTCAGTTCCCAGGCTTGCAGCATCACGTGGGCATATAATCCGGGAACATCTTTTTCGCCGCCTTTACCGGGTTGCGTCTCTTCTTTCACCACCTCTAAAGTGTCCATCTTATAAAAGACCGGCCACTGATATTTGAAATGATGCGCAACTTTAATAGCGAACGGCAGAGAATCGAGAAAGAGCTTCTTAGCTACCTCATCACCCTTTAAAGCCAAACGCGAAAGATTGAGCAAAGGGTGATGCAGGTACCAGGAGTCCATCGTCAATGGCTCTTTCTGCTCTTCTTCGCCCTCCAATCGGTCAGCAACTTTTGGGTGCCAGCGCATGATGGTTTTGTACTGTTCGTCGTAAAAAGATGGCAAGCCTTCGCGGAGTTTATCAATAACATCGTTCGGCTTACCGCTCCACTCTTTGTAGTCGGTAAGCGGCAACATCACGGCCAGCTGTACCATGATCTCGGGAGGAGTAGCATGGTCGGATACATAGGCATTAAAATAATGTTTACCATCTACCTGCTGCCAGCAACCGGGACTGTCGATCAGGTCGGTCAAACCTTTTTCCAGTATTTCCGGCCAGGGTTGGTAATGGGTATTGGGTTTTGGCAGGGCAAGATAGACCTGGGCAAGCAGATCTAAATATTGCTGAGTTATGTCACGTTCTTTTTCGGGAACTTCGGTTGTAAGTGCGATGAAGGCGTCGCTGATCACGTAGGTGGTCCCTGCTTGGAGCGGTTTGTTTTTTAACGTCGGTGGCAAAGCAAAACCTATCTCCGGCCACTCACCGCCAACGGTCTCACCGGCAGATGTTTCGGTCTGCTGGTTGTAATCAGCAAGCGCGCTTAAATTTTGCAGGTAAAGTATTGCGGCTTTTTGTGGCTTAGTGGTCGTAAAATAAAGCTGTCCGGAACGGGTCCCGACCTGCTTTAACCAAATTTCCCCTTCGGCATTATCTAAAGGGAGGATATCCCGTGGCCAGTAAGGGAAAAGCGTCCCTTCGGTCGGGGTCAGCGTGACGGTGTATCGTAACATCGACGCCTGTTCTGTTGGGAGTATGACCTTCACATCGAATTTGCCTAATATCGATGTTATAGTAAAAGTTAGCTGCCCGTTCTTGTCGGATACGTTCCCGATATCTAACTCGTCATCGGGCGAGTAAGCCAGTCGGAATGCGATGCGGCAACGGTTCGGCCAAATAACCGTCAACCAGCAGGCGCTTACAGAGAGATGGAAATTGAAGGTGTAACCCTCTGCGTCCAATACTTTGAAAGGTTGTCGCACAGGGTCATTCAATAGTTTGGCAGCCGCGGCGGCCCAGGGTGAATGAGGTTTCATAATAACAAGGTTTTAATTTATAAAGCAAAAAGTGATGGGTAGCTGTCCATACTTGTCTGATCAAAAATTAGCTCAGTGTTATGTAGGTCGTCCATGTGAGTAGAACAGGGGCTTTGTTAAAAGTGTTTTATTGATAATTAATAATTTGTCGTTTAGGATAAGTTGACCCGGTGCATCTATAACACGAGCAGTGCCAAAATAGTAGAATTAAAAGCTTAGAGAATTTATATAGAATAGACCAGAATAGAATAGATTTGTAATATGCTATCTACTTTTTATAAAACCGCTCTCACGGCTTTTGCTTTATTAACAACCATGTTCATCAGCACAAAAGCTGTTGCACAGCATAAGGTTTTGCCTTTTGGTAACAATGAAGCTTTGGTGATCAATATTGCTAAAGGGACTTATAGTATTCGCTGTAAGAACAATCTGATCATTAATGGGACCACCGCAGCTTTCTCATCCAACGGAAAAAATTACCAGACTAATTATTACGCTAAACATAGCCTAGTGACCAGTGCGGTAACCGATAAGTTAGGTAAAGGCAAACATTACACTTTAATATCCGAAGCAGCGGACAAGCCCACCATGCTACAGCATTTTTACTGCTACCCTAACCGGGATTTTGTGGTGACGGCTTTAGAGATACAAGGCGAGAGCTTAAGCTCTAATTATATGGCGCCTGTGATGGTCGGTGAGGCCGATCTGCGTGCGGGGACTAAGCTATCCACGCTGTTCGTGCCGTATGATAATGATACTTTCATTCGCTATTCGTCTATCAAGCTAAGTGATAAAGATAACACCAGTGCCGAAGTTGGCGTAGTGTACGACAGCGTTTCGCGCAAAGGTTTGATTATTGGCTCATTAGAGCATGATGTTTGGAAGAGCGGCGTAACGACCGCGGGTACGACAGGCAAGATCACTAAACTGCAAGCCTGGGCTGGTTATAGCGATGTAAAGGTTACCCGCGATTCGATGTCGCATGGATACCTGAGCGGTAACAGTATCGTATCGCCAAAAATGTTCATCGGTTATTTTAATGATTGGCGCGATGGGTTGGAGGCCTACGGTAAGGCAGGCAGCCTTGTTGAAGGCCGCTACATTAAACCCTGGACCAAAGCCACACCCGTAGGTTGGAATAGCTGGGGTGTGATCGCCGAGCACTTGACGTATGATAAAGCTGCCGGTGTGGTCGATTTTTTTGATAAGCAATTACCTAAGTTCCGTAATGAGGATGGAAAGGCCTATATCGATCTGGATTCTTATTGGGATAATATGACCCGGGGCGGACTGAACGGTGATGTATCTGAATTGAAAGATTTTGTAGCTTATTGCCACTCCAAAAACTTAGAGCCGGGTGTTTACTGGGCGCCATTTACCGATTGGGGTTACAAGTCTACCGATAAGAACCGCAAAGCCGAAGGCGGCGACTATAAATTTGCGGATATGTGGACCAAGACCGCTAAAGGTTATCACAATCTGGATGGTGCCCGCGCATTAGATCCTACACATCCCGGTACTAAGCAGCGCATCGCTTTTGTGATCGGCAAGTTAAAAGAATGCGGTTTTAAAATGATCAAGATAGATTTCCTTGGTCATGGCGCGGCGGAGTCTACAAAATTTTATGATCCAAAGATCACTACCGGCATGCAGGCTTATCGTATAGGTATGGAAGCTATTACAGATGCTTTAGATAACCAAATGCTGGTTTACGCGGCCATTTCGCCGTCGTTGGCTACAGCCAAATATGCCCACATGCGCCGTATTGCCTGCGACTCTTGGAAATCCATCAAGGATACCCATTATACACTTAACGCTGTGACCTATGGCTGGTGGCAGACCTATTTGTACGACTATATAGACGCTGACCATTTGGTTTTTGAGAAAGAAACGTTGGGCGCTAATAAAGCCCGTTTGGTATCGGGCTTAATAAGTGGCCCGGTAATCCTCGGAGACGATTACTCCAAGTCGGCCGATTGGCAGGCGCAGGTGGCTAAATGGTTACAACTGCCCGAGGTGAAGACATTGATCAAATCGGGTAAAGCTTTTAAGCCGGTTGATGGCAATGCAGGTGATGGTACGGCGCAGGCTTTCATTCGTAAGGATGCGACTTGCTGGTATTTGGCGGTATTCAATTATCAAAAGAAAGCTGCTGATTTGCAATTGGATCTGAAGCGTTTGGGATTAAATCCTACGGGAAATTATCACGCTGTGGAGATACTGGATGGTAAACAAGCGATCTTAAGTAAACAATTCAATGCAAGTTTTACTGCCGAGGGCGCTTATCTATTTAAAATAACTGCAAAGAAGTAACTGATGGCAAACGTCTCGTCAAACTCTACCATCATCTTCGATAAGATCCGTCTGCTGGAGAAGTTGCGCTCTTTATCCAAGCACGAAAAATTAGTACAAGGGATATTGGATGCCATTGCCGATGGCGCTTTGCAGGTGAATGATGCCCTGCCGACGGTCAACACCATGATCGCTGAATTGGGCTATGCCCGCGAGACGATCATCAAAGCTTATCGCGAACTCATAGAACGTGGGGTGATCGCGTCACAAAACCGTAAAGGCTATTTTGTGGTGAGTACCAACACCAGTCAAAAGCAAAAGATCGCGCTGATCATGTACGCGTTCGATGCTTTTCAGGAGGCCTTGTATCAAAGCTTTATAGAACACGTCGGTGCGGATATGCAGGTTGATCTTTACTTCCATCACAACAATCCCGATGTTTTTGAGGCGGTCTTTAACCGTATCGCCGGGCATTATGGGCTGTATATCGTCGCGCCGATCATTAATGATCATACTGACGAGATACTTGCTCAATTATCACCGTCCAAGCTATTGCTGATCGATAGATACGTGGATCTGGGTAGTGAGCATTCCTATATCGTACAGGAATTTGAGGATTCGTCATATAAGATATTTAAAGAGCTTGAAGCCGGTTTTAAGAAATATGATGAGCTTATCTTCTTTTTCCGTGAGCATACCGCCGAGCCGGAAGAGATACTGCGGTCGTTCCGTAAATTTATTTCGGAGAGTGGTATTGAAGGTAGCGTCGAGACCCATTTCAGACCGGGCAGTATCCAAAAGGGCAAAGCCTATTTCAGTATCCATAACCCGGAGTTGTATGCCATCCTTAAAGAGAGTATGGATAAAGGCCTGCAACCCGGAGAGGAAATTGGCGTATTGGCCCATAACGATGATATCGTGAAAGAGATCATCGCGGGAGGGATCACAACCTTCTCTGTCGATTTTAGAGAGATAGGACGCCTGGCGGCTCAGTTCGCTATAGACCGGCAGAAGATACAGATCACTTTACCGACGCTCCTGCATCAGCGGAAGTCGCTGTAAAACCGAAAAGAACCAATTTTAGAAACCTACAAAACAAAATAAATGAAGAAGACCCTACAGATCACCGGCGTGCTGGCTGGCGCGTTATTCGCGCAGTCAGCCTTGGCGCAAACCGTTATCCCCATCCAAACGGCTAACAACGCGCTGGTTTTAGAAGTGACCAAAAGCAACGACCTGAACATCCAATACTTCGGTAAAAAATTGGCTGACACGGCTGAGTACAAGCTGATCGGCGGCGTAGCTAAGCAGAGCAACGATTATACCGGCCAATATAACGCGGCTTATACCTCGTCGGGTTCGCGCAATTTGTTGGAGCCTGCTATCTCGGTGACCCATGCTGATGGCAATAACTCTTTAGATCTTAAATATGTAAGTCACGAGTTGAAGTCGGGTGATAACGGTACTTCGGTATTGAGCATCAAAATGAAAGACCCGGTGTATCCGTTCGAGGTGACGTTGTATTACAAAGTCTACCCTCAGCAAGACGTGATCGAGCAGTGGAGCACCATCAAACATAGCGAGAAAGCCCCGGTGATCTTACAGAAATATGCTTCGGCTAATCTGTACTTATCGGCAAAAAAATATTACCTGACGCAGTATCACGGCGATTGGGCCAAAGAGATGCAGCCCGAAGAGACCGAGTTAGTACATGGCATCAAGACCATTGATACTAAGTTGGGCACCCGTGCTAACCTGTTCATGCCGTCGGTATTTATGGTTTCTTTAGATAAACCTGCTGCCGAGGATGAAGGTAAAGTACTTTACGGCGGCCTGGAGTGGAGCGGCAATTTTAAGACAGACATGGAGGTTGACCCGATCAACCACCTGAGGTTGATATCAGGCATCAATAACTATGCTTCGGCTTATGAGTTGAAGCCGGGTGTGGAGTTCACTACGCCTGCGTTCTGGTTCACTTATTCAGAAAAAGGTAAAGGCGATGCGAGCCGTAAAGTGCACAACTGGGCGCGCAATTTTAAGGTAATGGACGGCAAAGGTGACCGCTTTACCCTGCTGAACAACTGGGAAGCCACCTACTTTGATTTTAACGAGCAAAAGCTAAGCGAACTGTTTAAGGACACCAAAAAACTGGGTGTTGACCTGTTCTTGCTGGATGACGGCTGGTTCGCTAATAAATACCCGCGTAATGACGACCATGCAGGTTTGGGCGACTGGCAAGAGAACAAAAAGAAGCTGCCTAACGGTATCGCCTCGTTGGTGAAGGATGCGCAAAGTAATGGCGTAAAATTCGGTATCTGGCTGGAACCTGAGATGGTGAACCCGAAAAGTGAATTGTACGAGAAACATCCTGATTGGGTGATCAAAGAGCAAAAGCGCGATGAGTATTACTTCCGTAACCAATTGGTGCTGGATCTGGCTAACCCGAAGGTGCAGGATTTTGTGTACAGCATCGTCGATGATCTGTTCACCAAAAACCCGGATGTGGCTTACATAAAATGGGATTGTAACGCGGTGATCTATAACGCTTACTCGGTGCATTTAAAAAATAAGCAATCGCAATTTTACGTGGAGTATGTGCGTGGATTGTATAACGTGTTGTCGCGTATCCGTGCCAAATATCCAAAGGTGCCAATGATGTTGTGCTCGGGTGGTGGTGGCAGGGTAGATTACGCGGCGCTGCAATACTTTACCGAGTTTTGGCCGAGCGACAACACCGACCCGCTGGAGCGTATCTATATGCAATGGCAATATTCTTACTTCTATCCGGCTATCACATCATCAAACCATGTGACGGATTGGGGCAAACAACCGATCAAGTTCCGTACAGATGTAGCGATGATGGGCAAACTGGGTTTCGATATTGTGGTATCCAAACTGCCGGCTAAGGATCTGGAATTCTGCCAGAGCGCGATCAAAAACTACAACAGCCTTAAAGATGTGATCTGGCATGGTGATCAGTACCGTTTGGCCGATCCAACGGCTGGTGATGTAGCTTCGGTTTTATATGTCGATGCGGCAAAATCATCAACAGTAATGTTCAATTACCTGGTGAACAACCGTTACGATAGCGGCAATAAGTCGCCGATCAGATTAAAAGGTTTGGACGCAGGGAAGAGATATAAAGTGACCGAGATCAACCTTTATCCGGGCAATAATTCTGCCCTGCAGCAAGGCAAAATTTATTCGGGCGATTTCCTGATGAGTATCGGTGTTGATCCGCAGGTACGTAAGGATAGGGAAAGTGTAATACTGGAAGTTAAAGCGATATAAGTTGACCATGATGAGGATCCGCCTGATACTTCTCTTATTTGCTTGTTGTTTTTGCTCTGCGGCGATAGCACAGCGAACATCTGTCGACACCAATTATTTTGAGGTACGCAAAGGTCTTGGTCATTTTTATCAAGCCGTGCTGAAAGACAAAAAAGCGACGATAGCATTTTTAGGCGGATCTATCACCTTTAATCCGGGATGGCGGGATAAGGTTCGCGCTTATTTGAAGGGTAAATATCCTAATACTAAATTCCGGTTCATATCGGCGGGGATACCGTCGCTGGGTAGTTTGCCGCACGCGTTCCGTTTGCAGCGGGATATTTTAGATAGTGGCAAGGTCGACCTGTTGTTTTTTGAAGCAGCCGTGAACGACAAAGTGAACGGCACCGATAGCCTTACGCAATACCTTTCGTTAGAAGGTGTTGTCCGCCATGCGCGTAAGAGTAACCCTTATATGGACATCATCATGATGTCCTTTGCTGACCCGACCAAGACGGCTGATTATACTAAGGGGGTCGTCCCCGGCGAGGTCTATCGTCATGAACGGATCGCTGCTTATTATGGCCTGCCATCCATCAACCTGGCTAAAGAGGTTGCTGATAAACTGAATGCTAAAGTCTTCAGCTGGGAAGAGGATTTTGTGGACCTGCATCCGTCGCCCTTTGGGCAAGAATTGTACTATCAACGGATCAAAAAGTTGTTGCGGTCAGAAGCTGATAAATATTCCCCAACAGAAGCAAAGATATTTTCCTATCAATTGCCAAAACAGCTAACTAAAGGTGTTTTCGAGAATGGCGCTTATGTTGATATCAAGACCTCCGCTTATGATAAAGGTTGGAAGTATAACCCTGAGTGGGAACCGGATAACGGACAGGAAACACGTCCCGGTTTTGTGAATGTGCCGATGCTGATCAGTACCGCGCCGAATAGCGAGCTTAAATTTCAATTTAAAGGCAATGCGGTTGGCATAGCTATAGTTTCAGGCGGTGACGCAGGAATGATCAGTTATCGTATCGATAACGGTCAACCTAAAACGTTGGATCTTTTTACTGAGTGGAGCAGCTGGCTGCATTTGCCGTGGTACCTATGCTTGAGCAGCGATCTGAAGCCGGGCAAGCATACTTTGACCCTAACTGTATCGGCAGATAAGAACGCCAAGAGCAAGGGGAATGCTGTGCGCATTGTACATTTTTTAGTGAACCAGTCTAAACAATAATATGAAGATCAGTAAGATGATTCTGGGTTTGGTGTTCGTTGCTGCCGGTCAGGTGGCCGTTGCACAAACCCAGCCTTTAAAACTTTGGTATAACAAACCGGCCCCGCAATGGGAGGGTACTTTGCCCTTAGGTAACGGTCGTTTAGGGATGACGCCCGATGGTGGCGTAGAGAAAGAGCATATCGTGCTGAACGATATCACGCTATGGTCGGGCGCGCCGCAGGATGCCAATAATTACGAGGCCTACAAATTTCTGCCGCAGATAAGGCAGTTATTATCCGAAGGGAAAAATAACGAAGCGCAGGAGCTGATCGATAAGAACTTTGTTTGTACGGGTAAAGGTTCGGGTGCGCCGCCTTTTGGCTGTTTCCAAACCTTGGGCAGTTTGGATATCGCTTTCAGCTATCCGGGTGATGCTAAACCGGCGTTTACTAACTACAACCGCGCATTATCAATAAATGATGCTATCGCGACAGCGACTTATAAAGTGGAGGGCGTAACCTATAAACGTGAGTATTTTACCAGCTTTGGCACCGATGCTGACCTGATCAGATTAACGGCAGATAAAGCAGGTCAATTAAGTTTTACGCTTGACCTTAACCGCCCTGAGAGATCAAAGACCATTGTAGCTAATGGCATGCTGCAAATGTCAGGTCAGTTAGAGAGCGGCAATGCTAACGGCGGGATGAGATATCTGACCAAAGTAAAACCGGTGATCAAGGGCGGTAGCATCAGTGTCGATGGTAATAAACTGGTGATCAAGAACGCTACCGAGGTGGTGATCTACGTGTCGACCGCTACCGATCTTAAAGATCCGGCTTATGCTACGAAGGTTGACGCGATCATGGCTAAGGCTATCAAAACGCCATATGCCCAAGAAAAAACAACGCATATCGCCAATTTTCAAAAACTATTTAACCGCGTTAGTTTGAGAATTGGGAATACGCCAACACCTAATATCCCTACAGATGAAAGATTGTCTGCTTATTACTCTGCTCCTGATAAAGATACAGGGCTGCCAAGTTTATTTTACCAGTTCGGGCGATATTTGACCATCAGCAGCACACGTGTTGGACTATTACCTCCAAACCTGCAAGGGCTTTGGGCTAAAGAGATACAAACCCCTTGGAACGGCGATTATCACCTGGATGTGAACGTGCAGATGAACCATTGGCCGGTCGAGGTATCTAATTTGTCTGAGTTGAATTTGCCGCTTGCCGACCTTGTCAAAGGTATGGTAGCCCCTGGGCAAAGAACGGCTAAGGCTTATTATAACGCCGATGGCTGGGTGGCGCATGTGATCACCAATATCTGGGGATTTACAGAGCCGGGCGAAAGCGCATCGTGGGGCGTTACTAAAGCCGGGTCGGGTTGGTTGTGTAATAACTTATGGGAGCATTACCTATTCAGTAACGATAAAAAGTATCTGGCGCAGATCTACCCGATCTTAAAAGGTTCGGCGCAGTTCTATAATAGCATGCTGGTGAAGAATCAAAAGACCGGCTGGTTGGTAACGTCACCATCATCATCGCCCGAGAATACTTTTTACCTCCCCAACGGGAAGACGGCAAGTATATGCGAAGGCCCGACCATTGATAACCAGATCATTCGCGAGTTATTCAATAACGTGATCACCGCATCTAAAACTTTAGGTGTTGATGCCGGATTACGTGCCGAATTATCGCGCAAGCTGGCGCAGATACCGCCGCCAGGAGTGGTGAGCAAAACTGACGGTCGTTTATTAGAATGGTTGGAAGATTACAAAGAGACAGATAAACAGCATCGCCACGTATCGCATTTATACGGATTATATCCTGCTCCGCTGATCACTCCGGAAAGCACTCCTGAACTGGCCGAGGCTTGTAAGAAAACGTTAGAAGACCGCGGCGATGACGGCCCAAGCTGGTCTATCGCAAGTAAGCAATTGTGGTGGGCAAGGTTAAAAGATGGTAACCGTGCATACAAACTCTTTAACCAAATGATGCACTCTACCGAAAAGACCCACATTAACTACGGCGGCGGGGGCGGGGTATATCCTAATATGCTATCAGCGGGGCCACCGTTCCAGATCGATGGTAACTTTGGCGCGTCGGCAGGTATTGCCGAGATGCTGATCCAGAGCCATGCCGGGTTTATCGAACTATTACCGGCTCTGCCCGATGCTTGGAAAGCAAGCGGCGAGGTTAAGGGTATGAAAGCACGTGGCAATTTTACCGTCAACTTTAAATGGCTGAATGGTAAGGTGATAAGTTATCAGATCAAGTCGACCGCAGGAAGGCTTGTGAAAGTGAAAGTTAACGGAAAGATAAAACAGGTGCGTGCCGTATAAATGTCTACGTTCGGACTATCCGGCCCGCACAAAAAAATACGTAGTAATACGGGTTGATTGGTGACCTGTAAAACAAGTACTTAGTATTGTTTACTTGATAGTATACGATCAATAGTTTAGTGTTACGGCCGCGCCTGCAAGAGGTAGCGGCCGTTCGTCTTTTGTAGCCTTTCGGGGAATGTCGAGGAGCGTCTTACACATATTTTGTTTGATCAATATGTAATTCAACCGTTTATGCCTCAGAAATTGCAATCGGTTGATCGTCATGTTCATTTCACAATCAAAAGAGCTTACACCTTTTGTCTCTTTAACTTAAGATAAAATATGGCTTACCAAGGCTATCCTGCTCAAAACTTATAGTTGTTGTAACATTTATTAAGCGATCTAAGGGCAGATTCTACTGTGCTTTTAAGATCTAAAATATTTCTTTAAACGAAAATCAACCTCAAGATGCTGAAAATGAATATAATGAACAAAAGATCCATGGGGCTATTTTTGCCGTAATATTGACGTGATCTTTAAAAATAACGGCGCAAGCCACACACTATTAAACTATTAAAAAAGTAAAATGAAGAAGAAATTATTCCTGTTGACCGCGGCCCTGATGTTCTCGGCGCGTATGTTCGCTCAAGACATTTTTACCGCAATTGCTGCTAAAGACGCGGCAGGCGTGAAACACCTGTTAGAGCGTGGTGCTGACGTGAATGTGAAGAACATAGCGGGTAACACGCCGTTGATGACCGCCGTTCAGTCTTCGCAAGACCGCATGGCTAAGTTGATCCTGCAAAAAAATGTGAATGTTGATCTGACCGACAAAGCAGGCAACACCGCGCTGATCCTGGCTTGCAAAGCTAACCGTACCGATGCCGTTTATTACATCCTGAGTCATTTCCCGGCAGTTAACACAAAAAACACCGAGGGCCAAACCGCTTTAATGGCTGCTGCCGCTAACGGTAACACCGAGTTGGTGCAAACACTGATCAAGCACGGCGCTAAATCTTCGTTGAAAGATAAACAACATAAAACCGCTGCCGACTATGCCGCTAACAACGCTGAGGTTGCCGCCGCATTAAATAACACTACAGCTGAGTAAGTAGTCGGTAAATATTTTAAAGGTTCCGAATAATAGTAATTCTGAACAACCTTTAAAAACGACGAAGCCCCGAATGATCACATCCGGGGCTTCGTCGTTTTTATATTTAAAGCTTATTGCGCGGCAGTAGGCTGTGCAGGGCGGCCGCCTGTCATTTTGTAATCTAAAGGTGGCTCAATACCTTTCAGGTGTTTTACAAAGTAATCCCAACGGCGGCGCATCATGTAGGCCGAGTGTTCGCCAAAGCCGTGTGCGCTGTTAGGGAATACTACCAGGTCAAAGCTTTTGTTGGCACGCTCTAAGGCTTCAACAACCAGCATGGTGTTTTGCATTGGTACATTGTTATCTAACAAGCCGTGTACAAGCATCAGTTTGCCTTTCAGGTTTTTGGCGATGCTTTGGTTAGCTTGCGCGGCGTAGTCAGAGTTGGTAACTAAACCGTTATAACGCTCGCCCCAGTTGTCTTCGTAGTTCAGGTTCTCGTGGTTGCCCGATTCGGCTATGCCTACTTTAAAGAAATCAGGGAAACGGAACATGGCACCCGCTGTAGCGAAGCCACCACCTGAGTGACCCCAGATACCTACCTTATTCACGTCGATATATGGGTAACGGGTAGCTAATTCTTTAATCCCTGCTACCTGATCGCCAAGCGTGTTGTCGGCCATGTTGCCGTAGCTCATATCGTGGAAGCTTTTTGAGCGGTAAGGGTTGCTTGTTCCTTCGATAGCTACTACCACAAAGCCTAATTCGGCTAACGCATTACAATCGCCTTTTGCGATAGAGAAAGACCAGCTACCTACGCTACCACCTTGCGGACCAGGATAGATATAATCGATAACCGGATATTTTTTGTTAGGATCCAGGTTACGCGGTACCCACATTAGGCCGTAAACATCGGTCTTGCCGTCGGCTGCTTTTGTAGAGAATGGGATAACAGGTTTCCAACCGGTAGCGGTCAGTTTGCTGATGTCGGTCTTCTCTAACTCCAGCAATTGCTTGCCCTTCATGTCGCGTAATACGGTAACCGGAGCAACATCCGGTTTAGAGTAGGTATCGATGATGTAATTTCCAGATGGCGAGAACGACGTACTGTGCGTACCAGCGCCCGGGGTTAACACGGTGAAACCTTTACCGTCAAAATTAACTTTGCAAAGCTGGGCAAAATACGGGTTCTCTTTTTGCAGACCCATGGCCGTTAAATAGATCACTCGGGCTTTTTCATCAACCTTAACTACGTTAGAGTTTACCCACTCGCCTTTGTCTATCTGGTTCTTCAGTTTACCGGTAGTGGCATCGTATAAGTAAAGATGGCCCCAGTTATCACGTTCCGAAAACCACAGTATCTCGTTGCTTTTGCTCAGGTATCGCCAGTTAACATCGCCCCAGCCCGACTCGAATTGGGTTTTAACTGTCTCCTGGAATATCTCGCGTACATCGCCGGTGGCAGCATCGGCCATGCGTACTTTCTCTTCTTTGTGATCGCGGTTGGTAGATGCGAAAACCAATTTGGTTGCATCATCGCTCCAATAAACGTCGGCCCAACCTTCGCCTCCTTTAATATCGTCGCTCAGGGTAGAACGGTGCGGATCAGCATCGCATTTCAAGCGGATCACTTTTGGCTCATCCACATTAATGATAACACGGCTTAGCATCGGTATTACTTTATCACCAGGGAAAGGATACTTCCACTGATACAGTTTAGGCGCACCAACCGAGGTGTTCACCATGTAAAAGTCGTTCACCTGGCGCTCATCTTGCTGAAAGGTGGCTATCTTTTTAGAATCGGGCGACCAAACCAATATCGGGCCCGGGCCTTGTGCCCAACCGGCGTTGTCGGTACCGTAGCCGTTGTCTTTAACACCATCGGTAGTCAGTTGAGTTTCTTTATTGGTGGCCACATCGCGCACCCAAAGGTTGTAGTCCTTAATAAATACTACCTTCTTTTTATCCGGAGACGTGCTGCCTGCACCAAAACCGCCGCGGCGGCCGCGACCACCGAAGGCACCGGCGGCTGATTCGATAGGTGTTGAATCGGGAGTTACCGCCGAACCATCAAATTTATACTGTTTACCATCCGCCGTAAATATCACCGACTTTTTATCGGCCGCGAAGCTGATGGTAGTGAACGGCAGGGTAGTAGCTGTATAACTTTTACCAGCGGTAGCAGAAAGTGCGGCCGCTAATTTAGCGTGATCAAATGCCAGGGCTTTTGAACCCTTTGCCGGGTTGTAAACCATAAACTGGCCACCTTCGGCAGGGCTAGCTTTGTACCAGAAACGGTCGTCAGGCATCCAGTTAGGGCGGATGCCACCGCGGGTAACCAGCGGACTAAGCGCGCTTGTTAATTGAGTTTCGGCACGTTCGTAATCTTTTGCCGTGTAGGCGGCAGGGGCTTGCGCCTGCGCGGTCAGGGCCAGCGCGAAGGGCAGTGCAGAGAGTAAAAATTTATTCATTATTGATGAATTTGTAAGCAATAGTTAGGAGCTAACACAATGAAGCAGCAATATACCGCAAATTAAGTACAAGTCAAGTAAAGGTTGTGATACAGTTAAGGGTTGTCTGAACTGCTGATCTTGACCGCTGATCTGAATGATTTTTTTGATTTCGCTGATTGTGGCAAATGATGCTTAACTACGATGTATCGTTGGTATGCATGTCAAGGAGCATCGTTTAAAAGTGTAAACTTTTTCAGGACGAGACAATAACCCAAAACAGCGAAATCAAAAAAATCATTTAAATCAGCGGTTCAGACAATTAATTGCCCTAAAAATCAATCCTTTAAAAATAAATACTACTAATTCCATAGATTTATTTGTTATTTAAAATAACGTTCTTACATTTGTGTCGTTATCGTTCTTTATTTACTTATCCAGAAAGACTGAGGGAAAGGCCCAAAGACGTCTTAGCAACCTGTACCAAGCCCGTTGGGGCAAGTAAAAAGGTGCTAATTCCTGCTCTGTTACCAAACAGGGAAAGATAAGCGAGTGAATACACCGCCGTGAAAACGGTTCTCTCTCTTGCAGCTTCTGCGATAAGCAAACAACATCAGGATATTAATTTTAGGTTAGGCATCTGCGTAAAACTTTTTGAAGTAATTGCTGCCAACCAACATAAAAAAACATTTTAACACATCTACCCATGGGATTAAGATTAGGCGATGATGCCCCAAATTTTAAAGCACAGACCAGCGAAGGCGACATCGATTTTTACGAATTTTTAGGCGACGGCTGGGGCGTGCTGTTCAGTCACCCGGCAGATTATACGCCGGTTTGCACCACAGAGTTAGGCCGAACTGCGGCACTGAAAGAGGAGTTTGCTAAACGCAACGTAAAAGTAGCGGCGCTAAGTATCGACTCGGTAGCATCACACAAAGAATGGATAAAGGATATCAACGAAACGCAAGGCGTTGAAGTAACTTTCCCCATCATTGCAGATGAGGACCGCAAAATTGCTGAGGCTTATGATATGATCCACCCGAACGCCTCGCTGAACGCGACCATTCGTTCGCTGTTCATCATCGGTCCCGATAAAAAGATCAAACTGATCATCACTTACCCTGCATCTACCGGCCGGAATTTTAATGAAGTACTGCGTGTGATCGACTCGCTGCAACTGACCGCCTACCACAGTGTAGCCACCCCGGCCGACTGGAAAGACGGCGATCAGGTAGTAGTGTTGCCATCGATCAAGACAGAAGATATCCCTGACAAATTCCCGAAAGGGCACACCGTGATCAAACCTTATTTAAGGTTGACACCGCAACCGAATAAATAAGAACCTAACCCCAAAAGGGGACAGGAAACAGAGAAAAGCAGGGCTGTGCAAGGTCCTGCCAAAATTATAACACCACCCTTGATAAATATTACTGTGCAAGGTTTTATAAACAAGGAAATTAAGATACACGTGGCTCCTTTAGTAAAGTAAAACTGTGAAAGGTTTTATGAAGCCTTCTCCGCTGTTTGGCGGAGAGGCTGGGGGGAGTTTTCTTAAGTCTTAAGTAGGAAGTCAAAAGTAAGAAGTCAAAAGTCAAAAAAATGGGATCGGCAGATATCATCAAAAGCAAAAGAAGCTTGCTCCCCCTTCAGGGGGCTGGGGGGTATGGGCTTAGTTGCCCTGTAGATCACGTTACTATTAACGAGCACAAAGCACGCGTGAATGCCTTCTTTGTGCTGGCGTTGGCGACCACCTATCTGTTCAGCGGGTTTTGGCCGATACTTGTTTTTCTGGCTATCGATTTTTTGCTGAGGGCAGGGCAATGGGGTAAATATAGTTTGATAGGTCTGCTAAGTGATGTTGTTGTAAAGCAACTCAACATGGGCCACAAACCTACCGACGGTGGCCCTAAGCGTTTCTCGGCCGGAATGGGTTTTGTATTCATCTTTAGTATTTTGGCCCTTGTAGTTTTCAATGAAGAACTTGCCGCACAGATACTCACTTTGGTGTTGTGCACCTTTGCATCCTTTGAAGCCTTTGCAGGCTTTTGTATCGGTTGCCATATCTACAGCTTCGGGTTATTTTTAACAAGGAAGAAAAGCTAAAAAAATTTAACAAAAAAGACTACTTATTTGGTCGACTAAATTAAATACGATGAGTTATCCAATTAAGGCATACATGCTGATACCCACGCAGTGGCGATGTTGTTGTTGCTGCCATCAACTGCAATAAACAAATGTCTTTTTTACTATAACTCTTAAATAAAATATACCATGTTAGCTACCGCCCTAAATACCGCCAAATACCCATTCTTTGATCTGTTAGAAGTTGTTCCGGATGTGGATCTGTCGTTCCGCAAGTACAAGCCCTTGCGCCCTGTGCGTACGGGTAATTCGTTACCGGGTTTCAACCTGCGTTCGGGTTATAACAACTGGCAGCACTTTTTTAACGGAGCCGAGATACATGGCCCTATCCAGATCAGGCAATTGCTGAACAAGCCATTGGTGATCAGCTTTTACTCGCCGCAATGGCAGCAGCACGGCGTAGATCAGTTGAAACAACTGAACGCCCTGCAAACCGAGATCAAAGCTAATGGCGGCAACCTATTGATCGTCACCCCTGAAAAAGAAGCTGCTTTAGAGAAATTGGCTTGGGATAACAGTTTGTCGCTAAACTTCTACTTCGATGCCGACCATGAGCTGGCCCAAAGCCTAAGGATCTACAGCGATGCTGACCCGATCTGGAACCGTTTTTCGGGCATAGACGAGAATGTGCCATTGGCCGCTACCTATGTGTTGGATACCAACAAACAAGTGGTTTACGATGAGCCCGGACTGGACCTGGAAAGATCGATAGACGGTAAGGATATCGTAGCGGCCGTTTATCAGGCTGGTTTGAGTAACAGCCTGAAGCGTTCGGCATAATAATAATGGCTGTCCGGAATAGACGCCCACCATGATTTTGTACCTATATTTTTGTTTGGTTTTTGAGTTAAGGTCCCGCGATGGGGCCTTACTTGTTTTAGTGGTTGGCCGGGTTTGTAAATTCGGGTGCATTGCTGTAAACTTGTATATCCCTAATTGAAAGGTAAAACCACATAGCACCAAACACTTTTGAAAGTTATACATAGCGTACACCCCGAAGATTTTAAGGCCTATCAAACCGCGCAGATCCGCGAGCGTTTCCTTTTGGATGGTATTGTATCGCCGGGTAAAATAGAACTGGTTTACACACACTACGATCGTATGATCGTTGGCGGGGCATCGCCATTAGAGACCACTTTAGATCTGCCTAACTATGCCAACCTACGCGCCGAATATTTTTTGGAGCGCCGGGAGATCGGCATCATTAACGTGGCCGGTAATGGTACAGTAACCGCTGATGGCGTTACCTATAACGTAAACAAGCTGGATTGCCTGTACATTGGCAAAGGCACTAAAAATGTCAAATTCGCCAGCGTAAACGCCGAGGAACCTGCGGTGTATTTCATCCTGTCGTCACCAGCGCACATGACCTATCCCACGGCCTTGATGACGAACGAGGATGCCATAAAGGTTAATGCAGGAGCTGCCGAAACCGCCAACCAACGCACTATCAACAAATACATATTTTTAGAAGGCATCCGCAGTTGCCAATTGGTAATGGGCCTGACCATTTTAGAGCCGGGCAGCATTTGGAACACCATGCCGCCACACGTGCACGATCGCCGGATGGAAGCCTATTTCTATTTCGATGTGCCGGAAGGGAATAAGATCGTACACTACATGGGTGAGGGTAGCGAGACGCGCCATATCATGATGAATAACCACGAGGCTGTGGTATCGCCACCGTGGAGCATACACAGTGGCAGCGGAACGGCCAACTATAAATTTATTTGGGGGATGGCCGGCGAGAACCAGGATTATACTGATATGGATGCCATTGCCGTACCTGATCTGAGATAAGTTTAACATCGTACATACAAAGAGAGACATTGGAAAATAATTTTTCGTTAGCAGGTAAGGTGATCGTCGTTACGGGCGGTACCGGTATATTGGGCAAAGCTTTCATCGACGGTATCGTAGCCGCCGGTGGGGCTGTCGGTATCTTAGGCCGTAACGCGGCCATTGCCGAGGAACGTGCCGCTGCCATTAACGCGGCTGGTGGCAAAGCGATCGCCCTGATTGCCGACGTATTAAATACTGAAGAACTGCAAGCTGCTAAAGCCAAAGTAGAGGCCGAATTTGGTCGCCTGGATGGTTTGGTAAACGCCGCCGGGGGGAACATGCCCGAAGGCGTGCTACAGCCGGATCAGGATATCTTTAGTATGAATATCGAGGGAATGAAACGTACTTCCGAAGTAAATCTTTGGGGGACGATCATCCCGACGCAGGTTTTTGGCGAGTTAATAGCGCGGACAGGGAGTGGCAGTATAGTAAATATCTCGTCGATGAACTCTAAACGGGCCATTACCAAAGTATTAGGTTACAATATGGGCAAGGCTGCTGTCGACTGCTATAACCAATGGTTCGCGGTAGAGTTGGCTAATCGTTACGGCGACGCTATCCGGATGAATGCATTAGCGCCGGGCTTTTTCCTGACCGAACAAAATCGTAACTTGTTGACCACAAGCGACGGCGGTTATACCCCACGCGGCGAACTGGTGATCAAACAAACGCCTTTCAAACGTTTCGGCAAACCCGACGAACTGATCGGTGCGCTGGTTTGGTTATTGAGCGATGCATCGGCATTTGTGACCGGATCGATGATATGCGTGGATGGTGGGTTCTCGATATTTGGAGGGGTGTAGTAGTGAATGCGAAAGGCGGTCCCGATAGCTATCGGGAGCCAATTGCGAAATGTTCCGCTATTGATTAAAAGCTATAAATTTAAACTGAACGATATATGAGGAAAATACTTTTACTCACTTTACTTATCATAGGCGGCTTATATGGCTGCAAAAAGGGTTACGACGAATCTACATCTACCAATACACTCATCGTTGGTAAATGGGGCCACGTGAAGGACTCGATAATCAATTTTGTGAACGATACCTCTGTTGTGACGGTGCAACCCGGCGGAGTTGATTCGATCGAATTTAATAAAGGTACATCGGGTAGTGATAGCTTTACCAACTTCAGGTACGAGTTGCGTGGCTACTTCCTGACCTTAAAATATCCCAGTTATGTATCGGTTAACAACATCACCGTACCGGCGACTGATTATGATCTGAAGATCCGCTCGCTGACCAAGAACGATATGGTGCTGTTTTTTGATTTTACCGAAAGGGACAGTATTGGCCGTTTGAATGGCAGCACTGTGTTCCGTACTTATTCAAAGTAAGCTTGGTATATCAACAATAAAACCTAAATTGGCTTTGTAAACCATTAGCCAATGAGGACCATCTTTAAAAATATTTTGGCAATGGGCATCGTTATGGTGCCCTTTGTTGTTAGCGCCCAAAAAGTAACGCTCGATTATTATTTTAACCGCGAGGTACGCAAAGTAAAGGGCGCAGAAGAGCGTTTTCACTATACCTGGGAGGATTTATCGCAAGGCGGTTTCTCTAAATGGGGCGGTTGGTTCAAGGATGCCGGTGCTACATTGGGTTCGTTGGAGACCGCGCCAACTGTAGAGAACCTGAAAGGAACTGATGTTTACATCATCGTCGACCCGGATTCCAAGAAGGAAAACCCGTCGCCTAACTACATCGAACAGAAAGATATCGACGCGATAGAGAAGTGGGTTAAAGCCGGCGGCGTACTAATGCTGATGGCTAACGACAGTGCCAATGTGGAACTGCCGCATTTTAACAAACTGGCGACCGTATTTGGAATGGAGTTCAATAACGATCTGCATAACCACGTTACAGATGATGCCCACTTTGCTGATGGTACCCTCACCGTCAGCAATAACCCGATATTTAAAACGGCTACCAAACTATTCCTGAAAGACATCGCTACGATCAGTATCAAAGGCCCGGCAAAGGCTGCCCTGAAAGATGGCGACGCGGTGATCATCGCGACAGCTAAATATGGCAAAGGTACGGTACTGGCCGTTGGCGACCCATGGTTGTATAACGAGTATGTGAATGGCCGCCTGCCCGTCGGTTACGAAAATGACAAGGCCGCGCAGGATATTGCCCGTTGGTTATTGCAGCAAGTCCCTAAAAAGTAGGTATGCGTTACCTGTTCGCTGTACTGCTATTCTTGAATGTTGGTTGTGACGCCCAACAAAAGCCTATCAAAAAGATCGCGACTGAATGCTCTGAAGCCGATCTGAAGGCCAGCCTGTACCACTTAGCCAGTAAGGAAATGAAGGGCAGGCTGATGGGTAGCCATGAGGATACACTGGCGTCGTTGTTCATTATCGATAGGTTTAAGAAGGAAGGCATTGCCGGCGCGTATGATGGTGGCAGATCATATCTGCAGGCTATCACCGTGCAACGACAGTACGACAACGCATCGTTGACCATCGGCACCAAGGTCCGTCAGCAATTAGATGGTTGGGAATTGTTCCCTTTCAAACCGATCAGTTTAAAAAATGCAGGCGTAGTGGTTACCGACCATACCGACGCGGCCGCTTTTATGAAAGATATCCTAGCCATGAATGTTAGCGGAAAAGCCGTGGTAATTGATCTTGGGCTATTTCAGCGAAATACCGAACAGGCCGTAAATGCCTTGATGAAAAAGCTAAAAGCGGCGGATGCTAAAGTACTGGTCTTCGGTAGCCCGGGTATCATAGACCGTGTCGAAGAGCAAAAGAGCACGGCCTATCTGCCCAAGTACAAATTGCCTTTTTATTTTGAACCTGAAGAACAGATACTGCCGAATCTGTACCTTACACCCGAGCGGTTTGACGAATTGCTGAGTACAGGCTTAACTAATACTACTCCCGGAAAGCATTATGCAGATCTCAAGTCAGGCATTGATCTGTCGGTAGATATCACTTACAAACCGGAGCAAGCGCCTAACGTGATCGGTGTATTGAAAGGGACTGATTCTAAGCTGCCTGCCATTATTCTATCCGCTCATCACGATCATGACGGCCCCAAGGGAGACGAGATCAATTACGGCGCGGTGGATAATGCCAGTGGGGTAGCGGCCATTATGCAGATAGCTACGATGCTTAACAAAGCAGCCAAGCAAGGCTTACGACCCAAGCGAACCATTATCTTTGCGTCCTTCACCGGCGAGGAGCGGGGATTGTTGGGGGCGCAATGGTACGCCGATCATCCGCTTCTGCCCTTGAGTAAAACGCATGCGATATTGAATATTGACCAGTTAGGCAGGACGGATACTTTGCATGGCAACAAGTCGAAGGATAGTGTTAACTACGCCTACATCTTAGTGAAGGACAGCGTGAAGCGAGGGTTACGTAATGCCTTGTACAAGGCAAATGAAGTGATCCCAAAATTGGTGTTGGATAAATACTATGAAGATCCGCGGTATGAGCGCCGTCGGTTACTCGGTTCAGACCAATATCCCTTCCACATTAAGGGGGTGCCTTTCATCAGGATAGATTGTGGTTTCTCGCGCGATTATCATCAAGTGACCGACACGCCTGACAAGATCAACTATCCGCTCTTGAAACGGCAAACACAACTTGCCTTTTTAACACTGTGGAATTTGGCCAATTGAACTTTGAGAAATGCGAAATGGCCGATGACGCTACCAACCGCTAATTGATCGGCTTTAGTTCGTCAAAAAAGCCGCTTTCCCAAGCTTCGTTGACAGCATTTTCCATCTGCGCTCTTTTTAGGGCTGATACCACGATCATATTCGGGATGGCGATAAATTTTTTGTCGGCCACTTCCATTGATAATCTCATCGCGTTATAAAAACAGACCTGATAAGAATTTCCGTCAGGTAACCCCCCGACGACGTTATCGCAATATCCCCATATCGCCAGTTCGTCTTCGTAGCGTGAAATATCAAAGTTGTAATGTAAAGTTGGTAGGGGTTCCGGTTGGCTCATATACGATCCCTATCTAACACTTTTAAAGAATCTGCACATTACTTCAATCCTTCGTAGTCTTCCTTGGTATCGATATCTATAGCCGCCGGTTTAAATGGCACGGTCGCCAGTTTAACATCCGGTTCTAACAGGATCTGGCGTGCACCTTTATCGCCTTTGAGTTGATAGATCCGCTCGAACATCTCGCGACCGAAAATGGCAGGTGAGCCTACCGTATCGGCAAATGAGGTGGCGACAATGCTTTGATAACCTTTATGGGCAAAGATGTCGGTCAGGTTATCCAAATGGGCACTGGTGATCAGTGGTTGATCGCACAGCAATACCAAAGCGCCCTTTACATCGGGATAGGAGCGGGCCAGGGCACGCAAGCCGGTATGGATAGACGAGGATATGCCGGTTTGCCAGTTGGTATTATGGGCAACGCCAACCTGCAGGCCGGCGCATTCTTTAAAAAGTTCGTCGTGCAGGGCGCCGGTCACTACAATGATCGGGCCTTTGCGGCGTATAGCCGAGGCGGTCTCGACCGCATGGCGCAGCAGCGACTTGCCTTTGTACTGTAAAAACTGCTTGGGCTCGCCCATGCGGCTCGAACTTCCGGCCGCCAGGATGATGATACCGATGTTATTATCCATTTGTTAGTGCCTTAATATTTAGGTCGCGGTTATGTATCGGGGCTTTCAGGTCCCTTAACGATCCGCCTTTAAAACCATTACGTACGGCCTGCAATTCGGCCATAATGCTCAGGGCTATCTCATCGGCGTTCTCGCCGCCAATGTCCAGGCCGATCGGACTGTAAATGCGCTCGTCGAGCACGGCGGTGTTAATGCCTTGCTGCTCCAATTCGCCCAATATCCGGTCGGTCTTTTTACGCGGACCAAGGATGCCAATGTAGCTAATATCCTGCAACATACTCAATTGTTGCAACACCGCCATGTCGTAAAAATAATTATGGCTCATTAAAACCGCCAACCCTTGCGGGATGACATGTTGCGGCAGTTCCTCTAACCGGGCTACTTGTACCCACTCCGCTCCGGGGAAGCGATGTTCGGTCACCAATTGCGGGCGACCATCCACCACGCTCACCCGCCATCCTAAACGGACGGCCAGTTGCACCAACGGCTGGGCATCATTACCGGCTCCGTAAATGGTCAGGATAGGGGAGGGTTTGATCAGCTCTAAAAATACTCGGACATGACTGCCGGCATATCTATAGTCCTTAACCTCAGATATGCCATCTGCCAAAACTTCCGCCATATCCGGTATCAGATGGTTGTTGCCGAATGTTTGATCAAGAGCATTGTTTTTGATGCTGCCATCGTTCAGTAGCAACGCACGGTCACCGGTGCGGGCAATATCCGGACTATCGCTTTTAAGCACAGTAGCCAACAGAGATGGTTGTTGCAACAAAAATACCTCTCGAAGTAACTCTAAGGGATTATGCTCATCATTAAAGTCGATCGGCTCAAGTAGGATAAATATCTGGCCTTGGCAGCCAAGTTGCGCGCCGTGTTCCAGGTCTTCCTCAATATCGGTGCTATCGTAAACAACGATCTCCGGCTTACCACGGAACATCACCTGTTGCGCGCGACGACGGGCATCGCCTTCCAAACAACCCCCGCTGATGGTGCCGTTTAGTTGACCGTCGTTAGTGATCAACATCCTTGCACCCGGTCGGCGATAAGCCGAGCCGTTAACCTCCACTACCGTGGCTAAGGCACATGGCCTGCCCAACTTACGTTCGGCATCATAGGCGGCAAGAAGGGGTTGTAGTTCGGACATGGGCTGTTGTTAACCGTAAATATAGTATAATATCGGTTTAAACAACAATGAGGTGATTTTGATGGGAAGAAAGTTGAGAATATCGGAAAGTGGGAGGGGAAGACTTACGAAGTATTAAAAACTTCGTAAGTCTGATCGCAATTGTTTATCACACCGCCACCGGCAAAACCACATCCTCAGCTACAGCAATTGTCGGGTTAACCGTCTCGTCATCCTTCTCCACCCTCAAGTTACCGATGATATGCTGCTGACGAGTTGGCGTGTTCTTACCCATAAAGTATTCCAGCAGGCCTTTTACGTTGGCATCGCGCAGGATCACCGGGTCAAGGCGCATGTCTTTACCTATGAACAGGCCGAATTCCTCGGGTGATATCTCGCCTAAACCTTTAAATCGGGTTATTTCGGGTTTAACACCTAAGCGGTTGATGGCGTTCACACGTTCTTCGTCGCTGTAGCAATAAACGGTCTCTTTTTTATTGCGGACGCGGAACAGCGGCGTTTGCAGGATGAACACGTGACCGGCCTTCACCAGATCAGGGAAGAATTGCAAAAAGAAGGTCATCAACAGCAAACGGATGTGCATACCGTCCACATCGGCATCGGTAGCTATTACTACGTTGTTGTAGCGCAGGTTCTCTATGCCGTCCTCAATATTCAGGGCGTGTTGTAACAGGTTAAATTCTTCGTTCTCGTAAACTACTTTCTTGGTCAGGCCAAAGCAGTTCAATGGTTTACCCTTCAAGCTGAATACGGCCTGGGTCATCACATCGCGCGATTTGGTGATCGATCCGCTGGCCGAGTCACCCTCGGTGATGAATAGCGTAGTATCCTGACGACGCTCGTGGCTGTCCTCAAAATGCAATTTGCAATCGCGCAGTTTACGGTTGTGCAAGGATGCTTTTTTCGCACGCTCGTTGGCCAGTTTTTTAATGCCGGCAATATCCTTACGCTCACGCTCTGATTGCAGGATACGGGCTTTCAACGCCTCTGCAACCGCTGAGTTTTTATGCAGGTAGTCATCCAGCGCTTTCTTCACAAAATCGCCGATGAAGGTACGTACCGATGGCCCATCTGGACCAACGTTCTGCGAACCTAATTTGGTTTTGGTCTGCGACTCGAATACCGGCTCTTGCACTTTAATGGCTATAGCTGCCACGATCGAGGCACGGATATCCGACGCATCATAATCCTTATCAAAAAACTCGCGCACCGTCTTCACCACCGCCTCGCGGAAGGCTGCCTGGTGCGTACCGCCCTGCGTAGTATGCTGACCGTTGACAAAAGAGTAATATTCCTCGCCATATTGCTGGCCGTGGGTCATGGCTATTTCGATATCCGGTCCTTTCAGGTGGATGATCGGGTAGCGCAGATTTTCGGCAGTGGTGTTCTTGGTCAGCAGATCATACAGGCCACGTTCTGATAAGAACTTCTGTCCATTGAAATTCACGGTTAAGCCCGAGTTCAGGAATACGTAGTTCCAGATCATATTCTCTACAAACTCCGGGCGGAAGTGGTAGTTACGGAAGATGGTCTCATCCGGGAAAAAGTTGATCGCTGTGCCGTTACGTTGTGTGGTCTCTTTTTCGGCGTCATCGCGGATCAGTTCACCTTTGGCAAATTCGGCAACCTTGGTGCGGTTATCGCGGTAGGATTGTACGGTGAACGAAGCACTCAAAGCATTTACCGCCTTGGTACCCACACCATTCAGACCGACCGATTTCTGGAAGGCCTTACTGTCATACTTGCCACCGGTATTTATCTTGGATACGCAATCGATCACCTTACCCAGCGGGATACCACGGCCATAATCGCGCACGGCAACCTTGTGGTCGCTCATGTTGATATCAATGGTACGGCCTGCCCCCATCACAAACTCATCTATCGAGTTATCCACTATTTCCTTCAGTAACACGTATATACCATCATCGTAAGCCGAGCCGTCGCCCAATTTACCAATGTACATACCCGGCCTAAGCCTGATGTGTTCCTTCCAGTCTAAGGACCGTATGCTGTCATCTGAATATTCTACCTGATCTGCCATGTGTATCGCTGGTTAGGGCACACAATTGTGCCTTTTGGCAAAAATAATAATTGAAGCGAATTAAAGCGGAGCGAGTATTCCACATGTTAACAATTGGGAGGGGCAAGGCGGTGAGTGCAAGGCGACGGGGAGGGGGGCGTCGTTATTTATCGTCGCGAACCCCTCCCTGCTACCGCTCAAACCTTGCCCACCCCTTCCCAAGGAGGGATTTGAATATTTTACAGAAAATTCTTTAATTAATAAAGAATTAGATATCTTTGTATCTACCTATTGATCGTCATCACTTTGGTGTCATTCAAGCCTGTGCCGATGATCATGATCTTATAATCGTTCATGGCGGCTATGGAGGTGAAGTTGAATACCTGAGATGGCTCAAACCCTTTCATTTGATACGTTGTCCACGAACTTCGGTTGGTCACAAAGACCATCCCGTTAGGCCAAAAGCCGGTCCCGAATTTATTGCCGATGCCTACCGCGTCGTTATCGTTCACAAAATGTAGTTTAAAAATGGCGGGATCGATCTTGGTGATAGCCATGTTGGCATCCACATTGATCAGCGTATCGGCCGACTTATTGATCAGCGTCCGCTCTGGTGTAAAGTAAACGTTGCCCAGGTTATTGGTAGTTGTGGTCTGCACTTTTAGCCAGGTATTGCCGCCGTTGGTGGTTTTAAAGTACATGCCTTTGGCCGCTGTAGCAATACCGGTCTGAGCATTTTTAAAACGGATATCGTGAAAGCCGTTCGCGCCGGCTTCTTTAACACTGGTCCAGGTTTGGCCACCGTCGGTCGTCTTGCTGAAAAGGTTATCGCCAATGATGAATCCAGTAGTATTGCTGATGAAATACATGCCCGTAAGCGGTTCGGTAGTGCCAAAATTAATGACGGTCCAGGTCTGGCCGGCATTGGTTGTTTTAAGCAGGATCCCGGCGTTGCCTATGCCGCCTGCAATGTATCCCGTCTGGCTGTCGGTAAACTGGACGCGTTTAAGCGGAACATTTGCAGGTGAGGGAATAGATGTCCAGCTAAGGCCACCGTTGATAGTTTTGATGATGGCGCCTGTGGTGACGGCGTAACCCGTTAGGCTGTCGGTAAAGGTCAGGTCATAGTAATCAGCCTTGGGTATGTTGGTGGTTAATGTTTTCAGGCTGTCCATGGTAAGGTGCCTTATTTTCGGCCAGTAGTCTACATTAATTTCTCCTCCTGTGTTTTTGCGGCAGGCGCTAAAGGTGGCAAGGATCAGTAAAGCAAAAAGTAATAGTTTGTTCTTCATACAGGTTTTTAATTTGGTTTAATGGCTTTACGGGGGTAAATGCCATTGTGCTACAGGGGGCAAATTTGGGTCTTATGAAACTGTCCCGCGAAATAGGATCCTGATCTGTGTAGATTTGCAGTGCTACCATCAGCATCCAAATGCAAATAGAAGATATCATATCCCGCCTGCAACCAATGTCTGCCGCATCTTCCGATGCCCTAACAAGCATCACCACTTTGGTGAGTTATCCCAAAGGACACGTTCTTTTAAAAGCTGATAAAATAGAGCCGTACCTGTACTTCATCCGCAAAGGTTTGGTGAGGGCTTATGCCAATACTGTCGATGCGCAGGTTACCTTTTGGTTCGGGTGTGAAGGCGACGCGGTGCTATCCATGAAAAGCTATGTGGCCGATGAGAAAGGTTACGAGGATATTGAACTGTTAGCCGATAGCGAATTATACCAGATACGCACCGAGGATCTGCGGGCTTTATTCGCTACCGATATCCACATTGCCAACTGGGGGCGCAAATTGATAGAGCGGGAATTGGTAAAGACAGAAGAGCGCCTGATATCCATGCAATTTAAAACCGCTACCGAGCGTTACCAAGATCTGTTGCTAACAGACCCGAACTTACTGCAGCGGGTGCAGTTGGGTTACATCGCATCGTACCTTGGCATATCGCAAGTAAGTTTGAGCCGTATCCGGGCGGATATTAAATAAACTCCTGCATTTTTTAACATTTGTAAAAAGTCGGAGGCATTCATATCCTCATCTTCGCCGTAGATTTTTACGGATATGAATTGGATCATTTTGTGTGTAGCAGGTTTGTTCGAGGTGGCCTTTGCCTTTAGTTTAGGCAAGGTAAAAGAGACCAGCGGCGCGACGATGTATTTTTGGTTGGCTTGCTTCCTGGTATCGGCCACCATTAGTTTTGGTCTGTTAGTCAAAGCGATACAGACCTTGCCGATAGGTACCGCTTACGCGGTTTGGACAGGCATCGGGGCAGTAGGTACGGTGATAGCCGGCATCATTTTCTTTAAAGATCCGGCCACGTTCTGGCGGTTTTTCTTTATCGGGACGCTGATCGGATCTATCGTTGGTTTAAAAGCGGTATCATCTCATTAAGACGATACCGCCTGAAAATTTACTCTTTTGCCCGGTTCAACCTAACGCCTACAGTAATATGTAACGATCCCGGGTCTGTCATCTTATAATTTCCATAGCCTGACGTGACACTGTATCCGCTCAGGTTCTTCAAGTAATTTGCCTGGATATTGAACCTGCCATATTGATACTGCAATCCGCCCGAAATACCAACGCTCATCTTTTGATCTAAGCGAGTGCCGTTGAGTTGAGCCATCGTATTGCGGAAGTAGGCGGTATCCCGGCTGATGGTGGCAGGAATGAGGCTGGTAACTCCGCTGGTCTGACTGATCGGGAATTTCAATACCGGTCCAAGCTTAACACTCAAATTGTCGTTCACCTTGTAAATGGCTTGTATGGGCAGGGTTACAAAATAATCCTTGCGGCTGTCGGTCACCCGGATCAACTGACCCGAATCTACCTTGCTGCCGTTAGCATGGTCATACCCGCCACTGATCTTTTGCGGGTTGTACAACCACAGTTGCGCACCGATACCCCACTTGGGTTTAAAATAGTAAGTACCATAAAGCCCTGCATAAAAGTCGATCTGTAAAGAGGTGTTCCCATTGGTATCGATCAACCTACGACTAAAACTACTATTAGTATTGATCCCTGCCAAAATGCCCCATTCAAAATTGCTGGGTTCGCCTGCTGTTTGGTTTTTGGTTTGGTTGATCTTGTTTTGCAAAGCAATGTTCCGGATGTTCCCCGTCAACGGCGACCATCCTCCCATGCCGGGTGATTTAATGGTATGTTGAGCATCGGCAAATTTGTTAACCGACAATGCCTGCATTGTGCGCTCGTACCAGTCGTTCGCAGTGGCTATCTCGTTAGCATCGTTCCTGACCGAAGAATATGATGTATTTGCTTTATCATCGATATTGTTGACCCTACCATCAGGCGATCTTTCTTTTGATGATCTGTCGCCTCCGGCCGGCATCCTGCTGTTATTTCGACCGCCATTATTCCCTTGTGCTCCACGCCCGGATCTGTCATTTCTGCCCTGACTCCTGCCACTCCTGTTCGGTACATAGCCCGAACCATTCTTGCTGATGCCGGACTTGTTATTGACCGATGCAGCGAGTTTTCGTCCACTGCTATTAACGACAGCACCTGACCTCGAAACTGAAACAGTCCTCGACGCAGTGTTCTTTGATATGGTGTTATTTTTTGATGTTGACGAAGCCGCGTTGTTTGCAGGAACAATACTCGTCGGATCCTTGCTGTTTGCTGAGTTCTCTGCATTGTTATTATAGTTCGCCGCGGTATGGCCGTTCGTTACGATACTATCAACGTCAGCGGTCATCTCGGCCGAGTCGGTCAATGCCTGATAGTTTTCAGATAGCGTATCGGTCAGGATCTTGGTCGAGTCCATCAATGCTTTCTGTTCGATAGCGGATCTGGTTAAACTGTCCTTGCTTTTTTTATCAGAGGTGCTGCCGATAAAATGCGACGCCACATAAACCGTCACGGCTACAACTGCTGTCGAAAGGCCAATTATGCCGCCTAACTTAGCCAAGCCCGATGCTCCCGCAGATGCGCCTGAACTTGCACTTGAACCAGCCGAACTACCGCCATCGGTCGGGCCGCTTTGAGTTGTAACCGGCATGTGCTGATCCAACAGACCTTGCATACCCGACCAATCCATATCCGGGTTGGCATCGATCTTTAACTCGTCGCGTTTTTGCTGCCAAAGTTTGGAGTACTTCAATGAATTTTTCATAGTCCGTTGCTCCTCCTTTCTTTTGTTTGTTGGTTGCCGGGGTCCAGCAGTTCGCGTAAACGTTTTTTTGCTTCGGCCAAATGCCAGCGCGATGTGCCCTCGCTGATGCTCAATTGTTCGCCTATCTCTTTATGGCTAAGGTCATCCAGCACCGACAGATTAAAAACCATTTGTGCTGCGGCGGGCAGGGTGCGTATCTGTTTCAGGATTTCGTCAAAGTAAAGCTTCTCTAATATCCTCGGCGGGATAAACTCGTCGTCGGTATCGGCAGCGATGGTGTTGGTGTTGTTGAACCGGAGTTCCTTCCGGCATAGGTCGATAGCCGAAAACACCATGATCTTGCGGATCCAGCCACCCAATTCGCCCTTATCTATATCGAAATTTTTGATCGACTGAAAAACTTTTAAAAACCCGGTATTGAATGCCTCCTTAGCCAGCGCCGGGTCGGCCAGGTAGCTATGGCAAACACGCAGCATATCGCTGTAAAAAAGCTTATACAAAGCCTCTTGCGATGCCCTGTTATTTTGCATACATCCGTTTACTAATTCCTGAGTGCGTTGCCGGTTAAGGTCCATTAATAAAAAGTGCTCATAGGTATATTCAGAAGCATCTTCGTACGCTACGGTTAAAACGTTGGGTAGGTTGGTAAATATTTTGAAAAAAAATTAGCGGGCGACGGTCAACGCCATCGCCCCGCTAATATAGGGTGATAATTTTATCTGATGATCACTTTGTTGCTCAGTATTACACCGCTGGTATGGTTCCAGTTAAAAGTGATAGTGGCAGCAGTAACTACCACGGTACCGGTGTAGGTAACATCATTCAGCCTAACGCCGATCGTGTAGGTACCGTTAGCCAGCACTGCCGGGCCCTGGTTAAATTTGATGGTGGCATATAACTGCTCGGTGCCGGTAGGGCAATTGCCATACATTAATACGTTGATGATGTTAGAACTGTAATTACCGTTAGCATCTACCGATGCATTGGTGTTAAGCCTGCCGGCAGGGCAATACTTGTTTTTAGTATTGGCTATCATGTAAATGTAGGTGCTGTCGGATGTTGCGCTTTTGTACAATTTAGGGTTCAGTGTAATGTCGTCGTTAATAATTTCCATTGGTACGCTTGTGCCCGGTGCCACATAGACCTGCGAGTTTACAACAATGGTAGCGGTTTGTACCGCGCCGTTGTTCACTTTTGCAGTAACGGTATAAGTACCCGCTTTGCGAAAGGTAAGCACCGCTGCCTGGCCTTTGGTGGCGATGGTGTTATACCCGGTTGGCAATACCGCCCAGGCGATACTATCAGTAGCGGCGGCGTTGGTGATGTACAGTGTATCGGGCTGGCCGATCATTACCTCGGTGTTGCTCAGTTTAATGTTGCCAACGGTTTTAATGGCCGGGTCGTTGAGTTTGTTGCAGCTTTGAATGATGAAGCAAAATGCGATAAGTGCCAGAACGGAAAAGATAAGCTTTTTCATGGTCGTGTTCTTTTTAAATGGTTTAATTGATGTTTTTTACTGCATCATCGTACCATGGAAAGAAAACGTTGGGTAGAGCAGCACTTTTTGTTGAAAAAGTGCTGTAAGTGAAGCGATAGCGTTATTGTTCGTCCTTAAATTTAATGCAACTTTTTGCCCTATAGATATTCTTAAACATATCCGGACCACGATCATTGGTAATGCAGACGGCCATGATGATGCCTTTGCGGTTCTTCTGTAGGACGGTAAGCAGAGCGTATTTGTAATGGTTAGTGGTCGGCGAGTCGGGCAGGCTCATGAAATAAACCTTACCGGCATCGGCGTTGTAATCGGATAGACTTGTCGGCGGGATATCCTTAATGTAAAACATATTATCTCCGGCCAATTCCTTTGCCAAGGTTTTGCCCCGCTCTATATAAAGCGAATCAGACGTGCCTTCGGTATGTGGGTTTATTTTAAAACGGATCTCGAAACTGCCCTCGGGGATGGCTATAGCGTAATCATACTTATTATCATCGGTCTTGGTAACTTCTTTAAATCCCTCGGGTAAGTCAAAACCGGCTATATCGCTGCCCGAGCCTTTTGGGAACGCCCGGTATTCTTTAGCGCTTTTGGTTTTAGCGGTTTGCGCAAGGGTTACATTGCCGAAAAACAACAATGCCACGATAAACAATAAATGCTTAATTTGCCCTTGACAATATTTCATAGTTAGCTGATAAGTGCCGCTTTGTTTACGAATTTATGTATTTAAATGTTACATCTTTACGGCAAAATTGTAATAATAGTTTATTGTAATTAAATTAATACGCAAACAGATACATGAGCATTATCCCCCGCCTTAACCGGTTCGACCTGACCATGATCGTTATCAGCCTGGTGATAGGCATGGGCATATTTGCAAACCCCAGCGAGGTGGCCGTACGCGCGGGTGATACCTATATTTTTTTCGGCGCCTGGATATTTGGGGGGATAGTTACCCTTTGCGGTGCACTCACTTTTGCCGAGATCGGCGCGCGTTACCCGCATACCGGCGGTTTTTATAAGGTGTTCTCCTATTGTTATCACCCGGCCTTCGCATTCATGATCAATTGGGTGTTGGTGATCAGTAATGCGGCTTCGGTAGCGGTAGTGGCTATCATCGGTGCAAACTATATTAACCCGGTAACACTTCCGCCCGAATGGCAGGGGCCGACGGGTGTGAAAGTAGTGGCGGTGCTTTCGGTACTGATCTTATACGCGCTGGCTTTCTTTGGTATCAAAGTAAGTGCACGTACACAAAATGTGCTGTCGATATTGAAAGTGCTGGCGGTGATCCTGCTCTTCTCGGCGGTATTTATGCATGATGATAGTACGGTTATCACTAAAGCGATACCTACGCAAGGCAGTCTCATTACTGCCTTAGGTTTAAGTTTGGTGCCGATATTTTTCACTTACGGCGGCTATCAACAGACCATCAACTTTGGCGGTGACATCATCGACCCGAAACGGAACATCCCCAAGGCTATCGGATTAGGCATCGGTACGGTGATCTTTCTTTACCTGGCTATCAACTTTGCCTACTATAAAGTATTGGGTTTAGGTGGATTACAACAGACCACTACACTGGCATCTACCATGGCGGGCGTGATCTTCGGTAGCGTAGGTTCTAAAATAGCCTCGGTGCTAATGTTCATTTCGGTGCTGGCTTATATTAACGTTAACGTAATGGCCAATCCACGTGTTTACTACGCCATGAGCGAGGACGGCACCCTGCCCGAGATATTCCGCAGGGTTAATCCTAAAACACAGGTACAGGAATTTGGCGTAACCTTCTTTGTGGCGAGTATATTAGTGATCCTTTTCTTTTCGGACAGTTTCCGTAAGATGCTGGACTACGTAATGTTCTTTGATACTATTGGTCTGTCCTTGGCGGCAGTGGCGATATTCATCCTTCGCAAAAAGACAAAAGAACTGGACAATACCGATATCTATACCATTAAGTTGTTCCCGCTTGTGCCTATTGTTTTTATCCTGTCGTACTGGTTCGTTACGTTGAATATCTTTTGGGCTAACCCGGGGGCGGCTTTGGTTTGTTTAGCAGTGTTTGCGCTGGGATTGGTGATCTATTACGCGAGTGTTTATATGAATAAGGGAAGGTTGCCGAAGTGATGAATAATATGGACCTTTCCTACATCCTCAACCAATTGGGCGAAGATCGCGAGCAGTATTTCAATGCTGTCGCGCCACCTATTGTGCAAACGAGTAATTTCAGTTTCAATTCCGTAGCCGACTTCCGCAAAGCCATGAGCAACGAGTTTGAGGCTAACCTTTACTCGCGCGGCAATAACCCAACTATTAATATCCTTCGCAAAAAGTTAGCGGCTTTAGATGGTGCCGAGGACGCTTTGGTTTTTGGTAGTGGTGTAGCAGCCATCGCCATACCCATCATCGCCTTACTTAAAAGTGGCGATCATATTGTTTGTGTAGAGAACTCTTACAGTTGGACCATCAAACTATTCACCAAACTGCTACCTCGATTTGGTGTCACCTGCACTTTTGTCGATGGGACAGAGTTGAAGAATTTTGAAGCCGCCATTCGCCCGGAAACCAAACTGATCTATCTCGAAAGCCCCAATACGTTCAGCTACGAGTTGCAGGACTTGGCTGCAATAGCCCAATTGGCAAAAAGTCGCGGTATCCTGACTATGATAGATAATAGCTATTGCACGCCGCTATATCAACAGCCCATCAAACTCGGTATCGATCTGGTGGCTCAATCAGCAACCAAATATATCGGCGGGCACTCGGATGTAGTTGCAGGCGTAGTTACGGGCAGCAAGGCTTTGTTAAGTAAGATATTCGAGTTGGAATACATGGGCATAGGAGCCAGCATGGCACCGCAATCGGCGTGGTTACTCATTCGTGGTTTGCGCACTTTATCTTTAAGATTACAGCGTAGTTTTGAAAGTACAAAGATCATCACCGCCAGGTTGCAACAACACGCGGCTGTCGATCAGGTGATCTGGCCATTCCTCCCCAGCTTTAAACAAGCCGAACTGGCCCATCAACAAATGCAAGGTTGCGGCGGCTTGTTCAGCTTTACATTGAAGAATTCGTCGTTACAAAAGATAGAAGCTTTTTGCGATGCCTTGCAACATATGCTGATGGCGGTATCGTGGGGCGGGCACGAAAGTTTGATCATTCCGGCAATAGCGACCATAGCAGCTGATGACTATGACGCGAATAATTATCGTCATCAATTGATCAGAATGTATGTGGGGTTGGAGGATGCCGAGTATTTGATAACAGATATGGAAGGTGCATTGAGTGCACTTAAACCATAATGAAGTAGTTTCTTGCATTATTCCCCGATTTTCCCTATCTTGTTTCCCCCGCTTTTTTAACCGGGCCGAAATAATGATAAAGCACGAAATAAAGATAGCGTTCACCGAATACAACAGCCTTGCTGAACTTGATACGGCCGACCAAATTATCTGTCGCGAAGCAGTGAAAGCAATGGAGCATTCGCATTCACCATATTCCAAATTTAAAGTAGGTGCGGCTTTGCTGTTAGAGAGCGGTAAGGTGATCCGTGGCAGTAATCAGGAGAACGCAGCTTATCCATCCGGGCTTTGTGCCGAGCGGACCGCCTTGTTCAATTGGGGTGCTAATCATCCGGATGATCCCATCCAAACTATCGCTATAACGGCACATACCGATAATTTTGATATCCTGAAGCCTGTAACCCCTTGCGGATCCTGCCTGCAGGTGATGGCCGAATATGAAAAAAAGCAAGGTGCCCCGCTAAAAATTATCCTATATTGCATCGACGGACCGGTATGGGTGACCACGGGCGTCGCCAGTTTTTTACCCTTTATGTTTTTTGAGGAGCGCCTTGTCGCTCAGTAAACCTGCAAAATGAAGATCAAATTTTTACTTGTCGCCGCGCTGATATTCAGCACGCATGCTTTTGCCCAAACGGCTAAACCGAAAGAAACTTACCCTTTCGAGAACGAGATCAAAGTCTACAAAGCCAAGGATAGCGTTAGCATGCCTAAGTCGGGCGGCATCCTGTTCATCGGCAGTTCGTCCATCCGCATGTGGACCGACCTACCGGCCAAGTATCCTAAAAAGAATATCATTATGCGCGGTGTTGGTGGCTCTACTATAGCGCAATGGGTGCAATACTATATGCCGTCTATTGTATATCCGTACCAGCCGTCAAAGATATTTATCTACGTTGGCGATAACGATCTGGCCAGCGGGGCAAGCTCGGCATCGGTGTATGATAATTTTGTGAAACTGCTTGGCATGATCCAAACCAACGTGCCTAAAGCCAAGGTTTATTTTATGTCTATGAAGATGAGCCCAAGCCGTGCCAAATTTTACGGCGAGGTTACCTTGGGGAACGAGCGTATCAGGGCCTACATCAAAAAGCAAAAAGATGTGGAGTATTTAGATGTCAACACGGCCTTGTTCCACGCAAAGGCAATGCCCGACTCAACGTATTTCCGGTCGGATATGTTGCACCTGCAACCCGGCGGATATGACCAGTGGCAAGCGGTGCTTGAGCCATACATTAAAAAATAAAACAGAAAGGCCCCGAATTTCGGGGCCTTTACTTCGATAAACAAAACTAAAACTCGGGGAAATTATCTTATTTAAAAACGCTATGCACGTTGGTGATCTTCCAGCCATCGCCGGTGTTGGCTACCGTTACGTAGTTGCTGCGGATAAAGCCGTTAAATTTCATATCAACTTTCACTACGGTAATGTTGTCGTTGCTTTCAACTTCTGATGTGCTTACGGTACAGGCTTGCTCCACATTCTGGTTGTCTTTCATAAATTTCAGCATGTCTTTTTTGTTGTAGCTGCAAACTTGCGTGCCGCGTAACATGCTAAAAGTGGCGGTCGGGTCCAATACCTCATTAAAGCCTTGTAGTCTGCCGCGGCTCATGGCATCGATGTAAGTATTGATGGCGTAGTGTTTGGTTAGGCGCTCAATCGGTTTGTCGGCAGCATTAGCGGTAAATACGGTTGTTAATAAGGCAAGGCCTAAAGCAATTGTTTTTAAAGTTTTCATGGTGTTGTATTTTTAAAGGTTATTATTGATCTGTTACTGTCTATAAGATGTTCGCAATTATCAAAACGTTACAACGTTTCGGGTTCAATTGCGATATTTAACAAACATTTAACATTTTCGCATATTTTTTAACGTGCCTCATTATCAATTCGCTCCATTCTCAACATTATGATCAGCTACGACATCATCATTCTGCAATTCGAGGATAAGGGCGAAAAGACCGAGTGGACCTATATCGAGATCCCGGCAGACATCGCTCAGGAATTAAAACCGGGGAACAAAAAGTCGTTCAGAGTAAAAGGCATGTTGGATGCTTTCCCGATCAAAGCTGTAGCCCTGATGCCGATGGGAGAGGGGAAGTTTATCATGGCTATTAATGCGGATATGCGCAAAGGCATCCATAAGCGGGCCGGAGCGATGCTAAAGGTAACATTAGAAGAGGACACCGATACCGCCGTAATACTGCCCGACGAACTGGAAGAATGTTTTGAATACGAACCCGAAGCCCGCGCCTATTACGATAGTTTGGCCCAAGGGCACCAACGCTATTTTATCACCTGGATCAACAGCGCTAAGACAGCGCCAACGCGAGCCAACCGCATCGAAAATATGTTTAAAGCGATGCTGAATAAATGGGACTATGGGCAAATGATCAGGGCGATGAGGAAAAAGGATCGATCATAACAATTATGCCCGGGAAATAAGCGTACGGATATGGGTGTGCAGATCCGTACGCAAGATCTTTCTTAATGTGATGGCATGGTAAAATGGCGCGAAAACTCATCGATCTGTGCTATTCGGCCCCCTTTAAATTGCATGTGGTCGGTATAGGATAGCGAGTCGGCTTTGCCTTTGCTGTCTTTCCAGCATTGCGTGTACCAAACAGTAACAAATTGTTCATTTCTGTCCTTATCAGTAACAGCCTGCCAATCTTTTATGCTCATTTTAATATCTTTCATGTCTCCCATGCCTTCTGCCATTTGAGCCATCCAGTCACCGAACGCACCTTTAAAGGTCCCGCCATCGTAATTGAACACCATGGTGTCGGCAACGCAAGCTTTGGCGGTGGTGTTGTCGTTAGTTTCTAAAGCTTTCAAGAACTTTAAGGCTGTTAAGGTATTGGCATGGCTGGTATCGGTTTGCCACTGATCGGGTTTCTCGATCTTGTAAGGATACTCGGGCGATGCGCTGATGGCCGGTGCAGCGACCTTTTCGGGTTGTGAACATGCGGTAGCTAATAATACCGGAATGGCCAATAGATAAATTTTTTTCATGATGATCAGGGTTTGATGATTTGAAGATAGATATTTAAACCGGGATATGTCAATACCTGTCTTTTGGTGCAGCACTGACCGGTAGACCTAAACCTGATCGGAGGGAAAGCTTTTGCGAAGGGCCGGTCTGGAGCGTAAGGGCAAAACTTGGACAGAGAGCAGGGTTACCGGTACCGAAGAACCACTGTCGTTCATTTTCCGGATATCTAAAAGCAGGTCCTTCTGTAGAGACTTATACTTGCGTCTCAAACTACAAAGGTCCAAAATGCAGATCTTGAATTTTTGCATGCGGAAGCCACAAATATGCTGCTCTACATTTATCAGGCACGATCCCACACCGCACTCCCGATGTGCAAAACTCGTCCCCCTATAAAAGGCAAGTATTTTTATCTTTACCCATCCATAATTTTTAGCTGCCGATGAGTGAAGATCTGGGCGCTGACGACGCGCTTTTAAATAACGAAGACAATAAACTGAAAAACGTAATATCGCTCGACGGGTTGTACGAGAACTGGTTTTTGGATTACGCATCATACGTGATCCTTGACCGTGCTGTGCCGCACATTAACGACGGCTTGAAACCTGTTCAGCGCCGTATCCTGCACTCGTTGAAGGAGATGGACGACGGGCGTTTTAATAAAGCGGCCAACGTTATCGGTAACACCATGAAGTATCACCCGCACGGGGATGCTTCTATTGGCGACGCCATGGTGCAGATAGGTCAAAAGGACCTGCTGATAGACCGCCAGGGTAACTGGGGCGACCCGATCACCGGCGACTCGGCAGCGGCGCCGCGTTACATCGAGGCGCGTTTGTCTAAGTTTGCTTTGGAGGTTGTCTTTAATCCTGATACTACCATTTGGCAGGCCAGTTATGATGGTAGGAACAAAGAGCCGATCACCCTGCCGGTAAAGTTCCCTTTGCTGTTAGCTCAGGGGGCGGAAGGCATTGCTGTTGGATTGGCCACCAAGATCATGCCGCACAACTTCATCGAGCTGATAGATGCCTCTATAGGCATCCTGCGAGGTGTCCGGGCCGATCTGGTGCCCGATTTCCCGACCGGAGGCATGGCCGATGTATCGTTATATAACGAAGGGCAGCGGGGCGGCAAGGTGCGTGTTCGGGCTAAAATTTTGGAACGCGATAAACGAACGCTTGCTATTACCGAGATACCTTTCAGTACAACAACAGGTGGATTGATCGACAGTGTTATCGCGGCTAATGATAAAGGCAAGATCAAGATCAAAAAGATCGAAGATAATACCGCCAAGGATGTTGAGATAGTGATACACCTGGCGCCGGGTATATCGCCGGATGTGACCATCGACGCGTTATACGCCTTTACCGATTGCGAGGTCTCGATATCGCCTAACACTTGTGTGATCAAAGGCGACAAGCCACACTTTATGAGTGTGAATGACATCCTTAATGAGAGCACCTTGTTCACCAAGGAGTTGTTGAAGCGGGAGCTGGAGATAAAACTGGCGGAGCTGATGGAGCGGATATTCTTTAGTTCTTTGCTCAAAATATTTATTCAGGAAGGGATGTATAAACATCCTGATTACGAAAGTTCGTCGACGTTTGAATTGGTGGTGGAGACGCTGACCAAATTGTTCACGCCTTTCTTCCCGCAGTTCTATCGCGAGATATTGCCCGAGGATTATAAAAAGCTGATCGATAAGCCGATGAGCAGCATCACCCGTTTCGACTTTAAGAAAACAGATGAGCAGATCAAAAACCTGAACGACGAGATCAAACAGGTTAAACACCACCTGAAACATCTGACCGACTATACCATCGACTGGTTCGAAAAGCTAAAAGTTAAATTCGGTAAAGACCGTGGCCGTAAGACCGAACTACGGGCCTTTGATAAGGTAGAGGCAGCACAAGTAGCTTTGGCTAACGTAAAATTATACGTTAACCGCGAGGACGGCTTCATTGGCACCAGCTTAAAGAAAGACGAGTTTGTAGGCGATTGCTCGGATATCGACGAGATCATCGTGTTCCGCGGTGATGGTAAAGCCATGATCACCAAGGTGCAGGAGAAGGTATTTGTGGGTAAGGATATCGTACACGTAGCCGTCTTTAAAAAGAATGACGAGCGCACGGTTTACAACATGATCTACAAGGACGGCGAGAGCGGCGTAGCTTACGTAAAACGTTTTAACGTTGTGGGCGTTACTCGTGATAAGGACTACGATCTGACCAAAGGTACCAAAGGCAGCAAGATGCTTTACTTTACGGCTAACCCTAACGGCGAGGCCGAGTTGGTGAACATCCAACTGAAGCCACATTCAAAATTAAAGAAACTGCAGTTTGACGAGGACTTTGCCCAGTTGGCCATCAAAGGCCGTGGATCTATGGGTAATATCCTGACCAAGTACCCGGTTAAAAAAATCACGCTGAAGAGCAAAGGTGTATCTACCCTGGCCGGTCGCAAGATCTGGTATGATGACATCTTAAAACGCCTTAACGTTGATGGCCGAGGTAAATATCTTGGCGAATTTGATGGCGAGGACAAGATCCTGATCATGGAAGGGAATGGTTTGTACGAGCTGGCCAGCTTTGACCTGAATAACCACTTTGACGATAAGATGATCCTGATCGAGAAGTATAACCCCGAAAAGGTTTACACTGTGGTGCATTACGAGGGTAAGTCTAAAAATTACATGGTGAAGCGCTTTATCTTTGATAACATCGTTATCGGTAAACAGGTCAGCGTCATTAGCGAGGAGAGTGGTTCCAAACTGATCCTGATATCAGGCGCGGCCCAACCTATCGTAAGTGTTGAGCAACTAAAAGGTAAAGCACTGACACCGGAGACGGTTGAATTGAATCTTGTGGACCTGATCGATGTGAAAGGCATGAAAGCCATGGGTAACCGCCTATCGGCCCACACGGTACAGACCGTAACCCTGATTGCCGAACATGACGACGAAAGCGATGTGCCGGATCCCGAACCAAATACGATAGAGGATACTGAGATCACCGTTACACCTGATGATAAAACTTCAGTCGATGCCCCGCCAACGGCCGCCCCTGTATCAGAGGCGGTTGATCAGGCTGAACCGAAACCGGCAAAAAAGGTCGACTTTGAGATCACCAATCCTGATGATATCGATATAGATGATTCGGGACAGTTAGGATTGTTTTAAGAAAGAGAAGGGACGCAAGTTTTGCGCCCCTTCTTAGTTTATCTCTCATCGTTCCTCGCAATGACGTTCGGAGAGAGATTTGTTGTAGGGGTAAAAACTATAAACTCCTACCTTTGATCTTACCCAACTCCACCCTTACCCGCTCCATGGTCTCTTTATCTTGTTGCTCCAGCTTAGCGATCTTAAGCGCGTTCTCCTGACTGGAATTAGCCTCGTCATATAAACCCATACGGTAAAGCAAATGCGCCAACGTGTCGTAGTAGGCATATCGGTTGGGATCTAACGCGATCGCTCTTTTAGCCCAAGTTATGGCTTTAGAAAGGTTACCCTTATCTTTTGTGCCCATTTTGTAAAACTGCCATGCCGCGTTATTAAGTGTGTTTGCCGTACTGTTGTTGATCCCGGGTATCAATATGGTGTTGGCAATAGTATTACCGTTCTCGTCTTTCAACTTTGCACCGGCTATCAAGGCATCATCGGCAGCCTGTAACCCCGGCGCCTTTCTGATGCGTTCCCTTATCGCGTTATCCTTTCTCTTGGCAGAGTCGGCACTGATGTCCATGTAAAAACCATCGTGTAAATAGGTCGATAATTTGTAATAGGTTGTGGTGTCATGCACTGCATCTACGTACTCCAAAAGTCGGCCATAACCCGTAGCCATACCCTGCCTTGGGTTGCCGCGCCAGGTATTGAGCAGAAAATCGATCGCCTGTTTGGCCATAGGGAAATCTTCGCGCCTGATGGCTTCGGCATACGTGTTGTCAATAATACGGTCGTTGATAGCGATGCGCAGGTTAACGGGCTCGTATTTATATAAGCTGTCCATTAATTTACGGTTGGTTTTGAACGACTGATAGGTCTTGCCAAAAGCGTACGGTCCCGCTTTCATCACAAAAAGTAATTGCTTATAATCCTGAAAGGCGGAGGGCGGCAGTTGGGCGGCATAGTCGTCGGCCAGTTTAGCATTGTCGTAAACGCCCATGCCCTGGTTCAATTCTATATAGTCTTTCAAAAACTCTGGCTTTCTATTTCCTGCCAGGTATTGAGCCTGGTATTGGCTAATGGTTTTCCCCGATGCCAATGTTTCTTTTGCCTTTTGGAACATATTAAGATACCGCGCAGGCGATAACGAATTGGTGTCGGCTTTGTAAACCAAATTGTTCAGCTTATCAATGAACAGGTAAGCCGGGGTGCTTAGCAAACTATATTTTTTTTGAAAGACGGCGGCCTCGGGGTCCTTGTAAAATATATGGTAGGGAATAAAATTATGGTTAACAAATTGGGCAACCTGCTTGTCATCCAATCCACTTTTATAGGACACTTTCCTTTTAAACTTAGCCGAGTCGAGCATGGCTTTTGGGATGATGGCCGATATCACCACCAATACCATTTTATCTTCGGACGCGGACTTGCTTAAGGCTTGTTCGTAAGTGGGTTGGTATTGTATCTTTTGTGCAAAGGTCGCTGTGGTCGCAAAAACCACAATGCATAAGAGTGATAAGGATCGTCTCATTGTTAGGATATGAAAAATGGTCCCTGCAACTTACATAAATTGCAGGGACCACACAAATGCTTTCAACCCTAAGGTTTTTTATATGCTGATGTAATAACTTGCGTCAAAAACATGGCCGTGTACCAGTTTTTGGATGCCTGCTTTGTTCTTCAATTCAACGGGTTTTCCGCTTACGTCAGCATGGCCCAACCAAGGCTCGATGCAGACAAAATCGGCGCCCGGCTTTGCCCAGATACCCAGGTACGGGAAGTGCGGGAACTGCACAGTAAGGCTTTCATTGTGCTTGGTACTCCTGATCGCCACCTGGCGCGACTGCGGATGGACGAATACCAAAGCATCTTTAGCGAACATCTCGCGGGTCAGCGGTAGGTTGCGGCCTTCTAATTTCACTGGTTCGGTCTGGCCGTTAAAAAAGCCGTCGCTACCTAACAGGTGGGTATCTAAAGGTTCTTCGATCTCAAACTCCAGATAGTAATCCTCATAATTTTCACCTTCGTTAAAAGGAACATTGAACGCCGGGTGGCCTCCGACAGAAAAATAGATGGTCCGCTCATCAAGATTCAAAACCTTGTAGGTGATGCGCAGGGCGTTATCGATCAGGTCATAGATCACCTGAAAGTCGAATTTGTAAGGATACATCTTCAGCGTCGCCTCGCTATATTTTAACGAGAACTTGGCGTGAGTACCATTGGTCTCTTTAATAGAAAAATCCGAACCTCGGGCAAAGCCATGGCGTGGCGGCAGATCATACGTTTTACCATCCACCACGATCTGGCTGTTGATCACCGAACCTACCACCGGGAACAGGTTGGGTGCGTGCGATGGCCAGGCATCGCCATGCCACATGATCTCGCGGCCGGTAGCCTTATCTATTAGCGAACTTAGTTGCGCGCCCTTATGGTCTATGGACGCCTTTAGGTATTCATTTTCGATAACTGTCATCTCTATAGGTTGTATTTGTTCCGTTCAAATATCAACACAAATATCCGTATCGTGTTTACGAATTTTCTTTTTGAGATGACAGAGCTCTGCCTTATTGTGAGACCTTCAATTTTGCCATGATCACCGAGTCCTTCTGCGCCGGTGTCAACTTGTAATTAAATTTGAATAGCGCACCTTCAAAATCGCCATATGATGGATTTGGTATCACGATGAACTTCTTGCCAAATTCGGCCTTCAGTTTTTCGGTGGTCGCCATGCGGGCTTCTTCGGTGGGCTTGTTATCGTACAGCAGGTCAAAATCCGGCAGGTTATCGCCGCATAATAACACAATATTGTATTTGGCCAGAACCATTTGGCGACGGGCTTCCTTGCTCGACGTGCCCGACTTTAATAGCAAATGCGCATCATCGGCAAAGGGCAGGTTGAATGTCTTTAGATTTTTAAGCGTGCCATCACGTTCGTCCTGATCGCGGTTGGTGATATAGAAAACCGTTACGCCTTTCTTAGCGGCGTATTTAAAGAATGCTGCTGCGCCCGACACCGTATCGGCAATACCTTTGGCTGTCCAGGTTTTCCAATCTTTGGTGTTAAAATCCTGATTGGCTAAGGCGGCACGGGCACCCTCAGGACTGTTATCTAAAAGGGTCTCGTCAATATCTGTCACTAAGGCCAATGGTTTTTTGCCTTTGTGTTTAATGGCTTCATCTAAACGGAATTTGGCAATATTGTAGGCTTGGAAACAAAGGGCCTTATACTCGGCCGAGCGTTGTTGATATATGGCCGCCCAAGCTTTTCCCGCGTTTACGGTGGATAAGCTTTTGTCTTGGGCAAATGCGTTAGCGGTAAGGCAAAGCACGGCAATGCTTAAACTTAATTTTAACTTCATGATGTAATTGTCGATGGACGGAAAATTCCGTTAGTAAAGATAGGTAGCGGTGGCGCTTTCCTGCAAACTTTGGGCCGTCAGTTCTTCAATGAAGGTCGACGTGGTGCATCCTACAAGCCCGGCGGCTTGTTCAATGGTCACTTTACCGGTATCATATAGCCTGGTGGCTAAAGCCGTAAGTACATCTTGCTCAGATACTTTTAGGCCTTCAGGTAAGTTGATGCTCATTGTTTGCATGTACGAATATACATTATTTTCATTAATGCAAGTAGTTGAGGTTAAATTTTTCAACAAATTCTTAATGAAATTTCACCATTTTGTGGGAAACTTTTGATAGTTAGCGGCATTTGAGTTTGAATGTTGAAAAACTTCTCGGCATCTCGCCCCGGGTTTCATAAAATTAAGATGCCGCGTTAAAAGTGTTTTGGAACACCCTCTTCGTCCAATTTTTTTTTGCTAAATTTATCTCAACCTAATAACCAATAAACCTTAATAACATGTCTCTGCGTACTATTTACTTGCTTGCCATGCTATTGGTATCCATTTCGGCCGCCAAAGCACAGGATAACTACAAAGATACTGTAGATCAAAAGATAAAATGGTATTCTAAAAAGAATGCTTCGTCGGTATTGTTCGCGCATATCGATAAAACCATCTATGTGAATAACGAGACCATCTGGTTTGCGGCTTACCTGTTGGTCCCTGATAGTAACCTGCTCAAACACCAGGTTATTTCGGTCGGTCTGGTAAATAACAACACGCAGAAATTAGTTGTCGAGGCTAAATATCCCATGCGCGCCTTTGCCCATGGCAATTTACTGGTGCCGGACACCGTTGCGCCAGGTAATTATAGTTTTGTAGCCTTTACCAACCTAAAGGTCAATGGACAGCCGGCCTTGCGGTTTATACAACCCGTTACCATTAAAACGCCGGTGCAACCGCCATTTACGATCAACGTAACATTGGATACGCTTTATAAAGACCCTCTAAACACCCGTTTGATCCTGACCGCCCGTGACCCTAACGGTTTGCTGGAGGGCGCTAAATTGAATTTTACCTTAGGCAAAGACAAAAAGACCCGGTTTGTGGCCGAGGCTAAAACCAACGTGTTAGGCAGCCATACCTTACTGATCCCAAAGAGTTATATCAACAACGATCAGCATAATTTAGAGATACAGGTAAAAGCCGACCGAAAGGTAAAGACCATTCATTTTGATATACCTGTTAAAAAACAAGTTAACGATGTGAAATTCTATCCCGAGGGTGGTAGGTTAGTAGCCGGCCTGACAAGTAGGATAGGTTGGGAGGTGAAGACACCTGCCGGTACGCCCATTCGTGCTGCGGCTATACTGTATGCTGATAAGCGGGCGGTAGATACGATAGAGACCGACAGTTACGGCATGGGGATCTTCAGCTTAACACCTATGCCGGGCAAACATTATACCGCCAAACTCATCCGTATTAAAAATGATGATGCTGTATATCAACTGCCGCCCGCAATGGCATCGGGGGTAACTATTAATATGCCCAATGCGATAGTGGACGATACACTTAAACTGGGCATTAAAAGTGCTGTCGCCGGGAAATATATTTTAATGATACATAACTACAGCAAGATCGGCGCGTCGGTCACGCTCAACGTAAATAAGGTAGGTAACGCTATTAAATTGGGTTTGCCTAATGTGGCCAGGGGGCTTAATACTATAACAGTGCTCGATGATAAATTTAGACCGGCAGCTGAACGGATGTTTTTTGCACATTATGATAAGCGATCCGCCGTCAAGATCGGCGTGAGCGATATGCAGCCGGGTCTGCGGCAGTTAATGACGATAAAACTAAGGCTTGATCCCGGCAAAACTGACGCTACTAAAGCCCTGGTATCTGTAGCGGCGGTGCACGACGACAGGCTGGCGATAAAAAAAGAGAATAACATAGAGAACTATTTTTATCTGCAAAAGAATATTAGCGACCTGCCGGTAAAAGAGCACGTGATGGGGAGACAAGCACTCGACAAAAGCTACCTGAACAATTTATTATTGATACGTGGTTGGACCAAATACAACTGGCCCGATATGTTGAACACTGTTGCCGCTGATACTGTTAAAACACTGGACGAAGTATTGTTTTACGGCAACATAGCCGATCCTGACCAGGATCACCTATCTCATAAGAAATTGGTTGGCGTAAATCTGTTTAAAGATTCTTCCTACGTATCCAAATTAAAGGCGGATATTAATGGTGACTTTAAACTATCCGGTTCGCAGATATTTGCCAAACGTAAGGATGATCGTATCTGGCTAACCGGAGATAATAACACGGTCCTATACAGGATCAAATTGACAGATCCGTTTATAGGCATTCAAAAAGAGATAGCCAAAAACATCGAACCCGGTCTTTTTGACCCGCCGGTAAGTAAGAATACCGAGGAATTTGTTTTTGCGGGTCTGAAGAGAACAACTAATTTGAGGACGGTGGTCATTAAGGGAGCCCCCAAAAAGAGCTATGGTGCCAATGATTGCGGCGATTACGTTTGCCGCTTCAATATCCTTAATTGTCCTAACCATCCGTTCGAGTCGGATAATCGCCCGCCCGTTGGTGGCGAGTTGATACGTGATCCGGGTGCTGGTGGTCTGATTTCTTACGAGCGTTGCGGCATAGCGATAAATAAGGAGCACATGGAAGCAGATGGCATGCTCATATTCAGAGGTGTTTTTAACGGTAAAGAACATTACGGCGCCGATTATAAAAAACTCGATCCTTTAGATGATGACTTTTTATCTACCGTGCTTTGGAAGCACGACATCATGCTAAGCACAGATAGTGATACCGAACTAAGTTTTTACACCAGCGATATTACAGGCAAATTTAGGATAGTAGTGCAGGGTGTTACTGATAAGGATGTGGTGTATAGCGAGGCGATATTTAACGTTAAAAAGAAGGAAATAGCAAAATAGCTATCATATGAATATTTCAAAGAACTTGGTTAATGCTATTGTTATATCGCTGCTGTTTTTTGCAGAAGCAGAGGCACAGGCACAAACCCCCGCTACTTTAAATGATAAATTGGCGCTTTACGCCAAAAAACATGCAGCGCCGGTTTTATTCCTCCATTTTGATAAGACCATTTATACCAGTAACGAGGAGGTTTGGTTCACCGGATACCTGTTAAATGCCGACAGCATTGCGGCTAAAGCCCATCGCACACTTTCGGTAAGTTTGATCAGGGGGGCGGACCGCAAAGTAGTGGCACAGAAAAATTTTGTGATGGATGGCGGCTTGAGCTTTGGCAATATGTCTATCCCCGATTCGAGCGCGGCGGGTGGTTATACTTTTGTTGCCTACACCGACCGGATGAACGGCAAAGATCCCGAAGTGCTTTTTGAGCAACCGATAGTTTTAAAAACTACTAACCAGCCTTCTATAGGCTTAACATTGAAATTATTGGACAGCACAAGCACCGTTGGCCCTGTGAAAACGCTGTTGAAGGCGCGGTCGGATAAGTCGATCTTGCTGATCGGTGCGCCAATAAAATATACTGTTGGCGGTAGTAAGAAGCCTGTGTTGGCTGTCGACGCGCAAACTGATGTTACCGGGGGGCATACCTTAACCATCGACAGGAAATTACTGACCTCAGCTAACCACACCCTCCGTGCAGAGGTTAAGAACGGTAAACAAACCGAGTTTATTAAACTAAGCATCCCGGTAAAGAAAGAAAAGCCCATTGTGAAGTTCTATCCGGAAGGGGGCAATTTGGTCTTGAATATGCAAAATCGCATCGCCTGGGAGGCCAGGGATGCCGGTGGAAATTTCCTGAAGCTTGGTGGGGTCCTATTTAAAGATAATAAGCTTGTCGATACCTTAGAGACCAATAGCTATGGCATGGGTGTGTTCTATCTTAAACCCGAAGCCGGGTCGGCGTATAGGGTAGCCATTTTGCAGAATGGAACAATCGATACCAGCTATCGCCTGCCAGCTCCAATGATGAACGGACCTGTGGTCAGTGTAGCCCAAGCTTTACCTAAAGATACACTGGTGCTACGTCTGCTAAGTAACGAACAACGCACCTACCGTTTATTGCTGCACAATTACCGTAGCGAGTTTGCTGACCTTCAAGTTGTAGTGCCCAAATATGGCCGCACCGTGAAGATCAGTACGGCGGCTATGCCACGCGGCCTGGCTACCATTACGCTTTTGGATAGCCTGGACAGGCCATGTGCCGAGCGGATGTTCTTTGCCGGATACAGCGATAGGCCGGTATCGGATATCTCATCAGACAAAACATCGTACAGCATGCGCGAACAGGTAAACGTAAAACTAAAATTCAATACCGGTGATGCAAAGCCAACCAGTGGTTTTGTGTCTGTAGCCTGTGTGCAGGATAATAGGCTAAGCGCTAAAAATCCTAACAACATCGAAACCTATTTTTACCTGCAACGCGATCTGCAAAATTTACCACCTATAGATGGCGTTTTTGGTAACGACGAGGTGCGTAACCGTTATGTGAACGATCTGCTATTGGTGAGAGGGTGGAGCAGGTACACCTGGACCGATCTTAACAAAGTATCATCCACCGATACGATTAAGAATTTTAATAATCTGGCTTATAAGGGTAGCGTATCTTACGCAGGAAAAAAATTGAAAAAGCCCATCAACCTAACATCAATGATGAAAGATAGGATCGGGATGATATCGACCGATGCAGCGGGTGATTTCAAAATGTCTGAAAACGAACTGCTGACCGAGCCTGACAAGAACATCTTTCTTTTTATTAATGGTATTGCCCGTGATGTTCCTTACCGTATCAAACTTGATGACCCGTACGACCGGACATCTAAACGATTGGCGGATACACTGGACCTTGACGAGCCTGAAACGCCTGGTGCTGCAGAGAATAACCGCTCGTTAGTATCGGTTGAACCGGGTTTGGCTACGCAATTAAAACAGGTCAATATCAAGTCAACAACTGATAATTCTTTGTATGGACGTGAAGGTATCCACCGGCAGAATGAGTGCGGCGACTATGTATGCCCATTTAATATATTGAATTGTCCAAGGCATAATAATGAACCGGGTAACACCGAACCAATACAAGGTGCCACTTATGCAGGTGGGATAGTTTATACCGGCTGTAAGGTCTTTAAAAACGGATCGGCCGCTCCCGATAATATGCTAAAGGTAAGTGGTATTTACACCCATAAGGAATTTTATGTTACTAATTACAATGAAACTAAAAACGGTCCGCCCGACTATCAATCTACCATATTTTGGAAACATGCCGTGGCTTTGAATGATAAAGGCGAGGCGGATGTGATGTTCTACACCAGCGATATTGCCGGCAAATTCAGAGTGGTGATGCAAGGCGTTACCGATCAGGGATTGGTATATGGTGAGACTTCCTTTGATGTTAAAAAGAAACAAATACCCCAACAATAATTTTACTTGACTAATGCACAGACTGTTTAGTATAGCTTTCGCCTTGTCCTTTCTACTGGTATCCGTTGCTAAGGGTCAGGGCAAGTACATTGATACGATATTTCAACAAGCCAAGGTCTACAATAACCAAAAACCATCGTCAGTGCTGTTTGCCCATTTAGATAAAACGGTGTACGTAAATAACGAGACCATCTGGTTTGCGGCCTATCTGCTAAACCCGGATAGCAACCTGCTTAAACATCAGGTAATATCTGTTGGCCTGGTGAATGATAACACTCAAAAGCTGATCGTAGAGGCCAAGTATCCCATGCGCGGTTTTGCAGATGGTAACCTTATCATTCCGGACACAATCACCCCGGGCAATTACAGTTTTATAGCCATCACCAACCTTAAAGTAAATGGCAAACCGGCTTTACGTTTTGTGCAGCCTATCACTATTAAAACTGCTACGCAACCACCTTTTACCGTAAGTATTACGTTGGACACGCTTTTTAAAGATCTGGTGAATACCCGCGTACTCATTAATGCCAAAGGCCCCGATGGTCCGCTGGATAAGGCCAGCGTGAGCTATATTTTAGGCCGGAACAAAGACAAAAGTACCCGTGTAATGGGCGAAGCTAAAACTAATGTACTCGGCAGTTACACGCTGCTTATCCCCAAAAACAGGATCAATAACCTGCAGCATAATTTAGAGGTGCAGGTAAAACACAACAAGATAACCAAGACCGTGCACCTGGATATCCCGGTGAAAAAGCAGATAAACAGTGTGAAATTTTATCCCGAGGGCGGCAATTTAGTTTCAGGACTGATCAGTCGGGTTGCCTGGGAGGCTAAAACTCCGGCCGGTACGCCCATTAAAGCGTCGGCTGTGTTATATGCCAACAGTAAGCCGATCGATACCATCCAAACGGATAGTTATGGGATGGGGACGTTCAACATCAGCCCAACTACTGCCGCAACCTACACGGCCAAACTGATCAGGGTTAAGCATGATGATGTGGTTTACCCTTTACCTACGGTGTTACCGGCCGGAGTTGTGATGTACATGGCCGAATCTGTAGCTAATGATACCGCCCGGCTTATTGTGCGGAGTAGTTTTAAAGGCAAGTTTACCTTACTGGTGCATAACTACCGCGAAATATTTGCAGCGATAGATATTGATGCCGACAAACGCGGACGAAGTGTGAAGATAGATCTTAGTAATATGCCGCGGGGCCTTACCACGGTGACCGTATTGGACAGTTACCAAAAGCCGGTCGCCGAACATATGTTTTTTGCGCATTACGATCACCGCTCTAACATTAACATTAAAGTGGACGATAGGCAACCCGGCCTTCGGCAAAAAATGACCGTTAAACTTAAGTTAGACCCGCTGAAGACCAAAGCGTCATCGGCGCTGGTATCTGTGGCTTGCGTACAGGATAACCGGCTGGAAGTGAAAAAGGATAACAACATCGAACAATATTATTACCTGCGTAACGAGATAGAGAATATCCCGGCTAAAGAAAATCTGATGGGCAGCCGCGCCCCCGACCGAAAATACTTGAATGACCTGCTGCTCATTCGTGGCTGGAGCAAATATGCCTGGCACGAGATGATGAAGGCCGTCCCCGAAGATACTATCCGCCGGTATGATGAGTTTGCTTACAATGGCACCGTACTTAAGGGTAAGGACTCGGTAAAGAGAGCGATGAGATTATTATTGCGCAAGGATTCGGGCATACTGATCATGGTCCCAACGGATCAGAACGGAGATTTTGCGCTGACCAACGGTAACGTATTTGCTCAAAAGACCGACAACAGGATGCGGATACGAACGACAGAAGCATCGGCCGACCATACGGTTATGCTAACGGACCAGTATCATTTGGCGCAATTAGGCATTGCCAAAGGAATCGAACCTGAGCCATTTGATCCGCCGGTGACGAGCGATACTAAAACTTTTGTATTCACCCCGTTAAAAAATGCAACCAAACTTAGGCAGGTGAATATAAAAGGAAAGAGCGATAAACTGCGCGGCGCTAACGATTGCGGCGATTATGTTTGCCGTTATAATATCCTTAACTGCTTTAATCACCCCGGAGACCCGGAGAACAGGCCACCAAAAATTGGCGAAACGCTGCGCGAGGCCGGCGGCGGCGGTCTGATCAAATATGTGCATTGCGGCGTAGGTAACGTATCTGCCCCGGGTATGACCGTTTTTACCGGCATCAATAATTCCAAGCAATACTATGGTGCCGATTATGCTGTGTTAAACCCGTTGGAGCCCGACTATCTATCCACCGTTTTTTGGAAACATAGCGTAATGCTGAGTAAAGATAAAGAGACCGAACTGACCTTTTACACCAGCGATATCACCGGCAAATTCAGAATAGTGGTGCAGGGCGTCACCGATAAGGATGTGATCTATAATGAGGCATCTTTTGAGACCATCGCCAAAAAAGACGACAAACAGATACAGCCATAGTTAAAGCTACAAACAGCAAAAGCCGCCTTGCAAAACAAGGCGGCCCCGGCGTATCGTTTCAGCTTAAATATTAAGCGTCTTTCTCTTTATTAGGGTTGCGGTAGTAAACCTTATCCTCTAAAAACTCTTGTATAGCTACCAAAGTTGGTTTTGGCATGCGCTCGTAGTGTTTAGATATCTCTATCTGCTCGCGGTTCTCAAACACCTCTTCCAGGTTATCGTTAGCTGATGCGAACTCAGATAGTTTTTGGGTCAATTCTTCTTTGATATTGTTAGATATCTGGTTGGCCCTTTTAGCAATGATCACCAACGACTCGTAAATGTTATCGGTTTTCACGTCAAGCTCGCGTAAGTCGCGGGTAACGGTGCTGCTGGCAACAGTTGGTTTGTTATTAACGTTTGTCATATATCTTTTTTATCAAAAATTATTAGTTGGCAGGTATTTTTTGGCTGCTTTGTTTGATCGATGGTAGCGCTGTGCGTTGTAAACTGTCTTTTTGAGCAGCTTTACGTGCTTTGGCCATATCGGCATTGATCTCTATCAGCGCTAACTTGTTTTGCTGTATACCGCGTTCGCTATCTTTTTTATAGTTAGCAGCGTCTTTAAGGTATTTGCTTGCCGGATATTTTTCAGTGAACTGATCGGCAAAGGTGATCGCGGCATTGTAACGCTCTTCTTGCTTAAACTCGCTGCTGTTCTTTGCGTACAGGTATTGCGATTTGATGATCAAATATTCCATCTCCTCGGCATACTTGGTATCCGGATAATCGCGCAAGGCATTATTAAAGGTGATCACTGCAGCTTGATAATCCAAAATGGTCAAGTGCAGGTTAGCGTTAGCAAAAGCTTTTTCTTCCAGCTTGTTACGCAGGTCGGCTATCAGTTTGCTGGCCTCGGCAACACGGTCGCTTTTAGGGTACAAGTTAATGAACAATTGCAAAGCGTCGATAGCTCGGCTTGTGTTATCCTGATCCAAAGTGTAGTTCGGCGAATCAAGGTAATAGCAATAAGCGGCCATAAAGCGGCACTCTTCGGCACGCGGGCTGTTTTGGTAAGTATCAGCAAAGTTTTTGAACTGGTACCTGGCCGACGTGTAATCGCGCAAGCGATAGTTGGTGTAAGCGTAATAGTAAAAAAGGTCAACAGCATCCTCGCGGCCACGGTAGCGTTGGGCAACATCATCAAATAATTCTAAAGCTTTAGAATATTCTTTTCTGTTATATAGCCTAACTGCCTCTTGGTACTTTTTAGTGTAATCGTTACTTCCTTTTATCTTCTCGAACTTGCTTTTGCAGCTTGCCACGATCGCAAAAACAGCTATCAGTACACTAAAAAAAACGACACTTTGTCTTTTAAACATTTTGCAAAGATAATGAATAATGTAAATATGGTCAATTATTTATTTGACGACCAATATAGCACGAACAGCGCTTCAATTTAGCATAGCGCCTTGCGTTTTAACATCTTTTAACAAGTGTAAATATTTACATCACATTACGACATTCCTATCACTTTGCTTTAGGATGGGTAGCCATATAATCATAAAGTTGTGTGCCGGCTAATAAAAACGATCCAACGCCATAAACTTCGGTGCTTGTCTCGGTAACGCTGTCGGGCGCGCCACCAATGCGCTGTACATAGCCCAACATGCCGTCAGGATGTACGGCAGTGGTTAACGCCGCCCAGGCTTTTTTAGCGACCGGCCAATAGGTCTTAGCGTCGATCAGGTTATTATTCAATCCCCACAGGATGGCGTAAGTGTAAAAGCCTGTCCCGCTGGTTTCTTTTATAGGGTAGCTTTCGGGGTCCAGTAATGACGCATGCCAGCTACCGTCGGGTTGTTGGATAGATACTATTTTAGCCATCATCTCTTTATACTGGGTCTCAAATTTCTTACGCTCGGGATGGTCAAGCGGCATATTGTCCAGCACGCGCACCAATCCGCCCATCACCCAACCGTTTCCTCTGGACCAAAATACCTTTTTGCCATTCTTTTCGGTCTTGTTAAGGTAACTGCCATCGCGCGAGTAAAGGCGCTCTACCGGGTCGTACAGGTATTCGGTGGTCTTCCACCAAAGTTTAACGGCGGTCTCCAGATATTTCGGGTCGCCGGTGGCAGTGCTGAGGTAGCTTAAAGCGGTCGGCCCCATAAATAAAGCATCGCACCAGGCCCATTCGCGCGATTGTATCTTGTTCTTCCACTCCAACGATTCGTCGTGCGGTTTGGCCACAATGCTATCGGCCAGTAAGCGGAAAGGAGCGATCATCTTTTTGTCCTGATACTTGGTGTACAGCAACGAGTAGGTTTGCCCGATGCAATAATCATCAGCCATAAAACGGTCGCGGCCGGTATTCCAGTTCAAGCTGTTGCCAATATCGACAAGGAAGGTAAGGTATTTCTCGTTATTGGGCATGCTACCCAAGGCGTATAGCCCGGTATAGCAGGCGGCGTTGGTCCAATCTACCTTGGCATGGCGGAAACCGGTCTTGGTCCAGGAATCCAGCTGCCAATCGGCAACTTTGTGCATAATGTTCTGTATGTAGTCTTTTTGCAGGATAGGATCGAGCGTGCCGGGGCCTTTATCCAGATTAGCCGACCAGCTAAGGTTGCTACACAGTAACGCAACCATCAATACCGAAAGCAGTTTACGTTTTGCAGTTGACATGTTAATAGATGTAAAATTGGTATGGGCAATTTAGTAAAAATAGCCTACGATAAAAATACTTATTGTTATGCAAACCAAACATTTACAAGTGTTAAGCTATTATCAATTTACTAATTTAAACAGACATGAATAAGCCAATAGGGATAATATTATTGATCATAGGGTTGCTGATGTTCATTTACACCGGATTTACTTACACCAAGAAAGAGAAAGTGGTAGACGCCGGCCCGATAGAGATATCGGCAGATAAGCAACATACTGTGAACTGGCCGCCTTATGCGGGAGGAGTATTTGTAATTGCCGGGATTATCTTATTGGTCACCGGAAAGAGAAAGCCCTGAGCTATTTAGGTATCGACACGTAGAAAGTGGTACCCTTGCCAATTGCAGATGTTAATGATATACTGCCACCCAAGGTATTGATGATCTCTTTAACGGTAGATAAGCCAATACCCGTGCCTGAGTTATCAAAGCGGTCGGCCTTATTAAGCGTGAAGTTATTGGTGAAGATATCGTCAAAATGTTTTTCGTCGATGCCGATACCGTTGTCTTCTACCTCAAAAAGATAGTTATCATCATCGTAGCTAAAGCGGATATCGATAAGGCCTTCCTCTTTATCGTTATATCGGATAGCGTTGGTAAGCAAGTTGATAAAGATCTGCTCGGTCGCGATAGGGGATACGTTTACCTGGTAACCATCTTCGGGCAGCGATATCTTAAAATTGGCAGGCACCTTGATCAACCCGATAACCTGTTTCAGGATATCATTCAGATAAATGCGCTGTTTGCGTTTCAATAAAGTATCGGGCGATTTAGAATAGGCCAGCATCTCGTCCAGCATGCTCATTAAGCGATTGATGGATGTGATGTTCAGGTCGATCAATTTCATGCAACCGGCATCTTGCATCTTTGCCAAGCGCATCCGCAGCGCTTGCGATGATAGCAGCATACTGCTTAGCGGGTTCTTGATATCGTGCGCCGCCATGCTGGCAAACTTCTCTATAAAGGCGTTAGAACTACGTAATTGCTGATGGGCCTTCTTCAAGGTCTCGGCCTTACGGCGAAGATCGAGCTTGTTGATCACCTGTTTGGCCAAGATCTTAAGCGCGTTGATCTGTTCGGCGGTAAGTTCTTTCGGGGTATGGTCTATCACGCAAAGCGAACCTAAAGCAAAGCCGTCTTCGGTAACCAAAGGTACCCCTGCGTAAAATATCACATGCGGTTCGCCGGTAACCAAACTATTCTCTGTAAATCGAGGGTCTTGGCTGGCGTCGTTCACCATCATCACCTCATTGGGCGATGCAATGGCATGGGCACAGAACGAGACATTTTTTGGGGTTTCGCGGGCATCCAGCCCTTTGTGAGATTTGAACCATTGCCTGCTATCGTCAACCAAACTGATCAGCGCTATAGGCGTTTGGCATATTGCCGAAGCCAGCGTGGTCAGCTCGTCAAAGTCATCCTCTTCGGCTGTATCCAGTATGTTGTACGATCGCAGGGCAGCTAACCTGTCTGCTTCGTTATCCGGCAAGGGGAATTTAGGCATATTTGAATTAGGGATCTGCTACAAAGATACCCTGTTTAACAGTTAAAAGTTCAGCATCATTAACGCAATAAGTTGTGTAAATGTTTTAGATCGCGGATATTAAGTTGTGGGCAGCTCCACATAAAAAGTGGTCCCTACGTTCACTTCGCTATCCAGCCAGATACGACCCTGGTGCATGCCAATAATGCGTTTAGAAATAGACAGACCCAAACCGAACGGATGCTCACCATCTGTACCTACCTTTTTAGCCGGGGTAAACATCTCAAAGATACTTTCCCTGTCTTCTTCTGGGATCCCAACGCCTTGGTCAGCTATCGATATAAGCACGGTATCACCGGTAGTTTTAACCCCAACCTTTATCTCACCACCAATATGGCTGAACTTTACAGCATTACCGATAAGGTTGTTAAATGCCCGCCAGATCTTTTCCTGATTGGCCAAGACCACCGCAGGCATTGCAGATGGTTCGAACAAGATACGTTGCTTTTTTTCGTCGGCCTTAAATTGGAGTAGTTCGATAGAGTTTTGCAATAGCGCATTAATATCTATCGGCTGCTTTACCATTTCCAACTCTTCTTTTTCGTCGGCCAGTCCGCTTTTCAGCAATTCGTTGATCATATTCATGGCGTTATTGCCGGTGGTTTCGATCAGTTGCACCATGTGCTGACTATCCGCTGAAAGATCATCCTGTAATTGCAACACGTTAGACAGACCGATCATGCCCGATAAGGGATTACGAAGATCGTGCGCCATTACCCGCATAATACGGACATGATTCTGATTCACGCGTTCCAGTTCGCTCAGCGTTTGTTGTAATTGCTGATTATGTAAGGTGGATGCCTGATGACTTTTGCGGGTCTTTTTAAGGCTGCGGTAAACAAGGTAGCCTATGATCAGCGACAACAACGCGATTATACCGATACCTATAAGATAAAGTTTTTTTAATTTATTACGCTGAGAAAGCTCGTTAAGCGACTGTTGTTGCTGGATGCCATAAAGCTCGCGCTGGATATTGAGGCGGAAAAGGTTGGTGGAGTTTTTGTCCAGTGTATCCTGCTCGCGTATGTACTGATCCAGAAAATGATAAACACTATCCGGTTGCCTGGTCATTGATAGGTAATAGGCATAAAGCCTTTTCCATTCGGCAGCCGAATTTTGATTCAGGTCAGCGTACTTGTTCAATAGCTTTTTACTATGACGGAAAGACTGGTAAGCGGTATCAAACCGCCCGGTAAGGATGTCTAACTCGGCCAGTTTTAACAATGGTGGGATCCGCATGCCATCCGTTTCAGGGTCGGGGATGCTCAGGCATTTATTTAGATAATACCGGGCCGAATCAAATTTACTTTGTGTAAGGTGTACGCTGCCAAGGTTATCATACAATACCTCGTAAGCCCCGTTTACAGATACTTTGCTGATCTGGTCATTACCCACCGCGGCATTGATCAGGGCGTGATCTAAGCGATAGTAATGTAACGCGCTATCCATCATCCCGGCTTGTTCGTATGATACACCTATGTTATTGAGCGTGCCTTGCTTTACAAAAAAATCTGTTTGTGCACTCACATTTTGGTCGCAAAGACCTTGCTTACGGTAACACGACCGCCAGTAGCTTGCGGCGTGGCGGTAGTTTTTTTGGTTAAAATAGATCATACCAAGTTTGCTGTCCAACGTGCCATCATCGCACATATGGGTCAGGGGCAATGTCTTTTTTGCTTTGTCAAAAAGGTCTAAAGCGGTGGCATATTGGCCTGTTTTTAACCGGTGGTCGCCGCCGGCAAGTGTAGCGCAGTAGTAGCCCTCGGGGCATTCGTCAATGGCTTGCTGGTCGGGGAATAGTGCCAATGCGCTATCAACATACAAGCCCATTACATCGGCTGTGCGGGCGTGGTGTTGTGCCATCAAATAATAATAGCGGACCAGGGCGCCTTTCTTGTCACTCAGTTGAGGGCGCAAGTTAGCCAGCGATCTTAATGCCTTTTTGTGCCTGCCCGCGTAAAAGTCGGCTTCGGCGGCGTTAAGTTCCGCGCTGATGCCTGGCGATACCGAAGACCGTGGTTTAGAACAAGAATGTATGAATGCTAAAAGTATAATTATCGGCAAAATGTATTTGCCATTATATATCATACTTGCCACGCGATGCATAAATAGTTAATAATGAATTGGGGTAACTTAGTGCCGGTTATAATTTCGGTGCTTAATTTATAGTAAATAATATAACCCGTCGAATTTTATTTTTGAATTTATAATGAATGAAGTTCAGGTTTTATTGCTTAAAGGTTTTGGGTGGGTTGTTATTGATGAAAGATGAGCGTCGATGCTACATTTTCATCGCGCGGTCAAGTTCCATTTTAGAATCGCGCTCTTTCATGGTGTCGCGCTTATCGTATAGTTTTTTACCCTGGCCAAGGCCGATCTCTAATTTGGCAAAACCACGCTCGCTAATGAAAAGTGCCAGCGGGACGATGGTAAAGCCTTTCTCGGTGCCTTTGGTCTCCAGTTTTTTTAATTCCTTTTTATTAAGCAGCAACACACGATCGCGTTTTTGCTCGTGATTATAAAAAGAACCGTAGCTGTATTCGGCAATATGCATATTGCGCACATACAGCTGCCCGCTAATAAAAGTACAGAAAGCATCGTTAAGATTAGCTTTGCCCTCGCGGATAGCCTTTATCTCAGTGCCGAGCAGTTTTATCCCCGCAACATATTTATCAGATATGAAGTACTCGAAGTAAGCTTGCTTGTTTTTGATATAGATATTATCCTTGCTCATCTGTTCTCCGTTTGGCGGGATGCAAATATGCAAAAAAAATAATAAGGAGATGTAGAGACGCTATACCTCGTGTCTCTACAAGGAATGTTTTACTTGTGCCCTTTAACGATCAGCACCGGCACTTTAACATTGTGCCTAACCTTATCAACGGTAGATCCATAGATCAGATCCTTTAAAACCTTGTGGCCATGGGATCCCATTACCAAAAAGTCGATCTTTTCTTTCTCGACCAGACCTACGATTGCGTTAGCCGGGAATCCGTAGCCGATACGCGGTTCTACCCGATAGCCCATCTTTCGTATCTCGTGGATGTATTTATCCAGGTTATCCACGTCGCTTTGGGTCTCGTGGTCCATTACCTCGGTGCCATGGTAACGCGCGCCGGCGGTCTCTACTACGTGTATCAACGTGTAATGCGCCTTTTTGCCGCCCTGCATCAGCGCGTGGCGGATAGAATCGCGATCGTTATTAGAGAAATCGATGGTGATACCGATGTGGTGATAGGTGATCGGCTGGATATCGTCCAAGGCCTCGGCCAAACCGTGCGGAACGTAGATCGGTGTCTCCTTATATTTGAATATCAACGGGCGGATAAATACATAGATCAGTAACAACGCAATGCCTATCACAATAGGTAACACCAATGCATACATCCATACACTGCCGCCGGTCTCCTGTATCCATTCATGAACCTGATCTACCACCAATTTGGCATTCAGCGCCACGATAAGCATCGAACTCGCCCAGGCAAATATTTTGGTTTTGATACCGATGGCAAATTTGCCCATCCGCTTTTTGTCTGATGTAAAGTGGATCAGCGGGATAACCGCAAAACCTAACTGTAAGCTCAATACCACCTGACTGAGGATGATCAGGTCGCCCAGACCTTCTTCGCCGTAATATAGAATGGTAAATACGGCAGGTATGATAGCCAAAGCCCGTGTAAGCAAACGGCGCAACCAAGGCTCGATACGGAGGTTGATGTGCCCTTCCATAATGATCTGCCCGGCCAACGTGCCCGTAATGGTAGAGCTTTGTCCGGATGCGATCAGCGCGACCGCGAACAGGGTAGGGGCTACCGAACCGAAGATATTCTCTAATAGTTTATAAGCGTCCTGTATCTCGGCCACTTCGTAAAAGCCATTGCGGAAGAAAGCGCTGGCTGCCAATATCAAAATAGCGGCGTTGACGAAAAATGCCAGATTAAGGGCAATGACGGTATCAAAGAAATTGAATTTGATAGAGGAAGCGATACCCTCGTCGGTACGCTCGATACGGCGGGTCTGAACTAATGACGAATGCAGGTACAGGTTATGCGGCATCACTGTAGCCCCAATAATACCAATGGCGATGTACAGCATTTGCTGATGCACCTTGTCGCCACCGAAGAGGTTGTTGGGAATGAAGCCCTTAGCCAGTTCGATCACATCAGGCTTAACGATGAACATCTCTACCAGAAAGGACAGCCCGATAATAAAGATCATGGCTACAATAAAGGCTTCCAGCTTACGCATGCCCTTGTTCATCAGCCAAAGCATCAGCACGGTATCGGTAATGGTGAGCGATACACCCCAGATGAGCGGCAGGTTGAACAAGAGTTTTAAGCCGATGGCCATACCAATGATTTCGGCCAGATCGCAGGCGATAATAGCAAGCTGGGCAAGGATATAAAGCCAAAAGTTGACAAATGGCGGATAGCTATGTTTAGATGCCTGAGCCAAGTCTAAACCGCGCACGATGCCCAAACGGGCCGATAGCGATTGTAGCACCAGCGCTATGAGGTTTGATGCCAGAAGTACCCAGATCAGCTTATAACCAAAGGCACTACCACCGGCAATATCCGTAGCCCAGTTACCCGGATCCATATAACCCACACTCACCAGATACGCCGGACCAATAAAGGCCAAAAAACGCTTCCAGCCGGTCTGTTTATTGGTATCGACAGAGCCATGTGCCCCGCCTAATGATTCGCCGCTTACTTTTTTTGTCATAAGGCTACTAAGAGGTTTTTAGCCACCTCGCGGCTGATGTTCAATTTTTTATCGGCTATCTGCAATACTACAGAGTGGTCATAGTCGATGATCTCTATCACGGTTAGCTTAGTGCCGAGCGTGAGCGATGCTTTTTCTAAATATTGCAAAAAAGCCGTGCTGTGGTCACCTACGCCTAATACAACGCCGGTGTCATTAACAGCCAATCCCGATACCGGTTTTAGTTCTTGCCGTTTAAATCTTCCGTTGGAATCCGGGATCGGGTCGCCATGGGGATCATATTTGGGGTAGCCCATAAATTTGTCCAGCCGGTCTATCAGTTCTATCGAGGAGATGTGTCCCAATTCTTCGGCCACCTCGTGCACCTCGTCCCACTTAAAATCTAACTTCTCTACCAAAAAATACTCCCAAAGGCGGTGCTTGCGGATCACACCAATGGCTATTTTTTCACCCTCAGCGGTCAAGGTCACACCCTGATATTTGGCATAATTGATCAGCTTTTTTTCGGATAATTTCTTCAACATATCCGTAACCGAAGCTGCACGGGTATTGGTAGCGGCCGCTATCTGATTAGTAGTGGCACTACCCGATGCTAAGGTACAGTGGTATATGGTTTTAAGATAGTTCTCCTCGGTAAAAGTATGCATTAAGACAAATCTAACCATAAGTTTAGACTTATCTAAAAATTATCGTAAATAAAAATTATTTTTTGTTTGAGGGTGGGTATAAAAAATATAATTTTGTTTCACTCAATTATATCTCCTTTATGGCCGCCGAATTAGATAAAACCGACCTGCAAATACTTAAAATTTTACAAGAGAACGGACGGATAACCAACCTTCAGTTGTCGAACGAGATAGGCCTTTCGCCTGCACCTACTTTAGAGCGTGTGCGCAAGCTGGAAAATGCCGAATACATCAAGAGCTACCACGCCCTTGTCGACGAGGAAAAATTGGGCTTAGGTATCAAAACCTTTATCCAGATATCGCTGGACTTCCATCAAAAAAATACCATCCAGATATTTTTGGACGAGATAAAGAACATCAAAGAAGTGACCGAGTGCCACCACGTGACCGGTCAGTGCGATTTTCTATTAAAGGTATACGTAAGCAACATCAAAGCCTACGAGCAACTGATCATGGAAAAGATCAGCCGTATCCCGGTGGTAAAAACTTTCCAGACCATGATGATCATGTCGACCAGTAAGAAGGAGCCGATAGTGCCGTTGGAGTATTGATGTGCGAATGTGCAGACGTGCAAATGATCTGATCATATTTCTTCATCTGCAAAAATCTTCTGATCTGCATATTTTCATATTTGCACATTTACTCATCCGGCCTGTAATCCAAAATATCCCCCGGCTTACAGTTCAGCTCTCTGCAAATGGCGTTGATGGTATCGAAGCGGACACCTTTTACTTTGCCGGTCTTTAGCAGCGACAGATTGGTCATGCTGATGTCCAGCCTTTCGGCCAGTTCCTTGAGTGACATTTTGTTTTTGGCCATCTCTACGTTGAGGTTTACGATTATCGCCATTATACAAACTCCTCGGTTTCTTTTTTTAGTTCCAGACCGTATTTGAAGATATCGGCTATAATGTAAATAACTGCGCCTAAAATCGGCCCTATAAAATTATCAGACCAAACCATCTTCATCTGTTTATCAAAATCAACTATAGTGTCCTGATATATCATGTAGCTACAATAGATATACAATAGGTGTAATGGAGTTATGCAGGCCAGCAATAAAGCAATCGACTTTAAGCTTTTTACAACGCTCATATGGAATGGTTGGTTGTGTTTGATCGCGTCGAATATTTTGCGTAAGTTTTTGATGATGCCTGTCGTTAGCGTTGCAAATATTGCTGTGACCGTTAAAAAGAAAATTACGATGGTCGGAGAGGTTGCTAAACTGATCGTTATTCCAGCCCCTTTCGGAAATATGACAGCTGAACTGGCCTGAGGCGCGATGTGTTTCAAAGTTTTCGCTGCCAGCGGTGGGCCTTCTCTAAATTTTACAGTCGCAAGTGCTGTCGTAACATGATCATCGACAACAAACAATACGAGTAATGCGATCAAGCCAAATGATATGTAAATTATGTTCAGATACCAAGCTATATTGGTAATGCTGCTTATCAGGTTGAGGAGACGATTATTAGTTTTCATGTGTTAAAGCCAATACTCCAAATTAACACATCATAATTTAATTAAACAAGGATTATTTTATGTAAAACATAAAATAATCCTTGTTTAGTGTGTACGAGTCCAATCCGTCAAGCTGATTATATGTCCCATAACCAGGTTTAGAAAGCAGAGTTTACATCACAATGCTCTTTTTTATTTTAAATAACTGATAATCATTTTTTTAGATTGTATTCTACTTTAAAATTGTTAACCTTTGTAAACTTTCTACCAAGTTGATCGGCCTTAATGTATTTGCCAGTTTATAGGTTGCTTGCCTGTCCTTATCAGATACTCGTTGGCTTTAGAGAACGGCTTCGATCCCCAAAAGCCACGCTCCACAGATAGCGGTGATGGATGCACCGACTTGATGATATGGTGTTTGTTAGCATCGATCAGCGGTATCTTCGATTGGGCATAGGCACCCCAAAGGATGAATACCAAGCCATCTCGTTTTTGTGATAGCGTGCGGATCACCTCGTCGGTAAATATCTCCCAGCCCTTCTTTTGATGCGAGCCGGCTTCGGTAGCACGGACGGTGAGTGTAGCATTCAATAGCAGCACACCTTGCTCGGCCCATTCTTCCAGATTACCGTGGGAGGGTTTTATAAAGCCGAGGATATCGGTAGCCAGTTCTTTATAGATATTAATGAGCGATCTGGGGATAGCGATATCCTTTTGAACCGAAAATGATAACCCATGCGCCTGTCCGGGACCGTGGTAAGGGTCTTGCCCAAGGATCACTACCTTGACATTGTCGAACGGTGTTTTATTGAATGCGTTGAAAATGTCGGCATTACGGGGATAGACCACCTTGCCGGCCACCTTCTCGTCCTGCAGAAATTTGCGCAGGTTGGCCATGTAGGGCTTATCAAATTCGTCCTTTAAAACTTCGAGCCACGACGGCGGTAACGCTACTGACATATTTATTAGTAAGATGTTGATTTGGATCGCAAATTAACGGATATTTGCAGCCTGTAATATAGTATATCAAATTATGTCAAATTTTGTTCGTTTAATTATAGCATGTGTGATCATGGGAGCTGCCGTTACCATGGCCGGTTTCGGCCTGTGGGGTTGGGGGATACCGGTGCTATTTATTGGCGGTATATTTTTATTAAGCTTCTTTTTTAACGAGAACATGATCATAGCGCAATACTTTTTGCGCAAAGAGAACCAGGAAAAGTCGGAAGAGTGGTTGCTGAAGATCAAAGATTACGAGAAGGAACTGCACAAGAACCAATGGGGTTACTATAACCTGCTGATCGGCTTGATCGAATCGCGCAAGAGCCCGATGAAGTCTGAAAAATATTTTAAAAAAGCTTTGTCTTTGGGCATGCGTATGTCGCACAACACGGCTTTGGCTAAATTGAGTCTTGCAGGTATCTCCATGGCTAAACGCAACAAGCGCGAAGCCCAAATGTACCTGACCGAGGCCGCTAAGGACGACAAGAACAAACTATTAGCTGATCAGATAAAAATGATGAAAGGCCAAATGGCGCAAATGGATAAACAAGTTGTACGCGGCTATAGGAACTTTTAATAGCTGACACTGAGCATAAAAAAGCGGATAAGATCAAGATATTACCCGCTTTTTTATTGTCCTATTTTTCGTCGAGGGTATCAAAGTAATCCGGCTCGGCGTTGTGGTTTTGATCGGGTGAGATGTGTCGATCGGGTATTTCCAGATCGTCGTCATAGTCGGCCTGTTCAACTTCGTCGGCATTTTCTTTTGGGCTATGTTGTTCCTCCTCGTCACCGGGCGAAAAAACCGCTGCCATCTTCAGCAGGTCGCGCACAAAAGATAAATTGAATTGGCTACGGTTCAATTTGATCAGGTATTCATTCTCGGTTATTTCCAGTATCGAGTCCATTGTATTACCAATTTAATTAAGCGATATACACAATGATAATGATCGGGATCTACGTTTGTTTTAAGCTTGTGTTAAGAAATTGCGCGTCGGCGTAACTTATTCCCCTACTTTAATAACTTCTGATCCCGCCCTACGGTCGTTCAGGTTCGATGACGTGATCTGAAAGAACTTGTTGCCCGATACTTTGCCCATGGTCACTGTCAGTAATGCTTTTGTTGGGATCTTGTATCGTTTAATGGTTTCGGACGTTGGTTTTAGCGTGTAGGTATGATCACTAAGCCACTTTACCTCAAATTCCATCTTGATGCCTTTGTTGCTCAGTTCGGATTGGTAATTGCCGTGACGGGTGATGAGGATAGTACCCGATACCGATGAAGTTGTTTTAAATATTCCGTTACGGAATTTAGCATACATCATCTTTTGCGCCGAGGTGATTGTCGGCACAAAAAGAAATGCGGTCAACAAGAGCCTCACTCGCAATATCATGGTGTAGTTACAGCAACAGGTAACACTTTGCCATTAAAAAAGCGGTGCCCGGTCAGCGCAAAATCAGCAATATATTTACCCATCTCAAATGCCATCACCGGCGACTCATATCCCGGGAAGGCTTTTTCCAACATCTCTGTTTGGGCCGATCCCAAAGCCAGGCAATTCACTTTGATCTTGCAATCCGTAAGTTCTAATGCTAAGCATTCCGTCAGCGTGTGTAGAGCCGCCTTACTTGCCGAGTAAGCTGCCAATCCAGCGAACTTCACACTGCCCTGAAAGCCGCCCATGCTACCAATATTGAGGATATGCGACCCCTCGGTCATTACCGGCAGCATCGCCTGTATCATACGCACATGACCCAGATAATTGCTTTGCAGCATTTCTACAAAGTCGGTTTCATCTGTATCAGCAAATGGCTTGTTGATGAGTACACCCGCGTTATTGATCAGAATATCTACCTTGCCGTCAAAGCGTGCAGCAATAAAATCTTGCAAGCCGTGGTAATCATCGTGTATAATATCAAATACCAGCGGATAAAGCGTTGCTTCCGGGTTCAACCCTAACGCTATCTCCGCTAATTTGGTCAGCTTATCTTCCGATCGAGCTAATGCGATCACGTTATGCTTATTAGTTAAGCACAGCTCTAAAACGGCTTCGAACCCTACGCCGCTGCTGGCTCCTGTTATAATGATGTTCATAGTTGTCGATGCGAAGTTCGTTATTGTTTGGTTAAATCCAAAAACGCCCATGCACTTAATAATTTGGAAATTACAGATCCTATAAAACTACCAATTTCTGCTCCACCGGGTGGCTGATCAGATAAAAACCATCTTTGATCAATTTGCTTAACTCAGGTTCTGTGTCGGCTTTACGCTGCAAGAAAGATCTGATCTCTGCAGCCAACTCAGGCTGGATATCTTCGTGGTCCATTATCTCTAATATCTCCATCGCACAGAGCCAATCGTCCTGATGGTTTTTATGCAGCTGCTCCCAAACGTTGCCTAAAAACTCGTAACCTTTATGTGTTTGCCGGACATTGCGCACCTGCTGATATAGTTTATGCAATTGAAGCGTAGCCGGATCGTGAACAGGATGGAAAGTAGCAGTTGTCGACCTTGGGCCGATCTCTTCAAACGACTCCTTATCTGCCGCTCCGCAAAATACCGATGTGATCAACTCGCCCACGGCCATGTCATATACTCCCCATGATGGGTCGAATAACAAATTGCCTATAGCATCTTTTACAGTACAATCGGTAAAGGTGATCAGTTGGATCTTACCATCGTTACTGATGATCGACTTTACTTTGCCTGTTAATTGGATGCCGCTTTCAAATTGCAAATGGGCCATCTTACCGGTCTCGACACCTGCCTGGGTCAACTCGTCTTTGCTAATGTCTTCCAAGGCTGTTTCCCAACCTTTAAATTTACCTACAGGTGAACTAAAGCCGTCTTTATGATAACCCTTACCGTGATCTTTCAATTGCTTATCGCTATATGCCAAAGCCGTCGGTCCGGCGGTTTTGATGAACGTTGGTTTGCCTTGATGTTGCTTGAATTCCGCGACGGTACCCGATACCTGTAAGCCTGAACTGTAGACGATCGTGCAAGTATTCTTGCTTTCGATCGCTTTTTGCAGACCATAAATCCCACCACGACGGAACGACATCGTATCGGCAAATTCCTCTAATACATCGATCAGGTTCTGGAATGTCGGCGTTACAAATAACTGCGGTTGGGTTGTGGTGATATCGTAACTATAGTTCAATGCGTCGATCGTGTAAGGAATCTTTTTTACCTTCTGTTTCATACAGCTTGCGCTTTCGCCGATGGATGACAGCAGACCTGCGCCGTATATTTTCGGGTCTTCCAAGGTGCCGATCAATCCATACTCTACCGTCCACCAATGCAGGCGACTAAGTAATGCCATTTCGGATGGTTCACCCATGTTCTCCTGTCGATGGATGAGCAGGTCTTCGGCTGCTTTCAGTTCTGCTGGATCGGCATAGGGCATTTCTTTTAATATCGAAAGGGCGCGGATGGCCTCGTATAATTCAAAGTCCTGTGCCGAGAACATCGCTTTGGCACCTATCGAACCAAAGTAACTCAAGTATTCGTGATAATCTTTATCTGCGATGATAGGCGCATGCCCGGCTGACTCGTGAATGATATCCGGAGCAGGCGTGTATTCGATATGTTTTAACTGACGGATATCCGCAGCGATCACCAATACACGGTAGGCTTGATACTCCATGAATGCGGCGGGTGGGATAAAACCGTCGACAGTGACCGCGCCCCAGCCGATCTTTGCTAAAGCATTGTTCATTTCCTGTAAGTCTGGGATCTTTTCTATGGTCAGTCCGGCGGCTTCCAGCCCGGGGATGTAGGGATAGTACGCAACGTCCTTTAGGTAGCTGTAATTTTGACGCATCACATAGCGCCATATCGCATGGTCGATAGGGGTATAGTGCTCGTAGTGTTGATCTACAATAAATTGCTTTAAATGAGCGGGCAGCGCAGCCACCTGCGGGTTATTAAAGTCATTAAAACGGCTCATGGGCGTTATCGGTTTATAACAGAATAACGCCAAGTTAAAGCAATGGTTGTGTGATAAACAAATATCAGTATATGATTCTGAAATTTGAATTTATATCAACTTTTGAGAAAGTTTAAAGGATGAATATTGAAATAAAATTTGGGATGGCCTTAGGCTTAATCTTCGATATGCTCTTCGGTTGGTTTGGGTAGGCCTTCTTCTAACCTACTTGGGCGTAGCACGTAGTAAACACCCAATAAGGCAACCAATAACGATATTAAATAGAACGTACCCGGTAAAAATACCGCCATGCTCTCATCCATGGGGAACCATTTGGTAAGATAGGTGAACACCGTTTCGCGGATACCTGCACCACCAACGCTGATCGGGATAATGGTAGCTAAGGCTGATATTAAAAAGGATAGTAAGTAAGGAGAGAACTTGCCGTCAAAATCTTGACCCAGCAATACAAAAACAATGGCGATCACCTGAAATCCTTGTACAAGGATAGCTTTTAAATGCGCTTGGAAAAAGAAGCGAGTATAATCTTTAAAAAACTTGTAGGCCACAAAATAGTAAACTGCCGATGCCGCAACAAAAATAGTTAGCGGGATACCGATATGAATATCTATTTGCGGGATCATAAATATCAGTGCCACAGTGATCAGCCCGATGGCCCATAAACCGCTCAACCTATCGAACATGATAGCCCAGAATACTTTTTTGCCCGGTAGCTTATAATTTTTATGCAGCAGGTATATCTTATAACCATCGCCGCCGATACCGCCGGGAAGAATGAAATTGTAGAACAGACCCAAAAGGAACAAACGGAAGTTAAATTTAGGATCGAGCTTAAGATCTATCGACTTAAAGAAACTAAGCAAGCGCCATGACGATACCACCATCGAACAGAAGAAACTTAACAAGGCAGCCAGCATCCACCAGTAATTAGCGTGCAGCAAACGGTTCTTAACGTCGGCAAAAGGCACCTTCCTGAAAACAAAATAAAGCAGAACGCCGGTCACCGCGATCTTTAAGATAGTTTTAGTGGCCGACCAAAGCTTTTGCTTAGGCGTTTTATGGTCGTGGTACTCTAATTCTTCTTCTATTTCTGACATTCGGGCGCAAAGATAATGTTTTGTTTCTTTTAGTGAATTAGCGATAAGTTAATTAGAGGTTAGGCGGATGTTGCTTGTGATTTTTTACTCATGGCTGATCAACTGATCTCCGGTTAACTAATTAACTGATCACTAAAAAAACTACCTTTGCGCAAAATTTCGAACTAATTATGAGTAAGGTTAAAGTTGGTATCGTTCAAACTACTTGTGTTGCTGATAAGCAGCAGAATTTAGATAAAGCTATTGTAAAGATCCGCGAGGCGGCCGCTAAAGGCGCACAGATCGTTTGTTTGCAGGAGCTGTTCACCTCGTTATATTTTTGCGACGAGGAAAATTACGACAATTTTAAACTGGCCGAAAGTATCCCCGGCCCATCTACCGACGCGCTATCAGCCGTAGCGGCTGAGTTGGGCGTGGTAGTTATCGCCTCTTTGTTTGAGAAACGTGCGCAAGGTGTTTACCACAACACCACCGCCGTGCTTGATGCCGACGGTGCTTACCTGGGCAAATACCGTAAGATGCACATCCCTGATGATCCGGGTTTTTACGAAAAGTTCTACTTCACGCCGGGTGATCTGGGTTATAAAACCTTCAAAACCAAATTTGCTACCATCGGTGTGCTGATCTGCTGGGATCAGTGGTACCCTGAGGCTGCCCGTATCACCGCTTTGATGGGTGCCGAGATATTGTTCTACCCGACCGCTATTGGTTGGGCTACCACGCAGGACGAAGCCACCAACACTAAGCAATACAATGCCTGGCAAACTATCCAGCGTAGTCACGCCGTAGCTAACGGCGTACACGTGGTAAGCGTGAACCGTGTAGGTGAAGAAGCCGGCGTGAAATTCTGGGGCGGATCTTTCTTTGCAGACCCGTTTGGCGAACTTTTGCATCAGACCACTGTTGATGAAGAAGAAGTGATAGTTAAAGAACTGGATCTGGATAGGTCGGATTACTATCGCAGCCACTGGCCGTTCTTAAGGGACAGAAGGATCGATAGTTATCAGCCGATCACGAAGCGTTTGTTAGATAACGACTAATTCTATAATTATTTGTCATTGCGAGCGTAGCGCGGCAATCTCATAGGACAATCCACGAAGACCTGTCTGCGGGATTGCCACGTCGATATCGCTCCTCGCAATGACAAACGAAATACACCCAATTATGACCTCATCATCAGATATCATATACCCTAAAAACCTTGGCTTCAGCTTTCCAGCTGAATGGGAAAGACATACCGCCACTTGGCTGTCGTGGCCACATAAAGAAGAATCATGGCCGGGCAAGATCGGTTTGATCTATGGTAAATATGCCGAGTTTATCCGCGAGGTTGCCACAGGTGAACTGGTACGCATTAACGTTAAAGACGAGCAGATGCAAGCTTTTGCTAAGCTGCAACTGGAAATGGTGGGTGTGGATATGACCAAGATAGAGTTCTATCGTTTCCCTACTAATGATGCCTGGTGTCGTGACCATGGCCCAGCGTTTTTGGTGAACCGCGAGAAGAAAGAGAAAGTCATTGTCGATTGGGGCTACAATGCCTGGGGCGGTAAATATCCTCCCTTTGATCTGGATGACGTGATCCCGACGCTGATCGGTGAACGCTTTGGCCTGCCGGTTTACAATCCCGGTATTGTGATGGAAGGCGGCTCGGTAGAGTTTAATGGTAAAGGCACGTTGTTAACCACTACCGCATGTCTGCTTAATCAAAACCGTAATCCTCATTTAAACCAGGGGCAAATAGAAGAGTACTTGTATAACTATTACGGCGCCGAGCAGATCCTTTGGTTAGGTGACGGCATCATTGGTGACGATACCGATGGTCACATCGACGATATCACCCGGTTCACTAACGAGGATACCGTGCTGACCGTAGTGGAGGAGAACAAGAACGACGAGAATTACCACATCCTGCAAGAGAATTTGGAGACCCTAAAAGGTATGCGCCTGCTTAACGGAAGGCAGTTGAATATCGTAGAGTTACCAATGCCCGATCCGGTGATCTGGGAAGACCAGCGTTTGCCGGCATCCTACGCCAACTTCTACATCGCTAACTCGGCGGTTGTAGTACCTACTTTCCGTTGCGATAAGGATGATAAAGCTTTGGATATTATCCAAGGCTGCTTCCCCGACCGTAAGGTTGTCGGTATCGACTCAACAGATATCATTTGGGGCTTAGGCAGTTTCCATTGCCTGAGTCAGCAAGAGCCTGAGGTTTAGGCTTTACATATCCAAATAGAACCATTTTATACTCAGCAAACCCCTCTTGATGTGCCCGCCAACGGGCCCGTCGACAGGGGTTTGTTCGTATTCGGTGCGTGTGACTTCGATCTCTATCGGCTCTTGGTGGCGTTGCCACGGGGTCAAAGTTAGATGATAATGCGTATTGCCTTTGCTTTTGCTGGTGTATTTGTTTTGAACACTGGTGTTGAATTTGAGTGGAGGGGAATTATCAGCCATGCAGTTTAAATGAATGGTTGCGGCATAGCAATATGGAATAGCAAATAAACTGACCCAAAGCCAGTCATATTTGTTAGCTTCTTTTTTAGGCAGGGCAAGATAAAATGCAAGACAAGATATAGCAAAAGCGCAACAAGCAGGCAAGAGGACTTCCCATTCGTTAAGAAGATCATAGTCTTTAAATGACCGGATCATCAATCCAAAGGATGGAGCGAGCATTGCCCAACTTATCGCTGGTCTTGCTCCTCCCGTATCGACTGGGGAAATGATATTTTTATATCTGCTCAATACAAATAAGGCGACAACCGGAAATATCAAAGCCACGCATATAGCGATGTTATAAGGGTTAGGATAAAACCCCGCCCAAATACCGATCGCTATCCCAATATAGTTCGTATATGAAGCGATCTTTTTTGCTTTGTTTAATGATTGTTTGCGCTCGGCGCGTGTGAAGCCATTTTCGTTGTCGTCTAAGATCTCTTTTAGCTCGTCATTATGAGCTTTTCTATCAAGGTCGACACCATAACGTCGAACGGTATTTAAGATCTTGTAATCGTCGGTCAGGTAAACATGATCTGTTATTGCGATTCGCAACTTGTCTTTGGATTCGATTACCAATGTGTTCTTTTCTATTCGATAACCCTTAATTTCTTTGAATAAAATCGTTTTGGTGTTGAACGTTCCGCGATAGGTAAGATGGTCATTAGCAATTATAACTTTTTTCCGATATGTATTCAAGACCATATACACACCTAACGCTAAAATAAGTATACCAATTCCAATATTTAAACCCGAATCTTTGCCTGTCGCTGCTACATTAAAAAAATAACATCCGCCCCCGGCGAATAGTAAGCCAAATATGTATCCAGCTATCTTAGTCAGCCTACCATAGGTAATTTCTTGTTGCATTGTGATAAGTCTCTAAAATTTTAGTCCAACCTCGCAAACCGCTCCTCGGCCCAGCGCAATATCTCATCACCCTCATCTAACTGAAAATAGCGCACATTCATGGTATCGCCGTTACGTGATACAAACACCAGCATCATACGGCGGGTACGCGGGATGTGGCGCAGACGGTAACCGGCAATGTCGCTGATCAGCATTTCTTTGGTGCCCAATAAACCTATGCGAGTAATACTCCAGGTAGTAATGGTGAGTTTGGTGGTCAGCAATAAAGGGAAAACGATACAGGCGATCACCAGCGGTACTATGCCGGGCAGGATCCACATCGGGTCATTCAGGGTTTTGTACAGGTAAAACCCGCGGCCGGCTGTGATCAGCGCGAACATTAAAAACAAGCTGATGAACACCAGTCGGCCTTTACCCAAATGATACACTTTTTCCATTGCGGGGGTTAATTCTAACGCCAAGATACAAATATCGGCTGCATTGCAAATGCCTTATGTGCGGCACCCGATCATAGCTATTGGTTGTGCGTTAAAATGCGGTAATTTTTTCACCGACAATTTCACCGCCTTTACCGACTTATGCCCCGCCCATACCATATAGTGGTTTGCAAAAGCAAGCCATTATATTAGTTTTACGCTATCAAAATTAATTCATCAGATCATGAGTATCGATCCAAAATATAAAAATATACCACAGACCGGCAAGGCTTTCGCCGGAGTGATCTTACTGGCCATTGGCCTGGTTTATCTATTAGAAGAAACTAACTTGTTTTACATCCCCGATTGGGTCATCAGCTTCCCGATGTTTATGATCGCCCTTGGCGTTTACATTGGTGCTAAAAACGATTTCAAGCGCCCGGTCCCGCTTATTATTATCGCTATAGGCGCATTAAGTCTGCTGGATGATATTTTCCCCCGGGCCGACTTTTCAAGGGCTATCTGGCCAATGATATTGGTCGGTGTTGGTTTTTGGCTTATCTATGGCCGTAAGAACCAAACGGCGGGTTCTATCTTTGGCAAACACAAAGTTGGTCGTACCGACCCGTTCAAAAATGCTGAGTTCAGTGACCCTTTCGCGCCAAAGCCAACCCCGAATTTCGACACCGCTTTCGATCCGAATTATGACCCGAACGCGCCTGCTGCCGATCAACCTGCCGGTTCAACGCCTCCGCCGTACATGGGCGACAATCATATCGATACCGTATCAGTTTTCGGCGGGGTAAAGCGTACCATACTATCTAAAACGTTCAAAGGCGGCGAGATCGTGAACGTGTTCGGCGGTACCGATCTTGATCTTACCCAGGCAGATATACAAGGCCAGGTGATCGTGGAGATAACCCAACTGTTTGGCGGTATCAAACTCATCATCCCGCCGCACTGGCAAGTAACCTCTGACGTAGCCGCGGTGTTCAGCAGCGTGGACGATAAACGCCGCAACATGGGTACACCGCTTAGTCCGGATAAGATCTTAGTGATCAAAGGCGTATCTATATTCGCGGGTGTTGATATCCGCAGCTTTTAATAAAAGCTAATTTAAATGAGCACTCCTACATCTACATCATCCTTAAAACTCGACTGGGCTTTTGCAGGCTGTGGTTTAGCCTGGGCACTGCTGTTGACGTATATCATCCATAACTTTGGTTTTGATTGGTACACCTCTATAGCAGATGGCCTGGTGAGCACCTTCTTGCTGGCAGCCGCCTGTTGGCTCATCAATAATAACCTGCGCTATTATCAGCCGGGCAAGGGCAGCTACATCAACCTGTTGATCTGGTGCGTATCCCTGGCGGCATTGGTAATGGCCGGTAGCCGCTGGTTGCTGCCGTTCTTTAACAGCAATGTGGCCTTTACCGATTTCCTTTCGCGTTCGCTCATTATTCGTTTCTTTACCAACTTTTTGGCGATAGGGTGGATGGCCATGATCAGTTTGGTTTGGTATGCTACGCTTGACCATAAAGAGAACGAGAAACGAAAGTTAGAAGCCGAGCGTTTAGCCCGCGATGCGGAATTATATAACCTTCGTCAGCAATTGCAGCCGCATTTTTTATTTAACAGCTTAAACTCTATCAACGCGCTGATCGGTTTCAGGCCCGACGAGGCCCGTAAGATGATCCATCAGCTTTCTGATTTTTTAAGAGGTACGCTCAGAAAAGATGATCAGCAACTGGTAACACTTACCGAAGAGCTCAACCACCTGCAACTTTACCTTGATATAGAAAAAGTACGTTTTGGACATCGCTTGAATACCGAGATCAGTTGTGATAACCAATGCGGTAAAGCGCTGTTACCTGCATTATTATTACAGCCTATTGTAGAGAACGCGATAAAGTTTGGTTTATACGATACTACCGATACCGTAACCATTAGCATACGAGGCGAGATGGAGGATAACTACCTGACCATTATGGTACAGAACCCTTACGATGCCAAGACCACCCGACCGCGTACCGGCACCGGATTTGGCCTGAGGGGTGTACAGCGCCGTTTATCTTTACTTTTTGCACGTAATGATCTGGTTGAAACTCATGGAAATGATGATATCTTTACAACCATAATAAAAGTGCCGCAGGTATGAGTAAACGTGTACTGATCATTGATGACGAACCATTGGCCCGTATGGTAGTTCGGGAGTATTTATTGGATTTTCCGGACTTGGAAGTAATGGCCGAATGCGGCGATGGTTTTGAAGGCATCAAGGCTGTAAACCAGTACAAACCCGACCTGATATTTTTGGACGTGCAAATGCCCAAGATAAACGGTTTTGAGATGCTGGAACTGTTAGACCCTCAGCCCGCCGTGATCTTTGCAACCGCGTTCGATGAATATGCCATCAAAGCTTTTGAAGCACATGCAGTAGATTACCTGCTGAAACCCTTCAGTAAAGACCGCCTGCACAAGGCCGTTGAGAAATACCTGGGCCAAAACCCTATCGAGACCAAAAAACATACAGAACAATTGCTCGAAAGCCCGGCGCTATCTCCGTCGCAGCACGATCGTATCGTAGTTAAAACCGGTACTAAAGTGAAGATCATCCCCGTTGCTGATGTTTTATACCTGGAAGCCGACGACGATTACGTAAGCATCCACACTGCCGAAGGCTCGTTCCTGAAGAACAAGACCATGGGCTTTTTTGAGCAGACCTTAGATCCACGTCAATTCGTCCGCGTGCACCGTTCCTACATCGTTAGCATCCCCGAGATCACCCGTATCGACCCTTACGAGAAGGACGCGCATTTGGCTATCCTCCGCTCGGGCGCTAAAGTGCCGGTGAGTAAATCGGGCTATACTAAATTGAAGCAGGTGCTGGGGATTTAGTTTGAAGTAATTAAAAATGCGAAAGAGGGTAGAATTGGCTTGATAAGTATTTGTCATCTTAATTTAATAACAATAATATTTTAATTAATAGGAAATCCACCGTCAGTTTATCTCCGTAATTCTATCTAACCAACACCCGTGTCACTGCTAAATTTTATTTACCAGTTATGCAGAACCAAAAAGATCTGAGTTACATTAATCAAAACATCCGTAAATTAAGAGAGCGCGATTTTTTATCGCAAGAGTACATGGCCGCTAAAATGGGTATCGGCCAAAACGCTTACAGCAAGATCGAATTAGGTAAAACTAAGATCACTCTTGATCGCCTGTTCGCCATTGCAGATATTTTAGGCGTAACAGTTATCGACCTGTTGATCCAAGAGCGAGTAGAATTGAGGAAAGAGGCGTAAGTAAAAGTTAAAAGTCGAGGTTTTAACTTCGACTTTTAACTTTTCTATTAATATAATAATCTGAATTTGATCGTCTGCTCAATAGCTTTCAATTCCTCCAATACCTGTGTGTCATAACCAGTGTTCACGTCGGTGATTACATAGCCGATCTGCGCATTGGTTACCAAAAACTCACCTACTATGTTGATATTGTGGCGGGCAAATACATCGTTGATCTTGGCCAGGATACCTGGTACGTTCTTGTGAATGTGGATCAAACGGTGTGCATTGCTCACGCGTGGTGGCTGAAGATCAGGGAAATTACAGCTGGTGTGGGTCTTACCCTCGTTCATAAAAGCGATCACGCGCTTAGGGATGAAGTCGAAACTACGGGGGTTGTCTTTGCGGTCGTCAAAAATAATGATACCGGCTGCACAGGCAGCTTCGCCCAATTTGCGGCTTTGTACACGGCCAAAGCAACCGATCACTTTTAAACGGCCCGCATTTTGCAATTGTTCGGGGCTGGGCTGGTTAGCTTCATCGCAAAATAATATACCGGCCTCTTGCAAATAGACATCTTCGATATGGTCCTTTTGCCGAATATTATAACCTTCCTTGCGCATTTGAGCGAGTGCTTCTTCATCAATATCGCCCACTACTAAACACTTGATCCGATTCTTCGGATAAGATATTGCACGTGGAAGCTTATTAATATACAGGAATTCGTCAAAGCTTGGGGTAATATGGTCAGCACGTTCGGTGACTGACTTCCGCTCGATATTCTCGGTATAAGCAAAAAACTTCTTGATCATCCCCGACTCCTTCAATTGGAAGTCAGAATAGCCATCGCCGATACCAAAGATGTCTCCTTGCAGATCCAGTTCTTTCAGCAGTTTCACCTTACCGCCTTCTTGCGATAGGGGATTGGTCTCGTCGTAGCCAATGATCTTTCCACGTTCGTCAAATAAGAAGGTGTTAGCGTAGATATTTTCTTGCTTGATGTGATATTCAGAAACAACGGGTGTGATGAATTCCTTAAATCCGCCTGATACGATAAGGACCTCATCGGCGTGGTTCTTAAAGAAAACGCTGTTGCGGGAAAACGATACCGACACTTTTTTCCTTAGATGTTTTACAAGCAATTTAAGATCGTCCCGGGTAGCTTCTAACAACTTGACCCTCGCCGCTAAACTTTGGGTGAACGATAAACGGCCTTCCATGCTGGCGTTGGTCAGGTCCTCTATTTGCTTATAGATATCTTCACGGTCGGGGCGGTCTTTCAACGAGATGCGGGCCAGCTCATCAAGCGCCTCTACCTGTGTGAATGTACTATCGAAATCTATAATATAATATTGGCCCATCGTAATGCTGTTTTTCGTCGTAAAAATGCAAAAAACTGCCGAGGGTTTATCCACAAATTGTTAATGTTGAAAAACGATCAATTTGGTAGATCATTTCAGTAGGCAGTTATGGGTTAGCAGTTTGCAGTGGGTAAAACGTAACTATGCAAACTGCAAACTCGCACCTGCAAACTACTCCGCAGGTGGTCCTGCCGGATCCATGTAGGCAAATTCCCAATGATGGCCGTCCAGGTCTAAGAACGAGCGGCCGTACATCCAGCCGTAGTCGGTAGCATCTTGTGCCGGGCTGGCGCCGTTAGCAATAGCCAAGTCGTATATCTCGTCCACACGCTCGCGGCTTTCGGCAGATAGGCAGTTGATGGCAGAGATAGTTTTGTCTCTGTCTGCCAGTTCTTTTTTAGTAAACGTCTTAAAGAAATCCTCGGTAAGCAGCATATAAAAAATGTTATCGCCGATAACCAACGCACCGCCCATTTCGTTAGTAAACTGAGGGTTAAAGGAGTAACCCAGTGCTTCAAAAAAGGCTTTGGACTTGTTGAGGTCTTTCACCGGTAGGTTAACAAAAATTTGAGTTGCCATAATTGTTTTAGTTTTGCTCAGGTCAAAGATAACAGCTTGCGGCAATGCTCGGTGCTGTGCAACAACGACATTTATCGGGGCATTTGCGGCAAGCCTCTAATTTAGCAAAAAGGCATCCATGGCTATAGTTGGCCGGCCGTTAGCGCCGAATGCACCTAACGAGTAATTGTTCCAGTTATAGGATTGCGGCTCCCAATAAAATACGCCGATGCCATTGTCACCGAAACTGCCGGTCTGGGTGAGCAGTGCGGTCAGCATATCCTTCGTAGCTTTTGGTGCATTAACATCCATGCCCACCTCGCTGATCACCACCGGCTTGCCGTAACGGCTGATCAAGTCGGTCATATTGGCTTTCACTTTGGCAAGGTGGTCCTTCCAATCGGCCACGGCCGGGTAGACCGACATGGCTATCATATCGAACTTAGCATTGTTACTCACCATACTATCAAAATGCCAACGGAACAGGCTGTTGTCATATCCGTTAGATACGTGTACAATGACCCTTATATTTGGATCTACGGCTTTAACGGCATCATAGCCGCTATTGGTCAGTTTGGCGTAGTTGGCACCGTTGCCGGTAGATATCTGGCCTAAAGGGTAAAGAAAACCGTCGTTGCTCTCGTTACCAACTTGTACCCACTCGGGTGTAACGCCGTTCGTTTTAAGAGTGTTCAATACATCGTACGTGTGGTCGTAAACTGCTTTTTGCAGTGCGGTAATATCATATGCGGCCCAGGCGGCGGGAGTTGCCTGATGGCCCGGATCGGCCCAGGTATCGCTGTAATGGAAGTCGATCATCAGGCGCATGCCTTTGTTTTTTGCGCGGATAGCCATGGCGACCAAATCGGCCTTGCCGCAATAACCTTTTGCCGGGTTAACCCAAACCCGCAGCCTGATGGAGTTGATGCCTTTGCTTTTCAGCACATCGATAAGGTCGGCTTGCGTTCCGTTGCTCTCGTAAAACTTCATGCCCGATGCTTCCATTTCAGATAGCCAGCCAATGTCGGCACCTTTTGCAAAGCCTTGCGGTAATACGTTGGTTGGTATGACCATAGAGGTATCGATGGGGGCAGGCGTACTTTTACTGCACGAGGTGAGCGATAAAAACAGCAGGATAATTAAAAGACGGTGAACGGTCATTTACAAATATGAGGGATCGGATGAATATCCTAACTATATCAGGCTACATTTCGCAAACGTTTGCGCAATACGCTATTGTAAATAACATGTTGCCATTAACATTTGCGGGATATAATCCCTATGTTAGTATTCCAATTATATGAAACCCTAATTGTTTGACCAGATGGAAAAACGGAGAGAATTCTTAAAAAAACTTGCAGTAGCATCGGCCGGCGTTGCGGCCAGTAACAGCCTGATGGGTATGAGCGCCAAAAGTTATCGCAACATCATTGGCGCTAACGAGCGTATCAATGTAGCGCTGATCGGTCTTAACGGACGCGGTACCAGCATGGCCGGCACTTTTGTTAAACAAGCCGATTGCAAGGTTGCCACTTTGTGCGATGTAGACACCCGTGTTTACGCAAAAGCACTTAAAGCAGTAGCTAATGCTAAACAAGCTGACGTGCCGACCACTGAAAGCGATTGTCGCAAGGTGCTACAAAACAAGGATATCGACGCGATCTACATCGCAACTCCAGACCATTGGCATGCTCCGCTTACCATTATGGGATGCCAGGCAGGTAAGCATGTTTATGTAGAAAAACCGCTAAGCCATAACCCGCACGAGGGCGAGTTGGCTGTAGCTGCCGCTAAAAAATATAAAAAGGTAGTACAGATGGGCGCACAGCGTCGCTCGGCACCTGTGTTGACGCAGGGTATTAAGGAACTGCACGATGGTATCATCGGTCGTGTGTATTTGGCCAAGACCTGGTACACCAATAAACGTGGTCCGAATGTACTGAAACCCGGAACGGTACCTGCCGAATTGAACTATGACCTGTGGCAAGGCCCTGCACCACGCATGGATTATAAAGACGGACTTATCCATTATAACTGGCACTGGTTCTGGAATTGGGGAACCGGCGAAGCCCTGAATAACGGCACGCATGAGGTTGACGTAGCCCGCTGGGGACTTGGTGTTGATTACCCGACCAAGGTCGCATCGATAGGCGGTCGCTATAATTATAAAGACGATTGGGAGACCCCTGATACACAGATCATCACCATGGATTTTCCCGGTCGTGTGTCGCTGATGTGGGAAGGCCGCAGCGCGAATGGTCGTAAGACCGAAGAATTGGATCGCGGTATCATTTTTTACGGCGATAAAGGTAGTTTAGATACCGGCGGCGATAGCTATAAAGTTTACGATCTGGATGGCAAGCTGATCAAGGATGTAAAATCTTTAATAAAAGAAGATACCGTTGATGCCCGTAACACCGCCAGCGTTAGTTTGGGCATGGATAGCCTGCACGTGGCTAACTTTTTGGATAGTATCCGCAATAATAAAGAAGCTAATTGCAGTGCCGAGATCGGTCATAAAAGTATCCTGGGGATGCAGTTAGGCAACATAGCCTGGCGCGTAGGCCGCGACCTGAAAGTTGATCCTAAGAATGGCCACATTATAAATGATCCCGAAGCACAAAAGCTATGGAAACGTAGCTACGCTCCGGGTTGGGAACCTAAAGTTTAATGCATGTTAGCATCATATAAAAAGATCATACTGTCGGCGGCTTTAGTGGCCGGTTCGGTTTCGGGATATGCGCAAAAGCTGTTGTTTCCCGAGGCTCCGGGTATTGTGTCGTACACGTATCGTAACCAGTTCGCTAAAGATGTGCCGGGTACGCTGGATATTGTTAAGGGTAACGGGATAACGGATATTGAGTTCTCCAGCTTGTTCAAACAAAATCCAGAAGACCTGCGACGCATGTGTGATGAGCGCGGCATCAAAATATCGTCATACGGTGTAAGTTATGATGACTTCACTAAAAAGACGGATGAAGTTGCACACGTAGCCAAGATCTTGGGTGCGGAATATGTGCGTGTATCAGGCATACCGCATAAAGGTACTTTTACGTTAGAGAACGCTAAACAGACCGTAGCCGATTTTAACCAGTACGGCAAGATCCTGAAAAAGGAACATGGGCTAACGTTCATCTATCACAACCATGGCTTTGAGTATGTGCCTTACGAGGACGGTACGCTTTATGATTATATCCTTAAAAACACCGATCCCAAATACGTAAGCATGGAGATGGATATCCTTTGGGTGTTCTTCCCGGGGTTCGATCCGGCGGCTTTGCTTGCCAAATATGGAAAGCGGTATAAGGCTTTACACTTAAAGGACTTGAAGCAAGGCGTAGCACGCGGTAGTCTATCAGGCGGTACCGACCCTAATAACGATGTGGTGTTAGGTACAGGACAGATCGATATCCCGGCCGTCATGAAAGCCGCTAAGAAAGCAGGAGTGAAGCATTACTACATCGAGGATGAAAGTAAGGATGCAATTACGCAGGTGCCTCAAACCATTAAGTATTTAAACAGTCTGACTAAATAAAAAAATAAACAATACATGAAAGTAAAGACCATATACACCCTTGGTGTAGCATTGTTATTGACGGGAACGCTGATCGGTAAATCGGCTATGGCCCAAAAGATCAACACCCTGACGGCGAAGGAGAAGAAAGAGGGCTATAAATTACTGTTCGACGGTAAGACAACCACAGGCTGGAAAGGTGCCAACATGGATAAATTCCCCGATAACCCTAAAGGCTGGATCGTCAAGGATGGCTTGCTGACCATTCAGGGATCAGACGGTAAGGAGTCGGCTTTTGTGGGAGATATTGTTACTACCGAAGAGTTCAGCGCGTTCGATATGTCTTTCGATTTCAGATTGACCCCGGGCGCTAACAGCGGCGTTAAATACTTTGTTACTCTGGCTGAGAAAACCTCAGGTTCAGCTATCGGTTTAGAATACCAGGTTTTGGATGATGACCTGCACCCTGATGCAAAATTAGGCCGCAATGGTAACCGCACCATGTCATCGTTATATGACCTGATCACATCCACAAAAACTAAAGAGATCACCCACCCGATCGGCGAGTGGAATACCGGCCGTGTTGTTGCTTATCCCGACGGTAAAGTTGAACACTATCTGAATGGCACTAAAGTGGTATCGTACGATCGCCATTCAAAAGAGTTCCGCGATCTGGTGGCTATCAGCAAATACAAAAACTGGAAAGAATTTGGCGAAGCGCCTAAAGGCCACATCTTGATCCAGGATCACGGTAATACGGTGAGCTATCGTAATTTTAAGATCAAGGAATTAAAATAATAAAACATATAAGTTGTGTATATACTGCCCGTGCCAATGCAACGGGCATTTTTTATTTCAGGACCGGTAAAATGCGGTCGAGCTAAAAACTAAATCGACGTTAAGCAGTTAACTACCTATCCGAAAACGAACCTGTGCTACCAGTTGCCAGATCAACCCGCCGTAGGAAACTTTTAGATGAAAGCTACCTTTACAATCTTTTGCAGAAGCACTTTACGTTTTATGATGATCGTGATGCTCGCCGTTGTCAGTGTTGATGAAGTTTTAGGCCAAGATGCGCCTTTTTACGCGCCAACCAAGCCATCGCGCGCTGCTCAACGCCGTGCAAGGCGAGATAGCTTAGGAAACCCGCCCCGTTTTGGGCGGGCAATGATACCTTTTGCTGCCGCACAGTTGGTGCCATTTTTTGTGAACCGCACCATCCGTAAAGTCGAATTCGCTAATATATCCTGGGAATCGACAAAAACTAATATTAAGCCAAGCAGTTGGGCTTGGGATAACGACCCGTTTCATACCAATCAATTTGCCCATCCGTATCACGGTAGTATCTTTTATAATTCTTTCCGGTCAAGCGGTTACAATTTTTGGCAGTCGGCAGGGGGCGCAGCGGCCGGCAGTTATTTGTGGGAGACCTTTGCCGAGAAGCAAGCACCCGCTCCCAACGATTTTATTAATACCACTTTTGGCGGCGTTGTACTGGGCGAGATGACGCACCGCTTATCTAACAAGATCATCAATAACCACACCGGAGGGTTTAAAAGACAAGCAGCAGAGGTAGCCGGCTTCATTATTAACCCCGCAGGTGGGCTTAATCGTATCCTTGATGGTAAGTGGGGAAAAGTAACGTCAAATACTTTACAGGACGACTCATCAAAGATCACTGCCGAATTTGATGTGGGTTACCGTAAATTCAATGCAACCAGTCAAAGTTTGTTTGGCGGCAGTGCTCAGTCCGGCTGGTACGCTCACGCTAAACTATTATATGGTACACCCTCAGAAGGTTTCAGGGTGCCGTTCAGTAATATCGTGATCAACGCCGAGGTTGGTAAGGATGATAGCACTGCTATAAACATGGTGACCGTTTATGGATCACTAACAGGTTGGCAATTGAATAATGCCGAAGAGGTTAAGCAACTGCTGGTGCTGTCGGCCAATTACGATTATATCCACACGGCGGCTTTCTTTTACGGCGGTCAAAGTGTAAAAGCTAATTTGTACTCGGAGTTTAAACCTATAAAAGATATTCAGATCAATACTACCGTTGGTATGGGGCCTATCTTGTTAGCTGCTGTACCGGCTGCCTACCTGGCTGCGGGGCGTAATTATGACTACGGAGTTGGATTCGGTGTGAACGGCGGCGGCAAGATCTGTTATAAAGACAGGCTGGCTTTCACTGCCAATTACAATGGCGGCTGGACCAGGACCGTAAACGGAAACCATTCCAATTACTTCCTCCACACGGTATCAGGCGAGGTGAGTTATCGCATGGTGGGTAATTTACACGCCATGGCGCAATCCGGTTATTACGGGCTGGAGGGTAACTATCAGGACAAACCCGAGCTCGACCGCCGTTATCCTTACTTAAAAATAGCAGCACGGTTAGCGTTGAATATTAAGTAGCGAACTATTCAACCTTGCTCCAACTGCTAATGTTATAAAGTTTCTTAACCTGTTTACCATCGCGGGTGGTGCTGCCTTTACCGTTCTTCCAGTTCAGGTTAAGCCAGGCAAATTTATTGGCTTCATAACCAAAGTTGTTACTGTCATCTTCAAAAAGGTGAACAGGCTTCACTTCGGCATTACCATAAACTTTGCATGTGATATCAAATACGGTTGTTGGTGATACAAATTCTATAGGCTTGGCTAAAGGCAGGATAGTCCCCTCTTTAACGAACATTGGCATTTCAGTAAGGCTCATGGTGATCTTGTGCTTTTGAGCGCCTGCGTATTTCTTGCCGCTGTTAAAATCGTACCAGTTGCCTGCCGGGAAATAAACATCTCGGGTAGATGCCCCATTGATGAACGGGGCGCACATGATACTTTCACCCATCATATACTGATTGTCCAGTTTAAAGGTTTCCTTATCATCCGGGTAATCCATCACCATAGCCCTAAAAGGAGGGATGCCCTTGTAATGGTAATCAGCAAAAGCGGCGTACAGATAAGGGATCAGGCTCATACGTGTCTCGATCAGTTTTTTAACCTTTTGCTCTATCTCCTTAGCGTTTGGTAACAAGATATCTTTATTGTTCTTATCGCGCTCAAATTGATACCACGGCAGGTTTTTAAGGAACCAGCAATTTACATTCATATGGGCGGACATGGCCGAGGTTTGCAAACGACGGATCAGGTCCTCTTCTGACCGGATATCCCTAACTTCGGGCGACCAATTAGTCCCCGAAAAACCCGAATTGATTATCATCTTTACAAAGTCGCCATGGTCGTACATGTCAGTATAAATAGCCGCGTTATACGGCGAGGCGAACAGGTGCGAGGCGCGCACTTCCATCATGCTGCGGATGTTCTCTTTGCGGTATTCGTCGAGCAGTGTCTTTTGATAAAGTAGTCCGAAAGATTGGCGCATTTGCTCGCCGTCCATACCGGACGGAAAACGGGCAATATCAGGGAAACTCCACTCACCGCTGCCATCATCGTAATAAGCGGCATCGCACTCATCCAATTTAAAGGATAAGATCCCTTTTTTGATGAAGGTGTTGTTATGATAATCGCCAAAGATCGCACGGGCTTTAGGCAAGGTGAAATCGGGTACGGCACCGTTCCAAACTTTGTAGTTACCCGAGAACGGCGCTATGGCCGAGAATATTGGGGAGGTTGGGTGGGTGTAAGCATGTTCCCAAAGGTTGAGTTTGTAACCGCGGCCATTCATGATACTGATCAGACTATCAGGCGTTGGGTATTTATCTTTGTTCCAAACGTATGAGCAGGAGTAAGCCGCCGTTTGCCAACCTGGTTCTAACCCGAACATGTCGCATGGGATATGATTATCGCGGAAGTACTTCGAAAAGTCCAATACTTCGGCTTGCGTAAAAGTATTTTTAGCGCGGTACTTAAAGCCTAATCCCCACATTGGCGGCAAAGCACCACCACCCGAATACAGATTATAACGCTCCATCACATTACGCATGGTAGGCCCTTCAAAAACCAATATCTCCATGCCTTTGGCGCCTTTTATCTGTATCTCTACGTTGGATGAGGACCGGTTCTTGTTGCGGTACAACTCCTCGGGTGATGAACCTGGCTCGTTGGCTTTGGCCGTTTCTTTACCTGCCGTAGCTTCGGCCAGTTTATGTTGCGATCCCATGTAAAAGTTGACGTAGCGCGAACTGTTCACCAACACTCCGTATCCTTTAGATGAGATATAGAAAGGCATCGGCGCGTGACTGAAACCCAGATTGCCGATAGTTTGGCTATTGGTCCTGATCTCCCGACGGAGGCCTCGCTGCTCAAATGTGTTTACTTGTAACCCGAACCCGTAAAAACGTTCGTTATCTTCCATACCTAACTCGGCCAAAACACCGCTGCTCATCTGACTGAACTTAATGCCTTTCAATACCAATGGCACATCGTTGCCTGCAGGCAGTTTACCCATGGCATCAGCCATTTCTTTAGCTTTAAAGTCGCTCGGTTTTATAGCTTCTTGTTCTCCGTAAACGATCTTCCATACGCCGGGCGATATTTTGGTAGCTTGCTGGGCTACAGAATTGGACATGACAAGCGACAGTGTAAAGCACAAGAATGCCCTAAGAATGGTCACGGTTTTGAAATTGATCATAGCAGATAGGTTATGTATTTCTCAAAAATAGAAATTCAAACCAGACACGCAAATCTTTTTGCTAAAATGTTTTAGTTGAGTAAGTAGGTGAAAGGTTAAAGGAGCGATGGGGCTATACGATGACAATTCACTATTTACTGATCAACGGGTAACTGGTCGCCGATCACCGACCACCGATCACGTCTTCTGTTTCTTCTTCTTAGCTGCCGGAAACAATACATTATTCAGGATCAGTCTATACCCGAGAGAATTTGGGTGCAATGAAAGATCGGTAGGTGGCTCATTGGGGCTGTGTTGATAATCTTCGGGGTCGTGGCCGCCATAAAATGTCCATTGGCCTTTGCCATATTCGCCATGGATATAGCGTGCTTCACCAACTGATCTCATTTCGCCCATGATGGTAACGCCCGGCTTTAGTTTGGTTTTATCAAAAGCGGTAGCCAGGCCTTTAAAACCTTTAACTACCCGGTCATGGTCTTGCGTTAGCATGCTTGGCACGGCATCCCACTTGGCCGAAAAATCGAATAAGGTAAAGAAGTCGCGCGATTGCTCTATGCGGCGGGTATCCGATACATCGATATCGCTAAAACGACGTGAGCGGCCCGTGACCACGTTGAAGTTTTGGAAGGCCAAGGTCTGCGTAAAATCCAGCTTGGATTGTGCATCAGGATCAGGCGGGTCGCCGTCATATACTTCATCTACAATGTCGGTATTGGCTGCGGATAAAGCAATATCAAAACTATCCGCGCCAGAACACATGGCGAAGAGGAAACCGCCATTGGTACAGAAATCACGTATCTGCCGGGCAACGTCCAGCTTCATTTTTGATACTTTTTTATAGCCTAATTTTTTGGCTAAAGCCTCCTGTGCGGGCTTACTCTCTTCGTTCTCTTCTTGCGATAAGCGATTAGTGTTGCCAACTCCGCCCCGCATGCCGACACCACCAAATTCATTGCGACCGCCAAAGCCGGGTTCAAAGCCGCCCATGCCGCCTCCGCCACGGAAGCCGCCCATTGATGCGCCCATGCCTTTGCTATATTGCCCGGTAAAATCCTCGTGGTGCAAGTGCACCCAATCAAAGTTCTTCAGGTCGCCTTTTAATACGCGCTCATCGTAAACATGTTCGTAAGGTATCTCCGCATATTTCAGCACCAGTGCAACGGCATCTTCTAAGTTGCCTTTGCTTTTTGGTGAGTACAGGGCTACTTTGGGGGCTTTCTCCAACTTGACGATATCCATATTCACCGATGGGTCATTGATCTGTGTGGTTATCTCGGCTACCTGTGCATCGGGCAAAACCTCGTAGCTGATGCCGCGGATCTTGCATTCATCCTCGATAGCCTTGCTGTAGTTGATCATGAAACTGCCGCCACGGTAATTGAGCAACCAATCTACCGTCAGGTTGTTCTTCAACACCCAAAACGCTACGCCGTATGATTTTAAGTGATCTTTTTGCCTGTCATCCATCGGTATTAAGATGGAGGCCGCTCTTACGGTCAGCGATAGTAACAGCACCGCAACGGTGATCAAATATTTCAAAGGCGGTTTCATGTATATCAAATATAACAAACAAAAAGCTAAGCTTTTATAATGCGTGTAACAATATAAAAGCACAAGTAAAATAACCTTAATTTTATACATCCAACAATTTAAAAATGGGGACGTTTAGCAGGTATGGACAAACTCAATAAAAACGGCAACTATTATTGCCCCTGGGGCGGGGCAAAGTATTTCGGTAGGCGGCGGTACTTACCGGGTGATCATTAGCGGGCGCGATACGGGTGGCGAATATGCCTTGATAGAAATGCTGGTGCCTCCCGGTTGCGGCCCTGGTCCGCATGCTCATGCCGATGTGCAGGAATCTTTTTATATTGTAGATGGCGAGGTAGAATTTACAACCGAGCAAGGTACTTATGTTGCAAAAGCAGGTACGTTCGTCAACATCCCCAAAGGTGGTTTGGTGCATTTTTTCAAGAACAGGTCCAACACGCTGGTACATTTACTTTGCACCGTGATGCCGGCGGGGATGGAAGATTTCTTTTTAGAGGTCGGTCAGCCTGTCGAGGCTGGGCATTTCCTGCCACCTCCGGTAATGGATGCCGAAGCAACGAAAATTTGGTGACGGTCGGTGAACGATATGGCCAACAGTTTTTTCCGCCAAACTATTTAGATAAATAAACTATCAGATGGATAAGTAAAATAAAACGCTCCATTATGGATCCCCAAAAAGTAATTGCTTGTTACAACGCCACCGCTAAAGAGTATGCCAAAGGTTTGTATAACGAATTAGCGGGCAAACCCTTTGACCGGATGCTGCTACGCCAATTTGCAAATGAAAATGCTGCAAAAGGACCAATGCTGGATCTGGGTTGCGGACCGGGACAAACCATTCGGTTCTTAGCGGACAATGGTATGGCCGATATTTTAGGCACCGATCTTTCTAACGAGATAATCGCTGTAGCCGGCAACTTGAACCCGGATATCAAATTTGAAACGGCCGATATGTTGGCCCTGCCATTTGCGGACAGCTCGTTCGGTTCGGTGGTGGCATTTTATGCAATCGTTCATTTTGATATGGCCCAATTGTCTATCGCTTTTCAAAAGATCGATCGTGTGCTTAGGCCGGGTGGTCATTTCTTATTATCGTTCCATATCGGCGACGAAATTTTTCATCGCGATGAATTTTTGGTAAGTCGGTAGATATCGATTTCACATTTTTCCCGACAAATAAAGTGGTCGATGCATTAAAAGCGTCCGGCTTTAAAATGGTTGAAACGATAGAACGCTATCCGTATGAAGGGACGGAGCATCCAACAAAAAGAGCTTATCTGTGGGCCGAGAAACGCTAACGATATTTTGACCCGATATTTAATTAGTAGTGAAACAATTTAAGCTTATTATTAATTATAGCTATCGAGAATAATTGATCGACCTGAATAAATTGGAACAAAAACTACGCATTGCTTTATTAGGCGGAGGGCCGAGTGCCCTCTTCATGTTCAAAAAACTGTTGGAAAGTGGTCAGACGGATATAGCCGTCACCATTTTCGAGAAAGGTAAACAGTTAGGCTCGGGTATGCCTTATAGTAAGATCGGTGCTAATCCCGAACATATTACAAATGTATCCGGCAATGAGATACCGGAGCTGATCACCTCTGTGGAACAATGGATAGAGACCGCACCAAAAAATGTGCTTGATCAATTCGATATCACCCTACAAAAATATAACGACTATAAAGTGCTGCCCCGATTACTGTTCGGACATTACCTTACAGAGCAGTTCCGTCTGCTATGTGAGCGAGCCGATAGGGCAGGGTTGGAGTATCTTATCAGTTACGAAAGCGAGGTTACCGATATTGTCGATAAACCGGATAGGTCCACTACGATAGTCGAAATAAATAATGGCGAACAAATCCCTTTTGATAAAGTAGTAGTTTGCATTGGCCACACCTGGGCTAAAAAGCATGAGGGCAAAATATCGGGATACTTTGATTCGCCTTATCCGCCAAGTAAACTGGCAATGAAATTAGATCATCCGGTAGCAATTAGGGGTGCGTCGCTTACTGCAATTGATGCTGTAAGGACATTTGCGCGTTCAAACGGAAAGTTTATTGAAAGCGCTGATGGTAAACTGTCTTACCAGATCGATCCCGATAGCGCTAATTTTAAAATGGTTATGCATGCGCGCAGCGGTCTGCTGCCAGCTGTCAGGTTCCATTTAAAAGATCCTCATCTATCTGCCGATGATACGTTGACCAAAGAGGATATGCAAAACTATAGCTCAGAGCATGGAGGCTTGCTGTCGCTCGATCATCTTTTTGAAGAAAACTTTAAAGCCGGCATCCGTAAAAATGACCCTGAGTTTTACGAACGTATCCGCGGTATGAATATGGAAGAGTTTGTGACCGAAATGATGGAAGTAAGGGAACAAGTAGACCCGTTCAACCTTTTTGAAGCTGAATATATGGAGGCAGAGAAGTCGATCCAGCGTAGAGAATCTGTTTACTGGAAGGAAATGTTGGCCATCTTAAGTTATAGTTTAAATTATCCTGCCAAATATTTGCCTGCGGAGGATATGCAGCGACTTAAAAAAACACTTATGCCGCTCATCTCTATAGTGATCGCTTTTGTTCCTCAAAGTTCGTGCGAGCAGCTGCTGGCGCTGCACAAGGCGGGTTTACTTGAAATGGTTTCCGTTGGGGATGACAGCTTTGTTGAACCTAATGAAGCCGGAGGTGCACTTTATCATTATACCGATGATGATGGTAAACAGCAGATCAAGCACTATCAAACGTATGTTGATTGTGTCGGCCAGCCACACATGTCATATACAGATGTTCCCTTTAAAGGTCTTTTGGATGGTAGGTCGATAAGTCCGGCTCGGGTACGATTCAAAAGCAACTCCATCGGCAAGGAACAACAAGACGGTGGCAATGAAGATGTACAGCAAGGCAGCGATGGTAATTATTATTTGAACGTACCCGGTATTGCCATCAATGATAACTTTCAGGTGCTGGATAGTTATGGTGCCTATAACCCACGTATTTATATGATGGCTGTACCCTACATCGGTGGTTTCAATCCGGATTACTCCGGGCTTGATTTTTGCGACACAGCATCGGATGCGATAATCAAAACGATATTAAATGATGACTGATCAGCAAAATATACTTCATCTTAAACTCTATATGCTGCTTTTAGGCTCCAAAGCACCGGGCAGGCATGTTGAACAACACGATTACTTTTTCGGCATCGCCGCAGATCTGAAAGATATGGTACCGGCCCTGAAAAGATTTTGGCGTGGTACCAGCGCAAACCTGCATATAGACGGGTGGCGCGAAGTGACAAGCGTTGATGGCTATTCGGTAAGGGTGATCTTGAAAGAGGATGTGCCAGTATTGCCGCCGGAGAAGCTGTTCTTCGTCAATTTGGGCGGTTACCAGGAAGGTAAATTAGAGGAGCAGCATTACGTGGTGCTGACGGTGCAAGCTGATAGGGGACAAGCGATCCAAGAGGCTAAGCGTTCGGTCTTTTTTAAGACCAACACCATCAAAGGGATGAAAGGCGCTAATGCTCACATCGATGATAAATATGGTATAGACGTGGATGATATTTACAACATCGAAGACATGCTTACCGCCGAGCAAAAAGAGAAATACCACATTTTGATCACACCGCAGGCTGACCTGCCTGAGGATGAGGTGCATTTAGGATACTTTAGGTTGGATAAGTTGTAAGGATGTAGGTGTATACGGTCGAGTGTATACACCCATATACACCATATACACTTGAGTGTGCTCTGTAAATCAATGTGTTATGGAGTCTGCATTTCGCCTGAACAGGACTTTATGAAATGAGCACGACCAAATTCGTTTATTCTACAAATTACGGTTCAGATAAAAAATGAAGGGATGCTGAAAAACATCCCTTCATTTTAAATTATGGTTGTCGTGGTGAGCCCGTCGAACCACAGTTGCAGGTCCTCACGCACAAGTCTTCGACAAGCTCAGACTGACATGGTTTTTATCTTTACAACGCCTTTTTATCTACCTTTATGACCTGCGTAACAACAGGTTTCTTATTCATTTCCTGTTGCAAACGTGCACTGTTATTTACTAAAGAGTGATTCAAATGCGGCGCGATAACTAACGAAACGATAGACATCAACTTGATCAAAATATTCATAGACGGACCTGAGGTATCTTTGAAAGGATCACCTACGGTATCACCGGTAACAGATGCTTTATGCGGTTCAGATTTTTTGTAGTAGATCTCGCCGTTGATCTCGCAACCTTTCTCGAAAGATTTTTTAGCGTTATCCCAGGCACCACCGGCGTTGCTTTGGAATATACCCATCAACACGCCCGATACGGTAACACCGGCCAACAGACCGCCCAATACCTCGGGACCGAATGCGAAACCGATAATGATCGGGGTGATCAGCGCGATCAGACCCGGGGCCACCATCTCGCGGATAGAAGCTTGGGTAGATATAGCCACGCATTTTTCGTACTCAGGCTTAGCTTTGTACTCCATAATGCCCGGTATCTCGCGGAACTGACGACGAACTTCTTCTACCATCGCCATCGCGGCGCGACCAACGGCCGAGATACAAAGCGCCGAGAAGATAAAAGGTATCATACCACCAATGAACAGACCGGCTAACACGTCGGCTTTATAAATATCGATATGCTCGATACCGGCTACGCCCACAAAGGCAGCAAATAAAGCTAAAGAGGTCAACGCTGCAGAAGCGATCGCGAAGCCTTTACCTGTAGCGGCTGTAGTGTTACCCACAGCATCCAGGTTGTCGGTACGGTGACGCACTTCCTCAGGCAATTGGCTCATCTCGGCAATACCACCGGCGTTATCAGCGATCGGGCCAAAAGCATCAATAGCTAATTGCATAGCGGTGGTCGCCATCATACCTGCGGCAGCGATAGATACACCATAAAGGCCTGCAAAGTGATAAGAACCGTAGATACCCGCTGCCAACACGATGATCGGCAATACGGTCGATTCCATACCCACGGCTAAACCGCCGATGATGTTAGTGGCGTGACCTGTTGATGATTGGCGTATAATGCTCAACACCGGGCGTTTACCCATGGCGGTGTAGTATTCAGTGATGATAGACATCAATGTACCTACAACAAGGCCCACGATGATCGCGGCGTAAACACCTGACTTGGTGTATTCGGCAACGCCGTCTTTTAAGGTAGCAGTTCCCGGGATCAGATCACGGGTCAGGTGTAATGGTCCGTCGGGCAGCATCCAGTTCACTACAAAATAAGTGGCGATAGCGGTGAATACAATGGATGACCAATTACCGATATTTAGCGCTTTTTGTACGCTGTCATCCTCGTTCTTGATCTTCACCAAGGCTGCACCAACGATAGAAAATATCAAACCCAATCCGGCGATCACCATCGGCAACAACACCGGGGCAATGCCGCCAAATTTATCATTAGAAACGATCTCGCGACCTAATACCATCGTAGCTAACATGGTAGCCACATAAGAACCGAAAAGGTCGGCACCCATACCGGCTACGTCGCCTACGTTATCGCCTACGTTATCGGCAATGGTGGCAGGGTTACGCACGTCATCTTCGGGGATACCTGCTTCAACCTTACCAACAAGGTCAGCACCTACGTCGGCCGCTTTGGTGTAGATACCGCCGCCTACGCGGGCAAATAGCGCGATAGACTCAGCACCTAAAGAGAAACCCGCTAAAACGTCTAAAGCTTTAGCCATTTGGTCGCCATTAACATCGCCGCCTACGCTCTTTACATACATCGTATAAAAAACAATGAACAGAGAACCCAGGCCAATGATCGCTAAGCCGGCAACGCCAAGGCCCATCACGGTACCACCCGTAAACGAAACTTTTAGTGCCTGCGCTAAACTGGTACGCGCTGCTTGCGTAGTGCGTATGTTTGATTTTGTAGCGATGCGCATACCCAAATAACCCGCAAAGGCCGAAAGGAAAGCACCGATCAGGAAAGAAACGCCAATAAGCGGGCTCGAATTGGTCACCGTAGTGCCCGAGTAAGCCAATAACAAGCCTGCAACTACCACAAAGTAGCTCAGGATCTTCCACTCCGCACGCAAGAAAGCCATTGCCCCATCTGCAATGTATCCCGCTAACTGGTTCATGTTAGCATCGCCGGTAGGCTGTTTGGTAACCCAGGCCGATTTTACCGCCATCACAAGGATACCTATCAGCCCAAAAACAGGAATAAGATAAATAAGGTACTCGTTCAAAAGATCCATAGTTAATAATTAGTGTTTATAAAATTGGTTGGTTCGCCAAAGGACAGGCGATAAATGTAAATTTAGGTGTTACAAGCAAATAACCAAATTTAATTTTACAGCCACAGGCTCTGCATTTATAGAAATTTTAGATAGCTTAGAGCATTAAACCAAACTTAGTAAATGCAACAAAAAGAAGAAGCGCCAAAGCTTAAGGCATCGCTTGGCTTGTTAGATGGTACCATGCTCGTGGCCGGATCCATGATCGGTTCGGGTATATTCATCGTCAGTGCCGATATCATCCGCAACGTAGGCTCATCGGGCTGGTTAATAGCCGTGTGGGTGATCACCGGATTTATGACCCTGACCGCCGCCGTAAGCTACGGTGAACTAAGCGCGATGTTCCCCAAAGCAGGCGGGCAGTATGTTTACCTAAAAGAATCGTACAACAAACTGATCGCTTTTTTATATGGTTGGAGTTTCTTCGCGGTGATACAGACGGGCACTATTGCAGCCGTGGGGGTGGCATTCTCTAAGTTTTTGGCTTATTTATATCACCCTGTAAGCGAAGACAACATTTTATTCAGCACCATGATCGGTGGCTATAATTTTAAGCTTAATGCCGCGCAGCTGGTTTCTATCGCATTGATCATTGTACTTACCTACATCAATACAAAAGGTGTAAAAGGCGGCAAGATCATTCAAACCACTTTCACGCTGACCAAACTGGTAAGTTTATTTGGCTTGATTGCTTTCGGTTTTATTATGATGAAGCCCGACGTTTGGCAAGCCAACTGGACCAACGCCTGGGACATACACAGTTTAGCTAAAGACGGTACCGTTACCCAACTGACCATGGCGGCGGCTTTAGGTGCGATAGCGGCATCTATGGTAGGCTCTATATTCAGCAGTGATGCCTGGAATAACGTGACCTTTATAGCTGGTGAGATGCGCAACCCGCAACGCAACATTGGCTTAAGTTTGTTTTTAGGTACGATGATCGTGACCATCATCTACGTATCGGCCAACTTTATGTACACTGCCGTACTGCCATTACACGATATTGCCACAGCAGAGAAGGACCGCGTTGCGGTAGCAGCCTCGACGGTAATATTTGGCAACGTGGGTACGGTGATCATCGCCTTGATGATCATGGTGTCGACCTTTGGTTGTAATAATGGTTTGATCCTTTCGGGCGCACGTGTTTATTATACCATGGCTAAGGATGGTCTGTTCTTTAAAAAGACCGCCGACCTGAACAAGAATGCCGTGCCTGAATTTGGCCTGTGGATACAATGCGTCGTTGCGTCTATCCTATGCCTGAGCGGCAAATACGGCGACCTGCTGGACATGATATCTTTTGTGGTGGTGATATTCTACGTGTTGACCATCGTCGGCATTTACATCTTACGCGTTAAACGCCCTGATGCGGAGCGACCTTACAAAGCCTTCGGTTACCCGGTATTGCCGGCCATCTACATTATTATGGGCCTTACCTTTTGCGGTCTGTTATTAAAATACAAACCCGAATATACCTGGCCGGGCTTCATTATCGTTTTGATAGGTGTACCTATCTATTATTTTGCTAAACGTAACATTGCCGATGAAGCTGAATAAGCTATTATTACTTGGTTCTCTTTTTATAACAATAAGCGCATCTGCCCAAGATCTGCAACAAAAGCTGAAGACCGCTTTTGACAGATTGCAGCAAGATAGCCAATGCCGCTATGCTTCGGTATCGCTAACGGTTATGGACGCAAAGACCGGAGAATTAGTATTTGCCGCTAACCCCGATATGGGCTTAGCCACAGCGTCGACATTAAAAACATTGACCTCGGCCACGGCTTTCTATTTGCTGGGTAAGGATTTTCAATATCAAACCCAGATAGGTTATTCGGGAACGATCAGTGCAGATGGCATCCTCAACGGCGATATCATTATCAAAGGTGGTGGCGACCCGACCTTAGGCAGTTGGCGTTGGGAAACGACCAAAGAACGCAATGTTTTGGCTACAATGGCATCAGCCATACAAAAAGCAGGTATCAAAAAGATCAGCGGAAGAGTTATTGGCGATGCCTCGATATTCGGTACGCAAAGTATCCCCGAAGGTTGGATATGGCAAGATATCGGCAACTATTACGGCGCAGGTACATCGGGCCTATCCTGGCGGGAAAATCAGTTCGACGTGAAGTTGCGGACGGGCCCATCGGGCAGTTTGATCGGTGTGAACAGTACTGTTCCCGCTATGCCATATTATCAATTTAAAAGCGAATTGGCCAATGCACCTGCAGGTACCGGCGATAAGGCTTATGGCTTTTTGCCTGTCGGTAGTCAGACATTTTACTTACGTGGCACTTACGCCACTGATCAGTCAAAGAAGAGCATATCATTAGCTCTACCTGATGCGGCTTACGATGCAGCATTTCGTTTGGCGGATACGTTGAAACGTTTGGGTATTACGGTTTCGGGGAACGTTGAATCAGCCTCGGGCTTAGCCGAAAAAGGACAGTCGACGCCGGTGATCGCGCAGCCTTTGGCTACTATTACATCGCCTACCCTGAGCAAGATCATTTATTGGCTCAACCAAAAAAGCGTTAACCTGTATGCAGAGCAGCTGATCAAGACCATTGCCTGGAAAGCGGGTAAACCCGTAACTACCGCCAACGGCGTAAGCGTTTTGAAAGACTTTTGGAAGGACAAAGGCATCGACCCTAATGCCTTAAATATTGTTGACGGCAGCGGCCTATCCCCCGGTGATCGGGTCACCACGCAAACCCTTGCCCGTATTTTAAAGACCGTTAAAACGGAATCTTGGTTTGGCGATTATTTCGAGAGCTTACCCACCTATAACGGTATGAAGATGAAAAGCGGGACCATTAACGATGGCCTGTCCTACGCAGGTTATCAAACCAAAGGCGGACGGGAATTGAGTTTTGCTATCATTGTAAATAATTACAGCGGTTCGACCAGCGGGATGAGGCAAAAATTGTTCAGAGTATTGGATGAGTTGAAGTAATAGTGATCAGTGAACGGTTGACCGGTGATCAGGAAGAAAATATCTATATGAAAAGGATCTCTATTTTATTGTTGGCTATAGTAGCCCTTGGAGCTTGCCAAACTAAAGTTAAATCACCGGGTGAGGATGTTTCATCCATCACCATAAAATACACCGAACTGGATAGGCCGACCATGTTCAGGATAGCTTGCGACCGTTTCGATAAATATTTTCCGAAACCTTATACACTAAACGTAGTCAGCAAGCCTGCTATCGACAGTGTAATGGCTGTGTTGAACACGCTTGAAAGAATGGAAGATGAAGAACCGGATGTTCGGGCCAAAATATTGATCACCGATAAAAGCAATAAGACCGATACGGTTTGCGTGGGTGTAGCCTCGTTACGATACAAACAGGCTACCTATAAAACGCCCGAGAAATTGTTAGTGATGATACATCAATAAGTCTTAAGTTCGAAGTCAAAAGTCATAAGTAAAAAAACTACTTGAGACTTTTGACTTAAATCATCCCCGCCAACGGGCCACCCTTAACGCCCAGTGCATCCACTCTTTTCTCAGCCGCCGGGTCCTTTTCCAATACCGGCGCATGATGCGGTTTGATACGGGCATCAATGATCATTGGGCCTTTGCAGCCCCAGTGTTTATGCTCGGTGAAGCTGTTGATGCCATGGATATCGTGCGATGGGTTACTGCGGGTAAAAGCTACCCACACCAAATTGCTGATATTTTCGGCAGTGAAATAGGCGTCATCACAAAGTACGATCAATGGAAGACCTTGCAGATCCTTGTTTTTTAAATGATCGTTCAGGACGGCTATTTGCTTTTCGGTATCAGCCTCGGTGGTAAATTTGGGACCTTGTATCGACAACACACCCGGCATGGCTAATTTAAATCCTGGGAAGATATTGGGTAAGGTGAAATTAGATGGCATCTGCCTGAACAGTTCACGTTTGATATCGCCTGCTACAGTGATTGCTACTTTACTGCCCGAGTTCAATCCATTGCCGCTGTAGTCCAGCGTATCAATGGTGGTACGGGTATGGAAGTGCAGGTCACGGGTAAGATCCACACGCTCCAGGATATGTTTCAAAAAGCCTTCAATATTATGGATATCCAAACTTGGGTCATCCTCCTGTGCGGCGATGAACAGGTATTTGGCTAAGCTTAGTTGATTTTTACCAAAGATGTGATTGGCGATAGTTAATATCTCCTGAGGTTTGCGCTCTTTAATATATGGTGTGTAACGCTCGCTACCGATAGCGAATAGTAATGGATGCACACCTGCTTCGTCAACCGCGTTAACGGCTTTTAAGCCTGGTATCTCCTGTGGCAAGGCAGAACCTGTTATCTCATGGATCAGCGCGCCAAAGCTGGTATCTTCCTGCGGTGGCCGGCCAACCACGGTGAACGACCATATCGCGTCCTTTTTGTGGTAAACGTTGTGCACCTTCATCAACGGGAAAGGGTGCGTTAAACTATAGTAACCCAAGTGATCACCAAAAGGCCCTTCGGGTTTATTTTGATGCGGATATACCGTGCCGGTTATCACAAAATCGGCATCAGCTGAGATGCAGAAACCTTCGGCATCGTAAAAATATCTGAACCTGCGGTTGCCTAAAGCCCCGGCAAAGGTCATTTCTGAAAGGCCTTCGGGCAGCGGCATTACAGCTGAGACCGGGTGCGATGGTGGCCCGCCGACGAATATGCTCACCTTTAAGGGTTGCCCCTTGGCATTGGCTTTGGTTTGATGCACGCCGATACCACGATGAAGCTGATAATGCAGACCGATCTCGTCGTTCAGCAAATATTCGTTACCCGCTAATTGGATACGGTACATGCCTAAGTTAGCGTTCATAACGCCGGGCTTATCCATATCCTCGCTATACACCTGGGGCATGGTCACAAATGGACCGCCATCCATAGGCCAGTTAACGATCTGCGGCAACTCGCTGATCTGCGTTTTGCCAAAGCTGATAGGTGCGTTCTTGCCCACCTTCATCGGCAAGGCCGAGAACGCCGTCAAGCCGGTGTTCAGATATTTAAAAGGCTGTTTGATCGCCTTCATCGGGTCCGACTTAATGTCGACCAGTGTTTTGATCTTATCCAGCGTATCCCTGAAAATGAATTTGGAGCGATCCAGCGTACCGAACAGGTTGGATACCGCCGGGAATTTACTGCCCTTCACGTTCTCGAACAAGATCGCCGGTCCCTGATGTTCGTAAACACGCAGGTGGATAGCCGCCATTTCTAAATGAGGGTCCACCTCTTGCTTAATGCGGACCAGATGGCCATTTTTTTCGAGATCGGTAATGCAGGACTGTAAGCTGGAATAACCCATTGTAGACAGAGAATTTCCCAAAAATACTCAAAAATAGATAGCAAGTTTCGGGTTTCATCGCTTTTGCTTCGCAGTAATTTTGTTTTATTAATTTACACAACGATGGGAACACAAGAAGCCATAGACTATCAACGCATAGCCGAAGCGATCACATATCTGAAACAGAACTTCAAAGCGCAACCCAACTTAGACGAGGTGGCCGAAAAGGTGAATGTAAGTCCTTACCATTTTCAGCGGATGTTCACCGATTGGGCGGGGATCAGCCCAAAGAAGTTCTTACAATACCTCAGCATTGAGCATGCCCGCCAAATGCTAAAAGAGAACCGCGCCACCCTTGCCGATGCCGCCTATCATACCGGTTTATCGGGCACCGGTAGATTGCACGACCTGTTCATGAACATTGAGGGTATGACACCTGCCGAGTACAAGAATGGCGGTCAGTCGTTACAGATCAATTACAGCTTTGCCGATACACCATTTGGCGAAGTACTGATCGCGTCGACAGATAAAGGTGTTTGTTATATGGCTTTTGTGGATGACAGACAGCAGGCATTTAAAGAATTACAGGAACAATTTTCTAATGCTAATTATCGCGAGGCATCAGACGATATTCAACAAGATGCTTTGAGCATTTTCACAGAAGATATCAAACCCGATCAGATCAAACTGCATCTAAAAGGTACACCATTCCAGATCAAAGTTTGGGAGGCCTTATTACGTATCCCGTCGGGAGGGTTGGCTGATTATGGCAGCATCGCCCAAAGTATCCAAACGCCAAAAGCATCAAGGGCGGTAGGTAGTGCTATAGGCAGTAATCCGGTCTGCTTTTTGATCCCATGCCACAGGGTGATCCGAGCCACCGGGGAATTTGGTCAATACCATTGGGGGCCTGAACGTAAAACAGCCATGATCGGTTGGGAAGCAGCTAAAGTAAATGGTTAAGCACGTTAGCTTGGGAGATACAGACTTTGTCCGGACAAGTGCTTTAGCCAAATTAATCTTGACCAGTCAAATCAGGTTTGGTGGCAATAGCAAGTTAATGATCTATGGCAGGCTGGATTGCCGATCGAGTAAACGAATGAAGGTTAGCAACAGGGTGTTCTTTAAAGACGGGAACGAAGCATTGTCGTTTGGCTATCGACCCTGTGGGCATTGTATGCTGGACGCTTACAAAACGTGGAAACGTATGCAAGTTGTTCCCCCCGTTAAGGGTTAGGGGGCTATCGCGAAGTACCAAACCCACCAAATAAACAAAACTTGTAAAGGTATTCTGAACCAAAGATAATTCAACCCGTCACCCTCGTAGTTGGCTTTTTCCAGGTTGACCTTTTTTGTTGCAGCATAGATATTTGCCGGGGTGAGCAGGATAAAGAATACGATCAGCAACTTGCCAGTCATTTGATAAAGGCTGGTGAGCAGACCGACAGCGGCTGCTATCTCGATCACTCCCGTCGCCCATATCATTGGTTTTTTAAATGGAATAACAGGCGGCAACATCATGGCCATACCATCGGCAAATTTAAAGTGCCCCATAGCTGTAAACTGCAGCATAACAGCCATTGCGATGCGGCCGCTCAGCATCAGATCTACATGACCGACCGTGAAAAATGTCACGGCGCATGCGATCCCGAAAACGACAAAAAGTACTATTAGTGGTTTCATAACTACCTGTTTACACAAAGATAACCACCTCGCATAGTTGCATAACAAAATACCGACGAATGGTGATAATAACCTGCTTATTTGTTGTTTAGACCGGATGATATCTCTAACTTCGGGGAAACCGATCAATCAATATTATCATGACATTTGACAACGCTATCAGCTGGTTCGAGATCCCTGCTACGGATATCGACCGCGCACAAAAATTTTATGAAGCTATCTTCGGTATCGAAATGGCAAAAATGGACATGGACGGCTACAAAATGAGGATGTTTCCCATTAATGACCCCATGACCGGCATCGGCGGCGCACTATGCGAAGCAAGCGAGTTTCACGGCCCTTCGGACAAAGGCGTGCTGATCTACCTGAATGCCAACCCGGATATCCAAGCTATTATCGATCGCATCGAATCTGCTGGTGGTCAGGTGATAGTCCCTAAAACATTGATCGCCCCTGAGTATGGTACCATGGCAGTTTTTATGGATACCGAAGGAAACCGCATTGGTTTGCATTCGATAGAGGGTGTGGTGATGTAGGCTTCGCTGTCATTATGCCTTCGGCGTCATTGGGGCATTGCGCTTCGCTGCCATTGGTCTTGTGCGGAAAGGTAAAAGAAAAGAGGTGTTCCGAAAACGATCGGAACACCTCTTTTACTAATGACCCAATGAAAGCGAAGCGAATGACGCCGTCAGGCAAATGACTCGACTAAACCGCGTCGCTCAGCGATGTAAAGTTGAACTCGCGGATCTTCATTGGCGGGATCATGTAGCTGCGGTAGCTTTCTACGCTGATGGCGCGCTCGGGTTTACCCAAGGCTTCCACATTGTTCAGCATGATGATCGGGCTTTCGTTAAAACGGAAATTCTTTACCGGGGCTTTGATCTTACCATTCTCGATCAGGAATGTACCGTCACGTGTAAGGCCGGTAAGCATTAGTGATTGCTGATCCACCATACGGATATACCAAAGGCGCGAAACCAGGATACCACGCTCGGTACTTGCGATCATTTCTTCGAGCGTGCTGTTGCCGCCTTCCATAATGATATTGCTTGGACCCGGCACCGGTTTAACGCCTTTTTGCTGTGCCCAGTAACGGGAGTAGCTGAGGTTTTTCAGTATGCCTTTTTCTATCCAATAGGTTTTTTCTAATGGCAAGCCATCGCCGCTCCAGGTGCCGCTTGGCAGATCAGGGTTAAAAGGGTCGGAGTAGATCGATACTTTTTCATCCACCAATTGATCACCCAAACGGGTAGCACCTTTAACACCTTTTTTACTCAGGAAACTACGGCCTTCTTCGGCACTCCTTGCGTCAAAACGGAACATGTTCTCCAACATATAAGCTCCTGCGGTCGGCTCCAATATCACGGTATATTTACCCGGTTCGATAGCTTTAGCGTTTTTAGACGCGTTGGCTTTTATGGTAGCGATCTTGGTCGCGCCGTAGGTATCCAGCTTTTTAATGTCGGTAAAACCGCGTGCGGCATAGCCCGATATGCTGCCTGCATCATCGCGGGTAGTGACAGAGAAAGTAACGCCCGACGACTTGTTATAAGCGAACAAGCCTTTATTGTTCATGGTCGCGCTAAAGCCTGATGAGTTCTCTAAGAAGCCTGCTTGTACCAAACCCGCTTCTTTGGTCGCCTTCATACTTTGAGCGATCAGGTCGGCACGGGTGTCCGGTGTCATGGCGGCGGTGTCTGCATTAAAAGTTATAGAATCCTTGAATGTTGCAGGGCCCAATGGTGGCATGTGCTCCGGGTTCTCGGGAGCAAGTTGAGCTAATTCTTCCGAGCGGCGAACAACTTTCTCTAACGATGCATCATCAAACTCGTTAATACTTGCAGATCCCGTCTTTTTGCCAAAGGTCGAGCTTACCGATAAACTGGTGGTATCGGTCTCGCCTGCAGTGGAAACCGCGTTAAGCGCCGTACGGATATTACCGCCGATGCTGCCGCCTACAAATACTTCACACTCGTCGGCTTTGGAGTAACTAAGCACTTTCTTTAATAAAGCTTGTGCTTCTTCTTTCGTTAATATGGCCATGGTTATTACCCGATCTTCTTTTTAGTGTTTATAACATTTACCCCATTAAAACGTGCGGTAGACGAACCGTGCGACACGGCGCTCACCTGCTGCGGCTGACCTTTACCATCAGAGAACGATCCGCCTAAACGGTAATCCTTTTCATCGCAAACGCCTGTGCACGAGTTCCAGAACTCGCGGGTGTTGGCCTGGTAAGCCACATCATTCACCTGACCAACGATCTTGCCGTTCTTGATCTCGTAAAACAGCTGACCGCCAAATTGGAAGTTATAGCGCTGCTGATCGATAGAGAACGAACCGTTATTAACAATGAAAATACCTTTCTCTACATTCTTGATCATGTCATCAGGCGACATTGGCGTTTTGCCCGGTTTTAACGATACGTTAGGCATCCTTTGGAACTGCACCGAATCCCAACCGTCGGCATAGCAGCAACCTTGCGAGGCGGATAGCCCCATCACCTTAGCCTGATCGCGGGTAGCTTGCAGGCCAACCAAAATACCATCTTTAATGATCTCCCACTCGCCGCATTTTACGCCTTCATCATCGTAACCTACCGCGCCTAAGGACCCTTTTTGTAACTTATCGGCATGGATATTCACATGTTCGCTGCCGTATTTGAACGTGCCTGACTTTACCTTATCCAGCGATACAAAGCTGGTGCCGGCAAAATTAGCCTCGTAACCCAGCACGCGGTCAAGTTCAGTAGGGTGACCTACAGACTCGTGAATGGTCAACCATAAGTGAGACGGGTCTAAAACCAGGTCATATTTACCCGGCTCAACCGACTTCGACTTTAATTTTTCGCCAACATTGCGAGTTGCCTGGGCAATGTCTTCCAAGATATCGTAACGCTGTTTATAGCGGGTAACGATGCCTTTTACTTTTTCGGATTCCGAAGGTGTCAGGTATTCAAAGCCTAATCCCATCGGGGATGACAGCGCCGATTGCGTTTGGAACTCGCCTGTGGTCGGGTCACTTTTGGTGACGCTGAAGTTAGGCGATATACGATGGATATCCTGATCGATGTATGAGCCGTCCGTCGACGCGAAATATTTTTGCTCGTTGATCGTAGAGATACCCGAGTTGACAAAGTTAGCGCCGCCTTTCATCGCGATGGCATTGGCTGCCAATAGCAGTTCAACTTTCTCTTTGATAGGCACCTCGAAGGCGTTCTTTTCTATCGGTGCTTTCCAGCTAACCTCGCCATAGCCTTTTTGCGGGGCCAGATCCACAGGTTTACCGCCGATCTTGGCATTGGCTTTAGCAACTGCAACGGCACGGGCGGCCGTTTTAGCCATGCCGTCCTTAGTTACATCATTGGTAGCCGCAAAACCCCAGCAACCATTGGCAATCACACGGATGCCGACGCCGAATGATTCGCTGTTAGATACGTTCTGCACGCGCTGCTCGCGGGTAGAAACGTTCTGCGATAAGTAACGGCCGATGCGTACGTCGGCATAACTTGCGCCCAGGGTTTTGGCACTGTTAAGGGCAATGTCGGCCAGCATTTTTTTTGTCTTGATGTCTATCGGATCCAGCAATTGCTGCGGGTCGATAGACCTGCCAAAGGCCGAGAGGTCGGGCAGCATCATAGCGCTTGCACCGAGGCCCGATAGGAAAATGAAATCTCTGCGTTTCAAAGTTAGTCCTCCTTTTTAATGATATGAGTTAGTTTGTGTTCAGTTTTGTGATGATGTGTCGGCTACGAGCTAAAGAATTTGCTTTCTGCCCATAAAAAGGTAGCCGCCACTAAAAATAGGATAAAAAACCAGATCTTGGATATCGGTATCTTGGTTTTTACGTTCACTTGGTGAGAACCGCCGATAGTCGCCTTATTTTGGTCGACAAATTTTTGCGTCGCCGCGATTCTTTGCGCCGCTACGATGCTTTTCCAGCTTGCTTTAGGCCATGCATACCACCAAAAGGGTGTGCCGTTTTCGGGCTTGATTTGCTGCCATCCGGCATGCTCAGGCCAATAAATAAAACTTTGACGGAACGGCATCGATGCATCCTGCGCAGCGTAAACCCGATCTTGGTTAATGACAACGCCGTTCGCTGGAAATTGCCCTTCGTACGTGATGCTCACTTGCTGCCCCGGCATTGGTATGCGAGTGTCTACCTGCCAGGTTTTGTTTAGTGGCAACTTGCGCAATGCCTCGTCCAGCAAAGCCGACCATATGTTAGCATAGTCTACTTTATTACCTGATAGTGCCCAGGTGTAGGTATCGTTCAGCGTTGTAAATATTAGCCTGCCTGAACCACTCAATACTGATGCCGTCAAAGCCTTCCCCTGGTCGTCGGTAACCAAAGCGCGACTGTGATTTTTTAGACCGATGCGATCAGGGGCGATGTTGAGTTTAGCCGTTCTCATTGAGCCTGCTATCGCCAACACCGATGGTTTTAAAGGAGCATTCCCTGATCTGATCAGCGGAAAGCTTCTTTGTAACCAGCCATTTTTTTTATCCATGCTATCCGACCTGATGATCAGCCCTAGTCCTTTTTGCGATATCTCATTTTGCAAATAATTGCTTTCAGCGGTGGATAGGCTGCTTACGCTCGATAGGTCGCTAATTACAGCATCAAACTTGGATAACATCGACGGAGATAATTTCGACAGATCAGCCTGATCCACATTCACAAAGTCCTGCCCGAATTTGCCTTTGCTGATATCGGTGCGCGACGCGACGCCGTAGCCTTTGGATGTCAGCCAGTCTTTGAGGAACTTAACCTCAAAATCAGGCGAGGATGATAGCATCATCACTTTGATAGGTTGAGCAGGTTCGATATAAACAGGGATGTTTTGGCTTTCGACCGTATCTCGTCCATCCATCACCGTCAATTTGTAAACAGCTTTGCTGGCATGCTTTGGAGTAGTTTTTAATGCGAACGACGTATTGGTGCCGGGTTTTATCGTCGTCGAATCCAAATGGGTATTCAGTCCATCAAGATAAAGCTGATATGGCTTGTCAGTAGTGTTTTTATAAATGCCTTGCACAATAAAAGCTCGCCCGGTCTTTAACTCGGTGCTCCAATTTGCAGTAATAAAGCCATCAGGAATAGGAGAAGGTAAAAAGCTTAACAAATTGCCTTTTAATTCATTTAACGATGTTGCATCAAAGCCATAACCCAATATTTTGACAGGGGACAAATGTGTGCTATCAGTTGCAAGGTCACTCGCTGTCGTTACCAATTTTGCTTTGGGATATTGTTGATGAACGGCAGGATCTGTTGTGAAAATACTATCATAACTTGCTAGACTGTCCTTATTGAACCCTTCGGTCAGCAAGATCTTGGGCTTGCCGTTCGCTTTGACAGCCGCAGTATATTTAAACGGGTATATCAACCCCAGCAGACCAACAAATGCCAACATCACAACAACTATCCTTAAGACTAAATACTGCTTGTTCGCCCTGCGGTATTCAAAGTAAATGGCTATCAGCACCATCACTCCACACACCACCAAAACCGTATTATCCCAATTCATCATCTGTTGCGTTTTAGGTTTTGATAATACGTTTTGGATAAGCCCATGTCGGGAGAATTACTGTTGCTTTGTGGCGTGACTGGAACTTTTGGCAATACCTTTTGAATAGCATTTTCTACCAATTCAACATCTGCCAAAGTCGGTTTTGTGGTCGACAATATCCTATTCATCGCGCTGATTGCTTTAAGATAGATGCCGGGTTGCGCCGCCGCCCTCGCGCTTAGTTGTTGTTTGGCTAATTGCAGAATGTGTTTATCGGTAATCGCATAGCTTCCGTTTAGCTTTACTTGCTCTAAGATCTGTACAGCTTGTTTGAGGTCCGCATATTGATCGATCGCAGGTTTCAGTATTTGATGATCAGATGGCTGCTCTACTTTGCTCAGGTCGCCGCTTAGGCGTTTCTCCATTTTTAGTGGCGTTGGTTTATAGGTGGTCTTTGCCACATAGGCACGAGATTTTTGTTGCAGGTCTTTCAACAAACGCAATGCCTTGTACTCAAAAGGTAAAGCATCTTGCGGTTTGTACATACGTAGATGCAGTTCGGCCCGCCACATTTCGTTGAGGGTAGCTTTTAGCGCGACTTTGGTAGATGGGTCCAGATACCCGGCATCCTCGGCATTATCATGCTTGTCGGTCATCGCGTCCAAGATCATCTTGCCGTTGCTGAAGTTCTCGGGTTTGGAGAGCTCATCGTTTTCGGGCGGCCCGCCAACGTCAGACTCATCTTCTTCCCCTAAAAATCTGCCATAGCGCAACCGCAATAGTTTTTGATCAGCCCCGATATTGCCTGATGTTGTATTGAAGCGTTCGCGGCTCATCGTATCCTTGTCACGCAGTAACTTTTCGGTATCCATAATGATCTGCCGCTGACTACGGAAATACTCGGGCTTCACATCCGAGCCGTTCACGATACCATCCATGCTCAGCAATGCAGCGGTGTCCTGAATGTTAACGGCATAAACTTCCGTACGGCTTTTTTGCTGATGGTTATCTTTGGCTTCGATGTAAAAATATAGTTCATCACCGGGCTCCATATTCAGTTTAGGCAGATCAAAAATGTGCTGCAATTGTGACGACCTGCCGCTTGCACCGAATGGAATACTGTAGTCCTTAAATTTAACTCCCTCGCCGCTGCCTTTGGCTACCGTGGCGTGGATCAGAGCTGATGACAGGCCGTAGTCGTCATTTAACGCTGCAATAAGGTTAATGAGCGGTTTCTCACCCGCGTCGATATAAGTATATTGTTTTGGTGTTTTGATATGGATAACGGGCGGCGCGTCTTTAATGGTCTCTATCTGGTAAAGGTCGGACAGTTTGCCGTCGATAGCTATCTGATAAAAGCCGGGCTTGTTGATCGCTCTCGATCCGGTCCAGCTTTTCCAGTCAGCATCCGGCTTTAAGTTGATCAGCTCCTTATCGTTAAATATCAGGGTCAGCTTGGATACTTCAATATTGGTTTTGATGCTCCAACTTACCGTCGAGCCTTCCTCGACCCGTATCGTAAATTTATCTTGCGAATAGCTCGCCTTGCCGGTATACGCGGGCGGATGGATGGTCAGCTTAAGCGAAGAGATCTCCGGCAATACCTTTTCGGGCTTAATGTCTTTTACAGGGCGCAGGATATTATCGCCTGTAACAGTCTTTACCACAACCACCTTATCTGCCAATTTTATAGCACAAACTACGGCTATCAGTACCGCCAAAGCGATCCATAACTCCCTTAAAAAGGCCTTATGCCACGATGATATACGGCTAAGTTCAGGCCCGATCTTGTCGATCTGCAGGCGTTGTAGCAAGGTCATTTCTTCAGGATTGCGAAACATCAGGCCTGTACTTTCTTCTAAAGCGGGATATTGCCTGTCCAGAAAAGATAATACGGTGGCTAAGCTCAACTTCCATGGCTTAAACATCATCAGGAAACAGGCCAAACTCATCACCAAGATCATGACCGGCAGCAACGGTGCGAATAGGTGTCGTCCGTAGATCACAAAATTGATCAGCAAGATCAGCAAAGCGGTAGCTATGCCTAATAGCACAGCGGCTGCAGTTCGGGCAAGTATCCAATTGCGCCGTAAGCTTTTGATCTTATGTATGCCGGTGTGCTCAATCATTTGTCGGTATGCGGTTATTTCGCGTGGATAGCCAACGTTCGGCCATAAATGTGATCGCCAAGGCTACCCATAGATAGTTGTTTAGGGGGCTGTCGGCGGTGTTCGGGCCGCCTGCTTTGGGCGCGTTATTAGTAAATATTGGTTGTATCTGCGCTTCGGCCAAAGCCCGGCGTTCATGGGTGCTTGCCTTAGTTTTAATGTTATCGGTCAGCCCCATTATCCATTTAGGGAACTCTTCGCTCCAAACCAGGTCGCTCCATTGCGGGTTAAAGCGTGACCGGAAGTGATAGACGTTTGTCGTACCCATCTCTTTAGTCAATATCGCATTGCCGTAACTATCGGTCCAAATTGGTTCGCCTTTTAATGAGCTTGCTATCCTGCGATGCAAGCGTATCGTTGTTTCACCTTGTGGAGCAAGGCCACTGTTATGGTCGCTCAACCTGCTTTCATCGACCAAGATCTTGCCTGTATCATACTTGAAAACGTTTTTATGCTGACGGTTGTCCGCGCCAATAGGTTTGTCGCTCAACCAAAATAGCCAGTCCTGTTCGGGCGGGATGGCCTGTGGACGATCGTACATCCTGATCATGGTCTTTTGTTGGGTCAACTGTGCAACAGCCTGCAGTGCCGAGCGCAGGTAATTGGCGTCTTGCTTGTCATCTGCGTAAATAGCCACATATTTATACGCGGTATCTACCGTTATCTCCACCTCTGGGTCACTCTTAAGACTGATATAAGGTTCACCAGGCGCACCAACTCCGGTAATATATTTGGTACTTACAGCGCCGATGGCGGCATTATCATATTCAAAAGCTGTACCGGTCGAGTTAGCAGTGCCTTTGATCAAACGGATATCACCTGCCTGGGTCAGCCATGCACCGGCTATCCAAGCGGCGGCATCAGGCGGAGCGGCTCCGTGCTCGTTCCTGTATATCGGCGTATAACTGTTCCAGTTGATGTAGTGCGAGGTTGTTGGTCTTTCGCCCTCAAAATGGCTTATCGCGTTTGGTGTAAATATCTGCAACCGCAGAGTTCTGTTAACTTTGAATTGCACTTGTTTTAATACCGTCCAATAGTTCATATCATCTGTCCATCCGGTGCCACCGGTTTTTAAGTCCTTTTGCAGATCGATCATTTTGAGGTCAGCCCTAAAATAACGGGGCTCATAGCCGGCTTTGATCAACGAGTCTATTTTGGGCTGAAAAGTTCGGTAGGTCTCTGTCAAATTAGCCCCGGGTATCAAGATCAAACCCTTGATGATACCAGCTTCTGATCTTTGCTTCCATACCGGCCCGGTAAATAGCAAGACGATCAACGCTAACAAAAAGCAACGCAAGGCTAACAGCAAGATATCCGTCAACTTAAAACTTCGACTGCTTTTAGGCGACGACTCCTTAAACAAGCTAATGCTCCCCACTTTTAGCGTCCGCCCCGGGCGGATGTTCCATAAATGGATCACCACCGGGATGCCGATAGCAGCCAGCGCGAAAAGCCAAAGCGGAGAAGCTAAAAGCATAAGCCCCCCAGCCCCCTAAAGGGGGAGTTTATAAAGCCTCCCGACCCACTAAAGGTGAAGGCAAGGAGTGCGATATGTTTAAACTTTTTTATCATTTTTAATAAGTGTTCCCCCTTTAGGGGGTTAGGGGGGCCTGGTCAGATGGCATTTCGTTGTTTCAAAAAGTCCCTCAACGCTTTATCCAGCGGTTCGGAGGTATCTATCAGCGTATGGGCGATGTGCTTACTCAATAATTCCATGCGGATGTTGGCCAGGTACTGCTGCAAATTCTCTTTATAAGCTTTTGTCGTTGCCGGGCTTACTTCGATGGTCGCGCCGGTCTCCAGATCCTCTAAGGTTGATGCACCATTAAAGTCTAAAGTCAGTTCGTTATGACCCATTAGTTGAAAAACGATCACTTCGTGCCTGAGGGCTGCCAGCTGATCCAATAGTTTGCTGATCTCGCCGTTCTCCTGATACATATCGGTTATAAAGACCAACAGTTCCCGTCGACCTGCGCCTACAAATAGTTCTTTGTATCCCATCGGTTGGGTAAACTTGCCCGAGGGGTGGATCTGCTCTAACTGATAATAGAATCGCTTTAAATGCTGCGGATCAGGTCGTGAGGCCAGCGAGAACAGCCCGCCATCCTGAAATACATAAAGCCCCACCGCGTCGCCCTGTAGGTTAGCCAGATAAGCCAGCGAGGCCGCCATGGTACGTGCATAGTCTATCTTAACGATGCCGTTATCATCATGCGCCATGCTCGCGCTCGCGTCTATCAAAAAGCGTACGGAGATACTGGTCTCCACCTCAGATTCGCGGATGTAATACCTGTCCGACCGGGCGAACATCCGCCAATCCAACCACCTCAGGTCATCGCCGGGTTGATAACTGCGATACTGACTGAACTCCAGACCGGGCCCCTTAACGGTGCTTTTGTTAAAGCCGTTCATAAAACCATCCACTACGGTTTTGGCCAATAAGGGGAGGTCTTTAATGGAAAGGAGGACTTTGGGGTCTAACATGCTCAGTGATTAGAGATTAGTTGATCAGAGATTAGGGGGTGCTAACGTTATTCTGCACATGCGCACTCCGCATATCTGTACATCATATCTTGATCTGCTTTATCAATTTCTCCGTTACCCTGTCCGATGTGATGCCTTCTGCCTCGGCCTTAAAGTTCATCAAGATGCGGTGGCGAAGTACCGGCGGGGCCATGGCGTGGATGTCCTCCGGCAATACCGAGTAGCGGCCTTTCAGTAACGCCCGTGCCTTGGCGGTCAAGATCAAAGCCTGCCCGGCGCGTGGGCCTGCGCCCCAGCGTACCCATTCTTTTACGTAGGCTACCGTTGTTGTATCGGGGCGTGTGGCGCGGATGATGTTGCTGACGTATCGCACCAGATCCTCGCTGATGTTCACCTGTCTCACTAACGTTTGTGCTTGCTGTATCTCTTCGGCGGTAATGATGGCTTGCACGTCGGCCTTTTTTGTGCCTGTGGTGCGGTTAAGGATATCGAATTCTTCCTGATCGGTAGGATAGCCTATCTTGATCAATAACAGAAAGCGATCCAGCTGAGCTTCGGGCAGGGGATAAGTACCTGCTTGCTCGATAGGGTTTTGCGTTGCTAAAATAAAGAACGGCTTGTCCAACGGATAGGTTTGCCCGCCGTAGGTCACCTCAAACTCTTGCATGGCCTCTAATAGGGCCGATTGCGTTTTTGGCGGCGTTCGGTTGATCTCGTCGGCCAAAATAATATTGGCGAACAGCGGACCTTTATTGAACTTAAAGAAGCGTTTGCCCGTGGCGTGGTCCTCTTCTAATATCTCGGTACCGATGATATCGGTAGGCATCAGATCCGGCGTGAACTGAATACGGCGGAAAGCCAGGTGCAAGGCCTGCGACATGGTTTTTACGATCAGCGTTTTGGCCAGTCCGGGTACGCCCTCTAACAAGCAATGGCCCCCGGCAAGGAAGGCTACCAAAAGTTCGTCGAGGATGGCATCCTGACCAACAATTACTTTTTGTATCTCGGTCTTTAGCAGCGGGAGTTTATCCAGCAGGGTTTTGATATCTTTTTCCGTCAGTTCGGCAGTCATAGGTCGTGTTGGGGTTATTGCACCTTATCGATCCACAATATAAGATGCTTTTGCCATAACCTGCCACCGTTGTTGCCAAAAAGCCAAAAGAGTATCGCGAAAATTACAGATCCGCTAAACAAAAGTGTTAGTCGCATAAAATTTTGTACTACTTTAGGCCGCATGGATATGGCATCGGGTCCCAAATTTACTTTCGCGCGTTTTAGCTATCATTCCGGCGACTGGGATACCGACCAACGCATGCCCTCCAATATCCTTAACTCACTGCTGGAATACACCACCATTCCCTTCGACCAAAAAGAGAAAGTGGTGCCGCTAAGCAGTGCCGATATCTTTAATTACCCTTTCTTTTACCTAAGCGGCCACAAGCTGGTGCAATTTGATGCACAGGAACGGGCCAACTTTAAAAAGTACGTGCAGAACGGCGGTTTTGTATTTGTAGACGATTGCAATCACGATATCGATGGCTTGTTCGCCCGGTCTTTTGAGGCGCAGATGGCGGCGCTGTTCGGGGCATCGGCCTTAAAAAAGATCCCTAACTCGCACCCTATCTACCGCTCGTTCTTTAAGTTTGAGAAAGGACCGCCAAATACCGGCTTCGAACTGAATGGTTGGGGCGATGACTTAGTACATGATTATCTGAAAGCCATTGAGGTGAACAGCCGCATAGGCGTACTTTACTCAAACAAAGACTATGGCTGCGAGTGGGATTACGATTTTCGCAACAAGCGTTTCCTGTCCGAGGATAATACCAAGTTCGGGGTCAATATCATCGTGTACGCGATGGGGGGGTGAAAATAATTGTGGACGTGACAGGTAGCTGAAGAGGCCGTTGATGTGTATCAAATATACAAAAAAGAATCCAGACTTTCGGTACAGAAAATTTATTTTTTTGTACTGTTAACCCTGGGCGGTTTTTAGCGTCATACAGAAAAACACGACTGGTAGATATCGACCGCTCAACCTTTAACACATCATAGATCATCATGAAAAAAATGATATTAGCGCTGCTGGTACTCGGTACGGTAGCCACCACCCAAGCCCAAGACCTTGAACGCCGGGATCGCGACAGCGACCGGCCATATGTGATCCGCGTATTAAGTCGTAACGACTTTGAACTGCTACAACAAAGCGTGAGGAAAGCACCCTTCGCATTGGACAAAAAGACCGTGCTGCGCCTGGGCTTACAGAATAGTTTTATAACGGTAGATCAGGCACAAGTTTTGATCAAGCAGGCCGCGTTCGACGATGACAAGCTGGACTGGCTCACCATGTTGTACCCGCGCACGGCCGATGTGCAGCAATTCTATCGCCTGCGCGAAAGTTTGGCCTTCAGTAGTTCGAAAGAGCGGTTTGATCGGACCTTGTTAAGCATGACCGACAACGACCGCCGCGACAGGCGCAGGCAAAGGATCATGAGCGAAAATGACTTTATGCAATTACAAGATCTGATGCGCAAGGAAGCCTTTGCCGATGGCCGTACACGAGTATTCAAGCTTGGGGTGCATTATAAGCTGATCACGGTATCGCAACTGGGCCAGCTGTTGCGCCTGATGACCTTCGACGACGAGAAACTGGCCGTAGCCAAAATAGCTTACGACCGCACGGCAGATAAACAGCGGTTCTACACGCTTCGGGATCAGTTCACTTTCGATAGTACTAAGCAACAGCTGGACAAATTCTTGCTGAGCGCTAAAAGCTAAGATCGGTACTTACTTAAAATAAAGAACCCCGGCCTGTGTAAGGTCGGGGTTCTTTGTCTGTTTATTTTTTTTTTCGTACCAGGTGGTATTTAATATCAGCGATCGTAGTGGTCTGTTTAACCGTGTCGACGCTGGTGTTGTAAAGATCCAGCGTGTCGCCTTTGATCTTGAACGCCAGGCCGCTGGTCTTAGTAGAGTCAGCCATGTCAAATGTAAGACCATCCACGTTGTGACCACCGATCACGAAGTCGTTATTAACGTAATAGGTCTTTAATTTTCCAAGGCCGGTCACTTTACCATCAACGGTAAATTCAACCTCTTTAACGCCCGAGCCATCCTTCAGCTCGTATTTGCCGGCAAACAATTCTTTATTGAGGGCATAGTCCAGCCCCTCGCCGATCTTTTGTTTTTCGCGGGTCTGCGCCACTTTAATATATGAGATCACTTGGGGCTTACCGCCACGCTCAAAATGTATATTAAGTAATGTGTCTTTTCCGTTGATCGTATAATCAACTTCCGAGTCTGCTATCTTTATGCGCCGTGGATCTTTACCCGGCCTGAAATACAGCCCTGCTGCAACAAAAGCGTGGTTCGCTTTGCCAACATAGAACGTCAAACTATCACCTTTAATATCTTTTGTATCGATGTAAAGTATAATGACCTCGTTGTCATTTTGAGGCACGGACGCAGGTGCTTTGGTAAAGATCACCGAATCCAGGTATTGTTTTTTTACCCACACGCCTTGTACGATGGGCTTATATTCTTCGATAAGGGTTTTGGGTTTGCAGCTGAATAAAAGGCCGGCGGCCGTTAAGCAAAGTAAAAAGCGTTTCATAAAATAATTGGTACGGTCTGGCATCAAATATATAGGTTTAATTCGTCATCACAACCTAAAACCTTATTCGTAAATTTGCCGGCATGAATGCTGATGCTATAAAGCGATTGCCCGGTAGATATTGTAATTCGCTGACCGAATATTCGCGCTTTGTTACCCGCGAGGTGACCGTAGGCGATGTTCCGTTAGGCGGAAATAACCCTATCAGAATACAAAGTATGACCACTACCGACACCATGGATACCATTGGTACGGTAGAGCAAAGCATCCGTATGATAGATGCCGGTTGCGAGTATGTTCGCATCACCGCCCCAAGCATTAAAGAGGCCAATAACCTGGCCGAGATCAAGAAACAACTCCGCGCCCGTGGCTACACCGCACCCCTGGTGGCCGATATCCACTTTACACCTAATGCTGCCGAGGTTGCAGCCCGCATAGTAGAAAAAGTGCGCGTGAACCCCGGCAACTATGCTGATAAAAAGAAATTTGACCAGATAGACTATACCGACCTGGAATACCAAGCCGAGCTGGAACGCATCAATACCAAGTTTGCCCCATTGGTAAATATCTGTAAAGAATACGGCACCGCTATGCGTATCGGTACTAACCACGGATCGTTAAGCGACCGCATTATGAGCCGTTACGGCGATACCCCGCAGGGCATGGTCGAATCGGCGATGGAGTTCATCCGCATGTGCGAGGCTATGAATTATTATAACCTGGTGGTAAGCATGAAGAGCAGCAACCCGCAGGTGATGGTGCAAGCCTACCGCTTACTGGTAGAGACCATGGTGGCCGAGAACATGAACTACCCGTTGCACTTAGGCGTTACCGAAGCCGGCGACGGCGAAGACGGTCGCATCAAATCAGCTGTGGGTATAGGTACTCTGTTAGAGGATGGCTTAGGCGATACCGTCCGCGTATCCCTGACCGAAGAACCCGAAGCAGAAGCACCGGTGGCGAGGGCGTTGGTGGAACGTTATACAAGTCGTAAGTCTTTAGTCAAAGGTCAAAAGTCAGAAGGAGGGACTTCAGACTTCGGACTTCAGGCTTCGGACTTGAACCATAACCCTTACGAATACAAAAAACGCCACACTTACGAGGCCAACGCTTTTATCGGCGGACACATGGTGCCGAGGGTGGTGGTAGATCTGTCTAAAGCTAATTTGAAAGATCCCGGCATATTGAAAGCCGCGGGATATATCTACTCGCCGATCTTGGATAAGTTCAATATGGGCGAGCAGTCGGTAGACTTTGTTTTCTTTGCCGATGAGCTACCGTCGTTCAATATGCCTGGCAATATCAAGCAGCTATACAATTACGCTACCTGGCAAAAGCTGACCGATAAGATGCAATGCCATCCGCTGTTCTCGCTTGACGAATACGTGGCGGCAGATACCGACCGTTCATCAGCTATGAATTTGGTCCGCATTACCAATGCCGAGCTGGATGGTGAAGCTTTCGGTTCGATACCATTAGATAGATCGCTGGTGTTTGTTTTGGAGACCAGCGAGGCGCACGGCATGGCCGATCAGCGTGAATTCTTTTTTAAACTGGAGCAGATGGGGTTGGAGGTGCCGGTGATATCAAGGAGAGTTTACAATTCTTTAGCCGAAAGTCTTAAGTCAGAAGAAGGACTTGGGACTTCAGACTCGGGGCTTCAGACTTTGTTGCAACTCTACGCTTCTACAGATCTGGGAGCCCTTTTGGTCGATGGTTTTGGTGATGGCATCTGGATAGACGCTCCTGAAGTAGAGACCTCGGCTATCACTTCAACAGCCTTTGGTATTTTGCAGGCTACCCGTTCAAGGATATCTAAAACCGAATATATCTCGTGTCCAAGTTGTGGTCGTACGTTGTTCGACCTGATGGAGACCACACAGATGATCCGCAGCCGCACCAGTCACCTGAAAGGGCTTAAGATCGGCATTATGGGCTGCATTGTTAACGGCCCCGGCGAAATGGCCGATGCTGATTATGGTTATGTAGGTTCCGGCCCGGGTAAGGTGACGCTTTACCGTAGCAAGGAAGTGGTTAAAAAGAATGTATCATCGACAAACGCGCTGGATGAACTGATCAATATCATCCGCGAGGATGGGAACTGGATAGAGCCGGTGGAGGCTTAATCTTTGCTGAAGTTGACAGGGATAACGTAGCTACTAAAAGCTACTGGCTTGCCTTTCAATATCGCCGGTTTCCATTTCGGGGAAGCCTTTAATGCATTGATCACGTCGTTATCAAGTTTGGGACTCAAGCTCCTTAGTATTTTAAAATTGGTCAGCGATCCATCTTTTGCTACGTCAAAAGCAGCGTATACTTTTCCTTGCTTTTGCCCTTTCTTAAAATTGAGATGTTTGGGAAGGTAGCTGAACATCGCCTTCTCTCCGCCCGGAAATTCCGGCATTTTATTATATTTCGGACCGGCAATAAAACCTGTAAATATTTCTTCGTCTGTGGTCGCTTTCTTGTCATCGATCACAATGTGCTTTGCTTTCAACGGCACGCCTTGTGCGTGAGCCTGGTTGTTCATCACATTTATTCCTATCAATACCAATGCAGCCGATAACCACTTTTTCCAAACGGGGATATGGGTGGGGGCCATCTGCTCGGCTCGAAATCTGCCGCAAATATTGTTATTGTTCTCGGCTAATATCTGCAAGAACTCTTAAGGGCGGGCATCGGTGAAGTCGTAAACTGTTTTGTTGCAACTGTTGCAATGCCTGCCGCCCGTGGTGTTGGTCATCTCGTTCCAATCGGTCGGGCAGTTAAATTTCAGGCGGATGTTATTTAGCTCTTCATTCACGAAAACTAAATTATTAGTTTTAAATAAGAAAAGCAAAACAAATTTTCAATTTTATCAGAACTTATTCAGGATGTGGCTGTTGTAATAAAAAAGTTAAAAACATGTTTTGCCACAACTGGACCATAGTGATCAATGAATGGTTGATCGAGCGCTGCACTAAGTAAGCAGCGCCCGATGGTATCATTACACACTTGATAGAAATATCGGGACAGGATATCTGTACGCCGTTATTAACCCATAAATGGCTTCCACCAATTAGAGTTATAGTTAGCCTGCACATCGGTAGGCAACCCCGGCGAGGGGACGAACAGGTCAATATTTTTCTGCTCTGCAAATTTTACTAAACGTTCTATCGGCTCATACCAGGCATGCGGGGCCAGGTTGAATGTACCCCAATGGATAGGCATCATTACTTTACCTTTCAGGTCCAAGTGCGCGTTGCTGGCATGGTCGGGACCCATGTGTATATCGGCCCAGTATTGGCCGTAGGCTCCAATTTCAAGCATGGTGAGGTCGAACGGACCGAAGATGTTGCCGATATCTTTAAATACATCAAAGTAACCCGAATCGGCCCCGAAGAAGATATTATGCTGTGGCCCTTTGATCACGAAAGATGACCATAAGGTTTCGTTACGGTTAAACATACCGCGGCCCGAAAAATGGCGCGACGGGGTAGCGGTGATCACGATCTGATTATCAATCATCGCGCTATCGCCCCAATCCATTTCGGTAATAAAATTTTTGGCAACACCGAATTGCGCCAGATATTTACCCACACCCATTGAGGTAAAGAATGGTAATTGAGGGTTCGCTTTGGCCAGATGTTGAATGGTGGCCTTATCCAAATGGTCGTAATGGTCGTGCGATAGGATCACCGCATCCAGCTTGGGCAGATCTTGCAAAGCTATCGGCGGTGCAAAGAACCGCTTAGGCCCCATACGTTGGGTGAATGATACCCGCTCGCTCCAAACCGGATCGGTAAGGATGCGTTTGCCGTCTATCTCTATAATTAAACTGGAGTGGCCGATCAGGGTTATGCGCAAGCCATCGGCAGGCGGGGTGTCATAGATGCTTTTATCGGTATGGAATGGTCCAAGCCTTTTGTGTGGGGTATTCTCGGCTTTGTTGTTAATGTTCTCTTTAATGATCTTAAATAGATTATCGAAACCATCAGGCGTAGGCTCCAGGTTAATATATTTTCCTTCTTTCTTTTGGGATCCGGCTATGGACATGGTAATTCTGAATATGCGTTTAATATGCAACCAATGTAAGTGGCAAATGTTGTTATTAGATACCGTCCCGGCAAATTGTTACACCCAGACTGACCATTTTTATAAAAAGGTCAGTTGGTTTTGACAGTCGGCTGACTAAGGCCTAAAATGAAACCTCTTCTTCTACGATATCCGATCGTTTTACTACTAATGTCTCGGCAAATAGATCGCCCAATCTTTGGTATTTAGGTGTTTTGTTGATACAAATGAAAGCTGGGATGCCATATGGCAGTAGGTCGATCGGATCTACCACTCGGCGTTTAAAAGCTTGTGTAAAGCCTATCTTTTCACCTTTCATTCCCACCACTTTCAATTTGCAGATATCGTGCCCCGGAGTAGCTTGGTTCACGGCTTCGGTAACTACAAAGTACAGAAACCAAAGGATAAATACGGGTAGCGCAGCAAGCCCATTAACCGACGTTGTACCGTTGCCATTTTCCTCCCCAAAAAACATAATATAAGTTATCGCAACTGTAAAATAGATCCCGTAATCTATTAAGGTGGCAATTATTCGTAATTTAATGTTAGGTCGGGTTTGGATGTGATAGATCTTCATGCTGATTTAAAATGGGAACTAAGTTAGGTTTTTATTCGCTTATCACGAATATACCAAGCCGCCCAAGCGATCAGCACCGGCTGAAATAATATCCTTATCCACGCACCAAATTTGGTCACATGCAATTTACCTAACGTCATCGGCGCATCTATCAGCATTTGGATATGGACCGGCATAAAAGCGATCAGCATCAAAATAATGCCCCATGCGCCCCATTTGCGCGTCCGCTCAAAGATCAGCATCGTAGCTAAAAGCAACTCTGCCAGGCCGGCCAGCGTATTCATTAATGTTGGATAAGGGATGTAATGCGGAATAATGGCGATGTAGAACGCGGGATGCACAAAATGGTTGATCCCCGCGGCTGCATAAAGGATTATCTGGAGGATGAGAAAAGTCTTTTTGAAAAAAGTCATTGACTTATGTACGTAAATGGTCAGAAAGTGGATGTTTTTTATTTTTAATGCACTGTTTTTTAGTCTATTAACTATTTGTTTATAAGCATTCTAAATTACCGTGTTTGACAAAGTGTTGACATTGCAACCGATACCCACCCTTAAATTTGTTCCGTTAATATTTTTTACTGCTTTGAAGTATCTAAAGGTAATAGCTTTTACGCACAAACAAGTCGAGTTGAAGGAACTGGGGAAGCTGGTAGTTTGTCAGGAAGACCTTACGCCAAAACTTCAACAGATCAAAGACGAGTTCAATATTCCCGAGATATTTTACCTGGCTACCTGTAACCGTGTTGCCTTTGTAATGGCCACCGAGCAAAACATCACCAAAGACTTTGCCAAAAAGTTCATCGAATCGATGGAGATCGGTATCTGCTCGCATGCATCAAAGTATTTTGCTGATGCTGCCTGCATTTTTGAAGAGCAGGAAGCGCTGAACCACTTGCTGCGCATGTCTTGCAGTTTAGAAAGTTTGGTAGTAGGCGAGAAGGAGATATTAGCCCAGGTACGCAAAGCTTATGAAAGCGCCCGCATAGCCGGCCTTACCGGTGATTACCTGCGTATGGTGATGAACTGCGCTGTTAAAGCCGCTAAAGAGGTTTACACTTACACCAACATCTCTAAAAATCCGATATCAGTCGTATCTCTTGCTTATCGTAAACTTAAAGACCTTAAGCTTTGCACCAACGCTCGTGTGATCATCATTGGCGCCGGCGAGACCAACCGCAATATCTCTAAGTATCTTCAAAAGCATAAGTACTCTAACTTCGCGGTGTTTAACCGTACGTTAAGTAAAGCGCAAGAGTTAGCCGCTGATCTTAACGGCGAGGCTTATGATCTTGAAGCGCTTAAAACATACAATAAAGGTTTTGATGTGATCATTACCTGCACATCGGCCACCCAGCCGATCATCACTACCGAGATCTACAAGTCTTTATTGAACGGCGAGACCGACAAAAAGACCATTGTAGACTTAGCCATCCCTAACGATACCGCTCCCGAGATCTTAGAGCAATACCCGGTTAACTTTATAGAGGTGCACTCGCTTAACGAGATCGCCCAAAAGAACATCCAGGAACGTTATCAGGAACTGGTACACGCCGAAAAGATCATCGACCAGAACATCACCGAATTCCTTCCGCAACTAAAACAACGCCGTGTTGAACTGGCCATGCGCGAAGTTCCTATCAAGATCAAAGAGATCCGCCAAACCGCCATCAACAGCGTCTTCGCCGAAGAGGTACAAGGCATGGACGAACAATCTCGCCTGATCCTGGAAAAGGTGATGAATTACATGGAGAAAAAGTACATCAGCGTACCCATGGTGATGGCTAAGGAAATTATGATGGAGCAGTAGGCTTTAATAAAGCCATTCCCGTCATCCTGAACTTGTTTCAGAAACCCATCATATAGATCAACATTGTACATCTGCTTTGCAGATGAGGTGCTGATACAAGTTCACCAGGGCTTGTTTTGCTGCCACATTGAGCAAACCTCTCGGAAATAAACCTGATCGCAACGAAAAGCCCCGACCTCAAGGAGGGCTTGCAGTGTAGAGCAGGGCTACACCGACCGATGAAATGCCGGACCGTTCGTTTTCAAAATATTGCTAACTTTAATAAAGTTGTATTGAGGGCCTACTTTTAAAATGAAACATATAATTAGCCTGATCACTTTCGTTATTGGATTCAGCTTAAGCGGAATATGTCAAAAAAATAAGCCTCAGTCTTATAATATTAAAGATATAACGATAAGCAAAAAAGCAGTTGAAATTTGCGGCGTTGTTGACAGGGTTGATTATTTCGCACAGACAAAGTTAGTGGTACTGACAATGTTTTCGGATGATAGCTCGAAACGATTACAGGTTTTTTGCAAACTTGGAAAATGCCGTAGTGATGATCAGAAAATAAAATTGATCAAGAAATTTGCTCCGCTTTGCATTACGGGATCGGTGGTGTCAACAAAAACAGGCTTCAAAATGACGGTAACTGACAAGACACAGATAATTGACGTACTTGATGCCAAACCAATTCCAAATTAAAAATGAGCGCGTTCTTGTAGTCTCATGGGCACTCGGTTGAGGCCAACTAACCCTACCGTGAGTCAACTATCATATTCATAATTATCCCCTCAACATGCGGTTATCTCTCCGGTCGAAATTTCTCATTCTGTCGTCGGTCTATTTTTTGGCGATGATGTTCTTCTGTTTTTACTGGCGGGATACACATAAGAAATATGAGCATCTGAAAGGGGATAACATAGTCTATTGCCTGCAAATGATCCTTGCTATAAGTTACATCTATCTGATCAGTCTTTACTTATTAGTGCGCGGTGTAAAGTTATACATGCTCCCGTTTATTCCATTGCTGATCGCTGTTGTCGACTTGTTTCTGGTCATTTTATTGGCAGAGATGGTTTTACCCAATAAAACGGATGAGTCTGGTGTCAAACTTTATGGTTTGATCTTTACCATACTTTTTTTGACTTCTGCATTACTGTTGTGGCGAAAGCAGATAAAGAACCTACAATCAGTTTGATGAAAATCGCTCATGTTATCTTGCAACGATGAACCCTAAATAACCTTTCCTCAACCGGCATTGGGAATCGCCGGGAGCTACTGTCCCTGCCTGAGCACAAACCCCACCTAGACGATACCCACAGCCGGGAGTTTTTCTTTGGTTACTTTCTTTTTGCGGAAAAAAGAAAGTAACATCCACTGGCTTTCATTCAGCACACCGCCTGTCCTAATGAAATGCAGGCTTGACAATGCGCACAGATCTTCCAGTTATATTATTTTAAGTAAATGTATAAATTATTGATAATCAAATACTTAAATTTTGTTGTTTGAATTATGTTAACCTTTGTAAACTTTCGTTATAGTTTAGATCGCGTTATGGTAGCTCCATTTGTCATCCTTGAGCGCAGCGAAGAATCTGACGCAGCAGAGTGGTAAGCAAGGTTTCAGGATGCTTCGTTCTTCAGCATGACAATTTTTTATCAATAGTAGCTTCCTCACCGTCACTCAACTCTCATATCCATAATTATTACTATATACATCGGCGTAAAAAGTTAAATTTGCGGTCGATCATTTAAATACTTTGGATAGAAAACTCATCATCGGCACTCGCGGGAGTGAGCTGGCCTTATGGCAAGCTAATTTTGTAAAGGACAGCCTGGCGGCGATCAACATCGTTGCCGAACTGAAAATTATTAAGACCCAGGGCGACCGTATCCTGAACCTGAGGCTGGATAAGCTGGAAGGTAAGGGGTTTTTTACCAAGGAACTGGAAGAAGAATTAATGGCGGGCACGATAGACCTGGCGGTACACTCGCACAAGGATCTGCCTACCGAGAACCCTCCGGGACTCATTATCGCGGCAGTTTCAGAACGGGAAGATCCGTCTGAACTGTTGCTGATCTTGAAGGACTGTGTAGAGGTTAAACATAAATTGTCTGTTAAATACGGTGGCATGGTGGGTACCTCGTCCAACCGTCGTAAAGCGCAATTGCTGGCCGTTCGCCCCGACCTGGAGGTGGACGACCTGCGCGGCAACGTCCCGACCCGCATCGGCAAACTGCGCGACGAGAATTACGACGCGATCATGATAGCCAAAGCAGGCGTAGCCCGTTTGGGTATCGACCTGAGCGAATTCCATGTTGAGGAACTTACTCCGACCGAATTTATCCCCGCGCCTGCGCAAGGTGTAATGGCTATCCAGATCCGCGAGTCGGATACCGAGCTTTTTGAGGCTTTGCAACCTTTGCATCATCCTGAGGTTGCCGAAGGTATCGCTGTTGAACGTAAGGTGTTGAAAAGCTTTGGCGGTGGTTGCCACATGCCTTTGGGTTGCTACGTGCGCAAGCATGATGGCGCTTACCAGATCTTCACGTCTAAGGCTGATGAGGGAGATGAGTTTCCGGACCGACTTTATACCCAGACTGATAACCTGGAAGGTATAGAAGATAAGATCATTAAATATTTTGCCAAGGACCGTAAGTTCCCGACCGATGTATTTATCTCTCGTGACCTGTCAGAGCAGAGTTATTTCCGCAAGGCATTAGAGAAGAACGGTATCAAAATAGAGGACCGTTCGCTGATCCGTACCGTGCCGGTAATTACTAAGCTGGACCCTTACATTTTACGTAACCTGGATTGGATGTTCTTCACCAGCAAGAACGCGGTGGAATACTTTTTTGATCTGAAACCTGAGTTTTCTAAACACGTGAAATTTGGCGTGATGGGTACCGGGTCCGAGGATATGCTGCGCCGCAACGGTCACTTTGCTGATTACGTTGGCGATAGCGGCGATACCAATGTGGTAGGGCAGGAGTTTGCCAAACTAGCCAATGGCACTACGGTGCTGTTCCCGGGTTCGGAAAGCGCGATGCGGAATATCCAAAAGAATTTGTCGGCCGAGACCAAGATCATAGATCTGCCGGTTTACGAGACCGTATTGCTTGACGATGTTGAACCGACAGGTGCCGAGATACTGGTATTCACCAGTCCGTCTAACGTAGAGGCTTATTTTACTGATAACTTACTAAACCCTGGCCAAAAGCTGGTAGCGATAGGTCGCTCCACTGGCAATAAACTGGCCGAACTGGGATTAACATACACACTGCCATTCTCGCCCGACGAAGTAGGGTTAGCGGAAGCGGTGTTTGGGCTATAGGCCTGCAGGGCCATTTGGTCCATGGTCCATGGTCGATAGTCCATGGTCTTTGGGTCGGAGGCTATTTTATAAAATGTCCCTTTCGATGTTCTCTTACTATGGACCATCGACCATGGACCATGGACTACAAAACATGCTACAACGACCAAGAAGAAATAGAAAAAGCGAAGTGATCCGTCAGATGGTGCAGGAAACTCATGTTACTGCGGCTAACCTGATATTCCCGCTGTTTATTGTGGATGGTGTAAACCAAAAGACCGAGGTGGCGTCGATGCCGGGTATCTTCCGTTACTCGATAGATAACCTGCTGCGCGAGGTAGAAAGCTGCATGAAATTGGGACTTAATTCATTCGACCTGTTCCCCAATATCGACGAAGCTTTAAAAGATACCATGGCTACGGAAAGCCATCGGGAAGAAAGCCTTTACCTGCGTGCTATCCGCGAAGTAAAGAAAGAATTTCCTGAATCGTGCGTGATCACCGATGTAGCGATGGATCCCTATAGTAGCGATGGCCATGATGGTATTGTAAAGGATGGCCATATTATTAATGATGAGACTTTAGAGGTGTTAGGCAAGATGGCTTTAGCTCATGCGCACATGGGTGCCGATATTATTGCCCCGAGCGATATGATGGATGGCAGGGTAGGTTACATCCGCAATGTGCTGGATGATGCCGGTTTTACCAACGTGTCTATCATGTCTTACTGTGCCAAGTACGCAAGTGCGTTCTATGGCCCGTTCAGGGATGCCCTGAACTCCGCGCCAAAATTTGGCGATAAGAAAAGCTATCAGATGAACCCGGCTAATCAGCGTGAGGCATTGATAGAAGCTACGCTTGACGAGGCAGAAGGTGCCGATTTCCTGATGGTAAAACCTGGTCTGCCTTATTTGGATGTGATCAAATTACTAAAAGATAATACTGAACTACCCATAGCTGCCTACAACGTGAGCGGCGAATATGCCATGATCAAAGCCGCCGTACAACGCGGCTGGCTGAACGAGCAACGTGCCACTACCGAGGTGCTGATGAGTCTGCGCCGTGCCGGTGCAAGCGCGATACTGACATATCATGCTAAGGAAGTTTTGGAGAATAAGTGGTTGTAGTAAAACTTGTCAATGCGAGGAACGAAGCGATCGCGAAGAAGCAGAGACGCTCTTCAAGTCCGCGGTTGCTTCGTTTCTCGCAATGACAAAACGAGTAAGAAATGACAGAAATAACAGATATTAGCAGAGTAAAGTCTGCAGAACTATACGAAAAAGCTAAAACCTACTTCCCGGGTGGGGTTAACTCGCCGGTGCGGGCATTCAGGTCGGTTTATGGGACGCCGTTGTTTATTCAAAAGGGCGATGGTAGCCACATTTGGGACGCGGACGGCAACGAGTTTGTTGATTTTTGCGGATCATGGGGGCCTTTGATACTGGGCCACAACCACCCCGCCGTACGTGAGAAGGTGATCAGCGTAATGCAGAACGGCATGTCGTTCGGCGCGCCGACGGCTTTGGAGAATGAGTTGGCCGAGTTGATCCTGTCTAACAATAAATTTATAGAGAAGATCCGTTTTGTAAGCTCGGGTACCGAAGCCGTTATGTCGGCTATCAGATTAGCCCGAGGGTACACCAAGCGTGACAAGATATTAAAATTTGAGGGTTGCTACCACGGCCACGTTGATGCGTTGTTGGTTAAAGCAGGCTCGGGGCTGGTGACTTTTGGTGAAACCTCATCGGCCGGTGTACCAAAGTCATTTGCTGACGAGACCATAGTTATCGCACTGAATGATAAAGACGCTTTACAAAAAGCTTTTGCCGAGTTTAAAGATCAGATAGCCGCAGTGATCATTGAGCCTATCCCAGCCAATAACGGCTTGCTGTTACAAGAAGGCGGCTTTTTACAATTCCTGCGTGAGCAATGTACCGCTAATGACACGCTATTAATATTTGATGAAGTGATATCGGGCTTCCGCGTTGGGTTTGAGGGAGCTGCCGGTGTATTCGGTATCCAACCTGATATTATTACTTACGGCAAGATCATTGGTGGTGGTATGCCTGTCGGCGCTTACGGCGCTTCAGCAACGATCATGAGCAATGTATCGCCCCAAGGCCCAGTTTATCAGGCCGGAACATTATCGGGGAACCCGGTGGCCATGGGTGCCGGTATCGCTCAGCTGACAGAGTTATTAAAAGAGAATTTTTATCAAGACCTTGAAACCAAGACCACTGCTTTCGTATCGGCCATTCAGCAATACGTGGCCGATAAGGGTTACGAGTTCAAGATTTTCCAAATAGGGTCGATATTCTGGTTTGCGTTTACAGGTCAGGATCATATTCGTAGGGCAGATGAGATCGATGCTAACAGCATGTCGCACTTCAAAATATTCCACCGCGAATTATTGAACCGGGGCATCTATTTAGGTCCGTCCGGTTACGAGGTTGGCTTTGTATCGGCTGTACATACGGCCGATGATATGGAGAAAGCAAAATTAGCTATATTTGATAGTCTGGATGTGGTATACAACCAATAAGTCGTTAAAAGGAACTGCTCACTGCAAACTTAAAACTGCTAACTGAACAATGAAACGTCCGTTTATCATATTCTACGCCACCATTGTGTATGCGCTGGCGCAATTGTTTTGGTGGGGCTACCGCTTGGTAGAGTTGCAGCCGCAACGCACCAGTATGGTGCTGAGCGAGGGCTCGATGTTTTTGATCGTGTTCGCGCTGGGGGCCTGGAGTTTGCATAAGTCGGTCAATAAAGAACGCCGTCTGCACGAACAGAAAAAGAACTTTTTATTGTCGGTAACACACGAGTTGAAGTCACCGTTGGCATCGATCAAATTATACCTTCAAACTATTGCTAAGCGTGATCTGGACAGAGCGCAGGTGAAAAATTTCATCGAGAAATGCTTGCTGGATGTTGAACGTTTGGATGACTTTGTTGAGAATATGCTTTTAGCATCTAAGATCGAGAATAGCTCATACACTTTCCCTAAAGAGAGTTTCAGTCTTTCGGGCTTGGTTGATAATGTGGTTAATCGTTTGCAGATCAATAAATGCGATATGAACCAACAGCTGATCAATGCCGAGATAGAGCCTAAACTGGAAATCACCGGTGATAAGTTCGCGCTGACATCAGTAGTGACCAACCTGATCGAGAACGCCATCAAATACTCTAAACCTTGTGATGAGGTAGGGGTAAAGCTGTTCCGCAAGGATGACACGATCTACCTACAAGTGGCTGATAAAGGTATCGGTATTGCCGACCACGAGAAACAACGTATATTCGACAGGTTTTATCGTGTGGGTAGCGAGGAGACCCGCAACACCAAAGGTACCGGATTGGGTTTATACATCGTTAAGACCGTTTTGGATAAGCATCAGGCAGATATTGTAGTGAAAGATAATAAACCTGCGGGAAGCGTGTTTGAAGTAGCGTTCAATTGACAAAATGTTAAATTATTGAAGCGCGTCGGACAAAATGTCATAAAAAAGTTGACTTTGCCGTACGTTTATCATGCGCTTGTAATTAAAAATACCTATTATACATTCGGGAATAGTGATTGACTGATAAGTGTAAATTAAAATAATTTTACCTGATCATTAATTCAAAACATATCATGTCTAAAAAAAGAATTTTATTAGCCGAAGACGAAGAACACTTGTTAGAGGCTATCAAACTGAACCTTGAACTGGAAGGCTACAAAGTTTCGACCGCTAACAACGGCAAAAAAGCTTTGCAAATATTTAAAGAGGAACGCTTTAACCTGGTGATCCTTGATGTGATGATGCCTGAGGTTGATGGCTTTGTGGTTGCTGAGACCATTCGCTTAGAAAATACCGAGGTGCCGATCATGTTCCTGACCGCCAAGAATACCAATGAGGACAAAATATCAGGTCTGAAGAAAGGTGCGGACGACTACCTGACCAAACCTTTCAACCTGGAAGAGCTGATCTTACGTGTAAATAATCTGGTTAAACGCAGCCTTAAAGGTGACGACCTGAAAGAGTTTAACAGTTACAAGATCGGCGATAAGACCATCCACTTTAACTCTTTCGAGTTAGTGAACGAGGATGGCTCTATTACGGCCCTGACCAAGAAAGAGACCATGCTGTTGAAGCTGCTGATCGAGCGCCGTAATGATGCCGTATCTCGCGAGCAGATCTTGGAGACCGTTTGGAATTACGATGTGTACCCATCCACCCGTACCATTGATAATTTCATACTTACCTTCCGTAAATATTTTGAACCAGATCCTAAAAACCCTGTATATTTCCACTCTATCCGTGGTGTAGGTTATAAGTTCACTGATAATCAGCATTAATGTTCACCAACAAAGCAAGGCTTTTAGTTATATCGATATTTTTAGTGATGCTGGTGTTTTTCATATACCAGCACACTTATGAATTGGCCGCGGTTGTCGGCCTTTTTGTTGTGATGCTCATATGGGGCTATTTTAAAGAAGGCCCCATCATCCTCGCCGCAAAGCATTTCCACAATAAAAATTACGCCAAGGCCGAGGCTTTGTTACTGCAGATCAGCAACCCTAATTGGCTAAGTAAAAAACGCCGTGGCTTCTACGAGTTCATTATGGGCAGCATAGCTATGCACAAGCAAGATTTTGAAGCTGCCGAGCTACATTACGAGCTTGCCGCGCAGTTTCCCTTACGCACGGTGAACGACCATGTAGCTGCCCTGGTACACGTGGCCAACATCAGTATCCGCAACGGGAAATATGATAAGGCCCAAAATTACCTTCAGATGGCAAAAGAAAAAGAACCGCAGGCCACAGCTAAAATGAAAAGCGTAATTTCGCAGATCGAAGAAGTACTTAAGAAACACCAATAATTGGAGTAGCAAGTAGTTAGTAGCAAGTAGCAAGACAAAAGTAAGTTAGAAAAGTCTTGATACTTGATACTCAATACTTGATACTCTTCTCGAACACATGAACGATCTATTTTTAAAGTCAGCATTTTCACAAAAGACAGAACGCCCACCGGTATGGATGATGCGTCAGGCAGGGCGTTTTATGCCGCAGTATTGGGAGATCAAAAACAAATACTCTTTTTTAGAGATGTGCAAAACCCCCGAGATAGCGGCCGACGTGACCATGTTGCCGGTAAATCTGCTGGATATTGACGCGGCGATCTTATTCTCGGATATATTAGTGACCGGCGAGGCTATGGGCGGCGATCTGAGCTTTACCCAGGGCGTTGGTCCTAAATTTGCCAATCCGGTACGTACGCAGGCCGACGTGGACGCTTTAAATATAGATTGTTTAGATAAACTGCAATACGTGGCCGATGCGATCAAGGTGATCCAACAACGTTTGAACGGTCGTATACCATTGATCGGTTTTGCTGGCGCCCCTTTTACCGTAATGAGTTACCTGATCGAGGGTGGTTCTTCGCGTGATTTTAAACTGACCAAATTATTTATACATAACCAGCCTGCATTGGCGCACCAGCTCTTAGCTAAAATAGCTAAGGTCACTGCCGATTACCTGAACATGCAGATCGCTGCCGGTGTCAATGCTATCCAGATCTTTGATAGCTGGGCGCAAGCTTTGGCTTGGGATGACTATAAAGAATTTTCACATAACTATATCGCCCAGATCATCAGTCAACTTAACCGTAAAGATATCCCGGTGATATCATTCTGCAAAGGCAGCTCGGTTTTTGCACCATTAATGGCCGAGGCTAAACCCGATGTGATATCTATTGATTGGAACGTTGACCTATTAGATATTAAACAACGCCTCCCGGAGAACATCGCCGTGCAAGGTAACCTTGATCCGCATATCCTGTATGCTGATAAAGCAGTGATCAAAGATCGTATCCACCGCCTGTTCGACAGGATGAAGGATACCCCCGGATTTATTTTTAACCTTGGTCATGGCATCATGCCGGATATCCCATTTGATAACGTGAAGTACGCTATTGATGTGGTTAGGGAATATCAATATTAATTAACCAAATGTCATTGCGAGGTACGAAGCGATCGCACACCCAAAGAGCGATTATGCAAAGTCCGCGATCGCTTCGTACCTCGCAATGACAAACTATTCAGATGTACAACTACGTTTTAGCCATACACATTATTTTTGTGGTCTGCTATATGGCGGGGCTATTCTACATTGTACGCCTGTTTATTTACCATACCGAAGCTCAGGACAAGCCCGAACCTGACCGCACGATACTGTCTAAGCAGTTCGAGGTGATGGAGAGTAAGCTGTGGTGGATCATTACTATACCGTCAGTTTGTTTAGTGGTAGCATCGGCTGTTACGATGCTTTGTTTAAGTCCGGGATGGCTGCAGATGCCGTGGCTGCATGTTAAGCTATGCTTTGTTGTGGGTTTAGCCATTTATCAGCACATCTGTCAAAATAAAATGAAAGAGATGCGTAACGGCATCTTTAAATGGACATCGACCCAACTCCGTATTTGGAACGAGGTGGCCACCATTTTTTTATTCGCGATCGTTTTCTTAGCAGTGTTGAAGAATGCTGTTAATTGGATCTTTGGTGTGATCGGTATCGTCCTATTAAGTGTGATACTGATGATGGCGGTGAAACTCTACAAAAGGATCAGGGAGAAGAAATAACGCTCAACTCAGCAGTACGTACACTACCTGTTCTCCTGATTCTTCTTTGCTGACGTATTGAGATGTCTCATCTAATTTAAAACCTACTCTTTCTAAAAGCTTTACAGACGGCCCGTTATCCGGAGTAGGTAACGCGGTGATGATATTAAAGTCAAGGTCAGTTTTGCCAAAGCTGATCACTTTTTTGATCGCCTCCCGCATTATGCCTTTGCCTTGATATTCGGGCAGTAACTCGTAACCCAATTCCGCTTGGGTTTTGTCGGGTGAGATATTGTAATAACATATCGTACCGATCAAATCATCAATGTCCTTTAAGGTGATCGTCCAGTAATAGCTTTGACCAGCATCCACAAAACCATTGATCTTGCTTATGAATGCTTCGGCATCCTCGTTTGTGCAGGTTGATGGGCGGCCGAGATATTGGTTCACATTTTCATCAGAACGAAGTTTCGCTAATTGACCAACATCTGAAGCATTAAGCTTTCTTAATACCAAGCGTTCTGTGAATAGGGTCGGGAAATTGTTAATGTCTGCTGCCATTGCTGTATGCATCGTTCAAAAGCCTAAATTTATAACAAAATAATTTATTTAAATTTTTTAACATCCCATGCAACCATTTCGCGGCTTCGGTCATCTTACCTACAAATGATGTTTTTACAACCAAAACATATTACAGTTGAAGAGCTGATCAAACGCTGCAAAACGGGCGACCGTAAAGCGCAGGAGCTGCTCTACAAACAATTTGCAAGCAAGATGCTGGCCGTGTGCATGCGTTACGCTGTGGATAGGATGGAGGCTGAGGATATGTTGCAGAACGGCTTTATCAAGGTTTTCAAAAAGATGGACGACTACCGTGGCGATGGTTCTTTTGAAGGCTGGATCCGCAGGATAATGGTTCACAGTTCTATCGAGTACTATCGCAAACATCATAAGATGATGCAGGTTGTGGATATTGAGGAGTCGGGTTACGAGGGGTCGGTGAATCCTTTGGCGGCCTCTAACCTGGACGCTAAGGATCTGATGAACCTAATACAAAAACTATCGCCGGGTTACCGCATGGTGTTTAACCTGTACGCTTTAGAAGGTTATTCGCATAAGGAAATAGCCGAGATAGCAGGCATTACAGAAGGCGCGTCGAAATCGCAATTGTCGAGGGCGCGGGGTATATTAAAAGAACAAGTAGAAAAAATGGAGGGCAACCGCTATGAGTATGCAAGATAAAGACATGGACCAATTATTCCGCTCGCAGCTGGATAATTACGAGATCGAGCCATCGAGTAACGTTTGGGCAGGCATAGCTGCCGGGCTTGATGCCGATGAGCATAAGAAATCAGGCTTTCCATTCTTAAGAGTGGCGGCAAGTGTGGCGATCTTAGCGACTGCAAGCTATATGTTTTGGCCAAAAGGTGACCAGCATAACAGTGCTGACAAGCCTAAACAAATGGCAACTAACGTTAAACAAGATGTTAAACCGGTTCAGCCTCAACCTACAATTGTGGAAGAGCAGCCTGAAGTTAACCAAGCTGTAAAACAAGATCAGCAAACTAAACCAGCTGTACAGGTGCAGTCTAAACAAGCTATCGCGGCGGTGAAGAATACGGCAGTAAAACAAGATCCGACGGTGAATAACCAACCTAATACAACAGTTGTTGATCCAACACCGGCGGTAGTTGCTAATACGCAACCCCAACAGATCTTAGCAGCGGTCGAATCTTCGAAGAGCGAAACTACTGTAACACAAAAAACAACCGCTGTTGTTCCTGATGATATCAAATTGGTGCCTGCTATTGAGCAGCAGATCGGTAAACCGGCAGTAGTAGTGGCTTCGCAAAGCCCGGAGAAAAAACAGAAGATACGCGGCCTTGGCGGCTTACTTAATGCGGCCATTGGCTTGGTTGATCGACGCGAAGACAAGATCGTAGAGTTCACCAATAACGAGGATGGTGACACCATCAAGGGCATCAACCTGGGTATCGTATCGTTCAAAAAAGAAAAGAAATAATCAATTCAAAATAACCATCAACTTTATATGAAACGCTTAATTTTTACCGCCCTAATGGCTGCGGCAGCCACCGGTGTGTTCGCTCAAACCAAAACCGACACCATTAAAACCGATAACTCTACCAAAGTTGTTAAGACCAATACGCTGAAGGTCACAACTATTAAAAATGGTTCGAGGATAGACTCCGTGAAGACCACTAAAACAACCCTCACGCTTTCTGAAGGTAAAGTGGTCGACTCGGTTCAAGAATCTAATACTACTATCTCCCGCAAGCCAACCTTTTCGGTAAACTTCGGCGGTAAACGCGACAGTACCCGTAAAAAGGTTTCAAAAGCGCCGGGCTTTAGCTGGGGCCTTACCTTCTCTCGTTTTGATCTGGGTTTGGCTACCATGATAGACAATGGTAGCACCCGACTATCGCCAACCAACGAGTTCCTGAGATATCGTTCTTGGAAGAGCAGCAATGTAGGTTTTGATGTGTTCCAGGCCGGTTACCGTTTCAATAGTACTTTTAAAATGTACATGGCGACCGGTTTCGACTGGGAGTTGTTCCGCCTGCGTGAGGATATCACCATCACACGTACACCTGATATGAGCGGCCTGAAATACACTCAAGACAATGTCGACTATAAAAAGAACCGTTTTTCATCAGCCTATTTGCGTATCCCGGTAATGTTCGATTTCCGCAGCAATGATGACAAAGGCGGCGACAGATGGCACTATGTATTCGGCCCGGAGTTCGGCGTATTGCTTACCGGTCGTGTAAAACAGATCAGCGATGAGTATGGCAAACAAAAAATGAACTATCCATACCACTTTACCAAATTCCGTTACGGTGCGGTTGCCCGTGTAGGCCATGGTGGCTTCGGTCTGTTCGCTAAATATTACTTTAACGATATGTTCGATACCGAAGCGCAAAGGGGCTTGAAGAACATGAACGTTGGTTTAACGGTAGGATTCTAATAATTTCACAAGATCATCAATATCAAAGGCTGCCTATATGGCGGCCTTTTTGTTTTAACGTATATTTGCAGTCCATGGCAGACACTCCATTTCTAAATACTCAAGGAATATCTAAAATATACAAAGGCGCTACTGCGGCTGGTTTAAAACCTACCGATCTGGAGATAGCCAAAGGAAAGATCACCGCCATTATTGGGGCGAGCGGCAGTGGTAAAACTACCTTGCTACACATGATCTTCGGCCTGATCACACCCGATACCGGTGCGGCCTATTTTAAAGGCGAACGTGTTTGGGGACCGACAGAAAAATTGATCCCCGGTCACGACGCTATGAAAATGGTGACCCAGCAGACCGACGACATGAACATCTTTGCCAAGGTGTATGAGAATATATCGGTCTTATTACCAAACACAGACATCGACGCCAAGCACCGCAAAACAGGCGAAGTGATAGAGCAGTTGAACATGAAACGTATTGCCGACAAACGCGTGGCCGATCTGAGTGGGGGAGAGCGCCAGCGTGTGGCCATTGCACGCGCTTTGGTGACACAACCGCAGGTGTTGTTGTTAGATGAGCCATTCAATCAGGTAGACACCTCTTTCCGTGAAGGTTTGCAACAGGATATCCGCAAAGTGGTGCGCGAGACAGGCTTGACAGTTCTGATGGTATCCCACGATCCTGCCGAAGTGTTGTCGATGGCTGACGATCTGATCGTATTAAGAGACGGCGAGATATTAGAACGCGGTCACCCTAAAGATTTGTATAATGATCCGCAGCATCTTTATACCGCCCGCCTGCTAACCAATTGTAACATACTCACCAAAGAGGAGGCGATCTTATGCGGTATAACCGCTGCAAAGGATAATGTAGTGATCTACCCCGACTGGGTATCGGTTACAGAATGCTATACCGACAAACAATGGCAGGTAAAGCAGATCTTATTTAAAGGATTTTATGAAGAGTTGCTGGTTCAGAACGGCAATCTGAGCATCCGTATCATGAACGCTCATCTGGACCGCTTTAAAGAGGGCGATGCTGTGCAATTGAAGGTGAGGAAGTATTTGGAGTATTAACATTGTTGTTAAAACACCGAGTTATCCCGCATTTAGGCTATTCTATTCTTAAAAGATTTGCTTGCGTTAAAAAAACACCTACTTTTGTGCCGAATTAGACTGCCGAAACAGAATGCCCGTACCCGACACCAACAATTTATCTGTTTTTAGCCAGCTTGATGCTTTCGGGCATCAAAAGATAGTGTTCTGCAACGACCCCGAGACAGGTCTTAAAGCCATCATCGCTATTCATGATACCACATTAGGTCCTGCATTGGGCGGTGTACGCATGTGGAATTACAAAAGCGAGGCCGATGCCCTGTCCGACGTTATGCGCCTTTCGCGCGCCATGACCTATAAAGCTTCTGTATCGGGATTGAATTTAGGTGGCGGAACTGCGGTGATCATTGGCGATCCGCGTAAGGATAAATCTGAGGCCATGATGCGTAAGCTGGGCAGGTTCATTAAAAACCTTAACGGGGAGTTTATTGCCGGCGAGGACATGGGCACCAATCCGCGCGATATGGAGTATATCCGCATGGAGACCGAGTTTGTGACCGGTTACCCCGAAACTATCGGTGGCAGCGGCGATCCATCGCCCATCACAGCCCGTGGTGTATTGATGGGTATGAAGGCCTGTGTGAAGGAATTGTACAGTACCGATACACTTGCCGGTCGCTCTGTTTTAGTGCAGGGGATAGGCCACGTAGGCGAAAATCTGGTAAGCCTGCTCCGCGACGAGAATGTAAAGGTTTACGTAAGCGATATCAATGATGAACGCGTACGCCAGATCGCAAAGAAATTCGGTGCCGAGCCGGTATCAAACAACAATATTTTTGATATCCATTACGATATCTATGCGCCTTGTGCTTTAGGTGCTACTATTAATAGCGCTACCATCAAAAAGATGAAATGCGCCATCATTGCAGGGTCAGCTAACAATCAGTTAGAGGACGAAGCCGTCCACGGAAAAATGTTATTGGACAAAGGCATACTATTTGCCCCCGATTACGTTATTAATGCCGGTGGTTTAATGAATTGCTATAGTGAGTTAATGGGTTTCCGTCGTAAAAGGGCCTTATATCTTACCGAGCATATTTATGATGCCACCCGTAACATCCTTAAACTATCAAAAGCAGAAAACATACCGACCATTGAGGCAGCCAATAAAATTGCCGAGAAACGGATAACTGACATTAAAAAAATTAAAACATCATACTAAATTTTCAATTCTAATAAAGGGCATTCAAAGTTCCTTAAAAATTCGTTCTTACCATGTTAAACAGAAGGCACCTTAGGGTAAAAGTACTACAAGCGCTTTACGCGTATCATCAATCAGAAGATAAAGAAGTTAAGAACCACGAGAAGCAGCTTTTGCAAAGCATCGATAAAGTGTACGAGATGTACATCTGGATGCTGTCGCTGATCAACGAGGTGATCGACTATGCGGCAAATGATGCCGAAGAACGTGCCAACAAACATTTGCCTACAGCAGACGACCTGAAGCCCAACCTGAAGATCATGGAGAACAGGTTTATCAACTCCTTACACCACAATAAGGAATATAATCAGGCGGTTAAAAAATATAAGATATCATGGGATTTTGATCCGGAGCTTTCCCGCTCGCTGTTCATCATTCTGCGTAACTCTGAGGAGTACAAAGCTTATCTGGCTAAAACTGACGATACCATATCGTCTGATAAGGATATTATCAAATTCATCTTTAAGAAAGTTATCCTGAAATCGTCATTAGCCGAGCAGGTTTTCGAGGATAAATTCATTCACTGGCCGGTAGATAAAGATGTATTGCAGGCCTTGATCGCTAAAACCTTCAAAAACTTTGCTAACGATAACCCTGAGCAGAATAAACTGGCCGAGGTTACCGCTAACTGGACCGAGGACCGCGACTTTATCGTGGATCTGTTCGAGAAGGCCATCAAATTTGATAAGCCTTATCAGGAGATGATCAATACCAAAACCACCAACTGGGAGCCTGATCGTATTGCGATGATGGATACCTTGTTGATGAAGATGGGTATCACCGAATTCGTCAACTTTAATTCGGTACCGGTAAAGGTTACCATTAATGAATACCTGGAGATAGCCAAAGAATTCAGTACCCCTAAGAGTAATTCGTTCATAAACGGTATATTGGACAAAATTTTGGCCGACCTAAAGGCCGATAACAAGATCAAGAAAATTGGCAGAGGCTTAATTGAAGAATAAGATATGAAAAGAGTTTTTGTTGGCTTGCTGGCCATCAGTTTATTGGCCACAGCATGTAATAATGATAGCAAACAAACAACGGCGGCAACCACCGTTAACGCGGCCGAGGCGCCAAAATTCAAGTTCGATAACGAGGCTTATGATTTTGGTAAGATAATAAGCGGCGCGAAAGTTACGCACGAATTCAAGTTCACTAACGAGGGTAAAACACCTCTGGTGATCACCAATGCTATCGCTACTTGCGGTTGTACTGTGCCCGAGTGGCCGAAGGCACCTGTTAAACCGGGCGAAAGCGGCGTGATCAAATTAACATTTGATAGCGCTGCCAAAGTAGGTTTGCAGGATAAACAAGTGACCATTACCGCTAACACAGTGCCTGCTACTACGGTAGTGCACCTGATAGGCGAGGTATTAGAAAAGAAATAAGTTAATTTTTAAGATAACAAATGATAGCAACAGTTTTATTGGACGCCCCTGGTGGTTTAGGTAGTTTAGGAAGTATCGTACCGATGGTATTGATCATCATCGTGTTCTACTTTTTTATGATCCGTCCGCAGGTTAAAAAACAAAAAGACCAAAAAAAATTGGTTGAAGAGATAAAGATCGGCGATAAAGTAGTGACCACTGCCGGTATCCACGGCAAGGTGGCTACGGTTACCGATACCTACTTTTTAATTGAGGTTGATAACAACGTAAAGATCAAGTTTGACAAATCGGCCATATCGTTAGATGCCACCAAGGCATTGAACGACCCTGCCCCGGTTAAAAAATAATGATACTTTAAGCATAAAAAATGCCGCTCAATTTGTGTTTAATTGAGCGGCATTTTAATTTTAGGTAAACGTAAACATCCCACATGCCCATCATCAAACTATCGGCAATAGAGCGCAGGCGGTTTTCGGCCTTTGTGAGCTGCTTTGTTATAGCGGTGGTGGCCTGGGTACTGGTGACGCTGTCGGGTAGTTATAAATACACCATAAAGCAAGTGGTCAACTTTAAAAATGCCCCTCAGCGCAGGGCTTACCACTCGTTGCAGTCGGACACGGTAGATGTGACGATGATGGGCACCGGCTGGCAAATGCTTTTTTCGGGTTTGCAAGAGGGCCACAGTTTGATCAACATAGATCTGCACACTTTAGAGAACCGCGACTTTGTGGTGCTTAACAAACAATTAGAGCAGATAAACGCCACCAAAGACACGGTCAACTATGTGGTCAGCATAGATCCTGATACATTGTACTTTGATTTTACCAGTCGCACTAACAAACGGGTGCTGGTACATTTGGCAGGAGACATCAGTTATCAGCGCGGCTATTTTGCGTCGGATAAGATCTTGATGAAGCCTACTTATGTGAACATCAGCGGGTCGTCGGCACGTATTAAGGACATTCACGAATGGCCTACCGATTCGCTCAAGCTGACCGATCTTAACGAAAATTACAGCACACGAATAGCCCTAAAACCTGTAGCTGATGGTAGCCTGGTGATCTTCCCTAAACAGGTGGAGGTTAAGATCCCGGTAGATGAATACACCGAAAAGGTTTTAGAGGTACCCGTTAAATTGATGAATCAGCATTACGACAACGTGAAGGTATTCCCGCAAAAAGTTAAGGTGACCTTCACCGTGTCCCTGAAAAAATATGCCGAGACCAACGAAGAATTTTTCGACGCTAATGCCGACCTGGAACTTTGGCGCAGCAAGGGTTATTCATCCCTGCCGGTACGCCTTAACCGCATCCCATCATATTGCAAAATAGTGAGCGTTGAACCACGTAACATCGATTTTATCGTAAAAAAGTAAATGTTTAAAGTAGGCATCACTGGCAACATCGGTAGTGGTAAAACCACCGTCAGCAAAGTTTTCGAACTGTTAGGTATCCCGGTTTTTTATGCCGACGAGCATTCCAAACTGGTGATGGTGCAAGATCAGGAACTGATAGATGGCGTAAAAGCAGCGTTCGGTAGCGAAAGTTATTTTGATGATGGGACACTTAACCGCAAACACATTGCCGAGATCGTTTTTAACGACGCTGACGAGTTGGCTAAATTGAATGCTCTGGTACATCCTGCCACCTTCCGCGCTTTTGATCATTGGTTAACGCAGCAAGGCAATGTGCCCTACGTAATGAAAGAGGCCGCTATCCTTTTCGAAAGCGGGTCATATAAACTCTGCGACCGCTCGTTATTGGTATCAGCGCCGTTAGAATTGCGCATCCAACGCATCTTAAAACGCGATAATATTACCCGTGAACAGGCTGAGGCACGTGATGCCAAACAATTCAGCGAGGAAAAGAAAAAAGCCATGGCCGATGATCTGATCATCAATGACGATACCCAACTGGTCATCCCGCAGGTACTGGCCTTGCATCAACAATATTTAAAACTTTCTAAATGATCGTCGACGATCTGATATACTTTAACGGGACAGGTCTGTACTGCCCTTATGGCGACTTCTACCTGGATGCGCAACTACCTGTGCAAAATGCCGTGATATCTCATGCCCATGGTGATCACGCGGTCGGTAACCACATCAACATTTACTGTACTTCCGCCACGCACCAATTCATGGCGAGTCGCTATGGCAAAAATGCCGGTAAGGAATTTTATATCGCCTCGTATCATCAAAAGTTTACGATAGGGAAAGTTGATATCACGCTCATACCTGCCGGGCACATGCTGGGTTCGGCCCAGGTGCTGATGGAATACAAAAGCATCAAATACCTTTACACCGGCGATTATAAATTACAGCCCGATTCTTCTTGTGAGCCCTACGAGTTTGTTAAGGCTGATGTATTGATCACCGAAAGTACTTTTGCGAACCCGGAGACCAAACACCCCGATCCTGATCAGGAGATACTGAAACTGGCCGATGTCAAAATGAATATCATGCTGGGGGCGTATGCCTTGGGTAAAAGTCAGCGGTTGATACGGATGATCAATGATCTGGTGCCACGCAAAAAGATATTGGTGCATCATAAGGTGATGCCGCTTTGTCAGATCTATGAAAAGAACGGTTTCCCGCTGGGGAAATACGAGTTGTATAACCGTAAATCGATGAAGACGCAGGACGAGTTCGTTTACATCGTCCCGCCGTTCACGTTCGATAGTTATAGCCGCGCCACGGGAGTGAAGCGTTTATTTGCATCCGGCTGGAAGAATTTGCAGGTGAATGATCAGGATACACTGATGATATCAGATCATGTGGACTGGCAAGACATCCTTAACGTTATAGAACAAACCCGACCCCAACAGATCTGGACTCTACACGGCGATGGTAAGCATTTGGCAGCAAACTTTAGTAACACTATTTTTGTTAAAATGCTATCCTAAGGATGCAGGAAAACATCGACTACTACATCAATAAGGATGGAAATTTTGTTTTTACTAAGGAATATCATTTAAAAAGAGGATATTGCTGTAAAAATAAGTGCTTGCATTGCCCATGGGACTACGGCAAACCAAAGCAGGATGACCAAACCAATGATAAACAATTGCGGTAACCGTACGCACAATGGAAATAGATAAAGAGATCAAGATATCAAAGTTTGAGGATAACTATCACAAACTGACCGTCAACCTAACATACACTTCAGGTTGGCTGACCAACATCTCGCGCGAAAAATTTGAAGAATATAACCTGACAGGGCAGCAGTTCAATATCCTGCGTATCCTGCGTGGCCAATACCCGAACGCTTGCACGGTGAACCTGCTTAAAGAGCGTATGCTGGATAAAATGTCCGACGCATCCCGTATCGTCGATCGTCTCATCCAAAAAGGAATGGTATCTCGCTGCACCAACAAAGCCGACCGCCGTGCCGTAGATATCCGAATTAGCGAACACGGTTTGGAAACACTTTCAAAACTGGATAACGCTTTTAAACCTAAAGATTTTTTATCAGCCAATTTGACCGAGGAAGAAGCCGGGCAGTTGAGTGATCTGTTGGATAAGATGAGGGGGTGAAGCCCCGGCCCCCTAAAGGGGGAGCGATGTCGACGAGAGTATTTTATTTAGCCCGCAAAATTCTATTCCCCCTTCAGGGGGGTAGGGGGCTAAAGTTCTAAAAGGAACATGCTCAACGCTATCCCCATCCCCAACAACACCGCCACCATCTTCCGCATATTGAATTTATGATCCGCGCTCGATTCAAAGAGGATCACGGTAGAGATATGTAAAAAGATACCGATCACCACACCCATAATGCGGTTAAAATATTGCTGCAGATTGCCTATGCCGCCGGTACTGATGGCATTGCTGAAATAATAACCGGCAGGTGCCATAATGGCAAACAGGAAAAGAAAAAATATCGTCGAGCTTTTCTTTTGATTGCCTGATAGTAACACGCTACCCAAAGCAAAAGCCGCCGGGATGTGGTGCAAAGCGATACCGAATATCAATTCATTCTGCTGACCTTCGGCCAAGGGCATGCCCTCTAAAAAACCATGCAGACATAAGCTGATCATGATGCCTAAAGGAAATACCACCTTGTTTTCCGGGTGGGCATGGGCGTGGATATGGCCGTGTTCGATGCCGTCAGAAAATTGTTCTAACACGATCTGGAACAGGAAACCGATGAGGATGAACACACCAACCAGGTTATCGTTACCATGATAAGCATCCGGGATAAGGTGAAGCACCGTTATGCCGAACAGGTAAGCGCCGCTAAAGGACAGCACCAGCTTCAATTGTTTATGATTGCCCCCTTTAAATAAGAACACCGATATACCACCGCCAAAAGCGGCCAAGAAAAGAACAAGGATCTTCCAGAATGCCATTTAATACAGATCAGGGATGAATTTTTTTACCAACACCGCGCCAAACAAATACCCAACGATCGTGCCATAGATTGCGCCCGCCAAAATGTCAATAGGATAGTGTACGCCCACATACATTTGGGCCAAACAGACCGACGTGGCCCACAATATCGCCCAAAGCCATATCCAGCGCCAAAGCCGGGCAAAAACACAGATCAAAAATACAGATATGGCAAAGTGGTTGCTGGCGTGCGATGACGGGAAACTGAAGCCTGTGCCGCAATTAACACTTTCGACATGAACGATGGTAGTTGCCAATACCGGGTCATTGCAAGGGCGTACCCGCTTCACCAATGGTTTTATGATACTCGCACTACCAAAATCGGATAAGGCGAAGGTGGCTATCAGTAACAAGATCAAGATGATGCCTCGCTTTTTATATTGAGAAATACAAAAGATCAGGATGAAAGCATACACCGGGATCCAGAACGCAGGCTTCCGCAAATACGGCATCACCAGATCGAAGAACGAATTGGATAGCGTGTGGTTGAAGAAGTAGAAGAGCTCGCGATCGAGGTGTAATAAAAATTCGGGCATGCGATCTTGTAATGCGGCAAAGATACGAAAGTTCGGTTTGCGAAAATATTGGCGATGGTCATTGGTGTGCCATCAAAGTTTGTCGTCTTTCTCTAAATCCCTCCTTGGGGAGGGGCGGGTAAGCTTTGTGTTGAAATGGCAGGGAGGGGTTGGTCAGCTTTGCATCGTGGCTAACCCCTCCCTGCTCCCGCTCATCCCCACCGCACCCTTCCCCAAGGAGGGAATGAAAGATCATCGCCCGACTGAAAAATATTCTCTATTTTTACCGCCCTAAAGCATATATATTTTGACACTCATAAAATCGATATCAGGAATTCGCGGAACGATAGGCGGTGCTGTAGGCGACGGTTTGACGCCGCTGGATATTGTTAAATTCACTTCGGCTTATGGTAGCTGGGCGGTTAAACGTTCAGGTATTAAAAAGATCGTTGTAGGCAGGGATGCGCGTATCTCGGGATCTATGGTGAATAACCTGGTGGTCGGGACGTTGCAGGGCTTGGGTATCGACGTGATCGACCTTGGTCTGTCTACCACGCCAACCGTAGAGGTGGCTGTTCCTTTAGAGCAAGCTGGCGGTGGTATCATCCTTACCGCAAGCCATAATCCAAAACAATGGAATGCCCTAAAATTGCTTAATGCTGATGGCGAATTCATTAGTGATTCCGATGGTAAAGAAGTATTAGATATAGCTGAACGCAGTGATTTTATCTACGCTGATGTGAACGACTTAGGCACCGTTACGCAAGACGACAGCTACCTGCAAAAACACATCGACCAGATATTGGCCCTGCCATTGGTTGATGTGGACGCTATAGCTAAAGCCGATTTTAAGGTGGTGATAGATTGCGTTAACTCTACAGGTGGCATATTCGTTCCGGCTTTGTTGAAGGCATTGGGCGTGAATACCGTGCACGAGTTGTATTGCGAGCCGGATGGCAAGTTTCCGCATAACCCCGAGCCATTGCCTGAGAACTTGGTCGATCTATCGAAAGAGGTACTCAGCAAACGTGCTGATCTGGGCATTGCTGTGGACCCTGACGTAGACCGCCTTTGCTTCGTTTGCGAGGACGGTAACGTATTTGGCGAGGAATATACCTTGGTAGCTGTGGCCGACTATGTGTTGAAGAATATGCCGGGCGACACGGTATCTAACCTGTCATCTACCCGTGCCCTGCGCGACGTGACCGAAAAAGCAGGTGGCGAATATCATGCCGCCGCGGTAGGAGAGGTGAACGTAGTGAACCAGATGAAAGCCGTTAACGCCATCATCGGTGGCGAAGGTAATGGCGGGGTGATCTATCCTGAATTGCATTACGGCCGTGATGCTTTGGCCGGTATCGCCTTATTTTTGACGCATTTGGCTAAATTTGGCAAGTCGATATCCTTATTGAAAAGTACTTATCCTAACTACCATATCTCCAAAAACAAGATCACGCTGACACCTGAAATGGATATAGACGCGTTATTGTTGAAGGTGGAAGAGAAGTACAAAAGTCAGCCTTATACCACTATTGATGGTTTAAAGATAGAATTTGATAAAGAATGGGTACATTTGCGCAGGTCTAATACTGAGCCGATTATCAGAATTTATTCTGAAGCTGACTCGGAGGCCGTTGCAAATAACCTTGCCAATAAGATCATTAACGATATCAAGGAAATTCTAAAGCTCAGTTAAGGCTCGATGGATGATCGGAAATTGTGGCAGGAACTATAAAATTGTCTTAAATAAAAATTAAATATTAACAAGAGTTTTGGATGAGTAGATCGCATCCATTCATCCAAAACTCATTCATTCAAATTTAAAAATTCGGTTAGTCAGAAAGTCCGGACCGCAAATCCGAAGCGAATATGCTTAAGACCTATGGAATGCTAACTACAAACCCTTAGAAACCATGCGCGTTTACTTAGATAACGCTGCCACGACCCCGATGGATCCCGCAGTGTTAAAAGAAATTTACAAAGTGATGGAAAGCCACTTTGGTAATCCATCATCCATCCACGCGCACGGTCGCGAAGCCCGCTCGCTTTTAGAAAAAGCCCGTAAAACCGTAGCCAACTTGCTGCATACCTCGCCTGCCGAGATATTCTTCACCTCGGGCGGTACCGAAGCTGATAACACTGCCATCCGCTGCAGCATTATTGATCTCGGCCTAAAATTCGCTATCACCAGTAAGTTAGAGCACCATGCAGTATTGCATACGCTTGAGGCGATGCAAAAGTCCGGCTTGATCGATCTGAAATTTGTCGACGTTGACGATAAAGGCCGTATCAATCATGATCAGTTGGACGAAATGTTAGCAGGTCAGGGTCGTACTTTGGTATCATTAATGCATGCCAATAACGAATTAGGTACCCTAACCGACATTGAACGTGTAGGCGATATTTGCGAAAAATACGATGCCATCTTCCATTGCGATACCGTGCAGACCATGGGACACTACCCGCACGATCTGAGCAAATTGAAAGTTCATTTTGTAGCCTGTGCAGCCCACAAATTCCACGGACCAAAGGGTGTTGGCTTTTTGTACGTTAACCATAAAGTAAAGATCAAACCGATGATATACGGTGGCGCGCAAGAACGCAACATGCGTGGCGGTACCGAAAATATCTACGGCATTGTAGGCTTGGCTAAAGCTTTAGAGCTTTGCTACACCGAAATGGATATCCATAAAGACCACATCCAGGGCCTTAAATCGTACATGAAAAAGCAACTGGAGGATAGCATCCCCGGCATCCAATTCAACGGCGAGACCGATGAAGATAAAAGCTTATACACTGTACTAAATGTGTCCTTCCCTGAGATGGATATGGGCGATATGCTGCTGTTCAACCTGGATATTGCAGGTATATCAGCCTCAGGCGGTAGCGCTTGCAGCTCGGGCAGTAATATCGGCTCTCACGTGCTGACCGCTATCGGCGCAAGTCCGGATAGACCTTCAGTAAGGTTCTCTTTTTCTAAGTACACTACTAAAGAGGAGATAGATTACGCTGTGGCTAAGGTGAAGGACGTTTGCCTGGTGAACGCTTAGCCCCAGCCCCTAAAGGGGCTACAAAAACAGAAAAGCCATTTCGAGCGGTAGCAAGAAATGGCTTTTCTGTTTTAGGATATTTTACGCAAACACTTCACCAGCATAAGCCATCGCATTCGCGAAACGCTCCATGTCGACCCCTGTATCCAGTTTTCTTTCCTGAAGATATCCTAGGACGTTCTCGGTAGCGATGTTGCCTGTAAGCACATCTTTAGCCATCGGACAACCACCGTATCCTTTAATGGCACTATCAAATGAGCGGCAACCGGCTTGATAAGCGGCATCTATTTTATCATACCAGGTATCGGGAGTGGAGTGGAGATGTGCGCCAAAGGCGACATCATCATTGCTTTTTAGTTTGTTGAACACCTCGCTGATCTGTTGAGACGTAGCGATGCCGACCGTATCAGAAAGATAGATATCTCTTACGCCTGTCGCGCTGATCTTATTGGCCCAATGTTGCAGGATATCAATACTCCAGTCGTCGCCATAAGGGTTACCGAAGCCCATGGACAGGTAAACACGTAGTTTTTTACCCCTTTGCTCGCATAGGTTCTGTATCTTGTCTACGGTGATAAACGAGTCCTCGATGCTTGAGTTTGTATTACGCATTTGGAACGTCTCAGATATCGAGAACGGGAAGCCAAGGTAAGTGATGCCGTTATGCTGCACGGCTTCCTCAGCGCCTCTTAAATTGGCTATAATGGCCAATAGTTTGGATGAGGTAGCCGCGAGGTCAAGTTTGTCCAACACGGATGCCGTGTCTTGCATTTGGGGTATGGCTTTGGGCGATACAAAACTGCCGAAGTCCACCGTATCGAAACCGCATCTCAGGATGCGGTTGATGTATTCGGCCTTTACGTCGGTCGGCACAAAGTTGTGCAAGCCTTGCATGGCGTCTCGGGGGCATTCGGTCAGTCGTATCTTTTTCATTTTAAGATTCTGTATTCGGTAAGTTTTCGGCGTCTTTAGGGACGTCCTCGCGTACAAAGCGCCGTAGTATCAACCGGGTCCCACCGTTGTTGTTCACGTAGCTGCTTATCCAGTTCACAAATACTACAACTTTGTTGCGGAAACCTAATAAAGATATCAAGTGTACGAACATCCACACCAACCATGCAAAAAATCCCTGGAATTTGATCTTGCCCAGATCGGCCACGGCTTTGTTACGGCCGATAGTGGCTAATGAACCCTTATCGTTGTACTTGAATGGCTTTGTTGGCGCGCCGTTCATGATATTGATGATGTTCTTAGCTACCAAATCCCCTTGCTGGATAGCTACTTGCGCTACACCCGGGTGGCCTTTTGGCGTTTCCTCATCGATCACCGCGGCAACGTCCCCAATAGCAAAAACGTTGTCCAATCCAGCTATGCGACTGATATTATCGGTCTTGATCTTATTGCCACGTAATATCTCGGTCTCGGGCACACCCTTAGGCACTACACCCATTACACCGGCCGACCAGATCACGTTGCGGGTAATGATCGTGCGGCCATCCTCAAATTTGATCACCTCGCCATCGTAACTTTCTACCTTAACGTTCAGCAATACATCCACACCCATCTTTACCAAAAAATCTTTGGCTTTGGCAGATGCCTCGTCGGACATTGGTCCTAACACCTTGGGCAGAAAATCAACAAGATAAACCCGCATATCTTCGCGTTTCAATTCCGGATAGTCGCGGGCCAGAACGTGGTTCCTTAACTCGGCCAAAGCACCTGCCAGTTCCACACCGGTAGGGCCGGCGCCTACTAATACAAAGTTCAGATATGGTTCGCGGGCTTCTTTGCTTTTTTCCAGAACAGCCGACTCTAAGTTTTGCAGTATGAGGTAACGCAGATTCAAGGCCTCAGGAATACTTTTCATCGGCATGGCAAATTTCTCGATCTGCTTGTTGCCAAAGAAATTTGTGGTCGACCCGGTGGCAATCACCAAATAATCGTATTTGATATCGCCAATGGTGGTATCCAGAGTTTGGGCTTCGGTATCAACACCTGTAACCTCGGCTATACGGAAGCGGAAGTTTTTTTGATCGGAAAAATTCTTGCGGATAGAGAAGGCGATAGACTCAGCCTCTAAACTTCCTGTTGCTACCTGGTAAAGTAGGGGCTGGAATACGTGGTAATTATGCTTATCCAGCATCAACACGTCTACAGGTTGATCCTCTAAACCTTTGGCAACCCTAAGGCCACCAAAGCCTGCACCAATAATAACTACTAAGGGGAATTTTGTTTGGGTAGATGATTCCATTTTATTTAGCTAAGCTTATTACTAAAGGCATAAAGCCCAAAGCTTTAAAATGTGGTAAATTTTAATAATGCCGACCGTCGGCTTTTCAGCCGGGGGGGCTGCCTTAAGCTATCGGTCATCGACCAAAAGCTCATGCAAATATAGTAACAAAAAAGGCCCCAAATGTTCTTTGGGGCCTTACGATATTCTTAAAAATAAGTGTTTATTTCAGGTTCTTGTTGCCAAATTCCACAATGACCGGTGATGCCACACAAATTGATGAGTAAGTACCGAAGATAACACCGATAAGCAACGCGAACGAGAAGCCGCGCAATACGTCGCCACCGAAGATGAATAACACTACCAGTACAAAGATCACAGTTAATGCAGTAATGATAGTACGGCTTAAAGTGCTATTGATAGCCTGGTTGATAACGATCTTAGGGTCATCGGTCTTAGCATTGTTATGGGTCAGGTACTCGCGGATACGGTCGAATACAACCACGGTATCGTTAATAGAGTAACCGATAACGGTCAGGATAGCCGCGATGAATTTCTGGTCGATATCCAACGAGAACGGCATTACATCCTTAAATAAAGAGAAGAACGATAATACCAGCAATGAATCATGCACAGTAGCGACCATTGCACCTAAGCTGAACTGCCATTTGCGGAAACGGATCAAAATGTAAGCCGAGATCACAATAATGGCGAATAATACTGTCAGGATAGCCGAGGTCTTTAAGTCATTAGCGATAGTTGGACCTACTTTTTGCTGACCAATGATCTCGAACTTAGGGTTAACCTTAGCCAAAGCTTTACGCAGGTCTGCTTCAACTTTAGCGTCGGTAGACTGCGACTGATCTTCGATCAGGTAGTTGGTAGTAACGCGAATCTGGTCGTCGCCACCAAAGGTCTTCACCTCGTTGCCTTCGCCCATGTCTGTATTGATCGCATCACGAACGTCCTGAGTAGATATCGCTTTATCAAAACGCACCTCGTAAGTACGGCCACCCTGAAAATCTACACCATAGTTAAAACCCTGGGTGAACATCGATACCAGACCGGCGCCGATGAAAATAGCAGAGAATGTGTAAAACTTAAAGCGGTTCTTAACGAAACCGAAGTTAGCGTTCTTAAAAGTATGTGAACTCCAAGGGTTAGAGAATTTGATATCCCAACCTTTATCCAGCATATATTCAAATATCAATCTCGAGATCAGCAACGAACAGAATAATGAGGTAGTGATACCGATCATCAACGTAGTTGCGAAACCAAGGATAGGGCCCGAACCGAATGTGAACAAGATCAAACCGGTAAGGAAAGTACTGATGTTAGCATCCAGGATAGATGGTAAGGCGTGTTTGTAACCGTCAGATACAGCAACGCGTAAAGATTTGCCATGAGCCATCTCCTCGCGGACACGCTCATAAACCAATACGTTAGCATCCACCGCAATACCCAAGATCAAAATGATACCTGCTATACCATCGAGCGTTAATACCGCGCCTAAGCTGGTCAAAACACCCATCAGGAAGAATACGTTAACAATTACCGCAACAACGGCAACAGTACCCGCACGGTTGTAGTAAGCGACCATAAAGATCAACACTACAGCCAAACCTGCAATACTTGCAGCCAAACCGTGATTGATAGACTCCTGACCTAATGACGGACCAACCACTTCTTCAGACACGATACGTGCCGGAGCCGGTAAGCGGCCTGCTTTAAGGATGTTGGCTAAGTCTTTGGTCTCTTCCTGAGAGAAGTTACCAGTGATGTTAGAGTTACCGCCTGTGATCGCGTTCTCTACACGTGGTGCAGATACCACGTTATCGTCAAGCACGATCGCGATAGCTTTGTTATCGTTAGGGTCGGCAACGTTACCTGCCGCTTCGGCTGTAACACGGCCCCAGGTCTCGGCACCTTGCGAGTTCATGTTCATGATAACCTCGTAACCGCCGTTTTGCATATTGCTTTCGGCACGTGCATCGGTGATAGCCTCGCCGGTCAATACCGGACCATTACCTGCTCCTGATAATTTCAGGGCGTGTAATTCAAATACTTTGGTTTTACCTTCAGGCTTGTTGCTCCAAACCAATTTAAGGTTTTGTGGCAGGATAGCCTTAACTTCAGGTAAACGGAAGTAAGCAGCAACAGCGGCAGTATCTTTCTCTAGCGAGCGACCGATAGACCCAGGACCCGGATTTAATTGAACCTGACCGTTAGCATCGCGGAAGACCGATAATTGCAATTTAGAGAACAACGGGTTCTCAGTATCGCTTTTTAATTTTCCAGCAGCCGAAGTATCAGCGGCGGCACCTTTTTTAACTTTGCTCAACAACGAAGCTTTAGCAGAGTCGATAGTAGCAGAGTCAACTTTAGTTACCGCTGTTTTAGCAATAGTATCTTTTTTGCTTGCTTTGTCTTTTGCAGCTAACAGGGTATTAACGTTCACCATAAATTGGTAAACTTCTGTAGTGTTGTAAGTAGCGTAGAACTCCAACTTAGCCGAACCTTGTAACAGTTTACGCACACGCTCTTTGTCGGTAACACCAGGTAACTCCACCAGGATACGGTTAGTACCGGTCTGTAATTGGATGTTTGGCTGGGTTACACCGAATTTATCGATACGGGTACGTAGGATCTGAAAGGTTTGTGATACTGCAATGCCCGACTGCTCTTTCAGGAAAGAAGTAACATCGCCATTAGATGCGTTGAACTTGATGTGATCTTGATTTTCTTTAGTAGCGAAGATCGGGGCTAACTTACCGTTAGGGCTGATCTTTTTGTACTCGGCCATAAAGATGTCGACAAAGTTTGCAGGATCTGTTTTAGAGATCTGGCTTGCCGATGATAAAGCCTTGTTAAAATCCGCATCAGGATTTTTGTTAGATAATGCCTTGATCAGATCGGCTACGTCGATCTGCATAGTAACGTTCATACCGCCTTTAAGATCCAGACCTAAGGCCAGCTCTTTGTTTTTGCAGTATTGGTAGCTGTGGCCGAATAACGGATACACCGGCTTATCTGAAACTGAATCCAGGTATGCTTTTTCTTTTGCTTCGTTACCCTTAGCGTAAATTTCGGCGTTCTTCTCTACGTTTTTGGTTACCCACGTAAATGATAGCTGATACAAGCATGAAACAGCCAGCAGAACAGCGAAAAACTTAATAACCCCTTTGCCTTGCATTGTTAATTATAAATGTGTATGTATTAGTTTATAGCGTTTTTTAATAAGACGGCAAATCTAACAAAATTTTGTTAGGCTAAAATTTTAAATTAAAACAAATTAATGACAAAAAATGTTACCGCCGCTGCAGTGTAATGAAGGTGTATGGGATAGCATGTTTCTCGTCCACGCCATGTTCTTCGCGTTCGGTCCCGGTCCACTCGGTCATGTCTAACTCGGGGAAATAGGCATCCGCATCAAAATTTTGATGAACAATGGTCAGATAGATGCGGTCGGTCTTAGGCATGGCCAGTTTATAGATCTCGGCCCCGCCTACGATGAATACCTCGTCTTCGTTGGCACATAAGGCCAATGCTTCATCCACAGAGTTTACCACTTCGCATCCTTCGATCTGAACGCCTTGTTGACGGGTCACTACTATATTCCTCCGTTTAGGCAGAGGTTTACCAACCGAGTCGAATGTTTTGCGGCCCATGATCACCGTATGCCCGCTGGTAATGGTCCTAAAGTGTTTCAGGTCATTTGGCAAATGCCATAAAAGTTGATTGTCCTTGCCGATAGCGTTATTTTCAGCAATGGCTACGATAGCGCAGATGGTCATAATTTAGTTGTGTTCGCTTCGAGCCAGGTTTTGATCTCGTTATAGCGTATCTCGCCCATGCTTGCGGCGATGACGAAAGTATATTGCTCTTCCTCGCTTACCTCTACAGTTAGTTGATAGTCGGCTAATACCAATTGCATCAGACCGTAGGCCGTGCGCTTATTTCCATCTACAAATGGATGGTTGATAATGATGCTTTCAAGTATAGAAGCTGCTTTATCAATGCCGGTGGAGTAAAGCTCTTGTTGGTCGAATGTGGCGTATGGCCTTGCTAAGGCTGCTTCCAAACTTCTGGCATCTCTAATACCAGAGGCCCCTCCGAAACCTTCGATCAAAGTGTTATGAGTCGCTAACGCGATCTTGAGTGTTATCATTGAGCAAGGCGTTGCAATAATCCACTGTTTTTAGCAATTATCTTTTCCAGGTTACGTGCATACCTTGCCTCTTCAGCCTCATCATGGTCTTTTTTCAAAATATCCAAAGCTTCAGTTAATGCATGTTCAGATGCATCGCCCATCAATTTTTGTATTTCTGTTTTTAATTCAGCTGTTGACATAATATCAAAGTTACAAAACCGAAATGTTTAATACAAGTACTTAACCACTACACGGCTACTGCTCCCTTAATGTGCGGATGCGGATCATAGTTCTCCAAAGTAAAATCCTCAAATTTAAAATCGAAGATATCTTTCACGTCCGGGTTGATCTTCATCGTCGGTAGCGGGCGTGGTTCGCGGCTCAGTTGCAGGTTGGTTTGTTCGATGTGGTTATTATACAAATGCGCGTCGCCGAAGGTGTGGATAAAATCTCCGTAGTCCAGATCGCATACCTGGGCCATCATCATGGTCAGGAGTGCGTAGGATGCGATGTTGAACGGAACGCCTAAAAAGATATCCGCGCTACGCTGATAGAGTTGACAAGACAATTTACCGCGTGTCTCACCTTTGGCCGGGTTAGCAGGCTCAACATAAAATTGAAAAAGGCTATGGCAGGGTGGGAGGGCCATGTGCTCCACATCGCCCACGTTCCAGGCTGAAACCATGATGCGGCGCGAGTCGGGATTGGTCTTTAATGTTTTTACCACCTGACTGATCTGATCGATATGTCGGCCATCCGGCGTAGGCCACGACCGCCACTGGTAACCGTAAACCGGACCAAGGTTACCATCGGCATCGGCCCATTCGTCCCATATCTTAACGCCATTGTCTTTAAGATATTTGATATTGGTATCGCCGCTCAAAAACCAGATCAACTCGTGTATGATGGATTTCAAGTGCAGCTTTTTTGTCGTCACCAGCGGGAAGCCTTCTTTTAAGTTAAAGCGCATCTGGTAGCCGAACACGCTGATAGTGCCTGTTCCTGTACGATCGTGTTTTTGCGCGCCGTTCTCCAGTACATGGCGCATCAGGTCTAAATATTGTTTCATGTTTTTGTTAGTTCATAGTTCATGGATAATAGTTCATAGTGTTTTCAGGTCTTTTAAACCATGAACTATGAACCATCAACAATGAACTGCAAGCACCGCTTGCCACCACAAAGAAAAATGATCTATTTTTGGTATCCTACGGTTGTGAGTAAATCTACCGTATGTTGACAGAATTTTTATGATCCTTTTCCCGCACGCCAAGATCAATATCGGTTTAAATATCACCCGCCGCCGTCCCGACGGTTATCATGACCTGGAGACCATTTTTTATCCAATAAAAATTAACGACGCGTTGGAGGTAATACGTGCCGACGCAATGAGTTTCGACGCATCGGGTTTGGGTATCCCGGGTAAGGCCGAAGATAACCTTTGCCTGAAAGGTTACCAGCTTTTGGCTGCCGACTTTGACCTGCCGCCGGTCAGCATCCATCTGCACAAACACATTCCTATAGGGGCCGGTTTGGGTGGTGGGTCAGCTGATGCCGCTTTTTTTATCAAGGCGATAAATACAGAGTTATCTTTAGGATTGACCGCCGAGCAAATGCGAGGTTACGCCCGCCAATTGGGTGCAGATTGTGCCTTCTTCATTGACGGTGAACCAACCTACGCATTTGGTAAAGGAGACGAGTTTGAACCGGTGGAGCTGGACTTGTCGGGGTACCATCTGGTGCTGTTGATGCCGCCTGCTCATGTCTCAACCGCCGAGGCTTATCGGGGTGTGAAACCCAAGCCGTCGGAGGCTTCTTTAAAAGACCTTATTAAACTACCGGTGGGAGAGTGGAAGCATCATATCCGCAACGATTTTGAAGAACACATTTTTATCAGCCATCCTGTGATCCGCGGATTGAAAGCGGCACTCTATGAAGCCGGCGCATTGTATGCTTGCATGAGTGGGAGCGGAGCATCGGTGTTCGGGATATTTGACAGTCGCGCTGATCTGTCGCATCTGGAAAAAGATAACCAGGTTTTTTATGGGGTATGAGGTTAGGTGATTAGTGATCAGTTAATTGGTTAACCAGTGACCAGTAACAGGTCGAGACAAGTTATGAATCATACGGTTTAAGGATCTACGACCTACCGATAACTGATAGATCGATAAACTGATCACCGATAAACCGACCACCGGTCAACCGAGATCAATCCTCACTAATGTAATCCCTGTCTTCGTCGCTTAGTGTATTTCGTCTATCCCTGTATCCGGTATCAGCATCTCCGTTGTTTTTATCGTCGGCATCATAACCCTGCTGGTCGCCGAACTTTTTGATATTGGGTCTTCCCACCAGATAACCGATCACAAATGCTGCAATAGCAACCCACAACATCATCATCAATTTTGATGTGCGGATGGTAAAGAACAAAACTTCAAAATAAACCTGGTCGGCATTTTGCATAATAACTACCGTCAGTAAAATGGTGACAACGATCAGGAAGATGGTTTTTAATCTCATGGCCTTTTTGTGAGTTAAGTTTTTGCCTAATATCGGCAATAGATCTGGCTTATGAAAACGGATAGGAGAGGGGGAGCCTATTGTGTCGAGATGTCGAAATTGATAGCTCGATGAAAGATGTTACTTTTTCGGATGTCGATCCCGCTGTCGAAAAGTGATCAGATTTGGCATTTATAACTGCGGCCGGTTTTTAAAGCGTATTCCCGATCGCTAAAAACGACCAGGACAAAATCGATTTTGGATTTTTCGGGTGTTTGTCGTAGTATTGATACACCGATATCGCGCAATTTCCTCTTCGTGTTATTAAGTTTAAGTTTTAGCTTATATATTCTGTTTAATTATCTGATTATCAGTTTTAAATTTAGAAATATCGGAGCTTAATATTGATTTTGCTAATTTTTGTAGTTTTTTATCACTTTCTATCCGAATTTTATGTGAATTTTAATTTTAGATATTATCTTTAATAGACTGATTTTTAAATTTATATTTTAATTAATTTTATTTAAGTTGGGTAATTACATACGTGTATGACCAGTCGATAATTAGCTTTTAATGATGCTTTGTCCTAGTATTTAGAAAACTCAAATTCGGGACACTAAGGTAGCTGATAAATACGTCGAAAATTCTATGAAAAGGCCGGGCGTAACGGTCATAAAGTTACCGCTCCAACGTCGGCTGGTGCTGTCAAATGGTACAGGTGGATATGTGAAATACTCCCCTACCCCGCCAACCAAATTAGCGCGAACGATACTTTGAGATACGGGTTTGAGCAACCGGGAAAAGAAAAATTGTAGATAGGATAATGCACGCGCCGATCCAAAACCCGGCGGTAAGTTTGTCGCTTTCTCCGAAGAACATGAACGCCATCAGGATGCCATACACCGGCTCGAGGTTGGTGATGAGCGCCACCTTAAAGGCCGATATCTCACGCATTACAGACACCCCGGCAACGTAGGCCAACGATGTGCAGACCGTTCCGAGTATCATTAAATAGGCGATATCTTTGGTGTTCAAGATCATGTTCTGGTCGAATCCTGAGGTCGCCAAAAGGAAGATCGTTATCCAAACCAAGGCTCCTGCCATCTCGTAAAAAGCGATCACAGGAGGAGTGGTATGCTTGACTTCTTTGGAATTGATAATGGAAAATAGACTTGCAAAGGCGGCACTCAAGAGCCCGAAAATGATGCCCATAGTGTATTGGGTCTCGAATTTAAAAATGATCAGGATACCTGATATAATGAGTAATCCGGCAACGATCTCCAGCTTTGATATCTTCTTCTTATTGAACAGTGGTTCGAACACCGCGGCGAACAAAGTCATTGATGAAAGGCACACTAATGTCACCGCTACCGTCGACGATTTGATAGCCTGAAAGAATAATATCCAATGCCCGCCAACTAATGCACCGGTCAGGAAAAGTTTGATAAAAGTCGCCCTGCTCACCTTGATATCTACCCGCCCGATCTTGAAATAAAGGAACAAACTGACCAGTGCGATAAGCACCCGGTACCATACCAATTGCACCGCAGAGATGCTGATGAGGTGGCCCAGGATACTGGTAAAGCCCCAGATAAAAACCGTGAAATGCAGGATCAGGAGGTTTCTATTGAGGCTTGTTTTAATGTTATTTGAGGACATTTATTTAGGAGCTTTTCTGAGCAAATAAAGGCCTAATATGCCAAACAGCGTATTAGACATGAGTACCGTGAGAGCGGGAGGAACACCGCCTTTTATTGAAAAAACAAAGGCGAATTTATCCACTACAATGTAGGCAAAACACAAGAAAATACCGATACCCAACGGCAATCCAATGCCCCCTCGGACCTTTCGAGACGATATCGAAACGCCGATAAGGGTCAATACGAAAGTGGAGAACGGGTACACAAAACGCTTGTAGTATTCATACTTCATATCCAATAGAACGCCCGTTCCGCGCAATTCTTCTTTAATTATATCTTTACGAAGTTGGGTTGTCGATACGGCACTGTAGACGTTATCCCGCTTCACAAAATCGTTCGGTTTCATGTCCAGTAAGGTGTCTTTAATATTGCTGCTGGTAAAGAGTTTTTCTTTTAGTCCGTCCACATAACGTACCTCGTACGGGGGCTGTATCGACCATGTGTTTTTAACCGAATCGTACTTGATCAGTTGGGCTGTCAGCTTCTCTCTCATTTGGGTGCCGCCATCAAACTTTTCGAGGATAAAATCATAGCCCGTATGGGTCACCTCATCGTACCTTTCCATATACACAAAGGTGCGCTTATCCAACTGGATGTGCACTTGGCTTTTGGTTGGGTCATAGTCCTTAAAATAAAGGTTCTCGAAGCCGTTCTTGAGGCGGTTGGTATATGGGATCAGGTACACATTAGCCAGAAATGACACGATGAACACCACCATCGACGACACAAAATATGGCCATAAGAAGCGGTTAAAGCTGGCCTTACCACTTAGGATCGGCACGATCTCGGTCTGATTAGCCATCTTGGCGGTAAAGAAGATCACCGCTAAAAAGTTGATCAGCGGCGATAGCATGTTGAGGTAGAACGGTACAAAACCCGCATAATATTCAAAGATGATATCGTGCAGTGGGGCATTATTCTTCAGGAAATTATCCAGGCGTTCTGATATATCGAACACCACGGTGATCATCGAGAAAATAGCCAGCGTAAAGGCAAATGTGCCCAGGTATTTCTTAATGATATACCTGTCGATCGTCCCGAAATATCTCCGCAATAATGTTTTCATCTTATAATTTTTGGCCTAAGCGGCCTACCATTTGTTTCTTCCACTCGTAAAACTCGCCCGATATGATCTTTTCCCGCGCTGTGTTGACCAGCCACAGGTAAAAATGCAGGTTATGCAAGCTGGCTATCTGTGCGCCTAACATCTCGCCCGATGCGATCAGGTGGCGCAAATAAGCCTTGCTATGCTGCTGATCTACCCATAGGTCGCTCGATGCATCGATAGGAGAAAAGTCGTTCTTCCACTTCTCGTTGCGCATATTCATCACCCCATCCGCGGTGAACAACATGCCATTACGGGCATTACGGGTAGGCATCACACAGTCGAACATATCAATACCTAAAGCAATGTTCTCCAGTATATTTATCGGTGTGCCTACGCCCATCAAATAACGTGGTTTTTGCTCCGGTAATATATCACAGACAATTTCTGTCATCGCGTACATCTCTTCGGCCGGCTCGCCTACTGACAAGCCACCTATGGCATTTCCCTCACGTTCGAAAGAAGCGATCACTTCGGCCGACTTCATCCTAAGGTCCTTATATACCGAACCTTGCACAATAGGGAACAGCGTTTGATCATAGCCATACTTAGGCCCGGTACTATCGAACCTGTCGCAGCAGCGTTTTAGCCAGCGGTGGGTCATGTCCAGCGATCGGCGGGCGTAGTGGTAATCGCAAGGGTAGGGGGTACACTCATCAAAGGCCATAATGATATCCGCGCCAATGATGCGCTGCGTATCCATCACATTCTCAGGTGTGAACAGGTGCTTAGACCCATCAATATGCGAGCGGAAGGTCACACCCTCCTCCTTGATCTTGCGTACATCCGTAAGCGAGTAAACCTGGTAGCCACCGCTATCCGTCAAAATGGGTTTATCCCAACCGTTGAACTTGTGCAGACCGCCGGCCTGCTCAATGGTATTCAGTCCGGGGCGCAGGTATAGGTGGTAGGTATTACCCAAAATGATCTGGGCCTCGATATCCGCCATCAGCTCGCGCTGGTGGACGGCCTTTACCGTACCCGCCGTACCGACAGGCATAAAAATGGGGGTTTGGATAGTACCATGGTCGGTCTCTAAGGTACCGGCACGCGCTTTACTAAGCTTATCCTTTGCTGTAAGAGTAAATTTCATTATTCGGACCGCAAAATTAGCAAATAAGTTGGTATTAGTCATCGGGCTGAAGATCAGCCGGTAAGTAGCTGCAACCCGCTCACAACCGTTCATGTTCACGCGTGAACACGGGGTAGGCGACTAACGTAACTATCTGGCTATCAGTATAGAAAATTTTTCCCGTGAACAAGAATTTCGTGAATTTTCCACGCAGATAAAAACGTATGTGATTGTTATTCAGACTTTTGTGCGCGTTCACGGTTGACATGTGCCGTGAACAAAAACGTGAACGATCATATTGCACCCCTCGCGGGTGTAATTGCGTCGCGATAACCCGGTCGCCATAATTATTAAAATGCAAACCAATAAGCACAAAAAAGCCCCGGGTAAAACCCGAGGCGCTTTGTATGTAGCGAGTATCAAGTATCAAGTATCAAGTATCAAGTAACAAGTATCAAGTATCGAGTATAAAGTAGTGGGTAGTGAATGATGAGTCTTACTTGTGGGACTAAACTCCCTACTTGATACTCAATACTTGCTACTCCCGACTTCAAACTTACTTCACCCGCTCCACGTATTCGCCGGTGCGTGTGTCGACTTTAATTTTATCACCCTGATTAACGAATAGAGGCACTTTCAACTCCAAACCGTTATCGGTAGTAGCGGTCTTTAACGCGCCCGATGACGTGTCGCCTTTAACGGCAGGCTCCGAATAAGTGATCTCCAGCTCCACAAAGTTAGGTGCTTGTGCCATGATCGGCTCTTCACCCTCGAAAGACACCACCACGCTCATGTTCTCTTTCAAAAACTTCACTGCGGGGCCGAATAGCGACTTAGGAATGCTGTGCTGATCATAACTAACCTCATCCATGATCACCATATTATCACCCTCCTCGTACAGGTATTGATAATTATTGGTCTCCACGCGGCAGATCTCAACCTGCTCGTCGGTACCTAAACGGGCTTCTACGATCTTACCCGTCTTAATATTGCGGAACTTATCCAGGTAGAACGCCCCGCCCTTACCCGGCGTACGGTGCAGCACCTCGGTAACGGTCACCAGTTCGCCGTTAAAACGTAATATATTCCCTACTTTAATTTCAGATGCCTTAGCCATTGCGGAAAATGTGTTTTTGTAAATTTTGCAGCCAAAGATAGACTAATTATTCAAACCCCTCGCCCCAAGCGCAAGATCATTTATGGTAGATGGTTCATAGTTCATGGTTCATGGTTCATAGTAGGGTGGTCGATGGACTTTAGACCAAAAGAACCATGCCCTTCGAGTGCTGCCGATGGCCGAATAAACTGTGTGCGAAAAGCGTGATAAAAGCATGTTTTTGATCAAAAATGTGTGCTTTTTTCGCGTTTTGAAATTTTTTGCAACACGCGCAATTAAATGGTTGCATATTGTTTTTTACCCCCGCTTCCGCAAACCTCTTGGCTTGTGGTCCGCAGGACGTTCGGATCTGTAGGTCGGTCACTTTGCAAACTTACCACAAGCCAGGAGGCTTGCGGCAGCATGTTGAGCTACCTACCCGGCAGGAATAAAAGCGGCATCCACTAATAGCCGCCTAAAAAAACCTATCTTGCCATATATCAACTCACTATGAACAGAAGACACCTGCTGCAACTCCTGGCTACCACCATGGCCGGGCCTGCTATCCTTGCTAACACCGCTTTTGCAGCGGCAGATCCGCGACCTGTCCACATACCCGCCGCCGCCGGTAAAAAGGGGAAGATAGGAGAGGGTGATATCCATTTTAAATTGAACAGTCAGCAAACGTCGGGCTTGATGGGTACTACCGAATCGGTACTGCCGCCTGGCTTGTTAGGCGCTCCTCCGCATAGCCATAAGGGGTTTGATGAAATATGCCGCGTATTAGAAGGCACGCTGACCATTATGGTGGGCGACGAAGTATTCAAAGTGAACGCCGGCGACTGGCACCTGCGCCCCCGCGGCATCGTCCATACGTTTTGGAACGACGGTAAAGTACCCGCCAAATTTATAGAGATATGTGCACCCGGCGGGCACGAAGCTTATATGAGCGAACTGTCTGAGCTGTTCGTCAACAACGCCCGCCCCAAACCCGGCGACCTGGATAAACTGGCCACCAAATACGACATCGCTTTCGACTGGCCCAAACTACCCGTAGTGATGCAGAAATATGGGGTGCATTTGTAGGTAGGACAACGTGACGGAATAGTGTCGAATGCTGTTGTTGTTCCAAGTCAGAGACTTAGAATAGTTTGGGTATGCCTGAACCGCTTGACATTCAGCTGCTCGCCCCAATGTTAGTGTAAATATGTCACGAGTACCCCAGCACTCAACCTCCCGCTGCATACTCGCGCCAGTTGGGGGCTTTGACCAACTTAAGAATACTTTCATTTGGCTTCTTTTTTATTATCGCCTTGGCTATCGCCATTATTTCTTGTCGGCTTGGCTTCGTTCAAAGCTGAGTTCATCGGTTTGTTTAGCTCGTCAAAAGTCAATCCCAAATATTTTTTTCTCAATTCACTATCTCGAAATGCCGTTGCGCTATCTTCATGTCCGTAATGACCAATTCCACCAAGAAAGTCAAAAGATGACTTAAGTTTTTCCAGTGACGAGATTGTGCCGGGGAGACCGTACATGTTTTGTAATTCCCCTAAGGTTTTCGGGCTGTTTTGATGATATAGGCCATTTAATCCAGTATTTAAAGATTTTTTCTCTTTGTCATCCACTTTCAATTTTTTGACCTGTTCTTGTAATTCCTCGATTCAGTCTTAAAAAGGTGAATTATTCTTAAACCTATTAAATCGGTCAGTTTTTCAAAGTAATTATCTTTCGTAACAATTACAGGCTCATCCAATAACTTGTACCTGATGATCTTATTGACTACGTGAGTACTATCCTTGATCCTGTATTTAACAGAGTGTACACTCCTAAATTTAAACAATATCCTGACCAAGCTACTACCGATCTCGTCCATGTTAGATATATGGCGCTTGTAGTCCTCCTCGATTGCAAGTAGTTCGTTAATATTTAGTCCAGACTTTTTAAAGTCATCCACTGACACGTCGTATATCGCGCAGAATTTGGTTATTTCCATTGTGATAAGTAAAATTGTTAAGGTTGATTATTTATTTACAGCACCGAGGTAAACCCATACTTCTTAGCCACTTTGTCGACTTCCTCATGGAAGACAAGCAAGTCATTAGGCGCTGCCTGCTCGGCTGGCCAGGTGTATTTTAAAAGCATTACTCGACCTTCAATATCTACGCCGTCTACTTCGTAAATTTTTTGCAATTCGGTTTTGCCTGTTTCTTCTTCGTATTCCATTTATGCCGGTTTTAACTTTTGTATAACTGTTCGTTATGCTCCTCTAATAGGTCTATATATTTAACTTTCCAGTAATCTACTTCTTTCGAGGCCTCCGCTAACGTAAGAGGCTTGAAATTCTCAATAGGGTTCATTTATCATATCAGTGTATCTTGACAGGTCTGGAAACTCATAGATGAAATCATACTTAATAGCCTTTGCATATTTCAATATTATCCTGGATCCAAGTCCTTGTCTTTAAAATGTTGATATAAGGTCGCCCGATCATAGCTCATCTTATCAGCTAAATCAGTCAATTTTTGTGTTTTTCCGCACCACTTGCTCGAGGATGTTTACCATCTTAACCAATAAAGTTAAAGTTCGTCCACTACACATTGCATTTTTTTTCAGACAAATGTTGGATAATCGGATTCATGACACATTTATGACACGAAAGATAGCATATTTGAGAAGAAGTATTATTATCCTCTCCACACACTCCGTCCACTAATTATATGCACTTGTTTTGTAACTATCCATTTCACTCTACTGGCGCGAGTATGCAGCGGCGGGCAAAAAGAGAGAGGTACTCGTGACTTTATAACCAAATCCAGTTCCGTGACGAGTATCCATCACACGGCCTCACGCATCATAATCGCGCCGGTTATGGCAAACTTCAATAATATATAAACCTTCTTTTTACATGATTGACATTTTTCTTTACAAGCCAAATTCCCCGGTCGGAAAAGCACTACCCTAATTTCGTCTCATCAAATTATTTGTGAGATGAAAATAAAAGAATATGTTATTAGCGGCCTGCTGATGCTGTTAGCAGGGCCGATCTGTTTAAAATGCTCCCGTAGATAGAGTCTACGAAGAGCATTTGCGGGTTGTCATCAATATTTATATATACCAAGGCGCGTTCTTTACGCAAATCGTTGCGCCACCCTCAACTGGCGCGAGTATGCAGCGGTGGCTAAAGGGGAAGGGTACTCGTGATCTATCTGACCTCCCTTAGGCCAGCCACCTATTATTCCCAGCAACTTTTATGGCCTCGGCGCGGCTATTTACAGCTAACTTCTGATAGATGTTCTTAATATGCGTGCGTACGGTCTCTTTGCTAATAAAAAGGTCTAACGCGATCTTGGTGTAGCTTTTGCCTTCAGATATACAGCGGAGTACGTCTTGTTCGCGTTGGGATAGGGGCGAGTCCTGGGCACGGGTAAAAGACTGCACTACCATCTTGGCGATATTCAAACTCATTGGCGCGCCGCCTTGAAAAGCTTCGCCAATGCTACGGACGATATCATCGGTGCCGGAATTTTTAACAATGTAGCCACCCGCCCCGGCGCAAAGCGAACGGAAAACCTTGTCGCTGTCTTCCAGTACGGTGATGATCAGGATAATACATTCTGGGTGCAACTTCTTGATGCGGGTCGTCCCCTCTATACCGTCCATGCCGGGCAGGTCAATGTCCATCAGCACCAGGTCGGGCCGTTCGGTAGATAGCTGTTTCAGGGCGTCCTCGCAATTTCCGTATTGTCCGGCTAACAGGTAGTCGGCACTGCCGGCTATAACAGATGCGAAACCGTCCCTGATCACGGTGTTGTCTTCAATGATGCTGATCTTTCTCTTCATGTTTATCATATGCCGGTACCGATATATCTATACGAGTTCCGCTTGTCTGTTTAGTAAGGCGGTACACAAAATCGTTCTTTCTGCAACGGCGTTCCATATTGCTCAGGCCGTAATGTGGCTGGTCGGTATTTGTCTCTTTCCATTGGCCGTTGTCTTGCAAACTAAAGCTGATGTGGCCCGGATGGCAGCGCATCTCAAAAAATACTTCGATAGCACCCGAATGTTTCACCACGTTCACCATCGCCTCTTTAAAGATATAGATCACATTCAGCGCTGCCGATGGGCCGAATTGCACCGGGCCACACTCCTCGGCCGTGGCCGAAAAGGCTACGTCAAATTGGTTATAGAAACGTTGCCCGTAAGCGGTAAGATAGTCGAACAATTCTTGCGGGTCGTCGCTGTCGTGGTTCAGGTGCCATAAAAAGTCCTTGCTGCTGGCGTAAAGCTGATCGCTGTTCTTAATAATACTTTCTACCAGTGGGCGTGCCTTAAGATCGTCCTTTAGTTGTGATCTTAACACGGATGCCTGCCGCGTGATCGCCGAAAGCATATTGCCCGTCTCGTCGTGAAAATCGGTGGCTATACTTTCGCGCATGGTATTTAACTGGTCGGTACGTTTTTTAACGGCCTCGTCTAACTGGTCTATCTTTTGGTCTTGCAGTTTTTTGATCTTTAATCGATCGCGTTCCTGGTCAAATTGCAGGTAAGCCAAAAAACCGCCAAAAAAAGTGGTGATCAGCGCGTTCATGGCAAAGGCGTATGATGCACTGCCCAGGCTTTGGTGCATTTGCATGTTGGTGCCGGTATGCAGCGTTTGATAATAAATAAACCCGAACACAGCCAGATTACTAATGATAGCCCAGCCGCCGTAGCGTTTATCGGCCCAGATAGCGCATAGCAGGTACATGTGCAGCAAAGTAACGTTGGACGAATAGATAAGGCCTGTATCCTTTATCCATCCGTATATAATAAAGTAAGTGATCAGTGCCGTTATGCTGAGTGGTACGCGGTAGTTGCCCAATAGTTTGCTGCAGAATAGGGTTATGATAACCAACACGTTGTTAACGAGGTAGCCTAAAACAGGCTTATTCATAAGATAAAGCGGTATAGGGAAAAGCAGCATTAAAGGCAGACCGATGAGGCAGGTACTTACTACTACACGGAACTCGGCATACTGCGGGTGCGATGTGTTTCCCCGCAAATGAGCGGGCATAAAGTAAGTAACTATCCGGTCGAACTGCATGTGCCGACTAAATTACAGGTTTTACATGGGCGGCCGGAGGCCTATTGTAAAAATCACCCAATTTGCGGTATTGTGCATGCCTGATGCCCGGGCTAATTTTGTGACAAGCAAATACATTATGAAAAAACAGTTACTTGGACTTGTATTTTTAAGCAGCGCTATCGTTGGGTGCAAAAAAGACAGCGGACCAACTCCGTCGCCTACACCCATCGTAACTACCCCAAATACACCTGTTGTGGTGGTAACGGCTAAGGGCAGTCTTTCGGGGACGGTCAGTCCGGCGGGATCAGTGAAAGCGGTATCGGTAAAAGCAAAACAGAGTGGTGCTTTTTATTATGGCAGCATTGACCCTGTTACAGGCGTGTTCAGCATACCCGATGTACCCGAAGGCGATCACGAGCTTAACTTTACTGTAAACGAGTTCCACCAAAGCCTTGCAAGTAAAGATGTAACAGTGGCCGGCGGGAAAAACACCGCGGCCGGTACTTTTAGCCCTATAGAAAGGAGTTTCATGATGTCGTGCTATGTGAACGGACAATACCAGGGCTGGGTGTTTAAAGGATATTATACGTCAGCATTGATGCAACTGGTATCCATGAGCGGTGGCGGCACCGTTAACCAATCGGAAGAACGTTATAACCTGGGTATTTCGTTGGGTAATGTGGCCGGGCCGGGTACTTATGTTTGTAACAGCACCACAGGCAATACTTTACGCTACACGATCAGCCGGAGCTTACCTACAAGTATACAAAGCACCGAAACCGAGGGCAGCAGTGCCATAGTTGAGATAACAGCTATAGACCCGGTAGCGCGTACCATTAAAGGTACGTTCAGCGGAACTTTGGTAGCCCGAAATCCTACCAGCAATGACGCTAAGGTGATCACCAAAGGAATAATCAATGCCACTTATTAACCAATACCACAAACCTTATCGCAATGAGAACATCAGCTAAGATATTTCCCGCCTGCTATTGATGCCCCGCTGCATACTCGCCAGTTGGGAGAATCGATGGGTATTTGGTTAAATGTCTTGTTGCTCCGGGATCATCTTTGTTTTTCTTACTTTTGAAAAATGGAAAATAGATCGATCATCGGGTCGGATTTTAATGCGGAATTGAAATTAAAAGGCTTTAAGGTTTACAAAACCGATAGTAATTCTGCCGGTCATGCATACAGCCGTAAAGATTTCTTTAAGATCAATATAACTTTTGGCGATTTTATTTTCCATTATGCGGAACGAAGTTTTGAGACAGCCCCCATCTTTTTATTCTTTGGCAATCCCCATATCCCTTACTCATGTGAGGCCATTTCTGAACAGCATAGCGGTTACACTTGTCTTTTCTCTGAAGATTTTTTAAAGCCCAACGAGCGTTCCGAAAGCCTATTACAGTCGCCACTATTTAAGATCGGCGGCAACCCGATATTCAATTTGACCGAAGACCAGGCGGATGTTTTTATACCGCTTTTTCAAAAAATGTTACTGGAGCAGGATGCGGATTACGCTTACAAAGACGAAATGATCCGCAATTACATCAGCCTTTTGATACATGAGGCATTAAAGATCCAACCCGCAGGTAATAACTACAAATACAATAACGCTTCTTCTCGCATTACATCGGTATTTTTGGAGTTACTGGAGCGGCAATTTCCAATTGAAAGCGCCGACCAGTCTTTGAACAGAAGTTGAGCAATTCGGCATCAAAACCACTATAGTTAACCCGGGCTTTTTCCGCACCGAGTTACTGACCGAAGGATCAACCCGATATAGTACGAACGAGATCGACGATTACGACGAGGGCAGGAAAGAGCAATTAAAATTTTGGAAGGGTGCCGATGGGCAACAAGGTGGTGATCCGGCTAAACTTGCGCAGGCTTTAATAAAAGTTATTGATCGGTCCGACCCGCCTAAACGATTTTTAGCTGGTGCAGATGCGGTAGGTACTGCTGAACAAGTGATCAAAATACTTACAGAGCAAACAGAGGCTTATCGTGAACTTTCATCAGCATTAGCTTATAACAACAAATGATCTAACTCGCCCCAACAGGCGCGAGTATGTAGCGGTGGGCAAAAGAGTAGGAATACTCATTATTAAGCACATCCAGTACCGTCACGAGTTCCGTCCCCCAATAGGCGCGAGTATGCAGCGGTGGGCTAAAGGGGAGGGGTACTCGTGACTTTAATGATCGTCACGAGGTTCCATCACACGGTCTCGCGCTTCGTGCTTGAGCCAGTTATTAGCCAAGAGTCTAACTATCTGACTAATTAACCCCATGGCTAATCAGTTAATAACAATTTTTTATATTAGCTGAACCTTGCAATGATCACTAAATACAAGTCGGCAACCAAATAAATTGTATTTCCTTAGTTTTTCGGATAGACCTTTTTACCTGCTCTCCGTAAACTCTTTCTGAGATACCACATGCGGGTAGTCAATCAATACCTATATATTAATCGAGTTCTTTACGCAAATCGTTGCGCCACCCTCACTAATTCGTCAATATCAAAAGGTTTGGCTAAAAAGCCATTGGCCCCGCTATCGGATGTCAGTTTATCAAGATCGGTATTGGCGGATACAAGTACTACCTTGATGTTTGTTGTTTTTGGGTCGTCTTTAAGTTTTCTGCAAAAAACACTGCCCGATCCGTCACTTAAACTATTGTCCATTAGGATCAGGTCGGGTTTGATGCTGTCAAGGTTATTTAACGGAAGGCTATCTTCGCTGGGGATCACCTCAAATCCTGCCCCTTCTAATACAAATTGCATCAGGTCAAGGATATCCTCATTGTCTTCGATCACCAGTATTTTTTTGCTCATGATGTTTGGCTAAAACTAACGTAAAAATGGGATAAAAAATATTTCTTATTCTGAAAAGGGTTATCTACCTTTCACCGTTATTTCAACTTTGCCAAGTTTGAACTATATGGCTTAATTAATTTTTTAACCTGTATCTCTTCATCCATGTCTTTAACAACATCCCAATTGCTACAAAAAAAGAAAAAGAACATCCTTGAACTCTGGATGAAAAATCAGCTTGCCGACGAAGGCTTGCGTGAAGACCTGATCAGTAACGAAGATCTACGGATACAGTCTGAAGAGTTAGTTGATTCGTTGGTGGGCAACCTTACCTCCGATAATTTTACTGATCTTGACTCTGACGAGTGGAGCCCGGTGATAGAGATCTTAGGTGGCATTGCCATTACCCGTGCACGCCAGGGCTTTAGTCCGCGCGAGACCGGTGCCTTTGTGTTCTCTTTAAAAGAGGCATTGCTTGCGGTTTTACAGGGCGAGATCATCGATGATCCTAAAAAGCTTTTCGAAGAAAGCCTGAAGATCAACCGCCTGATGGATAACTTAAGTGTGGTTACCTTTGAGACCTTTATTAAAGGCCGCGAAGAGGTGATCCTGCGCCAAACCGACGAGATAGCAGAGATATCTACCCCGGTCATCCGTGTTTGGGACGGCATCCTTGCCTTACCTATTATAGGTACGCTGGATAGTGCCCGCACCCAGATCGTGATGGAAAACCTGTTGCAAGAGATCGTAGAGACAGGTTCGAGCATTGCCATCCTTGATATTTCAGGTGTGCCGGCTGTAGACTCTTTGGTTGCACAGCATTTGATCAAGACCGTTAGCGCCACGCGTTTAATGGGTGCCGAGTGTATCATTAGTGGCATCCGACCGGAGATAGCGCAAACGGTAGTGCATTTGGGTATAGATCTGTCTAACATCGTAACCAAGTCTACCTTGGCCAGCGCTTTACAACATGCCTTTAAAGTGATGCGCCTCGAAGTGAAAAAAGTGATCGTTAAAAATAACTAATGCAGCATGGATAAGATCCCTATTCTACGGATGGGAGCCTTTTTGCTGGTGACCATACAGGTAGATCTTTATGACAGGCTGGCCCTCAATCTGGAGGCCGACCTTGTACAAATGGTTAATAAAACCAGCGCCAAAGGCGTTCTGATAGATATTTCCGCGGTCTCCATCGTGGATTCTTTTATGGGCCGTATCATCGGCAATATTGCCAGTATGTCCAAAATACTGGATGCAGAAACGGTAGTAGTGGGTATGCAGCCCGCTGTTGCTATTACACTGATAGAGCTTGGTCTGCCTTTAAAAGGCGTACACACGGCACTTGATATGGAAAAAGGAATGAATTTACTTAAGTCCATGATCGATACTTCCGGTGACGATGAGGATGATGACCAGTCAGCCTATGATCTTATCACTGAGTAAAGACACCATTAAGGTTAGCCAGGAGCAGGACGTTGTTTTTTTAAAGAACCGCGTTAAGGAGGTTGCTGTGAGGATCAAAATGGGGTTGGTCAACCAAACCCGTCTCTTAACCGCTGCCAGCGAGTTGGTGCGTAATATGATGCGTTACGGCGGCGGCGGTAGTTGTCTGATCGAGGTAGTATCCAGCGGCCGAAACAATGGTGTACGCCTCACGTTTACCGACAAAGGCCCCGGTATCCCAGATATCGCCTCGGCGATGAAGGACGGTTTTTCTACCGGTAAAAGCCTTGGTTTAGGCTTACCGGGCACTAAGAGATTGGTCAACGAGTTTGATATCAAAAGTAAAGTTGGAGAGGGCACCACGGTGACCATAGTGAAATGGGCAAATGGTTGATGCAACACATACCAGTTTTGCGGCAAGCGACCGCAGTTATTTTTCGCTGATCAAAAAAGAGATACATCGCCTGGCTACAGAAGGTGGCATTAACCCTGCAAGGGTTAATGAGCTTGATCTGATCGTTGCCGAAATGACCTCTAACCTGTTCAAGTATAGTGATGACGGGGAGATACTGGTAGGCGTTTTTGCTAACGGAGGTTCGCCTTATATCGAACTGATCAGTATCGACAACGGCCCTGGGATGGTCAATCCTGCCCGAATGATGCAGGATGGCGTCTCAACAACGAAGACACTTGGGCATGGCCTTGGCAGTATGAAACGCCTGTCGGATGTCTTTGAGCTATATTCGCTGATCGGTTGGGGAACTATCGTGTTGAGCCGTGTTTACAGTGATCCTGAAAAAGCGGCTAAAGAAAAATTGGACCTGATCATACGCCCGATCGTGGTTTGCAAACCCGGCGAAAAAGTGAGCGGCGACGGTTTTACTTATAAAAGGACCGACAAATACATTAAATTGATGCTTGCTGATGGTTTAGGCCACGGCCCCGAAGCTAATAAAGCGGTTAATGAGGCCGAACGTGCTTTTAAGATCTTCCCGGATTACAGCCCTACTGAGACCCTGCGTTTTATTCATCAGGATATTAAAAAGACCAGGGGTGCGGTGATCAACATCGTTGGCTATAATTTTCAGGATAAGACCTGGTCATCGACAGGAGTTGGTAATATCTTTTTAAGGATGTTCGGCCCGGCTAATTTAAAAAATCACATGTCTTATAATGGTATAGTAGGGCATAACATCCCTAACACCATGAACGAGCAACTGTATGCTGCGTCAGATTTTAATCAGTTGATCTTATGCTCGGACGGGATCAAAACACGTATAGAGCAAAGTCGTTACCCAATGATGTATAAATATGATCAGACGATCCTTGCTGCTGCGATATACAAAGACCATGCGCGCCGCAACGATGATATGTCTGTAGTGGTGGCAAAAGTAAAATAATATGACCGTAGTTGTAATCATAACACTTGAGAACGAAATGGACCTGGTATTGGCCCACAAACGTTCTATGAAAGTGGCCGAAAAAGTTGGCCTCACTACAGCTACGCAAACTACTTTTGCTACCGCGGTATCTGAGATAGCCCGCACCGTGATCGAACATACCAATGATGGTGTGTTAAATATCGGGCTGGAACAAAATAAGCAACGTTACACGCTTATTGCTTCAGTATCGTACGGCAAAGATATTCGCTTTAACAATGGCGATGCCGGTTATTTTTACGCGCAAAAGCTGGTGCCGGAATTCGTCCAAACCGAAGAGACCGATCATAATAAGATAGATATGAAGTTTGGGATACCACGCTCCCTAAAACTCGATCCATCAAAAATATCTGGTATAAAGCACTTTTTTGGAAAGGAACAACCCATTAATGCTTACGACGAGATCAAACAACGTAATGCCTCGCTTAGCCAACTTGCGGTGCAAAAGGAGGAAGAACTTAGACAGTCCCGCATCATCGACGAAAAAAAAACAGAATTTATATCTATAGCCAGTCACGAGATAAAAACGCCGATCACTATTATCAAGGCCTACACACAAGTAGCTATGGGACTAAGCGAACAGTGCAGTGTTCAGGTTAAAGCTATTTTAGAAAAAGTAGATACACAAACTACTAAACTAATGTCGTTGGTACAGCAACTATTGGATATCTCAAAAATAGAGAACGGTAACTTACAATACATTAAAGAGGAAGTTGAATTGAACGGTTTTGTGGCTGAAATGGCGGACATTATCCGCCATATTTATCCCAATCATGATATCAGCACACGCCTATGCGATGGTTTACCTGTGAATATAGACCGTATACGTATGGAACAGGTTTTTTCAAATCTGATAGGTAACGCCGCTAAATATTCTAAAAAAGGCACCAAGATCGTTATCCGTTGCAGTAAAGATATAGATGGCATGGCTAAAATAACGGTAACAGATCATGGGATAGGTATGTCGCCGGCTACTATGGAATTGATCTTTAATAAATTTTACCGCGACAAGGACGTTATTAAAACCCACTCGGGATTAGGAATGGGTTTGTACGTCGCTTCTAAGATCGTTGCCGACCATGGCGGACGCATATGGGTAGATAGCGAGGATGGAAAAGGTTCGTCTTTTTATTTTACCATTCCTTTAACGTCCTGACTCTCTTGCGGGCATAGGTATCCTGTTGCGTCAGGCACGTTAAGCTCGGCGCAAAAAGGATATGTTAGCGGGGTTTAAGCGCGTGTAAAAAGTTCCGACAAAACTTTTCTTGAAGGTAAATGACGATAAACTCCGAATTAATTAGGATTAACCAAAAGTAAATGGTAGATTTACAGATATTAATAAAATACATAATGCAAGAAGGTACAGTAAAATTTTTCAATGAAACTAAAGGTTTCGGATTTATCACACCAAGTAATGGTGGTAGCGAGATCTTTGTTCATTCAAGTGGTCTTATCGACAACATTCGCGAAAACAATGTTGTTAACTACGACCTTGAAGAGGGCCGTAAAGGACCAAACGCAGTAAACGTAAAAGTAGTTTAACACCTATATATTATTATTGTGCGCCCTCTCCTGCAAAGGAGAGGGCTTTTTTGTGCTTCAAATTCAAACACCCGCCCGTTGTTTTCGCTATGGGCTATTACCAATATTATAATGGAAAAAGATTTAAAGAACGAGGATCTTAAAATAGAACTCCGTACCCTCACCAAAGACGATTACCTTGGTTTAAAGGCATCAATGATAGAGGCGTATGCCGAATGGGAAGGCGCATCATATTGGGGCGAGAGCCACATTAGTCAGCTGATAGAGCTGTTCCCCGAGGGGCAAGTGTGTATATTGGTGAACGGTGCCATTGCGGGCTGCGCGCTATCGCTCATAGTAGATTATGATAAGTTTGGCGATAACCACACTTACGCGCAAATTACGGGCAATTACACATTCTCTACCCACGATGATAAAGGCGATGTGCTTTACGGCATCGACTTTTTTGTACACCCGGATCACCGGGGCATGCGCATTGGCAGGCGCCTGTACGATGCGCGCAAGGAGATTTGCGAACGCCATAACCTGCGCGCGATCATTGCCGGCGGCCGTATCCCTAAATATAAGGACTATGCCGGTAAGCTTACCCCAAAAGCGTATCTGGAAAAGGTAAAAGGAAAAGAGATACACGACCCTACCTTGTCTTTCCAGTTAGCGAACGATTTTCACGTACGTAAGATACTGAAAGGCTACCTGCCCGGCGATACGCAATCTTTAGAATATGCGTCGCTGTTAGAGTGGAACAATATTTATTATAACGAAGAAGCGGCACACATTAATTCTAAAAAGTCGATCATCCGGTTAGGATTGGTTCAATGGCAGATGCGTCCGTTCGAGAATCTGGAATCCTTGTGCGAGCAGATAGAGTTTTTTGTGGACGTGATCAGCGATTATCAGAGTGATTTTGTGCTATTCCCCGAGTTGTTCAACGCACCGTTGATGACCGCTTACAACCATTTGAGCGGAGCGGGTGCCATGCGCGAAATAGCCGATTTTACTATCCCGCTACGTGATAAATTTATTGAATATGCCATGAGTTATAATATCAATATTATAACCGGTAGTATGCCGTACTTGGAAAATGGTGTATTGCAGAACGTAGGTTATTTATGCCGGCGCGATGGATCTTACGAGATGTACAAAAAGATCCACCTCACACCCGCCGAGCAAAGTGCCTGGGGAATGGTAGGCGGAGACCATATCACTACCTATGATACCGACTGCGGCAAGATCGGCATATTGATCTGCTACGATGTGGAATTCCCCGAGTTACCACGTTTACTGGCCGATCAGGGTATGCAGATATTGTTTGTGCCATTTATGACCGATACACAGAACGGTTACACCCGTGTACGCAGCTGTGCCCAGGCCCGCGCCATAGAGAACGAATGCTACGTAGCAATAGCAGGTAGCGTAGGCAACTTACCAAAGGTGCACAATATGGATATCCAGTACGCGCAATCGGCCGTGTTTACACCCTCAGATTTTTCTTTTCCAAGTAACGGCATTAAAGCCGAAGCAACGCCTAATACCGAAACTACCCTGATCGCTGATGTAGATGTAGACCTGCTAAAGGAGTTACACAGCTTTGGCGCGGTAAGGAATTTAAAGGATAGGAGACTGGATCTTTATAAGGTGGTCAATAAAAGTAAAAAGTAGATTTTAGCTACCATTCAGCTATCCGCCTGTCCGGGCTGAAACATGAAAAAGCGGCTGCCGGTAGTACTGGTAGCCGCTTTTGCATGTTAAGTTAGATTTACCGCAGTGTTTATTTGATCTCTATCTGGCGGCGGATGGCCTTGGCCTCTTCACGTTTGGCGATATCTATCATCAGGATACCGTCGTTGTAGGTGGCATCGATCTGTTCTACATTAGCGCTATCCGGCAATGTGAACGAGCGTACCCAAGATCCATAACTGAACTCACGCTTGTTATAGCTCTTTTGCCCCTGCGACTGTTCTTTTTGCTGCTCTACATTAACGCTTAATACGTTACGGTCAAGGCTCAGTTTAAAGTCCTCTTTTTTTAGGCCGGGTGCAGCAAGCTCTATGTGATAGTGCAGATCGCTCTCGCTGATGTTGGCAGCCGGTACGCGTGCTGTCATCCTGTCGTTGAAAAAAGTGTCGTTGAAAATTGAGTCGAAAACGTCATTAAAGCCTGGCATTAATGCTCCATTGTTTCTTTTGTCCGAATTAAATTTAACCAAGTTCATAGGTCGTTCTTTTTTAATTTAAATGATACAACTTATTGTTAATTAAACTGGTAACTGTAATACAAGCGATGTGCCAAACGGGAAAAACGATATTTGGACTGCAAATTTTTCAGCTAAAATGAAAAATTTGCAGTACCCTACTGTCAAAAATTCGGTGGGGGGATCTCAAGGTGCTTTATAAACAGAAAAGCCCATTCTTGCTGTAGCAAAATGGGCTTTTAGTTATCAGATCAAATATGTTACTCATCGCTTTCTTCCTTTATCTCGTTCAAACGGCAGCTTGGCGTAACACCTTTTAAAATATACGATAAGATGAATGCGAATACCACATAAGCCACAAACACATAGTAACCCGGCTGTAACGAGGTATTGTTAACGGTAGTGGTCACAAAGCCGCCGGCGTTGATATTGAGGTTGGATAGCTGACTTTTAAGGATGCCGTTCAATCCAATATAGGTCATGGCAATGCCCACCACCATCACGTCGGCCATGTCCCATTTACCCGAATGGAAGGCCAGGTACTGGATCACTTTGCTATCAGCTATCTTGGCCGAACACGTAAGATATATACTCCGGGCGATCATACGCAACAACGGTAATATCACTACAAACAATAGGAGCAGGGCGCCAACTACAATAGCATCGGGCTTGGCTTGAGAGATCAGGGTAGTAATTACTCCCCATAAACTTTTACTTTGGAAGAATAACACCTGGTTAATAAACCCGACCTTTTCGCCCATGAGCGAAAACTCGAGTGTTTTGATCCGCGCATCCAGATCGATGATAGATGCCGTAGTCCCTACTACCAGCATCACCACCGCAAATAATATCGACATGACAAATAGCGTTGCCTGCAAGTGAACCTGCTTGCGCATCAACAGCCAAAATACCAACGCTGCAGCTACGCATCCCAGCATGGCGTACATGGCATTCATGGTTTCAGTTTTGATGACGTTCAAACGATTATTTATGGCTTTGTTGTAAGCTAAAGGGTCGGATACCTTGTACTTTTTGTACAGATACTTGGTCACCTCGTAACTGGCCACGTTGGTGCTGTCGTAAGTTTGGTCAACCAGTTCGTTTATTTTGCTGCCGGCTATCCGCTTCAGTCGGCGTTCACTGGCCGGGCTGGTTACCTTGTTTACAATAGTACGCGCGAACGATGGCACTTGAGCGTCTATTTCTTCGGGTTTCACCATGGCTTTAAAGCCAATTTTGGTTAGTTTGCCCATAAAAGTTTTTTGCGGCTTGGTAATATCCCGCACCGTTTTGTGCACCATGGTATAAAGCTGAGTTTCCACCTGTTTTTGCATGGCTTTTTTCTGCGCCTTGGTAAAACTGAACCCGCTGACCTGCTTATTCACCAAAGCAGCGATACGCTCGCGCCACTCATCTACCGAGAATATTCCGAAGGTGATATTGTTGGACAAGTTATAATCCTCTTTGATCTGCGTCTGCTCGGCCGATAGTTTATGCAGCTTATAGCCGTACCAGCATTCGCCGAACAGCAATACGCTTAGCCCTAAAATGAGCAGGATATTTGGCAATACAGATCTTTTTGCCGGTTGTGTATGTTGTTGCGTTGTCAATGTAGTAGCGTTTTGATGATGGTCCTTAACCCTTAGTCTGCGTTATGCGGGGTGATGAATTTAAGTATGGTTGATAAACACAGGCCGAATAGCACAAAGGCGATGAATATGATATAGCCCGGTTGCAAGGCAGTATTGTTGGTAGTGATCACCGTTAGCGTAGGGTCTTTGATACCTAAGCCTGCCAGTTGACTTTCTAATAATCCGTTAAGACCAATGTAAACCATAAGGATGGCGATCACGATAACGTCGGCCATGCTCCATTTACCCGACTGGAAAGCAAAGTATTTGATCACCTTATTTTCGGCCAGTTTCTTTTTGGCGAGCAGGTGGATGCCTGTCGAACTCAATTTGATGACCGGGAACAGCACGCTGAATATCAGGATAAGCGCACCCACTAATTTAGAATCGATAGCCGGTTGCATGATCAGTACGTGTACCACATCCATAATACTCTTGCTTTGGAAAAACAGTACCTGGTTCTTAAATACCACATGTTCGCCCAGCAGCACAAAATCAAGGGAGCGTACACGCGCATCAACTTCCACCATGGATGCCGTCAATCCCACAGCAAGCAGGATAAAGGCGAATAACAGCGACATGATGAACAGTGCCCCATGCAAGTTGGTACGCTTGCGGAATATCCACCATAGCGTTAGCACGATCACCACGCAACCTAACATGCCGAAGCAGTAAGTATAGGTCTGCTTACGGATGTTGACCAGTTCGGCCTCCAGTTTTTTATTCAGCTCATCCTGTGATGTTACCTTGTACTTTTTGTACATCACATTGTGGATGGAGTCGGTCACACGGAGGGTGCTGTCCAGGTAGCCGGTCTGCTGGGCTTCGCTAAATTTGCTCAGCGCCATATCGCTTAGTTTATTCTTGTTGTCTTTGTTATCAACCTTAGCGATGATCATTTTGGCGTAGCCGGGCACCTTGGCTTTAATATCGTCGGTCTTCACAAAACTTTTAACAGCGAACTTTTTGATCTTACCACCCAACGACTTTGGCTTTTTATTCAGCAAAGCTTCGGCCTTGTTGATCAGCGCCATAATGATCTGCTCCACTTCGATCTGAAGGTCGCGTTTTTGGGCCTTGTTCAGCTTAAAGTTGCGCACCTGGTGGTTAATAATGCCGGTGATCTTATCCCGCCATTGGTCGATAGAGAACACGCCCAGGGTGATGTTGTTGATATCAGAATAATCGGTCTTGATCTGCTCCTGACGATCGGATAGCTCGTGCAGCCTGAAGCCAAAATAGCTTTGACCGCAAAGCATTACGCTTAAGCCTAAGATGAGCAATAATTTGGTGACGTTGAAAGTTTTAACTGTCCCGCCGGTCTCTGTGGTTGCCAATTGAATAAATATTATGGGGTGAACGGAGGGGTAACATAACCTTTGAGGTAAATGTTTTAACCTGTTCATGTCTTATAGGAGTAGAAGATGGCGAGAAGATCACCTGAGAAATAAACAGATAGTCTTCCGGCTCACACTTGATGGTGACTAAGAAGCCTTATAGCTTACGATGATCAATTGTTCTTGAGGTTTACCAAACTGAACGACGTTTATCTAAGCCTTACGTTTACTTATTTACGTGTAGTCAAATTTTTCTTGATACGGCTTAAAGTTTCGGGCGCGATGCCTAAATAAGAGGCCACCAAATTTTGCGGGATACGTTCTATCATCTTAGGGGTCGATCCGGCTAATTCCAAATACCTTTCCTCTGCACTGTGAGTTATCGAACTCATTAGTCTGCGTTCTTTGGTTACCAGACTATTTTGATAAAGGATCCGGAAGTAACGGTCCATTACGGGTACAGCTATGGTTAAGGCTTCATAATCTGCATGCGATATTAGCATTAACTCCGAATTTTCGATAGCATCGATATTAAACAAGGCAGGCTGTCCGGTCAAAAAGCTATTAAAGTCAGATATCCACCAACCCTCCCATCCAAAAACACTCATGTGCTCGTCGCCCTTATCGTCTACGTTATAGGTCCTAAGCAAGCCCTTAGTTACAAAAGCCAGGTGTTTGCAAACATCACCCGATTGCAAAAGGTACTGGCGTTTCCGTAGTCTTTTGGCGGTGAAGAAGGGTTTTATACCGTGTTTATCCTGATCAGTGAGAGGAACTTTTTGTTGGATATGGTCGAAAAGTATATTGATCATAAATGGACGGGTGGTAACAAATACAATTTAGTAATGTGTAAATTATTGATAAATAGGGGCTTGTTCGGTATGTGCTTGATCTATATCAATTATATTTTATGATGCACGTCAACTGGTAAAAGCTCGGTCAACGGTAAATTTGATGCTGTCTATCAAACAATAATAGTATGAATAAAATAGCATTAATAGTAGGGGCAAGCGGAATTACCGGAAGCAACCTGGCCGAAAGCCTAATATCAAAAGGATGGGACACTTACGGCCTGGCCCGCAAACCAAATACGGATATTAAGGAGTTGAAGCCTGTAGCGGCAGATCTTTTAGATACGGAAAGTTTAAGATCTGCCTTGGCAAATGTAAAGCCCACCCACATTTACATTACCACCTGGATGCGTAATGATACGGAAGCGGAAAATATAAGGGTGAACAGCTTGATGCTACGTAATCTGTTCGCTGTGTTATCCGAGAAAAATTCAGTTGAACATGTGGCCCTGGTGACCGGACTGAAACATTATTTGGGGCCATTTGAGGCTTATGCCAAAGCAGGCTTTTTGCCGGAGACCCCCTTACGCGAGGAGCACCCACGGTTAGATCTGGAGAATTTTTACTACGCTCAGGAGGATGAGGTATATGCTGCCGCCGCGCGCGACGGCTTTACATGGAGCATACACCGACCGCATACGGTAATTGGCAAAGCGATAGGTAACGCCATGAATATGGGATCGACTCTGGCCGTTTACGCTTCTATTTGTAAAGAAACAGGCCGCCCTTTCATATGGCCTGGTTCTGCGGCACAATGGAATGGAATATCTGACGTGACCGATGCCCGGGTTTTGGCCGAGCACCTGATCTGGGCATCTACCACCGATGCCGCCCGTAACGAGGCTTTTAACGTGGTGAACGGTGATGTTTTTAGGTGGAGCCGATTATGGATACGCTTGGCAAGGTACTTTAATGTAGAGCCGGTAGGGTGGCAAGGCACTATACAACCTTTGGTTAATGAAATAGCGAATGATGCCGATATCTGGAGCAACATGGCGACCAAGTACGATCTTAAAGTTAGCGAGTTAGACAGGTTAGCAACCGCCTGGCATACCGATCTTGACTTAGGGAGACCGATAGAGGTGATGACGGATATGTCTAAAAGCCGCAAGTTGGGATTCACGGTCTTTCAGGATACCGAAGAAACGTTTTACGAGCTGTTTGATAGCATGCGAGCGGAACAGTTGATCCCTTAAAACAGATCGTTTGATGATATGCTAAATAGCTCTTCACAATAAAGCCCATTCAGCAAAACTGAATGGTCTTTATGAGTCTGATCAATAATGTTATTCCCAGATCGACTTGGCTTTAAACACCTCCAGGTTCTTCACGTCGATGTTATTGCCGAAAAACCTGAAACCCTCTTTATTATCCCTGTTAGCACGTCGTTGGAAGGCGTAGGAGTAAGCACCGTTATCGATCACCACTTCTACCGATGTACGGTCGATGTAGATATCGGCGGTCAGCTCCATGCTGGTCATATCATCGGGCGAGTAAAACGTGCCGTTGATGGTATTGTTGTTCATGTCATAATCAAAAATATGCTGACCGAACAGGTTCAATCCGGCGCTGGTAGCGTGTGATAGTTTGATGGTTGTACGGATGCGCAAGCCATCAGCATTGTTGTATTCTTTCAACTTGTCGTTAGCCTGACCCTCTTTCAGGTTGCTCCATTGGCCTGCCTTCTCAAACAGTTGCTCGGTCTCTTTAATAGGCTTGCTGAATAAACGCGGACCGTTCTTGGTGTTCTTCAAGGTCAACTCGGTCGGCAATAGCATCATACCGTTAAAAGGCATGCCCGGGTGCGATTGGCGGGCCCAGCCGATCTGGATACGGCGACCGTCGGTATCGGGGATGTTGGTGTAAGTTTGGGCGGCATAAATGGTACCGGTGCTAAAGTAATGCTTCCCAGACTCAGGCGTGAACTTTTTACCATCGAACGAGCCGATCATGTAACTGTTAGATGCGCCGTACATTACCCATTTGGTCTTGTTCTTGTCACCATCGATAGGTAATTCGAATAGATCCGGGCATTCCCAAAAGCCGGTGGTGTGGCTTTGGTAGGTCCAGTTCTTCAGGTCGGGCGAGTTGTAGATCGAGTGGCCGTCGCGTTCGTTCAATACCATTACCCAATGGTTGCCCGGTTTGTACCAGAACACACGCGGATCGCGGGTATCGTTACTTTGCCATTTCTCTTTCGAGTCGATCAGCGGGTTGCCCTTGTATTTGCTGAACGTGCGGCCGTTATCCAGGCTGTAGGCCATGCTTTGCACCTGTTTGTTATGCCCGTCTACAGTATATGTTACCACCATGGCGGGGGTTTTGCCTTTATTAAAACCGGCTGTATTGTTGTAGTCGATCACGGCCGAACCCGAGAACATCGTACCCGAATCATCCGGATCCAGCGCTACGGCTAATTCCTGCCAGTGGATCAGATCTTTACTCACCGCGTGTCCCCACGACATATTTTCCCACTCGCGCTCGAACGGGTTGTGCTGATAGAACAGGTGGTATTCGCCTTCGTAAAAGATCAAACCGTTAGGGTCATTGATCCAGCCACGGCGGGTGGTGAAATGGTATTGCGGGCGGTTCTTCTCTTTGTACATCGAATCCTGACCGGCTATCTTATCATCCTGATAGATCTTTTGCAAGCCTTCGTCGGCGCCATCGTAGCTGATGGTAACGGTCTTTCCTTTAAACTGGGTCATGTCGTAAAATACCCAATACTCAGGCTCGGCATTGGCCAGGCGGATGTTAAAGGCGCGTTCTTTTTTACCGTCGACCGTAAATTTCATCACCTTACGGCTCTGGGCGTGCGAGATAGGGAAGTTCAAATACTTTTTGGTGATCTTGATCGGACGGTCGGTGGCTCCCGCTGTAAGTCCGGTAAAAACCGCTATTGCGCCGCAAATAATCGATTTAGCAAAGGTTTTCATGATTAATGGTGGTATAGATAGTTTTAAAGTTTTTTGTCTTTGGAATGCTCGTTAGCGCTGTTTTGGGCCGACGAATTGGTTAATTGATGGTGGCTAAGATAATGCATTGTCAATATAAAACTATCCCTGCCCGTAGCTAAAAAGTCTTAAATAATAGCAGAATGGCGTTTTTGAGCAGATATTTCGATTTAGCAAATGAGAAATATTTTTCGGGGCGACCATTAACCATAAAGCGCGAAGCCCTTAAAGGCGGCCCCGCGCAACAAATAAGGATATATGTAGAGATCTTGATCACTGTTAGGCCGTTCGGCTATCAATGCATCCCTGCCGGGAGTTGCTCCAATTCATAGCAAGCGTAAAAAATCAAGTTTTTTAATTTAGCAAGGGTAACATCAACGTGGTCTCAGTTCAGTGCCATCTCCGGGAATTAATTGTCAATTCAGTTAAGCCAAGTTACGTTGCCGCCTAACTTTACCCGGTGGGTTCGCAATACAGTAGGTTTGGTGATAAGTTTTTCTTCAACTTCCAATTTTGAAATGTCGGGATAAAAGCTTAACATCCTTTCGTACCTACCTTAAATACCTTTAAAGCAATATTTATACCGCCTAAAAACTGATGCTCATCAGGACGTTTTTGGTGAACACAATATAGGCCGTTGGTGCCTGTATAGGTAAGTGTATGATCAGGCGCATTTTTAATGCCTGATATCCCGCACATTTTTAGCAATTTTGCAGGCTTAAAATTTGGATTTGGAAACCTACATATACGTTGCATTATTCGCTCTTTTTCAACTCTGTCTCATCGTTCAATTATATTTTTTGATCGGTAGGTACAACCGTTTGCGCGTATTTAAGACCAACCTTATCGAGGAGCCGGTAACGCTGCCCGTTTCTGTGATCATCAGCGCCCGTAACGAGGCGCAAAACCTTGCCCAATTTTTACCGTCGATATTAACGCAAGATCATCCGGATTACGAGGTGATCGTGATCAACGATTGCTCGAGCGATGGCTCGGACATTATCCTGATGGACATGAAAGAGCGTTACAGCCACCTGAAGGTGGTGACCATTACCGAGCACGACAGATTTAAGACCGGAAAAAAATTCGCGCTGACCTTGGGCATTAAAGCTGCCGCTCATGAGCATATGTTGTTCACCGATGCCGACTGCACCCCGGCATCCGACCAATGGATACGCCTGATGGTGCGCAATTTTGATGGCAAGGCCGAGATCGTATTGGGCTATTCACCCTACAACCGTACAGGTGGCTTGCTGAATACCTTTGTCCGATTTGAGACCTTAAAGACCGGCATCAACTTCCTTTCATCGGCTTTGGCCGGTGATGCTTACATGGGCGTAGGCAGGAATTTGGCTTATACTAAATCGTTGTTCTTCAGGTCTAAGGGTTTCGCTACGCACATGCACCTGCTATCGGGTGATGACGATCTATTTGTTAATCAAAATGCTGCGGCGGATAATGTCCGTGTGGAGATAGCTGACGAGTCATTCACTTATAGTCCTGCGAAACGGACGTTCCGTGCCTGGTATCGCCAGAAAAAAAGGCATAGTGGGGTAGGGAAATACTACCAAAGCAAGCACCGCCGTATGTTGACTTTGGATGCCATATCGGGGTTCTTATTCTACAACTTATTGATCTTTTCGTTCATATTTAGGTACGAGCCATTGTTGGCATCAGGTTTGCTGCTTTTGCGTATGGCGGTGCAATACTTCATCTATGTGCCCATATTTAAAAAGCTTAAGGCCAGGGATCTTCTGCTTTATCTGCCCTTTTTAGACTTGTTTTACTACTTTTATCTAAATATTTTTGGTTTGATAGGCTCGTTCGCTAAAACTAAACAATGGAAGTAAATAACAACTTTACCGAGAACGCTAAGAACGATTTCCAACTGGTGCAAAAGGCACTGGATGGCGATCAGCGGGCTTATGCCGATCTGATGGCGCGCTACAAGGATGCTATTTATTTTATGGCGCTTAAAATGGTCAATAACAAAGAGGATGCTATGGACCTTACCGTAGAGACCTTTGGTAAGGCTTTCGAGAAGCTGGACCGTTACAAAGCCACCCATGCTTTTAGTACCTGGCTGTTCCGTGTGGCTACCAATAATTGTATCGATTTTATCCGCAAGAAGAAACTGACCACCATGTCACTTAACGGGATGATGGACGACGACGGCGACGATATTACCTTGCAGATCGCATCGGACACGTTGAACCCTGAAGAGAACTGGATAAAAGAACAGCAGACCAAAGAGTTGAAAGGCCTGATAGCCAGCCTGCCGCCACGTTATAATAAGCTGATCACCTTAAGATATTTTGACGAGTTGAGCTACGAGGAGATCGCCGACCAGCTGGATCTGCCCATTGGTACCGTTAAAGGGCAATTATTTAAGGCCCGCTATCTGCTCAGCACTACTACCAGCCATTTTAAAAAGGACGAGTTTTAACCCACACGAATGCTCTCTACCTACTTTCCCGAATTGACCGAACAGCAATTGGCCCAATACGCCCAACTGCCCGAACTATACAAACACTGGAACGATCAGATCAACGTAGTATCCCGCAAGGATATTGACGAATTGCCTGTGCGCCACGTGTTGCACTCCTTAGGCATTGCCAAAGTGATGCAGTTTTTACCCGGCGAACGCGTTATGGACGTTGGCACCGGTGGCGGTTTCCCCGGCATCCCGCTGGCGATCATGTTCCCCGATACGGAATTTCATCTGGTAGACTCTATCGGTAAAAAGATCAAAGTAGTGCAGGAAGTGGGCAAAGCCTTAGGCTTGCAGAATGTTGAGGCCACCCATGCCCGTGCCGAAGATATCCCCGGTAAATTTGATTTTGTGGTATCGCGCGCCGTTACCCAATTGAAAGATTTTTATCCTTGGGTAAAAAATAAGTTCAATAAAGATTCTAAGAACACCCTCGCTAACGGTATCCTTTACCTTAAAGGCGGCGACCTGGTAGAAGAAATAGCCGAGTCGCGATTGGCTGTCACCCGATATTATTTGAAAGAATATTTCGACGGAGAGTTTTTTGATACCAAACAGGTGATATACGTGAAAGCGGCGGTGTAAATTATCTGAAACCTGCGGTACTTATTATCAATTGATATAAACAGTTAGGCCGATTGATGAAAGTTGGGGCAATAGCAGCCGGCGGGTTCTCTGTATCGAAAACGTATGTCACCGGCAGGAAATAAACCCCGGCGGGCAGTTCCTTTTTCTTGTCCTTGAACTTTTTTAACATCTTAGTTGCTTCGTCCCCTAAGCCATTGCCGAGTTGTTTTACTTCGTTCGCATTAACAAATTCGGTATTGGCTATAGTTCCGTCTGCGGTCAATTCAAATTGTATAATTACATTTCCCTGCACTTTATTGTACCGCGCATCCGACGGATAACGTAAACCACGTTCCATGTAAGTTATCAGCGGAAGAAAAGTTTTTTTCAGGTTGACGGTATCTGGTCGAATGTGTCCGTCATGACTGGCTCTGGCTTGCGTCACCATAGGTATTAAAGCGAACACCAGTAGGGCGATCTTGAATAGTTTAGGCATTGCTAAGGAGTTTAATTGCTCGTCAAGATAACACTTTCCTTCTGCTTAAAAAAAACATAGGTCTGCAAGGTATAGCTGATGCCGATGACCAAAATGGTGGTAGCGATCTTGCCAGGGGTAGGGTATAGGCCTAAGCCGTCTACAAATATCTTCATAAAAATGGCGTTCAGGCAGATGCAGATAGCATTAAGTAGAACGAACCTGGATAACTGCGTCCGCTTACGTAATCCCGACTCTTTGAATACAATAAACCTGTTGAGATAAAATCCCGTGCAAAACGATATGCAGAAAGCCGGAAAGATAGATGCGATGTGCCCGCTCAATGTGAATAGCCCTAAATGCACATCCTGCTTTGCAAATACGATGTTGTAAAAGAACGAGTACAACACAATATCGAACGATGTATTAGCCCCGCCGCAAGCCGCATAGCGGAAAGTTTGCAAAGGCATGATCTTGCGGAACAAGGGATAGAACAGATCTATAAAACTAAAAATGGTACGCCTGGCGGCGTGGTGTATCTTTTTCACTGCTTTTATATACGTACGTTTTTGGGTTTTAGTATTTTTTTGAGGTAGATATAGCCGATGGTCCCCGCTGCTGCAGATGCGATCAGGATGGCTAACTTTGCTTGTGCGTTATACAAAGGCTCGTCAAACGACAGGAACGACATGAAGATGGACATGGTGAACCCGATGCCTGCCAACAAGCCGATCCCCGCCAGCATCCGCCAGTTCACACCATGCGGCAAGTGACCTATCTTTGCTTTAACGCACAGCCATGATGCGGCCATAATACCGATCGGTTTGCCGATGATCAACCCGGCGATAATACCAACGCCCAACATGCTCGTAATGCCTGCCGCCATATCGCTGGTGAAATGGATGTTAGTATTTGCGATCGCGAACAGCGGCATAATGACAAAAGCCACCGGTTTCTCTAACAAATGCACCAGGTCTTTCAACGGCGAGCCTTTTTTTGACGCGTAAGGGATAGCCATAGCCGTCAATACCCCCGCAACGGTAGCGTGTATGCCCGAGTGATGGATAAAGTACCACATCACCACACCGGGGACGATGTACCATACGGTTCGTTTAACACCCAATTTATTCATTATTAGTAAGGCAATAAAAATGCCCGACCCAATAAAGAGGTTAATGAGATGTATATCCGTAGCGTAAAAAATAGCGATCACCACAATGGCCAACAGGTCATCAACTACAGCAAGGGTGGACAGGAATGCTTTTAAAGCAGGCGGTACCAGTTTGCCCATAAGAGATAGTACACCCAATGCAAAAGCAATATCGGTGGCCATAGGGATGCCCCAGCCGTTTGTGGTGGCCGTGCCGCGGTTCAGTAAAGTATATATCAGGGCAGGTACTAAAGCTCCGCCAATAGCGGCCAATACGGGTACCGAGGCTTTTTTAAAACTGGATAGATGCCCGCTGATCATCTCTTGTTTGATCTCCATCCCCACAAAAAAGAAGAAGATGGTCATCAAACCGTCGTTTATCCATTCCAGCACAGATGCGTCCAATATCCCGGCATCCACCCGAAAAGCCAGCAACGTGTTGAAAGGACCAGCCAACGGGCTGTTAGCGATCAGTAAGGCGATCAGTACACAAAAGATCAAGATAACGCCGCTCGCAGAGTCGGACTTGAAAAGGGCGGATAGTTTCATTAAAGCCGCGCATTTTAACAGGAAGATGCGCGGCAAATATAGCAGATCTTTACGGCTTAGGGGCTAAAGTGTATTCGCCTTTAAGGTAGGTAGTAGTATTCAGGTCGGCATTCATATCGGTCTGTACCCCGTTCGGATAATGATATACCACAGGCACGCTACCTTTATTCGCTTCCACCTGCCCTACCAGTTTGATCTGATAAGCGAATTTGCTATGGTGACTGGTAGAAAGTCCAAGATATTTTAGCGGTATCAGCATCTCGCAAGTATAGTGGGCATATTTATTAAAGCGTTGCGCTACCTTGATGCCTTCTCCGTTATATACCGATATTGTTTGATCCGGGATACTTTTAAGATTGGTTACTTTGATGGTTTTAGCAGTTGTAGATAATAGGTCATTAGCAACCTTGATCAACGAGTCTGTCCGTTGTTGCGCGGTATCCCGTTGACCGATCTTTTGGTAGGTGGTCTTTAAGCCGGTTTTACCTAATATCAAATTGGCTTCGTTAAAACTAAGGTCGGGAAAATTTAGGCAAGGTTGGTCATCGGCAGCTTTTCCAATTAAGACTGTAAGGGCTATCCCTACATACAGGATCTTATGGATAACCCGGGAGTCAGTAACTTTTACGGTGAGGTATAAATACTGATCATTATTAGCCAAGGTGTACTGTAAGCCCGTGGCCTTATTGTCGGCTTCGAATTTACTGTCAAATTCTTCCGACTTACCGTCTATCTTGACTATATCAGGGATCAATATGCGGTTTTCTTGTACGTTGGGTAGTTTTTGGGCTTGAGCGGTGGCGGTAAAAAGTAATGAGCTAAAAAAGAAAGTAAGGTATTTCATAGGCAGCTTAGGTTAATTAGTATTTGATAGTAACAAGGCAGGCGAATGTTAGCCTTAAGGTATTTGGTATTAAGCGATCAGTCCCGGCAGGTCCTTTTCGTCCAATTCTGAATTACGGAACTGATCGCTTTGTAGGTGATAAGGTTTAGGCATTATTTGCTTTTGCGTACATAACCACGTATAACTGTCTCTGATAAAGAGTAGCTTTTAAAATTGTTGGGCGTGTAAGGCTCGGGCGTTAAAGTGCTGGTGGTTGGTAGCACTACAGGCTGTATATCGTTGCCACTATCGTTCTGCACTGCCAGGTTAAAACTTATAGGTAAGGTAAAATTTAGATCTTTAGGGAAACCTGCCGGCGCGTTCCATGCTTTTAACGCTCTGATCACTTCCTGATCTATCTCGTCGGTTATACCACGTAACAGTTTGTAATTGGTGATCTTGTTGTCATCATTTACGTTAAACACTATAAACACTTTGCCCTGATGGCCGCGTTCGCGGGCCACTGAGGGATATTTGGTGGTCATTTCAATAAACTTATACAGTTTGGGCAACATTTTCTGTAACGAGTCCATGGCTGCGGCGGTGGCCATGGCTTTTTTTGATTGCCCTTTTAAAGTAGTGATCAGTATAACACCATAGCGGCCGGCGTCACCATACATAGATATTGCAGCGGCATCCTTCAATATTTCCATACTTGCTATATCTTCTTGTTTGATCACAGAAAGCGGACTTTCGTTGTTGCCGATAACATTGTACCCGTATGAACTTGAGTTTTCCTTGGTCAATCTAACGCCGTCAACAACATATATCGGCGATGTTGGCGTTAAAAACTTACTTACATCCAAACCTAAAGAACGATATTGCGAATTTACCTGTTCTTGGGCTTCTGTCTCGTCTTTGGCTTTACCTTTTACTGTCGTTATCAATATCACCCCATGTTTACCTCTCTCACCGTATAAGGACATCGCGGTACCATCTTTTAAAATTTCCATGCTGGCAATATTCTCCTGTGGGATGAAACTCAGCGGACTTGCTCCGTTCCCAAATGTCTTTATACCATAAGTAGCCGCGTTTTCTTTAGTAATGGTAACGTTGTCAATAACATAAAGCGGCGAGGTAGGGCCTAAAATGTTTTTTAGCTGATCATCGACCTTTTTGGTGGTAGTTTTCTGAGATGGCTTGCTTTTGGCCTTAGGTAATGTATCGGTCACTGATCGCAGATCTGGATCAAGCTGTTTAAGTTCGATATCCCTTTCTGAAATATTCGTGGTCATCGCGAAAGCCGGTTTTGACTTTAGTAAAGCTTTAGGCGCTATATCAAGCACGTAATGATCCTTGCTAAAACCTAAGGTAGATAAACAAAGCATGCCTGTTGTTAGCGGCACTGCTACCAGGTATTTAAGCGTGGCTAAACTGCCCGAGCGTTTTTGGTGTAACATCATAATTCGATCTTTTAATAGGTTTTTTGTAAAGAAATTATTCGCCGGGGCTATGGCCGGTAGCCCGTAAGCATTGCGGATAAGGAAGTCGGTATAGCGGTCAACATCATCTTTTTCGGCCGCGATGGCGCGGTCGACTATGTATTCGTGCAGTTGTTTAATACTGTGATGGATAAAATATACGGCAGGGTTGAACCAGCAAACGATCTTCAACACCTCGATGTACATAATATCGTAACTATGTTTTTGGCGGATGTGCACCATCTCGTGCCGTATAATAGTGTCCGACGATGCCAAACCTCTACTGATAAAAAGATAGTTGAAGAATGAAAAGGCGTGGTCATCCTCATCCAGGCGGATCAGATCAATGTCGCCCATCTTTTCGGTGCGGCCTTTACGCGCCAGACGTACCAATTGCATTATCCTGAATATCAATCCAAACGCCATAACTGTGCCTACGGCAATGTAGATCCACAAATAATAATTTATCGGCTCTACAGGTTGAGCATTGGCCAGATCATCACGGATGATGATGGGATAAGCCGGCATCCCTGTAGTGAGATCTGAAGCTGTAGTGATCGCGGGCTCAATGATCTCCACCGCAGGTTTCAGCATCCCTAACTCTAAAAAAGGGATAGCAAAAGCCAGCAGCGTGGTACCAAGCAGATACGCCCTGCTTAACTGATAGTGGGTATCCTTACGCATCAGCAAATAGTAGGCTGCAAAAAATAGGGCCAGGTACAAATTGGCCTCTAACAGGTATTTTATCCAGCTCATGGCTTCCGGTTTTTAAGGTCCTCGGCCAATTGGGTCAACTCTTGCAGCTCCTCAAGGCTTAAGTTTTTCTCCTTCACTAAAAAGGATACCAGGCTTTGGTACGAGTTGCCAAAATAACTGTTCATCATTTTATCGAAGGTGAACTTTTTATAATCAGCCTCGGGCACGGTGGCAAAGTAAACATGCGAGTTACCGTACGACTTATGATCGATGAATCCTTTACCCTCCAGCACCCGCACCACGGTAGACACGGTGTTGTATGCGGGCTTTGGCTCAGGCATCAGATCTATAATATCCTTAACCATGGCATTGCCTAACTGCCATAAATGCTGCATCACTTGTTCTTCGGCTTTGGTCAATTCTCTCAGGTCTTTCATAACTGGCGAACTATTTTTGTAGTTTGGTTAAAATAAAGGTCGAAACTATTTAGGTAGTTTGCAAACTATTTTTGTAGTTTTTTAACCGTCTGTTAAACAGTTAAAAGCAAAAAGCCCGTTCCGGATATCAGAACAGGCTTTTCGTCTCGAAAAAAAATATTTTATTTAATTGCTACCCGGAGGGGTAGGTGGTGTTGGCGGCGTGGCCGGTTTCTTTTTGAACAAGTTCAGCGGGTTTGGCGGGGTAGGTGGCGCACCCGGGGCGGCTGGTGCTGCCGAAGGCGTTCTGCTTTTGTCCGCTTCTACCTCTTTAACACGTCTGTTATGTTCGTCTTCCACATTTTTTTTAGCTTTTTTAAAGAATGGATTTATTTTATTCAATACCTCTTTAGGAGATGGTGGCGTAGGGGGGGCACCCGGAGGGCTTGCCGGTTTTGGCGGTTCTTGCGCAAACAGGGCCGGTACACTTAAGCATAACGCGGTGGCCAAAGTAGCCATAAAAACGCGTTTGCGCACCGGGGTAGTGTTTTTGATGTGATCTTTCATAGTGTTGTGTTATTTATACTATAACTTAAAATTAGGCGATAAATTATTGAAAAACAAACTTCCTAAATATTTTAGCATTTGATCTGTGGTGATTATCTTTAGCCCGATATGTCCTTATTGCACCAGTTAGCGCTCACATTTATCAAAGGTATTGGCCCCGCCTACGCCCGTAACTTAATTGCTTATGCAGGCGATGCCGAAGCTGTTTTTAGGCTCCCGCCGTCTCGTTTAAAGAATGTATCCGGCATTGCTGATAAGCGCGCAGGGATGTTGGCCGACCTTAAAACGCCCTTGCTAAGGGCCGAGGAAGAATTGAAGTTTATGGAGCGCAATAAGGTAGAAGCCATTTACTGGACCGATCCCGCGTTCCCCAAACGGTTGAAAACTTGTGATGATGCGCCGTTACTCTTATTCCACAAGGGAACTGCTGATCTAAATATGCACAAGGTGATCAGTATAGTAGGTACGCGCAAGGCTACCGACTACGGCCGCATGCTTTGTGAGCAACTGATAGACGAAATGCAGCAGTACGATGTGCTGGTAGTAAGCGGGTTGGCTTTAGGTATAGATACCTTCGCTCATAAAGAGAGTCTGAAAAATAATGTACCGACCGTAGGCGTGTTGGGGCATGGTTTCGACAGGATGTACCCTGCACCCAACCGTGGTTTGGCTGATAAGATGCTGGCAAAGGGTGGGTTGCTAACAGAATATCCGTCGGGCACGGTCCCCGGTCCGGAGAATTTCCCTGCCCGTAACCGAATTGTAGCAGGCATGGCCGACGCGACCATTGTGGTAGAGGCCAGCATTAAAGGTGGCGCGCTCATCACGGCCGAAATAGCCAATAGTTATAACCGGGATGTGTTCGCTTTTCCTGGACGGATCAACGATGAGATGTCGGAGGGGTGCAACTTCCTCATCAGGAATAACAAGGCAGGCTTACTTAGTTGTATGGCCGACCTTGCCTTTATTATGGGTTGGGAAAAAGCAAATGCCGGGCATCCTAAAGAGCAACTGATGCTGCCGATAGACCTATCCGCCGCCGAGCAGCAGATCTTTGCCGCCATCCGCCAAAATATGAACCCGATAGCTATTGACGACCTTGCCATCCGTATCAATATGCCAACAAGTCAGTTGGCTATGAATTTATTGAATATGGAAATGCAGGGATTTATCCGCTCGTTACCGGGGAAGACTTATGCGATCAATTAGTGTGCTTGCGGAGAGTTTTAACCACAAAGTACATAAAGAGAGAAGCCACAAAGGATTTGCATATCGTCTATAAAGCTATGTGCCCTTTGTGAAAAACCTTTGTAGTTAACCGGTCATTAAAGGTAATTATCTTCCTTTCGGCGAACCATACCAGGCCAACTTGCCGGTATCCGAGTGCACCATCTCCCATTCGTCAAAGTCGAATCCGATCAGCGCTATATCGCCGGGCGACATATCGCGCGGCTCGCCGCTTAGCTCGTACAGGATCTGGCTGATGCCGGGGTTGTGGCCTACGAGGGCTACAAAGCTATTATCGTCTGATAGTTTATTAATGACACGTAATAGGGCGTGGGTGTTAGCTTCGTAAATGGTTTTATCTTCGGTAAAACGGGTCACCTCTAATATGCCGGCAATTATTTGGGCTGTGGTTTTGGTCCGTAAGGACGGACTGATCACAAAAAGCTCGGGTAGCAACTGGGCTTGTTTTAGCGCGTCGCCCATGTAAGCGGCATCTTCTTTTCCGCTTTCGGTAAGCGGACGGTCAAAGTCATTAATATCGTGGCTACCCGCTTTGGCATGCCTGATCAGCATTAGTTTTTTCATGGAATAGTATAAGGTTTAAAATACCAGGCCTAAGGTCATGGTAAACTGCCTGTTGTAAACGCTTGTGTAGCCCGCATCCTTTAACGTTTGCGACGCGATATTATACAGACCCAGATCGTAACCCAAATTGAAGGTCAGTCTGTTGTTCAATTCAAGCCCACTCACAAAGCGTAAGCCGCCATCGTAAAGCTGAAAATCGGCATCGTTGCCAAAAGTCACCTTGTTGAAATTATCGCTGCTTGGCGTTTCGTAATGAATAGACCCCGAAAGTCCCTGAGCCAGATAGCCTCCTGCACCCAAAACCACATCGCCCAACGTTTGTACATGGAATTTACGGATCAGGGCAACTGGTAACTCAATATAACGTAGCTTATTAGTGGTGGTGAGCGCGTCTTCCTCAAAAATGGTCCCTTTGTTTTGAAAGCCGACACCCGTACGGATGAAATATTGTTTCAGTACAGGTATGTACACCAATGCCTCGGCATTAAAAGTACGGATCGCGGTGTTACCGGTTACACTGGGGTTATTGATGCTTTGGATACCTAACCCACCGCCGGCATTTATACCGTAGTGCAGTTTGCGGTCCAGTTGCGCATAACTGTTGGTAGCGCCGGCAAAACAAAATATCAGGATGTAAAACAGTAGCTTATTCATCTGTCGGCTAATGTGGCAAATTTTAGCAATAACCACTAATTATTTACAAAATTTACGATGCTTTGCTCATCAATATCGTACATACACTTAAAATGCCCTTGGGGGCATTTAGCCAACCCGAATTTAGAGCATGGCCTGCAAGATAGCTCCACCCCGGCTACCAGGCTTTTATCGATCTTATAAGGCTGTACGCCCAATAACTCGGGGACGGTGCTTCCCCATATCGATGCGATCGGTTTGTTAAACGCCTCGGCGATATGTGTAAGGCCAGTATCGAAACCAATGATACTTTCTGCGTGGGACACTAAAAAGACAGATTCATCTAAACTGGTCACACCACAGGCATCATAAGCTTTTGGTCCTAACGCTTTGGCGATCTCTTCGGCATTGGCTTTAACGTCTTTGCCGCCTAATAGTACTACAGGCAGATCCAGTTGTTGGCAGATGCTGATCACTTTTTCATTCGGCATGCGCTTGGTAAAATGCGTAGCACCTATAATAAACGCCACAAATTTTTGGTGCGATGCGGGCAGCAGATCGCTTAGGTTATGCTGTTGTTTAACGTAATAGTCGATAGGCAAACCATCGTTAACCACGCCTAATGGCGCGGCTGCTTTCAAATACCGGTCAACCAAATGTATCGGCTCAATGGTTTTGAGTTTGAATTTTAAACTCAGCCATTTTTTAAAGCGTTGTTTATTGTATGTGGTCGACTTGACGCCGGTTCTCAGCTTGATGATAGACGTGCGCAGATTACTATGCAGGTCGACGATATGATCGTATTTTTCGGCCTTGATATCGGCAATGGTCTCGGATAGCGAGCCTTTCAGCAACAGGAGTTTATCCAAATAGGGGTTGTTGTCATAGATGTATTTAAAGATAGGTTTGGTCAGAAAATGCACCTCGGCGTTGCGCACCTGCTTTTTAATGCAGCGCACCACGGGCGTGGTATAAATAATATCGCCCATAGAGCTAAAGCGGATGACCAGTATCTTCATCTATTTTACGTCCCTTATTTTACGGATAATGGCTGTAGACGAAAAGCCATCTACAAAACTGATCACCTCCACATCGCCACCATTGGCCATTACTTCTTCAGCACCTACAATGGTCTCGACGGTATAGTCTCCACCTTTTGCCAATACATCGGGCATCAAAGTAGTGATCAAGTTTAATGGGGTATCCTCCTCAAATATCACTACGGCATCAATAAACAACATGGTAGCTAACAACAAAGCACGACTATCCTGATCATTAACCGGGCGCTCCGGGCCTTTCAATCGTTTTACCGATGTGTCCGAATTTAAGCCGATGATCAACTTAGTTCCCAAAGACGCCGCATCTACCATATAAGTGATATGCCCGATATGCAGCAGATCAAAAACGCCATTAGTAAACACCACCTTTTCGCCGGCAGCTTTCCATTCTTCTACCCGGGTTTTGAGTTTAGGCAGGGTAGTTATTTTGTTTTTGATCGTGTCCTTGATAGCGGTGTTCATGGGGTAAATATCGGATATATTATTCTTTCGCGTGTCATTGCGAGGAACGAAGCGATCTCTACACACAAAGGTCAGTTATTTAGATCCGCTCTGCTAACGTAGAGATGCTTCATTCCTCGCAATGGCGTGTTTTTTAACTTACTTCTTCTTACTCTTAAAAAACGCATCGATCTCACCGACCGACATCGTATTCAAGCATTTATCCTTGATCAAACCTCCTTTACGGCCCACCAATACACCATATTTCATATCGTGGAAACCACTGGTACGGTGAGCATCGGGATTGATAGATAGCATCACACCTTTATTTAAAGCGTACTGATGCCAACGCCAATCAAGATCCAAACGGAGCGGATTGGCATTGATCTCGATGACCACGCCATTGGCTGCGCAGGCGTCGATCACTTTTTGATGGTCGATCGGGTATCCTTCGCGACTTAATAGTAAACGTCCGGTCGGGTGACCAAGGATGGTGGTGTAAGGATTTTCGACCGCTTTAATGATACGGGCTGTTGCTTTATCCTCACTCATTTTTAAATTGGAGTGCACCGACGCGACGATAAAGTCGAAGCGCTGTAATATCTCATCAGGATAATCTAACGAGCCATCGCCCAAGATATCCGATTCGATACTTTTAAAAATATGGAAGCCTTCCAATTTTTTATTCAGATGGTCAATTTCTTCGTGCTGTTGTAGTACGCGTTCAATGCTTAAGCCTTTGGCATAAACAGCGCTCTTGCTGTGGTCGCAAATGCCCAGATATTCCAACTTTAAGTTATCACGACAATAAAGCGCCATTTCTTCCAGCGTGTTCACACCGTCGCTCCAAGTGCTGTGGTTGTGGAGTGAACCTTTCAGGTCGAATTGATTGATCAGTGTTGGCAGTTTTTTATCACGGGCAAGGTCTATGTAACGGTCGTCCTCGCGCAGCTCGGCAGGTATATACTCCAGCCCTGCTTTATGGTAGATCAGTTCTTCGCTTTCGGGGATATCCAGCGGTACGGCGATCCGCGAAAGGACAGTCTCAATGTGTTTATCCGTCCCCGTTTGCATAAATAAGGTCTGGTAAAAATCCATTTTGGTTACGCAAACCAGGTCAACCAGTAAGCCGCTTTCTAATTCGCCATTCAAATGGTCGCCGTTGTGGACCACATTATTTAATATGCCCGAATTATTAAGTGTATTGATCAATAATTCCTGATCGCGACTACCAACAACCAGCACCAGTTCGGTAATGATCTCGCAACTACGACGGTATTCGCCTGCAAAGCAGATCAGGGCGCTCGGAAGGGTATCTTTTAGTAAGGTGATCAGTTTTTCGGCTTCCGGCTCTACTTGCGCATACAAGAATTTGCCATTGCTCGCCATCCGGTATTCGATCACCTTGCGGATCTCTTCCTGCGTTTTAAGACCGAAGCCTTTAGCCTCGATCAAGCGGTTCTCGTTACAGGCATAGTATAACTCGCCAATGGTCTCTATACCCAGATCATGCCAAATAATGGCGATCTTTTTAGGGCCAATGCCTTTGATACCCAGCATCTCTACAATGCCCTCTGGTGTTTGGGCTAATAGCTCCTGCATCTCGGCTATTACGCCTGTCTCTAATAGTTCGACTACTTTAGAGGCGATGCTTTTGCCCACGCCATCTATCTTCTCCAGTTCGGCCAAGGTTTTACCCGCCAAGGCGAACGGTAGCTTATCCAACTTAAAGGCCGCGTTGGCGATGGACTTGATCTTAAAGGGGTTAACCTCGTGCAGCTCCATCAGTTGCGACATCAGGCGGAAAGTACGGGCAATAGGTTTGTTTTCCATGTTATAATTGATGGCGTGAAAATACTAATTGACGTTTATAACAGGGTAGGTGTGGGGAAGTTTTTAGTTGAATTGCTACCTTTATATATGCTACCTGAAATTGACCAGACCATATTCAACCAAAACCTTTTGCTGACCCAAGCTTACTGCGAGTTGCAATTGCAGAAGCACTTCGAAAGCAATGCAAAGGTATTAAGAAGCATCAACCCGATATTCGATGGTCGCGAGTTATTTGCTTTTAACGATGACGGGCCACAACTATATACAGCCACAAAATGGAATACTGATCTTTCGGGTAAATATCTTTCGGGTAATTTTACCAAGGTGTTTGAAAACCAAATGGCCTTTAAAAGTGAGAAAGTAAAAGAGGTTGATAAAAATAAAATATATAAAGGAAAGATCTTGCTGACTGAAATTGAAAGGGTGTTGCCTGATGGTGCTTCTGAATATTGGACAGAAGGTTTTATTGACGAGATAGATTGGCCGCCTATAGATACCTGGTTTTATAAGGCGTATAACAGGGAAGGTCTTGTTGTTTTGTCGTGGATACCAGAAGCGTTCGTTGATATCACCGAGGAAGGTATAGCTGTAAATGCTTTAGATGTGCTGTATTGGTACAATGGCGAACGACTGTTGGAACATCAACCCCAATACGGTAAAATATCGTCTATTTCGGCCGGTACGGGCCAGTTCTCTCAAAGTATCGTTAAAAGCTTTTTTAACTTTTTTAGATCTTAGTATCTTTTATGCTGAACAAAGCAAGACAACCTCATGTTGTTCAAACATGAAAGCACTCATCATCAACTGCACGCTGAAACCATCCCCCGAGTTCTCTAACACCGACGCGCTGATACAAAAAGCGGTAACGCAATTTAGAGATCTGGGTGTTGATACGGAAGTAATCCGCCTATTGGATTATGACGTTAAATTCGGCACCGAAAAAGATATGGGTAACGGTGATCAGTGGCCGCTCATCCTGCAAAAGATCAAAGATTGCAATATCTTCATTATCGCCACACCGATCTGGATGGGACACATCGCTTCGACCGCGCAACAAGTGATCGAGCGTTTGGACGCCATCTTTCATGACGAGGACCTGTCTGATCCCGATGATGGTCAGTTCTTTCCTTATAGTAAGGTAGCTGGTTGCCTGATCACCGGTAACGAAGATGGCGCGCATGCTTGTGCGGCACATATTTTATGGGCCATGCAGGAGAGCGGATTTACTATTCCGCCTAACGTTAACGCCTATTGGACGGGCTTGGCAGGTGCCGGTAAAGATTATGTAGAAGCGGGAGGGGAGAAATGGTGGTTCACTAATTATACGTTGAGGTATATGACCAGTAATTTAGCCTGGTTCGCTAAGTTGTTGCAGGATAACCCGATACCGACGGATCTGAAGGCGTTAAAGGAATTGGCGAAAGCGGAAAGCCCGAGGTAGTCGACGTTCCATTATACACATCGCGTTATTGCGAGGAACGAAGCGATCTCTACACTTGAAGGTCGCTTTGCATAGCCACTCTGCTGTCGTAGAAATCGCTTCGTTCCTCGCAATTGTAAAGGTTAACTAATTCGGTAACAGAATTAGCTTAAAAAGAGTTAAGCTAAAACGTTATGCGGAACATTAATAATGACCTTACCCTAAAGCGGAACTATCTAAGTAAGT
>NZ_JADFFL010000003.1 GCF_015222005.1 Mucilaginibacter myungsuensis | reverse complement strand
GGTCGGATGTTCTCCTCGTTTTACCTGTTCATACTCATTGATCAGGAAGCGATACTTACTTAGATAGTTCCGCTTTAGGGTAAGGTCATTATTAATGTTCCGCATAACGTTTTAGCTTAACTCTTTTTAAGCTAATTCTGTTACCGAATTAGTTAACCTTTACAATTGCGAGGAACGAAGGGAAGGATTAAGTGTTGGAGTGACGCGGCAATCTTATAGGCAAGTCCTCGTTGCATGTCCTCTGAGATCGCCACGCTGCGCTCGCAATGACAAGTAATCATATTTTGTCTTTCGGACTTCCGGTCTTTCTAACTTCCGGACTTCCAAAACTACTTTATCCCGTAATGCTCATCCATCAGTTTCACAAACAAACCACCCGGCAATACTTTTTTCAGCGTTACCGCGATCGTTTGGCCAATGGCGCCGATGAGGTAATTGTGTGATGGGTTTGCCGTACCTACGATCTTCACCACCTTGGCGGCTAATACTGATGGGTCAGCACCGATGCTTTCGTCTTTTTCCATGGCGGCTACAGCAGCTTCAAACTCGCCTTTTAGTTTATCGTTGTTAAGGTTAAATGATAGTTTTTCGCGATTGCCGGTAAAATCGGTCTTAAAGTCGCCGGGGTTAAGGACCGTTACTTTCACGCCGGTGTTCTTTAACTCCATGCGCAGACTTTCAGAATAACCTTCGATCGCGAATTTAGATGCGCAATACAATCCCTGGTAAGGCAAACCGAACAGGCCTGCTAACGAACCCACGTTGATCACCAGTCCGGCGTTCTTCCCGATCATGTGTGGTAGCACGGCGCTGCTCACACGCACCACACCAAAAAAGTTCACTTCAAATTGTTTTTTAGCCACTTCAACCGGCATGGCATAAAGCGGACCGGTGATACCGTTACCGGCGTTATTGATCAGCACGTCTATTTTACCTTCGGCTTTGATGATGGTTTCGATAGCGGCGTTTACCGATGCATCTTCGGTCACGTCCAGTTTGATCGGTTTAAAAGCCGGGTTAGGTGCCTTATCGATATTGCGGCTTGCGCCGTAAACGGTATGACCTGCTGCTACTAAAGCATTGGCCGTAGCTAAACCTAAGCCCGACGATGCGCCGGTTACGAGTATAACTTTTTTCATGTTGTTTGTTGTGGGTTGATAATAGGGGTCTCTCGATGCTGCTTGCAAAGAAAATTCGGCGTAAAGATGCCTGAAAAGTGTCTGTTCAACAATTATTTATAAAAATATTTTAGGCCGATATCAAGCTTTAGTAAATATCCGGCAACAATTTATACCAAGTACCGTTATAGTTTAGATACTATGCATGCATAGTATTTGTTTTATGGTTATATTGCAAAACCAATTATAAACCACAGAGATAATTATGGATACTCATACAGCCACCGTAACCACCGGATTTGACTTGCATACAGGCGAAGACCAACAGATGATCGGCCAAATGGCCCGTGATTTTGCCGAGCGCCACATCCGTCCGCATGTAATGGACTGGGACGAGGCACAGACCTTCCCAGTAGAACTGTTTAAACAATTGGGCGACCTTGGCCTGATGGGGGTTTTGGTGCCCGAGGAATACGGCGGATCGGGTATGGGGTACCAGGAATACGTGACTGCCATTGTTGAGATAGCCAAGGTTTGCGGATCTATCGGTCTGTCGGTAGCCGCGCATAACTCCCTTTGTACGGGCCATATATTGGCCTTTGCTAACGAAGAGCAAAAGCATGGCTGGTTGCCTAAATTGGCTACCGCCGAGTGGATCGGGGCCTGGGGATTGACCGAAGCCAATACCGGTTCTGATGCTTTGGGTATGAATACCACCGCGGTACTGGATGGCGATGAGTACGTGGTAAATGGATCTAAAAATTGGATCACTCATGGTAAAAGTAGCAACATAGCTGTTGTGATGGTGCGCACAGGTGCTAAAGGCGATTCGCACGGGATATCTGCTCTTGTAATAGAAAAGGGTACGCCCGGTTTCACTCATGGAAAAAAAGAGAACAAGCTGGGTATGCGTGCATCCGAAACTACCGAACTGATCTTTGATAACTGCCGTGTGCCCAAGCAGAACCTGTTGGGTATAGAGGGCGAAGGTTTTAAACAAGCCATGAAAGTTTTGGACGGTGGTAGGATATCTATCGCGGCTCTATCTTTAGGGATTGCCAAGGGTGCATTTGAGGCAGCAGTGAAGTATGCCAAGGAACGGAAGCAATTCGGTCAGCCGATCAGTAACTTTCAGGGGATATCATTTAAACTGGCTGATATGGCTACCGAGATAGAGGCGTCTGAGTTACTGATCCGCCAGGCTGCCGATCTGAAGAACCGCCACCTGCCGGTGACCAAGCAATCGGCCATGGCCAAATATTTCGCGTCGGAAGTTGCTGTTAAATGCGCTAACGAGGCTGTGCAGATATTTGGCGGCTATGGTTACACCAAAGATTTCCCGGTAGAGAAATTTTACCGCGATGCTAAACTGTGTACTATAGGCGAGGGGACCAGCGAGATACAGAAGATCGTGATCAGCAGGGAGGTGTTGAGGTAAATGGTCAAAGACAAGAGTGTAGATCCGGACTTATTTAGTAATGATGTTCTTATCTGCTACGCCAACTTCACGCAACTGCTTTAGTCCGGTGGGGGTGAGGTTTAACCAGTAGATGTTGGCGTTTTTGGTCATCAGGTCTTTAACGTCGGGATAAAACATCTTACCCATGCGGCTAAAGTTCGACATGTCGATATATACTTCTTTCTTATCTATCAGCGTTCTGAAAAAGTCTTTTAACTGTTTCTGGTCATTAACACTTACAGTGCCGTATAGCTTATATGTTAACGGCTTGTCGGCAATTTTTTTAAGACCTAATTTGTGGGGAAAATATTGTTCTAACTGCTCGATGTAGTTAATGGTGTTGGGTTTCTTGAAAGAGTTATTCATTATATTGATCAATAAGATAGCTAACTTACTTTCGTTCGAACTGCTATCCGGCGACCAGAAGCCAAACTCTTGGGTAACACGATCAGATCGATAGTTCACCCCAACGTCTATTCCGTCAAGCCCGCGCCTTGTGGGATCGATAGGGAATGGTTTTTTGAAAAAGTTAGCAATGAGGGTAATATGGTCCGCATTTATTTTGCAAGTATCGCTCACAGTGGAATAATAGGCCGACATCTTCAGTATACCCTTAGCATCATGCTCACTACTTTGAATGGTAATTCACAACCGTACATAAAAGTTGGGGCAAAGATCGTTTTTAAGATAATAGTATTAGTGCTTTGGCTTACGGCGTTTATCGTAAAACCGATAAATAAAAGGAGTGACAAGGCGAATTTCATTTCTAAAAATAGCGATATGGATACAAAGTCGATATCTTTATCTTCATATTCAAAAATTCTTTTGCTGATATGATCAATCTAAACCAAGACGAAGGGGTACGCTACGCGTGGTGGAAGGATGATAAGGTGGTGTCAGAATTAAAACAATTATCAGGCGATCTTAAAAGCGGGAAAGAAAAAGGCGCTACATGGGAAGATGTTAAAGCGGCTATTAGACCGATCCAAAAGGGTCGGCCGATAATTTGCGTTCCCTCTAAATAAAAAACGGTGCGTCGAATTATCAACGCACCGTTTTTATATCTAAGGCTAAAAATTACTTCACCGCTTTTTTAACCCTAACGGCGTTCAGGCCTTTGGGGCCTTGCTCAACCTCGAAGGTTACTTTATCATTCTCGCCGATGGCTTCTTGCAGGGCGTTCACGTGTACAAAAATGCTCTCCTGGCTTTGGGTGTCTTTAATAAAGCCAAAACCTTTTGATGTGTTGAAGAACGTTACCACACCTTTACGGTTAGGGTCCGGCGGTGCCATTTCTTCTTGTTTGGGTACAGATATCTGTATCTCTTCGGCAGCTATAACGGCAGCACGTCTGGCCGGATCTGGTGGGGTAGATGTGATGTTACCGAACTCATCGATATAAGCCATCATATCTTCCATGCTTTTTTTGCCCGAGTTTGCTTTGCGCTCTTCGGCTTTCTCTTTTTTATCGCGTGCTTTTATTGATTTTTTCTTCTCGCGTTCTTTTTTGTTAAATGATTCTACTGATCTACCCATGTTTGAATATACACCTTTTTTATTTAATAAACAATAATATCGGGTTTTAATTGTGCAACCGTTAGCGTATAAGCGCATTTACTTCATCGGCTACCGGGGCAGCGACAAACCATTAGCGAACAAAACCTGTTATCGGGTGATTTAAAACATGATAAAGGTACAAAAACTTATCAAAGAATTAATGTACCAGTAATAAGCGGTCTTCGGATAGTACCATCCCTAAAATGGTGATCGTGATCGTGCGGACAACGAGTTTGCATTGGCATCAGCATAAAATTTGTTTAGTTTTAACGCATGAAATTTGCTGCCCGATACCTCGCCATCATTGTTCTACTTATTGCTGTTTCTGCAAAGGCCTATAGCCAAAGCATCCATTTGGCCGACATGGTAAAACTGGTGCGGACGACCAACCCCGGGGCTTCGGCCTATTTAAAGGGGAAAGGTTTTACACCACTCCCTTCAGAGGCGGTGAACGGGCAATTGATGAACCGCTTTAGTAAAAAAAGCGCTAAGGGAGCCGAGCTGATCATCAAAACCCAGTCGCTGACCACGGACAGGAAGGCGCATAACATTGTAGACTATAATATTACACCTAACACTTTTGCAGCTACTATTGCTAAAGAGCTATTGGCCGCTAAATTTAAGATCGCGACTAATATTCATGATAAGACCAAGGATAATAAGCTATACGATAACGGCACCTACACGGTAAGCGTTTACACTTTTACCGATAAACGCCTGCCTGCGGCGATAGAGATACGGGTGAAATAGCTTCGCGACCACTGGGAAGGTTAACAAAGGTTAACATAATTTATTATTGTAATTTATTTATTTAATTGATATTCAAATAGATGCGTTTTTAGTAACCCGCGTTAGCGATAGTAGTGGAAAGCCCACAGCGCGCGTCGGGCCGGCGCAGGGGGATGGCGAGGACTTGCAACGGATAGCGCGGGCCGCAGGCAACGCCCTTAATTGGTCATTTGTTTCACGGACATTGGGTCATTTGCTGCGCTGTCATTGAGCCATTAGCGACGATCGAAATGCCCGGATCTGCATCCTGCTCAAGATCAATTTTATAATATTTGCACCAACTCTTTCGCATTCAAAAACAATTACTTACCTTTGCCCTCCCTGAAAGGAGGTATATTAGGATATGATCATTATCAACGTTAAAGAAGGCGAATCATTAGACAAGGCGTTAAAACGCTTCAAGAAGAAATTTGAGAAGACCGGTGTCTTACGCGAATTACGTAGCCGTCAGGCATACGAGAAAAAGTCTGTTACCCGCCGTATCGAGGTTAAACATGCTATTTATGTTCAGAATATGAATGCAAACGTATCTAACTAAGTTAGTTGCGTTTTATTTTCATTTTTCTTGAAAATATATAAAAAAACTATTTGTACATTTCGATCTCACGGATGTATAAATAGTTTTTATGTTTTTAAGCCAATTCGTTAATTATCTACAATTCGAAAAGCGCTTTTCGCCCCACACCGTTCTGGCGTATAGGGCCGATCTGGAACAATTTCTGGATCACGTAAACCATCCCGAAGTTATTGTTGAACATCCTGCCGATGTTACCCATCACCATATCCGTGCTTGGATGGTGAGCATAATGGATGCCGGCAACACCGCCCGTACCGTTAACCGCAAGGTGGCTGTGCTGCGCAAATACTATAAATTTTTACTGCAAAGCGATCTGGTGACCGATAACCCCACCGCCAAGATCCAAACACCTAAGATCACCAAGCAACTGCCGGTGGTGGTAGAGACCGATAAGTTAGACGGCCTGCTGGATAAAGGCTTTACCTCAGATTTTTCGGGCACGCGTGATAAGCTAATACTGGAGCTGCTTTTTGGTACCGGCATCCGCCTGGCCGAACTTATTGCCCTGAAAGAGACCGACATTAACCAATACGAAGATACCATCAAGGTTTTAGGTAAGCGTAATAAAGAGCGCATCATCCCTATTAACACCGAATTGAAGCGGGTGATAGCCGAATATCTAACGTTAAAGAAAAGTGAAAAATTTAATAACAATTCGTTAACTCTGGTCGTTACAAATAAAGGAGCGGATGCATATCCGGGGTTTATTTACCAGAAAGTGAAGAGTTATTTAGAACTAATATCGACCCAGCAAAAACGCAGCCCGCACGTGCTGAGGCATACTTTTGCCACCAGCCTGCTTAACAAGGGCGCCGACCTGAACGCTATTAAAGAACTTTTAGGGCATGCTAATTTAGGTGCCACTCAAATTTACACCCACAACTCCGTGGAGCGATTAAAGTCTATTTATAAACAAGCCCATCCAAGGGCGTAGAAAAAAGGAGAACACATGAAGATCACAGTTCAATCCATCCATTTCACTGCTGACAGCAAATTGTTAGATTTTATCCAAAAGAAAGCCGACAAGCTGGATCAATTTTATGATAAGATCATCAGCGGTGAAGTTTATTTGAAATTAGAGAACGTAGAAGACGAAGCCAACAAGATAACGGAGATCAAGATCCAGATACCGGGAAACCAATTGTTCGCTAAAGAGCAATGCAAAACCTTTGAAGAAGCGACCGACCTGGCCATTGAGAGCCTGCGCAAACAGATAGCCAAACACAAAACCAAACACGCCATAGCCGACGAGGCCGCTAAAAAAGCGATCCTTGCTGCTACCGAAGACGAATATTAACAGAGGGTGATCCCTTTGCCAACAATATGCGACCCGCTAAGTTCAGTCTTAGCGGGTTATTTTTTGTGACTTTTGGTTGTATTTATTTGCCCGCGATCTTGGTTATATTTGTTTTGATATTAAAAGTGCAGTAAAAAACGGTCCGTTAAATGATGCTCAACTGATGGTGTTGAAGGTGGTGAAGGACCAGTATGACGAAAAAGACCCGGAAGATCTGCGTAAACTATTGATCGATTTCAATGATCGTAAAATGCAGGAGCATTTAGATAAGTTCATCGACGAGAAAGGCTATACGGATGCTGGCTTTGAAAAAATGTCGCATGGGCACGGTCGTCAAGCTTGTTAGTTTGGTACATTTCCGCGCATCAATTTTTTAAATTATTTCTTAGGTTCGATTGAGCAGCTTCCTCAGCTCTCCAATAGTCGGTTCGATCCCGCCAATTTTTCTGTGCAGCATGGCATGGCAGTTAGGACACACCGGAATCAGATCCTTTTTGTAATCTACTTTATATCCTTTACCGACCAGGTGGATAGGTATTAGATGATGGACATGAATAAAATCCTTTCCTAATTCTCCATAGATGTTTACGAAGTTAATATCACATACTGAGCAGTTGTATCCATGATGGTCAACACACTTTTTTCTAGCGATCGAACTTCGTTCATACTTGTTTACAGTTACCTGTCTCTTTACACCCTCGAAATCAGTACTTGACTGACTTATGAGTTCCGGGAAAATTTCATATTGTAAGTTATCTGAAAAGTTAGCTTCGAGATATTCAAATAATTGCGAATTGATTTTAACAGGTCCTTGAGGAGACCCATTCAATCCGTTTTGCAAGAGAACTTCTAAGCTAAGATGTGGGCGATAAACCTGTTCAACAAGGTTAAGCCTCATGAATTTACCGTTAATAGATTTATAATATTCATCCAGGTTTCTCCAATATTCTTTGTCGTCTCTTAGGTTAGGATAAGCTAGGTCAATTTTCGTTACTATGCATTTGTACTGAATAGAACTTATTGGCCGCGTTGTGTATATGAAAACCACATCGTCGGGCTTGAAATTTGCTTTTTGTCGCCAATCGATATATGAGTGGTGTTCAAAAGAGCTAGAATGATCGTACATTTCCGGGTTAGCTGAAATGATCCAATTTGTGGGCATATCGATTTAAGTATCTGTAAATATTGGAAATTTCCATGGAGATGGTTGCGAAAATAAGCCATAGACGTTTTTTTCTTAGGGAATTATTCGAAGGCAATTATCCTCTACACTTAATTTCAAACGCAAAACCCTCCAAAATAAGCACTTAAAAAACCTCTTGAAATTATTTGAAAATTTATTTTGCACGGGATATATTTTTCGTAGATTTGCAGTCCATTTCGGGGAGGTCGTTATCACGGCACTGAACTGAAAGGGTGGTTCTTTTACAAAAGGAAAATATAAGCCTCCTTAGCTCAGCTGGTAGAGCAACTGACTTGTAATCAGTAGGTCATTGGTTCGATCCCGATAGGAGGCTCTGTTTATTTCGGAGAAGTGATGTTTAGCTTCAACTTTGGATATTATGGATCCGAAATATACAATGGGGGGATACCAGAGCGGTCAAATGGGGCGGACTGTAAATCCGCTGCTTCGGCTACGAAGGTTCGAATCCTTCTCCCCCCACTTTTTAAGTAAGCAGTTTGCAGTAGGCAGCTGGCAGTAACCTGCTAACGGTCAACTGTAAACTGCGAACTATTTTAAGCGGAAGTAGCTCAGTTGGTAGAGCGATAGCCTTCCAAGCTATAGGTCGAGAGTTCGAACCTCTTCTTCCGCTCCAGTAAATGCGAAGTGCGAAAGGCGAATTTCGAAATGAAGTAAGCCTGTAGTTACGGAAAAGGAAATTTGAATTTTACACTTCGAATTTCGCATTAAAGAAAAGATAATAAGCCGACGTAGCTCAGCGGTAGAGCACTTCCTTGGTAAGGAAGAGGTCGCGGGTTCAAGTCCCGCTGTTGGCTCAAAGTCCCGTAAGGGCATTTGAATAAGAAAATTAACCTACAAAAAATAACAAGATCATGGCAAAAGAAAAATTTGACCGTAGTAAACCGCACTTGAACATCGGTACGATCGGTCACGTTGACCACGGTAAAACTACCCTTACCGCAGCTATCACTAAAGTATTAGCTGACGCTGGTTTATCAGAAGCGCGTTCATTTGATTCAATTGACTCGGCTCCTGAAGAAAAAGAACGTGGTATCACTATCAATACCGCACACGTTGAATACTCAACAGCTAACCGTCACTACGCACACGTTGACTGTCCAGGTCACGCGGATTACGTAAAGAACATGGTTACTGGTGCTGCCCAAATGGACGGTGCGATCATCGTAGTTGCTGCAACTGACGGTCCGATGCCACAAACTCGCGAGCACATCCTTTTGGCTCGTCAGGTAGGTGTACCTTCATTGGTTGTATTCATGAATAAAGTGGATATGGTTGATGATCCTGAATTGTTAGAATTAGTAGAAATGGAGATCCGCGAATTATTATCATTCTACGATTTCCCTGGTGATGATATTCCTGTTATCCAAGGTTCTGCTTTGGGTGGCTTGAACGCTGACCCTCAGTGGGTTGGTAAGATCATGGAGTTGATGGACGCTGTAGATAGCTACATCCCTATCCCTCCACGTTTGACAGACCTTCCTTTCTTGATGCCTGTTGAGGACGTATTCTCGATCACTGGTCGTGGTACAGTTGCAACCGGTCGTATCGAGCGTGGTGTTATCAACTCTGGTGAGCAAGTTGACATCTTAGGTATGGGTGCTGAGAACTTAAAATCGACCGTAACTGGTGTTGAGATGTTCCGCAAGATCCTTGACCGTGGTGAGGCTGGTGATAACGTAGGTTTATTGTTACGTGGTATTGAGAAAACTGATATCCGTCGTGGTATGGTTATTTGCAAACCAGGTTCAGTAAAACCTCACACAGATTTCAAAGCAGAAGTTTACGTATTGTCAAAGGCAGAAGGTGGTCGTCACACTCCGTTCTTTAACAAATACCGTCCACAGTTCTACTTCCGTACCACTGACGTAACCGGCGAGATCAGCTTAGCTGAAGGCGTAGAAATGGTTATGCCTGGTGATAACGTTACCATCACTGTAAAGTTGATCAACGCTATCGCAATGGAAAAAGGTCTGCGTTTCGCTATCCGCGAAGGTGGCCGTACAGTAGGTGCTGGTCAGGTAACTGAAATATTATAGTCCTACTTTTATCCCGCAAGGGAACAAAAGATGGTTAATTTATACACAAAGTACTTAGCCTGAAAAGGTTAAGTACTTTGTTACTATAAAGAGACACAATTTACTACTCAAAGTCCTATTAGGGAAATTAGGGTAATTTATACACGGGAATAGTTCAACGGTAGAATAGAGGTCTCCAAAACCTTTGATCAGGGTTCGAATCCTTGTTCCCGTGCTTTACAAAGCAAATAAAGATGGCTGCACTTGTTGAATACGTAAAAGAATCATACATAGAGTTAACCGAGAAGGTTACCTGGCCTACCTGGCGCGAGTTGCAAAGCAGCGCGGTACTTGTAGTAGTGGCCGCTTTGATCATTGCGATGGTAGTGTTTGGTATGGATTACGTTATCAGCTACATATTAAGGCATTTTTATAGTTCACTTGCTTAATTATTTATAGGATGAGTGAAAATTTAAAATGGTACGTTGTACGGGCCATCAGCGGTAAAGAAAAGAAAGTAAAGCAATACGTAGATGCCGAAGTTAGCCGCTTAGGCATTTCGCACCTTGTACCGCAAGTACTGATCCCGACCGAGAAGTATTACCAAATGCGCGATGGTAAAAAGATCGCAAAAGAGCGTAACTACTTCCCTGGTTATGTATTGATGGAAGCCGCCTTAGATGGTGAGCTGGAGCACATTATTAAGAATATTAATAGTGTTATTGGCTTTTTAGGTGATAAGGCAGGCAATGCTATCCCTTTACGTCAGTCAGAAGTTAACCGCATTTTAGGTAAGGTTGATGAGATGACCAGCCAGGGTGAGACCATGAATGTGCCTTACTACGTTGGCGAGGCTGTTAAAGTTATGGACGGTCCGTTCAATGGCTTTAGCGGTGTGATCGAAGAGGTTAACGAAGAGAAAAAGAAACTGAAAGTAATGGTAAAGATATTCGGCCGCCGTACGCCGCTCGAATTGAATTACATGCAGGTAGAGAAAGAGTAGTTCTCTTTTAGATGTGAGATGTTAGATAGGAGATGTGAGACATCAAATTGAGACATCGGACATTGTTAAACCGGAAATATAGACAAGGGCAGCCGGAAGCTGAAGTTTAAAAACTTTGCTCTTAAGTCTTAAAAGATATAGTTCGAATAAGTTGTGTTAGTACAGAGGTCTCCTATCTCACATCTAATATCTCCTATCTCAAACAAAAGATAAATGTTACATAGCTTCCACTAATAACATTGATTATTAAATAATTAAGTAAAAATGGCAAAAGAAGTCGGTGCAATGGTAAAATTGCAGGTAAAGGGCGGCGCTGCTAATCCATCTCCACCAATTGGCCCTGCATTGGGTGCAAAAGGTGTTAACATTATGGAGTTTTGCAAGCAGTTCAATGCACGTACTCAGGATAAACCTGGTAAAGTGCTTCCGGTGCTTATTACTGTTTATGTAGACAAATCATTTGATTTCATCATCAAAACCCCTCCGGTGGCTATCCAATTATTGGAAGCAACAGGTTTAAAAGGTGGTTCGGCTGAGTCAAACCGTAAAAAGGTAGGCAAAGTTACTTGGGAACAAGTAGAAACTATTGCTAAAGACAAAATGCCTGATCTGAATGCCTTTACAGTAGAGTCGGCCATGAAAATGGTTGCGGGTACTGCGCGCAGCATGGGAATTACCGTTAGCGGTACAGCTCCCTGGAACTAATTGAAGGCGAAACGCGAAAGTTCAAATGCGAAGTGATATCATTTCGAATTTGGCATCCCGCACTTCGAATTCAAAAATTAATTAATTAACAAACACAGATCAGTTTAAGACAGTGGCAAGATTAACAAAAAATCAAAAAGTGGCACTCTCCAAAATTGAGGCTAATAAGTCTTATTCTTTACAGGATGCAACAAGCCTTGTAAAGGATATCACTAACACCAAATTCGACTCATCGGTTGATATCGATGTTCGTTTAGGTGTAGATCCACGTAAAGCCAATCAAATGGTTCGTGGTATCGCAACATTACCTCACGGTACCGGCAAGACCGTACGTGTATTGGTGCTTTGTACTCCGGACAAGGAGCAAGAAGCTAAAGATGCAGGTGCAGATCATGTTGGTTTGGACGAATACATTGCCAAAATTGAAGGCGGATGGACTGATGTTGATATTATCATCACTATGCCAAGTGTGATGGCTAAAGTTGGACGGTTGGGCCGTATTTTGGGTCCGCGTAACTTAATGCCTAACCCTAAATCGGGTACAGTAACTACTGAGGTAGGTAAAGCTGTAACTGAGGTAAAAGCTGGTAAGATCGATTTCAAGGTTGACAAGACCGGTATCATCCACGCTTCGATCGGAAAAGTATCTTTCCCTGCTGATAAGATTTATGAGAACGCATTAGAAATTTTGCAGGTTATCTCTAAGTTAAAACCATCAGCGGCAAAAGGTACATATTTCAAAAGTATCCATATTTCATCAACTATGTCTCCGGGCATCACAGTTGAAACTAAAACAGTAGCGGGGATCTAAGTCATGAATAAAGAACAAAAACACGACCTGGTAATTGCCCTTGCTGAACAAATGAAGGAATATGGTAATTTTTATATTACCGACACTTCAAACCTTACGGTTGCAAAGATCAACAGTATCCGCCGTAAATGTTTCGAGAGTGATATCGTTATTCAGGTAGCAAAAAATAGCTTGATACAAAAAGCTATGGAAGCATCTGAAGGCGATTACACAGCGATCTATGACGTATTGAAAGGTTCTTCATCTATCCTTTTCTCTAAATCAGCAACAGCTCCGGCTAAGCTGATCAAACAACTGAGAAAAGCAGGTAGCGAGAAGCCGATCATCAAAGCAGCATATATCGACTCGGCCATTTTCATTGGTGACAACCAATTGGATACATTGATCAACCTGAAATCGAAAGAGCAGCTGATCGGCGAGGTTATCGGATTATTACAATCTCCTGCTAAAAATGTTGTTTCTGCCCTGCAATCAGGCGGTACCATTTTGGCCGGTGTTGTTAAAACATTACAAGAAAGAGGTTAATTTGTGCACCTCAGTTAAAGCACAACATTAAAATAAAAGCAATTAAAGTAAAAAAATAAAATGGCGGATTTAAAAGCGTTTGCTGATCAGTTAGTAAACTTAACAGTAAAAGAAGTTAACGAGTTAGCTCAGATCTTGAAAGACGAGTATGGTATTGAGCCTGCTGCTGCAGCTGTTGCTGTTGCTGCTGCTCCAGCTGGTGGCGATGACGCTCCTGCTGCTGCTGCTGAGCAAACTGCATTTGACGTTATCCTGAAAGAAGCAGGTGGCTCAAAATTAGCAGTAGTTAAATTGGTTAAAGACTTAACCGGTTTAGGTTTGAAAGAAGCTAAAGACTTAGTTGATGGCGCTCCTAAAGAATTGAAAACTGGCGTTTCTAAAGAAGAAGCTGCTAGCTTGAAACAACAATTAGAAGAAGCTGGCGCTGTTGTTGAGGTTAAGTAATTTAACCCCGCGCAAGCACCTAAAGCATAAAGACCCCGGCCTTAATTGGCTGGGGTCTATTGCCGTTTATAATGTTTTATAGATCTTTAGACATGAGACGTGAGATATGAGATGTGAGATATCACCTGCGAAAGGTGGATCCAATTGTCTCAAATCTCATATCTCAGATCTCATATCTCACAGCATCTACAATAATAGACTTAAAATTATAATCCCTTGGCAAACAAAATCGAACAAAGAGTAAACTTCGCGACCAGCAGGCATGTCATAGACTATCCTGACTTTTTGGACGTGCAGTTGCAATCTTTCAGAGAATTTTTTCAATTAGAGACCACTTCAGACAATCGCCACAAAGAGGGCTTGTTTAAAGTATTCGCTGAGAACTTTCCTATTTCTGACTCAAGGAATATCTTCGTTCTGGAGTTCCTTGATTACTTTATAGATCCGCCACGTTACGATATACAAGAGTGTATCGAGCGCGGATTAACTTACAGCGTTCCATTAAAAGCTAAGTTAAAGCTTTCTTGTAACGACGAGGAGCACGAAGATTTCGAAACTATCGTTCAGGACGTGTACCTGGGTACTATCCCGTACATGACCCCTAAAGGTACTTTTGTGATCAACGGCGCCGAGCGTGTAATTGTATCGCAATTGCACCGTTCGCCGGGTGTGTTCTTTGGTCAAAGCCGTCACACTAACGGTACCAAGTTGTATTCTGCCCGTGTTATCCCGTTCAAAGGATCATGGATAGAGTTCGCGACGGACGTTAACAACGTGATGTATGCTTACATAGACCGTAAAAAGAAATTCCCTGTTACCACGTTATTACGTGCCATTGGTTACGACTCGGACAAAGACATCCTTGAGTTGTTCGAACTGGCCGACGAAGTAAAAGTGAGCAAATCGGGCCTGAAGAAATTCATTGGCCGTAAGCTTGCTGCAAGGGTACTTAAAAAATGGGTAGAGGACTTTGTGGATGAGGATACCGGTGAGGTAGTTTCTATCGACCGTAACGAGATCATCCTGGAGCGCGAGACCGTTTTAGAAGACGACCATATTGACATGATCATTGATGCCGGTGTGAAAACAGTTATCCTGAATAAGGAGGACTCATCTACCAGCGGTGATTATACCATTATATATAATACTTTACAGAAGGATACTTCTAACTCTGAGAAAGAAGCGGTGGAGCACATCTACCGTCAATTACGTAACGCTGAACCACCTGATGAGGAAACCGCTCGTGGTATCATCGATCGTTTGTTCTTCTCGGATAAAAGATATGACCTGGGTGATGTGGGCCGCTACCGCATCAACCGTAAGTTGAAGATGGAAACATCTAACGAGACCAAGGTATTGACCAAGCAAGACATCATTGCAATCGTTAAGTACCTGATCAAGTTGATCAACTCTAAGGCCGAGGTGGATGATATCGATCACTTGTCTAACCGTCGTGTACGTACGGTTGGCGAGCAGTTGTATGCACAGTTCGGTGTTGGTTTGGCCCGTATGGCCCGTACCATCCGCGAGCGTATGAACATCCGTGACAACGAGGTGTTCACACCTACCGATCTGATCAACGCGCGTACGCTGTCATCGGTTATCAACTCGTTCTTCGGTACCAACCAGTTGTCTCAATTTATGGACCAGACCAATCCACTGGCAGAGATCACGCACAAGCGTCGTCTGTCAGCCTTAGGTCCCGGTGGTCTGTCAAGAGAGCGTGCAGGTTTCGAGGTTCGTGACGTTCACTACACCCACTACGGTAGGTTGTGTACTATCGAAACACCGGAAGGCCCGAACATTGGTTTGATATCATCACTTTGCGTTCACGCTAAGATCAACAACTTAGGCTTTATCGAAACTCCGTACAAACGCGTAGTTGATGGTAAGGTTAAGGTTGAAGAAAATGTTATCTACCTGTCGGCAGAGGACGAGGACGGTAAAACTATCGGCCAGGCCAATGCTTACTATGATGATAAAGGTGTATTTGAGAACCCACGTGTAAAAGCACGTTTTGAGGGTGACTTCCCGGTTATCGAGCCAGAAAAGCTGGATTACATGGACGTTGCGCCGAACCAGATCACGTCTATCGCTGCATCACTGATCCCATTCCTGGAGCATGATGACGCTAACCGTGCCTTGATGGGTTCGAACATGCAACGCCAGGCCGTTCCGCTTTTGCGCCCTGAAGCGCCAATTGTAGGTACCGGTCTGGAAGGTCGCGTAGCGAAAGACTCTCGTACCCTGATCAATGCCGAAGGCAATGGTGTGGTTGAGTATGTTGACGCTAACGAGATCAAGATCAGATATGATCGTAACGACCTTGACAGGTTGGTATCATTTGACGGCGACGTTAAATCTTACCGCTTGATCAAGTTCAAAAAGACCAACCAAAGCACTACCATGAACTTGAAACCCATCGTTAAGAAAGGTCAGCGAGTTGAAAAAGGTCAGGTGCTTTGCGAGGGCTACGCGACACAAGATGGCGAGTTAGCCTTGGGTCGTAACTTGAAAGTGGCTTTCATGCCTTGGCAAGGTTACAACTTTGAGGATGCGATCGTTATCTCTGAGCGTGTAGTATCTCAGGATATATTTACATCACTGCACATCGAGGAGTTTGAACTTGAAGTGCGTGATACAAAACGTGGTGAAGAGGAATTGACACCGGATATCCCTAACGTATCGGAAGAAGCCACTAAAGACCTTGACGAGGACGGTATCATCCGTGTTGGTGCAGAGGTTAAAGAAGGCGACATCCTGATCGGTAAGATCACTCCGAAAGGCGAATCTGACCCTTCACCGGAAGAGAAATTGTTACGTGCCATCTTTGGTGACAAAGCGGGTGATGTTAAGGATGCGTCGTTAAAAACCCCTCCTTCTATCGCCGGTGTGGTTATCGATACTAAATTGTTCTCTCGTGCTAAGAAAACTTCTAAAGCCGAAGAGAAAGCAATGATCGAGAAACTGGATGTTAAGCATGATCGTGCTACAAAAGAACTGAAGACCGGATTGGTTGAAAAACTGTTCGAGATCGTTAACGGTAAAACGTCACAAGGTGTATTTAACGTTTATAAAGAACTGCTGGTAGCTAAGGGTGTTAAGTTTACGCAAAAGATCCTTGCTGAGACCCCTTATGAAAACATCAACCCAACAAAATGGACCACTGATGATGATAAGAACGATCAGATCAAGTTGTTGCTGCATAACTACAACATCAAGCTGAACGAAGAGTTAGGCGCTTACCGTCGTGATAAATTTGCGATCAGCGTAGGTGACGAGCTTCCATCAGGTATCGTACAGATGGCTAAGGTTTACATCGCTAAAAAGCGTAAGCTTAAAGTGGGTGATAAAATGGCCGGCCGTCACGGTAACAAAGGTATCGTTGCCCGCATCGTTCGCGATGAGGACATGCCGTTCCTTGAAGATGGTACCCCTGTAGATATCGTGTTGAACCCGCTGGGTGTACCTTCACGTATGAACTTGGGCCAGATCTACGAGACCGTATTAGGTTGGGCAGGTAAAGAGCTGGGTATGAAATTCGCTACTCCTATCTTCGACGGTGCTACGCACGAAGAGGTAGAAGAATGGGTTGCTAAAGCAGGTGTCCCTGAATCGGGCCGTACGTACTTGTACAACGGTTTAACGGGCGATCGCTTTGATCAGCAAACTACTGTAGGTATTATCTACATGCTTAAACTGGGCCACATGGTTGATGATAAGATGCACGCCCGTTCTATCGGACCGTACTCTTTAATTACACAACAACCATTGGGTGGTAAGGCACAATTTGGTGGTCAGCGTTTTGGTGAGATGGAGGTTTGGGCGTTAGAGGCATTTGGTGCTGCTAACATCCTGCAAGAGATCTTGACCGTTAAGTCTGACGACGTTATTGGCCGTGCCAAAACATACGAAGCTATTGTTAAAGGCGAGAACCTGCCTACGCCATCGGTTCCTGAATCATTCAACGTATTGGTTCATGAGTTACGCGGCTTAGGTTTGGATATCACTTTAGAATAAGGTTAAAGGATAAAGGTAAAAGGCGAAAGGGTTTTCTTTCGTCTTTTGCCGATAACCAAACGGCAGGGTGAAAAGCAGGGTAAAACCTTTCACCTTTAGCCTTTCACCTTTTACCCAAAAAGCACCTTTTAGAAAAAAAGAAACATGTCTTACAAAAAGGATAACAAAATAAAGAGCAATTTCACCACCATTACGGTTAGTTTGGCCTCTCCGGAGTCTATCCTGGAGCGTTCGAGCGGTGAGGTTTTGAAACCAGAGACCATCAACTACCGGACCTACAAGCCCGAGCGTGATGGTTTGTTCTGCGAGCGTATCTTCGGTCCGGTTAAAGATTACGAGTGCCATTGCGGTAAGTACAAACGTATCCGTTACAAGGGTATCGTGTGCGATCGTTGCGGTGTAGAAGTGACCGAAAAGAAAGTACGTCGTGAGCGTATGGGCCACATCAATTTGGTGGTGCCTGTTGCGCACATCTGGTATTTCCGCTCGTTGCCTAATAAAATAGGTTACCTGTTAGGTTTGCCTACAAAAAAACTGGATCTGATCATTTATTACGAGCGTTATGTAGTGATACAGCCTGGTATTAAAGAAGCAGATGGTATCAGCAAAATGGACTTCCTTACCGAGGAGGAATACCTGGATGTATTAGATACTTTACCAAAAGAGAACCAATACCTGGACGATAAAGATCCGCAAAAATTTGTGGCCAAAATGGGTGCCGAAGCATTAGAAGAATTGCTTAAACGCCTTGACCTTGACCAACAATCATACGATCTGCGTCATCAGGCAGCTAACGAAACTTCTCAGCAACGTAAAAACGAGGCGTTAAAACGTCTTCAGGTTGTTGAAGCTTTCCGTGATGCACGTACCCGTATCGAGAATAACCCTGAGTGGATGATCGTGAAGATCGTTCCGGTTATACCTCCTGAGTTACGTCCGTTAGTACCACTGGAAGGTGGCCGTTTCGCTACTTCTGATTTAAATGACCTTTACCGTCGTGTGATCATCCGTAACAATCGTTTAAAACGTTTGATCGAGATCAAAGCGCCGGAGGTGATCTTACGTAACGAGAAACGTATGCTTCAAGAAGCTGTCGACTCGTTATTTGACAACTCACGTAAAGTTAACGCGGTTAAAACTGAAGGTAACCGTGCTTTGAAATCACTTTCGGACATCCTGAAAGGTAAACAAGGCCGTTTCCGTCAAAACTTGTTAGGTAAACGTGTGGATTACTCTGCCCGTTCGGTAATCGTTGTAGGTCCTAACTTGAAACTGCACGAGTGCGGTCTGCCAAAAGATATGGCGGCAGAGTTGTTCAAACCGTTTATCATCCGTAAGATGATCGAGCGTGGTGTTGTTAAAACAGTAAAATCAGCCAAAAAGATAGTTGATCGTAAGGACCCGTTGGTTTGGGATATTTTGGAGAACGTACTTAAAGGTCACCCTATCCTCCTTAACCGTGCACCTACGCTACACAGATTGGGTATTCAATCTTTCCAACCAAAATTGGTGGAAGGTAAAGCGATCCAACTGCACCCATTAACTTGTACCGCATTCAACGCCGACTTTGACGGTGACCAGATGGCCGTGCACGTACCACTTGGTAACGCGGCAATTTTGGAAGCCCAGGTATTGATGCTTGCATCGCACAACATCCTTAACCCTGCAAACGGTACCCCAATTACGGTACCATCTCAGGACATGGTTTTGGGTCTTTACTACATTACTAAAGGCCGTAAAACTGATGCTACCCGCGTAGTAAAAGGTGAAAACCTTACTTTCTACTCGGCAGAAGAGGTGATCATCGCATACAACGAGAAGAAACTTGACCTGCATGCCTTTATTAAAGTAAAAGCAACAGTAAAAGAAAAAGATGGCTCCTTAGTAAATAAACTGATCGACACTACTGTAGGTCGCGTACTGTTCAACCAGCACGTGCCTGAAGAGGTTGGTTACATTAACGAACTGTTGACCAAGAAATCACTGCGTGATATCATTGGCGAGGTTGTTAAGAACACCGGTATGGCCCGTGCAGCACAATTCCTTGATGATATTAAGGAGTTAGGTTTCAAGATGGCGTTCCAGGGTGGTCTGTCGTTCAACTTGAAAGACGTTAACATCCCGGCAGAAAAAGTAACGCTGATCGCACAAGCTTCGAAAGAAGTGGAAGAGGTAATGAACAACTATAACATGGGTTTCATTACCAACAACGAGCGTTACAATCAGATCATCGATATCTGGACCCGTATCAACAATAAGTTGACCGCTAACGTAATGGAGATCTTAAGTACAGATAACCAGGGCTTCAACTCTGTTTACATGATGCTTGACTCTGGTGCACGTGGTAGTAAAGAGCAGATCCGTCAGCTTGCAGGTATGCGTGGTTTGATGGCGAAACCTCAAAAATCAGGTTCGGGCGGTGAAATTATCGAGAACCCGATCTTGTCTAACTTTAAAGAAGGTCTGTCGGTATTAGAATACTTTATCTCTACCCACGGTGCCCGTAAAGGTTTGGCGGATACGGCTTTGAAAACGGCCGATGCCGGTTACCTGACCCGTCGTTTACATGACGTTGCGCAGGACATGATCGTTGGCGAAACTGATTGTGGTACATTACGTGGTATATACACAACTGCCCTTAAAGATAACGAGGACATTGTTGAGCCATTATACGATCGTATCTTAGGTCGTACTTCGTTACACGATGTGCATGATCCTTTGACCAATGAATTGTTATTGACCGCAGGTCACGACATTACTGAAGAGATCGCTAAGAGCATCGAGAATTCTCCGCTGGAGGGCATCGAGATACGTTCGGTATTAACTTGCGAGAGCAAACGTGGTGTTTGTGCGCTTTGCTACGGCCGTAACCTGGCCAGCGGTAAACGCGTTCAGGCTGGTGAGGCTGTAGGTGTTATCGCTGCACAGTCTATCGGTGAGCCGGGTACACAGTTAACACTTCGTACCTTCCACGTGGGTGGTACCGCGTCTAACATCGCGGCAGAATCTCAGATCAATGCTAAATACGAAGGTATTATCGAATTTGAGAACGTTCGTACGGTAGAGTTCGAAACTGCTGAAGATGGTAAAGTTGAAGTTGTATTAGGCCGTTCAGGCGAGTTCCGCATTGTGGAGCCTGGTACTAACAAAACTATTGTTACTAATAACATCCCCTACGGTGCATACTTGTACGTTAAGGATGGTGCTAAGATAGAGCGTGGCGACAAGATCTGTTCATGGGATCCGTACAACGCGGTGATCATATCAGAGTTTGCCGGTAAAGTTCAGTTCGACGCCGTATTAGAAGGTGTTACCTTCCGCGAAGAAAGCGACGAACAGACTGGTCACCGCGAGAAAGTGATCATCGATACTCGTGATAAAACTAAGAATCCGTCTATCCAGATCGCCGACAACAAAGGTAATCTGATCAAGGCTTATAATATCCCGGTAGGCGCCCACATTTCGGTTGACGAAGGTGAGAAACTACAAACAGGACAGGTTATTGCTAAGATCCCGCGTTCGACAGGTAAAACCCGAGATATTACAGGTGGTCTGCCACGTGTAACCGAATTGTTCGAGGCACGTAACCCAAGCAACCCTGCTGTAGTTACCGAGATCGACGGTGTGGTAACCTTAGGTGGTGTGAAACGTGGTAACCGCGAGATCACTATCGAATCGCGCGATGGTCAAGTTAAAAAATACCTGGTACCCCTTTCTAAGCACATCCTTGTACAGGATAACGACTTTGTGAAGGCTGGTATGCCATTGTCTGATGGTTCTATCTCTCCTGCCGACATCCTGGCTATTAAAGGCCCTGCTGCCGTGCAAGAGTACCTGCTGAATGGTATCCAAGAGGTTTACCGTTTACAGGGTGTGAAGATCAATGACAAGCACTTTGAGGTGATCGTACACCAGATGATGCAGAAAGTAGCTATCGAGGATCCGGGTGATACCCGTTTCTTAGAGCGCGAAGCTGTAGATAGCTGGGATTTTATGATGGAGAACGACGAGATCTACGACAAGAAAGTTGTTGTAGAGCCGGGCGACTCTAATAACCTGAAACAAGGCCAGATCGTATCGTTACGTAAACTGCGTGATGAGAACTCTATCCTTAAACGTAAGGACCTTAAATTGGTGGAAGTAAGGGATGCTATCCCGGCTACATCAAGCCCGATGTTGCAAGGTATTACCCGTGCATCGTTAGGTACCAAGTCGTTCATCTCGGCAGCATCGTTCCAGGAAACTACCAAGGTACTGAACGAGGCAGCTATAGCCGGTAAGAAAGATAAGATGCTTGGCCTGAAAGAGAACGTGATCGTAGGTCACTTGATCCCATCAGGTACCGGTCTACGTGCTTATGATAACATCCGTGTAGGTTCTCAGGAAGAATTTGACCGCTTGATGGCCTCTAAGAACGAAGAGGTAGAAGCATAATAATTAAAAATTATTGTCTATATTTACAAAACCCTCTATTTATAGAGGGTTTTGTTGTTTAAATGGTATTTGTTTCGTGCTTTAATTGAAAATGTACTAATAGTTAAACAATTCGGTGATTTTTGTGTTTAGGAGTAGCTATAAGCGCGCAGGCTTTGTGTGTTAACTGCAAAAGCTTCCTTTATATCCTGTTTGCCATAGTCCTTAACAATAAAATTATATAAGGCAGAAAACGGTAATCGAAATAAACACGTAAATTAGTCAGGACATTTTTGTTAATACATGGAAGAACAGAATAACGATCAATTGAATATCGAACTATCAGAAGAGGTTGCAGAGGGTGTATACTCAAATCTGGCGATCATAACACACTCAAGTTCAGAGTTCGTAGTAGATTTTATAAGGATGATGCCGGGTGTTCCAAAAGCTAAAGTAAAGTCGCGCATTATATTAACCCCCGAGCATGCAAAGCGCTTGCTAACAGCGCTTGAAGATAATATAGATAAGTTTGAGGCCGCTAACGGCAGGATCACAATGCAAAAAGAACCCTCTAATTTTCTAATGAATTTTGGTGGGGCAGTAGGTGAGGCTTGATCTGTTTAAACTTTTAATTAAAAACCAGCATCCGCAAAGCGGATATTTTTACAATTTATAATCTCGTTATGGATATTCAGAAGAAGAAAGTTAGGCATAGGGGACGGCGGAACAGTTCAAAAAAGAGCATTGATTTTTCTATTATTACTGGTATCGGTTTAGTTATTTTTGGTATAGTGATGAGCCTTTACACACTGGATATGTTCGAGAGTGTAAAGACGATATTTCAAGTTCCTGACTTTAACAGTATGTTGGCATTGTGGCCGATCTTTATTGTAATAATAGGGTTGATTTTTTTGTTGAGGAACTATTTAAAAAAATCCTCGGTACAACAGTGGAATTCAAAAAGATGAATTTTATTTTATTTTTCTTTGTTAAAATGTTAAAAAAAATACCTATTTTTAGCCATATTTTAAAAGGTTTGTCTTAGATAAATGATATGCATAAGATACTATCAAGGTGGTTATTTTTTTTAACGTTCGTTGTTTTACTCAATGTATCCTGTTCTTCTATAAAAAACTATAAGTATTTCGGGGACCTTTCTGATACTGCCAAAATCACTAAAATAGTTAATGGTTTGTATCAGGAGCCTAAGATCCAAATAGACGATATTCTTTATATTTCGATACAGACTCTGGATAGAGCATCCTCTGCTGCTATCAACGAGGCGAACGGCCAGGTTGCAGGGGGGGTGTCTTCATCATTTCAATCTGCTAACATCCTTTCTGGGAATACTGCTAATTCTTATGGTTACTTAGTGGATAAAAAAGGAAACGTGCATATTCCTGTTTTGGGCCAAGTTAGTTTGGTTGGGTTGACAACTACTGAAGCGAGAGAAAAGGTTGAACAGCAGGCGGTGTTGTTCTACAAATCACCATCGGTTGTTCTAAGGTTCGCGAATTTTAAGATAACCGTTTTGGGTGAAGTGCAGCGTCCCGGAAGTTATGTTATGCCTAATGAAAAGGTTACTCTGCTGGATGCTATTGGGTATGCAGGTGACTTGACTATATATGGTAAGCGAAACAATGTGTTGTTGATCCGTCGCGCTAGTGATGGTTCGGTAAATGCCATACGTTTCGACTTGAATAATTCCGAAGTATTTAGGTCTCCTTATTTTTATTTGCAGCAAAATGATGAGATCTATGTTGAACCGCTTAAGGCTAAGGTTGCAAGTAGCGACGCTTCGCAGACAAGAAATATCTCCATCTTTACTGCGGTATTATCATTGGTCATTATTTTAGTAACACGAATCAATTAATGTCGGATAAAAAAAATCAAGCTACGGATCCGCTGGATCCGGTCAGTGCACAGGACTCTATTGACCTGAAAATCTATATAGATAAAATCATTGCTAACTGGTATCTGTTCTTGTTGAGCGTGGTATTGTGTTCATTTCTTGCAGTCGTTTATCTTAAACTATCACCTATTAGTTATAAAGTAAACGGAAAAATACTGGTTTTAGACGAAAAAGGGAATAATGGCCCCAAGGGGCTATTGGGTGGGGATCTTTCTTCATTGTTGGGTACCTCTAATAGTGCAGAGAACGAGATCGAGATCTTAACCTCTCGCCCGTTAATGAAGAGTGTAGTATCTAAACTTGATCTTAATATTTCTGTGGGAGCTAATGGTGCATTTAGGTCCTTGGAGATACCTGAGCGGATCATACCTTTCACGGCGGCTATCGTTCATAAAACGGATACTATAGTACCGCGCGCTTATAAAATATTAGACGTTACCGAAACTGATTTTACTTTAGTTAATCCTGCAGATGATTTTAAGGTTAAAGCGAAGTTTGGCCAAGTAGTAAAGTTGCCTCAGTATGATCTTGTTTTAAATCGTAAAAAGGGGTACATCATATTACCTGACGGATATACGTTACTTATTGAATCTGTTGACGGGAAGACCGATGCGTTGCTTGGGCAGCTTTCGGTAGGGCTATCCAGTAAACAAAGTACAGTTATAAATCTTTCTCTTAATTATCCGGTGCCATCTACTGGAGAGGTTATTCTACAAACCTTTATGGATTTTTATCTTAAGGCCAACTTGAATGATAAAAATAAGATCGCGGATAGTACATTAAAGTTCATAGACTCTCAGTTGAAATTGGTCACTTCGGATCTGTTTGATATTGAAAAGCAGATCGAACAATACAAGAAAGAGAATCAATTGGCAGATATAACGGAGCAATCAAGGGTATTAATAGGCACAGCTAGTGATTATTTTAAGAAACTTGATGAGTTGGAGATGCAACTTACAGTTATAGAGGACGTAGCAAGGTACATTCGGTCCCCGGCTAACAAGCGTATCATTCCGAGTAATTTAACTATTCAGGATCCTGTATTTTCAGCCGCAATTGGTGCTTATAATACTATGCTAATAGAAAGAGACAGGCAAAGTTTAACTTATACCGCGGATAACCCTATCGTAAAGAATTTTGACGAGCAATTGGATAACGTTCGTATCGGGTTGTTAAAGAGTTTTGATGAGTATAAGCGAAATTTGGTCATTAGTAAAAATGAGCTGGTAAAACGGAATTCGACTTTAACCAGTGAATTAAAACAGGTTCCCAAAAAAGAGAGACAATTTTTGGACTATTCAAGACAGCAATCTGTTAGGCAGCAGTTGTATATATTTTTGCTTGAAAAGAAAGAGGAAACAGCGATAAGTAAAACTTCAACATTTTCAACATCACAGATTATCGATCCTGCAAAAAGTGCAGCTTCTCCTTTCGCGCCTAAGCGCAACCTGATTTATTTGGTTGGCATTGCAATGGGGCTTTTCCTTCCAGTAGTATATTTGAGTATTAAGGAAATGCTCAATGTAAGGGTAGTCACTAAGCTTGATCTTACAAATGCAACAAACTTAGCCGTGGTTGGCGAGATCAATCACAATGAGGACGAAAAGAGTTTGGTTATTGATAACAAAAGCAGGTCAATAATTTCAGAACAGTTTAGAAGCTTACGAACGAACTTACAATATTTATCAAACTCAGATCGCTCTAATGTTATCATGGTAACGTCGAGTATGAGCGGCGAGGGCAAATCATTTATATCAGTCAACCTAGGCCTGGTACTTGCCGCTGGTGGAAAGAAGGTAGTATTTATTGAGTTGGACTTAAGGAAACCCAAATTGTCTTTAAACATGGGTATGAGTAATGAGTCTGGTTTTACTAACTATGTAATTTCTGATAAAGTTTCTATCGAGTCTATATTGAAACCATTATATGTTAACGATGGCACATTTCTGATCTCGTCTGGACCTATTCCTCCTAACCCTGCCGAGTTACTTTTAAATGAGAAATTAGGCATCCTGATCAACGAACTGAAAAAGAAGTTCGATTATGTTATCATAGATAGCGCGCCGGTGGGTTTGGTTTCTGATGCATTGCTGATCGAGCAATATGTCGATGTCACTTTATATATCGTTCGTCAAAATTATACTTATAAGTCTCAGTTGGGTATTGTAAATGAACTTGCCCAAACAAAAAAATTGAAGAAGACCTATATCGTTGTTAACGATATCCAATCAAATGCCATGGGATATGGTTACGGCTATGGTTATGGCTACGGCTATGGTTATGGCTACGGAAGTTATGGCGGTTATTTGGATACCAAGTCTAATAAAAAGGGCTTTTTCTCTAAATTATTTAACAGACAAGATAAATAGAACGATGCCATTTATCTTGATTTGATATGATCACATACGGTTTAAAAGTTGTTGAAAAAGTAAAAGAGACCGATGATGCAGTTACTATATGTTTTAAACAACCGGGTTTAAAAAAAATTGCATATCAGGCCGGCCAATACCTTACTGTTATATTTAGAATAAATGGTAGACGGTATATCAGACCTTATTCGTTTTCTTCTGCTCCTGGCATAGATGCTACCTTGAATATAACTGTAAAGCGGGTTTTGCAGGGAGTGGTATCGAATCATATAGTTGATAAGGTAGAAGTTGGTGATACGATAGAGGTAATGCCCCCAATGGGCGACTTTGTAATTGACCGCGACAATTTTAATAATACTAACCATGTTGTGTTGTGGGGAGTAGGTAGCGGGGTAACTCCGTTGATGTCTATAGCCAAATTCGTTTTAGGGAATTATAGTAACCATGTTACTTTAGTTTATGGTAATCGTAGTCATGAAAGCACAATATTTGTGTCTCAAATAGAGCAGCTTAAACAGCAGTACAGCAATTTTACGCTTTGGAATTTTCATACAAAATTAAGGGTAAATGCAACTAATACATATTTGGTAGAAGGGCGGATACAGCCAGCCAAAGTGCTTGCTGTTTTAAATGAAGTTGATCAGCTTAAGCATTCAGTTCATTACGTATGTGGTCCGTTGGGTTTGAAAGAGTCTGTTAAAGACGAACTTATAAAGTTTGATGTAGATCCCTCGCATATTCACTCGGAAGATTTTGAGATCGTAAAAGATCCGAAGGATTTTGAAGACGTTATTACCTGTACTGTAGAGATCATTAGCGATAGAGTTTCAACGCAGGTGGAGGTAATTAAAGGAAAAAGCATTCTCGAAGCAGGTTTGGATGCCGGGATAGAGTTACCTTATTCTTGCCAGACCGGTAGTTGCCTTATTTGTAAAGGTAAAGTTGTTGCCGGAGATGTTAAAACCATAGGTATAACGCATCGGCCTGATAAACTTTTACCAGGCGAGCAATTATTGTGCTGTACCTATCCCTTATCAGAAGGTATTAAAGTTGAATCATAAATCTTAAAATAATTTAATATGAAAGTTGTGTTACTTGCCGGGGGCTTAGGTACCCGATTATCTGAAGAAACGGTTTTAAAGCCGAAGCCAATGGTAGAGATCGGTGGGATGCCTATCCTATGGCATATCATGAAAATTTATTCGTCATACGGATATAATGATTTCATCATTTGTTTAGGCTACAAGGGTTATGTTATAAAAGAATATTTCGCTAATTATTTTTTGCACAAATCTGATGTCACTATCGATCTTAAAGATAACTCTATAAAAGTTCATGATTCGCAAGCCGAGCCTTGGACGATCACATTAGTAGATACGGGTAATGAGTCAATGACTGGTGGTCGTATAAAAAGAATTAAGGAACATGTTGGCAATGAGGCATTTATGTTGACTTATGGCGATGGTGTTGGCAATGTTAACATTTCTAATTTAGTAGATGCTCATAAAGCTGCGGGCAAATATTGCACTGTTACGTCAGTGCAGCCGTCAGGCCGTTTTGGAGCGTTAAATATCGGCGAGGATGGCTCGGTGCATTCTTTTACCGAAAAGCCAAAGGGCGACGGCGCGTGGATAAACGGAGGCTTTTTTGTTTGCGAACCGCAGGTGTTCGATTACATAGAGGGAGATAAAACGATCTGGGAGCGTGAGCCTATGGAAAAAATTGCAGAAGAGGGCCAAATGATGTCATTTAAACACGAGGGCTTTTGGAAGCCAATGGATACATTACGCGATAAGCAAGAGTTGGAAGAAGATTGGGTGCAAGATAAGGCTAAGTGGAAAAATTGGTAATATTCAAATAATATATAAAAAAAATATTATGAGCTTTGGGAATTGCTATAAAGGAAAGAAAGTACTGCTTACAGGCCATACTGGTTTTAAAGGATCATGGATGGCGATCTGGTTAAAGCAGCTTGGCGCTGATGTATATGGATTTGCGCTCGCTCCGACATCTGATCTGGATAATTTTGTTACTTGTGGCCTTGAGAACGAGATACACCATCAGGAGGGCGACGTAAGAGATGCTAAAGCACTGGCAAGCTATTTTGCTAAAGTGCAACCCGATATAGCTTTTCATTTGGCGGCACAACCATTAGTTTTGTTATCTTATCAAGATCCAGTAGGTACTTTCGAGACGAACTTGATGGGCGTGATCAATTTTTTTGAAGCTGTCAGGCACACACCGTCGGTCAAGGTCGCGATCAATGTCACCAGTGATAAATGTTACGATAATAAAGAATGGGTATGGGGTTATCGGGAGAATGATCCCATGGGAGGTAAGGATCCTTATAGTGCATCTAAAGGTTGCGCTGAACTTATCACCAGTTCATATATTCATTCTTATTTCAGCAATTCCGGATGCCATGTTGCATCTGCACGTGCGGGTAACGTTATCGGCGGCGGAGATTGGGCCAAAGATCGTATCGTACCCGATTATTTCAGAGCGGCAAAAGCGGGCGAGAAATTAACTATCCGAAACCCTTATGCAACACGTCCTTGGCAACATGTATTGGAGCCCCTAAGCGGCTATCTTAATTTAGGAGCATCAATGTATAACGAGGGAATAGAATATAGCGGAGGATGGAATTTTGGCCCAGAAGATACGGCTAACTATTCGGTTAAACAATTGATCGATAAAATGCTGTTGATCGACCCGAACGGTGGTTATACGATCCCTGCGGATACCGTTAAACCCCATGAGGCTCATCTTTTGAAATTAGATATATCTAAGGCAGTAAATCAACTTGATTGGAGACCAGCTTTGAGTTTTGATGAAACAGTCGAGTTTACGGTTGGAGGCTACAATGATGATCTGAAAGGCCAAGACATATTAAATAAACGTGTTGAACAGATCGTATCTTATACCGCCAAAGCTTCGAAAAAAGGAATAGAATGGGCACAGTAAAAACCATATTATTAACAGGTGCTACTGGTTATTTAGGCAGCAAGTTGGCCGAAGCCTTAGTAAATAGCTCTTATAATTTGGTAATATTAAAAAGATCGACGTCAAATATCAAACGTTTGATGCCTATAGAAAGAAAGTTCAGGTCTTACGATCTTGATGCGAACGGTCTTGATAGGGCATTTGCCGAAAATCAAATAGATTGCGTGCTACATACAGCGGCCTCTTACGGTCGTAAGGGTGAAAGTTTATCTGATATATATCAAGCTAACTTGGTTTTTCCGGTAAGCTTGTTGGATAAATGTATAGCTTACGGCATTAAGTATTTTTTAAATACAGGCACATCCCTGCCACCATCATTAAATACCTATGCTTTATCAAAGGGCCAATTTGTAAATTTACTAGAACAGCAACCGGAAGTAAAAACCACTAATGTCGAGCTGCAATACTTTTATGGTCCGGGCGATGATAACACAAAATTTATTACATTTATATTAAATAAGATACTCTCTGGTGCAGCGGATATCGATCTGTCCGAGGGTACGCAGTACCGCGATTTTATTTATATCGAAGATGTTGTTAGCGCTTATTTACTGTTGCTGGAAAAACTACCAACTCAGGAAGATCAGTTCATAAATGTGCCGCTTGGTTCTGGCCAACCCAATACGTTAAGAAACGTAGTAGAAAAGATCAAGACCCATGCTAATAGTGATATTGATCTAAAATTTGGCGCTGTTGCAATGCGTAAGGGCGATGTGATGTATGCTAAAGCTGATACGCAGTTATTAACAGATTTTGGCTGGCAGCCAAAATTCGATATTGATTCGGGATTAATAAAAACGATTAACAAAGAAAAATCATTAATAATATGATAACCATCAACGATCAAGAGATCAAATTAAAAACCTTTAAAAGAAGCATTCCGGGGGTAGATTATATACCGGTTACAGGTAAAATTATCGAAGAAGATGATCTTCTGTTGGGTATAGAAGCTGTTGCCGATGGATGGTTGACCGCTGGTCGCTTTTCCAATGACTTTGAAAGAGAATTTGCTCAATATTTTGGCGCTTTCAGATCATTACTTGTAAACTCTGGTTCATCAGCTAACCTAGTGGCCTTTTACGCATTAACTTCGCCAAAGCTTGGGGATCGGGCTATCAAGCCGGGCGATGAGGTTATTACCGTAGCCGCCGGTTTCCCTACTACAGTTAACCCGATCGTGCAATTTGGCGCTATACCTGTATTTATTGATGTAGATGTAGCTACGCACAACGTAAAGGCTGATCTGATAGAGCAGGCGGTGTCGCCAAAAACAAAAGCTATTATGATAGCCCACTCGCTTGGTAACCCGTTTGATCTGGATGAGGTAATGCGAGTGGCAAAGAAATATAACCTTTGGGTAGTAGAGGATGATTGCGATTCTTTAGGTGCAACTTACAAAGGAAAGAAAACAGGTACGTTCGGCGATATTGCAACATTTTCGTTTTACCCGGCTCACCATATCACCATGGGCGAAGGTGGGGCTGTATTGATCAATAACCCTGTATTAAGTAAAATTGCCGAAAGTTTCCGTGATTGGGGTCGTGATTGTTATTGCGAACCTGGTAAAGATAACACCTGCGCATGTAGATTTTCGCAGCAATTAGGTACACTGCCTTATGGTTACGATCACAAATACACTTATTCGCACATTGGGTTTAACTTAAAAGTTACTGATATGCAAGCTGCCATTGGCCTTTCGCAATTGCGGAAAGTAGATCGGTTCGTAGAGAAGAGAAAGCAAAATTATGCTGCTTTATATGAGCGCATGAAGGAGTTTGAAGAGGTATTTATATTGCCTGAACCTACTCCAGATTCGGACCCGTCATGGTTTGGATTTTTGATGACCCTGCGTGATGGGGACGCAAGTGACAGGCATATGTTGGTGCAGCACTTGGAGGATAAGAAAATAGGTACACGTTTGTTGTTTGCCGGTAACTTGTTGCGTCAGCCCGCTTATACAGATGTCGAACATCGGATAGTAGGTGATCTGACCAATACTGACATTATTATGAATCAGTCATTTTGGTTAGGCGTTTGGCCTGGATTAGACGAGGAACATTACGATTACATAGCCAACGTAATTAGGGATTATATCAACTCTTAAAGATCATTAATATGCGTTATTTAATTACAGGTGGATGTGGTTTTTTAGGTTCGAACCTCGCTGCCGAGATTTTGAAAAAAGGTGATGAATTGTTTGTTTTTGACAATTTATATCGCACAGGTACGGAGCAAAATTTGAAATGGCTGCAGAGCTTAGGCACATTTAAGTTCTATCATTCAGATATCCGTTCATATAATGATGTAGAATATGCAGTACGCGACGCGAAACCCGATGTAGTTTTTCATTTGGCGGGTCAGGTAGCTATGACCACATCTTTGGATAATCCAAGGTTTGATTTTGAAGTGAACGTGTTAGGTGGAAATAACGTTTTAGAAGCGGTTAGAAAGTACGCCCCAGAAGCTATTGTAACTTATTCTTCAACAAATAAGGTGTACGGTGATCTGGAGTGGATAGAATATGAAGAAACACCTACTCGTTTTAAAGCTGTTGGGTATGACAATGGTTTTGACGAGAAAGTGCAATTGGATTTTCAATCTCCGTATGGCTGCTCTAAGGGTGCTACCGACCAATATATGCTAGACTACGCAAAGATGTTTGGATTGCGTACAGTGGTCTTCCGTCATTCTTCGATCTTTGGTGGTCGTCAGTATGCAACCGCAGATCAGGGATGGATAGGTTGGTTCGTAAAGCAAGCGATCGATATAAAGAGTGGCTTATTGAAAGAACCTTTTACAATTTCGGGTACAGGAAAACAAGTACGTGATGTTCTTTTTGGGAACGACTTGATAGCATGTTATTTTGCTGCGCTTGAAAATATAAATATTACTCAAGGTAAAGCATATAACATTGGCGGGGGTATGAGAAATAGCTTGTCGCTGTTAGAACTTTTTGATTTCTTAGAAAGAGAGTTGTCTATAGAAATGAAGTTTAACCGTTTGCCAGTAAGGCAAAGTGACCAACGCGTCTACGTAGCAGATATTTCAAAAGCTCAAGCTGATTTTGGCTGGCAACCTAAAATAACCAAAGATGAAGGTTTAAGAAAAATGGTTGGCTGGGTATCGTCTTTATGATATTTAGTGCATGTTCATACTGACAGCTTCTGCTATTGATACAAACGTACTTTATGATAAGTTTGTGGGGCTGTTTGTAAGCTTAACGTCTTTGCCATTTCAAAATTCATAATGTATCTGAAAGTTTTAAAGGCATTTTAGCGTTTTGGCTTATAATCTGTTTTGTCTGAAATAGTGACGTTTTAAAGTATTAATGTAATTGCAATTAACTTTGATGTTTTAATGCATGCATAATGCGATTGTTTGTGCTCAGAACGGTGTGCACGCGAGTTTCATAGATACAGCGCTTATGCAAACGATACTGATCATGATCGCCAAAGATGAGTTTAATTCAGATTGCGTAAGATATCGTTACATGCCAAGATCTTACTTTATCCAAACGAGTTTTGATATTCAAACACGTTTGTGAAAGGCGACGCTTTGGGTAGCAAGCCATTCTCGATCTTTTACAGATGCAGTTCTAAGCAATGGGTTGTTAGTACTGTCGGCAGCAGTATGAGAAGACAAAGGCAGCATAACATATCGGTGAATGTTATTCAATTGCGTGGAATACACTTGGCTATGGGGCTACATAAAAATTGATGGTTTAATATCTATCAGTTTACTTATAACATAAAAAATGTCTTTATTAAATATTGCAAAAGGAACGGTAACTAAATTTTTTACTTCAGGTCAAAATCGAAGTGTGAAATTGAAAAGCCAAATAATGTACATGTTTATACTTAAGGGTTTAACTATGGCATTGTCATTGGTTTCCGTTCCTTTAACATTAAGCTATTTAGATAACACACGGTACGGAATCTGGGTAACCATTAGTTCATTCATTTCTTGGTTCGCTTTTTTAAATATTGGTTTAGATAGTGGCTTGAGGAACAAATTTGCTGAATGCAAACTTAATAAGGAAGATGACGATGCACAGATGTACGTTAGTTCTACGTATGCAATTCTATCAGTGATCGTTTTAGTGTTATATTTGATATTTCTATTATCTTTTAAATTTGTTCCCTGGGACGAGGTCTTTAACAGTGGTTCTCAATACCATTCAGAATTGATATGGACGGTGTTTTGGGCATTCACCTTTTTCTCCTTAAATTTTATATTCAGAACAGTTTATACGATTTACACTGCAGATCAAAAACCGTCAGTAGACTCTGTCACCAACTTAGCTTCGAGCATATTATATCTGATCTTTATTTTTGTATTAAAGTACTTAAATAACCCTAAATTGTACCTTTTAGCGATCGCGATAACTCTGCCCTCGTTGCTGATATGTTTAGTAATAAATGTTTGGGCCTTTAAGGGCGAGTACAAGAGATACAGGCCGAGGTTTAAATTTGTTGATGTTAAACGGTCGCGGGGGCTTATTGGTTTAGGTTTAAGATTTTTTATCATCCAGATAGCAGGTTTGATCATTTTTCAAACAGATAATATGGTTATTACCCATATTTTAGGACCAGCATTCGTAACACCTTATTACATTGTTTACAGGTATTTTGGTGTAGTTTCTATGCTGTTCACAATGCTTGTCAATCCGTTTTGGTCATCTTTTACAGAAGCTTGGTTAAAACAGGATTTTAATTGGATATCAAATGCTATCAAAAAACTCTTGTATGTTTTTGCAGGCGTGGTGTTATTAGTAATTATTATGGTGACCATTGGGCAGGATGTTATCCGCTTATGGATAGGCAGAGATATCAAAGCTGAATTCAGTTTGTTTTTGTTTATGGGGCTATTTACTATTATATCGTGTTGGAATAACATATTCGCGATGTTTTTGAATGGGATATCTAAAACTAAAATGCAGACTATAACAGCTGTCATCGCCGCTATAATAAACATCCCATTGGCGATCTTTTTAGTTAAGAACATGCAGTTGGGTATCGCAGGAGTGATATTATCGTCCTGTGCCAGTTTAAGCATATTCGCTATCGTATCGGTGTTTTATACATTTTATATTATCAAGAAAAGTAAACAGAGTATTTTAACTGATGAGGTAAAACGCTCTGCAGTTTAAGCCTATAATTCGATCAAATGAAAAATCAAGATCCTTTAGTTAGCATTATTATCCCGGTATACAACAGAGAGAAACTAGTTGCACGTGCAATTGATTCAGCTATAGGTCAAACTTACAAAAATGTTGAGGTAGTGGTGGTTGACAATTGTAGCACCGATAACACTTGGGAAGTACTTCAGCGATATGCTCTTCAGGATAAAAGAGTAAAAGTTTTTAAAAATGAAGAGAATTTAGGCCCGGTCAAAAATTGGATAGAATGTGTTAAGCGATCGTCTGGTAAATATATTAAGGTAGTATTTTCTGACGATTGGATGGCACTCGATTTTGTTGAGAAAGCAGTGCCGAAATTAGAAGATAACGATGATATAGGTTTTGCATATTCAAAAATTAAGATTGTTTGGGAAGGCAAACCCGAGCAAGAGAATTACGGATATAATATCTTCAAAAAAAACACTAAATATTTATCGAAAGAGTTCATAAGAAGATGCTTATTTAATGGAAGGGTGCCGGTATCACCAAGTTGTGCGTTGTTTAGAAGGAAGGATTTCGAAGCAAATCTTCTGATCGAATTTCCGAATACTGATGGCTTAACCTTTAACAGATTCGGCGCCGGAAATGATATTTATATTTATTTAAAAACTGCCGGTGATTATAAGTATGTTTATTTTTTAGATGAAACGGAATGCTATTTTTATGCACACGACAGTGGCATCTCATTCCAATACTACGAGGGTTTATCTAAATACTATTTATGGGCTGAATGGTATTTTTTGCAACATTATGGCGATAGGCAATTGATTCGGATATTTAAAGCCTATTTTAAAGTACACCGAAAATTATATCATCATTTTTATAAAAATGTTGACGGTCCGGTTCATACAGGTTATTATCTTTCATATTGGTTCCAAAAAAAATTGACTTCTTTAAAAACCCGGACAGGTAAGGTACTAAGGCTGTTAAAAATTATTCCTAAGAAATGATCTTAAAAATCAATAGGCATAAGATAACCTGGTTTATAACTTTGTTATTTTGCCTATGCTCTATACAATTTTTTAGTATTAAGTACCTTACAGCAAATCATTGGCAGCTAATTTACGAGCTTATTATAGTGATGTTAGTGATACATTCATTCGCTACGCGATCACTTGTTTATGATAAACGTACGTTATTTAACAAAGAAATTTTGGCATTGATGCTGATTCCACTTTTCTCGGCGATCCCGGCAAATATTTTTCACCAGCAAAGTTATGTGCACTCCATCTTAGCCGCTAAACATTACTTACTATTTTTATTCTATTTTTATCTTAAAACAAAACGGATAGATTTTGAAAGTATAGAAAAGCTAATAGTGGGCTTGGGCGTTGTTGTGGCCATTATTTATATTGTCCAAACCGTCACGTTCCCCATAACCTTTTTTCAAGTTATAAAAGATACTAACGATGTTGCATTTGAAGTTAGGGCTAATGTTGTACGTATTTTGTTTTTTGAACCCACTTACATGGTGTTTGCTTTATTGTATTACGGTAATAAGCTGGTAAAAGAAAGGAATATAAAAAACATTGTTTTTTTGGGTATCTGTGTTACGGGAGTGATGTTGACTGCTACACGGCAGATCATCTTTTTTTCAATAGGTAGTTTGATGATGTTGTATTTGCTAACGTTGAATTTTAGGTCGGTACGTACGTACAGTTTTTTAATATTATTTGTTGTTATAGCTGCGGTTTTTGTTGGAGTAGGTGGTGGAAAGTATTTAGACTCGTTGATCAATTTAACTCAGCGCCAAGATGTGACAGGCGCAGACTATGTTCGGTTAAGGGCATTTAATTTTTATTTATATGACTATATGCCGTCGATCGTAAATTATATTATAGGGAATGGTGTTAATTATGGCGATAGCGCATATGGGAAAGAAATGCTGGATCTTGAGCAAGGGCAGGGGCTTTACAGATCAGATATTGGGCTGGTCGGCGCTTTGAACTTGTTCGGTATTATTTACATATTGCCTATCTTTTTTATTTTTTTAAAAGTATTTAGAGCTAAACTTCACAATAGAACGTATTACAAATTCTTTTTCTTTTACATCCTTACCACGGCATTTACCGGCGGCAATTTGTTTAGCTTACCATGGACATTTACGTTGATATTTATGTTACTATATAATGTAGAGAAGATAGTGGGACTTAAAAACGACAGTAGGGTATTTGGAAAAAAAGCGCTTTCGCCAGTTATAAATCATCAAGGAGCATGAAGTCGGTAGCTATAGTTATTCCGGTTTATAATAGAATAAAGATCACAAAGCGCGGGATAGACGCCTTAGAACGTTCGTTGGCGCTATATGACCTAAATGGTAGCGGCACTTGCAAATTCACTATTGTTGTGATAGACGATGGTTCTAAAGACGGTACATCTGAAGAGTTAGCGAATAATTATTCTAAAGTTGTTGTTTTAAATGGCGATGGTAATTTATGGTGGAGTGGTGCGATCAATCTGGGGGTTTCATACGCATTAGATAATGCTTTTGATAGTATACTACTTTGGAATGATGATACCATCAGCGCCGAAGGATATTTTGTGGAATTGGAAAAAGCCATTTTAGATGTCACATATAAAAATAGTATCATAGTTTCTAAGATATTCTGGCAGGATGCCCCGGACACCTTATTTAACTTTGGATGTCGTTTTGACCCGAAAACCGGTAAGACGATCATCATCGGTTTAAATGATAAAGACGGCCCGGATTATCAAAAACCAACCGAAATTGATTGGTCTGGCGGGATGGGCACATTGATACCCCTTGATGTGATCAGGGATATTGGTAAGTTTGACAATATCAATTTTCCTCAATATTTTGGCGACGCTGATTTTTTTTTAAGAGCCAAACAGTTTGGCTATAAAATTTATGCTATGCCCGGGCTTCACGTTTGGAACGACAGGGAGGCTACCGGCAGTTCTTTAAAAAGCCCTTATTTAAAATCTTACATAGATTGCTTAGTAAGCATAAGATCGCAATTTAACGTAAAACAGAATTTGCTTTTTATAAAAAGACACGCTAAGGGTAGTAGACCTTACTTTAATATTGGGCTCTTTTATATAAACTTTACCAAGCAACTTGTAAAAAAGATACTAAGGTTATCTTATTTGAAGGATCTTATGTTGTCGCTTAGATTAGTCTTCTTTAATCATTTTATTAACCGTATCCCATTTAATTTTATCCGTATCCCCCTAATGCGGATGTACATTAAGATCGGGAAAAATAGTAACGTGATGAATGGAGTTATAATTTATAATAAGTTGATAGACAAAGGTCAGATAGAAATAGGGGACAATTGTGTGATCAATCGTGATTGTCTGCTTGATGGACGTATAGGTAAATTGGTGATCGGAAACAACGTAGACATAGCGCGTGGTACCTGGATATTTACATTAGAACATGATGTACATGCCAATAACCATCACTATAATTCCGGAGATGTTATAATAGAAGATCACGTATGGATCGCGTCAAGAGTAACTATTTTGCCTGGCGTGAAGCTGTCAAAAGGATGCGTGGTAGCAGCGGGGGCGGTAGTTACGAAAAATGTTCCGGAGCTTAAAATAGCTGGTGGTGTCCCGGCCAAAATTATTGGCGACCGAAGGTCTGACCTGAGTTACACATTAAAGCATTTCCCTTTTTTTAGTTATTAAGATCATTACTTGTTGTGTTTGGCGCCGATGCGAAATACGTAAATAAATGTCGAAAAACAACTTAAGTACCGTACAATAAAAATTTGATCAGCCTTATGATAATCGTTAAATTGACAGGTGGGTTAGGAAATCAAATGTTCCAGTATGCATTTTATAAAGCTATAAAACGACGTGTTGCTGATGTTTATATTGACTGCACAACATTTGAAAAAGTACTGGCCCACGAACATGTTAATCTAAAGAAGATATTTAAGAATATACAATTTGATGAGGCCCGTTTGACGGATATTTTTACGCTTGCAGATACTAGCCGTTCATATTTCAGCCGGATCAGGAGGCGGTGTTTTGGTAAACGTAAAACCCATATATATGAGGACAGACTTACATTTAAGCCGGAGCTGATAGGTTTAACTGTTGATCGTTATTTAGACGGTTACTGGCAATCTGAACTTTATTTTAAAGATATAAAAGAAGAGATCATTCAAACCTTTTCTTTTCCGCCCTTGCAAAACGAAAAAAATATTCAACTACAGGATAGCATGATCGATCAAAATTCTGTAGCGATACATGTGCGGAAAGGAAAAGATTATGATTCGGCAATGCGACGAAATATTTGCGATGTTGAATACTATAAGAATGCTGTGGCGATGATCAAACAAAAAGTTGATTCGCCGGTTTTTTACGTTTTCTCTGACAATATTGATTGGTGTAAGAAAAATCTGGATTTTATAGATCTGAATTTTGTGGATTGGAACCCTAAAACCGGAGATGATAATTATATAGACATGCAACTAATGTCATATTGCAAGCATAATATAATTGCAAATAGCTCATTTAGTTGGTGGGGAGCATGGCTCAATGCAAATAAAGATAAAACGGTCGTCGCTCCCAAGACATGGCTTAACCAAGATAACGTTAAACATAGTATAAGTGATATAGTTCCTCATTCATGGATATTGGTCTAAAGGCTCGATCACAACTTTGATACTGCGTAGAGTTTTTACGCCGAATTCGGTCAGGCATTGTCTTATATCAGGAAGCAAATAAATTTACTGAAAATGGCGAGAAGCGAATGGCATTTAGATAAAGAGAAAATTAATGCGAATTTGCTTGTTGGCCATTATTGATATCATATGAAAGTATTATTGGTTTCTGCGTTCCCTCCCTCTAAACATAACATTAATGGCCCCTCGGCTTTGCCTTATTATTTGGCAGCTCAGCGTCATCCAGAGATTGATATCGACCTGATAAATTTTGTGCAGCCTAACGCAAATGAATTAGTAACGGCCGATCTAAAAAAAGTATTTGCTAATATAATTAACGTCCCTAAAACCCCTAAACATATCTATTATCCGGTAAGAGCTTTACAAAAGACCGGTATTGTAAAAGCCACATCGGGTATATACTTTGATTATTTACCGAATAGAAAGGTCTTAAAACAAATAAATGAATCAAACTATGATCTGATATGGATATATCCACATACGTTGTACCCGTGGTATAAAAGACTGTCTCACTTAAATGTAGTAATGACCGGGCCCGATTGCTCATTGCTACATCTGAAGTTGGTGAAGAAAATATTTAGTAAAAGCAAGTCGAATAAATTTTCGATAAATATTGACAAGCGTATATCCGAAGCTAACTTTTACGAAAAACGATGGAGTTTGTCAAAGGCGTTGATACATACTGTTGGTAAAGATGATCTTGATCAATATATCGAGCTGGGGGCGGCAAACCATTCGTTCTTCAGTAATCATCCTTATAGTAGCTATAAACCATCGCTTGAGCCGATCGTTAATGCAAGCGGTAAACTTAAGATCGTTGTTTCAGGCGTCAATAACTCTGTTTATATAGGCGACCTTTGGAATAGGATAGTTGATAAACTTGTTGAGAATAGAGAGCTAAATCACCATTACGAATTTATCTTTATAGGTAAAGATTTTGAAGACGGGGAGCAAAAACTAATTGCTGCAGGCTACAACACCAGTTTATCAACATGGGTCGAAAGCTATGAAGACAGGATAGCTCAAGCTCATATCCAGTTGTTCCCTATCATTTTAGGGACCGGTACAAAAGGAAAAGTATTATCGGCATTAGCTACCGGATTACTCTGCATAGGTACTGCATTTGCATTGGAGAATATTTTGATAGATCCCAATGATGATGCTATTTTATTTGGAAGCGAACAAGAGGCTATCAACGCATTGTATGATATAGCCGGGCATAAAAGCAAGTATAATGCTATGGCCCATGCAGCGAGTGTGAAAGTTAGGGACATGCATAGTTCCCAAAATACCGCTAAGGAGTTTTGGGACTACATTACAAAATTTTTCAATATCGGTTAGTGTAATTTATACAAAGATTGTCAGCTACATCTACAAGCCTGTTGTTTGGTGCAGTTTTATATCTCGGTATTGAATTTTACAATCGCAGCTCAGCGCGCTGTCCTCAATAAGGATCTACAAAGGATCAGAAGATCGTGTTAAGGAAGTGTTTGTAACACCCCCAAATTATCAACTATATTTAACATATTACTATGATTTCAGTTGTTTTTATAACGTCGCTCCGGTTGCCTGAGCTGCGAAAGGCGATTCTATCGTGCATTAACAGATCGAGTGAAGATTATGAGGTCATCGTCATAAACAATTGTATAGGTGATGATATTGAGCCCGAAATGCTAACGTTAGCAGCTGATCACCAATTAAAATTGCGATATATCGTGAACGCGAAGAATCTTGGCGTTGCGGCATCGAGAAACCAAGGGTTTAGAATGGCCTTAGGCGACATCGTTTACTTTTTAGATGATGACGCGGTCATTTGCACCGAGGGCAACTGCATATCTGAAATCGCTGATTTTATGAGGAGTAATACAAAATATGCGGTAGTTGCCACCGAGATATACAATACAACGGGAGAGTTTTATCAACATGGAAAATTTCCCCGAAATTCCACCGTTCGAACGACTGGAGAGGTCTCTTATTTTATCGGTGCCAGTCATTTTATAAACAAGCAAGCTCTAAAGGGGGCTGATCTTTATCCGAGCGAGTTTTTTTATGGCGGTGAAGAGTACTACTTGTCATTTATGTTAAACAAATTGGGATACGTGGTGTTTTACTATAAACAATTTTTGGTGTATCACCAGCCAAGTTTATCGACACGTTTGTCTAACGAAGACATCATGATAAATAGCTATTGTAATGCCTTTAATGTTAAAAGATATTTTACTCCGGTGCTTTTTATTCCTTTAATATGGATAGTGATGTTGATCAGGATCTTTTTTAAAGCAATAAAACACCCGGCTGTTGTAAAAAAATTTAGCGAGAAGATATCTCAAACTTATAATCGTAACTACGTAGATAGGATGGGGCATTTCTCTTTTATAGGGCTAATATATAAGTACGGCACCCGGACAATTTTGTAAGATCATTGAAACATTATAGATCTATTACTACTAAGAAAAATTATTTTGTGCTATTTATTTAGAGTTATATGTCGTAATATTGAGCAGATACCCTAGTCTATTTAAACTAATTCGTGATGGAATACGATATTCCTATTTTATTGTTGGCGTTCAATCGTCCCGACACTACTCAACTTGTATTCGATCAGATCAGAGCAGTTAAACCTCGTTATTTATATATTTCTACAGATGGAGCACGTGAAGGAATAAACGGAGAAGCTGATAAGTGCGAAACTGTACGAAACATTATTACTCAAATTGATTGGGATTGCGAGATTAGAACCTATTATCGAGATAAAAACTATGGTTGCGGAACCGCTGTAAGTAGCGGAATCAGTTGGTTTTTTGAACACGTGGACATGGGCATTATATTGGAAGATGATTGCTTGCCCGACCCAACTTTTTTTGAATACTGTAAATCACTATTAGAAAGATACAAGGACAACGAGGAAGTTAAACTCATAAGCGGCACTAGCTTTATAACCGATCTTTCTAAAAACAATAGCTATTACTTTACCAAGTACGCAAATATATGGGGCTGGGCTACCTGGCGGCGAGTATGGCAGCAGTATCGTCTTGAGATAGAGGATTTGGAAGAAACGTTTATTTCAACTGATTTTTCTAGTGTTTTCTATAACGAGGTTGAAAGGCGTTATTGGTATAAGGAGTTTAAAAAAGTGGAACTCAAGCAGATTAACACCTGGGATTATCAGTTGCTTTATTCCATTTGGAAAAGTAAAGGCGTTTGCATTAGTCCTAATATCAATCTAATAAAAAATATAGGTTTTTCTAATAATTCTACGCGGACATTTTTATTTGATCCTATAAAAATGCCCAATTCGGCAGCGATGTCGTTCCCACTACAGCATCCTTCTATTGAGGTTGATGATAATACAGATAAATATATTTTTTTGAATGCTTATAGTCATTCTCCAAAACGGTTATTGCGTCTTTTAAAAAAAAATGGTTTGATGAAAGTTTTCCGCTATATAACTGCTAGTTTTTCCATTTTTTATAACTAAAATTGAGGATAATTTAGCTTTAAAAGCTATATCATCTCCCTTAATTATTTGAACAATAAGTTTATGCGTTAAAATTAATTTTATTAATATATTCTCAAAAGGGGTTAAGCCTATGAGATAAAAACAAGTATTCATCGTGTTCGCCCCTATCGTTTTTTTTACTTATAAACGTTTAACTTCTGTACAGAAAGTTATTGCGTCTTTGCAAAAATGCCAGTATGTAGACCAAACCGAGATCTATATTTTTTCTGATGGCCCTAAAACTCGGGCTGAGGTTGACAAGGTTAATGCAGTTAGAGAATACTTAAGAACCATAAAAGGTTTTAAAAAAGTAGTGTTGAAGTTTTCTGACGTGAATAAAGGGTTAGCAACTTCGATCATAGAAGGTATAACCAATATTTTCCAAGATAACGAAGCGGTTATCGTATTGGAAGACGATTTGGTTGTGTCTAAAAATTTTTTAGCCTATATGAATCAAGGTATCGATTATTATAAATACAATAAAAAGATCTTCTCTATCTCGGGTTATAATATACCAATGAAAGTGAGTAGTAGCTACCCTTACGACATCTATTTAACCTACAGATCATCATCATGGGGTTGGGCCAGTTGGAGAGATAGATGGGAAACTATCGATTGGGAGGTTAAAGATTACGATGAATTTAGACGGAGCAAAGATCTAAAAAAGGCTTTTAATAAGGGTGGAAGTGACTTGACGCGCATGTTGCGTCGTCAACGAATGGGTCAGGTAAATTCTTGGGCTATACGGTGGTGTTATCACCAATTTAAAACAAATACCTATTGTGTTTACCCTATCGTATCTAAAGTTAAAAATATCGGATTTGATATTACTGCTTCAAATTCAAATTCATACGATCGTTATAATTCGCCGATCGATGTAAGTGATAAAACTCAATTTAAATTTTTGCCAGAAGTAAAGCAGGATGCAACGCTGCAAAAAAAATTCAGTAATTTTTACAGCATTCGGTCACGGATTATCGGGCGATTAAAAACATATTTATTTAGGGGTGGTTTTCTCTCTAATCGCTAATACATTTGATCTATTTATGATCACCGTTAAGTGTCTGGTCAAAAGTCTATCGTAAAAATATTTTTAATGTCCCTCAATAATTTACCACTTGTCTCAATTGTAATACCTGTTTATAATAGGGAAATATTAGTAAAAAAAGCGCTTGACGCCGCAATTGCTCAAACATATCCCAATATTGAGGTTGTAGTTAACGACAATAACTCTACCGATAATACATATGAAGTTGTTAGGGGCTATCTAAAAGATAATCCGCAAATAAAATTATTCAGGAACGAACAGAATGTCGGTCCGGTAAATAATTGGCTGCAAGGTATAAAAAACGCATCAGGAGATTATGTGAAGATCTTATTCTCTGACGATTGGATATCTGATGATTATATAGAGAAAACGATGTTGCAATTTACATCGCAAGTGGGCTTGGTATTTACACCAGCCATTATTCGCAAAAAGATCAATATCACTAACTATAAATTATTTAAAAGCACAAAGATCATTAATTCGGCTTTGTTTTTGAAATTTATGCTTTTGGCTTATCGCACTCCTGTCTCTCCTGGTTGTGCGATATTCCGAAAGGTCGATATATTACCGATATTGAGCACTGTGATAGATACTGAACGTCACGCTGAATATCTTAGGTTTGGTGCCGGCATCGATTTGCTTACCTATTTGATGGTAGCGGAAAAATATGACAAAATAGCCTATGTTTCAGATACTTATGCACATTTTTTAGAGCATGATGATTCTTTTACTTATGCAAATGCATTGGATCAATATTATATAAAGGCATTTGATCACTTTTTAGAGCGTACAAAAAAAGTAAAATTTAAAAGTCTCTACTCTTTGATACATCACTCCCGGGGCTATAAGTTTATAAGACATTTCTCTAATAAGTAATATTAACGATCTATATACTACTATTTGATAATGCCATTGAATCTGAAAAATTGTATAACGTATTTTGATTACAAAGTTTATTCTGGTGGTCTGCAGGACATCGATCTATCAGACAAACTAATGATAAATACTATCAACCAATATTCATGTTACATGGCCAGCTTAGACGAGGGTTTTAAGCGGGCGCTTCAGCATTCTGATATATTACTGCCGGATGGGGTAGGCGTAACGCTTTCGGCTCAACTGATATACGGCAAAAAAATAAAAAAAATAGCAGGTGCCGATATACATCAAAAGCTTTTGGAGTTGTTACAACAACATGGTGGGCGCTGTTTTTATCTGGGAGCATCTAACGAGACGCTTTCTAAAATTAAAAATAAGATAAACAGTAACTATTCAGCCATTCAATTTTCCAGTTATTCGCCGCCATTTAAGCCTCATTTTAGCGATAATGACAACAATACAATATTAGAACAAGTCAACTCATTCAAACCTCATGTACTATTCGTTGGAATGACGGCTCCTAAACAGGAGAAATGGGCGGCTGAACACAGGTTAATGCTCGATGCTAATATTATTTGCTCAATTGGGGCTGTTTTTGATTTTTATGCCGGAACTGTAGATCGCCCTAAAGATGTTTGGATCAAATTAGGTTTAGAGTGGTTTGTGCGTTTTTTGAAAGAGCCTAAACGGATGTGGAAGCGATATTTTTACTATGGACCATTATTCGGAGGTATGGTATTAAGAAAATGGTACCAGATCAAATTTGGAAGAAAATAATAATTGATCTGGTAATTGGCATTGCGAAGTCAGTATAACTACATCTATTTAGTTTTGATGTTCGCTGAGGTTATGATCATGATCTTTTTAATTTAAATTCCATATACAAGCGCCTGGTCGAAATGCTAAAGTAGGCCAGTAACGGTTCAAAGTGACCGGTTTTGGGTTGCTAAACTTGGTTGTACTTTATCCCGTTTGTGAAAGATGTGTTTGAATAATTACAATGCATTATTTTCAATAATATCGGCCAGATTTTATTTAATTTTTATTATTTTAGCGATTAATATATAAAAGCTTCATTTACTGTAAAAAACATAAAAAATACCATGAAAAAAGTAGCTTTAGTTACTGGCGTCACTGGCCAGGACGGTTCTTATTTAGCGGAACTTTTACTGGAAAAAGGGTATGAGGTGCATGGCATTAAAAGGCGAGCATCTTCATTTAACACCAAACGTATCGACCATTTATACCAAGACCTGCACGAAGGAAATGTAAACTTTAAACTACATTATGGCGATCTGACCGATTCTACCAATATTATCAGGATCATACAGGAGGTTCAGCCCGACGAAATATACAACCTGGGTGCAATGAGCCACGTAAAAGTATCTTTCGATTCGCCTGAGTACGTGGCAAATGTGGACGGCATTGGTACTTTGCGGATCTTAGAGGCCATAAGGATATTAGGGCTTGAAAAGAAAACAAGGATCTACCAGGCATCCACCTCAGAATTATACGGAGGTCTGCCGGAAAATAAGAACGAAAAAGGATTTTACGACGAAAATTCGCCTTTTTACCCACGTTCACCTTACGGTGTGGCCAAAATCTATGGTTTTTGGATAACAAAGAACTATCGCGAGGCTTACGGCATGTATGCTTGCAATGGAGTTTTATTTAACCATGAGTCGCCGCGTAGGGGCGAGACCTTTGTAACGCGTAAAATAACCATGGCTACCGCTGCTATCGCCCTTGGAAAGCAAGAATGCCTATATTTAGGTAACCTGAACGCCCAACGCGACTGGGGACACGCAAAAGATTACGTGGAGGCAATGTGGCGCATACTGCAGCAAGATCAGCCCGAAGATTATGTGCTGGCCATGGGTGTAACAACTTACGTAAGGGATTTTGTGCGCCTGGCTTTTGCCGAGGTAGGTATCGAACTTACTTTTGAAGGGACCGAAGAGAACGAGATAGCCAAGGTTGCTAAGTGTAACGACCCTTCTTTTCAGCTTGAAATAGGTAAAGTGGTTGTACGTGTAGACCCACAATACTATCGCCCTACCGAGGTTGATCTTTTAATTGGCGATCCTACCAAATCCAAAACCAAATTAGGTTGGGTGCCAAAGTACGATCTGCAGGGATTGGTGCAAGAAATGGTTGCGTCAGACGTAGAGTTGGTTAGAAGAGAGAAATTGCTGATGGATTCGGGTTACGTTGTTTCGAACCAATTCGATTGATCTTTGCTATGGAAAAAAGTGCTAAGATCTACATAGCAGGCCACCGTGGTATGGTGGGATCTGCTATCTACCGCAAATTGCAGACCGAAGGTTATACCAATGTTATTACACGTACATCGGCAGAGCTTGACCTGCGCGACCAGCAAAAAGTAGCTGAATTTTTCGCGACGGAAAAACCTGAGTACGTTTTTTTAGCCGCAGCTAAAGTGGGTGGCATTGTTGCCAATAACACCTATCGTGCCGACTTTTTGTACGAGAACCTGCAAATACAGAACAACATCATCCATCAGTCTTACCTTAACGGTGTGACTAAGCTGATGTTCTTAGGTTCAAGCTGTATCTATCCTAAACTGGCGCCGCAGCCGTTGAAGGAAGACTATCTGCTTACCGGTCTGTTAGAGCCAACTAACGAGCCCTACGCTATCGCCAAGATAGCAGGCATAAAAATGTGTGATGCTTACCGCGCACAGTATGGCTGCAACTATATTTCGGTAATGCCTACCAACTTGTACGGTTATAACGATAACTATCATCCAGAAAATTCGCACGTGTTGCCGGCTATGATCCGCCGTTTTCACGAGGCTAAAGCTAATGGCACACCTACTGTGACTATTTGGGGTACCGGCACGCCCAAACGTGAATTCTTATTTGCAGATGATCTGGCCGAAGCTTGCTACTATTTGATGCAGAACTACGATCAGGAGGGCTTAGTGAATATTGGTACAGGCGAAGATATCTCTATTAAAGATCTGGCGTTTTTGGTAAGCAAAATTGTCGGCTATACCGGTAGTATCGATTTTGATACTAACCGTCCTGACGGTACGCCACGCAAGCTAATGGATGTTTCTAAACTGCATAGCCAGGGCTGGAAACACAAGATCGAACTGGAGGAAGGTATCGCTTTAGCTTACCAGGATTTTTTAAGTAAGCAAACCGCTTAAAACACAACCTCGACAACGTTTTTGTTGATATATTTGATAACGATAAGTAAATTCAGACCGATGTTTTGAATTTGCTTATCGTTATTTTTTTTAACACTAACCTGATGAATAACACATTAGTATTTGGCGGTTCGGGCCAGTTAGGGCAATGTCTTAAAGCAGTATCCACCCGCGACAATTTTGAGGGCTTGATCTTTACCGAAGAGCAGGGTGCAAATATATTAGATGTACCATCACTCGAGTTGCTGTTTCAACAACACCAGCCGCAGTATATCATTAATTGCGCGGCCTACACCGCTGTAGATAAGGCCGAGACCGATGTGGACATTGCCCGCAATGTAAATGCCGAAGGCCCCGCTAATTTGGCCCTGCTTTGCAAAAAATATAATACTACTTTCATCCACATCTCTACCGATTTTGTGTTTGCCGGTAATACCACGTCGCTGTTATCCGAAGATGATATTGCCGAACCGATCAGCGTGTATGGACAAACCAAGCTGGAGGGTGAGCAGGCGATAGCAGAAAATACCGATCAGTTCTTTATCCTGCGTACGGCCTGGTTGTACTCTGAGTTTGCCAACAACTTTGTTAAGACCATGCTGCGCCTTGGGGCCGAAAAGCCGGAATTAAAGATCATTGCCGATCAGGTCGGTACGCCTACTTATGGTGTAGACCTGGCCGGAGCTATACTACGCATTATCGCGTCGGGCAGTGATGCTTATGGTGTATATCATTACAGTAATGAAGGGGTGGCATCATGGTACGACTTTACCAAAGCTATATTTGATATTGCCGGTGTAAAAACCCCGGTGTTGCCTATCCGTACCGAAGAGTATCCTACCCCGGCGGCAAGGCCAAAGTTTTCGGTGATGGATAAAGCCAAAATAAAACAAACTTTTAATATCAATATACCCTACTGGCGCGACAGTTTATTATCTTGCATTAATATATTAGCAAAATGAAAGGAATTATCTTAGCAGGTGGCTCAGGCACACGCTTATACCCTATAACCAAAGCCATAAGTAAGCAGTTAATGCCTATTTATGATAAACCAATGATCTATTATCCCTTAACGGTTTTAATGCAGGCCGGGATAAGCGAGATACTGATCATTACCACGCCCGAAGATCAGGCCGGGTTTAAACGTTTGCTTGGCGATGGTTCTGAACTGGGTTGCCGCTTTGAGTATGCCGTGCAGGAAGTGCCTAACGGTTTGGCGCAAGCCTTTGTTATTGGCGAACAATTTGTTGGCGATGACAAAGTTGCGCTGATACTTGGCGATAACATTTTTTACGGTACGGGTTTTGGTGATCTGATCACCAGCTTTAACGATGTGGACGGTGCGGCGATATTTGCCTACAAGGTTGCCGATCCTGAGCGTTACGGCGTGGTCGAGTTTGACGATAATTTCACTGCTTTGTCTATCGAGGAGAAACCTTCACAGCCTAAATCCAACTATGCTGTTCCCGGTTTGTATTTTTACGATAACTCGGTTGTAAAGATCGCTAAAAATATCCTGCCATCCGCTCGCGGAGAGTACGAGATAACCGACGTTAACAGGGCTTACCTTGAACAAGGTAACCTGCACGTAGGCGTAATGGACCGTGGTACGGCCTGGTTAGATACCGGTACATTCGACTCTTTGAGTGATGCTACCGAGTTTGTAAGGGTGATAGAGAAACGCCAGGATACCAAAATTGGCTGTATAGAAGAGGTTGCTTATCAGCAAGGGTTCATCAATAAAGAGCAGCTTGCAGCTATCGCGCAGAAATATATTAAGAGTGGTTATGGCCAATATTTACTGAAGTTGGTTTAACTTTGCGTAAATTTTAATCTATATAATGCCATTTAATTTCCCGGCCGACGCTCATCAAAAACATATCTGTGTAATTGGCGACATTATGCTCGACCATTACATTTTTGGTACCGCCGACAGGATATCGCCCGAAGCTCCGGTGCCTGTGGTCGACATCAAAAGCGAACGATATACCTTGGGCGGCGCCGGCAACGTGCTCGAAAATCTAAATGCTTTCGGCGGTAGTGCGTCATTAATAAGCGTTTGCGGTATTGATGATGCAAGCACCATCGCCGAACAAGCCTTAGGTGATCTGCCTTTAGCATTCTTTAAGTTGGTGAAAGATGGTAAACGCCGTACTACCGTTAAAACCCGCGTGATGGCCAGTAAGCACCAGTTAATACGACTGGACAGTGAGGATAAGCACGATATTAATGAACAAGTACAGCAACAGATACTTGATCAATTAGCTGCTAACATAAGTAATATCGACGCTGTAATTTTATCAGATTATCGTAAAGGTGTACTCACCGCCGGGTTGGTAAAAGAGGTAATAAAGCTTTGCCGGCAACATGGCGTGTTAAGCATTGTCGATTCGAAAGTTCAAGATCTTTCTATGTACGCCGGGGCCGACCTGGTCAAGCCTAATAAAAAGGAAGCATCATTAGCATCCGGTATCAACATCGTAGACGATGATACCCTACTTAGGGCTTGCAAGCATATCAACAACGTAACTCAAAGCAAATATATCGTCGTAACATTGTCAGAAGATGGTTTGGCGATATTTTACGAAGGTAAGCTATCTAAAATGCCAACGCGTTCGTTAGCCGTGTCTGACGTTACCGGAGCAGGCGATACCGTAGTATCCGCACTTACCTTCGGTTTGGTCAATGGGTTGACCATTGAACAGGCGAGCGACTTTGCAAACCATGCGGCAGCAATAGTTGTTGCAAAGGTGGGTAGTGCTACGGCTACTATTGCAGAGATAAATGAAAGTTTTTCGTAATTAGAAAAGGATAATGAAGGATCAGACAGAACAACTTTTTGAACAGCATATTGCAGTAGCTAAATTAACTTTAGATGCGCTAAAGGATAAAATTGACCAGGCATCGCAACAAGTTATAGCAGCTATAAAAAATGGCAACAAGGTTTTGCTTTTTGGTAACGGTGGTAGTGCCAGCGACGCGCAACACATAGCGGCCGAATTAGTAGGACGTTTTGTAAAACAACGCCGGTCGCTACCATCTATCGCGTTAACTACCGATACATCTGCATTGACCGCTATTGGTAACGACTATGGCTTTGAACATATTTTTGAACGCCAGGTTGAAGGGCTTGCCGTAAGTGGCGATGTGCTTATCGGTATATCAACAAGCGGTAACAGCCCCAATGTATTAAAGGCGATAGAGCTGGGTAAAGCCATGGGCTGCAAAACTATCGGCTTATTAGGTAACGACGGCGGCAAAATTGCCGGGCAATGTGATATTGATATCACTATCCCTTCAAAAGCTACCGCACGTATTCAGGAAATGCATATCTTAATAGGCCACATCATCTGCACTTATTTAGACGATGAATATTAAAAGATAACAGAAAGATCAAACCATATCAAACAAATGAAAAGCATTTTAATTACGGGCGGTGCCGGCTTTATCGGCTCTGAAGTTGTTAGACAATTTGTAGTTAACCACCCCGACTATAAAATAGTTAACCTGGACGCGTTAACATACGCCGGAAATTTGGAGAATCTGAAACCGGTAGAGAACGCTGCTAACTATAATTTTGAAAAAGCTGATATTACTGATGCGGCTGCGATCAACGCCGTGTTCGAGAAACATGGTATTACCGATGTGATCCATTTGGCGGCCGAATCGCACGTGGACCGTTCTATTACTGATCCGCTGGCTTTTGTGCATACCAATGTTATTGGTACGGTTACCTTGCTTGAAGCCGCTAAGAAATACTGGAAAGAAGACTACAATAAACACTTGTTCTACCATATCTCTACCGATGAGGTGTATGGTACTTTAGGTGCCGAAGGTTTCTTTACCGAAGAGACCTCTTACGATCCGCACTCACCATACAGCGCAAGTAAAGCTTCTTCAGATCACTTTGTACGTGCTTACTACGATACTTATGGCATACAGGTTGTGGTTTCTAACTGCTCAAACAATTATGGTCCGTACCACTTCCCTGAGAAGCTGATCCCGTTATCGATCAATAACATTATCAATCACAAACCGCTACCGGTTTATGGCGATGGTAAATACACCCGCGATTGGTTATACGTGATCGATCACGCAAGTGCTATCGATCTGATCTTCCACAAAGGGAAGGTTGGTGATACTTATAACATCGGTGGCTTTAACGAGTGGCAGAACATCGATCTGGTTAAATTGCTTTGCAAACAAATGGACGAGAAATTAGGTCGCGAAGCAGGTGACAGCGAAAAACTGATCACTTTTGTTAAAGATCGCCCCGGCCATGATAAACGTTATGCCATCGACGCTACTAAGTTGAACAAAGAACTGGGTTGGTATCCTTCAGTAACCTTCGAAGAAGGTCTTTCTGCTACTATCGACTGGTATTTGAGCAACACCGAATGGCTGAATAACGTAACCAGCGGTAACTACGCTAAATATTACGAACAACAGTATAACCATTAATAATGACGGTCACTACCACACCGATACAAGGTCTATTAATTATCCAGCCACGTATCTGGCCCGACGACAGGGGCTATTTTTACGAGAGCTATAAAAAGAATGTATTAGCCGAAGCAGGCATTGTTGCCGATTTTGTACAAGACAATCAATCATTTTCTGAGAAAGGCGCTTTACGCGGTTTGCACGCCCAGGCCCAGCCATTTGCGCAAGGTAAACTGGTACGCGTGATCAAAGGTAAAGTTTGGGATGTGGCTGTAGATGTGCGTAAGAACTCACCTACTTATGGTCAGCATTTCGGTATCGAATTATCGGGAGAGAACCATACCCAGTTTTGGATTCCACCGGGTTTTGTACATGGCTTTGTAACTTTAGAGGATGATACCATCTTTAGCTACAAATGTACCAACTACTACGATAAGTCATCAGAATTAGGTGTGTTATGGAATGATCCCGCACTGGATCTGCCTTGGCCGATAGAAGGCTTGGATATCAAAGTATCGCCAAAAGATCAGGTACACCCTACGTTGGCCGATTTTAATTCGCCATTCTAAAAAGATCAATATAAATGGGTCAGTTCATCAGGGCTGACCCATTTTATTTCTTTGTCCTTATTGAACCAGGTCATTTGCCGTTTGGCAAAACGACGTGTATTCTGTTTGATCGCCTCGATAGCCGTTGGCAGATCTGTTCTACCATCCAGATAGTCAAAGATCTCTGAATAGCCGACCGTATTTAACGCGTTAAGATGGCGATAGGGCAGGACTGACTTCACCTCGTCTATAAGGCCTGCTTCTATCATCAGGTCAACTCTTCTGTTGATCCTGTTATAAAGCTCCTCCCGTGGCCACAAAATGCCGTATTTAATGATGTTGAATGGGCGTGGGTTGGACGCTGCTTTACGGAATGATGAGAACGGTTTGCCTGTCCCTTCAAAAACTTCTAACGCGCGGATGATGCGTTGTGGGTTATTGATATCTACCTGGGCGTAATAATCGGGGTCAACTTCTTTTAATCTTTCTTGCAGATGAGCGATACCCATCTGAGCAAGTTCCGAATTCATGCGCTCACGGATATCAGGATCGATATCAGGGAACTGATCAAAACCTTCGCAAATGGCTTTAACATATAAGCCCGATCCGCCGACCATGATCAAGGTATCGTGTTTTTTAAAAAGTTCGTCTAACAATGCTAAGCCATGCTGTTCAAAGTCGCCGACATTAAAACTATCATGGATGCTGTGCGAACCGATAAAATGATGTTTGGCTTGCGCTAATTCTTCGGGAGTGGGTTTAGCCGTGCCGATACTCATCTCGCGGTAGAATTGCCTTGAATCGGCTGATATGATCTCGGTACCTAACTTTTGGGCCAAAGCAATGCCGGCGGCTGTTTTGCCGCCGGCTGTAGGTCCTGCTATTACAATAAGTGTTTTTGTTTTATCCATGGCGAGGTATCAGCTATGAACTACGATCCATCATCCATGAACTAAAGGCGATCAATAATCATCACCGCGTCCGCCACGGCCGTAGCTTTCGCCTTCATCTTCCATATGTTCGTTATCAGCAAATTCGTCCATTTCATCGTCGGCATGGTCATCCTCATCGCTGCTCTCTGTGTTTTCGCCGTGTTCGTCAACTTCGGCAAAATCTTCGGCATCCTCAGGGTTAAATTCCACTTCGTTCAGGAAGTCGAAATCGTCATCAGTTGCCGCCGCAGCAGTAGGTACATCAACGTTAACCACCATTCTTGGTGCCTCGCCTACACTTTTAACAACGTACGGGTAAGTGATCTTTGGATCCTCGTCCAGGATGATCTTCATCAACTCAACATGGAAATCATACGGGCGATCAAAGTTGTACGTGTAATAAAATTTTTGGTGCGGATCATCAATAAAACTGCTCAGCTTCACTTTCTCCATTAACGCAATGCCGCGGTCCTGACGTTTTTGATTTGGTAAAAAAGTAAACTCTTCGCCTTTTACCCATTGATCGGTGCTTACATAAAAAGATGACGGACGCTCTGCATCGTAACCTGTAGACTTTTGGATACCACGGTGCAGATCTTCAAAAGTTTGGTTCGACTTGATGTCTATCTCTCTCGTTACGTCGTCGTAATCCTCAAAGGTTACCTTAAACCTGTATAATGCCATTGTGTTATAAGTAGATCTTGGTCAAAAATAATGTTTTAATTCAATTTGTCTTCTGCCACAACTTTTAAGCCAATTTCTTGGCCTTTTTTAATTGTGAATGCAATTGCCGCTTCTCTGCTGTTCTCTATGTCGCCTTCAAGTATGGCTTCGCGTATCTGGTTTTTGATAATGCCAACTTCACGCCCTTCTTTTAAGCCGAAAAGCTGCATAATGTCCGATCCGGTGACCGGCGGTTGCCAATTACGCACTTTATCGCGCTCTTCAACATCTTTTAGCTTTTGTTGCACCAGTTCAAAATTGTTACGGTACTTTTTAATTTTGTACTCGTTTTTGGTGGTGATGTCGGCTTTACACAACAACATGAGCGATTCAGTGTCCTCCCCAGCCTCAAAAAGCAAACGACGTACGGCCGAATCGGTCACTATCTCTTGCGCCAATACGATAGGGCGCATGTGCAACTGCACCAATTTCTGAGCAAATTTCATATGCTCATTTAGTGGCAACTTCAGTTGAGCGAATATCTTAGGTACCATGCGCGCGCCTTTATCCTCGTGCCCGTGGAAGGTCCACCCGTGGCCCGGTTCGTAACGTTTGGTGGCGGGTTTAGCAATGTCATGCAAAATGGCCGACCAGCGTAGCCAAAGGTCATCGGTAGTCGCACAGATATTATCCAGCACCTGCAGGGTATGGTAAAAGTTATCCTTATGCCCGCGGCCATCCACATAGTCCACCCCGTACAGATCGGTCATCTGCGGGAAGATCAAATGCAGCAGACCTGTATCGAACAAGTAATTAAACCCAACAGATGGTTTGGGTGATAGGATGATCTTATTTAACTCATCGGTGATACGCTCTTGCGATACGATCTTGATGCGTTCTTTATTATTCCTGATCGCTTCAACGGCATTCTCCGCTATCTTGAAATTCAGCTGCGACGCGAAGCGGACAGCCCGCATCATACGGAGTGGGTCATCAGAGAAAGTCTCGATAGGATCCAAGGGTGTTTTGATCAGCTTTTCTTCCAGATGCTGCATCCCGCCGAAAGGGTCTATCAACTCACCGAATTGATCTGCATGCAAAGCTATTGCCAAAGCATTGATCGTAAAGTCGCGTCGTTTTTGATCATCGTCCAATGTGCCGTTCTCTACAATAGGTTTGCGGGAATCAGAGCGGTATGACTCTTTACGTGCGCCCACGAACTCCACTTCCATGTCCTTATACTTTAACATCGCCGTGCCGAAGTTCTTGAATACGGCAACCTTTACATTCAGTTCTGCAGCCACGGCCTCGGCAAATTGGATGCCGTTGCCAAGTACTACGATGTCGATATCCTTTGACGGTCGCTCCAAAAATATGTCGCGCACAAAGCCTCCGATGGCATAAGCCTGCATACCCATTTCATCAGCCTTGCGGGCAATGACCTTAAATACGGGATGTTGGAGGTGTTTTTTCATTTGGCTGTCGTGTGATCTAACCACAAAGAGGCACTAAGGTTTGCGCAAAGGGCACAAAGGTTTTCTTGTTGCAAGGCATTTGTGTTCTTTGTGGTTTCTCTCTTTGTGTCCTTTGTGGTTGAACGGACCGCAAAGGTAAAAAAATAAGAGACGCTATCGTCTTAAAAACTCAAAACGGCCATCGGGCTGCAGGCGCATAATGGTGGACGGGCGTTTCTCGCCCATGTCATGCTGTTCCAGGTCAACTACGTAGTCTACGCCGTCGATGATCTCAGGGGATATCTGTCCAAAGTTTTTAGGCGATGGCTCGCCGCTGATATTGGCAGATGTGGATACTAATGGCTTGCGTAAACGCTGGATCAATTGCTTGCAAAACTCGTGGTTGGTAACGCGTACGCCAATGCTGCCGTCCTCAGCAATTAAAGCAGGGGAGATGTTCTTGGCGCCCGGCATTACAAGCGTAAGCGGATGCTCGGCGTACTCCATCAGATCGTAAGCTATCTCGGGTACGTCGTTAACGTAGCTTTGCAGCTTGTTATCTACGTCCAGCAAAATGATCATGCTTTTAGATTCTTCGCGCTGTTTCAAAGCGTAGATCTTTTTAACGGCTTCGGTATTTGATGCATCGCAACCGATGCCCCAAATAGTATCGGTAGGGTAAAGGATGATACCGCCGTTTTGCAGTACTTTTAGCGCTTTGGCAATTTCGTCTCTAAGCATTGTTCATTGTATTTTGGTAGACCGCCATTAATTGGGCGGCCAATTTATCGTCGTCAAAATTGCGGGCATATTCATGGCCGGTTGCTATCATTTTTTGTCTTAGCTCTGTATCGGTAAGCACACGGTTGATCTGGTAGGCCAGATTAATATCGTCATCAGGAATGGTGTACAAACTGCCTGGTCCGCCGGCTTCTTCCAGGCAAGATCCTGTAGCGGCGATCACCGGTATGCCCGATTCTAACGCTTCTAATATTGGTATCCCGAAACCTTCATACCGCGAGGGGTAAACAAATACGGATGCCGCTTGATACAGGGCGGGTAGATCGGCAAAATCGATATTGCTTAAAAAGATCATCCTGTCGGTCAATTGATATTGATGGATGACCCTTTTTATCAGTTCGGCGTATTCTTTCTGTTTGCCAACCACCACCAGTTTTAAGTTAGGCTCGGTCCGCGCCATGGCTTTGATGAGCACCAGCAGGTTTTTGCGCTCCTCGATGGTCCCGACGCTTAGGATATATTGGCCTTGGATGTTATACTTTTTAAGCACGGCCGCCTTTTGCTTATCTGTGCATACCGTTTTAAAACTCGCATCACATCCTTGATAAACTACGTCTATCTTTTGCGAAGGGACATCAAGCAGTTCTATCAAGTCATCCTTAGTGCGCTGACTAATGGCGATGATTCTATCGGCCACACGGCAGGCGTATCTTAATTTAGCCAAATAGATAGCCCTGCTCACCATCCCAAAATATTGAGGGAAACGTATAAAGATCAGATCGTGCACGGTAAGCACCGACTTAATGCCGCTTTTGCGGATGCCGTAGGGCAACTCATGACTTAAGCCATGGTAGATGTCCACGCCATCGCGCAGCAAATATTTGATGATGCCTTTAGTGCGCCACCATGATGTTAGCACTTGACGTTTGGGCAGGATGGTTTGTGTATTGCTTAACGCCGTGATAGGTTTGGTACGGGCGTTATCCTCGGACTTAGGGGTGTATAGGAAGTAGGAGTTGTTTGGATAGAACGACGCAAGTGTGCTTATTAACCAGCGACCGTAGTTGCCTAAGCCGGTGTTGTTGAGGAATAAACGTTTTGCATCGTAACCAATTCTCATGTTCTCAAATAAAATTTGTCATGCTGAGGAACGAAGCATCTTGAAGCTTAGATCATCGTTCTGCTAAACGTAAAATCCTTCGCGATGCTCAGGATGACAAAAAAGTATGTCATTGCGAGGAATGAAACAATCTCAGAGAACAAGCAACGAGGACCTGCCTATGAGATCGCCGCGTCGCTGCGCTCCTCGCAATGACAAATTGGGCTTTATACCGCCACGTTATTTTCTCTCAGAGCGTCATTTAACGACGTCTTCTTATCAGTAGATTCTTTCCTTTTGCCGATGATCAAAGCGCAAGGTACTTGATAATCGCCGGCAGGGAATGTTTTGGTGTATGAACCAGGGATCACTACCGAACGGGCAGGGACACGGCCCTTGTATTCGATAGGCTCGGGACCGCTAACATCGATGATCTTGGTAGATGCCGTCAGAACTACGTTAGCACCTAACACCACTTCTTCCTCAACGTGAACACCTTCTACAACGATTGCGCGTGAACCCAAAAAGCAGTTATCCTCAATGATAACCGGGGCTGCTTGTACTGGTTCTAACACACCACCGATACCCACACCACCGCTCAGGTGAACGTGTTTACCTATCTGCGCACATGAACCAACGGTAGCCCAGGTATCAACCATGGTACCTTCGTCAACGTAAGCGCCAATGTTTACGTAGCTTGGCATCATGATCACGCCTTTAGCCAGATAAGCACCGTAACGGGCACTTGCGCCAGGCACAACACGTACGCCGGTCTCTTTATAGTCGGTCTTAAGTTTCATTTTATCGTGGAACATGAAAGGACCGGCCTTGATCTCGTCCATCTTGCGGATAGGGAAATAAAGGATAACGGCTTTCTTGATCCAGTCGTTCACGTGCCAGCGGGTGCCTATGCGCTCAGCGACGCGAAATTCGCCTTTATCCAAACGTGCAACAACGGTTTCGATGGCGGTCATGTATTCATTCTCGGTAAGCAGGGCGCGGTCTTCCCACGCGTCTTCTATCAGTTTCTTTAATTCGGCAGGCATATTTAAATTTTTAGCAAAGTAAGGGATTTTTAGGGAAAATGTTTGATGGGTTTCAATTCCATCTGTTCGATATTATTTCTGTTTCAACGCTTTCATTACTTCGGCAGGTAATAAGCCCGAGTAATACAACGCAAAGAAGATACCGAACTGAATGGCGATAACGATGGCCAGCGCACTCCATATTGGTCTTGGATAATAATCATCGTCGGGGAAATGCTTTTTAAAGAATACCTCGGTCAAGAACACCCCACCTAAATAATTGATCAGCAAAGGCAAAAATCCTACATTCAAACGAAATAAACTGGCCACGATAGCTGATAGAAAAAAGTAACCGATGGATGCCAACAGGGCGTTGTAGGCCGCTTTTTTATATCCAACGTTCTTTAAGTTGATGAATAGCAACGCCCCGCCAAATATTGGCGATAGGATAGAAAATCCTCTTATCGCCCATTTAGAATAGATCTCGACAGCTCCTTCGCCATTATCTTCTTCTTCGGGTTGTATATCGGGTTCGTTGTAATGCTCTTCGGTCATATGGGTCAAATATAGGGTAATTGCGTAAATTTGTGGTTTGGAGAATAGATCATGCCCGAAAAAGAAAAACTAAGAATTGATAAATACCTGTGGGCCATCCGCCAGTTCAAAACACGTACCCTTGCGTCTGATGCCTGCAGGGCCGGGCGGGTTAAGCTGAATGGCAACAATATAAAGCCATCGCACGAGGTAAAGGTAGACGAGGTTTATCAGGTCTCTAAAGGCCCCGAACGTAAAGTAGTAAAGGTGACCGGTTTGTTAGAGAACAGGGTAGACGCTAAAACGGCTGTGCTATATTATGAAGATATTACCCCGGTAGAGCAGACCTCAGCTTTCCAAAGTATGTTCCACGCCCCGGTTTTAAAACGCGACCGAGGGACAGGCCGGCCGACTAAAAGGGATAGGAGAGAGATCGATGATCTGTTGGATGGGGATAAGCCAAGTGTGGCGGAGGAAGAAGAATAAACTATACCGTCATCGCTCGCTATGACTTGGTGGTTCCTAATAATCCGTCCTCAACTCCGATGTTCCCCACATCTTAAAGGCGTTCAAGGCTTCGTCGCGCATTAGTTGTACCACGGGCAGCTTGCGCTGATCCATGGGCAGGTCTAATTCATCGTAAATAAACTTATCGTCAAAGCCTATCTCGGCAGCGTCGGCTTTGGTGTTGGCGTAGTAGATATGGTCAATACGCGCCCAATAGATGGCACCTAAGCACATCGGGCAAGGTTCGCAACTGGTGTAGATCACGCAGCCTTCTAAATTAAAGGTCTCCAGTTCTTTGCATGCTAAACGAATGGCCGATACTTCGGCATGTGCGGTCGGGTCGTTGGTTGGTACTACCTTGTTGGCACTGCGGGCTACCACCATGCCATCCTTAACGATCACCGCGCCAAAGGGGCCGCCCTGGCCCTGCACTACATTGTTCTCGGCCAGCTCGATGGCCATGCGCATAAATTTTTCGTGACTCATAATTTATCAGATGCAAGATACAAGAGTCAAGATGCAAGAAATGTTTCAGAAAAGGTCTTGTTTCCTGACTCTATAAAAAAAGAAAACCCCGGCCAGGCGGCCGGGGCATCTTCACTTTGGGTTTATAATTGGTGGTTTATTTTTTGTAAGCGTCGTTCAGTTTTTTAATGAAGTCGGCTGTTACGTCTAAGCTTGGGTCGCCATACAGTACGGTGGTATTACCATTCTGATAGGTCAGGATCAGTTTATAGCCTTTGTCTTTAGCGTAAGTTTTAGTGAAATCAACTATCTTATCGTAAAGTGCCTTGGTCTCGTCTGCAGAAGTATTCTGGAAATCAGCATTAGCTCTTTGTTGGAATTCCTGGAACGAGCCTTGGTCGCGTTGCAGTTTTTGGCCTAAGGCTTGTTGTTGCTCCTGGGTCATGCTGGCTGCATTTTTTTGAGCATCCACATAAGCGCGTTGCAAAGATTGCTGACGAGAGTCTACCTGACCTTTTAACGTTTTGCCTTTTTCCTCTAAACGTTTGCGCATATCAATTGCGGCCTGGTATTTTTCTGATATCGAATCCTGGTTAATGTACACGATGGTCGCTTTGGCATCTACAGGAACTGCTGCAGCAGGAGTTGCAGTTTTAGTTTCGGCAGGTTTTTGGTTGCAGGCAAAAATAGTTGCCGATATCACCAATCCTAAGGTGATCTTTGCTACGTTAGCGGCGCTTTTCTTCATTACTTCTCTAAAATTTTTTTGACAAAGATAAACTTTCAGGTCAAGTTTCCTAATTTTTGGTCAGGAGCCTACAACGACGTTAATTTACCCCTTGTGCAGGGTGCTGCAAATTGCACTGCCGTTGCTTTCCCCTAAATTAAGGGAAAGGCGCTGTTCCTGCCGGAGCGTTAACTTGGATAAGGGGTGACTCTTGTCGATACTGACTTTTACTTAACGGTTTTACACACCCGCCTAATTATCCACAATTAGGTTAATTGCGGTAATTTTCGTATTTTTGAAAGTTATACTTTTATATACTTATGAGCGAAGAGAACGTAGACAGATCCAATTATTCGGCGGATAATATTCAGGTTTTAGAGGGTCTTGAGGCGGTACGTAAAAGGCCGTCGATGTATATCGGCGATACCGGTGTTAAAGGCTTACACCACCTTGTTTATGAGGTGGTTGATAACTCGATAGATGAGGCCCTTGCAGGCTATTGCGATACCATTAATGTAACTATTCACAAAGGCAACTCGGTCACCGTTAAAGATAACGGCCGTGGTATTCCTACCGGTATCAATACAAAAGAAGGCCGCTCGGCGCTGGAGATCGTTATGACGGTATTGCACGCGGGTGGTAAGTTTGATAAGGATACCTACAAAGTATCGGGCGGTTTGCACGGTGTGGGTGTATCCTGCGTTAACGCGTTGTCTATCCACGTGAAAACGGTGGTACATCGCGAGGGTAAGATCTTTACCCAGGAGTACGAGCGTGGTAAGCCGATGTTCCCGGTGAAAGAGATCGGCGTCTCTGATCTGACCGGTACGATCCAAACTTTCCAGCCGGACGACGAGATCTTTACCCAAACTACCGAGTACAAATTTGACACCCTGGCTACCCGTTTACGCGAGTTAGCTTTCTTGAATAAAGGCATCCGCTTGACGTTGACAGACGAGCGTGAATCTAATGAGGATGGTTCTTTTGTGACCGAAGAGTATTTCTCTGAAGGTGGATTAAGGGAGTTTGTTAAATATCTTGATGGTACCCGTACCGCCATCATTCCTGAGCCTATTTACTTAGAAGGTATAAAAAATGGCATCCCGGTAGAACTTGCCCTGCAATACAATGATACTTATAGCGAGAACGTATTCTCGTACGTGAATAACATCAACACCATCGAAGGTGGCACTCACGTAGCAGGTTTCCGTATGGGTTTGACCCGTACGTTGAAAGCTTATGCTGATAAAGAAGGCTTGCTGAAGAACGTGAAGGTTGAAATTACCGGTGATGACTTCCGCGAGGGCTTGACCGCAGTTATCTCGGTTAAAGTTCAGGAGCCTCAGTTCGAAGGTCAGACCAAAACCAAGTTGGGTAACAGCGAGGTGAGCGGCGCGGTTAACGTGGCCGTTGGCGAGATCTTAGGTAATTATCTGGAGGAAAATCCGAAGGAAGCCAAAATGATAGTTCAGAAGGTGATCCTGGCCGCTACTGCACGTGCCGCTGCCCGTAAAGCGCGCGAGATGGTGCAACGTAAATCGGTCATGAGCGGATCTGGCTTGCCGGGTAAGCTGGCCGATTGTGCCAACAGCGATCCTGCAGTTTGCGAGTTATACCTTGTCGAAGGTGACTCGGCGGGTGGTACCGCCAAGCAAGGCCGCAACCGCGATAACCAGGCTATCCTGCCATTACGTGGTAAGATCCTGAACGTGGAGAAAGCCATGGAGCACAAGATCTATGAGAATGAGGAGATCAAGAATATGTTCACCGGCCTTGGTGTAAGCATCGGCACGCCCGAAGATCCTAAGGCTTTGAATATGGCTAAACTGCGTTACCACAAGATCATCATCATGACGGATGCTGACGTGGATGGATCGCACATTACAACGTTGATCCTGACCTTCTTCTTCCGTTATATGAAAGCTCTGGTAGAGGCCGGTTATGTGTACATCGCTACTCCACCATTATATCAGGTTAAAAAAGGTAAAGAGTTTGAATACTGCTGGACGGACCCACAACGTGATGCCGCTATACAACGCCTTAAAGGTGCCGGTAAAGAAGACAGTGTACACGTACAACGTTACAAAGGTTTGGGTGAGATGAACGCCGAGCAATTATGGGATACCACCATGAACCCGGCTACCCGTACCCTGCGCCGCGCAACTATCGATAACGCCGCCGAGTGTGACCACACTTTCAGCATGTTGATGGGTGATGAGGTTGCCCCGCGCCGTGCCTTTATCGAAAAGAACGCTAAATACGCGCGTATCGACTCTTAATTAAGGAATGCGAAAGGCGACCCCGATAGCTATCGGGAGCGAATGATAGAAGTTTTGAACACCCTTGTTGCATAGGCTACAAGGGTGTTATGTTTTAATGGTATTGCCAAGCCGTCTTAAAAAGTCGTTTGATCTGTAACTCTTAGTTTGGTTTTTAAAGATCATCACCAAGCGTCCATTAATTCCTGTATCTTCGGGCATCAAGACCGACGACCGTTGACGATGAAAAATTCACCGCTAATTATAAAGCATCGTATTAATACCACCGAAGCGTTACTGGATACGCCTGTGAAGTACGGTGTAGAATTGGACCTGCGGTCTGACACAAAAGATGTCATTATTCATCATGATGCATTTGATAAGGGCGAACTGTTGGAAGAGTATATCAAGCGTTATCAGCATCAGTTGATCATCCTGAATACCAAGTGCGAAGGGTTAGAGCAAAAGCTGATCGGGATAATGGCCGAGAATAATATCAGCAATTATTTTTTTCTGGATCTGTCGTTGCCATTTTTGGTTAAGACCATTAATGCAGGTTGCTCTAAGGTGGCGGTCAGGTTCTCTGAATACGAGCCATTGGCTTTTGTGAAAAAGTTTGAAGGTAAGGCCGAGTGGGTATGGGTAGATTGTTTTACCAAAAATGTTTTGACCACGGATGTTTACGAATATCTGTCGGCACATTTTAAGATATGTATCGTGTCGCCCGAGTTGCAGGGGCATCCATTGGCATGGATACAGGAATTTAAGAGAGACTTTGCTAACTTTAATATCGATGCTATCTGCACTAAACAGCCGGACCTATGGATGTAAAAACACTGACCGATATTGACCTTACCCATACCGATCTGGTTCTGCTGGATCTGGATAACACGCTATACCACTACCACAGTTGTCATTCTGTTGCTTTAAATATGCTGTGCCGGCAGTTTGCCGATGAACAGGGTGTTGGATACGAGCAGGCTATTGATCTATACAACGCATCCCGACGGACCGTGCATCATACTAACTTGGGTACCGCGGCGTCGCATTCCCGTTTTTTTTACGTGCAATATATGGTCGAGTCGGTTTTGGGACGTACTGATACCGAATTGATTTTAAAATACTATAATTCATATTGGTCCACTTTTATTGCCGAAATGGAATTGCTTGACGGAGCCTTACTGTTTTTACAAGGTTGTCGCGAAAAGAACATCCCGGTAGTACTTGTGACAGATATGACGGCTGAGGTGCAATTCCTCAAGATCCGCCATCTGGGGATCGGGGAGTATTTAACTTATATGGTGACCAGCGAAGAAGCCGGGGTAGAAAAGCCGCACCCTTTTATTTTTGAACTGGCTATCTCTAAAGTTTTAAAAGCTAACATGCAAATAGTCAATATAGCCGTTATCGGCGATGACACTAAAAAGGATAATCACATTTCATCCGTCTATAATATTACTAATTACCATTTAACCGGGCATGCCTAAACCATAGCTGTAATGAGCAATAGCGTCCTACATCAACGTTCATCAAAAGATGTGCTGTTTGCACTGCTAAAGCAAAACCGTAGCTTTCAGATAGGGTTGGGCTTAAAGCTTGTTATCGGCTCGTTGTTCGCGTCAGCTTATCTTACAGAACTGTTCAGCCCATTCATACGCTCGGCAATAAATGGCGATCTGTGGCAGGTTTATAGAAATTTTTATGCGGTAAAGCCTAACGCGTTCCCGTATCCGCCGGTCATGTTATATATATTGTCGGCTTCGCGGTTCATTGGGTCTATTTTCGGGGTTACATCTGGGCCGGCATCTTTTACTGATCTTTTTTTTATCAGGCTGCCGCTGTTGTTTGGCGATATAGTTGTTTTATTAGTGCTAATTAAATGGTTACGTAACGTTAAGGCCGTTGTAAAATGGTACTGGTTCAACCCTATTGTAATTTATATTACATACATCCATGGGCAGTTGGATATATTGCCGACCGCTTTTTTATGCCTGTCGTTATACTATCTGTTCACCAATAGGTTCTATCATTTTGTGGTTTTTTTGGCCATAGCCTGTGCCACTAAATTCCACATTGTACTGGCTATCCCGTTGCTTGCCATTTACATTTATCGGATTAAGCAATTGGATAATAAGGTACTGTTGCGTGGCTCATTATTTTTCTTCGGACTAGTACTCGCGCTTAATTGTCCTTTTATGTTTCAGGATGGGTATATTAAAATGGTGTACCAAAACGCCGAGCAGAATAAAGTGTTCGAGTCGTTCTTTAACCTGTTCGATAATTACCGGTTCATATTTGTCCCTGCTGCCTACATGGTGATCCTGTATCTCATGTTCCAGCTAAAGTTTATCAATAAAGACATCCTGTTGATATTTTTGGCCCTGAGTTTTGGCATCATTACCTTTTTTATCGTTCCGTCACAAGGCTGGTATTTGTGGAACATGCCGTTCTTTATTTACTTCGTCATCCGGTTCTCGGCGCAAGAGAAGTATTTGTTCCTCTTGCTGAACATCACCTATTTTCTGTTCTTTATCATATCGCCCAAGTCCGATCTTCCCCAGGTAGCCCAGCTGATCGTTGCCCGGGCGGCAAGTGCCGGTAATTTGTACAGCGCTCTATTAGCCTACGGCTTTAATGTGGATGTGGTTTTGCAGGTAATGTTTACCCTGTTGCAAACTACGCTTTTGTTGTTCTGTATATCGTTGTTCAGGTTGGGGATATTGCAGATCCGGAAATACAAGATCTATAGCCAGCCATATCTGATAGGTATTTGCGGGGACTCGGCGAGCGGGAAGACCACCTTGTCTAACAGCATCATGGATCTGCTCGGTACACGTAACACGCTGGTGCTAAAAGGCGATGATATGCACCGGTGGGAGCGAGGGCACGAAAAATGGGAGCAGATCACTCATCTAAATCCAAAAGCCAATTGGCTGCACCGGGACCTGGCCGATCTTACGGACCTTAAAGCCGGTAAAAAGATCCAACGCCGCTCATACAATCATACCAGCGGCAAATTTACCGAGGAGGTGAAAGTTAAAGCCCGTCGCGTGATCATTTATGAAGGCCTGCACGCCTTCTACCTGCGCGAAGTGAGTAATATATACGATCTGAAGATATTCATGAGCCCGTCTGAAGAGTTGCGCCGTTACTGGAAGATCCAACGCGATGTGAACGAACGCGGCCATCAGTATCAGGATGTTGTCGACGCGATAGATAAGCGCGTGCCTGATGCCATCGGCCATATCATAGATCAACAGACCGAAGCTGATATCGTATTCTCCATCATTCGTTCGGATAGCATAGGAGTCAATCCCAGTAACGATGAAAAATTCGCTCTAAGAGCCACTTGTGCCAACGACATTTATTTTGAAGGACTTTTAGATGGCCTGATCAACATAGCCGGGTTAAAGATCGGCCACACCATAGACAGGTATAAACAAGTGATGACCTTGGAAGGCGACATCGGCAGCACGCAAGTAAATGAGGTAGCCGAGTCACTGCAATTGAATGTTGAAGAGCTGATAGGTAACGCGCCTTTATGGCAAGATAATTTTTATGGCGTAATGCAATTGTTCGTGCTATATTACATTTTTAACAATCTTAAAAAGACCGGTGTTCTGCTCGGACAAGATGAATTGTAAATAAATTATTATGGTGCAAAATTTAGAGCAGCTGCAATTAATAACAGCCCCATTTAGCCAAAACGGGGAACACGTGCAGGGGCCGGGTGGCAATACCTCTGTCAAGTTGGGCGATGCGATCATGATAAAGGCGTCGGGCTTTACATTTGCCGATGTGGCTGAGGGCACCGGCGCGGTATGGCTTGATAACGGAACTATCGTACAGAACCTGCTATCGAAAGTCAACTCTGGAGATGTGATCTACGAGAACGCAGCCCCGCCGGTGTTAGGCTCCGTCCCCGAAGGTTTAAAGCCATCGATGGAGTTCGAGTTCCACTCCTTGCTTAATAAATTTGTGTTGCACACCCATTCGGTATATGTTAACGTAGTGGCCTGTGCTGTTGAGTGCGGGGAAATATTGGCTGATCTTTTTGATCAGGATGAATATCTGTTGGTGCCCTACGTAACCCCGGGCTTCCCTATTGCTGAATATCTGGTTAAAAACAAGCGGGGCGATCGCTATCCGGCTATTATCGTTCTTAAAAACCACGGCATCATTGTACATGGCGATAATCACCAAACTGTGATCGAAAAATATGATCACTTTATTAATAAGATCAAAGAGCATTATAAACTGCCGGAAATGCCCGGGATCGTTTTAAATAAAATTGATGACGACCGTTTTTCGGTAGATCCGAGTAGTATAGCCGCAAATAATATAAACGTGAATACTTTAGTTGAAACGTTAACCCGAAAGATCCTGATCCCGGATCAGTCTATCTTTTTTAAAGGTAAGGTGTCGTCGTCGACTCAGTTAAGTCCGGGTGTTTACACCGACCTTGCAACAGGCGAAGTGATCTTGCAGGGGAACGAAAAATTTATTTCAGCCTGCAAGACGATGTTGCAAGCCGTGCATTACATTAGCGGCCAAATAGCTGCGAACGGCCTTACCCCTGATCATATCCCCGATGAGCTGATCAGTATTATGCATGGTCTTTCTACAGAACGATATAGGGCCTCGATATTAGAGAAATAGCGTTATGCAAGTTGTTATCCCCATGACGGGCGAAGGCGCCCGCTTTAAAGCCGCCGGTTACCAAACGTTAAAGCCTATGATAACCGTGGGCGGTAAGCCGATTATTGAGTATGTGATAGACATGTTCCCAGGCGCGGACTCGTATATTTTTATTTGTCGCGAAGACCATGATCAGGAATATAATTTCAGCACTTATTTCCCTTCGATCAGCCCCAAAGCAAAGGTAGTAACGGTTAGCGAGCCTTATTTAAAATTGGGGCCTGTCTATGCCGCTTTACAAGCCAAACATTTAATAAATGATAACGAACCCGTGATGCTATCTTATTGCGACTATTTTATGGATTGGGACTTTAATGATTTTACACAGGAGGTTGAACGCTCGGGCGTTGACGGCAGCATAGTTTGCTATCAAGGCTTCCATCCGCATTTACTGCACGAGGGGAACGTATATGCCGGTTGTCGCGTAAATGATCAACTGGAACTGTTAGAGATAAAAGAGAAATTTTCTTTCGAGCAGGATAAAACATTGGGGCAGCATTCCGTTGGCGCTTATTATTTTAGATTAGGGTCTTTAATGAAGCAATATTTTAAAGCCACCATGGACTATGGCGAGGCTTTAAATGGCGAATATTACATCAGTCTGGTTTACCCTTTACTACTGGCAGACGGGTTGAAGGTGGGCGTTTACAACAAAGTGCCGCATTTTTGCCAATGGGGTACGCCGCAAGATCTGGAAGAATTTTTATACTGGCAGTCTATCTTTAAAGAGCACAATTACGCATGATTGTTTTAATACCCATGGCCGGAAAAGGTGAACGGTTTGCCAAAGAAGGTTATACCTTACCCAAGCCAATTTTACCTGTTGACGGCGTGCCGATGGTTGTAAAAGCAGCTCTGGATCTGCCCAAAGCCGACCGATATCTATATGTGATGCTGCGAGAACACACAGAGGTGTACAAGATCCACGAAGTGATCGGCCAGTATATTCCCGATTCTGATTTTGTAATTTTAGATCAGGTTACCGAAGGGCAGGCCTCCACGTGCTTGCTGGCGATGGAACATATAGATGAGCAGACCGATATCATGATCGGCGCTTGCGATAATGGGCTTATTTATGATAGGGACAAATTTGCAGGGCTAAAAAGCAAAGCGGATGTTATCGTGTGCTCCTTTAGGCACAATGCCACCGTGGTTACAAAGCCCAAGCAGTACGGTTGGGTGGCTGTTGATGGAGATGATGTAAACCATGTTTCGGTCAAAAAACCGATCAGTGCCGATCCTTTTAACGACCATGCCGTAGTTGGCGCATTTTGGTTCAGAAACAAGGATGTTTATATGCGATCTGTAGATAGGATGATTGATCAGGACCGCCGCATCAACAATGAATTTTATATAGACGAGTGCATTAACGATGCCGTTGCCCTAGGATACAAAGTAAAAATTTTGGAGGTTGATAAATACATATGTTGGGGAACCCCGAACGATTATGAGACCTATAATTACTGGAAAAGCTATTTCGAAAAATATTGATGATGCAACTGTCTATCGTAATTCCTTGTTATAACGAGTCGGGTAACCTCAGCGCCCTGATCGGCAGATGCGAAAGCCTGGTAACCGACCATCCTGATGTGGAGGTGATTCTGGTGAACAACGGATCTACTGATAACTCTGCGGACCTGATGGCCGAACTGATCGCGAAAACGGGTAAAGCCAATATACGCTCGCATCATGTCGCAGTAAACAAAGGTTATGGACACGGCATATTAGCAGGCTTGCAGCAAGCTACAGCGGATGTGATCTGCTGGACACACGCCGACATGCAGACCGATATTTTTGATTGTGTCAAAGCTTTGGGCATCTATCAAAAGTCTGCGGATCCTTACACTGTTGTAAAAGGCCGCCGAAAGGGCCGCCCTGTCTTCGATAAATTGTTTACATCCTTAATGAGTTTTTATGTACTTTTTAAGTTGGGTAAATACACACCTGATGTTAATGCGCAGCCTAAATTATTCAGTCGGCAATTTTACAGCGAGATAGCCGGCAATGCCCCCGGCGATTTTTCGCTGGACTTGTATTTCTTGGTCAACGCGAAGAGTAAAGGCCGTATCATCGAATTTCCGGTCGATTTTGCTGTGCGAACTGCGGGCGAAGCCAAAGGCGGCAGCGGTGACTTGAAACTGAAGATCAAGCTTACCAAGCGGACGTTAGCCTTTATAAACAAATTCAAGATCGATCAGTAATAACCTCTTGAGGTCGCCATCCCACGCTATCCTGTAGTATCTCATGAGGTAAAGTAAAATTATATACCTAATTATTTTAGGTATATAATTTTACTTTATATATTTGCTTTCATGAACGCTAATCCAATGCTAAAAGGCACACTGCAAACCATCATACTTAAACTGCTGGAAGATAACGGCCGCATGTACGGTTACGAGATCACCCAAAAGGTAAAAGAAGTATCTGCCGGTGAAGTAATGCTGACAGAAGGCGCTTTGTATCCGGCCTTGCATAAGTTAGAAGGAGAGGGCTTATTGCAAACCACCAGCGAGATCGTGGACGGTCGCGCTCGCAAATATTACAGCCTTACCCCGCAAGGCGGCAAAGCCGTTACCAGTAAAATGGAGGAGGCCCGTGCGTTCATCGAACAACTTCAAAATTTGTTAGACCTTAAACCCGCTATCAAATGAAATTGACCTACCAACAAGATGCGGCGGTACGGGAATACCTGAACCGTTATATAAAGTACAACGAGGTTAAGGCCGAAATGTACGACCATGTAATGACCGCGCTGGAACATACTCCTGAAGATTCGGTTTACGGCGAAGCCATGAATACCGTAATGAACGATATCGGTGGCATTAAAGGTTTAAAAGCGATACAACGGTCGGCTAAGCGTACTGTAATTAAAGCGATGGTCAAGCAGTATCTGCAAAGTGGCAAATTGGTGTTGTCATCGTTTTGGATGTTACCTGTGATCTGTATTACTGGGCTGGCCTATTTTATACTGCCTACCGGGCAGCCTTTCATGGAACTTTTCGGGATACCGTTCATGGGTTATTTAACCGGCTCAGGTGTTAGGCTATGGCAGAAAGCTACGCGCGGTTATACCGAGGGTAGCGTAGTAACTGCCGCCTTCGATACGGTCGTTCCCTTCATTCAGTTTTTGCCGGTCACCATCTTGTTGATACCTAAAATGATGTTTTTTAGTTTCGAGTTGCCTTTCCCGCCGGTCGTGTTCGTGAGCATCATTTTTTTATGCCTGCTTCACGTCGCAACAGCTATCAAATTCAGCTCAACGCAATTCGATAAAGCCAATGGCCTTGTCGCTTAAAGACCCCTGATCATATGAAACCAACACCACAGCAAGACACCACCATACGCCAATACCTGCGCGATTCGCTCCGCTACCGCGAAACATACGAGGAAGTTTACGATCACGTACTGACCGCCCTGGAGCAACGCCCCTTCACCGGAACTTTGGAGGAAGCCGTTAACCAGATCCTTCGCGAAGACTTTGGCGGCTACGACCAGATGCGAGCTATGGAGAACGATGCCAAACGCCAGGTGATCAGCGACGGTGTTTCTAAATACCTTAAGTTTTTTGCCAGCTATTTCCGTTGGCCAAGGGTGTTTTACACCTTAGGTGCGGTATTGGTTGTCTATTTTACGCTTGCTCAGGTAAAACTGGAACCTATCGTTTTCGAAGCCATATTTGCTATGGTAGTGTTTACGCCCGGCATCTTATCATTACGCAGGTACTATATTGTTGGTTATATTTTTAAGGATACCAAGCGGTCGATCAGAGATGATGTGTTCAGCAGGATAGCCACGGTTCCTACGCGTCTGGTCGTATTCGTGGGCTTGTTCATTATCATCAATATGGACAAAGGCAAAAATATCTTTGATAACGCCACCCCGCCGGTGCTGACCGCCCTGTACGTGCTATCGGGTGTTTACCTGCTATCGCTTGTTGAGTTGTACAAAGACGAATTTAAACTAAGCATCACCAAATGAAACTGACCCCTGAAGAAATTGCCTGGGTAAGTGATACCCTTAACCTTTACGATATCAAATACCAGGAGATATACGACGAGTTGAAAGACCACATGCTTACCGCCATTGAACGGTTGCGTGCCGGCGGCGACGACCGTGCCGTTAATCTGCTGTGGACCGATGTGCTTAAACAACAATTCCCGGGTTGGTGGCCTTTCGAGGATATCGTTAAGCAATATCAAGGTGCTTACCAGAAAAAGATAAAACGTGCTATGTGGGCCAACTTTAAGCACGCGCTTAATATCGAAACGTTGCCACTATTAATGATCTTGCTGGTCCTTGCGTACTATCTACCGCAAAGTAAGCCGGTCACCATAGTTTTTGCAATAACGTTTTTGATGGTAAGTATAATACCTGTGTTGTACATTTGGTTTAAAGGCAGGGCGATCAAAACCGAGAAACCAAAACGCTCCATGGTTAAAGATCGCGTAGGTAACGTCTCTACTTATCTCATGGTCATTTTTAACTTGCTTTTCAACCTTGTAGGCATGTTAAGTCGCGAGTGGAAAGCTGCTTCTTTTCTTAACCCGGCCAAATATCCACCGGTAGTTTTTGTAGTGATCTTATTTTTCGCGTTCATTTACGCGTTAAGCTGCATCAAGCTTAGTCGCGATGAATTTAAAATAGCCTGATCCCGTTATGAAACTGAACAAAGAACAACTACAGCAGATCAATGCCTTCATCAACAAACGTGGTTTTACTTACTACGACCTGAAGCTGGAGATACTGGACCACATGGCCTGCAAGGTTGAAGAATTGATGACCGCCGATGACAAGATCAGCTTAGATCATGCGATCAGCATGGCGCATGGTGAATTCGGGGTACATGGTTTCAGCGTCTTCGAGGATGCCATGAAAAGCTCCTTGCAAAAGCGGTATTACAAATTGTTCTTTACTACATTCCTGTCCTATCTCAAACCTGTTTATTTGCCCATTTATGCAGGCACTATCTACCTGATGCATTGGTTGGCGGTTCGGTTCAACTCGGCAGAATTAGTGCTGGATATTGCCTGGGGGATGGTCTTTGTACTATTCCTTGCCTATTTACTCACCAACTATTTGCGCGAGCGGAGATTTAAAGGAATGCTTACCAACCAAATGGGTGGCTTTGCCGCTGTAATGATCAATATCCCCCTGCAATTGTTTATCTACCTGCCCGGTAAAGACTCTGATCTGTCGCAGGGTACGGCCGGTATTTTGATGGGCGCATTCCTGGTTTTTTCTATTATTACCTACCTCTGCTTACAACACATGAAGAATACAGTCTTAGATGCTTGCCGCAAATTGGAGGAGCAATATCGGTTGACGGTGGGTAGCTGATATTGTAAACAACTATTTTGGGGTGTCATGGTGAGCTTGTCGAACCATCGCCACTATGTATGTTACGATACAATGTAACGAAGCAACCGCACATCCTTTGACCAGCTCAAGATGACCCCTTTTTCGCTCTCACTTTCAACTTCATCACTTCCTTTCCGTAGTCTATCACCGCTTTATACTTCAGCAAAATATCCCCACCCAAAACGCCTAATACCTCAGGGTGATTTAATTGCCGGTAAGCGATATTGATGGTAGAGAGGTCCAGTACTGCCACCTGCTGATCTTGGATATGCAGGTCGCCGATGAACATATCCGGAATAATGGCCGTGAATGAGGCCATTTCATTGGTCCCTAATCCGGTAGATAGTCTATCGCTTTCGGATATCAGCGCCTCCTCGTGTGCCTCTAACATCGACTTATCAAAAGCAGTGCGCGATGCGCCGGTATCCAGCACTATTTTAAATGTATTCCCATAGATCACAATGTCCAGCAGCGGATGAAAGCCATCGCCATGAAGGTCGATGATCTGGAGTGGGATGGTGTGGACGGGCATGGGCGCAAGATAGGGATTAAGTCTGAAGTCTTGAGTCGAAAGTCTGAAGTCCAATTCATGCTATAACAGCCTTAAGTCCTAAGTCTGGAACTGCGCATGACTTAGGACTTAAGACTTAGAACTTCCGACTTAAAACGGATACCCTATCGCTAAATTGAACACCCCATTGGTCCGGTCGAGCTTAAAGCGTTGCCCGGTGGCGTATGGTTGCAGGATCGGGATACCGTAGTCGGTGCGAAGCACCAATACAGTAACGTCAAAACGCAGACCGAAGCCTACGTCGGCAGCCAGTTGGTTGATGAAGTTCTTGCCGAAAGTGCCGCCTTCTAAGCCGCGTTGCGAGTTCAAATTCCATACGTTACCGGCGTCAACGAACAGCGCTCCGTGTACAATGCTGAACAGGTGCGGGCGGTACTCGATATTAGCCTCTAACTTGATATCGCCCGATTGATCCGGCAGGAAACCTGATGTTTGCACGCCGCCCGTATTGGTTTGCGCCTGGAACGAACCCGGACCGATGGATCTTGCCCTGAAACCACGTAAGCTATTGCTACCGCCAATAAAGAATTGCTGACTGTAAGGCATAATAGTAGAGTTACCGAACGGCACGCCTACCCCCGCCAAAAAACGTGTAGCGATAGAACTTTGCTTGCCCGTTTTATGATAAAAACGGAATTCGTTCTCGAATTTGGCATACTGGTTAAATGGCGTACTGCCTATCTTGCGCACCTTGCCTGCCAACGTATCGGCACCAGTGGCGATACCTAACAACAATGCCGACGTGCTCACCTTGGTATTAAAGTACCAGGTATTGGTGCGGTTATTTTCGGTAGTGTTAGTGAATGTATAACTGTAAGACGGGCCAAAGGTCAGCTGGTTATCGATCACGTGTTTCAACGTTGGGTTACCGGTACGGGCTATGGTGTCCAGATATTCCTGGCTCACATTCCCGGCGCTTACGTAAGTGATATTGGTGATATTTAACTCGTGCGATTTATGGATGTCATCCTTCCAGTTGTAACCAAAAGATCCGCTGAACGAGTTAAGCGAGTACAGTTTCACCCTGTTGGTCATGGAATATTGCAGCGTCAGCTTAGTATGCGGAACGAAAGCCGAAGTATTGGTAAAGTTGATAGGGCTAATAAAACGCGGCCATGACAGGCTGGTATTCACACCGTACTGATACACGTTGTAGCCGCTATTCTGTCCTGATACCTGCACGTCTGTACCACCAAAAGCTGATATGGTCAGCAACTCCGCGCCTTTAAAGGCGTTGCGGTGGCGCCAGCTTACGTTCAGTTGTGTACCGGTAAAGTTGGCCGATGTGGTACGGGTCAGTATCTCGGCCTGTAAGGATTTACGCGGATATGGGGTAAGAAAATAGAAGACATTCAACTTTGGCGAATCCGGCGTAGATACATCCTCGAACCTGTTCTTCACGAATTTGAACGGCCCTAACTCAATAAACCTGTTCAGCGCTTTATTGTGTTCGGTACGGTTGTATACGCTGCCTTTTTCAAACTGTACGGTTTGTTTAAATACAAAATCCCGTACATACTCTCTTTTTTGTACTACAAAATAATTACGGTAAGGCTTCGCTTGGTCCAGCATCAGCGAGGTGTCGCGCAAAGTATAGTTAGGATAAATATAGATGTTGTTGATATCGTACATTTTGCGGCCACGTTCGGATGTTTCAGGCTTTACCTCCACGGTCAGATTTACCTGGTGGTTAACAACAGGGGTATCCACCCTTACGATCAAATTTTCGGGCGAGAAGTAGTAAAAGCCTTCCTCTTTCAATTTGGCATCTATCCGCACACGTTCGCTCTTGATCACGTCCAGATTATATTTATCGCCGGTTTTTAAAAACGTACCTTTTGCCGTACCCGCCACGGCAGTATCCAGATCGGTTTTACCTTTAGGGAAATAGATATTACGAATGCTATAACTCGGGCCGGGCTGAACGTCAAATATCGCCTTGCCGGTTTTACCTTTGCTCACCGTATCGCCACTGGTCTGTGCTTGGAAATAACCTTTATTTTGCAGACGGTTCTGCATAATGTCGCTATTGGTCTGCACGTTCACATCACCAAGTAACACTGGCGGCTCGCCCATGCCGCTCAATAATTTTTGGATAAAGTTGCGGCGGGCGTGGGTTTTATTGTAGATCCAAAGTTTATAACGCAAACCTAAAATACTACTATTAGGCTGTGGGCGCACAAGGTCCTTCATCTCAGCCTCTATTTCGCTGCGTTGATCTTTAGTTGTTTGTTTTTTTGCAGTATCTACTTTTATCTCGGCACCGGTGTACAGTTTTTGGTTCCCTGTAAGATACTTGGTGTTGCTGCAGGCGCTCACAAAGGCCGCTATCACTAATAAATATATAAACCTTTTGCCCATTTTAGTTGGATGATGTGGTTGCGATCTGCTTTTGCTGATCTTGGTCCTCGCGGAAATTATTGTTCAATATGGCCTGCTCGTCATCGGTCGCTTCGTCTTCCTCGTTCGGGGTCGAAGTTTCTTCGGGCGGGGTATCCTGCTTACGTTGCTGCTCGGCTTTGTCCTGCCCGTCCTGGGCTTTTTTATCGGTCGAGTCCTGCTTGGCCTTGTCTATCTCTTTTTGCTGTTTTTCTTTCTCGTTATACTCGCGTTGTTTTGCCCGTTCCTCGGCGGTCTTTTTGCGGAAGAGCTGGCTGAAACGGTTGTAATCTGCAGTCACACTGAAGGCCACGCCGGTCTCCACAACCTGGCCCTGAATTACGATATACTCATCTTTGCGGTAAGCGCGCAAACGGTAACGGCCATCCTTACTTAATTTGTAATTCACCGAAAGGTTACCGGCAATATTGGTCGCTTTTTGGCCCGGCTGATTCTGACCCTCCAGGTTAAAGTTGTTACCCACAGTAACCGTCAAACGGTCATTCAGGAACTGTTTAGACAAGCCAACGTTAAGATCCGTGCGGTTCTGCTGCGTGCCTGTCGAGTAATCCGCGCCCGATTCCAGGTCGAAACTTAAAGCCACACCACCGATCAGGTCGCCTGCCAGTTTATTCAATTGATCCGATAGTAAACTGCTTACGCTATTACGTATAGCGCCATCCACGCCTGTGCTACCGCCCTGACTGGCCAATGGATTGTCACCGATAAAGTGACCTAACACCAGCACGCCCAGTACCTGCTTGTTTAACTCGTTAGGATCTTGCCTTACTTGCGCTAAACGGTTCTCAACGGTATTCACCACGTCCGGCGATACGGTATAGTTGCTATCCGGCAACACAATGTCGAAAGTGATCTTTGGCGACATTAGCTGATCCTTCAAATTCAGGTTAACGTTGAAAGGTAACCTTTGCTTGTACATGGTACGCTGGGTTTCATCGCCGGTCAATTGTTGTTCTACCAGATCTATTGGCGGTACTTTGGCCACATAAACAGCGGTCAAGTCCACAATAGCACTGGTCGGGTCGCCCGTCCAGATGATAGTACTACCATTTTTGAAATCGAACTTACGGTTGACAGTTGCGTATGATAGGGCGTAAGACCCCGAGTTGACGGTATAAGTACCCGTCAGGTTGATCTTGCCGCTTGGGTCTATCCCGGCGTTCAGTTGCGCGTCACCTTTCAGGTGCACCACGTCACCGTTACGCTCATCGATCACAATGTGGAAGGCGGCGTTCTTATCCACGTTCAATTGTGCGGATATATCCATACCGGTAATGTCCGACTTCTTCAGCGAATCTAACTGCTTAGCCAGCATGATCGAGTCGAGCTTAGGTGCGTTGGCATTGGCAAAATAAACCACGCCTTTACGGTCCTCAACCGCCGGGTCATTGGTCGGTAGTACAAAGGTCATATCGGTTTGCTCGTTCACAGTCAGGTTGGCATCCACCTCGGGCTTATCCATGGTGCCGCGTATCTTTACACGGGTATTGATGAACAGCTTGCCATAGAATAGTTTGTTATCCGACTTAGTAGAGTTGACCGCACGGAAATTATCCGCGTTAATATCCAAACCAAAACGGAAATCGGTATAGGTTTTAGTGTAAACCGTACCGCTCACTACGGCTTTATTATTCAGCGAGTCGATCAGGGTAAAGTTGTTAAAGCGAACGCCATCATCGTTAAAGGTGATGCTCTCCTTAGGCATGCGGAAGTACGAGTTAAGCATACTCACATTAAAGCCTACCTCGTTAAAATTGACATCGCCACGCACCACAGGCGCGCTTGGCGTACCGGTGATCTTCATTTGACCGGTAATGTTGCCGCTTGCCCTGCGGATAGCCCCAAAACTGAAGCCCTCGATGCTCTTCATATTCAAGGTAACGATGTTCAGGCTCATATCCATCCTGCTTTCAGGCGCGGTGTAGTAAAGGCCATCTAACGTAACCTGGTTGCCTTTGCCCGTGATATTGACGTTGGCCGCAAATGCATTAGCTGTTTGGTTATTTACCTTGATCGCAATGTTACCAACGGTATCGCCTTTAAAGCTAAAATCGCCTATGTTGATACCCGCAGTAAATTGCGGCGACGCTTGCAGGTTACTTACCTCGGCTTTACCGTTGATGGTACCACCTACCAGCAAGGTATCCTGCTGGGCCATTTTGGTCAGCGTTTCTATTTTAAAATTTGTGAAGGCAACCGTAAGCGGCGAGTTATACTCAGGTGTGTTACTGTTGATACTCAATGTTTGCCCGGCGTTGGATATGGCGAAGTCTTTCGCCAAAATACCTTTACCACCAAATTGTAAGGCATTGGTCGGGCTAACTGTCCACGGGGTATAATCCAGCAACAGGCCATTAGGCAACAGGCTGAACTGATATTCGTTCTGCAAAGCCGCGAACACCCCAGCTATACGGAAGCGCTCTTTTTTATCAGCATCGCGCACCTGCACATTCAGGTTCAGCTTATTATCCTTAGCACTACCGGTTATGCTTGGGTAAAGCAGTTTAAGCGATGTACCGGCGTCAATTTCATCAACGGTCAGCGCGTAGTTGAGCGCATTATTATTGGTGTTAACGTTCAGTTTTCCATTGGTCACCACGTTAGTGCCGTAAACCACTTTAGGGATGGTACCGTTAACGGTCAACTCGCCGGTATTGCTGTCAAAACGGCCATTAATGTTCACAGGATCTAAGGTCTTAAGATTTGGAACAAATTTGCTAACCAGCGGGGTTTTTACCATCGTTAAACCAAAAGTGAATTGCTGGGGCGAGTAAGCCGGTTTGATAGGCTTGTTATTTTTGATCTTAGCGCGGTTGGCCGAATCTATTTTAGCTCTTGCTGCTGCTGTAGCGCCACCGGCTGCGTCGGTATTGTAATACTTGTTGATCACATCCTGCAAGGCTGTACCCACCTCGGTCAATTTATACTTACCGGCCATGCGGGCTTTCAGCATTGGCAATTTCAGGTATAAGGTGCTGCTATCCGCTGTCGCGGTCGACTTTAACGTAACGGTATCCAAAGCGATGCGTTCGCCTTTATTCACAAGCAACATATCTGTCAGGCTGATATCGGCATTCAGGTAGTCGGGATCAGCGGTAGGTACATCCGCGATCAGCTTACCGTGAAAACGCATCGGGTCTTTAACGAACTTTAAAGCTTGCAGGTTGATGCTATCAACTAACAGCGTAGCATTTACCGCCGGATATTTCTGGGTCATATCGGCTTTAGCATTCAACGCGAAGTTGATGTTAGGGTCTTTCATCCTGGCCGTTACATCATACTTGCCATTAGATGCAGTGCCTTTCATCACCAGGTCTTTGTAATTGTAGCCTTTTACGTAAACGCTTTTTACATCGCCCTCAAATTGTAAACTCAAATTTTTAGGGTCGATACCGGTTCCGCGTACTTTAGCATTAGCAGTAACACGACCGACCATTTGCGGTTGCTTGGTTAGCGCGCCAACGTTAACGTCTTTCAATTTTACGTTAGCATTGTAAGTCTCGCGGCCTTTGCGTGCGCCGTTGAAGATGGCATTCAGGTCGACAGCACCTAAGTTGGTGCGCAGTTGCATATTGGCCTTAAAGTTCTTAATGCCGCCTTTAAAAGTGCCCTTAAGGTTGATATTCTCCGGGACGCTCACACTTGCCGGGATGGTACCCTTAGGAGCCAAACGGAAAATATCGCCGCGGGTAGTAGTAAAGTCTTTCAGGTCCAGATCAAAGGTGGCTTTGTTCACATCAGGCAGGCCGCGCATGTAGGCAGTTGCTTTGATGTGCGTACGGCCCATACCACTGATCTCGATGTTCGGGATCTTCAGGTCGCTCACTTTGCCGGTCACCTTTCCATCGATCTTAAATACCGATCCAGGCGAACTTTTGAACGGCTCCATGGATGCCATGGTTGGCATCAGCAATAGCACATCACGTAAGCCTAATTTACTGCCATCCAGATCGGCATTGATGCCAAGTGAACCAACATCCTTGCTGATCGCATCTAATGATGGATAACTCACCTCTACCGATTTTTGAAGCGTTGTATTCGGGGTCTCCAACAACAGGTCTTTCAGGTAAGCACCTTTTGGCCCATATAAAAACGTGGTATGGAAAGTGTTGATCTTTAAACCACTCTTTTCATTAAACGCTAAATTCTCTATACGACCAGCGATGGTATCCGGACTGTAAGAAAGGCCTTTTATCTCGGTGGTCAGGCCTTTAATATCCATGTGGCCGTAATCTAAACCACGGGCGATAGGTTTTTGCGCGTTGTTATCAAATTTGATATCATCGTTATTGAATGTCATGCGCTCTAAGCGAACCCGCCAAGGTTTATTGGAGTTAGGCGCGGTCACCAACGTGTCTATCTTTTTAGCGGTCTTAACAACGGCTTCCGCGACAGTGGTCGGTTTATTCAAGATCAGTCCGGCTTTGGTGTCGTTAAGGGCGATGTTCTTAATGCCGATGCGCTGGTTCTTTAGGTCGATGTCGTCCATCTCTACCAGCAATTTGCCCAAGTCCATCTTGGTGCTCATCTCTTTGCTACGATAGTCAAGTTTAATGCGGGAGATATCGACAGTCCCAATATCCAGCGTCATATCCAACGGAGCGGTAGCGGTATCTACAGTAGCTGCCTGCGCAATAGACGAACCTTGAGGCGTTTGGATGATCTTCGCGTTCACATCCGAAAGGTTGATCTTAGGGATGCTGAATTTCATCTTATCCAGGTCAAAATCTTTGATGCGAGTATCAAAGTGACCTAATAAAAACTTCACATCGTTGCCGGTAGTAAGGTCTTTGTAAGAGATGTTGATCTTGTCGAGGATGATCTTATCCAGCGATATCACCATACCTGCCGAAGTATCTTTAGGCGCAGGCTCTGTCTTTGGTCCGCCGGCAAAGGCTTTAATGATGTAATCGAAATTAAAGACGCTATCCTGTCCGCGATACACTTTAGCAGTAATACCTTTTAGATTGATCTCGTTCACCTCTACTTTGTTGTTAAGCAACTTAAGCAGACTGATATCTACCTTTAACTTCTCGCCGGCGATCAGTGTGTCTTTTTTCTGGTCCTCAAAGTAAACGTTCTCCAGCACGATCAGCTTAGGCAAGCCCAGGCTGATGTGGCCGATCTGTACCTTGGTCTTGATCTTATCCTGCAAAAACGTAACTGCCTTATCTTTGGCAAAATTTTGCACGGAGGGTACCTGTAGCAGCACTACGATCAGCAGTACCAATATCAATACGCTCGCAATTATCCAGAGGATGGTCTTAAGGGCTATGCGTCCAAATTTTTCCAATTTGTAATTATTTCAAAGGGTGATGTACATGTTGCGTCGCCTGCAGGGTTGTCACGGCAAATATGGGATAGAACTAAAACTAAAAGTTGTACTCTGAATTTGCAGACGTCAGACTTTTTAACAACAGAGCTTGTTAGATGTTTTTAAAATAGGACAAGTTTTTTAGATGAAAACCTGCTTTTATGACTTATTCGATAGGGACATAGATGGCGAAGGTAGCCGACTACTACTCCACAAACAAATATACTAAAAATATTAGTCACTTTTAAATATTCCGTTGGAAATAATTTATACCGTCTCCTCAAGGTCAAAAGATATTCCACACTTATCAACACCACTGCCTGCCGATCGGTTTTTTGGTAGATTTGTTCTCCGCAACGATATAGTGCTAACGATAATTCTATTATGCCCGATTTTTCTCATTTACACGTACATACGCAATTTTCACTCTTAGACGGCGCTGCCGATATCAGCAAGCTTTATAAAAAAGCTGCCGCCGACGGGATGAAGGCATTGGCCATTACCGACCACGGTAACATGTTCGGCGTGTTCAAGTTCGTAGCCGAAGCGGGTAAGCATAACGTGAAGCCGATCGTTGGTTGCGAGTTTTACGTGGTTGATGACCGCCATAAAAAACAGTTCACTAAAGAGAATAAGGACGTACGCCGTCACCAGTTATTTTTGGCTAAGAATGCCCAGGGTTATAAGAACTTAGTGAAACTTTGCTCGCTGGGTTATATGGAGGGTTTGTACAGTAAATGGCCCCGTATTGATAAGGAGCTGATACTGAAGTATCACGAAGGACTGATCGCTACTACTTGCTGTATCGGGGCATCGGTACCGCAGGCTATTTTGAAAGGAACCGAAGAGGAAGCTGAAGCGGAATTTAAATGGTGGCTGGATCTGTTCGGCGAGGATTACTATATCGAACTGCAACGTCACGAGATCAACGAGCAGACCATCATCAACAATACGCTGCTTAAGTACGCTAAAAAGCATAACGTTAAGGTTATCTGCTCTAACGATTCGCACTATGTGGATCAGCAGGATAGCAACGCGCACGATATTCTGCTGTGTGTGAACACCGGCGATATGCAGAGCACCCCCATCATGACGGATGAGGACACCAGCAGCAAGGGCAAACGTTTCGGTTTCCCTAATGATCAGTTCTACTTTAAGACCCAGGCTGAGATGGGCAAGCTGTTCCATGATCTGCCCGAATCGCTGGATAACACTAATGAGATCGTAGATAAGGTGGACGTGCTGAAACTGAAGCGCGACATCATGCTCCCCAATTATCCTATCCCGCCCGAGTTTAAGATACACGACGGTGCAGAATCGGACACGCTGAACCAGTGGGAGTACCTGAAGCATTTAACTTTTACCGGCGCTAAAGAACGCTATATCGATATCAGTCCCGAGGCAGAGGAGCGGATCAACTTTGAGCTGTTCACCATCCGTACCATGGGTTTCGCGGGGTACTTCCTCATCGTGGCCGACTTTATTAAAGCCGGGCGTGATATGGGCGTATTCATCGGGCCGGGCCGTGGATCGGCAGCGGGATCAGTGGTTGCCTACTGCATCGGCATCACCAATATCGACCCGATCAAGTATAACCTCCTGTTCGAGAGGTTCCTGAACCCCGATCGTAAATCGATGCCCGATATCGATACCGACTTTGACGACGAGGGTCGCCAAAAAGTTATCGATTACGTAGTTGACAAATACGGCAAGAACCAGGTAGCCCAGATCATTACCTACGGTAGCATGGCCGCCCGTACCAGTATACAGGACGTAGGCCGGGTACTTGATCTGCCATTGGCCGAGGTGAACCAATTGAAAAAACTGGTGCCCGACACCTTGGGTATCAACTTGAAGCAGGCTATTGAGCAAGTTCCCGAATTGCAGGAGATACACAAGAGCAAAGAGCTTAGGGGTATCGTGCTGCGCGAGGCCGAGAAGCTGGAAGGTTCTATCCGTAACACAGGTGTGCACGCAGCGGGTATCATTATTGCGCCCGACGACCTGACCAATATCGTGCCGGTGGCTACTGCGAAAGACTCGGACCTGTTGGTGACCCAATACGACGGGCGTGTGATCGAGGACGCGGGCGTTATCAAGATGGACTTTTTGGGTCTTAAGACCCTGACCATCATTAAAGGCGCGCTCCGAATGATCAAGCAGAACCATGGCGAAGATATCGACATTGACCTGTTGCCGCTGACGGATCAGCTTACCTTTGAGCTTTACCAACGTGGCGATACCAACGGTACGTTCCAATTCGAGAGTGACGGTATGCAGATGTACCTGCGTGAGCTTAAGCCCGATAAGTTTGAGGATCTGATTGCCATGAACGCCCTTTACCGCCCAGGCCCTATCGAATACATCCCCAACTTTATTGCCCGTAAGCACGGCAGGGAACCGATCACTTATGACGTTCCGGATATGGAGGAATACCTGTCCGAGAGTTATGGCATCACCGTGTACCAGGAGCAGGTGATGCTCTTATCGCAAAAATTGGCCGGCTTTAGTAAGGGCGATGCCGACGTTCTGCGTAAGGCGATGGGTAAAAAGCAGATAGAGGTACTGAACAAGATGGAGGCCCAGTTTATGGACGGCGCCATGGCTAAAGGCCATCCTAAAGATAAACTTACCAAGATATGGACCGACTGGAAGGCTTTTGCCCAGTACGCGTTCAATAAATCGCACTCTACCTGCTACGCGCTGGTTGCTTACCAAACCGCCTGGTTAAAAGCCCATTATCCGGCCGAATACATGGCATCGGTATTGAATAACCAGAACAGTATAGATAAGATATCCTTCTTTATGGAGGAGTGCCGCCGCATGGGCGTGCCGGTATTGGGGCCTTGTATCAATGAAAGTGATAATGCCTTTGCCGTGAATAAAAAAGGCGAGATCCGCTTTGGTCTTTCAGGTGTGAAAGGTGTAGGTGAAAAAGCCGTGGAGAGCATCATAGAGGAGCGTGAAACTAACGGTCCGTATGCTACGGTTTACGATTTTGCCCAGCGGAGCAACGTGCGCGCGGTCAACAAAAAATCGTATGAGAACCTGGTTTATGGCGGGGGCTTCGACTGCTTTGGGATGAAACGTGCGCAGTTCTTTGCCAAGACCGATGTTGGTCTGTTAAACGGTATCGAACGTTTGATCAAATATTCTAATGATTATCAGAATACACAAAGCACATCGCAATCGTCGCTATTTGGTGGCGAGATGGCATCTTACGTGCCGGAGCCAACCTTACCTGAGTCTGAAGAATGGCCGCTGATCGAACGTTTGAAATACGAGCGTGACGTGATCGGGATCTACCTGACGGGGCACCCCCTGGATAACTATAAACTGGAAATGGCCCGTTACTGCAACAGTAAAGTATCGGACCTAAAGCTGATGGTTAAAGCCCGCTCTGCTGAGGGTGGTGAAGATACCTTAGCTGCCTTTAACGATCTGCGCCGTAAAGGTGAGTTAGCTATCGGAGGCTTAATGGTGAACGTGCAGCATAAAACCACCAAGACAGGTAAGCCATTCGGCACATTCGTTTTGGAGGATTATAACGATAGTTATGAGTTTGCCCTTTTTGGCGATGATTATATCAAATTTAAGAACCTGCTGGGTGAAGGGTACTTTGTGCAGTTAAGAGGCAGCATCGAAGAAAAGTTCCGTCAGAAAGATAACTGGGACCTGCGTATCGGCAGTATCAATCTGTTGACCGAACTGCGGGATAAATTTACTAAGTCGGTTACCGTGATATTAGACCTGTTCTCGTTAAGCGATCAGCTGTTGGAGGAATTGGAGAACATTGTAAAGGTCAACAACGAACGTTACGAGAACCGTAACTGCTCGCTCCGTTTCCAGGTGCGCGATCGAGAGGATGCTTTGCTGGTAGAGATGCCATCCAAAGCCTACAAAGTTAACCCAAGCGATGACCTGCTGGAAGAATTATTGAACCTGACGAACATAGAGCCAATGCTCACCTAACACATCAACCTAAATATGAAACGATCCATCTACCTATTGGCCTTGTGCCTGTCCATCTTGCAAACTGCATCAGCGCAAAGCAAGCAAGCCTATAACAGCCTGCTTTGGGAAGTAAGCGGTAAGGGGTTAAAAGCGCCGTCATACCTGTTCGGCACTTATCACTTTGCTACTAAAAAGCTGGTGGATAGCTTGCCTGCTATCCGTCAAAAATTTGAGGGCAGCAAGGCCATGGCAGGCGAGATAGTAATGGACAGCACCATGATGCTAAAGCTGGCCGGCAGCGTGGTACTTACCAAAGGCTCGTTAGATAGTTTATTTTCGGCCGATGACTATAAGGTCATCCATGACAAGTTAATTGCTTTGTTCGGCGATCAGATGGCCAATGGTTTTAAAAAGCTGAAACCTTCGGCAGTACAACTAATGGTAGCTTCGGCTACTGCCCCGATCCCGCCGCCACCGTTGAACGAACAGTTGGATAACTATTTCCAAACCGAAAGCAAAAAGCAGAACGAACCCGTAATAGGCCTCGAGACCGTTGAGGAACAAATAGAGCTGCTGATGAATGGCGAAATGGAGACGCAAAAGAAGCAACTGCTAAAATACCTGCGCGAGATGGATCAGAATAAAGACGTAAGTATAAAGCTCTACCAGTTGTATCTGAAACAAGACCTCGACGGTTTAGCTACTCTGATCAAAGATACCCCCGGCTACACCCAAAAAGAAATGGACGACCTGCTAAAGGCCCGCAACTTGAAATGGCTGGCTAAACTGCCGGCGATCATGAGCGCCCAGTCAACCTTTGTTGCCGTAGGTGCAGCTCACCTTTTAGGCGAGTGGGGGCTGATAGACCAGTTGCGCAAGCAAGGGTACACGGTGAAGGCGGTGAAGATGTAGCACATCAAGCAAAGACTCAACTATACCGACGAGGATAACTAATTTAAAGTCATGACTACAGAAGCCATCAGAGAAGAACTACACCTATATGTCGACTCCGCTGATGAAGTCGCTCTTGTGGAGATGCTACGTTTTATCGAAGACTATAGATCCGGAGCGTCTGATCATTGGGAAGATGAAGAATTTGTTGCCGAAATGGAACGAAGGGTTCAAGAGCTTAAGGACGGCACAGTTAAGGGTGTACCTTGGGAGGAAGTAAAACGTCGAACGAGGGAAATAACCAATTAAAGGCGTTATCTTTCAGACTGCATTTCCTCTTAATTCCTCATCAGCGTTTTTGCTCGCATACCTCCACCAACTGATCAAGCCGATAACACAGGTCAGCATCACATTAAGCAAGGTGAAGCCGATCGCGCCGCCAACTTCGCCGGTCGCGCAATTTAAACCATCCGGATCTATAGGTCGCAGGCTTAGCAATAAAAACATCCCACCGATAGGTATCACCAAACTCATCAAAAATGCTATCCCGGCTATCGTGCCTATAAATAATTTGCTCAAACCTTTTATCCGCTTGCGCGAATAGATCAACTGAAATATCGGCGGAGAAAACAGTGTAATAAGGTAAATGAACCCAACTATCTGGCGCATGGTTATCAGTTTATAACTATTGATACCCGCAAACAAAAAAGGTAACCGTCAAGGCTACCTAAAATATCTTACTGCAAACTGCTAACTCAAAACTGCCAACTTCCTTACACATTCCTTCCCTCTATCATCTTAAAGAACTGGTCCCGATAGGTATCACCCACGGGTATCACTTTATCGCCAATGAAAATGCGGGACCGCTCAATGCTGTCGATCTTATTCAGTGCGACGATGTATGATTTATGCACGCGTACGAAATGGCGTTCGGGAAGGGCATCTTCCATCTTTTTCATGTTCTGCAGGGTGATGATGCGCTCGGCAGCGGTGAAGATGGAAATATAGTCTTTCAAACCTTCGATATACATAATATCGTGCAGATAAACTTTTTGGATCTTGTGCTCGGTCTTTACAAAGATAAAATCGTGTGAGAAATCATCCTGTGGTTGGGCTGGTGCTGCGGCTACCGGTGCAGCAACCTCGGCTACAGGCGTATTGGCCGTTGGATGAATAATGCCTTGCGCTTTTTGGGCCGCTTTAAAAAAGCGGTCGAAGGCGATCGGTTTCAGTAGGTAATCGATCACGTCCAATTCGTAACCTTCCAGCGCGTATTGCGGGTAAGCGGTAGTGAGTATCACTTTGGCTTTGCCGTTGGATATCTTCAGGAACTGGATACCGGTCAGTTCGGGCATTTGCACGTCCAGGTAAACCAGGTCTACCCCGCCGGCTTGAACGATGGTCAATGCCTCGATCGGGTTAGTGGTCGACTTGACCAGCGTCAGGAAAGGGATTTTAGATATATAATCTTCAATGATATTTAAGGCCAAAGGCTCATCATCTACTACAAGGCATCTGATCATGCTATAAAATTAAAGATAATTCACAAGTATATGTATCGGCATCGTCATGTATTTCCAGCTGATAATTGCCGGGATACAGCAGATCCAGCCTGCGGCGAACATTGCTTAACCCAATGCCACCGATCGCGTCGCGGTTCATCAGGTGTTTTTTGTTCTCCATATAAAACGACAAATGCTTTTCGGCCACATTAATGATCATCTTGATCGGGTGGGCCGGGTCGTTAGCTACGCCGTGCTTAAACGCATTTTCGATAAATGGTATCAACAATAGCGGTGCTATGCGTTGGGTAAGCACTTGCCCGTTAACATCAAGTTCAATGTAAGCGTTCTTACCAAAGCGGATCTTTTGCAGGTCGATGTAATTTTGAAGGTAGGTGATCTCTTTAGCCAGGTCTACCTTGCTATCGTTACAGTCATACAACATATACCGCATGATCTCGGATAATTTCAAGATGGCATCCGGCGTCGTGTCCGATTTTTGATAGGCCAGCGAATAAATACTATTCAACGAGTTGAACAAAAAGTGCGGATTGATCTGGGATTTTAGGAAGGCCAACTCGGCGGTCAGGCGCTCATTCTCCAGGTTGCGTTGCACGCGTTCGTTAGAGAACCAATCTTCGGTAAAGCGTAGTACCAAACTAAAAAGGATGAATATGGCGCTGGTAAAAAAACTGCGAAAGATATAGCTAAAAAACATCAATTGCTCTTTAGGCATTGGCTTATTTGCCTTAAACCTTGGATGCAGCAGATCCCAAAATTGAGCGGTTATGGCGTACTTGATCACGCCGACGACCAATAAGCAGATGAGCACATTCAAAAAAAACATCCAGTAACTTTTACTGCGCTGGCCAAAGTGCCTGGGTAGCAAATAAAGGTAGCTTACATAAAAAAGGCCAATGTTAACTATCCCAAATACGCCAAAGGCTACCAGCAAGGTCCTCAGCGGGATGATCTCGGCCCCGTGAGCCAAAAATATCAATCCGGCGGTGGTACTAAGCCAAAACAGGGTATGCCAAAATATTTTCCAGCCTTTTTTCATTGCTCTAATGTAACATAATGAGGTATCACAGCGTCTATCAATTATATTAACCCGCTTCAAGATCCGATGAACGGGCAAATTTCTTCGACGAACTCCCCATTTTGGCTGCCAACCGTTCGGTAGCCCTATTTACCCGTTCATCTATAATTGCAGGCAGTTGGTCTAATTGATTTTAGCGGCTTAAACCTTTGGTGTTTATTTGCATCATCAAAAACGATCACACACCATGAAAAAGTTAATATCAAACTCAAACCCTTTTATCCTTATATTACTACCGGTATTGTTTGCCCTGGTAATGGGCATCGGCTACCAGTTTGAACAGACCGCCAATACCGAAATGCATTCTATTACCTTAAATAACGTAAAACATTCTACATCGTTATTTCATAAAGGTGTTAGCCTGATCAAAACCGTTTGCGGCGTTACAAAAAACAATGTATGGTAATAGAAACAAACAACCTGACCTTTAATTTTGGCAACCAGACGGTGGTTAAGTCACTGTCGTTACAAGTCCCTGCGGGGAGCATATATGGTTTTCTTGGTCCTAACGGCGCCGGGAAAACCACTACCATTAAACTGCTGCTTAACCTGCTGCAGACCCAGCAGGGCGATATCAAGATCTTCGGGATGGATTTTGCGCATAACAGGCGCGATATCCTGTCGCAAGTAGGTTCGCTGATAGAGCAGCCAGCCATTTACGGCCACCTGACAGGGCGCGAGAACCTGATCAACCGTGCCTTATTACTACAAGTGCCTGAGGGCCGCGTTGATGAAATGCTGGCCCTGGTAAAACTTACCCATGCCGCCGCAAAAAAAGCAAGCAATTATTCTTTAGGGATGAAACAGCGTTTGGGTATTGCCTTAGCCTTGCTATCGGATCCTAAACTACTGATGCTGGACGAGCCGACCAACGGTCTTGATCCCAACGGTATCATCGAGATACGGGAACTATTGGTGCGCCTGGTGCGCGATCATGGCAAAACCGTCTTCATCTCCAGCCACCTATTGGCCGAGATCGAAAAGATGGCCACCCACGTAGGTATCATCAACTTTGGCGAGATGCTTTTTCAAGGTCCGATAAAGGATCTGCAAAGTATTAGCCAACCAATGGTGCAGATAGAGACCGATAATAATGTGGACGCGGCCAATCTGCTTACCCGTAGTGGTTACAAAGTGATAGACGTGAAAGATGAATGCCTGAACGTTGCTTTCGAGTCAAAACAGTCCACAGCTAAGATCAATACCTTACTAAACCAAAATGGTTACGAGGTGTACAGCATCCATAAAGTACAAAAGGACCTCGAGAATTTATTTTTAGACATCACCAAAGCCCCAGCCAAATAAATGAAAGGATTTTTACTTTCCCTCCGTTCCGAATTTTTTAAGAGCCGCAAAACGCTGGGCTTTTGGGCGGCCATCATTATGCCCTTTGCCATTTGTGTATTGGTTTGCTGGGGTATGTATAGCGAGAGCGAGCGTATCATCAAAACGCCGGCATTGAATGGTATGCTGATGTGGCGTATGTACTCGGGCGCGATATTAAATGTGATGGGTTTCCTGCTTCCCTTCTTTATAATTTTGGTGGCCTATTCCGTCAATGGTATTGAACATAAGGCCGATACATGGAAAACTTTATTCAGTTTACCGATATCAAAATGGTCGGTTTATGCGGCCAAGTATTTTTATACGATGTTGATGATCGTGATGTGCCTGGCCTTGTTCCTGATCCTGACCATAGTGACGGGTAACCTGCTGGGCATGCTCAAACCCCAAATGAAGTTTACCGAATTTCACATGGAGGGAGCCTTGGCCATGGTCTATCTAAAACTGTTCCTGTCATCTTTAGGTATCCTGTCGATACAGTTTTTATTGAGCTTGGTATGGTCTGATTTTCTGAAACCGATGGGTATCGGTTTTATTGCCACAATTGGCGGCATGATATGTTCTGCCATGAGGTTGACGTACGCCTACCTGATACCTTATTCGCACCCAATGATGGCGTTGGAAAGCCTTGGACTGCGCCGCAAAAAGGATGTAAAAATGCAAATGGAATTTTATGTGGACCTGTTTACTAAGGAACTATATGTTGGCCTGGTGACAGCAGTAGTGGTATTTATTGCCGGTTATTATATTGTGCAGCGGAAGAGCGTGAAGTAGCGGAAGAGATACAACAAGATATTCTTTAGAGACACGGCACCCCACCGTGTCTTTTTTGTTATTATAAATCGTCAAAACAGGCCTGCATCTGAGAGTAAGAGGAATGATGTATATACGAACGCTATTTAAGAAAATATTTGAAAAGCACTGCCAATGCTACTATCAATGTTTGTTCCCGCTATCTGTTACAAACCCTCGGTTTGCCTACGCTCAGTGTCTGCCGCGCGCTTCACGTTTTCCACGTCTATCGGGTTTATGGGTGAACGATCGTGCTATAAGTGATATGCTTAAAGGTAAGATGCAAGGCTACGTAGAGACAGGTACTTCGTGTCTAAGCCTGTGCAGGTTATATACGCAGGTTCGTTTTGCAAACGGGAGACACAGGGTATCGTGTCTCTACAGAAAAAATGTTCGTTTTAAACTTCTAAGCTGGTTATCCCACCCAAACGGATGATCCTTATCGCGTTAGCCGCTGTGGCCAGGGCACAACCGATACCAACAAAAGGATTATACCAGATAGCCGATACGCCCTGAAAGATCAGCCCAAGCCCAATGACGCCCATTAAACAGATCCAAATACCGGCAACGTAATAAAACGTGTGATTTAGGATCTTGCCTACCGGCAAAAAGTGCAACCCAACGATAAGCGCGAATAGCGGCACGGTCAAATTATCATGACGGGTGGTCATCAGGCCCAGTTTCATTCCGATGCTAACAATGGCTGCCGAAGCCATGATCACGTACATCTTTTTATTATGGCTTTTCTCTACCGCATCGTCAACAGAACCTTTGGGTTGCTGACGCGCCATATTATTTAGCTTTACATAGCAAATGATAGAGTAAATAATGATGATACCGAACGCCCCGCCTACCGCGCCATGGTCGCGGTTGTCTAAAGCTATCTCGGCAATAAATACCCACAACGCTGTCACCGCAGCCATTAATGCCAAGCCATTACAAAGATCTAACAGTTGTTTGCGGCTGAGTGTAGAGGCAAGGGTTTCCATGGCAGGTTAAGTTTGGTTAGAAAAAGAGTGGTATATCAAAGATAGACCACTCTTTTATCAATTGCAAGTATTTAACCCTTAATAGCTTACCTTAACGGTTTAGGATATATCGGCAAGCTTTCGTGCCCTTCGGCATCTACCGATTGCACGGCGAAGAAATAGTTGTCTTTAGAGTAATTTAACGTGGTTTCGTTACCTGTAACGAATATTTTTTTCTCCCAGAACGGACTGATCGTCTCGCGCATCAGAATGTAATAGCCCGTCGGTTTCTTACCACTTTTAGGTGTCTCCCATTTCAAGGTGGTCTTGTTGGTCAAACCCGAAGTAACAACGCCGACATTTTGTGGCGATGCCGGTGCCAGCGACAGATTAGCCAATACCGAAAGATTCATGCGGGCGGCTTTTTGGATAAAAGTGTAGTCGGCAAACTCAGCGATATCGCCATAATCTACATCGTTCTGCTTGCCTACGTACTGGTGCTGGCGGTTAAAGTCCTCATTCATCTCGGTAAAACGTACAGCCGTAAAGCCATTCAGTTGGAACGAAGTATGGTCGCCGCCACGCAAAAAGCGGTCCCGACGGTAGATCAGTTTCACATCCAGGTTCTCTACGTAACGTTCTGCCGTTTCTTTAATGTAACGGGCCAATTGGCGAGATGGCGCATCGTTCTCGCCACCATTGGTCACCAGGCTGTTGATGTGTTGGCTAATGCGACGGGTAGCCGTAGTATCGCCGCGCTGTGCCAGATCGGTTGAAGGTACACCCTCGCTGAACACGCGGATGCGGGTGTTATCTTTAATATCATTATCTAAGCCCCGAGTGTTGCCTACAATATCGTTATTCAGCATGGCATCTACATTCCAGTTCATTTCTTTGGCTTTTTTGGCCGCGTAAGCCGAACCTAACAACCCTTGTTCCTCACCCGGAACGCACATGAAAATAATAGTGGCCGGGAACGAACGTTTGGCCATCACCCGGCATATCTCCATAGAGACCGCCGTACCCGAAGCATCATCAACTGCGCCAGGTGCCGCGGCTACCGAATCCATCACATTCTTCACGATAGAATCATAGTGGCCGGATACAACGTAAACGCGGCTATCGTTAGGGTCCGTGCCTTTTAGCGTTGCTATAATGTTCTTAAGCACGGTAGGGCGGTTAACGCGGCTGCCGATAGGCTGCACAAAGCTTTGAAATTCTACCTTCATTCTGCCGCCTGATGCTGCCGCGTATTTTTCCATCTCGGCTTTTATCCAGTTACGTGCCGCACCAATGCCGGTGGTTTTACTGGTAGTATCGCTCAGGGTATGCCGTGTTTTAAAGGTGACCAGCTTACGGATAATGGCTTCGATATTCTGCGCCGATACCTCGTCCAGCATTTGTTTAATAGCCGGATCCTGACGGATGGTGGTTTGGGCCTGGGTTAGTAGCGCAAGGCTTAATAACGGAACTGTGAGTAGAAGTTTTCTATATTTCATTTGTGTTAGTGTGTTTATATCTATTTGTCATTGCGAGCGTAGCGCGGCAATCTCAGAGGACGGGTAGCCTCTATATTGGTATACTGGCATGTCCGAATGTCCTATGGGATTGCCACGTCGCGCTCACGCACATGTCCGCCCTTCGCTTCTCGCAATGACAAAACTTTATAAATTTCCCCCCTCTTCCTCTCCCGCTATCTCTAAGATATTCCCCGGTTGTTCAAAGTTACTGCGCACAAAGTGGCACCAGTCGCATTCTTTTTTACCGCAACCAGTGGCAAAATCGTGGGCTTGGATCTTGGCGTAAACATCGGTGATCTGTTTGGTCACTATCTCTTCATCCTGCGGGCTTATCACTACTTTTTCTTTGTGATACTCGCCTTCGGGCGTTGGCTCTATAAACTCAAATACGGTGCTTACCACCTGCCAGTCTTTGGTTCGGTCGTTATCGATCAGTAATTTATAAAATACCGCCTGGCGCCAGTAATCGCCGCCATTAGGGAAGTCTTCGTCCGGGCGTTCAAATTTTTCTTTGGCATATTTTACCTTGCCGGTCTTGTAATCCACCACGTTCACCTCTTTTCCGTGGAACTCGATCTTATCCAGGTTACCTTTAACCGGTATACCGGCTATCTCCAGGTTTTTTATCGGTAGCTCCACCAGTGCCACTTTGTTCCAAACGGGTACGTTCATCTCGTAATAGGGCGGCAGTATCTTTTCGCCGTAGTTGGTCCGCAAGGTAAATTCTTGTTTGGTAAAAGCATCACGGTTACGGAACATGTACGACTTAAAGTCCTGCATAAAGGTCTCGGTCGGCGGGAACGGGTCATCCTTTTCTTTTACCGACCGGAACGCTTTCTTCAACGCGTCGTGCACGGCCGATCCAAAAGTAGCAGCCGGACTTTTGCCCGACGGCACCCTGATCAGGCATTGGAAGTAAAACCTAAGCGGGCAATCCAAATAATTGCTCAGGTGCGTTACCGATAGGGTATAGTTTTGCAACAGTTGGTTAATGTAGTTGGTATCCAGCAGTTGCACGGTAGGTTTATCAGCCTCGGTAAATTGAGTGGCGTAAAAATCCACCATATCATCCGGTGTCAATTTTGGATGGATGACCTGCAGGTCTGAGCTTGCCAATATTTCGCCGATAAATTGCGAGGCATCCTGCTCTTTCTCATTCTTGTCCATGGCCCAGTAGGATATATTCAGGCACTGCTTGGCACGGGTAAGCGCCACATAAAATAACCGGCGCGATTCTTCTTTCTCCGCAGTTTCTGAACTTGGCGCCTGCATAAGCGTATCGGGAAAGGCAAAGTCACGGTTCGGTCCTTTGCTGTCCCAAATCTTTTTATTGCAGCCGATCATAAAAACATGCTCGTACTCCAGTCCCTTAGATCCGTGCGCGGTAAGGAAGTTGACGCCATTATCGGTATAGATAGTTTGATGCAAACTCATCCTGATGTTGTTCTTTTTCATCAGATCTATTAGCGTCACAAATTCATCCAGCGTAATCTCGGGCTTTTTGCGGCTTTCGTTCTTTAGAAATTCAAAAAAGTTGGTCAGCATTTGCATATAACGGCCCTTGTCAGGCTGTTTCATGATATACTTTAGGATGCCCATCTTATTGATCACCTGCTGAAAGAATGCCTGCAGCGTCATGCTTACCGAATCCTTTAGCAGATCGTCAATATGGCGCATCAGGTATTTGATCTCGTTATTAGGTTGGGCATCAAACAGACCAATTTGCGATGGCATGCGCATCTCGCTAATGTAACGGCGCAAAGAGGTTTTAGGTAAGCCTTTGCTGTAAGAGCTAAAATTTTCGGACGATACCGCGATACTGGCTTTGGCGATATCGATGGGCGGAATATCAAAAAAGTCGTAGTGCATCAACTCGAACAGCTTATCGTCTCCGCTATATGGGGTATCCATCTCGGCCTGCAGGTAACGGAGGATATTCATGATCTTCTCGCCAAAGGGGTCGGTGAGTATGTCTAAACGACGGCGGGTGTTCACGGCAATGTTCTTGCTATCCAGGTATTCCTGCAAACCCTCTACCTGATCGTGCTTGCGGTAGATCACGGCTATCTCGCCAGGCTCTGTCCCGTCAGCGATCAGTTTTTCAATGATGCGGGCAATGTCCACCATCTCTTGATCCGGGTTGGCATACTCGCGGATGGTCGGCTCTACGGCTAATTCCTCAAAACGCGGGTGCGATGAGCGCAGGTTCTTGTCCAGCTGTAACTGTCCGGACAAACGCTCCACATTATGATCGATCAGCGAGCGGGATATATCCAGGATGTGCTGATTAGAACGGTAGTTATGTTTTAGTACAATGGTTTTGAGCGAGGCTACATGATCATTAGCAAAATCGATAATGTTCTTCATGTTGGCACCCTGAAAACGGAAGATCGATTGGTCGTCGTCGCCAACCACAAAAACGTTGGGCGTATCCCAGTAGCTAATGATAAACCTTAACAACTCGTTCTGCGATCCGCTGGTATCCTGAAACTCATCTACCAGTACATATTGATAGCGCTCCTGATAACGGCGTAAAATATCCTCGTTCTCGCTAAAGGCGCGGATCACCCATAAGATCATGTCGTCATAATCATAGCGCGACTTCGCATCCATCTTAGCCCGGTAGTTCTTATACTCGCCAACGCCAGCCAAAAGCTTGGCCATTTTGTCGGCTATCTTATCAATGTCTTTTTGCTTAACGTCGCCTACTTTAATGCCTGTTTTGGCATTGGCCCTTTTGTAAATAAACTCGTCGCGCAAGGGAAGATCTTCCAGATAGTTCTTAACTGCTTCGCGCATCATGTCCTCGGTCCAGTTCTCTCGTTTCATATACGAGAACAGGCTTTTTAACCGCGAGGTTTCAAAATAGATCTCGCCCGTAAAGCGCTTTAGTTCATGCTCATTGCCAAACTCATCTACCAACTCGCGGAATAGGTCAGCCGAATCCAGATCTGAGAGGGCCTCCAAATTCATCTTGCCAAAATATTCCAGGTTCTCCTGTATCACCTCGTTACAAAAGGCATGGAAGGTGTGTATGTGTATGCGGTAAGCATCCGGACCGATAAAATCGAACAGGCGCTTGCGCATGGCCACGGCGCCCGCATCGGTATAGGTAAGGCACAATATCTCGTTAGGCTGGGCATCGGTCTCTAACAATATCTTGCCAATACGGGCGGCCAGGATCTGTGTTTTACCTGTGCCCGGCCCGGCCACCACCAGCACAGGGCCATCCATCCGGTTAACGGCTTCCAGTTGCTCGGGGTTAAGCCCGGCTATTACTTTCTCAAATTTCTCGTTGTATTTTGGATGAGCGTGTTGCATGTTCTGATGTAAATATATCTAATTATCGGGGCAATGCCGGTGGGGCAGTGTCAAATTAGGGTTACAAAGATACGTGCCCGTGGCAATGGTGTTGAGGCTTTGTTTGGATATTAGTTGCCGGTGACTGATATTTACATTAAACTTAACCTAAATGGAAATACCTTACGCAGGTCGCGCCACGGTGACCGATAATTTTGATCAAGTCGAGATCATGATACCTGCTTACAGAAATGGTTTTGTCGTGATATTTTTAACCGTGTGGTTGTTTGGGTGGTTGTTTTTTGAGATAAATGCGATAGAGACCGCGATGAACAAACAGATAAGACCATTGGATATATTTATGGATCTATGGTTGATCGGCTGGACTATCGGAGGTCTACTTGCAATAAGGATGTTTATATGGATGCTCTTCGGAAAAGAGATCGTCAAAGTTGGACAAAGGGGAACTTTTATTATCAAGACGCTACGCTTTGTTTATCACACCGAAAGCTTACTTGTTAAAGGACTGTCTTAATTTTAGAGTAATGGCAGAACCAAAACCGGCATGGAACCGCCGCGATAATTCAAACATCGGTATTTCTGACATGGACACCATCCGTTTCGACTACGGCATGAAGACCATTAAATTTGGCGGAGGACTGGACGAAGCCGAGGCTAACCATTTACTCCAAAGATTGAAAGATAAAAAGATCTTGACCGCTCACAATTTAGCGGCGATAGTCTGATATTTGCGGACTATTATTATGCCCGCAAAACCCATCATCACCCAACACCCCGACCGCACCGAGGTCATCATTCCGCCTGATCCTAATTGGCTGATAATGTTGGTTGTGGTGTTCATCTTAGCCTTTTGGTGGATATCGGGTGGGGTTATCGCCATTAGAGCAATTATCGATAGCCGCGAGCTGGATGCTAACGATTGGGTTTGGGCTACCTGGGGCATAGCTGTAATGCTGATATTGCTCCGCTATATCTGGGCCGCCATCACCGGGACAGAGCGTATCATATTTACTTTCGGTTCGATGTCCGTTAAACGGAGCCTGCTGTCATCAGCAGAAGTTTACGATCTGCCCAAGATCCGCCGTTTTGAGGTGATAGAGATGGACGAGAACTACTCCGTTTTCGACGGTCGCCTGCCGGACGCTGATGGTAAAGGTACGATACGGTTCCGCTATTTGGATAAGTATGTTCGTATTGGTTACGGCTTATCACTATCGGCGGCCGAACGTCTGGTAAAAGATCTTGCCGAAAGAAATATCGTCACCGATAAAAATTTTTGAACGGATAGATATAAACTAATTAATTAGTTTATATTTGATATTAGCTATGCGGATATTCGGATTGATATTTTTACTGGTTGCCGCCATCGGTTTTTGCGCCTGGTACAAGGCACAGCCACGGGTCATCCCCGGCACGTATGCGGCATTAAATATAGGCATCAAATGGGATGATAAATTTATGGATCAGCTCCCGGCCGATATGGATACCTCCATTATTGTTCGTGATGCCATAGGCAATCCGCTCAAATTCGCGCAGTATCTGCCGATCGTTTTCAACCACGAGGGTTTCATCTTTCAGGACCGTGGCGTGTGGCGCTTAATGCGTTTTACCGAGGGTGCACGCGACACGCTTAAACGTGATACCGGCATTGTAGCCCGGCTATCCAGATGGGCTGCATTTAGACCCGATACTATCCAAGATCCGCAAGTAAAATTAAAGGCATTGGCCAAGATTCTTAACCAGGTGGATAGAGTGCTGGTACTGAAAAGCCAACGCCAACTCATCCTGCAAAGGCAAGGCAAGGACGTTAAAACGTTCCATATAGAGTTAGGCATGCAACCCGTCGGCAAAAAACAATTTGAGGGCGACGGTAAAACGCCCGAGGGCACTTACACCCTCGATGTAAAATACACCCGTGGCGATGCCTATTACAAAAGTTTCCTGCTATCCTATCCCAATAAGCAAGAGAAGGCATATGCCGCATCGCAAGGCAAAAAACCGGGCATGAGCATCTTGATTCACGGCACAAAACCCAATAAAATTAAAGCTAAAGATTGGACCGCCGGCTGCATAGCCATGCAGAATGACGATATGGATAAGCTGTTTGATAACGTTGCTGAAGGGACGTTGATTGAGGTGAGGCCGTGAGGGGGGGCTATTTTTTGAGTTTATTAAGTGTCACTACATCGGTGATATCCTGACGGCGTCCGCTGGATAATTTGTTTTTTATCAGGTCGTCTAAACCTATGTAACTGATCTTTAAGCCATCAACATCAAAAACTTGTTTGTTAAGGTAGGCTTCATTAAAAGTTACTCCATCTATCTCATTCAAGATGTCTATGCGCAATGGGGGATAACCCAACTGAGTGATCAGCCCCTGATCAAGAAAATCTGATTTTTCTAATCCTAAAGATGCTAATCCGAAATCCCTAAGTACTGATACCATTTTGTTGGCGTTCGATTCGGATATCGCTATCCAAATATCAAGGTCACCCGTATGGCGTGGTTGCCCATGAAAAGCTAAGGCATAGCCACCAACTACCATATAGTCGATGTGGTATTCATTCAATAGGTGAACGAAATCCTGAAAATCTTTCTCAAAATTCATGGATGCAATCGTCTTTGACTAACAACCGTTTTATCCATGCGTTGTCCGGGACTTTTGCTGAACTGTATGAGTTGAGTTACTGCTGCAAGCCGCTCAACCACTGGTCTCGAAAGCCAATATTTAAGATCCTCTTGTTTCTCGTCTATCTCTTTGAGTTTAGCTTGTCTTACGACGGGTACTATCTTTCTCATAAGTACTTTTGATATTTAATCATCACCTCTTCGTGCGGAGTTAATTTTCCTTCCCTTACTTGTTGGCGGGAACGTTCAATACCTTTGATCGCCTGATCTGGCAAGCTATTCCAAAATTCCTAATCACGATCATCCGTAGAACTTTCGTGTAACTTAAATTGATCATTCAATGCCCCCATACCCAAATTTACGGCATTACATCACCAAAAACAATACCCGAACCGGTAGGGAAATAGGTATTTACGCTCACCGGCAATTTACCCGCGGCTTTGATCTTGCTGGTGATCACCTTGGCGGCGGCACGTTGCATAAAGGCCTCTTTTTGGTAGCAAGCCAAAAGGGCCGAGCTTTTTTCGATACCCGGCATACCGGCTATGGTGTACGGATTGGCAAATAAGCTCATCACTACATTAGGCAAAGCGGCAAGATCGGCTATCATTAGTTTAAGGTTGCTTGGGTAATCTATTTTACTGGCCGGGCGGTTGCGGTTATCGTGCAGGCCTACGATCACCTGGTCAAAGCCCTTCAACTCTTTCAGGTAGGCGCTCATGTTAGGGGCCGATACATCTTTAGGGATGATGAACATTTTAGCATCCTTAAAATTGCTGCAAAGCTCTTGCTGAAAAACGGTCTTTTCGGGCACGCCGATAGATACGATGGCGGTATGTTTCAGCGGATCCAGCTTTTGTAAAGTGGTATCACCTTTTAGCAGGGTAATGGCTTTGTCGGCCAGTTCCTGTTGCAGGGCGTAGGCTTCCGGGCGGTTAAGGTCATCAAACACGCCAACAGCTAATGATGGTTTGTAATGGTTCAAGCCCGCCCAATATTTAGCGGCTAATACTTTTTTAACTTTTTCGTCAAGTTCTTTCTCATCAACTTCGTGGTGGCGGATGGCCTTTTTGATCATGGTTACTGCCCGGGCCGAGTTCTCGGATAGTTCGAGGATATCGTTACCGGCAATAAATGCTTTTACATCGGCCAAACCATTAGGGAAGAATTTCACAACGCCCTTCATTTCCATCGCATCGGACACGATTAATCCTTTAAACTTTAACGAATCTTTCAGTACACCGGTAATGATGGGGCGGGAGAGGGTGGACGGCACATTTTTGGTGTTATCCAGCGCCGGGATATTCATATGGGCGATCATTACGCCGCTTAAGCCCGCTTTGATGGCCTCGCGGAACGGATACATCTCCAGCGAATCCAAACGTGCCTTGTCAAATTTTAACTGCGGCAGATCATAATGCGAATCCACATCCGTATCGCCATGGCCAGGGAAGTGTTTAGCTGTGGTGAGGATGCCGCCATCTTGCATACCCTGCATATAGGCAATGCCTTTTTGTGCTACGTTATGCTTATCATCACCAAAAGAGCGATAGTTGATCACCGGGTTGTTGGGGTTGTTGTTCACGTCCATCACCGGGGCAAAATTCATGTGGATGCCCAGGCGTTTAAGGTCGTACGCAACATATTCACCCATTTTTTTGATGATGGCGCGATTCTGTATGGCACCCAGCGTCATCTGGTAAGGGTAGGATATCGTCGAATCTAAACGCATGCCTAAACCCCATTCACCATCTATGGATATCAGCAAAGGTACTTTTGATAATGCCTGGTATTTATTGGTTAGCTCGGCCTGGCGGCCTGGGCCACCTTGGAAGAAAACCACCCCACCCAAATGTTCATCGTGGATCACCCGGCCTACCGAATCCTGATAGCGTTGCGGCAAATTGGTATGCGCGCGCACAAAAAATAGCTGCTGTACTTTTTGCTTGCGGGTAAGTTTATGAAATACAGAATCGACCCAGTGCTGCTGCTTTTGGTTGCCGGATAAAAAACCGGGCGTTTGCGCGAAAACAGTGCTACCGAAGGCAGAAGCGGATAAAATTAATAGGGCGGATCTTAGTATTCTCATAGCTTGTTCAAAAGTAAACAAAATAACATAACGCCTTGTTTAGTTTGCCGGGCGACAAAAATTTAACGCTTGCTTAATAAACCTTTGGCAAAAGTGCCGCTCTATAGCATTAAACAGTTTATTGATACTTAGAAAAACGAACATGAAAAAGTCGACTTTATTTTTAGCGATAGCATTACTTACCAGCATCTCGGCCATAGCTCAACGCCGTTATCCGGCACCACGCCGTTACCCGGCATCAAGCCAACGCCGTGTTAACGACGATTACAATAAGGTGAAATTCGGCATCGTGGGCGGTGTCAATCTTTCCAACGTGGTAGATGTTAACGATTCGCGTTTTGATACTGATACTAAGGCCGGATTGAATATCGGTCTGAGTTTAGATGTGCCGATCATTAAACCGCTAAGTTTTGAGGGTGAGGTATTGTATTCGCAAAAAGGTTACCGCGCTGCCACTATCGATGGTGATTTTACCCAGCGCAACCATTTTATCGATGTGCCGTTGCTGGCCAAGTTGAAACTGGCCCCGCAATTTAACGTTGTGGTAGGTCCGCAGATATCGTTCCTGATGTCTACCCAAAATATCTACCGCAACGGTTTCACCACCATTCGCGAGGATGTTTACACCCGCGATGCTGATGGTTATAACAAAGCGCTGATCGGTGGGGTAGTAGGTGTGGGTATAGATCTTAGCCCGAATGTGGAGTTACGTGGCCGTTACACCCTGGATCTGCAAAGTACCAACCGCGATCGCGTTACTTATGTGCCGCAATACCGTAACCAGGTATTTCAGATCGGTTTGGGTTTCAAATTCTTTTAATGTGTTAAATGTTGTAGTTTTTAACAGCGGCTTGCCTTATGGCGGGCCGTTGTTGTTTGATGGAAGATAAGTGTTACACCCACATATCAACATAGATGCTTACTTTTGCAACTGCAAAAAAGCAAGGGAACAGATTAAAGCATGCAGCAGAATTTAGGGAATAGTGCGCCGGCCAAACGTAATTATACTTTTATAGATAACATTAGGTGCATTGCCATGATGAGCATTGTGGCCGATCATGCTTTCTCGCTGGGCGATAATTTGTTCAAAGGTTACGATGCTAACTTTTGGGTGTATGGGTTCAATATTCAGATAGCCAAATTTGGTACTATCACTTTCTTTTTGATGGCGGGCTTTTTATTGGGCGATAAGTTTGCCGAATACACGCCGGGGCAGTATCTGGGCCGCAGGTTCAAAAGTACTTTTAAGCCGTGGATCATTTGGTCGCTGGTGTTTTTGGTGGCTGTCATGATCCGCGAGGCGGTATTGGCCTTGCGGATCTATCATGATCCTTTCGACTTCTGGGCGCAGTTGCTGCATACCCTAAAGATCGTTTACCTCGATTCTAACTACTGGTTCATTATCAATTTTTTGATCTGTATCGGTATGCTGCTCATCTTTAAAAAAGTGCTTTATAAATGGCAGTTGGGCGCAGGTCTGATGCTTTGTACGCTTTTTTATAGTGTAAATATCTATAACGAGTGGATCTTTCCGGTGCATACCACGGCTTTATTCGGGTTTGTGTTCTTTTTGTGGCTGGGCGCGCAACTGCATAAAAATTGGGACTTTGTAGAGCGGCGTATCCTATCGGCACCCATTTGGGTATTTGTGACCTTGTTTTTAATTGCCTTATGTTTGGCCCTTGCCGAAATAAGGTTGCTGACCAGTCACGGTAGCGTAGACCCGTTCAATACTTTACGCATCAGCAATATCATTTATTCGCTTATCGCCTTTGGGTTGTTGGTGAAGATCAAAAATTTAGATCTGGTAAGCTATTTTAAACCGCGCGAAACTACTTACGGTATCTATCTGGTGCACTATATCATTATCTATAATGTGTTGGGCGAGATACTGATCCATTTTAATGTGCCGGCTGTAACTCAGATGAGCGCGGCGGGCTTATTCGTTTATCAGTACTCCCGATTTTTGATCGTATATTTGCTCACGCTCGGCATTGTTAAGGGGATAAACCGCACCAGTTTCAAATGGGTCATTGGTAATAATGTAACGGCCAAATAACACTGAACCACCCATGGGATTAAGACGATATTTTAGGGAACGCAAAAAAAATAAAAAAGGCATCAAACAGGTGAAGGTGGGCAACTACCAGTTACTGGCCGATAACCAGCACCCCATAGAGGATTACCTAACCAAGTTTAACTACTACTCGCGCAATTTAGCCCGCATTGCTAAATACATCGAGAACAAGTACCCTAAATATGGCATTGTAGATGTTGGTGCCAATATCGGCGATACGATAGCCCTATTGCGCAGTGCAGGTGTTGATCAATTTGTTTACCTGATAGAGGGCGAGGCATCATACTTTGCCTTATTGCAACGTAACCTGGAGCAGTTTACCAATGCCAAATGCATCTTCACTTTTTTGAGTGAGCAGGATGTGATAGAGGCTGGTTTTGTAGAATCTGACCGTGGCACGGCCAAAATGAACCTGGACGAAGGCAAACAGACCGAGGTTAAAAAGCTGGACACCGTTGCTGTTGCCGAAAAGTTTGACACCATTAAGCTGTTAAAGACCGATACCGATGGCTTTGACTTTAAGATACTACGCGGCAGTTACAATATGATCCGTAAGGACAAACCGGTACTGTTTTTTGAGTACGATGCCGCCTATCTGGAAGAGCTGGATCCCCAAGGCAATAATACCTTAACCAACCTACAGCAGATGGGGTATAATACAGCCATTTTTTATGATAACTATGGCAAATTGCTCATCAGCACCACACTGAGTAATACCCTGCAGTTGCAGCAACTATACACTTATATGAATAATAAAGACGGGGCTTTCCCGTATTATGATGTGTGCTTGTTTCATGCTGATGACGATGCTTTGGCTAACGAGGTCATCGCAAAGGAAATGGCATTGTATAAATAAAATAGAAGGATAAGTACTGCAAAAACATCTTTGCCGAGTATTTTGACCTGACCGATCTGCCCGCCGATACTAAATTTGAAATCGCTACCGCGTTCGAGGTGTTCGAGCATTTACCAGACCCGATAGCTGGCATTAAAGAAATGCTTGCCTATAGTGATAACCTGCTTTTTACTACCGAGCTACAACCCGAAAAATTGGACGACGTGAACGATCGGTGGTATTTTATCCCCGAGACCGGCCAGCATTTATCGTTGTTTAACGAGCCGTCTTTAAAATACCTGGCTGATAAACTGGGTTATAATTTTTATACCGATGGCAAGTCGCTGCATTTATTTACTAAGCAAAAGTTCAGCAAAAACCCGGTCAAGTCCGATAAGGACCCATTCCTGATCCGCAAAGCCAAAAAGCTGGTACGCAAGACTGAGCAGAAACTGTACGGCAAACGCGAGGGTTTGTTAGAGCGTGATTGGAAGTATATAAAAGGGAAGTTGAGTAAGTAGTTTTTGTTATTTTAACCACAGAGGGCACTAAGACTTTCACAAAAGACACAGAGATCCATTGATTGCAATTTGCATAGCTTTGCGTCCGTTGCGCTTTTAGTTTGATATTCCGTCGATCGCTGCCATTGTTTTTTATATGTTGGATATATGCAACGAACTTTCGTTATCGGGGACATACACGGGTGCTTTGAAGAATTGATGGCACTTATTGAAAAGGTAGGTTTAGCCCCTGAAGATCTGCTTGTTTCTGTCGGCGATATCGTTGACCGGGGTAACAGGTCAAAAGATGTTTACGAATACTTTCTTAACAGACCCAACTCCAAAGTTTTAACCGGCAATCACGAGCGGAAACATGTTAACGGCGTACTGAGCTATGCCCAGGAAATTGTAAAAGTGCAGTTCGGGCCGGATTATCAACCATTTTTAGATAAGATAGCTGCACTAAGTTACTCCTATGAGATAGAAGAAGCTATTGTAGTTCATGCTGCCTTTGAGCATGACAGATCACTAAAAGATCAAAAAGATGAGGTGCTTAGCGGATCAACCTCCGGGGAGCGATATTTAGAGAAGAAGTATGGGGCCGACTCTGATTGGATCGATCATTACAAAGGCTACAAACCCATTATCTACGGCCATCGTGTGGTAGGTGATCGGCCTTTAATCAAAAACAATACCTACGGGATAGACACAGGGGCGTGCCACGGCGGATATTTAACGGCGATAGAGATACCCGGCTTTATTATCCATCAGGTGAAGTCTGAAAAAGACTATTGGAGGTCCGAGCAAATGCAATGGCAGATCCCGGTGTTAAAGTCAAAGGATTGGCTAAATATGGAATTCGCCGCGATCAATAAACAACTTGAAAAGTTGTCTTTTGTAGAAGATGCCGAAGTGCGGGATTTTTTAGATCAACTCAAAAATTGGGTATTAGCACTCGAGAATTTAACCGTCGCGTTAAAAAATAACATAGATGAGTTTACAGCAGACTTAGCTAAAAAGCATCCGGACGAATTTAATGCAGAGGCCAATAAATTCGATTTTAAGACATTCCTTTTTAAGAGTAAAAACAACAATTTAAAAATTGAGGATGTCAAAAACAATTTGAATACCCCTCAAAAAATGATCCATCTTGCTCGTCAACTAAATGTAGATCACCCGGAAATGTTATAGATCTAATTACTACTACAGCGATCCTTCTTTATAAGGATATGAAAGGACGGCTTACTTCGCCAACTCTCTATATAATTCCAACGTCTCATTCACGCATTTCTGCACGGTGAATTGCTTTAGCCGCTCGTAACCGTTTTCTATAAGAGTTTGGCGCAGGCCTTCGTCGGTTAATAGTTTGCTTACTGTTTCGCGGATGCTTTCGTCATTATTCGGATCAAAATATGCCGCAGCGTCGCCACCAATTTCGGGGAAGCAACTATTGTCGCTGGCGGCTACGGGGCAACCTGCAGTGAAGGCTTCTAACAGAGGGAAACCAAATCCTTCGGAGAAAGAAGGGAACACAAACACCAAAGCCTGGCGGTACAGCTGATGCAACTCCGCATCGCTGGCGTTGATCTGGCGGCATTGCTGTTTGATCTTCAGCTGATCAAATAAAACCAGCTCCTCATCTGTGAAATTGCCACCTGCGGTGCAGATGAGTTGTCGCGTTGGGTCGGCATTCAATAGCGGGGCAATGGCTTTAGCCATCCCTACAAAGTTTTTGTAGAAATAACGCTCACCAACAAACAGGATATAGCGCCCGGGTAAGGATAAACGCCCTACACCCGACGGTACGTACTCAAAGCCGTGGTGGATGACCCTGATCTTGCTTTCAGCTTCGGGATAAAATTTGATGATGTCGCTTTTGGTGTATTCGGATATGGCGATCACCGCCGTGGCCTTTTCTATCAACAGTTTCTTTTGCGGGATCACCTGGTTATTATCCGTGAACTGATCCTCCATTACTTCGTGGATCATGTCGTGCACGGTCAGCACAAATGGCTTTTTCAGATCATCCAGAAAATATGGATCGTAATAGGTGGGGTGGAACACATCGAAATTATTGTTCCGGATCCTCAGCGATGAATAGCGCCTGTTCCAACGATAAATGCGGCTTTGATGCCCCTTAAATATTCTGCGACCAAGGGCGTTGTTCAGCAATACTTCATCGTTGTCGATATAGGCATTCTCTGAATATACGGCCGCTATCTTACTGTCCACGTTGGGCAGCAGGTCCAGGCTTTCATCAAGGTTATTAAAATAGCGCGATATGCCCCCGTAACGCTGTACCGAGAATATTTGATGGTCGAACAGGATGCGTAGCGGCTTCATATATCTCGGGCTTAGCTTTGAAAAGTTTGCATTTCGATCAGCTTGCGGTATAAACCATTATTAGCCATCAGCTCCAGATGGGTGCCTTGCTCTACAATGTTACCGTCCTCTAATACCACAATGATATCGGCACTTTGGATAGTGCTTAAACGGTGGGCAATAATGAGCGAGGTGCGGTTCTTCATCAGGTTGTTCAGGGCATCCTGCACCAATTTCTCCGATTCGGTATCCAGTGCCGATGTAGCCTCGTCCAATAGCATGATCGGCGGGTTATTCAATATAGCGCGGGCGATACATAAACGCTGGCGCTGGCCACCGCTCAGTTTAACACCGCGGTCGCCGGTGTTGGTTTGGTAACTATTCTCGGTCTCTATGATGAAGTTATGGGCATTGGCTATCTTGGCCGCGGTTTCAACTTGCTCCATGGTGGCATCGGGTTTACCAAAGGCGATGTTGTTGAATATAGTATCGTTAAATAATATCGATTCCTGGTTCACCGTGCCTAATAACGAGCGTACCGACTCGGTCTGCAACTTGTTAAGGTTTTGTCCGTCTATCAATACCTCGCCGCTTTGCGGTTCAATAAAGCGCGGGATCAGGTCCATTAAGGTAGATTTACCACCGCCGGATGGTCCTACCAGAGCCACGGTTTTGCCCTTAGGGATGGTGAGGTTAATGCCCTTTAACACCGGGCGGTTAGGGTAGCCGAACTCCACGTTCTTAAGTTCGATACCTTCTTTAAAATCGGTAATGGCAATAGCGTCCGGAGCGTCAACAATGGCTGGTTTTTCGTCTATCAGTTCCAGCACACGGCCACCGGCTACGATACCGGAGTGGATATTGCTGAACGAATCTGACATAGCCTTAGCAGGGCGCATGATCTGCGAGAAAAGCGCTATGTAAGCGATAAACTCTTCTGATGTAAGTGTAGAAGAACCATTTAGGACCTCGCTACCTCCATAAAGAACAATACCTGCAACCATGGCTACACCTAAAAATTCGGATACAGGAGAAGCAGACTGCTGCCTGTTAGCCATAGAGCGGGTTATTTTTGAATATTTGGTATTCTGCTCGTCGAAGCGTTTTTTTATAAAGCCTGTGGCATTGAAGGCTTTCACTATCTTCATTCCTGAAAGAGCTTCGTCAAGATAAGTGATCATGTTACCATAGGTCTCTTGCGAGGCTACGGCCTGGCTCTTCAATTTTTTTACGATGCGCGATATAATAAAACCACCTATTGGCACTACTAACAAAGAAAATAAGGTCAGCTTAACAGATATGATAAGCAGCATGACCATATAGGCAATCAATTGCAAAGGTTCTTTAAAAACCACCTGTAATGTACCCGTTACTGAATATTGTACCACCTGCACATCAGAGGCGATCTTAGTCATAATATCGCCTTTACGCTCATTATTAAAAAAGCCCATGTGCATGTCCATCACATTGTTAAATACCACCCTGCGCAGCTTTAATAAAATATGGATACGTAGGCTTTCGATTATTCTTTGTGCAAAATAACGCGATGCGTTACTTAATAAGACCGACGCTACGATGATACCGCATACAAATTTTAGGGCAGCGAATTTGTCTTCGCTTAAAGAGGCGCGGTAAACATAATAGTTCATCATTTTTGTGATCTGGGTCCAGTGCTCTGGCTCAGGTACAGGTGTGTGTACCTTATCATTTAACACCGTTAGTAACGGTGCCAGCAACGCCAGGTTCAGCGTTCCGAATACCACAGTAATGATTGTAGCTAAAATATAAGGGATGGCAAATTTCTCTATGGGTTTTGCAAAAGAAAGCAGCCTAAAGTATGTCTTCATTTAAAATATTAATTCTGCAAAGTTAACAGATATAGCGGATATATATTGTAGCAGGTTTGTAAGCGTAACGCCAGATAATTATGAGGTGCTACATCGCTGTTCTTTTTATAATTTTACGCCATGGCTGTCAACCCTTCAAAAATATCGGTGATCATGGTGACCTTCAACGCTGCCAAAACGGTGCAGCGTACGCTGGATAGCATTTATGCGCAAGCATATCCTAATATCGAGATCATTGTTGTCGACGGTAAAAGTACCGACGGTACTACCGATATCCTGCTGGCCAATAAAGAAAAGATCGCCTCGCTGACCATCGAAAAAGATAAGGGTGTGTACGATGCCATGAACAAAGGCCTGGACCGCATAACCGGCGACCGGGTGTACTTTATCGGTGCCGATGATGTAATGCTGCCCGCTTTCTCTGACATGGTGCATGAACTGACCGACCCGACCGCCATTTACTACGCCAACGTATTTGCCGACGGCGCCAAACGCAGCGGAAACATTGGTACACGTTACCGCATGGCTAAGTTTGGCGTTTACCATCAAGCCATGATCTACCCGGCATCGGTATTTAAAAAATATCGTTATAACTTAAAGTACCGTATCTCTGCCGATTTTGCTTTGACGTTAGTTTTGAGCGGCGATAAAAATTACCACTTCGTTTATAAAGAGTACACCATTTGCGATTTTGATCACACCGGGCTGTCCGGCGTTACGATCGACAAACCCTTCCAACGCGACAAGGCCTGGTTGATCCTGCGGAATTTTGGTCCTAAAATATGGGTGAGGTACCTTGTGTATAAATACAAGAACAGAGATAACCCGAGGGCCTGAGGTTGAGTTTTATTTAACCACAAAGGGCACAAAGAAGGAAAAACACAAAGGACACAAAGCCTTGCATGTTGACGATGCAAGGCTTTGTGTCCTTTGTGAAAAACTTTGTGCCCTTTGTGGTTAGTCTACCGCGATAGTTCCTCTACCAAACTCGCAAAATGCTCCTGGAAAAGGAAATCATACCCATTCGGCCCTTCGGGTACTACGTTGATCACTTCGTAAGATACCTCTAATAAGCGGGGCGTTTTCAAACCTTCTGCTATCGAGTACGGGAAAGATTGGTTACCGATAAAGAATTTGCTGCCGGCAATGATGCGTGCCATGTGCAAAAAGTCATCTACAGGTTGCCATTGCAGATCGGGCAGGAGCTTTTTCATCGCTTTATATTCGCTTTCTACGCCTAAAAATACCAATTTGTGTTTGGCAAGAATGCTATGATCGATATTTTGATTTTGATAGCGGGCGCTGCGGGCTAAAACGATGGTGTCTTTATAAGAAGCATCCGGCTCTACCGTCAACCAAGGCTCGTATAACTTTGGACTTGCGCCGGTAATGTAACTGCACCAACGGGCGATGTTACCCCGGTTCTGCGGCACTAATCCTGAGCGGAAAAAGTCAAGATCGATGTGGATGACCTCGTTATTATACACGCGGCAGCTATTGATATAAGATTGGCCCTCGATCAGCGGCTTGATCAGGTCGGCGGTCTTTTGGTTAAGCATTACATTGCCCATAGAGTGCTCGCTGTAATTGCTCAGGTTCATGGGGCGGCCTAATTTTAATAAGAAGTTGATCGGCACATTGGTTTCCTGATAGATCCGCTTGATGGTAGGCAGGGCGTAAATAATATCGCCGGCATTGCCGCTATGGGTCAGGTTAAGTTCACCATGCTGGGCGGCAACAGCTTTGATCTTATTAAGATCGGTAAGTTTATTATTGCCTATTAGGTATTGGTTAAGTTCGTTCTGCTGATAGTTCACCATATCCCACTTATACTTTTTATAAGCGGTTTTAGAGGTCATCTTTAATAAGAGCTTGCCGATGAAATTCTTCTTCTTCATGTGTGGGTTCAAAAGTACAAAGAATTGGCGATAGTGGATGCGATACTGATCGCTACGGAATTACCCCTTATTAAAGTTAGTGCTAATGCGATGTCTGTGATCTTCCCCTAAATTAGGGGAAAGTAATGGCAGTGCTATTTGTAGTTGCTTTCATAAGGGGTAATTTCTGCGCCTGGCAAATTATTTTGCAAGATATTCCACCGATATCATAGCTTTGGTAAACACTATCAAACACTCTAAACGATTATGAAATTCAATTACCTATTAAGCGCCGCTCTGCTCTGCGCATCGGCCACGGCCTTTGGTCAGGCCAATATCCGCGAGGCTAACCAAACATCGGCTAACCCGGATAATGCTGAAAAATTTGAACCGATCCCGGCCGTGGTCACCCCGGCTAAAACTTTAGGTGCGGCACCATCTGACGCGATCGTGCTATTCGACGGTAAGAACCTGAACGAATGGTTAGCGGGCAACGGCAAAGATCAAGCCGGTTGGAAGATCGACAAAGACATCCTCACCGTAGACAAATCCAAAGGCGACATCCAAACCAAAAAGAGCTTTGGCAATTTTCAGCTGCACATTGAGTGGAAGATCCCTGAAGGCATCACACAAACAGGCCAAATGAAAGGCAACAGCGGTATCTTTTTACAAGGCCAATATGAGTTGCAGGTGTTGGATACCTATAATAACGAGAACAAGACCTATACGAATGGCATGGCGGCCAGCATCTATCGCGAGGCTACACCGCTGGTAAACCCGGCCCGCAAAGCAGGGGAATGGAATGTGTATGACATCGCCTACACCCAACCCGAGTGGAATGAGGATGGCACGGTGAAAACGCCTGCCCGTGTTACGGTCTTCTTTAACGGGGTAATGGTGCAAAATAATCAGGAGATCCGTGGTTTTACGTCGACAGGCTCAAAACACGTTTACCGTAAACATGGTGTGGGTCCGCTGAAATTGCAATCGCACGGTGACCCGAGCCCGCCGATCAGCTATCGGAATATTTGGATCAGGGAGTCGTAGCGGATCGCAAGTCACAGACTTGCTTTTATCTGTAAGGCTTCAGTTTTAAACTGAAGCCAGTCCTCAAAGCAACGTCAAAAGGCATCGCAAAACGATGCCTTTTGACGTTAAAAAAGCCCTTACAGCGGTCAGATGAGGTATTTGCAAAATACCCATCTGACCAACTAGCAACACTGGCTTAAGTCTGTGACTTAAGCCTATGGATGAACTGAAGTCTGCGACTTCAGCAAAGGCCTAACTCATTGATCCTGGATCACATACACGGGTAGTATAAGAAACTTTATACGGTGGATCGGTATGTTTTGTGTCATACTTTTTTCAACAAATTGTCAACATTCTTTTTGGTTGTGATCGGCCAAAAAATTATCCGATCGATCGTTAATAACTTGCCTATGATGTGAAAAACTTAGGCATACAAGGATCGATCGGAGACCCTACATTTGTTTCAGTCCTTCGATCGGCTATCGACATCTACTAATACTTTGTTAACGTTATGATGATCAGGCGTTAACACACAAACGGTCGCCGAAGGATGTTAAAACCCTATACATTTTAAAGAAGTCAGAACCTTGTAAGCTGCTTTTGATACAAAAAGAGCAGAGGCGGCACTGTCGGCTGTAATGTGGGGGTACGAAATAAATATAAGTTTAAGGATAAACAGGGCGAAACATGAGTCAGGAAAACGAACTATTACTAAGAGAAAATAAGGACCGCTTTGTGATCCTTCCGATAAAATATCCCGCGATATGGGAGATGTACAAAAAGTCGGAAGCAAGCTTTTGGACCGCTGAAGAGATCGATCTTTCTGACGACCTGAAACATTGGGATAACCTGAACGATGGCGAGCGCCACTTCATCTCACACATCCTGGCTTTCTTTGCGGCAAGCGATGGTATCGTTAACGAGAACCTAGCCGTAAACTTTATGAGCGAGGTGCAATTGCCCGAGGCGCGTTGCTTCTATGGTTTCCAGATCATGATGGAGAATATCCACTCGGAGACCTATGCTTTACTGATCGACACTTATATAAAAGATCCGGCCGAAAAAGACCGTTTGTTCCACGCTATCGACACCATCCCTTGTGTAACTAAAAAAGCGGACTGGGCCATGCGTTGGATAGAGAACGGAACATTTGCCGAGCGTTTGGTAGCATTTGCGGCTGTTGAGGGTATCTTCTTCTCGGGTAGTTTCTGCTCTATCTTTTGGTTAAAGAAACGCGGCTTAATGCCGGGCTTGACCTTTAGTAACGAGTTGATATCTCGCGACGAAGGTTCGCACTGCGAGTTTGCTTGTTTGTTGTACAGCATGTTAGAGAACAAGCTGAGCACCGAGGTAGTTACCGGCATTATTAAAGACGCGGTAGAGATCGAGAAAGAATTTATCACCGATGCCTTACCGGTAGCCTTGATCGGTATGAACGCGAAGCTGATGAGTCAATATATCGAATTTGTGGCCGACCGTTGGTTAGGCGAACTGGGTTATCCAAAAGTATACGGCGCTACCAATCCCTTCGACTTTATGGAGATGATATCGCTGCAAGGCAAAACCAACTTCTTTGAAAAACGTGTAGGCGACTATCAAAAAAGCGGTGTAATGAACACCGGCGGTGCCGACAGCAAAGCATTTTCACTGGACGAGGATTTTTAGAGACAGTGAACGGTGATCGGTTAACCAGAGACCTGTGGAAAACTGATCATCACAAGAAATACAAAACCAACCTTCACACTTTATACTGGGTTAATTAACAGAACAAGAAACAGGTTCCGGTAAAGCGGAACAAAAAAAGGGGGACAAAAAATGTACGTAGTAAAAAGAGACGGTAAAAAAGAATCCGTAAAATTTGACAAGATCACCGCACGGATAGAGAAACTGTGCTATGGTTTTCCATCGTTGGTAGACCCTATCGATGTGGCTAAAAAAGTAATTGAAGGTTTGTTTGACGGTGTGACCACATCTGAATTAGACAACCTTGCAGCCGAGACGGCAGCATCATTGACCACTACGCACCCCGATTACGCGTTACTGGCATCGCGTATAGCTGTATCTAACCTGCATAAAAATACCATCAAGTCGTTCTCTGAAACGATGAAGAATCTATACGAATATGTAGATCCTAAGAACGGTAAGAACGCCGCTTTATTAGCCGACGACGTTTACGCGATCATTCGCGATAACGCCGAAGAACTGGATAGCAGTATTATATATGACCGCGACTTTGGCTTTGATTACTTTGGTTTCAAAACCCTTGAGAAATCATACCTGTTAAAGTTGGACGGTAAAATAGCTGAACGCCCGCAGCATTTATTTATGCGTGTATCGGTAGGTATCCATAAAGACGATATCGCAAGCGCCATCAAAACATACAACCTGATGAGCGAGCGCTGGTTCACACACGCAACCCCTACACTGTTTAACGCGGGTACCCCCAAACCGCAAATGTCATCATGTTTCTTGTTGACCATGAAAGACGACAGTATAGACGGCATTTACGATACCTTAAAGCAAACCGCTAAGATATCACAAAGCGCAGGTGGCATTGGCTTGAGCATACACAACGTACGTGCAACAGGCTCATACATCAGTGGTACTAATGGTACCAGTAACGGTATCATCCCAATGCTGCGCGTATTTAACGATACTGCACGTTACGTAGATCAGGGTGGTGGCAAGCGTAAAGGCGCTTTCGCGATCTACCTGGAGCCTTGGCATGCGGATATCTTCGAATTTCTGGACTTGCGTAAGAACCACGGTAAAGAAGAGATGCGTGCACGTGACCTGTTCTACGCCCTGTGGGTGTCTGACCTGTTCATGCAACGCGTTGAGGCTAACGAGGACTGGAGCTTATTCTGCCCGCACGAAGCACCAGGCTTAGCCGAGTGCCACAGCGAAGAATTTGTTGAACTATATACCAAATACGAAAGAGAAGGCCGTGCCCGTAAGACCATCAAAGCACAAGAACTTTGGTTCGCGGTATTAGATAGTCAAGTAGAGACCGGTACACCGTACTTGTTGTATAAAGATGCTGCTAACGCAAAATCTAACCAACAGAACCTGGGTACTATCAAAAGCTCGAACCTTTGTACCGAGATCATTGAGTATACATCAGACAAAGAAGTTGCGGTTTGTAACCTGGCGTCTTTAGCCTTGCCACGTTATGTGATCAACGGAGTGTTCGATCATGATAAACTGTACGAGGTAACTTACCAGGCTACTTTGAACCTGAACAGGATCATTGATAATAACTACTACCCGGTTAAAGAAGCCGAATACTCTAACCTCCGTCACCGCCCTATCGGTTTAGGTGTGCAAGGTTTGGCTGATGCCTTTATCCTGTTGCGTATGCCATTTGAAAGCGAAGAGGCTAAACAACTGAACAAGGATATCTTCGAGACCATTTACTTTGCTTCGATGACCGCGTCTAAAGATCTGGCCGTTAAAGAAGGCGCTTACGAAACCTTTAAAGGTTCGCCATTATCAAAAGGTAAATTCCAGTTTGATATGTGGGGTGTTACTCCGGAGAGCGGCCGTTGGGATTGGGAGAACTTACGTTTAGACGTAATGAACCATGGTGTACGTAACTCGTTATTGGTTGCGCCTATGCCGACCGCATCTACCTCGCAGATCTTGGGTAACAACGAGTGCTTTGAGCCATACACCTCAAATATTTATACCCGCCGTGTATTGAGTGGCGAGTTTGTGATCGTGAACAAACACTTACTGCGCGACTTGGTTGACCGTAACCTGTGGAACGGTGGTATGAAAGATAAGATCATTAGTGCTAACGGTTCTATCCAGGATATTGCAGAGATCCCGCAAGATCTTAAAGACCTTTACAAAACCGTTTGGGAGATCAAGATGCGTAACATCATTGATATGGCTGCCGACCGTGGCGCTTACATCTGCCAATCGCAATCGTTGAACTTGTTCATCAACTCGCCGAACGCGAGCAAGCTGACCTCGATGCACTTCTACGCCTGGAAGAAAGGCCTGAAGACAGGTATGTACTACCTGCGTACCCAAGCAGCATCGCAAGCGGTTAAATTCACCGTAGAGAACCAGGGCGGTAAAAACATGGACCCTGTTATCCCTGAACTGGTTAACCAAATAGCAGACGAGATACCAGCCGGCCCATCATGCTCGATGGAAGAAGGTTGTGTGACCTGCTCTGCGTAAGTTCATAGTCTAAAGTCGGAATAATAGAAACGGCCGGGAAGCGAAAGCTTTCCGGCCGTTTTGTTTTAAGATATCCGTGCTCGCATCCATGTGAACACAGATATTCAGAAAACAATCAGCTACAAAACACGAACAACAGCAAAACCGATGCGGTTAAAGGGCTATAGATCTAACTGATCCATTAGAGAATTAAAAAAGGTGCGATACTTCTGTTCGTCTACGTGTGTATAATTATATTTAAAGTTGTCTACTGTCAAATTGAACCTCTCAGTGTAGATGCTTATAACATGCGTTTTCATTAACTGAAAATCGTTTAGATCAATATCTGATAAATAGTTATAAATAAATTCCAGATCTAAATAATCGTCTTTCCAGTCTTTGGTTTCCAGCTGCTTTTTATTTTGTCTCAGCAATTGACGAAAATAGCGCTCTTCGTAATTTGTGTAATATAGTTGGTCGCGGGTTATGTAATGGCTTTTATCTAACAAATAGAATAAAGTTTTAAATATTCCAGTTTCTACAATTTCCGGATCATTTAAACTAAAGTCTGTCTCGATTTGAGATCGCTCTGAGTAAATTTTTTGATAGTTGTTTACAACATGATCTCTGGTTATCAGATATTTACACATTCTGATCTTAAACAATTTATTAAACTCAAGTTCTAAATTTAAAAATCTCGGTTTCCATTCCAATTTCGAGGCTTTCTCGAGGCTTACAACAGAATAATTATGATAACTAATTTCTCCGTCACTCCAAGATTCTGAGAAATACTCACTGCCAACATAGATCTCTAATCTATCAGATGAAATTACATCGATAAATACACAGCTGTCAGCATAATGCTTCACGTGTGTTATGGGACGGTTTGCATTGATATGTATCTCGTGATACATGTCCTCGTCGTACGCCCAATATGGATGACCGTTAAAAATATAATGATGGTCATTTACCTCCGTTATGTGATTTACGTAAAACGGTTTATAATCAAGGTCACTCATTTCCTCCATTTCACAAAGTTAGCTGGTTTTATGTATCGGGCCGATAAAAACTAATTCGCAAGTAAGCGGTCGGTTTGCATCGCAATGACGTGCTGAGTTCATCACTATATACACCTGCACCCACTCATAAATTGACACCCTCATGTATGCTCTCATCCTCCATTTCCCTACCTTTGCACCAATGCTCCACCCCAAACACGAGGTTATTTACTGCGACCGTTGCAGCGCCACTTTTGAATGTAAAGCCAACTCATTCACCAAGTGCCAGTGCAGCACTGTGCAGTTAACTTTAAACGAGGTGCAATACGTAAGTGAACTTTACGAGGGCTGCCTTTGCGCCAAATGCCTGCTGGAGTTGCAGCAAGAATACCGCGAGGAGAATGGTGTAGTTCAATAAACCGAGATGTCGACATTTTTAACACAGATCGCTTGCGAGGTTGATGACGCTTACTCCGTCCTGATCGAGGATGACGGTAGAGTAGCTTATGCTTATCTATTGGAGTTTGGCGATGTGATAGGTGATGTGTGGCTTTATAATCAGGACGAAGCCCCGACGGATAGCAATTGGGCCATGCAGTCAAGTCCGTATCTTAACCCAAGAGAGTTTCTTGCCGACGGTTCGGACATTAAGCCGATCAAAGATGAAAAGGAACTGCGCTGTGAATGGACCTTATCTGCCAGTGATAGTTCGGTAGAGGTTGGGATCTATATCCGGGATAAGTTTGTGGCCAGTATCGAGTCAGGGTCTAAGCCGGGTTGGTCGGTGTTGGTGGTGAAGGATGGGCCACTGGCGTTGGTGTATTAAGGGTAAAAAAGTCATCCCGAACTTGTTTCGGGAACCTATCAGGCAGGTCAACACAGCAAGTCTTAACTCCGCAAATGAGGTGCTAAAACGACTTCAGCATGACTTCTCGCAAATATCTTCCAGGCTTTCGGTCTTTCCGACTTCCGGACTCTCCTAACTAAACTGCTCCACCACCTGCTTCAATTGCGCGGCTTGCACTACGCCGCTCTGGCGCCATTTCAGATCACCGTCTTTAAACAGGATCAGTGTTGGTACGCCTTGCACATTGTAAGCACCCGCGGCTTGCGGGTTCTTGTCAACGTCTATCTTAATGATCTTTACGCCGTCGCCCACCATATCTTTTAGTTGTTTCAGGATAGGGGCCATCATTTTACATGGTCCGCACCACTCGGCCGAAAAATCGATCAGCACCGGTGTGTCCGACTTTATAATATCCGCAAAAGTTGCCATAGCGTTTATGTTTTGGTGCAAATATAACAGTTGGCCCAAAGGATAGTTTGCTTATGCAGTCTACTTAAGCTCATTTCGCATTTGACATTCCGCCTTTCGCATTCCTGTTACTTGATCAACCTAAAAAACCTATTCCAACGCACCTTATTCAGCATGTTGTTGGCCGATGAGTCGGTACTTAACCAGGTTACTGCTGCTTTGCCGATGATATGGTCCTCCGGCACATAACCCCAAAAACGTGAGTCGAGGGAATTGTGGCGGTTATCGCCCATCATCCAGTAGTAATTCATTTTAAAAGTGTAGGTGTCGGCTTTTGAACCATTGATGAGGATATCTTTGCCATTGGTCTCTACTTTGTTCCCTTCGTGACTTTCTATCGCCATGCGATACAAGGTCAGGGTCGAATCGTTCAGGGCAACAGTCATCCCTTTCTTAGGCATTACCAGCGGGCCAAAATTATCCAGGTTCCATTTAAAATGGTCGCTGTGCGGGAATATCGTGCTATCATATTGCGTTGCGGGAACCAAGACCGGCTCTACACTCTTAATATTCGAATAGCTTTTAAACTCTTTTAGTTTGTCCAGCGGTACCAGCATCACATATTGATCAAGGCTTAATTGCTGCACGGTTTGGATGCTTAGGTCTGTCAGCAATAGCTGATTGATATCTTTACCATCGGTCTGTACCACGTATTCCATTAACGAGCGTGGGGCGTTAGCGGCAGGCTTACCGTTAATGTACACTTGTGAATTAATGATCCGCAACTCATCTCCCGGGGTGGCCTGGCAACGTTTGATCAGGGTAGTACGCTGGTCTATCGGGGTCTCTAATTCTTCGGGTTTGTTAAATACTACGCAGTCGCCTTTTTTTGGTTCGGTGTAGCCCGGCAGGCGATAGTAAGGTAATTCGATACCGTCCCAATAAGTTTTTACACCGTAAACGGTCGGCTCGGTGAACGGGACGGTTACCGGGGTGATCGGCATCCTTGCGCCGTAAGCCAGCTTGTCTACAAATAAATGGTCGCCTATCAATAACGAACCTTCCATCGATCCTGATGGTATCGCATAAGCAGAAAAAATAATACCACGCACAATGGTCGATGCGATGAGCGCGAACAACAATGCATCGCCCCACTCGCGCAAGGCTGACTTTTTAGGTTTGTTAGCATTGACTTTTTTGCGGAAGATATTTTTGAACTGCATAACGTAGGTGTTGATCAGCAGTTTGGACGCAGAGAGGTAGGGATTGTTACAGGTCTTTTATATAATTCCTTCCCTGGGGAAGGGCGCTGCGGCTGGTGCGCAACGGCAGGAAGGGGTTCTGCGGAATGTATTGTGGTAAACCTCTCTCTACCCACAACCGGCAATGCTATGCAGCGCTGGCCAAGAGCGTGGCGTACTCTTGACTTATTCGTATCTTGCTTTAGAACTACAAAGAATAAGTATCTGATTATCATATAATTATGTTTTAGATAGTTTGAAATATGTTAACCTTTGTTAACTTTCTTTATAGTTTAAATTTGGTATTCGTGGTATTCCTTGTTTCCCGGTAGGTAGTGTATGTAAATAGCCGGTGAATAAATAAAAGACAAGACCGTCGCTACGAGATCTTATCCCAACTCAACCCATCTTTTTTAGACAAGAAGCTTTGGTGCAGGATCTGATTTTCTGGATGGCTGAGCTGCGGATCTTGTTCAAACATTTCCTCCACGCATTTACGGGCAAGCATCAACAGTTGCTGATCTGCGGTAAGGTCGGCAAGTTTAAGGTCTAACACGCCGCTTTGTTGGGTACCTTCGATGTTGCCGGGACCGCGCAGTTGGAGGTCTATTTCGGATATCTCAAAGCCGTTATTGGTCTTTACCATAGTATCCAAACGGATCCGCCCATCTCTACTCAACTTAACGTCACTCATCAAAATACAGAAAGATTGCTCGGCGCCCCTGCCAACACGCCCTCGTAACTGGTGTAATTGCGATAAGCCGAAACGTTCGGCATTCTCTATGATCATTACCGAGGCATTAGGCACGTTCACGCCCACCTCAATAACAGTGGTCGCTACCATAATGTGTGTTTCGCCTTTTACAAAGCGTTGCATTTCGTAATCCTTTTCGGCAGGTTTCAATTTACCGTGGACAATGCTCAAGCGGTATTGCGGCAAGGGAAACTCTCGGCTCATAACTTCGATCCCATCCTCCAGATTCTTCAGGTCCAGCTTTTCACTTTCCTTGATCAGCGGGTAAACAACGTAGATCTGACGGCCCTTGGCAATTTCCTGTTTCATCATGCCAAACATGCGCAGGCGCTGATTCTCGTAAAAGTGTAGTGTTTCGATAGGCTTCCGTCCGGCAGGTAGTTCGTCAATTACAGACACATCCAGATCGCCGTACAACGTCATGGCCAAAGTACGGGGTATAGGGGTAGCCGTCATCACCAACACGTGCGGCGGTATCGTGTTCTTTCGCCACAGTTTGGCGCGCTGTTCCACGCCAAAGCGGTGCTGCTCGTCTATCACTACAAAACCAAGATTTTTATATTGTACCTTGTCCTCGATCAGTGCATGCGTACCAAAGAGGATATGCAGCGAGCCATCCTCTAATTGCTTGTGAAGTTGGGTACGGTCTTTCTGCTTGGTGGATCCTGTCAGCAGGGCGATATTGATAAAGTCATCGCCGATGATATTCTTCACCGTTAGGTAATGCTGATTAGCAAGGATCTCTGTTGGTGCCATAAAGCAGGCCTGGAAGCCGTTATCCAAGGCGATCAGGATACTCATCAATGCCACAATGGTCTTGCCGCTGCCTACGTCGCCTTGCAGCAGGCGGTTCATTTGTACGCCGCGCTGGGTATCTAAGCGTATCTCTTTCAGTACCCGCTTTTGCGCGCCGGTGAGTTGGAACGGTAGCTTATGCTGATAGAACTCGTTAAAGTAATGGCCCACCTTATCGAACACATTGCCCTTGAACTTTTGCGTCCGCAACAATTTGTTGCGAAGTAATTTTAGCTGGATGAAGAACAGTTCCTCGAACTTTAACCGCTTAGTGGCTTCTGCGAGTGCATTAGCATCTGTTGGGAAATGGATGTTGCGGTAGGCCTCCGCCCGGTTCATCAATTTTAATTTATTGATGATAGGTGAGGGCAGGTTCTCGGGTATCTCACGGGCATGTTGCTCGATCAGGAAAGAGGTCATCTTTTGCAGACCTCTGCTATCTAAACTGAACTGTTTAAGTTTCTCGGTCGAACTATAGACGGGCTGCAAGGTCGCATTCCCCTGCCGGCGAAAGGCCTCAGCCGAATATTGCTCAACCTCGGGATGCGACATTTGGGCTTTACCATTGAACGATCCCGGCTTGCCGAACAAGATGTAAGCTTTGCCGGTAACCAAATATTTTTCAACCCATTTTATGCCCTGGAACCATACCAGCTCCATTGTACCCGTATCGTCCTGCACCTGTGCTACCAGGCGCTTGGTCTGTTTTTCGCCTACGATCTCTTTATGGGTAAGGCGGGCGATGACTTGCACATGCGGCATGTCAGGGTTAGTATCGCGTATCTTATAAAATTTGGTACGGTCGATATACTTAAAAGGAAAATGCCGCAGCACATCCTCAAAAGTATAAATGCCCAGTTCCTTTTTCAGTACCTCGGCGCGCGAAGGGCCAGTGCCCTTCAAGTATTCTACCGGTGTTTGAAAAGTCTGGTTCAATGTTGAGGTATGGGTTTGATGTTATCTGTTCCCGGATCTTTAGGTCCGAATAGTGAGCTGATCACCGGCCAGTTAAAAATAATCACCGCTACGATCAATAGCAAGTATCCGCCTATCTGTTGCAAGGTTACGTGTTCGCCAAAAGCTACAATGGCAACGGTGAAAGATATGGCCGGGTTTACGTAGATCGTGATCCCGAGCGTTGATGATGGAATACCATTTAGTGCGTACGAACTTAAGAACAACGGCACAATGGTCATCAAAACAGCAATGATCAATATCATAGCCCAAAAATCAACCTCGGCCGGTACAGGCTTGGCATCATGAAAATAAAAGGGCAGCAGGATCAGCGTCGATATCAGCAGATTGATGCCTAATAAATTAAGCTTATCAAACCGGTTCAAAACCTTTTGCAGGATCAGGTACAGGGCATAAGTTGCCGCGATGACTACCGACCACATGGCTTGCGATACGGACGCGGTGGAAAGTATGCCCACACTTAAGATCGCTATAGCGATGGCGATCAATTTTAAACGGGTCACTTGTTCTTTCAATATCAGGAAGCCTCCGGCTGCGGTCAGTATCGGGCAAACCATGTAAGCAAATGATGCCGCCTTCAAGCTGACGTGGTTAACCACATGGATAAACGTGTACCAGTTAAAAGTGATAAATATGCCTGATGCGAGGAATAATAGCAGGATGCGCCTGCGCTCTTTACTTCCCATTGCCTTTACTAATTGATAGTCGGCCTGCAATTGCTTTTTGCGGAACATCAAGTTGATAGCCCACACAATTGCGAAGGATGTAAATATGCGGTAGTAAAGGATCTGCTGCGGCGAGTATTGCTTGATATGCCTTAGCGGGAACGCAAAAAAACCCCATATCACCGCGGCGGCAATAGCACAAGCAAGATATAGTGCACTCGTTTTTTGTTTGGTCATTAACCTAATAGTACGGTCACTGATATTTCTACGTTCACATTTTTGGGCAGACCGGCAACGGCAACGGTCTCCCGCGCAGGGAAGGGTTGGGTAAGGTAAGAGCCGTATACCTCATTTACCTCGGCAAAAAAAGCCATGTCTTTTAAAAAGATAGTGGTTTTGGCAATATGGGCAAAATCGGTACCTGCCTCTGTAAGGATGGCTTTGATGTTCTCCATCACTTGGGTAGTCTCGGCTTTAATGCTGTCCTGAACTAAGTCGCCGGTTACGGGGTTAATGGCTACCTGGCCTGACACGAATAATAAGTTACCTGCTACGATAGCCTGACTGTACGGGCCGATAGGGGCAGGGGCGTTGGTGCTAACGATGTCTTTCATAGTTTGTTGGAAGTTCGGAAGTCCGCGTAAGTCGGAAGGTCCGGATATTAGGTGTGAATTTTAGTATTTGCGACTTTATTTCTACTTCCGGACTTTCGGTCTTTCCGACTTCCGGACTCAAAGCACTATTTCGAAAGAACGAACCAGTCCAGTAGTTTATAGATCATCCCGGCTACGAACATGGTGATAGCAATGGCGTTGATCATGTGCATCACCTTCAGGTTAAAGTTGATCGGCCTGTTGGGGTCTTTCTTTCTAAAAAAGTACATGCTACAAATCTATGCAAAAAAAAGAAGGCCCTGAATATTCAGGGCCTTCCAATTATTTAATTACTCTTTGCGAGATAATTAGCGTTGGAATTGAACACGACGGTTCAATACACGACCTTCTTCTGTAGAGTTGTCAGCAATTGGTTTAGTTTCGCCAAAGCCTTTTACTTTAACGCGTTTTGCATCAACACCTGAGTTAACCAGGTAAGTTTTAACTGCATTAGCGCGGTCTTTAGAAAGACGTAAGTTGTGAGCAGCAGTACCTTCTGATGAAGCGAAGCCTTGTACTTCTAAGCTACCTGAACCGCTTCTTAAGTCAGCTGAAGTAGCATCTAAAGCTGGGTAAGAAGAAGTACGTAATACTGAGCTATCAAAATCAAATTGGATAGCAGAGTAAGCAGCAGCAACAGGCTCAGCAGGAGCAGCAACAGCAGCAGGGAATTTGATCTCGCAACCAGCACCGTCAACTACTGTACCAGCAGGAGTGTTAGGGCATTTGTCAAATTGATCAGATACACCGTCACCATCAGAATCTTTTTTCAGGTCGTTAACAGCAGTTTCTACGTTAGCAACACGGCCTTTCAAAGCAGCAACTTCTTTACGTAACTCAGCATCGTACAACTCGTCGTACATTAAAGCTACTGGGTTAACCCACTGAAGATCTGGTTTTGATTTTGAACCTAAAGTGAACTCTAAACCACCGTAACCGTAAGAGTAACGGTCTTTAGTTGGATAAGCTCTGTTCAAACCGTCAAAGTTGTCGCCGTTAACAAAAGTTTGATCGTAACCAAAGTTTAAAGCAGTTACCTCGCTTAAACGGAATTTAACACCAACACCAACAGGGACGATCATCTCTTGAACCCATTTCTTTGTGCCATCAGTGTTATAGTAAGCAGCTGCTGGATCGGTCGCAGTGGTACCGTTAGGCAAAGTGATCTCTGGGTGGTAGTTAGCCAAACCGATAGCCGCTTTAGCGAAGAAGTTAACAGAGTTTTTACGGTGTAAAAAGTCGATAGTTGCAAAGTTGAACACACCACCTAAAGCGGCAGACTGATAAAAAGTCTTAACAGCTTTACGGTTATCACGAGATGCGCCCGGATCTGCATTTGTACGGTTGCTGAAACCAACCCAACCACCTTGTAAATCCAATTGGATACCAAATTGGTGAGCCAATTGTTTCCTTACATTGATACCAAAAGCTGGTTTGATATCGTGGCTTTTGTAATCCTGGCTACCACCGGTCGCTAATGCAGGTGAAGTTGCGCCTGCGTTAATGCCAAAGTACCAAGTTCTGTACTGACCAGCACCACCAAATACTTTTGGGGTCGTGGTTCCAGTGCCATCCGTTGTTTGAGCGTTTGCCACGCCAAAACCCATAGCTGCAACGAACGATAAGGCTACTGTTTTCTTTAATGTAGAATAGTTCATAGTTTTTTTAGATTAAACAATTAATTGTGATTTTTTTCCAAAATTAGTAATTATGTTTGAATTCTATTACCAAACACTGTTCCAATTTTGTCGCATTCTTAGGACAAAGAAATAGAAAATTTGTTTCGGACAGACCAAAATCAATTTTAATAATGAAATACCTACCAATAAGTAGTGACTTATTTACTTTTAATAGAAAAAATTTCGTCTCGCGATTAAAATCGGCCTCAATAGCTCTTTTTAATGCAAATGATGAATTTGTAAGAAGCGGGGATCAAAATTTTATTTTTAAGCAAAATGCCGATCTTTTTTACCTGTCGGGTATAGATCAGGAGCAAACTATACTGCTTTTGTTTCCGGATTGTCCTAATCCGTTGTACAAAGAAGTACTTTTTTTAAGACAAACTAACGAACACATTGCTGTTTGGGAGGGTCATAAGTACACTAAGGAAGAGGCTAAAACGGCGTCCGGCATCGAGGCAGTATATTGGCTGTCCGATTTTGACAACATTTTGCATAGCATTATCCACTATGCCGAACACATCTACATCAACACTAACGAGAATGACCGTTACGCGCACACTGTTCCGTATCGTGATCTGCGTTTCCTGAACGATCTGCGTGCTAAATATCCGCTCCATCATTACGAGCGGTCGGCGCCGATCATGCGGGATCTGCGGGCCGTAAAGTCAACGATCGAAGTAGAGCTGACCCAAAAAGCCTGCGACATTACTCGCGATGCTTTTATCCGCACGTTGAAGTTTGTTAAACCGGGTGTTAACGAGTACGAGATAGAGGCCGAGATCATTCACGAGTTCATCCGCCAAGGTGCTACCGGGCACGCTTACAGCCCTATCATTGCTTCGGGGCCAAACGCAATTGTGCTGCATTATATAGATAACAATCAGACCTGTAAGGACGGCGATGTGATCCTCTTCGATTGGGCGGCCGAGTACGCTAACTATAATGCCGATATGAGCCGGTCGATACCGGTTAATGGCCGTTACACCCCGCGCCAGCGCCAGGTTTATGATGCTGTGCTGCGTGTGATGCGTGCCGCTACGCAATTATTGGTGGCAGGTACCATCTGGAACGAGTATCACGATGAGGTTGGTAAGATCATGACCAGCGAACTGATCGGACTTGGCCTGCTCACCAAACAAGATGTAGAAAAGCAGGACCCTAAAATGCCGGCCTATAAAAAGTACTTTATGCACGGCACATCGCACCATCTGGGTATAGATGTGCATGACTTTGCCAGTCGGTACACGCCGTTTGCCGCAGGTAACATCCTTACCTGCGAGCCGGGCATCTATATCCCTGCCGAAGGTTTGGGTATCCGTATCGAGAATAACATTTTGATCACAGAGACCGGTAACATCGACCTGATGGCCAACATCCCGGTAGAGGCTGACGAGATCGAGAGTATTATGAACTCTTGATCAAGGAATGCGAAAGTCGGAATGTGATCCCGATAGCTATCGAGAGCGAATGAGTTGAGTTATCGACGCATTCAAAGATCATTTCGAATTTGAAATTTCGACTTTCGCATTCAATAAGAACTGATAAAGATTAAACCCATCACGGGTCAAAGCTTCAGCAATATCCTGCTGGAGCTTTTTTTTGTCGATATTGGCCATGCGCCGGTCACGGATGATCTGCCAGGCTTTTTCGGCAAGTAACATGGCGCGTTTAGGGTTCGGATGATGCGTTTGTAGAGATACAAATTCGGCTATTTCGGCCATGCCTTTATTTTGCGATGCTATAGCCTTATATATGGGCATAGGTTTGCCGCTTTGGGCAAGCAGTTTTTGTAGTGTATTATAATAGGTGTCGGCGCCATCGCGATCGGCCTTGTTTATAATAAAGGCATCGGCAATTTCCATAATGCCCGATTTGATGTTCTGGATCTCGTCGCCACTCTCGGGTACCAGTACCAATAAAGTGATATCGGCCAGCCCGGCTATCTCTATTTCTGACTGGCCTACGCCAACGGTCTCCACAATAATATGATCAAACCCTTCGGCCCGTAAAACGTCGGTCATTTCAATGGTACGGGCAGATAAGCCGCCGAGCGATCCGCGGGTAGCTATCGATCTGATGAAAACGTTAGGGTTGTTAAAGTGGGCGGCCATCCTTATCCTGTCGCCCAGTAGTGACCCATGATTGAATGGCGATGTTGGGTCGACAGCTAATACGGCTACCTTTTTGCTTCCTGTGGTAAGTTCGGCTATCAAGGCGTTCACCAAAGTGCTTTTGCCAGCACCCGGCGGGCCGGTTATACCTATAATAGGCGTGTTGCGGCTCAAGTCGGCATTGGCTAATAATTGCATCGCACCGGGCAGATCATTCTCTACCATGGTAAGTCGCCTGGCTATTTGCCTTAATTGTTTAGTGCTGAAAGGTTGCTGACCCGTATTTGACATATATTTAAGGTAAAGAAACAAAATAATGTACACACTGTTACGTTTACCATTTGCTTGTTAATGTAAGAGGGGACGTACCGCTGCGGAAAAATTAACAGCAAACAAGTGAATATCACCAAACATCTGTATCTTTAACGATATAATTAGTTGATGTTGGTCAACGATAGGGTGGCTGATCGGTGCTGATGACCAAAAACCAAATAAAGTTTTGGGCCAATAGCGGCGTTAGGCAATAAAATTAGGCGTTTGTTTAGACGCCACTATATCATTTTAGTTACACACTTTTATCAGATCGGTATTTGCTAATCTTGAAAAAAATGGTTTTTATTGTAAAAAATTGTTTTTTGCAGCCTGTGAACGTCTTTTTTGACCTCGCTATTACAAGGCGATAAATTACGAACTTGATAAAACGGATATTAAAAAATTATTAATTGTACAGCACTACGTTTTTTTATGTCAATTAAATTATAAATTTGTTATCCTGCTTAAAAGCGCATTATTTAATTAACTATAACATATAAACAAAAACTAAAAACTAAATTTTAAAAGTAATGGCAAACGCACCAAAACCAACTACACCTGCTCAGAAAAAAGAAGGCGGATCTAAGTCAGGTATTTTCTCTACCCTGGTTATCCCGATCTGTTTCGTTATCGCTATCCTGTTATTTATCTTCGTTTTGGGTGATCCAAGCCACTACAAAGGAGGCGATGTTGAGCACGGCGACCCGACCGACGTTTTCGGTACTGTACACAAAGGCGGCGTGATCGTACCGGTACTGATGACCATGTTATTGATGCTTATCGTTTTCTCTATCGAGAGGTTCGTAGTTATCGGTAAAGCTTCAGGTACAAGCAGTGTTGATTCATTTGTACACAAGATCCAAGTTTTCTTGAATCAAGGTAACATCGCTGCTGCGTCTGCAGAGTGCGACAAACAAAAAGGTTCGGTAGCTAACGTTATCAAATCTGGCTTGAAAAAATACAAAGAGATGGAAGAAGAGCCTAATCTGGACGTTGACCAAAAAACTTTGGCCATCCAAAAAGATATCGAAGAGGCTACCGCTCTTGAAATGCCAATGTTAGAGCAAAACTTAACTATCATCGCAACTTTAGTATCTATCGGTACATTGTTGGGTCTGTTAGGTACAGTAACAGGTATGATCAAGGCCTTCCAGGCACTGGGTGCATCTGGTGCTCCAAGCCAATCAGCTCTGGCGGTAGGTATCTCTGAAGCATTGATCAATACCGCTTTAGGTATCGGTACTTCAGCTTTCTCTATCATCATGTACAACATCTTTACCTCTAAGATCGACAGCTTAACTTACGCTATCGACGAAACAGGTTTCAGCATTGTACAAACATTTGCGGCGTCTCACAAAAACAAATAAAAATTTAGTGTATATATGTTTAAAGCCCGGCCTTTTGTGCCGGGCTTTATAAACCCATCCACTAACGTTTTATTTAACAAACAACATTATGCCAAGAGTAAAGATCCCAAGAAAGAGTACAGCGATAGACATGACCGCGATGTGCGACGTGGCGTTCCTGTTGCTTACTTTCTTTATATTAACAGCAAAGCCCCGTACGGATGACCCTATCCCGGTGGACGCTCCTGCTACCGCGATCAACGTGCAATTGCCCGAGTCGGACGTTGCTATTTTGACCGTAGGCCAAGGCAAAGTGTTCTTTGGTGTAGAAGGCCAAAAAACACGCGAGGAGTTGTTGGACCAAATGGGCAGAAGATATAGCATCGCTTTCACTCCGGAAGAGAAAGCTGTTTTTGCATCGCTGCCAAGCTTTGGTGTCGACATTCAAAATCTTAAAGGCTTCCTTGCTCTATCTCCTGACGAACGGAAGGAATATAAATCGCAAGGTATCCCAACAGACACCACTACCGAAAGCCAGCTTTTTTATTGGGTTAAAGAAGCCCGTATCGTCACCAAAAACCTTAACAATAAGGAATTGCGTATAGCTATTAAAGGCGACGGAAAAGAAGAGTATCCAACGTTTGCTAAGCTTATTAAAGCCTTGCAAAAACAAAAAGTTAACAAATTCGCGTTGATCACCAACGTTAAATCCTTACCTAAATAAGAAGATGGCAGAATTAGACACCTCCGGTGGGGGTAAGAAGGGCGGCGGGAAGGTCAGAACCAAGAAGAAGTCAACCCGAGTGGACCTTACGGCCATGGTTGACTTGGCTTTCTTATTGGTTACTTTCTTCATGCTGACCACTACCCTGAACAAACCAAAGGCGATGGACCTTACCATGCCGGATAAAGACGAAATTAAAAAGGACGAGAAACCGGTTCCTGAGTCGCGTACGTTAACTATCCTGTTGGGTAAAGACAATAAGATAGAGTGGTACCGCGGTTTACCTGGTGTACCTTACAAAGGACAAGCACCTACTACCGATAACTTTGGTAAAGATGGCATCCGCAAAACATTGTTCGATCTTAAAAAAACGATCGAGGAAGAGTCGGGTGGTAAACCAATGATCGTGCTGGTTAAACCGAGCGATAAGTCAGTTTACAGGAACATGGTAGATATCATGGACGAGTTGAACATCGCTAAAATAGAGATTCGCGCTATCGTTGATATTTTACCATTAGAAATTGAGCTTTTAAAGCGCGACGGTAACTATTAAAAATAAACTAAGATTTTAGTTGCATTATTAAATAATAAACTATATCTTTAGTCGTTAAATCATTAAAAGAAAGAAAGCCCATGTTAGGTTCAAAATTAGATATTCTAAAACCGGAATGGCTGGAGATCGTGTTTAATGACAGGAACAAGGCTTACGGTGCTTATGAGTTGCGCAAGCAAAATCCATGGAACACCGTAAAGGCACTATCAATAACACTGCTATTCTTTGTAGTTGCTGTAGGTACGCCAACTGTTATTAATAAGATCCAGAAATTTATTCCTAAAGCCAAGGAAAAACCGAAGATCATTACCGAGGTGAACTTAAAACCACCTCCACCACTGGATGAGACCAAGAAACCACCTCCTCCACCTCCGGAACCACCAAAACCGAAGGTTGACCAGGTTCGTTTCCCGCCTCCGGTAGTAAAACCGGATAACGAGGTTAAAGAGAAAGATCCACCGACCGTGGAAGAGCTGAAGGTAGCTGATCCGGGTCAGAAAGATCAGAAAGGTGACCCAACTGCCGAAGTACGTATCGACGAGCCTGTAGGTAACTCTGACGTGAAAGCAGTAACTGAGGACTCTAACGAGATCTTTAGCGCGGTAGAAGAAAGTGCCGAGTACCCGGGTGGTATCGACAAATTCTACAAGTACCTGGAGAATACCATGAAGTATCCTTCGGTTGCACGTGAAAATAACGTTCAGGGTAAAGTGTTCTTAACCTTCGTAGTTGAGAAAGATGGTGCCTTGACGGACATTAAAGTACTTCGTGGTATCGGCAGCGGTTGCGACGAGGAGGCTGTACGTGTAGTTAAAGGTTCAAAAAAATGGAAGCCGGGTATGCAGAACGGTCGTGCTGTACGTCAGCAATACACAGTTCCTATCAGCTTTACATTGTCTGAACAATAAGAATATCAATGTCATATTTTTATAAACGTGAGCAAAAATCGCCCCCAAGGCGGTTTTTGCTCATTTTAGGGATCGCCCTACTGGTCAGTATTTCGGCCTTTGGCCTGATGATATTGTTTTGGCCCAAGCTGATAACCGCTATGGCCCTGCCCGAGCACCTGAGGATAGGTTTTGGGGTGATATGTATCATTTACGGGATACTGCGCAGTTCGAGGCTGATCTTTAAAAAGCAAACTGATGAGTATTAAGATCAAATTTATTTTCTTTTTGTTGGCAGGGCTTTCTATATTAGCCGCTCCTGCCTGCAAGAGAAAGAAAAAGGTGCCCGAAAAGAATGCGGATACCTTTATGGCCGGCCAAACCGATATGTTGATAGACGAATCGTGTGCACCGATCATAGAAGAAGAACTTTTCGTTTTCACATCCAGCTATACCGAGGCTAAGCCAAGGTTGCTGTACAAGACCGAGAACGAGCTACTGAGCCTGCTGCTTACTGATAGTATCCCTTACGCTATAATGACCCGGGATCTTACTGCCGACGAAAGGCGGCTGATGATACAGCATACAAGGCCACCTGATGCTAACAGGTTCGCTATAGACGCAGTTTCGTTGATCGTAAACCAAGCCTCGGCCGATACTACGATCACTGTATCTGAAGTGAAAGCGATGCTGAACGGAGAATTTAAAAGCGACAGAAGTGTAGTTTTTGATAACCCCAACTCCAGTTTGGTAAGATATTTGAAAGACCTGGCCGGCACAAAAGAACTTAAGGCAAAAAACGTTTATGCCCTTAAGAATAATAAAGAGGTGATACGCTATGTAGCTACCCATCCTAACTCCATTGGTATAACTGGCTTTAGCTGGTTGAACGATCCTGATAAGGATTATGCCGATGACGTTAAAAAAGTGAAGATAGTAGGTGTTAAGGACAACTCCCGCAAAGATGACATTGGGTTTACTAAACCATCGCAGGAATCTTTAGCTCTAAAAACATATCCGTTCATACGGTCGTTGTACATTATTGATTGTACCGGGCGCGATGGATTGGGAAAAGGGTTTGCCTCTTTTGTGTTAAGCGACAGGGGGCAACGGATCATTCTAAAATCGGGCATATTACCAGAAGTAATGCCTGGCAGAGAGATCAACATAGTAAAAGAACAGAATACAGAACGAGTAAACTAAAACTATAAATAAAAGCCATGGAAATGATCAAAAGAATAGCGATGACCGCAACGGCAACGATATTTATAGGATCGTCAGTTTTTGCGCAAAGTCTCGCCGACGCCAAAAAAGCTATCGACGCCGAACAATATCAAAAAGCTAAGACAATGCTTAAAGGACTGACCACAACTCAGCCTAACAGTGCCGAGAACCAGTTTTACCTGGGTTGGACCTACATTAAGCAAGAGTATGCCGATTCGGCCAAAGCTGCCTTCAATAAAGGTATTGCCGCCGACGGTAAATTTGCCCTTAATTTTGTTGGTTTAGGTGCAGCAGCCCGTTTAGATAAAGATGAGGCGGGTGCAACCAGCAACTTTAACCAAGCGCTGTCGTTATCGCCAAAAGACACTAAGGTTTACGACTATGTTGGCCGCAGCTACTTGCTTATCGTAGCCCCTGCAACAACCGTATCTCAGGCTAATGCCGAATCGGCCATCGCTGTGTTAGAGAAAGGCAAAACTGCTAACCCTAAGGTTAAGGATGCCGAACTGTATGTAACTGCAGGTAATGCTTTGATATCTCAGTTGAAGAGTAACGACGCTTACAAAAACTATTCAGAAGCATTAGCTATCGACCCTAAATCGGTAACTGCCCACGTTGCTGAAGGTGTATTGTGGAGATATGCTAATAACTGGGAGTCGGCTACTAACGAGTTCAATGCCGCTTTGACCATCGACCCTAACTTTGGCCCGGCTTACCGCGAATGGGCTGAGACCGACCTGCGTCAGGCTAACAAAGATATCAAAGTAGCATCAGCTAAAGTTAAAGAGGGTGTGGAGCACTACCGTAAGTATTTAAGCTTGACAGACATGTCCATCGAGTCGCAATTACGGTATGCCGACTTCTTGTATAATGCCGGTGAGTTTAAGACCTTGCAAGAGGTTACCGCCCAATTGGCTAAGTCAGCCGCTTCTAACCTGCGTGTTTACCGTTATTTAGGTTACTCAGCGTTAGAGAACAAGGATTACGACGCAGGTATCACCGCATTGAACAAGTTCATTGGCGAAGCCGGTGAAAAACGTGTATTAGCAACCGACTACCTGAACTTAGGCCGTTTGAAATTAGCTAAGAGCGATTCGACAGGTATCAATGACCTGAAGAAAGCTTACGCGATGGATACTACCAAAGCCGACGTTTTCTTAGAGATAGCTAAAGACGCTTACGGAAAAAAGAAATATGCTGATGCCGGTAACGCGTATCAGGAGTACTTTGATAAATCTAAAAAAGGTACTTTGCAAGAGCGCTTTGCTCAGGCTTTGAGTTATTTCTTCGCTTTCGACAGCAATAACCCTAAAGCAGATTCTGCAGTGCTTGTTAAGGCAGATTCGGCTTTCAGCTATATCGAGCGTAAAGCAACTACACCGGTAGCAGCTGTGTACCAATATAAAGGTTACATTGCTGACTTAAAAGATGCTGACAGGAACAATATCAAAGGTTTGGCTAAGCCGTACTACGAGAAGTATATCACTTTGACCTCTGCTAAACCTACTTTAAGCGACGCAGATAAACGTTACTTGGCTGCGGCTTATGTTTATATGGCCAATCTTTATGAATACAAGGATAAGGACGAGGCTAAAACTTTAGAGGCTTATACTAAAGCTAAGGAGTATGACCCGGCCAATAAATCGGTAGTAGCCTACTTTGCCCGCAAAACGGCGCCTGCTAAAACAACTAAGTAATAAAATTATCTAACCGATAAACAAAAAGCTCCCGATACCTTTCGGGAGCTTTTTTTGTTAACAGCACATTTACTATATTTGCCGCCATGGAAGTAAAAAGTTCAGCCATTGATTATTTACCGATCATTATTCAAATGCTGGTTGCGGTGGGTTTTGCCGTTGGTACCATGTTCGCGACGCACGCGTTGGGCCCAAAACGTAAGACCGCTGACAAGCTAACACCATTTGAGTCGGGTATTGAGGTTGTGGGTAACGCCCGTACACCTTTTTCTATTAAGTACTTCTTGGTGGCTATCCTGTTCGTATTGTTTGACGTGGAGGTTATCTTTATGTACCCTTGGGCGGTTAACTTCCGTGAGATGGGCTTTACCGGCCTGATAGAGATGTTCATCTTTATGGCTACGCTGCTGGCCGGCTTCATTTATATTCTTAAAAAGAAAGCATTGGATTGGGATTAATACATCCTGTCAATAAATATCAAAAGCATGTCTATACAAGGCATGCTTTTTTGTTTATACGGCGTTATAACATGCTTCTTTAGATTGATTCTAAATTCCCTTGTGCCAACGTACTCGTCTTTAAACACTGTATAATTTGTCGTAAATTTGTGATGTTGAAACATCTAATTCAACAGCACTATTATTTCTCTTATTCATGAGTGATATAAAAATAGTTGATGCCCCTGCCGGTATTGAAGGTTCCGGATTTTTTGCCACTAAACTTGATGAGGCTGTTGGTTTGGCGCGTTCGTATTCTTTATGGCCGCTGCCTTTCGCTACGTCTTGCTGTGGTATCGAATTTATGGCCACTATGGCATCGCATTACGATCTTTCCCGTTTTGGTGCCGAGCGTTTAAGCTTTTCGCCACGCCAGGCCGACCTGCTGATGGTAATGGGTACTATCTCTAAAAAGATGGGTCCCGTTTTACGTCAGGTTTACCTGCAAATGGCCGAGCCACGTTGGGTAATGGCCGTTGGTGCCTGCGCGTCAAGCGGTGGTATATTTGATACTTACTCGGTGTTGCAAGGTATCGACGAGATCATTCCGGTCGACGTTTACGTTCCTGGTTGCCCTCCGCGTCCTGAAGCGATCATTGATGGCTTTATTCAGATCCAAAAATTGGTACAGACAGAGACCGGCCGCCGTCGTAATTCTCCGGAGTATCAAAAATTATTAGCATCCTACGGTATCCAATAATGAGCGCTATTACTAACGAGACCATACTGAACGCCATTAATGCTAAATTCGGCGATACCATTATTGTAGAAGGCGAGCCTTATGGTTTGCTGACCATTGAGACAGGGCGCGAACAGGTCATTGATCTGCTGGGCTTTTTGAAAGGGCATGCTGTATTGAAATTCGGTTTCCTGACAGATATTACGGCCATCCACTATCCCGAAAGGGAAAAGCCTGTAGGTGTGATCTATCACCTTCATAGCTTGCAGAACAATGTACGCATCCGCGTAAAAGTATTTATGGCTGATGGTGACGTTCATATCCCAAGTGCGACCGTGCTTTGGGACGGCGCTAACTGGATGGAGCGTGAGACCTACGACTTTTTTGGTGTTGACTTTACCGGTCACCCTGATCTGCGCAGGATATTAAATGTTGACGACATGACGGTTTTCCCGATGCGCAGAGAGTATCCGCTGGAAGACCCTAATCGTGTAGATAAAAAAGATTACTTTTTCGGAAGATAATAATGGAGAACCATCCGGTATTTATAGATAACGATCCGCAAAGCGAACTTTCTACCCTTAACCTGGGGCCGACCCACCCTGCAACGCACGGCGTTTTTCAGAACGTGCTGCAAATGGATGGCGAGCGTATTGTTAGCGGCGTATCAACCATAGGTTATATTCATCGCGCGTTCGAGAAGATCGCAGAACACCGCCCTTTTTACCAGATCACCCCGCTGACCGACCGCTTGAATTATTGTTCGTCGCCGATCAACAACATGGGTTGGCACATGACGGTTGAAAAACTGTTGAACATCCAATTGCCGAAACGTGTGGATTACCTTCGTATCGTGGTGATGGAATTAGCCCGTATTGCTGATCACATCGTTTGTAATGGTGTATTAGGTGTGGATACCGGCGCCTTTACAGGTTTCCTTTACATGATGGAATTCCGTGAGGCGATCTATGAAATTTACGAAGAGATCTGCGGATCCAGGCTGACCACTAACGTAGGACGTATAGGTGGCTTTGAGCGTAATTTTAACGATATATTCTTCCGCAAGGTCAATAAGTTCTTGGTTGATTTCCCTGTAGCGTTGAAAGAGTTCGAGAACTTATTCAACCGTAACAGGATCTTTATCGACCGTACCAAAGGCGTTGCCCCGGTTGATCCTGATGTTGCTTTAGGTTACAGCTGGACAGGCCCTATCTTACGTGCTACCGGTGTAGATTACGACGTAAGGGCGATGAACCCATATTCAAGTTACCAAGATCTGGACTTTGAAGTCCCCGTAGGTACCCGTGGCGATGTTTACGATCGCTTTTTGGTGCGTAACGAGGAGATGAAGCAAAGTATGCGCATGATCGATCAGTGCTTAAAGCTGATCGCTAAAGAGGACTCTACGATCTTCCATGCTGACGTACCTGCATATTACCTGCCTCCGAAAGAGGAAGTTTACAACAATATGGAAGCTTTGATCTATCACTTTAAGATAGTGATGGGCGAGGTGGATACCCCGGTTGGCGAAGTTTACCACTCGGTAGAGGGCGCTAACGGTGAGCTGGGTTTTTACCTGGTTAACGATGGTGGCCGTTCGCCATATCGTTTGCACTTCCGCAGGCCAAGCTTTATCAATTACCAGATGTATGCGCCAATGAGCCGTGGCATGCTGTTGAGCGATGCGATTATTAACATGAGTAGTTTAAACATTATAGCCGGAGAGTTAGATGCTTAGAGTTGAAGATACTACCGAACACGCGCCGGTAACTTTTAGCGCCGAGCTTATTGCTAAGTTCGACGATGTGGTTAGCCGCTATCCGCAAGGCAAACAAAAATCGGCTTTGTTGCCTATTCTGCATTTGGTGCAAGCCGAATTGGGTTGGGTTAGCCCGCCTGCGATGGACAAGGTTGCCGAATACCTGAGCATACAGCCGATCGAAGTGTACGAGGTAGCTACTTTTTATACCATGTACCTGTTACGTCCGCAAGGTAAATTCCTTTTCGAGGTTTGCCGTACCGGCCCATGCGAGATCGTTGGTGCAGGTAAGATCATGGATTACATCGAGAATAAACTGGGTGTTAAAGAAGGTGAAGTTACTCCGGACGGCTTATTTAGCTGGAGAGGGGTGGAGTGCCTTGCTGCCTGTGGTTACGGCCCGGTATTGCAAATAGGCCCCGAATATACTTTTTACGAGAACTTAACTGAACAGTCTGTTGATCAGCTGATCAGTGATCTTAAAGCTAAAGCGAACAATTAATATGGGACGCAAGCTATTATTAGAACATATCAACGTACCGGGCATTAACACGCTGGAGGTCTATCGTCAAAAGGGCGGCTACCGCTCTGTCGAGAAGGCTTTGAAGCAGATGACGCCTGAGGAAATAGTAGAAGAGGTTAAGAAATCGGGCTTACGCGGTCGCGGTGGCGCAGGTTTCCCTACCGGGATGAAGTGGGGCTTTTTGGCAAAGCCTGAAGGCGTAGCACGTTACCTGGTTTGCAACGGTGACGAATCTGAACCGGGTACCTTTAAAGACCGTTACTTGATGACCTATATCCCTCATGCTTTGATCGAGGGTATGATCGTAGGTAGTTTCGCGCTTGGTGCTCACGTTTCTTACATTTACCTGCGTGGCGAAATGATGCCGCAGATCCGGATCTTGGAAAAAGCGATCGCTGAAGCTAAGGCTGCCGGATTTTTAGGTAAAAATATTTTGGGTACCGGTTACGATCTGGAGTTGTACGTACAACCCGGTGGTGGTGCCTATATCTGCGGTGAAGAGACCGCTTTGTTAGAATCATTAGAGGGCAAACGTGGTAATCCACGTATCAAACCGCCATTCCCGGCTATCGCTGGTCTGTATGGTTGCCCAACGGTGGTGAACAATGTTGAGTCGATCGCGGCAGTAGTGCCGATCATTAACGATGGCGGCGAAGAGTATGCTAAGATTGGTGTTGGTCGTAGTACGGGTACTAAGCTGATATCTGCCGGTGGTAACTTAAAGAAGCCGGGCGTTTACGAGATAGAACTTGGCTTAACTTGCGAAGAGTTTGTTTACAGCGACGAATATTGCGGAGGTATAGCCAACGGAAAAACCCTTAAAGCGGTGGTTGCCGGTGGTTCATCTGTACCGATCTTACCAAATAACCTGTTCTTTAAAACAGCTAATGGCGAAGCCCGCTTAATGAGTTACGAATCACTGTCTGACGGTGGTTTTGCTACCGGTACCATGTTAGGTTCGGGCGGCTTTATCGCTTATGACGAGGATCAGTGTATCGTACGCAATACCTGGAACTTCACCCGTTTCTACCATCACGAAAGTTGCGGACAATGTTCTCCTTGCCGCGAAGGTACCGGTTGGATGGAGAAAGTATTGCACCGCTTAGAGCATGGCCATGGCAAGATGAGCGACATCGACCTGTTGGTTGATGTATCTAAAAAGATAGAAGGTAACACCATTTGTCCGTTAGGTGACGCGGCGGCATGGCCGGTAGCCAGTGCTATCCGCCACTTTAGGGACGAGTTTGAATGGCACGTAACGCATCCGAGTGAAGCGACAACAAGGAATTTTGGATTGGCGCATTATGCTGACCCGTTGCCGAAGAAAGAAGAAACAGCGGCATAAACTTAAAAGGATATGAACAGCATTGATGATCTGGACTTATCGAAATCTTACACCTACGCGGATTATTACTCCTGGCGTTTTGAGGAGCGTTTGGAGCTGATCAAGGGTAAGATATTCAAGATGAGTCCGGCCCCGACAGGGAATCATCAATTGATCGCAGGTAGCATTTTTGCTGAATTGCATCACTTTTTAAAAGGACAGAACTGTAAGGTTTTTATGGCTCCTTTTGATGTAAGGCTGGTAAGGGACGAGACAAGTGACAAGAAGGTTAAGAACGTTGTTCAGCCTGACGTGTGTGTAGTTTGCGATATGGCTAAAATGGCCGATCCAAGGAGTTGTTTAGGAGCTCCCGATATTATTGTCGAGGTTTTATCAACTGGCAACAGTAGTAAGGAGCTTAAAACTAAATATGACCTTTACGAGGAATTCGGTGTAAAGGAATATTGGGTGGTATATCCTTCAGAGCAATCGTTAGTGCGGTATGTGCTTGATACTAACGGTAAGTTTGCAACTGAAGGGCGCGCGCTAACAGGTGGTGATACTTTAACTACTCCAATACTACCGGGTTTTGAATTGGCAATGGATGATGTGTTCAGAGACTTGCTGTAAGAATTAGAAGAATAGATTTTGACGAATATAAAATGTCAGATAAACATAAAGTAACAATTGATGGCATTACCGTAGAGGTAGAGGCTGGTACAAGCATCCTGAATGCCGCAAGGCAGATCGGTGGTGATATTGTTCCGCCTGCGATGTGCTATTACTCTAAGCTGGAAGGTAGCGGCGGTAAATGCCGTACCTGTTTGGTGCAGGTAAGCAAAGGTTCGGAGAAAGACCCGCGCCCGATGCCTAAGTTGGTAGCATCATGCCGCACCACGGTGATGGATGGTATGGAGGTAAAGAACATCACTTCGCCTGAGGTTGTTGAGGCACGTAAGGGTGTAGTAGAGATGTTGTTGCTTAACCACCCGCTGGATTGCCCGGTATGTGACCAAGCCGGCGAATGCCACCTGCAAGACTTAGGTTATGAGCACGGTCGTGCTAAAACCCGCTACGAATTTGATCGCCGTACTTTCGAGAAAGTTGACCTTGGCGATAAGATCCAATTGCACATGACGCGTTGCATCCTTTGCTACCGTTGCGTGTTCACTGCTGATCAGATCACCAATACCCGTTTACATGGTGTATTGAACCGTGGTGACCACTCCGAGATATCAACTTACATCAGCAAGGCTATAGATAACGATTTTTCTGGTAACGTGATAGATGTTTGTCCGGTAGGTGCTTTGACCGATAAGACCTTCCGCTTTAAGAACCGTGTTTGGTTCACTAAGCCGGTACAGGCTCACCGCGATTGCGACCACGAGAAATGTAATGGTAAAGTGACCCTTTGGTACAAAGGTGAAGAAGTTATCCGCGTAACTGCCCGCAAAGATCAGTATGGCGAGGTTGAAGAGTTTATCTGCAACACTTGTCGCTTTGATAAAAAGCAGACCAGTGATTGGGTGATCGAAGCGCCGACCAAGATATCTAACAAGTCGGTGATCAGCTCGAACCATTACGACACTATGAAGCCGCTGCCGGTGGTTAAAACTAACCCGCAATTGCTGGAAGCGAATAAGGAACAATTTGAAAGAGACACACGTTTATAATGGATCTATTACAAATAGGAATTAAAGCAGGTTTAGTGGTGATCATCTTCGCCATTAGTTTGGTTGTTGCTATGTACAGCACCTATGCCGAGCGTAAAGTAGCCGCTTTCTTACAAGATAGGGTAGGCCCTAACCGCGCAGGACCATGGGGTATATTACAACCATTGGCCGACGGTGGCAAAATGTTCATGAAAGAAGAGATCATCCCGGCACGCGCCAATGCTTTCTTGTTCATTGTAGGTCCGGCTTTGGCGATCATGACGGCTTGTATAGGGTCTGCAGTTATCCCTTGGGGGCAAGAGATCAAGACGGGTTCGCTAACGATCGATCTTCAAGTTACCGATATCAATGTTGGTATCCTTTACATTTTTGGCGTTGTATCGCTGGGTGTGTATGGTGTAATGATCGGTGGTTGGGCATCTAATAACAAATATTCGCTGTTAGGTGCTATCCGTGCAGCATCTCAAAATATCAGCTACGAAATTTCAATGGGGCTATCTATCATCGCTTTGCTGATGTTCACCGGTACTTTGAGCTTAAAAGAAATAGCTGAGCAACAACATGGTGCCAATTGGAATGTGCTTTATCAGCCTTTCGGTTTTCTTCTGTTCATGGTTTGCTCTTTTGCCGAGACCAACCGCTCACCGTTTGACTTACCTGAGTGTGAGACCGAGTTGGTAGGTGGTTACCACACCGAGTATTCATCAATGAAATTAGGTTTCTACCTGTTCGCTGAGTATATCAACATGTTCATCTCTTCGGCAGTAATGGCTACACTTTATTGGGGTGGTTACAACTATCCGGGCATGGATTGGGTTACAGCACACGTTGGCCCGGTGATCGGTCCACTGATCGGTACTGCGGTATTGTTCGGTAAGATATTCGCTTTCATCTTCTTCTTTATGTGGGTACGCTGGACCATCCCGCGTTTCCGTTATGATCAGTTGATGGATCTGGGTTGGAAATCATTGATCCCATTGGCGATAGGTAACATCGTGTTAACAGGTGTGTGGATAACCGTTTATGATAAATTTTTTAAGTAAGAGGAACTAAGATGGAACCACTAAGTAATAAACGGAAAGTTTTAGATTTTAAGCCACTTACCTTGGCCGAGCGCTCTTACCTGCCTGCTATTGTAAAAGGTTTGGGCATCACCATAAAGCACTATTTTAAAAAGGACGTTACTATCCGTTATCCTGAGCAAAAGCGTGAGTTCTCTGAGAACTTCCGTGGTATGCACTCGCTTAAGCGAGATGAGAATGGTGCCGAGCGTTGTACCGCTTGCGGCCTTTGCGCTTTATCTTGCCCGGCGGAAGCGATCACCATGACAGCTGCCGAGCGCCAAAAAGGCGAGGAGCACCTGTATCGCGAAGAGAAATACGCTGCGGTATACGAGATCAATATGCTGCGCTGCATTTTTTGCGGATTATGTGAAGAGGCTTGCCCTAAAGAGGCGATCTATTTGGACGGCGACATCGTCCCTTCGGATAACTTGCGGAAGGACTTTATTTACGGTAAGGACAAATTAGTAGAGGCGCCCTTAAATCAATAGAGAAGTTTTATACCTTTGCCCCGCATTTGTGGGGAGCGCTAAGGTAAATTGACATAAAAACATGAGTATATTTTACTTCATCGCATTTTTATCTATCCTGTTCGCCGTGCTGGTGATCACGGCCAAAAACCCGGTGCATAGCGTATTGTATCTTATCCTTACGTTCTTTACCATCACCATCCACTACATTTTACTGAACGCCCAGTTTTTGGCCATCGTTAACTTTATTGTTTACATGGGGGCCATTATGGTGTTGTTTCTTTTCGTACTGATGTTACTGAATTTGAACGTAGAGTCGGAACCTGTAAAAAGCAACATCGTAAAGTTTGCCGGTGTGATAGGTGGTTGCTGCTTGTTAGCTACGCTATTCGGTACGCTGAAACTGGCTGCTACATCAAGCCCGGTTGTTTTACAAGATCAGGGTTTAGGTCTGGTAAAGAACCTGGGTAAAGTATTATTTAAAGAATTTTTATTGCCATTTGAGATATCGTCCATCCTGCTTTTATCAGCAATGGTGGGTGCTGTATTATTGGCCAAACGCGAAAGACAGCCTGATGGAAAAGTTTTTTAATATTGTACAATCAGTACCGCTTAACCATTACATTTTGTTAAGCTGTATCCTGTTCTCGATCGGTGTGATCGGTGTATTGACCCGCCGCAACGCTATCGTGATCTTTATGTCGGTAGAGTTGATGTTGAACGCGGTGAACTTGCTGTTAGCAGTATTCTCGGTATTCCGTAACGATCCAAGCGGACAGGTATTCGTGTTCTTTGTGATGGCCCTTGCCGCTGCCGAAGTAGCTGTTGGATTAGCCATTATCGTAATGGTTTATCGTAACACAAGTTCGATAGACATTAATGTGCTGAATAAATTAAAATGGTAAGCCCCCGCCCCCTAACGGGGAGTTTGGATGGCTTCATAATAATATAATAAATTAAAAACTTCTGTTCCCCCTTTAGGGGGTTAGGGGGCTTAGATCCTATGGATAAATATATCTGGCTTATTCCTGTATTACCGCTTATCGGGTTCGTTATCAACGGGCTTGGGCGTAATCTTTTGCCAAAGGCGGTCATTGGTTTAATAGGTACATTATTAGTATTTGCGGCTTTCGGCATCAGCATCGCGACCTTTTCGCAGATACACGAGACCGGCAAAGCGATCAACGTGACGCTGTTCCAATGGATCAACGCCGGGGCAATGAAAATCCCTTTTGCGTTTTTGGTAGATCAGTTAAGCGCTATTATGCTGCTGATCATAACCGGGGTAGGTACATTGATCCATCTATACTCTGCAGGCTATATGAGCCATGACGAAGGCTTCGGTAAGTTCTTCGCTTACTTGAACCTGTTCGTATTCTTCATGTTATTGCTGGTGATGGGATCTAATTATGTGATCATGTTCATCGGTTGGGAAGGTGTAGGATTATGCTCTTATTTGCTGATCGGTTTCTGGTACACCAATCCTGATTATGCAGACGCTGCTAAGAAGGCTTTCATCATGAACCGTATCGGCGATTTAGGCTTCCTGTTAGCCATCTTCGTGATGGTGAATGTATTCGGCAGTGCATCATACAATGTCATCTTCGCTAAGGTGAAAATGCTGGAGCCTGGTTTCTGGGTTATCACAGTGATCACCTTATTGTTATTTGTAGGCGCTACCGGTAAATCGGCACAAATACCGTTGTTCACCTGGTTACCGGATGCGATGGCCGGCCCGACCCCTGTATCCGCCCTGATCCACGCGGCTACCATGGTTACCGCAGGTATCTACATGATCGCGCGCTCTAACGCATTGTTCAGCTTTGCACCGGTTACGATGGATATCATTGCTTATATCGGTCTGGCAACTGCTTTGTTTGCAGCGCTGATCGCTTTGACGCAAACGGATATCAAAAAAGTACTGGCTTATTCTACTGTATCTCAGTTAGGCTATATGTTTTTAGGTTTAGGTGTTGGTGCATTCACCGGTGGTTTCTTTCACGTGATCACACACGCTTTCTTTAAAGCCTTACTATTCTTGGGTGCGGGTTCGGTTATCCACGCGATGAGCGGCGACCAGGATATGCGCAACATGGGCGGCCTTTGGAAGAAAGTACCTATCACGGCCTGGACCATGCTGATCGGTACGATCGCCATTGCTGGTATCCCGCCATTCTCGGGTTTCTTTTCTAAGGACGAGATCCTGGCCCATACTTACGAGCACAGCAAATGGATGTACGGTGTTGGTGTACTGACGGCCATGTTGACCTCTTTCTACATGTTCCGCCTGGTGTTCCTTACCTTCTTTGGTAAGTTCCGTGGCACACATGAGCAGGAGCATCACTTGCATGAGTCGCCTGCAAGCATGACCATTCCGCTGATCGTGTTGGCTATCCTGTCGATGGTTGGCGGTTTGATCGGTGTGCCGCATGTATTAGGCGGTCATCATGAGTTGGCCCACTTCCTTAAACCGGTATTCGATAATCCTTCGTTACACAATAAAGTAGAGGAATTGCCTGCGAGCACAGAGTTTATGCTGATGGGCTTATCCGTTGGTGTTGCAGTTCTTGCGCTCATCTACGCTTGGGTTAAATATGTTAAGAACAAACATGTACCTGTCCGCGATGGCGAGGAGCGTAGCCTGCTGGCTACCTTATCATACAACAAGTTCTATGTTGATGAATTATACGATTTCCTGATCCGTAAACCGCTTGATACCGCTTCTAACTTCCTTTACCTGGTGGTGGATAAAATGGGGATCGATGGCATTGTTAACGCGTTCGGCTCGGCTCCGTTAGAGAGCAGCAAGGGCTTGCGCCTGTTGCAAAGCGGAAATGTTGGCTTTTATATTTTCATAATGGTAATAGGTGTTATTGCCGTGTTGGCTTACAGCCTGGGACTAACTGATATACTGCATAAATAAAATGACGGTTTCGATATTAATATTTTTACCATTACTGGCCGCCGCCGCTTTAGTATTCCTTAAGAATGAGGTGGCTAAACTGGCAGCCCTGTTCTTTGCAGTGGTCGAATTGGCGCTTTCTGCCTATTTCCTTGCTAATTATATCCCGGGTAGCAATACGCAATTTTTGGTTGATCAATCATGGATACCACAATTCGGCATCTATTTTAACGCGGGTATCGATGGCATCAACATCATCCCGATCATGCTAACCACGCTGTTGGTACCGATCATCATCCTGACAACCTTTAAGCACGAATATACTAAAGCCAATATCTTTTACGCGCTGATCCTATTCATGCAATCAGGTTTATTGGTCGTGTTCACCGCATTGGACGGTTTCTTGTTTTACGTAGGATGGGAAGCAGCATTGATCCCGATCTATTTTATCTCGGCACTTTGGGGTGGCGAGAACAGGATAAAGGTGACCTTGAAGTTCTTTATCTATACGTTTGCAGGTTCATTGTTCATGCTGATCGCGCTGATCTATCTGTACACGCAAAACCCAAGTCACACTTTCGACCTGCACGAGTTCTATAACTTTAACATGACCGCCAAGCAGCAAGGTTTTGTCTTCCTGGCTTTCTTTTTGGCTTTTGCTATCAAGATGCCGGTGTTCCCTTTCCATACCTGGCAGCCCGATACTTATACCGAAGCCCCATCGGCAGGCACCATGATGTTATCCGGTATTATGTTGAAGATGGGTATCTACGGCGCTATCCGCTGGATGATCCCGGTAGTCCCACAAGGCTTTGATCAGTACTATCCTTACTGCATCACCTTGGCCGTTATCGGTATCGTTTACGCGTCTATCATCGCCTTTAAACAAAAAGATGGCAAGCGTTTAGTGGCGTACTCATCTATCGCCCACGTTGGTTTGATCGCTGCGGCTATCCTGGCCTGGAACGTTACGGGTGTGCAGGGCGCGATGATCCAAATGCTGAACCACGGTATCAACGTAGTTGGCCTGTTCTTTATCTGGGATATCATCAGCCGTAAATTAGGCACACGCGATCTCAGCCAGTTAGGCGGTATCGCTAAGAATAACCCATGGTTCGCTGTAGCGTTCCTGATCATTACGTTAGGCACGGTTGCTTTACCATTAACCAACGGTTTTATCGGCGAGTTCCTTTTGCTGGATGGTGTGTATTATTATAACATCACCCTTGCGGCAGTTGCCGGTACCACCATTATTTTGGGCGGTGTGTATATGCTGAGGATGTATAAAAGCGTAATGCAAGGCCCGACCAACGACCTGACGCTGACCTTTACCGATGTTACCGGTACTGAGCGCCTGGTGTTGGTGATCATATGCGCGCTGATCATTGTGATCGGTGTTTATCCGCAGCCTATCCTGCATTTGTCCGAAGCTTCGGTAACACAGCTGGTTGGCGAGGTTAATGCTAAATTGAATGCTTTACATGCACCTGCTGCAGCTGTTCCGGTAAAATAGATAGGCTGTACTGTATAAAAATATAAAGATGAATACCCTTATAGTTATTTCTGTTTTACCCATAGTGCTGCTTTACCTGGGCTTGTACAAAGCCAAGAATGCGCTTTTACCTGTAACCATTGTTGGGTTACTGGTAGCGCTTGGTTTAGCGGTATCTCAATGGAACGTTGATGCACAGCCGATATTCAGCGGTATGATGTTGTTCGATAAATATGCGATCGCTTTTTCGAGCATAAGTATCTTGTCGACGATACTTATCCTGGCTTTATCTAAAGAATACTTTGAACGTATCAGCAGCCATGTGGCCGAATATTACGCAGTGATCTTATTCGCTTTGGCGGGTATCATTGTGATGGTATCGTACCATAACCTGAGTATGCTGTTCATCGGTATCGAGATCATGTCGGTGAGTTTATATATCCTTGCGGGCATCAAAAAGACCGACTTTGCGTCGAACGAGGCTGCTTTAAAATACTTCCTGATGGGGGCATTCTCTACCGGTTTCCTCTTGTTTGGTATCACGCTGATCTACGGTTCGTCCGGTTCTTTTGATCTGGATGTTATCCGCGATTGGGCTTTAACGCATACCGCTAAAACTGTCGACCCGATGTTCTATACAGGTATTATGCTGATGATCGTTGGTTTGTGCTTTAAAGTTGGCGCCGCCCCGTTCCACTTCTGGACGCCGGACGTTTACGAAGGTTCGCCTACGCTGATCACCGCGTTTATGAGTACTACAGTTAAGACCGCCGGTTTTGCCGCCTTCTTAAGATTGTTCTCAACCTGTTTCGCATCACTGGCCGACCTTTGGACGCCGACCTTAATGGTGATCACCGTGATCACACTTTGCGTGGGTAATGTTACGGCATTATATCAGCAAAGTTTTAAACGTATGCTGGCTTTCTCCAGTATATCACATGCAGGCTACCTGTTGTTTGCGATAGTGGCTTTAGGTATCAATTCGGGTAATTCGGTATTTGTTTATGCTACGGCTTATACAGTAGCATCTATCATCGCTTTCGCGGTGCTGATCTTGGTGCAGCAACAAAGCGGTAACGATAACTTTGAGAGCTTTAACGGCTTAGGTAAACGTAACCCGTTCCTGGCTTTTGTGCTTACGGTGGCTATGCTGTCCTTGGCAGGTATCCCGCTTACGGCCGGCTTTATGGGCAAATTCTTTATGTTCGGCGGTGCGGTTGCAAAAATGCAGATCTGGATGGTGATCATTGCGGTGATCAACGCTATCGTGAGCATATACTATTATTTCAAGGTGATCATTGCCATTTATTTCCGTGATGCAGAGCGCGCCGAATTGGTTGCCCCGGGTTATGTAAATGTAGTGCTTGGCCTATCGGTAGTGATCACTTTGGTGATCGGTGTTTACCCTAACTTAATTTCGAACCTGATCCCGTAAATTATTTCCTGACGGTAAAAGATATAGGTCAGACCTTTTAGGTCTGACTTTTTTTCGTTTACTATCAAGCAGTTATCCTGCAAACTAATAAGTATAAAACAGAACATAAATATTTGTAGTTTTACTTGTCTAATGGAAAGCTTCTGGGAATACCTGCATAATCTGACCGATGCCAACTCCATTATAAGTACAGGCGGTTTTTACTTGTTGCTTATTGTGGTTTATGCTGAAACGGGATTGTTCTTCGGGTTTTTCCTACCCGGCGACTATCTGCTGTTTTTAGCCGGGCTGCTTTGTGCTACAGGTATATTAGATGTCAGCATTTACTTATTGGTCGCCTCGTTAATGATAGCAGGCATACTGGGCAACTTTACCGGGTACTGGTTCGGGTACCGAACGGGGCCACTTTTATTCACCCGGAACGAATCAATTTTCTTTAAGAAGCGTTATGTGACCATGGCCGAAGCTTTTTACAAAAAACATGGCGGAATGGCGCTGGTTTTAGGTAGATTTTTTCCAATAATTCGAACTTTTGCGCCTATCTTTGCGGGAGTTGTAAAACTTGACTTTAAAAAATTCAGTATTTACAATATAATAGGTAGTGTGGCCTGGGTAGCGCTATTCACGTTGAGTGGATTTTTCCTTGGCCGCCGTTTCCCCCGCATCGAGCAATATCTGCAATATGTGATCATTGGCATGGTGATACTCACCAGCATACCGTTGATCTTTGCATTTTTTAAACGAAAAGGAGTTATCGAACCTGAAGAAAAAGACAAGACTAAAAATTAAAACACAATAGATAAAGAATGAGTACACAACACCCATGGCACCAAGTTTCGCCGGGCGACAATATCCCTGACATTGTTAACGCGATCATCGAGATCCCTAAAGGCTCGAAAGCTAAATACGAGATCGATAAAGACTCTGGTTTGCTAAAACTGGACCGTATCCTTTTTTCGTCTGTGATGTATCCGGCTAACTACGGATTTATTCCGCAAACTTATTGTGATGATAAGGATCCTTTAGATATCTTAGTGATCTGTTCTGCTGATGTTTACCCAATGTCTATGATAGAGGCTAAAGTGATCGGTGTAATGCACATGGTAGATAACGGCGAGCAGGACGATAAGATCATCGCGGTAGCAAAGAACGATATGTCGGTAAACTACATCGACGATCTGAACGAATTGCCACCACACACAATGAAAGAGATCGTACGTTTCTTTAAAGATTATAAGGCTTTAGAAGATAAAAAAGTTACCATAGAGCACCTTTTAGGTAAGCCTTATGCGTATAAAGTAATTAAGGAAAGTTTGGAACTTTACAATTCCACTTTCAAAGTTGAACAAGAAGGTTAATTAATGGCGCCCCCCGATCACCCCGTCAGTTTACTGTACATTTTTTTAACACTGTTCCTCGTTCTGCTGAACGGGTTCTTTGTTGCAGCGGAATTTGCGCTTGTGCGTGTCCGTGGGTCGCAAATAGAATTACAGATCAAATCGGGCAGCACAGTTGCTAAACTGGCCCGCAAAATAATGCACAATATGGACGGCTACCTGGCCGCTACCCAATTGGGCATAACTATAGCATCCCTGGCACTTGGTGCCTTCGGCGAGGAAGTAGTGACCAACATTATGCTTAATACGTTTGCGTATTTTGGTTTGGTCATTACTTCGCAAGTCGTTATCAATGCGGCTCACATCGTTTCATTTATAGTGATCACGGTTTTGCACATCGTGTTTGGTGAGTTGGCGCCCAAGTCGATAGCTATCCAGCGCTCGGTACGTACTACACTGGCCGTGGCTGCTCCGCTGCGTTTCTTTTTTGTGCTGTTCAAACCGGGTATTTGGTTGCTGAATGGTTTTGCTACCTTCCTTTTAAAGTTAGTAGGTATTCAGAACGTAGGCGAAGAAGCGCATCATAGTTCAGAGGAATTGCAGTACTTATTAGAGCAAGGTAAAGAAAGCGGAGCTTTAGATTACAACGAGCACGAACTGATCAAGAACGTATTTGATTTTAACGAGCGCGTGGTAAAGAACATCATGGTACCTCGTACCAAGATATCGGGTGTTGATATCGATACCTCTAAAGAAGAATTACTGGAGTTGATCATCACCGAAGGTTACTCGCGTATGCCGGTTTACCAGGATAGTGTAGATAAGATCATCGGTATCGTACATGCTAAAGATATCTTACCTTTATTAGCACGTAACACCGACTTTGAATTAAAGGACATTATCCGCAAGCCGTACTTTATCCCCGAAACCAAAAAGATCAATGATCTGATGGCCGAGTTGCAGCAGAAGCGTATGCAGATCGCTATTGTGTTAGATGAGTTTGGTGGTACTGCCGGTATGGTTACGCTCGAAGACATTGTAGAAGAATTGGTAGGCGAGATACAGGACGAATTCGATGAGGAAAAACCGATCGTTGATAAGATCAGCGACCGCGAGTTTGTTGTTAACGCTGTAGCTTCTATTTATGACGTGAATAGCCACCTGCCACACGATCTGCCTGAAGACGGCGACTTTGACACCGTGAGTGGTTGGGTAAGCGAGATCTTTGGTAAGATACCTGAGGTTGGTGAACAACGCGAAGCTGATGGCTACAACATCACCGTGTTGAAGAAATCGGACCAGAACATCGAATCGGTTAAGCTGGAATTGCTGCTGAACGAGGAAGATACCGTTGACCTGCATTAACCCCTTGCCGGTATGCACCTGTTTTATACCCCCAATATCACCCCACAAAATGATGCCTGGTTCCTGACAGAGGAGGAGAGCAAACATTGCGCGCGCGTGTTGCGTTTGGGCCAGAGCGATCAGGTTAGCCTGATCGATGGTAAAGGCGGGCTATACACTGCAACCATCAGCGATCCGCATCCAAAACGCACTATCCTCAAGATCGATTCGGTGATCACCGAATACGGGAAGCGCAACCATTACCTGCACATGGCCGTGGCCCCAACTAAAAATCTGGACCGGTTGGAATGGTTTTTGGAAAAGGCGACCGAGATCGGCATTGATGAAGTTTCGCTGATCATCACCCAGCGATCAGAGCGTAAGGAAGCCAAAGCTGAGCGCCTGAATAAGATCATCACATCGGCTATTAAGCAATCGCTGAAAGCCTATCACCCCATACTGAACGAGGCTGTGCCTTTCAACAAATTTTTGGAGCGGCCATTCGATGGGCAAAAATTTGTGGCACATTGCATAGACGGACCCAAGTCGGCTATTAAAGATCTGATCGCACCACAAGGTAACTATTTGGTGATAATAGGCCCCGAGGGCGACTTTACCGAAAAAGAAGTGACCGATGCTTTACAAAGTGGTTATAAAGCCATAACTTTAGGTGAAAGCAGGCTCCGCACCGAAACGGCCGCATTAGAGGCTTGTTTTGAGGTGAACTTTTTAAACCGCTAATATCATTTTATGAAGTTGAAGATAGGGATAGCCACGTTGCTATGTTTTTGCCTGTTCGTAGCTTTTGCTCCGCCATCATACCGCATGGCTAAGTTAAAATACAACGGCGGCGGCGATTGGTATGGCGACCGTACGGCTTTGCCCAATCTGATCAAATTCTGTAACGAGAACTTGAAGACCAACTTCCAGTTAGAAGATGAGGTGGTGGAGGTGGGTAGCACCGAGATATTCAACTATCCATTCGTTTTCCTGACAGGCCATGGCAACGTGATCTTTAGCGATGTGGAAGTGAAGAACTTGCGCAAGTACCTGCAAGGCGGCGGTTTTTTACATATCGACGATAACTACGGCCTGGATAAATTCATCCGCCCGCAAATGAAACGAGTATTTCCCGAATTGGAGTTTGTTGAGTTGCCGGTGAACCATCCCATCTATCATCAGAAATACGATTTCCCCACCGGGCTACCCAAAGTGCACGAGCATGATGGCACGCGCGCCCAGGGCTTCGGGTTGATATATAAAGGCCGTATGGTGTGCTTTTACAGTTACGAGTGCGACTTAGGCAACGGCTGGGAAGACTTTGGTACCTACGCCGGCGATACGCAGGAATCGCGCGCTAAAGCCCTCAAAATGGGCGCTAATATGATACAATTTGCATTAACCCAATAAGGCGATGTATCAGATCAAAGTAAACGAAAAACTTGCTTTCGAGGTAGGAGATGGTCCGGGTGGCCTAACGGTTAAAGGCAATGCCTTACAACCTGATATCAGTAATATCGCTCCGGGTGTCTATCATATTATAAACGGAACGGGCTCCTATAATGTGGAGGTGGTGAACTTTGATAACACCGCTAAAACAGCGGAGATAAAAGTGAACGGTAATACTTACCAGGTATCAGCCAAGGACCAATTCGACCTGTTATTAGATAAATTGGGCATGAGCAGTGCCGACAGCGCCAAAGTGGCCGACCTGAAAGCACCAATGCCAGGCCTGGTATTAAAGATATTTGTGAACGAAGGCGATACCATTAAGAAAGGCGATAACCTGTTTACCCTGGAGGCCATGAAAATGGAGAATATCATTAAAGCCCCGGCCGATGTGACCGTTAAGAGCATTAAGGTAACACCAGGGGATAAAGTCGAAAAGGGACAACTGCTGATGCTTTTCGCTTAGGTGTTCGGTCCTTCGCAAAATGCTATATAACAAAGAACGCCCGTGATCATCTTCACGGGCGTTCTTTGTTTATGTCAACATCCTTATTTTTTAGGATTAAAGTTTTTAGAGTTTTTAATGCTGAAGTGCGGTTTACCACTCGGATTGATCTCCGGCGGGCCATCATAGCTCATCGCGCAACGGAAGCCAATCTCGGCACTCACATCGTCCTGGTCTTTAAAGCGACGTGCAGCAGGGTTTAACCACTGTGCACGGTCATTCCAAGATCCGCCTTTGTAAACCTTAGAGCGGTCATTTACCAAAGTGGTTATGCCATATAAAGCGGTTTCAGGATCCCTTGCGCCACGTTGGTCAGCAGAATAAGGTTTACCTGCCAGTGCATTATCTTGAGGTTGCAAACCGGCCGGTAAAGCAGGATTGGCAGGGTTACCTGCGTTAGCAGGCGGATTGGTGGTATTAGCATTTGGATTAGCGGCCGCTTGTTGCGCAGCTACCAATTCGGCCCAGGTCTGTTTCTTTTGAGCTACGGCAGCAGTTTTTACAGGGCGGCCGTATTTATCTTTTGCGTACAGACCTTTTTCGGCATCAGCGTAGCTTTTGTTAGTGAACTGGTTACCACGGAAAGGGTTAAAGTCGTCAGATTCCTCGAACGAGGTTTGGCGATAAGTATCCTGTACCCATTCGTTAACGTTACCGGCCATGTTGAATAAGCCAAAATCGTTAGGCTCATACATACGCACCGGGGCTGTAATGTCGGCTTTATCATTCAGGTAACCACCTACACCGGCGTTATCACCACTGGTACGTTTAAAGTTGGCCATGATCAAACCACGGGTACGTGATCTGGGCGAACGAACGCCCATGCCATTCCATGGGTAGATCTTGTTATCGTCAATATTCTCAAATTGCGTATTACCGATCAGGCCTAATGCTGCATACTCCCATTCAGCTTCGGTTGGCAAACGGTAGGCCGATTTCAAAACACCATCCTCGCGACGCACCGGACGAGTAACTTTGCCGGAACCACCCGGGTTGTTACGCGGGTTAAGATCGGGCATCATTTTCTTACCGTCGATACCCTGGCCTTTGTACTGACCGTTCAGGTAGATCTCGGTATTAAAGGGCTGTTTAGGATCTGCGGCTGTTGCGGTTGCAGTGGTGCCTGTAGGTGCAGTGACCGGGGCGGTAATGCCTGTACTGGCAACGCCGCCAGCACTGCCCACGGTGGCAGATCTATCTTTCCATGACGCTAACTGACCGCGCTCGCGCAGGATGTTCTCGTTCATGCGTTGTGTACGCCAATCGCAATAATCTTGAGTCTGGCTCCAACTAACACCAACAACCGGATAGTCTTGAAATGCAGCACCACGCAGATAGTTATCTACATAAGGCTCGTTGTATGAAAGAGCGCTACGCCAAACCAGGGTATCAGGGATGGCATTATAGTAAAGCTCGCGGTCATCAGGGAAATTGCTTTGTAACCAGTACAGGTATTCGCGCCAATCGTTATTAGAAACCTCGGTCTCGTCCATGTAGAACGTCGAGATGGATTTGCGCTTGCGCGTGTTGTTATACTCGTAAGTAACGTCCTCGCCGGCGCTGCCACCTTGTACAAAGGTACCGCCTTCAATAGCGATCAGGCCCGGGCCCGGCGCCGGATGTGTCTTTCTAAATACCTGGAAACCGCCGTTATACTTGTCGTTATACCGCATCCCTGTCTTTGGAGATGATGGTTTTGAACAACCAACTAACAAAGATCCCGCACCCAACAGCACTAAAGCATACCTGGTAAAATTCATCTTCATGCAATTCAAATTGATCAGAGCGTAAATTTAGTAAAATTTTCAGATCTGTAACTAACGCTAATGTATGGTTATTTTCAGAAAATAAAATGTTTATAAATACCCTTTTAACGTAAATTAACGGTGGATGTTATATTTAATTGAATAATTTCGCCACCCGATAAGTTATTTTATAATAATACGTTAATTTCGCATTGATATGTGCATGTTGCACACGATCTGAACAAACTGATGACAAGACTTTTCCCTAAAGCTATCATAAAGATAAGTTCGCTGATGGTGGCTTTGCTGCCCCTGGCAGCATCTGCACAGGTAATTGGCCCGGGTGGTACCACTACCACAGGCAGTGCGGCGCAGGATAATCCTATTATTACAGGTGTCCCTTTTTTGTCCATCGCTCCGGATTCGCGTTCGGGTGCCATGGGCGATGCCGGTGTAGCGTTATCTACCGATGTGAATGCCAATTATTGGAATCCATCCAAGTTAGCTTTTATAGGTGAGGGCACGCATTTCGCTTTGTCATATAGCCCTTGGTTACGGCGTTTAGTGCCGGATGTTGATCTGGCTTATCTTTCTTTTGCAAAGAAGGTTGATGATCGCAATACCATCGGAGCATCCTTAAGATATTTTAACCTGGGATCCATACAATTAGTGGATGCCAATCAGAACGATCAGGGTACTTACCGCCCTACCGAGCTTTCACTTGACGTAACGTTGGCTCGTCAGTTCGGCGAGAATTTTTCGTTGGGGTTGACAGGTAGGTTCATCCATTCTAATTTATCTAACGGCGCTTTCACGGCCGGGCAACAAACCCGCGCGGCCAACGCTGTAGCTGCCGATGCCAGCATGTACTATCGCAATCCGACCCAGCAATTTGGTAAGGACGCGATATTTGCTTTCGGTGTTAATATATCTAACATCGGTACCAAGATCAGCTATTCAGACAATGGCGTAAAATACTTTTTACCGACCAACCTAAGGATCGGTGCCGCCAATACCTGGATGATAGACGAGTATAACGAGTTTACGCTTGCCTTTGATATCAATAAATTGTTAGTGCCGACACCGCCATTGCGCGATAATACAGGTGCTATTATCAGCGGCAAAAGTGATGACCGTTCTGTCGTTTCAGGAATATTCGGTTCTTTCAGTGATGCACCGGGAGGTTTTGGCGAAGAAATGCGCGAGATCACTTACTCGCCGGGTTTGGAGTATTGGTATAACAAGCAATTTGCCCTGCGTGCAGGTTATTTTTACGAGAACCCTAACAAAGGCGCACGCCAGTACCTAACGCTTGGCGCGGGCTTTAAATATGATATCTTCAATATCGATTTTTCTTATTTAGCGGCCAGTCAGCAACGTAGCCCGCTATCTAACACGCTCCGTTTCTCGTTGTTGGTTAACTTTGGTGCCACCGGCAAACAACAATTCTAAAAAATGGCTAAAATAAGGGTAGGTTTCGGGTTCGACGTGCATCAACTGCGCGATGGTCACCCGTTTGTGATGGGTGGTGTAAAATTAGAGCATACATCAGGTGCGTATGGTCACTCTGATGCTGATGTGTTATTACATGCTATTTGCGATGCCTTATTAGGTGCGGCCAACCTGCGAGATATCGGTTTTCATTTTAAAAATACTGACGACCGCTGGAAAGGTATCAGCAGCCTGATCCTGCTACAGCACGTGATGGAAATGCTGAAAGAAAAAGGTTGGGCGATCGGTAACATTGATGCCATGATCTGCCTGGAAGCGCCAAAGATCAACCCGCATATCCCTGCCATGACGGCCCATATCGCTCAGGCTGCCCAGATCGATCCGGATGATATCTCTATTAAAGCCACTACTAATGAGCAAATGGGCTTTATTGGCCGCGAAGAAGGTGTCGTGGCTTACGCCGTTTGTTTGATCGAGAAGATCTGATCAGGGTTTATCTTTAATTAGTGCCTTAATCAGTTCCCTGTTTACCGATGCCTTTTCGGTAATGCGGATGATGACCACTCCATTTTTAGCGGCCGCCCCAAATTGAGCATTCGCGGTACTGTCCTTCAAAATTTCCATCGAGGCGATATCCTGTTGTTGGATAACATCTAACGGCGACTTTTTGATATTGGATGAATCACTGCGATAGATGATCTTATCACGCGCATAAACGACATACAAGGGTGGCGATAGTAGCCTGTGACGAGATGCCGTGCATATTCTGACCGTACCGCGCGATCCGGCTTGAGGAGTATCGGTCGGTTTTGTTGCTGTATTTTGTGCATTGACGGATGCCGAAAAGGTCAGCAAGGAAAGAATAACTAACGAGGTCTTCATAATGGGTAATTGGTTGTTAGTATGATGCCTTACCAGACCGTATTCCATAATTCCTTGAAAATATTTTAGGTCCATATCAAAAGCCTACCGATCTGCTTCGTCGATCACTTTCACACTCCCCGTACGTTTCAATACTCCCCAACCGCTCAATTCGCCTTTTAATGCCCTGCGGATCGATTTGAATAATACCCAATACATCAGTTGGCGCCAAATGAAACGTTGCGGGATGATGTACAGCAACCGGTGATAGTCCCGTTCTTTCTCCATCCAGAAAGCCAGGGCAGATACAATGAGGTCGATAATGATAAAGGCCAGATAGAACCACAATATCTTATAAGGGTTATCGCCAAGGAAACCGACCAGCATCATCAGATCTGCTAATGGCGAGAACAGCGGCAGGATGATCTGGAACAGCAAGATATTAGGCATGCCGACCATGCCAAAGAAGTTATATTTTTTATTGAACAACGCGTCGCGGTTTTTCCAAAAGCTCTGAATTACCCCAAAACTCCAGCGGAAACGTTGTTTAAGTAGCCCGCTCAAGGTTTCAGGTGCTTCTGTATAAGCGATCGCATCGTCACAATTGCGGACAATGTAGCCCAGTTTAAGGATGCGCATCGTGAGGTCGCAATCCTCGGCAAGTGTATCGGTAGTAAATCCGCCCGCCTCGGCAATGGCTTGCTTTTTAAACGCCCCGATAGCGCCGGGGACTACGGTAATGCTGTTCAACAGATCGAATGCCCGCCTGTCCATATTTTGTGCGGTGATATACTCGATCGCCTGCCAATTGGTAAGCAGGTTGTGAGCGTTACCCACTTTGACCGTACCTGCAACGGCACCTATTTCGGCATCGGTAAAGTAACGCATCAGGTGATGAACGGCATCGGTCTTTAGTTGGGTATCCGCGTCGATACAGATCACATGGTCATACTGCGAATGCTGGATGCCAAAATTCAGAGCTGATGCTTTGCCGCCGTTGGGTTTGGTGAGTACCTTGACCGATGAATGGTCACCGTAAGCATCGGTCACCATTTGGTAGGTGTTGTCTTTAGAACCGTCATCCACAAAAATGACCTCGAATGATGGATAGTCGGTTTGTAGTAGGCTTAGGATGGTCTTGACGGCTGTCACCTCCTCATTATATCCGGGGACGATGATACTGACCGGCGGCAGGGTAGCAGCATTGGGCATGTCACGCTTTTCGCGTTTGTTGATAAAGTATTGGCGGGTAGCCAGCACACCGATCAAAAAGATCCGCCCGACGGCCAAAAATATGGCCGTGTAGAAGATGTAGTTGAGTACAAATCCGCCATAAAAATAGCCGTTGATAAAGGCATCATAGATCCGATCCGTGACAGTGGTTTCGGCATCTTCCTTGATCTCGGGCATCAGCTCTTCGCGGGTCTTATCCAAAATATCGCCGATGGTGGTGAACTGGTAGCCGTGGGTTTTAAAGTAATGGATAATGCGCGGGAGGGCTTTTACGGTCTCCTCGCGTGTATCACCGCCGGCGTCGTGCAATAGTATCATCGAGCCATCGTTAGCCATGCGGATGGTGCGTGCTACAATGCTGTCGGCCGTAACGCCTGGTTGCCAATCGTGCGGGTCGATAGATTCGCCAATGTTGATGTAGTTCTGCTTTCGGCTTTCGGCCACGGGGATGACCTCGGCCAGTGTACGTGGTTCGGCATCAGCATTAAATGGCGGGCGGAAAAGGATGGTGCTCCTGCCCGTAATAGATTCGATCAGCTTGCGCGTAGCATTCAATTCCAGCTTTACCCGCATCATGCTGATGGTGGAGATATCGGGGTGGTAATACGTATGGTTACCTATCTCGTACCCCGAATCGTAAATGCGTTTAACAATTGGTATCGCCTTCTCGGCCATCGACCCGACAATGAAGAATGACCCCGGTACTTTTTCTTTCTCTAAAATGTCCAGTATGCGCGGCGTGTAGGCCGGGTCAGGACCATCATCGAAGGTCAGCACTACTTTTTTTGCTTTGTAACCGTACTTACGGATCACATACTTGGTAGGTAGCTTTTTATATTCCTGATCGGTGACCGTGAAGTTGGTTTTATCGATGTTGATACTGATCTCTCCCATTTCGGGCTGCGTGATCAGATCTAACACCTCGCCGTCGCCGGTATAGTCGATATGGTTATTCAGGCCAACGCGGGTCAGATGTTCTTCGTCGATGCCGGTACGTTTTAAGGAATCCAACGCCAAACTTTTAGAGAAGAAAGACCACAAACGCGGATCCTCGTAACCTAAACGCCATAGCGCAATACCACCAACGCCCCAATCATCGGCCATGCGCATGATGTTAAAGTTGGCCGCAGCATCCATAAAATAAACGGTGTGCTTGCTGCTATCTAGCGCGGTGTATTTATAATGCAAATTGGCCGACCCTTTATCGAACGTGACCTTCGACTTATTTTCCTGCGCCACGCTAATGGCCTGCTGGTAACCGACGGATGCCCCCTCGCTATTCTCGGGCCAATCGTAGCCGCCTGCCGTTAATACAAGCACTACTTTATTGCTGGGCACAATGGCGCATACGTGATCTAACAATTCCTCCACCCAGCGTTGATGGGCAATATCGCCGGGGAGGGTATTATAGGTATGCTGATCGGTAGCAAATACTAACAGGAAGTCGTTGTATTTTTGAAGGTGTTTCAGATCGTACGAGTCATCGCTCGGCATTACGTTCTGTGTTACCATAAAGCCCCGGGCGTGGAGGGTCTCGTAAAGTTCTTTCTCAAACTCGTGATAGTCTTTAGTGGTTCGTTGCACATCCACCAGCTCCATATTCAAGCCACGGAATTTGTATTTGGTGAGCTTGGCCGCGATATCATTGATCAGCTTTTGGCGGGCTTTTTTATCCTTAACAATACGCTCCACCGTTTTGGTGTCCATGTAGCCGCTAACGTTATCGATGTTGATGTAGTTACTCAACGACATCAACACCTGCTTTTTGTGCCAGCGGTTAACGTTGGTCAAACCGGTATCCAAACGGACGGTGACAGTATCTTGGTTGGGGGTAATGGAAAAGCCTTCGGTAATGATGACATCCATTTTGTTGATATGATCGGACAGCGAGGTATAGGCCTGTGGTTCCCACGCGCGATAGAACCCGAAGTTGATGCGCATTTTGTTATTCGGGTGCTGCAACTGGTGCAGGTGCATGCGGTGGCGTAGCTTCGCCAGTTCTTCGGTATCGACCTTGAATTCGCCGTATTTGCGGCTCTTTTTGATCAGGTCGAGTTCTTTTACGGTCAAGCGTTTGGGGGCCTGGTCAAAGCTCGGCAAGGTAGGGTAACGAGTAGAACGGATGGTAATAACAACGGCGGCAATACCCAGCAACAGGAAGATCAGCAGCCCCCGGCTGAGCCACTTAAAACGGTTCCACCTGCTTGGGGTATCAGTTTGAAAAACCTGTTTTGCAGCCATTAACGGAATATAAATTTAGGCGTTCGTGCGCTGCCTAAGAACGGTCAGCAACGAAGATGGTTCACTAAGATACAGTTTTGCCCGGGCCGATGTTAGAAAAGTCGACCTCGCACTTGCAATTACCGCCACAGCTTTTTTTGGTAAATAGCTGCTTGTAGAACATCCTGCCGATGTAAGCCACAGCTAACGCAAAAACAACTGCTATGATAATTCCTTGTACCATGTCACAAATTTAAGTATTATGTAATAGATAATACGTGAAGTTTTGGTGAATAGTATAGGCTAATGACAGAGCGAGGGTTATTTCCTAACCAAAGCCACCGTACCGCCCACCCAATCAAAGTCTTTATTATACCGCACCCCGATCATTTTACCACGACTTAAACGAGCCAAAGTAATAGCCAACGTAGGCTCCGCGTCACCATCGGGCCATAAGTAAAGCAAGCGTATTTCTGCTTTCACACCACCATCCGGCGACTGTATAGCAGGCTCGTAATTCACTTTCTCTTGCAGTATCCAGTTCTCGGGATCTTTGATAGCGCTGATATCTTCGGGCTTAACATCAATGATCACACCCTGACCGGCAAAAGAGAACAAGGGTTTCAGTACATAACTTTCCAGATCGGCAGGGATAGGATTTACCTGATGTAGAAATTGGGTTTTAGGCACAAAATCGCCTTTAAAGAAAGGCATCGTGAACTTGCTGATACGATAGAACCAGTTTGGATGCGGCAACCATTCCACATTCAGCGGCTTACGGATGTCGACCGCTTTGTTGAAGATATCGGGATCACCGGCTATCTCGTCAAATATCAAACGGTTGTAGATGCGTTTGATCGGCTTTAGCTGACCATCGGCTGGGTAATATAGCTGATCTCCTTTTTGCACAAGACCCTCTAACGATACCACCGGTATACCAAGATATTGCTGGGTGATATAAAAGTCGACGGAGGTTTTTTGTTCGGGGGCGTTAACGTCCATCAATACCACTTCATCTGGCTGATGCGGACCGATGATGGTCTTTTTTAATAATTCGATATAGCTTACTTCATCCAAGCCATTCAAGTGCCCTGTCCATTCCTCCGCGATGTCGAAGCTTTTTTTGTAATGTTCGCTCGCATAAGACTGGAAGCCATACAGGGAAGGAAAGCCCTGTAACTCGATCAGTTTTGGCACCAGATCTCCGTTATCATCCTTACATACACCAAAATCTAAAGCGATCATGTGGGCATGACCGTTCTCTTTAGCTACCCGCCATTGGTCGGGGATAGCGCGTTCGGTCAGCTCCTTAAAATCGGGTTGAAGAATGGTACCGATCACATCAGCGCCTGCTTGTTGCAGCTTGGCATAGAAATCATCCGAAATAAATATTGGGGTCTCTGCCAACCTGAAATGGATAGGATGATCCACTCCGGCCTTGATATCGGTCAGGAACTGCTGATATTTTTCATCGGTAAAATTAGCGTTGAACGCTGCGCGTGCTGATGGATCCATATTAACCTATTGGGTTTTTGTCATTGCGAGGAACGAAGCAACCGCGAATAAGCAAAGCGGCTCTTTGGGTGTGCGGTTGCTTCGTTCCTCGCAATGACGTTGGGATTAGGTTCATTTCGCAATTGGCATTTCGCCTTTCGCAATATTCTTCACCGCCTGATCCAAAAAATTAGGGATCAGCGTGTTTTGGGTATGCATGATCTTGTCGGGATCTTCTAACCGTTCGATCATGTCATTGTATTTGTCTTTGCCGTGCTCGGCTATTACTTCATTCTTACGCTCATCCTGCTCTAAATGATATTTCATACCCATGGCGTCGGCCTCGGGGTGAAATTGTGTGCCGATGAAATAGTCGCTAAAGCGGATGGCCATCATAGCACGGGGCAGGTCAACATAAGGGCGTTCTTTCTCAATGATCAGCAATTGCATGCCCAACTCAGTGAAGCGTTTTTCATCAGCATGGATCACTTGCCAACTACGCGAATCAACGGTATAGAACGGGTCGGACAGATCTTGCAGCACAGGCTCGTGTTTGCCCGCGTCGGTCAAGTGTACCGGCAATATCCCGAACGATGGCGAACGGCGTTTATTGATCAGTCCCAATTTGTACCTGCGGCACATCATTTGGAACGAATGGCAAACAAAGAATACGTGTTTTTTATCCGTCGCGTCAGAGGCATTGTGAGCTTCTAAGTCGCCAACCAACTTCATAAAGTTGATATCCCAATCTTCGGCCTCGCTGCTTAACGGATCGCCGGGGCCACCGCTGCAGATGTAGATATCGTAGCTGGTGTCCGGCAATTCATTTGCTCCACGGGTATCATAGACCTTATATTCCAAGTCAAGGCCATGTTTTTCCCGATATCGCTTTAATATATCTTTGAAACCCCGCATGCCCTGGTTGGCCATGCCGGCATAGAGGTCTAAAATTGCTACTTTGATCGGCGCTTCTTGCGTCATTTTTATAATCCCTTCAATGTTTGCGAGGTGATAAAATCTACCACATCTGCAAAGTTATTATTTTGCTGGTAAACGGCCAGCTGTCTGTCGGCCCCGGTGCCATGTTCTAAGATCTTTAACACATAATTTAAGTGGTGACGGCTACCCAGATCATCAACCACGTCATCCACAAAGTCCAATAGCTCCATGATCAGGGCGCGGGTGTTTACCTCCATCTCTTTACCAAAGTCGATCATCTTACCATCTATACCATAGCGGGCCGCACGCCATTTGTTCTCGTTGATCAGGGCACGGTTATAGGTGATAAAGCTCATATTCTGCTGACGCAGTTTGTACAACTTAGCACAAAGCGCCTGGAACAAGGCCGTGAATGCCATCGTTTCCTCCACCAACATCGGGCAATCGCAAATGCGGAACTCGATGGTCTCGAAGAACGGATGCACCCGGATATCCCACCAGATCTTTTTAGCATTATCGATACAATTGGTCTTTACCAGCAGCTTGACGTAATTATCGTAATCCTCGATGCTGTTGAAAAAGTCGGGGATGCCCGTCCGCGGGAACTTATCAAAAACCTTAGTGCGGAAAGATTTATAGCCAGTATTACGACCTTCCCAAAACGGCGAGTTGGTGCTCAGCGCATACACGTGCGGCAAAAAGTAACGCACCTGATTAGCGATATGTATCGCCATCTCGCGCGATTGTATGCCCACATGCACATGCAGACCGAAGATGAGATTACTACGGGCGGCCTCCTGCAACTCGTCCACAATGTCAAAATACCTTGGGTGATCGGTGATCAGCTGGTGCTGCCAATGCGAGAACGGGTGCGTACCCGCTGCGCCAATACGCAGACCGATATCTCCTGCCAATTGCGCCACCGTAAGCCGAAGTTTGGATACTTCTTTATGTGCCTCATCGGTATTGCGGCAAATGTGGGTGCCCACCTCCACAACGGCCTGGTGCATTTCGGCTTTCACCTGATCCTCGTGGATCTTTTGCGCGGCCTCAACGATCTTTTGATCGTGCGATGTTAGCTCCCGGGTCACCGGGTCTACCACCATAAATTCTTCTTCAACGCCTAAGGTAAATTCGTTCATAATTGGTTCGGGTTTTCTTCTCTCTCTCTTTCTTTCAATCCAGTACGTCATCGCGAGGAGCTTCTATCAGCGACGAAGCGATCCTCGGCAAAGCGGTTCTTCCTTCCGAGGATTGCTTTGTCCCTCGCATGACGTTGGTTTTTTTTATTTCTTCGGTGCTTTTGGAGCTGCCGCCTTCTTAATCGGCTCTTTTTTTACTGTCTCTTTCGCTTCGGCAGCTTTTTTCGCCGGCGCTTTCTTAGTGGCCGGCGCTTTAGCTTTAGCAACCTTTTTCTCTGTAACTACTGGTTGTTCTAAGGTACCAACGCTAACATCAGCGGCTTTGACCGCTTTTGCAGACGCGATCAGCGGTTTGCCTGCTGCGCCGGTCTTGACAAATTCGCCCCATGTAAGGTTGTCGGCACCATCTTTCTGTGCTTTGGCACGTTCGATGGCGTATTCGGCGGCAGTCTCCACTACCCACTCAAAGTTCTCCTGACCTACGCTGGTCACTTCAGCATCAGGGGCAGGGTTGCAGAAATCTATCGCATAAGGAATCCCATCGCGTACCGCAAACTCTACGGTATTAAAATCGTAACCTAAATATTGGTTCAGCTTTAATACGTACTCGGTAATGGTATCTAAAAGCTCTTTTGATGCCGGTGGTTTACCGTGCTCGTAACGCAGGTGGTGCGGATTGCGTGGCTCGTACTGCATTATGCGTACGTGTTTGCCGCCAATGCAATAGCAACGGAAGTAATCCTCAAAAATGATCTCTTCCTGCAGCATCATTACGTATTGCTTGGTCTGGTTGTATTTGTCCCACAGGTCATCAAGACTGTTGATCTGGTACACTTCTTTCCAGCCCCCACCGTCAAACGGTTTCATATAGGCCGGGAAACCCACGTAACTGAAAATACCTTCCCAATCCAGCGGGTAAGCCAAGTTACGGAACGACTTTTCAGTAGTATCATCCGGCAATTCTTTAGATGGTAAGATCACGGTTTTTGGTACCGGTACACCGATCTTCACCGCTAAGGCGTTATTAAAAAATTTTTCATCCGCGCTCCACCAAAATGGATTGTTGATGACGGCAGTTCCGCACATGGCGGCGTTCTTCAAGGCCGCACGATAGAACGGAACGTCCTGGGAGATACGGTCGATGATCACCGAATAGCCCAGCGACTCGGCCTGTAGTACTTTATCAATGCGGACAAATTCGGCAATGATGTCTTTGCCCCCTGTCTTTTGATTCACCCGGTCGACAAATGCTTGCGGGAATGAATTCTCTTGTCCGAAAAGGATGCCAATTTTTTTCATAGTGTGTTATTTCTTTGGAGTGATGTCTGTTTAATTGCAAATAAAGCTTTGCATTTTACCTTAGCGCTAAGGTGCTATTAATTCGGTGCTTCAATAATTCGATCATTCTTTTTAATGATCAGATGATATCATGTCTTGATTCTTGACTCTATACTCTTGTTTTTATTTTATAGTGCTCAGATAATGCGGGAACATCTGTCGCCAAACCGGCCAATCGTGCTTAGCCTGAGGGCGGATGTCGAGCCAATGGTTAATGTTCTTGGCCTTTAAAATGTTTGACATAATGATATTATAACCCTTGCAGATATCCCACTCCGACGTGCCCAGGATGATATTCATCTGCCAAAGGTTAGGGTCATTCGCGCCGGGCATATAATCTACCGGGTTGTTATAAAAAATATCGTCGTTATAAAAGCCGTCGGTAAATTGTTTAATGTCGAATGCGCCACTCATGCTGAACAAATTGCTCACCTTATCCGGATGCTTAAAAGCGAAGTTGCCTGCTTGATATCCACCAAAACTGCAACCTGCCACGGCTACTTTACCTACGCCGGTCTCGTGCATGGCCCAAGGAGCTAATTCCTCGTTCAGCATGCGATCGTACCATTGGTGATTGTAGGCACGGGCTGCCGGGTGGACGTCTTTATTGTACCAGGTGAGGTGATCTATACTGTCCGGGCAATAGATCTTTACCAGGCCTTGTTCAATGAACCAGCGGGCGCTCTCGATCAGGCCTTCATCCTTGTTTTGATAATAGCGGCCTTTTGTGGTCGGGAACAGGATAAGCGGGTAACCGCGGTCGCCAAAAACCAGCATCTCCAGGTCTGTGCCCAGGTTGTGCGAATACCAACGGTGATATTGTTCTTTCAATAGGTGATGTGTTTATGATGGTAAGATAATATCTTTAAGTCAAAATGACAACCGTATGTAAATTAAAGGTTTCATCTCTCGGTGTTTAAACAGATAAAACTTATTTTTGTGCCCTTTAAAACTATTTGCGCTATCAAATACGTAAGATATATAATTTGCTTGCTGATAACCCTTGGGCAAGCTGTACCCCTGATAGCGAATATTAATACTATTGAGATGAATTTGTGCTGGCCTGAATTAGAGATGGACGTTACCCAAACCACCTATATTATTGCTTCAACCAACCTCGGTCGCGAGGTTACTTATACGATATTTTTGCCCGAAGGCGACCTTAACGGAGGGCCGGTGAACCTGCTGTTGATGAACGATGGGCAGGATGCAGAAGCTTTGAACTTAAAGCAAACGTTGCAAGAACTTTATGATGCCAACCGCCTAAAGCCAACGGCTGTGGTGGCCATTAACTGTGGCGATGACCGCATACAGGAATACGGCGTAGCTGGTAACCCCGATTTTAAAAAGCGCGGCGCTAAAGCCGATCTCTACACCGCCTTCATCATCAAAGAGCTTTTGCCACAAATTAAAAAACAGCTTGATAGCGATACATTTGAGACGGTCGGCTTTGCAGGTTTTTCATTAGGTGGATTATCAGCTTTAGATATCGCCTGGAATAATCCGGAGATTTTTGACGTAGCAGGCGTATTCTCCGGCTCGCTATGGTGGAGGAGCAAGGACATTGGCAAAGGCTATACCGAGGCCGATCGCATTATGCACCGCGTTATCCGCGAAACAAAAGGCAAACCCAACTTGAAATTCTGGTTCCAAACAGGTACCAAAGACGAGACATCAGACCGTAACGGCAACGGCATTATCGACGCGATCGATGACACCACTGACCTGATCAAAGAACTCCAAGCCAAAGGCTACACCCGCGATGACATCACCTACGTAGAAATGGTTGGCGGCGAACATAACCCGGCCACCTGGGCTAAAGCGATGCCTAAGTTTTTGGTGAAGGTTTTTGGGAAGTAGGCTGCGCTTTTATTGAGCGTATCAGGATTTAACTTTAGCGAAAGTTTACAAAGGTTAACATTTTTAACGGTGACTTTATACAAATAATTGATTGTCAATTATTTATATAAAGTCGATTGATGTGTGTTAACATAAAAAAGCATTAACCGGGTCCTTGATGATATTGCTTAACTTGGAGTTATGGGCGCGAACATAACTCCGGCCACTCGGGCTATAGCCATGCTTAAGGTTATTGGGAAATAAAAATGTTTAATTTTCTCATGTGGGATCTTGGCCTGAGTTGCATCTTGTTTAAGATGAAAAGATATGCGTTAGTATTAGGACTTATTTTAATTGTTTTTACATGCTGTGGTAGTAGCTGTTCGGTTAAAAGAAAGCAACCTTTTATTATTGAACAAAGACAGTCGATAAGTTCAACGGATAGCGTTGGTCCTGGAGTAAAGGTCATCAGCTTTGAGGGTGCGACTTGCGTTATCTTTCCTGCTTCGTTCGGTCGAGAAATGTTCGAAAATGCAACGGACTTTAAAGAAATGGACTTCTTTATGCCTGATAGTACTTTGATCAGTAAAATTTCTAAAGAGTTTCTATCGAAGTATTGCGAATTGTTATCTAATTCAAAAGGTGGTTCGGCTTTTGGAAGGTTGGCCTGCTTTAATTTGCAGAAGAACTACGCTTACTACGATCGACAGTATTTGGGTTACGTGACAAAAAAGGGAACCCGAATTATAAGAGTACAGTTTGTAGACTTTCGTCAAGATCCTCAGAATTTAATAAAGATGTTTAGATATCATTGGATCAATGGAGTGCACGGCTGGTATTACAGCAATGTTTGGAATCTTTTTTATGATGTCAATAAAAACGCTATAGCAGATGACGATGATATTTGATCGTCTATACACAACCGCTCACCCCAAACCTGATAGTAACGGAAACCCCGAAGCGCGCGGCGGGAGTGAGCATCAGGACAGGCGAGGAGTTGTAGTGGATAGCAGGAAGAAACGTTGATAGTAGCAGTGTCTTTGCTTTTAAAAAAGGCATTATAATTGTACGATATTTTGTATATTAGCATATCATGAGTACCATCGAATTGATAGAAATGATCGAGAAGCTTCCTGCTGATAAGCAAAAGGAAGTGAAGGATTTTACGGCCTTTCTGCTTTCAAAAAATTTGGAGGAGAAGGCAAAAATGTATCCGCACATTAAACCCGGTTTAGGGGGTGGTAAGGGTATTTTTGGTGAGTTACCCGATGACTTTGATGAGCCTTTACCCGAAATGAAGCCTTACATGTGATCCGAATGAGAGTACTGCTCGATACGCATTCGCTTATTTGGTTTACTGAAGATGACAAGAGGTTATCAAAGAAAGCCGCCGAGATCATTGCTAATGCTGAGAACGAAAGATTTTATCAGCATTGCATCGCTATGGGAGATCACGATAAAGTTAACCAAGAAAAAGCCTGGCTTTGATGTCTCGTTAGGCGAGCTCTACTACTTTTTAGAAGTAAGCAAGATAGAAATATTGCCAGTAGACTTCAGTCATCTGAATACTCTATTGCATTTGCCAAGGCATCATGATGATCCATTTGATCGCATGATGATCGCTCAAGCGATCACCGAAAATTTAAACTTGGTGTCTACAGATGGTGCTTTTCCTGCATACGGAGTTAACCTGATCTGGTAAATCTTAATCCCTTCCCTACATTACCTTTGCGTTAATACTTTTTATTCTAAGATATTAACCGTATCTTTGCGCAAAATTTAAGAGGCGCATTTCAATGCAAAAAATTAGAAACATAGCGATCATCGCTCACGTTGACCACGGCAAAACTACTTTGGTTGACAAGATCTTGCACAGTTGTGCAATTTTCCGCGACGGCCAGGAAACTGGTGAGTTGATTTTGGATAATAACGACCTGGAACGTGAACGTGGTATCACCATCGTATCAAAGAACGTTTCGGTAATGTATAAAGATGTTAAGATCAACATCATTGATACCCCTGGTCACGCCGACTTTGGCGGCGAGGTTGAGCGTGTATTGAAAATGGCTGATGGTGTGTTGCTTTTGTGTGATGCATTTGAGGGCGCCATGCCACAAACACGTTTCGTAACGCAAAAAGCTTTGGCTTTAGGTTTGAAACCAATTGTGGTTGTAAACAAAGTCGATAAAGAGAACTGCCGCCCTGAAGAGGTTTACGAGCAGATCTTTGAATTGTTCTTCAACTTAGAGGCTACTGAAGATCAGCTGGATTTCCCGGTTATTTACGGTTCGTCTAAACAAGGTTGGATGAGCACCGATTATAAAGTACCAACTACGGATATCTTCCCGTTGATGGATGCTATTTTGGAGAACATCCCACCGGCACCTATCAATGAGGGTACGCTGCAAATGCAGATCACATCGTTAGATTACTCATCTTTCGTTGGTCGTATCGCTATCGGTCGTGTTGCCCGTGGTACTATCAAAGAGAACCAACCGGTATCTTTGGTTAAACGCGATGGTTCGATCCAAAAATCACGTATTAAAGAGCTTTACACTTTTGAAGGATTGGGTAAAGTTAAAGCTACCTCGGTATCGGCCGGCGATATTTGCGCTGTTGTAGGTATCGATGGTTTTGATATTGGCGATACCATTGCCGATTTTGAGAACCCTGAGCAATTAGCGGTTATCCATATCGACGAGCCTACCATGAACATGTTGTTCACCATCAACACTTCACCTTTCTTTGGTAAAGAGGGTAAATTTGTAACCTCACGTCACTTACGTGATCGTTTGTACAAAGAGATGGAGAAAAACCTGGCACTGAAGGTTGTGGAGACCGAATCGCCGGATTCGTACTTAGTTTACGGTCGTGGTATCCTTCACTTGTCTGTACTGATCGAGACCATGCGTCGCGAAGGTTACGAGTTACAGGTAGGTCAACCGCAAGTTATCGTTAAAGTTATTGACGGCGTTAAATGCGAGCCTATCGAGGTTCTAACCGTTGACGTTCCTGGTGATGTTGCCGGTAAGGTAATTGAATTGGTAACACAACGTAAAGGCGACCTGTTGGTAATGGAGCCTAAAGGCGACCTGCAACACTTAGAATTCGAGATCCCTGCACGTGGTATCATCGGCTTACGTAACAACGTACTGACCGCTACCGGTGGCGAGGCTATCATGGCTCACCGCTTTAAAGCATACGAGCCTTGGAAAGGCACTATCCCTGGTCGTGCAAACGGTGTATTGGTATCTATGGATACCGGTAAAACCACTGCTTTCGCTATTGATAAACTACAAGATCGTGGTCGTTTCCACATCGATCCGGGAGTTGATATCTACGAAGGTCAGGTTTTAGGCGAGCACATCCGCGATAACGATTTGGTTATAAACTTAACCAAAGGCAAGCAGTTAACCAACATGCGTGCATCAGGTAGCGATACCAACGTGCGTATCGCTCCGGCTATCAAGTTCTCGTTAGAGGAATCTATGGAGTACATCCAGGCTGATGAGTACATTGAGGTTACGCCGCAAAGCATCCGTATCCGTAAGATCTATCTTAACGAGGGCGAGCGTAAGATCAACGCTAAAAAATTCACCAGCCAGTAATTAGGTAGGAGAGTCAAGAATATAGAGTCAGGATGCAAGACAGAAGTTTTGCTCCTGACTTTTTTTGTTTATAGAGCTGGCTATCGTATGGTCTTGATTCTTGAATCTATATTCTTGACTCTATCCTTCCTTTTTTTCTCTTGATCCCTGACTCTATACTCTTGACTCTTTTCTCTTATCTTGGCCCCGTTAAATAATATGCGCATACCCAGTATCCCCGGTTTTGATCAGCAGGCACTCGAGAAGTATTTTAAGAATACGGGGTGGTTATTTATCGGCAAGGTAGGTGGTTTGCTTATCAAGATGCTGGTGAGCATACAGGTGGCTAACTATCTGCTGCCCGAGAATAATGGTATTGTTTACGGCGGTACTGTTTTTATTTATCTGTTCTCGGCTATTGCCTCCTTAGGCTTAGACCAGTTCATTGTAAAAGAGCTTCATCAATTTCCCGAGAATCGGGATCAGATACTGGGCACATCTTTTTGGATGAAGATCTGTGCAGGGTTTGCTTGCTTCCCACTCATTTGGATAGCTTACCAACTTTACCCGCCCGAGGGTACACCCTATAAATACGTTTTGATCTTTTCGGCGATAGGCGTCATTCAGGCATTTACCGTGGTCGACTCTTATTTTCAGTCGCAGGTTAGGTCTAAATACATTATGCAGGTGCAGGTGACGGGAAATATCATATCGGCCATTATTAAACTGGCGCTGATCTATTTGCACGCGCACCGCGTAGCTTTTGTGTACGCGTTCACGTTCGATTTTGTGCTGATATCGGCCGGTTACTATTTTACTTATCAGCGCGAGGGTAGGAGCGTTTTTAATTGGGCGTTCAATTGGTCGCTTGGCAAAAAGCTGCTCCATCATTCGTGGCCGCTGATCATATCGGGCATCATGGTGGTGCTGTATATGAAGATAGACCAGATCATGCTGCAAAACATTTGTGGCCCTGCCGAAGCCGGTGCTTACTCTACAGCTGCCAATTTAAGCGAGGCCTGGAACTTCATTCCTTCTATTATTGTAACCTCATTGTTCCCGGCTATATTGAACGCCAAGCGCGACGACCCCGAGCGCTATAAAAAAAGGATACAGAACTTGTACGACCTGATGGTTTACATCAGCCTGCCTATAGCGATCTGCATCACATTTGCTGCGCCGATAGTGTACATGTTATACAAAACACAATACGCCCACGCCGCGCCAACTTTAGCCGTGCATATCTGGTCGGGTATATTTGTGTATTTGGGGGCAGCAAGCAGTCAGTATCTAATTGCCGAAGGTTACAACAAACTGACCTTTGTGAGGACGGGCTTTGGTGCCTTGGTCAATATCGGCCTCAATTTAATACTCATACCAAAAATGGGCATGATGGGGGCGGCATACGCAACATTGGCAGCATACGCCAGTGCTACCTTCTTCATCCTGTTCATCCCCAAAGTAAATAAGCAAGGCATTATGATGTTAAGGTCATTATTCCTAATTTCACTTTTTCAAAAGATCACCAAACGTTGAGCAACTTTTCCACCATATTAGAGTTATTAGCGCGACCGGCCAGGTTGCGTTCGATATTGTCATTCAATAAAAAAGGCTATCTGAAAGAGATCGGTTGGTTCGCATCGGCCGAGAGCAGATCGCCGGTAGATAAATATGGCAGTCCTATCCCCTGGGTGACCTACTCATTCATCGACTTTATTAAAGAACGCCTCACCAAAGAGCATTCGGTATTTGAATTTGGCTCGGGTAACTCTACGCACTTTTACGCCAAGTATGCGGGTAGAGTAGTATCGGTAGAGCATGATAGAGCCTGGTTCGATAAGATACAGGACGGTAAGGCCGCCAACTCAGAGCTGGTATTTACTGAACTAAAGACCGACGGTGATTACTGCCGTGTCCCTGTTACCCGTGGCGAGAAATACGATATCATTATAGTAGATGGCCGCGACCGCGTGAACTGCTGCAAGCAAGCCGTTGATGCACTAACGCCAAGTGGTGTGGTAGTGCTTGACGATTCGGAACGCGATTTTTATAGCGAAGGGGTAAACTTTTTAAAAGATAGAGGATTTAAACAATTGCCTTTTTCAGGGATATCGCCGGGGTTATTTTACCCTAAAGCTACCTCGGTATTTTACAGGGCTGATAATTGTTTAGGGATATAAGCGGATGGAAGAAAAGATGGTGAGCGCGGACGTAAAGACCGCGTACGACGAATTTTACCAAAAACATGATGTGGCCTGGCGAATGCTTGGCGCAAAATATAAGGCCCAGCACATCATTGATGTATGTAAAGGCCAACAATTTAAAACCGTACTGGAAGTTGGCGCAGGCGATGGCAGTATCTTAAAGCTATTATCAGAGCAGAACTTCGCCCCCAGCTACGATGCTGTCGAGATATCAGATAGTGGTGTAGAGATGATCAAAAAGGCCGGGATCACCAACCTGCGTTCGGCGCAGGAGTTTGATGGTTACCGTTTACCTTTTGCCGATGATAGCTTTGATCTGATCATCCTGTCGCACGTGTTAGAGCATGTGGAGCATGAGCGCCTTTTACTACGCGAGTTAAAACGCGTGGCCAAGATGTTCGTGATAGAAGTGCCGCGAGACTACAAGGCTAACGTGGATACCCGTATCAAGCATTTCCTTGCCTACGGACACATTAACGTTTATACCCCAACATCGCTAAGATATTTATTGCGTACCGAAGGCTTTGAAGTGGTGACCGACCTTACCTCGATGATAGAACCGGAGGTAACTAAGTTCAACACTTACATCAACCAAAAGAAAGCCAAAAGTTTGGTGACCGACTTTAAGATCGGTGCCGAATACGCGGTAAAGAACTTCATAGTAGGCGTGATGGGTAAAAAGAAACGCGAAGAATTGGCCAATGCTTATACTGTACTTTGCAAAAGGTCGGATGAGCAGTTAGGGGTGTTTTAACAGTCATCAAACCATAATGGGGTGTCATCCTGAGCTTGTCGAAGGGTGCGCGGGGAGGCTTACCACTATGCAAGTTCGCCACTTGCATATTCGAGAGGCCCCTCACACCATGCTTCGACGGGCTCAGCATGACACCCGTTCAGTGAAAAGAAACGTATTAACAGTTCTGCATAACCAATGCAAAAACTTGCCCCCATAGCCCTATTCGTATACAATCGCCCGGACCATACCCGCCGGACGCTGACCTACCTGCAAAAAAATGTTTTGGCCGATGAGTCGCGGCTATACATTTTTTCGGATGCGGCCAAAACCTCTGCCGATGAGGATAAGGTGGACGAAGTGCGCGAGGTGATCAAAAATGTAACTGGATTTAAGTTGGTAAAGGTTATTGAGCGTAAGCAAAATATGGGATTGGCTGCTTCTATTATCGACGGCGTTACCCAATTAGTAGCCGAATACGGCACAGCCATCGTTTTTGAGGATGACCTGCTGTCGTCACCATACACCTTAGAATACTTTAACGAGGCACTGACCCGTTACGCCGACGAAGAAAAGGTAATGCACATCGGCGCCTATATGTACGATCTGAAAGACCGTACCCTCCCCGAGACCTTCTTTTGGCGTGCCGCCACCAGCTGGGGCTGGGCCACTTGGGCACGTGCCTGGAAAAACTTTGAGCCGGATGTTGACCTGCTCTTAGCCCAGTTTAATAAAGAAAAGATAAGTGCGTTCTCCATCCAGCATACGATGAACTTTTGGAAGCAGATCCAGGGTTTCAAAGCGGGCAAAAATAACTCCTGGGCTATCCGCTGGTACGCCTCGATATTCCTAAAAGGCGGGTTGACGCTTAACCCCTCGCACTCACTGGTCCACAATATCGGTAACGATGGCTCGGGCACACATTCTAATAACGAGCACATGTACAGCGTGCAAGTAGCCCAGAAGCCTGTAAAGCAGTTCCCGGATGTGATAGCGGAGGATGCTACGGCCTACCACGCCATCTGGAAATTTCTGAAACACCGTAAGGGTACATTATGGCAAAGGGTGGTACGGTTTGTTAAGCAGCGGGCGAGGCGCTAAGCTACTTCGCCATTTCTGCCAGCAACATATCCTCCGTCTGCTTGCCATCGCTTGGGCGCGAAGCGTCAAAGCTGACGATGTTGCCTTGCTTGTCTACTACAATAAACTTGGGTATAAAATTGGCCGCATAGCTTTTGTATACTTTGCCGTCTTTGTCCAGCAATTGCAGCCACTCGGGTTTATCTTCTTTAATAGCTTTTTTCCATTCGTTAATGCCATCGCTTACCGCTATGCTAATGAAGGCTATCCGGTCATCATCTTTGTACTTGGTATAAAGGCTTCTGAAGGCTGGTGTTTCGGCACGGCAGGGGCCACACCAGCTGGCCCACAAGTCGATATAAACAACTTTGCCTTTAAAATCAGCTATCTTGTAGGGCTTACCTAAATTTGATATCGCAGTAAAATTAGGGGCCGGTTTACCGATCTGGGTCTTCATTAGGTCGGTTTCTTTGTCGGCAAAATTTTTGGTGATAGCTTTTTTCAGTTGATCATTACTTATGCTTGCAACAAATGGTTTGGTATCTTCGACTAAGGTGCTCAACTCATCTAATGACTTTGCAAAATAGGTCTTGTCATCTATCAGGTTATAAAAGGTGAACTCTTTTATCGGTCCTTTGTAAGTGTCGCGCACTTTTTCTAAGCCGTAATTTTTACGTGTTTTTAACGTGGTATCCCTCAACCTGTCCATTCGGGTAAGGAAACTCAGGTATCGGGAGGTCATAATGTCTTTGTATTCTTTTGAAATGAAGTATTCAGGTCTGAACATATTTGTCCATATATCCTGATCAACGTTGTTACGGATCAGATTCATCGAACTTTCTCGATCCAGGTTGTTCAACTGCACGTATTGCAGTAAGAGACTCAGATCAGAGAATGCATTATCATAAGTGATCATTTTACCAAAGTGGAAAAGGTATTTATCCGCTTGAGCGAGTGTATTGTTTGTTAGATCTATTATGCCGGCCCGGTTGATGGAAAGCTGTTTCGGCGCGTTTGGCGCGCCAAATACTACCTTTAATAGTGAATCTCTTAGCTTTTTCCGTTGTTTAATATACGCGATAAGCTCTGCTTCATTTAATTTGTAAACTTCGGTAAAGTTCTTCCTGGCAAAATTCACAGAATCAAACTTGATATCATACTTGTTACTTTGCGCGCCATGCCCGGTGATCTTAATGGTGGTGATCAGCGTTAACGTATTGGGTGCATCCGCTGTAATATTAAGTTGATATCCCGGCGCTACATAAAGATCGTTGATCTGGATATTGTTCTGTACGATGCGAGTCTTTTGCGGACCGGTTACCTTGTAAGTTTTTAAGTAAAAATTGCCCTCCTTATCCACCTTGATCGTGTCAGACAAGATCAGTTCGTTTTTATCCCTAAAATAGATCACAAGTTTACTCTCCGGGCAGTTAGTAAGTTTGCCTTTAATGATCAGCGGCAGTGGTTTGGCTTTTTGCTGAGCGATCAAGGCGAAAGGCGCAAGGATGATGGATAGGATAAGGGTCAGTTTTTTCATGGTAAATATAGTGACGCTTTTAATAGGTCGGTCTTGTTGTGGCATGCTATAACTGATTTGATACTACCAAAATACTACAATAATTTATTCCGGTCAAATGGAGATGTGTAAATGGAACCTCCGGATGTGTATCACGATCGAATAGGATGGCCGATGTCTTGATCTAAGTGCATTTCATATTCCAATTCTTTAAGATCTTTTCGCCCTCTTTTCACTTTTCGCGCCGTCCAAAACGCACCTTTGAGCGCATACACTAAGCCCCGCTTTTACCACCCGCCCGGTGCCTACCTAACTTGCAATGGATCAGCAGGATCGCGCCGCAAATATTTATGAAAAAATTATTGCATAACTATTTGAGAGTTAATTCAAAGTTGCTATCTTTGCCGTCCCTTAAAGCGGGATAAATTGTCTTGAACGAAGCCCTACTGCTTCGATGGACGCAAACAAAAAAAAGAAAATGTCAGGATTAATTGGTAAAAAAGTAGGTATGACCAGCATCTTCGACGAGACAGGGAAGAACATTCCTTGTACTGTGATCGAGGCTGGGCCTTGCGTGGTTACTCACGTTAAGTCTGTAGAAACAGACGGTTATGCAGCTGTTCAGCTTGCATACGATGAAAAAAAGGAAAAAAACACTACCGCACCTTTAAAAGGCCATTTCGCAAAAGCCGGCACTACGCCAAAACGTAAGCTGGTTGAATTCAAATCATTCGAGGACGAAAAATCATTAGGCGACACTGTTGCTGTTGATATCTTCGCCGTGGGTGATTTTGTTGACGTTGCGGGTACTTCAAAAGGTAAAGGTTTTCAAGGTGTTGTAAAACGTCACGGTTTCGGCGGTGTGGGTATGCAAACTCACGGTCAGCACAACCGTTTACGTGCACCAGGTTCATTGGGTGCTTCATCATGGCCATCACGCGTATTCAAAGGCATGCGCATGGCCGGTCAAACAGGTAATGTACGTGTAAAGGTTCAAAACCTTGAGGTAGTGAAGATCTTCGCTGAGCAAAACCTGTTAGTAGTTAAGGGCTCTATCCCAGGAGCTAAAGGTTCATTTGTTATAGTGGATAAATAAGATGGAAGTTAAAGTATTAAATGTTTCAGGTAAAGAAACAGGTGCCAAGGTGCAGCTTCCTGAATCGATCTTCGCTATAGAGCCGAATGATCACGCTATCTATCTTGATGTTAAGCAATTTTTAGCTAACCAACGTCAAGGTACTCACAAAGCTAAACAGCGTAACGAGATAGCTGGTTCAACTCGTAAACTATACAAACAAAAAGGTACAGGCGGTGCCCGTGCAGGTAGTGTTAAATCGCCATTGTTCAATGGTGGTGGCCGTGTTTTCGGTCCTCAGCCTCGCGATTACAGCTTTAAACTGAACAAGAAGTTAAAATCATTGGCCCGTAGGTCAGCTTTAACTTACAAAGCTCAGGATAACAACATCTTAGTTATTGAGGATTTCAGCTTTGATACCATCAAAACTAAGAGTTATGTTAAGCTGCAGGCAGATCTGAACGTTACTAACGACAAAACGTTATTAGTAATTGCCGGTGCCGAAAATAACAATGTGTATTTATCAAGCCGTAACCTGAAGAAAACTAAGGTAATTTCTGTTGAGCAATTGAACACTTATGATGTGTTGAACGCCGGCAAATTACTGTTAACTACAGGTGCTGTTAAAACTTTGGAGGAAGCTTTCGCTAAGTAATTATGGAAATTTTAAAGAAGCCCTTACTTACAGAAAAAGTAGCTCAGTTAACTGAGAAACTTAACCGCTTTGTTTTCAAAGTTGATCACAGAGCTAATAAGATACAAATTAAAGCCGCTGTAGAAGAAATGTATGGTGTAACTGTAGTTGCCGTAAATACAATGAAATACGCCGGTAAATTAAAAAGCCGTTCTACTAAAGCTGGTGTTGTGACCGGCCGTATCGCTACTTACAAAAAAGCAGTGATAACGTTAAAAGACGGTGAGTCAATTGATTTTTATAACACTTTATAATCAGGGAAATGGCAGTTAAAAGATTTAAACCAGTTACCCCGGGTACCCGCTTTAGAGTAGGTGCCGATTATTCTGACGTTACAACCAACGTTCCTGAAAAGTCGTTGGTGGTAAATGTAAACACCAGGTCAGGTGGTCGTAACCACAGTGGTAAAATGACCATGCGCTACTTAGGTGGTGGTCACAAACAAGCATATCGTTTAATTGATTTTAAACGTAACAAATTTGACATCCCTGCAAAGGTTGCAACTATTGAGTATGACCCGAACCGTTCGGCCCGTATCGCATTGCTACACTTTGTAGATGGTGAAAAAAGATACATGATCGCTCCGGCAGGATTAACAGTAGGCATGACCGTAATATCTGGTGATGCAGTTGCTCCTGAGATCGGAAATACTTTACCATTAAAAAGCATCCCTTTGGGTTCTTTGATCTACAACATCGAGTTGAACCCGGGTCAAGGTGGTGTAATTGCCCGCTCGGCAGGTACTTACGCTCAGCTTGCTGCACGTGATGGTAAATACGCAGTTATTAAATTACCTTCAGGTGAGACCCGTATGATCTTGTCAACTTGCTTGGCTACGATCGGTACAGTTTCTAATGCTGAAAAAGCCAATGAAGTATTGGGTAAAGCAGGCCGTAAACGTTGGTTAGGCCGTCGCCCAAGAGTACGTGGTGTTGCGATGAACCCGGTAGATCACCCTATGGGTGGTGGCGAGGGCCGTGCATCAGGTGGTCACCCACGCTCTCGTAAAGGTTTATTAGCTAAAGGCTACAAAACCCGCGACAAGAAAAAAGCATCAGATCGTTACATCATTGAAAGAAGGAAGAAATAATGGCTCGTTCAATTAAAAAAGGACCTTATATTGATCATAACCTGGATAAAAAAGTACTTGTCCTGAATGAATCAAATAAAAAATCGGTTGTGAAAACATGGTCACGCCGTTCCATGATCTCTCCTGATTTCGTGGGTCACACATTTGCTGTGCACAACGGCAATAAATTTATCCCTGTTTACGTAACCGAGAACATGGTAGGTCATAAGTTAGGTGAATTTGCACCAACCCGTACTTTCCGTGGTCACGCAGAAAAGAAAAAATAAGCAATGGAAGCAACAACAAAAATTAAAAAGTCTGTGCTGGTAAGACAGCAAAAAGACGAAGCAAAAGCCATTCAAGGCGGCGCTGCGGTTGCCAAGTTGAATGACTGCCCAACCTCTCCGCGTAAAATGCGCTTAGTGGTTGATCTGATCCGCGGTAAAGAGGTATTTGCTGCATTAAGCATCCTTAAATTCACTAACAAAGAAGCCGCTATCCGCGTTGAGAAACTGCTGTTCTCGGCTATCAATAACTGGGAAGCTAAGAACGAAGGCAAACGTGCCGACGAGAGTGGCTTATTTGTTAAAGAAATTAGTGTAGGCGGTGGCCGTCAGTTAAAAAGGTTACGCCCGGCCCCACAAGGCCGTGGATACCGTATCCGTAAACGCTCTAACCACATTACTTTAGTGGTGGATAGTAAAAACGTTAACAATTAATTTGAAATGGGACAAAAAGCACATCCAATAGGAAATAGGTTAGGTATCATCAGAGGATGGGATTCTAACTGGTTCGGTGGAAATCATTATGCCGACAAATTAGTTGAAGACGAAAAGATCCGCAAGTACATCGCTGCACGTATCGCAAAAGGTGGTGTATCTAAAGTAGTTATCGAGCGTACTTTAAAACGTATCACTATCACTATCCACACTGCCCGCCCGGGTATCGTTATCGGTAAAGGCGGCCAGGAGGTTGATAAGATCAAAGAAGAGTTAAAGAAACTGACCAAAAAAGACGTTCAAATTAACATCTTCGAGATCAAACGCCCTGAGCTTGATGCACAATTAGTTGCAGAGAGCGTTGCTAAGCAATTAGAGGCGCGTATCTCTTTCCGTCGTGCAATGAAAACTACCATCGCGTCGACCATGAGAATGGGTGCCGAAGGTATCAAGATTATGACATCAGGCCGTTTAGGTGGCGCTGAGATGGCACGTACCGAGCAATACAAAGAAGGACGTATCCCATTGCACACTTTCCGTGCTGATATCGACTACGCTTTGGCCGAAGCTTTAACTACTTATGGTAAAATAGGTGTTAAAGTTTGGATCTGCAAAGGCGAGGTTTACGGCAAACGTGATCTGTCACCTAACATTGGTGCAGCAAGCAGCGCAAGCGCTAAAGGCGGCCGCCCAGAGGGTGGTGGTTTTGGCGACCGTAACGAGCGCGGTGGCGATCGTCGTCAAGGTGGTGACCGCCGTGGTGGCCCAGGTGGCGACCGTCGTGGTGGCCCAGGTCAAGGTGGCAATCGTGGTGGCCAAGGCGGTGGAAACCGTGGTGGCGGCCAAGGTGGCAGGAGATAATTAACTTAAATATGAGATGTTAGATGTGAGATATGGGATATGGATCACATCACCAGACATCGAGTAAAGAATAGGATCGTTTAACAAAGATATATGAGAGTTGAGATGTGAGGCTTCGGTCTCATATCTCACACCTCAGATCTCAAATCTTAAAAATAAAATGCTACAGCCAAAAAGAACCAAGTTCAGGAAGATGCAAAAAGGCCGTATGAAGGGTAATGCCTCTCGCGGTACTGAATTGTCTTTCGGTTCATTCGGTATAAAATCACTCGAAGCGGCTTGGATCACCAGCCGTCAGATCGAGTCTGCACGTATCGCTGTAACACGTTTCATGAAACGTGAAGGCCAGGTGTGGATCAGGATATTCCCTGACAAGCCGGTTACTAAAAAACCAGCAGAGGTACGTATGGGTAAAGGTAAAGGTGCCCCAGAATACTGGGTAGCAGTTGTACGCCCGGGTAGGATCATCTTCGAAGCCGAAGGTGTACCACTGGAAGTTGCTAAAGAAGCACTACGTTTGGCAGCCCAAAAATTGCCGGTACAAACAAGGTTCATCGTTCGTAACGACTACGCCGAAGCTTAAAAATAATGGTTGCTGTAGGTGGTAAACATCATAGGATGAATACCTGCAGTGTAATATCAAACCCTGTAAGTTGTATAGTTGTGAGGTAATTCTTACATACCCAACTTGCAACTTAACAAACAAAGTAAAATGAAGTACTCAGAAATTGCTGCGTTATCAACTGAAGAGTTGACAGCCCGGGTAGGCGAGGAAAAGAAAAACCTTACCAAGTTGAAATTCGCTCACGCGGTCTCAGCTATCGAAAATCCAAGCCGTATCACTAAGATACGTAAGGATATCGCCCGTTTAACTACAGAATTAACCAAACGTAAAGCGGCAGCAGTAGTAGCTGAAGCATAATCATCAAGCAGGAAATGGAAAGAAATTTAAGAAAAACCCGTACCGGCCTGGTAGTAAGCAACAAGATGGAAAAATCTATCGTTGTGGCCGTTGAACGTAAGGTGAAGCACCCTATCTATGGTAAATTCGTTAAGAAGACTACCAAATTTATGGCTCATGACGAAGCTAATACCTGCGGTATTGGTGATACCGTGTTGATCATGGAAACTCGCCCTTTGAGCAAGAGTAAGAACTGGAGGTTAGTACAAATTTTAGAGAGGGCTAAATAAGATGGTACAACAGGAATCAAGGCTTAACGTAGCCGACAACAGTGGTGCTAAAGAAGTTTTAGTTATCCGCGTATTAGGTGGTACCGGTAAAAGGTATGCATCAATTGGCGATAAGATCGTAGTTACCGTAAAAAGCGCTTTGCCATCAGGCAACGTTAAAAAAGGTACTGTATCTAAAGCCGTAGTTGTTAGAACCAAGAAAGAGATCCGTCGTAAAGATGGTTCGTACATCCGTTTTGACGACAACGCAGCAGTTTTGTTAAACAACCAGGACGAGCCAAGGGGTACCCGTATTTTTGGCCCGGTTGCAAGGGAATTGCGTGAAAAACAATTCATGAAGATCGTATCATTAGCACCGGAGGTATTATAATATGGAAAAGAAAGTAAACAAACCTGCCAAACTAAAGATCAAAAAAGGTGATCTGGTTAAGGTGATTGCCGGTGACTCTAAAGGTACACAAGGCAAAATAGTTGAAGTTATCATTGCAAAGAACAGAGCGATAGTTGAAGGTGCCAACATGGTATCTAAGCACACTAAGCCTAATGCTGCTAACCCTAACGGTGGTATCATTAAGCAAGAAGCTGCTATTCATATTTCGAACCTGGCTTTGGTTGATCCTAAAACAGGCTCAACTACCCGCGTAGGCCGCAAGCTTAACGCCGATGGTAAATTGGTTAGGGTATCAAAAAAATCAGGGGAGGAAATTAAGTAATGACTTACACGCCAAGATTAAAGACCAAGTATTCGGAAGAGATACGTACTGCACTGAAAGAGAAATTTCAGTACAAAACGATCATGCAAGTTCCGAAACTGCAGAAAATAGCTATCAACCAAGGTGTTGGTGCCGCTACTACTGATAAAAAACTGATCGACGTTGCGATCAACGAGCTGACCACCATTACCGGTCAGCAAGCTGTTGCTTCTAAATCAAAGAAAGATATCTCTAACTTTAAATTGCGTAAAGGTATGCCTGTAGGTGTACGTGTAACGCTGCGCGACAATACCATGTACGAGTTCCTTGATCGTTTGATCGCTGTAGCTCTGCCACGTATCCGCGACTTTAAAGGTATCAACGATAAAGGTTTTGATGGCAACGGTAACTATACCTTAGGTATTACCGAGCAGATCATTTTCCCTGAGATCAATATCGACAAGATCAACAAGATCATGGGTATGGATATCACATTCGTAACCTCGGCAACTAACGACGTTGAGGCATTAGAGTTGCTTAAACAATTTGGTTTACCATTTAAAAATCAAAATAACAATGGCTAAGGAAGGTTTAAAAGCACGCGAAGTAAAACGCGCTGCGTTAGTTGCAAAATATGCTGAGAAACGTGCCGCTTTAAAAGCAGCAGGCGACTACGAAGGTTTAGATAAATTGCCTAAAGCTGCTTCACCTGTAAAATTGCACAACCGTTGCAAATTAACAGGTCGCCCACGCGGTTACATGCGCCAATTCGGTATCTCAAGGGTAACTTTCCGCGAGATGGCTTTGGCCGGTAAGATCCCGGGAGTGAAGAAAGCAAGCTGGTAATCAGTTAAGCTTAAAGGTGAAAGGTAAAAGGCGAAAGGTGATAAAACACCCCTCGGCTTTGATCTTTCACCTTTTCTCTTTTAAGTAGAGGATGGGTGATAAGCACCCATTTTTTATGTAATAAGGCCGATGTGGCAGATCCGTTAAATAATTACCTTTAACCCTTCGCCATTCAGCTTTTACCTACCCGAAAAAATAGTTGCTAAAAGGTTCAAAACATATGAGTTATGTTTTTAATTTTTTTGTATCTTTGCGCCTCGGTTTTTATAAAGAATTTTAACCGGCAGTAGGTCGCCCCGGATGTTACGGGGATGAAACCGCCGCCACAGCTCAATAAAATGAATACAGATCCAATCGCAGATTATCTTACACGAGTAAGGAATGCCATTAAGGCCAACCACCGGGTTGTCGAAATTCCTGCATCAAATCTTAAGAAGGAGATCACGAAAGTGCTTTTCGACAAAGGTTACATTGCTAATTTTAAATTTGAGGATAACGGTCCTCAAGGCATCATCAAAGTTGCTTTGAAATACCATCCGATCACTAAAGTATCGGCTATCCGCACGTTAACACGCATCAGTAAACCAGGCTTAAGGACATATGCAGGTATGGAGAACATGCCACGTGTACTTAATGGTTTAGGTATCGCCATCTTATCAACTTCAAAAGGCGTTATGTCTGACAAAGAAGCACGTCAGCAAAATGTTGGTGGCGAGGTATTGTGCTACGTTTATTAATAGTTTAAAAGCAAACAAACAATGTCAAGAATAGGAAAAGCACCTATAGCTATCCCTGCAGGCGTTACTGTTACTGTATCTTCGGATAACGTGGTAACTGTAAAAGGCCCTAAGGGACAATTAGAGCAAGCAGTTGATAGCGATATCACGATAGCTCAGGAAGACGGAAACGTGCTGGTACAGCGCCCGTCTGACCAGAAACGTCACAGAGCATTACACGGTTTATACCGCGCATTGCTTAACAACATGGTTGTTGGCGTTACCGAAGGTTACAAAACAACTCAAGAGTTAGTAGGTGTGGGTTACCGTGCTACTAACACAGGTAATACTTTAGACTTAGTGTTAGGTTACTCTCACCACTACGTGTTTGAATTACCAAAAGAAATTAAAGTTACAACAACTGCTGATAAAGGTAAAAACCCTACTATCATCCTGGAGTCTATCGACAAGCAATTGCTTGGCCAGGTAGCCGCTAAGATCCGCTCGTTACGTGCACCAGAGCCTTACAAAGGTAAAGGTATCAAGTTTGCAGGCGAGGTATTGAGAAGAAAAGCAGGTAAATCAGCATCTAAAAAATAATCGTCATGGCAGCTAAACTATCAAGAAGAGAGAGAATAAAAAAAGGCATCCGCAAACGTATTGCAGGATCTGCCGAGCGCCCGCGCTTATCAGTGTACAGAAGCAACAAAGGCATCTATGCACAGATCATTGACGATGTAACTGGTAAAACATTAGTTTCGACATCATCTATGGCCAAAGACTTTACCGATAAAGGCAGCAAATCAGAATTATCTGTAGCTGTAGGTAAACTGGTAGCTCAAAAAGCTATCGCGGCCGGTATAACTTCAGTAGTGTTCGATCGTAATGGTTATTTATACCATGGCCGTATCAAATCATTGGCCGACGGTGCACGTGAAGGTGGTTTAATTTTCTAAACACAACAAGAGATGTCAACAATCAACGTAAAAAGAGTAAAAACAAGCGAGATCGAATTAAAAGACCGCTTGGTAAGCATACAACGTGTGGCCAAAGTAACCAAAGGTGGCCGTACTTTCAGCTTCAGTGCCATTGTGGTAGTGGGCGATGAGAATGGTGTAGTAGGTTACGGTTTAGGTAAAGCAAAAGAAGTTACCGAGGCTATCGCTAAAGGTGTGGATGATGCTAAAAAGAACTTGGTAAAAGTTCCGATCATCAACCAAACTATCCCTCACGAGCAGATCGGTAAATACTCAGGCGGTTTTGTATTCCTGAAACCAGCTGCTAACGGTACCGGTGTAATTGCCGGTGGTGCGATGCGTGCTGTATTAGAGAGTGCCGGTGTACATAACGTACTGGCAAAGTCAAAAGGTTCGTCTAACCCGCACAACGTGGTTAAAGCAACTGTATCTGCATTAGCGCAACTGCGCGATGCCTACACAGTAGCACAACAACGCGGTGTTAATTTAAACAAAGTATTTAACGGATAATCATCATGGCTAAGATCAAAATAACTCAGATAAAAAGCGTGATCGATAGAAGTGAGCGCCAGAAAAAAACTGTTGAAGCGTTAGGTCTTAAAAAGATCAATCACAGCGTGGAGGTTGAAGCTACACCTGCTATTATTGGCATGGTGCGTAAAGTAAATCATTTGGTAGCAGTAGAAAATATTTAATATCATGAACTTAAGTAATTTAAAACCTGCAGAAGGTTCTACTAAAAATAGAAAAAGGATCGGTCGTGGTACCGGTTCAGGCCGTGGCGGTACATCAACCCGTGGTCATAAAGGTGCAGGCTCACGCTCTGGTACATCTACTAAGGTAGGTTTTGAGGGTGGCCAGATGCCATTGCAACGTCGTGTACCTAAGGTAGGTTTCAAAAACCCTAACCGTGTAGAGTACGTAAGCTTAAACCTGGATGCTTTACAGATCCTGGCCGATACTCACTCATTAACTTCTATTGATTTTGAAGTGTTGAAAGAGTACGGTCTGGCATCACGTAACGACCTTGTTAAAGTTTTAGGTCGTGGCGAGCTGAAAGCTAAATTAGAAGTTAAAGCACACGCTTTTTCGGCCACTGCACAAGCAGCTATTGAAGCAGCCGGCGGATCTATCGTAAAACTGTAAATTTCGATGAAGAAATTTTTCACAACATTATCCAATATCTGGAAGATCGAAGATCTAAGAGTGCGTATCATAAACACACTCTTATTTCTTTTGATCTACCGCGTAGGCTCATACGTTGTTTTGCCCGGGGTTGACGCTAACGTGCTCGACTTGCAGAAAAACAAAGACGGTTTGTTGGGCTTGCTTAATATGTTTGCCGGTGGTTCATTCTCCCGCGCATCAATTTTTGCATTAGGTGTGATGCCTTATATATCTGCCTCTATCGTGGTGCAGTTATTGGGTATTGCGGTGCCTTATTTCACTAAAATGCAAAAAGAAGGTGAGAGCGGCCGTAATAAGCTTAACCAGTGGACCCGTTACTTGACAGTTGCTATCACCTTTGCGCAAGCTTATGGTTATGTACACTCGCAAGTACCGGAAAACGCTCAGCTGATCACTAACGCTTTCATGTTCAACCTCATCACTATGTTGGCTTTAACCTCGGGTACATTATTTGTAATGTGGCTGGGCGAGAAGATCACCGACAAAGGTATCGGTAACGGTATCTCCCTGATCATTATGGTGGGTATCATCGCTCAATTGCCAGGTGCAATTATCGATGAGTTCAGCTCACGTGTGATCAGCGGTGGCGGTGGCCCTATCATCTTTATCGTAGAGATAGTAGCCCTGATGCTGGTGGTTATGTTCACTATCCTTGTTGTACAAGGTGTGCGCAAGATCGCAGTGCAGTATGCTAAACGTGTAGTTGGTAACAAACAATATGGTGGCGTACGTCAGTACATCCCGTTAAAAGTTACTGCTGCAGGTGTTATGCCTATCATCTTTGCTCAGGCTTTGATGTTCATCCCGGCTACTGTTGGTCAATTCTTCCCTAAGATGTCGACCAATAGCGTGCTAATGGCTTTATCTAATTACACATCTTGGCAGCATAATCTTGTGTTCGCATTATTGATCATCATTTTCACTTTCTTCTACACCGCTATTACGGTAAACCCTACCCAAATGAGCGATGATATGAAAAAGAATGGTGGCTTTATCCCGGGTGTTAAACCAGGTCAGGCTACATCAAGCTACATTGGTGGTGTAATATCAAAGATCACTTTACCGGGATCTATCTTCCTGGCGATCATTGCTATCATCCCGGCATTTGCAGGCTTGTTCCATGTGAATAGCCAGTTCGCACGTTTCTTCGGCGGTACCTCACTGATCATTTTGGTGGGTGTTGTTTTAGATACGTTGCAACAGATCGAAAGTCACTTGTTAATGCGCCATTATGATGGCTTAATGAAAACAGGCAGGATAAAAGGCCGTAGCGCAGTTCCGACTGCTGCAGGTACTACCCCGCCTGCTATCTAATTGAAAGAGGAATAAAAACTAATGTCAAAGATCGTTTATAAGTCTATCGAAGAGATAGAACTAATAAGAGAAAGTTCTTTGCTGGTTTCCAAAACACACGCCGAGATCGCCAAGATCATCGGGCCGGGTGTTAAAACAATAGACCTTGATAAATTGGCAGAGACCTTTATCCGTGACAACGGAGGGGTCCCTGCCTTTTTAAACTACGGCGGTTTCCCTTATACCCTTTGCATTTCTGTTAACGACCACGTGGTACATGGTTTCCCGGGCAAATACGAGCTTAAGGAAGGTGATATCATATCGGTTGATTGCGGTGTCCTTAAAAACAAATTCTACGGTGACTCGGCTTATACCTTTGCCATTGGCGAAGTAAGCGCGGAAGCTAAGAAGCTGATGCAAGTGACCAAAGAGTGTTTAGATAAAGGCATCGAGAAAGCGGTTGTTGGTATGCGCATAGGCGATATCGCCTACGCCGTACAGGAACATGCCGAAAAGAACGGTTTTGGCGTAGTGAGAGAACTGGTTGGCCATGGTGTAGGCAAACGCCTGCACGAGAAGCCGGAGGTTCCTAATTACGGTAAACGCGGCAGCGGCACCAAACTTGAAGAAGGTATGGTGATCGCGATCGAGCCAATGATCAACGGAGGCAGGGCAGGAGTGAAGTTTTGGGACGATGGATGGACGGTGTCTACTATAGATGGTAAACCTTCGGCTCATTTTGAGCATACGGTAGCCATAAAAAAAGGCAAAGCTGATATATTATCGACTTTTTCTTACATAGAAGAAATTTTAAAAGAAAAATAAAAATTACAAATTATTTTGTTAATTTTGCGTCCCGCTTTAGGGGCGGATTTTTTATCGTAACAGACAATAGATGTGAGATTTGAGACGCGAGATAAGCGCCAAAATGATCATATCGACAAAAAGAAGATAAAGCAGTTGAGTTTAGGTTGAGGGTTGAAATGTCTCAAATCTCATATCTAACATCTCATATCAAAGTAACAATATGGCTAAACAGTCCTCGATCGAGCAAGACGGCACAATAAGAGAAGCATTGTCAAACGCTATGTTTAGGGTTGAGTTAGAGAACGGGCACGAAATTATTGCGCATATTTCGGGCAAGATGAGGATGCACTACATCAAGATCTTACCTGGCGATAGAGTGAAATTGGAAATGAGCCCGTATGATCTGACCAAAGGCAGGATCACCTACAGATATAAATAATTTATTAATATAAAGCGATGAAAGTTAGAGCATCCATCAAAAAACGCAGCGCTGATTGCAAAATTATCCGTCGTAACGGAAAACTTTATGTGATCAACAAAAAGAACCCAAAGTTCAAGCAGCGTCAAGGATAATTAAAACAGAAATTGTGCTGAATTCCGTACAACGGTAGCCGCCGTTCGGTCAGCATTTAAAACCAAACTAAAAATATGGCAAGGATAGCAGGTATTGATTTACCAAGAAACAAGCGTGGCGAAATAGGACTTACCTATATTTACGGTATCGGTCACACCACAGCTGTAAACATTTTGACTCAAGCCGGTATCGACTTGAATACAAAAGTACAGGACTGGACAGATGAGCAGTTAACTGCCATCCGTACCATCATCAACGAGCAGATCAAAGTAGAAGGTGCTTTACGTTCTGAAGTACAACTGAACATCAAACGTTTAATGGATATCGGTTGCTACCGTGGTACCCGTCACCGTAAAGGTCTTCCTTTACGTGGTCAGCGTACTAAGAACAACTCACGTACTCGTAAAGGTAAACGTAAGACAGTTGCTAACAAGAAAAAAGCTACTAAGTAATAAATGATCAGTGATCAGGGACCAAAGCAACAGTGCTTCGGTCTTTGGTCGTTGGGAACAAATTAAAAACGGCTAAGGGTCCGGGTTATTCGTTAACTGAGTAATTCTTAGCAAGATCAAAAAAGACAATGGCAAAAGCTAAAAAAGTAACCAAAAAACGTATCGTTGTTATCGAGGCTGTAGGTCAGGCTCACATCAACGCTACTTTTAACAACATCATCATCACCCTTACCAACAACAGCGGTCAAGCAATTTCTTGGTCGTCTGCAGGTAAAATGGGTTTTAAAGGTTCTAAAAAGAACACTCCTTATGCAGCAGGTCAAGCAGCAGCCGATTGCGGTAAAGTTGCTTATGACTTAGGTTTGCGTAAAGTAGAGGTGTTTGTTAAAGGCCCGGGTTCAGGTCGCGAGTCAGCTATCCGTACTTTGCAAACTACCGGTATCGAGGTTACCACCATTAAGGACATCACCCCGCTTCCGCACAACGGTTGCCGTCCAGCAAAACGCAGAAGAGTTTAATCAATTAATTTTTAAAGCTAAGATTCGCCGGCTGCGGGCCGGTCGATACTTTAAAAGCAACAACAATGGCAAGATATACAGGCCCCAAATCAAAGATCGCACGTAAATTCCGTGAGCCAATTTTTGGCCCGGACAAAGTGTTAGAAAGAAAGAACTACCCACCGGGTATGCACGGACCGTCTAAAAGACGTGGTAAAGAGTCAGAGTACTCTGTGCAATTGAAAGAGAAGCAAAAAGTTAAATACACTTACGGTGTATTAGAGCGTTACTTCGAGAACTTGTTTCACCGTGCTTCTGCTAAAGAAGGTATCACTGGCGAGAACTTGTTAAAATTCTTAGAAGCTCGTTTAGATAACGTAGTTTATCGTTTAGGTATCGCTCCTACCCGTTCTGGCGCACGTCAGTTGGTAGGTCACAAACACATCAACGTTAACGGCGAAGTGGTTAACATCGCTTCTTACCAGGTTAAACCGGGTGACGTGATCTCTGTTCGTGAGAAATCTAAGTCATTAGAGGCTATCACAGCATCAGTTGCAGGTCGTAGGATCAGCAAGTATAGCTGGATAGAGTGGGATGCAAATAGCTTAACAGGCAAATTGCTTAACTACCCTAACCGCGATGAGATCCCTGAGAACATCAAGGAGAACCTGATCGTCGAGTTATACTCTAAATAAGATATGAGCATTGAGATGTGAGATCTGAGACCCCTTTTTCGGGGTCTCAGATTTGGCATTTAAGATAAATCAAATACGAGAACACGAAATGAGATAATTGATCTGTATATTGGTCTCACATCTCATATCTAAAGTCTCACATCTATTAAACAACCAATTAAAAGGATATAAATGGCAATATTAGCATTTCAGAAACCAGACAAGGTTATCATGCAAAAGTCGACTGACTTTGAGGGCACATTCGAGTTCCGTCCGTTAGAGCCAGGCTTTGGTGTAACCATTGGTAATGCTTTACGTCGTATCTTACTTTCATCGCTTGAAGGTTATGCGATCACTTCTGTTCGTTTGTCAGGTGTTACGCATGAGTTTTCGACCATCAAAGGTGTTGTTGAAGACGTTACCGAGATCATCCTGAACCTTAAACAAGTTCGCCTGAAAAAAACAGGTGACTCTGGCGATAGCGAAAAAGTATTCGTTATCATCAATGGTCAAGATAGTTTCAAAGCCGGTGATATCACCAAATTCTCTAACAACTTTACTATTCTGAACCCTGACCTGGTGATCTGCAACATGGATCCTTCGGTTACTTTGGAAGTTGAGTTGACCGTGAACAAAGGCCGTGGTTACATTGCCAGCGAAGAGAACAAAAATCCTGACGCTGCTGTAGGAGTTATCGCTATCGATTCTATCTACACCCCGATCAAGAACGTAAAATATACTATCGAGAACTATCGTGTTGAGCAAAAGACCGACTACGAGAAATTGGTTCTGGATATCGCTACAGACGGTTCTATCCATCCAGAAGAAGCATTAAAAGAGGCTGCTAAGATCCTTATCCAGCACTTTATGTTATTCAGCGACGAGAACATGATGCTGGAAGCACAAGCTAAAGAAGAAACCAAAGAGGTTGACGAAGAGATCCTGCACATGCGCAAGATCCTGAAAACCGAATTGGTTGACCTTGACCTTTCTGTACGTGCGTTGAACTGCTTAAAAGCAGCTGATATCCGCAGTTTAGCTGATCTGGTATCTTACGACGTTGCTGACATGTTAAAGTTCAGGAACTTTGGTAAAAAATCATTAACTGAGATCCAGGACCTGGTTAAATCAAAAGGCTTATCTTTTGGTATGAACCTGTCTAAATTTAAGTTAGACGAAGAATAATTTTAGTGATCAGAGGTTAGAGACCGGTTAATCAGTCTTTAACCTCTTTTCTTTTTATAAGAACTTGATCAGCGAGAATACAGTGACTAATCACTGATCACTAATTAACCAGTCACTGACGAACGCGTAATTCCGAAGGCTTGACCGAAAGGCCGCCCGACGGTATGCACGTGCCACAAACAACAAAACAATGAGACACGGAAAAAAAGTTAATCACTTAGGCCGTACCGACAGTCACCGTAAGGCGATGTTGAGCAACATGGCTACTTCACTGATACTGCACAAGCGTATCACAACTACACTTGCTAAAGCTAAAGCTTTACGCGGTTATGTTGAACCACTGATCACAAAATCAAAAAGCGATACTACGCACTCTCGTCGTACTGTATTTAGCTACTTGCAAGACAAGGATTCTACAAACATCCTGTTCCGCGAGATAGCTGAGAAAGTTGCTAACCGCCCGGGTGGTTACACTCGTATCATCAAATTAGAGAACCGTTTGGGTGACAACGCCGAGATGGCTATCATTGAGTTGGTAGATTACAACACAGTTTACAACAAAACCGGTGAAGCTGCTGCCGCTAAGAAAACTACTCGCCGTCGTGGTGGTAAAGGTAAAGCTGCTGAAGCTGCTCCTGTTGCCGCTGTTGCAGAAGAAACCCCAGTTGCTGAAGAAGCTGCACCAGCAGTTGAAGCAGCTCCGGAAGCACCTGCTGCTAACGAAGAGAACGCAGAAAAAGGCGAATAATTTATCCGCTTTTAAGCATAACAAGAACGCCCCGGTCAGTTTGATTGGGGCGTTTTTTTGTTCGTATGGATATTGGGGTTATCTTAGATGTAGCTGAATGATCTTATGCTAAAAACCTATATCATTATCCTATTCTCGATCCTCTGCTCGCGCTCAATTTATGGCCAATCTAAAGACGTGTTGATGTCGGGCATTCGGCTCGAATTTCAAAGTATCAATTCTGACACGAATTTTAAACGGGTCAGTTTGGAAAACGAAGAGATCTCCGGACCGGCAACTAACGGCGGGCAGGAGCTTGTTGGTTATTTTGAAGGTAGTAAAATAGGAAAGATCAAGGTCTGGGTCGGGCTTTCCAATAGGGTACTTCAACAAGAATATTATTTAAAGAACGATAAGTTGTTCTTCGTTTATATAAAGGAAGAAAGATATGCTGCTAACGACACTACTGTTGATTTGGATCACACTAAGCTTATTCCATCGTCAGAACGTAGGTATTATTTAGATAATGAGAAGATCGTTGAATTGATGAGCAAGGGGAAGGGTGTTTACGGGAATAACTCAACTGAAACGTTTAGTGAACTGAAAGAAGGGGTCTTGGACCACATTAAAACACTTAGATCCCAATTGAAAAATGCTAAATAATAAATGCCCCGACCAAATTGACCGGAGCATTTATTAATAGATGTTTGTTGCGACTTATTTAAAAATTAGTATTCACCGTCAATTCTTTCCATTCCTCCAGCTCCGCTTTGATAGCGCCCATTTGCTGATTAGCCAAATTATAAGCATCCTCACCTAAAAAGAAGTGCACCGGTGGGTTTTCTTCCGAAGCTAATTTGATGATTGCTGCTACACCTTTCTCCGGATCGCCGGGTTGGTTACCGTTGATAGCGTTCTGGTGTGCCTCTTGCGAATCCCTTACTGCCTGGTAGGCATCGATCGGGTTCTTAGGTATGGCTACCGAGCCACTGGTCAGAAACTCGGTGCGGAAATAACCCGGATAAACAGCGGTCACTTTAATACCCAGATCTTTTACCTCCTCAGCTAACGAACCGGTAAATCCTTGCACCGCAAATTTGGTGGCGCAATAGATACCCCATCCTGGGAAGGCAGACGAATAGCCACCGATAGAAGAGATATTGAAGATATGGCCCGACCCTTGTTGGCGCAGATGCGGCATCGCAGCACGGATCACGTTCAATGAGCCGTATACATTCACTTCAAAGTTGCCTTTTGCTTCGTCGTAACTAAGCTCTTCCAGCGCACCGATGAGACCATAACCCGCATTGTTGACAACCACATCCAGCTTGCCAAATTGCTTAACTGTTCTGTCGATAGCTTCGGTTACGCTGTCCTCAGATGTAATATCCATAGCCAGGGGCACGAAGTTGTCTGAAGCTTCAACTGCTGCTGACAGGTCGGCAACCTTACGTGAGGTGGCAGCTACTTTATCGCCTTGTGCTAATAATTGTTTAACGAATTCCAGGCCGAACCCTTTGGATGCGCCTGTTACGAACCATACTTTTTGAGTGCTCATGATGTTTTGATATTTAATTGTTGTGTGTGAAATGAATTAATAGTCGGTAGATTTGGTGAGGTCTTCCCATTGGTGGTAGGTGTTGGCCAATAGCTCCAGCTTACTAAAAGCTCGTGCGTAGGCATCCGAACCTAATAGGAGGTACAAAGGAGGTTCCGTCATCTCTGTAATACCGATCATGGCTTCTACTGCCTTCTCAGGGTCGCCAGCTTGCTGTCCGCTCATTTTGGTGTAGCGCTCGTGAGAGGCGCGGATATCAGCATAAGCATTGATCTTGTTTTTTGATAGCACTAATGAATCGGCATTAAGGAAATTAGTACGGAATGCCCCCGGTGCTACCACGGTCACTTTGATGCCTAAGGCTTTTACATCGTCGGCCAATACTTCGCTCAGGCCGATCACAGCATGTTTTGCCGCGCCGTAAACCGACCAACCCGTGGCCGGTGCGATACCAGCGATAGAAGAGATATTGATGATGTGCCCCGATGACTGTGCCCTCAGGATAGGTAGGGCGTGGCGGATGACATTGATAGTACCGAAGACGTTAATGTCGAAACTATCCTTTACCTCTTTATCGGTCAACTCTTCCAGGCTACCACCAATGCCGTAACCTGCGTTGTTGACCACAACGTCTATACCGCCAAAGGTTTGGTGAGTTTGTTCGATAGCGGCGGCAACGCTGCTATCGCTTGCAAGATCTGCCTGTAGGGGTAGGAAAGCGTCGCCGGTAAAGTCGACGGCTTTAATAAGATCTGCAGTGTTTCGCGAAGTGGCTGCTACTTTAGCACCTGCTTTTAATAATTGTTTGACTAATGAAAGTCCCAGGCCTTTGGATGCGCCTGTAATGAACCATATTTTTTGCTTTTCCATATCGTTTGACTTGATAGGTCAAAGGTATGGCGGCAATGAGGGGAAGCGTTTACATCAATCAAACCAATGCTTGCGAAATTCAAACAACTCGTATGGCGGTAGGGGTAAAGTTAGTATGCTTTTTAAAAAAGTTATTGAAATGGGCCGGTTCTTCAAAGCCAAGGCTATAGCTGATCTCAGCTACGTTCCAGCTGGTATGCTTTAATAGGGCGGTGGCCTCGGCTGTGATACGTTCGGCTATGTGTGCTGTAGTGGTCTTGCCCGTGGTTGAGCGCACTGCCCTGTTCAGGTGATTGACGTGTACAGATAACTGCTCTGCAAAATCACTTGCAGATCTTAGCGTAAAGCGTTGCCCTGGATTCTCGATAGGAAATTGGCGTTCCAACAATTCGGTAAAGACTGCTGTGATGCGGGAGTTAGCATCAGGATGTTGGTAAAGTGTTTCGGTAGGCTGCATCTTCATGGCGAAGTGGATCATCTCGGTCACGTAGTTGCGCAGCAGGTCATATTTAAATCGATAATCTGACTCGATCTCGTCAAACATCTTTTGAAACAGCGTAATAGCTTGTGTTTCCTGGGTTTCATTCAAGGTATAGGCAGGCTTGCCGCCAAGCATGAACATCGGCAGGTCATGGATATTGCCGCGCATGCTTTCTGTAAAGAAGGAGTCCTTAAAAATGCAAAAGAAACCGGTGGTCGTTTCGTCCAAAGGTTCGAATCGATAAGGCACCTGCGGGTTAAAGAAGATCAGCGTAGTGCCGTCCACCTCGATGCTTTTATCGGCATAATGGTAGCGGTGTTTGCCACGGATGAGCGTGATCTTATAGAAATCGCGACGGGAGTAAGGCGTAACCACTTTGCCGCCATTCCAGCAATCCTCTAAACGGAACACATTGAACGCCCCGACGCCGTTTGCCGTAGGCGGGGGTGTGGTACCGAACTTATGGGCGTAAAAATCTTCTAACGTTTCTGTGGTTTGCATGATGCAAAGTTACAGAAATCAAACTATATACAAATTGGGGTCTTCTGCTGTCGGTTAGCAAGGCGTACGCTAATTAAGTTGATCGTTCACGCGTGAATGATCAATTTTGGCTATAACAGGTTGATATTCAGTGGTGTTCATGGGTGTGTTCATGTTCACGCGTGAACACGCTTGTTGGGTTTTGTAACTTATTGATATTCAGTATTGAAAAATGTGCCGTGAACAAAGCGGCGATGAACGATCACAGATCAGGCTTAAAATACCACACTCGGACCAAATTTTACGCCGGCAAGCAACGTAGCCCCGTTATAGCCAAAGTCCCACATGTAATTTTTATAGTTACGGTTGCCCGGATAAGTAGCACTTTCTGAGCCGAATTTGTAACCTACTCCGCAGTAAATATCCAAAAATACAGGACTTCTGTTGTTTGTTAGCCGACCGGCCACGGTGGCGTTGATCATGATGTTCTGTGCCTTAACCACATCCTCAAATTCGCGGTAGCGGTAATATGTAAGGCCGTTACGTTGTTCGGGGATAAAACCTTCGTCGTTATATTTTACATTTACGGCGCGGTAGGTCAACCCCAAGCTGGTGATAATGGGTTTGCTTTTGCCATTTGTAATATAGCTTTGATGGTAAAGACCAATGCCAAAACCGTCGATCCGGTCGCCGTTGAAAGAAAATAAACGCTGGCCGGTATAGATCTCGGGAGTTAGTTCCAAACCAAATTTTTTGCCCGGAAACTTGTAGGCCAGATCAAACTTAAGGGCATTATTAAAATGGAATATCGGTTCCAAGCCAATGGTCATCAACCCGGCGTTGGTGAAAGCGGTTGTATCGCGATGGGCCTCTATCAAGCTGTCCCTTTTTCGGATAAGCGCAGAGTCTCGGGCCGGATCGCGGCGCGATGGATGCGGAGGGAACAACGGCGGTAAGGGCCGCCTTTGGGCCATGCTGTCCAAACATATGAACAATAAAGCGAGGGTGATAAGGAACTTGTACAAGGCGGGGTTAGTTAAGGTTAAGCTTGCTGATCTGCACCAGAGTGCCACCTGCATAATTGAACTGATAAAGGCCGTCTGTAGCTATGCAAATGAGTTTCCCGCTCTGCAAGATCACATCGCGGGCGCCAATGTTGATAGTTTGTTTCAGCACAGGTTTGGCCACGTCGGTAATATCATAAAGCTTCAGGCCGCGGTCGCACACGAATAGGTAGTTACCATCCAGGCCCAAACCGTAAGGTTCGGTCATAGGGTAGCTGAGCAGAAATTTTGGCGCGGTCGGTACTGTAATATCAATTACATCGATCTGATTTTGCCCGATCGTACAGACCGAACTGCTCCTTAACGATGCGAAAGCGTATTTGTCATTCGCTACTACCGGGTCGCAAGCGCGGGCATGCGAGTAACCTCCCAGGTACTTGGGGTTGAACGGGTCGGCGGCGTCGAATATGGACATGCCCGTTTGAGCGCCGATATACAGGAATTTGGGTGTAGCAAAAATGCTTTCGCTATTGGCGTTCAGGTAACTGGTGGCGCGGTACACCGGCAGCGCGGCGTTGGTGATATCGTAGGTATTTAACCGGTTGGGTGTTACGGTATATAGCGTATTACCCGCCACTGCGAAACGGGCCAGCGAACCACCAATGCCCGCATTGGTGCCGGTATTGTTAGGGCCAACATAGTCTTTACCGCATGCTGTAAAAAGCAAGATCAGTACCGCCAGACTTAAGGTTTTTTTCAGGTCGTTCATCATTATTTCTCCCAGCCTACAAGTATGGTATTCGGTGGACGGTTCTCTGGTTTGTATTTATCCGGCACTGATCCGCCATCGGGCGGGGTAAGCTCGGGGAATGCATTCTTAGTACGCGATAAAACATTGATGACCGTGTTGCCGATGCTGCTAAGGTCTATCGCCAGCATATCAACCGCGTTGTCTACATACAGCACATTCCCTTTAACGGCCATATCTACACAACCCGGCACATTGATGTAGCCGCGGTTAACGGGTTTGGCCGGGTCGGTATTATCAATAACGTGGACGCCTTTAAAACGCTCGCTAATGAGGATAAAATTGTCCTTATAATAAACCTTGGCAGGTATCTCGATTGGTACAGGACCATGGAAAGTAATAGACCGTTCTAACGATTCACGACTTAACAGCACGGGGAAGTAGTTGGTCTGCGGATCTTGCTCGTCTCTGCGGCAGCCACTGATCAGGACCAGTAAGAGCAGTAAATGATAAGGTTTCATTTGCCTAAGATAAGCAGCAGGTTTTAATTGGGCAAGGGGTGGAGGTGTTAAGGTTTTGTGAAGGGGGCTTTCATTATTCCATACCATCCATCGTAGGAAAGGCCTGGATGTGGCTGTAGAACCATTTGCCGTTCTTGTCTGTCAAATAGATGTTTATCCGGGCACGTTCGCTGCCTCCCGATCTGTAGTAATATTTAAGGAAGATCATTCGCTTGTTGGTAGAGAAGATCGGCATAGCTATTCGGGTAAACCTCGTTTCATCGGATAATGCTTCTTGTAAATGGATCCCCGGTAACATTGTCGAGTCTAACACCCGGTGCGCCGCATTATACTTTATCTGTTTGGCAAAATAGGCTTTCTCCTTACTGTTCACTTTTAGGTAATCCAGGGTCGTCTTGTCTCCGGTACCCAGATCAGTTATAGTGAACAGGTCGGTCTCCATGATCATGTATCTTAGGTCTTCGCTTTTGATGGCCCATTTTAGGAAGTCGTATTGTTCTTTTTTGGTGGGGACAGATTGTGTGTAAACGATCAATGGGAACAATAACGTTAAAATGATAACGACCTTTTTCAAAATAATGTGAAGATACACCTTTGAACTAAATAAATAGTTATATTTATGCACCTACTTATCAACCTAAACCCGGTAGGAGCGGAAAACCCACAGCGAGGAACGAGCGAGGATCTGTAGCGGATGACGGGGCTACCGGTACTGAAACGTGACAGACCGTTCTTTTTCAAAGTACTTATAAGACTGCTCTGCTTATCGGGGATTGCCACGTCGCTGTTAGAAACTACTCATGATGACTGGGGGGAATATCTGCACATCTTCAATTTCTGTCAACCTGTCATCGATAAGTCAGCCAAACCTGACGTTTTTTGACCTTTTGCCTTTCACCTTTCGCCTTTTACCTGACAATTTACGCCAAACAAATATTGGCACAAGCATTGTTAATATAGGGGAGTAAGACAAACGAGTAAAAAAGAAATATCAATCATATTATGTCAAAGATCATAGGAATCGACTTAGGAACAACAAACTCCTGCGTAGCAGTAATGGAAGGTAACGAGCCGGTAGTAATTGCTAACAGCGAGGGTAAACGTACCACGCCGTCGGTAGTGGCGTTTGTGGACAACGGCGAGCGTAAAGTAGGTGATCCTGCAAAACGTCAGGCGATCACAAACCCTACAAAAACCATTTATTCAATTAAGCGCTTTATGGGTAACCAATATAACGAGGTTACTGCTGAAGCCGGCCGCGTGCCTTACAAAGTGGTTAAAGGTGACAACAACACCCCACGTGTAGAGATAGGCGACCGTAAATATACCCCGCAAGAGATATCAGCAATGGTGCTTCAAAAAATGAAGAAAACCGCTGAGGACTTTTTGGGTCACGAAGTTACTGAAGCGGTTATCACCGTTCCGGCTTACTTTAACGATGCGCAACGTCAGGCTACTAAAGAAGCAGGCGAGATCGCAGGTTTGGTAGTTAAACGTATCATTAACGAGCCTACTGCTGCTGCCCTTGCTTACGGCCTGGACAAAGCGCATAAGGACATGAAGATAGCTGTATTTGACTGCGGTGGTGGTACGCATGACGTATCTGTACTGGAGTTAGGTGATGGTATCTTCGAAGTAAAATCTACCGATGGTGACACGCACTTAGGTGGTGACGACTTTGACCAGGTTATTATTGACTGGTTGGCAGACGAATTTAAGAATGACGAAGGTATTGACCTGCGTAAAGACCCTATGGGCTTGCAACGTTTAAAAGAAGCTGCTGAGAAAGCTAAGATCGAGTTATCGAGCACTACCCAGAGCGAGATCAACTTACCATACATCACCGCTGTTGACGGTATGCCTAAGCACTTGGTTAAAACTTTGACCCGTGCTAAATTTGAGCAATTGGCTGACAGCCTGATCAAACGTACCATTGAGCCTTGCCGTACCGCATTGAAAAATGCAGGTTACAGCGTGTCTGATATCGACGAAGTGATCTTGGTTGGTGGTTCTACCCGTATCCCTGCTATCCAGGAAGCTGTACAAAAATTCTTTGGTAAAGCGCCGTCAAAAGGTGTTAACCCGGATGAGGTTGTAGCGATCGGTGCTGCTATACAAGGTGGTGTAATGACAGGTGAGGTTAAGGACGTATTGTTGTTAGACGTTACCCCGTTATCATTAGGTATCGAAACTATGGGTGGTGTAATGACCAAACTGATCGAATCTAACACGACCATCCCGACCAAAAAATCGGAAGTGTTCTCTACCGCGTCTGACAGTCAGCCATCTGTAGAGATCCACATTTTACAAGGTGAGCGCCCAATGGCAGCGGGTAACCGTACGATCGGCCGTTTCCACTTAGATGGTATCCCACCTGCACCTCGCGGTGTACCACAGGTAGAAGTTACCTTCGATATCGATGCTAACGGTATCCTGCACGTATCTGCAAAAGATAAAGCTACCGGTAAAGAGCAAAAGATCCGTATCGAGGCTTCGTCAGGCTTAACTGATGCCGAGATCAAGAAGATGAAAGAAGAAGCTGAAGCTAACGCTGATGCCGACCGTATAGCTAAAGAAGAAGTTGAGAAACTGAACTCGGCTGACGCGCTGATCTTCTCGACCGAGAAACAATTGAAAGAGTACGGTGATAAGATCCCTGCTGACAAAAAAGCACCGATCGAAGAAGGCCTGACCAAGTTGAAAGAAGCTTACGCTGCCAAAAACTTAGGCGATATCGAAACTGCTCAAACCGCGTTGAACGCTGCATGGCAGGCAGCATCTGAGGATATGTACAAAGCATCTGCCGAAGGCGGCGCACCAGGTCCGGATGCAGGTCAGCAAGGTGGTGGCCAACCACAAGGCGGCGCTGATAGCGTGACCGATGTTGATTTTGAAGAAGTAAAATAGTCAGATCAATATATAAAGCAAAGCCCCGATGGAGAGATCCATTGGGGCTTTGTGCGTTTAAATAAACCTTTACCAACCGTCATAGCGAGGAACGAAGCAATCTCTACGTTAGCAGAGTGGCTATGCAAGGACGACCTTTGGGTGCAGAGATTGCTTCGTTCCTCGCAATGACGGATCCGGCAGATCGAAGGTTAAAAGATGTTAAATAAGTAGATGAGCATTGCAATTCCCTTATCAAGTGCTGAACTTGTACTAAACCCGTGTCACCATGAAAGTCAAACTCCTTTTCCTCGTCCTGACATTGATCACCAACACCTCGTTAGCGCAGGTCTTTGATACCGTCAGCTATTACAAAAAGTACCCAGTAGCTCAACTACATCAGGATCTGGATGCGCTGCTGAAGAAGTTTGAGGAGATCCACCCCAATTATTTTAAAGAGACACCAAGGGATACTGTCCTTAAACGCTACGAACAGCTCAAAGCCCGGATAACCAAACCACTTAACCGCATGGACTTTATGAATATGTTTGCGCCGATGGTGTTCGATGTGATCAAAGACGGGCATAATTACGTCAATGCGCCGGGCGAGGAAATACAGCAATATATTGATAGGGACGGTCTGTTTTTTCCGCTGCCCGTTAGGATATACAAAAGGATGTTGTTCGTTAATTCGAGAAAGGCGGATCTGCCTTATAATACCCAGATCAAAAGCATCAATGGCGTACCGGCTCAGGATATTGTTGATAAAATATTAGGCAGCTACAATCCGGAAAATGACCGCTACGAAGAGAGTTATTGTTCGGGAGACTTTAGCAGGATGTTTTGGGTGAGTTACGGGATGATGAAGCAGTTTAAGATCACTTACGCTGATGGCGACGCTGTAAAAGAAATTGTGATGACGGGAGCAAAATTGGAACAAGTAGATCAGCTGCGCGCCAAACCACAAAGCGAAGCCAAGAACTATCTGATCAGGTATCCTAACTATGCTTACTATGAATTACCCGACCAGCGAATAGGAGTACTTGAATACAAAGCCTGTGCCGATCTGGAAAATTTCAGGCCGTTTTGCGATAGCGTATTTACCAGGATCAGGAAGGCGGGGTTAAAAGATCTGATCATTGATATCAGGAATAATGATGGCGGGACCACCCGGCTTAACCAGATACTTTATGAGTATATCACCGATAAACCTGTAGCGCAATATACACAGGTCGATATCAAGGTAAGTAAAGAGTCGAAACGAGACCTGATACAGGCTAACCGCAAATTTGCCGGTTGGTTCAAATGGTATCATTACCTGTATTACCCAATTTATATCAGGCTGGAAGCAGGGCGAAAATTGTTGTTGACGGCGCGAAATGGCACTATGGTAACGCAAACTTTTCAGCCCGTCACGCCACCTAAGAACGATCTTTTATTTAAGGGCGACATCTATTTGCTGACCGGTAATAGTACGTACTCGTCCGCCGCGATATTTGCCGCAGCTTTCAAGTGCTATCAATTAGGGGCAATAGTGGGACAGGAAACAGGCGAGCCGACCTGCTTTACCGGCGATTGGGTAAGCGTGGTGTTGCCCAATACAAAACTTGATGTAGCTATATCCGACAGGCGTTTCCTATTAGCATGCGGCAAATGCGACGGGCGGGGCGTGCTACCTGATCGTGCGGTCAATGACGATAAAAATGCAATGGATGTGGTTAAGAAGATGATCGCTCAGAAAAAGTAGATCAAAGAACAGATCTAATGGGTATAGTATTTAAATTGGCGATATGATAGTAAGATCGATCTTGGTCGTGACTCTTTTATTAGCGACCAGTGCATCATTTGGTCAATCTCCAAAACGCTATAAGCACCCGGAGTTAGATGTTTATAACGGCGTTTGGGTGTATCATGCTCCTACTTATGATGTAAAGCTCAAGCTAAGTACAGAGCAGGTGTTTATCGAAAGTTATAACGCATATGCAGACTTTCTGCAAGGTTCTTATGTGGGTAAAGGTGTAGAGGAACGTTCGGGTGTTAAGGATCTTACAAAAGGCATCCTTTTAAAAAAAGATACCGTTCAAATTACCTACACCGATGATGCATCGAACAATAAACAAACTCAAGTACTTTTGATATTCTCTGCAGATAAAAAGTCCTTGCGGTGTTCTGTTGTTAAAAGAGAAGGACTTACGTTCAAAGCTAATGGAAAAGATCAGGGCGAGAAAAATGAGCGGAGAAAGTTCTCTATTTTAGAAAATGTGACCTTTTTTAAGGTAGAATAGCAAATAGAGAAGCCCCGATGAAGATATCATCAGGGCTTCTCTAAAAACATAAATACTAATTATTCGGCTGCTGCAGCTTCGTTGATCATGCTAACGGCGGCTTCGGTCAGGGCCACGTCGGTAGCTTTTTCATTCTCTAATGTTTGCTCTAACAGGTCGGCCACCTCGGTGTGGCCCATAGTTGCGGCAAAGGTGCGCAAGGTGCCATAGGTGGCTATCTCGTAGTGCTCAACTTTTTGTGCTGCCGCGATCAGGGCTGCATCACGTGTGTGCGTACCTTTCTCAGTCTCGCTGATGATGCTGTTAGCTTCTTCTAACAAGCCTTCCATCGCGTCACATTTTTTTGCTACTGCTTTTTCTTCTAATAGCGCAAATACCTGCTCTAACGTTTCGATGTGGATCTGCGTTTCGGCAGTGTGTTTTTCAAATGCCGCTGCCAGATCCGGGCTGGTTGCTGCTTTTTTCATCTTAGGCAAAGCTTTTACTAAGTGTTTCTCTGCCCAATAAATATCTTTTAAACTGTCGACAAAGAATTCATGAAATTCTGAATCTTCCATTTTGCCTGTTTTAGGCGCTGTCGCTTTGGTTGCCGGTGCTTTGGTTTTTGTTGCCATTGTTACTGCTTTTTGTGGTTTTGTAGAGATATAAGGAATATCGATGCAACAATGTTTTATGTTTTAGGATATTTTTTTAATTAATTATTAAACTATCTGTTTGAACAGATGTTCCTAACAAAACATCACATCCATGGAGAACGAACACAACAAAATGAGCCGCCGGGCAGCCTTAGGAGGCATAGGCACAACTATTGCCGCCGCCGTTGCCGCCCCGGTTTTGAACGCGAATGCTATGAACACAGATAACCACGCCGGCCTTCCACTGGAAGATCCGGCTTCAAAATATCCAAAGCCACCGTTTCAGGAGCAGAAGCAAGAATGGCCTGGACTGGCCACCAAAATGAACCCACGCCCCGACCACGGCGAGACCAGCTATAAAGGATCCGGAAGATTAAAGGGCCGCAAGGCACTGATCACCGGCGGCGACTCGGGCATGGGCCGCGCTGCAGCTATCGCTTACGCCCGTGAAGGTGCTGACGTAGCCATCAATTATTACCCTACCGAGGAGGAGGATGCTAAAGAAGTGATAGCCCTGATAAAAGCTGAAGGCCGTAAAGCGGTTGCGATCCCAGGTGACCTGCGCGACGAGGGCTTCTGCAAAAAGATGGTAGATGAGGCAGCCAAAGCGTTAGGCGGATTGGATATCCTGGTGAACAATGCTGCCCGTCAGCAAACCCAAGCGTCGATCATGGACATTACCAGCGAAGCTTTTGACGCCACGATGAAAACTAACATATACGCGCCGTTTTGGACCACCAAGGCGGCACTGCCATATTTGAAGCCTGGCTCGGTGATCATTGGTACTACATCCGAGCAGGCTTACGATCCATCTGCCGAACTTTATGATTATGCGCAAACTAAGGCAGCTACTACCAATTATGTTAAGTCCTTAGCTAAGCAATTGGGCCCTAAAGGCATCCGTGTGAACGGCGTAGCACCAGGACCGATCTGGACACCACTGCAGGTGAGTGGTGGTGCTACGATGGAAAAGTTAAAGCAATTTGGTTCACAAACAGTTTTCGGCCGCCCTGGTCAACCGGTCGAGTTAGCATCAATATATGTACAACTGGCTGCTTCTGATGCATCTTTCACTACCGGAGCCGTATACGGTGCATCGGGCGGTGGTGGCCAGCCATAAGATCTTAGGGAAATGAGTTGATAGGGTAAGAGTATGCGGCTAACGCATACTCTTATTTATTTACTGTTCTCATCCTTAATGCCCTTCAATAACGCGTAAATAGCCATAGCATGGCCGTGGCCAAGTTCAAAGTCTTGTTTAAGCCAGTCGGTTATTTGGGTGGCTTTTACTTTTAACTCGCCGCCTTCGGTAAAGCCTTTTTCTTCGGCCATGGTGCGGAAGTCTGGCGCGGTTTTGCCGGTCTTTTCGTGTATGCTTTTTAAATATCCTTGGAATGACATATCGATAGCTGTTTTGGTTTACGTGCTCAAATATATCAGAAAGATCTATTCGCTCACCCCATCCTGTATCGACTTCCGGGATGCCCACAAAGCCAGGAACGTTAATGCGGCCGACAGGCACAGGTAATACCCCACGTAATGCAAGCCGTAGTCGGTAGCCAATTTGGTAGCCAAAGCAGGCGTAAGCGATGCTCCCAGTATCCCTGCGATGGTGAACGCCAGTGATGCGCCTGTGTAGCGCACCGTTGCCGGGAAGATACCCGCCAGGGCTGTACCGATCGGTCCGTAAGTAAGTCCCATTAAAAACATGCCCAAAACCAGGCAAAATACCGTCACGGTCCAGTTGCCGCTATTGAACAGGGGCGAAAAGAAAAGTCCGAATATAAAGATGCAGGCACTGGCCGTCATCAGCATATTAGCGCGACCGAATTTATCTGCCAGTAAGGCCGATATCGGTATCCCGAAACCGAAGAACAGTACCGATATCATCTGCCCGATCAAAAAGCTATGGCGCGAGTAGCCTAAATGCGTCGTCCCCCAACTGAGGGTAAATACGGTCATCAGATAGAACAATAAGAAGGTGGTGATGGTAGCAATGGTGCCTAACACAATGGCTTTGGTATGCTTAACAAAAACATCCAGCACGGGTACTTTTACCTGGGCTTTTTGCTCTTTTACTTTTTCAAAATCGGGCGTTTCGGTGATCTTTAGGCGCACGTACAGGCCAACCCAAACCAACAGCGCGCTGGCAATAAATGGTATGCGCCATCCCCAGCTAAGGAAATCGGCATCGGTCAGGGTCTCGCTAAGGATAAAGAAGATCGCGCTGGATAACAGGAAGCCTATAGGTGCACCCAACTGAGGGAACATGCCGTACCATGCTTTCTTGCCGGGAGGGGCGTTCTCGGTAGCTAATAGCACCGCGCCGCCCCATTCGCCGCCTAAACCTAAACCTTGCCCAAACCTGAATATAGATAACAGGATAGGGGCCAGGATGCCTATGCTTTGATAGCTCGGCAGCAGGCCAATGGCTACGGTTGATGGCCCCATGGTCATCAGCGCGGCAACCAGTGTCGCTTTGCGGCCTTTACGATCGCCAAAGTGACCGAATAGGGCAGCGCCTAATGGTCGTGCAAAGAAAGCAAGCGCGAAGGTCGCTAAGGATTGCAAGGTTGCCGAAGCCGGATCTGCAGCCGGGAAAAATAGTTTAGGGAACACCAGCACAGCGGCGGTGGCGTATATATAAAAGTCGAAAAACTCGATGGTAGTGCCAATAAGGCTGGCGGTAAGGATGCGCCTTACCGGGTTAGCTTGGGCTGGTTTAATTGTCATTAGGTTTACCGATAGGATGATCTGAACATCAAACATATCAATAATTTAGCTTACAATAACTATTGGCAATTATATCGTAAAGAATAATTTAGTGTAACATTGCGGCCGGCTAATACGTCAGTATTGGTGGTCGCCGCAATGATCGCGCGCACTGTACGTTCAATAGCTTTAATACATCCTACTTTGAATAATATCACAATTACCAATACCGAGGTCTTATCCGACAATTGGTACACCCTACGCAAAATATCTTATCAAACAACCGACAGAGCGGGCAACGTCACCACGCAAAGCCGCGAGGCTTACGATAGGGGCAATGGCGCTGTTATCTTTTTATACAACAAGCAGCAAGGTACGGTGATCCTTACCCGTCAGTTCCGTATGCCTACATATGTTAACGGCAACCCCAATGGCATGCTGATCGAGTGCTGTGCCGGTCTTTTAGACGCTCATAACGCCGAAGACTGCATCCGCAAGGAGACCGAAGAGGAGACCGGTTACAAGATCACCCACGTGCAAAAGGTTTTTGAAGCCTATATGTCGCCGGGTTCGGTTACCGAGATGCTTTATTTTTTCACGGCGGAGTATGATAAGTCGATGCAGGTAAGCGACGGTGGCGGACTGGCCGAGGAGAACGAAAATATTGAAGTATTAGAGATGACCTTTCAGCAAGCTGTAGGCATGATCGCATCCGGCGATATACGCGATGCCAAAACCATTATGCTGCTGCAATACGCGCAGATCCATAATTTGCTGGACCGATAACAGGCAGCGATAAGCTATCTTTGGTGAAGCTCATCAGCATCTATCCATGTTCCGTAGCATAAAATGTATTGTTTTTATAATTGCCATGTTCGCTATTGATCATAGTTACGGGCAGGCACGGCTGTCCCTATCTAATAAGAATGCGTCCGCCGAGGCTAAGGCTGTTTATGCTTATCTGCAGGATATGTACGGCAAAAAGATGCTGGCCGGGCAAATGACATCTAACTGGGGTTTTGATGAACTGAAATACGTGCTCGACTCTACCGGTAAACTCCCCGCCATCCGCGGGTTGGACTTTGTAGATAGTGCCAAGAATAACAATGAAGTGAAATTTGCCAAAGCCTGGTGGAAACAAGGCGGCATCCCTACCATTATGTGGCATTGGGGCGCACCGGCTATCGGTAGCGGTTACGAAAACTCCAAGAAAGAAATTGATATCGACAAGATCTTTCAGCAAGGCACGCCGGAGCATACCGCCTTTTGGAAGGAGTTGAAAGAGAAAGCCCAATTGCTTAAAAAACTAAAACGGGCCAAGGTGCCGGTACTTTGGCGGCCATTTCACGAGTTAAATGGCAATTGGTTCTGGTGGGGCAAACAAGGGCCAGATCGGTTTAAGCGCCTATGGATAACCATGTACAATTACTATGTGCATGATCAGCATCTGGATAATCTGATATGGGTACATTGCTACATGGACAAGCCCGATGCTGCCTGGTATCCGGGTAGGGAATATGTGGACATAGCCGGGCCTGATACCTATCAGCCGGGACTATCGCGTAAAGGCATGTATGAACAAACCCGGGCCATTGTTGGCGATACCATGCCTATCGCTTTCCACGAGTGCGGCATCCCGCCCGATCCGGCTAAATCTTTTGCCGAAGGCTCTAAATGGAGCTGGTTTATGCAATGGCATACCGATCATTTAAAGAAGGTGCCTGCAGCGCATTTAAAATATGTTTACGATCACGATCTGGTAGTGACCTTAGATAAGGTCCCCAACATTAAAAAGGCCTACAGGGAACGCCGGCCGAATATTTTTGAACGGGTTAAGATCGCTTTAGATAATTTGGTAACAGTATTGTTATAGGCACTGACTAATAGTGTCTTATCTGCGGCTTAGGTTGCTGCAAATCTTCATCATACCTTCATTTTTCCTCCGCTACCTTCGTCATCTCTAATTAAATTTTAATAATGGTAGCCAAAGGAGTATTGTGAAGGTTAATATATGACTTAAACGTCTGTATTAATTTTATTACACACTACTTTTTTAGTTAACAATTTCGGAGGTTTGTTGTCTGCCTAATAACCTGACGCAATTTCCCTGATCGATCAGCGCCTATTGATTTTCTGTGACCATCATTGTAGTCAACTTTGTACTGACATATTTGTCTGTACAAGCCAATTTACCAATTTTAAATTTTACCTTTTATGAGAAACTTTTTAAAACCGATGGCACTTTTGTGCTGCCTTATCGCCGCAGTATCCTGCAAAAAAAATGAACTGGATGAGTATGTTGAGCCGGCTTATGATAACCCTATAACCGACTATGAAGTGGTCCCAGATCCTAATGACGCATTCACTTTTACCTTTAGAAATAAAACCACCAATTACGGTAAGTTAGAATGGCGTTTCGGAGACGACACTTTAAAGACAGACACTGCACCTACCCACACCTACCTCGCTACCGGTAAATACACGGTAGACCTAAAGGCTTTTAGTAAAACTACCGACCAGTTCAGCCGTAAATTGGTAGATATCAATATCGTTCCGGATAGTGTTGTGCATGTGACCACAACCCGCGTAGAGAGTGGGAGTGGTGCAGCAACTATACAATTTAACTTGGATGTTAAGGCCCAGATAGATAGCGTTGAGTGGGTATTTGATGATGCCGCCACTGGCACTACTCCCGCTACCCGTACCCGTAGTAAAGAGTTGCATCCAATTAAAACTTATTCTACGGGCACATTCAACAGTTTTACGGTAACCATCACTACTAAAAAAGGTTCGGTAGTTAGCCTGAACCGTAATGTGACCACCGAGGGTATAGCCGAAGATATTACGCAAAAACGCCTGGGATACACTACGGTGTTAGAGAATAATAATGACCCAGCAAATGCTACTGCTAACGAGGGTTCGTCTAAACTGGTGGATGGTAATGTGGATACCAAATTTGGCATCTACGGTAATGGTCAGTTAAACACCTGGGCCTTTACCATTCAATACAACAGCCAGGTGTTAGTGAAGCTTTACGCCATAGGTAACGGTAACGATGCCGGTAACGATCGCGACCCTAAGGAGTGGATATTAGAAGGGTCGGACGATGGCATGACCTGGACCCAGATAGATCACCAGGTAAATGGCACCGGCTTTTTTGATAAGGCCAACGCCGCAGGCGCCACAACCGATGCCGAGCGCTACAAACGCTTATGGTATTACCCGGTAACCGATCCAAAACCTTACAGCTTATTTAGATTGCGGTTCCCTAACGGTACTTTCAATAACAACGACTTCCAACTGGGCGAATTCAGGCTCTATAGATAACAAAGTACCAAGGCAGAAGAGGCCCGGCAAAACACCAGTTTTGCCGGGTTTTTTTATGCTCTTTTTGGGCGGTTACATGTATATACATCTCTGGTCGGCGTGGTTTTTATGACTAATTAGTTATTATATTTTTGACAGTTAATGCCTTCGAAATTTGCCAATATCATCAATAATGGCATTTTCTTATATTATTCTAATATCTTACATACTAATTCGTTTGTATATGTTGTAACATCTGTATCAATTTTATTACACACTGTTTACGGGGTCTTTTTTTGATTAAGTTTGTGATAACAAAGGCAGATCCTACGCCGCTGACCGATCCTAAATTAACAAGAAGCTTAAGGTATTCCCGACGTGCGAACGTTGCGGAAGAACTATGCTACGCGGTTAATTATGGTCGCTTAACATTTCCTTGCAGAGAGCTTTCTTGTTGATCAATGGACGATACGCGCCGCCACAGACCGGCCTGAGGTTTATAAAAATTATCACCCTGTGTATCAACTAAAAAATTGAAACTAATGAAGAAACTTTTAAAGCCAATTGCATTGCTTTTATGTTTGGCTGCAGCTACCTCTTGTAAAAAAGAAGAATTAGACGCTTACGTAGACCCTCCTTACGACCTGCCGCTGACCGACTACGAGGTTGTACCCGATGCTAATGACGCGTTTACATTCAGTTTTAAAAACAAAACAAGTAACTACGGCAAGGTAGAGTGGCGATTTGGTGACGATACCCTTAAGTTTGACGATAACCCTACCCACACCTACCTTACCACCGGTAAATACACGGTAGACCTTAAGGCTTTCAGCAAAACTACTGCCCAGTTCGGTCGTAAAATGATCGATATTAACATTGTGCCTGATAGTGTGGCTAAGCTTACCACAACTAAAGTGGCAACCACATCCGGAACGGCAACTTTGCAGTTCAGTTTAAATGTGAAGGCGACCGTGGCTAAAGTGGCCTGGACATTTAATGATGCCGCATTTGGCAGCACTGCCGCAGCAACAACAAAAACAGAAGAGTTAAGCCCGCGCAAAACCTACAATGTAGGTACTTTCAATACGTTCACGGTTGTGATAACTACCAACAAAGGTTCGGTGATCACGCTTACCCGTAACGTTACGACCGAAGGTATTGCCGAAGACATTACCCAAAAACGTATCGGTTATTCTTCTGTGTTAGAGAACGGCTTGAACCCTGCCAACGCTACCGCTAACGAAGGTTCGTCTAAACTGATAGATGGTAACGTTAATACCAAATTTGGTGTTTATAATACCAACTTATTAAACACCTGGGCGTTCACCGTTATATACGAAACACCTGTTAGGATCAACCTGTATGCTATTGCCAACGGTAACGATGCCGGTAACGCCCGCGACCCAAGGGATTGGGTGTTAGAAGGATCTAACGATGCCGGAGTAAGCTGGACCCAATTAGACTATCAGAACAATGGCAGCGGTTTCTATCAAAAAGCTATCGATGCCGGCGCTGCTACTGATGCTACCCGTTACAAACGCTTATGGTACTACCCTGTGCCAACACCTGGTTTGTACACACATTACAGGTTAAGGTTCCCGGCTGGTGTTTTTAGTACGTACTTCCAGTTGTCAGAGTTCCAATTATTCAGATAGTATCCCTTTATAAATATACCATATCAAGCCCGGCCAATTTTGAGCCGGGCTTTTTTTGTGCTTTCTATATGTCGCCGAAATTGCTCACAGATATTTTTTTTAAAAAGATCATACATTTAAGCAACCTTTCCACCCCTGTCGCCGTGTTAAGGGTAAAAAGGGAACAATGCTCAACTGACCAATGGGCCATAATATGGTAGATGAACAGTTAAAACAACTGATAACGGGCTGTATCGAACAGGACAGAAAGTGTCAGAAACAACTGTACAAGTTGTTTTACGGCTTTGCCATGGGCATTTGTATGCGTTACACCGGCAACCGCGACGAGGCGGCAGAAGTTATGAATCAGGGATTTTTAAAGGTTTTTACGCATCTGGCAAAATTTGATCAGGCTAAGCCGTTCAAAGCTTGGCTGGGCAGAATCATGATGAATGCGTCCATAGATAACTATCGCGCCAATTTAAAAATGGCCTATATGGACGACATTGAAAAAGCCGAGGATATTAGCCACGACGACCTGCCCGACCGCAAACTGGCTTTTGATGAATTGCTGGCCATGGTGCAAAAATTGCCAAACGCCTATCGCACAGTGTTTAACCTATTTGCGATAGAAGGCTACGGGCACGACGAGATAGGCGAGATGCTGGGCATCAGCGCCGGTACGTCAAAATCGAATCTTTTCAAAGCCAGGGCAAAGCTAAAAGATATGATATTACAAGCCGAGGGCGACTATCGTTCACCGGGCGGCAACATGGTGCATTACTCTACCGTGGCCATCATAAAGAATGACGGACCGGATGAAAATTTAAAGCAACGAGGATTTAGGATATGAAGGCGGGGGACAAACATAAATTTGACGAACTGTTCAAACAGAGCTTTGACGGCCCCGAAGATCATTTTGAATTTGACGAGGCCCACTGGGACAGCATGGAAGATCAGCTACCAGGCGGTAAAAAGCCAGCCAGGGTATTCCCGATCGGCAGGGCGGTAGCCATAGCAGCATCGATATTGATCGTATTGGCTTTTGGTTGGTGGATGCTGAACCCAACCGAGCAAGGCGGTAGGCAATTGGCTAATGACGGACAGAAAGGAATTAAAGCGGATAGCATAGCTATTGATCAGCCAACGGCAACCTTCCCATCAAAAGATATTGCAGGCAAAGTACCGGCCGGTCAGCCTGTTATAGCGCAAGCTAAGACGGATTTGGTTAAGCAAGATAATACAGTTAAGCCGGGTAAACTTGTAGCGGCATCGCACGGCAACGGACGGTCACTCGTTAAAGCAGGATCGGTGACTGGTAATAAGACAAGCGCCCCTGTGGTTAAGCAGGGAGACGACATCATTAAACAGGACGACCGCATCATCGCGCAGAAGCCGGCAACGTCGCCACGGGATACGGTGGTCGCGGTAGCATCGGCAGGGACAAATACAGCGGTGATAGCGGGTGGTGATGCTACCACTACAGACCCAAAGGTTAGCGATGTTGCGCCTGTGAATAATGTGAAGGTGAACGATGCTGTTAAAAGCAGACCGGTCGGCCTGGCAATATCGGCGATACTGTCGCCAAGTTTTAATGGGGTAGGCTCGCTGCGAGATTCTAAAATGGGCAAGACCGCCGGGTTGATCTTCTCGGTCGGGGTAAGTAATAAACTGACAATTAGCACGGGGGCGGTGTACAGCCAGGTGCCTTACGCTACCGACTACAGCAGTTACATCAGCACCTATAATTTCTATACCAAACCAACCGGCGTAATGGCCGATTGCCGGGTGCTGGATATCCCGCTGATGGTTGATTATCAGGTTTATCGGCAGGGGAGGAACTCCTTTAACATAGGCGCCGGCCTGTCATCTTACTTTATGCTGAAAGAGACGTACGATTATCAATTTGCATCGAGCTATACTTACGGGCCAAGCAGCTTTTCGGTATCGAACCGGAACAATCACATCTTAGGCGTGCTGGACCTATCGACCACTTATCAGCGAAAACTTAACAATAAATTCAGCATAGGGCTACAACCCTATCTTAAATTGCCGCTTACTGATATTGGCAACAACCGCGTAAAACTCCAGACCGCCGGGATAGCCTTGTCAGCAAGCTGGACCATTATCAATAAAAACCCTTAAGCCATGAAACATCTGCTAATATTACTGGCTTGGATGCTACCGCACCAGGCAGACGGGACTCTTTTTGCCTGTAAAAACGCAAAGGTGAGCCTCTATTCCAAAGCCCCGCTGGAGGATATCCGGGCCACGTCGGCCACTGCTGCGTCGGTCTATAAAGCCACCACAGGAGAGGTAGCGTTTAACGTGCCGATACGCTCGTTCAAGTTCCAAAAGTCGCTAATGCAGGAGCATTTTAACGAGAATTACATGGAGAGCGATAAATTCCCCAACGCCACCTTTAAGGGAAAAGTGCAGTCGCTGCCGGATCTTACCAAAGACGGTACCTATGCGGTAAAAGCCACCGGCGACCTCACCGTGCACGGTGTTACCCAGAACCGCACTATTGACGGGGCATTCACCGTGAAAGGCGGCGCGGTCAGTTTTAATTCAGAGTTCACGGTAAAATGTGTCGACCATAAGATAGACATCCCCAAACTGGTATTCCAAAAGATCGCCGAAAGCATCAGCGTAAGCGTAACGGCCACCTACATCAAAAACTAAAGAAGCCATATATGAAAAGTACGATAGCGCTTTGCCTGTTGGCAGGGGCGGTGTGCACCGTCCGCGCCCAAACTACGCCACCGGCTAAAACCAGTTCGGCCGATTCATTGCTTAACGCCATGTCGACCACTGCTGATAACGAACCGGTGATCGCCACTTTTAAAGCCTCCCGACTGATCTTCTCGCAAACCACCGAGACGGTCAAAAAAGGTAACCTCAACTTTGTGGTCATCCACCGTTTTGGCGACATTGGCGGATCTGCGGGTGGGGGTAAAACCTTGTGGGGACTGGATAATTCGAGCGATATTTTTATCGGTTTCGAGTACGGCATCAGCGATAAGCTGGACCTGCAATTTGGCCGCAGCAAGTTTGAGCAATTATTGGAACTGGGCCTGAAATATCATTTTCTGCAACAGACCGCTGACGATGCCATGCCTTTCAGCGCGACCATCATTGGCAAGACCGGGTTGAAACCGTACAGCGTTACCACCAACGTTTTTAAGCCCTACACCAACAGGCTTAATTATTTTACGCAACTGGTCATCGCCCGTAAATTCTCTACCAATTTTTCGATGCAGATAACGCCGTCGTATCTGCGCAATAATTTGCCGTTCCCGTACCTGCCCGATAACGAGAAGAACTTTTTTGTGCTGGGCGGTGCGTTCCGTTTAAAGGTGACCAAGCGATCGGGCATTGTGGTTGATTATCATCACCCGTTCTCGTCGTTCCGCAGCAGCAACAATACCACCACCAATTTTTACGATCCCATTGGCGTAGGCTGGGAGATAGAAACGGGCGGGCACGTGTTCACGCTTAACCTCAGCAACTCGCAGGCGATATCCGAGATCAATTACCTGGCCGATACCGAATCGAGCTGGGGCAAAGGGCAATTCCGTTTGGGCTTTACCATATCAAGAATGTTCGAACTATCGGGTCGCTCTAAAAACAAATACTAAAACGCATAAACGATCACTTTACAAAAGGAGGAACAAATGGAAAGAGACGAATTTTTAACCAAGTTTGGCATTGGCCTGCTGGCCGTATGCACCGGTTGCGGATTGGCCGGCTGCGGCAAGGATCCCGTGGCTGATAACCCTACGCCCGGCAACAACCCGCCAACGAATAACCCACCCACCAACAACCCACCCACTAACCTGGTGACCGCCGATCTGGCCACCGAATTGACCACGGTAGGGTCGAGCAAGGTAGCTAACGGGGTTATCCTGGTCCGCGTGGCTGCGGGGAATGCGGCTGCATCTTTCACCGCGGTGCAGGTGGGCTGTACCCATCAGGGCACGCCGGTGGGTTATAACAACGCGCAGGGGGTGTTTATTTGCCCTAATCACGGCAGCCAGTTCGCTAAAGATGGCGCGTTACTGCAAGGGCCAGCAGCAACGGCTTTAAGGCGCTATACCGTTAGCATAGCGGGCAACGCATTGACGGTTACGGCATAACATCCCAATAAGTAATTAGGTATTGGTATTTGGGTACAAGGCAGCACCGGGAGGTAGCTGCCTTTTTTGTTTGTTATTCGGCGTAACAAAATTTGCAGTATTGCGTATAGCAAGTTAACTTGTAGGATCTTTCCAAAAAGATATGCCCCAATTAAAACTATCCGCTTTGGCGCTTTTTTGCGCGCTGTATTTTTGCGCACCCCGTGTTTTGGCACAGGGTGATAACGCCCGCTTGCAAAAGCAGATGAAGGCGTATGATAGTATCATTACCGAACTTAGGTACCGTGACCCCGATTCGGCGCAGCTGATGGCCGATAAGGCTATGGATCATGCCCGCCTGAACAACTACAAGGCAGGCGAAGCCATGATGCTGCACCAATTTGGGCTGATAAACGATAATCAGGGTAAGTACGGTCATGCCCGCAAAAACTATCAGGACGCGCTGGCTATCTACCGGTCGCTTAAAGATGATAAGGGTATCGTTACTGAGACCAACCGCCTGGGTGTAGTAGAGTTGCGCAGCGGCAATTATGATAAAGCCATTGAGTTTCACCTGAACGCCTTACAGTTAAGCGAAAAAGCTGCCTATGCCCGAGGTTTGGCTGAATCTAACATCGGCCTGGCCGAAGACCATATTTGGCAGCGCAGTTACCCAATGGCGCTGAAATACCTGCGCACGGCGGATTCTGTTAATAAAACATTGCCGTTCTCCAGCCTGTACTTCAACATCGCCAACTCGTACGGGATGATCTACCGCGAGATGAGCCGTTTAAACGAGGCTAAAGCCAGTGTTGAACTTGGCTTGAAGCAAGCGGTACGGCCAAAATTCAACGGGTCGTACATTACGCTGACCAATACGCTGGCATCTATTCATGTTAAAGAGGGTGATATAAAAAAGGCTATCACGTTGCAAAAAGAGGCGCTTGCTATATCGCGCGACATCAAAAATTATTTGCGGCAAATGGAGAGCCTCATCAACCTGGCGGTATCTTACCTGCAGGTGGACAACAAGGAGAGCTTAAAATATTTGCATCAAGCCCGTACCCTTGCCGCAACCCGTCAAAGCAATAAACTGACGGTGAACGCGCTCGAAAAAATGTCGGCCCTGTACGAGAAACTGGGTGATGATAAGACCGCCCTGGACCTGAAGAAAGAACAATATGCGATTGCCGACTCGTTATTTTACCGCGAGATGTCTGATCAGGTAGCCGCCGTAAAATCGACCAGTGAATTGAATAAGTCGCGCATGCAGGTAGAGGCGATGAACGAACGGCAAAAACTTGAGCGCAAGATCATCATCGGCGGGGCGCTGGTAGCTTTGCTCATCATTGGCGGCATTGGTTTCTTTTATTACCAATTACGCAAACTTAACCGTGGCTTGGCCGACACCAATAAAACTAAAGACCGTTTGCTGTCGGTATTGGCGCACGATCTTAGGGCGCCGTTCATCTCTATGATAGGCTTATTACAAGTGATAGACGATGCCGACCTGACCCCCGCCGACCGCAAGAAAATGCTGGGTCAGTTAGAGAAGACCAGCAAGGCATCGTTAGAGACGCTGGACGGATTGCTTAAATGGGGCCAAATGCAGATCAAGGGTATCAAAATAGCCCCTATCCGTTTTGAGATAGGCCCCGTTATCGCACGTACCTTTGACCTGCTGGCGGAGAGCGCCGAACAAAAACAGATCTTGCTGAAGGATCTGGTAGACCCCGGCCTTGCGGTGTATTGCGATGTGGACCATTTTGAGTTTATGATGCGCAACCTGGTATCCAACGCCATTAAATTCACCCCGGTGGGTGGCCGGGTTTGGATCATTGGGGTGGCTAACAAAGATCAGTTGCAGGCTACCATCACCGTAAAAGACAACGGCGTAGGCATGAGCGAACTAAAGCAAAGCCATATATTTAGTTTAGATAACGAAAGTACCCAGGGAACTACTAATGAAAAAGGCACCGGCATGGGCCTGCTGATGTGTAAAGAATATGCCGAAGCCAACCACGGTAAGATTGGCGTGGTAAGCGCGCCGGGCAGTGGGTCCGACTTTTATATTACTTTGCCAATGTAGTGAGCGGCAGTGTCTGCAACTATTCTTTTACGTTCGTCGGTGCGGTTGCCAGGCCGTAGATCCGGCCGCAAGTGTTATATTTGGCTTCAATTCACCACCTCAAACTCAGAACATTTAAATGACACCGATCGCTATTAAACAAACCTGCCGGGTGCTTTGCACAGGTGTGGCCTTGTTATTTATCAACCAGACATCTTTTGCACAGACCGTTAGCGATGCCGACAGGCACACCGTAGTTACCAGACTGACCGACAGGTTGGTTGATGTTTATCCTTTCCCCGAGATAAGCGCCAAGTATAAAGAAGCCTTGTTGAAGTTAGAATCTGAAGGCCGCTACAATAACCTGACAGAGAACGAACTGGCCAACAGGCTGACCGAAGATCTGCGCAAAACGCACAAGGATGTTCACCTGCGTGTATCGCGCAGTGCACCGCAGCAAGGCGGCGGCGGACAGCGTAGAGGCGGCGAGGACAACTCGGATCAGCGCGCTAACTACGGATTTAAAAAAGTAGAGATAGATGGCGCTACCTCTACCGCTTATGTAGATATCCCGGGGCCATTCCTGGCCTCGCAGGAGGCTTTTGAGATGGCGGCCGCTGCGATGAATATGTCGGCCTACAGCAAATATGTGATCCTGGATGTTCGCCACAACGGCGGGGGCAGCGGGCAGATGGGCCGCTTTTTGGCTTCGTACTTCTATAACCCCGGCAACGAGCAGTATTACCTGAACGGTTTTTATAAGGATCGCAAGCGCGATGTGCAGGAATGGACCTACTCCTACACCCCGGGCAAACACATGCCTAACGCTAAGGTTTACATCCTGAGCGGCAGGAGCACAGGTTCGGCATCCGAAGGATTTGCTTACGCCATGCAAAAGCTTAAACGCGCCACCATTGTGGGTGATACCAGCGCAGGCGCGGGCATTGCCGGCGGCAACGTACAGTTGGGTAGCAACTTGCAGGCATTTATCCCTGTAAAGATGGTAGTTGGCCCTAATGACAATACAGGCTGGGAAGGCATTGGTGTGATCCCTGACGTGCAGACCGGCAAAGAGGACGCGCTTGTAGTTGCCCGCCGACTTATTTTGGAGGACATCATGAAAACATCTACCGACACGGTGCAGAAAGCCGCCGCGCAATGGGTGCTTGATGATGCCGCTATAGCCACCGGTCCGGCCGATCTGAAAGCGAAATACGGCGAGCTGGTGGGTAAATACACTAACAACATTAACATCACTTACGTAAAAGGCCAAATGTTTTGGAACCGTGCCGAACCCGGTAAACCGGTAGAGAGCTACCTGCTAAAAGAAGTTAAGCCCGACGTATTGGTGATCACCGGTCTGAATGCCAACATCGGCCCAAATGTATCAAGGGTTTACATTAACCGCGCAGGTAGCAAACTGGAAAGCCTAACCCGCAAGACCCTAATGGGCAACGGAAGGATATCCGCCACCCCGCAACCGCTTAAAAAGATCTGATAAGATCAGGGTATCATAAAACGGTCCGAAGCCAAAAGCTGCGGACCGTTTTTGTTTAGCTACCTAACGACCGTAAGAAAACGCCCAATCTTTTTCGTTCTCCTTTCGCTTTCCACAATAAACCTTTGACTTTTAACCTTTAACCTTTCGCCTTCTACCTCTCTCAAGCCTTCCACCAAAAAAATAAAAATAAATCTTGCACCATCCATTTATAATACCTTACTTTGAATAACAAAGTACTTTAACCATTGGAAAATAATCAAGTACAGCAAGATCTGGCCTCCATCCGCAACTTGATGGAGCGTTCGTCAAAATTTTTGTCGCTTAGCGGGCTTTCGGGCATATTGGCCGGGGTTTACGCTTTAGTGGGTGCCTACCTGGCTTACCGGGTGATCAACCCGTTCTGGTCGGCCACTTATGATCAGCGTGGCGAGGTAGATGACCTGCTGATCATCGAGAAGCTATTGCTGATAGCGGTAGTGGTGCTTGGTGCATCTTTAGCTACCGGTCTTATCCTGAGCATGCGCAAAGCGCGCCGCACCGGGCAGAAGTTTTGGAATGCGGGCAGCAAGGCGCTGATCTTCAATATGTCGGTACCGCTGCTTACCGGCGGGGCGCTGATGCTGGTGTTTGTTTGGCAGCGCGAGTATTGGGGCATTGTAGCCCCGGCATCACTGATATTTTATGGCCTGGCGCTGGTAGGGGCCGGAAATTACACTTACAAAGGCGTGCAATACCTTGGCATCAACGAAATTTTGTTAGGTTTGATCGCTGCTATTTACCCGGGCTACGGACTGTATTTTTGGGCGTTTGGTTTTGGCGTGCTGCACATTGTTTACGGCAGCTTTATGTACATAAAATACGATAGGTGAGCATCCCATTTGATAAACTTGATAAAGCATTTGAGAACCGCGTTAGGCTGCAGATAATGAGTGTGCTGGTGGTGAATGAGCGGTACGATTTTAACTCGCTTAAGGATCTGCTGGGCGTTACCGACGGCAACCTGGCATCGCACCTTAAGGGCTTGGAAAAGGAGGAATATATTTTGGTGAATAAGAGTTTTGTAGGCCGCAAGCCTAACACCACTTATGAGGCTACCGATAAAGGCCGCAGTGCTTTTAACGCGCACCTGGATGCGCTGGAGGCTTTGATTAAACAAAGGGTAGTATAGCTATTTTTTTTACCCATTAACTTTGAAATGCAAAGTACTTTTTAAATAAACAATTATCATGATAGAAGAACAAACACAGCAAGGGATACTACAATGGTTCAAAGGATCCATCGTAGTAAAATTAGCCTTTATCGCTTTTTTAACATTAGTTTTATTGATACCATCGGTATGGGTGGACGGGCTGATCACCGAGCGTTCGGCACGGCAGAACGAGATCATTAGCGACGTATCCGACAAATGGTCAGGGCCGCAGCAGATCAAAGGGCCGGTGCTTATTATCCCTTATAAAAAACAGGTGCGCACTAAAGACGCCTCCCAAAAAGAAGTGATCACCGAGGTGACCGATAACCTGTATATCCTGCCCAACGATCTCAAGATCAACTCCGACATCAGGTCGTCAAAACTGCACCGCGGGATATTTGATGTGATCGTTTATAATACCTTGGTTAAGGTGACCGGTAATTTTGTGAAGGCCGATCTGGCCAAACTATCTATCGACCCTGCCCAACTGATGCCGGCCAAGGCGCACTTAGCCTTTAGCATTACCGACCTGAAGGGTTTAAAGACTAATCCCGTAATTAAACTGAACGGACAGAGTCTATCGGCCGAGCCGATCTTTAGTCGCGGCAGCGCGTTCGAGAGCGGCTTGCAAGTGGCGGTCGCCCTACCGGATGCCGTGCCCGATCAGATACCTTTTGATTTTACGCTTGACCTGAAAGGCAGCCAGGACCTTAGTTTTTTAGCCTTAGGCAAAACTACCGAAGTAACGGCCACCGGCGATTGGGCCGCACCAAGCTTTGATGGACGATCGCTACCTAATCAACGCAACGTGACCGCCACCGGTTTTAACGCGCATTGGAAAATGCTTTACTACAACCGCCCCTTCCCGCAGGAGTGGACCGGCAACGATAACCTGCTCGCCAACGTTAGCAAGCTGGAGCAGGCCAGCTTTGGCGTAAAGCTGCGCGTGCCGGTAGATCAGTATCAAAAAACTACGCGTACCAGCAAATATTCGGCACTGATCATCCTGCTAACATTCATCTCGCTATTCCTGACCGAAGTGATCCGCCGCCATCGTATCCATATCTTTAATTATTTGCTGATCGGTGCGGCCATGATCGTCTTCTACACGCTGCTACTCTCCTTCTCCGAGCACATCGGTTACAACTACGCCTATCTGGTAGCGGCGGTGGCTACCATCGGCCTCATCAGTTCTTTTATGGCATCGTTATTCAAAGATGGCAAAGCCGCCGCGATGTTCGCCGCTATACTGTCGTTGTTCTATGGGTTCATCTTTGTCATCATCCAGCTCGAGGACCTGTCACTGATGGTAGGCAGTATTGCCCTGTTCATTATCGTGGCTACGCTGATGTACTTCTCGCGCAAGATCAATTGGGATCAGCATTAATTATCACTTACCTAAAGAGATATCAAGATGAAAACAAGTCATTACTGGATCGGGCACTTTAAACAAAGTGCCCTCCAACAACGCATCAACTGGGATCTTCAACCTAACCTTACCGCGACCGAGCAGGCTAACATCCTGGCGTCATTACGTACCTGGCAACTGGCCGAAACATCCGAAGGCAGGCAACTCATCGCGGCAGCAACAAGGTATGCCGACAAATTTGATGATCCCGGCTATCTGGAAGCCATCAAGCTTTTTATTAAGAGGAACAAAAACACGGCGAGAACCTGGGCCAATATGTCGACCGCATTGGCGAGCAGCGCAAAAAGAAAAGCTGGGACGATTCGCTCTTCCGTTTTACCCGCCACATTGCCACCAGTATGGAGGTATGGACGCTGACCGTGGTGGTAGTAGAAAGCACGGCGCAGATCTTTTATCAGTCGCTTAAGGATGCTACCAACTGCAGCCTGCTTAAACAGATCTGTACCGATATTTTGATAGACGAGGCGCATCACATTGCCTTCCAGACCGAGCGCTTGGCTATTATCTACGCCGAAAAGAACGCCTTTTCGCGGGCGTGGCGTGCGGTGTTTTACAAATGGTTCTTTTACAGCTTAGCCTGTGTGGTTTGGATGGGGCACCGCAGGCTGTTCAAGGCCGGCGGAAATACTTTTAGTGGATACTTAAAAAAGATGCGCCATAAATACGTAAAAACGCTGGACACCATAACAGGGGTGGCTACTTTAGAATGGGCTTGAACGGGATAACAATGAATAACAGAACGGAATACGTTTTAAAGATCTGGCTGACGGCTCTATTTTTATCGCCCCTGATAATTTCAATAGTAGCTTGGCATCATTTGGATGGTGTTCTATCGCTCTTTTTGATGGTATTTTTTATGGTCGTCTTGGGGATGGTATTTTCCATCCCGAGCGTTGTGCTGCTATTGATAATTATGGCTATCATCCAACAGTTCACCAACTGGTCGGTCATCGGGTCAAGGCTCGTGTGGACTTTGGTCGCCGCCGGGCTATGCATACTGCCATTTATGTACTTAGATCATCTGATCGGGTCGGATATGGAAGTAAGAAGTATGGGCGCGTGTTACACTGCTATTACGATAGCAGGTATTTGGATCTATAAATTCCCTCGGACCGATATTGAACCAGGTATATGAATGAAGCAATAAAAAACTATGTACTAAAGATCTGGTTGACGGCATTACTATCGACCCTATTGCTGTTCTTGATCGCACCGGTCATCACCCCGTCAGCTTTCCCGATATGGGTTTATCCGCTGTCAGACATTTTGGGAACGATGATCATTACCATCTTTTTGGGCATGCTGATATCCATCCCAAGCGTGTTCCTGCTTTGGGTATGTGTGCTGTTCACTTACGATAGTTTTACGGTAAGGATAGGCTGGTTCAAACTGGTATGGTCGGTAATTGGGGCGGGTTTGTGCATCATCCCGTTCCGGCTGATCGGCAAGTGGTTCATCGGGAGCGATACGGAACGATGGTCGTTCTGTGCCTTTTATGCGGTTGTGGTAGTGGCGGCGATATGGTTTTACGAATTACCTACCGCGAAAAATGAATGAAAATTTGCACAACGAGGTGAGTTATAATTTAAAAGTTTGGCTAACGGCGGTGATACTCTCCCCTTTTATCACTGTTGTGTTCAACCTTTTTACAAGTGCCGACGTCGCTGGAATGTTTATGCTGGCGGGGCTGATGATATTTCTTGGAGTGCTTTATTCGTTTTTGTGTTTCGCCATAGCATCCTTTACAACATATAGCCTTTTACGGTATAGCACGTTTGATATCCCTGTGATAAAAGGCTTACTACTTGTGCTATGGCTAACAATGGCCGCACTTTTATTTTGGTCGGTCGACATTAACTGGTGGAAAGATGAGGCAACGTTGAAAATCGCTTTGCCTTATGTTACAATACTTTCCTGTGCCTTATGGTTTTATGAACTCAGAAAACCGAATGCTGATTAGTAAATTAAATTACAGATATGTACCCCGAACTAAAATACGTTTTAAAAGTTTGGCTGACCGCCTTGCTGTTCCCTCCGGTGTTGGTTACCACCTTTTGGATCGTTGCAACGTTGCTGGCCATGGTCGGCTTCATCCAGCCAGCGAAATTTTTAGATGGGTCAGATCTTTTATCGTTGATGGGATTTGTGGTTGCGATCGCAGGGGTATTATCATTCCCAAGCGCATGCATTCTTTGGTTTATAGTTTATCTGATGCGCAAATATTACGAATTGGCAGAGACCAGAACTAAGTTGATTTTGTCGCTCGCCGGCATTTGCCTTTCGGTGCTGCCATTTATGCCCATCTTGGGTCCGGAGTGGTTTGGCGATATGATATTCTTCGTCCTTATTTACGCTTAGTGGTTACTTTTATCTGGTACTACCGCATACCGGGATACCATCAACAAAATAAGCCAATGGAGGATGACAGCCTTGCAAAACCTACATAGTCGCCTTGACCAACTCCGCTTCCAGTTCCTTATCAAAATAATTAGCATTGATGAACACTTCCTGATTGCGGTAGCGCATGCTGAGCAGCTTGGCGTGGCTTTTAAAAAAGATGTAGTAGGGGTTCTCTATCATTTTAAAGGTCACCTCGGCCGAGCGCGGGAACTCCAGCTCTAAGGGGTCTTTCCGGAACCATAGCGGCCCGTCGAATGATGCGGTACGTATCCTGATCTTATCCGGCATCAGCCTGATATCGATAGCCGTTTCGTTAACGAACTTACTGCGCGGCGACAACAGCATGTACTGAAAGAAACCCAAACACGCAATGGCGATAGCTACCGTAGTGGCAAAAAAGGGGATATCCTTATCAAATTTATCATACGTATACCCGCTGAAGACAAGCAGAACGATATCGCAGATATAGCAATCGCGCTTAAGGCGGTACACTATACGCAAAAGCACAAGCAAAAGCTTATCGTCGGCTATAAAATGATCTTGATCGGTCCGGGTATCCAATTGTGGTAATGTATGTCTCAAATATAAATAAAAAACCCTGTCAGCATTAGGCTGACAGGGTTTGTATATCATCTTCTGTAAGAATTTTTATTTCAACTTAAAGCCTAAACGGCCCATAGTATAACCGTCGGCATATAGGATCACCGTGTACTCGCCTTTGGTAAATTTGCCCGGGTTCAGCCAGTCGATCTTAAATGGCGAACCATCGTCTTTATACTCGATAGCAGTGCGGTAAGTATATTGCAGATCCTGCCCGTCCGATTGGAAAGTTCCTGTCTCCGGCGTAGTGATCAGGTTGCCGGCCGGGTCTATCACGCGTAAAAATACATCGTGTGTGCCTTTTTGGGCGACCGGGTTACTTGGGATGGTAAAATCGATAATGATCTTTTTAGCCACGCTCGAGCGTTCGGTATCAACCTCTTTACCGCTGCCTTTTATCTTGTAAGCAACAATCTGTCCCGCGCCGATCTTCAGGGCCGATGCTACCTGTACTTTATTGTTCAGGTCCTGGTTCTGTGCCTCAAGTTCGGTAGCTTTTTGGCTAACGGTATTCAGGTTGGTCTTTAGCGTATCGCGCTCGGCCATTAAAGTGGTGTTCTGTTTTTTCAGGGCCTCAATATCGGCGGTATATTTGGTCACAAAATAGCGTAGTTGTTTTACGTCTTCCTGTGCTTTTTCCAGCTCCTCTTTGGTGAGTTTACCTTTAGCAAGGTCGCGGCGCAACTCACGTATCTTGGTCTTTAGCGAGTCGTTGGCGGCTTGCATTTCTTCGGTCAGGCGGGTCCTGCTCGAGGTTACGGTCTCTATCTGGGCCTCCAGACTGTCCAGTTCGGTCTGCAGGCGGGTCTTATCGTCAGATACGTTGGCTACCCTGTCTTCCGACTTGTTTTTTTGCATGTACAGGTACACATCGGTCACCAAAAGTGCAAGCACAACAACTATCAGAAAGTAAATTACGTTCGAATTCTTTTTTGAAGGTGGTACTTGCGTCGGTTCTTTCTCCATTTCCAAGTTAAATTTAGTGTTAGTCAAATAGCTTCCCAACCTCAGCTTTCGGTGTTCTGAAAGCCGTGGGGCCTGCTTGCGGTAAAACAATAACGACATTTTAGCCTTTAGGTTTTTGCCGGGGTTTGATCCGTGGATCGGTTGTTACTTACGGCTAAAAATATCAACTTCTGTTTAAAAAACACAAAATACTTGTATTTATTGCCCGTTAAAGTCTATAAAACTAACTCTGTTTTTATCTTTGCGCCTTTCAAATACCCGCTGATGACCAATTTAAGATCCTTATATATAACTGTTTTTGCCCTTTGTACAGGCCTGTCGGCGATGGCCCAGTCGCCATCGGGCATGCCCCCATTGCCCGAGGCCGGCCCTGCCCCAAAACGCGAGTTCCGCGCCGTTTGGGTAGCCACGGTAGCTAATATCGACTGGCCATCCAGCTCGAAACTGCCTGTCGAACGTCAAAAACAAGAGCTGCTTAACCTGCTGGACTTTGACCATAACATCGGTATCAACGCCGTAATGTTCCAGGTGCGCCCCGCTGCCGACGCGTTTTATGCCAAGGGAAAAGAACCGTGGAGTAAATGGTTGAACGGTACGCAAGGCCATGCGCCCATCCCGTTTTACGATCCGCTGCAAATGGCCATTACCGAGAGCCACAAGCGCGGTATCGAACTGCATGCCTGGTTCAACCCCTACCGTGCTACGCTTGATGCCAATTTTAACGCGCTGGCGCCCGACCATATCACCCGCCTGAAACCCGAGTGGTTCATGGTCTATGGCGGTATCAAACTATTTAACCCCGGCATCCCCGAAGTGCGCGAATACATTGTGCAGACCCTACTGAACGTAGTGGATAATTACGACATAGACGGCGTGCACATGGACGATTATTTTTACCCTTACCGCATAGCCGGGCAAACCATTAAAGATGCCGAGACCTTTAAACAATACGGCGGCGCGTTTGCCAGTATTGACGATTGGCGCCGCGACAACGTAGATCAACTGATACACATGCTGGGCGACAGCATACACAAGCATAAACCAAATATGAAATTCGGGATCAGCCCGATGGGGATCTGGGCCAACAAAAGCCAGCACCCTGAGGGATCTGACACGCGTGGAGGTAGCGCTTACGTAGAGCTTTATGCCGACTCGCGCAAGTGGAGCCGCGAGGGTTGGATAGATTACATTAACCCGCAGCTGTACTGGAACTTTGGTTACCGTTTGGCCGCTTACGAGACCCTGGTTGACTGGTGGAGCAATAATGCCTATGGCCGTCACCTATACATTGGCCAGGCCGCATACCGCATCGGCGACCCTAAGCAGATCGCCTTCCGCTCGCCATCGCAACTGCCCGACCAGATCAAATACCTGCGCAACAACCCACGGGTGCAGGGCAGTGTATTCTTTAGCCAGAAATCGTTGCAGAACAATTTACTGGGGATAGCAGATTCGTTACGGACCAAATACTACAACCACCCGGCCCTGCCGCCGGTAATGCTATGGCTGGATTCGGTTGGCCCTAAGCAACCAACGCAATTAATGGCGACATCGCTGGCTGGCAAAGTCACCCTGCGCTGGAACGCCCCGCTACCCGCCAACGATAACGAACCGACCTACGGCTACGTGATCTACCGCTACACCGGCGACGAAAAAGTGGACACCGAACGCCCCGAAAGCATCGTCGGTATCCGTTACGATACCAGCCTGGTGTTTGAGGACAAGACCACCGAGCGCGGCAAAAAATACATCTACATTGTAACCGCATTAGACCGCATGAAGAACGAGAGCGAGCATTCGGAGCCGGTGACGGTGGTGGCTAATTAGGATCAGAATTTACGGAATTTGAGAATTTGGCAGAATGGATGCCCATGCAAGTCGCAGGCTTGCATGGTCTTTGCCGGCTCGAACATGAATTTCTTCTATTCTCCCACCAACGATATCCCGCTCACATCTGCACGGGCATTTTTCAAGAACTCGTAGGTGATGCGGTCGGCACTGGTATTTATAAACCGGACGCTTTTAAGCGTTTTGCATTTAAAAAAGGTGTTCAGCAATGTAGCGTTCTGAAAGGTGACCTTGGATAGCGCGCTGTTCTCGAAAACGCAATTTTTTAAGGTGGTCGAGAACAACACATCAGCCAGGTGAGTATCGGTGAAGCAGGCGCGGTCGAGTACCGAGCCTTCAAAGGTTATCTTTTGCAGGGAACATCCTTTAAACACGCCTCCGGAAAGATCTGCTCCCGAAAATTCGCAATTCTTGATATGACAATTGTCGAACGCGGTATTGTTGAGCAGGCAATCCGTAAAATTGTTATCGACCATGTGCGAATTATCGAACCGGCCATTGCTGATCTGCGATGCCGAAAAGTCGCAGGCCTCGATGTTGTTATCTTTCAGCAGCACGCCGTTCATCTCCGCCCCAACAAATTTACAACGCTGGATATTTGATGATGTAAATTTATCATGCAAGCCTTTCAGTCCCGAAAGATCCGCATCCACCCAGTTACCGCGAGACATGTTCCAAGTCAGTTTTTCGTTGCCTTTCGGCGCTGCCGGGCTGTCTGTTGACACGATCGGGGCAGCCGGCTTGGCATCAGCGGGGGGCACCGAATTTTCGCCAGCAAAATAATTAAGATCTACACCCAGTACCTTCGCCAATTTTGTGGTCGTGAGCAGATCGGGTACAGATTCGCCGCGTTCCCATTTACCTACAGCCTGCGGACTGATAAAAAGTTGTTGAGCAAGCTCGGCTTGCGAGTAGCTGATCTTTTTGCGGGCTACGGCGATCTTTTCGCCTATCATATTTGTTTCCATATCATGTTGTTTTTGATAAGGCAAAGTTATTGCGGGGCGTTGGCCCCGGTATCAAATATAGCGCTACCATTAGTTGCATTTACGCTACTTGCAGTTGTTTTTAGCAACTACGGGTAGCAAGCAGTTCAATTTGTATTCGGGTTAGCGGATCGTTAAGGCACGGTTAATTTGATCATAAGTGCTTGTTGGTTTATTGTTAAAGTACGTATTATTTTGCTTTTTTATTTAACCTTATCTTCACCTTAAGCAAGCATCCAGCTAAAACTGCGGGAGGATATTTGTGATGTGATCTACCTACGCACATATCAAACGGTACAGCTATCATCATGAAAAAGCTTTACCATTGCAGGTACCTCATCATCCTTTTGTGCTGCATGGCTTTGGCGACCCCTGTCAGCAGCTTCTCTATCCTTGCGCACGAGGCCATTATCGATGCCGAATGGGCCGGACACATCAAGCCCTTGCTGATCAAAAAATATCCCACAGCTACGCCCGACGAACTGCAGAAAGCTTACGCCTACACATACGGTGGCAGCTTGGTGGCCGATATGGGTTATATGCCTTTCGGCAGCCCTTACTTTACTAATCTGCTGCACTACGTACGCAGCGGCGATTTTGTAATGGCGTTGATAGACGGGTCGCAGAATTTGAACGATTATGCCTTTGCCCTCGGCGCCATGTCGCATTACATGGCGGATAAATATGGCCACGCGCTGGCTACCAACATTTCGGTCGCGGTTGACTACCCCGAACTTAAAAAGAGATTTGGCGATGTAGTTACGTACGACGACGACCATACATCGCACAGCCGTATTGAGTTTGCTTTTGACGTGATCCAGATAGCCAAGGGCAATTACGGCAGCGTGGCCTATCATAAGTTCATCGGGTTCGAGATAGCTACGCCGGTGGTGGAGCGGGCCTTCCGCAAAACTTACGGGCAGGAGCTTAGTACGGTGTTCCCTAACTTCAATTCCTCTATCTCTACTTTCAGATGGGGCGTTCAGGACCTGTTTCCCGAACTGGCCCGGGTAGCAGGTCGATCGGATCGGGCTGCGGGCAGTATTATGGTCGATGATGCCCCCAATGGCTTTACCCGGCGCATGCCCGAAAGTATTTTTGATAAACGTTACGGCATATCTCCGGCCGGGACAGGCATTATTGCCCGTACGCTGGCTACGTTGGTAGAGGCATTGCCCAAGATCGGTCCGCTTAAAAAGATGGGCTTTAAACACCCGGGGAAAACCTGCGAGCAACTATTTTTGCAAAGTATGGACAGCATCATGGTCAATTACGAGGCCGCCCTGGCGCATTTAGCACAAGGCTGGTTGCATTTGGCCAATATCAATTACGATACCGGCAAGCCCACCACCCTTAACGAATACACCCTCGCCGATAATACCTAAACCGAGTGGGTAGCCAAACTACAGGCGGATAAGCAAGCCATTATTTCGCCGGCCCTGCAACAGAATATTATGGCTTTTTATGGCAGGGGAGACGCTCCGGCATTGATCGTTACTAATGCAGGGTCAGGCAAAGCCCCCTTGGTTGTTGCGAAGCACGTTTCGGGTACTCGTTAAGTTAAATATCAATTTTCTCTTTCCCAATTTAAATACTGCCCGGCCAAGTCTGTGACTTGGCTGAACGTGGTAATTTAAACGTCCCGCTTAATTTTATACTTTATCGTCGTGGTAATGATAAATTTGGCCATCAAACAGATCGATATTAGATTGTTATCTAAAATAATTATCTGTAATATCGCTTTCTACCAAAACCTGATCTGACCTATGCTGATCATCAAACGGACAATCGCCTTAAAAGCATTACTGCTACTGGTCCTCTGTCAGTGCCAACTGAGTTTATTTGCCCAGGACCTGCCCCTTTGGCAACCCGAACTGCACGCCACAAAAAAAAGCGACTGGCTGGTAACGCCCGAAACCGAGAAGGCCGGTGTTTATAGGACTGTCGACAATAAGAACATCATCCTGTACAACGGCATACTCAGGCGCAGTTTCCGCATATCGCCTAATGTTACCTGTTACGACTTTATTAACGTGCACACGGGTAAGCAACTGATCCGATCGGTAAAGGCCGAAGCTAAACTGGCTATCAACGGTAAGGCTTATAACGTTGGCGGGTTGTACGGTCAATCCGAGAATGCCTACCTGCTGCCCGAATGGCTAGACAGATTCACGGCCGATAATAACGACTTTCAGTTGGATAGATACGAGGTATCGGCCATCGCGCCGGTCATCAATTGGAAGGGCGACCAATGGTGGGCATCTAACAGGAAACAACCTGCCGGCAAAACCATATCCTTTATTTACAAGCCGGGGCAGAACGAGCTTAACGGCATCAACGTAACGGTACATTACAGTATTTACGATGGCCTGCCGCTGGTCAGCAAGTGGGTGACGATAGAGAACAAGACCAACTCGACCATCACCATAGGCCGAGTGGTGAACGAGATATTAGGCGTTGTGGAAGAGGAGAGCGCCGTGGTTGGCGGTGTTAGCGAGATGCGTGCGCCGGAGAATATCTATATCGAAAGTAATTATGCCTTCAATAACTCCATGCGGGCCGGCTTGAGTGATCAGACCACGCATTGGGTAGCCGATAAAGCTTATACATCCCAGGTGAACTATCATTTCCAAACCCCGTGTTTGCTGGAGGTGTACCCCGAGAAGGTGACCGCCGTCGAACTTAAAAAGGACGAGACCTTTACCTCCATCCGCACTTACGAGTTGCTGATGGACAGCTACGACCGCGAACGGCGTGGGCTGGCCATCCGTAAAATGTACCGTACCATTGCGCCTTGGGTTACTGCTAACCCGATATCCATGGATCTGGTAAGCCGTACCGATGCCGAGGTGCGCACCGCCATAGACCAATGCGCGGATACGGGTTACGAAGCACTGATCCTGAGTTTCGGCAGTCATTTAAATATCGAGGACGTATCAGGCGCTAACCTGGCCAAATGGAAACAACTGGCCGATTATGCGCACAGCAAGAATATCAAGATCGGTTGCTACTCATTGTTCAGTTCGCGGCGGATAAGTGACTATGATGATGTGATCGATCCTAAAACGGGTTTGCCGGGTGGGGCATTTTTCGGCAATGCGCCATGTTTTGGCAGTAAGTGGGGGCTGGCTTATCGCGATAACATCAAAAAGTTTTTTGTGGGGACGGGCTTCGATATCTTCGGACACGACGGGCCTTATCCCGGCGATCTGTGCGCGTCGCGTAAGCATCCCGGGCATAAAAATTTGGATGACAGCCAATGGCGGCAAATGGAGATCCAGAAGGAACTATACCACTGGCTGAACGAGCACGATGTTTACATCTGCTCGCCCGATTGGTATTTTTTGGATGGTACGCACCGTATCAGCATCGGCTATCGGGAGGTTAACTTTTCGCTTTCGCGGGCGCAGCAGGTGATCCTTAACCGCCAAAACATTTACGATGGACTTTGGGACGAGATACCATCCATGGTGTGGGGCTTTGTGCCGCTCACCCAATACCACGGCGGCGGTGCTGACGCCATATTAGAGCCACTGAGCGAACACCTGGATGCCTACCGCACGCTGATGATGCAATACTACGGTTCAGGCGTGCAGGCCGCCTACCGCGGTCCGCGTTTGTATGATACCGAAGCCACCAAACAAACGGTGATCGACGTGGTCAGCTGGTACAACAAACACCGCGATGTTCTCACGTCGGACATCATCCACCTAAAACGCGCCGACGGCCGCGATTGGGACGGCATTATGCACGTAAACCCCCTACTGAAAGAGAAAGGCTTAATGATGCTGTACAATCCACTGAAAGAGAAGATCACGCGTACCATCAGCATCCCGCTATACTACACCGGACTTACGCAGACCGCGACTTTTATAGAGAAAGGTGAGGTGAAGGCGGTGAAAGAGGTAGGGCGGGATCATACCGTAGATCTAACCGTCACTATCGACGCGGAGAGTTATACTTGGTTTGTGGTGGAGTAGGGGGTGGGATCAAAAAAGATCGTAACTAATGAAAAGATCAATAAAGGTATCTATGATCGTTTTGCTGATCTGCAGCGGTACGGCCGTAACAAGGGGGCAGGATACTGCCATGCGCAGCTATTTTCCTGTAGGAACTTTCCATAAAAGGAACGCGAATATCTACGGTCTTTCTGTAGGGTTGATCAGCACTTATATGGATACGCCCCGTAATGTACGCAGTAACGGTATCAGGATAGAACCTTTGGGTATAGGTTTTGGGATACCAATGGCCGGCCCTTACCCGTACCCTAAGAGCAGATCCGAATATCAAAAGATCATGGTCGCCCCGCTTTCCGAACAAATAAACGGCATTAGCATATCGCCGGGTGGCACAATTTGCAATTGTACTATCAATGGTATCAGCGCGGGCGTTGTGGGGCAAATGAGCAGGTCAGTAAATGGTATGTCGGTCAGTATGTTCAATTTTACCCAGCGGTTTAACGGTTTGCAGGTAGGGATGCTTGCCGATGCTTATGTAATGAATGGTGTACAGATCGGTTTCGGCACCCGGGCCGGCACGGCTACCGGCCAGCAGATCGGCCTGACCAATCATGCTGAAAAGCTAAAAGGGATACAATTGGGCCTTTGGAATGTAAGCGACAAAAGAAAGTTCCCGATAATTAACTGGGGGTTTTAGCGATCTGCTTCATTTGTATCCTGTACAACTCGTCCCGGTAGTTAGCATAAGTAGCGTTTGCCTATAGGTTTTTCGCCTTTAGGCCTGCAACCTAAATTTATGCCCATCCTCTGCAGCCGGATCGGATGAACTAAGCGGCTCTGACCTTAATTTTGGTAACCAAACGTAAAAATTGGTGCCCTTGCCGGAGCGGCTCTGAAAATGTATCGAACCACCCTGTTCCTCTATAATTCTTTTGCAGATAGATAAACCCAGACCATGAGACTTTTCTCCTGACGTACCCGACCGGCCGCCACCTGATATGGAAAAGATCTGAGGCTGTATGTTTTCGGGGATACCTATCCCATTGTCTTTAACGGTGATCTGCAAACCGTTGGCGATAATAAGCGTGCTGATAGCTATTTTGCCACCGCGCGGGGTAAACTTGATAGCGTTGCCTATAAGATTATCGATCACACGGGTAAGTTTTTCTTTATCGATCATCAGCAGAGCGTCGCCATCTAAAAAATTGACAGAGATATGCTGCCCTTTACTATCGATCAAATGCTGCGAAAATTTTAAATAGTTCCGTATCGTTGCATGTACATCTATCTCTTTAATGTATAGGTTTTTAAGATCGGCTTTTTTGCTGGTCAGCAATTCATCTACTAATTTAAGCGAGTAATTTGTTGCTGTTTTTATCAGATCCAACAATTCAATTTGTCCTCCGGACAACTCACCCTCCTGACCTAACAGCATTGCTAATGCAGAAATACTACCCAAAGGGCTGCGGAGGTCGTGAGCTACTGTGCTGATCAGCTGGTCTTTTTCTTTCAATAGCGAAAGCAGTTCGCTGTTATCGTATTCTTGTAAGTGATCGGGTGATACCTGACCATTACTTTTAATATGCTGTGCTTTAGTGACCTTCATCGTAACTGATCTTGCCCTGGCCAAAATTTCGACCGCAATAAAAACAATAGTTTATAATGCGTTGGTATTGCACATCCTGTGCCACTAACAGAAAAGAAAGATATTTAATGAGAAATTAATATTTTAACCTTGAAATTAATGAACGAGCGCCTGGCTTAACGTTAGCCGCCACAAAAATTGTGTAGGTTATTTAGTAAATAATGTTCGCTTTTGTTCCTTAGCTTGGTTGTGGTTGGGCAGAACGTCCTGATCGATATGATACGAGCGCTTGATTCGCTCACCATCTGAACAGCGAGGTTGGACAAGCATTAAAAAAAGTCGTAGCTTTCGGCCGATGCCATCATTTCTGCAAGATCAGCAAGTACCGGTTCACAAGATCGAACCTGACGCTACCGGTAACCAACATTTCAGAGTTTATCAATTTGAGGGCGCTACTCCAAGCTGGTCGGAGGTGCTGATACCTCATCGTAAAGATCATTACCTCATCGTCTTCATCCGTCGGGCAGGGGGCCACCGCCAATGGATAGATACCACGGCCTACACCCTTAAAGATAACACGGTATATTTTATGGGGCCTGAGCACATCATTGTAAAAGAAGAGTTAAAACAATTGTGGAGTACCGGGATAGCTTTTACGCCCGAGTTTTTGTCATTAGATCATAACGGGTCGTTAAAACAACTGCCTATCATACTGAACCCTCAGGGTGGACACGAACTGCTGTTAACCGAACATGACGTAACTTTTATAGAAGATATACTGGCCAAAATAAGCACAGAACATCACCGGCCCGGTGATTGGCAGCAACGCATGCTTAGCGCGCAATTAATTTTGTTACTTACCTATCTTAGCAGGCTATACACCGAGCAATACCATACTGACGGACCATCAGCAGAAAAGATCTTTCTTAAAAAATATCAGGCCGAGATAGATAAAAATTTTAAACAGCTGCATGAGGTTAATGACTATGCCGGCATATTAAATATATCGCCCGGCCATTTAAGCGATGTTGTGAAACTGCAAAGCGGTAAGCCCGCTATCAAACATATACATGCCCGCTTGATAATGGAAGCACGCCGCCTGCTTTTCCATACCGCGCGCCCGTTAAAGGAGATAGCCTTTGATCTTGGTTTTAGTGATACATCTTATTTTAGCCGCTTCTTTAAACGCGAGACCGGTGTATCCCCAGCCGACTATCGTGCCAACATCCGCAAAATGTACCATTAATACCTACCAATGTGTTTAAGCCGGGTAGTGCCCGCCCGGTACTTTTGTATCATAAAACAAACACGATGAAAACAGTATTGATAACAGGAGCGAACAAAAGCATTGGCTTTGAAACAGCCAGGCAATTATTACACCAAGGATATTATGTTTATTTAGGTTGCCGCGATATGGCTAAAGGTGAGCAAGCAGCAGAGCAGTTAAAAGCAGAAGGCCTTGACCAGGTAGAACCACTTTTAATAGACGTGAACAATGGTGTATCTGTAACTGCCGCCGCCGGGGCACTATCACAAAAAGCGGCAGTATTGGATGTGCTTATCAACAACGCCGGGGTAAGCGGTGGGTATCCGCAAAGTGCGACCGACGTGCCGGTAGCGGAAGTTAGAGAAGTTTTTGAGACCAATTTTTTCGGTGTGATATCGGTGACCCAGGCATTTTTGCCGCTGTTAAAGCGGGCGGCCGAACCAAGGATAGTTAACGTGACATCCGGTTTAGGCTCGCTAAACTTGCATTCGGACCCCAGCTGGAAATATTACCCCGTGAAGCTGGCGAGTTATGTGTCGTCAAAAGCGGCTTTAAATGCTTATACCATTGTGCTGGCCTATGACCTTCGCGATACAGCCTTTAAGGTGAACGCAGTAGATCCGGGTTACACAGCCACCGATTTTAATCATCATAGTGGGCCGGGTACCCTGCCTGATGCCGCCGCCCGCGTGGTTAAAGCTGCCGTATTGGGAGCCGACGGCCCAACAGGTCAGTTCTTCAGCGATGATAACGCGCCTGAGACCGGGATCAGTCCGTGGTAAGTTAATAAACTTGGGCAGGTTTCGCCATTGCGGGGCCAAGTGTGCTACCCGGCTCAATGTCTCATTTAAGCGTCCCGAATAATCCGATCGTTTACAGCGGAGCGCTTTTTCTACAATTGGATCACAGGCTTAGCCAGGCATATTTCAACGGTCCGGATACTCTTCCACAATTAAACTAATTAATTAGTTTAATTGTGGAAGATATTTTATCTTCGGTATAGTTTATCAAACGGTCCCTCACCTGCTAACACTATCCGCATGTTTACATTTTTTATAAAGATCGCCGCGCAATGTTTGACAGTTATCTTGATGACCCAATGCACAGCCGCCATCGCCCAAAAGCTTCCCAAGGTGCAAGCAAGCAGTGTACGTGCTCCAGCCAATATTAAGATAGACGGTAAACTGACGGAGTGGAACGACAGGTTCCAGGCGCATAACTTGGGTAACCATCTGTACTACACTTTAGCTAACGACGACGATAATTTGTATCTCTCCCTGCAGACCGACGATGTATTTGGCGATCAAAAGGTTTTTAAAGGCGGACTTACGTTTACTATTATCCCTATAGAGAAGTCGGCCGAGAGGGTCGCCATCACCTATCCTGTTATATCGATGAAGAACCGTGGCGAAATGGCTAAAGGGGAGGGAGGCAACGTGGTGGTTCATCACGTTCCCAGGGCGGACACCTTAGGCAAAAAAGCCAGGATCGATTCGATGATGGCTTTCTCTAACGATAAGATCCCGAAAGCTTATAAGGAGATACACATTAAGGGTATGTCTGATATCGATACGCTCCTTTCCATCTACAATACCGACGGCATTAAAGTAGGCGCAAATTTTAACCGGAAACTGAGATATACTTATGAGTTAGCTATACCGCTGAAATACTTGGCATCGGCCGTAAGCGACACCAAGAGCATCAAATACAATATTAAATTGCGGACGCTACCAATTTTAAGGTCACCACGTCCCTCAGGACTTGTAGTTAATATTACAGCCCCACAGCCCGCTTACAGGCCACCGAGCATTGACGACCTGTTCAGGTACGAGGATAGCGACTTTTCGGGGACGTACACTTTAGCCCCTAAACCTTAACTCTCTTTCAAGATACCATCAACTTTAACCATCAGACCCCATGAGCAACCATTTGAAACACATCACCGCGCTACTGACCGCCCTGCTATCAATAAGCGCAATTAGCACCATTGCCCAAACCACGCCCCTGGCCGGCAACTTTACCATCACCGGCAAACTACGTGGGGTAGATGCCGGATGGGTGTTCTTTATGGACGCGGTAGCGCCGTCGCCCAAACCGATAGACTCGGCCGAGATAAGCAAGGGGGAATTCGAGTTTAAAGGACAGACCGCTTACCCGAAATTGTATTATATAGCAGCTACGTCAAAAGCACGGTCGATCAGGTACAAAGTTTTTTCGGCCATGATCATGGTAGATACCGGCACGCTCAGGGTATCGGCCCATATCGATTCTTTGACTAAACTTAAAGCAGAGGGGACTGTAGGTCAGACCGAGTACAATGCCTACCTGAATAGCGTAAGGCCGCTGCAAAAGCGGTATAGCGATCTGTACGGCGCAACCTTTAAGGTAAAAAAGAGCGATAAGCAGCGCATGGCGGGCTTAGAAAAGCAACAACGGCAAACTTTGACCCAAATAGAGCAGGCGGTGCTGGTGCATGTTAAGCAATACCGATCGGCAACGTCGGCCTTGCTGGCCTTTCATCATCTGCCCCTGGCCGGTGTGGAAGTGATAGAGCCTATCTACAACAGCCTGACGGAAGAGGCGCAACAGTCGTTCTACGGCGTAAAGTTGTCTGAAAAATTAGCGGTTAGTTTAGCTACTGCCACCGGTAACGTAGCGCCAACATTTACGCTGCCTACCGCGGCTGGTGCCATGATCCCATTAGAGAGTTACCGGGGTAAATACGTGCTGATAGATTTTTGGGCCAGCTGGTGCGGCCCCTGCCGTGCCGAGAACCCCAATCTGCTTGCCGCCTATCAAAAATTCCGCGATAAGGGCTTTGATATTCTCAGCATATCTATGGATAAAAGCCGCGAGCAATGGCTGCAGGCCGTTAAGGCCGATAAACTCCCCTGGACCCAGGTGAGCGATCTGCTGGCCACCAAAAGTCCCATCAGTAAGCTATACGGCATCAAGGTCATCCCGTTGAATTATTTGCTGGATAAGGACGGCAAGATCATTGCCGCCAACCTGCGCGGCGGGGATCTGATGAAAGCGTTGGAGAGGTTGAAACTCTGACGAGAGCATCAAAGTAGTTTGATATATGCAACTTATCGGTTGCGTGTTTTGTAAAAAATTTACAAAACGCGAAATATGCACCTAAAACGTATCTTTTTTGATGAAAAACGCGCGTTTTTCAAACACGTGTTTTACCTGGCTTTGTCACCCCAATGTTTGTTGTAACACAATAATTAAACCCGCATTAAACCGTTTGAGTTTATAATGGTCTATTAATTATAACGATCAACATAACATGGAAAGCAAATATAAATATGTATCAAAAGTTGCCCTCAGCGCCTTATTCGGCCTGTTGGTAACCTTCTCTGCTGAGGCCCAAAGGGGCGGAGGTGGCCGTCCAAGTGCGGGAGGTGGTGGCGGCGGAGGTGGCTCCGTTAGCAGAGGAGGTGGAGGCGGTGGCTTTTCAGGCGGTCGCGGTGGCGGCATGTCCATGCCGAGCGGCGGTTCTGTAAGCAGAGGCGGCGGCGGTATGTCGAGCAGGCCTTCCCCATCTGTAGGTTATACTCCCCAGCAACGTACCCAACAAGCTTACGGTGGCCGTGGTGGTGCGGTAAGCAGTGCGCCGCAGTCGAGGGTGTATTCAAACAACGGTCAGGCCTATGGCAACCGTGGCGGTGGTGCTATCCCGGGCAGGGTATATGGCAATTATAGTAGCCGTACCAACGGTGGTGCTATCCCGGGCAGGGTTTATACCAACCGTGGCTACATAACCCGTGGTTATGGTTATAGCGTGCCGCGTAACGCTTATCGTAATGGCTATTTTTACGGCAGCTTTTACAACGGTATCTACTCGCCATATAACAGGTTTTATGGCCGCAGCGCGTTCTACAACCAGTTTTACTATCCGCGCATAGGCATCAGCATTGGTGTATTGCCATACGGCTACTATCCATTTTGGTGGGGCGATATGCAGTATTATTATAGCGATGGTTACTACTACCGTCAACAAGATAATAACTACACCGTAGTAGAGCCGCCAATGGGTGCTATCATGGATCAACTGCCTGCCGGCGCTAAGTCATTAATGATAGACGGTGAGCAATATTATGAGTTGAACGGTATTTACTATCAGGCAGTTACCAAACAGGACGGTACTACAGGTTATCAAATAGCAGGTAAAGACGGCGAGCTGACCACAGCGGCCAGCGTACAGTCACCGGGTATGTATGATGATCAGGATACTAACGGATCTAACCAGGCCCCTGTTGTAAAAATAGGCGACGTATTCGATAGCCTGCCGCCTAATACAACGCCTATCAAGATAGATGGCAAAAGGTATTATATCACTCCCGATGGTATTTACTATCAAGAGGAGAACAATGCTGGCCGTAAGGCATACCGCGTAGTCGGTACGTCCGAAGATCAGCCAAGATAAAGTGTGTGTGAATGTGTGTTAATTTTTGAGGTGATGTGATGAAGGGTAGTGGCTTAGGTTGCTACCCTTTTCTTTTGTGACCTAATTATCAAACAATATTCTTGTAAGTTCTGTTCAATACGTAATTAATTGGTGGACAATTATTTATAATTTAATCAATAAGCAATAATTAAACTAAAACTATCGGTTGTGAATATTAATATCGTTTGAACTTAAATTTTCAGCCTCTTGTTAAATTAAAGCTTACATTTATTGTCTTAAGAAAATAAAGCATGAGCAGATCCCGGAAAAATATAACGGCTATCTCAAAATATACATTAGCAAAATCGCCCACCGGCATTATCGGATTGGACGAGGTTACAGGCGGGGGCTTCCCGACTGGTAGGCCTACACTATTATGCGGCGACGCAGGCAGCGGTAAAACACTGATGTCCATGGAATTCATCGTTCGCGGAGCGATAGAGTTTAATGAGCCGGGCGTATTTATGGCTTTTGAGGAGAAGCAAGACGAGCTGGCTATGAACGTAGCGTCATTAGGCTTTGATCTGAAGCAACTACAAGCCGATAAAAAGATACGTGTGGACCACGTACACATAGAACGTTCGGAGATCGAAGAGACCGGAGAGTATGATCTGGAAGGTTTGTTTATCCGTTTAGGTCACGCTATAGATACCATTGGTGCTAAACGTGTGGTCCTGGATACGCTCGAAGTGTTATTTGCTGGTTTAAGTGACCAGCGGATCTTAAGGGCCGAATTAGTGAGGCTTTTCCATTGGCTTAAAGAAAAAGGCGTTACTGCCGTAATAACAGGCGAACGTGGCGAAGGCAAATTAACGCGCCAGGGATTAGAAGAATATGTATCAGACTGTGTGATCCTGTTGGATCACCGCGTTATCGACCAAATATCTACCCGTCGCTTACGCATCGTAAAATATCGCGGTACGGTACATGGCACTAACGAGTACCCTTTCCTGATAGATGAGGAAGGTATATCGGTATTACCGGTAACCTCCCTGCATTTAGCTAAAGAGGTACGGACCGAGCGGATATCTACCGGCATAGAAGGCTTGGACCAGATGCTTGGAGGTAAAGGCTTTTTTAAAGGCAGCAGCATTTTGGTCTCGGGCACGGCCGGTACAGGTAAAACCAGTATCGCAGCGTATTTTGCGGCAGAATCGTGTAAGCGCGGCGAGCGGTGCATTTACTTTTCCTTTGAAGAATCGCCCAAGCAGATCGTCAGGAACATGCATTCGATCGGGCTGAACGTTGATCAATATTTAGAGAACGGCATGTTGCATTTCCATGCATCGCGCCCAACGTTATATGGACTGGAGATGCATCTGGTGGCTATGCATAAGCATATCCGCAAGTTTAAGCCAGATACGGTAATATTAGACCCGATCACCAACTTGATCACCATCGGCTCGGTTGGCGAGGTAAAATCGATGCTGGTGCGCCTGATCGACTTTTTGATGGAAGAGCAGATCACGGTAATGTTCACGGCTTTATCGCTTAACACCATCGTTAACGAGCAAACCGACGAGGGCGTATCATCCTTAGTGGATGCCTGGTTGTTGGTGCGCGATATCGAGTTTAATGGGGAGCGTAACCGTGGAATGTACGTAATGAAATCGCGCGGGATGAAACACTCTAACCAAGTACGCGAGTTCCTGATCACCGACGGAGGTTTAAGTTTGGTTGATGTTTACTTAGGCCCGGATGGCGTACTGACCGGATCGGCCCGCGAAGCGGAGCAATTGAAAGAACATACCGGGCAAGCCCTGCGTGATCACGCACTCAATCGTAAGGACCGCGAGATTATACGCAAGCGGAAAGTGCTGGAATCACAGATATCCAGCCTGCAAACCGAGTTTGAATCGGTAGAGGAAGAATTGAACAAGATCTACCTGGAAGAAGAGCTAAAAAAAGAGGTGATGGAAAAAAATCGCCGGGAATTGTTAGCATTGCGCCGCGAACATAAGGACGCGGAGAAAGCCGCTGAACCAGAGAAAAAGAAAGGTAAAAAGAAATGACTCCTGTAAAAGCTAAAAAAGCCTGGGAGCTGCGTTTATACGTGGCAGGCAAAACGGCAAAATCTGTTACGGCGTTAACCAATTTGCAACGATATTGCGAAGAACATTTGAAGGGGCAATATGTTATTGAGGTAATTGACCTGCTGGAAAAGCCACAATTGGCCGAAGGCGATCAGATATTTGCTATACCCACTTTGGTGCGTAAAGTGCCGGAACCGATCCGTAAAATAATCGGCGATCTGTCTAACGAAGAGAAAGTGTTGGTGGGGCTAAATATACGCCCTGCATAATAGCCGATGAAAGCGAACAAATGGTTGAACGAGGGCAACTCCCCCCACGAGGACAATTCGTATACATTACGATTGTTCATTACAGGAGCCTCTCCTAATTCTACCCGCGCGGTTGAAAATCTGAAATCATTTTGCGATAAATATCTGGTGGATCGCTACCAGCTGGAGATCATAGACGTTTATCAACAGCCCGACATTGCTGAGAAAGAGCAGATCATTGCGCTGCCCCTGTTGTTAAAAAAAGGCGGCGGGCCTGATCGCAGGCTTATCGGCGACATGTCTGATATCAACAAACTGGCCCAGTGCTTTAACATTGACATTAAGATCTGATATGGAACAACAGCCCAACTACCAACAGCTGCTGGACGAGATCAAAGAACTACGCTGGCAATTAGAAGAAGCAAATGACGCTATTGATGCTATCCGCACCGGGCAAGTAGATGCGCTTATTGTAAAGAACAACGACGGCCCACAGTTATATACCCTAAAAAGCGCCGACCAGACATACCGTGTGTTCATCGAAAAAATGAACGAGGGAGCCGTGACACTCAATCAAGCCGGGATCATTACCTACAGCAACTCTAAATTTACCGAACTTTTGGGTCTGCCTTTTGAGAAAGTATTAGGCTACCATTTGAATGATTTTGTCCATGGCGACAAAGCCATAATAGCAAATGTCATTAAAACCAGTTGGGATAAAGATTGCAAGGCCGAGGTCGATATCGCGGGCAAAAATGGTGTTATCCCATGTTTATTATCTTGTAATGCCATGGAGTTTGACGGTGGCTTGGCCTTAAGTATAATAGTTACCGATCTTACCGTATTAAAAGAAAATCAAAAACAGTTAGAATTACAATTTGACCAGTTAGAGGAGGCCCAGTTACTCACTCAGAAACTGAACGACGAACTGGAAGAAACGGTTAAGGAGCGCACCAAAGACCTTACCATAAGCAGGGAATATCTTAAGCTATTGACCGATAACATCCCGCAGATGACCTGGACCAACTTGCCAACAGGTGAGGTGACCTTTTATAACCAGCGCTGGTACAATTACACAGGCCTATCCCATCACGAAACAAAAGAATGGGGCTGGCAAGATGTTGTACATCCGGATGACCTGCCTTTGGTAATGGAGCGCTATTTAGCCGCTTTAGCAATCGGAGGTATTTTTGAAGTGGAGAATCGTTACAAAAAACATGACGGCACCTACCGCTGGCATCTCAACCGCGCTATCCCGTTAAAAAATGAATTTGGCGAGAATCTTTTCTGGGTAGGTACAGCCACTGATATCGAGGAGCAAAAACAGGCCATGGATAAAAAGGACGAGTTTATTGGTATTGCCAGCCACGAACTGAAAACACCGTTGACCAGCCTAAAAGGATACATCCAGATCATGGGTATCTATAAGAAAGAGGAAGTGCCTCCCGCCATTAAACAATACATCAACAAAGCCAGTATCGCGGTAAATAAATTGCAGCATCTTATCAATGATCTGTTAGATGTCAGCAAGATACAAGCCGGCCGTTTAAGCTACCAAATGAAAGACGCCGACCTGACCGAAATGGTGAACGCAGGCATAGAGAACGCTATACAAATGTATCCCGACTACCAGGTGGAATATCAAGTTGAACCACAACTATTGGTGCATGGCAATCCTGAACGTTTAGAGCAGGTGCTGAACAACCTGGTAAGCAACGCCGCCAAATATTCCAAACAACACACCAAGATCACTATTAAAGCACAAGCATTGGATGGGCATGTGCGCGTATCGGTTACTGATGAAGGCATCGGCCTGTCTGATGAACAACGCGAAAAGATCTTTGAACGCTTTTATCGCGTAGAGGATAAAACCTTTACCACCAGCGGCCTGGGCATGGGTCTTTACATATCTGCCGAGATCATTCAGCAGCATAACGGTCGTATCGATGTAGAAAGTGAATTAGGCAAAGGCTCGACATTTTATTTTGAACTGCCGAGGTTAAAATAGTCATTATCTAAATAACTGATAATCAATACCAATTCAGGTGTATATGGTGTATATGGGTGTATACACTCGACCGTATACACCTACGTACTGTACCGCTTACCTTTAGGCATCTGCACATCCGCGCATTTTTCTTATTTTTGCTCTTAACATGAGCGAAGAGAGATCATTAAACTTTATAGAAGAAATTGTTGAAGCCGATATCTCGGCCGGAAAGCACGACGGGAGGGTACTGACCCGTTTCCCGCCTGAGCCTAACGGTTACCTGCACATCGGCCATGCTAAATCCATCTGCCTTAATTTTGGATTAGCTAAAAAATATAACGGTAAGACCAACCTGCGTTTTGATGATACCAACCCGGTTAAAGAGGACGTAGAATACGTGGACAGCATCAAAGCCGACGTTAAGTGGTTGGGCTTTGACTGGGCACAGGAACTTTACGCGTCTGATTACTTTGACCAACTATATGACTTTGCCGTAACGCTGATCAAAGCTGATCTGGCTTATGTGGACGATAGCACGGCCGAAGAGATAGCCGCGCAAAAAGGTACACCTACCGAACCGGGCACGCCTAACCAATTCCGTAGCCGTTCGGTTGAAGAAAATCTGGAATTATTTGCCGATATGAAAGCCGGTAAATATCCTGACGGTGCTAAAGTATTGCGTGCCAAGGTTGACCTTGCATCGCCTAACATGCACTTGCGCGATCCTTTGATGTACCGCATTAAACATGCGCACCATCACCGTACAGGTGATGCCTGGTGCATTTACCCGATGTATGATTTTGCCCACGGACAATCTGATGCGATCGAAAAGATAACCCACTCTATCTGTACGTTGGAGTTTATCCCTCACCGTGCACTGTACGATTGGTTTATTGAGCAATTAAGCTTGTTCCCATCGCACCAATATGAAATGGCGCGCCTGAATATGACCTATACCGTAATGAGCAAGCGCAAGCTGCTTAAACTGGTTGAGGAAGGCCATGTAGAGGATTGGGATGATCCGCGTATGCCTACCATTAGCGGTATGCGTCGCCGTGGTTATCCGGCTGCTTCTATCCGTGAGTTCTGCGAGCGTATCGGCGTAGCCAAACGCGAGAATATGATCGACCTGAGTTTGTTAGAGTTCTGCGTTCGCGAAGATCTGAACAAGAATACATGGCGCCGTATGGCCGTGTTGGATCCGATCAAATTGGTGATCACCAATTATCCGGAAGGTCAGTCTGAGGTATTAGTTGGCGAGAACAACCCTGAAGTAGAAGGCGGTGATGGCGAACGCGAAATACCGTTCAACAACGAGCTTTGGATAGAGCGCGAGGACTTTATGGAAGAACCGCCGAAGAAGTTCTTCCGCTTGGGTGTTGGTCTGTCGGTGCGTTTAAAGAACGCCTACATTGTTAAGTGCGAAAGCTTTGTGAAAGATGCTGATGGCAACGTGACCGAAGTGCATTGCACTTACATCCCTCAATCAAAGTCGGGTAGCGATACCAGTGGTATCAACGTAAAAGGCACCATCCACTGGGTGAGTGTAGCGCAGGCTAAAACAGCCGAGGTACGCTTGTACGACCGTCTGTTCCGTGTAGAAGATCCAAGCAGCGAGGACGGCGATTTTAAAGAGTACCTTAACCCGGACAGCTTGCAGATCATCAACGCTTACGTTGAACCTGATCTGGCCAATGCCGAAATGGGCAAAGCAGTACAGTTCATCCGTAAGGGATATTTCAACTTAGATAAACATTCTACCGCCGATAAATTGGTATTTAACCGTACCGTTACTTTAAAGGACGGCTGGAAAGTAGGAGCCCCCCAGCCCCCTAAAGGGGGAGCGTAAAAAGCTTCAAAAACAATATGAGTAAACAACCGACCCAACGACAACTACGCCGACGCATCAGAGTATGTATATGGATAGTTATTGTTGGGTTGTTTGTTAGTGGAGTCACCGCCTTCCCGCTGGAAAGTGAGCTGGCGGTGATCAAAGACTATATCCCTGCAGGTGTGTTGAACGATTGGATCACCAAGATCTATAACACCCTGCATGATGTTAACCTTAAATATCCTTACCTCAGTTATGGCACCGATTGGCTGGCCTTTGCACATGTGATGCTGGCTATCCTGTTCATTGGTCCGCTGCGGGATCCTAAAAAGAATATTTGGGTGATCCAATTTGGGATGATCGCTTGTGTGGCGATATTACCGCTGGCTTTTATAGCCGGGCCTATCCGTCAGATCCCGTTCTTTTGGCGACTGATCGATTCTTCTTTTGGGGTGTTCGGGATCATACCTTTGTGGTTGGCACATGGGTATGTGAAGAGGTTACGCAATTAAATTTTATGTCATCTCGACCAACGGGAGAGACCTTATACGTGAGGACCCGCCACGTCGCTTATCGCACGTAGAAGTTCCCTCTGTCGCCCCTGCGCTCGTGTCTCACCTTCGCTCATCGGGATGACATAGCTTTTTAGGATATCTTTAGATCAAACCCCAACACCCTCATCGCCCCCGTAAACTCATCCCGCAAAGGTGCCTCAATAACTATTCGTTCCCCTGTCACCGGATGCAAAAATGACTGATAACTTGCGTGCAGTAGCATCGTGGTCATCTCCCATTGTTCTAAAAAGAATTTATTCTGTTTGTTGCAACCATGGGTACGATCGCCAATGATGGGGTGGAAAATATGGGCGAAGTGTTTGCGTAATTGATGCATACGACCTGTGGTGGGTACGGCTTCCACCAATGAATAGCGTGATGTAGGATGTTTACCTAAAGGTATCGGCAACTCTACACGTTGCAGTGTGGTATAGTCTGTATGGGCATCTTGCAAGGTGCCGTTCTCTTTCCGTAAAGGATAGTCGATAGACTCCTGATGTATAGTGTGCCCGCGTAGTACGGCAAGGTATTTCTTAGTTACCTGCCCTTCCATAAACTGCTTTTGCATGGCTATCTCGGCCTCTTTATTCAGGGCAAATAGCAATACACCGCCTGTTTTGCGGTCGATGCGGTGGGCGGGGTATACCTTCTCGCCTATCTGATCGCGCAGGATCTGTATGGCAAACTCCTCAACATCGGCAGCTATGGATGAGCGGTGGACCATCAGTCCGTGGGATTTGTTAATGGCGATCAGGTGCTCGTCGCGGTACAGGATATCTAACATTGGGGCAAATGTACAAAAACAAAGAGCCTTGTTCATGCAGGACTCTTGGTGTACTAATACGGCACAGAACGGCCTATCCCAGAAAATGCACCACCAATTGTTCCCATTCCTCATCTAATGAAACGTTAGGGCGCTTTTGCCTTGCCCTGTTGTACCAATAGTCAGCATTCCAAATATCGCCTTCCTTGCGGTGCAGGTAAGCATGTACCCAGGCCGATGGCTGGTCAGTAAGCTGATCGATAAGATCATGCGCTTTGCGCCAGTCGCCTTTACCATCGTACCAAAGGCTTTGGAGCTGGATGGAGAGGTTGGCGGGCGTAGTGGATGAGGTGAGGGTAGTACGAAATTGAGCGATATCCATGTAGATGCGTATCTAAGGCAAATATACAACAACGTAATTCATATACAGGCTTCCGTAAACTACAAAGCCCTGCTGTATGTACTGCAAGGCTTTGTAATTCTGATAGCTACTCCCCATCAAACTCCACTATCCACTCGATACCATATTTATCTCTGAACATCCCGGCATAGGTGCCCCAAGGTGTATCGCCGATCGGGCCTTCTACGTCTCCGCCGGCAGATAGTCCGTTAAATATTTGGTCTGCTTCTTCGCGGCTTTCGGTGCTGACCATGATCTTCGAGCGGTTCTCGTTCTCATTAACCGTTCCCAAAAACGATGGTACATCGTTAGCGATCAACACATTCTTTTTACCTATTGGCAGCGCGATCTGCATGATCTTGTCAGCATCCTCGGCCGGGATCTGGAACTCCTCGCTGGCAAGGTCTTTAAGGCGCACGATCTTTGAAAACTCGCCGCCAAAAACCGACCTGTAAAAGTTGAATGCTTCTTCGGCATTCCCGTTGAAGTTGATCCAGGGGTTAATTGCTCTCATGTGGTTTATAGTTTATGAATGTGACCTTGTTATTTGGTATAGATAGCTAGTTGCTTTCCCTTACTGATATCATCGTAGTTAACCGACCAACCTTTGATCGGAGCACCGCCGATAGTCAATTTGCTGATGTTTTTACCGTTACCTTTTTTAACAATGGTGAATTTTTTACCGTTACCAAGCTGCATCTCAACTTTTCCAAAGATCGGTACGGATACGATATATTCCGGATCAGCGGGTGAGTAAGGATAGATACCCATGGCATTAAATACGTACCATCCGGTGAGTGAGCCATAGTCGTCCATGCCGGCCAGCGCAAGGCCTTCAGGCCCCATGCCAAAGTAATCTGTCAATAATTTGGTAAGTATAGCTTGCGACTTTTCGGGCTTGTTTATAAAGTAATAAAGGTATGGGTAAGTAAAATCGGGTTGGTTACCCATGCAAAATTGCCCCAAAAAGCATGAGAGGTTATCTTTTGCATAGCCGCCCCATGGTACTGAGAACAGCGAATCTATCTTAAGTTCAAAATCCTTCGGACTTTTATATAGTGATATAAGTCCTTTAGTATCCTGCGGGACAAAAAATGAAGCCTGCCAGGCATTTGCCTCGCGGTACATAAACTCGTAATATGGATAACCTGGATCAAATGGCGTAACCCATTTCCCATCCGCCAGGCGGCCCCGCATAAATCCGGTCTGCGCGTCGAACACGTTTCTATAGTTCTGACTGCGTTTGGTCATCAAGTTAAAGGTCTCTTGATCGCCCAGCGCTTTAGCCATTTGTGCGATGGCATAGTCCGAATAGGCAAACTCCAGCGTTTTAGTAGTACCGGCCGTCGATACCGTTTCGGTCGTCGGGCTGGCGATGTCCGCTTCGGGTACGTAACCTAATTTCAGGTACTGGGCGTTGTGCGGTCTTGCGCCACGTACATCGCCACCTGTTGGGGTATTAGCATTATTCAACATTAGCTGATAGGCTTTTTTGGCATTGTAATTCCTGATCCCACGGGCGTATGCCCCGGCAATGAAAGAGGATGCGAAATCGCCGTGGAATGATGTAGCCAGGAAACCTGACCGCTCCCCGCCAAGGATCATGGATCTGATAATGTTGTTGCTGACCTCAGGCTGTACCAGGTCAAGCACCGGGAGCTGGGTACGGAAAACATCCCAGATGGCTGGGCTGGCATAAGTGTCAAAGCCGGGTATCGTATCTCTCGGAACTGCCGCACCTGCACCTTGTCGCCTTCCGCCGCCAAGCGCTATCTTGCCGTCAGCATCGCTGGTGATGCTTGGCGAACAGAACTGTCTGTACAGGCACGAGTAAAACATCACCTTTTGCTTTTGAGTGCCGCCGGTAACTTTTATCTTGTTCAGTGCTTGCTCCCAAATGGCGTCCGCCTCTTTATAAACCTGATCGAAGGTTTTGTTGGCGATCTCTTTCTCGTAATTAAGTTTTGCACCGTCGGCACTCACGCGCGATATGGCTATCTTAAGCTCCAATGGTTTATCAGACCGTTCGAAACTGAGGACCGGGACATCGATATTGCCCGTAAGTTTCCGCTGACCACCTGCACCTTGGCCACTACGCGGTATCTCTGGCTGCACCGGGTTACGCTTGTTGATATCGATGCTTTTGATCTTGTGGTTCAGCACCGCGTAAAAATACAGGCCGCCTTGCTTCCCGACAACGATATTATCGCCGGCCTGGTTAAGTTCCCAGGTACTGCTGCCGCCGCCCGCATGTACCAGATCAAAGGCAAGCTTTTTATCCTGACCACCTGTGTAAGTGTATTTGTGGTAAGCAGCCCGGGTGGTAGCGGTAAGTTCGGCGTTGATCTTATAGCGATCCAGTATCACCTGATAATAGCCCGGGCGAACGGTTTCTTTAGCATGACTGAATGTCGACGCAAAATCATCCGCCGTGAAATTAGTACCCTCTAACGGCATGACGGGGATGTTAAGGTCGCCCCAATGGTTGCCGCTTGTTTGCGCGATAGCTTTGATGGTTTTTACCTCGTATTCATACCCGCTGCCGCTACCATAGGTAGTGACCGGCGTAGCCTGTACCATTCCATGTGGCAGGGTAGCGCCGGGGCCGGTAAGGCCATTCCAGGTGCGCCAGGGCGGGTCGTAGCCAAGGTCTTTAGGGTCGGTCAATACGGTGGTGCCTATCAGCGGGTTCACATAACTTGTCAGGCGTGCCTTAGCTTGGCCATAGCCGATGACCGGTAAGATCATCCCTATCAGAACAAGAGTATTGGTTTTTTTCATAATTGGTTATTGTACGGTCAAGATAGCAATATCGTGGCAGATAGGCATAAGGTCCACTGTCACAAAGGTCTTACCGAGGGTGTTGTATTTGGTTTATCAAGCAGCCTTTTTTGACCGGTCAGGTCATTGAAGCGCATAGCTAAGGTCGCGTGTTTTTCCTAAGGTTGGTAGATGCCATAGATATTTTTTTTCCGCAAACGATGTCAGGTCGACGCTATGGAGAAGGTTAAAAGGGATCATGCCCGCATTATACAAAAAAAGCCTTACCGGACATGGTAAGGCTTTTTGCATTTGCTCCTGAGGCTGGGCTCGAACCAGCGACCCTCTGATTAACAGTCAGATGCTCTAACCGGCTGAGCTACTCAGGAGTGTTTTCCGGTTTGGAGTGTGCAAAAGTAGGATTATCCCCGATATTTCACAACATCCGGCAAGAAAAAATTTAAAATATTTTGTTTTTGGCTGATAATCTTGCAATTAATTTTGCGTCGACACCTTGCGATGTGTTCTTGTCACTCCGTTTCCTGTATAAGTTGGTGATTGATCATGGCCCCGGCTACACTACCCGCTCCCACGGCGTAAGCGACCGAACGCATACGGGTGGTATTATCACCCGCGGCGAACACGCCGGGTATATTGGTGGCTTTAAATTCGTCAACTGCTAAATAGCCATCATCGGTTATGGTACAACCTATTTGTTGTGGCAGTTTACTGCCATCAAACGGCAAACGCGCGTAAAGTGCTTCCAGCTTTATCTTATCACCGTTAGCAAGGTGTACGGCGTTGATATAGCCGTCCTGATGCGATATCTTGGTCAGTTCTGTCTCAATTACCTTGATGCCTCGCGCTGTGATCTGCTGATAAATTTCGCCGGTCATACCGTGCGGACCATTAGTAAAGATGGTAAGGCTTTTGGTCCAATGCTGGATGAATTTGCCAAAGTCGAAGGACATATCGCCGTTGATCAATATCCCCGTTGGTGCGTCGCGGTATTCGTAGCCATGGCAGTAAGGACAATGTATGGCTGATATGCCCCAGCACTCGGCAAAGCCCGCTATGTCGGGCATCAGATCCTTAACTCCTGTGGCGAACAGGATCTTCTTCGCGCTGAACGTTTCTATGTCTGTGGTTACCATAAAGTTGAGGTTACTGCCCGATACCTGTTGTACAAAGCCATCCAGCCATTGCACGGTAGGGTAAGCCAACACTTCTTCTTTTGCCTTTTGAGCGATGGCGGCAGGTGTTTCCCCATCATGAGTAATAAAATTATGCGATGCAGGTGTTTGCCGGTTGCAGGGTTGTCCACCGTCAATGATCAGCACTTTTTGTAATGAACGGCCCAAGGCCATAGCCGCGGACAGACCGGCATAACTGCCGCCTATAATGATCACATCGTATTGTTCGGTTTTCATAGTGTCAGTTTTAGATGTTGTTTGTAGTTAAGCCTATGCTTTTGCTAAAGCTGCCCCAAGCCAGTTTTTTGATGTCGTTAACGGCAATGTCGCCGCTTTGCAGTGCGGTTACAGCGGTGCCGATCATCCCCGTGAAACATTGAAATATCCAGGCCGATGGTAATTCCTTGTCTATCTGCCCAAGGTTTTGCAGTAGAATGATCACACCTTGCCACATGCCAGTTATCCTGTCGTAAGTGTTGCAGTTGGTATTGCCGGATGCATGCTGATGGTGCCGGTACTCATGTTTCTTTTTCAGGAAAGTGTATTTACTCCCGCAATCTATCAGGGCGTAAAGTACCTGCTCTAACTGCGCCATCGGTGCCGAATGGTTGTGAAGAGCGGCTTTAATAGCCTCCAGGCAGCGGTCTTGCATAGTGGTTTCGCAAGCCGTAAGTAATTCTGCACGGTCTTTAAAGTAGCGGTGCAATGTACGTCGGGTCACCCCGGCCCGTTCGGCTACCTGTTCAAGCGGGGCTGATGGGTCGCTATCAAAGGTGGCAATGGCTGCGTCAACAATAAGTTGGTCGGTGTTCATGTCTCAAATGTGAGACAAATAGCTCAATTGTATGGCATTTACATATTAAGATGACAAGCGTATGATCTTATGCTAATTCCGAAAATTTCCCTCATTACTATTTTGAGCCGCATCTGTGGGGTGAGAGGGTATGATTACTGCTATAAAATCACAATATTTGCAGCAAAATTTTCAAAACACTATAAATGAGTTTAGTAGTTATCGGCACTGTGGCTTTCGACGCGATCGAGACCCCATTTGGTAAAACAGATAAAATTGTTGGCGGCGCGGCCACTTATGCCAGCTTAGCGGCATCATACTTTTATGATAAAACAAAGATCGTAGCTGTTGTGGGCGATGACTTTCCGCAAGAGGAAATAGCCGATCTTGGCGCGCACGATATCGATACCGAGGGTTTGCAGATCAAGCAGGGCGAAAAGTCGTTCTTTTGGAGCGGCCGTTACCATAACGATATGAACAGCCGCGACACCCTGGTGACCGAACTGAACGTATTGGCCGATTTTGATCCGATCATTCCTGAGAGCTACCAGGATTGCGAATACCTGATGCTGGGTAACCTTACCCCACAGATACAGCAAACGGTTATCAAAAGGCTTAAAAACCGTCCTAAACTGATCGTGATGGACACCATGAATTTTTGGATGGACATTGCTATGGACGACCTGTTAGAAACCATTAAAATGGTGGACGTGCTGACCATTAACGATGCCGAGGCACGTCAACTATCAGGCGAGTACTCGCTGGTGAAAGCTGCCCGTAAGATCTTGACCATGGGTCCCAGATACCTGATCATTAAAAAAGGCGAGCACGGCGCATTGCTGTTCAGCGATGATCTGATCTTCTCGGCCCCGGCATTGCCTTTGGCTGATGTGTTTGACCCAACGGGCGCGGGTGACACCTTTGCAGGCGGCTTTATCGGTTACCTGGCTAAGGTAGGTACCATAAACTTTAATAATATGAAGAACGCCATCATTTACGGATCTGCCCTGGCTTCGTTCTGTGTAGAAAAATTCGGCACTGAAAAACTGAAGAACCTGACCAAAGAAGAAGTTGCAGGCCGCATTCAGCAGTTTGTCACCTTGTCGCAATTTGCGATCGTGGAATAAGCTGAACGCTTGATATATAACAAAGAACGCCGTAGCATTTGCCCGGCGTTCTTTGTTTATGGAGGTTTTTCGTCGACAGATGATCGTCAGACCATCCTTAAAAATTTGCGCTGGATCCGCCGCCGCCAAAGCTGCCACCGCCAAATTTGGTGCCATCGTCGGTAGGGGCATCGGGAGCGTGCGAAAAGGTCTCGGCAACGATCAGTGACTCTACCCTTAGGCGGTCTAAGGAATTGATCTTGTCAGGATCGGCCGTGGTGATGCCGTGTTTAGGCACTTTCAGATACCGCATGATAGCAAAAGCTACCAGCAGCATAGCAGACCCCGCTATCGTTAGGGCTATTTCTGTTGGTAACACATGATAATAGTTGCGGAAAGTGGCTACAGCCGCCGCGATCAGCAGCAAGCCTATACGTAGTAGCATCGCGTCCTTTTTGCGCACACTAATGCCGATGTAAACGAATGGCACCACGAAGGTCCATATCCAAAATACCCTACCAAAGGGCACAGGACCTTCCCGCCCGGCCATGTCGGCGCTTAGGGTCTGTATCACAAAGTAATTCCCGGCGGCATAGAGGGCCAGTAAAGCGATGGCTTGGGTAATGTACAGGCAGTCGCGATAGTTGATGTATCGTGCATCGCCAGCATATCGCCCTGCTAACCAATACAGACAGCCTGAGGCGGTCATCATTATAAAAGGAGCGGTGGCCAGGCCGGCGGGTATCAGTTGTATCCATACAAAAAAGATAAAGGCTAAAACGGCGCAGGATGCTATGGCGCTCATTAACCTGTCGCTAAAACGGATGGTCAGCCATAGGCTTGTAACTAAAACGACGAAGGATATAGCGATGTTAAAGCCATCGGCGTTGCCGATCATCATGACGAAGACGGCAACTATTTGGCAACCGGCTATCAGGGTCAGCATGTCATCCACTCCGGCGCGGAAGTAATTGTTCTGTTTGGTCAGCGTTTCCAGAACAAAATAGCTTAACATGGCCAGGAAAAGCACAAAGCCCCAACTTTCAATGATATTAGCCGATGCCGCCATGAATGCCAGCAGGCCATCGCCAAAAAGCACCGCGATCAGGGTTAATATGGCCATGCCCACGCGCGCAAATATGCCGGGCGTGTAAAATCCTACCAGATATTTTTGGGTGATAGCCTTAAACTCTTCGGGGCTGATCAGTCCGCTGTCCAAGTCATCCTTTACCTGATCTTGCAGGCGTAAATTGGCCAGCCATGTTTGGTTATAAATGATCATTCGGCTTTTAGTTTTTTGTTGATATCCATCAGTAAAAAGATAAAACCTATAGCCGAGCCTACAAAGTACATCAGCAAGAAAAAGATCAGCGCACCATCGCCTACCGAAAAGGTAAGCCTTACCATCAAACTACTGATCATGACATAGCTGTACAGCAGCACGATCAAGATAAAATAGAATGACCTGTGCCTGAATGCGTCCAGATACATGATGACCGATAAGACACCCACGCCCAGCACAAACGCAAACGCCAGCCACGAATCATAATTATGAAAATACCCCGCCAATAAAGCCACATAACACACATGGATGCCGTAATGCTGATAGCTGAATTTGAAATGCTTTTTAAAATTGTAACGCTGCGTAGCTATAGATAAGGCTAACAAAGAGCAGCCCAAAACCAGGTAGGTGTAAATGATGGTCAGGTTATCAAAATCGGCATTTAGCAATAGTTTTTTTGGGGTGACGGACACACCCATCCACAGCGCAAGGTTGGCTATGGCCATGCTCAGTATCCCCAAATGATCAAAACGGTAGGCGATGAAGAACAGGGCCAACATGGGTATAAAGGTAGCCAAGCCGTAATTAGTACCGAAAAAGTTGTATTGATATTGCAGGTAGCCCAAAAAAGTAAGCATGCTGATGCTGCCTAACAGGATCACGTAGTCGAACGCCGGGTTGGGTGCTTTCACCAGTTCGGCGCTGAACGGTTTGCGCTTTTTATAGCCGTAGGCAAAGCTACCCACACAGATCAGGGCGATGAACAGCAAAATAGCCTGATGCCCGATCGTGTCGATATGCTCGTAAACCAGTAAGCCCAAGCCGCCGGTGAGCGCCAGGATGCCGATGTACAGCAGCGTTTTAACCTCCCAATGGACAGAGAAAAGCCGGGGCTTATTGGCTTTGGCCTGTATCCGTGCCAGCGACGCATCACTGATGAGGCACTCTACATGCAGGTTTTGATAAAGTTCGTCGGTCATGGTTTATCGGGTGTAGACGTTCAAATCCAATGATAGTCAATATTTGTCAGCCTTGCAAAGCGGGTAGGGAATGGGGCTTTCACCATTCGTCTGTCATAATCTGCTGTTCGTCCGTTTCGCCTTTAGCGGGAGTGGGGATCGCGTTACTTTTGTTACGTTATCGGCGAAGAATATCTTGCTTACTTTGTAACAATTCAACAAAAACTGGCTCTTACTACCAAATTTTCAAACATAGATGAAACGTGTACTTTTACTAATTGCAATTTTCTGTTCTGCAATATCGGCCAATGCGCAATTCGGCGGTGGCAATACTTCTACCATCCTGGGTAAGATATCAGGAACGGTGATCGATTCGGTCACCAAAAAGCCGCTGGAATATGCTACCATCAGCGTTTTTCGCACCGGCGGTAAAGCGCCTATCAACGGTGTGATCACCGATGATAAAGGTAATTTTAAGCTGAATAACCTGCCCCCGGCCAAATACAAGATCAGCATTACTTTTATTGGTTACCCAACCAAAACTATCGATCCGGTAGAGACTACGCTGTCTAAACCGGATAATAACATGGGTACCATCTCTGTGGCGCCAAGCACCAAAACCTTAAATCAGGTCAACATCGTGGGAGAGGTACCGCTGATAGAGAATAAAATAGATAAAATCGTTTTCAATGCCGAAAAGGACGTAACATCGCAAGGCGGTAACGCTACCGATGTATTGCGCAAAGTGCCATTGGTGGCCGTTGATATTAACGGCGGCGTATCGGTACGTGGCGATCAGAATGTGCGCGTACTTATCAATGGAAAGCCATCGGGTGCCATGTCTAACAACTTGGGCGACGTGCTGAAATCTTTCCCTGCCGATCAGATCAAAAGCATCGAGGTAGTAACCTCGCCATCGGCTAAGTACGATGCTGAGGGTACCGGTGGTATCATCAATATCATCACTAAAAGCAAAAATATATCCGGCGTAAGCGGCTCTATCAGTGGCGGTTTCGGCACGCGTCAAAATAATGGCAACGCCAACCTGAATATCAAGCAGAACCGTTTAAGCATCACCGGTAGCTTTGGCGGCAACTACACCTGGCCGCAATCTACGCCTACCATCAGGGAATCTTACAACAGCTTGTCTGATATTACCAATAACCAAAATGCTACCAACAAAGTTGAGCGTTATGCCTATACAGGCTCTGGCGAGGTTAGTTATGATTTTAATAACTACAATGCTATTCACTCTACGATCCGCTTCAATCAGGGCGGGTTCAAGGCAGAGGGTTTTACTGACTTTTTAACTCGTACACCTACCTTAACTAACACCTACAGGTCCGAAAATAATAGCAAAACTGTTTTTGGTGGCTATGACTGGGTATTAGATTACACGCACAAGTTTAAAAAAGAAGGCCACCAAATAGTAGCATCAGGGCAATGGAGCCATAGTATCACCGATCTGGACTACGGCTTAAAGTTTTTTAATACTTCTACGCAGCCTAAACAGGACGCAACTAATGGTGGCACTAACAATGAGTACACTGGACAATTGGATTATACTTTGCCTATCACAGATAAATTTAAGTTAGAAGCAGGTGGTAAAAGCATTTCCCGTATCATCAGCAGTAATTCTGACATCAACATTAACGACGAGTACAGGCCGGATGCATCTAATCTTTACGATTACAACCAGTATGTAACCGCTGGTTACACCGTGCTTACCTTTACGTTACCTAAGGCTTGGTCATTACAAACCGGCGCGCGATACGAGATAACCAGTATCGACGGAAGATCAGCGAGTGAGGGACTACAGTTTGAACCGGTAGAGGATACTTACTACACATTCGTGCCAAGTTTTGCGGTATCAAAAACATTTGGTGGCACTCAAACTTTTAAACTGACTTATAGCAAGCGTATTCAGCGCCCAAGCCTTCAGTTCCTGAATCCATTTGTTAACAGACTGAACCCGCAAAATATCAGTTACGGAAACCCGGCACTGGCTCCGGAGGTATCGCAGACGGTAGAATTCAATTACTCTACTTTTATCAGATCATCGGTCATCAACGCGTCGGTTTATTACAAAAATACTAAGGACCTGATCGAAGGCAGTACGCTGTTACCGGCACCAGGCGAGACCTTTAACCGGACGACCTACAACAATATTGGCCAGAATAACTCTGTCGGTATGAGTTTTTTTGGTTCGATAACGCCCATTAAGCCGCTTACTTTCCGTACAAGTGTAAACGTTTTTACGTATAACGGACGCCCTTACAGCCAGTTCGATTATTTGCAAGTAGCAGAGAACAGGGGCGCTCAGGTGATGTACAACATTTTTGGTAACGGTACGCTAACCCTGCCTAAGGGCTTTGTTGCCGAGACCTTTGCTATCCTAAACTCGCCTACACGCAGCATCCAAGGCCGCAACCCGTCATTCGGTTTCATCGGCTTTGGTGTACGTAAAGAGATCCTGAACAAGAAAGCATCTATCGGCTTGAACACCCTGTCGCCGTTCAAAGAGAACATCGACTTTAACCAGCGCATTGCCAGCCGTAACCTGGTGCAGACCAGTAATACGGCCTTCCCGTTCCGTTCGGTAGGTGTTACGTTCAGCTACAATTTTGGTAAGGTGACCTTTAAACAAGATAACCCAATGGCACCGAAGAAAACCGGCCTGAATGACGACCTTAAATCGGGCGGAGACCAAGGCGCGGGCGGCCAGCAATAAGATACCGATCTTCCCAAAGATCAACAAAACAGAGAGGTCCCCGCCCGTTGGCGGGGACCTTTTTTATTGACGCAAAACTCGACCGAATTGTGTTTCGTTAGCTTGGGAGCGTGTTTAAAAGCGACCATTTTTGACCAAATAACACGAGTTTTTGCCACTTATTTTACGTTTTGTAATTGTTTTGCAAAATGCGCAACTGATGGGTTGCGGGTTTAGCTTTTTCGGTATAGCTGATCACAATTTTTTAAGCGATCAAATGTTTTTGCGTATATTGCATTACAGTTCAACCCAACCGTTTCACAATATGATGATACACTTTTTTAGTCCTAACGCTTTTTTTAATGTCCGTCCGCTTTTGATAGCATGCGTTTGTGTGCTATTTTCAGTCCAAATATCCTTTGCCCAAAAGCTGCCACAGGTGCAAGTCGATGCCATGCTTGCCCCGGCCAAAATTAAGATAGATGGTAATACAGCAGAGTGGGGCGGCAAAATGCAGGCCCATAATCGTACGGTTGACTTTGCCTATAGTTTAGCTAACGACGACGAATATCTTTACCTTGCCGTTGAGGCTACCCAACCACGGGTGATAGAGAAGATCTTATTGGTAGGCGTACAGCTTACTGTGAACACTACCGGCGTTAAGGGCGACACGGCTAATACAGTGGCCGTCAGTTACCCTAATATGTCCTATAAATATGTTAGAGGTATCCTGTTCAACTCGGGGAATAAAGCTAACATAGCCGGCCTGCCGGCGCATGCGCCGCACCCGACTACATTACTCACACGCACCGATTCTACCGTGGACCGGGCCAATAAGGCTTTTGGTTCCTACGCTAAAGATATTAAGGTTATCGGGGCAAAAAAAATTAGCGATACCCTGATATCTATCTACAATGATGTGCAGATAAAAGCCGTGGGCCGTTTTCAAAACAGTGGTAAATATGTATATGAGTTGGCATTTCCGTTAAAACATGTGGGCATATCTGTAGCCCAGGTAAGAAAGATCGCTTACAATATTAAACTGAACGATTGGGGCAACGCGTTCTGTTGCCTGACATACGTGGAGCGCGACCCGATCACCAAAGCACGCGGCGAAGAGCGGGATGGCGATGCCGATCTGAATTCGACCACACAATTTTGGGGCGAGTATAGCTTGGCCAGGAAATAGTGGGCTTGCCGTGATCTGCGCGCTGATCATTTATATCCCTTACGTCTGAGGTGTACCGATCGGCCTTTCTGACACTGCTGGCACCTCCTCAACCAAAACCCGATCGGCGGGAAGCTTTTGCAGCGTAGGGGCATTGCGCGGCAGGGGCAAAACTTGGACAGAGAGCGGGGCGGGTGGTACCGATGGAATGCGGAATCGTTGGTTTTCAAAAAAGATCATAAGAAAATTAGGCCTGTCATTACGAGTTTACCGATCTGCTGGGCTTCGATGAAGAGAGACAAGCCCGCGTCTCCCCGCTTGAGCGGGGAAGCGATGAACGAACATCGAGAAGAACCTTTCATAGGGGTGTCCTTTCGCAAACCTTGCAAATGAAGGACACACCCCTGACCCCGCTCAAGCGGGGAAGCGAGACTTTAAAGCATTTCGACCAACATGCCGGGGATCACCGCGCTGCGTTCGTGATGACGCGTCAGTAAATAAGAAAGGCGAAGTGATGCCACTTCGCCTTTTCTTAAGATCGTTTATTGCTACTACTTCTGCCTGAAGAACAATTGTATCGGTACGCCTTCAAAGTCAAAGTTCTCGCGGAGTTTGTTCTCTAAGAAACGAATGTAGCCTTCTTTAATATACTGCGGCAGGTTACAGAAGAACGCGAACATGGGCGATGTGCCTTTGATCTGTGTAATGTATTTGATCTTGATGTGTTTGCCTTTAAGCGCCGGTGGCGGGTTGTTCTCTATGATCGGCAGCATCACGTCATTCAGTTTTGATGTCGGGATCTTTTTGCCGCGGTTCTCGTAAACTTTTCCTGCTGTCTCTAACACCTTTAATACACGTTGCTTTTCGGTTACCGAGGTAAACACGATAGGTACATCGTTAAATGGTGCTAATTTTTGGCGGATGGTCTCTTCAAAAACCTTAACAGTTTTGTTGTTTTTCTCGATCAGGTCCCACTTATTCACCACTACTACCACGCCTTTTTTATTCTTCTCGGCCAGGTGGAAGATGGCTACGTCCTGCGCTTCCAGGCCTTCAACAGCGTCCAGCATCAGGATCACCACGTCGGCTTCTTCCAAGGCTTTGATGGTACGCATTACCGAGTAGAACTCGATATTCTCTTTAACCTTGGTCTTTTTACGCATACCGGCCGTGTCTATCAGCATAAACTCGTGGCCGTATTGGTTATAGTGGATGTGGATACTATCGCGTGTGGTACCTGCAACCGGGGTAACAATGTTACGGTCCTTACCGATCAACGAGTTGATGATAGATGATTTACCCACGTTAGGACGACCGACAATAGCGTACTTAGGCAAGGTATTTTCCTCTACCACGTCCTCGTCGAAGGTTTTAACAACCTCGTCCAGCAGGTCACCTGTACCGGCACCTGTTGCAGAGGAGATGTTATGGATCTCGCCCAAACCAAGGCTGTAGAATATGGTCGCATCACTTTGCAGCAGGCCGTGGTCTACTTTATTCACTACCACGAATACCGGTTTTTTACTGCGGCGTAACATGGTCGCTATCTCGTCGTCCAGATCGGTAATACCTGTGGTAACGTCTACCACAAATAAGATCACGGAGGCCTCCTCAATAGCGATCAAAACCTGCTCGCGGATGGCGGCCTCAAAAACGTCATCGCTATTGGCTACATAACCGCCGGTATCGATCACGGTAAAGTTACGACCGATCCACTCGGCCACGCCGTAATGGCGATCGCGCGTAACGCCGCTAAAGTCATCAACGATCGCCTTACGGCTCTCGGTCAAACGGTTATATAAAGTTGATTTGCCTACATTGGGGCGGCCCACTATGGCTACTATGTTACTCATTTTGTTGAAGAATCAAGAGTTAAGAGTCAAGAATCAAGACACCTGCAAAGTTACCTATATGCAGCTTAACTCGTATTATGTATATAATGTTGTTAGAACCAAGAGTCAAGAATCAAGAACCAAGACTTACGCTAAGTTACTAATGTGATGCCTAACTCGTATTATGTATAATAAAATTGCTAAGGGATATCGACGACGACTAAATAGTGTCTTGTCTCTTGACTCTATATTCTTGCATCTCTTTCAAAAATAGTGTCTTGATTCTTGACTCTATATTCTTGCATCTAATTCCCTAATCGTCGTACCCAAATTTCTTCAGGTAGTTCTTTTTGCTGCGCCAGTCGCTGATCACTTTTACGAACATCTCCAGGAAGATCTTCTTTTGATAGAATTCCTCCATCGAACGGCGGGCGTAAGTGCCAACGATCTTCAGCATGCTGCCACCCTGACCAATGATGATGTTCTTTTGCGAGTCGCGCTCTACAATGATCTCGGCACTGATGCGGTAGATGTTCTCTTCCTCTTTAAAGGCCGTGATCACCACCTCGGTACTGTAAGGGATCTCTTTTTTGTATTGTTTAAATATCTGCTCGCGGATCATCTCCGACGCAAAGAAACGATCGTTACGGTCGGTCAGCGCGTCCTTTTCGTAATAAGCGGCATGCTCGGGCAGGTAGCTGACAACGAATTTCAGCAACTCCTCGGTGTTCGGTGCTTTTAGGGCCGATATAGCGAATACAGCTAAAGGCTGCAGCGTTTCTTCCCAATAAGCGACTTTAGCGTTAACGGTATCGGCATCGCTCAGATCAACCTTGTTGATTAGTACGATCACCGGTGATTGCGAACCTTCCAGGCGTTTCATTACGTCGGTCTCGTCGTGTTTCTCGTTAATGTCGGTCACCAGCAGGATCAGGTCGGCATCCACGATAGAGCCTTGCACCTGGTGCATCATGCTCTCGTGCAGGGCGTAATGCGGTTTGATGATGCCCGGCGTGTCCGAGAACACCACCTGGTAATCGTCGGTATTGACCATACCCAAAATTCTATGGCGCGTGGTCTGTGCCTTTGGCGTGATGATAGACATCTTCTCGCCAACCAGCGCATTCATTAATGTAGACTTGCCCGCGTTAGGCTTGCCGATGATGCTTACAAAACCCGCCTTGTGACCCATAGAAAAAAAATTAAAATATTATTTGGACTGCAAAGAAACGAATTATATCTTTGCAGTCCAATAAAAAACGGGAATTTAACCGTTTGGCGTTGGAAAACACAGTGCGGGATGGAGCAGTTGGTAGCTCGTCGGGCTCATAACCCGAAGGTCATAGGTTCGAGTCCTGTTCCCGCTACCCAGGTTAAGCCGGTAGTCTTGAGTCGAAAGTCTTAAGAACGGTAACCAAAAAAGAAAGCGACTTTCTTTTAAAACAAAACGGAAGTATGACCGTTCAATATTATACAAACACAGTGCGGGATGGAGCAGTTGGTAGCTCGTCGGGCTCATAACCCGAAGGTCATAGGTTCGAGTCCTGTTCCCGCTACCCAGTAAATCAAAAGCCTCAAGTCGAAAGTCTTGGGGCTTTTTTGCGTTTGATATTTTCTCGGGCATCTCGTCGGGCTCTTATCCGTCAGCTGACGGACATAGGTTCGAGTCCTGTTCCCGCTACCTTTTAAGAAGCCTTGGGTTGAAAAGCCTGAGGCTTTTTTGCGTTGGAGGAAGACTAACTTGCTGGACACAATGGTCCGTTAGAGTCTACACACATCATAGTGTTAACTTTAAATCTTATTTTTTTACATATTTCCTAAAGGCATTCACAAATTGGTAAAGTAAGTATGCCCCAATTATCTTAGAAATCCCATCGACCAAAATCGCCCCGTTTGTATTTTGATTATTTGCGTCAGCCCCAAATAATTTTTCAAACTGATGTAAAGGATTAAGAAAAATGAGGAACTTTCCAATTTCATCGCCAATTAGAAGAACATCGAAATAAACATATCCCAACAAATATTTGATAGCAGTATAGAAAAGCAAAGAAACCGAAAGTAGCCATATTAACGCCCTGCTCCAGTTATTCCCGAAATCATTTGATAGCCAAGATGTATATAAAATAAATTTATCATTAAAACTAGCATTTGTTTCCTTTGCAATCGTTAATAACGTGTTCATTTCGTGCCTAGCGTAAATCAATTTGTTATCTATATCTTCATTTTTTTGAGATACTATTTTTAGCTGTCTGAAATTTTCTTTCGTTGAAAACAAGTTACTTGAAGCGATATTTTTATTATTACATAATACGACGTTTACTGGCGTAATTTCTAAAATATTACTGTTTTCAAGATTTACGGTTTGAAACTTGCTGAAGTCACAATTGTTAATTTGGGTTTTGCCTAAAACTGACTTCTTTATTACTAACCTTGAATTTGTGGATACTGGTTGAAGATTTGAAATTTTTAAATTACCATCATTAAAAAAGTGATCAAGTATGCCTAAACGAATAGAAAGGTTATTAGTGTAGATAGTTGAATCTTTTAGAGATCCAACTACTTGGACCATGTCAGCATTTATATTGAAAAACACAAAGTCAGTACGATGCTGCGAGTAGCAAAATAATCTAATTTGGTCGTAAATTCCATTGTCAGACCTACCAGACAGCGTTACTTGATACTTTTTATCGTTGCCTTTCAAAAAAACCACTTTAGCAGCTAGTGGCTTGATATAAATATCATTACTTGCTTCATTATTGACGAATGAAAAATTATCGACTGCGAACTCGTGTAGCCTTAGTTCCTTACTGTTATTAATAGCACAATTTTCAATGGTCAAAATTTTGGCGTATAAATTTTTAAAAGCAAAGTATTGCAAAAAAGTTGACCTAGCTAAATTGACAAGTTCTAAATTGCTGTTAAACAGTAAAAAACGCTTTTTTAGCGTGCAATCTAACAGATGGAACTTTTTAACTGATGGATTTGCTCTAAAAAACAACTCTCCTTCAAAATCACAATTAGCGATTTCGACAGTGTCCCCCCTTAAAATTATACTCTGCTGTACATCAACATTGTCTGTTATTTTTAGGTTGTAAATTTTAGTGTATTTTTGAAGGTAAGTCAAAAATTCTACGCCGTTGACCTCTTTTTTTTCTATTGGAGTATCTGGATTAATCATCGCGTGATCTTAGGTAACGCAATATACTGCTATTTAATAAATTCATTGCTTGTGTAATTCATATCCGCATCTACAAAACCGATGATTAGATGCTAATTTAAATCAAGATTTCGCTTGATAATTCATTAACAAGTGAACAATTTGTACGAAGTATCGCTAAATAGCAGGTTGCGATAGGCCGTTAGTAACTCTTTATAAAAATTCTACACCCAAATTCCCCAGCCAAGCCACAGGCCTGGATGAAAAACAATTTTAAACATCCCGCTTAATCATAACCATGCATCGCAATTAACACAGTTGTCACTATTTAATCCAAATGATATAAATTGCTGATTATCAAATACTTGAATAAGTAACAGTCTAAAAAATGTTAACCTTTGTTAACTTTCCCAGCCTCTTTTTACAAAATTTACATTTTAATTTACAACCCAAATTCTCTCCCCACCCCACCGCCCACCTACTTTTGCTGAACCAAATTTAAAAGGATATGAAAAAAGTTGTCTATGCGCTGGTGTGCTCGCTGGTTGTGTTGAGCGGACTGGTATTTGCCGATCACGAGACCAAAAAGGAAACCCCTAAAAAGCCGGCTACGGTTGTTGACCAGAAAGCTGCCGCCGAGGCTCGGAAGAAATGGGAGAACTCGCCTGATGGTGTAAGGTTCAAAAAATGGAAGGACTCGCCCGAGGGAATGAGGATCTTAGCCAGTGGTGCTAAAGTTAGAGGCGACATTAAGGCCTTTACCGGTATGGAGGCAACTATTACAGCGCTTGCTGTCTCGCCGCCGGCAAGGGTGCCGGGATTCCTGGTCACTATAGGTGACGAGACCTATATCCTTGACCTGCATTCCTACAAAGAACGTCAAAACGTGAAAGACCTAAAGGTTAACGACAAGGTCACCATCAAAAGCCATGGCGGCGCCTACTCGCCCAAGCATCCGCATTATATCATATCAGCCGAACGCATTGAGCAGAATGGTAAATTGATATTTAAACGTGTGCTACCCAAAGGCGGTTGCTAAGCATCTGCACCTGCTCAAATGATAAAAGGTGGCTTTTGGCCACCTCTGCTTTTTATTTTTTTGTATCCTTAACACAATTAGGTACCGTCTTACCGTCCTTCTTCTTTGTGCCTTCTTTTTTATAACCCGACCAGCATGGGTCTTTTTTTGTTTTTGCTGCCATGTGTATGATCAAACAAACCGCGTTCCAAGGTTTGGAGCTACTCTTGTATGGTTTAAGCCGACTGCTTGTATACCGCACGGCGCCCCATGATCTTGGTCACCAACGTTTTTAAGCGGGCTTTGTAATCTTCTTGCAGCCACTCAGTGTAGTTTTTAGTGACCTTGCCAATACATTTTGCATACTGCTTTATCCGCCAGGTAATTTCTTTGTCCAATAGTTCGGTCAATGCCAAGGCATCGCTTAAATGGTCAGCGTTGTCGGCACACATCAGCGCATGCTGCCTGATGGCGTCTCGAATAACGATCTTCGACTTTACCTGGTTGGCTGTAGCATCCTGATGCGCTTGCTGGATATCAAATGACAACTGCAAAGTATTAGGAAAATGCGCGCGCAGATCGGCAGGTAGTTGATGGGCTTCAAATTCGGTTTTGGAATGCAACGCCTCATGATAAGCGTCGGGGTGATCGAATACGCTTTGCCAGTCTATCGGCGCCTGCCATTGGCCAAAGCGGTCGGTGTTATTGCCCAGATCAATAATAGTGAACGTTTTCTTTTGCGGCAGGCGGCGTGCCCCTCTACCTATCATTTGATGATACAACGTTAACGAGGTGGTGGCCCGGTTCAGGATAACGGCTTGTATGGTGGGCTCGTCAAAACCGGTAGTTAAAATAGATACAGAGGTAAGGATGGCCCCTTTGGTCCGTTTGAACCATTGCAATATCTCCGTACGCTCACCAGCGGGTGTGTGATTATCTAAGTGCCTTACGGGATAACCGGCTTGTTCAAATAATTGACAAACCGCTTTTGAGGTAAATATACCGTTGTTAAAGATCAGCGTCTTTTTGCCTTTGGCGTGCTCCTGATAAGCGTGCATCAGCAGGTCAAGCATGACAGGCGAACTATATAATGCATCCGAAGTAGCAACAGTAAAGTCGCCACTGATACCGGTCTGCAAGGTGTTCAGCTCTACATCGTAGCGCCAGTTTACAGGCTTTGCTAAAAAGCCATTGGCGATCAGGTTGCCTATACTTTCGCCAATGATCAGTTCCTGGTAGTTTTTATTCATGGGCAGGTTTATGTCCGAACTGAAAGGCGTAGCCGTAACACCAATGATATTGGCATTGCCAAACTTATCTAGCAACTTACGGAACGAATTATGGTGTGCTTCGTCTATAATGACCAGACCGATATTTTGCGTGTCGATGAGCCCGCTATCTATCCGGTTCTTCAGCGTCTCTATCATGGCCACAAAGCACTGATAATTTTCTTTAGCCGATATTTTTTTCACCTGACTGTTTACGATCTTATTGCGTATGCCCAGTTTTTTCAACACGGTGGACGTTTGGCTACACAGCTCCAAACGATGGGTAAGGATCATCACCTTTTTATCGCAGGTGCCGATAAAGCGGCCTACCATCTCGGCAAAGATCCGCGTTTTACCGCCACCTGTAGGTAGTTGATAAAGCAAGCGGTGCTTGTCGGGGCAGTTCTGTAACCGTTCAAATAACGTGTCAAGGTCACGTTGTTGGTAAGCGTAAAGTTCGTTCATTAGGGTCGATAGTTTGGATATGCTAATAATGGCAACATCTGTGCCGATTTCATCGCCCAACTTTTCAACTTTTACTGTCTTGATATCTCTCACATTTAACAGTTGTGCCAAAAGCTTTCAATAAAAAATGCCGCCCGTAGTTTAAATACGAACGGCATTCGGGCAAATTTATCTGGTGAACACCATCTAAGCGATCCCCCAATTATTCACCACATTTATTCTTGTCCTTCTAAGCCTCTGCCCGTTTTATGCTGTAACTCATCTATCTTTTTTGATGCCTCGGCTTTGGTAAGAGTTTCATCAACTTCTTCACCGGCTTCGGCACTAAGCGTAGTTAAATAAGATAACTGTGCGCCGGTTATCTTTTCGTCGCCGGTGGTCCAATCATCCGGATCTTTTATCGTGTTCGAAGTATTGTCTTCTAAAGACCGTTGCTTATCCTCATCGGTTGGGAAAAGCTTTTCTTCCTGATCGTTACTTTTCATATCGCGTACTAATTTATTTAGTAACGCCATAGTGTGCGATCTGTTTTTAAAAAAGTAAAGTTCAGGCGATGAGTGGTGTCGTCGTCACAGATCACCAAAGTATACAGATCACTTCACTACCGTAGCTTCCAGCTCAACTTTCAAGGTCTCAAACAAAGTCTTCACCTCAAAAAAGGTCGCAGCCTGTTTAATACCATTAGCTGATATCCATTGACCAAATTTTTCAAAATGGGGGAAAAATTCCTCGTGCGATGTGGTGTACACATTCAATCGCACAATATTCTTGGTCTCGTATCCTGCTTCGCGGATCACCTGCTCCAGGTTCTGTATGGCGATATCTAATTGGGTTCCCATATCGGCATCACTTGAGGTTCCGTCGGCAAGTACCGCCGCCTGACCTGCGCAATAAAGCGTAGCGGTCACATTTTTAGCTTCTACAGCCTGCACGTAGTGGCGGCTGTCTTGCCATTTCCAGGGGTTTATCGTTCTCTTTTCCATATGGCAAAATTAGAACGACCGATCTGGAACTGACCGTGACCTATATCACATTCGGCTTAAGGTCTCGCGGGATACACCTAAATAAGCAGCCAATTGTGTCTTTGGGACGCGCTGCAACAAAGCCGGATATAGCCGCATCAATTGCTCGTACCGTTCCTGCGCGCTGGATGTCATCAGCGAGAGGATACGACGCTGTGCGCTGAGCATAGAATTAATGGATCGCTCGAGCAGGAAGTGTTCCATTTTAGGCAATTGGCGTAAGGCCTGAAGATCATCTAACGATAAGCACAGCACCTCCGTATCCTCTAAACAGACCATGGCTAAGGTAGCTTTGCTACGAGTATAATAAGCCTGAAAATCGTTATCCCACCAATCCTCCATGGCAAAAGACAGGATATGCTCTTTGATGGTCTCCGGGTCGGTGTAGACCAACTTGGTCAGGCCCGATAAGATGTAATAGTTATCAGGCACGGCATCACCGGCGCTGAAAATATGATCGTTCTTTTTAAAGGATCGGTGCCTAAAGTAGGGTACGATCGCTTCAAACTCGTCATCACTTAACAGGATCACTTTTTCAAACTGTGCGCGTAGCGCAGGGTACATCATGTTTAACAAATTACTTCCCTATCAAAAACACCAACACCTCATCTAACCGCTTAGCCCAATCACGTTCTGAGTGAGATGCACCTTCAAATACTAAACTTTTAAAGTTCTTACTGCCGTAACCTTTACGTTTAAATAGAGCATCAACCTTTACCTGTGCAGGCGCGTAAAGTGAATCTAAAGTGATTGTGCCATGGTCAAAGTAAAAGCGATGCCCACCTGTTGACGGGAGTTTCTTATCCAGATAATTGACCATCGCATCCGGTATAGCGGTATTCTGAACGAATGTCCCAGTCCAATGTGTCGACATGCAGAACGCGCCTGAGAATATCTGCGGATAACTACAGACCGCGTAGAGCGATATCATACCACCTAAGCTGGAGCCGCCGATGAAAGTGTGCGCAGCATCGCCATAGGTGGAGTAATTAGCGTCGATATAAGGCTTCAATTCGGTAACGATGAACTTGAGGTAATTATCGGCTATCGGTCCGCTGGGCATTAGCTTATCTAATTCGGCACGTTCGGGTTGGGGGACGGTACCGACCACCGCCTGCGGGAAAAACTCAGCCAGGCGTTTGGCTCCGTTGTTATCTATGCCGACCACGATCAGGTCGCGCATTTTTTTTGTTTTGGTGAGGCGGTCCAGTGTTTCGTCCAGTTGCCATTCCTGATGGTTCCAGGTGGTGGTGGAGTCGAACAGCATTTGGCCGTCGTGCATGTATAGGACGGCGTATTTTTTCTTGGCGCTGTAGTCGGCCGGCAGCCATATTCTAATATTGCGCCCGTCAACATATTTCGACTTGATGGGTACGGTCTTGATCTGTTGACCAAAGGCGATCAGCGGGAACATTATGATCGCTATTAAAAAAGCCCGGTATTTTTTCATCGGTATACTGCTTAATTAAAGTCCTTCACCCAAGTTGATAACCGGGTTTATCTTGAGCAGATCGGCTATGAAAGGAGCGCGATCAGCCGGCGATATGATCACACTATCGAATTTACCATAAGTGACCTCGATGCGTTCGGTAACAGAAAGGGCAGGCGAACTTAGGATGCTGCCGGTCTTGCTGATGGTTTTGATCTGATCTATCGGGATGCTGATACTGGCCATCCAGCCCGAGCGTACTTTAGTGTAGTTGCTGTGATGGTGTAATTAGTATTAAGGAAGATGGGCAGTACGATGCCAAAGATGGCGGCGCATAAAATGATCATCGGGATCAATTGCCTGTCAATGGCGGCCATTACCGTGGGTACAGCCAATACAAGGCTTACCGGGATCCAAAGACCATAACTAATGGCCGAACGATATTTGATATCGGGTGTCATCCTGCAAGATAGTAATTATCGGCCGCGTCGCAATTCACCCCTTATTTGTCGCCTTAGGGCATTGCTGTGGTTGTGCTGTGCTTGTACATTTGATCATAAACCAAAAAATAAAAAAATACTTATGGCAACTCAAATTTTTGTGAATCTTTCTGTAGATGATCTGGACAGGTCGGTATCGTTCTTTACCAAACTTGGCTATACTTTTAACCCGCAATTTACGGATGAAAAGGCTACGTGCATGATCGTGAGCGACACCATCTACATTATGCTGCTCACCAAGCCGTTCTTCCAAACGTTCACGCCAAAAAGGATCATTGACGCGCATACCGAAGTTGAATGTTCTATCTGCCTATCTGCAGAAAGTAAAGATGCCGTTAACGAGATGGTTGCCAAGGCCGAAGCGGCAGGCGCCACTATCCCTAACCCCGCTACCGACTACGGCTTTATGTATCAGCATAGTTTTGCCGACCTTGACGGTCATCATTGGGAATACGTTTGGATGGACCCGAACGGTGCCCCGCCTCAACAGGCTTAATATTCGGCGAAAACCTTGTCGGGATAGCACCATAACCAGCGCTCTCCCGGCTCGGCAGAGCTGATCACCGGGTGGCTCGTCTCGTGATAATGCGCCGTCATGTGTTTCATCGGCGAATCATCGCAGCAAAGCGTTACGCCGCAGGTTTGGCAGGTGCGCAGGTGTACCCAGGTGCCGTGCTGTTTGATGCATTCTTCGCAGACATGCTCGTCGGCAACTTGTAGCGTGGTTAGTTCTTGGATGTGGGAGCAGGTGGTTTGCATAATGTTTTGTCTGAACCGCTGATCATAATGATCTTTTTGATTACGCTGATGATCTTTATCTTGAATACTCAATTACGTCATTGCTTCGTTCCTACCTATGACATATTTTTGAAGGGTGTCATGGTGAGCCCGTCGAACCATGGTGCGGTGGGCTTGACACTTTGCAAGTGGTGACCATGTACATCGGTCATGCCCTGGGCACGTCGCCCTTCGACGGGCTCAGGGTGACACCCCTTGGCATTTCACCTTCACAGTCCCAGCGGGATCTGTAAGCTCGCAATGACGTAGGTAGGTGGGATCTTACTCGTCCAATATATCACCCAACTCTTCCAATACCCATTTAAGGGCTACTATCTTGTGCTGATATTCGGATATATCCAACTTGGCGCGCTTATCATTTTTAGACATGCTTTGCAGGATGGCTATTTCGGTCTTGATGTCTTCTTCTGTTCTCATGATGGTGTTTGTGCTATAATTTACAAACCTACACATTTAAGATTATTTGTTGTTGGCCACAAAGTAATCGTGGAAAAACTGTAGCTGGTACTTGATGGAGTTAGCCCAATAGCGAGAATCGTGACCGCCGGGACGGGTAATAAAATCGTGCGGGATATTGCGGTATAGTAACTCATCGTGCAGGTTGCAATTCACCTTGTAAAAGAAATCTTCGGTACCGCAATCAATGATCAGCGATAGTTTTTTAGGTGTAAGCAGGTGCAGCATGTTGATCACTGTGTTCTTCTCCCAGTTTTCAGGTTTGTCGGCGTAAGTACCCAGCAACTGCGACATATCCCAGTTATTAGGGAACGGGCGAATATCCACGCCGCCGCTTGTACTACCTGCCGCGCCGTAAACATCCTGGTGTTTAAACGAGACGTAAAGCGCGCCATGGCCTCCCATGCTCAAACCCGTGATAGCTCTGCCTGTGCGGTTCTTGATGGTCTTGTAATGCTCATCTACGTATTTCACCAGTTCGGTGCTGATGTAGGTCTCGTATTTAGATTTCGGATTCTCCGGCGCGTCAAAATACCAGCTGCGTACGTTGCCATCGGCACAAACGATCATCAGGTTGTCGGCATCGGCAATATCTTTCAGGTGAGGGGCAAAGGATATCCAGTTTTTGTAATCGGCACCAAAACCGTGCAGCAGATACACTACGGGCATGGCTTTCAGGTTATCGTAATTAGCCGGACTGATCACAACGGCTTTTATCTTTTTCTTCATTACGTCGCTATAGGTCTCTACGGTATCGACCCTGGCGGCGCGGGTTATGAGGGAGCAAGTGAGAATAAAACAAGTTAAGGCAATGCCTTTAAATAAATTACGCATGGGTTTGGTATATTTTGGTCAGCCTAATATAGCAGTTTTATCTGATATGGTTGTATCGATTTAGCAGGGGGTATTACTGTTTGTTTTGAACGTTAGGCACTTTGCAAGGTGGCTCTTCATATGCCGTTCTTTTGTCTTGACACAAAAGAACCAAACCGAGCATAGCGAGCTCATGAACACATGAATAAATAAAAAACTCGTGAATAAAAGTCAAGACAGCGCTAATGCTTATACGCACAGGCCTTTCCCCTGCAGGCAGCCAATTGCTCGTACCGCACATACCAAATGCATTGGCCACCTCACCCGACGCCAAACCGCTGTCGGAGAAAAAGAATAGAAAGCAATGGTTTTTTCTAACGACCTACAAAGCCCTATTGATCCCCACTTCCAAACCCCTTAACTCAGCCAATCCACGTAAGCGACCGATAGCAGAGTAGCCCGGATTGGTCTTTTTACCAAGATCATCCAGCATTTGGTGACCGTGATCGGGGCGCATTGGGATGTTCACTTCCCGCTCTTGCATCACTTCTACTACTGCTTTTACAACGCTGTACATATCAACGTCGCCTTCCAGGTGGTTATCCTCGTAAAAATCGCCGAATTGGTTGCGACGGGTGCTACGCAAGTGCAAAAAGTTAATGCGATCTCCAAACTGTTTTACCATAGCCGGCAGGTCATTATCCGGCCGAACGCCGAATGATCCGGTGCAAAAACATAGACCGTTATTTAATGACGGAACGGCTGCGGCAAGCGCCTCAATATCATCCGCAGTACTCACCACCCTCGGCAAGCCAAGGATAGGGTAGGGAGGGTCATCGGGGTGGATCACCATTTTGGTTCCACACTCGTCCGCCACGGGGATGATCTGCTCTAAAAAGTAGATCAGGTTTGCGCGGAGGCCATCGGCACCAAGTCCGGCATAAGTATCCAAAGCCGACTGGAAATTTTCTAACGTAAAGCTTTCTTCGCTGCCGGGTAGTCCGGCTATGATATTGCGTTGTAATAAGGCTTTGTCCGCATCGCTCATGCCCTCAAAACGGGCTTTGGCGCGGGCGGTATCTTCGGCATTATATTCAGCTTCGGCACCTGGTCGTTTAAGGATGAACAGGTCGAACGCAATGAAAGCCGCTTTCTCGAATAATAACGCTTTAGACCCATCCTCGACCGTATAGGCCAGATCGGTACGTGTCCAATCCAGCACCGGCATAAAATTGTAAGTGATTATATGAATACCGCACTCGGCCAGGTTACGGATGCTGCGTTTGTAATTATCAACAAAAGTTAAGTAGGTACCCGTCTGCGTTTTGATCGCTTCGTGCACGGGGACGCTTTCTACCACGTTCCAAACCAATCCGGCATCAGCAATAATTTGCTGGCGTTTTTGGATCTCGTCTACTGGCCAAACTTGTCCGTTAGTGATATGGTGCAGTGCGCTCACCACACCCGTGCAACCCGACTGGCGGATATCGGCCAAACTAACAGGGTCATTAGGGCCATACCAACGCATGGTCTGTATCATTTGGTAGGGTTTGTTTGGAGTGGCAGCGGCGGTCATGGGCATACGGTTACAATTGTATTTGTCAAAAATATAAATAGGATCCGAAGTTGAGTTGGTTGGCGGTATTTATCGGTGGTAAAATATACGGGAACGTTTGCGGCGGTGTAGATGAGTGTCCTATTACAATAGGTGATCCCTTGTTCGGGAACCCATCATAAGGTCAGTAACGCAAAGCGGCTTTGCGCGTGGGGTGCTAAAACAAGTTCAGCATGACTTTTGGGAGGGTACAGAGTGCAATAAAAAAGCGCCACTGACCCAGTCAGCGGCGCTTAAGCTAAATTTATATAATGAGAATCTTGTGTCGATGTGTTAGTCCATCTCGGCGTACACTGGTTTTTTGACACCGCTGTCGTAAGCTTTCAGGCCTTTTTTAAGGATCTTGCGGGCTACGTGGATGCGGGTCTTAACGGTACCGATAGGGATATCCAGGTGCTCGGCAATTTCGTGGTATTTGTGGCCTTCAAAATACATGGTGAAAGGCACGTAGTAATCTTGTGGTAGTTTATCTAAAGCGCGGCGGATATCATCCATCACAAATTTAGATTCGCCTTGGTTTTTAGTTGAGCTGAATACTAAGTTGGCCGAAGATATCTCTTCGCTCTTAGTTACAAATGTGCTCATTTTAACAAAGCGGCGGTAGTTGTTAATGAAGGTGTTCTTCATGATGGTGTACAACCAGCCTTTAAGGTTAGTACCCTCTTTAAACTTGTTGTAGTAAGTGATAGCTTTTAACATTGTATCTTGTACAAGGTCGTTAGCATCGTCCGCGTCGTGGGTGAAGTGTAAGGCGTATGAACGTAATGAACTTGCCTGACGTAATACCAATGTGTTAAACTCTATCTTATTCATACAATGTTATTTTTAGATGTAGATGTATACACTAAGGCAAACATGATACCGATTTGGCATTGTATGGAATAATGGAACAGGTGTACAGTGCCAATTATAACAAATTTTGTTTGGCAAAACAGCTGTGATGCAATTGAGGTAATATCTTAAAACGCTGATAAATAGACTGTTTTGGCTATGTTGAGGATAAACAGGGGGTGTTAAAACAAAGCCGGTTAAGATTTTGTTAAGAATTTTTAGATGGGTGAATTAAACTATTACGTTCACCTCACGTTCTAACAGAACGCCAAATTTAGTGTACACACTGTCTATGATTTGCGACGACAGTGCATAAATTTCAGTACCCGTGGCACCGCCATGGTTCACCAGCACCAGTGCTTGGTTATGCCATGTGCCCGCGCTACCCACCGTTTTTCCTTTCCAGCCGCATTGTTCTATCAGCCAACCGGCGGCAAGTTTTACCATACCATCACCTGCGGGATAATTAACCACGTCTGGGAAGTTCTGTTGTACGGTGGCGAATTGCTCGGCAGTGATAACCGGGTTCTTAAAAAAGCTTCCCGCGTTGCCAATGGTAGAAGGGTCTGGGAGTTTAGACACACGTATGTGCGATACCACTTGAGATACATCCTTTATAGTAGGCTGGCTGATGCCACGGTTAGCCAACTCCTGCCCGATAGCGCCATAGCTCAATTTAAGGCTCGGCGTAAGCGATAGATGGAATTTTACGGACACTATAATATACTGTCCTTTTAATTCGGTCTTAAATACACTCTCGCGATAACCAAAGCCACAATCATCTTTACTAAAGGTTTTAAATGTGCTGGTAGCTATCTCAAAAGCGCGACAGCTCTCGAACACATCTTTCAACTCCACACCGTAAGCACCTATGTTCTGTATTGGCGACGCGCCCACCGAACCCGGTATCAGGCTCAGGTTCTCCAGTCCGGCGTAGCCATGGGTAACGGCGTATTGCACCAGATCATTCCAAACCTCGCCCGCGCCGGCCTCTACAAATACATCATTGTGACTGATGCGGTGTTCTATCCCACGGATATTCATGCGGATCACCAGGCCATCGTAATCGTTCAGCAATAGCATATTGCTGCCGCCGCCCATCACTAATCGCGGCATATCCTTCCATTGCGGATCCATGAACAGCTCTGTCAGCTCCTCCTCGTGACTGATCTCGGCAAAGTACTTAGCCGAAGCTTCGATACCGAAAGAGTTAAAGTTTTTTAAGGATACGTTCTGCTGGATCTGTAACATGGGGTGCTTTTGGGTGTCGGGGGCGAATTTCGGAATTTTAATTTATATCTATACTTTAGGCATACACTTACACCATATCATATGCGCAAATACTTAGGATATCTATTTTTAACAACTTTATCCTTTACTGGTTGCTTAGGAGAGACAGATAAACGGGATGTCGAATTTTCAGAACGTGATACTTCTGCCACAACATCCCCCGGTCATTTATCGACAATAAGTTATGAAACTTCAAAGATCATCGACAGTACGGGTTATGTAATGTTCCCACTGATAGGCATAGTTGAAGGGCAGGAGCAAAATGGTGGTGACTCCTATTCCAGCAAAGGTTACAGGGCGAGCACTTATTGGAATATCGTATTTTATAATTCAGAGAACAAAGAGCAGCGATTGTTAACCCCCGACCGCAAGCTTATTATTACCGGCTATAACATTGCATCTTCATCGGATGACAGCGGACCAATAAACAAGGTGACCGGACCAGGTACGGCCGAAGTGTCGAAACTGATATTTTATAAAATGATCTGCGAAGACGTAAATAAGAATGGCGGGATAGATATCGATGATCCCGAATATCTCTTTATCTCAGATAAAATAGGTAAGGGTTTTAAGCAAATATCCCCATTTGATCTGTCGGTCACCGGCTGGAGTGTTATTGATAAGACGGGGCTATTGCTGATCAATGCGCGACCGGATTCTAATAAGGATGGAAAATTTGACAGTGATGATCGCGATGTGTGTTATTTATACGATTTAAAAAATGGGGGTGATGCCAAACCGGTGTTTAGCAAAGAGTTTAGTAGATCGGTGGTTAATACTTATAAAAAGCAATGGCCGGTGAAGAAATAAGCGATCACGATACCGCTCTGCTTATCGGGGATCGCCACGTCGCTGGTAAAAGCTCCTCGCGATGACGTGCTGTTTGGATCATTTCGCACTTGGCATTACGCCTTTCTCATTTTTTTTAAATTCATTTGATAATAAAAAACAAAACCGCTACATTTGCACTCCTGTTTTAAAAGGGAAAGTATAAGAAAATAAAGTCATGAAAAGAACGTTCCAGCCATCTCAGCGTAAAAGAAGAAACAAACACGGTTTCCGTGAGCGTATGTCATCTGCTAACGGCAGAAGGGTTTTAGCTGCGAGAAGAGCTAAAGGCAGAAAAAGATTATCAGTATCTGACGAGCGTCGTCACAAAGCATAGTACATCTGATCGCTTGCTCCGGTAATGGAGTTTGGCCGGCTATGCAATAGGTCATACCAGGTCATATCAAAGCTCTCATGTACACTTTTAAAAAAGAAGAACGGTTATGTAATAAGACCATCATTGATGGGCTTTTCCGTAGCGGTTCTTCTTTTTTGTGCTATCCTTACAAGGTGTCCTGGGCGTTCACCGATCGGTTCAGCGTTCCGGCACAAGTGGTATTTGCCGCTCCTAAAAAGCGTTTTAAACACGCCGTGGATCGTAACCTCATTAAACGCCGCATGCGCGAGGCTTACCGTCTGCACAAACAACAACAACTTTACGATCAGCTTACCGCTATGGATAAGCATTTGGCCCTCTCGTTGGTATACGTAGGCACCGAGGTGCTTGACTATATCACTATAGAGAAAAAAATGCTGAAGATGTTCGGTCTGCTCTCACAACAGCTTGCCAAATGATGTGGCTGTGGGATATGATCAAGCGCGGTATTGGCGGCATATTTTTGCTGCTGATACGGCTGTACCAGATCTTGCTATCGCCAATTTTGGGTGCACAATGCCGCTATAACCCTACCTGCTCTGCTTACGGTGCCGAAGCCATAAAAAAATACGGCCCGTTTAAAGGCGGATGGTTAACTTTGAAACGGATAGGCCGCTGCCACCCCTGGGGCGGGCATGGGCACGATCCGGTACCGTGAGGAAGTCTTTTAAGTCAGTGGTCTTAAGTCGGAAGTCTCAAGTCAGAAGTCTTAAGTCAGAAATGATGGATGTCATTTTTGGTAAGTACTTCGGACTTAAGACTTAGCACTTCGGACTTAAGACTTAAGACTCAGAATTTAAGACTTAAAAATGATCCTACAAATAGAGACCGCCACTACATCCTGCTCCGTTGCGCTATCGCACAATGGTATCGTTATGTCTAAAAAAGAATTAGATCAGCGCAATGTACATGCCGAGGTGTTGACGCTGTTCATTCAGGATGTATGTGCTGAGGCTGGTATCGCCCTTGCTGATCTGGACGCGGTGGCTGTAAGCAGCGGGCCGGGATCTTATACAGGTCTGCGTATTGGCGTCTCTACCGCTAAAGGTTTATGCTTTGCACTGGATAAACCACTCATCGCGGTAGAAAGCCTTAAAGCTATGGCTGATGGCATGGCAATTCGCTTAGGTGCTGAGCTAACAGATAACACTTTGCTTTGCCCTATGATCGATGCCCGCCGGATGGAAGTGTTCGCGGCGATGTTCGATACTAAAGGAAACAAAGTAATGCCGACCGAGGCTGTTATTGTGGACGGAGATAGTTTTGCCGATCTGTTAGCCGATCACCAGATCATCTTTTTTGGCGATGGTGCTATGAAATGCCGTGAGACCGTTACCCATCCGAACGCAAGCTTTGTAGACGGCTTCGCTAATTCAGCTATCGATATTACTACCGAAGCCACTGTTAAATTGGCTGCTAAAGAATTTCAGGATGTTGCCTACTTTGAACCCTACTATCTGAAAGATTTTATTGCCGGGGTGAAAAAGTCTGTTTAGAAATAGGTAACCGCTCCGCCGACTTTCGACTTCGTACTTCCGACTCCGGACTTATTGATAATCCTTGCCTGTGATACGCTCACGCAGTTTTCTAAAGATGCTGCGTTTAGGCCCCATAGGGATGTAGCTGGCATTTAATGGATGCTCTAAAATATTACCGAATTTGAGCGAGAAGCCCAGATAAAAATTAGCACCCGTATACTTGTTGTTGGCAAAGGTTTCGCCCAGCTTTGGTTGGTAAGCTTCGCGCGCTAATCCTAACGTCTGACCAACACGGTCGGACCCGATAAAAAATTCTACGTTAGGCGACTTGACCATGAACTGTAGGCCCATGTTCATGTACTTCATATCGCTGTATGATGCCGTAACGGTGCCAATAATATTGCGGTACTGCAGGTGGTTCACTAAAGCCCCGGTAAAGCCCTTGTAAAACAGCTCTTTCGATGCGATAAAGGTTGGCGTGTATTTAGCGGTAATACTTTCTATCCAAAACGATTTCGCCACACTGCCTTCGGCTAAAGAGTTGGTATTACTTACATAGGCCCTTTGTACACCATTATTCTGCACAATAGAAAGGGCGGTGCGGGCAGTACGGGCCTCTAAATTAGGTAGCGATAGATCCTGTATGATACCGGTATTATCAAACTCGCCAACGGCCGACTGGTTGTTCCAGCGGATAAAGCCCAGGTCCTTAACGTTAAATTGAAATTTGAATTTATCTTCTGTAAGGTATCCTAATCCAAAACTGATAGAAGCGCCGGGGTTGCGGAAGGTTGGCAGCAGATCGTGCGAGGTAAAATTACCGGGCTGAAAACTGGCACGATACGTGCCGGCCAAACTTAAGAACGCCTGATCGTTGGGGCGGTCATAAGTGATTACGCTTCGGTAGATATTTACCCTGTTGGCTACAACGCCTAAGATAGCACCTACTTTAACACCAAAGGATAGTTGCTCGTCCAGGTCTTCGCGGTAGGTCAACCCCAATTGGTGGTAAACTTGGTAATTATAACGTGCGTTAAAAAAGTTGGACTGGACATTACCGAACTGATTATCATCGTTCAGTATAGCTATAGATTCGTCGGGGTATTGGCCGTGTCCTTCGGCTTTGGTGCGGGCAAAAACGCCCCATTCTTTAGCGCCGTCTAAGCTGCGGTGCACCTTAAGCATAAACCAATAGCTGTTAAAAGATGCGTTGGCGTAGTTAAAGTTATTTTGCCCCAGGGTTATTTTGCTGTCGTCATAATAACCGATAAAGGCGCGGGTTTTTAATGCTGATTGCGAGTTGCCGGCCAACGTAAAGTCTACATTAAAGTTAGGTACAAATAAGTTGAAGGCGAACCTGCGGCTCGAGTCGGCAATGAAAATTTTTTGGCTGGGGTTCTCGAAAGAGTCGTACAGGGTACCCGTATTGTAATGCGAAAATTGTTGAGCCGACAACCTTTGGCTAAACAGGAGGAGAGAGAATAGAAAGAATAAGCCGGTAAAAGATCTGTTCATCCGTGTAGTCAATAGCTCGGTTTATCGGCTGTATATATCTTGATATGAGATATACGTTTAGTCCTTTAAAAATAATTCGTTTAGTGATGTTATACGCAATAATAACACTAATTGTTGTTAACGATGGCAAATTAATTGTTACTAAAACAAGTAATTCAGTCGTTAAATGTTAAGCAAAAGTTAGTGTAATAGCTGCCGTCGGCGCCGCTCAGCTGCCACGATAAGGCCTGCAGCCTATCACCAATTTGCCCATCGGGGTTAAAAAGTGTTGAGTATGAGGGTTTCATATCCCGTTTAAGCAATGGATAAACATTGCGGAAGTGTATTAAGTAGCTCACATTACAGCGTTCGGCCAGTAGGTTATCAAATTTCTGGAAACCGTCCGTACGGTTCAAAAATTTGTCGTTATCGTAACTATCCTTGAAACTGTTCAGCTCGTTTTGGCTGTTGGATAGGATAAGGTATCCGTCCAATATCATAAAATAAGGGTGGTTGAACACGCTAAAGGCATCGCCCAATAAAAAGAACGGTAATTTGTTGTAGCGGAACTGGCCCACATCATCAGTAGCCATATTGCTGATGCTGACCATCAGTTGCCGCGTCGACTGCGGGTCTTTGATGGGGATGATCGCGAACTTCTCGTCAAAGCGGGTGGTCACTACAGCAAACTCGCCCGTTAACTGACCATTGAATTTGCCGGGTAACGATACGCCGCTCTCGTCTTTTACCTTTTTGAACAGGGTATTTTTTTCTGCCTCGAGACCAGCGTTCTTATGGAACTGATCCAGATCCTGAGCGAATTTTTTAACATCCGACAAGGTAAAGCAAGTACTCAAGGCCGTGGTCGATGGCAGCAGGTCTTTCAGTTTGGATACAGTTGGCTGTTGCTTGCGGAAGAGCGTGGCATAGCTTAGGCGCTTATCGGTCTGTATGTTGGTGTAGCCATTAAAGATCAGCGCATCCTTACGATAATTTATAGGGAGCGCTGCCAGTCCCGGCATCATCCGCAAGGTCTTTAAAACGCTGTTATTGGTCGACTTAAAGAACATATCGAACAGCGGTGTCAGCTGCTCATAATTAACATATAGGTTGGCCAGCGAGTTATTATTCTGCTGGTCGGGTATCTGCAAATAGTTAATGCTGCCCTTGGCTGGTTTGTAACCGGCGCTTTGCTCGGCCAATGGTTTAGAGAAACTGCCCGAGAAGATATTGTTGCCCTTATCGGCCACATAGAAGGTCTTTTTAAGGCTATCGAGATAAATGCTGTAACCATTTTTACCGCCCAGTTTAGTGTCGGTGATCTTTAGGCCGGTTTTGGCTTGTTTGGCTAACTCAGCTATATGCGTTTTGCTAAAAATGGCCGAACCTGCCACGGTGATCAAAAAACTGATGCTGTCGGCAGGTTGCCCGTGTATAGAAACGTAGATGTGCTGATCGTTAAAGTAGTTTTTCAGCAACGGGGCGTTCAATAACTTACGGCGGAGCAGGTCCAACTCCTGCATTTTTTGTTTGCCGGCAATGTTGGTCAACAGGTCGTTGTCTTTAAAGATGTCGTAAAAACCGGCATCGTTACCAAATTCAAAAACAAGTCCGGCGGTATTGGGGATGCTCTCCATCACTTTGCCGGTGCTGGATGCAGTAGTGGTGTTCAAATTTTTAAAGTACACCACCGTTACGGCCACCACCGCGACCAGTAAAATTATAGTGATGATGATATGCTTTTTCATATTTACCCGGGGGACTTTCAAATGTAGGAAATTAAGCCGCCAATTGAAGCGCAATGCACGAATTACACAATCTGGCGGGACATAAATTGTGCGGATCTGTACTTATTAGCCGATCTGTGTAATTTGTTATCAATAGAGAAAATTAGTGCCGATAATGTAACTTAGCCCCATTATCTATTGTAATGAATAAACAGATCATTATCACCGCAGCTTTTTTTGGTATGCTGGCCGTTGTTTTGGGTGCTTTTGGTGCACATGCGCTTAAAGCCGTATTTACCCCCGCACATTTGGATACCTGGCACACAGCGGTGCAATACCACTTTTACCACGTGTTCGCGTTGTTGTTCCTGTCTACTTTTGCCAGGTTCAAGACCGGGCTGATCGCTGCCAGTTTTTATCTGTTCACGGCCGGTATCATATTCTTTTCGGGGTCGCTTTACCTGTTGTCCTGCCGCGATGTGCTGAATATTTCGTGGCTGCATATCCTTGGTCCGATCACTCCGGTTGGTGGCTTTTTGTTTATTGCCGGCTGGGTAACTTTGGCTTTGGCCGCATACCGTAACAAGTAATTTTATTGCCGATGTTAGAATTTACCGGGAGTGAACATACCGACAGGAGAACGCTTTTTGTTGAGGTAGTATTGCCCCTGGGTATCGCTATAAATTATACCTACCGCGTGCCGTATGATCTTAACGATCAGATAGCCGTTGGTAAGCGCGTAGTGGTGCAATTTGGTAAAAGCAAGATCTACACGGCCATTGTAGCCGGCATTGGCGAGCAAGCGCCCGAAAAGTACGAGGCCAAATACATTATCGATGTACTTGATGCCGAACCGGTGGTGCATCAACGCCAGTTACAGTTTTGGGCCTGGATAGCCGACTATTACCTCTGTAATATTGGCGAGGTGATGAACGCCGCCCTGCCCACTGCCTTAAAATTGGCCAGCGAGACCAAGGTAGAACTCAATAAAGAATATCCGGTAGATAAAACAACCCTTAACGACCGCGAATACCTGATCGTTGACGCGTTGGAACTACAGCCCGAACTGACCGTTAACGACATTGCCAAATTGCTTGGCCAAAAAACGGTAATGCCAATACTGAAGATGATGTTCGAAAAAGGCATCATCAACATATCCGAAGAGGTGAGCGACCGTTACAAACCACGGGTACGCACCTTCATTACACTAAATCCTATTTATCGGGATCAGGACCAGTTGAGGGAACTATTCGGGATATTAGAGAAACGTGCGCCTAAGCAGGCCGATGCTGTGTTAGCATATATCCAGCTATCGCGCAGCCAAAAAACCATATCGAAAAGCGAACTGGTAGAGGCCAGTGGAGCCGGTGCGGCGGCCATCAAGTCGCTGATAGAAAAAGAGATCCTGTTTGCTGAGGAAAAGATCGTAAGTAGATTGGTACACGATGCAGACGACCTGGAAGCCAATTTTGAATTGAGTCCCGCACAGCAGACCGCGCTGGACGAGATCAAACAAGGTTTTGAGCAAAAAGATGTGCTGTTGCTTCACGGTGTAACATCGGCAGGTAAGACGCAGCTATACATCCGCCTGATCGAGGAGATGGTGAACAGTGGCAAACAGATCCTATACCTGCTGCCAGAGATCGCGCTCACCACTCATATCGTAGAGCGTTTGCGCAAATATTTCGGTAACGCCATTGGCGTGTACCACTCGCGCTTTAATGATAACGAACGGGTGGAGGTTTGGCAAAAAGTACTGAGCGGGCAATACCGCGTGGTGCTGGGTGCAAGGTCGTCGGTGTTTTTGCCGTTCAAAGATCTGGGACTTATCGTGGTGGATGAGGAACACGAAAATTCCTATAAACAATTTGACCCCGCTCCCCGCTATAATGCCCGCGATGCCAGTATTTACCTCGGCCACATGTATGGGGCTAAGGTGTTGCTGGGTTCGGCTACGCCATCTTTCGAGTCGTTTTATAATGCGCACAATGGCAAATATGGTCTGGTGAAACTGACCGAACGTTTTGGGGGGGTAGAGATGCCGCTGATAGAAGTTGTCAGCATTACCGAAGAGACCAAGAAAAAAACTATCCAGTCGCACTTTACCAGTGTGCTGATGCAGGATATAAATAACGCGTTGGCCAATAAAGAGCAGGTGATCCTGTTCCAAAATCGCCGCGGATACGCGCCGATCATGCTTTGTAAGATATGCGCCTACACACCCAAATGCATCAATTGCGATGTAAGTTTAACCTACCATAAAAGCAGCGGTAAACTGCATTGCCACTATTGCGGCTACAAAGAGGATTCGCCGAATATCTGCCCGGCTTGCGGGTCTACACAGTTAGAATATAAAGGCTTCGGAACAGAAAAGGTAGAGGCCGAACTGAAATTACTACTCCCAGATGCCCGCATTGCCCGGATGGATCTGGACACCACCCGCTCCAAGAACGCGTTCCAAAATATCCTGAACGATCTTGACGAGCACCGTATTGATATCCTGGCAGGTACCCAAATGGTAGCCAAAGGTTTGGACTTTGCATCGGTTACGGTCATCGGCATCATCAGTGCCGATAGTCTGTTAAAGTATCCCGATTTTAGAGCTAACGAGCGGGCCTACCAAATGCTGTCTCAAGTGAGCGGCCGTGCCGGCCGGCGGGGCAAGCAAGGCAAGGTAGTGATACAGACCTATGATCCCGGTCACCGGGTGATACAGCAGGTGATCGCGCATGATTATGTGGACCTGTATAATACCGAAATGACTGAGCGAAAGAATTTTAAGTATCCGCCGTTCTATCGGTTGATCGAGATCAACATCAAACACAAAGACCCCGAAATACTGCACCACCAAGCCGAAGCTTTGGCCCGCGACCTGCGCAAGCATTTTGATGATAGGGTGATCGGTCCGGAATATCCTTTGGTAGGTCGCATCCGCAATTACTTTATTAAGACCATCATCCTGAAATTCGAGAAAGATAACATCTCGATGCCAAAAGTTAGGGCGACCATTAAGGATGTGATCACCCAGTTCAATACTACTAAGTTAAGCAAGGGCAGCGTGATACAGCCCGATGTGGACCCGTATTAGTATGTAATTCTTTGTTTATAGATTCCCGCCGGGACTTTAAAGGTGAGATGACAAACCCAAGTCTCCCCGCTTGAGCGGGGAAGCACTGAACGAACATCAAGCAGAAACTTTCATAGGGGTGTGTTCTCTCGCAAACCTTGCAAGTGAAGGACACACCCCTGACCCCGCTTAAGCGGGGAAGCGAGACTTCGAATTATTTCGAACAACTTGTCATGGGTAGGAAACGCTTCAGGATGACAGGTAAGGCAGAAAAGCATATCGAAGTTTGTTGCTCCCTATCTCTCCACTTTCGTAATATGTATGATCGGTATGCCCGCATTAGGGTCCCGCGTTAATCCGCAACGGAAAGTTTCGCCGGTGATGGTAGCGGTTATTTTTACCTTTTTGTTGATGAGGGTAGAGTCGTCGGCGAAGTTGTCTGCATGATAGCGCACGCTGTCTATCTCTAATAAATAGCCGCATCCGTCTACTAAAGGGCTACCAGTATTAATGACCATGGCTTTGGCGTTCTTGATGGTCTTAAGGCCGTTGTCAGCGGCTTTTTGTCCTGCGCAACCTAACAGGAATATGGTGACAATGATGGCTGTTAACGTTCTCATAACTGTATTGTTTAATATATGTTAACAACCATCGCCTTATAAAGTTATCATTTTGGTGATATGGATAACTGCCAAGCCCGGCGTGCTATTGGCCGACCATCCGCAATGAAAGCGTTCGCCTGTAACGATAGCGTCAAGGATCACCTTTTTGTTATCAAAATTGGGCATGCCTTGGAAGTTATCGGCATGATATTGTTCTCCGTCTATCATCAAAAGGTAGCCGCAACCATCAGCCGCCACCGGGCCGGCATTTACAATGGTGCCGTTAGCTTCAATGATGCGGCGTTTGCCATTGTCTGATTTTTTGCAGCCTGTGGTGGCCAAAAGCGCGCAGGCCATAGTGCCCGCTAAAAGAATGCGTTTAATGTTTAACATTGTTTTAAGGTGATGTTGTTTTTAGATAGGTAGATGCAGGAACTGTTACAAAGGTTGCTTTCCTAAAGCCGCAGGCTGTTGCACACCCGCGGCTCGTTCGGACATATCAAGATCAGCAATTGGCCCCCGGCACGGGGCATAAACCTCAACGCTACCGCTTGCTGATGCTATTGATATGAATGATAGGATAACTTAAGTTGGCGGCCAGGCCGCACTGAAAACGTTCGCCGGTGAAATGCGCGTTCACTTTTACTTTTAAATTGTCGGCCCGAAAGTCTTCAGGTAAATTTTCGGGGTGATAGGTAACGTTATCTATAATGACCACATAACCGCAACCATCCGAACTGATCAATCCCTGAAAGGTTACCGTAGCATAGCTGTTAAGTATGGGTGGCTCTTCGTTCTTTTTACAGGCGTTCAGGCTGCTTGTCGCTGCTATTATCAATAGGCAACAAAAGGCCCGTATCGTTCTTTTCATTAGTAGTACTGTTTAATAGGGATTACGGTATGCCATAGCGGAATGCTACAACGGAATGTGTATATTTTTAAAAGTTTATAGTCAGAACGTTAAATATTACGGCCATATCGGCCATGATCCCGATGCAGAACTTTTGCTATTTTAGCAGGAGAAATGGCCTATAAGTTTGTTGATAATTACAGGGAAAAGGGAGCGCGGAAGCGTTTGGTCGACGTATTGCGTAAAAAAGGCATAGCCGACGAGCGCGTACTGGAGGCCATTGGCAAGGTGCCGCGTCATTACTTTTTTTCAGAAACTTTTTGGGAGCAGGCTTATAAGGACATTGCTTTCCCGATAGGAGAGGGGCAAACCATATCGCAACCCTACACGGTAGCTTACCAGACCGAACTACTGCACATACAACCCGGCAACAAGGTGCTGGAGATAGGCACCGGGTCGGGCTATCAAACCTGTGTATTGTTAGAGCTGGGCGCCAAGGTGTACACCATTGAGCGTCAGGAAAAGCTATATGAGCGTACCAAATGGGTGCTGCCGGTAAAGATGGGTTATAAACCCAACTTCTTTTTAGGCGATGGGTCGATAGGTATTGCCGCCCACGCACCTTACGATAAGATCATTGTCACCGCCGGGGCGCCTTTAGTACCCGGCATCCTGCTAAAGCAATTAAAGATAGGCGGCATGCTGGTGATCCCCGTAGGTAACGAGAAAGCCCAAAAAATGGTGACCGTAATGCGCGTAGCCGAAAACGATTTTGAAGAGATCGTGCTGGATACCTTCCGCTTTGTGCCGTTGGTTGGGGATAAAGCTTGGTAGTTAATTAAGAATATATTTTAACCACTAAGGACACAAAGGTTTACACAAAGAGCACAAAGCTTTAATAGGGGACCCAAAAGCCTTTGTGGTTTAATTATCATTGAATATCAGTTAAGATGCAACAACCCCACTACGAAGACAAAACATTTGAAGGTTTCGACTACTCGGGCCAGGTGACCAAGGGGGGCGAGTTCCAGAGCTGTACCTTTAAAAAATGCAACTTTAGCGAGGCCGATATGGGCAACAATAAGTTTTTGGATTGCGTATTCGAGAGTTGCAACCTGTCTATGGTCAAGCTTGGTGGTACCACCCTAAGCGATGTGCGTTTTAAAGATTGCAAAATATTGGGCGTGCACTTTTTTGATTGCCAGGACTTTCTGTTCAGCGTGGCTTTTGATAATTGCATTCTGGATTATTCGTCGTTCATGCGTAAAAAGATGGTGAAGACCAAATTTGCCAACTCATCGTTAATGGAGGTCAACTTTACGCAGACCATCCTCACCAATTCTGTTTTTGATAAGACCGAGCTGTCTGGCGCTGTCTTTAATGGTACCGACCTGTCATCAGCTAACTTTACATTAGCCTATAATTACAGCATCGATCCGGAGTTGAATAATGTAAAGAAGGCGAGTTTTTCTTTAGATGGCGTACCGGGATTGTTGGAGAAGTATGGGTTGAAGATCGTTTAGCCCCCCCCCGCCCCCCTAAAGGGGGAGCAGAATACCAATAACATCATCACCATGCAACCCGACCTGCAACCCATAGACCAATACTTTGCACGGCAGGACGAACCTGCGCGGAGTTGCCTGCTGTTTTTACGGTCATATATATTAAAGCAAGACACCTATCTTACCGAAAGCCTGAAATATGGGATGCCATTTTACAGCTATCGTGGTAAAATGTGCTGCTATTTATGGGGCGAAAAAAAAACGCGTCATCCATACATCGGTATTGTAGAGGGTAAGGCGATGGATCATCCGCTATTGGTACAGGATAAACGCGCCCGGATGAAGGTCTTGCCTATCGACCCGAACCAGGATATGCCCCTTGCTTTGCTTGATGAGGTTTTGCAGCGATGATCAACCTTTACAAGTAGCCTTTTACCAGCCTTTATGCATCCTTACTATATGTATTTTTGCAGCTGCATTTCAGCCGTTTAGGGTAAAAAGGCAATTTTTAGCAAACTATATCGTTTAATATTTATTAATAGTTCAATAATTTAACACAAACGTGCACTAAAAGGAAAGGTAACTTACGGAAATATTCTACTCGTATTAACTAATAAAAATTAAATATCGAGCGTATGAAAAAGTTCATTTTAGCTGCCGCAGCAACCGTACTTGTAACTGTTACAATAAACCAGGCTTCGGCACAAACAACCGACACCACTAAAAAAGAAACAACAACTACTACCGCAACCACCACAGCTGCCAATGGCGCTGCCGACGTTGTAGGTGCTTTAAATAGCAACTCGGATTATACTACAGCTGCCGCTGCCGTTAAAACAGCAGGCTTAGAGGGTACTTTAAAAGCGGGTGGCCCTTACACCATCTTCGCGCCAAATAATAGCGCGTTCAGCAAGTTGCCGCAAGGCGCGCAGGATAGTTTAATGAAAGATCCTGCTAAATTGGCTACCGTATTAAAGGGCCACGTAGTAAGCGGTAAATATGGTAAGGCCGAGATCATTGCAGCTTTAAAGGCCAGCAAAGACCGTAAAGTGCCATTGACCACTTTAGGTGGTGAGGCTTTGACCTTGTCTATCAGCCCGGCACAAACATTGGTGCTTACCAATGCTACCGGTGCTACTGCCGAGGTTACTTTATATGACCTTGTAGGCGGGAACGGCATTGTTAATGGTATTAACGGTGTGCTGGCAACCAAGTAACATTTTTAATATTTAAGCTTTATATGGCCGCCTTGCAAATTGCAGGGCGGCTTTTTTTGTAATAAAACTTTGGTGTGTATGCCAAACAAATAATTAATGCGGTAAGATTAATTATAGTATGTATGTTTATCGCACGGGATGGTGGAGGCCGTCCTGAGAACTGATCCCTAACTAATGGAAGAACAAACCCGCATTACGCAATTCGTTGCCGGTTATGATCTGGAACGGTTTTTTGAACTGTCGGCCGATCTTTTTTGTATAGCCGGTTTTGATGGCTACTTTAAAAAGATAAACCCAACGGTATCTAAAACCTTGGGCTTTACCGAAGCGGAATTGTTCTCGCGCCCTATAAACTCTTTCGTCCACCCCGATGATCAGGATGTTACCAATGTTAAGCGCGACAGGTTACGCCATGATACACCCCTGCTCAATTTCGAGAACCGGTACGTTACCAAAAGCGGCGAAATAGTTTGGCTGGCCTGGACATCCATGCCCGTACCCGACGAACAATTGGTTTTTGCCATCGCCAAAAATATCACCTATAAGAAGAAACAGGAAGAAGGCCGCAACGCCATGCTGGCCGATCTTACCGCCATCAACCACGAATTAAAACAGTTGACCTACACTACATCGCACGATCTGCGCATGCCGGTGAATAACCTGCTGGCCATATTCGGGTTGATGAACAAATTGAAAATAGAGGACCGCGAAACGCTGGAATTTATAGCCGTACTTAAAATGGCCGCAGATGCATTAAAGGGTACACTGAACAATTATGTAGACGCGCTTGGCCAAAAGAATGTGCTGAACATAGAGACCGAACCGGTGAACATAGCCGTAAGCTTGGCCAACGTTATGCGATCATTGAGCGGTTTGATACAAAGTTCGGGCGCAGTGATCGATATTCGGTTCGATGATTTTGATACCGTGATCTTTAATAAAAGTTACATGGAAAGCATATTGATCAATCTGCTCACCAATGCTATAAAATATGCTAAACCCGATGGTTCGCCCAAGATCAATATCAGCACACGCCATCACGACGGACTGAAACAGTTGGTTTTTGCTGATGAAGGCCTTGGTTTTGATATGGACAATGTGCGGGACAAAATATTTGGTCTGCACCAAAGTTTCCACGGGCATGCCGATAGTAAGGGGATAGGCCTATATCTGGTGTACAACCACGTTACCGGTCTTGGGGGCGATATTGCCGTGGAGAGCGAAGTAAATAAAGGTGCCCGCTTTACGATCACGTTCCGCGAGCACCTTTAAGATCTATATTATTTTCTTGATTGCTTGGCAGGGGCTGCAACTGCCGGACTGCCCTTGATCACGCCCGGTATCACCGAGCCGATGTTGCCGCTTGGTGTTTGGATGTGCAATAGCGATGCAATGGTAGGTGCAATATCTGTATGGTTGGTATTGTCATAAGTTACACCTGGCTGAACACCCCATCCCATAAAGATCAGCGGAAGGTGGGTGTCGTAAGCGTTCCATTCGCCGTGGGTAGTGCCCGTGCCACCGTTCTCTATCCAGCCCGCCGTTGGTACTACCATTACGCTGCCGCTGCGTTTATAGTTAAAGGCGTTAACGATCTTCTCTTTCAATACTGCCGGGACAGTAGCTGCTGCAAGGTTATCCATATCGACCACAAATAAACTTTGCGGGTCTTCTTTCAATATCTCTATAGAGCGATATTTAACAGCGTCGTAGCTGATCTTTGCTTTTTTGATCAGATTACGGTTGAAGTTCACCTGAAACTCGGTGATCGACAGTACTAAACGATCTTCGCCAAATTCGCTTTTCAGCTTTTGATTCAGGTTGCGTACAAAGTCGCTGGTGTGCCAGTATCCTGCCGGTATCTTGTTCTCCAGATTGAATTTGTATGAATGCGATGCACCATGGTCGGCGCTCAGGAATACCGTATAAGTACCTTTGCCCAACTTGTCGTCAAGGTTCTTGAAGAAAGCTGCCAGATCCCTATCCAAACGCAGGTAAGTATCCTCTACCTCAATAGCGTTCGGGCCGTACATGTGGCCAACATAATCGGTAGATGCGCAATTGATGGTCAGGAAATCAGTATCACCGCTGGTGCCCAATTTGTAGGCATCGATAGCTGCTTTAGCAAAATCAAGCGTTAATGTGTTACCGAACGGGGTGGTACGGATAACGCCTTTGTTGGTTTTGAATATCTCATTCACGTTATGGGGGAATGCCGTAGTGGTCTCGCCTCTAAATTTACCTTCCCAAACCACATTATCAGCAGTGCTCTGCTTGTAGGTATCGATCGGGTAAAGCGTATTCCAACCATTAGCCAAAAGTTTTTCGGCGTTGTTCTGGCTGTTAAAATCATTTACCCAGGCAGGCAACTCGGTCATGTAGTAATTGCTGGTGATAAAGCGCGAACTGGCATCGTCAAACCAAAAAGCACCTGTAGGGTTATGGCCTGCTGGTAAAATGCTGGCGCGATCCTTTAAAGAAATACCTACTACTTTAGATCGGTTGTTGGTCGCTAAACGTAACTCGTCGGTCATGGTACTGCTTAGCAAACTACGCGGCGACATTTTGCCGCCGTTGCCTGCCGCACCGATAGTGCCAACGGTGCTGTCACTTACGCAATAAACACCGCGACCGGTAGCCTGGTCCACCCAATCGTTACCGGCGATACCATTAATAGCAGGTACGCTGCCTGTAAATATAGAAGCATGACCAACGGCTGTAGCCGACGGCAGGTAGTTGATATAATGATTCTCGCATTTAAAGCCTTCGTTCAACAGGCGTTTAAAGCCGCCCTCGGCATAGCGGTCATAGTAACGGTACAGATAGTCCCAGCGCATCTGGTCTATCACCAAACCAACGACCAATTTGGGGCGAGGTAATGTAACTGTTTTTACAGGAGCTTTAGTTTGTGCAAATGTGAGCGTAGCCACCAGTTGCAATGATGCTAAAGCTATCATTTTGATAGGGGTAGAAATTTTGAACGTCATAACAAATTTGAAATAAGACGGATAAAAGTAACCATTTTACATTACCGACCAATTAAGATATTGTAAATCCGCCGATACAGAAACCGCCGATAGCTTATGGCTACCGGCGGTTGGATGTTGTGAGTTTGCATTGGGTTTTAGCTGACATCCGGGTTGGCAGCATATTCGACCCAAAGCTGGTCCAACGTTTTGCCTGTTTGATCGGCCCATACGGTATCAACATATTTGTGGTCGCGCATTTGTTTATCTAACACCTGCACAATGCCTTTCTTTTTCTTTTTTTCTATCCAGTACAGGAAACGGGCGGTAACGTTGTAACTGTTATCATAATTCTGTTTGGTGTTATAACCGCCAATGCTCCATTTGGCAGCAGCATTGTTTATACCAAATTTGTTGCGGGCAAAATCGGCAATACCTTCGGTAAGCCAACCCGGGCCGTTGGTGTCTCCATAATCCTGCACAATGTGCATTACTTCGTGCGTAACCACGTCAATATCCTCGGGGTGCTTACGCATCCACTCAGGGTTAACCACTACATGAGCATCGCCGGTCGCGGCTACGCCATCATAAGCTTTGTCAATAGCGATGGTGACCGTTTTGGCTGTGTTTTTATTGTACTCGTTAGCCAGGGCAGGATACACTTTAAAAAAGGTCTCGATCATGCGGCGCTGCACAACGGAATCCAAAGTTGGGTCGTTATTAGTAAAATTAAGGGTGTAGCCTTTTTGGTTATAAGTTTTAACCAATTGTGCAGATGCGCACAGGGTAGATAGCATAAGGCATAGCGCCAGATAAATTTTTTTCATAAGATGCAGATGTGTTTTACATCAGCAAATATAACCGTAGACGGTGATCTAATAGGGGAAACTACAAAATAGATGCAGATCAGGCCATTGCTTTCATCTCGGTGCGGGCCTTAGCGCACCAATATTTGGCAGCGCGGCGTTCCATCGGGCTAAGTTGTTGTTCTTCGTCCAGCATTGCGGTAAATACCTTTCCGGCTTCATCGTTCCGGCCGTTGCGTAATAGGAAACTCCCGTAATGATAACGTTGCTCATAGTAAGAGAAACGGCCGATCATCTTCTTAAATTCCGCATCAGCCGCATCCAATTGCCCCATTTTTTCTAACGACAGCGCCTGGTACAAATGCGCCTTCGAACGTACAAATTGCGGATGACGGCTAATGGTTGATGCGGCGTCGACCGCGTCCCGATATCTTTCTAACTGATAATAGGCGACCGTAAGCTGACCTAAGGCATGCTCATTTTCTTTAAAGGCCCCGGTGAGGCCGTCTTCATAAAGTTCAACAGCTTGCTCAGTTTGTCCCGAAGACAGATAGGCATCGGCCAGTTTAATCCGGTTTTGGAAAGTATCTGTAAAGCGGAAATCCTCTTCCAGTTTTTTGATCTTAGCGCCGGGGTTAACTATTGCGCCAACGTCGATACGCGGACCGCGTGTACGCATTGATGGCAATATCTCCATGATAAAATAAATGATGGAGCCTACTACCGGTAAAAATATGATCAGCCAAAGCCAGTTACCCCTGCCACGGCGCAAACAATGGATGCCGCAAATGATCTGCAAACCTATGGTGACGAGGTAGTAATAATTGCCGGCAAAATTCATGACGCAGGTGCTTGGGAGCTTTGTTTTGTGATGTACCAAAGTTAAAAATATTCGCCGTTCTGTCAATATTAACACAACAATAATGACAGGTTATGGCCCTTGCTCAATTAACAATAGCTTCATATTGGCTTCATAAAAAAGCCTTAGTTTTGCAACATTATATTTATGGCCGACATTAACCATCTACACCAGCAAGCTATATCTCTGTTACAGGAACTGATCCGTATCTCATCTTTCAGTAAGGAAGAGGAAGAGACCGGCGATGTTCTGGAAAGATTCCTGAACAAACAGGGCGTTACTACTCATCGTAAGATGAACAACATTTGGGCATGGAACAAGCACTTTGATGCCGCTAAACCAACTATCCTGCTTAACTCGCATCACGACACCGTTAGACCAAATTCCGGTTACACCCGCGACCCGTTCGACGCGGCGATCGAGGACGGAAAGCTATTCGGCTTAGGTAGTAATGATGCCGGTGGTTGCTTGGTATCGTTGGTGATGGTATTCCTGCATTTTTACGAGCATGAAGATTTGGCCTATAACTTTTGCTTAGCGACCACCGCTGAAGAAGAGATATCAGGAGTGAACGGGTTAGAATTGATCATCCCCGAGTTGGGCGAATTAGCCTTCGGGATAGTAGGTGAGCCGACGCAAATGCACTTAGCCATAGCCGAGAAGGGCTTGATGGTATTAGATTGCACAGCCCACGGTAAAGCCGGCCACGCCGCACGCGAAGAAGGGGAGAATGCCATCTACAAAGCCTTGACCGACATAGAGTGGTTCCGCAACTTTAAATTCCCTAAAGAGTCCGAAGTATTTGGCCCGGTAAAAATGTCGGTAACCATTATTAATGCCGGCTCTCAGCATAACGTGGTGCCCGCTAACTGTGTATTTACAGTTGATGTACGCGTGACCGATGCTTACCGTAACGAGGACGTTTTAGAGATCATCCGCCAGCATGTAACGAGTGATGTCAAGCCACGCTCGATAAGGTTAAAGCCATCATCGATACCAAAAGAGCATCCCATCGTCCAGGCGGGTATCAAATTAGGCCGCACCACATATGGTTCGCCTACTACGTCCGATCAGTCCTTGTTAGATATCCCTTCATTAAAGATAGGCCCCGGCGATTCGGCCCGTTCACATACCGCTGACGAGTTTGTTTATGTAGACGAGATCCGTGAGGGGATAGATATTTATATTAAGATGCTGACGCAAGTAGTGGTCGGTTGATCAGTGATCGGTTAACCGGTGACCAGTTGAATATTTTTACTGGTCACAATGTCTATATCTATTCACTAATTAACTGTTCAACCGATCACCGGTTAACTGTCCTACAGTAACCTCGTATCGAAAGTGAACGGCACCACATCCGTTACTTTTATCAGTGCCGTTTTAGGATGGAAGGGGTTTATTAAATAATTGAACTCTTCTTGCACGATGGCTGATGGTACCTTCATCAGCAGGTTCTGGTTCTCTTTCAGAAAGAAATCGCCGGTACGTTTAAGGATATCCGGCTCAGGGAAGGCGTTCCAGTTAGGCGGGAATATATCGGTATCGGGTTCGAAAATATCTTCGGGGACTTTTATCGTTACGATGCAAAAACCATCAGGGATAAGTGTAGCTGATAAATGGACCAGACATTCTAAAACAGCTAAAGCGCGCGACGAGGCTGTATACAACATCGATTGGCCTACGCTGTTCCAACGGCCGCCGTATAAACGGGCACCCATTCCGCTCAGATCGTTAGCGTATAAGTTTCGGGTAATACGATAAACAAGCATCCTTAGGCAAAAATACCGTGCTCTATGCGGCCTAACTCCCTTTGCACCATATCAAAACCTACCGAGGTATCCAACAGTGATATCGGGGTTTCATTACCGAAAACATGCGTTGGGGTTTTCATCCAGCGTTTAAATTTATCCATCGAACCAAAAACCTCCTGACCGCGGGTGTATAAGCGGGCCAACTCAATGGCTTTTTCTGAATACTCGGTTTTAACAACGGCGTCATCATCATAACGTTGAAACGTACGCTCGCTGATATGCATAATATCCGATAACTCCTGAATGGTTAACGATATCTTTTTGGCCAATGCCGTAAGCACCTTTTTAGGCAAGCCCTCCCTGGTAAGCTTAAGCAGATCCAAATCGGAACTTAAACGTGCCGGCTTTATCCCGCCAAGCAAACTATAAAAGGAATTATCCGAACCGGCTACCATATATGCTACCATTGGTTCATTAACCTCATCGTGGGCGGTATGTTTTGTTTTGTATGACATTTATCCAAATTTATTACTCTTTTGTCGTAGTTGCAAATTTCTTTTAATTTTTATTAACCGCGAAGTTCACAAAGGTGAGAAAAACACAAAGGGCACAAAACTTTTGATAATGAAAGCTTTGTGCCCTTTGTGTTTTTCTTGCTATGCTCTATGGCTACCTTATCATTCTGCGATGATCAAAAAGTAATTCTTCTTTCCTTTTTGAGCTACCAAGTATTTGCCATTGATCAGGTTAGTCGTGTTAAAGATATCATCCACGCCACCTAATTTAGCTTTGTTTACAGATACGCCACCACCGGTGATCATCTTTTTAGCTTCACCTTTTGATGGGAATACCGCCGTCTTATCTGCCAATAGATCGATCACGTTCAAACCGGCATCAAGGTCGCTTTTGGCGATGTTGAAGTTCGGCACACCATCAAACAAGCCTAATACTTCGGCATCGTTCAATTCATTTAAGAACTGAATATCCACATTCCCAAAAAGGAATTCCGACGCTTTGGTAGCTTTCTCATACTCGGCTTCGCTGTGCACCCGGATAGTGATATCCTTTGCCAATGCTTTTTGCAGGATGCGAGTATGCGGCGCAGCATCGTGCTCAGCCTCTAAACCTTCAATAGTTGCCTGATCGAACAAGGTAAAGATGCGGATATAGCTTTTCGCGTCATCATCACTCGTATTCAACCAAAATTGGTAGAATTTATATGGCGATGTTTTAGCCGGATCCAGCCATATATTGCCACCCTCAGATTTACCGAATTTAGTACCATCCGCTTTTTTGATCAGTTGGGTGGTCAGTGCGAATGCCTCGCCTTTACCTTCGCCTTTACGGCGGATCAGTTCGGTACCGGTGACGATGTTGCCCCACTGGTCGCTGCCGCCCATTTGTAACGAGCAGTTATGGTTTTTCCATAGGTAGTAAAAATCATAACCTTGCACCAACTGGTAGCTGAATTCGGTGAACGACATGCCGGTATCGCCGCTGATACGGTTCTTTACCGAATCTTTGGCCATCATATAGTTAACGGTGATATGCTTACCCACGTCGCGTATAAAATCCAAAAAGCTGAACTCTTTGAACCAATCGTAATTGTTGACCATTTGGGCGCTGTTGGCACCGGTATTAAAGTCTAAAAATTTTTCTAACTGGGCTTTTACACAGTCCAGGTTGTGCTGTAATATATCGGTAGTAAGCAGGTTACGCTCGGCCGATTTACCCGACGGGTCGCCTACCATGCCGGTAGCACCGCCAACCAAAGCATAAGGCTTGTGGCCCGCGCGTTGAAAGTGGATCAGCGTCATGATCTGGGTAAGGTGGCCAACATGCAGTGAATCAGCTGTTGGATCATACCCGATATAACCTGATGCCATGCCGTTATTCAACATCTCCTCAGTTCCGGGCATAATATCGTGCAGCATGCCGCGCCAGCGTAATTCTTCAACAAAGTTCATCGTACAAATTTTATAGTCGGCAAAGATAATTTTTTGGAGGTTAAAGGTGAAAGGTTAAAGGCGAAAGGTGTTGGATGGTCGTCATTAAACATGTTCGCTATGAACTATCACCTATGAACCATGAACTAATTTCCCTATCTTGCCATCAAGCAGCTACTATGAATTTTCTATCGCACTACTATTTTGACCGTCACTCGGCCGACTGCTACCATATCCTTGGTACGGTACTGCCTGACCTGTTGAAGAACGCCGATAAGAACATCATTATCCACCCCGAAAAGCTGCATCACAATAACCCCGAGATAGCCTCATTGATCCAGGGCTGGAAAAAACACCTGGAGATCGACAAACATTTCCATTCGTCGGAGTTCTTTTTGACGCATAGTAAAGGACTAAAACTTGCCCTGCGCCCCGTGATCGAAGGCTCGCCTGTAAAGCCCTTCTTTTTAGGGCATATTGCGATAGAACTGATCCTGGACAATCTGTTGCTGACCACCAAAGTGATAACCGTGCATGGGTTTTACGATCATCTGAGCAGTTGTAGAGAGGATGTTATTGAAGAGTTTCTAATCTTTAGCGGGATGGACGATACCCGCGTCTTCTTCAATTTCTTCGAGTCATTCAAAAGGCACCGTTATTTAGAGACCTATGTTGATGCTACCCAAGTGGCTTACGCGCTAAAACGTATCTGTATGCGTGTGTGGGCGCACCCATTCACGCCCGAGCAGGAAGCGGCAATGAGCAAAGTGATCATCGATTATCGCTTAGGTATCCATGATAGCTTTATGCAGGTATTTGAAGAAATAAGTCAAAAGTTAGAAGTCTGAAGTCAAAAGTCGGGAGGAGGCTTTGTTTCTCCGCGTTAGGGATAGTAGCGGATACCGGCCCTGTGGCTAAGGCCTGAGGGCGTATAAGCGGATAGCCCGGGCCAAAGGCAACGCCCACATTATTTCCCGTCCATCAACCCCTTGCCCTGCAAAATATCCGGGATACATTTCTCCACCCTTGCCTCACGGGTCTTAGCCTGCTTTGGTGCGGTAAAGTATAGTAAATAAGCTCGTTGACGGCCTGGTGTCAAAGCTTCAAAAGAAGTCTTCAACGCAGGCATGGCATCCAATTTTTGTTGAAACTCATCCGCCACCGGAAAATCTTCGGTCTTTTTTAAGGCTACCTTCAACCCGGCTTTCTCTACCTCGATGGCCTGGAAGATGTACGCTTTGATGGCAGCGCGTAGATCGGTCACCTGTTGCAGGTTGGTGAAGCGGATCTGACGCTGGGATTGTACCCGTTCGGTCTGTTGGATAAGGATGTTGTCGGTATCTTTTAATAGTGCGCCTTTAAAGAACAGCAGGGCGCAGTACTCCTTAAATACATGGATCAGCACAACGTTCTTATCACCGTCGACCACGTAGCAAGGCGTGCCCCATTTTAGTTCTTCGGTAAGGTTACAGTCAAGGCAGATGGCTCGGAGCTCACGGATCTCGGCCTGCCATTTGGTCTCTTTGTCGAAGTAGAAGTCAACTTTTGGGTTTATCATCATTATACTTTTAGCATCCCCCTAAAACCTCTTGCTGCATAATAAGACTCGGCGCCGTTATGGTAAGTGAAGACGGTATCATAACGCCTATCGCAAAACAAAGCCCCTCCCAGCTTGCGGATATTATCCGAGGTGGCCACCCAGCTGGATGTCTTCAGGTCGAACTTGCCTAATTGCTGCAGGTCGCGGTATTGCTGTTCGGTGAGGATGGTGATGCCTATCTCGGCAGCCATATCCTCGGCGGTGTTTTCGGGTTTGTGTTCCTTGCGACTTTCCCAGGCTGCGCGGTCGAAGCAAATGCTGCGTCGGCCTTTGGGGCTTTCGGCTGCGCAATCAACAAACAGGTATTCGCCGGTGGTCGGGTCGGTGCCGATCACATCCGGTTCGCCGCCGGTCTGTTCCATTTGGTAGAGGGTGTGGAGTTTGGCGGGGTTAGCTTCTAATTTGGATTGGATGTCGGTCCAGTTGAGGCCCTCGTGGCGTTCTTTGTGTTTGGCGAAGCGGGTTTTGAGGGTGCTTAGTAGTTCTTCTTTATCGGCGGGTGTTAATTGGTTTGGCATTGTTTTGTTGATTTTGAGTAAGGCTAAGTTAGTGATATGGTTAATTCGCCGTTAATAAACCGTAAATCTTTCACCATCAACATTAAAACCGTCTAAAAATCAATAATTAACATCAAAAAAGTTTTTATCTGTAAAAAATAAATTTCTACCTTTGCAGTCCCAATTGAGTTGGGAAAAGGAGACAAATTATTTAATGGCAAAAAAACAAGAAGTAGAAAACGAATTAAAAGCAAAAGAGGCTGATCTGGAAACAGTTACAGCTACTGCTCAAGAGGACGCGATCGAATCAGAAGCTGATTCATTGTCGATCGAGGACATCAAAGCTAACATCACAACCTCAAACGAGGATTTTGATTGGGATGCTGACGAAAAAGGCTTTGGCAACTACAGCGATGCTGACCGTGCTAAGTTAGAAGCAATGTACGACGTTACTTTCAGCTCGATCAATCAAGGCGAGATCATTGAAGGTATCGTGGTTAACATCAACAACAAAGACGTGGTATTGAACATCGGTTTCAAATCTGATGGTATGGTATCTCTGTCTGAGTTCCGCGACACACCTGATCTGAAGATCGGTGACACTGTCGACGTATTTGTTGAGTCGCAAGAAGATGCTAACGGTCAGTTAGTATTATCTCGCAAGCGTGCTAAAACTCAAAAATCTTGGGAGCGTATTAATTCGGCTCTTGATAATGACGAGATCATCACCGGTTTTGTAAAAAGCCGTACCAAAGGTGGTCTTATTGTTGATATTATGGGCGTTGAAGCCTTTTTACCGGGTTCACAGATCGATATCAAACCTATCCGTGATTACGATGTGTACGTTGGTAAAACTATGGAATTCAAGGTTGTTAAGATCAACCACGAATTTAAGAACGTTGTAGTATCGCACAAAGTGCTGATCGAGGACGATCTGGAGAACCAAAAAACCGAGATCGTGGCCAAACTTGAAAAAGGTCAGGTATTGGAAGGTACCGTTAAAAACATTACCGACTTTGGTGTATTCATTGATCTTGGTGGCGTTGACGGTTTACTGCACATCACTGATATCTCTTGGGGCCGTATCGAGCATCCGCGTGAAGTATTGGCACTTGATCAGAAGATCAACGTGGTGGTTCTTGACTTTGATGACGAGAAAAAACGTATCGCCCTGGGCTTAAAACAATTAACTCCGCATCCTTGGCAAAGCCTTACCGAAGATATCCAGGTTGGATCTAAGGTTAAAGGTAAGATCGTTACTGTTGCTGATTACGGCGCTTTCTTAGAGATCATCCCTGGTGTTGAAGGTTTGATCCACGTTTCAGAAATGTCGTGGTCACAAAACCTGCGCAACCCACAAGAGTTCTTGAAAGTTAGCGACGAGGTTGAAGCACAAGTGTTAACACTTGATCGCGACGAGCGCAAAATGAGCCTTGGCATCAAACAATTAACTCCAGATCCTTGGCAACAAGCCGGCGACCGTTACGCGGTTGGCACTAAGCACGTTGCTACTGTGAAAAACATGACCAACTTTGGTGTGTTTGTTGAGTTAGAGGACGGTATCGACGGTCTGATCCACATCAGCGACCTGTCTTGGAGCAAAAAAGTTAACCACCCTAACGAGTTCACTAAAGTGGGCGAGAAACTGGACGTGGTAGTTTTAGAGCTTGACGTTGATAACCGCAAACTGAGCTTAGGCCACAAACAACTGGAAGAAAACCCTTGGGATACTTTCGAGACCATCTTTAACGTTGACTCGATCCACGAAGGTACTGTGTTGAAAGTGACCGACAAAGGTGCTATCGTAGCTTTACCTTACGGTGTTGAAGGCTTTGCGCCGACCAAACACTTAGTGAAAGAAGGTGGTGCTTCAGTTAAAGCTGAAGAAACTGCTGAATTCAAGGTGATCGAGTTTAACAAAGAGAACAAACGTATCGTTATCTCTCACTCTCGCATCTGGGAAGAGCAGCGCAGCGAAGCACGTGTTGCCGACTTTGAGAACCGTAAAAAAGAAGCGAAAGCTACTACCAGCGCGGTGAAGAAAGTGAAGGACTCAGTTGAGAAATCAACCCTGGGCGACCTGAGCGTACTTGCACAACTGAAAGAGCAAATGGAAGGTGCTGAAAGCAAAGCCAAAAAAGCTCCAAAAACTGAGGAATAATATTCCTTAAGGTTTAATATTAAAACGGCCTCCCCATTGGGGAGGCCGTTTTTTTTGTGGGGTGGGTTTTTGGAAACGGAGGGTTCTGTGTTTTGTGGCGGGAGGTAGCCCCGCTTTACGCTCATATGCCTTCTGGCATTGCGCCCAAGAACGGTATATGCTGCAATCGGGGTTAGGGATTTATAGAAATTTTGTTAAGTCCTTTTCGTCAACTTTGAAAGTAATAACGTAATACGAAATCATTACCAACGTAATTATCAGGGCTACTATAATGGCCCATCCAATAAATCGTATTTGCCGGCGCTTAGATTTCATAAAATCGAAATCATTCGAAAAATCTCCAATCATATCAGGATAATATGTTTCTAGATTTTTCCGCTCTTGATTTACGTCTGTTGCCAGCTTATTAATGTCCTTTAAATAAGTTGATACTACGAGTATGATAAAGAAGCTGTATATACCAATTGCAGCGTAAATCAGGAGAATAGTTTTGTAGTTTGATGACAATTGATAGAAGGAAAAAATTGAGGCTCCGAGGGAAATCGGTATAGAGATGATTTGCGCCGATATTTTATCCTGAGCGTTGCTCAGATTTTCGAAGTAGCTACTTTTTTCTGCCTTAAATTGCTTCCTGATTTTATCAAACGAGAATCTGGAAATGAAAATATGATAGTTTTTATTTGTTTGATTTAAAATGTAGGTGAGATTTTTATATAGTGTTGCAAAGTTTCGTTGCACTTCATTTTGAGCTTCCATATACTCACAAAGAAAGTTTTTGAACGAAGATATCCATTCATCGTTGATTAATTTTAATTGGAGTTCCTCAAGAGGTATTCTTAAATAAGCAGATGAAAATATTGACTCATCAATTTCACTATATCTAATTCCAGTTATAAAATTTTCGTTTCCTTTTGATAAAATAACCAATTCATTTTGGTTGCCACTAAAGCGATCTAATTCGACCAATCGTGGTATATTGGCTTTAAAGAGCTTAAGTAACTTTGTGTATGATATATGATGGTTTAATACGTCAGATATAAATTCAGATGGAAGATTAGATGTGAGTTTTTCTGTAAAGTGATCGTAATGGAGATAATGATTTTTGTAGTTTAATACAAAGAAGTTATGAGTAGCGATAAACGCATCATTGGTGTTCAAAAAAGTAAATAAGTTCTTTTCATTCTTAAAGAAGATTATTCCTTTTGCGTTATCTATTCTATTTATTGAAAAAAATGTACTGCCTTGATCAACAATAGTAGCCGTTGAATCAAAGGCGTCAATTATAGTTTGTAGGCTGGTGTCGTCGCTAAACTTAAATTCGACAATTTCCTGCTGGATTGAAATGTCTGACAGATGTGAAGCCTGAATTAAATCCCAAACCTTAATTAAATCAGGAAGCTCATTTTCATTATGCATTGCGCGATTGTCTTTGCTCTTGAATGCTGCTTACGATTTGTCGGTTTTTTATAATTAACATGCCTTGGGTAATCTGAACTTCATCATCATCAAACTTATCTGTATCTATTACGACAGTGATACCTTTGGTAGTAGCTCTCAATTTAATCAAGCGATTTAATTCCTGATTGTTGGGTTTGAAAGTAGGGTCAATTTCCTTTTTTAATTTTTCACTAGCATGATTACGTATTTTAAGCGGGTCTTCATATAAATAATCACTAAGCTTGTCGATATCTATTTTCTTGTCATTTTGCTTGGTGTAAAAATTGATCCATTCGAAAACCGAGCGTTCGAAATCATCTTTATCTATGGTATCATCAGGAGGCCCAATATCTTTAATCGCGGTAACAAGAAATTTTGTATTAATCTGATTGTTAGTGACCTTGTCAGCATTTACCCATTTTACAAAATATTTAGATAATTTATCACCTTGATTGCTTACTAAGCCTAAGTAATTGCGCTCCTCGTCAACGGCTGTGTAGAGATTACAGTTTAGGCGAAATCCCATTGCGATTTTGTCAATATTGATATTTTCTGTAGCTCCAATTGAAAAGCCATTAACAGTCCATTTAATATTAAATGCTTCTTTGTTACGTACTATTATTATGGAAATAAACTTGTAACTGTTTACTTGATAGTCGATAAATACATAATATCCACCAGTAGCGAAAGGCTCACGTTTTATACTGTCTGCTAGTTCATTTAAACTCGCTTTACTAAAATGAATAAATGTAGAATCGTCGCTGTTGTCTAAATATTGATTGATGTTAGAATATACCGCGTTAGTAGTTTTAGACTTGTCAAATTTTGAGTACTTAGTGAGGGATTTTTCGAAAGCAATATGGAGTTCTGTAACCAAGTTAGTTAATCCGTCATCAACTGTTGTTAAAGTATCTGAGGATTTATATTCGAGGTCTACCGAATTAGCGGCTTTTTCCAGTTCATGTATGATAAGGCGATTTACTTGCATAGACGCAAATTTAATTATATGGTTTTATATTATTTTGATACTCAATCCGCTATTAGGTCCAGCCGGCAATCCAAATGAGGTATCTACCCCTTTGTTATCTCTTAAATCTTGTAGCAGTGTTTTTGGGTCAAATGTATTGCCAATCAAAGCTTCTGATTCTGGTCTTGGGCTCGACGATGCGCGAGCCCTATATACTTCAATAGCTCTGTTCTCTGTTAGTGCTCTTAAACATATCGCTCTTATGTAAAAGCGATTAAATTCTCCTTCTGCAAATGTTTCCGCTGCAGTTACTGGAACTTTAACCATAGAAATTGTACCATTTTTGTTTCGTTCTTCGTGAGATTTAAAACAATTATTTGACTTTAAAGCCTCAGTCAAACTAGCATCATCACCCGTGGCGATATGCTGAGGCATTATTTCAATAAAGTGTGTATTGCCAAAATCATTAAAACGTTTGCTCAAATAGCAATTGTCGCAATCCAAATCGGACTGAAATTCCTTTAGCATGTATTCACGAGTGACATCGTCAAGTGATAAATAAGTTAAGGCCATCGTTGAGGTTTAAATGAGACGTGCTGATAATTAACGTAAGGTTGGATTTAATTACAACATATACAACCCGTATAAACACCTGTTTTTAAGTTTCTTCGCCTATCCGCGCAGGCGTGCGCCGGCAATAAGCGTAAAAAATAGCGTGTCATGGTGGGCTTGTCGAACCATTTGCCGGTAATGACTGACCGCACAGGTCTTCGACAGGCTCAGACTGACATGGGTCTTTGATCAGCTTTGCATCGTCGCGAACCCCTCCCTGCTACCGCTCATGCCTTGCCCGCCCCTCCCCAAGGGGGTAATTGGGGATTCGACCCTGCCTACTCAAGGACACACCCCTGACCCCACTCAAGCGGGGAAGCGTGATGGCTCTGCTTTTCTTTTTCCCCGACAGCGCTCCGGCTTCAGGTGAGGCGGCCAATGCATTTGGTATATGCGGGACGGGCAATTGGCCGCCTGCAGGGGAAAGGCCCTGTGTGGAGAAGCATTAGCGCTGTCTTGACCTTTGGATACTTTGGGGCGACTGCCAAAGTATCTAGGCCCCTGCGGCCATGAGCAGACTGACGTTGATGTGCTACACTGACCTTTTATCGTTGCTCTGCCTGCCGAATGACACACCCCTGACCCCGCTCAAGCGTAGAAGCGTGATGGCTATGCTTACCGAGGATCACCACGCTGCGCTCATGGTGACGATGTGTGTCTATTCTCCCAATTCCCTCCTCGGGGAGGGGTGCGGATGGATCGTGTTGAAATGGCAGGGAGGGGTTGGTCAGCCATGCCTCGTCGCAAAACCCTCCCTGCTACCGCTCATACCTTGCCCGCCCCTCCCCAGGGAGGGATTCGCATTTCTTCCGTCACAGCCCTTCCCCAAAAAACTGTGGAGAAACTCCACACTTGCGCTACAATTTGTTGCGTTAGTTTCGTTAAAGTTATTGAATACTCGTATTGGAGAAAATATTGTCGTTGAAATCGCTGTTTGTTTTAATCATAGATCAATAAAACATCAACCGGTGGTTGTTAAACTACTATTGGGTAGACGTTCGGTATAGTGCTTGCATTACTCATATAAGTAAATAGCAAGATACTATGAGAGAAATAGCAGACCAATTCTTCCACATCTTTGTGATGGTGGTTATCCTGGGTTTCGGGTTGTTGGGCTTTTTGGCCACCGGCGGCAGTTTCGATTCGTGGCGCAGTCGCGAGGGCGAGAAAAGGCGCGTCAATACCGTAAAACGCCGCATTATCCGGCTGGGTAAATTTAAGCCCGTTTACCCGCAGGTGCCTTTCAGGAATAATACGCCGGCATATTAAATTATCACACACCGGGTCGCAAGCAGCGGCATATCAATAGTTCAGCAGGTGTATATGGGTGTATATGCATGCACGGCATATACCTTGCTTTTCTTGTTAATCGTTAGTATATCAGCTGTTTATTTTAGGCGTATACACTTGTACACACCTGCCGTATACACCCTCCATATACACCCGCGCCGGGCGCCGGCCATTGGTAAAAAAGGGCAAAAATAAATTGCCAATGCCTAAGCACACTTAACCTTTAATTATTACGTTTGTTAACTTTGTTGTCGAGCGTGGGGTGTGTGGGCATTATTCTAATATTTACCAATGTTTAAAGAGATAAAGATCAGGCCGCTGCGGTGGTTAGCCATACTTGTTTATTTCGTCATCCTGTTTTTTTGCGCCATCGAACTCAACTTTCTATGGTTGTTCGGCTACACCCCCGAGATGGACGACATCCGCAACCCCATACTATCCGTATCATCCGAAGTTTACTTTGCCGACGGCAAACTGATCGGCAAATACTACCGCGAAAACCGTTCGCCAGTATCTATCGATAGCATCTCGCCCAATCTCATTAACGCCCTCGTAGCTACCGAAGACGTTCGGTTTTACAAGCACGGCGGCGTGGATATGTACTCGGTGACCACCGGACTATGGTCGACCGCTAAGGGCGATCGTCGCGGAGCAAGTACCATTACCCAGCAGTTGGCCAAAAACCTTTTCAGCACACGCAAGCGTAAATCGCAGGGCTTGATCAAGCATGTGCCGTTCTTCCGCACGGTGGTGTTCAAGATCAAAGAATGGCTGACGGCTTATAAGATAGAGCACGTTTACGATAAAAAGAAGATCCTGGAGCTATACTTTAATACCGTGCCTTTCGGTAACAACTCTTTCGGTATCAAAACAGCCTCCCTAAAATACTTCCACAAAAACCCCAACGAGGTGAACCCCGCCGAAGCTGCCATGCTGATCGGCATGCTCAAAGCCACGTCGACGTATAATCCCATCAATAATCCCGAAAAAGCCCTGGAGCGCCGTAACGTAGTATTGCGCCAGATGGAAAAATACGAGTTCCTTAAAAAGCCCGAAGCTGATGCCAATATCGCCAAACCCCTGGGTCTGGATCTAAGCTACGTAGATCAAAACTCAACCGGCGACTCGTACCTACGTCAAGCCGTTGAAAAATGGCTAAAAAAATGGTGTAAAGAGAATGATTACGACCTGTATGAGGATGGCCTGAAGATCTACACCACCATCGATAGCAAACTGCAACAATACGCCGAAGAAGCCGTAGCCGAAAAGATGCGCATGCTGCAACGCCGTTTCTATAACATTTGGGGCGATAAAAACCCATGGCGCGATAGCAAGGGTGTCGAGATCAAAGATTTCCTGTTGAAGGCCGAGCAACGCCTGCCAATCTATGCCCTGTTGAAGAAGAAGTATAACGGGGATACCGTGCAGATCCAAAATTACTTCAACACCAAAAAAAAGATGACCGTTTTCACTTGGAAAGGTGAGCGCGACACCACGATGAGCAGCGTAGATTCGATCAAGTACTATACTAAATTGCTTAATACCGGTATGATGACCATGGAGCCGTCGACAGGTAAGATCAAAGTTTGGATAGGCGGTATCGACTATAAATACTTTAAGTACGATCACGTTAACCAATCTAAACGCCAGGCGGGATCAACATTTAAACCATTTGCTTATCTGACGGCTTTGGATAACGGCTATAGCCCGTGCGATAAATTCACCGATAAGCCGGTATCCATAAACTACACCTACGAGGGTAAAAAAGAGACCTGGTCGCCTAACAATGCCGACTGGAATTTTACCTACATGGATATGTCGTTACGTTGGGCCATGGGGCGTTCGGTGAACTCTATTACAGCTCAGGTAACCGAAAAGGTTGGCTGGGATAAGGTAGTAGAGTATGCGCACAAAGCTGGCATCGAAAGTCCGCTGAAGGCGATACCTTCGGTATCGTTGGGATCAAATGATGTATCCGTTTACGAGATGGTGAGGGCTTATAGCACGTTCCTTAATAAAGGCAAAAAGGTAGATCCCCTGCTGGTGACCAAGATCACCGATAATAGAGGCAAGATCGTTGCAGAATTCACCCTAAAAGAGGAGCAAGTGATCAGCCCGGAAACGGCATGGCTGATGCTATACATGTTCCGCGGTGGTATGGAAGAACCGGGCGGTACCTCGCAAGCCTTATGGGAATATAACGACCTTTGGAAAAAAAACAACCAGATCGGCGGCAAAACAGGCACCTCGTCCGACTATGTGGACGGCTGGTATATGGGCATCACCAAAGATCTTGTGACAGGTATTTGGGTAGGTGATGATGACCGCAGTGTCCACTTCACCACCAGCGAAAGCGGAGAAGGCTCGCACACGGCCTTGCCGATCTTTGGCAGTTTTATGACCAAGGTTTACAACGACCCTAAGTCGGGCTATACTTACGGGCAATTCCCTAAGCCATGGGTAAAGATCAATAAAAAGTACGACTGTCCGTCTCCGCGTCTGCATATCGATACTGGCGAGGTAGATACCAGTTGGGCACCGATCGATACCACTATGACGCCGACCTTAGAGCCTACCGGGCCGGTAAATATTCCATAAGGGAGATAGTAAATTGTTAAAATTTTTGCCACGGTTTTTTTACATCGTGCAATAAGATTACATTTATGCGTTATAACACCGCAATACCCAGTCTATGGATAACAATTACCATTTGTTAAGGCGTTTAAGAACTTACATTATAGCGGCCGTGTGCGTAGTGGCGGCCATGTTCGTTAGTCAACCGGCAAGCGCGCAGTACTTCGGGCAAAATAAGGTCCGTTATAAAAGGCTCGATTTTAAGGTGTACAAAACGCCCCATTTCGAGATCTATTACTACATGAAGAACGATAGTTTGCTGAAGCGTTTTGCGCAGGAGAGCGAGCTTTGGTACACCCTGCATCAGCAGGTGTTCCGCGATACTTTCCGTAAGGCAAATCCGGTCATCCTTTACGCCAATCACCCCGATTTTCAGCAGACCACCGCCATTGATGGCGAGATAAGCGTAGGTACCGGCGGTGTTACCGAAGGGTTAAAGAACCGTGTGGTGATGCCGATCATGGAGACCAATCAAACCACCCGCCACGTATTAGGCCACGAGTTGGTGCACGCCTTTCAGTATCATATTTTGATGGGGAACGACACCACCAGTCTGGATAACATTGGAAATATCCCATTATGGATGGTAGAGGGTATGGCCGAGTATCTGTCCATCGGTAAAAAAGATGCCTACACGGCCATGTGGATGCGGGATGCGTATCAAACCAAGGATATCCCAAGTATTAAAGATCTCACCACATCAGGCAAGTATTTTCCTTACCGTTATGGCGAGGCTTTCTGGTCATTCTTAGGGTCTACCTATGGCGATTCGGTCATTGTGCCTTTCTTTAAAAATACCGCTCGCTTTGGTCTGGAATACGGTATTCGTCGCACTTTCGGATATGATGAACGGACACTATCAGCCTTGTGGAAGAACTCCATCACCAACGCTTACAAACAATACGACGCCGACACCGCGCAAGCGCCTACAGGCCGTAAGCTTATCGATTCAAAGACCGGGGGAGATTACACCGTAGCCCCTTCGGTAAGCCCGGATGGTAAATACATGACGTTTTTGTCATCCAAGGAACTATTTACCATCGACCTGTTTTTGGCCGATGCCCAAACGGGGAAGATATTGAACCGGCTCACCAGTAAGATCAACAATACCCACATCGATGAATTCAACTTTATCGAATCGGCGGGCGGTTGGTCGGCCGACGGTAAAAAATTCGCGTTCAGTGTATTTAGCAAAGGTCGTAATAAGCTGATCGTAGTGAGTATACCAAGCGGAAAGGTTTTGGGTGAGATATCCATGGGCAAGGCCGAGCAGTTCAGTAACATCACCTGGTCCCCGGATGGTGAGAACGTTGCTTTCCAGGCGCTGGTTGAAGGTCAGGGGGATCTATATTCTTACAGCTTTAAAACCAAGGAAGTTACCCAGCTGACCAACGATAAATTCTCGGATTATCAGCCTAACTGGTCGCGCGATGGTAAAAAGATCATCTACAGCACCGATAGGGCAACATATGATAAAGTACGATCGCAGGATATCAGCTTTAACCTGGCCGAGGTGGATGTAGAGACCAAACAGATCACCGATATCCCGGTGTTCACGGGTGCTAATAACCTTAACCCGGTCTACTCTTCAGATGGCAAGCAGGTTTATTTCCTGAGTAACCGCGATGGATTCCGCAATATTTATCGCTACACTTTTGCCGATGGCAAGGTAGAGCAGATGACCAAACTGTTCACGGGTATTAGCGGTATTACGGAATTCTCTCCCGCGCTGAGTGTGTCGGCAAATAACGATATCGTTTATTCTTACTATAAAGGTCAGAAACATACGATATATACCGCTAAGGACGGCGACTTTAAACCGACCGTTGTTGGCGCACAGGAGGTTAATTTTGATGCTGCCATGTTGCCGCCATTTAAAGCGGTAGGGGTGGATCAGATCAACTCTAACTTAAATGCGTTTTTGGCCTATCCGCGCCTTCCGGCTGATTCTATCAAACAGATCAAATACCGCCCCCAGTTTAAACTGGATTATTTAGCCAGCAATGGCGTAGGTGTTGGCGTAAGTAATTTTGGTACAGGGTTGGCCAGTGGTGTACAAGGTGTGTTCAGCGATATTTTGGGCCGCAACCAGATCTATGCGGGCTTAGCCGTTAATGGCGAGATCTACGATTTTGGTGGCATGTTCACCTACATTAACCAGGCCGGCAGGTGGAACTTTGGGGGTAGCGTATCCCACATTCCATTCCAGTACGGTAGCTATAGTTTTGTGCCAAGCACCTATCAATATAACGGTACCACCGTGCCAATTTATGAGGAGCGTTACGACATTATCCGTATTTTTCAGGATAGGGTGGGTGGCTTCACCTCGTACCCGTTATCAAGGATCAACCGGATAGAATTTGGTGCCGGTGCAGCTTATTATTCTTATCGTGTAGATCGCTTCACCACCTATCGCGATCTTAATGGCAGTGCCTTTGATGTTCAGCGCCGTCACATTCCGCGTGCCGAGTATGAGGCTGATCCGGCTAACCGTGGTGTAAGCCTTCAGCCATTTAGCGTATTCAATGTCAACACGGCGTTTGTAGGTGATAATGCTTACTTTGGCATTGCCGCACCGCTTAACGGTTTTAGATATCGCATAGGCGGGGAGCTCAATTTTGGCACCTTCAATTATTTTGCCCCGACTATCGACCTTAATAAATACCAACGCATTAAACCGATAACGTTGGCCGCAAGGTTTTATAGCTACGGGAGATTTGGCGGCACGGGTAATAGCCTTTACCCGCTATATTTAGGTTATCCGTTCCTTATCCGTGGTTACGAGTCGCAAACGTTCACCAATAGTAACTCGGGCGTGCCAACCAATAACTTCACTATCGATCAGCTATCAGGTAACCGTATGGCCTTGACCAGCTTTGAGATAAGGTTACCATTTACCGGCCCGGAAAAACTGACGGTTCTGCCTTCTAAATTCCTATTCTCTGAGCTCAACGTTTTCTTTGATGCCGGTTTAGCCTGGAACGGTGGCGACCAGATAGACTTTGCCATTAACCCCCGGGTACTGAGCCGTACACCTTATGTAGATGGTGCCGGTAACCCGATCAGAGACAATGCCGGTAACCCGGTATATCGCAACGTTTATAGCCGTGTGCCGGCGTTGAGTACAGGTGTTTCATTAAGGGTAAATATGTTCGGTTATTTTGTGTTGGAGCCGTATCTGGCTTGGCCCATCAACCGTTCTGACGTGAGCAAGCCTGTGTTTGGGTTAGGTTTTACACCAGGTTGGTAATTTAAGATCAATATTTTTAATGACGATATACGGGAGGTCTGTTGCAGGCCTCCTTTTTTGTTACTTTTGCCGTCCGGATAAAATGCATGGCATTTTATTTGTTTAGTCACGGTCGATGATAAAGAAGATAATTTTAACCACCATATTTAACCTGGCGATCGTTACCGCTTTTGCCCAGATCAAAGATCCTTTCACTCCAAAGTTTGCTAAATCGCCAAATAAAGAGAAGACCGCCGGAGGGAGCATTATGCTTCCGGAGTTGAGTATCTCTGAGAATATCTCCAAAGCCAAAGATTGTTCGGTATTATTCGATGCTATTAAGGCAGCAGGATTGGTCACTACTTTTGAAAGCAAAGGCCCTATAACGGTTTTTGCCCCGGTGAATAGCGCCTTCGCTAAAATATCAGCCGGTAAACTGGATAGTTTGCTAATGCCCGAGAATCAGTATCAGTTAAGCAGTATTGTAACTTATCATGCTATTGCCGGTAAAGTAACAGCGAATGACATTGCCAAAAATATTAAAGAACACAAGGGACGGGGAACTTTTACAACCCTTGCAGGTACTAAACTCATCGCTACAATTGATGCAAATAGCAACATAGTGTTGACAGATGAAACAGGTGGTCAATGCACCATCAGTCAGTCTAATTTTAAACAAAGCAACGGGATGCTGCATATTGTTAACGGTGTGCTGATGCCGAAGCCCCGGGTGATCTGACCGGCGGCTTCTATCAACTTATTTATACCATATGCCTTACACCGTTAATGCATATTTTATTTCAGCCCGATCTGGTTAGGCATTAAGCGGTTTGCGTAACCTGTTGTTCAAAGGTCGGATGGCCGGTCTGCTGTATAATTGTTGCTCCAATTTTAAACCTTTGGTAAGGTCGGTCCAATCGGCATTGGCAGAGCGGATCAGTTTTTCCTTTTGCGGACGAGTGAAGGTGCTTACATATTTAAAACGATCCATGGCCATATCGTCGTTAATGATCTCTTCAAAATATACCAGGCGGTTCAAATGCTTGCTGCTATCAAAGAAAAGCGTAGGCATTTCGGCATAAAAATCTAAGGTCTTAAGCAGATCCTGGCATAAACCAACGTGTAAATTATTGCGGTTACGATCGGTGATGATATAAATAAAGTTCCTCATTTTAATAAATATTTTGGTGATCTGGAATATTGTTACTAACTTTATGAGCATAAAGATACTAACAGATTTAGTAAATCCAAATTTTTTATGTCATTAATTTCACAAAACATCAAATTTCTTCGCAAAAAGAAGGGTTTAACACAGCAGGCATTTGCTGATGCTGTTAATATAAAGCGCTCATTAGTAGGTGCATATGAAGAGGATAGAGCTGATCCCAAGTATGATCTGCTTAAAAAATTAGCAATTTTCTTTGACGTAACTTTAGACGACTTTATTAACGAAACTATCGACGAAAATTGGAAGCCAAAGCCCAAAGGCGACCCTAATAATCTTCGCATCCTGAGTATTACGGTTGATAAAGAGGATAACGAAAACATAGAGATGGTACCCGTAAAAGCCAGCGCCGGTTATCTTAACGGTTATGCTGACCCGCAGTACGTGGCTACGCTGCCAAAGTTCTATTTACCGATGTTCAAACAAGGCACTTATCGTGCTTTCGAGATCAATGGCGACTCGATGTTGCCCCTGCAGTCGGGCAGTATTATTATAGGTGAGTACCTGGAGCGCTGGGCCGATATCAAAGCAGGGGATACCTATGTAGTGGTATCTAAAAGCGAAGGTGTAGTATATAAAAGGATAGCCAGCCGCTTTAAAGATAATAAGAGCTTAAAACTGGTGTCGGACAATCCGGTATATGACCCTTACGAAGTTGCCCCGGAGGATATCGTTGAGATATGGAAAGCTAAAGGTTATTTCAGCACACACCTGCCTGAGCCCACTCCTGAACCTACTATGGAGAGCCTGACCGGCATGGTGGCGCAGATGCAACGGTCGATATCTAAGCTGGAGAAAAACAGCAACAATTAAGTTACAACGTTGCAGCTAAACTAATAGCCTCTATCTTTATCTTATACTTTAAAACTGAATAAGATATGAAGAAATTATTATTGGCTGCTTGCTTCGTTATCGGTGCAACAGCTATGAGCTTTGCTCAGGGCGGCGGCCAGGGTGGTCAAGGCGGTGGACAGGGCGGTAACCGTATGGGCGGTACTCCTGAGCAACAGGCTAAAAGGCTACAAACGCAATTATCACTGACCGACGATCAATTGGCCAAGGTTACAGCCATATACGCTGCTGATACTAAAAAGATGGATAGCATCCGCACGGCTGCTAACGGCGACAGGCAAGCGATGACGGCCGCTATGCAGCCTTTAAGGAAGGCGCAGACCGACAAAATAACCGCTTTGCTTACCGACGAGCAAAAAGCGACCTGGAAAAAAGCGCAGGAAGAGCAGGCGGCACGTCGTCGTCAAGGTGGCGGTGGTGGTCAGGGTGGCCAACAAGGTGGTACGCCTCCGCCTCCTCCAACCGAATAGTGTTTGCAAAATAATATTTTACGAAAGCGGCTGATCGGCCGCTTTTGTTGTTTGTAGCAGGCTGGTTTCGTAACATTTATGATCGTTTATCACTTGCTGTTGTAAATGACGTTATTAGGGTATATCTTTATTTTAAACTTAAAAATAAACTGAAAATGAAAAAATTATTATTAGCTGCTTGCTTTGTATTAGGAGCAACAGCAATGAGCTTTGCCCAAGGTGGCGGTGGCCAGGGTGGTCAAGGTGGCGGTCGTGGTCGTATGGGCGGCACGCCGGAAGAGCAGACTAAAGCGTTAACTGCATCTTTAAAATTAACCGATGACCAGGCTGCTAAAGTTAAAGCGATCTACACTGAGCAAACTGCAAAACGCGATAGCATTATGAAAGCCGCCGGCGACGATCGCCAGGCGATGATGCAGGCTTTCCGTCCGTTAATGACCACTTATCAAGCTAAGATACAAGCGGTATTGACCGACGAGCAAAAAGAAGTTTACAAAAAACAAATGGCAGAGCGTATGAACCGTGGCGGACAAGGCGGCGGTCAGGGTGGCCAAGGCGGTGGTACCCCACCTCCACCTCCTACAAAATAATTTTTGCAGAGATATGTTATAATGAAAGCGGCTTACGGGCCGCTTTCGTTATTTTAGCCCAAATTTAATTGGAGTGCGCAACGCTGATCAACATCTGCAAACTAAACTGGACGAACGCAAGGCGGCAGGCAACTACCGCACGCTAAAGCCGGAAAACGCTCTTGTGGACTTTTGCTCTAACGATTATCTGGGTTTTGCCCGCTCGCCTGAATTTGCCAAAGCTATTGCTTCGGAAGTAAGTGCGCATCCCGTGATAATGACTGGTTCGACAGGCTCGCGACTGTTGGCCGGCAATACCACTTATGCCGAAGATGTGGAAAAACAGATCGCCGGTTACCAAGGGTATCCTGCGGGCTTGATCTTTAACTCTGGTTATGATGCTAACGTCGGCCTATTCTCATCCGTCCCTCAAAAGGGCGATACCATTATTACCGACGAGTTGGTACATGCCTCTATTATCGATGGTTGCCGTCTAAGTTATGCTAACCGCTATCGGTTTAAACACAATGATACCGATAGCCTGATCGCCAAGTTGAAACAAGCTACCGGTAATATCTACATTGCTATCGAGAGCATTTACTCTATGGATGGCGATTCGGCCCCGCTTGCCGACATCGCCGATATCGCACAAGAATACAACGCCAACCTCATCGTAGATGAAGCCCACGCCACAGGAGTGTTTGGCAAAGGGTTGGTTGACGAATTGGGTTTACAAGAGCGAGTGTTTGCACAGGTTGTAACGTTCGGTAAAGCTTTGGGATGCCATGGGGCCGTTGTGTTGGGCAATGATGTGCTGCGGCAATATCTGATCAATTTCTCGAGGTCATTTATATACACTACTGCTGCGCCATTTCATCAAGTGGCGGCGGCTAAGGTGGCTTACGACCTGCTGAATAGTTGCGAAGATGAGCGTGATGCCTTGCATCATAACATCTATCTCTTCAAACAAAGTTTTGCTAACGCGACGCTCCAATTGATCCCAAGCGATAGCGCCATACAGTGCATCTTGCTGAAAAGTAACGATGCTGCAAAAAGCCTGTCGACTGAGCTACAACAAGCAGGTTATGACGTTCGCCCGATATTAAGCCCGACGGTGGCTGCTGGCACCGAGCGTTTGCGCATCTGCATCCACAGCTTTAATACCGAGGCCGAAATTATTGGTTTGTCCACCATCATCAATAAATTTACCTTATGAGCAACCCCATATTTGTAACCGGTATTGGTACCGATGTTGGCAAGACCGTAGTATCGGCCATACTGACCGAAGCCCTGCAAGCCGACTATTGGAAACCTGTGCAAGCAGGTGATCTGGATAATAGTGATACCATTAAAGTAAAGCGTTTGGTGAGCAACCCGATCACCAAATTCCATCCCGAAGCTTATGCATTGACGCAGCCATTCTCGCCGCATAAGTCGGCTGATCTGGATGGTGTGGATATCGATATTGATCATTTTCAGCTGCCGCAAACAGATAACCAGCTTTTGATCGAAGGCGCAGGTGGTTTAATGGTCCCGCTGAATAACAAACATTTAGTGATCGACCTGATCCCAAAACTAAATGCCGACGCCGTACTGGTATCGCGGAATTACCTGGGCAGCATCAACCACACATTGCTATCTATCGAAGCATTAAAAAGTCGCGGCATTAATATCAAGGCTATCATTTTTAATGGTGATGCTGACGAATACACGGAGAGCATTATTCAAGCCCATGTCGGAAGTACGATATCGTTTTACCATATCCCCAATCTACCCGCTATTGATCGGGAAGAAATTGCCCGGCAAGCTTTGAAATTAAAAGATGCCGGTATCCAAAATTTAATAAACTAAAGCTGCTGTAAAGCCGTTTATCTGGTACATCAACCCAACATCGCGCAACACATGCCTATCAAGATCAACCACCTGCAACACATCGGTATCCCGGTAACAGATATTAAGGAGTCTGAAAAGTTTTACCAACGTTTAGGTTTTGCTAATGCGATGACCGCCCAATTTGATCACGTAGCCGGTAAAGGCGATGTGATAATGATGCAGTTAGGCGATATTATTGTTGAACTATACCAAATGCCTGAGGCCGCTCTCGACGAGGTCCGCAATCGCGGCAATGGTCATATAGATCATATCGCTTTTGATGTGGACGATATCGACGAAACCTTCGCCGCCGTTAAAGAGGCCGGGTTCACTATCATCGAACTACAGCCTATATTCCTGCAATTTTGGACGAAAGGTTGCAAATACTTCAACATCGTAGGGCCAGATGGTGAGCGTTTGGAGTTTAACCAGATCTTAAAATAATGGGGATAAAGCCGCGTCACCTTGCTACACTGATCTTATTACTGCTGACCGTAATTGTTTACGATAGCTGCAATGCTATCCGTTCGACAGGCCGCATACCTGCCGGGGAGCATCTGAAAGGGATAGCGGCTTTGGCTAATTACGACAGTCTCTATGGATTCCGTAACCTGGATACTGCCGGGCAGCAGAAGCCCCGTAAGATCAACCCTTTGCGGATATTGACCTGGAGTTTGCGTAGTAAGCCTGCCTATGTTACACCAGATCACGAATTGCCATGGGTAAAGGCAGATCTGAATGCTTTGCCTGCTGATACACCTACGGTAGTTTGGTTCGGGCATTCATCGTTCCTGCTTAAGACCAAGCAGGGAAATATTCTGGCCGACCCGCAATTCAGCGGCTTTACAGGACCTTTCAGTTGGATGATCAAGCCCTATCACGGTAGTGACGAATACAAAACGAAGGATATGCCTGTTATTGATGTGCTGATCATATCTCACGATCATTACGATCACCTGGATATGGGCACCGTTGTAAAACTGAAAGATAAAGTAAAACGTGTGGTCGTACCCAAAGGTGTTGGCTCACACTTCATCCATTGGGGTTACGATCCAAAGATCATAACCGAGTTAAACTGGGACGAGTCGGCATCCACCACAAGTGGCATTAAGATAACCGCCACGCCCGCGCGGCACCGCTCGGGTAGGGTATTTAAAGGTAACCGCACTTTGTGGGCATCATACGTGATCGACGCCGGAGGGCGTAAAGTTTTCTTCAGTGGCGATACCGGCTATGGAACGCATTTTAAAAAGATCGGTGATAAATATGGACCAATGGATCTGGCCATGATCGAGTGCGGGCAGTATAACGATAATTGGAAAACCACCCACATGCACCCCTCGCAAAGTGTGCAAGCGGTCATTGATCTGAAAGCCAAAACGGCCATTCCCGTGCACTGGGCCAAATTTGCTGAAGCCTACCATCCTTGGGATGAGCCGGTGCGCTTATTCTTAAAGTCGGCCGATAGTTTAAAGCAAGCGGTATCGGTACCCATGCTGGGCGAGCCTTATGTTATCGGATCTAAACCAAAGTTGGATCCCTGGTGGGATGAGAGTTGGCATTGATAATATGAGATCGAGTGAAGATTAACCACGAAGTGCACAAAGATTTTCGCAAAGGGCACAAAGGCATAGTTTATAATACTTGCAAAGCTTTGTGTCCTTTGTGCTTTCTTTCTTTGTGTCCTTTGTGGTTAAGAAAAAAGTTACCGCTTAATCATCACACCCTTCAACTTCTTCCGTATCGGTTCATCCACCCACTTCAATATTGCTTTAGCCAAAAGCAGTAAGGCAATAGTGCCAATGATGAGCACGATGGTCATATCCCCAAGTGTGGGTTTAAATTTCTCTATCCAGCTCATGTATAGCCAAATGAAGCCGTAATGAACCATGTATAACGGATAAGATATCTCACCCGACCATTGGCAGATCCTTTTTAACGACGGACGTAAAGTAGCACCTGCGCCCAAAGCGACCAGGAACGGGAAGTAGAACAGCACCACCAAGGCATCGACAACACGATTGATCTGGGCTGAGCGGAACGGTATCAGGAAAGCTGCCAGTGTAAGCAGACCAATGGGTAAAAATCCTAAGTTCGACTTGATCATCCACCGGCTACGGTAAACCAGCATCCCGACAACAAAAGAGTAGAACACCCTTACCGGGCCGCCCCAAAAGTTGGTCGCGCCCCAGCCTACGCTTAGTTGGCCTTCTAAGTACGACTCGTAGCATAACAGTCCGGCGGCCACCAGTAGCAATAACCACGTCCATTTATTGTTCATCTTTACAAATACGAAGGCGTAAACAATGTTGGCGATATATTCCCAAAACAGCGACCAGCTTGGTGGGTTAAGGTGGAACAGGTTAAAATATCGCTCGGGCATGTTAGGGTAGGGAATCATAAAGCACGACGTTACGAACATGATCACCGAATCTTTAATACCCTTTTTGATAAACAGGTCGCTCCACGGATCGAACACAAAACAGAGCAAGCCCAATATCGACCCAATGATCACTAACGGATGCAGGCGGATCAACCTCAGTTTAAAGAACGCAGCCAAACCGATATCTTTCAACTTAGCATCATAAGCATAGGCTATGACAAAGCCCGAAAGGCAAAAAAAGAAATCGACTGCCAGGTAAGCGTGGGCGATGAAACTCTCCTTGTAATCGGGCACGGCTATCTCCATAAAGTGGAACACCACTACAGATATGGCCGCTATGCCGCGCAGCCCGTCGAGTATCTCAAAATGTTGCCTGGTCTTTAAAAGGTCGGTATTGGTTTGGGTAGACATACCGCAATTATACCCTTTACCACGGGTAAGTGCAAGTAATAAGCGTGTTGCATTGCCCGATCAACTTTGCGCCCCATACTTTTCCCCGGAGCATTTTTACCATGAAATTCAACAGGTAGGAGCGGGGGCGCAAAGTTCTCGATGATGCTATCTGGCCACTTGTTTATTAAACACCAGATCCAGTTTAACGGCTATCATATTGGCTACGGCTTGGTTCTTTATTGCATCAAAAAAGTTCCAGTCTTTCTTTTTCTGCTGAAAGTCTATCTCCCACTTTTCGCGGTCGAAGGCGATATCAGCCTTGGTGGTCAGTTGGTCGGCGTTGGTTTGGATGTCGGCATCAAAGGCGATAGGGTGGGTGATGCCTTTGATGGTAAGATCCCCGGTGACTTTGTAGATCGTACCGGCAGAGTAGGTGACCGACTTCACCGTCATCGCTGCCGTCGGGTGTTTCTTCACGTCAAAGAAACCCGGTGTGCGCATCTCCCGGTCCACCTTGTTGTTCTCCGATTTTTTCTTGCGGTCGGTAGATCGCATGGTATTCATGTCAATCACAAAGGTGCCGTTATCAGGCCTGCCGCCTACAACGTTATTCAGTACGCCGCTTTTGAATAGGATGTCGCCCTGGTGCTGACCGACAACTTTGCGGGTATCCCAAAGGATCTTACTTTTTTTAACATCTAACTGATAGGTCTGTGCGCGCACCGAAAGGGTGAACAAGGCAAGCGTAACAAAAAATAAAGGTTTTTTTAGCATGGCATCAATTGTTTTGTTGATGCTGCAAACCTATTAACGACCAACAGAACGGGCGCTGTAAAAACTGTAAATTAAAATGTAAAGGATGTAAATTCTGCTTTTGATCAGATAAGTAACGTCATCAATCAGGATATTCATCGTCCTGTGGCCCCCGCTTTTGTTTGATGCTTTTTTTCCAGCGGACGTAGAAGCCGAATTTAGGAAGCGTAAGCAGGCTATAAACCGCTACTGCGCCAACTATAGCGATAATGAACATATCCAAACCCACCGCAACGCCAATAGCGGCAGTACACCAAACCGTAGCGGCGGTAGTAAGGCCCTCGGCCGAGTTTGTCTTCTCGTTCTTAAAGATGATACCGGCGCCAAGGAAACCGATACCCGAAATGATATTAGAGATAATGCGCGAGCCGGCAGAGATATCGCCCAGGTTTTGGCCGATATCGGTAAATAACGTCGATCCTAAACAAACGGCCGCGTAGGTGCGCACCCCGGCGCTTTTGCCATCCCGCTCGCGATCGAAGCCGATAAATGCGCCCAATATAAATGCCGCTATTAGTTTCAGTACGATATGTAATTCTTCTATCAACTCCATTGGGTACTAAAATAGCGTTTCGGCGCAATTGTTTGTGGTAAGTGGTCTAAAAGGTTTTCGTTGATACAGAATTTTCGTCGCCGCAAAATGAAAGTTTACAAAGGTTAACATTTTTTAAAATTAGAATATTATAAGTAACTGACAGTCAGTTTGTTGAAAATGTCCTGACTTAATGACGTAAACCATGTTGGCTGGTCGTATTAATTTTAGGCGAGTCGCTTGAATTTTTTGTGCGACCAAAATACGAACTTAGGCAGGCGGATGATTTAGTATCTTTTAGTAGTATAAGCTGAGATCCATGGTAAGGAAAATTTTAGGCGTGATAGCCGGTTATACCATCTTTGTGATCACCGGTGTGGCATACTTTCAGCTATCCGGTCATAAGCCCCATGCCCCGGCTACGGGCGGTTTCCAATTGCTGACGGCGGTTTACGGCGCATTCTGGTCGATGGTGGCGGGCTATGTGCTGCAACTCATTGCCCGGACCAATGATCTTAAACCTAATTTTGCACTGGCGGTCATTATAGCAGGTTTCGCGTTGTTCTCTATGTTAAAGTCGACAGGTAGCTCTTGGACACAGGTGCAGGCGATGGCGGTATTCGCTCCGGCGTCAGTTCTGGGTGGATGGATGTTTTTGGGGAAGAAGAAATAGTATTGGAGAATGATGAGGGGAAGTCTGTAGGTGTTCAGTTACAGACTGAAGCCAGTAAGCGCAAAGGCTTAAAAATAATAAACTGATATGGAGATCAAAGATTTAAAAAAGCTTGTCGAGCATCCTACTTTTCGTAAAGAAGGTTCCGATTACGTTAAAGTGCTTGAACCCATCTCCGTTACCGAGGTCGTTAGTTTAGAAAATATTTATAACAGTGGTCAGCAATTCCCAGTCGCGTTAAGGGAGCTATTGTTGTTGGCGGGCAACGATTGCTACGTGCTTGACTATGGATTGAACGACTCTCAAGCAGAAATGCAAGGATCTTCAAGAGCATATCTTACCTCTTTCGGAAGAAATTATTGTATTACGCGCCCGTTCTTCGTTATTGATGTTTATAATGCAGGAACGCAATTTTTATTCGTTTATTTAGACGAAGATCAAGAAGACCCTATAGTTTATGAGGCTTACATGGATGAGGCATACCCGAATTGGATCGAATCTGTAGGAGGGACTTTGTCAAGTTTGATCAAACATCGAATGGTCAGGTTATTAAGTGGCCGTAATCCTTTCTGAACTTGTATTTATTCTCTACGCTAACCTCAACCCTTCATCTGTAATTATTCAGCCACAGTTGACCCTCAACAATTGACAAAGCCCCCTTTGCATAGCTTTGTGTCCTTTGTGCTTCCTCTCTTTGTGTCCTTAGTGGTTAAATTAGCCACAAAGTTTAATGGTCTTCATCAACAACCGACCGCTTCTTCGCAAAACTCCAGATCAAATAAACCAAAGCCGGCAAAATGAATACGCTACCCGCCAGCAAGGCGATACCCAAGGCATTAATGGTTGCCGAGGGCGCGGCGTGATCAAGGATAGATAACGAACCGCCATTCTTCAACAATACGATATTAGGAAAGTGAGGATAGCTGACCGATATCAGTAAAGACATCACCATCAACCCGGCATAAAAACGGGAAGTTTTTACCCTGCTTTGGTAGATCATATACCAGGTCATGGCCAGAGACGCGGCGGCGATGACATCAGCGATCAGACTGATGACATTCCCGAACAACCAGCGGAACAGTGGGATGCCTTGTAAAGATGCGCTCACAAACAGCAGTACCATGAATAGGGTTGCCAGTCCGTTCATCTGTTTGGCTTTGCGGATGAAGCGCCATTTTTCGTCGCTGCCGGGAACTTCTCCTGCCAAAAATATGGCCGCTAAGGACCCGCATAAACATACCGTGAACAAACCAACACTAAGCGGGAACCAGTTGAACCAGTTAAGGATGTAACCGGATGGGAAGTCGGTAGCATCGGTATCTATCCTGCCTGAGATAGCTGTAGCGGCAATGATCCCCAAAAACATGGGGGTGATAAAACTGGAATACATATAGATCCTGTCGTAAAGGCGGTGCCAGCTATCGTGTACAGCATCGTAATTACGGAACGTGAAGGCCGTGCCCCTTGCAATGATACCCATCAGCATAATAGTCAAGGGGATGTGCAAGTGGACCGATACCAGCGAGTAAACATCGGGGAAACCTACAAAAATGATCACTACGGCAATGATCAACCACATGTGGTTGGCTTCCCAGATCGGCCCGATGGCGCGGTAGGCTGTCTTTTTAAGCCCGGCGCGGTTACCCTCCCGGGTGAGTAACTCCAGGATACCGGCGCCGTAATCGGCCCCACCCATCAAAAGATAGAGCAGAATAGACCACCATAAAAAAGCGATAACGATATAGAGCATCATAAGGCAGGGTTCAGCTGAGGTTTATCATAGATCACCGGCACCATTTGGATCTGGCGTTTTAGCAGGAATACCACCACGATGGACAGCGTTACGTAAACCGCCGTGAACAGGTAGAATGAGTATTGAATACCCGGCATAGGTGTTACCGCGTCGGCCGTGCGCATTACGCCGTTAATGATCCAGGGTTGGCGACCAACTTCGGTCACCGTCCAGCCAGCCTCTACGGCGATAAACCCGGCCGGGGTAGCGGCAATAAATAGTTTTAAGAACCAAGGCTGGTGCAGCCATTGCCGCCACTTAAAAAATGCCGCCAGGCCTATCGCGCCTATCGCCATCATCATCATACCCAACCCGACCATGATCTGGAAGGCATAATGTGTTACCGCTACAGGTGGCTGATCTTTCACAAGGATCCGGTCTAAACCTGTAACAGGTTTTGCGGGGTCGCCGGTGATCATCCAGCTGAGCACGCCGGGTAGTTTTATGGCATAATTAACTTCCTGCTTTTTAGTGTCGGGAATGCCGCCGATGATCAGCGGGACGTGCGTATCCGTCTTAAAATGGGCCTCCATAGCGGCCAATTTTGCGGGCTGACTTTTAGCCACGAACTTGGCCGAAATATCGCCGCTTAAAGGTTGCAAAAACGCCGCCACAATGGCGAACACGGCCGATATCTTAAATGATGCTTTATGGAAGCCAACATTCTGTTTCCGCAACATCATCAGCGCGTGGATACCAGCCACCGCGAAACCCGTTGCCGCGAAGGCTGCTATACACATGTGCAGCGCTTGCGAGAACCAACCCTGGTTGAACATGGCTTTCATCGGGTCGATGTTGAGATACTGGCCATTCACAAAGTCGAAGCCCGACGGGCTGTTCATCCAGCTATTGGCCGCCACCACTAATATGCCCGATGCGATACCGGTAATACCTACCATCACGCCCGTCAGCCAATGGAACCAGCGGTTAAATTTATCCCAACCATACAGGTAAAAACCCAGCGCGATAGCCTCGATAAAAAAGGCCGTACCTTCCAGCGAGAATGGCATACCAAATATCGGCCCGGCGTGTTTCATAAACGTTGGCCACAGCAAGCCTAACTCAAAAGAAAGTACCGTGCCCGATACCGCGCCGGTAGCGAAGAAGATGGCCACACCTTTGCTCCAGGCTTTGGTCACGTTCTTATAGTTCTCATTCCCGGTGCGCAGCCACAGGTAATGCGATACAGCCATGAAGAACGGCATGACCATGCCAATGCACGAAAAAATGATGTGGAACCCTAACGAAAGGGCCATTTGGGAGCGGGCAGCTAAAAAGTCGTCCATAGTTAGATGGATAGGATAAGTGATAAAAGTTCAATAAGAAATGAACGCGGTCCGCGGATACTACGGAAGGGTAAATTTGTTCATCAAAATGCCGGATGGCAGGGGCATTCACGTCCGGATAATTGATGTAACATGAACGATACAAATATACAAAAAACCGACGGGAATGCCGCCGGCTTGTCAAGTACTAAATGCAATTTATACCGAAAATAAATTGAAATAATTGGGGCGTAAATGAGTTACGCGGAGGCTTGTAACGTATTAAGCGGGGCCATGGTAAGCTCGGCAGCATCCTGCCCAAAAACGTCCTGTGGTTGAAATTTCCAGCGGCGGTGGCTCCATAGCCAGTACTGCGGTTTTTGGCGGATCACTTCTTCCAGATAGTGCACATGGGTATCGGTGATCTCGTGTTCGGCGGTCTCCTTAGGCGAATTATACAGCGGCACAAAGTTGCAATGGTAATGCCCGCGCCCGGTAGGCCTGATGTCGCAAAAAACTACCACGCTATTGGTCATCTTAGCTAATTTTTCGGGACCAAGGAACACCGCCGTAGGCTGATTAAGGAATTGGGTAAAATATTTGATGTCTGATCGGGCCGGGGTTTGGTCGCCCACCAACACGGTCACCGTAGGTTCGCGGCGGAATTCGACCAACTTGCGGGCCGTATCTTTCATAGCTACCAGCGTAGCCCCAAAGCGCGACCGCATCCGCATCATCATCCGATCGAACAATTTATTGCTCAGTGGCTTATAAACGATCACCCGGCGCTCCTTAAACAATTGACTGAACCTTAGCGCATTCATTTCCCAATTGCCGTAATGGCCCAGCACACCGATCACGCTCTGCCCGGCATTGAAGGCATCGGTCACCAGTTTGGTGTTGGACACCGTCACCCGTTCGCGCACCTGCTTAGCCGACATGGTCAGCAACTTCACGGTCTCTACCACCATATCTGCCAGATAGTGGGTGTAGTTCTTGCGGATCAGTTCGCGTTCGGTCGCTGTCTTTTCGGGGAAGGCGTTCTGCAGGTTCTGGTCTATCACCTTGCGGCGGTAACCCACCACGTAATAGAGGATGAAATAGAAGCCGTCGGCCAAAAAATATAAAAACCGAAGCGGTAACAGTGATATGAGGTAAAGTAGCCCTAAAGCTATTGCAGAAAATGCCTTGCGTACCATTTTTCCAGCGTTTAGATAGATGAGCTGCAAAAATAATGGCCATTAGAAAATGGTTAAAGCAGGTTTTTAATTTTTGACTATTTGGTTACAAAAGTCAGCCTCCAAGACGAAACATTGACAGATCGGTTGACCAAACAGGGCTGGCACTACATCACAACACGTCCGCTCAGCTTGATGTTCTTTTTCAGTTTGATCACCTGATAGGTTACGCCTGCAAAATACAACAGCAATAAAACCAGCAAGGACATTTTTAAGATAGGAGAATCCGGTCCGGTAGCTAAGGGTGCTTCGATAGGCAGGCGCGTCAGGGTCTCGTTCACCGCTGGTACCAATGATAGAAATAGCGTGGTACTCATCAGAATCACTTCGACATAAGCCCATGCTTGCCCTAAAAATTTTATGGATCTCGCGTAGACTGCAACAGGCAGGATCAGCAAGATGATCAGCCCTAAAAAATGGCCCGGACTTGGATGCCCAAAGCGCATGATAGGGAAGCCGGTAAGGCAGGTGATGACGGTCAGGAAAATGTAGACCTTCCCTGTAGCACTGCGCGGGCTGATGCGCCCGTACCTTGGCAAGGCAACAAAGGCGGCAATAAGGGCAAAAATGCTAATGATGGTGTGGATGATCCCTAAGGTTGAAAGGTGGTTCGGCATGATCGTAAAGGTTAGCGGGTGAATACTTAAGGTGTGATATCCAAATATAACTAATTGGTAGTTAGAAATATATGGGCGCATTAAATATTCATTAAAAAAAGAACGCCTCGCGGAGCAATGTCCGGGAGGCGTTACTTAAATTTCTGTTAGGCGATCGGTTACATCGTCTCTAACGACTTATCCAGCAACTTCACCAACTCCGCATTCGACGGGCGCGGAGCATCGGCCGATACGATATTACCTTTCGGGTCTATCAAAATAAAGCGCGGGATGCTGTTAATATTCAGGCTCTTTACAAAGCCCGACTTCCAGGCATTATCAGCCATGATCTGTATGCCGCCAAGTTTGTTATCGGCCACATAATTTTTCCATTTGGTCTTGTCCTTCAGGTCATCGATAGACAAGCTTACAAATTTGATATTCTTGTCATGATATTGTTCCTCCACCTTTTTTAACGATGGTATCTCGGCAATGCACGGACCGCACCAGGTGGCCCAAACATCAATGTAAACGTAGCTGCCTTTTAAGCTGCTTAAGGATACCGGTTTTTCGTCGGGTGTGTTGTAGGTGAACAGTGGGGCGGGTTTACCCGGGCTATATTTTAACAGGTTGTTGTATGATGCTGTCACCAGGTCCTTGTAATACGGGTCGGTAGCAACGGTCATATATTTATTATAATCAACCGTCAGGCTATCGCCGGGGCGGATCACCATTTGCATGGCGGTGTACAGCAGGCGGTCTTTCACGTAAGGGTTGCTTACCTCTTTACCGATGGTCAGGAGTTTTTGTTGATAGATGTTCCTGCCCCTAAAGCTTGGCGTGCGGCTACCCTCTAAAGCTTGTAGCGTACTTAGGCGCTGATCTAACATGGTGCGATAGGTATCCGAAAATTTATACAGGTTGGCGTTGTTCACATCAAAGCCTTCCCAAACTTTGCTAAATATGGTTTGCGTGTCTTCTATCGGTAATCTCAGTACATGCATCTTATTTTGATACTCCATCACCTTGGTCATAAAATCGGCCGGGCGGTTAGCTATGTTAGCCACCATGTAATCCATAGACTGTTTTTGGATCACCGGGTCGATGCCATATTTTAAATGATACTTAGATATGGCCGAGCGGATGTTATAGTCCACCGCTTGCTGCTGGGTTTTGGTGTAGTAAGGCGTGCCTTTGGTATCGGCGATCAGTTGGAGCGAGCTTGCTTTATACTCGTCCATCTGTTTCAGGAAGTCGGCCAGCGGCATATCCAGCGGTTTTTGGAAAAGCTCCGCGTTCTCGAATGGCAGATTTTTATTGATGTTCTTGTTGATATCCAGCATGGCCTGGTTCTCGGCGCCGCCTTTGCCGCTAAAGGTAGGGCCGGTGGTTTTGGCCAGATCTATGCTCAGATCCATCTGCGGGGCCAGGTACAGCGGCATGCCGTTGAAGCGGTAATAGTCGCCGCTATCTAACTTGAATGTCGATTTAAAGGTATTATCCTTGGCTACGGGGATCTTGATAGGCTTATGATCGCCTTTTTCGAGCGTCACCGTGTCCGACGGGCGGATGCCGAATTTGCCGCTTACGGTAGCTGTTTTAGTTTGCGCATAGCTAACTGTTGATGCCAGCGCGAAAATAATGAGGATACTTTTTTTCATGTTTGTAGGTATGTAGCAGGTATTGGGGGTCGGGAACAGTTTAGTTGACGACGCAATAGGTTAGTTCAGTTAAAGTTACAGATCTATATTGTAATATCAGTAGATCAGTTAGCAGCTAACGACTTATCCAGTAGTTTCACCAGTTCCGGATCGGATGGCCGCGGCGCATCAGCCGAAACGATGTTGCCTTGCGGGTCTATCAGGATAAAGCGAGGTATGCTGTTGATGTTATATTCCTGAATAAAGGCCGATCCGGCCGCTTTCTCGGTGATCACTTGTATGCCGCCCAATTGGTTGTCTTTAATAAAATTCTTCCAGGTACCGAGGTCCTTCATGGCATCTACTGATACACTGACGAATTTGATATTCTTATCGTGATATTTTCCTTCTACCATTTTTAACGATGGTATCTCTGCTTTGCAAGGGCCGCACCAGGTAGCCCAAACATCTATGTAAACGTAACTGCCTTGCAGATCTTTCAACGCCAAAGGTTTATCGCTTGGGTCGTTATAAACAAATAATGGCGACGGCTGGCCCGGCAATACGCTTTGCAATTTGTTGTAAGTTTTCGTTGCCACGGCTTTGTAATTATCGTCTGTAAATGCAGCCATAAAACGGTTATAGTTAACCGTAAGTTTGTCACCGGCGCGGATCATTCGGCGCATTAACATGTAAAGCTGTATATCTTTCACGAAGGGGTTGCTTATCTCCTTATCAATGGTCAGGAATTTTTGCAGGTCGGCGTCTTTGGATCTAAACTCCGGCGATCGCTGACCTTCGGCTTGTGTTAATTGGTCCAGCCGTTTTTCCAGCATCGTATTATATACCCCAAAGGTTTTGTAAAGCGCTACATTGTTCATATCAAAGCCATCCCATATTTTGCTGTTCAGCATAGCATCGTCAGCAGCAGATAATTTCAAGACCCGCATTTTTTTCTGGTACTCCATCGATCTTACGCTGTCCGGCTGTCTGCCTACCGAGAGCAGTGAATCCTGATAGTCGAAATATTCTTTTTCCACTGCAGGGTCTTTACCATAACGCGTGCGGTAAGTATGTAAAGCCGAACGGATAAGATACTCAGTCTGCTGTTGTTGGGTTTTGTTATAGAACTTACTTGCTCCCTTAACACCGGCGATCAGCTTTAGCGAGTTGGCTTTGTAATCGTCCATTTGTTTTAAAAAAACAGGTAGCTTGATATCCAGCACTTTGCCATAATATTCGCCATTTTTAAATGGGATATACTTAGCCATCGACTTCTCTATCGTTACCATGACCTTATTTTCAACGCTGCCTTTGCCGCTAAAGCTTAGGCTGTCGCCGTTGACATTCATCGTTAACACCATTTGTGGCGCCAGGTAAACGAACGATGCGTCTAAACGGTAATATTGCCCGCTATCTATCTTGAATGTCGAACTGAAAGTACCATCCTTAGCTACCGGGATCTTGGTTGGTAATTGCGCGTAGTTGATCAGCAATACAGTATCAGCAGGGCGTTTAGCGAACTTGCCGGAGATGGTTGCGGTGTTGCTTTGCGCGAAAGAGATAGTCGAGGTCAGTAAAAAGAGGATGGTCAGGTATTTTTTCATGATATAGCCGGTTAGGTCGATGTATTTAGGTTTGTTGATATAATGTTACGAAAAAAAACTGTTTCGGCAAATTTTAAGTATCTAATTTAGATATGAGATATGAGATATGAGATATGAGATATGAGATATGAGATATGAGATATGAGATATGAGAAGGGAAACACCCTGATCTGTGGCCCGAAAATATTTTTCATATCTTGAGGCAACCAATTATTCCAAAACAGCGTAACTACGCGGACGGTCTTCCGTTCGTTAAACCAGGCTTAAGCCAAATATGAAGGAAGAGCAACTTCGTCAACTTATTGATGGCTGCATCAGGCAGGACCGCAAAAGCCAAAAGGAGGTTTACAAGGCCTTTTATAGCTTTGCTATGCATATTTGCTTGCGCTACGCTGCCGATAGGGACGAGGCTGCCGGTTTGGCTAACGAAGGTTTTTTTAAAGCGTTCACTAAGATAAACAGTTACGATGTTGCCCGCCCTTTCCGCACCTGGTTGGGCAGGATAATGACCAACGTAGCTATAGATCATTACCGGGCCAATTTAAAAATGGCTTATAATGAGGATCTGGATCAGGCCATACACCTGGGGCACGACGAAGTGGCGAGCGCCAGGTTAAATTACAACGACCTGCTGGATATGGTGCAACGCTTGCCCCGATCTTACCGTACCGTCTTTAACCTGTATGCCATTGATGGCTACACGCACGAGGAGATAGGCGAACTGCTGGACATTAGTCCGGGTACGTCAAAATCCTGCCTGTTCAAGGCACGAGCCAAGCTGAAACAGTGGATACAGGATTCGGACGCCCCGGCGCCCGGGAAAACTTACGGAAGTGCAGAGAATTATTTGCCCATAGTGGCTTTTAACGGAGCGATGGTGCCGCCCCGGGATATAATGAAAGGAATTGACAGGAATGAAACGGGATATAGATAAGCAGTTAGACGATCTGTTCAAGAACAGCCTTGCCGAGCCGCAACATAAAGTGCCCCACCGCGAGGAGGAATGGGACGCCCTTGCCCAAAGATTGGATGGCGCATCAGGTAACAAAAAGATCATTGCACTTTGGTGGCCCATAAGCACTGCCGCCGTACTATTAGTGGCCGTGGGTTTATGGGTATTGATGCCAAAAGCCATCAAACAAAAGCAACAACCGCAAACCGCGGTTATAAAAAAGAATCTGATTGAAGATACTAATGATCAGAAAGAAAGCCCTGCTCAGGCAGCTTTACCGGTTGACGTTAGTAATTCAAAACCGCAACGCCTGGCTGCTAATAATATTAACGTTGCCCCTCGTACCCTGGACCGCACGGCTGTCAACAGGCAAGGCGCTCTTCCATCGCAACCAACACAGGTAACTAATTTGCTGCCAAATGATGCTGCAGCAACGGATCAACCACCGGCGAGCGATAATGGACAGGCCCCTGTAGGTACAACTGTTACCGAGCAACCTGTAATTGCAGCCAACACGCTCCCTGCCAACAATACAGCTGTTGCGGCAACTACGATCGTGGGAGCCGATAGTATGAATAACAATATCGCCGCCACTCGTGATATCGCTCAGGTGACGGCTGAGCAAAATAAGGCATCCATCAAAACCTCGGCTTCATCATTCCGTCCGCAATTTGCCTTGAGTTTTATGGGCGCGCCAGAGGTGAATGGTTTGGGCGCTATGCTGAACGTAGAATCGGGCCTGAATGTTGGTCTGCTATTTTCGGCAAGCGTGAACCGGTTTAAGCTTAGTACCGGTGCCGCCTACTCGATCAAGCGTTACGGCTCGTCTTACGATCCGTGGGGATACATGGCCGTAGCGCGTGGCTACTCTCAGGCCAATGTGCGTAGCGGTATTATCGATATCCCTTTAAATTTAGATTATCAGCTTTATAGCCATGCTCAAAATAAATTCAGCGTGGGTGCAGGTATCTCGTCCTATATCATGACGTCGCAAAACTATCAGTACAGTTACATCGACCCTGATTTTAACCCGACCGAAATGAGTATAGGCACTACCGACCGCTATTTTGCAAGCACCATGAACCTGCAGGTAACTTACACCCGCCAACTTACGCCTAAGTTCGGATTAAGTTTTCAGCCATATTTTAAACTGCCGCTTAAACAGATAGGGGATAGCCAGTCGAAATTACAGACCGCAGGCTTAGCCATCGGTGTCAACTGGAATTTAAATACGCTGCGGAAGAAGTAGAAGCCGATCCGGCAAGGTCAATTTTGCGCAATAAACTCCTTTTGATAATTATGCGGCGTTTTACCCGTGATCTTTTTAAAGTACTTATAAAATCCCGCGAAGTTGTTAAATCCTGACTCATAGCAGATCTGCTGGATGCTCAGCTTATCTTCTATCAAAAGTTTGCAGGCCACCCCAACTTTATACTCTAACAAAAATCCGGAGTAGGTTTTACCAGTATTCGCTTTAAAATATCTACAGAAAGAATTTGGGCTGATGTTGGCTACCTTGGCTACCTCTTCCAGCGATATCTTGTTCATGTAGTTATTGATGGAGTACTCGTAAATAGCGTTCACTCGGTCGTTAGCCGATTGCTCAGGGTTAGGCAAAAAGCTGATGCTGGATAGGTATTCCACCTCGGTACTACGGGCGATGATATCCAATATCTGTAACAGGATCATCAAACGTTTGAACGACTCGGCTTTTAACATATCCTGCATCAGCGAGGCTACCTGCTTGCGGGTCTTGCCGTTCACTTGGATGCCGCGTTTTGCGCGTTCGAATAATTGTTTGATATGCTTATTCTCGGGTAGGTCTACAAAGGTGCGCCCTAAAAATTGCTCGCTAAAATGAGACACCATCGTATCGGCCACATATTCGGTCTCGCCCTCGATCACGTTAGCGTCAAAGCGCCAATAGTGGGGCAGGTTAGATCCGATAAAGACCACGTCGCCGGGGCCAAAATTCTTCATATGGTCGCCAACGAACTGCATGCCGCTGCCTTTTTCGAACGATACCAGCTCCAATTCCAAATGGTAATGCCACTTGTTATTAAAGAATGGCACAAGATCCCGCCGCACGCTGAACGACGCCGACGTACCCGTTGCTACTTTTAATAATAATGGTTTCACGTTTATATTGGTCTAATTTTTAAATTTATCAAAAATAGTTCGCAATCTACTAAGTTTACACTATCTCGTGCAAAATTTGTGATACCTTGCTAAGATTGCTGAATACAATACCAATTTGAAACATTAATAAATTTGGCTTTTGCGGTTATTTGCATTACGGTCGACCAACCATCCTCCGTGACCGCATCAGGGCATCGTCCAGGCTATAAACAGGCATTTTAAAATGGAAACAGGCACACTTTTAGAGAAAGGGAATTTTTTAAAGATCAACGCTAAGGACAATGTGCTGGTAGCGCTGAAAGACCTTGCCGATGGTGCCGAGATCGTATTCCACGACTACCGTTTCCCGTTAAAGACCCTCGTAAAAGCCAAGCACAAATTTGGCCTGACCGACCTGCAGCCGGGCGATGTGATCACCATGTATGGTGTAAAAGTGGGTTTAGCAACGACCTTTATTGAAAAAGGCACCGCGTTGACTACCGAAAATATCGAACACGCTTCATCAGAATACAGTCTTGGCCACGACCGCAACGCGGAATGGTCGGCCCCGGATGTAAGCAAGTGGGCGGGAAGGACCTTCGAAGGTTTCCATCGTGCGGATGGTACAGTTGGGACAGGCAATTTTTGGGTGGTGATCCCGATGGTGTTCTGCGAGAACCGTAACACCGAGTTTTTAAAGCAAGCATTTTTAGATCAGCTTGGCTACAAACAACCCGACGTTTACGAAGCGGGCGTTGCTCAATTGGCTGAACTATATAAAGCAGGTGGATCGGTAGATGATATTCTGAACGCGGATATCCCTGAAGATAAAAGCGCCCTAACTCAAAATAGATTATTCCCTAATATCGACGGTATCAAATTCCTGACTCATAGCATGGGTTGCGGCGGTACCAAAAGCGATGCCGACGCCCTTTGCGGATTATTGGCCGGATACATCACCCACCCTAATGTGGCCGGTGCTACGGTGTTGAGCCTTGGTTGCCAACATGCACAGGTATCCATGCTGAAGAACGAGATCGCTAAGCGCGATGCCAACTTCAGCAAGCCGCTGATCGTGTTAGAACAACAATCTGAAGGCACCGAAAAAACACTAATGCAAAAAGCCATCAAGCAAACCTTCGCGGCGCTGATGGAAGTAAATAAACAGGAACGCAGACCAGCCCCATTATCCAAACTGATCATTGGTTTAGAGTGCGGCGGATCTGACGGTTTCTCGGGCATATCGGCCAACCCGGCTATCGGTCTGGTTTCTGACATCGTAGTTGCCCTTGGCGGCGCAACCATTTTAGCTGAGTTCCCTGAACTTTGCGGTGTTGAACAAGAATTAGCTGACCGTTGCGTGGACGACTTTGCGGCTAAACGCTTCTCAGATCTGATGTACACGTACAACAAGCGTGCAGAAGAGTCAGGCTCGGGCTTTTACGCTAACCCATCGCCGGGAAATATCAAGGATGGTTTGATCACCGATGCTATTAAATCGGCCGGAGCAGCAAAAAAAGCAGGCAGCTCGCCGGTGGTAGCGGTGTTGGATCACCCGGAGAAAGTTCAGAAACCGGGCTTGCATTTATTGTGCACTCCGGGTAGTGATGTGGAAAGTACCAGCAGCGAGGTTGGTGCCGGTGCTAATGTCGTTTTATTTACGACCGGCTTGGGCACGCCTACGGGTAACCCGGTCGCGCCGGTGGTAAAGCTATCCACCAATACGGCGTTGCAACAGCGCATGCCGGATATTATTGATATTGATTGCGGCACGATCATTGACGGCAGGGAGACCCTGCAAGAGGTGGCCGACCGTGTAATGGAATATATCATCAGCGTAGCGAGTGGCGAGACCATGGTGAAAGCTGACCAATTAGGACAAGACGACTTTATCCCCTGGAAGAGGGGCGTATCACTATAAACCGATACCGACATGTTTAAATTAGACAATAAGACCGCCGTGGTAACCGGCGGCGGCAGCGGCATTGGCAAGGCTATCAGCTTGCTGTTTGCCGTGCAAGGCGCGCATGTGCATATTTTAGACGTTGACCAGATCGGCGCAGGCCTAACTGCGGCTGAGATAACAGAGAGGGGCGGCAAGGCGACCACGCATTTTTGCGATGTAAGCAAACAAGCCGAGGTAGTTGAACTTTTCAAAAGCATAGGCACCGTCAACATCCTGATCAACAATGCCGGTATTGCCCACGTTGGTAAAGCCACCGTCACTGCCGAGGCTGACTTTGACCGTGTAATGAACGTGAATGTCAAAGGCGCTTACAACTGCATCTATGCCGTATTGCCGTTGATGATAGAAAATAAAGGCGGTGTGATATTGAACACGGCATCGATAGCTGCCCATGTGGGCATTGCCGATAGGTTCGCTTATTCGACCAGTAAGGGCGCGATCTATGCCATGAGCATGTCGGTAGCTAAAGATTACCTGAACGAAAACATCCGTTGCAACAGTATATCGCCGGCAAGGGTGCATACGCCTTTTGTGGATGGCTTTATCGCTAAGAACTACCCGGGCAAGGAAGCCGAGATCTTCGAAAAATTATCTAAAAGTCAGCCGATAGGGCGGATGGGGCAAACTACCGAGATAGCCTCGTTGGCGCTATTCCTTTGTTCGGACGAAGCGGCCTTTATCACCGGTTGTGATTACCCGATCGATGGCGGGTTTGTGCATCTAAATAACTAATACTACAACATCTACCAATAGATAAATATGAAACTGATACGATACGGAGCGCCGGGCAAAGAACAGCCGGGTGTGATCATTAACGATAAACGCTACGATGTTTCGGAGATCACCAAGACTTTCGACGAGGCATTTTTTGAGAGTGAAGGCTTGGCAAGATTGAGCGAATACATCAAGGCTAAAGATGGTCAGCTGACCGAAGTTTCGGCAGATGAGCGTTTGGGTTGCCCGGTGGCACGCCCTTCAAAGATCGTTTGTATAGGCCTTAACTATGCCGATCACGCTAAGGAGACCAACGCGCCGCTACCGTCGGAGCCGGTGGTGTTTATGAAAAGCACTACTGCTATCGTTGGCCCGAATGATGAGGTGATGATCCCGAAAAATTCGGTAAAGACCGATTGGGAAGTTGAATTGGCCGTAGTGGTAGGAAAACGCTTATCTTATGCTACAGAAGAAGAAGCCTTGGCTAGTATTGCCGGTTATGTTTTGCATAATGACGTATCTGAACGTGAGTTCCAGTTAGAGCGTAATGGTACCTGGGATAAGGGCAAGGGTTGCGATACATTTGCGCCGCTTGGTCCGTTCTTGGCAACACAAGACGAGATAGCTGATGTAGATAACCTGAACTTGTGGCTAAAGGTTAACGGCCAGGTGATGCAGCAAGGCACTACGGCTAACTTTATTTTTAAAGTACCTTTCCTGCTTTCATACGTAAGCCAATTTATGACCTTGTTGCCGGGCGATATTATATCCACAGGTACACCGGCGGGTGTCGGCTTGGGCTTTAAACCACCGATCTACCTCAACCCGGGCGACGTGATGGAATTGGGTATTGACGGTTTAGGCGAGCAACGCCAAACGGTTAAAGCTTATGAACCACATAGATAGTCATAACCATTTTTGGCGCTACGACCCATCAACCCACGGCTGGATAAGTCCGGAGATGGGCGTGATCCGTCGCGATTTTTCTCCTGCTGATCTGTGGCCGGTTTTGACCGTCAATGGCATGGAGGGAACGGTTGCCGTTCAGGCTGATCAGACAGAAGCAGAGACAGAATACCTGTTGCAATTAGCTGAGGAGAACGATTTTATAAAAGGCGTTGTAGGTTGGATAGATCTGCAAGCCGATGATATCGACGAACGACTAAAACACTACTCGGCTTTTAAAAAGCTGAAAGGTTTCCGTCATATTCTTCAAGGCGAAGCTAAGCGGGATCTGATGCTGACACCGAAGTTCAAGCACGGCATATCAAAGTTGGGTCAATATGGTTTCACTTATGATATCCTGATCTTTGTTGATCAGTTGAAATACGCGGTAGAATTGGCAGATGAGTTCCCCGAACAAAGATTTGTGCTGGACCATATTGCCAAACCGGAGATAGCCGCCGGAAAGATAGAGGATTGGAGCAAAGGCATCAAACGTCTCGCGTTGCGCCCCAATGTGTGGTGCAAAGCATCGGGCCTGGTGACCGAAGCCAAATGGGATAACTGGACCAACGATACCTTTAGCCGCTATCTGGATGTGGTGTTCGATAGTTTCGGCGTCGAGAGGATCATGTTCGGTTCGGATTGGCCGGTTTGTTTGGTGGCCGGGGAGTATGCGGCGGTCAAGGACATCATCACAGAATACACCGAGAATTTAAGCGACGCGGATCGTCAAAAGATATTCAGAAATAACGCCATTAAATTTTATAACCTGTAATTATGGATCTGGGATTAAAAGATAAAGTGATCATTGTGACCGGCGGTGCCAAAGGTATTGGTGCGGGCATCAGCAAAGTGTTGGCGGCAGAAGGAGCGATCCCCTGCATCATCGGCCGCAAGTCGACCGATAATTTGATCGTGGTGGATGAGATAGCCCAAGCCGGCGGTCGTGCTTTTGAGGTACAAGCCGAGCTGACCGACCCCGAGCAATGCCGCGCGTCGGTAGAGGCAGTGATCGCCAAATTTGGCCGCATTGATGGCGTGGTGAACAATGCCGGTGTAAACGATGGCGTAGGTTTAGAGAACGGTACATACGAGGGCTTTATGGCATCGTTGCATAAAAACCTGATCCATTATTACCTGATCGTACAAAACGCCCTGCCCGAGCTAAAAAAGAGCAAAGGCGCTATCCTGAACATCGGCTCCAAAACGGGAGAGACCGGGCAAGGTGGTACATCTGCCTATGCTGCATCTAACGGTGGCCGTAACGCTCTTACCCGCGAGTGGGCCTTGGAGTTATTGCCATATCACATTCGTGTTAACTGCATAGTAGTGGCTGAGTGCTGGACCCCATTATATAAAGATTGGATATCGACATTTGATAACCCGGATGAGAAATTGCATCATATCGAAAAGAATATCCCATTAGAGCAACGCATGACCACTACCGAGGAGATCGGTAATACAGCGGCATTCCTGTTGTCGCCAAGGTCAAGCCATACCACAGGTCAGCTGATCCATGTGGATGGGGGATATGTGCATTTGGATAGGGCGTTGTAAGCTGAATTATTGATCTTTTCTTCCTGCATAATATAAGACAACGATCAATAAGTTATCTGTAAAGATCTAAACTTAGTTGCGCAACAGTCGCTTTAGCTGCGGCATATGAGATCGCAGCCAAGCATGATCCGTTCATTTACTAAAAACAAAGCCCCGCATCTCTCGATACGGGGCTTTGTCAATTTTATGCTTAAGCTTATTGCTTAGCTATTTTGTAAAGCTTACCGCCATCGGTACCCGCGTAGATCGCGCCGTCTTTGCCAATGGTCATGCAGCGCCAGCGTTCGCGTTTATCTTCTAACAGGCGCTCTTCGCCAACTACCTTATTGTCTTTGATCACCAGGCGGATGATGTGGTTACCGCTCAGGCCGCCAACCAGCAGGTTGCCTTTCCACTCGGCAATGTTGCCGGTGTAAAACACCAAACAGCCGGGAGATATTACCGGATCCCAGTAGTAAACCGGTTGGGTAGTGCCTTCTTTTTGCTGGATACCATCGTAAACTTTGCTGCCGCCGTATTCAATGCCGTAGGTCACAAAAGGCCAGCCGTAGTTCTGTCCGGCTTTGATCAGGTTAAGCTCATCACCACCGCGCGGACCAAATTCTACCTCCCACAGGTCGCCTGTTGCAGGATTCATGGTCAGGCCGTCCGGGTTACGGAAACCAAGGGCATAGATCTCGGCAGGTGTGCCTTCTTTACCCGCGAACGGACCATTAGCCACCGGCTTACCTTCCGGGGTGATATGAACGATCTTGCCTAAAGTAGAGGTCAGGTCCTGCGCTTTCACGCGTATCTCGTTAGATTGGCGGTCGCCTACACTTACGAACAGGTTACCTTGCTTATCGAACACGATACGAGAACCGAACTGACCTGCACCGCGGTAACGTGGTGTGGCCTCCCAGATCACTTTTACATCCTCTAACTTGGTCTCATCGGCAGATAATTTGCCTTTGGCTACAGCTAAAGTAGCGCCCTCGCCAGGTTGGGCGTAGGTCCAGTACAGCATGCGGTTCTTGGCAAAAGCAGGGTCGAGCGCTATATCTAATAAACCACCCTGATCCCTGAATTGTACCGCCGGGAAGCCGGTGATGTCTTTCTCAACTGTGCCATCGGTCGCCAATATTTGCATTGTACCGCTTTTGCCACTCAACAGCAAACGGCCGTCGGGCAGGGTGCGCAAACCCCATGGGTTTTTAAGCGTGGTGCTTAAAACGGTAGATGTGTAAGCAGTTTTGCTCTTCACACCCGGGCCACGTGTCTGCCCCGCAAAAGCCGGTTTGTAGTCGGTATTGGCTTTGTTTTTCTCGACAGGCGCGTTGTCCTGTGCGGTGGCTGCAACCGTGGCCGCCATAAAGATACCACTCAATAAAAGCGGCTTATAAAATTTTGATAACATGAGGTTTTGCTCTTTTTGTTTGTCAGGTACAATATAGGGTTATAACATTTTCGGGGGCTAATAGTGGCGGCAAGATACTGTAACATCTTTGATAGTTAAAATTTGTTGATGATGATAAAAATTCAAAACTATTTCTATAGTTTCGTTCCCGACCTAATAAACCATTCTACCTAAATATGCGGTTCACAATTGTGGCAGTGTTTTTATGCTGCCTCTACTCCACCATAAGCTTTGCCCAGCAAAAGTATGCAGTTAAAGGCATGGTGGCCGATAGTTCGGCCAAAACGGCTATCGACCAGGCTACCGTGGCGGTAATGAGTTTGCCCGATTCGATGCTGGTTACCTTCGCTTACGCGGATAAAGGCAAGTTCGATATCGGCGGCCTACCGTCCGGCAAGTACATGTTGCTGGTGACCTATCCCGACTATGCCGACTACAGCGATACTTTTAAGCTCGATGCTGCTAACCCTGTTAAAAGCTACGTTAAGATCAACCTGATATCGCGCATTAAACTGCTGAACGAGGTGCTGATCAAGGCCAGGACCGTGCCCATGACCATCAATGGCGATACCACTACGTTTAACGCGGCCGCCTACGCTGCCGAAAAAAATGCCAAGGTAGAGGACATCCTGAAACAATTGCCCGGTATGCGGATAGATCGCGAGGGAAAGATCATTTTCCATGGCGACGAGGTAAAAAAGGTATTGGTTGATGGCCAGGAATCTTTCAGTACCGACCCCCAACTGGTCAGCAAGACCATATTTGCCGAAAGGGTAGCCAAAGTGCAGATATTTGACGACCGCACCGAAGAAGCCAAACGCACCGGTGTAGACGACGGCAAAAAAGTAAAGACCATGAACCTGGTGATCTACGAGGACAAAAGATGGGGCATTGAAGGTAAGGTTGAGGCTGGCAAAGGTCTCGGTCGTTTTTTTGTTGCCGATGGCTATATTAACAAATTTACCCCTACCGAGCAGATCAATTTCAACGCTAAAACATCAACATTAGCTAACGGCAACCCGGGCTTACCGGCAAGCCGTAATATCTTGTTAAACTATCGCGGCATGTATAACGAGGGTAAGCAGACCCTCACCGGGCGGGCGGGCAGTTCTTTCAACGGCAGCAGGCAGGCAACCAACGCCATTACCCAAAATAACTTGCCGGGAAATTACAACACCTTGGTAAGCGACAATGAAAGCATCACGGGCAATACCAATCACAGCGCTTATGCCACTGTGGATACCAAAGTGGGCAAACAAAGTAACTTGTCTATCAGTATTTTTGGCGGCGCTGACAATAGGATGTCTGACAACTTCACCAATGTAAATACCGCCCGTGGTAACAATGTTAAACTCAACTCTAATTTTAGCAGTAACACTTACACCAGCAACTCCAATAGTGCAGGGGCCAGTATCCGGGGTAGCACGCATATTAAACCGTTAAAAACTAACCTATCTATATCCGGTAGCCTTCAACAAGGTAAAAGCAGTGGGCAGGGCTATCAATATTCTGACCTTAAATATTACGATACTTTGGGTATTATCAACAGGATGGATACCATTGATCAGTACAAGCCTTACGAGAATAGTAACAACTTTTTATCAGCCAATTTAGGTTTGAGCCGTAATTTTTCAAAGATCCTGTACACATCGCTCAATTACGGTCTGTCGCGGTCTTTTAGCGACGACAATAGCTTAGCTTACAGCAGGCAGGGCAATGGGGGATACACTTTGCTCGACTCGTTGGTGAGTAACCATTTTGCACAGGTGACCGTTAAGCATAACGCTAACCTTAATCTGACCATTGAGAAAGGCAAGAACAAGATAGATCTGGCTACCCAGATGATCAATAGCGATCTTACCCAAACCGATAAATTATTCACCGGCCAATTGTCTCAAAAATACACCACCTGGCGGCCATCGGTATTTTATACCTATACCGTTAAACGGGACGAGACTATACAATTAGAGTATGCGAGAGAGATGCAACAACCAGGTCTTTACCAGTTGCAGCCATACCGGCAGAACGCTAACCCCTTGAACGTTCTTTTAGGTAACCCCGATCTGAAGCCTGAGTACACCCATCATTTTTATGGCTTTTACCGCCTGTATATGCCCAGCACTGATGCCGGCATCAACCTGAAAGGCTGGTACGATAGCAAGGGCAATGCGCTGGTGAATAACCGCAGTATAGACTCGGCCGGGGTGACCACCAGCCAATGGAGTAACCTCACCAACAGGCACGCCGATAGCTGGTACCTTTTCTCGAGTGTTTACTTCCACGCTACCAAACAAAAGTTCTTGGTCGAGCCAAGCTTCACCGCAAACTCGTACACCTATTTCAACATGGTTAACGGCCAGCTTAACCAAACCCGCACCATGCGCTATCAGCCTGATATCCGCATTAATGGGGGGAAAGCCACCTATAATTATGCCCTTAGCCTGGGCATGGGCATATCACGCAACCGGACATCGTTGCTGGACCGGCAGAACAACACCCGCAGCTACTACGTAAACCTTAACCTGTACACCCGCCTGCCCTACAGTTTTTTTATTGGCGAGGATGGCAATTACGAGTATAACACCGCCAACCAAGTATTCGACCGCGATTTTCAGCAACTGTTGGTAAAGGTTTATGCGGGCAGGAATTTCTTTAAAGAGGAGTCGTTAAAAGTGCTGCTTACCTGTAACGATATATTTGATCAGAACCGGGGTTACAGCCGCACGGGTAATACCGATAGCTTTGTAGAATCGCGCTCGCTGACCATACGCCGCTTCTTTGTGCTATCGCTGGTATGGAATTTTAAAGCCTACAAAAAAACGACCGAAGAACCTAAGTCATGAGAAAGACCATCACCATCATACTTGCTTTAACGATGCCTTTTATACTGAAGGCTCAGAACAAACCTCGCATTATCACCAGCGGTACCATCGAGTTCGAGAAGACCATTAATATGTTCGCTGTGGTTAAAAAGAAACTGAACGAGCCTACGCCCGAAGTGCAGAAACATTACAACAACTATCTGAAAAGCGAACCGCAGTTCAGGGTGTTGAAAAGCACACTGACTTTTAACAAGGACGTCACCCTGTTCACTCCGCAACCTGCCCCCGAGCTTTACCATTGGTACTACACCCCGGCTGCGGATCAGCTTAATGTTGTGCACCAGGATCTGGGCAAAAATCAGACCACTATTCAAAAAACATATTTTGAGCGCACCTATTTGGTTAAAGACAGTCTGCGCAAGATCAAATGGAAAATGACCGACGAGACCCGCGAAATAGCCGGCTTTAAATGCCGCCGCGCTAATGGGTTGGTGCTGGATTCGGTTTACCTGGTAGCATTTTACACCGATGAGATACACGTACCCGGCGGCCCCGAACAATTTAACGGCCTGCCCGGGATGATATTAGGCGTTGTTGCACAATATGAGAACGTACGCTGGTTCGCCACCAAATTTACGGATGCCACTGTCGACCTTAAAATGCTCACGCCGCCTAAAAAAGGCAAAGTGGTGAACAACAAACAGCTGTACGATGACCTGATGAAAGCCACCAATAGCTTTAGCGAGTTTACGCCTTTGCAGATGAAGGGGGTGTTGTTGTAATTCTTAACACGTGGCTCCGCTGGAGCCTACCTGCTTTTCTGGCCGACGGCTATTAACACGAGATCCCGCCGGGATCGAGAATTTGTAAACATATGTCAGCTCAAAGAGGAACGGCCCCGATCCCAGCGGGATCTCGTGTTAATAGATATCTTGCGTTCATTTCGACAGACTCCGGATGGAGTCGCCTATAAACTGCGTACGCACCGCAAGACAGTTCAGGACGGTTCGCCCTCTCATCCTCCCTATATTTAAACCGAACCAATTACTGCTACAAAATGAGAAGCTTTGCTAAGAAACTAACATTAGCTACTACCTTATTGGCTTTTTGCCTGATGGTGACGAACGCGTCGGCACAAACATCTGTCCAGAAAAAAACGTCGGCCACACCTAAGATCGTTAACATTGTCAACTTCATCCGCCTGTTAGAACCGCGCGATGCTGCCATTACCCAGGACGTGCTGTACCAGACCGTAGTGAAACAGGTGGACATCATGAAAAAATATAAACTGGGCGGCACTTTCCTGCTTCAGTATGATGCGCTGATGGATAGCCGTTACCAAAAGCTACTGAAAACCCTCCCTGCCGGATCTTTTGAGATAGGTGGCTGGTGGGAGATCCCGCAACCACTGGTAGAAAAAGCCGGACTGAAATGGCGCGGCCGTTACCCATGGGACTGGCATGCCGACATTGGCTTCTCGACAGGTTACGATCAAAAAGAGCGCGAGAAACTCATCGACGTTTACTTTGCCGATTTTAAACAGATCTTTGGTTACTATCCAAAGTCGGTAGGCTCGTGGTTCATTGATAGCTATAGCCTGAATTATATGTATGATAAGTACGGCATCATCGCATCAAGCAATTGTAAAGACCAATACGGCACCGACGGCTATACCCTTTGGGGAGGGTACTGGAACCAAGCTTACTACCCAAGCCGTACCAACTCGTATATGCCGGCACAACACGCCGAAAAGCAGTTGCCTGTACCCATCTTCCGCATGCTGGGTAGCGACCCGATCCGTCAGTATGATACCGGATTGGAAAGTTCGCGCCAGGGAGTGATCACTTTAGAGCCAGTGTATAAATTCGGCGGTGGTGACAGTACCTGGGTAAATTGGTTCATTAAGTCGCTGGTCGATGATGTGGCTTTGGGTTTCAACTATACCCAAGCGGGTCAGGAAAACTCTTTTACCTGGGATGCCATGGCCAAAGGTTTTGAGATACAGATGCCGCTGATCGCCAAGCTGCGTAATGAGGGCAAGGTAAAAGTAGAGACCTTAGTAGAAAGTGGCCGCTGGTTCAAGAAGACCTATAAAGTTACCCCGCCAACATCTTACACCGTAGCCAAAGACCTGCCCGGCAGCGAGCTAAAGACCGCCTGGTTCAACAGTCGCTACTACCGCGTTAACTTTTTGTGGGAGAAAGAAGGCCTGCGCATCCGCGATATCCATTTGTTTGACGAGGATCTGCCGTCCATCTATCATACACAGGCCGCAACATCTAACGAGTGCCAGTTCTTTACCCTCCCGTTGATGGATGGCTATATCTGGAGCAAGCGCAACCAAATAGCAGGTTTAAGACTGAAAGCTATCATTAACGGCAAGGAAGTACGCCTGACCGGAGGTCAACCAATATTCACTAACACCAGCGCAGGATCGATGCACATCAGTTGGCCGCTTGCTAACGTCAAGGGCAAATTTGAAATAGACCTGAACGAGAAAGATCTAAAAATGAAACTGGTAAGCGCCAAAAACTACGATTGGTATTTTGACATGACCACCGCCGCCGGAGCAAAGCTACCGTTCCAAAACATAGCGGATAAAAAGATCAGCTGCAGTTTCGAGAACATGAGCTATAGCGTTAAAGCTATTCAGGGCACTTTCAGCGCACCGGGTGATGGTGTGGTGGTAAGGATGAAACCGCAGGCGAATACGCTGTCATTTGACCTGTCGGATATTAAGTAAAAATACCCAAAATGTTATCATGGAACGCAGTGAAGGACCTTCACCATGATGCAAAGCGGACATGCATATCCGTCGCGCATATCAGTGAAGGTCCTTCCTTCGTCAGGATGAGATGATTTTTGTTTTTTGTGGACGCTACAATGCCACGGTTGCGTTATTCATCACCTTCCAGATCCCTGCACCGGCCGTAGGGAAACTCACACCCTTGGTGTTGCCCCTTACCGACGCATCCTGACCAAAGTAATAAAGCGGATGCCCCTTATAAACCAATTGCGTGTTACCGAACACCGTAATAGTGCTGAACTGCGTTTTATCAAACACCGATGGGATACTCGCCAAGCCTGTTACCGCCATTAACGGCCAAACAGCGTTATTGCTCATATCGGCACGGGTAAAGGTGTTGGTGTTACGGGTATCGTTCTTAAAATCGTACAAAGTGCGGCCGGTCGGGTCGGTGATGAATTTTGACGTTGCGGTGCCTGCTACGCCCAGATCGTTATATTGCAAACCATCGTGGCCGGTCAGTTGCGCGTTACCGAACATCACCGTATAATCGGTCTTGGCTACCACCCAGATGCCGCCAACGCCGTCACCCTTAATATCGCCTGCGGCAGTGTCCTGGTTATAGTAATAAAGCGGCCAGCCTTTAAAGGTACTCTGTTTGCTGCCGTCGGCACGGGTGACCACCGAAAAGTCGGCAGCGTTCAGGCCTGCGCCCAGCGTTAGGTTCTCTTTATAAAACACAGGCCAAACGGTAAGGCAGCCACCGGTACAGGCAGATGCGCCGGCAACGTCGTTAGCGAAAAAGTACAAGGCAAAACCTTTATTATCGGTTAGGATGTTACCAAATTGGGTACTTGTTGAAAGCCTGACACCGGTAACAACCTCCGGGGCCGGCGTTGGGTTATCTACCACTTCACTCTTTTTGCACGACGTATAGAACACCGTCAGCAAGGCCATTAGCGCAAGGCCCATATAGTTTATTTTTTGTGTTTTCATGTTTTTGTGTATTAAATGGTTTCCAAGCTTGTATTCCCTATTACCAGCCCACCCGTCGCTTTGGTTGCTTTAAAAATGAAATAAGTTTACCCGGCAGATCATCCGCTCCCATCAAAAACGTTACGCTAAACAGCTCTGAACAGCCTTAATTGTACCCCGGCAATGTTGGTCGTCTGCACGATCCAACCTATATTTGAATTTCATCCCGTCAGGTCATCCTGAAAGAAATGCTGTCAAAAAGACCAACGTTAAAAACCGATAGTACACGATCATCCCGCTACAGGGCCGGCTCGTTCTTGCTTGGTTTTTTAGCCGCGTTAATGAGCATTTCTTTTACGATGTGCGGATCACCAGGGTCGGGTAATACAGAGACCGATAGTCTGCAAACGAAAACCGATCAGCCTAAAGAAAGAAAGATCCCAGCCGATGCTTGGCAAGCCCCCGATACTGCAACCATCCCGACAGGCGAGCAAGGCGAGATGATCCGCTACGGTAAGGAACTGCTTGCCCACACGTCTAAGTATTTTGGTCCGAAAGGAACGATCGGCAAGATCAGCAACGGCATGAACTGCCAGAACTGCCACCTTGACGCGGGCGGAAAATTGTTCGGTAATAACTATGCGAGCTTCATATCGAGTTACCCAAAGGTGAGTAACCGCTCAGGCAAACTGACCGTGCCATCAGTACGTATTGCCGAGTGCTTTGAGCGTAGCCTTGCAGGAAAAGTGCCTGACACGACAGGCAAAGAAGTTCAAGCTATGTTAGCCTATATGAAATGGATGGGCACAGGCATCAAAAAAGGACAAAAGCTTTTCGGCAACGCGTCCGAAAAATTGCCTTATATGGATCACGCCGCCGATCCCGAACAGGGCAAAGCGGTCTACATTAGCAAATGCAAAGTTTGCCATGGCAATAATGGCGAGGGTATCCAATTGGCTGACAAATCGGGCTATACCTATCCTCCCCTTTGGGGTGATCATAGCTATAACGATGGTGCAGGTATGTATCGCATCAGCAATTTAGCCGGATTTGTCAAGAACAATATGCCATTCGGAGCCACTTACCTCAACCCTCAATTGAGCGATGAGGAAGCCTGGAATGTAGCAGCCTTCATCAATTCGCAACCACGCCCGCACCGGGATCAGCAACACGATTGGGCTAATTTAGACGTTAAACCTATCGACGCGCCATTTGGCCCGTATGCCGATGGGTATAGCGAGGAGCAACACAAATTCGGACCATTCCAGCCGATTGTTGATGCTAAAAGGAAAAAGTCGTAAAACAAGAACAAACACTAAAAACAGATATCATGCAAAAATTATTCAGGGTCTTATTTTTAGCCGCTTTGGTAGCAGTGGTCAGCCCGGCATTAGCCCAAACTACCCCAACCTTTAAAGGCGCCGAGGCAACGCTCCCAAAATACAAAGCCCTTTACTATCTGAACGATGCTAATCCCGACAAGATCAAAGGCACATTACGCAACATCAATAATGCTCTAGAGGACGAGCGTATTAAGGGCAAGGTAGAGATAGAGTTGGTAGCCTTCGGTGCGGGCTACACCGTTTTTGAAAAAACAGCAGGTTACGAAGAGACCTTACTAATGCTGCAAAAGAAAGGCGTGATCTTGGCCCAATGCAGCAATACCATCCGCGAACGTAAGATAGATACCGCCACGTTGTTCCCATTCATTAGCTACGTACCAAGTGGCAATGGCGAGATCATCATCCGCAACGCGCAGGGCTGGGCGACGATACATCCGTAAGGGTGGCCACACTTTATCGAAAGCCGGCAGCACCGTTTGGAGTTGCCGGCTTTTTTGTGGGATATTGGTCCCTGTGTTAGGTGATCAAATGTCAAATTCTACGCCACATTTTATATTCTGTCGCGACCGAAACATATTCTCATCTGTCAAGTTGTATCGATACAATATTTCACATAAGGAAATATTTTATTAAACAAATTAATCATTTAACCTAAAAACAATGGCAGAATTAGATGTTCAACCCAAACGCTCCAACCCATGGTGGCTTTGGCTTTTGTTAGCGATAGTTGCGCTGGCAATTTTAATGTTCCTTTTTAAAGGTTGTAACAACGACAACTCGACTACGTCGACGACCGATTCAACGTCTACAACCAGCGATACTACCAAAACTATCGCGGCTACAACGCCTGACTGGAACAGCGTAGACTTTAACGCTGCAAAAGTAGTTGATGAAGATGTGACCGATCCGGGTATCGCGGTGAGCGGCAACGACCAGTACACCATTTACACCCTTGGCGAGAACATCCTGTTCGACACTGATGCCAATGCCTTGCAGGGTGATGCGTCGGCTAAGCTGAAGCAGATCGTGGCCTCACTGAATAAACGTTTTAAGGGCGCACAGATCGGCGTATTCGGCAGTACCGATTCAACAGGTACAGCTGGCCACAACAAGGCCTTAGGTGCCGAACGCGCCGACGCGGTAAAGAACTGGCTGATCAGCGATGGTGGCATAGATGCCAACAACGTTACTATCCATTCTTTGGGCGAATCAAAACCGGTAGCTACCAATGCTACCGAAAGTGGCCGCGAGCAGAACCGGAATGTTTCTATTGTAGCTTTCCCTAATAAATAATAACCTTTAAATACTACAACGATGGCTTTTGAAGATCAAGAAAACGATAATGTTTACCAGGGCTTAGAAGAGCTAAGCAACAGTGACTACGAAATTAAAGACGGCGAACCTGATATTACCGGGTGGGGTGTGTTCAATCAGCAGGGTGATAAGATAGGTGAGGTTGATGACCTGCTGTTTGACGCCCAAGCCCGGAAAGTGCGTTACATAGTACTGGAATTGCAAGCCAACGGCTTGGACGTATTAGGCGATGACAAACGGGTATTGGTGCCGATCGGTGTTGCTACGTTGCACCCCAATGATGACGATGTAGTACTGCCAATAGACAGCGCTACGATACTATCAGGCTTGCCGGAGTACGATGCCGAAACTTTCGGCCCGGAATATGAAGTAGATGTAAGGAACATCTTTGACGATAGCGGCAGCACCGCGCCGTATGAGCACCCGCAATTTTATCAGCACCAGCATTTTGATGAAGATAAATTTTATAACCGCGGGGCTGTGCTCGCCGAAGGAACGGAGGATACCGAACTGACCGATGTTACTGAAGAGGATCCGGAAGATGAAGCCGCGAGAGCGCAGCGTGTGAGCCGGATAATAGAGCGGATAAACCGCAAACAAGATAATGTTTAAACGAACAAGGCCAGATCAAACCGATCGGGCCTTGTTCGTTTTTGTCGGTCTTCATAGGTCAATAATACGCTATTGTTACCGTGCAAACTTGCACAGCGTCTTGAGTCGCGACAGCCTGCAAAGAAAAAACTCACACCTATTTCTAATACCAACAAAAAAGGTCCTGCTTCATCAGCAGGACCTTTTTTGTATTATATTTTTCGTGGTCTCCTTTTTTTCTCCGGATCAAATGGGGCGCGGGGCATTACCCTTGCATAGCGCGGTGGAGGCGCAGCCGGCTTATCTTCAACTATGGCCACTTTTAGTTCGCGGCCTTTGTACATGGCACCGTCAAGTTCTTCAACGGCCAGTTTAGCGCCCTGTTCGGTCTCTATCTCTAAAAAGGCATAGCCTTTGCAGATCCTTGTCTTTTTGTCGCGAACGATCTTGATCGTTACTACAGTGCAATACGGGCTTACCATCTGCACCAATTCCAATTCATTCGCTTCGAGCGGAAACCCGCCGAGAAATAACTTTACCATTTTTCCTTTAGTAGATGTTTACGGTTGATAAGCTTGCTTTTGCGTCAATATCCCATCAACGTAACACCTACCCGGTCCGATGGTTTAAAAATAGTTATTTTTTATAGAAAAGCACTTTTTTGTGTGTAATGAACTACAATTGAAGTTAGGGCGTGCTTGTATCTTCTTTTAAATGAATAATTAATAACTTTACTTTTGTAATTCTCCAATTTATGAACATCTCTAAGCTTAAATACCTCACCGCCGCAGCCGCCATCGTTTTTGTGGTGCTGTTTTGCGCATTTGCGGTGAGTGAGCAAGACAATGATAAATTTGCACTGGCCAAACAAGAGATGATGTTGCGAAAGATCGGTCATCAACTGTTGTTGAAAGCAGGCGACAGTACATCGCGGGTGTTGCCTATCGTTCAGGTAGGGGAGAACGAATTCCAGATCCGTTTTGAACGCCAGCTTAGTTTTGAGGCAGATACGCTGGCTAAGATCGTGGATAGCGAACTGGCTGCCTACCGATCACCAGGCGATTATGTAGTAAGCGTGTTAAGTTCTAAGATGCCTGGGGTAGTTTTTGGTTACTCTATGTTAAGGTCTGAGAAGGATAGCACCAGGGCCTGTTCTGGCCGTATCCAGCCTAAGGATAGCTACAAAGTGAACATCCTTTTTAAAGAACGTGGTATGACGACCATGCAAAAAAGCTACCTGATAGGCGGATTGCCGGTTTTGGCTTTCATTGGCTTGCTTTTATACCGTCGACCTAAGCAGAGTGCTCAAATGGGTGCGGCTATCACTGAAAGCCCTAATGCCAATGAAAACATCGCCATCGGCACCTTTCAATTCTATATCAACAATCGTCACCTGATCAACAACGGTGATGTTATCGACCTGACCGTTAAAGAAACCAAACTGCTCTGCATCTTCGCGTCCGAACAGGGCGAGATCATCCCCCGTGCCCGCTTGCAAAAGGAATTATGGGAGGATGAAGGCGTGATCGTTGGCCGCAGCCTGGATGTTTTTATCTCTAAACTACGCAAGAAATTAGAGGCCGACCCCGCTGTGAAACTGGTGAATATCCACGGAAAGGGTTTCAGGTTAGAGGTTGGCGTAGCCGTCTAAACATCTCTCAAATTCTCATTCACAAAGTTCTGTACGTACTTTCGGATCATCTCGCGCACCTCGCGAAATTGTTCCATGATCTGCTCTTCGGTGCCTTGCGCTTTGGCCGGATCCGGGAAGTTATAGTGCAATTTTACCGCCTGTGTAGGGAAGTAGGGGCAACTCTCCTTAGCGTTATCGCATACTGTTATCACAAAATCGAAGAGGATACCGGCATACTCATTTACATTGTTTGATGTGTGTTGCGATATGTCTATCCCGTCCCGCTTCATGATCTCTATCGCCCTTGGGTTAACGCCGTGCGTCTCGATACCTGCGCTGTAAATATTGGCTTTATCGCCGGCAAAATGGCGTAAGTAGCCCTCGGCTATCTGGCTGCGGCAACTGTTGCCGGTGCAGAGTACTAAAATGTTCTTCATTGTTACGATACAATTAACAGCACCCACCACCTGGCGTGCAAGAGTTACCATCCACAGCTAAATTTATTAATTGGATCTTTGGTTTGGCCGATGGTCCGCAACTGCCGCCACGCTCGTTGGCTTTGCATTGTACAGCGTCCGGGCGAAGATCGATCAGCAAATTATCACCGTCGACTGTGATATCCGATGGCAGCATTTGACGGGTATCGAATGTGGCATTGCCGAACTCTATTTTCACCTCCGCATCGGGGTCCAAGGGCAGTGAACGCTCTACCAATTCAATTATCGATAGCGCTTTATTCACCGTCATGGAGCGGTCTTGCTCGCGTATTTCAGGTTCGTAAAGTTGGATGATTATCTCGGTCCATTTGTTCATTACGCCGCCGCAATCTACCGATGTGATGGGCGCTTGTTTGATCTCGGTAATGTGGAACGACGGGTCGACAAGCTTGCTGTCGGCGTATTGAAATTGGAGGTGAAAAGTGCTGCTATTTTGCAGTTTTTCTTTAAAATTTTGCCATTTCATTGCGTTTGTAATTAAGTTGTATCGTAATATTGCGATTATTTGTCTCAAATTTTTTTAGCAACAGTTATCGCGATCGGTGTAGGATGCAAAAAGTTTGCTCATCTCTTTTTGCAACTTTTTCCAGGCCCTAGGTTCGATGCAGTAGCATACGCTGGTGCCCTCGATATTACCCTGGATCAGTCCGGCATTTTTTAATTCTTTCAGATGCTGGGAGATGGTCGCCTGCGCCAACCCGAACTCCGACACCAGCTCGCCGCAGATGCAAGCCTCGGCACGGATCAGCTCTTGCAGTATCGCTATCCTGGCCGGGTGGGCTATCGCCTTTAGCTGTTTGGCCAGGCGGTTCTGCTCGGCGGTGAATATCTCTGTTTTCGTGGTCCCCATAAATTGTATCGCAATATTACGATAAATTGATCGAATGCAAAATTTTGTTGATGCTTCGGTACAAAATTATTTTTCGCTGCTGATCCTGATGCCGTCGCGGATAGCGGTTTGGAGTACGGCGGTATCGATATCCTTTAGTTTTTTGAATTTGATGCAATAGCCGGTCACGCTGGCTTTGCCGATGGTTTCGGTGTAAGTGTCCGGCAGGTATTTTTTGTCATTGATACCTAAAATGTAAACGGTAATGCCGGTCTTGTTGGGACTAACGCCGATCTGGAAGAACTCTTTGGTCTTGCCGTCGGCGTAGCGCAAGGTTTGCAAGCCATAGCCTACGGTCGGGTTGGTTACCACCTTGCCTTCTTCGTTAGTGCCGTTATCGAACCATAGTTTGCCGTTGGGCAATATTTGGAGCATGAGTTGGTGTAAGGCTTCCATGTCGGCGCGTTTGGCTGAGGGTTGGGTGTATATGTACTCTTGGATCTGTTGCTCGATGGTCATCGCTTGGAGATTTTAACCACAAAGTACACAAAGACTTGCATACTTTACAGGCACAAAGAGCACAAATGAGAGAGTGCTCCTAACGTTTTTACCAAACGCAAGTCATTCCGAACTCGTTTCGGGACCCCATCACGCCGGGCAGTTTAGCACGTCGGCTTTGCAAGTGGGGTGCTGAAACAAGTTCAGAATGACTTAATGCTTTAAAAAGTTATTTACGTGGGCAACAGCTTTTATAGTCTGATGGAAGGCCTTTGTGTTCTTTGTGCATCCTCTCTTGTGTCCTTTGTGGTTAAATAACTTTCCAAAAAAAGAGCCCCCTGATGGGCAGGGGGCGTCTTTCAACCAATTATAAACCAAATTATGAGAGAGAGCAAAATTTTTAGAGGTGTGAGGACGGGTTCGAACCGTCGTGAAGGGTTTTGCAGACCCCCGCCTAACCGCTCGGCCACTCCACCGTTTTTTACGGAAAATTCTTTTGTGGGTGTCATGGTGAGCCTGTCGAACCATGGTGCAGTGGCCTCTGCTTTATGCTTACTTTGCATAGTCTTGCCCCACGCTCCCTCATTCGACGGGCTCAGGATGACACCCCTTTGTTTTGGCGTTAGGCCGTAGCCTTGATCTCAACTATCCCTTCCGCCACCGTCCGCTGCTTCCACTTGCGGATCAGGTATGTTACCAGTAATGCGATCAACATAATGCGCTTATTTAACGATGCCTGCAAAACGTTGATAAAAAGCCGTTGGGCTGTCGGCGTGTTTGGGCTGGTACTTGCCGGCTATGATGGGGATATAGATCACCCGTCGGCGACTCGCCTCACCGGTTAGGGTCGACTGTGCTACCCGGTGCCATAGGCGGCCGTCGTGGATGGTCAGGTCGCCCGCTTTGGGGGCGATCGCTATTTCACGTTCATCTGCTTTGTGATCCAAAAAATAGCGCTTGCGGAAAAGCATCCCGTATAAACTCTGTTCGTGCGTGCCGGGCAAAACCCTTAGGCCACCGTTCTCGGCAACCTGATCGCTCAGGTGTATGCCTACGTTCAGCATTGGGTTAAGCTTAGCGCCGTGAAAGATGTCGCGCAGGCCGTCGGTATGCCAGCCCATTTTGGTAAAGCTGCTCTCGTCCGAGTTAACATAGTGGTTGAACACCATGCCATCCTTCTCGGTCAGCCCAAGCCTGGCCTCGGGACCGATCAGATCCAACAAAGTGCCAAAACGCGGGTCCTTAGTAAACTCGGACAGTAATAAGCTATGCTGATTGATGAAGGCGAAGCGCTGTACTATCGGTTTGCCGTCGATATCTTTACCGTACTTAATGGGCACGCCGTTCACCTTTTCTACCTCATTGTCTATCCAATGTTGCTGCACCTCTTCGGACGAGCGGATGATATCGGCAACGGTTTGGCGCTGTATAAAATTTGTGAAGTGTATAAATCCATTTTCTTTAAAGAACGCGCGCTGTTGCGCGGTGATACGATCACCCAGGGTGAATTTTTGATATGCAGACATGATGAAAATTATTAGATGATAAAAAGTGTATTACTGTAAAGCCACCTTTCGGCAGCGGCGAAAACGACGGGCGTTAACAACAACAGCAACAACACATGACCATCTTTTCAGCGGTCATTCGCACCGGGCGATCTTTATGTACTAACAGGTATTTCATTAATCTATATAAAGTCTATCGTTTTTGTAGACATTGCAAATGTAGAGAGAAAAACATCATCTGCAAGAAAAATTCTAAAAAAATTATTTCCCGTATAAACGGCCCGCTACGCGCTCTACCAAAGCCTTAGGCATGTGCCTGCCACCCCAGGCCGATAGCTTGTTCATAAAGCCGGGGATCACCTCGGTCTTTTTAGCGAACATAGCTTTGATCCCAAATTCGGCCACGGGCAGGGGCTGCATGTTCACCTTATCGGTAATATGATCCAGCGCCTGCATATTGGCCCGCGCCGTAAAGTTGGTAGCCGTAGCGCCGGGCGATAGGCAGGTAACCGAGACATTGGTATCCTTAAACTCGACAGACAGCCCCCTGCTGAACGACAATACAAAAGCCTTGCTGGCCGCATACAGCGTAAGGTATGGCACCGATTGATAAGACGCCGTACTGGCCACGTTAAGGATATAGCTTTGCTGTTGCGCCTTCAAAGTAGGCAGTAGCAGATGCGTCAGGCTCACCAGCGCATTCATATTCACCTGCATCATATCCATCATACTTTGCAGTTCCAGCTTTTCAAAATCATCCCAAAGGCCATAACCCGCGTTATTGATCAGGATGGAGATATTGCTGCTGATCGCTAAACTTTGTTCGGTCAGCTGTTGGGCAGCACCGGGTTTGGACAGGTCGATAGTGATGTACCGGACATCGACGGGGTATTTAGCCTTGATATCTGCGGCTAGTTGCTGCAGGTCGCTTTCGGTACGGGCGGCAACGATGAGGTTGTACCCTTTTTGCGCCAGCACCCCGGCCATGGCTTTGCCTATGCCTTTACCTGCCCCGGTTATTAATGCGTATGATGATGTGTTGTTTTTCACAATGCAAGATGAATAAAAATATCTACGGAGATCGCTATTAATGGTTCAATAAAGACAAGTCATCAATGACAGATTTTTTTTAGGGTGTCATAGTGAGCGCGTCGAACTATGGTGCGGAGGGCTTGACGCAATGCAAGTATTGACCATTTATATCGGCCATGCCCCGCGCACGTCGCCTTTCAATAAGCTACCCATAACATATTTTGTTTTGAGAGGGTGTCATGGTGAGCCCGTCGAACCATGGTGCGGTGGGGTAGCCACTATGCAAGTGGCGACTGTGCATTGTGGCGATCCCCCGCACGTCGCCCTTCGACAAGCTCAGGGTGACATCCCTTGTTATATCACCTTCAAGTTCCAACAGATCTACAAACTCAGGGTGACACCCCTTAGCCTAAGTTGGTCATAAACTCAGCAGGACTTGATCTTTTAAAGATGAATAAAAATATCTACTAATTTGGTAGTCTATTTAATTGTTTGATATATTTGCTTTATGCAAAGCATAAACTCCCGCAATTTACGTTACTATTGCAAGCGCAAATGCTTGTGTTGTTGTCGTTAGCGCCACCGACTGACAAACACTTTTTGTATTTCATCGTTTACCTTATTCTATCTAAAAATGGCTGCTTTTTCGTCGCAGACTATGCGCCAGGCGCTGATGTCTGCAATACTTGCTCTTACCGCTTTTACTGTTCAAGCCCAATCTACGGTCAATTATAGTGCCCCTTTTTCTGATTCCACGCGCCGTGTACTGGCCGCTTACACTGTTCCGGCCGATGTCCGGGTCGACAATAATATTGCGGCAACCTCGTCCGAAGTGGCTTTTAAAGCCGCCAGCCACCAGGAACAACAACGGCTGTTAAGTTACCTGAAAGCGCTGGATATCCCCGACAATAAAGATAACTACAAGACCAACAAAACGTTCTATTATCATTTAGCCGGGGCTTTTGCCAAGTTGCGCCTGTATCCGCTGGCGATGAAATGCTTCATCAGATCGATCAAGACCGACGATACCAAAACGGACAGCCTGGACAACCTGACCGTTAACCTTAAAGACGACGAGAATGTATCGCGCCAGGCCAAAAAGATGGCCAAAAAGGCCGAAGCCAAAAGCAAAGCCATTAACTATCAACGCATACTGGATAATTTTAACGATGGTAAAAGCGCCACGGCTTATGCTATGCTGTTCCATGTAAAGCAGCCTGTGCCGGGTAAAAAAAAGATCTATGTGGGCGCCAATACCGGGCATACTTTTATCACGCTGATCAAGTATAATACCGATTCTACCTACAGTTCGGCCTCCTTTGGTTTCTATCCTAAAAAGGACCATTTCCTATCAGCCACACCGGTTATGCCGACCACGTCGGCCACTTTCAAAGACGATACCGACCACCAATGGGACCAGATCGTTGGCAAGTTCATCAGCAAGCGTAAATTCGATAAGATCCTAAAGCTGACCAAGGAGTACGACAACGCTGTTTATAACCTCAACAACCAAAACTGCACCGACTTTGGTCTGCAAGCCGCCAACCTGGCCGGGCTGAGCATCACTGATACCAAAGGCAGCTGGCCATTAGGCAGCGGCAACAACCCGGCACTGACAGGGCAGAGTATTTTGGAGGGTAAGATCCAGGATCAACAGGATATTGGTAAGGTTTTTACATCGGATACGGTGAAGCAGGTGCCGATGTAGAGGGATCTGCCCTGTTTTTGTTTAAATGAACATTGCCTTTGAGCCGTCAGTTAAAAGCACAAGGACCGCGCCTATATACATTTCTTTTATTACCGACGAGCGCGACACGCGCTTTAAATTTAGTCACACGCGGCACGCGTGCGCCGGCTTCTGAAATGTTTTTAGATAATGTTAGTGTAAAAAACACACTTTATTGCCCGGCCCTTATCCCAAGCCTTTTATCTTTGCCGCTTAACGGCACTAACTATGAAAAAGAGTTTGTTCCCGCTGTTGCTTGGCGGTTTAGGTATAGGTACTACAGAATTTGTGATGATGGGCCTGCTGCCCGATATTGCCGCCAACCTGCACACCAGCATCCCTACCGCCGGTCACCTGATATCGGCTTACGCTTTGGGCGTGGTGGTGGGTGCGCCTTTATTGGTGATCAGCAGCAGTAACCAGCCACCTAAAAAAGTATTGATCGGTTTGATGATGATCTTTACCGTCTTTAATATGATATCGGCCTTCGCGCCAACGCATTTTACCTTGTTGCTGGCCCGTTTCTTTTCGGGCTTGCCACATGGCGCGTTTTTTGGTGTGGGGGCTGTGGTTGCCAGTCGGTTGGCTGATAAGGGCAAGCAAGCTCAGGCGATATCTATGATGTTTGCGGGGTTGACCATTGCCAATTTGGCTACCGTTCCGTTGGGGGCTTGGGTGGGCCATCATTTGCTGTGGAGATATACTTTTGGCATAGTAGGCGTTATCGGACTGGTTACCCTACTATTCCTTTGGCTATGGATGCCGCAACTACCGGTAGAACGTACAGGCAATGCCCGTTCAGAGTTACGCCTGTTCAAAAGCGCCGAAGCGTGGTTGGTGATCCTGATCACGGCGATAGGTACCGGCGGTCTGTTCGCGTGGATAAGCTACATTGCCCCGCTGATGACCGAGGTATCGGGTTTCGAGGCAGGCAGCGTGTCGTGGATATTGATATTGGCCGGTTTTGGTATGGTGGTGGGTAATATCATTGGCGGTAAACTGGCTGATAAATTCTCGCCGGTGATCGCCTGCGCCTGGCTGCTGGTAGCCATGGCGGTGACGCTGTTGTCCATCTTTCTGTTCTCGGGCAACCAGATCATCTCATTGATACTCACTTTTATTGCCGGGGCATTATCTATCGCCCTGGCCTCGCCGATACAGATCTTAATGATCAACACATCCAAAGGTGCCGAAATGTTAGGCGCGGCAACTACGCAGGCGGCTTTTAACATCGGTAACGCTATGGGCGCTTTCTTTGGCGGACTGCCGATCGTAGCTGGGTATGGTTATAACTCGCCCTCGCTGGTGGGTATGGTGATGGCGCTGTTTGGCGTGGTGTTCGCTTTTGTGCTGATCAGGAGAGGGGAGCGGAAAGTGGCGGTGGATCAATTAGCTTAATGATCAAGCGCCAATTCGGCAATAGCGGCCGATAGTTCTTCCGGTTTTAAAGTGGTCGATATCATGACCTGATCACCCGACTTTTTGGTGATCAGCAAACCTATACTGCCGCCAAAGATATAGCCGGACACATTCTCGGCGTTCAATCGCCAGCCTAAGCCGCCGAAATCTTTCCAGGCATCTAAAGGCCTGACCTCTATCTTGGCGATCGCCTCTTTCTTTATCTCGCACGATACTATCCCGATCGGTGATGACCTTAATGTTATTCCCTCTGCGCTGATGGTCAGCTTCAGATAGGTGAAATATACCCAGGCCCAAACAACGATAAAGCCCCCCGCAGCCGGAACGCTCTGTGTTAGAAATGCTCCTGAATCTATCCCCGGGAGCAGAAATAATAACAACACGAAAAGTGCAAGCAGGGCAATGTTCCAAAATTTAGGGAATTCTTGTATCTCGATAAGTGGTTTGTGAGGTATCATAGTGGAAGGTATGAAAAATTAGGAGGAATTATTGCCATTTTTCGCCATTAAAAATTATGCTGTATATTGGTGCTGACCTTGTAAACTTGCGCAGGGTATTACTTAGAAATACCGCAGAGATATAGATATGGATACAGCGCCTCGTTGGTTTGTTAAGTTATCACTGATCGTTGGACCGATCTTAATGATCGTGCTGATGATATGGGAGTTAAATGATGAGGACAATGATAAAAGGTTGTTGATCAAAAATAGTTTTAGCGATAAGATAGCGTATATAGGACCGACGAGGGCCGGTCAGATCCAACTTAGGCTTGCGGGCGATAAGCAGGCATATCGTTTTTACCAACTTAAGAATAACGACGGGGAGAGAGCGGTGCTATCATTTGCGGCTATTGGAGATGCAGTAGCAAAATCTGCCAACTCAGATGAAATAAGTGTTTTCCACGCAGATACTGTATTTAAATTCCGAGTAACGGCACCCAACGGTGACCGATGATCATCGACCCCAAATTTTCCCTACCTTTGCCCCATCCGGGATAAAAACCCGGCCCAACAGCATGACCAAAGAGATAGAGATCGTTTGCAGTCCCGAATTGCACGAGGACCAGACCGAACTGACCCGCCTTACCGCCGACGCTTTGCGTATCCCTGCCAAGCGCATTAATGGCATCAAAATACTTAAACGGTCCATAGATGCCCGCGGCCGCAAAGTGGTTTACCGCATGCAGGTGCGCGCCTTTATCGAAGAGCCTGTGCAGACCGAACATTACACCGCCGAATACCCCAATGTAAAAGATGCCAAGCCGATCATTATTGTTGGTGCCGGTCCTGCCGGGTTGTTCGCTGCTTTGCAGTGTATCGAGTTGGGTTTTAAACCCGTGGTGCTGGAGCGTGGTAAGGACGTGAAACAACGCCGTCGCGATCTGGCCAATATTAATAAAGAAGGCATCGTTAACCCCGAATCTAACTATTGCTTCGGCGAAGGCGGCGCCGGGACCTACTCCGATGGTAAGCTCTACACCCGCAGCACCAAGCGCGGCGACGTGAACGCCGTGCTAAAAACCTTTGTAGCCCATGGTGCTACCGAAGATATTTTGGTGGATGCCCGTCCGCATATCGGTACTAATAAATTGCCCCACATTATTACCGCCATGCGCGATAACGTGCGTAATGCAGGTGGCGATGTATTGTTCGATACCAAGGTGACGGAATTTATAGTCGAGTTCGGACAGATCAAGGGGGTGAAGACATCGGCGGGAGAAACTATTAAGTCGGACGCGGTGATCCTGGCAACAGGCCACTCGGCACGGGATGTGTTCGAAATGTTGCACCGGCAGAATATTTTGATCGAGGCTAAGCCTTTTGCCTTGGGGGTCCGTATAGAGCATCCACAATATATTATCGACAAAGCCCAGTACCATTGCGATGTGCGTGGCGAGTATCTGCCGCCATCGTATTATAGTCTGGTAGAACAGGTTGATGGTCGCGGCGTATTCTCGTTCTGTATGTGCCCGGGCGGGATCATTGCGCCATGCTCTACTGAGCCGGGCGAGATCGTGGTGAACGGTTGGAGCCCGAGCAAGCGTAATAACCCCTATGCTAATTCGGGTACGGTGGTACAGATCAATTTTGAAGATGTCCCCGGCGATGATGCGGATCCGTTTAAACTATTGAATTTTCAAAAGCAGGTAGAGCAAGCGGCCTTCGCGGCTGGTGGTGGTAGTTTAGTTGCCCCCGGTCAGCGGATGGTAGATTTTGTAGAGGGTCGTTTATCTGCTGATCTGCCAAAAAACTCGTACCTGCCCGGCACCAAAAGCGTCGAACTGATAAATGTGCTGCCCCATAAAGTACAGGACAGGTTGCGTAAAGCCCTGCCGGTATTTGGTAAAAAGATGAAGGGCTATTATACTAACGAGGCGATATTGGTCGGCGTAGAATCGCGCACTTCATCGCCGGTTAAAGTCCCGCGCGATAAGGAGACCTTGCAGCATCCGCAGGTGAAAGGCTTGTATCCGTGTGGCGAGGGTGCTGGTTATGCCGGTGGTATTATTTCAGCAGCAATTGATGGTATTAACTGCGCGGTAGCGGCGGCGAAATTGATAGCGTAGCACTTTTATTGGGCGTCATCCTGAGCCCGTCGAACCATGGTGCGGGGATCGTTAGCTATGCATCGTTGGATAAACATTGTGGCGAGTCCTCACGCACTATCCTTCGACAGGCTCAGGATGACACCCGATCTTTATTGATAACACCCGCTTTCCATTATTGATAATAACGTTAAACCGTCTGCTAAAAATTTCTGTTACAATTACCATGACAACCTCTGAAAAATTAATAACCGAATTAGAGAAAGTATTATCAGGCCAGCCTTGGTACGGGCCGTCTATTTACGAAGTATTCGACCGGGTGACTTTCGACTCGGCCTACGAGAAACCATCGCACGCTGCCCACAACGTGGCCGAGATCCTGTTGCACATGCTCAGCTGGACCGAAGAGGTAATGGACCGCCTTAACGGCATGTCGGCAGGTATGCCCACAAGCGGCGACTGGCCGCCCGTCGGCGCACCCGACGAAAAGAAATGGCAGGATTGGATCGATGATATCAAACTCGCCAACGTTAACCTGGTGCGTACCATCCGCGATCTGCCCGAAGAACAATGGGATACCCCCATCGACGATAAACGTGGCGACGAACCCGTAACCACCCATGCCGAACTGGTTTACGGCTTTATCCAGCACCAGATCTATCACGCCGGGCAAATAGCTATTTTGGTGAAGATCGTGAATGGGTGATGTTTCTTCAAGTCCCTCCTGGGGGAGGGGCGGGGAAGCACGTGATGAAATGGCGGGGAGGGGTTAGCGAAGACGTCTTGCGGCAAACCCCTCCCTGCAGCCGCACGGTCCTCCGCACCCCTCCCCAAGGAGGGATTTAGCAATAGCTGTTTGTTAGCGACAAACGCTTAATCGGCTATCGGTTTCAATATCTTTTGATCAATATAAAATGTACCGAACGGAATGATGCAGGCCAGCAATACCTTCCAGGTCGTCTGCCCGAATTTCCATTTTTGTTCGATGCCGACCATCAGCGTATTGAATATGAACAGCAGGAACAACGCGCCATGTATCGGCCCCATAGTTTTTACTAAGGACGGATCGCCGGCGTAGTGTTTCATGGGTACGGCTATGAATATTAAGATCAGCAAAGATAACCCTTCCAGGTAACTTAAAATGCGTAACCTACCCAGGCGGGTGGTGAATAGTTTGGTCATAAATAAACAGATCAGCTTTAAAAACTTCATAGATAGGGCCTGCCTGCCAGGGGCGAGAACGGCCACGGGATCGCCAAAAATATCAGCACAAGCGCGGTGATGAACCAGATCATCATCGTTTCGAATTTATCGCGGTCGGCGGTTTTGCGTTTGGCCATGGATGAGCCGGAACTGATCAACACCACGGCCAATAGCATTAGCGCGATGTGGATGTATTTAAAAAACATCTGCTCGGTAGCCATGGGGCTGTGCATGCCCGGTATATCGCCCTGAACAAATGGACTTTTAAAATACAGGATCATCCCCACGGTCATCTGCAATTGGGCGATGGTAGCTGTCCAATGCCTCAGGCTGTTGTCGAATTTGGTAAATGGTCTACGCGCAGCGTAACCCGATACGCTCCTGTAAATGGCTAATAACAGTGCCGTCAGCACCACCCACCTGAAAACGGAGTGAAGTAATAGTAATGTAAAGTACATAGATGATAAAGAGTATCCACATGGTTTTTAATGGTTGATATAGTGATGTGTCTTGTAAAACGTAGTCACTTTTTCTTGAAAAAAAGTAACCAAAATTCAAGGCAGCAAAATGCTTCCTCTGCAGCACTGGCCTTTGCGCTGCATGCCGGACAGAACCACAGGGCCGAACCTTGACGCCCGACTTCGTTCGCGCAAACCCTCGCTTCTGCGCCAAGCTAATGCCCTCTCCCTCACACAGGCCAACATGTTCGGTCCGCCCTCATCCGGAAGCCGTACGCAGTCGGGAAGGGGGGAACGCAAACCGCTAATCAACCACTGATCACTGGTTAACTGATCACCGATCACTGACCGATCAATACGCCAACTCCTCACATCCGATCCCGGCTTTTTGCAAAGTGGCTTCTACCTGTCGCGGTGATAGCCCGTTAGCTACGATACGGAGGATGTTGTCGCAATCTTCTAAGTCAAAATTGAAGTTTTGGATAGCTGGCATGCGCGTGAGCAAGGTGCGCACCTTATTTACTTGTTTGGTTTCCTGAACACTGGTTTTAAAAATAAGCACGTCCATGTTGGTGTTGAGTTTAGTGTGGTAGATGAATGTGTTGGGTTTAATAGGGGCTTATTTATTCAATATCAGTTTTGAGTGGCAGCGGCAGGGTATGTAATGGCTTTAGATGCCTGCAACTGCCACTCGCTGCTGTTTATTCGTTATCCTTAAAGGACTGGTCGGGCTTACGTTCGTCCTGATCGAACTTGTCCCACGGACCCCAGTTAGGGCCGTGACCACAAAAACGATCTGACATTTTTTTGCGGAAGGCTTCACGCTCTTCAGGGGTCATTTTTTTGTATTTCTCTTCCATTTTACGGCGCATCCATGGCGGGCCGCCCGGGCCTCCCCAGCCGCGCCCTCCGCCTTTACCGAAACCGAACAGGATCTTGCAGAGTACAAAGATGCCCATGGCTTGCCAAAAAGTGATGGCGGCAACATGCAGGATATCCGGCAGTAGGCAGTTCCATAACTGCATTACGATATAGCTGACCAGCGATAATACGCCGAACGCGAATACAGGTATGGTGACAAATTTTACCGGTCCCTGAAATAATATTTTCTTCATTTTGATAATTTTTAATACTGTGTGATCTCCAGATACAATTGCCTTAAGCGCTCCCTCAGGTGCAGTACCGCGTAACGTTTGCGCGATACCAGCGTTTGGATGGGCACGCCTGTCATCTCTGCCATTTCGGCAAAGGTGACATCTTCCATCTCTTGCCATAGCCATACCTGGCGTTGCTCTTGCGGCAGCTCGTCAAGCGCACGGTAAAGCTGATCCCAAAAAAGGTTGCGCAGATATTCGCTTTCGGGCGTTTTGGCTTCGGTCATCAGGATCGCCTTAAAATTGCTGCCCTCATCATCGTCATCCTCGTCGTCCAAAAAAAGATCGTCCAATAACGTTTCCGAACGTTTGCGGTATTTATCTGTGATCTTATTGGTAGCTACCCTATACAGCCACGCGCCCGTTTGTTCTATCGGCTCGGAGTTGACCACCGCGCTTAGCTGGTACCAAACATCCTGCAGAATGTCCTCGGCATCGGCGTCGGTCTTCACCCTCCTCCTGATGAACGACAGCAGGTTCTTTCCGTAAGCCGTGATGGCTTGCAGTATATGGCTGTTCTTTTCTTCGGACATCAGGGCAGTGGACAATTGTATCTAATTATTGTTGTTATACAGGGGTAGACGAACCAGCATTAAAAACATTTTAAATTATTTTTAATTTTTTTCACCCCTCCAAACCTCCCCGACGGGGAGGCTTAAAAAGCCCCGTCATTGTGAGCGCAGCGTGGCGATCCCCGATCCAAAGGTCGGACTTGCGGAGCCGCTCTGCTTGCCTGGCATCGCTACGTCGCTGATGGAAGCTCCTCACGATGACGTGTTTTGTTATTTAGATGCCTTGACTGTCTGAATGTTACTGCCTTAACCTGACAGGCTATCACTTTGGCACACCTTTAGCATATCATCTATATGGCAAATAAAAAAACAATGATCATTGGCGCAACGCCCGATAGCAGCCGCTACGCCTACCTGGCTGCACATCGCCTCACCAAGGCCGGACACGACATCATTAACGTAGGTATCAAAAAAGGAGAAGTAGCCGGTGTAGCTATCGAACCGGCCGAGGATATCCATGATGATGTAGATACCATCACGCTATACGTTGGTCCGCAAAACCAGCCGCCTTTGTATGATTATATTTTGAACACGAATCCTAAGCGGATCATCTTTAATCCAGGGACGGAGAATAGTGAGTTACGTAAGATGGCGAATGAGAAAGGGATAGAGACGGAGTATGCTTGTACGTTAGTGTTGCTTTCGATAGGTCAATATTAATGGTTCGTAAGAGGGGGATTTAAGTTTTGTATCTTTGGGTATGAAAACCTTATTCGCATTCCTGACAACTTTATTATTCTGTTATCAGGCAGAACTATCGGCTCAGACGCTTCTGGACTCAACATTAACAAGTACTATCGCTCAAAAGAAACTTATCGAGGGGTATAAAAAGAAGTATGAGCGTAAAATCATTTTGCTGGCTAAGGTGCCGGGTAAAAAGTCGCTTGTAAAGGTGGTCAACCAAAAATGGCCTGATGAAACAGAAGTTTCTTACAACATCTTAAAAGATACCGCTGGGCGTATCAGGTATATTACGCAGTCGCCGGTGAGTGAAAGTGGCGACTGGGATATTGCGTACGACCATTATTTTGATGAGAACGGTAACACTATCGCGTTTTACGCCATCGAATCCATTTTTGATGATAATGTAAAGGGTGGTATTGTTAGAAAGAGCTTGTTAAAATACTACGACGCCGATTTCAAGCCCCTTAAACAGATCAATAGTTTGTCAGATGTGAAATTCCGTCCCATCAAAAAGAGTAAGCAGGAGTTTAATTTTAAAGATGATAAATATGTTATCTACAAAGATGTCACTGCTTGTTTAAAAGGTTACAATGTCATTTTGAAATAACAAGTTATGTGTTTGCGAGGAACGAAGCAATCGCGAATAAGCAGCGCGGCTCTTCGGGTTTGCGGTTGCTTCGTTTCTCGCAATGACAAGTATACAAATTAGGAACGCCCGGTCATCGACCAGGCGTTCCTAATTTATATCATTTCGCAATTGGCATTCCGCCTTCCAACAACTATTAAATATGTATCGGTCTCTTATCCGTAGCTGCCAAACAAGCTTCACGCATGGCCTCTGTGTAAGTCGGGTGGGCGTGGCTGGCGCGGGTTACGTCCTCGGCCGAGGCGCGGAACTCCATGGCGATAACAGCTTCGGCGATCATGTCTGCCGCACGTGGGCCGATCATGTGTACGCCCAGGATCTCGTCGGTTGTGGCATCAGCCAATACTTTTACAAAACCATCCAGGTCACCGCTGGCACGTGCGCGACCGCTGGCTTTGAACGGGAACTGACCTGATTTGTAAGCTACACCGGCAGCTTTCAATTGCTCTTCGGTCTGGCCTACGCTGGCCACCTCCGGCCAAGTGTAAACTACGCCCGGGATCAGGTTGTAATTAATATGTGGTTTTTGATTGGCAATTTGCTCGGCAACCAAAGTCCCTTCGTCCTCGGCTTTGTGAGCTAACATAGCACCTTTGATCACGTCGCCAATGGCATAAACACCAGGGACGATGGTTTGCAGGTGCTCATCTACAGTGATCTTACGACCACGCTCTTCAACGGTGATGCCGATATTCTCCAGGCCTAAGCCATCTGTGTAAGCTACACGACCTACGGCTACTAAGCAGTAATCACCTTTCAACTCGCCTTTTTCGCCTTTAGGAGTGTCGAAAGTAACGGTCACTTCTTTACCTTTTACGGTAGCGCCGGTCACTTTGTGGCCCAGGTAAAAGTCCATGCCTAATTTGGTCAGAACCTTTTGCAATTCTTTACCCAACGACTTGTCCATGGTCGGGATGATACCGTCCATAAACTCGATCACCGATACCTTAGCGCCTAAACGAGCATAAACCGAACCCAGCTCCAGGCCGATAACGCCACCGCCGATCAGTACCAGGTGTTTAGGTACTTCGGGCAAGTTCAAAGCCTCGGTAGAGGTGATGATACGTTTTTTATCGATTGGGAGGAACGGTAATGACGATGGTTTGGAACCTGTCGCGATGATCACATTTTTACCGGTGATCTCGGTAACGGTACCATCAGCCTTAGTTACGTTGATGGTGTTTTTATCTTTAAAAGAACCTACACCCACGTGTACGTCTATCTTGTTCTTCTTCATAAGGTAGGTTATGCCGCTGGTGTTAGCGTCAACAACTTCCTGCTTGCGTTGCACCATGCGGCCGAAATCAAATTTCAATCCTTTGGTCTCGATACCGTGATCGGTGAAGGCATGCGCCGCGTTATGGTAATGTTCGGATGAATCCAACAAAGCCTTGCTTGGGATACAACCCACGTTAAGGCAGGTACCGCCCAGGGTATTATATTTTTCGACAATGGCTGTTTTTAAACCCAGTTGCGCGCAACGGATAGCGGCCACGTAACCGCCCGGGCCCGAACCTATAACGATAACATCATATTGCATAGTAGTGTCTTTTTTGATCGGTGGCAAAGTTAGCATTCTGCAAATTAAACCATGCCATAATATCATAGCCTAAAGGTAAATTTTATATTTTAGGGCAAACCTTCAGCATCAATCGCTTATGACAATAACCAGTACCCTCACCCAACCGTGGTCGGCCGCCCAAAAATGGGGCTTCCGCTTTGCGTTCATCTTCTTTTTGATGTTCATTTTTTTGAACCCGAACGGTGCTGTGCCGTTGCTGAGCGAGACCTTTGAGATGTATATCATCCCTATGCATAAACTGATCGTATGGGCGGCAGCTAACGTATTACACCTGGCGAAACCCGTTACTCAATTTACAGGTGGCAGCGGCGATACTACTTATGATTGGTTGGTATTGCTGTTTATTACCGTGAGTGCGCTGGTCGGTTCGGTAGTGTGGTCTCTGGTAAGCCGCAAGCCTGTGAGTTACGATAGGTTATACTATTGGCTGCTGGTGATCCTGCGGTTTTATGTCGGTTTTACGATGCTGAGCTATGGCTCGGTAAAAATTGTCAAATTGCAATTCCCAATGCCTGGGCCGAGCAGATTGTTGCAAGCATACGGCGACTCGTCGCCCATGAGTTTGGCCTGGACCTTTATCGGTTACTCTAAAGGATACAACTATTTTACGGGGATAGCCGAGGTATTATGCGGCGCATTGCTGCTCTTCAGGCGAACGACTTTATTGGGCGCCATTATCGCCTTTACGGTGGCCGCTAATATTGTGGCTATTAACTATTGTTACGATGTGCCGGTAAAGATCGTATCGAGCGCGTTATTGTTAATGACGATATTTATCCTGCTTAAGAACCTGGACCGCATCATTAAATTCTTCTTTTTGAACCAGCAGGTGCAACCGGCGGTACTTACCCCTCGTCGTTTCCAAAAGAAATGGAAGAACATTACACTCACCACCGTTAAATATTTGTTGATCGCTTACGTGGTATTGAGTACGGGCAGCAACGTGATCAGTAGTATGCCTTTCGGCGATGATGCCAAACGACCGGTCTTGTACGGCATTTTTAATACGCGGGAATTTGTGTTGGGCAAAGATACGCTACCCCCATTGCAAACGGATACCAACCGCTGGCGTAGGTTGATCATCAACGGACGAGGCGGTGTGCGGGTGATGCTGATGAATGACAGTGTCCGTCCGTATAAGTTTGATACCGATACGGTCAAAAAGGTCATCACATTGGGTTCTTTTGATGATACCACTAAGAAATATAAATTCAAATACACGCTATCTAAAGATAGCGTATTGCAGATGACAGGCAAAGGCCCTAACGGTGACGTTAGTGCCAGCTTTAAACGGTTTGACGAGAAGCAGTTTTTGTTGATACGGAGGGGTTTCCATTGGGTGAATGAGTTTCCTTTTAATAGATAGGTATCTTTCTTCAACTATGTCATCTTTGTTCCTCTGGATGACATAGTTGAAGATCATTTCCACAAGCATCAACTTGTAATTTCAAAACTTTTTCGTACATTAGTATCACTCCGCCAAACCAGGCAAACCATCAAAATTTTCTTTCAATGAAGCTGATACCCGTATTTAAAGTGCGCGATATGCGGTCGGCGTTGAAGCATTATACCGAAGTGCTGGACTTTGAAATGACCGACCCAAATGATACCGTCGATTCGTTCGTAGTTGACCTTGGCAAGGACGGTGCCGACTTTCAACTGACCACTATGGAAGGCGACTACCTTTTCGGCTCGGTCGCCAATGTTTGGGTTGATGATGTGGACGCGGCTTTTGCCAAATATGTATCAAGGGGTTTGGATACATCAGGTAAGCCAAATTCGCCCGTGCATCAGGGACCGGTAAACCAAACCTGGGGCAGGCGCGAGTTTTATGTGACCGATGCGGATGGGAATACGTTGAGGTTTTGCGGGTTGGTAAAATAAAAAGTTTCGCTTTCCCGCTTGAGCGGGGTCAGGGGTGTGTCCTTCATTTGCAAGGTCTACGAAAGGACACATCCCTATGAGAGTTTCTGCTTAATGTTAGTTTAGTGCGTCCCGCTCAGGCGGCGAGACCAGGGTCTGCTCATACCTGCTTAGCTAACGATTGGATCAGGCAGTCACTCTATTTCCAAATTTTCACTACCTTAACCGTCACAAACTACAAACTGATCTTACAAATGAAAAAGAGTTCTACACTGTTATTAGCCCTTGCCCTTTTTTGCGCGACTGCGATGGCGCAGACCGCTCCGGCCGGTCCGTCCAAACAGGCGCTGGAGGATGCGCAATACGTTAAAGACCATTACGAAAAGGTAGAAATATCCATCCCGATGCGCGATGGTAAGAAACTGTTCACCTCTATTTATACGCCCAAGGATAAGTCGCAGAAATACGGCATCGTAATGCAACGTACGCCTTACACTGTTTCGCCGTACGGAGCTGCTATGAAAGGCACACTGGGGCAGAATATGCTGTTCGCTAAAGAAGGCTACATTTTTGTTTACCAGGACGTTCGTGGCCGCTATATGAGCGAGGGCGACTTTGTGAACGTTCGCCCGCAATTGGCTAAAGGCGGTAAATATGGCAAGAGCGATATTGACGAAAGCACCGATACTTACGACACCATAGATTGGCTGGTCAAGAACGTGAAAGGCAATAACGGCAAGGTGGGTATCCTGGGTATCTCTTATCCGGGTTTCTATTCAACCGCATCCTTACCTAACGCGCACCCGGCTTTAAAGGCGGTATCGCCGCAGGCACCAGTAACGGAGTGGTTCAAGGGGGATGATTTTCACCATAACGGGGCTTTCTTCATGATGGATGCTTTCGCGTTCCTGACCGGGTTTGGCGTACCTCGCCCTCAACCGATCTTGCCTACTGATATCAAGAACCAGATCAAGACCAACGTTAAGGACAATTACGATTTTTACCTGAAGCAAGGCGCGCTGCCCAACTTTAAAAAGAATTTCCTGGGCGACTCGGTAAAGTTTTGGGATAACATGATGGATCACCCTAACTACGACGAGTTTTGGCAAAAGATGAACATCCTGCCGCACCTCACCAATGTTAAACCGGCAGTGATGACCGTTGGTGGTTTCTTTGATGCCGAAGATGCTTACGGCGCTCAGGAAGTGTATAAAGCCATCGAAAAACAGAACCCGCAAACCACCAAGAACATGCTGGTATTAGGACCATGGTACCACGGCGGCTGGGAGCGCGGCGACGGCGACTTTTTAGGCGATATCCAATTTGGCCAAAAAACCAGCGAATATTTCCGCGAGCAGATAGAGATGCCTTTCTTTAATTACTACCTGAAAGGTAAAGGGGAGATGAACCTGCCCGAGGCCCACATCTTTATCACCGGCAGTAACGAGTGGAAGAAGTTTGACAAATGGCCTGCACCCAACACGTCCGAAAAGACGCTTTACCTGCAAGCCAATGGCAAGCTAAGTTTCAGCGCGCCGACCGTGGCCAATAATTTCGACCAATACACCATCGACCCTGCCGCGCCTGTTCCGTATCAGGAAGGTGTGCAAGCCCGCCGTACGCGCGAGTATATGATAGACGACCAGCGCTTTGCCGCCCGTCGCCCGGATGTGAAGGCTTACCAGACCGATGTGCTGACCGAGGACATTACCCTGGCCGGTCCGCTGTTGGCCGATCTGTTCGCATCAACCACCGGCACCGATGCCGACTTTGTGGTAAAACTGATCGATGTTTATCCTGACAACGAGCCTAACCCATCACCAAATCCAAGGAACATCACCATGGCCGGTTACCAGATGCTGGTACGCGGCGAGATCTTCCGCGGTAAGTTCCGTACTTCTTTTGAAAAACCGGAGGCGTTTGTGCCTAACAAGGTCACTGAAGTGAAATACGCCCTGCCCGAGGTTGCGCATACCTTTAAAAAAGGTCACCGCATTATGATCCAGGTACAAAACTCCTGGTTCCCACTGGCGGATCGCAACCCTAACCAGTTCCTGGATATCAATAAGGCCAAAGATTCTGATTTTATCCAGGCCACCATGCGCTTGTATCATGATAAAGATGCTCCGTCGAGTTTGAAGGTGACGGTGTTGAATTGATAACAATATCTGGCTTCAGTTTTTAAACTGAAGCCAGTTTTGGGCTTTTTAAATTATCACAATGAAACTAACCTGCACCCTTTCACTGCTATTATCAGTTTCAACTTTAACAGTTTCGGCTCAGATCAAGGTGACCAACCTTAAACCGACAGATATCTCTAAGTCAGTTCGTTATGACGGTAAGGTTATTAATGCCGCCCGTTTTTCAGACCGAGCAGGGGAACATTTGATCATCACGACAGAGACAGGCGAACGCCCATCAAAAGATAAGGACTTTGACGGACGTGATGCCGACCTGTATGCCTATCACTATGCTGTCAATGGCGCCGCATACAAGCAAACCTGGCAGATGCACGACTTTATTAAAGATTGCCCTGTGGACATTTGGGCCCAGTATCTACCGAATACTTTTGCGATAACTGATCTGGATAAGAATGGTGTAGCTGAGGTTTGGTTAATGTATAAGACCGTTTGCCATGGCGATGTAAGCCCAAGCACGATGAAGATCATTATGCACGAGGGTGATAAGAAATATGCAGTGCGAGGTACAAATATGGTTAAAGTGCCGGGAGAACAATATGGCGGCAGTTATACTTTCGACGCCACATTTAAAGCAGGACCTGAAGTATTCAGGAAATATGCAGCGGACCTTTGGAAGAAGAACTTGTTAGAGACCTGGAAGTAAATAATACTACCCCTTTTAACACTTCTTAACTAAACCCACCACAACAACGGTCGCGCTGTGCCGTTTGTATCACACAAACCGAACCCGACCATGCCCAAGCACATCGCCATTTGTCTTTCTTTTTTATTGCTCGTTAATATCGCGCAAGCGCAAAAGATCTTCCAGGTCACTTTGCAATTCGATAGTACCATCAAGCCGCAAAATGTACGCTACCATTATGATGACGGGATTGATCTGCACTTTAATGATGATACGCTCAGCAAGCGCCAATTTGTGCTGAAGCGCAAGTACTACGCGCCTTTGGCTATGGTAAACGTGGATTATACCGATGACGCCGGTAAGCAATACAACAACCGCTTTTTTATTACGGATAAACCGGCCATTATACGCTTTACGAACAAACCTAACGAGGAGCAAGAACTGCATTACAGTTACATCCTGAACGCCACGCCGATATTCGACTCTGTTAAAAATAAATTTTGGGCGGGGACCATCGCGAACCGCAAAAAGCATCCGGAGGAGAGCATTGCTTTTGACACTTTTTTGAAAAAGAACCCCAAATATCCATCAAGTGATTCTTTGCGTCGGGTATTTCAAAAACTGTATGAAGGCCATTTGAACAGGGATATGGCTTACCTAAGCCATCATGCCGATGATTACCAAGCGTTCTGGTTCTTCCGGAGCCAGTTAGAGCAAACCTCGGGCGGGCGGGACGCTTATCTGCAAGAGCAATTGGCCTACGTTAAAAAGGTATTCCCTAAGTATCTTAATACACCCGGCGGCAAACGCATGCTCGAAAGGTTCAGTGCCAGATTAGAACTGGTCGGGGTGGGGCAGGTATCACCATCATTCACGTTGAAATTGATCGACGGTAAAAATGTGGAGCTAAAAGACCTGAAAGGCAAATACGTCCTGCTGGACCTTTGGGCCACCTGGTGCCCGCCATGTATGGCCGAGATGCCGTTCATCAAAGATATCCGCGCCAAGTATCCGCCTGAGAAATTGGTCATCATTGGCATCAGTTCCGACCGTAGCATCAAGCCTATGAAAGAAGCCATCGTAAAACAGGGTATGAACTGGGAGCATTATTTGGATGCTGATGGGTACATGCTGCGTAAATTCAGCGTGTCGGCTATCCCGGTGTTGATCTTGATCGGTACTGACGGTAACATGCTTTATAAGAGCGACCATAAGGTGCGGGATGAGGATGCCTTGCCAAAGGTATTGGCGGGGATAGAATAAGATACCTCAAAGTCTCCCTTCCCCGCTCGAGCGGGGTCAGGGGTGTGTCCTTGGTTTGCAAGTTCTACGAAAGGACACACCCCTATGAAAGTTTTTGCTTGATGTAAGTTCAGTGCTTCCCCGCTCTAGCGGGGAGATTTTGGTCTGTCATTCCTCACATGAACTTCAGTCATAGAGTTAAGAGAGAATTAACTACACCTTCCTCGCCGATCTTTCCCAGGCCGCACTTTGCTTTCCTTTAAAATAACGAATGATACCAGCCAGTACCGCATAATTCATCACGCAAAAATAGTAGGGGACGAATAGCGCCTTCACGCGGATCTGGCGTTTCTCCATGATCATGCCTAATAGGGCCAGCAGGTAAAACATCACCTGACCGAACAGTAGCAGATCGTAGATCAGCCCGGCGCCTTGTATGGATATGACAACGTTCAGGATCAATGCCGCTATCATAAAGAACGGCGTCACCGTCCAGCGTAACACGCGGTGACTGATGTATTGGAACGACAGTATTGGGTACTTAAAAATGTTCAGCAACGGAGCAAGGCGAATGATGGATTGGATACCACCGGCAGCTATACGCACCTTGCGTTTCAACTCCTCGGTCACGTTGGCCGATGATGACTCGCTGGCGTAGGCTTCCGGTTCGTAAATAATGCGGTAGCCATCCTGGGCAATGTACATGGATATCATAAAGTCATCCAAAATGGTATCCAGCGGAACAGGTTTATACAGATCGCGACGGACGCTGAATAACTCCCCGGCAGCACCCACTACCGAGTATAGTTCCGAGTCCCATTTTTTCAGTGTCGACTCATATTTCCAGTAGAAACCTTCGCCGGCGGCGCTGGCATCGTCGGTCTCTTTTACCAATACGCGTTTCTCGCCCGCAATGGCGCCCACGGTCGGGTCGGCGTAGTGGCGGCAGATCTTTAATAGGGCCTCGCGATTAAGCATGGTATTGGCATCGGTGAACACGGCCACTTCCGCGTCAACAAATTCCATAGCGCGGTGCATGGCTACGATCTTGCCCGATCGGCCGTCCTTGTGCAACAGGTTTATCTGCGGGTATTCGCTGATGATGGCGGCGGTGTTATCGGTAGATCCGTCGGTCACAAAATAGATCTTCAGTTTGCCTTCGGGATAGCTTAGTGCAAGCGTATCGGCTATCTTCTCGCGGATGATGGTCTCCTCGTTATAGGCGGCTATTACCAGCGCACAAGTAGGTAATTGCTCGCCGGGCAGGTCGACAGGTACTTTACGGCCTTTAACGGCACGTTTTATTTTGATGATGATAAAGAGCAATATCCCATAACCCACGTAAGTGTAAAAGGCCATGAACAAGCTGAACCAGAACGCAATTTCCATATATCTGAGCTATTTGCTTAATGTTATCCCTAAGTCGGTACTATCGGTTTTGTTGGTGACGTTCCACCAAATGGCTTTGAGCAGGTAACCTGTAAAGTTGGCGTTGCCGCTGCGGATGTAATTGATGATGTTGCGCGGCACTACCAGCAACATATAATAAAAGTAAAAGAACAGCGCTTTCAACGCCGGCGCATTACGGCGGATGAACAGGATGCGGTTACGGTTCATAAAATACTCCTTCAGCCAGCTGTTGCGCCCTACCGATACCGATTCTTTATGGTAAATGAGCGCGTCGCCACGCATCCAGATCTGGTAGCCGGCACGCTTAATGCGTTCGGCCCAGTCCATTTCCTCGTAGTATAAAAAGTAGTTTTCGTACATCAACCCGACTTTGTCGGTAGCCTCACGTTTCACCATCATGGCGGCGCCGTGAGCGTAACCTACCGGACCTACCACCGTGTTATAATCATCGCCATTACGCTGGAACTGCCCCGGCGAGCTATTAGCGCAGGTATAATAGTTCATCTGTGTAAAATTGACGTATTGGATCAGCGTTTGGTCGTCAAAGTAATGGATACGGGGAGATACCGCGCCAACCTCGGGGTGTTCATCCAGTGTATCAACCAGTTTTTGCACCAATCCGGGTATAAATTCGGTATCGTTATTTACCAGAAAGTAATAGTCGCCGGTGGCGGCTTTAATGCCCACGTTGTTACCGCCTGCAAAGCCCAGGTTGGCACCGGTGGCTATAAATTTTACGTCGGGATATTCGGCCGCTATCTCGAGACCGGGGTTGTGCTTGCTGCCATTGTCTACTACAATGACCTCCAGATCGGGATAGGTATTGGTTTGGGCTATAGACCTAAGCAGGTCCATAGTGACCGCCGCTTGATTAAAATTTACCGTAACGATAGATACTTTTTTCATGCTGTTTTGCCGATGACTAAATATACGGCTTATTCTTAATTCAACCGTTGTTTAAAACCCATAGCTATTCAACGCGGTCAAATTTATTTGTATTGGCTCCCCCGGGTAAGTTAGGCTGATCATGGTCTGATCCTCTAAACAAAAACTTTGCGTGCGCCACTCTTTTACGGGATAACGGGCAGGCAGGTTATGCTTGCCATCAAGGGCAGGTACTTGGGGCAGATCATCATCGATACCCATCCCGCAAGCTTTTAGTAATGCCTCTTTGCGCGTCCATAATAGAAAAAAAGCTTTTGCCGGATCGTCGGACCTGTCAATAAAAGCGATCTCGTCCTTGCCGAAATAATTTTGGGCGATATCCTGATAATTGAAATTTGGTTTAATGATCTCGATATCTAACCCCATTTCCTCCTGCGCAATGGCGATCAAAAATTCACCGTCCGAATTGGACAGGTTAAAATAAATATCGTGTCCCGACAGGTAAGGCTTTTTGTTTGGTCCGAAATTGAAGGTCAATTCATCCCCAGATATGCCTAACTGGTCACCTAATAACTTCCTTAAAAGTCCATGTTGAATCACATAACGTTGGCGGTCGGCTTCGCGATGGAAGCGTTCAGCTTTAGTTTTTTCTTCGGGGGCGATCAGTTGATAATACTCATCGTAGCGGTCGGAGAGATCGTTAACCTTACTATACCAAATGGTTATGCCGTTATCGGCAGGGGCAGGGCTTCCCGAGGGGGCATCTATCCACGAGCAATTTACCGTTCCGGTCATCGATCAACCGATTTAGCGGGCCAGTTTGCCCATTGCTAATTTATAAAGGATCTTCACCTCTGCCCAACCCAGTTTAATGATGTCTGTAAAGGTAAAATCCATGTACATTTTTAACGAGAAATAGCCGATCGCTGTACCCACAATAAAGGTTGGTATGCTGGCAAAACCTACGCCGTAAATGCTATGCAACAGGTGGATACCGATAAGGTCGCCCACAATATTGACGCTTAGCATGGCCAGTACTTTATAAAAGTTGATCTTTGGTTTGTGTATGATATCCAGTGTTACGCCTGTAAACCTATCTATCGGGAATAGTAAAGCAATGCACAGAAATATCCTGAAGATATTTGCCGCCGGTGTACCCACATATTTACCGCCGCCAAGCATGCCTACGGCAATGTCGGCAAACGCCATAGCACCGATGATCACCGGGACGAACAGGATGGTAAGTGCGCCGGTGTATTTTTTAAAGATGTATTGCAACTCGTCTTTACGGTTATTATTCTGTGCTGCCGATAGGGACGACATGCCGGTGTTCACAAAGCTACGCAACGGGATATCGATCATATTGGTCAGCATTTGGCCAATGCCATAAACCGCCAGCGCGTTAGGGTGCGTTGGTACTAACAACAGGTTGATAATGAACGTGTCGGAATACCTTAACAAGTTAGCGCTAATGCTGGTGCCCACACTAAATTTACCAAAGTGGTATATCTCGGTCATGCTGGCCTTGGTTTGGGCGCGCATGGTTTTCATGCCGGTCCAGCTGCAAGCAAACACAATAACGCTTGTAAGTACGCAGCTGATGATATTGGTGACCAGGTACCAGTAAAGCGTGTTTTGTTTGATGTAAATAAGCACGATCACCGCAATGATGAACGACCCCTGGTTGATCAGCCTGATGTACAATATCTCTTTATAGCGTTGCTGGGCCTGCAATATCCAGGTAGCCACCACAATAGGCAGTGTAGCTACAAAGGTAATGGCCACCCATTTTATAGCCGTTTCGATACCTGAGTTATCGATATACTTGAGCATAAAAAGCCCGGGGACAGTGATCACACAAATAGCCAGGGTGATCAGCCAGCCTAATACCCAGGTGCTGCCCAATACATTGTCGGCACGTTGTTTATCGGCACCGGCAAAAAACTTGATGAAGGCCGTCGACAAAAAACCCGAGCGGAAAGTATCGATAAAAACGTAGGTAGCCTGAAAGAAGAACCAATCGCCCATCCTTTCTTCAGTAGTATGGCGCAGCAGGATAGCGTTGGTGATCAGATTCAGACCCGCCATCACCACATTGCCAGCAAGCGACAGGAATTGTTTGTTACCAATAAGTTCTTTGATCTTTCCCATCAAGTGTGGTTATAGCCGCAGTTAAATGTAGCCTTAATTGTCGGATGATTTGGTATCGTGCGGTGCGTGCGGCTTAAAGTATTCCGTTATTTTTTTCAACTCGCCAACCACGCGGTTAGATACAGCCTTGAACAGGCTGCCATCCTGATCGATGGTGCGGGTACCGGTCCAGGTAGTGTATTTAGCATCCTTCACCTGTTTTACTTTGCCAAATTGCATCAGGTCGAAGGTCAACCTGCCGTCCTCGCCGCGTACGTGTTTCATTACGTAGCCAACTTTAAGGGCCTGCTCACGGATGAAACCCATCGTCATACCCAAGGTATTCAGGTAAGGGCGTTTTTGATGGCGCACCTCGGCTATCACGTCCTTCATCTTCTCGTAAATAGCCAGTTTCCAGCGTGGGTTCTTCTCGTTAGCAATGAAAGAGTAACGGCCGTAAACGCAAACTACGCCCGGCTCTTTTAGTGTGTCGATCAAACCATCTATCCAACCTTCAGGGTAGATACAGTCGGCATCTGCGGTTAAAATGTATTTGCCTTTAGCCTGCTCTAAACCAAGCTGACGGGCCGGGCCGCAACCTTGTATAGGCTGCTGGAAAGAATGGATATGGAATTTGTCAAGGACTTCCTGTGTGCGGTCGGTAGAGTTGTTGTTCACCACAACGATCTCTATTGGCAACTTGGTAGTACTGTCGGCTAACGAACTGATGGTTGGCAGCATGTTCACCTCTTCGTTCCAGGCGGCAATGGTGATGCTCACTTCGGGGATGTCGCTGTTCAGCTTGTCAAGCTTGGCGTTTATCTCGTCGTACAGTGTCTGCGGAACCTCGTCAACGGACTTATAATTAAACGTGTATTTATCAAGCCATTTGGGGTTACTGAAGGCACTCATGCACTATTTGTTTAATTATGATCTACGGTAAGTAAAAGTATGACTTTCGGGCGCAAAACAAAAATGTTACACTACACAAAAGGCGAATATTTTAGCACGCCATGTATACGCACATTAGCCCCATGCAGTTTGCTCCGCGATGCCTAAAACTTTAAAATTACCCTAAAAAAGGCATTTTTTACGATATCCTCAATAACTTTTTAACCTTTACCCAAATATTGTCGATCTTTTTTACGTAACGGTTAAGTTCGCCAATGGGTTTAAAGTTCTTCCACTCGGTCTGCAGGCGGTATTTTTCAAATAACTCCTTGTAGTATGGGTTATTGGTGTAGGTGGTATAGATGGGTTTGCGCGATACAAAGTGGATCAGGAACGGGTCTTTCAACGTCTCCGAGGCGAAGTAATTCCAACGGTGATCCAACTCGTACCATTGGTTGGCCAATACCACGTTCAGGCCGTACTGATCGGGGTAGTTAGCGAATTTGATGTTATCGTTAACGCAATCTAATATGCGCTGGGTAAGGTTCTGCTCGGTCCATTGCGGTATGTTCACTACCAGCAGGCCGGCGTTAAAGTACTTGGTCTTTGGCTTTAAATTAAGCTCTTTGTAGTTGGCAATGCCACCCCACTCGTTATCAACGGTAAGCAGGCGCGGGTCTTGCACGGCAGCTATCACGTAGTCGCCGGTATCCTGGTTCCATAATTTGCTGATGTCTTCCAGAACAAGCATATCCACATCCAAGAACAAGGCTTTTTTAGTACCCGGTGGCACTACGTTAGGGATGAACAAGCGCAGGTAAGTAGTGAGCGGGAACGAGGTATGGTCCAGCGGAAGAGTAACACCTGCCGGGATGATATCATCCATTTTAGACCAGGTAATGGTGAACATATCCTTGCTTACCGAATCGGCCAGTTTGCGTTGGCTTTCTTTGCCCACGCCGTCACCTATGGCGTACACGTGTATCTTTTCGCCGGTCTTGTGGTTGGCCTCTATCGACTTTAATAGTACCCCCAGCAATATCACATAATGCTCGTCGGTTACAACTACTATAGGGATGGTGGTTTGTGCTGACATATCTCGGCTAAATTTACTTAGTTGTCTTTAATTCAAGGTATTTATTCAATATTTCCGAAAACTCTTCGGCGCGCTTGTCCCAGGTATTGTCGGCAGCAACGGCCAAACGTTTAGGGATCATCGCTTGCGGATCTTCGGCCAGGGCATGCGCAATAGCCGCCGAATATTCGGCCGCTGTGCTGCAATAGGCCACGGTATCCGCGGTAAAATCTTTCAGGTCCTCATTAAAATCTGTGGACACCACGGGCTTACCGGCACCAAGGTACTCAAACAATTTTAAAGGAAATATTGTTCGGCTCACTTCGTCTTTTTTGAATGGCAGCAGGGCAACATCAAAGCCTTTTACAATGGCGGGCATATCCTCGTAAGGCATGCGGCCGGGCAGGTACACATTGGGTGTATCAAAAAACCAATCGGGGATGTAGATCTTTCCTTGCGGACCAACAAATACAAAACTCTTATCCGGATTGGCAGCTATCACCTCCTTCAGCATGTCAAAATCCATGCGGCGTTCAATATTGCCGAAGTAGCCCAACACGGGCTTCGGCAGTTTGGCAATAATATCGGCCACCGGCAGATCCGGAGCCAGCGCTTTTTGGCTGTGCGATATATCGGCAGCGTTGGGTACAAAATGGGTGTTCGCGTTCAGCGGGCCTTTTTCTACACATAATTGCTTGCTTGAGCAAATGATCACATCACTCACCTTGGCAATATGCGCCTCGGATATGCTGCCATGTTTCAGATCGTAGTCAGATACCAGCGGATCCACGCAATGGTAAACCAACAGGCTTGGGTCCAGCGCGTCGCCTACGTTAGGGTAATGGAAGTTGTATGAGTTGATGAAAATGTAGTCCTTCAGTTTATATTTTTTGATCACCTGCTTAATGCGTTTGGTGATCAGCCATTCATTCAGTTTCAGCGCAGCGCGATAGATCGGCCCTTCGGGTAAAAAGTGGATCGACGCCAGTGGCGGGGTGATCACTACGCGCAGGTTAGGGGTGGTGGTCTCTATAATGCCATCGGCAAAAAATCCAAAATGATCTTTACGGCGGTTAAAATCGTCGGTGCCTTTAAACCGGGCATAATCTTTCCATGTGTAAGGATTATCTACATAAAACACCTGGTTATGCTTGGCCAGGTGCTTGGCAATGGTGTAGTTCGTCGATTCGTACTCGCCGTCGAACTTCATCAGGCTTAATATGATGATATTTTTACCTTTCAAGATCATACGGCAACATAGGGGGCTTTAGGTTTAAGGTGGACCACGCCACGTTTTTCTTCATCCAACTGCAAGCACTTGTTCAGCAAGGCCACCATTAAAAAGAAATAGATATTGGTAGGGAACTGCACCAGCGCCTCCTGCGGATAGTTACCTACGTTAATGGCAAATATCATAATGGTCATGGCCAGGCAGTAACATCGTAGTTCGGGATCCTGTATCTTAAAAAAGTTGACGACCCCCGTCTTCAGGATCGTGAACATCATCCAGCAAAAGATGAGCATGCCTATCCAGCCCAGCTCTACCGCCACACGCACGTACCCGCTATCCGGCGGGAAATTGGCCAGCATACTACCCGGCGAAAATTTTTGCCCCCACACACCTACCGAACCCAGTCCGCCGCCCAGCGGGTGCGTATGGATGAACGGTTTGATACGCTGCTGGTTCATTTGCCTTAACAAGTAAGATGCATCCTTACCGGGTTTAAATGCCGTTTGGAAACGCAGGATATTGGGATTGCTGGTCGGCATAAAGATCAGTACTACAAAAAACATAGCGCCTAAAACTCCCATGATCGCGATCCGCCGGTTAAAGTTAAGCACGCTGAACAGGATGACACCCACCGGTGTAAGCGCGAACGCGCCACGCGTACCCGAGAACAGCATCGACAAAAAGAACAGACCGATCAGGCCGCCTAATATCCATTTTTGCCAGTTTTTGGTCGGCCCCCAGATCAGCCCGATGCATAGCAGCGATGCCAGCACCATGTTATAGGCAAATACCACGGGGTCATTAAATATCGAGAATTTGCGCCAGTGACCTGCCTGGAAATATAGCGCGGCACGTTCTGGGTCAGCATCCATAGCGGCCTGCTCTGAAGCCGAGAAACCGAATATCTCCTGCTTAACGCCGTACAGCGCACCGATCACCGCGTAGACGAGCCACATGGCGATCAGCACACGGATAAATTTTACCGAGGTGATGTTCTTTAAAAACACAAAGTACATCAGCGTAACAAAGGCAACGTTGCGTACAGTATAAACCCAGGCTAAAATAGACGATGCCGACGGGTTGACCGCCTGCATAATATTGTAACAGAACCAAACCAGGATCATATAACTGATCGGGTTCTTGAACATCTCAAAATTCTTGTCGGCCCGTTGCTTGATCAGGAAACCAAGGATCAGCAGGGCTTCCAACCCGTCCATTATGGTACCCATAGGGAAGGTGGTGGTCACCAGCCGCATCATGAACATGATGTAATAGGCCATGGTCAGCAACACTAAAATGCCAAATTTGGGATGGGCCACAATGCAGTATAGCACAGGCAGCATTACCGCCATGGCAGCCAATGCAAGCCCGGGTACCAAGCCTAAGCGCGCTATAATAAGCCCGTAAACTATGGCAAGCAGCGCTAAAAGGATATATCCAACGGGGTTAAGCAGTTTTTCTGCAATAAATACCTTGCGCAACCACTGGCCTACAGACAGCCTTTGGGCGGGGGTATCTAAAGGTAACTGCTCTATCATGATAATTTATCGTCTTAAAATACCACTTTAATAAAAAAGTAGAACACGCCTACAAACACCAAAACCACCCCGGCTATCTCTTTATAGTTTTTAGGCAGGATGGGTTTACCGCTCAGCGTAAAAGTTTTGCTTTTGGGATCTACCCTCATTCTTTGTCAATGATATCGTTAATACTTTTCTCGTGATAGTGCTGGGTAGCTACCGAGCGCTTGTTGGCCCTGCGCGAGTTGTATAAAGATATCAGTTGGTAATACATGAATACCGGAATGTTCTTTAACGATCTGTACACGCGCGGATCGGTGTGCGAACTGCGCAGTGCTATCACAAAACCTAACACAAAGGCCGTAAAGCCCAATGCCCATACAATAACCGCGGTAAGGCTCACCCATAAATTGATGAACATGCAAAATACCGACAGTATCAAAAAGATGAACAAAGGCGGGCGTAGCAATACTAAACCAAAAATGATCTGGTTGCGGCTAAAATTCTTAATGCCCGAACCAATGATGGTAAAGCCCAGCTTAAAATATTTGAACCAGGTATTTATCCAACGCGCACGCTGGTTCACTAACTGATCTGAGCGGGTGGTCTTTTCGTCGTAAACAATGGCATCCTCGGCAAAGGCTATGCGCAGGTTTCGTTGCAGGATCTGGGCTTGTAGTACTTTGTCAAAACCGGCGCCGGTCACGTCCAGATGTTCCAGGCTTTGGCGGTACAGGCTAGTGGTGAATGCCATACCCGACCCGGCTAAAGTTGCCGATGACCCTACTGCGAAAAGCACTTTACCATCGTAAAAATGGTAATAGATATCACGGGCGGCATCTAAACAAGCGTAGGTAGTATCCAGGTTTTTGGCATCGCGCACGCCTTGTACGGCTGTGTAGCCGGCATCAAAGTATCTGTTCAGTTCGTCCAAATAATCAGGGTGAACAAGGTTATCACTGTCGATAATGGTCAAAATATTATGCGGACGGACAAAGCGGTTGATGGCATAAAAGTGCGAGCGGGTGTTGCTGGCCAAAGTTTCCTCGGGGCGTAGTACGATCACGCGTTCGTCGTCAAACTTCAGATCGGTCACATCGCATTTGTCAGCAACGATGTAAACCAGGTAGTTATCGTATTTGAGTTTTTGTATGGAATCGACAACCGCTTTTAACGAGTAAGTTTGCTCATAGGCGGTCACAATAATGGCGTAATCGTTGGGTTCGTCGCCGCCCTGGGCTGTCGCGATCTTAGGTTTGCCGCTCAGTTTATACAAAATATAAAGCAACAGGGGGAACACCAGGTTGTAACCCAGCATCACCTGAAAAGCTATCCATAATATATTCAGTACCTCGACCATACCTTAGATCATTTGCCTTTTTTAGGGGCGGCTACCATTGTTTGCTTATTCAGTATCCAGCCCGAGAATTTGTCGCCTTCGTTCTGGAAATATTTTACCACCAGTTTTTTACCGTTAAAGATACTTTGCCCGGCCTCAAAGACCGATACGATCTTATCCGCAAATATGAACCACTCTTTAGCCTTGCTCAATGCTGATAGGGCAGGGGTTTCGATGATGATGATATCGTAAGTGCGTTGCAACTCGGCAAATTTATCCTTGATGGCTTTTTCGTCGCTCACCTCTAACAGGGTCACGTCGCCGCCATAGTTACCTAAAACGTTGGTCTGCGCGGTAAGGCGCGGGCTATCGGTCGTGTTCTTTAGCACGTCCTCTACATAGTACTCGGGCATTACCGATCGGGTAATGGTAGGGTCTTCGTAGTTACCATCTATCAGCAACACTTTTTTGTTGATCATGGCGTACGAGTAAGCCAGGCTGATGCTCAGCAAGGTCTTGCCTTCGCCGGGGCGCATGCTGGTAACGGCCAATATCTTTTTACCGGCCAGTTCCTGATCTATCTCAAAACGGACCGAGCGTAGCAGATCTTTAAAGCGCTTCATTTTTTCGCGCTGATCGCCGTCCCAAAGTTTACGCAGATCTATATTGTTGCCGGGCAGTTTGTTAAGTGCACCCAATACAGGCAGGTTAGTAATATTGGCCAAACGCACCGGGCTGTTGATGGAGTCGTCCATGTACCACAGCACGAACATCACTACCAAACAGATCACAAACGTACCCAGGCCGGCACCGATCACAAACAGCTTCCATTTAGATGGTTGCGGACCTTCGGGCACGGCCATAACGATCTGCGTTAACTTACTGTTGGCCGAGGCCTGCATAATGGCCTGGTTGTATTTGGTAAAAACATCCTCATACTCTTTAGTAGCGTTCTCGATCTCGAAAGTGTAGGTCTGTACCTTGGCATCAAGCGGTACCAACTTTTTAAAGCGTGAATCAAGATTGGTCAATTCACTCTGGATAACGCTTTGGCTGTAAAAGGCCTGATCATATTCCACCTGTAAGGTGCGTAGTTGCTGCAATTGGGCTTCTTTGCCGGTTAGGGGGCTCACAGCAGCGGCATCGGTAATGGCAGCACCCTGTGCGATAATACGTTTCTGCAGAGAGTCGATCGATCTTTCGAGGCCTGGGTTAGGCGGGGCAAGCAGGTCCCGGTATTTTAGGGCGACGAGTTGATTTAAACGCTCGCGCGATGTTACCAAAGTGGCGTTAAGCCTGGATGATTCGGCTTCGGCATAGGCCCTTACGCTGGGACTCAAATTGCTTTTAATGTTTTTGATAGCCCCACCCAAAGAGCTTACTTGGCGTTTTAAGAGCACTAGCATATCCTCTGCAGTTTGCTTTTGGGTTTGGATAGATTTAGATTGTTCTTCCAGGTTCAAAATGTCGTTAGCGATCTTATACGATTGCAGCTTTTGGCGTGCCGAATCCACTTCCTCTTTTTTCTGCTTTAACAGATCGGCCAAAAATTCAACATTATTGGTTTGCGATTGGGTAGACTGGCTGGTGTAATAATCGATAAAGATCTTAACGTAAGTATTGACCATAAAGGCCGACAACTCCGAACTTTCGGTAGTGGCCGTGGCCGATACCAGATCGCTCGCGTCCATACGGTCCACCATTAATGCCTTTTTAAGGGCGCCTTCGTCATATTTCATGGCGATCAGCAAACCGTTGAGCCAATCCTCGTAAGTGCTGGTGGCGTTCATGGGTTCCATGCGCTCCAGTTTGCGGCTGAACAGGGCAATAGCTCTCAACTTATCCTTGTTGTCCATCGCCTTATATTCCTTAATGCCTTTGATAGAGCGGAAAGGGGCATCGGTGCTCAGATCGTGGATGATGAGTTTGTAAGACAGGGCATCCCATATCCGCTTCAGCATCATCTGGCTTTTCAGGTTACCAAATTGTGCCATCAGGCGGGTCTCTTGCAAACCACCGCCCAAAGGATCTAAAATAGCACGCGACTGGTCGGTAAAACCTGTCGCGATCAATCCTTGCGATACATACTGCTTGGGGAGGTTTTTTAAGGGATAATATACGACGAGCACGGTCACTATCGGTACCAGGATCAGTACCAATACGTATTTTTTTAAGAGCTTAAAAAAATCCTTTACCTGCTCCATTATTTAATGTCTTCCAATCTTCTGCCCACTAATACTTCTAAACTAAGCTTGGCCGTTAAGAACGCGCCCTCTGCGGCTACCTTAGCTAAAGCCGACGAATTGTATGCCGTTAACGCGCTGTTATAAACGGTTGTGGTGGCAGTAGGGCTGCTTAACGAAAAATCGTGTTTAACCTGTTCTAAATACAACTTGGTATCGCTTGCTGTTTTTGCGGCAACCCTTAAACTGGATTGTGTTTGCAAAAACTGAACGTATAAGGTACTAACCTGTGTGCGCAGGGTCAATTTTGCGGTCTCTTCTTCCATTTGGGCCACCACAATATTGTGTTTGGCATTACGGGTAATATACGGCCTTGTGATAAAGCTGCTTAAGCTTAAGCTAAACGCGATCTGATAACCATTAAAAAAATTGGTAGATGCGCCTGTGCTGTTGAACAGGTTAATGGACCCGCTGGGGTTGTATACGTATGACGGTGTGACCGACAAACCCTCAAACCAGGCTGCCTTAGATTGGCTGTAAGAAGTTTGGGCGATCTTGATCTGTTCGGCCCTTAACTTGATCTGCGGATAATATTTATCTGCAGTATCTATCAGCTTTTGCAGGTAGACCGTTTTAAAATCGGGGAACATGCTCTCCTGGTCGCCATCCTTGCGGGTGCCGCCTAACACCTGGGCGCTTAATTGGCCCGCGGTGAACAGAGAGATCAATATGGTGATTATCAGCTTATATTTTACAGACATTGGCGATCACACTTTTTCTTTCTGGAACAAGGCCGGAATTGTGCTAAAGATAATCTTAAGATCTAATAAAATTGAATAGTTCTGGGCATAAAAGTTATCAAGCTTTTTGCGTTCGCGCTCGCTCATGTCGTCTTTACCACGCTTGGTCACCTGCCAAAGGCCGGTAAGCCCTGCGGGACCTAAGAACCTCATTGCCCACTCGTTAGAGGTTAGCATCTCGGCTTCGTAAACCGGTAAAGGGCGGTTGCCAACGATAGACATATCGCCTTTTAAAATGTTGAAAAACTGTGGCAACTCGTCAATACTGCTGCTGCGTAAAAATGCTCCCAACTTGGTAATGCGCGGGTCATTCTTGATCTTTACAAAAGAAGCGGCTTTAGCGCCGGTCTCCTCAACTGCGTACTGATTGTTCTCGATAGCCATTTTGGCCAACAACTGATCGGCATCGCTACGCATCGAGCGGAACTTATAAAAATCGAACACGTGGTAACCGGTACCAACACGTTTGCTCTTGTAAATGATAGGGCCTTTAGATCCGAATTTAATAGCCAACGCCACCACCAAAAATACCGGCGACAGCATCAACAAAGCCATGCCCGAAAAGAAGATATCCATAGCACGCTTACCAGGAGGCAGTTTGTAGGTGGTATCCACTTTTTCAGAAAGTTCGGCCAGGGTAGGTTTGATCAGTTTAAAGTTCACCAAAAAGTTCAAACGCTCGCGCAGGTGGCCCAGGTTGATCGGCATGCTGTAAAGGTCGTTCACCTTTAGCTTGATGGCTTGCTTTTTCAGTTCAGGATCCACTTTAGCCGATACCAACACGATAAGCATTTGCTTGAAAAGGCCGTTCTTTTTAATACGCTCGACAAATTTCATGGTCTCGCCGGCATCATCAACCTCGGCTACCACAATATCGGGCATACTTAGGATGGATTGCTCGGCCAGGTAATCGTCAAGCTGTTTTACCGTATCGTTAGATGTGATCTGGTAATGTGCCGGTAACTCGGCAAATATCGAATCGCGGAGTTGGGTACCGGCATAAGCCAAACGTACGCGCAATCCGGCGCTCTCGTTCCAATCAGTTGTGGTGTGCATCATGATAATTGCAAAATTTTACTGATCTCGGTCTTTAAAATATTAGGGTTGAAAGGTTTTTGCAGAAAAGCTTCTACCCGGAAAGGCATTTTGCCCACTTGCTCGTCCAGATCGTGCGCGGCAGACAACAGTACAACAGGGATATCGCCATAAAAGCCGCTGATCTTCACGTTCTTCACAAATGCCTGTCCGTCAAAGGTCGGCATAGCAAGGTCGGATATGATCAGGTCGGGAAGATTGCCTAACTCCAGCCAATCCAGAGCATCGAAACCATTGGTCTTAACCACTATTTCGTATTCCTTTGAGAGGATAAAATTGAGCAATTTTAAAATACCCAGGTCGTCGTCAACGATCAGTATAACTTTCTTCATTTTAAATTAATAACCCAATATACGGTAATGAAACCTCTTGCGATCTTAAGACTTGAAATAAAGATGTTAAATTAGCAAAAAAAGCTCCATCTAAAAGTCTTTTTGATAATTAAATCGCTTACTTAAATAAGTAATCATAAATTTTATTATCTCTGTAAAAATAAATAAAAAATCCATTCTTACTACTGAAAACGCTTTTTTTGGTATTTTAAAACTATGCGGAATGAGCCGGGCCGTGTTTTTTGATGATCATATTTATAACATCGGCCGTCTCGTTAGGATAATCTACACCGATAATCTTACCATTCTCTATCCAATCGCTTAAAACAGGGAAGTGTTTTTCCTTTAAGCTTTTTATCACCGGTACGCCCATTTGCTTTAGCGCGGCTGCATTCAGGTGTTGCTCGTACTGGCTTTTCATAGGTATCACTAACAGCTTCTTTTTCATGTACAAAGCTTCGGCTGGGGTCTCGAAGCCCGCCCCGCAAAGTATCCCCGACGCGCCGGCCATGCTCTCTATAAATTTTTGATTGTTGATGGGCTGTATATGCACATTGCGATGCTTCAGCACTTTTTTGTTGTGTTTAGAGAATACCTCCCAGCGCACATCCTTAAACTCCGACAGGCGTTTTATCAGCCTGCTATCATCGTAAGCGGGCAGGTAAACCGTATAATGTCCCTGATCGCTCACCACTTGATCCCGCACTTGCTGACGGATGACCGGCGTGAACATATTGTCATCGAACTTATTGAAATGGAAGCCATACTTTACGCTAGCCGGCGAGTAATATTCCAGGATGAATTTACCCATCACATCTACATCGTCGGCCTTGGGCGAACCTTCGGCTACTACGGCTGCCTGGTGGCTTAGCCCCACACTGAACTTGTTTTTCAGGTAACAGGCCCAGGATGTAACGGGCTCAAAATCGTTGATCACCAGGTCGTAATCCTCTACCGGGAGCTTTTGTATCTCTTTAAGGAACAGGCGCAGCTTGGCTTTGTAAAAACTTTTGAGCAGATCTACCCCGCCCGACTTACCAAAAATAAATCCCAACCCGTGGAACTGGTATTTGACCGGGAACGGCAGTTTAAGATCGCCCTGAACGCCGCTTACTACTACATCAACCTGCCCGTATTTTTGCAGCAGGGGCACAATATCCATCGACCGGCTTAAATGACCGTTGCCGGTACCTTGTATCGCGTATAAAATTTTCATGTCGGGTTAAAATTAACCTACGCATGTTATGGCAATGTTTAGCGATCGTAAACATATTAAGCCCTGATAAACTGTTTGTTAACGTTGCGATATTCCGAAAGCAAAAACGGCTTTTAAACACCCTTGCGTCAATTGCGCCCGAATGGACGCATGCTGCGGTATCCCCCAATACAAAAACGGCTTTTAAGCACCGCGTAAGCAATGTTTAAAAGCCGTTATTATTTGATCAGGAAGGACTATCTGTTACCACCGCCTGGTTTACCACCACCCGGTTTGCCGCCACGGCGCCAGTTGCCGTTACCGCCCGCCTTATTAGCGTTAGGGTTGCGAGATGCAGACGGGTTACGCGGGCCAGAACGACCGCCGCCCTGTGGGGCGTTCTTAAGTTCCTGCGCTATACGTTGCTGCGTGGTCAGTTGCTTCATCGGGAAAGGGTGCTCTTCCTCTACCGGTATCTGCTTGGCTATCAGTTTATGGATATCCTTGATGAAATCTTTCTCGTCGTTATCGCAAAAAGACAAAGCTATACCGCTTGCACCAGCCCTGCCGGTACGACCGATACGGTGTACGTAGGTCTCGGGGATGTTAGGTATCTCGTAGTTGATCACGTGGGTCAGCTCGTCAATATCAATACCGCGGGCAGCGATATCTGTAGCTACCAAGATCCTGGTGGTGCGGGCCTTAAAGTTGGTCAGCGCACGCTGACGAGCATTTTGTGATTTGTTACCGTGGATAGCCTCGGCAGTAATGCCGGCTTTGCTCAGGTCTTTCACTACCTTATCGGCACCATGTTTGGTACGGGTGAAAACTAGGGCCGTAGCAATAGACTTATCTTTAAGGATATGCAGCAACAAGCCGCGTTTATCATCCTTATCCACATAATATAAAGCTTGTTGGATAGTTTCGGCGGTAGATGATACCGGGGCAACTTCTACACGCTCAGGATTGTTCAGGATGCTATCGGCCAATGCCTGTATCTCATTCGGCATGGTAGCCGAAAAGAACAGTGTTTGGCGTTGTTTAGGCACCTTGGCTATAATGCGTTTAACATCATGCACAAAGCCCATATCCAGCATACGGTCGGCTTCGTCCAATACCAATATTTTCAGATGATCCAGCTTGATAAAACCCTGGTTCATCAGGTCCAGCAAACGGCCAGGGGTGGCTACCAAAATATCAACACCTTTTCTTAAGGCTTCGGTCTGCGGGTTTTGAGATACACCGCCAAAGATCACCAAATGTTTTAAACCGGTATGGCGACCGTAAGCCGCGATACTTTCAGCGATCTGGATAGCCAACTCGCGGGTCGGGGTCAAGATCAGCGTCTTGATGGTCTTTTGCTCTTTATGCTGTTGTTTGTCCTGATACAATAACTGCAGGATAGGGATAGAGAAGGCGGCCGTTTTACCCGTACCTGTTTGGGCGCAACCTAACAGATCGCGTTTTTTTAGGATGATGGGTATAGACTGGGCCTGGATGGGGGTGGGGGTGGTATAACCCTCGGTATTCAGAGCCTTTAAAATAGGCTCAATTAAATTAAAATCTTTAAATGACATGTAATGTTTTTACTATTGTTTGCTAACGCGAATGCATAGCGGGCTTGAAGAGTTCGTCGTGGTGTTTGAAATGATCAAAACCGTAAGCTTACGGGTATTATGCCGCAAAGATACGGTTAATTATTGATAACTATTACGAAAGGCAGATCACCTTATCTTTCAGAACCCCAAATATCTTATCCTGCTCCTGGTGGCGCATGGCAACCTTGCCCGTAAATTTCCCGAACGATGGTAGCACCACCTGCCTGTCGCCAAATGCAAAGCATGGCAGGGTAACACGCTGGCGTGCCCTGCCGGATAGTAATACGCCCGGGTGGATATGCCCGCAAAATACATAGCCCTCTACGGTCAGTAGTTTCTCATCAGATTGTGGATGATGCAGCATCAGGAACGGGCCGACAAGCAGGCGTTGGTGCAGCTCTACGTCCAATTCCAGGTAATGCCTGTCGTGAATAATATCGTGATTGCCTTTGATCAGGATCATTTGCAGCTTAGGGAAATTGCGCCGCCACATGGCAAACCAGTCCCAATCGTTATTCATATCGCTATGAAAAAGGTCGCCAAGGAAGATAATCTTTCTGGGGCGATGCTCGTGGATCAGATCCGACAGGCATGCGAGGTCGTCTTGCTCCATATCCCTCGGCACGGCAATACCCGCCTTGCGGAAATGCCCCACCTTGCCCAAGTGAACGTCTGCCACGATGAGCGCCTGTTCCTGCTGCCAGTAGATCGCTTTTTGTGGTAGTAATAAAAGATGCTGATCCAGTAAAATATGTTCCATCCCGCCGTTGGCCTTCGTCATGTTGAGTTTTGTGGCTACAAAGATAGTTAGGGAATGCGAAAGGCAAAATTTGAAGAGAAGGAATGCGAAAGTCGAAATGTGAAATGCGGAATTGGGTAAGTAATAAGTGGCTGATCTACACTATCATGACGCCCGTCTTCACTTAAGTTAAAATTGGGATGCCGGGATCAGCCCAACTTTGCCCAAAACAAAACACAATGGAAAATTCATCATCGGCCTTGCGCAGGCTTTATTTTACACGGGCGGCATTCTCGGTTTGCTGGGTAATACTTGTAGCGGTATTGGTTAAAGGTTCGGCCACGGCGGGAATGGTCCTGCTGATCATCTATCCGCTTTGGGACCTGCTGGCAACCATTTGGGATATCCGCATCAATGCAGCTAACTCATCCAAAACGCCGCAGTATGTAAACGCGGATATCAGCCTGGTCACTACTGTAGCGGTAGGCTTGGCTTTACAAGCAGGTGTACCCGAAGCTTTAATGGTATTCGGTGCCTGGGCTATACTTACAGGCGCTATCCAATTGGTGATGAGCATCATCCGCCGTAAAACCTTGAACGGGCAATGGCCCATGATCATCAGTGGCGGACAGTCAGTGCTTGGCGGTACATCGTTCATCCTGCTGGCTCACGACCCAAGCAAAGGCATAGGCAGTTTAGCCGGCTACGCGGCTTTCGGCGCGTTCTACTTTTTATTGGCCGGCATCAGGATCGGGCGTAGCCCTAAGCCTCTTACGGATGCGGCTGAGTGAAGGATTGGTGATGCCGAGGTATGACGATATGTGATAAGCCGGTATCCTGTCGACGATATTGGGATGCTCTTTCAACAAACGCAGGTAACGCTCCTCATGCGTAAAGAACATCAGCTCTTCGGTGCGTGTCTGTGCATAGGCAAAAAACTGCTCGGCCAGTAAGCGGCCAAAGGTGGCCCAGTTGGACGAGGTGCCATAAAGGTTATTCAGGTCCTGATAGGAGATGAACACGATCTCGGAATCCTCCATGGCCTCTATAAAATACCAGCACGGGTTGCGGGAAATAAAACTGCGGAACGATACCACAAATTGATCCTCCGAAAAGAAGAACAGGTTTTTATCCGTCTCGGTAGCAGGATCACGGTAGTAGATGCGGAAGATCCCCTTCACTACCAGACCAAGGTCGTTACAGACCATGCTTTGCATGTTAAAAAAGTCGCCCTTGCTGATCTTGCGACTACGCCAGTAGGGTTGCGCTTCGGCTATATCTTTATCCGTCAGCCCGGCAAAGTTTTGCAAATGCCGGGTCACCTTATCGTTGCTTACTATCATGGGCCGCCAAGTAAAACATTTTTGTTAGATGTGTTTTTAACTTAAGTTAAAAATGACGACCAGATTAACGACGTAGCGCAAGTCGCAAGGAGAATAATTTGTCATCCTCACAATGGGTTTTGTAAGATCTTACGTATAAAGAGGGTGTCATGGTGAGCTTGTCGAACCATGGTGCGGTGGGCTTGACACTATGCAAATGGTGACCATGCACATCAGCCATGCCCTGCGCACGTTGCCCTTTGACAGGCTCAGGGTGACACCCTCTTATGTCACCTTGTTCAACTACTCCACCAACACCCCGATATAATAATTCAGCGTATCCACCTCCAGGTTCTCCTTGGTCAAGCCTTGAACGTTGATAGGGGTAACGCGGGTTGTTGGGGTAATGAATTTCCACTTGCCGCCTTTGGTGCGCACGCGTACCGGCATGTTAAAGCCACGCACTTCAGATATCCAGCGGGCCGTAGCCGTGCCGTTCTCAAAACGGAACTCCAAGGTCGGGATGTGCTTGTAGCGCAGGTATTGGTCAAATATCGGTGTCAGGTTCATACTTGCCTGGTCGTTAATGTATTTAACAACGGCTTCGGTAGTGGTGGTCTGGTGATAAAAGGTCTTGTTCAAGCCACGCAGAATGGCCCGCCATTTCTCGTCGTCGTTTATGATGGTGCGCACCATGTTCAGCAGGTTGCCGCCTTTGTAGTACATATCGCCGCTGCCCTCTTTGTTAACACCATAAGTGCCAATGATCGGCTGGTCGTTCTGTATCGCGCGGCGGGTACCGTGCACGTACTCAATGCCTTTCTCTTTACTGTTCATAAAATGCTCAATGAACAGCGACTCCGAGTAATTAGTAAAGCCCTCGTGGATCCACATATCGGCCACATCCTTATTGGTGATGTTGTTACCGAACCACTCGTGGCCGCTCTCGTGCACCACAATAAAGTCCCAGTTAAGGCCATGACCTGTTCCGGATAGATCCCTGCCTAAATAACCGTTGCGGTATTTATTGCCATAGGCCACGCCGCTTTGGTGCTCCATACCCAGGTGCGAGGTCTCGATCAGCTTGTAGCCGTCCTCGTAAAACGGATACGGACCGAACCAGTATTCAAAAGCTTTCAGCATTGGCTTAACATTGGCGGCAAATTGCTTTTTAGCCCGCTCCAGGTTATAAGGCAGCACCCAGTAATCCAGGGTCAGCTTACCTTTTTCACCCATGTAGCTATCGCTGAAATGTACGTAGTCGCCGATGTTGGCCTCTACGTTGTAATTGTTGATCTTGTTGCCGACGAACCAGTCGAACCTGGTATAGCCGTCCTTCAACTCGGTCACCTTGCGCAGGCGACCGTTAGATACATCTTTCAACCCCTTAGGTACGCTGATGCTGATCAGGATACTGTCGGCCTCGTCGGTCATTTGGTCTTTATTCGGCCACCAGATAGATGCGCCGATGCCCTCGCAGGCGGTCGATATCCACGGTTTACCTAACGAGTCGGTCTTGAAAGCTACACCGCCATCCCAGGGTGGATTTTTAGCGATGGTGGGGTTACCTGAGTAGAACACGGTGAACTCATCCTTAGCGCCGGCCTTGATCGTGCCCGGGAAGTCAAGGAACACGGCATTGAACTCACGCTTGAATGTCAGCTCCTTACCTTTATAAAGTACCTTTTCTATTTTGAGGTTATCGAACAGGTCGAACTGCAACTTATCCATATCCCGCGTGGCCGTGAACCTGAACAGGTTGCTGCCGCTGATGAATTTGTTGACGATATCGAACTTAACATCAAGATGATAGTAGTTGATATCGTAACATGTACGCAAAGGCGCGTTCTGGTTGCCCTGTAACGAATCCTTTCGGGTGAAATTCTGACGCGCGGTAAGCAGCTGTGCTTGCGACGATAGAGGAGCGATGCCGATCAGCAGCATCAACAGGCCAAGGGCCGATCTTAGTTTCATAGTTTAAATAATGATGCTCTAAATATAAGTGATCTGCAAGTAAGAGCGAAATCCCCCGCGGATAGTGGTGAATTCGGCATACCGTGACGATCAGCACCCGCAAGCGTCACTTTGCGACAATTTGCAAAAAGGCTTTGATATTGCCAATTATTTTAGTATATTTGTTTGTGCTCGATGATGCCGTCATCGGCGCAATACCGGATGGTTCTTTCCGGTCGATAACTCTCAAATTTTGATCTTGAAAATTATTTGCTAAACCTGCGACGGTAGAGCAATTTATGATTCCCCGATCCTGTAAGGATCACGTGTAATAGCTTGAAATATATCAAAGGGAAAGACTCCGTAGGAGTCGCCTATCTCTACAACGACTTTTATTGATCGGCAGCAACACGGGGCTGCGCTGTAGCCTGCTATTGCAATGAAACTTTTCTATTAACACGTCATCCCCTTCGGGATCGACCCGGACGCGGATATCCCCCGTCCACCTCAAGTTCTTTGACATCATATCACAAAAAAGCCCGACCACATCACTGCGCCGGGCTGAAAATAGTTATCTAAGCAATTATATCTTCCCAAATATCTCGGCCAGTTTATCCTCCAGATCTTTCCCTCTGATGTTGCGGGCTATGATCTTGCCGTTGGGGTCTATCAGTACATTTTGGGGTAGGGTTTGCACATTATAGAGTACGGCGGCTTCGCTCCGCCAGCCTTTCAGGTCGGTCACCTGGGGCCAGCGCAGTCCGTCGTTCTCTATTGCTAATTTCCAGGCACCTTTTTGCCCAACGCTATCCAAGGATACGCCCAGGATAGCGAATTTTTTAGTGCGGTATTTGTTGTAGATGCTTATCAGATGCGGGTTTTGAGCGCGACAAGGTTCGCACCAGGATGCCCAAAGATCAACCAGCACATACCGCCCGCGGAAGGATGACAAGGCCATGGGTTTACCTGCTCCATCGTTCAGGCTAAAGTCGGGAGCTGCAGATCCAACAACGGTGGTCTTTGATCGCTCGATAGATTCGGCCACCGTTTTGCCAAGGTCGGTCTGCTTCAGATCGGTGGATAGGCCCGCATATAGTGGCGCTAAAACAGCAGGATCCAGCGCCAGCCCGGTCAGTGAGTTAAGGCTGATCAGACTGATATAACTTTTGGGGTTACTTTTAATAAAACCCTGCATAATACGTTCGCGGTCGGTTTGTATGGGTTTTAAGCGGGTCTGCATTACGGCGGCAAACTCGGCGGATCGTTGCTGCTCGGCGGTAAAGGTCGCGCCGTCATCAGCAAGTCGTTTAGCCCGGGTGTTCACTACGGTAAGCAGGGTATTCAGGCGTTGATTATCATCGTTTACAGGAGAGCCTGTTATTTTAGCTTTCGCTATAGAGTCGGTCCCGGTAACGGTTATGATCGCGTCATCAAGGTACAGGTTCAGCACGTCCAGCTTTTTCTCCATCCCCGTTTTTTCGGCGGAAGCCCTGGCGTGGTTAAAGGTGTTGCCCGTATGATCTAATATCAGTTTGGCGTTAACAGGTACGGTGAAAGGTCCTTTAAAAGTGAACAGACCGCCGGTGATGTTTGCCGAATCGAGCATTTGCCCTGCGGCAGATCGGTAAGCCAAATAAACTTTGGCCGCGAGGTCGGTCTTGCCAACCTGTCCGTATATAGTAAATGTGTCTTGTGCTGCGCCGATGAAAGGCGTTAAGGTGATAAGCGCTAAAAGCAGTTTCTTCATTGATGGGATCTAAAACCTTTTAAACGCCGGCATCGCCAATAAATTATTTTGACATGCCGCTATGTTTAAATTGGATATTCACAGGCCAAAATAGCATATTGCTGCAAATACCGATCAGCCTAAATTTACCGGACGCTTAAAAACCAAAAATACCATCGATGAAAATTCCCCGGCTATACAGAACCGCATTGTCATTTATCGCCCTTGTTTTAATGACCGGCGCTAACCTGATCGCTCAGCCTAAAATTACCGCCCCGGCAAATGTTCTTTGGGATAATACCCCTGCGCCCACCTGGATGGAGAACGCTTACCCTATTGGTAACGGACGCATTGGCGGGATGATATTTGGCGGCGTACAGCAGGAGCATATCCAGTTTAACGACATTAGCCTGTGGACCGGCGACGAGAATAACCGCGGCGCTTACCAGGCTTTCGGCGATCTGTTCATCGACTTTGACAATAAGGATGCGTTCACCAACTACCGCCGCGAACTCAATATCGATAAGGCTATCCATACTATAGCCTATACCCAGAGCGGTACAATATTTAACCGACAGTATTTTTGCAGTTTCCCCGATAAGGTGATGGGCCTGCGTTTCATCGCCAATAAAGATGGCGCATACTCGGGCCTGATCAGCCTGACCGATGCCCACGGCGGCAAGCCGACACTGGTAGGGAACACTATACAATTTAAAGGCCGGCTGGATAATGGAATGACCTACCAGGCCACCGCTTTAATTAAAGTGGAAGGCGGCTCGGTGAGCCCAACGACGGATAAGAATGGTGCCCCCGCTATCCGTATCGATAAAGCAGATGCCTTCACCATTTTGCTGACGGGCGCGACCAACTTCGTCGGTGATCGCACACAGAACTGGAAAGGCGAAGAGCCTGACGCCCCAATAAAACAGGTACTGGCTTTGATATCAAGCAAACCATACAGCATTTTGTTAAAGGATCACTTGGCCGATTTTACCGCGCTTTCGGGCCGTACCTCGCTTACCTTAGGCGGCGGCAGACCGAATATCGATATGCTGACCACCAAACAGCGCATTATCAACTACAAGAATAAACCCGACCATGATCTGGAAGCCTTGCTTTTCCAATACGGCAGGTATCTGCTGATCAGCTCGTCGCGTAAAGGTGGTTTGCCTGCTAACTTGCAGGGCCTGTGGAACAATACCAACAACCCACCCTGGGGCGGCGACTACCACTCTAACATTAATATCCAAATGAACTATTGGTTGGCCGAGCCGGTCAACCTGTCCGAATGCGCCTGGCCTTATCTGGATTACATCAACAGCATCCGCGAGGTGGCTAAATTGCATACCCAAAAAGAATATGGAAAAGTGCGCGGCTGGACCGTCCGCACCGAAAATAACAGCATGGGCGGCGACAGCTACCTTTGGAACATCCCCGGCAGCGCCTGGTATGCGCAAGCTTTGTGGGACCACTACACTTTTACACAGGATAAGAATTACTTGCGCACCTTTGCTTACCCGATCATGAAAGAGGTGGTTGAGTTTTGGGATGACCACCTGAAACGCCGCCCTGATGGTACGCTGGTTGCCCCGCTGGGCTGGTCGCCCGAGCATGGCCCGACCGAGGACGGTGTATCGCACGATCAGCAGATCATTTACGATCTGTTCACCAACTATACCGAAGCGGCAGGCTTGCTGAACATCGACCCGGACTACAAAAAACACGTGGCCGATATGCGCGAGCACTTACTAAAACCAAAGATCGGTAAATGGGGCCAACTGCAGGAGTGGGAGACCGACCGCGACGACCCGAAGGATACGCACCGCCACGTGTCGCACCTGTTCGCCCTGCACCCGGGCAGGCAGATATCGCCGATCACTACGCCGGATCTGGCCGCTGCTGCCAAGACCAGTCTGCTGGCCCGTGGCGATGCATCCACAGGCTGGTCGATGGCGTGGAAGATGAACTTTTGGGCGCGACTGCTGGATGGCAACCATGCTTATAAGATCCTGAATAATTTCATCACCCTGGTAGGTGGCACCGGCACGGACTATAATAATGGTGGCGGTATTTACGCCAACCTGTTCTGCGCGCACCCGCCGTTCCAGATAGATGGCAATTTCGGCTACACCGCCGGCGTTGCCGAAATGCTTGTACAAAGTCAGAACGATGATATCGTTCTGTTACCCGCCCTGCCATCAGCCTGGCCCGAAGGCAAAGTGACCGGTCTGAAAGCCCGTGGTAATTTCGAGATCACCAACCTGGCCTGGAAAGACGGTAAGGTCGCCAGCGTAAGTATCAGATCATTATCCGGCGGAGATGTTGCTCTGCGGAGTAAGAATGCGTTACGATCAAGCAGTGTTAAGGCTGTTATTGCTAAAGATGGCAATGGGTTTAAGTATAGCTTTAAAACGCAGGTTGGGAAGGTTTATACGTTTGTGGGGGAGTAAGGGATTCTCTACTCCTTACGCTGGCTCCAGTTTGTAACTGAAGCCTTGCAGATAAACGGAAGCCTGTGACTTCCGCGACAAGTCACAGACTTGTCCCCATTCGTTAAGCTTCAGTTACAAACTGAAGCCAGCGGGGAGGTTAAAAGCAAAGCGTCCGGCTATTGGCCGGACGCTTTGCTTTATTATCATTTTGTTCCCGATATCTATCGGGATGGCATTTTCGCCTTTCGAATTCCTCATTAATACTGATGAAAAGCATCCGACACAAACTCCAATACCTTAGGTAGCGATGCTCGCCAATAGGTCCAGGTATGGCCACCGTCGCGCATACGAAATTCGTGGGGGATGGCTTTCTTGGTCATAGCGATGTGGAGCAGGGCGTTGCCTTCGTAAAGGAAGTCGTCGTCGCCGCAATCCAGGAACCAGCGCACGGCTTTTTTGTCTTTATCCGGCATTTTAGCTACCAGACCCAAAGCGCTGAACTGGTTGTAATAATTCACGCCAACTGAATCGGCAGCATTTGGTAAGGCGCGTTGAATGTTCTTTTTGGCTTCCTCCACATTAAGCGGACCAACATAAGCACTTAGCGGGCAAGCCGAACTGAACAACTCAGGATGATGCATGGCATACATCAGCGTACCGCCCCCACCCATGGACAGGCCCGAGATAGCGCGGAAACGTTTCTGCGACTTAATGCGGTATTTCTTTTCTACATAAGGCATCAGCTCCTGAAAAAAGAAGTCCTCGTAATTCCAGTCGCCTTTAGGGTCGTTAAAGTAACCCCGCCTACCAGTGTCGCCATCGGGCATAATGATCACCATTGGGGTAGCTGCTCCGTCTTTAATGGCTTTATCGGCAATGCCAAGCACCTCGCCAAATTGCACCCAACCGGTATGGTTATCGCCAGATCCGTGCAGCAGGTATAGCACAGGGTAATCGCGTGTAGATGTTTCGTAATCGGGTGGCAGGTAAACGGCAAACTTGCGTTCCATTTTCAGGATCTTGCTGGCGACAGAAAGGTTGTCAAAAACCTTCCCGGTCTGTGCCAAAGCAGCAGCCGAGCATAATAAAGCCATAAAAGCGGTAAGTAAATATTTCTTCATGATGTGGGTTTTATTGGTGTGTTAATTTCGCTACTAATATCATAAAATTACTATAAATTGGCCGATACACAAAGCATGACATCGAACCTAAACAATATCATCAGATCAATAGTCTTTATCGCCATCGTCTGTTGGTGCTCAATTACCGCGTACGCGCAAAAAATGCCGAGCGTGCAAATACAAGCGGTCAGGGCACCGTCGGACTATAAAGTGGACGGCAAAACTACCGAATGGAATGACCAACTCTTGGCCTACAATAAAGCCACGGCTATATTTTACACCATCGCCAACAATGATAGCTGCCTTTACCTGGCCATAAAAGCTACTGACGTTGACATCATTAATAAAATAATTAAGGGAGGGTTAACATTAAGGGTCAGCGCATCCGGGCATAAAAATGACAAAAATGGGGTAGCGATCACGTTCCCATTGTTCAACAGATCAGCAGGGTTTAATGTTAATTTGAAAAATAAGCCGAAGCAAGGCAGTGATACTGCACACTATAAGCTGTCTCTGGACTCTTTTAAAAGAGTTTGTAATTTCGAATTAGACCGGACCGTCAAAGAGATCAAGGTAAAGAATATAAAAGGCATCACCGATAGTTTGATCTCTGTTTACAATGATATTGGCATAAAAGCTAAAGCCCTTTTTGATGAGCAGATAGATCTTGTTTGTGAGTTGGCTATTCCGTTTAAGTATTTAGGGTTATCGATGAAAGAACGCTCAAAGTTCTCTTATAATGTTAAATTGAACCCGCCGCATATTGGTCAGATCCCGGCAGATATTCGTAGCGGTTTAACATCCATGTCCTTAGTGAACGGCAGTTTTGTTTATGAAGGCTCATCGGCAGATAAGGTGCAATACCTGATGAGCGCTACCGACTTTTGGGGCGAGTACACTTTGGCCAAATAACTAACTCAACTTTTGGTATGTCCTCCACCAAAGGTCGGGCATTTCGCCGGTGGTGGCCATTTTGTAATCATCGTAACGGCAAGGAACGAGGTGGAAACGCGAGTTTTGCGAACCGCCGGTAGGGTAAGGCACCTGCATCCACCAACGGTCGGACTTTTTGCTTTTTACAAATACCAGCTCGTGGTCATCATGTTTAAGGGTAGTCTTGTAGATCAGATATTGCGATTTAGGGTTGAGCGGGAAATCCTTTTTACGGTTGTAAAAGCCATCAATAAAATACCAGATCATTTGCGATAACAGGGTAGCGGTCTGCCCGTTGCTATCATAAGCCGGGTTGAACTCGTAAAAACCGATCGATGTCAGCTTATCGTTAAAACCAGCATAACGGCAGATCTGGCAAGCTTCTTCGCCGTAAAAACCATTCGGTGTGGCATTGGCATTACCCACTGCATCCGACGAGCGGATGGCGCCCATATCAAAACTGATCATACTGGCATTACGGATGATGGGCTCGGCAACGGCAACGTTACCCATTAGTTCGCCGAGGCGATGCGTGTCAAAGTAGAGTTTATCCATTACCCGCAAACTATCCTGGTTAACAAAATAGGTTTGGTAACCCAGGTTGCTGAAGTTGAAAAGGTAATTGGGCTCGTGCAAGAATATCTTGTTCAGGTATGATCCCGATGTGGTCTCGATAGTTTCTGCATTGCTGTCATCTTCCAGGTCAAAGCGAGGATCGATAACTACCAGATCCACCTTTTGCTCCAGGTCTTCATAAGCCAAATATTGGGCATAGGTCAAGTCCTGCCCGCCCCCAATGATCACCGGTAGGATGTCTTTCTTAACCAGTTCGGATACCACGGTTTTTACCGCATAATAAGTATCCGTCACTGAAGCACCCTGTTTGATATTGCCCAGGTCGGCTATTTTGGTGGTGTAAGCGCCCTCGTAAAGCGAGTACAGTTTTTCGCGGACGTAATCAGGCCCCAGGGCACAGCCGGGATTGCCGACAGCGTTGCGGTCGTCAAGAACGCCGATGATGGCTATGTCGAACTTCTCGTTCTCCAGATCGGGGAAAGCGACAGAGTGGTGTTCTATTTTACTACCTAAATGACTGTTAAAGAAACCGGTCTTAGGCGTTACTTTCTTAAGGTCGATAGGAGCGAAAAAATCTGACAATGACATGCTGCAAATGTAGTAATTAAGCCGAAAGCCTAAAGTCCAAAGCCGAAAGCATTTTACTTTGGACTTTAGACTTAGGACTTAAACTGGGTCGGGGTTTTTGCTACATTTGCACCCATGATCCTCGTTACAGGCGCTACAGGTTTTTTAGGTTCGGAGTTGGTGATGCAGTTAGCTTCTGCCGGTCACAGTGTGCGCTGTATCAAACGGGCCAGTAGCGTTGTGCCGGTATTTCTTGATCCTTACAAGAACAATATCGAATGGGTTGATGCTGATCTGCTGAACTATCCTGCTTTAGAAGATGCCTTTGAGGGCGTAACGCAGGTTTACCATTGCGCGGCCTGGGTATCACTAATGCAAAAGGATAGGGATGCTATGATCAGCACCAATGTTAACGGGACTGCTAACGTGGTTAACCTTTGTTCGCTGAACAATGCGCGTCTGGTGCATGTAAGCTCGGTAGCGGCTATTGGCGATGCCAAGCCCGGGCAAATGATCACCGAAGAACACCATTTGGACCCCGGCTTGATGCACGATGGTTACGCCACTTCTAAACTGGAAAGCGAGATGGAGGTTTGGCGCGGTATTGCCGAAGGGTTGGATGCCGTGATCGTTAACCCGAGTATTATCATTGGTCCTAATGCAGGTATCGAGGGCAGCGGTCGCTTATTCCATATCGTAAAAAAAGGGTTGAAATTCTATACCCGTGGCACCATTGGTTTTGTAGATGTGCAGGATGTCGCCAAAACCATGATCCTGCTGATGGACAGCGGTATCAGCGAGCAGCGTTTCATTGTCAGCGCCGAGAATCGTGATTATAAAAGCGTAGTGACCGAGGCTGCTAATTGTTTCGGCATCCCCGCCCCCCAAACAGAATCGAAACCATGGATGATGGAAGTAGCCTGGCGTGCGGCGGCTTTTTGGGCGGCAATTACCGGCGGTATCCCGGCTATTGATAAGGTGTCGGCACAGAGCGCGTCCATCACCCGTAATTACGATAGCAGTAAGTTACATAAGGCTATCGATATCCAATTTAAACCTATCAGTAAAGCCATAGTCGAAGTTTGCGAAGGCCTAAAGGCGTAAAATGTTTAAAATTTACCGCAACCCTTTGGGTTTACAGCGGTTATATTTGCAGCCTTTTTAAAGACATAGCAACGTAATGCGCAATATATATACTGTTCCGCTTTTTAAATATATCCCTGTTCCCGTTTTAACGATCCTGTTCCTGTTGGCTACCAACGTACTGTTGGCCCAATCGCGCGATACCGACCGTCAGGCTACTTTTAAGTTCAAAACAGTGGTGATCGATGCCGGTCACGGTGGTAAAGATCCGGGCGCACATGGTGTGTCTAATAAAGAGAAGGACATCGCTTTAGCTATCGCCCTTAAGTTACGCAACGCCATTAATTCCGAACTACCGTCTGTAAAAACCGTAATGACCCGCTCTACCGATGTGTTCGTAGAGCTGAGCCGCCGGGCCGAGATAGCTAACGATGCCAAGGCCGATCTTTTCATATCGATACATTGTAACTCCAGTCCGCAGCGTACCGGTACCAAGCGTGGCGCTTTATTGCTTGTCTACGGTTACCACCGCAAAGGCGAACAAATGGAGGCACTGCGCGAGAACGCGTCCATCTATCAGGAGAAAGACTACTCCCAAAAATATAAAGGCTATAAAGGCGACGACCCTGCCTACTTTATCCTGCTGAACGTAATGATGCAGACCTACCGTGCCCAAAGCATTAAATTTGGTAAAATGGTAGACGAAGAATTTACCCAGCGCGACGGCCGACGCAGCGACCACGTACACGAACAAGGCTTGCTGGTATTGGCACATAGCGCTATGCCGTCGGTTTTGGTTGAGACCGGCTTTGTGAATAATCCCCAGGACGAAAAATACCTCAGCTCTGATGAAGGGCAGAACGAGGTGGCGCAATCACTGCTGCGCGCGCTGAAGAAGTATAAGAAGGATTTTGAGCGGAATTAAGTAAACTATACTCTCCCATGAACGTCATCGCGAGGAGCTTCTATCAGCGACTTGGCGATCCCCCTCACTGGCTTCAGTTTGCAACTGAAGCCTCGCAGATGAACAGAAGTCTGTGACTTCCTAAACCATAAAGACAGTTGGGGATGCCGGCTAAATTTTAATATCTTAGCTTAGTTGCGTAAACCATACTTATGAATTTTTTGACCAAACTTAGCAGCGCTTCCTTGCTGCTTGCTCTGCTCTGCACATCGCCGGTAATGGCACAAAGCACCGTTGCGGTTGCCGACGTTAAATGCGAATACCTTGCCGACCCGATCGGTATGGACACCCCGCATCCCCGTTTTACCTGGCGCTTGCAGGATGACCGCCAGGGTGCTAAACAGACCGCTTATCGTATCGTTGTCGGCAAGACCGTCGCCGAACTGGCTAAGGGCACGGCCTGGAATACCGGCTGGGTAAAAAGCGACGCGCAACTGGCTACGTATGCAGGCGCGGCGTTAAAACCATTCACTAAATACTTTTTTAGGGTTGATGTTGCCGATAAAGGCGGCGTTAAAAAGACAGGCAAAGTTTCAACGTTTGAGATAGGTATGATGACCATGGATAACTGGAAAGGCGAGTGGATAACTGATATTAACGATGTAGCCCTGAAGCCTGCTCCTTACTTCCGCAAGGTTTTCAGCGCGGCTAAAAAGATCAAGTCGGCAAGGGCTTACATCACCGCCGGTGGTTTGTTCGAACTATATGTTAACGGGCAAAAGATAGGCAATCACCGTATGGACCCCATGTACACCCGTTTTGATAAACGCAACCTGTACATCACGCACGATGTGACCGCGAATTTATTGGCAGGCAAAAATGCCGTTGGCGTGTTATTGGGCAATGGTTGGTACAACCACCAGTCAACCGCCGTATGGGATTTCCATAACGCAAAATGGCGTGCCAGACCGACGTTTTTGTTGGACCTGCGTGTAACCTATACCGATGGCTCTACCGAGACCATCAGCTCGGGACAGGATTGGAAAACGGCATTAAGTCCGGTGATATTTAACTCTATTTACACTGCCGAACATTATGATGCCCGCTTGGAGCAACCTGGATGGAATACCATCAAGTTCGACGATTCGGCCTGGAAAACGGCTATATCGCGCCAGTCACCCTCAAAAAATATCGTAGCGCAGGTAATGCACCCGGTGCGCAATGTAGAGGAGATAGCGACCAAAAGCGTGAAAGCTTTTAGCGATAGTAATTACGTGTTCGACCTGGGACGTAACATTTCAGGCGTGAGCAAGTTTACGGTCGACGGCCCTGCTGGCACGATCATCCGCCTGAAACACGGGGAGCGCGTTTATGCCAATGGCCATGTGGATATGTCAAATATCGACGTTCATTATCGCCCTAAAGACAAGTCAGACCCTTTCCAAACGGATATCATCATTTTGGATGGTAAAGGCCCGAAGAGTTTTAGCCCGCACTTTAACTACAAAGGTTTCCAGTATGTGGAGGTGAACAGCAGTGCTCCATTGAAACTGACGCACTACAATATGGTGGGCTACTTTATGCACAGCGACGTGCCTGCCGTGGGCAAGGTGAGCTCATCAAACCCTACGGTGGATAAGATGTGGTACGCTACCAATAACTCTTACCTGTCTAACCTGTTCGGTTACCCTACCGATTGCCCTCAGCGCGAAAAGAACGGCTGGACGGGCGACGCGACCATTGCTAACGAGACCGGCCTGTATGGCTTTGACGGCATCACCGTGTACGAAAAATGGATGGCCGATCATCGCGACGAGCAAAAACCTGATGGCGTTTTACCATCCATCATCCCTACCGATGGTTGGGGCTACGATTGGGGTAACGGCCCGGATTGGACCAGCACCATCGCCATGATCCCATGGAATATCTACTTATTTTACGGCGATAAACACCTGCTGGCCGAGTGCTATGATAATATCAAACTATACGTTGACCACATCGACGAAAAATATCCTACAGGGTTAACCACCTGGGGACTGGGTGATTGGGTGCCGGTGAAGTCTAAATCGCCGGTTGAGTTAACGTCGACCTGTTACTACTATAAAGATGCACTTATCCTGTCGTCAGCAGCAAAACTGTTAGGCAAAACTGCCGACGCGGAGAAATACGCCGCTTTAGCCGAGAAGATCAAGACCGCTTTCAATCAAAAATATCTGAAAGCTGATGGGATCTACAATAACGGTTTACAGACCGAATTAAGCTGCCCATTGTATTGGGGCTTAGTACCTGACGATATGAAAGCTAAAGTTGCCGGGAACCTGGCCAAAAGGGTAGAGGCCGATAACTTCCATCTGGATGTAGGATTGCTTGGCCAAAAAGCCATCCTGAATGCGTTGAGCGATAACGGCTATGCCGACGTTGCCTACAAAGTTGCCGCCCAGGAAACCTACCCATCATGGGGTTGGTGGATAAAAAATGGCGCTACCACTCTGTACGAGAACTGGAAAATAGATGCCAAGAACGATATATCGCTTAACCACATCATGTTCGGCGAGATAGGTGCCTGGTTATACAAAGGCTTAGGCGGTATCTATCCCGATGCCGATCAACCCGGCTTTAAGAATGTGATCTTGGCCCCCAACTTTGTAAACGGCCTGGACCGTTTCGAAACCAGCCATAAAGGTCCGTACGGAACTATCCTGTCATCTTGGAAAAAAGAATATGGCAAAGTGATCTACAATGTAGAGATACCGGCCAACTCTACCGCCACGGTTAAGTTGCCGACCATGCCGGGTATGAAGGCCTACATTGGGGTGAATGAGGTTAAAGGTACTACCACTCAACTCGCAGCCGGCAAGTACCGTTTTGAGTTGAGATAAGATTGCTATTGATATTATGCGAAGGGCACTATGCGCGAGTATGGTGCCCTTCTGCTTTTTTTATCGGCAGTAGCTTCTCTCGGCGGCATGGCACCCTGTTCAGCACAGCAACGCATGAATTGATCCGATCAGTAACTGGAAAGTTTGCCACGATCCTTCGATCGCTAACAATAGTAAGTCTTACTTCTTCAAAAACTCCACATCACTGAACATAACCCTCGTTTTAGGATCAGAATCGATCTTGTTATAGAACGGCGAATACATCAACCCCGATATCGACCGCTTGTCCACATCTATCTCTAACAAACGGATGTAACCGCCACCGTTATCGGCGCATTGGTAATCCTGCAATATCTGGTAGATCTTGTTGCCTTCGGTGCCGTCGTCTACCCGTGAGGCGGTGGTGCAAACGTGGCCGCTGAGTACCAGTAATACATTTTTGTGCGGCTTAATGTATTTGTTAAATATTACCTCCGGACTCAAGTCGCCATAACCAGCGTTATTTTTATTGATCTGCCCGTTGGATGTCAGGTGGAAATGGGTAAGTACGATGGCGTTGTGTTTAGGATAAGCGCTGATCACGCTATCCATCCATTTGGCCGCTTTCTCCCGGGCGCAAAACTCAAGCGTGATCACCAGCCATTGCGTATTCTTTACTTTAAAAGTATGGAACGAATTATCGCTGATGCCTTTCTCCATCGTTCCCTTCATTAGCTTAAAACGATCGGTAGGGAAGTAGCGGTTATACTTGGTGGTCTTGCGCAAATTTTGGTTGACGTTGCCCGGAGCGGCGCTCCCGCTGTTCTCGCCAACTGCTTCGGTATCATGGTTGCCGACAGTAATAGCGTAGGGGATCTTGGCTTTGTCGAATAACTGATACCCTTTGCTGGCTACCTCATAATGCCCAACATTGTCAAAGTTCACCAGGTCGCCTACATGCAAAACGATAGGCGCTTTTAGCGAATCGCGGTGTTTGGCTATCCAGTTCACCTGTCCGTAAAACATCTCGTGCTTGCGGGTAACAGCTTCCTGCGTATCTGGAAATATCGGTATGGTAAATTTTTGCGCGGACGCATGGAAGCAGTTCGTTATTGACGCTATCGCGATGAGTACACCGGTAATGGTTTTGTTCATGTCCTTTTATGGCTTTATCGATCAGGTCGTTTGCCTTAAAGGTAATTATACTATTGGACTTTAAACGTCCCCTTAAACTTAAAGAAAACCACATCATCCACAAACAACTTCGCGTCCGCATTATAGCGCTCCTCCAAAGCGGTTAACTTAATTTCTAAACTCAAAACAGGCGTTTGTCCCGGATCTATCATCGACAAAAATTTTAGATCAGCTGCCTTCACCAGATCGGTCTTTTGGCCGAGGTGTGTTTCTATAGCTTCCTTTACCATTTGCATCATGCAAACGCCCGGTAACACAGGTTGCCCGGGGAAATGCCCGGCAAAGATCGAGCTATCAGCATTAAGCGTGATAGCAAATTTGATCAAATTCCCCTCAGTGGATGATCCGGTAAACGTAAATAAATTGTTCTGGAGCATGAGGGGCGACTTAGTTACTACTAATAAAGATTTTCATTTGGCATTGGGCGATAAGCTGGCCATTCAATTTTACCGAACCGGCTATGAGGGTGGCATCAAAGATCTGGTCCTCGATAGTGATCGTGGTAACTATGGTGTCGCCGATTTTAGCTCTATCGAATACCTCTAAATTTTTGATCGCGCCGATGTAGCCGTCCTTTACACCCGCGCCGTTCTGTTGGGCGGCGTAGCCTGTTCCTGCTGCTGCGGTTTGGGCGATGTTCTCTAACAATCCCGCTTCGCTGAGTTTGCCGTTCTCTACCAATACATTGTCTGATGGAATGGTGAACGTCGTTGTCGAACTTGTCTCATTGCTTTCTATCAATGTACTGATCATCACAAAAGGAGGCCTTTGCGGGATGAGGGTTAAAATATCTTCTTGCGGTACAAGCATCTGTCAAAACGAATTAGGTGTACAAACCGCCGTTGATAGAGATGACCTCGCCGGTGATATAAGAAGCATCGCGGGATGCTAAGAACGCAACCGTGCTCGCCACCTCATCTGCCGTGCCGAAACGTTTCATGGGGATCAGCGCCTTCAGTTGTTTCTCGTCCAGGTCGCCGGTCATGTCGGTCTTAATGAAGCCCGGGGCGACGGCGTTAACGGTGATGCCGCTCCGCCCAACTTCTAAGGCCAAAGCCTTGGTCGCGCCGATAACGCCTGCTTTGGCGGCCGAGTAATTCACTTGTCCGGTCATACCCTTGATGCCAGATAACGACACCACATTAACAATGCGCCCGTAACGTTCTGTCAGCATACCTGAAAGTACCAAATGGGTGACATGATAAAAACCGTACAAACTGGTTTTGATGATATTATCCCACTGCGGGTATTCCATCCAGGCCATCAGCACGTCGTCTTTAATGCCGGCGTTGTTCACCAGCACTTCAATGTGTCTATCGGTATGGGCAGCTATCCAACCGCCCAGCACGCTGTCAACTTGTTCCTTGTCGCCTACGTTAAATTGAATGATCTCGCCATCGCCGCCTTGCTCGCGGATCTGGGCGAGGGTATTGTTAGCCTCGTCGGCATTGCTGTTATAATTGATCAGAACGTAGTAGCCGGCCTTGGCCATTTTGTAACAAATGGCCTTACCTATCCCTCTGGACCCGCCGGTCACCAGTGCGCATTTCATCGATATATGTTTTTATTGATCTGCAAGTTTAACCACAGATCGCTTGTAAAGTTGGCTAAATAGCCTATGGTTGTCGTTTTATTTCAGTCCGGCTTTTAGTTTTTCGGACAGTTCAGCAACCGCACTTTGCGCATTAGTAATGCTATTGCCAAGTGGCTTTGTTTCGCCGGTCACGTTAATGTCTTTCATTTTACCAATAGCATCGGTGTACCATTTAGCCCAAACGTCCAGCTTGTGTTTTTCCTCATCGGCAGGGGTGCCGCTCGTTACGGCTTTTAACCCTATTTGATATTCCACTTGCAAGCGGTCGGTCGCGCTTTTTTGCAATTCAGCGATCAGGGTAGCGGTGGTCGCCTCGTTGGCCGATGCTAACGTGTAAGCTGTTGCCAAACCGCTTATGCCTACGTTCTTCATTTCTTCGGGCGATACCATGTCCAAACGGTCAGCATCGGTATGGTAGTAAACATCGGTAAAGTGCCACATTAGCAGACCGGGTATCTTGGCTTGCAGGAACGGCGTATGATCGCTGCCGCCCTCAAAAGGGTTGGTCTTTACGATCCAGCCGTTGCTTTTGGCTTGCTGTAAACAACGGTTCAGCAGCAGATCGTTAAAGTAATGCGGGAACATGTCCGACTCCTTCAGCACGCTACCACCCCATTCGGTGTGCTTTTCTTCGCCGCGTGTCCAGATGGCCGATGGGTCGGGCATTTTCTCGATCAGGAAAGTGCCGCCGGTTTTGGCGATGTCCTCGCCGACCATATCCAGACTCATACCCCATTTGATGCCTTTGGCGCGGGTAGTATCTTCTTTGATATACCTTGCGGTCGACTGTATCTCATCGCCCCAAAGGAAGGTAATGGTCCGTTTCGGGTCGAATTTCTTTTGTTTGATGAGGGTAGCGGTTACCCGTGCCATTTCGGCAAGCGTACCTACGCCCGTAGCGTTATCGTTAGCACCCGGTTCCTGCACGTGGGCACTGAATACAAAACGCTCGTAGGGTTTTAGTGAGCCACGGGCATTGGCCACAATGGTCAGCTCGGCTGCTTTGTAGATGCGCGCCTTGGTCTCTACATGTACCTTAACTACTCCTTTCGCTAAAGCTGCTTTCAATCTTTCTTTAGCCTGATAAGACAGCACGATCCCAAATTTCTGACTGGTAGAATCCTGGTTGCTGATGCTGCTGAACTGGATAGAGTTTACATGCGTTTCAGGCTTTGTATAAGCCGGCATGCTATAGCCCATAGCGCCTAAAGCGCCGTTCTTGACAGCAAACTGGTAATAAGAGCCGACAGAACCTTCGCCAAAAACGATCTTACCTGCAACCGTTTTCGGGTCGATAGTATTCATGGTCGCGCGGGTCACGTAAACCAATTCGGCGGTAACGCCGCCAGCAGGTGTACTGCCCGAATACATGGCCAGCATATTACGGTTGGTCGCGAATTTTAATACCGGTTGCTGTTCGCCCTCGATGGTCACTGTGGCATCTATCGGTTCCCAGGTCAGGCGTTTCATCTCGCGCGATTCTACGCGGTAGGTGAGTGGACCATCGGCTTCGCCTTTTACTTCTTTTTTAAAGCCTCCTTTTTGCAGCACTTTTTCCACCTCGTAAATGCTCTCGGTAAAGCCGGTGTTGCCGGGCACACGCCAGCGTTGCTCTACAAAGCCGGTTGTTTTGTAAGCGTTATCCTGGTTAAATTCTTTACGTAGCAGCCGGTAATAGCTGTCGATAACGTTAGCGTTCTTTTGCGCGAGGCTTGCGCTTGTAGATAAAGCCATCGCGGCTAAGAGGAAATATTTGGTCATGTTTAAATTTATCTATCGGCCTTCATGTTAACGCCGGCTTCCTGTTGTTTTAAGTTGTTAAAGCTTTTAGCGTCGCTGACTATGCAAGTGGCTCTTCATACGCCGTTCTTTTCTTGATAGAAAGAACCAAAGATCAAGACAGCGCCAATGCTTCTACGCACAGGCCTTTACCCTGCAGGAGGCCAATTGCCCGTACCGCACACACCAAATGCATTGGCCCCCTCACCCGAAGCCGTGCCGCTGTCGGGAAAAGAAGGTTTGATTCGCTCAGGGCTGACAAATATAAAAATTAGGTAAGCAACCCTACTTTATTTCCGCATCAAAAGCGCTGTTGATGATATTTCCGTTGCGTTTGGCTTGTATCCAAATGCGGTACTTGCCCGGTTGCGGGAAAGTGTACGGGAAACTCACCTGATGATGTGCCTTGCCGTCGGATTTCATGTCGGACATGTTGGTCATCAACAATTTGTCGCGCTCGGCTGCGGGCATATCATTGATCTTGGCCACAAAGTGATCTATGCTATCTGCAAATACCGACGGTTTGGGCAGGTATTCATCCAGTGGTTTGTTAAAGGCTATCCTGTCCAGCAGCGCCTTTTGCGATGCCATGGAATAGCTGCCCGCCGGGTGGAGGTGGATGTACACGCTGCCATCATCCTTTAGGATCACAGCGTGGGCCATCATGCCCATGTAGGGTTCAAGTACGGCGGGTTTGCCTTCGGGGTCTTTGATCTCGAAGTTCAGCGTGGTCAGCTCGTTGGCCTGGATAGGTTTTTTAGGATCCTGCAACCATATCGCTGATGAACCATCATTTAGTTGGGCGGCAACGCCCGGTAAGCCGCACATGGCCGCGCCGGGGCGGGTAAGGGCGCGGCTGCCCATAGGGTTGTTGGTATAGTATGTATCGTCAGGGTCGGCCAAGGTTTCGGTCTTGGCTTCCAGTGCCGCGTTGCGGAACAGGTTCTCCTTCACGTCCAGCGTATCTACAATGGTCTCGGTAAAACCGCTTAGGCGGGTAATGTCGGCGTAAACAAAATATTTACCTGCGGGCAGCTTTGGTACTTTAGATATAAAGGTGACCGAATCAGCGCGGCGGGGGTGCAGGTGCGCAAACACATCCAGATCGCCGGCGCGGACCAGGAACAGGTGCATCAGCTTACCGTGGTCGGGCACTATGTAATTCATTTTACGGGTGGTGCCCATGCGCCGGCCACGACCAAGGTATTTTAGTTGCGCGGTGTCTATCGAGAAGGTCAGCGTTCCATTGCCGGCATCAACCGTTGTGGTAGCCTGCATGGGCTTGAACAGGTAGCTTTTATAATCCTCCGCCTCTGAATCCCACCAGTTCTTACCTCCCCAAAGGATGAGCACTAACAGCACCAACGATACTACTGAGCCGATCACCCGGCGGCGGCGTAAGCGTTGGGTCATCTCGTCGCCCGGGTTAAGCTGGCTATCGCCAACGCTCGAGCCAATGATGGTCACCATCAGTATCACTAAAAAGGCGGCCATGGCCAGCAAACCCCAACCTAATCCGGCAGGCATGCTGCGTTTAGCGGTTGATAATGCCATTACCGGGACCAGTACAACGCCTTTTCCTTTTGGTCCGTCCACAATAACTTCGATGCTGGATGCACCGATACTCATGAACCAGACCTTTACATCGTAACGGCCCTGCTCGGTTGCTGATGGTGTGGCTATGTCGGCGCTTGGGGTGCCGTCTTTACCAACCGTCCAATAGATGGGGCGGGCGCTCACCTGTAAACCTTTGGGCGCGTCCTCTAAATAAACGGTCACCGTGGCGGTGCCTGGGATCACATCAGGCGGAGTGATGTTGATGATGGCTTTGTATGGCCCGGCCGTGCCTTCAAAAGTCACACCCGGGCTGCCCACATGCGCCGAAGTAGTTAAAAATATTAAAAGCAGGATGAGGGAGGTCGTCAGTTTTTTCATGTCCTTATCCTTTGCTTAGCGTTTAACTGATGTCATCCAACGCCCCCAGATCAGGCCGATGCCTGCTGATACTACTGACCATAACAAAGCCCAGGCCATACCTTGCCATAGCCTTGCGCCTGTTGCGATATTGTTAGGGTGGAAGCTATAACGGAACTCATAATTAGGGTCGTTACCAAAATACCATGATGTTGTGCCGAATACCCAGCTTTTGGCCATTTCTGTAGTGAGGAAATCGCCAAAATACCATTGCACCACAAAAAACACCACCGTGAAAGCAGCGCCTAAAGCCAATGTTTTCAGCAAGCCTTTACCGAAACCGCTAACCTGTATGCGGTGGTTCAGCCAGTCAATTATTAGTGCCGGGAACACCAGCAGCAACGGAAAATGAAAAGCCTGATAATGCGTAATGTGATTAGCCACCGGCCCTAATTTAGGCTCGGCCGGGAAGAGCGGTAGTATCCAAACCATGGCTGCCATCAATCCCATGTAAACTAACGCCATTTGCGTTGCGCCCCATTTGCTTTTTGATGCCTTGGATATCGCCACTAAAAACAAAGGAAAAATGATGCCGCCTACCTGGAAGAATTGCGGCTCGTGCATATCGTGCCGCGTCAGGTATTCTGATGCGATGGTGAACAGCATTACTAACAAAAATCCTGATGACAGCATAAAGCACCAGGCCAAAGCTTTGGGCGAGTAATTTGCGCCGGTAGACAGGCGGTTCTGCAAAGCGATCACACTGACCATGGCGCCAAATTGTATGGTGATCATCCCTAATAACAGAACGGTATGCGGCGGCGATAAGATCTGCACGTCCAGCCCAAAGGTATTGTGCCACCAATCATCAAAAGGTGCTGAGGTGATCATGGTGAATGCACCCCAAATGCAGAATAACGCGCCCAGAGATCCGTAAAAAACCTTCCAGAACTTGATAGAACTTTGGCGTTCTTCTTTACGGCCGCCAAAGGTCAGCCGCAAAACGTAATACCCCGAGAACAAGCCCGATGTTACCGCGCCTAAATAAGTAGCCAAATGCGGCGGCGAAAAAAGCCCATCGCGCCCGATACTGATGTGCCAGGCGATATCCCAGATCAAACCAACAGTAATGCTGAACGATGCGAATACAACGGCGTAAATATAAAATGGCAAAGGTTTGCTTGCGACGGTGCTAACGGAGCGGTCGTTGGGCAGGGTTTGCGGTGCGTGCAGGCTAATGGTATCCATAACTTGAGGGGCGTTGATAATTAATTGGATGAAGGTCTTTATCAGGCAACTAATATAAGGAAATGAATTTGCACGAATCCTCCTAAGGGCAACAGAATTATGTCGAATTGCACGAATTTTTTCTGCAACGAATTTGTGTAATTCGTTGTCATTAGATAAAATTAGCGTCAGATATTATATTTGTGAACTATAAGACATTCAGCTTGATACCTGTCACCAAAACTTTTTTTCGTTTTAAGTTTTCGCTTAACCTCTCTCTGTTGGTCTGTTTGTTAGGTGTCGGTCTCAGCACCCAGGCGAACGAGATCATTTTTTCGCGCTTATCCATCAACGATGGTCTCCGTTCCAATTTCATCAATTGCTTATGGCAGGATGCCAAGGGTTTTATCTGGGTAGGCACCGAGGGCGGTCTGCAACGGTATGATGGTAATAAGTTCATTCAGATCTATGCCGAGGCAGCCGGGCGCAGTTTGCCCGCCTTGCCCGTGCAGCAGATACTGGGCGATAAGCAGAACAATATGTGGCTTAGATTGGGTTCTATTATTGGTAAGTATAACTTTCAGACCAACAGATTTACCGCCGCAGATCTGTCTGATCTGCCCGAGGTAGACAAAGCCATAACTATTGATAGTAAAGGTAATGTAGTAGTTAGAGTGACCGGTTTCGGTATCTATAAATATAACCAACGCAACAACAAGTTCGAAACATGGTCGGCTTTAAAGATCCCTAAAGATTGGCGGGCCTTATCTTTTGTAGAAGATCCCAAAACCGGGGACTACATCGTTACCGGTATCAGGGGTTTGGGTATCTATCATCAGCGTACCGGGCAGTTTTATCACGAGGGTTATAACCCGCTTAACTTGCCTTTACTTAAACATCAGTTCGGTGATCATATACTGAAAGTGCTGATCGACAGCCGCCGGCGTTTTTGGGTGTTAAAGTGGCCACCCTTAGCGGCTGCTACTTTGTTTTGTTACGAGGAGCGTACGGGCGTCACTTTCGAGAATAATGTTTACCCGGATATGCCGGGCTATTTTGCTATGGTAGATATTACCGAATGTGCCGGCCGCATATGGTTATCGGGCGGGAATGTTTTTAATTTGTTTGACGAGGGGAGCTACACCTTTTACAAATGTTACGATAGCCAAAGCAGAAATTACGGGATCAAATTTGCCGATATCAGGCAGGTGTATCAGGATGGGGATAAAAACATTTGGATAGCGAGCGACAATGGTTTGTATATGACAACCGTGTCTAACAAAAAGATAAGGCACGGCACACTACCCACCAGCAATACCGATATGACCTTTGTAAAGCAGATAAGTACCGGGCAGGTTATTTTGGGTACCTGGGGTGGCGGTATCTTTCCGTTAGAGATGGACAGGCAGGATATGTCGCTTACCACCGATAGCATATTATCGCGCGATGTTTATAAAGGCGCACCCTTTATGGGCGGCAATTATACAGCGCCATGGTCAATGCTGGAGTACTCGGTAGATAAGCATTTGTTTTTTGGCTGCCAAGAGGGGATATTGATCGACTACGACCCGGTTGCAAGGCGGTCAAAATTCATTGTTGATTCGGCGTTTAAACGCAGTTCTATCCGCAGCATTATCGAGGACCGTCAGCATAATATCTGGTTCGGCTCACACTCAGGAAAGCTTGTTAAGCGCACAACCAATGGTAAGTTCCACTTCATTACCAACATTGGCAAGGTGATCCCCCAAATGCGACTGGACAAAAAAGGGTTGATCTGGATGGCGACGGGTGGTTACGGATTAAAAGTGTTTGATCCTAATACCGAACAGGTGGTAAAGACCTATGGCACATCTAAAGATCCATCCCTAAGTTTGTTCACCAATTCTATTACCGATCTGATACAGGTTAATGATAGTATCATGGCCGTTGCCTGCTCAGAAAACTTGAACCTGCTGAATACTACGACAGGCAAGGTAACCAAGTTCAATAACTATAATGGCTTGCCTATGCCTATGGTCAATTGCCTGCAAATGGATAAAAAAGGGCAGCTATGGATGGCTACTAATGGCGGGGTGGTGCGGTATAGTTTTAAAGAGAACACTTTCCGCGCGTTCGATCAAAAGGACGGGCTTATCACCACGTCGGATAATAAGAACATGCTTTATAATTGCACCCTGCTGGCTACAGGCGAGTTAGTTTTTGCAGGAGGCAATAGCTTTATCATTTTTGATCCGGATGCTTTACGCGATAAAGGTTCGCCCAGGGATGTTACCATCACCGATCTTAAGCTGTTCAACACGTACCTCAATATCGATTCGATAGCGGCTAAGGGTGGTTTGGTTTTGCAGCATGATCAGAACGCCATTACGATCCAATTTGCGTCCCTGAGTTATACGCAGCGCGATAAGCTCAACTATTATTATCAATTACAAGGCGCAGGTAAAGATTGGATCAAGGCCGAGAATTCGCTGACGGCATCCTACGCCTCGCTATCGCCGGGGCGATATACCTTTTTGGTGAAATGCGTTAGTCCGGATGGGATATCGTCAAAAAACATTACGCAACTGAGTATCATTATTAAACCTGCCTTTTATCAGACCTGGTGGTTCATTTTATTGGTCGCCATATTTGCGGCGGCGCCGATCTATGTGATCTATCGCGCCCGGATTAACCGCTTACTGGCCGTACAGAAATTGCGGGAGAAAGTAGCCCGGGATCTGCACGATGATATGGGGTCGACGCTGACATCTATCAATATCCTCAGCGAAATGGCTAATATAAAAATGACGGGTGATAACCCGCAGGTGAAGGATTATCTGGGTCGCATCAGTACCAACAGCAGCCAGATGATGGATGCCATGGATGATATTGTTTGGAACATCAATCCCGCCAATGATACCATGCCCCGCATTATTGCCCGTATGCGGGAGTACGCCGCTACGGTGCTGGAGCCGCGCGATATTGACTATACCGTAGTGAACGATGATAAGCTGCGGAACGTGAAGCTGGATATGGATGTGCGGCGTAACCTGTTCTTGATCTATAAAGAGGCGTTGAACAACCTGGTAAAACATTCGGGCGCGACGGATGTGCGTATAGAGTTTAAGGTAAGTTACGATATGCTGCAGATGACCATTACCGATAACGGCATTGGCTTTGATCCTGAGCAAATGGACCTGGGTAACGGCCTGATCAATATGCGAAAAAGGGCCGAGGGTATGCAGGGAAGTTTCAGCGTAGATCCGCAAAAAACATCTGGGACAACGGTCACGCTAAAAATACCTATCGCATAAATATGTGATTGACGGCGGGTTTTGTTTTGCCTACTTTGCGCTTAACTATTAACTATTAATGATACGCGTATTACTATACGAGGACAATCCGCAATTGCGCGATGGGCTGGCCATTCTGCTGAGTGGCACCGAAGGCTTTGAATATGCCGGGTCTTTCCCCGACTGTAGTAATGTGGTGCAGCAATGCGACACCATTAAACCCGACGTAATATTAATGGATATCAACATGCCCAATGTTGACGGGCTTGCCGGGCTAAAACTGCTCCGCAAGCATAACAGTGACGTAAAGATCCTGATGCTCACTGTATTTGATGATAATCAGAATGTTTTTGAAGCCATAAAGAGCGGAGCCAATGGCTATCTGCTTAAAAAAACACCCCCTGCAAAGCTATTAGAGTACATTCAGGACGCCCAAACCGGCGGCGCACCAATGACGTCGTCTATCGCTTCGCAAGTGCTGAAAATGTTCTCGAAAGGCAATTCCCCGGGCGATAACTTTGATCTGTCCGACCGCGAAGCTGAGGTTTTGCAGTTGCTGGTGAATGGCCACAGCTATAAAATGATCGCTGTCGATCTGTACATTTCCATCGATACGGTACGCTCCCATATCAAAAAGATCTACGAGAAACTCCACGTAAATTCCAAGAGCGAAGCGGTAGCCAAAGCCCTCAAAAATAATTACTGATCCCGATCTGCCCCGTTTTTAACATCACCCCAACGTGTGATTGATGTGTTTTTATGCCGCGCCTACTTTTGCGGTATAAATAATTTATTCACAATTAATAAAACACATCTATGTTAAAAACGATCACAAGATCTGCCGCTGTAGCCATGTTTGCAGCCGCGTCAATTTTCGCTACCTCATGCAAAAAAGATAAGGAAGTAGTAACCAACCCAACGATCACCCGCCAATTGGTGAAGATAGAAGAAGGTACCGACAATACCACTTTTGAGTACAACGGCGATAACAAGTTGAGCAAAATGGTCACCAAAGATGGCCCTACCACTACTAACATCGACTTTACTTACGATGCTACCAAAAAGCTAACGGTTGCCAGCATGAACCTGGTACAATTAAAGTTCGCCTACAACGGCAACAGCATATCTAAGGTCGAGTATTTCAGCACAGGTGCTAATCCAGCACTGACCGGCTATACCGAGTTCACTACCCAAAATGGCAGGGTTAGCGAGATCAAAGCGTTCGCTAAGTCGGGTAATGTGGTTACGCCGTTCTACAAGATCACCTATGCTTACAATGCAGCCGGCAGCGTGACCACGCAGACCCAATACATGTGGTCGCCGTTAGAGGAGAAGTACGAGTTGAACGAGACCACCACCTTTGAGTACGATGCTAAAGTTAACCCGCTGACCATCACTTCAGACATCTCGGCAACTTTCTACTCCGTAGTATCGGCTAACAACATCACTAAAGAGGTGACCAAGGATGCGCTTAACCAAGTGGTTGAGACCAGCATTTACACTTACACTTATGATGACAAAGGTTACCCTACCATTGCCACCAAAAAGACTACAACAAAAGAGAACCCTAACGAGGTTACCGCTACGTTGAAGTACACCTACAAAAATTAATATCACCTATATTTTTTAACCGAAAGGCTACCCCGCGCAAGGCGGGGGCCTTTCTATCACAATTTACCTTACCGATCATGAAAATTTTAATTACCGATGCACACATAGCCGCCTGCAAAAAAGGCGACAGGCGTGCTCAGGAAACCGTTTACCGGCACTACGCCGGCCGTATGCTGGCCCTTTGCCGCCGCTACACTAATAACACCGCCGAGGCTGAGGATATTTTGCAGGATGCTTTTGTAAAGGTGTTCACCAAGATACACTTGTACACCGGCGAGGGCAGCTTTGAAGGCTGGATGCGCCGCATTATGGTCAACACCGCGCTAACCGCTTACCGCGAAAAGCAAAAACAGGTGATGACCGTGGATATTGACGATTGCCTGTACGCACTGAACAGCTATACTGACTATCAAACCGACGATACCGCCTACCTGTACGATAGCCTGAACAAACTGCCGCTACACCATAAAGTTGCATTCAACCTGTTCGCCATAGAAGGCTACAGTCACCAGGAGATAGCCGAGCTGACCAATATTACTGTACTGCAATCGCGTACGCACGTTTGCCGGGCACGTACGGCTTTGCGCAAAAGCGTTTCGCTTAACGTACGCATTCCGCTCAAAGCCATGGCTATGACCGCCTGAATATTGCTCACATCAAACCAATTCCCATCTCTATAAACTAAACTATGTACTATATACACCACTAAAGAGCGCCTTTTGCGGGGCGCTCTTTTTTTGTTAGGTTTGTGTATGGCCATTCATCTTTCCTCAATTAAACCGTTTCGGTTCTTATCTCTTTTGCTTATCATATTGTGCTTGTCCATCACTGCTATCGCGCAGGATGTGCATCACTTTACATCAGGGCTTACCATTCGTGTTACTGCTAACTATAACAGGGCTGCCATTTATCAAGATCCGGTAGCTTATGCCATGTACAAAGGCACTTTAGGCACTCCCAAAGAGGGCGATGCCATAGGCTCTGCCAAATGGACCAAGATCACTGCGGATACCGCCAAACGTTTCCGTGCGAGGGGAGGAGAGGGTACTTACACCTATTTTACTTATGATTCGCCAAAAGACCAGGCAGCTGTGCTGAATATCCAGGGCAACAGTGCGGTATTTATAAACGGTGCGCTACACATGGGCGACCCATATCGTTTTGGCTGGATGAACGCCGTGGTAAAATTAAAGAAAGGCAAGAATGATATCTTCGTGCGTGGCGGCCTGTTGCAAGGCGCGCTGATGTTCCCTGATAAAGCGGTGATCTTGGACACCAAGGATATGACCGCTCCGTTCATCGTCCCCGGTAAAAGTGCTGATAAACAAAAGGCTGCAGTGTTGGTGATCAATACAACAGCAACTCAGCTTGCCAACCTTAAATTGCAGAGCAACCTGGGCGGTAAAGAGGTAAGCAGCACCTTGCAGACCGTGCCGGCCTACAGCACCCGCAAAGTTTATTTTGAGTTTGATGGCAGCACCGTAAAGGCCAAAGGTTTTAACGAGTGTGCCCTGATTCTGACGAATGGCGGCAAGGTGCTGGATAAAGCCACTATCAAAATAGAGAGCGCCCTTAAGGATGATAAATACAGCCAAACCTTTATCAGCAATATTGATGGCAGCTTGCAGTACTATTCTGTCGCGCCGCAGGTTGGCGGGCAAAAGGATGGCGAGGCGCTGTTTTTTTCGGTACATGGCGCGGGTGTTGAGGCGATCAATCAGGTCCGCGCTTATAAAAGCAAAGACTGGGGCAATCTGGTCAGCCCTACTAACCGCCGCCCACGTGGGTTCAACTGGGAAGATTGGGGCAGGTTGGACGCGCTGGAAGTTTTGGATATCGCCAAAAAAGAATACAAACCAGATCCGCAGAAGGTCTACCTGACGGGGCATTCCATGGGTGGCCATGGTACCTGGTTCCTGGGGGCAACTTATCCTGATAAATGGGCGGCGATCGCACCTTGCGCGGGTTATCCTACCTTGAAAACTTATGGCTCGGCGGATGGCGTGGTGCCTGATACCAGTTCATTTGATCTGGGTAAAGTGCTGCTCCGTACCAGTAACCAAAGCGATGTGCCCAAGCTCATCAATAACTACAAACAATTAGGCGTTTACATCTTGCATGGCGATGCGGACGAGACCGTATCGGTAAACTTTGCCCGGCAGATGAAGCAATTGCTGGCACCGTTCCACTCGGATATGAACTATTATGAATATCCAGGCGGTTCGCATTGGTACAGCGACGAATCGGTAGACTGGAAGCCGATCTTTGACCTGTTCAAATGGCACAAGATCCCGGTCGTTGCCGATGTTTTAAATATTGATTTCACTACAGCAAGCCCCGGTATATCGGCCAAAGATCATTGGGCTACTATTTATCAGCAGCAGGTCCCTTTTCAGTACAGTAAGGTGAAATTGAATAAGAATAAACAGTCAGGAACAATTTCGGGATCGACAGAGAACGTTGAATTGTTAAAGTTAACTTTAGATGGCTTTGCAGCCGGTAAGGAAATAAAGGTGACTTTGGATGGCGCAATGGCTCTAAATTACACCACTAAAGGAGATAAGGACAGCATCTTCATCAAAAAAGAAAATAATAGCTGGAAGCTTATCGCCCAGCCAGCTTTTACAGAGAAAGGCCCGCACCGCAATGGCACTTTTAAGGATGGTTTTAACAAGCGCATGCTTTACGTGTACGGCACGGGCGGCACCGAGCAAGAAAAACAATGGGCCGAAAATAAAGCCCGTTACGATGCTGAAAGCTGGTACTACCGCGGTAACGGTGCTTTCGATATCATTAGCGATAAGGAATATAGCAAAGCAAAATACCCGGGCCGTAATGTGGTATTGATCGGCAATGCGACCACCAATTCGGCTTGGAAAACATTGCTGTTTGATTGCCCGATCAACATAACCAAAGGCTCGGCCAAGATCGGTGGCAAGCAATGGACCGGTACCGATATAGGCGCCTACTTTGTTTGGCCGATAGCAGGCACGGCCGATAATAGCGTATCGGTTATATCAGGCACGGGCATCGATGGGATGAACGCCACCAACGCCAACCAATATTTTACCGGTGGCAGCGGTTTTGCTGATATAATGTTGTTTAAGCTGGATATGTTAAAGGACGGTGCAGGGCATTTATTACACGCCGGCTTTTATGATAACCAATGGAAGGTGGGTTTGTAATTAAGATCTTCATCTGATAACCAATAGTGATCCCTTCATAGGGTCGGTGCCATTACCAAGGTCAATAACATAGTAATATGTCCCTGTAGGAAGCACGCCTGAATTACTCGTTGCATCCCAAGGAGTATGGTAGCCTAAAGCATAGAACACCTGACTGCCCGACCGGGTGTACACCTGCACGGTGGCTTTAGGGTATTGGTTAATGTTGGCGATGTTCCAGGTATCGTTAATGCCGTCGCCATTAGGTGTAAAAGCGTTAGCGGGGGTGACCGAGCGCGAGATGATGGTCAGCGTACCGGCTTTACCCTCTATTTTATAATTCAGCGCGGCGCCTCCGGTAATATTGATAGGATATTTACCCACCGGCGATGCTTTTGTAGCGGTGGTAAAGGCGTTAGGGGTACCGGTAAGCACGCTCTCATCATCCGGATCTACAAAGCCGCTATATTTAAAAGTAAAGATCGGGTCGGCTTCGTTATAATAACGTTGCTTGTCATCAGCAGTAACGGTTAGCGTAGCCTGCTCTACAATGATGTCAGCATCCGACCGGTCGATCTGATAATTACCGGCCAGAAAAGTACCGCCCGTAGGCTGATCTATCTTCACCGAACCTGTATGCGACCGTACTTCATCCCTCGTCGCAGCGCCAGTTCCGTAAGTAACGGTGACGCTGCCAATGGTCTCGTTATTTTTTAATCCGGCGGCAGTAAAGGCTGTAGAACCCGGTCCGCCGGTCAGGGTCTCGCCATATTTTTTGGTGACGTTAGTTGCTTTAAGTTCAAGTGCTGCCGGTGCAACACTGCTTGTAGGGATAGCTTTGGTGAGGCTTAAGTTACCGTTGCTGATCATAATGTTGCCGCCATAAAGATTACCCGCGTTAGCGGTAGCCGCCAGCCTGATGTACACGGTGGTAGCCGCTACATCGCCCGAGCCACCGACTGTAGTGGTATTGGTAAACGTTGTTCCGTTAGTACTTATCTCAAACCCGGCAGGCGGGGTTACCAAAATGCCCGCATTTATCCTTTGGCCTGATATGGTGAAAGTGCCTGCCGTCGACGGCGTGCCATAAGTAGTATTATGAGCGGCTAATGTATTATTAGATGGCGTAATGGTAGGCGGGTCAGGGTCAACAGTGATCTTGACGGTGATGGTGCTGGCAGAACAATATTTTTCAATATCGTAAAGGCGTATGTCTTGCGCCTCATAATTAGGAAGGTCGATCCTTTTTACCACTTTCTGTGTTGCGACATCGGCGACAGAGATGTATGCGAACCTTTTATTGTTGGCATAATCCTCAACCCTATTGGTGATATACAATTGCGTACCATCCGGACTTAGCTGCATATTCGAATTAGAAAAGTCTATATCAGGATTACCATACGACTTAGAAGCGTTGACATTGATCTTGTCGCCACGTATCGTTCCGTCATTAGCATCTATCATAATTACGTTGCCTGTAGCCCGCTCCAATACAAAGATCCTTGTATGGTCTTTGTTAGGCAGGATCTGGATACCCGAGATCGGCGAAAATCCGGTCTCGAAAGGGGTAACGCTATTGTTCCTCAGATCTATTTTGATCAAATGATCATAAGAGGCGGTATATAGGTAATTGCCATCTTCGCTCAATACCGTGAAGTAAGTAAATTGGTTAAAAGGTGTCTCTTGAACGTTGCCGGTAGCTATGTCATAGAACTGGATCGGTATGGTTTGCGTAGCGCTGGTGATGATCAGCTTGGTTTGGTCTTTACTTTCTATCACATGTGTTGGCCGCTTCACCTGTACCCGGGTCAGCATCTGTTTTGAAGACCTGTCAAAAATCGCCAATAAACCTTGGTTGCTGAATGTTCCCCAATCGTTGGTCATGTATATTTTACTGCCATCTTTACTGAAAGAAAATCTGGGATCAACATTCAAGTCTGGATTGAACAGGTCTCTCGATAAAACGATCGGAGCTTCTTCAGTCCGCGTAGCCACATCTACTACTAACAGCTTATCATAATTTGCACCCGAAAATACACTGTTTTGCAGGTAGATCTTATCACCGCCAGGGCTTAACATAAGCCACGAGTAGGGTGCACTTAACGTGATCTGATCTACGATATCGTTAGTAATGGTGCTCACCAACAAGATCATATTAGGCTTGGTTGGATCTTTCATATATAAGATCTGTCCATCCGGACTCATCCGTAAGATCTGTCCATTTGGTATGGTTATCTCAGCCACATCCTGATGGGTCTTAAGATCCACCACTGCAATGGTCCGCGGCGTTTTAGTAGTAGTGCGGTAGCCATAGGTAGGTGTCGCCAAAATAGTAGCGGTAATATTAGCGATCGCCGGTGCGAAACCGTTATTGATAGCTTTAAAAGCTGCGATATTTCCGCTGCCGCGTGCTGCCAGGCCAATTGTTGGGTTGTCACTGAGCCAATTATAAGTACAATTGGCCGCGGGGAAATCGATAGGCTGCGTCATGGCACCGTTGGCCACGGTTTGATTTTGCGCGTTTACTTTCAGATCAGGCAAAGTAAGGCATAACAACACCAGAGCTATAAGCGCCGTGTGCTTAACTTTAAGATAACCGAAGGTGCAGATAGATGTCAAGGCTGTTAATTGGTAAGGCTAAGGTATTAAATAGTATTGACAGTTAATAATTTAACTATATAACTTAAGATCATATTATTGTGTTATGCTGCCATTATAAGTATAGTAAAGATGTCGGTATTCACAAAAATGAATTACATACATCAAGATAGCTTAACATTTGCTTCATATGTCGCCAATACTTTTGTCACGTTCTATGCGGCCCATCAAAACGCGTAGAACCGAACATTAACTATTGCACTATGAAAAAAAACTTACTGTCTAAAATCAAGGTAATAGCATACGCGTCCTCGGCGTTGCTATGTGTAAGCGTGTTGCCGGCACAGGCTACCACTATACCTAATCCTGACGGCCTGCCTTACCTGGTGGGGCAACAAGAAACAGGAACGATCAGTGGAAAGGTGGTCGACGAAAAAGGTGAGACCTTGCCGGGAGCCACCATCATGATCAAAGAACTGAACAAAGCGGTGTCGAGCAATGCCGACGGTACTTTTAAAATAAGCGTGGCCGCAGGCACTTACAACGTTACGGTAACCTATGTATCTTATGCAACGTTAACGCTAAGTAAGATCGTTGTTAAAGCTAACGAGGTAACGCCGTTGAACATTGCGCTTAAAGCAGAATCGGGCACGTTGAACGAGCTGATCATTGTAGGTTACGGTACGCAGAAAAGAGCGAATGCTACCGGCGCGGTCGATCAGATCAGATCAAAAAATTTAGAGAACAGGCCGGTCACCAACCTTACGCAGGGTTTGCAGGGTCAGATACCCAACCTTAACTTGCGGATGCTGGATGGTAAGCCAACGCAATCGCCAACGTACAACGTAAGGGGTACAACCTCTATCGGGCAGGGTGGCAGCGCGCTTATACTGATCGATGGTTTTGAAGGCGATCCAAGCTTGTTGAATCCTAACGATGTGGAAAGTGTATCGGTACTGAAAGATGCCGGTTCTGCCGCTATTTACGGTGCACGAGGTGTTTTTGGTGTGGTTTTGATCACCACCAAAAAAGGCGAAAAAGGGCGCACCAGTGTAACTTATACTAATAACTACGCGATCAAATCGCCAATTGTAAGGCCGGAAGTGGTGACCGATGGCTATACGTGGGCCAAAATGTTTGCCGAAGCATTTGTTAACGGCGATGGCGCTTTCCCACAGAACGCCAACAAGACCCAAAAATTCTCTCAAGCTTATCTTGACGAATTCAAAAGAAGGGTGGAGTCTGGCCAGCCTTACAACCAAGTGGAAGTGAACCCGACCACAGGTGAATATACTTATTACGGCAGCGAAGATTACTATGCCGCCTTATATAAAAATACCACACAGTCTTTCGAGAACAACCTATCTGTAAGCGGGGGTAGCGAAAAAGTAAATTTCCTGGTCTCGGGCAGGATGCTGGATCAAAAAGGCTTATTCAGGTATAATAGTGATGATTACACCATGAAAAACCTGCGTGCCAGAGGTTCGGTACAAATAGCGCCTTGGTTAAGCATCGAGAACAATGCCGACTATTCGATCATGAACTATCATAACCCGCTTAACGTGGGTGAGGGTGGCGGTATTTGGCGTAATATTGCCGACGAAGGTAAGCCAACGGTTCCGTTGACCAACCCTGACGGTTCTTTAACATTTGCATCTGCCTATACCGTGGGCGACCTAATGTATGGTAAGAACGGTTTTGACACGCAACGCGAGGTGTTCAGGAATATTACAGGTTTACGCAGTAATTTTTTCAATAATAAATTTCGCGTTAATGCCGACTTTACTTTCCGCAACACCGATAACGATCGCGAGCAAAAACGTGTGCAGGTGCCTTACAGTAGTTTTAAAGGCGTTACCGCTTTTGTAGGTACCACCACTAACGATCTGTCGTTCGATCTGCGCGAGACAAGATATCTGGCAACGAACATTTACAGTGAATTTGAGGACCGTTTTGGTAAGGACCATTACTTTAAAGCAATGGCAGGCTACAACTACGAGCAGTCCACTTATAACCGCACCGCTGTACAGCGTAACGGTATCATCTTCGAAGACGCTACAGACCTTAACCTTGCCCTTGGCCAAGCTATAACTACCGGTGGTGGTTACGAGCAGTGGGCGATCCTGGGTGGCTTTTCCAGATTGAATTACTCTTATAAGGACAGGTATCTTGTTGAAGTTAACGCACGTTATGATGGTTCCTCAAAATTTCCGTCAAACCAGCGCTATGGTTTCTTCCCTTCAGTATCTGCCGGTTGGAGGGTCAATAATGAGCCATTCTGGAAGGTCTCTGACAAGTTGATATCGGATCTTAAACTGCGGGCATCATACGGTTCTTTAGGTAACGGTAACATTGCATCGTACGCTTTTCAGGAACAATTCAATATAAGCCAGTCTGGTGTTATATTAAATGGGTCACGGCCGCAAACTACACGTAACCCGTCGGTATTGCCGGATGGACTGACCTGGGAAACAGCCACCACTACTAACGTTGGTTTAGATCTGACCATGCTGTCTGGTAAGTTAAGCCTGACGGGCGATGCCTACGTGCGTAAAACAACTGACATGTTCACCACCGGTTTAACTCCGCCCGCAGTATTTGGTGCAGGTACACCCCGGGGTAACTATGCCGATCTTACTACACGTGGGTGGGAATTGTCTGTAAGTTGGAACGATAGGATAGGCAGCGGCTCAAAACCGTTCGTTTACAATGTGAGAGTTACCCTGGCCGATAACATTACCAAGATAGACAAGTATAACAACCCGGATAAATTACTGAGTGATTATTACGAAGGCCAAACGCTGGGAGAGATATGGGGTTACGAGACCGAAGGTTTCTTTATTGACGCTGCCGATATCGAATCGCACGCCAAGCAAGATCCGCAGATGCGGGCTTCGCCCACAGGCTTGTGGTTCCCGGGCGATATCAAATTGAGGGATCTTAACGGCGATGGTTTCATCAACGTAGGCGAGAATAAAGTTGGCAGATCTGGCGATAGAAGGATAATCGGTAATTCGGCACCACGTTACACATATGGTATCAATTTAGGCGCAAGCTGGCACAATTTATTCTTCTCCAGTTTTTTACAGGGTGTAGGCAAGCAGCAATGGTATCCAAGCACCGAGACCGAAATGTTTTGGGGCCAATATAACAGGCCATACAACAACATCCCGCTTTTTCACCTGGGTAACATGTGGACGCCTGAAAATACGAACGCTTACTTCCCGCGTACCATGTCACGTGCAGCATCAAGCAATACCAACCGTACGTTAGGTGTCGCGCAAACCAAGTATCTGCAAAATGTGGCTTACCTGCGTTTAAAGAACATACAGGTGGGTTATAATTTGCCAAGCAAGTGGATAAACCGCGTTGGTATGCGTAGCGCTAAAGTGTTCTTCTCTGGCGAGAACTTATTTACTTACTCGCCAATGTATAAGATCGTTAAAAATACCATCGACGTGGAAAATGCTGTTCCGTCAGATCAGGATCTTAACCCGGGCAGCACCAACGGCGACGGTTATAATTATCCGCTGCTGAAGAGTTATTCTTTTGGGTTGAACATTGGCTTTTAACAATCATAAACAGATCAATATGAAAAAGTACTATATATTTACGTTATTAGGTTGCCTTAGCTTTGCAGCCTGTAAAAAACTGGACCAGACACCCCAGTCATCAGCTTCTAAAGCAGCGGTGTTCAGTACCGAAAATGGATTAAGATTATATACTAACTCCTTTTATGGTATGGGTTTTCTGCCCCGAAACTCTACTACCCAAGATGCCATGTCTGATTATCTTGCGGTAAAGTCGGTGCCTGATTTTATCCGCCAGGGTGGCTTTGCTGCCAACAATAGTTCGGGTTGGGATTGGTCGGACCTGCGGAATATTAATTACTTCATCGAAAATTGCGATGATCCAGCCGTGCCGTTGGCTACGCGTAAAAACTATCTGGGTATAGCACGTTATTTCAGAGCGTACTTTTATATGGAAAAAGTAAAACGCTTTGGCGATGTGCCATGGATAAACAGGCCATTAGCGTTTGATGATCCTGCTTTGATAGCCGGCCGTGATAAGCGCGAGCTGGTTATGGACTCAGTATTAGCCGATCTTGATTATGCCTGTGCTAACATTCAAGCCACTAACGATGCCAGCCGGACAACGATCACTAAATGGGTGGCTTATGCCTACAAGTCTCGTGTGTGTTTGTTTGAAGGTACCTTTCGTAAGTACCACACTGAACTTAATTTAACATCAACTGCAACCAAGTGGTTGAATGAAACGGTATCAGCCTCTGATCAGATCATCAAGAATGGGGGCTATTCGATCAATAACGCGGGCGGCGCGGGTGTATCTTATCGTCAGGTATTTACAAGTAACGCGCCTTTGATCAACGAAGTATTACAGGCAGCCGTTGCCGACGTGAACCTTGGGGTACTTAGCGAGGCAAATTGGTGGTGGACCAGCGGTACCTACGGTGCAAAAGCAAGCTTTACACGTACTTTTATCAATACCTATTTAAAGCTGGATGGCACACCTTTCACCAATGATCCAAACTATCGCACCACGTTATTTAAAGACGAGGTTAAAGGTAGAGATCTGAGGTTGAAACAAACGATACGCTCGGGCGATTACAAACGTATCAGAAACGGGGTACAAGTGCCCGCACCTCCGGTGTTTTCATATACCTTCACCGGTTACCAGCCCATCAAATTAACGCTTGATGACGAAAGTTTGGATGCCGGTGCATTGAATACCAACGCGATAGTGTTGTTCCGTTATGCTGAAGTTCTGTTAAATTATGCAGAAGCCAAGGCAGAGTTAGGAATAATAACTCCTGCAGATTGGGCATTGACCGTAGGGATATTGAGGGCAAGGGGTGGTATAACCGCAGGCCTTAATACACTGCCTACTGTGGCAGATCCATATCTGAGAACAAATTATTTCCCGGATATTACTGATCCGGTAATATTAGAGATACGCCGAGAGCGTGGTATCGAACTAAGTTTAGAGGGCTTCCGTTTTGCCGATATATTAAGGTGGAAACGCGGCCCGCTGATGGAGCAGGAATGGAATGGTTTTTATGTTCCCGCATTGAATACACCATTGGACCTGAACGAAGATGGTATATTAGATGTAGCCTTTTATCAGGGTACGCGCCCAACGCCGGCAGTGGCCGGAGTGACCTATGTTGATGTATCGCCAAGAGTTGGTACCGCTGTCAACTCGCAATTATTGAAAAATGGCACATCGGGAGAATTGACCTGGATGAACGAGATCCCAAGAAAGTGGAACGATCGCAACTATTATTACCCTATCCCGCTGAACGATATCCAGCGTAATCCTAACTTAAAACCCCAAAACCCGGGCTGGGAATAAATTTGATATATTTGTTGCCTTTTTAAAAGGCTGATACGAGATAGGCTGTACACTTAATGTGGCAGCCTATTTCTAATTGTAGTAGCCCACAAAAAAAGCCGCTCTTTCAAGCAGCTCTTCTAAAACTGTTGCCTTTAAGGCTTTTTGTGATCCCGCTGGGATTCGAACCCAGGACCACTACATTAAAAGTGTAATGCTCTACCAGCTGAGCTACGGAATCATTAGCAGGTGTTACCCTACTGAAAACAAAAGGCGCAATTGCTTGCGCCTTTTGTACTTTAAAAGTTATCGTCTTCGGTGACAGGATGTGATCCCGCTGGGATTCGAACCCAGGACCACTACATTAAAAGTGTAATGCTCTACCAGCTGAGCTACGGAATCGATAATCGTTTCCTTTTAAAGTGGTGCAAATATACGGCTATTGGCAATTGCCTGCAAGCCTTTTTTTAATTTATTTTTCGGGCGGTTTTAAGCCGTTCATTAACAGGTATTAAAATGTGAACAGGCCAATTCTACCCCTGTCGCCTGCTAATAAAACCAGTTTTCCCTTCTTTGCTTTGCGGCAAACGTTATAGCTGTTCGCATCTATTTGCTTCCAGGTAAGGCCGCCATCGGTGGTAATATTGCTGCCCGGTGTACCTGTAGACAAGTAAGTTTCGCCTTTTATCTGCTCAACTCCTGATTGATAACCCGACGGGCCATCCTTTATTGCTACAAACTCGCCAGCTTTAAAATAACAAGCTACCGAATCCTTGGTTTTATCTTTTGAGTAATTGCCACCAACGATAACCTTGTTATCGGCCGAGATGGAAAACGCGCCGTTGCTTGATGGCCCGTGCGTAACCGGTAGATCCGTAGCCAACCATTTTTGAGCTTTAGCATTGTAGCTCAGGTTGCGAGCCACTTTACCACCTGTAACAATAGAAAGGTAACTTTTACTTTCCACCCGCAGGCAAGTTCCGCTGGCCGCAAAGGCAGCTTCCCCTTCCAATGCTTCGGGCATGTTACTGAAAGGGGACCAGGTTTCGCCGCCATCTTTGGTCTCTAACACCAAAAACTTACCGCCGATCGGGTCGCCGAGGATGTAGCCGCGTTTTTTATCGGCAAAACCCATCGCATCCAAAAAATATGCTTTGTCATCATTCCTGTATTTCAAAGACCAATTGGCGCCGCCATCCATAGTTTTAAGGACAAGCGCCGGCGTGCCCGAACTTAGGATCACGGCCTCTTTATCCGAGAATGCTTCGATCGCCCTAAAATCAGCCGTTTCAAAACCTTTTACCTGTTGCCAGTTCCATGTCTTGCCGCCGTCTCTGGTAGTGGCTATCGTTCCTTTACTTCCACTTATCCAGGCTATTTTGTCGTTAACCACACTCAAGCCACGGATACTGATAGAACGGCCTTGTTGCAACACCTCTATCTTTTGGGCATTGGCGGTATTGCACACAATTAACAATAGAACAATACTAACAAAGGCCCTGCAAAGCAATAATTTCCTCTTAAACATGCACCTAAAATACTGTTTAACAAGCTGAACGCAAAACTATCCGCCGATGTTAAAATTTTTTAGGCCTATGTTGTAGAAAAAACTATATTTGCACCCTTGTTAAGCTAAAGCGGTTGCAAAACCGGCCAGGTCCAAACAAAAGCCCGGATGGCGAAATTGGTAAACGTTGCGGTCTCAGAAGCCGTTGAGAATTGTCTCTTGAGAGTTCGAGTCTCTCTTCGGGCACATCCATTTAAGTCGAAAGTCTTAAGTTATAAGTCAAAGGTCAATAAAACGACTTAAGACTTTCTACTTAAGACTTTTTTACTGTACAAAGCCCGGGTGGCGAAATTGGTAGACGCACCATCTTGAGGGGGTGGCATTCGTAAGGATGTACGAGTTCGAATCTCGTTCCGGGCACTATTACCTTCTTTCTTTCAGCTCCGCAACTTCGGTTTGCAGCACAGCTATTTGTCCTTCCAAAACATTTAAGCGGATCTCGTTAACTCGGGTTTGCGCCTCTTGATTAGTTTGCACAGCATTTATGCTCGTTTTTAACTCGAAGTAGGTAGCCATTACCGATGCTACGATGCTGGCTGTTGAAATTGTAAGCATCACTAAGGTCTTTATTGTGAAGCCTTTTAATTGTTGTTGTTCTATGGGTGTCATATTGGGTAAGATTTTAGGTTAGGATTTCTCTGACGACAGCATATTGACCAAGGCTCGCACTCGCTACAATGAAACGATTATTGACAATATTAGGATCAAAAGCTATTCCCTCCGGACCCGTTATCGCCGATACTCTTTTTAATATTCCATGAGTTCCCTTATCCACATATGCAACTTGGCCGCCTGCATATTCGCTAACAATAAATCTGTTATTAGTGGGGTTGGGGTCAAATGAAAGATCTATGGGCGAGCTAAAACCGGTTATCGTGTCAACGATGATAAAATTGTCGGTATCGACCACAGAAATGTAATTGCTGGCATAATTACCAACATATATCCTGTTCGGTATATCGGGATGAAACGCTATACCATAAATGCCGGTAAATCCGCTCGTCATTACATGTGTTATCGCAAAGCTGGTTCTGTTCACAAAATTCAACTTGCCGCCACCACCAATAATCAACCTATTGTTAGCAGAATTTGGGTCGATGGCTATTCCCGTATAAATGCCGCCTACAAGTGCTGTTGCCGCCGCGGTCCAGGTTGTTGTGTTGATAATATATAAATATCCTCCGGCTGTTGCATATAGTTTATTGTTGGGCGAATCCCATGCAAAACCCACCACCATGCCAGGTATAGACACCGTAGCGATGACATTAAAGGTATCCGTATCTACTATCTTTGCAAAGCCGGCCCCCGATATGGCTACTCGGTGATTGCTGATTATTGGATCTATCCTCAGCCCCTCTATCACGCTGCCAAATCCCCCCTTATTCTCCACCAAAACATTTAATTTATCGTTCACTCTAAAAATGTTGTCGCCGTTCTTTAATATGCTGGTGCCTGTTTTTAATATGTGTGACATGGTTTTATGCGGTTATTGCGGCAACCTTTTTCCAAAGGGTAAGCGTTTTTTTGATATATAAATTATTTAATCCCCAAACCTGCTGACCGATCACCGATGCCGGGTAAGCTGTTTGCAGCTGCGCGCTGGTCTTGTCGCCGGCGCTGTCGTCAATGTCAGCCAGGTAAAGGTCTACCAAGCTGCCGTTCAGGGCCGAGCGTCGCCATTGGTTAATGCCCACGCTATCGTAACGGTAGTTACTGTCGTAAGCAACCTGTCCGGGCAAACCCGTCACTACCGCCATGCCGGTGCTGAAATCGGCGGCGGTCAAGCTCGTCGGCGATACCGACATCTCCTGCAGGTCATAGGTCTTTTGCGGTCCGCTTGATGTGATGGTCAGCACCTTTTCGCCCGTGGTTACGGTGGGGATAGCCGATAGGGAAAGTATTCGCGCGTTTGTCCCATCAATAGCGATCACGTGGATGCTATTAGCCACAATATCGCCGACGGAAATAGCGGTGTTAATACCCTTCACTAACGGTAAGGCGGCCAACCCATTCAAGGCCAGGGTGCAGCCCACGTTGGTATTGCCATTGGTGAAACGGATGTAAAATCGCTGTGTATTGGAGTAAGCCGTAATAGCCGGACTAATAGTTGCCGTGTAAGCATTAGTGCCCGATGCCGTAGCTGATAATTTCGCGCCGGATTGATCGGCATACTTTGAGCCTTCCAAAGCCAACGCCGTAGCGAATTTGGCATCGTCAGCACCTGCATTTACTTCGGCCAGCGTTGCTTTGGTAACGCCCGCCGGCGGGTCTATCCATTGGGTATTGTAATTGGTGCCGTTAATTTTGGCGAGCACTTGCCCGGTTGATCCGCCGGTCGCTACACCTGCTCCGGTAGCGCCGTTCGCTCCGGCAGGTCCCGCATCACCGGTGTCTCCCTTTGCGCCTTGTGGCCCTTGCGGACCGGTGTCTCCGGTGTCGCCTTTTGGTCCGGCCGGACCTTGATCGCCGGTATCACCTTTAATACCCTGCGGACCAGTGGCGCCGGTGTCTCCCGTCGGCCCTTGCGGACCGGTATCCCCATCCTCGCCCTGAGGACCTTGCGGCCCGGTGTCTCCGGTATCGCCTTTGGCTCCTGTTGGTCCGGCCGCACCTTGAGGTCCTGTGTTCCCGGTATCGCCTTTTGCCCCGGCGGGACCGATCACATTAGTGCCTATTCCCCATACCCCTGCTGTCTTCGGACCAAAAAGGGTAAAATTACTTGTGTTTATGTAGTAGTCACCGTTAATGCCGTCGGTCAGGTTAGATGGGTTGGTCGTCCCGCTTAGGATCGTTCGCCCGGCAGCACCGGTATCGCCCTTGTCTCCTTTTTCGCCGCGGGCACCTGCAGGTCCGTTCAGAATCGAAAAGACGTTGCTCCACGCGTCCGACGCTTTTTTGTAGAACATACCCGTGGCGGTATTGATATATGTATCGCCGTTGCTGCCCGTGCCTGATGCAGGCACACCAATGCCATAAAGCACGGTGCTATCTGTTAACCCGGCAGTGGGGAGGTTATAAACGATGGTCCACACGCCTAATGTTTTTTGGGCGATGGCTGCGGTGGCTGTGTTGAAGAATATGTCGCCGTTCTTGCCGCTAATGTTCGTGGGTAAGGTAGTACCAAAGCTGATGGCTGCGCCAAGCCCTAGGTTACTGCTTAAGAAGGTAAGCAAGGTAGCAAAGCTATATTGCAGATCGGCCCCATTGTGTACCAGCACCGATACGTCCGACGATTGGATGGACGTGGCAGCAGCTAATTCTGTTATTTTTTTATCCATGTTGATGTTTAGTTTGATGGTGATCTTCATCCGCCTGGCCAAGCGTCCACGCTTAACCGTAACGATCATTGGAGCGTCCACGCTCCCGATCTTCGTAAGCGTGGACGCTTGGACCGGCGGTTGTTAGTCCTAAAGCGGCACTACATAATTAAGATCCACCCCGCTTTGCAGGTTTAACTCAGTTCTGTCTACCGCGCGGATGCGTGGCCCGGCTTGTCTGGCCGAACGATTCTTAGGATCATATTGCCATAGCGGGAAGTCGGCTTTGTGGTCTTTTAAAAATTGTTCGGTCTGGTTGGCGTAAGCATTGGCTGTACTGCGTTGTTGTTGCACCAGTTTGGTGGTATCGGCAGGGGAGAGGCTTGTTGCCCCCTCGCGCTGTTTGATCACCGGACCGGTGGCCGAGTAGTGTACCGCATTGTCCTCAATAAAGCGGGCAAAAGCAAAGTACACTAATAGTGGGGCAAGGCCCTGGTAAAGCACAACATTGCCCCGGCGGTCCAGGTATTCGGCGCCGTTCACCAGGTCTTTATAGTGTTGCGGGGCATCGTCTTTAAGTGTACCGTCGGTATTAAAGTGTTTAAGCAGGTCGTAATACAGGGCGTAGCCTAAAAAAGGTTTTAGGTCAAGTTCTTGCGCTTTGGCTATAAAAACGGCCAGGCGTTCGGGTTTGATGTTTTGGCTGATATCCTCGAAGCGTTGAAATGTTGTTTGATCGATGAGGTTCATTAGTAATTCATAGTTAATGGTTCGTTGGTTTTAGTTCATGGTTGATGGTTCATAGTTCATTGCCTTTTTGTATCTGGTAGCTTGGTGGTCTTTACGATGCCATGAACAATGATCTATGAACCATCAACTAACCCGTCATCGCTTCCGCTTCGGCTGGTTTAAAACCGTAGGCGTGGATCAGGATAGCGGTTTTGCTGCTTGGCGGCAGATCAGATAATAGTAACTGGTTAATACTGCTACCCGCCGCAATGCCCACACTATCACCGGCAAGATCGGCCGGGACGGGGATGATATCCCAATTACCGGATGGGTTCAGGTCAATATGGAAATGCCCGAATATCTCGGCAAAGGTCTCGGACAATTCAAGGCGCTCGGGCGCGGTGATGTCGTTAAACTCCCGGATGGCTTGTTTCTTTTCGCCACCATTGCTAAGGCTGGATGCTTTATCTGAGTTAATGAGTTCGCGCGGGATAGAGAAACCTTTAATGATGCGGGCCTCTACCGAACGTTCCGTCGCCTCAAATAATTTGTCGTTATTCTGAATGGCGTAAGGTTTAAACTCCGGTTTGGATGCCTCGTCTTCGTACTCGATCACGATGATCTTTTGCGAACTTTTGGTCCCTTGAAAAGCACCCAGGTCTTTCTCTAATTGCGATGGCGTATTTGTGCCGGGTGCAGCATCGGTAGCACCTGCATTATCGGCTTCTTCCCTGCGCGATGGCATGAAGAGCATAGTCGACGGCAGGAAACCGGTGGTCACTTCGCGATTGTTGAAAATTTTGATGCCCGCCTCGGTCTCAAAGTCTTCCCAAACGCTATCAGCCTCTATCAGCGGGTAATCATCTACTTCGGGATTGAAATAAAAGAGTTGCCCTTTGTAGTTTGCCCAGCCGCCGGCAGCAGTCACTTGTTGTTGGATCACCTCGGGGTTCGGATCGTATGCGTCAATAAAGCAGATCTTGCTGCGCATCACGTGTTTCCAGCTTTTGCGGCCCCAGTCAAAGTAAACGGCGTATTTGCCGCAGGTCTCGCTGTTGTCGATATCGCCCATGCGGATATCCTCGAACTTGACATAGTTGACCGAGCAAACCTTAAAGTTGGCATTGTAATTCACATGCAAGCCAAACCCGCTGAACAGTGCTTTATCCGTAGCCAGCGCCTTTAGCAACTTAGCCATCGTCAATCCTTTATTGTTGATAACCTGCTTACCCAGATCAGGCTGTACAAAGCCATTGCCCGAGATGAATTTGGCCCGTTTGTTCCAGCAATCCTTAGCCGTTGGCGATGCGCCCACCAGCTCCAGCATGCGCTGCGGATAGGCATTATCCTTGTCATAATTCAGTATCCCGTAGGTTTGGTTGGGCCTAACGGTGATGCGGCGTTCAATTTGTGGAAGGTAGGTTTTCATTTTCTTCGTTGGAATGTTGTAAGGTTGAAATGTTTGAAAGTTCTATTGTTGTTTTACCTTTCGATTTTCTGCTTCGATACCGTTTCACGGCAGGTAACTTTTCAACATTCAAACTTTCCAACCTTTCAACAAATAATCCGGCTATATGCGGATACCGTTCCAAGTACCACTCCGCTTCGGCGTCGGTCAGGTTATCATTGTCATGCACCGCCTCCCCGCCGGGGGCAAATTGGTGTTTGCCGGGTTTTAAAATATATTTTTTCATAAGTAGTTCATGGTTGATGGATATGGATCATAGTTTTAAAATGGATGATGGTTTTAGTCTCGGTCCTACCATGAACTATGAACCATCATCCATGAACTAAAGGCTTACACCGTCAACGCTTCCAAAGCCGCCAATGTGCTGGCATAGGTAGCCGTGCCCGATTGCGGCGCGATAGATACGGCGCGCGGAGGGAATGGTTCTTTCAGCTTATCGGGGTTGGTGAGTTTTAGTTTGTAGCCACCCTCGATAGATTCCTCGGCGGCGTTGCGTTCGGCTTCGGACAGGATAAGGCCGTTAACTGCGCCGAACAGTTCGATAGCCGAATCGCCCGATTTGTAATTGTTGACCGTAATAGCACGCACACGACCGTAACCCATGGCCATCAGTTGCGTTTTGATCTCGGTAGATAGTCCGGCAATGTTAAAGTCTATCTCTTCGGTATAACGCGGGCCCACCTGGGTTTTGGTCAGTTTGGATATACTGTTAAAGCTATTGTTAGTACCGGTGAACTTGTACACCAGTGCGTCGGTCACGGCGGTCAGTCCAGTCACGATCAATGGGTTGGTGGTGTCGAAGGTGAGGGCGATGTCGCCCTCGTTAAAAATGTAGATCACATCTTCTAAACCTGAGGTAATTGGGCTTGCTGCGCCAAGGGCAAAGCCTGCTGTTATTTTATTGTAAATGGGCATGTTGGTATTAGTTTTTAGCCCCTAACCCCCTAAAGGGGGAATAGGAAAGCATTGATAAATTGATAAGGTTAAATAGTATCGGTTTTGATTTTTCTCCCCCTTTAGGGGGCTGGGGGGCTTAAGCCGTTAACAAGAACAACTCGTTAGCGAACTTAAAATTAACCGCTGCTTTCATCCTTGCTTTCATGCGCACTACGTTATCGTTGGTGTAGGGCTTCATGTAAACGGTTGATAGTTCGCTGGCATCACCTAACAGGTCTACACCTAAGAATAGGTTTGATGATCTTGCGCCCAAAATGGTGTTGGCTTGCCAGTGGTTCATCAATTGCAGCGGGATGCCTAAGTAATCCATTTTTTTTTTGTCGGTAAAGGCATTCAACACGTTGGTAGCTTGCGATGCCTGGGCCTGGGCGTAGGCATAACCTACGTGCAGCGGGATCTGCAGGTTAAAGTCATCCTGCGAACGATCGGCCGGATCCAGTTGAGAAAATACGCTACTTAATACGCCTAATACGTTGCTTGCGTTGATGTAGCTGATCGTAGCCCCGCTTGATGTGCCGGTGAATTGGGCAGCTTTACGGGTGTTGATCTCGTTATAATTACGTACCAATTTAAAAGTAGTGGCTGTCAACACCTGAATAAAATAGGATTGGCCTTGGATGTCGATACCGGCTCCACCGTTGGTAATGTCCTTGCTGTTACCAGTTACTGCAGTAATGGTCACCACATCGCCATCAGATAAAGTTGCTGTGCTTGCTACCGTAACCACACCACTGCCATTGATCGCAGTTGCCGACATGCTGGTGGCCGATTTACCCAAGCCGACTTTGTAAGTACCGGTCGCATTAGCGATGCTTGGTAACAGACCATCGAACTGAGCGGTGAACGAGGCCTCTTTAGTAGCCGCTTTACCTAACCAGTACAGGCGCTCGTTAGCGATCTGGATCTTTGTCAAATAGCGTTGCACCATAAAGTCGGATAGGTCTACCACGCCTTCATAGTCGCCGAAGGCGCCGGGTGCAAGGGCTTGTGCTTCCCAGCTTTGGGCTAGCTTGTCCCATTGTTCCTGTTTCATAAATTCGTAAACTACCGGGTCCAGATAGCTTTCGGTCTGATGGGCGGTGGTACCCTGGTCGGTGAAAATGCCCGACGGATCTTGCAATTTTACGTCATCGTCTACGTCCAAAATGACCTTGCGCGACTTTACGTCGTTGATCACTGTGAGCAATCCGCGCTTTACCGAATCGGCCTCCAGCAGCGTGCTTGCCATAAACCCCGCCAATGCTTCACCGGCGTAGGTGTTGTTTGTAAATGTAAATTGAGCCATGTTTTTTAGTTTGCAGTTGCCGGTCGGCTTCTGCAGGTTTGTTATTGGTTAATTAATTGTATGATAGGTTTCGGGTTGAAAGTTGTTAGGTTTAGGTTGTTGTTTAAGTTTGTACATTTGAGTAGCAATGGAAGTTACACGGTATACTCCGGAAGAGATCTTGCAGATACTGAATGATCAGTACCATTGTCAGGCTGTATTTGATCCTGAGGTAGATGAAGGTGATGATCTGACCTTTGCGACGACGATCCAGGAATGGCGTGATACCTGTGATCTAATAGATCCTAAAAGTTTGGCTAAAGTTGAACACCGATCCTTTCAATTGGCAACTCCCGTTCAGGAATTGGAAATCATCTTATCGACAGAGACTACTACGCTCCTTGGCTTTTGCCGCTATATTTCAGATCATGCCGTTAAGCTAACAGTATCTCCGGTAATGAGTCTCGGTACCCCTTGCATGAGTGCGGCCATTTTCAAAACGCTTACAGCTAACTTGAAAGAGCGCGGAGTAGACGTTCAACACATCAGGCCAAGCTCCAAACTTGCGCCGATATTTAATAAGCACGGTGGGATATTGCTGACAGAAGTAAGCAAGTTTGCCCCCGGTGCTTTTACCAAATTTGAGTACGAACAAAACCGTATCAGCAGAACGGGCGGTAACTTTATCCTTCTCTTCTTGCTATCCATCATCGTCGTCCCCTTCGTTTGGCATTTCCATTGGATGCTGTTGCTTCCGCTTGGTATTGGCATCCTGCTATGGTATATCGGCAGTAAATTCCCTCCTGCTAAAGAGGTGATCGGCGGTTACTACACCTTAAGGGAACTGGTGATGGCTATGCAAGCCCGCATGTAAGCTTTGCCAACTGCCTACTTCCCACTGCCAACTGAAATGCGTACCGCGTTCTTAGCCAAAGCATTCAGCGGAGCATGAAATGTTGATTATCTTTGGTTTATTGAATATTCTACCTAAATGACTAAAGTGATGAATTTACAAGTTGTAGAGACAGACATAGAATATGTGCGGATCTTAAACGATAACTTTAGTTCTGAACTCTTTGTATTTACTTGTTTTCGGTTTGAAAACGTTGAGGAATTCTTAACTATTTGTTCAGAAGGGGAAATTAGCCGATCCGAAATTGGACGCAGTTTTTTGTTATCTAAACCAGTATTAGATCAATTTCAGCAAGAGGTTTATAGCGGGCCAAGTCAATATGTTAGTGCCGACGCATTGGTTTTAGAAGTTGATCTGCAAAGGTTAGATGCCGGTAAAAATATCGAGAGCATTCTTGCCGACGTGTTGTTTTATGGCGGATTAGGAAACACAGATTTTCAAGGTTCATATGATTCCGCACTGCAACTGGCAACATCGTTTTGTGAAAAAATATTCGAAGGAGTTTACACACAAAGGAATGCTTATTGCTTAAGGACGCTTTCTCCTTGGAATACATGGTTCATGGCTGGGCCATATACCTTCAGCGAAACAGTTTTACTTACAGTTGAAAAAACTAAAAGCATTTGGTTGTTAGCCTACTCGACCTCGGATTGAAATTTCAGATCTCAGTTAAGGTAATGGGTTGTCGTTTTAATAAAACCTACTTCGCCACTGCCTTTCTCACCGCGTTCTTAGCCAGGGTGGTCTGCGGAGCAAAGAAAGGCTGGTCCTCGCTACGTGCTTTATTGCTGCGTCGCGAACCCTCAGGCGTAAAATTCGATTTGATCTCATTTCTCACCTCCTCGCGGGTCTTTTTCAGTCGGGCGTTGGCATCTTCTAGGGCGGCACGGGCATCAGCTAATAGTGAGTTTTGTGCGTGCAGCTTGGCGCGGATGCTCGCTATCCGGTTGGTTACTTCGCCCTTTTTTAGTTTGTCGGTCGGGATGTCGTCGTCTTCGTCCTCCACGTCCTCACCGGGAGTCAGCTCTTCAACTTTGCCTTCTTTTACTTTTACTTTTTTGCCCGACGAGGTGACATACAGATTGGTAGGGGCGGGCTTGGACAGATCCTCGTCCTGATACACCTCGCTGCCGGGTTCCATCTCGCCGGTGTGGTGCAGGGTGCCTTTGTCGGTAATGGTAGCCTTGTTCACTACGCGTTTAAAAAAGTTCATCATCTTATCTAAGACAGACGCGGTCTTTTCGATAAGGTCCTTGTTTTCCATGTTCATGTTGTTGTGGGTTTGTTTGTTATTGGGTTTGTTATTTGTGTTCAGGATCTTGTTGATGCAGCGTTGGTAAACAGCCGGGGCCGCGCCGGTATAATTTCGGATGATGGCGCTATTAATAATGTCGGCACTGTAATCCTCCACCCGGTCAATAAAGCCCAGGTCTAAGGCCTGATCGGCGGTCATCCAGGTAACGGCATTGATAAAACTGTTGATGGTCACTTCGTCCAATCCCGATCTATCCATATAGATCTGCGCCAAGCGAGATTGAACAATGTTGAGCATCTGCACATCCTTCAGTAGTTCGTCGGCATTGCCGCCGCTGCCTACCATCGGTTTGTGGATCATGAGCAGGGCATATTTGCTCATCACCACATCCTGCCCGGCCATGGCTATAATGGATGCTGCCGAGGCGGCTAATGCGTCCACGTACGTGGTTACCTTGCCGGGATACTTTTTAAGCATATCGTAAATGGCAATGGCATCAAAAGCGCTGCCGCCTACCGAGCTGATGTGAACCTCGATATCCGCGCCGCCGGCGGCATTCAATTGTTGTTTAATGTAAGCTGATGACAGGCTGCCCGTACCGATGCAGTCCTGTTCGGTGTCGTAGAGATAAAGTTTGTGGTTCATTTTATAAATTATGAGTTTGTGATCGGTCCGTATAGCGATGGATCATCGGAACGGAGGGTCGGGTTGAAGGAAAAAAGAGGTTTGCGACGGTTATGGACGCTTAGCTGAATGGTTAATACAAATATATGAATTATATTCTAATTGGCATAATTTATTTTAAGTTTTTGCTACTCCAACTTCACCAACTCCACCTTGGTGGGCTTCCCCTTTTGCCAGGCATCTATTTTATTGATGTAATAGTAGGCACTGTCCTGCTCCAGGTAAACAGGGATCAGCAGGTCCAGCTCCAAAATGTCGAGCGGGCTGAGCAGGAAGTAGCGGATAACCTTCTTGGCGCGGTGCAATATCTTTTTCAGTTCGGGATAGTAGCGCGTTTTTAAGCCGGGTAAAAGTGCTGTGCCGTTGCCGGGCTTGTCGCCAAAACAAAGGTTATGTTCGCCGTCGGGTTTGTAAAAGTAGGGGACGGATACCCAACTGTTCACAACCACGTCCTTAGCCGCGTTGCCATCCGTAAATTTAATGTCGCGGTTGGTTTTGGTCCTCAGGTCCATCTTTTGATCAACCAATATCCTGGGCGATACACCCGTAGAAAAGTCATCGCTGCCCTCGCCCGGTTGGTTCATGATGATCTGTGCAATGGTGCCGCCAATGTAAGGCCGGTTCAGGGTGGGGGCAAACTGGCTCTCGAACAGGTCAGCGGCAGGGGGCAGGGTCTTGTCATCGACCAAAATGTTGGCGTCGCCAAACCCCAAAGGTAAAATGGCCTCATCTTCCTTGCACTTCATTCGGTTTACCTGGGCGTAATTGCCTAATTTAAAGCTGATGCTTTTGCCTTGGTCCATACATTTTTTGCTCCAGTTTTTGGCGATCGGGATATTGCCGACGATGTCCCTGAAAGACGCGAAGTTGATCTGCCGGTTATTGGCATCCGTTTGGCAGATGATCCCAAAACGTAGCAGTACATCTTTCAGCAGATCTTTTTGACTGATATCCGGGAAGATACGCTCGCACTGTATCATTTGCCCGTAGCGTACCTCTTTCACCTGGGGCCGCACCTCCCAGGTGGTGTTCTTATCCATGTTGAATTCAGCCGGATCGCCGCCTTCAAAACGGTATTTTACGGCCAGCTGGTCGCCGTTGATCAGCTCTACCTCGTGCGTTAATACGATGTTTTTCAAAATGGTGAAGCTCTTTTTATCGGGGCCGTTATCAACGCTAAAATAATAGTCGTACCCTGCCGAAAAATCAACCACATAAGATGCGATACCGTCAAACGCACCGGTTGCCGGATGGCTTTTGACGAGTTCGATCACCAGTGATGACTCGTTATCCGTTACTTTGCCGTAGAAATAGATGGCCGGGATACTCAACTTTACCGATACGGTCAGTTCACCGGGCGAGTCGTAAACATAACCTGCCTTGAATTGCTTGTTAAGGGCGTTCGCATTTCGGATATGCCAATGTATCATAGGATCATCATCCCCCTCGCCGGCCGTTGTCCTCACCAGGTTATCGCCAAGCGTTACGCTGATGCCGTCTACGTCCGGCTCGTTCTGATAGTCAGTACCATGTTCAAATTTACTGTTGCTGAATTGCGCGATCAGCTTGGGATATAAAGGGTCGGCCATTAAAGATCCTATAGCGGTATATCCTACCGAGGCCAGCATACGGTCTATAGCGGTTTTAATGAAGAAACCCGGGCGCAGCTGGCGCACATCGATCACGTTTTGGCCGGTCTGGTTGTAAGTAAGGTTGCCATAGTCCACTATAGGCCATATCCAGCCGTCGGTCTTTGTTTGTGATGCTACCACATTGGCAACACTCCACTCGTGCTCGTAACTTTTAAATGGCTGGCCCACGCCATAGGCCGACTTGCTGTCGCCCATCTCATACAGCTTACCGCCAATCGCGTCAAAAAAGTCCACATTGCCCGATAGTATGGTGATAGATGCCGTATCGTTATCAACCCCGTTCAGTTCGGCAAAGCCGTTTGGGACGATCTCTAAACCATCCTGAACGATCTTGGCCGGGTATTGGCGGTAAGGCCACTCGTTGGTAAAAGCAACATCATCCGGGAAACCCAAAATGCGCCTGTTGCGCTGCGTAAGCGGCAGCTTAAATTGGTTGCTGGTATTGCCCTGCTGGTTCTTCACCTCGGCCAGGTTATTGATCTGGAAGGTAAGCGCTATCGGACTGCTGTCAGTCAGGTCGACGAGGTGGTCGGAGATGAATAATTGTAAGTTCATTTTAAGGAATGCGAAATGCGAAAGTTCAAATGCGAAATGAGTTTAGAATGAATGCGGAACGCCAATTGCGAAATGAGTTTAATTGCATATTTTGGCGATATGCAACCTGTATCAGACCTTAAGCAACGTTCTAAAACCTTTGCGTTGAATATTATCAAATTGGTTAGGCAATTGCCTGATGATAAAGTTGGCCGGGTGTTAGGTAACCAGATATTACGGTCTGGTACATCTGTGTCCGCTAATTACCGTTCGGCCTGCAAGGCCCGATCAACCGCTGATTTTATTTCTAAGATCACTATAGTCGAAGAAGAAGCTGATGAAACCACGCTGTGGTTAGAGCTGATTATGGAATCGGGTACTCTGAGCAACGACTTTACGATAGCGCTACACAACGAAGCTAAAGAGCTGACCGCGATATTTACCGCGTCGGGCAAGACCGCTAAGGAAAACAAGGCCAAGGGTAAGTGACGTTTTAAGGAATGCGAAGCGGATGTTAATGAATTCGAAGTGCGAAAGTTCAAATGCAAAGTGCTCATTTTCTATTTTTAATTCATTTCGCATTTGGCACTTCGACTTTCGCATTCCTTAAACCTATTGGCTTTGCACGTTGATCCCCGGCAAATTAAACGTCACACTAAATGGCGCTTGCCCGTTCTTGGTTTGATATTCGGCAAAGGTGGCGGTGTTGAGGACGACCGTTTGCCATTTCATCGGCGACATGCTCACCAGCAGTTGCACCTTGGGCGAATACTTGATGGACTGTAAACCCTTAATATCGGCTACCGAAAGATCCTCGGCCATTACTTTCATTTTTACCCCGGCCGATTTGCTGATCACTTCCTCGATGCTTTGCTGGTTGGCCCAATCGGTCACGTAGTTTTTAATGATGACGGCGTTCTGCACGTCGAGGCTTATTTCCTGGTCGTACACAAAACGATAGTAATTCCAAGATCCGGTCAGGCCGATCCAGCGCAGGTAGACCGAATTATCGTCTACGGCTTTATCTATCCGTACGGTCTGTGTCCGGGTGACCGGTCTCGGTGTACTATCGTCATCATATTTCAGCGTCAACGAAAAATAATGCGCTGCCGCGGGGAAGTTTTGGTTGACGAGCAAACGGTTAAGCCCTATACACTTTGATAGTCCCTGCCCGCTTACCGATGCGTAGGCGATCACCCATTTACTGCCGTCCTGTTGAAGCAGGAAGGAGCCGTCCTCATTCAGTAAATGATTGTTTTGCAAGGTGCCTGTGATTGGCTGGCGGTTAATGTCCAGCAGGATCAGCTCGGCGTAGATGTCGAGTCCGGCTATGGCATCACTATAAATAAAGCCGATATCGAATGGATAACCATTACTGTAAGCCGGTTCGGCAAAGTCGGTCAGCCATTTGGCCAGTTTGGCATCATCGTCAACCATAGGGAAAGGCACATAGGCCGCCAGGTTACCGCCGTGCGCATCGCCTAATTGCTTGGCCGCGTACACAATATAATACGGCTGGGCAATGTGGTGATAGACCGGGTTAGCGATGCCATCCCATTGCTCGGCGTAGCTGATCTTGTACGATGCGCTTAGGTTGGTATCCTTAAAGTTCAGTTTGGTGTAGTCGCTATCGTCCTGTACCTGTAACAGGCTTTGCAAAAAGCTGGAGATATCGGCGCGTACCAACCCTTTGCCATCGGGGCGGTGCGTAGCCTCGATGGTCTGCTCCCTGCCTGTCTCGCGGTTAATGTAAGTCACCTTGGTTTTGATACAATAGTAAGGGCGGTAACGGTTAATGTTGATGAACCCGCTTGCCGTTTCTATGAACGATGCCTTGATGGGTAACTGATTGCCTGCCGCAACTTTGGTCTCGAATACACCTTTATATGGCCCCGCATCAACATACACCAACTCACCGGCGGGCAGATCGCTTACATTGCGGTTCACTATCAGGATGGCTTGGTCGTTGCCGTCGCGGATCACTTCGGTCACCTCAAAATCGCGGCGCTGATAAGTGAACACAACCGGGTTAAAAGCCGCGTTCCAGCGCGAATTATTGCCCGATCCGATGCTGACCGAAGGGTCGTCCACCAACATACTTTGCAAGGTGGGTAAGGTAAAGGCGTGTGTGACCGTACACCCAATAGCATCGCTTACGTAGGTGGTGTAATTGCCGCCCGGAATACCGTTGAAAATTGGCGAAGACTGAAAGTTGGTGCCATCCAAACTGTAACTCATCGGTTGTTTGCTACTGCCTGCCGCTATACTTATCTGCCCGTCGGCAGCACCCGGAGCACTTTCCTTTTTGTTGATGGCAACCTCGTAGATCAGCAGATCGCAAGCGCCGGGATCGATGGGTGGTTCATCGGGCTGGATCGGGTCCGACGCTACGATCTGAAGGTCGTATGTGTAGGTGGCTGTGCCATCCTTGCGCAATATCAAAAAGGTAGAGGTCTCTAACTTATCCAACCAACCCGATACGGTGCGCGTATGGATGCTGTCGGGCACGCCGTTAATGATCTTTTGATAAGTTATGCTAACGCCATTGCCGGGTGTGTCCAGCCCGGTGGCAGCATCGCGGATGCGGATGTAGAAGGTAGCGGTGTAAATGTCGTTCATCCCGGCATCGGATACGCTATTATCTACTTTAAAAATTTCAGCTATGATAGCCATGGTTTGGGATATTTATGGGTTAATTAATGATTCAGACAGCCGGCGAATACATGGCTGCCAGTGTCACCGTCAACCCAACACCCGTGCTGTTGACGTCGTACTTGTTATACACCGGCAGGCACTTGGCCTTTTCGCCCGGCTTTACGCGGAAGTAGCGGCCTTGGCTGTCGCGGTAGGTGCCCGCTTTTACCAAAAATTGGTTGGCTAATTGCAAGGCTTGCGCCACGTAGGTTTCGTTATCGGCCGTGTACTGGCCAAAATCGGTGCGGTACAAAAATTCGAGGTAGATGGTAAAGTTGTTATCTACCGATCCGTTGACCGAGGTATTGATCCCGATGTTTTGCAGCGGGTACATGAACACGCAGGGGAAACCAGCGTCGTCGGCAAGGGTGTTCAGTTCGCCCTGGTCGCCGTATAAAAAATTGGGGCCGGGGTGCAGTTGCTGCACTATTGCAGCTATTTGGTTACGTATGGGCATGGTTATTAATGAGTGAATGAGTGAATGTTTTTTATTGATGGTTCATAGATCATAGTTCATAGTAGAATGAGAAGGTTTTATTCAGATCGGTAAGACTAACCATGAACCATGAACCATGAACCATGAACCATGAACCATGAACCATGAACCATGAACTATTCTTTCATCAACTCCCCATACCGCTTTTGATAGGCCGCTTCGGTTTTGTTGAGGAGCAGCTTGGTGAGTACAGTATGGTAGGGTAGGTTCAGCACGGTGTCCCATTTGGTCACGTCGCCGCCGGCCAGGGAATTGATGGTGTTGATATATTTAAATGGTTCGAAATTTTTTATCCCCGCGCGTTGCTCCAACGCTGTAACAGGCGATGCCAAAAGCTGGTTCTCGGTTTGGATAAGTTTGGATAGTTCAAAAAAAAATACTTGCAAATGGGCAGGGCTTGCGTTATCGGTAATTGTCTTACCTGCTCCTCAAATTCGGTAGCGGCGGCCTCGTTATAAGGCTTGCCGGTAGCGCGGCAATAGAAGTACTGGGCCAATATTTGCGCACAAACCGTTAACGGCGGACTAAATGTTTCCTGCCAGTCATCCTCTCCGTGATCGGCAATGTGCTTGGCTATCGCATCGGCGATCAACTCGCGCGAGGCATAGTAGGCACCGGCCGGTTCCATAGATAGGTTGTTGGTGACTTTTACCTCCCGCTTGCCGCCATCGATCATAAAGCCGACCGTTTTTGGTATCGCATCGCTATTGTACAAGTATTTGATCTGATGAGCTATAGATGCAACGTCGGCATTAAATACTTCCAGATCTTTAACATCCAAAATATTTTGCAGATCGGCTAAAGGCGTTCCCGACAGGATGCTGACGGCATCCAGATCGCCCAACTTATCTGCCGATTGCATCGCGATCAGTTGCCCGAGCGTGATATCACTCAATTGTTGGGGCATAGCTATGGCCAGCCACCCGGTTGTGGTTCTTATTTTTCTTGTCATAAATTTTAAAGATGAGCTGAAGTATCTTTTGACTTCAGACTTTTGACTTGAGACTTTTGACTTGAGACTTAAAGGGTCACCCTATCCACCGTTTGCGCCAGGATATTTTGCTGGTTGTTCACGTCCTTAACATCCACATAAATGGGAGGGAAGTTATTGATCATTTGATAAGCTAAGGTATTGGCAAGGTCTTTTACATCCGTCACCGGTTGATTGTAATATCTATTGGCATTACCACCATCGGTAAACACGCCACCCATGGCATAGCCCCGTGTTGGGTAAGCGATCGAGAAATCCCTGCCGCCGTGGGCGACGTTGATAGCGCTCACCAGGTTACGCGCCCAGGGGTTGCGCATCGCTTCGGACACCACTACGGCTTCGCCCGATCGCAGGTAGGCATTGGTATCATCTGCACGGCTGTAGCCTCCAAGCAAAGCACCCCGACCATCCGACACGAATTGCCCGCCCCGCGCAAAGCCCGGCTTTTGCTTCGCTATCTCGGCAATGGACGATGCTGCCTGCCCGGCTATGAACGCCCCCTGCGCTATGGCCAGCGCTTGCCCAATAAATGGCATACTTGCATACCCGGTGAACGACGCGATCAAGGCCTTTTTAGTATCGATAATGATATCCGCTATCGCTACGGCTTTTTTGGCCACAAAGGCGGCCTTAAATATCGCCGAGTTTTTGTTGCTATGCTTCAGTACCGCATCCAGGTACTTATCGCCGGCGTGTATCTTGGCACGTACCAGTTGCTCCTCTATCGCCTTTTTCTTTTCGGCATGTTCCTCGTCTATTTTTTTGGTCGTTTCGTTGGTTTTGATCGCGTTGGCCTTGGCGGCTTCAAACTGCATATCCAGTAAGATCTTTTGCTGTTCCAACGCTTGTATGTTATGCCCGCCCGCGTTAAGGGTTTGGATATTATTTTGTAGTTCTTGCTCGTTTTTGGCTTGTTTCTCCTGCTGCTTTACGGTGGCGGCATCGGATTCTATCTTGGCCTTATCCTGCTCCAGTTTGGCAGTTAACTCGGTTTTGTAGGCCGACGCTTTAAGTTCTACCGCCATCTCCGCGTCCAAATAACCTTGCAACTTAACTATCTGATCGGTCCGGTGTTCTTTAGTAGCTTGGTCAAGTTGTTGCCGAATGGCTTGTTGTCGGGTCTTACTATCATCAATATCCTTATCTATGATCACATTTTTGGCCGCGTTCTGGTCCTCAAGATCAACTATGGCCAGGTCGGTAGCGTTTTTTCCGGCCTTGCGGGCAATATCATTAAGCTCTTTTTTATAGCTGTTCAGTTTAACAAGGCCATCGTTCTTAAAGCGTTGGTTGATCTGGTCTACAGTAGCAAGGTGTTCTTTTTCAAGTTGTTCTAAAGTTGCTTTGCTGCCCTTGTGCTTTTCTTTCAGTCGGGTGAAGTGTTGGTCGGCAAGGGCTATTTCTTTAGCATAACCATTTAGTGTAATGGTGGCCATACGCGCTTGTGATTCCAGGCGTTCTTCGAGGTCAAGGTCGGGGGCAGCTTCTTTGCCTTGAGTTTTTCCTGAACCGTTACCCGAGGGAGATGGGCTTTCGGATCTCTCTTGATATTTAGCTAACATTTCCCGCGTTTTTTTTATTTTTTCAAATATTGGTTTAGCACTCGCTTCAAAATTCGTTTCGCCGGCCTTAAGCGCGTTCAACTCGGTTTGTTGCCGTATAAGTTGATCTTCCCAATAGCTTTTGCCCGTCAATTGTTTTTGTTTGGGCGCTGTTGGAACCAATCCTTTAAGTTGGTGTTCAAATAATTTGTCTAAAGATCTTATTCGTTTCAGGATGTCTGCATCTTTATCCACATATACTTTATAGTTTTTTTCGGCCAGTTCAGCGTAGTCTGTTGTACTCGAAGTCCCCAGCGTGGATCCTTGGTTCATAGTCGTAACTTTTCCAAAGTCTTTGTTTTTCTTTTTGCCCAACCGATAATGGTAAGCGTCTTTTTGTGCTGCCTGGTAACCTTCGGTAATGTCCGAACGCTCTTTTAATAATTCGCTCATTTTGGGTTGTATGGCTTCTGCTAATGCTTTTCTTTTTAAAGCTTTAGTGTACTCGTCTAATGCCAAGGTGCCTTCGGCCGTCTTAATATTGGCCAGTGTAAGGCTACCTAAATACTCAGGCGAGAGCGCGTTCAACTTTCTTATTGCTTCCAGCCGTGTTTCTTTCGCTATCTTTTCATTTTTAGCTACTGCAAGAAGGGTTTCCATCTCTCCTCTCTCTTTAGAAAGGTTTTGGCTGTATAACGTAAGGACATCTTTATAGTCTTTTAACGCTTGGGCTGCGTCTTTCGCTTTCTTTGACTCGAATAAATTGCCGATAAATGATAATATTTTAGGGCCGTAGGCGGTAACCAGTGTGATCCCGATAGAAAGTGCGTTGTTCCACGACAGAAATGAAGACGCAAGTTCTTTTAATACGCTTTTAGGTTTCTGTCCGGATGCGGCAAGTTCTTTATTTTGCGCGTTAAGTTTCGTCATCGAATCCACCAGTTCGGGTAGCTTTTCGGCAATAGCACCCAGGCCAGCTTCAAGTCCATCGGCAAAAGAGGGTAATTTGCTGCTTAATCCGCTTAACGATGCATTAACGTTGTTAAGCGCATCTGCATAAGCTTCGGTCTTCTTTATTTCGTCATCGGTGATTCCGTTCAGGTTATTATTGGCCATATGTTTTTTTAGTAATAAGGTTTAATTAAGTATGTATCCGCCCGTCCGATCCATGGAACAGATTGGGCAGATGGCGTATTGCATTGCCATAGTGATGTAAATAATAGCCTGATCTTGGTCGATAAAATGCAATTTTCGGGTGCAAGGGCGTGGCCACCTGTATCTGTAAAAAGATAAAGTTTAGATCTTTGGCTGTAAAGAACTTATCAGTTCTGCACCGTTTTTAAAATGCCGTTTGTGAAGTAGTAATACGAGTTGTAATAAACCCACTGCTCGTCGTGGTTGTTGCCGTAGTAGGTATTGTTGATCTTATTTGGATCTCCCTTGATCAACCTAACTATATCGCGGCGCATTCCCAGCCTTATAACTCCTTTTTTTATTGTTTGTAAGTCTGCCGCACTAAGTTTATAGATCTTTACAGGGTCTTTTAAATACAATACCTGATCTAAATGTTGCCGTTCATTCCCACCGCTTGCCTCGCCGTACCAAAGCCCCTTACGCTCTTCAAAGTTGAAGAAGGCCCTTAAACCTGTCGACGTCCGTATATAGATCCTAAAAGGAGTCAAATGGGAGATAGCCAGTCCAACGGAGTCGACCATAACAGGCATGAATCTTAAATTGTCGTCGTGGATATTGGTAAATTTACCGTTCAATGTGGTATAAGTGATCAATGCACCACTTCTGAGCCAAAGGGGTTTACCGGTGTAGATGTTATTAAGCGAGTCGGCCGAATTTTTAAGCGATCTTGCACCATCGGCGGTTTTCGCTTTTGTTACAACCTCTTCCTCTATATTCACCAGATATTGCAATTCGTTAAGGTCATATTTATATTGGTAACGATAGTATATGATCCCTAAATTAGGTGCTTGCAGTTTTAAGTATTTGTAAGAATAACCACCTAAATATTTATCTTCGCCGGCATCGATACACGTAAATACTTTGTTGACCAATGCGGAATATGCTGAGCTTGTGGGATGTTCTGTTGTAGCGAATGGGACATTCCCGCCATCTAATGTATGTTTCGTTACATCCCACGCGAAGCGGTCGTAACCATATTTTCGAAGCTGGGCCCTAACTGTATCTATTCGGAACATTTTGCCGATGTAAGCCTTGGGGTTTTCCTTTATTTTGCCAAATTGTCCAAAAGCAAATACGGTGAATATTAAAAATTGTATGGTAAGGTATATCTTTTTCATTTTTTTGACTAAAGTTATTAGCAATAATAGCATAAATAGTTGAAATAACGAAGGGGCTTAAAATATTTAAAAAAGCGCCATATCATAATCCCTTGCCCCAAAATTCGGCTCTTTCCAGGGTAGTTTAGATCGGCTGCGCCTGATGGTGTTCACCCGTAATTTATTCAGGGCGATGTATCGCAGAGGATCTATCAGGTGGTTAAAGCCATCCATGGGTTCGTTAAAAGTGCGTCCGTTCTTGTCGGTCTTCCATTTGTATTTGCCTAATTCAGCGATCAGGTTCACGCTGCAGCGGGTGATGTTGATGCGGTAACGCTTCAGGATATCTATAGAAAGGTTCACCGTTCCCGGACCTTTCATGGCACCGGTCATATTCCAGCCCATGCGCCTAAGCTCTTCTATCGATTTTGGTTCGGCACTGTCGGCAATGATCAGCATTTGTTTGTCCACGCCGTTCTCGGTCAGCTTGCGCCCGATGTCGGGGTTGGTCAGGCCGCGCTCGTAAAACAACTCTTTCACCCAAAGCTGGCCGTTCTGCATAAACACTTCAATACAGCCTGTCTGGTCGTTAGTAAAGCCAAAGTCCAGTCCGCAGGCAAGGCGTTTGGCATGTTCGGGTATCTCCTCGCAAATGTGCCAGTTGCCTAATACCAGCCCGGTCACTTTGCCGGTGAGGCCACGGGCATACACCTTCCACAGTTCGATGTTCTCTTCTTTTAATGCCTCGATGCGTTTGCGCATGCCATCGTCACAAAACGGATTGTGCCTATGGTCGGATATGATCAGCTGCACATCGGGCTTGCCCAGCAATTTATCATGCACCCAAAAGGCCGCCGTTGGGTTATAATCAATATACACCCGCCGTTTGGTGCGCAAAGCCAACTCGGTATAAATGGCATGGTCCACACCGTTGGCCTCGTTAATAAAGAGGTAGTCGCGCTTGCCCGACTTAGCATCCTGCCCGTCGTGGTAACTATTGAACTCGATAATGCTACCATTCACAAATTCGAACACCCTGTCGCTACGGTTGTAATTAGCCACCCAGCGTTGCAGCAGGGCAGAGTTTTTGTAGATGGTCAAGGCATCCCGCAAAGCGCCCGCCTTTAGGTTAGGTATGTCCTGCCCGACAACGGTGATCACCATGCCTTCCTCGGCACAAGCCATGCAAAAGAGAACCTGCAAAATAGCATAAGTTTTACCCGAACTGGTGCCGCCCTGGTTTACCACCACATGCGTGTTGGCGTTGTAGTTCTGTTGAAATAAGGTTGAGGTTGAAAGTCCTTTCATGTTTTTTTTGTCGTGATTTCACCGATGTTTTTTTGATTTCACCGATTTTTTTTGTGTCGGTCTACAATGCTTTAAAGTCGCGCTTCCCCTCTTGAGAGGGGTGTGTTCAGTTTGTAAGGTCTGCGATAACACACCCTATGTAAGTTTGTGCTTTATGATAGTTAAGTGCGTCCCCTCTCGAGAGGGGGAACCTGGGCTTGTCGGTTTTTACTGAGCCAGTGGGGCTCGCCATTTACCCCTTATTAAAGTTTCTGCTAAAAGCAGTGTCTGTGGTGTTCCCCTAAAATAGGGGAAAGCAGAGGCAGTGCAATTTGCACTTGCTTTGATAAGGGGTAGTTCACTCGCAGTGATTGCCTCCTACCATGATCTATGAACCATTAACCATGAACTCGAAAGCCCTACATCACCACATCCCCTTCAGCCGCCGCCAGCGGCGGGGCGTTCTCGCCCTCTACAATGATCTTCATTTTGCGGGGCATGGGCTTTTGGTCGGCCTTGTCTTTGTCGTTCCAGCCCAGGTTTTTGAGGGCGAAAACGGCGCCGCCGTGGGTGTGTTGGTGCAGTTTCTTTTCGTACTCGGCTTCGATACGTAGCCTGGCCCGTTTAAGGATGACGGCGAATTTGCCCCTGCGTTCCTTTTTATCAAAGGCATCCCGGCTTTCTATCCCCAAAAACAGGATCAATCCTGTAATGGTGGGCGGCTCGGGCTGGCGGATCCAGATCTTTTGCGGCTCGGCTTTTTTGCTGCGCGATGTGGTAGGTTCCAGCTTGTACTCGCCGGCTATATGCGTAAAATAGGCATCAATAAGGCTATCCAATTGATGGGTAGTGGTGAAAAGCATGATGATAAGGTTTTTATGTTTAAAATGCCGATCGGCATTTGATTGATATAAAGGTACGGAGAATAAATTTCATTTGCAAATATATTTAGCATTTTTTTTCAACTTATGTGATGTGATATTTATGCTGTTGGGCATATATGCTTTGCTAAATATTACCGGCGTGTACCTCTGTCTCGATCAGTTGTGTTAGGATAGCTTTCAGCATGGCCTCGCGCGCCCAGGTCTGCTCGGTAGGCGAGGCGTCGTCGCGGTACCAGCTGATCGGGTTATTGATGTCGACCCGCTTGCGATAGCTGAACTTTTTATCGGCGTGCATTTTTGTAGCCTCGTAGCTGTTAAAGCCCTGCTCGCGGATCAGCTTGGCAAACTGGCGTAGTTGAATGTCCAGATTTAAGCACTCGTCTAAGGAATTCTTATAGTTATGCTTGTCCTCGAGCCAAAAGGTAATGTGTTCGCCATTGATCTCGTGATCGGCAATGGCTATGCGACTGTAATCAAAGTCGACCGATATAACGAGCCACCAAAGCTCGTTACGTAATTTGTGTGGTATTTTTATGGTTGCCATGGGGAATGGTTATGTTGGTTTATTGTGTTTTGTTTTTTCAAGCCGCTCTTTCCGCCGAAGGCCAAGAGGGTGGCGAGCTAAGCGATGTCGGGTGAGTCAACTCGGCGGCAATGCATAACCGCTCTGCTCGCCGGTCTACTCACCCCGACGTACCGCCTTCGGCGGTCGTCGTGCCCTCTCTTCGCCTTTGGCGGAAAGAGGGCGGGGGAGTGTGTTATTGGTTGTTTACCGCCAACTGCCCGCTGCTAACTCCTCGTGCAGGGTGTTGCGGGGTAAATTCCGGCATATACTTCCTTATCTCGGCAATGGTCTGCTCGTGTTTTTGGCAGGCGGACAGGTAACCCTGGTAGCGGGCCAATGCGGGGCTTTGTTTTGCGTTGCGGTTGTTGCGGATGGCGGAGTAAGCGATGTGCATAGCGGTGAAGTTTTATTTCTGTAATTGTATTCAAGAGATGTTTTTATATCTTTGAATATTGACATTACAAATATAAAGAAAATTCTTTATATAAATCAAGAAAAATTTAAAATATTTTTTTGACGCCATGGATACACCCGACAAACCAAACAAAATAAAAACGGTACGCCCTGAAACTCTGGAGTTTATCATTTTATACAATCAGCTGCGCGGAAAGGCCTTTACGGGCAATATTCAGCTGGCCGAGGTGCTGGGCTTTAATTCGCCGGCCAGTATCACCGAGATCATCAAGAGTCGTCAAAATATAGACCCTGAAAAATTAAAGAAATTTAAAGAGGAGTATAAAGAATTTTTATCACCTTTCAAGAAACAGGAGTTAGCCGCTACAAATACCACAGGCAGTACTTTCATAGGCATACCGATGTTCGAGGTGGTAGCCACGGCCAGTGGTGTCGAGGTTTATAACGACATTAACGATGCTAATCCCGTAGGCCACATGAATTTCCCGGGGATAGAGGATTGCGATTTCGCGCTGCCGGTTTGGGGGCACTCCATGTATCCTTATTTGGAGAATGGCTGTTGGGTGGCCCTCAAGATCATCCGTGATATGAAGATCCTGCCCGGCGAGGTATATTATATAGAGTGGGGCGATTACCGTATGTACAAGCGCCTACTGGCCGGCGACAGCCCCGACGAGGTGATAGCCCACTCGGACAATGTGACCGAGATGATCGGCAACCGCCTAAAATATGCGCCTTTTACCATCAGGCTGGAAGATATCAAAAAGCTGTGCCTGGTGAAAGACATCCACAAAAAGCATAACCATTAATTAAAACATGCGCTGGCTGCCGCAGGAAGGTCCGCCGCAGCGGACGGTCGTTTATTATTTGATCACAACCCCGCTGCTGGTACTGGCTCTTGCTTTCGGCGGCGGGTCGGGGCCTTGTACACCGTCGGTGGGCATATCATTATCGATCCTATTCTTTATGATAGCCTGTGTCGGCTTGCTGCTAAATTTAGCTTTGGGGGTTGCAAATACGATCTTTCTTCGCCAACGTTTAACGGCCGCGGCCATTCACGGTAGTGTTATGGGTATCGTTTTAGCGCTACTGGTTGTGGGTAATATGTTCTCCTGGAAAAAAAATATCCACGCCTGTGGACAAAAAGGGGACAGTCATTAAAAAAATATTTATCCTAAGAATGTCTATACAAGTGAGTTAGGGCCGTTTTTGAACAAAAGCGTGTTTTGGTATGCCGTTTTATGGCTAAAATTTCTATAGTCGATAAAAATTATCTTATAAATATTTTATTTTTGATCTGATAAACCAAACAAACTAATAGACAGGATGGAAATGAGTACGGTCGCCATTGTGGGCGGAGTGATAGTAGCGGGTGTAGTTTTTTTTGCTTTTAAGAACAGGCGCGATGCCGGTAATATGATGGAGAACAATACCAACGTGGTGCCGCTAATGCTGCAACGATCGACCCAACTAAAGGTTAACCGCCTCCAACAGGCTACAGTAACAGACACCCAACAGAATGACCGCCTGGAGGCTCTGATGGCTGCCTACAAGGATAACCGCATTACTATTCAACAATACAACCAAAAGTTGGATCTGATGATCAACCAACTCCAGGTAGAATTGTAACTTGCGTCAAAAATAATACCCCAACCAATGACCATTATCGTTCTGCTTGCTTTCGGCCTGGTGCTGCTGGCCTTCGCGCTCATCTTTCGCAAACGCCATACCACCGGCTTTGAGCAGATGATGACGCATAACCAGAACGTGCAACCACTCCTTAAAGAGCGGTCGGCTAATTTGAAGCACGAGCAATTGCAAGATCAGCATAAAAGCAACCCGGCCGTACTGCGCGAGCTTAACCGCCTGCAAACCGACTATGCAGATAAGCTGATGGATGCCGCCACATACGAGCGCCGGCTGGATGAGCTGGCGGCTAAACAAAAAGTTACGCGGTAGCTGACCCATCTTTGCTATATTGGGGGCGATGAAACTACTATCTGCCTACACCTGTTTGTTGCTGCTGACGTTAACGCAGCTATCCTGTAAAAAGAAAGACACCGCCGATCCCGCCCCCGATGCTTACCGCCCGTTAAAGTCGGTATTTAGCGGACGCGATGTTTGGGCTTACAGTTATGATGCCCAAAACAAGCTGATGCAAAGGGCCGTACAAAGGGGCTCTGCACAGATCGAGAACAACTACACTTATACCGGAGGGCAGCTATCAAGGATAGACGTTAGTAGCCAAACTTATACCTCATTTGAAAGAGAGAACGGAAAGATAGTAGCCGAAAATGAATTTAACCCCATGGGGCTGACACGGCAGTTTAAATTTAGTTACAATACTGCCGGCAGGGTATCGCAAATAGACGAGATAGACAAACTTTCGGCAGGCAACAGCAGATCCAACCAATATACATATGACGCCGAAGGGCAGCTGAGCAGGATAGTGACCTACGGCTTGCAGCAAAATGCAGATAGGGACACAGTTCTTTTACAGAACTACTCGGCCGAATGTAACTTTGATCCCTGGGTGATCAGCGACTTCATCCAAACCGATATTTGCCGTTTTCATCCGCTGTTGATCACCGATGCTAAAAGGTTGCCGCTGCGCATACACCACACCAGCAACTATGGTTTTGTAAATACTTATACCTACCGGTTGCAGCTGTCGGGCCGTACTATAACTAATATCGATATTGCCAGATCGGGCAGTTACGGTAACAGTAGCGAGGCCTTTTTATTGTTTTATTGATACAGAGCTGAACTTGACCTTAAAATGGAACGTAAATTATCTTGCTTAACAATGCTGCTGCTCATCTTGCTGCAGCTATCGTGCAAAAAAGACAAAACCGAACCGGCACAAGAGTATACCGATCTGCCGATCATAAAAGTAGAAGTTAATGATATCGACTACGATGGCAAACCCCGGCTCGGTATGCGAACCAATTATGGGTATAACGATGCCCGGCAACTGATACGCCGGGTAAATGGTGGATACACAACGGTTATGAAATACGAGAGCGGGCGACTGACCACTATTGACTATGCAGCTAACGGAGGCCGCTGCGACTATGTTTACGATGCAGCCGGTAAAATGACAGCCGCCGATATTTACGACCAGAGGGGCACGCTGATCACCGCGTGGCAAGTTACGTACGACAGCAAGGGTAAGATAGCAACGGCCGAGACCAAAACGACCACCGGCCAGCCCGAGTTACGCGTTTACACGTATAATGCCGAGGGCATATTGGCCCAAATAGTGGTGAGCGACCCGGTTACTAAAACCTTGCGATCAACCACAACGCTATCAGAGCCATCCGAAAAATGTTTTGTTAACCCATGGATAGCATCAGATGTTTTAGGTATCTCAAGCTACCCTTTCGATAGCTTGGTTTGGCAGGGTGCCGACCGCTTGCCTACCCGCGTTAAGGTTGTAATGCACAACTACGCTACTGAGCACCGTATTTTGGCTTACACCATCAGGGGGCAACAGATAGCTAACGTGAACAGGGCCTGGTCCACTAGTTTAATGCCGCTGAGCAACCAGGTCTCTGAACTGATCTTTTTTTATTAGTGATCTTTTATCCGCACCCCTTAGCGTCATTTTTTTTATCATTGCACCACACATCACTCTAAATACCCAATGGCAGCAACAGACGATGGCGTGGTAAAGCGCATTAAGGTTATTGTAAAAGACCATGGCGGGCAATTGGCCCTGGCCAACCTTATTGGCGTAGATCAGGGTTTTATCAGCAAGGTGATCAACAAAAAGCAGGATGTGAGTTACTATCTGATCAGCAAGCTGTGCTTCCAGCTGAAATACTCGCCCGAGTGGCTGATCTTGGGCACGGGCGATAAGCAGATCCTAAAACCCGAATCGACCAAGCTGATCACCGAGATACAGATGCTCCGTACCGAGGTAGACATCCTGCACGCCCGCATGCGTGCTTACGAACTGGAGTTGAAGGAGATGAAAGGTTTGCAGCAGGCCGGGTAGATCACCTTTTCTTTATAGTTAGATCGGGTAAAGTTCTGTACCTTGCACCATCTACTTTTATGGAAAGCAATATGATCATCATCGGCGCGGGCGCGGCTGGTTTGATGGCGGCGCGTACTTTGGCCTTGGCGGGCAACACCGTCACCGTGTTAGAGGCACGTAACCGTACCGGTGGCCGCATCAATACCATCAGCAATACCTCGTTCTTTACCAAGGCCGAGTTGGGGGCCGAATTTATTCATGGCGACCTGCCCGTTACCCTTGATCTGCTGAAAGAAGCCGACATAGCCACCCAACCCTTCGATATGCAGACGTGGCGCTACCGCGACGGCCAATTTCGCCCCGAGGAGGAACAGGTGGAGCATTGGGATATTGTTATGCAAAAGCTGGCAGAGCTGGAGCAGGACCAACCCATAGCCCAATTTATGCGGCAGCACTTTGGCGATGAGCGTTATGTTGCAGTCACCAGGTCGGTATTGCAATTTGTGGCCGGCTACGATACCGCCGACCCCGAGAAAGCCGGCGCCTTTGCCCTCCGTAAAGAATGGCAAGCCGAGGTCGAAGGTGCCCAGCACCATATCCCCGACGGTTATTGCGCTATGATAGGCTATCTGTCCTCGCAGATAAAAACCAATGGCGGCACTGTTCACTTAGGTGCCGAAGTGACCGATATTTACCACGCTCCCGGCGATGTGCGGGTAGTGACAAGTAATGGCGATACCTATCAAGCGCAAAAACTGATCGTTGCTTTGCCTTTGGGCGTATTGCAACAGGGGGCGGTCAAGTTCCATCCACCTGTACCTAAATATCAGGCGGCTTTCAAACACATCGGTTTCGGTTCGATCATTAAAATATTATTCCAATTCGATACCGCATTTTGGGAGGACGAGCTTGGCATCAGCGGGACATCATTCCTGTTCACCGACGAAGCCATCCCCACCTGGTGGACACAAGGCAACGGCGACCCCTTACTCACCGGTTGGCTGGGTGGCAACCCGGCCCTTGCCTTAAAAAATGCCCCTGACGATGAATTATACCAACTGGGCCTAACCTCCTTAGCCAATGCCTTCCATATCGACATCGAACTACTGAAAGGCAAACTCACCACATGGCGCGTAGCCAACTGGACCGCCGACCCATACACTCGCGGATCTTATGCTTACGATATGATAGGCAGTGATGAAGCCCGCAAGGTGATCAGCCAACCGATCAATGACACCGTATTTTTTGCAGGTGAGTATCTTTATGATGGCCCTGCTATGGGGACAGTGGAGGCTGCGTTGAATAGTGGGGTGAATTGTCTGAACCGCTGATTTGAATGATTTCTTTGATTTCGCTGATTGCGACAAGATGTATCAATTAGCCGATCACGACAATCAATGGAATCATTTTAATCATTCAAATCAGCGGTTCAGACAAAATAGCTAAAAATACAACTCCAACCCATCATACGCCAGCCTGATATTATCAGGCAACTGCCGCGTAATATTCTCATGCCGACCAAGGCGGTGACTGATGTGGGTAAAGTAAGTCATCTCTGGACCGATCTCTTTAGCGAAGTCGATCGCTTCATCAAAAGTAAAATGCGAGATATGGCTGTCGAACTGCAGCGCGTTGATGATCAATATTTTGCTGCCTTTGATCTTTTTCTTCTCCTTGTCGGTGACGGTCTTGGCATCGGTGATATAAGTAAGATCGCCAATGCGGAAACCAAGGACCGGAAGTTTGTAGTGCATCACCTCGATAGGGGTGAAATGGATGCCCGCAGCTTCAAATGGGTCCAAGCCGATGGCGTGCAGGTTCAGCTCGGGGATGCCTGGATATTTATAGTCGTGGAAGATGTAAGAGAACTCTCTTTTCAGGGCATCCTGAACACGCGGGTCGGCATATACGTCGATAGCCTGTTTTTGAAAGTAGTTGAACGCGCGGATATCGTCCAATCCGGCAATGTGGTCCTTATGCTCGTGGGTAAAAAGGATAGCGTCCAAACGTTTCACTTTAGCACGCAGCATCTGGTAACGGAAGTCGGGGCCGGAATCGATCACCACATTCCGCCCCTCGTGTGATAACATCACCGAGGTACGCAGGCGCTTATCCCGGGCATCGTCTGACGTGCAGACCGCGCAATCGCAAGCGATGACAGGGACACCCTGAGAAGTTCCGGTACCTAAAAAAGTCAGTTTCACAGGGCTAAGGATGTTTGTTTTAGTTGTTGCAGAAAGGCCAGCTGTTTATCGTCCAGCAAGTTTGCGTCCATTTCCAGCGTACGGGCCAGTTCGGCCATAGCGCTGATGCGGCTCTCGAGGTTGCTGAACTTGTTGATCACCACCATCTTATTATGCTGCAACAGGCACGAGTTACTTTTAAAGTTCCCCCGCTCGTACCGCACTCGGTACCCCGCCGACTTCAGCAGCAGTTCCAGTTTCTCCAGCGTATGATTAGTTGCGGTAAGCATATATTCAAAAGTAGGAAATTTATGTGGATGAGAGGATGTGCAGGTGTGCGAATATGCAAATACAACTTGTGCAGAAGAACCCTTAATAACCTTACTGAACCGGCCTTGGGAATTTCCGGAAGCTACTGCACCTGCCTAAGCACAGGCCGTTGGTAGGAAAGTCCCACAGCCGGGAGTTTTCTTTTTGGTTCTTTTTTTTTGCGGAAAAATAAAAAGAACATCCACTGACGATGATAGAGCACACTACCTATCCTAATGAAATGCTGGCGGGGCAGGTACGTTCCCCGTGTGGTTATTTTTGCTCTCGAAGGGGAGCTGGAATAGGCGAGACTATCTTAATACCCTCTAAGTTTGACAGGTCTTGACCGTTTTGTATCGCTTCTAAAATACGTCTTTTATCCATTATCATTTGTATGATCACATTATCATACTTAACATATTTGATCGGTTCCTTGGACATAAAGTAAATTTACAAATTATCAACCATTTAAAACCCAAACACCAGCTGCTCCACCTTCCTCACCTCGGCCCCAATACTATCCGTACCGATACAATAAACAGCCGATTCCACATGGCGCGATGCTACGGTTACGTGTACGCCGTTGGCATGGTCATTGAACAGGCGCTGAACCAGGTCGGGGCAGTTATTGTCTTGCGATAGGTGGGCCAGCAGCAGGTGGCTCAGGTGCGGCGGGCGGTGGTCCAGGAACAACTGCAAAGCCTCGCGGTTAGATATATGGCCCCTGCCACCACGGATGCGTTGCTTTAGGTGCCATGGGTAGCGGCCGCCGTCCAACATGGCCTCGTCGTAGTTGGCCTCCAGGAATGCGGCGTGGCATTGCTTAAAATAGGCGATCAGGTTATCGCAGCAGCGGCCAAGGTCGGTGAATATGCCGATCTTGATATCGCCACGGGTAACGATAAAGCTGTGCGGGTCCATGGCGTCGTGGATCTTCGGGAAGGCGGTGATGCACAGGTCGCCGATGCGTACTTCGGCAAAGGCGGTCAATCGCACAAAATATTGCCGGTCAAGCTCTAAACGTAAAAAGCTGGAATTGCTGAACGTGCCCTGGGTGATGTACACCGGCAGGTCATATTTTTTAGCGATAACGGGGATACCGCGGATATGGTCAGAATGCTCGTGCGATACAAATATAGCTCGCACTTTGCTCATGCTCAGCCCGGCACGGAGCATACGCTTCTCGGTCTCGCGGCAAGACAGGCCTGCATCTATCAGCACGGCATCGCGCTCATCGCCAACGTAATAACAGTTACCGTTACTGCCCGAATTAAGTGAACAAATATATACCGACATAGCTGATGCAAAATAACCAATTTTTTGGCTTAGCTACCATCAGCTGTGTCAAAAATTTTAGCATTGCCGGTGTATTTTAATTCCATTTTAATTTGATGACGATTTAAATGTAATAGTTGTAAAATGGCATTCCTGCAGGTTGTAATATTGGTGATCTTAAAACCCATAGTGTTAAACATTCGTAAGTTTGACGGTTGTATTGCTGCCGTTTGGCCCAATGCTAACCTTACCTTGGTAGGTATTGTTGGTCCAGATCTCTATCCGGCAAACAAGCCCGGCAGGTTCGGTATCCGTTAAAACTTAACGCTGCCAGGCTGTTAGGTTTTAACAACACTATCTATTTTGAAACAATAAGTATGAAAAAAACGCTGGTGTCTGTTTGGCTGCTGTTACTGATAGGTGTGGTGGGCGGTATATTTTGGTATGCCGAATTCCGCTACCAGTTGCCTACACCCGTGCCCGAGGGTTATGTGGCGGTGAAGCCCGGCACTATGGTGCAACTGCCGCAAAGTGTTGCCCATACTGCGGGTAAACCCCTGTTCCTGCATTTTTTTAATCCTGATTGCCCTTGCTCGCGTTTCAATATTAAGCAGTTTAAAGAGCTGGTGCAAGGCTACGGCGATAAGGTAGATTTTAGGATCGTGGTGTTGACTACCAAAAAGTATTCGGCCGATGACATCCGCGATAAATTCGACTTGGATCTGCCCATAAGTTTCGACCAGAAATTGGCCGATCTGTGCGGCGTGTATTCTACCCCGCAGGTGGCTTTACTGGATGCCGGCGAGCAGCTCTACTACCGTGGCAACTACAACCGCAGCCGTTACTGTACCGATAAAGAGACCGGCTATGCCCGCATTGCGCTTGAGGGGCTGATGGCTAAAAAACAAGATATCAAATTTAACAAATACGCTTTAACCGCTTATGGATGCAGCCTTCCGGGTTGCGAAAAGTAGGCGGGCTTAACCTAACACAATTAACACAGGTACGCCTATGTCACCCAATATGATCTACCACACGCAGGTAAAAGAGCGGTCGGACAGTTTAATGAATTACTTCATCCCGGGCCATTTTATAATGGGGCTGGGTTTTGCCTTTTTTTACGATACCTGGCTGGTGGCCTTTGCGGTGGGTGGTATTTGCCTGCTGGCCTACTACTCGGTAAAATGGCTGCTGCCCGATTCGGACCTGTACCAGTATGTGCTGGGCGCGGTGCTGGGTGTTTACATGGCGCAATTTATTTACCAGATGCATGGCTTGTTCGAGATGCACTTTTTTGCTTTCATCTCCAGCGCGCTGCTTATCACTTACCAAAAGTGGAAGCTGCAATTGCCGTTGGTGGCGGTGGTGGTGGTGCACCATGCAACGTTCAGCTATTTGCAGGATATCGGCTACTCGCAGATCTATTTTACGCAGCTCAACTATTTTGATCTGCAAACTTTCATCATCCACGTTACCCTTACCGGTATCATCATGTTCATTTGCGGGTTGTGGGCCTATCAGTTAAATAAGTACAGTCAGCTGCAGGTATCGCAAGCTATACAAATGGCCGACCTGCAACGCGAGGCCGAACTATCTTTAGAACGTAAGCATAACCAGGAGGTATTAGCCCAGGCCAATGCCGAACTGCAAGCCAATATTGTACAATTAGATCTTGCCCGCGAAGCTGCCGACCGCGCCAACCAAGAAAAGAGCATCTTTTTGGCGACCATGAGCCACGAGATACGCACACCCATGAACGGCGTGATCGGCATGTCGTCCCTACTGTCGCAAACCGAACTTACTGATGAGCAGCGGATGTTTACCGAGACCATATCTGGCTGCGGCGAAACGCTGATCCACGTGATCAATAACGTGCTGGATTTCTCTAAGATCGAGTCGGGCAACCTGGAACTGGAAGCTATGGAATTTAATTTGAGGGAGCTGGTAGAGCATGTGCTGGATATGTTCGGCATCAAGGCTGCCCAGCAGGGCATCGACCTGGTTTACGAGATGGATGATGCTATCCCGGCTAATGTGATCGGCGATCAGCTACGCTTAAAGCAAGTGCTGATCAACCTGATCAGCAATGCGCTCAAATTTACCGAGCGTGGCGAGATAGGCGTGCGTGTTTGCGGCCGTAAGGCTGCGGATAGTGATAACATTGTTGTCGGGTTCGAGATAGCTGATACGGGTATCGGTATCCCGCAGGATAAGATCCCAAGGTTGTTCAATTCTTTCTCTCAGGTTGATGCTTCCACATCGCGTAAATATGGCGGTACTGGTCTCGGACTGGCTATTTGCCAGCGCTTGGTGCGATTGATGAAAGGCGAGATAGGGGTGACCAGCGAGGCCGGCAAAGGATCGCGCTTCACATTCACCGTAGACCTCACCCGTGGAGCGGTTCAGCAGGCCGAGGTAGTGGATACCGACATCGCCCTGGTGCGCGGTAAACGCGTACTGATCGTGGATGATAACCTGACCAATCTGAATATCCTTGAGCGCCAGTTCAATAACTGGAAACTTAAGCCACTGATAGCACACAGCGGACGAGAGGCATTGGAAATATTGGCTGCCGATAATGCAATAGATCTGGTGATCACAGACATGTTCATGCCCGTGATGGATGGTGTGGAACTTACCCGCGAGATACGCGACCGTAAGGCCGACCTGCCGGTGATCCTGCTCAGCTCGCTGAGCGAGGAGATAGGTCCGTCTAACCGTGCGCTGTTCAGCGCTGTATTGACCAAACCGGTTAAACAGCAGGTGTTGGCGCGACAAGTGCTGGCGGCCTTGCGTAAGGTAGTGCCGCGCGCGTCGGGTAAAATGTATGTAAGCGAATTGAATACCGATTTTGCCAAACGTTTCCCGTATGAGATACTCACCGCCGAGGATAACGAGGTGAACCGCCTGGTGATCAAACAGATCCTTAAAAAGTTGGGCTACACTACCGATATCGCTATCGACGGCAAGGAAGCTATACAGGCGGTCTCTAACAAAACGTACGACCTGGTCTTTATGGACGTACAGATGCCCGAGCTTGATGGCCTTGAAGCCACAAAGGTTATCAGGCAGTTGGATATCAAGCAGCCGGTGATCATAGCCCTTACCGCTAACGTAATGGAGAATGACGAGAAAGCCTGCTACGATGCCGGCATGGATGATTTTGTGTCTAAACCCGTCAAACCCGAAATGCTGATGCAAAGGTTATCTAAATGGCATCATGGTGCAGATCAGGTTAATGATAACCCGCATGTTGAAGGGGAGAAGGCGGTTTAGTGGTTAAATCCCTCCTTGGGGAGGGGTGCGGTTGACCGTGCTGAAAAGGCAGGGAGGGGTTGGTCAGCTATTCATCGTGGCTAACCCCTCCCTGCTATCGCTCTCGCCCGGCACACCCCTCCCCAAGGAGGGATTAAAAAGACCAAAAAAAGGGCGAAGCCCGTCTAACGGTCTTCGCCTCATATTCTTAAGCTGGCAGTGCCAACTACAAAGCAACCAACTGCCCTACAGCATCAGCGTCTTTAAAAAGGATCTGCCTTCGCTGCCCCAGTCGTCTAAAGATTCGTCCAGTTTTTTCTTGAGCGACTTGCGGTCGACTACTTTGCCTTTGGCCGGTGCAACGATCTTGTTCTCGGGGATGGTCACATCGGTAACCTTGGTGGCAAACCAGGTGATATTATCGTGTGGCATGGCCACGCCTAATATCATGCCCGGCAACCCGGTAAAACCTTCGGGACCGCTGGTTACGGGGATATCATCGGTATAGAATGCTACCACATAGATCGAATCCATTACAATGGCATTAGCTCGGCGGCAGTTGTAGCCGGCAATGTCTCGTTTCTCGTCGGTGATCTTCCAGTTGATCTTGCGGGTGCTGTCTTTCAACAAAAAAACTTCTTCAAATGCTTTCTTTTGGGTTACGCTCAGTCCGCTGGTCAGGTCGGTGTAGGTAGTGTTATTTTGTTTGATGGTTGGCGCCGCGCTCCAAAAAAAGTTATCGCTTTGCGCGCCGGTCTCCTCAATAGGTTCAAACAGCGACTTATCTTTACTGAAGGTCAGCAAGCTTTTTTGCTTTTTAAATTGCGGGTTATTCTTCTTGTACCCGTCAACCATGGCTTGCATCCATTGGTCATCGGGGTTGTCGGCCATTTGTTTTTTAATGAGGGCGTAAATGTTGATGGTCCGCTCAAACTCCACGGTGCCGTTCATGGTAAAGTGGGCCTGCTGCGCCATCAGGCTGTGCGTGCCGAACGCAAGTGCTATTATTATGATCAGTTTTTTCATGATGCTATGATATCTCTGTTCTATATGTCTTTTTAGATTATTTAGTTGCCGCTACGCCGCCACCCATTCTGCTAAAATCCCAGGTAACGGTGAATAGGAAATAACGGCGGATGGTGGTGTAAGTGTTCTGCGTAATGTTACCATTAAAGGCGCTACGATCAAAGCCGCGGTTCTGGTTCAGCAAGTCATTCACGGTCAGGGCCATCTTTAGGTTATCACCTTTCAGGAAGGTCTTAGTTACACCGGCGTTAACGATGGTACGGTTAAAGCTCTCGTTAAAGGCCTGGGTTTTGCCACGGTGCTCGTAACGGCCGTCGGCACCTAACTGAAATTTCAATGGCAGGTAAACGTTCACGTTACCGTCGGCATTAAAGGTGTTACCGTTGTTGTTGATGTTTGGCTGTAACGATGCTTTACCGAACGAGTAACCCGGACCGGCCGACAGATTAACATCATACTTTTTCTGTTTGTATTTGTACAGGTTAAGGCTGGCGTTGTAGCTGCTGGTGGTAGTGGTATTTAACAGGCCGTTAATGTAGTTGTAGTTTTTGCTACCGCTGGTGCTTAACGACAGGCGGATGCCCAAACCACCAAACTTGATCTTGCGGCCCATATCGGCGTTAAAATTATAGTTGATAGGCGTATGGCCCGATAGGTTGGTGGCCAGGTAAGTACTGCGGCCGGTGCTATCGGTAGTGGTGCTGCTCACAATATCATTATTTACAAAACCAACACCACCGTTTATCCAGATAGACTGATCGGACAGGATCTTGTACGAATTGTAGAACATGTTGAAGTTGCTGCGGAACGACGGACCTAAATTAGGGTTACCCAGGCTAATGTTCAGCGGGTCGCTATTCACACGGATCGGTTGTATCTGATCGATGCTTGGCTGGCTGGTGTTACCCCAATAGCTTAACCTGAACGATCTTTGCTGCGTAAACCTGTACTGGTAGCTGGCACTCGGGTTCCAGTTAATGAAGCTACGCTTAACGGTCATGCCGTTGTACTCGTTCTTTTGGTTAAAATTAACGTTGGCGGCGCGGGCGCTCACATTCAACGTTGAGTTTTTAGCGCGGTAGTTAATGGTAGCGCCACCGCTGTTGGTAGTTTGGTTAAGCGTGTAGTTATTACTGAAAACACTATCCAGCAAGTTGTAATTGGTTGGTGCCGACGCGTTGAACGACTGCCTGTTGGAATTATTATGGTTCAACGAAAAGCCATAGTTCAAACTCAACGATACCGTTTTGGATATAGGCTCGGTATAAGTAGCATTACTGTTAATGCTATTAGCACGTGTAACGTTCTTTTTGTACTGATCTATGTTGTTTACGCTGTCGACCGCGCCTGTAATACGGTTGTAATAATTTACTTGTGAGTTGAGGAAACCTTTGGCATCGCTGTTATTAAGGTTACCGTTCACGTTCCACGATATAGTGCGGCCTTTCTTTTTCAGCTTTTTGGTCAGTAATGCGCTGGCGTTAAATATCTGGTCGTCCACGTCGTTGGTCAGCGTACGGGCGTTGGTGTTCAACAGCGTATCGGTGCCGGTAGCGCTCATAGAATTGTATCGGTCGTTGTTCTCGCTGTTTTTGGCCGTACCGTCCATCATAAATTTCAGGGTAGTGTTGGTGTCTATTTTCACCTGGTACATAAAGTCCAGTTTTTGGCGGAACACGCTCTTTATAAAATTCTGATCCGATGCGCCTTTCAATACATTGCCGCCCGGCAGGGTATTCTGGTTCTGGTTGTTGGATGTACCTTTAATATCCATGTACCCCAATTTGTAATTGGTGTTCAGGGTCTTCTTATCGCCTTCGCCCCATTTGGTATCAAAGTGCATACCGCCGGTGCGGGCCGTTGGGATACCCTGGCCATTATAACGCCCGTCGAACGAGTCGAGGTCGCCATCGCCGCCGCCGCCAAAAAACATGATGCCACCGTCCTCCATCATTTCCATACCCGAGTTGCCGCCATACTTGCTGTTATCGTCCCAACCCAGACCGGTCTTGCCGGTGTTAGATCCGATACCGTAGAAAGAGAATTTCTTTTTGCCCCAAAACTTATTGAACAAGGCCTGTCCCGAATAAAATTTATCGGTACCCATGGCGCCTTCCAGCTTGCCAAAGTAGCCGTTCTTTTTATCCTCTTTCAGTTTTATGTTGATGGTCTTCACTTCTTTACCATTGTCGATACCGGTAAAGGCGGCCTGGTCGCTTTTTTTATCGTACAGTTGTATCTTGTCCACCATATCGCCACGGATATTCTTGGTCACCAGGGTAGGGTCGTCACCAAAAAACTCTTCGCCGTCTACCAGTACCTTAGGTACGGTCTTTCCTTGTGCGGTTATCTTACCATCCTTATCTACCTGTATGCCGGGTAGTTGTTTCAGCAGGTCCTCTACCTTAGAATTAGGCTGGATCACAAATGCTCTTGGGTCAAATTCGGTGGTATCGCCTTTGATCTTCATGGCGGCGGCTGTACCTTTGATCATCACCTCTTTCAGGATCCTTGATTTGAGGTTGAGATAAACCTTATTAAAGTCGTGTGTGGTTTTTACCGAGTCTAAGGCGAAATGCTCTACATAGTCGGCATATTCTGGGTAGGTCACCAGCAAAATAAATTTGCCTTTAGCCAGTTTGTTAATATTGAAAGTGCCATTGGCAGTTGCGCGGGTGAACGAGCGCAGGGTGGAGTCTTTTGCGTTGAGTACCGCAACAGTGGCGTTCAGCAGCTTTACGTTAGATGAGCTGTCGGACACCGTGCCTTTGACCGAATAATTGGTCTGGGCGGATGCAGAAAAGATACAACACAGGCATAGTAATAGGGTAGTAACAGTTATTTTCATGTGTTTGGTTAAGTGCAGGCGAAGCTATAACTAAATTTTTAGTAATTGCAAAGATTTAACATTCGTTAACATTTTTTTGCTCCCGTTTGGATGGATAACGGGCCTTTTAGTTACAGTTGATAAGTGTTAAATTTTTGTGAAGGGGGCAGCGTGTTGGCTGTTAGGATGTTGTGATGTGTTTGCATGTTTGTAAGTATTTAGGTCAAAAGTATAGCGGGATCGGCTGCCAAAATTATGGCAGTGTGAGGACAGACAGCTTGGTTGTGAATTTGGTAACAGGGCATCGTGATGGTGTGTTGATGCCAAGCAAACGTTAAAAACTTTGGCTTATTGTTTTGGCAGGGAATAACAGCTTACCACTTTTGCGGGTACCGGCAACGGTTATGTGGACGATGTTCAGTTGGTCATCAAAAAGGTTATGCATCAGGCTTACGGTCGCGTCTATTTTTTTTGGCGATGTTAATTTGGCCGATTCCAGGTAAACGTGAACCGATTCGCGCTCCACCTCAAAGCCCAGGTAGTTAAGGGCAATGTCCGTACCACCCGCTTTAACATGTATGTTAGCGCCGATATATTTTTTTACCAGGGCATCCATGGTGGCGTGTTTGTTGGCACTGATCAGATCAGCCTTAGTGCCGGTGAGTTTAGTGATGGCATCTTCAAAGTCGTCGGTAAAAATGGTGCAGGTCACCTCAAACTGCCCATCTTTATTATAGTTGATATCGACCGAGCTTACATGCAGGGGATGGAAGTCAACAAACGGTTTTTCCTCCACCGGTCTGCCCGTCATCATTGCCCAACACATCAACACACTATAGATAAAACCCGCCATAAATTGCTATTCGCTTAAAAGGTGGTAAATTTAACGCTTTGATATCTACTATCGCATGTCCGACTTTTCTTTTTATTTCGGTTTAGGCTGGCACCACATCATCAGCGCCGACGCGCTCGATCATCAACTGTTCATCCTCGCGCTGGCGGCGGTCTACACGTTCAAGAACATCAAACAGGTACTGATCCTTGTGACCGCCTTTACCATCGGCCACTCGCTTACGCTTGCCTTGAGCATCCTCGACGTATTCCGGTTCAGCAGCGCCTGGGTAGAATTTTTGATCCCCTGCACCATCTTCATCACCGCGCTGAACAACCTGTTCCAGGCTGATAAAGCCGGGCGGAGCGCCAAGATCAATTACTACCTTGCTTTAGGGTTCGGGCTGATCCACGGGATGGGTTTTGCCAACTCGGTAAGGATCATGCTGGCGCGGGATCAGTCGGTAGGTATGGGGTTGTTCGGGTTTAATGTGGGTTTAGAAGCCGGACAGATCGTGGTGGTGGCCGCCATACTTGTTATCGGATGGTTAACATTGAATTATGCAAAAGTTAAGCAACGCGACTGGATATTTTTCTTATCTTCAAGCGTTTTTGCATTGGCACTAAAAATGGCGCTGGAGAGGCTGCCCTTTTAACACAAACTACACACTGAATGAAACGTTTTTACGCTTATTTGCTGACGTCGGCATCAATTGTCGGTTCGGCTATCGCCCAGGACATCCAGAACAACCCGGGCAGTAACCACGGTAATAAATTTGAGCAGTTGGGTACCATCCTGACCACGCCTAACGAGCAGCGTACCGCCAGCGGCGCGCCCGGCAACAAGTACTGGCAGCAAAGGGCCGATTATAACATCAAAGCCACACTGGACGAGAAGAAACTATTGCTGACCGGCAGCGAGACCGTTACTTACTTTAACAACTCGCCCGATCCGCTAACCTACATTTGGTTACAGCTGGACGAGAACCAGCACAACACCTTTAAGAACTCTGGCTACCAAACCAGCTCCGTTATGCCAAGGGGCGGCGCATCAACAGCTACTATCGATAAGAACGCAGGCCGCAACGGCGATGTAGATAACGGCTACGGTATCAACATCCTAAAACTGACCGACGCACTGGGTAAAAAGATACCTTATACCGTAAACAAAACCATGATGCGTATCGACCTGCCTACGCCTTTAGCGCCGGGCAAGCAATACGTTTTCAATATCGATTGGAATTACAAGATCACCGATCGTATGACCATTGGCGGTCGCGGTGGCTACGAATATTTCCCCGAGGATAAGAACTACCTGTTCACCATGGCGCAATGGTTCCCGCGCTTGTGCGTTTACAGCGATTTTCAAGGATGGCAGCACCACCAGTTCACCGGCAGGGGCGAGTTCGCGCTTACCTTCGGTAACTACAAAGTGGCCCTTACCGTACCATCCGACCACGTGGTTGGCGGTACAGGGGAGTGTACAAACTACGCGGCGGTACTAAGCCCGGCGCGTTTAGCTAAATTTAATCAAGCCAAAACATCAAAAGTACCGGTAGAGATCGTTACCCTGGCCGAAGCTAAAAAGGCCGAGCTAAGCCCGGCAGCAGGCACCAAGACCTACAACTTTGTAGCTAACAACGTGCGCGACTTTGCCTGGACATCGTCCCGTAAATTTGTTTGGGATGCTATGGGCGTTAACGTGGGCGGCCGCACGACTATGTGTATGAGTTTCTTCAGTAAGGAATCTTATAACCTGTGGGCGCCTTACTCTACCCGTGTGATCGCGCATACGGTGAAAACCTATTCTGATTTTACTTTCGCCTATCCATACCCAACTGCTCAGAGCGTGGAAGCATCTAACGGTATGGAATACCCGATGATCTGCTTTAACAATGGCCGTACTGAAAAGGATGGCACTTATACCGAAGGCGTGAAGAACGGTATGATCGGTGTGATCACCCACGAGGTTGGACACAACTTTTTCCCGATGATCGTAAACAGCGACGAGCGCCAGTGGAGCTGGATGGACGAAGGTCTGAATTCGTTTGTTGAATACCTGACCGAAGAACTTTGGGATAATAAATTCCCTACCAAACGTGGTCCCGCTTACGCGATCGTGGATTATATGAAATTGCCTAAAGATCAGTTAGAGCCGATCATGAGCAACTCAGAGAATATCATCCAATTTGGTCCGAACGCTTATGCCAAACCGGCCACCGGTCTGAACATTTTGCGCGAGACCATTATGGGCCGCGAATTGTTTGACTATGCTTTTAAAGAGTACTCGCGCCGTTGGGCCTTTAAGCACCCAACGCCTGCCGATTTCTTCCGCACCATGGAAGACGCAAGTGGCGAGGACCTGGACTGGTTTTGGAGGGGCTGGTTCTACGGTACTAACCCGGTAGATATCTCTATCGACTCGGTTAAAGTAGCCAAAGGCGAACTGACCGACAAGCCTGATCTGAACGCCATGTTCACTACAGTTGCAGGGCGCGCGCCGGCTGGTGCTGCCACAGCTAACCGTACACCACGTTTAGTTGCCGCGCCATTGGTTAACGTGGACGATATCAGCAAGCAACGCAACCGCGCCGATAAAAGCCTGAGTTTTTACACCGACAAAGACCCCGTAACCCAGGATTTCTACTGGAAATACGATCGTGGTATGGTAAGCATCGATGAGGAGAAAGCTAAAGAGCTGTTGAAAAACGTACAACGGACCGCTTTCAGCACCGAGCCGCTGACCGAAGAGGACAAAGCCCGCTTTGGCGGCAAGTTCTTTTACGAGTTGAACTTTGGCAACAAAGGCGGATTGGTGATGCCGATCATCGTGCAGTTCACTTACAAAGACGGTACGACCGAAATAGACCGCATCCCGGTACAGATCTGGCGCCTGAACGAGAAGAAAGCGTCGAAATTCTACATTACCAGCAAAGAGGTGGCGTCTATCCAAATAGACCCTTTCCGCGAAACAGCCGACATTGACGAAGAGAACAACAAATGGGGCGACATGCCATCAGCATCAAAGTTCCAGGTGTTCAAACAAAAAGCGGCCGCCGCCCGTGGTTCATCAGGCGGTGCGGTTAACCCAATGCAGGTTGGGAAGTAGTTTTGGAAGTCTTAAGTCCGGAGTCAGAAGTCAAAGTCCGGAACATAAAAGCAAAGCCGATCATGTCCTCGTGATCGGCTTTGCTTTTATATAAAGTTTTGTCATTGTAAGGGACAAAGCGATCGCCAAATAAGCAGAGCGGCTCTTTGGGTTCGCGATCCCTTCGCTCCTACTCACAACATGTTGGTTCAAATGCTTTAAAGTCTCGCTTCCCCGCTTGAGCGGGGTCAGGGGTGTGTCCTCGTTTGCAAGGTGAGTCATCCTACTTTGCGAAAGGACACACCCCTATGAAAGGTTCTGCTCGATGTTCGTTCGGTACATCCCCGCTCGAGCGGGGAGACTTCGGCCAATTACAAAATGTTACCTCGACAATACTTGCTCGTCGCTGGTCATCGGTCTCTGTTCACTGACCACTACTTCGCCAGCTCCAAAATAAACTTCAAGGCCTTCGGGTCGCTATAATTAGCGGCGCCCTCCTGATGGAAGGCGATGCGGCCGTTCTTATCTAAAATAGTGGTAGTAGGTATCGAATTATTTACCAGATCAGTCGGTACACCACCCGCCAATTGATACAACGGCATGGTAAATTTCTTTTTAGCCATAAATGGCTGCGACTTTTTAAAATTGGCATCCGCATCCACGATCAGGAATACCACGGTCTTGTTAGTCTTCAATTTCTCGTAAAGATCGTTGATCGATGGCATCTCGGCCACGCAAGGCGGACACCAGGTGGCCCAAAAGTTAATGAACACTACCTTGCCTTTCAACTCCGACAGGCGGACGGTCTTACCATCCACACCTTTAAAAGCAACATCGGGCAGGGGAGTGGCGGCGATCGCTTTGACCGGCTCAGCCGATATCTTCGGTTGGAACAGGCCCACCTTCATCAACCCCTCTATCGCCCATGCCTTAGCCGACGTACTGAAGATCAGCGCCAGCATCGCGGCAAAGAATAACCCGTTCCACAAGTTAGATAGTTTGAACCATTGCTTTTTCATTGCTGCAAATATACGTCCGCTCATTGGTGTTTTAGATGAGCTATTGTAAAATGGTTTAACTCAAAAAAACTAAAACACATTACCCTAACAAAGCTGGATCACTACTCACTGAACATTAGACCTTTTTTGAGTAGCGGGTGATATTAATGATTTTAACTATTGGTTTATGGAATTTAACACTTATATTGGGTCTTGGTTTATCATACACCACATCTACCTGAAAAGAAATGACACCATTATTCCTGAAGTTAGAGAACAGCCGCCATTTAAAGATCATCCCCGAAACACGGGTATTTATGGACGGGCACCCTATCCTGAGCTATAATTATAGCATTTATAAAAACGGGCATCAACAGGCCGTCGATACAAATGATTACCTTGGCGCGGTGACCTTTGAGGACGACGGCGATATTTTTACCTACACCGCAGGCGACGGTGACACCCTGCACCCCGACGAGGTGGAAGAGATGATAGAGCAGATCAGCAGCATCCGCAAGGATCCTACCCGCTGGAAGTTGATAGCGAATTTGTAACCCCAACCCCTGAAGGGGCTAATGTGGGTGTTTTTTATACACCAAGTATTCGTTGGGTTAAGTAAAGATCTGTAAATTGGTTGCGCGATAGCCCCGTCGCGTATAAACCAAATTTCCGGTCTGTTAGTTCAGGCCATCATCAGAACATGAAACTGAAACTCATCGCTCAATTAGGCTTAACGGCCCTGTCATTTAAAGCGCTGGCGCAAGAGAAGGCCAACTACATTGGCAACCGCGCCCCGCTCCGCGAAAATCCTTATATCGAGTTGCCTATCGGCGCTATCAAACCGCAAGGCTGGCTGCGCGAAATGCTGGTTCGTCAGCGTAACGGCGCTACAGGTAACCTGGATAAGCTGTACCCTATTGTGATGAATAACCGCAACGGCTGGCTGGGTGGCGACGGCGACCAATGGGAGCGCGGCCCGTACTGGATAGACGGTTTGTTGCCTTTGGCCTATATTTTGGATGATAAGGAAATGATAGCCAAGGTGAAGCCATGGGTAGAATGGTCTATCAAGAGTGCCCAACCCGACGGCTATTTTGGTCCGGCTAAAGATTATGGTCCCGAGCCGGGCGTACAGCGTGATAATGCCAAAGATTGGTGGCCAAAAATGGTGATGCTGAAGATCCTGAAACAATATTATCAGGCTACAGAGGATAAACGTGTGATCACCCTGCTGACCAACTATTTTAAATATCAGCTGAACGATCTGCCTAAACACCCGCTGGATCACTGGACCTTTTGGGCCAAATACCGCGAGGCGGATAACTTATCGGTAGTGTACTGGTTGTATAACATCACCGGAGATAAATTTTTACTGGACCTGTCGGAGATACTACATAAGCAGGGTTACGATTTTACTACCGCCTTCCTGAATACGGATATCTTGTCGCGCCCAAATACCTTCCACGGTGTTAATCTGGCGCAGGGTATTAAGGAGCCTGCTATCTACTATCAACAGCACCCCGAGGATAAATATCTGCAAGCCCTTAAAAAAGGTTATGCCGACCTAAAAAAGTATAACGGCACCGCCAACGGCATGTATGGCGGCGACGAAGGCCTGCACGGTAATTCGCCAACCCAAGGCGCGGAATTATGCAGCGTGGTGGAGTTAATGTTCAGTCTTGAGCAAACGCTGGCCATCACTGGTGATATGGCTTATGCTGACCATTTAGAGAAGATAGCTTTCAATACACTACCGGCCCAAACTAACGAGGATTATACCATGCGCCAGTACTTCCAGCAAGCCAACCAGGTAATGCTGACCCGCTACGCAGGGCGTAACTTCGACACTAATCACAGCGGTACCGACCTATGTTACGGCTTATTGACCGGCTACCCATGCTGCACATCTAACATGCACCAGGGCTGGCCAAAATTTGTACAGAATCTGTGGTACGCCACTCCGGATAAAGGTTTGGCGGCGCTGATCTATTCGTCGAGCCAGGTGAAGGCTAAGGTGGCTGATGGCGTAGAGGTGGTGTTTGATGAAACGACCAATTATCCTTTCGAAGAGACCATCAAATTCACCCTTGCATCGCACCAAGCGGGCAGCAAAACTTTAAAGTTCCCGTTGCACTTGCGTATCCCGGCTTGGTGTAAAAAAGGTACGATAAAAGTGAATGGGCAACAGATCGTGGAGTCGGCTGGTAACCAGGAGATCAAGATAGACCGTGAATGGAAAAAAGGCGACGTAGTAGAATTGAGCCTGCCGATGCACGTTTACAAAAATACCTGGGTAGAGAACTCTATTTCGGTAGAGCGCGGCCCTATCCTTTACGGCTTAAAGATAGGCAACGAGCGCAAGATCGTACAGAACGAAAAAGGCAAGGTGGCCTACGGCGCTACGTACGAAGAGATACGCCCGACCACCCCTTGGAACTACGGCCTGGTATCGGTCCCTAACAATAAAATGGACGAGCAGTACAAGGTAGAAAAAGCCGCCCCGATGAGTAACTATCCATGGACCGAAGCATCAGCCCCAATCGTACTAAAAACCCAGGGCAAACGCATCCCGCAATGGACGCTCTACAACGAACAAGCCGGTCCGCTGCCATGGAGCATTGCCTATGTGGAGGATGAGGTGAAACAGTCATTAGAAGATATCACGTTGGTTCCTTACGGTAGTACCAAGTTAAGGATATCGCAGTTCCCGCAGGTGAGGAAGTAGGAATAGTGAGTTCAACCGAAGATGGAGAGAGCCATTCTCAGTAGGCGTGATACTTTCAAGGTGCCTTATCATCAGATCTGAAAAAAGGCCTGCGCGAGTGAGATCTCGTTCAGGCCTTCTTTAATTAATAGCAATGAAAAATTAACGGATATTAGAATTATCTTTTAACTATCTTATGTAATGATATGCCTCATAAACGATACTGGTATTACCCAGCGAAGTTATGACGGTATCGTTAAAATATATCGCAAGCTTGTTGGCAGATATTGATCTTATATAAGCCTTTTGTTCGTATCCTGCGATAGTTCCCGATGGAGTAGGAACAGGCGCATGTATAAAATTGATCACGTTGCCCTTTAAAGTATAACTTGCTGCTTCAGGAAGATATCCTCCGGTTCTCGTCCATGCACCGCCGCTGCTAAAAATATCATAAAAGCTGCTGTCCCTGGGTACTTTAAATACAACAAATTGCTTTCGTACGCCGTTAACGGTTTCGATAAGTGTGTCAGCAGTTATTATCCATTTGCCAACAAGCAAAGCTTTGGTTTTGGCATCATTGTTAACTGAAGACGGAGGAAGCGAAGTCCCCTTTTGAGCGGTCGTATCCTCTTTTTTACAGCTGTAGATCGCCGATGATAGCAGAGTTAAAAAGATAAGGTTGAACAGGTATTTCATGTGTTATTATCGCTTAGAGTGAAAGATCTCATAGACAACATAAACGTCGCCATTAGCGTATAGTATGGTATCGTTAACAAAGTTTATTAGGGTGGTAGCATTAAGCGTTTTAATGTAGGTGTTTTTGCTATAGGCCGGTTCGGTGATGCCTCCGTTGGTGTAGGCCTCATGGTCCATTTTAATAATGTTTCCTTTAAGTGTGTATTTGATCTGGCGCTGACTGCTGTTGCCCCTTAAAACTTCGGTCCAATAACCGTCGGGGGTAAAAGCCTGATAGTCGCCGGGCGTAACGATCGGGTGAGATGTTCTAACAAGTTTTCCGTTTTTATATTCACGTACGGTGTCGGCTATTTCATACCATTTACCTAACAACAAAGCCCTGTTTTTGGCATCGGTTTCGGCGTTGGAAGAGGGGGATGGAGGTAAGCTCTTACCGATGTGTGCCGTGTCCTCGTTCTTTTTGCAACTATAAATGGCGGATGCGATCAAGGTTAAAAAGATAAGGCTGAAAAGGTTTTTCATTTGTAAAGTTTAGTTGATAACGCTGATCCGAAGATAATGAAATGGTCATTGTACAGCAATAGTGCTTTATAAAAAATATCTGATCGATACAGATAAAGTGCGCTCTAAAGATGGATCATCAGCAGATAAAACATTCTACGAATCTTTCGTAGGTTATTAATTTAGTTAAATTGCGGTCCGTTACAAAACATCTTATCATGATCAGATACATTGTGCCGTTTGCTGTAGCCTTATTCGGCGTTACAGTTTCCAATGCTCAAACGACCATCCTCGAAAAAGCCATTAAGCAGATCAACCAATATCAAACCGTCAGTTATAAACAAGCTATCGTATCGGTAGGGCCTTTTGATGCTAATGAGACCAAGCTTAGCATCATGTCGGACGTGAAGCAGATCACGCCGGGCGGCGCAAGGTTATTCAGGATGGCCGACGCGAGAGGTTACACCAATATAGGCAATGGATCTACCCGGATAGATCTTGATCTGAACGAGAACACTTACCGGGTAAGCGACAAAGCACTGGACGAACCGGAAGGGTCGCCGTATTATTGGGCTAAATTTATGCAGGACAAATTGGCATCAGCCCCAACAAAGATCAAACAACTGGCAGATACGCTGATCAATGCTTCGCCTGCTTACCATATCCAGATCAAATTGAAGGATACGGTGAACGCACGCATCTGCTATGATCTGTGCCTGGATAAAAAGACCCTACTGCCGGTTTATACCAAGCAATACCTCCATGGGCAATTTGGCAAAGGTGATATCAACAGTACGCTGCTGGCCACCATGGCGACCGAGAACCGCTACACCAACTATCGCATCAATGCCAAAAACTTCCCCAACCTGGCCGAGTACAAGATCCCGGTAAATTTCAGACCCGAAAAGAAGGTCGATCTGTTAACCGCCGGCACTAAGCTACCTGATTGGTCTTTGCAAGATCTTGAAGGCAAAACATATTCTGAAGCCTCTTCAAAAGGTAAGGTAATATTGGTTGACCTTTTCTTTGTCAATTGCGGCGCTTGTGCGCTATCGCAACCGGTTTTAGCCAAACTTCACGAAAAGTATAAGGGCAGCGATGTGGAGATATTCAGCATCAATACGTCTGACACTAAAGACGCGGTGCAGAAATACATCGCCAAAAACAACATTAAATATCCCATCCTGATGAAAGGGGCCGGTATTGCCAAAAAATTTCAGGTGTCGGCATATCCAACATTTTTTGTGGTTGATAAACAGGGTAAGATCGCCTCGGTCATTGAAGGTTATAGCGACGACTTTGAAAAGACGGTGACCTCACAAATAGATCGGGAATTGGGTAGGTAGTAAAGAAGTGTACGAGTTCGGATCTCGTACACCCTTTTGGTCGATATGATTTTTATGGTTATGGCAGTTGCGCAGCCGATGGCGGCGGCGAACCTGCTCCCCAGGTCTTGTTGGCCACCGGACCCATCACCAATTCCAACACACCGCCGTTAGCGATATCGCTGTGATTGAACCATGGTTGGTTAAGCACCTTACCGTTCAGCGTGGCCGATTGGATGTACTTATTATCTTGCGATGCCTTGGTCGCTTTGATCTCGAAGAATTTACCGCCGCCCACATTCATTTTAACATAAGTAAACCTTGGGCTGCCGATGTTGTAGGTAGGTGAACCTGGCGTAACAGGGTAGAAACCCATCTGACTGAATACCACAAATGCTGTCATACCACCGCCGTCCTCGTCGCCGGGTATACCCATCAGGTCGTTACGGTACCATTGGTCTAACAGGTTGCGGATGCGTTTTTGAGTGCGCCAAGGTGCTCCTGCGTAGTTGTACAAATAAGGGATATGGAAGCTTGGCTCGTTAGCCATCGAGAACATACCCACGTTGCCGGTGTGGTCGGGCAGGATGGCATAAAAATCCCAGCGTGTGCCCGGTATCGGTTCGTTGAACATTGATTCTAAACCGCCAATGAATTTTTCGTTACCACCAATCAAATTCACCAGGTCGCCAACGTTGTGCTGAACATCCCAACGGTAAATGTAGCCGTTGTTCTCGTCGTAATATTCACGTGCGCCTGGTCCGCCTGAAGTACGGTAATCCAGCGGTTTAATAAAATTGCCGTCGGCATCTTTCGGGTGGAAAAAGCCCGTCTCGGTATTGAATACGTTGCGATAGTTGTATGATGTTTTCAGGTAGTGCGCCTGCTCGTCGGTCTTGCCCAGGATGCGGGCCATTTCTGATAGACACCACTCATCGTACGATGTACCAAGCGTTACGGCTATCGGCTGGCGTTTTTCCCAACCATGAACTTCTTTTACGGTCTCTTTTTCGCCTGGTTTTAAAGCAGGCATGTACCCTTTTTCGTGATAAAATTTATCCAGTTCCCCGGCCTTCTTGGCCCCTGACCATGGCACTAATGATTTACGCTCAACAGAACCTTTGCTGTACTCGTAAGCCTTAGCAAAGTCAAAACCACGCAGGCCTTTCACCTGGGCATCAAGCATACTGGCAATGAAGTGGTTCGAGTTCATAGCACGGTCATCACCGTTCACCATCGGGAAGTTAGGCAGCCAATTGTTACCACCTTGCTCCGACATTAGGATGTATGATCGTAACACGTCGACCTCCTGGTTCTTGGCAATGAGCACACGCAAAGGGTGGGCAGCACGGTAAGTGTCCCAGCTCCAATCGTCGGTGCTGAAAGGGTGGCCCTCATCGCTGTGGACCTTGCCATCAGTCGCGCTGAAGTACCGGCCATCCTCACTGATCACCATCGGGCGTTCCATAGTGCGGTAAAGCGATGTGTAAAATACAGTGGTTTCTTTATCAGGCGCGCCTGTCGCAGCTATCTTGCCCAACTCGTCGTTCCAGATCTTGCGACCAATGGCAGCAATAGCATTCACATCGTACGTTTTGATCTCGCGCGCCAGGTTCTTTTTGGCCTGCTCCACGCTGATAAACGATATGCCGTAACGCATACCCAGGGTTTTGGTCCCGGCCGGATATTGCAAGGTGATAGCCGGACCGGAAGTTGCGCTGGTAACACCTGCGCGATCTACACCGCCTGTTTTGGTAGGTTTGGCATCGGTCTCGGCATAAAAATAGACGTTGGTTTTGTTGCCGATATCTTTGTGACCGCTGATGGTGTTGCCTTCGGCTTTTAATTCGCCACGGCCGGTATTGATCACCAGATAAGGCGCGCCCGGTTTATCAAAGCTGATCTTGTAGATAGCACTTTGGTGCGATGGGGCAAAGTCCACGCCGATATTGCCTTCGTCCAGATAAACGCTGTAACGGTAGGGCGTAACCTTCTCTTGGTCGTAGCTGAATTGTTTGCTTGGGGTGATGCCGCTTTCCTGACCCTGGTATGGGTAAAAGTTAAAGCCGGATCCCGAACGGTGATTGGTCACGATCAGCGGCAGGCCGCCGATACGGTTACTGGTATAATCGCCACGGACAGGGAATACCCGCATCATACTGTGCGGCAAATGCGTGGTTGGGAAACAAGGCACCAGCATGTGGCTGATACTGCCAATGTAAGGATTTACATAGTCGACAGGTTGTTTGGCCGGGGCCGTGGTGGCCTTTGCTTTGGTCTGCGCGATCGCCGGTAAGGCCGACACCGCACCCGCCATACCCGCAAGTACAAGTAGCTGTTTTAATTTCATTTTGAATAGGTAATATTTTGGATCGATAGTTAAAGTAACGAAAAATTTGGGTGAAAGGGGAGGGTGACGGGGTAATAATTAGGCGACGGAACAGCAATTGTTGCTGCACCTGTCTACAAATTTTTCCACCCCAAAACCTTGTAGTTAGTACGGCGCTGATCTTCTGACCCACCGTATATCAGCGTTTTGCTCACTTCGGCAGGTGTTGCAATTGACTCGAATTTATCCATGTTCTTAAATAACGCATTGCTGACGGTTTGTGTAGCCTTGATCTCGAAAATATCGTACCCATTAGACCGTTCCCGCAACAGATCCACCTTGTTAGCATTACTGTCCTGCCAAAAGTAATATGGTCGGTGCTCGTACAAGTGATGGTCCTTTTTCTGTAGTTCGGATACGATCAGGTTCTCAAAGATATTCCCGCGTAAGCGGTTCTGCTCATAGTCGGTCACGTTACGGATACCTAATAAATAACAAAGCAGGCCGGTATCATAAAAATACAATTTTGGACTTTTAACCAACCGCTTATTAAAATTACGGTGATAGGGCAGCAATGGGAACGTGATATAGCTACTTTCTAAAATAGACAACCAGGCACGAGCGGTGGTATTTGCGATATCACATTCGTTGGCGAGTGAGCTTAGGTTGAGTAGCTGACCGGCGCGTGTAGCACATAGACCAAGAAAAGTACGGAATTGCCCCATATCACGGATATTCAGTAGTTCGGTAACATCTTTTTCTATATAAGTTTGGATATAGTTGGTATAGAATATTGCGGGTGCAATATCGCGGTCGTAAATAGCTGGATATGCTCCCTTTACAGCTGCCTCCGCAACGGTATCCGGTAATAATTGATGCGATCTTAGTTCGGCAATATCGAAAGGCAAAAGTTTAAACAAAGCTACCCGGCCAGCCAATGTTTGGGTGATACTTTTTAGTAAATGGAAATTTTGAGAGCCTGATAAGATATATTGTCCCATCAGCCGTGAGTTATCTACTCTGGTTTGGATATAGGAGAATAGTTCAGGCACGCGCTGCACTTCGTCCAAGATCACGTGCTGATCATACTGATCAAGGAATGCTGACGGGTCATCGCTGGCAAATGCTCTTATATCCGGGTTCTCCAGTGATATGTAGCGATAGTTAGGAAATAGTTCGCGTAATAATGTAGTCTTACCCGACTGACGCGGACCAGTTAAAGCAAGTATTGGGAACTTGCTTTTTTGCTCTTCCATTATAGTTGCTATTTGCCTGTTTACGAAAGCCATATATCATCCGTGTTAGTTTCTATCGCAAATTTACATAAAAAATAAAGTGAATTTGCATAAAAAATAAAGTGAATTTGCATAGATTTAAAAGTCAATTTACATAGGTTTTCTGTCCCAACTTAACAGTAAAATAACCAAACCTTCACGTCCTCATCGATCTTATCCCAACCCCATTTCCCATTTTTGAAGTAAAGGAAAAATTCTCCTTTATTAACCGTACCTTTGCGGCTGCTTTTGCAGGTGGTGCTAACAAACGTTTCCTGTTCAGCTACAATACATTAAGGATCAAGTGCATGAAGAAAATTATCGACTATCGTAAATTATTAGGTGTTACCAAAGAGGCAAGTTTAGAAGATCTAAAAAAGACCTACCGCTCGCTGATGAAGACCTGGCACCCGGATAAGTTTAACGATGATGCTGAAAAGAAAGCTGAAGCCGAAGAAATGAGCAAGAATATGATCGAGGCTTATCACTTTTTGGTAAGCATCTGTCCTGAAACTGCCGAGCTGACCAAAGAGGCTTATACCACCACCATTACTGCCAGTAACATAGCCGATTATCAATACGAGAAACAAGTATTGAAGGTGGATTTTACTGATGGCAGCACTTACGAGTATTTCAGCGTGCCAAGAGAAGTTTATGTGAAGTTGGTCAATGCCGATTCGCCGGGCCGTTTTGCCCGCAGACATATCTTTAACGAGTACCTTTACCGCAGTACCAGCAGGCTGGTGGCTAACGCGTAAGTTTATCATACCTGAGAGCCCCGTTAGGGGCTCAATGTTGGTAGTAAATGTCTATCATATACGATAAGGTGCCGTAGGTACCTAACAAAAGTAGCGTACTTACGGCACGCCACCTTTATTATTATATTTTACTACCAACATATTGCCCCGATGGGGCATTTTTTTTAGGCTTATTTCTTAGCAAATTCTGCTGCCAGCGCGGTCACCTTTGCACCACTCAGCGTGGTCTTACCATTGCTGATGACGATACGATAGCTGAATGTTATTGACTCGCCCTTTTTTAATTTCAAATTCAAGGCCGACTTGCCATTGGTAAATACTTTCTCACCTAATGGGTTGGCGGCAAATAAGCCGTAGCCACGTGCATGCCAAAAAGTAGGGTAGTTAGGGTTTTTAGGATGATCGATAATAGCGATACTTACCGAATCGTTACCCATTTTGGCGTACACCTTGCACCAATCGGCGCGGCTGCTCCAAACATCGTTACCGTATTTGCCGTTGCTGGCGGCATAGTTACCGTTGGCTATCTTGTCGTCACTGCCTTTTACAACGGTTTCGATGCCGCGGTCGTCGGTATATTTCAGGTCCTCTTTGGTGGGGATCTGTAATTCGTGCGCTAAACGCAAGCCTAACACGCCATCTTTATTGTCGGTAAAGTTTACCTCTTTGGCGGCGGTCAAAGTGGTGATGCGGTCTATAACGCGCTCGTTAGCCGTGCCGCTAAATTCAAAGCGGGTGTTCTCATCAAGCAAGGTCTCTTTAGCTTGGTCGTGCCATTTGGCATGGTAAGCTACAATGCCTGTCTTGCCGCCTTTGGTCTCGGTGATCTTATCGGTACGGATCCAGCCGTATTTATTCTTTTTAGCTGCCGGAATAGCGTAAGAGTTATTCCAAAAATCCAATCCGTTCACCCCCTCGTGGTTAAACCATAGGCCAATATGGTGCGGGTGATCCGTCGGGTCGCCTTTGCGGGTCGCTAAAGGGAAGCCACGAGTGATAGTGGTGCCGCCGGCCGTGTTGAGCGGGAAAAGAAAAGGCTTCTCCAAGCTGTCAGGATAATTGAACGTGGTGAACGGTTTGCCCCCGATCATGATATCTATCTTTTGATCTTTTGGCGATGCTTTCACCGTAACGGCTTGCTGCTGGGCAAACGCGGTCGATGCCGATGCCAGTGCAAGGGCAGCGGTTAGTATTTTGATCGTTCTCATGGTTTTGGGTAGTTTTGGTTTTGTATTGATAGATCAACCATTTGTGACGAACCGTAGTTTCACCTCTTGAGAGGGGACGCACTAACAGTTCTTTATAGCAGGCACTTTAATAGGGGTGTGTACTCGGTGGACCTGCTGCCGGAGGACACACCCCTGACCCTCTAAAGAGGGGAAGCGCGACTTTATATTTTTAATTATGCTTTAAACACCTTACCATTCGCCATAACCTCTTGCGTTTTCTCGTTAAAGGTAGCTTTAGAGCCGGTATGAGCGGCGGCGGTGGTCATGATGTTGGCAATTGAGTGGCTGTAACCCGCCTCTACCGGGGCATTAGGCGTAGCACGGCTACGTACACACTCCATCCAGTTGCGTACGTGTGCCGATGTCAATGCGTCGCCGCCGGTGTTGGCCGATGCTACTACACGCTCGGTGTTTTTCAGGCTTATCTCGGGCAGTAAATTGGCTTGCATACCCATCGCTTTGGCCGCGCCTGCTGTCAGGCCACCTTTAGGCGATATCTTGTTGGTGATCAGGTTCAACTCGCCACCGTTAGAGTAATAGATCTCGGCCGGGTTCTCGTCGCCATTGTGCATGCGTGAACCAAATGTTACCTGGAAGCCTTTGGTCAGGTCGTCCGCCGGACCGTAATCAAAAGCCGCCATCAGTGTATCCCAGTTACGGCGACCATCTTTCCACTGGTATATACCACCATTGGCGGTCACGCTGCGCGGGTGGCTCAATCCACTGAACCAGTGTACGGTATCTATCTGGTGACTCATCCACTGACCGGCCAAGCCTGATGAATATGGCCAGAACAGGCGGTATTCCAGATAAATACGCGGATCGAATTTCTCGAACGGACGGTTACCCAAAAAGCGTTTCCAGTCAATATCTTCTTCTTTCAGTTGAGCCACCAGATCCGGACGGCGCCAGCGGCCAGGCTGGTTCACGTTCCAGGTCAGTTCAACCATAGTGATCGGACCAAATTTGCCTGACTTGATAAACTCCTCGGCAGCGTGGTAGTTGGATCCACTACGGCGTTGCGAACCTATCTGCACGATCTTGCCGGTGGCTTTTACCGCTTTCAGCGCCGCGCGGGCATCTTCCATGCTCTCGGCAAAAGGTTTTTCTACATAGGCATCGCAACCGGCGTTAACCGCCTGGATCAAATGCTGGGCATGCTGAAAATCGGCCGTGCTGATGAACACCGCGTCAACCATTTTGCTATCGTATAATTCCTCGTTATTGCGGAAAGCCTTAACGTCGTTATTCATCTTTTGCTTCCAAACGGCGGCACCTTGTTCGCGGCGTAGTTTCCAAATGTCGGATACGGCCACTACCTCAAAGTTCATCTCTTTTTGATGGTTCATAAAACAAGGGATGTGCGAACTGCGATGCCTGTCCGAAAAGCCCACAACGCCCACGCGCACACGGTCGTTAGCACCGATAATACGTTTGTAGCTTTTGGCGCTGAAGCTGTTTTTGGCCACTAAGGCACCGGCGCCCATTAACGCGGCCTGCCTGATAAAAGTACGGCGAGATCTTTCCATGCGGTTACAGAAATATTTGGTATATAAAGTGTTAATTGGTTTTGGCCACCAACGCGGCCTTATCAAATATCTGATAATTTGTGAGTAAACGTACTATCCCGAACGGAAAAGTTACGCATACGATTGCGGGGGAGGGATGATCAATTGTAACGTAATCGATAGAGATGCTCCTTGTTTCGTTCGTCAGAATAATAGAGAATCTTTTTGATTCTATCGTGATGGCCTATATTAAATGCGGATGTATTTATCCTTATCCATCCGTTGGTAATAAATGTCAGCTTTACAGTTTGATTGATCCGGTAAAACGAAAGTAGTTGCTTATCCTTAGCTAAGTCTTTAGACGAATATTGGATATAGCCTTCAGGTTTCCATACATAAACACTATCTAAATTGTTCTTATTATATGTTTGGCGATTTTTGACTAAATATCTAAAACCGTTATGTACTAAGATATAGTCTTGTTCTGTTGTGGCATATCCCCGTTCTACACGGATGGCGTAAGATATTTCGCTAACATTTATTTGAGCTATAGTTTTAAAGCCGTAGATCATGGCAACAAACAATAAAATTGATAGCATTTTAGTATTCCGAGTCGTAGTTTGGTCTCGAAGACAATTTAGGTAAAATTCAATCAAAAAGCAGTTGCCCTGCTATTATTATAGTCTCCTCCCGCTCTCCATTACAAAGCCTCGCCTCCTGTTCGCTCAAGGCCAACTCACGCTCCGGGTTTTCCATTTCGATCGGGTTTATGTTGATCGGTTGTGTTACAAAGTCAAAGCTGTAAAAGCAGATCGGCGAAGTTTGTTCAACTTCGCCGATCCTGATATTTTTTCTACTGCTCCTCCTCGCGCATAATGGCGTGGTCCATTTTGTCGCGTTTGGTGCGCAGGTATAGTTCGTTATGCGGGTTCGATGGTATCTCTATCGGGATATTATCTACTACTTCTAACCCGTAACCGATCAGGCCGGCGCGTTTTTTAGGGTTGTTGGTGAGCAGTCGCATTTTGGTGATACCCAACTCGCGGATGATCTGGGCGCCAACGCCGTAATCGCGCTGATCCATTTTGAAGCCTAACTGGATGTTAGCCTCAACGGTATCAAAGCCATTCTCTTGCAAGTGATAAGCTTTCAGTTTATTGATCAGACCTATACCGCGACCTTCCTGGTTCATATAGATAATAGCTCCTTTGCCTTCTTTCTGGATGATCTCCATCGCCTTATGCAATTGCGGACCGCAATCGCACCGGCACGAGCCAAAAATATCGCCGGTAACGCATGAACTGTGTACACGTACCATTACCTCTTCGCCGGGCTCCCAGGTGCCTTTTACCAGGGCCAGGTGGTTCTCTTGGGTATCATTTTGGGTGAAAGCGATCATATCAAATTCGCCCCACTCGGTTGGCATTTTAACGGCTATCTCGCGGGTCACCAAGCTTTCGGTGCTTAGGCGGTAAGCGATCAGGTCCTCTATCGAGACGATCACCATATTATGCTGCTTGGCCATTTCCAGCAGTTCGGGCAGGCGGGCCATTTCGCCATCTTCGGTCATGATCTCGCAGATCACACCGGCAGGCTCAAATCCGGCCAGTACCGAAAGATCTATGGTAGCCTCGGTATGCCCGGCGCGGCGCAATACGCCGCCATCTTTAGCTATCAGCGGGAAGATGTGTCCCGGCCGACCTAATTCAACCGGATCGAGGCTGTCGTCTATCAGCGCCATCACTGTTTTAGAACGGTCGGACGCGGAGATACCTGTAGTACAACCATGACCAAGCAGGTCTACCGAAACGGTAAAATTGGTCTCGTGCGATGCGGTGTTCTGCATCACCATCGGCTCCAACCCTAATTTTTTGGCACGCGCAGCGGTTATAGGGGCGCAGATCAGTCCGCGGCCATGTTTGGCCATAAAGTTTATGGATTCGGGCGTAGCGTTGCGGGCGGCCGTCAAAAAGTCGCCTTCATTTTCGCGGTTAGCATCGTCAACAACAATAATTGTTTGCCCAGCCTTAATGGCCGCTATCGCTTCTTCTATGGTATTAAGCATTTGTTCGGGTACAGATACAGGCGGCAGAACAACAAGCAGACCACCGCCTTAAATGATGCACAAAGTTAAGCTAAGGTTAGCAACCCAGGGTCTTTTCTTTGTAAAAACAATAGGGTGCTACTGCGCGGCTTTTTTATTAAAGATCCGGGTGATTTTTTTGATGAGCTTGTTGTACGCCTCGACATTGAATAACTCCGAATCATTAGCTGCCTTGTACGACAGGAACAACCCTATCGGCGTGAGCACCACAATGGCTATCCACATACCGATCATGGGGGAAAGGTCGCCGTCCTTCACAAACTTTTCGCCTATGGTGGATATGATGTAGTAGATCAAAAAGAAGATCACCGATACCACCACCGGCAAACCCAGGCCACCCTTACGGATGATCGCTCCCAGCGGCGCACCGATCAGGAACAGCGCTAAACAGGCTGCCGAAAGCGTATATTTCTTTTGATATTCTACCCGGTTACGGCGGCTTTCGAGTTGTAGTTCGTCCAGCCTGTCGGCACGGGCTTTTACCTGCTCTTTTACGGCGCGGGCCTCGTTGAGGGCATTAGCTATGATAGACATTTTGCGGTCGCGGTCTATCGAGTCCCAATAATTGCCTTTTACTTTTATATATTTCAGACCTTTTTGGACCGGCTTGCTTGGCATTAAAAAGTAACGGAAATACGGCGTTACCAAACCAAAGTTACGGCCAATGGCCACCTTGGTAAGCGTATTTACCGAGTCACGCCAATGGTTAAGCTGGTCGCGGTTCATCATTTGGAAAGCTCCCTTAAATTCGCTTTCGGCGGTACGCTTAGGTTTAAAAACCGAAAGGTCGAACCGGGCCACCCGCTCGGTAAAAGCCGAACGTGTGAACTGTGACCGTAACCCCATATAGCCGTTATCGGCAGGGGTCTCGGCGTAGCGGATGCCATTCTTTAGCCTGATCACCAGGTCATTCTCCGTGCGGTACATAATGCCTTCGGCAGCAAAGGTCACATCCAGGTTGCTTGGGTTTTTTTCGGAGCGGCTGTAGATCATGATGTCGCGCAGAGTACGGCCATCCGCGTCTTTCTTCTTTACTCGGATACTATAGCCCGGGAAGCTGTTATTGAAAACGTTCTCGTTGATCAGGAAAGCCGTTTTTTGCTGGCGAACATCATAAAGCAAACTATAATACTTTAAGTTGGCCACCGGCAGCATATATTCTGAAAAGAAAAATGCCGATATACTTAAACCACAAACCGCAATGATCATAGGGTATAAAGCACGGCCTAAGGATATACCTGCCGATTTGATGGCCACCAATTCGTAATTCTCGCCCAAACTGCCGTACGTCATGATGGAGGATAGCAACACCGATAGCGGCAACGCCATGGCCACGTTGGTGGCTGAAGAGTACAGCATCAACTCGAGGATGACATACCAATCGAAACCCTTGCCGATCATATCGTCGATGTATTTGAACAGGAATAACATCAACAGCACGAACATCACAATGAAAAAGGTGACCACAAAAGGTCCTATAAAAGATCTGAGGATGAGCAGGTGTATCTTTTTCACGGGTGCAAATTTACAGAAATATCTTGGGGCACAACTAAAAAGCTTGTTGCGCGGTGCAGTATAAACTAAATACCGGCGCGTTTATTGCAAAGCGCCGGTATTTAATATGTTGCGATATGGGTGATAGATTATGCGCCCAGGGTACTGATGAGGTAATCGATCTGGTTGTCCCAAATAAGTTTGCGCTCGGCAATTAATTCTTCGGGTGCGAAGTCGGTTATGCCAAGGGCTACGTCGTTAGTAAGGTCGTCCTGCAAAATTTCCATCTCGAAATAAGCTGCAGGATCATCGTCCACAAATTTAAAACGCACTAATTTATTTTCTTTATTGATGACCAATTTGGCTTTTTGAGGCTCGCCGTCCCAGGTAAAAGTATATAGCTGATCTTTAACAGTAACATCGTCAGCGAACCACTGAGACAGGCCGTTAGGCTCGACCAGGAAGGTATAAAGGATACGTGGAGATGATCTTATTTCATACTCGAGAGTAAATTTTTTCTTTTCGGACATATAGTAGGTCGGTCAATTGGCAAGCCTCTTCGGCAATAAAAGTTCACATTTTTTCTAAAGGAAACTAAATTATCCTATATTTGCAAACCTTTTAAAAAAAGGGTGCCCAACGGGACACTAAACCCAAGGGACATAACCAAAAATATTACGGCGGGGTAGCTCAGATGGTTAGAGCGTAGGATTCATAACCCTAAGGTCGGCAGTTCGATCCTGCTCCCCGCTACTTACCAGAAAGCCACCCAATGGGTGGCTTTTGTCGTTTTTAAAGATCTTATCGTTCGATGGTCATGTAGACGAGCTTGCTACGTTGGAGTTTAGGACTTTCGATCTCTTAGCCTCGTTAGCCGCCACCCGTTGTGCCTGCACTCGGTCAAACTCTTGCACGTAATCGGGGTGTTCGGTCCCCATTACACGATCCCAAACCCTAAAGTACAACCCGTAATTGCCTTTGAATTTGCTGTGGTGCATATTATGATGCACCGATGTATTGAAGAATTGAAAAGCCAAGGTACGGCGGAACCACAGTGGCACTACCTCGTAACCCAAATGCCCGTAAACGTTAATGGTAAAACTGGTGAGTAAGAATAGCATCACCCCGGCGCGGTGCATTGGTATCAGGCAAACGATAAAGATCAGCACGGCGCCCTCGGTCCAGGCTTCGATAAAGTGGAACGAGTATGATGCCCATGGCGATGGGTTGGTAGACTTATGGTGCAGCAGGTGCGTATATTTAAATAACCTTGGGTGGTGCAATGTACGGTGCATCCAATAAAAATAAGTATCGTGAATGATGAGCGCGAAGGGCACGCAGGCATAGATCCACCAGATAGGGTACTCGTTAATGTCGGTGTACATCAGCGTGTAGTTGCGCACCGGACTCATGATCACGATCATTCCTACAACGGTCAGCACGGCGGTGGTTTGTATAGAGTGGAGTATCTCGCGGATGAAGTCCTTCCTGGCTGCCAATTTGGGCTGTATCTTATTAGCGATCAGTTTCCGCCCGAACAAGGTATAGCATAGTAAGAATGCCACCCCGGCGATCAAAAAATACCTGATGGTAGAGATAGCGAAAGCTTTTATAAAAATGTCGATGACCTGTTCCATAGCCTTATCCTTTGGTTTAGCCAAAGTTAGGCAGTGGGTGCCCTCAAAAAATTAACAAAGGATAATTAGTGAGATATGTTTAATCACACTCAGCCGCTATTTTTTCTTGCGCCAGCTGATGGTCTTCGGCATCGGCTTCAAGTTGCTCGTTCACATGGACTGCGGCCGGGGCGTATTGCAGGTTAACACACATCGGGAAATGGTCCGATCCGCAGTGAGGCATCCGTTCAATGGCGGTCAGGGTAAAATCGGTAGAGCAAAAGATGTGATCCAGCGGGAACCTTAGGAAAAAATACTTAGCGTTAAAGCTATTATAAAAACCTCGTCCGCGACGGGGGTCTAACAGTCCGCTTGTTTTGCAGAACAATTCGGTAGTGTAACTCCAGGCCACATCGTTCAGGTCGCCAACAACTAATACAGGGATATCAGAACATTTAGCCTTTTGGCCAACCATTAAGATCTCTTTATCCCGTTCGGTCGACCGTGGGTTCTCTTGCGGTACGGGAGGTTGCGGGTGCAGGCAATACAGCTTGACCAGTTGCCCGGATCTCAATTTTACGTTCACCTCTATCGAAGGGATATCATCTTCTACCAAAAAGTGAACCGCCCCATTTACCAATTCCAGGCGCGAGTATAGCAGCATGCCGTACGTATTCGCTAAAGGCATTTTGATTTGGTATGGATATTTTTCTTCTATCGATGTTAATTGCTGTTCCCACCAATTGTCGGTCTCTACCATTAAAATCACATCCGGGTCGCAATTTTGGATCAGTTTAAGGTAGTCAGCTGATCGGCGGTTATATTGGTAAACGTTAGCGATAAGCAGGTTGATGTTATTATCGCCGGCAGGTTGAGTACTATTAATGATCTGTTTTTTGGCGATTCGGGTGAACGGCCATATCAGGTAGCAGAGGTAAAAGCAATTGACGATCAACCCGCCTAAGATCATTTTATCTAATAAAGTCGACGGTAAGTTAGCAGTTACAATAGTTGCGATCAACACCACATTTAAAACTAATTTCTGCAGCCGCGGATATTCGAACACCCGGAACACCCAAAAATCATGACGGATGAGCGGGATGGCGCTGGCGAGGATAAGAACCAGACTGAGGATGCGGATAAAGTTTTCCATTTTATTACGGGTAGCGCTTAAATAAGTTCGGCAAGTAGCCCCTATTGAACAGATCCATTCACAGAAAGTTGCTTTGACCAATATATTTCTTTTACCGGTTTTTTGATAATTTCATTCTTTCCCGTAAGTTTATGCAATCGATTGCAATAAATCAGCCATCGCTCAACAACCTTTATGAAGACCCGTCAATTCACCTGCCTCCTTGCCATGTGCTCGTCGCTGGCTGTTATGCCTGCCCATGCCCAGCAAAACCTGAAATTATGGTACAACAAACCCGCCGCTAACTGGAACGAGGCTTTGCCGATAGGTAATGGACGTTTAGCTGCTATGGTATTTGGCGGACCTGCGACCGAGCAACTGCAATTGAACGAAGAAACAATATGGGCCGGTGGTCCGCATAATAATGCGAATGCCGATTCAAAAGTGTCAGTGCCGCAGTTGCGCGAACTGATCAACCAAAAGAAATTTGTGGAGGCGCAAGCCCTGGCCAATAAGACCATGACATCCAAACAGAATGGTATGCCTTATCAAACTGTCGGCAGCTTGTTCATCAGGATGGAGGGACAAGGTGAGGCGAGCGACTATTACCGCGACCTGGACATCTCAAGGGCAACCTCATCGGTAAAGTACACAGCCAATGGCGTGCATTATGTGCGCGAGATGTTCGTATCGGCTAAAGATCAGGCGGTGATCGTGCGGTTGACAGCAGATAAACCTGCATCCATCAATTGCGAGTTGTATATGAAGACGCCGCTTGGCAAGAAGCAGATAAGCACGGCTGACGGCAAACTGTTGCTGACCGCTACCACGGGCAACAATAGCGGGATAGAGGGGCAGGTGAAATTTCAAAGTCAAACACAGGCGGTATTGCAAGGCGGTTCACAAAGCGTTACCGATACCAGTCTGATCATTAAAGGGGCAAATACCGCTACATTATACATCACCGTCGGCAGTAATTTTATCAACTATCATGATCTGAGCGCCGATGGTGCAGCCCATGCAAGTGCCGATATGGTCAAGGCGATCAAAACACCTTATGCCGATGCTTTAAAAGCGCACGTGGTCTGGTATCAAAAATACTTCGATAGGGTAAAATTTACTTTGGGCGGTGCATCTTCAGACAAACCTACTGATCAGCGGGTGAAAGAATTCACACAAGGCAACGACCCGGGCCTGGTGCCGCTCTATTATCAATTCGGCAGGTATTTGTTGATATCGTCATCGCAACCCGGCAACCAGCCCGCTACATTGCAGGGAAAGTGGAACAACCTCACCTCACCACCATGGGGATCTAAATATACGATCAACATCAACACCGAAATGAACTACTGGCCGGCCGAGATCACTAACCTGAGTGAGTTGACCGAGCCGCTGATCAAGATGGTAAAAGAGCTATCAGTTACAGGGCAGCAAAGCGCAAGTAAGATCTACGGTGCACGTGGTTGGATGGCGCATCATAATACCGATCTGTGGCGAATCACAGGCGTAGTAGACCCTGCTTATTACGGCGTTTTCCCTACGGGTGGCGCATGGCTGACCGAGCATTTATGGGAGCACTACCTGTTTACCGGCGATAAAAAATATCTAAAGGATGTTTACCCCGTGCTAAAAGGCGCTACCCAATACTTTATAGATGCCCTGCAGGAAGAGCCTGATCATAAATGGCTGGTGGTATCGCCATCCATGTCGCCCGAGCATGAGTTCACCAGCGCTAAAGGTGTAGGTGGTGTTACTATGACGCAAGGTACTACTATGGATAACCAGATCATCTTTGAGTTGTTCAGCAATACCATTGCCGCAAGCAAGGCCTTGGGTACCGATAAAATTTATGCCGATTCCCTTGCCCAAAAACTAAGCCGCTTTGCACCCATGCAAATTGGCAAATGGGGGCAGTTGCAGGAGTGGATGGAAGACTGGGACAAAAAAGGCGATACGCACAGGCATATTTCGCAGCTGTTCGGTTTGTATCCGGGTAAGCAAATGTCGCCATACCGTAATCCTGAATTGCAGGAGGCATCTATCAATATCCTGAAAAGCAGGGGAGACGTATCTACCGGCTGGTCGATGGGGTGGAAGGTGAACTTTTGGGCACGATTGCTTGATGGCGAGCATGCTTATAAGCTCATTAGCGACCAATTACGCCCCGCAGCGACCAGCGGGTCGGGAGGTACTTATCCAAACTTGTTCGATGCGCACCCGCCTTTCCAGATAGATGGTAACTTTGGCTGCACGGCCGGTATTACCGAAATGTTGTTGCAAAGCTACGATGGCGAGGTGTTCATTATGCCTGCATTGCCCAAGGCATGGGGCACAGGGTCGATAAAAGGTTTAGTAGCACGCGGCGGTTTTGTGATCGATATGGATTGGAACAACGGGGCGGTCACCAAATTGCAGATCACTTCAAAACTGGGCGGCAACTTGCGCCTGCGCTTGCACGATGCCCTGAAACCATCAGGCGGTTTCACAATGGCGACAGCTAAAGGCGATAACCCTAACCCGTTCTACCATGTAGATAAGATCAAAGCCCCGATCATTGCCGATGCATCGCAATTGAAAGGCTTGCAATTTGCTCCGACCAAGCTGTATGATATCAAAACCGTCACGGGCAAAACTTACACGCTGGTGGGTAAATAATTATATTAGCGGCAAACCATCACACTGTTCGCCGTGAAAAGTATCGTTATCAAATTGTTGGGGTTGTCGCTTGTTGCGATGGCTTGTGGTCGGCCTGCGTCCGCTCAAACTTACCACCCGCCTGTGGAGGGCATACGTATTGCCTGGGATGCACGGACCTTACGGAAAATATCGTCAGATAATTTCCGCAACGCGGGGTATGCCCGTATGATACAATTAAAAGATAACACCTTGCGCTGTATTTACGAGGCTGATGGTAACACGGTGATCACCAGTAGCGAGCATGTTAATTTTTCATGGTCCGAACCAATAATTATTGCGGCAAGGCAGAACAGCATTGCCATGGCTGTGCCCGATATTTTGCAATTGCAAGATGGGTCGCTGCTGGCCATGTACAACCCGCGCCCACGCGGTACTGACACCACCCAACATTTCGGTATTAAAACTAAAAAGAGTTACGATGGTGGCCAAACCTGGACTGACGAGCGCACTCTTTACCAGGCAGGTAGCAAATTTGAGGATGGCTGTTGGGAACCATCGGCCATACAAATGCCCGATGGCGAGATACAGTTATTCTTTGCCAACGAAGGCCCTTTCACCAAAACTAACGAGCAAAATATCTCTATGGTACGCTCAAAGGATGGTGGTCTTACCTGGTCGACCGCCATTGCGGTAAGTTTCCGCAAAGGATCAAGGGATGGTATGCCGGTGCCGGTATTGTTAAAAGATAGCAAGGAGATCATTTTCGCGATAGAGGATAATGGCTTCAAGAACTTTAAACCTTACATGATCCGGAGTGGCGTCAAAAATAATTGGGCTGCTACGGTAGATGCCAAAAGCGCTGACAGAGAATATGTTTTAGCTGATAAGATCCCTGACAGCATCTATGCGGGTGCACCATACTTACGCCAACTACCGTCGGGCGAGACGATCTTATCCTATCAGGGAACAGAAGGGCGCATCAATAATATGAACCATTCGGAAATGAAAGTAGTGATCGGCGATCCCTCCGGCCGGAACTTTACCCGTAAGTCGGTGCCATTTGATCTGAAGGCGGATAGGTCAGGTTTATGGAATAGCTTGACCGTGTTAGATAACGGAGATGTTGCGGCACTGACCAGCACAGCAAACTACTCGGATAAACGCAAAGGCGAAGTGGTCATGATCAGGGGGCATGTAATGCCCGAAATTATGGTGAAGAAAAATTTGGCTGTTCCTGACGGGACGAATAGACAGATCACTGCTAAGGACAAATATCAGATGTTCATTGGACAAAAAGGGCCTGTTAACTTGCGGGGATATTTTGCAGCTGATAATAAAGACCTACATCTGACCGTAAAGGTAGCTGATCTGGATACGGTAGCCTCGAACCCACCTGATGTGGAGCTATTTATCGACCCTCAAAACAGAAGTTATGATATGCCCGGCAAAAGCATATTTAAGTTATCGCTTACTGCCAATGGCGAGGTCACTGTCTTCGAGGGAGAGGCCGGTCAATGGGAAAAAATAAACCAACGGTTCAAAGTGTCATTAAAAAAACAAGCGGATGGTTACTTTGCGGATGTGGCATTGCCCTGGAAGTTTTTAGGCGGGCAACCCAAACCCAACACCCGAATGGGCTTCAATATGTCGCTGATAGTGCCACCGAACGGCTCAAAACCGGGCTATACTGAAACAATTTCGGGCAACGAAACAGAAAAGCCTTTTACCTGGTGTACACTTAAGCTATATTAGGGGCGCATTTATTCAACGAAAACACCAATTCCATCAAACATGAAAAAATTAACCAGTTTGCTATTGGCAGGCGCCCTGCTGGCCGGAGCCTATACTGCCGATGCGCAAACCAAAAAAACTACTGCTGCTAAGGGCCAACGCTGGTCGGTAGAGAAAGCGAAAGCCTGGTACGCCCAACAGCCCTGGATAGCCGGCGCTAATTTTACCCCGAGCAGTGCCATTAACCAGTTAGAGATGTGGCAGGCCGATACTTTTGACCCTACCACCATCGACCGTGAATTAGGTTATGCCGAAGGCATTGGTTTTAACGCCATGCGCGTGTTCCTGCACAGTCTGGCTTACGAGGCCGACCCTAAAGGTTTCAAGACCCGTGTGAGCAAATACCTGGAGATCGCCGATAAGCACAAGATCAAAACCATGTTCGTGTTTTTTGATGACTGCTGGAACGAAGATCCTAAAATTGGCAAGCAACCCGAGGTAAAGATCGGTGTGCACAATTCGGGCTGGGTTATGGATCCGGGCGTACCGGCCATGAAAGACCCTAAAACCATGCCTCGTCTGGAAAAATATGTTAAGGATGTGTTGACCACTTTCGCGCACGATAAACGCGTTCTGCTGTGGGATCTATACAACGAGCCTGGCAACAAAGGCAAACGCGAAACCTCATTGCCGCTGGTAAAGTCAGTATTTGGTTGGGCGCGCGAGGTTAACCCTGATCAGCCGCTATCGGTAGGTATCTGGGATCTGTCATTTGAGAAACTGAATGCTTATCAGGTGCTGAACTCGGACATTGTTACTTATCATAACTACGACGATGCCCCCGTACACGAGGCTGAAGTGCGCACTTTAAAAACCCACGACCGCCCGCTGATCTGTACCGAATACATGGCCCGCACCCGTAAAAGCTTATTCAGCAACGTAATGCCGATGTTGAAGAAAGAGAACGTTGGTGCAATTAACTGGGGCTTTGTTGCCGGTAAGACCAACACCATTTTCGCCTGGGATACCCCAATGCCAAACGGCGGCGAACCGCTGATCTGGTTCCACGATATCTTCCGTAAAGATGGTTCACCGTACAAGGCCGAAGAGACGGATGTGATCAAAAAAACGACCGGGAGGTAGACACTGATGATCTAAACACAAAGACCACGAAGGTTTTCACAAACAGCATAAAGCCTTGCAAGTTTATTACCTGCAAGGCTTTATGCTCTTTGTGCTTTCCTTACTTTGTGTCCTTCGTGGTTAATTAGCCACCATGAAACTACAATCCACTATCATCCAAAGCAAAAGTATTCTTCCTGTCCTTCCACTTACCTTTGGTAAAATCAGGGAACTCCAAAGTCTTGTTACCCTCGTTGATAGATTGGGTAGATAGCGGCGCGATCACGCTCATCGTTACTGAATCGTACACGTCTATAGGGGTTTGCTTTTTCTGTTTGACAGCGGTGATGAACGCATTGAACACATACCAGTCCATACCGCCATGTCCGGCGCCTTCGGCTTCTTTAGCGTATTTTTTCCATAGCGGGTGGTCATATTTATCGAACCATTCTTGTGCCGGGTCCCAAACGTCGTATTTCTTTGACTTACCTTCAATGTAAACGCTTTTGTTCACGTCCATCCAGGTGCCCTTAAGGCCGTCTATGCGGAAACCTAAGGAATATGGGCGCGGCAGGTGGGTGTCGTGGGTCAGCAACATGGTCTCGCCATTGGCGCAGGTAAGCATGGTTTGGTTAATGTCTCCGTTACGATAGTTCAGTTTAGCATTCGGGTGACCGGGAGAAAGTTCTGCCACATAAGCCGCCAAGCCCCGCGCTTTACTACCGAACGATACGATCTTGGTGAAACGGTTACCGCGGTTAATGTCCAAATAATTCATGCACGGGCCGGCACCATGGGTGGGGTACAGATCGCCGGGGCGATCTACGTTATATTGGGTGCGCCATTGGGCTTCGCTGTAGGCTTTTTCACCAAACTCTACACCGCCGCCATACATTTGCTTGCCGTCGTTAAAGAGTACTTTACGCAGGTCGTGCTGATAGCCACCTTCAACGTGCAATACCTCACCGAATAATCCTTGCCGAACCATGTTCAGCGCGGCCATAACATCGCGGCGGTAGCAAACGTTCTCTAAGGTCATGTAAGGCATGCCGGTCTTTTCAGATGTGCGAACGATCTCCCAGTGTTCATCAACGGTCAATCCGGCAATAACCTCGCAGCCCACGTATTTGCCAGCCTTCATGGCGTCAATAGCCTGCGCGAAGTGGAACTGCCACGGGGTAGAGATTATCACCGCGTCGATATCCTTTAACTCTAACAGTTTTTTATAAGCATCGGTGCCACCGGTAAATTCTTTAGCGGCCGCGCGGCCTTTTTTTGCGATAGCGTTACGGCAGATACCGAGCGACCGCTCCTGGGTATCGCAAATAGCCACGATCTCCACATCGTCGCGCAGCAAAGCTTCGGATATGTGGCTCATGCCGCGGGCACCCACGCCAATGTAGCCCAAACGTACTTTTTGATCTGCGGATGCGAACAAACTGCCCGACGGTAAAATAGTGATCCCTGCGGCGGTCACCGCGCTGTTTTTGATAAACTCTCGTCTCTCCATGATAATGATATTTATGGCCGCTATTCCGGCTTTACTTATTTTGTGTTTTTGGTTTTTATAGTTCGGTCGATAATATTGAGTAACGAATGCGGGCCTGTAGCATCCTGCAGTAGTTGCCAGATCATTACGCCGCCCGCTTGCGCTAGCGCAAAATTTGTTTTGGCCGTAATGGTAGCTGCACCGTTATAATAGATCACGCCGCCACCTGTGGTGCCAACCGTATCGCGAAGGTGGGCATCCGGATACTTGTTTATGATGGATCTATAACTTGCATCAGCCGGCGCTCGGGCGCCAAAGCCGTATCCGTAAAATGGAAGACCGATATTCAGTTTTTCTTTGCTGATCTTTTTTACCGATACCCAATGTTGAAGGTCGGATACGGCCATGTCATAGGGCGAGTGCTGACCCGCATTAGCAGGGCGCCACGGTCCTGTTTTATCGTAGGACATGATGTTGATAAAGTCGAAGCGTTGCAGGGCAGCATCGGTATATTTATAGCCCGTTGCTACAGCCGCTGTGATCAATTTGCCTTTAGGCTTCAGCGCATCGGCAAGGGCTATCACAAAGGCCTCGTAGTGGCCGTCTATACGTGACCCCTCCAGGTCCACATCCAGTCCATCAAGGTCGTTGTCTATAACAAATTTCACCAGACCGGCCGTTACTTTTGCCCGTAAACTATCAGACAAAAGATCGGTATAATAGGCCGGTGCCGAGCCGCCGCCGATGGCAGCCAAAACCTTTACGTTCTTTTGATGCGCCTGATCTACAAAGGCTTTTAAGGACGGCATGGCTCGCAGCTCGCCATTTTTATCGGGGTTGATAAAGGCGATGTTTATCACCTTAACCTTATCCAGATCCACAGTGGCAGCATTGCCATTTTCGATATCGTTTTTGCGGAGGTAGCCGACCACCCTAAATTTGCTTTGCTGGGCCATCACCTGTTCAGTTATGGCGACACAAAGCATCAGGCTAATTGATGCGAAAATTATCGGCGACCGTAAAAATTTCATCAAGGGGATGGTTTAACCCAAATATGGTAAGAATTTTATTACGCTGTATTTTTATTTTGAGACAGATAGCCATCGACCGACACACCGTGCCTATATTAGAAGAACCAATTTTCCGGACCCGCTGAATGAGAAACCATCTACGCCACCTGTTCACCGCTTTAGTGCTGCTTTTTACTGTAGATGCGTCTGCGCAAACCACGGTCAAGGTTGATCCTACCCGCATCCTCACCAACAATTATTTAGGTAACGGCGTTCAATGGGACCCCTACGAGACCCGCGATCTGAGCGATGCCGACTGGCAGCAGACCTTCGACCGGCTCGATTTTATGCAACTAAAGTTTGCCCGTGTAGTGATGAACGCAACGCTTTACTGCAAGACCTTCCCATTGGGCGGGCAGCCGGTCTACGACTTTAACTCCAACACCGCCAAGGTGCTTTACCGGATACTGGACTACTGCCAGTCGAGAGGTGTGACCGTCGTTTTGGGCGAATGGGGCGATCCTTCAGGTAAGGGTAACACTATAGACCGCACCCGCAAACAGCTACGATTTGACGGCATACAGGAATACGACCCGCGTTGGACCTATATCATCGGCGACTTTTTGGAACACCTCATCAACACAAAAAAATACACCTGCATCAAATACTACAATCTGGGTAACGAACCCAATGGCGACTGGATGTACACCGAAAGTTTTGCCACCTGGCGCACATCGATCCTGAATTTGGATACCGAGTTGAAAGCCCGAAACCTTCGGGATAGGATAAAGATCGTTGGCCCGGATGTGGCCTGGGATAACCATTGGATAAAACAGATCATTGCCGATAAAAAGTTGGTGAACGCGATGGATGCCTACGAGATCCATTGGTACGCCACCGCTAAAGAAATTGAAGGCGCGGATTACGAGAAAGACATCGCCTACTATCGCGACTATATCAACACTAACGATTCTAAAGGCAAAGAAAAACCCTTTTTTATGGGCGAGGCCGGGATGCTTGAAGGTAAGAGCAAAACTCAAGATCAGCAAAAGATGATCGGCACTTTTCAGTACGGCGTTTGGATGGCCGATTATGCGGTACAAAGCATGCGCGCCGGTCAGGCAGGTATGATAGCCTGGGCTTTAGATGATGCCATGCATGTAGCCAGCCGTAAGGCCAACAATGGCGACCTGAACGATTATGAATGGAAGGAATGGGGCCTTTGGGACAGCTTCGGTGAAGAGAAAGGTAAACCCGAATTAGAGAAGCTGAGACCATGGTATTACACATGGTCGCTGCTGTCAAAATATGTCCCGCCGGGCAGTAAGGTTTTAAAGACCGATAGCACAGGCATTGCCGGACTAAGGACAACGGCGATCAGCTTTGAGGACAAGGGTCAAACGCATTATACTTTTATTTTAGTCAACGCTACCGATACACCGAATACGGTAAGCCTTAATTTGGCAGACAAGGCTAAACTTACCCTGCATCAGTTCAACTATTTTGACGCTGATCGGCTGGTCGACGCTAAAGGGTTCCCTGTAGCAAAAAAGACCATTAAGAATATCGCCTCAGATAAAGGTGTCAAGATCAGTTTGCCATCAAAAGGCGTAGTGATCCTGACCACCATCCTATAAACTCAACACCAAAACATAAACCACCATGAACAAAACTTTACTATTCACCCTGATGCTGGCCTGCGGCATATCAGCTTATGCGCAGCAGACGCCACCTGTCAATAACGCTCGTCGCCCTACCCGTATGCAGGTGGGCGATGTTACTACCGACCCCGTTGTGCGCGACCCTTGCCTGGTTAAAGAAGGAGACACTTACTACGCCTATCACACCGGGGGCGGCATACAGGTATGGTCATCGAAAGACATGAAAAGCTGGACCAAGCAGCCGTCCGTTTTTAGCGGGGCTCCGGAGTGGGTGGCGCAAAAGCTACCCGCCTTTAAGGGTTTAGGTTTTTGGGCCCCCGACCTGAGTTTTCATAAGGGGACATGGTATCTGTATTATGCTACTTCGCTGTTCGGCACTAACACCTCGGTGATCGGTGTGGCTACCAATAAAACCTTAGACCCTAAGTCGAAAGATTATAAATGGGTCGACGGTGGAATGGTGGTACAGTCGGTATTAGGTCGTGATGCTTGGAATGCGATCGATCCTAACCTTGCTGTAGACGAGAACGGTACCGGCTGGCTCAGCTTTGGTTCGCACTGGAATGGCCTGAAACTGGTTAAACTTAACCCCGACCTTAAGACCGTGGCCGAACCGCAGGAATGGTACACCATTGCCAGCCGCCCGCGCGACTATAAGTATAACGATAAGGATCCGGGTGATGGCGCGTTAGAAGCTCCGTTCATCTACAAGAAGGATAATTACTACTACCTGTTCCTGTCGTGGGATAGTTGCTGCTCGGGTGTAAGGAGCACGTATAACATTCGCGTAGGTCGTGCCGAAAAGATCACTGGACCATATCTGGATAGAGACGGCAAGGACCTGGCCAAAGGCGGCGGCACACTGCTGTTAGGCGGCGACACTACCGAACCCAAAACCGTTTACGCCTTAGGCCACAACTCGGTAGCCGGCTTTGATGGCGCCGATTGGATGGCCTACCACACTTACACCACCGATAGGGATCAGCATTTAGGCATCCGCAAATTGAGCTGGGAGAATGGCTGGCCGGTAGTTAAAAAGTAAAACGCTATTTAGACCCGGGATCGGCGGCTGGCGGCACATACTCGATAGGTAGCTGATCGCCGATCCTTTTTTTGCCCCAAAAGTTTTGGATCAGCAATGCTTTTTGCTGGGCTATGCTCCCGCGTTTATCAACCTCGCCATCCATCATAAAGATAGACCCCTTATCGTCCAGCTTCATCGTTTCTGATTCTTTTGTCGACGGCTTTTTGTCGGCCGCTGCCTTCTTCTTATCATACAGCACATACAACCGGTGTTTGTACCTGAACTGCATAAAATTACTGTCCGTGCGGCTGATCAACTGTTCGGTATTGATAGGGTTAGGTGTCACTTCGATCGGTGGCAGGGTATTCAGCATTTGGTAGGTCAAAAAGCCTTGGTCGCGCGTATTATCGGCGTACAGGGCACGCAGGTAATGCATCATTGAGCCATTGTAAGCCAGCAGGCGGTTGGTGACCCAGGTCTTTTGTTGCTCGGGTGTGCCGGGTAGTTCTTCAAACACCGATTCGCCTTCGTAAAAGGTCGCGTCGCGCAGTCTGTCGTAACTAAAATTGCGCAGCAGGTATTTAACTCGATAGCCAAGTTTAGGGTTTTCGATGATCAGGAAATCCTCGGTATAGGCTTTCAACTCAGACTTATTGGTGCTGAATTCGATAATATTAGGGTTCATGATCTTACAAGCCTTGGCATTGGCCGATTCGCCCATAAAATATTTGATAAAGGTCTTCAGGTAGCTCTCCCGGTCCACCTTCCGACCAATGTTCACCTGGGCCAACATAACGGGCTTTACCTGCATCACCGTATCGAAGGTCACTGGTGCGTCCCGAACGATGAGGTTGCGTTTGATGGGCGCGTAACCGATCATGCTCACCATCAGATCATAAGTGCCCACTTCGATATTATTCAGTGTGAACTCGCCCTCGGCATTGGTGATGGTAGCGCGTTGCGATCCGGCCAAAAATATCGTCGCAGCTTCTAAAGGCGCGCCCTTGGCCGACTTGATCTTTCCGCTAATAGAGTAGGTGGTTTGCGCGATGCCGCTAACGCTGATCAACAGCAACAGGCAGCAGATGGATAAAAATTTAGGTTTCATATAACGTATCGCAATAGGTTACCCAATGTTAGGCATTTTTTTTAAAATAGCTAAATCAGCGGATAAACTATCTTTTAAAATGAACGTTTATCAAATAAGTTAAAAAGATCGGTTGCATTGGTTTGCATCTTTGCGTCAATACCGTATTTTTATTTCCAATTACGCCAATAGTTTGAATACTCACACCATACCCGCTGATATTAAGGCCATTACCGCTATCACTGCTATCCCGGTTATTTTGGATGTGATATGCCGCACCACAGGCATGGGCTTCGCTACCGTGGCCCGCGTTACCGAGGACCGCTGGGTGGCCTGCGCCGTTAAGGACAATATCAACTTTGGTTTAAAAGTAGGTGGCGAACTTAAGGTAGAGACCACTCTCTGCCACGAGGTGCGCGAGTTTAGGGAAGAGATAGTTGTAGACGATTTTGAACTGGACAGTAAATACAAAGGTCATCACACCCCTTTGTTGTATGGATTGCGGAGTTATATATCGGTACCGATCTGGCTTAAGGGTGGGCGTTTCTTCGGTACGTTATGCGCTATTGACCCTAACCCGGCAGCAGTAAATAATCCCGAAACAATAGGGATGTTCAACCTATACGCCGAGCTGATATCCATGCACTTTGATAATTATGAGCAATTGGAGGCAGCGCAGACCAGCCTATCGCAAGAGAAGGAGATAGCTGTGCTGCGCGAGCAATTCATTGCCGTGCTTAGTCACGATCTGCGTAACCCTGTAGGCGCGGTAAAAAATGTAGCCCAGCTGATGCATCGCGGCCGCCTGGACGAGGCCGGCACCAAACGCTTTGCCGGGGTGTTGCTTAACTCGCACCACCGGATGATGGGTTTGATCAATAACCTGACCGATTTTGCCCGAGGGCGTATGGGGGCAGGCATAGTGCTGCAACAATCGGCCGAGCAAATGGAACTGCCTTTACGCCACGTGGTAGAAGAACTGCAACTGATATGGCCGGAGCGGGAAATAGACCTGCAAACCGACCTGGAGCACCCTGTGTATTGCGATAGTAAACGGGTAGCACAACTATTCTCTAACTTGTTGGGCAACGCCCTGATCCACGGTGCGGCAGACGGTCCGATCCTGATCAATGCCGAGAGTGGCCCGAACAAGTTTTTGTTATTTATACAGAACAGCGGTAAGCCGATCCCCGAAAGCATTATGGCCAACATCTTTCAACCATTTGCCAAAGGGCACGAAAAACCGGGGCAAGATGGCTTAGGTTTGGGATTGTACATCGCATCAGAAATAGCCCGTGCCCACGGCGGTACTTTGGAGGTTCGGTCGGACGATGAAACCACCATTTTTACTTTTACCACCCCAAATAACATTTACCAGTAGCGAAAACCATTTTGCCTGCGTAAGAGCATTTTACCGGACGATAATTATTGCAACCGCCTGTAACATCAGCGGCAGATAATTCGTCTACCCGTTAGCATAACGTGACAAATGTTCAATAAGTAAAATGTTATCACACATGAATTTTAAAAATTATGCCTGCATCGCCGTTGCGATAATTGCACTTGCAGGTTGCAAAAAATCGACCTCCAAACAAGACCCAACACCTGTATCTATCCCAACGCCGGTCATTGATCCGCCGAAGGACCAGCCCACAATGATCTACACCGATCTGAGCGGCAAAAGTTTAAAAATGCAGGAGGCTGTGGCTATTGATCTTAACAAGGATGGTAAGAATGATGTGGTGTTTTATACCCAATACGTTGCCGACAATCTGAACAATATTGTGAAGCTGGATTTTATGGCTAATTCAGTTGTGTCGAGCTTCCTGAATTTCAGCACAGATGCAACTACGGGCGACGATATACTGCCACCACTGAACAGCGGACAGGTCATTCACGAAGGGCTCAACTCATCTGAATGGTATAACGTAAGCGCGGCCGTAGTGATGCGCCGGGTAGAGAACAGCACCAGCAGGGCCGTTACCTGGCGCGGCAACTGGACCGATAAAGGCCACTTGTATTTACCAATACAGGTTACCAAAGAAGGCAAAAAATATTACGGTTGGATAGAGTTTGAGGGCAGCAGTCAGCAAGAAAAGCTGATCTTTTATAAAGCCGCTATAGCTACCGAGGCGGATAAACCTGTGTTGGCGGGGCAGTAGCAAAAAACTATAAAGACTTACGAAGTTTTTAAAACTTCGTAAGTCTGAGGCCTAATATCAATTAGCAGGGGATAATATGATCTTACGCACGTTCACAGGGTTCCAGGTGCCGGTGTTGGATGCTAAGGATATAGTGTAAGTACCAGGTGCAGAGAATGTGAAAGTACCCGGGGTTAACTTTTTATACCTGCCGTAACCGCCGGTAGCATCAACATCGGCATTTAGCGTTTCACTGCCCGACTTAAGGGTGATCTTAGTGCCTTTTTCGGAAGCTGCCGCGGTCTCTACTTTGTATGTCCCCGCTTTCTTCACCACAAATTTCCATGATGCTGACGATTTTGGGTCGGTCCAGTAACCGATGTTCTGCTCGTTGCCGCCTTCGGCACGCATGGCTTCGCCACCCTGTGCAGCATGCATATCAGCATAGCCGGGTAACAGGGCGATCGTGCCATCAGCTTCTTGCGTTGGGACGAATGGGGTTACATCAGGCTTACCTTTGATCAATAGTTTGATCACGGTCGCATTCTCGTCCGATGCGTTTGCCGGTACATTTACGTACAGGTTACCGTCGGTTTTAGAAGTTGTAAGTGCTTTGCCGTTGGCTAATAATTTGGCAGATATCGCCTCGTTCTGTAAGCCGGTCACCATTAGTTTGCCATCGGTCGGCCAGTTGTACACATGCAGGTAAAGTGTGGTATTACCATTAGCCTCGTGGCGGGTAGTGGCGCGGCCCCATGTCAATACTTTGAACGGACTTGGTGTGGTATTATAAATAGACTCGCTGTTCACCTTCATCCACTTACCGATCGCGTCCAATCTTTCCACAATAGGTTGCGGGAATTTGCCCGTAGGCTCGGGGCCAACGTTAAGCAGGTAGTTGCCACCCTTGCTTGATGTTTCGATCAGGTTTCGGATCAGCGTTTGCGATGATTTCCAGTTATGATCAGTGGTTTTAAAGCCCCAGGTATCGTTCATGGTCATACAGGTTTCCCACAAGCCCGATATACCTGTTGCCGGGATATATTGCTCGGGCGTGAACAGGTCGCCTTTAACATCACCACCCAAACGATCATTAGTAATTATGTTTGGTTGCATAGCCACTATTGGCAGGAATTTAGCGGCGCGTTCCTTGGTCATGCCGGTAGGGACGTCCCACCAAAGTTCGGCTACGTCACCGTATTTTGTCAGTATCTCTTTCACCTGCGGTATGGCTACTTTATCAATGTAATCGTCCATGCTACCATCCTGGGCTTTATCCCAATGGCCGCCTGCGGCAGCGCCACCCGGGTTGGTCCAATCGTTAGCTTGGGAGTAATAGAAACCCAGTTTCATGCCCTGCTTGCGGCAGGCATCGGCCAATGGTTTGATCAGGTCTTTGCCGTATGGCGTGGCTTTTACCACGTTCCAATCACTGGCTTTGCTGTCGAACAGGGCAAAGCCATCATGGTGTTTGGTGGTGATCACAATGTATTTCATACCCGCGGCCTTGGCCATCATTACCCATTCATCGGGATTGTATTGTGTGGGGTTAAATTGCTTGGCGTAAGCTTTATAAGTATCCAGCGGAATCTTGGCATCGTGCATGATCCACTCGCCCAGACCGGGGATCTTTTTATCGTTATAAACACCCGCCGGGATAGTGTACACACCCCAATGGATGAACATGCCAAAACGGGCTTTCTCCCACCAGGCGGTGCGGTCGGTTTCTACTATAGCGTGTTTCGATGTTGTTTTTACGCTGTCGGTCAATAACGTGGTGTTAGCGGCGGCGCGGTCGGCGGTCAGTACGCCTGCTAACAGCATGGCTTTAATGGGTAGCTTTAATTCTATCATAGCAGTGTTTGGCAGCCCTCCATAATAGCAGGGCGGTTGGTAAACGGAAAGTTATTTATCGGAATAACTGGTTCACCCTAAGATAAGCAGGATCGCCGGGCCGTTTGCTGTACGTAATTGGTATTATATTCAGCTATTTTGGCATTGGCAGATCACCCATTTAAGGGTTTACATAGGTTTCTGTCAAAGCAAATAAGGTTTCCTAACACGCAAAAACTACTTCAATTAGGTATTTAGCAGTATTCCTTTAAGCTATATCTTTAATTAAAATTATTCGTATAAAGAATAATTACATCTACCCAAATTAAAAACATTATGACACGCATTGCCAGCCGTGAGGAACTGCAAATGCAGGAACTTATGCTCAAGAAACTAAGTCCGGAATTACGCCAAAAACTAAGCGCATGCGGCGGATCTATCTCTGTAAATATGGATATCGGAAGCTTTGAGGTCACCGGCAACTGTCCCGACGAGATCAAAGCCGAAATAATGGCGGTATTGAAACAAGAATAGCAAAAACAGGCCTTACTTATTCGGCAACGGCTGTTTCCTCGCCGGCGTAACCGAACAGGCTGCGCTCCTTAATAATGCTGGCTACTTCAGCAGGCACAAATTCTTCCCAGCCACTTTGGTGTTCTTTGATCATATCTAACACCTTATCGGTATGCAGCTTCAGGTTCTCTTCTTTGTAGTTGCAGATGTCAGCTATCTTATCGTTAGCTAACAAATACTCATACAGGTCGATCAACTTTGGCGGCAAAGTAAATTTGCTGGTGTTCAGTATCTCACCGTCGCGTAGGGTAGGGTAAATGAATAGTTTAACTTTACGACTGAACAGCGAAGAAAAGGACTCCAGGATGCCACCTTGCAAGTCGCGATAATGTTCTTCGGAAAATATATATTCTAAGTTGGGATAACCCAGCACTACACCGATCTTTTGTTTAGTGACCTTGGACAGGTAATTGACCACCTTATAATACTCGTGGAAGTTGGATATTAATACCGTTTGTCCCAAAGAGCAAAGGATATCTACCCGGTCTAAAAAGTCCTTTTCGTCAATAGAGGCACTTTCGTCGGCATCCCGTTCTTTGAGCGATTGTAACGTAAGCTCGGTCAATACTACAAGGTTTTCCTTGTCTACATCAGGTTCCTGTTTATATTGCTCGACACCAAGTTTGAACAGATCGACGTGAACATTAGTTAACGGACGGAAGCGGCCGCGTACGATCACAATGTGTTTTTTATACAACACCTCGGATGCTTGCCTGTTCTTGCCATCCGGACCGAACAGTGCCGCATCCGTCATTCCATACTTTACCAGGTATAAACTCATCAAGCGGTTGTCCACCTTGTTAAACTCCGGCCCTTCAAAATGGATCATATCTATTTGAATGCGCTCGCGCGATAACTCATCCATCAATGATAGGAGAAAATCCAGCGGTTTATCACGGTAGTAAAAGCAGGCGAACAACAAATTTACGCCCAAGGTACCCACTGCTTGTTGCTGCAGGTTATTCTCGTTATCCTTTAGCTTAACGTGAATGATCACATCATTTGGTATGCCGCCCGGTTGGGTCTGGAAACGCACACCCATCCAGCCATGGCCGTCATTGGTACGTTGATAATTCAATGCCGAAAAGGTACCGGCCAAGGCAAAAAAAGTAGTATTCTCGCCACGTTTGCCGGCCAAACGTTCTATCAGCAGGCCGTACTCGTGGTCGAGCATTGCTTTTAGCCTTTGCTCACTTACGTAACGTTTAACTTCGGGGATGCCGTAAATACTGTCAGAGAAGGTCATGTCGTACGCCGACATGGTTTTGGCGATGGTCCCCGCCGCGCCGCCGGCCTTAAAGAAATGAGCTGCAATGTCCTGACCTGCACCTATTTCGGCAAACGAACCATAGATAGGGGGATCAAGGTTAATTGTTAATGCTTTTTGTTTGGTACCTAAGTCTTTATTGTACGGAAGTGAGCCCATAGTTGTAGCGTTATGCGGTCGTTTTTCATCAGGCCGATCGGGTAGCCTGCCGCCGGTGCGGACAATAATCCGTGCCGACCTATGCCGGTAGCAGCATATAACGTGCCGAATGTACGGATAAAGCTAAAAAATACCTAATAACGCCACTGACGAAGCCGTTATTTAATGGTAGATCGACAGTTTGGAAACATGGCTGGGGAAACTTATGCCACCATCGGGCATCTTATCAATACTTCACCACCTCTGCACTTGGCGATGATATCTTTCTATACGGATCATCTAAAAACTTCAGCATCATCTCTTTCCAGTATTTGCCGCCAACGCCATGTCCTTTTTGGGTGAACAGGAAGGTTTGTGCGTTGGGCATATAGTGTTTCAGGCGCGATAGGTAAAGCGGACTACAATTCGGATCTAAAGCGCCATCGCCCAGCAGGGCGGGTTTTAAAGAATAGTAGGGTAGCTTGGTCGACGGCTTGGTAGGTGGCACTTTCCAGCAATCGCACATGATCTGTGGCACATCATGTATCCTGAAATTAGTAAGGTAGGGGTAAGCCTTATACAAATCTTGCACCACCTCCTTGCTGTGATAGGCCGATTGGTCGCCACAGCTAACGGCGATCCGCATACCATCGGGCGCGGAGTTGCGGCGGAAAAGTTCGTCTAAATAATGTTTAACGTAGGGTGCATGGTTCCCGGCGATCATCTGGTTGACTATCGCTGCCAGATCCTTGCGTTTGTTTTGGTCGGACAGGGCATCCAGCACCTCCATCAGCAATTCGTTTTTGGTGTAGGCGATCTTGAGGCTATCAGTGGTTCCTTTTTCCAGATAGGACAGATAGAAGGTTTTGCTGGTGATGCCATTAAAGTAAGTCAGAAACCGTTGGTACATATTGCCATAGCGTTGCTGATCGGCCGAGTCGCGCCCAACACGGCGGAAGAGTTCCTGCAAAGCCGCGTTGAAATTTGCCGGCTCGTCCTCATCTATCGCCGCGAACATCGGCAATGGCGAATCTAAGACCAACGAGCGTATCCTCGACGGATCTTTTTGTAAAACAGCCGTCATCAAAGCGCCACTGTAGGATCCGCCTAACAGATTGACAGAATCTATTTTGAGCACGGTCAGCAGGTCGTGGATATCGGATACGGTCTCGTCGCTGTTATAGCCACTCAGGTCGATGCCTTTTTGCTCCAGCGTTTTTTTGTATTTGGTGATGCCTACGATCAGCATGCTGTCCTTGTTCAGGTTTTTCCGGTACGACTCTTTAATGGCTACATCCAGATCCAGCACCCGCAAATTCGGTATGGCGTAGCGTGTGCCACGTTGTTCAAAGGCGATAAAGTCGCGCTTGTTGATCAGTTCATCCTTGGTGATATTCAAGGCCCAACTGAGCGAGCTGTTGCCTGGACCACCGGCGGTAAATAGCACCGGATCTTTCTTCTTGTTCGGGTTCTTACTCTCTACCACAATGAAAGGTAGTTTGACTATTTTAGCATTCCGCTTGTTCCGGTTCTCGGGCACGATAAGGTAACCGCACCGGGTCTTAAAACTGCTGTCTATCTTGGGGAACGGTTCGGAGTAGGTGGTTTTCAAATAGTCGGGCAGGATCTTTACAAAGCTACTGTCTATTTTAAAGCGGCAATCGCATGGTTCTATTTTGGGCGTGTATCGCTTCATTTGAGCGCTAACGCTGCCAATAGTGAATATTAAAAGGGCTGTTATAATGTGGATCTTCATTGTAGCAAGTTATTGCCCTTAAAGACCACATCGGCAAGAAAGTGTTACATGAAAATTAAATTTTGCAAACATATTTAGCCTGTTATCTTTGTTCAATAAGTGCCGTCGCCAATTGCTGTTTTTAACACGAAACGATAGGCGATCGGCAATTTGAAAAGTAAAACCCCGTTCTATAACCGAATAAATTATATCTATCATGAAATTAAAAAGCAGCTTTTTTATATTAGCCATAGCCCTGGCAGCAGTGACCGTAGTGCCGGCCTGTAAAGCCAAAAAACCTTTAGTACAACCAACGCCGCCGGTAGCCACGCCCGAGCCTGCACCCGTAACAGCACCGCCAAAAGAGCAAAAAGCACCGGAGCCTGAAGCTAATGCAGGCGCACCGATGTCGCCGATATTGAAACCGGACTATAACTTTAAAAATATCCAGTTCGAGTTCAATTCGGCTGTGTTGAAGACCAGCTCATACCAGATCCTGGACAAAGCCGTTGCCGAAATGAAGAAAGACGCTTCGGCCACCTTTACTTTAAATGGTTACGCATCTAACGAAGGTACTCCCGAACACAATATGTCACTATCGGTAGAGCGGGCCAACGCCGTAAAAACTTACCTGGTAAATGGTGGTATCTCTGTTGATGCTTTCACAGCCAAGGGTTTCGGCGAAGCCAACCCGGTTGCCAAAGGAAGTGATGAGCCAAGCCGTGCATTGAACCGCAGGGTAGAGATCAAGAAGAAATAACAAATAGTTCATAAACAGAAAAGGCAGGATCATCATCACAATGATCCTGCCTTTTTTATTTGCGTTGGAAAAAGATCTTAAGGCTGTACAGGGCTAACCGGCGTTACTGTGATCACACTATCCACTACAAATTCGCTCACGCCGCGCCATGGCAGGGTGTGCAGGTATTCTTTGTAATGAACTTCTATAAATGCGCCTGCACTGCGGTTCAGTTTTTCGGCCACCTTAGGGTCGGTCACCGAGAACATGAACTCGTTAGTGCCGATGTTGCCTTGCACTTGGCTGCGGATCCCGCTTTGGATGAGGCGCCCCTCGTAAGTTTTAAAGACATACCCTTTGTGTACAAAGTAATTCATGGTGCCGGCTTTAACACCGTCGCCAAACACGTAATAGTAGCGGTAGTAAAATACGCCGATGAGTATCAGGATAACTACTGCTGAAATGATGATCCAAATGCGTTTCATAAATATCGATATGCTTAATTACGGGTCGCTTACACAACAGAAACGCCGCCCTTGTGTTTCAATAGCGGCGTTATAAAGATACCGATATTAATTGCTTAATTCTCTTCGGTATACTTTTTAAAGTTATCCAGGATGGCCTGCCAACCGGCTTGCTGCATTTCTATGGGGTTTTGCGTTTCGGCATCAAAACTTTCGGTCACGGCGGTAGTGTCGCCGTCGGCCTCAAATTTGATCTTCACCTCGCGACCGTCGCCCATTGCGTAGGCTATATATTTGTGCCCCTCAACCTCGCTGTAAACACCGCCAAAATCAAAGCTAAAGCTGCCATCTTTAGCTGCCATGGTGGTCTTAAAAGTGCCGCCAACCTGCAGGTCGTTATCGGCATACGGCGCATGCCAATCCGGTGATGCCTGGCACCATTGGGTAATATGCTCGGGTTTGTTCCAGTATTCCCAAACTTTAGCTACGGGCGCGTTAATGGTAGCCGAAACGGTGAGGGTTGTTTTGTTAGAGGTTTCCATAATTTGATCGTGTTTTATTTTAGCGTTTTTGTTGATGTAAAGATATAAGGTATCATCATATTGTTGTGATAGCCGAATGCGACATTTAGTGGGGTGATCTGCGTCTTGATCAATATGCTCAATCAATTTCCCCCGATCCTTGTTGTACATTCTGTTAAACAGCAAACTATGGCGCTTACCACACAGATCATATGGTTATTCTTGTTGGCTATCCCAATTGCCTGTGTGGCCTGGACCGTTACCCACGAGGAGGTTTTTCGCGAGCCGCGCGAGTATTGCGCCAAGCGTTGCCACCAGGGTAAGACCATCATCGAGCGTAAGTTCTTTTACCTTTTTACTTGCGAGTACTGCTTTAGTCATTACGTCACCATCCTATTCCTGGCGCTGACGGGGTTTAAATTACTGCTTGACGATTGGCGTGGTTACATTATTGCCGGTTTCTCGTTGGTTTGGGTGGCCAATATGTATATGAGTTTATACGGATTGCTCCGCCAGGGCATCGTGGTAGAAAAAGCAGAGGCTGCCGTGTTGAAGAACCAGTTAGAAGAAGCAGAGGAGAAAAAGTAGCAGCTTAAACTTTTGTCCAGCTTGCTGCCTCGCCGGATAGTATCGTTCCGAAACTACTTCGGGCAGGCAGATCCAGATACGGGTAGGTCACTTTGCTCAGATACAAACCTTGCGGATAGGCCGGTTTGATCTCGCCGGCTAATTGCGGATAGGCCAATATCGATTCAAATTCCTTAACGCTGATCTTGTTACTCCCAACATCCATTAGCTTACCTATGATAGTTCGCACCATCTTACCTAAAAACCTGTTAGCCGAAATATGGAACCGCAGCCTGTCGCCGGTATCGTCGGCGAATAATTGGGCTGCGCTCACCTCGCATAAGGTGTGCTTGTTACGGTCTGGTGTTTTACAAAAGCCATAGTAATCGTTATACTTTAATAACAGGTTGGCGGCTTGCTGCATTTTGCCAAGATCCCAGTTCGCCGCCGGATAATAAGAACTGAACCGGTTTAAAAAGGGGTCTTTATAGCAATTGATGTAATAGTCATATCCCCGCTGTATAGCATCAAAACGAGCATGAGCATCATTTTGCGCCGGGATGATATCGAATATAGAAATATCATCAGGCAGTACATTGTTCAGCCGAAAGATCAGATCAAAATCCCACACCTCGTCCGCATCAATATGGAAAAAGAACTGGCTTGCGTGCACACCCGCATCGGTACGGCCGCAGCCGTAAACAATGGTGGTTCTTTTCAAGATCCGGCTTAGCGCTATCTCTAAAACATCCTGCACACTTGGTCCGTCGGGGTGCTTTTGCCAGCCGCTGTAGTTGCTGCCATGATAGGCGATATGGAAAAAGTAGCGCAAAGGATATCGTATTGATGAGCGCGCTAAAATAGGGTTTAAATATTACCCTTGCAGATAACGTAGCATTGTTATTTCACTATGCGCTTCCGTATCCTGCTTAACGATACCGGCGTTATGCCCAGCAAAGTTGCCAGGTGTTTGTCAGCTACACGGTCAACAATGTTGGGTTTTTCTTTTACCAGTTTCAGGTAACGTTCCTCCGGCGATAGCATTACAAACGACTCGATGCGGTCCATCGCCTGGCCCAATATCTCTAACAATAAGTTTTGTCGCTGGGCCGATAGTTTGGGGCTTTTATCAATGATCTGCAAGGCCTGGTGATAGTCTACTTCCATCACCACGGTATCTTCCATGGCCTGATAGTTGAATCGCGATGGCTTGCCAAGTACCACACTATCCAGCGATGCAACCAGTTGTTTTTCCCAACGCAGCATCATCGTCACTTCTTCGCCATTGGCTTTTAAAGTGTAGGCGCGGATAAGGCCCGATCTTACATAGGCTAACCGTTTAGACATGGATCCCTCGGGGATAAAGATGTCGCCTGCTTTTAGCTCGCGGCGTTTGGCCAGTTTTACCAGGTCGATGATATCCGTTAGGGATAGTTCCCTAAACACGGTCAAATAAAAATTGATATCATCCTGGCTCAGCATGATCTAAAGATAGCAGATCTTGGTTAACATGTGCGATAATAGGTATTGATCGTCGTCGTCGTCAATTTTTGATCACTGCGGTATTGCCGGGTACGGTCACCGCCGGCGCCGCGGGTTTACGCCCTCTCCTGAACAAGCTCCTCAAAAACTCGCCAATGCTGTCAAAATCGCGCTGATATACCAAGCCTACGCCATTTACATACTGCACGCCCAGTTGGTTGCTAAAAAAATCCAGCGTGTTACCGTTCAGTACCCGGTACGAGTAGCGCCCGCGCAAACGGCCATCCGGGCGGATCAGGTAATCGGCCTCGAAATCTTTAGTGAAGTTGTTGATATCCGAATCGAAGAAACTACCCGAACTACCGAACAGGTTATTACTGCCCGACGCGTTGTATAAACTGCCGTTAAAGATAAGGCGGTCGTCAAAAAACCTTAGCGTGGCGCTGGCATCACTGGTGGAGCGGATGTTAATATCCGCAAACTTGATGTTGGATTGCGATATCAGCGTGTTCAGTTTGTTAAAGGCAAACTCGCTCAACGCCTGCTCGGCCGTCTGTGTTACCTGATCGGATATATTACTACCCGCGCCCGATGCGAACTGGCGGCGTACGATCAAACTTAGGGCCTGTTGGTTACGGTTACTCTCGTCGCGCAAGTAAGTGGCCAGGTCATCTTTAATGGATGGGTCGGTAGGGAATGTAAAATCAAAATCTATCTTCGGCTGCAATAGGGTGTTTGTCAGGATCAGTTCGGCCTGTACCAATTTTTGCTGGTTACCCTGCGGCGATGTCAGGCCGGCCGCAGTGTACAAGTTGTTGATACCTGTACGCACCTCATAAATGGCTTTCAGGTTGATATCGGCATTGGCCGGGTTACTGGTCCAGCGGATGGTACCGCCCTGATTGACAGAGAAGTTCTTGCTGATAAAGTCCTTGGCCGTAAACTCGAACTTACCCGACGATATCTGGAAGTCGCCGAACATCTCAAAGTCACCCAGGCTGTTTATCTTGAGCTGCAAGTTGTTGGCCACGCCCCGGCCTTCCAGCTTACCGTAATCGGTAGCGATCTTTACCAAACTCTTTTCGTCTACACGAAGCACCAAATTAAGGGTGATACCTTTAAAGGAATTTACCGATTCTATCTTTTGGGTGGTATCCGTATGGCTCACATAACGGATAAAGTCGTAATCGCTTGCGGTAGACGAGGTATTAAGCGGGATATTGAATACCGTGCCCTCCTCGGCCGATGCATTGATATCGATGCTCATATTATCTACCGGGCCTTTAAATTTGACAGTACCCGTGGCGTAAGCCGTGCCAAAGTACACGTGGTTATCCTTAAAAGTAGTATTGAGCGCCTGAAAATTCTTTGGCTCGATGGTGATATCGAGTGTAGGCTCAGATATTTTTCTCAGGTCAACAGTACTCTTGGTTACCACCGCTTTGCCGCCCTTTACGTCGGTTAGGGTCAACTTATCAATTTTGATCAGGCTGTTATCTATCGTAACAACGTCGTTAATGGTGTAAGCGGTCTTTAAATAATCAACCACCAGGCCGGTGTTGCCAAATATCACCTTACCATTCAATTTAGGCTCTTTAGGGCTGCCGGTCAGTTTAATATCGGTAGAGATATGGCCTTTTAGGTTAGATACCAAACCTTTTACAAAAGGGTTCAGCATCACGGCCTCGGCCTGGTTCATTTTAATGTCGAAATCAAAACTGCTTTCGGTATCCTTGCCCAGGTTATACAAACCCGAAATATCCATCGTCTCCAATCCGCGGTTAAGGATGTTCAGTTTAACCTTAGCCTGCGAGCGGTCGTTATCCAGCGTCGAAGCGATCTTCACGTTACCGATCAGTGTCTCATTCATCGCCAGCGAATCTATGCGTAATTGCGCATCCACCCCCGGAGCTTTGGTAATGGCCGTTAGGGTGACACCGCCGTTAACATAACCGTTAAGCGCAATGCCCGATGGCTTGGTGAGCTGGTTAAGTGTGGCCATGCTGAACTTATCGAACTCTACCTTCAGCTGATCTTTTACATCGTCGGATATCAGGCCGTTTATCTTCACCTTTTGCTGGCCGTTGGTCAGTTCAAAGCCGGATATCTGGGTCTTGCCGTCCAAAAACTTGATCTTTACCTGCTCCTGTATCTTCCAGCGCTGACGCTCTAAAAACACATCCGACGGCAAGATGCTTACCGAGGCGGCCGTGTCTTTGCCAAATTTTACCAGTCCGTAAAGGTCTAACTGGTTGGTCGCGTTCACGTCCGAAAGTTTGACGTTGAAGTTGACGCTATCGCGCCTGATGAAATTAGATATGTTGACATTTTTGATAAACAGGTCCTTGGTAATATCTATCTGGTTGAGCGATACGTTGACCGACAGCTGATCTTTGGTGGTATTCTCGTCAAGGATAAGATCGTGCAGTACCATGCCGCCGTATTTGACGGTTTTGATGTAGCCACTAAGCGTGGCCTGCTGATCGGCCGAATCGAAATTGCCTACAATAGTGCCTTTGTCAGGGATGCTAAGGCCGGGTACAAACAGGGCCAGCAATGGGTCGATATCTTTGATCTTGAGGTTAAAATCAAACTCCTGGGGCTTGAATGGTTTGATATCTGCCTTGTACGATGGTACATATTTTTTCACTACCGACTTAAAGTAATCGGGCAAGCTGGCTACGTTGTAATTGCCTTTAATGCTGCCATCGGCCATGGGCGAGGTTAAGCTGATCAGCCTTTGGCGGCCCGAGCCTGAAGCGGTGAGGTTTACCGAATCGACCAGGTAATTATGCCTTGGGTCTACAATACGGATAGGACTTAATGAAACTTTGCCCGTAATGTCGTTCAGGTTGTTGCCGCTAAAGCGGGTATCAATATTTGCACTTAAAGTAATAGTATCTTTGGTCAGATTAAGCGTATTCAGCCTTGCGTTAATGATGCTGGCCGTCAGGTTGTAATCCGGGCGCGAACCAGCAATATCGGCAGTGCCTTTCAGGTGGAGGTTAACATTTTTATCATTTACGGATACCGTCCCTGCAAAAACTTGCCTGTTAACAGACCCGTCCACCTTTACGTTGCGGTAGCGGTATTTATTAAAGTCGATATAAGCGATCTGGCTTTTTACATTAGCGGTGAGCGACTTCAGGTCATCGCCGCTGCCTTTTACATCGGCCACGGCGGTTATGCGGTTGAGGTCGGGCTGATCGATCAGTTTGCCCAAGGCAAAATCATAGAGTTTTACGTTGCCGCTGTAGCTTGGGCGGCCACCCTTAGCTATCTTCAAATTCACATCCGACTCAAATCTACCCAGCGCCGTCTTGAATTCGCCATAAGCGATAAAGTCGTTGGTCAAACCCGAGAAACGTCCCTTGAAATTAAAGTTGCCGAACTTGCCCACAATGGCAGGCAGCTTTTGATTGTTAGTGCCCGAGAAGTCATTGTATATCTTGTCGAGGTCTTTTTTATTACTGGCCACCTGGTCAAAGTCCAACTCCAGGATAGTACTCTCAATATCGGGCAGGCCTTTTACTTTAAAATTGCCTTTGAGGTAAGTTGCCTGTCCGGCGGTCACCATCAGGTTGGTGGCTTTTAGGTTGGCTACGGTGCCCTTGATCTTACCGTCGATACCAAGGTCGAACTTGGTCTTATCCAGCGTAGGGGTGAAGTAGGTGATGTCTTTAGATGATATCTGCGACGACTTGAAATTCCCCTCCATGATAACACTGTTCACGTAATCCTCACTCATCACCCCAAAGCGGGCAAATTTCATGCTGTAATAGTCGCGCAGTATCGAGTTCGGTGTTTCCAGATAAAGTTTCTCGGCCGTGATCTTATTGCTGTCGACGGTGGCGATCGCTGTTAGGTTATTGATGTGGAAACCACTCTTTTCGTGCAGGGTCAGTTTACGCACGTCACCTTTGAACATGTGGTTCACCAAGTCCATGTTGCGCACATCTACGCTCAAGCGGCTTACATCCAAGTTGTCAAAATCGATAGCATTGCTATGTATCTCTTTGGCCGTTTTGTTTAGATATCTGAAACGGAAATTTTTCACCACCGAACGGTCGAACACCATCGTCCAGGGCTTGGACGGAGTTTTGGCTGTATCCGGTTTTTTCGGTTTCGATTCAAAATAATCAATGATAAAATCGAGGTTACTGGTAGTGTCATTCAGCTTTTTTAGGTAAACGGAGCCATTATCCAACTCGATCAAACTAAAATGAAGTTTCTTTTCGCTAATGCTGCTGAAAACAGAGAAGCCGTCAAGCTCGACGGTCAACTTTGGCGTAATGAGCAAGGTGTCCTTCTGCTTGTCCAGTACATACAAACTGTCCAGCACAATAGATGAAAATGGCTTAACGTAAAGGCCACCAATGTACACCTTTGTCTTCCATTCCTGAGAGAAATGGTCGGCTACTTTTTTGGCAACGTAAGTTTGTACGGGTTTGTATTGCAGTACCAATAACAGCACGCTCACCAATAACAGGATCACCAGGACAATACTAAGCGCTATTTTGAGTACTTTTTTAATAACTTTGCAGCTTTATACAATGAGTGAATTAGTGAGTGAGCGACTTAGTGAATGTTAAACAGCATTTGCCACATTTGGTTTAATAAAATTAACCGCATATTCACTCATTCACTCCATCAATAATTCAAAATTAGACGAACGTGCCTGTAATACTTGGAATAGAATCTTCGTGCGATGAAACATCGGCCTCGGTGTGTATGAATGGCGAGATCTTAAGCAATGTGATCGCTAATCAGACCATTCACGAGGCTTATGGCGGCGTTGTGCCCGAACTGGCTTCACGCGTGCATCAGCAAAATATCATCCCCGCTGTTCAACAGGCTATATCAAAGGCAAAAGTAAACAAAAATGACATAGACGCGGTAGCTTTTACACGCGGTCCGGGTCTTTTAGGTTCTTTATTGGTGGGCGTGTCCTTTGCCAAGTCGTTCGCACTGGCTTTAGATAAACCTTTGATCGAGGTGAACCACATGCAAGGCCACGTTTTGGCTCATTTTATCGGCGATCATAAACCCAGTTTTCCTTTCCTGTGTTTGACGGTTTCGGGAGGGCATACGCAGATCGTCTTAGTAAAAGACTACTTCGATATGGAGATCATCGGTCAAACTACAGATGACGCTGCCGGCGAAGCCTTAGACAAGACCAGCAAGGTGTTAGGCCTGCCATACCCGGGTGGTCCGCTGATAGATAAATACGCGCGCCAGGGTAACCGCGGTGCCTACAAATTCCCCGAGCCACAGATCCCGAATTATGATTTTAGCTTTAGCGGATTGAAGACATCCATCATGTACTTTATCCGTGATAACGTTAAGACCAACCCTGACTTTCTGCAAGAGAACATGGCCGATATCTGCGCATCTGTAGAATACCGCGTGGTTACCATCCTGCTCAATAAATTGAAACGCGCCGCGATAGAATACGGCATCAAAGATATTGCCTTAGCAGGCGGCGTATCAGCCAATACCGGCTTACGCCAGGGACTGACCGAACTTTGCGAGCAACAAGGCTGGAACGCCTTCATCCCGAAATTTGAATACTGTACCGACAACGCCGCCATGATAGCTATTGCCGGCTACTACAAATACTTAAAAGGCGAATTTGTAGGGCAAGATATAGCACCATTGGCAAGGATGCCGTTTTAAAATGAGTTCATAGTTCATGGATGATAGTTCATAGTAAAAAGAACTCCCGACCATGAACTGCGATCTATTAACTATGAACTAAGACTATGAGTTTACCATCACTAATATTCTGGGCGATCTTTGTATTGCCGCTTGTTGCCTTAATGGTTTGGATAATGCGTCAGGACAAAAAGAAAGGCATCACCGGACTGATCTTTTTATTTATCCTGCTGGTTGTGGGGATAACCTACATGTATCTGAAAACGGGCGGGAAATAGTTTGCAGTTGTAGTGGGCAGTGTTTACCGAACTCTGCCAAAGCACGGACCTGAAATATGCTATCTCTTCTCCGGCATTGGGAATCGTCGGTATCTACTGTCCCTGCCTTCGCGCAGACCGTCGGTAGACGATACCCACAGCCGGGAGTTTTTCTTTGGTTACTTTCTTTTTGCGGAAAAAAGAAAGTGACATCACTGATGATATAACGCACCGTTTGTCCTAATGGAATGCGGACCGTAAATAAACGAACGCCCCGATGAATGGTCGTGACGTTCGTTTAGTAGCATAGCTGCCATGCAACGCGTCAAGGTGCTTCGTTCCTCAGCTTGACAATTGGGATGTTGAACCCTATCTCCAACCCCCACCAAGCGCCCTGTACAAACCTATCTGGTTCATAAATACATTCTTCTTGATGTTAGCCAGTTCCAGTTCAGCATCTAAAACACTGCGTTGGGCAGTGATCACCTCTAAATAAGAGGCACGGCCCACCACGTACAGGTCATTGGCTACAGATACAGCGTTCTTAAGAGCCGCTACTTCCGTTTGTTTTAGCTCGTAATATTTGCTGTAGTTCTCTACACCTTTAATGCCATTCAACACTTCCTGATAACCGGTGACGATGGTCTTTTGATACTGGAATAAGGCCTGACGAGCTTCGGCTAGCTTAAACTCGTAGTCGGTTTTGATCTTGCGGCGATTTAAAACCGGGGCGGTCAACCCGCCGATCAAACCGAATACAGCCGATGATGGGTTGAACAGTAACGCTGCCTTGAACGAGTTATAACCCACATACGGCGTAATGGTCAGACTTGGGAAGAACGCTGCCCTTGCCGAACGGATGTCGGCGTTAAAGGCGGTCAATTCAAACTCGGCCTGGCGTATATCCGGGCGGTTCAATAGTAGCTGCGCGGGGATGCCTGCGCTCACATTCTGTGGCATCGGTAAGGCGATGATAGAGGTATCGCGTTTGATCTGCTTGTTAAAATTGCCGGTCAGCAAGTTAAGCTGGTTCTCAGCTTCGGTGATCTGTTGCGATATACCGTAGCCTAATCCCTTGGTGTTAGCCAATTGCGCGGCAAATTGTTGCACGGCCAGTTCGGTAGCTCGGCCGCCTGACTTTTGGATTTTCACGATCTCTAACGCGTTCTCTTGCAAAACGATGTTACGGCGGATGATCTCACGCTCGGTATCCAGCCCCATCAATTGGTAATAAGATATCGCGATCTGTGCCGAAAGTTCGGTAGTGATCAACTTATAACCTGCTTTTGACGCCAGGAAACGGGCCATGGCCGCTTTCTTTTGGTTATTCAGCTTACCCCAAAGATCAACCTCCCAGGAGGCACGTAAGCCCACAAAGTAATCAGGCGTTGGGTTGGTACCTACGCGCTGGTTATCGTCAATATTGCCTGATAGGTTGGTGTCAAAGTTACCGACGCCACTCATGGTGTATTTGCCGTATTTATCTGCAGCGGCGGTAGCAACGGCGTTCACTTGCGGTAGCATCAGCGTTTTGGTGTAGCGCAAGTTGGCGGTAGCCATTTCAAGGTGCTGCAATGCCGACTGGCGGTCAAAGTTGCGCACGAGGGCGCTATCGATCAGCGTACGCAGCGCGGCATCATTAAAAAAAATATTGACCGGCACGGCCGCTATGGTGGTGGTATCATTACCACCTGTGTAAGTATCCGGCACCGCCATGTCCGACTTTATTACAACGGCCTTGTACTTACAGCCCGCGGCCGTAAGCAGAAGCAGGGCTGTAAATAGCTTGTATTTATGTTTTATTCGATAATTCAGCATAGTATTAATTAAGGTTTACAGGGTCGTGATGATGGTCTACATGTGCGCCGGCCGGCTTTGGTTCTGTAGGTTTGATCTTGGCCATGCTGGCAAACATTACATACAGACCCGGTATAATGATCAGACCAAAGATGGTACCGAACAACATACCACCCGCGGCGGCCGTACCGATAGAGCGGTTACCTAACGCACCCGCGCCCGATGCGATCACCAACGGGAAGAGACCCGCTACGAATGCCAGCGAGGTCATCAAGATAGGGCGTAAACGCGATACCGAGCCCTCAATTGCGGCTTGCAATACGGTAGCACCCTCGCGCTGCCTTTGCACCGCGAACTCGATGATCAAAATGGCATTTTTACCTAACAGACCGATGAGCATTACCAAGGCTACCTGCGCGTAAATGTTGCTCTCCAAACCTAATATCTTCAGGAAGAAGAAAGCACCGAAGATACCCGTAGGTAACGACAGGATGACCGGTATCGGCAACAGGAAGCTCTCATACTGAGCAGCTAATAACAGGTAAACGAACACCAGACAGATGATGAAGATGTAGATCACCTGGTCGCCGGATAGGATCTGCTCCCGCGTCATACCCGACCACTCGAAGCTGAAGCCTTTAGGCAGGTGCTTATCGGCGGTCTCCTGTATGGCCTTGATCGCGTCGCCGCTACTGTAGCCCGGCGCGGCATCACCCGTAACCATGGCCGATATGTACATATTGTAACGCGTGATCTGCTCGGGCCCTAAAATGCGTTTCATTTGCAGGAAGGTAGAGAAAGGTACCATCTCGCCCTTGTCGTTCTTGATAGCCAGTTTCAATACATCCTCGGGCTTGGTCCTGAACTCGGGCGAGGCTTGCACCATCACCTTATACAGCTGACCAAAACGGATAAAGTTAGACGCGTAAAAACTACCCATCAGTGTTTGCAGGGTCGACATCGCTTCGTCTATCGTAACGCCTTTTTGCGCTGCCATAGCCTGGTCAACGGTTACCATGTACTGCGGAAAATTAGCATCAAAACTACTGAACGAGCCATCTACTGCCGCGGTGTTGTTCAACTCTTTAATAAAGTTGTTGGTCACTTCGGCGGTCTTTTGCAAGTCGCCTGAACCTGTTTTGTCCAGCACCCTTATCTCGAAACCGCTGGAATTACCAAAGCCCGGCACTGTTGGCGGCGGGAAGTATTGGATGGTTGCGTCAGCAATGTTCTTGGTCTGCTTTTGAATATCACCCATTACGTCATTCACCCCGGCTTTACGCTCGTCCCAGGGCTTCAGGTTGATCATCACCATACCGTAAGATGCACCGGCAATGTTGTTCACCAAGCTATAGCCCGATAGGGTAGATACCGATTCCACGTCCTCCATCTTTTGCGCTTTTTGCTGAATGGCGGTCAACACTTGTTCGGTACGCTCGACTGTCGCACCCGGCGGTGTGGTCACGTTGGCGTAGATCACACCCTGATCCTCGGTAGGGATAAAACCGCCCGGCAGGATAGCGTTAAAGCCCCAGGTAGCGATGATGAAGAACACCAACATCGCAACAGTGATCAGCCTTCTGCTGGCGATCTTGCCTAACAACCATTGATACTTGCCCGATACTCCATCGTAACGTTTATTAAAACCACGGAAGAAGCGCGGCAGCAGACCGTTACCTTTGGTCGGGTCGGTGTGCTTCAACATCAGGGCGCAAAGGGCAGGGGTAAGCGTTACCGCGTTAATACCCGATATCACAATAGAGAAGGCCAGCGTTAACGAGAACTGACGGTAGAATACCCCCACCGGTCCATCCATAAAGGCCACCGGAACGAATACTGCCGACATCACCAGTGTGATGGCGACGATAGCCCCGCTGATCTCTTTCATGGCGCTCACCGTAGCGTCCATAGGCGATAGATGCTCCTCGTGCATCTTTACGTGCACGGCCTCTACCACTACGATGGCATTATCCACTACGATACCGATAGCCAGTACCAGGGCGAACAAGGTCAGCAAGTTGATAGAGAAACCTAACATCTGCATACAGGCCAGCGTACCGATCAAAGCGACGGGAACAGCAAGCGCCGGGATGAGGGTTGAACGCCAGTCCTGTAAGAAGATGAATACCACAATGAACACCAGCAAGAAAGCCTCTACCAGGGTACGTAATACCTCGTGGATAGATGCGTCAAGGAACTTGGAAACATCATAGTTAACGTTATAGATGATACCCGACGGGAACGAGGTCTTTTGCAGCTCGGCCATACGGGTCTTAATATTCTCGATAACCTCGCGGGCGTTAGATCCCGGGCGTTGCTTGATCATGATAGATGCCGATGGCTTGCCGTCGGTTTTGGATACCATGCCATAGCTTAGGGATCCAAATTCTACCTCGGCAATATCCTGCAACCTCAGCACAGATCCGTTGGTATTGGCCCTTAATACGATGTTCCTATATTCTTCGGGCTGGAAGAACTTGCCCGGATATTTCAACACATACTGCAACAATTGTGGCGATCGGTCAGAGCTTTGGCCTGTTTTACCCGGCGCGGCCTCCACGTTCTGTGATCGGATGGCTTTGATAACGTCATCAGTCGATACTTTGTAGGCGGCCATGCGATCCGGTTTCAGCCAAACACGCATCGCATATTCTTTGGCACCCATGATCTCGGCACGGCCCACACCTTCAATACGTTTTAGCTCCTGCAAAACGTTTATGTCGGCAAAGTTGTAAATGAATTTCTCGTCGGCAGTGCTGTCCTTACTCATTACGTTAAGGTACATCAGCATACTGTTCACCTCTTTCTCGGTAGTTACCCCGGCCTTGATAACCTCTTCGGGCAACTCATCTATAATGGTAGATACGCGGTTCTGCACACTTACGGCAGCCACGTCGGGGTCGGTCCCCACTTTAAAGAACACTTCAATGATGGTCAAACCATCGTTACTGCACACGGTAGACATGTAGGTCATACCGGGTACACCGTTAATAGCACGCTCCAGCGGGGTGGCTACCGCTTTGGCGCAAACTTCGGCATTGGCACCGGTATAGTTAGCGGTAACCGTTACCGAAGGTGGTACGATATCAGGAAATTGGGTGATAGGTAATTGCAAAAGCGCAAGAACCCCCACCAAGGTGATCAGCAAGCTGATCACCAGCGACAGCACTGGTCGCTTAATGAAAGTTTCGAACATAGTTTATGTTGATAGACGTGAAATAAAAGAGTAAAATCCTTTAAGGCGATATCATTCCACCCGTCGTTTGTGTCCTCACAAACGACAGGTCATAGTTCGGTATCAGTTGTCTGTGAGGACACAGACAACTGATTAAAAGATCTTTTCCTTAACTTAATGACATCGACCTGTCGGTCAATTACTTTGCAAGGGCAACCAGGGCTGCTTTGGCTTTAACCACTGGTTTGATGGTCTGGCCGTCCCTTACACCTTGGGTTCCCTCGTACAGTATACGGTCGCCGGGCTGTAAACTGCCTTTAACCACATAGTTGTGCGCTAAACGGGTGATCGGTACAATACTTTTGATGTGCAGGGTGTTGTTGTTGTCTACCAAATAAACATAGCTCTTATCCTGAATGTCGAATACGGATTGCTGTGGTACCAGTATCACCGAATCGGCGGCCGAGGTGATATACAACTTAGCGGTAGCACCGTGGCGTAGCAACTTCTCCGGATTTGGGAAACGCGCCCGCAGATCGATAGAGCCGGTGCTTTGTTCGATCTGAGCTTCGATGATCTCTATTTTACCTGCGTGCTTGTAGCTGCTACCGTCAGATAATGACAGGGTAACATTACGGTCGGCTGTGCCGGTATTCTTGTTGCGCTCGTACTTCAGATATTCGTTCTCGGGGAAACTGAAATAGGCGAACATGGAGCTGATGTCAGAAATATCGGTCAGCAATGCGCCTTCTTCTAATAATGATCCTGCTTTCAACGGGATACGGTCGATGATGCCATCAAAAGGCGCACGCAGGCTGGTGTAAGCCATGTGGTTCTCGGCGCTTTGCACGGTCGAGCGGGCTTCGTCTACGGTGGCCAGGTCGGCAGTCAATTTGGCGGCAGCGACATCCAATTCAGATTTGGATATTACTTTTTTGTCGACCAGCATTTTAATGCGGGCGTTCTCTAATTCAGTAGCGCGAACGGCGGCTTGGGCGTTGCTCAAAGCAGCTTTAGCCTTGCTCAGCATAACACGGTATTCTTCATCGTTGATCTTGAACAGGAGCTGGCCTTTTTTTACAGGTTGGCCTTCGTCGACATAGATCTTTTCTAAAAAGCCTTTAACGCGGGTGCGTATCTCTACGTTCTTAACGGCCTGTACATCGGCAACATAGGCCGACTTTAATACGGTATCGACCGTTTTTAAGGTAACTACCGGCAGCTCCGGTCTTTCTTCTTCTTGTGTAGCTGTGTCTTTGCTGGTGGCCGTGCAACCGCACACAAAGGCAGCCAAAATTACGGGCATTAAAAAGCCCATAAATGATGTGTTTTTCATTTTTGATCTTACTATGGCAGGTGATGGTAGTTTAAGCAAGACTACCGTTCAATACAATAAACAGCGCGACGGGGAAACCGTCACGTTAGCGCATAGTAATATTTAGAAGGGACTGAGCCGGAAGAGGAAATGGTGCAGCGGCGGCAGGAATATCTTATTATCCCATGCGCGGAAATGCTTGCGGGCAATGGCCTCTATATGTTCGACAGGCTTGAACTCCTGAACGAATGGGGGAACAATGTTAAGAACAAAAGAACGTGCGCCTATATAACGCTTGCTGTGGGCTATGCGGTGCTGAGTGCCATCTTCAGGCTGGTCGTTATCGGCATTAACATAGTTGAAAAAAATGTCGACAGCGGTGTTGTACGGAAAGCGTTCATCGAACGAAGTGATAGCCCCGTCATTATCACACTCTAAAAAGTTATTGGGATGGAAGCAGATCAAGGCATTGATCAGCCATGCAGAAATAAGTATGTGAGCCCATCTTTTCAGCATATAGCAAATATAATGAAAGTTGGTAAGCATTACAAGTTGGATTGATATAAATTTTGTAACAGATCTGTAGATATTTTACGTTTTTGAAAGAAAAACTACAGCATGAGGTTTTGATAGAGAGCGGGTTAGAGAGTAGTTAACTAAGATGCACATCCCGGTCGTGCAGATCTGTAAAAAATGTTTAGCATCCTTATTTCCGAAGGATCTTCTCCATCGCCTTACCCTTGGCCAGTTCATCTATCAGTTTATCCAGATAGCGCACTTTTTGCATCAATGGTTCTTCGATATTTTCGACACGATAACCACAGATGACCCCGGTGATCTTGTCGGCGTTCGGATTCAGCAGGGGAGCACTATTAAAGAAGTCCTCGAAGTTGGTCTTATCATCAAGGATGCGCTGCAGATCGGCGGCGTTGTAGCCCGTCAGCCAAAAGATCACCTCGTCAACCTCGGCTTTGGTACGACCTTTCTTTTCGGCTTTGGCGATGTAATGCGGGTAAACACCTGCGAATGACATTTTATAAACCCGGGCTACGTTTTTGTCGTCCATGATGATGCGTTTTACTCAAAGGTAGGGGATAAATTCAAAACATTGGTAGCAGAATTACGACAACGCATTTGGCGGAGGCCCTCCGGCTGGTCTGGAGTTGATATTGGGCAGAGGGATGAATTCCTCGTTATCGTTCGGTGGTAAAATGATCCGGCCTTGCTTCCAGTCTTCTTTGGCTTGTTCGATGCGCTCTTTGCGACTGGATACAAAGTTCCACCAGATGTAACGGTCGCCAAGATGTTCGCCGCCAAGCATCATTAAAGTAGAATGTTCGGCCGCAACGATCACCGGATCCACACCCTTGCTGAATACCAATAATTGCCCAGCCGTGTAATTGATCCCGTTAACGGTAAGGCTGCCTTTAGCAATGTAAACACCCCGCTCGGCATAACCCGTTGGGATACCGAAGCGGCTGCCCTGATCCAACACTACATGCAGATAGAATAGGGGAGAGTTGGTCGGTACTTCACTTTTTAAGCCAAACGCATCGCCGGCGATCAGGCGCATCCAAACGCCGGTGTCCGTAAAAACAGGTAATTGATCCGCGGTAAAATTTTTAAACGAAGGGTCGGCCTCTTCATCCATCTCGGGTAGGGCTACCCAGGTCTGTATCATCTCCAGTTTACCGCCGGCCCGTATAGCCGGGTCCTCGAAACGTTCGCTGTGTGCGATGCCTTTGCCGGCCGTCATCCAGTTCACTTCACCGGGTTTGATCACCTGCTCCACCCCAAGCGAATCGCGGTGCGTGACCTCGCCACTAAATAAATAACTCACTGTCGATAACCCGATATGCGGGTGCGGTAGTACATCCAGCGTGCTGGCCGCAGAGGTAGACATATCCACCGGCCCGCCATGATCCACAAAAATGAACGGACCTACCATGCGCCTAAGCTGATAAGGCAATATGCGTTTAACGGAGAAGCCGGGCGTGATGTCGGCCGTGCGGGCAGGGATGACGATGTCTAACATGGGTGGTGGTATTTGTGCAAGCAAATTACGGGGTGGGGTGGAGAATTGCAAATGAGGTCACTTGCCGATACAGAACTTACTAAATATATTATCCAGCAGATCATCTGTAGATACAGCCCCCGTAATCTCACCTAAATAATGTAACCCCTGCTTAATATCCATCGCCAAAAAATCAGAAGTTGTTTGGCTGCCGATACCGTCTAAAACTCGTATCAAAGCATCTTGCGTACGTTGCAGCGCTTCCAGGTGGCGGATGTTGGTGATCAGGGTTTCATCTGCACTCAATTGACCTTTTACGGTTTTGGTGTATATCAGTTGTTTTAACTCGTCGATATGTTGTTTCTCTTTGGCGGATATCTGTACCAGGTCGGTGCCTTTTGGTAGGGGAAGGTCGAGGGTGTAGACATCATCCAGCAGATCTGTTTTATTAGCTACGATGATAGCTGGTATGCCTGGTTTTACCAGTTCGGCAATGTCTGCTTGCAGGTCAACAACAGAAAGTTCTAAGGCATCGTAAACGTAAAGCAGTATCGCTGTCTGACTGATCTTCTCCATCGTTTTGGCTACGCCGATCTGTTCAACTGTGTCGGTAGCTTCGCGGATGCCGGCAGTGTCTATCAGACGGAAGTTGATGCCGTTGATATTTAATACTTCTTCGATCGTGTCGCGGGTGGTGCCGGCTATGTGGCTTACGATGGCGCGATCCTCGTTTAGGAGTGCATTCAGCAAGGTTGATTTGCCTGCATTGGGGCGACCGGCGATCACGGTGTTCACGCCTTGTTTAATGGCATTACCCAGCTCAAAAGACTGGATCAGCTTGCTCACCACATTTTCTATATTGATCACCAGTTGGCGCAATTGATCTCGATTAGCAAATTCTACATCCTCTTCGCTAAAATCCAATTCCAGTTCTATTAGCGAGGCAAAGTTCACCAACTGTTCGCGTAGGGCTGCTAATTGGTTGCTGAAACCACCACGAAGCTGCTGCATAGCCGCTTGTTGTGATGCTTTAGAATTGGCGGCGATCAGGTCGGCAACGGCCTCGGCTTGGGATAGGTCCAGCTGGCCGTTCAGGAAGGCGCGCATAGTGAACTCGCCGGCTTTGGCGGCTCGGGCACCACGTTTGATCAGCAGTTTAATGATCGACTCGATAATGTAATTTGACCCGTGGCAGGATATTTCTACCACATTCTCGCGCGTGTAGGAGCGGGGACCAACAAAGATCGACATCAACACCTCGTCCAATATCACGTCGCCATCTACAACGTTACCAAAGTGGATAGTATGGCTAACCTGTTTGGTCAGGTCCTTGCCTTTAAAAACGCTGTTGGCGATGGTGATGGCTTGCGGTCCGGACAAACGAATAACGCCGATAGCGCCTACGCCGTTGGCGGTGGCTAATGCGACGATGGTATCTTCCTGGTATAACGTCATTGGGTCATTGGGTCATCGAGTCATTAGGCTTTTGACCAAATACAAAAGTCGGTATAAAAGAACAATGTTCCTAAGCCCCATTGTCAACCCCTCGCTAAAATAATGACTCAATGACCCAATGACTCAATGACAATTATTTACCTTCGCAGATATTATGGTAACTCATTTCGACGCTTCATTGGATAAAATTTCTGTACATCATGTTGGCAATCAATCGCTCAATGAGCTTTACGCGCTGTCTGAACAGCCTTTAGAGTTAAAGGATGAGTTGATCCCGAAGCTGTTGATGAAATACTTCCTGACGCCGTTCGAAAAAGCTAACGAGGTCTATCACCTGATGCACCCGAGCGATGATCTGAACCTGAACGTGCTGCACCACTTCGCGACGATGGCTTTTGAGGATCCCGAAAAATTTCATGAAGCGTCCGAACAGATCGCAAAACAACTGTATAATGTTAGCAATCATCCCAATATTAAACCAGGTGAGTTATACGTGGCATATTTTCACGATGTGCAGATAGAGGGTAACCAACTGGATGTGATCGGTATCTTCAAATCTGAGAATAAAGAGACCTACCTTAAAGTCTATCCTGAGGATAACGGCTTTGGTGTCGACTACGAAGAGAATGCCATCAATATCAACAAACTGGATAAAGGCTGCCTGATCTTTAATATCGAAAAAGAGAACGGCTATAAAGTGGTAGTGATCGATAAGACCAACACCAGCAGCGAGGCCGCCGTGTATTGGAAAGACCAGTTCCTGCAGTTGAAGATCCGTAACGATAGCTTTAACCAGACCAACAATACGCTAAGCATCTACAAAAACTTCGTAACCCAAAAGCTGGATGATGAATTTGAGATGAGCAAGGCTGATAAGATAGACCTGCTTAACCGCAGCATGAAATACTTTAAAGAGAAAGAGACCTTCGATATCGACGAGTTCGGTCAGGAGGTGATCGGCAACCCCGAGGCGGTCGAGTCTTTCAAAGCTTATAAAAGCAGCTACGAGGAGGAATTCGACACTCCGATCAACGATAACTTCCAGATATCGGACAATGCCGTAAAAAAACAGCAACGCGTTTACAAGAGCGTGCTAAAATTGGACAAGAACTTCCATATCTATATCCACGGTGATAATAAACTGATAGAGAAAGGTTTCGACGACGAAAAGTCGATGAATTATTATAAGGTTTATTTTAGAGAGGAGCAGTAGGAGGGGCTACACAATCATCGGTTCGGTAAACTTATTTTTGCAGTATCGGCATTTGTATTTGGTGATTCTAAGCACTATGGCTTTTATAGAAAATACAATAGCTCTTATACCGAAGATCAGTATCAGTAAGGAAAATAAGCTGAGACCTGATAAGATCACAAGGTCGAGGTCTTTCTCTAAGATAAGCCCATAAATTCCCACGCTTGCCATTGTCAATATAAATATACATAGTACTAAGATACGTAGGGATCTTCGGCGGCTATCTACATGTACGTTTTTACTTTTACATTTTGGGCATTGAACCTTTTCAGTCCCGTTAACGATCCAAAAAGAAAGTGCAATAATGACTGCACCTATTGTGAGCCATACCACGTTTATAAGTAATAGTTCCAATGCCGACGATATTATAAAGTTTAGGAATCATTGTGCAACCGGTCTCATTACGCGGTCTCCGCCTCCTTAAATTTCTTCGCTTTCCTATCCTCCAAAAAATACCAAATAAACAACATCGACGCGCCGACAGTAACCGATACATCGGCCATATTGAATACGCCGGTCTGCAAAGCGCCGAAACGGATATGCATAAAATCGGTAACCGAGCCGTACAGGATACGGTCGTAGATATTACCGATGCCGCCGCCGATCACAAAACAGGCACCGATCAGTGGAATACGTGGCACTTTCTTAATGATCAGAAATATCACAGAACCGAGCAGCATCAATATCGGCATACCGATAAGCAGGATGTATTTAAAGATGGTCGGGATGTTGTTACCCAAGCTTAGGAACGCACCGGTATTCTCTACCTTCATCAGCGTAAAATGGCCGCCAACATAGCCGATCAGCTGGCTCTCGGATATATTATTACGGACGATATTTTTAGATACCTGATCGCAGCCGATGTTGACGGATATCACCAGCAGGATGATCGCGATCTTGATCAGGGTTATGGTCTTTGCACTTTTCATCTTCAATATTTGGAAGTTCAAACGTAAGAAATATCTTTTAATTGCGGCAGGGTATGGTCAATGGTCGATTGTCTTTTAACTTTAAGGAAAGTTGACAAAGGTTAACATTTTTCATTTTCAATTTAATTTAAATAACTGATTATCAGTTATTTGATAGATTAAGTCTCAGCCATTTTCCTCTTCATAGGCCAACTTCATAAATCCCAACACCTCTTCGTTCAGATCGTCAACCTGTAACATCCTGAAATGATGGTTCACCTGGCTCTGCCCCGGCACGTGGCCTACCTTTTGGAAGCAGAGGTTATCCGCATACTCCTGCTTAAAAGGGAAAACTACGTGGATAAAATTCTTACCCAATTGCGTTACCCAGGCAATGCGTTTATTACTGTTGGAGATACCGATCATGGTTTTGGTCGCCTCCACATCGATCGGGCCTATCTCCTGAAACCGACTTATAAAATGATCGAACAGCATTAGTGTATGCTCGCTTTTGCCGGCGAGAAAAGGGGAGATGTCGTGGTTTTCTTGGGATGTCATATTGTGTTCAGTAAATATATCTATTGATCGGCTCAATTGCTAAATTAGCTACGTGGTCGATATATTTAAAAGATACGTGTTGGATCATGCCGAGGTGAGTGAAGATGAGTTCGCCATCCTTGAGTCGGCAAGTCATATTAGGAAGTTACGGAAACGCCAATATCTGCTGCAGGAGGGCGACGTTTGCCGCTATCACTGTTTCATTACCAAAGGATTGCTTCGCACATATTCGGTTGATGATAAGGGCAATGAGCATATCATCCGCTTTGCGATGGAGAACTGGTGGATCAGCGACCGCGAAAGTTTGGTCAATGGCACGCCGAGTAAATATAATATCGATGCTATCGAAGATGCTGAAGTATTGCTATTTGCCAAGGCGGATATGAATATGCTGATGGATAAACTCCCGGTCTTTAAAAAGATGATCAGCGATATCCTCGATAAAAGTTTTATCACCTCACAAAACCGCATTAACGAAGTGATCAGCAGCACGGCCGAAGAAAAGTACCACAACTTTGTGCAACGTTACCCGCAATTCGCCTTGCGTGCGCCGCAAGCCATGATCGCCTCGTACCTCGGCATCAAGCCTGAAACCTTGAGCCGGCTGCGTAACAAACGCTGAGGCGCTTGACATTTGTCAATTGTTTTCTTGACAAACCTCATCGTTCTGATGGGCCGGTATTAGGCAATTTTGCTTCATAACAAAAAAGCAAAATATCATGTCACGTAAATTAGAAAATAAAGTCGCCGTAATAACCGGCGCAACCAGCGGAATGGCTTTAGCAACCGCTAAATTATTTGTAGCAGAAGGCGCTTACGTATACATCACAGGCCGCAGGCAGGAGCAACTGGACGCTGCCGTAAAAGAGATCGGCAGTAACGTTACCGGTGTGCAGGGCGACGCAGGTAACCTGGAGGACCTTGACCGCCTGTTCGATATCGTTAAAAAAGAAAAAGGCCAAATAGATGTACTGTATGCAAGTGCCGGCGTCGGTCATTGGAACGTTGGTGTAGATACTATCACTCCCGATGAATACGACCGTGTATTCGATGTCAACGTAAAAGGCACCATCTTCACTGTGCAAAAAGCTTTACCCTTGTTGACCAACGGCGCATCGGTGATCATGACCGGCTCTATTGCTACGGTAAAAGGTCTGCCGGGCATGGGTGTCTACAGCGCAAGTAAAGCCGCTCTCCGTTCCTTCGCCCGCACCTGGACACTGGAATTACAACCACGCAAGATCCGTGTGAACGTGATCAGCCCGGGTTCCATTGATACCGCCACTTTCGACGGTGTACCACAAGAGACCAGGGATGTATTTATCGAAAAGATCCCAATGGGCCGCTTCGGTTCGTCAGAAGAGATCGCATCGACCGCTTTGTTCCTTGCTTCTTCGGATTCCAGCTATATCACCGGTGTAGAGTTGTTTGTGGATGGTGGTTTGGCGCAGGTGTAAATCACACCTTGCAATCTAACCGTTATTGTGAGGGGCTTCTTCAAATGGAGAGGCCCCTTTATTTTGATACCTCATTGAGCAACATCAAAGTGTACTTGCTTTTGCCGGATAGAAATTTGGATGAATGGAGTTCTTCGCCGGGTGCCAAAGTAATCATCAGCTAGTAATTAGACAGGCCTTTAAAAAACTGGATACCGCCGAAAACTATAGCACCCCAAAAAATAAAGCCTACATCCGCTATGGTGAGCACTGTGCCGCCAACGCACCAAAGAGCGCCATATATCATATCTTTTTGGGCTTGTTCGCGAAATGCGGCGTATAACCTGTCGTTATGATCGTTAATGGCCTGTTGGTCTTCGGCTGATGTGTCGAAAGTTTCAGCTTCGATAGGGGCGGTAGCGGTAGCCGGGGTTAGGGCATCTGCCGGTTCAAGGTTTTGGTCGTTTTGCATGTAATTATTTTAATTAACCTAAGTGCTATGAAAATAATAAGTTCGATCAACATTTGCAAGAGTCAATATGCATTCAACAAAAAAGCCTCTCCAAAATTGGAGAGGCTCATATCATATCAAAAAGACCTTTCAGCTTTCGCCTTTAACCTTTTAGCTTATTTCCGTATAACTATATGCTCGCTTTTACCGGCAAGGAAAGGGGAGATATCGTGGTTTTCTTGAGAGGTTATGTGTGTCATTGTGACCTTAAATATCCAAAGATGGGAATAATGTTAACAATACGAATAACACTATAAAAAGTGCTGCGAAAGTAATAGCACAGCCAATTATGCTGATCAATATCACACGACCCCAACCGTAATTGGTACCGCCGGAGGCCACGTGCTCGTTTATAAGGCCTTCTTGCAAGTATTTAACCAAACTGAACGCCGCCCAAGAGTACAGAAGTGGTACAAGATATTTTAGAGAGCCACGGTTGGTAGCGGCATCAGCAGGTAAGATCAGCACCACTCCGAATATGATAAAAGAAGCTATGATGGTATATAGCCATACCAGCCTTACTTTCTTAGCTTTACTAAATGCTTTATAGTTGTTGCTGATAAAATACCCGGCAGCTATAGGTCCTCCTAAAAACGTTCCGATCTGTATCATTTTAGGCGTGTAATATTTTTTCTCAGGTATAAGCGGAGAAATTTCAGTAGTATCTTCAGTCGTCATAAAGCTTAGTTTTGAACTAAGTTATAAAAGATCCGCATATCAACAAAAAAAGCCTCTCCATTTTGGAGAGGCTCATATTATCTCTAAAAGACCTTTCAGCTTTCGCCTTTAACCTTTCAGCTTATTTAGCCATCTGTGCACGGATGATATTCAACGCGCCACCGGCTTTGAACCACTCTATTTGCTGTGCATTGTAGGTGTGGTTAACCGGGAAGCTTTCGGTAGTGCCATCTGCGTGGTGCAATACAACGGTTAATTGTTTGCCCGGTGCAAAGGTGGTCAGACCGGTGATATCGATCGTGTCATCCTCCTGGATCTTGTCGTAATCGGCAGTGTCCGCAAAGGTGATACCCAACATGCCTTGTTTCTTCAGGTTGGTCTCGTGGATACGGGCGAAAGATTTCACCAAGATCGCGCGAACACCTAAGTGACGTGGCTCCATCGCCGCGTGCTCGCGAGATGAACCTTCGCCATAGTTCTCGTCACCAACAACGATAGAACCGATGCCATGGGCCTTATAATCACGCTGAGTGGCCGGTACCGGACCGTACTCACCTGTCAACGCGTTCTTCACGCTGTCGGCATTGTTGTTATAGTAGTTGATCGCACCGATCAGCATGTTGTTACTGATGTTATCCAGGTGACCACGGAATTTCAACCATGGGCCCGCCATCGAAATGTGGTCGGTAGTACATTTACCTTTAGCTTTGATCAGCAATTTCAGGCCGCTAATGTCGGTACCTTCCCAAGCTTTAAATGGATCAAGCAATTGTAAACGTGCCGAAGTAGGGCTAACGATAACCTGTACCGCGCTGCCATCCTCTGCCGGTGCCTGATAACCTGCATCTTCTACCGCGAAGCCTTTGATCGGCATTTCTATACCCAGTGGCTCGTCCAGTTTCACTTGTTCGCCTGCCTCGTTGGTCAGCGTATCAGTGATCGGGTTAAAAGTAAGGTCACCTGCAATAGCGAACGCCGTAACGATCTCCGGAGAGGCTACAAAAGCGTGCGTATTAGGGTTACCGTCCTGGCGTTTAGCAAAGTTCCGGTTGAATGAGGTGATGATAGAGTTTTTGCGGGTAGGATCATCTGTATGACGTGCCCATTGACCGATACACGGACCGCAAGCGTTAGCCAATACCACACCACCGATCTGCTCAAAAGTGTTCAGGTAACCGTCACGCTCTACAGTGTAACGTACCAATTCCGAACCCGGGGTTACCGTATATTCAGCTTTAGCTTTCAGGCCTTTATCAATAGCTTGTTTGGCGATAGACGCGGCGCGGGTGATATCCTCGTAAGACGAGTTGGTGCAAGAACCGATCAGGCCAACCTCTAATTTAACAGGCCAGTTGTTCTCTTTAACCGCGGTAGCAAATTTAGACAGTGGCCAAGCCAGGTCCGGAGTGAACGGACCGTTGATCTGCGGCTCCAACTCGCTCAGGTTAATTTCGATCACCTGATCAAAATATTGCTCAGGGTTAGCGTAAACCTCTGGGTCACCTGTTAAGTGCTCGGCAACAGCGTCAGCCAGTTCAGCTATGTCAGCACGCTCAGTACCTTTCAGGTAAATAGCGATCTTTTCGTCGTAACCAAATACTGAAGTAGTAGCACCGATCTCGGCACCCATGTTACAGATGGTACCTTTACCGGTAGCCGAAAGCGACTGCGCGCCTTCGCCAAAATATTCAACAATAGCGCCTGTACCACCTTTAACGGTAAGGATACCAGCCACTTTTAAGATAACGTCTTTTGCAGATGTCCAGCCCGATAATTTGCCGGTCAGTTTTACACCGATCAGCTTAGGGAATTTAAGCTCCCATGGCAAGCCGGCCATTACGTCGCAAGCGTCGGCACCGCCAACACCGATCGCGATCATGCCTAAACCACCCGCGTTAGGGGTGTGGCTATCGGTACCGATCATCATACCACCCGGGAAAGCGTAGTTCTCTAACACTACCTGGTGAATGATACCTGCACCTGCTTTCCAGAAACCGATACCATATTTATCCGATACTGATGCCAGGAAATCATAAACTTCTTTATTAATGTCAACTGCAGTATGCAAGTCCTCAACAGCGCCAATTTTGGCCTGTATCAAGTGATCGCAATGCACGGTTGATGGTACGGCCACCTGCGGGCGACCAGCTTGCATAAACTGCAACAGGGCCATCTGGGCGGTAGCATCCTGCATCGCCACGCGATCTGGTGCAAAGTCAACGTAGTCCACACCACGACCGAATGCTGTTTTAGCATCACCTTCGCTTAAGTGGGCATATAAAATTTTCTCGGTTAAAGTTAAGGGTTTGCCGGTAGCGGTACGTGCAGCCGCGGTGCGGGTTGCGTAACGGTCGTAAACCTTTTTGATCATATCTAAATCAAAAGCCATATCTTATTGATCTTTAGTGTAAAGAATAGCCGTGGACTGGTTTAAACTCACCACAGCCTTTAGTTGGCGAAGCTACAAAATTTGCAAAGTTTTTTTTAGCGGACGGCTGTGTAAATCTTATTTGGATATATTCTAAATAAGAGAGATGGAGAGGTAGGAGCTTGGTGTATTAGGAGTTGGGTTTTGTTATTAGAATTTTTCTACTTTAGTAAAACTAAATCAATAGTTATGCGAATGCTCGGCTTGATCTTTATTGCAATAATTTTGATGTCGTTGAAAGCGGGTGGCGACGCTATGAAACTCATCTGCCACCAGTGGGTTCAAGTTTCTGTTAAGCCTTATGGTTCGGCGGAAACACAGCCCCTTCCTAATGGCAGTCGCACCAAACTGTCTTTCATTCAAAACGGTGCTTTCGAGCGGATAGGATCCGCTAATTTTACAAAAGTAATATCATCAAAAGGCAAGTGGGTATTTAACTACGATCATACCAAGATCGGTTTCCAAATGCGAGGAACGAGAGGAGCGATAACGACCGATATCGAGATCATCAAACTGACAACCGACAGTTTGATCCTACGCCATGGCTCTTATTATCAAAAGGAGAATAAGCGGTCTAAGGTCTATGTGTATGATGATAGCTATTTTGTGAGGGGGCGGTAGGTTGGGGCTTTTTGCTTACATCATCTTTATTAGTTAAATTTGTTATTATGATACGGACAATACTGACATCAGAAACAAATAGCCTTACGCTCGAACTCCGCGATGATCTGGTGGGTAAAAGAATAGAAGTGCTTGCTTTCGAAATCGAGCAAACGGAAAAATCCGAGAGTATCTTAAATACTCATGATCATGCACGTGCAAATGAGATAAATAATGCGTTAGCTAAATACAGGGTAAATCTGTCAGGTTTTAAATTTGACAGGGACGAAGCTAACGACTATGAGTAATACCGCTATCGATACTAATGTATTGATCTATTTACATGATAGCGAGGCGGTCCCCCAAGCGAGATGTCGCCAATGGATTGGTAACGGTCGGTCCTCTTGTATCACCGCAGGTCATCAGCGAGTATTTGAATGTCTGCCACAAAAGGTTAAGAATGTCCAAGCAAAGTGCAATGGACGCGCTGATGGTTTGGTTGCCATATTGCCAATTAGCTAATTCAGAACTGAAAGCATACCGCTTGGCAGAAAGTCTGATCCGAAAATATCAATTTCAAATGTTCGATGCGATCATTGTTGCTTTTGCCTTAGAAGCAGGTTGTACTACGTTGTATTCCGAAGATATGCAACACGGTCTGCTGGTAGAGAAGCAGTTAAAGATCATCAACCCATTCATCTAACCAATGGGCGTTACCTACGGCCCGGGCTATCCGCTCATACGCCTGCAGGCATTACGCTCGGGGTCGGTATCCGCTACTATCCATAACGCAGGTGGGGTGGTTATTTCTTAGGAAGGGTTTTAAGAAGTTCTTTGGCTGGGACCAAACGTGACGTTCCGTCAATATTGCCTATTACCAAGCTCTCGTTATTAGCGGCAGCTTTTTCGGTCATCTGCCTAAGGCCGGCACTTAAAGTGTCAATGAATTTTTTAGCAAACTCATCGAACTCCATATGTTTGTTATTGATGGTCATTGCGTTGTTCATTTATTGTTACCCAAATATCGTTATTAAAAATTATTTCAGGCAAAGATTTTTTTTGCTGAGCAACTATTTTAGGTTGGTTTTCCATATTGTTAGTAACGATCCAGGCGTCACAAATAGGCATGTAAAGGTCAAATAAATTTTTGATGCCCCGATAATACCTTCGCTCTACAACGTCGTCCGGGATATGATGCCCACCTTTGCTAACTCTTATAGCTACTCTTTCCATTGCTTGTTCCGGGCTTCTTAACCAAAAATATAATAACGTAACATCGTAACCCATAGTCTTGGCTTTTTTGATAAAAGACACATAACTCTTGGTTGACAAAGTCGTTTCCAAAGCAAAATCTACGCCGTCAAGTAATAATTCGTTGATCCTGTCAAGCATGAGTCGACCCGCCGCTAAAGCTACGCTTTCGGGATTGAACGGAGATAGGCCGGCTGCGATGTTGTCTGCATTGACAAACTCTTTGCATTGAAACATTTGCGGCAAAACAATATAACTCGCGGTCGTCTTCCCCGCGCCATTGCAACCTGCTATGATGTATAAATTGGGCATAGCCTTATAAATTAGCTATCGCCAAGGTAACACAACATTTCCAAAAAGCTACATCCATTTAGCAATAAATATAGGTTTAAACTTGTATATACAAGAAGAAAAATTTTGTCCTTGTGATCGATCACGTTGTTTATCTTTGAGTTATAAACCACATATTTGTAAACCGATATATTTGATATCACCTACAATTACCACCATTAGTATGCAAAACAAGTACTCACCAAGATCTATCGCCCTGCAATTGCTTTTAGGGGCGGCCTGTATCCCGTTCGTTGCTTCGGCACAGGGCGGCAGGCAGGGGCAGAACAGACAAGCGCAAACCATTAACCTTACCGATCTTTCGGCGTTCAAGTCGCCGGGCGCAACCTGGTCGGTTGCCGCTTCGGTAACAGCCGATAGGGAGAAAGCCAACACCATCACCAAAAAGGATGGCAGTGGCATACTGGTCAATATCCCCGGTAAAGAACACGGGCAAGATCTGTTCACCAATATGGAGCATGGCGATATCGACCTAAGCTTCGATTTCATGATGCCTAAAGAATCAAACTCGGGCGTGTACCTGCAAGGCCGTTACGAGATACAGTTATTGGATAGCTGGGGTAAAAAAGCCCTAAGTCCTGGTGACCTTGGCGGCATCTACGAGCGTTGGGACGAAAACCGCCCCGCCGGCCGTTTCGGTTACGATGGTGTCGCACCGCGCTTGAATGTAAGCCGTGCACCCGGTCTGTGGCAAAATATGCGCATCGTTTTCCAGGCACCTAAATTTGAGGGTGGCAAGAAAGTGGCTAACGCGCGCATCATCCGCATCGCGTTGAACGGTGTGACCATTATCGAGAATGCCGAGATGCAAGGCCCTACCCGTGGTTCGGCATTTGCCGATGAGGCTGCTATGGGGCCGATCCGTATCCAGGGCGACCATGGCGCTGTTGCTTTTCGCAACATCCGTTACAGCAACAACGTAGCTGCCGCGCAAACCGACGGTACGCGCCAAGTATGGGATCAAAATGAGAAACCTGTCACCGTTGATGTACAAGGCGAACCGATGATCTTCCGCAGTTTTGTGGATATCCCGGGCAAGCGTGTTACTCATGCCGCTAACGTTGGTCTGCTAAATAATATCAGCTTTGGTTACGACCTGAGCAATGGCGGCCTGTTCCAGATCTGGAAAGGCGGCTTTTTAGATGCATCACCAATGTGGTTATCCCGTGGCGATGGTAACTCCCGTGCTTTGGGTAGCGTGATATCGTTAAATGACATGTCATCTATAGCAGTGTTAAGCGACGCTAACGTTTCATGGCCGGATACTTTGGCCAAAGGCGACTTCCAGCCGAAAGGTTACGACTTGGACGAAGCCGGTGTCCCTACTTTCAAAAGCATTTTCAAAGGACTCGCGATAAATGATAAACTGACCAGCGACGATGGCAAAAGCCTGCTGCGCACCATCAGCGTAGATGGCCCTGCATCAAAGGCCATTTACGTGCGTGCTGCAGCCGGTACTGATATTGCCGACTTGGGCAATGGGATGTACGCGGTGAACAATTTTACCTATTACGTGCAGATAGACAAGTCTCTGAAACCGGTGCTACGTAACGGTGCTAAAGGTCAGGAGCTGATCATCCCTTTAAAGAACACCGATAAGGGCACATCTGTACAGTATTCCATCATTTGGTAATTTATTAAGACATTGAAAATGAAAGCTATCATTAAAAATATATTATTGACCGCGGCCGTTGCTGCAAGCTTCGGGGTGTCGGGCACGTTCGCTCAAAATACGGCGGCAAAAAAGATACCGACCGAACAGGACTACTATCGCATCGTAACCCTGCCAACGCCCGAGGGTGTGGAATTAGAGGTTGGCGGTTTGGCCCTGATGCCTAATGGAGACCTTGGCGTGGCCACCCGTCGCGGTGATGTTTACATCATTCAAAACCCGTATCAACTGAACGGCGCTTTGCCGTACTATAAAAAATTCGCGAACGGCCTGCACGAGATATTGGGTCTGGCTTATCGCGATGGCTCTTTCTACTGCGTTCAGCGTGGAGAATTAACCAAACTGACCGACAAGAACCACGACGGCAAAGCCGACTCTTACGAAACAGTGTACGCCTGGCCGGTATCGGGTAACTACCACGAGTACTCTTACGGACCGGTAGTAATGCCGAACGGCAATATGATGGTGAACCTGAACGTAGGTTTCGACGGTGAGTGGTGGAGAGGCAAGAGCCTCGTACCATGGCGCGCGTGGACCCTGGAGATATCTCCTGACGGTACCATGCAACCATACGCCACCGGCTTACGCTCACCTGCCGGACAAGGCACGGTAGACGGCAAATACTTCTACGCCGAAAATCAGGGCGATTGGGTAGGTTCGGGCTACATTATGCAATTAGACAAAGGCGACTTTGCCATGCACCCCGCCGGCCTGCGCTGGGCAGCAGATCCATCATCGCCTGTGCGTGTCCGTACCGAAGATATCTACACCCGTGTAAACGCCCGTTTTAACGATCCGGAAGGTAAAATAGAGGACCGAGACCCTAACCGTCCGTACAAAACTTTAGCCGAGGTATCTGCCGAGGTTAAGGGTATGAAAGCGCCTGCCGTTTGGTTGCCGCACTCGGTAATGGGTACGTCTACATCGTCGCTGATCCAGATCCCTAATAACGATAGCTTTGGTCCGTTCGCGGGACAGGTATTGGTAGGTGATCAGGGCCAAAGCCGCTTGAACCGTGTGTTCTTAGAGCAGGTTAAAGGTCAGTCGCAAGGTGCTGCATTCACTTTCCGCGAGGGCTTCGAGTCGGGCGTTTTGCGTTTGGCCTGGGGTAATGATAATACGCTGTTCGTAGGTCAGACCAGTCGTGGTTGGGGATCTAAAGGTCAAAAGAACTTTGGTTTGGAGCGCGTAGTGTTCTCTAAACAAACCCCGTTCGAGATGAAAGCCGTACGCGCCATGGCCGACGGTTTCGAGATCGAGTTCACCCAGCCTGTCAATAAAAAGTCCGCCGCCGATCCTGATGCTTATGGCATCACCGGCTTCACTTACAAATACCACCCGGTATACGGCAGCAATACCATCCGCGAGAAAACGCATATCGTTAACGCCGCCATCGTATCCGAAGACGGCCTTAAAGTGCGCCTGGTGGCTGATAGCCTGCGTGAGAAATACGTGCACGAGATCAAACTGAGTGAGAAGATCGTATCGGCCAATGAGGCCAACGCGGTACTGCACCCGGTAGCTTACTACACATTGAACAACATCCCCGACGGTACTAAACTGAACGTACCTAAACGTAAGCCAACGCCTGCGCATAACATGGCCGGGATGGATCACGGCAATATGGATGGCATGCCTGCTAAGTCGACCGCTAAGGCGGCGCCTGTTGCCGGTGTGACCCTGAAAAAGAACCAGACCACTATGCCTGCCGGTTGGACCAAGGCTGACCAAAGCATCAACCTGAGCACCAAACCAGGCCTGAAGTACGACATTACCGAACTGACCGTAAAAGCAGGCAGCAAGATCAAGCTGACCTTCACCAATGGCGACGATATGCCGCACAACGTGGTATTCGTCCCTGCAGATCAGGGTAACGTGGTAGGGGAACTGGCTTTAAAGTTGGGCTTACAAGGCGTTAAGCTGAGTCATATCCCTAACTCGCCAAAGGTGTTATATAACACTACGCTGGTAGGTCCGGGGTCTAACCAGACCATCTACTTTGTAGCACCGACCAAACCGGGCACTTACGAGTACGTGTGTACCGTTCCGGGCCATTACTTAGTGATGAAGGGTAAACTGATCGTACAGTAACAGATCACAACTGGAAATATCAACGCACGGGCCGTCGGTTCGTGCGTTTTTGTTTGTTCGGTAAGCCGGGTCAATCTTTCGTGGCACTATCATTGACTATGTTAGCTAAACATTAAAACTATGGGATTATTAAGAACAGCCCTGATAGGCGCAGCAGTAGCCTACGGCATCAACCACATCACAAAGAAACGCGAGAACGGCACGTCGATATTAGACGACCTAAGAGAGCAGGCCCCCGGATGGGCTGAAAAAGCGAAGAACTATGCACAGCAGACCGTTGGGGATGTAAAAGCACAGGCAGCAGCCGCTACTGCTACCGACAATTATAACAATACACCACCGTACTAAATAGCAGATAACAAAAAATGCCGGACACATCGTCCGGCATTTTTTGTTTAATTATATTTTAAGTTGGCGGATACTAACCTTGATGCTCGTTAGTCAGTATATCGCCGTGTAGCAATGCATCACGATCGGTCTTAGCTTTTTTAGCTGTCTTTTTGACGTAATCAATCGCGCGTTCTTCGGCTTGCTCAACGTCCTTTTTGAACCTTTTGGTGAACTTGTCGATCTGCTCAGCCGCCTGTGCACGTACCGATGCACCTCTTTCGGTCAGGAACAAATAGGCCGCGGCACCAGCCACAACAGAACCTATCGCGATCGATACTATTAAACCGGTATTATCTCTTTTTTCGAATGGATTTCTCATAGCTGTATGTTTTATACAGATAGCAACACGCTATATCTCATTTGGTTTAGATTTTTTCGCGATGATTGAAAGAAATATTTGGGTTTTTAGTTGTTCTTTAAACCCAAATAATACTTATAAAGCAAGGCAAAACGATATCTTTTTTGGACGGTTTTATGATATCCAAATCGAACTATTCGGTCCACGATAATGCCATTTACTTTAAGCAATTCCACTAAATTCTCTTTGTTTCTATTTTCTAAGTCAGGATACTTTTCTATAATTAAATCGAGCAGTTGATAAAATTCTCGTTGTTGTAATTCTAACACTTTGAACTTACTATCCGCGTCGTCTTTAAGATATTTAAAGATATATATTAAATCTCCATTTCCTTTTTCTTTAGCTAAGTCTTGAAAATGTCGTTCTACGGCTTTTTCACGGGCTCTTCCATGAGAATAATAAAATTGTGGTAATATTGGCTCCTTGCGTTTATCCTCACTGATAGCCCATTTTACTGCTTCAGATATTAAATCAATAAAAGGTCTAAGGCTTATAGTCTCATTCGCATTTTTTAAATTTCTAAAGAACCAATCATAGCTTTCGCCAAAATGAGGAGTATTGTTTACATCAGCATATTTACCAAAGAACGTTGATGTCAAATGTCTTAATATGTAGTCGTCAGTCGGTGGTTGTTTTCCATGTAATTCAATAGTTCTTCTGATTTTGTTAATATGAAAAGATGGGTAGTGTCCATACTCTTTCATTAACGTGAAAAAATCTTCTTTCGAATGTGATAGAATGACTTTGAAAAAATATGCGAATAACTCTTCTCTGTCCCATTCAATCTTGATTGAGCGATTGTTTAATGCCTGTATATTGTTAACATTCGAAATTTTTTCAAACAAGTCACTCCTTAAAAATAGTTTAGGATAAATCCTTGAGTAACTAAATTTTTTACACAAATTAATAAGCGGAGCAACTCTTTCAGACCACCTGTGTGGTCTCACAACATGATCAAGTTCGTCAAAAATGATGATGATATGTTTATCTCCCTTTGATTTCAGTAATGCGTCAATTTTATCAAGGTCGCGCTCGATTTCAATCATTGATAAATCATCGATTATTATATCGTGGAAACGAACTGTCGTTTCTGTATTATCAGCAATTTGAAAATTTGAAACATTTGATTTATAATTTATTTCAGATTTTAATTCAGTTAATAAAACATTCCAAATATAAACTTGCCAAAATCTTTCATAATATTTTTCAACAGAAAATACTTCTCTCCCGTCAAATTTAGTAGTATCTATGAAATAGTTACCTTTGAAAATTAACTGAATAAATTGATAATCTATATTAGTTTTATTTGCGCGAAGCTTAAGTTCATTAACGATGTTCTCTTGCCTTAAAGACCGATATATATAAGTTTTTCCAGTGCCTTTGTTCCCAAGCACTATGAATTTATCGAGGTTAAATATGTCGAGCATACATTTACGATAGAAATATCGACCCTCTTTATATTCTTTATCAAAGTCTTTGATGTCCTCTGCGTATAGTTCGGGCATCTTATCTTGTAAAGTTAAAAGAACTCTTTTTTTGATTTCTAAAATTTCGTCTGTTGTTTCGGGCTGATTTTCAATAATATCTGTTTTACCCTGCGTGAATTCTTCGATATCTACAACATCATCTGAAAGTTCTGGATAACTTTTGTCTTCTGGAAGAGATGGGTCTAGTGATTGATCCGTAGATTTAAAAACAACTTCTGGAGTTGCGCTATGATCTTCTAATAATGAGTTGATTTTTTCAAATAAATCGACGTAATCGGAAAATGTTTTAGATTCGATAAAATCAACAAAGTCAAGTTTGTCATCGTCGCGAGTTCCCAGTGATTCTAATATTTCATGACGAGTCACAGGATACATTTCTATATTTACCAAATCAGAATTGATTGTTTGTTCATCGTTTTTTGGCTGGTATAGGTGAGCTACGGATGTGATATAATTTTCTACGTCTTCTTTGAATAGCTTAAACCATCTCCGTTTATTAGAGGCTGGTATTATCGAATTTACAATCAGCCCAGAAATTTGATTTCTTTTTAAAATTGAGTCAATGAAAAAGTGTATCCCAGGCAAAGTTTGGACATTACTACCAAAAAAACCGATTACTATATTAGATAATTGAAAAGCTGTGAGTCCAAAAATGTCATTGAACCCAGTCCTTGAATCCAACAATATTATATCCGGATGCAATTCTTTATCTATAGCACTTATCAAATCTTTAAACCGTTCGATTATTCGCGTCTTTTCGGAGAAATCAATTCTGCCTAAGCCCTGAAGATAATGAACTCTGTCATTTATTTCATTTTGATTGACTTGAACATCATTTAGATTTCCAGATGGCATTACATAAATTTCACCCTGACCGCTAAACTCTTTAGACGCTTCCCACAAATAATTTCTAATGTTTAGGTCTTCTTGGCAAAATTCCTTATCGAGAAAATACTCAATAACTCCGTTATTATAAAACGGAACACCTGGGTCATTTAAAAAGAAATTTGTGAATCCAGGAGCTTCAAAGTCACAGTCTATGACAACAATTTTTTTTGAATAATGTATAGCCAAATAGGATGCGCATGCCGCCAAGGTTGTGGATCTTCCTACCCCACCTTTGTAACTGTAAAATGTTGCAATAGGAAATTTGAAGTCATTACTGTTGGGAAGCTCGGCTATTTCTTCGTCTAATAAATTTACCAATCTTCTGTTGGAATCTATGATATTGATTTTATGTTGACTTTTGAAATATAACTGATGTAAAAAATTATCTATATCATCATCTTCGAAAAACTCAAATTCTATATTCGGATTATCAAACTTTTCATTTAATAGGCCTGAAATGTTATCATTAGAGACGATATATGTAGTTACTGTATTATTAGATTTTAAATAAATCCTATAGTCAGTTATTTGTGAATGCTCAACCAATGATTGAAGTTCTTCACTGAGTTTGCTTATTTCTTTATATATATTAATCATTTAAAATCTTCTGAATATTGTCTCTAAAAGAATGTTAAGTTGCTCCAAGTATTTAGTTAGAAGTTCCTCTGTCAAATCTCGCTCTTTTATTTTTTCGGTCGCTGAATACCTATAATCTGTACTCCAATTATTAAATAGCAAATTTAGCTTATCAAATTGTGATTTATTGTTTATGAACGGAATTGAATTTAAGTCTCCGTTTACCCCCATGATGAATTTAATTTTTACATCGAATCGATGTGTTTTAAATCCGTCAGTCGCATAAGCTTTGCAATTTTCAACGGGGCCTTGGTGTTTTATGTGACTGAAATACGCATAGCTTAGGCAGGTTTCTACGACATATCCACTTAGATAATAAACATTTAATAAAATTGCGGTTTTATTTTCTTGTTTAAGTATTGTGGATTTATCAATTAGTTGTTGACATGTCAGCAAATGCCTTACGGCAGATCTTTTGTATTCTCTAAAATCCATTAGCGACGGTTCGGGTTAATTTATTGTGAAAAGCTAATTTAGCCATTTATTTGGTGACAAAAGACTTTTTTATTATCCAAACAAAAACGGCCGAAGCATCCGCCCCGGCCGTCCCAATATCAAAGTGTAATAAGTTTACTTCTCCGCCAACTCCGACGCAGCAGCAGTATCCAAAAACCAAACCACATCAACGTCCATGCGGATCATCTGGGCCGGGATTGTTTTTTTCCTTGCGATGAGAAGATGTCTTTCATAGCATTATTTTAGCATCGACACCCTATCTTTAACGCTAAACTATCACCATGAACACCACCACCCTGAAATACCTCACCGCCGTACTTATCTGGCTTATCCCCATCATCAGCATCGCGCAAACCCCACTTGCCGATACCGACCGCAAGCAGTTGGATGCCACGTTCGCGTGGTTCAGCAAAAATCGATTTTATGGTACCGATGCTAACTTTAAAGCAAGATGGGAGCGAAGCAAAGTGTTGGATAAATACGGTTTTCAATTAAGCGATACTATTTGGAATGCCTATCGTAGCGCCTGGATAAAAGATCCGCCCAAAGTGGATGAATTGGAACAGGGCAACGGCATTCTTTATTACCTCCGAAAAGCGATAGATAAGACCGTAGCCGACATCCGATCCACCAAGGTGAAAAAAGGTGCGGTGATCTGGAAACTTTACAACATGGGCTACGTGGTCAAAACCAAAGATGTGTGCTTCGGCATGGACCTGAACCAACCCGGCGCAGAAAAATTGGTGGACGTGTTAGATTTTGTGACCGTATCCCACATCCACGGCGACCATAACTATACCGCTCTTCTGGATGCCATGATCGCCGCCGGGAAGCCGGTATACACGCCATTCTATAAAAAAGGGGTAATGATCACCAGCCCTCAGGAGTACACCCACGGGGAAGTTAAATTAAGGTTGACCATGAACCGTCAGGCCGACGTGCCATGTATCGTTGTTCAGGCTGATCTTGGTTCGTCGGCAAGGAATTATACCATTTACCATATCGGCGACTCCCGTACGTTGGAGGACCTGAACCCCGGTAGGCATATCAACCTGTTTATCCTGCATATCGAGAATGCGATCGATGTGTTCAATTCTGTATCACGAGTTAAGCCTGATGTAACCATCTATGACCACATAATGGAGTTGGGTCATCATGTAAATAAATGGCGCTGGAGTTATCAATACACTTACCATAAGATCAAAGGTCTGTCGCCGGCTAAGTGTGTAGTGTTGACCTGGGGGGAACGGATGGAGGTGGGTAAGTAAATTAATGTGACCGCAAACATGAGTATCGAATAAAGGGCATATCCTTAGGACATCTATGACGGGCGATGGTTGTGCCGATCATGATACTTGTCCCATTCATCCATACAAAGGGCCTATTCGCCGATACCTCGGTGTAATGGCAGCATTATTGATATAGTCGGCCACAGTTACTAAAACATCCAAACTATGAAAAAATTGATCCTATTAGCCGCTGCTATCGTAACCCTTAGTATCGGCGCTTGTAAGAAAGGCCCGAAAGACCCTGAACCGGGCAAAGCGAGAGTTTCTGTTAGAATGACCGACGCGCCGGGTGCCTATGATGCTGTTATCCTCAGCGTAAAAAATGTAATAGTTGTAACCTCTAACGGCGAGTACACTATGCCGGTTAACGGCACACCTATCGATATTTTGAGATTTAGATCAGGTAAAGATACTTTATTGGCCGCTGCAGATATCCCAGTAGGCCGTATCCAACAAGTAAGATTGGTATTGAATGACACCGGCAACCGCGTGATCATTGACGGCAGATCATACGATCTGACCACCCCAAGCGGACAAACATCAGGTGTAAAGCTGAAAGTGAACGACGAGTTGACCGCAGGGATCGCTTACACGCTGAAGTTAGATTTCGACGCCGCAGCATCTATTGTAACTACCGGTAGTGGTAAATACATCCTGAAGCCCGTGATCCGTGCCTATACCGATGCGGTTTCAGGTTCTATCAGCGGCACGGTCAGTCCGGCTGCCTCATTCCCCAAAGTTTATGCCATTTCAGGTATTGACACCGTGGGAACCATTGCCGACGTAAGCGGAAGGTTCTATTTTCCGGGTATGCCAGCAGGCACTTATACCGTAAGGTTTGAGCCTTTAGCGCCGTACGCAATTAAAACAGTAACTAATGTGGCAGTAACCAATGGCGTTACTAAAGACATGGGTATAGTGACCATGCAATAACCGTTTCAAGGTCTTACCAAAGCGGCCGCACAATAGTCGGCCGCTTTGAATGTATATTACATACTACTCAATTGTCAGTTTCTCTTTACCAAACCCCCAGTTGATCCCGAAAACGGATATCAGTTTATTAGGCCCGGCAAAGTCTTGTCCGAAAGCGCCGTTGACGAATAAATTATCCATCAACTTGACGTTGATCACACCTACCGTACGGGTCGACTGGTCGGTAACGCCGTAACCATTACGGCGAAGGGATTCGACACCGATCGAAAGTTGATTCAACTCGAACGCTATTTTTCCGCCAACGTCATAGTTGTCGCCATAACCGATAGCGCCTGCATCGTTCTTTTGATAATTATCGGCCAGGTAACGGAACGAGCTGCTGATGCTGATGTAGTTCTTATTGTCATCCGCTTTAGAGAAGGGAATATGGAAGGTGGCCGACGACCAGGCGCCTGAACGGCCGGTCTTTACGGTGTTATCGTCGATACCATAGGCCGCATACGCGCCGGCTAAGTCAAGTGTAAAAACGGGTTTTTGTTCCATCAGTTGGCTAACTTCCTTCAATAAGGCTCTCGAACCTTCGTCTTTAAATTTGGCCAGTTGCGCGCGTCTCTCTTCCGTGGTCGCGTCCGGGTTGTCTGCCATCCATGTAATGATCTGCTGGTTGGCGTTAAAACCCGCTAAAGCAGCGGTGTGCCAAGCGCTGAGTTTGTCGTTAAGCGCTGTTGCGTAGCCCTTTTTATGCGCTTTGATAAGGGTTGTGCGGATGCCAACAGAGAACGTTTTTTGAGTAGTTGTGGCGGCATCTGGTATGAGGTCTTTGTTAATGAACGCTACCGATAGACTGGTGAATTTTAACCCTGACCATATATTTTCGCTATTGTAAGCGGCAGATCCGTGCGTTTGGCGTAAGCCTGCAAATTGGTATATGCTTCTGCCATCAGGTTTTACCCACCAATAGGGGGCAACTTCGGCCGAAAAGTTATTTGGGAACAAACTGCCGGCTTGTTGCGCCGATTGCGCCACACCCAACACAAAAGATTTGGGCGTGTTTGGGTTTTGTACCAGAGTGGGTGCTATATCGGTGATCACAAACGCGGGCGAGGATGGTACCGCCAGATCTTTTAATGTAAGTTCTTCTTTTTTAGTTTGCGCTGCCGCTATACCTGATATCAGCAACAGGGCGATGGTAAAGTACTTTTTCATTTTGGGTCTACAAGAAAGTTAATAAAAACGTTCGGGTCGATAAAGTCGATACTTGCGGCTGCGAAACGCTTCTTGCCTTCCTCGCCATGTTCAAGCGTGTAAGCGGCGGTAACATTGTCTGCTATCCTTTTGCGCTCTTCTTCACTGTGGTGATCCGGGATGGAAACCTGGGTAAATACCTGCAGGCGTTTGCCTTTTAAGGTGGTGTGGTCGCCGATCAGCTCTCCGTGTATGTCGCCGGTGGCATCTTGCGATGTGGACAGGACAGTAAATTTGCCGCCGGACGGTATGGTCAATAAGCGTACCTCGGTAGCGGCCGGAGCATCGGCGCTGATGTTAACTGTGATCTTGATGCGATCGGTGCTGCTCCCGATCTTATAGGTTGGTGGCATGCGAAATTGGTTTTAAGTGTTCACTAATATAGCAAAAAGGAGTAGCTTGCTTAATGTTAATACACGGTATTTTTAGGGTGAAAACACCTGATGGTCAGTGAAATGCAAAACGGCCGAAGCATCCGCCCCGGCCGTCCCAATATCAAAGTGTAATAAGCTTACTTCTCCGCCAACTCCGACGCAGCAGCGGTATCTAAAAACCAAACCACATCACCGTCCCTACGGATCAGTTGGGCCGGGAATTCAGGAATGTCCTGTGCATCTTCCAGTACGTGGCGTACAGCTAAGGCCTTACCCTGACCGTAAACCAGGAACGCGATATGCTTAGCCAGGTTGATCAATGGGGCGGTCATGGTAATGCGGAATACCTGTTGGTCTTCCAGGTAAACTTCTTTTACCGATGCGGTACGATCCTCTAACACGGCAGTGTAAGGGAATAACGAGGCGGTATGCGAGTTATCACCCAAGCCTAACAGCACCAAGTCAAATATCTGTTCTTCGCCTTTAAAATAATTCAGTATCGCGATGGTATATTCTTTAGCTGCGCCATCCGGGCCTGATGAGGTATTCACTGCAAAGATGTTCTCGTGGGGGATATTCAACGGGTCGAACAAGGCGGTCTTCACCATCAGGTAATTGCTGTCCTTATCATCCTGCGGAACGTTACGTTCGTCGCCGAAGAAGAAGTCGACCTTGGTCCAGTCGATCATATCTTTATACTCGGCCGATGCCAGCAGTTCGTACAGTTTTTTAGGAGATGATCCGCCCGATAGGGAGACCGAAAAACGGCCTTTAGCTTCGATAGCTTCGGTTCCCACCTGCATAAAGTAGTTGGCCAATTGTGTCAACACCTCGGCTTCGGTGTTAGAGATATTTAGTTTTACTGACATATCTTATTTCATTAAGATGCCCGCCGTTGGGCGGGCATCAGGGTTTGTAATATTTTACCAGATCGTCATGCCGAACTTATTTCGGGACCTCATCCTAAGGTCAAGCTAAGCATAACCGCTTTGCATATGGGGTCCCGAAACAAGTTCGGGATGACATGGTTTGTTGCTCCGTGATGGCGCAACAATTCGTTCTTTGACCTATCAATCCATTGTCTGTGTCTCCACTGACAAATTATTTCTTGTCCTTCAACGGCAACGTGAACCAATGGTAACCATCGCGGGCTATTAAAGCCTCGGCGGCTTCCGGTCCCCATGAATCTGCCGAATAGTTAGGGAAGCTCAGGCTCTTTTTGTTTTGCCAAGCATGCAGTATCGGCATCACCAATTCCCACGCTGTCTCTACCTGGTCGCCGCGCATAAACAGCGTTTGGTCGCCAAGCATGGCATCTAACAACAAGGTCTCGTAAGCCTCGGGTGCCTGGTTGGTGTAGGTGCCTTTGTAATCGAACACCATATCAACCGCGTTCAGGATCATATCGATACCCGGGCGTTTAGCTTGCACCTGCAAACGGATACTCATCTCAGGCTGTATGCTGATGATCAGCCTGTTCTGCTGCCAACTCTCGGTCGACTCGGCAGGAAATATCTTATGAGGAACGTCCTTAAATTGAATAGTGATAACCGATGCCGACTGGTGCATACGTTTACCGGTACGCACGTAGAATGGAACGCCTTGCCAGCGCCAGTTATCTACAAAGAATTTGATAGCGGCAAAGGTTTCGGTGTTAGATTCTGCGTCCACTTTAGCTTCTTCGCGATAGCCGGGAACTTCTTTACCGGTCATCCAGCCTTGGCCATACTGACCGCGAACGGCCGAGTTACGTACATCCTCCGGACTAAATTTGCGCATGGCACGTAATACCTCGACTTTACGGTCGCGTACTTCGCTCGCGTCAAAGTTGATCGGGGTTTCCATGGCCACTAAGCAAAGCAATTGCAGCAAGTGATTCTGGATCATATCACGCATAGCGCCGGATCCGTCGTAGTAATCTCCGCGATCCTCAACACCTAAAGACTCGGTAACCGATATCTGTACGTGTTCAATGAAGTTGCGGTTCCATATCGGCTCGAACAGGGAGTTGGCAAAACGGAACGCCATGATATTCTGCACGGTCTCTTTACCCAAATAATGGTCGATACGGTAGATCTGACATTCGTCAAAAATATTGGCTAACAAAGCGTTCAGCTCTTTTGCTGAATCCAGATCGTGACCAAAAGGTTTCTCGATCACAATGCGGGTACGTTTGGTATCCTTGGTCAGGCCTGCCTTAGCCAGGTTAGACGCAATGATCGGGAAGAAATTTGGCGATACGGCCAGGTAATAGATCACATTAGCCTTGGTCTTCCACTCAGCGTTGAACGCGTCGATCCGGTGACTGAACTCTTTATAAGTGGCAGAGTCGGTAGCATCAGATACCTGGTAGAAAACGTGCTTTTGAAATTCGTCCCATTTGGCTTTATCGGCCTTACCGCTGCGCGAAAAGCTGTTGATGCCTTCCAATAGTTTGGCGCGGTATTCCTCGTCGGTAAATTTGGTACGGCCTGTACCGACCACCGCAAAGTTGCCGGGCAGCCAGCCATCCAAAAACAAATTGTAAATGGCCGGTGCCAGTTTACGCATATTCAGATCCCCAGTGCCGCCAAAAATGACAAATACGGTAGGGTCTGTATGTATTTTAGAGCTCATTTGTTTATCTGCTAATATATGTTACTCGGTTTTTTTAGGTACCCACTGGGTGTGGAAGGTGCCTTCTTTACCGATCAATTCGTAAGTGTGTGCGCCAAAGTAATCGCGTTGTGCTTGTATCACGTTTGATGGCATGCGCGCGCTGCGGAACGCCTCAAAGTAGCTTAAGCTTGCATTGAAAGCCGGGGCAGCGATACCCGCCGCAACCGTTTTAGACAATACCGAACGGATACCCGGGGCAACCTCGTTCACCAGTTTGGCAACGCCCGCATCAAGCAATAGGTGCTGTAAGCCCGGGTTGTTGGTGTAAGCATTGTAAATATCGTACAAGAACTGTGAGCGGATGATACAGCCCGCGCGCCAGATCTTAGATATCTCGGCCAGGTTAAGGTCGTATTTATACTCAACAGACGCGTTGGTCAATAAGTGCAGACCTTGCGCGTAAGAAATGATCATGGTGAAATACAAGGACTGCTCTAACTCGGCGATCACTTTCTCGGTATCCTCAGCAGTTATCGTTTCGGCTTTACCGTAAAGTTCGGCAGCCTCAACACGTAGGGCTTTGTATTTAGACAGGTCGCGCATGGCAACGGCGGTATCGATCGTAGGGATAGGGGCTTGCAGGTCCATAGCCACTTGCGATGTCCATTTACCGGTGCCCTTAGAGCGTGCCTCGTCCTTAATATCGTCGATCAGTAAGTGATCAGCATCCGGTGCTTTGTATTTAAATACGTCGCGGGTAACTTCTAATAAGAAAGACTTCAGGCGGCCTTCGTTCCATTCCTCATAGATCTTACCGATGCGCTCGTTATCCAAACTAAGGCCATTTTTCATGATCTCGTAAGTCTCGGCGATCAGCTGCATCATTCCATACTCGATACCGTTGTGCACCATCTTCACAAAGTGACCGGCAGCACCCGGGCCGCAATAAGCAACACATGGCAAGCCGTCCTCGGCTTTGGCCGAGATAGCTTCCAATATTGGTTTCATCACCTCGTAGGCTTTTTTATCGCCACCCGGCATAATGCTTGGGCCACGGCGGGCGCCTTCCTCGCCACCGGATACACCCATGCCGAAGAAGTGGAAACCTTGTGCTTCCAGGTATTCTACACGGCGGTTAGTATCGGTAAAATGCGAGTTACCACCATCAATAACGATGTCGCCTTTATCCAAAAGTGGGGTCAGCTCGGCAATAACGTCATCAACGATCTTGCCGGCAGGTACCAGCATCATGATCGCACGTGGGGTACTCAGGCTTGCCACAAAAGGTTCGATAGTGCTAAAGCCTTTTAGGTTGCCATTTTTATCTTCTTGCTCTAACAGTTGGCCTTTGGCAGCGTCTTTATCAAAACCCGCGCCGGCAAAACCGTGATCGCCAATGTTCAGCAACAGGTTACGGCCCATTACGCCTAAACCTATCATACCAAAGGCATATTTTTTTGTATCGCTCATTTTAATTGAGATTTTCTTTTTTAAGATCTTCTAATATCTTTTTGGTCGTTTCAAAGTCGGTATGCTGGAAAGCCCTGATGCCCAATTTTTCGGCAGTGGTCACAAACATCATGCGGTCATCAAAATAAACGCATTGCTTAGGCGATACTTGTGCAATACCCATGGCCAGCTTCCAGATACCCGGGTCAGGTTTGCGTAAGCCGACCTCGCAAGAGGAGATGAACGCGTCGAAACAATCGTGCAGGCCAAATTTTTTCACCCGGTAATCGTTAAGTTCTTTACCCTCATTGTTGATGGAGATAATGCGGAAACCGCAATCTTTTTTCCATTTCTTAAGCCATTGTAGCGTATCCGGCAATTCTACCGACTGCTCAAATATGAAGGCTTTCAGATCCTCGCGAGTAAAATCGCGTTCACAATGGAATACTGCTGTATCCAGGTATTCATCAAGGGTGATGCTCCCGATCTCGTAAACGTTAAAAATAAAATTATGCAGGGCGTTAAGCTCTGCATAATCAATTTTAAATTTTTCGGATGCCAGCTTACGCGACTCGTGCCCCCAGCCATTGCTCAGCAAAATGCCGCCAATGTCAAAGAACAGGATCTTGATACGGTCGCTATGCATCTCCAATTATGCTTTATTTTTTTGATCTTCGATAGCTTTCAGCAATTTCTCAAAAGGCGCGTTGAATTTCTCGATGCCTTCATCCTCTAATTGCTGAGTGATCTTGTCAAGGTCGATGCCTGCTGCTTTGATCTTTTCTAAAACCTCGGTAGCGTGGTCCAGACCTTCTTCTAAATTGTTGGCAGCAATACCGTGATCACGGAAAGCCTCTAAAGTTTCCAAAGGAACAGTATCAACAGTTTCAGGGCCGATCAAAGCCTCTACGTATTTAGTGTCTTTAAATGCAGGGTTTTTGCTGCCGGTACTTGCCCACAATAAACGTTGTGGTTGGCCGCCTTTAGCTGCCAATGCTTTCCAACGGTCGGTACTGAATACGCGTTTGTAGATCTCGTAAGCTTTTTTAGCCGACGCGATAGCAACTTCGCCTTGTAATTCTTTCAGGCCTTTTTCTTCTAATAGCGGATCAACGGCAACGTCGATACGGCTCAGGAAGAAACTTGCTACTGATGCAATATGTTTGATATCATGACCAGCAGCTAAGTGATCCTCCAAACCAGAGATATAAGCTTCGGTAACGGCCTCGTAACGCTCTAAACCGAACAATAAAGTTACGTTGATGTTGATACCATGCGCGATAGATTCGCGGATAGCTTTTAAGCCTGGTTGTGTACCCGGGATCTTGATCATTACGTTCTTGCGGTCCACTTTTTCCCAAAGTTCAACAGCTTGTTTGGCGGTACCTTCAGCGTCTAAAGCTAAGAAAGGAGAAACCTCTAAGCTTACATAACCGTCAAGCGCGGCAGGCTCTTCGCTGTAAACCGGCTCGAATAATTTGGCAGCAGCCTGGATATCTTTAACAGCAACCTCGAAGAAAAGCTCCTCGTTAGTTGATGTAGTTGAAGCGTATTTGGCAATATCAGCATCATAGTCAGAGCTACTGCTGATCGCCTTCTCGAAAATAGCCGGGTTAGAGGTAACGCCGCGTACGCCGTCCTCGTCTATCAATTTTTGTAATTTTCCGGTCGATATGATCTGACGGTCGATAAAATCCAACCAGATACTTTGGCCAAAGCTGTGTATTTGCTTTACGTTGTTAGTTGACATGATGTATGAATTATTTAATGATATTAATAGATGTAATTATGCAGGTAGTACTTTGTCGCGCCTAAATTAGCACGTTTTAAATTAAATTCAGCTATAAACTATTGCCGGCGACCATAATATGAACGTCATATCCAAGGAAAAGTCCGCTCTCGATCACGCCGGTTATCGATTTGATGTCCTTCTCTAATGATGTTGGGATATGGTGGAAACGGCAATCCAAGATCAGGTTATTGTTCTCGGTGATCACCGGTCCGTCCTTGCCTTTCGCCGGGCGCAATTTTATATCTTCGGCACCCAGTTTTTTTAATTCATTAGCAACAAGCGGCAGGGCTTGAGGAAATACCTCGACCGGGATCGGAAAGTTCTGACCAAGGCGCTCTACCTGTTTCGACTCGTCCACAATGATATAATTGAGAGGACTGCTCGCCAATAATAATTTTTCTTTAAAGAGCGCACCGCCACGCCCCTTGATCAATCCGTTACCCGGGCCAACCTCATCAGCTCCATCAAATAACCAGTAAGGCTGATGCTCATAGAGTGTAGTTTGCGGGATGCCCAACTTAGAGCAGAACATTGATATCTCCAGCGAAGTTGATATCGCTTTAATATTCAGCCCCTCGTTCTTCACCCTTTCAGCTATCGCGATCAGCGCCAAATAAACCGTCGACCCTGAGCCAACGCCCAGCACATCGCCGTCCTTTACCTTAGCGGCAATTTCGCGCGCCACCTTTTCCTTACCGGGGCGGTTAGTGATCTCTGACGACCATTCGAGGCTTTTTATGAGACTATCCATGAGGAAGATTCAAGAGTATAGAGTCAAGAATAAAGACAGAAGCTATATCGTATAGTCTTGCATTTTGATTCTTGGCTCTTGATTCTATTCTATAACGCTTTCGCTTTGGCCACTACATTCTCCACCGTAAAGCCAAAGTGCTTATACAGGTCTTCAGCCGGGGCTGATTCGCCGAAGGTGGTCATGCCTAAGATGTCGCCTTCGTCGGTTACATATTTGTGCCAACCCATTGGTGACGCGGCCTCTACAGCCAAACGTTTTTTCACCGACTTAGGCAATACGCTTTCTTTATATTCTGCCGATTGCGCTTCGAATATCTCCCACGACGGGAAGCTTACCACGCGGGCTTTAATGCCATCAGCTTTTAGTTGTTCTTGTGCTTTTAGGATCAGTTCTACTTCAGATCCGGTAGCGATCAGGATGATGTCCGGAGTACCTTCGCTGTCAGATAAAATGTAGGCGCCTTTAGCAAGATCGGTCGCTTTGCCATATTTAGCTTGGTCCAGTACCGGTAAACCCTGACGGGTAAATACCAATACGGTCGGGCCGGTCTTGTGCTCCAAGGCTACTTTCCAGGCTTGCGCGGTCTCATTGGCATCAGCCGGGCGGATCACACGGATATTCGGTATCGACCTTAACGATGCCAGTTGCTCTACCGGTTGGTGAGTGGTGCCATCTTCGCCTAAGCCAATGCTATCGTGCGTGTACACAAATATCGGGGCCACCTTCATGATCGCCGCTAAGCGGATAGGAGGGCGCATATATTCAGAGAACATCAGGAACGTCGCGCCGAAAGGTATCAGACCCTTGGTCAAGGCCATACCGTTCAGAGCAGAACCCATAGCATGCTCACGGATACCAAAGTGGAAGTTACGTCCGCTGCGGTTCTCTGATGTAAACGAGCTGTATTGTTTAAGATCTGTCTCGGTAGATGGCGAAAGATCTGCCGCGCCGCCGATCAGGTTTGGCAATACATCAGCGATAGCGTTCAATACCTTGCCCGATGCGGCACGGGTAGCGATCTTTTTATCAGACGGTTCAAAGGTCGGCAATTTAGCTTCCCAGCCTTCCGGTAATTGGCCTGACGCGGCACGCTCGTATTCGGCGGCTAATTCAGGGAACTTAGCTTTATAATCAGCAAAAGTCTTGTTCCATTTTTCTTCAACAGCAACACCACGCTCCCCTTTTTTGCGGTAGTAATCTAATACCTCAGGTGCAACGTCGAACGACTTTTCAGGATCAAAACCAAAGAACTCTTTTACCAGTTTGATCTCGTCCGGACCAAGTGGCGAACCGTGCGATCCTGCAGTACCCGATTTATTAGGGCTACCGTAAGCGATCAGCGAGCGAACGTTGATCAGTGATGGTTTTTGCGTTTCAGATTTCGCATTGATCAAAGCCAGCTCTAAAGCGTGGATATCATTCACATCAGGCAGGTCCTGCACATGCCATCCGTATGAACGGAAACGGGCGCTCACATCCTCGTTAAAGGTAATGTCGGTGCTGCCTTCTATCGAGATATGATTATTATCGTACAGGTAGATCAGGTTACCCAATTGCAGGTGACCGGCTAACGATGCGGCCTCAGAGGTAACGCCTTCCATCAGGTCGCCATCGCTACAGATGGTGTAGATGTTGTAATTGAAAAGTTCGAAGCCCGGTTTGTTGTAACGTGCTGCCAAATGCTTTTGTGCGATGGCGAAACCCACGGCGTTAGCAAAACCTTGTCCCAGCGGACCGGTAGTCACATCGATGCCCGGAGCCAAACCGTATTCAGGGTGACCGGCGGTCTTGCTGTTCATCTGACGGAAATCCTTCAGGTCATCCAGCGTAAGGTCGTAACCCGTAAGATATAAAAAGGCATATTGCAACATACAGGCGTGCCCTGCCGAAAGGATGAACCTGTCGCGGTTAGCCCAATCAGGATTTTTTGGGTTATAGTTCAAAAACTTGGTCCACAATACGTGGCCCATTGGCGCTAAAGCCATTGGTGTACCCGGGTGGCCCGAATTTGCTTTTTGTACCGCGTCGGCCGCTAAAACACGTGCCGTGTCTATTCCTAATTGTTCAATGTTTTTCTCTGATGCCATGGTAGATGGTAAATATTAATGTAGATGTATTTATTTTTTCACGACCTTCTTATCTGAGTCAATAACCGCGTTGATGCCCTGTATATGGTCGCCATTCCAAAGGCGTGCGCCGCCTTTAATGCCCTCCTCGTTGGTCACCAGCTTCATGTTACTGTCCAGTTTGAATGTCAGTTTGCGGGCGTTGCCCCCGCCTATGTATAAAGAGTCGTAATTGAATACAGTTTTTAAAACTTCAAAAACCTTCTTCATGCGTTTGTTCCATTTCTTCTCGCCAATGTCGTCCAGGGCACGGTCGCCGATGTAATCATCGTAACCTTGTCCTTTAGCGATGGGGTGGTGCGATATTTCCAGGTGAGGCAGCAATACACCATCCTGCAAAAGCGCCGTGCCGAAGCCGGTACCCAGGGTGATCACCATTTCCAATCCTTTACCGTTCACTACACCAAGGCCGGCCATGTCGGCATCGTTCACTACGCGGGCAGGCTTGCCAAATTCTTTGCTTAACGCATCCTGCAAGTCGAATTTTTCCCAAGCCTTATTTCCCAGGTTAGGTGCGGTCATCACTACACCGTTCTTCACGAAGCCGGGGAAGCCGACGGAAATGTTATCGAAATTGGGGAACTTCTTGACCAGTTTCTTGATCGCCTCCATCATGTTCTTTGGTGTAGATGGCATGGGGGTCTCGATCTTATCATACTCCATGGTCAGCTGACCTTGTTTGTTCAAGATGGTAGCTTTTACGTTAGATCCGCCGATATCGATGGAAAGGATACTTACTTCGCCGGTTTGTTTTTTCATTGTTTTAGGGATATAGACTGACGGGGTTGCGAAGCCCCATAAACAAATATGAACATTATATCACGATAACCTAAATTACCGTTGCGTTAAATTACCATGTAGTTACAAAAAAAGAGCGCCATGTGTTTAACATGACGCTCTTTTTGTCGGTGATATGTTGGTCGGCTAACTGTGACCGGTTTATTAGTGATCAATTAACCCGCCTTCTTTTGTCCGGTCACTGGTTAAACTGATCACTGGTTAACTATTTAACCGATCACTATTTATAAATAAAGCTACCATCGCCACGGCGTTGCATATTTTGGCCGTTACGTTTTGGCGAACCGCTCCATTTTTGCAAGTTAAGACGGAAACCCAACAGGAAGTAACGGCTATCGGTACTAACCAAACTGTTGGTAACGCCGGTCTCTGTAAGGTTTTGGCGTAAAAAGTTATTCTGTTTTAAAAGGTCATACACATCAAAAGTTACGGTAAATTGACGTTTAGCGCCAAATTCTTTTTGGACGCCGCCATTAATGATCAGCGGGCTATTATTATTATTAGGTAAGCCATTAGATATTTGTGTGGTCAGGTTTTTGCTGGCATCATAGCGTACCCTGTATGTTTTTAGGAAATAAAAACTGCCCTCGAGACCCAAAGAATGAGTAACCGCACTGCTATATAAACCATCGCCCAGGGTAGAATATGTACGTCTTAAACTTGTGCCGAGGAAGGGGTTGATTTCTACAGCATCAACAGGGTTGATACGCGGGCCAAAACGCTCGCCAAAATTCCACTCGGTTACGTGGTAGCGCTCACCGGCATTCATAGCGATACGGTAATCGTAGCCCAGATTACCATTAAGCATCAAATTATATCTTCGGTCGGCTAATTGCTTTGATACGCTGTATCTACCCCCAAAACTTCTGGCTCCGCTTATGTTCACAAAATACTGCTCGTTATATGAGCGGCGGCCGGCTGAAGTACCTGGCAGGACAATCAAATAGGTATTACTGACAGTTTGGTCTGAATAGAACCTCGCGTCTCCGTTGTAAGAGATGTTAAATCTGGAGTTAGGAAAGTAGTTATTGTACGACACGCTGAATACGTTAGTAAAGGACGGCTTAAGGTTAGGGTTTCCTATAACTATATTATTGATATCCGTTCTGTCAACAAATGGTTGTATCTGGGTGAAGTTAACATCAGAATAGCTACCGTTATAATTTAACGTAAAACGTTGTGTACGCGACCATGAATAAGAAAAACGGAAAATAGGCAACACCCTAAAAAAACTACGGTTGGTATTGGCATCTTGCTGTATATTCTGATCCAGTTTGGTGCCGTTGAGGGTATATGGAACGAAAGTGGTACCTAACGACAAATTTACTTTAGTACCCTGATAACGGTAATTTAAACTTAACCGGGTTTCGGTAGTGGTGAAATCGTATTGGTTGGTCAACCGGTCAAGCAGTCCTATCGTTCCATTTAATGAATCTACGATACCATTAGAAGTACTCAAGCTGTTGTTATTCCTGCGATTTACCTGTCCGTTCAACTCTAATTGCGAGTACTGCCCCAAAGGTTCAGAGTAAGTAGAGCTTACTCGAAGGACGTTTCTTACGTTGTTACGCTCATTTAGTAAGTATATCAATGAATCGGTGAGTGCCGGATTACTGATAAGGGGTATTGGTTGGTTAAAGATGTCATAAAATGTTAACTTCCTGTTGGTTTCGCCATCAGAGTTGGATACCTCGCGGGATACATCACCTTGTACAGAGAAAAAACGCTTAGGTTTTTTGAATGTATGTAAGAAATTGACAGAAGTACCTATGTTGTTAGATGGTGATTTGCTGGTGTTGGTTCCTGAAGATATCCTGTGTTCAGGGTTGCCTTTTTGAAATACAGTGGTACGGTCTTCGAAAGAATTGTTAAAACTTTCGCTGGTTGAATAGCTGTAATCGGGGCGGACCTGCAAAAAGTTAGCGCTGTCTATATTGTACTCTATCTCAAAATTGGCACCTCCGTTATTCGATACAGATTCCTGGCTACCGCTACTAGTAAAAGTTGCTGTACCATTACCTGTATCCTGGTTACCATTTGTGCGGGTTATACCGTTAGATTGATTGATAGACTGGTTATTATTACCGTTGTAACGCGCATTAGTGTTTATCTGCACCTTGGGGCCAAACTGATCGCGATAAGATATATTGGGCGAGAACTGGCGCTGTGTACCGGGGTTAGTGCCCACATTAACTGTACGGCTGGTGTTGCCAATAAGTGTGATGTTTTGATTAGCGTTTATACGGTTAACATATATTTCGCCCCGGTACCGGTCGTTGTTACCGCCCTGCCCTGTAAGACGGCCGTTAGTGCCAATAGATCGGTCGGGTTTAGTGGTCACGTTAAGGATCTTTCTGGGTTCGCCTGACTTTACACCGGTCTTCGCGGCCATATCACCGTAGTCATCAACTACCTGTACTTTTTCCAATATCTCGGCGGGTATATTGGTTATAACTTGTTTCACGTCGCCACCGGCGTAGGTCTTGCCGTTCAGTTTTACGCTGGTGATCGCTTCGCCGTTGTGGGTAACGCTGCTACCATCGGATGCTACCTCCATGCCTTCCATCTTTTTCAGCAATTCGTCCAAAGTGGCGTTAGGGCGTACTTTGTAATCGCTCGCGCGATACTCAACTGTATCTACTTTATAAACGATGCTCGGCGTACCATTGATCACCACCTCGTTCAGTTGTTTCGATTCGGATTTCAGTACCACGGGGTCTAATGTTAGACGGGTAGGTACGTCGTTATTTAAAAGCTTTTTTATTTGGGTACGGTATCCCAAACTTGATACGGTAAGCGTGAAAGTAGCTTCTTTAACATTTTTGAAGATGAAGATACCATCAACGTTAGTAGAGGTACTTAAAGTATCTTTTGCCGATACCAGCTTTACAACAGCGCCCGGTAGGGTAGAGTCGGTTGAATCTTTTACGATACCACTCACCGTGCGTACAGCTGCAGGAGGAGGTAAATTGCTATTACGTTGAGGAGTTGCCGGTCTCGGGGCTGCAGGTGTCACCACCGGTGGCGGTATGGTCTGCGCGAATATAAAGCCTCCGCAGAAAAGCATGATAGTTATAAGGAATAGTTTTTTCATGAGTGATGTTATTAAAAAGCGATAAGGTTTTTGGCGCCTGCTGTTTGGGCAGGCACCAAAGTATTAAGAGTATTGAATAGTTAAATTGTTACTGCTTTTTTGCAAGCGTGTATTTGCCCCAAAAATCGGTAGCCGACATCATGTCCTGCATGTTGAAGCCGCCGCCACCGCCGCCGCCACCACGACCGCCGCCGAAGCCGCCACCGCCGCCACGGTTACCGCCGAAGCCACCGCCGCCGCCCGGAGGGCCGCCGGGGCCACCCTGCGGACCAAAGGTCAGTCCGTTAGCTTTGATGTTGTAAGCAAACTCTTTAGCACCCGGGGCAATGCCCATTAATTTTAACGGGATAGATAGCTCGTAAAATAATAAGCCTTTCTCGTCAAAATTAGCGGCTGCTTTAATGCCGTACTCGTTGTATATAGACACCAGGGTATCGGTGATCTCTTTAAAACCTAATACACGCAGATCTTTAATATTGGCGATCTGCTGTTTACGCATTTCTGCGATCTGTGCCGAATCTGGCGCCTGGCGCTGGCCACCGCCGCCACCTTGACCACCGCCACCACGTTGGCCACCACCGGCACCTTGCGGCCGCTGACCACGGCCCGCGCCGCGGTTAACGATAGGGAAGGTTACCGAGTAGGCGTCTTTTTCGTTCTTTTTACCATTGGTATTAATGGCCAGGGTAATACCGCCTGCCATTATCTTCATGTTATTTTGATCGATGGCCGATTTTACTACCAGATATAAGTTATTCTCGTCGTTAGACATGGTATAGTAAACATTCACCGTTTTATTTAAGGCTTTAAAATAGCTGTTCACATCCTCAAGCTTGCCTTCGGCTTTACCAAAGCCGTCAAGTTTGCTCAAAGGATCGGGGTTCCACTCCGTCAGTTTGCCATCTACCTTAACACCTACCGGCGCCCAAACGCTGGCCTCCTGGGTCGACGGCAATTTTTGTCCGTACACCATACCTGTGGCCGCTATCAGCAGGGCGTTCAGCCCAACTTTGGCTAATATTGCTGCTCTCTTATTCATCATATTTGTATTTTAGGGTATTTTATTGGTTGTTAATTATTGGTGCTTTTGGTCCTCTTATTCATCATGCCCTATGTACGCCAATACTTTGTCTTTATAATTATCGCTTAACGGTATCTCGGTCTGCCCGATCATTAAACGGTTCTTTTTAAATGCTGTCACCTTATCCAGTGCTACGATATAAGACTTATGCACCCGGGCAAATGTTGCTTCGGGTAGTTTTTCTTCCATAAAGCGCATGCTCAGGCGGGTAATCACCGCTTTGTCGCTACTTTTAAGGTAGATCTTGATATAGTCTTTCAAACCCTCTACATAAGTAATATCGGGTATGTTTATCCGCACTACTGAATAATCGGCATTAACGAACAGGTAATCAGGGTCTGTTTTAGCCGGCGCCACTTGTACCGCCTCTGCCGTCGGTGCCGCGACGGTTTGCGTTGCGCTGCCGTTATCTTTTTGCTGACGCAGGCTGATCAGTTCGTATGCCTTGTTCACTGCTTTTAAGAACCGCTCAAAAGAGAAAGGTTTAAGGATGTAGTCAACCACATCCAGGTTAAAGCCTTCCAGCGCGTAATTGTCATAGGCGGTAACCATTATTACCATAGGCGGGTTGCTCAAGCTGTTCAAGAACTGTACGCCCGATATGCCCGGCATCTGTATGTCTAAAAATATCAGGTCCACAGGTTCTCTGCGCAGGAACTCCATCGCTTCCATGGCGTTTTTGCAGGTGCCCTGTAATTTCAGATAAGGTACTTTAGATACGTTATCCTCCATCAGCTCACGTGCAAGCTTCTCGTCATCAACCACTAAACAGCGTACCATCTATTTCAGTTTAATTTTCAGTTCGGCAATAAAAATATTGTCGCTCTGTCTGATATCCAGCGCGTAATCGTTATTGTATAATAATTCAAGTCTTCGGCGTACATTGGCAAGCCCTATTCCCGAGCTTTTGTCTTTGGTGTGCTGTTGCGGGGCAATGGCGTTCATCACCTTAAAATCAAGCCATCCGGAGGTGCGGTCCACATCCAAAACAATGTTGATATGAGGGTCCTCTACCATGCCCACGCCGTGTTTAAAAGCGTTCTCCACAAAGGGCACCAGTAACATTGGCTCAAGATAGTAAGCATTTATGTCTTCGGGAGGGTTGAACACAATTGTTACATCGTCGCCAAAGCGCAGGTGCTGTAAAGCGATGTAACTTTTAAGATACTCCACCTCGCGGGCTAAAGAAACGCGCTCTTCATCGTTCTCATACAGCATGTAACGCATCAATTTTGACAGCTCGATAAGTGATGGTTCCAGCATGTCCGACTTCTTGCGGGCCAGCGACACCATATTATTTAATATGTTGAAAATAAAGTGCGGGCTCACCTGCGAACGCAGGAAGGTCAGCTCCGAACGCAGGTTTTCGTTCTCGCGCTCTTTACGGATCTTCTCCAGTTTAGAGTTATCAATGATGATGCGATAGCTGATGCTGATACCGATCACAAATATGTAAGTGATCATATTAGTAAAGTACCACCATAGGAACATTGGGCTACCACCCCTGAAACCTTCGCGTCCGCGACCACCAGGACCACCCGGACCAAAACGGCGCATGCCGCCACCTTCGCCTTTGCCATGCATATCGGCACCGATTTTTGGCCGCTCAAAATTCGGGTAAAGCAGATGGTCCAGATATTTAAGGAAGAAGATGATACCCGCAACAATGGCCACCAGCGATACCACATACAGTGCCAGTTGCTTCCGCTTTTTATACAATACCGGATACAGGTAATACGCGTTAAGGTAAAACAGTCCGGCCAGCATTGCATTGTTAGCCATGCCCCGATAGTGCCACGCGTTAAACCCTTTCCAGGTGGTTGGGTTGCGGAACAGGTAGGGCGATATGATGATCAGGGTCCAAAACACCACGTGCATTGCAACCACCAGATATTTGCTCGAGAATAATTTTTTAAATGCCATTAAGATAAAAGTAGGGCATAATAAATTACCCGTTACAGATATGCGACGAGGGGGGCATATAATTAGACAAAACCGCCTTTTTTTGCGATAACAGTTTTAGGCGATAAGGTATTAAGAGGATAGGTGAGGATGATCATCAGCATAATAGCCGGCATCAGGCCCGGCTATTATGTTCAATAAAGTTATTCCAGCCGTGGTAGCCGCAGTAGCGGGCCATGGCGGTAATGGTAAATGTAGAGGGCATAAATTCAGTACAGGCGAAGCCATAAACACGCTTAATGGTGGTCTCGCTCACCTGTAAATGCGTTTTGGCATAAATATCTGCCGATAGCCGCTTGCAGTCCGACGGCATGATCTCGCGGATGCCGCAATGGTTAAGCAGTTCGGCTTTTAGTTTTTCGAGTTGGCTTGTTTCGTAACGTGCCATAGATATCAATAGCAAAGCTTAAACTACCATGTTGATGCATTGGTCTACAGTGATGTTGGCCGTAATATCACCTTGCAGTATTTGTTTGCCGGTGTGATATTGTACGGCTATCTGTTGCAGGCGGGTCTCTAATTGGCGGCACCATCCCTCGTATTCATCGTAGCCTAAAAGCGATAATTGAATACTGTCAATAAGATTATCGGGCTGAGATATAGGTGCATCGCAAACGGTCAGTATCTCTAATTTGATCTGTTTACTCACAAAGGTTCTGTTCACGGCAATAGATCTTAATGGTTTATTTTTCAGCAAGTTTCGGTAGTGTAGTTCTGTGCCGACGGCGGGAGGGGACCCAACCTGTCTGCACTATAAAATTAGATGCCGCAATTGAGTTTACCTACACGTATAAATACGTGTTTTAATATCAGGTGTAAATACGTGCTTTGATCGGATCGGGCGGGTCCTAAACTTCGATCAGTTTGTTCTTGATAGCGAAGATGACCAAACCGGCAGTAGTTTGGCAACCCGTTTTTTCCAGCAGTTTGGTGCGATGCCCTTCAACCGTACGAACGCTGATGAAGAGCTTTTCGGCTATTTCGGGATTGGTCAATTCCTGGCAGATCAGCTCCAGAACCTGCTGCTCGCGCGGGGTGAGCAATTGGGAGTGATCTTTGGGTTTAAAAGAAATGTTCTTGTTTTGCGATGCGTATTTCAGCGCGTTCAATACTGCCGGATTCATGTAGTAGCCCGTTTTATGAACGGTCTCTATAGCTAGCACCAACTCGTCCTTATCGCAGTTCTTAGCCAAACAGGCCGATGCGCCTTCCTCCATCATCTGGGCAATAATGCGCTCCTCGGTATGTACCGATAGAATAATGACGTTGATATTGGGATAGTCTTTTTGCAGCAGCTTATTCAGTTGTACGCCGTTCATTACCGGCATGTCCAGATCTACCAGGGCTACGTTTATCTGTTGGTGGATATCCGGCAGGCGGTCGGCCAGTTCCTGCCCGTTAGCAGCATCGGTAATTAGGTCTAAGCCATCAACCGTAGTGATCAATAAAGCCAGGCTCTGCCTGAACAGGTGCTGGTCATCAACTATAGCAATGCCGATATTTCCGGTACTTTCTGCCATGTATTAAAGCGCTAAAGGGCAAGTGATATGAATAGAAAAACCGCGCTGATCGGCCTCGCCCAAGCGGTACGTAGCGTTGATCATGCTTAAACGGCTCTCCATGTTTTGCATACCCATACCAGCCTTTTTAGGGTCGGCAGAGTTAAGGCCAATACCATCGTCGGCATACCCCAAAACCAGTTTACCGGCCTCGGTATAAATATTAATTCGGATGCTGCTTGCCGCCGCATGCTTGATGGTGTTTTGTATCAGTTCCTCAAATATGCGGTACAAGGCCGTAGCGATGGTAAGATCCAGGTGACCGATGGTATCCATAGCCTGGTTATCCAGCAGTAGCTTAAGTCCCGAACGGGGTATGACATCGGTAAGATCTTCTAACGCAGCATTAAGCCCGAACAACGCCAAACGCGGCGGACTTAAATTGTGCGATATGTGCCTAACGTCGGTAACGATATGGTCTATCTCTTGCTTGCAGCTTTGGGCAAAGGCTTTAAAATCCATTGGCGTAATATCGGCCGCATTAAACATATCCACCTTTAAACGTAAGCGCGACAGAGCCGCGCCAACATCATCATGAAGGTCCTGACCTATGCGTTTACGTTCGGCTTCCTGCGATCTAATGACCGTTGATAGCAAGTTCTTTTGATGTTCTATCTCTTTTTCCTGAGCCATTTCTCGCTCTTGCAGCAAGTGGTTCTGGTTGCGCATATGCAGGGCAATAAAGGCTATCACCAGTAAAAACGCGCCACCGGTGCCAGCAAATACTAAAAAGAAGATGTTATCCGTTACGGCGCTCATGTCGGTATCCTATCGCTATTAAAATATACATCGCTGTTTGGCAAACACCATGTATGTCCCATATCAACTGTTGGGTAATATTGGGTAACGTGGTGATCACATTAGAGAACAAAAAGAAAAAGAAAGCGCCACCAAAATACGCTAATAATCCGGTCACGAACCAGTTATTCGGCTTTTTTTCCCAACGTAAGGGTTGCTTAATACGACTCTCATTCTCAAAATAAACAAAACAATAAGCGATCATTAGCAAAGCCTCTAACGACCGCGTATAGGTACTAAAGGTGTATAAGGGCTGAAAGAACGCCAGGTTAATTGCAGCTAAAATGATGAACAAGCCACATAATATATAAATAACCCTGGTTTTTTTTATTTTGTTAAATAACAGCTTAAAAAAGAACGACAGTAAAAAAAATTCGCCTACGGTATAAAAGTGCAAACCCGGTACAGTATTAAACCCGAAATCGTTCAATACACTAAGGATAATATCGCACATCCCCGAATAAAGCAGGAAATAATATAACGCTTTAGATGGGGCCGGTTTATGTTTAAAGCGGTATGCCCCCACCGCAATGGGGATAATAACGCTCCATATTACAATAAATGTTGTAAAATAATAACTGTAGTAGTCAAACACAGGAAAGGGGGTTTCGATCGCTTTCCAAAATAAAGTAATTAAACTTAAAAACGGAATAATAGAGCTGTTAAAGAGCAAAATTATTCCGTTTTATGCTATTTAAACGCTTTTTATACGTTGGTCAACCACTCCTCAGGTGGTTTACAGTATGGCGGGCAAGTAGCAGCGTAATTATAAATATTGGTGTCATCGTCGCCGCCAACTGTTCCCGGCGCCGGCAAGGTCACGATATCTTTACCATTAACAGTAGGTACCAATAATAAAGTGATCGATGTTGGGTCGTTCTCGGCCCGTAAAGCCAAATACATGCGTACGCCGTCGGCTTCGGGGGTGTAGGTCTTAATGTTATCGAACGTATCGATCGAAAAATGGAACGATTGGGCTACGATATCAGTATTAGCAGCATAGGTTTGCCATGCCGTAACTTCGTGTTGTGCCAATGGAATAGAGATGGTTCCCTTTGAACCCGGAGGTAATTGTGAATTTGCCATAATTTAGTTCAGTGTATATGTGTTTTTTGTTTGCTCCAATTTATTTATCGGCCGCAATAGTTAGCAACTAAGTAAGCACAATGAACGGAATGAACAAAATGAACAAACACTTAAGTTAATGCCGACAACCATAAGTTGTTATAGCCCAAATCTGTAGCCAATCTGTAACAATTACGCTAATCACGCCGTCTATCGGTGCAAATTGGTTTTTGGTCGACACTCGGGATAGATGTGCCACAACTAAGCTCAACTTTAAGCATCATCAAAAAAACAAAGCTTATGCAGATCATCAGCAAACAGAAAAAGATATTGGTATTGGACCGCAATAACCGCATCCGCAGCGTGGTAGACGAGATGCTGATATACGAGGATTGGGATGTATCCCTGATCTATGACCCTTACAGCGTGCACCAAAAAGCACAGGATAAAAAGCCCGACGTGATCCTGCTGGACTACCTGCTGCTGGATAATGATTGCGTCAACATTTGCTGGGATCTGCGCGAAGACCCTGAACTACAGCGCGTGCCTATTATTGTGGTAACATCATATAAAAGCCGCAGGACCAATGCCGATGTTTTTAAGTGCGACGCGCTTTTTATTAAACCGTTGGATATGACCGTGCTGGCATCGCGCATGGAGTATTTGATGGCATCGTAAGGGGAGGTTGGCTTTGCAAACGTTCCCTTATTATTTGCTGCGGTCATGCTTCAAAAGCAGGTAAAAACACTTACTTTTAAGCCATATCATTTTAAACCAAAGAAAAAACAAATGAAGCTTATCAGTAAATTGTTATGCTGCGCCCTCGTGCTTTTTGGATGCACCGTACAGGTGTACGCGCAAGGCAAAGCTATCGATCTGGCATCGCCCAATGGCGAGCTTAAAGTATCCGTGAGCCTGGCCGACAAGATCTATTACACCATCAGCGGCGGGGGGAAAGATCTGTTCACTAAAAATCATCTCGCTTTAGAATTACCCGGCGGCCTTACCCTGGGCGCTAATCCTAAACTAAGCGGTACAAAAAAAGGTAAAGGCGACGAGACCATTAAACCGTATGTGTCACTTAAATACTCGACTGTACGTAATGTTTACAACTCTCTATTGCTGACCTTTAAGGGCGATTATCAAGTTGAGTTCCGTGCTTTTGACGATGGTGTCGCTTACCGTTTTATCACGAGCAAAAAAGGTGATATTGAAGTAATGAACGAAGACTTTACTGTTAATTTCCCTGGTGATTACTTGTTGCATTTACAACAAGCCAATGGTTTTAAAACTTCATACGAAGAACGTTATACGCACATCCCGGCATCTACCTGGAAGGCGGCCGACAAAATGTCGACCTTGCCGGTACTGATCGATACTAAGAACCAATACAAAATACTGATCAGCGAGTCGGATCTGTCCGACTACCCGGGCATGTTCCTTAAAAGCACGGGTAACAACGGTGGCGAAGGCACTTTCCCTAAACAGCCGCTGGAATTTGGTCCGGATGGCGACCGTAGTTTAAAGTTTACAAAAGTAGCCGATTACATTGCCAAAACTAAAGGTACACGCACTTTCCCGTGGCGCTATTTCCTGATCACCAAGGATGATAAACAGATCATCGAGAATACGATGACCTTAAAATTGGCGGCTAAAAGCGTTATAGCCGATCCAAGTTGGATCAAACCCGGCCAAGCCAGTTGGGAGTGGTGGAATGATGCGTCCCCTTACGGACCGGATGTGAACTTTGTATCGGGCTACAATCTGGAAACCTACAAATACTATATCGATTTTGCCTCTAAATATGGCATCAAGTACATTGTGATGGACGAGGGTTGGGCTAAAACTATCGAGGATCCATACACCCCGAACCTTAAGGTAGACGTGAAAGAACTGATCCGTTACGGTAAGACCAAGAACGTAGATATCATCCTTTGGCTGACCTGGCTGACCGTGCATAATAACATGGACCTGTTCAAGACTTTTAAAGAATGGGGTATTAAAGGTGTCAAGATAGATTTTATGGACCGCAGTGACCAATGGATGGTGAATTATTACGAGAATGTAGTTAAAGAAGCCGCCAAACATCAGGTGTTTGTGGATTTCCATGGCGCGTTTAAACCATCAGGTCTGGAGTATAAATATCCTAACCTACTGTCTTACGAAGGTGTAAGGGGCTTAGAACAAATGGGCGGCACCACGCCCGAAAATAGCATTTACCTGCCGTTTATGCGTAACGCGGTAGGCCCGATGGATTTTACACCGGGCGCTATGATCAATTATCAGCCTAATGTTTACCGCGCCGAAAGGCCTAACGCCGCCGGGATAGGTACACGTGTTGGCCAGTTAGCGATGTATGTGGTGTTTGAAAGCGGTGTGCAAATGTTGGCCGATAACCCAACACTATACTATCGTAACCCTGATTGTACCCAATTCATCAGCAGCGTACCAACCACCTGGGACGAAACTAAAGCCCTTGCGGCCGAGGTTGGCCAGGTTATAGTGGTTGCTAAACGCAAGGCTGATAAATGGTTTATTGGTGGTTTGACCAACAGCAAAGAGAAGTCGGCCGAGATCAGCTTTGATTTCTTAGAAAAAGGTAAAACCTACACCATGAACTATTTTGAAGATGGCATCAATGCCGACCGCCAAGCGATGGACTACCGCAAAAAAACCATCCAGGTTAAAGCGGGCGATAAGTTCACCGTGAAAATGGCACGGAACGGTGGCTTTGCAGCGGAATTGAAGTAAGAATTGAAAAGTTAAAATTCAAAAGTGAGAACGCCCGGCATGTGGAATGTCGGGCGTTCTTATTTTTTATTGATGTGTTTTTCTGATCCCTCCTCGGGAGGGGCGCGTTTGGAATGAGCGATAGCAGGGAGGGGCTTACCCTCAAAGCAAGTCGACCAACCCCTCCCTGCCATTTCAACACAAGCTAACCGCACCCCTCCCCAAGGAGGGATTTACACATCTTAATCATGCCATGTCTTCGCCGTGCCGGCAACGATCTTCGCTTTGCCACTCTCTAACATCTTTTGTACCTCGGCTGAGAATGGTGTCCTGCCACCGAAATCCTGTACCCAATAATCGTTATACTGCACCACACCTACTTCTTTAAACTTCGGGTTCATCAGGTTTTTGCAATGACCTTCGCTTTGGAACCAGGCTGTCATTACCTCGCGGATGCTTTGTTGACCGCGGGCAATGTTTTCGCCGATGGTGAAATCCTGAAAACCTTTAAAATAGTAACCGGCCTGAACGATGCGGGTCATGATAGAGCGGCCATCCCTACTGTCGTGACCGAAATAGCGTTTATCATTCATGTCCCTTGCATGGCCAAAAGCGGCTTTTTGCAGCAATGGGTTCCAAGTGATGGGTGGGGCAGGGGGATAATATTTTTTGCCGCAATTGCAGCCTACTTTGCGCACACCGTTAATATATCTCAAAAACTCGGACTTGAATTCCTCGCCCGATATTTCCGGATCTTGCGGGCGGGCAGTGGCTACGGTCAGTAGCAATAATATCAATAACGATCCTTTACGTAACATCTCTCTCATACATCGTTTTTATTGTGAGTATTGACCGACGTTTTACGCCAAGGTTTGATCCGGCAATGAATTTAAGTGCAATCGGGATATCCCTTTACTGATAGTAAATTAACGGGCAACGATCTTAAACGATAGAGGAGTGGGAGATATTATAATGACGCCGATCTTTGGGTAGAGTCGGCTGGTGCGGTTACTTGTTCAGATGCGTCAGGTTGTTTCTTGGCTTTGTCGGTAGCCTCTTTCTTTTTCTTGTCGGTCGCTTTTTTCTCGGCCGCTACTTTCTTGGCTTCGGCGGATTTACGGATAGAATCCTCGATCGCATCGCGACGTTTAGCGGCATTGCTCGATTTGGTCAATTCATTTAACTCACCGTAAACTACTGCTAAGTTGGATTGCACGGCGGCTTCTTGTTTCAGCAGGCCACGTTGGCTGGCGATACGTAAGGCCTCGTTCAGATCATCTACGGCCATCTCGTGGTCATTAACGGCGCGTTTAATGCCCGCCAGATCAATAAGGGTGTTGATGATGTTCTTATAATTCTTCTCCTCGCGGGCGATGGTGTTGGCTTGCAGGATGAACCATTTTGCCTGAGGGAATACGCGTTGGTCTTTATAAACTTTGGCCAGGTTGGTGTAGCTTAACTGCATACCATCCGGGTTGCCCATTTTAGAGTAGGTATGCAGCGCTTTCATGGTAAATTCTATAGCCTCGTCCTGGTAGTAACGTTTGGTAGTACGGATGCTGATAGAATCGTATCCTAACCACCGGGAAATTACTTTTTGATAAAGTGCGGCACGCAAGGTATCGTTGTAAACTAATCCTATCTCTTGTTTCAGCGTAGTGATGTTGGCAGGCATCCTTTGCGGGATCTTGGCGCTATTACTATCAGCCATGATGGTGGTAAAGTACTGCCCGGTCTCGCTCATGGTGACCATTAACTTGCTGTACAAGTGATCTTGCAATTCCTGATCTGTCACCGATGGTATCGGCGACTTAGGGTCTTCTTTAGGAACGTATGCAAAAATACCCGTTGCGAATTTATTTTCTGGGATATAGATCACTTTGTTTACTGTATGCGCAACAGCGACATCCGAAGTAACCTGTTTTTGTTCAGCACCATTGACAGCTAAAGCCAGTTGGAAAACGTCACCATCTATCAAACTAATATGCTTGCGGAAATAAGCAGCATCCTTAGCCTTGAATTTAGGCGCGGTGGCAATTGCCTCTGTTTCTTTTTTAGCGGCCGCTTTGTAGGTCACCAATTTCAATTTAAAGTCATCGCCGGATAACAAACTGATGCGCTTTTTAAAATAAGCCGCATCCTTTGCCGTGAATTTTACTTCTGGTGCTGCGTCCGGAGTAGTGGTGCCGGCGGTCGTATTATCGAAAGTGATGGTAGTCACTGCATCTGTGACGACAGTAGTGGCAGTAGTAACAACGGCCGGGATATCAATAGATGCAGTCGCTACTTCTTCTTTAGCTGGCTTTTTATCTGCGACCTTCTTTTTAGCAGCAACATATGGCTCCAAATTCAGACCGAAGGCATCAGCATTGAACATAGTGATCTGCTTGCGGAAGTAAGCCGCGTCTTTCGCTGTAAAGTTTTTCTTTTCGGGCGCTTTGCCTTTGGCTATCGTGAATTGCGCCAGTTTTGGAGCGGCCGGTGCAGGGTTGGCTGCTAAAGTCAATCCAAAGCTGTCGTTATTGATCAGGCTGATGTGCCTGGCAAAGTATTTCGCTTTTTGTTTGTTCTGCGCTTCGTCCTCATAAGTGGCCGGGTCGAGTTGCGGTTCTGCCTTGTCTGCCTTGGCCGACTTGACTGCAGCGGTTTTCGTGCCAGGATTTTTATCTGCAGATTTCGAGTTGGCGATGGCTTCTATCTTGCCAATATCAATGCTGGCCGTTTGCGCCTGGGCACAAAGCACGCCGGTGCATAAAAATATCGCAGAAAGTAAAGCTGTTCTCGTCATGTAAGTAGTGCTTGTTATTATCCGCACAAATAACATGCCGATAAATGTAGATAGAAATACCGGATACCACCTAATTCTGAAAGCTAATTGATCTTGGGTTAAAAACGATCAGTTTTCAGGTAAATAGATAGAAAATTAGGATACGATCTTTACGTAATTGTTTAAAATACCACCAATGGTTTTAGTATGCGCCAGGGCATTGAAAAATAAAATGCCTACTGTAGCACACACTATGCCCATTAAAACATCAACGATATAGTGGTGACTGGCGTACACCGCCGTGAACCAAATGCCCACCATCACCGTCGCCAGTATAATATTGAACCAGCCTAATTTGTTTTTAAGGCCGTAATAAACTACGATTATCGGGTAGGCCGAATGCAGCGATGGCATAGCAGCGAATACGTTTGATCCTTTTGCGTAGATGCCTTTAAAAACGGGCGAGCCCACCAACGCGTCAAACCTGGCCAGCCCTGCTACGTTGCCAGGCGTGTTAGCTATAAATTCAAACCCGTGTAACTGCACATACCAGGGTGGTGCGGCAGGGAAGGTGTAGTAAACCACAAAACCGAGCATATTTACGGTGAAGAACGTTAGCGCGAAATACAGGAATTCCTTTTTACGGGTGAAAAACAAGTAGATGGCAAAAGCCATCGGCACCGGGATCCAGCACAGATAAAAAATACCGCCCATAATATCTATCCATGGTTTGGAGTTTGCCAGCCAATATTCGTTAGTGCTTACGCGTTTTCCGTTGAAGGTGAAGCCGAACAGGTCCTTATCAAAATTGTATAGATCGGCAATGTGTACCGCGTTGAAACGGTAGTTGGGGAATGCCTTCATGTAATCGAAAATGATCCAATAAACGGCAAATATCGCAAAGCCTAATATGAACTTACGGGTGATGGGCGAGATGTAGAACAGCCCATTGACCATAGCCACCAGCACCACCTCGTCCGTTTTAAAACCGATGAGGTAATAAGACAGCAGCAGATATCCCGCCGATAGCAGGGTGAGCACCGTAACAGACCTGGCATTAACAGTAACTGCCTGCCCCTGTATATCCATTTACGCTTGTTTACCCGGTTTTTTCTCGAAATCTGAACGGAAGATCTTATCCCAAAGCGGCGAGCTTACACCGTAGCCCGATGCCGGGTCGCTGTAGTGGTGTAGCATATGGTGTTGTTTAATGCGTTTCCACATACCACCTTTAAAGTTAAAGTGGTGGATAGCGTAGTGACCGATATCGTAAACCAAATAACCCAGGATAAAGCCGGCGTAAAAACCGAACACAAAACCTTCGGGCAATAACCATCTGAACAGGAAAAAGAAACCGGCAGCCAATGGGATACTGGCCGACAACGGCATTACCAAACGTTTAGCGTCACTTGGATAATCATGATGTACACCGTGAAAGATGAAGTGCAAACGCAAAGCCCACGGCGCCTTAGGCACATAGTGGAACACAAAACGGTGCAGGATATATTCGGTCAGTGTCCAAATGAACAGTCCTGAAGCGAACATGGCGATGTAGTTAACAAAGCCTAAGCCGGTCTCGAACAAAGCCCAATAGCTGCAAGCGAAAAATACGGGTACATACACATACAAAGGCACGGTAAAATGCACCTTTGACAGACTTTCTAAAAAGTCACTTTTAAACATGCGCACACTCTCGGAAGAGTTTGATACATAGTTCTTTTTCATCTCTCGCGTCTATATCAGGGTTTAAAACGTTCTGTTATTTCTTTACCGGTCTCGGGGTCAATACCTCTCAACTCTACGTAAAGTATATTAGGCACAAAAAGGGTCCCACCTTCAACCCTAACAAATATACGGTTTAAAATGGCTTGCTTTTTGGCGATAGGTCCAAAGATACGATATTTTCCATAGTCGTCCTTAGCCAGGGTGAGGCCCAACTTTTTGTAGCACACAAAGCGCACATCGTACTCATCGTTCCTGGTCGGTTTGATGTTGAGGCCGTATGCAAACTTGCGTTGTATGTAGTTCAGCTCCTCTTTTTGTCCTTTATCGGCATAACGGATCCAATACACGTGCATCGGCTCTTCTTTGTCCAATACACCGTTCTTATCGGTCTTTAGTTCGTAGATCAGCGTATTGGTATTCGGGTCGCGCTGAACGTAAAACAATTTGTTTACGTTGGCGGGGTTAGGATACACCAGATCTTTTTTCAGGTTTCGTTTGACGGTATCGTCCGTCGCGACGATCTTATCTTTAGCAGTGTTACTTGCGTAGCCGGTAAAAGTGACCAGGGCCAGCAGCAATGAGAATATTAAGCGCATTAAATTAATTGGTATTGTCGTTCTTTTCTTTTTCCATTAACGCCTGTTTAGCCTCGATCAGTCTGTTAACGGCGGTAATATTTGTTAAAAATGCCAAAACCACTATCGGCAAAGTAAATATGGTGATGGTCTCGAACACGTGGTACTTAAAACCCGGGATGTACATTTTGTAATCGCCGCCCAGGTAGATCGAGCCTAAGCCGCAGCCAATGGCGCACAAGCCGATGGTCACCACGCGCTCCGGGCGTTGCATTAGGCCGCCTTTACACTCTACACCTAAACCTTCGGCACGGGCACGTACGTAGCTTACCATCAACGAACCTATCATGGCCACAAAAGCCGCTATCGAACTGATGAAATAATGGTGAGCCACCAAATAATAACATATCCCAAGGAACATGATCAACTCGCTGTAACGATCCAAAACTGAATCGTACAAAGCTCCGAAAATCGATTTCATATTACCTAAGCGTGCAACCTGTCCGTCAAGCATATCAAACAAGCCTGCGAAAAGGATAAGGCCGCCGGCCCAGCCTACGTAGCTTAGCTCGCCGCGGTTACCTTCTTCGGCGCCGATCACAAAGATCACGGCTACGCCAAGGTTAAGCACAAAGCCAATGGTGGTGACCGCGTTGGGGGTCAATCCTAATTTGATCAGCAGTTTTACAAACGGATCTATGATCTTGTAAATGCCTAATTGTAAGTCGGTGCGTAGTGATCTTGCCTGGCTGTCCATGTGGTTGATGTTTACTTGCCTTAAAGTTAACAAAAATTTAAAAATCAAATTTCACCCTTGCGCGGATACCGATAGGGGCAATGTCCGGATGATCTAAATAACTAAAGCGTTTAACCACGTCTACGCGGATCACTTTAAAAATGTTCTCTAAACCTATACTTCCCTCTATGTAAGGCGCGTTGCCCAGTGCGTAAGTAATAGGCGAACCATCGGGCTTTACCGGATATTGGTAAAGTGAACGGTCTATGTTTGGGTTGTTGTTTTCGCTAACGCTTCCCTTTAATATTTTAAAAGTGGTTGTCTCCCTAAGTTTTAACAGCTTGATCAACGGTATCTTGTTCAGGAACAGGCCTTGCCAGTGCTGATCTATTTTAAAGGCTACGTAGCGGTCGCTCACAAACTCCATAAAGTTCATCAGGTTGTACGATTCTATATCGTAAGCGTAGCTTTGGTTAGCCTGATGAATGGTCAGCAACGGGAATGGCACCTTACCGAACAATCGGTTGGCCTGTAACGATACGTCAGAATAGCCGAAGATCGATTGATAAAAGTGTTTATCTACCCTAAAGTCCAGCACGTTATAATTGTACGAGCTATTAAATACGCCTTTCATCCCCTTTACGTAGTTGAACGTGAAGATAGGGTTGCCCGTAGGGATAGGGATACGGTATAGTTTACCCTGAAAGAACTGCTCGCCCGGCGCATAACGCAAATTTAATGTCGCCTCGGTAGTGGTAAGGTTATTCACAACATTTGGTGTTGTGCTGTTGGCATTGCCAACAAAGTACAATGACCCCGCCGGAGACTGCGTCCAATTGTTGAAGCCTAACGCGTACGAGAAGTGGTTGCGATACTCGTGTACGTAGTTGAATTTGTAGTTATCGTTATACAGATACTTATCGTTGACCCCACGTTTGAACGACAGGAAAAAGTTATCTTCCTGGATGAACATCAGGTTCTGACCTGGCACCTTGGTATCGCGCTGGATGCTGGCACGGATATAGTTTTGCGGGAAACGATAGATAGATTTATCGTTAAGCGAATAAGTAGCACTTAAAAAGTATTTAAACTTCTCGTCCCTAAAGCCATAAGCGCCAAAGGTTTCAAAGTAGTAACGTTTACTTAATTCGGTAGTAGTACGGCCACCCAAACGCAGACGGAAGCCTTCGACCGGATTAAAGCTATAGAACGCGTTAGACGGACCAACCTCTACAGGGCCAAATGATTTGTAACCCGCGAATAACAAAGTAGCGATATCGGCCGCACGCTTGAACGACGGCATATTATTCAAACTGTCGATGTTCTTGTAAACTTTAGATTCGGCGGTGGTCAGCGTATCTAAGCGGTTCTTGGCCCAAAAATCTTCGCTGCGGTTCTGTACCTCTTCTAATACCTCGCCGTTGCCATTGGTGTAAGTTGTATCGGGGCGGGGTTGGTTCACCAGATAGTTTTTAAAGGTCACCATCCGGTCGCCAAAAATACCGCCTTTGCGGTTTTTGTTGAAGCCAAAATCGGCCATGGTCTCGCTCTTGCTCAGGTGGTAGCGTTTATCAGGGTTCTGCTCAAAATCTAGAATAACCTTTAAAGATTTTACAAAGTTAAGGTTGATGTTCTTATTGATCACCAATTCGGCTTTCTGTACCGCAAAGTTGCCATCCTGGGTGATATAGATCTTACCCTCAAAGAGCATATCGGTAGTGTTACGCGGAGTGAAGGTCAGTTCAATCAGCTTTTGGTTATTCACGACAACAGTATCCTGAATAAAGAACTTGTAGAACGACGGCGCTACATCAGATATCGGGCTTAGGAACTGATTAGTGATCAGCATGATATTGTTATCATAGATGTTCACATCCGTATAAATGTGTTTGATGTATTGGTTAAGGCCTTCGTTATCTAAAAAGCCGCCAAAGTTCACATTCTTTTCGCCTAATTGTATCTCACGTTTTTTCTCGGGGTTTTTACGATAGTAGGTTTGTAACAACTTTTCGTTCAGGTAAACAGGCAATAGCGATTTGCCGGGAACAAGGGTAGTGTCCTTATTGTCCAATAAGAACTTATATTTTCTGAATAGTTTTTTATCGCCCAGTTTCTCTGATACGTTCACAAAAGATATTTGCAGCTTATCGTAAGCTTTGTATTCCACAAAATCGTAAGCCTCTGGTTTATTCTGCTCTTTATGGTCGATCACCTGGCGGATCAGCTCTACCGCCGGGTTGTCTTTATTGGTATAACGGGCACGTTTTGCACCTTTAATGTCTACCTGTGCAAGGTCCTCGCTGGTCGATTCCATTTTGATGCTGACAGCCTGCTCTTTGCCTGCTACAATGTTCACTACTACAGGTTTGTAACCCACATAAGTAGCCTTGATCTGCATAAAGCGCTGAGAAGTTTTTAACGAGTAACGGCCCTGGTCATTAGTGTTGGTACCAATGTTAGAGTTATTGAAAGATACGGTAACAAAAGGCAAAGGCTGACGCGTTTTTGCATCGGTAACTATACCGGTAATAACGGTTTGCGATTGTGCGAACAACGTTGCCGGCAACAGATATAGTAGGGTGATAAGGAGAAAGTTTTTTGTATAACGCGTTATATCCATGTGTTAAATTACAGTTACGTTTATACAGACTTCTATTCGGCCTTGAATATTACAAACGCTTAAAAATTTAGCGTTGCCACCACCTAACAGAACGATAACGACGGGGTTTTCTTCTCTGTTTAAACACTACAAACGATTAAAACGGGATTAGAGTTTTAACGAATGCTTAGGGATGCATAAAGCTTGTAAAAACGGTACAAAGGTATGAAAAAAAGAGGATAGACTTATGTGGTCAAAAAGTCAATATTTTGGCAGACGGGAATGCATGGCTAATATAGCAAAAAATGCTAAGGGCGCAAGTAACAAAATGGATGAAATAAAAAAGACCACCGCTGTTGGCGATGGTCTTTTTTATGCTAATGCCGGAGATTATTCCTGACCGGCAAACATATCGTCGTAATAGTCAAGACCTAAGTGCGTGATCAGGTCTTCGCCCATGATGTAGCGCAACGTGTTCTCTAATTTTTGTAACTGTTTAAAGATATCGTTCTCGGCAGGCAAGCCCGGAGCAGTCTGCGGCGATTTTAGGTAGAATGATAACCACTCTTGTACACCTGCCATGCCCGCGCGTTTAGCCAGGTCTAAGAACAGGGCCAGGTCCAATGCAACCGGAGCAGCCAGGATAGAGTCGCGGCACAGGAAGTTGATCTTGATCTGCATTTTGTAACCTAACCAGCCAAAAATGTCGATGTTGTCCCAGCTCTCTTTGCTGTCGCCATGAGGAGGGTAGTAGTTGATACGGATCTTGTGGAAGATATCGCCATACAGATCAGGGTTATCTTCAGGTTTAAAGATATCCTCTAATACGCCCAATTTAGAAACCTCTTTGGTTTTAAAGTTATCCGGATCGTCCAATACCAATCCATCGCGGTTACCCAATATGTTGGTTGAGAACCAGCCACGTACACCTAACGAACGTGCCGCTAAGCCCGGTGCCAAAATGGTCTTCATCAAAGTTTGACCGGTCTTAAAGTCTTTACCTGCGATAGGTGATTTGGTCAGCTTAGCCAACTCGATCAATGCCGGGATATCAACTGTTAAGTTTGGTGCACCGTTCACATAACCGATACCCATTTTAAGAGCAGCGTAAGCGTAAAGCATACTTGGGGCGATCAGTTTGTCGTCGGCAGCAAGGCCTGCTTCAAATTTCTCTAAAGTGCTGTGTACGTCAGTTGGCTCGTAGTAGATCTCGGTAGAACCGGTCCACAATAACACTACGCGATCAAGGTCGTTGTCTTTTTGGAAGTTCTTGATATCTTCCATCAACTCGTTCACCATCTCTAAACGGGTACCTGTTTTAACGTGGGTACCGGTCAGGTTCTTGGCGTAGTTAAGGTCGAAGGCAGCCTTCATCGGCTTTATCTTCTCTAACTCCTCTTTTACAGAGAACAGCAGGCCTGGTTCTAAAACCTCGGCCGTCATGGCTGCATCATATACGTTATCTTCAAAAACGTCCCAGCCGCCAAAAACGATATCGTTAAGGCTGGCCAATGGCACAAAATCTTTGATCTTTGGGTTACGGTTCTCGGTACGTTTGCCTAAGCGGATAGTACCCATTTGCGTGTGTGAACCAATTGGTTTTGAGATGCCTTTTTTTACGGCCTCAACCCCTGCAATGATGGTGGTTGCAACTGCTCCAAGGCCCGGCATCAGGATGCCCAGTTTACCCTTGGCAGGTTGAATGTTGATTTTCATTGGTAATTACTTATTTTAGTTTTGATGTTAAGCTTGTTATAACCAGCCATTGGCTTTATACCAACTGATGGTCTCGTTAAGCCCGGAGTTAAGATCGTGCTGCGGATAAAAACCAAGATCGTGCTTAGCTTCATCAATAGCGCAGTACCAGTTAACGGCGGTCAGTTCGTGCAGTTTCTCGCGGCTTAATACCGGGGCTTGCTTGCGCAAAGAACCAAAAATGTCGGCCAGACCCGCAACAATTTTTATAAACTTTACAGGTAGATGAACTTTGTACGTTTTCACGCGCAATATACCCGTAGTGATATTTGCCAGTTGATACCTATCGTAAAAGTTACCGTCGCTTAAGTTATAAGCCTGGTTTTTACCGTTGTATAGCGCGCGTACAGCAGCTTTAGCCAGGTCGGTAACGTAAATAAAACTCATCTTTTGTTCGGTGCGGCCTATGTAAGGTTCAAATCCTTTAGAGAATTGCTTCAGGGCGATAAAAATATCCTTATCCCGCGGGCCGTAAACGGCCGTTGGGCGGAGTATAATACAATTCAATCCCGAAATAGTTTTAATGGCGTGTTCGGCATTCAATTTACTTTGTCCGTACGCGGTCACCGGCCTTGGGATAGACTTCTCTGTAAGCATGCCGGTCAGCGTAGGCAAAGGACCCACAGCCGCTAAACTACTGATCAGCACAAACTTTTTAAAGCCGGGTGTAGCCGCCGCCGCTTTAGCCAGGTTGACGGTGTATCCCACATTCACCTCATTGTAACGCTCCTCGGTCAAGGCGCGGGTAAGGCCCGCCGCGTGGATCACATACTGGTAGCCATTCTCTGCAAACTCTTTGGTCAGCGCATCGGCGTTACTGAATGAAGGGTAAACGAAATTAACGTCCAGCCCTTTCAAATGGTCAATACTACTGCTCTTGCGTATGGCCGCGTAAACCTCCAGATCATTCTTCAGTGCCTCTTCTATCAGATGGAAACCCACAAACCCACTCGCACCGGTTATCAGAACCTTCTCCTTCATATCTTCCTTTTGTACAAACGGTACTTTTTATACGGATCGCCTTTTATGGCAATGATCGCTTCGTTGATCATGGTATTGTTCTCCAGTGTCCAACCGGCCTCCGCCCATTTAAAGCCACGGGCGGTGTAGTTTTTAATGATAGTGCCATACAGCACCGCTTCGATACCCATCTTGCGGTAACCGTCAACTACGCCCAAAGCGTAAATGCGGATACTCTTGATGCTCTTTTTACCAAACAGCAGTTTAAAGATACCAGTAGGCAACAGGCGACCTTTCTTGATGGTCTTGAATATCTCATTATAATTAGGCAGTGCCAGCCCGAAGGCTACTATTTTGCCATCCTGCTCGGCTACCAGGGCAAAGTCAGTATCCAGGATCAGTTTTAGGTCCTTAGCTAAATAATCGAACTCGTCGTCGGTCAGCGGAACAAAGCCCGTGTTCTGGTCCCAGGCTGAATTATAAACCTCGCGCAACTTGGCAGCCTCGTTCTTGAAGTCCTTTAAGTTGATCTTGCGGATGGTGATATTGCTGCGTTTTAAGCGGCCCGTCAAAGCATCAAGCAGGCGTACCGACTTATCATCATAGTTATTTCCATCCCAATGCCATGATATCAGGTCGATGTCTTTTTCAAGACCAGCGTTCTGGATCAGGTCGGCATAGTAAGGGAAGTTATAGGTGTCCATTAACACGGGCGAGCTGTCAAAGCCTTCAACCAGCAGACCGCATGGTTCGTTGGTCGAGAAGTTTACAGGACCTAATAGTTCACCGGTAACGCCTTTTTCCTTTAACCATTTTGTAACGGTCTCAAATAACAGTGCCGATACTTTCTTATCGTTCACACAATCAAAAAAACCGAAGAAACCATCGTTCTTTTTATTGTACTCGTTATGCGCGTTGTTCAGGATGGCGGCTATACGGCCTACGATCTTTTCGCCATCGTAGCAGATGAACGGCTGAACTGTGTTATGCTTATGGAAGGGGTGGATGGTGAGCAGATCCCGCTGGGCTATAAAAAGCTCGGGTACGTAGTAAGGATCATCCTTATACAGATCGTGCGGAAAATCTATAAATGCAGCCAGCTGCTTTTTTGAGCTTACAGTTACGATAGTTTTCACTTGATGATAATGTTGAAAAGGGTTGCTTAATAGGGGTAATAAAAAACGGGCATTCGGGTTAAATTCCAAATGCCCGTAAATATGGGGATTTCTTTTTGTTAGATGTTCTCTTTAACAGCCGTTACGCCAACATCTTTAAATGCTTTTGATATTTTTTCGATAGCCTCGTCTATCTGCTCGAAGGTGTGTGTAGCCATCAGCGAGAAACGTAATAAAGACGAATCTGAAGGCACGGCCGGAGAAACGACCGGGTTAACAAAGATGCCCGCTTCCTGCAAGTGCTTGGTCACCATAAAGGTCTTTTCATTATCACGTACAAATATCGGCAATATCGGGCTTTCGGTCGGGCCAAGGTCAAAGCCCTCATCCAACAAGCATTTCATGGCATAATTTGTATTCGCCCAAAGTTTTTCTATTCGTTCAGGTTCAGATTGTATAATATCTAAAGCTGCTATAACACTTGCTACTGCGGCAGGCGGCATACTTGCGCTGAACATTAATGATCTGGCGCGGTGCTTTAAGTAATCTATGGTCACTGCATCGCTGGCAACAAAACCACCAAGCGAGGCAAGTGATTTGCTGAAAGTACCACCGATCAGGTCTACCTTATCGGTAAGGTCAAAGTGCGATGCCGTTCCGGCACCCTGATGGCCTATTACACCTAAGCTATGGGCATCATCAACCATAATGTTGCAACCGTATTGGTCGGCAAGTTCTACTATTTCAGGCAATTTAACAATGTCGCCTTCCATGCTGAATATACCATCGATCACGATAACCTTTACAGAGTCCTCTGGTAAAATACTTAGCTTACGCTGCAGGTCGGCCATGTCGTTATGCGCATATTTGATAACGCGAGAGAACGAAAGACGACTCCCGTCGATCAATGACGCATGATCGTATTCATCAAGGATCAAATAGTCATTACGGCCTGTGATGCATGATAATACACCCAAATTCACCTGAAAACCGGTGCTGAATAATACAGCAGCCTCTTTACCAACATATGCTGCCAGTCTGTTCTCTAACTCGACGTGGATATCAAGTGTGCCATTTAAAAACCTCGACCCTGCACATCCTGTACCGTACTTGTCAATCGCTCTTTTTGATGCCTCCTTAATTTTAGGATGGCTTGTTAATCCTAAATAAGAATTCGAACCGAACATCAAAACTCTTTTCCCGTCAATGATAACCTCTGTGTCCTGACCGGACTCAATAGGACGGAAGTAGGGGTATAAACCCGCTTCCTTTATCACTGCCGCGTCCTTGAACTGAGCAATTTTATCATGTAGTTTTTTACCCATGTATTAACTCTGCTTAAATTTTTTGTAAAAGTACCATGAAAAAGCGAAAACTTAAACCAAGTTCATAATTTTTCTAACGTTGCCTTAACACAACAACGAATGGTTTATAACCTGCAAAGTAATTAAAAATTTTACAAAACAACTGCCATGCTAATGTATTTTTCTGTTTTATTTTTTGGTGTTACAACGGGTAAGTAGTTCGAATGTCAGAATTTTGTAACGTAAATGATATGGTGTTAATCATTTGATTAAAAAACCCATCTTTGCCATTAATACCTCCCTAATGGTAAACTTTTGATCACAGAAGTTGTTACCCGTGCACGCTATCCCGCAATATGAAAAATAGTTTTTTAGTATTAATAATCACCATTTTAACTACCCCTTTTACATCATCAGCCCAAACTGCGCCCGCTACGCAAGACTCGTTACCGCCATTGCTTAATTTAGAGCAGTGCCTGGTGTATGCCTTGCAAAACCAGCCCGCGGCAAGGCAGGCCCGCATTGATGAGGCCATTAACGAGAAGGATGTTAGGATCAATTTGGCCGCCTGGTTACCTCAGGTAAATTCGGCCAACACTGCAACCCATTATTTTAAAGGTAGCCCGGCCCAGGCGCAGGGTGCTGTTGCCAATGGCGGTACTGCCACACAGATCAGTAATATCTCTATTATCGGTATCCAAGCTACGCAGGTGATCTATAATAACGATGTTAACCTGGCATCTAAAGCGGCCAAGTTCTCTAAACAGTATTATAACGAGAACACCATTAACGCCCAGATAGCGGTAATGACAGATGTGAGCAAAGGTTATTACGATGTGTTGCTATCGCAAAAGCAATTGCAGCGTATTAAAGAGGACATCACCCGTTTGCAGCGCAGTTTAAAAGACGCTAAAGCCCGTTATGATGCCGGCGTGGTAGACAAGATAGACTACAAGCAAGCCACTATCGCGTTGAATAATTCACTCGCCAGTCGTAAACAGACCGAAGAAGCTATCAAAAGCAAATCGGCCTATTTAAGGCAGGTGATGGGTATGCCAATGGAACGACCGCTGACACTGGCGTATGACTCAGTAGGTTTTGAGCGTGAAGCTATTGCCGATACCAATCAGATAGTTAACCCCGCCGATCGGATAGAATACCGCATGCAGGAAAGCCGCCGTAGCATCACCGCTTTAAATATTAACTATTATAAGTATGGTTGGCTGCCATCATTAAATGCTAATGGCGCTTTCAACAGGGCTTATTTTAGCGGTAGTTTGCCAAATCTTTACGATCAGGGTTTCCCTAACGTTTATGCAGGCTTAAGTTTGACCATCCCGATCTTTACCGGTACGCGTAGGGTGCAAAATCTGGCCAAGGCCAAGTTGCAGGTAGAACGTGCCGATCTGGATATCATCAACGTACGTAATACCATCAACACCCAATACGCGCAAGCACTGGCAGGTTACAAAAGCAATTACAATAACTGGAAATTGCTGAAACAGAATGTTGATCTGGCTAAGGACGTATACAACGTAGTAAGCCTGCAATACCGCGAAGGGGTGAAGACCTATTTGGATCTGATCGTATCCCAATCAGACCTGCGTACGGCCGAACTTAATTACCTGAACGCACTGTTCCAATTGTTGAGCAGTAAGGTGGATCTGCAACGCTCGCTGGGTACTATCGGCAACATCAACAAACAATAAGAACAGACCTCACACTAACACACATACACAGAATAACGCTATGAAAAATATATATATCCACTTAATTGCGCCACTGGCTATCATGGCCATCACATCTTGCGGCAGCAAAGACGAAAAGAAAGCCGCCGCTGCCCCGCCGCCCACATCGGTAAATACGGTCACCGTTGCAGAGGGCAATGCTTTATATTATGATCAGTACCAAGGGCAGATCATTGCCGTAAATAGCGTTGAACTGCGCAGCCAAGTGCCGGGCTTCATTACTAACATTTATGTGAAGGATGGCGATATGGTACGCGCCGGTCAACCGCTGTATGAGATAGACCGCCGTAAATATCAAGCTACTTACGATCAGGCCGCTGCCAACGTGGCCAGCGCGCAAGCTAACCTGGTGAAAGCGCAAAAGGATATTGAGCGTTACCAAATGCTTTTAAAAGCTGATGCCGTTGCCCGCCAAACGGTGGACAATGCTACCGCAGCCTTTGAGGCGGCTAAAAGCCAGGTGGCAGCAGCAAAAGCTACCTTGTCATCAGCAGCAACAGATCTGTCTTATTCGGTGATCAAAGCGCCGTTCGGCGGTCGTATCGGTATATCGCAGGTTAAATTAGGCGCGCAGGTGGCAACAGGTACTACGCTGATCAATACCATATCTGCTGATAACCCGATGGCGGTTGATGTGGTTATAAACGAGCAGGACATCGACCGTTTTTATAAACTGCAAAACAGTACTACCGATAGCACTTTCAGGTTGAAGCTATCTAACGACTCGACCTATAACAAACAAGGCCGCATATTGGCTATTGATCGTGGCGTGAACGCGCAGACGGCATCTGTTAAAGTGCGTGTGCAATTCGATAACCCTAAAGGTATATTAAAGGATGGCATGAGCGCGGTACTGAGCGTGCTGAATAACCAGTCGGGTACGCGGGTGATCATTCCTTACAAAGCGATAACCGAGCAGATGGGCGAGTTTTTTGTGTTCACCGTACAGAACGATACTATGGCCCTGCAAAAGAAAGTGAAGCTGGGCGCCCGTATCAACGCCAATATTGTGATCATGGACGGCATTAAAGCCGGCGATAAATTGATAACCGAAGGTTTCCAGCGTTTGCGCGATAGTGGCAAAGTGGTTATCGGCGGACCTAAACAGGCACCGGCAGCAGCACAAGCAAAATAACCCATCGGCAGTTCTAAAAAACATCTATAATGATAGCAGAGACCTTTATCAAAAGACCCATTACGGCTATAGTGATATCTATAGTAATTGTTGTGGTGGGTATATTAGCTATAATGAGCCTGCCCATTGGGCAGTACCCCGAAATAACCCCGCCTACGGTACAGGTAACCGGTAACTACACCGGTGCCGATGCGCAAACCGTAGAGCAGACCGTAGCCACGCCTATTGAGGTGCAGGTGAACGGTACCCCGGGCATGACCTACCTGCAAAGTAACAGTACCGGCAACGGCCAGATGAGCATGACGGTGAACTTTGAGGTTGGTACCGATATTAACATTGCCGCCCTTGACGTACAGAACCGTGTAGGTATCGCTACGCCAACGCTCCCGCAAGAGGTGCAGCGTTTAGGTTTAACCGTACGTAAACGTAACCCAAGCATCCTGATGCTGGTGGCGATGTATTCGCCAAAAGGCAGCCACGATGTAACTTTTACAGATAACTACGCTAACATATTTATAAAGGATGCCTTACTGCGTACCAAAGGTGTAGGTGACGTTTTTACCCGTGCCGATGACTTTAGTATGCGTATTTGGCTGAATCCGAATAAACTGGCCGCCTTGAATATGACCGCAGCCGAAGTTACCGCCGCCCTGCAAGAGCAGAACGCGCAGGTAGCCGCTGGTACCATTGGGGCTACCCCGGCCCAAAAAGGGCAGACCTTTGAGTACACCGTACTGGTAAAAGGCCGTTTGGTGACTAAGGAAGAATTTGAGAACATTGTAGTAAAGACGCAGGCCGCTAATGGCTCGGTAGTGCACCTGAAGGACGTGGCACGTGTGGAATTGGGTAAATTCAACTATGCGGGTAACTCTTTTATTGACGGTAAGCGTGCATCGTACCTGTTGGTTTACCAGGCACCGGGCAGTAACGCGATCGAGACCGCTGACAACGTGGTAGCTACCATGGAGCAGTTGAAAAAGCAATTTCCGGCTGACGTTGCTTATGTAGTGCCTTTTGAGGCGGTGACCGTAGTAAAGGTATCCTTACACGAGGTGATAGAGACCTTGGTAGTGGCCCTGATATTGGTTATTGTAGTAGTATTTCTGTTCTTACAGAACTGGAGGACGACGCTGATCCCTGTACTGGCTATCCCGGTATCCATCATCGGTACGTTCATCTTCTTTATCCCGCTGCACTTTACCATTAATACTTTAACGCTATTTGGTTTTGTACTGGCGATCGGTATTGTAGTGGATGACGCCATTGTGGTGGTGGAGTCCGTTCAGCATTATATGGACGAAAAGGGCATGACCCCTAAAGAGGCTACCCTGCATGCCATGCGTGATATATCGGCACCGGTTATCGCCATTGCCTTGATCTTAGCAGCGGTATTTGTTCCGGTAGGATTTGTGCCCGGTATAGTAGGCAGGTTGTATCAACAGTTTGCGATCACCATCGCTATTTCTGTACTGATCTCAGCCTTCGTTGCCCTTTCGCTTACACCTGCCTTATGTATCCTGTTGTTGAAACCGCATAAGATAGATGAGAATTCGACTGGCTTAAATAAGTTCTTTTACAAGTTCAATACATGGTTCGACAGGGTGACCGGAAAATACCGTAACGGTGTAGACAGGGGTATCAAGAACTCCAAATTTGTTATAGTGATACTGGTCTGCATTATTGTAGGTACGGTGATGCTGTTCAAGTCTAAATCAGCAGGCTTTATCCCGCTGGAGGATGAAGGCCGGATCATTGTCACCTATGACCTTCCCGAAGGTTCATCGACCGAACGTACGGTTGCCGTGTTGAATAAGATGATGAAGATCATGGACAGCATCCCGGGCGTGAACCACTACGCCGCCCTGGGTGGTTTGAACGCGGTAAACTTCGCGACCAAATCTAACAGTGCTACCATATTCGTTCAGCTTAAACCCTGGGATGAACGTAAAACACCAGAGACCCAAAAGGACTCGCTGATCAGTATATTTAAAAAGAAACTCGGTACTATTAAAGAAGCCAATACGGTGGTGATATCGCCACCGGCTATCCCTGGTTTGGGTAACACGGGTGGTTTCTCGTTCATCTTTCAGGAGCGTGAAGCAGGCGGCGACATCAAGAACTTTGAGCGTGCGCTGAACAACTTCTTGGGTGAGTTAAGGAAACGTAAGGAAATAGCTGCACCGTTCTCGTTCTTTACCGCGCGTACACCGGCTTACCAGCTGACGATAGACCGTGAGAAAGTGAAGAAGATAGGCGTGAGGTTATCTGACGTTAACAATGCCCTGCAAACTTATCTGGGTAGTGCCTATATCAACGACTTTACGGTCTACGGGCGTAACTTCCGTGTGGTGGCGCAGGCCGATACCAACTACCGTACTAATATGGACAACCTTGGCCAATACTTCGTCCGCAATGATGCAGGAGGTATGGTGCCATTAAGCGCGGTAACATCCTACAAGATCATTGAGAACGCGCCATTGATATCCCACTACAACCTGTTCCGCTCGGCCGAGATCAACGGTAATGCGGCCCCCGGCTACAGTAGTGGTGACGCAATGAAGGCTTTAGAGGAAGTTGCAGCACAGACCTTACCTCAAGGTTACGGTTACGAGTTCTCGGGCTTGAGCCGTGAGGAAAAACTGTCAGGTTCTAAAACCGTGTACATCTTTGCGCTGTCTATCGGCTTCGTATTCCTGTTCCTGGCAGCCTTGTACGAGAGCTGGTCGGTACCGTTCTCGGTATTGTTAGCCGTACCGCTGGGCGCCTTTGGAGCGATCCTGTTCCTGACCTTTTTTAAAGGTTTGACCAATAACGTTTACGCGCAGATCGGTCTGATCACACTGATAGGTCTGGCGGCAAAGAACGCGATCCTGATCGTGGAGTTTGCCAAAGAGCGGGTGGATAAAGGTATGGATCTGGAAAAAGCAACGCTCGAAGCCGTGAAACTCCGTTTAAGGCCGATCATCATGACATCGCTGGCATTTATCTTGGGTGTCGCCCCATTGTTATGGGCGTCAGGTGCTGGTGCCGAATCACGTAAAACCATTGGTTGGACGGTATTCGGCGGTATGCTTTCGGCAACCTTGCTGGCTATATTTATTGTGCCGGTACTATATTACCTGATCACCAAATATGCTTACGGCAAAGAGAAACTGGCCGAACTGGCCAAGAATTATAAAGAGGATGACGACACCCTCCACTAAATAATACGATCTAATAAAATATCGACGGCCGTCCGCATTAGTGGACGGCCGTTTTTTATGTCATGACTGACAGTAATAGCCTATTACTGTCAGTGATAATTTCATCTAAATTTCATAATTTGCAGTATATCAATATATTATAAATTGGATATCTGCTATAGTAGACAATTTCTGCCATCGAAACTGAACACTTTTTGCACTGACAATCGTGCCATAAAGTCCGCAAGTGTAAACCTGACACTAAGATGAAGAAGGCAATATCTTATCAAATTCTAACCCTTTTTGCGCTGATTTACAACGTTTAATAGGTAACGTACCTGTTACCGTTAATTGTCATCCGAACGTTATACCGATATGGTATCCGGGTTCTGTGGCAGTTTTTGGCAAAGGCTTTGCAAAGGGTTAAGTACAACAATCTAAATAATTGTTCACTAAAGAAAACAGAAAATGAAAACATCAACTAAATTTTTGGCATCGGCTGTTGCAGCAGTAGCCATTTTATTCGGAACACAAGTTAAAGCTCAAACTACATCTGATAGCCCATGGCGCTTAGGTATTGGCGTAGAAGGTATTGCACCTGTTGGTAAATTACATGACGCTTCAAATATTGGTATTGGTGGTACCGCTCGTTTACAATATGGAGCTGACAAAGGTTTAGCTTATACTTTAACATCAGGTTATTACAATTTATTCCCTAAAGGTAATAGCGGTCTTTCATCAGCTGGTATCGTACCAGTAAAAGTTGGTATTAAAGCTTACTTTGTAGATAAGTTCTACTTTGGCGCAGAAGCTGGTGCCGGTTTTGAAACCACAGGACTTAACAAAAACACTAAATTGTTATTATCACCAGGTTTAGGTTACTCTAACCACTCTTGGGATGTCGGTGCCCGTTACGAGAATTTTTCAGGTCAGAGCAATAACTACGGTTTTGCAGCCCTGCGTGTAGCATACGGCTTCGGTTTATAATAGCTGATCAGCCGCAACCAAGAACGCCCTCCCGATGTGATATCGCGAGGGCGTTCTGCGTTTACATATTTTAACGGAAATGTTGATAATAACCAATAGTTAACCCCGTTTTCCTTGCACATATAACAACTTAGATCAATATGAAAAACAAATGCTTATCGCTCACCGCGATCTTATCAGTTCTGTTCCTCTTATCACCAAGTGCTTTAAAGGCGCAAACACATCATCAGACAGTCGCTGGCGTTTAGGTATCGGGGTAGAGGCTACGGTGCCCACAAGCAATTATTTAAAATACACCACCGGGTTTGGTATGGGTATAACCCCAAGGCTACAATACGCGATCGGCGAATGCTCAGCACTCACATTTACATCAGGCTACTACAATTTCTTCGGTAAGAGACACATCGAGTACAATTTCTCAGCCACCGGCTACACTTTCAGGGAGGTTTCCGATGCTAAAGGCATCGTACCGGTAAAATTGGGTATCAAAACATTTTTATCGTCCAAGATCTATGTTGCAGGTGAGGCTGGTGCAGCCTTCGAGACCTTTAAATACGGCAACACCAAAGCCGACCTGGCGGCTTCTGTTGGATATGCGAAAAATGCCTGGGACATAGGCGCCAAATACGAACACCTAATAGGGGAAGGCAGCGATAACTACGGCTTTGCCGGATTAAGGGTCGCTTACAGTTTTGGGTTATAACCTATCAGTCAACAAAAAGAACGGCTTTGCGATCAGTATCGCAAGGCCGTTCTTTATTATAAAGCAATGTCATGCTTCGTTCCTCACAATGACATTGTACTAATGGCATTTCGCAATTGGCATTCCGCCTTTCGCATTCATCAAGAATCAAACTTCTCCAACAACTTCAACAAAGTCTCAAAATCCTTCGGATAGGGCGCATGTATCGTCACATCCTCCCCATTCATCAATTTAAAGGTGACTTGATAGGCGTGCAGCGCGAAGCGTTTCATGATCGGAAGCTCCTCCTGATCTTTACCTAAATGATACTTACGTTTTAAGGCTGATAGGAATACCGGCTTGCCGCGATACATCTCGTCACCAGCAATAGCGGCCTGCTGGGTAGCCAGGTGGATACGGATCTGGTGCATACGACCGGTCACCGGGCGGCACTCTGTCAGCGTATAATGTTTAAAGAACTTGATCGACTTGAACCAGGTTTCGGCGCGTTTACCCTCTTGGCGACTGATAGACACGTTGCCTTTACCGCTATTCAGGATAGGCAGGTCTATAAACAGATCCTCGAACACATGCGTACCCTCGATCACTGCATGATATACCTTATTGATCTTCCGTTTCTCGAACTGCATGGATATCGTACGATAAGCCTCGGGATTTTTGGCGATAATTAACGCGCCAGAGGTCTCTTTATCTAAGCGGTGACACACCTGCGCGTCGTCAGAATATTGTTTAGCCAGGCGCAGCATATTGATCTCGCCGCCTTCTCGTTCGTCCAGCGAGCTGATGAACGGCGGTTTGTTCACTACAATGATGTCATCATCCTCGAACAAGATCAGGTCGGCAAATTTTGGAATTTTCATATCGATACATCAGCCTTAGTGTTCAGTTTATTGAACAGCTTACAGCCGTTTTTAGCCTGCAAAAATACACTTAATAAACCAAAATACGGAACATCAGGTGGGTTTGCGACCGAGCACGGCCGAATGGCACGGTTATTACTGGATATTAACAAGTTTAACCTAAAAAATACGAAGATGAGAACGAGCAAACAACAAGAAGAAAAAGGCTTTTTCGCTAAAGTAGGAGACGCCATATCAAGCCTTTGGGATGATACAACAGATAAAGCCGAAGATATAAAAGAAGCTACAGCCGATAAAGTATCGGATATTAAAAAAGCAGTAACAGCTAAAAAAGCCAGCGCAACAAAAAAAGCGACAGCTACAAAGGCAAATGTGACCGCCAAAGCGAATAAAGCAACAAGCACCACCAAAACTAAAGTGGCTGAAACCAAAGATTCCGCCAAGGCCAAAGTAGCCGACGCAAAAGACAGCGCCAAAGAAAAGGTAGCCACCGCTAAAACTAAAGCCGCCGATGTAAAAGCCAAAGCCGACAAAGCCGTAGCCCAAACCAAAGCCGACACTGCTAAAGCCACTGACAAAGCCAAAGCCGACAAAGCCGTAGCCCAAACCAAAGCCGACACTGCTAAAGCCACTGACAAAGCCAAAATTACAGCCGCAAAAGCGGTAGACAAAGCCAAGTCGACCAGCGAAAAAGCGTCAGCTAAGGTGAACAACGCAGCGTCGTCAGCTAAAAAGACAGTAGCTGCAAAAGCCGACAAGGCCGCGACCGCAGCTAAAAAGAGAACCACTGCCGCTAAAAAGTCGGCAGCGTAATATTGATTAAATAATAAACAAAGGGAAAGGCGTTGAGGGTTTGCTCAGCGCCTTTTTTGTGTGACGGACCTTTACACTTAGTCACTTTTTCTTGAAAAAAAGTAACCAAAATTCAAGACAGCGAAATGCTTCCCTTGCCGCACAGGCCCTTACCCTGCAGGGCCGACAGAACCACAGGGCGGTACCTTGACGCCCCGCTACGCACCCGCAACCCTCGCTTCTGCGCCAAGCTAATGCCCTTTGCCCACGCACAGGCCATCAGTTCTGTCGCCCCTCACCCGTAAGCCGTTCGCTGTCGGAGAAGGGAAAATAACTTGAACAAATATCTGCTGTGACGACCTAACGGCACCTTTCTTCCTCCGGCACTGGGAGTTTCCGGCAACCACTGTACCTGCCAAAGCACAGACCTTTGTAGGAAAGTCCCACCGCCGGGAGCTTTTCTTTGGTTACTTTCTTTTTGCGGAAAAAAGAAAGTGACATCCACTGACGATAATACAGCACACCGCCTGTCCTAATGAAATACAGGCCGGAAGAGCTACACTGCTCTTCAAGCGGACGAGTCTTCGACAAGCTCAGACTGACATAACTTTTGAAGTGTGGGAACAGAAACTTCCCGACTTCAGGACTTTCGGACTTCCCGACTAATAACTACATTTGCCCACTATGATGATTGCTAAAGAGATACGCCAGGCCTTTCTTGATTTTTTTGCTGAAAAAGGCCATACCATAGTGCCCTCGGCACCAATTGTTGTGAAGAACGACCCTACACTGATGTTCACGAACGCGGGTATGAACCAGTTCAAGGATATCTTTTTGGGCGAAGCACCGGCCAAGGCACCCCGCGTGGCCGATACACAACGCTGTCTGCGTGTATCGGGCAAGCATAATGACCTGGAAGAGGTGGGTATAGACACCTATCACCACACCATGTTCGAGATGCTGGGCAACTGGAGCTTTGGCGACTATTTTAAAAAAGAAGCTATCGACTGGAGCTGGGAACTGCTGACCAAAGTTTACGGACTGGATAAAGACCGCCTATACGTTACTTATTTTGAAGGTGATTCCAAAGAGGGCTTAGAAAAAGACACCGAGACCCTTAACCTTTGGAAACAATACGTAGCCGACGACCATATCCTGCCCGGCAATAAAAAAGATAACTTTTGGGAAATGGGCGAGACCGGCCCTTGCGGACCATGCTCGGAGATACACTTTGACAGCCGCCCCGATAACGAGCGTGCTGAAGTTGACGGCGCAACCTTGGTGAACGCAGACCATGACCAGGTGATCGAGATCTGGAATAACGTATTCATGCAGTTCAACCGCGTAAAGGATGGTTCACTGCACCCGTTGCCGGCTAAGCATGTGGATACCGGTATGGGCTTCGAACGTTTGGTACGTGTACTGCAAGGTAAGTCGTCTAATTATGATACTGACGTTTTCCAAGGCATGATCCAATTCATCGCCGAGAAGAGCGGTAAGAAATATAACAGCGCCGCCAAACCTGGCGATGCCGATTGGAACGATGCCGTAGCTATGCGTGTAATGGCTGATCACATCCGTGCTATCAGCTTTGCTATCGCCGATGGACAGTTACCTGCAAGTAACAAAGCAGGCTATGTGATCCGACGTATCTTGCGCAGGGCAGTTCGCTACAGCTATCAGACCTTAGGCTTTAAAGAACCGTTCTTTAACGAGTTAGTGCCGCTATTGGCCGAACAGTTTAAAGGTGTGTTTGATGAGTTGTATTCTCAGAAGGATTTTGTGCAGAAGGTTATCAAGGAAGAAGAAGTTGCTTTCTTGAGAACGTTATCAGTTGGCATACGTCGATTTGAAAATTATTTTATTGAAGATGGTGGAGTATCCGTTGCTGACTATTCCGGTGAATTAAACGACTTCATTAGCGATAGATGGGATTACTCAGTTGATAGGAGCAATAACAAAGTGGCTGGTGCATTCGCATTCGAATTATCAGATACATATGGCTTCCCGATAGATTTGACGGAGCTAATGGCTCGTGAAAAAGGTTTTTCTGTCAACATTGAAGATTATAACACTGCTCTACAGGAACAAAAGACCCGCTCCCGCGCAGCTACCGCTATTGATACCGGCGATTGGATCCAATTAAAAGATGATGACAGCGTAGAGTTCACCGGATACGATGAGACCGAGACCGTTGCTCACATTATTAAATACCGTAAAGTGACCGCTAAGGGTAAAAAACAATACCAACTGGTGTTGGATAAAACACCTTTCTACGCCGAAAGCGGTGGCCAGGTAGGTGATACCGGCGAGTTGGTTTTTCCTGACGGCGATATCGTACACATTACAGATACTAAAAAAGAGAACGGCCTGATCGTTCACTTTACAGATACTTTGCCTAAAAATCCGGAGGACGCCCTGACCGCTATCGTTGACGCTGAGCGTCGCGGAAGTATTGAGGGTAACCACAGTGCTACCCACTTGCTGCATGCCGCCATGAAGCAGGTTTTGGGCACACACGTCAACCAAAAAGGATCGTTAGTGAATGGCGAGTACCTGCGTTTTGACTTTTCGCACTTCAGCAAAGTAACAGACGAGGAGATCGCCCAGATAGAGATCATCGTGAACCAAAAGGTACGCGAGAATATCCCGCTAAAAGAAGAACGCAGCGTAGAGTACAATATCGCCATCACCAGCGGCGTAACAGCCCTGTTCGGCGAGAAATATGGCGACTACGTACGTGTGATCACTTTTGATGACGATTTTAGCAAAGAGCTTTGCGGCGGTACGCACGTAAAAGCTACCGGCCAGATCGGTTTCTTTAAGATCATTGCCGAGAGCGCCGTAGCCGCAGGTGTACGCCGTATCGAGGCCATCACGGGTATCGCCGCGCAGAACTATATTAACGATCAGAACAAGCTGGTCCATCAGCTGAAAGAGCTGTTGAAGAATCCTAAGGATATCGCCAAAAGCGTAGAGTCCCTGTTAGACGAGAACACTCGTCTTAAAAAGGAAATAGAAAAGTCGGTTTTAGAAAAAGCCTCAGGCTTAAAGACCGAGTTAGCTGCCAAAGCCGAAAACATCAACGGCATTAACTTCATCGCCCAGCGCGTGGCCCTGCCCAACGCCGATGCGGTGAAGAGCTTGGCTTATCAGATCAAAGACATCGTAGATAACCTTTACCTGGTATTAGCCACCGAGATAGACGGCAAACCCGGCCTTACGGTAATGGTATCCGAGAACCTGGTGAAAGAGAAAGGCCTAAACGCGGGCAACATCATCCGCGATCTGGCAAAAGAGATCCAGGGCGGTGGCGGCGGTCAGCCTTTCTTTGCTACTGCCGGTGGTAAGGATGCAAGTGGGTTGGATAGGGCGTTGGAGAAAGCGCGGACGGTGATCGGTGGTTAGTTAGTCGGTTGATCAGTAACAGGTAATCAGTAACCGGTGATCAGTAGGTCGTACCGGACTTGTTGCGAGGCCCCCATCATGCAAGTTTGTCATAAAAATTGCAGACATTTCATTGGGGTGCTATGCCGGCTTGTTATTTATGACAGTACCTCGCGCAAGGGTCTGAACTATAACGAAAGTTTACAAAGGTTAACAAAATTCACACATCTATAAAATTAATTTATTGATAACTAATTAGTTGTGTAATAAAGATGTAATTCTCAAGCTGGCGCACGCCTGTGGCGTGTATCTGCTTTTGGGCCTAAGTTGATACATCACTCGTATATTTTTGCTCCCATTAAGATATCGGCTATTATCTGCCACGCTACTCGAGATGGCGCTGGTAATCCGTTGTTTAAGTAGTAACCATCCATATCTTCGGTCCAGCTTTTCATTCCCTCCAAATACCCTTCTAATGTGACATTTGTCCAATTATTTGAATTGGTCTTAAGATCTTCTATTAACGCTTGTACAAAATTGATAAAGTCTTGCTTTGAACCTACATTTTGTGCGACGGTTTCCAAATTTCGCATTGTGAACAGTAATTATTTAATCCCTACAACTCTACCAACTTATACTTCGGCACCAAGGTCTTCATCACTGTCCAGGCGATCAGATAAGCTACCGCGCAAAAAGTGAACATGATGGTATAGCCTGTCTCGATATGGCCAAGGGCTTTGTAATGGTCGAACAGGTAGCCACCCACTTTGGTCACCAGTACACCGCCTAAACCGCCTGCCATGCCGCCAATACCCACTACCGAACCTACGGCCCGTTTAGGGAACATGTCCGACACGGTGGTGAATATATTGGCCGACCAAGCCTGGTGTGCTGATGCGCCCACACCGATCAGTATAACGGGTAGCCAGTAGGATATCGAACCCAAGGGCTGCGCTGCCAGTACCACCAACGGGAAGAAGGCGATCATGAGCATAGCTTTCATACGGCCGTCGTAAGCGGCATAGCCTTTTTTGATAAAGTATGCAGGGAACCAACCGCCGCCGATACTACCGAACATGGTCATACTGTACAATACCGTCAGCGGGCCTTGTACGGCCAGGCCGGTGATGTGATATTGATCTTTCAAATAAGCCGGCAGCCAGAACAGGAAGAACCACCATACGCCGTCGGTCATAAATTTGCCAAAGGTAAACGCCCATGTTTGGCGATAGGTGAGGAGTTTGCTCCACGATACCTTTTCGTCGCCACCGGCCGCTACGGGTGCTTTATGGTCTTCCTGGTCGCTGTTGATGTAATCCAGTTCGGCTTTGCTTAAACGGGGCTGCTGGTCAGGGCGTTGGTACATGATCTGCCAAAAGATGAGCCATAAAAAGCCGATGGCGCCGATCACTAAGAACGCAGCCTCCCAACCCCAGTTTGTAGCTATCCATGGTACGGATAGCGGTGCAAGGATAGCGCCCACATTAGTACCCGAATTGAATATGCCGGTAGCGAAAGAACGCTCTTTTTTAGGGAAATATTCGGCCGTGGCTTTGATGGCGGCCGGGAAGTTACCGGCTTCGCCCAAGCCCAATATCGCCCGCGAAAACATGAAGCCAAGAATGGAGACTGGCATAGCTGCGATACCTACAATACCCAAGATCATATTCAGCTTTTCGCCAATAGGGATGGCCAGCGCATGGATGATCGCACCTATCGACCATATTACGATAGCCCAGGCATAGCCTTTTTTAGTACCCAGCTTGTCAACTATGCGTCCGGCAAACAGCAGGGCAATGGCGTAGGTGAGTTGGAATACCGAGGCGATGTCGGCATAGTCGGAATTGCTCCAGCCAAATTTCTCTTCTAAGGTGGGTTTTAATAAGCTAAGTACCTGCCTGTCAAGATAATTGATGGTGGTGGCAAAGAAAATAAGGGCACAAATGGTCCAGCGGTAACTGCCGACTTTGGTTACGGTCATCTCTCTAATGGGCTATAATTGGTAAAAATTGGTATCGGGCCGTACTATCGGTTGGCGTTCACAATGGCGAGCGCTTCGATGGTAGCGGCGGTAAGTTCGTTATATTTTTTGTTTTCCATCACATCTTTAGTGATCAGTTTGCTGCCCATCCCCACGGCGCAAACCCCGGCTTTGAACCAGCCGCCAAGGTTATCGGCAGAAAGTTCCACGCCCCCCGTAGGCATAAACAACATCACAGGGAACAGTTCCTTAATGGCCGACATAAAGCCCGGGCCCAACAAATTACCGGGGAACAGTTTTACCAGTTTAGCTCCCAAATTCTCAGCTCGGATTATCTCGGTAGCGGTCATCGCACCTGGTATCCACAGTAAACCTGCTTTATCGGCAACGGGTATCACCTCCTCTACTAATCCCGGACTAATGATGTAATCGGCACCGGCATCTACAAAAGCTTGCGCTTGTGCTGCGGTTTTAATGGTGCCGACGCCGAGGTACATGCCGCCTAATTCCTTGTCGCATATCTCACGCAGTCGGGCAAAGTTTTGCAGGGCTTGTTCGCCGCGGTTGGTGTATTCAATGGTCTTGATCCCGGCGGCGTACAGCGCGTGCAAAATGCCAATGCTAATGTCCGCATCTTTATTAAAGTATAGCGGCAGCATACCCTGTTGCGGGATCAGTTTCAGTATCGTCTCTTTTTTGTCGGTCATAGCAGGAGAATGGGTTCTCTCAGGTTTACTTAGGCTTAAATGTAGAAAGAAAAAGCACAATAGCATTACCGCCATCTATATTAAAGCTAAAAGAAATCCATGCAAACGTTCCCGATATTGTTTTTTGCCGATGCTTAGGAAATTAGGTGCCGATAAATGTATTTTTGATCGGCAAGGCTATATCTTGCGCACATCAATACTGTAACCAATATGCCGTCCGTCCCTAAAAAAATAGTCACCCTTGGCGAGATCATGATGCGTTTATCGCCCCCTGGCCATCAGCGTTTCGTACAAGCCGATGCTTTTGAGGCCAATTACGGCGGTGGCGAAGCTAATGTGGCCGTGGCGTTGAGCAACTATGGGTTGCAGACCAGCTTTGTATCTAAAGTGCCTGACAACGCTTTAGGGCAGGCAGCTATCAATCATTTAAGGCAATTTGGTGTAGATACCCAACACGTAGCCCGTGGAGGCGATAGGTTGGGATTGTATTTTTTAGAGACAGGTGCAGGGGTACGCGCATCGCAAGTGATCTATGACAGAGCCGGTTCGGCCATTAGTCAGGTGCAGGTAGATGAGTTCGACTTCGACGCGATATTTGACGGTGCGGATTGGTTCCACACCAGCGGCATTACCCCCGGCATCAGCGATGAAGGGGCGGAGCTGACCTTCGCCGCATTGAAGGCCGCTAAAGCCAAAGGCATCACCATCAGCGTAGATATAAACTATCGCAAAAAATTGTGGAGTAAAGAGAAGGCATCGCAGATCATGCCCGAAGTTTGCGAGTATGCCGATGTTTGCCTTGGTGCCGATGATACCATCGGTTTCCCTGTCGCCGAGTTGAATGACGGCGAGTTTAACCCGGATGCCTACAAAAAAGCATTTGAGGATCTGAAGAACAGATACGGTTTTAAATACATCACATCCACCATCCGCAAAAGCCATAGCGCCAGCGATAACAGCATCAGCGCATTGATATACGATGGTACCGATATCCATCAAGCTAAACAATACAACGTACGCATAGTTGACCGTGTAGGTACCGGCGACTCCTACGCCAGCGGACTGATCTACGGACTGATCACCGGAATGCCGGCAGCAGATGCGAATGAGTTCGGCATAGCGGCGGCTGCTTTAAAGCATACTATCCCCGGCGATACCAACCACGCTACAGTAGCCGAAGTGCTGACCCTGATGGGAGGCGACGCGAGCGGTAAAGTGCAGCGCTGAGTTTAGCGAGTTCATGGTTCATGGATGATAGTTCATGGATATGAAATTCTGATCGAGAGATAGTTACCGCAATAATTAAAGAAATGCTAGCTGACGGACCATGTCTTCTACCATGAACGATGATCCATCAACCATGAACTAACAATGATCATAGATAAATTAAGCAACGGCGCGCAATACGCTCCATTACACCGCAATTTTGGTTTGGCTTTTGATTGGCTTCAGGCGCAGGATCTGGAAGCTTTAGAGATAGGTATACACCAGTTAAGCGACGGCGTTAAAATGATCGTTAGCGAAAACCCTGGCGTTGAAGCTACGGTACAAAAATTTGAGTGCCATAACCAAAATATCGATATACAACTACTCATTCGTGGTAACGAGACCATGGGCTGGAAACCCCGTCAGGATTGTACCCAACCCATTGGCAAATTTGATGATGAGCGCGATGTGATCTTCTTTACCGATAGACCCGACATGTACTTTAGCCTGCTACCGGGCCAGTTCGCCATATTTTACCCAGACGATGTGCATGCGCCAATGATCGGCGATGGGCTTATTAAAAAGTTGGTGGTGAAGGTGGCGATTTGAGATGAACTATTTATAGTTACCATTCGTTATATTTGTGTATGGAGGACATTAAAAATAGACATCCAAAGCGATACAGAGAAGAAAGTACTATTAGCTTTTTTGGATAGCTTAAACTATCAATACAGCTCTGAAACCGGAGAATATGTTTGAGTAACACCCAAGTGCAGGAAATGTTAAGACGCAAGGCTGATTTCCTGGCCGGAAAAACCACCTCTCGACCTTGGTCAGAAATAAAAAAACGTTACGAAAGTGTATAATTTAGAACTGTTTGCTGAAGGAGTTGGAGATGTCCGATTCCTACGATTTCTATGAAAGTAGGCAATAGGTTTAGGTTCGAGGTTTTATAAGGAGATAGACATTTATCTGGAACAGATATGCAAGTTTCCATATAACTATCAAGTAAGATATCCAGGGCAATTTAGGGCTGCTACCCTCAGAGTTTTTCCGTTTCTGATCATCTTTTGGATAGACGATCCTGCAAATACTGTATATGTTACATCGATCGTCAATACTAATCGAGATCCTTTTTATTAAAAGAAAATAATTGATCATCATGAAAACCATAAAAATACTCACCATCACCCTCCTCATCGCCATCGGCGCACAAGTTAAAGCTGCCGATAGCACTGTGCTAAGCGCCGTAACCAAAGCCTACTTTGGGATGAAAGACGCATTAGCGACCGATAATGCCAAAACGGCTACCGAGCAAGCTAAAGCTTTCACCAGCGCTGTTAAAGCTGTTGATGCAAGCAAATTCAATGCAGAGCAAAAGGCGGCTTGGACCAAGTATGCCGACAAGCTGAGCACGACCGGTACCAAGATCAATACAGCCAAAGACATGGATCAGCAACGCGAGCATTTCCTAACCTTGTCTGACGACTTTTACGCGCTGATCAAAGCTACTCAGGCTAACGACGTGACCATTTACCGTCAATATTGCCCTATGAAAAAAGCTTATTGGTTAAGCCAGACCAGCCGGATAACTAACCCATACTACGGTAAAGAGATGGACGAGTGCGGCGAGGTTAAAGAGACCATCAAGGCTAAATAGGCTTGAATATATAGTTAAACTAAAATGGCTTCCCGGTTAGCAGGAAGCCATTTTTTATTTGCAGTCAAGTCGATACTATCGTTTACCAAAATGGTAATTCACGCCTGCTTGAACGAATGATAATGTAGCGTTATAACTCAAAGCGCCCGCATTTTCTATATCTGACGGTAAAATATAACCGCCATAGATCTCCACACGTCGGTTGATCAGGACGCCCGCGCGTATGGGGATCCCAACGTACTTGTCGAAAAGATCTTGCTGACCGTTAATGACATTGTATTTAGGGTTAACGACGCTGTATTTCATATTACTGATATTTGACAAGCCAAAGATGAAACCAGAGCTGATAAAGACTTTGATAGGATCTTTGATGTAAAGATTATAGGTTAATTGGGGTCTGAGGGAGATATTGAACATATCGACGGTTTTTAACGCATTGGCCGATTCTGCTTTAAGCTGGCCCGAAAAGGCGCTTACCTCCACGCGCACTACCAGGCGGGCCACATTTGGGTCGCGGGTAAAATCGACACCGAAACCCAATTGAGGTAATAGGGTAGAGACGGCTTTAGGGTCTACGGCCAGATCATTAAAACCCGTAAAACTATAGTTGCCCACATTCATGGTGGCGCCGGCAAATAGTTCAATATCAACTTTACTGCTGCCCTCGTCTATACTTTTTACGGCTTTTCGTTTTTCGGCTTTGGCCTGGGCTTTAACCTGGTCAAAAACAGCTTCTTTGCTCGATGCTACACCGTTTATGATATTGACCATTGCTATCATATCGGCGGCCTCGTAGTTGGCTTGCTGAACTTGGGCTAAAAAGCGCTCGTTATAAACTTTGTAGGTTTGGGCATAATCTATCAGATCGTTACGGTAGCCGTTAATGCGGCTCTCTACCGCGTTGAAATAAAAGAAATGGTAAGTGAGTTCAAGCGGTCTGCCGGTCTTTTTTTCAACGGTGATAAAATGGGGGCGGTTCTTGTCAATATATTCGTACAGGTCCAGGTTTTTGCCGGTCTGCAATAGTTTCAGGAAAATGGTAGCCGGTCGTTTTACCGAATCCAGCCGGTTCTCGGCCCTGCCCGGCCTGATCACGTCGTTACTGATATTGGCCGTAAATGTGCGGTACAGGCCAGCCTGCGCTACAGAAAAGGCTTTGGTGTTGGCCGGAGTTTGATCTGATACTTTGCCCGATGCATCTTTAAACCGGATAACGGTCGGGTTGCGTTCCCAGTTCTGATAGTCGATAGCGCCGCGTGCGGTATCGCCTTTTGCGTTCACGATGTAGCCATCCCTGAAATTTCGTTGGGCCGAGGCTGTGGTAGCCAATAACAGTATCGGTAACAGGATCTTGTAAAAAGTGCTCATATGCGATAATAAGGTTGATGAGATAAAAATTAGTTAGAGCAAGTATAAATATTTATGACTTAAAACCTGATGAATTTTTCGATCTGTTCATCGGTAAATTTGATGGTGTCTGGCAGGTGTAATTTAGCTTCGGTATCCAGTTCCTGGCGGATGTTAGCGATGTGGATGCGCAATGGCATCACGTGCATGTGCAGATACCCGCAAACGCCGTTAAAATGCTCAACCCCGCGGATATTACCATACTTGCCCGACGACAGGCCAACCAGCGCCGCCTTTTTGTCGTAAAAGCTATGCGGGAAATCGCAGGCATCGATAAATAATTTCAGCACGCCGGGGAAACTGCCGTTGTACTCAGGTATCATGAACAAGAACTTATCCGACTCATTCACCTGGTCCAGTATCGGTTTAAAGGCATCGCTGCGCTTGCCGTACAGGTCGGTGCTCATCAGGTCGGCAGGCAGGTCCGTCAGCGATAGTAATTGCGCGTCCATACCTTTGTCCTTAAGTTTGTCCTGGTAATATTTTGCCAGTTTAAGTGTATTGCTGTTGGGTCTGTTAGTACCCGCTATAATGGTGACCATCTTTTTTTAAGGTGAAAGGTAAAAGGCGAAAGGTCAAAGGTTTTTAGCCGCCTTTTTGTGCGGCTTTATCCTTAGCAATGCCTTTTACAAGTGCTATATTTGTATCGGTAGCAGGTTATAAAAACGTGACCTAAAAGCAAAAAAACCTTTCGCCTTTAACCGCTCACCTTTTACCTTTCCCGACTATTTTGTTTGTAAGTAGCCCAAAACTGTGGATTACCCGATCTGTAAATTCCGTATCTTTAGCCGCTATTTAGAAAACTGATACGAAGGTAGAATTTTTTGTAAAGCTTTCCGTTTTTTAGCACGATCCATCAATTATAATATAAAGGAATATAATGGGTAAAATTATCGCCTTAGCTAATCAAAAAGGTGGTGTAGGTAAAACCACATCGTCCATCAACCTGGCCGCCAGCCTTGCTGTATTAGATTTTAAAACACTGTTGGTAGATGCCGATCCGCAGGCCAACTCTACCTCTGGTATAGGGTTTGATCCGCGCACAATCAAAAACAGTATCTACGAGTGCATTATCAACCAGATAGACCCGCACGAGGCTATCCAACATACCGATACCCCTAATCTTGATCTGTTGCCCGCCCATATCGACCTGGTGGGTGCCGAGATCGAGATGATCAACCTGACCGATCGCGAGTATAAAATGAAAGCTGTTTTGGCCCAGGTGATAGATGAGTACGATTTTATCATTATAGACTGCTCGCCGTCATTAGGTTTGATCACCATTAACGCTCTGACCGCGGCTCACTCGGTGATCGTACCGGTACAATGCGAGTACTTTGCATTGGAAGGCTTAGGTAAATTGCTGAACACGATTAAGATCGTTCAGAACCGTTTGAACACCAATTTAGATATCGAGGGTATCTTGCTGACGATGTACGATGTACGTTTGCGTTTGAGCAATCAAGTGGTAGAAGAGGTACGTTCGCACTTTGAGGACCTGGTTTTTGATACCATCATCCAGCGTAACACCCGTTTAAGCGAGGCCCCAAGTTTTGGTATATCGGTAATTATGCACGATGCTAACTGCAAAGGCGCGATCAATTATTTGAACCTTGCCCGCGAGATCATCCGTAAAAATGGTTTAGTAGCGGCCGAGCCGGAAGAAAGCACCGCAACCGTATAACATAAATGAGTGCAGAAAAAAAACGTAGTTTTGGCTTAGGTAAAGGATTAAGCGCGCTGCTTGATGATAGTACCCAGGTAAACCAAACTAAAGATCATACCCCAAAACCGGTAGCTACCGCGCCCGAAGTGAACGACGCGGGCGCTATTAACGAGATAAAGGTTGCCGAGATAGAGATAAACCCGTTCCAGCCCCGTACCGATTTTGACGAGCAGGCGCTGAACGAGTTAGCCGAGTCTATCAAATTGCAGGGCCTGATCCAGCCGATCACCGTGCGCCGTTTAAGCGCACATAAGTATCAATTGATCAGTGGCGAGCGCCGTTTGCGTGCCTCTAAACTGGCAGGTTTGGTACAGATACCGGCTTATATCCGTACCGCTAACGACCAGCAAATGCTGGAGATGGCGCTAATAGAGAACATCCAGCGTGAGAATCTGAACGCTATTGAAACGGCCTTAAGTTTTCAGCGGATGATGGACGAGCTGAACATGAAGCAGGAAGAACTGGGCGAGCGTGTAAGCAAGAACCGCTCTACTGTTAACAACTACCTGCGTTTGTTAAAACTGCCGCCTGCCATACAAGCTTCTATTCGTGATGGTGGCATCAGCATGGGCCACGCCCGCGCGCTGATCACTGTCGAAAGCCCTACTGATCAGCTGTATATTCACCAAATGATCCTGAAAGAAGGTCTTTCGGTACGTAAGGTGGAAGAAATGGTGCGTAACATTGCTAAAAATGCAGATAAACGCCCCGCGGCCAATACTAACAAAGGTATAGCCCCGTTAAGCTATCAGGCTCAAAAAATTCAGGACGACCTGGCATCTAAATTCAGCACCAAAGTAAAGCTGAAGGTCGACGCTAAGGGGGCAGGTAGTATCGAGATACCCTTCCTGTCCGACGATGATCTGGGCCGCATATTAGAAATGTTAGACTGGTAGCATGCGCTATATCTTAATTACGATATTATTGATCACCGGCATCGGGTTTTCGGCTATGGCCCAAAAGCCCGATACCGTGATGAAGAAAAACCCCATCGATAGTGCTTATCAAAAAAAGGATACCGATCCTTCAAAGCAGTTCGATATCAAACCTAAAAAAGTAAAAGTTTATATCCCGGATAGCACCCACAGCCCCCGCAAAGCCTGGACGCGTTCGGCCATTTTGCCTGGTCTGGGGCAGATATATAACGGCCACTGGTGGAAAGTGCCAGCCATTTACGCCGGTTTAGGCTTGTTGGGTAATGCGTATATCACTAACGGGCGCGATTATCGACTGTTTTTAGCCGTAGCGCAATACCGTCGGCTTGGTATCAATATTAAGGATAACCCCGAATACTATGCAAATGACTCCCAAGCTAATAAAGATGCATATGTGCTGTATGGTAACGATACGCGGTTGACGGACCAGGCCATTATTGACGCTAAGGACGGCTTTTACCGTAACTTACAGATCAGTGCTTTAAGTTTTGTGCTTGTTTGGGGCGTTAACGTGGTTGATGCATACATCTATGGTAAGCTGAAACACTCCTTTTCGATGGATGATAATTTTGAGGTGCATATCAACGGCACTTTGATGCAGCAACCGATCTACGCATCGAACTTTAATTTTAATAACTTTACCCCCGCACTAAAGTTAACAGTAACCTTCTGAAATGAAAATAGCATTATTAGGCTACGGCAAAATGGGTAAGATCATTGAGCAGATCGCCATTGAACGTAAGCACGAGATAGTATTAAAAATTGAGTTGACCAACGCAGCCGACCTGACGGTAGAGAACCTGAAAAAGGCCGATGTGGCCATCGATTTCAGTACGCCTGCTACCGTGTTGGACAATATCGCCCTTTGTTTCGAGGCTAAAGTGCCCGTGATAGTGGGTACCACCGGTTGGTACGGTCACTTGCAACGTATTAAGGATGAGTGCGAAAACAATGGTCGCACGCTGCTTTACGGGTCTAACTTCAGTGTTGGCGTGAACGTTTTCTTCCATGTGAACAAAGTTTTAGCCAAGCTGATGAACAACTACCCATACTACGATGTACAGGTAGAAGAGATACATCACACCCAAAAGCTGGATGCCCCAAGTGGCACCGCCATCACCATTGCCGAAGGTATTGTTGACGGACTGGACACCAAGAACGAGTGGGTGAACGTACTGACCGCCGAAGGCGCGCCTGCCGAAGTGGTTAAGCCCGAGCAGGTACTGATAGAGTCCTTACGTATCGAGAACGTGCCGGGCACCCATACCGTGGTGTACGATAGCGAGATAGATAGCATCGAGTTTAAACATACCGCCCATAACCGTAATGGTTTTGCCCTTGGTGCCGTGTTGGCGGCCGAGTGGGTGCAAGGCAAAAAAGGATTTTACTCGGTTAAAGATATGTTTAACTTTAGCCTGTAAACCATCACCGTTATTTAAACCCCATTTAAAGTGAATATTGTTGAAATTATAGTACTCGTTGCCATCTTTTACATTGTGCCTTGCGTGGGCCTTGGTAAGATGTTCGGGAAAGCCGGCGAGGACACCTGGAAAGCCTACATCCCTTTCCTGAATGTATATGTGATGATACAGTTGAGCGGCAAACCCACCTGGTGGATAGCCCTTATGCTGATCCCCGGCATTAACATTCTGGTGCTGTGGGGTATCCATATCGATTTTGTAAAATCGTACGGTAAATTTGGCCTGGCCGAGCAAATGCTTAGCATCCTGCTGCCTTTTGTTTTCTTCCCGATGTGGGGATTTGATGATAAGACCAAATATTTGGGCAAGTCTAACTCGCCCGATTTTAAGGAAACACGTAAAAAAGAGTTAAAGAAAACCCCGACACGCGAGTGGACCGAGGCCATCATTTTCGCTGTGGTTGCCGCTACTCTGATCCGTACCTTCTTTATCGAGGCTTATACCATCCCTACGCCATCGATGGAGCGTTCGCTGCTTGTAGGCGATTTCCTTTTTGTGAGTAAGCTGAATTATGGCCCGCGTACGCCGGGTACACCTATTGCGTTCCCGTTCGCGCACCATACCATGCCCATCACCGGCACTAAAGCTTATTGGGAAGGCCTGCAATTGCCTTATTACCGAATGCCGGGATTACAAAAGATCCAAAAAGGCGATGTTGTGGTATTTAACTACCCGATGGATGCCGATGCGCCATACTATCGCCCTGTTGATAAGCGCGAAAATTATATTAAACGTTGCCAGGGTACCCCGGGCGACACCCTAAGTGTAGTAGACGGCCAGGTTTACGTGAACGGCAAACCAAACCCTAACCCGCCGGGCGGGCAATTAGATTACAAATTGCAAACCAGCGCCGACCTTAACCCCGAGGTAGAGAAAGAGTTGAACATCAGTTACTATGATGGTCACCAATTCCCTTTCATGACCAAGGAGTCGGCTGATAAATTGAAGACATACAGCAATGTTACCATGCTCGAGCCAAATATTTCCCCTAAAGGCGAAGTAGCCCAAACCTGGCCGGGTGATGCCAACCACCAATGGAATGCCGATAATTACGGCCCGGTGATCATCCCTAAAAAAGGCTGGACCGTGAAATTGGATAGCCTGAACATCCCGCTCTACATCCGCGCCATAGAGGTTTACGAAGGCAATAAAGTAGAGCAAGACGGCCCGAACAGTTTACTGATCAACGGCGTAAAAACCGATAGTTACACCTTTAAAATGGATTACTACTGGATGATGGGCGACAACCGTCACGACTCCGCCGATTCACGCTTTTGGGGATTTGTTCCTGAGGACCATATCGTTGGCAAGGCCCTGTTCATTTGGATGAGCTGGGACGATGCCGGTTCCTTCCTCGGCAAGATCCGCTGGAGCAGATTGTTCAGAGGGATAAATTAAAAGGAATTTTTAGAGACACATATTTGTGTCTCTTTTTAGTTTACAATAACAACAAAAGGGGTGTCACCCTGAGCCTGTCGAAGGGTGGAGCGCAGAGGCCTTACCCGCCATGCTTCGACAGGCTCAGCATGACACCCTCTAAGATATATCTTCCGGACTTTCGGTCTTCCCGACTTCCGGACCTATCAATATGACACTACAAGACTACGCCGACGGACAAATGCTCCTCGTCAACAAGCCCTACAAATGGACCAGTTTTGACGTGGTAGGCAAGATCCGTAATGCCTTTAAACCGCTGAAACTGAAGGTTGGCCACGCCGGCACCTTAGATCCGCTGGCTACCGGCCTGCTGGTGATCTGCACCGGCAAAATGACCAAGCAGATAGACACCTTTCAAGCGCAGGAAAAGGAATACACCGGCACCTTTTTAATGGGCGCCACCACGCCAACCTACGATCTGGAAAGTGAACCAGAACAAAAGTTCAGTACCGAAAGCCTGACCGAAGCGCAGTTACGTGCGGCCTGTCAGCAATTTATAGGCGATATTCAGCAATATCCGCCTGCCCACTCGGCTATTAAAGTGGACGGCGAACGCCTGTACGAAAAAGCCCGCCGCGGCGAGGAAGTAGAGCTAAAAGCCCGAAACGTCACCATCACCGAGTTCGAGCTGACCCGTATAGAACTGCCCGAAGTGGATTTTAGAGTAGTATGCAGCAAAGGCACCTACATACGTTCCTTAGCTAACGACTTCGGAATAGCAGTAAACAATGCCGCTTATCTATCCCGCCTGCGCCGCACCCGCAGCGGCGACTTTAAGGTCGACGACGCGCACGAGGTGATGGAATTAGTAGGCAGTATCAGGGCACTCAAAGAAGCTCCCCAGCCCCCTGAAGGGGGAGCACAAGTACAAAGTGGCAACACTTTGTAAAAAATGCCGCCGGTTGTGCGATATCCATATCGTCAGCTATCTTTGTACATTAAGAATAACACAAACATCCCGCAAGGGAATTACATTTTAACTCCCCCTTTAGGGGGCCGGGGGGAATGAAGATATACCATCACATTAACGATTTTAAGGCCGTAAACGGCGCGGTTGTCACTATTGGCACCTTTGATGGTGTGCACCAGGGGCACCGTAAGATCATATCCAAACTGACCGACCTGGTCAAGGCATCGGGAGGGGAGAGCGTGATCCTGACCTTCTTCCCGCACCCGCGCATGATCTTGCACCCCGAGGACCAGTCGCTTAAGCTGATCACCACGATGCAGGAGAAGGCCGAATTGCTGGAACAATTAGGAGTAGACCATCTGATCATCACCCCATTCTCCCGCGATTTCTCTAATCAAACACCCGACGAATATATTGAGCATGTGCTGGTTAATCAGGTCGGTATGAAAAAGATCGTGATCGGTTATGATCACCGTTTTGGTAAAGACCGCACCGGCGGATTGGCTGATCTACAACGCCTTGCACCTGTGCACGGTTTTGAAGTGCTGGAGATCCCCGAGCAGGATATTGCCGACGTAGCAGTAAGCTCTACCCGTATCCGAACCGCGCTGTTAGATAGCAATATCGCTATAGCCAACGAGTGTTTAGGCTACCCCTTCTTCCTGACCGGGACCGTCATCCGTGGCGACCAGATCGGGCGTACCATTGGTTATCCTACGGCCAATATCCGCCCTATCGAGACCTATAAACTCATCCCCGGTGATGGCATTTTTGCTGTTACGCTGGATATTGATGGTGCAGAATATAAGGGCATGGCCTACATCGGTCAACGGCCCACCATTAATGGTGTAACCCGCAATATCGAGGTGAATATCTTTGATTTTGACCGCGAGATCTATAACCAGCAGATCCGTATGCGCTTTGAACATTATATCCGCGGCGATGTCAAATTTAATTCATTAGACGAATTGAAGGCCCAATTGGCGCAGGATAAGATAGATGTGTTGGCGGTTCTGCTATAGATCTGCTACATTTAGGGCTTAACCTGTCTCATCATGTTAGCCGATCATAAAGGCGAGGTCCCGTTCATTGTCTATATCTTACCATTCTTAGCGGGGATATGGTTGGCTATGTCGTTCGGCTTGGCGGACCATATGATAGCCGTTTCCATCGCTTTTGGCATACTGCTTGGCACATTCATCGCCCTTAATTTATTGTACGAGCGCACCAAACTGTATCGTCTACCTTGGGTAGGCGGTACAATGATGCACACCCTGCTGTTACTCGCAGGTACGCTGATCACCCTTAACCATGATGACCGCAACCATTCCAACTTCTTTGCTAAACACCCAGCAGATCAGCTGCTGGTACGCATCAACAGCGAGCCGCAATTGAAGGGACAGTTCCTTCGGTTCACCGCGGTGGTCGATGAAGCTATCACACCAAAACATCGCCGACACACCACCGGAAATTTGTTGGTGACCATGACGGTCGACAGTGCCCGGGCCCGAAAATTTGCTTACGGCGATGTGCTACTGATCCCTGCAAAATACGATATTCCGGATGCGCCTTTTAACCCGGCTGAGTTCAACTACCGGAAATATTTGTCTCAAAAAAACGTGTTTTTTCAATCTTTTACCGACTTAAAACACGTTTTTGTCGTCGATCGCAAAGCTGGCAACCAATTGGTTGCATATTCGCTGGGTTTGCGGCAGCGACTGGTCGGGCAATTTAAAAAATACATGCAGGATCCCGAGGCCATCGCGGTAGCGTCGACACTGATCTTGGGTTACAAGGCCGAGCTGGATAACGACATCCTGCAAGCCTACTCAAAAACAGGGACCATCCACGTCCTGTCGGTATCGGGTGCGCACGTGGCTATCATATTTATGATGATCGCCTGGTTGCTGAAACCATTGGACAGGTGGCGGTGGGGCAAGTATCTCAAAGCGACCCTTAGCATCGGGCTGATCTGGTATTACTCGCTACTCACTGGCCTGTCGCCGGCGGTATGCCGTGCCGCGGTGATGATCACCATGGTGATCTTGGGGACAAGCTTTACCCGACGGATCAGTATGGTAAATATTTTGGCGGCATCAGCCATGGCGATCTTACTGTACGATCCTTTTCTGATCATGGATGTTGGTTTCCAACTTTCTTACCTGGCACTGGTCGGTCTGCTGGTCTTTCAGCCGATCGTTTATGGTTGGTGGGATGTGGAGAACAAGTGGCTGGATAGGTTGTGGATCATCTGCTCGGCAAGCATCGCTATACAAGCTATCACGTTCCCGCTCAGTGCGTATTATTTTCATCAGTTCCCGGTCTATTTTCTGATCAGCAATTTGCTCATCATTATCCCGGTCGAGGTGGTCATGTATGCCGGTATCGGCTGTTTGATCGCGTCCCAAGCAGGATGGGTGACGATCGCCGAATGGACAGGCCAGCTATTACAAAAAAGCATCCTGCTGATGGATGCAGGGTTGAGGTATATCGAGCGATCACCATACTCATCCGTCACCAAGATCTGGCTGAACGGTTGGGAGCTATGGCTGATGGTTGCGTTCATTGTATTGCTGTTCGCTGTGTTTTATTATCAGCGGGCGGTGTTGTTAAAAGTTTCGCTGGTGTGTTTGTTCTTGCTTTGTATCAGCAGCAGTTTCCGTAAAATACGGTCGGTGCGAACCGATAGTATCAGCTACCTGAATTTGAAAAAGCATAGCGGTATCGTTTTTAAACAAGGTACCCGCGCCGTAGTACTGACCGATCTTGCCGATACGGACAAAACCTTCAAGTACTCCATCCGTCTCGGACTGGATAGCAGCAGGGTAGAGGATGTGGTGATCTTGCCATTCAGCAAGGATACCTCTACCATGTTCTTTAAAAAGCAGGCCAATTGGGTAAGGTTCGTTAATAAGGATATGGTCATTATCGATAAATACTTATGGCTGCCTAAACGAGGCGTTAAGTCAAAGGCCGATCAGCTTTTTGTGACGGGTAGTCCCCATATCGCTCCCGGTAGTATCGATGCAAATTTTAGCTACGGCAAACTGATCGTGGATGCTGGTAACTCCGATAAGGCAACGAACGCCATCAAAGCCGGCCTAAAAGATGACAAAAAAATGTATGCGCTGAAACGTAACAGAGCGTTGGTAATACAGTCTAACCAATAACAGGCGTTAAATAAATTAATTATATTTGTTACAGACACTAATTAAACTGTACCCCATTTTATGAAAATTAAACTATTAACAGTGGCGGCAGGTATTGCCCTGTCGGCCATATCTTTCGGCGCTAAAGCACAAAAAACTTATAAAGAAGGTGTGATCACTTACAGCATCAACGCGGGCGCGGTAACAGCCGAGTCGAAAACCTACTTTAAGGCCGATTCTAACGTTACCGTATCAAATAGTGGCCCTGCAAAGATCAGTATCCTTACCTATGGGCAAGGTGATTACTTGGCCGTTTTGGTTGATGTACCCGTTGCCGGCTGGAAAAAAGCGGCTATCGCTACCCCTGCCGAAATTGAGGACGGCCAGGCCAAAATGCCCGAGTTAACATTTACGCCAGGCACCGAGACCAAGCAGATAGCCGGTTTCAATTGCAAAAAAGTTGTAGCTAAAGATGCCAAAGGCTCGGCATTTGATGTTTGGATCACCAATGATATCGTTGTTCCTACAAACGGTGTGAGCGTTTTATTTAGCAAAGTAGGCGGTGTGCCGGTGCAATTTAAAACCTTTCAGATGGGGCAGATGGTAGATGTGACCTTGAAATCTATTGCTGAAGAAAAAGCTCCTGCCAATGCCTTTAAAGTACCTGCCGATTACGAAAAGATAAGTCTTGCCGAATTGCAGGCTTTGGGTGGTAAGAGATAAATAATTGGGTTGATGACCTAACGAAAACGCCCGTCTGATGAGAACATCAGGCGGGCGTTTTTTTTTAACCACAAAGAACACAAAGAAGGAGGGCACAAAGGACACAAAGACTTGCTACGGCATTAAATGCCTTTGTGTTCTTTGTGAAAACTTTGTGCGCTTTGTGGTTAAATAGCTACGCCGCCAACTCCTCGCTCAAGCCCTTGACCCAGTCGTTAAACAACTCGGTCTCTATAGCCACCGCCACATCCGCATGCTTTTGCCAATCGGGCGAGAAGTTTTGCAACTGGTTGATCATTTCTTCCAAATGGCCCTCTTCTTCAAGGATGATCGACTTAACGTTCACCTTGCTTTTGGTGGCGTCCAGCACTTCCTGATAGATTGGGTAAAGTTCATCGGCGCGTACTTCGATGGCGTAAGTCACCAACAGATAGGCGGCAAAGCGTAGTTCGGAACCGCTCAAGCCCAGTTCTTTTTTAAGATAACGGCAGGCCTGAACATCCAGCTGATTCAAATAATACTTGCTGTAATTTGGCGCTAACAGGTATTCAGCAGCATAGGTAGGGCAGTCCAATCCCGGTACTTTTTCGATCTGTTTTTTTAGATAGAAGGCGTGGCGATGCTCCTCGGCCGCGTGTTTAAGGATGATGTAGGTAACCGTTGTCGGGTCCTCGCTTGCCGATATTTTGCGGGCGCCGGTGTTCTCCATCAGCGATAGTGTATTCAACCAGCGGGCATGCAGGGTGTTATCTTTAACTATAGTATCTAAAAGGGTAGTTAGTGGTGCACTCATTTTTTTGAGTCCGGAAGTCCGGGTAAGTCGGAAAGTCCGGAAGTTTTTTTAGGTGAATGATATTTTGTCTTTCGGACTTTCGGTCTTCCCGACTTTCGGACTATTCCTACTTTCCAACTTCTTGTAAAGCAAGCTCAATTTTGCCGTAAATATAGGCCAGCTGATCATCAGTTATGCAATACGGCGGTAAAATATAGATCACATTACCCAGCGGGCGAAGGATGATACCCGCATCCAAAAAATACTGATACAGCTTATCGCGCAGGTTACTGAAGTAGTTGGTATCCTCGCCCGTTTGCCATTCTATCGCCAGAATAGTCCCCGTCTGGCGGATGGTTTTGATCTTAGGATGATTACGGATCTTAGCAGCAAATGCCTGGTGCGACATTTCGATGCGGGCAATATTAGCCTCCGTCTCCGGAGCAACAAAAAGATCCATACTCGCCAGCGATGCAGCGCAGGCGACCGGGTTGGCAGTGTAAGAATGACCGTGGAAAAGCGTCTTTAGTTTATCTGTAGATAAAAAGGCATTATAGATCTTATCCGTGCAGGTAGTGATGCCAAAGGCCATGGTGCCGCCGGTTAGCCCCTTGCTAAAACACATGATATCCGGCTGCTCGGTCACATGGTCCATCGCGAAGCGTTTACCTGTGCGGCCAAAACCTGTGAATACCTCATCGGCAATGGTAAAAATGCCCTCGGCTTTGCAATGCGACATCAACTCGTTCAGGTGTTCGGCCTCGTACATGATCATCCCTGCTGATCCCTGCACCAATGGCTCAAAAATAAAACAAGCCAGTTCGCTGCGCAGATAAGATATGCGCGACTTTAGCTGTTTGATATTATCAGCAGTAGGCAGATCAATAAACTCCACCTCGAACAATAAACTGTCAAAAGCCTTAGTGAAAGCGCTGCGCCCGCTCACTGCCATTGCTCCAAAAGTATCGCCATGGTAAGCGTTCTTAAAGGCCAGGATCTTGGTACGTTGAGCGCCTTGGTTATTCCAGTATTGCAGGCACATTTTAATGGCAACCTCTACTGCGGTAGATCCATTATCCGAATAAAACACTTTAGACTGATCAGTCGGTAGTATAGCTAATAACCTTTCCGCCAATTCAATAGCTGGTTCGTGCGTAAAGCCGGCAAATATCACATGCTCTAATTGTAGTAATTGCTTAGCAACCCGCTCAGCAATGTATTTATTGGCATGTCCGTGGATGTTCACCCACCATGATGATACGGCATCGATGTATTGCTTACCGTTCTCGTCAAACAATAGCGCGCCATCGCCTCGTACTATCGGGATCGGCGGCAATGCGGTTTGCATTTGAGTGTATGGGTGCCAGATAACGGCAAGGTCTCGTTGGGTTAAATTCATAGTTTTTGTATCTATCAGCACATCACGCTGTTTAAATCGCGCTTCCCCTCTTGAGAGGGGTCAGGGGTGTGTTCTCCGTTTGCAAACTCGGCGAAAGGACACACCCCTATGAAAGTTTATACTTAATGTCCGTTCTGTGCGTCCCCTCTCAAGAGGGGAAACAAAGGTTTCCGCTGACTACATCGTCTTCTCGACGGGTGTCATGCTGAGCTTGTCGAAGCATGGTGCGAAGGAGGAGATTTACAAGTGTTGGCCATGCAAACGGAGATCCCCCGCACGCCCTTCGACAAGCTCAGGGTGACACCTTTTTATTTTCGTTCCTCCATCAACATCCTCACCACACGCTTATCCGTCGGGAAGGTCACATCATCCTCGGTCAGCTCGCTCAACTTTACCCAACGAAAAGCCTGCATAATATCGCTCAGCTCATCAAAATCGTAAGGGATCACCTTGAAGGATAGGTCCAACGGTTCTATGTTCTTAACGATATAGTACACGCTCAGTATCTGCGAATCATTAAAAGCCGACTTTACAAAGAAGTCCGTCGTATAAAAATGGCTCAGCACTTCAACCTCGGCAAAGCACTCTTCTACAAATTCACGTTTAAGGCCGTCTATCAGGCCTTCACCGTATTCCAGGCCACCGCCGGGGAACTTGATAAAGCGATGGCCGTATTCCTGCTCGTCGCTTAGCAAGATCTCGTTGTTATCGTTGATCAGCAGGCCATAAACACGTACGTTAAAATTATACATCTTGCTCAAAGTGTTTTTTGTTGCGGGTAAGGTTCACCATGGTCCAGGGGATGTCGATCCGCTTTTCCTCGGTGCGGATAGGGCAGTCGGGCATGCTGCAGTAATGACAGCAATAGGGCAGGCATGGATCCGTATGGATAAAGAACTCGGTTTTGATGCGGGCCTCTTTATTGATCAGCTCATCCACCTGTTTTACCTCGTCGTGCACGCGGATCAGGTCAAAATAGTTGGGCAACGTCAGGTGGCAGTCGATGTGCAATTCAGCACCATATTTCTGCGCCCGTAGGTTGTGGATGTCTATCCACTCGGGTTTGCGCTGCTTGTCCAGTATCTCTATCACATTATTCACCACCTCAAAGTCTGCCTCGTCCATCAAACCGCCTACCGATCGGCGGATCAGTTGGTAACCGTTAAAAACAATGTACATACCAACGCCTATCGATAAAGCGCTATCCAGCCAAAGCAAGCCTGTAAAATGGATAAGTGTTAAACCGATCACCAAACCCACACTGGTTACCATATCCGTGATCAGGTGTTTACCGTCAGCCTCTAAAGTAAGTGAGCGTAGTTCTTTGCCCTTGCTGATCATAAAATAACCTAAGCCACCATTCACCACGCCGGTAATGCCAATAATGATGGCGCCGGTCAGTAACTCATGTATCGCATTGGGATAAAAAATGCTGTACGTAGATTTGATCAGGATGCCGATACCCGCCACGCTGATGAGCGCCCCCTCAATAAAGGCAGAGAAAAATTCCACCTTACCATGTCCGTAAGGGTGATTACTATCGCGCGGGAGCGAGGTTAAATAAATGCTGTAAAACGCAAAAGCGCTTGCTACTACGTTCACAATGCTCTCGGCAGCGTCGGTCAGCACAAAGTTTGATGCCGTGATAAGATACGCCACAAACTTGGCGCCCATGAGCAACACGCTGACAATGAGCGCAACAAGGATGATGTTCTTTTTATTATTCAAAATAGCTGCCGATGGCCCCAAATTTAGGAATAACACGGGCATTTAGTGTAACATTTAAATGGGGGAATGTTTTGAGGAGGATATGACATGATGACGAAATACTTCCCACCCTCTTTGCGCTTTAGCGCAGAGAGGGTCGCGCACGGAGTGCCGCGGGGTGAGTCAACCGGTGAGCAGAGCGGTAATGCACGGCCGCCGATTTTACTCACCCGCCCATCGCTGCGCTGGGGCGCCTTCTCTTTGCCTTCGGCAGAAAGAGGGGCTAAACAGTTTCATGTCATCTCACTTTCAAAGTCCCATCGGGAATTTATAAACTCGCAATGACGTGTCTGTTATTAATGCATTTGAAAACGAACGGTCCCGTTCTTTCGGCGGCCGATGGTCCTGCTATCCGTTCCAAGTCCTCGCCCGTCCAACGCTCAATGTCCCCACAAGCTCCGGGCTTTCAACTGCTATCAGGTCTGCCTTGAACGTAGCTGCAGTTTCTCAACCGAAAACCTTTAACCTTTCGCCTTTTACCTTTCACCTATTCTCCCGTATTTCCTTTCGCCTTTACCCTCCTTTTCCTATCTTTGCGCCTCAATAACATACAATTAAACTTATGAGCGTTTTAAGTGACCGGATAAATAACCTGGCAGAATCGGCAACCATTAAAATGGCCAAAATGGGTCGTGAGTTGGCTGCTAAAGGTGTTGATGTAATTAGTTTAAGCTTCGGCGAGCCCGACTTCCATACTCCTGAGCATGTGAAGGAAGCTGCCAAGAAAGCGATGGACGATAACTTTACTTATTACACGCCGGTTGCCGGTTACCCGCAACTGCGTGCCGCCATCACTAAAAAACTGAAAGACGAGAACGGTTTGGATTACGACCCGAGTCAGATCGTGGTATCTACCGGCGCTAAACAAGCCATCGCTAACGCGGTATTATGTTTAGTTAACCCGGGCGACGAGGTGATCATACCTACACCATACTGGGTATCATACTCAGAGGTTGTTAAATTAGCCGAGGGCGAAAGCGTTTTCATCGACACTACTGTTGAGAGCAGCTTTAAGATCACGCCTGAGCAATTAGAGGCGGCTATTACGCCTAAATCTAAATTGTTCATGTTCTCGTCACCTTGTAACCCTACCGGCAGCGTGTATAGCAAAGCCGAGTTAGAAGGTTTGGCTAAAGTATTTGAGAAACACCCGCACGTTTACATCCTGAGCGACGAGATCTACGAGCATATCAACTTCATCGGCGGTCACGAGTCTATCGCGCAATTTGATAGCATTAAAGACCGTGTGGTGATCATCAATGGTTTCAGTAAAGCTTACGCGATGACAGGTTGGAGGATCGGTTATACCGCGTCTAACAAAGAGATAGCAGCCGCTTGCGATAAAATGCAAGGTCAGGTTACATCAGGTACTTGCTCGATCACCCAACGTGCCGGTACGGCCGCCTACGAAGGTGGTTTGGAGAGCGTGCTGCAAATGCGCGAGCAATTCCAAAAACGTCGCGACATTGTTTACAAATTATTAAGCGATATCCCGGGTCTGACCGTGAACTTGCCTGAAGGCGCGTTCTATTTCTTCCCTAACGTTACCTCGTTCTTTGGTAAAAGCTACAATGGCAAAACCATTAAAGATAGTGATGACCTGAGTATTTTCTTATTAGAAGAAGGCCACGTAGCGACCGTAGGCGGCGACTCGTTCGGCGATCCTAAGTCTATCCGCTTATCATACGCAGCTGCCGAAGATAAACTGATCGAGGCTTGCCGTAGAGTGAAAGAGGCACTGGGTAAGTTGGTTTAAGTCTTAAGTTCGAAGTCAAAAGTCAAAATTGCGGATCCCGATAGCTATAGGGATGGGAAAACCGAAGATAGAATTATATAATTGCGGGCGATGGGGGATGACCTCATCGCCCGTTCTATTTTAACAAAAACAGGGGGTGGCAGGCATAAAAAAAAGCGATGGGGTTTTCCATCGCTTTTTTTTATTGTTGACCTTTGGGAATCAGTCGTCTATTTTATCTAAGCCAAGGTACTCGAACTCGGTGTTGTTTACCAGGGCCAGTTTTAAGCCTTCTAATCCTGCGCCGCGGTAACCCATACCTTTGGTGCGCCTGATGCCTTCTATTTTATCCCACTTTGTTACCGCAACGGCAAGGGTGGTTTTAAAGTCGGCACGACTAACATCTACTTTAAGATATTCTTTACCGTCTTTTGCTTCGTAAGCGGCAAGGGAATAATCAAAGCTGCCCGGGCGTTCGGCCATTTCGGCTGCCAAAGCTTGTCTAAACTCTTTGGTGTTGGGTGTGTGCTTGGTTAACGCGCTGTTATCGGCACTTGTGCAATTAGTTAACGCTACTGCCGCAAGGCAAATGGTGGTGATAAAATTTCTCATGACGTTGGTTTTAGATAAATAATGATCTAAAATAACGCTTTTAATTTTTTATCCGCACCTTTTAAGTCGCCTTTATAAACCACGGTACCAGCCTCGTTCAAAATAACGATGGTAGGGTAGCTGATAATACCCAACGTGGCTGGCAAACTCTTATCTGTAGATACCGCCATCGGGAAGTTATAATTAAGGTTAGACAGAAATTGGAACTTATCTAACCCACCATCCTTTGGTGTCGGTACGTTAACCGAATAGAATTGCACTTTTGAGTTGCTCTTGTAATCGTGATAAGCTTGCTGAAACTCAGGGAACTCTTCCATACAAGCACCGCAGCCAACAAACCAAAAATCTAACACGGTAACTTTACCTTTTTTAATGTTGATGGTACCTTGCTCTTTAGTAAGCAGGGCTATCTCTTTAGTGGTAGGCTCGTTAACGTTACTGGTGAAAGTACCGTAATTGATCTTGTTGAGCCACATATCGTAGCCGTAAAAGAAAGTAAAAGCTACGATCATAACAGACAGGCCTAAGTTTACCAGGTTAACTACCCTTTTGCGATCAAAAAAGAAATAACCGGCAAATATCCCCAATGCCCTTACCACGTAATCGGGTAACGAAATTAGTGTACTGTCAAAATTCATTGCCCTTATCGGTGCTTGCAGTATCAGCGATCCTCCAAAAAGCAGGGCTGCAACATGTATAGGTTTTATCTTGTTGTTAAAGCGCCTCAAGAAGTAATGGGTCAGGATCATGTACACAAAAAATCCCACCGCAGAGCATATGGCTATACTCGCATAGCCGCGTAACGGCGAAACGATCATTTCGGTCACTATTCCCGAACCTATCAAAAGGGCCGCCCTTTGAGGGTTGGTCAGTACGTTCTCGCTGTCGTTATCGAACAGAAAGAAAACGATTATAGCCAATAACGTAAGCGTTAATATGGCAATAACGACCACTAAGAAATTTAATTCGAACATCTTGTGTCTATGTTAATATCTAAATATCAATATCTCTTGTTAACCGTTCTTTTTATAGATCACGGTCAAGGCATTTAATTGCTTTTTACCATTGGTCTTTATCAACAGGTATGTTGAAGCCTCGCCCCTAAAACTTGCCTGGGGTTTCACTGTCACCTTCACAAAAGCAGAGTCGCCTGTCTTTATCGGCCCTTTTTGCCATGTTACGTTCGTGCAATCGCATGATGACGAAACGGTATCAATGATGAGGTCAGCACCACCTGTGCTTTTAATATAAAAAGTATGGTCAAAGCTGTCGCCCGTAAAAGCCCCTGCTTGGTAAACAGAGTCAGTTATTTGGCTATCCGGTTTCCTGGGAGTGGTTTTGCAGCTAAAAAAAATACACATTACGGACAGGCCGCAAAGTAAAGTCAGTTTTCTCACCTACTCAGTTATTACTCAGCATTTTCTTTTTGAGAAAAGCACAGGCCATTACATCTGTAAGCCCAGCCTAATCCACAGCCATCTGTTGATGAGCATGCTGCTGTTAATTGTGGCTCGCAACCTTCTTTTGGATCCCAACCTCGAGCGCAAAAAGGTGACGATTGGCTACAGTCACAAGTTCCCGAGCCGCCGGCATCTACACCATTTACTTGCAGATCGCTGCTGGTGGCAACATCATAGATAAGATATTGCAACTGTTGTGTGCTTAAAACTTTAGTTGCTTTTTCTTCCCATTTGATAGAAAAGATCAGTAGTTCACTTTTGTAGTCGTCGGTGAAGTGTTTAGGGCGTAAAAAAGCAACAAACTCGTTAACTACCGCTTTTTGTTCAGGAGTGTATTTTGCGGATGCTTTACGTATGTTCTCTATCCAGAAAAGGTATTTTTCTACCGACTCCAGAGTTTTAAAACCTAACTTAATAAGTTTTTTGTTAGGCAGGCTAAAAACGCTTTGTACAGCAAGTTGATTTTCTTGTGTTACGGTAACGGTCTCCGAACCTGCTTTGATAGTTTCGGTAGCAGCAGGTGCTTCGGTAACGGCGGCATCCTTCTTACACTGCGCAAAAAGCAGGGTGCCTAATAGTAATGATAAAGTAATGATTTTTTTCATGATCGCATTTTAATTATTGGCTAAAAATTAGCCATTTTATTTTCTGTTAGTAAAATATTTTTATATTTAATTAATATGTGTAATTGTAGGTTCTAATATAAGTTTCGTAATGTATTTATACGTAACGCTACAACAAAAGGTTTTAGGAATAATAAAAAAATATAAAAAAACCCCGCGATCATATTCGCGAGGTTTTTTTAGGGTAATAATATATTAGCCTAAGTACGATTTTAAGATCTTACTGCGGCTGGTATGTCTTAGGCGTTGTAAAGCTTTATCCTTGATCTGGCGAACACGTTCGCGGGTAAGGTTAAATTTTTCGCCTATCTCTTCTAACGATAGCGGGTGGTTGGTACCCAGTCCAAAGAATAATACAATGATCTCGCGCTCGCGCTCGGTCAGGGTAGATAAAGAACGCTTGATCTCTTCTGATAACGACTCGTTGATCAGGATAGAGTCGGTATTCGGTTCTTTGTTCTCCAGTACGTCCAATAGCGTATTTTCTTCACCTTGAACAAATGGGGCATCCATAGATACGTGACGGCCCGAGTTGCTCAGCGTGTCGGATATCTTATCTACGGTGGTCTCTAAAATATCGGCCAATTCCTCAGGCGATGGTTCACGCTCGTACTCTTGCTCTAATTTAGAGAATGCCTTGCTGATCTTGCTCAATGATCCTACCTGGTTCAGGGGTAAACGTACGATACGCGATTGCTCGGCAATAGCCTGCAGGATAGACTGACGGATCCACCAAACTGCGTATGAGATAAATTTAAAACCTTTGGTCTCGTCAAAACGCTTGGCTGCTTTGATCAAACCCAAGTTGCCTTCGTTAATAAGGTCGCCAAGGGTCAATCCTTGATTTTGATATTGCTTAGCAACCGAAACAACGAAACGTAAGTTGGTTTTGGTCAGGCGTTCCAGCGCGGCCTGATCACCTTCGCGGATCTTTTGAGCAAGTATTACTTCCTCTTCGGCCGTGATCAGGTCAACCTTACCTATCTCGTGAAGATACTTGTCTAACGACTGCGATTCACGGTTGGTGATGGATTGGGTTATCTTGAGTTGTCTCATCTATTAAAATTACCTCTATTCTTTTATGATTTAGAATAGAACGTGCAAAGGTAGAAAATTGTTACGAAAAATAACAACTGCGTATTACTTATACAAGTGATTTTACAATATGTTAATAATGAATTTAGTATAGAGGGTATAAATTTATTGTAAATCAATAAATTTATTTTGATTTGTAATAAATATCTTTTACATTTGTATCGTTAATTTATTCCTTTTCCTATAAACCTCTTAACCTAAGTACGTATCATGGACCCTTACACTTTCACGGCCTGGAGGCAGCGGTCATTCATCATTTTAGCCATTTTTTTATTCATCGCCTGTGTTACACCTATAGTTTCGGCAGCTTTTATTGCGGGTGAACAAATGGCGATACCCGTACATGGCATCAACAATAATTTCATCGACCGCAAAGAGTGGGCTGTACCCGGTGGTGATCAGTATTTTACCGGTTTCGACGGCGAACTTTGGCATCGTCCTAAAAACTTTGGCGAAGTAATGTTGCTGCAAACTTATAGCAACCCCGGCATCGATGTGCTGACATCGTTGCAACTGATCATGGTGATCGGGATGACGTATTGGATCTTCCGCAAGCAAACCACCGGTCTCGTTCTTAACAAAAGTATGTTAGCCGGCCTGTTTTTTTTAGGTACAGGTTTGATCTTTACCAATATGATTATCGACTTTTCTCGTAGCCTTATCGCCACGCACTATGTGCCTTACATTACTAACGGGCACTTTAAGGGTATTTATAAAGGCAGTAATGTATCTACAGGCATGTTTATGTTCATCATTATGCTTTTGCTGTTAGAGATACCCAAACGGGGATTGGAGTTACAGAAGGAAGCCGACCTTACTATCTAAACTTATCACTATATCATTATGACAACGTCATCACTGCAAGCAAAAAAGCCTTCGTTTATTAAACTTATCCTCATTTATTTAGGGATACTGTCAGCGATCTTTCTTTTCAGGTCTTACGCTTGGGCAGATCATGGGATCAGGTTGCAGGTAGAAGCCACCAGCTACGAACTGGTAAAACCTAACGACCAATTACTTGAAGACGGGAACAAGTTCTCGTCGGGTACAACAGGCCGGCTCGACTGGAAACCTAAGGGGTAGATTTGCAGAAAGAAGCAGAATTAACCATTTAAACTTATCATAATGACGAAGGACCTTTCTATCGAGACCAGGAAGAAGCTATTTGTACTGTTGTCTATCTTTTATTTGTTTTTTACAGGCTGGCAATGCTACCGCAATGCCCAACGCAGCCTGGAGCGCGGGGTGTACCTGAATGTAAACTTGCGTGCTAACACCGGGTTGGGTACCTATAATAACCATGTTTTGGCCGACGGGCGCGGTACTTACACCACAGGTACCCAAGGCGAACTTTATTGGCGTCCGCGATCGCTTACCGAAGCTGCTATGCTGAATGTTATTGGCGGGCATGTTGCGGATCTTGTAGATGTGTTTACGGTGTTGGTCTTGTCCGGCGCTATCCTATATACCTTCAAAGGCTCGCGGGACGGTGCTGTGTTTACCAAAAGGATGGTTACCGGGTTTGCCATCGTAATTAGCCTGGTTGTGTTAATAGAGGTGGTGGCCGAACTTGTAAGGCTTAAGGTAGGGCACAATTATATAGCATACATCACCCATAACCGCTTTAGCGCTATTGTTGGTGGTAAATTAACGCCCGGCGGTATCTTGCTGCCTTTGTTGGGTTTCCTGTCCATTATTCCAACCAAGGCTCTCGAGCAACAAAAAGAAGCAGAGTTAACCATCTGATCAATAAAACTAAAAATATGATGTTTTTTAAAGATGAATTGAAAGAAGCTAAGTTTATACTTATGGCCGTTGCGGTCTTGGCTTTTGTCTTTTCTGTTATAATTTTGATAGCGAGTTTTAAACCGGGCAGGCAAGTATCAATAAAGACCCCGACGGCCAAATATGGCGTTGTTGTGGTAGGCGGGATCAAATACCACACTTCCGAACGGTGGCAAAGTGCTGTGCTGCAAACAAAAGCAAGCACTTGTATGGAGTATTTCCTTTTGTCAATTGGATCGGGTGTAAGCATAGCTACTATTTTGATCTTTGCTATCGGCGCGTTATTGGTTACGGTGTTACTCTATAGAATAGACCTTCATGATCCTTTTAAGCATGATCATTCAAAGCTGCTTCATAGCATATTTTTGGTGTCGGTGCTGTTTGTTGCGGCCGATAAGGGAAGTAGATGGTACACTACCCGCTGGGTAGTGGATCACTTTCATGGTAACACCGAATATGGCTACGCTTACCCTATACAGGACTTGTTTTTTTCGGATTGGTTACGATACCTGTTTTACTTCGCCATCTTTACAGCGGTGTTAGCGTTGTACAAAAACGCCATTAAAAACAAGCAAGAGATAGATCTTACCGTATAGCCATGCCCATAATTATCAATTTAGACGTAATGATGGCTAAACGCAAAATGTCCCTCAACGAGTTGAGCGCCCGCGTAGGGATAACACTGTCAAACCTGTCCATCCTTAAAACGGGCAAGGCCAAAGCCATACGGCTGGAAACCTTAGAGGCCATTTGCCTGGCGCTGGATTGCCAGCCGGGTGACATTTTGGAGTTTAAGGTAAGTGGTGATGAACAATTTGGTTAGTTTTACTGTTGCCTAAGCAATTAACCTGACCCGATCTTATGCGACACCTGAAGATCTTATTTTCTCTCATCTTCTTATCATCATCCATTAATACTTTCGGCCAACAAGCGATCACATCGCGGGCGGCCACCATGGAGCTTAATATTAAAAATTCGCCCCAGCAAGCCTTAGCTATCAGCGCTTTCACAACCGACGGCAGGTCTCGGGTGATCTCGTCCACTGCACTTGGTCTAAAGCCCGACGAACAGGTCATGGTTACCGTAGATGTGCCAGAAGAAATTGGTGAACAGCGATTGAACATCCAATTCTTCAAAAAAGGATTTGGATTTATTATTCCGGTACTAAAAGCGGGCGACCATTTGGTCATTAACAGCGATCTTGGTCCCGAAGGTGTTATCAATTATACTACTTTCAGTGGATCCGAACGTACTAAGGAGGTTTTTGATGGTAGCAAAAAGGTGAGCGATCTTTATAAGTTGCGTATCCAAAAAAGTGATCAACGTTTGTCGGCGATCATTTCGGGTAAAGGGGATACCATTGCTTTACAGCACCAAATAGATTCTATCACCGCTGTACTGATCAGTACCGTTAAAAAACAAGTGCTTACCTCTGAAAGTCCAACTATGGTGGGGCTTGCATTGGCAAGTGCTCGCTTGTTAAAAGTTCAATTTTCGCCGGAGGATCATGCGGGTTTAAGAAACAAGTTCGCCGCGGATAGCGTAATGCTGAAAGGTATCGACGCTTACGATAAGTCGAATACCAGCGCCCCGGCTGTAGAAAAAGTAAGTTACAGTGCCCCACTTGTAGGTAGCCGGTTAACTAATTTTACGCTACCCGACCTGGAAGGAAAACTTACCGGCCTGTCCAAATTTAAAGGTAAATATGTATTGGTAGACTTTTGGGCAAGCTGGTGCGCACCATGCCGAGAAGAAATGCCTAACCTGAAAGAGGCTTTGAAACTTTATGGCAAAGACAATTTTATGATCCTAAGCGTATCGATAGACGAGAGCGATGCCGGCTGGCGCAAAGCGATAGCGCAGGACGGTACCATCAACTTTGTACACCTGATAGCCGACAAAGGGTGGGCTTCACCAATAGTTAAGGATATGAAGATCACCGGTCTGCCAACTAATTTTTTGCTTGACCCTACAGGTAAGATCATTGGCAAGGATCTGAGAGGTAAGGAAATGATCCTATTTGTAAAGGACAAACTAAAGAAGAAATAGCGCTGCCGTAAAGCGCATAAACAGACCGATGTTTCAAGAACTATTCACCGTAAGCCAATACCCCTCCCTGCAACCCGATCAGACTTTCGGGGCAAAATTGCTGCGGGTATTTAAAACCTACGGACTGGTGTTTTTAGGGTTGATCGCTGTTGGCCCTATACTTGTACTTGCGGATAAGTTTGTTAAGGAGGTGCTGCATCACAAAAGCTTGCTGGATATTAATCAAAAGCAATTCAGTCAGCTTTATAAATATTTAGGCAAGCCACTGGCGGTGACTTTTATTTGTGTGATCGGTCCGCTGATGGAGGAGCTGATCTTTAGGTTATGGCTGAATTTTAAAAAGCGGTACATCGCGGTATCGGCCTTGATCGCGATGGTTTATTTTGGCATGGCGATATTAAAGCGTGTCACGCCCCAATTGTGGCTGCCGATAACTATTGGTCTGGCAACAGGCGCATTGTTTACCTTGCTTTTTCGTTACCGCAACATCCCGTCAGGGGCTACTGCACAGGTCAGTGATATTGTAAAGCATCGCTTGATCATCTTATCTATGGTCGCCTTCGCGCTGATGCATGTGAGCAATTACCGACCGGAGTTGTCGTTGTTTTGGATCTATCCCATTTATGTGATCCCGCAACTGATCATGGGGTGGGGGATAACCTATGTGAGGTTTAAGAATGGCTTTGCGTGGGGAGTGGTGTTGCACATGCTGATGAATACGGTGGCCACGTTAGCGGGGTTGTGGATGAAGAAATTTTGAGGGGTTCTGAAGTTTAGTTGATGCTAGAACCTCAGCGAGGTTCAAGCTTTGTAGCTATCATATAAACCAATACACAGCTCCGTAGGTGCTGAACTCAGGTTGTGCACCTACGGAGCACGGCGAAACGGTCGGTATATCCTACAAAGCTTTTGCACCTCACGGTGCAGGGTGAGCAGCCCGATATTTACAACTCACACAACCTAAACGTCTCTTTCACCCTGATACCCTTCTCGGTCATTTGCAAAGTGCAGCATTCGTTGATCGGGTCATGTTCCAGATAAAGGATATAGTCGCCGGCCAGGGCTTCTGCCCAATAATTCTTGCGTTCCTCCATCGTCTTAAGCGGGAACATATCATAAGCCATTACATACGGTATAGGCAAATGCCCGACGGAGGGCAGCAGGTCGGCCATGTACAATATCTGCCTGCCTTTGTAACTGATCTGCGGCAACATCATCGCATCCGTATGGCCGAATGCAAAGCGTATCTTAATCTCGTTGGTGAATTGTACACCATCCTGCACGTCGACGAACTTTAGTTGACCGCTCTCCTGTATCGGCATAATATTCTCGGTCAGGAACGAAGCCTTCTCGCGCTCGTTAGGGTACACGGCCCAGTCCCAGTGTTGCGGGTTGCTCCAATAAGTGGCGTTTTTAAAAGCAGGGGCAAGGGTCTCGCCGATACGCTCGACCGCGCCGCCTACATGGTCGAAATGTAAGTGGGTGAGGAATACATCTGTAATATCATCGCGATGAAAGCCTAAGTTTTTAAGAGAGCTATCCAACGTAGCATCACCATGCAGATAATAGTGGCTGTAGAATTTTTCGCTTTGTTTATTGCCTATGCCGGTATCTATTAGGATGAGTCGGTCTCCATCCTCGATAAGCAGGCAGCGCATGGCCCAGGTGCACAGGTTATTGCTATCAGCCGGATTGGTCTTTTGCCAAATAGCCTTAGGCACCACGCCGAACATGGCGCCGCCATCTAATTTAAAAAAACCGGTATCGATGGTGTGGAGTTTCATTTTTTAGTTCATGGTTGATGGTCAATAGACCATGGTAGCGCATCGAAAGTAGAAAATATAAACGTGAACCCAAATCAAGATCACCACAAACCTGTTAACTTTGATATACCAATTATAAAATTCGGAACTGATCACCATTCACCGATCACTAATAACCGACCAATGAACAAAGTAGTTAACAACGCCGACGAGGCCATCCACGATATTACCGACGGCGCCACCCTGATGCTGGGCGGCTTCGGCCTTTGCGGCCTGCCCGAAAATTGCATTACCGCGCTGGTAAAAAAGAAAGTGACCGACCTTACCTGCATATCCAACAATGCCGGGGTAGATGACTTTGGCATCGGCCTAATGCTGAAACAACGCCAGGTGAAAAAGATGATTGCCAGCTACGTGGGCGAAAACGCCGAGTTTGAGCGCCAACTATTAAGCGGCGAATTGGAAGTGGAGCTGATCCCGCAAGGTACCTTAGCCACACGCTGCATGGCCGCAGGTTACGGTATGCCTGCCATATTCACCCCGGCCGGCATAGGTACCGAAATAGCCGAAGGCAAAGAAGTACGCAACTTTAACGGTAAAGATTACCTGATGGAAATGGCCTTCGATGCCGATTTCGCCATTGTTAAAGCATGGAAAGGCGATACGGCGGGCAACCTTATTTACCGTTCTACCGCCCGCAATTTTAACCCCGTAATGGCCATGGCCGGCAAAGTGACCATTGCCGAGGTAGAAGAATTAGTAGAAGCAGGCGAACTGGATCCCGACCATATCCATACACCGGGTATTTATGTGCACCGGATATTTCAGGGTAGCGATTATGAGAAAAGGATAGAGCAGCGGACGGTGCGTTCGAGGTTAAAGGCAAAAGGTTAAAGGTAAAAGGTGTGGGGTGAAGATTTTTAGCCTTTAACCTTTTCTAAAGAGTCAAAAGTGTGGAGTGAAAGCCTTTCGCCTTTAACCTTTCACCTTTCGCCTTTTCTAAACTATCTTTGCAGTCATTATATGAGCAAAACTGTAACTCCCTATCAGGATACCGATACTACCAAGAAAGAACAAGTGGCGGATATGTTTAACAACATTGCCAAAACTTATGATTTTCTGAACCACTTTATGTCTTTAGGGATCGATGTGATCTGGCGCAAGCTGGCCATTAACGAACTGAAGAAGGATAAGCCCGCTACTATTTTGGACGTAGCCACCGGTACGGGCGACTTCGCCTTTGAGGCCTTATCTATCCTGAAACCAGAGAAGATCGTTGGTGTAGATATATCGCAAGGTATGCTTGATGTCGCGAAGCAAAAGATCGCTAAGCGCGGATTGTCGGATAAGTTCGAAGTAAAATTGGGCGACTCGGAAGGTTTGCCTTTTGATGATAGCCAATTTGATGCGCTGACGGTTGCTTATGGTGTACGTAACTTCGAGAACTTGGAAAAAGGCCTGGCCGATATGTTGCGGGTGATCAAACCCGGCGGCAAAGCGGTGATATTGGAGTTCAGTAAGCCAAAGGTATTCCCGGTGAAGCAGATGTATAGCTTTTATTTTAATTACATTACGCCGGGTATAGGCAAGCTGTTCTCTAAAGATTCGCGGGCTTACAGTTACCTGCCTGAGTCGGTAGCCGCTTTCCCCGATGGAAAAGATTTTGTGGCCCTGATGGATAAAGTTGGCTTTAAGCATACCAAAAACAGGCCTTTGGCGTTTGGTATCTGTTCTATTTACACAGGCGTTAAATGATCAAATACCGCTACCTGCTTGCATTTGTATTGCTACTAACGGGCAAAACCTTGTTTGCTCAAGGTGTGGTGCAATTATGGGCGCAGGGAGCGGATCAGCGCGACTGGAGTGCCGGCTTCACCTTTCAATACCTCAACACCAGTTTAAAGATCGATAAAAAGCCCGATTGGCGTGCGCCTTTCTACGACCCCCAAACGGGCGATCTGCTGACCGACTCGCTCAACGGTATCCGTTCGCCGCGCTCTAATGGATTTGGTGTCGGTTTTATTGGCCGTTATCGCCTTAACGAACATTTAGAAGGCCGCATAACCCCAACCCTGGTATTTATAGACCGCTTGATCGATTACGAATACAAAAGCGCAAGCGGCAACCCGCTGTTAGGTAACCTTAACGGTTCCACCATCCTGCAACAACAGATACAGACCACCATGATGGACATACCGCTGTCGCTCAAGATCAAATCCGACCGTATGGGCAACTTTAGGGCATACATGCTGGGTGGCGTAAAATATTCGATGCTGATCGGCAAGCCGAAGGATGATTCCAAATCCTCACCGATAGATAAGCTCATTAAAAACTCCCGCGGCTTTGCATCTTACGAGGCGGGGCTGGGTTTCGACTTTTATTTCGAGTTCTTCAAACTCTCGCCCGAATTCAAGATATCCAACTCCTTTAAAAATGTGCTTGTAGCGGATAACACGCCGTACTCAAGACCTATCGACAGGATGTTCTTGAATACCTTCATGTTCAGTTTGTATTTTGAGTAGGTAACGGATGGTCAAGTTAACGATAGACATACCTGATGCTATTGCCGACGATGTTATTAAATATCTTACGGAAAACAATGTGATCATCAAATACGAAGATAAAAAGACGTTGGATGATCTTACGGTAGAAGACTATCGTAGAAATTTGGCGGACCGGGTTAAAAGAATGCGTGCGCGTCGTTATTAGCTTATTTAGTCCTCCTGGTGCCATCCTATGTTACCTAATTGTTAAATTGACCGATGTTCGTACTATTATTTACATCTCAATTTAAAAAAGCCTAATTTCGCTGCTCGGTTTTCATCTACATTTATGGCAAAAATTGCATTGATAACTGGTGCTACTTCGGGCATCGGCGAAGCTTGCGCTAAGGTATTCGCACGCGAACGTTACGATCTTATCCTCACCGGCAGGCGCATAGAGCGTTTGGAGGCTTTGGCCGCGCACTTGAAAGAGGAATACAACGTAGCTGTAATCGTTCTGCAATTTGATGTACGCGACCGCGACGAGTTAGTTAAACAACTGGAAGCATTGCCCGATGATTGCAAAAAAGTAAATGTATTGGTGAACAACGCAGGCCTTAGTCAGGGCCTTGACCCGATACAGGACGGCAGCTACGACGATTGGGATCGCATGATAGACACCAATGTGAAGGGCCTCTTGTATGTTAGCAAGGTAGTATCTAACTGGATGATAACGAATGGTTTCGGTCACATCATCAATATAGGCTCCATAGCCGGGAAAGAGGTTTATGCCAACGGTAACGTATATTGCGCCACCAAACATGCCGTCGATGCGCTGAACAAAGCCATGCGTATCGATTTGCTGTCGCACGGTATAAAAGTAACGGCCGTACATCCGGGCGCGGTAGAGACCGAATTCTCTGAAGTGCGTTTTAAAGGCGATAAAGCCCGCGCCAAAAAAGTGTACGAAGGTTTTGAACCATTGGTAGCCGACGACGTAGCCGAGACCATCTGGTTCGCGGCATCGCGCCCGGCGCACGTAAATATTAACGAATTGATTGTAATGCCCACCGCGCAGTCGGGAGGGAGTAATATATTTAGGAGGAGCTAATGAGTGATGGAGTGAATGATTGAATGTTGGATCTCGTTTTATAAATATTCGCTCATCCACTCCGTCACTCATTCAAAATTAAATTCATTTACTCAATCACTCATTCCATCCATCACTCATTAAAAAAGAGACATGTCACTAATAACAACTATAGATCAGGATATCAAGCAGGCCATGCTGGCCAAAAATGATGTTAAACTGCGCGGACTGCGTGCCATTAAATCGGCTTTGCTGTTGGCTAAGACCGAAAAGGGCGCGAGTGAAGAGATCAGCGACGAGACCGAGATCAAGGTTTTGCAACGATTGATCAAGCAACGTAACGAATCGGCCGAGATCTACAAAAGCCAGAACCGCGAGGACCTTTATCAGGTAGAAGCTGAAGAGATCGAGGTGATATCGGCCTACTTGCCAAAGCAAATGGAGCGGGCCGAAGTAGAGGCTTTCCTGACAAACCTGATCGCCCGTGTTGGCGCTACATCTGTAAAAGATATGGGTAAGGTAATGGGCGCTGCTAACAAGGAATTGGCCGGTAAAGCCGACGGCAGAACAATATCAGAAGTGGTGAAACAATTGTTGGCATAAATTTGCTTAATTACTTGTTACTAACTGGCAATAACCTATTTTTATAGGCAAATAGTTTGTTTTTGAACCAAGATCCCAAATAGAATTGGGTTTGCGGTTAGATTTAAAGAAAGAAAATGGATCTCGTACTTAAAGAGAAACACGGTTTTAGTTACGTTGACGAAGGCGAAGGCGAGGTGCTATTGTTGCTGCACGGTTTAATGGGAGCATTAAGTAACTGGCAGGACGTGGTCAATGAATTTAAAGGCGAATACCGGGTCATCATCCCAATGCTGCCTATTTATGATCTGCCGCTGCTAACTACAGGCGTTAAAACGCTGTCGAAATTTGTACACAAGTTTGTAAAGAAGCTCGAGCTTCAGGATGTGATCCTATTGGGTAATTCGCTGGGTGGGCACGTAGGCTTGATCTATACTTTATCCCATCAGGAATATGTGAAAGCGCTGGTATTGACCGGTAGTTCGGGCCTGTATGAGAACGCTTTCGGCGGATCTTTCCCAAGGCGGGAGAGCTATGACTTTGTGAAGGAGAAAGTAGCTTTCACTTTTTATGATCCAGAAGTGGCAACTAAAGATCTGGTTGACGACGTATATGCTACTATAAATGATCGTAATAAGGTGATCCGGATCTTAGCTATGGCTAAGTCGGCCATTAGGCATAACATGTCTAAAGATGTGCACAAGATAACCGTACCTACCGCGTTAATATGGGGTAGGGATGATAAGATCACGCCGCCGGATGTTGCGGTAGAATTTAACCAGCTGATCCCTAATTCGGAGTTGCACTGGATAGATAAATGTGGGCACGCTGCCATGATGGAACGCCCTAAAGAATTCAACGCGCTGTTGAGACCTTTTTTAGAGAAACTTAAAAAATAACGATATGCTTGCTATCGACCTGGTAACCGACTCTATTTTACCCCTGCACACATCTGATACCATCAGGAAAGCGCAGGACCGTATGGCAGAGTTCCGTGTCCGCCATTTGCCGATAGTGAACGAGCAGCAATTTTTAGGTCTACTGGCAGATACCGATCTGATCAGCGAACCCGATGACCAAACGCACATCGGCGCTTTGGGCCTCTCCCTCATCAATCCATATGTGTTAGAGCATCAGCATATTTATGATGTGATGCGCTTGTTTTACGAGCAGCAGCTGACCGTGGTGCCGGTGCTGAATGCAACGCGCGACTATCTGGGGATGATATCCGTGAACACCATGACGGAGTATTTCGCTACGCTCGTTTCGTCTACCGATCCAGGCGGCATTATTGTGTTGGAGATAGCTAACCGCGATAATTCGCTGGCGCACATGGCCCAGATCGTAGAATCGGATAACGCGCAAGTGTTGAGTTCGTACATCCGCAGCTTCCCCGATTCCACCCGTTTAGAAGTTACGCTGAAGGTGAACAAGCTGGATATATCAAGCATTGTGGCTACGTTCTTACGTTACGGATACGATGTAAAGGCTACCTTTAATCATACTGATCCTGATGACGGTACGCGCGACCGTTACGACTCTTTAATGAATTACCTTAATATTTAATACCGCTGATGAGGATAGCGATATACGGCAGGCAGTTCAACGATTCGGCATTGCCGTTCATACAGCAGGTTTTTGATAGTCTGTCACAACATGGGGTGGATATCTATGTCCATCATCTGTTAGAGGGCCATTTAGAAGGGCGGATAGTAACCGCTCATTATAACGTACTACAAGAAACGACCCCGCTTAAAGGTTTTATCGACCTATTTGTTACCATTGGCGGCGACGGTACTTTGCTGGACATGGTGACGCTGATCCGCGATAGCGGTGTGCCGGTCATCGGTATCAACTTTGGTCGTTTGGGCTTTTTGGCCAGTGTAAATAAAAATGATATAGCCGCGGCTATTTATGCAGTGGTGAACAAGCAGTATACGCTCGATAGTCGTGCCTTGCTCAGGATAGAATCGGACGGAAAGATATTTGGCGACGATAATTTTGCTGTTAACGATATCACCATCCACAAGCGCGACGACGCGGCCATGATCACCATCCATGCCTATTTAAATGGCGAGATCTTGAACTCATACTGGGGCGATGGTATCATCATATCTACCCCGACGGGATCAACGGCTTACTCATTAAGTTGCGGCGGACCGATCATGTTCCCGCAAGCCAATAGTTTTTCCATTACTCCTATCGCCCCACATAACCTGAACGTGCGGCCGGTGGTACTGCCCGACGATAGCGTGCTGACCTTTAAAGTTGAACTGCGCAGTTCTAACTATCTCGTAAGCTGCGATTCGCGCACGGCGGTTATTAACGATACCATCGAGTTTAAGATCTACAAGGCAGATTTTGAGTTGAATTTGGTGCGCCTGAACAATGAAAGCTATTTAACTACGTTAAGGAACAAGCTATTGTGGGGCATCGATGTCCGCAATTACTAAGTGAGGTTAAAGGGAGAAGGTCAGAGGCGAAAGGTTAAAGGTAAAAGGTGCATGGGAGCAAAAGGTCTACTCATTAATGTCGTATCTAAAACGAAGTCGTCGACGGCTTGTCGTTACCTGCTTTTTACTTTTTACTTATTAATTTTCACTTCAAGCGTAAACGCCCAAACCTGGGAGGGAGGCTTTTCGGCAGGCGGGGCGGGGTACATTGGCGAAATGAACCAGACCCATCCGCTAAAACCAAGCGGCTTAGCGGGTGGCATTTTTGTACAGCGTAACTTCACGCCACATTTATCAGCCAAGTTGAATTTTGCCCTGGCCGAGATCAGTGGGGCGGATAGTTTATCCAACAACGAGCAATCGCGCCAACGTAACCTGAGTTTCCGCACGCCTTTAAATGAGCTGACCTTGCAACTGGACGTGAACTTTATGAGATATACCCCGGGCGCAGCTTTTAACCATTTTTCGCCCTACATCTTTTTTGGTGCCGGTATAGCCAACTTTAAACCGACCACAACTTATCAAGGCGCTGAATACAACTTGCGCGACTATACCACCGAAGGTGTCGCCTACAAAGCATCCACGCTGGTGATCCCCTACGGTGTGGGTCTAAAATATAACTTCTCCAGTTCGTGGAATATCATGGCCAATCTGGGCTATCGCTACGTAAAGTCCGACTATTTGGACGACGTAAGCACGGTTTACCGTAACCGTATTGGCCTATCGCCGTTAGAGTCGGCCTTGTCAGATCGCTCGGGCGAGCGTACCGGCAGCTACATTGGCGTGCCCGGCAGCATGCGTGGGGATAATACCCGCAACGATATCTATATGTTCGTCGGGTTTTCGGTATCCTTTACTTTTTTGACTGCTAATTGTTATTATTAGGCATAGTTGCCAAATAGAACAGTGTCATCCTAAGGAACGAAGGACCTTCACCATTACGCATATCGGCATGTATGGCCCGCATTGCATTGTAGCGAAGGCTCTTCGTTGATACCCTAAATATGTTATCGAAATGCATTAAATTTTCGCTTCCCCGCTCGAGCGGGGTCAGGGGTGTGTCCTTTAGTTGCAAGGTTTGCGAAAGGACACACCCCTATGAAAGGTCTTGCTCAATGTTCGTTCAGTGCTTCCCCGCTCAAGCGCTATCGTGTGGACACATCTTTTTTTGCCCTGTAAGGGCTATCTGTTTGTAGAAAAAATTGACAAAAGGTAATGCGCCGGACGTGCTACCCTTCTAAAATATGCATATGGGACGTGCAATTGGAATAAGGGTAGCCTCTACGAGGCATTTTCAAACTGGTTTTACACTGCTACAAACAGGTAGTCCCGCTGGGACAAGGAAATTTTCTCATCTAAAATGATGTGTCCACACGATAGGCTCAAGCGGGGAAACGTAGGCTTGTCATTTCACCTTCAAGGTTTCTGAGAGCGGAAAACTCTGTATGACAGGTTAATTGGTCCTGCTTTCCTATATGCTCAATTATTGGTGAAAGCAATTATATCAGTTGTTTAATTAAATAATTAGTTTATTCACTAATTATTTAGTTTGATCATAATAAGCCGTATATTAGTATCGTTAAGTAGATAATTAACCGGGGTGATGATCAACCCATCGCCAACCATTATTGACCTTTAAACTTCACTGTCATGGCCGAATTGAACCAAGCCCCCGCTAACAGCGCCGGCAGCAACCGCAAAAAACACAGTACTCGTGCAGATCTTACCGCTATGGTGGATCTGGCTTTCCTATTGGTCACTTTCTTTATGCTGACCACTACGCTGAGCAAACCAAGATCAATGGACATGACCATGCCCGACGATGGACCGGACCGTATGAGTTTGCGGGCATCGCAAACGGTGACGCTTTGTCTGGGTAAAGATGATCAGCTGGTCTTCTATCGCGGCGAAGTTGATAAGCCGATAGATGCGCCATCTGTTGTTGGGTACGATAGGGAAGGCCTGCGCCGCACCTTGCTGACCACTGCCGCCAAGATCAAACAAGAGACCGGTAAAGACATGATCGTAGTGATCAAACCGAGCGAAAAATCGCTATACCATAACCTGGTCAACACCATTGATGAATTAAATATCACCCGCACCAACCGCTACGCCGTAGTCGATATATCGCCGCAGGATATCGACCTGCTTAAGGCCAAAAACCTTTTCTAAGTTCAGTTCAGTTTGATCAAAACGCCGTCCGCCGCCCGGCACAGGCGCGGATGGCAATTGGTCTTAGCTTCTAAAACGTTGTCACCCTGAGCATAGTCGAAGGGTGGAGCGCAGAGGCCTGCCCACCACGGTTCGACTATGCTCACCATGACACCCCGTTAGGTTTAAATACCGCCCTGAACATCTTTCCCACACCTTGTTAATTAATGTTAATTTTCTTTTAGGCCATATAATAAATAAATTGAAACTTAGTTTTACCTTTGTCCCCTGAAATTTTGGGCCGCATTGGCCTAAATATCAGTTAAAACCCCTGATATTGCTTAAACGAGTTACGGGGACAACATTAACAAAAGTGTCATTAAAATTAGTTGGTCCGGCAAATATGATCCCGGCATGGAGTCGTCAGTAGCATGGGATACAAAGATCAGATAGACTTATCAAGATTACCTAAGCACGTTGCCATAATTATGGATGGTAACGGCCGCTGGGCAAAAAGCAAAGGCAAATTACGGGTATTCGGTCATCACAATGGTGTGGTATCGGTTAGCGATGTGGTAGAAGGTGCCGGCGAATTGGGTGTTAAATACCTTACGTTATACACTTTCAGCGCCGAGAACTGGAACCGCCCTACCTTAGAGGTGAACGCCATTATGGAACTGTTGGTAAGCACCATTAATAAAGAGATCAAAAAGCTGATGAACAATAACGTTCGGTTAAAAGCCATTGGCGATCTGGAGATGCTGCCCAAAAAGTGCTACAAAGAACTTACCGGCGCTATCGAAAAAACATCGGGTAATACCGGCCTGACGTTGGTGCTGGCCCTGAGCTATGGTTCGCGCCGCGAGATCGTGCACGCTACCAAAAGCATTGCCGCCAAAGTATTGGCCGGCGAGTTGAAAGTAGAGGACATTAACGACGACGTTTTTGGCAATAACTTATACACCGCTGATATACCCGATCCCGAACTATTGATCCGCACCAGTGGCGAATACCGCATCAGCAACTATTTGCTTTGGCAGATCGCTTATGCCGAACTATACTTTACTTCAAAATTGTGGCCCGATTTCCGCCGCGAGGATCTCTACGAAGCGATCTTAGATTACCAGCAACGCGAACGCCGTTTCGGCAAAACCAGCGAGCAGGTTAACTAATTTTACTTTTAACACTTTTTAACAACTGTAAAAACTATTTTTAGCCATCAAAATATTCGGATGAATAAATACATTTTCGCAATTCTTTTTTCGGTGCTAAGCGCAGCTGCCATGGCTCAGATACCGGGTGCAACCACCCGCTTTAACAATGGCATGCAGCAGCAGCAGCAGCTTCCTTCAGATAGTTTAAGTTACCTTAATCCAAAGCAATACATTATTGGCGATGTTACCGTTAGCGGCGCTAAGTATCTTGATAAAGAAGTACTCATCCAGATATCAAAATTAATTAAAGGCGATATGATCATGCTGCCGGGCGAGGCATCGGGCAAGGTGATCAAGGATCTTTGGGATCAGGGCCTTTTTGAGGATGTTAAACTTAATGTCACCAAGATCAGCTTAGATACCGTTTATCTGGAGATAGCCATACAAGAGCGCCCGCGCCTTTCGCGCCTGCATCTTGTTGGCATTAAAAAAGGGGAGATAGAGGATATCCAGAAAAAGCTGAACGATAAAACAGGTAAGATCGTTAACCAGAACTTATACAACACGGTAACCGCCATCATTAAAAAGCACTTTGCCGAAAAAGGTTTCCTGAACACCACGGTAACCATCACCCAAAAGCCGGATCCCGGAGACGCCAATAACATGATATTGGATGTAGCTGTTGATAAAAAGCAAAAGGTGAAGATCAATAGCGTTATTTTTGAGGGTAACCAGGTATTTAGTAACGCCAAGTTGAAAAAGTATCTGAAAGATACCCGTGAGCGTAAGTTCTACAACGTGTTCGGTTCTAAAAAATTCAAGCAGGATAAGTTTGAAGAAGATAAGCAGAACCTGCTGGATAAAATGCAGGCAGCCGGTTATCGCGATGCGCAGATCCTGTCCGACTCGGTTTGGGCGCACGACGAAAAGACCGTAAACGTAAAGATCAAATTATTCGAAGGCCGTAAATACTACTTCGGCGATATCAAATTCTCGGGTAACGCGCGTTATACCAGCGCCGATCTGGCCAAGATCCTGCGTATAAAAAAAGGCAGCGTATTTAGCGAAGAGGAGTTGAACAAACGCCTGAGCGGCCCGACCCAAAACAGCGACGACGTTAGCTCGCTTTACCTTGACGATGGATACCTGACCTACACCGCCGACCCGGTACAGACCCGAATCTATAACGATACCATCGATATCGATATCCGGATGTATGAGGGCCCGCAATACACCATCAACCGCGTGATATTAAAAGGTAATGATGTTACTAATGATAAGGTAGTACGTCGCGAACTTTCGACCAAACCTGGACAGAAATTCTCTAAATCGGCCATTGTGAGGAGTACCCGCGAGATATCGCAATTGGGCAACTTCGACGAGACCAAGATAGAGCCAAAACCGATCAACATCAATCAACAGGATGGTACAGTAGATATCCTTTACAGCGTGGTTGAGAAACCATCTGACCAGATCGAGCTTTCGGGTGGTTTTGGTGGTAACCAATTGGTGGGTACCTTGGGTTTAACGTTCAATAATTTCTCGTTAAAAAATATATTTAATCCCAAGGCTTACAAGCCACTGCCAAAAGGCGATGGTCAGAAGTTAAGCTTGCGTGGACAGGCCAACGGTAAGAACTACCAAAACTACTCGTTCACTTTCTCTGAGCCATGGTTGGGCGGTAAAAAGCCGATCTACTTTGCTTTGAGCGCATACACACAGTTAAGTTCGACAGGGTATTTTTATGATAAGAGCAGCCCGTACTACAACTACCTGCGTATTAACGGTGTGGGTGTAACTTTGGGTAAGCGTTTACGTTTCCCGGATAACTATTTCCAACTGAACTACTCATTGAACTTCGACCACTACAAACTGGATAACTTTAGCGGTTACCTGTTCAGCAACGGTACATCTTATAACATCAAATTAACGCAGGAGTTAAGCCGTAACTCGTTAGACCAGCCTATCTTCCCTACACAGGGGTCTAACTTAAGGTTCGCGGTACAGGTTACACCGCCATACTCGTTATTTAATAATACCAACTATAAAATAGCTACCCCTGCCGAGCGTTATAAGTTTGTGGAGTACCACAAATGGAAATTTGATGCGCAATGGTTCACCCGTATAGCGGGCAAGCTGGTGCTGATGTCGCAAACCCGTTTTGGTTTCCTGGGTTCATATAACAACGCGGTAGGCCAATCACCATTCGAGCGCTTTAAGCTGGGTGGCGACGGTATGCAAAGCTTCCAGTTCCTGCAAGGGTCAGAGATAATTGGTATGCGTGGTTACCGCAACTTCTCTATCGTACCGGTAGGGTCTAATTACGATGCTAACACCAACCCGGGTAGCCCGGTGTACAGCAAATACACCATGGAGTTGCGTTACCCGGTAATGACAGGCCAATCGGCAACGATATTTTTACTGAGCTTTGCCGAGGGTGGTAACACCTGGAATAGCTTTAACCAGTACAATCCGTTCCAGGTTAGGCGTTCGGTAGGTGCGGGTGTACGTATCTTTTTACCTATATTTGGCTTGCTTGGTTTGGATTATGGTTACGGTTTCGACAAGATCCCGGGTATACCTGACGCGAGTGGTGGCCAGTTCCACTTCTCGATATCGCAAAGCATGACCGGCGGATTTAATTAATAATTTTGATGACAGGTGATATGAAAAAGGTAATTTTAACTCTCGCTTTAACGTTAAGCGCTTTTGGTGCGGCCATGGCACAGCGTATAGCTTTTGCCGATTCGGAATATATCCTGAAACATATACCCGAATATGCTTCAGCACAAAAGCAATTAAGCGTGCAGTCTGAGCAATGGCAAAAAGAGGTGGATGGCAAGTTTGCCGAGATAGACCGCTTGTACAAAGCCTACCAGGCCGACCAGGTGCTGATGACCGCCGAAATGAAAAAACGCCGCGAGGCCGAGATCGTTGATAAAGAGAAGGCAGCTAAAGACTTTCAGCGCCAAAAATTTGGCCCCGATGGCGAGTTGGCCCAGCGCAGCACTATTTTGGTTAAGCCGATACAGGAGCGCGTTGCCAAAGCGATACAGCGTGTAGCCGAAACAGAGAGCTACGACTTTATTTTTGATAAGAACAGCGAACTGATAATGTTATACGCTAATCCACGTTATGATAAAAGTGGTTTAGTGATAACGCAACTGGGCCTTAAACCCGGCGTATTTGCCAAGTAATTACGATAATAACAGCATATATTTAAAACAAAGAACAAGTAGAACACCAAAATGAAAAAACTATTGAAAAGCGCTTTAGCAGCTGCATTTGTATTGATGATGACGGGCTTTGCTAACGCACAAACTAAAATTGGTCATGTCAACTTCCAGCAGTTGGTTATGGGCGACCCTCAATTTAAAGGTATACAGGCCAATATTGATGCTTACCAAAAAGACTTTATCACCAAGCAGCAAGAGATGCAAACAGAGTTGCAGACCAAAGGCACGGATTACGAAGCAAAAAGGAAAGATATGACCGATGCTGCTCGTCTGAAAGCCGAAACCGAATTAAACCAGATCAATAACAACCTGCAAGCATTTACTAAAGACGCGCAAGAAAGAGTTACTGCAAAGTCTAACGAGTTGTACAAACCACTTGTTGATAAAATGAGGGCAGCTATTGCTCAGATCGCTAAAGAAAAAGGTTACGCTTACGTGATCGACTCTTCACAGACCGAACTTTTGGTGTCCCCGGAAGCAGATGACCTGATGGCATCAGTTAAAGCTAAAGTTGCCGGTGGTGTTGCTCCTGCGGCTGTTGCAGCTCCAAAGAAATAAGTCAGGGTATCTTAAAATATCTAACCAAAAGCGCCCTATATCGGGCGCTTTTTTTAGTTTTACAGCATGTCGGCAAAGCATCCTATAGGTATATTCGATTCGGGCTACGGCGGGTTGACCGTCTTCCGTTCTATATTAGAGCGCTTGCCCGGTTATGACTATATCTACTTTGGCGACAACGCCCGTGCCCCTTACGGCAACCGGTCGTTCCAAACCATTCATCAATACACCTGGGAGTGCGTGCAGTGGATGTTTGCCCGTGGATGTCCGCTGGTGATATTAGCCTGCAACACCGCATCGGCCAAGGCTCTGCGCACCATCCAGCAACGAGACCTGCTGAACGACCCCGACCAAACCAAGCGCGTTTTAGGCGTTATACGCCCCACTGCCGAGGTAATAGGCAACTACAGCCAAACCGGAGAGATAGGCGTGTTAGGCACCGTTGGAACGGTCAGATCAGGCTCGTACCCGATAGAGATCGAACATTTCTTCCCCGACCTTAAAGTTCATCAACAAGCCTGCCCACTATGGGTGCCATTGATCGAGAACGGTGAGTACGATAAACCCGGCGCAGAGTATTTTGTAAAGCTATATTTGGATCAGGTAATGGCCAACTCGGCTGATATTGATACGTTGTTGCTGGCCTGTACGCATTACCCGTTGCTGCAGGATCAGATCGTATCTCAATTATCACCCAACATTAAGGTGGTTGCCCAAGGCGATATTGTGGCCGATAGTTTGGTGGATTATCTTAACCGTCACCCCGAGATGGAGACTAAGTTAAGTAAAGGCGATACCCAACGCTTTTATACCACTACAGATGATACTGACGATTTTGATCATCATGCGTCGTTGTTCTTTAGAGCGGAGGTAAGGTCGGAATATGTGTCGATGAAGTAATCTCTTTATCATTAAACCACTAAAGGACACAAAGAATTCCCTGCCGAGTAGCACAAACTACACAAAGGCTTTATTGAGTTATAAGAGCGTTGTTTCCTTTGTGAAAACCTTTGTGGCTAATAAAGACCAGTCCTATTTAGATTAATTCAAAATACTATTTGGATTAATTATAAACAAATTCGATATTTGTATCGATAATAGTGATGACCGTAACAGCAACTCTCCCACAAGTTTCAGAAGTATTTGCAACCAAACATGGTTGTGTACAACAGGACGATGCACAGCGCCGTTGGCTGGTTGAATTTGCAGGTCGTACGGCCAGCTTTGATCACCGCAACTTGATGAAGCTGCGCAAGGCTGTTTACGCTATCGATATTGAACAACGCCTGTTAGAAGGTGCCCACGGCCCCGATGTCGAGATCATTTTTATCTGCGCTTCAGAACACTGCTATGTACTTAGTTTGCTACAGGTGATCGCCATAAAGGACTTGCTGGAAGGCGCATTTGTGATGTTGGAACTTAACCAGATCATTCACAACCGCCTGTATCGCGCTTACGCTTAGTATATTTAGACTCATTTCATATTGTACTTACTTTCTTGTTTATTGATTCTTTGCATCACTTTTGCATAAGAAATAGTGAGACATTACGCTCGACTATATAATTCAATAATAATATGAAAGATCTTCTTCGTATCAAGTCACTTATATCGACCGAAATTGAGAGCCTTTTAAACCAACAGGTTAAAAAAGAAGCACACTCATCTTCTATATATTTATCAATGGCATCGTGGTGTAACCGTAATGGTTATGATTATTCTTCCGAATACTTTTTTAAACAAGCTGAAGAGGAAAGACAACACCAACTGAAGTTTTACAAATACATCCTCGATATGGGCGGCAACGCTATCTCGCCGGATGTGACCGACATTAAACAAGAGTACAACTCTTTCCGCGAGGTCTTTGAGGAGGCTTTGGATCAGGAGATCAGCGTGACCCGCTCGATCAGCAATATCTACGCGCGTTGTTTGTCAACTCAAGATTTTGTTACCATGGAATTCCTGAACTGGTTCTTGAAAGAGCAACGCGAAGAGGAATACAAAGCACGTCGCGCTTTGGAATTGTTCGAGGTGATCGGCGAAGAAGGTACTGGCCGCTGGCAGATAGACAAGCACGTAGGCGGTATCAAATACGACTCGGAAGCTTAAGCCACTATTCTTTAGCGGTCAATTTTTCTAAAGCCCCTAACAGGTCTTTAGTTCGATATTCTTTCAGCCAGGCATTGCCTGGCTGAATTGTACATACCGGGGCATAGTCGCAGCGGTCGGTACATTCTGTCCTGATCAATTCAATATCCTTGCCGCCCGGCAAGTGTTTAACAAAGGACTTAGCCATTTTATACGCGTCTTTCCCGCCGCGTTTAGCGCATTTGCTGCCGGTACATAGGTAAACGGTATAGTCTGGTATAGTGAATTTGCCCATGGCGTTTTTATCTGGATATCAAAGGTAGATAAAAAACGCAAGCAAGGCTTTACTGTTTTATCAGTTGATAAACTTCCTGCATGTACAGTGCCTCGTCCATGGCGTCGTTAAAATTCACCCATTCGTCCATCGTGAAGGCAAAGTTGATATCTCGGTTTGGCGTACACAAGATCAGGCGTTCCTCGCCGTCGGGGAATGAGTAGGAGCGTTCGGCTTGGTCCAACTCGGCAGTGAAATCTTTAAAGGCTTTAAATTGCGGGGGCGAGAAACAAAGCAGCAGGTTATCGTGCCAGATATTGATGATGTTACATTCCTTACACTGACTAATGATGGTCTTTCCTTTAAAACTTAAGGTGTGGGTATCGCACATAGGGCCGAGGTATTAAGCGGTTCTGTTGGTGCCTGCGCCGCCCGTGTGGATAACCAAACCACACGAGCAAGCAGATCTTGGGGTATATCATGCCGTCAAAAAAATGGAACAAACAACTAAAGAGGCAGATGCATGATATGCTGACAAAGAACGTTCTTATTTAGAATAAATCCAAATAAAAATAAGGAAATTTTATTTTGCACTTGATAAGGGTGATGTTGGCGGGAGATTAACCACAAATGGCACAGAGAAAGAAACACAAAGAACACAAAGCTTTGCTAACGGTGTAAGAGTTTGTGCGCTTTGTGAGTAATAGTTAGCTATGAATCACCACTTCACGGTTGCCGATATGGCCAGATCTGTCCAATCGGGTGAATAATAAGTGTAGGGTTGCCATTTATGCCCGTAGGTCAATCCCCATATCTTTAATTTGCCGGTAGCGTAGGGGAGCATGCCAAGGGTAGGTTTATAGATCAGGTTCTGTTCGGATCGGTATTCGGCATATCCCGCGTTGTCAAAAGTGCGTAGCCACTCTACCGCCACAAAAAACTTTTTGCCGGGGATGATGATGCTGTATTCTTTAAGGTTGATCTTGAGGTTCCGGTCATCTTTATTGCTTACCTCTACCACCTTGGTGTAGATATCCCTTCCCGGTCCGCCGGTGCGCGGGTCTACGTCGTAAAACCTGAGTCTGAATTTAGTGAGTTCCAGTTGCACGTATTTTTCCTGGTTCATGATGATGACATCGCCGTCTGCCGACATACGGACAAGCCCCATGTGTGCTAAACGGCAAATGGATATTTGTTTTAAGGTAGCACCTTGTACGGGTACATCAAACTCCTGTGCCATTTGCAGATAGCTAAAGCGGGCGTTCTCGGTATGTACGCCGGCGAAAAAGCATACATCGCGCCAGTTAAATTTGTTCAGTACCGTGTCGGTGCCGGTGTTGCTTGGTGTGATCAGGGGCGGCCGGTAAGCCGACTTCCTTAGTCGTATCGTATCAAGTCCGTTCAGGCTACGTATCGGCGCTTTGATGATCAGGTAGTTTTGCGCGGCAATAAATACGGTATCCCTAAAGGTGGCCAGGTCGCCGGGGATGGAGAGCAGACCGTCTTGTTCGGTATTCATGGCCACATTGGCGCGTGATAGGGATATCGACACGTAGGGGATGGGTAGCTTGGTCTCCGCATCTACAATGCGGAAGTTATTCATTTTGATTTGAGCTAATGAGGTTAGGCCCCAACCCATCAATGCAAAAAAGGTAAGGTATTTGATCATCATTAGTCCATTATAGTTGCTGATATCGCTAAAGGGGAAGTAATATACTGCCATATCCCGGGTTCGTTCATCTTATAACCTTCGTACTTTACTTTGGTATCCATAATGGTGATGGCTGGTTGATACAAAATGTGATAAGTGGGTGCTTCGCCAAGCTTTTGCTCGCCTGATCGGGTGGTTTTGCTTACGGTAAGATCGGCATCTAATTGTAATACTTGATTTATAGGTATCCTTAACCACTCTACCGCCACAAAAAATGTATCGCCCGCCACGGTCCAATTATCCTGGCTTACATCTATGATCACCATTTGCGAGTTATCGCTCAGGCGTATGTCTTTGGTATATATTTTTTGATCAGGCAGGCCGGTTAGCTCATCTCTCGACATGATATGCACCAGGAATCGCGTATGCGGGACGGGCAAGGCTAGCTGTCCGTCGGGGTAGTAGTTTTCGTCAAATTCGCGTCGCCCAATGTTTATGGAAGATATTCTGACGTTCTTGTGTTTAGCTTTCATCTTCATAGCCACCATTATTCTTGCGCGGAATGGCCAGGTACGGTTCGCATATTTCCCATATGCACTTTTGAAACGGTATTCCTTAATATTAGCCAGCGAGAATTTATTCAACACGGGTTTGCGTGGGGCTTTTTTAGTGATGGTCACACCCTTCAGTTCTGTTGTAGATGCTTCCAGCTCTATAAACATACCCTGCTGATAGGCCGTAACCGGCACGCGCAAAGTTTTATAGCCAATAGAAGTGAAATGTAACGAATCGTTAGCAATGGTATCGGCGGATATTAACTTATAATAGCCGCGATTATTAGTTTGTGTGCCCTTGCCCTCTTTTAACAACTTTACGGTAACGCCGGGGACAGTAGCCTCGGTCTCTTTATCAACCACCTGCCCTTCAAATATCTTTTGTGCCGATGCTATGCCGGGGCCGATGATCAGGAGAAAGCAATATATCAGGTGTCGCATAAAAATGTTAAGGTTGGTTAACTTTGTAAATAATTTCTTCCTCACCACTTCACCGTTGCCGACAGGGCCAGATCCGTGTAATAAGGCGAGAAATAAGTGAACGGTTTCCACTGATGCGCATAGTTAAGTACCCAGATATTTAGCTTATCGGTTTTATAAGGCAGGATGCCTATGGTTGGCTTATACACCAGGTTCCGTTCAGCCCGGTTTGGCGCGTAACCGGCATTCTCAAAAGTCCGTAACCACTCTATTGCCACAAAAAACTTTTTACCGGGGATGATGATGTTATACTTCTGTAGATTAACGGTCAGTCTTGGGTCGTCTTTATTGGTCTCTTCTATAATTTCATGGCAAAGATCTTTTCCCGGTGTGCCATAAACGGGATCTATGTCATAAAATCTTAATCTGAAACGGGTTCTCTCGGTGTATGTACCCCATGTTGCAAAACGACGAAAGAATATCTGGCTGAGTTTAGCGCCGGGCGCAGGCGAATCAAATTGCTGGGCTATTTGCAAATACTCAAAACGCGCGTGTTGCGAGTGCACGCCGGCAAAGTAAGTTACATCTTGCCAGGTGAATTTATTAAGGACGGAGTCTTTCCCTGTCGAACTTACCGGGATATTCACAGGGCGATAAGGGTACTTTTTAAGCTGGATGGTATCCATACCGCTTAATTTATTTAAGGGACTGACCGATGGGGTATAATTTTGCGCGGTGATCACTAACACATCATTCATCTTACTCAGATCGCCGGGGATGGATAGCAAGCCATCCGCTTCGGTATTCATCGCTAAACTCGCACGCGGTAACGATACCGAAGCGTAGGGGATGGGGCGCTTAGTATCAGCATCTACTATGCGGAAATTGTTGGTGACCGTTTGCGCTTTTAGCCCAGGAATGTTAAAAAGCAGAATGATGAAGTATAAATATTTCATGCCGGTTTTAATAAGTTAGTGTTGCAGACAGCGCGATATGAGTATCATACGGCACTGGTGTACCCATCACCATATACGAGATCTTTAAATTATACCGCTGCCAATTTCCGGGCGTGTTCATGTAGTAGGCAGTATATTTTTTTCCGTTAATAAAAGCGATCAGCGAGGGTTGGTACACCATGCGGTAGGTCGGCGCATCCTGTAAGCGCTGCGTACCTTTAGCGGTGGTCTTCCAAACGATCTCGTCTATACCCGTAACAAGCCGCTCATTGATGGGGGTGCGTTGCCATTCTACCCCTATGTAAAAGTTATCGGTATCCATTACCCAGTTGTCGGCACTAACGTCAATATCCAGTATCATCGAGTTGTCTTCAACGATTACCTGTTTGGTGTATATCTTTTGGCCGGGTTTGCCGGTAGTGGCATCTACCGATAGGATGTGTAATAAAAATTGGGCATAACCGGTAGGCCTGTTCGGGTCATTAAACCCCCGCCGGCCTACTTTTAAGGATGTGATACGGCTATGCTTTTTTTCTGCTTTGGCCAACACGGCGAACATATATTGAGCATCGAAAGGTAACGTAGGATTATTATGGTCATTGGTCTTGATGTTGGCCATCCTAAAATAATGTATCTGCGGGATCTTCTTCTTTGAATTGGTAATGGTAACGCCCTTCAGTTGGGTAACATCAACCTCGAGCGTCACGAACATGTTAGGCTCATAAGCCGATACTGCTATTTTAAGCGTTTTATAACCGACCGAGGTGAACTGCAAAGTGTCGGTAGCAATAGTATCGGTTGATAACAGTTTGTAGTAACCGCGGTTATTGGTTTGCGTACCCTTTTTTTCTTTCAATAATATTACGGTAACGCCGGGGATGGTGGCCTCGGTCTCTTTATCCAGCACCTGCCCTTCAAATATTTTTTGTGCCGATGATACGCAAGGCAATAACAGCAACGCAAAAATGCAGGCAATAAGATGCTTATGGATCAAGGCAGGCATACGAGGTTTAAATTGATATTATAAAGAGAGGAAAAAAAACTGAAAGTTAAGCCAACGTTAATGTCTGTTTTTATAATTTTACCGGCGTGAAAGCCCTTTGCCTTTTCCTCATTTGTTGTATCATGCTGCTTTCGGTAAAGCCCTGCTGTACCGATACGAATTGTGATGCCGATGTACGGATAGGCAAAGTAGAGAACTCCGCACCGACCGATCAGGATGATCGCGCCGGATGCCCGCCATTTTTCGCTTGCAATGGTTGTGTTGGGTTTGTCCCGGGTAAGCCCTTGGCTTATGCGCTGTTCTTCTTTCCCGAGCCTATTCTTAAACACAATTCCGTTTACGTGCAACCCTTGGCCGAGGATGTAACGTTGGCCATTTGGCAACCACCGCAGATAGGGTGATATTATTTTATCAGCGGACGTAAACGTCCCGGTTCACTGTATCATTTTATACCAATTTTTCATGAAGCATTTACTCGTGCTGCTGTCAGCACTACTATATACCTGTACCGTGTACGGGCAAAATACACTGAAACTAATTATTAAAGATGCCAAGACCAACGAGCCATTGATCGGCGCTACGGCTATTATCATCGGCACCACCAAAGGTGGCGCAGCTGATACCGCCGGACGTTTGCAGATCGGCAATATCCCTAACGGAACGCATGTGTTACAAGCCCGTTACGTAGGTTACGAAACCCGGCTGGATACACTGACCTTCCCGTTAACCGACGCTAAACCATTGACCATCCTATTGGAGCCGGAAGAGGACGGCGAAGAATTAGATAACGTCACCGTATCATCAACCCGAAGCAGCCGTACTATCGCCAATATCCCTACGCGCGTAGAGGCTATATCGGGCGAGGAACTGGATGAGAAAGGCAATATGAAACCCAGCGATATCCGCATGTTACTGGCCGAGAGCACTGGTATACAGACCCAGCAAACATCGGCTACCAGTAATAACTCCAGCATCAGGATACAAGGTTTGGATGGTAAGTACACCCAGATCATCCGCGATGGCTTCCCGCTGTATTCGGGCTTTTCGGGCGGGTTAGGGCTGCTGCAAATAGCCCCGTTGGATCTTAAACAGGTAGAGGTGATCAAAGGTTCATCGTCAACCCTATACGGTGGTGGGGCGATAGCGGGCCTGGTCAACTTGATATCTAAAACACCCGGCGATAAACCGGAGCTAAACTTTTTGCTCAACGGAACATCGGCCCGTGGGTTGGATGTTAGTGGTTTTTACTCCGAGAAAGGCAAGAAAGTGGGCGCGACGGTTTATGCCGCCTTCGATCACGGTTCGGCTTATGATCCGGCTGGTATCGATCTTACGGCGATACCTAATTTTGATAGATATACACTTAATCCGAAGCTATTCTTTTATTTGAATGATAAGACCACACTGATAGCCGGCATCAACAGCACAATTGAGGATCGCATTGGTGGCGACCTGCATTACATACAAGGTAACGGCGATGCTACCCACAGCTATTTTGAGCGCAACAAGACCGGTCGCTACAGCAGCCAGGTACAATTAGATCGCAACCTGACCGAGCATCAAAAACTGACCTTTAAAAATAGCTTTAGCTATTACGACAGGACGATCACTTTACCTGCCTACCAATTTGCAGGTGAGCAGCTTTCAAGTTTCTCTGAAGCGGCTTACACCGTCAACCTTGAAAAAAGTGATTGGGTATTAGGCCTGAATTACCTTACTGAACGCTTTAGCGAGAGCCGTCAGTCTACATTTCCGCTACGTAGTTACAACTACAATACCATCGGCGGCTTTGTGCAGAATACCTGGGACGCGGGTGAGAAATTCACCTTGGAGAGTGGCATACGCGGTGACTATCATGATCAGTTCGGGTTCTTCGCCTTGCCAAGGGTGTCAGCTTTGTATAAAACTAACGCGCATTGGTCGCTTAGGTTAGGTGGCGGTATGGGTTACAAAGCGCCCAACGTATTTACCGAGGATGCTGAGCGTATCCAGTTTCGCGATGTGTGGCCGATAGATATGGCCAATACTAAGGCCGAACGATCTTATGGCGGTAACTTTGATGTAAATTATAAGACGGGTTTGTTTGATGATCAGGTTAGTTTCAGTATCAACCAATTGTTGTTCTATACCCGTGTAGATAACCCGATCCTGCTCAGCCAGATCGCTGGTGGCAATTATCAATATCAACAACCCCGAGGCGACCTGAACACCAAGGGCGGCGAGACCAATATCAAACTTACCTATGCCGACTTTAAACTATTTGTCGGCTATACTTATGCCGATGTAAGCCAGCATATTTTGGATAATATTTCGGCTTACCCGCTGGTATCAAAACACAGATTGAATAACGTGCTGATGTACGAAGTAGAGGATAATTGGAAACTGGGTTTAGAGGCTTACTACTTTAGTCCGCAACGCTTGAACGATGGCAGCACCGGTCGCGCTTATTGGACCACCGGCTTTATGGCCGAAAAGATCTGGGAGCGCCTGTCGGTGTTCATCAACTTCGAGAATTTTACCGATACGCGGCAAACGCGCTTTGGCAGCATCTTCAACGGCAGCGTAACAGCGCCGGTGTTCAGGGATATTTATGCCCCGCTGGATGGCTTTGTAATGAACGGCGGTATCAAACTAAGGTTAAAATAATGAGCAGGCGTGTGCAACTAATAGTGATGCCTTGCGTCAATTAAGTAAACCTCAAAACTTATAAATGAAAAAACTACTTACCGCGTTACTCATCGTAGCTGCACATACTGCTTTTGCACAAGGTTATACTGTTAAGACCCAATTGACAGGTTTCCCGGATGGGACAAAGTTCTATCTGCAAGATCTGGACGCGCAATATATTATTGATAGTGCCGCTCTGAAAAGCGGGGAGCTACAACTAAAAGGCAAATTGGATGCACCCGTTAAGGGTCTGTGGTTATACGCCCGTCACGACAATAAGTTCTATTACTGCAACCTGCTGATGGGTAACGAGGCGGTGACCGTAAAAGGCGACATGAAAGATTTTCCTTTCGATGTATCCATCACCGGGTCTAAGATCCAGGATGCTAATAACCGTTTGGTGGCCCTAACCAGTGCCGGAAACAAAAAGCGCAACGAATTGATAGATCAGTACTTTGCTCTTAAAGGCGATAGCGCCGAGATAAAAGGTAAGCAAATATGGAAAGTGATCGGCAAGATAGATAGCGTAAACGATGTTGCAACAGCCGGTTTCATTAAGCGCGAGCCAAATACCTTTGCAGCTTTGCGTGCCCTCTTTTATGCTCGTGGTAAATACGCTAAGGATAGTTTGCAGCATATTTACAATACTTTACAGCCCGACATTAAAAAGAGCGCCTTTGCGCAAAGGATAGCATCATACCTAAAAATTGGCGATGTACTAAAGAAAGGCGACATGGCTACCGATTTTGAGGCCATGGACGAGAAAGGCGCCAAGCATAAACTATCGGATGCGAAGGGCAAGTACGTGCTGCTCGATTTTTCTACCACTTATTGCGGCCCTTGCATGGCATCTATTACCGACCTAAAAGAGATCAACACTAAGTATGCCGATAAAGTGGCCATCATGACCGTATCCGGCGATGGCGGCAGAGATATGTGGATGCAAAGCATCAAACGGGATAAACCCGAATGGCTGAGCGTTTGGGATGGAAAAGGTATCTACGGCGAGACCCTGTTAAAATACGGTGTAAGCGGTTTCCCTACATTTGTTGTTGTGGATCCGCAGGGTAAGATCGTATCGCACTTTTCGGGTTACGGTAAAAATGCGGACGGCAAAGGTTCGCTCATCACTGCTGTAGATAAAGTACTGGCCCCGGCAAAATAATCGGGTCGCGCCAAACTTAATATCGGCCCGGTTGTTACCAAACAGCCGGGCTTTTTAAATAGATATTGATCTACAATACAATATAGTGGGTGGGATCTACGTTGTTTTATTTGATAGTGTATCGAATACACAGAAAAACTTGCCCTGCGTCTTAATTATTAGTAAATTGGCATCGTAATGCAATTGTCTGACCTTTTAAATTTGTTTTATAAATGGCTCAGCTCATCAGTAGTTATGATGTTGCAGTACTTCGCCTTTACAGGTATCGTTTTCCTTATATTCTACGTTTGGAAACGCAAAGCTACCTGGGCCGCCAAGATCCAAAAAAAGTATCCTGACAATAAACACATCTTTCGCGAGATCAGGTATTCCATTTATACCCTAATGATCTTGGGCGGGATCATCCTATGTATTGTTTGGGCTAATAAGCATCATTTAACGCTGGCTTACAGTCCTATCGATAAATATGGTTGGGGTTACTACTTCTTCAGCTTTGTGTTGATGATCATTGTACACGACACTTATTTTTACTGGACACACCGCCTGCTGCACTGGAAACTGTTGTTCAAGCATGCGCACAAGGTCCATCATCAATCCATGAACCCGACGGCCTTTGCGGCTTATTCGTTCCACCCGATAGAGGCAGTGGTGCAAATGGGCATCGTGCCGGTGCTGGTGTTCACCATCCCGCATCATATATCGGTAGTGACGGTATTTGCTACTTATTCGCTTATTTTAAATGTGAGCGGGCATGTAGGGTATGATTATATGCCTAAATGGTTCGTCAGGAGTAAATGGTTCAACTGGCATAATACGCCAACACACCACAATTTGCACCATACCAATTTTAAGACTAACTACGGTCTGTATTTTAACTTTTGGGACGCGATCATGAAGACCAATCACCCGCATTACGAGGCTATATACGATAAGGTGATGGAAGCGCGGGAGCAAGGGACCACAGGGCATCCCGATGATCTTGCTACTAAACGCGACTCCGTTATGGTAAAGCCTGTGGCAGGACAACCGATGTCAGGCGAACGCATATCTGCCTGATCTGCGCTGCTTTTAGCCGCTGTATCCAGTTTTGATAAATCGCTAACCTAAAAGTTCACTCACTTTCGGGTAGAAACAAAAAAAATCCCGAACTTTATTGCTGAAAATATGTAGTGCTGATGTTGCTGCATGATCATTGGCAACAGAACTGTATCACACACCATTGAAAGACAAAAAGATATTGATAACCGGCGCAAGCAGGGGCCTGGGTTTGGCGATAGCAAAAAAACTATCGGCCGAATATAGCCTTATCCTGCATGCATCCAAGCCCGAAAGTTTTACCGAAGAGATACCCAACAGCGAGTTACTTTGCGCCGACCTTTCGGATCCGGAACAAACGACCGCGTTTTGTAAGCAGCTGAAAAAGGAGCATGGCGATACGCTTTATGGCGTGATCAACAACGCCGGGCTTACCTTTGATAATTCGCTCATCTACCAGCCCGAAAAGCATATCGATACCATGCTTAACGTGAACTTGAAAGCGCCTATTCTTATCTGCAAAACAGCTTTAAAGATATTTAGCGCAAGTAACAGGGGTGTGATCATCAACATCAGTTCGGTAGTTGCCGAAACAGGCAACGCTTTTCAGGCGGTGTACACGGCTACAAAGGCCGGTTTGGTGGCGCTGTCAAAGTCGCTGGCGCATGAAGTGGCCGCTTTGAACCAGGAGCATAATATCCGCGTGTTGAGTGTATCGCCGGGTTTTATAGAGACCGCCATGACCGATAAATTATCACAAGAACATAAAGACAAGTTTTTTAGTATGATACCTTCGCGCCGTTTCGGTAAGGCTGAGGATGTGGCAGAGACGATCAGTTTCTTACTGTCAGACAAGGCATCGTACATTAACGGTACCAATATCCACGTGAACGGAGGGATGGTATAATGGAGCATTTACCAAGCCTGATAGGCACCCCGCCAGATGTGGTAATGACCCACGGGCCTAAGAAGTTATACATTGATAAGTACCACTGGCATATGCCTAAAGTGGGTATTGTGGCCAGTTACACGCCTACCGCGTTTGACGTGGAGGACCACTACGGCGTTTTCCGCGGGGTGGATATGATCGAGGCCTTCGGGCAGGCCAGCAACGGGTCGTGCAGTGCCTACATCGAATCCATCAAACAAAATTGTACCTTTGATCATTTAAAGAAAACACTTACGCCCTTGTTTATCAGCGTAGGGCAGGTTAACTTTAGGGGGTATCTGCAACAGGGCGAGACCTTTATCAGCATTGGCCATATCCTGTTCTATAAATTTAGGCAGATGACCTGCGAAGGGCGGATATACAAAGTGCCCCAAGGTTTAGACCTTGACGAATATTTTAAAGAATTTACCGAACAACGCCTGCTTAGTTACGATATCGACGAGCGTTTTGAGCTGGTTGCCGAACTATCCGAGATAGTAGGGAAGGGCGTTAAGAAAGACAAATATATTTAGCTTAATGGAAAGACAAGAAATTATTGCCGGACTGGTAGAGATCCTGAAAACAGTAAGGACCATTGACCAGTCGCGCCTGGACAACGTTACCGAAGAGACCGACTTTATAAAAGACCTGAAGACCCCATCTACCGAGATGATCAACATAGCTGCCAAGGCCGAGCAAAAGTTCGACGTGGAGTTTGATGACGATGATATTGACGATCTGGGATCTAAAGTGAAGGATATCGTTGATCTGATCATTAAGTCTAAAGAAGCTTAATTAAGATACCATGGCAGGCGATAGGAGGGTAGCGATAGTTGGTATGGGCGGTTCTTTTCCGGGTGGTAATTACCTGGATCAGTTCAGGCAGAAACTGTTTGCGGGCGAGAGTTTGATCCGTGATTGGGACGAGGCTAAAGCACATGGCAAGAACATCCGATCGCAGATATGCGGTTTTATTACCGAGGCCGAGATGGATATCGAAGCCATTTATTCTACCATATCACCCAACTATCCCGAAACTTTTATCGACCACCTTGGCCGTATCCCTGACGCCAATCTTTCTACTGCCGATGTAGGCAGTATCTGGGCCATGCTGGGTACACAAGAGGCTATTAAACAAGCCGGCTGGAGCAAAGAAGAAACCGAAAGCGAACAGACCGGTGTGGTGATGGGGTCGGGTAGTGCGGGGCACAGCATTTTACGCAATGCCTGGCATAATTTTTTTGAACTGAAACAAAAGACCCGCCTGGCGGGATCGCATACGGTAGACCGTACCATGGTCTATCGCGAAGCTGCTAACGTGGCCTGTTTTATCAAAAATAAAGGCGTGGTCGAGGCCATTGGCTCGGCTTGCGCTACGGGTTTGGGTAACGTGGGTTACGCATATAGACTGATCAAATTCGGTATCCAGGACCGCATCGTTGCCGGTGGCGTAGAGCCTACATCGTTGGAGACCTTCATTGGTTTCGACGCGATGCAAGTGTTGAGCAAAGGCTTCAGCGCCGGAGAAAGTTCAAGGCCATTTGACGAAGACCGTAATGGTTTTGTATGCTCTTTCGGCTGCGGTATAGTAGCTTTAGAAGAGTACGAGAGCGCCAAAGCCCGCGGTGCCAAGATCCTGGCCGTTATCGACGATTATTACAACAACTCCGATGGCGACGGCAATATGTTCTTCCCATCTTTTGACGGGCAAAAACGTTTGTGGAAAGGGCTGTTCGGCGATAAGCCATTTAAGGCTGATGTGGTGAAGGTACACGGCACCTCTACCCCTGTTGGCGACGCGGTAGAACTGCTGAGCGTGGTAGATATTATGGGCGAGGAAGGTTATCATATCTCGGCGCCAAAATCACAATTCGGCCATACCCTTGGTGCGGCCGGAGCGGTTGAACTGATCAGCGCTGTTATGATGCTGGAAGAGCAAAAGGTATTGCCATGCTTAAACTCTGTTAATCTGGATACGGAGCTGGCCGATTATCAGCAGGAGCAGGATTGGACCGGCCCTAAAAAGTCTTTGGCGGCCTATCGACATTTGATATCTCCGGACGTGATCAGTAAAGAGATCAATACCATTGTATGTTTAAATTATGGCTTCGGCGGCACTAACAGCGCCATGACCATATCGCGCGATATTTAACAGATGATAGATAATAAAGGTAAGGTAGCGGTAATTTTTGGCATACGGAACGACAGTTCTATAGCCTGGGATGTCGCCCTTAAACTGCATACCTCGGGCTGTAAACTGGCCCTGACCTATGTAGACGATACGAAGGAGAACGTACTGCACCTGATGGATCAGCTCGGCATCCCGCATCAGTATGCCATGCAGGTTGATGTGCGTAACGAGGAAGAAGTATCGGCCGTTGTGAAAATGGCGCACGATGAACTTGGTCCGATCGACTATCTGCTGCACGGCGTTGCCTTTGGCGATCAGCATGTGATGTGCTACAGCCTGCCCGGTGGCGATGCACCGGCTCCCGAATACATCGATATCCCTTTTGAGAGTTTGATGGATTCGTTCAATATCAGTGCTTACTCGTTATTGCGGGTAGCACGAGCAGTCAAACCATATCTGGCCACGAACGCGTCTATCCTGACCTTGACCTACAATGCATCGCAAAGGGTGTTCCCTAATTATGCGGGCATGTCTATCAATAAGGCGGCTTTAGAGAACATTATGCTTTACCTGGCAGATCATTTCCGCTCGCAACAGGTAAGGGTCAATGCCATATCTGCCGGCTTGGTCATGACCACATCGGCAGGAGGGGTGAACGGTGTGCGTAAGCTACGTAAGATAGGCAAAGTGACCGCTCCGCTGGGCAATATCACCGCTGGCGATGTGGGCGATTCGGCCCTTTACTACTTCTCAGATCTGTCAAAAAAAGTGACCGGCAACATCCACTTTGTGGATGGCGGTTTTAATATTATGGGCATAGCGGTTGATGGAGAGTAAAATGGAAGCATCGGTAAATGAATTGGTTGGCGGTTACCGCTTTGCTGTAGGTAACGATGTGGTTTACCTGCCCGATTTTGCGCACTCCTGCACCGACCTGTTCAAGAAGAAAGTTTTTACCGCTTCCGAGATAGCTTATTGCGATCAGTTTGAAGATGCTATGTTACGTTATGCATCAACCTGGGCTGCTAAAGAGGCGGTTTACAAAGCCGTAAAACAATTAGACGAAGCGCCATTGCCTTTTATGGCGATAGAGATAACCCGCAACAAAATAGCCGGCAAACCTACCGCCACCATCCACCGACCGATCGGTGAACGCGTAAACATCAGCCTGACCATATCTCACGACGGCGACCTGGCCTGGGCCGTGGCCCTTGCCCAAACAATATGATCTATGGAGGGCCAATACTTTGAGAACGACTTTGTAAAACTCCATTATTATAAATTCGGTAAGGGGCCTAAACATATGCTGTGTTTCCACGGTTTTGGGATGCACGGCAAACAATTTATTAGCCTCGAGCCATCGTTAGGTTCAAAATATACTTTTTGGGGATTCGACCTATTCTTTCATAAAGGCACGCAACTGAAAGATGTTAGTTTAGCGACCGTGAAGGCAGGCTTGCAGAAGCAACAGTTGGTTAATTTGATCGCCGCCTTTTGTAGGGAACATGGTATTGACCGCTTTTCTGTCTTAGGCTACTCCATGGGGACGCATTTTGCTACCACGGTCTTGGAGGGCCTGCCCGAAAGGATAGACGAGTATATTGCCGCCGCGCCGTCATCTATAGAGCCGGGTACGCTGATCCGTTTTTTTGGCAAGCATAAAATGGGCAACAAGATCTTAGAGAAGATCATGCTCAGCAGGCGCACTACGCTCAACATCATCAGGCTTTGCCGTTCGTTAAGATTTATTGACGATGCCGGGCGCGATATCCTGATGAAAGAGATCGGTACGCCGGAGTTACGGTTCGCGTTGTACGCGTCGTTCACTTACTTCCGTTTGTTAGAGACCCACGAGGCGCATTTTATACACGTGGTAAAAGCCCACAACATCCGCACAATATTTATATTTGGCAAACGCGACAAAATGTATCTGCCCAAGATCGGCGATGTGTTCCTGCCCAAACTGCCTAATGCCGAGGTAGTGATCCTGGACGCTGACCACGAGATGATCAAAGCCGACTTTGCCGAATCGTTAGCCCGTTTGCTGTTATGATCATTAAAGCCAAGCCCTTAAGTCCTTTCTTTTTTAAGCTGATCAACGCAATTATCAGCTTTGGCTTTAACCGTTTCCTTAACAAAAAGATCATTCACGATGTGCCTATCAAACCCGGGCATTCTTATATCCTAATGTGTAACCATTTCAGTTTTACAGACGGGATGTATGCCTATTACCTCAGCAACAAGGTTTTTTGGGGAAAGGATAAAATGCAACGCCTGTACGCCATGTCGTTAAAAAAACAGATGCAGAAGAATAGCTGGCTGCAACACACCGGCAGTTTCTCTATCGACCCGGGCAAGCGTTCTATCAAAGAGAGCTTTGCCTACGCGGGCGAAGTATTGTCGACACCTGGCAACCTGTTACTTTATTATCCGCAAGGAAACCTGGAAAGCCAGCACATCACCCATATCCACTTTGAGAGCGGCCTGGCCGAGATCGTCCCGCTGATCCAGGGCAAATGCCAGATCATTTGGTGCAGTGTGGTTTTGGAATTTTTCGAGAGTATTAAACCATCGGCCCATTTTAATATGCTGGATCTAGGTACGAATGAAGACTTCGACTTTGAGGCTGTAAAGTTAAAGGTGAATGAGTTTCACCGGGAGTGTTTAAATAAGAATGTCAGGTTCACGAATAAGCCAATAGGGTAAACCATTGGGTGGAGGTTGCGCACCTACGGAGCGCTATCGGTTAGGTCTCATTATTCGCTACCGATATATCACTCCCATGGAGTGAGAAACGGTTCTAATTTGCTTAACCGTCCCTTTTAGGACGAGATATCGATAGCAAAAAATAACAATATCATTTAGCGCTCCGTAGGTGCGCAATCCTCTTTACAACAATTCAATCCCCCTTCACCCTTGCCAAACCCTCTTTTGCCTGCGTATCTATGCTGTTTTGATATTCGTGGTTCTTCATTTGCAAGGCCGCGTTAAAATACTCCGCCGCCTTTTTGCTGTCCTTTTTTTGCTCGTACAATACGCCGGAATTTACCGCCGCATTAGCCGCATAATAGTAGGTAGATGTGCGGCCAATGGCGATCGCTTTATCGTAATTGGCCAATGCTTCGGCAACATTGTTGGTCCTGTCGTACGTGCGACCCAAGCGATAATAATATTCTATCTTATCGCGTATCAGCTTTAATTCGGTCACCTGCTGGTCTTTTAGCAGATCCAGTGCTTTGCTGTAATAGCCGCCATCAAAATAAAAGCGGGCTTTCAGCAGAGCGATATCGGGTCGCGAGTCATTAGCTTCTTTCAATGCCTGCTTATCCTTCTCATCATTAGCGGCACCTTTGGAGCGGACCAGTTTAATGTAATTGTTGTACCCGTTCACATCGTTCTGAAGGAGGGAGTGATATGCAAGTTTAAGATAGGTTTCCTTGATATAGCTGCTGCCCTTGTTCTCGGTTAGGAATTTTTGAAAGTGGTCATCGGCATCCTTATCCATCCGACAAAGTTTGGCGTTACCTAACCAATAGCTAATAATAGGTAGCTGCATATAAGCCGCCGTTTGCGGTGCTGCCGAAAAATAATTGATCGCCTCGGTAGCATGCCCCATCTTGAAGGAGATATATCCCTGCAAATATTTTTTGAGCAAACTTTTGTCGTTCATCTCATTACTCATGGCCATCAGGCGGTCATAGTTATTTTTGCTTTTCAATACGTCCACGTTGATCAGTCCGATCAAAAAGATCAGTTCGTCATTATAAAAACTGTACTTGCTACCGACTATTTCACTTTTAAAAGCTTCCAGTTTACGATAGCCCGAGTCGATATTGCCTTTCAACCCGAACATGCTTGCTACGCCGCGTACGTTGGATGGTATCGCCCCGAAGAGCAGCTCCGTCCAGGCCAAACTTTTTTTATTGGGAGTGAAATCTTTGAACTTTTGGTTGTTCTCGGTCAGTAGCTTCCGCGCCTTGTTCAGGTCGCGCATGGATGATATATAGTCGCCGTATTGGCTTTTCAGCACGCCCCAATGCATATACACCTCGGCTTGCGAAAAAAGGTACCAGGGCGAGTTTTTGTCGTTGTCCTCTAAGGCATCCAGTCGGTCACTTCGACGATCCAGCAATTTATCGTAATCCGCTTTGTTATTGTTAAGGGTTAAGTGCAGGTAGTCCATATAGTCCTCCAGCAAAATGGTGATACCGTTGTTAGGCTCTTTGGTCCTCTCGTCCTGTATCAGCTTACGTGCATCGGCAAAACGGAGGTCCATGATGGCGTTGTAGGCATTGATGGAGTTGGGGTCCATCACAAAATTAGCATGGACGGACGATGAAAGGAACCAGAAAAAAAACGTTGTCAGGAGGGTTTTTGACCACATATCTCAAAAATATAAATTCGGCAGCTAAACGATGGGGTATCTGCTATTATATCTCACAAACACAGTTTTGGATGCGATGTTTTTGCAGGTGATCAGGTAAGTATGACTTGTAATAAAAAAGTCATACTTCGAATTCACTCTTTCACCATCGCCTTGCGCCAAACTTATCGCCTTATATTTGTTATAACACGTACCACTAACAAACATCTATTATTATGATCCAAGCAAAAGCTTATGCTGCACAAACACCCGAGACCGACCTTGCCCCATGGGACTTTGAGCGCCGCGAGATAGGGCCGCACGATGTGCAATTTGACATTTTATACTGTGGCGTTTGCCACTCCGATCTGCACCAGATCAAGAACGATTGGTTCCCGGGTATTTTCCCGATGGTGCCGGGGCACGAGATCGTTGGCCGTATTGTCGCCGTTGGCGAACATGTTAAGAACTTCAAGGTAGGTCAATTGGCCGGTACCGGTTGTATGGTAGACTCGTGTCAGGTATGCGAGAACTGCAAACAAGACCTGGAGCAATACTGCCTTGAAGGTAACACACAGACCTACAACAGCATGGAGCGCGACGGCAGCCGCCCAACTTACGGTGGCTACTCTAACACCATCGTTGTGCGCGAGGAATTCGTGTTGCACATCTCTGAGGATGTTGACCTTGCTGCAACCGCGCCTTTGCTGTGTGCAGGTATCACCACTTACTCGCCATTGCGTCATTGGGGTGTGGGCAAAGGCCATAAATTAGCCGTATTGGGCTTAGGTGGTTTAGGCCACATGGCCGTTAAATTTGGCGTAGCTTTTGGTGCCGAGGTTACTGTTTTGAGTACGTCACCAAAGAAAGAAGAAGATGCTAAGAAATTAGGCGCTCATCACTTTGTAGTGACCTCAGATCCAGAGCAGATCAAAGCTGCTACCGGTACATTCGATTTTATTTTGGATACCGTATCTGCCCCGCACGATTTTAATATGTATCTGTCGCTGTTGCGTACCAATGGCGTGCATATCTGCGTTGGCGTTCCACCGGAGCCTGCTCAGATCGCAGCCTTCAGCTTATTGGGCGGACGTAAGAGCCTGGCCGGATCAGGTATCGGCGGTATCAAAGAAACTCAGGAAATGCTTGATTTCTGTGCCGAGCACAACATCGTGTCGGACATCGAACTGATCGACATTAAAGATATCACCGCATCTTACGACCGTATGGTTAAAGGCGACGTGCGTTATCGCTTTGTAATAGATATGGCTACTTTGTAACAGCCGCATTAGTAAATTCAGAAGAGCCTGCGGCGCAAAGTCGCGGGCTTTTTTGTACCTAAGGTTGTTAAAACAAGGATGCCCCCCTTGTGTTATACCTCTACATAAATTCAAATATCATGATCACACCAGAGAACGAAATTCCGTTGGACGATACTAACGATAACGAAGCTGACGACCAACAAAGTCAAAAAGATATTCACTCTAATGGTTTCGACGATACCAACGAGGTGCTTAATAATGATGATAACTCTGCCGATGTAGACCGTCTGCAGCAAGCCGACAGGGCATCCGAGTCAGCCTACACGCTGAACCTGGATGACGAGGTACCATCTGACGACAAGTAGTTGGGGAATAATTTAAAACAGAGCCGGATCTTATGGTCCGGCTTTTTTTATGCGGAGGTTTTTCTAACTTCATCTTAATAGTCATCAACAAGTATGCAATATATTTTAGGTATCGACATCGGCACAGGTAGCACCAAAGTGGTGACTATTGATCAAAACGGGGAGGTGCTGGCCACTGCAAGCCGCAAATACCCTATCCTGCAACCGCAACCCGGCCACAGCGAGCAGGAGCCGGATAAGATATTTAACGCCTTTTGCGATTGCGTTGCCGATGTGTTTACGCAATTAGGCCACCCGCCACAAACTATCAGCATGAGTGCCGCGATGCATAGCGTGATACCTGTGGATGCCAAAGGCAATGCCTTAGCCAACATGATCACCTGGGCCGATACCCGCGCGGAGAGCATTGCTACTGCCATCCGCTCATCCGAAGAAGGGGAGATGATCTACCGCACGTCAGGCACGCCGATACACCCCATGTCGCCGCTTTGTAAGCTGATCTGGTTAAAGGATAACCAGCCGGATCTGTTCGCATCTGTGCATAAGTTCATATCTATTAAAGAATATATCTGGTTCAAGCTGTTCAGCGTGTTCGAGATAGATCACGGCATGGCATCGGCCACGGGCATGTTCGATATTATCCACCTGCAATGGAGTAGCAAAATAAGCGACCATGCGGGCATACCGTTAGCGAAATTGAGCGAGCCTGTCGGTACCACTACGCAACGCTCAGGCGTTGCTCCGGATGTCGCGTCAAAAATGAAAATCCCGGTCGAAACGAATTTTATCATCGGCACTACCGACGGTTGCAGCGCCAACCTGGGCAGTATGGCCATTGCCCCGGGAACAGCGGCCCTCACCATCGGCACCAGTGGAGCAGTAAGGGTGACGGGCAATAAGCCGATCTATGATTATAGCTCTATGACCTTCAATTACCTGCTGACCGATAAAATATTCGTCAGCGGCGGGGCGGTTAACAACGGTGGCATCGCTATCAATTGGTTGTTGAGCAATTTTTTAGATATCACCGGCATCAGCACCAAAGATCACGAGGAGTTGTTCGACCGCATAGCTGCCGTTCCGGCCGGTAGTGATGGGTTGATCTTTTTACCCTATTTGTACGGCGACCGTGCGCCGATATGGGATGCCAAAGCCAGCGGCGCTTACTTCAATATCAAACCTGTACACGGTCAGGCTCACTTTTTACGAGCGGCGGTAGAAGGCGTTTGCTTTGCACTGAACGATGTACTAAAGACGCTGGAAGGGTCGGCCAAAATAAACCAATTGAACGTAAGCGGCGGCTTTACCCATTCCGACGAATGGATGCAGATACTGGCCGACATCACCGGCAAACGTTTGGTATTGCTGCAGCAGGAGGATGCTTCGGCGGTAGGCGCGGCCTATCTGGCCATGCAGGCCACCGATTCCAATGCCGATTTGCCTACGCCGCAGGATGTGCACATTGTGGAACCGCGAAAGGCAAGCACCTGGGTTTATAGCAAAACGTTCCCTATATTTAGGCAGCTATATAGCGCAACCAAAGCCGCTATGCACCAATTGAACCAATAAAGTCGCCACGCGCCTATGAGTTTGCTGTACGTTTTGCTGGCTATCCAGATATTGCTGGTCCTGATCATTAAAAAAATGAACCCGATGCTGGCCCTCCTCATCGTGTCCATTATCACAGGTCTGCTGCTTAAAATGCCTGCCGATAAGGTGATGGCGAGTATCAGCGCAGGCATAGGCAATACGCTGGGCAGCCTGATCATGGTATTGGCCTTGGGCGCCATGATAGGCAAACTGGCCGAAGACTACGGCGCGGCCGAACGCATTGTGTACGTCCTCATCAAATGGTTCGGCATCAAAAATATCCAATGGGCGGCCTTGCTCACGGGTATCCTGGTCGGCATTCCACTCTTCTACAACGCAGGCTTTATTGTGCTGTTACCGCTGGCTTTCAGTATTGCCACAGCAACAGGGCTGCCTAAATTGTACGTGGGCATGCCTATGATAGCAGCGCTATCCATCACCCACGGTTTCCTGCCGCCGCATCCCGGTCCGGTAGCTTTGGCATCGATATTCCATGCTGATGTGGGGAAGGTATTACTATATGGATTGGCCATTAGTTTACCGGTCGCCGCGGTGGCAGGTGTATTGTTCCCGAGGCTGATGATCAGTGTTAAACACATCGACTTTAAACATCATGTGATCAATTTTAACCCTGATAAAGTACTGCCATCGGCCACCAAAAGCTTTGCAATAGCCTTGATGCCGGTATTCCTGATCATTGCCGGTAACCTGGGCGGCTTGTTCTTTACAGGCCAAACCGCCTACTACTTTAAAGTATTGGCCGACCCTACATTTGCGTTGCTATTATCTGTACTGATCATTCTGCTGATCCTGCAAATACCCCTCGCTAAAGCTATGGACAGCTGCGTAGAAGGCGCCAAAGGCATCACAATGATCATGCTGATCATTGCCGCAGGTGGTGCATTTAAACAGGTACTGATCGATAGCGGTATCGGCGAAGAAGTGAAAGTACTTGCCGCCGGCTGGCACGCATCGCCCTATATCATTGGCTGGGGATTAGCGGCGTTTTTACGCATCACCTTAGGTTCGTCCACGGTGGCATCCTTAACGGCCGCAGGCATCGTATTGCCGCTTATCCAACCCGGCATCTCGCCCGAATTAATGGTACTTGCAGTAGGCGCGGGTAGCTTGATGCTGAGCCACTTTAATGACACCGGCTTTTGGATGTTCAAAGAATATTTCGGTTTGACGCTTGGCGAGACGTTCAGAAGCTGGACGGTGATGGAGTGTATTATCTCTGTGTCGGGATTGGTGGGGGTGTTGGTGATAAATGGTCTTGTACAACCATAATGGAAATCTTAACTTCATCCGTGCTTATTAATTTTAATATCGTGGTGGCTATCTTGGTGGTGGTTATCTCGCAGTCACTCTTTACATCTGGTATACTTTGGTTCTCATCACAAAATAAGCTTTCCAATCGGCTATTAGCAGTGCTGCTATTTGCTATTGCCCTTTGGCTGGTGGATGACTTTATGCGGGCAAGCGGCATTTACAGGCAGCATCCACAGCTTTATTTTATGCCCCTTTTTTACTCGCTGGGCTTTGGGCCACTCATTTACTTTTATCTGCTTAGCCTCACCAATCACAAGTTTAAACTGCAACCCAAATATTTGCTGCATTTTATCCCGGTCATGCTTCAGGCCGGGCTTTACTTTTTTTTATGTTTCACAAGTTACCCGTTCAAAAACTGGTATTGGACCAACATTCATGGCCCCTACACTTACCGATTGGAATTTGACGGTACCTGGGTCTCGCTGATCGTTTACCTGGTCTTATCGTTCCGCCTGTTGCAAAAGTATCAGGATTGGGTGGTCAATAACTTTTCAGAGGTGTCGCGTATCCGCCTGCAGTGGTTGAAAATAATTCTGGCCATTTTATTAGTATTAAGCGTGCAGTGGATGATCGAAGTAGTTTTACGCGACGGTGCCAATAGTTACTTTGACTATAATTACTCGGTAGAGATATTAGGTGTAGTGGCATTGGTGCTGGGTGTGTTTGGCTGGCGGCAAGCTAATTTATCGGATATCAGTTATGAACAGACCAGAGATGAAACGCCATCCCCGGCGTTGCCACTTTTTGAGGCCGACCCTTTGGTGTTAAAACAGATACAACAGGTAATAACAGATCAAAAATTATATCTGGACCCGACGCTTACGCTGGTGCAATTAGCCGGTGCTGTAAAACTTAACCCTAAAGTAGTATCGCGTAACATCAATGCAGGTCTAAATAAGTCGTTCAACGATCTTATCAATCAATACCGGGTTGATGAAGTTAAACAACGGTTGCGATCGGCCGATGTAGAAAAGCTGACCATTATGGGCATTGCCTACGAGTCGGGCTTTAACTCTAAAACTACATTCAATCGTATATTTAAGCAATTCACCGGCAGTGCCCCTTCCGATTTCATGAATTAATCCCGTTTAAGGCATCGGGACGTCCCATATCCGGATATGGCACCTCTGCCATGCGGATATACTTCACTTTTGTATCGTTCAAAAACAATAAACATATGAAACGATACACATTCACCATCATCTTTTTTATCTGCGCTTTAACAGCTTCAGCCCAGCAGGGTTGGACAGAAAGATCCCGGCTGTTGCCCGACCAGTTACGCAATATCGCCACAGGCATATTGGTTTATCATTCACCAAGTCCGGTTTATCCGGAACCTAACCTGGATGCCACTACGCCTTATGGCAAGTACGTTTGGAAACACAGCACGTATGCCATGGCACAAACAGAAGACCTGGAGGTAGTGGCCGCCGGCAGTTACATTTGGATAAAAGATAAAGGCTGGATGCCTAACATGAAATTATCGAAAGATGAGTTTGCCGACGAATTTGATTGTAAAGACGCCATGCTTAAAAAGGGCCGGATATTTACATTTAAGAAAAACTACCGCTTTGGCGATGCCATCTACGGCGGCGATGCGCTTTGGTTTGTAATAGCTAAAGATAAGCAAGGTAAATTATACAAGGGCTATGGCCTTGTAGAGACCGAAGGAGAATTAAGATCTAAATAACGCCAAACCAGATCGATATTATGAAAACCATTTACATACTGGCCCTGGTATTGCTTTGCGCTGCCTTTAAGCCCGCTGATGATCAACAAGTAAATTTAGCTAAAAGTAAAGTGACGTGGACCGGCCATGCCGAGACCGGAGCTTATGACCCAACAGGCAGCATTGACATGAAGACGGCTAAAGTAAGCATGAATGGCGACCAGCTCACCGGTGCAACGATAGTAATGGATATGAACACTGTCCGGCATGAAAACAACGATCTGCAAGAGCACTTAAAAAAGGCCGACTTTTTTGATACCCGTAAATACCCTGAAGCGGTCTTTAAATTGACTGCGGTGAACGGAAACCAGGCAACCGGTAAATTGACCATTAAAGGTATAAGCCAAGGGTTGAGCTTTCCATTTACCCTACAGAAGGAGGCTGGGCGGATAACCATCCAAGCAAAAATTAAAGTGGACAGGACCAAGTTCGGCATTAAGTACAATTCATCGTCCTTTTTTCAGGATCTGGGCAGCTACGCCATTAAGAATGACTTTGATCTGGTGGTGACCATCGTAATAGGTGGCTAAGCGCGTTCACAGGACGCCTATGGAAGATGTACCGATGAATTAACATTTTTCGGCCTTTAAGGGGTCAGGGGGTTTCGTATCTTTGCCTTTTAATAATGCAAAAACTCCGCTTGCTTTTATTGCCTATATCGCTCATTTATGGGCTGGTGGTCATCATCCGTAACTGGTGTTATGATGTGGGGTTGTTCAAAAGCACATCATTCAACCTGCCTGTCATCTCGGTAGGTAATTTGGATGTGGGCGGATCGGGCAAAACACCTATGACGGAGTATCTTATCCGTTTACTAAAACAAGACCATCAACTGGCTACCCTAAGCCGTGGTTACGGCCGCGAGACTAAGGGTTTCCGCATCGCGACGGTAAACTCGGCCGCGAGTGAGGTAGGAGATGAGCCGCTGCAACTAAAACGTAAATTCCCGGATGTGAACGTGACCGTTTGCGAGGATAGGGTAGCAGGAGCGGAACGTTTACTGGCTGATAATGATGTGATCATATTGGACGATGCCTTTCAGCACCGCGCTATTAAACCAGGCTTTAGCATCTTGTTGTTTGATTACAAGCAGATACAAAATTTCAATACGTTTTTATTACCGGCAGGTAACCGTCGCGAACCCGCACGGGGGCGCAAACGTGCCGATATTATTGTGGTGACTAAGACCCCGCGCGAAGCTGATCTTGGTGAGTTAAAGCACGTGCGCGAAAAGATCGCGCCTTATCCGCATCAGCAATTGTTCTTTGCCGGTATTCAATATCAGCCTTTGCAATTGAATGGCACCGCTACGGATATGGTCATCGATAAGGATACTACCGTTTTCTTACTGACGGGTATCGCTAATCCCTTGCTGACCATCCATCATTATCTGTCCCGTTACACGCCGCGCATCATTCATCATAAATACCCTGATCATCATCGCTTCAGCACAAAAAATATTGCTAAACTTGCCGATGAATTTGCGGTGTGCACAGCAGATAAAAAGATCATTGTGACAACAGAAAAGGATATGCAGCGTTTAGGTGAGCAGGACCTGCAAAGCCTGGTAGCAAAACTCACGATCTACACCCTGCCCATCGGTGTGGAATTTTTGAATGATGAGGGGCAACATTTTAACCAACTGATACAAAACTATGTTAGACAATATACAGCACACCGCGGCCTACATTAAGAACCGCATTGGCGATTTTAAACCCGAAGTGGGCATTATTTTAGGTACCGGCCTTGGCGGTTTGGTGACCGAAATACAAGTCGAGAAACAACTGATGTATTCTAACATCCCCGACTTTCCGATATCGACCTTAGAGTTCCACTCGGGCAAGCTGATCTTTGGTACGCTGGCCGGTAAAAAGGTAGTGGCGATGCAGGGTCGCCTGCACTATTACGAGGGTTACAATATGCAGCAGATCACCTTCCCGGTGAGGGTGATGAAGATGTTAGGCATCAAAACCTTGCTGGTATCTAACGCCAGCGGCGCGCTGAATCCCGACTTCCGCAAAGGTGACCTGATGGTGATATCAGACCACATTAACCTGCAACCTGCTAACCCGCTGATCGGCCGTAATGAGGAAGAATTAGGTCCGCGTTTCCCTGATATGAGCGAGCCTTATCAACTTGCGTTGATAGATAAAGCCTTAGATATTGCCGCGGCCAATAATATTAACTGCCATAAAGGCGTTTACGTGGCGGTTACCGGTCCTAATCTGGAAACTCGTGCCGAATATCGTTACCTGCGCATCATTGGCGGCGACGCTGTTGGGATGAGCACCGTTCCCGAAGTTATTGTGGCTAACCACATGGGTTTGCCGGTATTTGCGATATCGGTTTTGACCGATGAAGGTTTCCCCGAGACGCTGCAAAAGGTATCGATAGACGAGATCATTAAGATAGCCCAGGACGCCGAACCAAAATTGACACTGATCTTAAAAGAACTGATCGCAGGCCTTTAATGCTTAAAAAGTTTAAACACCTTGTTTTTTTATTGTTGTGCCTTAGCGGGTACGGTGCTGTTGCGCAAATAACCCCAATTATTCAGCAACAAAATCCCACCAATCCATTTGTGACAGATACGGCGCGAAGGCCTAACCCAGCGCTGAACCAAACGTCTGAACAGCAGATGGATAGCTTGCGTAAGCGCGAGGAGAATAAGCGAGATTCGATCGTGTTCAGCTCCAAATTTATCCGCGTCACCAACGAGCGCTTGCTGCGCGACGGCACAACACTGCTGCCGTTGGATACGACTCTGACCAACTTCGAGAATTACAGTCCGCTATTTCAGCCGCGCAAGCCTAAGATCGGCCTGGGCAGCTTGGGCCTGGCCCAGCGCGACCTGCTTTTTGACCCCGAAAAGCGCCTTGGATTTGATGTCGGCGTACATTTTTTGGATGCCTATATGCTTACGCCGCAGGATATCCAGTACTACGCCGCCCGCGTGGCCTATACCAACCTGCAATTGTACACGGGCGGTACCAAGGAGCAGGTTTTTAAAGCCACATTGGCACAGAACGTTAACCCCAACCTGAATATCGGCTTTAACTTTAATCTGATCGGGTCGCGGGGTTTTTATAACCGGCAGAACGTGAGCGATCTGAATGCAGCGATATTCAGTTGGTACCAGTCGCCGGGTAAGCGGTATAATTTGCTTACCAACTTCTTTTTCAATAACTTAAAAACTCCCGAGAGCGGTGGTATCCTAAATGACAGGGTGTTTATCGACGGTTCTTTTGATAAGGAACGTGAGCAGGTCCGCTTGCTTAATGCCAAGTATCAGATACTGAATAACGGCTTCTATATGAAGCAGATGTATTACATTGGCCGGATAGATAGTACCGTAACCACCACCGGCAAAAGCGAGGTGTTGCCCACCCAACGGATCACTCATAACCTGATGGTGAATACGCAACGGTATGTGTTCTCGCGCAATGGTCTCGATACGTACAGGGTGTTCCCCGACTTTTACTTTAACTCCATTAACTCGCGCGACTCGCTGGCCATGCAGGATATCCGTAACGATTTTGGCTACAGCTTCTACCTCAGGCCAAAGTCGGGAGGCTTGTTAAAGAACGAGTTAAAGCTTGATCTGGGCTTAATGCACGATCTGTACAACTACAAGCAATTTGTGAACGATTCGGTGCTGACCGCCGTCGGTAAGATCAATATGCAAAGTCAAAAACAGGCAGCAACTTTCCAGAACATCACACTGAAAGCCCGCTTGGGTTACCGCTTTAGCGACAGGCTGATCTTGGATGCCGACTTGCAACAAATAGCCCAGGGCCGTAATATAGGCGACTTTCTGTACGATTTTAAGCTAAGCCTTGCCGGCGGCCGCAAGGCGGGAAAGATCGTATTTGGGTTGTATGCACAGAATAATGCCCCGGCACTGATCGATCAAAGCTGGATATCGAACCACTTTGTGTTCAACAATACGTTCCGTAACCAAAAGATCATCAACGCTTCGTTCAACTACATTAACGATGCGTTGGAACTGGATATGAAGGCGGAGTACTTCATGATCAACGATTACCTGTACTTTGAAGCCCAACCCAACGGTATAGATGCCAAACCGGCGCAGCTTGCTGCGCCGATCAATTTGCTAAAAGTCAGCGTTGGCAAAAACCTCACCTGGAGGCGTTTCCACTTTGATAATTTTGTGGTTTACCAAAAGACCGATTATCAAAATACCCTCCGTACGCCCGAGGTTTATACTTATAGCAATCTGTACTACGGTAAAAAGTTCTTTAATGCTATAGATCTTGTTTTAGGAGGATCGGTGCGGTACAATACGCCTTACGTAGCACCGTCATACGCTGTCGGTATCGGTAAGTTCTACAACGGTGCCGATGTTACTTACAACTCTTACCCATATGTTCAGCTGTACGCTAAGGGCACGCTGCAACGCACCAACCTGTTCATTATGTATGATTATGCCAATCAGGGTTTCCAAAGCAATGGTTTCTACACGGTGAACCGTTACCCTATGCAGGACAAGATATTAAAGTTCGGTGTATCGTGGACGTTCTATAATTGATGGGAGTTGGGTCGGTGACTTGTGAATAGTGACCGGTGATCAGTGAATAGTGATCGGTATGGTTTGATGCTATTAATAACCTGTGATCAATAACCGAGTTACCTCGTCATTACCTTGATAGCGCAAGAATCACCGGTGCTTTTTACTACGCGGGTATCCATTTTACCTTTAATTCCGTTACTATAGCGGTTTTTTAGCGCTTCTACAATGCAATCGCAATAGCCTGCTTTGGCAGGTTCGGGAAGGGTTGATGAGCCGATCCTGGCATATAATTGCTGCCTTAAAGCTTTCTGTTGATAGGGTGTCCAGATGCGTATCGCCGTGTCGGACAGGCTGGTCATGCAAGATCCGTAGGCGCGTTTGGCCAACAGTTGAAGGCTATCGTTCGATATGGCTTTCAGTCCTTTAGGGAATAATCTTGTAAAACGGTTAACGATGCAGCCTGTAAATTCGCGGCGTTGTTCGGGGAGAGCTAATAAGGTGTCGGCTTGTTCTGATAGCACGTTAGTGACCTGCTGTTTGTAGGCTGGGGTCCACACAGTATCGCGAACGAACCAGCTCGAATCGGGTACAACGATGGTAGGTACCAACTGACCCGCGTTGCGATGCACCACGCCAAATATCTTCACCACCACCAAAGTGAAGGCGACGCAACCGAGCAAGATCTTAGCCGTTTGGTTCATCGGGGACAGCTGTCAATTAATAGCGAACCAATGTGCAAAAAAAACATCAAAAAAGCATCATATTTTGCAGTTTGTAACGCGTTTTTGCTGCTTTTTTTTGAGTTTGAAATTAAATTGTTCAGTGACCGGGTCATCAGTGACCAGTGATCAGGTCTTCTGTTTCTTTTTCTTCGCGGCGGGGAAAAGCACATTATTTAATATCAACCGGTAGCCGGTAGAATTTGGGTGCAGTTTAAGATCCGTCGGCGGGTCGCCGATCTGGTGCTGGTAATCTTCGGGGTCGTGGCCGCCGTAGAAGGTCCACTGGCCTTTACCATACTCGCCGTGAATGTAGCGGGCCTCGTTAGCGCTCTTCATTTCGCCCATGATCGTGACGCCCGGTTTCAGGATGCTCTTATTATAAGCGGTGGTGAGCCCCATAAAACCTTTGATCACCTTATCATGGTTTTGCGTCAGCATGCTCGGTACCACATCCCACTTGGCCGAAAAATCGAACAGAGTGAAAAAGTCTCGTGTGCGGTCCATCGTCATCATATTTCGGGTGACGTTGATATTACTGAAACGGTTACTCATGGGGTTACGATCCAGCGTAAAGTTCTGGAAGGCGAAGGTCTGACTAAAATCCAGCTTGGACTGCGCGTCAGGGTCGGCTGCATCGCCGTCGAACATGTTTTCGCAGATATCGGTATTCGCGGCCGCCAAAGCGATGTCGAAGGTATCCGTCCCCGAACACATGGCGAAAAGGAAGCCGCCGTTAGTGCAAAAATCGCGGATATGTTGGGCCACCGCCAGTTTCATTTTAGATACCTTGCTGAAACCCATTTTGGTAGCCAGGGTCTCATTGGTCTTCACATCCTCCGTGTACCATTGGGTATGCGAAAAGCCGTTGTAGAATTTGCTATACTGGCCGGTAAAATCCTCGTGGTGCAGGTGTAGCCAGTCATATTTGGTTAGGCCGCCTTTTAGCACTTCTTCATCATAAACCATATCGTAGGGGATCTCGGCGTATTTCAGTACCATGGTTACAGCATCATCCCAAGGGAGGATACTTTTTGGGGCGTACACAGCCATTTTAGGTGCTTTCTCTAACTTCACCACATCCATATTTACCGACGGGTCGGCAACTTCGGTCATGATCTGGTTCACCTGGGCATCGGCAATAACCTCGTAACTGATGCCGCGGATCTTGCACTCATCCTCAAAAGCCTTACTATATTTCAGCAGAAAACTGCCGCCCCGATAGTTCAGCAGCCAGTTCACCTCTTCGGTACGCTGCAAACTCCAAAAGGCGATGCCGTAAGCTTTCAGGTGGTCCTTTTGCGATTCGTCCATCGGCAACAGGATGCCGGTAGCTTTGGCCATAGCCGAGGTAAGTATGATGATGAGCGTTAGTAGTATCCGTTTATAAAGCGTCATTCTCAAAAATAGCGAATTTAGAGGTTAGATAATTAGAGGTTAGCGATTAGTTACAATTAACGGTTGAAGAGGCAGTGGTATTGTCCCGGCTCAGTATGGTCAATTCGGCCACATCCCTCCTTGGGGAGGGGGGCGTAAGGTTGTGTTGAAAAGGCAGGGAGGGGTTCGTCGGCTTTGCATCGCCGCTAACCCCTCCCTGCATTCGCGCACTTTCCCGACACAGCCCTCCCCAAGGAGGGAAATGGAAAACGTCTTTGGTTCCGATGCTGGCTTCGGTTTGAAACTGAAGCCAGCGAGGGGAAGGCAAGGTTTTTCCTAACCTCTATTTCTTCAACCCCAACAAACTCAACTCACTCTTGGCAGCCTTAATAACATTGCTTAATACCCCAAGGCCGGTGATATCCATCTCTACAAGGTCGCCCGGCTGTAGCCATTGGGTAGGGTAGTTAGGGTCGTTCAACAGGCCGGTGCCGTTCAGTTCTAAGAAGCAGCCGGTGCCTACCGTGCCTGAACCGATCACGTCGCCGGGCAGCACATCGCAGCCGTAGGCGCAGCGCTCAATGATCTCGGCAAAGGTCCAGTCCATGTCGGCCATATTGCCTGCTGATACCTGCTTGCCATTCACCGAGCAATTCATTTGCAAGTTGTAGGCGTTGCCCACGTGTCCCGGTTTCGGCGCGACCTTGTATCGCTCCAACTCATCAGGCGTAACCAACCATGGACCGATCACCGTACTGAAATCCTTGCCCTTGGCCGGACCAAGGTTCAGCAGCATTTCTTCCATTTGCAAGGTGCGGGCGCTCATATCGTTCATGATCATGTAACCGGCAATGTAGTCGTCAGCCTCGGCGGCGGTGAAGTTACGGCCCTTTTTGCCGATCACCACTGCTACTTCCAATTCAAAATCCAGCTTTTGGAAATGATCTGGCATACACTCGATCTCGCCCACGCCTTGTATCGCGTTATGGTTAGTGAAATAAAATATCGGGAACTGATCAAACTCGGCTATCATATCTACCTTGCGGTTGCGCCTTGCAGCCGCCACATGCTGGCGGAAGGCATAACCATCCCTGCACGATGTAGGGTGCGGAACAGGGGCCATCAACTCAAAAAACACTTCCTCCCGTGCCTGTAGCTTGCCCGACAATATATTGCCATTGATATTTTTGGCCCGTTCCATCAACTCATCGCCACCCTCTAAAAAGGCTTTCATGTTATCGGGGATCAGCTTATCGCACGAGTGGACGTTGTAGATATGCCCGTTGGCATGGATACCCAAATGCTCGCGGTCTTCGGTTTTGTAGGATACTAATTTCATGGCAGGAAATAATTGGTTGATCAAAGCTAAGTTGTTTTAACCACAAAGGGCACAAAGATTTTAACAAAGGTCACAAAGATAAAACCCAACGTTATGGTGAGCGCAGCGTGGCCATCCTCGATAGGCAGGTCGGTTTTGCATGGCGGCTCTGCTTACCGGGGATCGTCACGTCGCTGATAGAAGCTTCTCACGATGACGGTGGCCAAAAAACCTTTCTCCTTTAACTCTCACCTTTTACCTAAATTCTATGCTTGCATACTAAATAAAAATTCCGTATATTTGGATATGATCATCAGCATCAAGCGCGGATTTTATTGCTCTATGGGGTTAACCTCCATGAGTGGTTCGTCGTCATTCCGCCATGCTGTACTTTCTAAGATCATCTTGGCACAATACTAATTCTTTTGTTGTAAGGTTTTAAAGTTTGAATGTTGTAAGGTTTGAGACGCCGTAATGGTCGGAGTTGCCTTTGTTACATTGTTCTGCTATCGAAACTAATGCACATTCCGCTTGTTCAGTTTTTACCAATTAGAACTTTACAACGTTCCAACAATAAGCCAATTTATAATCCCGGAACCTTACAACGTTCCAACTTTACAACATTCTAATCCCAATTGCCATGCCTATTTACCACAAATTAGGGCAGATCCCGCATAAACGGCACACGGTTTTCCGTAAGCCCGACGGGGGATTGTATGCCGAGGAGCTAATGTCGACCGAGGGTTTTTCGAGCCTTTACTCGCTGGTGTATCACGTTTATCCTCCCACCATCGTCAAGACGCTGGGCGAGCCGTATTCGGTCGAACCCAAGATCGCCCGGGCCAAATATTTGAAGCATACCAGCCTGATCGGGTTCAATATTAAACCTGCCGACGATTACCTGGAAAGCCGTAAAGCTGTGTTGGTGAACAACGACCTGCATATCTCGCTCGCCGCCCCGCGCCACAGCATGACGGACTATTTTTTTAAGAACGCGCAAGCCGATGAGGTGATCTTTATTCACGTTGGTACGGGAACATTAAAGACTGGTTTTGGCGACATCAGATTTGGTTACGGCGATTACCTGGTCATCCCCCGCGGAACGATCTATCAGATGCAATTTGATACCGAGGATAACCGCCTGTTCATTGTAGAAAGTTTTGGGCCGGTACGCACACCGAAGCGTTATCGCAACCAATTTGGACAGTTGGCAGAACATTCTCCCTATTGCGAGCGCGATATCCGCCGCCCCGAGAACCTGCAAACGCACGATGAGAAAGGCGACTTTAAGATCCTGATCAAAAAGCAAGGCCTCATCTATCCGTACACCTACGGCACCCATCCGTTCGACTTTATCGGTTGGGACGGCTTTCATTACCCATGGGCGTTCTCCATACACGATTTTGAACCCATCACCGGGCGACTGCACCAACCACCGCCGGTACATCAAACTTTCGACGGGCATAATTTTGTGCTGTGCAGCTTTGTTCCGCGCAAGTTCGACTATCATCCTGACAGCATCCCCGCGCCGTATAATCACAGCAATGTAGACAGCGACGAGGTGCTTTACTACGTAGACGGCGATTTTATGAGCCGAAAGAACGTAGTGAAAGGACAGATCACTCTGCACCCGGCCGGCATCCCGCATGGTCCACACCCGGGTTCGGTAGAAAAGTCGATAGGGAAGGAAAAGACCGAGGAGTTGGCGGTGATGATAGATCCTTTCCACCCGCTGATGCTGACCGAGGATGCGGTAGGGATAGAGGATGAGAGGTATTATCATAGTTGGGCGGAGTGACCCCTCCTAACCTCCCCGAAGGGGAAGAACAGAAATTCCGATCCCTCCTTGAGGAGGGGCGCGAGAGGACTGAGCGTGAGGAGGGAGGGGTTAGCCATTATGCAAAGCGACGAAACCCCTCCCTGCCTTTTCAACACCGGCAGCCGCACCCCTCCCCAGGGAGGGATCGGGAATTAAAATATAAACGAACACCTTGTCATTGCGAGGAGCGAAGGCAATGTGCGCTGGGGCGACGCGGCAATCTCAGAGGACATTCAATGAGGACCTGCCTATGGGATTGCCACGCTATCGCTCGCAATGACAAAATTTAAAACACAAAAACAATGGACACCTTAATAGCAGAAAATAAAAGAACCCAAACCACCAACGATTTCCTTCCATTGAACGGCACCGACCACGTGGAGTTTTACGTGGGTAACGCCAAGCAAGCGGCGCATTTTTATAAAACGGCCTTCGGCTTCCAGAGCCTGGCCTATGCCGGTCCAGAGACGGGCGTAAGGGACAGGGCATCGTACGTGTTACAACAGGATAAGATCCGCCTGGTGCTGACCACGCCGTTGCATTCGGATCATCTGATATCCGAGCATATTAAAAAACATGGCGACGGCGTAAAGGTATTGGCCATTTGGGTGGACGATGCTTACGATGCTTTTGAGCAGACCACCAAGCGCGGCGCCGAGCCTTACCAACAACCACAGACTTTAAAAGACGAGTTTGGCGAGGTGCGTACAAGCGGTATCAAATTGTATGGCGATACGGTGCATTTATTCGTCGAAAGGAAAAATTACAATGGTGTTTTTTTGCCGGGCTACCAAAAGTGGGAGAGTAACTATAATCCAACGGATACCGGCTTGCTGTACATTGACCATTGCGTGGGCAATGTAGGCTGGCACAAGATGAATGATTGGGTGAATTTTTATGAAGAGGTGATGGGCTTTAAGAACATCCTCACGTTCGATGATAAGATGATATCGACCGAATATTCGGCCCTGATGAGTAAGGTGATGAGCAATGGCAACGGCTATGTGAAATTCCCGATCAACGAGCCGGCCGAGGGTAAAAAGAAAAGCCAGATAGAAGAGTACCTGGAGTTTTACGAGGGCGAAGGCGTACAGCACCTTGCCTTAGCCACCCACGACATCGTTAAAACCGTGACCGCCTTAAAAGAACGTGGCATCGATTTCCTGACCGTACCGACCACCTATTACGACGAACTAACCGACCGCGTAGGCCACATAGACGAGGACCTGGGGCCACTAAAAGAATTGGGCATTTTGGTGGATCGCGATGAGGAGGGCTATCTGCTACAGATCTTCACCAAACCGGTAGAGGACAGGCCGACGGTATTTTTCGAGATCATCCAGCGTAAAGGCGCAAGATCTTTTGGGGCCGGGAATTTTAAAGCGCTTTTTGAGGCGATAGAAAGGGAGCAGGAGTTGAGGGGGAATCTTTAATAAGGAATGCGAAAGGCGATCCCGATAGCTATCGGGAGCCAATTGCGAAATGATCTTCTAAGATCCCTCCTTGGGGAGGGGAGCAGTGGCTTGTGCTGAAAAGGCAGGGAGGGGTTAACCATTATGCATCGTGGCTAGCCCCTCCCTGCTACCGCTCATTCCTTACCCGCCCCTCCCCAAGGAGGGATTTTGAAGAACGCAGAAGCTTACTCCTCCAACACCGACAATATATTCCCGGCCGGATCGGTGAACCAGGCGATGGCCGGGCCTTGTTCGCCGCGGGAGATGCCTTTGGCGTCGGTCTTGATGTATTCGGTGTTATATTGCTCGAATTTAACGCCTTTGGCGATGAGCGCGTCGACGGCTTTTTCGATATCGTCGACAGGGAAATTGAGGATGGTGAACGTGGCCGGCTGATGATCTGGCTTGGGGTAGACCATAATGTCGCTGTCATTACCCGAAATTTTGATACCAAGTATGGGCATACCCATTTCATCGTTACGACTAACGGTCAGGCCAAGGGTTTCGCTATAAAATTTCTGAGCGGCCTCGGGATCATTGACCGAAAATCCGCTGAATGCTTTGGTGTCTTTGAACATATTCTGTAGGTTTATATAGATATATAACCTGCAGATGATGAGATGGTTTGCCTTATATTAAACTGACACCACCAATAAGGTTGGTCTCGCGGGCAATAATGTCGGCAACACTGGTCTCGCTTAATATCTTCAGCGTCGCGTCGCGAACTTCAACAAACACATCGCGTATGCCGCAGGTGGTCTCCTGGTGGCATTCATCGCAACGGTGGTAAAAGTTCAAGCTGGCGCAAGGCACCATGGCAATCGGGCCGTCGGTAATGCGAAGTATGTTAACCAGGAATATCTCTTTGGGGTCTTTATTAAGGCTGTAACCGCCGCCTGCACCTTTTTTGCTGTACAAGTAACCGGCATTGCGAAGATCAAGCAGTATCTGCTCCAGGAATTTTTTTGGTATTTTTTCCTGTTCGGCTATCCATGAGATCTGTAGTGGCGGTTTGTCCCTATGTTTGCCCAGTATCACTAATGCCTTAATGGCATATTTGGTTTTTTTGGAAAGCATTTGCGCGTTTAAACAGCAAAGTTATAGATAAAATGCCAAGTGCGACCCAAATATTCTGAAAAAATTAGTTTGTCGATGGTTTTAATGTGATAAGTGGGTTTTGGCAGGTTTTTGTTGGGTTGGAGACACTAAGGGGTATGGTGAAGTAATTATGGCTCGGCGTGACCCCTTATCAAAAGTTATAGCAATTTGCACGACCATTGTTCTCCCCTAATTTAGGGAAATACCACGGACCCTGCTTTAGCAGTACCTTTGATAACGGGTAATACGTAGCAGGTCTTATCGCTCGGCTTGACCCCTTATCAAAAGTTATAGCAATTTGCACTACTATTGGTTTCCCCTAAATTAGTGGAAGACCACGGACCCTGCTTTAGAAGTACCTTTGATAAAGGGTAAAATAGATCATACAGACCTTTAAACATCGCCCCAAAACACAAACCACGCCCAACTGTTGAACCATTTATGAAAGCGACATTACAACAAAGCAAATTTCAATTCGTGCCATTTATATTGAGCATATTGATCACGTTGGCTATCGGTTTTGTGGCCTCTAAGTTCACCACGCCCGAGATACCGACCTGGTACACCACCATCCAAAAGCCATCGTTCAACCCGCCTAATTGGCTGTTCGGCCCGGTGTGGACGCTGTTGTATATCATGATCGCCATATCGGCCTACCTGGTTTGGAAACGCCGCGACGGATCGGAATTGTACAGTACAGCGCGCTCGGTCTACATCATTCAGCTGGCTCTGAATTTCAGTTGGTCAATCGTTTTCTTCGGGATGCACCAGATCCTTGGCGCATTGGTAGTGATCGTGCTGTTATGGGTGAGCATTGTGGCGACGATGTATTATTTTAACAAGTTCAGTAAGGTAGCCTGTTGGATGCTGCTGCCGTATTTGCTGTGGGTGAGCTTTGCCACGGCCTTAAATACGGCCATCTATTTACTGAACCGTTAAAATGTTTAAATTAGGGGCAGGTTATCAACCGCACATCAACCATGGGTAAACGTACGTTTCTGATCTTATCGCTGCTCGCTTTAGGCTTTTTGGCCAAGGCCGATACCATCACTATTAAGCATTTTATCATCAAGGATAATCCATTCGGAAAGAACCAGATGGCGATCGTAGCAACCGACACGCTCAACAACACCTTAGAGAACGTGAACGGCGATTTCAGCTTCACCGTCAATGGTTTTGATCAGCTGCTGGCTTTCCACAACGGCGTAGCGTTTTATCCGCCTAAGATCGAGAAATCGATATTCCTGTACATCCGTCACCATAACGATGCGGGGACGGTATCTAAACTTTACTACGTTTACAAGAACAACGATAAACTGCTGCCCTTCCACATCAGCTGGGGCTGGCTGGTGGTGATCCCGTTAGGGCTGATCCTGATCGGTTACCTGTTCAAACGGTTGATCATCATCGCGGCGATCGTATTTGTGATCTTCTTCTTCTTTAACCATTACAACGGATTGGATATCGGGACCTTCTTCCAGAGTATTGTGGATGGGTTGAAGAGTTTGTTTTAGACCGCTGAGGTTTTATCTTCTCGCTGATGCCGCTGATGATGGGGTAGTGTTATAATGATACCACCAGCCCCAACGCCACAATAGCCGGCAAAGCCTGCGTATAAAATATCTTTTTACTGGCCGAGAAAGCCCCATACAATCCCGCTACAACAACACAACTTAAAAAAAAGATAGCTACATTTTTTTGCCATGCCGGATCGCTGATCATAAAACTCCAGATCAAACCCGCAGCAAGGAAGCCGTTGTAGAGACCTTGATTAGCAGCCAAACCTTTGGTCGGTTTAAACAACTCATCGGGGAGGGCATTTTTAAAGGTCTTTTTGCCGACGGTCTCCCAGGCGAACATTTCCATCCAAAGGATATAGATGTGTTCGATAGCCACAAGGGCGGTAAATATTTTGGCTAAGAGGGTGATAGTGCTTTGCATAGATGCGTAATTGGTTAGGCTAAGATAGGATCTTTTCTTTCTCCTTCTCTTTTTTTCCGACAGCGGTTTGGCTTCGGGTGAGGCGGCCAATGCATTTGGTATGTGCGGTACGGGCAATTGGCCGCTTGCAGGGGAATGCCCTGTGTGTAGAAGCATTAGCGCTGTCTTGATTTTGGTTCTTTCTATCAAGAGAAAGAACGACGCATGCAAAGTCGTCGGCTTAACTAAACAACCCCTATCTTTACCTCCATGAACGACGTCATCGGACAAGCCATCTACGACTACCACCACAAAGTAGGCAAACACAAACTTTGGATCCTGAACCAATACGGTCCCAAAGAAGAGATGCCGGTAGAGGCCTATTTTCGTACCGAAGACGATATGCCCGACATGGAATGGCACGCCCTGAACGAATGCCGGGGCCGCGTGCTGGACATTGGTGCCGCCGCGGGTTGCCATAGTCTGCTTTTGCAGGAGCGTAATTACGACGTTACCGCGATGGATATTTCCCCGTTAGCCGTACAGGTGATGAGCGAGCGCGGCATCGTCAAAACCATAGCGGCTGATATCTACCGCTATCAGCATGAGCAATTTGATACCTTATTTCTGCTAATGAACGGCATCGGTCTGGCCGGCACCATCGAGGGTTTGAAACTACTCTTAGAACACTTCAAGCTCCTGCTAAAACCAGGAGGGCAGATCCTATTCGATTCATCCGACATTACCTACCTATATGAGGGCGCCGAAAAACCCACCGTCCGCTACTACGGCGAGGTCAGCTACCAATATCAATACAAAGGCAAAAAGACCGACTGGTTCAACTGGCTTTACGTAGATGAACACACCATGCAACAAATAGCCACCGAATGCGGGTATAAAATGGAGGTTTTGCTGGAAGATGAGTATGGGCAGTATTTGGGGAGGTTGACCTTTTAATTATTAGATTTGAGTAAATGAAAGTCGACCTGAATTATCCTATTGTCTTATTTCGCAAGAATGACAACATGATCTATGTGTTTTTCAATGACAAAGATTTTAAGTCGACCAACGAAGAATTATTAAAAAAGATCGATCATAAAGATCTGGAAGTTATAGATAGTTCGGGGCTCAAATACAAGATCGATAGAGCGTATAAGGTCAAATATCTTGGGTTATGGGGATTTAGCCTTCTTCTAAAAGGAAGGCAGATATTGATCGACTATGATTTCAACACTATCGTAGAGCAACTGTCATTGGAGAATTTCAAGGCAGAGATCATTAAACGACTCGAGAAGAAGAAGGGCTTTTGGAGTTCGGCTTGGAGCCTGAAAGAGTTAAAACAAGTTATAGCTAATTGTTCAAGTTTTGCAGAAATAATGAGTCTTTTAAAGTAAGGTCTGCTACCCGGAGTCTCTGACTCTCCCTCCAAAAACAAGGGGCGCACTGATCGGTAACGCCCCTCTCTCTCAAAATTAGGAATTAACTATTAGCAAAGACGCAGTCCTATGCCTCCCTGCTCATAAACTCTTTATATGCTGGCGTACGCGTATCGCGTGTGCCCCGCTTGCTTAGTCCGCATTAGCCCTGAACATCAGCGCACCCACCGTCAAATTGGTGCGGCTGTCAATAATGATAGCGCGGCCGTTAGCTTTATTCTGTTGATAAAGGTCAAAAGCCAAAGGCTCGGCGGTTTTCACTATAATGCGGCCAATGTCGTTCAGTTTAAAATCTTCGTCGCTGTAGATCTTCTCTAAGGTATTGATCTGCACTTTGTACAATATCTCGCTGATCTTGCAGCGGGTTACCTTGCTGTTATGTTGGATCAGGTAGGTCAGCGTGGTATCCATCGGTTTGGTATCCATCCAGCACAGGTCGGCCTCGATCAGTTGCGACACCAACGGCGGCTGATCGCTCTTCACCAAAATATCCCCGCGACTAATATCGATCTCGTCCTTCAAATGCAGTGTAACCGACATACCGGCAATGGCCTCCTCTGGCTGTGTATCGAACAATTCGATACGCTCCAACGTAGATGTAAAGCCTGACGGCAATACTGTCACCGCGTCATTCACCGCAAAGGAACCACTCAATACCTTACCGGCATAACCGCGGTAGTCATGCAGTTCTTCGGTTTGCGGGCGTACTACCCATTGTACGGGCATGCGGGTGTAGTTGCTATCCTCGCCCGGGTGAGGTTCCACGGTCTCCAAATGCTCCAGCACAGCCGGGCCTTGGTACCAGGTCATCCTTACGGAAGGGTATTTAATATTATCACCTTTCAACGCGCTCACCGGGATGTATTGCACATCGCTCAGTTGCAGTTTCTCAGTTATCTGCGTTTTATAATCGGCTACGATCTTGTCAAAGATCGACTCGTCATAGTCCACCATATCCATCTTGTTTACCGCAACGATCACATGCGGTATCGCCAATAACGACACCAGGAATGAGTGGCGGATGGTCTGCTCGATCACACCTTTACGGGCATCGATCAAAATGATGGCTAAGCCCGCGTTCGATGCACCGGTCACCATGTTGCGGGTGTATTGGATATGGCCGGGCGTATCGGCAATAATGAACTTGCGTTTCTCCGTCTGGAAGTATTTATAGGCCACATCAATGGTGATGCCCTGCTCGCGTTCGGCTTTCAGTCCATCGGTCAGGATGGCCAGGTCGATAGTGCCGTCGTCGTTCTTGCGGTTGCTCTTTTGCAGGGCCTCTAACTGGTCCTCTAATATAGAATCTGTATCGTACAGCAAACGGCCGATCAGCGTGCTTTTGCCATCGTCTACACTGCCGGCGGTTAAAAATTTTAAAATGTTCATGTTAAAAATAGCCCCCTTTCTTGCGGTCTTCCATGGCGGCTTCGCTCACCTTATCGTCCATACGCGCGCCACGCTCGCTGATCTTGCTGGCGCTTATCTCGTTAATAATATCGTCTATCTCAAAAGCGTACGATTCTACCGCCGCCGTGCAGCTCATATCGCCCACGGTACGGAAACGCACATTTTTGCGGTAAACCGTATCTTCATCATCCATATTTAAAAATGGCGATGCGGCCATCAGCTGGCCGTTCCGTACGATCACATCGCGCTCATGGGCAAAGTAAATGCTTGGCAACGGGATATTCTCTCGGCGGATATAGTTCCACACGTCCAGCTCCGTCCAGTTACTGATCGGGAACACACGCACGTTCTCGCCCTTTTGGATCTTACCGTTGTACAGATCCCACAATTCAGGTCGCTGACTTTTAGGGTTCCACTGACCAAATTCGTCACGCACACTAAATACACGCTCCTTAGCGCGGGCTTTCTCCTCGTCGCGGCGGGCACCACCTATACAAGAATCAAATTCATGCTTAGCGATGGTGTTCAGCAAGGTCACGGTTTGCAGTTGGTTGCGGCTGGCGTTCTTGCCCTTCTGCTCTACCACGCGACCTTTGTCAATATCATCCTGCACATAACCAACGATCAGCTTTTCCCCAATGCGGGCTATCATATCGTCCCGGTATTGGATCGTCTCCTCAAAATTATGCCCCGTATCTATATGCACAAGCGGGAACGGGAACTTACCCGGCCGAAAAGCCTTCTCGGCCAAACGCACCAACGTGATCGAATCCTTCCCACCCGAGAACAGCAGCGCAGGCTTCTCGAACTGCCCGGCCACCTCCCGCAATATATGGATGGCCTCCGCCTCCAACTCGTCCAAATGATCCAATTGTCTACTCATTTATATTTTGTTTGTCCCTTTTCTTATCCTCTAATTCTATCAATGACAGCGCAGCGAATGACTCAATGACGCCGAAGGCATAATGCCCCAATTAGGGCGATGCCTTTGGCCCAGGCTATCCGCTCATACGCCTGCAGGCATTACGCTCAGGGCCGGTATCCGCTACTATCCCTATCGCGGAGAAACCTTTTTTGTACCCCGCACGTCATTGCTTCGTTCCTCGCAATGACGTGCGGGGTTATCACCAATGACCCAATGACAGCGTAGCGAATGACCTAATGACATTAACTCACACCCTTCGTCACCAACGGTTCCACCTCCTCATGAGCCGCATCCGTACTATGCAAGCCACATTCCTTTTTACTCTGGTCTTCCCACCACCATCTTCCTGCTCTAAAATCCTCTCCCGGCTGTACAGCGCGAGTACAAGGCGCGCAGCCGATGCTTGGGAAACCACGGTCATGCAGTGTATTGTATGGTACATTATTCTCCCTGATATATTGCTTTACCTGATCAAGATCCCAATCAAATATCGGGTGGAATTTTACCAGGTTATTGCCCTCGTCCCATTCCACATTTTCCATATCATGCCTATTGGCCGACTGCTCGGCACGGATACCCGTGATCCAGCATTGGTTGCCTGCCAAGGCACGTTTCAATGGCTCTATCTTACGGATGTTACAGCACTCCTTACGGTTATCTACCGACTCGTAAAAACTATTCGGCCCTTTGGCACTCACCATTTGCTGAACTTTATCCGCATTTGGAAAGTAAGCCTCGATGCCTTTGCCGTACATCTCCAGGGTGCGGTTCCAAACGTAATAGGTCTCAGGGAACAATCGCCCGGTCTCTAACGTGAACACCTTGATAGGGATATTATTAGCAAAAATCATATGTGTGATCACCTGATCCTCCCAGCCAAAACTGGTCGAAAAGACAATCTGTCCTGCAAATGCATCCGCCAATACTTTCAGCGCCTCAACGGGCGAAAGTCCGGCAGTTAGTTGTTTAATATGTTCTGTTCTGATGTTCATATCAGATCACTTTCATTATAAATAAAACAATACTACGTAAGCTGGTCAGCATTACGATGATGCCTACCGCTACCATAATGGTTTTGGTAGATATTTGGTTAGATACCCTCGCCGCTATCGGCGATGCCAACGCGCTACCAATGATCAGTCCGGCTACGGCGTCCCAATGGGCACCGTTAAGCATGGTAATGAACATCAGTGATCCCATCAGCGCGATAAAGAACCTTGACAGTTTCACGGTACCTAAAGAGAACCTTGGGTTACGGCCACCGGCTATCAAACTCGATAACACGATCGATCCCCAACCACCGCCGCCAACAGCATCGATAAAGCCACCGCCTAAACCCAGTAGCGATATCTTTTTGATCTTATCTGCCGAGCGTTTACGCTTGGTCACAAAAGCTTTCCGTAAGATCACACCACCCAATATCAAGGTATATAATGATACCACAGGTTTGGTATAAGTGCTGTAATGCTCTAATGATGATAACATAAATGCCCCTGTCAACGCTCCAATGATACCGGGGATCAGCAGCAGTTTAAATAATTTCCAGTTGACGTTGTTCATCCGATAGTGCATCCAGCCGGCAATACCATTACTCATGATCTCGCTCAAATGCACACCCATACTCGCCGAGGCGGGTGGGATACCCATTGCCAAAGAAAAACTGGTCGACGTTACACCGTATGACATACCGATCGCACCGTCTATCATCGCCAGCACAAAGCCTGCGCCTAAAAAGTAATAGAAGGTGACCGGGATGTCGCGCAAAAACTGTTGCGCCGCCGGATCCTTGATCCAGAACGCGGTCACTACTACGACTACCGCTAATATAATTGACCCCCAAATGAGCCACTTAAAGTTCTTTTTAGCTTGCTCGGGTTTCTTGGTCTCAATGAGGACCGCCGTCAATTTATTTAACTGACGCACTTTTTCACTAAAGTCGCCCTTAAGAGAATTGCGTAGCTGGTGTACTTGGGTCAACGTATCATCTATCTCGTCGGGGATGCCATCGTTCAGCACTTCCTTGATGCGTTTAGCTACCGTTGGCGATTTGCCGTTGGTTGAGATAGCTATTTTAAGATTGCCTTTTTGTACGATAGATCCCAGGTAAAAATCGCAAAGCGCCGGTTTATCGGCAATGTTCACCAACAGTTTACGGTCGCGGGCTGATTGTCGGATATAGTCGTTCAATACTGGTTCTCCGGTGGCGGCTATCACCAGATCGGCGTTGTCCAGGTCGGTATCGGCAAAGGTCTTTTGCACTATGGTCAGTTGTTTATTGGCTGCGGCCAACTCGTGTATCTGCGGCAGAATGGCATTGGCAATAACGGTCACCCTTGCCTGCGGACTATTGTTCAGCACGGCCGTCAGTTTTTCCAAACCGATGGTCCCCGCGCCGATCAGCACCGTATGCAAATCGTTCAGCTTTAAAAACACCGGGAACAATTCGTTAGTATCCGGCTTTGTTAAAACCTCGGGCGTGATGTTATTCTTTGTCAGCGATGGCATAAAAATCTTTAATAGGCTGGTAATCCTTGTGCAGCGATACCACATCGCCCAGCACGATCAGCGCCGGGGCTTTTACCTGTTTCTCTTCAACAACCTCTATAATCGTATCAACCACACCAATGGCCACACGCTCGTTCTCGGTAGATCCGCTTTGGATAACCGCTACCGGCAGTTTACCGCGCCCCTCGTTCTGGTATAGTTTCACGATCTCTTTCAGCTTATGCACGCCCATCAGCACCACTACCGTAGCGCGACTGCGTACCGCATCATACAGATCGTTGGATAACAGACCGCTTGCTGTAGTGCCGGTCACCACCCAAAAGCTTTCGCTTAAACCGCGATGCGTAACCGGGATCCCCGCCAATCCGGGAACACCGATAGAGCTTGATATACCCGGAACGACCTGCGTAGGGATGCTGTAATCAGCCGCAAAATCCAATTCCTCGTATCCGCGACCGAATACAAATGGGTCGCCGCCTTTTAGACGCACCACATGACCGTAGTTCAATGCGTAATCAACCATTAGCTGATTGATGGCACTTTGCTCATAGTAATGCTCACCGCTGCGTTTGCCTACATAAACTTTTACCGCATGCTCAGGGGCAAGGTTCAATAATTCGTCGTTCACTAAAGCATCATACAAAACCACGTCAGCGGTTTGCAGAGCTTTTACACCTTTTATCGTGATCAAGTCGGCATCACCGGGACCGGCACCTACCAGCGTGATGCGGGGTTCTTTTATCTCGTTCATCCTTTTACCGCTTCCTCTCTCTTTGCTTTTACCTGTGTTAAAAATGCTTCGGCGGCCTGCAGGTATTCGGTCGCGAAAGCTTCGGTAGGTTCATTTTTGTTGATCTGCAATACCAACTCATCAAAAGTGGTATCCAACGCAAACTCATCTGTCGATACAAATAATTCATCAAATGCCTTGATAATGCCGGTCTGCGTGCTGCTGTTGCTGCCTTTATCTAACAACAAAGCTTTAGCCGCGCTGATGTAGACCGTGTAAGCGTGATAGATACTATCGGCAAAACGTTTTTCTTCATACGCCGCTTTTGTCCAGGCAAGTTTTTCATCGCTCTCGTATAACAAAGTCGCAACCAGGTCAATGATCACGCTTGCGCACTCGCCCACACCAATAGCTTGTTTAAAGGTCTCCTCGTGGCCCCAGTCTACAAATTCCTCTTCGGTCAGCGTGCTCAGATCAGCCAAAGGTTTTAATAACTGATAGAAATAGTCTTTACCGAATCGGTCGTAATAATCGTGGAAGGTCTCATCCTCTATCGAATTAGCCTTAAAGTCATTCAACACCCAGCGTAATACGCTGTCAGCACGTTTAGCGGGAACTTTGATAACACGATCAGCCGCGCGACCAACGCCATTGCCTACTGTACCGCCGCCCAGCATTACCTGCATAGATGGCAACACCTTAGTACCCGCTTTTAGCGAACTACCATGGAAACCGATGTGCGCTAAACCATGCTGTCCGCAGCTATTCATACAGCCGCTGATCTTGATCTTGATATCGCGGTTATTGACAAACTCTTCGTACTCGTTATATACCAGATCTTCCAGCACACGTGCGAAGGTCATGCTGTTGCTGATACCCAAATTACAAGTATCCGTGCCCGGGCAGGTGGTTACGTCGGCCAAACTATCAAAACCCGGTTCGGCTAAATGCACTTCCTTTAGGGCTGTATAAACATTTGGCAAAGCTTCCTTGCGTATGTACTTCAACATCAAGCCCTGGTTAGCCGTGATACGTATCTCGTCGGCCACCCAAGGGCGCAAACCTTCAACCAATTTACGAGCCTCGTCGGTCTTAACATCACCCACAGGCACTTTCACCCATACGCCATAAAAGCCGCTTTGCTTTTGTTCAAAAACGTTGGTAGCTAACCATTGTTCGTAGTGGATGCTATCCGGAGCAGCAAGCAATTCGCCGTTATGATCTGCCAATGAGGGGGCGGGTATGGTGTCGCGGTCTATCTTATAAGTCTTCACTTTATTGGCGACCTTTTCTAAGGCCACCAGTTTCAACAACTCCTCAATGCCGATCTTAGCTACCAGGAATTTCATCCTGGCCTTATTACGGTTATTACGCTCGCCATGACGATCGAACACGCGAATAACCGACTCGATGAACGGGATCAGTTCATCCTCGGGTAAAAAATCGTGAACGATGTGCGCGATACTTGGCTGTGCACCTAAGCCGCCGCCCAGCATCACTTTAAAACCACGCTCATCGCCACGTAATTTGGGGATGAAACCAAGATCGTGGATATAAGAGAAAGCGGTATCCTTATCATTAGATGAAAAGCTCATCTTAAATTTACGGCCCATATCCTGACAGATAGGGTTACGCAAAAAGTACTCGAAAGTAGCCTGCGCGTACGGTGAAACATCAAATGGCTCCAACGGATCCACACCCGCATTTGCAGATGCCGTTACGTTGCGTACAGTATTGCCACAAGCCTCGCGCAGGGTGATGTCATCCTGTTCCAGCTTAGCCCAAAGCTCGGGCGTGCGATCAAGACTTACATAGTGTATCTGTATATCCTGACGAGTGGTGAGGTGCAGGTTGCCGCTGCCGTATTCGTCGGCTATATCGGCAATGCGCAGCAGTTGTTTAAAGGTCACCTTACCAAAAGGAAGCTTGATACGCACCATTTGCACACCCGGTTGGCGCTGACCATAAACGCCACGCGCTAAACGCAAACTGCGAAATTTCTCCTCGTGTATCTTACCCTCACGGAACTCACGGATCTTGCGTTCAAGGTCGATGATATCCTTCTCGACTATCGGGTTCTCCAGTTCTGTTCTGAAGCTTTGCATGTTTTTCTTGTATAAAGGTGATATGAAAAAGCCCCTTAGGCATATGCTTTAGAGGCTGTTAATTAACGTGTTATAAGCGCTAACAATGCCCCCGGTCACTACACATGCAGCACCAAAAACCACCAGCCATAAATACGTTAATTACTTTCACGATGTAAATATATATACTCTACGGGAAAGGTAGTGTATTTTTTGAAAAAAAAGTGAGATAGGAATGCGAGTGCTGAATGTCAAATGCGAAATATTTTTTGAGTTTGTCATTGCAAGGAACGAAGCGATCGCGAACTATGCAAAACCACTCTGCTTATCCGCGATCGCTTCGTTCCTCGCAATGATAAGTTGGGGCTTAGCGATTCAGACACTTCCTCATACAAACACTATCCGGCAGATCCACATAAGGCCCATAAGAAGGCGTCACCCCATACCCAGACTTACGATACAATGCTTGTGCTTCGATATTTTTGCTACCTGTTTCCAAAACGGTGTAGCGATAACCCAATTCAGCTGCCCAGTTCTCCAGTTCTGCAAGGACGAGTTTGCTGATGCCTTTCCCGCGAGCGTCACGTGCAACGAACATCCTCTTTAACTCTACCGACTCGCTATCGAATGCTTTAAAGCAGCCACAGCCGACCGGGGCGTCATCATGATAGGCGATCACTACGGTATCTATTTGCTCGATGATGTTATGCTGATCGTAGCTGTCCATCAGATCGGCGTACATTTCGCGCAGGTCGGCATCCAGTTGGGTGATCAGTAGGCGGAAATCGGGGTTAGCAGAGGTGATGCGGTGGAGGGTGATGAGCATGGTGTAAAAATAATCATCACAAATAAAGTTTGATGCGTTATTGGTATATTTGTGTAACAAGAGAACGCGATGAAAGTGTTATTAGATATCAAGGATGCAAAGGCAGCTTCACTTATGGAGGTGCTTAACGGCTTGTCATACGTTAAAGTCAAAACTATCTCAGAGGAAAAAGCCCAGCTGATAGCTGAGATAAAGGAGGCTGTTGATAACTTGAAACAAGTTAAAGAGGGGCGTTTGAAAACGAGATCAGCCAGAGCCCTGTTGGATGAACTATAATATTGAGGTCATCCCACCGTTCGACAGACAGTTGAAACGGCTGGTCAAGAAGTACCCATCCATTAAACAAGAGTTCTCTGCGCTGATCGATAGTTTAGAGGTAGAACCTCATCAAGGCACCCCACTTGGCGACGGTTGTTACAAGATCCGTATTGCTATCCGGTCGAAAGGTAAAGGGAAAAGTGGGGGCGCAAGGGTAGTGACCAACGTGATGGTTACCGAGCAAACCGTTTACCTTTTGTCTATTTACGATAAATCAGAAAAAGCTAATCTTACCGATAAGGAACTTGAAGAGTTGTTGAAGTATGTGCCTTAAAAAGGCTTTCTCTCTCTTACAACCTTCCCAAAACATACTCCACCAAATGAGCTCGATCTAATAAAAACAGCGACGCAAATACCACACTCGCGATACCATTGGTGGTCATAAAAGCGAAATTCACGCGGCTTAGGTCGTTAGGTTTTACTAACAGGTGCTGGTAGATCAGCATAGCGCAGAAGAACGCGATACCGACATAATATAACACGCCAACCTGAGTAAAGAATATCGGCACTACGATGAACGCCGCCGAGAATACATGCAACAAAGTAGATAGGCGCAGTGCATTCACTTTACCTAAATAAGATGGGATAGAATGCAGGTTTTGGCTGCGGTCGAACTCTTCATCCTGTAAAGCGTAGATAATATCGAAACCACTTACCCAGCATAGTACCGAGAACGAGAAGAATAAAGGCAACCATTGGAACTCGCCGGTCACTACTAAGTAGGCACCGATAGGGGCGAGAGATAAGCCCAACCCTAATACCATGTGGCATAATGCTGTAAAACGTTTGGTTGCGCTGTAACCCAACACTACCAGTAAAGCTATCGGTGATAAGTAAAAACACAATGGGTTGATGAACCAGGTGGTCCCTATAAATAACAGGCAGTTAACGATAGTGAAAGTTAAACCCGCTTTGGCGCTGATACGACCGGCGGGGATGTCGCGCTGTTTGGTGCGGGGGTTTTTGGCGTCGATGTCGCGATCCAAGTAGCGGTTGAAGGCCATGGCCGAGTTACGGGCAAAGATCATGCACAATACCATCAGCACTAATTGCTGCCATTTAAAGGTATGGTCGGTAGTTGTCACCGCCAAAAAGAAGCCTATAAAGGCAAATGGCATGGCAAATATGGTGTGCGAGAACGTTACGAGCGAAAAATATTTTTTCATACGACCAAAATAGGGGTGCACAAAGGTAATAATTTATTGTATGCTGTATGACCCCTAGCATGAGGTGTGACATGGCGGCGACAAGTATATACAAGCATTCATCTTCTGCACTCCTATCAGGAATACCACCGTTAATTTGCACTATAATATTCGGGATATAACGCCTATTTCCGTAGTTTATTAGGCTCGACGTTTCGAAATAGTCTAAATTGTTGTTTCAAGAGATTTTTTTAAGTTTCAAATTTCTTTTTAATAAAAAAACAATTTAGATTAGCTTCAACAAAACAATAAACCTCAATTATTAAAGGAGTAACTAAAATGAAAAAATTTACTGAAGTAAAAGAGCTGATCGCATCTTTAGAAGCTGATGCTGACAAATTCTACACCAAAGGCAACAGCGCCGCCGGTACACGTGTGCGTAAAGGCATGCAGGACCTTAAAAATTTAGCCCAGGCTATCCGCTTGGAGATCCAGGATGCTAAAAACAAGGAGTAGTTATTGATAGCATTTTTACTCTTTACCCCATAAAAAAACCGCCGTCAGATCAACGGCGGTTTTTTTATTTTATATGTTTTGCGTTCGGGCGTTCAATAAGACCTTTCAGCTTTCACCTTACTTCAACTTCTCCGTCTCAGCCACTATCGCTTCAGCAGTTTTGTTGCTCACTTGTACTAATGGCAAGCGTAAAGTATCGCCGCAAACGCCCAAGTGTTTCAACGAGGTTTTTACACCGGCCGGGCTGCCTTCTACAAACATCAAGCGGGTGAATTCGATCAGCGAGTTGTGTAATTCGGTGGCTGCTTTAAAGTTGCCGTTAAGTGCGTGGCGGACCATGTCTGACGTGCGTTTTGGCAGAGCGTTGCCCGTAACCGAGATCAAGCCCACGGCACCGATGGCCATCATAGGCACGGTAACGGGATCATCGCCTGATATCAGCATAAAATCGGCAGGTTTATCGCGCAGGATCTGGTTGAAGATATCAAAACTGCCTGATGCTTCTTTGATCCCAATAATATTCTTAAACTCGTTGGCCAAACGGATGGTGGTCTCGGCGCTCATAGTGCTGCCTGTACGGCTTGGTACGTTATACAGGATGATCGGCAGGGGAGATACCTCGGCTAATGCTTTGTAATGCTGATAAATACCCTCCTGAGTTGGCTTGTTATAATGCGGACTTGCCGATAGGATAGCATCGTAACCCTCCACATCGAACGTGCGGAACTGCTCCACCACTTCCATGGTGTTGTTACCGGCGATACCGGCGACCAGGGCAACACGTTTATTCACGGTCTTGGCAGTAAATTCAAGAACCTTATGCTTCTCTTCCTTACTTAAAGTGGCGCTCTCGCCTGTAGTACCTAAGCTAATTAAGTACTCCACGCCGCCGTCGATCAAATGGTCGATCAGGTTTTTTAAACCCGGATAGTCGACTTGTCCGTCTGCCAAAAAAGGGGTTACCATGGCTACCCCTGTGCCGTAAAATCTATTCATTTTTAAATTAAAGTGTGCTAAGATAGCAAATAGGATACGATCTTAATAACCGGATGCCGTATTTAGTGGCGTGTTGGCACTACGATATCTGTTAGGCACAACCAGATCGTTCACGCGTGAACAAGTGCTATACGAAATGTGTAAATTATTGATAATCAGTATAGATTTTTTATGCCGTGAACACGGTGTAGTGAACGATGTTTGTAATGTGTTGATATTTAGTCACTTTCATTGGCGTTGAGAATTTTGGCCATGAACGATCATGAACGGTATAATTGCGGTCGCTTGGGGGGGCGACAGGTTGTACCGTTTTCTATTTCACCTTCTTAAAATCCATATCCTGCCAATGCAAACCGTCCGCTGTTAAAACCACATAGTCGTTATCTACTGCAGCCCGTTCTACAAAGCACCCGGTAAAGTTGGTTAGGGTGATGGTATAGTAGTTGAAGTTTTTATCAAGTTTGATATCGTTGGCGATATCGAAATAGACCCGTTGGTAGCATTTGCCCAAATATTCGGCATTCATCGGGGACATATCCAGTGCCGAGAATGTTGCCAGATAACCATTATCGGCGCTGTGTTTAAAAACGTCTTTTTTGCTGATCGTAAATTTTGTTGTCCGGGTATTTGTCGGCGCGTCAACTCCAATAAAGCCAAATGTGAATTCAAATTTTTGATCAAAGAAAGTGTCGCTCTCCGGCAATACTATTTTAAAGTAAACACTATCGTTAGATAGCTTATTGTCCTTATCTATCTTGTACTTAACTTTTCTGCTTTCTTGGGTCTCGCTAAGTTTTAAAACAGACTTGTTCACAACCGACCAGCTGCCTTTTGCTATCGTATCGCATAATGTACCCTCCATATGGCCCTTGGGAGTAGACCGCATGATCTGGAAGGTATGGTCATTGTAAAGCGTAAAAGTCCGCCCGCTTTTTGTTTGGTATTTAGATAGAACGGCTGGTGCAGCACGGTTCTGCGCAAAGACATGACCGTTGATCGCCAGGCATAGCAACAGCAATTTGATGGTTTGCAGGCTTTTCATTTAAGGTTATTTGATATGTTAAATATCAACTCCTTATTTCACCTTCGCCCAAACCTCGTGATAGCCGTTATCCGTACCATCTACATACAGCAAACCATTTTTGATCTTGTATTTGAACGAGAACTTCGGCTGCGCCGGTCGGCCGTAAATGTTGGGGGCGTTAAGGTCTATAGTCTCCACGTAATTATCGCCGTCTATAATGTAAGCGCCCGAGAAACTGCCTACCAGCATGGCGCCGCCCTGGCGGGTCTCGATCACTAAAAATTTATTATTGTTAATGAATTTAAAACGTTTAATGCCGGGCTTGCCGCCAATGGCTGTATCGGGCTGTAAAGTGGTAGCATTGCAAAGTTGCCAGGTGCCGGTAAGGGCGTCGTCGGCAACGTTGCGGGCATCCGGTTTGGCCGAACGGGCGTTAACGGTAATAAAAAGGGCTACAAAAGCAAGGATAAGGAAAGGGAACTTTTTCATCGCTGTCAGGTCTCGGGTTTTAATTGGTTAAGGTAAAGATGCGATAATGGGCGCGAATATCAAATAGATATTTGTCTACTTCAACTCCTCCAATATCTCATTCACCAACGGCACTGTTTGCACGCGGTTAAGCCCCACCTGCATTTTAGGGTGATAGAGGATCTTGATCAGTTGCTCGTCCATCTTAGACCAGGTAGGCGTGTCGAGACCGGCGCTATATTTATGCTGAAAGAAAATACTGTTATTGTACACGTCGGTATCGTTACCCATACCCAATGATTGAACGATCTCTTCCACTATCGCGTTGCGCTGCATTTTAAAAGGCTTGCCGGTGTTTACATAAATCACCGAATTGGTTATCGTATCCTTTGTGAAATTATAAGTGAAGTGCCCAAAAAATCTTTCGTTCATACCACCCAGTTCATTACCGAACCGTGGGAATTGGACCAAATTTTCGTGACTTGATAGTACGATATATGAATTAGCTTTGGCAGAGTCGGTCACCAGGCTGATCTTGAAACCGTCGCTAAAAAGCTTATTGGCATCCTTCACCACTTCTTTTATTTTTTCGACCTGTTGGCTGTAGGCGCTGTCTTTTACAATATAAAGCCGCATCTCCGATCCCCATTTCCGGGTGATGCGCGATCCGCCTTCCTCGCCGCCTAAGCACACCTCGTTAAAAAAGCTCACTACGTCCTCGTTGAAACGCTCGCGGGCTACCTCTTGCCTAAATTTTAAATTAGTAAAAAAGCTGTAAGATAGTGCTGCTATCAGCAGCAGCGAAGTGATGATGTAGATGCGGATGATCTTAGTTCTCATTTGCCCGGTCTATCATTAGTTTATCCAATTTTTCCTGCGTTAGCGTGGCCAGTACATCGTCCAGGTGTTGCCATTTCACTGTGCCATTATCTAAAAAGGCCTGCATATCGAACATCAGGGCTACAATGTGATCTGAGTAGTTGTTAATATTCCTGTCAAACTCGGGGTCGTCAAAAATATTGGTGATATATTTTTCAACGGTCAGTCCTTCGTTTATCCTCACCGGCAGAATAACTGCTACCGACTCGCCGTTTATTTTTTTGCCCACAAGTGGGCTGTATTTGATCATTTTTACTGATGCATCAGGTCCGGTCGTGCCAAATAGGTGCTATGGTTGAATGTTGTTAGCGATCTAACCGGAGGGCAAACAAGGGCTACTGTTTTTGCGCCAATATATACTCGCCCCAAAAGTCGGTCGGCTCTTCCAGATCCTGATTTAATATGCCTTGTTGAGGCGGCGGTGCATATTGCCATGTATTGCCGGGCCTGCCATCTTCGCCGCGACCATTGATCGTAATGTTGTAAAAAAAGCTTTTCAATGGAGTTAACGGGTCAAACAAGTGTTTTATCGGGATGGCCAACTCATAATTCAGTTCGCCATTGCTATCAAATTGTACCATCGCCTCAATATTGTTTTTATTGTTTATCGGGATGATCTTGAATTTGTGAGCTCTCAACGGCAAAGTGCGGTAGTAAGCTGTCTTATCGTCCACGCCTGCAATAGAATCGACAACATTTGGCATACCCGCTATTTTGATCTCTTTAAGGCTTGCTCTTAACATTTCATTTGCTTTGGCGCTTGCTGTATCTTGCTTTGTGTTTTTTGCAGATTTTATTGAGGCGGTAAGGTCATTCCCGTCGTTATCATAAGTTTTACCGGTCAAGCTTTTCCCGGCCGCTACTAATATTCCTTTACAACGCGGCAAAGGCATCAATGGAAATAGAACTACCGAACTTTTGGGGTCGTCCTTCTTTCCTGTGGTATTAAATGTGATGCTTACCCCTCCCTCAATTATCTTTTCTATAATCCGGGATCTTTTTGCATGCAGGATCAGGGTGATCTTTTCACCGTTGTTAGCTATGGTGTAGAAAGTCTCTATATTATTATTATAAGCCTGAAAAGAGTTCCCCCACTCGGTCGCTTTGCCATCTACAGATGCTTCGGTAGGGGCAATAACACTGACCGTTTGTTTAGACGGTAGTTTTTGCGCCGAAGCGTAAAACATACCCACACCGCAAAACGCTACAACTGATAAGGCTCTTTTCATGTGAAAAATAATGCTTAAAATGGTTCGGTCTTTAATTGCTTGTTTGGTCCCCTACAGATCTATCCCTATCCTTATCCCATGCGGCGCATTCAACGCGCCGTTGAAAGACTTGGCATACATCACCCTAAAGGCCAGGTATTGCACGCCAAAGCCCAGCTCTGTGTAGTTGCGCAGGGCAGGGGTGCTCAGGTAGTTCACTTTTAGTATTTCCTGCAATTTAAGTTGGCGGATCAGCGGCAGCTTGTTCAGGAAAAAGCCTGAGAAGTTTTGCTCAAAGTGGCCTTCCAGGTATTCGCTTGATGTGCTGTAGGTATAGTAGTTCAGCAAGGCAAATTGGTTGATGCCGCCATCAAAAGGCACGATCTGGTTGCCCGAGAAATGGCGATAGTCTACATAAGTGATATTTTTAACACCGAAGAATTTACCAGCACCCACATAGAACGACGACTTGCCGAACATGCCCATTTTGATGTCGCTCTTGGTGATATCGGCCTGTGCCAAACTGTAGCTCACATCCGAGCCGAATACGTTATCGAACGCGTGGGTAAAGCTCACATCTATCCGCGGGTACTTTGATGGCAGGTAACGGCGACCGTTGGGGTAGGTGGCGTATTTGTTGCTAAAATCGTAGCTGGTGCGCAGGCCCACTTTAAAGGCTTGGTTCTGTGCAAAAAGCGGCACCTCGGCATTGGGCACAAATGGGTTGTTGGATGTAAACTCGTTACCTTTTGGTTTAAATAAGCTAAAGCTGGCCGTGTTGGGCAGCCATTTGCGGTTGCTGTATTCTACGCTAAGGCCGCCGGTCCAGGTGCCGGCCAGGCGCGTGCCGATACCGAAATTGGTGAACTGCTTGTCATACAATTTTTGATAATTCTCGCGGAAGAGCAGGCTGTGTACGGTGTTCCACCAGGTGGTTAGTGATGTGCGGTTGTTCATGTCCAGCACGTCGCTGCCGCCGCTTAAACTGATGGATAGGTCGCGGTGGGATATGCTGGTCCACGCGCTGCCATGCCACAGTTGGTTGGCAAAACCGTAGCGCACCTTCCCGCCAAAGTTAAAGTAACGGTTGGTGGCGGTATCTATCTGTTTGCTAAAGTTGGCGGCATAATCTACCACAAAACCCTCTACCGTGTTGTATAACAACGACTTGCCGATAGAGTTAAAGTGCATGTAGGTTTTGGTGTTGCGGTTATAATAATTATAACCATTGCCGGTGATCAGCTTGCCCACGGTGAAGTGGTTGCGCTTGGCATCCAGCGAGTCGCGGTATTCTTTTGATTCGCGTTTGGCGGCCAGTACCTCTTTCTTTTTATAGTCGGTTATCTCCTCGTCTGTAAGCGGGATCGGGCGCGACGCTTCCCAATAAGACGAGTCTTTTTTGTTGACACCCTTGGTGATCCTCATCACCTCGCGGAACGAGTTTTTGGCGAACGTAGGCTGCACCTCGTAATTGCGGAAGATGCCGATAAAGTAGCCCGCAAATTTAAAGCCCAGCAAACCACCACCAAACTCAAACTTCACCGACGACGGCATCCATACCTTATCTACCGGCAAAAATTGTTGCTTGATCTTAAGGCTATCCAACAGAAAGATGTTAGATCGTTTGGCCATCACCAGGTCTACACTGTGTATGCGCCAGCTATCCTCCATAATATAAATGTAGCCATCAAAAGCCGGGTCGTGGTCGCGCTTGGGGATCACCTTGATCTTGTTGATGGTCTCGCCGTTCTCGGTAGTAAAACCGATGTATTTATAGTTGTAGTAAAACAGCGCGTTATCAGCTATGGGCGAGATAAAAGGACGGTTGCTGAGGCCTTCCCAATCCAGGCGGTTCTCGTAAAAGTTTACCTTCAGGTCTGATGCCCGGTTAAAGCTGAAACCCTGGTTACTGCCCGACACCTTAGATGATATCATCTCCTCGTGCTCCTCGTTAGGGCGTTTAAAAGAGTATTTTGATTCTGATTCGGACAGGTAAACGATCCCCGAACGGTTAGAGTCAAGACCGTTACGTTTGGCCATCTCATCCAGATCGCGGCCTAAAAAGGTTTTTGGGGTTTGCAGCAGTTTTTGCAGGCCCTTGGTGTACACCTCGGCAGTGTAGGAGTCAACCTCGTTAAGGTATTTTTTACGGTTTTTGATCGCCTTACGGATGATGGCATAAGCCGGATCTTCGCCGCCGGCACGTACGGTGACGTTCCTTAACTCATAAGTTTCGGCCGAAAGTTGCACGTTCATGGTCTCGGCGCCCTTAACGGTAACCGTTTTGCTTACCTGTTTATAGCCAATGGCTTTGTATAACAACTCATGGTTACCGGCAGGCACCTGCAAAGTGTATTTACCCTCGCTATTGGCCGATGTGCCGCGGGTGGTGCCCTTAACGTGCACACTTACAAAGGGTACGGTGTGGCCGGTCTCGTCGGTTATAACACCGCTAACGCCGCTTTGTTGGGCGAACGAAAATGTTGTGAACAGGACCGCGAAGAAGGAAAGTAGGATAGTTCTCATAAAAAAGCGCGTGACAAGGATGCACCTGCTAAAGATGCCTAAATTTCGTTTAAAACGGAATTTACACTTGTTAATTATTGTTAAAACGCGCTTTTACAAAATATTTTTGAGGTCGGCTACCTGATCTATGGTGGCGATGCCGCCGGTAACGTCCTTGCCGAAACCGTAGGATGCAAAAATAAAAGGCACACCCGCTTTTGCGGCCGAATCGCGGTCGCCATTGGTATCGCCAATGTAAACGGGGTTTTGCAAGCTATAGTCGCTCACTACATCAAGGATATTCCGGAACTTAGGCTGACCTTTAGTGCCGTAGCATTGGTGCCCTTCAAAATACTGGTCCATGCCCTGCTTGCCCAAAAATACCTCGATATAACCCGCCTGGCAATTGCTGACGATGAACAGGCGGTATTTCTGTTGCAGATAAGTTAAGGTGGACGCCAGTTCGGGGTAAAGGTCGCCGCCCAATTTGTACAGCACATCCAATTCGTGCTTAGCGCAGATGCCTTTAAACTCGTTACGCTTATCATCATCCAAATAAGGGAACAAGGTCTCGAAGATGACATCATAAGCCAGTCCGGTAATACTCCGCACATCATCGCGGGTAATGTCGCGACGGATATAGTCTACCTGCTCTTTAGCCCTTTGCCAGGCCACGACCACATTTGCGGTCGAATCCCAAAGGGTGCCGTCGAGGTCAAAGATGATGCTATCGAAAGGAGTGGTGCTGATCATGGTGGCAAAAGTAATAAAAAGACCTCCGGCCCCCTAAAGGGGGAGCGAAAACGTGATAAATAAATCCCTACTTGGGGAGGGGCGGGCATGGTTCGTGCGTAAATGCAGGGAGGGGTTAACCATGATGCATCGCGCCGAAACCCCTCCCCGCCATCGCTCTTGACAACCGCACCCCTCCCCAAGGAGGGATACTTTAATTTCCACACCGCAATTCCCCAGATCGGGCAATCACTTTCCCCCGGGAATACCTCGTCGTACTTAAAATATGCTGTTTTAGCGCGTTTACCTACTTTTTGCCAATTGGCACTACTGTTGCCTAATGGTTAATACCTGTTAATTGATACTGATACGTTTTAAATGCCCTTTCCCTTAAGGAATTTAAACTATTGATAATAAGAAGTACGAAATTGAATTGTGACGGTCATGGCTTGCGAACCTGACCCGAACACGAGTGATACCCAAACTTTGGTTTGGACTATTGACAAGTGCTGAGTGATATGGAAATTAAGCGCGGCCGCCATGGCTTGCGAACCTGACGGTCGTGCTGTAATTTAACAATTCCCTTGTTTTTCTGTCATTTTTAAGCTGTTAGCTTCCCCTTTCCCTGCGTTTTGGTATTTTGCCCGCTCATTTTATTTCATTTATGCGCGGCGGAGGCATCTTTAAGCTATTCTTAATTTTTAGTGTTGTTACTTTCCTGATGGACTGGTACGTGTACCATGGCCTAAAGACCTGGACCTTAGACTGGCAGAACAAACGCGCCCAGCAGATTCTCCTTTGGTGTTATCTCATTGTTTCTATTGGTGTTACGGTTGTCTTCCTTGGGGGCTTGTTCTTCCTGAGCACGGCTAAAGGGCTGTCGCACTTCCACGAGTATATGCTCAGCTTGTTCCTTACGTTCTTTGTAAGCAAGCTCATTTTTATAATTGTGATGTTTTTGGGCGATATCGGCCGTTTTTTTGCTGGTGTTGTGAAATATCTGAGTAGTAACCCCAAAAATGGCGAGCCATTTTTCCCATCGCGTCGCAAATTCATTAGCGAGCTGGCTATCCTGATCGCAGCTATCCCTTTCAGCAGTTTCTTCTACGCCATGTGGAAGGGCAAGTATCATTATAAGGTACATCGCCAAACTATTTATTTCGACGACCTGCCCGAGGCTTTTGACGGCTTTACCATCACCCAACTGTCCGATATCCATGCCGGTAGTTTTGATAACCCCGAAGCCGTTCAGCGTGGCATCAACCTGGCCCAGGCGCAAAAAAGCGACCTTTTTGTTTTTACAGGAGATCTGGTAAACAATGCCGCCTTCGAAATAGAGCCTTATATCGAACGTTTCCGTCAGCTAAAGTCGCCGTTCGGGCAGTTCTCTGTTTTGGGTAATCACGATTACGGTGATTACATAAAATGGGATAGCGAGGCCGAAAAGCACGCCAACTTGGAGCAGCTAAAAGTTAACCATTGGGCTATGAGCTATAAGTTGCTGCTGGATGAGCACGTAGAGTTGGAGAAAGATGGCCAAAAGATCAGCCTGATCGGTGTGCAGAACTGGGGCGACCATTTTGTACAGAAAGGGGACCTTAATAAAGCGTTAACAGGAGTAGACCCCAACGCCTTTAAGATCTTGCTATCGCACGATCCTACCCATTGGGAGAAAGTTGTTAAAGATCATCCGTCGAACATTCACCTTACCCTGGCAGGGCATACCCATGGGGCGCAATTCGGTATCGAAGCGGCCGCGCTACGTTGGAGCCCGGTGCAATATCGTTACAAGCATTGGTCGGGCTTGGCCGAGCATGCCGGGCGGTACCTTTACATTAACCGCGGATTTGGCTTTTTAGCTTTCTCGGGCAGGCTGGGTATCTGGCCGGAAATTACTGTGCTGACCCTAAAACGGAAGCGGTAGCACATCGCCATGGTTGTACGGCAACCAAACCGATACTACAGGCGTAATGTGGTTGTGAGCTACATCAAAATATTTTGGTGTTCTAACGGGTAAAGCGTTATATTTGAGACACTGACCTCCTCATCAGCAAAGCCTAATGTATTTTAAAAGACTGTTTTTGTTGCTTTTGTTGCTGATGGTGTTTTCCGCCGTGTTCGCGCAGTCGTGCCCGTCTAATCTGGGTTTCGAGGACGGTACTTTTACGGGCTGGAAACGTTACGCTACCAGGGCCGATTCGACCGGACTTCAACCAATAAACTGGGGCGACGAGATCACTGCACCGGAAGGCAACACTCATTTGCTACTGCAAAACAAGTCGCCCCAGGATAGGGATCAACATGGTGGTTTCCCGGTAAATAGCCCCAATGGCAGCAATTACACCTTGAAACTCGGTAACGAATTTGTATCAGGCGGCGGGCGTAATAATAGCGGGTTTGCAGAGCGCATCACTTATGATTTTATTGTGCCCGATGATGACTTCACGATGATCTACTACTATGCCGTGGTGTTTCAGAATATCACTGACCATACCGACGGCGAACAGCCTAAATTTACGGCCAACGTTATCAATCTCGAAGACCCGAGCGATCGGCCTTGCGGGTCTTTCAATTTTACTGCTACCGCCGGCTTGCATGGTTTTGTGGCCGGCCGAAGGGACAGGGCAGCTACGGTCTATTACAAACCCTGGTCGCCAATAACCATTCGTATATCGGGTCGTAAAGGCAAGCGTTTTCAGTTAGAATTCATTACCCGAGATTGCAGCAAGGGCGGCCATTTTGGTTACACCTATCTTGATTTTAACGAGAAATGCGTGTCACCCATCACCGGTAATAACTATTGCGCCGGTGCTTTTGATGGCGTTAATTTGACCGCTCCAGCCGGCTTTGAGAATTACACCTGGACCAACGCTAAGGATTCGGTAATAAGTAAGTCGCCAACACTAAGGATAACGCCTGCCCCGCCCGATGGCACCATGTATAAATTGCACATTATGCCTTACGAGGGCCTGGGTTGCGAAAATACGTTCACGGCCACCATCACCAAAATAAACGAGCCTTTCAAACTAAGTGTGGCGGGTTATATAGAGGGCTGCGCCGCTACGGGTGTAAACTTACGGGATCCTGCAATTACGCAAGGAAGCAGCTCGGGCCTGACCTTTGAGTATTATACCGACCCCGATGGGCAGAATTTTATATCCGACCCCGGCAAGATATCCCAGATGGGCGATTATTATATACGGGGAAGCAATGCGTACGGCTGTACAGACATAGGCAAGATACATGTGCAATTGTTTGAGGGGCCGCCGCTGAACGCGATCCCTCAGGTAGCCGTATGTGCGCCGAATACGATAGACCTGACCAAGGCATTTACCACCGACGATCCCGGCGTTGCCTTTGATTATTTTACAGATGCGGCCTTAACCGTTAGAGTGGCTAACCCTACGGCTATCGACAGATCGGGTTATTTTTACGTACGGGCAAGTTCGCGCGCGGCGTGTACTACCGTCAGGTCGGTATATTTAACGGTCGAGCCGATCATTACCGCCACAGACAAAGTTATGGCAGGTTGCCCGCCGCTTAATTTGCTGCGCTCTATACAGGATGGGGCCGAGAATGCTAACGGGGCCACCTTTCGTTTTTTTACCGATGCCGCCGCTACAAAGCCGGTAACGGCCCCTGCCATAATTACGCAAAGCGGTACCTACTATTACTATGCAGTTAACCGGTATGGCTGCATAGGGAACGTAGCTAAGATCGATGTCACTGTTTATCCGGTGCCATATTTTACGGTTTATGAACCGTTACCGGTGGTTTATCCCCTTACGGTAGATATTACCAGAACGCATACACGCGTAGCCAACCCCACTTTCAGCTATTGGACAGATGCCGCCTGCACCAAGCCATTAGCCGATCCGCAAAATATATCAGTAAGTGGCACTTATTACATCCGTGCTATAAACGGCACCGGATGCATACAGATAAACAAAGTGACCGTACTGGTGCAACCGCCGCCCGAGCCTAATATGATCGCGCCCAATACCTTTACGCCTAACGGCGATGGGGTGAACGATCTTTTCGCGCCTAAAGTTGAAGGTGTTTTTAACCTTAACCACATTAAAATATATAACCGGCACGGTAAAGAGGTTTTTACCACCAATAACAAATTTATGACCTGGAGCGGTCAGTCATCCGGCTCCCCCGTGCCCGTAGGTACCTACTATTGGGTATTTAGCGCCTTTGATGTCTATCGCAAAAAAGAATTTCAGCGTACAGGGATGGTCACGGTTATTAGATAGATTTATTGATCTTTAATTTATTTGTCAATAAATTGTCAATTAGCTAATGTTCGGTACTTGTTGATGCGGTTTTGGTCTTTTTACGATAACATAATTGTAGCGTTTTACGTTTAGTGGCCGCTATCTTTGTATTACCCGTTAAGATCAGGATATGAAAAAAAATTGCCTTTTAGTTTTATTACTGGTTATTACTGTTTGGGGTTGTAAAAAAAGTACCAGCATTGTACCCGAACCCGGTGGCGGAGGTGGTAGCATCAGCGCGGCAGCTATAACATCAGCCAAGTTAGAGGTTAAATATAACGCAGGCAAAATAGCTACCGATGTACTTTTCACTATCGATGAGGCTAACAACCAATTGCTTGCCGTATTGCCTGACGTTAACGCGGTAAAAAAACTCGCGGTAACTTTTACCACACGTACCCCGGGTACGCTTATAAAAGTTGTTGATACCTTGCTGATCAGCGGTACTACCGTTACAGATTACAGCTTACCGGTCACTTACAAAGTGCAAACCCCGCAAGGCGTTACCCGCGATTATAAGGTGATGGTGAAAGTATTCACCGGTATCCCGATCATCAATATCACTAGTTCGGGCGCTATTACATCTAAAGAAACCTATGTTAACGGAACGGTATCGGTGAACGGTAACGGCGAATTTGAGAGCAAGTCGCCCGCTACCATGCGTATCCGCGGCAGGGGTAACTCAAGCTGGAGTTTGTTCCCTAAAAAGCCTTACCGTATTAAGCTGGATAACAAATCATCGATGCTGGGTATGCCATCGGCTAAGGATTGGGTACTATTAGCCAACTATAATGATAAAACATTGATGCGTAACCGTGTGGCATTGGAACTGGCCCGTAGATTAGGATCAGACTTTGCGCCCGAAAGCCGTTTTGTAGAAGTATTCCTAAATGGCCAATATCAAGGAAACTATCTAATGACCGCTCAGGTTGAGGTAAATACTGCCCGAGTTAATATCACGGAGATGACCGCATCGTCAACGGATATTACAGGCGGCTACTTGTTAGAGTTAGATTATCGTTTGGATGCACCTAACTGGTTTCGCACAACTAAGGATCTGCCGGTGGCTATCAAATCACCCGACGAAAAAGCTACCCCAGCCCAGTTGGCCTACATTAAAAAATATTTTCAGGATACCGAAGATGCTATCTTCTCATCAAATTGGGGCGACCCGGTTAATGGTTATGCCAAATTCATCAACAGCGACTCATTTGTGAACTGGCTGCTGACCATGGAGACCGTGAAGAATCAGGATGCCCGCGACTTTAGCAGCGTATTCTTCTTTAAAGATAAAGGTGCTAAAATGGGCATGGGTCCGGTTTGGGATTTTGACCTGAGCAGCGGCAATATCGACAGTACCATTGCTAAAAACCCCGAGAACTGGTACGTGCGCGATGGTACATGGTTTTTACGCCTGGCGCAAGATTATAACTTTAACATCAAAGTACGTAACCGCTGGACCGCCATGCGTGCCACCGCCGTTGAACAGATATTTAGAGATATAGACTATAACGAAAAGTATCTGGCCCTATCGCAGAAAAAGAATTTTGAGAAATGGCCTATCCTGGATAAATACATCTGGCGCAACGCCGTAGTGACCGGCGCTTACGACAAAGAAGTTGACTATATGCGTACCTTCCTGAAGACGAGGGTGGCCTGGATAGATAAGAATATTATGCAGTTCTAAGTAGGGAGTCTTAAGTCTGGAGTCTTAAGTCGAAAGTCCGGAGTTGAAGGTGAAAGCTTTAACTTCGGACTTTTGAGTTTAACTAAATTGATAACTTCGGACTTCGGGCTTCGGAATTGAAACTTCGGACTTGAGACTTCCGACTTAATGAAGTATCTTAAACATCAATTCCTTCATCAACTCGCCGGGGCCGGCGGTCGATTCTACACCTTTGCTTTTTAGGTCATATTCGCGCAGGTAGCTGATGATCTTCATGGTTTTGCCGTAATCAAAGCTGCGGGCAGCGGCTTCGTAATCTTTTACAAAGTAGGGGTTCACGCCCAGTTCTTTTGCCGCTTGCGATTTATCTTTCAGGTAATGGTAGATCAATACCTTAGTAAAGTAGTTATTCAGGTTGCCCAATACCAACACGATCGGATTTGATTTTGGGTTAGCCTCGAAGTAATTAATGATCTGATTGACCTTGTAAGCATCCTTGCGCACCAGGGCGGTCTGTAACTCAAAAACGTTGTATTCTTTACTGATACCGATGTTGTCCTGAATATGCTTGAGGGTGATCTCTTGCCCTTTCTCTACGTTCAGCATCAGCTTATCCAACTCGTTGGCGATCTTAGATAGATCATTGCCCAAATATTCGGCCAGCATAGCTGATGCCTGGCTGCTTAATTTGTATTGCTTATCGGTAACGTAGCCTTCGATCCAACCCGGTATCTTGTTATCATACATCGGGTTCGACTCAAAGATCAAACCCGTTTTGTCGATCGCCTTGTAGGTTTTTTTACGTTTATCGAATTTGCCGTACTTGTAACAGAATACCAAGATCGTGCTCGGCAACGGGTTCTCCAGATAAGCCAGCAGCGGATTGATGGACTTTTTATCGTCATCATCCTTACCCCATTTCATGTCCTGTGCTTCCTTTACCATCACCACTTGGTAGTCGGCCATCATGGGGTAGCGTTTGGCGGCGTTCAACACGGTCATCACATCGGTGTCCTTTCCGTATAGTATGGTCTGGTTAAAGCCGCGCTCGGCAGGGGGGAGCAGATCGTGCTCGATATAATTACTTACCTGATCTATAAAATACGGCTCGTCGCCATGCAGCAGGTACATGGGCTTAAACTTTCGGTTACGGAGGTCTTTAAGTATTTCAGGCGCGGTCATCTTTTCGGAGGGCAAATTACGAAAATATTAAATGCTCTGGCTTCAGTTTGCAACTGAAGTCTACAGATGAATTGAAGTCTGAGACTTCCATAGCGAAAAATGTTAATTTTGCTGTCGATGAACGACCTGTTGCAGCCGCTTAATTTGCCACCACATCCCTTTAAGATCACCGAGCACGAGGGCGTTTATTCCCTGTTCGACGAGTTGCGCAAGCGCAATATCATCATCACACCCGAGGAATGGGTGCGCCAGCATTTTGTACAATACCTGATCAAACAAAAGGGCTATCCTAAAACACTGATCGGTTTAGAGGGTGGATTGAAACTGCACGGCATGCAACGCCGGTCTGATATTTTGGTACGCAATAACAAAGGCGAGAAGGTGATGCTGGTAGAGTGCAAAGCACCGTCGGTAAATATCACCCAGGCTACTTTTGATCAGGTGGCGCGTTATAACATGGTACACAAGGTGCCGCTGTTGGCAGTGACCAATGGACTAAACCATTATTACTGTAAGATAGACCTGATCAACGAAAGCTATAGCTTTTTGCAGGACCTGCCGGAATATATTCAGATCTCATCGTAAACAAAAGAACCCGCTCAATGGCGGGTTCTGCTATTTTAAAAGTCGCTTAACAACTCCAGCTTTTTTGCGTTATATTCTTCCTGCGATATCAGACCATTATCAAAAAGCGTTTTTAATTTTTTTAGCTTTTCGGTCAGCACATCGGGCTTAACTTCCGGCGCGGGCGGCGGAGTAGGCGCGGGTGCCGGTGGAGCGATCACAACTACCGGCTCAGGCTGTGGAGCAGGCGTTGGTATCGACATCGGTGCGACAGGCTGAAAAGCTACGTTCTGCGGGCGATCTATACTTACCGATCCTGATTCTGCACGTTTTTCTTCCAGGCTGCGTTGGTGTCGTGCTTCGCGCTCCATGTCGGCACGTTCACGGGCATATTGATACAGTTTGCGTGCCTGTACTTTAGGCAGGTAGTCTGTTCCCTGTTCGCCGCCGCCAACTTGCTGCACGCTGAAGATGGCACCAATGATCTCTTCTTTAGTGAAAACATCTTTGATATCCTTCCAGGCAAAATCTATAAATTTCATCGATAAACCTAAATTTGCCGGGGTGAAAAACAGCACCCGTTTAGTGGTCAGCGCAACGGCATCCGGCAGGATGTTTACCAATGGTTTTTTTTGCGTAGCAATGTATAGGATCTCTTCGCCGGTGGTCAACAGGTCAACTAAGCGACCGTAAACCTTCTCGACGCATTTGGGATCTTGGTCGTCTTTTAAAAATTTCTCTATCATGTTCTTGTTCAGATGATGGGAGTAAAAATAGTATATTTAAATCACAAAGGTCATGCTGAACTTGTTTCAGCACCTCATACGCAAAGTTTAAGGCTTTTATGGCTGACCTGTTTGATGGGTTCCCGATCCGTTAACTAACGGACGGAATGACTGTTTGTTACCCCACCAGCAAATTGCACCCCCTGATATCCGAATGGTCAAACCTCCCCAATACCTCAAACGAGCCATCTGCAGCCACTTTACCCAGGTCCTGCGTAGCGATAAAGCTGCAGGAGTTGATATTGGCCAGGTCGATCACGTTGATGCCGCCGGTACGGTCGGTGCCGGTAAAGCTAAGTGGATCATTAGTGTCACGGGTGATGATGCGCATCCATGGAGGGCAATTGAATATGCCGTCGCCTTTAGAGTAAGCCTGACTTAATAATTCCGTCATGCCGTATTCTGAATGGATCTTAGCTACGCCGAACCCTTGGCACAGGATATCATGCAGTTCCTCGCGGATCATCTCTTTGCGGCGGCCTTTCATGCCGCCGGTCTCCATTACGATCAGTTCGGGGAAGTTGATCGCGTGTTGTTCTACAAAATCGAGCAGGGCGAAGGTGACGCCGATCAGTATCGTCGGCTTTTTATTTTGTTGCTGACGTTGTAGTTGATCGTAAAGGTCGGCGTGGTTGTACAGATAAAAACCGCTATCCGGGTTTTCGGACTGTGTGATCAGATCCTGCGCCATATAGATCAATGACGAACCTTCGCGCTCTAAATAGGAGGGGAGGAGCGCTAAAACGCAATAGCTTTTAATATCACCATAGAACAGATCAAAAGACCGTCGGAAACTTTCCTCGTACCATTTAACGTCGGTGACATAATGGCTGCTGGTTATCATGCCTGTGGTGCCTGAACTTGTAAAGGTGACCTCGACAGGCGCGTCGTTACTGAGCACCTTATGCGACTTAAAGAACGATATCGGCAGGAATGGGATCTTAGCGATGCTGTCCACGCTATCGATATCAACCCGTAACCCATCAATAAACTGACGATAGACCGGACAATGCTGTGCCTGATGACGGAACACCTGTAGGGCTGCATCGGTAAACTCTTGTTCGGTCTGTATCGAAAATATCTGTTGCGGGTCAAGCATGAGGCAAAGATAAATAATTGTGGCCCCCCGGCCCCCTGAAAGGGAAGGAAATGTGCAGATATGACGAAGTGAAGATGTGTAAATGGTCGATGCATGAACCTGAAAATTGATCAGAAAACAGACCGAAAAACAGGCTTGAAATTGCTCACAAAATTTGACTGCTCTTTGGAAGTGATTTCGTGGCGGTTTTATGATGAAAAATACGGTTCGATGACTTTGTTGAAATAGTCTGTCTGTCAGCGTGTTGCAATGTGGTATGTTAAGGAAATATCATTATTTGTTTTTTACTTGCATAAGTTAAATTTAATGCAGTTTTTTGCACCCGATTTCAATAACACCAACGCGTTATAAAACAATGAAAAAAACAAGCATCATAAAGCCTGCCCCTAAAGCGATCTTCGCCTGGGTTGCCGCTGCTTTAATTGCTGACTTTTTTACATTTTCCCCATCACGACGAAGGCCGTTCATTCCACGGGTTTGAATGTAGGCCATGCGCCCTCCCCCTAAAACTATCAGAAAGGATAAACAAACCTTTTTGATCCAAAACCATTCAATTAATAAGGCCTAACGGTCAATTATTTAACGGTAGTTTTTCTATTAAACTAATGACAATACAAGATTTTGATATCATAGTGGCATCTGCACAGCATGTTGAATACGCTGCACAGATCTGTGATGAGATGGCTGCTTCAGCAAAAGCCCGCGGTACGGGTATCGCGCAACGCACGCCCGAGTATGTCGCTACTAAAATGCTTGAAGGTAAATCAGTTATCGCATTGCATCGCAACGGTACCTGGGCTGGCTTTTGCTATATAGAGACCTGGAGCCACGGCGATTTTGTGGCCAATTCGGGCCTGATCGTCAACCCTGAGTTCCGGAAGGTAGGCTTGGCTAAGGCCATCAAGCACCGCGTGTTCCAATTATCACGCGAGAAATATCCTGAAGCTAAAATATTTGGCCTGACCACCGGTTTGGCTGTAATGAAGATCAATTCCGAGATAGGTTACGAACCGGTAACGTACTCAGAATTAACCCAGGACGAAGCTTTTTGGAGCGGCTGTAAAAGTTGTGTCAATTACGATATCCTGATGGCCAAAGGTCGTAAGAACTGCATGTGCACCGCCATGCTGTTTGACCCTGCCGAGAAAGCCAAAGAATACGAAGAGAAAATGCAAAAGATCACGCACAAGGCCACTTTGCTTGAGCGTATAGAGAACGCGCTCAAACGGTCGAAGAAAATGGTCTTAGCCCACAACAAGTTTTAAGAGGAAGGTGAAAGGCGAAAGGTAAAAGGTAGGAGAATAATGAGAGACTATAAAAAGCTCGAAGTTTGGAAAAAGGCTCACGCTTTGACCAAGCAGATCTACAAATAGGTCCTACCGTTGATGCCTAATGAAGAACGCTTTGCTTTGACCGACCAATTAAGAAGGTCAACGTGTTCGATACCGCTTAATATTGTGGAAGGATGCGGAAAGAATACAGACAAGGACTTTGTCCGATATTTGGACAATGCCTTAGGTTCGGCACACGAAGCCGAATATACATGTTTTTTAATTTACGATATAGGCTTCATTTCAAATGAAGTTTACGAAAAGATAAGCAATGCGATCAACGAAGTAAAAGCAATGTTGATCGGTTTTATTAAATTTTTGAGGGGCGGAAAAGACCTTTAACCTTTCGCCTTTCACCTTTTACCTTAAATTGAAATGGAAAAAAAGAAAGTAGTATTAGCCTATAGCGGCGGATTAGACACGTCGTTCTGCTGTATATATCTTACCCGCGACCTTGGTATGGAAGTTCACTCGGTGATCGTAAATACGGGTGGTTTTAGTGATGAGGAATTAAAGAAAGTTGAAGAACGCGCTTACGAAATGGGCGTGACCAGTCACCACGTGGTTGACGAGACCGAGAACTTTTACAACACTTGCGTGCGTTTCCTGATCTATGGCAACGTGCTTAAAAATAATACTTACCCGCTGTCGGTCAGTGCCGAGCGTGTTAGTCAGGCTACTGCGATCGCTAACTATGCTAAAGAGATCGGTGCCGAGTCTGTTGCTCACGGTAGCACCGGGGCAGGTAACGATCAGGTACGTTTTGATATGATCTTTAATATCCTGGTGCCTGAAGTAAAGATCATTACCCCGATCCGCGACCTGAAGCTAAGCCGCGAAGAAGAGATCGAATACCTGAAAAAACATGGTGTGGAGATGAACTTCGAGAAAGCTAAATACTCTATTAACAAAGGCATCTGGGGCACATCAGTAGGTGGTAAAGAGACCTTAACATCAAACTTGGGCTTGCCTGAGGATGCATGGCCGACCCCTGTTACCGAAAGCGAGACCCGCGATATTGAATTGACCTTTGAGAAAGGTGAGTTAGTGGCTATCGACGGCACATCATACGATCACCCTACCAAAGCTATTCAGGCTTTGCAGGCTATCGCACAGCCATACGGCATCGGCAGGGATATCCACGTAGGTGATACTATTATCGGCATTAAAGGCCGTGTCGGGTTTGAGGCTGCTGCGCCGATGGTGATCATTAAAGCGCACCACACTTTAGAGAAACACGTGTTGACCAAATGGCAATTAAGCTGGAAAGATCAGTTAGCATCTTTCTACGGTAACTGGTTGCACGAAGGTCAGTTCCACGATCCGATCATGCGTAACATCGAGTCTTTCCTGACCGATACACAGGATAAGGTAAGTGGTAAAGTGTTTGTTCAGTTAAACCCTTACAGGTTCCAGGTGGTAGGTATCGAATCTGATCACGATCTGATGAGTAATAAATTTGGCAGCTACGGTGAAATGAACAATGCCTGGAGTGGCGAGGATGTTAAAGGTTTCTCTAAGATCTTTGGTAACCAGGTAATGATCTACCATAAAGTTAACGGCCCTGAGTAATGCTGAATACCGTATTCTCAAAGTCCGAATGTATAGAACATTACCGTTGGGGCGACGATTGCCACGGCTGGACGTTTGTAGATACGGAAGCCTTATCGGTAAAGCAAGAATTGATGCCACCCGATACTGCCGAAACAATGCACTATCATGACCGGGCAACACAATTGTTCTTTATCCTGAAAGGTCGGGCAAGGTTCACGATCGATGGCGTAATCACCGACCTGCGTGAGCAGGAAGGCATAGAGATAAATCCGGGGCAAAAGCATCAGATAGCTAACGTTCAGCCGTCGGATCTGGAGTTTATACTGTACTCTTATCCGTCGACAAAAAATGATAGGGTCAATGTCTGAGGTAGTGATCAAACGTATCGGACTTGATGAGGCTGATCTGGTGATCGAGCTATTCGACAGATACCGGGTGTTCTACAAACAGGCATCTGATAGAGCATTAGCTGAACAGTTCATTACCGAAAGGCTAAGCAGCAACGAGTCGGTGGTATTTGTGGCGATGATGGGCGAGCAGGCTGTCGGGTTTACACAGCTTTATCCAAAGTACTCGTCTATGCGGGCGGTGCGAAATTGGATACTTAACGATCTGTATGTAGATGCGGATCATCGCAAATTTGGGATCGGTACAAAGCTTATCCAAGCTGCCCGGGACTTTGCAAAGGACGCGGGCGCCAAATTTGTTCAGTTAGAACAGCGGTTGATAATTATACCGCGCAAAGTTTATATGAGGGTATCGGTTTTGAGCTGCAAGCACCCGATACCGAATTTTTAGTTTACAGAATTAGCGTTTAATACAATGGCAAATATAAAAGCAGGCATTATTGGTGGAGCAGGTTACACAGGCGGCGAGATGTTACGCATTTTGGTAAATCACCCAAATGTCGATATCGCTTTTGTGAACAGCACCAGCAACGCCGGCAATTATGTTTACGATGTACATACTGATCTTTTCGGCGATACCGATCTTAAATTTACCGGCGAATTATCTACCGATATCGACGTGTTGTTTTTATGCGTGGGCCATGGCGATGCTAAAAAGTTTTTAGAAGTTAATCCTATCCCGGATGCGGTTAAGATCATAGACCTGAGTCAGGATTTTCGTTTGACTCAAAACTCAAAACTCAAAACTAAGAACTTCACTTACGGTTTGCCTGAGTTGAACAGAGACGCTATCAAGTCAGCACAAAATATCGCTAACCCGGGGTGCTTTGCCACTTGTTTACAATTAGGTTTGTTGCCTTTAGCGAGCAAGCAGTTGCTGAACAACGAGGTGCATATCACGGCTACTACAGGTTCTACAGGTGCAGGCCAAAAAGCTACCGCTACCACGCACTTTACGTGGAGGAACGATAACCTATCGGTTTACAAAGCTTTTGACCACCAGCACCTGAATGAGATAGGTGAGTCGCTGACCCAATTGCAGGGCCAAACGCCGGTAGCACCGATCAACTTTATCCCTTACCGAGGTGATTACACACGAGGCATCATTGCCTCGATATATACAGAAAGCGAGCTGACAGAGCAGGAGGCCCTGCAGCTTTATCAGGACTATTATGCCGGCCATCCGTTCACTCATGTTACCGACCGCGACATCGACCTGAAACAGGTGGTAAATACCAACAAGTGCTTTATCCAGGTGAAAAAGCATGGTAACAAGATATTTATCATCAGCATTATTGATAACCTGCTAAAAGGTGCCTCAGGTCAGGCCGTTCAGAACATGAATCTGATGTTCGGGCTGGATGAGTGGGCGGGCTTAAGGCTTAAGGCTATTGGTTTTTAATAAATGATTATGTCATGCTGAACTTGTCTCAGCACCCCATTTGCAAAGTTGATAAAGCGAGTGGGTTCCCGAAACAAGTTCGGGATGACTTAATGATCAACACATCACAACAATGAAACTATTCGACGTTTACCCTATAAATAATATCAACATCGTTAAAGGTGTTGGCAGCCTGGTGTATGATCACACCGGTCAGGAATATCTGGATCTTTACGGCGGCCATGCCGTCATCTCTATTGGCCACACCAACCCGCACTATGTAAAGCGTTTGGAGGACCAATTGCACCAGATCGGTTTTTACTCAAACTCTATCGAGATACCTTTGCAAACCCAATTGGCCGAAAAATTAGGTCAGGTAAGCGGTAAAGAGGATTATCAATTGTTCCTTTGCAACTCGGGCGCCGAGGCTAACGAGAACGCACTGAAACTGTCATCGTTTTACAACGGTCGCAAAAAAGTGATCGCTTTTAAAGGAGCTTTCCATGGTCGTACTTCATTGGCGGTATCTGCTACGGATAATCCAAAGATCGTTGCCCCGGTTAACGAGACCGATAACATCATCTTTTTACCCTTTAACGATGAGGCTGCATTGGAGCAGGCTTTTGCCGATAACGAGATATCATCGGTGATCATTGAGGGTATCCAGGGTGTAGGCGGTATCCGTGTGGCATCAGAAAGCTTCCTGCAAAAGATCAGGATCTTATGCGACGAGCACAACGCGGTATTTATTGCCGATTCGGTACAATGCGGTTATGGCCGTTCGGGTAAGTTCTTCTCGCACGACTTTGCCGGCGTAGATGCCGATATTTACAGCATGGCTAAAGGTATCGGGAATGGTTTCCCAATGGGGGCGATCATTATCTCGCCTAAGATCAAACCGGTTTATTACATGCTGGGTACTACCTTTGGCGGCAACCATTTAGCTTGTGCCGCCGGTTTAGCCGTGCTGGAAGTAATGGAGCAGGATAACCTGATGCAGAACGCTGCCGAGGTTGGCGCTTACCTGATCGATGAGGTAAAGAAATTCAGTCAGGTTACCGAAGTACGTGGTCGTGGTTTAATGATCGGTATCGAATTACCTGTCGAATTAGCCGACGTGAAAAAGAACTTGCTATTTAAGCATCATATATTTACAGGCGAGGCTAAGCCGAATGTGATCCGTTTGCTGCCCGCTTTAAATTTAACTAAAGCTTATGCCGATAGATTTTTAGAGGCATTTGCAAAAGAGGTGAAATAAAGCCCCCCGGCCCCCTAAAGGGGGAGGGCAATGGGCGTAACTAATATAAATAATAACACAACCCCTCCCTTTAGGGAGGTCGGGAGGGCTTATGAAACTATTTTCTTCTGTTAACGACGTTACCGATCTGGATGCGCTGGTTGCCCAGGCATTGCAATTAAAGGCTGATCCTTTTGCTCATCAGTATTTGGGTAAGAATAAGACCCTTGCACTGGTTTTCATGAATCCGAGCTTGCGCACCCGTATGAGCACCCAAAAGGCCGCCCGTAATCTGGGGATGGACGTAATGGTGCTTAATGTGGACAAAGAAGGCTGGGCCTTGGAACTGCGTGACAACGTGATCATGAACGGTACCACCGTTGAGCACATTCGCGAGGCGGCAGGAGTAATGGGTGAGTATGCCGATATCATCGGTCTGCGTGCGTTCCCGGGGTTAAAAGACCGTGACGAAGATTATACGGAGATGATCTTTAACAAATTCGTTCAGTTTTGCGGTAAGCCGGTAGTGAGCCTTGAATCGGCCACACGCCACCCGCTGCAAAGCTTGGCCGATCTGGTGACCATCACCGAATTAAAGATTCGTTCGCGCCCTAAAGTGGTGCTGACCTGGGCCCCTCACGTTAAGCCATTGCCACAAGCTGTACCTAACTCGTTCGCCGAGTGGATGTGCAAAGCAGATGTGGACTTTGTGATCGCCCAGCCTAAAGGTTACGAGTTATCGACCAAGTTCACCCAGGGCGCTACCATTACTTATAACCAGCAGGAGGCTTTGGCTGATGCCGACTTTATCTATGTAAAGAACTGGTCGGCTTATGAGCCTTACGGCAAAATGCCCGAGGTTACTGAAGACTGGTTACTGAAAAACGATAGCTTAAAGATCACTAACAACGCCAAGGTGATGCACTGCTTACCTGTCCGCCGTAACTTAGAATTGAGCGACGAGATATTAGATGGCCCGCATTCGGTAGTTGTCCACGAGGCCGGTAATCGTGTTTGGGCTGCGCAAGCGGTGTTGAAGCAGATGTTGGAGAATTTGTAACATCTTATTAAAATGTGACCAAGGCCCTTTTTAGGGCCTTTTTTATTGGTTAAATTTATCAGATAAAACCATACCGCATCCTTGGCGGTTTATCATTTAAATCACCCGTATAAATGGCGTTTATTGACTATTATAAAGTTTTGGGCGTAGACAAAACTGCCGACGATAAGGCGATCAAAAGCGCTTACCGTAAACAGGCGCGCAAACTTCACCCCGATCTTAATCCTAACGACGAGGAGGCTAAAAAGAAATTTCAGGAACTGAACGAGGCTAACGAAGTTTTAAGCGACCCTGAGAAACGTAAAAAATACGATCAGTACGGCGAAAATTGGCAACAAGGTGCGCAATATGAGCAGGCAAGGCAGCATCAGCAACGTTCTGCATATGGCGGTGGCGGGTATCAGTCAGGTGGTTTTGAAGGCTTTGGCGGCGATGCCGATTTTTCGGAGTTCTTTACGTCAATGTTCGGCGGAGCGGCCAATGGCGGCGGAAGGCAGACAGCCTATCGCGGACAAGATCTGAACGCGGAGCTAAAATTGGATCTTAGGGATATCTTAGAAAGTCAAAAACAAACGCTGACGGTAAATGGTAAGCAGATCCGTATCACTATCCCAGCGGGTGTAGAGAATGGGCAGACCATCAAGATCACTGGTCATGGCGGGCCCGGTAGGAATAATGGCCCGGCCGGCGATCTGTATATCACTTTTAACATCGCCAATGATCCTGAATTTAAGCGCCAAGGCGCAGACCTTTATCGCATTATAAAGCTTGACGTGTACACCGCAGTTTTAGGAGGTGTTATCACCGCTGATACGCTCACCGGCAAAGTGAAGCTGAAAGTTAAACCCGAGACCCAGCAAGGCACCAAAGTTAAGTTGAAGGGTAAGGGAATGCCGGTGTACAAGAAAGAAGGCGAATTTGGCGATCTCTACCTCACCTACGATATCGCCCTGCCGATCAACCTTACCGATAGGCAACGAGAGTTATTTGAAGAACTTGCTAAGTTGAACACTAATCATTAAGATCATGACACATCAATTGATATCGGTAGAAGAATTTTGTGTACATCACCACACCGAAATGACTTTTTTACAAGATCTGCATGACCAAGGTTTGATCGTGCTGACCATTGTAGATACTAAGCTGTGTATAGCAACTGAAGAATTGGTCAGGGTTGAAAAGATGGTGCATCTATACAAAGATCTGGACATTAACGTCGCAGGATTGGCATCCATCAGTCACTTACTTAATAAAGTGGAAAAGTTACAGCGTGAGTTGTGGGCAACAAAAAACAAGCTGAGATTTTACGAAGACTAAGCCGCCAACTGGTGTTCGATCTTTTCGATCAGATAATTAACGTCGAAAGGTTTTTGTAGAAAATCGTTAGGAGCAAAGTCTAGGCTCAACATGGATGATGTGCTTTCGGTAGCCGATATCATAATGATAGGTATGCCGGCTACGTTAGCTATCGATTTAATGGCGCGGCATATCATACGGCCATCCATTGGGCCAAGCATTACGTCTAACAGGATCAGGTCGGGGTGGTATTCGCTTATCCGTTCAAAAACTTTATCTGCATTGGCCAGGGTGCTTACATGATAGCCATAGTAGGAGAGTACCTCTTCGAGTATCTCCAGGATGGCCTGATCATCATCCACAACCAATATCTTTTTCTCTTTTTCCATTTCAAGTACTTATATACAATAGGTATGCCATTGCCGCGCAGATGGGCTTGTTTTGTTATACGTATTCTTAATGTTACTTTAAAATGTATATCGCTGCCCGGTAAACTTGCCTGCATATGTTTCAAAAAACGACGATAATGGCCTATAAGCTAAACATTTGTTTGATACACTTTTGGCGGGACAGGGCTATGCAATTACATGTTCATGCCAATTGCGTGCACATATCACTGGCTACTGCGTTATATTTGTTAAATAATGTTTATTGATATCGACACAAATACCCACCGATGTTTTTCCATTTACCCGAGCAGGATGTAGTAAAAGTTTTCGGCCGTAACCTCCGTAAGATCCGTCTGCAACGTAAACTTTCGATGGAAAAATTGGCAGATATGGCAGGCATGGAACTATCGCAGATATACCGTATCGAAAGCGGCCGCATAAACGCTAAGCTGACAACCATCGCTGCCCTTGGTAAAGCGCTTGATGTGGACCCGAACGAGTTGCTGCGCGTACCTAATTTACCGACCGACTGATCCGCAGATTTGAATATCGCCCATTAAAGTTTGATATTAGCCAATTATAAACCATTTTTTATGGAAACCCCCGACAATGGCTATGTAAGATCCGAAACTGCTGATCTTATTACTACAATAAGCTTCTATCATCCGGCTCAAAATTCGTTGCCGTCGGTATTATTAACCGAGCTTGCCCAGGCAATTGAAGCAGCCGGCCGCAATGAGCAAACCCGTGTTATTATCCTAAAAAGTGCCGGCGACCGCACTTTTTGTGCAGGTGCAAGTTTTACGGAATTGGTACAGATAAATGATAAACAGACCGGTGCTGCCTTTTTTAGCGGTTTTGCCAACGTGATCAATGCTTGCCGTACTTGTGGCAAACTGATCATTGTAAGGGTACAGGGCAAAGCGGTGGGCGGAGGCGTTGGTTTAGCTGCCGCTGCCGACTATTGTTTGGCTACAGAATCTGCCGCGATAAAACTAAGCGAGCTTTCAATAGGCATTGGTCCCTTTGTGATCGAGCCGGCGGTAAGCAGAAAAATAGGTCTTTCGGCGTTTTCGTCGCTAACTATCAACGCTACCGAATTCCAAACAGCTGCCTGGGCAAAACAATATGGTCTTTACAACGATGTCTTTGCAGATGCAGCAGGTCTTGACCACGCTGTGAATAGTTTAGCAACTAAGCTTGCAACTTACAACCCGGACGCGCTCGCGGCAATAAAAAGCGTATTATGGGAGGGTACTGAAAATTGGGGCGAATTATTGACCCAACGTGCTGCTATCAGCGGCGATCTGGTGCTGTCGCAATTTACCCAGGATGCTTTGCAGCGTTTCCTTTATGCTCCGAAGTGACAAGTCGCCTTAATTATCGGTCTATCATAATTTAGGTACATTCTAAATTAAGTGGTTTGATGGCTATATTGCGTCAAAAAGAAGCTTTTTTGCGATCTAATGTAATTTTAATTTCATTCTAAGTAAATCAATTAACCAATATGTTAATTAAAATTTGCATCGTATTAAGTTAAAACCTATAATTGTATACATCGTCAGCCCCCCAACTGGTTTAGTTTGTGGGGATGATCGGAACGACAGATATATATAATACCATTTCACAATTTTACACTACGCACTTGCAGCCTACCAATAAACGGATATTAGTTTTAGACGACAATCAGGACATTCTGGAAATGGTGAATGAAGTGCTTGTTTACGAGGATTTTGAGGTACACGCCACTACCGACAGTAATGATATTTTGGGCGTGGCCGAAGAGTTTGACCCGCATTTAGTCATTTTAGATTACCGCCTTAATAACGCCAACGGTGGCGAGATATGCCGTCAATTGAAAAACACCGATCAGTTTAAGGATACCCCGGTCATTATATTTTCGGCTTACTTAAATTTCGCGGTCGATTACGACAAATACGGATGCGATGCGGTTTTGCCCAAGCCCTTTGATCTGGCCCAACTGATCGATACGGTGAACGGTTTGATCGTCAAGTTTTAATACGCCTTCTGTTACTAACCCTGTTTCTTAACAATATCTGCCAGTATCATATCGGCATGCACACGCGAGTTCTCTATAAACCACAGGTGCGTATCCATGCCGCCGCAAACTACACCGGCCAAATAAACGCCTTTCAGGTTGGTCTCCATAGTCTCGGGATCGTACTGAGGGATGAATTTGTTGTCCTGGGATAGTTTGATACCCAATGCGTGCAGGAATTTAAAATTGGGCTTATAACCCGTCATGGCCATCACAAAGTCGTTGTCGACAGTGACCGCTCCATCAGGCGTTTTAATATCGACCTCATGCTGATGAATAGCCGTCAGCGCTGAATTAAAATAGACCTTGATGCTACCTTCTTTGATCCTATTGATGATATCAGGCCTTACCCAATATTTTACCCGCTTGCTTACTTCATCTCCACGGATCACCAGGGTAACATCAGCTCCTTTGCGATAGGTTTCTAAAGCTACGTCAATAGCCGAATTGCTGGATCCAACTACCAGCACCTTTTGCAAAGCATAATAATGTGGATCCTGATAATAGTGCTTCACTTTAGGCAGGTCTTCGCCGGGGATATCGAGCGTTACCGGGATATCATAGAAGCCGGTAGACACGATAATATGTTTTGCCTGATAAACTTGTTTAGACGTGACGACCTTATAATGCCTGCCTTCGCCCGCCATGCCTTGCACTTCTTCAAATAAATTGATAGGGAGGTTGTTAGACAGTGCTACCCGGCGGTAATATTCCAAAGCCTCGTTACGGGTGGGGCGTTTGTTGGTGGTCACGAATGGTACGCCGCCAACCTCTAATTTCTCCGACGTAGAGAAGAATGTCATGGTAGACGGGTAGTTATAAAGCGAATTGACCAGGCAGCCTTTCTCTACAATAACAAAACTCAGACCGGCCTTTTGAGCGGCCAAACCGCACGCTATACCAATAGGCCCACCGCCAATAATAAGGATATCAAGCATGAACAAATGTAGTGATTGCGGGGCGCAAGGCGGAGAGCGTTGACAATAAAAAAGCGCCATTTCTTATCGAAATGACGCTTTAATTAATATCTGTTCTCAATTACCCCTTCAGGGGGATGAGTGGATCGGGCACAAAAATGGGTAAGCTACTTCTATCGCGCCGCTCAACTCTCTACCCTTGCTGCGTTCCCACCCTGGGGGAGTTCAAAAGGAGCTGGCCGTAAAAGACTTACCCACCGCAAATGTAGCAAAAAAAGCGGCTCTGCGTTAAGTTAATGTGAAAATGTGCGGATAAGCATATATGTAGATGTGCAAATGCTTAAAGATGAACTGAATAATTTTTGATATTCAGGCGATACCGGTCTGTTTAACTCATGCCAACAACATCCCGCATATAAGCATCCATTCGGTCAAGATCTATCGCATCGTTCAGGAAACCGATATGCATATCCGGGCGGATCAATATCGAGCGGTGCCGGTTCTTGCCTATCTCAAAAGCATCGAACACGGGTTGATTCTTAGCCGATGGCGGCAAATAGTAGAAATTGATATAACCATTGTGGTTTTGCGTAAGCCATTTAGCGATCTTAAATAATTCTTCCTCGATCACTTTACCCATTACAATGAGCGTGAAACCCGGCTTGGCGCACCATTGGTGGAGGTCGGTCTGTTGGTTTCGTTTTTCGTCGTGGATGATCAGGCAAGGCAGGCGGTCGCCAGCCTGTATCTTTTTAGCCTGACTCAAATGTAAATTCAGTTTGCTGTCGCGATAATTGATGCCTGTTTGTGATACTGTTCGGATAAAGAACTCGCGTACCTTCTCCCGCTTCCAGGCAAAATTCAATAAGCGCGTCATTAGGTGTTTTTTAAAGAAGCCGGCGGCCCAATTTGTAGACATGGCAGCTTTGAATGCTCTATCCGTAGTTTTAAGCAGTTGCCTGGCCACGGGCATCCGCTCGGCAGCGTAGCTATCTAATATCCGCTCAGATGCTTTGTTTTGGATCACGTAAGCTAATTTCCATGCCAAGTTATAAGCGTCCTGTAAGCCGGTATTCATGCCCTGCCCGCCAACGGGCGAATGGATGTGCGCCGCATCCCCGATCAGGAAGGTACAGCCTTGCCTGAACTGGCCAGCCATGCGATGATGCAACTTATAAGTGATCAGCCAGCGGCAATCGTCAATAATAACCTCCTTGCCCACAATACTGTTGAGCGACGGCAGCACATCCGCTAATTGCAGCTCATTACTATCGTCGGAAAAACTATCTGGCATGTTCCCAATGATCCGATAATATCCCTGCTCCGGCATGGGGAAGAAGCCAGCCAAACCTTTATCAGATAAGTGTACTTGTATCAGTTCGCCGGCATCTTTGTCCGCGATCTTGCCGTCGATGAGGTAGAATAGGCTTTTATAGGTATCACCCTCAAATGGAATATTTAAAGACTTACGTACTGTGCTGTGTGAGCCGTCCGCCCCAATCAGCCAATCGGTTGTTAAAGTTTGGGATCGACCGTCGCTTTGTAATTTAACTGTAGCGATGTTAGATGTTTGAGATACGGACGTTAGCGTTGTGTTCCAATATACCGGGCAGCAATTCAGGGTAAGATATTCCAGCAATGTCCGCTCGTTGGCACTTTGGGGGTACATGAGGATGAAAGGGTAGAGCGTATCTAAATTGTTAACGTTGCCATAAAGCAATTGAGCGCCCGGTTCACCATCGCGATAAAAAGCGATGCCTTTCCCTTTGATGCCGCCGTTCAGTACTTTATCCACAATACCCATTTGCCTGTATATCTCTAACGAGCGAGCCTGAACAGCCAGCGCCTTAGAATGATCCGTCGGACCTAACCTGCTGTCGATAATAACAGGTTGCACACCATAACGCAACAGTTGCGCGGCCATCATCAACCCGGATGGCCCCGCGCCGATGATCAGTACCTGACAATGCTGGTCGTTTATGGTCATAGGCTCACATTAAGCGTGGAATATCAAAAATATGCAGGGCTTTTTATGAAGTTCGGGTATCTGTTTTTTCCAGGCGGCAATGGTTTGGGTGCGCACCATTTCATCAAGCCCGGTAAGGTTGCAGGCAATACATAAACGTGTGTTAGGTTTGCAACTGCGCAACACCTCGTCGAGCATGGAGTTATTGCGAAACGGCGTTTCTATAAACATTTGTGTTTGTTTAAGACGCTCGGCATTGCCTTCCATTTCTTTGATCTTTTTGGCCCTGTCCGCTTTGTCGATAGGGATATAACCATGAAAGATAAAGCTTTGTCCGCTAAATCCCGATGCCATCAAGGCTAACAAGATCGAACTCGGACCTACCAAGGGGACAACTTTAATGCCCTTACGATGTGCCTCGGCAACAATATCAGCGCCCGGATCCGCAACACCCGGGCAACCGGCCTCGCTCATCAGGCCTACATCTTTACCGGCTAACAATCCTGCAAAGAACGGCGCAAGCGATTCCTTGCGGTTATGCTTGCCATAATCGTGAATAGTGAGTTGGCTTTGCGGCATTTTTAACCCGCACTCTTTTAACCAGCGGCGGGCGGTCTTTTCGTTCTCCACGATGTACTCGCTGATCTGGTTAATGGTCTCTACCAAATAAGGTGTCAGCGAGCGGCCTACGGCCTCATCGGCTAAAGGTACAGGGATGAGGTATAATGTTCCGTTAGGCATAGTGTAGATATAAAAAGCCGGGTATGAATGTACAACACTCATACCCAACTAAAGTTCAATTATTTCAGTTTAGACAAAGCGGTTTTTATACGCGGGATCATATCGGCGATCTCCTGCGCGGTGCAGGTACCGACCGATGCCCTGAACCAGGTCGAGCTATCATCCGTACCGAAAGCCGAGAATGGAACCAAGGCCACCTTAGCTTCTTTGATCAGGTAAAAATTAACGTCGGCTGAGTTTTTGATCAGCTCACCATCGGGTGTGGTTTTGCCTGCATAGTCAACTTTAACGGTCAGGTAAATAGCGCCCATCGGTTCTACAGCGTCTACAGAAAAACCTTCAGCCTTTAATTCTTGAAAACCATTATAAAGGGTGGTTAGGCTGGTCTGTATCTTGGTTTTCAGATCGCCAAGGTAAGTGTCGACAGCAGCACCGTTACGTAGATAATCAGCCATAGCCACTTGCTCGGCCTTAGGCGACCAGGCACCCATGTGGCCTACAATGGCTTTCATGTTGTTGATGATATTGGCCGGACCGAAGCCCCAGCCTACACGTACACCTGTAGCGGCAAAGCATTTTGATGCGCCGTCAACGAAGATGGTCACGTCGCGTAACTCCGGGCGTAAAGTTACCGGGTTATAGTGCTGATGATCGCCAAAGGTCAATTGCGAATAGATCTGATCGTACAGAATGTACAAAGGTTTTTCGCCTTCGCCGCGGGTCTTGTTCTCCGCAATTACCAGGTCGCATATCTCTTCCAGGTCGCTCTTTTTGAACATCGTGCCTGTCGGGTTCAGCGGAGAGCATAGTGCCAATAGGGTAGCGCCTTTCAGGTGCGGGGCTAACTCGGCTGCGGTTGGCATAAAGTTATTTTCGGGTGTGGTCTGTACGATCACGGCGTTGGCCGTGGTCAGGTCGCTATAGTGGTTGTTGTTCCATGATGGTGCAGGGAAAACCACTTTATCGCCCGGGTCAACTATCGCCAAAAAGATAGAATAGATCAGTGGACGAGAGCCGCCTGATATCAATATCTCGTTAGGGGCATAGCTTAAACCCATGCGGCTTTGTAAAAACTCGCTTACACTTTGGCGCAAGATCAGCTCGCCATCGGCAGCAGGGTAGTTAGTTTGGTTGTGGCCATAAGCGTCCACAATGCCGGCTTTCAGCTCGGCAGGGATAGGGTAGATATTCGAGTCGAAATCGCCAATAGTTAAATTAGCGATGTTTTGCCCTTGTTTTTTAAGCTCGTTTATTTCGCCGGCTATCTTTATTATTTCAGATCCGCGCAAGTTTTGCGCTAATTTAGATACGATCATTCGTTCGGGAATTATAATTGGCTGCAAATATAGGAAGTTGGAATTAAGGAATGCGAAGTGCGGAATGTCAAATGCGAAATGAGGGAGCGAAATGACGGAGGAAAAATGCCCGTTCATGTTCACGTGAACAGGAGGCACTTGAGAGTTGTAACTAATTGAATATCAGTAGTGATATTTTTTGCCGTGAACAAGGCTTGATTTTGCTTGTTTTTGAGTCGGTGTAATGTGTTGTCAGTCAGGTGTTTAATTGAGTGTTGTTTGGCCTGTCTTGATACGCCCGTGAACATACTTTTGCGACAGTTGATGCCCTCTAACAAAGCTCCGGGACGATTGATCATATCGATCAAAGTTTTAAAACATACATTCTGAAAATTAAACCTAAACCAATGAGCCGTTCAAAGGAGGTTCAGCTAAAAATGCTTTCCAGGAGTTGACAACTTCGATCAGATCATTAAGCGGCATCATATAGTCCGGTTCACTAATATCTTCTTTGAGGGTATTATAAAAATATGCTATTTCATCGTTAATTAAAATTGCAATTGTTTCTGATCCAGCGTCATTATCATTCACTAATTCAGGTATCAAGTAATCATCAATATCACTGATTCGATGCCAAAAATCGATGAACTCAGTAAGAACCCAATTATTGGTTACTAACGATTTTCTTATTTTTTTCGGAAATCCTGAAATGTGAAAGGTTGTATTTTGAAATTCTATTTGATATCGCGATAATACTGTCTGATCCATAACTTCCTTTATTTATTTTCTATTGATGAACGGAAGCGCGGTTTTAATTTCGTTGTTGCTATTCACAAAAAAAATGTCAATTAACGGCCAACACCTCTTCTAACTTAGCCGTAATCTCATTGTGGTTACCCGATGCTGCTATTATTTCGCCTTTTTTATTAAGCAGAACGTAGAAAGGGATAGATAATACTCCATATTGATCAGCTGTTACAGAAAGGGAACTTTTGGGTGTCCATTTGTCGATCACTTGCCGCCAGGGCATCTTTTCCTGATCCAGCGCGTGTGTCCAGTTCTGCTGTTCATCATCGATGGAGATACTGATCATATCAACGCCCTTGGGATGGTATCTGTCGTAGATCTTCTTCCAGTGCGGAATATCTTTTCGGCAGGGTATGCACCAACTGGCCCAAAAGTCGAGCAGGATAACCGATCCGCGTTTATCGGCAAGACTTAGTTTGCTGCCATCCCTTTGTGATAACGTGAAATTTGGCGAAGTTTTACCCAAACGCAAGCCACCCAAGGCAGATAGCTTTTTGTTTATCGAAGCATAATAAGGCGATGCTTTTGCCGCCCCCGAAAATTTGTCTACTATTGAACCTAAATAAATGGCCGATACGCCAGGTGCCATTGAGATATATTCGTCAAATATTAGAGCACCGCCTACCGACGACGGGTTTTGTGGCACGTATCTCTCTATCCAAGTTCTCTGTTTAATGGTAGAAGCTTCCATGATCGAATCCATTTGTTTTTCCAAACCTTCGATCCGTTCCCGGGACGCCGTTTTCTGTTCTCTGAACAGGTCAAAGTATTTCGTGATACCTGTTTCGTCAAAATATGCTGTATAAGCATCCCCAATGGGTGAACCGGTTTCGCTTATTATTTGGATCATCGGTTGGTCTGTTGTTTTGTCTACCCATTGATGTATCGCGAAAGCGGTATCGATATTTAGCTTAATGTTCGGAGCATCTACAAATGCATGAAATGCCCAATTCCCCGGAGTGGCGGTGAACTGCTTTTTTTCGGGAAAACTTATTTGTCCGCTAAAAACAAATTTGCCATTAACGATCCTGGCACTATCTACTTTTTTGCCGGATGAGGATATATAGATAGTCCCCGAATCCACTCCTTTGAAAGTGCCGTTGACAACGTATTTTCCGCTATCGACTTTGGCCGCGCCTTTGGATGCATCAGGTTGTTTGCACGACGAAAATATTATCGAAAATAAAAGGCAGGCAACTAAGTAACAGTCGATTTGGAATTTCATGATAAGGGTTTAAGGTGTTTAAGTGATATGGTAGTTAAGGTCGTTATTTGATGAAGGTAAACATACGGATAATGATCGGTAAAGCAAGAATCTTCCCCCCCAATGCTCCCGCAAGCGCCCTCGCTTGTGGGAGCATTGAAGGTCAATTTGCAATGTGACCACTTTGCATGTTTGCCACAAGCGTTGGACGCTTGCGGCAGCGTAAGTGTATCAATATTTCTTTGGGACATTATTATCTAAATCGCTTTTCTTTTGCATGAAATTTTTTTTTTCAAAATGTCCCCAATGAAACCCGAAACAAAATGCATCTAATAAACTTTCACGGGAAGCATCAAGCACGACAAAAGGTGTATATTCAATATCATATTGCGAGGCTATAACAAACTTTGTCCCAAAACTTTCGTTAAAATCTTCGATCACTTTTGGTACTAACTCCGGGTAGTCTGGCATAAGTTTGATATATGTTTCTGAGGATCCGTAACTGGTATGATCAAGATCATGGTTTATTTTTTTTAATTCAATGACACTATTATCAAAATAACCTGGACCCAGATCAATAAACAGTCCCTGATCTATTGAGTTTAACACTTTTCTCTCCTTGTCTGTACCGGAAAATTTCGGCCTGCCTAAAAAGTCCTCTTCGTATCGTTCCTTAATGTTATTTTCTAAGTTACTATTCCAATTGAATGTATACAAAAACGTAGCAAGCCCAAGATCGTGAAGCTTTTGATACGTTGGTTCATTTATCCTGATCGAAATATTATCCCCAACATCAACTATTTCGATATCCGAAGCTTTCTTTTCAATATAAGCCTTTACTGGATGATAGATAAGGCTTGGTATTTTTATTACGATTTTTTGGTTATTCATACTGGTATTTTTATAGGTTTCCCTTATCTATCAAAATGATGCCCCATGATGATGCGGATGTTCTATCGCGGACCAAGCGATAGGCGGGTCCGTGAGGCCAAAATAGTATCGTGCCCGTACTTTGACAAGTATAGTTAATACTATTTCACTTATTTTATAAAATATTGATAATCAATATTTTATGAAGTGAATAATTTCAAAAAATGTTAACCTTTGTCAACTTTCCCTTCGCGACGACCCACAAAAAAGCGCCGCTGTCTTCTCAACAACGGCGCTTTATATCCTAAAGCAAACTGCCAACTGACTACTGGTGCCCGTCGCCGTGTTCGCTGGTGTAGGTCCAGGTCTCGGTGTTGTTAACCGGCAGGGCCGACATGTCGCCGCGGTTCATTTGCCACCAAAAGCGTAGGCGTGGTTTGTCGCGGGTGCGCACCTCGTTCATCGAGTCGGCATCGTACAGGCGGCCGTTAGCCATTACGTATTTTATCTTCTCGCTATTGCGGATATCGTCCAGCGGGTTCTCGTTCATAACGATCAGATCGGCCAGTTTACCCACCTCTAAAGATCCGATCTCTTTCTCCATACCCAGGTAAGCCGCGCCGTTCAGGGTAGCGCAACGGATGGCCTGCAGCGGTGTCATTTTGCCCTGTTCCAGCATCCAAAGCTCCCAATGCGCGCCAAGGCCTTGTATCTGTCCGTGAGCGCCAAGGTTCACCTTGGTGCCACCGTCGGCTATTTGTTTGGTGGCTTTGGCAACATCCATGTGGAAGTAGTCGCCATATTCGGCAAACGGTCTGCGGCGCGAACGCGCGTCCAACTGACCGGCCGGGAAGTAATTTTGCAGGCGTTCGTTCTTCCAAACATCAGCACGAGAGTACCAATAATTCTCGCCGAACAAGCCACCGTAGGCCACGATCAGCGTGGGGGTATAACCTGTCTTGCTGTTGTTCCATAGGCTGGTCACGTCTTTATAAATGGGCCAAACAGGGATGTTGTGTTCGATGCCGGTATGGCCGTCCAAGATCTGGCTCATGTTGGTGAAGAAGGTAGAACCACCTTCGGGCACTACTTCCATACCCAGTTCGCGTGCGGCTTCTATCACCTGCTGGCGTTGCTCGCGGCGTGGCTGGTTATAACTTTTTACCGAGAACGCGCCAACGGCTTTCATACGGCGTAAGTGCGAGCGGGCATCGTCAATACTGTTGATCACCGCTTTAAAATCGCCGTCGGCGCCGTATAGGATGCCACCGGTAGAGTAAACTCTCGGACCTACCAAGCGGCCGGCCTTCAGCATCTCCGACTGGCTGAACACCATTTCGGTATTGCTGGATGGATCATGCGCTGTGGTCACACCAAAAGCCAAGTTGGCGTAATAGTTCCAATCCTGCTGAGGCGAAACCCCATCCGGGCTGGTATGTAAATGCGCGTGCACATCAATAATGCCCGGCATAATGGTTTTGCCCGATACATCAACAACCTCCACATCCGAAGGTACGCTTACATCCTTGCCAATGGCTACGATCTTGTTATGATCGATCAGGATGGTGCCTTTTTCGATCACCTCGTCGCCCTTCATGGTAATGATGCGGGCGTTGGTCAAAGCGATCTTACCCTCGGGCTGATCGGATTTGATCTTTAAATTGATATCTACACCGGCTGTATCTATCGGCGGGGTCTTATCTGGTGATTCGGCCAGATACGGGAACGCCGACTTAACATCGCGTACCAAATATTTTTGGCCCATGGTCCACATCAGCCTTTGGCTGTCTTTGCTCCAATGCAGGTAAGTACCGGCATCGCGTGTCAGCTTATTTAAAGGCAACGCCTTGTTACCTGCCGAAAGGTTCTGCGGTGCGCCCGCCGTTACGATGGGGGTGATGTAACAGTTAAACAATTCGGTAAAAGCGATGAATTTGCCATCCGGACTTGGTGCAAATTGCGTAGCATACTGCGAGGTGTAAAGCGTGCGCTGGTTAGACCCGTTAAGGTCTATGATCTTAAGCGCTTTGTTGCCACCCTCGCTGCTTTGATAATAGATCTTGCTGTCATCGGCTGTAAATTGCGGGCGGATGCCGTTGTTCAGTACCAGCGTAGGCGTGCTGGCGGTGGTTTGCACCAAGCCGCCGATGGTGGCCATACCACTGGTTAGCGATACAGTATAAATGCCCGGGTTTTTGCCGAAGGCATAACCCAACTGCTCGTTACCTTCGCCTTTGCGATAAACGATCTTATCGCCTTTGTTGCTAAATTTTGGCGAGTAGTAAAAACCTTTCTCGGTGAATAGGCGAGTCACATTTTTGGTGGCCAGATCGACCAGGTTTATGCAACCCTTCATCTCATCGTTCCAATCCACGTAAACCAATGACTTACCATCCGGACTAAAATCAGGCTCGAACTCAAAGTCGGTACCGGTGGTTAATCGCTCGGGCGTGCCATTTGGCAATACCTTAGTGTATATATAGCCCGCCGCGTTAAAAGCGATCATTTTACCATCAGGAGATGTGGCTACCTGGCGGATCATCTTAGCTGTAAACTCGTCCTGAAAAACCTTTTGCTGAAAATGCACTGCATCGGTAATAGTATGGTTGGCCGTTACCTCGAATGGGATGATGGATGCGTTCAGTGTCTCCACCTCCAACTTGCGGATCTTGCCTTTGGCGTAAAAGATCAGGTTTTTGCTATCTGGCGTCCAGGCAAAGTTGGAATAGACACCAAATACGGCCCAGGTCTCTTGCTGGTCGTGCGATAGCTCGTCATACACCGGCCATTCTTCCCCCGTTTGCAGGTTGTGGAGGTACATGACAGATTTCAACCGGATGCGTTTCACAAAAGCTAAGTACTTACCATCGGGCGATAATTGCGGACGGCAGGCACCGCCGTTACCGCCGGTGACTTCATCTATACGACCCGTTACGCGGTCCAATCGCCTGATGGCGTAGATGCCCTGATAAGGGTCTTTATTGTATTCAAAGCTTGGGCCGCCGGTCACGTCCTCGCTCCAGTAAACGTATTTACCATCGGGCGAGAAGACAGGTTCGCCGGCATCCTGCTGGTCGTTCTTGCGTTTGGTGAGTTGGATACCGTCGCCGCCGTTCTTGTTGTACATCCACATCTCACCCGCGCCCAATGAGCGGCTTGCGGTAAAGTGCTTACGGGCCACCAAGTACTGCCCATCCGGCGACCATGAAGCGTTATTCAACAGACGGAAATTCTCTTTGGTGATGGAGCGTTTGCCATTGCCATCAGGATTCATGATCCAGATGTTATCGCCGCCCTCGCGATCGCTGGTAAAGCTGATCTGTTTACTATCCGGACTAAAACGTGGCTGCACATCAAAAGCTTTACCGCCTGCTATCAGGTTGGCTTTGCCACCGGCGATGGGCATCGTATAGATATCGCCCAGCAGATCAAACACGATCGTTTGCCCGTTAGGACTCACATCCAGGTTTATCCAGGTGCCTTCATCAACAGTAAAAGTTACTTTTTTGGCGGGAGCAGTGGGCGTTTCCACATTCCACTTGGCCTGGCCATATACGGCCGTGACGCTTATAACAGATAAAAAAACTACGTATAGGAACTTCATAGGGATATCAGCATAGTTAATACGCAAAGTTAAACACTTAAACCTATTTAATGTGTTTGCTGTGTCAAAGATAAAGAATGCATATTTTCGTCCGGGTCAAATTCACTAATGACCAATGACCCAATGACAGTGCAGCGTAATGACAAGCGCAGCAAAATGACAGCATAGCAAATGACCATCCACCAGATCCTTAAACATTATTGGCATCACGATAACTTCCGCCCGGTGCAGGAGGAGGTGATCCAGTCTGTGTTGTTGGGGTATGATACGCTGGCTTTGTTGCCGACGGGTGGTGGTAAGTCAGTTTGCTTTCAGGTGCCGGCTTTGGCTAAGGATGGGATATGTATTGTGATATCGCCGCTGATCGCCCTAATGAAGGATCAGGTAGAGAACCTGAAAGCTAAAGGTATCCAGGCCATCGCCATTGTATCGGGCATGGGCAAGCGCGAGGTAGATATCGCTCTGGACAATTGCATTTATGGACCGGTGAAGTTCCTGTACCTGTCGCCCGAGCGTTTACTGTCCGATCTGGTGCGCGAGCGTATCAAGTATATGAAGGTGAACCTTTTTGCTATAGACGAAGCGCATTGTATATCGCAATGGGGTTATGATTTCCGTCCGCCGTATTTAAAGATAGCCGAACTGCGGGAGTTGCACCCTAAAGTACCCGTGTTGGCCTTGACGGCCACGGCAACGTCCGACGTTAAGCTGGATATACAGGAGAAGCTGCATTTCAAAAAAGGGAGTGCTGTATTTCAAAAGAGTTTCGAACGCAAGAACCTCGCTTATGTAGTCCGCACTCACGAGGACAAATTACGGCGAATGACCGAAATTGTCCGTGGTGTAAAAGGCAGCGGGATAGTTTACGTGCGTAGCCGTAAACAGACCTTCGAACTGGCCCAATACCTTAACCAACACGGTTTCCGTGCCGACTATTACCACGCGGGCCTGCCTGTCGACCAGCGCTCGGCTAAGCAGGATGCCTGGAAAACAGGTAAGGTGCCGGTCATCGTCGCTACTAATGCCTTTGGAATGGGGATAGATAAGCCCGATGTGCGCTTTGTGATCCATTACGATCTGCCCGAAAGTTTAGAGGCTTATTACCAGGAAGCCGGTCGCGCCGGGCGGGATGAGCAAAAGGCTTACGCGGTATTATTATATGGCCCGAACGACAAGGCCAGGCAGATAGCCAAATTCGAGTCGGCATTCCCGTCGGTGGACGAGATCAAAACAACTTACCATTATTTAGCTAATCATTTCCAGATCGCTTACGGGGCAGGCGAGGGGCTGAGTTTAAATATCGATATCGGCGAGTTCTGTGCCCGCTTTAAACTGGATGCGGCCAAAACTTTGAATGCGATGAAATTTTTGGAGCGGGGCGAATACCTATCCTTCAGCGAGAGTGTGTTTTTGCCGTCCAGGTTCAGGTTCGAGGTCAGTAACGAGGAGTTGTATAACTTTAGGATACAGAATGCCGGGTGGGATGCCTTTATAAAGGTGTTGCTAAGATCTTATGGCGGGGCTTTCGATAACTATACCCGCATTAAGGAATTTGATGTATCCAAGCGAACACACATGAACGTTCAGCAAGTGGTGGATGGCTTGAAGCAATTGCAGGGCTTTAATGTGCTTACCTATCTCCCGCAGACCGATCAACCCCAGGTGACCTGGACCCGAGCCCGGCAGATCCCCGATAATCTATATATAGACCGCGCTTATTTAGAAGAGCGTAAAGCAATGTATAAACGCAAAATGGAGGCTGTATTTGCCTATGCCGACCATAACCGCTGCCGCAGCCAAATGTTGCTGAATTACTTTGACGAACACAATGCTCCAAAATGCGGTGTATGCGATGTATGCCTGGCCGAGAAACGTAAAGACAATGCGTTATCTATCTCGGACGATATCGCCGCCGAGATATTAGAACTCCTCAATACCGCCCACCTGAAACTGGACGACCTGATCGCCGGCACCCACACCGGTACCGATAAGGAAAAGATAGATACCCTGCGCACCCTCCTTGATGCCGGAAGGATCAAGACGGATGGGGTGAAGTATTATGTGTAGTTATAGTTGATGGTTCATAGATCATAAATCCTAGTTCATAGTAGGAGTTTGGGTACTATGCTTTCTTATTGGTCGTCGTCAGTTATTCAAACCATGAACCACAATCTATGAACCATCAACTTTCCTCCGTTACCATTCTTGCAATTTAAGCGTCTTATAAAGCAAAAACCTTAATAGAAAATGTGTTATGTATGCATAACATTATCAAGATGAAAATTCACGAGTTAATGACAAAATTATGACATTGTTTGTGATGTAAATAATCATACCTTTGCAGCCTCAAAACGAGGGCGAGATTTAATATAATAAAAATAATTTAATTTATCTGTAACGTTTTGAAAATAACATCGTCTTATAGATGTAATTAGGATACAAAAAATAAATAAAGTACTCAAAATCAAACAATTATATATCATGAAAACTGCAACATATACCATCGCATTATTATTAAGTTTAGTAACTATATCAGCAAATTCTGCATTTGCTACCAATAAAGACAATACCGTAACCATCCTGGCCGAAGCGAAAAAATTTAACGCTATCGAGGTTCGTGGGAATGTTGAGGTGTACCTGACCAGTGGCGACGAGGACCAGGTGAAGGTTAACGCTAACTATTATGGACAGAGCGCATTGGTGCAAAACCAGAACGGTATCCTGCGTATCTCTTCATACACTAAAGAAGCCTTAGTGGTTTACGTAACTGCCGAAGACCTGCGCTCTTTATCAGTATATGACAACGCTTTTGTAAAGTCGGGTAAAGGTTTTTCAGCTTTAGAATTAGACGTTAAATTGTTCGACAACGCTACCGCTAAATTAGAACTGAACGCCTACAATGCTAACATCAACGTGAACGACCGCGCTAAAATGGACCTGGCCGGTACAGTTACCAACTGCGATATGCAAATGAACCAGTCGTCAACTGTTAACAGCACGAACTTTGTAGCTGAGCGCATCAATAAAAAAGTAAACAATGTAGTTATCGCTCAGGTAGCTAAAAACGATCAGGAGTTAGTTATTCTGTAACCGGCCCTTCTTTATATATCATCAAGTAGAGCCTCGTTGGGAATTCCCGGCGGGGCTTTTTTATGACCGCTGACTTGGCCTTCGATGATTTATTACGCTGATGCCGCTGATTTTCATATTGGTGAACGACGTTGTGTTTTGGGTGCACTTTCAAATTTTATGGGAATTTGTCCCACTCCGCGCGTCGTTGCTGATGTTTTTGGGAGTAAATGCGTTGTGCATCGAGCCTAAAGACTACCTTTACGCTATAGAAACATGTAATTTTTACTTCAACAATAAAAATATGACAGTTGCCGCCCGATAGGGTTATTCAATTTAATTGTGGGTTAAAATCCCATAAAATTGTGTTGAAAACTTTTTTGTGGGTGAAAGTGGAACAAAGTGGGGAAACGTTGTTACTTTTACATTACCATTTAGTGGTAGTGTGTACCCATGTCATATCTATTCGGCGAATATTCTTGTAAGCTGGACGTCAAATCACGTTTGACGTTGCCTTCTGCGCTTAAGCAGCAGCTTCCTAACGCCGGTAAAGATCCGCTGGTGATCGCTCGCGGATTCGAGAAATATCTGGTCATTTACACTAAAAAAGAATGGGAAGCTAAACTGGAGGAGTTGCTGAAACTTAACCAGTACGAGCGCGAAAACCTGCAGTTCATCAGGCACTTCACCCGCGGCGCTACCGAAATAGAGCCGGATGCGGCTGGCCGTGTGCTGTTGCCAAAAATGCTGACCGAATATGCCGGTATCGATAGTGCAAGCGCTAACGAGGTGATCGTTACCAGTCAGATCAATCGTATCGAGATCTGGGAACGCGCCGCTTATGATGCTATGATGGATAACATGCCTGTTGATTTTGCTGCCCTGGCAGAAAAAGTAATGGGCGATAAAGGAAAGGGTGCAAATGAATAATTATCATACCCCCGTTATGCTGCAGGAATGTATCGAGGCACTGAATGTCAAGCCCGGTGGTACTTATGTTGACGTGACCTTTGGCGGCGGCGGCCACTCTCGCGAGATCATGAAGCATCTTGGTCCTGATGGTAGGTTATTGGCTTTTGATCAGGATGCGGACGCTCAGCGTAATGCTATAGATGACGAGCGTTTTACTTTGGTAGATCAAAACTTTAGGTTCCTGAAAAATTTTGCCCGTTTGCACGATGTTTTGCCGGTGGATGGTATCCTGGCTGATCTGGGCGTATCGTCGTTCCAATTTGATCAGGCCGAGCGTGGTTTCTCTATCCGCTTTGACGCGGAGTTGGATATGAGGATGAACCAGCAGTCGGATCTGAGTGCCAAAGAGGTTGTTAATACTTATGCCGAGGCCGATCTGCACCGCATCTTCGGAATGTATGGCGAGATCCAGAACTCAAAGTCGTTGGCTAAAACCATCGTGACCGGCAGGTTGAACGCGCCGATCAATACGGTGGCTGATCTTAAAAATGTGATACAGAACCTTATCCCGCGTGGTAAGGAAAATAAGTACCTGGCGCAGGTTTTTCAGGCACTCAGGATAGAAGTTAACCAGGAGCTGGAGGCGCTGAAGGAATTTTTAGAGCAGTCGGCTGATGTATTAGCTACCGGCGGCAGGTTGGTGGTGATGAGTTACCACTCGTTAGAGGATAGATTGGTGAAAAACTTCATCGCCAAAGGGAAATTTAGTGGCGAGGTGGTGAAAGACCTTTATGGTAATGATCAAAAACCGCTGGATGCGGTAAGTCGCGGCGCAATTGTAGCCACCGACGAAGAGATAAGCAACAACAATAGGGCACGCAGTGCTAAACTTAGAATAGCTGTAAAAAGATGACGAATCGTTTACGTGCAGAAATTCAGGAAGAAGAGTTAGAGAACGAGGTTGTTGAGGTAGCCCCTAAAAAGGACATCCCCGACAATTGGTTCACTAATTTTTTGCGCAAGGGCGTCATCACTACTGACGTTGCCACAAGTGCTTTGCCTTTTGTGTTGTTTTTGGCCGGTTTGGGTATGGTTTACATAGCCAACATGCACATGGCCGAAAAAAATATCCGTGATATAGATAAACTGGATAAAGAAGTAAAAGAATTAAGCTGGGACTACAAGACCACTAAAGCCGAACTGGCTTACCGTAGTACACTGACCGAGGTTATTAAACGTGCGGACACGTTGGGTTTAAAAGAACCGATAGCGCCGCCTGTAAAACTTACTGTAAAAGCGGAGGAAGAACAATGAATATCAGGGCTAATATCTTGATGCGTGTTTATCTGGCCTTTGGCCTGATCGTGCTATTCGCGTTGGCGGTTGTGGTACAGCTGTGCCGCGTGCAGTTCGTTCAGGGTAAAAAATGGTCGGCCATGGCGGATAGCCTTTCTACCAAATATGTAACTGTAGATGCAAGTCGCGGTAATATTTTGGCGGTAGATGGCAGCTTGTTAGCAACTTCGGTACCCGAGTATGAGTTGCATATGGATATGCTGGCGGCGGGTATCGAAAGTCAGGCTAATTTTGACCTGAGGATAGATTCTTTGGCAGGTAAACTTTCGTCATTCTTCGGCGATCATTCTACCCGCGAGTATTCGCGCATGTTGCGTAATGCCCGTGCTGATAGCGCCCGTTACCAGCTGATCCGCCGCAAGGTGACCTATCAGCAGTTAAAAGCGATCCGTAAGTTCCCGGTTTTTAATCTGGGTAAATATAAAGGTGGTTTGATCGTTATCGCCAAAAACAAGCGCATTATGCCGTTCCAAAGCCTGGCCGCGCGTACCATTGGTTATAAGAACGAGAACGTTGATAATCCGGTAGGTTTAGAAGGCGCTTATGCCGACTATATCAATGGCGAGAACGGTAAACGCCTGATGCAGCGCATTGCAGGCGGTGTTTGGACCCCGGTTAACGAGGATGATGAAGTTGCGACCGTAGATGGTGCCGACATTGTATCTACCCTGGATGTGAATTTTCAGGACGTAGCTCAAAAGGCATTAAGGCATCAATTGGACAGTATTCAGGCTGATTTTGGTACTGTAGTATTGATGGAAACTGCTACCGGCGAGATCCGTGCCATAGCCAACCTGACCCGCGATCCGAAGGACAATAAATATTACGAAAAACAGAATTATGCTATTAGTTACGCTGCCGAACCGGGTTCTACCTTCAAACTGGCGTCGTACATGGCCTTGCTGGATGACAATAAGATAGATACCGGTAAACAGGTGGACGTGATGCACGGTGGCCCTTACCAGATCATCAACCCACGTAATGGTCGTGTGGCTTTGAGGGTCCGTGATGCAGCGGACGAAGGTGGTGTGATCAGTGCGCGTAGGGCGTTCGAGTTATCATCTAACATCGGTGCAGTTAAGCTGGTGCTTGGTGGTTATGCCAACAACCCTAAAGCGTTTACTGATAAATTATACAGCTGGCATTTGCAAGAGAAGAATCGATTGCAGATCAGAGGCGAAGGCCAGCCGGTCATCAAAAACCCGGGATCAAAACATTGGAATAAGTTACAAAGTTTGGCTCAGATAGCTTACGGTTACGAAAGTAAACTGACACCATTGCAAATGCTGACCTTTTACAACTCGGTTGCCAATAATGGTAAAATGGTAGCCCCGGTATTTGTAAGGGAGATACGCCGCCTGGGTAATACAGTTGAGCGTTTCCCGGCAAGGGTTATCAATCCTCAGGTATGTTCTCCTGAAGCTTTGGTTAAAGTTAAAAGCTTGTTAGAGGGCGTGGTGCAGGAAGGTACCGGTAAAACCCACATCAAAAATAAATTGTACACCGTAGCTGGTAAGACAGGTACGGCACAAATAGCTAATGGTAGCTTAGGTTATGGCTCAAAAAGCGCCCACCAGGCATCTTTCTGCGGATATTTCCCGGCTAATGATCCTAAGTATTCTATGATCGTAGTGATCAGCAATCCGCGTAAGGGTCTGCACTTGGCGGCTTGGGTGGCAGGTCCGGTGTTCCGCAAGATCGCTGATCGGGTTTACGCACAGGATATTGCTATCAAACGTACCGAGGCACCTATGAATTTGGTAGGTAATACTCATCCGCCAAAGATCAAGGAGGGTGACAACAAGGCGGTAAAGCAAGTGTACAGCAAGTTGGGCATGAAACCGATGTACGCATCGAACGAGCCGGTGTCAGTAGATACCAGCGCGGGTTTACCGTTCGAAGCATCGAAATTTAAAAAAGGCACCGTACCATCGGTGACCGGTATGGGTTTAAGCGACGCCATGTACGCGCTAAGCAATGCCGGCTATAAAATTAACGCGAGAGGAAGCGGTGTAGTAGCAAGCCAGTCGGTAACGACGGGAAGCGCTATGCCAAAAGGTTCAACCATAACTATCGTATTAGAATGAAGTATTTAAGCGAGTTACTGGAGGGATTGCCATTTACCGAACTGCAGGGCAGTGCCGATGTGCAGATCAGCGCCATTGTGTTCGATTCGCGCAAGGTCATTCCCGGATGCGTGTTCGTAGCCGTTAAAGGCACGGCGGTAGATGGACATGATTATATTGAGCAAGCGGTAAAAGATGGTGCGGTAGCCATCATCTGCGAAGAGTTACCGGGCCATACGGTCGGCGGTGCAGATTTCCTGATGGTGCAAAATTCGGCCGCTGCCTTAGGTATCGTGGCGGCAAACTTTTACGGTAACCCATCGGCTCAATTAAAGCTGGTAGGGGTGACGGGTACTAACGGCAAAACCACCATTGCTACCTTATTATATAAACTGTTCATTGACTTAGGATATAAATGCGGTCTGCTATCTACTGTAGAAAATCAGATCAATGGCAAAGTGATCCCGGCCACGCATACTACACCAGATCCGGTGGCGCTTAACGCATTGCTGAGCGAAATGGTGGCCCAGGGTTGCGATTACTGCTTTATGGAAGTAAGCTCGCACGCGGTATCTCAGCATAGGATAGAAGGCTTATCGTTCTCGGGCGGTGTGTTCTCTAACCTGACGCACGATCACCTGGATTATCACAAAACCTTTGATGCTTATTTAAAAGCTAAAAAAGCATTTTTTGATGGCTTGCCTAAGAATGCTTTTGCACTGACCAACATCGACGATAAGAACGGCAACGTAATGTTGCAGAACACCAAAGCGCACAAAAAGACCTACGGCTTGAAGAACCTGGCCGACTTTAAGGTGAAGATCTTAGAGAATGGCTTTAACGGTCTGCTGCTTAATGTAGATGGCGACGAGGCCTGGTTTAAACTGGTTGGCAATTTTAACGCCTATAACCTGCTTGCGGTTTATGGTGCTGCATTACTGTTGGATCAGGATAAAGCAAGTGTGCTGGTAAGCTTAAGCAAATTATCAGGTGCTGAAGGCAGGTTCGATACGCTGACATCGCCAAATAAAGTGGTAGGTATTGTTGACTACGCTCACACCCCGGATGCGGTCCAAAATGTGTTGACCACTATCCACGACTTGCGTAAAGGTACCGAGCAGGTGATCACCGTAATAGGCTGCGGCGGCGACCGTGACCGTACCAAACGCCCGGTAATGGCTGCCATGGCCTGCGAGTGGAGCGACAAAGTGATCCTTACATCAGATAACCCACGTACCGAAGATCCGTCGGCCATTATTAAAGAAATGGAAGCCGGTGTGAACGCTACGAACAGAAGAAAAACGATCAGCATAGTTGATCGCCGTGAGGCTATAAAAACGGCTTGTCATTTGGCTCAACCCGGAGATATTATCCTGGTAGCTGGTAAAGGTCACGAGAAATATCAAGAGATCAACGGGGTGCGTAGCCATTTTGATGATGTGGAAGAGTTAATGGAGCAATTCAAATTGATGAACGAATAGTAAACAAGGCACAGAATGTTATACTATCTATTTACCTATCTGAACAAGTACTATAATATTCCCGGCACGGGGGTATTCCAGTATTACACGTTCCGTACGGCGATGGCGGTTATCGTATCGTTGCTGATCACTACGGTTTATGGCCGCAGGCTGATCGATTACCTGCGCTTTAAGCAAGTAGGCGAGACCGTGCGTAACCTTGGGTTAGAAGGGCAAATGCAAAAACAAGGTACGCCTACTATGGGCGGTATCATCATTTTGCTGGGTGTATTGGTGCCTACCTTGTTGTTCGCTAAGTTGGGAAGCATCTACATCATTTTGATGTTGGTGACCACTGTTTGGTTAGGGGCTATCGGTTTTTTGGATGACTATATCAAAGTATTTAAGAAGAATAAAGAAGGCCTGGCCGGAAGGTTCAAAATAGTTGGTCAGGTAGGTTTAGCACTGATCGTTGGTTGGACGATGTATTTCCATCCCGCTATTAAGATCCGCGAAACGGTAACCTTACCGGTTAAGTATGATGCCCCGGTAGATTATCATATCAACGATGAGACCAAGCAACCGGTTTACACACAGGATTTTAAATCAACCAAAACTACTATTCCATTTTATAAGAACAACGAGTTCGATTATAGTAAGGTTGTGAAGTTTTTGGGTACTGGATACGAGAAATACACGCTGTTGGTATTCATGCTCTTCACCATCTTCATCATCACCTTTATATCCAATGGGGCGAATATCACTGATGGTATCGACGGATTGGCAACAGGTACATCATCAGTTATCGGTATTACGCTGATCGTGCTGGCTTACGTATCCAGTAACCTTAAGTATGCCGATTATCTGAATATCATGTACATCCCTAACTCTGCCGAGCTGGTGGTATTTATGGGGGCATTTGTTGGTGCTTGTGTGGGATTCTTGTGGTATAACTCGTACCCGGCGCAGGTATTTATGGGCGACACAGGTAGTTTGGCTATCGGTGGTATCATAGCGGTATTCGCTATTGTGATCCGCAAGGAATTATTGCTGCCAATATTGTGCGGTGTATTTGTGGTAGAGAACGTGTCAGTAATGATGCAGGTGGGTTGGTTCAAATACACCAAAAAGAAATTTGGCGAGGGTCGCAGGGTATTCCTGATGGCGCCGCTGCATCACCATTATCAAAAGAGGGGTTTCCACGAGGCTAAGATCGTTACCCGTTTTTGGATCCTGGGGATCGCCTTGGCGATCATGACGATGATAACGCTGAAGCTACGGTAGGAGAGAGTTAAGAATATAGAGTTAAGAGACAAGACCGGAGTAATAATAGAGAGTCAGGAATAAAGAGACAGGACAAAGAATAATGCAAACGAACAAAAACATAGCGATCCTTGGTGCCGGCGAAAGCGGCGTGGGTGCAGCTTACCTGGCGCAGCAGCAGGGGTTCGATGTTTTTGTGTCGGATATGGGTGTTATCGCGCCAAAATATAAAGAGCAACTGCAAGGGTGGAATATCCGCTTTGAGGAGGGTAAACATACCGACGACGAGATACTGGCCGCGGTTGAGGTGGTGAAAAGTCCGGGGATACCCGAGAAAGCGCCGCTGATCAAAAAGTTGAAAGAAAAAGGTATCCCGGTAATATCCGAGATAGAGTTTGCGGGCAGATATACGGATGCCAAAATGGTTTGCATTACCGGATCTAACGGTAAAACGACCACTACTACGCTGACCTACCATATCCTGAAAAAAGCAGGACTGAATGTAGGCTTAGCAGGTAACATCGGTAAAAGCTTTGCTTACCAGGTGGCGACAGAAAAGTTCGACGTATATGTGTTGGAGATCAGCAGCTTTATGCTCGACGATATGTACAAGTTTAAGGCGGATATAGCAGTGTTGTTGAATATCACGCCAGATCACCTGGACAGGTACGAATACAAAATGGAAAATTACGTGGCATCCAAGCTAAGGATCACACAGAACCAAACAGCCGGTGATTATTTCATCTACTGCGCGGACGATGCCGAAACGATAAAGGGAATGGAAGGGCGCAGCTTTGCCGCTAAGCAACTACCATTTTCAATTGAAAAAGAGATACCAGAGGGCGCATGCCTTCGCAACGACAATATTGTCATAAACGTTAATATGGAAAACTTCGAGATGTCTATCAACGATCTGGCCTTACAGGGCAAACACAACACTTACAACTCAATGGCATCGGGCCTGGTATCCAAAGTTTTGGAACTGCGCAACCCGACCATCCGTGAGAGTATGATGGATATCCAACCGATCGAGCATCGTTTGGAGTTTATCGGCCGCATCTCGGGCATCAAGTTTATTAACGACTCTAAAGCCACCAACGTAAACTCTACATGGTACGCTTTAGAGAGCATGAGCAGCGACGTAGTGCTGATCTTAGGCGGCGTAGACAAAGGCAACGACTACTCCATGCTGACCGAACTTGTTAAGCAAAAAGTGCGCGCCATCGTTTGTCTTGGTTTAGACAACGGTCGCATCCACGATGCTTTTGAAGATGTTGTTGACGTGATCGTTAACACCGCATCGGCTGCAGAAGCTGCGCAAGTAGCTTTCCATTTGGCAAAGAAAGGCGATACAGTATTATTATCACCGGCCTGCGCCAGCTTCGACCTGTTCAAAAATTACGAGGACAGGGGCCAGCAGTTTAAAGAGGCGGTGAGCCAATTGTAATCAGGTAAAACTAAAGATAGGTCATCCCGAACTTGTTTCGGGAACCCATCAAGAAGGTAAGCTTAGCAAGTGAGGTGCCGAAACAAGTTCGGCATGACAGTAAAGGATCAAGAATAGAAACATGAACAAGATACTCAGTAACACAAAAGGCGACCGCTGGATCTGGCTGATCGTGATCCTATTGTCGGCGATATCGATGCTGTCGGTGTATAGCTCTACGGGCACGCTGGCTTATAAGCAAGGTAAAGCTACCGAGGTTATCCTGTTCAAACACATGCTGATGATCTTTGGTGGTATCGCGCTGATGTATATTTCGCACAAACTTGATTACCGCTATTATGCCGGTATATCCAAGGTGCTGATGTATATCACTGTTCCGTTGTTGGCTTACACATTGGTATTTGGTAGCCACGTGAACGATGCGAGCCGTTGGATCGCTATACCAGGCACAGGGTTCACATTCCAAACATCCGACTTAGCCAAGCTGGCTTTGATCACTTATCTGGCCCGTTTGTTATCGCGTAAGCAGGAGAATATTAAGGATGTTAAGAACTCCTTTATCCCCATCATGGGATCGGTCTGTGTAGTTTTCGTGCTTATCGCTTTGGCTAACTTATCTACGGCATTGATGCTGTTCGGTGTTAGTGTGTTGCTGCTTATTATTGGTCGTATCAGTATCAAACAGATCGCCATTGTTTGTTTGGGCGGCGCAATATTGTTGGCTGCGGTTATGATGTTAGGTCCGCGGCGTCATACCTACTATTCACGTATAAACTCGTTCATGCATCCGGAGCAGGCCGATCCTGATAAGTCGTTCCAAAGCTCACATGCTAAGATCGCGATCGCTACTGGTGGTTTATTTGGTAAAGGGCCGGGTAATAGTACCGAGCGTAACTATTTGCCGCAATCATATTCGGATTTTATCTACGCCACCATTGTTGAGGAATATGGCTTTGTAGGCGGTTTGATCGTGATCGGTCTGTACATGTTCTTGCTATACCGATGTGTTAAGATAGTCACGAAGGCCCCAAAAGCTTTTGGGGCATTGCTGGCTGCTGGGCTAAGTTTCACGCTTACCATTCAGGCATTTGCCAACATGGCTATCGCGGTAGGTTTAGGTCCGGTAACAGGTGTGCCGCTGCCGTTGGTAAGTATGGGTGGTACATCCATATTGTTCACCAGTATCGCGTTCGGTATCATTCTTTCAGTAAGCCGTCACATCGACGAGAGCGAAGCCTCAAAAATTGAAGGAACTAAAGAAAAGACCGCCAACGATGTCAGCAATAATAAGATCATTGTTGGCGAGATAGGGTTGGCGTAAAAGGAGTTCATGAGTCATTGTTAATGGTTCATCGCAAAAGATAAAAGTACATGGCAAAAAGGATCATCATAAGCGGAGGCGGAACAGGAGGACATATCTTCCCGGCTATCTCTATTGCCAATGCGTTGAAGAGGCTGGATCCGGCTACTGAAATATTATTTGTAGGTGCCAACGGCCGTATGGAGATGGAGAAAGTTCCGGCGGCCGGTTACAAGATAATTGGTCTGGATATACAGGGCATCCAACGTGCTTCACTTTGGAAGAACTTGATGTTCCCGGTTAAACTGTTGGGCAGTGTACGCAAATCACTGCAGATCATCAGGGATTTTAAACCTGATGCAGCAGTAGGTGTGGGTGGTTACGCCTCGGGTCCGCTGTTGTATGCGGCGGGATTAAAAGGCATCCCTTACCTTATCCAGGAGCAAAACTCTTATGCCGGGGTCACTAATAAATGGCTGGCTAAAAAGGCCAAAAAGATATGTGTGGCTTTTGATGGGATGGACAAATTTTTCCCGGCCAATGCCATCATCAAAACAGGTAACCCGATACGCAAGGAATCGGTCGATATTAAAGATAAACGCTTGCAGGCGGTAGAGCTGATGAAGCTATCGACTGAAAAGAAAACCATATTGGTGACCGGCGGTAGCCTTGGTGCACGTACGCTGAACAATAGTGTGCTGGCCAATTTAGATAAGCTGATCGCTGCCGATGTCCAGGTCATCTGGCAAACCGGTAAGGTATATTATAAAGGCATCATCGAAAAACTGGGCGAGAATTACCACCCAAATGTTCGGGTGATGGAGTTTTTGAACAGGATGGATCTGGCTTACGCAGCTGCGGATGTGATCATCTCCCGTGCAGGTGCCGGTACGATAGCTGAGTTATGCATGGTAAAGAAGCCGGTGATCTTGGTACCATCACCGAACGTGGCCGAGGATCACCAAACCAAAAACGCCATGGCACTGGTAGAAACGAATGCCTGCGTATTTGTAGCTGATCGTAATGCTGAAGAGAAATTAATAGAGACGGCTTTAGAGCTGTTGAAGGATAAAGACAAACAAAAGAAATTAAGCGACAACATTGGCAAACTGGCTATGCCAAATGCCGATGACGTGATCGCGAAAGAAGTTACCCAAATAACAACCAACAATTAAAGAGCGACCCTGCCGCCTGCCATGGGCGGCAGGGTTATTAGGTGTTGAGTTGGGGGAGGGTTGATTAAGTTGAATAGATTGATTGAGTTAAGTTGTTTAAAATAACTACTCACTAAATCAACCTGATCAACTACTCACTAACGAGAAACGAAGATGGAACTACGCAACATACAACGGGTTTACCTGGCAGGCATTGGCGGCATTGGCATGAGTGGCCTTGCGCGTTACTTTGCCCGTTTGGGTTGTATCGTTTGCGGTTATGATAAAACATCTACTGATCTTACGCTGGCTTTACAGCACGAGGGAATACAGGTGATCTATGAGGATCGTGCGGAATTTATTCCGATCAATTTTGATAAGCCTTGTGATGGCACGCTGATCATCTACACCCCGGCTATGCCTAAGGACTCGGCTATACTGAACTACTTTAAGCAAAAGGGTTTTGAATTGTTCAAGCGCTCGCAGGTATTAGGGCTGATCAGCAAGGGGATGTATACGGTGGCTGTGGCGGGTACGCATGGTAAAACCACTACATCGTGCATGGTGGCGCATATCCTGAAGGATTCGGGTAAAGATTGCTCGGCATTTTTGGGCGGTATCGCGGCTAATTACCAAAGTAATGTGCTGTATGGCGATAATGATATTATGGTGGTCGAGGCGGATGAGTACGACCGCTCGTTCCTGACCTTGCATCCGGATATCGCGATCATCACATCAATGGATGCCGATCATTTGGATATCTATGGCGACCATTCCCATCTGACGGAGTCGTTCCGCTTGTTCGCGTCGCAGATCAAGGATGGCGGGCATTTGGTCTATCGCCGTGGTCTGCTGATCCAGCATGATGGTACCACTTACTCGATCGATGAAAATTCGGATATCATCGCAAGCAATGTGCGCATTACAGATGGTGATTTCTATTTCGACTTTACCAATGCCGATCATCGTATCAACGATATCAAAATGGGTATTGCCGGGATACATAATATAGAGAACGCTACGGCGGCTATCCAGGCTTGTTTATTGCTGGATGTAGACCCCAACGCGATCAAGAGCGCGTTGGCAAGCTTTAAAGGTGTGAAACGCAGGTTCGAGTATATTGTTAAGAATGATCAGCATATCTATATAGATGATTATGCGCACCATCCGGAGGAGTTGCGTGCCGCGATAGCGTCGGTAAGGAGACTGTATCCTGATAAAAAGCTGACGGTGGTTTTTCAGCCACATTTGTTCACCCGCACCCGCGACTTTGCCGATGGCTTTGCCGAGGTGCTGGATATGGCCGATCAGTTGTTATTGCTGGATATTTATCCTGCACGTGAGTTACCACTTGAGGGAGTGAACTCGCAAATGCTGTTAGGCCGCATGAAATTGTGGAATAAACGCAAATGTGGAAAACAAGAAGTGCTTGATATTGTGCGTATTGAAAACCCTGAACTACTTTTAACTGTTGGAGCAGGGGATATTGACCAATTAGTGCAACCGCTTAAAAATATACTGGAGCATGTTTAAGAATAAACGTCTTTGGAAACATATTTTATTCGGGTTAATTTGGTTAGTGAGCCTGAGCGGCTTGGTAGTGCTGATGAGTTTTATCAGCGTTAAAAAATCGGCCCAAACATGTACCGGTCTGCAGGTGATCATCCCCGGCAACCAGTACTTTATAGATAAGGAAGAGGTCAACAATATTTTAGGTTTAAGCAGCACTACATTGGTAGGTCGCCGTTTAGAGCTGATCAATATACACGCGCTTGAAGCAAGGCTAAAACGTAACCCTTTTATAGAGGACGCGAGTGTTTATGCCGATATGGATGGCATTGTGATGGTAGAGATAAAACAGCGCCAACCGATGATGCGGATGCTGAATAAGTTTAACCAGGATTTTTATATCGATCAGCATGGCATGAAATTGCCGATATCAGGAAATTTCACCGCGAAGGTGTTAGTGGCCAATGGCTATATAGACGAATTGTTTGCCAACCGGGTAGATACCTTACACACCAAGCTTGCCCGCGAGGTTTACCGCACAGCGGATTTTATCCGTAAAGACAGTTTATGGACAGCGCAGATCGCGCAGATATATGTGAACGATCTGCACGAGATAGAATTGATACCCCGCGTGGGCAACCAACGCATTTTGCTGGGTAACAATGCCGACTCGATAGATGTGAAATTTAGAAACCTGTTGGCTTTTTATAAGCAGGCAGTGCCGATGGTAGGTTGGGTAGCTTATAAAGCGATCAACATTAAGTACACCAACCAGGTCATCGGTATCAAAAATGATAATTTGAAAAGAGATACTGCTAAGGTGGCAGTAAAAGACACGACAACATCACCTAAGGATACAACAGCTATTAATAATAATTAAGGAATATGGACAAAAGCTCGACTAACGAAAGAAGTGCACCGATCGCGGTAGGATTGGATATCGGTACCACTAAAATTTGCGCTATTGTTGGCCGTCGCAGTAAGAACGGCAAGATCGAGGTATTAGGTATTGGCAAGGCCGAAAGCGCGGGCGTGACCCGTGGCATGGTCTCTAATATAGATAAAACGGTGCAAGGCATCATCCAGGCTGTGGAAGTTGCCGGCGCGCAATCTAATGTAGAGATCAAGGTGGTTAACGTAGGTATCGCCGGCCAGCATATCAAAAGCTTGCAGCACCGCGGCCTGTTAACGCGTCGCTCGCAAGAGAACGAGATCAGCCGTAAGGATATCGAAAAATTGGTCGAGGATATGTACAACCTGGTGCTGGCACCGGGCGAGGAGATCATTCATGTGTTACCTCAAGAGTTCACCGTTGATAACGAGCCGGGCATTAAAGACCCGATCGGTATGGCCGGTGTACGTTTGGAGGCTAATTTCCATATCATCTCGGGACAAGTGACCGCGATCAAAAATATCGTTAAATGCGTTAACAAAGCGCAGCTGGATAGTCAGGAACTGATCCTGGAGCCATTGGCATCTTCTGAATCGGTTTTGAGCGACGAGGAAAAAGAGGCCGGTGTGGTGTTGGTAGATATTGGTGGTGGTACTACCGATGTTGCCATCTTCCACGAGGGTATTATCCGTCACACCGCCGTTATTCCTTTCGGTGGAAATAGCGTTACCGAGGATATCCGCGAGGGTTGCTCTGTAATGCGCAACATTGCCGAGCAATTAAAATTGCGTTTCGGTTCGGCCTTGGCTGACGAGAATAAAGAGAACGAGATCGTTTGTGTACCGGGCTTGCGTGGCCGCGAACCTAAGGAAATATCGGTAAAGAACCTGGCGTTCGTGATCCAGGCCCGTATGGAAGAGATCGTAGAGCATATCTACTATGAGATCAAAACATCCGGCTACGAGAAAAAACTGATCGCCGGTATCGTGATCACCGGTGGTGGTGCGCAGTTAAAACACCTGGCGCAACTGGTAGAGTTTGTTACCGGCCTGGATTGCCGTATAGGTTACCCTAATGAGCATTTGGCTAAGAACGAAGTATTGCCAAAACCAACTTACGATGATCTGCAAAGCCCGATGTATGCTACTGGTATCGGTCTGCTGATAAAAGGTATCCAAAAGATGGAATACGAAATGGCCGGGCAAACGCCTACCGCGGCATCTATCAAACCGAAGGAGAAATACGAGGAAGAGAAGAAATTCGGCTTGTTCGGTAAGTTGTTAGAGACCGGTAAAAGATTTATTAAAGACGACATTAAGGACGAGGACTTCTTAAAATAGTTAACAAATAATTAATTATCCACATATTCACTTTTGTGGATAACTCTTGTGGAAAAAGCGATAATATTACAATTGCGCAAGCCAATAATTCATCAAGTTGTAGGTAGCTGAAAACGAGGAATATGAAGTTTGAAATGTTAAAAGAAAAGTCGTCCATCATCAAAGTTATTGGTGTTGGCGGCGGTGGCGGTAACGCGGTGAATCACATGTACAAGCAAGGGATCACCGGTGTCGACTTTATTATTTGTAACACCGATGCCCAGGCTCTGGAGCTAAGCCCTATCCCTAACAAGGTGCAATTAGGCGCAAGTTTGACCGAAGGTATGGGTGCCGGATCTATCCCCGAGGTAGGTAAGAACTCAGCTATCGAGAACATCGATGATATCAAAGAAATGCTGGGGACTAACACCCGCATGCTGTTCATCACCGCCGGTATGGGTGGTGGTACCGGTACAGGCGCAAGCCCGATCATTGCCAAGGCAGCCCGCGAGTTGGATATCCTGACCGTTGGTATCATCACTACACCTTTCAGCTTTGAGGGTAAGCGTCGTAAAATGCAAGCCGACGAAGGTTTAGAAGAGTTAAAAAAGAACGTTGACAGCTTTTTGGTGATCAGCAATGATCGCCTGCGTCAGATCTTTGGTAACCTGACCTTAGGTTCGGCATTTGCACAGGCTGATAATATTTTGACCACGGCCGCTAAGGGCATTGCCGAGATCATTACGTTGCCCGGCTATATCAACGTCGATTTTAAGGATGTGCGCACCGTGATGAAAGACAGCGGTGTATCTATTATGGGTAGCTGCGCTGCCGAAGGCGAGAACCGCGCATTTAAAGCTGTGGAGGGTGCTTTGGCGTCGCCACTGTTAAAAGATAACGAAATTGAAGGTGCACGTTATATCCTGCTGAACATCAGCTCGGGTATAAACGAGGTGACCATGGATGAGGTAAGCATCATTACAGATTACATCCAGGAAGAGGCCGGCTTAGCTGCTGACCTGATCTGGGGTAACTGTATGGATGAGAACTTAGGCGAGAAACTTTCGGTAACCATCATTGCAACCGGTTTCCAAACTAAGGACGAACGCGAAGTTGAGCAAAGCAGCAAACGCATTATATCTACTTTGGTGATGGACGATAACAAGAGCCAGCCGCTGGTGCGTCCGGTTAACGAGTTTATTACCCCGGTTGCAGCCCCTGAGCCTGTAGCGTCTGATCTGTATATCAAGGGTGCCGAACCTGTTAAACAACAGACCGGACTATTTGATCTGTTCGCTGCGCCGTCATCTGTACAAGCCGCTCCGGTGTCGCCATCAAATGATAGCACCGCGCCTGTTAAGTTTAATCTGATAGAGGAAGTAAAGGAAGAGGAGCCGGAAGAAGCAGCCGACTTTGGCGGATTTACTTTCAAGATATCTGACAGCATGGTCGAGTTCGAATCGTTCAAAGAAGAGGCTATCGTAGCCCCTACTCCTGAGCCGGAACCGGAGCCAGAGCCAATTGTTGGTGCCGACGATAACAAAACTGCCGAGAGCGTTGAAGAACAAATGCGCAAAGCCCGCGAACGTATTATGCGTTTAAAGGACCTGACGCTGAAGAACCGCAACATCCAGGAATTAGAGAACGTACCGGCCTACCGCCGTAAAGAGATCGCTTTACAGCAAACCCCGGCATCGTCAGAGAGTGAAATATCTCGTTTCTCTCTGTTGTCGGATGATGAAGGTAATACCGAGATCCGCAGGAACAATTCTTTCTTGCACGATAACGTTGACTAACGAGTTTTAGATCATATTTTAAAAGACCCTTGTGTTATTGCAAGGGTCTTTTTTGTAGAATAGGCACAATCTGTGCTCTTAATTCCCTCCTTGGGGCTATCGTGTGGACACATCTTTATGGAGACAATAGGCCTCCATTGCATCATTAAAACGACCAAGACCTATCCATAGCGTGGTAATTCCGGGATTTTTATAGCTTTCGTATCCTTTCCATCCGCCTAA
>NZ_JADFFL010000002.1 GCF_015222005.1 Mucilaginibacter myungsuensis | reverse complement strand
CAGCATCTACGATCTCCAGTTTAAAAGCTAAACTGTAATCTTTTTGGGTCTTTCTTTGATAACCCTTAACTTCCTGTTCTTTCATTTGTTAACACTTTTTGTGTCAACCTATTTTAGGACGTTACAATAAGAACTTATTAAAAGCCTCGGCAACTGTAAAAGTGCCGAGGCTTTTTTGTGCCATGATGCACATTGTCGTTCTGTTGTGGTCCGATCAAGGCAAATGTTTAACAATTGGCCGATCAGTATTAAGTATATGCTACGATAAGCTGAACCGATAAACACCCGACGGCAATTCAACCACCGATCTTTCATTCGTTTGCTTTACGGTCATATTTTTACCTGCGGCATCCTTGGCTTTGGTTTTCCCGGATGGCAAGACGAAAGTTGCCGAGGTGTTAGCCGGGACCTCTACCAGTATTTGCAGCGTTCCGTCAGCATTGCGTTTCCATTCAGATCTAATTTTACCGTACAGGCTATTGTAGGCCGACTTGCAGTAGGTTAGATCGGTAACAGCGCTTGGGGCTACTACGAAATGTTGAAACCCATCAGCGCCGGGCTTGATGCCGCCCAAGGCCGTGTAAAACCACTCTACCACACTACCGAACATGGGGTGGCAATGTGAGCCGGCACTGTCCCAGGCCTCCCACAGGGTGCTGTTCTTAGCATCTAACAGATAGCCAAAACCTACGCCGGTTTGCTGGTTCATGATCTTGTAGGCGATATCATTACGGTCGTTTTGCGATAGTACTTTTAACATTAAGGGCGTACCCAATATGCCGGTATCAAAATGATAGTTCAGTTTCTCCAGGTGGTTCAATAAGGAATTGAAAACATCTTTGCGTGATCCGTCAGGCACCAGATCAAATGCCAGCGCAAACACATCCGCACCTTGCCTGCCTTGCCAGTAGGTTTTTTTATCTGCGTGGTAATAGGCTTTGTTAAAATTGACCTTGATCTGCCCCGCCAACTGATCGAACATAGCGCGGTCATCGTCTTTACCCAGCAGTTTTGCTACCTTGCTCATCGTTGCGGTTACGTGGTGGTAATAGGCAGTGTTCACTAATGGCTCGGGTACCTCCACTCCTGTCGGTGTACACCAATCGCCCAGGCACCAGCCGTTGGGTTCTTCGCGGGTGATCAGGCCGTCTTTGTTGGTGCGGGTGCTCAGGTAGGTCACCCATTGTTTCATCCCTTGGTAATGTTTGCTCAGCATGGCTGCATCGCCATAATATTGATAATATAACCAGGGCATAATTACATAAGCCGATCCCCAGGCCGGGCCGCCACCGCCGCCACCGAAAGGCGCGGTATGGGTGACAAAGCCTGTCTTTTTGTTGCGGGCATCATCTATATCATCAAACCATTTGCTATAAAATTGCGGCAGGTCAAAAGATAACATAGCGCTCTCCATAGCCACCTGCCCATCGCCGGTATAGCCCAGGCGTTCGCGGTGCGGACAATCGCTGCTGATGCTGCCGTGCATATTGGCCAACTGGGTCTTTAAATACGCGGTATTGATCTTATTGAGGAATGGGTTAGAACACTCGAATGTTCCGTTCGGCTGCACATCAGTATGTACATCCATCACCCTGATACTTTCGGCATTTAAGGCAACATCCTTGCTGGTCACCTCTATCACCCTAAAGGCATGCCAGGTAAATTTGGGCTGCCAGGTCTCGGGTACTCCACCGTTTAAAATGTAAGTATCTATCTGGCCGTAATCCTCGCCTTCCTCGCTAATGTAGCGCAACTTCGTACGGTCGCCGGCCTTACCTTTTACGGTGATGCTTGCCCAACCGGATACGGTCTCGTTAAGGTGATACCTGTAAACCGAGTCGCGGGTCTTACCTTCAAAAGTCGGGGTCAATGTGCGGGTCACCTTATCAAAAGGGGCCAATTGTGGATGCAGCGCACCTGTAGGCGGCTTTACGTAGATAGCGGGTTTCCAATTGGCATCGTTATAACCCGGCTTGTCCCATGCGCCGAGATAGAGTCGGGCATCATACTGTTCGCCGCTGAAGATGCCGTCTTTTAACAGCGGACCGGTAGTGGTTTTCCAGCTATCGTTAGATGCAATGACCTGTTTGGTGCCATCGGTGTACGTAACTTCTAACTGAAAGATGAGCTTGGGCAGATCATACCACATATTGCCTTCAACCGTGCGGTCGCGCTGGTTGTACCAGCCGTTGCCAAGCAGTATGCCAATGGCGTTATCCTTTTGCGCGATGTTGGCCGTTACATCAAAACTATTGTACAGCACTCGCTGGGTCGATTGGTCATCATAAGGATAAAGCAGTTTGGTAAGTGGCCGAACATCATAATTGGTGACCGCCGGGGCCAACACCTGATCGCCTATTTTTTTGCCATTGATATAAAGCTCGTAAAAGCCCAAGCCGCTTACATACACGGTTGCCTGCTTTACTTTTTTGCCTGCCGTAAAAGCCTTACGAAAGTATGGCGCAGGATAAGTAGCTGTAGAATTTGGGGTAGGGTTTTCCATAGCGCCAATCCATTTGGCTTGCCAGTCGGCGGGGTTTAACAGGCCCATTTGCCATTGGGTTGCGGCGCTCCAGGCGGTCGGGCGGCCTTGCTCGTCCCATACCATCACCTTCCAATAAACCTTTTGGCGCGACTTTAGCACCTTACCCTTATAAAGCACCTGTATCGAATTAGCCGACGGCACTTTGCCGCTGTCCCAGATGTCTCCTTTGTTTTGGGCCAGTAAAGCGGCACTACCTGCGACAAGAACACGGTAAGCTCGTTGCGCCTTCCCCTGCTGTGTCGAAACCATCTGCCAGCTCAAAGCCGGATGGTCAGCCTCAATGGTCGGGTTGATCAGCTGATCGCATTTAAGATTTTGGATCTTGACCTGCATGTCAGCACTAATGATCTGCCGGGCCAGCAAAGGGGCGGGTACAAGCACAAACGAACAAAGACAAACAAAGAGATAGTTGAGATACCGTATCATATTAGCGTAGATGTAGGGATATAACCCAAGTACTTGGCATGCGCCGAAGCCTTAGGTTTATAATTGGTTACACAATGATACTTTTTGTTAAGGGAAAGGGCAACCCTAACTGTCTTGGGGGGATTAAAGTTACGTTTTGCTAGACTTCGATAAAAAGGGGAACGTAAGTGTAAATGTCTTAATGTGTTTACTATGACAATATTTATAAGCATCAAAGAAACTAAATATAGCTGACGCGAATTATTCTATAGCGTTTAAGTTTAAATCTATAATCGTTTCTTGCCCAAAAGGTATAAATACAGAAGTCACGTTGCCGGGAGAAATTAATCCACCATTAACTTTGGTACTTACAATTTTGTATCTATCGTCATCCAATTCGAATTTGTAGTTTCCACTTAACAAATGTGAAATGGCATAGCCATTAGAGCTTGAATAAACCACCTCTTGATTGGTTACCCAACTTGGGAAATCTAAACCCGCGGATCCTAGTTTGGATGGAATAGCCACTATTTTAATTTTCAAATCCGATATGATGTTTTCATTATAAAGCGGACGTAATGTAACACGGCTTTCGAATATACTTTGAGATTTCGATTGCAACAAATCGGATTTTTTTAAAAAATCATTCCCATTTAATTCGGAAGTAAAAGTAGAGGTTGACGTGCCAGCAAAATATCCCAATGGTATATTTTTATCGGCTTTTTTTGACCATTCTGACAAATTAGTGTAACTGGAAAAATCTGTCACTATATCTGAATTAGCCTTTTGCTTTTTATATTGGTCAAGGTATGTCGTTAGTTTACCCAGCGTAATTTGAAATGTTTTTGAATTGATTTGCTTCTCTGAGATATAAGTATAATATAATGCATTGTAAGTTGAATCTACTTTGTTACGAGAAGTTTTAAGTGATGAATTTTCGATCCGCTGTTGATTAACGACATTAGTTAATTCGATTAAAATAAGCTCTCTTTTTCGCAATGTATCATAGGCCAATTTCAATTGCCTTTCTTTATCGTATAAACTGTCTGATTTTTTTGTGTTATCGAGTGTTATTTGATTGTTGTGTATTTCAGCTAAAGGTATCACATAAAAAGCTACTGCGGTCCACGCAATTAACGTCCCTAAAAAAATAGACCAAAATTCTTTCTTTTGATAAATTAGCTTAGACTGTTGTTTTTTTAGTTCTTTGGCTTCTAAATCCAATTTGCGTTTTTCAGCCTTCGCTTTATTTGCTTCAGCAATAAGTTTTTCCTTTTCCGCTAACTTAATTTGCTGCTCAAGAGTTAATTCCGTTTCTTCCATTAAAAAACAATAGATTATTTTTATCTATATTTCAAGGTCCGAGGTTTAAAATAACATCCCTAACTTAAAACTTAAACGATTGACAGTTAAAACTATTAAAATACGTTTAAGCTTCTTAGCTTTTGTAAAAGTCTTACAAAACTTCTCAATGTTTCTGTACTGGATTGCTCAAGGCCGTCTGGATCGAAATGCATAATATTATTTCTAATATCTCTAACACTATCGAGCAAAGTGCAAAATGCCTTTCGGTCTATGCTTAATCCCAGTTTATTCCATATTTCTTGATTCTGACAAAGTCTCAGGTATTCACCAAAATTTAAATCGGCAACAGTATCTACTTTTCTGTTTACATCTCGTTCATCCTTCCCGTTGGCTAATTCTTCCTTGCTCAATTTCATTAGAATTTGCCTGACGTGATTTTCGATCTCAGCGACAAGTAAAAAAGGTTCGGTCAATTGCTTAAATTGTAAACTTAAGTCACTCGCAGTGACAATCCCACAAATTTCCTTTTCTCTGTTCTGAATCAAAACATAATCATGTTCAATAATACCTGGTAAAGCTTTAAACAGGGATGTTTCAGAAGAGATAAGTTGATAATTTGTATCCATCAAGTTTCGTACTTTACTGTCGACTTTCCCAACCGCAAGCTTCTGTCCAATTGATTGCCAGCTAATTACACCCTTTAAATCCCTTTTCGCATGCTGCATTACTGGCAATTGTGAGAAGTCGTAAGTCATCATCAGCGTGACAGCCTCCATTAGTTCGCCATCTGGCTTAACAAAAATTAAATCTTTGTTAGCAGCTTCCAAACGTGATATTCTATAGGTGGGATCATCTAAATTCAGCAATTCGTCAGTTAGTTTCTCTGGTCTAATTTCAACTTGTTTATCATCGGCTTCTATTGTGGAAGCTTGCGTAACTTGTGATAGAGTGCCTTTTTTTCGAAATTCTATCAACCCGTCGATATAAGCACTGTTAAAATCTGGAAATGTTTCCAGTTTTTGGTTCGCAAGTGCCTCTCTGATGGTTTTAACCACGTACCATCCACGCCGTTGCGAATTCCAAAACCAACTTAGAAAGGTTCTTACACTGATTGGCTCAATTGACTCATTTTTATCAAGCCTGCTTCGAACCTCTTTGAGCTTGTCTGGGATGTACATTTTTTATAAGATATTAGGCTCTAATATACCGTTTATAATAATATTTTAGATTATTTACTAAGTGGCACTTTGCCAAATGTATTAGGTCTCCCACAACAAAAAAAGGCGCTAACGCGCCTTTCCATATCTTATAACCAGAGGGCCTAAAACAACCCCTCAATGATCTTATCAGCCGTCAGCCCTTCCGCCTCGGCGTGGTAACTGCGGACGATACGGTGGCGCAGGATAGGTTTGGCTATCGCCTGCACATCCTCGATATCTGGAGAGTATTTACCGCTGATCACAGCGTGGCATTTAGCACCCAGGATCAAGAATTGTGATGCCCGCGGGCCTGCGCCCCAGTTCAGCATTTTCTTTACCTGTGGCGTGGCTAACTCGCCTTGCGGGCGTGTTTTGCCTACCAGTTTAACGGCGTACTCCAGCACGTTATCGGCAACCGGGATGTTACGTACTAACTGTTGGAAATAAACGATCTGCTCGGCGTTCAATATTTTGTCAACCGATGGTTTAAGCGAGCTGGTGGTGTTCTTCACCACTTGCAGTTCCTCGGCAAAGGTTGGGTAATCTAACGATACGTTGAACATAAAGCGGTCCAGCTGCGCTTCGGGCAGTGGATAGGTACCTTCCTGTTCGATCGGGTTTTGGGTTGCTAACACAAAAAATGGCTGGGCCAGTTTATGGGTCACGCCGGCGGCGGTAACCGCTTTCTCCTGCATGGCCTCTAACAAGGCAGCCTGGGTTTTAGGCGGCGTACGGTTGATCTCGTCGGCCAGGATAATGTTGCTGAATATCGGTCCGCGGATGAACTTAAAGTTACGGTCCTCGCCCAATATCTCCGACCCTATAATATCCGACGGCATCAGATCGGGCGTGAATTGGATCCGGTTAAAGTCCAGGTCCAACACCTGCGCTACGGTTTGTACCAGCAAGGTTTTAGCCAGCCCGGGCACACCCACCAACAGGCAATGCCCGTTACTGAATACCGATATCAAAACCGACTTCACCACATCATCCTGCCCAATAATAACTTTCCCTATTTCGGTCCGTATTTTTTCAAAAGCATTTTTTAAAGCGTCGGCCGCTTCAACGTCGGTGTGGTGTTGCATAGGTTTATGTAGATATTATGGTTTAGCTTGCGCGGTAGTAGTGGTTACCCAATCCTTTAACGAGTTGCAGGTTTGGAATTCGGCATCAATGCGGATATAAGTATCCTTACGTTTTTTCTCGAACCATTGGCTCACCGTACGGTTTATCTTGTTCTCAAAAGCAAGCTCTTTCAGCTTAGGGAAATCCTGATCCAAATTAGCTTTGTGCGCGTCGGTAACAGATTTAAGGTAAAGCAATTTGTAAGACTTATGACCATCCTGCGAGGTGATCAGCACCGGTTTTGATATTTGGCCAACCTTCATGGTGTCAACCACAAGGGCAACCTGCGGGTCTAACAACTCGGTAGGGATATAGGTAGTACGTGCGTTCACGTTCTGCGCGTTCAGCATCATACCGCCATTAAATTTGGTCTCTTTACTGTCAGAGTAAAAAGCCGCCGCGTTAGAAAAATCTATCTTTTTATTACCGATCAGTTGTTTAAACACACTATCGGCTTTGCTTTTAGAGCGATCTAAACTGCTCTCGGTGATAGACGGCATGATCAGGATGTGGCGGGCGTGCACCTGCTCGCCGCGGCGCTCGATCACCTGGATCAGGTGGAAACCAAAATCGGTCTCGATCACTTGCGATAGTTCGCCGGCTTTCATTTTAAAGGCCGCCGCGGTAAACTCTTTTACCATTTGGGCGCGGTCAAAAAAGCCAACATCACCACCATCAACGGCCGATGCCGCATCCTGCGAGTAAACGCGGGCCAGCTTACCAAAGTCCTCGCCGTTCTTCACACGCTGGCGTATGGCTTCAAGCTTATCTTTATACTCCTGTTTTTCCTCTTTGCTTAAAGCAGGGGTAAAAACGATCTCGCCCACCTCAACCTCTTTGCTGTAAACAGGCAGGCTGTCCTTAGCTATGGCATCGTAAAAATGTTTCACATCCTGCGGGCTAACATTCACCCTTTCGGTGATCTTTTGCTGCATGCGCTGGGCGGTCAGCATCTCGCGGATGTCGGGGCGTATCTCATCCTGGTACTGTATGGTCGATCTTTTTAAGAACGCCTCTAACTTTTCCTGGCCACCGGCACGTTGTTTCATAATGCGCATACGGCGGTCAACCTCAAAGTCAACATCCTCGTCCTTAACGGTAACACTATCAATAACGGCCTGTTGGGCCAATAATTTTTGGGTAAGCTGGTGTTGCAGCAACTGGCATTTCATATCGGGCGGCAAGCCGTTAGCGCCGGCCTCGTAAATATACCGGGCATAGTCCGATTCGATATTCGATTGCAAAATAATGCCATTGCCCACAACTGCTACCACTTTATCCAGCACACGCTGTTGGGCACTTGCTGCCGATGTGATAAACATTAAACCTAAAATGGCTGCGCCTAATTTCTTCATTCTCTTCTCTAAAAAACACTTAAGCCCGGGGCTTAATACAAAGCTCCGAATTTCGTAAATAAAATTGAACCTTAAGCTATAACAATGTTAATACATTAATATTATACTTAATACTGCGAATATGCTGATAAAGCTTGGGCCAGATCCCGTACTTTTGGTTAAAATTTGTTAAATATGATAGCCGAAAGCCCGCTGGCGCTTGCCTACATCCTGCCCGATGACGTCTTTTTTTTAAAGGATGACAGACAAGCCGCGGCCCTGAACGCCACTGCAATAGCCGAAAGCACTGCCGCAGAACCGGTGGCCGCCTACCAGGCGCCCGAACCGGTGGCCGACGCTCCTGCAACGCCAGCAGCCCCGCAAGTTATCGAAAGACCGGCCGAGCCGACGGTCAGCATCCCGGCCATCACGCCACCGGTCGCAGCCCAAACAAGTGCACCAGCTGCCGCGACTGCACCTGCTACTCCAATCACTCAAGACTTTAAATACCAGGGCAACTTTAACCAAAAGTTCCTCATCGTTGTACATTACCCCGGTCAGGACGGGATGGATGCGCCGCATTTTGCCGCGTTAGAGAGAACCATTAAACGCAAGGAAATGAGCATGGATGATGTGGCGATATTTAACATAGCCAATTATCCCGGTACCGACCTGAAAGCCATCGCCCGTTTTTTTAAACCCATGCGCATGCTGCTGTTGGGTAAGGATGCCTTCCCGATAGGTCTGGTGCCGCAACCCTTTAACCAGCTGACCATGTTAGGTAAATGCCACCTGCTTTACAGCGATAGCTTTAAAGATATGATGGGCAATAAAGACAAAGTGAAAGCCTTTTGGGAACAAATGAAACTGCTATAAACATGCCCCGCCAATTAGTATTTGCAACCAATAACCGCCACAAGCTTGACGAGGTTTCGGCCAAGATAGGCGACCAATTTCAACTGTTGACGCTAAGTGATATTGGCTGCACCGCCGATATTGAAGAGACCGGCGTAACCTTTGCTGAGAACGCATCCATCAAAAGCCGTTTTATTTACGACACCTACGGCATGGACTGCTTTGGCGACGACAGCGGCCTGGAAATAGATGCGCTTAACGGCGCCCCGGGCGTGTATTCGGCAAGGTACTCGGGTGTACATGGCGACCATGCGGCCAACATTGCCAAGGTACTGCAAAATATGGAAGGTGTTACCGACCGTAAAGCCCGTTTCCGCACGGTGATATCGCTGGTGATGAATGGCATGGAATACTTTTACGCCGGATCGGTAGAAGGCACTATCCGCACCGAAATATCAGGAGATGGCGGCTTTGGTTACGACCCGATATTCCAGCCCGATGGTTACGATATCACCTTTGCCGAAATGAGCATGGAAGAGAAGAACGCCATTAGCCACCGTGGCAGGGCGATGGAGATGTTGATCGAATTTTTGAAGGGCTTACAGGTTATTTAACCACAGAGGTTACAAAGGACACAAAGATCGCATCGTAACGATCGCCTTTGTGTATCCTCCCCCTCTGTTGCTTTGTGGTAAAATTCAAAGCAACGCCTACCGCAATTGCCTAAAGAACCAAACAGCGACCGCTACCATCACCACCACACCGATAGCGAGTAGTATTTTATTATTAAGTTTGGCTGCATCTGTCTTGGCTGATAGTAGGGCAACAAATACCCACACATTCCAGCACACCACAAACAAGGTAAAACAGCCACTGTAAACCAGTTCGGACAGGTCGTATCCACCGCCGCCTATGCTGCTGCCTTCTTTTTGCCATGGGTATAAAGTGCAGAATAGGATCAGCGCGGGAACTGTCAGTACGGTCAGTTTTAGGATGAGTTTTCCGGTCTCGGTCATGGTAATTAAGGTTTGTTTTTGCGCCATGCGTCAAGGCTTAACTCGGTATCGGCAGACCCGTCGTAAAACCTGATCTGATATTTTGGATAAACATATACGCGAAACATGTACAGGCGCGAAAAATGGTCCTCGTCGCGTGTGCCGGTCTCTACCAGGTAATATTCTTTTTCGTCGGTCGGGCGTTCGGCTATGCCTATCTGTTCGGCGTTAGCCTGTACTTCGGGCAGGGCTTTAATATCGGTGATCACTTGCTCTTCGCTTACCGGTGCAGCGAAAGGGTTACCGCTAACCTGCTTAATAGCTTTTAGTCTTTTTCCTGCGTATTTAGTTTCCCCTTCGCCGGCTTCGGATAGCGAGTCGGCGAACCATTTTACCTCGACCAATTTATTGCGGAATTTGGCGGGGATCTGGTCGGTAGTTACTAATAGTACGGAATCTTTTTTAGCGTTGATGAACATGCCGTACCAATAGTCAAAGTTACCTTCAAAGTGGAGGTATTGCAGTGTGTCGGTATGCAGTTGTATATAAGCTGTAGCAGCAGTTTTTGCCGGGACCGATGCGTTGGTATCTTTTTCAATCATATCGGGCCGTTTACTATCGCAGGCGGCAAGCAAGATCACTAAAGCAAAACAGTAGGAAAATTTCATAGGCAATATAGCATAGGCAGATGCCGACTAAAGCGCAAAAACTGTACCGATATCCTCGCTAATGCCTGCAATACCATGGTCAATGAAAGTAGCCCTTCATTTTTTAAGGACATTGATCTGATCACTTTTTTTAAACTCAAACCAGCCCGGTCCTATTTGCTTATAGGCAAATACACAATCTTTCCGTTTGTAGGTGATCATTGTGCCGTCATTCGCACGGCCCAGGTCGGCAAAGTAAATAGCGTTTTTCACTTCCGTGTATCCGGCTAATTCACCTTTATTAAAAAACAGCAGCACAGAAATATCATCCCTACTTCGGATGCCGGTATCGCTCAATTCTGCGGACGCTTTGGTCCATTCACCTTCCTCCCTATCGGCATTAGTGTATGGCGGCACGATATAGAGGGTATCCCACTCAAATGCGTTGAACCGGTTCAATGATAGAACACTATCCTTTTGGGTGACGTTCGCTTTTAAAAAGTTGGTTATTTTAGTATTCGGCTGCTTGGCGCATGCAGCGATGACTAAGGTAAGCAGGATGAAGAGGGTCTTTTTCACTGGTGATGAGGTTTATTTGATGGGCTAAATACGCTTGTTTGATAATGAACAGCATCGCTTGTTACAAGCTTGTGATCCGTTTTTGCGGTTTTTTATTCGCTGAAGAGAGCTGCTTTATTTGAATATGACGATAGAGATCAAAACACCTGTTACCAACGAAAAAGTGCAGGAAGCTTTGGAAATGCTATCTAAAGAGGCTGGAAAAACATCTCTGCGTCAACATTTCGGTAAATTAAAAAGAGATATCGATAGTCTCGACTATCAAAAAAAGCAACGGTCTTGAGATCCTATGAGCGAGTCTATTTTACGCCACAAAAAAAGCGGCCCTAAAGCCGCTTTCCATATCTATTAAAACCTTTAACCTTTCGCCTCTAACCTTTTACCTACTACTGCTTCGGCATCCTGCGCATCATGTTGGCCATGGCTGCAGGGTTACTCATTTGTTTCATCACTTTGCGCATGTCCTCAAACTGCTTGATCAGGCGGTTAACTTCGGTCATGTCCGTGCCCGAGCCTTTGGCTATGCGGTTACGACGGCTTTGGTTGATGCTGTCGGGGTTCTCTTTCTCAAATGGGGTCATCGACTGGATGATGGCTTCAATGGCTTTAAACGCATCGTCTTTCACCTCTACGTCTTTCATCATTTTGCCAACGCCGGGTATCATGCCCATCAGATCTTTCATGTTACCCATTTTTTTGATCTGTTGGATCTGCCCGTAAAAGTCGTTAAAGTCGAACTTGTTCTTGCGGATCTTCTTTTGTAGTTCGGCAGCTTCTTTCTCGTCGAACTGCTGTTGCGCACGTTCAACCAAGGAAACCACGTCACCCATGCCCAGGATACGCGATGCCATACGATCCGGGTGGAAAACGTCCAGCGCTTCCATCTTTTCGCCCGTACCAATGAACTTGATCGGCTTATTCACTACCGACTTGATCGATAGCGCCGCGCCACCACGGGTGTCACCGTCCAGCTTGGTCAGCACCGCACCGGTAAAGTCCAAACGATCGTTGAATACTTTGGCGGTATTCACAGCATCCTGACCGGTCATGGCGTCGACAACGAACAATATCTCGTGCGGGTTAACCGCGGCTTTTACCTGCTCTATCTCCACCATCATGGCCTCGTCTATAGCTAAACGACCGGCGGTATCAATGATCACTACATTGTTGCCTTGCTGCTTGGCCAACGCCACACCCTCGCGGGCAATAGCTATCGGGTCTTTCGACTCCAGGTTAGCATACACCGGTATACCGATCTGCTCGCCCAGAACTTGCAACTGGGTTACCGCAGCCGGGCGGTAAACGTCGCCGGCGACCAATAATGGTTTCTTGTTCTTTTGGGTCTTTAAAAAGTTGGCCAGCTTACCGCTGAAAGTGGTTTTACCCGCACCGTTCAAACCCGCGATCAGGATCACGGTCGGCGTAGCTGGGAAGGTCACTTCAGATGTACTGCCACCCATCAGGGCGGTCAACTCATCGTTCATGATCTTGGTCAGCAACTGACCCGGAGAGATCGATGTTAATACGTTCTCGCCTAAAGCCTTGGTCCTTACCTCGTCGGTAAAGGTTTTGGCCGTTTTATAATTAACGTCTGCGTCCAAAAGGGCCTTGCGGATCTCCTTCATGGTCTCGGCCACGTTTATCTCAGTAATAGTGCCTTGCCCTTTCAGGACCTTGAACGCCCTGTCGAGCTTATCGGATAAATTCTCGAACATTATATGTCAGTACTTTAAATATCAAAAATTGCGGATACAAAGGTATCAATTTGCGCGGATATGGTGAAAGTATGTTTACACATTTAGATGAATTGAATATATACCTATTTACACAAAGTTCGCTATAAATGTAATTAAGTGATTATTTTTGAGCCGATGATAGGCAAAGAATTTAAGTCGCTTGATGAATTGAACGACTATTTTGCTGATGAGCAAACATGCATCGACTATTTAGCGCGGCTAAGGTGGGGAGGGAATGTAGTGTCGCCATTTGATGCCGCCTCAAAAGTGTACAAATGTAAGGGCAATAAGTACCGCTGTAAAAACACAGGGCGATACTTTAACGCCCGTACAGCTACTATTTTTGATAACACAAGGATACCACTAAGCCAATGGTTTGCTGCTATATACTTGTTTACACAAGGTCAAAAGCCAATTACGTCCGTGCAGCTAAGTAAGTATTTGTCGGTCACTCAAAAAACGGCTTGGCTGATGATACAGCGGATCAAATTTCTTTTGAGAAATTAAACTAAAATTTTTAGCTTTATTGCATTGGCGTTGTGCACCGATCACAATATACCCCTTTCATAAATATGGACAATAAGATACAGGAATCAGACTTTATATTTTATCGTGGTGATGATGGTAACATCCATGCCCAGGTCATTTTAGGCGACGATACCGTTTGGGTATCGCAAAAAAACATGGCTGAGATATTTGGGGTGACCGTGCCTACGGTGAATTATCATTTATCCGAAATATTTAAAAGCGAAGAGTTGACCGAAAATTCAGTTATTAGAAAAATTCGAATAACTGCCAATGACGGGAAGGATTATCTGACGATCTTTTATTCTTTGGATGTGATCATTGCGGTAGGTTATCGGGTCAATTCATACAGGGCCACCAAATTCAGGCAATGGTCGTCGCGTATCCTGAAAGAGTATCTGGTGAAGGGGTTTGTGATGGACGATGAGCGCCTGAAACAAGGCAACAAACTTTTTGGCAAAGATTATTTTAAAGAGCTATTAGAACGGATAAGGGACATCCGCGCGTCGGAACGGATGTTTTACGAGAAGATACGCGATCTGTATGCCGAGAGTGTGGACTATGATAAACACGACCCTGCCACGCATAAGTTCTTCGCTAAAGTTCAAAACAAAGTAGAGTATGCTGTTGTCGGCCGTACTTCGGCTGAGACTATCCGGCTACAGGCAGACGCCACCATGCCCAACATGGGTCTGCGCACATGGAAGAACATTAACAAGGACGGCAAGATCCAGAAGTCGGATATTGTTGTCGCAAAAAACTATTTTAACCAGGATCAGATCCGCGATCTTAACAATTTGGTCAACATGTTCCTTGATTTTGCAGAATTGCAGGTACAGCGGAAAAAAGTGATGAAAATGGTGGACTGGGAAAAACGCCTGGACGATTTTCTGAACTTCAACGAATTTGCCGTGTTGCCAAATGCCGGTAATATAAGTAAAGAACAGGCCGATAAACACGCTGCGTTAGAATACGAAAAGTATAAAAAGCTATCGGTTCAGGAAGACAGCTTTAGCGAGATCAGCGACACCATAAAAAAAGGCGGAGCACTCCCGTCAGAAACGGAAATGTTTAAAGTGGAGGACGGTCAGTTATCCGACTTCGACAAAAAGATCAAAGCGGCGCTGACCACCAAGCCAATGCCGCTAAAAAAGCCAAAAGATAAAAACTGAAAATCTGCGATCAAGAAGTCATGCTTTCCGGTAATGAACTATGATCTATGAACCATCACCCATGAACTCAAAGCCCTCCCTACGGGAACCGATACACGATCCCCATCCCCATATTCTCGGTATATTGGGGTTTGGGTTGCTGGTCCTTATCGTAAATGGCGGTGCCGTTAATGGTCACGCTGATCAGTCTATTTACGGTAGCGGTTATAGTAGCATCCAAACGGTGGTCGATATTAGCGACCAACCCGCGGCCGTAAGGTAAGAAAGCCTGGTAACGCGAGGTAAGGCGCACGTTCTGCATCAGGTTCTTTTTATACTCGGCCACCAGCTGGAATGCCAACTCGTTCTTCACGATCTTTCCGCGATCTACACCATAGTTGTTGGGCTGACGCTTGTACATGGTGGTATCCAGCACAAAGGTCTGTCGGGCCGTACCCGTACCGATCCGCAGATTGAATATATCGCCCGGCGGTACATACTGAAAACCGACCGACTCAGTAACATATCCTGGTGAGAACATGCTGGAGATCAGGATAGGTAACTGATTATTAGGATAATTGTAGCCCTTATCAAACTGCGTCTCCACCGTAACCGACCCGAAGAATATCCAGTTCTTAGATAAGCGAGTACCTATTTTATTATCAAAGAAAAGGCGGTCGTTAGTTTTGCGGGCGATCTGGCCTTTGTTGCTCAGGCGGCCGTAAACCATCCTTAACTCACTGGTAAAACTAAATGGCTGCTTGTTGTATTCGGTCTTGTAATAAAGGTCGCCGTTAAAAGCCAGCGAGCTGATACCACCGTTGCTCCAGTTGCTACTGAAAGATGACTGGGACAAGTTAACGTTCAGCGTAACCCATTTGCGCCAGTAGTTGATCTTATAGTCCAACAAGGTAACAGGGATCTCTTCCTGTTTTATTTGCGAGGGGCGCAACCGTACGGGTATAGCATTTTGCCGCGGACCGATACGATACTTGTTCAGCAAGGCGGTATCGATCTTGATGGTATCGGTTTTGACCACCTCAGCGGTCTTGATACTGTCGGGGTCTTGCGCCAGGGCGGGTATGGTGAAACAAAAGCACAAGAAAAAGAAAATTCCGGGTAATGTTTTTCGCATAGTCAGGACAAAGAAAAGGAAAAAATTAATACGATCTGATCAAAAAGGGGAATAGATGCTAACATAGCGCCCATGCTTTTTATCCACAGTGCGCTAACGCATAGACTTTTATTTAACAGAAAGGTTTGATCGGGTTATTAGGCGCAGGTTAGAAAAGACCGGCAGGCCCTATCGTCGGCGACCTGTATTTTGCTGCCCCCACCTATTTGCTATGCTCATTCCGTTGTCACCATCGCTCAAAAGATCAGCGACAATAATTTTACAAAGCCGCCGGATAAAGTGATGAAAAAAACACTCATATTTACAAAAAGCAATCGATTGCATAACGCCTAAAACATGAAAAAAACGCTACTTTTCGCATCACTTTTTTTCGTCGCCATAGCGGCCCTCGGACAAAGTAAGCACGGCAAAACATCCGCTTTCAAAAATTATAAAGGCTTGGTGATGGCCGGCTACCAAGGCTGGTTCAACGCCCAGGGCGACGGCGGCAACCGCGGCTGGAACCATTATGTATCGCGCGGAAAATTCGAGCCGGGCTTTACCAATATCGATGTATGGCCCGATGTGAGCGAATATCCAAAAACCTATAAAACGCCATTTAAACTTGCTGATGGCAGCGATGCGTATGTGTATAGCTCGCATGATGAATCATCTACCGAGGTGCATTTCCGCTGGATGAAGGAGTATGGCGTGGATGGCGTTTTTGTACAGCGCTTTATTGGCGATGTGCAGGGCACACGCGGTCGCGAGCATAATAACACCGTGTTGGGCAACGCGCTGAAGTATGCTGATAAATATGGCAGGGCGATCAGCCTGATGTATGACCTCTCGGGTATGCGGGCCGGCGGCGACTCGCTGGTGATCAAAGACTTTAAAAAGCTGATCGATAGCATGAAGCTGACCAGCCGAGGCAACAAGCAGACCTGGCTTTACCACAACGGCAAACCGCTGATAGCCGTTTGGGGTGTAGGCTTTAACGATAACCGTCGCTATGGCCTGGCCGAAGCCGAGCGCATTATCGATTTCCTGAAGAACGACCCTGTTTATGGTGGTTGCTCGGTGCTGCTTGGCGTACCCACCTACTGGCGCGACTTTGGTAACGATACCGAAAAAGACCCGCAACTGCACGATCTGTTAAAAAAGGTCGACATTATCCACCCGTGGCTGGTGGGGCGTTTTAACGAGGCATCGTACCCGAAATTTCAGAGCCGCATAGCCGAGGATATTGCCTGGTGCAAGGCCAATAAATTGGATTACGTGCCGACGGTTTTCCCGGGGTTTAGCTGGCATAATATGAATCCTAAAGCCACTCAAGACCAGATCCCGCGCAACAGGGGAAGTTTTTACTGGAAACAGATCAATGGCGCTATCAACGGCGGGGCCGAGATGATCTACGTAGCCATGTTCGATGAGGTGGACGAAGGCACGGCCATACTCAAAACATCCAAGAACCCGCCCGTTGGCTTAAGCAATTTTGTGAAGATAGAGGATGATATCCCCAACGATTACTACCTGTACCTGACCGGACAAGCCGCTAAAACTTTGCGCAAGCAGATCCCGATGCGTGATACTCCGCCACCGCCGATAAAGAAGTAGCGCCGGACTTACCACCACAAGGTGTAATGGTAGCACTGCGCTTTTTTGCCGCCCGATCTTTTGTATTTTGGCTGAAACTGAACTGATCGGCCCGGCATGGACAATAAAAGATATGGCTTTCTGGACATCGCGAAAGCGATAGGCATCTTTTTGGTGGTATGGGGCCATGCCAACCCGCCGTATGGGGTAGTGAAGCTGATCTATGCTTTCCACATGCCCCTGTTCTTTTTTGTCTCGGGCTACCTTTTCTCGTTCAGTAAGCACCCAACGGCGCGGGAATTTATATCGGTACGGGCAAGACAGTTACTGTTGCCTTACATTTTTCTGAATATCATCAGTTATCTGTTCTGGTTACTGATCAGTCGCAACTTTGGGATAGATAACGCGGCCGATGTGCCTGTATACAAACCCCTCATTGGCATGATCTACGGCAATGGTATGGACGATTATCTGCACCATTGCGTGCCGCTATGGTTCCTCACCTGCCTGTTTGTTGTAGAGGTGTTGTTTTACTTGTTGTTTAAAAACCTAAAGCAAAAGGTATTGCTACTAATTGTATTTGCCTTGCTGGCTTACGCCGACCATTACTTCGGCATTGTGAGGTTGCCCTGGGGTACCAATATCGCGCTTACCGCTATCGTATTTTACAGCGCAGGGCATATCGCTAAAGATCTATTGAATAAGGTATTGGCATCCAATAAACTGATGCTGATCGTTTTCGCTGCGATATTATTCGGAGTAATGGGCGTGATCGCCCTCCGCAATGGCGTGCCTGATATGAATGCCCGCGTTTATAACAACTATACCCTATTTATCATCGGCGCTTTCTGCGGGACGTTCGCGTTACTTTCCCTGTCGAAGTTTATCGAGCTGAGCATCCGGAATATCAGCTATATCCAATTTATATCGGTGAATACGTTGGCCATATTAGGTTTTCATAAAATGTTGGGCGAGGTGGTCAAGGGTGTGCTTGTATTCGCCTTTAAGGTCCCGGCTACGGTTTTTGCCGGGTCTGTGGTTTATAGCTTTGCGTTGAGCGTGGCCGAAATGATCTGCATGGTGCCGCTCATATTATTCATCAATGCTTATTGCCCTATCATATTAGGTAAGCGTACAAAAAAGGCGAACCAGCCCGCACATGCCTGAGGTAAGTCTGTAACAAAATACCGACGGGGTGCTCTAATTGGCAATTAAACCGTATCTTCAACACCAACCAATACCACCCATGAAAGTAAAAACCTTATTTACCATAGGCCTTAAAGCGGCCGGCATCGTCGCCCTTTGGAAATTTTTGTTCTCGCTTAGCGGCTTGGTCATGAGTTTAGGCATACTCAGCAGCGTAGGCTTTGGCATGCAAGGCAGCGGTATGATTCTGAGTATGGGCTTAAGCATGTTGTTATCTACCGGGCTAACGGGAGCTATCGCTTTTGCCTGTTTACTGGCAACAGACAGTATTTTCCGCATGCTTAATATAGATGGCGAAGAAGTGATCAACTTTGGTGCCGATAAAGCGATGATGTTCAACATCGTAGTTATCGTAGCAGCGATAGCACTGATCGTTAACGGCGCTACCGACGCGCTATTTTTTGACTATAACATCAATACCAACAATCAAACCAATATCGACAACGGTATATCACATGCTACAACCAACGTCATAAACAACCAAAGCCGACGGGTGAATTATTTTGCCTTTTTAGAGCTGATCTTAGGGGTGATGGCGATCATCCGTGTATCGGCGGTATCGGCTTGGCTGCAGTCGCGTTTTGAACCGGAGGATAAAGGCCCGCAAGAATGGCCTGATATGTATAAACAGGTTTAGGCCGGCATTATCGCCGCTTTTTTACATCGGCACTTCATATTTATTGCCAAAGCAATTAACTACCTTAGCCTAAATGGCACAATTAAGTAACGATCAGCAAATACGCCAGCTGGCCAATCTGGAGCTGCTGGCCCAGCAGGTGGTAGAGGGTTTTATTACCGGCTTGCACCAAAGCCCGTTCCACGGCTTTTCGGTAGAGTTTGCCGAGCACCGCCTGTATAACAGCGGCGAATCGGTAAAAAATATCGACTGGAAACTTTTTGCCCGTACCGATAAGCTATTTGTTAAGCAGTTTGAAGAGGAAACCAACCTGCGCAGCTACCTGCTGCTGGATACCTCGTCATCGATGAACTTCCCCGAAAAAGGGCTGAGCAAGTTGCAATTCTCGGTGTATGCCATCGCCTCGTTAATGTACCTGTTCAAAAAACAGCGCGATGCTTTTGGTTTATGCTTATTCTCGGATAAAGTAGACCGTTTAAGCGCGGCCCGATCTACCACCTCGCACATGTTCTACCTGTTCGCCGAGTTAGAAAAAGCTTTTAACGAGCCGAAAGAGAACAACCTGACCAACATAGCCGACGTACTGCACCACGTTGCCGAGGATGTTCACCAACGATCGCTGATCATTATTTTTAGCGACATGCTGGAGAACAGCCTGAACCAGGACAAAATGCAAGCCCTGTTCGCCGCCATCCAACACTTAAAATACCGCAAGCACGAGGTGGTGATCTTTAACGTGAGCGATAAAAAGAAAGAGCTTGATTTTGACTTTGATAACCGCCCGCACCATTTTATCGATATGGAAAGCGGACAGGAAATGAAGGTGCACCCCGGTCGTATCCGCGAAGCTTACCGTGCTGCTTTGGATGACTATCGCCATCAATTGGAACTGAAATGCGCCCAATACCATATCGACCTGATCGATGCCAACATACATGATGGCTATAACCAGATCCTGAAAGCTTATCTGGTGAAACGGGCAGCCATGAAATAATTAGAGACCCAACTCAAGATCAATCCGAGGTACTTGGTATCCGCTCGCCGGCAACAGCATTCTTGCGCAGGATGCGGTACATCAGCGTAAATGCGATATTGTTTTTAGCACTGCCTTTACCCGGAACGTAGTTATACTGATTTAACCACGCTGCCTGCAATATCCACTTTTTATCGAACTGATAACCCAAGCCAGCCGAAAAACGGTTGCGCTCGAAATGCGGCTCGTGGTTATTCAGGAATATCTCGTTGAAAACCGTGATAAAAAATGTTTCGGGGCCAACTTTCTTTTTGTTCAGCGGTACAAAAGCATTTATACGATATCTGAAACGGTTGCGGTAATGGCCGTTAAGCCAGCGTTGTTCTATCCGGTACCGATGTTCTAATTTAATGCGGTCCAGGTATTGGCTTAGCGTCATCTGTTGCCACATCCGCGCTTCTATAATAGTCGGGCCGGCACCAAGGTTATTATAGTCGTAGGTAAGGTAGCGCCCACCTCCTAACAGCGCGGTGAAATTTTTATCAAGATCGTAACTCACCCCGCCTTTTGTCTCGTAGTAATTGAACTGGTTAAAAAGTTCGTTACTGCGCGATTGCAGTTCTATCATCCCGCCCCATTTATGGCTGCTATCGCCCGGCATCTGGATGTTGAAAATGCCCCAGCTGCCTAATTTATTGTCTTGCCCAAAAGCAGTGTTGGTGAATATTATTAAGATCAGCAGCGCTTTAAAAACTTTGGACATTGTTAAATTTAATGTAAGTACAGCAAAGGTAAAAAAGTCCATGGACCATTGACTATGGGCTATGGACTTTTTACTACTCCCACTTAAAGATCTTTATCGCCACTGCATACGCAGCGATACCCCATAACAACAAGATGAGTAATTGATGGGTGACATCGCCTAATCCGGCACCCTCAAACGCTACTTTACGCATGGCGTTATTAAGGTGGGTAAGCGGCAACACATCGCTAAGTGAACGTAACCAGGCCGGGAAAGCCGAGGTGCTGAAGAACGTACCCGACAGCAGGAATTGCGGCAGGGTAATGATATTTGCTAATGGTGGTATACTGCTTTCGTTCTTGGCGATGCCTGATACCGTGAACCCAAATCCCATAAATATCAGCAGACCTATAATAGAGAGTACCAGCATATTTAACACCGTCACAAAACCATGTATCAGCGTAAAGCCAAAAAGGTAATGCCCTGTCAAAATAATGATGAGTGCACCGGCCAAACCAAAGATGATGCGGGCCAGCATCTCGCCACCTATAATGCTGTAACCCTTTACCGGGGTAGCAAAAAAGCGCTTGATCACCAGGTTCTGTCGTAGGTTGAGGAACACGAAGGCTGTACCAAAAACGCCGGTGCTCAGCAACGAGAAACCCAACTGACCAGGCAGTATAAAGTCGATATATAAATGTTTGCGCCCGGTAATAGTGGTCTCTTTCAGATCGATCACGTCGGGGATCTTCATGCCCGAAAAGGAGTTGATCTTCTCGTAAACGCTCGACTGTATCTTATAAAAGATGTTATTCAAAGTCGACTTTAAGATCTCGCCCTTGGTGGATGCCTTGCTATATTGAACGGTTAGCCCGATAGGCTTCATCGGCTGCTGTGGCTTTAACTCTATCGAAGCATCAAGCGAGCCCTTAGCTAGGTTCTTCGTAATGTCCTCATTGGATAGTCCCTTGACCAACCGTATCATCGGGTTCTTTTTTAGTGCCTGATAAACGGCATTAGTAGTATCGCTATTTTTAGCTACGGCCACATCAACACTCACCCCGGCACCGCCAACGTTGGCGAACACCACAATGAAGATCAACGGAAAAGCAAGGGTAAATACCACCGCTGATGGGCTGCGCATGGTAGATCTTAAACTGGCCTTGGCAATGGCCATTGTTGCGCGGAAATTGCTGTAATTTTTTGATGTCATAAGTCTTAAGTTTGAAGTCTTGAGTCTGTATTGTATTTATTTAGCCGTTCGCTGAGTCACTTAGAACTTTGGACTCAGAACTTATGACTTACCCTTCCCTCCACTCCTTGCCCGTTTTAGCGATAAAAACATCCTCCAGGTTGGCGGCCTTAACTTGCTTTTTACGTTCGAAGCCGGATGCTACCAACTCATCTATAAAGTGGTCGGGGGTATCTATGCCAATGATATGGCCGCCGTCTACAAAGGCAACGCGGTCGCACAGTTCTTCTGCTTCGTCCATATAGTGGGTGGTGATCACCACGGTGGTACCGCCGTCGCGTATCTGGCGTATCAACTCCCATAAGTTACGGCGGGCTTGCGGATCCAGACCGGTTGTCGGTTCATCTAAAAAGATAATGCGTGGGTTGTTTATCAGCGTAGTGGCGATAGAGAAGCGTTGCTTCTGTCCGCCCGATAGGTCTTTGTATTTAGCCTTGGCTTTGTCGGTCAGCGCTACTTTTTCCAGCATCTCCATAGGTGAGACTTGCACGCCATACAGGCCGCTGAACAGGTCGATAAGTTCGGCCAGGTTAAGGTTGGGGTAGTAGCCGGCGGCTTGCAGCTGTACGCCGATGCGTTGTTTGATGCTGTCGGTATCTCGCTCGATATCGAAACCGTCGACCGTGATACTGCCCGATGTTTTTTGACGGAGGGTCTCAATGATCTCTAAAGTGGTCGTCTTGCCAGCCCCGTTAGGTCCGAGCAAACCAAAGATCTCGCCCTCGAAAACCTCAAAGCTGATACCATTAACGGCCTTAAAATCGCCGTAATGTTTAACCAGATCCTTAACTGTGATGATCGCTTGTTGTGCCATGATGTAAAGATGCAAAGCGATAATGGATGTTTAAGCAAGTTAACGCCGAATGGCAGCTTATTTATGCTGAGTGGTACTTTTTTGAGGCAGAAAGGCCAACGGTAAAAGGCGAAAGTTTTTTTAGATGGTCAAACAGGCGTAAACATTACTTGGTGAAACAAAGGCCGATGCATAATTGTCGTAATTTTGATATCAGATACAAATAAATAAACGCGCAAAGCAAGATCGGTGGGATCTTCTTAAATAAACTGTAAGATCAAGAAAAAAATGGCATATAACGAATTAACACCCGACGAAGAAAGGGTAATACTATACAAAGGGACCGAGCGCCCTTTTACCGGCGAATTATTGAACAATAAGGCGCAAGGCGTGTACGTGTGCAAACGCTGCGATGCCCCGCTGTACCGATCCGAAGATAAATTTGAATCCTTTTGCGGCTGGCCGAGTTTCGACGATGAGATACCAGGCGCTGTCCGCCGCGATGCGGATGCCGATGGCCGACGGGTAGAGATACTTTGCGAAAACTGCGGGGCACACTTGGGCCACGTTTTTGAAGGCGAGTATATGACGGCAAAGAATACGCGCCACTGTGTAAATTCGGTGTCGATGAAGTTTGTACCGCTGGGGTAAGTGGCTGCGGGCTGTTTTATAAGCTGATCTACTGATAGCAACGTCAGCAGATCAGCTTATAACCAAAACCCCTGTTATTGATGATCTGCACCATGTGGTCTATGTTAAGATAACGGCGTAGCCGCGATATATACACATCCAGACTACGCGAGCTGAACAGGTCATCATCGCCCCAAACCTGTGTCAGCAGATCTTTGCGGGGGAGCAGGCGGTTGCGGTGCAGGTATTAAGGAACGTTAACATTAGGAACTTAGACACTAATTTTCTCGGATAAGGACGAATTACCCGAATTCTTCTACTTGCGATACCGCTGTTAAAAATTTGTGCAATTCGATCTAATCGCGACCGCCTCAATAGTAATTAGTGCAGATCAGTGTAAAAACCTTATCACACTACTATCGCAATAACCCAATTAACACTTTTTAACGTTTACTACCATAATTGTTAAATACCTTAGAGGCTGTGTAACAAGGCTGCTTAAAATGAAAAAAGATAGCCATATTTGTGTTAATTATATTCCATGATCATTCGCCCGCTGTTTATTGCTTGTTTGCTGTGTTTGTTAGGTACTAAAGGGCTGTTAGCACAAAATCTTTTTTCGGAGAAAGTTGACGAGCGCCCGGGCATGTCCTACTGCATGGATTGCGGCACCCCGCAGGCTGTATGCGCGCCTTTTACCCTTTCTATCATAGCAGATAAGATCAACTACCGTTATAACTTACAAGGCGGATCGGGCAATGTATCGTTCCAGGTACTGGTAGATTCGTTGGGGTTGGCATCAGTTTTAAGCCACAGCGATGTGAGCCATAGTCCGCTGAGCGATGACCTGGTCATCCTGCTTAACACCGCCATTTGGCGACCGGCCCGTGTGAACGGCAAAAAAGTAAACGCATCGGTGAACGTGATATTTGCCATTGAACATGGCCGTATTGTAGGCCGCATGCAACGTATGGATCTGAGTCAGCTGGCACCAGCCGGTGACGCAACCGTCTACAACAAACAATATCAATACAGCAACCCTTTACTAAAAAATTATACCATTACGGCATTTAACCGCTACAACTCGCCATTGCCCGAGAATGTGAGCACCGCCGCTATGATAGACAGCACCAACCTGCTTTGGTACGGCAGCGATCACGGCATGACGCTGTACAATGGCGAAGCCTTTACGCAACTGAACGAGGTGAACTCGCCGTTCACTCCAACCACCGAAGTTGTGGCTATAGCCGCCGATAAGGATAACACCAAGTGGATCTACGCTAACAAAGCCATCTTTACTTTTAACGACAAAGGCTGGCAGGTATTCGACTCGACCAGGTTGCAGATCGCCCGACCGTACAAGATCGTGGCTACATCTACCGGCGAGATATTTTTCCCGACAGGCAAAGGTTTGATGATCTTTAAAGAAGGTAAAGTGCGGTTGATCGATAAAAACGTGGTTTTCCAAATGCCGTCTAACGATGTGAAGTATGCTTACTTCGATAGCAAAAAACGCCTTTGGATGGGCACCTCCCGCGGATCGATCATGATCGGTAAGAGCGAAAAGGTGACGGCCTACAACGGCAGCAAAACCCCGCTTAACAACACCATCATCACCAACATTACTGAGGATGGTAAAGGCAATATGTATTTTGCCCTGCACGCATTTAACAATACCGGCGACGACATGGATCAGGAAGGCCTGGCCATCCTGAGCGCCGATGGTAAGTGGTCTTTTTATAACGATAAAAATTCCGGTCTGCCGGCTAACCACATCACCACCCTGCTTTACGACAAAGTAGAGAACGCCTTATGGTTGGGCACTGATAAGTCGGGCATAGCCCGCTTCGACCTGAAAGACGGTTGGGAAAATTACCATAACGGTAATAGCAAAATGCCGGGCTTCAACATTTTCCAACTGATGCAGGATGCCAAAGGGCAGATCTATGCTACTACTGCTAATGGATTGGTGAGGATATCAAGAGGGAGTGCCCAGTAGGCGGTTAGTTTGCAGTTAGGGATCGGAACATTATTGTAGCGTGTCATTCTGAGCTTGTTGAAGAACGACACGGACGGCGGTGTTCACTCAACTGCTTCTCACGCCTCAAATCTATCATCTCATATCTCCCCAAAATTCCCTATTTTTGCGCCTCAATAAATTACTGATACAGAAATGAGTATTGCCCTATCCGAACAGGAAATATTTCGTCGCAAGTCGTTAGCCGAATTGCGTGCTTTAGGTATTGACCCTTATCCGGCCGAAGAATATAAGGTTACCGCCTTTGCTAAGGATATCAATGATAATTTTGAAGCTAACCCTGATGCCTTTAAGGAAGTGACCGTTGCCGGTCGTATCATGTTACGCCGTATCATGGGTAGCGCTGCTTTTTTTGAATTGCAAGATAGCACCGGCCGTGTGCAGGTGTACATTAAGCGTGATGATATTTGCCCGGGCGAAGACAAGACCCTATATAATACCGTATTTAAAAAACTGTTAGATATTGGCGATTACGTTGGTGTTAAAGGCTATGGTTTCATTACACAAACAGGCGAGATATCAGTACATACGCAGGAGCTGACCATCCTATCAAAATCGTTGAAACCGCTTCCGGTGGTCCGTCGTGATGATGATGGCAATGTATATGATGCTTTTACCGATCCTGAATTACGTTACCGTCAACGCTATGTCGACTTGACCGTTAACCCGGATTACAAACTGATCTTCATTAACCGCTCTAAAGTAATTAACACTATGCGTAATTACTTTAACGATCAGGGTTGGATGGAGGTAGAGACGCCAATATTGCAGTCTATCCACGGTGGCGCGGCGGCACGTCCGTTCAATACGCACCACAATACTTTGGATATGCCACTGTACCTGCGTATCGCAAACGAGCTATATCTGAAAAGATTGATCGTTGCAGGCTTTGATGGCGTGTACGAGTTCGGTAAGATGTTCCGTAACGAAGGTATGGACCGCACGCACAACCCGGAGTACACCGCAATGGAGATCTATGTAGCCTATAAAGACTACATCTGGATGATGGCCATGGTAGAGGAATGTTTGGCCAAGGTCGCAATGGCCGTACACGGTACTACCAAAGTTAAAGTGGGCGATAAAGAGATCGAATTTGGCGGCGAGTACGAAAAGCTGTCGATGTATGATTCGATCCTAAAATATACAGGTATCGATGTATCGCAAATGGACGAGGCGGCGTTACGTCAAACCTGTGGCGGCTTAGGTATCGAAGTTGATGCTACCATGGGCAAAGGTAAACTGGTTGACGAGATCTTCAGCGCTAAAGTTGAAGCTAACCTGATCCAGCCGACCTACATTACCGATTACCCTATCGAGATGACCCCGCTGGCTAAAAAACACCGCAGCAAAGATGGCTTGGTAGAGCGTTTTGAATTATTTGTTAACGGCAAAGAGATCGCTAACGCTTATTCTGAGCTGAACGATCCGATCGATCAGCGTGAGCGTTTTGAGGATCAGTTGTTATTGGCCGGTCGTGGTGATGAAGAAGCCATGGCAACCGACGAGGACTTTTTACGCGCCTTAGAATACGGTATGCCGCCAACATCGGGCTTAGGTGTCGGTATCGACCGTTTGGTGATGCTGATGACCAACCAAAGCACCATCCAGGAAGTATTATTCTTCCCGCAAATGCGCCCGGAGAAAAAAGCGAAGGTTGTTACTGTTGATGATTTTGTAGCTGCCGGTGTAGCTGCCGAATGGGTGCCTGTCCTGAATAAAATGGGCTTCAACACCGTTGAAGAACTGAAAGCCGGCAATCCGAATAAGGTATTTAACGACCTTGGCGGGATGCGTAAGAAATTAAAGTTAGATCTGACCATGCCTGCTAAAGAAGAGGTGATGGCTTGGTTCGCGTAAGCAGAGCTCTGCTTATAGATAACAAAAAAAGAGGTGCAATTTGCGCCTCTTTTTTTATAAAGCTTCATTATCGGAAATCACCAAGTAGCCGGTAGTAGCTCCTCATGATGGCGCGCGGCTCGCTTATATCCTAATAAACAACTGATCTTCCGGCTTACGCACTTTGGCAGCTTTGCTGTATACGTCGGCATCAGAGCGGTAACCTACGGCTACAGCTACGCTGGCGGTCAGGCCTTTTTCGGTCAGTCCCAATACTTCGTTAAAACCATCTACACTAAAGCCTTCCATGCTGCAAGCGTCTATCTTTAGATCGGCAGCAGCGGCGGTTAATACGCCTACCGAAATGTAGGCTTGTTTTTGCGCCCAGGCAATGTTCTCTGCTTCGGTCCTGCTTTTGATAGAGCCGTTCACCATACCCTCAAATCCGGCTAATGATGCACGGTCTACGCCGCGGGTTGTGGCAACGTTATCAATAAATGTGGCTACCAATTGCTCGTCAACTTTGGTTTCGGCAGCAAAAATGATCAGTGCCGATGCATCGGTGATCTGTGCCTGGTTATAACCTACCTCGCGCAACTTTGCACGTACGGCCGGGTCTGTTACCACAATAATGCGATAAGGTTGCAAACCACCCGATGATGGTGCCAAACGGGCTGCTGCTAAAAGGTCGTTCAATTGCTCGTCGCTAACTTTTTTATCCGCGTCGAATATCTTGATGGCTGCGCGCCATTTTAAATCTTCTAATAGTGCCATTGTTCTATGTGTTTTTAAAGTTCGATGGCAAAATTGATGTTTAAACATTTATTATCGGTCATAAAATTGTGATCGCTTTGTCACACCAATCTGTTATTTGTGGTCATATTATTAAAATGATATCTTAGTAAAAACTGAACGCCATGTACAAAACCGCCCTTGCCCTGCTCCTCAGCATATTTACGCTATCAGCCTTTTGCCAAACCGACGAGGCTGACATCAAAAAAACGATCACTACCATGTTTGACGGGATGCGCAAAGGCGATACGGCCATGCTGGCAGCTACCTTTCACAAGGATATGGTATTGCAAAGTGTGGGGATCAACAAAGACGGGTCGACCCGATTGGTGACCGAGAAAGCATCAGCTTTTGTAACCAGCGTAGGCAAACCGCACACCGAAGTTTACGACGAGCGGATCACCTTCAACGATATTAAGATCGACGGTCCTTTAGCCATGGCGTGGACACCTTACAAGTTTTACGTTGGCGAAAAGTTCAGCCATTGCGGAGTGAATATTTTTCAGATGATGAAGACCACCGCAGGGTGGAAGATCATTTACATTGTAGATACCCGCCGCAAGGATAAGTGTGTGGAGTAACGGTTTAGAATTTTACTTTCAATGATAGCTGTTGGATGTCCACCTCCCCTGCTTGCGAAGTTTTAAGTTCATAAACACCATCTACCAACAGATAATGCCAAACCTGTTTGGTTTCCGGGTCTATGATGAAATACTCAAGGATGCGGTTGCGCTGGTAGAGTTCTAATTTGGTTTGCCTGTCAAGTTTATCGTTGGTCGATAAGATCTCTATCACGAAATCAGGTGAGCCAACAACTCCTTTTTTTTGAATGATATCGCTTCGGTCTGCTTTTACAAAAAGAAGATCTGGCTGAACAACGTTTTCACCACCTTCATTCAGGTAAACATCATAAGGGGCTGCAAATATCTCTCCCAAGCATTATCGCTAACATAAAGCTCTATCCGGGAGGATAATTTCATTGAAATTCTTTGGTGATCGGTAGTAGGTGATGGCGACACATATAAAGCGTTGTCAATTACTTCGCATAAAGTTACTTCGGGTAGCATTTCAAATACTTCCATCGCCGTGCGGGGTATGCCCAACAATACTTCCTTCATGATAGTCTAATATACAAAGAAAACCAAATAGCGGCAAAAAGTTTTTGTCTCGACAGCGTAAGATCACCCCTTATCTATTACCTTATAAAACCCCTCCCTATAATTATCCCCAACGGGAATGATCGTATCGCCAATAAATATCCTACCACGCTCTACCGAGTTAATATGACGTAGGTTAACAATGTACGAGCGATGCACGCGTATAAATTCCGTTAATGGCAGTTGCTCTTCTATTCTCTTAAGCGTCTGCAAGGTCATCACGCGAGCGGCCGGGGTATGTATGGATACGTAATTCTGCACACCTTCAATGTAAAGGACATCCGCCAGGTTTATTTTTTGGATACGGTGTTCGGTCTTAACAAAAATGTACTCCGGCGATGGCGGAGTGGTCAGCGGTGCTTGCACCTCTGTCGGCATTGCGAAACGGCTTAAAGCTTTCTCTGCCGCTCGGTAAAACTTATCAAAGCTGATGGGTTTTAGCAGGTAATCCACCACGTCGTGCTCGTAACCATCCAGCGCGTATTCGGCATAGGCCGTGGTGAGGATGAACTTGCATTGCGGCCCGGCTATTTTCATCAATTGCAGGCCGGTCAGTTGCGGCATTTGTATGTCGAGGAACACCAGGTCGGTTCTTTGTTGGCGGATCATCTCCAGGCCTTGCACAGGATCGGTAGCGCTGCCAACTAATTCCAAAAAGGAAACTTTACTCGCGTAATCGGCCAGGATATCTATCGCCAAAGGTTTATCATCAATGATGAGGCAGCGTAGTTTTTTCATATCAGTTGCAGGCTTAGGTCGATGGTGTAGCGGCCGGCGGTATCGCTAATGGTCAGTTGGTGTTCGCCGGGATAGGTCAGCTCCAAACGTCGGCGTACATTCTGTAAGCCGATACCACCTGTTCTGTCTTTCTCGCCGCCCAGTTTTTGGTTAGCTACACGGAATAATAACTCATTATTAAAAACATCCAGTTCGATGATGATGGGATGCGCCGGGTCATTGATCACACCATGCTTAAAGGCATTCTCAACAAAAGCGATGAATAATAGCGGCGGGATCTGCTGCTCGCCTATCTGGCCATTTACGCGGAAGTTTATATGGGCATCGCCCTTGGCGCTGATGCGCTGCAACTCGATCACGTTTTGCAGGTAAGTTACCTCGCTCTTTAACGACATCAGCTCATCATTACTTTCGCGGAGCATGTAGCGCAATATTTCCGATAATTTCAGCAGGGCCTCGGGTGCCTGCTCCGACTTTTGGTAGGTGAGCGAATAGATATCGTTAATACTATTGAACAAAAAATGCGGGTTGATCTGCGAGCGGAGGAAGGCCAGCTCGGCGCCGGCCCGTTCTTTTTCCAATTCTTGCTGCCGATGGCGGTCGCGGTACCAGCTTTCGGCAAAAAAATACATCAAGCCATAAATGAAATAGGCCGGGAAATAGTAAAAGATAATGTTGGTGGTGTAATATTTAAAAGTGACCTCACCACCCCGGTAGTTATCGAACCCGATCACCGGCTTAAAGAAACCAAACTCGACCATGTAGCGCCAAACGATGAGCGATATCGTGATCAAGATCGTGTATAACAAAGCCTTCCAATAATTCTTTTTGACGAATAATTGCGGGGCTACCAGCCAGTAGTTCGCGTAGAAACATAGGGCGGTTATGCTGTAAAAGCCAAGCTCGATCGTAAAGTATTTTATAAATAGCAGCAGATCCTTTGGCTGATCTTTGAGCGAAAAGTAGGTGTTACGCAAAAACGACGGCACACTATGGTTCAGTATCAACAACAGCCAAAAAGCGACATGCAGCAATATGATGTGTTTCCGTTTCATCGGCTAAATATAGATCGGTGCGATGGCTTTCAGAGCAAAAATACACCGATAGGCCTTTTTTGATGACGAAAAGGAGAAGCCACTTTGGCATTGCGACCATTACCCCTCATATACGCAAGTGATATGGCAACGCCTTTGGTCGTCCCCTAAATTAGGGGACAGCAGCGGCAGTGCAATTTGCAGTTGCTTTGATAGGGGTAAAAGACGGCGAAAGGAAGCCGCACCCCGGTATTGCGACTATTTACCCCTCATGAGCTCAAGTGCTATGGCAACGCCGGTGGTCGTCCCCTAATTTAGGGGACAGCAACGGCAGTGCAATTTGCACTGGCTTTGACAGGGGTAGACTGCAAGGATAGAACATCCTCATCCCGCCCATTCATCAACAAAAACACCCTGTTCATCAATCGCAATTGTCGCGATGGCATTATCGGCTCAACTTAGCATTATCAAATTTTATCGACATGAAAAAACTATTGATCATTTGCTTTGCGGCTTTGCTGCCTTTTAAAACTTTTAGTCAGGATAAACTCATCGTGAATGTGCACCCGGGTGTGGAGCTGTTCACCATTGTGCAGATACTGGCCGAGAAATATCCCGACCCTAACCCATCGCTATACACTACCGAGGCGATGGCTTACTTTGGTAAGTTTAAGGACCACCCGGCGGTTAAAAAGGTGGCTACATTTGAAAAGTCATACACTGACCTCGTAGAGCTGGGCTGGTGTATGAGCGATTTCCCTAATATCAAGATCTACGAACCGACCGACCTGAACTGGTACAAACATTACGGCAAAGAGAACACGCTGGAATACATTCGTTTGTGCCGCGATTTCTTTAACGATACCAAATTCTGGGATTTCTTTCAGGCGCACCAAACCCGTTATACTAAATGGGGCAATGACCTGAAAGCTAATGTCGATTCAGGTAAGCTGATCGCTAAGCTGGAGAGCTTTTATAAGTACAGCAAGCCCCTGACCTGGAACATCTGCATAGATCCGCTGAACAGCTGGGGATCGCATGCGATCATGACCAAAACGCTTAACCCTCAATTTAGCGATATGCTGGTTTACAACACCGGCTTTTTTAACCGCGAAGGGAAAAAAGATGCCGACCCGGTATTTGAGTTCAAGAACTTTGAGAACCTGGTTTGGCATGAGGGCAGCCATGTGTACATTAACGGCTTGCTGCAGCAATACGCTAAAGAGATAGATGCACTCAGCTATCTGTTCAATAAGGACGACGATGGTATGAAACGCAACGGCATCAGCAATTGGGCCTATTGCATGGACGAGAACATTGTCCGCTCAGTGGTGGCCGCCCTGTACAAACAGTACCGTACCGAACGTCAGTATAAACGCCAGGTAGCCCGCGAGACAGGCAGCGATTTTATTTATGTAGAGGATATTCAACCTTTCATCAGCAAGAACTATATCAACAGCAAAAAATATAAGAGTTTTGCTGAGTTCTTCCCCGAGATATTGAAAATGCTAAAGAAAAAATATCCGCAAAAGGGTTAGGTGACGATGCAGACTTACGAGGTTTCAAAAACCTCGTAAGTTTAAATGTTATTACAATACCCCCAGCTTACTCAATCCATAAAACAAGGCCGTACAATGCAGGGCCTGCGGGATCTTGTTATCGGCAAGTAGTTGTTTGATCTCGGCGATGGTGTATTGCTCTACAATGATCTCCTCATGCTCGTCCAAGTCCTGAGCCTGTACTTTTTTGCCGCCTTTGGCCAGATAGCAAAAGGTTTGGTTAGTGGCCGTGGCAGGATTAGGATAAATGGTAGCGGTCAATTCGATATCCTCAAAAAGGTAGCCGGTCTCTTCCAATAGTTCGCGGCGCATGGCATCTATCGGGGCTTCGTCACCATCTATCACACCGCCGGGTATTTCTAACGACACGATACCGGCCGCGTGGCGGTATTGACGCACCATTAATATCTTGCCGTCCTCGGTAATGGCAACGCCGTTCACCCAATTGGGATATTCAAGTACATAATAATCTGGCATGATGCGGCCATCTGGCATTTCGCATCTATCGGTACGGAGAGTAGCCCATGGGCCTTTGTGGATGTATTCAGAATGGAGCAGTTTCCATTTAAGATCGGTCATTTGGAAGTGTTAAAGTAGCCGTAAATGGCTTTGCGTTTTTCAATATTCTCGAACGAGTCATAATGATGTTTCGTTTCGAGCACATCAAATATGACCATCACTTTTTTAAGCAGAAGTGCGGTCTCATCGTCGGCCTCAAAAGGCTCGGCGTAAAGATACAATAATTGGCTCAGGCCATTCAGCTTTTCGGCACTGTAAGTGTTTTTTTGCAGTTGGGCTTTAAAGTTGTCCTCATCTAAGGCAAGCAGCTGCTCTACCTCCAAGTCATACTCATCCTGCAAAACGTGGTTAAATTGCTGCTCGAACTCCGTAAAACTCCCGTCGGCCTTCAACCCGATCATTCGGGCGAACATCAGGGTCATCTTGTTGATCTCGTTCAGTATCGTGTCTTTCTGAAACATCTTTTTTAGGTTAAAGGTCAAAGGCGAAAGAATAAAGGTGAACGGGTAAGAGGTAAAAGATCCTAAAAACTAACCTTTATCCTTTCGCCTTTAACCTTCCCTACCAACTCCCGCTGGATCCGCCACCGCCGAAGCTCCCGCCGCCGAAACCACCGAAGCCGCCACCGCCGCCCGATGAACCTCCGCCGCCACCGGAGAATCCTCCCCAGCCACCGCCGCCACGGTTACCGCTATTCATCATCGATCCGGCTAAGAACCACCAGAATGGGCTCGCTCCGCCTCGGCTCCCGATAATGCTGCCGCCACCACCGCCGCGGTTGCGGAATATCAGTATCAGGACAAATATCACAATAATGATCACCAAGCCCACAGAGCCACCCACAGCTTTTCCGTTGCCTTTAGACTTTTTAGCTTTCGGCTCGGCTTTGTACTCGCCTTTCATGAACTTGATCAGCTGGTCGGTAGCCTTATCAAGTCCGGCGTAGTAATCATCCGCTTTAAATTGCGGGAGGATATCGTTATAGATGATATCGTGCGTAACACCATCGGGCACAGCACCTTCGGCACCATAGCCTGTTTGGATGGCAACCTTGCGGTCGTCCTTAGCAACCAAAACGATGATGCCGTTATTTTTGTCCTTAGAGCCTACGCCCCATTTACGACCTAACAAAGCGGCGTATTCGTTGATATCGTACCCTCCGGTCGACTTCATGATCACCACCGCGATCTGCGTAGTGGTCGAGTCGTCAAAAGCAACCAGTTTATTTTCTAACTGTTGCTTTTGATCTTGAGTAAGGGTATTGGTAAAGTCGGTTACCAGGGTATTAGATTTTGGCGGGAACTCCTGCGCAAAGCCAATGACACTGCACAGCAGCAGTCCCAGGCAAAATATCAGTTTCTTTAACATAGGTCCAAATTATTCGCCGTCCATAAAGGCAACGTCGTCGGGTAGTTCGTTCTTGTCACCTTTGGCGTAAGGGAAAAATTTTTTTAGTTGCTTGCCGGCCATCTTCACGCCCTCAACAATTCCTTCGATCAATTGACCGTGTTTAAATTGCTCCAGCATGCATTCCTTAGCCGAGTCCCAAAAATCAGGCGGGACAACGGCGTTAATGCCCGCATCGCCAATGATGGCGAACTTACGATCGACAGTAGCCAAATAGATCAGCACGCCGTTACGCAACTTGGTTTTGTCCATTTCAAGGCGATAGAAATAGTTGGCGGCACGGTCCAGCACGTCCTCGCTGCAGGTTTTCTCTACGCAAACGCGTATCTCGCCCGAGGTATTGGTCTCGGCAGACTCCACTGCGCGGCGTATCTGCAATTGTTCTTCTTCGGTAAACAGTTTCATGGTGATCAGTTTTGAGCAGTGAGTTTTGAGTGATGAATTTTGGAGAAAGCGTATTTTTCCTTACTCAAAACTCAGCACTCATAACTGGAAATTTAAAATTGCACCTTCGGTGCTTTGTCAGAACCTTCGTCGGCACTGAAATAGCCTTTCGCTGCAAATCCGAACATCTTAGCCGTAAGGTTGGCCGGGAATGAGCGGATCTTGCTGTTGTAATCCTGCACAGCAGTGTTAAAGTCGTTGCGTGCCATGGTAATACGGTTCTCGGTACCTTCTAACTGGTCCTGCAACTTTTTAAAGCTATCGTTGGCCCTCAGGGTCGGATAGTTCTCGGTCACGCTTAATAATCGGCCTAAGGCTGTGCTTAACTGGCCTTGTGCTTCCTGATACTGCTTGATCGACTCCGGCGTTAATTTGCTGGCATCAACCTGTACAGACGTTGCTTTGGCGCGGGCCTCTACCACGGCGGTCAGCGTCCCTTTTTCAAAGTTGGCTTCGCCTTTAACGGTATTTACCAGGTTAGGGATCAGGTCGGCACGGCGTTGGTATTGGCTTTGTACAGCACCCCATTTGCCTTTAACGTTCTCGTCCAGCTTAACCATACTGTTATAACTGCAAGAACTTAGCGACATCACGGCCACTACTGCTATCATTACTGAAAGGAATCTTTTCATCGTATTTGTAATTGTTGTTGGTTTATTGATAAGATACAAAAGGCATACCGTTGTTACATAATGTACGCTGATATGACATAATGGCAAGATAGGACAATTTGTTTGTTAAGAACGTGATTACCGTCATTTACGTTATATTTGGGAAAACATCCGTATCCAAACAAAAATGAAAAAAGCTTTTCTGGCGATATTCCTATCAAGCGCTTTGAGCGCCGGGGCGCAAAACCTGGTGCAATATGTTAAACCTATTATCGGCACCGCGCGTATGGGCCACGTTTACCCGGGCGCTACATCACCTTTCGGCTCGGTACAGTTAAGTCCCGAGACCGATACCATTAGCTACGAGAAACCGGGCGGTGGTTACAATGGAGATGTGTACAAATATTGCGCGGGTTACCAGTACGAGGATAAGACCATCGTAGGGTTTAGCCATACCCACTTTAGCGGTACCGGTCACTCCGATCTGGGCGACTTTTTGGTGATGCCAAGCGTAGGTAAGCTATTGCTTAACCCGGGCACTGCCGATAAACCGGGGAGCGGTTTCCGTTCGCCATTCTCGCATGCTAACGAGGTGAGCGAAGCCAATTATTACAAAGTAAAACTGGATGGCCCGAATGTTTTGGCCGAGATGACCACCACCACCCGAGTGGGCTTTCATCAATATACCTTCCCTAAGTCAGACGATTCGCACATCATCCTGGATCTGATGGCGGGTATCTACAACTATCCTGAAAAGAACCTGTGGACATACGTGCGCATGGTGAACGATAGCACACTTGTTGGTTACCGCAGCACCAGCGGCTGGGCGCGTACCCGTAACCTGTACTTCGCGATCACGTTCAGCAAAAAATTCACATCATGGGGATACCGAAATTTTAGCGGTAAACAATCTTACAATGGTTTTTGGGGACAGTTCCGTAATACACCTAACTTTCCCGAGATCGCCGGTCGCCAGTTAAGGACCTACTTTAACTTTAAAACCACCGAGGGCGAAAAGATCAAAGTAAAAATGGCTTTATCGCCGGTGAGTATGGATGGCGCTTTGGCTAACATGAAAGCCGAAGCACCGGGCTGGGATTTTGATCAGGTAAAAAAAGCCGGTCAGGATGCATGGGAAAAGGAATTGCATAAGATAGAAGTGAAAGCCCTTAACAAGGACGAGATGAACAACTTCTACACGGCCATGTACCACACCATGATCAACCCGACCATTTACATGGATACCGACGGCAGCTACCGCGGTCTTGATCAGAATAACCACAAGGCCGATGGTTTTGCCAACTATACCACCTTCTCGCTTTGGGATACTTACCGCGCGCTGCACCCGCTCTTTAACATTATGGAGCCTAAGCGCAACGCGGACATGATCAAATCGATGTTGGCCCACTACGATCAAAGCCCGGAGCATATGCTGCCGATCTGGTCAAACTCGGCTAACGAGAATTGGTGTATGAGCGGGTACCACTCGGTTGCCGTTATTGCCGACGCGATCGTTAAAGGTAACGTTGAAGGCATTGACGTTAACCATGCTTTAGAAGCCTGTGTAACCACCGCCCGCCGCCGCGATTACGCCGCCATTGGCGACTACATTGACCGTGGTTACATCGCTGCCGAGAAAAGCGGCACTTCGGTATCATCAACCCTGGAGTATGCTTATGACGATTGGGCCATTGCACAATTAGCTAAGAAGCTGGGCAAGAACGATATTTACGAGGAGTTCACTAAACGCTCGCTGAACTACAAGAACGTGTTTAACGCCAAATCGCACTTTATGCAACCAAGGTTGGCGGATGGCAGCTTTAAAACAGGTTTCGACCCGTTCACTACCCACAACATGGGCTTTATTGAAGGTAACTCGTGGAACTATTCTTTATTCGTTCCGCAAGATCCGAAAGCGCTGATCGGTATGATGGGTGGCAATAAAAAGTTCGTCACTTACATGGATAGCCTTTTCAGTTACGACCTGCCTGAGAAATATTTTGCCGAGACCGAGGATATCACCAAAGACGGTATCATTGGTAACTATGTGCATGGTAACGAGCCATCGCACCACGTGGTTTACTTATACAATTGGACCGACAAACCATGGAAAGCGCAAGAGAAGATCCGCATGATCCTGAAACGCATGTACAAACCAACATCCGACGGTTTAGGCGGTAACGACGACACCGGCCAAATGAGCGCCTGGTACATCTTCAGCTCTTTAGGTTTTTACCCGGTTGCGCCTGGTTCAACAGAATACGCTATCGGCACCCCGGCGGTCTATAACGCCACGATCAACCTGCCTAACGGCAAAAAATTTGTGATCGAAGCCAAGAACCAAAGCGAAAAGAACGTATTTGTTCAAAAGACCATCCTGAACGGAAAGGTGCTCACCAAACCATTCCTAAATCACGAGGATATTGTGAATGGCGGTACGCTTACTTTCGAGATGGGGGCTAAGCATAAGTAGGATTTGAGGCTACTGAATACGAAAGCGGCTGCTCCTGATAAGGGCAGCCGCTATTTGTTTTTAGTAAACCTGTAACAAGACAGTTATATGTTTTGTTACAGGTCTCAACTTCTTATGTTCTATTATTTGTTGGTTGGACATAATTCCAAAAATCGTCTTGATTTAGTGCTCCTAACAACTTGCCAATTTTTCCTGTAGATACTTCGTTATGGGTGGAATTATCACTATAATCAGTGGCTTCTGGTCTTGCTATCAATATAAATCCGCCGTTTGATAACTTTGGGTGAAAAATAATTTGTTCGTAGTCTCCAAACGAATAACTGTCACTTACAATCACCGTGACACTACGGTATCCGAAGCGCCGTTCAATTTGAAATACAAAAAACTCCTCATCATTAACGAGAGTCATCGAAACAACAGCTTGATGATTTTCAACAACTCTGCGCACAAAGGGGATAATACTGTAGTGCAAATCTTTTCCCATCAGATTATATAATTATAATTATTTGCTGCTAAAAATAACTCGTAACGATTATGCTCTTCGCTTGTAAAAACCTGTACGTGTAAAGGTTTTTTAAAGCAAAAATTAAAGTCTTTCTTGAACTGTGTTAAAACTCTATCAAAGTTAATCACATCATCCGGGGCGCTAATAGTTAACCACAACACTATGTCCACATCGTCACTGTGTTTCGTTGAAAAAACGGCTGAGCCGAATAGTGCCATACCGGCAATTTCATTGACTTCTTTTTTTTCTTTTAGCCAATTGACAATTGAAGTGAAAGTAGACCCCTGTAAATTCTTGTTGAAGCACTCTTCTTTAATTACGTCCTCTATTTCGTTTGGAAACTGATAATTAGAATAGTCAAAATTGGGATTGGCTACGTGTGTTTTAAAAGCAAAAATGTGAGAAAGTAACTTTTCATAAAGAGGTAAATGTAGTCGATTGATGAAGTGCTTATTAGCTTCGACCAAGTTTTTGATTTTCTCGTTGTTAGGAACAATGTATTCTACTCGTGAAGCATGCCATAAGGTCATATTTGTTCTTAAAGGTTCTTGATGAGCAGCAGAAGAGTTGGGACCGTATGTTTGGAATATGTATTTGTTGTCATTCAGTATCGGTAACAATATTTGACATAATTCGTAATAATTATTTATTTCTAAATTGCGTTTAGCGCGTTTTATATCGAGGTAATTTTTGATAAAAGAAACTATTTTTCGATAACTCACAGCACCGACCCCTATAACAAAGGCTGCGGCTATTTGCCAAATAAAATTATCCCAAAAGCCCGTGTCGGTCTTGAGTTGAGATAAGCTATCTATTTGGAGAAATTTCATAATTCAGATTGTATCTCTAAACTAATAAAAATTCACTACTTATGGATTTCTTGTTATCGCAGAGAACCCTTCGCAAGTGTGAAAAGTGGCTTTGCACTTTCGACCTGCAAAGTGGCGTAGGGTTCTTTTCAAGAAACCCGGTGAGGACAGAAAGCCACCGGCTTAAACTCGCGTGGAGCACTTTGGTAAATTATGCAATTTCCTGATATTCAGATTAATGACAAGTGTATGTTGGTGTATACACTCGACCGTATACACCTACGGACTCTCACATCCTCAACCTTAAAGACACCGACCTACCCAAAGCCTGTACCAGATCCGGGTTCAGTGTTTTGTCGCCGTTCTTTTGTATCCAAACTTTGCGGGCGTCTTTGATCAGTTCTATCTTTTCGCCGTTCAGGAGTATCTCCAGTTCGGTGGTATATTGATCTATCAGTTTGCTGTTCACGATCTGGTAAACGTAATCCTGATCGTCAAATGTAATTCTGAGGTTTAATCCCATGCTCCCTATTTCTCTCTTAAGCCGCTAAAGATAGGGCTTGTTAGCAAAACCCTGCTTTAATTATAAATTATTTTATTTTCTGTAGAGTCGCGATACTCGGTATTTCCGACCGGGTTGGTCCATTATGCAGAAACCTTACCCAAACAACAACCCGAACACCTCCTCAATATTCGCCACCGTTTTAACGGCTATTTGATAACGCGTCAGGTCGATGCGTTTTTTGTCGCCGCCGGTGGGGAGGTTGTATTTAGAGATAAAGATCTGCTCAAAACCCAGTTTTTCGGCCTCGGCTATACGTTGTTCTATGCGGTTAACGGCACGTATCTCGCCTGATAGGCCCAGTTCCCCGGCAAAACAGGTCTTAAATGGGATAGGGATATCCTCGTGCGATGATATGATAGCGGCAGCCAGTCCCAGGTCTATCGCCGGGTCTTCTACCCGTATTCCCCCGGTAATATTCAGGAATACGTCCTTAGCGCCCAATTTAAAGCCGCAGCGTTTCTCTAATACCGCCAGCAGCATATTCATCCTACGGGTATCAAATCCGGTGGCCGAACGTTGCGGTGTACCATAGGCCGATGTGCTCACCAGCGCCTGGGTCTCTATCATCATCGGTCGCATGCCCTCTAATGTGGCCGATATGGTGATGCCGCTTAGTGCTTCGTCACGTTGGGACAACAATATCTCCGACGGGTTGGATACCTCGCGCAGGCCTGCACCCAGCATCTCATATATCCCCAACTCGGATGCAGAACCGAACCTGTTCTTCACCGCGCGTAGGATCCGGTACACGTGGTGCCGGTCGCCCTCAAATTGCAGCACGGTATCTACCATGTGCTCCAATATCTTTGGCCCCGCGATCATGCCGTCCTTAGTAATATGACCGATAAGGAACACGGGCGTGCCGCTCTCTTTGGCAAAGCGCAGCAACTCGGCCGTACACTCCCGCACCTGCGACACACTTCCCGGGGTCGACTCGATATGCGCCGAATGCAAGGTCTGTATCGAATCTATTACCACCATATCCGGCTGCAGCTGCTCTATCTGCTTAAAAATATTTTGGGTTGATGTTTCGGTAAGGATGTAGCAACCAGCGGCCTCCTCGCCCCTTGAAGGGGAAATAGAAGCAGATGTGCTGATAAAGCTCGCTCCCCCTTCAGGGGGCAGGGGGGCTGTTAGCCGTTCCGCTCGCATTTTGATCTGGCGGTCGCTCTCCTCGCCAGATACGTAAAGCACTTTTTGTCCCGGCAGATTTAGCGCCAGTTGCAGCATCAGGGTAGATTTGCCAATGCCCGGTTCGCCGCCGATCAGCACCAATGATCCCGCAACGATGCCGCCACCCAGCACGCGGTTAAATTCTTTATCAGGGGTAAGTACGCGGTGCTCCTCGTCGAACTGGATCTGACCGATGGGTACCGCTTTGTTAGACCGTTGCAAACTGGTCGACTTTGGCTTCCAATCCGGCACGGCCGGGTTGCCTTTTTCGATCACCTCTTCCACAAAGGTGTTCCACTGGTTACATGACGGGCACTTGCCCAACCACTTCGGCGCCTCGAAACCGCAACTCTGACAGAAATAGGAAACTTTTGTTTTGGCCATGAGATAATGATCTGCAACGCGATGGTTGCGCAATTGTCAAACCATTACAAATATAAGAAAAAAGCATCGAATATCCTAATAAAATTAGCAAATTCGATGCTTTTTTCGACACGAAATTTCGCTCCGCTAAGCTAAATGGCAAACATTATTTCATAATAATTACACCATTATTGTTGGTTTGGGCACCCACTCGGGTGATCTTGTAGATCAGCTTTAAATAAAAATATTGACCGATGGTATTGGTCTGATTGTTATTAAGCACACCCGTACTATTCACCGTGCGCGATATGCCCGAATTCTGGTTCAGCAAGTCGAATGCGTTGACCGACAGGGTCAGGTTCTTGCTATCCAAAAAGTAACGCTCTATACCCGCGTTCCACAGGTAAACCGAGTTATTAGCCCCCGCCGGCTGCCCGCGGAACAGGTTCTGGGTCATATCAGTAAATATCCGCCAGGTCTTGTTGGGCGACACGCTGCCGCCAACAGTGTTGTAAAACGTGTAGAACTTCCTGTCGGCCAGGCTTTGGAACGAGTTTTTGGTAGAACTGAGCGTACCGTAAACCCTCAGGTTGAACTGATATTTCTCCCTGTCAATACTGCCGCCCGTACCCAATGATGGCCTCAAGGTGACCACCTCGTTACGGTTTCCGTTGATAAAGTTGACATTTTTTGATGCGTTGAAATACGTGTTGATGCTGTATTTCAAGCCTTTGATCTTGGTAGGCTGACTAAAGTTGATGCCGAGGTTGGTGCTATAGTTACCGTCCACGTTCAACGGCCTTGAAGTAGTGATGCCGCTGCTTACCGAACTTTCGGTAGAGAACCCGTTAGTCATAACGGTGTAGCTGCCAAAAAAGTTGATGTAGGCATTGGTTTTCGCATCAAAATAGTTGTAGCTTGCATTGGCGCCATAACTCCGTGATGGCACCAGATCCGGGTTACCTTGCCTGATATACAGCGGATTGGTATTATTAAATACGGTTTGCAAATTGGTAGCGGTTGGTAATGCCACATCGGTATTAACACCAAAGCTAACGCTGCGGCCATTTTTTTGGCGATAGGTGAACGAGGCATTAGGTACAAATGCCCAGGTATCGCGATGGACATTATTGAGCAAGTTGTTGCTGAACGAGCTACCATCCAAAGCTAAGTGGGCCATAGCCAGGTTGAAGTTGACTGTGTAGCTATCAGCTGTTTTATTCAGTCCTGCGGTGCTTGTTAAGCGGTGGCTGCGGTTAGCTGAGTTGCCCGAGTACAGCGGGTCAAATATTTCATAATTCCCGGTAACCGCGTCGTAGTCAACGGTATATTGATCAACGTTCTGTCTACGGAAGTCGGCCGATTGGCTCACATTAAAGTTGATCTTTTTGGCTTTGCTGATCTGCCTTACGAATGATGCGGTACTGGTGATAAAGCTGCCATCGTTATCTACAGACGCTTGCTGGTTAAGGTCGGTGCCGGGCATCGAACTGACGAAGAACCGTGTGGTAGAACGGTTGATATAATTAACATTACTTTCAGAATAGTTACCGGTAGTGAACAGATTTACAGAGCCTTTACCCTTTTGGAACAGGTGATTAAGCGACAATGACCCACCGATAAACGGGTTACGCATGGTCTGATCAAGCAGTTGTGAGATGCTGTTCACGCTATCCGCAGTAAGGCGGGTAGTACCCGATGCCGTGCTGTTATAGTTTTTGCGGATGCCTAAACCCATGCTCGGCTTAAAGCGGATGGTGTTCAGCGTATCGGGTTTATATTCCGCACTGACGGCAAAACGATAGCTATTAATTGTGTTGTTGCCGTTGGTGAATTGGTTGGTCAGTAACCCGTTAGGGATATCCTGCAGGTTAGAGCGTTGGTTCAGCACGTTATCCGACAGGACAGCTACAAAGTTGGTATTGAACTTAAATTGGCCTTTCTTACCCAACTCATCCGAGTAGTTAACACCCGCCGTATGGTTGGTGATCAGGCCACCCTCTACACCCGAGAAGGCACCGTTGACATTGGCCCTGCCATTAGCACTGATGTTGATACTGGTGCCCTGGTTATCACTTAATCCGCCAAATCCGTTGGTTCCTACAAAGGCGTTAATATCCTCGAAAGCGAAGCCAGCCTCGTTCACATTGTTGCTCAGAGACAGGATAGCAAATTGCTTTTTATTATCGAACCTGTTCATATTGAACTGGCCCAAGTAACGGCTGTTGTTGCCGCCCGCCGCCGCCATATTACCGAACCAGCCTTTCTTTTTATCAGCTTTAAGGGTAACGTTCATTACCTTTTCGCGCTGGCCGTCGTCAATGCCGGTGCTTTTGGCTTTTTCGGTCTTATCATCAATGATCTGTACTTTGTCTATCGCGTCGGCGGGCAGGTTTTTGGTGACCGCTTTAGGGTCGTTACCAAAGAATTCTTTGCCATCTACCAACACCTTGGTCACTTCTTTACCTTGCGCGGTGATCTTGCCATCCTTGTCCACATCCACACCGGGCAGTTTTTTAAATAGTTGCTCTACGTTGTCGTTCTTTTGGGTCTTGTAAGATCCGGCGTTCAATTCGATCGTATCTTTCTTGATCACTACCGGGATCTTCTCGCCCGCTACGTTCACCTCTTTCAGATTACGTACTTCGTTCTCCATGGTCAAAGTGCCAAGGTCGGCAGTAGGTTTAGCGTCGCTTAGCGTGAATAGCTCTTTACGCGCTTTAAGACCCAATTGCGCCACGAGCAAACGATAGCTACCGTTGGATAATCCCCCGATATCGATCAGGCCATCTTTGCCGGTCACCATGCTTTTTACTACCGATGAATCGGGGCCATTCAAGAATACGGCGGCGGTAACAAATTCTACAGGGATGCCTTTGGTATCGACGACCTTAGCCCGGATGACGCGCTGTTTGGACTGGCCAAAGGCTCCGGTGGCCGAAAATAAGATAGCAAGAAATAAAAAAGAGGGGTAAAGCTTTTTGATCATATATCAGACAGTTGTGAAAAGGTTCAAAATAGTATCGAACCGAAAACTGTCTAAATGATGCTAAGCCGAAGGAGAAGTTGCACGCGGTGCCGAAATGTTTTTCACTTTACCAAAAGTGGGGCAGCCGCAACCCTTTTTTAAAATGCCACAAGAGCTTAAGCCTAAGCAAACTATCCCGACAACCAATAAATATTTAACTTTTTGCATTTGCTGATGCATTTAATGTTACCAAGATACTAAAAACACCCATACCAACACCTACGGCATCGGCAAAAAGATCTTCAAAGTCGCCATTGCGCCAGGTGAATATGTACAACTGCAACACCTCTATCAAAGCGCCAAAGCATAACGCTATCATAAATACTTTTAGTGCGGCGGTCCATTTAAAATTTTCGGCACCAACCTGTCTGATCCAGCCGTAAGCTACAAAAACCGCGAAAACGAAGAACAGCCCGCAATGCACCAGCTTATCGAACCCGGCAAAAAACATAGGCGAATCGTTCACCGAGTCGCCCATCTTAATATTGCAGATAAGCAAAACAAATAAGGCCCACCAAATGGCGGGCCTTTGATATTTTAACACTTGCATCATTACAAATTAGGCACCTACTATCTCGCCGTAAGCATCGGCAGATAAAAGGGCTTCAACGTCGGCAGCGTTGCTCACGGTGATTTTCACCATCCAGCCATCGCCATAAGGGTCACTGTTCACCAACTCGGGCTGGCTATCCAGTAACGAGTTAACCTCGTTAACGGTACCGGCAACCGGCATAAATAGGTCAGACACGGTCTTAACCGCCTCTACGGTACCAAATACGTCCTCAGCAGCCACTTCCTGACCAACTGACGAGATATCAACATAAACGATATCGCCTAACTCGCGCTGTGCAAATTCGGTAATGCCGATGTAAGCAGTGTCACCTTCAAGGCGTACCCACTCGTGGTCTTTAGTGTATTTCAGTTCAGCTGGAAAAGTCATAGTGTTTGTGTTTTGTTCGCCCAAAAATAATAAAAGTTGCGAACATCCTATTTTAATTTTTAATGACGATGATCACCTTATAACGATACCGTTTAGCCATGCCTCAGACGGTTATCATTTCTGCGGGAAAGGTCAGATCAAAGGTCGTCCCAACGTTCTCTTCAGACCGGATATCGATCCTGATCTTATGGAATTCGGCAATAGAGCGCACGATCGGCAGGCCTAAACCAAAGCTATCCTGCTCCATAGACTGGCGGAATTTTTTAAAGCGGTTAAAAATATGCGGTAATTGCTCGGCACCAATGCCAATGCCGCTGTCGGCCACGCTGATCATGTAACCATCTTTCACCTCGCGGCCGGTGATAGATATGTTGCCATCCTCTTTGTTGTACTTAATGGCGTTATTCACCAGGTTAAAGAACAGGTTGAACAGTAGGAATTTATTGACCGCTGTAAACCTCACCTGATCCGAAACAACAGCCTCGAAGCTGATATTTTTCTCCTGCAGGCGGATAGATATCTCCTCGTAAACGTCCTGCAGCAATTCGCTCACACCGATCGAGTCCTCTTTTAAAAATTGCTCATTCTCTATCTGCGATATCAGCAACAGGGTTTTAGTGATGGTCTTTAAGCGGTTGAGTATGCGCTGCATTTCCAGCAGGCGGATCTTCACCTCGTCTGTCACGTCCTCGTCAAACATGTTCTCTATCTTAGATTGCAGGATAGATACCGGGGTCATCAACTCGTGCGATGCGTTAGAGATGAACTCCCGCTCCTTGAGGAAGGCCCGCTCGATATCGCCGATCATCTCGTGGATACTCACGTCAAGCCGTTCAAAATCGCTGGTGGAGGTCTCAACCTTTTTATACTCGCCAAATTGGGGGAATTTGCGTTCTACCAGTTTGGTTTTAATGATCAACCCAAGTGGCCGCAATATGTAGTTAGAATAAAAAAGATCCGACAGGATGGTCAAGAGCATCATACCCAACAATACCTCTAAAGCAATGTTTTGCAGCGGACCGGTGGTTTCGTCTATGGTCTTTACGCTTTTGCCTATCTCTAACAGGTAATCTTTTTTGCCAACCGAAAAAGTATAGCTCAGGATGCGATAGCTGATGGTGTCGCCCTCGACCAGGCGACGTTCGCGACGGATGGTGTCTAAAAAGTAGCTATCGGATGCGGTGTCCAAACTTACATAATCCTCTTTAAGAGGAGTGTAGCTGCCGTAGGCCTGGCCGTTGGGCATGTATTCCTCTATCCCTTTTTTTTGGATATCCTCCAATACCTTTTCCCGCTCGCGTTTAAGTCGGCTATCGGTAAAGCTGAGGTTGATGGTTTTGATAAGCGTAGGCAACAGGGCCACAAAAAGCAGCACGATCACCAGTTTAGATACGGTGTTAAATAGCGTAAGTTTGGTCTGTAACTTCAAATCGGCTTACAAGGTTATCCTGTAGCCAAGGCCGCGCACGGTCTCCAGCCAATCAGGCGCTTCAAACACATTTAATTTTTTGCGGATATTTTTGATATGCGCATCAATGTAATTGCTATCGTAATCATCATTAACCACGCTGCCCCAAATATGTTCGCTCAGTTGCGGGCGGGTAAGCGTGCGGTTCTTATGCAAAATGAGATAAGCGATCAGGTCGAATTCCTTTTTGGTGATGGCGCTTACTGATGTATCGCCAAAAGCAATGGTCCTGTCGGTGAGGTCAACCGCAAAGCCCCCAAGGTTTACCAGGTTATGCTGTATCCCAAATTTACGGCGGGTGATGGCCTGCATGCGGCTTTGCAGCTCCAGCAGCGAAAATGGCTTGGGCAGATAGTCATCCGCGCCCATATCCAGGCCTTTAATGCGGTCGTAAACCTCGGCACGGGCTGTTAGGATAATGCAGGCCGCCTCGGGATCGTTCTGTTTGGCTTCTTTCAGCAGGTCAAGCCCGTCGTAATCAGGCAGGCCCAGATCGATCAGGATGAAATCGTACTTGTTCGTCCCGATCTTTTCGGATGCGGTGCGGCCGTTGTAGCATATCTCACACAGGAAATTGTTACCTGTAAGGAATTTTTCCAACTCGCCGGCCAATGCCTTTTCATCCTCAACAATTAAGACGTTCATATATTAAAAGAATAGGTAGTAAAAAGTTAAGTTAAAGAACACCTCCTGATGGTTGCGGATCTGCCCCGGCGCGTTAACCGGTACGGAAAAACGGGTGTTAGCCTCGATGGTATAATGCGCCCGGTTATAAGCGATCGGGATGCGCAAACTGTAGTTCAATGGTTTGAACTGACGGTTGCCGCGTGCCGAATTTGGGTTATCGATATCGTGCCCGTAGTTAATGGTCGGGTCCGGATCTGCCCGCTGGTCAGCCGAGTAACGTTCTACAAAGTTCTGCGTACCCAATATCATGCTAAAACTTGGAGTGAAGGACAGATAATCGGTTTCGCTAAAGATATTGAACGGTGTTTCGTAATACTTCGATATCGAAGGTGTAAGAAAGATATCGTTAGCACGACCCCACATGTAATCGAACGCCACGCTGGTTTTAACAGGCCCCCAGTTGTAGGTGTTTTTTATGTCGAAGTTATTATTCGAGATCATGCGGATCAATTGTGTGCTCCGGTTAAAAAAGAAATGGCTATAGCTAGTAGTGCCCGTCAACTTTGGCGTTATACGGTAAACGTAACCAATACCCACATCTATCTCGTCCAACGAAGGATAGGATCCGGCCATTTTCCAAACCGTACCGTAAACGAATACGCCCGACTTAGAGTTATACACCGCATCGGCGGTGTAAAAAGGGTAACGCTTGGGGCTGGTACGGCCAAAATAGCTGGCATCGGTACCGCCGGTGATCCCTAAGGATAGCGACTGCTTTTTGTTGGATGCCGTATCGGTAGTGTCCATAGCCGCTATTAAGCTGCGATGGGTATATGCCATCAGCCACTTGGATGCCGCTGCGGCATCAAGGCCAATGATGGAGAGTATTAAGGCAAGTGTTAGTTTCATGTTGTGTGTCGGCTAAGATCAGGGTTTAGTTATCACTTCGTCTTGGTAACTCGGGCGGTCGTTGCATACCATCAGGGCGCCGTTCGCGGGCCGGTTTCTTTTTGGCCGCGTCGGGGTCTTCTAATTTCTCGGGCTTGGGTTGTACCTTGGTTTTGGGCACCTCTTTAACTTTGGGGTCGGCCTTGGCCACGGGTTTGCCATGCTTGTTAGTGTCTAAAAGATGGTCGGCTGGGATGATGGTAGCGACTTCGCGCTCAGTAATAGTACGCCTGTTGCGGCCGGATGGTGCATTGGCCGACAATAAACATGGTGTGAATACCAGCAGAAAAACAATATACACGAACCACTTTATCATGCTTGAACAGGGCGTTGTTAAAATTAGGCTTTTAAGTGATACCTACACACAATTTTTATTGATCTGCCGGCAAAGCCGCGCGGACACGGGTTAAAAACAAAACAGCGCACATTGCTGTGCACTGTTTATTTGAAGTATAAAGTAATTGGGACTGGCTCTTTAACGATCTGCCTGTAGGTTTAATTTAGGGCAGACGGGTATTTTAATTTAATGCCGCCATATATTTTGACGGGTGCATTTTGCCTTGCTGATCTACAAACACACAAGCCAGTTGCTGCAATGCATCAACCATTTGCCTGCCTTTTTGTATGCCCAGTTTGGCTAAAGGCGCTATCATGGCGCTTGATAATTCGGCGCTGGTGCTCATGATGCAGATATTGCTGATATCGCTACCCGCCAACATCTCGGCTTTGACAGATGACGCGACAGCCATATTGCTGATGTTGTGACCGGCGTAAGGCATTTGCTCTTGCAGGGCGTCAGCTTCGCCAATGGTCCACTGGCTGCCGTCGGTCTGTAACCCCCAGGCCACTACGCTGCCTTCGGTACGGATAACACCGCTATCTATGCCGTTCAATTGCAAAATGTATTTGGCGCGATCGGCCGCGTAACCTTTGGCAATGCCACCAAAGTAAATACCCATACCTTTTTCTTTAAGAAATACGGTATTATGTGCCGCGTTAAGCTCCACATTCACGTAGCTGGCAGTGGTGCCGTAAGTAATATCAAAAATGCCCTGGGTCAATTCGGCGATTAACAACGAGCGCTCTATCAGGCGATATAATTCTCCGTTAATTTTTACCGGGGCGATGCCGGCGTTGTAATTGATCTGATTAGCAATGCTATCGGTACCTAACGAGGTAAGCAATTTGTCTACCCGTTTTATTTCGGCCACGGCGCTTTTAACGCGTTGCTCGGCAATTTCGGTATCGCCGGTCAGCACACTTATCTCGAACCAGGCACCCATCGCGTTCACTTTTTGCTTGTGAACGAAGCTATTATTTAAACTTTTAACAACCTGCATATCATCACTTTTGATCCTACAACTCTGTTATTAAGGCCCGCATAACTAAGCGGGCTACAACTCGAAAGTAGAAGGGTATGATGAAATTAACATGAAAACAATTAGATAAAAGTTACTGACTGCCAACAATTAACGCTTTTTAACAAAAGCTTTTTGATAGATCGGCAATTTTGACGCAATGGCATCGGTTGCCATTAGTAAATTGTTAAGCAAGAGACATCAAAACAACCATCTGTCGAAAAAGATCAGTTAAAATGGTAGGCAGGTTTTGCGCCTGCCTACCATCTTCTATCGCTCATCCAAAAACGTAAGCAGCGAATGTTGCCCCGCCGTATGGATATCCCGCCAAACACGATTGATCTCGCTATCGGCCGCGGCTGCTATGAGGCCGCAATAAGGATAAAGTTTATCCACCGCTTCGCGGGATGCGGTAGCGAGTATCCTACTTGTCAGGCTGACCGCCTTCAGTTCGTCGGCATTGGCATCCAAAGGCGCGGCCCACGATGCATCTACGGCTTTAAGCAACTCCGTACGGGCGATATCCATCTTACTTGTAACATCCTGCAACAATCGGCGCATCAGATCTTTATGTGCATCGGTCATTTTAGGCAGTTGATATTTTTGCTCAAATATCCCGGCACACAATTCTATAAAGTGCAAAGCCATGCCCGATAGATTCACTGCTAACGTAGCCTCGGCAAGTTGAAGGAAAGGATATTTGTACAGTTTACCATCTACGTTAGTGTGCGCCGGGTCTATTAGAAAAGAATGATCCGCACTGACCACCGCACCATCGATATTAAACGAATGACTGCCCGTGGCGATCATACCGATGTATTTCCAAGCAGGCAGTAATTCCACATCCTTCGCCGGGATGACGAACGAGCGGATCAGCGCATTACCAAACTCGTCCTGCTGTATTTCGCCATCTTTTTGGATGATGCAGTTGGCGGTAAAGTGCGTGGCATGATGTGCGCCTGTGGCGTACTTCCATGTCCCGCTGATCTTGTAGCCGTCGTCGACTATCTCGGCCACACCGGTCTGTGCCCCGCTGCCGGCCAGGCATAAATAAGGGGTATTGAATATCTGATAGGCCAAAACAGGATCTATAAATCCACCGAACCAGCCTGCGCCGCAGCACAAGGTCATGGTCCAGCCCAGGCTGCCGTCGGCCCAGCTGATGGCTTCTTGCAGGCGGATTAGACCAGGCAGTGGTGTTTCCAGTCCACCGTAAACTTTGGGTACTAATAGTTTGAACCATTGCAAGCGCTCTATCAGTTCCAATTGCGCGGGATGCAGTTGGCCTAATTCTTCAGCCGCTGCAGCGTTATCACGGATGATGGTGATGTCAGCATCGCTGATCAATGTTGAAGGGTGTGGTATCATACTTGTTGCTCCGCTGGCTTTAACTGGTCAGCCCTCCAAATGCGTATCCATTGCAAAAATCCGAATATAGCCACAATGAATAAGATCAGCGTCAACACCGCGAACATGGCCAACCCTTTGTAAAACAGCAGCGGGATAGCGAACAGGTTAGAGATATTCAGCAAAACCCAGTTCTCTATCTTGCGCTTGGCCAGCAGCCACATCCCCGCCCAAGCCGTAGCCGCCACCCAGGCATCCCAAAGCGGTACGTTGGATGGGGTGTATTTTACATGGATGAGTTGTGGTAAAAAGTTAAAACCGTACAAGGCCGCCCAGCCAACCAAAACGATCAGGATGGTGGTTACCCATTCTTTGCGGGTGCTCCAACTGATCTTTACCGGGGGCTCGTGCTTTTTCTTTATCCAGTAGTACCAACCGTAAATGCTCATCACCAGGTAATAAACATTAAGCGCGGTCTCGGCATATAAATGCGCGCCGATCAGGACCGACATGCTGATCAGGATACCGGCTATCCCCACCGGGTAAAGCCAGATCTTATTCATCTTAGCTAAAACCACTTCGGTAACGCCTAAGATCACAGCCGCCCACTCCCACGGGGTGGTGAGCTTTATTTGATCGATGAAGAGTTGTATCCAGGGATGGATGTTCATATTATTTAGTCATTTGATGCGCCTTCATTACTTTGCTCATTCATTGTTCCAAAAGATGTTTTAAAGCCGCGCTTCCCCGCTTGAGCGGGGTCAGGGGTGTGTCCTCTGTTGGCAAGGCTGGCAAAGGAACATACCCCTATGATTGTTTCGGCTTTATGTGCGTTTCGTGCGTCCCCTCTCAAGAGGGGAAACGTTGTTTCTGCTAAAAGCCCTCTTCCTTTAGGGGAGGGTTGGGTGGGGTTAAAACTTCACATTCAAACTCGCCAAAAAGTTGATCGGTGCTTGTGGGAAGAAATAGTTATAATTCTCTACCACGCCGCCCGAAATGCCCGGATAGGTTGCACCGTCACTCCAATAGCGCTTGCTGAATACGTTGTTCACCAGTAGGCCTACGCCTACATTCTTCACTCCTTTAAAGGCAAAGTTGTAGTTCAGGCGCACATCGGTTATCAGGTAATCATCCAGCGAGCGGCTCTTGGTCGATGTGTTATCCAAATATTGGCGACCAACATATTTACCGATCAGGGCTATCTCGCCATTCTTGATAGCAGCCCAACTTAAGGTACTACCCGCGATCAGACTTGGTGAATAGGCAATGTTGGTTGTCCCGTATTGGGTCATTTCCAGCGCATCGGTATCGTAATTATACAGGAACTGGCGGAAACCTTTAACCTTGTTGGCACTAACGGTAGCATTGATCAGCCAGGTCAACGGTTTGGCAACGCGGATGCGGGCATTCCCTTCCAGACCGGCGCGGTAGCTGTCATCAATGTTGGTACGGATAGATGAGCCTACATCATTCAGCGCCCCAGTGAGTACCAGTTGGTTCTTATACTTCATGTAATAACCATTAATGCTGGCGCTGAAGTTGGTCTGGTTGTAACGGTAACCCAATTCAAAGTCGGTCAATCGCTCCGACTTTGGCCTGCTATCCGGCGATGAGTTGGTAAAATCGTTACGGTTAGGCTCGCGATTGGCCACCGCTACTGATGCGTACACATCGCTGTTACTGTTCAGCGATACGGTGATACCTGCTTTAGGATTAAAAAAGTTCAGATTCACAGCTTGCTGAATGTTATTCAGGTTACGGTCGAAACCGAGGAACGAATAGTTAATGCGGCGATATTGTGCATCACCATAGATCAATATATTTTCGGCCGGGTGAAATTCGGCACGTAAGAAGGTATTGAAATCGGTTTTTTTAGCGTGATCGCGAGAGTATTCATGGTTAGGGAAAATAGTGGTGCTTTGCTGTGTCCAGCGGATATTGCTGAAGTGGTCACCTTTGTACTCGTTGTAGCCACCGCCCAATTTCAGGTTCAGCTTGGTCGATGGGTTGTAATCAAGGTTATAGGTCAGGCCATAAAAATGATTATCTAACCAAAGCCTGCGCACAAGGTCGGTGTTCGCTACTGTAACGCCTCCGATCACCACCGGCGTGATCCCGTATTTAGTGAATGGTTCGTTATTCTTGAACTCCTCGTAGTAACCGGCACCTTTGGTGTAGTGCAACGCTCCGCTGAAAGATAACTTATCGGTCAGTTGGCGATTGTACAGCAACTGATAATAGTTTTGGATGTAGTTGTCGGTCTGGTTATCGTAATAGTCCTTGGCTTTTTCCATGTAGCCTAACTCGTTATAACGATAGTTGCCCTTGCGAACCTCTTCTTCCGGTACACCGTTCCAGGCCTGGTAAGTTTGCTGATCCCCCGAGAATACGTTCACGCGCAATACATCCTTTTGGCCATAGTAAGCACCACTCAAAAAGTACGACTTCATTTTGGAGAAAGCCCTGTCGATATAACCATCAGAATTGATGCGCGACAAACGGCCATCTACCGTAAAATGCCCGCCCAATAGACCGGTACCAATGCTTACCGTGTTCTTGATCGTACCGTAAGAACCTGCCGAGTTATTCAACTCCGCATAGGCCGAATCGCGGCGGGTAGTGGTTTGGATGTTGATGCTTGCACCAAAAGCGCCCGCGCCATTGGTTGAAGTACCTACACCGCGCTGCACCTGGATATTATCGATAGACGAAGCAAAATCGGGCAGGTTGACCATGAACGAGCCCTGCGATTCGGCATCATTCATTGGGATGCCGTTGATGGTCACGTTGGTTCGCGTACCGTCGGAACCGCGGATGCGGACACTGGTGTAACCTACACCTGCCCCGGCGTTAGAACTGACCACCGTTGAAGGCGTTTGCTCTAACAAGAACTCAAAACCACGGCCCGAGTTATTCTTCTCGATATCTTTTTTGTTAAGATTTGTAAAGGCGGTCGGCGACTTATCCGATGCACGGGTGGAACTTACGGTAACCTCCTCGGTCATGGTGTTGCCCGATGTTAATTTAAGATCTTGGGAGGTGTTGCCGTTAACAGCAACGGTCTGCAATAATTGCTTGTAGCCAATGTAGCTGACCTTAAGTGTGTAATTGCCCGGGCGGATGTTGCGGAACTGATAAGCGCCCTGAGCATTAGTGGTGATAAACACCTCGTTATTAAGACTAATGGTTGCGCCGGGCAAGGTGGTGCCGGTCTGCGTGTCGATAACTTTGCCCGATAAGCTCAGTTGGGCCATTGCCAGGACAGGCAACAGCAAGGCCGAAAGGGCCGCGAATAATTTTTTCAATGTGATGTAAAAAATAAACCTGTTAAAATACCCGCATGCCAGGGTACAGCATGCAGCACAATAACTAATTACCTATCCCTACGCCGGCATTATCCGGATCAGGTGTATGTTCAAGTCGGTAGTCGTAAGTTTAAAGTCTTAAGTCGAACGCGCTGACTTGGGACTAAATACTTTGGACTTAAGACTCAACAATGGGTATGATCTCAGCCTGTCTTTCAGTTTGATCGCTCAAAGCAAGGCACCCCTATGAGAATTTCTGAAGGCAAAGGTATAGTTTATTTCGGATATCGGAAGTTCGACGTCGGATTTGTAAAAGTTAGCCTTGGATAGGTCTTTTTTTTAACTGTCCACTGCTAACTATAAACTGCCAACCGTTAACCTCATCACATAGTCATTCATCCAGTAAGGGCCAATTGCAATGTCCTCTTCATAAGCCACTTCAAAACCCATCTTTTGATAAAAGCTGAGGGCTTTGTTATGTCGATTAACGTTCAAGTCGAGGATGTGCTTGCCGGCTTTTTTAACTTCATCCACAACAGCGTTGATCAGGATCTTGCCGTATCCCTTACCCTGCGTTTTGGGTAGACAGTAGAGTTTATGTAGTTTATATATCTCGGGATCCTCGGCACGGGGCGAGAAGCCTGCAAAGGCTACAGGTTCGTCTACCTCTTCCAGTATCAAAAAGGTCTGCTCGTTGGTTGCGATCTGTTGACTGATCTTGTCAGTCGCGTAGATCTCGGCCAGCATAAAGCGTATCTGCTCGTCGGATATGATGGACGAATAAGTTGGCCACCAGGTTTGCTCGGCCAGTTGGCGAATGGTTTCTGTATCGTTTACGGTAGCCTGTCTGAAGGTATGATTCATATCACGCCAAAGGTACTAAAGCGGGCGAATATCGCTAAATATTGATCAATGGTTAAAATTTTACCATCTGCGAAAAACTAATAACTTTACGGATCCTTTTATGAACGGGCACCGTATAAAGGCCGTATCAGAGTACACTAGAGGTAAATATTGGCCTGAAATGTCGCAAACAGACTTTTTCAACCGTTAATATTCTTTATTCCTCTTATTAGGAATTTATTTTTTACCAAATTTGTGTGTACCTTGACCCGTGATACAGTACCCTTTGAAATCCAGTTCGGAACTATGAAGAAAATTCTCATCGTTGATGACGAAGTAAATGTTGGGTTGTTGCTTTCTAAATTTTTAACACGCAACAACTTTGAAGTGGCCACTGCCAACAATGGCGCCAGGGCCATGGAATTGCTTAAGAGCGATGAATATGACCTTGTGCTTTGCGATTTTAGGTTGGAGGATACCGACGGCCGCGAAATGCTGGTACATATCAAGGGGAATTACCCGAAAACAGGCGTGATCATCATCACCGGCTATTCGGATATCAAAATGGCTGTCGAGCTGATCAAAATGGGGGCTTATGATTACATCACCAAGCCACTGTATCCTGATGAGATCCTGAACACTATTACCAAAGCGATAGAGACCCGCAACGCACTTAATAACGACGAGCCGGTTGCAGCCATCACGCCAAAACCAACTTCGGCTGCGGCAAAAAAAGCCAATTTCGCGCCCGAATTCGTTCCCGGTCAATCACGTGCTTCGCGCGAGTTGATCCGCCAAATAGAACTTGTAGCCCCAACCAATTACAGTGTAATTATTATGGGCGAAAGTGGTACGGGTAAAGAGTCGGCCGCCAAGAGCATCCACCTGAACAGTCCGCGCCGCGACCAGCCATTTATTGCCATGGATTGCGGCTCGCTAACCAAGGAGCTGGCCCAAAGTGAATTTTTCGGTCACGAGAAAGGCTCGTTCACGGGCGCTTTATATACCAAGATCGGCCATTTTGAGATGGCCAACGGCGGTACGCTTTTCCTTGATGAGGTGGGCAACCTGTCGTACGATATCCAGGCATCACTACTACGTACCGTGCAGGAGCGTAAGGTAAAACGCATTGGCAGCACCAAAGAGATAGATCTGGATGTGCGCATTATTGTAGCTACTAACGAGAATTTGCAGGACGCTATCCAAAAAGGCCGATTCCGCGAAGATCTTTTCCACCGCTTTAACGAGTTCGGTATCTACATGCCGGCCCTGCGCGAACGCGGTACCGATATTATGGTGCTGGCCAACCACTTCCTTAAAATGGCTAACGACGAGTTGGGCCGTGGTGTAACAGCTTTCTCGCCCGAAGTTGAGGAGTGCTTTATGAACTATCGCTGGCCGGGCAATATCCGCGAGATGAAGAACGTGGTGCGCCGTGCCGCTTTACTTACCGAAGGCGAAGAGGTGCAAATGAAAGCCCTGCCGCTGGAGATATCTATCAACAGCAAATACATGTCGGCCCCGCAAGAAACTGCCGCCCCTGTAAGTTTGCAGTCTGCTGAGCAAGCCACCCCGAAAGAACCAAAGCACGATCTTAAGAACGCCGCTTTAGAGGCCGAATACGATACGATATTAAAAGTGCTGCGCGAGGTTAACTTTAATAAAACCAAAGCTGCCGAGATATTAAAGATAGACCGCAAAACGCTCTACAATAAAATGAAGGCCATTAACTTGGGCAAATAGCGATGGAACCAGCCGAGAACCCCCCCGAATTTGAAGCATTGCGCCAGCTTAAGCACGACATTAAGAACGAGCTGGCCGGAATGATCCTGTGTTTGGAGCAACTCCGCTATGAGATAACCGACCCTCAGCCCGATTGGGAATACTACATGGATTCCATCAGCAACGGCTGTAAGAACATCAATAAGTTGTTGAAGTAGGGACTGCTATCTCCTCACCACTATCCGGTGGATCCCGCATATCCAAACCGTACGCTCACCGTCCGTTTACGAACACTTTCGTTGATTCGACATGATTCTATCTGATTGATTTACAGATCTGTACAAAACAGGCAATAAATTTGGCATAGTATGGCATATCAGCTAATTGCCATGATCACCGATTTACAACAAAAAAATATATGGGTAGGCGTTATTGCCCACGACCGCAAACAGGAAGAGCTTTTTTACAAGACCTTTGCATCGCGTATGCTAAGTGTTTGCCTGCGTTACGCTAAAGACCGCGACGAAGCGCAGGACATCCTGCAGGAAGGGTTCATCAAAGCATTCAAGAACCGTCACAATTACCGGGGCGAGGGTAGCCTGGAAGGTTGGCTGCGCCGGATCATGGTGCATGCGTCCATATCACGCTATCGTAAACAACGCCCTATCGTACTTTGCGAAGATATGGGTGCCGAAGAGATGTTCAGCGATGCTTATTGCAACGACGAATTAGAGGCCAAAGACCTGATGCGCATGATCCGTCAGCTGCCGGATAGTTATCGCAATGTATTTAATATGTATGCCATCGAAGGTTATTCGCACCAGGAAATAGGCTCCGTCTTGGGCATGACCGAGTTGCTGTCGCGCACTACGCTTTGCCGCGCCCGCACCATCCTGCGTAACAAGATAGCTAAGATCAGCAAATGCACAGCCTACGAAATGGCAGGCTGATATTAAGCCCCGGGATCTTTCGGTTTCATTTTAGCCGCGTTGAAGCGCGGCTTGAAGCCAACAGGTTTGGGCTTTTCTTCGCCAGACGGTTCTGCGTCAGACTCGGCGGCTTGTGCAGGAGTTGTCTCTGCAATAGGGTCGGCCGGTTTTACTTCCTCTACTTTATCTTCCGCTATCGGTGTTGCTTCGACAAGTTTGTTGGTAACCCCTGCTTTGAAACGAGGCTTAAAGCCAACAGCGGATTTTGGCGCTTCCGCTTCTACTGGTTTCTCTTCTGTTGGCGCTTCGGCTATCGGTTCAGATGCAGCTTCTTCCACAGCTTTAGTAACCCCTGCTTTAAAGCGTGGTTTGAATCCAACGGCTGGTTTTGGTGCTCCCACTTCCACAGGTTTCTCTCCTGCTGGCGTCTCGGCTATCGGTTCAGATGTAGCTTCTTCAGCAGGCTTCGTAACGCCTGCTTTAAACTGTGGATTGAAACCAACAGCAGGTTTCGGTGCTTCTGCTTCTACGGATTTTTCTGATGATGCTTCGGCTATCGTTTCAGGCAATGTTTCTTCAACAGGCTTGGTCACCCCTGCTTTAAAACGTGGCTTGAAACTGGTGGTCGGCTTGGCAATTTCGGTCTCAGCAGGTGTTTCTGCTTTGGGTCCTTCGGTGATGTCCGATTTTACTTCTTCTGATGGCTCTTCGGCTTGCTTCGTTGCACCGGCTCTAAAACGCGGTTTAAAACCGGTGGCCGGAGTTGCATCGGCAGGATCAGTCTTGGCTTCCTGGCTGGCGGGCGTTTGTTCTTCCGTTTTGGGCGGAGTTGCCGCTGCGCGGAAGCGTGGTCTAAAGCCGGTAGCTGGTGCTGTCGGTTCTGTAGCAGGAGCGGTTAGCACATCCATGACCGTTTGCTCGGCTATCGGGTTGGCTATATCTACTTTTTCTACCTTAATATCAGCCGATACCGGGAAGCGCCGGCGTAACTGATTGAACCAATATTTTTTGGTATGGTCGAAGCTCTTTTCTCCCATTTGTTCGTAGTGATTCTTAAACTCCGTAAAAAGGCTTGGCTCGCCGCTTTGTAGTTGCGGCAGGCTGATCTTCTTTTTGGTGAAAAACTCTTCGAACGTCATAGTATGGCTACAGAATATCAGGCAAGGTTAATGTCAACATTCAGGTTATCCCAACGCAGGCCTTTGTCGGTCAGTTTCCAATCGGCTTGCTCGTCGGCGGTGGCGTTCTTTAGTTGCGGCATCCAGGTGAGCGGGTAGGCCTGTGGTTTGCCGCCATCTATCTCCACAAAAAGCATATCACCCTGAAAGGTGACCTTTACGTCTTTCTTCTGCTTGCGCGATGTGAACAATGCCATAAAAGCAAAGGTGCTTAATTTGGCGGTGGCATAAAAATTTAAAATAACATTAACTGCCCCGCGTCGCCGGGTTTGCCGGTCTTTTGGGGCAGCTCGCCAAAGTTGGATAGGGATATGCCCAGCAGGCGGATCTTCACATCATCCACACCGCTATTTAGCAACAGGCTTTTAGCTGTAGCCGCTATGGTCTTCAGATCGCCTACCGGCTTAGCGAACGACTGGTTGCGGGTGATCTGTCTGAAATCGCTGTACTTCACTTTAAGTGTGATGGTGCGGCCTTGCAAGTTATATCGCTCTAAACGTTTCACCACCGTCTCCGCTATCTTATCCAATTCCGTGTACATCTCATCTATCTCGGTCAGGTCATACGGAAAAGTATCCTCAGCACCCATAGATTTAGTCTCGCGATGTGGCTGTACGGCACGGTTATCTATCCCACGTACGATCTGATAGTAGAATTTACCGGCCTTACCAAAATGCCGGCTCATTTCATCCTCGGTCAGCTTCTTGAGGTCGGCACCGGAGTGTAGCCCCATGGCCATCATTTTAGCAGCGGTAACTTTGCCTACGCCGTAGAACTTCTCTACCGGCAGCGCCTCCATAAACGGCTCGATAGACGAAGGCCCGATGAACTTCAACCCATCGGGCTTATTGATATCCGACGCGATCTTGGCCACGAACTTGTTGATCGATACCCCTGCCGATGCCGTCAGTTGCAACTCGTCTTTAATGGCTTGCTTGATCTGCTGGGCTATCTCGATGGCCGAACCGATGCCAAGTTTGTCTTCGGTAACGTCGAGATAGGCTTCATCTAAAGATAGTGGTTCGATGATATCGGTGTAACGGCTGAATATTTCGCGGATGTGGCGGGAAACGTCTTTATAAACATCGAACCGTGGGCGGACAAAGATCACATGCGGGCACAGCCGCTGCGCGGTTTTAGATGGCATGGCCGAACGCACGCCGAATTTGCGGGCCTCGTAACTGGCGGTAGCCACTACACCGCCACGCCCTTCGGGCGAGCCGCCGACCACCAGTGCTTTACCGCGCAGGTCGGGGTTGTCGCGTTGCTCTACCGACGCGTAAAAGGCATCCATATCAATATGGATGATCTTGCGGTGGATGGGTCGCTGTTCGTCTGCCATGCAATGGCTAAGGTAACAAAACGGCTAATTAGTTTAGCAATATCAGCGTAAAGATCGCTCACGTCACCGTTCGTGTTCACGCGTGAACATAAGGCACCCGAAAATGTAACTTACTGACCATCATCACCAAAGATCAAACCCGTGAACAAAGTCAGGATGAACAAAAATATAACCCACTGAATATCAGCACTAAAATTTAGGGCAAAAATAGGCCGAGAACAAGCCCGTGAACGATCGTGAACATGTTATAGGGATCTATCATGACGGGAGGGCCATGTCGACGCACGCGTCCTTCCTTGCCCTGTAAGGGCTACCTGACCGTAGAAAGAAACGGATCAAAAGTATTGCGCCGCAGGCATTACCCTTGTAGATTATGCAGAGCTGATATACTATTGGAATAAGGGTAGCCTCTACGAGGCATTTTCATAGCGGTTTGGTTCTCTATAAACAGGTAGTCCCGCCGGGAGATGAGATCTCCATCATCTAATACCGCCGCAGGGTACTCTCGGGAGAGAGAACCCTGCGGCGACGAAAACCCGTCGTTAAGGATGCTTAAGAGCGGATAAATGCTAACAGATCTTTATTGATGGTAGCAGCCTCGGTAGTTGGCATGCCATGGGGGAAGCCCGGATAGGATATCATTTTGCCGTGCTGTAATAGTTTGATAGCCTTGGCTCCCGATAGCGCGAATGGTACGATCTGGTCGTCCTCGCCATGTAGTACCAGCACGGGGATGTTTACGCTTTTCAGGTCTTCGGTAAAGTCAGTTTCCGAAAAAGCTTTGATACCATCGTGCTGGGCTTTTACGCTGCCCATCATGCCCTGGCGCCACCAATTATCCCTTATGCCCTGTGATATTTTTGCGCCCTCGCGGTTGTAACCGTAAAAAGGGATGGTAAAGTCCTGAAAATATTGTGGCCTGTTAAAAGCCGTACCCTGGCGTATCTCATCAAATATCGCCATTGGAACACCGTCGGGATTGTTATCGGTCTGCGCCATTAGTGGGGTGACCGCGCTAATAAGTACTACTTTAGAAACACGGCCTTTGCCAAGGTTAGCTGCATAGTGGATAGCTTCGCCGCCGCCTGTAGAGTGACCTATATGGATGGCATCCTTCAGATCAAGTGCTTCTGTCAGTGCCGCAACATCAGCCGCATAAGTGTCCATATCGTGACCGCCCGAAACCTGGCTCGATCTGCCATGCCCGCGACGGTCATGCGCTATCACCCGGTAACCTTGTGATAAAAAGAACATCATCTGGGCGTCCCAATCGTCGCCTGATAGTGGCCATCCATGGTGGAATACCAATGGTTGTCCTGTTCCCCAGTCTTTGTAATAAATTTCAGTTCCGTCTTTTGTGGTGATCGTGCTCATGGTCTTAATTTTTAGTGGATGTATCTATTTGTTGATGACACAAATATGGGCCGTATTTACCCTGCAACACTTGATGTAGATCATGAAATTAGCTAACAGCGTTAAATGAACTTAATCCGTCTCCGGGAAACTCAGGAAAAAAGTTGTACCCACACCGATCTCGGTCTCGAACCAAACCTTGCCACCGGCGTTCTCGATAGAGTTTTTTACGAAGGCCAGGCCCAAGCCAGTGCCCGAGCTTTTGGTAGTGAAATTAGGGGCAAAGATCTTCTCGCGCATTTCTTCGGGGATGCCGTTGCCGTTGTCGGTCACGGTCATCAGGATGTTGCCTGCACCTATCTTATACTCAATGCTGATCACGCCGTGCCTTTCTTCTGGGATGGCCTCAATGGCGTTCTTCAGTAAGTTATTATAGCATCGTAACAACTGGTCGCGGTCGGCATTGATGATGAATTGCTCGCCCGGCTCGTAGTTAATGGTCACGTTGTCCATCTGTTTAAAAATGATCACTGCCTGGCCTATTACCTCAAACAAACTCACTTTTTGCAGCTTCGTATCAGGCATTTTGGCAAACGAGGAGAACTCTGACGCGATCTGCGACAAGCTTTCTATCTGCTCCACAAAAGACTTACTGAAACGTTCAAATTTCTGATCAAATTTTGGGTCCTTATCTTTCCAGGCCTTATCCAGCAGCTGCAAGCCCAGTTTAAGCGGGGTGAGCGGGTTCTTGATCTCGTGCGCTACCTGTTTGGCCATTTCTCGCCATGCGCTCTCACGTTCAGATCGGGCTAACCGCTGGGCGCTATCCTCTAACGCGGCTATCATCTTGTTATATTCCTTCACCAGGGAGCCTATCTCGTCGTCGCGGTCCCAAACTATCGGTTCGTTCTTTTCGCCGTAAATGGTACGGCTAAAGTTCTGCTGGATGAAATTCAACGGCGAGGTGATCTGCCGAGCGATCACCACCGCTACCAAACCTATCGCAATAAACACCAGCGCGTAAATGTTGATCATGGTGTTCAGCAATGATCCTATCCGGGTAATAATATCCGTCTCGTTACTAAAGTAGGGCAGTTGCAGGTAATAAACTTTATTGTCGCGCTCGTCAACAATAGGCACATAGGCGGCTTTGTATTTAAGTTCGCCAAGGCGTTCGTCGTTCACAAATTCCGATCGCTGCTCACTATTCATGGCTATGTAAGCCTTGCCGTTCATCCGCTCGGCTAACAAACCGTAAGTGTATAGCTTAGGCTGGGTGGTCAGTATCTCTATACCCTCTTTGCTGTACAGCGTCAGATCGGACAGATAAGTGTCGGCAAACTCATTAAAATTCACCTCGCCCATGTGGCTGGCCGAGAATTGCCCTTTACTTAGTCCGGCCTCAAAAACAGCCCCAATGCGGTTGATCTTTTCGCGGATCATTTCGTCCTGTTGTTCGCGGTATTGGGTGGTAATATATTGGAAGGTGATACCGCCCACCATCAACAGGGTAAACACCACTGTAAATATCACCGAGAACTGGATGCGGCTGCGGTACAGCACGCGCTCTACCGTTAGCTTAAAGCCCCATTTAATGCGCTTGTTCTTGATGTTGAATATCCTGATGCGCGACCAGATCCAGCTAAAAAAGATCACCAGCCAGCTAAAGGCCAGCAAAAAGACAAAGAAGAAGGTAAGCGAAGTTACCGAACGGGCTATCGGGTCTTCTTCAATACTCACAACGATCATCTTCCGCTTTTCGGGCTGATAGATAAGGTGGCGGGTACGGGCCAGCGGTGCCAATATATTGGGCTTGACGGCCGGCGACATTTGCGTTACATATTCTTTTACCTTTCCTTTAAAATCTGCATTGTTAAGTTTATAGGTAAGCTTGCCGGCCTGGATCATCAACTTATTATCAAAATAAAAAGCATAAGAGTAATCCTGATAAGCCTCATCGGGTCGTGATTCGCCATCCACTAACAATTCGGGGAAGGTCTTACCTGTCATTAATGGTTTTGATACCAGCGTCACTACCAGCGTACCTAAACTGCTATCGCGCGTGTTGATCGGTAAAATGGCAAAGTATTTTTGATAGCCGAAGCCGTCATTCTCGTGATAGAAATTTTCGGATACTTTGGTCAGTGCACCAAACACCACCATGTCTTTATAGTAGCTTAGTTGGTAGGTCTTATCGTTGGTGATGGATACCCCGGCAGGATCAAAGATGTGCAGTTTTACATCGTACTTGTTCAGGTAACCGTCAAAATAATTCTTTTGAAAGTGGGTGCGCAGGAAATCGTCGTTATGGTCCTTATCACCAAAGTATTTGATCAGTTCGGGATCGGTGGCCATTTGCCGTTCTATTTTAAAGAAGGCGGTATCGGCCTTTTCGTCTTTAGCAACCTCCAGTTTTTTGATCAGCTTAATGCGGGTCTCGGCATGTTTGATATCTAAAAAGTGATTCAGTTTGGTTGACGATATCAGCGCGCAAACAGTAATAAGGCACAGGAAACTGGTGGCGCTCAACTTACCGTCATCATACCAGACCGAGTATGCCCTGATGAGCGTGAACAAGCCCGCCAGCACAAAGAAAGCGCTAAGATCTTTATAGGCAAGCGTTGCCGAAGTAGCCAGCAACACCACCGCCGCAAATATGCCGGCCTTGTGCCTATCCGGTATCATGATCTTTTTAGAGATGGTGAGGAAGGTGTCGGATATCAGGAAGAATAGCAAGAAACTGAAGCATAGCATTAGCACCCCAATATAACTATAGCCTGATAGATTGAATACGTTGGTAACATCAAAATTGATGATAGACCGTACGATCAACCCATAATAAAAACTTAACAATAGTGCCGCCAGGCCAATAAGCACCACCGATAAGAAGCCGACCAACACATAAGCCGCCGCACCTTCGACCTGTTTTTTGATGACGCGTTGCCGGTGACGATAAATGAAGCCGGCCAGCCAGCACGAGAACAGTATATTTAAACAGAAATGCCCCAGCGAGGGGAACCAAAAATTGGCCGAGTAATACCGCGGGTTAAACAGATCTATCTCTGAGAAAGCAGGAATATCATACATGATATTCAGGTACCTTGACGCCGCGATGAACGCCGCCATGAACATGAACGATAACAATGGATAACCCTTGCCTACGATATAATTGCAGATACTATGGATAAGCGTACAAAGCGCCAAAATACCCATCAGCCATAGTATAAACTCAAATTCGTAGAAGCGGTGGTTGGTGTGGCCGGGTTTTAGTTTGATAGAGAAGAGGTAGCGGTCGTCTATCGAGTGGACGTGGTAAACCGTGCGGTCGGTAATATCGGCAATATCCACATGGTCGTCATCCATGATCGGCTGATCGAAGCCGTTTTTAAGATAACGATTGTTAAAGTGATAGATGTTTTTTACCGGGATGATAAAGATCACCGAGAAAGCGCCGTCGCTTTTCTTGATCAGCTCGTAAGCGCCGTTGGGTCGTTGGTAAAAATGCACACCGTCGGTTATCCGTGCGGGATCTTCGGGGAAGAATTTTACGCCGGTCCAAAATTTGGCCCTATTGTTTACAAAGGTGGATATCCAGATGCGGTTATCGCTGGTATAATGCTGGATGAACCTGTAAGCCGTTTTAGGGTTTGCCGATATGGTTTTTAACTTGTTGAACTCAGCCGTATCGGCGATGAGCTTTTTTACGATAGCCTCTTTTTTATTGAGGTTGCGCTCGATGATACCACCGCTCTGCTCCAGATTTACCTTAGGGGTAAAAGTTTCTTTAACGATAATAGCCGTTAGCAAAAACGTGGCGCAAACAATGGCCAGCAGTAAACGGATCTTGGCAAGGGTAGTCAAACTATTATCAGATAAATGCAGCTATAAAAATATCATAAAAAACAAAAGCCGCTTTAGTTTGCGGCTTTTTTAATTTTTATTTAATATCTGTGTGTTTATTCGACAAATGCAGCTGATTCGGTCGGTATACTGCGGTTGGCTTTTTTAACCAAACCTTGTAACACATTACCCGGGCCAACCTCGGTGAAAGATGTTGCGCCATCCTCTAACATGTGCAGCACGGTTTGTGTCCAGCGTACGGCACCGGTCAATTGGGCGATCAGATTGTGTTTGATCTGCGCCGGATCGGTATATGGTTTAGCATCGATGTTTTGGTAAACCGGGCAAACAGGTGCTTTGGTATCGGTAGCTACGATAGCTGCTTCTAACTCCACACGTGCCGACTCCATCAACGGCGAGTGGAATGCACCACCGACATTCAGTTTCAACGCGCGTTTAGCACCTGCAGCTAATAATAACTCGCAAGCTTTATCAACACCGGCAATGCTGCCTGATATCACCAACTGGCCCGGGCAGTTATAGTTAGCCGGAACAACTACCTCACTCACGCGTTGGCAAACATCCTCTACCGTAAAATCGTCCAGACCTAAGATCGCGGCCATGGTTGATGGTTGCAATTCGCAGGCTTTTTGCATGGCGTTGGCACGGGCCGCTACTAAACGCAGGCCGTCCTCAAAACTCATCGCACCGCATGATACCAAGGCAGAGAATTCGCCTAAGGAGTGACCGGCAGCCATTTCGGGCTGAAAATCATCGCCCAAAGCTTTAGCCAATATTACCGAATGTAAAAAGATGGCAGGCTGGGTAACGTTAGTCTGTTTCAGTTCCTCGTCGGTACCATCGAACATGATATCCGTAATGCGGAAACCTAATATCTCGTTAGCCTGCTCAAATAATTGTTTAGCGGTTTCGCTTTTCTCGTAAAGGTCCTTGCCCATGCCCACAAACTGTGCGCCCTGGCCCGGGAAAATGTATGATTTCATTTTGTGTCGGTTGATTAGTTAACCGGTGATCAGTGACCGGTCGTATGTTTAATTGTCGATGTGCTGTTAATACGTGACCAGTTGACCCGAGACCATTTCATTAAGAACTGATCACTGTTTAACCGATCACCGGTCACTTAACTTAATTTTGAAGAAATTAAGTTCAAGAACTCCGCCCTTGTTTTTTCCTGTAAAAATCCGCCGGTGAAGGCTGATGTAGTGGTTACCGAGTTTTGCTTTTGTACGCCGCGCATGCACATGCACAAGTGACGGCATTCCATTACCACGCCTACGCCAATTGGCTTAAGGGTTTCCTGGATGCAATCGCGAATCTCGTTAGTTAAACGCTCCTGCACTTGTAAGCGACGCGAGTAAATATCTACCACGCGCGGGATCTTGCTCAGGCCGACCACATGTCCGTTAGGGATATAGGCGATGTGCGCTTTACCGAAGAACGGCAACATATGGTGTTCGCACATCGAATAAACCTCAATGTCTTTCACGATCACCATTTGGCTGTAGTCCTCTTTAAACAAGGCCGATGTCAAGATCGCCTTCGCATCAAGCTTGTAGCCATGGGTAAGGTACAGCATGGCTTTGGCCACACGCTCGGGGGTTTTTAGCAAACCTTCGCGTTCGGGGTCCTCGCCCAGTTGGGTTAAAATGTCTTTGTAGTGTGCCGACAGGTTGTCGATCAGTTGCGGGTCGTAGCGGTCTATCTTTTGGTAGCCGGGCAGGTCATCCGCCTCATCGTCGTCGGTGATGTAGTGGTTGCTCATATTTAATTATTCGCCAAAGTACTCGGCAGAATTATTTTCGGTTTCGTGCAAACGTACCGAGTGCAGGAACACGCCCTCATGCGCCTCGATAGGTCCTTTCAGTTGGTTAAATATCTCGATGCAAAGCAACTCGGTAGATGCCATTTTGCCTTGCATAAAGTCCACGTCCATATTGATGTTCTTATGGTCGAGTTTTTCGATCACATGCTCGTTAATGATCACCTTAAGGTCCTTAAGATCCAGCAGGTAGCCGGTAGCATGTGTTACTTCGCCTTTTATAGTGACGAACAGGTTATAGTTATGCCCATGCCAGTTAGGATTGGCACATTTGCCAAACACTTCGGCATTTTTTTCGGCGCTCCACTCCTCGCGGTACATGCGATGAGCGGCGTTAAAATGTTCCCGGCGCGTTACGTATATCATCATAGCAATAATTGGGTGCAAATATACTAAAACAAAAATGTGCCTTTTGTTTTTATATTTAGCATTCACATTTCACCATCATGAAGATCCTAATAGTTGCGGCCACCCAGCAGGAGATAGAGCCGCTTTTTTCAGTCGAAAGTCTTAAGTCTCAAGTCGAAAGCAATTCTTCTAACTTAGACCTTCAGACTACGGATCTATTGATTACCGGCGTAGGCATGGTGGCCACGGCATTTTCTTTGGGGCGGCATTTAGCGACAAATCAATATGACCTTGCCATCAACTTAGGCATAGCGGGCAGCTTTGACCGCAGCCTGGATCTGGGCGAGGTAGTTGAGATCACAAGTGATACCTTCTCTGAATTAGGTGCCGAGGATGGCGAAAAGTTTTTGACGATAAAAGACCTTTGCCTGGGCGACCATATTTATTCTGCGTCTACCACCGTATCTAACCTGCTTAGTCCGATACCGCCCGAAGAGAATAAGCTACTGGTTAAACAGGTTGCAGGTATCACGGTCAACTGTGTCCATGGTAATGACATCAGCATATCCAAGATCAAAGACCGCCTGCGCCCGCAGGTAGAGAGCATGGAAGGAGCGGCTTTCTTTTACGCTTGTAAATTGGCTGGGCTGCCTTGCATACAGATCAGGTCTGTGTCAAATTATGTTGAAAAACGTAACCGCGATGCCTGGCAGATAGGCTTAGCCGTAAAAAATCTCAATACATTTGCCGACGCGCTTTTGCAAAAACTGAGTTAACAGCTCAATTTCATTACCGTTGATGCGAAGCGTATAAGATATGATCCCGCATCCTATGAAACTTACCCTCGGATTTTCTCCCTGCCCTAACGATACCTTTATTTTCGACGCGCTGATCCATCATAAGATAGATACCGAAGGGCTGGACTTTGAGGTGTTTTATGAGGACGTAGAAACGCTTAACCAAAAAGCCTTTCGCGGTGATCTGGATGTGACCAAACTAAGCTATCACGCTTATGCCTACATGACCGAACGTTATGTATTATTAGATAGCGGCAGCGCGTTAGGGTTTGGTGTTGGGCCGATGCTGATATCTAAACAAGATATCTCCGTAGATGACCTGAAAGCTAACCCTAACTTTAAGATCGGTATCCCCGGTAAATACACCACCGCTAATTTTCTGTTAGGATTAGCCTTTCCTGAAGCAGTTAATAAAGAGATACTGGTCTTCTCGGATATCGAGAACGCTGTATTAGACGGACGTGTTGATATCGGCCTTATCATTCACGAGAACCGTTTTACATACTTAGATAAGGGCCTAAAAAAAGTGATCGACCTTGGCGACTACTGGGAAAAGCAGACCGGTTGCGCTATCCCGTTAGGGGGTATCGTAGCCAATCGTAACCTGCCCGAGGATGTGCTCCATAAACTTAACCGCGTGTTACGCCGGTCGGTAGAATTCGCGTTCGCTAACCCTAAATCGGGACTGGAATTTATCCGCAGCCACGCACAGGAAATGAGCGAAGAAGTAATGTATAAACACATCGACCTTTATGTGAACCAATACTCGGTAGAACTGGGCGCAGAAGGGCGTAAAGCGATCAAGCTGATGTTCGATACGGCGCTGGAGAAGGGGATCATTCCGGAGATAAAAGCGGACATTTTTTTGACGGCGTAGTAGACTTTGTTTGTACGGGCATGCTTATAAACAAGTAAGGCGATCCATTTGGGGTCGCCTTACTTGTTTGAATATCATACGGAAGACACGAGGTATTGTGTCTCTACCGAAGATCATCTCTGAAATTACTCTCCGCTATGCGCGATCTCTTCTTCGCGGAATAGTTTCGCGCTTAGGAAATCGTTGTTCATGCGGGAGATGTTGGTCAGGCTGATCTCTTTAGGGCACTCTGCCTCGCAAGCGCCGGTGTTGGTACAGTTACCAAAACCTTCTTCGTCCATTTGTGCTACCATGCTTTGTGCACGGCGGTAGCGCTCAGGCTGGCCTTGTGGTAACAGACCTAATTGAGTGATCTTAGCCGATACGAACAACATGGCCGAAGCATTTTTACATGCAGCAACGCAAGCGCCGCAACCGATACAGGTAGCCGAGTTAAAGGCTTCGTCAGCGATCACTTTAGGGATCAGGATGTTATTAGCATCTTGCGCCGCACCGGTATTCACCGAGATATAGCCACCCGCTTGTTGGATACGATCAAATGCCGAGCGGTCTACCGCTAAGTCTTTGATCACGGGGAAAGCGGCAGCGCGCCAAGGCTCAATGGTGATGGTGTCGCCATCCTTAAAGCTACGCATGTGCAGCTGACAGGTGGTGATAGCACGCTTTGGACCGTGTGGCTGACCGTTAATGTATAACGAACACATGCCACAGATACCTTCGCGGCAATCGTGATCAAAATGGATCGGCTCGATGTTTTTGTGGATCAGGCTTTCGTTCACCACGTCAAGCATCTCCAGGAAAGACATATCAGGCGAGATATTATCGGCCGGATAGGTTTCCATTTTACCTGCGCTATTCGCATCTTTTTGACGCCATACTTTAAGCGTCAGTTTCATATTTCCACTCATCTTGTTTGAGTTTTGATTTAGAGTCAAGAATCAAGATGCAAGAGTCAAGACTGACTACAAACCGCTTATTCTTTCCTTTAATTTAATATTCCTTACTATTTGGTCTTGAATCTTGATTCTTGTCTCTTGATTCTCTCCCTTACGCGTAATTACGTTGAGACAAGTGTACAGCCTCAAATTCTAACTTTTCTTTGTTCAATCTTTCAGGCTGGTTTTCACCCATGAATTCCCAGGCAGCTACGAAGGCAAAGTTCTCGTCGTCGCGTAATGCTTCGCCGTCGTCTGTTTGCGATTCTAAGCGGAAGTGGCCACCACATGATTCGCGGCGCATTAAAGCGTCGTCTACCATCAGTTCGCCAAGCTCGATAAAGTCGGCCACACGACCGCCACGCTCTAATGAGGCGTTCACTTCTTCGTTCTTACCTACGATGATCGCGTTCTTCCAGAAGTCCACTTTCAATTCCTGGATCATCTTTTTGGCTTTGATCAAACCTTCTTCGGTACGGGCCATGCCGCAGTATTCCCACATAATGTGACCAAGGTCGCGGTGGTATTCGTTGGTGGTCTTTGTACCTTTTAAGCTGATCAGTTTATTTACATGGTCGATCACATCCTGTTTGGTTTGCGCAAAAGCGGGATGGTTCTCGTCAACCTTTTTAGGGCCTTGTTTAGCCAGGTAATCACCTAAAGTGAATGGGATCACAAAGTAACCGTCAGACAAGCCTTGCATCAAAGCAGACGCACCTAAGCGGTTAGCGCCGTGATCGCTAAAATTACACTCGCCCAAAGCAAATAAGCCCGGAACAGATGTTTGCAGGTTATAATCAACCCAAAGGCCACCCATAGTATAGTGAACCGCAGGATAGATACGCATTGGTTGTTTATATGGGTTCTCGTCGGTGATCTGGATGTACATATCGAACAGGTTACCGTATTTAGCCCTTACTGTGTCCTCGCCCAAACGTTTGATCGCATCGGCAAAATCAAGGTAAACAGCTAAGCCCGATGCACCTACACCTTTACCCTCATCAGCCATCTCCTTAGCGTTACGTGAAGCTACATCGCGCGGTACAAGGTTACCGAAGGCAGGGTATTTACGCTCCAGGAAGTAATCGCGGTCGTCCTCTTTAACCTGGTCGGCAGTGATCTCTTTCTTTTGCAATTTTTGTGCGATCTCCACGGTCTTAGGTGCCCAAACACGTCCGTCGTTACGTAACGATTCCGACATCAGGGTCAGCTTAGACTGGTGATCACCGGTTACCGGGATACAGGTAGGGTGGATCTGTGTATAGCATGGGTTAGCGAAGAACGCACCACGTTTGTGCGCACGCCATGCAGCTGTTACGTTAGATCCGATAGCGTTGGTTGACAGGTAGAACACGTTACCGTAACCACCGGTACACAACAATACAGCGTGACCTGAATGCGTATCTATCTGACCGTTGATCATGTTACGGGTAACGATACCTTTGGCATGTCCATCAACAACTACCACGTCCAACATTTCGGTACGGGTGTACATTTTTACCTTACCGGCATTGATCTGACGGTTAAGTGCAGAATAAGCACCTAATAACAATTGCTGTCCTGTTTGGCCACGGGCGTAGAACGTACGTGATACCTGCGAACCACCGAATGAACGGTTATCCAACAGACCGCCGTACTCGCGGGCAAAAGGGACACCTTGTGCCACACACTGGTCAATAATATTTACCGAAACCTCGGCAAGGCGGTACACGTTACCTTCACGGGCACGGTAGTCACCACCTTTAATCGTATCGTAAAATAAGCGGAACACGCTGTCACCATCATTTTGATAGTTCTTAGCAGCGTTGATACCACCCTGTGCCGCGATCGAGTGCGCACGGCGGGGGCTATCCTGAAAGCAGAACGCTTTAACGTTGTAACCCAACTCGGCAAGCGATGCCGCAGCAGATGCACCAGCCAGACCGGTACCTACCACAATAATATCGTACTTACGTTTATTGGCAGGGTTAACCAGTTTAAGGTCGAATTTGTACTTGCTCCATTTGTTAGCTAACGGGCCCGCAGGCACTTTACCATCTAACTCCATGTTGTATATAATTTATCAGAAAGCTTAGCGCTTACTTATTTACCCATAAAAAAATAAACTACCGGCATAGCGGCAAAACCCAACGGTATGATCACCGCGAAAAGCCAGATACCGATCTGCTCAACTATCGGGGTGTACTTGCGGTGCGTCCAACCCAAAGTACGGAATGCGCTCTGGAACCCGTGCAGCAAGTGGAATGACAAAGCACCCTGCGCGATCACATAGATCAGCACATACCACCATTGGCTAAAGCTTTCAGAAACCTTTTTGTGCAGGTCCTTCACACGAACTACCTCTACATCATTCTCGGTTGTGTAAGAATGCTCGAACTCTTTGGACTCCGGTACAAAATCGGTAACGGTGCGTTCATTGCTCAATACGTTGGTGCGGTATTCTTTAAAACCTACCGTATCGGTATATTTATACTTGTACCAAAAGTCGCTCATGTGTATCACAATGAACAACAACAAGATAGAACCCAACAAGCCCATATTTTTTGAACCCCATGATGTTGGCGATTTAGGCTGATGAGCATACTGCACCGGACGGGCCTTGCGGTTATTGATCGTTAAGATCAACGCGTAAAGCGCGTGGATAACGATGAACGCATACAAAATATACGCGATAACCTCTATCGGCGGGAAGTGCGTAAGGAAGTTCGCGTAAACATTGAACGCGTAACCCTCATCGTTTTGGAATAGCTGCAGGTTACCCGCAAGGTGTACAATTAAGAACGTACACAAAAACAAGCCCGTTAAAGCCATGATCAGCTTTTTACCGATCGACGAGTTGAAGGTTTGTTTAAATTGACTCATGTATATCAAAAATTAATTTCGCGCAAAGTTATCTGATCTATAGCGAAAGATATACACCGATGAAGTCAATTGTCAGATTATTGTCTATTTAGAAACGTTCTAAGAAAATTCGATAAAGCACTAAATATCGCATTAAATTTATCGTTCAAATTAATAAACATTCCAACTTGCTTGCATATTCGAATGTTATTCACGATATTTGATAGGTATTGATGATCATTTCTGTTCCCGGTCTAAGAATAAGACGGAGCCTTACTATCGGTTCTTCCTGCAAGACTACATCGCTTTCAGCTTTTCATGCTAACCGCCAATACTATAGCTACCTATGAAGAAAATTTTAGTACTGGACGATAACCAGGATATACTGGAAATGGTCACCGAAGTTTTATCGTATGAGCAATTTGATGTGCGCGGTATTGGTAAAGCAGCAGACCTACTTACCGAAGCTGTTGATTTTAAACCTGAGCTTTTTTTAATGGATCTGAGATTGGCCGACGGGAATGGTGGAGAACTTTGTAACAAATTAAAAGCTCACCCAACACTTGGACAGATACCGGTGATCATTTTTACCGCTTATCAAAACCCCGGGCAAGATCTGCGAACTATCTATGGTTGCGACGCAGTGATCAATAAACCTTTCGATCTTACTGAATTGGTACAGACGGTTGAGCGATTAATGGTGGCTAATTAAGCTATCGGCAACGTGAAATAAAAAGTAGAACCTACGCCTTTTTCGCTCTCTACCCATATCCGCCCGCCATGCTGGCGAATGATCTCGGCGCTGAGGTAAAGCCCCACGCCAAATCCCGAAATATGTTTAGTGTGCTCACTGGCCACCCGGTAATATCTATCGAACAAACGCGGGACATCTGTAGGTTTAACGCCCATGCCCTCGTCCTTGACGCTCACTACGGCTTCGCCGTTGACCACTTTGCAGTCGATGGTCACCAACTCGCCTTTAGGCGAATACTTTACCGCGTTAGATAGCAGGTTGGATATCACCGAGCCTACCTTTTCTTTATCGGCGCTAAGCGCTATCTCTTTAGGACTGTCAAAAACAAAGGTGTGCCCGGTAACGGATAACCTTACTTCGGATATCATCTCGCGGATCAGGGTACTCAGGTCCACGCGTTGTTTCTCGATCACCAGCTTGCCCGATTCAAGGCGAGACACGTTCAGGAAACCGCTGATCAAACTGCTCATTCGGCGGGTCTGCAACACAGCTTTGTCTAAGGCATTGGGTACAAAACTTTCTTCGCTGTCGCGGAGTTTTAGTTGCAGCACCTGTATCAGGGCGGTGAGCGAAGTAAGCGGGGTCTTCAACTCGTGACTGGCCATGGCAATAAAATCGTTCTTACGTTGCTCGTCGCGTTTTTGCTCAGATATATCGCGGGCTATTTTAGATACGCCGGTCACCTTGCCATCTTTATCCTTAATGGGCGATATGGTGAGCGATACATCGATCAGCCGTCCGTCCTGGGTCTTGCGGATGGTCTCGTAATGGTCTATCTTTTCGCCGTTACGCAGGCGGGCCAGTATCCCAGGCTCCTCGTCCTGCCGGTCCTCAGGGATCAGCGTTAGTACCGACTTGCCTATGATCTCGGCTTCCGAATAACCAAAAATATGCTCGGCACCACGGTTCCAGCTGGTGATGTTGCCCTCAAGGTCTTTACCAATGATGCCATCGTCGGATGACTCCACAATAGCTACCAGCTTGGCGCTACGCTCCTCGGCCAGGCGTAACTCGTCGAGCATTAGCTGCATCTGGCCTTTGCTTTCGGCCAGTTCTTCATTAGTAGCCATTAGCTCCTCGTTGGTAGCGGCCAATTCTTCGTTAATGGCGGTCAGTTCCTCGTTCAGGGATTGTGTCTCCTCTTCGGTATCCTGCAGCGATTTGGTCCGCTCGTTCACCTTGCCCTCTAACGATACGTTGGTGGTAGCCAGTTCCTCGCGGGCGCTCCACAATTCTTCGTTGATGGCTTGCAGCTCCTCGTTGGCGGCGGTTATCTCTTCGTTAGCGGCGGTCAGTTCCTCGTTCAGGGCCTGTGTCTCTTCCTCGCTGGCCTCCAATTCGTTGCGCAGGCGGTCCTTCTCTCGTACATCGCCAACCACCTGGCGGTATGAGTATGCGGTGATGCCTAAAGCTAATAATATAGCAGCGATGATGAAGATAGGTGTGATCGTAGAATAGGTGTCCAGCGTGGCATTACGTTCTTTCAACAACTGTTGCTCGTGGTCTTCAGCTTTCGCCACGGCATCGCGCAGGGCATCCATGGCCGCTTTGCCGGCATCCAGATCCGATGGACCAATAGCTTCGCCACGTTGCTTTTTGGTCACCATCTCCTGCAAAATATCTAATCGCTGGCGTAAAACACCGCGTATGGCTGCAATGTTGGTTTGCTGTTCTTTGTTATCTGAGGTAAGATCCTGAAGCTGCTGAACAGTGGTTTCCGCTGCGCGATAGGCGCCGTTATAAGGTTCTAAATAATTGCTACGCCCCGTCAACAGATAACCACGCTGACCGGTCTCGGCATCTTTCATTACCGACAGCAGTTTTTCCAGTTGCTGCATCACCTCGCCGCTATGCGCCACGGCGCGATTGCTGCTGAGCAAACTATTGAGCGTAAGATATGATACCAGGCCGACCACCAGCAGCATCAATAAGGAAAAGCCGTAGCCCATCCGCAGGTTACGGTCAAATCTGTTAGTCATAAGCGGGTAGAAAATTTAACTGCTAATGTATTATTTTCTTTTTAAAATAATAAAGAACATCGAAGTATGAATTATAGCAACAACGGCCCTAAGGGCATAAGTATATCTGTTAATTTTGTTGAACAGATCGCCAATACACGAACTTATTTTAAACCTTCATCAGCCTATAATTGCATATTCACTCCACAAGCATGAAAGCATTAGTTTGCACCCATCCCGGCCAACTGACCTACAACGATATAGCCGCGCCCAAATTAAAGGCCGGTCATACCATCATTCGCATCAAACGCATCGGCATCTGCGGGACAGACCTGCACGCTTTTGAAGGGACGCAACCCTATTTTAGTTACCCGCGGATCTTAGGTCACGAGTTAGCCGCCGAAGTGGTGAGCACGGATAGCGACACTCATCAACCGGGCGATCTGGTTACCCTGATGCCTTACATCAATTGCGGCACTTGCATAGCCTGCCGATCCGGCAAAGGCAACTGCTGCACCAATATGCAGGTGATAGGCGTACACGTTGATGGCGGCATGGCCGAACTGCTGTCCGTTCCTACCCGTTTACTGCTGCCTGCTAATGGTTTAAGTGTAGATGAACTGGCTTTAGTGGAACCTTTAGCCATTGGTGCCCACGGCATCCGCCGGGCAGGTGTTGAGCAGGGTGAGTTCGTGTTAGTGATCGGTGCCGGCCCGATAGGCTTAGGCACCATGGAATTTGCCCGAATTGCCGGCGGACAAGTGATCGCCCTGGATATTAATCAGCAACGGTTGGATTTTTGCAAGGATAAACTAAAGGTAGAATATACCATCAACGCCCTGACCGACGACGTGACCGAACGGTTAAAAGACATCACCAACGGCGACATGCCAACGGTAGTAATAGATGCGACGGGTAGCCTGAAAGCCATCAACAACGCCTTCCAATACATGGCGCATGGGGCAAGGTTTGTGCTGATCGGTCTGCAAAAAGGCGATATCAGCTTTAACCACCCCGAGTTCCATAAGCGCGAGGCCACTTTGATGAGCAGCCGTAACGCCACCCAACAGGATTTTGACCAAGTGATCACATCCATGAAAAACAAACTGGTGGATCCGGCCAACTACATCACCCATACGGTGAAATTTGACAAGGTGGCTGATAACTTTGCAAGCTGGCTGAAACCGGAAACAGGCGTGATCAAAGCGATGATCGAGTTAGACTGATCAACTCTGTTTGCGGTGATAGCGGGGTGATAGCCCGGTGATCTGCTTAAAGACCCGCGAGAAGTAGGCTACGCTCTCAAATCCGGTCTTCCTGCTGATATCGGGCAAGGTCAGGCTGCCGTTATCCATCAAGTATTTGGCCCTTTCGATACGTTTTTGGTTGATGAACGTTGACGGCCGCATACCAGTATGCTGTTGAAATATCCGGGAGAAATAATCGACGTTCTGACCAGCTCGCGAAGCTAACAGCTCCACCGATAATTCCTGGTGCAGGTTGAGGAGGATGTAGTTAAGCGCATCAGCGATCTTGCCGGGGATGGCCTCGGGTTTGATATGATCTTTGGTAGGTGTGATCAGGAAACGGGATATTAGTTGGGTGATAATGCCTTGCGTTTCTAAACCACGGGCACGGGTCTGCTGATCGTTGTATTGTTGGTACTCCTTATAAAAGATCTCTTTCTCGTAAATGCGGGGATCATCAGACCTGTTGATGCCGCGGTTAGGGTTCACCTCGAGCAAGCGGTCGAATAGGGCTTGGTCTAAAGAAGTAGCTTTTACCTTAGCAATGTTGCGTTGGTTAACGAACAGCGAAACGCCATCTGCCGATTCCTCGAAAAACTGCACGAAGTATTGGCCAAGGCGTTCATCGCACTTTAAACTGCATAGTGTGAAACTGGGGATGATGTAAAGATAGCCCGGTTCTAAAACGAGTGAGGTCGAGTGGTCGGATAGTTCGCCCCGGCCTTCATCAATATAATAGATACGGCAATACGGACTGATCACATTTTGATAATTCCACTTGCGGGTTAGCCGTACCTGGTCTACGTTGAGGAGCGAGAAGCTATGTTGGTTTTGTGCAGACATGTTCGGTGTAGGCAAGTTAAATAAAGATCGGATATATGCAAAATAAAGTCGGATATAAGCTAATGTTTAGGCGTGCATCCAAATAATTTTGATGGATCAGCTAATTGTTGAATTACCAATTATGGACAGAAGAACCCTTCTAAAAAAACTGGCGGCCGGTGCCGCAGCTTTGTACGTATCTAAAAGTTATGCCGGCGGTTTATTGAAAGCCCCCTATGCCGATACTTTTAAACCGACCTGGGAATCATTAGCCCAATATCAGGTGCCGGAATGGTTCCGTGATGCTAAGTTCGGTATTTGGGCGCACTGGGGGCCGCAATGCCAGCCCGAGCGTGGAGATTGGTATGCCCGCGGGATGTATGAAGAAGGTAGCTGGCAGTATAAGGCACACATAGAAAAATACGGGCATCCGTCCAAATTTGGTTTTAAAGACGTGATCAATGAATGGAAGGCTGAGCAATGGGACCCGCAAGAGTTGGTAGGCTTGTACAAAAAAGCCGGTGCTAAGTATTTTATGGCATTGGCCAACCATCACGATAATTTTGACCTTTACAAAAGCAAGCATCAAAAATGGAACTCCACTCGCATGGGGCCTAAGAAAGACCTTATTGCAGGCTGGGCCAAAGCCACAAAGGATCATGGATTAAGGTTTGGCGTGAGCGTACATGCCGCCCATGCCTGGCAATGGATGGAGGTTGCCCAACGGTCGGATAAAAAAGGACCGTTGGCAGGTGTGCCTTACGATGGTAACCTGACCAAAGCAGGTGGTGTCGGCAAATGGTGGGAGGGTGAAGATCCGCAAGAATTATATGCCCAGAACCATCCGCTTGGTGAGCGCGCTGCCGATGGCGGTGCTATACATGGCCAATGGGATTGGGGGAACGGCGCGTCTACCCCATCAAAAGCATATTGCGAAAAGTTTTATCAACGCACAATTGAGTTGATAGATAAATATGGCCCCGACGCCGTCTATTTTGACGATACCGCACTGCCGCTATGGCCTGTTAGTGACGTAGGCTTAAGAATAGCCGCCCACATGTATAATAACAGCATCAAAAAACACGGCAAGTTAGAAGCGGTGATCTTTGGCAAGATACTGAACGAGCAACAGCGCAAATGCATGGTTTGGGATATTGAACGCGGGCAAAGTAACAAAACCGAGCCTTTGCCATGGCAGACAGATACCTGCATAGGCAGCTGGCATTACGATCGTGGTGTTTACGACCGCAATGGCTACAAATCGGCCAAAACAGTTATCCATACCTTAGTAGACGTGGTAAGCAAAAATGGCAACCTGATGCTAAGCGTACCCGTTCGTGGCAACGGAACCATTGATGAAAAGGAACGCGCCATTGTAGAAGGCATTGGCGAGTGGATGGCTGTAAACAGTGAATCCATCTACAGCACCCGCCCATGGACCACCTTCGGCGAAGGCCCTGCTTTAGAGAACACCGCACCATTGAGTGCCCAGGGCTTTAACGAGGGCAAGGGCAAACCATTCACCGCGGCCGATATACGCTTTGTGTCCAAAGGTAAAACGCTTTACGCTACCATGCTGGGCTGGCCGGCCGACGGTTCGGCGGTCATCAAGAGTTTGGCATCGGCAGGAAAAGTTAATAAGGTGGAGTTATTAGGACACAACCAACCGATCGGCTTTGAGCAAACCACCGCCGGGTTAAAGGTGACGTTGCCAACGCAAGCACCGGGCAAGATCGCTTTTGTATTGAAGATAAGCGGAGCGATCGCTTAAATTTACGATCGGGAAACAACGGGGGCGTCACCCTGAATTATTAGATTCGTCGGACCATGAAGATGATATGACGTGGACACAAATTGGCAACTATGCAACCACCGTTCTTTCTCTTGATAGAAAGAACCAAAGATCAAGACAGTGCCAATGCTTCTTCGCACAGGCCTTTACCCTGCAGGCGGTCAAAGCCCAGGCGCGCACACGCCCAACGCATTTGACCACCTCACCTGAAGCCGTGCCACTGTCGGGAGAGAAAAAAAAACAGATCTCCACAACACGTCATGGGTAGCCTGTCGAAGGGTGACGTGGGGAGGGCATTGCCACAATGCATAGCTTAAGCCCGCCGCACTATGGTTCGACGGGCTCCCAAAACACCCTAAAAATAAAACTAAGCCCTTTGGCCTTAGCCGATATTTAAGACATTTATGATACTACGCACTACGCTAAAAAATATACTGATTATCGGCCTAACCATGGCGATGACCTCATCCGCCATCGCCCAAACCAAAGAGGCAAAGATCAGCATCGACCCGGGTAAAACTTATCAAGCCATCAGCAATTTTAGCGCGTCGGATGCCTGGGCTTGTCAGTTTGTGGGTAACTGGCCCGATGCCAAACGTAATGCTATTGCTGATCTGCTTTTCAGTACCCAAAATAAAGCGGACGGTTCGCCCAAAGGTATCGGGCTGAACATGTGGCGTTTTAATATCGGCGCGGGCAGTACCGAACAGGGCAGCGAGGGCGGTATCCGCGATGAGTGGCATCGTGCGGAGTCGTTCTACAATGCTGACGGATTTTACAACTGGCAAAAGCAGGCCGGGCAGTTATGGTTCTTAAAAGCGGCAAAGGAACGCGGGGTGAAGGAGTTTTTGGGATTTACTAATAGTCCGCCGGTAAAGTTTACCATTAACGGCAGGGCCTTTGCCGATAAAGGCAAGGTGAATATCGCCCCAGAAAAGTATATCGATTTTGCTACCTACTTGGCCGATGTGGTGAAAGGCGTAGAGAAGACCGCCAAGATCAAATTCAATTACATCAGTCCGTTTAACGAGCCTCAATGGGATTGGAGCGATAATAAACAGGAGGGCAGCCCCTACACCAATGCAGAAATAGCCGGCGCAGTGAAGGTGATGGATAAAGTATTTACTAACCGTAAGATAAAGTCTAAACTGATCATAGCCGAAGCCGGGCAGATCAACTACCTGTACACCAAAAGTAATAAGCCGGGTAAAGGCATGCAAATAGCCGACTTCTTCAGGCTGGGATCTGCAAACTACATTGGCAACTTGCCAACTGTGGCCCATACCGTCACAGCCCATAGTTATTTTACTACTTCGCCATTGGCGTCGTCGATAAAAATGCGCAAGGCTTTGGCCGATAGCGTAGCCGCGATCAAAGGGCTGGACTTTTGGCAATCTGAATACTGTATCCTTGGCGATAACGCGGGCGAGATCAACGGCAACAAACGCGATCTGGGCATGGATGCGGCCTTGTACATGGCCTCAGTGATCCATACCGATCTGGCCGTAGCCAATGCCTCGGCCTGGCAGTGGTGGCTGGCAATATCGGCCTATGATTATAAGGACGGCCTGATCTACGTAGACAAAAATAAGACCGACGGCAACTTTTATACAAGTAAAATGCTGTGGGTGTTGGGCAACTACAGTCGCTTTATCAAACCGGGTTCGGTGCGGGTAGATGTCTCGGTACTGGCGGATGGCTTAGCCAAACCGTTAATGGTATCGGCCTATAAAAAAGGCCGGGAATTGGTGATAGTTGTGGTCAACCAAAACACAGAAGAGGTGAATATCGATCTTGCCGATGTACCATTTAAAGCTGGGCAACTATCATCCTATGTAACATCTCAAATTGATGAACTTAAATTAAATAACGTAAATAGCGCAAAAGTTAATATCCCTAAAAGAGCCGTAGTGACCCTTACCGGCAAATTAACAAATTAGATGTCATGGCGCTATTAATTCGTTGTACGCTTTGACTTTATTAGCATATGCTTGCCGGCCCGGATTGTCTAGATCGTTCAACATTCCTTTTTCTAACCCGAGTTTACCTTTATAAATAAACAACCCGGTTATCTCGCAACGATCATGTGAATATTTTACTTTCCGGTCATTGATCTTAAAGCCACCATCTTTTATTATGCGTATTATCTGACGTGATAAATATTTGAAGTTAGTTTTGGATGAGAATGTCAGATCATCAACAAAACATGTAAATGTGATATTGTGTTCGGCACAGAACCTTTCGAGGATGATCGCTGTTTTAGAAAGTACCATGTTTGCTAAAACCGTTGATGTAGGTGCACCTTGTGGAAGACGTTTTTCGTATGTTGTAAGTTTGGTGATCGCCCTTGCGTCTTCCCACGAAAAACCATTGTCCGTTAACGCACGGAAAACTTGCCGATTTGAAATATTATTAAAGAATTGTTCAAGGTCAACAGTTAGAAAGTGTCGGTTATCTTTGTGAATGAAAGCATTTTGAATATTGTTCCTGCCTTTTACTCCGCCCAACATGCAATTGGGAAGCGAGTATAGCTGTAAAATCCTATTAAGCTTCTTTTGAACATCCTTTACGTAAATACAAGGTTCAACAGTATTACGTTCACGCTTAGTCCCGTCAGTATTTAGTTGATCTTTACCAAATTTTTGTTTAAGGCGATCTACTTTTCTGTAATATCTGTTGGGATACAGAGACAGTGCAGAAAGAAAAGAAACTTTTAAATTAAGATAAGACAATAATGAACCGGGCTTAGAACTTTTGGTATCCATCAATAATTAATGATCGAGTTAGCAACTTTAAAAAAATTGCTAGCCAATAATTTGTTATCAGCTTCACAATAAGTAATTTCAACATCCATCGTTCTGTTCTCGAAAGTTGTTTGCTGTTCTTTGCAAAAAGCTTTCTAAGCTTTTTGAGCATTCTCTTACGTTTTTTCATGATCAATTGCGTTTTGCCCAGACCATTCTGGGGCCGCAACCATCACCACAACTACCATGAGCATTTTCGATCAACTTCAGCCCGGTTGATACAATCATTACTTTGCCCGCCTTGCCGCAAGGCGGGCATTACAGAAGCACCCTGCGGTACATTAAATATTATCGTTGTCAACGTAAGATTTGTCAAAGAACTAAGGCTAAGATAAATACCGGAATTATCATTATCAATAATTTGCTATAAATGTTTTCTTAACGTTAACGAGGCTTTCCTAAATAATAAAATAAAACACTGTATATTAGCATTTTAATAAAAATACTAATCGATTAGTTGCAATCCTAATTGATTAGTAGTAGCTTGGTCTTATCAAATCAAGACCTATGCAAAAATTAGCCAAGCGCGAAGAGCAGATCATGCAGGCATTCTGGACGCTCGAACGGGCCTTTATTAAGGAGATCATCCCCGAACTGCCCGATCCTAAACCTCATTATAATTCGGTTGCCACTATGATCAAGATCCTGGAAGAGAAAGGATTTTTAGGTCATGATACCGTTGGCAATATCTACCAATACTACCCGCTCATTAGCAAAGCCGATTATCAAAAACACGCCATGAAGGACATTGTGAGCCAGTATTTTGATAACTCGTACCCTAGCATGCTGGCCTTTTTTGCCAAAGAAGAGAACCTGAGCGAGCAAGACCTGAACCAGATCATGGACATCATTAAAAATAAAAAACAATGATACCTTATAGCCTACACCTTGCCTTGTTACTTGCAGCCTGCTGGTCGTTTTACAAACTACTGCTGCAGAACGAGACCTATTATAAACTCAACCGCGGCATTTTGTTAAGCTGTTTGGCGCTGGCCTTTGTGCTGCCGTTCATCCCGGTGGCCGAGCGTTTTTCGCTAAGGGCTACCCCAACGATTGAGGCTTATGTACCGAAAGTTGCGCCAAAGCCTGATGTTAAAACATCTGCAAAAGCACCGGTACAAACTACCGAAACTGTTTATTATGTGCCAACCAAACCCGACCAGGCTAAGTTGTCGGGCGCAACACCGGTAGCTACAAAGGCTGATGCCCTTAACCGCGAGCAGATCATTAAATGGGTGGTGTGGATCTATTGGTTCGGTGTGGCGGCGTTCGGGCTTAACTTTTTGATCCAGCTGATCGCGCTGTTGTATCAAGCCTATAAAAGGCCATTTATTCAGGACGGCATCTACCGCATTGTGGAGCTGGATGGTGATAAAGCCCCTTGCTCTTTCGGCAATACCATTTTTATCAACCCGGCCAAGTACGATTGGGACACCTACAACCAGATCTTAATGCACGAGAAGGTGCACATTAAGCAAGGCCACAGTGTAGACCTGATCCTGGCCGAACTGATGCTGGTGGTACAATGGTTCAACCCATTTGCCTGGCTGTACCGTAAGGAGATAGAAAGCAACCTGGAATTCCTGACCGACGACTCGGTGATCCATAACCATCAGGTAGAGCCCGAGGCTTATCAAATGAGTTTGGTAAAAGTGGCCGTACCTAACCTATCCATGCGTATTACAACAAACTATAACCAATCACTTTTAAAACGACGTATCATGATGATGAACAGCAAACGATCTAACGTGCATAACATTTGGAAATACCTGATGCTGGTGCCTTTCCTTGTACTATTGCTTTGCATTTTTAACAAGCCTATCCAGGCCGCATTAGCCAAGCCACAACAGCCGACCGCTAAAAACAAGTTCAGCTTTGAGGTTAACGGAAAAACTTACACAGCTACTAAAGACACCACCATTAAGCTTAAGGGCAAAAACTATTCGGTAAAATTTGGCAAGCCAAGCACCGAGACCGAGGAACAGAAAACTGCCAACGAGGCCCCGACCCCGCAAGTGCTTGCGGCCATGAACAGCGAGGGCATTACCGCTGTCTATATTAAAAGCTTTAAAGATATCGGCTACAGTTACACCTCGTTAGAGACCATGCGTTCGTTCTACGCTGCTGACATCTCGGCGGTTTATGTGAAAAGCTTTATGGATATCGGTTATAAGTATCTATCGCCCGAAACCATGCTGTCTTTTAACAGCGTTGATATTTCGGCCGTTTATGTGAAAAGCTTTATAGATATCGGCTACCAGTACATCTCGCCCGAAACCATGATATCTTTTAACACGGTCGACATCAGCGCAAGTTTTGTAAGGAGTTTTAAGGATATCGGCTATCAGTACATCTCGCCCGAGACCATGATATCTTTCAACACGGTCGACATCAGCGCGAGTTTTGTAAGGAGCTTTAAAGATATCAACTATGCTTACCTGTCGCCGGAGACCATGATATCTTTTAATACAGCCGATATCAGCGCCAGTTTTATAAGAAGTTTCAAGGATATCAACTACGCTTACCTATCGCCGGAGACCATGATATCATTTAACACGGCCGACATCAGCGCAAGCTTTGTGAGGAGCTTTAAGGATATCAACTACCCTTACCTGTCGCCGGAGACCATGATATCTTTCAACACGGCCGATATAACAGCGAGTTTTGTAAAAAGCTTTATAGACATCGGTTACAAATACACATCGCCCGAAACGATGATATCCTTTAACGTAGCCGATGTTACCGCAAGTTATATCAAAAGCTTTATGGATATCAAATATCCATACCTGTCGCCGGATGCAGTACTATCTTTACAGTCGAGCGATGTTACAGCAAGCTATGTAAAAAGCGTTCAGGGCACAGGCAAAGATGTAACGCCTGATGATCTTACAGGCAAACAGACCAAGCCTAAAACAAACGGAAAAAAGAAGCCACAATAACCTTTTATAAACCTTGATCAGCCGCTGCCACTTATTGGCGGCGGCTTTTTTGATTTTAACGTAACATCCTTATCTTTGCACCGTCAACATCAATAACATTTTATGTAATTCTTAATTTCTTTCCGAAAGACGATATAACCCAGGGCCACCATCTCACGGCCATCAGTATCCACCTTTTAAAGAAATTATTTTATGTTGATGATACAGGGGCTGCACTATGCCCATCCAAATAAAGATGTCCTTTTTGCGGGCATTAATCTTACAGTAAACAAGCACCAAAAAATTGCGTTGGTAGGTAACAATGGTACCGGCAAATCTACATTATTGAAATTATTGGGCGGAGAGTTGCAGCCGACAAGTGGTTCGGTAAAAGCGGAGCCGAAGCCTTATTATGTTCCACAGATCTTAGGGCAATTTAATGATGTGACCGTTGCGCAAGCTTTGCAGATAGATGCCAAGCTGACCGCCCTTGCCCAAATTTTAGCGGGTAACGTTACCGACGATAACATGTCGACGCTGGACGATGATTGGGAAATAGAACAACGCTGTGCCGAAGCCTTCGCGCTTTGGGGCTTGGGCGATATCGACCTTAACACGCCCATGGCATCCCTAAGCGGCGGACAAAAGACCAAAGTGTTTTTAGCGGGCATCCACATCCACCAGCCCGAAGCGGTACTATTAGACGAGCCGAGCAACCATTTGGATGTTGCCGGGCGGGAGTTGCTGTACAAATATATTTCATCCACAAGGCATACTTTGGTCGTCGTCAGTCATGACCGTGCCTTGCTCAATATGCTGGATACTGTGTGTCAGTTAAGCCATCGTGGCATTACCACTTACGGTGGCAATTACGAGTTTTATGCCGAACAAAAATTGATAGAGGCCGGCGCTCTAGAGGATGATATCCGCAGCAAAGAAAAAGCCCTGCGCAAAGCCAAAGAGGTAGCCCGCGAGAGCGCCGAGCGACAGCAAAAGCTGGATGCCCGCGGCAAAAAGAAACAGGAAAAGGCCGGCATGCCCAAGATCATGATGAACACCATGCGCAACAAGGCCGAGAACAGCAGCTCGAAGCTGGCCGGGGTGCATGCCGAAAAAACGGGGTCTATCGCCGGTAAGTTATCGACTTTACGCAAAGAGCAGCCCGCCGTTGATAAAATGAAGATGGATCTTGATAATTCATCGCTGCACAAGGGGAAGATATTGGTGGATGCTGAGGGGATAAACTTCCGCTATCACGATGCTGAGCTCTGGCATCAACCGTTAAATTTTCAGATCAGGAGCGGAGAAAGAGTAGCCATCAGAGGGCAAAATGGTTCGGGGAAAACTACGTTGATCAAATTGATCTTAGGGCAGATCGTGCCGACATCAGGCACGTTGAACAGCGTTATCGCCAATGCCATTTACATCGATCAGGACTATTCGTTAATCGATGATACACTGACCGTATATCAGCAAGCGCAAAAATTTAATTTGGGGGCATTGCAGGAGCACGATATCCGCATTCGGTTGGATAGGTTCCTGTTCGGGACGGATGATCTGGATAAGCCTTGCAGGTCCTTAAGCGGGGGCGAAAAGATGCGGCTGATCCTGTGTTCGTTGGCCATACAGAGCCAGGCGCCGGATGTAATTATTTTAGACGAGCCGACCAATAACCTGGATCTGCAAAACATCGGGATATTGACCTCGGCCATAAACGAATACCGCGGAACGCTGTTAGTAATATCGCACGATACTTATTTTCTAGATCAAATAAACATTACTATTGAGATAACCCTGCAATAAGTTTTGCGTATATCATATAAAAACAAGCATTTTTGCATAGTTTGCACTACCAACATCCGGGGATAATAATTTTGATCAAAAATTATTATTTTTAAGCATTTGGAGCGTAGTTGTGACCCTCAACAAAACATGAAAGGTAATTCCTGAATGATCACTGTAGATAAGTTGATAGAAGATCGGTGTGTAGCCACCCCGTTAAAGCCGGCCATCAGGCATAATGGCCGGGTGGTTAACTATCAGACGGTGAACGAACTGTCTAACCAGCTGGCCCGCTATCTTATTGCCCAGGGTATCAAACCCGGCGATAACGTTGCGGTAGCTGTAAGCCGTTCGCCAGAGATGGTGATCTTGCTGCTGGCCGTAATAAAGGCCGGCGCAACCTATTTGCCTTTAGATATCAAATTCCCGGTAGGCCGCATTAAATATATGCTGGATGATGCTGCCGTTAAGGCCATCATCACGCTGAAAGAATATAAACCGCTTTATCTGGACAGCTACAAAGTGATCTGTTTGGAAGAAGCGCTGAAAGCTGCACCTTCACAGGATGCAAGCAGTTTCCCTACGCTGGTTACCGAGGATACCATCGCTTACATCCTGTACACTTCGGGTTCTACCGGTAATCCTAAGGGTGTAGAGGTGAAGCATAGCGGCCTGGTCAACCTGCTGCAAAGCGTACAAAAAGAGCCGGGTATGACGGCCGACGACGTGATGCTGCATACCACCACCATCTCTTTCGACATTGCCGAGCTGGAAGTTTACCTGCCGCTGATCACAGGCGGTCAGCTGGTGATAGCCGATGCCGAGTTGGTAAAAGATGGTCGTGCTTTGTTAGAGATAGCCATTGCCGAAGGCATTACCATTATGCAGGGCACGCCGTTCATGTGGCGCACCATGTTGGAAGTGGGTTGGTTGCAACGCTTACCGATCAAAATATTTTGCGGCGGCGAGGCCATGACCAAAGATCTGGCCCAAAAACTGGTAGTGCGCTGTAACGAGCTTTGGAATATGTATGGCCCTACCGAGACCACCATCTATTCCATCATTAAAAAAGTTGGTATGGATGATGAGGTGATCACCATTGGCCACCCGATAGACAATACCGACGTTTACATTTTAGATGAGCAACTGAAACCGGTGATCCCCGGCGAGGTTGGCGAGATATACATTGGCGGCGATGGTGTAGCCGTGGGTTACATTAACAAACCCGAGCTGACCGAAGAAAGGTTCATTACCGATCATATTTCGACCACGCCGGGCAAAATGATGTATAAGTCGGGCGATCTGGGTAAACTGCTGCCTAACGGCGAGATATTGTGCCTGGGCCGTATCGACCATCAGATCAAGATACGGGGTTACCGTATAGAGACCGAGGAGATAGAGTATCAGCTAAAGCAGAATGACGACGTTAAGCAGGCACTTATCATCCTGCATAAAGATACCCACGATCAATTGCACCTGGTGGCGTATGTTGTGCCCGAGGATATGGATAGCATTACCGACGAGGCAGCTGCTATTAACCGTTGGAAGGGCCGCTTGTTAGAGCAACTGCCCGAATACATGGTGCCGCATGCCTACATGATCATTGGCGCTATCCCGCTGATGCCGAACGGTAAAACGGACCGAGGTTCGTTACCCGAGCCGGTGATGAACAAGTACGTATCCGACGAATACCAGGAAGCCAGCACAAAAACCGAGCAAAAACTGACCGAAATAGCCGCTCAACACATTGATGTGGACAAGATCGGCGTTAACGATAAGCTTTGCGAGCTCGGGATCAACTCCCTGCTTGGCGTAAGCATTATGGTGCGGATAGAGAAGTTGTTCGGCAAACGTTTGCCCATATCTACCCTGTTAAGCCACCCTACCATTAAGGATCTGGCATCGCTGATAGACGAGCCTGGTCTGCATGCGCAGTATAAAACCTTAGTGCCGCTGAAACCCGGCGGCAAAAAGATCCCGGTCTACATCATCCACGGTATCGGGCTGAACCTGTTCAATGTTAACCATATGGTGTCGCAATTATCGGCAGATCAGCCGGTGTTCGGCATACAATCTATCGGTTTGGATGGCACTATGGAAGTGCCCGCGACGATGGAGGAAATCGCTGCCTTTTATATTTCTGAAGTGCTACGTAACGATCCTGTTGGTCCATATGCCTTTGCGGGATATTCGTTCGGTGGATACATCGGTTTCGAGATGGTGAAACAGCTGAAGGAGATGGGTAAGGATGTGCGCCTGCTGGCCATGTTCGATACCAATGTGCAGTTGCCCACTCATCGCTATCCCATGAGTAAAAAACTGGGTGTGAAGATAGGCCGTCAGTTCGGCAAGTTCTTCCACCGTATCCGTACCATTTTTGATGAGCCGGTAGAGCTGATCAAGTTTTTACGGGTGAACAATACCGCGCGCTTTAAGATATGGCTGAACAAGATCGGTATTATTAAACATTACGATCGCGAGCACATGCCCGATTTTATGCACGCTATAGCCGTAAAATTGAACACGGCATATTACAATTACGTATTAAAGCCATATCATGTTAAGGTAGATATCTACCGTGCCAAGCGCCGTTTTTACTATGTGGATGACCGCAAGACCCTGGGCTGGAAACCCTACGCGTTGGACGGGGTGCAGGTACACGTAGTGCCGGGCGACCATAAAGAGATGTTTGACGAGAGTAACGCCAAAGTTTTAGCCGATATTTTTCAGAAACGATTGGACGAAATAAATTCGTAATTTGTTTGCCTGAACCTACCCTATGAGATTAGCGCATTTTATACTTGCCCATAAAAACCCGCATCAGTTAGAGCGTTTGGTAAAACGCCTGGTACACCCCGATGCGGATATTTACATTCATCTTGACGGTAAGACCGACATAGAACCGTTCCGCTACATTGCCGACCTACCCAACGTTACTTTTACAGAGCCGCGTAAACCTGTAGGCTGGGCCGATTTTACCTGCATACCCGTTTGTTTGGATGCCTTTGACGATATCATAAAAACGGGCAAACCCTACAGCCATATCAACTTGTTAAGCGGTCAGGATTATCCGCTGAAAAGCGCTGCGGAGATACAAGAGTTCCTTTTCCAACATCCGGATAAGACCTTTATGCGTTACCGCGATATCTACAAGAACTGGCCGGCTACCATATCGCGTTTAGAGAAATACCACTTTGGCGTTTACGATTTCCCGCTGAAATGGAAGTTGCAATGGGTAGTTACTAAGCTGCCCTGGCTGTTCCCTAAAAAGAAACTGCCTAATAACCTAACGGCCTATGGCCGCTCGCAGTGGTTCACCATGAATATTGAGGGCGCCCGTTACGCTATTGATTATATGCGCAACAACCCCAACGTTTTCCGCTTTTTTAAGCAGACCTGGGGTTGCGACGAGATCGTTTTCCAAACCATCCTCATAAACTCCCATTTAAAGGATACTGTGATTGATGACCATCTGCGCTATATCCGCTTTAAACGTGGCAATGCCAACCCGGACATCCTGACCATGGACGATGTCAAGATCCTGGTAGGATCCGGCAAGTTCTATGCCCGCAAGTTCGATACTAATGTCGACGAAAAGATCATGGACTATTTTGATCAGCTGGCCGATAAGAAGCAAGTAGAACAGTAACCCATCCAAGCCATGAAGAACGCTATTACCCTAACACTGCTTTTTTTGATCGTAGTGGCGACCGGTTGCCGCGACCATACCCCTTATGGCAACAACAAGTCCGCCGGGCGTTATTACAACGTGCGCGGATTTGATATGTATGTGGAGACCTACGGTGAGGGCGAACCATTGTTACTCATTCATGGCAACAACGGCAACGGCAGTAGTTTCACAGGCAATATCCCCTACTTTACTAAAAAGTATAAGGTGATCGTTCCGGATAGCCGCTCGCAAGGACATTCCATAAACGATCTGGATTCGATCAGTTTTGAGATGATGGCCGACGACTTTGCCGCGCTCTTAGATAGCATGCACACCGGCCCGGCCTACGTAATAGGCTGGAGCGATGGCGGCATTAACGCGCTTGAACTGGCTATACGCCACCCCGATAAAGTTAAAAAGCTGGTATCTACAGGGGCTAACCTTTGGCCGGGTCCGACAGCGTTTGAGAAGCAAACCTGGTTGGATATGGTTAGCGAATATCCCGAGATACAAAAGAAACCCGCCTACACCTATGCCGAGCAACGGGATAAAAAAATGTTCCTGCTGGATTATCAGCAACCGCACATCGACCCTAAAGAACTAAGTAAGATCAAATGCCCCGCCCTGATCATGGCCGGCGAACACGACGTGATCCGTCAGCAACATACCGAATTGATCTACAAGCATATCCCCAAAGCTAATCTTTGGATCATGAAAGGTGCGGGCCATGGCACGTTGTACGAGAACAAACGCTGGTTCAACCATAATGTAGCGGCTTTTTTTGATAAACCTTACGATGCAACCAACACGTTCGGCTCGTTCATGTCCAAGTTTTGGGAGTAGTTATTCGCCTGTTTTAATGCCAGCTTTGGCCATCTCTTTTTGCAATTAACAACCCACTATCGTATGCAAGCCCATCACCTTCAGCAGTTGTCCCTGCGCTGCCGGCTTAGACAAATATAAAGTGGGTTGCACGGTATTTTCGTGACCGCTTGTGTTAATGATAAGGTCGGGGATACCATCACCGTCAATATCACCAGCAAAGATCAGCAACATTTCATAGTCGGTCTGGGCTGACGATGCCAAGAGCTGTTTATACAGTTTCTGATCGATCACGGCTTCTATCCAGATCTGATAGTTCCGGGTCGGGCCATCGTTGCCATTTGGTTTGCCCTTTTGAGCCCTGGCGTAAATGGTGTAGCTGGTATTTTTGTAATTGAAGCGGGTCTGTTTATTGATAAAGATGACCGTATCTTTTAGCAAGGGTATAACGGTACGTCGCGCCAGATCTTTAAGGCCACCGATCAATAAGATCGATGTGTCTTTTTGGTCGGTCTTGACCGCCCAGCCAGTTTCGGGGCCTGCCTCATAATCTAAAACAACATCCCGCGTTTTCGATACCATGATTTTGCAAGGCGCTACGCAATATCCGGTATCGGTGCGGAAGACGCCCATCCACAAGAGTTTACTATCTTTGGGGCTTACCTCATCATTATGAAAGTCACCTTCAGTCAAGATGCGGGCAGGATAGACAGTGTCATTGGGAAATTCCGTTACATCAACGCTAATGTCAGTTATTGATGTGTCAGGCTTTGCTGCTTCAACTGTTTGGATAGCGCTATTTTTCACTGTCGGCTTTTGCTTACCGGTGTCGCCACATCCCCAAATAAACATCACCAGAAAACCAAGGTATCCAAGTCTCATATCCCTAACCTCTAATTAACTTATCTTTGATCTACTAACCCTAAACCAACTTCCTCAACCCAAATATCACCCCAATATGCAGCCCGTCGTGGAAAGGCAGAAAGCCTACTGCATCATTAATGTTTTTAACGGCAATGTCGTATCTGGTAGTCCATGGCGTGTAGTTATCAAACCTGCTTGTCTGAACATCGGCTTGCAGTTGATCAAAATAGGAGAAGAAATAGGTCTTGATCTGTTCCAGGTCTTCGGTAGTGTATAGGCGTTCGGGTTTGGTACCTGAGCGGTAGGTCTCAAAAAACTCATTAGTGCCTGCCGGAAGATCTACGCCCCCTCGCAGGTAGCACACGCCTAACTGGGTAGCGGCCATGTGCCCAAGGTTCCACATGATATTGTTGTTGTATCCGGGCGGGATAGTGTTCAATTGTTCGATAGTAAAGTTCTCGAGCGAGGCCAGAAGCCACTCGCGTGTTTTTCGGATAATAAGTATCTCCTGGGTCATGATATTTGTCATTGGTCGATATCTGCAAACATAATTATTAAGATGTTATACCTTTGCAAAAATTCTGCACGCCTTGATGCCCCACGCTACTCTAAATACCAACAGCCGATCTGATAAGCCCATTTGGTATTTCCTGTTGTTTTGGACGGCGCTGAACATCCTCCAATCCTACACCATGGAGGTACACCCCGACGAGGCTTACTATTGGATCTACGCTAAATTTCTGGACTGGGGCTATTACGATCACCCGCCTGCAGTGGCCATTTTTATTTGGCTGGGCGATGCTTTGGTGCATAACGAATTAGGCTTGCGGTTAACAACGGTATTAGCCAGCAGCGCGTCCATTTACCTGCTATGGTTAATATTGAAGCATTACGCGGTGGAGGCACGCTGGTTCATTTTGGTGATGTCGGGCATGCTGATCTTGCATATCTATGGCTTTACTACCACGCCCGATGTGCCGCTGTTCTTTTTCACCACGCTGTTCTATTATATCTACCAAAAGTATATCGACGATGATAAGGTGAAATGGGCGCTACTTTTAGGCCTGATCATTGCCGGCTTGCTGTACAGCAAATACCACGGGGTATTGCTCATAGGTTTTACTGTACTGTCCAATATCAAACTGCTTAAGCGTGGCAGTTTTTACCTGATCGTTGTGGTAGCCGCCGTGTTGTACCTGCCGCATATTTTATGGCAGATCGGCCATGGTTATCCATCGCTGAACTACCACTTGTACGAACGTTCGGCAAGTACGTATGACCCCATAACTACCCTGCTTTATTTCCCCGGACAGATCCTGATGGGTGGTCCGCTGATCGGCTGGTTCCTGTTCTACCTGGCGCTGACCATTAAAGTGAAGGACACCTTCATCCGCTGCCTGTTGGTGAACTTCATCGGTACGGTGATCTTCTTTTTATTGAACACGGTAAAAGGCGAAGTACAATCGCACTGGACGCTCATCGCATTCGCACCGCTAGCTATGCTGGTGCTCATCCGTTTTAAACAGCGTGGCGAGTTCCCTAAGTGGTTCGGAAAGTTGGCGATCATTAACATTATTCTTATTATCGCCCTACGCTTATCGCTCATCTGGCCGCCTGCATTTATCAAAAACAGTTCCCGTTTTCAAAGCTACTACGGCTACAAGACCTGGGCACAACAGATCAAAGAACGCGCGGGTGATAACTACGTGATCCTGACCAGCGGTTTTCAGGAAGCATCTAAATATTGCTATTATACCAACTCTTTAAAAGGTTTTGCTTATGATAGCCGTGCCTACCGCCGCACCCAATTCGACCTTTGGCCGATAGAGGATAGCATGCAGCACAAGCGGGCCTTCTACATTACCGATTATAAAGAAGAACGCCTGCAACAGGATAGCTTTGCCACCGCCCGCGGCAAATGGTACGGCCAATGGGTAGATAGCGTTCGTACTTTTCAAAAAGTAGATATCCGCATCGCGGAAAATAAACTGACGGCTGCACCCGGCCAGCAATTAGATCTGGACCTGACGATCAGTAACCCTTACGCCTACCCCATCAATTTTAAAAATGCCCCTTACCCGCACGAGTTGGTGGTAGCTGCCTGCTTTTTCCAGGGTGATAAAGAGCTTTACCCAGTACGCGCCGGTGACGATATTGGCGGGCTGACCATCGTCCCGCATCAGACCGGGCATTATAACTTTAAACTGATCGCTCCGCCGGTAAAGGGCAAATACGAGCTGATCTTTTCTATCCGTACCAACCCCTTCCCCGGCGGGCGTAATAGTCGGGCTATTAGTTTTACCGTTGAATAATTTACCCCTCATATGATCAATAAACATTACCTGCTTTTTATCCTTTTCTGCATCACCGCCGCTACGGCATCAGCCCAATCGGTCGACGTGCATTTTAATGGCCTCGGCTATTTGGATAACCGCGAGTACAAAGAATTTGTTCCCCGCTCTCGCACCTATTCAGGTACGCGTGTCGCTTTAGACTTTGGCCTGAACCTGGACAGCGTGAACCGCTTTGTGGTAGGTGTTAACGGCCTGCGCGAGTTTGGCGCTAAGCCATTCTTCGGCAAGATAGACCCCGTGTTTTACTACGAGCACCATAGCACCAACTGGCAATTTAATGCCGGTGCGTTCCCGCGCGAAAATTTAGTAAGCGATTTCCCGCGTGCGCTGATGAACGATACGCTGCGCTACTTTCGCCCGAATGTAGAAGGTTTGCTGGCGCGATACAAGAACGAGCATTTTACCGAGACCTTCTTTATCGACTGGCTGAGCCGCCAGACCATGACCGACCGCGAGCAGTTCATTTTTGGCGCGTCGGGTAAGTACACACCAAAGCTGGAGGGCAGTTTTTACGTTAAGCATTACTTCTTTTTACTGCACGATGCCGGTGCCGAGGTTCTGTTACCAACGGACCATATTAACGACAACGGTGGCGCACAGATACGCTTGGGTATGGACTTTAGCCGCAAGCAGACCATCTTCGACTCGCTGACGGTCGAGGCCGGTGGTATGATGTCCTTAGAGCGTTCGCGCGGGTTCGACGGTTTCCGTACGCCGAAAGGCATCGTTGCAAGCGTTTACCTGAATTATCACCGCTTTGCACTTTACGACGAGTTTTACAAAGGCGAGGGCCACAACATTGTTTACGGCGACTCGTACTTTTCTAAAAAGACCTATAACCGGGTGGATATTATGTACACACCCTTGTTGTTCAAGAACATCAAAGGGCAATTCATTTTCAGCTTCCACCAAACACCGGAGGGGACGAGCAGTAGCCAGCAAGCCTTTAGGGTGACGTTTGATCTGGGCAGGAAGGTGATCGCGAGGTTTAAGGAGTAGCCCCCAACCCTCTAGAGGGGCAGCAGAAATTCCATTAAAGTTGTAACTTGCACTTATATCTAACCAAGATCTAATTCTATTCCCCCTTCAGGGGGTTAGGGGCTACCACTATGAAGAAGCTATTATTCACTTTAACCATCCTCATCGCCTTTGCCCGCACAGCATCGGCCCAAACTAACGAACTAACGGGCTGGGCGGCCTGGTTCCACACGCAAAAGTTTAACGACAAGTGGGGTATCTCGTTCGACGGGCAGTTACGCTCGGCCGATCGTGCCGATTACTTGAGGACTATCTTGCTGCGACCATCTGTCAATTACTGGTTCAATAAAAACCAGCATTTGGATGTGGGATATGCTTACGTAGGCACTAACGGACGGACAGTTAATGACGAGCACACCTACCGTCTGGAACATCGCACGTTCGAACAGTTCATTTTAACACATAAGGCGGGCACCAATACCGGCTTTACACACCGCTTCCGTTTAGAGCAACGGTTTTTAGGTGGTCAGGGCGGTTCGCCTGATGTTTTTGGTCAACGCTTCCGTTACTTTATCAGGGCGGTGATCCCGACCAGCCAACAAGCCCCATTCACCAATGGCACTTTTGTGGCTTTGCAAAATGAGTTCTTCCTTAACGTACAGAACAAGCGTAATTTCAATGGCCGCATCTTTGATCAAAACCGCGCTTACGCCGCTTTCGGTTACCGCTTCAATAAGCAAATGGACCTGGAGGCCGGGTATCTGAATCAATACGTCAACCAAAGACAGTCACATACTCTTAACCATGTAATACAGGTGGCTTTTTACACCAGGATAGGTTTGTAAAGATATCAGACATCAAAAGAAAAGGACCTCCCTCGGGAAGTCCTTTTGTAATTTATTCCATCAGCGGAATCAGCGTGATCTTCTCCTCAGCGGTCGATCAACGGCCCAGACTATTTCATCTTCTGTATCATATCCAAATGCGACTTGATCATCGGCAGCGTTGCTGTGGCAAAGCTTTTAGTTGCGCCTGCGCCCAAACCTTTTGCCGCGTCCTCGTAAGTCTCAACAGACTTTTCATGACCGGACTTGATGATCTCCATAAATTTCTTATCGAATTCCGCACCGGTCAGTTTGGACAGATCGCCTTCGGCTTTGGCGTGGTCGCTGTCGATGCCACCAGGCAGTTTGTAATTGCCGTCAAGCGCTATCTTTTGCATTTTGGTATTGATATCCTTGTGGGCGGTTACCAGGTGCGTGGCCAGTTTTTTCACCTCTACGTTGGCAGACTGTTTAACTGCTAACTGAGCTAACTCAACCTCGTACATGCCCGATTCATATGCCTTTACCAAAAATTTGGCGGCGTCCTCTTTGGTTTCCACATCGGCTTTGTGGGTCGAGTCTAATTTATCCTTGGCCGAATCGATCATGGCGATCTGCTGGCGATTGGCCGAGTCGGTAGCGGCGATGGTTGACGCGTTGGCCGAATCTGCCGCATGGCTGGCGTTATTAGAGTCGGCATTTCCGCATGATGCTAAGGCAGCTACAGCGGTAGCGAATGTAAGTGTCTTTAAAATGGTTTTCATGGTAGTATGGGTATTTAATTATGAAGATATAACCAGCTGTGAACGACAATGTTTGTGAAACATTTAGCCGCATCCGTGCTTATCGCATTTAGCCAATGTATATACAAGCAAATAGTGCGGGTTTACTATCTTTGCCCTCCAAACAAAACTATTGCTATGATCACCATTAACAACCACGCCGAATTTGAAAGCCACTTGGGCGCCGAACTGGGCACGTCTGACTGGCATACCATTACCCAGCAGCAGATAGATCAATTTGCTACCGCCACGCTGGATCACCAGTGGATACATACCGACCCCGAACGCGCCGCTACCGAAAGCCCGTTCAAGGCTACTATTGCGCATGGGTACCTTACGCTGTCGTTATTGCCGTACCTGTGGGCGCAGGTTGCTAACGTGCAGAATTTTAAGATGCAGATCAATTACGGGATAGAGAACCTGCGCTTTGCCCAGGCCGTTACTGTGGATAGCCGCGTAAGGCTTGTAGCCAAGCTGAACGCCATTGCCAATTTACGCGGGGTGACCAAGGCTACCATCGGCGTTACGCTTGAAATTGAAGACCAGAAAAAGCCTGCTTACACCGGTGATGTGGTATTCCTGTACCACTTTAACTCGTAGCATTTAAAGCTTTACTTTTAATAATTTATGCCAGCCTTTGGCACATAGCGCGGCATGGTTTATTTTGATAAATATTTGGTTACTTGAGGTTTAGTTCGTATCTTTATGTCTCTCATTCCTCCTTCAATATTTATCATTTTAACCATGCTGCTCATATTTTATCCTTCGGGTTAGGGTCGGTCTTGTTTCCGCTTTTACCCTCTCTGCGATCTGTTCATTTATGTTGAACGGATCAACCTAAACATTCTTTTTATCACATTTTAAATTTCACATCATGTCAGGATCAAACATCCTTGGACCGGTCTTTTGCGCCGGCTCCACCTTTTTGCTGATGGGCGCAATTTCCTTGTCGGCATATCAAACCATCGAACAAATATTTGCCGTTCATCCCCATTTTATCAAGACCACAACTGACGGTCAGAAAGGAGGTATCCAATAATGGCCTATTCACTCACCTGGTTAGCCGACGTACTGAAGAACGCCGGACTAAAAGTATCCGAGACCGACGGCTGGAAGGACAGAGGTCACGGCCCCATGGGCATCATCAAAGGTGTACTATGCCACCACACCGCCACTCCGAGCAAAAAAGGCAATATGCCCGCGTTAAAAGTGCTTATCAATGGCCACGGCACACTTAAAGGCCCCTTATCCCAATTAGGCCTTGGCCGCGACGGGACTTATCACCTGATCGCTGCCGGCAAATGTTACCATGCAGGTAAAGGCGCATGGCAAGGCATCACGGCAGGTAATACGCACTTCATCGGCATCGAAGCCGAGAACACCGGAGGTCCCGACGATCAGCCCTGGCCCGAAGTCCAGTTAGATGCTTACCAACGAGGCGTGGCAGCCATTTTGAAACACATTGGCAAAGGCGCCGAATGCTGCATCGGCCACAAAGAATACGCCCTCCCCAAAGGCCGCAAAACCGACCCAGGTTTTGATATGGACGAGTTCAGGAAGAAGGTGAATATGATCATAAACCCGCCTAAGCCTATTCCATACGCTACCCTACGCCGAGGCGCAAAGAATGACCCCGCCCTGGTGAAGATCCTGCAAAACAAACTCGGCCTTAAAGCAGATGCCGACTTTGGGCCGAAGACGGAAACTGCCGTAAGGGCGTTTCAGGCGTTGAAGGGGATCGTGGCAGATGGGGTTGTGGGGGTGCAGACTTGGGAGATGCTGGAGGAGAAGAAATAATAACGCTCAGGCGCCCTACAAGAAAGTTACAAAAAAATAAAGTTGTGTAACGTTGTTGAAGTCGTCAAGTCATCAACTATCTTTATAGTAGATAAAGCACCCCATGAAAATTCTCATCACCCTCATAGCAATATTCACAACCCTCACCACCCAAGCTCAAAAACTATCCAGCACCCAAACCACGGCCCAATGGCTACCCGAGCAAACCAAAATAGACGGATCGCTGTCCGAATGGGGTGGTGGCCAACTGAAAGCTTACAACAAGGCCACACGATTGGAGTACGTCATCGCAAACAACAAAGATCAGCTTTACCTGGCCTTTAAGTCTCAGATATCCCGGTGACAGCCAAGATACTGGCGGGCGGTGTCTCGTTTATTATAGTAGGTAAGGGGGATAAAAAGTTAGTGGGACCAGCTATTACTTTCCCATTCCCGGATTCGGGTTACGCCGTTTCTCCGGAGGGCCGGGTCAGGCCGAGGTTCCCGATATTAAAAGACTCAGTGACCATTGTTGGTGCTATCCCTCAATTAAAAGAGATGAAGGTGCTGAATTTCGCGGGCATCACCGACAGTGTGCTGTCCATTTATAACGAGTACGGGATAAAGGCCAAGCTTAAATATGAGGGGAATGCCCTGGTCTGCGAGATGCTGATCCCCCGCGCGCTCCTCGGGCTTGATGATGCGGCAACCAAATTCGCCTATCAGATCAAACTGACGGGTGTAAAACCACCGCCGGCCTCCAGCGGTGCCCCGCCGCCGCCAATGGGCGTGCCCGCAGGCAGGGCGCCGTTGATGTTTAACATATTGGACGAGATCAATTCCGTAACGTACTTTTCGGGGGAGTATGGTTTGGCGGTGAAGCCGTGAGGGGCGAGAAGTTGTGTGCATTCTCGATCCATCCGTGTCGGGAACAGCCGTCAACTTAAGTTTTCTACAGGGTTTTTAACCCCTCTTCCCGCCGAAGGCGAAGGGGGTGGCGAGCGAAGCGATGTTGGGTGAGTCAACTCGTCAGCTTTGCTAAAAGAATAACGCACTCCTGTCAACCACTAACCACAAACTCCGAACATTTTTCCCGACCTTTGCCCCGACATGAACAAACTACGCATCGCTATTGATATGGACGAGGTGCTGGCCGACCCCATAGATAAATTCATTTCCCTTTACCAGCGCGACCACGGTTTCAATTACACCCTTGAGCAAATGCACGGCAAAGAATTTGGCGAATTACTGCCCGAGGAATTGTTGCCAAGTCTCCGCGTTTACCTGAATCAAAAAGGTTTCTTCCGCGACCTGAAGGTGATCCCGGGGGCAATTGAAACTGTAGAGAAGTTGTGCGAGAAATATGAGGTGTTCATTGTATCGGCAGCTACAGAGTTCCCGCTATCGTTAGAGGATAAACAAGCCTGGCTGGCAGACCATTTTCCATTCATCTCGTGGACCAACATCATATTCTGCGGGTACAAGATAGTTGATGTGGACATTATGATAGATGACCGCGCCCGAAATTTCAACCCAAAGATCGGTCGGCACTTGCTATTCACCTCACCGCATAATGTTGGCCTGACCGAATATGAACGGGTTAACAATTGGGCAGAAGTGGCAGAGAAGCTGTTGTAACTCTTAAGTCCGTAGTCGAAAGTCTTAGGTCAAATGTTCCGAAATAAAAAAGTCTCAAGTAAGGACGTTATCCTGACTTAAGACTTTTGACTTGAGACTTCCGACTCAAGGCTTATATCGCCAATATCTCAACGATCTTCAAGAACTTCTCGTTGATCTCTACATTATGCTTTATCGCTTTTTCGAACGGTGTATAAGCGATCTCGTTATTAACGATGCCAACCATCTCGTTCTTACGGCCTCCTATTAAGCCCTCTACGGCGGCTACGCCTACGCGGCTGGCCAATACGCGGTCCATACAGCTTGGGCGTCCGCCACGCTGTATGTGACCCAGGATAGAGATACGGGTATCATACTGCGGGAAACGCTCTTTAACCTGACGGCCGATATCGAAAGCATTACCTGCCTCGCCGCTTTCGGCAACCATAATTATTTTTGATGATTTGTCTTTACGGGCATGCTCTAAATGAGCGAACAGCGCATCAACATCCGTTTTGGTCTCAGGGATCAATATCGCTTCGGCCCCGGCTGCAATACCTGTACGTAAAGCGATCAAACCGCAATCGCGGCCCATTACCTCCACAATAAATAAACGATCGTGAGACTCTGCCGTGTCGCGGATCTTATCTACAGCGTCTATCACGGTGTTGATAGCCGTATCATAACCGATAGTAAAATCAGTACCGGCAAGGTCGTTATCAATTGTACCGGGTAAGCCCAGTACAGGGATGTCATACTCTTGACTAAAGATATTTGCGCCGGTAAAAGTACCGTCGCCACCAATCGCTACCAGAGCATCAATGTTGTGGGCCTTTAAGTTATCATATGCCGTTTTGCGGCCTTCAGGGGTGCGGAACTGATCACTGCGGGCGGTCTTTAAAATAGTACCACCACGTTGGATGATGTTACCTACCGATTTGCGGTCCATATCAAAGATATCACCGCTGATCATTCCTTCGTAACCACGGCGGATACCCGCCACTTCTAAATTATAATACAGGCCGCTGCGAACAACTGCCCTAATAGCAGCATTCATACCCGGGGCGTCGCCACCTGATGTAAATACGCCTATCTTTTTTACTTGACTCATTTAAGTTTTGAAATGCTTGTTTACCGATGCGCAGACCTGCTTAGTGTATCAGGTACGCTTAAAGCGCTGCAAATTTACACTTAATTTTTGTGTATCGGCTATAAAATTCACTATTAAGGGCTTTTAACGGTAGCTTATCATAATAGTAAAAGATCTGTCCATAAAACGCAAAAAGGCGGCACCTATTTTAAGCGCCGCCTTGTATATCGATATTATGACTTTACGGTTATTGTTGGGCTTGGGCTTTATAGGCCGCTATGCCGCTATCAAGGTATTTTACAAACTCCTCGACAGGTAATACACCGTGTGGTTTTACCAACGGTTCGCCTTTCTCGTTAATGATCACGTAATAAGGCTGGGCATTATTGTCATATTTGCTCATCTCAAGATCCAACCATTTGCCACCCAATTGAGTTACCTTTTTCCCGTCAACGTTAGAGATGAAATGCTCGCTCTCCGGTAATTCGGTTTTATCGTCGATAACTAATTGAACCACTACAAAATCATTTTGCAAGCGCTTAAGCACTTCGGGTTTAGGGAGCACATTAGCCTCCATTTGGCGGCAGTTAACACAGTTCCAACCAGTAAAATCTATCAGCACCGGGCGTTTCAATTGCTTGGCAACTTCGATGGCTTGGTCATAGTCGTACCAATCATCTACCCCTTTAACTCTTGGCAGCCGTTTAAATATCTCTTCGTACTTTTTCTCTTTGATGATGGTTGTTGCAGGGGCGGCTGCCGGAGCCGAACCTGTGCCGGATGATATGTCAAAATCCTGCGTACTCATTGGCGGCAGGAACGCGCTGATCGACTTTAGCGGCGCACCCCATAAGCCCGGGATCATATAAACCGTAAAGGCGAACAACGCGATGGTGATAAAAGTACGCGGTACAGACATGTGCGGCAGGTCGCTGTCATGTGCGAATTTGATCTTGCCGATCAGGTACAAGCACATCAGTATACCAATGGCTATCCAAAGCGACAGGAATACCTCGCGATCGATCAGGTCCCAGTGGTAAGCAAGGTCTACATTCGATAAAAATTTCAGGGCGAAGGCTATTTCCAGGAAACCCAGGATCACTTTAACGCTATTCAGCCATCCGCCTGATTTTGGCATGCTCTTCAGCGCCGATGGGAACATGGCAAAAATGGTGAACGGTAATGCCAGCGCTAACGAAAAGCCCAACATCACTATGGCTGGTGCCAAGCGTTCGCCTTTGGTAGCTGCATCAACCAATACCGAACCGATGATCGGACCGGTACAAGAGAACGACACTACCACCAGCGTAGCTGCCATAAAGAAGATACCGATCAAACCGCCACGATCCGAATTCTCGTCCATTTTATTGGCCAGCGAACTTGGCAGTTGTATCTCGAACGCGCCTAAGAACGACACCCCGAAAATCACCAGCAATAAAAAGAACACGAAGTTAAATATGCCGTTCGTGGCCAGTCCGTTAAGTGCCGATGGGCCGAATACCAACGTAATTATAAACCCTAAGGCCACATAAATGACAATGATAGACAAACCATACAATGCCGATTGCCCTATCGCCTTGCTACGCGTTCCGCCTTTTTTAGTAAAGAAACTTACCGTCAGCGGCAGCATCGGGTAAACGCAAGGCATCAGGAATGCGGCAAAGCCGCCTAAAAACCCGGCAATGAAGATCTGCCATAAGCTTTGTTTGCTGTCAGCCTTTTTTTCGGCAGCCGGAGCTGTGGTTGCTTTAGCCGCCTCGGCCTTTTTGATGCTGTCCTGCTTTTTTTGATAAGCTTTAATGCTATCGGCACGGGTAGGAATGGTAGTGAATTCTACATCATCAGTACTCACAGAGTCTGTTTGTGCATAGGCGGTACCGCTGAAGGCAAAAGCCATCAGTACTAACAAAAAAATAAGCGGCCTCACGCCGCGATAAATAAAGGATCTCATTACAGTAATTATATGGCTACCGGTACGGTAAATTCAAAGGTCTCGGGCGGCAGGCAGGTGTGGTCGTTACAAACGATGTAGTCTACCGTGCCTTTTATCTTACTTGTTTTAGCGTTCAGCTTAACTTTTTGCTGAAACACCACCTGGCCTTCAAAGTAACTCAGCGTCATTTTAGCGCCGCTAAAGTATTTGCTGATCGGTTTAGGCTGGATGATATTGCCCACGGGGGCATACGTTTTTGATGCACCGAACGCGATGGTCGTTTTAGTCGGGTCGGGTTTGCCGGTGGTGGCCGAGTAAATGTGCCAACCCTCGTCAAGCGTCGCTTTCAGCATTACCACGCCCAGGGCAGCCGACACTTTTTTAAAGCCCGAAGCCCAGGTAACGTGTTGCGCTATCTGGGCATACGATGCCCTCGCGCCAAGCGCGAGGATCAATATCAACAACAACCTTCTCATGTTAGGCTATCTTTTAAATTACAAGGCTACGTTAACCGAAAATTCAACGGTCTCCGGCGGTAAGCATTTCTGATCGTTACAGGTCATGTACTCCAGGCTACCTTTAACAGTGGCTTTTTTGCCTTTCAGTTTTACTTTTTGCTGAAAAACTACCGAGTTCTCAAAATAGCTTACATCCATGCCAAAGTTCTTTTCATATTTAGTGATCGGCTTTGGCTCGGTGGTTTTACCTACCGGGGTAAATTCTTTTGATGGTGTGAATTTGAACGATGTTTTGATCGGGCCACCGTCTTTTACGGTTTGCGAGTAAACATGCCATTCGTCATCGATAGTAGCTTTGATCAATACTACGGCTTCGGTAGCGCTTACCTTTTTGGCAGCATAGGCCCAGGTAACGTGGCTTTCTATCTGGGCAAAAGCACCGCGGCCGGCCAGCATCAACACTAATACAAAAAGTAACTTTTTCATTTATGCTTATTTGTTTAAAAACTGTATTTGTTTCAAATTAAACTCTTTTTCTTCGCTTTCCGTACGCACAACTAAAAAACCGTGTTCGGTAATGCCGGTGATCGTCCCGGTAAAGTCTACACCATCCGACGAAAATTCCCGCTCCTGGTTTAACCAATATAAATTATTGAGATAAGCCTGACGGATCTCGTCCCATTTGCCGGCCTTTAACTTTAAGTACCAGGCCTCTATATGAGCACAAATTTGGGATAATAATTGATGCAGATCGTGATCGCTGTGTAATATCTGCTTTACCGATGTGGGATTGGGCACCTCGGGCGGGAAATCGGTCTGGTTAACATTAAGGCCGATGCCAACTATAGAATGCTTGATATTGCTGCCCTGCACGATATTCTCTATCAGGATGCCGCCCAGCTTTTTGTCGCCAAAGTAAATATCATTGGGCCATTTTACCTGTACGTTTTCGGACGTTGCCTGTCTTAAAGCGGACACTACGCCAATGCTGACCGCTTGTGTAAGGTAAAACTGTTGCCCGAGTGGTAAGAACGAGGGGCGCAGTAGCAGGCTGAATGTCAGGTTCATGCCCGGGGCGCTATGCCACTTGTTTTGCTGCTGCCCGCGCCCGGCATACTGGCTTTCTGCCATAATGACCGTTCCGTCGGCAACTGGCTTAGTATTTGACAATAGTTCCTTAAGATAATTGTTGGTCGAGTCGGCCTCTTTAAGGACCACTAAATTTTGTCCAACAAATAATCTTGTAAATGTGTTATTTTGCAATGTATATTAGCGATAGATCAATTAGAACAAATTTAAAACTTTTTAATGGTAAAAAGTAAAGCATTAAAAGAGTCGGCCTATCTTTCGGAATTGGCCATCCATGGGATACAGGAAAAGAAGGGCAACGATATTGTGCGGTTGGACCTGAAGAGCATCAACGGATCTGTAACTGATTATTTTGTGGTATGCAATGCCGATTCGGGCACCCAGGTAAAGGCCATTGCCGATAGCGTGGAAGACGAGATCTTTAAAGCCACCGGGCAGGAGCCTTGGCGCAAAGAGGGTTTGGAATACGCCGAATGGATACTGCTGGATTACATTGACATTGTAGTACATGTTTTCCGTACGGATAAACGTGAGTTTTACGGAATGGAGGATCTGTGGGGGGATGCGGAAATTAAAAATTACAAAAGCGCTTAAACAACGGTTTTGCGTCCCTGATATAATTTGAAGCGCGCGAGCGCGTTTAAGCCTTGACAACAAAAAATGAAAGATAATCAATTGGAAAAACCAAAGCCAGTACGTAAGATCACTAATAAAAAACTAAGCCCATCCAAACCACCTAAGTTTAATTTTATGTGGTTTTATGCTGTCATCATCATTGCATTTTTTGTGGTGGCGCAGATACTCAATACCGGCAGTACCAAACAGATCAGCTATCAGGATTTTGAGAGCAACATGCTCAAGAATAATGATGTTGAAAAACTGACCGTTTTTAAAGAGGGAGAAAGTGCGATCGTTAACGTCTACATCAAGAAGGATAGCCTTAAAAAGAAAACCCAATACGCAGCTGTACGCGACCAGCGTGGCATGATGGGTAACGGGGCGAACGGTCCGCAATACAATTTTAACTACTCATCGTTCAAGGACGTTAACGAGGCCATCAACGCCGTACGTAAAGACAACCCTAACGTGCAAAAGATCCCTGTACTTTTAGAGAATGGTAACAGCCTGCTGTCAAACTGGTTCTTCCAGGGTGTGATCATGGTGTTATTGTTCGCAGCGGTATGGTTATTCATTATGCGCCGTATGGGTGGTGGTGCAGGCGGTGGCCCGGGTGGCCAGATCTTTAACATCGGTAAATCAAAGGCTACGTTGTTCGATAAAGAATCGCAGGTTAACGTTACCTTTAATGATGTTGCCGGTTTAGAAGAAGCCAAACAAGAGGTGATGGAGATCGTAGATTTTCTGCGTAACCCTAAAAAATACACCAACCTGGGTGGTAAGATCCCTAAGGGTGCGCTGTTGGTAGGCTCGCCGGGTACTGGTAAAACTTTATTAGCTAAAGCTGTTGCAGGTGAGGCCCACGTACCATTCTTCTCGCTGTCGGGTTCCGATTTCGTAGAGATGTTCGTTGGTGTGGGTGCGTCGCGTGTACGTGACCTGTTCCGCCAGGCTAAGGATAAAGCACCTTGTATCATCTTTATTGACGAGATAGACGCTATCGGACGTGCCCGTGGGAAGAACAATATTGTAGGTGGTAACGACGAGCGCGAGAACACGCTTAATCAGTTACTGGTAGAGATGGATGGTTTCGGTACCGATTCCGGTATCATCATTTTGGCTGCTACCAACCGTCCGGATGTGTTAGACTCTGCTTTATTGCGCCCAGGTCGTTTTGACCGCCAAGTATCTATCGATAAACCGGATCTGAACGGCCGCGAGCAGATCTTTAAAGTTCACCTGAAACCGGTAAAAGTGTCAGAAGATGTGGACGCTAAGAAATTATCGGCACAGACCCCTGGTTTTGCGGGTGCCGAGATAGCTAACGTTTGTAACGAGGCTGCCCTGATCGCTGCCCGTAAAAATAAAGAGTCGGTTGATATGATCGATTTCCAGGATGCCATAGACCGTGTGATCGGTGGTCTGGAGAAAAAGAATACCTTGATATCACCTGAAGAAAAACGTGTGGTTGCTTATCACGAGGCCGGTCACGCTATTGCAGGCTGGTTCTTAGAGCATACTGATCCTTTGGTGAAAGTATCTATCGTTCCGCGTGGTGTGGCTGCTTTGGGTTATGCCCAATACCTGCCGAACGAGCGTTTCCTGGTAGCTAAAGAAGAATTGATCGACGATATGATCCTATCCATGGGTGGCCGCGCTGCCGAGGATATCGTGTTCGGTAAGATCACTACCGGTGCATTGAGCGACTTAGAGCGCATTACCCGTGTTGCTTACGGCATGGTGAAGATCTACGGTATGAATGATAAGGTAGGTAATGTATCGTTCTACGATCCGCAGGGCGAGAACCAGTTCAGCAAGCCTTATTCTGATCAAACTGCAGAGTTGATCGACCACGAAGTGCGCGGTTTGGTTGACGAAGTTTATCAAAAAACTAAAGACCTGATCAACAAACACCGCGACGGTTTAGAAGCCGTAGCTAAGAAATTGTTAGAGAAAGAAGTATTGTTTCAGTCGGATCTGGAAGATCTGTTAGGCAAGCGCCCTTTTGAGCACCGCACCGCTTACGATAAATTTGTGAACGGTCCGGATAATTCGCTCGAGCCGCTTTCAGGCGCCCTGGCACCTGAAAGCATCAGCCTGGACAAAGAGCCGGGCGAAGAAGCGCCAAAAGCTGAATAATACTTTTAAATAAATATTGCAAGCCACCGTGTTTACATGGTGGCTTTTTTGCAAAGGTCATTTTAACCACAAAGGCCGCAAAGAAGGGAAAGCACAAAGGGCACAAAGGCTTTGCTTACCCTTAAACAAATATTTCTTTGTGTCCTTTGTGAAAAACTTTATGACCTTTGTGGTTAAATAGCCCGGATACAGGCAAATGAAAAACATCACTACCGCTAAAGAAAAACTGCTGAAGAAAGTGCGGAGCGCTTTGTTAGAGAAGCGCGACAACCCCTACCCTCAGTTAGAGAACCTGCCGCTTTATCACGATAGTGATGAATTGTTAGAGGTAACCTTTGCCGAAGAATTGATGGCCGTTAAAGGCAATTTTGTTTTTTGCGAGGACGAGATACACCTGATAGAGCAACTGCTTACCATTGCCCAAGAACGCGGCTGGCACAAAATGTATTGCTGGGAACCCCAACTGCAAAACCTGCTAAAAACCTACGAATTTCCTTTTTACGAGACCGATAAGGACTTTGACCAGGCCGATGCAAGCATTACGCTGTGCGAGGCGCTGATAGCCCGTAACGGCAGCATCATGATATCTAACGGCAACGCCGCCGGGCGCAGGTTAAGCATTTATCCCCCGGCGCATTTGGTGGTAGCTTATACATCGCAATTGGTGATGGACCTGAAGGACGGCTTTAAGATCATCAAAGAAAAATACGGCCAAAACATCCCCAGCATGATCAGCAACATTACCGGCCCAAGCCGTACGGCTGACATTGAGAAAACGCTGGTATTAGGGGCGCATGGCCCTAAAGAGCTATTTGTTTTTCTGCTGGATGGGGGGCCTCCGGTATCTACGTAACATCTTACCGAAATGATAAAGGGGTATTTATCTGAACGATAATACCCCTTTTCTTATATATCAGTATCGGCTTAAATAACAGCTAAATAATTGTTGATGATCTTAGCCGCTTCTTCTTTATTTTTAGTTGAAGACCATTTCTCTTTTACCGACTGGTCGCCCAGATCGAATAATTTTTGGTAAAGGTTCTTACCGTTCTTTTTGGTCTCTAATTGCAAGGTTTCGCGCTTAGCAAAAACGCCGTCCCAAACGGTGCGTACATCGGCCCAATAGGCTTTTTGCTCGCCCCACCATTTTTCGGCATAGGCAAATTTTGCCGGGTCAACTTTAGTGAATTCTTCGTAACCCTTTTCTTGCGCCAATAATTTATCGCCTTCAGGCTTACGAACGATCTTTTTGTTGTCCTGCTCAAACATTACACCGTCTTTAGTGAAAAATACGCGGTTACCGCGGCGCAGTACGTTGTAGTCGTTACGTTTGGTGTATTCGCGACGTGGCAGCGGCGAATCGGTCTCGCTTTGCCATTGGTGGTTGCCGTCAACATGTACCCAGGTACCAATACCTTCGTAACGCGGGCTGTCATCAACCTGGTAAACTTTTTGTACCCAGCGGCCTTTAGCTTCGGCAGGTTTCAGGTGTTTCATTTTCCAGGTATTGCCCTGATCAAATGCCAAAAGGTTGGTCTCTTCGTATACCCAATCCTCGCGCCAGTGTTTGATCACCGTGCTATCATCAATAGCCAGTAAGTGTTGGATCACGATCTTTTTCGGCGAATCCTCGGCGATCACCGCCCACTCGTAACCCCACGAGTTATAACGCGGATGGAACTTGTAAGCCGTATCCGGGGCAAAGGTCTCGGCGTAGTTAAAAGTAACTTTGTAGTGGCCGGCAAGGGCCATAATAGCAGCGCGGTCCTGCTCAAATTTGCTATCGCCGGTAGCCTTTTTAGCGACGGTCTTTACAGCAGCGCGGTCTTTATTTGTTTGGGCTTGAACATTACAGGCTACAGCTGCAGCCAATAATAAGATAAGAGCTTTTGTTTTCATTTATTTAGACTAATTCTAAATGCAAAGGTCGATAACGGGAATTGAAATATCAAGTGTACGTCATAAAATTATTCGTTATTTAATGGATAGCTTAAATAGGCAGAGTTCGGTATTGTTACGCACGATGTTGCCCTGTAGCGTTAGTCCCGATCTTGTCAGCACTTTTTGTGATGGATAATTATTGGTAGTGGTAACGGCTACGATCTCATCTATATTGGGGAACTGCTTAGCGTAATTAATAAGTGCAGCCGTAATTTCCGACGCTAAGCCACGGCCCCAATAAGGTACGTTGAGCGCGTAGCCTACTTCCAGTTTGCCGGGCTTGTCCTCGTAAGGGCGTAGCAGGCCCATCCCAACAAAGCTGTCATTGCCTTTATCTATCACCGCCCAGTTACTGAACAGCGATCCGGCAGCATATTCGGCCAGGGTATCGCGGAACATCGTACGGATCTCGTCCTCGGTGCGTTCACGCAGGTGCTGGTTTACACGCGGGTCGGCAAACAGGGCCACAAAGGCATCTTCCTCGTTCGGGTAAAATTCACGAATGACCGATCTCTTTGTTTCTATCAACAAGGGCATATTATCAAATATATGGGTTTTAACAATTTACCGTATATTCGAACAGTTTTAATACTTTCCTATACTTTACAACAATTGGCTCTTGAGAACCCTAATTAAAAACGGCACTATCACCTGCTTGCGGGCATTTATCTGCTTGTTGCTTATCCCGGCCGCCGCGCTGGCCGAGGGCAGCAAAGAGGTGAACGCTAATGGGGGGAACCGTGCGTTCTTGGTATCAGGGACCCGTGTATCAGAGTCGTTTACGTTCCCTACCAACGGCACCATGAAGGTATTTGTAAAGGCCGGCGAGGTGATCAATGTAGGCTCGAGCGTGCAAGGTAACGGCTTAGGGACGATCAACTTACGGTCGCCGAATGGCGCCACTTTCAGCAGCGGAACATCTACTACCGTGGGCCTTATCGCTGATCGCGGTCAGGAATTGGCCGGTGCGCTGCCCAATACAAATGGCTATACTCCTTATAAACACACCGTAACCGCTGCTGAAGCCGGGGTATGGGAGATAGACTTTATATCGCAAAATGGAGGTGCGCAAAGCGCAAACCCTACCCCGATAGCCGCTAATGCCGATTGGACCCAGCCTAACGGTCAAGTGATAGCCGCATTCGATATATCCGTACGTAATGCCGGCAACACCGCTTTTTTGACCGGGAGGGTATTTACAAATATTTTTTCGGGCATATTAGGCAGTTTTGATGTGGGCTTTAACGGCATCTTTCAGGTGCTGACGCGCGATGGTTATCAATATACTTTAGATAATAACGGGCAGGCGGGTAACGGCTTCTCGTTCTTTGTTAATAATAAAGGTTTCCGTTTGGCCGATGGTACGGCATCTTACAAAAGTATTAACTCGCTGGCCAACCCGGATGTGCACGACCCGCGCCTGCCGGATACGCAGTCGGATATTACTTATAAGATATTTTTTAATCAGCCTGCTGCCGATCTGCCTGCCAGCGCTAATTCGCCAAGCGGCACTACCTGGCTCTTGAACGCTGTGGTAGAACCCACACTCACCAACTACGGCATTGCCGGTAAAGAAGGTGCATCAGGCCGTGCCGGTACTTTCCCCATCGGGGCTACCATGACTTTCAATGCCAACAAGAACGGCAATTTTCAAATATCGATAGATATTAACCGCAACGGTATTTTCACCGATGCCATAGATCGCAAACTGACAGGCAGCGTAGTCGCCGGCCCTAACAATATTATCTGGGACGGTTTGGACGGCCAGGGTAACCCGGCTACTGCAGGCAGCTATAATACCAACCTTAACGTAGTACTTTTTGGCGGCGAAGTTCATTTCCCCTTTTTTGATGTGGAGCGTAACATTAACGGCTTGAAACTTACCCGCGCCAACGGCTTCCAGTCGCCCGACTATACGGTTTATTGGGACGATTCGCAGATCGTGCAATCGGGCACAGCATCGTCGCCACGGGTAAATACCACAGGTGGCGACAGCCGTACCAATGGCCATAAATGGGGTACCCCCGGCGGCAGCCCGGTTGATTTTGGAGATCAGCGCGGATTGGATACCTGGGCATATATAGCGGCCACACCATTGGTAGCCACCAGTTCGTTCCAGCTATTGCAGGCCGATCTGGAAGTGACCGGCATTACCAGTACCGGTGTTTCGGGCAGTTGCTCGGGGCAGACCATCACTTATACTATCCCCGTAAAAAATAACGGACCGAGCAATGTTACGGGCAGTAAGTTCAGCTTCTCGTTCCCGGCCGCGTTGACGGAGGTTAGGGTCACTCATGCCGGTACAACGGGTACATCAAGCGTTAACAATGGAGTAACTACCAATAATAATTATTCGGCCATGCTGGATCTGGCTAACGGGGCCATCCGCACCTTCACAGTAACGGGCAAGGTTGCGGCATCCACAGCCGGGGCGGTGGTTAACGTGACGGCATCGATCTTACGCCCAGCAGATGTGACCGACCCCGACGCTACCAACCCTGATAACACCACACCGACCGATCCGTTGGTGGAGTGTAATTCGGAACCGTCGGGCGCGGGGTGTAATAATATCAAAACCAATTCGCTCAGCTTTATAGGCACGCCCGATATTACCGGGACAAGGACAGTTGTGATAGATGAGGTGGTCACCTTAACAGATACCAACCCGGGCACCTGGTCGCAGTCGGGCAGTACGCCGGCCGTGTTGAGCATCGCCAACTCGGCGGGTTTGAGCACTACCGTGAGCGGGTTTAAAACGCCGGGCGTTTACCACGTCCTGCGCACAAACGTGGCGGGTTGTTCGGCCGATATCGCAATCACGGTCATCCCGCAAACACTTAACATCCCCAATATCATTACGCCTAACGGCGACGGGCTGAACGACACCTTTATAGTGCCTGATATTCAGTTATTCCCTGGCTCGTTACTCATCATTGTTAACCGTTTAGGTAACGAGGTGTACCGCAATGCTAATTACCTGAATACCTGGAGCGGCGATGGCCTGCCCGAGGGGACCTATTATTATGTACTGACCAAAAAGGATCCGATATCGGGGGCTTTGGCAACCTTTAAGGGTTGGGTGTTTTTAAAGAGATAATTTGTGCTGATGAAACTTGTGAGGATATATATGTTGCTGATGGTGCTTGGCGTAGCTTATAAAGGCTATGCGCAACAGGGCATCCAATTCAGCCAATATGCCTTTACAGGATTGACGGTAAACCCGGCCTACGCTGGTTATAAAGAAGATTGGTCGCTGAATATTGTAAGCCGTTTGCAGTGGACCGGTATCCCCGGATCCCCGCGTACAGGCGCTATAACTTATGATGGAGTAATAGATGCCCACAAAAATGTAGGGCTTGGGTTTGTAGTACTTGGCGATCAGCTTGGGCCGCAAACTACCACTACCTTTTTGGCCAATTATGCCTACCGACTGCAACTGAACAGCGAGGATAGCAAACGCCTGAGCCTGGGTGTTGGTGTAGGCGCAGGGCAATATATCGTGGATGGCAGTAAATTTAACCCCACCGACGCTAATGATCCCAATGTCAACATCGGCAACGCCAGCAAAATATCACCCACTGCGCGCTTGGGGGCTTTTTATCATTCCAGCAAATTCTACATCGGTATATCGGGCGTAAACCTATTGGCGGATGCCGCTTTTAATAAGGACAGGCAGAACGTAGTGCGCCAGTCACGCAGTTTTTACCTTACCGCCGGTTACATGATGCCGTTGAACGAGAATATCGACTTTAAGCCCAACTTCCTGATAAAGGAGGATTTCAAAGGACCGACCAATCTGGACCTGAGCGCAAACATTTTGTTAGGAAAAACATTATGGCTTGGGGCTACCTACCGCACGGGGGTAAAGTCTTTCAGCAAAACAGCATTGACCGATAATTTGAGCGACTATGACGCGGCTGCGGCCATTGTGCAGTTCTATGTGAACGAGCGCTTTAGGATAGGCTATTCATTTGATTATAATATGAATAAATTGGCCACCGTGCAAAACGGCACGCACGAGTTGGGTATAGGCATTACATTTACCAAGCGCCGCGAAAAAGTGCTTAGTCCGCGTTATTTTTAGGATATTTACATGATCAGGTATCTACTACTTTTCATATCCGTACTACTGCTTACTGCCGGGGCCAACGCTCAGGAACTGACCAGCCGGCGCACCCAGGCCGACCGTCTGTTCGAGCGCGCCGAATATTATAATAGTTTAGAGATATACCTGAAACTGGCCGAATCTGAAAATGCCCCGGTAGAAGTTTGGGAGCGTATTGCCGATTGCTACCGACTGATGAACAACTACGAGCGGGCCGAAGAATGGTATGCCAAGCTGATCAACATTAAAGGCATCCGCATTGTGGACGTTTTCTTTTACGCCGAGGCCCTCTTGCGCAATAAAAAGTTTGCCTTAGCCAAGGACATGTACAAACGTTACTACGCTAACGAGACCGATAAAGGCCTGGTCAATTTTCGCCTGGCGGTTTGCGACTCGGCCGAGGCCTGGATGAAACGCGATGGCAATTACGCCATAACGGTAGAGAAGAGACTGAACACCATATTTTCTGATTGGGGGCCATCGTATCTTAATAAAGACACCCTGCTATTTACATCAGATCTTGCCACTGGCGAGTACCGCAACAACGATAAAGGCATTTACGCCCGAACAGGTAACGAGTGGCTGAAGATGTTCACCTACGACATCAAAAAACAACGCATTAACGATGTAGACTTTCAACGGTCGGGCAGGATCAACCTCAAGAAAGATTACCATACCGGGCCAATGGTGGTGAACCAGACCGGCGATACCGCTTATGTTACGGTAACCACGCGCGCCGGCCGGGGCAGCCTGAGCAATGTTAAAACGCCGTATGACGAGCGCGTTTACATCCGCCGACTTGAATTAGTGATGGTGATCAAAGAGAAAGGCAAATGGAGCAAATTTGTTCCCTTCCAGTATAATGATGTTTCTAAGTATTCGGTCGGCCATGTGGCTTTAACGCCCGACGGCAAGATGCTCTACTTTACATCAGATATGCCCGGCGGTTTGGGTAAGACCGACATCTGGTACTGCCAGCGCCTGTCCGACGGCAAGTGGAGCAAGCCCATTAATTGCGGTAAGACGATCAATACCGTTGCCGACGAAGCTTTCCCGTCCATTGGTGGCGATAGCAAGCTTTACTTTGCATCAAAAGGGTTGCCGGGAATGGGTGGTTATGATATCTTTTCATCGACAGGGTCGGGCACTAACTGGAGCGAACCGAAAAACCTGAAACACCCGCTTAACTCTACCAGTGATGATTTTGCGCTGGCCACGCTGGACGGTAAGACAGGCTTCTTCTCGTCCGACAGGCAAGGCGGATCTGGTAACGATGATATTTACGCCTTTACCTACACCGGTACAGATGATCAGCTTAAAACGTCCCAACCAATAGCGGCCAAGCCAGCACCACCGACCACAAATGCCGCCCTTGGTAGTCCCGCGATGGTGATACTTGAAGGCACGGTGATGAATAATGCCAGCGGCAAGCAGATAGATTCGGTATCAGTTACCTTGCGCAACAGCGAGGGAATCCCGTTAGAGGGTAAAATGGTAGGGCCGGATGGTAAGTTCCAGTTCAAGGTAGTGCCCGGTCGCGATTATACGGTGGAGACCCGACGAAAAGGCTTTTATCCCGTTAGCAACCACCTGCCGGGGCGCAGCATCGTGCCGGGCTTTTCGGCGATTATCCAGCTGGCTATGGAGCCACTCACTACAGATAAAACCTTTATCATCCGTAATATTTACTACGATCTGAACATGTACGATATCCGCCCCGATGCCCAGACCGAAATGGACAACCTGGTGCGGATCATGAAAGAGAACCCCACCATCAAGATAGAACTATCGGCCCATACCGACGCGCGCGGATCTGACTACTATAACATGCTCCTATCCGACGCCCGGGCCAAGGCGGCCGTGGCCTACCTGCGCAGACATGGCATAGCAGGCAGCCGTATGGTGGCCAAAGGCTACGGCGAGACCCGCCTGCTTAACGAGTGCGCCAACCGCGTCCGTTGCAGCGAAGAAGACCATCAATTTAACCGCCGGACCGAGATCAAGATCATTGAGGGCGTGAAGTAAGCGGGGAAGACTTAGGTGTTTCACCTACAGGCCCTCTCCCGACGGAAAAACCATAATGCCTTTTCGGGGATCTACATCTCCCAAGCCAGATACTTCTCCACTATAGGTTTGTAATCAGCCTGGTAAGGGATATCCAGATAAGTGCCATTGGGCAACAACAACAATTTGGTAGGGTAACCGATCACTTTAAAATCTTTCTCAACCTTACCGTCGGACATTAGCACCGGGTAAGTGTACTTGCGGGCTTCCATAAAATCGTCGACGTTCTTCTTTTTATCAAAGCAGGCAATAGTGGTTACCGTCAGTTTACCCGGGGCGATGCCTTTTTTGTATAATGCTTCAACCCTGTGTATCTCATCTACGCAAGCGCCGCACCAGGTGCCCCAAAAATCAACAAAGGTAAATTTGTCTTTTTGATCTTTCATAGCTAACTGTTTACCTGAACGATCGTTCAAAGTAAAATCAGGAGTTGAAGGTAACTTCTCTTTCAACGCATCGTTAAAGAACTTTTTAAAGTCGCCCGCAGGGAATGATTTGATGTACTTTTCTTTCAACGATGGGTAGCGCTCCGGCTCAATGACTACCAGATCTACGTACTGTTTAAGCAATTGCTCGGGGCTGAGCGCGCCGCTTTCAGCGGCTTTCATGTAAAGTTCTTTATAGGGCTTGGATGCCACGTAGGCGTTCTCCCGTTCAAAGCCGCCCCGGTTATTCATCAGATCTTGCTGGTTGGGCAAATAGTCCACCGCCATTTGCAGGTAAGCTACCGAACGATCTTTTTGCAGCAAGCTTTTACGATAATAGGCCTCGGCCAGGTATTTCTTATAAAGCACCCTCCGCGGGCCCAAAAACGGTTCTACCCGATACTTGCTCATACCCGGCACATCGCCCGAATTAATGGCAGCGATATTACCTTTTACCATCTCTATCGTATAGTCGTTATAAGCGGTCAGGATGGAATCAGGTACTTGTTTTTTTATCAGTTCATCAAAGATCAGCATCCTGTACCGGCTGGCCTTATCGTATAAGCTGTTATAGTTAAAGTTGATATAGGGTGTCAATTGTTTAGCGTCGGTCGCCAGTTTTACACGGCAATAGGTCTTTAGTCCGGCCAGTATTTCGTTCACCGCGTGTATGCGTAGTTGCTCTGTTTCCATCAACGCATCCAATATCTTTTTAATAGCCCTCGGGTCTTTGGCATTCTTTACCTGCTTGCCCAGGTTATCATGGATATCGTTACAGAGATTATCTACGTTAGAAGGGTACTTTTTATCCCAAAGCATTTTGGTGAACAATATTTGTAACGCCGTTCTCAGTTGGGTGGTGTTACCATTAGCTAACTGGCGCCCAAGTTTAACGTTGACCAGGCCATCCTTTTCCAGATAGGCGTAAGGCACCTTCTCTAACAGTTGTATGTATTCATTGCTTCCAATAAATCCTAAAACATAAACTTTCGCACCCTGATAAGCCCAGTCGTCGGGTTTAAAAAGTTTATCTAACGAGTCAATACTACGTTGTGCACGTTCGTGCATACCTAAAGCGCCCTTGTTGTTCAATACTTCATCAAGGAGAACGGCCAGTTTGCGTTTAGCTTTGTTGAGCGGGGTATAATAGTTGTCATATCCGATAGTGCGACTGGCTTCGGCGTAAACCGGGTACACATTACCTTTAACCATTTGCAACCTGTGGCTATACTTTATCGATTCGTATTTATTGGTATCGGCAAAGATCTTATTTGCAGTGGAATCTCTCTCTGATATCACGATAAGCCCGGTTTCCGCATCCTTTTTTCGTACCGACCTAACTCCGGCGCCTGCCTTTGTTACATTATTGCCAGCCGGCTGCTTCACCGATGCTTTAAATACCTGTGCACTACCGTAAATAAAATTGTCCAAATAGTTTACTTGTGGCCCCTCACTCGCTATAATATCATGATTTTTCACCTTAAATGTGTTACGCTCGGTAAGTTTGGCGGTAATAAAAGCTTGTGCGCCGGCGGTGTCTCTTATATCCATCAATTTTCCTGTCTTATTAACCACTATGGTAAAATTTAATTTGCTGACCGCGTTTTGCACTACCGCGAGCAGCTCATTTTCCTGCTCGGCAGACGGTGCCGACGAATCGAACACGATACCGTTGATGCCGTCGGCAAGGTATTGTTGGGGCGATACTTTGATCACATAGTTATCGCCTTCTATACCGCTGACCAGATAATTGTATCTGCTGTAATAAAAGTTTTTACTTGAATGCTCCTGCGTACGAATAACATAACGCTCCATTGTTTCGTAGCTAAACTGTTGGCCGGGCTTTAGTTTAAGTGTTTGTGCAATGGCCGCAGGCGTACCAAGCACTACAGTGCAGGCAAGAGTGATAACACAGCGTGTTAATAAGCTGCGCGTTTGGGTTTTAAGGTTTAATAGCTGTTTCATATGGTCAAGGTTTTGTGGGGTGATAAGACAAAGATAAGGTAAGCATCTTAAAGGTACAAAAAAATTCGTACCTTTTGTTTGGGTGCATATTTATAGAGATAGCTGTAATAATGGCGCGCCAATTTCGATCGGTGATCGACGACGCTTCCGCTTAAAATAAACATCAAAAAATACGCAAACGATGGCACCCGCCATTAATTGGCTTTTAAGGTAGTTGATTGGTTTAAAGACTGTTCCATTGTTTAGGTTATTGGTTTGTTTTTCTTTCTGTTCTGCTTTTTTTGTTGTAGTATTGAATGACGGCACATCAACTGAACGGAAGTGCCTGATCACAGTGTCGATACAAAAGAAGCGGGATGATGGCGTTAAGGTCGGGGTTTTTAAGGTTGCTTAGTATAAATTAACATACGTTAACATTCCGACTGGTTACAGTTATCTGACCACGCTTTTATCGACATAAAAAACCTGATAAACTACACTTTACTGCTTTTATGAAAAGAACGCTGCTTACCGTAGCTGCCATTGTCTGTTTGGCTTTTAATGCCGATGCACAGATATCGATAGCTAAAGGCTGGAAGATCAATATCGGCGACTCGCCCGAATGGTCTTCTCCCACATTTAATGATGCCGACTGGAAGGCTGCCAATGTATCTGTCCCATGGGAGGCCAATGGTTATCCTGGTCACGATGGTTTTGGTTGGTACCGCAACCATGTAGTGATACCGACCTGGTTAAAAGAGAAAGCCTTTTTAAAGGACAGCCTGCGCATTAGCCTGGCCAATGTTGACGACCGCGACGAAGTTTTTTTGAATGGTAAACTGATCGGCAGGTTAGGTGGCGCTAAAGGCGATATCCGGACCTCGGGCAACTGGGGGCCACGCGAGTATAAGATATCCGCCAACGATCCGGCCATATTATGGGGTAAAGAGAACCTGATAGCTGTGCGCATTTTTGACCGGGACGGCGATGGCGGTATGTACGGCACCAATTACAAAATAGGCATGGTTGATATTACCGACGGCATTGCCTATGATGCAGGGTCGGACTTTTGGTTTGGCGATAAAGGCCTTGTGGGTAAAACCATCAAACTGACGGCAAGCAATACTGACACCTTTAGCGGCAGATTGAGCGTATTATTGACCGACCCGGAGACCGGTGGCATAATATCGCAGCAGTCGGCCGATGCTAATTTTGCCAAGGGACGGCCGTTCAATTTTCCGTTCAGAGTGGTTGCACCGCAGGCCAAGTCGTACCGGTTAGATTACAATTTTGAGGATGCTAAAACCGGGACAACGGTATCTTATACAGAGAGCACGCCTTACATCCTCACTCCGCCCGTATCATCCAAACCAAGAATAAACGGGGCCGATGTTTTTGCCGCACGACCGGGCAACCCTTTTTTATACCTCATCCCGGCTACGGGTGCCAAACCTTTAAAGTATAAGGTAGACGGCCTGCCTGATGGATTGAAATTAAACCCGGCTACGGGCGTGATCACCGGTTCGGTTCCTGCTGCGGGTACTTATCCCGTAACCTTTACCGTGAGTAACTTAAGGGGCAGTAAAACCAAGGCTTTCAATATCGTTATTGGCAATACCATCGGCCTTACACCTGCATTAGGCTGGAACAGTTGGAACGCCTGGGGTTTAAGCGTAGACGATGCCAAAGTGCGCACCGCCGCCAAAACCATGACCGATAAGCTGGCCGCGCATGGCTGGGCTTACGTAAATATTGATGACGGCTGGGAGTCGGCAGCACGCCTGCCCGACGGCCGCATTACCACCAATAGCAAGTTCCCTGACATGAAAGCGCTGACCGACTATGTACACGGCCTGGGTCTGCGCATGGGTATCTATTCATCTCCGGGGGATGCCACTTGCGGTGGTTACCTGGGTAGCCTCGACCATGAATTGCAGGATGCCCAAACCTATGCCGAATGGGGGATGGATTACCTGAAATATGATTGGTGCGCCTACAGCAAAGTTGCCCCGCGCCCAGATCTGACGGCCCTTAAAAAACCCTACTACGTAATGACCGAGGCACTGGCCAAACTGAACCGCGATATCCTGCATAGCTTTTGCCAGTACGGCATGGGCAAAGTTTGGGAATGGGGTGCGCAGGTAGGCGGCAACAGCTGGCGTACCACCGGCGATATAGAGGACACCTGGCAAAGCATGTCGGGCATTGGTTTCCGTCAGGATGCGGCCGCGCCGTTCTCGCAGCCCGGCCACTTTAATGATCCGGATATGCTGGTAGTTGGCAAAGTAGGCTGGGGACCACGCCTGCATAATTCCCGATTAACTTTTGATGAGCAATACACCCATATCAGCCTTTGGAGTTTGCTGGCATCGCCATTACTGATCGGTTGCGACATGGGCCAGCTGGATAAATTCACGCTGAATCTGCTCACCAACGACGAGGTAATAGCCATTGATCAGGACGCCTTAGGCAAAGGCGCCTTACCAACGGTCAAAAATGCCAATTATCAGATATGGGTAAAAGAACTGAAAGGCGGCGCTAAAGCCATCGGCCTGTTCAATATGTCGGATAGCTATCAAACCATCAGTTTGGATAAAACAAGTCCCGAGTTGAGCGGCTTCACCAAATTTCGTGATGTATGGCGCCAGCAATATATGGTAGTTAGCGGTAAAACGCTGAGCGCGAAGGTAGCACCGCATGGGGTGTTGTTGTTGCGGGTGGAGAAGTAGGTAAAAAGTATTAAAATAGGGTGTCATGCTGAGCGTGTCGAAGCATGGTGGGCAGGCCTCTCCGCACCACCCTTCGACGGCGCTCAGGGTGACATCCCCTTTGGAAGCCCGTTCAAAAAAAGATCCCGAATATAACTCCTAACCAAAATATAAACCAATATGACAAACCTCTACAAACCAGTTCTGCTGGCTGCATTAGCCTGTACTTTTGCGGCCTCGGCTTTGGGGCAAAGCAAGCCTAAAAAAGCCATGCCGATGGTGGCCGGCAGATCGCCAAGCGACTATGTGGATCTTTACATCGGCTCGATCAATCCCAAAACACGCAGCACCGCGCCGGTGATCAAAGCCCCGGGCGGGTCGGTGCAATGTTTCCCCAATTTTAACCCCGAGATAGAGGACTTTTACCTGTCGGATAAGATCTTCGGCTTCCCGGTAGGTTTTGGAACGTTAATGGCGACCACCGGCGAGGTTAAGACCGGCGCCAAAGCCAACGCCTCTAAATTCGACCATACTTTAGAGACCGCCACGCCGTATTACTATCAAGCCATTTTAGAGGATCCGGACATTAACGTAGAGTACACCGTGACGGATAACGCATTGCTGTTCAGGTTCACGCTACCTGTCAAGGAAACCTCAAACCTGCTGTTGACCTTGCAGGGCAACTCTACTTTTGAGGTGAAGGATAATAAGACCATCTCGGGTTTTGTGACCGGGCGCGGACGGAATAATATTGAGAATAAGAATTACTTCTATGCCGAACTAAGCAAGCCCGGCTCATCATCAGGCAGTTGGCTGGGTAATGATATCACTATCGGTAATGTATCCCGTACAGGCAATGGCCTTGGCTTATATGTAAGCTATCCGGGCACCGCCAAGACCCAGACGGTAGAGATGCGTGTAGGCGTGTCGCCTAACAGCGTGGCCGAGGCTAAGACCTACTCCACCAACCAATTAGGCACAAAAACCTTCGAGCAGGTAAAACTGCAGGCTAAAGACCGCTGGGATAAAGAGCTAAGTCTGATCAAGATAAAAGGTGGCACCGAACGCCAGCGAGGCACGTTCTACAGTACGCTGTACCGCACCATCGCTTTGCGGATGGGTAACGTATGGGATACTTACCGTAGCGCTTATGCCTTGCAGGACATCATCCGCCCGCATGAGACGGTCAAGATGATCAACAACTTTATCCAGACTTACGAGCGTACCGGCTGGTTGCCAAGCTCGGGGGCGATGATCGGTCACCACTCTACCTCGGTAATTGTGGAGGCATATTTGAAAGGTTTGCGCGGTTTCGACATCGAAAAAGCCTACGCCGGTATGCGTAAGAATCACATGGAAGCTACCATGATCCCCTGGAAGGACGGCGGCCAAGCCCCTATCACCGAACTGGAACAGAACTATTTTGACAAGGGCTTCTACCCCGCCCTGCCGGCCCGTGCCGATGCTATGGAGAAAGAGAACGTAGACAAGTACAACAAACTACCCTACCAGGTGCGCTGGCTGCCAGAAGTGGGCGTGCCCGAGACCGTTAAAGAGGTGGATGGCTGGCACCGTCGCCAATCGGTATCGGTGACGTTAGAGCATTGTTACGATGATTGGTGCCTGGCTCAATTAGCCAAAGAATTAGGCAAAACCGCCGACTATGAGTTGTTTATGAAACGGGCGCATAACTACCAGAACCTGTATAAACCATCCATCGGGATGATGGCGCCAAAGTCGGCTGATGGGAAGTGGGTGGAGCCGTTCGACCCACGTTTTTCGGGTGGATTTGCAGGTGAAGGCTACTTTGCTGAGGGCAACTCGTGGACCTATACCTGGCATGTTCAGCACGATGTGCAGGGCCTGATCAACCTAATGGGTGGCCGCGATAAGTTCAATACCAAGCTGGATTCGCTGTTCACTATTGGGCATACGATGGATAAACTGGCCTTTTTAGGGCAATTCCCGGATATGACTGGCCTTGTGGGTATGTACACCCAGGGTAACGAACCGGCCTACCACATCCCCTACTTGTACAATTACTCTGGCCAGCCTTGGAAAACCCAGAGCCGCGTACGCATGCTGATGGATCTGTGGTTCGATATCACCCCGCAAGGTATATCCGGTGATGAGGACGGTGGCGCTACCTCAAGCTGGTATGTGTTCAACGCGATGGGTTTTTATCCGCAAAACCCTGCTAAGCCTGTTTTTGATATCGGCAGCCCTATATTTGACGAGACCACCATAAACATTGGCAACGGCAAAACCTTTGTAGTAGAGGCCAAAAACGTATCGACACAAAATAAATACATCCAATCAGCCACGTTGAATGGCGCTCCGCTGGCCAAAACCTGGTTCACCAACACCGACCTGATGAATGGCGGCAGACTGGTTTTTCAAATGGGTCCACGACCGAACAAAACCTGGGGTAGCGCGCCTGAATTAGCGCCGCCATCCATGTCGGCTGCTAAGTAAAATGTGCTTAGAACGTGTTTGAAAAATGCACGAAAAAGCAGTGTTTTTTGTCAAAAAAGATGAAAAAACACTGCTTTTTTTGCGTTTTGTAATTTGCGCAACGGATCGGTTGCGGATCAGAAATCGACTACCGATCGATACGCTTTTTTAGGCTGCAATTGGGTGTCAAAAAGCAACGGGTAATTTTTGCGCCCCCTTACCGGGAAGTTGTCCAGCCAGGTAGATTTGTCGGACAAATTCCAGAAAGTTACACCCGTGATATCTTGCTTGTGCTTCCTGAATACTTCGAACATCATTTTGTAGCGGTCGGCCAACTGTTGCTCACGCTCCGGAGTGAAGCCTAAAGTATCCGGTTTATTATCGTCGAAGATAGAAACATCTAACTCTGTGATCTGAACCTTTAGTCCAAGCGAGGCGAATAATTCTATCGACTTTTCTATCTCAGCTTGCGATGGTCCGCGTAATGACCAATGCGCCTGCAAGCCTACACCATGTACAGGTATCCCGGCATCCTTCATGCGTTTAAGCAGGTTGTAGATCTTTTGGCGTTTGCCCGGCTGCTCGGTATTGTAATCGTTGTAAAACAGCACGGCATCCGGGTCGGCCTCGTGTGCGTATTTGAAAGCTTCGAAAATGAAATCCTCACCGCATATTTTAGACCATGGCGACTCCCGCAGCTCTCGGTCGCGCTCATCGGCAATAGCTTCATTCACCACGTCCCAGGCGTAGATCTTACCTTTGTAGCGGCTTACCACCGTTTGGATGTGGTCCTTCAAACGTTTCAGCAGAACCTCCTTGCTTACCTCGATACCTTGCGCATCGGTGAACATCCATTTGGGTGCCTGAGTATGCCAGCACAAGTTATGACCGCGCAGTTTAAGACCGTGCCGTTGAGTAAATGCCACTATCGAATCCGCGTCGCGCCAAAAGTAGCGGCCTTCTTCGGGGTGCAGTGGGCCCATTTTCATGGCGTTCTCTGCGGTCAGGCTGTTAAAGTGCTTCAGGATCAGATCACGCTGGGCCGGGTCACGTAGCTGTTGCGGGGTGATCGCTACGCCGATCGGGAAATAATTTTGGTAATGATCCTTCAGCCCCTTGCTGTCATCGCTGACTTTAATGGGTGCGAATGTTGCGGCAACAACAGCTATTGACGAGATGATGATCTTAAGCATTGGATAGAGATTTGAGGCAAGATAAGGCTTTGGCAATCGATTGTCAAGTACTTTTCCCAATTGTCATCATGGAGCGCAGCGAAGGATCTTATAGAAACGCATTGTGGATATGCATGACCGACCTGCTCGTTAACGGACCCTTCGCTGCGCTCCAGGATGACAAATATTTAATTAATAATAGCTCATCCATCATATGCATTTTTCCCGTCAAAAAAGATCTTCTAAATTTAATGTAACCTGCCGCGGGCAAGCCGCGTCATAGTTACCAGTAATGCAAAGCAAGTTTACGGATATACAACTGATAACACAGGTACTGGCGGGTAACCAGGCGGCTTATGCGTTGCTGATCAAACGGCACCAGCGCTTTGTGTTCACCCTGGCTTTGCGATTCACTAAAAACCGCGAGGATGCCGAGGAAGTCGCCCAGGATTGCTTTGTGAAGGCCTACCGCTCGCTGGCCAACTACCAGCAGCAAAGTAAATTTAGTACCTGGCTGTACAGCATTGTTTACACTACGGCCATGACGCACCTGCGCAAGAAACGGGTGGATACAACATCGATAGATGACGAAGCTTTGTTCATCCAAATAGCGGATACGCATGGCAGCATGGATGCTAACCTGGCCGAGCGGCGGTCGCGGAGTTATTATCTGAACATGGCTATTGAGCAGTTGCTGCCCGATGATGCCGCTATTATTACGATGTTCTATAACGGCGAACAGTCGTTAGATGAAATAGGCGAGGCCATGGGCCTGGAGCCGAACAATGTGAAGACTAAACTATTTAGGGCGCGCCAGCGTTTGAAAGAGAAACTGGAGCGCCTGTTAAAGCATGAAGTGAAGGAGTTGATATGAACGACACAGAAGAAAAACTTTGGAACTACATAGACGGTACCTGTACCCCTGCCGACCGCGCCCAAATTGAGGAACGGTTGATCACTGATGTAGCGTTTAAGCAACAGTATGAGGAATTAGTGCTTATTAATGCAGAATTTACTACGCTGGAATTGGACGAACCGCCCATGGCTTTCAGCTACAACGTGATGGAACAGATCCGTAAGCAGGAAGCTTTGGCACCTCTGAAGGCAAAAGTTGATAAACGGATAGTTTACGCGGTGGCAGGTTTCTTCTTGCTGGCCATTAGCGCGTTGTTACTATTGACACTGAGTAACTTAGGATGGTCGGACAATGCGTCACCATCGGTACAGACTGGCATTAAATTACCTGTCAAACTGACAATTCCAGATATGGGTAACCTGTTCAATGGTGTTTGGATGCGCTATTTCCTGTTCTTTGATATGGTGTTGCTTCTGTTTTTAGCTGACGCTTACCTAAGGCGGAAGCCAAAAACTACCGCTTTTGAAAAATAATTGTCCGAAATACAGTTTTTTTTGGCATTAACTGTTTTTGGTACAGTAATTGTATTACTCTATACGAATTAGCGATCTAGCTAATTTAATTGTGATAAGGTTTAGGTTGAAAGTCCCCCGGAGCAAGTCTGGGGGGCTTTTTATTTGTACCCTATCGTAGCAATGCTCTTGCTTTGATATGCTTAAAGTGTGTATAAATTCAGCGCAAGCGTATATTATACACTATCTTCAGGTCAGTTGCCCCTAAAATTCTTTTACAGGTACTCCGCCACAAAAATAAATTTGTCTGAAAATTGCAGGCTGTAAAAGCCGTCGTGCGTGGTTCGGTACACATTTTCCTTGACAGGTGTCAGTCCGGTGTACAGAAAATTGTGCGGAAGTGTCAAAAATTTTAGACGATCGCCCGCCGGCTTCCATTTGCTGAAGCCCGATCTTATAGCGATCACCTTGATATCGCCACAAAAAATGATCACATCCATACGGCCGGTGAATTTGGCATATTTATCCAATTCCAATTCATCGGTAATAATATTGACCGATGGGTAGCCTTCGGATGATAAGTTTGTTAAAGCCGTCGTCACGGCATCCTCGCCCGGCGCGATGACCTTGATATCCAGCAATTCCGGTAACTCGTCCTTATATCCCACATACCAATCAACCTTAATGCCTAAGGATAGCATCTTGTCCATCGTGTCAGCCGTGCAGATCACCGTAGGGCTCCATTCTAAGAGCTGACCTAATAGTTCATCATCAAAGGTATCCAGTCCGGCTATCAGCAGGGCAGGTTCTTGTTTTTCGCGGACGATGTGGTGGGAGGACATTTTCTCGGTGATCAGTTATTTGGTATAAAGGTATTGGTGGATGATGATCTTACCGCAAAGGACACAAAGTTTTTTCACAAAGGGCACAAAGCTTTCCAAATCCCTCCTTGGGCAGGGGTATTATGGACAAGAGCGGTGGCGGGAGGGGTTTGTCAGCTTTGCATCGTGGCTAACCCCTCCCTGCCTTTTCAGCTCAAGCTACCGCACCCCTCCCCAAGGAGAGATTTTGAAGCAGGTAGTCTTATCACCCACAAAAAAAAAGCTACCCCAATACAGGATAGCTTTTAAATTTTTCGACTTAAGACTTCCGACTCAAGACTTATTTCCTGTTACCAAATAAACGCAACAAGAATAAGAACAGGTTCACAAAATCAAGGTATAAGGTCAATGCGCCCATTACCGCTAATTTGTTGGCAGGTGCGTTGCCTTGCTCGATACCGGCGCCAATGCGTTTTAATTTTTGCACGTCGTAAGCGGTCAGGCCGGTGAATACGGCAACACCGATCAGACTCAGGATGTAGTCGAATGTTTCACTCTTAATGAACATATTGATCAGCGATGCGATCACCAAAGCTATCAACGCAACGAACAGGATCGAACCGAAGTTGGTCAGGTCTGTTTTAGTGGTGTAACCAGCTACAGCCATTACGCCGAACAATATGGTAGCGGTCAGGAACACGTTAAAGATCGAACCACCGGTGTAAACCAGGAAAATGCTGGACATACTGATACCGAACACCGCCGCGTAAACGATGAATATGGTAGCAAGTACCGGGAACGACAGACGGTTAAAACCAAAGCTGATGATCAGCACGAATGCCAACGGCGAGAACATAGCGATAGTACCCAAGCCGGTCGGTTTTAACGTGTACGGATCGCGTAAATAAGCTTGCAGCTCGGGGTTGTGCGCAAACACGTATGCCAACACAGATGTTATAGCCAATGCGACGAACATCCACGAGAATACCTTTGCCAAAAACTTGCGCGACGACGTAACCTCGTCGTCCATTTGAAAGACACTTTGATAATTGTAATTCTTCTCTTTTATTTCCATGTTATTAATATTCCTCTTTTTAAAATGTTGATATAAATATACGTATAAACGTACGCTTTAGTTCAATCGCTTAGTCATCAATTCTTCAACTTTTCTGAAGAATTGCAGGGGCTTCAGGCTGCGCCAGGCCATATCGTCCAGCTCGCCGCCAAAGTTAATATAGTAATCGATATTGTTGTGTTTAAACTCACTGATCACATGATCCTGAAAGTTGATGCCCGTTATCCAGCCATCCTCTACCTCCTGGAACCATTCCTCATAGTAAGAGTCGTCTGACGAGTGAAAGTTTAATACGTTCTCGCCCACCAGGATGAATTTGGTCACGCCCTCGTCCACCATCAGGTCAAACAGTTCGCGCTTCATCAGCATAATATCGTTGTTGATGGCATCGTTCCATTCACCTATCAGCTCAATTATGGTGTACCCATGGTCGTAGTCCACAAATAATATCTTCAGGTATAGCGTGTTCGAACCAAAGCTATCCCATTGCGGGTGCAGCAGGTAATTGTAAAGCTGCTTATCAAAGTTAAACTCGCTATACTCCGTAGAGTAGAACGGCGAACGCATATCCTCCGCCGCCACATAATCATCCCGCCATCTGTAATATGGTTCTATCTCGTGCATTGATGTCCTTTATCGTTTCTAAAATTCCCTCCTTGGGGAGGGGTGCGGTAGCTTTTGTTGAAATGGCAGGGAGGGGTTTGGTCAGCTTTGCGTGGTGGTGAACCCCTCCCAGCGACCGCTCTTGCCCTCCGCGCCCCTCCCAAGGGAGGGATAAAAAAAATCAACCTACCTCGTACTCTTAAAATAATCCACCGCCTTACGCACGCTGCCTTGCTCTTTCAGCAACTGCTCGGCAACGGCTTCTTCAAGGCCGGTCTCCTGCATCACCATGCGGGTGCCGCGGTCAACCAGTTTATGATTGGTTAACTGCATATCCACCATTTTATTACCCTTAACCTTACCCAATTTTATCATTACCGATGTGGTCAGCATGTTCAGCACCAATTTTTGTGCAGTACCGGCCTTCATGCGGGTAGATCCCGTTAAAAACTCAGGACCGGTAACTACAGCTACCGGATATTGCGCCTCGGCAGCTACGGGTGTATCGCTGTTGCAAACTACGCAGCCCGTTGCCAGGCCTTGCTCGTTAGCCTTGCGTAATCCGCCGATCACATAAGGCGTAGTGCCCGATGCGGCTATTCCGACCACTACATCTTTGCTGTTAATATCGTAAGCCTGCATATCTATCCAGGCTTGTTCGGCATCATCCTCGGCAAATTCTACTGCCTTGCGGATGGCGCCGTCGCCGCCGGCAATAATGCCGATCACCTGCTCAAAAGGCACACCAAAGGTCGGCGGACATTCGGATGCATCAACCACACCCAGCCTGCCGCTGGTACCGGCGCCGATGTAGAATAAGCGGCCGCCTGCTTTCATACGTTCGGTCACTATGTCTACCAGCTTCTCTATAGCGGGTAGTTCGCGCTCTACGGCAAGGGCAACGGTCTTGTCCTCGTCGTTAATATGACGGAGCAATTCGCCGGTGGGCATTTGCTCCAGGTTGTTATAATTCGATTCCTTTTCGGTAGATAATTGCATGGCGGCAGATGTGTTTAAGGCAAAAGTCAGCAAAATTTCAGTAAAGTTACACTACCCGTGTGTTAAAAAATTATACGCTTTAGTTACAATGGCTTACCTTTGTAGTTACACAAATGAAAAGAGCGGCGGCGATCATCTTCAGATCTATCCTATTAATATTTTTTGGCATCGTTATCGGCGTTTACCTGTCCGGCGATGACCTGCAGGGCGGCACGCTGGCCAACCCTTTTGCCAAAGGCGATAAGCTGGAGCGCACCATCCGTTTGGTGAAGGAAAAATATGTTGACACCATCAACATGGAAAAGTACGAAGGCGACGCCATAAACAACCTGTTGCAGAACCTTGACCCGCACTCGCTTTACCTGCCTCCGCAACAAGCACAAAGCATTAACGAGAAACTGGAAGGCGGTTTTACCGGCATCGGTATCGAATTTCAATTGCTGCGCGATACGATGGTGATCACCCTGGTTTACCCGCAAGGGCCCGCCGATAAGGCAGGCATTAAGACCGGCGACCGTGTACTGACCATTGCCAACAGACCATTCTCGGGCACTAAACTTACTTTCGAAAAGATCAACAACACTTTACGCGGCGAAAAGAATACGCCTATAGACCTGGGTATTGCCCCGGCAGATGGCAGCACCGACTTTAAACGCTGCATTGTTACCCGCGGCCCGGTTAGCCTGAGCAGCCTCGACGCGGCTTATATGGCCACCGACGATGTGGGTTATATCAAACTGAGCAAATTCGCGGCTACATCCGAGTCCGATTTCCGTTCGGCCTTGTCGCGCTTGAAGATAGAAGGGTTGAAAAAGCTGATCGTTGACCTGAGGGGCAATGGCGGCGGCTACCTGAGCGCGGCTACCTCTTTAGCCGATCACTTTTTGCCCAAAGGTAAACTGATCGTTTACACCAAAGGCGTGCACGAACCACGCACCGACTATTTCGCGACGGATTCGGGCTTATTTGAGCAGGGTAATTTAGCCGTGCTGATCGATGAGTCATCGGCATCGGCAAGCGAGATATTGGCGGGATGCCTGCAAGATCAGGACAGGGGTACGATCATTGGCAGGCGCTCTTTTGGTAAAGGTTTGGTTCAGGAGCAGTTCCCGTTCGGCGATGGTTCGGCTGTGAACCTGACCGTGGCCAGGTATTATACGCCATCGGGCAGGTCTATCCAAAAATCGTACAAGAACGGTGTGGACAGCTACCACAACGAGATAGCCGAGCGTATGCAAAAAGGCGAGTTCTTTTCGGCCGAGAGTAATTTAAAGGATACTTCGTTCCGCACCTCGGCAACGTACCATACGGCTAAAGGCAAAAAAGTTTTCAGTGGCGGCGGTATTATGCCCGATGTTTTTGTCCCGGCCGATACTACGCTGAACAACCTAACGATCCAGCGCATCAATAACCGCCAGCTATTCACCGCTTATGTGATAGATAAGCTGCAACCGGTGATCAAACAATATCAAACCGATAACGACTTTGTAAAGCGCTATTCGGTAACGGACGAGGAGCTGAACAAATTTGTGACCTACGCTTCGGCATCGGTAAAGAATATCGATCAGCAGGAGTTGGCTGCATCTAAACCCAGCTTAAAACGTTTGTTGAAAGCCTATCTGGGTCGTTTTCAATGGGGCGATAATGTTTACTACCACGCCATCAATGATGGCGACCCCGTAATGGTGAAGGCTGTTGAGGTGGTGAAGTAAACCGCTTGATATCCTCTAAATTTAATGACATTGCCCGGAGGGAGCGGTTAGGCATTTCTCACAAATAAGCCCTTTATTTGTATATACACCACAAGTATCCCCGAATGCTCAAAGACCAGCATGGCCGTGAAATAACATACCTGCGTTTGGCGGTGACCGACAAATGCAACTTGCGCTGCTTTTACTGCATGCCCGAGGATGGTTTGCACTGGCTTAACCGCAGCGAGTTGCTGAATTACGAGGAGATGCTGCACCTGTGCAAACTGTTAGTGAGCATGGGCATCAACAAGATCCGTATTACCGGCGGCGAGCCTTTTGTGCGTAAGGATATCATGCAGTTGCTGAGGGCGATTTCGGGCATAGATGGTCTGGATCAGATCAGCCTGACCACCAATGGGGTTTTAACTGCACCTTACATTCCTGAGCTGAAAAGTTTGGGTATCACATCCGTCAATTTAAGTTTGGATACCTTGGATGCCGGGCGGTTCTTCGCTATCACCCGTCGTGATGAATTTGCGGCCGTGATGCAAACGCTGGATGAGCTGCTAAGCCACGATATGCAGGTAAAGATAAACGCCGTGGTGATGGACGGCCGCAACACGCAGGATATCCTGCCGTTGGTGGGTTTGACCAAAGATATTCCGGTAGATGTGCGCTTTATCGAAGAGATGCCTTTTAACGGTGATAGCCACGTTTACACCGGCCTGGCCTGGGACCATGTGCGGATAATGGAACATATTAAACAAACTTACCCGGCTATTGCTAAAGTGCCTGACGGTCTTTTTTCGACATCATATAACTACCGCATCCCCGGGCATCTGGGTAAGGTTGGCGTTATTGCGGCTTACTCGCGCACATTTTGCGGCACTTGTAACCGCATCCGCCTGACACCGCAAGGCGAGTTAAAGACCTGCCTGTACGAAGGCGAAGGGCTTAACCTGCGCGACCTGTTAAGGAGCGGCAAAAACGACATTGAACTAAAAGAGATACTGACCCATGCCATCGGCCACCGGGCAAAAGACGGTTGGGAGGCCGAGGCTTTACGCGCGGCTAACTCGCCCGCGCACGAGTCGATGGCATCAATAGGAGGATAATAACGCATGATAACTGTAGAGCAAGCCTGGCACATTATCCAAAACCAAACCCGCGACTATGGCACGGAAGCGGTGGCTTTTGAACGATCGTTAGGCCGCATATTGGCCGAAGATATATTGGCCGACAGGGACATGCCACCATTCGACCGTGTGACCATGGATGGTATTGCCATCAATTATACAGACTTTGCAGGCGGCAACCGTTCATTCACCATCGCAGGCACACAAGCGGCAGGTGACGAGCCCTTGCGGGGGAGCAAGCCGGACCATTGCGTCGAGATCATGACCGGGGCGGTTTTGCCCGAAGGTTTTGATACCATCATCCGTTACGAAGACGTACTGATCACCGGCAACCACGCCGAGGTGATCGTAGAGAACATCCGCCGGGGGCAAAATATCCATAACAAAGGGAAAGATAAACAACAGGGCGATGTAGTGGCTGCAAAAGGCAGGGTGATCAGCCCGGCGCTGATCAGCATTATTGCATCGGTTGGTAAGACCAACGTATTGGTAAAAAAATTCCCGAAGGTAGTAATCATATCATCGGGCGATGAATTAGTGGAAGTTGATGAGACACCGGCCATTTACCAGATCCGCCGGTCTAATAATTATACTATCAAAGCCATCCTTCAGCAACAAGGCCTGCAAATCGATATGGTACACATCCCCGACGAACCTAATGTGACCAGGGACGAGATAAGCCGGTGTTTGGATAACTACGATGTGATCCTGTTGTCAGGTGGTATATCTATGGGTAAATTCGACTATATCCCGCAGGCTTTGGAGGAGGTGGGCGTAACCAAGCTGTTCCACAAAGTGCGGCAACGGCCGGGCAAACCGTTCTGGTTCGGGGCGAATGATAAGGGCGTGCTGGTATTCGCGTTCCCGGGTAACCCGGTGGCTACTTTTATGTGTGTGCACCGCTATTTTTTGCCGTGGTTGCAGGACACCTTGGGCTTGCTCACGCAAAAACGATATGCTGTATTAGCAGCGGACTTTACCTTTGAACCCGACCTGGAATACTTTTTACAAGTGCAAACCACTATGGCGCCCGATGGCCGAACCATGGCCACCCCATTAGCCGGCAACGGATCCGGCGACTTTGCCAACTTAGCCGACACAGATGCATTTTTACAATTGCCGGCCGATAGGACGGACTTTGAGGCGGGCGAAGTATTTGAGCTATTTCAGTTCAACCGTAATTAGCACATCCGGTTCCCGAAGATCATAACAAAGCCTACATGCTTGTTGCGCTGCTGCTATATCCCCTAAATTCAAAATAACCCGCACCGCTTTCAAACGATCTGTCTACTTTTACGCTTACCTAATAAAACACTTCTACAATATGGCTTCAGGTTTTTTCGCGGTTTTGGATGATATAGCGGCTTTAATGGATGATATTGCCGTAACGAGCAAGATCGCCACCCGCAAAACCGCCGGCATCCTTGGCGATGACCTGGCCGTTAACGCCGAAAAAGCCACCGGCTTCCTTTCCAACCGCGAGTTGCCCGTGTTATGGTCTATCACCAAAGGCTCGTTCATTAATAAGCTGATCATCCTGCCGATCGTGTTCCTGCTCAACTATTACCTGCCTGAGGCAATCAAATACGTCCTTATTCTGGGTGGCTTTTACCTGGCCTTTGAGGGAGTCGAAAAGATCATTCACTATTTCTTTCACAAGAAAGAACATCCGCCTGAAAAACCTGCCGCCGAAGCGGTAGAAGAGCAAGGCGCGGACCAGGAAAAGATCAAGATAAGACAAGCCATCACTACCGATTTTATACTGTCGGTAGAGATCGTGATCATTGCCCTGAGTTCGGTACTTGATAAGCCGCTGTTAAATCAGATCCTGACAGTTTCCATCGTGGCTATATTGGCAACAGTAGGTGTTTACGGATTGGTAGCGTTGATCGTCCGTATGGATGATGCGGGGCTCAACCTCATTAAACGGAGTAAAAATGTAGGCTTCCTGAGCAAGCTGGGGAAATTATTAGTAGACCTGTTACCGCTGATCATTAAAGCGTTGGCGGTCATCGGTACCATAGCCCTGCTGATGGTATCGGGCGGGATATTTGTACACAACATTGATTATTTCCATCACTTCCTGCCCAGCATCCCTGCGGTGATCACCGAGATGCTGATCGGCTTTGCTGCCGGCCTGCTGGCTTTCGCGGTGTTTGCCATCGGTATAAAGATAGTCGGGCTGTTTAAGGGTAAACCTGCTGACGCGGTGTAGTTGTAGCTGAGTTTATGGATCCGTTAGGTCGTTTAGATGAAATGACGTAGGTGGATCGGCAAATTACCGTGTAACTACATCTTTGAAATTGGTTTATCTGCCCCGGGACGGGGCTAACTCTTTATAGCAATGATCGTGAAAAATGAAATTCTTCCGAAGGAAGTACCCTTAAGCTAAGCATATCCACCAAGGGTAGCCTCTCTGAGGCATTATCGTAGTGGGCCGTTTTTCTATAAACAGGTAGTACCTCCGGCACATAAAAAAAATGTGGGTACACGGTAAACAGGACAGTAAGGGACGGTTATTGTTTTTATTGACGTACTTTAGCTTAAGCTGCACACGCTGTGTGTAGTAAACCGACCACGCCAATTCTTAACCGCCATCCTATGAACCTGAAAAACGTCTGCTTTTACGCGCTGACCTGCCTTTTGTCTTTATCTGCTTTATCGCCAATGGCGCAAGTTGCGCCGATTGTTCCATCTAAGGTGGAACTGGACCGGAACTTTGGTGAGCATGATAAAGTAGCTTTCAAGTCACCGGGTAAGGTTTATTATCCCGAGACCTGGTTCCATTTTATTGGCGGCAATGTATCCAAACCCGGCATCACTAAAGATCTGGAGGCGATAGCTAAGTCGGGTATTTCGGGCATCCAATTATTTCACGGTCAGTTTGGCGGACCGTGGCCGGGAGTGCAGCCACAGATCACCTGCCTGAGTCCACTTTGGGAAGATGCTGTAAAGCATACCGCGTTAGAATGTAAACGCCTTGGACTAAAATTTACCATGCAAAATTGCCCGGGCTGGGCTATGGCCGGTGGCCCTTGGATCACGCCTGAAAATGCTATGCGCCACCTGGCTTGGAGCCGTACCGATGTAAAGGGTGGGAAGGTAAATATCCATCTTGATCAGCCGCAACCGAGTAAGGAGGATTGGCGCAATTATAAAGACATTACCGTGCTGGCGTTCCCTACTCCATTAGACGATACGGGCAAGCCCTTGATACCAACATCTGCCAACGGTAGCGGCGACCTAAAATGGGCTGACCTGCTAATGAGCGAAAAAGAAAAGCCTGTAACGCTAAAGCCTGCCCCACAAGGCGAACCTTACTGGGCCGAGGTGAATTTTGCCGGGCCGGCAACCATCCGTACCATAGAGCTGCCCAGCGTGAACAGTATGAGCCACGCCTGGGATTACCAGCCGGGTGTAAATGTAAAAGTACAGGCAACCCTGGCCGACGGCACTACCCGCGAGATATTGAACACCGCCGTGCCGGCAGCTAACTTTCAGGACAACAGGCCGGTAACGTTGGCCTGTCCGGAGGTTAAAGCCAAAGGCTTAAAGATCTGGATAGAGAACAAGCACGATATGCAGTTGCGCTATATCCATTTTTACACAGCCGCGCGGAAAAATAATTGGGAATCAGAAGCGGGTTGGACCTTGCGCAATATTGATAGGAGTGGTACAGACTATGCCCAATCACGACAAACCTATTTGGATCTGGCCAAGATCATCGACATTACCAAAATGATGGATGCCAAGGGCGACCTGAACTGGACAGCCCCGGCAGGCAACTGGACCGTACTGCGTATAGGCCACGTAAATAGCGGTATGAAAAATGGTCCCGCCCCTAAAGAAGGTACTGGTTGGGAGTGCAACAAACTATCTGAAGCAGGGGCCGATGCGCATTTTGCCGGATATATCGGCCGTTTATCCAGCCCCAATGGGGCACTGGCTGGCGGCTTACTGACCGGCATGCTGATGGACAGTTGGGAGTGCGAAACCCAGACCTGGACGGCCGATATGGAAGCCGAGTTTGCCCGGGTTTCAGGCTATCAGCTACGCAAATGGTTGCCGGCGATATTTGGCTATGTCATGAGCGATCAGGAGACCACCTTCCGCTTCCTGCACGATTGGCGGGCCACTATTAACGATCTGTACACCAACAAATTCTACGGCAGGATGGTGAAACTGGCTAAACAACATGGTCTGGCTGTGTCATACGAGACGGCTGCCGGGGACGTTTTCCCTGCCGATATTTTGGAGTATTACAAATTTGCCGATGTGCCAATGTGCGAGTTTTGGCAACCTTTTAATAAAGGCTATGTGGGTACGTTGAATTTTAAACCTGTTAAACCGGCGGCCTCCGCCGCACGTTTGTATGGCAAGCCGCGCCTGGGTTCGGAAGCGTTTACTTCCTTTGAACTGACTTGGGATGAACAATGGCCAATGCTGAAAGAGGTAGCCAATGTTAACACGATAGAAGGCGTAACCCACTTGATCTATCACACCTATACGCACAACCCCATGGCCGATTCGCTGAAGCCCGGTACATCGTTCGGATCTAACATCGGTACGCCGTTCTTACGCGGGCAGACCTGGTGGAAACATATGCCTGAGTTTAACGGCTACTTTGCAAGGCTGAGTTATATGCTGGAGCGTGGCAAACCTGTGTCCGATGTGCTTTGGTATCTGGGTGATGAGATCGGCCACAAACCCGACCAGGAAGCGCCTTTCCCGCAAGGTTTTAAATACGACTATTGTAACCCCGACGTGCTGCTGAACCGCCTGAAAGTGGTCAACGGTATGCTGACCACGCCCGAAGGCATACAATACCGCGTACTATGGCTACCCGAGACCACCCACATGCTCCCTCAAACCTTAGAGAAACTGGATCAACTGATCCGCGCCGGAGCGACCGTAGTAGGAAACGCGCCTAAAACTTTAGTGACGTTGACCGGCGGCAAAACATCACAACAACGCTTTAACGCAGCGGTTAAAAAGATCTGGGGCGACGGCAAGCCTGGTATGCGCATCATCGGTAAGGGTACGCTGCTCTCGGGCATTAACTTAGGCAACGCGTTAACAACGCTAAAAATAGCACCAGATGTTACGGGCGGCAACGCGCTATGGTCGCACCGAAAAACTGCCGGGGCTGATTGGTACCTGATCACTGCTCCCAAAGGCGAGGGTTTTAAAGGGACGCTGGATATCAAAAATACCGGCGCTGTAGAATTATGGGACCCGATCACAGGCACGACCCAAGCTTTTGCATCGATCACGAAAGACGGTCGCAGCGGCATCGAACTGGATCTGCCGCAGGCAGGCTCTTGTTTTTTAGTTTTCCGGCATGATCAAAAGCCTACTACAGTAGCACGGGTAGTGCAAGAGCAGAACGGCCGTAAATTATCAAACAATTGGGAGCTCAGCTTCCCTGATGGATGGGGTGCGTCAAAGTTGTTAACAGTAAATGAATTGAGACCATGGAAGGACCTGGACCTATCTGCCGAAGGCAAAGCATTTTCGGGAACGGCAACATATACCAACACCTTTTTTAACGACGTTAACTACGGTCCGGAGAAACTGTTACTGGACCTGGGCAACGTGGCTATGATCGCCAAGGTGACCCTTAACGGTAAAGAAGTAGGGACGGTATGGTCTCCGCCTTATCGGGTGGATATCAGCAAGGCGATAACCCTCGGCAATAATGTGCTAAAAGTGGAGGTGACCAGCACCTGGTTCAACCGTCTTGCCTACGATGCCGCCCAACCCGAAAGTCAACGTAAGACCTGGACCATTAGTGGTCCGCCAAAGAACGCGGCTTTACGGAACAGCGGGTTGTTAGGGCCGGTGAGTATAGTAAGGCAGCGGTAGATGAGGTTTACTTTAGTCTATAAATAACACCGTCAGCGCATCCTCAACCCTACCCTCAGCAAGCAAAGCTTTCGCTTTCAAATGCAACTGTAACTCGCGGGTATGGCTATCGCCAATGGTGGCATCCAGTATCTCTTTAACTTCGTCGATGTTGGCAAAAGCTTCTACCACGTCATCATCCGGCAAGGCGGCCAGGTTACCTAATTGGCCAAGGTCGTTACCTGTCAGTACGGTCGAGTTGCGGACGTTGTAAGGCAGCGCATCTACCCCGATGCCGATATCGCGGTTAGGTTTAGCTACCGTAAATAAGTTATCTTTAGTGACCCGGCAATACCAGTCGCCGCCAAGGCGGGCCACCTGATCCATTTTAAAGGGGTCTATCTTGCCGTCTGTGCTTAATACCTCATCGGCAACGTGGATCAGCTTAATTTCGGCAATGATAAGATTGCCTGCGCCCGGGCCATCGCCCAGGCTTACGATATCATTTACTACGCACTCCAGCTGCACCGGTGACTCGGCCACACGCGGCGGCCTGACCAATTGCGACGGTAGCTCGGTAAACCCGGCTTTTGCAAATTCATTTACACCTTGTGCATACTCCACACTGCTGAGCGATGTTTGCTGCACCATGCTGTAGTTAACAATGTTGATCACCAGTTCGCGCACCTCTTTTAAATTCTCCAAGGTGTGCTTGGTAGTATTATCCCGCACCCGTCGTGATGGAGAGATAATGCAGACCGGCGGGTTAGTGCTGAACATATTGAAGAAACTGAAGGGACTTAAGTTTACTTTCCCAGCGGTATCTATGGTGCTGGCCAGGGCGATCGGGCGAGGCGCGATGGCGTGTTGCAGGTAGTTCTGCAGTTCTATCGGGGTAAGTTGGGCAACATTTAAGCTAAGCATAAGGTAAAGGTATAAATTAGGTGGCGCACAACATTGTTACCGAATTTAAGGGTAGACCTCAATTGATGTTAAATAATTATGACCAATTGTTAACATTAACTTAACAATAGCTTGTTTAGCTTTGCTGCGTACTTACATCAACGCTATGCAACAAGGTGTTTTTAGTTCAATGTTCCGTAACAAGAGCGACATTTTCTTCGACCACTTCAACCAATCGGCAGAAAATGCTACTGAAATGGCCAAACTTCTTTTAGAAGCTATCAGCACCAACGATGAGCAAAAGCCGCAATACGCTGCCATCAACCGCTTACGCACTAAAAGCCAGGAAATTACCCGCGAGTTATTTGCCGAATCGGGCCGCGCCCTTGTCTCGCCTTTCGAGCGCAGTGATATGACCGACCTGGTTAAAGCGATAGATACCGTTGCCGGCTACATCAATATCTCCGCACGCCGTATCAACCTGTATCAGCCAAAAGAGATCACCCCGCCAATTAAAGAACTTGCCGGACTGATCGTAGACATTTGCGCCGAGCAGGAACGTTGCATATTGGCTTTAGCTCAGATAAAAAAGGTAGATGTGATCACCGAATCCGTCAACGCTATCAAAAAGTTAGAGCACTATGCCGATAATGTGTATAACAAAGCCGTTGCCGCCCTTTTGGTTACAGAGACCAACGCCATAGAGCTGATCAAATACAACGAGATACTTTTGGCCTTAGAGACCGCCACAGATAAAGCCAAGCTTGTAGGCGATGTAGCCGAGAGCATTGTGGTGAAGAATACGTAGGTCGGTGTTCAGTTAACCGGTGATCGGTTAACCAGTGGACCGGTTCTTTTGTACAGACACGATACCTCGTATCTCCCGAATGTAGGGCTTTCGTATACAAAATACCAAACATAAAAAGCCGCTCCGGACTATCCGGAGCGGCTTTTATATTGCAGAGCCGGAGATCATCCGGCTTAAACTCAGCTTACGCTAATTGCTTATCTAATTTTTGCGATAATACCGATTTTGGCACAGCGCCAATTTGTTTGTCAACAACCTCGCCACCGTTAAAGTACAGTAAAGCAGGGATGTTACGGATACCGAATTTCATAGAGATGCCCGGGTTATTGTCAACGTTAACTTTGCCAACAACAGCTTTGCCGTCGTACTCTTTCGCTATCTCTTCTACTACCGGGCCAACCATTCTACATGGGCCACACCATTCTGCCCAAAAGTCAACCAATACCGGTTTATCTGATCTTAACACAAGCTCCTCAAAGTTTGCGTCTGTTATTTCTAAAGCCATGATAAATTATTTTTAAGTTCAACAAATATCTATATTCAAATTACTTGCCACAAGTGCCTGAATGACAAACTGACAAATAAATTACCCCGGCAGGCCGGGTTTATAATTTTATGACGATCAGGCATTAAAATAAATGCCTATTTGTCGCGATCAACACCGCCGTGGGTGCTTTACGCCAATTCCAAATTACTGTAATGATAGGTCACCTCGTCAAGCAACGCATTAACATCGTCAATAGTTTGGGCCGATACCAATTTCATACGGAACTCTTTAAAATGATCTACTCCTTTAAAGTAGTTACTATAGTGGCGTCGCATCTCAAAGATCCCCGTCTTAGGACCTTTCCACTCAACGGACTTCTGCAAGTGCGTACGGCAAACTTCCACACGTTCGACAATGGTCGGTGGCGCTAAAAACTCGCCGGTCTTAAAGTAATGCTTCACCTCGCGGAAGATCCATGGGTAACCAATAGCGGCACGACCAATCATCATCCCGTCAACCTCGTACTCCATGCGCCACTGGGCAGCCTTTTGCGGGCTATCGATATCGCCGTTACCAAAGATCGGTATCTTTATGCGCGGATTCTTACGGATATCACGGATCAGCTTCCAATCGGCTTCCCCTTTATACATTTGGGCGCGGGTACGGCCGTGGATGGTGAGGGCTTTAATGCCCACATCCTGCAAACGTTCAGCCACTTCATAAACGTTCTTGGTATTATCGTCCCAGCCTAAGCGGGTTTTCACAGTAACGGGTAGGTGCGTAGCTTTCACCACGGCACTGGTCATGGCCACCATTTTGTCAATATCCTGCAATAAACTTGCACCGGCACCACGGCAGGCTACCTGTTTTACCGGGCAGCCGTAGTTAATATCCATCAGGTCGGGACCTGCTTGGGTGGCAATCTCGGTAGCTTCGCGCATGTGGTCAATATCCGAACCAAAGATCTGGATACCGATAGGGCGCTCGTACTCAAATATGTCCAGCTTTTTAAGGCTTTTGGCCGCGTCGCGGATCAATCCTTCCGACGAGATGAACTCGGTGTACATCATATCGGCCCCGTTCTGTTTGCACACATAACGGAAAGGCGGATCGCTCACATCTTCCATCGGTGCCAGCAGCAGCGGGAACTCCCCAAGATCTATATTTCCTATTTGAACGGACATGCGTATATTTAACGCTGCAAAAATACTAAATTTATAACATCTATATGTCCACAGTCCGCCATCAACCTTTAAACACCATCGGCCAGCTCTTTTCTTTAGTAGGCTTATGGTTAGGCTTTAGCTTTGTTGGGGTGCTGATAGCCATTGGTTTGGTAGCTGCCATTTACGGCATGCCCATGTTCTACAACATCATGAACATGACCAACACCAACGCCCCTGGATTCCTGGGTGCTTTCCGGCTTTTCTTAGCTATAGGCGGCACAGTGGTGGGTTTTTTGGCCCCCGCGCTGGTATTCGCTTACCTGCTGATGCGCGACCCGGTAGAATATATTGGCCTTAAAAATTATACGCCATGGATCTTATTGCCGATCGCGGCACTGATCATGATATCGTTCATCCCCACCATTGATATCACCGCGTATTTTAACCAAAAAATGACACTGCCGGCATCGTGGAGCGGCCTTTACAAGTGGATACGCGAGATGGAATCATCCGCAATGGCGCAATTTAAGGTACTGCTGAACATGCGGACACCTGCCGATCTGATCATATCAATCGGGATCATTGCTGTATTACCTGCCATAGCCGAGGAATTCTTTTTCCGCGGATGTTTACAATCCGTATTAATGCGCTCGACCGGGAGTGTGCATGGCGGGGTTTGGATAGCGGCTTTTATTTTCAGCTTTATACATATGGAATTCTTTGGCTTTATTCCGCGGTTATTGCTGGGAGCAGCCATGGGTTATCTGTACGCCTGGAGCGGCAGTATATGGCCATCGGTAGTGATGCACTTCGTCAATAATGCATTTTCGGTAGTGGCAGTTTACCTGCATCAGCATAAAATGATCGCTGCCGATCCCGACAGCGGGCAACCTATGTTTGGCCATTGGTGGGTTTATGTGCTTACGTTTTTACTATCGATAGGGCTGATGTACCTGTACCGCCAGGTAACCATAAAAAAACAATTATTGATCGCCGATGGAGAAGAACTGGGTGAAGATATTCACGTCGACTAATTTTTACCGCGCCGAGATCGTGAAGCAAATGCTGAGCGAGCACCAGATCGATAGTGTGGTGATGAACAAGCGCGACTCATCGCACCAAACTTTTGGCCATGTGGATGTATACATTCATCAGGATGATTTTAGTCAGGCGATAGAGATCATGGTTTTGAATGAGATGAATTCTTAGCGTCGCTTTAGTTTAAATATTAAAAAATACCTTTGTGTCCTTTGTGAAGATCTTTGTGCCCTTTGTGGTTAAAAGACATTTAACTGAACTAACATGAAAACACGGGCTATAACCGGTTTATTTTTTCTGATCGTAATGCTGGCGTCGTTACTGACGGGACATTACCCTTTTGGCGCTTTTTATTTACTGCTGGCGCTTTTTTGCCAGTACGAGTTTTACGGGCTTATCAAAAAGGCGGGGTACTTCCCTAATATTTATACCGGGATGTTCAATGGGGCGTTCATATATACGGTTTTCGCATTGCTGGCTTTTCACCGTACATCACCGGCGGCTATGTTTTTGATACCGGTGCCTTTGAGTTTCATTTTCATATTGGAACTTTATAAGAAAACGAGCACCCCATTCCAAAACATCGCATTTACTTTTCTGGGGCTGGTGTTCACCATTATGCCTTTTACGTTCTTCCATGCTATGGCTTATATGGGCACGGAGTTCAACTTCCACATCCCGCTGGGCTTTTTTGTGATGCTATGGTCTAACGATACCGGAGCTTACCTGACAGGACGCGCTTTCGGTCGAATGAAATTATTCGAGCGCCACTCGCCTAAAAAGACTGTGGAGGGTTTTGTTGGTGGTGTGCTGATCAGCGGATTGGCAGGCTACATCCTGAGCATCTACTATCCCGAACTACATTGGAGCCAATGGATCACGATGGCAGTATTGATATCTTGCTTCGGTACATTGGGCGATCTGGTGGAGTCAATGTTCAAACGTAGCATTAACGTGAAGGACTCGGGCGGCATATTGCCGGGCCACGGTGGGGTGCTGGACCGGTTCGACGGGCTATTAATTGCAGCCCCAATCGTTTACAGTTACCTGTACTTCGTTACAAATTAGTACCTTTGCATATAGATCAATATTTTCTCCAATTATGACTTTTCATAAAGAAGGCTATACCTCGCTCGCTATATGCGTGTTATTCATCTTTATTCTGAACGCTTTGGTGCAATTTTACCTGCCCGAGCAAGTGGCTTTAAAGTGGTTCATCTACATCCTGTCGTTCCTGCTGTTCGTGATCATCGTGCAGTTCTTCCGCAGCCCTAAGTTCGCCATCACTACAGACGAGAATACCGTGCTTTGCCCCGCTGACGGCAAAGTGGTAGTTATTGAAGAAGCCGACGAGCCGGAGTTTTTAAAGGACCGCAGGATACAACTATCGGTGTTTATGTCGCCGATAAACGTACACGTTAACCGTAACCCGATATCGGGCTTTGTAAAATACTTTAAATATCACCCGGGCAAATACCTGGTGGCCTGGCACCCAAAATCATCTACCGAGAACGAGCGTACTACCGTAGTTACTGAAAACGGCAACGGCGTACAGGTATTGTTCCGCCAGATAGCAGGCGCTTTAGCCCGCCGTATTGTATGGTACGTGCAAGAAGGCGACGTGGTTGAACAAGGCTCACAGTTCGGCTTTATCAAGTTCGGTTCACGTGTGGATCTTTTCCTGCCGTTGGGTACCAAAATTTTGGTGGACATTAATCAGGTGGTAAAGGGCGGCCGTACCGTATTGGCCGAGCTGCCAACATCAGACACCCAGCCCCTAGCAATAGCGACAGAGGCTATTGAAGAACCCAAAGTTGAGGCCAAAAAAGTGGTAGCCCCTAAAACTGAAGAAACGGCACCGGCATCTGCCGTTGAGCCGGACGAAGTACAGGAATTACCTGCCCGCAAGCCAAAGCTGAAAGCGGCCAAACCAAGCGATAACAACACTGAAGAAAAGCCTGAATAAGCATGAAAAAGTTAACCTTACTTACCCTGCTTGCCGTAGCCGTAAACATCCCGAACACCTTTGCGCACGACGACCATAAGACCAAGAAAAAGTTATCGAACGAGAAATGCGTTAAAGGTGGCGATTGCTGCAAAAAAGGCACCAGCAAAGCAGCCATGATGAAAGCAGCAAAACCAGCTGCCAAAACAGCCGCTAAAAAGGCCTAAGGCTATTTTAAAAATATACAAAGTCCCTCCTGAACAATGTTCAAGAGGGACTTCTTGTTTTACAGCGCTTTTAGCAAGCCATTTAGTATGCGGGGTGTAATGCCCAGGTTATTGGTTACCGAATAGGTGATCTTGTGGTTCTTATCGGTCACAATGATCAGTGGCCGGTCGTCAGGGGCGTATATGGCCAGCAGATCGGTGGCATCAAAAATGTGGTGGGCGTTCAGTATCGGCGTTGTTCTTAACGCATCAAAGGCGCGTTGGCGCGAGTATTTCGTCACCGCGTAAACCTCAAACTTCTCTTTGCCAACATATCTGCTGATCACGTCGTTATGTTCGGCAAATCCATTTGGATAGCCCCTAAAGCCCGGATACCAAAAAATAAGCACCACCGCTTTACCGGCTATCTTGCTTTCGGGTATCTCGCCTTTAAATGGTTTAAGATCTAACAACATGCCTTGTTGCAAGGCCGCGTTCCGGGGTGTAAAGTCGCGCTTTAATGCTGCATCCCTACTGGTATCTGTCGGCATCAGTACCCGGTACCAAAGGCCGCCTTCTTCGGCCAGTCTGCGACTGGCAATGCCGTATTCGTAATCTCTGGTCATTTTAATTGCCTCGGCAGAATCTATAGGTTTCAGGTTCCTGTCATAAATACCCGGCGCAAACTTCATGTTAGCGAACATTTTGTTCGATTCGGCGGCACTCATACTCATCCGCGGACCGACCATCACGCCGGTACCATTCGGCGGTAATATCGTTTGTGCCCATGCAGCTGTAGCGCAAAAAAGTAAAATTGGTAATAAGGTATATTTCATAACTATAAAATGCAGGGATGTTATAATGCTTCTAACGATCTGTACAAGAACCTGTCGGTAGTGACCAGCCAATTCTTTGCAGCATAGGTGATCTTATGGTCCTTATCGGTGATCACAATAAGTGCTTTATTGTTGGTCTCGTACAGGTCGGTCAATCCCCATCCGTTAAATATATGGCGGGCATTTAAGATCGGGAGCTTCTTCATTGCTGCCTCAGCGTCGGGCAGCGACTGATGGGTTATAGCTAATACCTCAAATTTATCAGGGTTAGCAAATTTGCCGGTGATATAATTGATATCGTCGTAACCTGTCTTATCGGGATTGGGGTAGCATCCGCCACACCAAAAGAGCAGTACCAGGGCTTTACCATTTAAGGATAACCCGTTGAGCTTTTTCTCGAAAGGTGTTGCATCCAATACTTCACCCAATTGCAGCTTCGGGCTGATCGGTTTACTATTGCCGGACAGTACCATCTTCAGGATCATCTCCTCGCGGGCGGGATCTATCCTGGTGATCGACTTTCTTAAGCCGTTCTGCCCTTTAACGCGTGTAATTCCCCGGCGATACTCGTAGGTGCGGAGCAATTTTTCGCCGGCCGCGTGGTCAAGGATATTACCTTCGGCATCGTAAACATTCTCATCGTCTATCTTGCCCACCATTTCCTTTACGGTGTTGCCGCTCAGTATAGCGCTACGGGTAGCAGTGGCTGTTCTGCCGGTATCAGATTGCGCGAACAAGCCGGCGCTGTAAAGCGAAAGGGCAGATAGTAACAGAAGGGATCTCATTTTTATTGTGTGGTTATGGTAAATTTGCTGCCATGCTTTAAGGTCGGCATCGGCTACAAAGTAATTGTTTATTTTTTATTGGCGATATTGATATCGATAATTTTTTGACCTGTTCTTTTTTCAGGATCGTGTATAAACACCCAGGGCACAAAGCTTTGCTATCGGACCAAAGATCTTGTGTCCTTTTTGCAAAACTCCGTGCCCTTTATGGTTTGATCTTAAATTTCTATTTCAAATAGACCGTCTGCGTGAACGCGCCGTTAGTGGCGGTATCCCAAGCCTCTAGCCTCACCCAGGTGCGGCCTTTCAGATTCAGCTTTTTGGTGATGGTGCGGGTGCCGAAAGCGCGGGTATCATTCAGATCTATACGATCGTGATATACCTTACTGCCATCGCCGCTAATGATCTCGGCAAAATTCATCGGGTAGGTCCAATCCAGGCTAAATACAACGTTCACGTTTCCATCAGCAGGTAAAGCTAAGGTCTCGCCACTGTTGCGGCCACTTACCGTGAAAGATGGAATGAGCACTTCGCCCGTACTCGAGAAGAATTTACCCTGGCTCATCACATCCAGTACGGGCTGCCAACCTGTTTTATGGGTAGGCATTTTGTCCATCTTCAGGTAGTTGATGTTCAAGTGGGCATACATCTCGTTCTCGGGTTCGATGGTAAATATATCGCACTCGGATATTACATGTTTCTTCAAGCCCCAGTTATTCATATCGTCCAGCAGGTTAAGTACACGGCGGGCCTGAGTAGGTGTAGATAGGTCGGCAGGGATCGCTTTCCACGCGGCACCCATGTAGGTATCCGAACGGAAGAAAGCTTCGTCTTTGTAAGCGTCAGGGTAGCCGGTAGATCCTTTGGTGCGGGCATGCGCTACCCAGGCCAGGCCTTTTTCCTCTTCCATCAGTTTCAGCATTTCTTCTTTGTTGCCAATGTGGTACACCTTGCCGTATTTAGGGTGCTGGCTCACGTAAGGCTGCTCATCCTTACGCGACATTACCCAATACACCGGCTTAGGGAAGAACGACATCCAGTGGCCGCCGTAAAAGTTATTGGCTTCCTCGCCGGGTAATAGTAAAAAGTTATCGGTAGACAAGCGCTCGCACTCCTTGAACAACGCATCCAGCTCGCGCAAGCGGGCATCATCCGGTCCTTTAGGGTGACCCGGGCCGTGGAACTCGCCCAAGTGGACGATGTTAACACCCATGTCCTTAAATATTTTCACAAAGTTAGGCTCTTCGGGAGCTGGCTTATTGGTCAGCGCCACGCTCGAGATAAACTCATTATGGAAATGGCTCTCCATGGTCTTGTAACCCGGCAGCGGTTTAAAGGTATCGTTGTGGGTAAATTTCTTTACTTGCGATAAAGCGGCTGTCGGCGTACCCTGATCGATCAGACAGAAGAAATTTAAACGCTGTTGCGTATTAGGCGGCGCGTTGAACCACGGTACGTAACGTTTATCGCCCTCTAACTCCTGGCGGATACCGATACCAAATTCCGGTATCATATCCCTGTAGTTGCTGCCATACCAGGTAAAGCGCAGGTTAAAGGCCTCATCCAGCGGGTAAAAATATTGGTGCGGCGCAGGGAACAAAGCCAGGGAACCCTGCTTGGTCTGCCCGATCACGGTGCGGTATTTTACTTCCAGGTTCTTGCTGGTCTCGGTCTGCACGGCTTTACGTACCTGCATGCGTTCGCGCACGTCCTCCCAACTAATATTATCCCAGGGCTGTTGCTTGCTCACCAATCCGGCATCGTAAATAATAGCGGTCGAATCCTTCTGAGTTGCCAGCACCGCTGCCACATTGAACATCGGGCTGCCATCATAAACAATGATCTCTAACGCGCCCTTAAAGGTCGACGATGCCATTTCGCCTATGCGGATGGTTGTTTTAGAGCCATTGCTGCTTACGCTGGCGCTGGTTTTGTCGAAGCTTACGTTGTGGGCTTTGTAGGGCTTGGTCGGCACACGGTCAAAGAAAACATCCCAGCCGCCGCTTTTAGGGTCGAGCGTGCGCTTACCGATGGTGAGGATAAAAGCCGGGTCCAAATTGCCGGCAATGGTTTTTACCCCTGTTTTGCCGCTTAACTTAATGGCATTGAACAGGGCCTTATCCTTGTTCATATCCAGTACCAGTTGTGCGGTGGTACCGGTATTGCCGGGCCAGCTAAGGGTGATCAGATCTTTGCTGACGGCTACCTTGGCCGCGCCGTTCTTGTTAAAATGTGTGTAATCGACTTTGACCTGGCCAATGGCCAGTCCGCTCGCTAACAGACAGCTTAACGCAAGGAAAACTTTTTTCATAAGCAGGTTTTTCATCTTAAGCTATCGCGATGGTGGGCGCGATAAACTCAATGATCATTTTTTTGGTGAATATTGGTTGTTTAATTTCCGTACAGGGGATACGGCTTGTTTATCCACCAATTTTAACGATTTTATGCGTGACCACCTAATCCATGAACGAAAATATGCTGAAAATTAAACATGTTTGAACTTGTATCGGCCAATATCTCTTGGCTAATTTTTTTTGCAAAACCGGCGCTTTAGTTTTGATATGAAAGAAAAATTTCGTACATTTACCATAACCAATTCTGCATCTCTCCCTGATGAACCGTCTGATCATTTTATATACCTGGGTTTGCTTTGTCGTATCCGTTCCTGTTGTTCGGGCGGATGGTAGACCGCGTTCGGCTAAACCGACCATCACCAAAACACCTTACGGCGAACTGGAAGGCAAAAAGATTTACGAGTACACCCTCACCAATGCCAATGGCATGCAGGTAAAGGTGATCAACTATGGGGCGACCATTACCGATATCATTACTCCCGATAAAGACGGCAAGTTGGCAAGTGTAGTCTTAGGTTTCGATTCGCTGAAAGTTTATACCGGGCGCATGAATGCCCTGATGGGTGCCGTGGTGGGCCGGGTGGCCAATCGTATCACCAACAAACGTTTTACCATCGACGGGCAGGAATATGTGCTATCAGGCAATATCCACGGTGGCGCTAAAGGTTTCAATAAACGGATATGGGATATCGAAGAAGTGCCGGGCAATAAAGAGGTGGCATTGAAAGTGACCTATTTTAGTCCGGACGGCGAGGAAGGCTATCCCGGCAATTTAAAGGTGACCATCACTTATACCCTTACTAACAATAACGAGCTGAAGCTCGACTACAAAGCTACAACCGATAAAGCCACCCCGCTGATCCTGACCAATCACACCTATTTCAACCTGTCAGGCAGCAAGGATGATAAGGTATTAGATACCGAGTTAAGCATCGCATCGGATAAGTTTTTAGAGGCTAAACCCGGCCCCATGCCAACGGGTAAGTTGCTGGACGTGAAAGGCACCCCGTTCGATTTTACATCACCCCGCAAAATTGGCGAGCGCATTTTAGATACCGCCAAACAACTCACCCAGGTGAATGGGTACGACCTTACCTTTGCCCTGCGTAATCAAAGCGGCAAATTGGCCAAGATAGCTACGGCTTACGAGCCATTGAGCGGCCGCGAGATGCAGGTTTATACCACCGAACCCGGGTTGGTGTTTTACACCGGCAATCACCTCAACCCCGGCGTGATCGGCAGGGGCGGCAAAGCATCTACCAAGAACGCCGCTTTTTGTTTGGAGACCCAGCACTACCCTGATTCGCCAAACATCCCACAATTCCCGAATTCCATTGTGCGGCCGGGCGAAACATTTAGCTCGCAAACAGTGTATAAATTCTCGGTACGTAAGTGACCGACGCAATAGTCAACCTAATTCCTGATAAAAACCAATGAACCTATGAGAACCAAACATTACCTCCAACTCGCCGCCTTTGCGCTGATCGCTTTATCGGCCTGTAAAAAAGATAATACGGAATATACTAGTTACGATCCGCCTAAGGCGGTGGAGAAATACCTCATCCGCACGGTGCATACCGTTGGCACCGCTACCGATTTTACCGATTACACCTACAATGCGCAAAAACGTCTGTCCGCCGTTAAGAACGGTGATAAACTGAATGTAGCCTATACTTACAATGGCAGCAACCTGTTCACTATAGACATCAAAGTACCGGACGGGGCAAACACCATCCGCAACCTTTATCAGTTCAGTTATACAGATGGTGTGCTGTCATCCACCAGCCGTAAGGTGTATAATAACGATGTTTTTGTCCGCGAGTTTACGTTTAACCATACCCACACCCGCGGCGTAGCTATGGAGACCGCCATAGAAAGTACCACTACCAAATTGCAGTACACTTTCAACGGCGGCAACATCATCAGCTGGAACAATGGCAATATCACTACCACTTACACTTACGACAACCAAAAAAGCATTTACACCAACGCGCTAACGCCCTACCCTTATCCCGGCGATATTGCAGACCGCTACTCGGGCAATAACGTAACCAAAGCGGTGCAATCTGTCGGGTCGACCACTATCAATACCTACACTTATGATGTGAATGGTTATCCGATAGCGCTGATCAGCGGGCAGGACAGATACACGTTCGTTTATGTGACGTTGTAATAAGACTGCAGCTGTATATGGTATTGTTACAGACGTATCTTAGAACTTTAAAAGCAAAAAAATAACTTTAACCTAAATAACCATTTTAACCTCAGATAATTTCTCTGTCTCCTTTATGATGACCAATAAGATCAAAGGCCTGGGCCTTGTACTGTTCCTTTCGGCAATGACGGGTATCGCGTCGGCGCAAAACACCAAGGGTGGCGTTTACACGGCAGCGCTTTACGCTTTTGATGCCGCCATCCAAAAGAATTTTTACGATAAAGCCAGCAACCGCTACTTTGTAGTGTTGGACCCGAAAGAGCGCGAGACCAAGAACGGCTACCTGAGGGAATACACCTATCTATGGTCTTACTGCGCCCTATACCAGGCCGCTAACGAGATGGAAAAGCTTAACCCCAAAGCCAACCTGATGGAGCCGATAAAGAAGCAAATGGAAGAATATTGGGACCCCGCCCCGCCCGTTGCCGGCTACTCGGACTATATTATGAAACTGAAACCAGGTCAGCGTTATTATGACGATAACGAGTGGATCGGCATCAGCGCATTGGACTCGTACGTACGCACCAAAAAGAAAAGCGACCTGAAATTGGGTAAGGACATGTACGACTTTATTCTGAGCGGATACGACCAGGTGTTGGGTGGCGGCATTTACTGGGTAGAGGGCGACAAAGGCTCTAAGAACACCTGCTCTAACGGACCGGGTGCTTTGGTGGCTTTGCAGCTGTATCAGATCACTAAACAGAAAGCTTATTTAGATACCGCCATCAAGATCGTCGCCTGGACCGACTCCAAGTTACGCACCCCCGAGAATTTGTATTGGGATAACATCAGCACCAAAGCCGGCAACCGCATAGGCAAGGCTACCTTCTCTTACAACACCGGCACTATGCTGGAATCGTACGTGTATTTGTACGAGTTGACCAAAGACAAGAAGTACCTGGAGCAGGCCAACATTATTGCAGATGCCTCGCTGCCGTTCTTTTATGGTAAGGATAAATTTAGGGATGGTTATTGGTTCAACGCGGTGTTGCTGCGCGGATACCAGCATTTGTTGAAATTCAATAAAGACACTAAGTACATTATGGGTTTTAAAAAATGCCTTGACTATGCTCTGGCTAACGAGAAACACGAGCTTGGCGTTTTCAAAACCGACAAAGGCGGCACCCAGAACCTGGTAGAGCAAGGCGGTATGTTAGAGATACTGGCCCGCTATGCACAGATGGAGCAGCAGGGGTTGTTGAAGTAATTATACACATCCCTTTTGGGGAGGGGCGCGTAAGATAGTGCGGTTGCAGGGAGGGGTTTAGCGACGATGTAAGGTGGCAAACCCCTCCCTGCCATTTGAACACAAACCAACACACCCCTCCCTAAGGAAGGGATTTTAGCATAACCACTGTAGAACACGTTATAAACCACCGGTCAATATGCATAACCACCTCCACAAAACACTGACCGCCCTTACCGCCGTCACCTGTTTATCCATCACCTACGGCTTTGCCCAAACCCAACCCGTAAAAGATAGCGGCAAAGAGAAAACCACTTTTCAGACCGGCGCGGCATGGCGACCAACTACCGACTCGCGGGCGGATGTGGCTATCATTTACGGCGCTGGCGGCCGTCCGGGGCAGTTTGAACAACGCATAGCATCGTGGAAGGACAGAGGGTACAAGGTAGCCTTTATGACAGGTATGGCCTGGGGTGGTTACCAGGATTATTTTACCGGTAAATGGGATGGTAAACCCCACATGGACGAAGGCCAGAAGATGATGAACGGCGATACCGTTTGGCATGGCAAGAACACCCCCTATGTGGTGCCGACCATGAACTTTTTAAAGTATTTTAAAGAGCAGGTAGTTAAGAAAGCTATCGACGCCGGCATTGATGCCATCTATTTGGAAGAACCTGAATTTTGGAACAAATCGGGCTATAGTGAAGCTTTTAAACGGGAGTGGAAAGACTACTATGGTTTTGACTGGCGGCCGCAGCACGAGTCGGCAGAGAATACTTATCTGTCCAATAAACTCAAATATCATCTGTTCTATCGTGCTTTAAAGGAGTCGTTCACGTACGCTAAGGAATACGGCAAAACCAAGGGCATGAACGTCCGGTGTTACGTACCCACGCATTCGCTCATCAATTATGCCATGTGGCAGATCGTTAGTCCGGAAGCGAGTTTGGCATCGCTGGATTGTGTGGATGGCTACATCGTTCAATCGTGGACAGGCACTGCCCGCGAGCCGAATTACTATAACGGCATTGCCAAAGAACGTTCTTTTGAGACGGCGTTCTTAGAGTACGGCTGCATGCGATCGATGACCGCGCCTACCGGTCGCAAATTGTTTTTTGAGAATGACCCCGTAGAGGATACCCGCCGCGATTGGGCCGATTACCGCAAGAACTATCAGACCACATTCACAGCCGAGCTGTTCTTCCCGGATATTGACAATTACGAGGTTATGCCCTGGCCCGATCGTATTTTCGACGGGAAATATTTCACCAGTCGTACCAGTAACGAACGCGCTGGCATGCCGCGGAGTTACTCCACCCAAATGATGGTGATGATCAACTCGCTGAACGATATCAAAACGTCGCCTAACAAAACTTCGGGCACACAGGGGATCAGCGTGCTGATGGCCAATTCGATGATGTTCCAACGCCTGCCTACGCACGATGACGGCAAAGCATGGGCGGACCCATATTATAGCAGTTTTTACGAATCGTCGGGCATGTTCAACCGTGTGCCGACGAATAATAAGTTGATGGATCCTCAGCTCTCTAACTTCTTTGGCGAGGCGTTGCCATTCCTGAAGCGTGGTGTCCCGGGATATCGTCCATATCGAGAATGTGGGTTATCCAAAAGGTTTGGCCGATACTAAGGTGCTGCTGATGTCGTACTCGAACAGGAAACCTTTGGAAGAAAAAGCGCACGACCATTTGGCACGATGGGTAAAGAATGGCGGCACGATCGTTTACTCGGGCCGCGATGACGACCCTTTCCAAACCGTGCAGGATTGGTGGAACAAGGACGGCAAGAAATACAAATGCCCGGCTGATGACCTGTTCACCAAAATGGGTGTAGGTGCAAGCCCAAAGGCGGGTACTTACACGGTCGGCAAGGGCAAGGTCTGCATCATCCGGATGGATCCTAAAGAGTATGTGCTGGAAAGCGACCGCGATGGCATCCTGCGCAGCAAGGTAGAAACGCTATATCAGCAAGCCACAGGCAAAGAAGTACAATACAAGAATAGTTTTTACCTGAGCCGCGGCCCGTACGAGATCATCTCTGTAATGGACGAAAGCGTGAACAACGATAGCTACACGATCAAAGGCAAGCTTATTGATCTGTACGACCCGACGCTACCTATATTATCCGAGAAAAAAGTGAACGTTGGCGAGCAAGGTTACCTGTACAATATTGATAAAGTATCCGACAAGCAAAAGCCGCAAGTGCTTGCCACAGCGGCAAGGGTGTATGAAGAAAAGGCCGATGCAAAAAGTTACGAGTTCATCTGCAAAAGCCCTTTGAATACCACCAATGCTATGCGTGTACTATTGCCTGTTGAACCTAAAAAAGTGACCGTGACAGATGTTACAGGGAAAGCTATAGAGTATAAAAAGACATGGGACGTGAGTAGTAAGACAAGTTTCCTTGGGTTTGAGAATAGCCCCGAGGGTGTGAGGGTTAAGTTGGAGTGGTAGGGTGAATAAATTAAACAGATCTGTATCCTTGACAGATCTTAAACAAGAACACCCAAACGGATAGCCGCCTGGGTGTTCTTGTGCATACAAAAATGCCTCTTAGATCTTACTTAAAGAGTAAGGTCTGTCCGCTTCTTTTATACCTTTGGTCTTGTTAGGCACATTGCTCATCACCAGTTTTAACACACCACCTTTCAGCATATCGGCATGGGTGATGTATGTTTTGGTATATGGCTTGCCATTCAGGGTAGCCGATTTGATGTAGACATTCTCCGCGCTATTATTCGGTGCATCCACCACGAATTTTTTGCCGTTCTCTAAATTCAAGGTGGTCTTTTTGAACATCGGGCTACCGAATACGTACTCGCCGGTGCCCGGGGTTACGCTGTAGAAGCCCATAGCGCTTAGTACGTACCATGATGATGTTTGGCCCTGGTCCTCGTCGCCGGGGTAACCGTTCTCGGTAGCGCTGTACAACTTGTTCATCACATTACGCGAGTGGTATTGCGCTTTCCACGGCTCACCCGAATAGTTGTACAGGTAAACCATGTGCTGGATAGGCTGGTTACCATGCGCGTATTGTCCCATATTGGCCATCACCATTTCGGTCATCTCGTGGATCATGCCGCGATAGGTGCCTACTTTAACTTTATTAGGTTCGCTAAAAACGGAGTCGAGTTTAGCGTTGAAGTTTTTATCACCGCCGATCAGTCCGATCAAGCCCTTAGTATCCTGGAAAACCGACCAGGTGTAATGCCACGAGTTGCCTTCAGTGAACGGTCCGCCCCACTCGATCGGGTCAAAGTTAGTGGTCCAGGTGCCATCCAAACCTTTACCGCGCATAAAACGGGTAGATGCATCGTAAACGTTGCGGTAGTTGTACATTGGCTTTTGGAACATGTCCACATACTTTTGGTTACCGGTCATTTTGGCCAATTGGTAACCCGCCCAGTCATCATAAGCGTACTCTAAAGTTTTTGCGGTCGATTCGCGGTATTTAGGGTACGGTACATAACCCAGTTCATTATATTCTTTAACACCATCGCGACCATTGGCCGGTCCCCAAGGGCCTTTGTTCATGGCCTCGTGCTCGTAAGCGGCCAGGGCTTCTTTCGGGTCAAAGGTTTTCAAACCTTTAGCCCAGGCATCTGCAAAAAGTGATATCGCATGGTTACCGATCATACTGCCCGCCTCTGAAGGGAACGACCACGATGGCAGCCAGCCGCATTGTTTGTAAGCATCTATCATGGCTTGCATATAGCGGCCATGCATCTCTGGCTGCACCAGCGAGTTTAGCGGGAACTGCGCGCGGAAGGTATCCCAAAAACCGGTATCGGTGTACATGTAGCCCGAGTGTACCGTACCATCATACGGACTAAAATACACCGGCTTGTTATCTTTATCTAACTCATAAAACTTGCGCGAAAACAAGCTGGCACGGAAGAAGCAAGAATAAAACGTTTCCAGATCGGCTTGTGAGCCGCCTTCCATAGTTACCCTGCCTAAGCTTTTGTTCCACACTGCCGCGGCGGTAGCCTTGGTAGCTTCTAAAGTTTTGTCGGCACCTAATTCGCGTTTCAGGTTCAGTTCGGCCTGATCCAAACTGATGTATGACGATGCTGTTTTTACCTGCACCTTAGCGCCATCGGCAAAGGTGATGTAAGCGCCGCGGCCACGGCCTTCGGCAGATGTTGAATCGGCTTGTGTGGTTTTGTTTCGGTTCTCCCAGGTACCCCAGGTTTTAAATGGCTGATCGAAGTAAAGTACAAAATGGCTTTTCCAGCCGCGCTTAAAGCCTTCGCCGTTATTTACGTAGCCGGTTATCTTTTGTTCTTTAGGGTAGATCTTCACGCCGCTCAGGCCGGTATAGCCATCCAACACCAGCGTGCTTTTTTGCCCTGCCGGATAGCTGAAACGCAAATGTGCGCCACGCTCGGTAGGCGAAATTTCGGTAGTGATCTTATTATCAAATTGTACTTTGTAATAATTAGGCTTAGCCACCTCGTTAGCGTGACTGAATTTGGCCGCGCGTTTGGTCTCGTCAACCTCCAATTCGAACATCGGCATTAGCGAGAAAACGGCATAATCCCTCGTCCACGAGCTGCACTGGTGCGCTTGCTGAAAACCACGGATAGCATCCAAAAAGTACTGGTATTTCCAACCGTCGCCGTTCTTGCCGGTCTGCGGGGTCCAGGTGTGCATGCCGAAAGGTAATGCCGTTGTCGGGTACGTATTACCGCGGGTCAGCTCGTGTTTGGAGTTGGTACCTTGCAGGGTGTTCACATAATTTACAAGGTCCTTTTGCTGCGCGAACGCGCTGCTGCCCACTAAGGACAGCGCCAGTAAAGTAGATCTTAATTTCATAATGTACTAATGCCTTTGCTGATCGGGGCAACGGCCTTTAATGGTGGTTAAAGAGTTCAGTGTACCAATGATAGGTATTTTACTGCAAAGTGACCGAGTTTTTAAGGTGACGATCTTGATACGATCGGCCTCACCCTGCTCGTTGCTACCACGCCATCCTGTGTTATTACATGTCATGGGTAGGCACGAAGGACAAATAGTTTAAGTAGGTGGTTCCGCTACTTCTCCAGATCCACCGCCTTAATGGCCATAATTCGGTTATCAAATTCATCGCCGTGGATGAGGGCTTTGGCTTTGATGCGCATTTTGTACACGTAGATGGTCTTTTCTGAGTATTCCAAGATCTTGGCAATGGCTTCGGTATCGGTGATGCCCATACGCATCAGGGCAAAGATGCGCAGGTCGGTGGTAAGTACTTCGGTCTCTTTAGGCCAGATCTGGTCCTCTTTTTTAAACAGGGAGTTAAACTCCTCTATAAAATTGGGGAATATCTTAATGAACACATGATCAAAGGTGTAAAACAAGGTCTCGCGTTCTTTCTTGATATTGATACCGTTGGCCAGTATCTGTATATCATCATACTTTTTGATGGACAGTTTGGTATCCAACGAGCGCTTGATACGCTCTAACTGAACAATATAACCCGAGATGACATTAAAAAAGTAACCGATATAATCCTCTTTGATCTTGGTGCCTTCCAGCAGGCGCATGTTGGCTTTCTCTAACTGGTGGTTCTTATCGTCGATGATCTTTTCTTTGATCTTCAGTTTTTTGTTTTGGCGGAAGAGCATGATCGTCACCACAACGATCAGCGATGCCAGTACGGTTACGGCGCTCAAAAAGATCACGAAGAAACGTTCTTCACGCTCAATGTAATTCAGCTTTTCGGATGCTACTACCGGCAGTAAAGTACCGATCTGGATCTTGCGCTGGCGGGCACCGTAAAACTCGGCATCGTCAAGGGCGTGCTCCAGGGCTACGTAGGCGTTTTTGATATCTCCTTTTTTGTACAGGATCTCGGCCAGCCAAAACAGGGCGATGGTCTCTTTGGTTGATGAGCGGATATCGCTGATGGTCGCCCTGGTAAGCAGCTCGATGCTTTTGTCCTTTTGGGGCGTATTTTGGTAAACGTTGCTCAGGGTTGATGCTACGATGGCGTATTGGTGTTCGCTAAGCTTTTTAGGATCCAGCAGACCGGTAAAAATGCTAATGGCCGAGTCGACCGACCCGTTCTTATACTTTTTGTATCCGGTAAGATAAACGTTATCGTAAGATCCATTCTGACTCAAAGCAATGGCCGAGTCGATATACTCGTTGGCTTTGGCCGTGTAAGCCGGAGCGTAATGGTGATCATTATTGTAATTGGCCAGATCGTAATAGGCCCGCATCATCATGGAGTAGTACTCTACCTTGGCGTTCTGATCCAGATCGCGCACATCAATGCCGCGCATACTATCGAACGTCTCTTTGAACATGCCCGACGACAGCAGGATAAAGCCCATCTTCATACGGCTAAGGTCCTCTTTGCTTTTGTCATTCAACTCGCGACTAATGGACAACAGCTTGTTCACATACGTATAGGCCGAATCGTATTGATAGGAGCGGTACTCCTCGTAGATCTTGTTGCAGATATCGAAACGGCTTTTGGCATTAACCGGCGAGGTGCGGCCGAGCGCGGTCTTCAACTCTTTTATCCGGCCCTCTTTTTGGCTATCGTACGATGCTTTTTTAGCGAACTCGGCTTTCAGTTCATCAAACAGGTCGTCGGTTTCAGAGTTGGCAAAACTACCTGCCGATAAGCACAGCAAACAAGCCAGGGCAAATAACTTAACGACGAAAAATTGGGGAACAGCCTTTATTGCCACCTTATGCTTTATCAAATTTAAACCTGCCGGGAAAACGTGTGAATTGGTTATACTTAATACGGCCAAAAGTAGCAAAATGTTGTAACAGGCATAGGTTCCGCGCTAATTATTTGTTGCAAAGCCGATCTAAGTATGCTGAATGTAATAGCACACGGTTTTAGCTTCTGGCTCAAAAAATATGTACAGATCGCCGTCGCCCCAAAAATTCATTTTTTCAAACAAGATCCTGTTAATATCACTATTAATGATCACATTGCTTTTAACTACAGGTAAGTCAATTTCATTACCGATCTGACACAGGAACCGCATTGTCCTGTTGGTTTTGGGGCAGCGGGGGATCACCCTGTTCTGTATCCAAACGGGGATGCCGGTATGCCCTATCCCTCCTTCGGTCAGCCCTTTTCGTTTAGTGCTAAATCTTAAAACATCATATTCTATATAACTATCAGCATCGAGTTCGTTGTAGGATGTGTCCCATCTCGCAAGTTCTTCTGTGTTAATAACGACCGGATGGAAAGGGTCGCTATGATCCAGGTATAGCAACTCAAAATTTAAGTAAAGCGGGCAGACCAAATGTATTGTGAATGGCAACCAAGAAAATGCTTTATCTGAATTGGAAAGGAATCCCAGGTATTGAAATGATACTGCGCTTTGTCCGTTGGGTACTACCAGATCATCAGGTGCCTTGCCCCCAAATTGGTGCAAACCATTTCTATCAGTACTAAAACCGTAAACAAGGTTTGGCTCCAGCGGCAAGTAACTCAGTTTGCCTATCGCTCCGGGTATATTAATGTACTCCCATAGATCGCCTTCTGTAATTTCTTCCTCTTCGTTAATCACCCGGCCACTATGTAGTAAGTTATCTTTAAACGTAAGTTCAAGATATAGTTCGGTAGTTTTGGCCACTGCTTGCTCTACACACAATGTTCGTAAGCTGGCATTACACTCTTCACTACCATCTAAAGCCACCTCCGCTTCGGCAAAGTATTGCACCTTAACCCCGGCATTATCCTGTTTAAATATTTTATTGAATATGCCCATCGGGATGTCGACTTGATCTACACTATCGTCACCGTGATCCCCAAACCCTCTAAGGTCTTCACTACGTGTTCGGATACTCCGCTATCGGTAATAATGTGGTCGATATCTTCCAATCCACATATTTTGCCAAATCCACGGCGACCGAATTTGGTCGAGTCGCACAAAACGATGGTCTTTTGCGACACTTTGATCATTTGGCGGTTAAGCTGGGCCTCCATGGCGTTGGTGGTGGTCAAGCCAAAATCCAGATCGATACCGTCGACACCAAGGAATAATTTACTGCAGAAAAAATCGGCCAATATTTGCTCGGCATAAGTGCCCGTTACCGATGATGAACTTTTGCGCAGCAAGCCACCCAATTGCATCACCTCAACGGTAGGGTATTTCAACAACTCCAAAGCTACGTTCAGCGCAGATGTGATCACGGTAAGCCCCATGCGTGGCGGTAAACTTTTGGCCAGATACTGCATGGTAGTGCCCGATGCGATAATGACCGAATCGTTATCCTCTACCAAACCTGCGGCTGCGGCTGCGATCTTCAACTTTTCTGTCGATTGCACTTTTTCCTTTTCATTCACCGGGCGGTCAACAATGTAAGGGTTGGTGAGCGTAGCGCCGCCATGGGTGCGGAAAAGCAGGTTCTTGTCTTCAAGCACCTTCAGATCTTTACGTATGGTGACAGACGACACCTTCAGTTCCTGGCAAAGTTCCACAACGTTTAAGTTGCCTTCCTTTTTTAACTTATTCAGGATGAACTGGTGTCGCTCGGCTAAGTTGATCATTGGTTTTTATTGGCTTTAAACACGCAAATTAGGCATTTTTAAACTATCAAGTATAAATTCAGTGTTATATTTTAATAATTCCGTTTTGTTTTATATACTTACACTTTCTTAAAAATCGAAACCAATTTTAACCATCAGCCCGTTCCTAAGCGGGTTTGGTAAACCGTTATATTTGATCCACCAATGGAAAAATACATCTTGTCGTTAGATCAGGGTACGACCAGCTCACGTGCCATCGTTTTTAATAAAGCGGGGGGCATAGTATCCGTCGCCCAAAAAGAATTTAAGCAGATATATCCCAAACCAGGCTGGGTTGAGCATAATGCGATCGAGATATGGTCATCTCAAATATCCGTCGCTGCCGAAGCCATTATCCATGCCAATATCAGTGCGCACGATGTAGCCGCTATCGGTATCACCAACCAGCGCGAGACCACCATCCTTTGGGATAAACGCACCGGCGAGCCCTTATACAACGCCATAGTTTGGCAGGATCGCCGTACATCAGCCTATTGCGACGAACTGAAAGCCCAAGGCCACCGGGATCTTATCCAGCAAAAGACCGGGCTTATCCTTGATGCCTACTTCTCGGCCACCAAGATCAAATGGATACTGGATAATGTAGACGGTGCACGCGAAAAGGCCGCCGCCGGGCATATCGCTTTCGGTACGGTTGATAGTTGGCTGGTTTGGCGCTTAACGGGCGGGCAAACACATATTACCGATGTGAGCAACGCATCGCGGACCATGATCTATAACATCCACACGTTGGAGTGGGATGAAGAGTTGCTATCACTATTTGATATCCCACGGGAGATACTGCCCCAGGTGAAGTCATCGAGCGAGGTCTACGGCAAAACGGCGGGGAACATCTTCTCGGGCCAGATACCGATTGCGGGGATAGCCGGGGATCAGCAGGCGGCCTTGTTTGGGCAAATGTGTACCGCTAATGGTATGGTGAAGAATACTTACGGCACAGGCTGTTTTATGCTGATGAACATTGGTGACACGCCCATCTTATCTAAAAATAACCTGGTGACCACCATTGCCTGGAAAGTACGCGGCAAGGTGCAATACGCTTTAGAAGGCAGCATTTTTATAGCCGGAGCGGTTGTACAATGGCTCCGCGATGAGTTGAAGATCATCAGCTCATCGGCCGATGTCGAGACGCTGGCTTTAAAAGTAGATGACACCGGTGGTGTGTACATTGTCCCTGCTTTTGCAGGACTGGGTGCGCCGCATTGGGATCAGGATGCGAGGGGGACTATCACGGGTATCACACGCGGCACTAATCAAGCTCACTTTGCCCGGGCAGCTTTAGAGAGCATCGCTTACCAGACCATGGACGTTTTGAAAGCCATGGAAGCTGACTCGGGTCTATCTATCAAACAACTCCGTGTTGATGGCGGCGCAACGGCCAATAACCTGCTGATGCAATTTCAGGCCGACCTATTGGAAACCGAAGTGATCCGCCCGCAAGTGACCGAGGTGACCGCCATTGGCGCGGCCTATCTTGCCGGCCTGGCTACCGGGTTTTGGAGCAGCATGGACGAAATAAGCAAACAATGGCAGGTTGAACGTAGCTTTGAGCCGGGGAATACCCAGGATATCAAACAGCGCATCAAGGGCTGGAACCGCGCCGTAAAAGCTGCCAAAGCAGCAACCCAAGACTAAATTTAAGATCAGATCATACGAATATGAACGAACTTGTAGCCGAATTTATAGGCACCGCTATTGTTATATTATTGGGTAACGGTGTTGTTGCCAACGTAGTGCTAAAAGGCACCAAAGGGCACGATAGCGGTTGGATGGTGATAACCACTGCCTGGGCACTGGCGGTATTTGTGGGTGTAGTGATCGCTGCCCCCTACAGCGGCGCGCACCTCAACCCGGCGGTAACGCTGGCGCTGGCCATTGCCAAAAAATTTGAATGGGCAAAAGTGCCATTGTTTGCCGCAGCCCAATTGGCTGGCGCAATGGTGGGATCAGGTTTGGTGTGGCTGTTTTATAAGGACCATTACACTATCACCGAAGATGCGGGCGCAAAACGAGCTACGTTTTGTACCGAACCCGCCATCAGGAAAACCAGTTCTAATCTCATCAGCGAGATCATCGGCACTTTCGTGCTCATCTTTGTGATATTTTATTTTACCGATGCAGAGTTTACTCAGGGTAAGATCGTGATCGGACTGGGGTCTTTAGGCGCTATAAGGGTGGCGTTTTTGGTTTGGGTCATTGGTTTGGGCTTGGGTGGTACTACGGGATATGCTATCAATCCTGTGCGTGATCTTGGTCCGCGCATCATGCATGCTATCCTACCTATTCCCCGCAAAGGGGATAGCGACTGGGGTTATGCATGGATACCAATTGTTGGTCCAATTATAGGGGCGACCCTGGCAGCATTGCTGTTTTTGTGGTTGAAGATTTAGGTCGGCTTTTAAACGTACGAAGTTTCGTAATTTAGTTTCAAGCTCTCAAGAAATATAGACCTCTATTCTAAGACATGAACAAACTAATAGCATTATCATTTTTGTTCATTCCCCTATTATCCTGCAATAGAAATGCATCTAACAAGAATAAAGTGCTTAGTTCAGCTTCCCGGGATAGTTACATGGTAAAAAGTAATTCTTCGAACGAGAAAGGCCCTACAGTTAACAACAAGAGAAGTGAGCCTGATCCAGGCATCAATTTGACAGCTTTTGTAGTTATCCCTGATGAAATAGATGGATGCAGTTGTGATTTCTATCTGTCTAAAAAAGATGAGAAGCGGCGAAGATATCTTATGGTCAATGATTTTGGCAATACTGCTTTTGTGTCGATCAACAATAAGGTTGAAAAAATTTTTCTTAAAGAACATAAGGAGGGTAGCAGCAAATACTTGTATTCCAATGACGAATATGAAATAAAAATTGAAATCACAGAGAAGATAGATGATGGTGAAGAAACTTCATTAATGAAAGGGATCTTTACAATAATTAAAGGGCAGACTATGTTGCAAAAAAACTTTATTGGCTCTTGCGGATGTTAGTTCCTCAGGCCTCGTAAGACTCTCAACTATTATCTTTCTGACTTCCGGTCTTCCCGACTTTCGGACTTCCCGCTACAACTTAAATATCCTGTCCATCAGTACCCATTTTTCGCCCGGTTTTGCGCCGGGGATGGCCTGCTGGTACTTCCACATCAGTTGCTCCCATTCCTGCACTTTAGGGTTGGCCGCGTCCGACGCGCCTTTGGCATCAAAGCTGAAAGTATCATACACCTCCATGATCATGAACAGGCGGTTGCCGAAACGGTAGATCTCCATATCGGTCACCCCGGCAGAGGCTATGCTATCGTGTATCTCGGGCCATATTTTTTTGTGGTATGCTTCGTATTCGGCGATCAGTGTAAGGTCGCCTACCAGGTCAAGGGCTAAGGTATATCTTGTCATGTTAATTAACTGTCGGACTTTTGATTATTTTATTATTTGTTGTCTTGTATCCCTTAATGCCAAATAGCATCACCACCAAAAAGCAGATCAACGTTACAATGTAGCCGTATTGGATATTTCCGGTAGCATCAGCGACATATCCGAATAACCGTGGAATGATCGCACCACCAACGATAGACATGATAATGAGGCTGCTGCCAAATTCGCGATCGGCCCCAAGGTTAGCGATGCCGAGTGAAAATATTGTCGGGAACATGATTGACATAAAGAAAGATATCCCGATGATAGCATAGATCGTGACCATCCCCTGGCATATTAAAGCCACTATACACAACAACACGCACATTGCCGAATACAAAGTTAGCAAGTGATGGGGTTTCATAAATCTCATAAACACAAGTGTACTTAAAAAGCGACCTGCCAAAAAAGCAAAACCGCATGCGCTTAAATAGTAAGCGGCACTTAATTCGGCTATACCCGCAGCTTCGGTGGCGTATAGTATAAACAAGCTCAATACACAAGTTTGCGCACCTACGTAAAAAAATTGCGCCGCTACGCCCCACGATAAATTGCTGTGTCTGAAAGCGCGTAGGATATTTCCTTTTGACGCTGAATTTTCTTTTGTCCTGATATCAGGTAGTTTAGTAAAAGCAAAGGCGATAGCTACCACTACCAGAACACTGCCTAAAATAAAATAAGGCATTTTTACTGTAGATGCCTCAGATGCGAGGGCAAGTTTTTTCGCGGTAGCCGTCATCGCATTTAATTCATCGTCAGAATAGCCTTCAGTAAGGATGATCATCGCTCCAATAGTTGGAGCTAAAGCGGTAGCAAGGCCATTAAAGGACTGAGACAGATTTAGGCGCTGTGTAGCTGTTTCAGCATCGCCAAGCGCCGAGGCATAAGGGTTTGCCGCTGTTTCTAAGGTGGCTAAACCGCACGCGATGATAAACAAAGCGATCAAAAAGAAGGTGTATTGCTGTGTATTGGCCGCCGGGATAAATAAAAACGAACCTACTGCAAAAGTTAGCAGCCCCATAATGATCCCGGTTTTATAACCATACTTCTTCATCACAAAACCTGCCGGAATAGCCATGATAAAATAGGCCATGTAAACCGCGGTATCTATTAAGGTAGATTGGGTTGTCGTCAATGTGAACGAGCGCTTAAGATGCGGGATCAGTATCGGGTCCAAGTTATGGGCAAATCCCCATAAAAAGAATAAGGACGTGATCAGGATGAACGCAAAGCGGTACTGCTTGTTAGTTAAGGATGCCATGAATGTGTTTAAAATTGGTTGTGCTGTAACGCAAATAACAAAGGTATCAACGGCGGGCAAAAGCGTATCGCTCAAATTGGCTATTTATGATCTTGTTTTGGCATCGCTAAGCCTTATTTAAAACCCCTACCTTTACACCATGCTTACGCACCGACAACTTTTCTTAGCCAATAACGCGCAAACCACCAATTTTCCGCTACTGCTGGAATTTGAACGGGCCGAAGGTGTTTACCTTTATGATACCGCCGGCAAAGCCCATATCGACCTGATATCGGGCATCGGTGTGAGCAATACCGGGCATAGCCATCCGCGTGTGACCCAAGCGGTAAAAGATCAGGTCGATAAATACATGCACCTGATGGTATATGGCGAATACGTGCAAACCCCACAAGTTAAACTGGCCGAGAAACTGGTGGGTTTATTGCCTGATCCGCTTAGTTCGGTCTACTTCGTCAACTCCGGTGCCGAAGCGGTTGAGGGAGCTATGAAACTGGCTAAGCGTTACACCGGCCGCTCAAAAATATTAGCCTGCCATAATTCTTATCACGGCAGCACCCAGGGTGCTTTAAGCTTAATGGGTAGCGAGGAGTTCAAGCAAGCTTACCGTCCGCTGTTACCTAACACCGGCTTTATCCGCTTTAACGACCCTTCCGATCTTGATAAGATAACTGAAGAGACCGCCGCGATTTTTATAGAGACCGTACAAGGTGAGGCCGGCATCCGCGTGGCAGATGTGGAATACATGCAAGCCTTAAGCCAGCGTTGCAAAGCCACAGGTACATTGCTGGTGCTTGATGAGATACAGGCCGCGATGGGCCGCACGGGGCGGTTATTCGCTTTTGAGCATTACGGTATCGTCCCGGATATTTTATTGCTGGCCAAAGCACTTGGTGGTGGTATGCCCTTAGGCGCTTTTATAGCAAGTACCGAAGTAATGGGCGCGCTGAAAGAGAACCCTATACTTGGCCACATCACCACCTTTGGTGGTCACCCGGTGTGTTGCGCGGCGGGTTTGGCGGCATTGGAAGTGATCTTAGACGAGGGCCTGATCGATAGCGTTGCTGCTAAGGAGGCACTATTTCGCGAGTTGCTGGTGCATCCCGCTATTAAAGAAGTACGCGGCAAAGGGCTGATGCTGGCTGCAGAGTTTGAGAGCTTTGAAGTGAACAAACGCATTATAGACCGCTGCATAACTAACGGCGTGATCACCGATTGGTTCCTGCATTGCAGTAATTCCATGCGTATCGCTCCGCCACTGATCATTACTGAGGAACAGATACGCGAGGCTTGCAGGGTGATCTTGCAGGCGATAGAAGCGGAGTTATCGTAACTTGTCGCAACGCCAAGAACTTGTTTGGCAATTACGGGAGCGAAAACCCTCCAAAAAAGGCCCAGTCAAGCGTATACGCTCGACCGGGCCTTATATTTTAAAACCCTCCCTTCAGGGAGGGTTTGGGAGGGCTAAACTATTTCGTCGCTGTCCAGCTATTGTTTTTCACATCAGCATCCATAAAAATGCCGTTGTCTAACGTGATAGACGTAACTTCTTTAGCCGCTTTTACAGCTACTGTTACTTGCTTTTGATCTTTCTCCCAAACGATAGGTGTTTGGTGGAATTTATCGGTCGAACCATCAGCATAGGTCAGTACAACATCGAATGGATGGGCGAAACCACCAATATTTTTGATGTTAATAGTGTAGCCATCGCCACCTTTGGCAGCCGACTCTAAAGCCAGGTCGGTATAGAACGGCGTGTAGAACCAGTTATGGAAGAACCAGGTCAGATCTTTACCGCTGCCGGTATTCATGGAGTTAAAGTAATCCCATGGGATAGGGTGCTTACCGTTCCAATTGTCCATGTAGGTGTGCAAAGCTTTCTTGAACAATTCATCGCCCAACATATCTTTCAATGCCAGGTAGCTTAATGATGGTTTGTTGTAATAGTTATTTCCCTGGCCACTCCGCACCTGATCGGCCGGCGTGATCACCGGCACCTCGTTAGCGTGGTTAAAGCGGGTAGCCCAACCTACTATCCTAAATTGTTTGTAGAATGCATCGGCTTTTTGCTGGCCCCGTTCGCTGATACCGATCAGGTATTCCAGCGTGGTAGCCCAGCCTTCGTCCATAAATGGATAACGGCTCTCGTTAATACCCATGTAAAAAGGGAAATAGGTATGCGCCTGCTCGTGGTCCTGCACCAATTGGGCAAAGGCCAGATCATCTGCCGGGCTATCGTTCACCATCATAGGGTATTCCATATCGGCCGTACCCTGGAAAGCCGTGCTTTTCGAGAATGGGTAAGGCACGCCCGGCCAGTTGTTAGAGAACCAACCCAAAGCGTTACGGCTAAATTGTACCGAGTGATGAAAATCGGCCGACTTATCCGGGAATGCCGCCTGCACACTTGCACGGCGACCGGTATTTTTATCAACCACCACGCTCGCGCCATCCCAAACATAAGTATCGCTTAAACCTAAAGTAACATCACTGATGTTTTTTGAGGTGAAGGTCCAGGTGTTGGTCGGGTTTTGTGCGGTGACGGTTTTGGCGGCAACATCCTGCACGTTGGCAATGTGAATGGTTGAGTCGCTGGTAAGTGATGCGGCCAGTTTTTTAGCTGTCTCCGGGTGCAATACCTTGGCCGGATTTTGCAGGTCGCCGGTAGCCCAAACAACAAAGTTTTTAGGTACGGTAACATTCAGGGTGTAATCGTTAAAGTCGTTATAAAACTCCAACCCGCCGGTATGCTCCTGCGTGTCCCAACCCAGGTAATCGTCATAAACCGACAAGCGCGGGTAAAAGTAAGCCAGGAAATATGAGGTTTGGTCTATCCAGCCTTCGCGACCGCCTTGTGTACCGTCGGACAGTTGGAAGTGCCAATCGATATTCAATTTCACTGTTCCTTTAGACTTTAACGCCTTCGGCAGGTCGATCATTTGGTTGGTCTTGCTTGCTGTAGCGTTATCCCAGGCAATGGCCTTGCCGTCGGCGGTGATCTTGTCAACCTGTATGCCGGCTTCGGGCTTAGGGGTACGGCCGCCGCGGTGCATATTCATGATCAGTTTCATATTCAGGCTTTTCAGCTCGTCGGGGCTGTTATTGGTGTAGGTGATCTGCTCCGTTCCTTTAATGGTCTTATCAGGCGGGTTGACCGTTACCGAAATATTGTAAATGCCTTTATTTTGCCAGTATTTGTCGCCGGGTTTACCGCTGGCCTGGCGGGTACCTTTAGTGAATGCCGCCTGCACTTCGGGCGGTTGGGTCAATGTTTGGGCATCAACTGCCGATATGGCGCAACCTAAAAAGGCCGCTAATAATATGTTTTTGATCATCATACAACGTGTTTGATATGGAAACCGCTAATATAGGAAAGATGGTTGACGTATGGGACGGGGTAGCCAAAAGATGGTGACTTTGGCTGACGGGAGAACTTACATAGTGCCGGATAAACGTATTCTTTACAAGTTAGAATATATTTATATTTGTATATGACTTGGAAAGAACGCATTACTGTGAACCTTAATGTGTGTGGCGGGCGCCCCTGCATTCGTGGGATGCGTATCCGTGTGGTCGATATTTTAGACCTACTGGCGACAGGGCTTACTCAGGAACAGATCTTAGATGAAATGCCCGATCTTGAAAAAGAAGATATTGAGGCGGCTTTAAAATATGCCGGTAGCAAACTTGACCACCCGGTGATAGCCGCATGAGGATCTGGGTCGACGCTCAACTTTCTCCTTTCATTGCGTTATTCATCAACCAAAATTTTGATGAGATACAGGCTTCATCTATGAGGTCCCTCAACATGCAGTTTTCAACCGACCACGAGATCTTTAAAGCCGCCCGGGCCGAAAAAGTGGTGATCATGAGCAAAGATGCCGACTTTGTAAAACTTATCGAACTTTATGATATCCCTCCGCAACTTATTTGGATCACTTGCGGCAACACCTCCAATAGCAAAATGTGCTCGATACTGAAAGAGACACTGACCCAGGTCGCTTCTTTGCTAAAAAATGGCGAAAAGGTCGTCGAGATCAGCGGCTAATCAACACTTTCAATAATTTTATATCGCTAAAAATAAGATACTTATCTAGCAAATGCCCCTAATAACTGCATTTGCAATTAATAAACTGCAATTACAGTTGTATAATTGCAAAACAAGTTATATGTTTGTGATATGGAAGAGCTGACCAAAACCGAAGAACGCGTGATGCAAGTTTTATGGGACCTTAAAAAGGCCTTTGTAAAAGACATTATCGAGGCAATGCCCGACGACCCTAAGCCGCCCTACAACACCATATCGTCTATGGTGCGGGTGCTGGAGAAAAAGGGTTACATCAAATTTAAAGCCTACGGAAAAACCTACGAGTATTCGCCTGCTATCAGTAAGGCGCAATATCGCAAGGCATCGTTCAAAAAAATGTTCACCAATTACTTTGACGGCTCGGTAGAAAGCCTGCTATCCTTCGTAGTAAAAGAGCACTCGCTAAGCCAGGAAGAGCTGGCCAAAATAAACGATATCATTAACAAAAACCAAGATCCAAAATTATGAGCATCCTACTTTACCTGTTAAAAGCATCGGCATGCACGCTGGCTTTTTACGCTTTCTATCGTATGTTTTTAAACCGCCTTACCTTTTTCGGTCTCAACCGATGGTATTTACTGGGTACACTGGCTTTGAGTTTCATTATCCCCGCCCTGCATTTCAGCCTGACACGGGAAGTTGCTGCGGATACTGACCTGATGGCTGATGAACACGTTGCCGCTACCGGCGCGGCCATCGGCAAAGTAATTAACAACGCAGCAACCGTGGATACAGCCTGGTCGATGCCTGACATCTTGTTGTATGTTTACCTAACTGTCGCGGTATTGTTAGGTATCAAACTGATCGCGGGCATCACAAAACTGCTTGTTAAAGGATACCGTCAAGGGGTTAGCGAAGGACAACTGTTCGTGGTTAAACAAGCCGGCGCTTTGCACAACAGCTCGTTCTTTAACATCGTCTTTTTAAAGAACGATCTGGATGCCGCCGAAGAAGCTGTCGTCATCAACCACGAGCAGGAACACATCAAACGGCTGCATTCTATAGATACCCTCCTGATAGAGATCGCCAAGGTGGTATTATGGTTCAACCCGATACCTTATCTGTATAAAACCGCCATGGAGCAGGTACACGAATATCAGGTAGATGCAGCAGTGACCAACCGTTACGATCGTAAAGATTACGCGGCAATGCTGTTAAAACTATCCGGATTTAACGCCCGGGCGCTGGTGAACAATTTTAGTGGCAGTCAGTTGAATAAGCGCGTGAATATGCTGTTTGCCAAGGGCAGTAAGCAGATCAGTAAGGTAGCATACCTACTTACTGCCCCGGTAGTGGCCACATTGGTCTGGTTTATTTGCGTGGACCATGTGTATGCGCAAAACGTAATACCGGTAACCAAAAGCAATTTTACGGTAGTGATAGACCCCGGCCATGGCGGCAAAAATACAGGTGGCCAGGCTGAAGGCTTCACCGAAAAAGATCTGGCGCTATCCATTGCCAAAGCGGTTAAGACCGCCGGTGATGCCGCCGGGATGGATATTGTACTTACCCGCACTACCGATGAGTACCTTTCATTCGATGAGCGCCTGAACAAAAAAGCCGACCTGTTCATCTCCCTGCATGTGAACTCCGGACCATATAATGCCAAGCAGAACGGGATCCTGGCCATCACAGCTTTAAAAACCAGCGATGCATCATTGCAATTAGCAAGCAGTTGCCTGGCCGAATTGGGTAAACTGAACGGCATAGCTACTATGCAGGACGTTAAGAAACAACGTTTGGTGGTGCTGGAAAAGTCGACCGTGCCGGCCGCTTTGTTAGAGTTAGGCTACATGACCAACGCGAGCGATCTTAAGTTTATAACCGCTCCCGATAAACAAGCACAAATGGCTACCGCTATTGTGAACGGAATAAAGCAGTATCAGGCTAAAATGAAATAGATGATCAGTTAGTTGTTTGATGAGCGCCCGTAGTTTGCGGGCGCTTTTATTTTTAGCGGCTCATCTGGATGGTGCGCGGGATCTTGCCACGATGTTTAACGCCGATGCAAAGCCGACGACTCCCCTCCGCACCATGGTTCGACAAGCTCACCATGACGGCCAAATAGCCTGTTCAAATAATAAAAAGGCTGTCATCCTGAGCCTGTCGAAGGATGGTGTGTGGGCCTTTTTGCCACAATTGTTAACGCAGTTGCAAAGCCGACGACGTCTATCCGCACCATTGTTCGGCAGGCTCGCCATGACAGCCTAAACACCATAATTTTTAATAGAGAACAGCATTTTTTTAGCAAATAAGATCAATTTGTCTGCTCAACTCAATTTTTCCAATTCAAACAACTCTGCCAGTAACCCGTAACTACGCAACCTGTCATCAAAATCCTCGCAAATGGTCACTACCATGATCTCGTCTATATCATAATTCTCCGCCAGCACGTTCAGGCGCTCTTTAACCATGGTTGGCGATCCGGCTACCACGCGCTGGCGGTTGTAGCGGATGCGGTCCTGCTCGGCTTCAGTGTAAACCACGTCTTTAACATCATTATAGGATAGTGGTGTGATCACCCCTTTCTCAAATTGGAGGAAACGGGCATCCATTACGGCCTTAAATTGAACTACCTTTTCCGGATCCTCGCTGCAAAAAAGGAAGATGGCCATATTGGCTTCCGGCTCGGTCAGGTCATCTGATGGTTGGAACCTGTCACGGTACAGTTTCACCGCTTGCGGTCCGCCTACCGGATTAATGAAATGCGCGAATGAAAAGCCCATCCCAAAATGAGCGGCGAATAGGCCGCTTTGCCCGCTGCTGCTTAACAGCCACATGGCAGGGACGGTATCAACCTGCGGGATAGCACGTATGCTGCGGTGTATCGTACCTGGATCTGCGGTATCATGGAAATAATTTTGCAGATCGGCCAGTTGCTCTACAAAATCTTGTTCGCGGAACTGGTTTGATGGGTTCAGTATAGATGCGGTGACCCTGTCCGTACCCGGTGCGCGGCCCATACCCAGATCAATGCGACCCGGCGCCAGCGCCTCCAGCATGCGGAAACTTTCGGCCACTTTTAAGGCGCTATGATTAGGTAGCATCACCCCACCCGATCCCAAACGGATGGTACTGGTATGCGCCGCCAAATGCGCCAACAGCACATCCGGCGACGAGCCTGCCAGTATCCCTGTGTTATGGTGTTCGGCCACCCAAAAACGGGTGTAGCCCAATTGCTCGGTAAATTTGGCCAGTTGGATGGTCTCCTGCACGGCCTGTATAGCGGTCGCCCCTTTGCGTATCGGCGATTGATCCAACACGCTCAGGCGTAATTTTTTGCTGCTCATATCAAGCAAATCAACAAAAAATGTCCGCCGGCGTTGTCGGTGCTTTGTCAGGAGGTTTTTTATGGCTTTGGAGTGATAAACCCCTTATTCAAACTCCACCGGATCCTGTCCCAAGTCGGCGATCAATAGCTCTACGATCTCGTCCAGTTCGGGGCAGTTTTGCGCGGTGTCTATACCAACCTCTACCAGGGCTTCGATGTTCTCTTTCGATGCGTTGTCCAATTCGTAACTGGCGCGGCGCATATTGGTTGGTTGTATGCGGATATAGTTTTTATCGTGATGCTGCGCGCCGAACATTTTTTTAAGATGATAATCGGTGGTTTCGGCCGCGCCGGCCATCATAATGTCAATCACGGGGCGCACCCAGCCTATCGCGCCAAAATCCTTCACATCATCATAAGGGTACGACCTATTTTCGCTGCCTGTCCCTAAGGATACGATGAGCATATCCTTAGCTGTTGGTTCGCCTTTGGCATTTCGCACCTCGGAGTAGGCGCAAAGCGAAGGGTTATTGGCGAACACGCCGCCATCAACCAGCGCATAAGTGACCCCGCTTACCGACTTGACAGACGCCGCCTCAAAATACGTAGGCGCGGCTGATGTAGCGCGGCAAACATCGCGCACCAAAAAGTCGCCGCCATCGCCTTTCAGCACATTATCCTGCTGGGCAAAAAAATGGGCATTACGGTTCTCTACATCATAAGCTGTAATGATGCAGGGTTTCACCAATTGGCTCAACTTCAGGTCGCCGAAGTATTCCTTTAGGATGCGCTCGATAGCTGCGGCATCGAACTTTTCGTCGAGGTTGCCGCCCAGGGCTTTTACCTTTTGCCAAACAGTGCGGTCGAATATCTCGCCGCCGTTCTTGATATAAAGGTCAACCGCTTGCTTGGCCGAGAACCGGGGTTTGTTAGGATCGTCGGCACTTGGGCACATCAGTATGCAGCAGAGGATACCGCCCGTACTTGTGCCTGCAAAAAAGTCGAAGTATTCGGCAATGCGGGCGTCGGGGCGGCCGCTGCGTTTCTGTAATTTTTCTTCTAAGGCCACTAAAATTTGGCCGGGGATAATGCCGCGGATACCGCCGCCATCAATAGATAGGATCTTTTTCATGAAATGGAGGATAGGTGTTATTGGTTTATAAATTTAGGTTGATCGACCGAGGTTGACAAGGGTGTTAATACGGTATTTGCGGGTTGGCAAGGCGCGGGGCGGTAAGCGTTTCCGCCCATGGCTCTATAATTTCTTATGCTGTCGAGGGTTTGGCAACTGCATTAAAAAGAAATATATCTCAAAAGGTTGTTCACGGGCGAATCTCGCCAATTGCTCTAACAAGATAACATAAGCGACTGATATGCAATTTGTTAAAATAAAAAAAGCGAGACCTATCTGCAACGCTTGTTCACGGCCAAGAAAAAAACACTGACAATGAGCGCGTTACACTTGTCGGGTGCTTCGTATTCACGCGCGAACAAGAGCGTGATCGCACTTACGAAATGCCTACTTGCTCACTTTAGGTATTGCAGGTCGTTTGATCCTGATCAGTACCAAGCCTATCATCACCAATGCCAGCACGCTGCCTGTTTTAGGCAGGTAGTCGCCATGCATAGTGTAGAAGGTCCGCTCGCTGCTGAGGTTGATATTTTGCCGCAAGGCCGTCCGTACCCACCATTTGGTTTGCTGTACGATATCGCCGCGTTGGTTGATGAATGCCGAGATACCCGTATTGGCCGAGCGGGCCACCCAGCGGCGGTTCTCGATAGCACGTAGTTTGGCGTAGTCCAGGTGCTGATCTTTGCCCGATGTATTCTCCCACCAGCCATCGTTAGTAATAATGGCTATGAATTGGGCGCCCTTACGTACGGAGGAGGACACATACTCGCCCCAAATAGACTCGAAACAGATCACAGGATCGGCACCGATGCCGCTTTGGGTGTAGAACACAGCACTGCTATCCTGCCCGGCATAGCTGCCTGTAGCACCGCCTAAATGGTCAAAGATGGGCTTCAGGAAAGATAAGGCCTCACCGAACGGTAAAGACTCTGCCCCCGGCACCAATCGTGATTTATGATACCATTGCACACTGGCCGAGTTCTCTATCAGCACAGCCGAGTTATACCTGTCGTAATAGTAAGAACCATCACCCGACCGGCTGGCCGTTTTAGTGGCACGGTCTTGATAGATCTTGTAACCCTCTATCCCGGTGATCACGTTGCCATTCTTGTATCGGCTCAAAAACTGTTGAGTCTGTTTGTAATAGCGGCTATCGCGAAGCCTGGCAACATCGGTGCTCTCGGCAATGGCCGTTTCCGGCCAAATGAAGAACTCGGTATTGGGTTGCGCTAAGGAGTCAGAAACATGCGTCAGTATGGCCAATTGCTCCCAGGCCGGATACGTATTGATCTTACCGTACGGGTCGATATTGGGTTGGGCCACTACAACGTTAGATGGGTTAACCTCTTCCTCGTAACTGTAGTATCTATTGAGTGATAAGCCTAAAGGTAGGCCCAAGATCAACACCGCACCTGCTATCAGGGCCAGACGGGTGGTTTTCTTTTGCTGTTCGCGCAGACCAATGTAGATCAAAAAGATGAAAATATTTACCGCCCATACCCAAATGGTTCCGCCGTAAACACCGGTGTACTCGTACCATTGTATCCATTGGTGGGTGGTCGCAAATCCATTGCCTAAGGTCATCCACGGGAAGTTCAGTTCCCATGATTGATGCAGGTATTCGTACCCTATCCAAAGGCACACCAATGCCGCTAAAGCCCAGCCACGCGGGATATGCAAACGCAAACGGTAATAGAACCAGCATGCACCCGCCATTAGCGCCGGACCTAAAAAGTAGGGTATCAAAGATACGGGGATCGCCACGATCTCGCCGATCATCTTGAGGGCATTATACACCCAATAAATGCTCAGGAAATTCCACACCACAAAGCCCCAAAACGTCAGGCGGAATATGCGTCGGCCTTTTTTGGTTCCATCGATGGTGATGATATTCTCCATCGCCACCAACATCGGTACCAGTCCAACAAATAGCAGGAACGAGGTATAAGGGGTAGGTGGCCAGGCTATCCAAAGTAATAGTCCGGAAAGGATGGCGAGGTATATGTTTTTTTTCATTTGTTGTTTAATATTCTATTCCTCCTCCTTATCCCCCTTATCATACTTGCCCTTCTTCACCTTGCCTTCTTTGCCTGCCACACAGATCACAAACTCACCTTTGGCGGGATGGGTCTCGTAATAGGTCTTGATCTCGGTCACCGTTCCGCGTACCGTCTCCTCGAACATCTTGGTCAGTTCGCGCGATACGGATAGTTGGCGGTCGGCACCAAAGTAGGTGGCCATTTCGTCCAAAGTCTTTAATAAACGGTGCGGCGACTCATACAGTATGATGGTGCGCTCTTCTTCGGCTAAAAATTTGTAGCGGGTCTGCCTGCCTTTTTTTAGTGGCAGGAAGCCCTCAAAGCAAAATTTATCCGTAGGGAAACCAGAGTTGACCAGAGCCGGTACAAAAGCCGTAGCGCCGGGCAGGCACTCTACAGGTAGCTCATGCTTTAATGCCTCGCGCACCAGGAAAAAGCCGGGATCGGAGATGGCCGGTGTACCTGCGTCGGATATCAGGGCGATGTTCTTGCCCTCTTTTAAGAATCTAACGATCTCGGTACTACTCTGATGCTCGTTATGCTGATGATGGGCCAATACCCGGTTGGTAATGCCAAAGTGCTTGAGCATTGGGGCAGACGTGCGGGTATCCTCGGCCAGGATCAGGTCAACCTCTTTTAATATGCGGATAGCCCGGTAAGTCATATCCTCCAGATTGCCTATAGGGGTGGGTACTAAGTATAGTTTGCCTGTTGGGTTCATGGGCTATGGTTCATGGCTCATAGTTGATGGTCGCACAGTTGACTTGGTTGCATCAGAAATGCAAATCGGCCACGAACTATGAACTATAAACCATGAACAAATTATATCTTTGTCGAAAAAAAATAATGCTGCAAGTTAGTTATATCCGTGATAACAGGGAACAGGTTTTAGAGCGATTGGCTGTAAAAAATTTCAAACAAGTGGGTTTGGTCGATGATATCATCGTATTAGACTCGCAACGCCGTGCCCTGCAAATATCCAGCGAAGAACTGCAGTCTAAAGCCAACGCATCTGCTAAACAGATCGGCGAGTTGATGCGTACCGGCAAAAAAGACGAAGCCGATGCCCTAAAAGGCCAGACCGGTGCCTGGAAAGAGGATATCAAAAAACTGACCGAAGACCTGGCTGCTGTTGATGAAGAGTTACAGCAGAAATTGGTATTGCTGCCAAATCTTCCGCACGCATCTGTACCTAAGGGTATCACCCCTGAAGAGAACGAGGTTGTTTTAGAGCATGGCAACAAACCAACATTGCCCGAAAATGCTTTACCGCACTGGGAACTGGCTGCCAAATATGACCTTATCGATTTTGAATTAGGTGTTAAGATCACCGGGGCAGGATTCCCGGTATATAAAGGCAAAGGTGCTAAGCTGCAACGCGCGTTGATCGCCTACTTTTTAGACGAGGCCGAAAAGGCAGGCTACGCCGAAGTGATGTTGCCCTTGCTGATCAACGAGGCATCAGGTTTTGGCACCGGTCAGTTGCCGGATAAGGAAGGGCAGATGTATTACGTTGGTATGGACAACCTGTTCCTGATCCCTACTGCTGAAGTGCCTATCACCAACTTATACCGCGATGTGATCCTGAAAGGTGAAGAATTGCCGGTAATGAATTGTGGTTATACCCCATGTTTCCGTCGCGAGGCCGGTTCTTACGGCGCCCACGTACGTGGTTTGAACCGTTTGCACCAATTTGATAAAGTGGAGATCGTACAGGTGGTGCATCCCGATAAGTCGTACGATGTATTGGAGACCATGAGTACCCATGTACAAAGCCTGTTGCAAAACTTAGGACTGGCTTATCGCGTACTGCGTTTATGCGGTGGTGATATGGGTTTTGGATCGGCCTTAACTTATGATATGGAAACCTGGAGCGCCGCACAGCAACGCTGGTTAGAGGTATCATCAGTATCGAACTTCGAGACCTTCCAGAGCAATCGTTTAAAGCTACGTTTCCGTAACGCTGAAGGTAAAACGCAATTGGCACATACGCTGAACGGCAGCGCCTTGGCATTGCCACGTATTGTTGCTACATTGTTAGAGAACAATCAAACCGCTGACGGCATCAGGATACCTGAGGTATTAGTACCTTATACCAAGTTTGAGTGGATCAGCTAATTTTGGATACATTAGACCAAAAGAGCCGACCTTGATATCAAGATCGGCTCTTTTGTTTTACTCTTCATTTCCGACTCCAGTCCTTTACTGAATGCCGGCGGATGACCCACAGATCTGTGTGTCATCCGCGATCAGGATGGACAAAGGTTTGTTCAGGCAGCAAAAAAATATAAATACGTCAAAGAACGAGCAGCAACCGCGTTCACCGCGTTGCCTCAGAGAAATCATGTTTAAAGGGGAGCCAAAGCTTATAAGTATAACAGAATAGTACCGCAAGAAAGGCAAGATGAATTTAGCATGTTAGGACGTAATTGTAATTATCACCCTAATGAAGCACTACAAATATAAAGAAAAATATTTATAAATAAAGAATTATTCCAAATATTTTTCATCTTATTGTAAGTGAGCATTTAAAAATTCGGTCTGCACGTAGTGATAAAAACAAGAAGGGCTGGTTTCTCGTCAAAACCAGCCCTTTCGTTTTTAATATGTTTGTGGGTATTAACCGATAAAGTGCATAATGCTAAATACCGCAGCGGCTAATAAGGCCGAGATAGGGATGGTGATGATCCAGGCCCAGATCAGGTTGATGGTAACACCCCAGCGTACAGCAGAGACGCGCTTAGTTAAACCTACACCAATAATAGAACCGGTGATAGTGTGAGTGGTAGATACCGGGATACCCAAACGCTCGGTAATGAACAAGGTGATCGCACCTGCCGACTCTGCACTTACACCTTCTAATGGGGTAACTTTGGTGATCTTGGTGCCCATGGTCTTTACGATCTTCCAGCCGCCGCTCATGGTACCGGCCGCAATGGCGGTGTAGCAGGTAAGCGGGATCCACTCGGGCATGTTAGCTGCATGTGGGTCCATTTTTAAAAAGCCGGATGCCACCAACGATACATAAATAATACCCATTACCTTTTGCGCATCGTTACCACCGTGGGTAAAGCTCAATGCGGCTGATGATATCAATTGTAAAGCTTTGAACCATCGCTCTGCCGCGGCCGGCCGCGCATTTTTACAAAGGTGTAATATAACGATGGTAATAAAGTAAGCAAATATCAAACCGATGAAAGGCGCGATGAATATATAAGCTATGATCCTTAAGATAGGCTGTACGTTGATGGCATCAAGGACGTGGGCATGCATAAAAAGCGCGTTGGTCATACCCGCTCCGGCAAAGCCGCCGATCAGCGTATGCGACGAGCTTGACGGGATGCCGAACCACCAGGTAACCAAATTCCAGGTGATGGCGGCAACAAGGCCTGCAAGTATTACGTGCATGGTAATAAAGCCCTCGTGAACGGTTTTTGCTACCGTACCAGCAACGTTATGTTCAGTGATCAGAAAGTAAGCAAGAAAGTTGAAAGCTGCTGCCCATATTACCGCCTGGAAAGGTGTTAACACCTTTGTAGATACGATAGTGGCAATAGAGTTGGCCGCATCGTGAAAACCGTTAATGAAATCAAAAACGATGGCGAGTATTACAACAACAACAAGTAGTGTAGTTACCATGTGGTTTGTATATCAGGTTTAATTAGGCGTTCTTAACTAAGATAGATTCCATTACGTTAGCAGCGTCCTCGCACATGTCCGTAGCTGTTTCTAAGGCGGCAAGGATCTCTTTGTATTTGATCAGGCGCAAGGCATCTTTCTCATATAGGAATAGGTCGGCCACCGCGCGATCGAATACGTAATCGGCCTGGTTCTCTATGCTATTAATGCGGATGCAGCTATCTGCAATGTTGCGCACATTTTTAAGGTCTTTTAATTCGCGGATCGCTTTTTCCATCTCCACGCCACCTTGTAAGATCAATTCGGAAAGTTTTTGGATCGATTCGGTGTACTCGTCAATATTGTACAGCATCATCCGGTTAGCCGAACCTTGGATGTAATCGGCTACGTCATCAATAGCGGTAGCTAAAGAGTGGATATCTTCCCTGTCGAACGGGGTGATGAAGTTCTTGCCCAGCTCCAGGTATATCTGGTGGGTCAGGTCATCGCCTTTATTCTCCAGCTTATCTATCTGCTTGAACATATCTTCGCGGGCAGCGTTGTCGTTCGTATTAACAGCTTCCACTAAAATGGTCGCCATGGCAACAACGTTTTGGGCGGCCTGTTCAAACAAGGGGAAGAATACTTTTTTATCCTTAGGGACAAAGTATTGAAAGATACTGTTTAATGACATTTTATTATTTTATTGGTGCAAAGGTAAGTAAGCAATGTTAAATTAGTGTTAACTCTTTAATGCTGGCATAACAGGAAATGGCAAAGGCAGCGGATTTTGTTTAGCCTTTTGCAAAGTGAACCCAAAGGTAGATCCCATACCGGCTGTACTGCGCACGTTAATGGTTTGCTCGTGCGCCTCGATGATGTGCTTTACAATAGCTAAACCCAGGCCCGAACCACCGATCTGCCTCGACCGGCTTTGCTCGGTACGGAAAAAACGTTCGAAAAGGCGGGGCAGATATTTTTCTTCGATACCGATACCGTCGTCGGTGATCTCTATCAGTACCTGATCATGCAGGTTGAACAGGCTTACAGCCGTTTGGCCGCCTTTGTTGCCGTATTTAAGCGAATTATCGATCAGGTTCACCAGTACTTGGTTTATCTTGCCGCGGTCGGCGGTAACCATTACGTTCTCGTCGTATTTTTGCTTAAAAACCAGCTTTATCTGGTGCTGCTGGGCTTTCATTTCTAACGAATCAAGCACTTCTTTGATCAGATCATTGATCTTGAATTTGGTGTATTGGATAGGCACCTCGCCTGATTCTAATTTGGATATCGCATCCAGATCACTGATCAGATAACTTAAACGGTCTACGTTCTTAGATGCCTTCTCTAAGAACTGGCGGGCCATGTCGATATCTTCAAACTCGTCATCCTGGATAGCCTCGATATAACCTTGGATAGCGAACAATGGGGTCTTGAACTCGTGCGAGATGTTGGACAAAAATTCACGGCGGAATTTCTCTTGTTTGCGCAGGTCGTCAACTTCGGTCTTTTTGGCCCGGGCCCATTCTTTTACCTCTTTTTCTACATCGTTTATCGGATCGGCGCTGCTGGTGGTCTCGCCCAAGGCGTCGCGCAGATCGCGGCCCAGTTTAAGGTTGTGGATGAGTTTATAGATCAGCTTGATCTTAGAGTAAACGTACTTTTCGATCAGATAGTAAAAAACGATAAAGCTGATGGCGAACGACACCACAAAGGTGATGGCCAGATCGTACCACTTATGCTGAAAATAAAAGTTGACCGACGACACCGTGATCGCCACGGCGGCAGAGGTAAGGAAGATAAGTACACGCAACTTCATATCGCTAATGTACTATTTATGGATAACTAACAGCCAACGGAAGGGCCAAACCCATGTTAATTTATAGTTATCAATTTGTGCTTTTTGGAGAAGAGAGATAATTTCGTGTTTTTTAAAGGCGCGCTTTACCGAGAGCGGCCCATCTACCCGAACCATTTTATTGCCGGTAATAGTATGAGTGATCAGCATTACCGCATAATACAAAACCCAATGCCGATGCAGATCGGTGAGGATCACTCCGCGTTTTGCGCTATCGTACATCTTACGGATCAGCCGCACCCATTCCTCATCATCAAAATGATGACTAAATAATCCGGAACACACGATATCGAATTGGTCCCTTTGCAATTCATCGCCCAATACATGGGCTTGGATATAGTTGATCTGTTGTCCATGGGTGTGTTGTTCCGCAAAACGGATCGCAGCGGGAGCCGCATCTACGCCGGTCAATTTTAAATTAAGACCATCCTGATCAGACCAGGTTCTTATCGCCGCCAAAGTATCGCCCCCACCACTGCCCCAATCGCTGATATGATCGCCTTTATTGACAGGAAAATTTTTGATCGATCTGATTACACTTTGATGCGCACCGAACCAGCGGTTCATTTTGGCTAAGCCATCCAAAACCGGATCTATCTCTGTTGATGGCAAGCCGAGGTCATCCATAACCTCGGGTTCGAAAGAGCGGTATTTGAGGTTGGGCATATCTGTTTAAAAATATTAAAGTGATGTTTTAGTCCTTGAAGACCAAGCTGTTTTCTTGATCCCTCCTCGGGGAGGGAGCGGGCAAGATAGTGCTGAAAAGGCAGGGAGGGGTTAGGCGGCTCTGCCTCACGGCTAACCCATCCCTGCGACCGCTATCCCCAATTCACCCCTCCCCGAGGAGGGATCTAGGAGCTTACCCATCATGCAAAAGGCTGACCATGTGATGTCCGGATCAAAAAGTTAGCTAAAAGCGGGACATGGTTTAGCATGCTAATGGTAAGTCCTGTCACGGCATCCCGACCAAACAGTCGGTGCATTTGCCTACCCGCCCAGAGGCGGTTAGCGAACTCTTTGTTCCAGGCTTGGGTGTATTCCTGTTCCATTTTATCGCGATGTTGCGCGTTAAATTTTCCGGGAAGGTAATTACGAACGACAGCCTCAGACAATAGCTTGCTCGAGTGTATGGCCATGGCCATGCCGTTGCCGCAAAGCGGGGCGATCATACCGGCAGTATCGCCGCTCATTAATATATGATGCTCTACAGGTGCTTTCTTTTCAAAGGATATCTCGTTGATCACTTCGGGTTTATCTAACAAGAACTCTGCTGTATCAAAGATCTTTTTTAGGTGCGGATTTTTGCAGATGACATTTTCCTCCAACGCTTGTAATGATCCATATTTCCGAAGATCGTCCCGATGGGCCAGGTAACACATACACCAGCGGTCGCCATCAACTTTGCTAACGCCACAATAGCCATCTTTGTAATTGTTTAATTGGATCAGGTCTTCGGGCAGATCCGCCTTAATATGAAATTTGACCGCTAAGAACGGGCTGCGTTTATAAAAGAAATCGCGCTTTAGTGTTTGATCCAGATTAGAGCGCTTGCCGTAAGATCCTATCACCAGCGGTGCTGTTAGCGTTTGCCCGGGGATGGTGACCTCAAAACGATCTTGAACAAAGCGGACATCCTCTACACGCATGTTTTGCATAAATTTTACGCCTGCGGCATGGGCGGTTTTATAGAGATAGTTATCCAGTGTATATCGGCTAACGCCAAACCCACCCAGATCCAATTGGGTATTAAAGCGTTTGCCGCCCGCGTTAGTTATCTCTAAACGGGTAATACGCGAGGGGTTCAGGCAATCCACGTCCAATCCCAACTTATCAAAAAAAGGCAATACCTCGTTACTGATATACTCCCCGCAAACGCGATGGAATGGATAAGTTTTCTTCTCGATGACCACCACCTGTAAACCAACTTTGTTAAGTTGGATAGCATTAAGCAAACCCGCTAAGCCGCCGCCAATGATCAGCACATCTGCCGTCATGCTAATTGAGTTTTCAGGATCATGCCCTCAACGGTCAATCCCGGACCAAAGGCAAAACCCAGTATCTGCTGATCGTTCTTAACGGTGTTTTGCAAAAGATCCTTCAGCACAAAAAGTATCGTGGCTGATGACATATTGCCATAACGTTGCAGTATACCGTAGGCAAAAGCGTTGCTTTCTTCGGGTAACTCCAAAGCTTCTTCTACCGCCTCTAATATTTTCCGACCTCCCGGATGGATGGCATAGGCTTGTATGTGCGATAAGTTAGCAATGCCCGCGCTTTGCAATAAGCGCTGGGTAATAGCCGGGATATGCGCTTTTATCTGCTTGGAAACTTTGCTGGTAAGCTTCATTTCAAAACCGGTATTGCCAACGTACCAGCCCATCTCACTGCGGGCCTGCGGTAAAAATTCGGAATAGAAATGGGAGAGGGCAAGGCGTGGGGCGCTGGGCGCAATGGCGATTTTTGTGTTCTCTACGAGTACGGCGGCCGCGCCATCACTAAAAAGCGAATTAGCCACCCAATTATCCAGCGTGTTCTCTTTTTGAAAATGCAGGGTGCAAAGCTCAACACTTACTACTAAAACTTTGGCATTAGCATCAGCGCGACAGATATAATCAGCGGTTTTCAAGCCGTTGACGGCGCCGTAGCAGCCCATAAAGTTAATGCAGGTACGCTCGATAGTGGTCTTCAGTCCGAGTTTTTCTACCAGATCGATATCCAGACCCGGCGCATACATGCCAGTACAACTCACCGTGACCAGGTGGGTGATCTGTTGCAGTGTCCCTTCAGGGTAGTTCTTCAAGCAATCCTTAACGGCATCAGCCGCTATGTTGGCCGCCTCTTTTTGATAGATCGCCATTCGCCCTGCTGTATCAATAAAGGGCTCGAGTGTGGCGGATGGGGAGAAAAATTCATACTCATCCATCTCGTCTGTCCCAAAATCGGGGATGACGGAGTAACGTGTCTCTATGCCGGAATGATCGTAGATACTTTTTAGCCGGGCGCGGTTATTTACATCCAGTCCGGATGCATCTGCCATGAACTGGTAAATCCTGCTTTGCGAAAATCTGTTTGCCGGATTTGCCGTTCCTATGGCGCTGATGCAACTCGTCATATATATTGTTTAACTCGTGGTAGTTTGTATGTCTAACTCGACCGTGATATCATTGCCCATCATGGCGCTTTTGCCTCCGACGCCAAAATCAAGGCGGTTCAGTTTAAATTTGCCCTTAAAATCGGCTTTGTTATCCGTAGCGACGTATGTAAAAGGCACTTCGATGGCTTTTGTTTTGTCTTTTATAGTTACGTTGAACACCCCGATAAAGTTGTTCGCGCCTTTACTTTTGAAAGATACCGACTTCATGGTGATCTTTGGGTATTTGGTCACATCAAAATATTCAGGTTTTTTAAGGTGACCATCGCGCATATCGTTTTCGGTGTTGATGCTATTGGCATCGGCGGTAGCAGTAATGGCACTCGCCTCTGGTTTGTCTTTACTGAAGTTGATATCGGCTTCTACCTTTTCGATCACGCCGCCGGTATTGAAGCCCATGTTCTTCAACTTGAACTCGACCGTGGCCTTGGTCAATGTATGTTTGGTTTGCGCGTCGGCCAAGCCAACGGCGAATGTTAACGCGATCAGCGCAAAAATTTGTTTCATGGTACTATTTTAATAAAAGAACTGAACGTATGTTTACTGTGTTAAGTATTTTACATTTATACGATGCAAATAAAACAACTGATCCCGACGCGCTCGGCCATAGCGCACCTGCGTTTCGTGTTCTCGTTGTTCCTGTTCCCGGTATTCCTGTTCGCGTTAAGTCAGACACCGCATGCCGATCAAAGTAAAGTTTGGCTGGTGTTTTTTATCTGGCATTTCCTGGCCTTCCCCGCAAGTAATGGTTATAACAGCTACTTCGACCGCGACGAACAAAGCATCGGCCTGTTAGAGCGGCCGCCGAAGGTAGACATCAGCCTGTATTATTTTTCCTTATTGATCGAAGCTTTAGCTTTCGGTCTGGGTTTCCTGATTAGCTGGCAATTCGCCCTGGCGGTTTTGATCTATGGCATCATGTCCAAACTATACAGCCACCCGGCCACAAGGTTAAAGAAGTATCCGATCATCAGCTTCCTGACGGTTTTCTTTTTTCAGGGGGCATTTATTTATTGGAGTACCTGGTCGGCCTTAAATACCGGCGATCTTTTTCAAGGCTGGGATAGCCGCTTTGTGATAGCAGGCGCGATATGTTCCTGCCTCATCGGCGCGTCGTATCCCTTAACACAAGTTTACCAGCACGAGGAAGACAGTAGCCGCGGCGACCGCACGCTGAGTTTACTGCTGGGATATAAAGGTTCGTTCATTTTCTCGGGTGCGCTGTTCGCGGGCGGCCTTGTGCTAATGTATCTTTTTTGGCGACCGACCGGCGACCTCTACTATTTCTATCAGTTCCTGATCTTGACCTTACCGATATTCCTTTACTTTAACTGGTGGTTTTACAAAGTTGGGCAGGATACCCGTCACGCTAATTTTAAAAATGCCATGCGGATGAATTTTTTAAGCGCGACCTGTATGATCGGATATTTTGGCTGGTTGGTACTTGCTGCTTAACCGCCGGCTGAATATATTTACCCTATGAATTGTAAGAACTGCGGGGCCACTATCGAACTGAATAACCCAATATGCGGATACTGCGGTACAAGTGTCAGCGATAAAGTGATCGTAGTTGCCGAGGCGACGAACTGCAATGATCTCCCCTCATCTGTAGGGACAACCATTACCGATAGTTACAAAGGGCAAAAACGCAAGATCAAGACCAAAGAATACCTCGGGGCATTTTGGCGGACCTACAAAGAAATAACCAAGGTCACAGCCGCCATGTGGGTGATCCTTTATTTTTATACCTGCAGCTTTCCCGACCGCACATCTAACATGAGCGCGCATAATAACATCCTGTTAAGCCCCATGGGTGAGACCAACTGGATCATCAGAGGATGCTTACTGATCATTGTGATACCGTTATTGCTTACGTGGCTGTATCTGAAAGACGATAGCAAATTTAATGTCCGCACTAAATAAGCCGGAAAGCATGCAGCGCCCGGGCTTGCCATCGCCCTAAATTAAAACTCCACGTGCACCCTTGCCGAAAACACATTCACCGGGCCGCGGTCTTTGTTATAAGCAGGGTTGGCAATAAACTGGTAACCAGGACTGATCCAGATCGCTTTTGATGCTCTTACCTTATAATACAATTCGCCGATCAGCTCGTGGCTGTAATTCAGTTGCCCATCACCAATAATAAAGCCGTAGCCGCCTGCAGCCAAATAATCTCGGTGTGGTGCAGAGAGGCCATTGGCTACAAAGGCTAAGCCCAGCTCATCGTCGGTGCGTTCCCATGATGTCCCTTTTAACACGCCGCCAAAACTTAGCGAGCGGTCTATCTCGGTAAAGTAAAAGGTCTCGGTCTTGCCGTCGTTCCAGCTTAGCTTGGCAAATACGCCAAGATCGTTAGTGATACTTTGCTCGGCATTTAGCCCGAAACCGAATTTGCGTTTGCCGTAATGCAGCAAGGTATCAACCACCGGCGCCGTAGGGTTGCGGTTGATCGCTGCGCGGTAGCTGCCCATTTTGCCGATATTCCTAAAACCCAGCACCCTGAAAGCGCCCGGCTTGCCGTTGATGTTGTAGCGTTTCTCAAATTCTAAAGTTTGCGTATTGGCCCTGCCGATCTTTTGATCCCAAATAGCGCCGTTGGCTTCGGTGGTACTCATGGTGAAGGCAAAGCGTAAGGTCCATGTGGGTTGGGCATATTCGGTATATAGACCCATTACGTAACCACGGGTATTGGCGGGATAATCCCAGGCGCCGTTACTCATCAAGCTCCAGTTCATAAATTGGGTACGCGGATCGTGGCTGTAACTGTTCTGGTCAAAATAGTCGGCCATGCCAAATTTGCCAATGGTGAAGCTGAAGTGGCGTTTGCTTAGCGTACCGGCCAATTGGTTGGCTTCGTCGGCAAGGGTGTCTTTTTCTGCGCCCCATTCAAAGTTTTGGGTGTAATATAAACGGGCGATGTATATCTTAGGTGCATCGCCACCTACTCGAAAAGTTTCACCGTTCGGAAATCCTGCTACACCCAATGTTTTACTAAAGCCGGCACCACCAGACATTTCGGGGTTAAAATATACCTGCGCGCCTTTCCACAACCGTGCACCGCCATAGAACGTGGTTGTAAGAGACGTAGCTGTTTCGGACAGATCCGACAGACTGTTCTGGCCCGAGTATTTGGCTGCAAAGCCGGGCTTGGTCTGCGTGATAATGGTCTGTTGAAAATGCAGGTTAAAGCGTTGTTGTTTAACGGTATCCTGCGCTGCGGCAAAATTCAATGCACCGCAAAGGGCCATCGATAAGATCAATAATTTTTTCATCGCTTAAGATCAATTAGGGGTTAAAGTTTTTAAGCATTGCAAACGTAAGCAGAAATTTTCTAATTAATTTCTAATAAGATATTTCGAGAGACTTATCTGCACCATATCGACTATCGATCTGAAACTATTACTTTCATGTAGCGAACCGTCGCCTTATGCCGTATCCTGATAAAATCGGCAATTATGAGATACCTTGTCATCATTCTGTTAGCAACCATATCAGTATCCTGCAAAAAGGAAGAATTACCCACCGATAATAAAGAGTTTGTAGGCACCTGGCGTGCGGCCTATGGCGTAGGTGGTGTGATCGGCAGTCGGCAACCGGTACCAAAAGATACTGTGATATTGTTCCAACTAAATGCGGATAACACTTACCGGAGCATCTACAATGGTCGCCTGCTTGCTAAAGGGAAGTATTGGATAGGACCAGGCCAGGATAACAGGAACAACGAGAAGATCATTATGTACGGTTTGGGTGGCTTTTCGCAAAGGATAGCGGTGCAGCATGACACCTTGTTTATTGGCCATATATACCCAACAGCCCCGGGTGTGATCTATGTGAGACAACGATAAACCGGATCGCTATTGAACATTGTATCCCCAGGCTTTCACGCCGCCCGCTAACGATGCAATATTTAAGTTAGGATACACCAGCTTTAACTGCTTCACCGCATTGGCACTGCGCTTGCCGATGGTGCAATATAATACCAAAGTTTTAGCCGGATCGGCATTAGCCAACTCTCGCTCCAATTTGTAGGCCGGGATATGTTTGCCGCCAATGTTATGGTCATCATGCTCGGCACTGCTGCGGATATCGATCAGTTCCATATCGCCGGATGACAGCCCCGTGCGGACCTGCTCAACTGTCAATACTTCCGGCACATCAGTTTTTGGCAATGCGGTGATGTTGGCGTTAGTGACACGACCGATCTTGATCACACGGCTCTGCATGGTTTGGGCATCCAGCGTCAATACCTTTCCGGCTAAAGGTTCGCCTGTGTTGGTGATCAGCTTAATTACTTCATTAGCCTGCATACAGCCGATCATTCCGGCAAGGGTAGGTATTACCCCACCATCGGTGCAATTAGGCACTTGCGTAGCATCTACGGCGGGGAACAGGTCGCGATAGTTGGGGCTTCGGGTGCCGTCGGTATTTAGGGCATTCCAAAGGGCTACCTGACCTTCAAATTGATAGATCGCCCCGTAAACTATCGGTTTACCCGATAATACAGCGGCATCGTTAAGCAGGTAACGGGTATCGAAATTATCGGTACAGTCCACTATGATATCGTAACCCGTGTATAGTTCCATCACGTTTTCCGCGCTCACATGCATCGGATGGGCGACGACCGCGATGCCCGGGTTTTGTGCCTGCAATTTGGCAGCCGCCACGATCACTTTTTTAAGGCCAACATCATTTGGTGTGTAAAGGATCTGTCGGTGCAGATTGCTCAAGCTAACGATATCCTCGTCAACTATGCCCAACGTGCCTATGCCCGATGCTGCCAAATATTGTGCAACCGGGCAACCCAAACCACCCATGCCCACAACAACCACTTTGGCTTGCGCCAATCGCTCCTGGGCTTGCTCGCCAAAACCGGGTAATGCTATCTGGCAACTATAACGGGAGGTATCCATTATGCGGTAGTTTTGTTTTTAAGGATGGCTTGTATCTGTTCGCGCTCCTCCGGGGTGTTAACATTAGTAAGGGCCTGCTGGTTTGGCGCTTGTAATACACGGGTATCGCTATTGATAAGCACCTTGCGCGGGCAGGAATAACCCTGCGCCAAAAACGACAGCAACACGGCGTAACTCTTAGGTTCCCAAATGGTGATCAACGGCTCGGGGAAATTTTGATAACTGCTTTGGAAAGCAGTGGCCACGGCCGATGTATCGCGGTTAGCTGTCAGGAAGTCGAGCGTGGTTCTGTCCAACAGTGGCAGATCGCAAGCGACTACCAGCCAGGCTTTCTCAGGCTGTTCGCGAAAGGCTGATAGTATCGCGCCGAACGGACCGAGGCCGGTAAAGGTATCTGTAAGGGTGTGATATTGCGGGTCGATATCCTGCTGCTGATCCGGGCGACAAGAGATAAAAACTTTATCGGTATAGTTCTTCAACAGGTCGGCCATGTGGTAGCGTTGCTCTTTACCATGCCAATTGATGCTGCCTTTATCCTCGCCCATGCGGGTACTTTTGCCCCCGGATAATACTAAGCCGTAAAGTTCGGGGCGACTCCTTTGCCATTCGGCTTTAAAAAATGAAGTGATCAGACCGATATCATTTAGCTTCAATACCGGGATATCCGCATGATCGGCGATCGCACCTTTTACAAAGTCAAAAACATCATTCTCGCCGTCTGCTAATAAGAATAGGCGCACATCGGTCAGTTGATCCAGACGTTTTTGCAGCGATGCTTTCTTCTTGCTATCGATGATCACCACCTGCTTTTGCCCACGGTGATGGTTGCCGTTGATAAGGATAAGATCCGTCGAATTGAAAAGCGCCCGGTTTTGGAAAGCATTCAATTCCCCGTTGTAATTAAACTGCTGCTGACCTTCCAATTCGGTATATTCCAAATAAGCCCCGGCCGCTAAACGTGCCGATGCGGGCGCAGGTTCATCGGCATGGACAGCGTCCACATAAGCCACTTTAGCTACCTTGTATAGTTCGGCAATAATGCCCTCTGCCAGTCTTTTAATATCACCGCAAGGTGCGCCGACAAAAGCCCACTCTTTACGGCCAAAGTTGCCATAAGCCGGGCGGATCAATGCGGTATGTTTACTATGCTTTTTTAAAGTCACGTTTGCCTCCTGTTTTGGCCATTAGTTTGGTCTCTTTGATCACAATATCGTGGCTCATGGCTTTGCACATGTCGTAGATGGTGAGGGCGGCCAGGCTTGCCCCTACCAGAGCCTCCATCTCAACACCTGTTTTAGCGGTGATGCTTGCCGTGCAATCTATTACCACTTCCTGATCGTCGTTCAGGCTGATATCAACATCGCAATTATCCAGCCCAAGCGGGTGGCACAGCGGGATCAACTCCCCAGTTCTTTTAGCAGCCATGATCCCGGCAATGATCGCGATCTGGAACACCGATCCTTTTTTTGTTTGCAGGTGGCCGTCGGTCAGCTGTGCTAATACCTCGGGCGGTAATACCACAATACTTCGTGCGGTGGCCGTTCGTTTAGTAATGGTTTTTTCGCCCACGTTGACCATGCTGGGGTTGCCTTTATTATCTAAATGAGTTAATGATCCCATGTTGTTGTTCTATTTATTGCAGTCCGGGCAAATTCCGTCATCGCGTCTTCAGATCCTCCGTTTAGTCGGCATTGAATATATTGACGCCGCTCAAACTCTTTGGCAGTCGCAAATTCGCTATAGTATTTATAAAAGATCAGGCCATTACCGATACCATATCCAATACCTTCATCGCTAACCGCTGGTCACCAGTTAAAACAACTTCAGCACTTACATCAGCAGGCCGCACGCTCTTACTGAACAACTTCCAGGTGATGTAAGCCGGTATGCTGACCGATGCGGATATCGACGCTTCATTAACACCATCAACCAAAGCCCAGTTTTGACCCTGCTTTTGCAAATACCAATCGCCACCTGCATCGCCGGGGATACTGACCTTGATCGTTGTGCCGTCCACCGCATCCACATCCTTAAAAGTAAAAGGTAAGGCGCGGAAAAAGGTATCTATCATAGGGTAAAAGAACTCGCGGGTAAGAATACTGTCGCGGCCCGTAGCCTCGCGGATCTGCTGCTGATGGTGCCATTTTTCGGTGTACTCACGCGCCAAATGCATCCAGTTCAGGCTTTGCTCTTCTCCCGCCCAACTTACGGCAAAGATCGCCTCTGCATCCGGATCCAGCGACTCATAATATCGGGTCGTAGCGTCATTGGTAGCTTTGTGCAACAAGATCAACACGTCCGGACTAATGCGCTTATTAGCCTTCACCCAATCGGCATTAAGGCCGTTCAGCCAGGCCACCAGGTCGGTGTAGCCGTTTATTTGAGGTGGGGGTTCGCCAAAATATTTGTCGCGCTGGATGGATAGCGTGCGGATATTGCCGTCCAGTAAATGCGCTACTACGTCCTTCACGGTCCAAAGTTTGGCTACGGTAGGTTTGTGCCAATCTTCTGGACTAAGCTGCTCTAATAACTGGATCAGCAGGTCGTCCAGCGGTTTAAAAAGATGTCGTACTTCTATGCGTTCCATAGGGTGAAGATGTTCCGTAAAGATAAGGATCATTTTGCTTGCGCGGATGGTTTTAGTAACGCCAACAAGCCCAAAGCCGGACCAATAGCCAACAGCATGAATACAAAAATACTATCGCTGCTTTGGGCCACCATGCTGATCAATTGTATGCTGACGATGGTGATGGCAAAACCTACGCAGTTGACAATGGTAAGCGATGTCCCCCTAAACTCGGGCGGCGCATGTTGGGCCACCAGTGTTGAGAACAAGGGCGAATCGGCCGTGCCCGCCGCGCCCCAGATCAGCATTAAGGCGATGAACACCCACACCGTTTGGCAAGTGATCATCAAGGGTGATAACAAACAGCACAGTCCAGAAATGGCCAATGCCCAGGTAGCAATACGTTTAGTACCGAACTTTCCTGATAGTAAACCGCCCACCGCGCAGGATACACCACCAATAGCCATCACCACAAACGACAACAGCGGAACATTGAAATCCGCGAAAGCCTTTGCATAATTACCAATGATCACCGGGACGAACAGCCAGAACGTGTACAACTCCCACATGTGCCCAAAGTAACCAAAAGCCGCAGCACGGAATTGCGGGTTACGGAAACCCTGCATAAACCCGTTCAGCACCAATTTTTGACCAGGTTTGCGATAAGGACCGTCGGGCACTAATAGCAGCATGGCCAAACCACCGGTCACGGTCAGTAAGGATGTGGTGCAGATGGCGTATTGCCAGGGCAATTTAAATAAACCCGACCTAAGCAAATGCGGAAAGGCCGAGCCAACAACCAAAGCCCCCACCAAAAAACCCAACGACTTGCCCAAGCCTTGCTGATAGTGATCGGCAGCGATCTTCATCCCCACCGGATAGATCCCCGCCAGGAAAAAGCCTACCAAAAAACGCACGATCATTAAAACGGTGATGCCTGCGCCCGGTATCACCATGCCCAAATTGGCCGCCGCCGCAATGATCGCACAGGTAAAGAAAACCTTAACAGGCGAAAACCGATCGGCAATACTCAACAAGGCAAACACCAGCGTACCGCTAATGAACCCGAACTGTACCATACTGGTAAGGTTGGCCAATAACGCCGGCGAAACGTTCAAGCTGCCAACAATATCGCCCATTACAGCATTACCCGCAAACCATAAGGAGGTGCAAAAGAATTGGGAAATGACGATGGTAGGCAGTATGCGTTTCATGTTGGATCTGGCAAAGATATATCAACGCGTGTCCTGAATGCTATCAAGGAACTTTACGATAAATATTTCGGACCAGCTAATTACCTTGCATTGTAGCAAAGGTCTTTCGTTCCACATAGTGACAAACCGGCTTTGTCTTCGCGGTCCACCCGGCTTTCGGGCCAATATCTACCTCATATACACCTCATCAGCATCACCATACTCGGTCAACACCACTTCAATGTGTTCTTTAAGAACAGTAGATAGGGCTACACCTGCATAGTCGGTAGTGATAGGGAAGCTTTTGTGGTTACGGTCGACCAATACCACGGTACGCAGTTTTTTTAATGGGAGGTCCAAAAATACGCCGAAGCCGTAGGCCAGTGTCTTACCGCTGTTCAATACATCATCTACCAAGATCACTACTTTGTTGGCGCAGATCTGTAGCGGGGTATCGGTCTTAGCCTCTAAGTGGGTGCTTTCTTTTTGCAGTTCGATATTGATCTGGGTGATCTGCAGGTGCGAGATGCTCTCTAATATTGCCTTTAATCGCGACGCGATAAAGTTACCACGTGGCTGGATACCGGCAATGATCAGCTCTGTCTCCTCAAAATTATCTTCTAATATCTGGTAAGCGATACGGTCGAGCTTTTGCTGGATCTGTTGGGCGGATAATATCGGTATGCGTTTAGTATCGGGCATGTGGTATTGAAGTTGAAATGTTGTAAAGTTACAAAGTTGAAAAGTTAAAAAAGCAGAACTTTAAAACATTCCGATCTATTCTTCCCTTGGCTCCCAATCGTCCTTTACAAAAAACATATTGCCATAATACCTGGACCCAAAAACATAGTGGAACGATGGTTTATTTACGTATAATGTAGGGTTGCTGTATAAAATGTGATGGGCCGGCTGCGGCATAACGATCTTTAAGCGGGGGTGATGATAGCTCTCTGCAAAGGAAAAACTGCCGGTATCGGTCCTAATAATGCGCGTTTTATCTGTGATATGAAATAATATCTTATTGTCTTTGGTCAGCTCAAAGCGATAATGATTATACTGCCAATTGGCTTGTCCACCCGGGAATTTAAAACGGTCGATCACGTATTGACCATACACATCGCTTTTGCCCACGTCCCGGTAAACATCCCAGGCAATAGCTAACCCACCCAGAATACAGATGGAAAAGAAACCGCCCCAAATTCCCATCAGGAGTTTCCCGGCTGTTCTGCCATGACCCAAAAGGGCAAGGATCCCCGACACCGCCGTGATCACTAACAGCAACAAAAAGAACGGGAACATGAACAGGCCGTACATCGGTCAGCTACTATTCTTTTCCGTAAGGGAAAAATACAAAATTCGCCCCCTCCGGTACGATCACAAACACGCACATGTGGTCATGCGGATCTTTGTAGGTATCCAGAAAACGCTCCCGCAGTTCTTTTTTGATGATGCCGCGATCGATAAATTCTTCCAGCATGCTTACATTAATATTCCAGTCAGTGTTCAGGTCTTCTTTTTGCATCACCGGTTCGCCCAAAGCAACCTCGTGCTGGTGCGCCACAAATATGGGGTAACGGGATAAGCCCTCCACCATGATCTCGACCGCTATCTCGCGCAGCGATTCGCTGTATAAACGCAGGTCTACCTCTAAACTCCGTAGCGGACTTTCCTTTTTTGGACCATTCTGGTCAAATAATAATTCTTCGGGATCCATACCTCAATATATTGAAAGATGTGTCATGGTGAGCTTGTCGAACCATTGTGTATATGCATATCAACGATGCATGGTGGTAAGCCCAACACACGCCCTTCGACAGGCTCAGGGTGACATCCTTATTTCTTCTAATTTAACTGTCCACCGGTTATTGATCACCAGTTAACCGATCACTACCCTCTCAACTCCAGCAACACCACATTCTCCACATGCTGTGTATGGGGGAACATGTCTACCGGTTGTATCTTAGTTACATTATATTTCTCTTTTAATACTAACAGATCGCGTGCCTGTGTGGCGGCGTTGCAACTCACATAGACAACTTTGGGCGCTTCCATTTCCATTAGGCGGGCCACTACATCGGCATGCATACCGGCACGTGGCGGATCGGTGATCACTACGTCGGGCTTGCCGTGCTCGGCTATAAATTCGGCGTTCAGCACGTCCTTCATATCGCCGGCATAAAATTTAGTGTTGGTGATATTGTTAATGCCCGAATTGATCTTAGCATCCTCTATCGCAGATGGTACGTATTCTACACCCACCACTTCGCGCACGCTGCCTGCCACAAAGTTGGCAATGGTACCGGCGCCGGTGTAAAGGTCATACACAAGCTCATCGCCTTTAAAGCCGGCAAAATCGCGGGTGATCTCGTATAGTTTTAAGGCCTGTATCGAATTGGTTTGATAGAAAGATTTTGGCCCGATACGGAACTTGATGCCGTTCATTTCTTCGTGAATGTATTCCGGTCCGCGCCAAACCAATACGTCCTGATCAAAAATGGTATCGTTCTTTTTGTGGTTAAGGATGTATAATAACGATGTGATCTGCGGGAAATCTTTATTAATGAAATTCATCAGCAGGTCAATCTCTTCTTGCGACGCGAAAGCGAACACAACGATCACCATCAACTCGCCCGTGGTCGATGTACGGATGATCAGGTTACGTAAAGAACCCGTATGCGCCTTGATGCCATAATAGCTAATGCCGTTTTGCTTGGCAAAATTATTAATACTATTACGCAATTGGTTAGACGGATCTGCCTGCAAGTAGCAGTGGTTCACATCCAATATCTTATCAAAACGGCCGGGGATGTGGAAACCAAGAGCGTTCATATTCAATTGCTCATCTTCACGGTTCTCGCCGTCGTATAACCAACGTTTATCCGAAAAGGTGAACTCCAGCTTATTGCGATAATACCTATCCTGGGGCGATGGTACGATCGGCAGCATATGGTCAACCTCCAGCTTAGCTAAACGGGTAAGCGCGTCGTGAACGGCTTTTTGTTTAAATTGCAGTTGGGCATCATACGTCATATGTTGCCATTTGCAGCCGCCGCAAGTACCAAAATGCTCGCAGAAAGGTAACGTGCGGTGCTGGGACGGTGTTTTTAATTCCTTGATCTTGCCCTCGCCAAATTTCTTCTTTTTACGGTATACCTCCACATCAACCACATCACCGGGAACAGCTTTCTCTACAAAAAGCACCAGGTCGTCGGTCTTGCCAACGCCTTTGCCTTCCTCGGCAATATCAATAATGCTTACGTTCTCATACACACGGTTAGGGGACTTACTTCTCATTACCGCAAAGGTACGGGTAATTTGCTTATGCGCAAACGGGGAGCGTGCCGACAGAGACGCTTACCCCTTATCAAAGACAGTGCTTTAGCACGGCCAGTGGTTTTCCCCTAATTTTAGGGGAATGAAATGGCAATGCAATTTGCAGTAGCTTTGATAAGGGGTAAAACATCCAGAGTAAGGCATAAAGAAAGAAGCATAAAGTACACAAAGCCATGTACATTTGATTATGGATAGCTTTGTGTCCTTTGTGAAAACCTCTGTGTCCTTTGTGGTTAAATGATCGCCGAACTATTTCAAATAACCACCATCTGCAAATATTTTCACCCATGGCTGATAACCAGCGGCATTAGGGTGCAAGCCATCATCCGTCCACTCCGCTTTTAGGTGGCCCTCGCCATCCAAAAAATGCGGATACAGGTCTATGATGGTTACGTTTTTGCCTTTCAGTTTCTTGATCGCCTCGTTGATCGCAAGTATGTGCTCGTCCTTGCCGTAATGGTTAGGGAACTTACCGAACGATGCATTAACAGGCAATATGGTATTAAAATAGATCTGTGTGTTAGGCGAACCTTTGCGGATGCGATCCACCATGCGTTTATGGTTACGGATGATCAGGCTGTCAGGGATATTGCGCGATATATCGTTAATGCCGATGAGGATAAAGACCTTTTTTGGCTTACCGGCGATCACATCGTCCAATCTATCCAGAATACCAAAAGTTATATCAGCGGATATGCCACGGTTACGGGCATGTGGTTCGTTAAGCAAGGTCGCCCATTTGCCACGGGCGGTGATGCTGTTACCCAAGAATACCACATCTGTTGATGTAACAGGATGCGCCTTGAATGATGCCAAGCTGTCGGCAGTGATCTTTGGGCGATAGGTACTATCCCAAACGCCTTTAGGATAAATAGCTGGTGGTTTGGCCGCTGGTGTAGTTTGCGCAAAGCTATTGGCCGATAAAGCCAGTAAACAGGTTAGCGTCAGGAATGTATTTTTCATGATCTTAAGCATTGGTCAGCAAATTGGCCTTCTCCCTGTTCCAGGTTAGGGCGGTGAAAAATATCGACAACACACAGGCACCGATGATCACATAGAACGAAGCATCCCAACCGTAGTGGTCCAGCACTTGACCAATGGCGATGTTGGCCAGCAAAGCGCTGCCCATGTAGCCAAAGAAGCCTGTTAAACCGGCTGCTGTTCCTGCCGCTTTTTTAGGGACCAGATCCAGGGCTTGCACACCGATAAGCATTACCGGGCCGTAGATCAAAAAACCAATGGCGATCAGCGCGGTGTTGGCAATAGCCAAGTTACCTTCGGGGCATTGCCAGTACGTTACCACGGCCACAATGATCAGCAGCATATAGATGATAATGGTGGGTGCGCGTCGCCCGCGAAAAACTTTATCGCTCAGCCAGCCGCAGATGAGCGTGCCTGGGATGCCTGCTATCTCAAAATAAGAATACGACCAGCTGATCTGTTTCGGGTCGAAGTGTTTTACCTCGGTCATGTACGTTGGCGCCCAATCCTGGATGCCCTGGCGGATGAGGTAAACAAACGCATTAGCAAAGGCGATATACCACAGCAAACGGTTATTAAATACAAAGTTGAAAAAGATCTGCCTCGAGGTCAGTTCCTTCTCGTGCTCGGCAGAGTAGTTCTTAGGGTAGTCGTTACGGTACTCCTCCACAGGTGGCAAGCCTACCGATTGCGGCGTATCCCTGATCAGCAGAAAAGCGATCAGCGCGAAACCTAAGGCTACAAAGCCGGGCAGGTAAAGTTTGCTTTGCCAAGTGGCAAAAATGATGAGCGCTACATAAGCCACCGCGCCCATCAGCGCGCCGCCTACGTTGTGCGCGCAATTCCAGATAGACATGGTACGGCCACGCTCGCGGGTGGAGAACCAGTGAACAACCACCCTACCGCAAGGCGCCCAACCCATCCCCTGGAACCAGCCGTTGATCAACAGGATAGCGAACATGATAAACACCGATGACGTAGCCCAGCTCATGGTACCCATCACGATCATACAAAGGGCCGACAACACCAGGCCGATGCTCAGAAAATACCGCGCGTTGCTCCTGTCGGATACATTACCCATCAAAAACTTACTCAAACCGTAGGCTATGCCACCTGCCGATAGTGCCAAGCCCAGCTCGGCCTTAGTATAGCCCTCTTTGATCAGGTCGGGCATTACGAGCGAGAAATTCTTGCGCACTAAATAATAGCCTGCATAGCCTAAAAATATACCGGCGAAAACCTGCCAGCGCATGGCTTTATACTTGGCATCAACTTCGGTTGGGGGCAGCAATTCCCTGTGCGCCGCGGGCGCGAATATTTTTTTTTTCATTAAATTCGGTTATATAATTGGTCTCTCTTCTTTGTTTACTGCAGCAGGTTAGGATAGTCGGTAATGATCCCGTCAACGCCCATCGCTTTCAGGTTATCGATATCCGCCTTGGTGTTCACCGTCCATGGCAAAATTTTAATGCCCCGGTCGTGGCATTCTTTTATTACCTCGGCCGTCACCATTTTATAATTCGGACTGTAGATGTAGGGTTTGTAACCCAACTCGGTCAGGTTCTCGGCCGTGGTTTTCTTGTTATCTACCAGCCATGATGTCCGCACGTTAGGGAATTTTTTGTTGATGATCTGGATGGTACGTTTATCAAACGATTGGATCACCGTATAAGGCAAAATACCTTTAGCCGTCAAGATATCCATGGTTAGTTTTACAAAGGTCTCCGCATCGGGGTTTACTGTACCATCACCGGCCGCGCTGCTTTTTGTCTCGATATTGTAGAACACCTGCTTTTTGCCGGTGCTTTTCAAATATGCCTGTACCTCGTCTATCAGATCGCCTAACAGCGGCATGCTTACCTTCATCTTCTTCTGCTCGGGAAACTTGCTATAAGGCTTGCTGCCGACATCGAACTTAGCGATCTCGGCATAGGTCATCTTATAAAGCACATACTTTTTAGCATCCTCTTTCGGGATCTCGGCACCATCCGGCGTTAACGAGAACAGCGGGTTCACATACTCATCGTGCGATACGATGACCTTGCCGTCGCCGGTAATATGCAGGTCCATCTCAATGGTCTCCATACCCAGATCAATAGCATGTTTCATCGCGGCTATGGTATTTTCAGGCATCAAACCGCGACCGCCACGATGGGCTTCCCTATCGAATTTAGGGTAAGGCGCGTTCTCTTTCACCAATGCTTTTTGGGCGCTGCAACTTGCCGATACAGACAAGGCCAGGGCAACCATATAAACCGAATTTCTCATGGTGTTCATCATCATCATTATTAAAACAATTAAACGGCTAACTCACTCTCGTACTTGCGGCCAAACCGGTCGGTAGCAACTACTTCTATTTTTTTAGCATTGGCATCCAAATGCGCAATAAAAAGGTGGTCGGTCTTTCGGGGCTCTACAAAGTAGCGGCCCTTCTCCGGCATTTTATCGCCCATGTAAAGCTTAACGGCTAAGGGGTCCATGCCTTTTTGGTTCTCCATTACGCCTTTAGCTGCGCCGTCAACCCAATACTCAACTTTCCATTGCTCGTCCCAATCCCAAACGTTGGCTATTACGCGTTTTTGGTTGGTCAGGTCATCGGCATACAAAGCCATTTGGTAATTGCGGTCTTGCCCGGTAGATTTGTAGTGCCATTTCAGATCTGTTCCATCTACATTGTAAACACCATAACCGCGTGGCGTACCATCTTCGCAAACCGGACCGGTCCACCAGGCGCCGCAAACGGTACCGTGGTTATGCTCGTAAATATTTGGCGCTATCTGCACATTGCGGTGATAATGCGTATGGCCCGACAGGATATGTACTTGCTTAAACGGTTCAAGCAATTTATACAGATCGGTATTGTTCTTCACCGCGTTATGCACCGGTATGTGCAGGCAAAGCAAGATCAGCGTGTCTTTAGCTACCGTCGCCAGATCCTTTTTAAGCCATTCCATCTGCTGGTCCACAATGTAGCCATCGTACTCGCGCTCTTTGCCCAGGTAGCGCACATCATCTAAAACAATGTAATGTGCCTTACCCCGGTTGAAAGAGTAATAAGTTGGCCCAAAATTAGCTTTAAAGGTCTTGTCAGATGTTTCGTCGCCGCCCTGGCGGTAGTCCTCGTCGTGGTTGCCTAAAGCCTGAAAGAAGGGGATATCCATAGTGGTCACCGCCTTTTTATAATCCTTGAACATCTCCAAACCATCCCAAACCAGATCGCCTACGCAAATGCCGTGTACATGCTCGCCTTTCATGGTCTTCAGTACGTCCTGTACATCGGGGACCGATGTGGTCATCATCTGCTCCACATCCTTAGCGTTCTTCACTTGCGGATCGGCCCAAAGGATGAAATTGTGCTTGTCGTCATTCTTACCTAATGCCTTCAATTCAAAATCAAATTTCGAAGCTTCTTTTAACGGATGGTAGAACTTAGCCACCTTATCCTCATGCGGGAAATCGTAACCGGCGGGCACGCTGATGTAAACAAACTCGGCACGGTCATCGGTCTTAATGTTGTAAGCACCTTTGTTATCGGTTTTCACTACGCTGTAACCATCGGTCACATACACACCAGCCAGGCCTTTGCCGGTTGCGGTCACTTTACCGCTTACGGTACCTACCGATGATAGCGCATACAGCACATTGCTTTTGAAAGACAAGGCGATACCGCCCGTAGCGATCATCACTTTTTTAATAAAGGATCTGCGTTCCATTTTTTTGAGATAGAGAGGGGGAAAGGAAATATTTTAAAAAAAATAATTCCCTGCAATATAGCATTGCAGGGAATTAAAATATCGGTATTAGTTAGAGAAGATAGCGATATCCTCGATACACAAACGGCCGTTCAGCACGTTCGGTACACTGGTAGTACCTAAGCCCAGTTTCATTACGCGGAAACGTACGTTACCGGTAAGGTTGAACAAGTAGGTCTCCTGCCTTGAGCCGCCCGTTTGGGTAGCGATGTTGGCAGTGGTACGGCCTACCGCAATAGCATCCACCCAGGCAGTACCGCCATTGATAGAGTATTGTAATTTAAAGGTGCTGGATACGTCGGTAGAGTAAGCGCCTTGCCATAAGGTAAGTTTAGATGCACCGTTAGGCAGGTCGAACTTCATCTCTACATAACCCGGCACGCTTAAGCTCTGCTGGATACGGATACACTGCACACCCGGCGCGTTGTAGCGGTCGCGATTGGCGTTAAGATTACCTAATATGGCCTGCTCCAGTTTCCAGCTGCCTGTTTTAAGCGTGATGGTATTATCCGGCACGGTGGCGGTATTCATATTGTACGATGCTTTGGTAGCTGCATCTGGTGTCTCAAAGCTCTCCGGGAAACCGGCATAGATCGGTCCACTTGCATTCTCTACGTCGGCAATGGTACGGATACGGATCTGCGGCGCATTGCCGTAAGCATCAGTGGTACTACCGTAGGTAGGGATAGCGGTGTAGCTGGCACTGGCCGGCAAATTGGTGTTGGCAAATGCCGCGGTAGTTTGCGTGTACATTACCAGATCGTTAGTGCCGCCATCATTCAGGGTTTTGGCACCTACATACTTTTCGTTCAAGGCCGGTAGCGGTTTGGTGTCGGCAGTTACCTTTACCAAAGTGCTCTCGTAGTTAGCAAAGTTAGTTACCAGGTCGCCAAGGGCTACGGTACGTGGAGTGATCACCTTACCGGTGCTGATCTTAGTTATGGCACCAACACCGCTCAAGTGTAATGACGAACCTACTTTCTTTATGGTAGCACCTGCAACATCAACGTTGATCGAGTCGCCTACCGCATAAGTAGCTGCATCGGCAACATCAATAATAATTCCGCGGGTAAAACCACGGGTGGTGTTCTGCATCACAATGCCACCGGTTGGGAAGTTAGTTCCTGCGTTGTTAGAGATGACCACACCGCCGGTCTTTACCGCGCCATTAAGCGCGTCGGCATCAATTGTAACATCGCTGCCCTGATAAACCATCTTAACTACATATAGCGATGCATAAGGGTTGATGGTACCCAAAGCCCGGTTGGTATCCTTTTTACAGGAGTTTAGCGCCGATATACCGGTAATGGCTATAAAGAACGCTGCTAATATCTTTTTCATTTTATTTTGCTCGATTATTTATTCCACCAAACTTTAGTATTCAGGTTGTCGGCACCTTGCTGGGCAACAGCCGCGGTGTAGTTAGCCGGGTTAAGCGACTGCACGTAAACCGGATAGTATAAGCGCGACGGCATCAACCCACCGTTTTGCAAGCCACTACCTTTTGGCAATACCGGGTGACCGGTACGGCGGAACTCGAACCAGCTTTGCAGATCGGTAAAGAAGAAGGTGTAATACTTCTGGATCATGATCTGCTCCAATTTGGCGTCGGCGGTACCGGCAGGGTTCCAGGCCAGTGCCGGGTTAGTTAAATATCCTGTAGGCACGGTATAGCCCCACATGGTCACCGCATTGTTCACACCGTTGTTATAATACGTAGCCGGATCTCCGGTGATGTAACCTTTCAAAGCTGCTTCGGCAAGGATGAACTGCAACTCAGCATAGTTCATGATATTACCTACCAAGGGTTCAACTTTTAAGGTGGTAGGATAAGCCGATTGCTTTTCAGGCACCTGCCCGCGCGGGAAACCGCTTGGTACACCTACGTAAGTACCACCTGCTACCTGCGTAGCCCATTTGGCACGGCGCGGATCGTTCCAGTTATTCAGCGTGTTGATGAAGAACTCGGTCAGAGAGTTACCGGTGGTAAAGTCAAAATCGCGCACGTTATAGAACGGGTTGATCAACGGAACGGTAGAGCCGGTGTACTTAACGATGGCCGACTCGGCATTGCTGGTCATGATCGGGTACTTGGTAGCGTCGCTTACGATCTCCTGCATTTTAACAGCCGCGTTAGCCTCGGCCTTAGCCGATGCGCGCATCAGTAAACGCAGGTAAAGCGAGTTACCAAATTTGCGCCATAAGCCTGTAGAATTGGCTACGGTAGCGCCCGAGTTAGTACCGAATAAAGGATCTAAAGGCAATTGATCCACGGTTACAGTTGCAGATGTAGTAGCAGCAAGCAAGGTATTAGCTTGCTCCAGCTTCTTGAACATGTCCAGGTAAATATCTTGTTGTTTATCAAACTTAGGCTGCAAAACACCCTCCTGGCCTTTAGACGCATCAAAATAAGGCACATCACCGAATGCATCGGTGATCATAGAACTTACCCAAACATCACATATTAAGGCGATACCCTGATACTGGGTCTGGTTAACAGATACCGCACGACTGTACATATCGCGAAAGTTCTTTAACTGCAGGTACCAGTTGGTCCAGATATAATCCGACTCGCTTGGGCGGATCAGGTAGCGTTGCAGGTCGTCCCCGTCTGATAGGGTAACGTGTACCTGCATCAGCTCGTGCGTTAAACGGTGTGCACGGTTATTACCGCGGGTCACCACTTCGTATAAGGCCGGCTGCAACAAATTCTCGGGCAGAGCGGCCACAACACCGTTAGGATTGGTGTTGATCTGTTGAAAATCTTTTTTACAAGATGTTGTTATAGTGATCGCCACGGCAAACGCCAGGGCGAATTTCTTTGTGTTTATCTTTATCATTGCTGTCTAAGATTAAAAACCAATGGTTAAGTTAAAGCCCATGGTACGGGTAGACGGGAACTGGCCCGACTCGAAACCGGCGGTGATCTGTCCGCTGCCATCCAGTGTACCAAACTCCGGATCAAATACCGGCCAGTTGGTCCACATAAATAAGTTACGGCCATATAATCCAATGGTTGCTTTTTGCATACCCAGTTTTTGCACCAATTTAGGCGCAAAGCTGTAATCTATCCTCGCCTCACGAAACTTGATAAAGTCGGTGCCGAAAGAGTTAGACTCTACGTTATCGCGGTTAAAGTGGGCATTGTAATAACCTTGCGCACTTGGGGCAACCACCGTATTAGGCACGTAGTTACCGCTACCGTCAAGCATTACACCATCGCCAATGATACCGTTGTAACGGCCTGGGATAGTTTTGGTAAGCTTACCTTCTTCAGACAATACGGCTGATGTAAGCGAGTAAGCTGTACCCCCCCACTGTCCGTCGAACAATACTGTCAAACTCACTTTTTTGTAAGCGAACGTACTACCTAAGCTACCTTTAAATTGCGGGTTAGCGTTACCGATGTATTTGGTAGTAGTACTCAATAATGGCAAACCATTATTGTAAACGATCTTACCATCAGGCGAGTAAACATAGCCTAGTCCATAAATATCACCGAACGACTGACCTACACGAGCCTCTAAAGTACCACGCGGACCGTTAGACAATACAAGGTTGGATACGGTATCTACCAATGAAATGATCTTGCTGCGGTTAGCGGTGAACGTACCATTCAGTGTCCATTTAAGGCCGCCGGTGGTTTGTACAGGTGTTCCGTTAGCGCTGATCTCGATACCGCGGTTACGCACTTCGCCCGAGTTCACTATCGCAGCCTGCGATCCGGCTGATGGATCTATACGGCCTTGCAGGATCTGATCGAAGGTGTTGTTTTGATAAACAGCCACATCAAAACCTAAACGGCTTTTGAATAAGCGCATCTCGGTACCGAACTCTAACGAACGGGTACGCTGTGGTTTCAATCCAAGGTTAGGTAACAGTGTGGAGTTGGTCAATCCGCCGGCAAACTGAGTTGGCAAATACACGGTTGATGTGTAATATGGTGCCACACCGCTGCTACCGGTGCTTGCTAATGATGCACGCAGTTTAAAGTAATTGATCTGCTTAGGCAAGTTCAATTTCTCTGACAGGATAACGCTCAAACTTGCCGATGGGTAAAAGAACGATGAGTTATCTGATGATGTTGGCGTAGCCAGGGTACTTGCCCAGTCGTTACGGGCGGTCACATCTAAATAAACAAAGTTATCGTAGCTTAAAGATCCTAATGCGTAAAGGCTGTTGAAGGCATAGTCGGCCATGGTTGGCAAACTCACTAAAGTTACGCGGCTATTAGCCAATGTGTAAACGCCCGGATATAATAATTTATCGGCCTGTAGCTCGGTCTTATTGTAGTGATTGGTCAAACGGCTGCCACCTACGGTTACCGAGTAATCGAACTTACGCAAGAACGTGCTGTTGAAACGGGCAAGGAAATCGCTGTTGATCTCCTGACTGTACAGGTTTTGTGTACGGTAAGATCCGTCAGGGAATTTGTTGGTACTCTTAGGACGTTGTTGCGAACGTTCTTCATAAGAAAGATCAGTCGCGGTACGTACCGTCAAGCTTAAATTTTTCAGGAAGTTGTAGGTCGCGCTAACTGTACCGGTCATTTGATGGCGGTTGCTTTTGTTAAGCATTTCGTTAGCGATCAGGTACGGGTTATCCAGCAAGCTACTAAAAGGCCTGCTTTGGGCAATATCTTCCTGGCCTGTCAGGTAATAATTTTTAAACCAATCCAAATTCATGTTCGGTGTCATACCGCGTAAAAAGTACATGATGGTTTGGTTGTTATAACCGGTCGACGGCAAGTTGTCCGAATACTTGTTGGTATAGTTCACCTTACCGTTTATCTGTAACTTATCGGTCAGCTTACTGCTTGCCGAAAGCGCGATGGTATTACGGGTGTAACCGGTATTAGGCACTATCCAGGTGTTTTTTAAATTGGTAGCCGATAATCGTGCAGTGGTCTTTTCGGTACCGCCTTCTAAAGATATAGAGTTGGTGAACGTTCTGCCGGTTTCGAAAAAGTTTTGGCGGTTATTTTTATAAGGCACCCAAGGTAAACGCGTAGCGCTGGTGGTATTGGTAACCGGATCATACTGAAAATATGACTGACCATTAAATTTTGGTCCCCACGCCGAGCTGGTACTGCGGGTACTTGCACCATCGGCAGTAGCCAGGTACGAGTAGTACAGATCCTGGCCGTCTGCACCTTGTCCGTATTCCATCTGGTAATCAGGAAAGTGATAAACCTGATCAATAGCGGTGTTAGAGTTAAACGTTACACCGATACCTTTACGTGCTGAACCTGATTTAGTGGTGATGATAATTGCACCGTTAGAGCCACGCAAACCGTAAAGGGCCGCGGCAGCCGGGCCTTTCAGCACCGATACGCTCTCAATATCGTTAGGGTTTATATCTGATAAACTGTTACCAAAGTCACTTGGCGAATCGGCCGCCAAATAAGCACTGCCACCCAAACCTGGGTTAGTTTGGCGGGCCGAAGCACCGCTGGTCACTACACCATCCACTACGATCAGCGCGGCATTGTCACCGGTAAGGTTGGTCTCGCCACGTAAAATGATCTTGCTGGTACCGGCAGGGCCCCCACCTGACTTGATCAGATTTAAACCGGCGACCTTACCTTGTAACGCGTCGGTCCAGTTATTCGGCATCGCGTCGGTAAGTTCTTTGTTCTTGATATTAGTTACCGCGTAACCCAGGGCTTTCTCCTCGCGTTTGATACCCAGGGCTGTAACCACCACCTCGTTAAGGTCGCTGGTAGATGACGCGATCTTGATGATCAGTTTTTCCTGTGCACCTGTCACTACGTGTTTTTTAGGTGCGTAACCAACAAAACTAAAAGTAAGCTCGGTACCGCGCGGCACGCTGATGTTAAAGTTACCGTTAATATCGGTGGTGCCTACCGGCTTGCGTTGCGCGTCGACAATGGTTACACTTGGCAGCGGGCTGTTGTCGGTCTCGTCAAGCACTGTACCCTTTACAGTAACATTTTGCTGCTGCTGAAAAAAGCTGCTGGTTGCCGCCTGCGTTTGTCCCGGCGAAACGATGATGGCTGCCAGCGCCAGCGGTACTATTTTCAAGAACTGGTGCCTGTGCAACCACCGGCAATAAAATAAAGTAGATGTTCTCTTCATAATTCTTGGTTTTACGATCGGTTTTGTTTGGTTTTGATTTTCGATTTCATTTCCTTGTGCTTTTCAAAGCACAAAAGTGCAGAATGAATGTAAAGTTAATTTTAAGCCCATGTTAACGTAGGCTTAACATTTACCTACACAGCTATCCTGTTTGTAACATTCTTGTCTATTTCGGGATAGAACGGGGTCAAAAGGTAGCGGTTAGCCAATGTTTTAAAGTCGGCCACCTGCTCAATTTCCCACTCTTTGCTGTATCCCAATTCGGCTGCCATTACCCCGGCGACAACAGGCGCCATTAATATGGCGGCCTTAGCATCCAGAAAAAGCACCCTCAGCCGTCGGGCCAAAATATCCTCTACACTCCGCGCCATTTCGTTACGGGTAGACCATAATACCTCGGCCTTTGTGACAGCATGCCCCTTTAATAATACATCGCCCATCGATGGATCATCGGTGATAATATTTTGGATCCCGTCCGCGTCACTGCCATACACAGCCAGCGGCCCTTCGGCAATATTGATCGCATAGCCGTGGATGTTCACCGTTTTTGAGCGGCAGCTTTGTGCTTGTAATCCGGCTATCTCTATGGCTTTGTCCACTACATCTTCGGCCATTTTGCGGTAGGTGGTCCATTTGCCGCCGGTAATGGTGATCAACCCCGAGGCACTCACGATCAGTTTATGGCTACGCGATATCTCCTTGGTAGCACCCGACCCATTATTGGATGCTGCCAAAGGTCGCAAGCCTGCAAAAACCGAAAGCACATCGCTGCGCTTAGGTTTTTTGGCCAGGTATTGGTTGGCCGTGGTCAGGATAAAATCGATCTCTTTTTCCAGCGCCACCGGCTCCAGGCTGTGCTCATTAAGCGGGGTATCGGTAGTCCCTAAAAGCAGGCTGCCATGCCATGGTACCGCAAATAACACCCTCCCATCCGATGTTTTTGGTATCATTAAGGCACTTTCGCCATTCAGGAACGACTTATCCAACACCAAATGCACACCCTGGCTTGGCCTTACCAAAGGTCTACCACCAGGGATATCCATCCGCAAAATCTCGTCGACAAATACACCGGTCGCGTTAATGATCGCGCGGCCTTTAATGCTAAACTCCCGGCCGGTCTCCAGATCCGTAGCTTTAATGCCATTAACTTTTTTACCTGTGCGCAGCAGGCCGGTAACTTTCATATAATTGATCAGCGTACCGCCGTGTTCGGCGCAGGTTTGCGCCAGGTTGATCGCCAAACGGGCATCGTCAAACTGTCCATCACTGTAACGGACCCCGCCGACCAATCCTTTGCCATCAAGCGTAGGTATAGCCGCGATAACTTCATCGGCAGACAGAAAAGCAGAATGTTTAAAGCCGCCCTTACCGGCCAGCAGATCGTAGAATTTCAGTCCGGCCAGGTATTGCAGCTTGGAGAACCAGCTATAGCAAGGGATAATAAATTCCTGCTCTTTAACCAGATGAGGGGCATTTTTAAAAAGCAGTCCACGCTCTTTCAGGGCTTCGTAAACCAGGGCTATGTCGCCTTGGGCCAGGTAGCGCACACCACCGTGTACCAACTTGGTGCTGCGACTTGATGTCCCTTTGGCAAAGTCGGCTTGTTCTACCAGCAGCGTCTTGTAGCCACGCAGGGCAGCATCTACAGCGGTACCCAGACCGGTAGCCCCACCACCGATCACGACCACATCCCACGTAACATCATCAACCAAAGTTGCCATACCGGCATCGCGTTCAAATTTCATTGGCATTTAGTTTCAAATACAAGTATCGAAACTATTTTTGAAAACAAAAGCAACAAAACGAAACTATTTTATCCAAAACGAAGCTTTTTGAAGAAATCCCATCAGATACGAAACTTCATTTTATTATTGTTAATAAATGTCGACGGTTATTGCCAAGATCAAAAGCAAATCAAAAGGATACGGAGGCTGGGATATTTCAGGTTTTCAGGTGGTTATGGAGGGGAGGATACGACCAGATCTTTGAGGTGGCTCTTCACACGCCGTTCTTTTTCTTGACAAAAAGCATCAAAAGTCAAGACAGCGCCAATGCTTCTACGCACGGGCCTTCTCCCTGCAGACGTCCAATTGCCCGTACCGACATACCAATGCATTCGCCACCTCATCCGAAGCCGTGCCGCTGTCGGGAAATAGAAGCAGGGTCGCAAGTCTACGGTCAATAAAAAAAGCGCTGCCTTTTTTAAAGCAACGCCTTTATGGTAGTAGATGTAGAGGCTTTATTAAATGGCCGACTTCAGCAGGCCGCCCTCCGCGCGGATAGCGGCGCCGTTGGTTGCTGATGCCAGCGGACTTGACAGGTAGACCACCATGTTGGCCACCTCGTCGACACTGAGGAAACGTTGGATAAGCGATGTTGGGCGCATATGCGTAAAGAAATCTTTCTTCACCTCGTCTACCGTTTTGCTTTGGTCGGTAGCTAACTGCTCTACAAAGCCGCCGACACCTTCAGACAATGTCGGGCCGGGCAGTACCGAGTTGACGGTGACGTTAGTGCCCTTGGTCAATTCGGCCAAGCCGCGGGCAACGGCCAGTTGGGCGGTCTTGGTCATACCGTAATGGATCATCTCTTCGGGTATCTGTATGGCCGATTCGCTCGAGATAAAAATGATCCTGCCCCAGTTGCGTTGCAGCATCCCGTTAAAATAAGCGCGCGACAAGCGCACCCCGCTCAGCACGTTAATATCGTAAAAGCGCAGCCAATCCTCGTCGGTAATGTCGGCAAAAGCTTTTGGCTCAAATATGGCCACGTTGTTGATCAGGATATCCACATTGGGCACCTGTGCGATCAAGCGCGCGACATCTTCAGGCTTAGCAAAGTCGGCTACGGCGCCGGAAACCTCGTTATTGCCGGTATCGGCCTTGATCTGGGTTACGGCTGCGTCGACACGTTCGGCGGTACGGCCGTTAACTATTACTTTTGCGCCCTCGGCGGCCAGCTGTTTGGCAATGGCATAACCAATGCCGGCGGTCGATCCCGATACAAGGGCTGTTTTGTTCTTTAATTGTAAGTCCATAATAAATGGCGTTTTTGTTGACGGGTGCTAATGTAAGGCGTACTCCGATCCAATGGTTTGCCCGGCGGCTTAACATGAAATAATGGTGACAAAACCGTTACATGATGACCGGCCGATGAAAAAGCACCCGCCTATCCTTATCTTTAACACGCACAAACCGTCCGTATGAAAAAGATCCTTACGCTTCTCCTGTTCGTTGTCACGTCGACCATCGTATCGGCCCAAACATTTACTAACCCGCTTACGGTGTCGGGTGCCGACCCATGGAATACGTACAAGGATGGCTACTATTACTACACCCAAACCACCGGGCGCAACCTGGCTATTTGGCGTACAAAAGACCTGACCGACCTGCGCAACGCCGAAAAAAAGGTGATCTGGACACCGCCGCCCGGCCAAACCTATTCTAAAGAGATATGGGCGCCCGAACTGCATTTCCTGAAAGGGAAATGGTACATGTACTTTGCTGCCGATGCCGGCAAGAACGAGGACCACCGCATGTATGTGGTAGAGAACCCATCGGCCGACCCGATGCAGGGCGAGTGGATCTATAAGGGTATGGTGGCCGACGAGACCAACAAGTGGGCCATTGACGCGACCATTTTTGAGAACCGCGGCAAAATGTATATGCTGTGGAGCGGCTGGGAGGGCGACAAGAACGGCATGCAGAGCATTTACATTGCCGAGATGAGCAACCCCTGGACCATCAGCAGCAAGCGCACCCGCATATCCAGCCCACAATACGCGTGGGAGAACAACAGCGGGATCGGCGTAGTGGTGAACGAGGGCCCGCAAATGTTGAAACATGGCAACAACCTGCATATCATCTACTCGGCCAGCGGCTGCTGGACGCAGTATTACGCCTTAGGCATGCTCACCGCCCCGGTTAAAGGCAACCTGCTGGACAGCGCCACCTGGGTAAAATCGCCGGAGCCTGTGTTTCAGCAGAACCCGGCCAACAGCATTTACGCCCCCGGCCATAACTCCTTTTTTAAATCTCCGGATGGTACCGAAGACTGGATCCTATACCATGCCAACATCAACCCTAACGACGGCTGCGGCAACAAACGCGCCCCCCGCGCCCAAAAGTTCACCTGGCGCAAAGACGGCACGCCTGATTTTGGTGTTCCGTTGAAGGACGGGGTGGAGTTGAAGAAGCCGTCGGGGACGAGGTAGAGAAAACTTATTTTAAAAAAGGTCAGTCATCCTGAACCTGTCGAAGGGTGGTGTGCGGGGCTTATGCCAAGATGTCTTAACGCCGATATATAGTCGGCGATTCCCTCCGCACCATGGTTCGACGGGCTCACCATGACGACCGTTGGCGTGTTTAACGAATAAAAAGGCCGTCATCCTGAGCATGTCGAAGGATGGTGCGCGGGGGATTTTGCCACAAGGGGATGAGGACACTTGTATTCAGAAGGGAGTAGACGACCGAATGAGAGCCTAATAGATCAGCTTATATACCTGATCTATTGTTTGTTAAATAAAAGTTATTTAGCTTTATAGCAAACCAACCGACATGAACCATCCTCACTCAACCGCAAAGTACACCGCAGGGTTACTATTGCTTAGCCTATTTTTCTCTGATCCCTCTTTTGCACAAACTGTAACCCCGGCTCCCGCAGATGAAGGGGCAGGCCGGCATTTTACTACAGCGATAGAATCCAGCTTATCTATGCTGGTATTGGGATTTGGCATAATCACCATATTTTTAGAGGTGTACCTGATCAAAACCAATAAGATAGATGCCAATAACAGCATCAAGTTCATTATCCTCACCCTCATAATTACCGGTACGCTATTTTTGATCACAGCCGGTTACGATGCTCAGCTTACTCCCGTGCTCGGCTTGCTTGGCACTATAGCAGGTTATTTATTAGGTAAGGGCGAAAAAGAAGAAAGGGTTGAAAAATGAGAAAGATGATCTTAGCTTCTGCCTTAGCGATGATAAGCAGCATGGCCTTCGCACAATTTCAGAAACCTACATTAGGTAAAGACAAACATTTAACTATCGATAAAAATATCATCAAAAGCGGTCAACAACTGGATAAGGTTTTGATGCAAGTTCCCCCGTCTTACGCCAAAACCCATTTTTTTGTACAAAATACCAGTGCTGCCGATGTTTTTCTGGCGATGTCTAAAGATCAGACCAATTGGAAAGACGAAAAGTTAGCAGGACACAGTGCTAACGATCTGTTTTTGACCGATTCAATATACATTAGAGTGTATACAACCAAAGAGATCTATTCTGAAAAGAAAGCTTTCCCAACCAAATATTATAGGATAAGTTACAACACCGCGCAAAAAAAGTGGTTGATCAACTAACCGACCTAACTATCCCGATCGATCTGCCTGGTGATGGTAGGAGCGGTCATTTTGTCATCATCGGTCAATAGCATAGCCTTAAACTGGTCGATGTTTTAAACTTCGACCTAAAAGAAAAGGCCGTCATCCTGAGCCCGTCGAAGGATGGAGCGCAGGCTTTTGCCACAATGCTGCACGCCATGCAAAGCCGACGATTCCCCTCCGCACCATGGTTTAACGTGCTCCATGACGGCCATGTGGAGTGTTCAATCAAATTAATAGGGCCTGTCACCCTGAGCCTGTCGAAGGGCGACGTGCGCGGGACATGGCCGATATGCACGGTCGCCACTTGCATAGCGTCAAGCCCTTCCGCACCATGGTTCGACGGGCTCACCATGACGGCCGGGTGGAGTGTTAAATCGAATTAAAAGGGCCTGTCACCCTGAACCTGTCGAAGGGCGACGTGCGCGGGGCGTGGCCGATGTGCATGGTCACCATTGTATAGCGTCAAGCCCTTCCGCACCATGGTTCGACAAGCTCCATAACGGCCAGGTGGTGTGTTGAACGAATAAAAAAAAAGGCCGTCATCCTGAGCTCGTCGAAGGATGGAGCACAGGCTTTTGCCACAATGCTGCACGCCATGCAAAGCCGACGATTCCCCTCCGCACCATGGTTCGACAAGCTCCTTGACGGCCAAGTGGGGTGTTCAACGAATAAAAGGCCGTCATCGTTCGACAGGCTCCATGACCACCGGCCACGCTAATTCCGTTTGATCTGCCGGGTGATGCTTTCGTCGGTTATCTTATCATCATCGGCAAGCAGCGTGGCTTTGCTGATAATGATCGACAGACCGGCATCGCCCTCAAAGGGAAGGAACACATTGGTCGTCAAGCTCTTCATCGAGCGGTCGGGCACAATGCATAAGTATTGATCATTAGGTTCCATCAGGATGTTAGTGCTGCCCAGGTGTATCTTGTAAGTACGCATTTTGCCTTTTACGATCAAAAACTTATCGGTAAGCGTACTCACCTTGCCAAACTTTAGTGCCGGCACTAAACGTTCCAATATCTCGCGGCGACTTTTGGCGTTTTCGCTCAGATCGCCAAAGGCATATTGTTGCCAATAGTCATGATAAGCACGCAAGCCTCCGTTATCGCGCCAGTTAGGGTCGTTACCTACGCTGGCCACGCCAACAAAAAGGTCCACGTCGCGCATCACTTCAGACAGTGCAACCACAGGGATATCCTGTATCGGGATGGCGTCCCAATTATTCGTCTTTCTGAACCGTACCTGATCGGTAGATACATAATTCATGATACCCATCTCGTTCAGGTCGTCTATACCGTTGGTCCAAAATTCGGCAACCAGCTTTTGCTGCGGCAGGGTCAGTCTTGCGGTGCCGTCGCTGCCACCATCAAAACCACCTTGCAGGTCATAACGCCAGCCCCGTGCCTTGGTCAACGAATTGAACTGGTGCTGCTTTAAGATATGGCCGGCCATACGGTTGCTGTAAGTGTTGGTGCGCACCTCGGCATCGGTAAGTAAATAAACCTCGCGATACGCCTGCTTTACGGGTTGCTGTATCTGCGCATTGGTAAAATGGTCGCGCCAGCGTTTTACATTGGCCACGGTATCCGTAGCGGGGTGCCAAAGGGATATCATAAAAGTATCGCCGGGAACAAAAGCCGCACCATCGCCATCCTGCCAGGCGCCGTTCACAAAAACGGCATCGGTATGCAGATCATCTTTTTCAAAACGCCAGATCATTCGCCGGCTGATCTGCGATAACAGGCCGTGCTGATGGAAACAGTTATTAAAGTGCTCCCAACTCATCTGCCGCTCGGCCCTGAAACTGCGGTCCAGCCGCTCGCGTTGGGTAGCGTAAGCAGTTTCAATGGCCTTAATGTCGGCTTTCAGTTCCTTTAACTCTTTAGCTTGCTGCTCTTTTACCGCAGCTGGGTCGCTCTTTTGTACCGATCCGTCTTTTTTCAACCAGCTTAGGGTCACTTTGCCGTTATGCTCCAGCACTATCTGCGCAGTGTAGTCGATAAACGGCAACAGCTTGCAGCCATCCGCCAGATCAAAACCATCCACAGCCAGGTCCTCTATCATATCCGTACCAATACCTTTTTCCTGGGCAATGGCATTAAGATAGGTCTCTATCATTTTTTGGGTGGCGGCCTGCTTCACTTTCAGGTTAAGGCGCGAGAGATGGTTAACGCCATCAAAGCCTTTGTCGGTAGCAAGGGCGTAAAGCGTGGCGTTACCTAAAGCTGCACAAGTATGGCCAACGCCCGGTATCTTGTTATAGGCCCTCCCGGCCATAGCGGCCACCGCGTCTATCAGGGGCTTATCCAAAACAGTAGTGCTTAACCAAACAAAGCCCCGTACACACTCAGTATTTACCGAGGCTAAAAAGAGATAGGTGTTAATGTATCGCCCGGGGATCATCTGCTCGCGCATGCGGGCGATAAAATGGAACCAATCGCTGATCACCTCCACAAAGCGATCGCGGCCCAGTTGTTGGATGAGTGCCGAACCGTCCGTAAGGAATTTTTTGGACGGTTTGCTGCCGCTTGCATTTTGGCAATGCGCCAATAGCCGAAACCAATGCGGCCGCTCCTCCTCCGCGAATCCTTTGATCATCGGGTTGGCGTAGGTGGCAAATTGGTCTTCGCCCAAAAAATATACCGGTTTTACGGCCGCATCAGGTTGGGCGCCAAAAAGCACGTTATCTATCTGTTCGATAACTTTTAAGCGTTCCTTTTCAAAATGATCTTTGCTTGCGGCCTTCAGATGGTATTTAATATTGTCAAACGCCCCGGTGATCTGGGGTGTTATGTTGCCTTTAGGATATTTTTTCTTCACCATCGCGATGAGCGACCTAAGCGGCCAGCCAAGCAACCCGTTATAAAAATAACGGTGATGATCGGCGAATGCGTTGGCTATGGCAGCGATATCGGCATCATCGAACCGGGAGTTGGCACGTACCGCCTGGGCCACCAACAACTCACAAATGTATGCTTTGCCGTCAACATCGCCGAGGCTGGCAGCCCGCGATGCCGTGCGATGTTCTTGCGAGAATAATACAAGATGCAATGCAAGATCTGCTTTTTCCTTATCTGTTAAAGCCTGTAACATCGCGACAGCCTCAGGGATATCGCTCGTTTTCAGATCGTACCAATAGTCTTGTTTACCGGTCTCCTTGAGCGCACGCGTAACAATGGGATGGTCTGCAACTACAGACTGTACCTCCTTTTGGAACAGGCCGTTAAAAAAATCGAACATACCCATGTTTCAACCTCCAACTAAAGGTGTCAACTTTAAAAAACTAACGGTCGTTTCGGTGGTCAGCAGCACCTCCTGGTCCAGGTCTTCGGCTTGTTTATTATCGATCAGCACAAAAAAGCCATTCTGCTGAAAAGCATCCAGAGCGGTGTAAACTTGCTGTTCGGCATCGATACGGGTATCGCGCCTTGGCAATTTGTAACCGTTAAGGGCAACTTCGGCATTGGTAGGCTGAATAAAGCCGCGATATACTTCGGGCAGGGTGCTGTTATAATCCTGTACTTCTTTGATCACCCGGGCCTCTATAATATCTTTAACGGTGACGCGTTCGGATGCCAGCGCCACGGTGATCTGGTTCAGGATCTTGCCGCCGAAGGTAGCATCGGTAACCTTTATTTGGATGGTGTTCATTTTAATGTGATAATTAGGATAAAGCTAACAGATCTGTAGCATAAAAAATAATTGCGCAAGACCGCCGGTCAATTTACAACTCAAGAAAACTCTCTACAAACCGCCCGCCCCGGGATCGAGTGCAAGCCACGTGACGACTATGAATTGCCGCACATACAAATATACCGAAAAAGAATTTAGCAACCAAAAAAACTCTAACTTTTTTAGTATTTTATTTATCAGGGCGGCGGTCGTTTTGGTGGGGTCATCATCGCTAAAAGCCGGAACGCGCAACCCAACAGTTGCGCGTTCTGCAAAAAATTACAAAACGCAAAAAACGCATACATTTTTCATCAAAAATGTGTGTTTAGCGCGCTTTTAGTAAACGAGCGTTTATTCATTTCCCCTTATTCAAGTACCGGTAATTAAACCTGCCCGACGGCGCTACATCGCCACTGATGATAAATTCATTGATGTCGCCATCCACCTGCATATTGTCGCTCCACTTAAATTGGATATCGACAAGGCCTTTTTGTTTGATGACGGAGCGCGGGATCTTCAGCTCTAAAGTGTTGCCATCGATACGGTAGTTTACATCGGCAACCTTTGTCCAGTTCCAGCCTTTGGCCGAGCGCTCTACCAAAGCCTTCTTTCCCGGCGATGAACGGTTGATCACCAGATCATAACCTTGCCAACCTGTGTTGTAGTTATTATCAATGTTGATGAATAACCGCATCCAGGCGGGATCGGTAGCCGGACTCAGTTTAGCTTTGGTCGATACTTGAAAGTAGATGTACTGCGCATCAACCGCTACTTTGGCGGATACGATATCGTTGCGACCGGTCTTGTTCACATAGTGCGTACCTTTCCAGCCATCCTCGTCGCGGTGGATGGTGGTCCCCTTGCTGGCGATGAACTCAGGTGTCACTTTAGACCAATTTACAAATGACTTACCAGTGCCTGGACTGGCCAAACCGTTAGCTTCTTCGGGCGCGGTCACTCCTTTAAACCTGCGGATATTGGCTACCATCTGGTAGTAATAATTATCGCCATGGCCACCCTTCATCGGCTCGATATCCCGGCTGAACTCCTGATCAAATTCATCAGGGAAGGCGTTGGGTTGCTTTTGCCATTCCTTAGCGCGTCCGGCTATCCACTCGTTCCACCCGGTGATAAAGATCAGGTCGGGGTTGATCTTTAAGGCTTGATCCCACTGCTCCTGAAAATTATGACCATAATTTACGGAACCAATTTCAGTATGCCTGTCCTTAGCACTGGTATAACTCCGCCCAAAAGCTCCCGGGGCGTTCATGGCGGTCAAACCATCTTTCTTAGACCAGTTTTGCGCCACACCCACCACAGCCTCCTCAAAACCACCATCGGCTTTTTTACCGAAACCATGCTGCGGATAGATCTCCAACCAGCCCCAATGATCTTTTCGTTGTGGGCCTTTGTCATAAACTGGCTGCCCTGGCCTAAAGGTGAAGAAAGCTTTCATCTCGCGCTGCAAACTATCCTGTCCGCCTGCTATCTCAGGGTAGGCCATAACCAGCGGTTTGCCTTCCCACATAAACCATAGGTCCTTATATCGGCCTGGTTTGTACACATTGCGATAGAGTTGGGTCAGCTCGTCACGGGCTTGTGGTGTTGGTCCGAAGGGTAAGATGTGCGCTATCGCCGGGGCGTTGATACCGTCCTTACGGGCCTCGTCAAAAGCTTTAAAAAGCGCCTCGTAAGCATCGGGGAAGGTCAACCCGTTGGTCGAATCAAGGATGATGACATCCACCCCAGCGTCGGCCAGCATCACGGCATGTTTGCGTAACACCCAAGGGTCGGTATTGCGATAATAACCGAACAGCGGTTCGCCCCAAAAAAAGGTATTGCCATCCTGCAGTCGCCAGATCGGATCGTTAAAATCATGAATGGCTTCGGGCTTAACGGCCATCACCTTCGATGCATCCAAAGGGGCCTGTGCTGCAAAATGACTATGCCATACCCAATAGAATAGGGCTATGTATTTGCCCTTTTTCGGTCCGCCAACATCTTTATGCTCCAATAACTTGCGACCAAGCGCATCCGTTACAGGATAGTTAGGCACGGGGAATTGCGCATAGGTGAGAGATGGCAGGGATAGCAACAGGAAGAATACAAGTCGTTTCATATTGGCAGGATAGGCAACTTGTATAAACAAGCTGCTGCTAAAGTAACAAAATCACATAGCATATAGATATTGTCGATCAACATCTTTATTATTGTAGAACGTGTGCCTGGTGCGGAATTTAACCACAAAGGACACAAAGAAAGAAGCACAAAGAACAAAGCCATGCAGATGGTCAATTTATCTTTGTGTCCTTTGTGAAAACCTTTGTGCCCTTTGTGGTTAAAACATCAGCTGACCTCAAAAAACGCTCTATATCACCTAAAAATGAAAAAATTAAAACTCGCCGCCGGTCTTACCGGACTTGGCATCCTGGCCGGCCTTATTGCCTGGCAGGGTAAACCTAAAGAAGTCGCACCAACCCAACGCCCCAACATCATTGTGATCATGGCCGATGACATGGGTTACAGCGACCTGGGCTGTTTCGGTGGCGAGATCAACACGCCTAATATTAACTATCTGGCCAATAACGGTGTACGTTATACCAATTTTTACAATACATCGCGTTGCTGCCCTACCCGCGCGTCGTTACTGACGGGTCTATATAACCACCAGGCAGGCATCGGTAAAATGACCGATGCCGAGGATGCTCCCGGTTACCAGGGGCATTTGGGAGCCAACACTGTGACCATTGCCGAGGTACTAAAGACGGCCGGCTACAACACCGCCATGTCGGGCAAGTGGCATGTGTCTAACACCAGCGGCCGCCCTACGTCTAAAGAGCAACTGGACTGGCTGAACCACCATACCGAGTTCCCGGAATTCTCGCCGATCAGTCAGTACCCTACCAGTCGTGGTTTTGATAAATTCTTTGGGACGATATGGGGGGTGGTCGATTTCTTTGATCCGTTCAGTTTGGTGAGCGGCACTAAGCCCATCACCAAAGTACCTAAAGATTATTACCATACCGATGCTATTAACGACACTGCGGTGACCTACATTAAGGGTTACGCAAAGTCGGATAAGCCATTCTTTCTTTACGTGGCAGAGAATGCCCCTCACTGGCCATTACACGCCAAGCCTGCGGATATTGCCAAATACAAAGACACCTACAAAGGCGGCTGGGATGCCATCCGCGAAGCGCGTTATAACCGTATGGTAAAAATGGGCCTTATCGACCCGAAAACTACCAAACTGACCAAGCGTTTTAAGGATAACCTGAAATGGGAGAACAACCCCGATGCCGCTTACGATGCCGAGGCCATGGCGGTGCACGCTGCCATGATCGATTGTATGGATCAGGGTATTGGCCGCATCATCCAAACGTTGAAAGATACCAAGCAGTTGGATAACACGCTGATCTTGGTCCTGTCGGACAATGGCGCAAGCTCTGAGAACGCCGCCGCTTACGGTCCCGGCTTCGACCGCCCTAACGAGACGCGTGACGGTCGCCCGGTAAGCTACACGCTTAAAAAAGACAATCACCCCGGCGATGAAACCACTTACGCGTCGATAGGTCAGCGTTGGGCTAATGTGGCTAACACGCCTTATGCGTTTTGGAAACAGGAATCGTACGAGGGTGGTGTAAAAACCCCTTTGATCGCTTTTTGGCCAAAGGGTATAAAAGCTAAAAAAGGCAGCTTTAACAATAGCGTAGGTCATGTGATGGACTTTATGAGCACCTTTGTAGAGATAGCTGGAGGCAAATATCCAACCACTTACCAAGGCCGCAACATTACCCCAACTCCGGGCGTGAGCATGGTTGCCAGCTTTACAGGCAAGCAGGATGCAGGCCATAAAGAACTCTTTAACGAGCACTTTGGTGCGCGTTACGCACGTGTCGGCGACTGGAAGATCACATCCATGGGCGACACCACCTGGCACCTGTACAACATTGCTAACGACCTGACCGAGACCACCGACCTGCGTACTGAAAACCCGGCTAAGGTAAAAGAATTGGCTGCGGCTTACCGTGCCTGGGCTACCACACACAATGTACTGCCCAAACCGGGCGGCAAGGCTAAAACCGGAGGACATTGATCTTGAGGAATTATAACATCGGCTTATTAGCTTTTGCTATCGCGATAGCGGGTTGCGGCGGCTCAGCTACCAAAGAAACGCAGGGCGATACTACAGCGACGGATCCCGCTTCGGCTACGACCAGCTCTACCGATAGCGCAGCTTACGCGGGCATGGTCCACATTAAAGGTGGCAGTTTCCAAATGGGGTCTGATGATCCGAGTTTTAACGATACCCGCCCGGTCCACGCCGTCAACCTAAAGGATTTTTGGATGGACACCCACGAGGTGACTAACGCCGAGTTCAAAAAATTTGTGGACGCGACCGGTTACAAGACCGTAGCCGAGCAGCAATTGGACCCGAAAGATTTCCCGGGTGTTGACCCGGCGAGTGTAGTGCCGGGTTCGGGTGTGTTCACCGCTCCAGCTCAACCTGTTTCTTTAGATAATCCACTACAATGGTGGCGTTATGTGGCAGGCGCAAGCTGGCAGCACCCATACGGTCCGCAGAGCAACAATAAAGGGAGGGAGAATTACCCGGTGGTAAATATCAGTTATGATGATGCCAAGTCTTATGCCCACTGGGCTGGCAAACGCCTGCCTACCGAGGCTGAGTGGGAATATGCCGCCCGTGCCAATAAACCCAACACCACTTATTATTGGGGCAACGAATTACATCCCGGTGGTAAAATGATGTCTAACAATTATCAAGGGCACTTCCCCGATAAAGACACCGCCGAGGACGGCTTTAAAGGTTTATCCCCGGTGATGTCATTCCCGCCTAATGCCAATGGCCTGTACGATATGGAAGGCAACGTTTGGGAGTGGTGCAGCGACTTTTACCGCCCCGACTACTATGCTAAAAGCCCGACAGATAACCCCCAAGGCCCTTCAGACAGTTTTGACCCCGATGAACCGGGTACGATCTCACACGTGCAGCGCGGCGGTTCGTTTATTTGCAGCGAGCAATATTGCATTCGTTATAAAGCTGGTAGCCGGGGTAAGGGAGAGGTCAAGAGCGCGTCGGATAATTTGGGGTTCAGGTGTGTGAAGGATTGATGTAGACCGATTTAAATCGGCTCTATTTTAGTTGCTATCTTGATAATTACCATTTGTGATTCATGCCTGCGTAAGGTTGATAAAATTATTAAATTCGATATAAATTATTTTAAAATTTAGCAAACATGAAACCTTTGATATTTGATTTTGAAATCGAAAGAACTGAGCACAACTCAGTTGTTTCTTATATCTATGATGAGCAGCAATCGCTTAATGTCTACCAAGCGAACGGAACAACAAAACCCTTCATCGATTTATGTGCTGATGACTTAAACCTTGCAACCCAAACAAGGGTTATCGGTGAAAATTCAGATGCAAGTTTTGAATTATCAGAACTTGGTACTAAAACTAAGATTGGTGGCGAGAAAGAAGACTTGCATGATATGCTTTTGGAATTAAAAACAAAAACTTTTTCGACCGCAGAAAAAGATGATTGAAATATTGTTAATAACTAACAAGGGTGATATTACGACGGACTTTGTTGTCAGTAAGTTAACATCGCTTAGGGTTGCATTTTATAGGTTAAACACGGAAGAGATAGGAAAATCTGTTCAGGTTTCATTAACTGTCAATAATGGACATTTCTATTTATATGATATTTCTAAAGGGATAGCAATTAATTTGTGTGAGGTGAAGTCCGTTTACTTTCGTAGACCAGAAATACACGTCACAAACAATACATTAACATCTGGACAAAAGGAATTCATTAAGGCGGAATTGTTGTACACCTTAGAGGGCATATATCGAATTCTTGGGAATGCCTTTTGGATAAGCAATGTTTATGACATCAGAAATGCTGAAAACAAGTTATTCCAGTTAATACTCGCTAAAGAACTGGGATTTGAAATCCCTAATAGCATAATTTCTAACCATCCGAAACAAGTAGAGGCGTTTTACTCTGAAAATAATAGTTTGTGTATTATTAAACCTATAAAATCTGGGTTAGTTGGAACTAATAATGAGGAAGGGGTAATTTTTACCAGCAAGGTCGAAATCAATAAGCAAAATTTAGAACGTACGAGAGAGTGCCCTATCTATCTTCAGAATCTGATAGAAAAGCAGGCAGATATCCGTGTTACAATAGTTGGTACCAAGCTGTTTCCAGCGTTTATCCACTCTCAAGCCAACGAAGAGGCCCGGGTTGATTGGAGGAAAACGGATGAAATATTAGAGTATTCACAGATATCACTGCCTCTGGATTTGGTAAAAAGATGTCAAGCTCTTACAAAGAAATTAAATTTAAATTTTGCAGCGATTGACTTTGTTTTAGACCAATTAGGCAATTATATTTTTTTAGAGATCAATCCTAATGGACAATGGGCATGGATTGAAAAACAACTTAACTTCAAAATATCAGATGAAATTGCTAGTCTATTGGTTGAAAAAATATCTTAAAGTTATCCGGGAATTTTTTTGGCCGCTTTTGGACAGAGTCAACGATGATAAAACTGAAAATATTAAATCAATAGAACTAAGAATTAATAGTGTTAATCTTAGCAAAGCATTAGATTTAGAATTCAAGATATCTCAAAGTGAAAACGAAAGACGTAACAGCATTGAGTCAAAAGCTTCATCTTTTATAAGTACTATAAGCATCACGACTTCTCTTGTAGTTGCATCTAACACATTCACAATCGGCAATAGCGAATATCAAATTGCAATTCAATGCTTTGTTACCCTATCATTTATCTTAACTCTTTACACAGTGAGAACTGTTTGGTTTTCGGTAAAGGCATTAGCGAGAAAGGGTTACCATGTTATTGATATCAACGATATTAATATTAGTGGAGGTGAGGATGATTACTACAGGTCTATGATTCTTCGCTTATCTAAGTATACTCAAAACAATGAACCAATTATTAACGAAAAAGTCGATAATTTAGTTCTTGCGCAAGAATATTACAAAAGAGCAATTGTAATTATTTGCATTTATGCGCTTTCAGTGTTGATTTTCTGCCTATTCGGAAAAATTAAACCTAAAGTTGAGAAGGAGTTTAAACCCAAATATGTAATAACATCTTCTACAACGACTCCCGCAACGTCACCTTAAATGGTATCGCTACATGCTCTTTCACATTATTCAAAGCTAACTCTGCCGCCTTTTCGCCCATCAGTTTAAAATCTGTGGATATCGTGGTGATGCCGTTCAGGATCACTTTTTTGAGCGGGGTCTCGTTGTAGGATATCACGCCGATGTCCTCCCCTACTTTCAGCTTACTGCTGATGATCAGCTCGACCAATTCTACTAGGTCATCCTCTTTCAGGTTGATGTATGCTGCTCCGGGTGTCAGGTCGCCGCTTTGTAGGTCATGGATCACTTCGTAATCGAATGCATATTGCCGGCAGAAGGTGATGAATCCCGTCAGGATATCTTTAGAGTAATAACTATTCTCGGGGAAGATGATCTTGAGCGTGTGGTACTTGCTCAGCTTATCCAGTAGCTGACTCAGGGCATTGTAAATGTCCTCTTCAAATTTTTCGTATACGGCACCAAAATCGCCGTCCACGCCATCCAGCAGGTGGTCCATCAGGATCAGTTTATCTTTAGGTAACTCGTTGATTACCGATGCCGCGTGGCCGCCATCCTCCACAAAAAAGGGGAAGATGATCAGCTTGGAGTAATGGTCGGTATTACCCGACAGCAGCTTTTTAAAGAAATTGAAGTTACTGTTATAGATATAAAAGTCGATAGCGGCGTTACTGCCCAGGCGCTCTGCAAAGGCATCGTAAATGATCTTTTTGTGGCTGCTTAACTTGTTGAACAACAACAGCACCTTTAACGGTTGGGTAAATTGCGTATCGGTAATAAAATAACCCTTACCTGCTACCGAGCTGATGACGTTGTACTTTTTAAGTTCCTTGTAAGCGCGCTCGATGGTGTTGCGGGCAACCTCCAGAGCAATGCTCAGGTCGTTGATGGAGGGCAGGATATCATCCTTCTCGATCTTGCGCTCCTCGATGCCCCGCAGGATAGAATTACAGATCTGCAGGTACTTGGGCGTGATAGAATATTCGTCGATCTGGATGATCTTAAGGTAATTTTTCATTCGGACTATCGGACAGTAAGGGACGGTTAACCAAAATGGTTTTTGTTAACTTGCGTAAACCAATTATACATCCTTTTTAACAAAACCCATGAGAAAAGCTTTCTTTTTGTTTGTCGCCTTGCTTACCGCCCATGTTTCTATGGCGCAGGTGAAGGCCGTACAACTAAAGACCGAGAACCTGGTCAACCCTAATAGTATCGACGCCGCTGCCCCACGCTTTAGCTGGCAGATGGACGCCGGTACCACCCGCGATGTGATGCAGACCGCCTACGAGATCAAAGTGAGCGACGGCAAAACCACCGTATGGGCACCGGGCAAAGTATCATCCGACGAGGCCAACTATATTACCTACAAAGGCAGTCCGCTTAAGTCGGGCGAAAAATATACCTGGACAGTGAAGATCTGGGATAACAAAGGCAAAGCATCGGCAGTAAGTACCGGCACTTTTCAAATGGGTTTGTTAAGCGAAGGTGATTGGAAAGCACAATGGATAGGCCCGGCAACGGAAGAGGCATCGCGCCCAAGTCCTATTTTGCGTAAAGGATTTTCGATCGGCAAAAAGATCAAGTCGGCTACAGCTTATGTAACCGCTCACGGTTTTTACGAGGCTAAGATCAACGGACAAAAATTGGGTAATGAATACCTTACCCCGGGTTACACCAGCTACCACAAACGCCTGCAATACCAGGCTTATGATGTTACTACTATTTTAAAGACCGGCGCTAACGTGGCAGGTGCAAGTTTAGCAAGCGGCTGGTACCGCGGCATCTACGGCATTGGCGACAGGAAAGAGATCTACGGTAAGGACATTGCCCTGCTGATGCAGATCAACATTACCTACACCGATGGCACTACCGAGGTGATCGGCACCGATAACACCTGGAAAAGTGCGACAGGCGAAGTACGCTACGCCGAGATCTACATGGGTTGCACCATTGATGCAAGGATGGAACAAAAAGGCTGGTCAGTTGCTGGTTTCGACGATAGCAAATGGACGGCGGTTACCGTAGGTAACTACCCTAAAAACATATTGATCGCCACCCAGAACGAGCCTGTGCGCAAGCACGAGACCTTTAACGTAAAAAAGATCTTCACTACGCCTAAGGGCGAAAAAGTGATCGACTTTGGTCAGAACTTAGTTGGTTGGGTACAATTTAAAGTGACAGGTAAAGCAGGCGACAAGATCAAAATATCGCACGCTGAAGTGCTGGATCCGGCCGGTAACTTTTATACCGAGAACTTGCGCGCCGCTAAATCAGAAAATACGTTCATCCTGAAAGGCGGCGCTCAAGAGACCTTCGAACCGCAGTTTACCTGGCAGGGTTTCCAGTATATCAAGATAGAAGGCTACCCGGGCGATATCAAACCTGAGGATTTTGTCGCGATATCGGTTTACTCGGATATGCCGGTAACTGGCCATTTCACCAGCAGCAACCCGCTGATCAACCAATTACAACATAATATCGAATGGGGCCAACGCGGTAACTTTATCGATATCCCTACCGATTGCCCGCAACGGGACGAGCGTTTAGGCTGGACCGGCGATGCGCAGGTGTTTGCCCGCACGGCTACTTTCAATATGGATGTGCACAGCTTTTTTACCAAATGGTTAAAGGATGTTGCCGCTGATCAATATAAAGACGGCAGCTTGCCACACGTTATCCCTGATGCTTTTGACGAGGGCAAACCTGTAGGTGGCGGCGGCAGCGCGGGCTGGTCTGATGCTACGACCATCATCCCATGGACGATGTACCAGGCTTACGGCGATAAACAGATCCTGGCCAACCAATACTCAAGTATGAAGGCTTGGGTTAATTGTATGACCGCCCGCAGCAAGAATAACTTGTGGAACACCGGCGGCCACTTTGGCGACTGGCTGTTCTTTACCCGTAACGATGATAATGACGGTACTGCCGCCATTACCAGCAAATACCTGATCGCGCAGTGCTTTTATGCTTACTCTACACAATTGCTCATCAACACCGCCAAGGTGTTGGGCAACACCAATGATGTTGATACTTACACCAAATTACTGGCCGATGTGAAGAACGCTTTCTTAAGAGAATACGTCACTCCTAACGGACTGATATCATCTGACACACAAACAGCTTATACCTTAGCGCTGCAATTTGACATGCTGCCCGAAAATTTAAGGCAGCAAGCCGCCGACCGTTTGGCATCTAACGTTCGCCGTTATGGAAACCACCTGACCACCGGCTTTTTGGGTACGCCGTACCTATGCCACGCGCTGAGCCGTTTCGGGCATGATGAGACCGCCTTCCGCTTGCTGATGCAGGAAAATTACCCATCGTGGTTATACCCGGTAAAGCGCGGCGCTACCACTATTTGGGAGCGCTGGAACGGTATCCACCCGGATGGACAATTAGAAGTTCCGTCGATGAACTCTTATAATCACTACGCTTACGGTGCTATTGGTGATTGGATGTATCGCCACGTAGCCGGTATCGACACCAAAGCCGACGCGCCGGGTTACAAAGGCATCACCATCAAACCGACCGTTGGCGGCAAGTTGACATCGGCATCGGCAGACTATAACACCATGTATGGCAAGGTAAGTTCGGGCTGGAAAGTTGCCGATGGCAAATTTGATCTGGATGTAGTGATCCCGGCAAATACCACTGCTACCGTTTACGTACCAACCAAAAATGGCAGCGCGGTTACCGAGGGCGGTAAGCCGGTGACCAAAGTTGACGCGAGCGCTGCGGTGGCAGGCTATACGGCGATCAATGTAGGCTCGGGTACATATCATTTTAGCACAGCAAACTAAACCTTATCAACATGCAAGTAATATTAGGCGTTATATTTCACTTCATCGGCGGCTTTGCCTCCGGTAGTTTTTACATCCCTTACAAAAAAGTAAAAGGCTGGGCCTGGGAGAGTTTTTGGATAGTAGGCGGCCTGTTCTCATGGCTGATCGTTCCGCCAATCGCGGCATTCCTGACCGTTCCTAACTTTATCGACATCATCAAAGCAACCAACGGAGGTATCCTGGCATTGACCTATTTCTTCGGTCTGCTTTGGGGAATCGGCGGCTTGACTTATGGGCTTGGTGTCCGATACTTGGGGGTTTCTTTAGGTAGTACCATTATCTTGGGTTTGTGTTCGGTATTCGGGGCTTTGGTGCCGGCGGTCTACTATCAGTTTTCACCCACCGAGGGAAAAGATAGCATCGGTATACTGGCATCTAATACATGGGGACAGATCGTACTGATCGGTATCGTAGTATGTGTATTGGGTATTGTTATCTGCGGTCGCGCGGGTACGTTAAAAGAGCGCGACCTGAATAAAGAAGGTGCAGCCGAGAACGAGAATAAAGACTACAACTTCGGTCTGGGTATCACCGTGGCTATCGTTTCAGGTATCCTGAGCGCTTGTTTTGCCTTCGGTATTGACGCAGGAGCAGCTATGGCCGACGCAGCTAACGAGACCTGGAGAGCGGCCAACAACATTACCGATGGTAGCAATTTCCTGTATAAAAATAACGTCACCTACATCATCATCCTTTGGGGAGGCCTCACCACCAATTTTGTGTGGTGTATGATCCTGAACGCCCGCAATAAAACCTTCAGCAATTATACCGATAGTAAGACACCGCTATTAAAGAACTATATCTTCTCGGCATTGGCCGGTACTACCTGGTTCTTGCAATTCTTTTTTTACGGCATGGGCGAGAGCAAGCTGGGTAACGGCGCAAGCTCTTGGATATTGCACATGGCCTTTATCATCCTCATCGCCAACGTATGGGGGCTGATATTAAAGGAATGGAAAACGGTGAGCAAAAAAGCATTTTCTACCCTGATACTGGGTATCGCTACCATCACCTTATCGGTGCTATTGGTGGGTTACGGTAATAATTTAAAAGACAAAGAGGCCGCAGCTAAGGCCAAACGAACGGAAGCAGTTAAACAATAACATCAGATCTATACAAAAGCAGTAATACAATGTCTATCAAGGAAACAAATTTTAAACACGTAAGCTATTTATGGGACGACGCCGAAGCCGCTAAACTGGCCGGCGACGAGATAGCCCTGTTGATATATCGCTCTAACTTATTGGGTGCCGACCTGCGCCTCACCAATTACGGTGGCGGCAATACATCGTGCAAAGCCCAGGCTAAAGACCCGCTCACCGGTCAGGAACTTGAAGTGATGTGGATCAAAGGATCCGGCGGTGATATTGGTACCTTAAAGAAGAGCGGATTGGCCGCCCTTTATGTAGACCGTTTACGCAGCCTGAAGAACGTGTACCGCGGCTTAGAGCACGAAGATGAGATGGTGGAATTATTTAACCATACCATTTATGATCTGGCCTCAAAAGCGCCATCGATAGATACACCTTTGCACGGATTTTTACCTTTTAAACATATCGATCACCTGCACCCGGACGCGGCTATCGCCATAGCGGCAGCAAAAGATGGCAAGCAGATCACTGCCGACCTATTTAAAGGCACTATTGGTTGGGTTGATTGGCAAAAACCGGGCTTTGAATTGGGCTTGCAATTAAAAGCTTGTTTAGATGCTAACCCGGGCATCCGTGGCATCATGTTAGGTTCGCACGGATTGTTCACCTGGGGCGATACGGCTTACGAAAGTTATGTGAACACCTTAGAGGTGATCGAGCAATGCGCCGAATACCTGGAGCAGAACTACGGCAAAAAAGGCCCTGTCTTCGGCGGTGCTAAAATTGAAAGTCTGGATGCGGAGGGTCGCAAAAAACAAGCGGTAGCCTTAGCGCCTATCCTGCGTGGTTTCTGTTCATCCAAACAAAATATGATCGGCCACTTTACCGATGACACTCGTGTATTGGAGTTCATCAACTCAAATGACCTGACCCGCCTGGCACCAATGGGTACCAGCTGCCCGGATCACTTTTTAAGGACCAAGATCAGTCCGCTGGTGTTGGACTTAGGCAAAGATGAGGACCTGAGTGACGTAGAAGCATTAAAAGCCCGCTTAACCCCGGCTTTTGAGGCTTACCGCGCCATGTATACCGAATATTACGAAACCTGTAAACACCCGAATAGCCCGGCCATTCGCGATGCTAACCCGGTGGTGATCTTGTATCCGGGTGTGGGTATGTTCACCTTTGCTAAAGATAAACAGACCGCCCGTGTGGCAGCCGAATTTTATACCAATGCGATCAATGTAATGAAGGGCGCCGAGGCGATCTCTGATTACACCTCGCTGCCGCATCAGGAAGCATTCAATATCGAATACTGGTTGCTGGAAGAGGCTAAGCTACAACGTATGCCTAAGCCTAAAGCCTTAACAGGTCGCGTTGCTTTAGTTACCGGCAGCGCCGGCGGCATTGGTAAAGCTATCGCCAAAAAATTTGCCGAAGAAGGTGCCGTAGTGGTGCTGAACGATATGAATGCGGAACGCCTGGAAGGTGCCGGCGAAGAGTTCAAGAAATTATTTGGTAAAGATGCCTATACCACGGTCGTATTAGATGTGACCAAGGCCGACCAGATCGCCGATGCTGTTGCTACAGCTACTTTAGCCTTTGGCGGTGTGGATCTGATCGTGAATAACGCAGGTCTGTCTATCTCTAAAACCATAGCCGACCATGCCGAAAAAGATTGGGACCTGTTATATGATGTATTGGTAAAAGGCCAATTTTTGGTGACCCAAGCGGCTACAGCCGTGATGAAGAAACAAGATATCGGTGGCGATATCATCAACATCGTAAGCAAAAATGCTTTAGTAAGCGGCCCTAACAATGCCGGTTACGGGAGCGCCAAAGCGGCACAGTTACACCTGAGCCGATTGAACGCGGCAGAATTAGGCCCGGATAAGATCCGAGTAAATGTGGTTAACCCCGACGCGGTGATCAGTGACAGCAACATATGGGCCGGTGGCTGGGCCGAGGGCCGTGCTAAAGCGTATGGTGTTACCGTTGAGGAATTGCCTGCTTACTACGCCAAACGTACCTTGCTGAACGAGGTTATCCTGCCTGTGGATATCGCTAACGCCTGCTTCGCTTTTGCGGGTGGCTTGTTAAGTAAATCGACAGGGAATGTGTTAAATGTTGACGGCGGCGTTGCGGCGGCCTTTGTACGCTAAAAAGAGCTATAACTATGGAACAGCATAAAATTGACGAGCACAATCATCAGCATATTAAAGCGCACCAGCGCCGGTTCGATTTTGTAGCCGAGGATGTAAAGGATCTGGATGGGGTGATGCAAAAACTGCAGGCTTTCAACATCGCTATACCGAGCTGGGCTTTGGGTACCGGGGGTACGCGCTTTGGCCGTTTCAGCGGCGGCGGCGAGCCTCGCAGCCTGGAAGAGAAGATAGCCGATGTGGGCATGATCCATGCGCTGAACAGGTCGAGCAATTCGATATCGCTGCACATCCCTTGGGATATCCCAAAGGATGCAGACGCTATAAAAGCTGAGGCTAAACACTATGGTTTGCGTTTTGACGCCGTGAACTCTAATACATTCCAAGACCAAAAGGATGCGTCTTTGAGTTACAAGTACGGTTCGCTGCACCATTCAGATAAAGCCGTGCGCAAGCAGGCGGTCGAGCATAACATTGAGGTAATTAAATACGGAGTGGAATTAGGTTCTAACGCCCTATCGGTTTGGTTGTCGGATGGTTCTAACTTCCCGGGACAGCTGAATTTCCGTAAGGCATTCCAAAATACTTTGGAGAGTTTGCAGGAGATATACGAGGCCCTGCCGGATGATTGGAAAGTATGGATCGAGTACAAACCATTCGAACCTAATTTTTACTCCACCACCATTGGTGATTGGGGGCAATCGCATTTGCTGGCATCCAAATTAGGCAAGAAAGCGTTAACGCTGGTAGATCTTGGTCATCACCTGCCTAATACCAATATCGAGCAGATCGTTTCCCTACTGCTGATGGAAGAGAAACTGGCCGGTTTCCATTTCAACGATTCTAAATACGGTGATGACGACCTTACCGTCGGCAGCATCAATCCCTACCAATTGTTCCTGATCTTTAATGAACTGGTTGAAGGTATGGATGCCCGTGGACTGAACCACGCTACCGGAATTGGCTGGATGATAGATGCATCGCACAACGTAAAAGACCCGATAGAGGATCTGTTGCAATCTGTAGAAGCCATTAAGATCGCTTACGCGCAAGCATTGTTAGTAGATACTGCTGCCTTGGCGGCTGCTCAACAGGGCAACGACGTAGCTAAAGCACAGGAGGTATTACAAGCTGCTTACCGCACAGATGTTCGCCCACTGATCGCAGAGGCGCGTTTACGTGAGGGTGGCGCGCTGGATCCGATCAAGGCGTTCAGGGAGCAGGAAGTGCGTGCAGGTTTAATTAAGCAGCGCGGGGAGAAGACCGTGGCTACAGGACTATAATTTTCTGCATGGCACCTATACCAGTTATAGCCGTTTTTGACGTTGGCAAAACCAATAAAAAGCTTTTCCTGTTTGACGAAAGCTATCACATTGTTTTTGAGCGTAGCGCCCGTTTTAACGAGACCGTAGACGAGGACGGTTTTGCCTGTGAGAACCTGGAGGCCTTGCGGCTTTCGGTTTACGACTCGCTGGCAGAGGTGGGGCGCTTAAAGGAGTTTGATATTAAGGCGGTCAATTTTTCGGCCTATGGGGCGAGTTTTGTATACTTGGATGAGAACGGTAAAGCGATCGCCCCGCTGTATAATTATCTAAAGCCTTATCCGGAAGATATCAAGAAGCAATTTTATGATACCTACGGTGATGAAGCTCAAGTGGCTTTTGAAACAGCATCGCCTGCTTTGGAGAGTTTGAATTCGGGCCTGCAATTGTATCGCATCAAACATCAAAAGCCTGAGCTTTTTAAAAAGATAAAACACGCGCTGCATCTGCCACAATACCTAAGTTATCTGGTAAGTGGCGAGGAAGTTTCGGACATGACCAGCATCGGCTGCCATACTGCGCTTTGGGACTTTGAGAAGAATGATTACCACGATTGGGTGAAGAAAGAAGGTATTGCGGATATCTTCGCCCCGGTGGTCCCGGCAGATCATGTGTCGTCGCCGGTGATCAGCAATAAGCATTATAAGGTTGGCATTGGCCTGCACGATAGTTCGGCCGCGCTGATCCCGTATCTGGCAAGCTTTAACGAGCCATTTATTTTATTATCGACAGGTACCTGGTCGATCAGCTTGAACCCTTTCGATCAGTCGCCCTTGACAGCCGAGGAATTAGCCGCCGATTGCCTCAACTATATTCAATACAAAGGCAAACCGGTAAAAGCGTCGCGCTTATTTAGCGGGCACGAATATGATCAGGGCATTAAGCAAATCGCCGAAAAGTACGGGCAGAATACCATAAAGTACCGTAACCTGGCCTATGATGATAACCCGCAGGAGGATGACGTTAAAGCCTACTACGATCTGGTGAAAAACCTGATCGCTAAGCAAAAGATATCGACCGGTTACGTGTTAAAGAATGCCCCGGTAAAACGGATATTTGTAGACGGTGGCTTCGGGAAGAACTCGGTGTTTATGCACCTGCTGGCAGCGGCTTTCCCGGATATTGAGGTCTACGCAGCCTCGATGGCACAAGCCACCGCCATGGGTACGGCTTTAGCCATCCATCACAAATGGAATAGCCGACCGATACCTAATGATCTGATCAGTTTAAAATATTATTCGGCGGCGGGGCAGAAGGTGTAAATAGAGTAAGGAACATTCCCACTTAGTGAGCAAAATAATCTCACTCGTGGATATTACAATGAGCAAGAAGGTTCACCGCTCAAAGGTCAGCGGCATCAACTAGATCATAGCAACCGAAAAGAGCCAGCGGCCTCAGTTCAACTTATACGACGCTACCAGATAAAACTCCGGTATGGCTACGTCGAACACAGAATTATCCATCAGGCGTACCATTTGATATTCGCCCTTCATGCTACCCATGTCGGTTTTAAGGTTACAGCCCGATATATATTCGTGACTTTGGCCGGGTTCGATGATCGGCTGAACGCCTACCACGCCCTCGCCCTCTACCTCGCGGTGGGTGCTGTTGCTGTCAAAAATATGCCAATGGCGGCGCATCAATTGCACCGCATAGTTGCCTACGTTCTCGATGCTGATACGGTACGCGAACATAAAATGCTCATTAGCAGGGTTAGAGTACTCAGGCTGATACTGGGTCTCTACTGTGATCTTTACACCTTCTGTTATTGTGGTCACCATGATAAAAAGGGCCTGTTTGGGTCAAATATATTAATAGCGTGTCAAAAATCAAGCCATTAGTAATTATGTGTCAATATTTTAACAATTGGGCAAAACAGTTTGGCGCGTGGCGCAAGGCGGCAATTGGTAACCACCGATCACTTAAACGAGTAATTTACGCATGAATGGAGTATTCCCGATAGCGCAAGCACATCCAGCGGTAAATAAAACTCGTTAGTATGAGCATGAAAGCAATTGGTTTAACGCTAATTATGGCCTACATGATCTTGACCGCGCCGGTCAACAAACCTGTAGACAAGGTGGACCTTGACCGTTTTGCCGGCAAGTGGTATTCGCTTTATTCTATCCCCACCATGTACGATAAGGGTAGCCGCGAAACTACCACCGCATACACGCTTACCAGAGATGGCTATTACAAAGTGTTCACCGCCTGCAAAAAGGGCGAGGAGCAAAAGTCGAGTACCTACAACAGCAAACTGTTTACCGATGGCGACACCGACGGCGAAATGCACGCCCAATTCCTTTGGCCATTTAAAGTGGACTACTGGGTGATCGAACTGGCCGACGATTATTCGTACGTAGTGGTGGGCCACCCCGAGCATAAGTTCCTTTTCATCATGTCGCGCAAGCCAGCGATAGATAAAAAGCTGCATGACGAGATCGTTGGACGCTGTAAAGCCAAAGGTTATGAGGTTGATAAATTAACATCGCAACACCATGGCGAGTAAACTATTCCGAAAAGCGGTCAACGCTTATCTACGCCATCAGCATCAGGTGGTTTATCAATTTATGCAGATGTGAGCTGGGAGGTGAAAGGTTAAAGGAGAAAGGTAAAAGGTTTTGTTTTGACAGATGAGCCCGTAACTCAAACCTTCAACTTTTTTCCTTCACAAACAACCTTTCACCTTTAACCTTTTACCTTTTCGCTCTTTCCCCTTTTTTACTATTTTTGCACAAATTAACTCCCAATGAGCGAACTCGTAAAAAAACAGCTGGCCGACGCGAAGGCCTCGATGGAAAAAGCGGTAGAACACTGCGATAACGAATTAGGTAAGATACGTGCCGGTAAGGCCAATCCTGCTATGTTTGATGGTGTTGTGGTTGATTATTACGGTACGCCTACACCAATAAGTCAGGTAGGTGCTATCAATACCCCCGATGCTAAGACCATCGTTATCCAGCCTTGGGAAAAAAACTTGCTTGGCGCGATCGAGAAAGCCATTATGGAAGCTAATCTTGGTGTTAACCCACAAAATGATGGTATCATTATCCGCATCAACGTGCCGCCATTGACAGAGGAGCGCCGCCGCGATCTGGTGAAGAAAGCTAAAGGCGAAGCCGAAAATGGCAAGATCGCTGTACGTAACATCCGTAAGGATATTAACGACAAGATCCGTAAGCTGAAAACAGAAGGCGTATCTGAAGACGAAATGAAGACCGGCGAAGCTGAAGTGCAGAAACTGGTTGACGGCTACATTGTTAAGGTTGACAAGCTGATGGAAGCCAAAGAAAAAGATATCATGACCGTATAAGATACATACAATGTCAAATTAAAGGGAATGCGCATTTTGTGCCATTCCCTTTTTTTATTTTTGCGCCCTCTCACACGTGGATATATGAAAATTTTATTAGAATATTTAAAAAAGCACAAGTGGACGGTGGCCCTGGCCTTGCTGCTTGCCGCTATCAACATAGGCTTCTCGCTGCTTGACCCTTGGATCACCAAGGATATTATGGACAAGTACATCGTCCCGCAGGATGGCTTGCCGCATAGTTTCGATTACCGTTTTTACGGTTCGTTAAAACTGGTGGGCCTGGCCGTTGGCGCTGCCATGGTATCCAGGATAGCTAAGAACTTTCAGGATTACTTTACCAATATCATTGTGCTTAAGACCGGCGCACAGATGTATAGCGATGGCTTAAAGCACTCTTTAAAATTACCTTACCAGGTTTTTGAGGACCAACGCAGTGGCGAAACCTTAGGTGTGCTACAAAAAGTGCGTACCGATAGCGAGAAGTTCATCACCTCGTTCATCAGCGTGTTATTTGTGTCGTTGGTGGGGATGGTGTTCGTGATCGTGTACTCGCTGGCGGTTAGTTATAAGGTAACGCTGGTTTATTTTGCAGCGATACCGGTAATTGCTATCGTGAGTTCAGCACTGAGCAAGCGGATCAAAAAGATCCAAAAAAGTATCGTTGGCGAGACCACAGCGCTGGCCGGGTCGACTACCGAATCGTTAAGAAATATCGAGTTAGTAAAGAGCCTTGGCTTGGCCGATCAGGAGATAGAGCGCCTGAACAAGACCACATACAAAATACTGGAACTGGAGTTAAAAAAAGTAAAATACGTGCGCAGTATGAGTTTTATACAGGGCACTACGGTTAACCTGGTACGCTCTATTATGGTGGTGATCTTGCTGATGCTGATCTTTAAAGATACTTTAACGCCGGGTAGTTACTTTCAGTTCCTGTTCTATTCATTCTTCCTATTCAATCCCTTGCAGGAGTTGGGTAACGTGATCCAATCATGGCGCGAAGCGCAGGTATCGCTGGGTAATTTCGAGCGGATCATTAATACTCCTATCGACCCAAAACCTGCCAAACCGGTATTGATCGAACGTATACAAAAACTGGCGTTTAACGATGTGAGCTTTAAGCACCTGACCGCTAATCGCAACGCGCTAAACCATATCGGTTTTGAAGTGAGCAGCGGCGAGACCATCGCTTTTGTTGGCCCTTCGGGTTCAGGGAAAACAACGTTAGTTAAATTATTAGTTGGCTTGTATCAACCCATAGAGGGCGATATTGCCTACAACGGAGTTGCGAGTAAAGAGATAGATTTGGACCAACTGCGCGAACGCGTAGGCTTTGTTACGCAGGATACCCAACTATTCTCTGGTACGATACGGGAGAACTTATTATTCGTTCGCCCGAATGCTACGGATGAAGAGTGCCTTAACGCGATGCACCGTGCCGCCTGTCAAAGTTTACTGGCCCGCGCATCTAACGGCTTGGATACCGTTATTGGTGAAGGTGGCGTAAAGGTATCAGGCGGCGAAAAACAGCGTTTGTCTATCGCCCGTGCTTTGTTGCGCCGCCCGGATATTTTGGTGTTCGATGAGGCTACCTCGTCGCTGGATTCGATCACCGAAGAAGAGATCACCGAGACCATCAAAGATGTATCAGACAAACAAGATCACATCACCATCCTGATCGCGCACCGTTTGTCCACCATTATGCATTCGGACACCATCTACGTGCTGGAAAAAGGCCGCATCATCGAATCGGGCAGGCACATGGATCTCTTGCAACAAAAAGGTTTATACTACGCCATGTGGCGTCAGCAGATCGGTGAGAAATTCGCGCCCGAGGGGGCGGATCTGCCGTAAGGTCTTTGGCAGTTTTGAGTTTGCAATCGGCAGTTACAGATCAAAGCACTACGCCAACCGGTCCCATCGGGATCAAATATCGGTAGTCCCGCCAAACAATGGAAACGCTCCGTAGGTGCATAACTTTGGTTGCATACCTACGGCATGCTATAAAACGCTGAAACGTGTTTTGCTACCGATCTTATGCTCCTATGGAGCAGGTAGCTCAAACGCTCATAAACGCGAAAAACCTCCTAATGGGAGGCTTTTCGCGTTTATATCTTCTACCTCCTCCCTTTAGGGAGGCCGGGAGGGTTCTTACTTCATCAAATGCTTTAGCTGAATGATCTCTTCCTCTTCCAGGAATCTCCAGCGGCCGCGTGGCAGATCTTTTTTGGTCAGGTTGGCGTAGATCGTACGGTCAAGTTTAACCACCTCGTAACCTAATGATTCGAATATACGGCGAACGATACGGTTCTTGCCGCTGTGGATCTGGATACCCACCTCGCGCTTGCTGCCACCGGCAACGTAAGCTACGTGGTCTGGCTTAATAAAGCCGTCTTCCAATTCCAAACCAAAGCCGATCTTATTCATATCGCCCTGGGTAAGGCTCTTGTTCAGCTCTACCTGGTATAATTTAGTAATGTTATTGCGTGGGTGCGAAAGCTTATCGGCCAGGTCGCCATCGTTGGTCATTAGGATCAAGCCGGTAGTGTTACGGTCAAGACGCCCTACAGGGTAGATACGTTCGCGACTGGCTTTTTCGACCAGATGCATGATCGTACGGCGCTCTTGCGGATCCTCGGTAGTAGTGATATAATCCTTAGGCTTGTTCAGTAGCACGTAGGTCATCTTTTCGCGTTTCAAGGTCTCGCCATTGTAACGTACGGTGTCTTTAAATGGATCAACCTTAAAACCAAGCTCGTTAACAACCTCGCCATTTACCGATACCACACCTGCGGTGATCAACTCATCGGCCTTACGGCGCGAGCAGATACCGGCATTAGAGATATAGCGGTTCAAACGGATCAGACCGTCATCAACAGGTTTAACTTCTTTTTTATTACGACCGCGCATAGTGCGCTTTGGTTGAGCGTCGTCATTACGGCGTTCACGGCTTGGAGCACCTGCGTAGCTGCTTTCTTCGCGTTTGCGGAAAGGTGTTTCGTTAGCGCCATCCTCTCGCTTTTTGAAACCGCCGGTCGATGGTCTTCCGAAAGGTTTTTTATCGCCGGTAGCACCGCTGCCGAAGCTGCGTTTAGGGCGATCGCCAAAACCGGGCTTGCTATCGCGGCTGCCGTATGGCTTCTTGTCGCCACCTTCGGCACTGCGGCTACCGTAAGGTTTTTTATCTCCGAAACCAGGTTTGCTATCGCGGCTGCCATAAGGCTTTCTGTCGCCAAAAGGTTTTTTATCACCACCTGCGCTGCCGCCAAATTTGCCTGCAGGTTTATCGCCCGGGCCGTAGCCTGTGCCTGCTGGTTTGCGGGAAAATGAACGTTTTTCGTCAGAGTCGCTATTGTTATAGCTCCTCTTTGGTCGGTCCGATCCGGACGCTCCGGCAGCAGATCTGCCGCGTGACGATGAGGTTGATGAGCGGCCTGTGCTTTTTGACGCGTCGCCGCGTGATGGCCTTCCGGATGTGTTGGACTTGTCTTCGCGACCGTTCCCTGGTTTCTTAAATACCATATGTATTGAGTTTATCGCTTCGCAGCGGGGGTGTAAAGGTACGGTTTTTTAGTGGTTCTGTAAAACAATTTTCGCGTTGTAAATGTTCAGTTTTTCGTGCTGTTAAGTCGCATTTTACAAGGTCAGGAACAGGGGCTAAAATGGCCCGTTTTTGCAAGTACTTGATATTGTGAAATATATGTGTATCTTTGCAGCGCTTTCAAAGCATATTTGTTCACTAAAAAACAACGAATGATCAAAAAACACTTCATTACGTGCTCCGTAATTGTGGTGCTGTTTATCGTTTCTCAACTGTTTATTTACAGTACAACTATTAAGAGAAAAGCAGTGTCTGTTACAACTTCCGGTACCGCCGTGGCGCCGAAGTTCTCTCCCTTGGTAAGTTACAATAACAATGCCAATACCGAGATCAATTTTGCCGATGAGAACCTTCCGGTAAAAATTAAAAGGGTAAAAACTAAATTTCAACATTCAGTTAAGCAGCATAGCTACAACAGGATAGGTTCAAGCCTGTTACACCGCAAAGCCGCGACACTGTTCCCTATTATCGAGCCTATTTTAAAGGCTTACGGCATCCCCGAGGATTTTAAGTACATCCCATTAGTGGAATCGGGTTTAAAAGCCGGCACATCGCCCCGTGGGGCACGCGGACTGTGGCAATTTATGCCCGGTACAGCGCGCTCTTATGGCCTGAGGGTACACGGTAAGGTTGATGAGCGCCTTAACCTGCGCAAGTCTACCATAGCCGCCTGCGTTTACCTGCGCGAACTTTACAGCGAATTTGACAGCTGGACGCTGACCGCCGCTGCCTACAATTTAGGCTCGGTGAAATTGCAGCGCGCCATCAACAAAAGCGACAGGCGCAATTATTACCTGATGCATTTAAATGCCGAGACCGGCAATTATGTGTACAAGCTGCTGGCCATGAAACAGGTCATCAGTAAACCCGAACAGAACGGGTATGAAAAGAACAGTTATGCCTGGCTAAAGCCAAACGAGGTTCTGTTAGCGTGTATCAATTAAGATAAGCTGACAGAAAAACAATTACGGAGCAATTTTAACAGCCCGGTCGCTAAGCGGCCGGGCTGTTTTGGTTTTTATTATCCAGCACGTCATTGCAAGGAACGTGTTGAGTATCTATTTTTTCCTTCTCCGACAGTGGCACGGCTTCGGGTGAGGTGGTCAAATGCGTTGGGCGTGTGCGCGCCTGGGCTTTGACCGCCTGCAGGGTGAAGGCCTGTGCGAAGAAGCATTGGCACTGTCTTGATCTTTGGTTCTTTCTATCAAGAGAAAGAACGGCGGTTACATAGTTGCCAATTTGTATCCACGACATATCACTTTTAAGTTCCAACGGATCTAAAAACTTGCAATGACGAATTCTCGTTTAGGGTGTTCGTCTTATCACCTCGCATACAAAAAAATCCATACCTTCGATATTCAAAAATTCGCACCACCATGAAAATAGCCACCTACAACGTGAACGGAGTTAACGGACGCTTGCCGGTATTACTGCGCTGGCTGGAGGAAACATCGCCGGATGTGGCCTGCCTGCAGGAGTTGAAAGCACCCGACGAGAAATTCCCTTTACAGGCTATCCAAGATCTGGGTTATAACGCCATTTGGCATGGTCAAAAAAGCTGGAACGGTGTGGCGATCTTAGCTAAAGGCGAGATACAAGAACTACGCCGCGGCCTGCCCGGCGACCCGGACGATATCCACAGCCGCTATATTGAAGCTTTTGTAAATGGCATTGTGATCGGCTGCCTTTACCTGCCCAATGGCAACCCTGCACCCGGACCGAAATTCGATTATAAATTACGCTGGTTCGAACGCCTGACCGAACATGCTGCCAGCCTGTATGCCCGTGGCTTGCCGGTAGTTTTATGCGGCGATTACAATGTAATGCCAACCGAGATAGACGTCTACAAACCTGAGCGTTGGGTAGAGGATGCCCTTTTCCGCCCTGAGACTCGCGCGGCATTTAAAACCCTTGTAGATCAGGGCTGGACCGACGCTATACGCCACCTGCACCCAAATGAGACGATCTATACCTTTTACGATTACTTCCGCAACGCCTACGGCAGGGATGCCGGTCTGCGCATCGACCACTTTTTATTAAGTCCGCAGATAGCGCCTAAATTAAAAGCCGCCGTGGTGGACAGGCATGTGCGTGGATGGGAAAAAACAAGCGATCATTGCCCGGTTTGGGTGGAATTGGAGGAGTGAGAATAGCTACCAGATATTGATCAAGAACTATCATAGTATCTGGTCACCCACAAAAAAAGCCGATCATCACTGACCGGCTTTCCCTATTCCTTAAGCCCCTTCAGGGGTTTGGGGCTAATATTATCTATTCTTAAAATACTTAAAGTTCTTACCGATGAATTTAGCGTTCTCGCCTAATTCTTCTTCGATACGTAACAATTGGTTGTATTTAGCGATCCTGTCCGAACGTGATGCCGAACCGGTCTTGATCTGACCGCAATTCAATGCAACAGCCAAGTCGGCGATGGTAGCATCTTCGGTCTCGCCGCTACGGTGGCTCATTACTGATGTGTAACCGTTAGTTTGCGCTAAAGATACCGCGTCGATAGTTTCAGTTAACGAACCTATCTGGTTAACTTTTACCAGGATAGAGTTAGCTGTAGCCTGATCGATACCTTGTTGTAAACGTTTAACGTTAGTTACAAAAAGGTCGTCACCTACCAACTGAACTTTATCACCGATAAGGTCGGTCAATATTTTCCAACCTTCCCAATCATCCTCGCCCATACCATCCTCAATAGAGATAACAGGGTATTTCTCGGTTAACGACGCTAAGTACTGTGCTTGCTCGGCGCTGGTGCGGATAGCACCGTTAGGACCTTCAAATTTAGTATAGTCGTATTTACCGTCTTTGTAGAATTCAGAAGCAGCGCAATCGAATGCGATGCAGATGTCCACACCTGGTTTGTAACCGGCTTTCTCGATCGCTTGCAGGATGGTTTCAACACCGTCCTCGGTACCTGCGAAAGTTGGAGCAAAACCACCTTCGTCACCTACAGCAGTAGATAAACCACGATCGTGCAAGATCTTTTTCAGGTTGTGGAATACCTCAGTACCCCAACGCAAAGCCTCAGAAAATGAAGGCGCGCCAACCGGCATGATCATAAACTCCTGGAACGCGATAGGCGCATCAGAGTGTGAACCACCGTTAACGATGTTCATCATTGGGATAGGCAAAGTATTAGCGTTAACACCACCTACGTAGCGATATAGTGGCTGACGGCTTTCTTGTGCAGCAGCTTTAGCAACCGCTAAAGACACACCTAAGATAGCGTTAGCACCCAAAGTACCTTTGTTCTCGCTACCATCAAGCGCGATCATTAATTTATCGATAGCATTTTGCTCAAATACGTCAACACCTTTCAGTGCAGGAGCAATAACATCGTTCACGTTAGCAACGGCTTTCAATACGCCTTTGCCCATATATTTAGATTTGTCGTTGTCACGCAGCTCAACAGCCTCGTGTACACCTGTAGATGCACCAGATGGAACAGCGGCACGGCCAAGGGCACCATTTTCGGTCAATACTTCAACTTCTACGGTCGGGTTACCGCGCGAATCCAATATTTGGCGTGCGTGGACATCAATGATCAAACTCATAATCTTCTTTGAGGTTTTTTAATAGTGTATTATGTACAATAAGAAACGGCGACTAATATACACCCTTATTAAGGAAATAGCAACGGATTTTTTAGAATTAACGTTAGCTTAATATGCGGAACAAGAAGTGGACGGGTGCCGAAATAGCTAATTTTGTGCTCTTTATGCTATGGCGGCCAATTTTATCAGAAAGTACACAAAGAAGAATGGACAAAGGTTACAAAGAAATTGCAGCAGAAACATTCCTTGAAAAGCAGTGCCGTTGCTGCTATCAATGTTCCTCCCGCTCTCCATTACAACTCCGCGCTCAGCCGACGCTCTTTTGCCAACGCCCGCTGCTGGGTTTCCATTACGATCGGGTTTAGGTTGAAGGGCTGTGCTATCGATCTATTTGCTTGTACTAACTAAGCTCCCTGTCGCAGATGGAAATACCTTCTCCCGATAGCGGTACGGCTTCTGGAAAGATCAGGCAAAACAATGCGGGCCATGTGCAGCTGCAAGGGGAAGCGAATTTGCAGAAGGGCGGGTATGCGGGAGCGACAGCAGGGCAAATTCTTGCGTCCGTGGTTTTGCCTGATGCGGGCAGGGCCTGTGCGGCAAAAGAAGCATTAGCGCTGTCTTGACTTTTGGTTCTTTTTGTCAAGAAAAAGAACGACGGTAGCATATCGCCTACGTAAATAACCAGTCTAAAGGGTCATCAACTACCCCAATCGCTCCACGATTTGCGCTACGGTCAGCTTCTCTTGTGTGCCGCTCTGCATATTCTTAACGGTCAGTAAGCCGGTTGCCATTTCATCGCTGCCGACCATAACTGCGTAAGGGATATTTTTGCCGTTAGCGTAATCCAGTTGCTTTTTGATCTTGGCGCCTGCCGGGTAAAGCTCGGTGTTGACGCCTTTATTGCGTAATTGTTGCAGCATCGGTAAGGCATAAGCCTCGCCATCGCCGTCAAAAGGACAGATCAATACCTGGGTGCTCTCATCGGTAGCGGCCGGGAACAGGTTCAGTTCCTCCAGCACATCGTAAATACGGTCGGCACCGAAGGATATACCCACGCCGGTCAGGTCTTTCAACCCGAACATGCCGGTCAGGTCATCATAACGGCCGCCGCCGCCAATGCTGCCCATTTGCACCTCGTTGGTCTTCACTTCGTAAATAGCACCGGTGTAGTAGTTCAGGCCACGGGCCAGGGTAATGTCCAGTTCTACCTTGCCATTTTGCATGGTAAAGCTTTTCAGGTAGTTAAAAACGGTCTCCAGCTCCTCGCAGCCTTTAAGGCCAATTTCCGAGGTTGCCAATACCGAACGCAGGCTGGTCAGCTTCTCTTCGGTAGTGCCTTCTAAAAGGATGATCGGTTTTATCTGTTCGATGTTCTCTTCGGTAAATCCGCGCTCCAATAGTTCCTTGGTAACGCCATCCAGACCGATCTTGTCCAGCTTGTCAATGGCCACGGTCATATCAATGATCTGGTCGGCCTTGTTCACTACCTCTGCAATGCCGGATAGGATCTTACGGTTATTGATCTTGATGCTGAAGTCCTTCAAGCCCAGTTTGCTCAGTGCCTCGTCATAGATCAGTACAAATTCGGCCTCGTTCAACAACGACTTAGAGCCCACTACATCCGCATCGCACTGAAAGAACTCGCGGTAACGGCCTTTCTGCGGACGATCGGCACGCCAAACCGGCTGCACCTGGAAACGCTTGAACGGGAAGGTAATATCATTTTGGTGCATCACCACGTAACGGGCAAAGGGTACGGTAAGGTCGTAACGGAGGGCTTTTTCGGAGATTTTGGGGGTAATTTTGTTTAGGTCAGCTAATTCATCGACAAGCTGTAGAGCTAAAGACTCAAATTCAGACTTTCTCTCAGCAACTACGTCTACTATGCCCTCTGCATAGTCTGACCTTTCTTCCGCTTCGCGATTCTTAGACTGTAGATAATCTCCCTCTATGGCAAATAGCTGTTTTAAAGTAGCTATGCTGGATAGGTAATCGCCACTATTCAATATCTTAAAGATCAGCTTATCACCTTCATCGCCATACTTGCCCATCAAGGTTTGCGAGTTCTCCATAGATGGTGTCTCTATCTGCTGATAGCCATACTTGCGGAAAACTCCTTTAATGGTATCGAAAATAAAGTTACGCTTAGCCATTTCGGCCGGTGAAAAATCGCGGGTGCCTTTAGGTACAGATGGTTTGATAGCTGCCATGGCGGCAAAGGTACAAAACGGCGGCATTTTTTATGGGAGCATTATCGAGCCGACGGCCACGCGACAGACAACGCTATGTCATCCTATATTTGCAACACTGTTGTCCGGTAAAAGTAGGTTTAGTTAAAAAAGTATCGATCTTGTTTAAAAAATACCCTTGAGTGAAACTGACCGAAAAAAGACATTAAGGAAATATTAGGCGCTACCCACGCAAAGTAAAAAAGCAAGTAAAATATGTTTTATCGGTGCTTTCATATTAACATTGCAAAAATAACAAAGCAATTAGGCATTTACCTTGTTGCCATAATAGCACAACAAAGTTTAACCCGATACCTAAGATACGATATGACCCGCTTATCCGTCAACATCAATAAAATAGCTACCCTGCGTAACTCGCGCGGTGGTAACAATCCTGATCTGATACAAGTTGCTAAAGACATTGAAAGCTTTGGCGCGCAAGGCATCACCGTTCACCCCCGCCCGGATGAGCGCCATATTCGCTATGATGACGTTTATCAGCTGAAAGAGATCGTCACTACCGAATTTAACATTGAGGGTAACTGCGAGGAGCAAAAGTTTATTGATCTGGTATTGGCTGTTAAACCCGAGCAGGTGACCCTGGTGCCCGATGCATTAGGTCAGCTGACATCCAACCATGGCTGGGATACCATTACCCATAAACGTTACCTGACGGACATGATCGGTGCATTTAAAAAAGAAGGCATCCGCGTATCCATATTTGTTGATCCACTGGAAGACATGATAGCCGGCGCCGCTGAGACCGGCACCGACCGTATCGAGCTTTACACTGAAGGCTACGCCAATCATTATCACCAGGGTATAGAACTGGCGGCCGCTCCTTACATCATCGCTGCCAAAAAAGCGCAGGAACTGGGCTTGGGTTTGAACGCAGGCCACGACCTGGACCTGAAGAACCTGAAATACTTTGCCCAAAACGTTCCCGGATTGTTAGAGGTTAGTATAGGCCATGCCTTGGTTAGCGACGCCCTGTATTATGGTTTAGAAAATACTGTGCAGATGTATTTGCGCCAGTTGGCTTAACGCATGATAGTTAAACTGCCTGATAACGCACTGCACCCCGAATTTAGGTTAATGACATAATAATAGATCCCTGCGGGTAATGGGTTCCCATTGTAAGTTCCATCGAACGGAACGCCATAGCCTGTAGAGTTGAATACCATATTGCCCGCCCGGCCAAAGATCCGAACCAAGCTTTTGGGATAATTTTGGATATTGGGGATCTGCCATGTGTCATTTATTCCGTCGCCGTTAGGTGAGAACGCGTTGGCGAGGCTAAGCGCGCCGACGCCTACTTCGATCTTTACCTCAACTTTCGGGCTTTCACAATTCCCCGAATATTTGCTGACGTAGTAACTGCGGCTTTGGAGCGCCCTCACCTGGAACTTGCCCGTCGCGTTGTCCATCAACGGCGATAGGTCATTGGCGGTTTCATAAAGCCGGTATTTAAAACCAAGTTCGGCCGGCACGGAAACAAATGCATCTCCCGGTGCGCATAATTGTATGGTTCGGGTTGTTGGTGCGTTAATAATGATGCTGGTATTTTTTACTGTATAAGTTAGCGTTTGGGTGCATCCTACAGCATCGGTAACAATGATCTTGTAGGTGCCTGCCTTTACATTGGTCAGGTCCAAGGTATTGCCAATTATCGTTCCGTCCTCGTCTGTCCAGGTATAAGTTAGTGGGGCAGATCCGGTAGCTTGTATACCTTTAATGCTGCCGGTACTGTTCATGCAAGCATCGTCAGTGACCGCAACCGAATTACTATTAACCGACAACGCCGGTATCCGTGAAATGAAGTATTCAGCCAAAAAACTTTCGCAACCGCTTTGATCGGCAGTATAAACATCATAGGCGCCGGCATCCAGGTCGGTCAGTTTAGATGAGATAGTATTGCCGGGAGTGGTAGCGACGGTTTGCTGATCGGCTTTAGTTACCCAGCGATAACTTTTAGGTAACACCGCCGGCGGGTTTTGCAAAGTGATCTCGATGCTGCCATTATTCAGATCGCAGCTTGCGTTTTTAACTATCTTAGCGATCCCACCCAGATCGGCAGGTGCTTCGCGATCGATAATGTATGTAGCACTTTGTACTGTACAGCCGTTGGCATTGCTTGCCACCAAATAGTAACTCCCTGTAGCGGCGTTTTTAAGGTCGACTTGGGTAGATACAACGGTAGTGGCACTATTGCTATTGTACCATTTATATGAAGACGCGCCGGTAGTTTTGATGCCCGTAATGCTGCCATCATTATACTGACAAGTGGCCTTGGTGATCAGCCGTTCGCTATCACTAATAGTGATGCCGTTCAACTCGCCAATTTGAATGGCAGATGTATAGACCGGGCCGCAGTCTGTATCGTCGGTCACTTGCAGGGTGTAAAGACCGGCGGGTTGGTTAGTAAGATCTACAGTTGTGGCTACTTCAATGTCGGCAGCGTTTTTCCAACTGTATCTAAATGTGCCTTTGCCTGATGCCGTAATGCCGGTTATAGAACCCACGGTTTTGCCGCAATCGGTTGGAGTGACGATGGCTTCTGACTGATCAATATAAGTGCCGGTAAAGTTAAGGATGGTTACAGGGCCATAGGTAGCCGTACGGCCACTTGCAGAGCCGGTAACCGTTAATATGTATTTACCGGGTAGCAGATCCCATATATCCGGGTTTGTACCGAACTCCTTTCCATTTTCATCTTTCCAGGAATATTGCAATTGTTCTGGAGCTGTTGTGGATGCAGTTAGGCCTTTAATAATGCCGCTTTTATTGCAGGTTGGTTGGGTCACCACTAATTTAGATGTGTCGATGTTGGGTTGATCAGCTGTCAGTTTTACCAACGTTGCGGGGCTGGTAAGATATGATGTTGGGTTTTCAAGTATGGCCGATGCTATTGAGCTCTGCGGGATGATACCCGAATAAAGAAATATTAAGATTACGAGGTAGAAGATATTTTTCATTTGCACCGTTCACTTTTCAGAAACCCAGGTGCCGAACTTAGTGGTTGATCTAATGTCACTATTTGTTTACTGATCGTTAGCGAATTACTAAAAAAGCTATCTTTGCGCCAACAAAACAGGGGACCCTCTTTCATGACATTAAACACTGAATACCAGGAAAAGTTTCAAAACAGGCACATCGCTCCTAATGAGACAGATACGGCCCAAATGCTTAAAACGATCGGCGTTGGTTCGATAGATGAACTGATCGATCAGACCGTTCCGGCCAAGATCCGTTTAAAGCAGCCGCTTAATTTACCTGCCGCACTTAGCGAATTTGATTACCTGAACAACCTGAAGCAAACCGCCTCAAAAAACAAAGTTTTTAAAAGCTACATCGGTCAGGGCTATTATGACGTGATCGTTCCGGGTGTTATCCAGCGTAACATTTTAGAAAATCCGGGATGGTATACCCAATACACCCCTTACCAGGCCGAGATAGCCCAAGGCCGTTTACAGGCTTTGTTGAACTTCCAGACCATGGTACTGGACCTGACCGGTATGGAGATCGCCAACGCATCTTTGCTTGACGAAGGTACTGCCGCTGCCGAGGCCATGTTCATGCAATACAGCTTACGCAAGAACACTAAAGCGGATACTTTCTTTGTATCCGAAGAATTGTTCCCGCAAACTATCGATATACTAAAGACCCGCTCTGAGCCTTACGGCATTAAGTTGGTTATTGGTGATCACCGCACCGTTGAGTTGAACGACTCGATGTTCGGCGCTATCGTACAATACCCTGCCGGCCATGGGGAGGTTTATAATTATGCTGATTTTGCAACTGCAGGTCACACCCACGGTATCAAGCTTACCGTAGTTGCCGACCTGATGAGTTTGGTACTGCTTACCCCTCCGGGTGAGTGGGGTGCCGACATCGTGGTAGGTACATCGCAACGTTTTGGCGTGCCAATGGGCTTTGGTGGTCCGCACGCTGCTTTCTTTGCAACTAAAGAAGAATACAAGCGCTCTATGCCGGGCCGCATCATCGGTGTAACTATCGATAGCGCGGGTAACTATGCCCTGCGTATGGCCCTGCAAACCCGCGAGCAGCACATCCGTCGCGATAAAGCTACTTCTAACATTTGTACCGCTCAGGCGCTATTGGCTATCATGGCCGGTATGTACGCCGCTTACCACGGCCCTAAAGGTTTAAAGCTGATCGCCGAACGTATCCACGGTCTGACCGTATTGTTAAGCCAAAGCTTAGCCGAGTTAGGTTACGAGCAATTGAACAGCGCTTATTTTGATACGGTAAAATTCAGCTTGGGCGACCTGGCCGGACCGATCAAAGCTGAGTCTATTAATAACGAGATGAACCTGAACCACGTTGGTCAGGACGTAACCATCTCTATCGACGAAACCACTTCGCCTGAGGATATCAAGACAATCGTTAAATTCTTTGCCCGTGTTAAAGGCAAGTCCTTAACTGATGTTGATTTTGACGGCCTGCAAGCTAAGGTAGAGACCGTTATCCCGGCTGAATTGCAGCGTACATCGGCTTACCTGACCCACCCGGTATTTACCAGCCACCACAGCGAGCACGAGATGCTGCGCTATATCAAATCGTTAGAGACCAAGGATCTTTCGCTTTGCCATAGCATGATCGCTTTAGGATCTTGCACCATGAAGCTGAACGCCACTACCGAGATGGTGCCTGTTACCTGGCCGCAATTTAGCAAGATGCACCCTTTTGCTCCTGCCGACCAGACCGGCGGTTACATGCAATTATTTGACGAACTGAACAACTGGCTGAGCGAGATCACCGGCTTTGCCGCCATGAGCTTACAGCCTAACGCAGGCGCACAAGGCGAGTACGCCGGTTTAATGGTTATCCGCGCTTACCATAACGATCGTGGTGATCATCACCGTAATATCGCGCTGATCCCTTCATCGGCACACGGTACCAACCCGGCTTCGGCAGCGATGGCGGGTATGAAGATCGTAGTTGTGAAATGTGACGAGAACGGTAACATAGACGTGGCTGATATGAAAGCCCGTGCCGAGCAATATAAAGATAACCTATCGTGCCTGATGGTGACCTATCCGTCTACCCACGGGGTGTTCGAGGAGTCGATCATCGAGATATGCGAGATCATTCACCAGCACGGCGGACAGGTTTACATGGACGGTGCTAACATGAACGCGCAGGTAGGCCTGACCAGTCCGGCCAATATCGGTGCCGACGTTTGCCACTTGAACCTGCACAAAACTTTCTGTATCCCTCACGGTGGTGGTGGCCCTGGTATGGGTCCGATCGGTGTGGCTAAGCACCTGGTGCCTTACCTGCCGGGCCACGCGGTAGTTGATATCGATCAGGGTAAATCTATCCCGGCTGTTTCGGCAGCACCTTGGGGTTCTGCCTCTATTTTGATCATCTCTCACGCTTACATCGCAATGATGGGTGGTGACGGGTTGAAGAACGCTACCCAATACGCAATCCTGAACGCCAACTATATCAAGACCCGTTTGCAGCACCATTACCCGGTATTATACACCGGTGCTAATGATCGTTGCGCGCACGAGATGATATTGGATTGCCGCGCCTTCAAAAACTTCGGTATCGAGGTGGTTGATATTGCCAAGCGTTTAATGGACTACGGTTTCCATGCGCCTACGGTATCTTTCCCGGTTGCGGGTACGGTGATGGTAGAGCCTACCGAAAGCGAACCTAAGCACGAGCTGGACCGTTTCTGCGATGCCATGATCAGCATCCGTCACGAAATTGACGATGTAGAAAAAGGCCTGTCGGATAAAATTGACAACCCGTTAAAGAACGCCCCGCACACGGTATCGGTAGTTACCGGTAACGATTGGGAGCACCCATACACCCGTCAAAAAGCTGCGTTCCCGCTGCCTTACGTAGCGGCTTACAAATTTTGGCCGTCGGTAGGTCGCGTTAACGATACCTACGGTGATCGTACGCTGATCTGCTCTTGCCCTCCTTTGACCGATTATGAGTTTGAGGAGAGCGAGGTTACTACGCCTGAGTTTGGGACGTGAGAATGAGGTGAAAGGTTAAAGGAAAAAGGCGAAAGGTCTTTTGATAATATGAAGCCCTCCAACTTGGGGGGCTTTTTTTATATTCGCATAACCATGACCCACAAAGAAAAAAGAGCTTTAATGGATGAGGCCATCAAGGCTATAACTATTCCTTTTTTGAGAAAGCAAGGCTTTAAGGGCTCATTCCCACACTTCAGAAGAGTGAAGACTGACAGGATCAATTTGCTGACCTTTCAATTTAACATGTATGAGCCTAAGTTCGTGGTCGAGATCGCAAATTGTTCTAGCGAGGGCATTTACCGCGGATGGGGTAGTATCGTGCTCCCTAATAAATGTACTGCTCATGATATGTTCAATAGGCATCGGCTTGGTTCAAAAGCAACAGGTGACTCATGGTTCGATTTCGGTAAAACTTCGTTCTTTAGCAATGTTTATCAGAAACTTGCTAAAGATGTCATCGACTTTTGGACTGAAGCGGAAGATTGGTGGGAAAGGGATAAATGGGAACAACGGCTGATGAAGCCTGAAGGAGATAAGTGATCTTTTACCTTGCCCGTACAAGCCACAGTCTTGTACTGCCGTACAGTTAATTCTGCTCCTCATCAAACCACTTTAGCTTGTACATTCATCTCTAAAAACGTAAATTCGCTATCGAAACAAACTTTATCGCATGAAATTATTCCGGCTCACCATCATCATGGTGCTTACGATCCAATTATTCAGCTGCAAAAAAGGTGATACAGATGCTACGCCAACAAACATTAAAACAAGTGCTATTGTGGGCAAATGGAACTACTTACGTGATAGCGTCAATTATTTTAGGAATGGCGTGTTGGTGCATAGCCAGGTAGGTAAATATACCAAAGGCGAGATCATGCAGTTTAATGCGGACGGTACGGGCATAGACGGTACATTGATTTTTACCTATACACTCACCGGAGATAAACTGCACATGAAGTACCCAAAACAAAAAGATAGAGAAGCCGAAGAGAATATGCCCAAAACATTAGTACTCACCAGTAATAAACTCACCCTATTATACGGCGACCCGACCGACCGTAAAGACACTTATTATATCTTTTTATCAAGATAAGGTAACGAACCTAAAATACAAGATTATTAAAGTTACTAAGTTTTTAATATTTTGTAATGCTAACCGGATAGTATCAAATGTAAGCAACAGCACCGCAATTGAGCACCATATTGTCGCAAAAGGTTGTTCACGGGCGCATCCCGCCAGATGACAGACTACCTGACCATAAGCCGTTAATAATGAGATAATTGCACACGAACGCACAGCCCTCGTTCATTCGGCTTGTTCACGGCCATGAAAAACAGTGCTGACAATGAATCAGTTACACTTTCGGGGTGCTTCGTGTTCACGCGTGAACATGCTTAACAACCCCACCTGATCAAAATTTAGCATAGCGTAAAATTCGACAAGCTGGGGTTGATCGGGTCCGCTGCCCGTCCAGGTTCATGACTTGGATGCATTTCTATTTAAGCATCACCAGCCTATGTGGCGGCGTGCGAATTCTGGCCGTCAGTAGGTCGCGTTAGCAGCATTCCGGTCACCGTTCAAAAACTGACATTAATTTAGAACAAATCCAAAGCTGGTCGCTTATATTTGCATCAATACATTGATATTTAACCTTAAATAATAATCCGTTATGGCATTTACACTACCGGCGTTACCTTACGCTACCGACGCTCTGGAACCACACATTGACAAAGCTACCATGGAAATTCACCACGGAAAGCACCACCAGGCTTATGTTACTAACCTTAACAAGGCTTTAGAGGGCAAACCAGAGGCGACCGGCAACATCGAGGACATCGTTAAAAACATATCTAAATACCCTGCCGCAGTGCGTAACAACGGCGGTGGTCACTACAACCACAGCTTGTTCTGGACCATCCTGTCGCCTAACGGCGGTGGCGAGCCTACAGGCGCTTTGGCCGACGCGATCAAGAGCACTTTTGGTTCATTCTCTGAGTTCAAGACCAAAGTTTCTGAAGCCGGCGCTACCCGTTTTGGTTCGGGCTGGGCTTGGTTAATTGTTACTGCTGATAAAAAATTAGCCGTTACATCAACCCCTAACCAGGATTCTCCGTTGATGGATATCGCTGAGGTAAAAGGCACCCCGATCTTAGGTATCGACGTTTGGGAGCACGCTTACTACCTGAAATATCAGAACCGTCGCCCGGATTACCTGGCCGCTATCTGGAACGTGATCAACTGGGCACACGTTGCCGAATTATACGCGGCAGCTACCAAATAAGCTGAAAGATAATTTAAGAACGGTCCCGGTAATTCGGGGCCGTTTTTTGTTTAGGGAAGTTGGGGTGAAGATGACCGCAAAGGGCACAAAGAAAGAAAGCACAGAGCACACAAAGCTTCAATAATTCAAAACTTTGTGTTCTTTGTGTCTATTGGGAAAAGCAAGTCCTTTGTGACCTTTGTGGTAAAAAAAAATGAATGGATCTGAAAATGATCGGGCAGTATTCCATAGCGGCCGGTAGCCCCGCTATCCACTGCAAGGTTTGCCCACCTCATTAGCCCGACGCAACCTTTCCGTTATTATCGGGTTTATTTACAAAGGTCAGTGCAGGTCACTAACCTCTTCCCGATAACTATCGGGATAACTGATATACAATCTTTAAAATGAAAGCCATCGTATTAGAATCCCGGGAAAACCCCGTTGTATATAAAGACGTACCCAAACCCACTCTGCAACCCGTTGAGGTATTGGTACAAATAAAAGCCGCCGCCCTTAACCGCCGCGACTATTGGATAAGCACCGGCAAATATGCCGGCCTTAAATACCCTACTACTTTGGGTGCCGACGGTTCGGGCATTGTGACCGAAGTGGGCAGTGATGCCGATCAGGACTGGATCGGTAAAGAGGTCATCATCAATCCATCCCATAACTGGGGCGATTCGCCCGATTTTCAGGGTAATGATTTTAAGATCTTGGGCTTGCCCGAGGACGGCACTTTTGCAGAATACGTAAAGACCGAAACGCAATACCTGCACACCAAACCCGCCCACCTTAACTGGGAACAAGCTGCCGCGCTGCCCCTGGCCGGCCTAACGGCCTTCCGCGCTTTATTTGTTAAAGGCAAGGCAAAAAAGGGCGATAAGGTGCTGATCGTTGGTGTAGGCAGTGGCACAGGCACTTTTGTGTTGCAATACGCCGTCGCGGCAGGTTGCCAGGTATTTGTCACCTCGGGCACCGGCGAAAAGATAGAACAGGCCCGCCTGTTAGGCGCCAGCGCAGGCGTAAACTACAAAGCGCAAGACTGGGCCGAGCAATTGCGTCAACTGGCAGGCGGCTTTGATGTGGTGATAGACAGCGTACTGGGCGAAAGCTTTAGCAAAATACCAGCCCTATGTAACCCCGGCGCCCGCATCGTGACCTTCGGGGCGACCATGGGTGATATCCATGCGCTGAATGGCCGTATGATATTCTGGAAACAACTGCAGTTATTAGGCACTACCATGGGAACCATCGATGACTTTAACGCCATGAGCGACTTTGTAGACGAACACCAGATCATTCCCGTGGTTGATGAGGTATTCCCGCTGACTGATGCTAAACAGGCATTTGATAAAATGGGCAGCTCATCGCAATTTGGTAAGCTGGTATTGCGCGTGTGATGCTGGAGCTACGGGTAGAAGCGATCAGATGGGAGACAGGCGATACGGCCACGTATTTTTTGCGTGAGGTATTGGGCAAAGCCATCACTTATAAAGCGGGGCAATTCATCACGCTGGTGTTCCAACATCATGGCGAGGAATTGCGCCGCTCGTATTCTATCAGTTCCGCACCCGTCGATGAACTATTGGCCATCACCGTAAAGCGTGTCCCTAACGGCGAGCTGTCCCGCTTTTTGCTGATGCACGCTAAGGTCGGTAATGTGTGGCAGGCTGTTGAACCTGCGGGGCGTTTCGTTTTGGACGATACCGCGTCAGCTAAAGACATCTTCTTTTTTGCCGCCGGGAGTGGGATTACGCCGATCTTATCCCAGATCAAATTCGCGCTGGCTATTGATGGTGCAAGCGAATTGCATCTCATTTATAGTAACCGCAACCTCGCCAATACTTTATTCAAAGCGGAACTGGATGCACTGCAAGCCGGACATCCCGATAGGCTACAGATCATCTATTTGTTTAGTGGCGATGGCCAGCGGTTGAACAACGTGGGCATTGAAATGCTGGTTCAACAACAGTTACGCCACCACATGAAACAAGCGCAATTTTATTTGTGCGGACCGTTTGAGTACATGCGCATGGTTCGCCTGACCTTGCTCTACATGGGCATCAGTAAAGACCATATCCGCAAGGAGAATTTTGTGCTGGATATCATTAATGTAAGTGAGCCACCGATCAATTTTCCGCCACATAAAGTGCGCCTGATCTTTGACGATGAAGTGCATGATATTATTGCGGGCGAGAACCAGTCTATCTTACAAGCCGCGCTTCAAAACAATATCCAACTACCCTATAGTTGCCGCACCGGCATGTGTTCGACTTGTGTGGGTAAGTGTACATTGGGCAAGGTAGTGATGACCGCTAACGAGGTGCTGACCGACCGAGATATCACTGAAGGTTTGGTGCTTACCTGTACCGGGTATGCGCTGGGAGATGATGTGGTGGTGGAGTTTTGAGGGGCAAGCTTCTACATCACACACCCATCGGCAAATTAACCAGTTGTCATCCTGAATGCAGTGAAGGCCCTTCGCTACAATGCAAAGCAGATACGCAGATCCGATATGCTTAATGGTGAAGGTCCTTCACTGCATTCAGGATGACAAATTTAGTTAATAACATAACGCCCGCCACCATAAGAAAACGATCTTTATCCCGTCAGATCCCTCGCTTTTCATCTACCAACACCCTCTTCGTATAGACGAACGCCCCATCCCTGTATATCAACCCCCAAAACTACCGACGAACGCCTGTTTTTGGCGAAATATCAGCTTTTTGCCCGTTGGTCGAGATTAATGCCATGCTTGTCTAAATCAATTTTGAGGTCGGGAAATAGTGCGTTCCTTTGGATCATAGAAACACACAAACAAAAAATATTTACTCCACCAAAACTCAAAATATTATGAAAACCATCATCAAAACCTCAGCATTATTTTTCGGTATCGCTTTATTATCAACCGGCGCTTTCGCAGCAGATAAAGCCGACAAGACCAAAGAAGTTAAAGAAAAACAAAATGTAGTAGTGTTCAACTCACTTACCCAGGACCGTGGTGTACAAGTGATCGTCCACAAAGCCGAAGCTGCCAACACCGGCGTAAAGATCTACGATGCTAACGGCAAAGTAATGCTGAGCGATGTGCTTTCAAAAAAAGACGCGGTATCACAAAAAGGTTATGACCTTACTCAGTTAGAGGACGGCGACTACACCTTCCAGGTGACCGTTAACGGCGAGGTGACCAACAAATTGGTTCAGGTTTACAGCACCGATAATAATCAACGTGCCTTCTTCTTCAAACAGTAATAGTGTAATAAGTTTAGTTAATTAAAATGGGAAAAGTCCGGGCGCAAGGCCCGGACTTTTTTGTGTTAGCTCGTTATGTTTGTATGGCTTAAGATACCGTCAACTCACCGCGCAGGTCGGCTTCCAGCCATTCTTTTACTTGTATAGGGTCGGTGGTTTGCCCAAGCAGGTACATCATTTTGGTGACGGCGGCCTCGTAGGTCATGTCGTAACCGTTGGCTACGCCCATTTCCTTCAGCTCCTTGCTGGTCTCGTAACGGCCCAGTTCAACCGTGCCTACTTTACATTGAGATATATCCAGGATCACTTTACCATTAGCTATGGCCCCTCTCAGCAGGTCAAGGAACCACGCTTCGGTGGTGGTATTACCCGCGCCGAAGGTCTCCATCAAAATACCGCGTACATCGGCAGTAACAATGGCCTCGACTACCTTAGGGCTAATGCCCGGGTAAAGTTTCAGCACGGCTACATCACCCATTAGTTCCTTATGCACGATCAGCTGATCATCTTTAGGATGACGGATATCGTTCACGCTGTAGATCATGTGCACGCCGGATTCGGCCAGGATAGGATAGTTGGGCGAGCGGAACGCCTCAAATTTGACCGAATTATATTTGAACGACCTATTACCGCGGAAGAGTTTGTAATCAAAATAAACGCAAACCTCGGGCACGCGCGCTTTGCCGTTCTTTGTTGCCCGGGCTATCTCTATAGCGGTCATCAAATTATCCTTGGCATCCGTGCGGATAGATCCGATAGGTAATTGCGAGCCTGTGAAGATGACCGGTTTGGCCAGATTCTCCAGCATAAAGCTTAACGCCGAAGCCGTAAAAGACATGGTATCCGATCCATGCAGGATCACAAAACCGTCTACCTTATCATAATTGCTTTCGATCAGTTCGGCCAGTTGCCTCCATACCGCAGGGCTCATGTTAGATGAGTCGATGATCTCATCAAAAGAGTGGACCATCACGCGACAATCCAAACGTTCCAACTCCGGAACGTTATCCATGATCTGTTCAAAATTGATCGGTTTGAGGGCCTTTGTTTTAGGGTCCCTCATCATACCAATTGTCCCTCCGGTATAAATGATCAGTATCTGGTTCATGGAATTTTGGCTCGGCATACGGTGCAATTATACTATAAAATAAATTAGCGTTAAATGCCAAATGCCAATTTAGAATTGGCCGTAGTAATATCGGCGATCGTCGCAATATCCGTGTTGTGCAGCTCGGCTACTTTTTGTGCAACGTACACCAGATAAGAACTTTCATTCTTTTTACCGCGATACGGCACCGGCGTAAGGTAAGGCGAGTCGGTCTCTAATACAATATGTTTCAGGTCCACTTCGGCTACCACTTTATCCAGTCCGCCATTTTTGTAAGTGACCACACCGCCAATGCCCAGATAAAAACCCAGATCGGTAACCTTGTTGGCTTGCTCTAACGTTCCGCTGAAGCAATGAAAAATGCCGCGCAGGTCTTCATCGGCCTCTTCCTGTAGCACTTTGTACACCTCATCGAAAGCGTCGCGGCAGTGTATCACTATCGGTAGCTTATTTTGCTTAGCCCAGGCGATCTGCTGTTTAAAGGCATCTATCTGGATATCCAGCGTGGTCTTATCCCAATATAGGTCTATACCTATCTCGCCAATGGCGTAGATCTTATGCTGCGGGATTGCTTCGAGGATGGTTTGCAGTTGCACCTGGTAACCTTCCTTCACATCGCAAGGGTGCAGGCCCAGCATAGCGAAGCAATTATCAGGATGGGTCTTAACAAGATCAAACACCAGCGGCATCGAGGCTACATCCACATTGGGTAAGAACAAGCGGGTAACATCATTATCAAAACAACGCTGCATTAGTTCGGCGCGTTTTGCCGGGTCGGTCTCGTAGTATTGGTGCGTATGAGTGTCTGTTAAAACCATAGGGCAAAGGTAGCAAAAAGCTTTTTGGCGAGCGGGACAGCCGCGTACCACTGAACATATGTCCGCTGTCGGGTTTGGTCTTTTTTATAAAATAAGAGTGTCGCGTCGTTATTACTTATTTATTTTTATCGCAACAATTCCACCAATACTTTGTAATTTTCCCCAGATATATATCCTACGCTAAAATAATGTCATTAGATCCTACCATCCTCGAAAAAGTGAACGCCTGGCTTCAGGGAAGCTACGATGCGGAAGTTAAACAACAGATTCAAAAAATGCTTGATGACAACGCTGTCACTGAGTTAACGGACTCTTTTTATCGCGACCTTGAATTTGGTACAGGTGGCCTGCGCGGCATTATGGGCCCGGGAAGCAACCGTATCAATAAATATACTATCGGCACAGCTACACAAGGCTTAGCCAATTATCTATTAAAAAAATACCCCGGCGAAAAAGTAAGTGTAGCCATAGCGCACGATAGCCGAAATAATGCCGAACTGTTCTCGGCTGTTACGGCCGATGTATTTTCGGCCAATGGTATCCACGTTTATTTCTTCAACGCGTTGCGCCCAACGCCCGAGTTGTCTTTTGCTGTACGTCATTTAGGCTGCAAAAGCGGCGTGATGCTGACCGCATCACACAATCCTAAAGAATACAATGGTTACAAAGCCTACGGCGCCGACGGTGGTCAGTTTGTATCTCCTGAGGATACCGCTGTAATGGATGAGGTTGCTGCCATCAAAAGCATCGACGAAGTTAAATTTGAGCGCGTTGCTGAGAATATCGAATCGATCGGTGAAGAGATCGATAACTTATACCTGAGCAAGATCACCGAATTGTCGGTATCTAAAGAAGCTATTAAACGTCAGAAAGATCTGAAGATCGTTTACTCACCTATCCACGGTACCGGTATCACTTTGGTGCCTAAGGCATTGGAGCTGTTTGGTTTTGAGAACGTGATCTTGGTTGATGAGCAAACCACTCCGGATGGTAATTTCCCGACGGTAGTTTACCCTAATCCTGAAGAGAAAGAGGCTTTGACCTTAGCCCTTAAAAAAGCACAGGAAACCGATGCCGACCTGGTGTTGGCTACCGACCCGGACGCTGACCGTGTAGGCATCGCCGTTAAAAATACCGATAACGAATTCATTTTGCTAAACGGTAACCAGACCGGCAGTATGCTGATCAATTACCTGCTAAGCGCATGGGAAGAGGCTGGTAAACTGACGGGTAAGGAGTATATTGTTAAAACGATCGTAACATCTAACCTGATAGATACCATTGCTGCGGCCAAAAATGTTAAGTGCTTTAACACCCTTACCGGCTTTAAATACATTGGCGAGCTGATGACCAAACTTGAAGGTAAAGAAACCTTCATTGGCGGTGGCGAAGAAAGCTACGGCTACTTGATCGGTGAGTTAGTGCGCGATAAGGACGCGGTAGTTTCGGCAGCGTTCATCTCTGAGATGACAGCTTACTACAAAGACCAGGGCAGCAGCTTGTTCGAGGCTTTGTTAGAGACTTACATCAAATACGGATTCTACAAAGAGAAGTTGATATCGATCACCAAGAAAGGTAAGTCAGGTGCCGAAGAGATCAAGGCGCTGATGGAGAAATTCCGCAATGACCCACCTGCAACTTTAGGCGGATCTAAAGTGGTTACCCTGAAAGATTACGAACTGCGCGAAGAGACCGACCTGGCGAGCAATACCAAAAAGCCGATCGAGTTACCAAAATCGGATGTATTGCAATTCATTACCGAAGACGGCAGCATTATTTCAGCACGTCCGTCGGGTACCGAACCTAAGATCAAATTCTATTGCAGCGTTAACGGCAAACTAAGCAGTAAAGACGCTTACAAAGAGACTGACGCTGAACTGGAAGCCAAGATAGACGCTATTATTAAGGATCTGGGCGTTTAACACCCGGTCCGGATATACTTGAAAGGAGTTGACTTTGTCGGCTCCTTTTTTTGTTCAGGATGTATGGGTAAAGGTTGATCTAAAATACTAACCTTTAACTGACACACTTAGCAAAAAACAAAAACGTTTTTTGATTATCTTTGCTAAAATTTTGAGCGAGGGGCAAAGCGACCGTAAGATGGCTGAATTGTTGCATTATTTTAAAACGAATATTGAACAATTCGGTCCCTCCATAATTCAATAATTAACATGAGTGAAATTAAGGTCGACCTTGGCGAGCAAAGCAGTGTAGAAGTTTTTGGCGCACGGGTGCATAATTTAAAAAATATCGATGTCTCTTTTCCGCGTAACCAGCTGGTGGTGATCACCGGGCTGAGTGGCAGCGGGAAGTCGTCATTGGCTTTTGACACCATTTATGCCGAGGGGCAACGCCGTTATATGGAGACATTCTCGGCTTACTCGCGCCAATTTATGGGCGGGATGGAGCGCCCGGATGTGGATAAGGTTTCGGGCCTGAGTCCTGTGATCGCTATCGAGCAAAAGACCACCAGTAAAAATCCGCGCTCAACCGTGGGTACTATTACCGAGATATACGATTTTATGCGTCTGCTTTTTGCCCGTGCAGGCGATGCTTACAGCTACGTGACCGGCGAGAAGATGGAACGCATGAGCGAGGACCAGATCATGCGTGCGCTGTTAGAGAAATTTGACGGTCAGCCTGTAAATATCCTTGCCCCCGTGGTAAAAGGCCGTAAAGGTCACTACCGCGAGTTATTTGAATCGATCCGTAAGCAAGGTTATCTGAAAGTTTGGATGGATGGCGAGATCATAGATATCACGCCAAAAATGCAAGCCGACCGTTATAAGATCCACGATATCGATATCGTGATCGATCGTTTGGTGATCAGCGCTGATGATACCAAACGTTTGTATACATCGGTACAGGCGGCTTTGAAGATCGCTAAGGGCATCATCCGTATCGCTGATAAGGAGAACAACGTATCCTACTTTAGTAAATATTTGATGGATCCGGTGTCGGGCATATCTTATGATGAACCTCAGCCGAATACATTTTCGTTCAACTCGCCTTATGGTGCTTGCGAGAAATGCGGCGGCTTGGGATATATCTTTGAGGTGGACCGTAATTCGGTTATCCCTGATCCTAAGCTGAGCATTATGAACGGCGGCCTTGCCCCGATAGGTGAGTACCGCGATACCTGGATCTTTCAAGTGTTGAAAGCGCTGGGTAAAAAGTATGAGTTCTCGCTAAGTACGCCGATCAATAAACTGCCGGAAGATATTTTGGAGATGATCCTGAACGGGACACAGGAAATGATCACGGTATCGGTAGAGTATAATAAGTGGAACGTTCAGAATTACCAGATCACCTTCGACGGTATCATCCGCATGCTGGAAGAGCAGCAGGAGCGCCGCGGCGAGGAAGGAATGGACGACATGGAGAACTACCGTGTCTTAAAAACCTGCCCTACCTGCGAGGGTGCCCGCCTGAAAAAAGAATCGCTGAACTTTAAGATCGATAACAAGAACATCTTTGAGTTGGCGAGCATGGATATCAATAACCTGCATGCCTGGTTCGATGGGATAGAGGATAGGTTGAGTGAACGCCAAAACACCATCGCCAAAGAGATACTGAAAGAGATCCGCGCCCGTATCGTTTTCTTGCTGGATGTTGGGTTGAGTTATTTAACCCTCGATCGTACCACCCGTACGCTATCCGGCGGCGAGGCGCAGCGTATCCGGTTGGCCACGCAGATCGGTTCGCAGCTGATGAATGTGATGTACATTTTGGATGAGCCGAGCATCGGCCTGCACCAACGCGACAACGACCGTCTGATCAATGCGCTAAAAAACCTGCGCGATCTAGGCAATACGGTATTGGTGGTAGAACATGATAAGGACATGATCCTGATGGCCGACCACGTAATAGATATGGGGCCGGCAGCTGGCGTTCATGGCGGGCAGGTGGTAGCCGAAGGCACACCTGATGAGCTGATGAAAATGCACACGCTGACCACGCAATACCTGAATGGCGAGCGCGAGATAGCGATACCGAAAGTCCGTCGTGAGGGTAACGGTAAAAGATTGTCGCTAAAAAAAGCTACCGGGCATAATTTAAAGAAGGTAAGTGTAGACTTTCCATTGGGGAAACTGATCGGTGTGACCGGCGTATCAGGCAGTGGTAAATCAAGCCTGATCACCGAGACCTTATACCCGGTATTGAATACCCACTTCTTCCGCGCTAAAAAAGTGCCTTTGCCTTTTGAAAAGGTTGAAGGGCTTGAACATATTGATAAAGTGATCGAGATCGATCAAACGCCGATCGGTCGTACGCCAAGGTCAAATCCGGCTACTTATACCAGCGTGTTCTCGGATATCCGTAACCTGTTCGTCGCCCTGCCCGAGTCTAAGATACGCGGTTACAAACCCGGCCGTTTTAGTTTCAACGTAAAAGGTGGCCGTTGCGAAACCTGCCAGGGTGCAGGTATGAAGGTCATCGAAATGAACTTTTTGCCCGACGTATCAGTGCCGTGCGAGGAATGCGGTGGTCGCCGCTACAACCGCGAAACCTTAGAGGTGCGTTATCGCGGCAAGTCTATCAGCGATGTGCTGGATCTGAGCATTGAGGACGCGACCGCTTTCTTTGAGCATATCCCGTCTATCTATCGCAAAGTGAAAACCTTGCTGGATGTTGGTTTGGGTTATATCCGTTTAGGGCAGGCCTCTACAACGCTTTCAGGCGGTGAGGCGCAACGTGTAAAATTAGCTACCGAGTTATCTAAGAAAGACACCGGCAACACCTTCTATATCCTTGATGAGCCGACCACAGGTCTGCATTTTGAGGATATCAACGTACTATTAGGCGTACTGAACCAACTGGTAGATAAAGGCAACACTGTATTAGTGATCGAGCATAACCTGGACGTGATCAAAGTAGTAGACCACGTAATAGACCTTGGCCCCGAAGGTGGTTCAGGTGGTGGTAAGATCTTATTCCAAGGAACACCTGAAGGACTTTGCAAAGTGAAAGAAAGCTTTACGGGGATGTTTTTGAAGAAGGAGATGGGGGTGAAGTAAAATTAAGACAAGCTCCCTAACTTATCGGGAGCTTGTCCTATACGATGTAATGTTAATATCAATGTATCTTAAATGTATGGGCATACACATTCCAAGTGCGCTCCGATTTTTTCAAATGAAATATATCTACAGATCCGGCATTAAAAAAATCAACCTCCACCGTCGCGCTGTCTCCCTGTATAATAAATTTTCTGAATCCAAAACGATACAGTTTCTGATATCCTTTTGCCGAGGGGTTGGATATGTACATTGCCGGTGTTGGGTCAACATACCTTACAGGCCACTTATGAATACGCTCCGGCCAACTATTTCTTAATTTCTTTTCTGGTTTAAGTATTAATATGGTGTCGGGGTCGCCAAGTAACTCTTTCCCCAGATTTTGATGCTCAAATATTCGGTTAATGACCGCGATCGTGTCATTGGCATTGCGATGCTCACTTGATCCGCATCCGATAATAGCTATCAGCATAACAGGGATCAGTAAAAGATATGACGCTTTTTGCATTTCTCAAAAATTGTAAGGGTAGATCTTGATCCATCGATAGGCTGTATTAGAGTCTATTCCTCCTGACCCAGTTGTGTCAATATTTAATTCGAATGAAAATCCGGCTTCAACACCGCCATCTTTGGGGTCGAAATATAATCTTGGCTTTCCATTTGCATCACGCCCATAATGCACAAACTCGTGCAAGGTCGTGATCGCCAAAAGTAGCGATACCGCTTGTATTTTACGAGGTAATGATGCTGCTTCTAAAGCCTTTATATAATCTTCATTTATTTCGAGCATTTTGGTCTTACTATCGTATTGACCAAAAAGACTTGTCTGATACTGATTTTCCAAATGAGGGACCAATTTTATTTTAGGACCGACGCCGGGCTGCATTAATCTTAAGATCTTTTGTTTGGAAAATCCGGTGTACTCTACCGATGCGTCGACAACATTGGGATATTGACGAAGAAAATTTGGCAGTTCGATAACTATATTTTTAAACCTCGGATATTTTTGATAAGCTGGCAGTATCCAACAGTGCCGGCAACGGTGGATCAAATATTGGATCATTAAGATCCATTACAGGTGGCTGTGGTACGTTCACATTTGGATCGCAAGGAGCGTTGCCGCCCGGCACTTGTTGTGTCCTTAACTTATTTGACGCAACATTTTGTTGCCCTCCACAAGGGTTTTCGAGGGGATACGGATCCCAGCTGCCTCCATTGTAACCATTATAACCTGGTACATAACTGGCGTATAAAGACGCAACAAAATTTAAATTTGAAAAACCGCCGCCGCCACCACTGCCAGACCCTCCTTCAGCACACCAATTAATTCCAAAAATTGACACCAATTAGGGATCGGAGGAGCATCGATTGTTCCGCTATAATCACCAGGCACATTTAAGAAATAACCTACTGCATTAATAACTGTTATTATAGCGTTAGCAACACTTACAAAAGCATTTTCTAACCACGTCCAAACACTGGTGGTCTTTAACCCCGATACATTACTATGCTGATCACCTTTTCCAATGATAAAACGATCGATCAAGGTAACACGGCTTTTCGTCAAAAACTGGCAAGTTGCCGTGTCGGACTGCATACTCCAATCGATCAGTCGTCCGGTCCAAACCGTATCACTATTTTCCTTTAACGGGTCATCCGGTAAAAAGTTCAACAACAAAGCTCTTGTACTGTCGGGTTTATTCAACAGCTTAAAAAAATATAATACGGGAGGGTGTTTGGGATCGATGCCTGGTGTAGCGCTTGTGGTATTGGTTCTCAAACTTTGGACTTGTAATTTTTCTTGATAACCTGCTATAGATAATACAGGAACTTTTACGATCCCGACCCCATTCATAACTTTGTTTAGCTTTATCCCAATCAAGTTTAAATTCCTTGCCGAATGGGTTTCTAGTTAGCCAGTTTGATATTTGCGCATCCGCTATTACAGTTTTCCCCAACGAAATAATGGGTGTTGGCTTAACGACCGATGTGCTGATATCAGACTTTAGGGACTCATTTTTGCGGCAACCGCCAAAAATGATAATTGTGATCAAGAAGACCGCTAGGATTTTTTCATGTGATAAAGTTTAAATTGCTTAATGATGTTTTGTACGTAACTGATATTGATAGGTTTCGCTTTTTCTTGATTATTCGCCCCACGTTTTCCACACTTCCAAACCTTATTCACATTTTGATCCTAAAAAACACTTTTGGGATATATTTATTTTCCTTACATTTGCGGGCTAATTGTTGCTCATTGAAAGCTTTACGAACATACGCCATTCCTTTTACCGGTTTAAAACTGGGTAAGCACGAGTTTGACTATGTGATAAAGGATGATTTTTTTAATGAGTTCGAATATTCATTGGTCAAAAGAGCCGACCTGGTGTGTAAAGTTGTTTTGGATAAGCAGGAAACTATGCTGATCATTGACTTTGACATTAGCGGCAAAATTGATGTAGCTTGCGACAGGTGCCTGTCCGAGTTTGCTTACCCGGTGGATATACAGGAGCAACAGATCTTCAAATTTAGCGAAGAGCCTGTTGACGAAGATGATGAAGTAATGCACCTTGGCAAGGCCGACCACGAGGTTGATCTGGCCGGGTTGATATACGAATATGTTAACGTGGCAGTGCCTTTTGTGGCCTACTGCGAAGACGGGGGTGAAGACTCCAAGTGTGATCAGGAAATGCTGGATAGATTAAACAAACTATCGGCAGGTGAAGAAAAAGATGAGCCGCAGGCCGACCCGCGTTGGGATGCGCTCAAAAACATTAAATAGAATAATAATACCGAGAAATTATGCCACATCCAAAAAGGAAATTTTCCAAATCAAGGACCGCGAAGCGTCGTACACACTACAAAGCTGAGGCCCCATCATTAACTACTTGCCAAACAACAGGCGCTATCCATTTGCCACACCGCGCTTATACTGTTGATGGTAACGTTTACTACAACGGCAAATTATTGATCGAGAAAGCAGCAGTAGCCTAAGTTTAATTTCTTGTATGAGGATAGGCTTAGATATTATGGGCGGCGACTATGCTCCCAAGGCGACCGTTTTAGGGGCTATTGCAGCCTTTAAGATCCTGGCCCCCGAGCACAAACTTGTCCTGATAGGAGATAAGCCTGCTGCTTTAAGTATTCTTCAAGAGAACGACTTTAGTGCCGATAATTTCGATTTCATACACACGACCGAGGTGATCGGTATGGGTGAACACCCTACCAAAGCTATCGTACAAAAACCTGATTCGAGCATCAGTGTTGGTTTTAACCTTTTAAAAGAAGGTAATATCGATGCTTTTTCGTCGGCAGGTAATACCGGTGCTATGCTTGTCGGGTCGATGTTCAGCGTTAAGACCATTCCGGGTGTTATGCGCCCCTGCATGACCGCAATTGTACCCAAACTGAAAGGCGGTTTGGGTATTTTGTTAGATGTAGGTGCCAATGCCGATTGCAAACCCGAAGTATTATTACAGTTCGGCGTGCTGGGCAGTTTAATGGCCGAATCGATATACAATATCGATAACCCTAAGGTTGGCCTGATGAACATTGGCGAAGAAGAAGAAAAAGGTAACATTACAAGCTTAGCTACTTATCCGTTGATGAAGGCTACCGACAAATTCAACTTTGTGGGTAACGTAGAAGGGCGGGATCTTTTTGGCGATAGCGCCGACGTTTTTGTTTGCGATGGCTTTACCGGTAACGTGATCCTGAAACTGGCCGAATCATTCTATGTAGTTACCTTGAAAAAGGGCATGAAGGACGAATTCTTTGACCGTTTTAATTACGAAGCCTACGGTGGCAGCCCTATTTTAGGTGTTAACGCGCCGGTTGTTGTGGGCCATGGTATATCACCACCCGAGGCGATCAAAAACATGGTATTGCTTTGCCGTAATATGGTAGAGAGCAAGCTGGTTGAAAAAGTTAAACAAGCTTTTCAGTAAAAAAGATATAAATGAGTAAAATTCATGCCGCTATAACTGCGGTACACGGCTACGTCCCTGAATATGTGCTTACCAATCAGGAGCTGGAAACAATGGTGGAGACCAACGATGAGTGGATCACCAGCCGTACGGGCATTAAAGAGCGCCGTTTGTTAAAAGGCGAAGGCCTTGCCACTTCTGATATGGCCGTCCCGGCCGTACAAACGCTGCTTAAAAAGCGTGGCATTACTGCCGAAGAAATAGAACTGATCATTTTTTGTACCACTACACCCGATATGCCTTTCCCGGCAACGGCCAATATTTTGGCTGATAAGATCGGCGCTAAAAATGCCTGGGGTTATGACCTGCAGGCGGCTTGTTCGGGCTTTTTGTTCGGCCTGGCTACCGGCGCTTCTTTTATCGAGAGTGGTAGACATACTAAGGTACTGGTAGTGGGCGGCGACAAAATGTCGTCGATCATTAACTACGAGGACCGTGCTACCTGCATCATTTTTGGTGATGGTTGCGGTGCTGCCTTGCTCGAGCCTAACTTTGAAGGTTATGGCGTTCAGGATTCTATCCTGAAAAGCGATGGTGCCGGCCGTAACTTCCTTAACCAAAAAGCGGGTGGTTCTTTAAAACCTGCCTCGCACGAGACCGTTGATGCGAAAGAGCATTATGCTTTCCAGGAAGGTAAGACCGTGTTCAAATTCGCGGTTACCAACATGGCAAACGTTGCTGCCGAAATAATGGATCGCAACAGCCTTACTGCCGATGACATTGCATGGCTGGTACCACACCAGGCAAATAAGCGCATTATTGACGCTACGGCCGAACGTACCGGTATCAGCATGGACAAGGTTGCCGTCAACATTCAGCGTTACGGTAATACTACAAACGGTACCCTGCCATTATGCTTATGGGAGTGGGAAGATAAATTTAAAAAAGGCGATAACATTATATTAGCTGCTTTTGGCGGCGGCTTTACCTGGGGTTCTTTATACCTTAAGTGGGCTTACTAATGGAATATTATCACATTCGGTACATTAGGGTTTAATAACTTAATGCACTGAATGTGAACATTATTTATTGTCTGGTGTTAAACCAATTACCAGGAAAGCCACGTGCATTTTGCACATGTGTACTATAATTAATTAAACATCTGCATATTTGTAACCCGAACGATCGGGATATTTTGCATATTGATAAAACTTATACTACTATCCTAAAAACCAATTTTGCATTAAACTATGGATATTAAGCAAATACAGGACCTCATACGTTTTGTTTCAAAATCAGGCGTTAACGAAGTTGCCATTGAGCAAGAGAACTTCAAGATCACCATTAAAACAAATCAGGAACCTACTTACGTTACAGCTTCGTTGCCTGTAGCTGCTCCGGCTCCTGCTGCTCCGCAAGCTGTTAGCGTTGCTGCTGATGCTCCTTCATTACCTGCCGCTGCCCCGGTTGCGGACACTTCTAAATACATCACTGTAAAATCGCCAATGATCGGTACTTTCTACCGCTCGGCAAGTCCTGAAAAACCAATGTTCGTAAACGTTGGCGACGAGATCACTTCTGGTTCGGTATTGTGTATCATCGAGGCAATGAAGTTGTTTAACGAGATCGAGTCTGAAGTATCAGGCCGTATCGTGAAGATATTGGTAGACAATTCTTCGCCGGTAGAGTACGATCAGCCGTTATTCCTGGTAGAACCGGCGTAACGCTTCGCGACGCTGATTTCACCGATTTTCGGATAGATTTCACAGATTTTTTCTTGATATCTCCCGATCATTGTTGATCTCTCGGATAACTGTGTGTTGCTAATTGATTTTGAAAAGCATCGGTGAAATCTAAAAAACATCGGTGAAATCCAAAAGAAACAATGTTTAAAAAGATCCTAATAGCTAACCGTGGCGAGATCGCCTTGCGCATCATCCGTACTTGTAAGGAGATGGGTATTAAAACGGTGGCTGTATATTCAACTGCCGACCGCGATAGTCTGCACGTGCGCTTTGCCGACGAGGCTGTTTGTATCGGTCCGCCGGCAAGCCGCGATTCTTACCTGAATATCCCTAACATCATTTCGGCGGCCGAACTGACCAATGCCGACGCGATACACCCGGGTTACGGTTTCCTTTCAGAAAACGCTAAATTCTCGGCTATCTGTGCCGAATACAATATCAAATTTATTGGCGCTACTGCCGATCAGATCAACTCCATGGGCGATAAAGCTTCGGCTAAAGAGACCATGAAAAAAGCGGGTGTACCATGTATCCCGGGATCTGAAGGTTTGTTAGACTCCTTTAAACAAGGTCAGGATATCGCCAAAAAGATCGGCTACCCTGTTATCCTAAAAGCTACTGCCGGTGGTGGTGGCCGTGGTATGCGCATTGTATGGCGCGACGAGGATTTTGAAGCTGCGTGGGATTCGGCCCGTGCTGAGTCTGGTGCAGCTTTTGGTAACGATGGTATGTACCTGGAGAAATACGTACAGGATCCGCGCCACATCGAGATACAAGTTGTGGGCGATCAATACGGCAAAGTTTGCCACCTGAGCGAGCGTGACTGCTCTATCCAGCGTCGTCACCAAAAATTGGTTGAGGAGGCCCCATCGCCTTTCATGACCGAGAAACTGCGTAAAAAAATGGGCGATGCCGCTATCAAAGGCGCCAAAGCTGTTAAGTACGAAGGTGCCGGTACCATTGAGTTTTTGGTGGATAAGGACCGCAACTTCTACTTTATGGAGATGAACACCCGTATCCAGGTAGAGCACCCGGTTACCGAAGAGGTGATCAACTTCGACCTGATCAAAGAACAGATCAAGGTTGCTGCCGGTATCCCTATCTCGGGCAAAAGCTACGAGCCGCAGATGCACGCCATCGAGTGCCGTATCAATGCCGAAGATCCGCATAACAACTTCCGTCCGTCGCCGGGTAAGATCACCAACTTCCACTCACCGGGTGGCCATGGTGTCCGTATCGATACGCACGTGTACAGTGGTTATGTGATCCCGCCAAATTACGATTCGATGATAGCAAAGGTGATCTGCGTAGCGCAAACCCGCGAGGAAGCGTTAAACACCATGACCCGCGCGCTGAGCGAATTTGTGATCGAGGGTATCAAAACTACCATTCCGTTCCACCTGAAATTATTGCAGGACCCTAACTTCCGCGCTGGTAATTTCACTACTAAATTCATGGATAGTTTTGTAATGTAATTACTACTAAAACTTCTGACAAAATAATAACGTAATTAGCCCGAGGGTAACCCCCAAGGGCTATATTTGTATGCAATGAGCGACACCGGAAATAAGTTAATTGGAGCGATAAAGGATAAAGGCAAAACGCTGGAAGCCGAAATGTCTTTTTTTGATCACCTTGAAGCTTTAAGGTGGCACCTCATCCGGGCATCTATAGCCATACTGATCTTTACCGGATTTGCATTCGGTTATTATGAGTGGCTTTTCCACACCGTTATTATGGGCCCGGCCCGTAACGATTTTTGGACTTACCGCACCATGTGCGACATTGGCAAAATGCTGCACCGCGATTTTTGCTTTAGCGAGATGAACATCAAGTTGCAAAATAACGAGATGGCTGGTCAGTTCACCTTGCAGATCAACTCGTCGCTACTGATCGGTATCACGCTGGGTATCCCCTATTTGTTATGGGAGATATGGCGCTTTATCCGTCCTGCCCTGCATAGTGCCGAACGTAAAGCAGCTACAGGCTTTGTGTTTTACGCCACGTTCCTGTTCTTTTTAGGTATCATGTTCGGTTACTACGTGATCACACCTATGTCGGTACACTTTTTATCTACGTATGAGGTGAGTTCGCTGATAGAGAACAGGCCAACTATAGATTCATATTTGTCATCAGTAGCCACATTAACTCTGGCTACTGGCATTGTATTTGAGTTGCCGATCATCATTTACGTATTGGCTACACTTGGTGTTATGACGCCAAAATTGATGCGTTCATCCCGTCGTTACGCTATCGTGATCATCCTGATCATTGCTGCTATCGTCACCCCAACACCGGATATGATGACCATGACCGTAGTAAGTATCCCGCTATTTATTTTGTACGAGGTAAGTATAGTGGTAGCGGCCATGGTAGAGAAACGCAAGCTGAAGAAACCTGAGGAGCTTGCCAATATCTGATAAAGAATTTGAGGCGGTCTGTAAAGGCCGCCTTTTTTATTTGCAGTGTTGTGATATGCCGTCATCATCTTTATCATAAAACAGGCCGTATCATTATCGCAAAATAGTTACTTTAGTTCCCAAATTATTCTGAATACTTTTGAAATTGATGAAAGCAGGTCTTAAGATCGCTATAGGTTCTGATCACGCCGGGTTTGATTACAAACAAGCCATAGCCGCAAGTTTAAGCAATAACGAAGTGGCCGACTTTGGCACATACAGCAACGCATCTGTAGATTATCCCGACTTTGCCCACCCAGTAGCCAACGCTGTAGAAAACGGCGAGGCCGACTTAGGCATATTGGTATGTGGCAGTGCCAACGGTGTAGCAATAACAGCCAATAAACACCAGGGCATCCGTGCAGCCATCTGCTGGAATACTGAGCTGGCAGCATTGGCCCGTCAGCATAATAACGCTAACGTGGTCTGCATCCCGGCGAGGTTTATCAGCCTGGATGAGGCTAAGGAGATCGTCGAGACCTTTTTATCGTCGGAATTTGAAGGTGGTCGACATGCCAATAGGGTGGCTAAGATGTCTTGCTAAATAAAGGCACTAATTATTAAGCGCCAACCGCCTTACACCCTGCAAATGAAAAACTGAACAAAAAAAACAATAACTATCCCGCTGGTCCCTAACCGGCGGGTAAACTAACAAAACGAGAAAAAATGAAGAAAACCGCGATCTGGGCGGTAGCGATGGCCATATCGGCAGTAGCGACAGCCCAACAGAACCCCACCGCTGTAAAGTACTCGAAGCTGGTATCGGCCGAGTACACTAAAGAACAGCTGACCATTGTAGCATCTGACGAGATGGAAGGCCGCGAGACCGGTCAGCCGGGTGCAGAAAAGGCCGCTAAATACTTAGCCGATCAGTACAAAAAATTAGGTTTGTTACCAGCCAATAAAGGTTCGTACTTTTTAGATGTACCATTAACCCAAAGCATGTTCAAAGTGAACAACTTTGCCATTAATGGCACCAAACTTACCTTCGGTAAAGACTTTTACGGCAGCGGCTCGGCTGCTGCAGCTACTGTAAGCGCTGATGATATCATCTTTATTGGCTACGGCAGTGAGGCTGAATTGACCGCTGATATTAAAGGTAAGATCGTATTATTATTGAACGAAGCCCCTCCTGCTAAAGATGGCGCTACTGCCGCTCCTGCTGCTGGTGGCCGCCGTATGATGGGTAACCCTAACACACGTGCCGTAATGGCTAAAGGCCCTGCGCTGATCTTGGCTGCAAGCCCTGCCGTTGCGCAAATGGCCCCGCGTTTTGCGAGCCAAAAACCACGTATCGCGCTTAAAAAAGAAGGCGCTCCGGCTGCTCCAACTGCTGCCACTATCGCTTTCAGCATCACTACTGATGTTGCCGACCAGATCTTAAAATCTACCGGTAAAACTTACGCGCAGATCAAGACCGCTATTGATGGTGGTACACCACAATCTCAAACGATCAAAGCAAGTGTGAGCGCTGCTTACGGTTCAGAGACAAAGGATATCATGGCTCAGGACATTGTTGCTGTGATCCCGGGTAACGATAAAAAACTGAAAGAAGAAGTGGTAGTATTTTCTGCCCACTATGATCACGAAGGTTTGAACACTGCCCCTGGTGCAAAAGACAAAGTATTTAACGGTGCCGACGACGATGGTTCTGGTACTGTAGGTATCCTGGCTATTGCCCGTGCTTTTGCGCAAGCTCAAAAAGATGGTAAAGGCCCGCGCCGTACGGTATTGTTCCTGGGTAACGTTGGCGAGGAAAAAGGTCTGTTAGGTTCTGAGTACTACGGTGAACACCCGATCTACCCAATGGCTAACACCGTTGCCGATCTGAACATAGATATGATCGGTCGTGTTGGTGATGATTACAAAAACAACGCAGATTCAGCTAACTATGTGTTCCCTATCGGTTCGGCCATGTTAAGTACCGAGTTGAAAGCGATATCGGACAAAGCTAACGACACTTACACCAAACTGAAGTTAGATTATCGTTATGACGACCTGAACGATCCTAACCGTTTCTACTACCGTTCTGACCACTATAACTTTGCTAAGCATGGCGTACCGATCATCTTCTGGTTCAACGGTACACACCCTGACTACCATGGCTTAGGCGACGAGGTAAGCAAGATCAACTTCCCGTTATTGGCCAAACGCGCTCAGCATGCATTTTTTGTAGGCTGGGAATTAGCCAACCGCGACAAACGCCCGGTAGTTGATGCTAAAGATGCTCCAAAGAACTAATATTTGATATTAAATGCAGAATGCCCCGAGGATCCTCGGGGCATTCTGCATTTAAACGCTATCACAATCGCGAGCGCAGCGTAGCGATCCCCAATATAAAGGTTAGGAATAGAGAGCCGCTCTGCTTGCCGGGGATGGCCACGTCGCTGATAGAAGCTCCTCGCCATGACGTTGTGGTGCTTTTAAATAACAACTTACCTGACCGCAAACACAGCAGACTGTTCAGCCATTTTCTCGTTCCCTTTGCGGATGCTGTTGCCATTATTGTCTTTATCGGGCCGGTTAACAAAACTTGACACCACAGTGCCGGTCTTTACATCGATCAGGCTGATCTCGTAATTCACCTCTGATGCTTTTACGCGCGGCAGGGTAGATATTTGGTTGGTTTTGGTATTGATCAGCGCATCAATAATAAAAGCACCGGCGTTGATGCCTTTGGCGGCTGCATCACTCATAAAACGCATCCGGCTCATGCGTACACGTAATACCAAGTCGGCACCGGCAATGCGACCAAGGCTATCCGGAGCCATGCCCCAAGTAGTACGCAGGTCGGCCACGCGTGTTTTAAGGCGCTGGTTCACCGTATTGGCATCTACCATTTGTACTTGCTGTTGGTGTTTTTTAGGACTGTGAGAGGAGGTGTATTGCAGGTAAGCGTGCTCCAACTCATTTTGGATAGACAGGCTGGTGCTTTGCTCCTCGGCATACCAGTCCGAATTTTTGGGTTGACTGCCGGTCAAGGTCACCTCCACAGGGAGCACTGCAAGTTTTTTGCCTTGCAGGTCATTATCCTTTAAAAAAGCCTTGTTGTTATATACATCGTGCGAGCATGAGCTAAGTGCCACTACCAAACAAATTGTTGATAAGATGGAATAAATTGTTTTCATGTCCGGATAGACGATGAAAGTATTGCGGATGTTGCAGTCGGGTTCAGAAAAGTCAGACTTTTCTGCATTTGTTAAACTTTAGTCTTAACCTGAAGCCAGAGGGATGTCATTATCAACCTGCGAAACACAAAACATCAGCGATATCATAAAAGGTCAAATTATTCAGCGGTCGCTAACTAAACAGCAGCTTCTTTATCCTTTATAGCCAACTGCCCGCAAGCCGCATCAATATCCTTACCACGGCTACGGCGCACATTGGTGATAATGCCTTGTTTGCGCAAATGGTCGGCAAAAGCCTCTATCTTATCTACATCAGCATTAAGGAAACTGGCGAATGAGATGGGGTTATATTCAATGATGTTCACCTTGCATGGCAGGTGCTTGCAAAACTTGGCCAGTTCGGCAGCATCTTCAATATTGTCATTAAAACCGTCAAAAACTATGTACTCATACGTAACCGGATTCTTCGTTTTTGCGTAAAAATACTTAAGTGCGTCGGCAAGGGCTTTTAAAGAGTTTTGCTCGTTAATGGGCATGATCTCGTTACGCTTTTTGTCATTTGCAGCGTGTAGCGATAGTGCCAGGTTGAACTTTACGCCGTCATCGCCAAGTTTACGGATCATTTTGGCAATACCTGCAGTAGATACGGTGATCCTTTTTGGCGACATATTCAGGCCTTCCTCTGAAGTGATCATCTCGATCGATCTCATCATGTTGGCATAGTTGAGCAATGGTTCGCCCATGCCCATATAAACTATGTTTGTCAGGGGGATGCCATAGTTCACAACTGCTTGGTTGTGAATAAGTACCACCTGATCGTAGATCTCGTCGGGGTTGAGGTTGCGCTTACGGTCCATATAGCCTGTAGCGCAAAATTTACAGGTAAGGCTGCATCCAACTTGTGATGATACACAGGCGGTCATCCTTTCGGGGGCAGGAATTAAAACGCCCTCAATTAGATGGTTATCGTGTAAAATAAAAGAATTTTTTATAGTTTTATCAGCACTAAACTGTGAGTTATGAATTTTAACGTTATTGATAGTAAAACCATCATTTAGTTTAGTACGCAGTTCTTTAGATATATTGCTCATGTCGTCGAACGAAGTACATGATCTTTTCCAAAGCCACTCAAAAACCTGCTTTGCACGGAAAGCCTTTTCGCCCATTTGGGTAAATTGATCTTGCAAAGCCGGAAGGCTCAAACTACGGATATCTACTTTTGCCATTGTAAGTTACGCGGCAAAGGTACTTATTTTTTTGACGACCGTAATTTGATGGTGTTGTTTAATTGTAAAAATAAAACAATAACCGAAATTGATCGTATTTTAACCAATAGTTATATAAAATAACTTAATATTGTATTAATGACGGGATGAGCTTAGCCAGATACCAATGAAAACTTTTATAGCCGATTACGTTTTTCCTGTACATGCCGATCCTGTTAAAAATGGACTTATCACCGTTGATGACGACGGTAAGATAGTAGCCCTGTCAGACAACCCTTCCGATCATCACAACCCCAATACCGAAAAGTTGAACGGCATTATTTGCCCCGGGTTTATTAATACACATTGCCATCTCGAACTATCCCACTTAAAAGACAAACTCACTATAGGCAGCGGTTTAGTTCAGTTCATTAAAAATGTGCAGTCCACCCGCAAAGCCGACGATGCCGAAGTGTTTGCCGCTGCCGAACGATCGGACAGTGACATGTACGAGCGCGGTATAGTTGCCGTGGGCGATATATCCAACAGCGCCATAACAGCGCCCGTTAAAGCAAAAAGTAAGCTGTACTATCACACTTTTGTAGAGACCTTTAGCTTTTTACCCGCCCGCGCGCAAGAGATATTTGACAACGGCCTGGCGCTGGTTGAAGAGTTTAAACCCAATGCTTCGCTAACACCTCACGCGCCATACTCGGTATCGAAAGAGTTATTTAAGCTGATCAAGAATTACGCGGACAAGAACACCAACTTGCTGAGTATCCACAACCAGGAGTGCGAAGATGAGAATAAGTTCTACCGCTACAAACTGGGTGGTTTTTTAGACCTGTACGATTCTTTTGGTTTGAATATCGATTTTTTTAAACCGCAGGCCCGTAACTCACTACAATCTATCCTGCCATTGCTAAGCAGTAAACAGCGCATTTTGATGGTGCATAATACTTGTACTAATTTAAAGGACATCTATTTCACCAAACGTTTCGACAAGAAGATAACCTGGTGCTTTTGCCCTAACGCTAATCTGTTCATCGAAAAACGCCTGCCGAAGGTTGAGTTGTTTCTTGGACAAGGTGATAGCCTGACGTTAGGGACCGACAGCCTGGCCTCGAACACAAAATTGTGCATCCTGAGCGAGATGATCACCCTGCAACAGAATTTCCCGGCTTTAGATACTGCCCGTTTATTGGAATGGGCAACCATTAACGGCGCTAAATTTTTAGGAATAGAGGCGGATAAAGGCAGCCTGCAAATTGGCAAAACCCCCGGCCTTAATTTGATAAGCGGATTAAATGACCTGAAACTTACTGCGGATAGTAAAGTAACCAGGTTGATATAAACAAAATGGCCCCTCGCAAAAAACGAGGGCCCATTTTGTTTAGCAGTATGATAGAGCGCATTAATGCGTTAACAAATATTGCTTAAACGCATCAAAGTCTGCTTTTAATCCAGTAGCCTGTTTGGGTTTATCACCCAATGCTTTCACCTGCTCCGGAATGACCACCGCCTTGCCGATCTGCTCCGGAAATACATCCGGGAACTTGCAGGGATGAGCAGTCGACAGGAATACACCAGCCAATTCAGCATCATTCTGTTTCGCTAACCAGTCTTTCAACGCCGTCCAGGCTATCGCAGTATGCGGACAAGCCACGTACTTGTAGTCGCTAAATATTTTAACTACACCTTTTAAAGTAACCTCATCATCATAACTGTAACCGGTGATCAATTCTTTTAAAGCCTCGGTATCGCTTTTAAAAAGATCCGCGATACGCACCCAGTTACTTGGCGAGCTTACATCCATGGCGTTACTCAAGGTTGCCACGGTTGCTTTGGGTTGATACACACCTGTTTTCAAAAATTCGGGCACGGTATCATTGGCATTGGTAGCCGCGAGGAATTGTTCAACAGGCAAACCCATCTTCCAGGCTAACAAACCTGCGCCAATGTTTCCAAAATTACCACTCGGCACAGCGAACACAACTTTCTTTTTACCTTGACGCAGTAATTGCGCGTAAGCATTAAAGTAATAAAAAGTCTGCGGGACCAAACGGGCGATATTGATCGAATTGGCCGATGTTAGCCTGAATTTCTCGTTCAGTTCCGCATCAGTAAAGGCTTGTTTAACCAAAGCCTGGCAATCGTCGAAAGTGCCTTCAACTTCCAGCGCGCGGATGTTCTGTCCGTTAGTGGTGAGTTGTTGCTCTTGTATGCCACTTACTTTTCCTTTAGGATAAAGGATGGTAACACGGGTATTCGGCACACCTAAAAAACCCAGGGCAACAGCACTACCGGTATCGCCGGATGTAGCTACCAACACGTCTAATTGTTTCTCGCCCTCCTCTAAAAAATAGGCCATCACCCGGCTCATAAACCTTGCACCAAAATCTTTAAATGCCAAGGATGGCCCGTGGAATAACTCCAACACGTAAACATTTTCTTCTAATTCCACTATCGGGGCATCAAAGTTGATCGCGTCATCTATTAAGGTTTTTAGGTCGCCATCGGGAATCGCACCCGCTAATAAATGTTGCGCTACTGTAAAAGCGATCTCAGGTAATGTGTATTTATCCAAGTTGTCTAAAAATTCCTGCTGTAAACGCGGTATCTCGACAGGCATATAAAGGCCTTTATCCTGCGGCATGCTATTAAAAACGGCATCTTTGAATGATACGCGTGATGATGGGTTATTGGTACTATATAATTTCATTTTCTTGATCTCACAGATTTTCGGAGGATTTCACCGATTTCTTTCTTTACTATTTATGGTCGCCGTCGCGCTTCCCCTCTTGAGAGGGGTCAGGGGTGTGTTCTGCGTTTGCATAGTCTGCGAAAGGACGCACCCCTATGAAAGTTTATGTTTATGTTAGTTCAGCGCGTCCCCTCTCGAGAGGGGAAACAACTGTTCTTCATCTGCACATTTGTTCCCCTTTAGGGGGTTAGGGGCTACAAAACTCTCGGCCCCGTATCATTTACAGTTGATACATAACTCTCTGAATGGATCTTCATCCCGCTCAAAAACGCTTGTAGTTTTTGAATGACGGCATGCGCTGTCTGTTCATCTTTTGTAAAGGCGAACACCGATGGGCCGGATCCCGATATACCGAAACTTACCGCGCCTAACTCCATCGCCATTTGGCGCATTTGGTAAAAGCCGGGGATCAGCATGCTGCGTACAGGTTCTACCAGTACGTCCTTCATACTGCGGCCGATCAGGTCGATATCGTTCATGAACAGACCACTTACCAATCCGGCTACGTTGCCCCATTGGGTAACGGCATCCTTCATATTGATCTTATTGCGGATGATCTGTCTGGCCTCGCGGGTAGGCACATCCACATCGGGGAATACGATAGCACACCACAGGTCTTTTGGATGCGGTAAACGCACTACGTCCAAAGGCTCGTAGCTGCGGATCAGCACAAAGCCTCCCATCAGCGCCGGGGCCACGTTGTCAGCATGACCGTGACCGCAGGCCATTTCCTCGCCTTTCATAGCAAAAGGAAGCAGTTGGGCCACATCGCGCTGGTCATTCAGCAAGGTCTTTGCGGCGAACAGTCCCGCCACTGTGCTTGCCGAGCTTGAACCCAGTCCGCTACCGATCGGCATTTTTTTATGCAGTTCGATATCTAAACCTAAATCGGTGCGACCAATACTCTCCAAGTAATGTTTTACACTTACGCTCACCGTGTTCTTAGCAGGATCCATCGGTAGGCGACCATTATCGCCGGTGATCTTGCTGATGGTGATGCCGGGTTTGCCGGTCACACGCATTACTACTTCATCGCCGGGGGCGTCTACGGCAAAGCCTAATACGTCGAAGCCACATACCACATTGGCTACAGTGGCGGGGGCGAAGACCGACACGGACGAATCCCCCCGGCCCCCTGTAGGGGGAGCTATTTTTGATTGGGCTTTTATTTGTTCTAATTGATCGTTCATTGTTATAAAGTTTTGTCATTGCGAGGAACGAAGCAATCGCGGATAAGCAGAACGGCTCTGCTCATCGGGGATCGTCACGTCGCTGATAGAAGCTCCTCGCGATGACGTTATTTTTTATTTTATTTTTTCCATTTGCATATCTGCACATGCTCTGATTTGCACATCAATTCCCCCTTTAGGGGGTTAGGGGGCTTTTAGTTCGCTCCCACATTGATCAGATCCGCGAACACACCAGCTGCCGTAACTTCAGCACCTGCGCCGGGACCTTTTACCACCATTGGGCGGGCGCTGTAACGGTCGGTGTTAAAGGCGATGATATTATCACTGCCGCTCATGGTGTAGAAGGGGTGCTCGCTATCTACCATTTGTAGGCTGATGCTTGCTTTACCATTGTCCAGCTTACCGATATAGCGGAGTACCTTGCCTTCGCTTTCGGCACGGTTCTTCAGATCTTCAAAGTAGACGTTCTCCGACTGTAGGGCAGCGTAAAAATCATCTACCGATGCAGCATCCAAACAAGCTTGTGGCAGGATGTTGTCGATCTGCACATCTTCGGCTTCCATTTCAAAACCGGCATCGCGGGCAAGGATCAATACTTTACGCATAAAGTCGGTGCCGCGCAGGTCGTCGCGTGGGTCGGGTTCGGTATAGCCTAAGTCTTGCGCGGTCTTTACCACATTGTGGAAGTTGGCATCGCCTTTAAAATTGTTAAAGATGTATGAGATAGTACCCGACAGTATGGCCTCTATCTTTTGCAGACGGTCGCCGCTGCCCATTAGGTTTTTTAGTGTGTGGATGATCGGCAAGCCGGCACCCACGTTGGTCTCATAGAAAAAGTCGACACCATGCGCGCGGGCGGTATCTCTGAAGGTTTTGTAACGCTGATAGCTGCCCGAGTTACCGATCTTGTTGCAGGTAACAACCGATATGTTAGACTTAAATATCTCCTCATAAAACTCGATCGGCTTAGGGCTTGCCGTATTATCTATAAATACACAGTTAGGCAAATTCAGACTTTTCATTTTAGCTACAAAAGCGGCTAAATCGGCCGGTTCATCTGATGCTTGCAGTTTATCTTCCCAATCCTTCAGGTCTACACCATCCACATCGAACATCATTTTACGTGTGTTGCTGATGCCGGCCACTTTTACCTGTATGCCGTTGTTCTTTTCAAGATAGTCTTTATGCTGATCCAATTGTTTAAATAAGGTTTTGCCGATGTTGCCCGTACCTAAACAGAATGCATGCAAGGTCTTGTTCAGCTGACTAAAGAAAGCATCGTGCACCGCATTAAGCGCCTTAGCCAGGTCAACAACAGATATGATCACCGAGATATTATACTCCGACGAACCCTGCGCTATCGCCCGCACATTCACACCATTCCTGCCCAAGGCATGGAACAACTTGCCCGACATACCGGGGGTCTGTTTCATATTCTCGCCAACGATAGCCAATACCGAAAGCTCGGCCTCTATCACAGGGTACTCTAATTTTTTAGCTAACAGTTCCAGTTCAAACTCCTGCTCGATGAGTAGCTTGGCTTTCTCTGCATCCTCAGGCTGAACCGCGAAAGTGATACTATGCTCTGATGATGATTGGGTGATCAGGATCACGTTGATCTGCTCCCTCGCCAACAGCGAGAACAACCTGCCGCTGAAGCCGGCCTTGCCCACCATGCCACTACCTACTAAATTAATAATGCTGATCTTATTTACCGATGAGATACCTTTAATAGCCAACTTAGACTTACCCGGATCATGACGGATCACTGTGCCTTCAAAATCTACATTGAAAGTGTTTTTGATCACGATGGGGATACGCTTTAAAAAAGCCGGTATCATGGTAGGCGGGTAGATCACCTTTGCGCCGAAATAAGATAGTTCCATCGCCTCGGTATAGCTTAATTCAGGCAGCGAGAACGCTTTCTTTACCATCCTTGGGTCGGCGGTCATCATGCCGTTCACGTCGGTCCATATCTCAATAGCCGATGCATTCAGCACCGAGCCGAATATCGCCGCGGTGTAATCGCTGCCACCGCGACCGAGAGTGCTTACGTTACCGGCATCGTTACTTGCGATGTAGCCGGTCACGAATAGGATCTTATCGCTGTTGGCGCGGTACAGGTCGTTGATCAACAGACCGGTCAGTTCCATATTAACTTTGGCTTGTCCGTGCGCGCTGTCGGTCTTAACCACCTCGGTGGCATCTACAAATAAGCAAGCCGGGAAGTATTGCATGGCGATACGGCTTACCAACAAAGTAGCACAACGCTCGCCGAAGCTGACGATCAGGTCCAAAGTTTTCGGGGTTAACTCGCGTAAGGTCAACACACCTTGCAGCAGGTCCTCCAACTGGTTAAAGTACAATTTCAATCGTGTGAAGACCGGATTTTGTGCTTGGACATCCAGCAATTCTTTTACCACGCCAAAGTGGCGGGTTTCCAGCTCGGCCAGGTGCGCCGTAAAATCCTGACCGGTGGCGGCGGCGTTGGCCATGTGGGTAAGCAGGTTGGTCACCCCGCTCATGGCGGATAATACCACTACGGGCGCGCCTTTAGACAGGTCCTCCTTTTTGAGGATATCTATAACCGTGCTGATACTTTGGGCGCTGCCTACGGATGTTCCGCCGAATTTTAAGACTTTCATTTTTAGCGTGTTCAATTGTGCATAAACAAAAACGCCTTCCCTCTTTAGGAGGGAAGGCGTTTTGCGGTTTCTTTATTTGAATGGTACCAAAACATCATTTCCCTCCGAGGTATATCCCGGTGGTAATAATAATTGATGTAATGGTGGTGTTATTGATCATGTTATTTAATGACGACAAGATAGGTAGATAATTATTTAGCGTCCAAATTTATTTGAAAATAGTTTTTGGGGGAGTACCCCTTATGAAAGGCATTACAAACTGCATGGCTGTTACTTTCCCCTAATTTAGGGGAATACAGCGGGCTCTGCTTTAGCAGAACCTGTTTATAAGGGGTAAGCGCCACGCGATAGCCATCACAACTATCAACCCAATTCCGTAATTTTGCCACCCATGCAGGGACTCATCATCAGATCTACCGGAAGCTGGTACCAAGTACAACTACCCGACGGCCGCCGTGTGGAAGCGCGTATTAAAGGTAAGTTTCGCATAAAAGGGCTTAGTACTACTAACCCCGTTGCCGTTGGCGATGTGGTGGACATCGAGTTTGAACCCGGCAGCGATAACGCCGTGATCAATAACCTTCACCCGCGTCGCAACTATATCATCCGCAAATCCATCAATCTATCCAAACAGGCACAGATCATTGCAGCTAATCTGGATCAGGCATTTTTGGTGGTGACCTTGGCCTCGCCACGTACCTCTTTAGGGTTTATCGACCGCTTTTTGGTCACTGCCGAGGCCTACAGCATTCCCGCCGCGCTGGTATTTAATAAACTGGACCTTTTCAGTAAAGAGGGCTTAGAGATATTGGCAGAATACCAGGACATCTACAGAAAGATCGGTTATCCTTGCTACGAGGTTTCAGCTTTAAAAGGAACTAATATCGATCAGATCACTGAACTCATCACCGGTAAAACAACCCTATTCTCCGGACATTCCGGCGTGGGTAAGTCCAGCCTGATCAACGCCCTGCTACCAGATCTGGACATCCGCACAGGCGAGGTATCCGACTGGAGCGACAAAGGGATGCACACCACCACCTTTGCCGAGATGCACCAACTACCGGGCGGAGGTTTTATTGTAGACACCCCCGGCATCCGCGAGTTAGGTGTGATCGACATAGAGCAAGCCGAGCTAAGCCACTTCTTCCCCGAAATGCGGGACCGCCTTAACCAATGCCGCTTTAACAACTGCCGCCACGTGAACGAACCCGGCTGCGCCGTGTTGGAAGCCGTAGAGGAAGGCGAGATCGATATTTCCCGTTACGAAAGCTACCTGAGCATCTATCACGGGAACGACACACGCGCTTGAGAAGAGAATCAAGAATATAGAGTCAAGAAACAAGACAGAAGCATTACGTTCTGATCTTGCATTTTTTGAGCATTTACTTTACTCTTGCATCTTGACTCTATATTCTTCACTCTTTTTAATAATCTTGTCTTTCCCATGCGCGCTATCCTACAACGAGTTTCGCAGGCCTCCTGCACTGTTAATAATAATATTACCGGCCAGATCAGTATTGGTTTTTTGGTCCTTTTAGGTATCGAGGATGCCGACACTACCGAAGACCTGCAATGGCTGGCCCAAAAGATAGTTGGCATGCGGGTGTTTGGGGACGAGAATGGGCTGATGAATAAAGCATTGGCTGAAGTTAAAGGCGATATTTTACTGATCTCTCAGTTCACACTTTTTGCGAATACTAAGAAAGGTAATAGACCATCGTTCCTCCGGGCGGCCAGACCTGATAAAGCCATCCCACTTTATGAAGAGATGATACAGACCCTTAGCGAGTTGATCGGCAAGCCTGTCGCCACAGGAATATTTGGTGCGGACATGAAGATAGCTTTGGTAAACGATGGGCCGGTGACCATTGTGATGGATACAAAGGACCGTGAAAACCATTAGTTTTACCCTTATCAATTTTTTAAGATCATTTACACAATATACAACTAAGCATTTAGTTATATATTCGTTACCGATATTTGCTGGTAGTAATTCACAGATCGGGCCTTAATTCGGAATAAGAGTTTTTTGAAATTCGTGTAATTCGCTCCCATTCGAAAAAATTAGTGCTATTTAGAGAACCCACATATAATGACCATTGAACAAGCCCAGCAAACAGTAGACAATTGGATAAAGACCACCGGCATCCGTTATTTTAACGAACTGACCAACACCGCCATCCTGATGGAGGAGGTTGGCGAGGTAGCCCGCATTATGGCAAGGCGATACGGCGAGCAATCATTTAAAAAGTCGGATACGGAAGTTAACCTGGCAGATGAAATGGCCGATGTACTTTTTGTGTTGATCTGCCTGGCTAATCAGACCGGCATAAATCTCACCGAGGCATTGGAAAAGAACCTGGAGAAAAAGAGTATCCGCGATGCCGACAGGCACCGCAATAATGATAAACTAAAACCCCGAACAGTATGAGAAACATCGCTTTGTTTGTCGGCATATTTGCCTTTACTATTTGCGTGAGCTGTAGTGGCTCTACTGATAAAGAGATCCAGACCATGAAGATTTCTGCCTCTCCAGACGCCCTTGCTAAGGACTATGCGGCCGATGAGGCCAATAAGGTGGTCGATAACTCGGCTATAGCCAATAAACCGATCGTGGATCAGGTCCGCTTTCCGCCTCCGATGCAACAAGTGCGAGACACTACCAAAAAGGTGATCAAGACAGGTGACATCCGCTTTGAGTCGGCTAATGTAAAAGAGAGCCGTGCGGTCATCATCGCATCCTTAAAAAAAGCAGGAGGCTACGTAGCGCAGGAAAGTGAGACCAGCGACGGCGAAGAAGGTCGTAAGGAATATACACTCAACGCCCGTATTCCGGGCAAAGCCTTTGAAACGTTTTTAAGCGATGTGTCTAACGCTGCCGCGCATATCGATAGTAAGAACATCAGCACAGAGGACGTGACCGCGCAATACATCGACCTGAGCACCCGCCTGCAAAATAAAAAGGCTTTAGAGCAACGTTACCTGGCCTTACTTAAACAAGCCAACAAAATGAGTGATGTTTTGGAGGTAGAGAACAAGCTGACCGAGATAAGGAGCGATATAGAATCGCAACAAGGACAGTTAAATTACTTGAGCAAACAAGTTGCCTACAGTACCCTGGACATTACCTTCTATACCAAAAGCACCGACCCGACAGATAAAGGCTATGGCGCTGGATATAAATTCAAGCGCGCGCTATCTGATGGCTGGGAATTACTACAAGGTCTGTTCTTTGGCATTATCGGGCTTTGGCCTGTCATGATCATCATTGCTATTTTGATCTTGCTGTTCAAAAGATGGAGGCGTAAAAGGCGTTCCTCGGCATCGGCGTAAATTTTAGTTAGCCATCAGCACCTCGATAGTAAGCGCTTTAGCCGGGTTGGTTTTGGTCATCAGGTCGATCTCTTGCTGATCAAAGCCTGCTTTTAGTAATGCGGGGATCAGGTCGGTTTGGATGGATGTGTAGATGTCGCCCGCTTGTCCGCCAAATGCTTTGAACGTGATCTTGCCATCCTCCAGTTCGACCGCGAAACCATTATCGTGCGATAAGATCACCTTGTGTAACAACGAGGCCTTTTTTAATTGGTTCAGATGCCCGATATACTTGGCCTTTTGCTGCGGGCTGTAACCATCTAAACTGATGGTGACCCCGCGCTGTGCCAATTGCTGTTGATAAACTCCGGTAGCATCATTTTGGGCATGCACCCAGATCAACGCTGAAGGCGATACGCCTTTGCTTTGCAACAGATCGGCTTCTTCTACGGCAGCTTTGCCATCGCCGGTGTGGATGTATATCTTTAGTCCGGTACGGAGGTGTGTGATGGCTGCTGCTTCGATCAGTTTACGCTCGATGGGAGCGAGCGGGGCATTCCCAACACCTAATTTGATAAAGCCCGGTCGAACATTCGTGCCGGCTATGCCATCTCGCCATTCTGTTATCCAGCGGCCGGCCAATTGTTGGGCGGTTTCGGTATAGGCATGTTTAGGAAGGTATTTAAAGTTGACGGCGGCGTAGTATCCCGTATTGGTGATAATGTTAAGCCCAGATGCTTCCGAAAGCCGTTTTAGTAGAGCAACGTCCCTGTCGATATAATTGGGCGTACACTCGACAATAGTGTTCACGCCCGATGCCTTTAGCTTTTTTAGATATGGCAGCGCGAATTGAAAAGCTTCTTCGCGATCGTATCGTGGGGTTACTGTTTCGGCTCCGCTAAAATCAGTGAAGATATGCTCGTGCGGCAACATCAGACCGAGCGTGGCTGCATCGGGATAACCTGTCACCGTCATCACACGATGGTTGGTTCGGCTGCGGGCCAATACGCAAGCCGATAGCGTCAGGATGATCAGTCCTAAAAAATAAAGAGTCGGAAAAAGCTTTTTGTACATATCCGGCTCTTTTAAGTTGTAAAATGACTTGTGTTTGTTATTTCACAGCTTCTAACTTCACGCAAAGTTCAAAGCGTTTTTCGTTCTCTACCAGTTTAAACATCGGATCTGGCGAGTCGTTAAATTCTATCTTGCGGATGTTCTTAAAGCCGGCTTTTTCTAACTCGTTTATGGTTGCCTCATCGTCCCATAACCAAAGATGCCCCAGATAGCCGTAGGCCTGTTTGGCTCGACCTAAAACCGTCGACGGGCGTTTATCCATACCCATAATGGTACGCTTTATAAAACGGATAGATGCATCCTTGTCGCCTTTGGCTTTATCGGCAATGTAATCGTCGACCAAAACCTTCAGATCCGGCATGATCAGCCTGAACACACCACCCGGTTTCAGCATTTTGTAGGTATTGGCAATAGCCAGCCTAAAATCCTCTAACGACATGTGTTCAAGCACGTGAGAGCAATAGGCACCGTCTACCGAATTATCGGCAATGCCGGGCAAGCCTTCGGTCACATCGCCGTATTTTACATTTTTGTCAAATTTTTGACCTAATACGTTCTTTAACAAGAAACCTAACACCGGTGTTTTTTGAATGCGAAGGGTAGGCGAAACATCAAAGTTCTTCCATTCGGGCGGGGCGCATTGGCCGCAACCATAGTGTACGTAAAGTTTTTTATCATCCATTGGTAAATGGGACTATGTTTTTCTTTATTGTAGCCGGTGTAGCCTTTAGGGTTAAGGAACACCCAAATATATTTAAAACACCAAGATCAAGCAAACATAAGTGTAACATTCACACAACTTTAATTTTTAGCCGATCAGTACAAATAACATTATTTTAAGCCGATGGTTCTGCCTTTTATCAATCTTAACGGTATCCCTACATTAGTTTACCATGAAAGGCGGAACCATTTTCACCGATCGGCTTATCGATGCGCACAATGTTAAGGTCATTAACAAAAACAGCTACAACCCGGTCATTATTTTCTAACTGGTATTCTTACTATTTTTTTGGCGGCGTAACCGGCGGCTGATTTACCGGCGTTACGTTCAGTGGCACTGGTGTTGGCGTGCGTTTTATGCGTGTGTTCAATTCCTCTATCGGCATGCTTACCAAACGGCCTATCGGCTCTTTACCACGATAAGTGATCACCCTTAACTGGCGTGCATCTTTTGGCGCGATCAATGGCCCGGTATATTTAGGATAGAACCTGTCCGGGAACGAATTATCAAAAGTGTAATAAATATCCAGCCCGGTAATTTCCGTAGATAATTCTATCCGCAACTCATTATTAGGCGCGATGGATGGCGTAAATGCCGGGTCGTAAACGCTTGGGGCGTATTTGATCTCCGCTTCATCCAATCGCGGGAAATGTTTCTCAACACGGCCAAAAAACTCAGGCCAATTCTTTTTAGCCTTTGGCGACCATACCGATTCGGACACGGCCATGGCGCGCGGCCAGATCATGTATTGCACCTGGCGCATGTTGTAGATCTGTTCGGTCCACAGGTTGGCCTGGCCACCTTTAACCAACTTGGCATCCACCCCGTCCGGCAGCGGCTCGAACATGTAGGTCTTATTTAAACGCAGGCTGGCATAAACTCTTGGCTCCATCACCCTGTCTGATTGCATATAGTCGAGGTAAGCGAATTCGGTCGGACTCATCACCACCTCGTGACCCAATTTAGCGGCCTCAATGCCTTTTTTCACACTTCGCCAGCTCATTACGGCGGCATTAGTACCTACGCCACCTTCTACTATCTCGTCCCAGCCTAAAAACTTTTTGCCCTTGCTTTCAACAATCTTGGCCAGGCGTTTTTCAAAGTAGCCTTGTACTTGTTCCATGTCTTTCAGGTTTTCGCGTACCATCAGTTCTTTAATGGCATCGCTCTTTTCCCAAAAGTTCTTGGCGCACTCGTCGCCGCCCATGTGTATGTATTTAAAAGGGAATAGCGGCGCTATTTCGCTTACCACTTTCTCTAAAAATTCGTAGGTCTTCTCGCTGGCCGGGTTAAGGGTATTATCGATCAGCGCGGTCATACCATCGCTGCCCCAGTTCATGATCTTCTCTCCAGATCGTACACGGTATTGGTCGGCACCCGGCGTAGCCGAAAGTTCGGGGTAGGCCGCGATCGCCGCCAGACTATGGCCCGGCACATCAACCTCGGGCATAATGTCCACAAAACGATCTTTAGCATAAGCTACTATCTCGCGGATATCATCCTGCGTATAAAAACCTCCATAATTACGCGGCTCATCAGGCAGCGGAGGACTAAAAGTGCCAAAATCGCCTACCTTTTTCACGTTCCAGGCACCAACCTCGGTCAGTCGTGGCAGGCTTTTTATTTCGATGCGCCAGCCTTCGTCGTCGGTCAGGTGCAGGTGCAGCAGGTTATATTTGTAGCGCACCATGTCATCAATAAATCGCTTCACTTCGTTTTTTGTAAAGAAATGGCGGGTAACATCAAACATCAACCCGCGCCAGGCAAAACGCGGATAGTCGGTGATCTGCACGTGAGGGATGGTCCAGCGGATATCGCCAACCTTGTCCACGCTTTCGATCTGCTTAGGCATCAGTTGAAAGAGTGTCTGCACGCCATAGAACAAGCCCTGTGGCTTATTGGCATGAATGCTTACGCCCGATGAGGTTACCGATAGGGTATAACCTTCGTCGCCGAGGGTGCGGTCGGGTTGCGCGTCGACCACTAATTTAATAGAGGCAGGCAAGGCAGTAGCTTTGCTTACGATAGCGTAGATACCAACCTTGCTAAAGCGGTCGGTCAGGTGATCACTTACGGCTTTGATGCCGTTGCCGGTCAGGGAGATGGTAACCGTTTTTTTAAGCAGATAGCTACCAACTGTACGGCCCATTTTAACCGGACGGGGAATGATCGCCAGTTCGCTATTGTCGCTTTGCGCAACCGAATTAAGGGCGATGAACGCGGTTGCAATGAAAAGGGTTAATTTTTTCATGATATTTTGTTTGATGACACCTGACCGTTATCTGTGAGGCCGCTCGTCCTAATGGAGAAGTTCCTTCAGTGCGTTCAGGATGACATTATTTATTTATGTTACAACATTTGCAGTACTTGCAAAATATTCTCGGCGCTTTTAAAGCGTTCGTTCTCTATGGTATGCTCTATCTGCTCGTGCGCCCAAGTAATGTGGTACGGCACGTGTACGGCATAACCGCCAATACTCAGCACCGGCAATATATCTGATTTTAGGGAATTACCCACCATCAACAACTCCTGTGGTTGGATATCCAGGTGGCGAAGCAGTTTTTGATAATTGGCTTCGTCCTTTTCAGACATGATCTCGATATGGTGAAAGTAATGCCCCAGGCCCGATTTTTTTAGCTTGCGCTCCTGATCCAGCAGGTCGCCTTTGGTGGCTACTACCAGCCGGTATTGTTGTTTGAGGGTGCGGAGTACTTCTTCTACACCGTCCAGTAGTTCTATCGGCTCGTCCAACACGGCTTTACCCAATTCCAATATCCGCTCGATCACATCAATGCTAATGGTCTTTTGCGATACACGCATGGCGGTCTCTATCATCGAAAGCACGAAACCTTTAACGCCATAACCGTACAGCGGCAAATTGGCTATCTCTATCTTCAGCAACTCGCGCTCCAGATCTCGAAGGGAAAGATAACCGCTCATCAGCTCGCAAAAAGCTTCTTCGGTACGGCGGAAGTAAGGTTCGTTCACCCAAAGGGTATCATCGGCATCAAAGGCTATAACTTTAATATCCATTACAGTAGCTGGTTTTTCAGATGCAATGATACTAAAACGGGCGCAAAGGTGGGGTGTTTTATCTTCGGTCTATCTGATAATGGTGATCGCGCCGCTCAATAATTGGTCTGAACCTTTGGCCGATATAACATAATAGTAAACCCCGGCCGGCAAAGTCGCCCCGCGGTGGGTACCATCCCACGGTGTAGCATAACCCTGACTTTGGAACAGCAGGGTGCCGGTACGACTATGGATCTTCACATTCACGGTCGGGTCGCCTTCAAGGCCGGCTATCAGCCATTTGTCATTAATGCCGTCGCCGTTGGGTGTAAAGGCGTTGGGGATGTAAATGTCTTTGCACTTGCCCGTAACGGTGATCGTTTGCGATGCCGTGCAACCGTTAATGTCAGTAACTTTTAAGGTGACCGAACCAAGCGTACCTGTAGTGTACTCGACCGTGCCCGTCTGCCCATTCCATTCGTATTTGGCAAATCCGGGCGGCGCGGTTAACGTGATCTTCTCGTTGGTGAAACGGCATAATGTGGCATTGGGAACATTCAGCACCGGGTTAGCTAAAAACTGGACATTGATATTGTCGTTAACGCTGCAGCCGCCAGGCGTACTTACGGCAGCCGTATAAGTGCCCGAATTTTTAACGCTGATCTGGCTTGCCGTTTCGCCGGTACTCCATAAAACCGAGCCGCCATTGTAGGTGGCTTTCAGATCAACGGTCTGTCCGCTACATAAGGTAGTGTTGATCACACGGTCTATCCTGATCGTTGGCGGTGTCTCAAAACTCAGCGCATAAACTGCTGACCCCTGGCTGCAGTTGGTGAGGTTGCTGGTGATGTTTACCATGTAATTACCTGCAATTGTAGTGCTGATGCTTTGCTTATTGCGCTCGGCAGGGATCGCCACGCCATTGCGCAGCCATTCGACCGTATAAGTACCATCGTTGACAAACGTTGTCGATAGCGTAGCCTGATCACCAATACAGTAAGCAGGCTTCCCCGCCGCGATAACCGGAGTGGCGATATTGATAAAATTTAGCTGGAACTCGGCTGATGAGGTGGTATTGCCGGAGCATGCTGTAACCTCCACCTGATACCTGCCAGGTTGGGTCACACTGATATTTGCGGAAGTGCTGCTGAGGGCCACCCCATCTTTAAACCATTTGTACTGATAAGCCTGCCAGTTAACAATGCCCGCCGGTACATTAGGCACGATCGCTGTAAGTATAGCTTGTTCGCCTGCGCAGTAGGCGGTCTTATTTGCAGCGATGGTCGGTACCGGCACTTTTATAAAACTGACCTCAACTTCCTTTGTCGGTACCCAGCCGTCTGAGCAGGTGGTCAGTTCTACTTTATATTTACCGGGAATAGAGGTATTCATCGTGGCAGTACTATTCCTATTCAACACACCGTCTTTATACCATCGGTACCTGTAGCCTGGCTTATCATCCACAGTTAAGGTTGCGGTAGAACCCGCGCAATAGTTCAGCTTATCCGGATAGTTAAATGTGAACGTAGGTACCGTGCCATCAAAAAACACCACCTGCGGCACCGAGGTTACACCACAGTTACTTAGGTTACTGGTAATGCTTACGGTATAGCTACCAGATCGGATAGTGCTAATGTTGGTTTTGTTCCTGTCCGCAACAATAACCTGGCCGTCCAGCATCCAATTAACAGTATATGTACCATCATTAATAAAGTTGATAGAGAGCGTGGCCTGATCGCCAATGCAATAAGAGGGCTTATTTGCAGTAACCACCGGTGTAGTGATATTAATGAACGAGACCTGAAACTCGGCAGAGGTGCTGGTATTACCGGCACAGGCGGTAACGTCGACTTTGTATTTACCGGGCAGTAAGGTGCTTATCGTTGCCGAAGAACCCGATATTTGCACGCCATCCCTATACCATTGATATTGGTAAGGCTGCGAGTTAACGATACCACCCGAAACAACGGGAGCGGTTGCTGTTAACGTAGCTTGCTCGCCCGTGCAATAGGCCGGCTTATCGGCAGAGATGACCGGTACGGGCACTTTTACAAAATTCACTTCAACTTCTTTAGATGATACCCAACCATCTGTACAAGCGGTCAATTCTACCCGGTATTTACCCGGCATCGTGGTGCTTAGGATAGGTGTGTTATTAGAGGCCAGCATTCCCTGGTTATACCAGCGATACCTATAGCCCGGTTTATCGTCGACGGTTAACGTGGCTACCGACCCTTCGCAATAATTCAGCTTATCCGGATAATTGAAGGTAAAAGTTGGTGCTGTACCCAGTGTAGCTTTAAGGTGATTAGTCTCCTTGCTAATACCCGAGCATGGGTCTGTCAGTATTGCATAGTATTCACCGGCTTGGGTTATGGTGTATGTAATGTCGCTTTCGTTTGTTATCGATACGCCATCCTTATACCATTTTATGAACAGATCCGGATCGGAACCCATCGCTAAGGAGATCTTGGTATCGCCGCATATTTGCATTTCTGCTACTCCGCTTTGTATATTAAAACCAAGCATATTTAACCTCTCGTTTTTTTTGTATGGCGCATAGTCGGGGCGAAGCAAGTAAAGCCCGTCGGTGGCCGCAACCCATATACCATCTTCGCAACGTACAGCCGGGACGTAAGACGATGCCGACCTGCTTAACTCAGCAATATTAACACTGATATCGTTAACAGACTTATCGCCTAATTCCTGGCAATAGAAAAAAGAAAAATCATTCTCCCTTCTCAAAAATCGGGAATCACTAAAGTACAGACCATTCTTGGTGCCAACAAGTATATTTTCCTGTGCCCCCTCTATTGAGGAGTTTATATAGAACGGCAACAAACCATATATCGATGTGATCTTTGTGACCGACTGGCCTTGAAAAAAATGTTTGTAAGGCGAATACAATCTGCTCGACTGATCAAAATACAATTGAAAAAGCCCTTTTTCTGTAGCCCAAAACTCATTAACATTATAACCGGATGTCCCATGGAAGTAACCAGTACTTGCTCTTGAAAAATATGCCGACTTTATTTCGTTGCCAAAGGCCCCGCCTTTCCATAACTCGCCTGCCCAACCACCACCGTGTTCTCTCATATCCACGCTCCGGGTAGTAACATCGTTGTAGTCGCAACCACAGATCCTGTTATTAACGTACATCAGGTTTCGGTAACTCGTTTCAAAAATGCGGGCGTTGTTATAAACATCAGTTCGGGTTACCTTGCTCAGCTCAGTTTCATAGCGGTCCATACCTTTGTCGGTAGCAACTAATACAACTTTGGCGTTCCAATAATCGAAAAGATCAAAGGCGATAGAATTGATCACGCCCGACAAGCCTTCGGCGGCACCGACAACCTTTACAGATCCGGCAGTGTAATGCAGCAGCCGCGTACTTGTAGCTACAACCGCCACATTAGCATTTACTATTGCAATATCAATAAACTCTTGCCCGGCCGCATAGGTACTAAAGGCGCCGGTAAGGTCTTCCACAGCCCGTGTTAAAGTGTTCACGCGAAAAACCTCGTTATTATCGGCAAGTACCCACAAATAAGGCTCATTAAGATAGCGCCTAACTTTAAGCACATTTTTTCCGCTTAATACAACGCCATCTAAATGCAGATCCATATCCCGTTGCGCACGGGCAGAAAACCAGGCGATAAGGAAGAAGAAAAGGGTAAAGTAACGCAACACTATGACAAAGTTCAGTACAGTAAATATACCAAATTCCCGCCAAATTTCCTACAACAACTTCTCAAAACAAACAAACTTCAGCCCCGGGCGGAACTGTAGTGTGATCTCGCCCCTGAACTCGTAACCCGCTTTTGTGAACAGATTCCGCGCGATCTTATTTTCGGCATTGGTATCAATGCGGAGGATATCGATACCACGTTCCTTAGCCACCGCATCGGCCTGTAGCACCAGGTTAATGGCTACCCCCTTACCCTTAAACCGCGGACTAACAGCCAACCTATGGATCACAATAGCGGTTTGCGATATATCCAAACCCGCCTGGGCGTACTCGGGGTATTGCTCGGTAGTAATGGCAACAAGACCTGCAAGGTCGCCATCCACATTGGCCACCCAAAGTTGATCGGCGGCTATGTCGCTTTCAAAAACTTGCGGGTTAGGGTATTTATCATCCCACTGAAAATTACCCGAGGCGCGCATCACGGGGATAACTTCTTTAACAACCTGCATAATGGCAGGGATATCGGCTATGGTAGCTTTACGAATTTGCATGATCTTAATAATGTTAGGGGCGACCTTATTTCACCAGTACAACAACAATGGTCTCCAATTCAGCTTGGCGGGTAGTCCGGTTAAGGAAAGCGGTCTTAAGCATAGATATCCAATAAGTATCGAACGACTTAACTTCCTCCATTTGCCAGCCTTTCAGTTTGACAAGATCACCTAAAACACGGGCGTTACTTACCAGGTAGAAAGGCTTTTGCGGCAGGGGGCCGTTGCCTACGGGGTCGATAGTTTTCAGCGTCCCACGGATGTAAAAGTCAAGCGGGAAACTATATACATCGCCGGTTTGCGCAACTGGGTAATTGTTGGTATTGATGCTATTGATGTAATCAGCCGCCTCGCTGCCGCCCTGATATTTTAACAGCGTCGGATAGAAAGCCAGGTTAAAATACAGGTTGACCACAAAGGCAACAATGGTGGTGCGGATGGCCACTTTGCGGATCTCGCCCACGCGGGTGTGTTTCGGGATAGACATGGCCAGCACCATCAGCAAGCCCATGATTACCACTACCGGCCAGGCTAAAGCCTCCGGCCTGAAATAATATTGCAGCGCGGCGACAACTATTAGCATCAGCAACATCACTACCGACTGCACATTTTGCACCCAATATTTACTTTTTGAATTTTGTAGGGTATATAGGTAAGCCGCCAACTGAATAGCGAAAAGCGGAAAAATGATATTTAAATAATACGGCAACTGGAATTTGGAAGCCGAGAACACCAGGAACGTCAGCAGTGCTCCACCCAAACAATACCACTGCGCGTTAGCTGTATTTTTTACTTGTTGCTTAATAGACTGATAGATAGCCGCGAACAACAGTAACGACCATGGCAAAAATGCCCAGGCCAAAGTATGCACAAAAAAGAACGGGTCGCCGCTGCCTTTGATAGGGCCGGTATTGAAGAACCGCCCGAACTGGCTATCCCAAAAAAAGAATTTCACACCCGATACATTGTGCTTATCGAACACCAATTTCTCGGGATGAAGGTCAAATTGCGCATACACGCAATACACCTCGGGCAGGATAAAGATCAGCGTTAACACTATCGCCAATAACCAGCGTAAGTGAAATGGCGCCCGCCATTGTTTGGTGAAGATGAATTGCGCCACGATAGCGCCACCGATGGGGATAATAGCGAACATGCCCTTAGTCATGATGGCCAGCGCGGCAAAGATGCTGCCCCACAGGATATGCCAATAATTATTGCGGGTGTGGGCCAAGTAAAGGTGATAAATAGCCGCGATGATCAACCCGGTAAGGTAAGGTTCCGCACGCACATCGTTATTAGAAATGATGATATGCTCGGCCGTCAGCAGGATCAGTACCGACCATAGGGCGATCTCTTTGTTGTAAAGATCCTTGGCGAAGCGGTAAGTATAAACCGCGCCCATCATCAGGAACAGGATACCCGGCAGTTTATAAGCCCAGGTCACGAACCCGAACACCTCAAAAAATGCCGCCGTTACCCAGAATGGGAAGTGGGGCTTATCCAGAAAGTCGGCGCCTTTTACGTACAGGTTTACATAATCGTGCTTTTGCACCATAGTTTTGGCGATGGTGGCGTAGAACGTACCATCGGGACCAATAATGGTAACGAACAGGCCGCTAAAATTCACCAGCACAGCCATGCCAATAAGGATGTAGAGCCATTTGTAATAAGTATCGTTCTGTGGTCGGTCCATAGTGGCGGTAAAGATAGGGCGATCACAGTTTTGTTGAGTTGATGAAATGAGATTTTTAGGACGATGGTTTTCAGCCACTATCCTTAGCTTTGCCGACAGGATCTATCCGAATAAGATACGTCCGCAATAAGCACACATCCGAAATGGAACATCCGAAATTCGACATCTCCTCAAAATACAAACACATTTTTTTTGACCTTGATCATACCATCTGGGATTTTGACAAGAACGCCGAGGAGACCCTGCATGAGTTATTTGTGCTGCACCGCTTGAACGATATCGGTTTAAGTTCGGCCGATACATTTATTGAGACCTACACCGCCAATAACCACAAACTTTGGCGCGATTACCATTTGGGCAACATCACTAAACAAGCCTTGCGCGAGGCCCGCTTTAAGCAAACGTTTTTAGATCTGGGCGTTCACCCCGATGTGATACCGCATGGTTTTGAGGATGCCTACGTTAGGCTTTGCCCAACCAAAACTAACCTGTTCCCGCATGCGCACGAGACGCTGGAATATCTAAGCGGCAAGTACACCCTGCACCTCATCAGCAATGGTTTTAAAGAATCGCAGGATGTAAAGATCTGTAACAGTGATATTGGCAAGTATTTTACCCACGTCATCATATCCGAACTGGTGGGCGTTAACAAGCCCGACCCGGGCATTTTTCAGCACGCCATTAATCTGGCCGGCACTACCAAAGCCGAGAGCCTGATGATAGGCGACAGCCTGGAAGCCGACGTGCTGGGAGCCCTCGACTTTGGGATGGATGCTATCTTTTTTAACCCTTACAATGCCGAAAAGCCTGATAGCGTGCCGATGCAGATAACAGGCTTAAAGGAACTAACTATTTTACTATAGTTAGTTAAAAGTAACTATGGTACGGCAACCGTTGCCTGTTTGGGCTATGTACATATCTCCCGCCGCATTAAATGCTAATCCATTAGGGAACATGACCGACGCAACATTCAGCGGGCCGGGCAGCACTTGAGGCGTACTAAAATCGCCGTTCATGAATGTGGTCACTAACCCTGCTTTATTGATCATCCTTATTTTGCTGGCACGGCCCGGGTTAAAGTAGTTATCGCTTACAAAAAGGTCGCCATTGGCGTTAAATGCCATACCTTGCGGCCACCTAAAGGTCGCGGTTTTAACGGTGCCGTCATCCCAGCCATCTGCGCCGGTTCCTGCAAATGTAGATGTAACACCCGCAGGTGTTATTTTACGGATGACATGATTAGTGGCATCGCTTAGCAGTATGTTATTTTCTTTATCCACTACGATGGAATAGACCGCTCCAAATTTGGCAACCGACGCTGGTCCGTCCACATAGCCACTGAGCGCCTGGCCTGCAAGGGTGCTTATCTCACCCGTATTGCTGATCTTACGTATCCGTGCGTTAGTTGCTGTATATAGGTTCCCCGAGGCATCAATAGCTAAGCCGGAAGGGGCTGCCAACTGCGCGGTGGTACTTGGTCCGTCGGCAAAACCCGACACGCCGGTGCCTGCAAAAGTTGATATTACGCCGGCCACGGTTACTTTAAATATCTTGTTTTTCGCACGATCTGCAAAGTACACATTTCCCGATGCATCAAATGCCAATCCCGATATAACTGCAAACTCGCCCGGCGTGCCGGCAACAGAGCGGATAAACAGCGAGCTGACACCCGACGGGTTATTAACGTAGATACTGTTATTGCTATCATTATACACATTGCCTAAAGCATCTGATGCAAAATACTCCACATAACGGGTATAGTCGCATGCGCTTTGGGTACCGCTTAGCACGGTAACATCAAGGGCAGCTACCATGGCCGAGCCATCTAAGATGGTGATCACAGGGCCGGACTTTGCGGCTGCCGGAACATGTACTACGATCTGGGTAGAGCTGACCGAGGCGACGGTTGCTGCAACAGATCCAAAATTTACGGCCACTTTACCGGTAGCAGTAGGGAAATTTTTCCCGGTGATGGTTAAAGTACTATTTGGCAAGACCTTAGTTGGCGAAGTTGAAGTTATTGATGGTTTAGCCGGGGTGATGACGACAGGAGGGATCTTAATATCGCTGATCACAGAGTCGCTTTTTTTACAGCCGGCCATGGCGGCTAACAGCACGCACGTTGATAGGATCGTTTTAAGTAGTTTCATTTTAATAAAGGTTTAAGTTCCCCTGTCCCAAAGATAAATTTTCCGAAAAAGTAAATAGGTCTTTTACAACAATGGCACTAATTAAAAGCCACTTTGCTTACCACACCCAGGTTAGAGATATACATATTACCCGCCACATCAAACACAACACTATCCGAAAAATAGGTGGACGAAGCGTTGATCGGTCCGTTGGCGACAGCTTGGGTATTGCCCTGCAAAAAGGTGCTTACATAGCCGGCTGTATTGATCATCCTAATGGTTGATGTAAGCGGATAATCGTAATCAGCCACAAAGATGTTGCCTGCTGCGTCAACAGCCAATCCTTGAGGGTATCCAAAAGCTGCTGTCGCTGCCGGGCCATCATCATATCCAGTTCTGCCGCTGCCCGCAATTGTAGATACCACTCCGTTAGGGGTGATCTTACGGATATTTTTGTTTTTGTTATCAGCTACAAAAAGGTTTCCGGCAGCATCTATAGCTAGCCCGGTCAGTTCGCTAAAGCGAGCTGTGGTGCCCGCGCCATCCACGTTACCTTGCTGCATAGAACCGGCAAATGTAGTTACATTGCCTGAAAGGTCGATCTTGCGTATCGTAGAATAGTCTGCGACAAAAATGTTGCCTGCCGCATCTACCGCGATGCCGTTCGGCCCCGCGAATCCAGCCGCCGTGCCCTGTCCGTCGCGATGGCCGGCCAAGCCGCCCCCTGCTAATACAGAAACAGCGCCCGTACTGCTTAACTTTATGATCGAATTACGTTGCCACTCGACCACATAAACTACGCCTGACGCACCTGTCGCTATCGTTCTTAGGTATTTAAGTGGTGTAGTGGAATTTGAAAATATTGTTAAACTGCCGGGGGTAGCTATATTTCCTTTATACACATCTCCGCCATAAGTAGTGTATATATTCCCCTGTGGATCTACGGCGGCATATAGACTGCCTGTTTTTTGCCAGGTGCTTTGCGTAGCACCGGTGACGGTAAAGTTGGCGACTGATGTTGACGTAACCCCATCCGACGTAACTGTTATTTTTCCTGTAGATGCAGTTTGTGGCACACCAACGACCAGTTGAGTAGCAGTGGCCGTGTAGACGGTGGCGGCCATACCATTAAAACGTACATCGAGTTTGGTTTTGTCTGTGCTGAAATTTGACCCGGTAATGGTGACTACGCTACGGGGCAAACCTTTAGATGGGGTAACGCCAGCCAAAAGTTTAACAGCGGGACTTTGCTCTCCTGATATCGGTTGGATGTTGCTTTTTTTACAGGCACCGAAAATTGTAGCGGTCGCAAATAAAGCAGGGATAATAAGTTTAGGTATCTTCATTTGTGTTAAAGTATAGCTAATGTAAAGATAGCAAATATTTTTAGCATCTGCAAATTACCGAACACATTTTTTCGCCGATCCTGTTAACTTTACCAGCATGAATATCATCGCCGAACGCAAAAAGACCGAAGCTGTTTTAGATACCTACCGTGCCTGGATAGACAAGGTGAGCGATGAGCGCTTCGCCGAAACCCCACCCGGCGGCGGCTGGTCATACGCCGAGGTATACTCGCACATTATGCAGGCTACGTTGGGGTCTACCATTGCGCTGGAGCGGTGTACGCAAAAGACCTGCAAGCCCACCAATAAAGGCGCCAACTGGTTGGGGAAAGCCATCCTGTTCTTTGGCATGTTCCCGCCGGGGATACGAACCAAGCAACCTGCTAAGGTTGCCGAGCGGATGCCGGCGATCAAGATCAGTAAAGAAGAGGCCCGTAACTACATCATCAAATGCCGCCAGCGGCTGGATGCTATGGTAGCGCTGATGCTTAACCTCGAGAACGATGGCCGGGTAGCTCACCCGCGTTTGGGGATGCTTAGTGCCGGGCAATGGCTTAAGTTCATCCGCATACATTTGAACCATCACCTGAAGCAATTAAAGCGCATCGAAAAAAAATTTTGATACAACTGCAACTTTTGATATTTAACTCAGTCTTAACGTTATAATAATTTGAGACCGTGAACTTTGTTAAAACTTGATAGCTGATGCATTTTGATTATTTGCTTGTTGTAGGGCTGCTGCTTTTTGTAGGTATTTTTTATATAAGTCCGTACGATGTTAAGACCGATGAGATAGATGACGACGAGTGATCGCCGCCCTTTTCCAGAACATGTAACCCGCCGGAGATCCTTCCCCGCCGGCATTTTATCCACCTTTGTATAATGGCCAAACGCGAAGTTGATATAGCCATCATATCCGACGTGCACCTGGGCACCTACGGCTGCCACGCTAAGGAGTTGCTCAAGTATTTGAAGAGCATTAAACCCAAGGCGCTTATCCTCAATGGCGACATTATAGACATTTGGCAATTCAGCAAGTCTTACTGGCCCGATACCCACATGAAAGTGGTGCGCCGCATTATGAAATTTGTGACCGAGGGTACACCCGTTTACTACCTCACCGGCAACCACGACGAGATGCTGCGCAAATTTGCCGACTTTGATCTGGGCGCATTTAAACTAATGAATAAGCTGGTGCTGGATGTTGACGGCAAAAAGGCCTGGATCTTTCATGGCGACGTGTTCGACGTGACTATGCAGCACTCTAAATGGCTGGCCAAACTGGGCGCGGTGGGGTATGATACGCTCATACTGATCAACAGCGTGGCTAACTGGTTCCTCACCAAAATGGGGCGGCAAAAAATGAGCTTCTCGCAAAAGGTAAAGGCTAAGTTTAAAGACGCCGTAAAATTCATTAACGCTTTTGAGCAGACCGCCGCCGACCTGGCTGTGGACAAGGGTTACGACTATGTGATCTGCGGGCACATCCACCACGCCGAGATCCGCAACATCAACTCGACCGAAAATAACGGCTCGGTACTATACCTCAACAGCGGCGACTGGGTAGAAAGCCTTACAGCTTTAGAATATCACGACGGCCAATGGAAGATCTTTCAGTACCGCCCCGAAGACTTTGAGACCGAGGTAGAGGACGACGACAAGACCGACGCTGAGAATCTGGACGATAAGCTGAACGTGAACGCCCTGCTGGAAAAATTCAGGCAGGAGACACATTGAGTTTTTTGGTATATTGCAGACTATAAACTCAACCATGTCATCCGACACCGTTTTTTATCATCATGCACATCGATCTTCACGTCATCCTGCAAACCCCTCCCGCAAATTTCACTTATGCACTGCAAAAAGGTAGCGGCAGTAATTACACCGTCGATCAAGTGCAACATTCGGCAGGCAAGGATCTTTATTTCGACCTGACCATCGAGGTTAAAGGCGACGATGATCTGCCCGACTTTAAAGGCCCTTACGTGCAAGGCCCTAAGGGTGGCCGTTTCTTTTACCTTGGGTTAGGTCAATATGCCGGTGATCATAGCCAAAGCGGCGGCCGCGTTAAAGTACCGTTAACAGGCATCACCCGCGCCCAGGTGACCGAAGCACAACAAACGGGAGCAGTTTTATTAACGACCATACAAGGCACAGCCAAAAATGGCGGCCCGGCCTACGCAACACCCAAGCCTTTTGCCGGTTGGCAAGCAAAAGTGTAGATCATCTTATTTGATAAAAAATTAGCGCTTAGGTACTTAAATTTAATTTTGAGTAAATACCAGCAGGCCTGATCATTTCAATTTTGATCGCCTATATTGCGCCCCTTAGACTTATAAACCACACTCATGAAAAAACTTTTCTTTTCGCTCGTGGTAGCTTGTGTAGCTACTGTAGCGGGCAACCAAACCTTTGCACAAGCCTCAAAAGCACGCGTTGGTCTTACAGCCGGGTTAAATTTAACCACAATGGGGTCAGCTACCGCTGGCGGACTAACTATTAACTACGACTACCGTCCGGGTTTTCAGGGCGGTATCTTTGCCGAAATTCCCGTAGCTAATAAGATCGCCTTTGTGCCAGCGGTATTGTATTCGCAAAAAGGCGGTAACATCAACACAGTTATTAACGGTGTGACCATTAAGGGCGATACCCGTGTAAACTACATCGATGTACCATTACTGGTCGATTTTAAGGTAAATCCGGCCATCTCATTATTCGTAGGACCGCAGGCGGCATTTTTTATGTCCCAAAAGTCAACGGCGACATTGTCTATGGGCAGCCAAACGGCCACTAACACCAGCACCAGCAGCGAAGGTGCCCGTAAAGTAATAGTAGGTGCCAACTTAGGGGCAGGTTATAAGTTTAACCAAGATCTGGGCATAAAACTGCATTACATCACCGATTTCCAGCACACCAGCGAAGAAGCCTATAATACCGGCGAAAAGAATAGCGGCTTTGCTCTTACAGTAGGCTATCTGTTTTAATTTTTTGATGCTGACAAATTTGTATCGCAAATAATATCTTTGTCGGGTACTACCACCTGATGAAGATATTATTCGCCATACAAGGAACAGGCAACGGCCACATTAGCCGTGCGCGCGAGGTTGTACCTCTGCTGCAACAGTATGGCGATCTGGACCTGCTCATCAGCGGCACCGAGGCCGAGGTGGGCCTATCGCAACCACTCAAATATCGTTTTCATGGTTTTAGCTTTGTTTTTGGCAACAAAGGCGGGGTCGACAACTGGGCTACGGTCAAGTTAATGAACTTGCCACGGCTGATCAGGGACATGAAAAGCCTCCCGTTGGAGCAATACGACCTGATCGTGAACGATTTTGAACCCGTAAGTGCCTGGGCCTGCAAGCTGAAGAAGATCCCCTGCGTATCGCTGAGCCACCAATGCTCATTCGTATCGCCTAAAACCCCAAGGGTAGGGCATTCCCGCTTTGCCGAACTCATTTTTAAGCATTACTCGCCTACCACGCATCATATCGGCTTCCATTTTGAGCGGTACGATGATTTTATCCATACCCCCGTCATCCGTAGTGAGATCCGCGCCATGGAGACCGACAATAAGGATCACTACACGGTCTATCTGCCGGCTTACGATGATAAGCTGTTGGCATCGCACCTAAAAAAGACCGCCGTAGAGTGGAACGTGTTTAGTAAGCGGGCAAAGTCTGCCTATCGCGATGGTAACGTCAACATCATTCCTGTTAATAACGAGGGCTTTAATAAAAGCCTGGCTACAGGGCAGGGACTGCTTACCGGTGGCGGCTTTGAAGGCCCGGCCGAGGCGCTGTTCCTTGGTAAAAAGGTGATGATGATACCTATGCGTGGCCAGTACGAGCAACAATGCAATGCGCTCTCTGCATCCCGCTTAGGCGTGCCCGTGGTACATTCCATCGACCAGCATTTTAGTACCGAGTTGGATAAGTGGCTCTCCGCCCCCAACAATATCAAAGTTAACTTTCCCGATGAGACGGCCCAGATCGTTGACGCGATGGTGAAGAAGTATGCGCGTTGATCAGTTGACAGGTCGGTAATGTTCAAAGGAATAAATTATTTATAACCTGGAAATCACAGGCTACATAAAAAAGCAACATGCCGATCAAACAATTTCTTTTCATGGTCATATTACTAATATGCGCAGCCTCCTCAATGGCACAAGATGAGAACATTAGCGTTTATGAAACAGTAATGGCTTACTATGGAAAGAAGTTTAACGTTATTAAGTTTTCTTCTAAAAGAACTTTGAATCAAGCATATTTTCAAGATCCCCTTAGAATGGAATTACATGTTCGGGATACTTTGAACGATGATTGGACAGCATTCTTGAAAAGTATTGACACTTCGAAGGTAATGACCGGTCCGATCAATACTGAGTTTGTAAAAAAGCATTCTAATGTGACCGGCGGGTATGTTCGCGATGTGCTCTTCTCACCCGTAATTTATTCAGAAAATAGTAGAATGGCCGTATGTGGCGTGTACACATTCCGAAGAGGTGCCGGCCATGGGGAAAACATTATTTTATTAGAAAAGAAGAAAAGGAAATGGATAGTCAGGAAAGTTTACTTCATTTCAATTAGTTAGTTAGTTAGTGCTACGACCTCAATAATAAACTTCTAAGCCTCACCACAATATCGTTACATATCAATCTACGATTATTTCGTAATTTCTACGAAATAATCGTAGATTGCGTTCGTTATCCTTACATCAAATAACGAAACACCACGATAATGAAACCTAAAACATTAACCACATTGTTGATAGCGGCGGCAACTTTAGCAGTAGCGCTTACTGCATCTGCGCAAAAATTACCGTCAGAGCAAAAGGTGTCCTTTTACGCGCCTGCCGATATTAAAATAGACGGCAAACCCACCGAATGGACCGGCAAGTACCAGGCAAAGAACAGCGCCACACTGCTTACCTACGTAATGAGCAATGATGAAGAGAACCTTTACCTGGCTATTCAGGCCGATCAAACCCCGGCCATAGGCAAGATCTTTTTTGGCGGGATATCGCTGGTGGTGAAAAGCAAGAAAGATAAAGCGATCGCGCCTGTTAAGATCACCTATCCACTGGTAACCACGGACGAGCGCCTTGGCATTATATCACCCCTGAAAGATAAAGACCAAAATGCCGACGCGGCCGCAACAGCCACAAATGACCTGTTGGGCAAAGCGGCCAAAACCATCAACATAGCCGGCCTTATTGAGGTCGCTGACCCGGACATCTCTGTGTACAACGATCTGGGCATCAAAGCTGCGGCACAGGCAGATAATACCCGCACTATGACCTTCGAGTACAAACTACCGCTTAAGTTTATCAAGCACCTGATGGATGAAAGTTCTGCCTTCGATTACAGCATCATTGTGAACGGTGGGGAGTTGAAGAGAGCTGGAGTGTCTGTCGGCGCGCCGATCACCGGTTCCGGTTCGCCAACAGGTGGCGGTGGTGGTGGCATGGTCATTTTGGCCGGTGCGCCGGTCGGCGATATGTTCAGCCCGACGGACCTGAAGGCATCCTACAAATTAGCAAGCAAGTAAAATATCCATACACCATTTAAACCTCATCAACATGAAAATGAGAACAACCCCAATTGCCCTGGTAAGTATATTTTTATTAGGTAATTTATATGCATCGGCACAAAAACTACCTGCTGTACAAAAAGCATCTGTCTACGCGCCCGTAGGGATCAAGATCGATGGACGAGGGACCGAGTGGACCGGCAAGTATCAGGCAAAAAACAGCGCCACGCTACTCACCTACGTAATGAGTAACGATGACGAGAACCTTTATCTTACCATCCAGGCCGAGGGGACGGCGGCTTTAGGCAAGATCTTTCATGGCGGCATCAGTCTGTTGGTAAAAAACAAGGTCGACAAAAATGCGAAACCCGTGCGTATCACCTACCCGCTGGTAACCGTGACCGAGCGCAGCGACATTGTGATCCCGCTGCGCGATAAGGACAATAACATAGATAGCGTAATGATCGCTGTTAACCAGGCGATCGGCAAATCGGCCAAAAAGATAGCCATTGAAGGTATCGACGAGATCACCGACCCTGATGTATCTGTTTACAATGATCTTGGCCTGAAGGCTGCCGTAGAGGTGGACGCTACCCGTACCATGACCTTTGAATATAAGGTGCCACTGAAATACATTAAGCACCTGATGGATGCCACATCAACATTCGACTATAGTATCATCGTCAATGGCGTTAAGTTAGAGAAGAACTCTGTCGTGGTAGCCGGCTCTGCAATAGGCGGTGGCGGTGCTTCGTTTTCGGGCGGCGGCGGTGGTGGCGCACCAATGTCTGTCACCATCTCGCCGGTCGGCGGCGATATATTTAGCCCTACAGATCTGAAAGCCACCTATACCTTAGCCAAAAAATAATAGATCAGTTAATTTTAAGCTTAAACCAGTTCACATCGACCGGCCGTTGTTCGGGTTATCCCGGCAGCGGCTTTTTAGTGTATCAAGGTTTCTTCGCCAGTTTATAGGTGGTCCTAAGATACGTGGGGTTAACATACTCAGGCCCTGGTCCGCCCGTGGTAACAACCTCGCGTATGCCTCCGTTGTTACTAATAGTCACAGGAGCAGAGTTGCCGTTAGCAGCCTCAGCGGCGCGGGCTGCAACCAGTGACTCATTACCAATAACCGTGATCTCGTAATCGAATCCGGAATTTTCGTCTGACAGATGCCTGATATATTTAAGTGGTAAACAATATTCGATGGTCAGCAGACGGATATTGTCAACCTGTGCAGCCGCTTTCACCCCCAAGTCGTTATATACAGACACGTCGGGATCCGCTATATCTTTAAAACCGCGCAACGCAATTGTTTTGGCCGACTGTCCCAATGCAGTATTGACCACAGTCGCTACGCTATCATTACTGGCCAGCTTATTCAAAAGTGGGGTCACTATGTTTTTTCGGTCCGCCCTAACGATCAAGGGGTACGTGAGCTTAAGCGGAGTCAATTTTGTGTTCTTGTTGCTTTTGATAGTCAAAGATATTCCATCAAAAAATATCTTGTATAGCGGGATCTTATGATCGGCTTGCAGGGTGAGGTAAAGGTTTTCTTCATCGTTACTCATCACGTAGGTGAGCAAGGTCGCATCATTCTTAGCCTGGAATTTGCCGTTCCACTCGTTGGGTTTTCCATCGATCTTAACATTGGCAGGAGCGTAAACGCTTTCTTTTTGTACCGAGGGTAGTTTTTGGGCTGTGGCAATTTGGGTGGTCAAGGCTATCGCGGGGATCAGTAGGCTTTTTAGGTTCATGTGGGATATTTTGGTTTTGGTAAAGCCTAAGGTGTGAAAAATATTTGGCGGATGGAAATGATAAACCTAAGTCTCCCCGCTTGAGCGGGGAAGCACCGAGCGAACATCGTAGCAGAACCATTCAAAGCGGTGTGTCCTTTCGCCAACTTTGCAAACGGAGGACACACCCCTGACCCCGCTCCAGCGGGGAAGCGAGACGTTAAACCAATTCAACACTGTGCCAGCTCACTTGTTGCATCTATATCTTTAAAACCTTCATCCCTCCCAACCATTCCAAAAATGATGCGTAATATTGTGGCGTAATGATCAAGGCTTTCCGTAATTATAACCCCGTCAATATTATTTGGCTTGCCGTGTTGCTGGTGGTGTTGCGTATTTGCTACCTGTTCAACACCCCGGACGATGTGGAGTTTAAAATGCTGGAGCCTTTTGCCCGTTCACTGGTGCCTTTAAAGTACGAGCATGCGGTATCTTTACCGGTAAATATGGCCGTGGCCGGGATCCTGGTACTCATTCAGGCCATCCTGCTTAACTACGTGGTCAATTTTTATAATCTGTTAAGTAAACCGTCCTTTTTACCCGCGTTGATGTATGTGGTGGTGTCGGGATTGTTCACACCGTTCCTTACGCTAAGCGCTCCGCTCATCTGTAATTTCTTGGTGATCTGGATCGTGTATAAACTGCTGGCCTTTTACAAAGGGACCGAGGTGCGCTCCATATCCTACGATCTTGGCATGCTGGTGGCGCTCAGTAGTTTGTTCTACTTGCCCTGCATTTACTTCTTTGTGGTCATCTGGGCAGCACTGCTCATCTTCCGCCCGTTCGATTGGCGCGATTGGGCGGCATCTATTCTGGGTTACCTCACCGTATTCTTCTTTTTGGCGGTGATCTATTACCTGACCGACCGTATACATACCTTTTACAAGATCTGGCTGCCGCTGGGCACGCCTTTCCCCGAGAAGATAAGCATCCATTACCTGCAATACGCCCTGCTGGTCCCGGTAGCCGTTATCCTGCTGCTTTGTCTGGTCCAGTTACGGGGCAATTTCTTTAAAAGCTACGTGCTGATACGCAAATCGTTCCAACTGTTCCTCATCATGTTTTTGATCGGCGGTCTGTCGTTCTACGTCAAGGTAAAATTCAACCTGGATCACTTTTTATTGTGTGCCGTGCCTGTGGCCATCTTTTTTGCCTATTATTTCCTGTACGCGGCTAAACGCTGGTTCTACGAGTCGCTGTTTATTTTGCTGTTAGCAGGTATCATTTTCTTTCAGTTTAACACTTTTTAACTTTTATATTCGTTGAGGTACCGAGTGTTATATTAGCTTTGTACCATGAAATTTGGCGTAATTACTTTCCCGGGGTCCAATTGCGACGCGGACATTATTTATGTTTTAGAAAAAATAATGGGTCAGCAAGTGGTCCCACTGTGGCACAAAAGCCATGATCTGCAAGGTGTGGACTTTGTAGTATTACCCGGCGGTTTCTCTTTTGGCGACTACCTGCGCTCAGGCGCTATCGCCCGTTTCTCGCCTATCATGCAAGAAGTTATCAAGTTTGCCGATAAAGGCGGTTATGTAATGGGTATCTGCAATGGTTTCCAGATCTTGACCGAGGCCGGCCTGTTACCGGGCGCTTTGTTACATAACAATAACCGTAAATTTATTTGCCGCAATATTTATCTGAAGCCGCAAACTGCCAACTCGTTACCGACCGCACAACTGAACCCTGAGCAGGCACTGAAGATCCCTATCGCGCATGGCGAGGGTAACTACTTTGCCGATGCCGACGTGTTGAAAGCGATCAACGATAACGACCAGGTGATGTTCCGCTATTGCGACGAGTTCGGTAACATCACTACCGATGCTAACCCTAACGGATCTTTAGAGAATATTGCCGGTGTTACCAACGCTAACCGCAACGTATTTGGCTTGATGCCACACCCCGAGCGTGCTTCGGACAGCCTGGTAGGTAATCAGGATGGTTTGGCGATCTTTGAATCGGTACTGTCGCTGGTAAGGGCGTAAATGGCCAACCTGGTTATTGATATTGGCAACACACTGATCAAAGTAGCCGTATTTAACGGTTACGACTATTTGTTGAAAGTGGATCAATATCAAACCATCGACCCGACAGAAATTGACAGGTTGATCACCGGTTACAGCGTCACTAAAGCCATCATATCAACAGTAAAAAAAGAAAAGGCCGATTGGGAAGTATTACTAAGCGAGAAACTTCCCGTCAAATATTTTAGCCGGGATATAGCTATCGGCATAAAAAACCACTATGGCACCCCGCAAACTTTAGGGATAGACAGATTGGTAGCCGTTACCGCCGCGCACAACCTGTATCCGGGTAAGGATAATTTGGTGATAGACGGCGGCAGCTGCATCACTTACGATATGGTAGATGCGGATGGAAATTACCACGGCGGCAGCATATCACCGGGGCTGAAAATGCGTTTTAAGGCCATGCACAATTATACATCGGCCTTGCCGTTAATAGAGCCTGATGCCGGCTTTGACAGCCTATTTGGCAACAACACCGAAACGGCCATCCGCTCGGGCGCACAGAACGGACTTAAATACGAACTAACGGGCTTTATAGAAAGTTACCGCGAAGGCAGGCCCGACCTGAATATACTATTGACCGGCGGTGATGCCGTTTTTTTTGATAACCTCTTAAAAAATAGCATCTTTGCCCCCCAAATTAAAAACGAACCGTATTTGGTTCTTAAAGGATTAAACGTAGCTATACAAGCATAATGATCAGACACTTCAAGGCTTTAACTGTTTCTTTATTGTCGCTGGCCTCTTTATCGGCCGTGGCGCAATCTACAGCAACTACCAGTTCGCCTTATTCAAGATACGGTTTAGGTTCTTTGTCGCCACTGGTGCTCCCGCAAAATATAGCCATGGGCGGTATTGGTGTGGGTACCAATAACATCAACGGTTATAATACGGTTAACCCGCTTAACCCGGCCTCATACTCGGCTATCCGCTTAACGGTTATTGATGCAGGTTTATATGCTAACCTTACTACGCTAAGCAAAACCGGATCTGCCGATCAAAAAAACTCTAATTTCAGGCTTAACCACGTAGTGCTGGGTGTGCCGGTAACTAAAACATCGGCCTTAAGTTTTGGCCTGATGCCTTACAGCGAGCTGGGTTACCGTTATACACAAACACTTCCTCGTGGTTACGGTTCAGGTTCGCCTGCCGATACCAACCGTATAGACAATATTTACAGCGGGCAGGGCGGTCTTTCTAAAGCACACATCGGTTACGGCTTAAAAATGTTCAAGCATTTAGCTATCGGTGCCAACGTGTCATACATATTTGGCGATCTTAAGCAATACAGCTCTACCGAGTTGCCTGAGTTGTTCGGCGCGTTTAACACCCGTCAGGAGAACAGCAAGAGCATTGGCGGCGTTAACTACGGTTACGGCTTGCAATACACCATAGATCTTGCCGACGACAGGCGACTGATCCTGGGTTACTCGGGTTCGGCAGCTACCAAGTTGAATAACAATAGCAGCTACGTAGTAAGCCACTACGTTAAAGACTACACTAACGATGCCGAGAACAGCGCATTGGATACTACGGTGAATAACCAGATGATGAACGGTAAGATCCAACTGCCAAGCATCAACCGTTTTGGCCTATCGTACCAGGCCGATGGTAAGTTTCTATTAGGTGCTGATTACCACATGGCCAACTGGTCTAAATTCACCGTTGACGGTGTAAGCCAAGGGTTGAATAACACTACCGGCTTTAACGTTGGCGGCCAGATCACCCCTAACAGTAACTCTATCCGTAATTACTGGGCATTGGTAGATTACCGTTTTGGTTTCCACTCAGAGAAAACTTACGCCACTGTTAACGGACAGACCATTAACCAATATGGTGCTACCCTTGGTTTTGGTTTGCCTATCCCGCGTAACGGATCGGCTTATTACAAAGTGAACATAGCTGCCGATCTTGGTCGCCGTGGTACACTGGCTAACGCATTGGTGCGCGAGACCTATCTTAACCTGCACTTAAGCTTTACGCTTAACGACAGGTGGTTCACCAAATATAAGTTCGACTAAGGGTTGACATGCGCAACGGCGGAGCAAAATACCTGTTCTTTGGTTTGACGGTAGCGTTGGCCATGCCGCTGTTGCTTGGCTCGTGCAAGAACGACCTGAAAAAGATCGAGGAGATATCTGCCCTACAAAAAAAGACCGAGCAAGATTCTACCAAAGGTGTCAATATGCTTTACAGTGATTCGGGCAAGGTTAAGGCACGCCTGATCACGCCATTGATGCTGGAGTATGTCCTTAGCGCCAAAACGCCCGACCCTTATCAGTATTGCCCTAAAGGTATCAAGATCATTATGTACGATAAGAACCGTAATGAACAGGGTACCATTATTGCCGATACCTGCTACTACTACACTGTAAAAAAGAAAGTTGAATTTTACAAGAATGTCGTGATCACCACCATTACCGGCGACGTTTTCAAGTCAGAAGAACTGATCTGGGATCAGGCCTTGAATAAGATCTATTCCCGCAAAGAGGTTGATGTAGTAAAGGCCGATGGGTCTAAAGGGCACGGCACATCTATGGAGACCAACCAAACTTTTTATCCCTTTACAGTGCAACAGGGCACCGGCAATTGGATAATAGACCGCGAGTTTGGCCAATAAGCTATAGTTTTAATAACCAAAAATTTGTGGCAACAATTGTGAGGTAAATTTGTATCTTGCGCGCTCTTTTTACAATAAGTACATTTAAAAGTTGATATGGATATAATGAGTTATTTGCGGGATCGGATGGGAAAGATCCTTGCAATTGTGATCGGGTTGGCATTAGCGGCCTTTATTATTGGCGAGGTTGCCCGTACAGGCAGTTCGCTGACACAAGGTTCGCGTAATGAAATTGGTGAAGTTGGTGGCGAAGCCATCGGCTTTGAGCAATACAACAAAAAGGTAGAGACAAATACTAATAACTTTTTACAGCAATCTGGCCAGGCGGCTACGCCACAGATCACCGGTTACATACAGGAAACTACCTGGAATGAATTGGTAAGCCAGATCATTTTGAAAAAAGAGATCGAGAAATTAGGCATTGCCGTGGGCGAAGCCGAAACTAAGGACATGATCCAGGGATCTAACCCTAACCCACAGATCGTACAGGCTTTTGGTAACCCGCAAACCCGCGAGCTTGACCGCTCGAGGTTGAACTCGTTCCTGACCAGCTTGAAAAGCGCTAAGGCCGACGATCCTATGAAAGTGCAGTGGAAGGATTTTGTTACCCAAATGGTTCAGCAAAAACGTACCGAAAAATACTTGGCCCTTGTACGCAACGGCCTTTACGTTAACTCGCTTGACGCTAAGGACGATTACGAGGCTAAAAACAAACTGGTTAACTTTAAATATGCCGAGCTGAGCTACGCCAGCTTGCCTGATGCTAAAGTTACCCTGACCGACGGCGACTACAGCGATTACTACAACAAGCACAAAAGCATGTTCAAAAACTCGGTAGAGACCCGCAGCTTTGATTATGTTACTTTCAACGCGTCGCCATCTGCAGAAGATAGCGTTGCTGTAAAAGAGCAGGTTGCTAAATTAGCCGCCGACTTTAAAACTGCCGCTAACGATTCGTTATTTGTACAGATCAATGCCGATACTAAGGCTCCTTTAACTTATCAGCGCAAAGGCCAGTTAGATCCGGCTATCGATTCGGTAATGTTCTCGGCTGCTAAAGGCATCGTTTACGGTCCGTACCTGTCTAACGGTTCGTACAAAGTTGCTAAACTGGTAGACAGCCGCGTAGGTCCTGATTCTGTTAAAGCAAGCCACATCCTGATCAACCCGGCTACCGAAGGCGGTTTGGATAAAGCACAAGCTAAAGCAGACTCTATTAAGAAATTGATATCAGGCGGCGCATCTTTTGCCGAATTAGCTAACAAATATTCAACCGATACCCAATCAGGCGCAAAAGGCGGCGATCTGGGCACATTCGGTCGTGGTGCAATGGTTGGTCCGTTTGACGAGGCTGTTTTTAACGGCAAGCCGGGTGACCTGACCACTGTTAACACTCAATTTGGTGTACACATTATAAAGATAGAGAGCCAAAAAGGTTCGTCTAAAGTTGTTAAGGTAGCCGTTGTTGACAAGCCATTACAGGCAAGCTCAAAAACACAGTCTGCTGCTTACTCTAAAGCGCAAGGCTTCCTGGCATCTATCAAAGGCGATAACTATACCTTAGAGAGCCAAAAACAAGGCTTAAGAGTGGAGCGTGCTACCGATGTTACCCCTACTGCTAACGCGGTTACAGGTTTAGACAACGCACGCGATATCGTACGTTGGGCTTACAAAGCTGATATTGGCGATGTGCCAGATCAGGTTTATACCATCGGCAGCCTGTACGTTGTGCCAAGATTGGCCGAGATCAGGCCTGAAGGTTACTTGCCGGTAGATGCTGTTAAAAAACAGATAGAAGTACAAGTACGTAACGCGGTTAAAGCCAAAACCCTGACCACTAAATTTGAAGGCGCGTTAAGCGGTGCTTCATCTATCGACGCCGTTGCTCAGAAAATAGGCACTAATGCTGTCCCTGTAGAGAATATCGTATTTGCTAACCCCGTATTGCCTGGCTTATCTGCCGAGTACGAAGTGGTTGGTACTTTATTCGGCCTGCCGGTGCACAAATTGTCTAAGCCTATTGCCGGCCAGCATGGTGTGTTCGTTGTATATGCCGAAAGCTTTACTAACCCGCCTGCATTGACCAACACGGTCAACCAAAAACAATCTATCAGCCAAACGTTACTGCAACGTGCGGATAATAGCTTGTTCGAGGCGTTGAAAGATAAGGCTAATGTAAAAGATAACAGAGGCAAGTTCTTATAACAGCAATTAAAAGTAATTTTGCATCCGGGATAAGCGTTAAGCCTATCCCGGATTTTTTTTGTCTTGAAATTCAACTTTTTAAAAGGAATTAAGTCTTACCTATAATAGGGACTGTGATACGGTTATGGAAATACAGGAGAACATTGTAAATAAAGTAGCATTAAGCGGTTTGGTCACTATAGACCCGGCATCGTTCTATCCGCAGGGAGAACGTGTGGTGTATGATGTGGTGAATAATCTTTTCCATGGATTGATGCTGCGCGAAAAAGATCTGCGCGATTTTGTAAAGGAACACGATTGGACCCAATATCAGGACAAGAACGTGGCCATTACCTGTAGCGCCGATGCTATTGTGCCTACCTGGGCCTACATGCTTATAGCTAACCGTATGGCCCCCTATGCCCGCGAAGTTGTTTTTGGTGATGCTGCCGTGCTGGAGACCGTTCTGTTCGAGAAAGCGATGGCCAAGGCAGACCTTGAACAATATGCCGGGCAAAGAGTAGTTATTAAGGGGTGCGGTGATACCGAGGTGCCTGTGTCGGCTTATGTGGAGTTAGCTAAAAGGCTGACACCGATTGTAAAAAGCATGATGTATGGCGAGCCGTGTTCTACCGTGCCCATATACAAACGTAAAGACTAATTATCCCCCTGATGAAATTTAGGATCACCGTGTTCTTTTTATTCCTGTTCGGCCCGGCCGCTTTTGCACAAGAGCCGCAGCAAAACAAGGAAGAGGTTTTTAAAGTTGGCGAGGAACTTAATTACCGGATGAAATACGGCTTTTTCACCGCCGCCGAAGCGCACTTGCGTGTGGCCGAGTCGGACATTAAGTTTGATGGCAAGCCTGCTTACCACATTATAGCCGATGGTAAGACCGCCGGCTCTTTTGACGTATTCTACAAGGTACGTAACCGCTACGAGAGTTTTATCGACAAAACTACGCTGCAGCCTTTCCTGTATACTGAGAACCGCCACGAGGGCAGCTGGAAACACACCGACAAAGTGGTGTTTGACCGAAAGGAAAATAAGATCACCGCAAATAAAGGGACCTATCCGCTAAAAGGGCGTGTGTTCGATTTCCCGTCGGCCTATTACTTTGCCCGTTGTTTGGACGTGAGCAAGATGAAGGTGGGCGATAAATTTGACCTGCATTACTTTTTAGAGGACAGCACACAGACCCTCGGTATTACTTACGTGGGTAAAGAAGTGATCAAAACCGACCTGGGTAAATTCAGCTGTTTAAAGTTTAACCCAACCATTATCCCCGGTCGTATTTTTCGTAAGAATAGTAAGTTGTATCTTTGGATCACCGACGACGAGAACCGCATACCTGTAAAAGCGCAGGTAGAGGTTGTGGTAGGTAGCCTCACTATGGAAATTACCGAGGCTAAAGGTTTAAAATATCCGCTTACACCCATAAAAAAATAATGATAGAAGTTGGCAGTACCTTGGTGCACGAGGACGTAGTGAAAGAGAATTTTGTGTGCAACCTCACCAAGTGCAAAGGTATCTGTTGCCTTGAGGGGGATTCGGGCGCGCCGCTTAACCACGATGAGTTAGGCATACTGGCCGATATCTATCCAAAGGTGAAACCCTACATGACCCAAAAGGGCATCGAGACCATAGAGCGTGAAGGCACCCACGTAACCGATTTTGAAGGCGACTATACCACCCCATGTGTAGACACCAATAAAGAATGCGCCTATGTGACCTGGGAGAATGGCATTACCAAATGCGCTATCGAAAAAGCATACGAGCAGGGAGATATCAGCTGGAAAAAACCCATCTCCTGCCACTTATACCCCATCCGCATTACCGCTTATCCAGAGTTTGACGTGCTGAACTACGACCGCTGGAGTATCTGCAGCCCTGCCTGTAGTTTCGGCGACGAACTAAAAGTGCATGTGCACGAATTCTTAAAAGAACCGCTTATCCGCAAGTACGGCGCTGAATGGTATCAAGAGCTGGAAGAGCAAGTGGCTGATATGTAACCCTAAGATCGCTCTCATATTCAAAAAAACCGTTTTTTTATCGACGGCATTTATTAGCCTAAGCACCGGTTGACAGCCAATGCCCAAGAGTTGCTCATGCTCGATCGGGCTGTGTTTATCTCGCGTACCAAATCCCGCATAAATGGAAAGATGATCGAATGGAACGGACCTTGTCGCCTTTAACAGATCCATCTATACCTTTTTAGATACTATAGCTGACGATACTACCCTTCAAGATCGTCGTTACATCTTACCATTCACTTATTTATAATTATTCTAAATAATTTGGGATTAAATCAACATTAGTGATACATTTGCGCCATTATTTATAATTGGTCTTAATAAGAATGAAAAACACTCAACTCAAATTTATTAAAACGATAGCCGCGGTGCTTACGCTGCTGGCGATTTTGGCTCCAGGCAATATTTTGGCGCAAAACTCCCGTGGTACCATCACCGGTAAAGTTGTAGCCGCCAATAACGAGGAAGCCGACGGCGTTTCCATCGGTTTAGAAGGTACTACTTACGGTACTATCACTAATAAAGCGGGCGAATTCAGTTTCCGCGCCCCGGCCGGTTCATACAGTATAGTGATATCTTATGTCGGTGTAAGCCCGGTACGCGTTCCCGTAACGGTGACCGCAGGCCGAACAACCGCCGTGCCGCAGATCGCTATCCAGGCTAAACTATCGCAACTGAGCGATGTGAACATCATCGCCAGCCGCAACAACCGTTTTACCGCACGGGTGAGCGTTGATGCTGCCAAGATCCCATTGAAGCCGTTGGAAAACGCGCAAGTTTATACCACGGTTACCGGTGAGTTATTGCGCGAGCAACAAGTATTTAGCAACGATGACGCTTTGCGTAATGCGCCGGGCATCCAAAAGATGTGGGATGCTACCGGTCGTGCAGGCGATGGTGGTGCCTACTTTACCATGCGTGGTTTTGTGGTACAGACCAACTTACGTAACGGAGTTGCGGGTTTGGTTACAGCAGCGTCTGACGCGGTGAATACCGAGAAACTGGAAGTGATCAAAGGCCCTTCAGCTACATTATTCGGCAGCACATTAACTTCATTTGGTGGTTTGATCAACCGCGTTACTAAAAAACCCTACGAGAGCTTTGGTTTAGAAGTAGGCCAAACAGTAGGTAGCTACAACCTTAACCGTACCAGCATCGATCTGAACACTCCCGTAACTAAAGATAAGAACGTTCTGTTCCGCTTAAATGCGGCTATGAACAATACCGGTACTTTTCAAAACTATGGTAAAGCTAATGCCTGGACATTCGCGCCAACCTTGACAATCAAAGCTAATGATAGGTTAACCATTACCGCCGAGGCTGAACTGTACTATAATAAAACATCATCTTTAACTCCCTTCTTCTTTTTTTACAACCAGCCAAATGCTTTGGGAGCATACAAACCAAGCGACCTTCGCTTTGACTACAACCAGGCTTACGTGAATGATGATGTTACCCAATCATCGCGTAGCACTAACTACATGGCTCAAGCCAACTTTAAGTTATCTGATAAGTTCACATCGCAAACATTGGTTACCTCTACCAACAGTTTCTCTAACGGTAATGGCCCGTATTTTTACCTGATGAATGATGCTACTGCCATCGATGTTACCACGCCAAAAGACTCTACCGGTGCCCCTATCGGACCATCACCGTTAGCAGATCTTCCTGGTGACAACAATTACATTATGCGTAACAATCAGGCAACCTTCAATAGCCGCTTAAGAGGTATCGAGATTCAGGAAAACATCAACGGCGACTTTAAAATAGGCAACGTACGCAATCGTTTCGTATTCGGTTTAGACTACCTGTTCCAAAACAGCCGCCAGATCTATTACGGTGGTCCAGCAGATTTTGCCCCGATCAGCAGCTCCACTTTTAATTACGGATCATACAACAAGGCTTTAGTAGATGCGGCTAACGGCAACTTTGTTCCGAACGACTTTAACTCGTTCCCGTATATTTACAAAAAGAACACGTACAGCGCTTATCTGTCTGATGTGGTTAACCTGACCGATCAGCTGCTTGTTTCGGCCGGCGTGCGTATCGACCACTTCCGCACTAATGGTACATTCAATGTTTCGGGTCTGAGGGTTGAAGGTGACGGCGGTAAAGCTTTTAATCAGACCGGTTTCTCGCCAAAATTTGGCTTGATTTACCAGCCTATCAAAGATGAGCTGTCTTTATTTGCCAATTACCAAAACGGATTTAATAATCCGGGCATCTTTACAAATTCGCGCGGCGAAGCTACAATAGCTAAATTACAGAACGCTAACCAATTAGAGGCTGGTGTTAAAGTGGCCTTATTTAATGGTAAGTTGAACGGTACTGTAAGTTATTACAACATCAAAGTTACCAATACCCTGATAGGCACTACTGCAGAACCGGGCGCAGTAATTCCGGCTGGTGCTACTCCGCAAATACAGGATGGTGCGCAACGCAACAAAGGTTTCGAGGCCGACTTTATTGCCAACCCTTTTACCGGGTTTAACGTTGTTGCAGGCTTTGCTTACAACGAGTCTGTTTTGATCGAAGGCCCGGCCGACTCTAAAGGCCTGCGCCCTAACACTGCAGGTTCGCCATACCTTGCCAACTTTTACTTAAGCTACCGTTTGCCTGCAACAGCTGTTAAAGGTTTAGGTGTTGGCTTTGGTGGCAACTACGCCAGCAACAACAAGATCCTTAACACGTATAGTGGCGGTACTTTTGAGTTACCTGAATATATGGTATTTAACGCGAATGCCTTTTACGACAAAGCAAAATACCGCGTAGGCCTGGCCGTTAACAACTTGTTAGATAAGCAATACTACACAGGTTACACCACCATCAACCCGCAACGCTTACGTCAATTTGTGTTAAGCGCATCGTACAAGTTTTAATTTAAAATATGACCCCATTTAAAAAAGCATTGCTTTTTTGTCACCGCTGGCTCGGATTTATATCCGGGCTTGTGGTGTTTATAGTGAGTATCACCGGATGCATCTTTTGCTTTCAGGATGAGATACAAGATGCCCTGTACGATCATCGCCATGTAGTAGCGCAGGATAAACCCTACAAAAAACCGTCAGAACTGCTGGCATCGGTCAAAAGGGACTTTCCCAAGGCTATCTCTACCGATTACATTGTTTACTATGGCAAGGACCGCCCGGCAGGCGTGTTTGCCAATATGGGGAAAGATGGCTTCGAGTACGTGTTCCTGAACCCCTACACGGCCCAGATCACTTACCACGAAAAGCCGCAGACTAACTTTTTTGTGATCGTGGAATACATCCACATGTACCTGCTTATCCCGCCGCCTATCGGTAAATGGGTGGTAAGCATAGCTGTGATCATCTTCATGTTGATCATGGTAACCGGGCTTATCCTCTGGTGGCCTAAGCGCAAAAGCGACCGCAAGCGCAGCTTCACCATTAAGTGGGGCGCCAAATGGCGCAGGGTTAATTACGATCTGCATAATGTGCTGGGCTTTTACGCCACAGCTGTTGCGCTGATCCTGTCCATATCCGGACTGGCAATTGCTTTTGAAGCTGTGAGCGAATTCTTTTACAAGGCAGCCAACGGCGGTACTACCTATGCCTGGGAGAAAAAAGAGGTACACTCGGATTCTTTGCATACTACTTTGACCGCCAAGCAGCCTGTGATCGATATCGCCTTGGCACACGCCCAAAAAGTATCGCCGATGGCCGAGATGTTCCTGATCCATAACGATCCGACCTTATCGGGCGCTATCGGGGTTGGTGCTTATGCCAAGTCCTACCATTATTACCGCCGGGATGGTTGGGAGTTTGACAAATACAGTGGCAAGCTTTTACAGACTTACATGATGGACAAGAAAAGCGCCGGACTTAAATTACAGGAAATGAACTACGATATTCACGTAGGGCAGATCTTAGGTCTGCCAGGCAAGATCATTGCTTTTTTGGCCAGTTTAATAGCCGCCAGTTTACCTATTACCGGATTTATTATTTGGTTAGGTAAACGCAATAAAAAATCCAAGCCGGGCAAAGGCGGACCAAGGAGACGTGCCGTCGCCGCCGCCTGATCTGAGCTTGATGATATGGTTAACGCCTCCGGACGATAAGTTAGGGGGCGTTTTTTGGTTTTACCACATCCCGCCAAACGAAGAAGGATCTGCCGGACCTTGTATTTGTGCAATGACAACCCCGGAGGTACGAGGTGTTAATAGTCGATACAACTAAGATATAAGACCCCACAGGAGTTACCTAAATAACCACCTCATCCAAATTGGATAGCGATTTGCATTACCATCATGCATTAACACTAAAACTAAACACATGAACTTAAAACGAACTTTTGGAGCTATACTTAGCGTATTGGGGATCATCGGACTGATCTATACAGGTGTCGGTATCGTACAGCAATCAGTACAGACCACCACAGCGATAGTTGTAGGTGTCATCGGCGCGATATTTTTCTTTACAGGCATCAGTCTGATCCGCAATACGGCCGATACGGCTAAGTAATTACTGCTTAACCGCTGCCAAAACCACTTTAGGCAAAGCGGTAACCGCACCATCCGGAGAGATGCTTAAACCCGACTCCGGGAAGTCTAACTCGGTCAAATATTTGATGCGCGCTGCTGCCCTGTTGGCGGTATCGCGCATTAAGCCATAAGGGCGTACTTGTCTAAAGGAATGTATCTTCGCGCTCAGGAACTCACCTTTGCGGTTGATCTTCACTTTTAATACCGACGACAATCCGCAGATACCTTCCACACTCACACATCGATAAGTACAAAAATTACCCAGGCTGTAGGCGATAATGCGGTCTTTGTATAACTCCATAGCCCGTTGTACGTGCGGGCCGTTACCTAAAACCATATCGGCCCCTGCATCGATAGCGTTGTGGGCAAACAGGTAAACGTCGCCGCGTTTCTCGCCCATGTAAAGCTCCATGTCACGTATCACGTGTTCATACTCAGTACCCTCGCCGCCGCCGTGGAAAGAGACGATCAGGATATCGCAACGGGTACGTAATTCGCTGATCACTCTCGTCGCGTTCTTCAGATCAAGCAGCGGTAACACATGTGCGTTAGGCGAGAAAGCCACAAATCCATACTTCACACCCTTTACGGTAAATACCGAGGTCGGCCGTGTCAGCTGGCCACCATGATTAATGCCTAAGGAATCGAGTACCTCAATAGTACTCTTGCGTCCCTGATAGTTAAAATCGTTATTGTGATTATTGGCCAAGCTCAACACATCAAAGCCGGCATCTTTAATGATCTTGCCGTAATAGGTCGGCATGCGGAACTGGTAGCCTTTGTGGATAAAGCGCAACTTATAAGGGGCAGGCGAGCCTGTATCCAGCAAAGTACCCTCCAGGTTACCCATGGTCACAACGGCCGATCGTAGTTCGGATAGCGCTGCATCAAAACTATGCTTGCCGCTATCGGGCGGTAAAGTGCTTTCGTTAGGGTATGCTGTGCCTAACATGATGTCGCCGACGGCAGCAATAGTTAAGGTCGAGTCGGGTTTTGCTTTAGGTTTTGTGTTAGTCGGCGCGATCGTAAAAGCAGGCTTAGCTACTTGCCTGATGGGCTGGTAAATACACGCGCTAAAGACAAGCGTGGCGGACAATAAGGTTATGGCGGATAAGGTCTTCACGGCTCAAAAAAAATCCCCCAACTGGTTTGTCGGGGGATCGGTATCATCGTTTAGGGTTAAAATTATTGTTTGTCTTCCGTCAAAGCCATCGTTGCGGCATCCGACTTAAATGCCTCTAACATGCGGCCGCCTTTGTAAAAATAGCGGTGGTAGTAAGAGTCGTCAATATTACTGATCGCAACACCTTTGCTTGCAGCATGAGCAAAACGGCCATTGCCTAAGTAAACACCAACGTGCGATATGCTGCGGCTATGTATCTTAAAGAACACCAGATCGCCTTCTTTCAGATCATCCTTAGCTACCGGGGTAACCATACTGAAGATATCACGTGAGTTACGTTTGATATCCAGATTAAATACTTTACCGTAGATCTCTTTAGCAAAACCGGAGCAATCTATACCGCTCTTGGTTGCACGTGCAAAACGGTACGGGGTACCTATCCAATCATAAACGGCTTGAAACAATTTTACGTTAGAAGTAGCATTTAATGCCACACCCATCACTTGCGATAAATAATCTTTAGCTAAGCTTTCCTGCTCTTCAACTTTTTCCGGAGCAGCAGTTACTGGAACAGTTTTTGTTTGCGCTTGCGCCGCTAAAACACTGATAAATAGCGCAATAAAAAGGGACAGTTTCTTCATTAATCCTTAGTTTGTTCGGGTTAATTATCCAAAAGCGTTCAGTAAATCAAACACTTTTGCCTTTCGTGATGACAAAACTATACAAATATTCCTAAATACCAAACAAATTTGGAAAGTTTAACATAAACTTTAAGTAGTGGAGTTTTAAACGATCGTTAATAAAGTTTCTTTATAACTAAGAAACAGATAGCCCACACCATTGGTGTTTTACCTCTTATCAACGTACTGCTAAAGCAATGGCAGTGGTATTCCCCTAAATTAGGGGAAAGCAAAGGCAGTACAAATTGTAGCGACTTTCATAAGGGGTAATAGCCTAAAACCACCTGCCGCTCTACCAATTATCATCATTTAACACCTGCTTAACCTAGCGCACAAAAAAATTATGCATGAATAGTATTTAAAATGTTATTGCGGAAACAAAACTACCCGCAACGGCTTTTAAAAGCCAAAACATAACTTTGCCAAATATTGTATTGCAAAACAATGTTAATAAGGCTTTTGGTCGATAATATAGGCCGTCTCGCCATAAATAATTCTTTATAACAATGCTATTGCAGTTTCGGAATATTGCGGGATATAATTAGATTTGCGCTTTAACTCCAGAATTGATCAAATTAACCAAATGGGTTCAATAGCTATTACTAAAGAGACTTACCTGATGTGGTATGAGCAAATGTTGCTGATGCGCAGGTTCGAAGAAAAGACAGGACAACTTTACGGACAACAGAAGATCAGGGGCTTTTGCCACCTGTACATCGGTCAGGAAGCCGTATTAGCCGGAGCCATGTCTACCATGAAAAAAGGTGACAGTATGATCACTGCTTACCGCGATCACGCTCACGCTATTGCAATGGGTACTGCCCCTAAAGCCGTTATGGCCGAAATGTATGGCAAAGCTACCGGTTGCTCTAAAGGTAAAGGCGGATCTATGCACATGTTCGATAAAGAGAACCACTTTTACGGTGGTCACGGTATCGTAGGTGGTCAGGTACCACTGGGTGCTGGTGTAGCATTTGCTGAGAAATTTAAAGGTACCGACTTTGTGAACGTATCGTACATGGGCGATGGCGCTGTACGTCAGGGTGCGCTGACCGAGACCTTTAACATGGCGGCTCTTTGGAAATTGCCTGCTATATTTATTTGCGAGAATAATGGTTACGCCATGGGTACTTCAGTAGAGCGTACTACAGCACAAACCGATATCTATAAATTAGGCTTACCTTACGGTATCCCTTCATCAGCAGTTGATGGTATGGACCCGGTAGCGGTACACAACGCCATGGACGAAGCTTTTGCCCGTGCACGTGCCGGCGAAGGCCCAACTTTCCTGGAGATGCGTACTTATCGTTACAAAGGTCACTCGATGTCGGATCCGCAAAAATACCGTACTAAAGAGGAGTTGGAAAGCTACAAAGCAAAAGACCCTATCGAGGCGGTGAAACAAACTATCGAGAAAGAAGCTTATGCTGATGAGAAATGGTTTGAAGAAATGGATGCTAAAATAAAAGCTATTGTTGACGAAGCGGTACAATTTGCCGAAGAGTCGCCATGGCCTGAGGCTTCTGAATTATATACTGATGTATACGTTCAGCAGGATTATCCTTACATCCGCGACTAATCATTTAGATATTTAAAATAACCAAAATTCATCAAAACTGAGATATGGCTGATGTAGTTAAAATGCCTAAGATGAGCGACACCATGACCGAGGGTGTACTTGCTAAATGGCATAAAAAAGTGGGTGACACGGTAAAGTCGGGCGATGTTATTGCCGAGATAGAAACGGATAAAGCCACTATGGATTTTGAATCGTACCAGGACGGCGTTTTGCTGTACATCGGTATAGAAGAAGGCGCTGCCGCACCTGTTGATACTGTAATTGCGGTATTAGGCAAAGCCGGCGAAGATTATAAAGCTGCTTTAGACGGCGCTGGCTCACCGGCCGCTGCACCTGCTGAAGAAAAGAAAGAAGCTGCACCTGCTGCCGATAAAGCACCTGCTGCAACTCCTGCCCCGGCTGCAAAGAAAGTTGATACCAGCAGCATCCCGGCTACGGTTATCCGTATGCCATTGCTAAGCGATACCATGACCGAGGGTACCATTGAAAAATGGAACTTTAAAGTTGGTGATAAAGTTAAGGCTGACGATTCGTTAGCTGACGTAGCTACCGACAAAGCTACCATGGAAGTGGTAGGTTACGAGGCCGGTACTTTATTATACATCGGTATTAAAGAGGGCGAAGCTGCCCAGGTTAACCAGATCATTGCCATTGTAGGTAAAGAGGGTACAGATGTTACTCCTTTATTGCAAGATGATGGTGGTGCTGATGCTCCTGCTGCTGAAGCTGCTCCGGCTGAAGATAAAAAAGAAAGCGCACCTGCCGCACAGGCATCTGCTGCTCCGGGTGCTACTGCAGCCCCTGCTGATGACAGCCGTGTAAAAGCGTCTCCGTTGGCACGTAAGATCGCTAAAGATAAAGGCATTAACCTTAATGATGTTAAAGGCAGCGCAGAAGGCGGCCGTATCATAAAAAAAGATATCGAAGGCTTTACCCCTTCAACTAAAGAGGTGCAGGAAGCTAAGGCTGCTGATGCCGCTCCGGCTAAAGCTGCTCCGACATTGCCTACTTACACCGGCGAAGAGAAATTCACCGAGCGCAACGTTACGCAAATGCGTAAAGCGATCAGCCGTCGTTTATCAGAAAGCTTGTTCACCGCTCCGCATTTCTATGTGACCATGTCTATCGATATGGACTCAGCGATCGCGGCACGTGGCAAAATGAACGAGTATGCTCCGGTTAAGATATCATTTAACGACTTAGTGGTTAAAGCTTGCGCTGTAGCCCTTAAATCTCACCCGGCTATCAACTCATCTTTCTTAGGTGATAAGATCCGTACCAACGAGCACGTACACATTGGTGTAGCCGTTGCGGTTGACGAAGGTCTGTTAGTACCGGTGATCAAATTTGCTGACGGCAAAACATTAAGCCACATCTCTGCCGAGGTTAAAGATTTTGCAGGTAAAGCGAAGAACAAGAAATTGCAACCTGCCGAAATGGAAGGTTCAACTTTCACTATCTCTAACTTAGGTATGTTCGGTGTCGATGAGTTCACTGCCATCATCAACACCCCTAACGCTTGTATCTTAGCGGTTAGCGGTATCCAACAAGTACCTGTTGTTAAAAACGGTGCTGTTGTAGCCGGTAATGTAATGAAGGTTACCCTAAGCGCCGACCACCGTGTAGTTGACGGTGCATTAGCCGCAGGCTTCTTACAGACCTTAAAATCGTTGTTAGAAGAGCCGGTTAGGTTGTTAGTGTAATTTTTTAAGTCTTGATTCGAAAGTCTCAAGTCAGAATATTGAAGAGCTCCAATTTTATTGGGGCTCTTTTTGTTTATAATGCCCTTATAACGAAATACCCTTGCGCCAAGCGCCTCGCCGGAATGTTAATAGTTTTCCACACCCATGCCGCACTAAAACATTAAATAGATAAATTTACTTTTTAAACTTAAAAAGTATGAGTACAGTACACATCCCCCGTTTAGATCTTGATACTTACATACATGGCACGCCCGAGCAGCGCAAAGCTTTCTCTGATGCCATTGGCGATGCCTTTAATACCACTGGCTTTGTCACCATCACCAATCACGGTCTGAGTAAGGAACTGATAGATAACCTTTACACCCAGGTACAAAAGTTATTCGCTTTACCAGATGCTGTAAAACAAAAATACGAAATACCCGAACTGGCCGGCCAGCGTGGTTATACCGGTAAAGGCAAAGAGACCGCCAAAGGATTTAAAGTACCCGACCTGAAAGAGTTTTGGCAAATAGGCCAAACCGTTACAGACGGCGATGCTGTAAAAGATCAGTACCCGGATAATGTATTGGTTGACGAATTGCCTGAATTTAACGACGTGACCTTTGAGGTTTACAGCAAATTGGAAGCTGCCGGCAAATCCCTGTTGCAGGCCATATCAGTTTACTTAGGTTTGGATGAGCACTATTTTGATAAGCACGTTAATAACGGTAACTCTATCCTGCGTACGCTGCACTACTTCGGTATCGAAGACCCTGACTCGTTACCTGCCGACGCGGTACGTGCCGGCGCTCACGAAGATATCAACCTGATCACCCTATTGATCGGTGCCAGCGCAGATGGCCTGGAACTGCTGACCCGCGAAAATACCTGGTTCCCGGTGAGCGCCCATGGCGAGGATGTGGTAGTGAACGTTGGCGATATGCTGCAACGCCTGACTAACGGCAAGCTAAAATCTACCACGCACCGTGTGGTGAACCCGCCGCTTGAGTTGATGAAAAATTCACGCTTTTCGGTGCCGTTCTTCCTGCATCCAAGGTCGGACATGGACTTGACCAGCCTGGAGTCTTGCATCGATGCTGAACATCCAAAACAATTCAGCGATATGACGGCCGGCGAATACCTGGACGAGCGTTTGAGAGAGATAGGGTTGAAGAAGTAATTTAACACAAATGCACTTAACGGGTGTCATGGTGAGCCCGTCGAACCATGGTGGGCAAGCCCTCTGCACCATCCTTCGACAGGCTCAGGATGACACCCATTTTTATAAGGAAGCGTAAAGTCGGATGCACTTCTCTCCTAAAACCCTAACTCTTCCGTCGCAAAGAACGGTTTGTGTTTGGTCACCATCAGCACTACGCCGCTGGTCAGCTTTTCGCTGTAGAAGTTTTTGATCAGCTTGTCTTTAGCAGCATCTAAACGTTTAACGGTAACGGGTTTTACAACACCGTCAACATAGCCATAATTCTCGCCGCCGGTCGGTTTAGCATAGCTGCCTTCCATTTTCGATGTATCGCGCACACGGGCTATTATACGGGTGGCGGTATCTTTTACCACCGGGGTTTTAAAGTGGGCAAAGTTCTCTTTGATCTCGGTTGAGCGCTCCAGCAAATTAAAACTCAACGGAACAGTGTAGCGTTGCCTGGTCACGTGGCCGTTCTGCACACCCGGCTCCCATTTAGGCATAGTGGCTAACACGCGCACGGCCTCTTCGTCGGCGCCGCTGCCGATACCGCGCAGTACTTTAATGCCGGTAATGCTGCCATCTGTCTCTACAATAAAAGTGCAGAACACTTTGCCTTGTACATTCTTTTGACGGGCCAGGGTAGGGTATTTAATATGATCCGACAGGTATTCGTAAAAAGCATTCTCTCCACCCGGGAACGAGGCATTCTGCTGCATCAGGCCGCCCACTTTTACATCAACCTGTGGTGCAGGCAACTTAACGGCCACTTGCTTTACAGCCGCCGCGTGGCGCCTGATCACGGCGCGCAGATCGTTCTGGTCATCTTCGGACATGCCGGTAAAACCTTCTACCGCAGGGGTAGCGAACATTTTGTTAGCAGTTTTATCTATAGCCTGGATGGTTCTGCTTTGATCTACCGTAGCCGATGATAATACCAGCATCAACGCGAACAACGGGGCCGACAGACCGTACTTCACCAGCATCATCCAGTGCGAGCGGTTCTTGTGCATCATTTGCAAACGCTGCTTTAACAAGCTGCTGTTAAAGAAAGGATTGATCAGCCTGTGCGGCGGCGTAACAAAGGTTTGGCTCACTAACAGCATGGCATATTCGCCTTTGTTAGTGCCTGATGCTATGGCATCGCGGTCTGCAATAAACTCGTGGATGTATTTTACAGCGTTGCGATACAGATACACCACCGGATTGAACCAGTTGAGTATCATAATAGCCTCTAACAATAAAATATCTACCGAATGCCATTGGCGGGCGTGCACTTCCTCGTGCGCATTGATCGCCAGGTTATCGCTATCCTGCTCTTCTATCCTGATCTGGTTAAAGAAAGAAAAAGACCTGTCCGCCTGTGGCTTGCTTATAGCGTAGTTAATGACCGCCAATTGGTAAAAAAAGCGCAGGCCAAGGAAAATGATACCGGCAAAATAAACGCCGGTAAGTACCTGGCCCATGGTGATCTGGTTGGCCGGTGTAGCGTGGGCCTGGATGGTGCTGATCATGGCCGGGCCTACCTCAAATATGGTTTGTTGTACCTGGTGGGTAATAAAAAGGCTTTTGATCCAGCTCGATTGTATCAGCGGGATCAAAAAAGACAATATAGCCGAGCTAACCAGGTAAACCCGGTTAAGATTGAAAAATGTTTCCTTACGCAAAAACATTGCGTAGAACACAAAAAACAGTGTCAGGTACACATTAGCCAACAACAAATAATGCCACCAGGTCATAATTTACTATTCTTTAAGTTTTTCGATCAGTTTCATGATCTCGTCGGCCTCTTTAAGGTCTATCTTTTCTTTTTGAACAAAGAACGAGAACATGCGTTTAACCGAGTTATCAAAATAACCGTTCAATAATTTATCGGTCGCAAAGTTTTGGTATTGCTCGCGGGCAATTATCGGGAAGTACTGGTGGCTTTTACCATAGGCCTTATGGTCCACAAAACCCTTGGTCTCCAGGATGCGGATAATGGTAGATACGGTATTGTAGGCAGGTTTTGGCTCCGGCAAAATGTCAATAACTTCTTTAACAAACCCTTCTTTTAACTGCCAAAGCACCTGCATTATCTGTTCTTCGGCACGGGTCAACTCTTTAATTTCCATAATATCTGTTTTTATTTCCTCATCTTGCATGAGGCCTATTTGCGCAATAATGATAAAGCTAAAACTAATGGATTAGTTTTCCAAATTTATTTTGCGTTTTAAAACAATTATTTCAACCGCCGCTTATAAACCGATCATGTATATCACTTTTCACGGCGCTGCCCGCAACGTTACCGGCAGCAAACACTTATTGCAATTAAATAACGGCACCAACATTTTGCTGGATTGCGGCATGTTCCAGGGCTTAGGCGAGCATACTGCCGACTTTAACGAGCACTTTGGCTTCAACCCAAAAAAGGTCCAACACCTGGTACTGTCGCACGCGCATATCGATCATTGCGGGTTGATACCCCGTTTGGTGGCCGAAGGCTTTAGCGGACCGATCTATTGCACACCGCCAACGTTGGATCTGGCCCGTATCCTGCTGCTGGATTCGGCCAAGATACAGGAGCAGGATAGCGCCTATACCAATAAACGCCGCCGTAAAAAAGGCCAGCCCGAGATAGAAGTGCTATACACCGAGCAGGACGCCGAGCAGGCGCTTAAACAATTTAAGACCATCGAATATCACGAGGAGTACCAGATAACGCCCGATGTAAGACTTTACTTTAGCGATGCCGGCCACGTGGTAGGCAGCGCGGTAACACACCTTACCGTTACCGAGGACGGCAAAGATACCCACATCACCTTCAGCGGAGACGTTGGCCGTTACGGTGACCTGATCCTGAAAAGCCCGCAGAACTTTCGCCAGTCGGACTATATCCTGATGGAATCGACCTATGGCGATAGCTTGCATGCCGATATTGGGCCGATAGAGGATGCGCTGCGCGATATCATCCAGGAGACCTGCATTAAAAATAAAGGCAAGGTGATCATTCCTGCCTTTAGCGTTGGCCGCACCCAGGAGTTACTTTACGCGCTTAACTCGTTAGAGTTGAAGGGCCAACTGCCCGATGTTCCGGTTTACGTAGATAGTCCGCTATCCACCAAGGCTACCGAAGTTTTGAAAGATCATCCCGAGGTATTTAACCGCGATGTACACGAGGTGATGAAGAAGGATGCCGACCCATTCGGCTTTAAAGGCCTGCGTTTTATAGAGGATACGGCCGAGTCGGTAGCACTGAATACGTCAACGGAAGCATGTGTGATCATCTCCTCATCGGGTATGGCCGAGGCGGGCCGTGTTAAGCACCACATCAAAAACAACATTCACGACCCTAACTGCACTATACTGATCGTTGGCTATTGCGAACCCAACTCGCTTGGCGGCCACCTGCTTGCCGGCGATAAACAGGTTTACATTTTTGGAGACAAGTACGATGTTGTTTCTAACGTAAAGTCGATCAGCTCGATGAGCGCACACGGCGACTATGAGGACCTGCTCCGTTTCCTATCCAGTCAGGACGCGAGCAAGGTCAGCAAAGTATTTTTGGTGCACGGCGAATACGATATACAACAACGCTTTGCAGAACGGTTAAAAGAACAAGGATTTAGCAACGTGGAAATACCATCGCAGCATCAGAAAGTGAAATTGAGGTAGTGACTTAGAGGCCTTTGGTATTGATATAAAGATAAGAAATTTTTGGCTGATATGGAAATAAACAGCTCTGTTAAAGGACTTTTTTGAGGTATAAAGGAAATAACGCGCCCGGGATAGCAAATAAATAGATGGTGTGTTTGACTAAACGTCAGCACCTATTTACGCAGATCTTTTAAAGTATGACCGGAGTAGTAATGTTTGCCGTCCTTAGCGCCATCCCACACGTTAGAGACCTCTTCCATTCTTACAGGTGTCTCGTCTTCGAGACCAAGTTTCGTTTTGGTGATCCGCCTGAATACGCGGTTCCAACGTCGTTTATCCAGTTTCTCTGAACTTGCCGTGGTCTGTCCAAATATCGGTGTTTTACGTTTAGAGCGGGCCATGGTAGGGTTTGGTTATTTATAAGTCAAATCTACAAAATATATACCCGATAAACCGTTGTCCGCTGATCACATAGAACATCCCTCAAAACAAAATCCCACCCTTGTTCCTTTTTATAACATGAGAAGAGAGCGATTATTTTATGCTTTGGCAGCCGCCGCAGGCGCTGCCGCGGTCACCTATAAATTAATGTCGAGGGATATCCCTAAGGGAGCAACGGTTGTAGAGCCTTTTCATAAAATGCGCTATTTGGGCCTTTGGCACGAGATAGCCCGCATGCCCAGCTGGATAGAAGAGAACCTGACCCACGTAACCGAGGATTATTCCCTTAATGATGACGGCACCATAGAAGTTGTTACCCGCGCCTACCATACCCAAAAGGAACGCATGATATCGGCCACCGGCCACATCAAATTTGCCGGTCCTGAGGACGAGGGCATGCTCCGCGTATCGTACTTTAAACCGGTGTATTTTGCTTACAACGTGTTGGATGTGGATCAGGATTACAAATACGCGCTGGTATCCACCAGTAATTTAGACTACCTGTGGATCCTGTCGCGAGAGAAAAGTGTGCCGTATGATATCAACCGCCGTTTCTTGAGCAAAGCTTTAGAGATAGGTTTTGATATATCCAAGTTAGAGTGGATGGCCTGGTAAAATAAGTATTACAACAAGGGGCGGCATTTTTATATGTGGTTATAAACCACTACTTTCATCAGATAAACCTTAGATGAAAGCATGAGATATGCCGTCCTTATCGCATTAGTGTTCATAACGTCGCTTTGTCGCGGGCAAAACCTGTCCGGCCATTGGGAGGGCGAATTGCCGCCCGTGACCAAGGAATTGGCCTACAAAGTAACCATGGAGATCAAACACACCGGCGACAGTCTTACGGGCAGTGCCCGCTATCAGGCAGGGGATTATTGGGTGTTGCAGAAATTTAAGGGGACCATTAAAGGCAGTGACGTGCTGTTGGAAGAATACAGCGTTAATGGCTGTAACTGCATTAACGGGGTGAAATTCTGCCTTAAAAAAATGAAAGGCACCATCAGCACCGATCTGGGTAAAGCCGAATTTAAAATTGAAGGCACCTGGACCAGCGATACCTATTACGACGGGCAAAAGTATGTAAAAGCGAACTGCGCACCGGGTAAGTTTTTTATCACCAAGGCAGTGCCGCCACCACCACCCACGCCGGTGGTAGCAATACCCCAAGCGCCGTTAGCAGCCCCGATATCGGCCGGCAACCCACTGGGTAAAAATTTTAACGTAGTACGGGCATACAAGCGACCTGTGCCCTTGTATCTGCGTAAAGAAAAGATCGACCGCCCGCTCGATGGCTATTACTTACAGCACCATGTCGACTCGGCCAAGGTTACGCCTTATGCTCCGCTGCGCGAGGCCGATGTGATATTTCAAAAACGCATTTGGCTGGAGATAGATCTGCGCGAGAAATTCAATAATTACATGGCCGCGCCAAAGTCGCGCCTGATAGACGCGCTGATGGAAGGCGTAATGCAGGGCCGACTGATCGCCTACGATCCAACACCAACTCCGGATGATCCGGGTGGAGATGCCTTTTATAAACCCCTTAAACCGGAGCAGGCAATGGTGCGCTTGTCCGACAGTGCGTTGGTGACCAAACGCGATGCCGAGAACAATATCATCGACAGTAAATTGCAGGCCAACCCGTTCGATCCGGATAGCATCGTCCGTTTCCGTATAAAAGAGGATTGGATGTTCGATAAGCAGCGCTCGGTTTTTGAGCCGCGTATTATCGGTATCGCTCCATTAATAAAACCCAAAGGCAACGCCCCGGGGATGGATTATACGCCTGCCTTTTGGATCTATTTCCCCGAGGCCCGTAAAGTATTGGCGAACAAACCCATTGCCAACGCCAGTAACGATGCTACCGGTTTGAGTTATGACGATGCTTTTATAAAAAGACTATTCGCAGGTTATATCATTAAGCAGACCAACGCTGCCGATGAACGCATCAAAGACTACACCCTGGGCATCGACCGCTTGTACGAGGCCCAGCGCATCAAAAAACAATTGATGGACTGGGAGCTGGACCTGTGGCAATATTAAGCCGCCATGAATTTTTTGTAAATTGAAAATACGGCATCGTTGATAATTTATATAAATTACAACCCTCTAAATGGGTAACGCACCATCGCCCATGGATCAATAAAATGTACGATATCTGCTGCATAGGCCACATCACGTCAGACAAGGTAGTAACCACCCGCTCCGAGCTTTACATGCCCGGTGGGACGGCGTATTATTTTTCGTGCGCGGTAAGTAAACTGCCGTTGCAATACTTGCTGGCGACCGCCATTGCCCCTGCCGAGATGCATTATGTAAAGCAACTGGAGGATATGGGCACCACGGTAAAGGTGCAGGAAAGCCAACACACCGTATTCTTCGAGAATATTTACGGCGAGAACCAAGACGACCGTACACAGAACGTTTTGGAAACAGCCGACCAATTCGCGATACCTCAGTTTGATGCTGTAGACGCGCAATATTTTCACTTAGGACCGTTGCTGGCAGGCGATATCTCTACCGAACTGATCCAAACCCTGGCCACTAAAGGCAAGGTAAGTTTGGATGTGCAAGGTTACTTAAGGCAGGTGATAGACCATAAAGTCTATCCCGCCCAATGGGACGAAAAGCAACAAGCCCTGCAATATGTGGACATTGTTAAAGCCGACATTGCCGAACTGCGCACCCTATCCGGCAAAGACACCGTAGCCGAAGGAGCCGAACTGCTTGCCAAATGGGGTGTAAAAGAGATAGTGATCACCAATGGCAGCCAGGGTTCGCAAATTTATGCTGACGGCATTTGGTTCGATATCCCGGCCTACGCACCCAATGAGGTAGTAGATGCCACCGGCTGCGGTGATACCTACATGGCAGGCTACTTATACCAACGCCAAAAAGGTGCATCTATCCCCGATGCCGGCAATTTTGCCGCTGCCATGGCAGGGTTAAAAACTGCCAAGCCCGGGGCGTTTACGGGAACCGAGGATGACGTGTTGACTTTCATGAGAGCAAAGGACTAATGACGCCTTTTTTAAGCTGATCATTCTATCTTATAACTCGTCCCCTGTGCATCCAGCACCAGCACCCAATCATGCCCGTAGCCATTATCCGGCGGGGTGTATTTCTTTTTTACATTGGGTTGCGTGCCGATATTACGCACTTTGCCATCCCTCGGGTTGAACCAATAGGCGTTCAGTTGTTCGCCGCTGATCTTGCCGGGAAGCACGGTGAAGGGCTTACCCCATGCCGAGTAGATAAAGATGAAATCCTTACCACGGGTGGCCTGGATACGTTCGGCGGCGGAGTTATTATTTTCTTCGATGATGGACTGGTCGGGCACACGGTCTAATATCGGGTGCGATGTCATTAGCTTTTTCAAGTACGTCATTTGGTTAGCACCGGGCAGGTCTAAGGCATCATACCAATAATTATGCGGACCGTTGATCGGGTCATGTTTAGGGCTATACATCTGCCAAACATCGTGGCAGCCATAGGTATGCCCGAATGCGCCCGAGAACAGGTCCAGATAGGCATATTTACGTACATCATACGGACTTGAAGTACCCAGATCTTTGGCGTTAAAGCATATCGGGTGATCCTCGTACAGCGGTTCGCCATCCAGCACCGGGCGCGTAGGCTGGCTATTGTACGATGCTAAGATCTTATCGTAAATGGGAGAGTCGCGGCAATGCCCGTTCTGGAACATATTAAAATCGAACCAGCTCTCGTTATTGAACCATTGCGCCGAACCCAACTGATTAGGCTGACAATGATAGGTGACGAAGGCTTTTGGATCGGCTTGCTTAATGGCTTTACCCATGGCGTTCCACACGGCTACTTCTTTGGCGTTTTTCGGGTTGCGGTCGCCGCCTAAAACCCATACCAGGTTCTTTTTGCTTTTATAACGCTTTACCAGCCAGGTGGCATAAGTGGCCGCGTTCTGCTCGTTAAATATCTCCGGTCCAATACCCCATTCTTTGTTCAACTTATCGCCCCAGGTGGGCAGCAAAGCAATATTGAGACCTAACGATGCGGCTTTATCGATCACGTAGTCCACATGTTCAAAGTATTTAGGATTGGGCTTGGTCGGGTCGTTATTATCTAAGGGTTTTTCGCCATAGGGGTTGGCTTGATTCAATCCGTCAAATTCCGCCAATACTACGGCTTGTATCATGGTAAAACCTTCTTCGGCCCGGCGTTTCAGATATCTGTCGGCATCGTTACGGTCCAATCGGTGGAAAAGCTCCCAGGCGGTATCGCCCAACCAAAAAAAGGGTTTGCCGTCCTTTAAAACATGGTGCTTATCTGCGCTAACTATAAATTGCGCAGATGAATTAAAATGCAGTATTAGCAAAATAGCGCACAGTAATAGCTTTTTCATGGGCCTGATGGTTTATCTTGGTTAGGATTAAAGCTAATGCATATATTTTTAATTTGCTAATGGTTGATAGCGTACGCTTTACGTACGCATGCGGACGTTCCTGCAAACACCAACACACTTAAAACTAACACATTAGTTAGTTGGCATGAAATGTGTGGCAATGCAGCCGTTGCCGATCCTTGAACAACTAATTTATCTGTCTGCAAATGAATAACATCGATCTTAAAATAGCTTTCCGCACCTTTTTAAAAGGTAAATGGTATAGCCTGCTCAATATCACCGGATTGGCACTGGGACTGGCGGCATTCATTTTTGTGGCGCTTTATGTAGATAATGAAAAGAGCTACGACCGCTGGAACAAGAACGTAGACAGGATATTCCTGGTCGGTCGAGAATTATCAAATGGACCGTCGCCCTATACCCCCGGTGGATTAGCTGAAGCCATTAAAAGCCAATGCCCCGAGGTGGAGGAAGTTGGCCGTACCAATACCGCCTTGTTCCAGTTACCCTTCTTTACCGGTAATGGCAAATTCCTGATCCGGAACTGGGTAGGTGCCGACTATTCCATCGCCAAAATATTAGGCATAAAACCTAAGGGAGCGACATTGGATCCCAAGGCAGCCCAGCCAACCGTGCTGCTGTCTAAGGCTACAGCGCAGGCCCTTTTCCCGGGGAAAAGCGAGATCCATAACCAAACGGTGAGTATGTCGTCCAAAACGTCCGGCATGCTGTTGCCGGTCGCGGGGGTCGCTGCCGATGCGCCGGGCAATACCAATTTTCAGTTCGATTGTATCGGCTTCTCGCCCGACCTTACCTTAGGCAAAGACCAAAGTTATGCTAATCAGATCTACCGTACCTATTTGCTGGTCAAGCCAAATGCCGACATTGCCCAACTATTCAAAAAGATAGACAAGATCTACAAAGAAGCTGTACTGGCCGATAGCAGCATGGCCGCCAAACAGGTTTTGAACCGCTCAGACGCGCCCGCTATCTATCTGGACCGACTGGACGATCTGCACCTGCGGCCGCATGATGGATCACACGTGGCCAATCAGATCGTGCAAGGGTTGACCGCCTTGGCCATCATTATTTTGGTGGTGACGGCCGTGAACTTTACTATCCTTTACATAGCGCAAGCCAACAAACGCGCTAAAGAGGTAGGCATTAAAAAGGTGAACGGCATTGGTAAGCGACAGATCGCGACCCAATTTTTGTTAGAGATATTTATCCAATGCGTGATCGCCTTGCTGATCGCTTTTGTGGTGGTGCTTATCGGCTTGCCATATTTCAATCAATTACTGCGGGTCAACCTGTTGATATCGGGCATAAACCTGAGCATCGTGGCGCAATTATTGGCTTCGCTCGTTATCCTTACTTTATTGGCGGGCATCTACCCGGCTATGGTGATGGCTGGCTTTAAACCTGCGCTTGTATTGCGGGGAGATCAGTTCACTAATGCCGGCAAATTTGCCTGGGTAAAGGGCTCAGCTACCATGCTGCAATTTACCTTCGCGGTCATTTTTATCATCATGGTGGTGGTCATTAACCAACAGGTGACTTACATGAAGACCGAGGACCCCGGCTTTAGCGCAAAACAGGTGATCTATGTAGATAACCAAATGATATTTAACGATGCGCAAAAGTTCGATGCCCTGCGTAACCGTATCAAAGCGATAGATGGTGTAAAGCATGTGAGCGTGGCATCTAATGTGCCGGGCGGCATCATGCCCGCCACGCACGAGTTTACCGTTCGGGATAAAGCCTTTGCCATGCATACCATCGGGGTGGATCGGGAGTATTTCGCGACGCTCAATATCGCCGTTAAAGAAGGGCGCTTGTTTGCTACCAACCCTGTGGTAGATACGGCCGGGGCGGTTATTAACGAGGCCGCAGCTCGCGCGATGGGCATAAAGCAGGTGATCGGGGCGAGCATCAACGGTGCAGGGGGTAATTACAAGGTGATCGGTGTGGTGAAAGATGTTCGCTCTGAGGGTTTTGAAAGGGCGACCCAACCGACCCTCTACCTCACATATGATAAACGCGGCATCAACCGTACGCAGATCATCATCAGCGCCGAACAAAAAGCTATCCCGGGCATGCTTAAAACTTTAGACAAACAATGGCGCGACATTAATAAACTCGACGGCGATAATTTCAACTACCACTTTTTAGATGAACTGTACGGTCAGCATTTTATCAAACAAGAGCAATTACAGGCCGTGCTGATCTGGTTCTCGGGATTGGCGGTATTCATCGCATCCTTAGGATTCTTTGCCTCGGCGGCGCATGCTATCCGCGTTAGGATGAAAGAGATCGCCATCCGCAAAGTATTCGGCGCAGGGGCCGATCAGTTGCTGGTGACCTTAAGCAAGCCGTTCTTTTATACCGTGCTATTGGCTAATTTGGTGGCCTGGCCGGTGGCGTATCTCATTGCGCAAAAATGGTTGGAGACCTTTGCTTACCGGGTGAGTTTATCGGCGATGCCTTTTGTGGTGGCTTTTGTAGTTTCGGTAAGTATTGTGGTGCTTACTGTCTGTTTGCAGATCGTTAGGGCGGTAAGGTTTAACCCTGCGATGAAGTTGAAGGTGTAAACACAAGTCATGTTGAATTTATTTCAGCACCCCACATGCAAAGTATGGCCACATGGCTTGACCTACATGATGGGTTCCCGAAGCAAGTTCGGGATGACGGTCTCCGCTAACGTTGCCGTCAGGTTTGAAACATAAGGAAAGCCCCTTACCTTCAAAGCTCTATATTTGGAGATATTGATACCTTCTCTGCATATGAAAGCTCTTTTTCTCACTTTGATATCCTGTATTGCTTTAACCGCTAATGCTCAAAAATTACCATCAGTACAAAAGGTGAACCTGCGCGCGCCATCGAATATTAAGATCGATGGCAAGCCTGCCGAATGGGGCGCCATGCAAGCTTACAACAATGCTACAGAGGTATCTTACACTATCGCTAACGATGACAAGAACCTTTACCTGACCATCCAGGCAAAGGAGCGCAGGATCATCAACAAGATCATGAACGGAGGTGTGCAGTTAGCCATTAACCCGACGGGGAAAAAAATAACGCCGGATATGGTCAGGATCACCTACCCGACATTTGAAAAGGGCCAGCGCCCAACTTTAAACTTAAGTGCGCAGGTAACCGATGGATTAAGTCCCGATGCGCAACGAAAATTGGCCGACTCCTTAACCAATATCAATAACGGTAAAATGGTAAAAAGTGCCAAGTATATTAAAGTGCATGGCGTTAGCGGGATGGATACACTGGTCTCTATCTACAATGATGAAGGCGTTAAAGCGGCCGCGCTGATAGATGACAAAATGGTTTACACTTACGAAATGGCTGTCGCTTTAAAACACCTGGGTATGGATGCCAATAAGGGTACAAAGTTTTTTTACAATGTGAAACTGAACCCAATGGAATTTGCTGATATACCGGGCATAAACGTAGCTAAGGCTGCTGATGGTACCATCTTGAGCATCAATATCAACTCTAACATTGCCAAACCATACAGTGCGGCAACGGTCGCTACAGACTTTTGGGGGGAGTATCAGTTAAAGGGCAAGAGCAATTAAATGCTGCCGGAAGTTTGAGCCTCCCAACGCTGATAAGGCAAAAGTTAACCAACGCACGTTGCAGCACCTAAACTTGCGCCAGGCCATCGGTATTGATAGTTAAATTTTCGCACTTATTTGTTAAGATCTTATAATTGTAGGTCTTTTAAGGATAGTAATACCTACATGCTCGCGTGTAAGTCCTTATATTCGCTATAACTTATACCTTTTTAAACCAAAATGAAGACCTTATTATTATCCATATTTTGCTGTACAGTATTGCATGTTTCTGCACAGAAATTACCGACGGTGCAAAAAGCTAACATTCACGCGCCTGCTCAGGTTAAAACAGATGGTAAGGCGACGGAATGGGGGCCTCTCCGCGCTTACAATAAAGCCACCAACATATTTTATACCGTCGCTAACGACCAACAACGACTATACCTTACCGTGCAGGCATCCGACCGAAAGATCATTACCAAGATCGTGAACGGGGGACTGGCGTTCTCTGTCAATAAAAGTTCTAAAAAGTTAGATGCGGATGCGATGACCATCTGTTACCCTATGTTTGACAAAAAGAACCGGCCTCAACTTGATCTTGATGGCGAGACATCAACGGCTGCAAACCCCCAAGAATTGTCGCGAAAAGTAGACTCGATAGCCGCGCTGAACAATGACCGTATGGTAGCTAAGATGAAATGGATAAAAGTAAATGGGATATCGGGCTTAGATACGGTGTCTATTTATAACGAGGATGGTATTAAAGCGGTATCACTGATAGATAGTAAAATGGTTTATACTTACGAGTTGGCTATCGATCTGAAAAATTTGGGGCTAAGCCCGGTAAAAGGTCAAAAGTTCTACTACAATATCAAACTGAACGGGATCCCGCAGAACGAGACACCCGGAATGTCTGTCGCTACAGGCCCGGATGGCGAGACAACTGCCTTTGTAGTAACCAACCCACGATTAGCTCTGGGCTACACCGAATCGTGGACACCGACCGATCTGTGGGGCGAGTATCAGTTGGTAGGGAAATAATGATAAAATATGCTGCTAACGCAGCGGCGCGTCCTTAAGATCGCGCCGACAGAAGATAAAAACTTGTTATACCTTAGTGTCTATATTCGTACCCGAATTAAATTGAAGCCATACTATGAAAATTATAAAGGTTCTCATCGTCTTAGTGATATTAGCTGTTATCGGCATTACATTTTGGACCTATCGGTCATTGAACGGACCACAAGCACACAATAAGAGCGACCAGTTCATAACGATCCCGCCCGGATCTTCGCCCAACCAGGTGATCGCGAAGCTTACGTCAGAAGGTGTCCTGTCATCGGAAATTCCGCTGAAGGTTTATTTGAAAGTTAACGGTGGCGCGACAGAGATACAAGCCGGCGAGTACCAATTCAAGTCGCCGATCACACCGCTTGAAGTATTGGCAGAACTAAAAAATGGCAAACTACGCACAGTGAGATTAACCGTCCCCGAAGGTTTTACCCGCTTTGATATCGCTAAAAGGATCGCGAAGCAATTTCCGCAAGACCAAACAGGAAGCGAAGATGCGGTACTTGAATTGATGAAGGATGTATCCGTCATCAAAGACATAGCCCCGCAGGCCAAGAACCTTGAAGGCTATATGTACCCGAACACGTATGATCTTTCGCGCTCTGTTACAACCCCGGCCATCATCGAGAAAATGGTGGTGGAGTTTAAGAAACATTGGAAACCGGAGTTCGCAGATCAGGCGGCTAAATTAAACCTGACCCCGCATCAGGTGATCACCATAGCATCCCTTATCGAAACAGAATCGCGGTTTGACGATGAGCGGTCCATCGTAGCCTCTGTGATCTATAACCGCCTTAAAAAGGGGATGCCACTGGGGATAGACCAGACCGCCGTTTACATAGCCAAGATGGAAGGCCGCTGGGACGGGGTGATCAACAGAAGCGACCTGGAGTCGAACTCGCCTTATAATACCCGCAAGGTTGTCGGTTTACCTCCCGGACCAATATCGTCAGTGTCTGAAAGTTCCATCAAAGCCGCTCTTTATCCGGCCACCACTAATTATATCTATTACGTTCTGAATGTAGATAAGAACGATAAGTCGCACAAGTTTTATGCGACCGAAGCGGAATTTGAGCGTGGGAAAGCGGCTTATCAGGCTTGGTTGGCGAAGCAGCGTAGGTGATCAAACGATCGGGGCCAAGTCATACTAAATTTATTTCAGTACCCCACGTGCAAATTCACCTCGTGACAAAGACCTCCGTAATGAGGTCCTGAAACAAGTTCAGGATGACCTTAGTTTATTCGGGACAAGGCACAAGTTAACCCTAAACCCTACGCGCATATCTGCCCTTAAACTCGCGCCGGGATAAGGTAGTGTAAAAGTCCCGGCCGCAGCCAAAACAGGGTTTACAACATTTACTATGATTTTTATATAACTACTTGATAATTAATATTTTATGAATGTTTGAAAATGTTAACCTTTGTCAACTTTCTCGACGAAGCAATGACCCAATGACAGCCGAAGGCAAATGACCCAATGACGCGCAGCAGCCTACTCTGCCACCCAAACCGCATCAACAAACCACCCCTTACTATCAAAAAAGTTAGCCACCGGCTTAAAGCCTGATCTTAAAGCGAACTCTTTCGTTTGGTCCAGACTATATTTTTGAGATATCTCCATCCAAATGTATTCGTCGCGTTTAAAGTGGATCTCTTCGCCATCGGGGAAGGTCACCACCTGTTCTTTTAAACTCACCAGGTAGCTTTTGCATGACCCGGTCTCTGGGTCATACATAGCATAGTGGTGGAAGGTATCGACATTAAAATTAGCACCTAACTCGCGGTTGATCCGGCGGAGCAGATTCAGGTTAAATTCCTTGGTGATGCCTTCGCTATCGTTATAAGCGGCCAGGATGGTCTCCGGGTTTTTCTTCAGGTCGAAGCCGATCAGCACCATATCTCCCGGGTTTAAGTTGCGGCGTAACTCCTCACAAAAGTCTTCGGCATCAGCCACCGGCATATTACCGATGTTAGCACCCATAAAAAGTACCACCTTACGGTTGGTTGATATGTCGGCCGCTTTTTTCAGCATCTCAAAATATTCGCCTTGCAGGCCTTTGATCTTTAGGCCGGGTACGGATAGCGGCAGTGTTGCGTTCAAGGTAGATATCACATGACTTGAGATATCTATCGGCAGGTAGGTAAAATCTGCTTCTTGTTTGATCAGATCGCGCAGCAGGTGAGTAGATTTGGTGGCATCGCCGGCACCGAGTTCGATCAGGTCGAATGGTTGGCCGCCTTGCATGATCACTTCTGAAAGCTCTGCCGTTTGCTGACGGAATATCTCCATTTCGCAATCGGTGAGATAATACTCCTCACAATTCATGATCTGCTGAAAAAGCTTATCACCCTCAGCATCGTAAAAATATTTGGCATCCAAATGCTTCGGCTCCGACTGCAGACCGTTGATCACATCAATATAAAATTGAGCGTTAAAGTTCTCAGGGAAGATGGCCCTTAGTTTTAATAATGCTTCCATAGTGTTCTTCATAGGTTTATTTAGCCAACCGGATGCCGTTGAACAGCCACCGCAAATTGGGATGGAAAAAATTACGATAGGTGACCCGCCCGTGCCCCGGCGGCGTAGCTACTGATGCGCCCCGCAACACTTTTTGGTTCACCATAAATTTGCCATTGTATTCGCCAATAGCTCCCGGTGCCTTGCTGAAACCCGGGTAAGGCAGGTAGGCGCTCTCGGTCCACTCCCAGGCGTGGCCCCAGTTAAGTTGCGGCGCGGCTACCTCCCACTCAAACTCGGTAGGCAAGCGCATACCCCGCCACGATGCATAGGCGTAAGCCTCGTAATAACTGATATGGCCTACCGGCTCATCAAGGTTCAGTTTTTCTAACCCACGGAAGGTGTAGGTATGCCACTCCCCATCAATGTTGTGCCAATACATGGGGCACTCCACTTTGTTATCATTTACCCAGCCCCAGCCTTCCATATGCCAATAGCGGAAATCGTGATAGCCGTTAGCATTGATAAATTCCAGATATTCGCCGTTGGTAACCAGGTCGGGACTTATTTCAAAATCATTTAGGTACACCTTGTGCCGGTTCAATTCGTTATCGAAACAGAAATCATCGCCCTGATAACCGACCTCGTAAACACCTTCGCTGATGCGGATAAAGTCTCTGCCGGTCTTCTCCAATTTAGGCATGTGGTAGGCTTTGTTGTAAGCCGGGAACAGCGGATTATTGCCCAGGATGTATTTGATATCGTAATAGAGTAACTCTTGATGTTGCTGCTCATGATTAAAACCAAGGATCAGCAGTTCTTTTACCTCGATAGATGGTTCGGCGCAAAGAAAGTCGTCCATAGCCTTATCTACATAACCGCGGTAACTGTAAATATCGATGACGGACGGTCGGCTCAAATTCCCTCTATCTGTTCGTATGACGCGAGTGCCGACGGTCTCGTAATAGCTATTGAAAACGAAATTGTAATTAGGGTTGAATTCCTGATAGCCCATAAAATAAGGCTTCAGGATAAAGGTCTCAAAAAACCAGGTGGTATGGCCCAAATGCCATTTAGGCGGACTCACATCGGCCACGGGCTGCACCACGTAATCCTCAGTTTGCAGGTGCGAGCAGATATCCTCGGTATGTTTACGAATTTGGTGATAACGAGCTATCAGTTCCGATGAAGCCATTTTGTAGGGCGATGCATATTTATCTCCCGCCCTCTTAAAAAAAGCGCAAGATATTTGGTTAATTAATATGCTCTGCGCCGACCGGAATAGATCGTACCTAAAGCATTTTCATTTGGTTTTTGCTGCCGCCTAAGCGGACTTTGGTTGCCGGTCTGAATTACTTCTTGTCCAGATATTTCTTCAGATCGGATATTGTTTTAACACCTAATTGATCCGACTGTTTTTGTCGCATCATCAATGCGTATGAATTATTAAACCCTATCGGTTTTAGCCAGGCGATGTTATACTTTTTTACGAACTCGGTTCGCACAAAGTTGTAGGTCTTATTTTTATCTACAGTTAGACTATCAACAATTTTACTGTCAGGTTGCAAAAGCACCAGCAGACCGGTGCCGGTGTATTCGGGATACAGATCTATCTGATCATTGGTCAGCGCGTCGAAACATATCTTGGTGCCGCCCAAACCTGTTTTTGTGGATACTGAGTGGTTGGTGTAACCCTGTATCAGCATGCTGTACATCTGCGCCAAAATATACTGCTCGCCAAAAATCTTTGAACCGATGCGGACAACGCCGTCCGTCCCATTGCACGATGGTTTAAATAATCGTTGCTCCACTAAAAAATCCTTTGCCACGCGTTCCGGGCTTTGGTGCAGATAGTCGGTGCGATAATTCAACTCTGTCATGATAGAATCGTTGATGTGGCCGGCTAATAGATCCAAGGTCTTTTCCAGATCCGGGAACTTTTTTAACGACGACTGCCGAACGATGGGCGCAGCATAGTAAGGCGGGAAGATGCCCTTGTCATCCTGAAGCACCATCAGGCCAAAAGCTTTCAGACGACCATCAGTAGAGTAACCACTGATCACATCCAGTTCTTTTTCGAAAGCGGCTTTATACATCACCGCATCGCTGATCACAATGGTGCGGATCTTTAAGCCATACTTTTGTTTCAGGCCAAGGTCACCGTCCTGCCTTCCCATAAACTCGGGCGTAAAGCCGGCTAATAGCTTACTGCCGTAGGCAGATGGAATGAAGTAGAGCGACGCTAAAATTAGCAGTAGCACGGGTATAGTGGCAGTAGCAGGTTTTAGCTTCTTAAGCCTGATGTTCTGTAGTCGTGACAATAAAAAGTCGAAGATAATAGCCAGTAAGGCCGCAGGTATGGCCCCGGCGAGGATCATGTTGGTATTATTGAGCGATATCCCTCCAAAGATGAACTCTCCCAAGCCACCGGCGGCAATAAAGGAAGCGAGCGTGGCTACGCCTACGTTGATTACCGTAGCGGTACGTATCCCTGCAAGGATAACGGGCATGGCCAAGGGCAATTCTACTTTGAATAGGATCTGCTTTTTGCTCATTCCCATAGCGGTGGCAGCCTCGGTAACAAAAGCGTCGACACCTAAAATGCCGGTGTAAGTATTACGGATGATAGGTAATAGCGCGTAGATGAATAGGGCCACTATAGCAGGCTTAGCACCAATGCCTAATAACGGTATCATAAAACCAAGCAAGGCGATGCTTGGAATGGTCTGCATAACTCCGGCGATGCCCAACACCGCGCCCGAATATCGCTTTTTACGTGCGATAAATATCCCCAACGGCAAACCGACCAACACCGCTATGATGAGCGAGATGAAAGTCAACCCGATATGCTGCAACGTTTGGGTCAGCAGTTTATCCGACTCCTGGTACATAAAGGCCCATAAATTTTGCTGATCCTTCATGCCTTTATTTTGGTTTGGTATTGGTTGAACGCATTCATCAATTGACTCAGATCCGCAACTCCGTCTTTATCGGCACTTTCCATAGCCGACCAAAGACTCTGATCTTTATTGACCGTATCTGTTTTGGGAAGATGCTCGCGAATATCATTAAGAGTGACCGAACGAAATTCCAGTTGCAATCTGTCGCTTTGCAAGAACGTGCTCACAAATTGATCGGCGGGTTGGAACAACAACTCTTTCGGCGTACCGATCTGTACCACGCGACCCTTATCCATCAGGCAGATGCGATCGCCCAATTCAAAGGCCTCCTGCACATCATGAGTGACCATGATGATGGTCTTTCGGGTCAGTTCATCTAATTGAAGGAATTCTTTGCGGATACCGGCACGGGTCACGTTATCAAGCGCACCAAAGGGTTCATCCATCAGCAATGTAGGCGGATCGGCCATTAAGGCGCGGGCAAGCCCCACACGTTGCTGCTGCCCTCCGCTTAACTGCGCAGGATATACTTTTAGTAATGACGCATCCAGATGTAGTTTGCCGATCAGTTGTTGCGTGCGTTCTTTTATTCGGGCGTGATCCCAACCCAATAGCTGGGGCACAACAGCAATATTTTCTTCGATGGTGTAGTGAGGGAACAGTCCAGTGTTTTGCAGCACATAGCCGATGCCAAGTCGCAAGGATTCGGGCTGCTGATCCATGATGTTCTGATCATTGATAAAGACGGATCCCGATGTCGGCTCTATCAGGCGGTTGATCATTTTAAGCGTGGTGGTCTTGCCACAGCCACTGGTGCCCAGTAGCACCAGATTCTCCCCTTCGGCTACCTCGAATGAAACCTCATCAACAGCTCTTATTTCTCCAAAATATTTACTCAGGTTCTCGACTTTGATCATTAGTCCTCTATCGACATAAAAAGATTATTCAACGATTCGGAATACGTGGGGTGTGCAAATACGCAGTATCGGATACGATCGTAAGTGATCCCGCCTTCCATCGCCATTTGCAATACACTCATGATCTCGCCGCCTTGCTCGCCTATGATGGCCGCGCCCAATATCTGCTTGCTGTCGGCATCCACCACCGCTTTCATCATACCACGGGTCTCACTAACCTCTGCGGCACGTGCCACGCGTTCCATGCTCAAGGTAGCTATTTTATAGTTCAGTTTCTGGTTTTTGGCTTCCTGCTCGGTAATGCCCACCCGGCCCAACTGCGGATCGGTGAACATGCAGTAAGGCACAGGTCGATCCGCGGTGTTGTAGTTAGTACCTTCGATCAGGTTACGATAGACGATGGTATAGTCGTTGTAGGCAATATGCGTGAATTGCGGGCCGCCCTTTACATCACCCAGCGCGTAGATGCCTTTAACGTTGGTTTCCAGGTAGCCATCAACCTTAATAAAACCTTTGTCGTCTAACTCTACCCCGGCGTTGTGCAAGTTAAGCGCTTTAGTTTGCGGTACACGCCCGGCAGCGACCAACACGTGCGAGCAGGTAAGCTGGTGGTCTTTGCCATCTTCCATCCTGATCGCGGCCACAATCTTACCGTCAGCATTCTTCTTAAATTTCTGAACGTGTGCGCTATTGTGTATGGTTATCTTTTCTTCGGTCAGGATATTGGTCAGGCACTCCGAAATATCTTTGTCTTCTTTTTTTAGCAATCTTTCTGACTTTTCCAGTATCGTCACCTTGCTACCAAAACGTTTGAACATCTGGCCAAATTCTAACCCGATATAATTACCGCCAATGATCAGCAAATGCTCTGGGATCTCGGTCAACTCCAGGATGCTGGTGTTGGTCAGGTATTCGATATCTTCCAACCCATCTATCTCGGGGATCAATGCTACTGTTCCCGTATCTATGAATATCCACCCGGCTGATATCTCGGCTGTGCCCCCATTATTTAAGATAACCGACAAGGTCTTCTCGCTGATGAAGGATGCCTCGCCGAAAAGGACATCTAAACCCTTTGTGCTTTCTAAAACTTGCAGGCTACCATCGCGCGCATTCTTAACGATGCCATCCTTACGCTTGATGATAGCCGGCAGATCAATTTTAAAACCATCGATGTGTACGCCCATATCGTCCTCACGCCCGGCCAGGTATGCTAACCTTGCCGACGCGATCATGGCTTTGGTAGGTGTGCAGCCATCGTTAACGCAAGTACCGCCGATGTACCGTTTCTCAATAAGCGCGGTCTTTTTCCCTGCCTTGGCCAGCTTTTTTGCCAGCGGGACACCCGCCTGCCCGGCGCCGATCACAATAGCATCATAATATGTATTTTCCATAAGGATATTTTAAGGTCTGATGTAGAAAATAGGTAACCGTTGGTTGCGGTATATGTTTAACATCGTTGTCGATAATGCCAAAGCGAACAATAGCCATAAACTTTTTTTATTTGCAAATGAGCAACTTACACAAACAGGTAAAAACTTTTTTTAAATTTTTTTCAAAATAATTTGGAAAATATCATCTGTTGCTTACCTTTGCAGTCCCAAAACAAGAGATAATCCCTCAAAATTTTGGCCCAACAGATGGTCCATTCGTCTAGGGGTTAGGACGCCAGATTTTCATTCTGGTAACAGGGGTTCGATTCCCCTATGGACTACGGAAAAAGCCGGTTTCTTACAAGGAACCGGCTTTTTTATTGCTTGGGTATTGAGAGGGGTAAAATTCCAATGATCACGAATGACGCGGAATGAAGCTGAAATAAGGTAAAGTTTAAGATCAGCGACCTTCATTAAAACAGCCCGACCGAACAACCGAACAATTAAAAAGGACATTTTTACCCAGCCGGATGATTTGAGAAAATTCAATTTACCCATCAGCAAAAAGGGTAAAAAACCATCATCAAAGGGATGCTTGTTTTTTGTTTTTCTTCCATCGCAGATCTCTTTGGAGCCCTATCTCAAGAGCGGGCATAATATCTTTTGGTCACGCTTAAATTAGTATTGCTCATCAAACCTTTTTGCTCTGATCAACTGTAACTCTTGCAAAACAAACAACCCTTCTCGCTCTGTTTAAATGACAAATATCTGCCCAAATGTCAACAACTTTACGTACCCTGCTTATCGGATCGGTCTTGGTAAGCACAAATGTTTTTGCTCAAGAGAAGATCACGCTTGAACAAGCCATAGACAGTGCCGTCACGCGCAATATACAGGTGCGGCAAGCCCGGTTTGATGAAGCGATATCGTACGAGAACGTTAAATTGGCCAAAGGCTCGACCTTGCCAACGCTCAACGGCAGCTTGGCTACCTACAGACTGTTCGGCAGGACCGTTGATCCAACGACGAGTCAGTTCACAGGAGCGGCATCCACCATAGCTCAAGGCAATCTTTTTGCGGATGTGACCCTTTTCCAGGGCTTCGCTAAGATGAACGATATCAAGCAAAGTAAATATTTGTTAGAAGCCAACAAGAACCAGGTAGCAAAGATCAAAAATGATCTGACATTATTGGTACTGTATACCTACCTAAGGGTGCTGAGTAACCGTGACCTGCTCGCCGCTGCCAAACAACAATTGATATTTGCTAAAGAAGAAGTAGAGCGCCAGCAAAAGTTCTTTAAAGTTGGGCAGAAAACCTTGGCAGATCTTTCGCAGGCCAAGTCGCAGGTGGCCAATGCGGAGTCTAATCAAACCAATGCGCAGAACGAGATGGAACGCGCCTACCTGACGTTGGCCCACGCTATGGAGCGAGATCGCAACAAGCCATTCTTGGTGGTCGACCCGGCAAAGGATCAGGTAGAAAAGCTTAATCTTGCCTACACCGCACCTGATGTTTACCAGGCAGCCCTGCAAAACTACCCTGACATTTTATTAGCTACCAATAACAGGTTAGCAGCCGAAAAAGCGGTGGATGCCGCCAAAGGCAGGCAATACCCCATCTTATCTCTTGCTGGTGGGTTAACGTCAAGCTACTCCAGCAGCGCCACTACATTATTAGCTACGCAGATCACGGGTACAGTACCCATCGGTGTGGTAGCTAATACTGACGCGACCGTGCTTGCGCCTATATATGGTAACCGCCCTATACCTTTCGGCGACCAGTTACGAAACAACTTTACGCAGGTAGCGGGATTGTCGTTAAGTATTCCCATCGCCAATGGCTTCCGATCTAATATCAATATCCGTAAAGCCAAGTTGGCGCATCAAAATGCCTTGGCTACCGAAGAGTTGACCAAAAGCAATATCGACAAGACCGTAGCCGAGGCCGTTTGGGATGTTCATGCTACACAAAAGCGTTACCAGGCAGCATTGGTCACCTTTAAGTCTGCACAGGATGCTTTTAAAGTGATGCGTGACCGTTATACGGTTGGATTGGTGAATAGTCTGGACATTAACATCGCGGCTACAGAGCGTAACAGCGCCGAGTTCGCCTTGATACAGACCAAATATGAGCTTATCCTTAAAAGCAAAGTGATCGATTACTACTTAGGCAACAAGATCAAGTTCGATTAAGGCATCCCGCCAAAATATAAAAAAAGCCATCTGTCTCCAATACGGATGGCTTTTTATTTAGCGCTAAAGGCACTTTTGAACAACCTCAGGCACTAACTAATGATGTTTGGCTCGCAAAACTGATTTCCTGATCGCCCTTTCATTGGGCCAATCAGTGCCATTGGCACAACACTGTCTTACAGATCAATACTAAAATGCCGGTCACCCTCATTGCCTATGATCACTACTTTCCCTCTTTTTGGTAGTAAAGCTGAACGCCCATATTAAGACGGTATTAGAACCTGAAGTGCGCAGAATGGACGGATCGCTGTATACCAAAGGCGCAGGTACTAACGAGATAAATTTACACCCGGTTTCCTGCTTTTTACGCCTATTGGTTGTTTGAGCACTCTTTTATGACGTGGCTTTGAAATAGCCGATCGGCACGTTTGGCACAGTTTCGGTTAATAGTTCAATAACGATAACGAAATTTATTTTCAGAAAGGTTAATCAAAACAGGGGCTGCTGAAAACCTGGAACAGAGTAAGCGACATTTAAATACTACTATTATGAAAACGCAAGAATTGAATGCAAAAGAATTAACAGCAATTAACGGCGGTGGATTATTTGACGATTCATCAAGCAACAGCGGTATCGCAGGTTCATTAGGTATCGGTAATTTATTATCATTTAGCCAGGCATCACAAGATGGCGACGAGTATCAAGCTTCATCATTATCATTAGGTAATGGTATCGGCTTAGATCTGGGCAGTGTCTTTAACAGCATCACCAAGTAATTGGTAGCCTAAAATAATTAAGCGGGCGTTATAGCCCGCTTTTAAAAAACTTACAGGGGCTGCCGAAAACCTGAAACAGAGTAAGCAAAACATCTAACAATATCTATTATGAAAACGCAAGAATTGAAAAACGCAGAATTGAAAGAAGTGAATGGTGGTGGATTATTTGATGATTCAGCAAGCAACAGTGGTGTAGCCGGGTCTTTAGGCATTGGTAACCTATTGTCATTTAGCCAGGCATCACAAGATGGCGACGAAGCACAAGCCTCAAATTTCTCAGCCGGTAATGGTATCGGTTTGGATCTGGGCAGTGTGTTCAGCAAAATTACCAAATAATAACCTCTATAACCGGAAGCGGGTGTAAAAAGCCCGCTTTTACAAAACCAACAGGGGATCGCCGAAAACCTGTAACAGAGTAGGCGCAATACATCTAAATAATATAGTTATGAAAACGCAAGAATTGAATAGCCAAGAGTTAAAAGCAATTAACGGTGGTGGATTATTTGATGATTCGTCAAGCAACAGTGGTTTAATGGGCTCATTAGGTATCGGTAATTTATTATCGTTCAGCCAGGCCAGTCAGGATGGTGATGAAAAACAAGCTTCTTCATTATCGTTAGGTAACGGCATCGGGTTAGACCTGGGCAGCATGTTCAGCCAGCTGACACAGTAATTATAACATTTATGCATGGAAGGCCCCGCAAGGGGCTTTCCTTATTTCTACTATTATGAAAGCACAGGAATTAAATAAAGCCGAACTACAGTTGGTTAACGGTGGTTCGGATGGCGCGGCAAGTTCCAGCACTGGTATCGCGTTAGGCACAGGCAGCTTATTGTCGCTTAGCTATAGCTATAACGATGGTCAGGGCCGTAGCTATGAGTCTAAATTAGAGGTACTGAAAGACGTTCGCATTGGTGCAGGCACCAACGCAAATAGCCAACAAGGGTGATCATATCCCCTGTTTTTTATAGATCAAGATCGGGTTGGCGTAAGTCAGCCCGTTTTTGTGCAAACACTTTGCAGCCTTTTGCTATTTAATTAACCAGAACTTATGGAAAAGCAAGACATTTTCCCGGCCGAGTTTATGGCGATGACCACCGAGTATCATTTCCATAAATATAACCCTAAGACCAATCTGATCTATCGGATGGTTTTGGCCATTATTGTGTTGGCGGTTTTGGCGATGTTCTTTATCAAGGTAGATGTTAATGTCAAAAGCGCGGGCATGGTAACGTCGACAACGGGGCATGACGATATCAAGACGCTGGTATCCGCCCGGGTAGATTCGGTGTTGATCAAAGAGAACATGCCGGTTAAAAAAGGGCAGGTGCTGGTGGTGCTGAAAGCTGCTGCCCTTAGTCAGGAAGATATCATGGCCCAAACCCAACAAGCCGAATATTCCGCACAATTAGCCGATCTGCAAAAATTAGCACAGTTATCTATCAACAATAAATGGACCTCTAAACCACCACTGACCTCTCAATTATACAGCCAACAGTATGTGGCTTTTTTGCAAAGGGTGAGGGGCGCGGCAGCTACTGCCGAGTCGGCAAGACGAAACTATAACCGCTACGCCTATTTATATAAAAATCACGCGATATCTTCGGCCGAATTCGATGCAGTGGATCTCGCTAATAAGAATGCGTCGAGCACCTTGCAGTCTGTTTATGAGGAACAAGGCAGCCGTTGGCAAGCCGACCTCGCTAACCTGCAGATACGCATGCGTAGCCTAAGCTCGACAGGTGAAGGATTAAAAGAGCAAAAAGATTACTATACCTTACGCGCACCGATAGCCGGTGTAGTGCAAAATGTAAAAGGCATCCAACCCGGCAGCACGGTGACAGCAGGTGAAATATTGGCCGAAATATCCCCCGATAATGGCTTGATCGCGGAGGCGTATGTGCAACCCAAAGATATTGGCTATTTGAAACCGAACGTAAAGGTCAACTTTTTGATAGATGCTTTTAACTATCGCGAGTGGGGTAAACTGACCGGCAATATCATATCCGTATCCAGTGATGTGTTCGGCAATACTGGGCAGCAGCCTTATTTTAAAGTGCGGTGCAAACTGGACGCTGATCAATTAAAACTTCGTAATGGCTATGTTGGCAGACTTAAAAAAGGGATGACCTTGCAGGCTAACTTCCGCATAACCCGTCGCACATTGTTCCAATTGTTATATGATAAAGCCGATAATTGGCTTAACCCCGGCAAGATCATGACCGAGGATCAAACTAAAAATTCTTAATACAGGCTTATGAAGTTCGGCGATCTATTTACAAAAACTTCGGCCTGGTATCAGCGTATCAGTAAGGCGTTGGCCAACAAGCGCAAGCAAGAGCGCATCCAGGTCAAACAGCATGATATTATGGATTGCGGGGCAGCTTGTCTCGCTTCCATTGGCGCGCACTATGATCTGGATGTGCCGATAGCGCTGATCCGACAATATGCATCTACAGATAAAAAAGGCACGAACTTATTAGGCTTGATAGAAGCCGCCAATAAAATGGGCTTCTCGGCTAAAGGTGTCCGCGCGGAATTTGATGACATGGGCGACTTGCCTGTACCAGCAATAGCGCATGTAATCGTTAACGGCAGGTTAGAACATTACGTGGTGATCTACGGCATTAACGACAAACACGTTGAGATAATGGATCCCGGAGACGGGCTTATGCACCAGCTATCACATGATAACTTTAAGAAAATGTGGAGCGGCGTATTATTGCTCATCGCCCCAAATGAAGAGTTTGTGGCCGGTGACCAGAAAACATCGGTAGAGCAGCGTTTCTGGTATTTGCTTCGTCCCCATAAAGCTATGTTGTTGCAGGTGCTATTAGGCGCTGTTGTTTATACCATACTTGGTTTGTCAACATCTATTTTTCTTCAAAAGATCGTGGATAATGTGCTCCCCGAAGATAACCGCAACCTGCTTAATCTGATGGGCGTTATCATGATCGTGATCATTTTGGTGCAGGTGTTCATTAATCATGCCCGTACACTGATCACTATAAAGACAGGACAGCAAATAGATGCCCGGTTGATATTAGGTTATTACAAACACCTGCTTAAATTGCCGCAGCAATTTTTTGACAGCATGCGCGTGGGTGAGATCATCTCCCGTATCAACGATGCGGTAAAGATCCGGTCGTTCATTAACGAAGTGCTGGTAATGTTTGCCGTCAACGTTTTCATCCTGATATTTTCCTTCGCGCTGATGTTCACTTATTACTGGAAGTTGGCGGTCATCATGCTGACCGTAGTTCCTTTGTTCAGCGTGATCTATTATTTCAGCAACAAACTGAACAAGCAGACACAGCGTAAACTGATGGAGAATGCCGCCGACCTGCAAACGCAATTGGTTGAATCAGTCAATTCAGTAGCCACAATCAAACGTTTCGGCTTAGAGAACTTTGCCAACTTCAAGACGGAGACCCGCTTCATCACCATGTTGCAAACCATTTTTGATGCGGGACGGAACGCCTTATGGATCGGCAACGCGAGCTCCTTTGTGTCCAGCGCTTTTACTATTATTCTGCTTTGGGCTGGTTCGGCATTTGTGTTGAATAAAGTAATAACTCCCGGCGAGTTGCTGTCCTTTTATGCTATCGTAGGCTATTTCATGGGGCCGGTAGCCGGACTGGTAGGTATGAACAAAACCTTCCAGGATGCCCGTATTGCCGCCGACCGCTTGTTCGAGATCATGGATCTGGAACAAGAACCAGTAGAGAACCGTGCCGAATTGGAGTCTGATATGATCGGTGATATCCATTTTAAGGATATGCACTTCCGCTACGGCACACGTGCAAGCGTTTTTGAAGGGCTGAATTTAGAGATCAAAAAAGGACAGATCACCGCCATTGTTGGTGAAAGTGGCTCAGGTAAAACAACGCTGCTATCCCTGATGCAGAACATCTACCCCTTACAGTCAGGTTCGATATTCATCGGCGACTACGATATCAAATATATCACCAACGAAAGCTTGCGCCGCATGGTGGCGGTCGTACCACAGGAAGTGCATCTGTTCGGTGGTAACGTGATCGAGAACATCGCCGTAGGCGATATGCAACCCGATATGAAACGGGTGATGCAGATCTGCAAAGACCTGGAGATAACAGATTTTATTGAGCGTTTACCGAATGGTTTTAACACCTTTTTGGGCGAGAACGGCACCAATCTGTCCGGCGGTCAGCGTCAGCGTTTAGCGATCGCCCGTGCACTATACCGAGACCCCGAGATATTGATATTGGACGAAGCCACGTCATCATTAGACACAGGTTCAGAACAACACGTACAGAATGCAATCAATCTATTAAGGGAAAGACAAAAGACCATCATCATTATAGCGCACCGCTTAAGCACCATAATGTATGCTGATAAGATCGTGGTATTACAGCGTGGACAACTTGTAGAAGAAGGCAACCATACCGAACTGCTTAAAAAGAAAGATCACTATCATAACTTGTGGCAGCAACAATTTCCGGTGGCGAAAGAGTTAGCCAGTATAAGTAAGAAAGCCAAAGCTGCGTGAAATATAAGGTTAGGGTAGAAATAGGTAAAATTCAAATAATGCTGAATAAGTCGGAAATGATGTTTACGATGTCCAATAACGCTGAAATGCTGCAAAAACAACTTTGGGCTTATTCCCCTACGGACTACGCTAAGCTGGTTTCTTACAAGGAACCGGCTTTTTTGTTGTTTGGGTATTGAAATAGATCTATTAATAGCCAGTGTTCAATCGCCTCAGGGTTCTTAAAGTCGGCCTCTCTCCCAAGGAAAATCCTCTAATTTGACCGGATCTTTCTATATATTCATCTTACAGCGTCAAAACCGTTCTTCCTTCAACTTTACCGCTTTCCATTTGATCTAACACATTATTGATATCCTCTAATTTAGCAGTATGCACAATACTTTTAACTTTACCTTCTAAGGCAAAGCCAACTGCTTCCTGCATGTCTTTTCGGGTACCTACAATAGACCCACGAACGGTCTGGCGGTTAAGTACCGTGTTAAAGATCGGCAATTGAAAGCTACCCGGCGGCAGACCAACCAGTGCCATTGTGCCTTTCTTGCGCAGAGCGGCAAGTCCTTGCTCAAAAGCGGTGGGAGATACCGCGGTAACTAATATGCCATGCATCCCGCCGGTCTGTTTTTGCAATGATTGGCCGGGATCTTGTTCTTTGGCATTCACTACAATGTCGGCACCTAAAGATCTTGCAAGGTCTAATTGTTTCTCGCTGACATCTATTGCCGCCACGTGCATCCCCATAGCTTTAGCGTATTGTATGGCTAAATGTCCGAGTCCCCCGGCGCCGGATATGGCTATCCATTCACCAGCTTTGGTTTCGGTCTCTTTAATGCCTTTGTAAACTGTAACACCGGCACACAGTATTGGCGACATGCTTATCATATCCGTACCGGCAGGTAAATGTGCTACGTAGCGCGCATCGGCTATTACGTATTCGGCATAGCTGCCATCCACACTGTAGCCTCCGTTCTTTTGATCGCTGCAAAGTGTTTCCCAGCCAGTTATGCAATGTTCGCAGCATCCGCAGGCGCTATATAACCATGGCACGCCAACAATATCGCCTTCTTTAACCCCGCTAACATTGCTGCCCAAAGCCGCTACATAGCCAATGCCCTCGTGACCGGGTATAAGAGGGAGTTTTGGTTTTACCGGCCAATCGCCGCGGACGGCGTGCAGATCGGTATGGCAAACGCCGCATGCGACCACTTTTACTAAGATCTCGTTTGCACCGGGACGGCGTACCGGCATTTCTTCTATCTGTAGCGGCGCGCCGAACGCTCGCACTACGGCGGCTTTCATTTTATTGGGTATCATGGCTTTAGTGTTTACTCAAAGATATTGCCATGATGCTGCCCGCTATCTGATGGTAGTCAGTTTAATGTTTGATGCTGATCACTAACTATCGCGGGTTGATGAGTTATTGTTTGCGGCGTTCATCGTGATATCATGTATTACCTGGTCTAACTCGCCTGCCGAAAGTTTTATGTATTCGATGATCTCGGAGACAGACTCCTTGTCCGGATCAGTATCCTGAAGCAGGTTGATCAGGCCCATAATGCGAGATAATGGCGCGCGTATCACGTGCGATTGCATCCACGAAATATCCTGTAATTTTTTATTTTTTTCTTCTATCTCAGCAAGGTGGCGCACTCGTTCTGTCACATCAGTAACCAAGGCTAAGCGGGCGGACCTGCCCTGATAGATAATGGCGCTGCTAACAACTTCTACCTGGACCTGCACACCATTCTTTTTTATATGAGTAAACACTCCCGGCTTAAATTGAAACTCTGCACGGTGCAGGTCTTTGATAACTGCCTCCAGTTTGGGCATTTCTGATCTTGGGCGTATATCACGGATGGTCATTTGCAAAAACTCGGCTCTGCTATAGCCATAGTGGCTAACAGCAGCATCATTCACATTTAGATAGGCCAAAGTTTCCACATCGAAAACGAACATCGGTAAGGGACTCATGTGAAAGAGCTCACTGTAGCGCCTGCCCGAATCGGCTAATGCTTCGGCCTGCTCCAGTAGTTGTAGTTGTGACCGTTTTCTTTCGTTTATATCCTGTATACTACCATATATTCGGGTGCACTTGCCATGTTCAAACTCGCCTTCGGCCAACACTCGCACCCATATCCGGTTATTTTTGAGCGTGTTTAATAATACTTCAATGTCGAATGATTCACCTTGTTCTATAAGGCGGGCCATTGCACTATTCACAATTTCTAATTCTTCAGGCCCATAAAAATGGTTCGCATCGTCACGATGGGGTTTGTGGTCGGCCCGTGCTTCTAATATATCCGACGCTATGGCCGACCAAAATACGGTGTCTCCGGCCATATCTATTTCCCAACTACCTATTCGGGCTAATTCGTTGGTTTTTTTTAAAAGCGTTTCCAACTTGTTTTTTTCTGTGATGTCTTTAGCTACACAAAACAGGATACCTTTCTCCGCGGCCTTGCGCACTGTCCAGGCCAAGTGTACTACTTCGCGGTTTTTGGTTAAATATCTGTTCTCGAAATAAAGCTCTTCTAACCCTTCGTTCTTAAACCTTTGCATCCTTAGCTTACTTTCCTCCAGATCACCAGGATAGATCAAGTCGTCGATTCGTTTTTGCAACAGATCCTGTTCTGGATATCCCAAAATGTCGCACATAGCGCGGTTAATGCGTTTGAATTTACGATCCGTACCAATTATGCAAATAATGTCAGGGACGCTTTCAAAAACATGCTGTAATTCGCGCTTTAATTGCTTGCGACGGACCTCGGCACCAAGGTGGGCGGATAGCTGTCTTAAAAAGACGTCCGTTAAGATCGGTGCCCGGTCTCCTGTCAGACCAAGTAACACCACACCTGGTATTTGTTTATCATTCAATAAAGGTATCCCAATAGCCGAAGTTATTCCTGCTTTCTTCGCGCTCTCTTGCCTCACAAAATCGGGGGTTGCCGATAGGTTATTCCAAAACACCACATCACCTTTGCGCCATGTATTTCCTTGTAAGCCTTGTTGGATAGTGAACAGGCGGTCATTGGCATTGATATTAAATATTTGTTCTGTCCGTTCATCAATAGCCGCGTTGGCGATCAAATAAAGGTCATTGTCGCCGGTACGCGAAAGCCAACATTCAGCAAGGGCTGCGCCTGAAAAAGACCTTATCAGATCCATTGTTTGCTTTAACGAAGCGCCCATCGTTTCCTGCTGATTAAAAGCTGTACTGATCTGGTTCAGCAACACTTGTCGCAATTCATCATATTTGCGGGCCGTAATATCGGAGATGAATATTGATAGACCATTCTCGGTAGGATATATCCTGTTTTCCTGCCAAAGCCCATTGGGCAAATAATGGTCTTCGTGAACGATCGGTTTTTGCTGCACGTGGGCTTTTTCAATGGCAAAATAGGTCGCCGAGCCTACCGCGTTCGGGAAAAGGTCCCAAATGTATTTGCCCAACATATCCTCGGGGCGCATGTTCACCATTTCGCAAACGCGTGGGTTTACATAGGTGTATCTCAATTCACGGTCAAGCGCGATAAAGCCATCACTGATACGTTCGAGCAGGTCACTCAATCTTCCCGATGTCGCTTTCGCTTCGGTCAGGTCAAAGCGGATAGCCATGTATTGGTATGGTTTTCCGGAACGGTTAAGGAATGGCACTATGGTGGTAGCGACCCAATAGTAAGAGCCATCTTTAGCTTGGTTGCAGATCTCGCCGCGCCATATGTTGCCTGCTGCTATGGTTCGCCACAGGTTTCGGATAAAGGCTTTAGGATGGTGCCCCGAATTGACCAACCTGTGATCTTGCCCAAGTAATTCCTCGCGGCTATAGCCCGATATCCGGCAAAAATAATCGTTAACATGGGTAATGCGGCCGGTCTGGTCGGTAATGGCCACTATAGCTGCTTCATCAAGGGCATATTGATAAGCGGCAGTTTCTTCACGATCATCCGGATCGCCTCCTGCCGGCCGCCGGTTAACCGTTTTGCTATCGACGACATGAAGGATAATGCCTTTAGATGGATCATCCATGTCGAAGTTACCGAGGGATACCGCTGTAAACAAAGGACCGGGACTTAGGATGTTCAATTGCCATTGACCATTGTATTGACCATGCTTACGCACTTGCGTCAAGGCGTCGTCAAATGGAGGGTCGACAAATAAGGCGGATGCCGGTGCTCCTAATGCATCGGCGGGACTCAATTTGTAAAATTTTTCGGCACCGATATTCCAATCGGAGATAATTCCGTTATTATCTAAAAGGCAGATCGCCTGATCTGTCAAACGCTCGGATAGCGCGTAAAGTAACTTTTTGTGTAATTCAGGTTCGGTCATGCCCTAAAAATATCGCGCACCGTATCAATAATTGCAGTTCAAACTCGACACTTCGAAAAGGGGCGATGATAAAAATAAATATAGCGTGTGGTTTTGATAAATCCTAATAAGTATTTAATGATCAATAATTACACAACGGTTAAAATTGTACGGCGCAAGTAACGTCCGGCCTGGTCACGCTTTAACTCTTGTTATGGTGATCGTGATATAGACGATAGGGCCTTCACGTTGGTCTTTCTAAAATATGCTGAATGTCAGTTTTTTAACTGATAGCAGTCAGCCCGTAGCGTATGGGTTATATCCAACTTTGGGTGTAACACCGATGGATATGGTAAGGACAAGACAATTATATATCGCGCTCCTGTGTCTGCTGACAATACCTGCTGTAGCGCAGGTACAAACCGACCGAGGGTTTGATCTGCAGATCAAACAATTAAGTTCGATAAGCGACAAGCAATTAAAATATCCCAAAGCGGTAGGCAGGTATTACCGGCAAAATAATTTAAAGCCGGTCTGGACAGGTAACTTAAAGAGCGAAAGCCCCACCTGGAAAGCGATGTTGATATTGGATTGCGTTTTGCAATTTGGATTATCCCATGCAGATTATCATCCGGATCAATTAAAATATAGTTTACTGCAGGATCTGCAGGAAAACCCGGCTAAAGTAAGCGACGCCGCAAAAGCAAAATTTGATGTGATGCTTACCGATGCCATGATCAGCCTGATCAATGATCTGCATTATGGTAAACTTAACCCCATCTACGGGTCTAAGCGATTGGACGTTGGTTTGGGTATCCCGTTGGTTGCTGAGGATGCTTTGCGCGATATGCTTAAAGGCCCTGATATTTATGCTGCCATTTTTAATGTGCAACCAAAGTCTAAAGCTTATGCAGATCTGCAGGGCTGGATGAGCAAATGGAAAGGGCAATATACCGGCGATTGTTACGAAGTGCCCGAGGCCGACGTGCGGCGGGTGGCTATAAACATGGAACGTTTACGCTGGGCCGCGATAGATGATACGCAGGCCTACTTACAAGTTAATATACCCACATATCAATTAACTTACCATACCGTAGATAGCGATAGGTACTTTAAGGTGATCGTTGGCAAACAAGGCACCCCGACACCTCAGGTGCAAACCCGCGTTACGCATATTGTGATCGCGCCCGAAAAACGTCTGGGTTGCGACAATAGTTATGGTTCGGTATTGTTCAGGACCGCTGATCAATATGACTTTTACTTACAAGACACACCAGATAAGCAGATATTTAAACACGTTAAACGTGCTATCGGTACTCCTTGTGTGGCTTTAGATGGCGCCTCTGATCTTGCTCAAGCCCTGCTAAATGTTGATGGCCAACCAGGTTCGGCAAAGCAATTGGTCAAAAACCTAACTAAGCTAAAGTACCAGCTTTTTATGTTGACCAGGCCCGTGTCGCTATCTGTAACCTATATAACCTGCGCTTTAAAAGATGGTGAGTTGGTGGTTTATGATGATCCGTATCAGTTAGACCGACCGTTGCAAACCGCGTTTTACCAACGCGCCGACAGATCCTCTGTGCATTAAAAACATAACCTAATAGATCCATGAAAACCATTGTAGTACCAACCGACTTTTCGGCCCCGGCCGCCAACGCTGCAACTTATGCCATGTTTATTGCCGGCATGATCAAAGCCGATGTTAAATTATGCCATGCATTCACCATCCCTACCGAGGCTTTTATAGCCGATACGGTAGTTTGGCCTTTGCAAAACCATGATGATATTAAAACAGGTATAGATCAGGAATTGACCACCGTGGCCGCTGACCTTGCCGACTATCATCAAAAACATACCGATGTTCATCGCTATCAACCTAAGGTTACCGGTACCAGTGCCATTGGCGACACTACCGATGTGATACGTACCCTTGCTGCCGATGCAGATCATCCCCTGGTGGTGATGGGTATGTCGGGCGCCGGTGTGGTGGAGCGTTTCTTATTTGGAAGCACCACCGCCAAAATGATCGATGCTACCGAAGGCCCATTGTTGGTAGTGCCGGCCCATTTTTTTTTCCATGGCATCCACCGCATCGCTTTTGCTACCGACCTCAGGTCCCAGGATATCCAGACCATTTGCTCACTGGCAAGTTTCGCCAAACATTTTAATGCTGACATCTTACTTTGCCATATCAGTGATGAAAAATACGAGACCGGCGAGCGTGGTATGTTTATAGATACTTTTCTATCGCAAATAAGCGATAAAGTAAATTATGGGCGCATTTACTATCGCCATGTAAAAGCGATAGATGTGCCGCACGGGCTGGATTGGATATACGAGCACAGCATGGTAGACATGCTTGCTATAAGCCACGGTCACCACTCTTTTTTAGACGAGGTTTTGGGCAGCGGCAGCTTCACTAAAAAGTTGGCTAAACATATCAATATACCCTTGTTAGTCTATCCTAAAGATGTGCGTTCGGCATCGCTGGTGGCTTTCTGATAAAAGTAAGAAAAGCGTCCTTCTTTAGGAGACGCTTTTCTTGCTCTATAATACCTCAAAATTTATTGACGAGATACTACTCTTCAGGCTTGTTCAAATTTGCCTGTCTTGCTAATAATGTTGATCTTGTAAACGATCAGGTCTATATCGGTGCCGATCGCGTATTCGTTCTCGGTGATGCCGTGTGATGGATGCGCCGCCGGCGAATCGGCCATGGGCATAATACGGTGTATGATGGCCTGCATGGCATTCTCCTTTTCCGCAATATCGGTCAACTCTTCAAAAATGCCTTGCACGATCACGGATCTCCACCTGAATACGCTGGTAATGTCATCTACCTCAAAACAGACCGCGGGGTTGCGTCGCATTATATCAATCTTTTTTCCCGGGCCTGAATGTGCGTAGATCGCACCTTTACGGTAAACATAATTAATGGGCACAATGTAGGGTATGCCATCCTGCTGACATGCCAGGTGTCCGGTAACTTGCGCGGTAAGCAGTAATTCAATTTGTGTGTCGTTAAGTTGTCCAAGCATAGGATCGGTTTTATAGACCAAATTTCCGTCAAACCTACCGTTGCCGGTGTGATAATGAGAGGTTAAAAAAGTGATCGCTATCACCTTTTAAGCTATGACTTAAAAGTAATTTTAACTGGGCACTAAGTGCATAGCGTGCGGCGAGGTCTTTAGTGACAAAAAGATCGGTTGTTAAAGATCTGCTAATAGAAATGTCGTTTCTATACAGGCTTATAAAACCTGATGCCGAACTAGCATTGTTTGATAGAGTAGATGAATATTCTGTTTGCTTCAATATTCGCCTGCTTTATTACCTGTCTTCCTGACTAAGAGCGTAATTAATTTTTTGAAAGGTTTCAACAAATTTGGGGGCGCCAGTTAGGTGAAATTTAAATGACGGCCAATAACGATGAATCGAATCTATACAAAAATGAATGACGCTGAAACGTTATAAAACCACGTTCAAGCCTATTCCCCTATGGACTACAATAAAAAAGCCGGTTTTTTACAAGGAACCGGCTTTTTTATTGTTATGGGTGTAACGCAATAGGTAAAATTCAGATGACGCTCGTCTTGAAAGCCTTGATCATCAAGTCACCCTACCGAACAGCCGAACACTTAAAAAAGGATCTATTTTGAATTGTTCAAAGTGCTTTACGATTGCGTTTACCCATCATCAAAAGGGTAAAATTTCATCACAGAAGCGATAAAATTGAGCTTTTGGGGATTCTCAGAAATCGTTTGAGTAAAGCATCCTTTTTCTCCAAATACAGTTTACTTCTAATGTAAACTGTATTTGGCTGTCGGGCAAGTAGCAACAAATGCTGACTTTTTTGCTATTGATCGTTAGATCGATCTCAACACCCTATGCTGCTCGCTTAAAAAGTGGTTTAAAGTCGTAATTAATAACGTACCCAATTTCGTTCAGCTTCTCTTTTGGAAGATCCGGTTTAGTGAACCAGAAATATATTGTTCCTCTGTTAACGTTAAGGATCTTTGCTAGCTTCGCAATGTTGATGTTTTCTGTAACGAACACTGCCTTAAGTATCTCACCGTTGTGATTTAGTTGTACTTTATCCATAATGTTGCAAAGCTATTACCGATCACAAACTGCTATGATACCATAAATATGGTATGCGTAGACTGAAATAGAGTAAGGCTAACGCTTGGCATCTTATAGATGTTGGCTTGTTTGGACAAGTGACGATCGTTAGGGCGGCTCAGGAAAATGGTGACTGCGTTAAGATGTGGAATATCGCAGTGCAGGCTTGGAATTCCAGTCTTATTTACGTCGATCTCCTATTGGCCTGCATACGTTTTTCAGGGCTTTGGTTTGGTTCTATATGGGTAATGCAGCAAGGCAAAAAACTGTATCTGGTCGATGAAAAAGGTGGCAGATCGTAGATCACGATCGGTGATGTGTTCCAAAGCAATGGAGTGATACATGTTGTGAACACGGTGCTGATGCCGAAAGCTTAACACAGCTAAAATAAATTGAATTAAAGCCGTTCGGGTTCTCGGGCAGCTTTTGTTTGATATCGCGTTAGATCACGCCAACTCTGATCGTTCTGAAGCAGAATAATACTCAAACACTAAATAACAATCCCCTATTGATTGCTGCTAAAGCCGGTTTCTTACATGGGACCGGCTATTTTGTTTAGACACATAAAGGAAAGGTATTGCGTGATTTTCTACTGTGCAGTCAGCCGTTTTATACTATATGTGCTTTTATGTGTTATAAACCAATGCGTCATTTTAAATTACATTCATTAACCTGTTTGTTGCTATTGTCTTGTTCGATCGCCTTTGGGCAAAATAAAGGTCACAATAACCTGCGACCAGAAGCCAACCGACCGGTTAGTTCTTCGTCTATTAAAACAGATCCTGAACTAATAAAAAAACAACGAGAAACCCTCTTGAAACAAGGAACGTCGAGCCTGAGGTCTGACGAAGAGATAAGGGCATACTACCTCAAATTGGTCGCACTCGACTCAGCTTACTACAGGATAGCACCGGATAGCCTCATCCGGTCTCAAATGGCGCATCATTATAATAGCCTCGCCTGGTACAGTATTATCACTCAAAAATTCGGCAACGTAAAATACTACCTGGATCAAAGCTTAAAGTTTGAACCTGGTTTTGTGTACCCGCAGGCAAACCTACCGCTCTTGCTGTTATTGCAAGGTGACTATTCAAAAGCGAAAAAATTTTATTTAAAATATAAGGACGTGCCTTTTGACAAAACACACCCAACTTATAAAGAAGAATTTCTGGAGAACTTTGATGAATTAAAGAAAGTCAAAATTAAAAATCCGGACATTGATAAGATCATCCGGCTGCTTAATTCAGAGAATTAATGTAGAACGACGGTAGCAGCAGACCAGCTCAGGGTTGAGTAATAAAGCAGATCGCCATATGGCCCCCCCATAAGTAAAATTTTTGATGATCATAACGCTTAAGGACTTGAACACCCTTAAGCCACGCAAAATTGCTGTACCTTAATACCATATTTTACAGATGATGTGGTCAGCCAAAATACTTAAGTTCAAAGCGATATGCTTTATTTTATTCCTGCTACATGTTACACCATCTATAGGCCAGATCAAATGGCCTAAGGGACAGTTACTACCGTCTTTCCCTTCACCAGCTCCCGTACAGGATCTGATCATTCTTCGCCCGAACGGGCGCAACGCCTCGGCTGAATCATACCTGTTCGCTTCGCTTAAAGGTATTGTGAATAAAACCAAACCGCGCATTTTCTCTTACGAGGGAAATGCTTCGGGTGAGGGGCCTTACACCTGGTTAAAGTCGCTGGACCTGCAATGGGCAGAACCTGCTGATAAATGGGACCTGATCACTAAATACCGGTCGGAAATATCGGGACTGATCGTTTATGATACCGCCCAGATACATACCGTAAACCTGGCTACGGTTATGGCTAAAAGCAAAAACGCGTTGATAGCCTCGCCGTCCCTATTAGCTAAGTTAACGGCCGCTCCGTATAATTTGCCGGTATTGGCCGACCTGCAAAGAAAATTCAGCAGCAAGCTGGAGGTTTATCAGGAAATGTATGATACTTACTGGCCTAAGCTTGATCATCGTTTGCTGATGGGGCTGAACCCTAACACGCACAAAGCCGCCCTGCGCGAATACGCAGTTGCCCTGGGCGCAGCGACCGTGTGGCTGGATCCTAAAGTAGCGGGAGAAAGTGAGATGCTGGATAAATTCCTGTCGGCTATGTCGCCCGGTGCGAGTTTTATGGGCTGGTGGCCGGAAGAAGCGCCCGGGATAGAACGGGCCTCAAAATACGGCATTGCTACCATTGCCAGCGATTGGTGCTTTAACCTGACCGTGCATAGCGGTATGTCCCGCAAGATCAATATTAAACCAATGCCCCCAAAACCAGCGTTGCAGAACAAGATCTATGTAGCCTTTATTTTAAGCGATGGCGATAACCTGCAGTTTTTAGAACACCTGATGCGTAAACTGTGGGATAACCCGGATCGCGGCGCTGTACCCATGGGTTGGACGGTATCTCCCGCCATGCTGGATGCCATGCCCGGCGCGCTCAACTTTTACTACAGAACGGCTACCGATAATGATAACCTGATATCGGGGCCATCCGGCTATGGCTATACCTATCCCAATACCTGGTCTGATGAAAATTTGCTTAAGCAATTCGTCGCCAAGACAGAGGACTATAACACTCGTGCCGGCCTGCGAGTGATCACCATCTGGAATACCATTACCGGCGGAATCAACAAGAACGTCGGGAAGATCTACGCCGGTCAGTCTAAAACCTTATTGGGCGTAACGGCCCAAAATACCGGAGGCGGACTTACGATATATGATGGCAAGCTACCCGGTATGGCGCTTGGCTGTAACTATTGCACCAACGAGCAAGCCATGAAAGACCACATTGACCGGGCATCTGCCGGATGGGATAAGAACTCGCCGCGCTTTGTGATCATCCAGGCGCAGCCCTGGAAAGGCGTAACGCCGACCAGTTTTAAAAATGTGGCCAATTCGTTGAACGGAGACTATATGGTAGTCCGTCCGGATCATCTTTTTCAGTTGATCCGTGAGAAGAATGGCATTACCGTTGATCCTAAATAAACTTAGCATCATCCTATTCAACTGATATATTTCCTGCAAACGTAAAGACGCCAAAGGACCCTAACGTAAGTCCTTTGGTGCCTTTATGGAGAGATGACTGACCCTTATTGATGATTCTTTAACCACTCCGTCCTCCGCTGATCCGCCAAATGTTTCACCGAAAAGTTCTCGAACTTTGCTTCAAAACCTTCGCCGTCCGGTGATGCTGCCATTAGGCCCACCATAACGGGCGTATTATCCTGTAAGGGCGAGTTGCGGGTCATGATATAGGTCTTATCATCCAGCGAGTAAAATATCTCTACAGCGTCAAGCCTGCGTACGATCTTTATCCAGATAAATGGCGGCACCTTGTCTAAGGTGGTCACGCTCCAGTCGCTTTTTTCGTGCGTAACTACGGTGCTTACGTTAAACTTGCCGTCAACAAACTCTACGCCTGTTTTAATGTAGTTTTTATGGTCGGTGCGCAGCATCAACCCCATTTGGTCAAAGCGGGCTTTATAGGCGCCTGTTAATTTTACTTTGGCTTCAAATTCGCCGCCGTAGGTAGTGTAATAAAAGGGAGCGTCATCAACGGTAAAACCATAGTGGGATATGCGCCAGTAATCGCTTTTAGGCGTTACCTGCATGATCAGGCTTTTGTTTTTCACCTCCCAGCCGGCAGGCTCGTTGAACCATTGCATTTTCTCGAGGGTCTGTGCCCCGCAGGTCTGTACAATAAAGAATAGGCTTAGCGCCGCAAGTATGTTTTTCATTGTGTTGGATCTTAGCGGATAACAGGATCATTATCCGCTTTTTTATATCCGCAAAAATATCTACTGTTGCACCATACACAATGGTTATAATTAACCACTCATGCCGACATGAAGAATCTGCGCGAACTATTAGACCGAAAGCTGCTATCGCAACCCTTTGGAGCAAGCATTGAACACGAGCTTGGCCTGGACGAAGCCCGTGCATTAGCCGAACTATATGCACGACTGGATAATTGCATCAGCGTATTGAGCGACATGAAGACCCGGCGTAGTTTTGTTTATTACGGTGCAGTAGCTGATCAGCTGGGGATGAGACAGCAGGAGGCCGAGATAGATTCGATATGGGAGGATCAGCTTTTTAGCCGTATCCACCCTGATGACCTGCAACGCAAATTTAAACTCGAGCTGCAATTCTTTCAATATCTGACCACGCTGGACACGGCTGCCCGGGGCGACCACGAAGTGATCACAAAGCTTAGGGTACGCAATAAGGTGGGTACTTACATGGTATTTAAACACCGTTTATTGTACATCAGCAGCCTGCCCGATGGCAGCGCCTGGCTGGCCCTTTGTTTATACAGCGCCATGCCCGACCATTCGGGCTTCAGCATCCCCGATGGGGTGATCATTAATAAGCTGACCGGGACAACCATTGCCGCCGATGAAGATATTGCGGCAGATATACTGTCGGTACGTGAAAAGCAGGTTTTGCAGCTGATCAAACATGGTTATAAAAGCAAGGAGATAGCCGCGCGCTTATCACTCAGCATTAACACCATTAACAGGCACCGGCAAAACATATTTGAAAAATTAAATGCCGATAACGCCTTAGAGGCCTGCCGGATAGCAGAAGCGATGGGTATTTTGGCATAGCTAACATCGGCCAATACGACGATCATATCAACATCGTTGCACGACATCTGAATTTTTAATTAATTGCTGTTCAATTAATTAAAAGTGTAGGTGGTGTATACACCCACGCTATATACACCTACATACAAGCAAAAAGGCCGCACTTTTAGATGCAGCCTTCTGTTATCCTTGAAAGGGTCAGCTTATTTCTTTACAACCGGTTTTTTGGCCGGAGCAGTAGCAGGCTTTTTAGCCGGGGTTGTTGCAGGTTTAGCAGCCGGAGTACCTGCGGCCGGTTTTTTAGCCGCGGTTTTAGCTTTGCCTTTGATCACCTTTACTACCTCTACATCGAACACAAGGGTGCTGTATGGAGGGATGGCAGCACCGCCACCTTGCTCACCGTAACCTAAGTTTGACGGGATCACAAAAATAGCCTTAGCACCTTCGCTCAGTAGTTGCAGGCCTTCGTCCCAACCTTTGATCACGTTGCCCTCACCCACCGGGAATTTGATAGGCTCGTAGTTACGGCCCGGTTGTACCAATCCGCCTTCTTTAGCAATGCTTTCTACGCTGCTGTCAAATAACTTATCGTTAGTGGTACGGCCGGCATAGTTAACCAGCAAGGTATCGCCACGGGTAATTTTAGGCTTAGTGGTAGTTTGGGTTATCTCGTAGCGTAAACCCGAAGCGGTAGTTTTCACGTTCAGCTTGTGGTCGGCAACATATTTATCCAGGTTAGCCAGCTCGTCGGTCTTCATTCTATCCATGGCCGATTTTTGAGCGGCTAAAGCAGCATTACGTTCGGCGATAGCCTCGTTCATAGATTGTACACGTTCCATCTTCATCACAAATATCAGCAGGCTGCCGCTTGGTAAAAATGGTGGACGGGCTTCTTCGTGACCTTTAAAAACCGAATCGGCAGGTACACGCACGATCACGCTGTCCTTAACGGTCAGCAATGGGAATACGTACATCAGGTCGCCAATATTCTGGCTTGGTTTTACCTGGATCTGAATAGGCCGGCCTTGGGTATAAGTACTGAACAATACCGAATCCTTTTCGGTCTTCTGGATCATATTAAAGCTGATCACGTCTTCCAACTTTATCCTGTCGCCTGTTTTAGGCGATACAATGCGGTATTGCGCACCTTGTGGTGTGCGGGTAAATTCGCTTTGAGCGCGGGCTTTACCGGCAAATGCCGCCACGGCCAGGGCTAAAAAAATAAACTTCTTCATATCTTAAATTAAAAAGCCCCCTGTGTGGTACAGGGGGCCGATAAGTTTTTACTGATACTATCTAACCGGCGGCTCTAATGACGGAGCTGCTGGTTTAGCATTAGGGTTTGGTTTAATGATATCAACCAGTTCCAGATCGAACACCAGGGTGCTGAACGGCGGGATAACAGGCATCATACCTTGCTCGCCGTAAGCTAATGCCGACGGGATGATGAAGGTGGTTTTTTCGCCTTTGTGCATTAACAATACACCCTCGTCCCAACCCGGGATCACACGTTTAACGCCGATAGCGAAAGGAACCGGTTTGTAAGGGTTGTTAGGATTAAATGATTTTTTAACGGTCATAGCCACTTCCTTAACAGTAGTTTCGAAGTGATCTTTCTGGCCCATTATACGGCCGGTGTAGTTAACCAATACAGTATCACCTGCTACCGGCATAGCGCCTTGCGATGCTTTGGTAACAAAATACCTTAAGCCCGAAGCTGTTTTAGTAGCGGTAATTTTGTTGTCGGCTATGTATTTTTCGATCTTAGCAGGCTCAGATGCTTTTACTTTAGTGATCAAACCATCGTAGTAAGCTTTGCAACGATCCTGGAAAACCTGATCTGTAAGGTTACCCTTAGCGATCACTTTCTCTAACTTAACTTTAAAGATGATGTATTTACCTTTAAAAGGTGGCTTTTGAGCGCCTTTTTGCGAGGTAGAGTCGATGTTGATCTTAAAAGTAGCGCTGTCGCCTTCGCTCAGCATGTTCAAACCTGCTACAATGTCGCCTTTGTATTGTGGTTTTTGCAGGATGGTAGCGATAGGCATACCATGATCGTAAGTGTTGTTCAGCGATGAGTCGCCTTCGGTAGTAGCGATCAGGTTGATGGCTACAAAGTCGCCGTCTTTAGCTACCGGACCAGACTTATCCTCGTGAATGTTATATAACATGCCACCCGGGCCTTGTTTAAAGCCACCGCCACAGCTGCTCAGGCCAATTGCTGCAATAGCTAACAGAATTAAGTTTCTTTTCATTTTTGTTTTTACTGAATTAATAAAGTTCTGTACTCTGGTAATATAGTTTTAAATTGTATGGTTACTTCATCAAGCGGCAGGTCAGACGAGCCACCGGCTGCGTTGCGGTGACCGCCACCGCTAAAATACTTTTTACATATCTCATTAGCCGGAAATTCGCCCTTAGATCGTAAAGAAAGTTTAACCTTGTCGCCACGCTCTACAATAAAGGCCGCCAAACGGATGCCCGCTATCGATAAAGCAAAGTTAACAATGCCTTCGGTATCGCCGGTATTAACGTGATATTGTTCTATTTCTTGTTTGCTTACGGTAATAATGGCCGTATTCAACTCGGGGATCACCTCCAGTTTTTGGCTTAGGCAATGGCCTAAAAAGCGCAAACGCTCTTCGGATGAGTTGCTGTAAACCAACTCGTGTATGCGCCAGTTCACCGCGCCGGCATCTATCAGATCGGCCACCACACGGTGCACATCTGATGTTGTGCCCGGATAACGGAACGATCCCGAATCGGTCATGATGCCTGTGTAAAGGCAACTGGCCACGTCGGCATTAATGTATTGTTTACCGTCAAGTTCTTTGGTGATCCACTCGTAAACCAATTGGGCCGTAGCGCAGGCATTGATGTTCCAGTAACGGTAATCATCAAAATCCTCGGGCTCCAGGTGATGGTCTATCATCACTTTTACGGCTTTGGCGGCGCGTACAAGTTCGCCCAATTCGTTAATGCGGCTCAGCGTATTAAAGTCCAGACAAAATATTAAAGATGCTTCGGCAACCAATTGTGCGCTCAGTTCGGGCTTTTCGGTGTAGATCACTACATCGCCGTTGCCGGGCATCCAAGCTATAAAATCGGGGTAATCTGTAGGCGATACCACGGTAACGTGGTGGCCCTGCTGCACCAAATAATGATATAGCCCTAATGACGAACCCAAGGCATCACCATCAGGTTTATGATGGGTGGTGATGACGATCGTTTGGGTCTGCGCTAATAATTCCTTTATCCCGGCTATATCTAACATTTTTGCAAAAGAGTTGCAAAGCTAATAAATTACATCAAATACAAGCTATGTATTTTAAACGAACCGCTTTATTATTAGCGCCAAAAAAGCTATTTTTGCGGCAAATAAAATACAATGAGAACAGACAGAACTTTTACCATGATCAAGCCTGACGCGGTAGCTAATGGCCACATCGGCGCGATCTTGGATCAGATCTTTAAAAGCGGCTTTAAACCGGTAGCTTTTAAATACACTTACCTTACCCCGGAGTTGGCCGGCAAATTTTACGAGGTACACAAAGAGCGTCCTTTTTACGCCGACCTGGTTAAATTTATGTCATCAGGCCCTATCGTGGCTGCTATCCTTGAGAAAGATAACGCGGTGGCTGATTTCCGCAAGCTGATCGGCGCTACCGACCCAAGCAAAGCTGAGGCTGGTACTATCCGCCAGTTGTTCGCTAAGTCTATCGACGCGAACGCGGTGCACGGATCAGATTCTGACGAGAATGCCGACATTGAAGGCAGCTTCTTCTTCAGCGCTTACGAGAGGTTCTAATAAAACCCGTAAGGAATAATATTATGGCAATGCCCGGCCTATGGATAAATTATCCGTAATGGCCGGGCGTTCTTATTTTTGATATTGTTTTTTACAACAAATACGGCTAACTTTACCATGCTACCCAAGGCTGTTGCCAAATGGCCTGGTTTTTGAATTGCATTAAAGCGCTATGAAAGTATTAATTAGATACCTTATTTTTTCGGTCACCCTGGTGGGGTTGGCTGTTGGGTGCCTCAATATTTTTCGCGCCCACCCCGAGGTGCAGTTCGCGTTCCTGATGCCCGGATTATTTATTTTGATGTATTCTATTATCAGGGATGATATGTACCGCCGTTATAGTTCGCTGCACTTGGTGCGCGGTAACGATGGCCGCGGGACGCCGCCTAAAGAAAAATAATATCCTCTACTATCCAGGCACCGGCCCGTTCATTTATCTTACGGATGATCTGTTCGCGCATCATGACCAGTTCGTTCTTGATCACAGATGACTCTATCCTCAAGAATAGCTTTTTGTCCTTAATAAATAACTCCTTGGTGCGGTTAGCGACCGACTTACCCACCAACTCGCTCCAATAAGCGGCAACACCGGTCTCCTCGTATTTACGTTTGATCTTGTAGACCTGCAACATCTGCTCAATAGCTTCTTTTATCGTCTTGTCGTTGGTCTTACGCATCTATCTGTCCTCCGCTTACGTTAAATAATTTTATCCCGACGTCGATCTTATCGAACACTGCCGTAGCCCTGTCGGCGCTGGTATCGGTAATAAATACCTGCCCAAAATTATGGTCCGATACCATTTGCATCAGTTTGGTAATGCGCAGGTCATCCAGTTTGTCAAAAATATCATCTAACAATAACAAAGGCTTAAAGCCAGTCTTGTTTTGCAGGAAGCTGTATTGGGCCAGTTTTAGGGCGATCAAAAACGACTTTTGCTGACCTTGCGAACCAAATTTTTTCATGGCCATACCATGGATTGTGAACAGCAGATCATCTTTATGAATGCCCGTAGTGGTACGCTCCAACACACGGTCCTTCTCCAGTGACTTGCCGAGCAATTGCTCAAATGGTGTGGTCAGCAATTGCGAATCGTAAACTAATTCTACAGCCTCCGCACCCTCACTTATAAATTGATAATGCGTGTTGAATATCTGTGTAAAGGTCTCCATAAAAGCCTTTCGCTTTTCGAAGATACGCTTGCCCGATGCGATCAGCTGTTCGTCCATCACCTCCATCAGCGCCGGATCGTAGCGATTGGTCTCGGCAATGCGTTTAAGCATGGCATTGCGGCCTGCGAGTACTTTATTATAGTTGATCAGTTCGTCAAGGTATCGGTTATCGGTCTGCGATATTACATTATCGATAAACTTACGCCGCTCCTCGCTGCCTTCTATAATGATACTGATATCGTAGGGTGATATCATCACCAGTGGGTACTTGCCAATATGGTCGGCCAATCGGTCGTACTCTTTTTTATTGCATTTGAACTGTTTTTTTTGGTTGCGCTTAACGGCACAAGCCACAGTGTCGCTGCGGTCGTCTTTATTAAAAGCGCCGCTCACCATAAAAAAGTCGGTACCTTGTTTGATCTGCTGGGTATCTATCGGGTTAAAATAGCTTTTGCAAAGCGACAGGTAATGCACGGCATCCAAAATATTGGTCTTGCCGGCGCCATTGTTGCCTGCAAACAGGTTGACACCTTCGCTGAAACTCAGTTCGGCTTCGGTGTAGTTCTTAAAATTAATGACCGATAGTTGTTGCAGGTACATAGCAGGCTGTAAAGGTAGCGATACGCTTTGTTTAGCCTGTCATATAAAGCTAAAAATTAAGTTTGGTAAAAAACTTGAAAAACGTATTTTTGCAAACTTAATTTAGAAATAGAAATGTCAAACACACAGGCCACTACACCGGCACAAGCCAGCGATAAGGGCAAAGCGAGCACAGGAAGTTTTGTAAGGGATAACCAAAAGAGCCTATTATTTATAGCCGCCGCGATACTGGCTATCGTAGCTATCTATTTTATATACCAAAAAGTTTACATCGGTCCGCGCGAGCAAAAAGCGGTTGATCAGATGCACGTAGCGCAGGATGCTTGGGCTAATAAAGATTGGGACAAAGCTATAAAAGGCGATGGCAGCTACCCTGGTTTCGAGAAGATCGTAAGCGAGTATAGCAATACCAAAGCAGCTAACCTGGCATCATACTATCTGGGTGTAGCTTACCTTAACAAAGGTGAGTTCAAAAAAGCGATCGATAGCTTTAACGGTTTCCATGGCGATGACGCGATGGTATCTGCACAAGCTTTAGGTGGCATTGGTGATGCTTATGTGGAGTTGAAAGACAACGATCAGGCTGCATCATATTTCCAGAAAGCGGCTGACAAGGCTAAAAACAAATTCTTAACCCCGTTCTACTTGAAAAAATTGGGTATAGTTAATGAGGCTAAGAACGACTTTAAAGGCGCTGCCGAAGCTTACAAACAAATTAAAGACGAATACCCTGCAAGCACCGAGGCACAAACCATTGATGGTTACATTGCCCGCGCTGAAGCTAAATTGTAAATATTGCGAAATGCGGAATGCCAATTGCGAAATGATCGTAATTGGCATTTTTTGTTTTATGACATTTTGTTTTAAGGAATGCGAAGTGCGGAATGCCGATTGCGAAATGATCGTGACCGGCATTTTGCTTTTATGACATTTTAATATTTAGAAAGTCGGCGGACTATGCTAACTTCGCTTCATTAATTTCGCAATTGGCATTTCGCACTTCGACTTACTATTAGACGATGTAAGACCCATTTCGACTTTCGCATTTACGATCATGGCAACTCAATTAAAAAATCTATCCGACTTTTCTAATACCACCGTACCATCAGGCGCCGGCTTTAAATTTGGCATCGTAGTGGCCGAGTGGAACGCGGGTATTACTAACGCCCTTTACCAGGGTGCTTATCAAAGCTTGCTTACCCATGGGGTAGCCGAAGACGATATTTTTACTTACGCCGTGCCGGGTAGTTTTGAGTTGACATCGGGCGCGGACCTGTTGTTGAAAAACATCCCTAAGTTAGATGGGGTTATTACATTAGGTTGTGTGATACAGGGCGAGACCCGCCACTTTGATTTTATTTGCGATGCTGTTGCAAATGGTGTAAGCAATGTTGCTATAAAATACAGTAAACCTGTTATATTTGGCGTACTGACCACCGATAACCAGCAACAGGCCGAGGATAGGGCAGGCGGTAAACACGGCAACAAAGGCGACGAAGCTGCCATTACCGCGATAAAAATGGCCGACTTGGCCAAACAGTTAAACTTTTAGTAGCGATCTTACGTTAATACAGACATGAGAAAATTAGTTTACTTAGCATTAGTGGTTTTTGCCCTGGGCACCGCGCTATCATCTTGCAGCGATAAACTTTGCCCTGCTTACGGTAACAGCAAACGCCGCTAATTGTCATATTGATAGCGCACAGGCGCTAATTTTACCCTCTCCTGAAACTAATACGGCTATTCAGCTGTATTTTTGTTAGCAATATTTTTTTTATGAACTGGACGTCTTTAGATACGCCCGGGCAATTGACTGACATTAAGCAGCAACCCGGCTACAGCCTTATTTTTAAGCACAGCACCCGCTGCTCTATCAGCATGATGGCTAAACGCCGTTTTGAACTGGATTGGGATAAGATCCCTACCGAGATACCGCTGTATTTTTTAGATCTGATCAAATACCGCGACATATCCAATAAAATATCCCAAGATTTTAGCGTACATCACGAGTCGCCGCAGTTGTTGCTGATAAAGGATGGTGAGTGTATCCTGGATCAATCGCACGGCGAGATATCTGTAGATGATACGTTGTTGATGGTGGAGTAGGAGATATTTTGCAGAGACGCGATACCTCGCGTCTTCCGTTTGCAAAGTTATCAGCATTCTTGACCTGCATAGCTTAAGACACGATATATCGTGTCTCTACAAAACAAGAACGTCATTGCTTTTACAGCAATGACGTTCGTTTAATTATATTGGTATGTTTTAAGCAGTAAACGCCCCTAACGCCTTCTCTATCCTGCTCACCGTCTCATCCTTACCCAACAGAGCAGCAATATCAAAAACATGCGGGCCAAATTTGCCACCCACCAGCATAATGCGGAAGGGCAGCATCACATCGCCCATTTTAAATCCTTGCTCTTCCATAAAGGCTTTAAAGTCGGCTTCTAAGCCGGTAGCCTCATAGGTCTCCATCGCGCTGATCTTATCGGCCCAGGCTTTAAAGAAAGTTGTTTTGGCATCGGTCCATTTTGGTTTAACGGCGGCCAGATCATACTCTTTTGGCGACTCGAAAAAGTAAATCGATTGGGTATAAAAATCGGGCAGTAAGGTAACCCGGTCTTTGATCAGGTCGATAACCGTTAACAGGTATTGCTCGTCTTCAACAACGATGCCTTTATCGGCCAGCACTTCCGCTACGTTAGACTTCAGACTTACGGCTTCCGACTTCTTGATCCACTCGGCATTGAACCATTTGGCTTTCTCGAAATCGAACTTAGCACCGGCTTTGCTTACACGGTCGATAGAGAACTTTTCTACCAGTTCGTCCATGCTAAATAACTCCTGGTCGGTACCGTCGTTCCAACCCAGCACGGCCAACAGGTTCACAAAAGCTTCAGGCAAAAAGCCTATCTCGCGGAAACCCGGGGTCAACTCATCCGTCTTAGCGTCGAACCAGTTCATCGCAAATACCGGGAAACCCAGGCGTGCGCCGTCGCGCTTGCTTAGTTTGCCGTGGCCGTCAGGCTTTAGGATCAGTGGTAAATGTGCCCATTGCGGCATATCGGCTTCCCAGCCTAAGTATTTCCAAAGCAGCAGATGAACAGGCGCGCTTGGCAACCACTCCTCGCCACGGAAGGCATGTGTGATGTTCATTAGCCTGTCGTCAACCACCACCGCTAAGTGATAGGTTGGCATACCATCCGCTTTGAGCAGTACTTTATCATCAACCAAATTGGTATCAAAAGACACGTGCCCACGGATCATATCGGTAAAACTGATGTTTTCGTCGGTCGGCATTTTTATGCGGATAACGTGTGGCGCGCCCGCATCTAACAAAGCGTCAACCTCGTGCTGAGACAAGCTTAACGAGTTGCGTAAAGTATGGCGGTATGCTTGCCCGTATTGAAAGTTCGGTATTTCCTTGCGGCATTTATCCAATTCCTCAGCAGTATCAAAAGCGTAGTAGGCGTGGCCATCCATCACCAGCTTTTCGGCATATTCGCGGTAGATGGGTTTGCGCTCGCTTTGGCGGTAAGGGGCATATTTGCCGCCCACCAAAGGGCCTTCGTCGGGCGTTAAGCCGCACCAGGCCAGGCAATCCATAATGTATTGCTCGGCTCCCTCAACGTAGCGGGTCTGGTCGGTATCTTCGATACGCAAAACAAAGTCGCCGTTATTTTTCTTAGCAAATAAGTAATTGAATAGAACGGTACGTACGCCGCCCAGGTGCAAACCACCGGTAGGACTTGGCGCAAAACGCACCCTCACTTTTTTGTCTGTCATGATGTGGCAAAGATAAGTCTTAAGTCCGAAAGACGGGAAGTCCGGAAGTCCGAAAGATGTAAAGAAAGCAGCGAGGGAATCATATGTTCCTTCAGATCTCTACTGCTATTTCTCGGCCAATATATATTCTCCCCAAACGTCGGTAGGTTCGGTCAGGTCCAGATCTAATTGGGTTGCTGTTCCGCCGTTCAACGCATACGTCACTACAAAGCCGGCCGTTGGCCGTTTGGTTTTATACATCGGTCCATTAAACCTGATATTGTAGCTGAAGATCTTGCCGGGGGTCACCCTTAAATACTTTAATGGTATGGCTAACTCATAAGTATATTTCCACCGGCCTTCAAAACTTGCGGCGGTTTTTATCTGCGAGGAATTTTTTACGATATAACGGCCGCCCGGCACCTCGTATAACGGGTATCCCCTAAATTGGGCTCGTTTATCGGTATAGGTTCCTTTAATGGTATCGGTTATCGCAGTTATGTCCGAAAACCGGATCACTTTGGTGCTATCGCTTAAAATAGCATTCGATGCAAATAGTAACGAGTCCGTAGCTTTGATCGGGCTGTTTAAATTGGCCCGAAGCTTAGTGCCCGGCTGAAAGCGGAATAGCGGGAATGTAACGGCCGGATAACCCTCGTCTTTTTGTTTGCCGGTATTGTTTACCGTTAATGTGATCGCGCCCGATATTGCTTTGTTGATCACGTGCGGTTTATTGATATGTACCACAAGATAAAGGTTCTGATCGTCGTTAGCCAAAGTATAATAAGCGAGTAGCCCGGTATTATATGCCTTAAAGCCACCCCATTCGGATGCTTTGCCATCAATTTTTACACTGTCCGGTGCCCGCACCGCACCCGGTTGTTTGTTAGGCAGTTTTTGCGGATAAGCTTGATGTGCGGCAATTAGATATGCCGCAATGGTAGTGATGATCTTTCTCATGTTAAGGTCCAATTAGTTACAACTATAAAATTAGTTATATTTTTTACAGTATCAAATATGAAATGATAATTATGGCCCGGTGTGGTTAGATCTATATCCATCACCAACATTTAAGCCAATCGATGCGTTGCTATCTATCAGCGACATTCTGACTTCCTAACTAAAAAACTATATTTGAAACATTGATGTTTAACCCGTCCCAACAAAAAAACCTCTGGAAATATACGCTGATAGCCTTCGCGATCGTGATCGTGAGCGGCTCGCTGCTTTATACCAATTATTTGGTGAAGAATATTGCCAAGTCAGAACGTACCCGCGCGCAGGTTTGGGCCATGAGTATGGAGCAGATAGTCGGCGCGGGGGATAACGATATCTCTTACCCTATAGCCGTACGCGACAGTGTGACCGTCCCGGCCATTGTAACTAACGAGAAAGGTGAGATAACGGCCACTAAAGGCCTCGACTCGGGCCGGACCTACATAGCCAGTGACCTTGTTGATAAAGATGCTCCAAAGTACGACCCTGATTATTTTAAGAACGAACTGGAGATCATGAAAGCCCAGCACGAACCCATTAGAATGGTGATCCCAAGGGCTAAGGGTTTAGGCTACGGATATTCAATAATTTATTATAAAGACTCGTTCCTACTTACGCAGTTAAAGTATTTCCCATATGTGCAGCTATCGGTCATTGCCATATTCCTGATGCTGGCTTATACAGTGTTCAGTTCTTCCCGACGGTCGGAGCAGAACCAGGTTTGGGTAGGTCTGGCTAAGGAGACCGCGCACCAGCTGGGCACGCCGATATCATCCCTGATGGCCTGGATAGAGCTGATCAAGGACAAGTACAACGCCGAGGATGACCAGTTACTGGCCGAAATGGGTAACGACGTTAAGCGGTTAGAGATAGTAGCCGACAGGTTCTCTAAGATAGGATCCAAACCCCAATTAGAGCCGCACAAGGTATTTGATGTGGTGAGCGACTTTGTTGATTATTTTAAAGTACGCGTTAGCAACAAGATCACTTTCAGCGTGCTTGGCAACAAAGAATTGATGGCCGGTTTAAATATCCCGCTATTCGACTGGGTGATAGAGAACTTGTTGAAGAATGCCGTGAATGCCATTGAAGGCCCGGGAAGCATTACGGTAGAGATATCGGGCAGTAAGGCTAAAAAACTGATCTATATTGATGTGATAGATACCGGTAAAGGTATCCCTAAATCTAAATTTACAACGGTGTTTCAACCAGGTTACACTACCCGTAAACGGGGCTGGGGTTTGGGCCTATCGCTAACCAAGCGTATGGTAGAAAACTATCACGACGGGCATATCTCGGTAAAAAGTTCAGAGCCGGGTAAAGGCACCACGTTCCGCATTGTATTAAAAAGTATCCTTAATGATAAGTAAACCATCCCCTAACGAGTATTCGCCCTTCGCGGCTGGCTACGTAGCTTTGGCTGCCGATCATGATGATGTATTGAAGTTACTGGCCGATCTGATGCAAAGCACTGCTGACCTTTTCTATGGTCTTCCTCCCAAAAAAGCCGACTACAAATACGCCCCCGATAAATGGACCATTAAAGAGGTGATCTGCCACCTGATAGATACCGAGCGTATATTTACCTACCGCGCCCTATGCATTGCCCGCGGCGAAAAACAAAATTTACCCGGATTTGAGCAAGATGATTACATGGCACATGTTAATGCCAACGATCGCGCAGTGGAAGATCTGATCGCAGAATTTAGCACAGTACGTTCATCGAGCTTGTATTTGCTACGATCTTTAACAACCATTCAAGCTGAGAATATAGGTAGCAGCAACGGCCACCCGACATCGGCCAGGGCTTTGGCATATATGATCGCCGGGCACGAGCTGCATCACTTGAATATTTTGAAAGAGCGCTATCTTTAAAAAGGAAAACGCCCGAGGTTGATCCCGGGCGCTTTCGTTCGTTAATATTCAAGCCTTATTCCTGATCCCAACGGAACCGGTTAAAGTTATACTCGTCCTTAGCCTCGTCCACTTTCGCAAAAACTGTAAACTCCGAAGGTAGCTTCTTGTCGCCAAGTTTGCTTGGAAGCCACTCGATAGGGAAACTCGGGGTAAATGCTACTTCTATGGGGCGTGTCTTTTTGTCCTTTATCTGATAAGCTACAGAATAGGTAGCCTTGCCGTTTACATCGATATGGGCGGTGATCTCGGCTACTAACCCTTCATTAGCTTTATCATAATACTCGGTAGCCACCTTATTTCCAATTAACGACACATAAAGTTCTACGGGGCAAAGAGGGATCGGGGCTGAAGCGGTTTTTGCCACCTCTTCGTCATCGCTTAACACTTTTACAGCAACATTGGATAACGACTTAGGGTCTAAAAATAGTACTTTCTTTTGATCGTAGCTATAACGCATAGCCAGGTTCTCTTTGCTGTCAAAAAAATACCATGTACCGCTACGGGCATTATTAGCATAACTACCCCGCAGCCATAATCCTTTATTGCTCAAGTTCTTTAAAGAATACAAACCCTCTTTAGTTTTCCCGTCCGGTGCTACATTATATGATAGTTGAACGGTCTTAGTGATCTCGGCTGTTTTTTCCAGCTCTTGTGCAGATGCCGACAGACCCGTCGCCAGCATAGCAATTGCAAGTATTTGTTTTTTCATAACCCCACTAATTGATCTTTAATAGTTTAAAATTACTAATTATCTGATACTAAAAGAATAGTTGTAAAAATTTATTTAAAAAGCAAAGCCCCCAAAACCTGAGTCAGGGGGGCTGAAAATATCATTGGGCAGAGGGCTTATTCCTGTAAGGAAGGTTTATCCAGAACTTCTTTCTTTTCGATACGGTAAGATATGATCAAACCCGAGCCACCAAATATGGCTATCAAAGCAAAGTAGATAGCTGCCGGATCGCTGTCAAAATTGTTCGGCAGGGCAATATCTATAAAGTAGGCAATGAACAATCCCAAGCCGGCACCTACCATCAGCAAACCCCATTTTAAGTTTTGATAAGGCTGTGGTGCTGCTTTGTATGCGCGGGGATCCATGCCGCGTTCTATCATGGCCATTTTTTCGCGTTTGTGCAGGTAAACTATTGCAAAGATCAAGGCAAAAAATCCAAGTGAGATAATGATGCCGGCTAATACGCCTAAGTTTTCGGTTTCCATTTTTTCTATAGTTTAAAATTCGTCAATGTTATTTGGTCGTTTTCTGTAAGCTATGACCACATGCTTTTTGATCAGGTTACACCATATCTAAAAAATTTATTCACACGGCCTACCCGATAAAACTAAAGGAATAGTTGTTTATGTGTTTTATACCTCTACATTTGTAGAAATTCTACAAATGTAGAGGTATAAAATTTAACAAACTCAACCATTTCCTGTCATGAAAAAGACCTCAACTGTCGCCAAGCGACCACCGGGCTATGTGTCCGCCCAACCCAAATTTTTAGTATCTGTAGCTGCGGATCATCGACTACGCATCTGCCTGGTGTATTTCGTCGCGATGTTGCTATCGATCGGCCTAACAAATGCACAGCCGACCATGCCCAAGAATTTTTTATTAGGACGTTATGACCCCGCACGAGATACCTCATTCTGCAAAGTGGACCACATTTATACCGAACGTGCCGTTTATCTCAAAAAAAAGGTTTACACGGCCTACAAAAGAATGTACGCCGCCGCGCTGAAAGATGGCATTAAACTAAACATCATATCAGGGACCCGTACCTTCAACGATCAGTGCTATAAATGGGGCAGCAAATGGACAGCCGACCAATTTGCCCACCTGACGGATAAAGCGGCACGGTCTGAGCAATTGCTAAGATGGTGGTCTATGCCCGGGACATCGCGGCATCATTGGGGCTCAGAGATGGATCTGGTGAACCTGAAACTGGCCTTTTTCAAGACCGCTGAAGGTAAAAGGGTTTACAATTGGTTGGTGACCAATGCGCCTAACTTTGGTTTCCAGCAACCATTCAACGCCGGACGTACAACCGGTTACCAGGAAGAGAAATGGCATTGGAGCTACGTACCATTGGCCAAAATCTACCTTGCCGAATACGTTAAGCAGATCAGCTACCGCGACATTAACGGCTTCAGCGGATGCGAGGCCGCCCAAAAGCTGGATGTGATCAATAACCGCGTGTTGGCCGTGAATGGTGCTTGCAGATGATCCTTTGCTGATTACCGCTACCTGCTGCGCGCCATCTCGGCCCGTGCCCGGCTCAAAAACTCGGGACTCACACCAATGTAGGCTGCGATCTGCTTTTGCGGCAGATGGTTGATGAGTGTTGGGTAGCGGTCGCAAAAGATCTTATAACGTTCTTCGCCGGTAAGGCTTAGGCGGTCGATCAGGCGTTGTTGGTTGGCTACTAAAGACTTTTCGGCCAGGATGCGGAAGAACCGCTCGAACTTGGGGATATCGGCATATAGCTTATCCTGGTTAATTTTAGATAGCAGCAGCATCTCGGTCTCTTCCAAAGCCTCGATATTGAGCACGCCGGGTTGCTGACTGATCAGACTGTACATGTCCGCCATCCACCAATCGGCCGGGGCAAAGCTCAGCACGTGTTCGGTGCCGTTCTTATCAATGCTGTATCCACGTAAACAACCCGACAGAACAAAGGCCGAGTACTTGCACACCTCGCCCTGGCGCAGCAGAAATTCTTTCTTGCGCATGGTCTTGGGATGTAGGTAGGAAACAAACTGCTCCTTTTCAGGCTCGGTCAGTTGGATAAGTTTGCAGACGTTATTCAGGATCAGTTCGAAAAACATAGGGCGATGTTGAGGGCACTAATTTTAGATAGCACCAATTTTATCGAATTAGGACGAGTTTTACGAATAGGGCCTGCACTAATTTTTCCAATTCCAGCGAATTCCACGAATTTCCATTACCCAAATCGTGAAATTCGTATTAATTGTTGGTGCAGCGCAAAGCATTCGTGCAAAAGATCATTATACTTGCCGCCATGCAACATCCCTATAAAGCATTTATATTCGACCTGAATGGCACTATGGTGAACGATATGGAATTTCACCAACGCGCGTGGACTGATATCCTGAACAACGAACTTGGCGGAAATTTTAGTGACGCCGAGATCAAACAGAACATGTACGGTAAAAATCCCGAAGTGCTGGTAAGGATGTTCGGCAAAGGCAAATTTACCGATGAGGAGATGGAGGCCTTGTCGATGAAAAAGGAGAAGGCCTACCAGGATGTTTATCTGCCGCATCTTAGATTGGTGCCTGGCTTACAGGAATTTTTAGATAAAGCCTACGCTGCCAATATCCCTATGGCTATCGGCTCGGCCGCTATCCCTTTCAATATCAATTTTGTGCTGGATAACCTTAATATCCGCAAATACTTCAAAGCTATCGTCAGTGCTAACGAGGTAGAGGTAAGCAAGCCTCACCCCGAAACCTTTTTAAAAGCGGCCGAGCAAATGATGGTGAGCCCGGCCGACTGCCTGGTATTTGAAGATGTCCCCAAAGGTGCCGAGACCGCAAAGAACGCCGGGATGCCCTGCGTGATCCTAACCACCACCCATCACCCCGAAGAATTTGCAGGTATGGATAATGTGATCCACCTATCGCCCGATCTTACCGGAGAGTTTTTTGATGAGCTGATCAAGTAGATCTTGCTGGCCTTTGAGTTTTAGAACCGATGGATCTATCAACTCAAGGACAACAAGATCTATATAAGTGACCGTTAAAACGCTACCGAAAAATGCACCATTAGCCTATCCCCTGCAATTGCCCGGTTATTGGCTAAATGTTGCGAGGCGATGTTTTGATAGTTGGCCCCGGCCGAAAACCGCCCGAAGTTAGCTTCTATCCCACCTACCAACGAAAGCGCATAACCACCCGAAACATCTACCGTGTACTTGCCGCTCTCAACGTCATTTTGCGAGGTCTCATACAACAAGCCCGCGTTTGGGCCGATGGATAGCTTGTTGAAGAATCGCCACTTGTAGTAGAGCAGACCGTTAAGTGTAAGCTTGTTGCCGTAGCGGTAAGCGTACTTATTCTCGGTGTTAATCTTGTAGTTGGCATTCAGGTTAAGGCCAAGATCCATCAGGCGGATGTCGTAGGCGGCATTAAGTGTAAAGTCGGTACTGGATGTGCCCAACTGAAAGTTATTGGGCGACTCGCTTACTTGTAACCTTTCGTTTGGTTCGTACTTGCCTGTTGGCGCTTTAACGCCTGCACCTACCCAAAGCGACTGTACCAGCAACTTTTCGCCAACGGTGCTACGGTGGTTAAAGGCGTTGTAATATCCCATTAGGGCGATATCGCCGAGGCCATCTTTATAACCGTTGCCGGTTTGCGCTTTGCGATCGTTAAAGTTATAGGGAATGAAAGCCAGCACGCGGAATTTATTGCCGATATTCCAGCCGCCCCAAAGCTCAATGCTTTGGTAGGTTTCGTCGGCTGTATTAGGTGTTCGCTCGCCCAGCGGACCAAGGTGCGTCATCAGTGTTTTATGCTGATAGCGCAGGCCGACGAAGCGCTTATTATACTCGGGCAGGATACCGAGGTAATAGCTACCCACGCCGCAGCCGCAGATATCGCAAGCGATTGCCGGGAGGCAGCTAAGAGTTATTAAAATCAGTAGAAAATATTTTTTCATCATAACTAATTATTGTTCGGACAGATCCTGACGGGTGATCAATTCAGTGTCGTCCAGTGTTTTCAAAAATGCGGTCAGTTTGGCGCGGTCGTCGGTACTTAAACTGATGCCCCGCTTTCCATTCTGCTGTAGCAACGGGTCGAGGTTTGGTGTTGCCTGCACCTCTGAGTTGTAGTGCTCGAATACACCATTCAGCGTCAAAAATCGGCCATCATGCATATAGGGCGCGGTGTAACTTAGGTTACGCAAGCTTGGTGCTTTAAATTTATACTTGTCGGTCGCGATCAGCGTGGCCGTGTACAGTCCCTGATCATCGATGTTGCTTGGTGCAAGCCCGTTGTTATGGAAGCCGTTGTCGGTAAACAAAGGCTCGCTGTGGCAGCTTGCACATTTGGTTTTAAATAGCGCATAACCCGCAGCTTCGTCGGCTGTGAAAGTTGCACCGGCCTCTTTACGCATCACCTTATCGTATTTGGCATTGGCGCTCACGCACATCAACATGAATTGCGATAACGCTTTCATAAAGCGTGCGGTCGTGATCTCTTCGGTCCCGAAGGCTGTCTTGAACATGGTCGGGTATTTAGGCACGGTACGCAGCTTGGCCATTACGTTCTCTAACGTTTCGTCCATCTCCTCGTGCGCGGTGATGGGGACGATGGGTTGCAGATCCAGATCGAATACGCCGCCGCCCCACATAAAAGCCTTGTTCCAGGCCAGGTTCATGATCGGGGGAGAATTACGCGTACCCAGCCTGTCGTCAATACCATGACTCACCTCGTGCCCGTGCTGGGTAAACGCCGATGACTGGATATGACAGGACCCGCAGGATACCGTATTATTGCGCGAAAGCCGGGCCTCATAAAACAAGGCCCGCCCCAGCTTAAAGCCTCCCTCGGTGACCTTGTTGTTCGCGAACTTATAGACCGGCTCCGGGAAATGGGCCGGCTTTTGAAAGCCGAGGAAGCCGCTGACCGCCTCCTTGATCTGCGTTTCCTTTTTACAGGCTAACAGAAACAAAGTAAATGTGGCCAGCACCATCCAAAATATGTTCTTCTTCATCGGCCTTTAGTTTTCGGTATGGTCGTGTTTGAACAACTCTTTTAGATTGGCCGATATCTTGGTACTGAACTCGCTGAACATCACGTTGGGGTGCGCCGCGATGCTGAACGAGTTACTGCCGTTGAATACCTTCATCAGATCTACCAGCAAATGCACATTGGCCTGGCGGTCCTTGCGTACCTTGGCAATGCCGCCCGCGGTCAGGTCTATCGTAACGGTGTGGATGTTATTGATAGTTGGTGCGCTGTAGCCGCCAAAACCGCCTATGTGGTATTTGAATTGCTTTTTGCCCGTTGGGTCGCCGTTAACGTCATTGCTGATGACATCCGAGTTACCCTCTAACTTAAAGAAGATATAGCCCGAGTTCCAGCCCCAGTACATACCGTCGTCCATGGTTCCTGATGGGTCTAAAGCGCCGGTACGTTTACTGATATCCATGGTGCTGCGCAAGCTATCGACACCGATCGTAAAAGTGACTTTAGCATAGTCTCCCTCAGGTACTTTTACTTTGGCAAAGCGGGTAGCTTTATCCTGCCCTTTGATGAGGAAATAGCTGCTATCCTGGTTAACGGTGTAGACATTGCCCGATGTGCTGGTTACTTTAATATTGCTGATAAAGTATTGCAGTTTAGATATCGAGAATTTCTCGCCCGCCGTGTTGGTGTACAGACTGCCGGTGTTATTGAACGTTAAGGTGCGGTCGCCAACAATATTGTCGAACTCTACCGATAGCGATGCCAGGTTAGCCGGGTTATACACGGGCGTTGGGTCGTTCTTTTTAGTGCAGGCGGTGATAGCGATAGTGATCGCCGATATGATGATGAAATTCAAAGTCTTTTTCATGGTTGTTTAAATAGGTCGCCAAGAGCAATGTCGGAGCCGTCAGGACAAAAAGCCCATAGCTCCGCACAGCCGCGCGACCGGTAAAAAAATTAAAACGCGTCATTCCCAAAGACCACATCAAAGTGCATCCGGGTCACGACCAAATAAAAATGTTGGTTAATGGATATAGTATTCCAGGGGCGATAGTCGCCCTGGAATAAAAAGCAGGAAGCCTTAGGCTATTTTAGGCGGCTGAAAGATGGTACCGGCACGTTGCAGCAAAGTAGGCGCGGCAAGCGTTGGGTAAGTTTTACGCAGGATAGGCGCTTTAAAGGCGGTAGCCCATAAGGTGATCACGGGCAGGCCTTCCTGGTACTGGTTCTTGCGGTCTTCGCGCTCCTGTTTCTTCTCCTTTTCGTCGGCCTGTTTTAGCTTGTTCATAAAGTAACAGCGGCCATTACAGTTCATCCAGGAGCGGTCTTTGTTGATACAAAGCTCTTTGGCTATGTAATCGCGATTGAGCTCGAAACCCGCATAGGTAAAGAAACGCGAACAGTTTGAACTGAGCAGCGCCACCAGTAGCATTATCGAGATGAAACGGTTGAACATTGGCGCAAAGGTAGGGACTACCAATGTAAAAACCGATGTTTTTTTGTTTAAAGACACTAAGGGATCCTTACATTTTTAGCCCATCCGTGACACGCACCGGATATTTTAGCGATAATATCTTCTCTGTCTCTCTATTAACGAACAAAAGCCTTCAACGTCAACGCTGAAGGCTTTTTAAGCTCCCAAAGAAGTATCGAAGGCTATTTCAACACATGATGCGCCAGTACTTTCTGCACATCGTACACGTTAACCGATTTATTAAATTGCTTGGTGATACTTGGCGTAGGCTCGCTCGATACCCAGATCTTCAGTTCGGCATCCAGGTCAAATGTTCCGGCGGTCTCCACGCTAAACCTGGTGATGCTTTTGTAAGTGATGGTTTTGTACTCGGTCTTGCTGCCGGTCAGGCCTTGCACATCTACCAGGATCATGCGCCTGTTTGTGAAAATAAAAGTATCGCGGATCAGTTTAAAGCCCAGCTCTATCTGCTCGCCATCGATCAATAGCTGACCATATTTTTTCAATAATTCGTCCTGGCTAACCGCTCCCGCGTTACCCATTAATCCAGAGAAAAGTCCCATGTTGTATGTGTGTTTTAGTTTGTTGCTTATTGTGTCGGGCTTTAGCCCGATGATCAGACGGTGGGTGTTTTAAATTGTTACAGGTTTTGGCACACTCAAATTTATAAGATCGGATCTGATTTTGATAGTCTATATTTAACTGCCGGACATTTATTGTCAATAAATGTAGCGATCGGCACCACATCAACGTCCACCTAAAGATGAAACAAGACCTATTAGCAAGCACTCACGGCTTACAGTTGGCATCAACAGATGACGCCTACAAAATATTGGAAAGCGGTCTGCCCGGTGTAATATTTACCCGTGCCGATATTGCCGACGAGTTCTTTAACCTGAAGAACGGCATCCTGGGCGAGGTATTCCAAAAGCTGATCAACTATCGCTTCCCCATAGTCGTGGTGCTACCCGCCGATCACGGTTTTGGCGACCGTATTACCGAACTGGCCCGCGAGCATAGCCGGCATAACGGCATCCGCTTTTGCACCACATTGGCCGATGCGGAGCAGTGGATAGAGCGGCAGGTTGATGACCTTTAAGCAAAAAAGCGACAGACCCATCAGGGGCCTGCCGCCTAACAAAACAATAGCGTAGCTACTATTTGTAACTATAAACGAACACAGCATGCTGTGGCATGCCCGCCGTATTGAACTGGAATTTCTTTTTGCCGTCGGTGCCGAAGCAGTAGGCAAAGCCATTATTGCCATCGTACCAGTTGCCATCGGCTACGTAAACGTCGCCGTTCTGCGGGTTCACGGTGATGCCGTTGTTGGTCAGTACCGAAGTGCCGTCGGCAATAAATTCGCTGCCAAGGGCATCGGTTTTCAGGTTAAGAGTTTTAAATGATCCGCCCCAATCTAACGAAAGGTAGGCCGTGTTGCCTGATAATGCCATTGGGCCTACGTTGTACGGATAGGTTTTTACTACATCATCTGAAAGGCTGTTGATCTTGGTCAGCGCCGGCTGGATGGTCGCGTAATCCCCAGCCGAACTTACTAACAGGGAGCCGTTACTGGTAGCAGCGATCTTGACCGGGTTAAAGGTTACCGGGATATCATACATTTTGCTGAACAAGTTCAGATCTACCACCGATACGGTATTGTTGTTGGTGCTGGGGTGCAAAGGGTGGCTTGAGTTTGCCACGTAAAGTTTGCTGCCCACAACAGCCAAACCTTCAAGCGCGCCGCCCACGTTAAGCCTGGCTTCAATTTTAAGCGATGTAGTGTCTATACGGGTCACTTTACCATCGTAGCTTGATACATAAGCTTTGTTTTTGTAGAAACCAACATAACGCGGCATGTAAGGGCCGTTGGCATCAAAGAAAGGGATACGTTTCAGCGACTTTCCCGTAGTTACATCTATCACCTCTAAAAACGACTTGCTTTTACCTTGTATGCCCGATACCACGCAATACATTTTGCTGCCGTAACGTTTCAGATCGCTGGCGGTTTCGCCCAAACCGTGTCCGTTTACCTGGCGGAAGCAATCCTTAATGGTTTGGCCGGTCTTTATATCATAATAACTGATAGCGCTGTTATCGGCATCCATGGTGCCCTCGCAAAGCATGTACACGCCAACGGTCTCTTTTGGCTGCAGGGCGTTCGGGGCACCCGCGAAAGGCATCTTCATCGATTCGCCCGAATCGAACAGGAAGATGATCTCGTCGCCAACGTGCAAAATACTGGTGATCTTTGGTGCCGCGCTGCCATTGTCGCCTTTGGCTTTATTGCCCGTGTCCACACCGTTGATGAACCAGTTACCGTTAGTACCGATCGTGATCTGCGGACTTGTACCCTGGGCTTTGTTACCGGTATCGGTACCGTTAACAAACCAGTTACCGTTAGCGCCGACGGTGATCTGCGGGGTTGTGCCGTTATTCCCGTTAGTACCATTAGTGCCGTTCTTAACGGTCAGCTCGCGACCGTCGGATAGTTTGATGATGTAGCCATCGGTGGTGTTGGTCACCGCGTTTACCGATACCTTGGCGTTCAGCGCGTCCAGCAGGGCCTTGTAATTCTTCAGGTCCTCCTGCTGTTGTTTCATGCGCGAATCCAGGTCGGCATATTGATCTTTCAGCTGGTTAATGTCGCCTTTTTGGCACGATGTGACCGCTACAGAGGCGGCAAATAATAGAGAGAGTAAATGTGATCTTTTCATATATCTGTGTGTGTTATTTAGCTTTTAAGATCCTGATGTCGGCCGCACCGCCTATCTCGGTCGATATTTCGCCCTGGAAACGGGAGCGCGGGTTATTGGTCACCGGCTCGTAAGGGTTGCCGTTGCTGTTTTGCCCGGTGTAAACCTTTACAAAGTCGATGTATTGCAGTTTAACAGGCACGTCCGCTGCATTCACCGCCCACGATAGGTCGAATGAGTTGTAAGCGCCCGTCGCGCTGGTCATTAATAGTTTGTAGTCTTCGGAGCCGTTGTCAGCGTAACCCCATTCAAAAGGCTTGTTGGTGATGATGGAGCCGTCGGTCAGGGTATTATTCAGCAAGGTCCCGGTCAGCGTAAGGGAATCCTGGTTGGCTATCCAAAGCGGATAGTAGTCTTTACGGTGGAAGTTGTTCCTTAACACCGCGCCTGTTTTGCCCTGATTATCCTTCCAGCGGATGTCGTCGGTCAGGTTTTTGGGGTTGTAATAGGTGACCTTGTAGTTCTTGATGGTCTCGGGCTTGTTGTATTCGCTGCCGGCCAGTTCCAGCCAGGGGCCATCATCGGGGATGCCGTTGTTATTCAGGTCCTGCATCACGGTCACAATAGCTGGCTCCGATAATTCGCTGTTGTTGCCAGTTAACGGGTTGCCGTAAATGGCCAGATCGGCACCTTCTATATTCTCTATCGAGTGGTCGAAGCTGAAGGTAACGCTGCCGCCATAGCCACCTAATGATAGCAAGGCCGCGCGGGCCGTACCAATCAATTTTAGGGCGTTCTCCATACTGCCGGTCGGCTCGTTAATGAACTGGCCCGGGGCGGGCAAATAATCGTGGATCTTGCTGATGTAAGCCTTGCTGGTATCGGTAGCTAAACGTGGCTTATAAACCACCACAGGCAGGGTAGGCGTTGGTTCGTCTGCCACGCTATCTTTCTTACAGGAATCGAGCAGTAAGCTGCCCAGGGCGACCGCCGAGAGAGCAAGGACTTGGAATTTATTTTTCATAGTGTTAGTTATATGCGTTTTAAAATGATGCAGAGTTAATAAACAAAGGCAAAGTGCGCCGGGATATCGCCCGTGGTGACCGAGTATTTGCGCTTGCCCGATGGATCGAAGCAATGCAGCGTACCGGGCGACACGTAATCCTTGGCGTCGGTCACAAAAACATCTTTGGTGTAGGGGTTAACGGCTATGCCGTAGGGTATCATGATCTTTTTATCAGTGCCGTCGGTAATAAAGGGTTTGTTCAGCAACACCTCGGCCTTCACGTTCAGCGTGCCGTAGGTTATGGTGTTGCCGCCGCTATGATAGCTGAACTCGGTGCTGTAGTAGTAGGCGATATCGTCGTCGATGGTCAGGTTACTCACGCCGATGTTGAAGGTCTTTTTTACCTTTTCGGTCTTGGTGTCTATAACGAATAGTTTGGACGGGATATCATAGTAATCCCCGCGCGAGGTGACATACAGGTCGCCATATTTATCGGCCTTTAAGCGGTGCAGATTAATGGCCACGTCAATATTGCCGGTCACCTTAAAACTCGCCAGATCGATCACCGATACCGTCCGCTCGTAATTGGGCGGACTATAGCCGCCCGAATTGGCCACATACAATTTGTTATTCACAATAGCCATTTCCTCGGGCTGGCGCCCAACATCTACACGGGTTTCCTCTTTCAGCGTAGCAGTGTCTATCCGTGCAACGATACCGTTGGGCGCGCCCGGGTCGCCGACCTGGCCTAAGTAGGCGCTCACATAAGCCTTACTATTGTTGAACGTGATGTAACGGCAATTGATAATATTGATCTGGGCTATGCGCTTGCAGGTCTTTACATCCAGCACCTCCACTTTGTTAGACACATTCACTACCACGTACAGCTTAGATCCGTACACGGCAATGTCGTTACCCACATCGCCCAGGCCGCGCACCACATCGGGATTGATCTCGCCGTAGATGTTTTTGCGATAAGTGCCCTTGCGGAAGTCGAGATAGTCCAGCGATGCCTTGTTCATGTTCATGTTGCCCTCGTTCACCAAGTAAAAACCTTTGACCACGCTGTTGGGGTCAGGTGTGAGCTGAAAGGTCTCAGATGGTATTGGTTTGGTTTCCTTACGGCAGGATGATGACAGCAACAGGCCAAGGAAAAGTATCAGGTAAAGTCTTGTCGTCATAGCTTTAATAAGTGTAGGATAATGTTAAACGATAGGAGCGTCCCGGCATGGGAAAACTGGTGACGACCTCGTACTGCTGATCGAACAGGTTATTCACCTCGGCACTTACGCGGTAATTACCCCCGTGCTGTTTATGGTTATAATGCAGGGCCAGATCGCTGGTGTACCAGGGCTGTTTATAATTGGCGGGGATATTGGCACTTTGATCGTAGCGCTCGCCGGTGTAGATGTAGCTGTAGTTCATACCCCAATTGCCACGGTCGGCACCCAGGATCAGCGTGCCGCTATGTAGAGGGATATACGGGATCTGGTCGCCATAATTCAGGTCGACGCTGGTGACGTTGATGGCTTTTTGGTAAGTGTAGGTAGCCCCGGTATTGAGCGATACGCTACCGATGTGCCAGCCCATTTGCAGGTTAACGTCCATGCCACGTATCTCCACCCGACCCAAATTTTGCATGCTCCAGCGGAACAGGCTTGCATTGGGCACGGCTACGATCTTGTCCTTAACGGTATTGTTATAAGCATCGGCCTGTAAACTGATCTGATCCAACCAGTTGCCATTGATGAGCTTGATATAAGTAAAACCCAGATCGTATTGGTTGGTGTATTCGGGTCTGAGGAATGTATTGCCGATGAGTGTGTAATACAGATCGTTAAAGGTCGGCATCCGGAAAATGCGCTTGTAGAACCCCCGGATATGCAGGTCGCTGGTTTGTAGCGGCTGCCACGATGCCATGAAGGTTGGCGTGTACTCCCGTTTATCCCCGGCCGATGAATATTCCTTTACACGGTCGTTCACCAGCGTAGCTAACAGGTTAGCCTGGATATCAAAGCGGCGGAGCTTTAAACTGGTAGCTAATGCGACGAGTGAAGTATTCCGGGTTGGATAAGGGAAACGGTACAGGTTGGCATCAAGCGTGTTCCTCAGATAGTCGGCAGATAGGGCAACATCCCAAACCCGGGTGATATGGTAACGGGTGGCTATGCTGAAGTATAGTTCGTGCTGTTTGTAAATGTTGTTGGTCAGGCCATCCACGCGCACCAATTCAGGATCCAGATAGCGTGAATAGTCGTTGCTGTATTTGGCGGTGGCGATCAGGTTGTACCGCCCAACTTCTTTGGTGTAGTTGGACTGGACGAACATCCGCCTATCCCATAGCCGTTGTGGAAAAGCGTAGCGGTTAGCCACAATAGCCCCCGGTAAGCCCTGGTTGTCGCGATAGTAGTAAACCTTGGCATTCCAGGCGCTGCTGTCCTTCAGCTTGCCGAACAGGCCGCCCTCTAAGCGCATGGCTTCGATATCTCCGTTCTCGCGCACGAAAGTGCTGTCATCATAACGGAACTTATACCTGCCGTCGGAGTCTTTGTATTCGGCGCTCAGGTTGCTGTAAATATTATCGCTGATCTTATGCTGCCACAACCCGGATGGGTTAATGAGGTTGAAGGAGCCACCCCGCACCGCCGCCCTGAAATGGTCGGCCTGCCCATCCTCGAACACCGGCGTTTTAGACTTAAGGTACAACGAACTCCCTGCCGCGAAGCTTTTGGCCGGTTGCAGGATGGTGCTTTTTTGTCCGTTGTATAGCTCGATCTCCTCAATGTTATCCAGCGAGAATTTACCCAGATCTACTTGCCCGTTCTGCGCGTTCCCTATTTGCGCGCCGTCATAAAACACAGCCGTATGGTTAGTTCCCATGCTGCGCACGTTAATGGTCTTTAAGCCGCCTACGCCGCCGTAGTCTTTCAATTGCACGCCCGAAAAGAACCGAACGGCATCGGCTACCGAAAGGCTGTTCATTCTTTGCAGGCGCTCGCCGGATAGCAGCTGCAAAGGCGTGGGCGAGGTCTGCTCGCGTTTTACTTTCAGTTGGCGTATCTGTACTTCGTTTAGGTGGTTGGTCTTTGCGGTATCTCTGGACTTTTTATCTTGCGCGTAGGTGGCATCTGCAAAAAGCAAGCGCAGGGCAATGGCTAAAGCCACACAAGTGTACTTGCGTAGTGATGAAGTAGAAATGGGGGATGATGTGGTCCGCTCCGTTGTCATGTCTTTTAGCCAGCCTGTTGTTAAGGCTTAAGCGTACCGGAGAGGTAAGACAGACTGAATTATATACCCGGCCGGGGCCAAAACGACCATAGCCAAAGCCAACAGGCATGCGTGCCCACTGCTATAAGACGACCTGACGTACTGCTCTATTACGCGAAAGCATAGTCAATACCATAACGGCAGGTCTCCTGGCTATCCCTCAGACCATCGCCTTCCCACCCGTTGGTTAACGGACAGTGACGTTGTTGATGATCTGTTGCCTTAATGCAGGCGGGGTGTACAGTTGCGCGACAGCTCGTGGTTTACACACGATTCCCTATTAATTTACAGCTAAGTAAAACCGTTATCGCTCGGTCCTTTTTCAAGGACGTGCGGCAAAGGTAAGTAATTGGATGATGGTTTTGAAATGTGGGGAGAGTTTCAAGGACTGCGATGACTCATAACAAGAAAGAGCCGTTGGACTTGACCCCAACAGCTCTTTGGAATATTTGGATGTTAAAGGGAGCGTAACGCCCCTTTATTAAATTTAAGCTTGAACGATCTTTTGCTCTACATGACGTAAGGCATTAACCACACCATCACGCTGTTCAGTTAGAAGTTTCATGTGATCAGCATGGTCAGCGTGATCCGCGATCAACTCATCATACTTTTCTATAGCGGCGCGTTCACCGGTAGTAACAGCATTAAGAATTGCTTTATCATCGTTACCGGAAAACACTTGCTTAACATTCAACCAGGCACGATGCAGCCCCCCAAGTACACCGTCATTATTATTTTCCGGATCGCCGCCGTGTAGGGCAATGTGTTCCTTCAATTCTGAAGCATAAACAATACGCTCTCCCGAAATTTGGGACAGGAAGGCTTTTAACTCCTGGGTTTCTGTTGCCTCCGATGCAGATAAGTAACCCTCTTTACCGTCGTTAACCAGTACCAGCAATTCTTGCAGGTCGCTGATAACCTCTTCTTTAGTTTTCAATGATGATGATCTGATGCTTTCCATGTGAGATTTATTAAAGCATTAGCAATAAGTCAGCCATGATCAAAAACTAAGCTTTCAAAAGTGGACCTCCAACTCGAAAAAGACTTTTTTTTATTTACTACGCTTCAAAAATGTAGAGCAAATTAATTAAAGTGAATTTTATTTCACATTGCGAAAATAGCTGATAATAAAGCGGCGAGATGATAACATTAAAGTGTACCTTGCCCCTTCCAAGTAAGCAGCACAATAACGCTGTTACATTGCTCCTGATCTTCGGCTCAGCCAACTACCCCACTCCTTTATTGAACCGTATTAAATGACAATGATCAGGCAATTACCCAGAGCCAATTTTTCCTATGAAAAATTGCGAACATTTCTTATTGAGCATCTCAACGTGGTTTACTGCGTAAAATCGCACCTTGTTGAACGGCTGCCCGAGATAGCCGAACATGCGCATTTCGCCGACCTCCGCCATGCCATTATCGAGACCATGGAGGACGTTCAAAGGCAAATAATACGAATGGACGAGATATTTGAGGTGTTAGGAACTAAGCACGCTACCGATAAATGCATCGAAAATTATCAAATGGTAGAAACTGCTTTTAGTGCTATCCACTCCCAAAGTGAGGATTACGGAATGAGGGACCTTTCTATCCTGTTCTATTTGCAAAACATCGAGAGTATAGAGATGGCATCGTTCAATGTGCTACTTATCGCTGCCAAACGATACAAGAACAAACAGATCATTCAGCTTTTAAGAGAAAATTCTGATGAAGCAAGGGCCGACATGGCTCTGTTTATTTTGCTAACGGCAAAATATTTGGGTTAACTGAAGTTTGCGCTCTCCATTTGTCGGATCATTTGCCGCACGGAATTAGTTTTATCAAAAATCACTCAAAGGGTGGCATTAATTGGTGCAATACCCCCGAAAATATTCGGTAAGCTTCAGGGCCGCTAAGATTCACTTTGCTCATTATACGCAGCTTTACAACCTCTCCGTCGTTAAAACGTTGCGCATTGCAGGTAAGGTCATATTCTTCCCTAAACCCGGTCTTGCCGGTAAGAATAGCCGCGATGTGTGTACGGCAGGGCTCGGCCACTTGTTGTATCGCTTGTTCACAGGTCATCAGCTCATCCCGTTCCCAGCCCATGATCGTAGCAAAGCTATCGTTATAGCTAAATTCCCCACTATGCTCCACCACAGACCAGATACCGATGTTTGCGGCATTAACCGCAAGCTGAAGCATGGTCTTGGATCCTTCTAATTGTTTTCGGGCGGTCACATGGTCGGTAATATCTACCGCCACAATAAAAATACTATCGGTTACCCCAGCCACATGCTGGATGGGTTGGTAGATCATGTCATAATACCTGGGTACCAGTTGTCCTTCAAAGTTTAAAAATGCTTCTAACTCCGCGTTAACGTAGGGTATGCCCGTTTCTCTAACCTCATCAAGGATTTTTATAAAGGGCTGACCTTCAAGCTCGGGCAAAGCCTCCGCTAACGGCAGTCCTATTACCCGGGCGGTCTTTCCCCAATAGTTGATGATCTTTTGGTTGGCGGTCTCCACCACATGCTCAGGGCCTTTCAATACCGCAATAGCGATGGGGGTGTTATCGATCAGTTTGCGCTGTTTGGCTTCGCTTTCAAATAGCTTTTGGGTACGCTCAAAAACCCGTTGTTCAAGAGTGTTGTTCAACTCGGCTAACTGATCATTTGCCGCGGCCAATTTTACGTTGCTGGTAGCGAGGTCTTCGGCCAGGGTCAGTTCGCGCATAATGGCCTGCTCGATGGCGTCTTTATGAACGATCTGGTCTGTGACATTGCGCACCTGCAAAAGCAGGTACTTCACACCTTCTGCATAGATAACCGGAACGATCTTAACATCCCACCAACTCAATTCTCTTATTTTCAATTTCCCCGAGAGTATATTATATTGCAGGGGAGGCATCTGCACCTGCTTTTGCGTAACTATAGCCTCGTGAAAAGCCTCTAACAAAAGTGTCGGGCCGGATCCGCCGGCTTGTGCCGGATCAAAAGCTTCCCAAAATGCAATGCCTTTTACTGGTCTATCCTGCAAATGTGTCGCAATGGTATAAGCGTTGTTGTAAGTAATTATCGTTAATTCTACGGTATCTGCATTTAGTAAAACCATTGGTATAGCGGTGTCTAAAAGCGCCATCAATAAAGGGTCTTCAAACAGCCTGGTATCTGCTGCAGACGGATTTGCAAGATCATGTGTATTTTGGTCTCTCGTAAAGGCAACCCAACTTTTATATCCGCAATATATAGCCAAAGCATCTAAGGTATAACCCGATGGACTAAAACGGCTCATCGCAAAACCAAAAACTTTTTTAACGGTAGCTTCACTGATCGCCATTCCGGTCTTTTCGGATATTGCGCGGGATATCGCTGAGCAATTTCGTGCTGTCGCCATGGCTAACCCAGCCACCAACAATGTCAGTGACTTAAGCGTTTCGAGGTGACGCGGATCTATCGGAAACATTTTTACGTGAGTTAAAGGTAAAGTTGCTAACGAGGGGGCCGTCAGGGATATAATACACAATTAGCGCAATATGTTTTAAAAACGCAACGTAATGCAAACAAATAAGTTATATAGCAGTTTAACAACCGGTCGGTTAATGTTTTCGAAAAAAATAGCTTCATAGTACAATGTTTTTTCGTTAATTTTAATGGACATATTCATACGTTAAAATGATCGCCGCTTTGGTTGATACAAATTATGAGAATATCGGCACAGAAGGAAATTTACATCCGGCTACTCGACCGCATATATTGCATTGCAGCACATCTGGCAGAGCGCCTGGACGAACTAAAGGACGCGCTGGATTTTGAACAACTGCAGGAAGAGATATCAGCAACGATCCGGTCATTAGAGACGCATTTGCAAAACCTTGATCTGTTATACAAAGCACATGGCGTGGTAGCTTCGTTCAAAGATCACGGCCCGCTGATCGCTTTTATGGAAGACATGTTCTCTAAGCTGCCATACAAAGACGACGGGACCCAATACAATTACCTGCTCGATTACCTATCAATAGCCAATGCCCTAATGGCCGAAAGCGCCGAGCAAGCCGGAGTGGTTACAGATCCTGATGAAGTTGCTCTGCCTGACGTTCAACTTTATGAAGCATCCACATTAAGATCGCTCACGCGCGCATTATTGCAAGCAGGGCAGGTGGCCTAAAGTATATCCCAAAGACTTATAAAAAAATGTCGCGGCCGCATTTAAAAATACGGCCGCGACAAGCATATCAGTTACAAAGCAAAAACCTGTACGAAACTGCCTTTATCATATGTGTATGGCGATGTATAGATCACTTTCTTTACTGCATCATACGCGATAAACAAAGGACGAGGGACCGGGGTAGATAATTTCGGTCCGGTCAGTTCGTATCCCCCGAACAGTCGTCCGTATTCTCCACTGCCAGCAATAATTTCGGTCGTATTGTTTCCGGTGATCTTGCGAATACGGTTACCGCTGTAGTCACCCACATAAATATCCCCTTCTGGTGTTCGTACGAAAGATTTGAACTCGCCTATCGTGGTTGACGGAACCGGGGCCACGCTGCTGGTGGGTATGGTAGTAGTTTGCACAGTAAATAGCGTGGTGGCATTCTTATTACCATCGTATTTAACAATAGACTGGCTATTCTCTGTAGCGGATACCTGGCCTTTAGTAAGTACGTACAAATTTCCCGCGGCGTCTATTTGAATATCCGAAATGTATGGGGCTGCCGGATAAGTGCGCCCATCCAAGTAACGTTTGGTAAGGTCGATGCCGCTGTTCTCTACCTTAAATACCGAGAAAGTATCTGTATAGAACACATCGCCTTTGCTATCAACAACGAAGGGACGGGTCATGGTGATGCTGCTTTGGCTTGGTGCAACTTCTGTCCCGATCATTTCTGACGTAAAGTCGGCCTTGATCCTAAAGAATGTAGTGAAACTTTTAGAGCCTACATAGCGGTTCCAAGCCACACAGGCATTACCGTTAAGATCTTTACCTATGCCAACAATGTTGCCGGCGTGATTGGCAAAATCGGCTTTAGTAAAGGTCTTTTTTACCACACCGTCAGGCCCCGCTACCGAGAAAGTGCCAATGTTATATACCGCGTAAAAGTTAGACCGCGCATCTACCACAAAACGTTCGATACCGTTACTGCTTTGCGGAGCGAATAGGCTGATGTTGCTACCTTGACTTACCGGCGTGATAGTGATCTGCAATAAGTTAGTGGCCGATAGTTTAGACACCACGCTAACATTACCTGTAACAGCGGCGGCGGGCACTTCTACCACTAATTGAGTAGCCGTAGCCGAGACAACAATACCTTCGGCACCTGCTGCACCGCCTGTGTTAAAGCTTACTTTATTTTCGGTAAGTACAGTACTAAAATTTGTGCCCGTAATAGTAATTCGATCGCCGGGTTTGGCCGTGGCCGGGCTAAGCGATGTTAATGTTGGATATACGCCATAGGTAAAGTTAACAATGCTTATCGCATCCTTTCCATTTACCTTTACAGCTATGGTGCCACTTGTTCCGCCGGTTGGGGCCGTTACAACCAGCTGAGTAGTTGTGGCCGACTTTATTACAGCTTCGGTGCCGTTAAATTTGACGATGTTCTCTTTTAACACGGTACTAAAGTTGGTCCCGGTTATGGTCACTTCCGTACCTGCAAGGCCGCTATTTGGCGTCGCTAAAAGGACCGTTGGGCCGGGAATGGTCTTGACCACCTCGGGGATGATGACTTCGGTATCACTTTTTCTACAGCTTGTGTTGGTGAGAAATAAGCTTGCCAACAAAAGATATGCGGCACGATTTAAATTTTTAGATAATGATATCATATCGAACGTTTTTTGGTGTGTGCCCAAAATTAACGGGCACGGCAAAGGCGTTCAATACGTATTTCGGCGTATATGCATGGGGAAAGGGAGGTCCCGAGGCTCTTACAGATCCTTTAACAAATGCTTACGTTGCCTGCTCACAGGTACGCTCATTTTATTGTCCATCAACAGATAACCGCCATCTGCCTTTTTGAATGAGTCGATATGGTTCTTATTGATCAGCCAGGATTGATGGATGCGCACAAATCCATATACGGATAGGATCTGCTCATACTCGGATATCGGTTTTGATACCACAACGGGCTTGCCCTCGTTCAGCAAGTAAAAGCTGGTGTAGGTATTGTCGGCACTACAGCAAATAATATCATCTATCAGCACATACCTTATCTGGTGCTGATCAGGCAAGGCTATACGCTTTTGCGTATTCAGTTTTTGATGCTGATACGACTGTAGCAACATGGCTACCTGCCCGGCATCTGCTTGCTTACGCTGACCGACTTTGTGCACCGCGGCTATCAACTCTTCGGGCATTACCGGTTTTAAGAGGTAATCCGTCGCCGAAAATTTGATGGCCTGTATCCCGTACTCGTCGTGCGCGGTAACAAAGATCACATGGGCAGCAGCCGGCGGGAGCTGCTTTAACAGATCGAAGCCGGTCTCTTGCTTCATCTTAATATCTAAGAATAAAATATCGACCGGATGATCCGTTAGGAAACTTAAGGCACCCTTTACATTGCTTGCGTTACCGGCAATGGTTACGTGCGGGCAATAACGTTGCATCAATACCGATAGGGCTTCAGTAGCGCTTTGTTCATCATCAACGATATAGCAAGTAAGGTTATTCATGCAAGCCAATTTGTAAAGGTAAAGGTAGTAACTGTGCCTTTATCTGCATTGTAACAGGTGCGCATCGTAACAGGCATATCTTCCAGCTTTTCGTTATAGACCGCCATTCGTTTCCGCGTGAGCGATCGGCCATGCCCTTCCTTAATGTTGTCCGTATCCCAGGGCGTGCCGCCGTTGTCAGTGATCTCGATATGCAGATCCGCGCCCGTCCGCGATATATCGATGGCGAGCTCAGGATCCGGATGACCGACGGGGAAAGCATGCCGCAAGCTATTCTCTAACACGGGTTGCAATAATAAAGGGGGCATATCTATTTGTGATGCGTCCAGACCGGGCGCGAGCGTAATGTTGTATGCGAAAGTGGCCCGTTGCTGTTCCAGTTTTAAATAGTCCTCCTCTATTTTGAGTTCTTCCGGTAAGGATACAAATTCCTTTTTGCCATTGTCAATCACGTTACGCATAAACGCCGCCAGATCGCCAATATAGGCATTGGCATGGCCGGGGTCATGACTGTAGATAGTGCCCTGTATGGCCGTAAGCGAGTTGTAAAGAAAATGCGGATTTAGCTGACCACTTAACAGCGATAGGCGGGTCTCCGTATCGGCGTTCTTTAATTTCAGTGTAGCGAGCCGTCTTTTATTACGGATATGCAGCAAGTAGGATACTATACCCACCACGACAAGTAAAAAGATACAAACACCCGCTATCTTCCCCCAGGGCATCCGGAAAGGTATCGCTTTCACCCTGATGGTGATGGCATGTATCGTTTCGGGCTGGCTTTTGTAGCGTAGATAAACAGGGTGATCTTTCCCGGCTTTAAGGTCATTACCCAGTACAACGTATGCACCGTTCCCCGGGTCGAGGGCGTTTACTGACCGCCAGTTGTAAGGTGTCTTTTGCGTAGCATACTCAACGTCATCGCCCTTATCCAAGCCAATGTACCTGATGATGCCGATCGCATTGTGATGTTTGCTGAATAGTACAGACGAATCGCCGCGTTCAAACTCATGCATAGTTTTGCCGGACCTTGTATTAAGCACATCCTGAATATTAGCGCTAAGCTGATCGCCCGATAACGACAGTTGGTAATAAACAAAGTTGGTGGCTTTATCCTCTGCACGGAGCACCGATATGATGTGCACCTCCTTTTGGGTTTTGATATTCCTGATGGTGATCGTGAGCTGGTCCTTAATATCTAAGTCAAATACCCCTGCATAATAGGTCCGCTGCCACGGCACTCGGCCGCTTTCACCGGTACGCTCCCGCGTCCCAAAAATGATATGATCCCTGGGTTCATCTAAAGAGCTCAGTGATGTCCACTGTTTAATTACCTTGCCATTTTGCTCGGCAGAAAACTCCATATCTTCAAGATCCTCTTGTCCTAAATTCCGGTAAAGCTGGATCTTTTTGCCGCCCTGTCGAATAAAGGTCGGCAGAAAAGTTATCCCGATGTTTTTTCCCGAGACGATATGTGTGGTTGAATTGAAAGACTTGCCGCTGTAAACAGCCTTGATGTCTCTAAACTGGCGGCTAAATCGTTGCGGGGTGTGCCCGGCTCCGGTGATCACATAGCTGAAGGCCGGCTCAGCATCAAGGGCGTACGCAATGCTGCAGGTATCGCAAACCTTGCCGGCTACCTTCTTCTTTACGATAACCTCCGTAAATGGCGCGTTGGCGACCGGCCCTTGCTTTCCGGATGCACTTAGGCAAATGGCGCATATCAATATGGTCAGGATAATGTTCGTTCTCATTTTCTGGATAAGTTCTCGCCCTGTTGTTTGATATGCCCGGCAATGGCACAAATTATAAAATGTATGGTGATCGTTGGCAATAAAAGTTCGACCGCCGCTATCGCTTAACCAAAGTTGCGGTTTTCAGTTCGGCCTTTACTGCGCGTTCAAGCTTTTGGGGAGTGTCTTCACCCAAGCCTACTTCTACCAGTTTAATTTTGCCGTCCTTACCAATAATTATAGTGGTGGGCGCGGCGTAAACCTTATAGTCGGTCTTGATCTTCGACGCCCGGTAGTATTGCGGATAATTGCTCTGCCGGCCCTTTAAAAAAGCGGCTATCTCTTTTGCGGACGTGTCATGTATATTTACCCCGGCCACCACAACGCCATCGCCTTTAAATTTTTGATGCAGTTCTTGTATCGCGGGCATCAACTCGCGGCAGGGGGCGCAGGACATGTACCAAAAATCGAGTAATACGATCTTTCCCTTCAGTGTATTTGATGATAGCCGTTTACCTATCCTGATATCGGTCAATATAAATGCCGGGGCAGCGTTGCCAACCTTCAAAGACTCCGGTTCTTTTTGGATCGCAAGTTTACCACGAAAGAACTTCATCGGATCAAACCCGACTTGAGAACTGTCGTTCAACGATACTGAAAAATCGTAAACATCTACAGCGTTGGCACCATTCTCGGTTCGTCGAGAGTATAATATCCTGCGTGTTGGGAACAAGCTATTCTTATCGATCCAAAACCGGCTGTAGTAAAGTTTGCTTTGTGTTTCTGTACTTCGGTGATCCATCTTATAAAGCACATTGATCACATAATGCGCGGGATCATTTTTGTCATCAATAAATTTCAACTCCACAATATTAGGTTTTAAGGATGGCCGGTCGAGCCCGAAGCCGGCATGGATACCATATGCTATCAGCTCGTGCATGTCCGGTTTGGGTATCACCCTGGTAGATGCCACAGAGGGCGACATGTTAAGGTACAATGTATCGTTCCGCACCAGCCATTCGGCGCTATCATCAAAACGGAGATACAGGTAAGCATTCTTATTTAAGGTCCCCTGCATGCTCTGCTTTTTTATCGTGAGCGGTTCGCCTGCTCGGATCATGGTATCAGTACGATCAAGGCGATAGCTGATATCCCCTATGGTGGCAAGTTTATCGTACGACCTTTGCAGGATGTGTAATGCTGCGGTATCAATGTTTTGGGCAAAGAAGCAGCAGGCGATCAGGATGTGTAAAATGGTGATAGTGGTCTTTTTCATTTTTGTGTTCTTTTCAACAAAAATGTACCGCGCGGGGCAAGCTTTATTACCGATAACTGAATTTGGTAGAAATGCCTATGAATATGGCAGGTGAGCCTGCTTTTATCGACTGTAAAGCGCAACGTATTACTTTCCACTTACATATCGGTAAGTAAACCCAAGGACATAATTGCTTACTTTGCGACATGATCAAAGCCTACCTGTTGACCACCGGCACCGACGGCCATTCGCATGTGCAGGTCGGCCATTTGGCCGAGGATGTTTTTACCGACGGCTCTACCATCCGCTTTAAAGAGACCGCCCCACATAGCTACTACGACTGGCACGCGGCGCCGACCACACAATACGTGATCAGCATGACAGGGACGTTGCACTTTAAGATGCATAGCGGTGCTGAATTTGTGCTGCGCCCCGGCGAGGTGCTCATTGCTATGGATACCACCGGCAGCGGCCACACCTGGCAAATGCTGGGCGACGACCCGTGGAAACGGGCCTACGTGCTTTTTGATCCGTCGACCACTATCAATTTTACCCCCGACAATATTTAACAAGCTATACCTATGGCTGCCGATAACGCGAAATTTAAAAAACTGTTAGAACTTACCCAGGGCGATTACAAAGCTTTCCTGTACGATTGCGACGGCACCCTGGCCGATACCATGCCCGCTCACGTGGAGACCTATATCCGCTTAACGGGCGACGCGGGTGTGACCCTCGACCCTGCCATTATCGACGAGTTTGCCGGCTTGCCGGTCCCTGCCGTGGTGGCTGAGATCAATAAGCGCTATAACTCTACCTTTGATCCTGAAGGTTTTGCGGAAACACGAGCGCAGTTGTTTTATGATGAGTACATAGATAAAGTTAAGCCGATAGAGTACGTGACCGATCACCTGATAGCCCATGCCGGCAAATTAAGGATCGGAGTAGTATCGGGCGGCGACCGTGCTGCGGTGACCAAAACTTTGCAGGTATTAGGCATCCTTGACCTGGTTGAAGTATTGGTATGCGCCGGCGAGACCCCGCGTGGCAAGCCTTTTCCCGATCCGTTTTTAGCAGCGGCCGAAAAGCTGGGCGTAAAACCGGCCGAGTGCCTTGTTTTTGAGGATGGCAATGCTGGTGTAGCATCAGCTAAAGCGGCCGGTATGCCATGGATCAGGATCGATAAGGTCTGAATCAGAATTTTCTGAATTATAGAATTTTCAGGATAAAGGTCGTACCTTATTTTACTTATTCGACTGCTATCCTGTGTGATCAATAACTATCTTCGCCCCTGCACGTTTTATTTGATCAGCCAATGAATTGGGACAAACTTTTATCAGCCAAGCGCTGGGGACACGAAAATAAAAGCTACGCCAGCCCGCAGGATGCCCGCTCTGAGTTTCAGCGCGATTATGATCGTATCATCTTTTCGTCGCCGTTCCGCCGTTTGCAAAATAAAACGCAGGTGTTCCCGCTGCCGGGCAGCATCTTTGTCCACAACCGCTTAACGCATAGTTTAGAGGTGGCCAGCGTGGGCAGATCTCTCGGCCGTGAGCATTACAACAAGCTTAGGAAAGACAACCCTAACATCGACGATGAATTTCCGCTCCTGAGCGAGATAGGTAACATTGTAGCTGCCGCCTGCCTGGCACACGATCTGGGTAACCCCGCCTTCGGCCACTCGGGCGAGTCGGCCATATCGCATTATTTTATTGACGGCGACGGCAAAAAATACCAAAACGAAGTAAGCGAGCAGCAATGGCAGGACCTGACCAATTTTGAAGGGAATGCCAACGCCCTGCGTATCCTCACACATCCTTACGCGGGCAAAGGTTACGGAAGTTTTGCTTTGACCTATTCAACCATTGCTGCTATTGCCAAATACCCGTGCAGTTCGGTAGTTGGTGGTGATAAAAGCCAGATCCATTTAAAAAAATACGGCTTCTTCGATTCCGAACAGCAAGGTTTTGAAAGGATAGCGAACGAGCTGGACCTGATCCGTGTACCTAACGAACAACTGATCTACAAACGCCACCCGCTGGTGTACATGGTAGAAGCTGCCGACGATATTTGCTACAGCATCATCGACCTGGAGGATGCCCACCGTTTAAAGATATTAAGCTACCACGAATTGGAGACCTTATTGATCCCGCTCTGCAACGACCCTAAAATGGAAGAGCGCTTAGCGCGGATAGAGGATGTTGATGCCAAAGTAGGCTACCTGCGGGCCAGATCCATCAGTACACTCATTCAGCAATGTTCGGCATTGTTGTATAACGAAGAACAAACCATCCTTAACGGCGACTTTAATGCATCATTGATAGACCGCATAGACGAGCCTTTCCGCTCAACGATGGAGACCATTGCTAAACTATCGGTCAAGAAGATCTATAACTACAGTTCTGTCGTGCAGATAGAGGTGGCAGGTTATAAAGTGATGGGTGGTTTGTTAGAAGAGTTTATTCCAGCCTATCTGTCAAACAACTCCAAATACCACAAAAAACTGGTGGAGTTGATACCCAAACAATTCCTGACAGATTCTACCGATACCTACACCCGTATCCAAACCATCTTGGATTTTGTTTCGGGGATGACGGATCTGTATGCAGTGGAGTTGTTCCGGAAGATCAAGGGAATATCATTCCCTTCGATGAGTTGATGAACGGGGGTGTTAGGCGACTCTTCCGGAGTCTTTGTTATCATACATAATTTCTATTAACACGGCACCCCTTCGGGCAATGTCATTAAGTTTAGAAATAAAAGCTATCCGTCCCGTCGCCTGTGTCCTCACAGGCGACCATAGCTACCCTCGCGATCGGTCATTTGTGGGGACACAAACGACAGGGCGAAAGTTTACAAAGGTTTACATTTTTTAAAATCCTATTTTGCAAGTTCTTGATAATCAGGCGTTTGAAAAAATGTGCAATATTTACATACGGCGATCTAATTTACGGATCATTTTGCTCGTAAAATAATTAAATGTACGTGGATCAATGCGCGTCGCAGGTGCCCAACTACGGCTCCGTAGGTGTCTCCTAAAAACGCCCCAGCTCGCCCCAAAACAAAAAAAGCGAAAGACCCTCTCGAACCTTTCGCCTTTTACCTTTAAGCTTTCACCTTATTTAGACAAATACATCGATTTCTCTTTGTACAAGTGTCTAAAGTATGGGTCCTGCAGATCCGGGATAAAGCGGATAGCCTCACCTGTCGATTTCATTTCAGGGCCTAATTGTTTTTCAACCTCAGGGAACTTATCGAAAGAGAATACCGGTTCTTTAATGGCGTAACCTTTCAGTTTGCGCTCTATCTTAAAGTCTTTCAGTTTGTGGGTACCCAGCATCACTTTAGCGGCGATGTTGATGTATGGTACATCGTATGCTTTGGCGATGAACGGCACCGTACGTGACGCGCGCGGGTTAGCCTCGATCACGTAAACCTTATCATCCTTAATAGCGAACTGGATATTCAACAGACCACGTACGTTAAGCGCGTGAGCGATCTTCACCGTATGGTCTTCCATTTGTTTGATCACACTATCAGACAGGTCGAACGGCGGCAATACCGCGTACGAGTCGCCTGAGTGGATACCGGCAGGCTCAATGTGCTCCATCAAACCAATGATGTGTACATCTTCACCATCATTGATCGAGTCCGACTCGGCCTCGGCAGCACGATCCAGGAAGTGGTCGATCAATACACGGTTGCCCGGCAGGTTCTTTAATAAGTTCACTACCGCTTTCTCCAGGTCCTCATCGTTGATCACAATGCTCATACCTTGTCCGCCTAATACGTAGCTTGGGCGAACTAACACAGGGTAACCAACTTCATGTGCTACTACCAGTGCTTCTTCAGCGCTTTCGGCCACACCGTATTTAGGGTAAGGGATATCAAGCTCTTTCAACAAGTCGCTGAAACGGCCACGATCCTCGGCAATGTCCATGTTATCGTAGCTGGTACCGATGATCTTGATGCCATGCTCATGCAGTTTCTCAGCCATTTTTAAAGCGGTCTGGCCACCCAACTGAACGATCACACCTACCGGTTTTTCCAGTTCGATGATCTCGCGAACGTGCTCCCAGAATACCGGCTCAAAGTACAGCTTATCAGCCATGTTAAAGTCGGTAGATACGGTCTCGGGGTTACAGTTGATCATGATCGCCTCGAAGCCGGTCTCTTTAGCGGCCAATAAGCCGTGTACGCAGCTATAGTCGAACTCGATACCCTGACCGATACGGTTAGGGCCTGATCCTAATACGATGATCTTTGGTTTGTCTGATACCACCGACTCGTTCTCGCCCTCGTAGGTAGAGTAGAAGTACGGCGTTTTAGCCTGGAACTCGGCAGCGCAGGTATCAACCATTTTATAAACGCGGTGCATGCCTAAGGTATTGCGGCGTTGGTAAACTTCCTCTTCGGTAGTAGAGTTGCCCAATATGTAAGCGATCTGCACGTCAGAGAAACCTTTTTGTTTCAATGTATATAAGAACTCGACCGGAACGTTATTTAGTGAATAGCGGCGCAGTTCGTTTTCCATATTCACGATCTCCTGGATCTGGTTCAGGAACCAGCGATCGATCTTGGTCACCTTACGGATAGACTCCATCGGTACACCCAAACTCATGGCATCGTAAATGTGGAACAAGCGATCCCAGCTTGGATGCTCCAGGCTGTGCATGATCTCGTCCAGATTGCGGCTTTGGCGACCGTCGGCACCTAAACCGGCGCGACCTATCTCTAAAGACTGACAAGCTTTTTGCAACGCTTCGATAAAGCTACGGCCAATGCCCATAACCTCACCTACCGATTTCATTTGCAGGCCTAACTCGCGGTTAGCACCTTTAAATTTGTCAAAGTTCCAGCGAGGGATCTTTACGATCACATAATCAAGCGTAGGCTCAAAGTAGGCCGAAGTGGTTTTGGTGATCTGGTTCTCTATCTCGTCAAGGTTGTAACCGATAGCCAATTTAGCAGCGATCTTAGCGATGGGGTAACCTGTAGCTTTTGATGCCAATGCTGATGAACGTGATACACGCGGGTTGATCTCGATAGCTATGATGCTTTCATCAGCCGGGTTGACCGAGAACTGTACGTTACAGCCACCTGCAAAGTTACCAATGGCACGCATCATTTTAATGGCCTGGTTACGCATCTCCTGATAGCAACGGTCGCTCAGGGTCATGGCCGGGGCCACGGTGATCGAGTCGCCGGTGTGGATACCCATCGGGTCAAAGTTCTCGATAGAACAGATGATGATCACGTTATCGTTGTTGTCGCGCAGCAACTCTAACTCATATTCTTTCCAGCCTAACACGGCTTGCTCCACCAAAACCTCGTGAGTTGGCGATGCTTGTAAACCGCGGCTCAGGGCCTGGTCAAAGTCTTCTTTTTTGTGTACAAAGCCCGCACCTTTACCACCCAGGGTATAACTTGGGCGGATGACCAGCGGGAAGCCTATCTCTTGCGCGGCCTCTTTACCTTCAAGGAAAGAGTTGGCAATTTTTGAGGTAGCTACACCTACGCCTATCTCTACCATCAACTGGCGGAAGGCCTCGCGGTTCTCGGTCTTTTCGATAGCGGCAATATCAACACCAACTATCTTAACACCATATTTCTCCCAGATACCACGCTCGTCGGCTTCGATACAAAGGTTCAACGCGGTCTGGCCACCCATGGTTGGCAAAACGGCATCGATCTGTTGTTCCTGAAGGATCTGCTCTAAGCTATCGCAGGTAAGCGGCAGCAGGTAAACATTGTCGGCAATAACCTTATCGGTCATGATGGTTGCCGGGTTGCTGTTAATGATGGATACGGTGATACCCTCATCTTTTAACGACAGCGCGGCTTGAGAACCGGCATAATCAAACTCACAAGCCTGGCCTATGATAATAGGACCCGAACCGATGATCAATACTGACTTGATGGAATTGTTTTTTGGCATAGCTTTTTAAGTCTTGAGTCTTAAGTCCTAAGTCTTGAGTTTAAGCCAGTTTCATACCGCTTTTTACTTTTACTTCGGAATTCAAAATCTATGCGCCGGGGCGAGATAAACCGACCTCAGCGTCGGGGTGCAAAGATAGGATTTTATGTGTATCGTGTGGTGTGTTTTTGTAATTAGTATGTTAAGTTTTGCCGACGGCCTTAGATCGCACCATATCAGCCGGTCGTAACGCTTTTTTAAGAAGATATCTATTTGCTAAATACCAACTTATGGGTATTGACCTTAGCACACGCTGATAATAACTTTGCAATAAAAAAAAATGAAAATAAAACCTATCATCATCTCCTTATTATCTGTGTTGTTATGTTTCACAACATTAAATTCATGTAAAAAGATCAACGAAGAGATCAGCGAAGCAGTGAGCAATATGCTCGGGGTTAAAGTAGTTACCAACTTTGAGAACTTTGCTAATACCGTAGGGCTGGTCAAGGAAGTTATCATTAATGGAAAATCAATGTTCGGGACAGAAATGATGGAACTGCCCGAAAGTATCCCTTATTCCGTCATTGTTTCTACTTACTCGCCTCCAAATTATACCGAAGTAAAAACCACTTTTACAGGTAACTTGCCCAGATCAATGTTCACAAGAAAGACCGAAACCAATATTGTTGATGTTGTGGCAAAGAACGGGGTCCCGGCCATATACGTCAATAACGTTAAGGCGGGCGGTGATACAGGCACCGGGACCGGGACCGGGACCGGAACTGGAACAGGAACCGGAACAGGCACTGGTGGAAATACAAATGCAGCTGTAGAAATAGGACGCCTAAGGGTGGAAGGTCAAAAAGGGGGAAAGTCAGTAGTATCGTTCACGCTACCTAAAAATGCAAAAACACTGACCGTCACAACTACTGAACTTTCTAATGCCGATCTTAATATGGCCGACGTTTTTGTTAGCCGCGGTACTACACCGACGGTGACCTCAGCGGCCCCTTACGTATATAACGCCCAATATAAAGATATCGCCGGTAACAGGGGCACTAAAACGATCACGATCACCAATGCACAAGCCGGCGATTGGAAAGTGTTATTGTACGGATATAATAGCTACTACTGGTCGTGGGTTATCGTAACAGCACAGTATTGATCCCGAAATTTTGTAGCCGAAAACCCATCATTATCCCTCAATTTAACCCTATGCTCTCCTCAAGCATAGGGTTTATTATTGCACCGATGTTGATCAAGTTTTATGAACGTCTTTAAATCGCAGCATATCAGCCAGTCGCAACTCCTTTTCGGTGTCGAAACCGCAACTGGTCTTGAACTCTTTTGGGTTGCTGTAAGTACCAAATAACATATCCCACCAAACAATATCGCCGTAGTTGCTGGTATGCTTCTCATACTCGTGATGTATGCGGTGCATTTCGGGCCGTTGAAAAATATAGCCGATCCATTTAGGTGTTTTGATATTGGTGTGGTAAAAGAACTCTCCTAATGCGGTGCACAGTGTGTAGATAGCTCCCGCCTCGGCATTCAACCCCAATAATGTGTAGACCAATAAACTGCCAATGATAGAGTTGACGGTCATCTCCAGCGGATGTTTGTAAAAGGAGGTGATCACCTCGATACGTTGCGCACTGTGATGGATCTGATGAAAGCGCGTCCAAAGGAAATCGCTCTCATGCCTCCAGCGGTGCCACCAGTAAAAAATAAAGGTGGCACCGAAGTAGGCGATAACACCGCCCGCCCATGCCGGGACATGGGCAGACAGATGAAACAAGGAATAGGTTGAAAGCCACTTTTCCCAGCTATATCCCGCCAGGACCACTATCGCCAACTGAAAAAAATTGATAGCCAATACCCTGATGATCCAGGTAGGCACTTCGGGTAATTTCCATCCTGGGAACATGCGCTCTATCGCGAAGCAAAAAGCAAAACAAATTAAGATCGTAACTAACATAATGTAAGGTGTTTGATAAGGTCAAATATCTGGATGGATAGCGGTGTAAAGTTTTGACTTTAGTCAAAAAAAGAGGGTTGAGGGTGATATTATCTTCGCTATCTTAGTGACATCAACCAGAGCTGTTGAAGCAATCCATGAAAACAAACCTTGCCTTGATCATCTGCCTGTTACTGTTTTTTTTTGGAAATGTTAATGCTCAAGACGAATTGAAGGACGGAGCGGCTAAGACCACTAAACGGGATACCAAAATATTTGACCTTCTTTCTTTGGATCACAAGCCCGAAAGGGTTAAGGTCGTTCCTAATTACGTTGATCATACACTAAAAATAAAATCCCTAAAAGACTCGGTCGTGATAGGCGATTTTTGGGGAGTACTACCAGATGTCAAGTTGTTAGGTAAAAGCTTTATCGGGATCAGTTACGTAGTAAGAGGTGGGTCGAACTTGGGTTTAGGAAATGTTTTGATCATTTGTATGAAAGAGGGCAAGCTATATGAAGCGATGCACGCCTTAAGATACGTTGACTGGGACACTGGCGATAGGAAGGCTAATTATACCGTCAAATGGGTTTTGCAAGGCAATAGCGAACGGGACTATAAGTTGATAATAGACGTTCATGACGAGGTTTATTCAAAGACCCGCCCCGATGAAAACTATACTTATGACGACCGGACCATACTGAACTTCGACACGAAAACGCATTCATTTTACAGCATCAAAACGGCTAAGTTCAACTACTCTATTAAAACCAAAGCGGGGAAACAAAAGGTCGGTGGAACCTTTCCATCAATATTATTGGGGAAAGAAGCGTATTACCTATTAAACCAAAAATGGTATCAAATAGCACCCGGTAGCGAATTTCAGGAATTTCGTTAGGTCATCTTTACCTCTTCCCCCTTATCCGGCTCAAGGTCTCCTGCTTAATACTCAAATAGCTTGCTATCTGACCAAGAGTGGCTTTTTGCAGGATATTGGGATATGTGGCAATGAGTTTCTCGTATCGTTGTGTGGCTGTCAACGTCTGCAGATCTATGGCGCGTTCTTCGCTGCGGATGTAGTATTGCTCGGTAATGATGCGGCCGATCAGGTTAAACTCCGGGAACTCTTTATACAGATCTTGTAGTTGGTCCCAGCTGATGGACAATAGAGTGCAATCCTCTAAGGCCACTATGGTTTCGAAAGATGGTTTTTGCGAAAAGAAACTGTAGACGGAGATGATAAAATCGCCCGCGCTCATAAACCAGTTGGTGAAGGTTTCGTCGCCTTTGTCATAAAAGGCTCTTACCGTTCCCTGGTTAATAAAACTGATCCGGCGTGCAACTTGTCCTTGTTTCAGGATCAGGGTCCTCTTTTTCACCACCTCTTCAACCATCATCCCACTGATCCTATCTTTTAACGCAGGCGACAGGATGCCGATGCTATTAAGCGTTTGAAAAAGGGCGGTAGTTTCCATCAGGACAGCTTACTTCGCGTCATTTATCTCTATCCAATACCCGTCCGGGTCCTGAAAATAGATCTGTTTAACGCCATCGGTACGCGTAGTGATCGCGCCGACAACGCCGGGCACATTCTCAAATTTGATCTTGGCCTCGTTCAGTTTTTTGGCAAAAGCCTCTACCGATGGTACAGCAAAGCACAGGTGGTTATTTTTGCGGTGATTGTCTTTTGAATCCAACTCTTGAATAATGTGCAGGTGCGCGCCGCCACCCAGGCTGAACCAGGTATGGCGACCGTCTTTAAATGGCTCTTCAGCTATCTCCAGGCCAATGATATTTTGATAAAAATCGGTCGACTTTTTAAGGTCGGTAGTCAGGATGGCCAGGTGGTTAAGTTTGGGGCGTGGGGTATTGTTTTGCGCCATTGTGGTTTGGGCAGATGCGGTCATTATAAAAGTTAACAGTAGCGTGTAAAGTAGTTTCATGTTGGGGGAAGCCAATGGTTTTTAAAGCAAGGTAATGTTTTATGTTGTGGTATAAAACCATATGCTGTTTTTCATCGTTTATTTTACAACTATTTAGAATACAGGATGCCGTGGCTTTAATTTAAATAATATAAATTTGTTCATAACAACACCCGCAAGATCCCCCGAATAGATATATTAGCCTTTGCTGATGCTTTTATTCAGCTGCGATAACCAATTTTGAGCCGACCGTGAGTAAGTACCCGACTCCTGATAACGAAATAGCACGCCTGAAAGCCCTGGAGAACTACGGGATAATGGACTCGCTTACTGAGGCCGAATATGACCGCATTACAGAGTTGGCTTCTATTATTTGCGATGTACCCATCACGCTGATATCGCTGATAGACGAAAAACGCCAATGGTTCAAAAGTAAAGTTGGGCTTGACGTTAGCGAAACCCCGCGCGATATCGCATTTTGTCAGCATGCCATCATGGGAAATGAGCGTTTTGTTGTGGAGGATGCCACTAAAGACGATCGTTTCAAAAATAACCCATTAGTGACAGGCGCGCCCGATATCCGCTTTTATTCGGGTCAGCCGTTGATAGATCCGAATGGATATGCCTTAGGAACACTGTGCGTGATCGATCGCAAACCCCGTGTATTGACCGACAAGCAGAACCGTGCATTGGAGTTATTAGCTAAGGAAGCTATAGCGCTCATTGTGGAGCGGAGGCAGAAGGAGGAAATGCAGTATTTTGATAAACTGTTCCAAACCTCTAACGACCTGATCTGCATTGCCGGGTCCGACGGTTATTTTAAGAAGATCAACCATGCTTTTACCCGTGTATTAGGTTGGAGCGAAGAATATATCCTTAATACCAACTCGCTGGAGTTCGTCCACCCCGACGACCGGGAACATACTCGTATCGAGTTGGAAAAGCTGAGCAGAGGTATCGTAGAAGTAAGTGTGGACCAGCGTTTGCGCACAAAAGACGGCGACTACCGTACCATACAGTGGGCGGGCATACCCGAAGGCGATACAGGAAATGTTTTTGCCGTTGGCCGGGATATCACTGAAGAAAAAGCCAGGGAACAGCAACTATCTGTAAGTGAGCAAAAACTGCGGGCCTTTTTTGAGAACTCGCAGGGTTTTATGTGTACGCATGATCTTAGGGGCAATTTCATATCGGTGAACATGGCCGGAACGGGGATCTTAGGCTACACGCCCGAAGAGATCGTTCAGATGAGTTTGTATGATATCGTCCCTAAGCAACGCCATGAGTTTGTTGACGCCTATCTAAAAGAGGTTAAAGCGAAAGGGCGGTCGAGCGGCCAAATGCTTACGCAGCATAAGAATGGTTCTTACCTGGTATGGATGTATAACAACATTCTGGAGCCGGGCATAGATGGGCCTGATTATGTGATCGGTAACGCCATTGATGTGACGGAACGTCATCAACTGCAAATGGCTTTGGAGCGTACCAAAGCTATGTTAGAGCAAACCAACAAGGTGGCCCGCGTTGGTGGCTGGGAGGTGGACATTACCAAAGGCATTCTTAATTGGACCGATGAGACCAAGACCATCCACGGAGTTGATGTTGATTTTAAACCCGATTTGGCTACCGCTGTTGATTTTTATAAAGAAGGCGAGGATCGTGACCGAATAAAACACGCGGTGGATAAAGCGATCGCCGAGGGCAGGTCTTTTGATGAAGAGTTAAGGATAATTAAGCCCGACGGACAGGAACTTTGGGTGCGTGCTTTAGGTAACTCAGAGTGCGTAGATGGCGTTTGTAAGCGATTGTACGGCACCTTTCAGGATATCGACGAAAAGAAAAAAGCTGAACTGGAAATAGAGAGGTCGCGCGCGCAATTGGCCGCTTTTGTGGAGCATGCCCCGGCGGCGGTAGCCATGTTGGACAATGATATGAACTACATAGCCGCCAGCAATATGTGGCTGGATGAGTTCCACATCAAAGAAAAAAATATTGAAGGGGTATCGTACTATAGCACTTTTAAAAACCTGAGCAAAGAACGTAGAGAACGCCATCAAGGAGTATTGAAGGGTGCAGTGATCAAGGTAGAGGAAGATGTATTTCAGCCCGATGCAACACAAGAACCCATGTACGTATCCTGGGAGATGCGCCCTTGGAGCCAGTTCGATGGTAGTATCGGCGGCATTATGATATCTACCCGAAATGTGACCAAAGATGTAAAGCAACGTGAGGAACTGCGCGCCGCTAAACTACTGGCCGAGCAGGCCAGTATGGCCAAATCGGAGTTTTTGGCCAGCATGAGCCACGAGATACGCACCCCGTTGAATGGCGTGATCGGCTTTACTGATCTGGTGCTGAAGACCAACCTGAACGAGACGCAGTACCAATACCTCAACATCGTACACCAATCGGGTAACGCGTTGTTGAGTATCATTAACGATATCCTCGATTTCTCCAAGATCGAGTCGGGCAAGCTGGAGTTGGATATCGAAAAAACCGATCTGTATGAATTGGGCAGCCAGGCTATAGATATTACCGCCTACCAGGTGCAGACTAAAGGTTTGGAAATGCTGATGGATATATCCGGCGATCTGCCGCGTTTTATCTGGGCTGATGCATTGCGGTTAAAGCAGGTGCTGATCAACCTGTTGGGCAACGCTACCAAATTTACCCATCAGGGCGAAATAGAACTGAAGATCACCGTACTATCGCACAAAAAGGACCGCACCAAAATACGTTTCTCGGTGCGTGATACGGGCATTGGCATTAAGCCCGAGCAGCAGAGCAAGATCTTTCAGGCGTTCTCGCAAGAGGATCCGTCGACCACTAAAAAATATGGAGGCACAGGTTTGGGATTGACTATCTCTAATCGCTTGTTAGAGTTGATGGGCAGCAAACTGGATCTGGTGAGCGAGCCGGGCAAGGGTAGTACTTTCTATTTTGACATAGACCTAAAGACCGAAGAAGGCGACCCGATAGATTGGGAACACATAGACCTGATAAAGAACGTGCTGATCGTTGATGATAACGAGAACAACCGCCTTATCCTGACCCAAATGTTGCTGCTTAAAAAGATAAAGACCGTAGCGGTAAGCAACGGTTTCGAGGCTTTGCAATTGCTATCCAAGGGTAAGAAATTTGATGTGGTGATCATGGATTATCATATGCCGCACTTTAACGGTTTGGAAACCATCCGCAAGATCCGCGAAATGTTCCAGGCTGAGGGAAAAGATCTGCCGGTGATCCTGCTGTACAGTTCGGCCGATGATAGCGCCATTATCAAAGCTTGTGATGAGTTAGGCGTGCGCCACCGCTTGGTGAAGCCTGTAAAGATGCAGGATATCTACAACACGCTGTCGCGATTACATATTAAGGAAGCTGATGGCCAAAAGCAAGGCGATGCTAACGAGGTTGCCACTACCGACCGGGCATTGAACGTGCTGGTTACCGAGGACAACCCGGTGAACATGCTGTTGGCTAAAACCATCCTGAAAAAGATAGCGCCTAATGCCATCGTTACCGAAGCCCAAAATGGTTTAGAGGCAGTTGAGTATTGCAGCAACCACTGGCCGTCCATCATTTTTATGGATGTGCAGATGCCCGAAATGAACGGCTATGATGCTACTCGCAAGATCCGCGAAATACAGGGCGACCGCATCCTGCCCATTATTGCCCTTACTGCCGGTAACGTAAAGGGCGAAAAAGAAAAATGCCTGTTAGCCGGCATGGACGACTTTGCCGTGAAACCCATCGTGGAAGAAACCTTTGCACAGGTATTCCATAAATGGCTGGGTAACGCTGTGGACCCGGTAGATCAGGTGATCGTGGCAAGCACTGTTGTGGCAACGCCGCAACCGGTACATTTTGATATCGAGACCATCAAAAACTACGTAGGCGACGACCCCGATATCATTAATGAGGTTATTCGCCTCACAAGGGTAGAGTTACAACAGTCGATGGACAGGCTTACCACACAGGTTGCAGCTAATGACCTGCAGGCCATCCGGCAGACGGGTCATAAACTATACGGCACGGCCACGTCTGCCGGTCTGCCGGTATTGGCCCAACTATCCGCCGATCTGGAGAAATTAGAAACCTTCGACGGAACCCGCTTAGCCGAGCTACTTGACGATACGGGGCGGGAGATCGCTGTTGTGCTATCCTTGATGAAGGTGTAATATAGCCTACTTCCCTCCCGCAAAAGCCTTCCTTAATGCTTCTGCCTCAGCGGCGGTGATCTTAGATAAGCTACCGTGACGGGCATCGGCAGGGATATCAATATCGGTCTCTATTTTCCAATTGAACAGATCTGGTGATGATGAGATACCGTAATGATCAGCCATCGGATAATCGTAGAACAACAGCCAGCCTTTGCCTTTCGGGTCGGCCATTACGCTTGGGCCTTCGGTGATCGTAGGTGCGATCTGGCCTTTATTCAACGGACCTTCAAATATGGTGAATGGTCCTTCTAAATTTTTTGATGTAGCTACGCGGATACCACGGCGTTCGCCGGTACGCGGACTAAATTCTTCTTCTTTATGGAACAGGTAATAGGTGTCCTTATCTTTGATCATCGTTCCGTCTATCACCGAATATGGCGGGGCGAATAAAACTTTGGCCGGGGTAAAGGTTTGCCAGTCTTTGGTCTTGCTGTAATATAGGCGGCTTTCCTTCCAGCCCGCGTCTTTAAAAGATGAGGACCAGAATAGCGTGTACTCTTTGGCAGCCTCGTCATAATAAAACTCAGGTGCCCAAATATTACGTACCATCGCGACTGATGAGTCGCGAAAGTCTTTCATCAGCGGCAGCGACTTTTCAAATTTCCAGTTGATCAGGTCGGGCGATGTGGCGTACATAAATACCGGTCCAGTCTGGCGGCGGTCGCCGGCATCACGGCCTCCACCGGTGGCCACTAAACGCCAAATACCATCCGCCCCGCGGTGGATGTATGGATCGCGCATGCGCTGCTGCCAAACGGGTTTGTTATCGCTCAGGGCGGTCCAATGCAGGCCATCGGTAGATAAGGCAATGTGCAATTGTTCGGTAGCGAATGGGTTAGGTAAAGGCACTTCAATGATCTTACCGTCCTTATCTATCTCTATCCGGGTAGGATAACGCTGACGGAAATAGGTCAGCAACCAAACGTCGCCGTTCTTGCTTTTGGTGGCAGAAGTTTTCTTGTTTTGTGCCGGTGATATAATGGCGCTTGATAGCAGCGTAATGATCAGTAAAAGTTTTCTCATGGGCTTTATTGGGATGCACTAATATGCGATTTTTTTGCAAATTGCTATCCGAAATAATAGCCTATCTTTATCTCACTAAACAAACCTTAAATATGGGACCTACACAGATCATCCTTTTCATTTTAATTTTTTTCGCCGTTGTTATCCTTGTCTCCTCGTTCGTTACCATACAACAGGGCACCGTTGGCGTAGTTACGATATTTGGAAAATACCGCCGAGTACTTGCCCCGGGTCTTAATTTTAAGATACCGCTTATCGAACAGATCTACAACCGCATATCCATCCAGAACCGTTCTGTAGAGCTGGAATTCCAGGCGGTGACCGTGGATCAGGCCAATGTTTATTTTAAGGCGATGCTATTGTACTCGGTATTGGACCAGCAAGAAGAGACCATTAAGAATGTAGCCTTTAAATTTGTGGATGACCGTAACCTGATGCAGGCACTTATCCGCACGGTAGAGGGTTCTATCCGGGCATTCGTCGCCACAAAAAAGCAGGCCGATGTATTGATCCTGCGCCGCGATATTGTGGAACACGTAAAAGAGCAGTTAGATAACATCCTGGAGAGCTGGGGTTACCACCTGCAAGATCTTCAACTGAATGATATCACTTTTGATGAAGTGATCATGCGATCCATGAGCCAGGTAGTGGCATCTAACAACCTAAAGGCTGCTGCCGAGAACGAAGGCCAAGCCCTACTGATCACCAAAACTAAAGGCGCTGAGGCCGAGGGTAACGCCATTAAGATCGCTGCCGAAGCTGAACGCCAGGCTGCTCAATTACGTGGTCAGGGTATCGCGTTGTTCCGCCAGGAAGTGGCAAAGGGTATGACGGTTGCCGCCAAAGAAATGCAGCAAGCCGATATGGATACATCAGTGATCCTGTTCACCATGTGGACCGAAGCGATCAAGCATTTCTCTGAAAATTCTAAAGGAAACGTGATCTTCCTTGACGGCTCTGCCGATGGCATGCAACGCACCATGAAAGAAATGATGAGCCTCAATCAATTGAATTTGGACACTTTAGAAAAGAGAGGTAAATAAGACTATACGGCGGTCAGTCTTTATGGACCGCGAAGATATGTTCATCCCAAACCTCGTTGTTCTTAACTACCGATTTAGGGATGATACCACAAGCTTTAAACCCGGCCTTTTCGAGCACCCGCATCGAGGCCGGGTTTTTACTTAGCGCGTAAGCCACCACGGCCATAGCGCCTAAATTATCGAACGCATGTTGCACGATCAGTTTTACCGCCTGCGGCATAATGCCTTTGCCCCAATACTGTTCGGCCAGCCAGTAGCCTAATAAAGGCGTTTTTCTGTACACATCCTGCCGAAGCTCCAGCCCAATACCGCCGATCACCTCGTCACCCTGCACAATAGCAAAGTTAACCATCGGCTCCTGCCCCAGCCACATTTGCACCCAACCTTCGGCGGCTGCTAAGGTATAGGGCGAGGGGAAGCGGTCGAGCAAGTTATCAGATATCTTTTTGTTATCCGCATTACGTTGCAGGGATGGGGCATCTGTCAATTGCCAGTTGCGGAGGATGAAGTTGGGCCCTTGTAGTTGCATTGGTTGTGTATTAAGCAAGTCCCTCCTTGGGGAGGGGTGTGTCAGATCGTGCGGCGGCAGGGAGGGGTTAGTGAGTATTTTATTTACGCGAAACCCCTCCCTGCTACCGTTCATGGCAACCGCACCCCTCCCCAAGGAGGGATAAAAAAACTCTTTTGTAACAAAAAAGTGCTCCGGTATCCAATTCCCTGCAAAATGCTAAATTGCAGACTTGATCAAGCCCTTTTTCATGAAAAAAATTTTTACCCTGATCTTTATAGGGGGATGCTGGTACACGGCATCGGCCCAAAAGCTTGAAAAGCTTACTGTCGATAAGATAATGCGCGACCCTAAGTGGATGGGCAGCCAACCCACTGCCGTTAGTTGGAGCGATGACAGCAAAAAGGTGTTCTTCACCTGGAACCCCGAGGCCAAGGCCCGAGACGGCCAGTATTACATCACCCCCGAGGATACCAAACCCAAACTGATCACGCCCGAAGAGCGCCGCAATATGCCGGCCGCCGTTCAGGGTGTTTGGAACAAAAAGCATACTCTGCAACTGATAGAGAAACAGGGCGATATCTACATCCTTGATCCCAAAACAAAAAAGGAAACCCAACTCACCGCCACTGTCGACCGTGAAAGCGCACCGATGTGGAACGTGGACGAGACCAAGGTTTTTTACGCCCGTGGCGATAATTATTACGCCGTTACCCTGAATGGCGGCCTGACCCAACAGTTGACCAACTTTATCCGCGGCGGTGCAGGCGCTACACTTCCGTTAGCCCCAACGCCAATGGGCGCAGGAGCAGCAGGCGGCGCACGTGGTGGCAGACAAGGCCAGGGCGGTGGAGCAGCAGGTCAAGCAGTGGCAGGCCGTGGTGGAGCGGCACAGTCAGGCAATGAGCAGGAGCGTTGGTTACGTGCGCAACAGATGGATCTTTTTGATGTGTTGAAAGATCGTGCCCAACGAGGTAACGACGGTGCTAATGCAGGCGGGCGCTTTGGCAGAGCCAGTGCAGGTGGTGGTCAGGCTAAAAAGATGACCGAATTACAGGTTGAAGATAAAAATTTGGGGAGCATTGTAGTTAGTCCGGATGGGCAATACGTAACCTACCGTCTAACCAAATTTGCCGACGGCGGTAAAGCTACCATTGTACCGAGTTACGTAACTACAAGTGGTTTTACCGAGGACATTATTAGCCGTACTAAAGTTGGTGCGCCGTTGTCAACGTCAGAGATGTTCGTTTATGATGTTAAGCGCGATACCATGTATAAGGTATCGGTAAAAGAGATACCGGGCATCAAAGACCTGCCCGATTACGTAAAGGAATACCCTAAGCAATTAGAGGAGCGCACCAAAGCCAACGCCGACCGTGCGGTGAGCATGCAAGGACCGTTCTGGAGCGAGGACGGCAAGAACGGCGTAGTGATCGTATCGGCACAGGATAATAAGGACCGATGGATCATGAAGCTGAACGCGGCTACAGGTAAGCTAAGTTTGCTGGATCGCCAGCGCGACGAGGCCTGGATCGGCGGCCCCGGCATCAGCAGCTTTGGTGGATCAGTAGGGTGGTTGGATAACACCCATTATTACTTCCAGAGCGAGGCTACGGGTTACTCGCATATTTACGTAGTAGATGTAAATACCGGCGTTAAAAAACAACTCACCAACGGTAAATGGGAAGTATCTGGTCTGAAATTATCTAACGATAAAAAGTCGTTCTACTTCTCCGGCAATATGGACCATCCGGGCGTGTCAGATTATTTCCGCCTGCCGGTTACCGGTGGTACACCTGTTAAGCTGACCAGCCTGAAAGGCGGCAACGAGGTGGAACTATCACCCGATGAAAAATGGCTGGCTATCCGCTACTCTTACACCAACAAGCCATACGAGTTATTTATTCAGGCTAACAAAGCGGGCGCTAAAGCGGTACAAGTGACCGATAAAGCAGCCAGCGACGAATTTAAGTCGTACGATTGGCGTGCGCCCGAGATATTCAGCTTTAAGAACCGTGGTGGCGCCGATATTTACGGTCGTGTTTACACGCCTAAGAACCCGCTGCCATCGCACCCCGCAGTAGTATTTGTGCATGGTGCCGGTTACTTGCAGGATGTGATGTACAAATGGAGTACTTCGTACTTCCGCGAGTTCATGTTCAACAATATGCTGGCCGATGAGGGTTATACCGTGTTAGAGATAGACTATACCGCCAGCGCGGGCTACGGTCGTGATATCCGCACCGGCATTTACCGCCACATGGGCGGCAAGGACTTGACCGACCACATAGATGCGGTGAAGATCTTGGTAGACAAATACGGCGTTAACCCTAAAAATGTAGGCATGTACGGCGGATCTTACGGTGGCTTTATGACGCTGATGGCGCTGTTCACAGCGCCGGAAACCTTTTCGGCAGGTGCAGCTCTACGTTCGGTGACAGACTGGGCGCATTATAACCACGGCTATACCGCCAATATCCTGAACGAGCCATTTAACGATGAGATCGCCTACAAACGCAGTTCGCCCATCAACTTTGCCAACGGCTTAAAAGGCGACCTGCTGATGTGCCACGGTATGATAGATGATAACGTGAACTATCAGGATATCATCCGCTTAAATCAAAAACTGATCGAACTGAAAAAAGACAACTGGAGTCTGGCATCATACCCGCTGGAAAGCCACGGCTTCATCGAGCCAAGCAGCTGGACCGACGAGTACAAGCGTATCCACGCGTTGTTCGAGGCAAGCTTGAAAAAATAGGTTTGTTAGTTATTTAACCTTAAGGCCAAAAGGTTTTCATAAAAGGGCACAAAGCGCTGCAAGTTTCATCATTTGCAAAGTTTTGTGCCCTTTGTATTTTCCCGTCTTTGTGAACTTCGTGGCTAATTACTAAGAGTGCCTTTAAAATGCAACATACAACGCTTGCACCGCCTATGCGTTTATTTCAGCAATTGATACGTGATCAAGCTGGCAACATAGGCCAAGGCGGTCATGTAGGTAAGTTGTATCACAGGCCATTTCCAGGCTTTGGTCTCGCGGTAAACGGCGGCTACGGTGCTTGCGCATTGCATGGCAAAGGCGTAAAACATCATCAGCGAGAAAGCCACCGCCACCGTAAATACAGGTTGCCCTGTATTGGGGTTGATGGCTTTCGCCATTTTGTCCTGCACGGTATCTAAACGGTCGGCATCACCATCGACGCTGTAAATGGTGGCCATGGTGCCTACAAAAACTTCGCGCGCGGCAAAAGAGGTAATGAGGGCGATGCCGATCTTCCAATCAAAGCCCAAGGGGCGTATGGCAGGTTCTATGGCATGGCCTAAAGTGCCGGCATAACTATTTTCTAACTTATCTGTAGCGATCAAGCGTTGTAATTCATCTTCGGGGATCTTTTTGTATTGTGCCTGCTCGTATTTTTGGTCGATCTTCTCGAACCTATCGCCGGGGCCATAGCTGGACATTACCCAAAGGATAATAGATACGGCAATGATCACTTTACCAGCCTGCAGCACAAAGGCCTTGGAGCGCTCGTACATTGACAGCAACACGTTATTCCACCTTGGTGAGCGGTACACCGGTAATTCCATAATAAAGTAGCCGCGTTCTTTAGCCTTGAGGATGAATTTGAATACGAAAGCTACAATGACCGCCGACACTAAACTCATCACGTACATGGCGGTCAAGGCTAAACCTTGCAGGTTAAAAATACCCCAAATGGTACGGTCGGGCACCACCAAGGCGATTAGTAGAGTATATACCGGTAAACGGGCGGAGCAGGCCACCAGCGGCGTCACCATAATGGTGATCATGCGGTCCTTCCAGTTCTCGATCGTGCGGGTACTCATGATAGATGGCACCGCGCAGGCAAAGCCGCCGATCAGCGGTACTACCGAGCGGCCGTTCAGGCCAACTTTGCGCATGATCTTGTCCATCATAAAAGTAACGCGGGCCATGTAGCCGGTATCTTCAAGGATGGATATAAATGCAAAAAGGATAGCGATCTGCGGGATAAATACCAACACCCCTGCCAAGCCTGCAATAATACCATCGGCCAGCAGATCGGTAGCTGGCCCGGCAGGTAATACTTGGTGTGTGTAAGCTTGTAACCACGCAAATCCGTCCGATATCAGATCCATCGGGTAAGATGACCAGGCAAATATCGACTGGAAGATAAACATTAATATCCCGATAAAGATCACAAAGCCGAATACACGGTGCGTTAGCACGCGGTCTATGCGGTTGCTCGTACTTTCGCTTTGGGCGGCTTGGGGCTTTTCTACCGTGTCAAAAAGCAGGTCGTTTATGTAGTTGTAACGGGCAATGGTCTCCGCAGCTTGCGCCTTTTGCGAGTGGAAAGAATACATCACTTCCAGCTCTTCTATGCGCTCGCTTTGAGCGGTGGTCAAAAACTTCAGGTTTTCGTGCTGGTGCGCCAGTTGCAGGGCAAAGTAAGGGTTATCTACCTTGATCTCGTCGCCAATGCGGGCGATCAGTTCAGAAGCAAAAACACTTACATCTATTGAATCCTGCTGAAGGGCTACTTTGTTGGCAAACGATATCGCTTGTTTCAGATCATCTATACCAGTATTCTTTCTGGCTGATATTGGGATGATGGGTACGCCTAATTTTTCTGACAAGGCATCAACATTGATCTTGATACCGGCCTTATCGGCCTGATCCATCATGTTCAACGCAATGATCACCGGTATCTTCAGATCGGCTACCTGGGTGTAGAGCAGAAAATTTCTTTTCAGATTGGTGGCATCCAGCACCACTACGATCAGGTCGGGGTTAACGTCGCTGTTGCGGTCGGCCAGTACAGAGAAAACTATCGCTTCATCCTGGCTTTTGGGATATAGGCTGTAGGTGCCGGGAAGGTCAATGATCTCGGCCTTGCGGCTATCGGGCAGGTCGCTGTAACCTATCTTTTTATCAACGGTTATCCCCGGAAAGTTCCCGACCTTTTGGTCAAGTCCGGTCAGGGCATTGAACAGGGTAGATTTTCCGGTATTGGGGTTCCCTACAAGCGCTACTCTAAGATCGGCCTTCAAAATTAACTGTGCAGTATAATGGTTGATGCCTCTTGTTTACGCAAACTTAACTGGTAGCCGGCTACGCTAATTGCTATCGGGTCACCAAGGGGGGCAATTCGCTCCACAATGATCTCTTCGCCTGGCAGGCACCCCATCTCCATCAGCTTTACCGACATCTCCAGATCGGTGAACTCTTTCACTATTCCTCTACTTCCCGGCTTCAGTTGCGATAGCTTCATTTACGTTAGTTTGGTAGGTTCAAAGGTATCCCTTATTTATAATAAATCCAAATAGCTTGACTTCAGGCTGAGGAATAAGTGTTTAAACGATTATTGGAGTTAATTAGAGGTTAGTTAACTAGAGTTTAGGCGATGCAAATGGCACAGATAACAACCAATTATAACTCAATGATCACCGGATGATCCATCACTACCAAGTTCAGTTTATCTACATTTTGCATGGTCATAGTTGGGGTTACGCCTAAGGTGGGGTCATACGTTTTCAGTGCGGGGATCTTTTTGCCGAATTCGATATTGATCGATTCCATTCCGTGGACTTTCTCGCCCCAGATCACCAGTTGAAATTTGCCGTTGCTGTTTTGCAGAAGCAGATCGTGTACAACAGCGGGTTGGTTAATGATCCTGTACGACAAGCCCGACGCATTTCTCAAAGCGCCATTATCCTCTAAAATGGTAGTGAGGTTATGCAGATACATGGCTGCTAAACGCGGGGTATAGTCGGCTTTGTAAAAACCGAAAGACTGGTTGCCTGCTTCGTCGCTACGATCGCGCAACAAATATACCGAAGTGTAAGCCCAGCCACGTTTAAATTGGGCGAGGTACAAGTTTATGTATAAGCGCGCCTGTGCATCCTCCGTAAACTCGTTATCAATGGTAACGCCGGTCTCGGTAGTTACCCGGGGCAGGTTTCTTAATTGCTCTTCGGTGTTGCCTTTAAATTTGTACCGCCAGGTGGTGCCGTAGTTACCAAACAATCCGTCGACCTTACAAGCCGCGCCTGGGTCGGCGGCGTTCCAGACCTGGTTATCGTACCAGCCTTTGTGTGATGGATGCGAAAAGTAATTGTGCGCATTTGCGTAGTCGGCGTACTTAGTGCCCGCGGGCATTTTAGCATCGGCGCCTTTAGGTATTTGTAGATATTGCAAGCCTACATTGTCGGTCTGCGCGCCATTCTCACTTAAACTCCAAACCGGGTATTTCTTTAACACGCCATCGGCTTTAACCGCTTTATACAGGTCGGCTTGTAATTTGGCAACTGCCATCCAAGATGCATTACTGCCGCCCTTAACTCCCTGATAGGTCATGCCCCAGTTGTTAGGTTCGTTAGGTCCTTCTAATGCCAGCAGCGCGTTGGCTTTAGCAAGAGATTGAGCGCCGGTCAGTAACCTTGGGATATCTGTGCCGCCGCTCATTAAACCGTAACTGAATTTAGCGCCGGTTTGCATGTGCAGCTTTATATAGTCCTGCAGCGGGGCGTTACCCTCGTAGCCTGATCGCACCCAGCGGATGCCTGTGTACCCGATCGCCGCGATAGTTTTATCAACATCTTCACCACGTACGGATATGGCGGTGTTCACACCGATGCTGTTCAGAAACGCATGTGTTGGGATAGCGGCCACTGTAGGCGGCTGGATCTTAGCCTTTGGGTCATCGATAATGGATAAGCCCGCAAGGCCGCCAATAGCCAGCAAGCTGATCTTAATAATGCCCATGGGCAGTTCGGCAAGTATCATATTACAAATTGTGAGGAGCTGGTTTGATCATGTAGTGCCTAAGATAGGGAAATAATTATTGACACGAGTAGCTTTGCCGGGTCACCTTTACCGATCAAATTAATAACTGCATCTTCGATACAAACCAGTCGCCAGTCTCAATGTTAAACCTTTATCAATTAAAGCTTAACTTTGCACCCAGAATATCAACTGAATGAAGCAAAAATTTTATGATACTGCTGTGAAGCAGGAAAAAGTAGTGCTGGTGGGTATCATTACCCCCGGCCAGTCTGACGAGCAGACCAAAGAATACCTGGAAGAACTGGAATTTTTAGTAATGACGGCAGGCGGACTTACCGTTAAGAACTTTACCCAAAGGATGCAAAAGCCTGACAGGGCTACCTTTGTACACTCGGGTAAGCTGGAAGAGATACGTGACTATGTGAAGTCGGAAGAGATAGATATCGTTGTGTTTGATGATGAACTGTCGCCATCGCAATTGCGTAACATAGAGCGCGAATTGCAGGTGAAGATATTAGACCGCAGCAACCTGATCCTGGATATTTTTGCCAACCGTGCGCAGACCGCCCAAGCCAAAACCCAGGTCGAGCTGGCCCAACTGCAATACCTGTTACCCCGATTGACCCGCCTTTGGACCCACTTAGAGCGCCAAAAGGGTGGTATAGGTATGCGTGGCCCGGGTGAAAGCCAGATAGAGACCGACAGGCGTTTGATCCTGAACAAAATATCGCTATTAAAAGACAGGCTTAAGGATATCGACCGGCAGAACGAGACCCAGCGCAAGAACCGTGTGGCCCTTGTGCGTGTAGCTTTGGTCGGTTACACCAACGTGGGCAAATCTACCATCATGAATATGATATCCAAATCTGACGTGTTTGCCGAGAATAAGCTGTTCGCTACGTTGGATACAACGGTGCGCAAGGTGGTGATAGAGAATTTGCCATTCTTACTTTCGGATACGGTCGGTTTTATCCGCAAATTACCTCACCATTTGGTAGAGTGCTTTAAATCGACCTTAGATGAGGTGCGCGAGGCGGATATTTTAGTGCATGTGGTAGATGTATCGCACCCTAACTTTGAAGACCAGATACGCACCGTTAACGAGACCTTGAAAGACCTGGGCACGATAGATAAGCCCACCATTACGGTATTTAACAAGATAGACGCTTACCAACCTGTTCAACATCATCAGGAAGACCCTGCCGAGCCGTTAACGCTCGAGGATTTTAGGCAAAGCTGGATGGGCAAGAATAACAGCCCGGCTATTTTTATCTCGGCGTTGAAGAAAGAGAACGTGGACGAGTTCCGCCAGTTATTGTACGACAAGGTGATCGCCATACATACCGAGCGCTACCCGTACGATAAGTTGCTGTATTAACAGCGCCGGACATCGGCAGAGCACAAACAGAAAGGCCCGTCATATTTTGCATGAAGGGCCTTTCTTGTTTAAAAGTATTTATTGTATCCTATAAGATGCAAGGTCGGTGTAAACGCTGTGGAACGCGGTGCGCAAGCCAATGGTGATCATAGAAGTATTATTGGTGAACACACTGTTGGTCTCTTTACGGTAAATGCCGCCAACTTCAAAACGCAAGTTATATTTAGGGTTTAATACGTATGCCACTCGGCCCTCAGCGTAATACATATCGGTTGTTACACCCTGACCGATGTAATTACCGGTCAGGCTTACCGGTGCGGTGTATGGCAATAAAAAATCTTTGCCATAATTTAATGCGGATCCTTTAGGGTCTAAACCATAGTGGCCATAGTTAACTTGCCCCATCAGGTCAAAGCGTTTATAGCTGTAATTCAATATACCTACTAACTCTTTAAAGTTTGCTCCAAACGGATGCGCAAGCGGTTCTGTCTGGTTGCTGTAGCTTATTAGTGGCCTCACAGATGAATACGTATAAGGTTTAGCGCCATTATATTCAAACAGATAGTTCAAGCCTCTTACTTTGAACAGATCGGCGCCACGGGCGCCAATTTGCCAACCATATTTATTGCGTGAACTGCCTGATGAGGAGAAGAAGTTTTTAGCTTCAAATTCATCCAACATAAATTGCCCATACAATGTAATTCCATTGGTCAGTTTATATTTGCCGGTAAGGCCTATCGCTGCATTGTCAGGCGAGCCGTTAGAGGCCTCTACCGGGCGAAGGAAAATGATCGGACTGGCATAAGTAAAATCAAAACCGCGTTTGTTGCCACTCTCGTCCTTATCGCCCCAAACTATCGAATCAAAGAAACCAACACTCAAACGGTTGCTAACGTTCCAGTCCAAATAATGGAACGTGGCCCATTTACGGCGATTGCCATCGGCATAAGTAAATTTTGGTATGCGGGCGTCCTGCATTAAGCCGTACATGGCCATATAGCGCACGTTACCCAGTGTACCGGTCAGCTTTAAATTAGTGTAGGGCGATGAAAAATCAGATAGCAACACCGAACGGTAGCCGTCACCGATAAAAGTTTTATCCTGACCAAGCGAGATATTTAAGAATTTTGCCGGCGTATAAGATATAGTAGCAGTAACATAAGACCAATCTACCTTACGTTGGCCGAAACTACGGTCGTAAGCCTGGCCGCTAACTATACCTGTTTGTTTGGTGTACTCATTCAGATAATATGGTTGGGTAGCCTGGTTCTCGTAACCAGTACTGTAGAAATAGAATTTTTTACCTATCGTACCGCCTAATTGATAGCCGCGGGTGTTATATGAAGTTTTTTCTTTCCTGGAAAAGTCGCGGCCAATGGTCAGGTCAGACATCACATCGAAAAAGAAAGTATATTCCGGATCTTTAACGTCTATCAGGTGCTCCTGAAACACTTTGCGGTAAGCCCAGCTACGTTTTACGCCGTCGTCCTTTACGTTGATATTCATCAACGAATCATAAGTTGGCTGCAGTAAGCTATCTACAATAAAAGGCTTGATGGTAGAATGGATGCGGCTTTTGGTAGAGTAAAGATCTTTGTTGAATTTTTGATAAAACTGATAGCCATAAGGCATGTACTCTGACTGTGCTTTAACGATGACGGCCGAACACAGCATGGCCGTAAGCAGGATAAATGTTTTTTTCATAGAGTTGATCTTGAGGATATTGCCGCCAAGGTAGGCATTTTGCTTTAAAAATTAGTAATAGCAGCCCTGGGGTGCAGGCATTAACCGGCTGTATTTCCCTTAAGCGTTGTTAGGATCAACAGCACAAGGTCGGTAACAATTTGTTCGGTAGTTTTGTTTGCAGAAAGATCGATATCGATGCTTTGATAGGTTCCCGCCGCGTCTATATCCGCGCTGCAACGTACTACGGTCTGCCCGAAACGCAGCTGATCTGCATCAAGACCTAAGGACAGGACGGTATCCTCGTCCATATCAACGACCACGCCTTTTTCGTGCAAACCTTTGCCACTAAATTCAATGTCGATACCCAACGCCACAAATGCCAAACGGATAAAGTCGCGCAATTCGGTTTGCTCTTGACCAATGTTGACAGGCATGGAAAGGTCCGTAACCTGAACGATGGGCTGCAGGCCTAAAGCTACTTTAACAACAGATGTGATGATGGATCGATGGGGTAGCAATATATGTTCAGTTAAATTTGATCGGGGCAAGATAAGGGTAAAGTTATAAAATAAAAACCTGACCACCTTACGGATGATCCTGTCGTCCGCCACCTGCATTGCCGGGCATATGTTGCTGGATAAAGCGTCAAAAGCGCCGGTTGATCGATAAATTCATACCTTAGAAGCACCGATCGAACCGAAATGAAAACACTTTTTTTTAAATACAGGACCGTAGCATCAGTCTGCACCCTAGCTACGATGGCGATATTTTTTGCTTCTTACCGCCCTGCCGAAAAGACCTGGGTAGCCATTGGCGACTCTATCACTTATCTAAATGACCATCCTAACGAGACCGGAGACCGTGTTACCAAGGGATACCTTACCGCCGTTACCGACGAGTATCCCGGCTTGCGTTACATTAATAAAGGCTACAACGGTTGGACCTCTGGTGGTATAGCGCAAAACATTGATAAATTAGGTTTGGTCCCGGCCGATATTTACACGGTATTTTTAGGCACAAACGATTGGTGGTCAGAGCGGCCTTTGGGGGTTTTGACCGATTATACCACTAACAAAGGTAACTCCACGGTGTACGGCTCGTTCCGCATTATTGTGAATAAATTGCGATCATTGAACCCCGGGGCTAAGATCATACTCATCACGCCAATGCAGCGTAATGACTTTGTTTACATTGCCGACCATAAAAACAAAGCCTACGGATCTTACAGAGCTAAAAAAGGGCAAACATTAGAAGCGTTTGCCAACGCGATAGATTCCATTGGTCAGGCCGATAACATCCCGGTGGTGGATCTTTATCATAACCGTAAACTGGACATCAAAAAGCTGGTAAAATTTAAACGACTAAAGGATACCCTGACCGGACAGTATAAAAACTATAAATATCCTGCATCTATAGATATACCTTTCGACCCATCTAAGGATGATTACCCGTATCCGATAGAGTCGGTAGCTTTGACCTATGACGGCCTGCATCCGTCCGATGCGGGCTACGCTATTATTACCGATGCGTTGCTGAAAGTGTTTAAAAAGTTGGACTTTAAGTCGGCGATAAATACGCAAAAATTGGCTTCGGATACGCTGCCCACTCGCTGGACCAAGTACATTGACCTGGATACCTACAATAAACCCTTTTGGAATACCGATGTGGTGGTTGATGAGAGTGTACAAGTGATCCGCGATGGCAGCCAAACTACCTCAAAGCTTTTGTTACCGGCTAAAACTATCGTATCTGTCAGAGCTGCCGATTACAGCAAAGTGTTTGTTCAGGGTAAGGATTGGGAGCAAGCTGATGGTAAACTCGTCATACCGGCCGCGTCGACAGTTCCTTTCCTTACCCCAGCCGATCTGATCTTTGACAAACCCAAACCAGGCAACAGCTTTGGCGCTAAAACCGCAGGTAAATACGTGTTATATAACAGCGGCTCATATTTTATGAGCAAGCAGATATTAGTTACCTATATACCGGCCGCGGGCACCAAGTGGCAGGGGCCGGTGCCTAAGTTGGCATCAGGAGGTTTGCCTAATACCATCGCTTTGTTGAAAAAGAGTAAAGCTATCAAAGTGGCTTTCCTGGGTAATAGTATAGAAGTTGGCTTGAATGCCAGTAACCTGGAAAAACTGCCGCCATTTATGCCTAACTGGCCTGAATTGCTGATCCATAATTTACGCAAAAATTATGGCAAGAACGTCAGCTTTGTGAACCGATCGGTAAGCGGTATGATGGCTAAATGGGGTATGGATTCGGTCAGCAGGATAACCTCTCAACAGCCAAATCTGGTAGTGATCGGCTTCGGGATGAATGATGGTACCCAACGCGTCGCACCCGATGTATATCGCACTCAGATCAAAGGCATTATCGATGCCGTTAAAGCCACCAACCCCAACGCCGAGTTCATTTTGGTAGCGCCCATGCTGGCCAATCCCGATTCGGGCTTTGATGGTCTACAGCGATCCTACAAAGTCGAATTAGATAAACTGGCGGGCAAGGGCACTATCGTAGCCGATATGACCGCCGTACATGCCGAATTGCTTAAACACAAAACCTATCAGGATATGACAGGCAATAACATTAATCACCCCAACGATTATCTGTCGCGCTGGTACGCGCAATTAGTGGCGGGTTACTTGGTGAAGTAAAATAAGGCGGGACCTGCGATGGCCTCAGAAATACAGGTAATCCGCCGAACATCCTTACATCGTCAATTCGCGCACAAAGTGTGGGATGACATTGTGGTTAAGCACAATGGTCAGGATCACCCCGGCGATCGCTCCAAAAAAGTGGGCATCGTGGTTAATGCTGTCGCGCGCGTTTTTGGATGCATACCAGCAATAGGCCAGGTACAGGATGCCGAATATCCACGACGATATACCGAACGGAAATGGGAAAATGCCAAGTTTAGATGTTGGCTCGAACAAAATGAAACTGAACACCACCGCACTTATAGCGCCGGATGCGCCAAGGCTGTGGTAGCCGTAATTATCTTTCTCTTTAAACACAGTTGGCAGATCGCTCAGGATCATGCTTACCATATACAAAAAGCCAAATTGCCAGTGCCCAAGGTAAACTTCCAGCTTAAAGGCGAATATAAAGTACGACCACATGTTAAAGAATAGGTGCCCCCAATCCCGGTGGATGAAGCCACTGCTGATGAGGGTGTAAACACGCTCGTTGCGCGATACGCTGTAAGGGTGCAACAAAAAGCGGCCATAGACCGACTCGTTACTGAAAGCCAGCAGGCTTAAGCCCAGCGTAACCACAAAAATAAAACAGGCTACCGGCGCAGCGGTAAGGTACATCTCTATCATTTGGCAAAGTCGAATTTAATGTCGGCATGCACGCGTGCTACCGGGTAACGCTGGTATGTCTTCTCGTAAAACGGCGAGTTTTGATAAACCCAGATCAGCTGTGCACGGCCGCTGTTAGCAAGTGTTGGGTTCTTTGCCTTCTCCTCGTCCAGTTTTTTACGCACGTCCGGGTTCTTCTTTAACCAATCGGCCGCTATATCCTCAAAAACGTAATCCGAGTAACCTTCTTTTTGGCCCAATATCGAATCAAAAAAGTTCCAGGCGAAGAATGAATCAACACCTTGCGGTTCCAGCGTTTCCACAATATAACGGTTCAAAGCCTGATCTGTATATACCACATAGTCGCCGGCGTAAAATTTAACTTTTTGCTCAACCGGGTTCACCTTTACACCGCTGTGCAGATAGTGGCCTTCATAGGGGCGGGCGGGGTTCTTAAAGTCGCCAATGTAATACATCTGTACATCAACAGTAGTATCATGGGCCAGTTGGCGCATGGCTACATTGTTCAGCTTGTACAGATCAATGATCTTACCCCAAGCCTGCGGGATGATGTAGGCTTTAGGTTTCTCTACCTGAAGCGACACCTTGTAATTATCGTAATACTTGATGGTTTTTACCCAAGGTTTGCTGCGGTCGTAATACAAGCGTGGCAGGCCGCTTATTTCGCTCGGTTTGCGCAACGCAGCGTAGCCTTTAAAGGTGATGGTATCTACATGCTCGGTATCAAGCTCCCAACTCATATCAAACTTGGTCTGTTTTTTTACAGCCTCGTCAGCTTTATGCTTTAACTCGCCGATCAGCTGATGGTCACGCTGAACGATGTCGAATAGGTGCGTCATAAAATCATACGTGGCATAAACCCTTTTGTCATACGGTTTAAGCATGTGGGTTTCGGTAATATAGCTAATGATGCTGTGTTGGGCACCATAGCCCGTTGCAAACCGCGGCAGATCTAAAAAGCTTACAATGCCCGAATCCGGCGTGCCTTTTATGCTTTCCACATACGGGGTCATCTCATAGGTCTTTTTCATACGCTTATACAACTCCGGCGATAAGGTTTTAGAGGTGTACTCGGATAGTATCGGGTTCTGCTTATCCTTTTGGGTCTCGATCAGCGTCATCACGTAGGTGTAATCGGCGCCGTTGCTGGTATGGTTATCCAAAAAAACTTCGGGGTTCCAGGTGTTCAGTATCTTCATAAAAGCCAGGGCGTTGCGGCTATCGGCCTTGATAAAATCGCGGTTAAGGTCCAGATTGCGCGAGTTACCACGAAAACCGTACGACTCCGGCCCGTTCTGGCTGATGCGGGACAACCCTCTGTTCAGCATCCCATCGATATTATAAACGGCGATGAAACACAGTACCACATCCTTAGGCAGTTTATTACCTTTCAGCAGATCGCGCGTAAGCATCATGGTAGCATCTATACCTTCAGGTTCCCCCGGGTGGATGCCGTTATTGATCAGGATAACGCGTTTATTCTGCTTTTTGATCAACGCCGGATCAAACACTTTATCTTTCGATAGCACAACCAACGTTAGTGGCTTACCAATGTCGGTGACCCCGTAATTGAACAGCTTCATCTGCGGGTGCTGTTTGCTCAGGGCCTGGTAATAATTAACCACTTGGGTATAAGTGGCGGTATAGTTTTTATCCTTAGCTAACTCAAAAGGGGTAAGCTGGGCTTTAGCCGAAATGGCAAGCATGGTAATAATTGTAATTAGTAAAGTTCTTTTCATGGCAAAGGGGAAAATTATTCAAGTTCGGCTATCTCGGCCTGCAACTTCTTAGGTAAACTTTTCAGCACCAGATCATACGAGTGGTCTATCATATCGCATAGTTGCTTATGGCTCAGGACGCCGTCCATGTGTACGGTATTCCAGTGTTTCTTGTTCATGTGGTAACCGGGGACTACCTCACTGTGGCGTTCGCGTAATTCTATGGCCAACTCAGGATCGCATTTAACGTTGAAACTTTTAGCCTCGGCAATGCCGATCAATAAAAAGATCTTCTCGCCCACTTTAAACACCAGCGTATCCTCACCAAAAGGGAGACCTTCAGTTACAACGGGTTTGCTTAAACAATAGTCGCGCAGGGTCTCTATATCCATACTAATTATCGGATAGGCTTAAAATACTGTCTGGTATTACCGAAGTTAAGTTTAACGCCAACACTAATATATCGGTACATATCTTGGGCATTATTCTTGAATTTGCTGCTTGGGTCATCGTACCCATCCAAACTTTCTGCAAAGGTAAGGTAATGAGTGTAGTTAAGATTTATGGATATGATCGGTACATCGTAGTAATTAAAGACCTTGAACTCGTATCCCCAGCGAAGCGGAACAAGTATTGAGACCGACTTTTCTTTCCCTGGGAAAATATAGGTAGAGTTAGTAGGGTCTACCCGCTGTATCGACGTTAAATTGTTAAACATAGCTCCAACACCAATGCCCGAGTAAAAGCCTTTTAACCGTTCTAACAAAAAATTCCCCTGAAAATCTACCACCTCGCCTAATTGCAGGTCGCCATGCAGATCCAGCGCCAGATAGTCGTTCACAAAAAAGCGTCCGTAAGGGTCGGCTGTTGCACCACCGCCTGCAAGTCTACCCGTCTGCGCCTCGAAAGAAAATGGCAGATACGGGCTATAATTCCAAAAAAGATCCAATGCGAAAGCCCTTTGGGTATCATTTATGCGGGTATCAGAATAAGGCCTTACCATGCCAACCGAGCCGCCGATGCCCCACTCAGGGAATTCGTACTGGGCCTGAGCCGAAAAAGAAACGGCGGAAAAAAGAACAAGGGTAATAAATATGTTTTTCAATTGTTATTTGAATTAACAGGGTTAAATAATTAGGGCATTATTTAAATATGGCCAAAAATAAGATAACATTTGCTGTGGAAAAATATATCGGGATGAATTTAATCAATTTAACTTTCACCGCCGCCGAGCGGTTCTTACGTTACGTACAGATAGACACACAGTCAGATCCGGCATCATCTACCTGCCCTTCTACAGAGAAACAAAAAGACCTGGGGCGGGTATTGGTGGACGAGCTATTGGACATGGGCGTAACCGATGCCCATCTTGATGAACATGGCTACGTATATGCCACCATCCCTTCAAATACCGATAAGGAAGTGCCTGTGATCTGCTTTTGCTCGCACATGGATACCGCGCCCGATTGCAGTGGGACGGGGGTTAAACCGATCGTCCATCAAAACTATCAGGGGCAAGAGCTTGTGCTGCCTGATGATAATATCGTCATTCTAAAAATGACCGAACACCCCGACCTGAAGAACCAGATAGGTAACGATATCATCACTGCCAGCGGCACTACCTTACTTGGCGCCGATAACAAGGCCGGCGTAGCCGAGATCATGGATGCCTGCTATCAATTGATCAATAACCCGGATATCAAACACGGCAAGATCCGTATCCTGTTCACACCCGATGAAGAGATAGGCCGTGGTGTAGATAAGGTCGACATTGAAAAATTGGGGGCTCATGCAGGCTATACCATGGATGGTGAAAGCACAGGCCATATCGAGAACGAGACCTTCAGTGCCGACGGAGCAAAACTGACCATTAACGGCGTCAGCGCCCACCCCGGCTTTGCCAAAGGCAATATGGAAAGTGCCATTAAAATAGCCGGACAGATCGTATCGGCCCTACCATTTGAGCTGTCGCCCGAAGGGACCGAAGACAAGCAGGGCTTTGTGCACCCGGTCGGGATCAGCGGGCATGTAGAGCAAGCGGAAATAGAATTCATCATCCGCGATTTTGAGGATGATAAATTGGCTGAGCACGCCAACACCATTCGCCAGATCGCCGACCAGATTCTTCGGAATTTCCCCGGATCCAGCTGCCAGCTGAGCACCAAACCCCAGTACCGCAATATGAAGCAGGTGCTTGATAAACACCCGCACATAACCGAATATGGGATCGAAGCCATCAAACGTGCAGGAATGGAACCGCATCTCCGCAGCATCCGCGGCGGTACAGATGGTTCGCGCCTATCTTTTATGGGATTGCCCTGCCCTAATATCTTCGCCGGCGAGCATGCCTTCCATGGCAGGCAGGAGTGGGTATCTATCCAGGATATGAACAAAGCGGTGCAGACCATTTTGCATTTGTGTATGGTGTGGGAAGAGCGGAGCTAAATTAGACCGGAAGTCGGAAAGTCCGAAAGATATTCGTTGAAATAGGAAAAGCTGCTATTATTCGTCTTTCGGACTTCCCGTCTTTCCGACTTCCCGTCTCCCCCAAAAAACCTATCTTTGCCCTCACTATGAATATCCTGATCCTCGGTTCGGGCGGAAGGGAAAGCGCCTTCGCCTGGAAGATAGCCCAAAGCCCAAAATGTGATAAGCTTTTTATTGCCCCGGGCAATGCCGGTACACACCAATATGGAACGACCGTAAACATTAAGGTTACCGACTTTGCGGCTATCAAACAATTGGTTATCGACCATGCTATCGATCTGGTATTGGTAGGTCCTGAGGAACCGTTGGTAAAAGGTGTTCATGATTTCTTTTTGGCCGATGACGCTATTAAGCACGTTCCTGTTATCGGTCCGCAGGCCGAGGGTGCGCAGTTAGAAGGTAGCAAGGATTACAGCAAACAGTTTATGCAACGCCATAATATCCCTACTGCTGCTTCGGCTACATTCACTAAAGATACTTTGCAGGATGGCTTGACCTACCTGGAAACAGCGGGTCTGCCGATCGTATTAAAAGCCGACGGCCTTGCCGCCGGTAAAGGTGTACTGATCTGCACCACCTTAAACGAAGCCAAATACGAACTGAACGAGATGCTTGCCGAAGCCAAATTTGGCGATGCCAGCAGCAAGGTAGTGATAGAGCAATTTTTAAAGGGTATTGAGCTTTCGGTGTTTGTGATGACCGACGGCGAACACTATAAAATATTACCCGAAGCCAAGGATTACAAACGCATAGGCGAAGGCGATACAGGTTTGAATACCGGCGGTATGGGCTCGGTCTCTCCGGTGCCATTTGCTGATGCCGATTTCCTGAAAAAGGTTGAGGACCGCATCGTTATCCCTACTGTGGAAGGTCTAAAAAAAGAGGGCATCCCATACAAAGGTTTCATCTTTATCGGCCTGATGAATGATGGCGGTGATCCATACACCATCGAGTACAACGCCCGTATGGGTGACCCCGAGACCGAGAGCGTAATGATGCGCATCGAAAGCGATTTTGTGGATCTATTACAAGGCGTAGCCGAAGGCAACCTGCACGAGAAAGAATTAGTGATATCGCCAAAAACTGCCGTTACCGTAGTATGCGTAGCTGGCGGTTATCCCGGCGATTATATGAAAGGCGACGTGATCACCGGTATGGATAACGTGCGCGGATCTCAGGTTTTCCAGGCGGGGACCGCTTTACAGGGCGAGGACGTAATTACCGCCGGTGGCCGTGTATTAATGGTGACCACCTTGCAGGATAACATGTTCGATGCATTGCAACAAGCTACCGCCGATGCCAGCCGTATCTATTACGATGGTAAGGTTTTCCGAAAAGATATCGGGTTCGATCTACTGTAATTCACAGCAGGTCGCTATTTGATCAGCAGGCCGATACCAGCATCAGGGAATGATACCTGTTTTGGTATCGGTTATAGATCAGCACTTTTTTAGGTGCGGGTATTTTGCGTTGGTCCTCTAATAAAACAGTAGGCACTATTTGTTTGCCGATGATATTTGCCGCCACCCAAAGGGCAAAACCCGATGAGGTGGGATACTCACCACTCAGGTGTTTATAGTTGACACATTCGGTATTTTGGAATAGACCAACTTTTAGTTTATCATAAGGCGCATCATTGTTAATGTCGCCATTTTTGCCGGTGATCACCAGATCAATATCGTCAATGGTAAGACCATTCTCTGCTAAAAACTTAGTGATAGCAGGTGCCGGGTCTAAAGTTGTATCCTGATCAAAGAATGTTTTTAATGCGGTCAGTTCGGCAAGTACATCGCCAGGCTTATCGCTCAATACAAAAAAGCTTGCGCCTTCGCTGCCGATGGTCCCTTTAGACTTTTCTTTGAACAGATACAGATTCGATATTTCCTTACGCTTGTACAGCCCCAAACGGGTAAGTACTTTATAGCTGACATCCACCATTTCATCAATACCGCCAACTAAAACATCTCTCGCCTCACCCTCGTTAATAAGCATCAAAGCGTCCAACACAGCGTTTTCGAAAGACACGCCTTTATGCACAAACGTATTGTTATAGTTATGGCATTTAAGCGATAGAGCGATCTGTGCCGCCACGGTATTGTGCGTAGACTGGATAAATGCCGTTGGCGACAGCATCTCTTCCTGCATCTCCACAATGCGGGTCAGGAAAGAGACCGTATCCTCCATAATGCCCATCGCGGTTCCGGTGATGATCGCGTCTGGTTGATCCAGTTTAGCTTGTTGTAAACAATCCAAAGCGGTAGCCAATCCCATCTTGATGACGTGGCTCATCCGGCGGATCAGTTTAGGATCGATGTAGGCTTTATAGTCAGGCTCGATAGGTTTTAACCAATTGCCTGTGTACTCAACGATGTTGGTCAGGAAAGGCTGGTCACCAAAAGTATGTTGGGCCGATATGGCAGAAGCGGAACGAATGTAAGCCTTCATTATATCTTAGAGAAAATTAATGATGTACAATTACCGCCAAAACCGAACGAATTGGACATGACGTGGTTCACTTGCTGCCCCTCCAGATATTTGGTGACCGGCGCAAAAGGCAGGTCTTCCATCTGTGTTTGGAAACGGAGATTAGGACAAATGATCTTATTTTTGATAGCCAGCGCGCTAAACACCGCTTCTACGCCACCGCTACCACCAAGCGTATGCCCGGTAAAGGATTTGGTAGAACTCAACGGCGGATACTCCGGCCCGAACAAGCGTTTGATGGCTGTCCCCTCAGCGCCATCATTATTAGGCGTACCAGTACCGTGTACGTTGATGTAGTCTATGTCCGATGTTTGAAGACCGGCTCTTTTCAACGCGCCCTGCATCGCCATGTAAGATCCTGTACCGTCCGGCGATGATGCCGTTTGATGGTAAGCGTCGTTACTGTTTTGATAGCCGCTAAGCAGGCAGTATGGTTCTTTATTCAAAGTCGCCACTACTGCGTCTGAAACCAGCACAACGTAACCCGCACCCTCCCCTAAATTCAATCCTTCACGGTTCTGGTCAAAGGGTTTGCAAAATTCCTTGTCCAGGATCATCAGCGTATTAAACCCATTGAGCGTAAACTTGGTCAGCGAATCGGCGCCGCCGGCAACGATCACGTCAGCCAGTCCATTCCGGATCAGCCTCGCACCGTAAAATATAGCATTAGCCGATGATGAACAGGCTGTGCTGATGGTGGTCATCAGGTCTGTGAGACCAAGCTCAACGGCAACGGCTTCGGTAATGCTACCACACTCGTGGTCGTACACGTTCTTTAGTTTACCCTTATTGTTATCAGCTAAAAAGTCTATAAAAAAATCTTCGCTGCGGTCCATGCCACCAACGGTGTTGGCCGATACAAAACCGGTTCGCAAGTTCTTCAGGTCGGGGATCGCCGCATCGGCAATGGCCTCTTTTGCAGCTACTAAACTCAACAAGGTTGTCCTGCTGGTCTCAGGCGGCATGCCGGTAAGGTCGCGAAGTTCAGTGTTACTCAACTTCACCTCAGCAACGGGCAAATTACCTTTATGGATGCTATCAAAAAGGGTGATATCGCCCATACCTGCCTGTTCATTTTTGAACGCGACGAGGTGGTCGGCCACATTGTTACCAATTGCTGATATTACTCCTAAACCTGCTATGTAAACCGGTGCGCTCATATTAAACCAATTGTTATCCTGAGGAACGAAGGACCTTCACCACACCGCTTAGCGAACCTGCTTATTCGAAAAGCATATTGAAGAAGGTCCTTCGTTCCTCAGGATGACAAACTTTTATTTATTTCATTTGATCTGCCGCAAACTCCACGGCATTATCCTTTTTAATTTTCTCTACTAAATACAACTTAGCCTCGTAGGCCTGTCCCAAAACATCTACCCAGCCGCAAATACAGGCTTGCAGGATGTTCTGATCCAATAATTGGTCAACCTGCCCCTGGATAAATTCCGCATCAAACTTTGGTTGTACAAAAAAAGCATTTTCTCCTTTAAAATGATGACGGATACAGATCTCGCCGGCTACGATATTGGGCAGCGTGTAAACGAACAGCGAGGGACTTGGCACATCGCTGATGCTATCGTAATACTTCAGATCCATATCCAGACTGGAGTTGGCATTGGCCAGCACCGTGCCCACCTGCTCGGGTTGATAATAGGCGCTGTCAAAATTTTGTAACAGCAATTCGGCAGCCAACCAGCCCAGTTTGCTTAACCTGTCCATCTTATGAAACTTTGGGTAGCTGAGCTGAAAATGCTGATAGACCGACAGCAAAAAACTATCCACCCCACTGTTATCGCCCGCAAAAGACTGTTCCCCATTTAGGGTGACGGTATCATTGCTGATGATGCAAGCGCTGGTAATATATTTAGGTGCCGACATATTACTTGCTAAAAACCATTGCTGCATTACAACCCCCAAAACCCGATGCGGTTTTGAGCGCATGCGTAATATTTGTATTCGTCAATTCAGTCACCACATTTACTGTTTGGGTCACGCCACTTTCTGTATAACCAAGGCTTGAGAATATTTGTCCGGTCTTAATGGCGTGTATGGCAATGATCGACTCGATCAATCCCGCCGCACCAAGTGTGTGACCATAATAAGGTTTTAAACTATTCAGCGGTACGCGTTGCAAACCCGCGAAGTTGATCGCGTTGGCTTCCATCTCGTCATTATAATTAGTAGCCGTGCCATGGGCGGAAATGTAGCCGATATCGTTAGATGCAATACCCGCATCCAGCAATGCTTTCTTAATAGCAAAACCCAACTCATGCCCTGTACGTGACGGACCAGAGATGTGATTAGCATCGTTACTGATCGCTCCGCTGCTCACTTTCACATCGCTATCACTCAGTTTATTTTTTGACAGGATGACGGTAGCGGCGCCTTCACCCAAATTCAGGCCGGCGCGGTCTTTATCGAATGGTTTGCAAACCTCGGCACTTAATGCCTGGAATGACTTGAAGCCCGAGTACACAAATTTAGAAATGACATCCGCCCCGGTAACGATCACCTGATCATATTGTCCCGATCTGATCATTCTTAAACCTGTAAGGATAGCCATCACGCCCGAAATGCAGGCATTGGATAGTACCACCGGTTTAGCTTTGATTCTAAAACAATCGGCAACGATCTGTGCTGAAGTATGCAGAGCAATGCGTTGATTCAGTTCGTCGTTATGCGCCTCGGTCTCCAGCAGATCGATATTGCCTTTGGTGGATGATATAATTAGACCCGTCTTTTCGTTTAGGAAATTTTCGCCTAAACCACTTAACGCATCTGTTATAGATGAAACTAATAGACTTTCAAATCTTGTATAACTTTTGTCGATGACCTTAATCTGCTCGTCATCGAACAGCGAGGCAACAAAACTTTCGTTCGAAATAGCGGGTCGACTTTGAGCCTTAACTCCCGAAACGCCGGTTTGTAATGATGCTAAATTCTCGACCGTAGTGCTCCCAATGGGCGACAGGATATTGTCGGCCACCACATAAACATCGGGGATGATATCCGGAGCATTTGCCATCATTAAGCTATCAATTTAGAAAGGGATCACAAGGTCCGCGTTCTCTAAATGGTCTTTTACGGCTTTTGTTTGCTTATATCTTGGCGCGTCCTCCACAAATTTAGGGAAGATGGCCCTAAAGGTCTCGTAAACCTTGTGCGATGCTGATGACAGTTTCTCCTGGCAACCTAAATAATCGATGGCTTGCAGGATGGTCACCATTTGGATAGCCAACACCTCGAACGAATTATCGATCACTTTTTTAGCGATCAGCGCCGCGTTGGTACCCATGCTCACAATATCTTGGTTATCGTTATTGTTAGGGATGCTATGCACATACATCGGGAACGACAAGGTTTGGTTCTCGGCCACAGTAGATACCGCGGTGAACTGCATCCCCTGTACGCCGAAATTGAAGCCAAGCACACCCAAATTCACAAATGGCGGGAACTTACCGTTCAGCTTACTGTTCAGCATGTAATTCAGTTGACGCTCAGATAGCATCGATAATTTAGTGATCGCTATCTTCAACTTATCCATTTCCAGCGACACGTAATCGCCATGGAAGTTACCACCATGGAAGATATTCTCGTTCACATGGTCGATTACCGGGTTATCATTAACCGAGTTTATCTCGTTCACCACCACTTCCTGCGCGTAGTTGATGGTATCCATGATCGGGCCCAAAACCTGCGTTACACAACGTAACGAGTAATATTCTTGCACCTTATCCTCAAACACTTCCTGATCCAGATTGTCGGGATTGTAAAGGTGCTCCGAACGGTCGCGGATCATTTTGCTGTCCTTTAGTACGCCGCGCATCATTTCGGCTATCTTGTTCTGCCCTTTGTGGTGTTTAACGATGTTCAGCTCGTAAGAGTAATGATCATCAAAAGCCTGCACTACCTCGTTGATCATGGCCGATAACATGACAGACCAGCTCAACAGTTTACGTGCACGGATGATGTTCACCATGCCGATACCCGTCATAGCCGAAGTACCGTTGATAATAGCTAAACCCTCGCGGATATGGATGCTCAGCGGCTTAATACCGAACTTATTGAAGATATCCATCGTTGGGTGCAGTTCACCCTTGTAGATCACCTCACCCTCGCCGATCAGTACCAGGCCTAAGTGGGCCAATTGCACCAAGTCGCCGCTGGCGCCTACGCCGCCGTGCTCAAATATGCAAGGCGCTATATCATTATTGATCAGCTGCCGCAATAGTTCTATTACATCGCTATGCACACCAGAGTGCGCTTGCATAAAGCTGTTCAAACGGGCGATCATCAAGGCTTTCACCAATAGCGCGTCCATCATATTACCGCTGCCCGATGAGTGGCTGCGAATGAGGTTATACTGCAGTTGCAACAGGTTCTCTTCGCTTACCTTATATTGCGCCATCGGCCCAAAACCGGTATTGATACCGTATATCAGCTTGTTGGACGAGAACTGTTTAAGGAAATCGAAATTGGCATTTACCTTATCCAAAGCCGCCGGATCAATGGCAACCTGTTGTTTGTTAAATATAATAGCGGATAGATCGTCGAGAGAAAGCGCGCTTTGTCCTATTTGTATCACGGGCGGTGTTCAGTTTTTATGATAGATAATATCGGGGGTTAAAAATAGAAAAAATTTGCGGGTGTTAAGCCATTCGCAGATCTGTGTTAACATCAGCAGGTTTTAATTGTTTTGACGCTTCGCCATGCCTGCTCTACAATTTTCCCTACCTTAGATATCTCCGCATTCACCTGTTATATGAGAAAATATCTTACCACGCTATGCTTACTGATCGCCTGCACTACCTACGCCCAGCGCGGAAAGATAGGTGTGATCGATCTGGAATATACCCTAAAGACCGACCCCAAAACTACCGACGGTGTAAAAACCGCCTGGGATGATGTGCATACCATGGCCACTCTACAGGGCATCGTTAACCGCAAATCGCCCAACCTATATGTGTTTTTGGTAAAGAATGGCTATGCTGACTTGGACCGCTACTGGTGGAACAAGTACCGCGTTAAGGGCGGCTGGTTAAACAAGTACGATACGGTCGTTTACAAAGATGTGGTAGACGTTATCAAAGCCTATCACGGCAAAATAAAAGGCGCGGTGATTTATGATCCGCAGGTGCCGGCCACCAGTAACGTAGCCTCGTCCATTGCCGGGATAGATGAACTGATCGCCGTGCGTTATGATACCTCGCCCAATAGTTTATACTCGCGCATTATTACCGGCGGGCCGAAAGTGCCTGTAATTGTAAATCTGATCAAAAATGATGGTTCATCCATGTTCACCGGAACGGGCAATATTCCGGGGACAGAACGCCGATCCAGCGGATCGGCCAAGAATGACGCTTATCTGTGGTTTTTAGAGAAGTACATGAAGCCCGGTAGATGTAATACCAAATACGGCGCTTACTACATCGATCAGCAATGGATGCAGGGGCCTACCATCACCAACCGCAACCACCATACCCTCACCAATCACGATTTTTTTGTGAGCCGCAAAGGGTTCTTTTTCGACTTGAGTCCGTGGAGTGACGAGGCCGCTACTGATGATCCGACCCAAAAGCCGGGCACGGATCTGAATACGCTAAAAGAATTATTATTGACCGCCTACAACCAAAACAAAGGAAAGGACTATGCCTACCTGGGCGGCTTCCCGCCATGGGCTTATAAGTACACCAAACACGCTAAAGGCAAGCACGAGGATGTGGAGACCGAATGGCAATACGCCAAGATCATTAGTGCCTACAATGCATTTAAAGATGCCGACGCTATTGGCTATGGCGCGCAGGCCAACTCATCTTTTTGGCAGCATTATCCGCTTAAAAAAGAATACAAGCAAGATTGGGTGACCAAAACCGACCTGCAAAAGCGCGGCTACCTGGCCGCCGACGGCAAGGTTGATTTTAAAGGGCGCAACTTTATGATTTTTTACGTAGGCGATTACGACGCCGCATCATGGGTAATGCAAACCACGCCAACCCTTTGGGATGATCCCGAACGTGGCAAAGTACCTATGATGTGGTGCATTAGCCCCGTATTGGCTGAGCGTGTACCTATGGCCATTGAGTACCGCCGCTTAAGTGCATCGCCTAAAGACTATTTTGCCGCTGCGGATAACGGTGCCGGTTACTTGATGCCGGGCATGCTGCAAGCCCCGCGACCGATATCGGGCCTGCCCGATGGTTTGGACGCCTGGGCTGAACACAACAAACCTTATTACAAACAATGGGGTTTATCCATCACCGGGTTTATTATTGACGGTGCCGGACCGGGACTGAACCAAAAGGGCTTGGACACTTACGCGCAATTTAGTCCCAACGGCATCGTCCCGCAAAAAACACCATTGACCTTGCTGCATGGTAACATGCCGGTGATCCGTGCCGATGCCGATATTAACCAGGGCGACCCTGCCGAGGCGGCCCGCAATGTTGTGGACCGGGTGAAACATCGTAAGGTGCCTTTCCACTGGTTCCGTAACATCTTGAAAAGTCCGGGTTGGTATGTGAAAGTGGTAGAGGAGGTAAAGAAACTCGATCCAAGTATCGAGCTGTTGGATGCGCCTACCTTTTTTGAACTGTACCGCACTTATCTGAAAGAGAACCCGGACGCGGCGGCAGGGAAGATCAATTAAATTTATAAGCACGGACATTCCCGAATTTATCCAATTTCACGAATTACTTTTTCCATCGACATGAAGTACTTTTTACTATCGATATCAACGCTCATTGGCGCAACTGCTTTTGCCCAAACCAAACTGTCAGTGATCCGCGCTACGTCAAAGTCGGTAGCTATTAACGATGGCGGATATTTGGATAAAGAAGCCTGGACCTTATCGCCGGGAGCACGATCGGATGTTTACACCGCCGAACGAACCCGTCAAACTAAATGGGTAACTTTTTATACCAATATAGATTCCATCCGCATTAAAGTAAAGCCCGGTAGCAAAACCGATTTTGTAATCCTGTTGAACGGAAAAGATTCCTGCTTTACGCGAGTAATTAGTGCTATCCCGGAGCGGGAGCAGGTAAGCTTGACCAAGGCGGATACCATCCCCTTTACACTGATGGCCAATAATGCCATTGCCGTTAAGGGTATCATCGACGGCAAGGACACCATCAACCTGCATTTTGATGCCAGCTCTTTCGATTTTCACCTCACCAAGGATGCCATCCTGAATAAGACCCATCTGCTGGCTGATAAAACTACGCCTAACTACAACCGGTTAAACAAGGCTGTCACTTTAACAACCGGCACCATCACCAGGAATAACCCGCCCCTGCTTGCGACAGGATTGACCGCGCATGGCATGGACGGCCGCCTGGGCTGGAATTTATTTGAAGGCAAAACCCTGAATTTGAATTACGATACCGGCCTAATGATCATCAGTGCACGGCCGCCAAAGAATGTAAAAGGATACACCAAAGTAAAAATGGGTTTCGCGCGGTCGTACCCCTACATCTCCGGTGAGTTTGTGATCAATGGAAAAAAATATAAAGGCAACTTTTTGATGGATACCGGATCGGACCAGGCCGTATTTTTAGATGGCGGCTGGGCCAAACGCACAGGCTTCCCGACCGATAGTTTAAAGCTGATCCGCACCACCAGCGTGAGCGACCCTCGGGGTGTTAAATATGAAAGCAAAATGGTGTCTGCCCATTCGTTTGTATTGGCCGGCTCGACGTTCGCCAATGTGCCTACATTAGTGATGGGTACTAAAAACCCATTAGATATCGAAATGAACTACCTGGGTAACGATCTGTTAAAACGCTTTCACCTCATCTTCGACTTTAAGAACGACTATCTGTACCTGAAGCCGAACAGGCTGATGGAGGAGCGGTTCAAGGAGAACTCCTAAGAGTAATTTTGGAGCGCCGATCCGCTCTCATTACCCTCCGCACTCAAAATAAAATTGCCCCAAATAGGTCAGCATAAAATCGTGCCGTTGCTGGGCCAATTGCTTGCCGGCGTTGGTATTCATTTTATCCTTCAGCAATAGAAGTTTCTCGTAAAAATGATTGATGGTGGGTGCGGTAGAGTTCTTGTATTCCTCCTTGGTCATGTTCAGGTTCACCGGGATCTCGGGGTTGTAGATCTCGCGGTTTTTAAAGCCCCCGTAAGTGAAACAGCGGGCTATACCGATGGCTCCAATGGCATCCAGGCGGTCGGCATCCTGAACGATGCCCATCTCGATAGAGTAAAATTTATGCCCGTCGAAACCGGATTTGAAGGACATATGCTTGATGATCTGCTCCACATGGTTAACCGTAGCATCATCTACACCAATACTTTCTAAATAAACGGCCGCTGTCTTGGGGCCTATCTCTTCGTCGCCGTTATGGAACTTGCTGTCGGCAATATCGTGCAACAGAGCAGCCAACTCTACAACAAGCAGGTCGGCATTTTCATTAGCAGCTATCTTTTTGGCATTTGTCCAAACGCGGTGTATATGCCACCAGTCGTGGCCGCCTTCGGCATCCTTTAGTTTTTGCTGTACAAACGCACAGGTTTGTTCAATAAAGTTCGTGTCGTCCATCATATTCACCGCTTTGCGGCAAATATATACTAATGATCAATAAGCTTTACGTTGCACTTACTAAATGCACGGCTTTGTCTTCGCCAAACATCAGCAGGTCTACCGGGTTCACTTCTAAGATCTGTGCGATCTGGAACAAACGCTCAACAGTGATCTTGGTGTAACCTAATTCGATCTTGCTATAGGCGTTTTGCGAGATGTTCAATTTAACAGCTAAATAATCTTGTGTGTAATCTTTAGATTCACGCACCTTGCGGATGTTTACCGCCACAGACCGGATCTTATTTGCGAGCATATCGTTCATAACAAAGTTTAACGAAAAACACTTACGCAAAAACAGAGTGATCGGATCTTGAAAAATTTATTTTTTTTCTTGAAACGATAGTACATCAAAGATGAGAGATTACAAGGCATTAAAAATCAATCGATTATCGCAGAAAATAAAAATGTGACCAACGTCACATTTTTATTCTTTTTAGCTATACGCCATCTTTTTTAACCGGTTTGGTGGCGGCTGGCTTGGTGCTTGTCGGCTTTTTATCGGTTGTTGCGGCAGGCTTTTTAGCCAGGGGTTTTGCCACTACGGTATCAACAAACGGCGTTACTTTTTCGGTCTTACGCTTTAGCGGCGGATGATAGATATATTTGATCTGCACGGTAGGCAATAAGGACACCGTATTCAGCGGCACCTGATCCTTGGTTGTGATAGGTTGACGGCTGTTATAAAAGTCGAACATCGGCTTGGCCGAAGCCTCTATAGGTCCGTCTAAATTGATCGAGAACGGGATGATAAAATCGTAAGACTTCTCTTTAGCCGGGATGATCCATTTACCGTTAGTACCTTTCATGGCGGCAATCACCGGTTCGGGCAAGCTGGCATCGTCGGCGTAATAAACTACCATTTTAATGATGCTGCCTTTATTATCGGCGGTAAACTTCATGATCACCAAACCATAAGCCCCGCGTTGCTTCATTAGTTCGGTAGCGTTAACGGTATTGGTAAAATAGTCGGCCATAACGCGCTGACCTCCCTGAAAAGGGAAATCCATTTCTTGTTGGGCTTTGGCACTGCTGATGGCCATTATGGCCACCAATAATAATACTAACCTTTTCATTTTTTTATTCTTCTTGCTTAGGCTCGCGTTTGCTGCCATCGTACAGGTCGTACTCAAAAAGGCGGCAATCCAGCTTACCGTTGTAAAACTCTATCCTTCGTGCAGGGCGCAGACCGATCTTTTTTGCCAGGTCGGCATTGCCCGTAAATATATAACCACTATAACCTTTGCATTGCTGCTTCATGTAATCACCAATGCGTTTGTAGGTGATCTCCAGCTTGGTATGCACACCTAAACGCTCGCCATATTCGGGGTTGAACATTACCACTCCCGGTTGCTCAGGCACTTCGGTTTCGGCAAAATCACAAACGGCAAAATCTATCAAATGTTCTACACCGGCGGTATTGGCATTTTTGCGGGCGATGCTTACGGCGTCTTCAGAAATATCGGTAGCGATGATCTTAAAACCGGTCTCTTTTTTAGCGCGGTCCTTCAGTTTACGGCGCTCCACAAAAAACACCTGCTCGTCATAACCCATCACGTGCATAAAACCATAATTCATACGGAACAGGCCCGGGCGTTTATCGGTCGCCAATAAAGCGGCCTCGATAGCCAACGTGCCGGATCCACACATCGGGTTAATGAACGGACTTGCCATATCCCATTTGGTAGCCATAATGGTTGATGCTGCTAAAGCCTCTAACATAGGCGCTTTGCCCGGGATCTTACGGTAGCTGTGTTTAGCTAAAGTTTCGCCGCTGGTATCAATAAAAATGTCGGCCTTATCTTCTTGCCAGTATAAGTGCACAACGGTCTTGTTCAGTTCCGGACCGGAATTTGGGCGGATACCTTTTTTATCTTTAATACGGTCAACTATCGCATCCTTCACTTTCACGTTAGCAAAAAGCGGGGTCAGGATGTGCTCGTTATTCACATTACTGGTTACCGAAAAGTAGCCGGTAAAATCGATCAGATCTTCCCAGGGTATCTCTACCAACTGTTCGTAGAGTTCTTTAGGGTTGGCCGCGTGGAAGCTCTTTAAAAGGTACAACACCTGGCTCGCCGTGCGCAAATTCAGGTTAAGCGGGATGGTATCATTAATAGTGCCTTGTAACTCAACGCCGGTCTGGAAAACGCGGGTGGGTTTATAACCTAACTCCACCACTTCTTTTTCGAGATATGGCGAAAGCCTTTTGTTACAGGTTATTACTATTTTACTTTCGGTGTGGAAAACTTGCATAATCAGCTGGCAAAATTACGCATATTAAACTGGTGTTTTTTACGATACATCTGCTAACTTTACATTTTTAATTATAAGCACAATGGAGATAAAAGGCAAAGTATATGAAGTATCGGCTACTCAACAAGTTACCGACTCGTTAAAGAAAAGAGAATTGATCATTGAATACATAGAGAACCCACAGTATCCTGAATACTTGAAGTTCGAGGCTATCCAAGATCGCACTGCCTTAATGGATACTGTGAAAGTTGGCGACGACGTTGAGGTTTTCTTTAACCTGAAAGGCCGTAAATGGACCGACAAAATGGGTAAAGTGGTTTACTTTAACACTTTACAATTATGGAAACTGAACGTATTAAGCGGTGCAGGCGCGGCCAGCACTCCGGAGTACGCTCCACCGGTTGATATCAGCTCGGCACCTGACGACGACGATCTGCCGTTCTAAAAAGCCCCACCCTGCCCTCCCCTAAAGTGATGGGCTAAGATAAAACACAAAGCACGCTTGATGACAGGCGTGCTTTTGTGTTTTTAGGGCGCCCGTATTTGTTAAACTATGTTAATCCCGTTGCCCATCAGCTTAATGTTGACTAATATCGCCTAACAAAACCATCACTATGTTAAAAAACTACCTAAAACTGGCCTGGCGCAATATCTTAAAGAACAGGTTCTATTCTATAGTTAATATCCTCGGCTTATCTGTGGGCATTGCTTTTACGTTGTTGGTAGCAGGCTACATATGGGCCGAAGTACAAGTGAACCGCAACCTGCGTAATGCCGATAACCAATATACTTTAGATATTACTATAGGCGAGTTACCACGTGCGCTGAAAGAGAACTTTCCGGAACAAGTGGTCAACTATTATCGCTGGGATGGTATTGGCACGATCGTAAGCAGGGGCGATAAACACTTTACCGAAAATTTGCAGATCGGCGATACTACATTACTAAGCATGTTCGGGTTTAAGCTAATGCACGGTAACGCGAGTGCCGCGTTTAAAGATCCCTTCAATGTTGTGATAACGCCAAAGGTTGCGCTAAAATACTTTGGCACTACCGATGTTGTCGGCCAAACCCTGACTATTGCTAACTTCAACGGTCAGACCCATCCGTTCACTGTGGGAGGGGTGTTAGATAACCTACCTAAAAACTCGGTGACCGATATGTTCGTCGATGGCAGGGGCGATATTTTCATGTCTACCGGTGCAACCCAATTTATGGAGCGTACCACCAACGGTTGGAATAACCCCAACATAGCCAGTTATATAGAACTCAAACCCGGCGTTGACCCTAAGTTTTTTGATATACCTATGCAAAAGCTGATCAAAAAGAATTCTGATCCGCAAATTGCAGCCACCGCGCGGCCATATCTTATCCCCTTAAAAAGTTATTACTTGAATGGCACTAAGCGCATGCTTTACACACTATCCTACGTTGGCCTGTTTATTTTACTGATGGCGGTGATCAATTATGTAAACATGTGTGTAAGCCGTTCATCCAACCGGTTAAAAGAAATGGGCATCCGCAAAGTCTTGGGCGGCATGCGCGGTCAGCTGATCAGGCAATTTTTAGCCGAGTCTGTCGTGCTGGTTTTAATTTCGACGGTGGTGGCCCTGATATTTTATCTTATTGCGCGCCCGTTCTTCAGCAATATGCTCAACAGCGAGATGGTAGGCTTTTTTTCGTATCCTTGGTACATTTATCTGATACCTTTTTCCTTTGCCATACTGGTGGGCCTACTGGCCGGTATCTACCCTGCGCTTGTGCTTACCGCGCTGCGATCGGTAGATGCGCTTAAAGGCAAATTAGCTACCGTTAACGAAAAGGTATTTGTCCGTAAGTCGTTAGTGGCATTCCAATTCGGCACAGCGCTGGTGGTGTTAAGCAGCGCTTTGGTCATCTCGCAGCAGATAAGCCTATTCTTTGGTAAAGATCTGGGATATAATAAAGACCTGCTGATCTATGCCAAGCCCCCCCGTTATTGGTCTGGCGAAGGTGTTATGAAAATGGAAGCTATTCGTGACAGGTTGATACAGAGTCCTGATATCAGCGACCTTACCTTGTCTTATTCCATATCCGACGGGCGCGTGTATGGCTCTGTCAACGTATTTAAACACGGCGCAGATTCTACCAAAGCTATAGCAGTAGACCCTATTGTTTGCGACGGCCATTACGCGTCAACTTATGGCATCAAGCTTGTAGCTGGCACTTTCTTAAATGCGACTTACAAACAAGGCGACGAATTAAGGGTAGTGATCAACCAAAGCCAAGCCAAAGCACTGGGCTGGTCCGACCCTAAAAAAGCCGTAGGCCAACAGATCCGCGTTACCGAATATCAATCGGTACTGACCATATGCGGAGTAACGGCCGACCATCAATTTGGATCGATGCAGGCCGTTACCCCATCTATCATATTTGTAAACCAGCGCTATGTTAACCTCTACCGTTACTTCACCATCAAACTGCGCACGGGCAACCTGCAGCAACGCATAGCCTCGGTACAAAAGCTGTGGGATTGGGAAATGCCTGGCACCCCGTTCGAATATCAATTTATTGATGATGCCCTGGCCAAAATGTACCGCGAGGAATTGCGCCTGCAAAAAGCGGCCTACACCGCAACTGTGTTAGCGGTGATCATTGTGCTGTTGGGTGTCATCGGCCTGGTATCGCAAAGTGTACAGAAACGTACAAAAGAGATCGGTATCCGTAAAGTATTAGGCTCATCGGCCATGGGCATAAGTAGCTTGTTCTTAAAAGATATTTTAACGGTGGTTGCCATTGCCGGAGTGTTAGCTTGCCCCATCGCCTGGGCGCTAATGCACAATTGGCTTGCCGACTATGCTAAAAAAATAACACTATCGCCCGGTCCGTTCTTACTGGCTGTTGCCGGCCTTAGCTTGCTTACGGGTGGCATCATCATTTTACAAACCATTAAAGTGGCTTTATCCCGACCGGCGGATAGTTTACGCAGCGAATAACCTCAACTTTATATTCAACGGGGGTATCTGCAGGGCTAAGCTTCTGTATGATACCCTCGTTTTTGTTTTACACATCTGCTAAAGCCCGATATTTGTTCGCACCGCCGTAAAACTATTTTCGGTTGCTATGCGTTAAAATAGATCTGTAAATTGTATAGCTTAGTCCCGTTAAACAAACATCTGCCACTTTATTATGTCGCTATCTGATAACCCGCGTTCCGTTGCCCTTAGATATTTAGAAGGTGGTGGAGAAATGGGCCGGCTGACCCGCGAATATAACTGGCAGGCAACATCATTAGGCCCGCCCGAAGAGTGGCCGCGCAGTTTGCTTACTACGGTCAGTTTGATACTGAATTCTAAATTCCCCATGTTCTTATTTTGGGGGCCGGATCTTATCCAGTTCTACAACGATGCCTATCGGCCAAGCTTAGGCAATAACGGCAAACACCCTACGGCCTTAGGTCAGCGCGCAGTAGATTGCTGGCCCGAGATATGGCCTTTCATTAAACCGATAATTGACAATGTGATGATTGGCGGCGAAGCCAGTTGGAACGAGGATCAGCTATTGCCCATCTATCGCAATAATAAATTAGAGGATGTTTACTGGACCTTTAGCTACAGCAAAGCACGGGGAGACGACGGCGAGACCGCAGGTGTTTTAGTGACCTGCAGCGAGACCACCGATAAGATATCATCATATAACACCCTTAAATCAGCTAAACGCGATCTGGAATTAGCCATTGAGGCCGCCGAACTGGCCACCTGGGATCTTGACCCCAAAACCCAAAAATTTGTTGGTAACGACAGGCTAAAAATCTGGTTCGGGTTGGATCCGGCAGATGAGATCGCGCTGACCGATGCCTTAGAAGCTATTATAGAACCCGACCGGGAACAGGTTGCCAAAGCAATAGCTGATGCCATGAAAAAGGGATCGGACGGCAATTATTCGGCGGTCTATACTATCATCAGCAAAAAAGATGGCGAGCAGCGGGTGGTTAAAGCAAGTGGCAAGGCGGTCTTCGGTGAAGATGGCGAAGCCTACCGCCTGAGCGGCATTTTGCAGGACGTCACCGACGATTACCAAATGCAGCAACGTAAAGACGAATTCATAAGCGTGGCTAGCCACGAGTTGAAGACGCCGATCACTACGCTGAACGCGTCGATGCAGTTATTGCAGAAATTGGTGAAGACCGACCCGGCATCTGTTAAAATCCCATTCTTTGTAGATAAGGCCAACGGCAGTCTGCAAAAATTGGTGAGCTTGTTGGATGATCTTTTGAACGTTACCCGCATACAACAAGGCCAGTTGGCTTTAAACAAGACTATGTTCAACCTGCCCGAGTTGGTGAGCGATTGTAGCGAACACGTCCGCATGGATGGCAACCTGGAGATAAATATTACCGGTGATAAAGAACTGATGATCTATGCCGATTACCGTCGCATAGATCAGGTTTTGGTCAATCTGGTGAACAACGCCGTGAAATACGCGCCGCGCTCTAAGCAGATAGATCTGCATATTAGTCACGATGACGAATTTGCCACCGTATCGGTGAAAGATTACGGTATAGGTATCAATCCGGAAAAATTACCGCACTTGTTTGATAGGTATTACCGGGTAGATGCGCTGGGTCACCAGTTCTCCGGTTTAGGATTGGGGTTGTACATCTGCTCGGAGATCATTACCCGCCACGGCGGCAAGATCGGCGTTGAGAGCGAGTGGGGCGAAGGCAGCAAATTTTGGTTCACTATACCTATCAACGGATAGTACTATCCGGCATCAGTATAAAAACCTTACTTTTGCACCACCATGAAAAACAGTTTGATCATTACCTTACTTGCCGCTACTTTAGCTTTAACTACCGCTTGCGGTAACAAGCAAACCGAAGGAACACTTACTTACGAACTTGACTATCAATTACCCGACAGCCTGAAAAGCTTTGCAGCCTTTCTACCAAAAAGCGCTATCCTGCATTTTAAAGGCGACTCGGCCGTTACCATACAAGGCAGCGAGGAAGAATCGACAACGATGATCACCTATCATCCGACCGACTATTTGGTCGGCCTGTTCAAGTCGGGTCCATTAAAGCGTTTTCAGGTGCAATTTGGTAAAGAGGAGCAAAAGATGGAACTGCCTGATCTTTCGGGCTTCGAATTCACTAAAGGCACTGCTACTAAAACCGTTGCGGGTTACAAAGCCGATCAATACATTGTAAAAGATAAAGTCACGGGCGATACCACCAGCGCCTGGTTCACGCATGACCTTAAAGTGCCTGCCAATTTTATCAGCATGGTGTTCAACCCCGAGTTGGGCACCCCGGTGGAATTTAGCCTGAACCAGAACGGTATGATCACCACCACCAAACTAAAAGAGGTTAAATTAGAAACCGTCCCTGCGGGTATATTTACAGCCCCTGCCGGTTTCATTAAGCTTACCCCGCAACAATTGCGCGAGATGCCTGTTGAAAATTAAGTTGTTATCGCAAAAGATAAACGCTATCTTACAAACAGCATTTTTAAGAAAAACATACTATAAGCAAACCGCAACACGTATATACAACGTATATGTGTTTGCTTAAACACGTTGACACGCCATGACGGACCCCCGGCTAAAGGAAGTTTCGCGCTATATTGATATTGACCTGCAGAACGATGCCGAACTGCAACAGGTGCTTGAATTAGCCTCGGTTTTTTGTAAAGTGCCGGTAGTATTGGTGACATTGCTTGATGCCGAAACCCTACATTTTAAAGCCCGCAAAGGCTTAGATATGGATACCCTAACCTGCGACCAATACTTTTGCAGCTACACCATCCGCCAGGCCGGGCTGATGATCGTTCCCGATACCCTTACCGACGACCGCTTTAAAGATTCGCCCTTAGTGGTGAACGGGCAGGTGATCCGCTTTTATGCAGGGGCACCACTTATTACCAGTAATGGTTTGGCATTGGGCAGCCTTTGCATACTGGATGTAGAACCGCATGCTTTAGATGCCACGCAAGAGCTTTTGTTGAAAACGCTGGCCAACCAGGTGACCAAAGCCATGGAGCTATCGGTACGGCTGGCCGAACTGGCCCGCAGCGAGCAGGAGGTTGAAAAACAAAAAGAGATCATTAAAGAAGCCTCTATCCGCTTACGTTCATTCTTTGAAAGTTCGGCAAATTTGCATGTGCTGTTAGGCCGGGGTGGCGAGGTGATAGATTATAATAAAACGGCCTACAGATTTGTAAAGAAGATACATAAGGCTAAAATGAAACGCGGCGATCTGTTGCTGCAATACATCGCACCATCTTTCGTAAGTACCTTTTTGGACCGTTTCCACCAGGCGCTGGATGGGGCAAAAGTGATAGAAGAGGGATCTACCGATTACGGCGATGCCGGGATAGTTTGGTGGGAAGCTTATTTTGATCCGGCTTATAACGACGATGGCGAGATCATTGGCGTATCGTACCTGGTACGTGATGCCACCGAACGGAAAATTAAAGAACAAAAAATATTAGAGCAGAACCGGTCGCTACTAAAGATCGCGCATATCCAGGCTCATGAATACCGCGGCCCCCTAACTACAATTATGGGTTTAATGAATCTCATCAAAGAAGAGAACTACGTTGCACCTTTATCCTATCTTCAATTTATGGAGCAGGCTATAGATATGCTCGACGATAAGATAAGGAATGTACTTAGCAATATCGAAGAAGGGGTGACCAAGTAGTCTAATGGTTCATAGTTTATGGCTGATAGATCATAGCCGGGACACAATATGTTGGATACATCCAAGCTAAACCTACTTTCACTATGAACCATGATCCGTTAACTATGAACTTTCCCGCCAACCTCATCCCAAAGTCAGCTTTTGCTGCTGCATACGCTTGTAAAGTATTTTAGCTAAATTTGCAGACAATGATCGAACTTCCGGTAATACCAGTAAGCCAAACCCAACGCAAGCCTGATTGGCTTCGGGTAAAACTTCCCATCGGGAAAGAATATGCGCATGTACGCAGTTTGGTTGATACCCATAAACTACACACCATTTGCGAGAGCGGCAATTGCCCCAACATGGGCGAGTGCTGGGGCGCAGGTACAGCTACTTTCATGATCTTGGGTAACATTTGTACCCGTTCATGCTCGTTCTGTGCGGTGGCTACCGGGCGCCCGCTGGCTGTAGATATGGAAGAACCGGAGCGTGTAGCATTATCGGTAAAACTAATGCAGGTAAAACACTGCGTAATTACCTCGGTAGATCGTGACGATCTTAAAGATGGCGGCTCCATTATTTGGGCCGAGACCATCAACGCTATTCGTCGCGAAAGCCCAGAAACTACTTTAGAGACCCTACTGCCCGATTTCCGTGGCATTTGGGCTAACCTGGACCGTGTCATCGCCGTACGCCCTGAGGTTGTATCTCACAACCTGGAGACCGTACGCCGCCTTACCCGCGAGGTACGTATCCAGGCAAAATACGATCGCAGCTTAGAGGCATTGAGCCGTATATCGGCTGCCGGCTTGCGTACCAAATCGGGCATTATGCTTGGTCTGGGCGAAAAAGAAGAGGACGTTTTAGAGGCGATGCAAGATCTGCTTAATGCTGGCGTTCATATCCTTACCTTGGGCCAGTACCTGCAACCCACCAAAATGCACCACCCGGTGATAGATTGGATACACCCGGATCAGTTCGCGTTCTACAAAGAAGCAGGCCTGAAGATGGGCTTTAAATATGTAGAAAGTGGTCCGCTGGTGCGATCATCTTACCACGCCGAAAAACATTTGTTTGATTTTTGATATTTCTTGCTAAATTACACCACTAACTATAGTTAAACCCACTTGAGCAAGAAGCGGAAAATATCCTTATCGGAAGAAGAATTGGTGCAGGCTTTGCGCAACCGTGAAAAGATCGCGGCCGAAGCTTTGTACGATATGTATTCCGCATCGCTATACGGCGTAATTTTCCGTATAGTTAATGAAACCTCTCTTGCCGAAGACATCCTGCAGGAAACTTTTGTAAAAATATGGCAGTCTTTTTCAGGCTACAGTCCCGAAAAAGGCCGTCTGTTCACCTGGATGGTCAACATCGCCCGCAATCTCTCTATCGATAAAGTAAGGTCTAAAGATTTTCGTAATCAAAATAAAAACCAAGACATCGAAAACACCGTAAATTTAATCGACGAGCAAAATAGTACGGTTTATAAGCCCGAGTTATTGGGTGTTAAAGATCTGGTCAAAACGCTACGACCCGAGCAGCGATCGATCCTTGAATTAGTTTATTTTAAAGGTTATACGCACGTAGAGGTTGCCGAAGAGCTTGGCATCCCTCTGGGTACGGTAAAAACTCGTTTACGAATGGCTATACAAGAACTGAGAAAGCATTTTAACTAAAGTGAAAGACGCAAAGGCATATATAGAGACGGGGATACTTGAACTTTACGTTCTGGGAGACATCAGCCATGACGAAAAGTTAGAGGTGGAGGCAATGGCCGAACAGCACCCAACTGTGAAAGCCGAGCTGAGAGAGATAGAGCGCTCTATAGAATTATTCGCTGCCGAGCACGCCATGGAACCTAACGAGGACCTGCGCGACCGCATACTGAACGGCTTATTGACCAACTTTGCCGATGACAATACTTTTGCCCCTTCTCACCGATCGGTTGCAGAGGAAGCGAAAGTGGTAACGATGACCCCGCCTCAAAATAATTTTTACAAATACGCCTTCGCGGCCTGCTTGGCTTTACTGATAGCAAGCACGGTAGTACTGTATAATTTGTATAACAGATTAGAGGAAACCAATACCCGCATGCTGGCCCTTAGTGCGCAAAGCCAGCAATACAGCAACACGGTGAGCATGAAAGAGGAGCAGTTAAAAGTGTTCCGCGATACGTCTTACCGCGTATTCAATCTGCAAGGGCAGGGCAAAACGCCTGATGCTGCAATGTCTGTAGCCTGGAGCCCGAACCACAAAAAGGTGATCATTGATCTGGATGGATTGAATCTTCCTGCAAACGATGCCGAACACCAATACCAACTTTGGGCTATTGTTGATGGCAAACCGGTAGATCTGGGTGTGTTTGATGCAGAAGCGGACCCGAAAGAATTTATGAAGGTAATGAAGTCGGTAGATAAGCCACAGGCCTTCGCCGTAACGTTAGAAAAACGTGGCGGAGTGCCACAACCGACCATGGCTAACCTCACGGTTATCAGGGCGATATAAAAAACTTTTAAAAAACTGTAACTATTTGATTAGTTCTGCGTCTTATGGAATAGAAGCGTATTTCGTTCTTTATAAGATCAGTTAATAGTTAGTGAAACCGCCTGCATGATACCTGCAGGCGGTTTTTTTATGCCTGTAAAGTTCGGGCTCCGTATCAAGATAAATTAGGCTGATAAGCCATACGGATGTGTTATCTTCGGGATAATAATGCATCAACTGACAGAAGCCTTACAACAATGGTGGCTGGCCCTCACCTGGCCCGAGATCGTAGCGGTGATCACGGGCTCGGCGTGCGTTTATCTGGCAGCCATTAACAATATCTGGAACTGGCCCATCGCCATCATCAGCACGGTCATCTCTGTTTATGTAATGGCCAAAACAGGCTTCTATGCCGATATGCTGCAATATTGCTATTTAACGGTCATTAACGTTTACGGCTGGGTGATCTGGACAAAGCGGAAGGGTGACGATAAACGCCCGATTGTCAGGATCAGCCGAAAACAGATCATTTGGTCGATAGTAGCCGTTGTTATGATCAGCCCAATATTGGGTTTCACGCTTATCAAATTCTCCGCAGCATTAAAGTATAACCCGCCGGCATATCCTTATCTGGATAGTTTTTGCACGGTAGTGAGCCTGGCAGCCCAGGTATTAATGGCTCGTAAGGTTTTGGAGAACTGGCTGATCTGGGTTTTTGTCGACATTGTTTATGTTGGCATTTATGGGACTAAGGGCGTGCTTGCCTTCGCGTTCATGTTCTTTATTTATACCATCGTGGCCGCCTGGGGGTATGTAGATTGGCACCGGATCTATTTAAAACAAGCCAAAAGGGCCTAACCATCAATTATTTATACAGTTAGCTATAATTTATTTGGAGGGGGATCGTTATCACCCTAACTTTGCCTGTAATATGATCAAGAGAATAAGTGTATTGGCCATTTTGTTGCTGTACTTTGGTACATCGACCGGCTTTGCGCTTAATTTGCACTATTGCGGCAAAATGCTGGCATCGGTCAAGATCAATGCCCCGTCTAAAAAATGCGGTCCTGTAAAAATGAAATGCTGCCACGATAAGAGCGTGGAAGTAAAAGTAAAGGACGCGCATAAAGCCTCGGCAGAAAGCTCCAAAAATGCTGACCCCGTAGTTTTTGACTTGCCTAAGTTCTTATACCAGAACTTCATTGCGCCGTTAAAAACATTCGACCAGCCTGCCCAACCTAAACGCGGCCCGCCCGATGCCCTCTGCGCCGTCCCCGTTTATATCAAGAACTGCACTTACCGTATTTGATCCGTCGCTAATTATTCCTGTCCAAACTGTTGGCTATGGTTTTGCCGTATGCCCATCTGTACAATTTTAATTATCCCGACGACATTATGAAATTTCTTAAAGCAACCATACTGCTGTTAGCCCTTACCTCGGCTACAGCCAAAGCCCAATTTACCAAAGCCGAAGTACAAGTAAGCGGCCTAACCTGCTCCATGTGCAGCAAAGCGACCGAGAAAGCCTTGCGTACATTAGACTTTATCGGCGACATTAAGCCCGACCTTAACCGCAACGTTTTCACCCTCACATTTAAGGGCGGCGCTCCCGTTAACCTGGAGATGATCAGCAAAAAAGTGCAGGGCGCGGGTTTCTTTGTAAACAACCTTAAAGCTACTTTTAACTTCGCTAACCAAAAACTGAACGGCAATAGCTTCAGCTATGCCGGCGATACTTTTTTGATAGTGGACGGTGCCGAAAAAGCTCCGAACGGCCCGATGCCGGTCACTGTGGTTGATAAAGGTTTCGCGCCCGTATCGGTCTACAAAAAATACGCCGCGCAAACCGCCGATGTTAAAAGCGGCAAAGTTTACCGCGTAACTATTTAAGCTTTATTTTGATGATAAAGCGATCATTAATGGCGCTGATGCTGATAGCATCGGCCCAGTCCCTGTGGGCACAGGAGTTGTACGTGAACACCGAACCGGCCAGCAATATGCCCGCCCGTTCATTAGCGCTCCGTGCAGAAGGGCAGGCCTTCAGCGCCAACGGCAAACTGCGCGACCGTGGCACCATCGAGATGATGTATGGCGCTAACAAAGATCTGATGCTGCATTTGGCCGGTTATGCATCCAACTTTAACACTCCCGGCCGCCACTTTGAGGGTGGGAGCGTTTATGCCAAGTACCGCTTCTTTTCTGTAGATACCGTGCAGCGTCATCTGCGTGGAGCGGTGTTCGCCAAGGCGGCGAGCATCAGCAACCCTTTTATTAATCAGGAGATCAGCTTAGAGGGTGATAACTCGGGGATGCAAGGCGGCGTGATCATTACTCAATTGATACATAAGTTGGCAATATCCGGGTCGGCAAGTTATATCCGGGGGTTCGATAATCGTGGTAGCTACGTAATGCCTGTAGCAAACTCCCGGGATGCTTTAGCATATTCGCTTTCTGCCGGATACCTGCTGCTGCCGAAAACTTATACCGATTACGACCAGGTAAATGTCAACTTGTATCTGGAACTTTTAGGCAAAACCAATCCCGGCTATGGGCAAAGCTATCTTGATGCAGCTCCCGCCGTGCAATTCATATTTAACAGTGTATTCCGTGCAGATGCGTCGTACCGAACACCGATCTATGGCAACATGACCCGCAATACCCAAAACATGTTTTTGGTGCGGTTGGAATACAATTTATTCAACGTGTTTTAAACTACCACACTATGAAAAAACAGATCATCATATATATCATCCTGCTATCGGCCACGGGCGTATTCGCCCAAAACAAACCGATGGACCACTCCATGCACAATATGGGCGGCATGGAAATGAAGAAAGACACCACGCCAAAAACCATGGATCATTCGGCACATGGCGCACCTATGAGCAGCAGCTACTCCAAAGATCTGCCCATGAACCGCGACGGTTCCGGTACATCATGGCAGCCCGACGCAAGCCCGATGTATGCTTACATGTTCCACGGTAAAAAGTGGATGAGCATGTTGCACGGCAGCGTTTATGCCCGCTATAACCGTCAGGATGTATTTAACTCCGGCAGCCGCGGGGCTTATCGTTTTGATGCGCCAAATATGTTAATGGGGATGACCCAGCGCAACATCGGCAAGAACGGGCTGTTCGCCGTGCATGCCATGTTATCCTTAGATCCGTTCACCGTTGGCAATGGCGGTTATCCATTACTATATCAAAGCGGCGAGGCTTACAAAGGCAGCAAACTGGTGGATAAGCAACACCCGCACGATCTGTTCTCTGCCCTGACTGTTAGTTACGCGCAACACATCGCTAAAGATGCAGATGCTTATATTTCCTTCGGATATCCCGGAGAACCTGCGCTTGGTCCGCCGGTGTTCATGCACCGTTTATCAGCCTTGAGCAACCCTGATGCACCGCTATCGCACCATTATGCCGATGCTACACATATTACTTTCGGGACAACCACTTTGGGTTTCCGGTATAAGGATGTGAAGATAGAAGGTTCGGTATTTACCGGCCGCGAGCCAAATGAAAAACGATACGACTTTGATGAACCTAAGTTCGATTCTTACTCGGTGCGCTTGTCTTACAATCCATCAAAAGAGTGGGCCTTACAGGTGTCTAACGGCTGGCTGCACAGTCCGGAAGAATTGGACCCGCATGATAACGTCACCAGAACAACAGCATCGGCCATCTACACTAAAATGTTAAGCGACGACAGTTTCATCGCCAGCACCTTTGTGTACGGGCAGAATAACGCCCATGGGAAGACCCGTCCTTCGGCCTTATTAGAGAGCACGCTACAGTTATCAAAGACCGCCATTTACGGCCGTTATGAACTGGTAAGCAAAGATGCGAACGAATTAGATCTGCTGACCACCTTACCGACCAACCCCACGCTCAACATCAACGCGCTCACGCTGGGTGCAAGCCGCATACTCGGCAGTTTTAAAAAGACCGACCTGCGGGCCGGCCTGCAAGCCACGGCCAATTTTTCGCCAAATGAAGTGCGCTCACTTTACGGGACAGCCCCAATGGCCGTACAGGTTTACCTGAGGATTAGCCCGGCGATGATGAAGATGGGCGGTAAGCATAAAATGCCCATGAAGGATACCGGTAAGATGGTGATGTAGGTCTCCGAAAGCAAAATTGCTTAACTTGGCCTTATGGATAACTTCTCGTATTGGGAACGGACAGCTTTTACCGGTCGGGCCGATGTGATCATCGTTGGCAGCGGGTTGGTGGGCTTAAGTGCCGCGCTTTCCATCAAGCAACAGCATCCTGATAAGCTCGTTTTGGTGTTAGAGCGCGGTTTCCTGCCCAGCGGAGCAAGTACCAAAAATGCCGGCTTCGCCTGTTTTGGTACGGCATCCGAATTATTAGATAACATCCAACGCTCATCACCCGAAGAAGCCCTTAAATTGGTCGACTATAAATGGCGCGGGCTGCAACGCCTGCGCCAAAATTTAGGCGATGATAATATCCGCTATCATCAGCACGGGGGTTACGAATTATTCCTTGATCATGAACAGGCCGAAGCCGACTCAATCATCGAACAACTGCCTTATCTGAATGACCTGCTCAGGCCGCTATTCAAAACCGACGTTTATCAAGCAGCCGACCAAACAGTCGGCCACTTTGGCTTCAAAAGTGTTAAGCGTATGATATACAACCTTTTCGAGGGACAGATACACACCGGTTACATGATGCGGACGCTGTTGCATAAGGTTTATCAGACCGGCACCATCGTACTGAATAATTGTACGGTGACAGATATCAAAACTGAAGACAAAGGCGTGCAGATCGAAACAGATCAGGGCGTATTCCAGGCCGGGAAAGTGATCTTAGCCACCAACGCTTTCGCCAAAGATCTTTATCCAGAACTGGATGTCATCCCCGGTCGCGGGCAAGTGCTGGTCACCAAACCGATCCCAGGGTTGAAACTGAAAGGCACCTATCACTTTAACGAGGGCTATTACTATTTTAGGAACATCGACGATCGCATTCTTTTCGGTGGCGGCCGTAATATCGACTTTGCGGCAGAAGAAACGACGGACTTCGGTCATACCGAAGCTGTACAGCAACAATTGCTTACTTATCTTCGCGAAGTGATCGCGCCCGGGCAGCCGACCGAACCGGACATTTGGTGGAGCGGGATCATGGGTTTTGGCGAGCAGCTGTCGCCGCTCATTAAAGAGGTTAGGCCGAATGTGTATTGCGCGGTCCGGTGCAATGGTATGGGTGTTGCAATGGGTAGTTTGGTGGGGGAAGAGGTGGCAATGTTGGCGATGCAACCTTAAACGAAAATGTCATCCTGAGGAACGAAGGACCTTCGCTACCATGCTAAACGGACCATGCATATCCGTTAAACCAAGTGGTGAAGGTCCTTCGTTCCTCAGGATGACAAGGTGGTAAATAGAGCTTTAGTCGACGGCTATATTCCCCAAGGAGAGATCTAAAAAAAGAACAATGAGTCAACTCAACAATATAAAAAATTCTACTCCTCCTTCAGGGGGCGAGCGGGCAAAGATCGCCATCGTAGGTCCGGAATCTACCGGTAAATCTACTATGTCGGCTTATTTGGCTGAGCATTACCACACCATTTGGGTGCCGGAATTCGCACGCGATTACTGTGCCGCGCTAACCGCCCCGCCGACCATTGAGGATGAGGTTGCCATGTTCCGTGGACAGATCGCACTGGAAAAAGAAATGGCGCCGAAGACCAACGGGATACTGATATGCGATACCACATTCATCACCGTAAAGATCTGGAGCGACGCTTTTTTTGGCTATACCCCGCAAGAGGTATTGGACGAGTTGCCCAAACATCATTATGATCTTTACTTGCTTTTAGATATCGACCTGCCCTGGCAGGACGACCCGCTACGCGATTTCCCCGACCAGCGCGAGCATTTTATGAATGTTTGGCACAAGGAATTGCAGGCGCTTAACGCAAACTACGTAGTGATATCCGGAACGGGGCAGGAACGGTACGATAGCGCGGTAGCGGCGATAGATGAGTTTTTGGAGCAGAAGGGACAGTAAGTTTTTTTAATCCCTCCTTGGGGAGGGGCGTGGGAGGTAAGAGCGTGAGTAGGGAGGGGTTAAACACAATGCAAAGCGGCGAAACCCCTCCCTGCCTTTTTCATCACAAGCCATTGCACCCCTCTCCAAGGAGGGATGTGAAAATATCCGAAAATGTTTGTGTGACTTCTAAACACTCATACTCAGCGTACCGTTGTACACCGCGCCTGAGTCCATTTGGATGCTGTTGGTTTTGATATTGCCTTTGATCTTGCCGGTGCTGCGTATCTCTAAGGCTTCGGCGGTCACGTCGCCGTCCACGATGCCGTAAACTACTATTTGTTTGGTATTCACGTTGCCTTTAACGCTGCCCTTTTCACCCAGGATCATGCCGCCTTCTATGGTTACGTTACCGTTTATCTGGCCGTCTACACGTACAAAGCCGGGGGCTTTAAATGTACCGTCGATGACCGAACCCTCGCTGATGATGCTGGATATGGGCTGCTCATCTATGCCCTTATGCTGTTGATTTTTAAACAGGGCCATTAGTTGCTGATAGAAAGGAATTTTACCGGGTTGATGGGCTTACCATCGCGGCGTACCTCGTAATGCAAGTGGCTGCCGGTGCTATGACCTGTCGAACCTACTTTACCTACCACATCGCCTACGGTCACTTTTTGACCCTCGCGTACGGTGATCTTTGACAAATGTCCATACAGCGTCTCGAGGTTGTTAGCATGACGGATACGCACACAGTTACCATAACCACCGAACCAGCCCGCGTGTACAATAGTACCTGTAGCTGTTGCCTTAACCGGATCGCCATGGTTGCCTTTAAAATCGATACCGGGATGATACTCGGCACGCGCCCCGTTAAACGGATCGCTACGGTAACCAAAAATGGAGTTGAAAGAACTTAAACGCGGGTAACCCATTGGGGTGTAGGCAATGGTTTTTGCCAGGCGGCCTAAGTATTCGTCATATAAGGTGTATTTTTCTTTATCGGTCAGGTCCTCTTCTTCGTGTTTGCCGCCGCTGCCGCCAACTTTTTTGTTGCTGAAGCCCGGCAGGCCGCGTTTACGTAAATAAGAGTTGATGGTCTGCAGTTTATTTTCGATCGCCTGGATGTAGGTTTGGGCACTCTGGGTCTCTTTGGCGTTGCTTTCAACGGTGGCCATGTGGCCTTTCAGTTTGGTGATCTGGGCGATCAGCTGTTGCTTTTCCGCGTCCTTTTGTTGGTTTTGTCCGTGCAGATAAAAAATGCTCAACGTAAGAGAGACCACCAATAACAGGATGCCTGTAACGTAATGCCAAAAACGGCTGATATGCTTGGTGTTTACCTGTATGGTTTTAGCGCCAACCCGATCTTTATTCAAGATCATGATGGTACTAATATCTTTCTTTTTCGACTTCATTATTTCAAAATTGCAACGTTTAGGACGTGCAATATAGGGCTTGCCGAGCCAATATTCCTAATTAATCTGCGTAAAAATAGCCTTACACATGCCGTTTATTGCTGAGGTTAAAGCACTTAACCTATTGGTTAATTCAGGCTTAGATATTCCTTAGGGTTTACGGCTTTTCCGTTCCGGCGCACCTCATAATGCAAGTGTGCCGCGGTAGAGCGCCCGGTTGAACCGACCTTACCGATCAGTTGCCCAACACTTACCTGTTGACCCTCGCGAACATTTATCTTAGAGAGGTGACCATACAAGGTCATGATGCCGTTGATATGTTTAATGCGGACACAGTTACCGTAACCACCTGCCTTTCCGGCAAACTCTACCGTACCGGCAGCGGTGCATTTTACCGGGTCACCTGTCTTGCCCTTAAAATCTATCCCCGGATGGAATTCCTTATTACCGAACCCGAACGGGTTGCCACGGTGACCGAACAGCGAGGTGAAAGCGCTGATCCTTGGGTAACCCATCGGCATCAAACTCACATTACTCACCAGGCGAGAGAGGTAGCTATCGTACTTAGAAAATATCTTCTCGGCCGCTACTTTGCTGTCTCCGCCGGTCTTCACTTTTTTGAAAGAGAAACCGCGCAAGCCGCGTTTAGATAAGTAATTATTAATGGTGGTCAGCTTTTTCTCGATCGCGCCAATGTAGGTCATAGCCTTTTCGTCGCTGCTGAGTTGTTTGTTGGTGACAGAGTCAAGCGCCGAGCTGGTTTTATTCATTTGCTGATTTAACACACTGATCTGGGCCATCAGCTGCGCCTTTTCGGCCTCTTGTACCTTGTTCTTTTGCGACAGGTCGGCAATGATCCATACCATTACAGCCAGCGCTAACGACGACGTAATAGCGAAAGTTTTGAACCTCCTAAAATTCTTTGCCTTAATGGCGACGGTTTCAGAAGTGGAGCGTGATTTTTTTATAAATAAATTTTTGCTCAATAGCGTTTGCTTCAAGTTCATCCTTTAGTTTAATAAAAATTAGGGTAGTACGCTTTCTACGTAAGTGTTGGTTAACAAGTTACTGTAAAAGATAATTTTAACGAAAGTCAACCCATTGTTATTATTTATCGCCGAAAATAAAATGTGTTAATGTTTTGATATTTTTGCACTTGTAAATTTAAAAAGAACAAACACTATGATGTATCCAGAATATTTAGTTGCCCCAATGCGCGAGGACCTGACCAAAGTTGGTTTCACCGAATTAAAAGATGCCGAAGCTGTAACTGCCGCTATTGAAAGCGAAGGTACCGTTTTTGTAATGGTGAACTCGGTTTGCGGTTGCGCCGCCGCTAACGCCCGCCCTGCCGCTAAAATGGCATCGGCACACGGTAAACACCCGGATAGATTGGTGACCGTTTTTGCCGGTATGGAAAAAGAAGCGGTTGATAAAGCCCGTGGTTATATGGCCCCTTACCCGCCATCATCTCCGTCAATGGCGCTGTTCAAAGATGGTAAATTGGTACACATCATCGAGCGTTACCAAATTGAAGGCCGCCCTGCCCAAATGATCGCTGATAATTTGATCGATGCGTTTGAGCAGTATTGCTAATCAGGTCGGTGATCGGTGACTGGTTGATCAGTGACCGGTTATGATATTGAACGCTCCGCATTTGCGGGGCGTTTTTTTGTTAAGTCCCTCCCTGGGGAGGGGTGCGGTTGGCTCGTGTTGAAATGGCAGGGAGGGGAGATCAGCTATGCATTGTGGCAAAACCCCTCCCTGCTCCCGCTCATTCCCTGCACACCCCTCCCCAAGGAGGGATTGAATCCCCCCGGGTGATTCCCGCACATCACATATCGATGTGAATATTCAGCCTTTTAGCGCAAAAGCCCTACTTTAGCGTTTTACAAAACACAGATGACAAAACTGAACACGATAGCCGCCGCTTTTATGGCGGTGGCGGGCGTTGCTACTATCGGCGCGCCGGCTTTTGCACAAGCCCCTCCGGCGGTGCCTACTACCAGTAAGGTGTACCGCGCCACGGTAGATAAGATCAACGATCTGGTGCATACCAAACTGGATGTTAAATTCGATTACAAAAAGCGTTACCTGTATGGTAAGGCCTGGATCACCCTAAAACCGCACCAGTATCCTACCGATACCTTGCGTCTGGACGCTAAAGGGATGGACATTAAGAGCATCTCGGTGATCAAAGCCGGGAGAGCTACGCCGCTTAAATACGTTTACGAGGATAGCCTGCAACTGAACATTAAGCTGGATAAGGTTTACCGTAATAACGAAAGCTATATCGTTTACATCGATTACACCTCTAAACCTAACGAGTTAAAGGCTAAAGGCAGCGCGGCCATCAGCGATGCCAAAGGGTTGTACTTTATTAACCCTGACGGTACCGAAAAGGACAAGCCGACCCAGATCTGGACACAGGGCGAGACCGAAAGTTCATCTTGCTGGTTCCCGACCATTGACAAGCCTAATCAGAAAACTACCGAAGAGATCAGCATGACCGTACAGTCTAAGTACGTTACGCTATCTAACGGTAAACTGATATCGCAAAAGAAAAATGCCGACGGTACCCGTACCGATACCTGGCAGCAGCTAAAACCGCACTCGCCATACTTATTTATGATGGCCGTGGGCGATTTTAAGATCTATCGCGATAAATGGAAAACCGTTCCGGTTGATTACTATCTGGAAGCAAAATATGCCCCATATGCTAAAGAGATCTTTGGCGACACCCCGGAGATAATCGACTTTTACTCAAAGATCTTGGGTGTTGATTACCCTTGGGACAAATATGCCCAGATCGTTTGCCGTGATTACGTGAGCGGTGCTATGGAGAATACGAGCGCTACGCTGCACGGCGAGTATGTACAAGCCACCAAACGCGAATTGCTGGACGCTTACTTTAGCCAGGGCCAAAGCACCATCGCGCACGAGTTATTCCACCAGTGGTTCGGTGATTATGTTACGGCCGAGAGCTGGAGCAACCTTACCGTTAACGAATCTTTCGCCGACTTGAGTGAGACCCTTTGGGCCGAACACAAATACGGTCAGGATGCCGGCGACGCGCATTCTTACCAGGACATGCGTAACTACATGGGCGGCAGAGGTAATGATAAAAAGGACCTGGTGCGTTTCTATTACAACGATAAAGAGGATGTTTTCGATGGTGTTACCTACCAAAAAGGTGGTACCATCCTAAATATGCTGCGCACCTATTTAGGCCGCGAGACTTTCTACAAAGGTTTGAACATCTACTTGAAGACCAATGCCTTTAAGAACGGCGAAGCTCACCAATTACGTTTGGCATTAGAAGAAGCCAGCGGTAAGGACCTGAACTGGTTCTTTAACCAATGGTACTTTGGCGCGGGTCACCCGGTAGTTACTATCGACTACAAATGGGATGCCGCAACCAAAACCCAAAGCATCTACCTGAAACAAACGCAGACCGGACAGATCTTTACCTTGCCAATGTTCGTGGATATCTACTCAGGCGGAAAAAAAACACGCCATGCTTACTGGATGAAAGACGCGTCGGATACCATCAGCTACAAACTGGATGCTAAACCGGAGTTGGTTAATGTGGACGGCGACAAAAAGATCCTATGGGCTAAAACCGACAACAAGTCGCTGGAAGAATACGTATTTCAATATTTCAACGCGCCGTTGTTTTTGGACCGTAACGAGGCATTGACCGCTGCTATTGCCAACAAGAACGACAAAGGCGCGCAGCGCGTGCTGATCGCGGCTTTAAAGGATAAATACTTTGGTTTGCAGCAACGTGCCATCTCGGCCTTAGACCCTACCAATGCCGATATCCGTGCAACTGCGCTGCCTGTCCTTAAACAATTGGCGCAAAGCGATGCTAACAATTTGGTTAAGGCTGCAGCTATTGCTGCTTTGGGTAAATTGAAAGACCAGACCAACCTGCCGTTATTTAAAACGGCATTGGGCAGCCAATCATTGTCGGTGCAGGGTGCTGCGTTTGTGGCCATGTTGCCTATCGCTAAAGATGAGGCTACCGCCGCATTAAAAACCATGGACAAAGAAAGTCAGGAAGCTTTACAAACCCCGCTGATCGGTCTTTACTTAGAGACGGGCACATCAGCCGAGTGGCCGATGATCAAAAGCAAGATCAGTGGCGATGTGCAAAATGCGCTTCCATTTTTCCGTCAGTTGCCGGGCTACCTTGGCCGTATCGATAATGCAACTTACGTGCAAGAAGGCGTCGCGATACTAAAAAATATTGGTGTGCAATTCAAGTCGCAAGGAGCTGGTCCACTTGTGATCAACTTACTGACCACGTTGAAGGCTGCCCGTGCTACAAAGAATGATAATGCTTCGGTAGCCGCCATTGATGCAGCTATTAAAGAGATCGGGAATTAAGGTCTGATCGATAATTGATGAAGCGAAAAGCCATCCCAAAAGGGTGGCTTTTCGCTTTTATGGCATTGTGCCGGGCATCAACGTGAGCTTAACGTTTTTTCCTTTGGTCGTTTGCGAGGACACAAACGACGGGGAGCGGGGCAGTCACCCTGAGCTTGTCGAAGGGCAACGTGCGCGGGGCATGGCCGATATGCATGGTCGCCTTTGCATAGTGTCAAGTCCACCGCACCATGGTTCGACAAGCTCACCATGACGGCCTGAGTTATTAGATCTGTTTGATTTTGAAGTAAATGACAAGGGCTGTCACCCTGAGCCTGTCCAGCCCAACGCACCATGGTTCGACGCGCTCACCATGACGGCCTAAACAAATAGGCAAGACCGCTTTGCTTCGCTCAATGTTACGGCTTCCTAACCGTAGTGTCCTTAACCGGCGGGGCAGCTTTCTTTGCAGCTTCTTCTTTGGCTTTCTCTTTATTTAAAGAATCTACGTACGCTTTCGGCGTAGCTGTCTTATCGCCCAAAATATTCTTAGACGAGTCTTTGCGGGCGGGAGCGGTAATCGGCTTACCCTTGGCCTTATTCAATGAATCAACTAACGCTTTAGGAGGTACCAACTTTTCGGATATTGTTTTGATCGAATCCTTTCCTGCCGTGGTGGCCGAACCTGCCTTATCAGTTGCCGATGCTGCTTTGCCTGTTGGCTTACCATCCGTGGTTGGTTTTGCTCCGGGCTTTGCTGCCGGGTCGGTGCCTTTTTTAGGGGCTACTTTTTTAGGTTCGACAGGTTTTTTTGGCGGGTTGATGATCTCTTCTTTTGATGCCGGGCGGTCCTTGGGCTTCCAGATAAAGTTCTTCAACGTTTTATCCTCCTCGGTCACCTCCTTTATCGGGGTGATCTTTTCGTCAACCTTGGTGCTGGCCATCATATTGGCCATCTCGTTATTTTTGAAATTAAAATTGAGCGTACTGCTGATGGAGCGGTACAGATCGGTCACGGCATCGGTCTTATCAGATCGTTTATTGTAAATGGTCTCGGCATTGCCGGTCACGAACACGCGCGATATCTTATTCTCTTTAAACCAGAACTGAATGCGCTTACCGCCGATCTGGTTAAAATGTGTCGAATCCTTTTTCTCTATGTAGACCACAAAGCTTTTAGGGAACACATCCATATAATCGGCCTTCTTGTTCTTCAGCTGCAAGTTGATGGTATCGCCCGATAATTGCGCGCCCTGCGTCCAATACATCGGTTTAACATAGTTGCGGATGATCGAATCGCTCGAGCTGTAGAACAACGAATCGGCACGTCCCTGCAGGTCGGCCCTAAAGATCCGCACGTTGTGGTGTGCGCTCAAGATCCGTACACGGGCGGTATCGGGCAGCTGCATTTTGGCCAGCTTTATAGAATCGGCCAGGCGCTTCGCTTTTAAAACCGAATCGGCCGCTATCTTTTTAGGATCTGGTTTAGGCTTCGGTTTAAGGTCCGGTTTTTTGGCCGGTTCAACTTTAGCCACCGTATCCTTTTTAGGCAGGTAAGGCAGCGGCCTTTCCTTGAACGGCGGATAAGCTAAATAAGGAAATTTTGGCGGGATAGTTTCCAGCACCTTAGGCAAGTTCTTTAACGTGTACGGAACTACCGGCGGAACGATCTTACGATTAGGGTCCACTATACCTGCCAGCCTGCGTTTCTCCTGTAATTCTTTCAACGTTTTAAAAGTGACCATGCGGGTCTCTAAAGTGTCTGCCCCAATAAACATGGTATCGCGCTTAATGCCGGGCGTATTTTTTGGTTTGGGATCGTTCAAATGCAGGTCGGGCCCGGTGTATACCGGGTCCGGGATCCTTGGCGGGGCTTTGGGCGTTACGTATTTTACTATCGCAGGGGCTTTAGCCGGCGCAGGTTTAACAGTTGCCGGCTTAGGTGCTGGAACGGCCACGCCAAAATTACCCACCACTTGCGTTACCGCTTTCTTTTGCGCGGACGTAACCGTCGGGGCTTTCCCGGTAACCAAAGCTTTGGTCGCTGCCCGTTTTATCGAGTCGGCCATTTTGCTGCTCGCCAATGGCATAGCCGCTTTTATAGCCGCTTGTGTCGACTTTAATTTTGCTAAAGAGTCGGCCGTTTTGATGTTAGCCGGAGTGAGCGCGTTTTTTAGTCCGGGTTGCGCGCCCATGGCCTTAGTTAACGAGTCTACCTTGTTCAATGGCAGCACCCCGGCAATACTCGCGGGGTTATCTAATAATTTACCTCCCGGCAATAAGGTAGTAGCGGTGCTGATGGCCGACGATACCCCATCGGTTATCTTAGGCGTTTTTGCCGGGTCTACCGTAGCAACTTTCTTAGTAGTATCTTTCTCTTCGGATATCAATACCACATAAGGGTTTTGAGTCACTACGGCCTTTTCCTCCTTGCGGAAATATTCGCCCAAATGCCCCTTCAAAACCATACGCTGTTCGGTATCCTCAAAAGTGATATTGCGGATGGCCTTACCGTAGCCTTTCAGCTTATCGTAAAAAAGACTGTCCCCTTTAAGCGATTTAGTGCCTTGCGAGTAGCGGTTGCGCTTGCCAAAAAAGGCCTGCTCGGTCTTGGTGTTATAGGTGCCGTTCTCGGTGTACAGGGTATCCTTGTCTTTTTTACCAAAAATGCGGGTAGGGCCGTAAAAGTAAGTGATCTTGGTACCCGAGTTATAACGCATAGTATCGGTTCGGATCAACGCGTCGGGGCCGTTGGTCACTACATCGTAACGGAAATAAACATCGCGGGTGTTGGCATAATAATACCCATTGCGACTGGTGAGGGTGTTCTCTTTATTAACGATCTTCCCGCCGTCAATATAAGTACCCACCTTGGTAGCCGTATTATAGTTGAGCCAGTTTGTGGTCAGCACCGCGTCCTTCTCCACCATTTTCACGTTCTCGGTCAGCAGCGCTATTTTGGTGTTGTCGTTATAATTCAGCTTGTCCGAGTACACGTGCAGGGTATCGCCCTGGGTGATCACCACGTGGCCAAAAGCATCAAAGGTGTTCAGCTTGGTGTACACGTAGGCGCTATCGCAGGTAAGCACCGAATATTTTTGCGTGAATGTGCCATTATAAACCTTCAACAGATCCGGCGATGCCATTACCGAACTGCTGGACCTGGTTATATTCAGGGTGTTCTTCTGCGCTATAGCCTGCACAGATAGGGTTAATAGCAAAAACGTTAAGAGCCTTTTTATCACGTTGGCAAAATTAGTTTTTTGGTTGCGCTTATTAAATTAATAATTTTGATGGATGCTGCCTGTTAGCCAGTTCTCCGAGTTTGTTACCCAAAACCGCTTGTTCAATAGCGGCAGCGTTGTTTTGGCTGCCGTTAGCGGCGGTATGGATTCGGTATTGATGGCGCGTTTGCTGGCCGCCAGTGGTCAGGCTTTCGCCATTGCCCATTGTAACTTTCAGCTTAGGGGTGCCGAGGCCGATGCTGATCAGGCATTTTGCCGGGACCTTGCAACCGAAATGAACGCCCCCTTCCATACCATCAACTTTGATACTACCGCTTTTGCCGCCCGCCACAAGCTATCTATACAAATGGCCGCCCGGCAATTGCGTTACCAATGGTTCGATGAATTGCGCCTGCAAAACCATTACTGCACCATCGCTTTAGCACACCACCAAAACGATGCCATCGAAACAATATTGTTGAACCTTACCCGCGGCACCGGTATTACCGGCCTGCACGGTATTTTACCCCAAAACGGCCACCTAACCAGGCCATTACTATTTTTAGGCCGCGACGAGATCGAGTCGATCGTGTCCAAAAACAACATCCCCTACCGCGAGGATAGCAGCAATTCATCCACCAAATATGCCCGCAACCTCATCCGGCACGAGGTGATCCCTAAACTCAAAACACTCAATCCATCATTAGAACGCACTTTTGAGCATAACCTGCAACACTTTCGCCAGTTGGAGCAACTGCTGGAGCAAGAGACGGACAAATACCGTCAACAATTGATCATCCATGGCGATGAATTGCATTTGCCTTTGGCTGTGATCCGTCAGCTTTCGCCGCAACACCTGTTGCTGTTCAGCTTGTTGCAGCCTTACGGGTTCAACCGCGAGAACGTCGACCGCATCATCACATCATTAGATAAACATTCGGGCCGCACGTTTAATTCGGCTACGCACAATTTATTGCTGGACAGGGATAAACTCATCCTGACGGAAAACCGTATAAAAGAACATGCCTCTTTAACGATTGCTGCCGATGCGCACTTGTTAAACTATGGCGCGTTCCGTTTGTCTGTTTTGCACGATGATAGTCCGTTGGTGATCCGCGATAACCCGATGGCGACATCGGTTGATACGGACCGGCTGATCTACCCCTTGCTAATGCGCCCCTGGCAACAAGGCGATACGTTTCAGCCACTGGGGATGAAAGGGCGGCAATTGCTGAGCGACTTTTTTATACAGCAAAAATTACCGCTGCATCAAAAAGAACAAGTGCCCGTGCTGATCAATGGCAACGGCGACATTATTTGGCTGGGCGGATACCGGTTGGATGACCGGTACAAAGTGAGTGCAAAGACTAAAAAAGTTACTATATTCGAACTGAATAATACCCTATGACAGATAATACGGCTTTTACCGAGAAGCAATACCTGGGGCGCGAGTGGATCCCGATAACTATACGCCTGGTTTTGGCTATGTTTTGCTTTGCCGCTTACTTTTTTACCGACGAGCGCGAGCGTAACGGCGACCTGCTATTAGTGGTCGGTTTTGGCATTATCACTATATCCATCATCCTGGGTTTCTTGTTGCATTTCCGTACCCGTGTCATCAACAAAAGCATTATGGTAGACGGCCTGTGGAGCAGTAAACTGGTCAAGATAGACCTGAACAGCATTGTTAAGGTAGAGAAGGGCAGCTACAGCCGCTACCTGTTCAACAACCCTGTTTATAATTTGCACAAAAGCGGCACCATCCGTTTTTATACAGCCGGTAACGATGCCATCCACCTTACCGATCGCGACGGCCTTTTATACATCATTGGATCGCAACATGCCAACGAGTTTTTGCGGGCGATAAAGGATGAAATGAAACTTAAATAAACCACAATTTATAAACCTTAAACAACACACAAAATGGGCATTGGCATGAGCGAGATCATTTTGATCTTGATCGTCGGCGTCGGCATTTGGATCGCACCGATATTTTTAGGCTACTCCTTAGGTAAAGACAGGACCATTGGCGGCGGCGTTGGACTCATCCTGGGCTTTTTCTTAAGTTACCTGGGCGTGATCATTGTTTTATTGAGCAGCCGCAAACAACAACCGGTTTTCTACAATTTCAACACACCAACATCATCGGCCGATGAGTTGACCAAGTATAAAACCCTGCTGGATAACGGCACGATATCCGAAGAGGAGTTTAAGCGTCAGAAGGCGAGGATATTGGGGCAATATTAAGATCTGCCTCCTGTACAAAGCATCCAGCTTCGTCCGGAATTGTTGGAAGCTTTCAGCTTCCACAAGCAGAATGCTTGCTTAATTTTAGGTTGAAGTTTTCAACTTCGACCAGATACGGGACTTGCTGTTGATCTCTTGATCTCTTCTACAACCTCCGCCAAACCTCGTAATAAACCTCGCCCGATGCCAGGGCGTACGAATACCTTAAAGCCTTTTTATCCTCGCTGAACCAGTAAGTTAATTTATCTTCCTGACCAACGCCTTCGTTACCAAGGGCCGGCATTTGGTAGGTTTTCTTTTGGACGAAGAATTTATCGTCGGCTACTTTATATGTTCCGCTTTGGGTGATCACAGCCCCTTGGCCTGACTGCCTTACAATGGTAAACGAAGTGTCGGTACGGATAGTAAGTACGCCTCGGGCAGATGGACCAAGGTTATTGGGATCGGCCCCAAATTGTACAAATTCCCAAATGCCTACAAAGTCTTTTTTGCTGACCTGTGCAGATGCGATGTTAGAGATATACAGGAAAGAAAACAGGATAAAAGTTTTAAGAATGGTTTTCATGACAGATAGGTTGATACTAACAAATATAGCAAACAGGTTTTAAAGTGCAAATATCCGGGCGGACATTTTTTGCGAATTTGTTAAAAAATGCATAACCGGCGTTTTTGAAGTATTTTTTATAATTTAGATGCGAGCCCACAAGCTGCCTAATGCAAGATACCAACTTTGACCCTGGAGAAGACGAACTGATCCGACTGTTGCTAAAACGGCAATCGGAGTTGAACGCTCTTTTAGAGATCACCCGCGCCATCAACAAAAACTCATCGACCCCCGTGTTGATAGAGATGATGGAAGCTATTTTGCAGAACCACCTGAATGTGGGCAAGTTGCGTTTACTGATCGAGAAGGACGGTAGCTTTATCTGCATATCCAAGTACGGCGGCCAGTTCGAAACGCTGCCTGTGCTCCTTAAGGCCTGCACCACGTTAAAGAAAAACCGCCATCCCCTGCCATTGGCAGATAGCGAACATGCATTGCTGAAAAACTACAGCCATTTTATCCCCTTTAACGATAAGACCAAGAACCTTGCATACGCACTGATAGGTGATTTTAACTCGCCGGCAGAGATGATGGACAACGACCTGTCGTTCATTCAGACGCTGATCAATGCTATTATCCTGGCCCTGCAAAATAAAAAGTTGTTCCGCCAGCGATTGGAGGCCGAGCGTATGCAGCGCGAAATGGAGCTGGCATCTGAAGTACAGAACATGCTGATCCCCGGCAAGCTGCATAAGGATTCGGCGGTGGAGATAGGAGCCATGTACCTGCCCCACCAAAACATCGGCGGCGACTACTTCGACTTTATGCGCATTAACGAGCACGAGCTGATCTGGTGCATAGCCGACGTATCGGGCAAGGGCGTATCAGCCGCGCTACTGATGGCTAACTTCCAGGCCAGTCTACGCGCCTGGGCCACGGTTGATGATGACCTGACGTCGGTTATCGAACGCCTGAACAGTATCGTAGTAAAGAACACACGGGGCGAGAAATTCATTACCCTCTTTTTAGCGAAATACAACCAGCAGACCCGCAAGCTTACCTACATCAACGCCGGGCATAATCCGTCGATCCTGTATTGCAATGGCCAGGCCATGTTATTAAAGCTGGGCACCACCATGATCGGCGCTTTTGAGGAGCTGCCATTCATTAATCAGGGCGAGGTGGATGTTGACCCCGGCTCGCTCATCATCAACTATACCGACGGCCTGATGGACTACGAGCTTAACCCCAACCAACGCTGGAACGAGCACGAGCTACTGAACTTTGCCCTGCAACAAGGCCACCGCCCCCCCGACAAGTTCAACCAAATGCTGATGGACCACCTTAACCTGATCATGCGGGGCAAGCCTATCGATGATGTTACTTTGCTGACTTTGAGGGTGTTTTAGTAAAAAACTGCTTTTCGCTTTTACAGTTGCGAGTTTATGGTCCCATTGGACCTTTAATGAGAGGGATTCACCCTGAGCGTGTCGAAGAGCGACGTGCGCAGGGCTTGGCCGATGTGCATGGTCGCCACTGGCATAGTGTCGAACCCTCCGCACCATGGTTCGACACGCTCACCATGACAGCCAAAAAACGGCGTCAGTAGCAACAGATCCGCAAAACGCGCAACCGTGGGTTGCGCATTTTGCAAAAAATTTCAAAACGCAAAAAAAGCACGCTTTTTTGAACAAAAACGTGCTTTTAGTATGGTTAAAACGAACGGCTTTTTTGACTTCGCAGTTCACTCATTGGCTCCCCTTTTGGGAGCCGGGGCTTACTTCCTTTCGCCCTTCATCTTCGATGCCAGTAACAAGGCTTCGTAGGCATTCACTACACCGCCGGTCTTACTTAGGGTGGCGAAATCAACTTTCTCTTCTTTACTGCCGGGTTTCAAAACCATTACACCAGTCAATGGCTTGGCCGAACCTAAAATGGCCTGCTTGATCTGTTTTGAACTTAGGGTAGGGTAATACTCTAAGATCAGCGCGGCTATACCGGCGGTTATCGGCGAGGCAAAGCTGGTACCATCCTCTGTACTGAACTCGCCGTCGGTATTTACCGAAGTTACTTTAACACCCGGAGCAAATACGTCCACATTCTTTTTACCGTAGTTGCTGAACTCGGCAGCCAGGGTCTCATCCTTTTTAGGGCCCGATGCACCGACGTTGATCACGTTGTCGGCATCGGCGGCCGAGCCATCAGCAAACGTGTCATTGGGGTAATCGGCTTTACTGTCCACATCTTGATTGTCGTTACCGGCTGCCGATATGAGCAGTACATCGTGCTCGGCAGCATATTTGTATGCAGCATCTACCCAATCCTTATGCGGCGACAGCTTTTTACCAAAACTCATGTTAACGATCTTAGCACCATTATCCACCGCGTAGCGGATGGCGTAGGCAATATCTTTATCGTACTCGTCGCCGTTAGGTACCGCTTTGATAGCCATGATGCGCACGTTATCGGCCACGCCATCAATGCCATAACCGTTGCCACGCATAGCGCCAATAAAACCTGCCACCATTGTCCCGTGCTGCGCATCCGGGAATTTGAGTTGGTTGCTGCCATATTTTTTGTCTTCCCAATTATTCGGGTCATCGCCTACAATGCGTTTGCGGGCTTCCAGATCCGGGTTAACGTCGTTGCTTAGCTTGGTGATATATTCACTCAGGCCTTTAATGATATCAGCGTTACTTTTTTCTACACCCTGCTGTTGAAATACCGACATCCAGGCATTTTTGCACTCACGCACCGTGTCGTTAGGGGTAGTGATGCGGCCAAGATCCATCATGGTAAAACTATCCGAAGGCTTCAATTTCAGTTCGCGTTTAATAAAGCCGCTGGTACCCACCAAAATATTCATGTAAGGTTTCAAGTCTTGCAACTCCTCACGCGATTTATTTACCGTCGTTTCATAAGTGGTGCGCACCTGCTGCCAGTAAGCTTCTTCTTTCGGATCGGCGGTCGTAGAAGTGTTCGCACCAAGGTATTTGCCTTTCAGGCGGTTGTATTCACGTACCTCTTCGGTGGTCTCGTTATGGTCGCATTGGCCACCCGGGCCGCCTAAAAAGTTCCATCCGTGTATGTCGTCTATGTAGCCGTTCTTGTCATCATCGATACCGTTACCCGGTATCTCTTTGGTGTTTACCCAAAAAATGCTTTTCAGGTCTTTTTGCAGGGTGTCTACACCGCTGTCTATCACAGCTACGGTCACGGGCTTACTTTTTTTGCCTTTCAGCAAGGCATAAGCTTTAGCCAAGCTGACGCCGTAGTAGCCATCGGTAGTCAGATCCAGCGCATGCCAGTTTTGTGGCGATGGCTTGGGTGGCGGTGCAGGGACAAACTGAGCGTTTACGTTAATGCTTGCAAAAAGGGCGGCACTTAAAGCCATGCCGGCGGCGTATTTGGTTATATTCATTTATTGTTTTGCTATGCCATTGCGGCATTGTTAAATTATTCGCAACCGAAGCGGTCAATCTCCAAATCGTTTCTGAGTCAACAGACAGGCAGAGCGGTTACGCATAGCCGCCGAGTTGACTCACCCGACATCGCTTCGCTTGTCACCCTCTCTCCGCTAAAGCGGAAAGAGGGTTTAAAATGCGCCAACGGCCTACGCCCGCCGATCAAAGATCAAACTTTATCCCCTGTGCCAGCGGCAATGCCGAGGAGTAGTTGATCGTGTTGGTCTGCCGGCGCATGTAGGCTTTCCAGGCATCCGAGCCGGATTCGCGGCCGCCGCCGGTCTCTTTTTCACCGCCGAAGGCGCCACCTATCTCAGCGCCAGAGGTGCCTATATTGACGTTGGCAATGCCGCAATCAGAACCCGCGTACGACAAAAATTGTTCGGCCTGCCGCAAATTATTGGTCATAATGGCCGATGATAATCCTTGCGGTACCGCGTTCTGCAATTCGATGGCCTCATCCAACGCATTATATCTGATCAGGTATAATATCGGTGCAAAGGTCTCGTGCTGAACGATCGCGAAGCTATTCTCCACCTCGGCAATGCAAGGTTTTACGTAGCAACCCGACTCATATCCCGCGCCTTCTAAAACGCCGCCATCGACCACAAATTGTCCGCCTTCGGCTTTGCAAGCTTCAATGGATCGTAAATATGCCGTTACGGCGTCCTGGTCGATCAGTGGCCCCATGTGGTTATGCTCGTCCAGCGGATCGCCAATGCGGATCTGCCCATAAGCACTGATCAGTTTCTGCTTAAAACTATCGTAAACGCTGTTATGAATGATCAAGCGACGCGTGGTGGTACAACGCTGCCCGGCGGTGCCCACCGCACCGAATACTGCCCCGATCAGTGCCATATCCAGATCGGCATTTTCGGTAATGATGATGGCGTTGTTGCCGCCAAGCTCTAACAGGCTTTTGCCTAATCGCGCAGCTACTTTAGTAGCCACGGCTTTGCCCATTCGGGTAGATCCCGTCGCTGATATTAACGGCACACGCGTATCGTCCGCCATGGCTTCGCCGATGGCCCTATCGCCAAGAACTAAGCAGGATACTCCCGTCGGCACATCATTCGCCTTAAAAACCTCCTCAACGATATGCTGACAGGCGATCGCCGTCAATGGTGTTTTTTCTGACGGCTTCCAAATGCAGACATTGCCGCAAACCCAGGCCAGGGCAGCGTTCCAGCTCCATACCGCTACCGGAAAATTAAAGGCGGATATAATACCCACCACACCCAACGGATGATACTGCTCGTACATGCGGTGCTGTGGCCGCTCGGAGTGCATGGTAAGGCCATACAGTTGCCGGCTTTGGCCAACGGCAAAGTCGCAGATGTCTATCATTTCCTGCACCTCGCCAAAGCCTTCCTGCAGGCTCTTGCCCATCTCGTAGGATACCAGCGCGCCGAGGTCGGCTTTGTGTTGGCGTAAGGCATCGCCTACTTGCCGCACGATCTCGCCGCGCTTGGGGGCGGGCCAGGTCCTCCACACTTTAAAAGCGTCCTGAGCGGCGGCGACTACCTGATCATAATTGGCGCCGGATGCCATGGTAACAGCCGCGATCAGTTTACCGTCTACCGGTGAGTTGATGTTCTTCACAGCGGTGTCATGATAACCGGCCAAGCCGTTACCGATACTAAATGACCCGTTATTTTCGTTTATTTGTAAACGATCCAGGATAGAGGGGATGTTAACGTGCATGGCGATCAATTTGGCATTTTTATTCTTGCGCCGCTAATTTCTCACGGCTTTTTTAGATAGTTCAATTACTGTTTATTATCAATCACTTAACAAGCCGGGGTGTTAAAAACGGCCGCTTGTTGAAAACTAAAGTAATACTTTAACGTCTTTAAAACGTAATTTGATCAAAGTTGATTTTCCCTGACCCTAATTTCCGGACGGTTTTTACATCAAATTGAAGTGAATGGAAGACGAATTTGAATTTGATCTTAACAGCGAGGACCCGAAGTTTTCTGTAGAACGCTACGAGGAAATGATCCGCAACCACGATCAGTATTTTTTCGATGCCCAAGCTTTCGAGAACATCACTGATTACTACATCGAAAAGAACGACGCGGCCCGCGCCCTGCAGGTAGTTGAATTTGCCCGCAACCAGCACCCTTATGCCGCCGTGTTCCTGATCAAGCAAGCGCAATTACTGGTGGTTAGCAACCGCATTGACGAAGCGCTGACCTGTCTTGAAAAAGCCGAAATGCTGGAAGCCAGCGATGCCGATATCTATATCATCCGCGGAAACCTGTTCGAGAATTTGGAGCGCTTTGGCGAAGCTTTAGAGAATTACGAAAAAGCCCTTTCGCTGGCCGAAGAGACCGACGATATTTTACTGCACATTGCCTACGTCCATCAAAACATGGGCGACTATACCACGGCCATCAGCTACCTGAAACAGTGTTTGGAGCAGAACATGGAGAATCAGGATGCCCTTTATGAACTGGCTTTCTGTTATGATGTGCTGGACAATCAGCAGGAGAGTATCCAGTTTTACGAGCAATATATCGACAACGAGCCATACAGCTATGCCGCCTGGTATAATCTGGGTAACGCGTTCACCAAGCTGAGCTTGTTCGAGAAAGCCATAGATGCTTACGATTATGCCATCCTGATCAAGGATAGCTTTGCATCGGCATATTTTAACAAAGGTAACGCCTTGGTTAACCTGGAAAAATATCAGGATGCGATAGACGTTTACCGCCAAACTTTCGAGTACGAGCAGCCCAATGCCGATACCTATTGTGCCATTGGCGAGTGCTACGAAAAGCTGGAACAAATGGACGAGGCCCGCTCTTTCTACAAAAAAGCGGTAAAAATGGACAGCAAACTGGCCGATGCCTGGTTTGGCATAGGGGTGACCCTTGATTTTGAGGAACGCTATTTTGAGGCCCTGCACTTTTACCGCAAAGCATTAGATCTGGACATTGCCAACGGCGACTACTGGTTTGCCATTGCCGATGCGGAATACAAACTTGGGCACATGCCCGAGGCGGAATCAGCTTACGAAAAAGTGGTTGAATTGAACCCGCTGGATGTGGATGCCTGGCTGGATTTTTCGTCCATCCTATACGAGCAAAAACGATTGGACGACGCGATCGATGTGATCACTCAAGCTATCAAGAATAACCCTGACGCCGCCGAACTGTACTACCGCATGGTAGCTTACCTGTTCGCTAAAGGAGAATATACCGAAGCACTGGCCCAACTGGAACGTGCGCTTTCGACAGACCCAGAAAAACACTATATCCTGTTCGAGTACTTGCCGCAATTGCAGCAGAATAAAGTGATCATGGAGATAGTGAATAAGTACATGCAGGGGTAAGAGGGAAGGTTAAAGGTTAAAGCTGAAAGGCGAAAGCAGGGATCCATCGTTGTGAAAAACCTTCGTGCCCTTTGTGTTCGGATCAATTGACCACAAAGGGCATTCTTATATCTTATCTACCTAAACATGAACAAATTCATCGCCATTATTTCATTGACATTACTGTCGCAATTTGTCAACGCTCAGAGACCTGCTTGGTACACAGCTAAGTTCAAGGCGTTGAAATTGGATCTGCAATATTCGTTAGCAACGTTCGCCAAACCATCTTATCAGCAGGCTGACTTTAACGGCGATGGCGTTAAAGACGTAGCTGCCCTGATCATCCAAAAACGCACCAAGAAAAAAGGTATCCTACTTATTGAAGGCAATAGCGACCGCTACTTCGTTTTTGGTGCGGGCACAAAAGTTGGCAAGCCAAATTTTGATGAAAGCGACAGGTTGGACTGGATGGACCGATGGAAAGTGGACAAAGCGATGGTTGCTTATGAGACGACCTTTGACAAAGACGGTGATATACTTGGGTCGGCCAAAGTAAAGACGCCTTATGGCGGGCTTTCAATTTGGCAGTCGGAGGATGGCTCTCCATTGGCAGGAGGGTTGATCTATTGGACCGGAAAGAAATACGCCTGTATCCACCAATGCGAATAAAGCCGCTATTTGATCAAAATGCCCATACTGCGGCCATACTGCACCAGCTTGTTATTGTAAAAGAAAAGCCAGTCGTATTCCACAGGGGTGGTGTTGATCTGGTGTACATATTGCAGTATTTCCTCTGTTTCTCTCGAGTATTTTTTAGTTCCGATGACGCTTTCTGGTTTGCGTTTCAGTGTGGCTATAACGGTCTCTTTATCCATACCCATAGATATTTTGGTCATATCAGGCCCACGTAATGCAGCACATGATGATAGGAAAAGAACGATCACCATGATCGATAATAATTTGATTGATGTTTTCATAAATAGCCGGTGGTAGTTTGGTTTTTATAGCTCTTGGATAGGCTCATAAGACGTTAGTTTAACCCTTCCAAACCATTATCTGCTAATAAGCAACAGGTCAGCTACATTTTTAACATTAGTTTAAAGACTAATTGCTAAATTTGCGCCATTAGTACTTTTAGTTATAGCTTATAACCAATATGAATTTTACAATAAACGACCTGCCCGATCGTACCGTAAAGCCGCGCGAAAAGGGTTATACCATGGTGATGGATAAAGGCTTAAGCCTGCGTGGGGTAGAGGACCTGATAGAGACGGCAGGCCATAATACCGATATTGTAAAATTAGGTTGGGCAACATCTTACGTTAGTCCTAACCTGGATGCAAAACTAAAACTGTACAAAGATGCCGGCATCCCGGTATATTTTGGCGGTACCATGTTCGAGGCATTCATTGTCCGCGGTCAGTTTGAGGATTATCGCCGTTTACTGGACAAATATCAACTGCAACACGCCGAAATATCAGACGGATCGATCACCATCCCTCACGAGGTTAAATGCGAATACATTCATAAATTAAAAGAGCAAGTGACCGTCATATCCGAAGTGGGTTCTAAAGATGTGCAAAAGATATTTGCCCCTTATAAATGGATCCAACTGATGAAAGCCGAATTGGAAGCCGGATCATGGAAAGTGATTGCTGAGGCCCGCGAAAGCGGTAACGTAGGTATCTACCGCGACTCGGGCGAGGTGCGCCAGGGTTTGGTGGACGAGATCCTGACCCAGATCCCCGAAGAAAAGATCATTTGGGAAGCCCCGCAAAAACCACAGCAGGTTTGGTTCATTAAATTGATCGGCGCCAACGTAAACCTGGGCAACATTGCCCCAGCCGATATGATCCCGTTAGAGACCATTCGACTGGGCTTACGAAGCGATACCTTCGACCACTTTTTAAATGATCAAGTTTAAAACATACCGCAACGGCCGCGCTACTTAGTGCGGCCGTTCTCGTTAACCTTCATGCGCGAGAAGGGATAACCGCCGCAGCCTTTCTTTGGATTGGCGCGGTCGGCCGCTGCTACGGCTTCGGCATCTTTATCACTTTTGGCGTTGTAGGCCGTCAGGCAATAACCCCATTTCCAGGGATCCATGCCATCAAAGTGCATAAAGTCTATGCGGGTATAAAGGCCGCGGTCGCCGGGATTAGCTTCATCATTTTTGGCGATCAAATATTGCTGCGCCACATTCCAGCGGATGATATGGAATTTGGTACGCGGCAATTGCTGCCAAAGCGTATCGCTGATAGCGTATTTAATGCCGTAGTCGTCGGTAAAATTGCCTAATACCATTGGTGGTACCTTGTCAAGTTTATCCTGAGCAAAGCTTGTCTCGCCCAACGCTAATATCAAAACCATCAAAACAAATATTCTTTTCATCGCACCAAATAATTGTGCTGCAAGATAATACTTCGGATGCAGCAACACCATACGTATATTTGGTTGTTACCGTTATAGTATTTTACCAATTATGTTCAGACGGATAATTTTCACCATAGCGCTGATCAGCGGAGCTTACGCGGCATTGGCCCAACCCACCTTTAAAGGCGGCGAGCAGGCGTTGAACAAATTTTTGAAAGAGAAGATCATCTATCCCGATTTTGCCAGCCGCAATTGTATTAGCGCGGTGGTGCATGTCAAGTTCAGGGTTTATAAAGATGGCCGTGTGGACAAGGTAAAAGTACAAAGCGGCCCCGGTATCGATCTTGACGAGGAAGCTATCCGTGTGGTAAAACGCACCGCTGGTAAGTGGACGTTGCCGGCCGGAGTAGAAGCTGCTACCGCCGTGCTGCCTGTCAGGTTTACCCCGGATCCGTCACGGTGCAATTCATCTACCAAATTAAGTCGCGAGCAAGCCATTAACGCCTATCACCAGCGGCAGGAGCAGGAGAACGCCGTAACCAATTACTACCAAAACAAACACGCAGGCAAAGCCGATACCTCCAAAGAGGCCTACATCATCTCCCTGAAACAGCAGCTTGGGTTCGACGAAGACTTTATTGAAGACATACTGGCCCAGGCCGATGAAAAACGCAAGCAGGGAGATAACGAAGGCGCTTGTGCCGATTGGAAGTTTATCCGTAATATTGGCAGTATAAAAGCCGATCCTCTATTAGCACGTTATTGTATTAAGTAATAAAAACAGCCGCCTTATTGCAAAAACAGCAAATTGTTCGCCATATTTGCGTATCCCTTAATAATTACAATGTCGAATATCGATCGCAAGGCCGTATATATGCCATCTCTATTGATCAAACTTTTTACAGGAGTTATATTACTGACATTATATGTGCAGCCCACCCAAGCACAGGCGTCTCGCCGGGATACGATCATCACCGCACTCAACATTTTTAAACATTTAGATACTGTTGCTACTACTGATCGCACACAACGCGCTAACGATATGTACAGAAAGTACTGCCGCCGCCTGCCCGAAAAAACGGCAATGGCATTGCTGGACAGTATGCGAACGCAAGCCCGTAAACTGAATGATAAAGAACTGGAGGGTGGTATAGCGTTGATGCGGGCCGACTATTACTCGGTGAATAAGGGGTTTAATAACACCAGTTTGTTCTATCATGAGCAGGCTATAGCGTTTGCCGCAGAGAACAAAATGCCTTTGGAGGAAGCACTTTATTTGCATAAAAAGGGGCTTTACTATTATGTGTTTAACCATCAGGTTGATGCTTGCCGGTATTTTTTGCAAGCTTATGATAAGTTTAAGGAGATAGGCTTTAGCAATATCCCCGATATCTCTACCTATATTTTAGAGCAAGCCAAGTTCTACTACACCGTTAAAGATCTGGCTACCGCCAAAGAAATGTTAGAGATAGCCTTGAAGTACCCGATCAAAAACCCCCGGGTGCATATCAATGTGATCAATACCATCGGACTGATCTACCGCATGGAAAAAAAATACGATACAGCGATCAGATATTTTGAACGGGCACGCGATACCGCCATCGCCCGTAGGGACAGCGCCTGGATCGGTATTGTCACGGGTAACATAGGTTCGGTGTATTTTTGGCAGGAAGATTATGAAAGGGCTTTGCCTTTGCTTAAGGCCGACTACCAGGCATCTGTAAAATACGAGCAATGGTCTAACGCGGCACGCACCTTATTAAGGATGACCAGGATAGCCCTGGCGAGGCACGAGCTTGATATATCAGCCAGACAATTAGACACCGTGAAATGGCTGACAGCAAAAACCCCGGACGAGGAACTGGAGCTTGCTATAAGCTACAACTGGCAACGAAGCGACCTTAACGAGCAGTTAGGCAACCTGGGCGAAGCGCTCAAATTCCGAAAGAGATTTGAGGAGACCAAAGACAGCCTTGCCGCTCGCGATAATGTAGCCGATATAGAAGGTGTAAAGCTGAAATGGGAGCAGGAAAAATACCGGGACGAGGTAGATCACCTAAAAACCAAACACGATACTGATGCCTTTAAACGCAATGCTGTAATAGCTATCCTGTTCCTGTTGATGATCATCTTCCTGTTAGTATTCAACCGGCTTAGGCTGGATGCCAAGCGGGATCAGGAGATGTTGCTTATCCGTAAGAAGCGGGTGGACGAGAAGTTGAAAGCTGCAGCCGAATCGTTAGAGCAATACACCGAGAACCTGAAGCAGAATAACGCTCTGATAGAGAAATTTAAATTGGAGATCGACCTGTTTAAAGCCCAATCTAAAGACCGGGCCGGTACCGAGAACCTGGAGCGCCTAATGCAAGCCCACATCATGACAGATGAGACCTGGGACGAATTTAAGAAACTGTTCACCAAAGTACACGGCGGCTTTTTTTCAAAACTACGCAATAAGTACCCTTACCTTACCGATACCGACACCCGCCTGCTGGCGCTTGTAAAATTGGGCCTTAATAACCGCGAAATGGCCAATATGTTAGGGATAACGGTAGAGGGCATCAAAAAATCGAAGCAACGCCTGCGCAAAAAAATGCAGTTGGATCAGGATACCGACATTGAAGGTGTGGTAGCAAGCATATAGTCCACTCCCAAGGGTACAAATTTTGGCCTTTCAAATATTATTTGTACCCATTTTAAGAATAATTGTCCCTTATTTGTCCCTGCCACCTAAATAATATCGCACATACGTCGGCGTATATTCGTGTTAGTAAAATTTTGACACCTACCCTGGTATTTTTAAGCAGCATAATGGAACCAGCAAATATTATCCGGCGATGCCCCAAATGTAAGCGGGGGCACTTAGATACCCGAACGGCGCGCGCAACATTGGTAAAAGTATTGCTGTTTTGGTTGCCTATTACGCGTTACAAATGCGATAATTGCCGCCGTAAAACACATATTTATAACCGTACTCCGCCCGCACCACCGGCAAACCCGGAAAGTCCGTTACGGGTAGTTAAGCCTGAAAACTAAGGTCGAGTTTTACAAGCCGCTCGCCCTGTAAAACAGGTATGGCTGTGGTAATATCTACATTAAGACAGAACGCTATATCATCCTCTATTCCCAATTGCTTTAGCCGCTCGCTGTGTGATGTCTTTTTCAGGTAAGCTCTAATATCCTCTTTACCGCATTGGTAAAGGTCCAAGGCCCCTAAAGCAGGGTCATCCAAAATATAACCGTCGTTTTTAAGCTGGTCGGCAACGGCCCCGGCAAATAGCGTATCTTCCAGATTAAAATTATATTTCCAGCCGGCGCACACCAGCAGGATATTATCGTTAAGGGTACGAAGCTTATCGCAAAGGGCGGTCAGGTTAAGGAACGAGCCGATGAAAACTTGTTTGGCATTGCGCGACAGGTGTAGCGCCTGCGTTCCGTTGGTAGTGGTCAGTACGATGGTCTTTCCGGCTACTTTTTCGCGTGTGTAACTGAATGGTGAGTTACCAAAGTCGAAGCCTTTAACAACCTCACCGTTGCGCTCTGCCGCCACCAGGTAATCGGGATGGCTTTCTTTGTAGGCCACGCATTCTTCCACCTCAGCTACCGGGATGATCGCTTCGGCGCCGTTATCCATGCCATAGCAAATGGATGACGTAGCACGGAAGATATCGATGATCACCACTACATATTTTTCAACGTTGTATAAATGTATCAGGGCCGGGGTAAGGCAAACGTCTAAGTACTTCTTGTCCACTATCAAATTTTTATAACGGCAAAGATAAACCTATCATCCCCATCAACCCATATTATTTTCACTTAACGGATATTGGACAACAGGCTTTTTAAAAACTCGTCAGCTATCTCTACGTGAGGGATATGCATGGCTTGCGGGAAGATGACCAACTGGCTGCCGGGTATTTTTTTTGCCGTAGCAGGGCCAAGTTCGGCATAACGACCATGCCTGGCTTTTTCCACTTCGCTAAGCAGGGCTTTGCCCACTATGGTATTATCCTTTTGGCCAATGAATAGGACGGTGGGTACTTTAATGTCCACAAACTCATAGCATACCGGCTGCTCGTATATCATCTCGAAGGTCATCGCCGCAACTTTAGCGTAGCGCGGAAAATCAGAGCTTTTGGCAACACCACTGCCTATTTCTACCAGATAGTCATACTCAGGCTTCCATTGGGTAAAATAGGAGCCTTGGTAATACGTCTTCACACTCTCGGCGGTCGTCTTCAGTTCGGTTTTGTATTGATCTTCAGCCGAGCGATAAGGGACAAAGGTTCGGTAATCTTCCAAACCTATCGGGTTCTCTAATAACAATTGCTGGACAGCAGCCGGGTACATTAACGCAAATCGGGTAGCCAACATCCCGCCCATGGAGTGGCCGAGCACGTAGGTTTTACCGATGCCTAAAGTGTCCAATAGTTTTTTATTCCAACGTGCCATACCGTGAAAGCTGTAGTGGATAAAAGGTTTGGAAGATTTTCCAAACCCGATCTGATCCGGCACTATCACCCGATAGCCGTTTGCGCTAAGCGCTTTAATGACGTTGGTCCAGTAATACCCGCCAAAGTTCTTTCCGTGGAACAGTATAAATGTTTTGCCATTGGGCGAACTTGGCTTGACGTCCATAAATGCCATACGGATATCCTGGCCCTCTGTATTCAGAGACAAGAAGTGGACGGGGTAAGGGTACTTTACATTCTCAAGGTTGATCGACAGCGTATCTTGCGCGAAGCCGCATGTCGAGATAAAAAATAGCAGGGTAAGCAGATGGCGTAGTCTCATAGTATCAATACAATGTTGTTGTGCAAAAGGTTTATAAACAAGCGCGGCCGACTGATTAGTCGGCCGCGCTCTCAAACAGGCCTTGTATCTTGACTCTTGCGTCTTGACTCTATCCCGGCTCTGCCTATTTAGCCAGGCTCAGCATAAACGGTATATTCAGCCCGAACGTGATGTTACGGCCTGGGTTATAAACACCCAAGGCTGGGTTGCTGGCTTCAAAGCGGCCAGGTTTCAGGCGGCTCAGCGCGTCGTAGTAGCGTTTATTGGTCAGGTTGTTGGCGGCTACAAATATCTTTACTTTTTTCCTGCCGATCTTCACGGTGGCACCTGCCGATGCATTCAGTAATGTGTAGGCGGCCGTCGGTGTCTCAAATTCTGTATCCACCCGGTTTTGTGTAAAATAGTTCTCTATACCGAAGGAGATATAGTTATCCTGCAAGCCTTTTATCTTGGGCTCTATCTGAATACTGTTACGCACCACACCCGCCGGAATGAACGACAATGGCCTGTTCAGCGTAGTGTTTTGCGCGTGCGTGTAACCGAAAGTATTATCGATATGCAGGAAACTTACGGGGTGGATGATCAGGTTTGCTTCAGCACCGTACAAGTTCGCTTTAACCTGGCGGTAACGATAGACCGCGAAAAGTTCGCTATTGCCATTCTCATCGGTCACAGTCGTCTCGTCGCCCGGGGTGTTGGCCGCGTAAATAAAGTTATTGATGTAGTTATTGTAAATGCTTACACCTGCCGATATGATATTGCTATCGTACTGCAAAGCGGCATCTGTCTGGTAACTGCGCTCGGGTGATAAATTAGCATTGCCCACCTCATAACGGTAAGTACCCTCGTGGACACCGTTAGAACCCAGCTCGGCTGCGTTAGGCGCGCGGAAGGCGGTACCGGCGTTAGCCTTAAAGCTCAGCTGCTCGTTAAACTCGTGGGTGAAACCTAAGGCTGTGCTGATGTTAGATGCGGTGTTAGTAAATTCAGTGAATCTTACTTCGCCATCATCAACCAGGCCTTTGCCTTTGTTGCTACGATAGTCGTAACGCAAGCCAAAGTTCAGCGTATTCTTTTCCCAGTTCTTTTTGATGTAACCGAAAGCACCCAAGCCATAAGTATCATAAGCAGGGATCAAAAACTCGGTGCCTTTATTTTGGCTTTGACCCGCATCTGTGCTGATACCGAATACCGGCTCCCAACCGTTCTTTTGGTTCAGGTAATATTTAGCATCGGCAGAGTACGTGTTCAGGTCGAAGAATAATCCCGGGATCGCTTCCTCCAACTCGCGGCGCTGGTTCTTTTGGTAACCCAACGTCACCTTTAATGATCCCGAATTGAACAGGAAGTTATTATCTAATGATATTTTATAGTGGCGGATGTCCTGACGAGGATAAGCCAATGCACGGCTCTTGTAGTCCTTATCTGTATAATCGTTGCCGTCCTCGTCAACAAACTGACCATTGGCGTCCAAGTTAGGTTCGTAAAAACCTATGTTGTTTTTAAAGTAAGAAAAGTTAAGGTGCGAGAAACCCCAGCTTTTATTTACACCCACCATCCCGCTAAAGTTGGTCTCGTTAAAGCCCGAGTTAGGGAAGTATCCACCCGGCGTATTGAAGGAGTGCGCGTTCTTGTAAGAACCGCGTCCGCGCCACACAAAGCCATTCTCGTTACCGGTCAGCATCAACGAGTTACCGGTCAGCCCGCTGTTGGTTTGGTAGTTCGATGATAATTCGCCGCGGATCTGACCGTCGGGCGTGGTCAAGGGATCTAGGAAATTTAGCACACCACCTAACGCGTCAGATCCGTAGATCAGCGACGCGGCACCCTTCAGCACCTCCACACGGTCAACTTTAAATTGATCTATCTCCATACCATGCTCGTCGCCAAATTGCTGGCCTTGTTGCTTTACACCGCCATCCATGGTCACCACGCGGTTAGCACTTAGGCCGCGGATCACCGGTTTTGATATAGAAGGACCGGTAGTGATCTGCGATACGCCCGGCACTTGTTTGGCTATCGCGTCTATCAGATTGGTAGATGGTCTTTGCAGATCATTTTTGTTCAGGGTAGATACCGATGTACTGTTGCGCTTAGAGTTAGAGCTTGTTGGCGTACCGGTGATCACGATCTCGCGCGTTTCAATACTGGTCGGCTGTAGTTCAAAAACAAGCGCCCCGTTCAACGGCAGATCAACGATCTTGGTCATGGCCTTGTAGCCAACGTACTGCACCTCCATCAGGATCTTTCCGCGGTTAGGTAAAGAGCGGAACGAGAAATTACCGTTAGCATCGGTAGCGGCGCTCAATTTAAGATCGGGGATAGAAACGGTTGCACCCGGCAGGGTGCTTTTATCTTTAGCATCAATTACCTTACCGGTAATGGCTATAACGTTTGCCTTAGCGGCAACAAATATCAATTGTAACAGCAAAAAGCCGAATATCCTTAATTTCATAAAAAATCAATTAAATAGTAGCATGCCCGTGCTAAACGCTCGGGCAATGAAAACAAGAAAATAATAAATGTGGGTAATTATGAAATTACAACAGGGGGAGCCCGGCCCGATGCCAGCACCAACTGGATGAGTTTAACATCGGTCTGTTTAAAAGTGTAGTGGCAAAGTATGGCCGCTACCGGGGTAAAATAAGCATGCTCAACGATCTCGGCATGGGTATGGTGCATTACGTCGCAAATGTCGCACTTCTCTTTTACCGTAGCCGTGGCCGACTTTGGCGCTGTGATCACCTTGCCTATGCGGTAGTGCGTATGCGAGAATACAATATACTGCCCCGCCGCAAAAAACAGCAGCAAAAGCCAGGCATAAAGTATATTCTGTTGTTTACGTTTCAAACCGCAGGGGGTAAATACAGCGCAAAGTTAACAAAATAGCATAGCGCGGATGGGCCGCTTCGTAACGATCGTGTTGATCTGCGCTTAAGATGATGACGGGCAGACATTTCTCTACCGTATTTTTCCGTACTGGGCACTTGCCAACAGATCATACAATTTTTTACCTTTGCGCATCAATCCTGAAAAACGAATGAGCGAAAAGATCTTAGTAATAGGCGCGAACGGACAAATAGGTACCGAATTGGTCAACACACTGCGTGGCATACATGGCAGGGACCAGGTGATCGCATCCGACATCAACGAGCCGGCCTACGCTATCCGCAACAGCGGACCTTTTGAGTTTGTTAACGTTTTGGATAAGGATAACCTGCACCACGTGTTCACCAAGCATCAGCCAACACAGGTTTATTTGTTAGCGGCCATCCTATCGGCCGTAGGCGAAAAGAAACCTAAACTGGCCTGGGACCTGAACATGAACGGACTGATCCATGTATTGGATCTGGCAGTTGAATTTAAAACGGCCAAGGTTTTTTGGCCAAGCTCTATCGCTGTATTCGGGCCGCACTCACCACAACACCAAACGCCGCAATATTGCGTAATGGACCCTAACACGGTTTACGGTTTCAGTAAGTTAGCCGGCGAGCGCTGGTGCGAATATTATTTTGCCAAATACGGATTGGATGTACGCAGCATCCGCTATCCGGGGTTGATTGGCTGGAAAGCTGCCCCCGGCGGTGGTACTACCGATTATGCGGTACACATTTTTCACGAGGCGCTGAAGACCGGCAAGTATGAAAGCTTTTTGAGCGAAAACACCGCCCTGCCAATGATGTATATGGATGATGCCATCCGTGCTACTTTAAGCCTGATGGATGCACCGGCCGAACGACTGACCATCCGCAGTAGCTATAACTTAGCGGGCATGAGCTTTACGCCAAAACAATTGGCCGCCGAGATTGCCGAGCGTATCCCCGGTTTCGATATCAGCTATGCTGATAATGATCCGCGCCAAAGCATTGCCGATAGCTGGCCAAAATCTATCGATGACAGCCAGGCTGCCATAGACTGGGATTGGAAATTAGAATACGATCTGCCAAAGATGGTAGATGATATGTTGACGAACTTGAAACAAACGATATAGGCCCCCTAACCCCCTGAAGGGGGAACAGGAAGGGTTCATTAGATAAACTTAAAACAACAAATTCCCCCTTTAGGGGGTTAGGGGGCTACATGGGAAGAGCATTCGAATTCCGTAAAGAGAGAAAATTTAAACGTTGGGCCAAAATGGCCATCCAGTTCACCCGTTTGGGTAAAGAGATCGTTATGGCTGTCAAAGCCGGCGGCGGCGACCCGACAACCAACTCGCGCCTGCGTACTGCCGTACAGAACGCCAAGGCCGTGAACATGCCTAAGGACCGCGTAGAGGCCGCCATTAAGCGCGCAACGAGCCGTGATGAGAAAGATTACGAAGAGCTGGTGTACGAGGGCTATGCGCCCCATGGCGTGGCCGTATTGGTAGAGACCGCTACCGATAACATTAACCGTACCGTTGCCAACGTGCGTAGCTACTTTACCAAAGTTGGTGGTAGCTTAGGCAAGACCGGTTCACTGGATTTTATCTTCACCCGCAAAGCGGTATTCACCTTTGTTCCGGGTGAACGTGATCTGGAAGAACTGGAATTTGAACTTATTGACGCCGGCTTAGAAGAGATATTTGTAGAGGCCGATGAAGAGGGCAACGACATTGCCGTTATCCACACCGCTTACGAGGATTTTGGCAAAATGCAAAAGATGCTGGAAGAGTTGGGTATCGAAACTAAGTCGGCTAAGCTGGAGCGTATTCCGCAATCATTCCACGAAGTTTCTGAAGATCAGGTGGCCGACATTATGAAACTAATAGACAAACTGGAAGAGGACGACGACGTGCAAGCTGTGTACCATAACATGGCAGAATAGTCACTCATCAATATATTGATATCAAGCCCTTGTCCATTCCGGACAGGGGCTTTTTGTTTGACTTTAGTCTATCAACAACAAAGCCCCGTCGGTTTGCACCAACGGGGCTTTTGGAAAAACTATCACACATTAATTATCCTGATCAGCGCGACAACCCAAAGGTATTGGTGAAGGCACGGCCGTTAGGGTCGATACCCGATATCACCACCATACCACGTCGGCGGGCAGCTTCCAAACCACGGTCGATGTCTTCAACACTGTTGATCATGGTACGGTTAATACCGCTGATCACAGAGCCTTCAGCTACTTCCAGATCATCCAAAATACCACCCGGGGTAATATTGGTAACGATCACGCCTGCCTGCAATTTATATTGAGACTTTTGTGCCGGGGTAAGCGGTTTAAATGTCGCCCCTAATTTTTTGAACAGATCTGCATTGGCACCAACCGCAGCGGTCAACTCGCCGGCGTTCTCTTTCAGGGTAACAGTGAACTGTTTTTCTACACCGTTACGGGTAGCGGTCAGTTTCACTTTATCACCCGGCTGCATACGGCCAACGTGCTCGGTCAGGTCAGACGCGGCCGATATCACGTTACCATCTATCTTGGTCAGGATATCCCCCGATTGGATGCCTGCTGCTTCGGCACCACTGCCTTTAGCCACGTTACCTACAGACAGGCCAATATATTTATCTGTGATGCCCGCTTTTTGAGCTTGTTCACGGTCGCTCAGGTCATAGTAACCAATACCTAAATAGCCGCGTTTAACTGTGCCGAATTGCTTAATATCGTTCAATACTTTTTTGGCCAGGTTTACCGGTACCGCAAAGCCATAACCCTCGTAAGAGCCGGTGTGCGATGCGATAGCCGAGTTGATCCCGATCAATTCGCCTTTGGTATTTACTAACGCTCCGCCGCTGTTGCCCGGGTTAATTGCCGCATCGGTTTGTATGAACGATTCGATAGCGGTGTTGCCCTGTGGCTGCTTAGGAGTATTACGCGACGGCTGAAAAGGATTGTAGTCTTCCTCGTCCTGTTGCTGGTTAAGGATACCGATACCACGACCTTTGGCGCTAACGATTCCCGCCGTAACAGTTGATGTTAAGTTGAACGGGTTACCAACGGCTAAAACCCACTCCCCAACACGCACATCGTCACTGTTGCCCAATTTAACGATTGGCAAGTTACTGCCTTCTACCTTGATCAGGGCCAGATCGGTATTTGGGTCACGGCCTATAACTTTGGCTTCCATTACACGGTGATCGTTTGTGGTCACCTGTATTTTTTCGGCTTTCTCTACCACGTGGTTATTGGTCACGATGTAGCCATCCGGAGAGATGATCACACCCGAACCAGATGCCTGGCGGGCTTGCTGCGGCTGACGGCGCATACGCCCGCCGAACAATTGCTCCAGCATCTCGCTACCACCACCGCCGCCACCTTGCGACATTGGGTAAGTGGTACGGATATAGACCACCGCCGGGGTTACTGATGCCGCGGCTTGCGTAAAGTCCACATCCCCGGCAGATCCGGTGATGTTCTTGGATACCGGGTTATTGGTAAAATAAACTTGTTGTTTGTCCTCAAAACTAAGGTCATCATTATACTTGCTCTCGATAGCTTTATAGCCACCTATGGCTATAGCTCCGCCGACGCAGGCGGTCAATAGGGTTAAACCAAACTTTTTCATATTTCTATCACTTTGCTTTTACTTGAGTTTAAATAGGTTTAAATTCTAATTTCAAATTTAGTACCAATAGGACTATTTAGTCAATAATATGTTAACGGCAATTTTGTTAAAAAATGTTAAATGCTCAGCGCTATGTCATTAATACCCAAAGCATGGTTTTTGTTAGACCGTAAAAACACATAAATGCTTAATATTGGACTGTGAAAATTCCTTTTTATAAATATCAGGGTGCCGGCAACGATTTTATTATGATCGATAACCGGTTTTTAGCTATAAACCACCACGATCCGGCTATGATAGCCCGCCTGTGCGACCGCCGTTTCGGTGTCGGCGGCGATGGTATCATGTTCTTGCAGAGTAAGGATGGCTACGATTTTGAGATGGTCTATTACAATGCCGACGGCCAACCGAGCAGCATGTGTGGCAATGGTGGTCGTTGCATCGTCGCATTCGCTAAGCAACTGGGTGTCATTGACACCGAGACCGACTTTTTGGCGGTGGACGGTCCGCACCATGCCAAAATTTCAGCAGATGGCAATTGGGTAAGCCTGCAAATGATAGATGTAGATACCGTGACCCGCGATGCAGAAGCTTACGTATTGAACACGGGATCACCACACTACGTAACATTTGCCAAAGGCCTTACCGATAAAAATGTTTACAACGACGGTTACGCCATCCGCAATAACGAAACGTACAAAGTCAAAGGCATCAACGTAAATTTTGTGGAGCCGGAAGGCGAGGGCTACTTCGTCCGCACTTTCGAACGTGGTGTAGAGGACGAGACCTATGCCTGCGGTACCGGTGTAACCGCCGTGGCTTTAGCCATGGCGCGAGATAAAGGACAAACGGGTACCATCAACACACCTATCCGTGTATTGGGCGGCAACATGAATATTCGTTTTAACTACGACGGCGCTAAATTCACCAACATCTTTTTAGAAGGCCCGGCCGAGTTGGTTTTTGGCGGGGAGATCGAGTTGCTCTTTTAAGCTCATTGGTGTTTAACTAACCACAAAGGGCGCGGAGGTTTGCACAAAGGACACAAAGGTTGTGTTCGGGATGCAAAGCTTTGTGCCCTTTGCGTTTCCGTTTCTTTGTGACCTTGACTCTCTTATCAATGACCCTCAACCAGTTACACCACATCGATTTTTTCTATATCGCATCAACTCTTTCGATAAAAGCCTTTGCATCAAAAACCGTATTTTTGTAGCAAATAATTAACAAAACTTAAAAAAACATACAATTATGTTAACTGTAGGACAAAAATTCCCATCATTCTCTAAAACAGCGGTTGTTAGCCTTGAAAAAGGTAAAGAATTTGAAACATTAACCTCTGATTACCTGGTGAATGACGATAACGTTTGGACCGTGATGTTCTGGTGGCCAAAAGACTTTACTTTTGTTTGCCCTACCGAGATCGCTGAGTTCAACAAGAACTTTGGCGAATTCCGCGACCGCGAGACCCGTTTGATCGGTGCTTCTACCGACTCTGAATTTGTACACGCTGCCTGGAGAAGAGACCACGACGATCTGCGTGATCTTAAATTCCCAATGTTAGCTGATACTTCTAAATCATTAGCCGAAGACCTGGGTATTTTAGAGCCTACCGAAAAGATCGCTTACCGTGCTACTTTCATTGTCGACCCTACCGGCGTTATTCGTTGGGTATGTGTTAACGACCTGAGCGTTGGCCGTAACGTTGCTGAAGTTTTACGTGTACTGGACGGCTTACAAACCGACGAGCTTTGTCCTTGCAACTGGGAAAAAGGTCAGGAAACTTTAACTGTATAATTAGCTTTTAGTCTTTTTAACCACAAAGGACACTAAGGTTTCACAAAGGTCACAAAGAATATTCGATGTGGCCTTTGTCTTTAAAAGCATTTGCCTAAGAAGGGCTTTGTGTCCTTCGTGCTTCTTTCTTTGTGACCTTTGTGGTTACATCTTAAACAAAAAACATCATGAACGAATCTACAGAGATCATATCCGAAATATTGACCGCCATTGGCGTTGATACCGCTTATCGTACCGAAAGCCTTACCTTGTTAGAGAAAGGCGAATCACGCTACTTACGCGACTTTAAACTGAACTTCACCAGCGTGCTGACATCAGCGCACCTGAGCAATAAAGAATGCGCCCTGCTGGCCCTAAGCACCGCCATTAACAATAACAATGATGTGCTGACCAAATACTTTACCGCCTACGCCGAGCAAAGCGAAGCAACTGCTGCAGAAATAGCTGAGGCTGCGGGCTGTGCATCGCTATTAGCCGCTAACAACGTGTTCTATCGTTTCCGTCACTTTACGCAAAAAGAAAAGTACACCCAGATCCCGGCCCGCATTCGCATGCAGCTGATGATGAAGCCGGTGACCGGTAAAGAATTTTTTGAATTGATGAGTTTAGCTATTTCGGCTGTTAATGGTTGCGAAATGTGTGTTAACGCGCACGAGGATTCATTGATCAAATTGCAGACCACAGAAGAGCGTATTTTCGACGCTGTCCGCATCGCGTCTTTAGTGACCGCTACCGGAAAGATCCTTTACTAAAGTTTTAGGTGCTTTACAATACCAACAAAAAGGGATAGCGCATTAAGTTGTTGTTATCCCTTTTTTAAGCTAAAATGAGTTTAATAAACTCATAATGAGCATTTGAAAAAAATTTTAGATATTAATTAAAATTTTTTAGTTTAGTAAAATGATTAAACACGCCGAGAGGCGTAAACTTAATTGTTGATTTTTGGGAAAAAAGCCGTTCTGTTTCATAGCAGAACGGCTTTATTTTTTTAACCCTCCCTGCCCTCCCCGAGGGGGAGGGTTCTAAGGACTTTTACAGTCCTCCCCTTCGGAGAGGGTTGGGAGGGGTCTTGAACTTTAATGCGCATCCGCAACCGCCTTTAATTTCTTAAATGGCTGCAGATACAATAACGGTATAGAACATAGCATGATCATGCCCGATAACCAATAGGCATCATCGTAGGTCAGCAACATGGTTTGGCGGGTCACCATGCCTTCAATGGCTTTATAGGCCATCGCGGTGGCATCGTGCAATGACTTACCGGTATTCATAAAACCGTGGACCAGGCCGTTAAGTCTATCTGTAAATATCGGGTTGTATTCGTTAACGTTTACCAGCAGATCACTACGGTGTTTGCCAGAGCGATTGTGGATAACAGTAGTTAAGATCGCGATACCGAACGAGCCGCCTAACTGGCGCATCATGTTATTCAGACCGGACCCCTGGCCTATTTCCGGGCCTTTAAGGTCGGCCATGGCTAAAGTAGTCAACGGAACGAATAGTAGAGCCATACCAACACCACGGATCAATAAGGGCACTAACACGTCTTTCTCGCCGGTAGCCAGTGTCGACTTGCTTAGCATATTGGCAAACACAAAGAATAAGAACATGCCCACTGTCGCCATAAATTGCGCCGGGATACCCTTGTTCAGCATCTTACCAATAAAAGGCATCATCACAATGGTGCATATACCACCGGGGAACAATAGCTCGCCGGTTTGCTGGGCGTTAAACCCTAACAAATTCTGACAGAACACCGGGAACACGAACATAGACCCATACAAACCAAACCCTAATACAAAGGATGTAAACATCCCCACCGTAAAACTCCGGTGCCGGAGGATGGCGAAATTCACGATCGGGTGGTCGTAGGTCATTTCCCTCCATATAAAGAGGAGTACCCCTAATACCGCGGTCACGGTCAGTACAATGATGTACGTCTTAGCGAACCAATCTTCGCTTTCACCTTTCTCTAACACGGTCTGTAAGCTGCCTACGGCAACCGCCAGCAAGATAATACCCCACCAATCCACCGGTTTACTGGTGTCCTTGGGCGTTTCATTAATGTACGTGTAGGTAAAGAATGCAGCCAGGATACCTACCGGGATGTTTACATAAAATATCCAAGGCCAGTCGTAATGTTCTACGATCCAACCACCAATGGTTGGCCCAAACGTCGGGCCTACCACCGCACCCAGACCGAATAGAGCCGTAGCCGTACCGATCTGTTCGCGCGGCCAGGTCTCTATCAGGATAGCTTGCGCGGTAGATATTAAACCACCACCGGCTAAACCTTGCAGGATACGGAAGATGATCAGCTCGTCCATCGTCTCTGCGTTACCGCATAAAAAAGACACGATGGTGAACACGATGATCGATGTCAGGAAGTAATTCTTCCGCCCAAAGCGGGCACCTAACCAGCCCGACATCGGTAATATAATTACGTTGGCAACTGCATATCCGGTCACTACCCAGGCCACGTCTTCAAGGGTCGCCCCAAGGTTACCCTGCATGTGGGGCAGGGCAACGTTCACAATAGTGGTATCTATCAGCTCCAGTAACGAAGCCACGATCACCGTAATGGTGATGATCCACTTTTTAAAGCCTGTTTCAGCCATTGTATTATTCTTTAGTTAGTACAGATACATTAACACTCATGCCGGCGCGCAATTTTGCCATCACCTCTTTATCAGCGTTAATTTTAATTTTTACAGGCACCCTTTGTACTACTTTCACAAAGTTACCGGTAGCATTATCCGGAGGCAGCAAAGAGAATTTGGCGCCGGTAGCAGGCGAAAAGTTGTAAACCGTACCCTCTATCTTAGTATCGGGGAAAGCATCAACCTCTATATCCACTTTTTGGCCGTTCTTCAATTTCTCTAATTGCGTCTCTTTAAAGTTGGCGGTCACGTACATGCTGTTCTCGTTCACTACCGAAAATAAGGTCTGCCCGGCTTGCACTAACTGACCTACCTGGATAGATTTTTTTGATGTGATACCATTGGCAGGTGCTTTAAGTGTAGTGTAGCTTAATTGCAGGTTAGCATAATCTATATCTACTTGCTTTTGAGTGACACCGGTATTGATCACGTTCATTTGGCTACGTGTTGCACCGATCTGCTCAACCGAAGCTTTGTACTGATCTTGCGCGGCACGGTAAGTAGCAACGGCTACATCACGGTCGGCTTTAGCCTGATCAAATTGCTGTTGGGTAACGCTACCATCTTTTACCAGATTGGCGTAACGAGCGTAATCTTTCTCGGCTTTCTCTAAACGGGCCTGTGCCGATACAGCCTGCGCTTTAGCGCTTGATGAATTTGCGGTTTGCGATAGCACTTGTGCCTCATTTACACCGGTGCTGCTGCCGGCGCCTTCTTTAGCGGCTTGGGCCTGCTCTACTTTTATTTTATAGTCGTGGTCATCTATCTTAACTAATACCTGGCCTTTTTTTACCAGTTGGTTATCCTCAAAATAGATACTGTCTACATATCCGCCAACGCGGGCCACTACCGGACTGATGTCGGCATCTATCTGAGCGTCGTCAGTATCCTCGTGTTTGCTGTAATAGATATATTCTTTTATCCCGAATATCGAGCCGCCTATCAGTACCAGCGCAAGGATGATGGGAACAACCTTATTCTTCTTTTTAGGTGCTGCTGCGGTATTTTGTTCTGTTGCCATTGTATTTTGATGTTATGCGTGTGTTAAAATTATTTGGTTAATGATCCGGTCGACTTTAGTAAAGTATAGTAAGCCAGGCCTGCATCGGCTTTGGCTAATTCCAGGTTGATCTGGGCCTGGTAAAGCAAGGTGTTCGCGTCTGCGCGATCGGTTGCTGAGGCGATGTTGCTTTGGTATTTATTCTCCAGGATCTTGTTGTTCTCGCCCGCCTGATCTATTGACGTTTGCAGCAATTTGATCTTGCTTAAAGCGGTCTGATATGTTTGATAGTTGCGGTTAACCTCGTTCTTGATGTTGTCGGTAACGATGCCTTTATTGATCACGGTCTGGTCGCGCTCTATCCTTGCTTCGGTCACTTTATTTTTAGTGGTCCATAACGTCCCGAAGTTCCAGGCAGCAGTTAAGCCGGCGGTTATGGGGGTTATGAACTGGCCGCTACGTGGCAATGGATTAGCCGAAGCATTTACATAGTATGCGCCAAGACTTGCCGATAAGGTCGGCGACTTTTCTGCGTTGATCGACTTGATGTTGGTCTCTGCCGACTGTGTGCGGATATCCATCACCCTTAGCTCCTTACGGTTAGTATATGCCGAATCTAAGTAGGTAGACATAGGGCCAACATTTTTATCCGGGGTCATGTTCTGGGCAATGCTCAGTTGGGTACCTTCAGGCAAACCCAACAGGATATCCAGATTGTAGTTAACGATTTTGCGGTTGTTCTCCAGGTCGATGCCGTTCAACTCCACATTAGCGCGTTGCAATTGGAAACGTAACACATCGTTCTTGGTCACTAAGCCTTGCTCAAAAAAGCGCTGCGATTGTTTGATCTGCGCATCAATGGTCTTCAGGTTCTGGTCGACCACCTTTTTGCTTTGCATTACCTTATACAGGTTATAATATTCGGAGATGACGTTATAAGCTATCTCTTCCTTATCCTTATCTGCATCCAGCTTAGCGGCTTTGACCAACAGATCGGTCGACTCTTGCGCGTAGCGCAATCTGCGGCCTGCAAAAATGGTTTCGTTAACCGAAGCAATGCCTAAAAAAGCATTAGCTGCTGATGGCAACCGGATAGGGTCGCCAGCGCCAAGATCTAACGTATTAGCCGGGATCTGTGCACGGTTATAAGCGAGGCTTACATTACCGGTAGGCAGGGCCTTATCTTTAGCCTGGGCAAATTGCGATACCGCCTGGTCTATCTTAGTTTGCGATAGTTTTAATGTTTTGCTGGTCTCCAGGCCCAACTTAATGGCCTCATCCAGCGTAATGGCCCGGTCCTGCGCCCGTGCGCCAAAAACGGAAGCTGTGAGTGCCAGCGCCAAAGCCAAAGCCTTGCCCGCTGTACCCGGCAGGTACCGTTGGGTTGATGAATTATTAGGTGTGTTCATATATTTGTGTGTGCTGCTTATTATTTAAGTAAGTATGACTTGAGTAGGTTTTTCATGTAGGTTTTCATGCGAGGCTTAAATTGCCCTTCCAACATTTTATCATCTTGTATATCAAACCCGAACAGAGCTGATGACATTAAAGGCATGTTGACGACGTAGTTTTTAGTACCATACAAGGTGGCTATCACCATCTCCAGATCACTATCCTCTTTAAACTCGCCTTTTTCAATACCCTCGCGCATTATCTTCTTCAATTCGCCAACGTTCTGCATCAATATACTACGCACTTCATTAGCCAATCCAGTCCGGCGGTTCATGCCCATTTCCTGATACAGTAATTTTTGGAAACAATTGTTAGAGACTATTTTCTCGCTATAGAGCTCAATATATTTAGCGATCTTTTCCCATTGGGTGGTATCGCTCTCGTTGGTGATACTGATCAGGATATCCCTGAACCCGCTGATCTTACGGTTGATCACAGCAAGGAACAATCCTTCTTTAGATCCGAAGTAGTAATTTAGCATTGCCATGTTCACGCCGGCCTCGCCCGATATCTTGCGGGTAGAAGCGCCGTCGAAACCATGATCCGAGAACACGCGCTCGGCTACATCCAGGATATGGTCCTTTTTATCTATCTTATCTTTGTCCATGATAATTTTTAACGGCACAAAATTAATCAAACGATTGATTATTGTGTTTTGCTACCTGTCATAACATTGTAAACGTTAATTAAGTATTTGATTATCAATGATAAAAATATCAATCAATCGATTAACAGCGCGGCGGTTACCACACATCGTTAATTGATCTGCCGTGACCATTATTTAAAACTTTATTAATTATTTTGGCAGTATCCATCCGCTCGTAAATGATATTGAAATATTTACCCCTGTTTTCGCTGCTATTTGTAAAAAGTGCCATAGCGCAAACGGCACCACCCGCCAACACCGTCGCCATTAAACAGGCCCTTAATAAAATGCAGGTTTTGGGCAGCGTACTCTATATCGCCGCCCATCCCGACGACGAGAATACCAACCTGTTAGCCTATTTAGCCCAGGAGAAACACTACCGCACCGGCTACCTCTCGCTCACCCGCGGCGACGGTGGGCAGAACCTGATCGGTAACGAGCAAAGCGAACTATTAGGATTGATCCGCACACAAGAGCTATTAGCTGCCCGCCGTGTGGATGGCGCCGAGCAATTCTTTACCCGCGCCAACGATTTCGGCTTCAGCAAAAATCCCGAGGAGACGCTGAAGATCTGGGACCGCGAAAAGATTTTAGGTGATGTGGTTTGGGTGATCCGCAAGTTCCGTCCCGATATAATGATCACCCGCTTCCCCACGACGGGGGAGGGTGGCCACGGCCACCACACCTCATCCGCTATTTTAGCACAAGAAGCCTTTGCCGCGGCAGCCGACCCGAAACGTTTCCCCGAACAGTTAAAATATGTACAACCATGGCAAGCCAAACGCCTGCTGTGGAACACCTTCAATTTTGGCGGCACTAACTTGACCGCACCAGATCAGTTCAAAATAGATGTTGGGGTTTACAACCCACTTTTAGGAAAGAATATTGGCGAGATAGCTGCCGAGAGCCGCTCCAACCATCGTTCACAAGGTTTTGGTACCGCCCGTCAACGCGGGCAGTATTTTGAATATTTTAAGACCATTTTAGGCGATGCTCCCAAGACCGACCTGATGGATGGTGTGGATGTGACCTGGAACAGGGTGAAAGGCAGCGAAGGGATATCAGCAGCGATCGCTGATATTAAAAAGAACTTTGATGATGAGCATCCGGAAAGGTCGGTGAAGAACGAACTCAAATTACTTGGCATGATACAAAAATTATCGAAGGCTTATTGGCGAGATGAGAAAGACGGTGAATTAAAAGATCTGATAGTAGCTTGTTCAGGATTATGGTTCGAGGCATATTCCTTTGCTCCAACGTACGCACTTGGAGACACAATAAGAGTTAAAGCACAAATGATAGGTAGGCATCCGCTGGTGGTGTCATCCAATATTAATGCGGGAGGATATGCTACAATGAGCACCATATCGACACACGGTTTTCTGTTAGAATCAAATCAAATGGAAAATCGATCGAGTTCACGTGGCACAACTCCGTATGCAAAAAATCTGTCCCAACCGTATTGGTTGGCTGCTCCACATGGAATAGGAATGTATACTCTGCCAAATGATACACTCGTTGGCAACCCCGAAAATCCAGACGCACCTAAAGTAATCTTTACATTAGGATTTGGAATGGATACAGGACTTTTTAAAATAAAAGTCGACAGAAAACTTGTTTACAAATTCACCGATCCTGCCAAAGGCGAGATCTACCAACCGGTAGAGATCACCCCACCGATCACGGCCAATATCGCAGGTAAAAATTATATCTATACCCTGCAAATGAATAAGCCGCAAACTGTACAGGTGAACCTGAAAGCCTTTGTGGACGGCAACGGTAGCGTGAGTTTGAAACCGGTACAAGGCTGGAAGATCAGTCCGGCTAAGATAGATTTTACCGGCAAAAAGAAAGGTGACGAATGGGTAGCCGAATTCCAGGTATCACCATTGGATGGCCGGCCTAAAAATGATGTGGTGACCGCCGTGGCTGAGATCAACGGGCAAACTTCGTCCCTGGGTTTTATGCGCATTAAGTATGATCACATCCCCAACATCACCCTCTTCCCTCCCGCGGAAGCTAAACTGGTGAACATAGACCTGTTGGTTAAAGGAAAAAAGATAGGTTACATTAACGGTGCCGGCGATCAGGTGGCCGATGCTTTAAAGCAAGTAGGTTTTGATGTGGTGATGTTGACCGAGGATGAAGTTTTGCACGGCAACTTGTCAAGTTATGATGCTATTGTTGCTGGTGTGCGCGCCTACAATGTTAACCCCCGCATGGTGGTGATGCAGCCCAAGTTACTGGAATATGTAAATGCGGGCGGCACTTACCTGGTACAGTATAATACCTATAATAATTTGGTCACTAACCAGATCGGTCCGTATCCTTTTAAAGTAGTGAATCAACGGGTAACCGACGAGTCGGCACCTGTAAATTATGTGTTGCCTAACAGTCCGCTGTTGAATTACCCCAACAAGATCACCCAGGATGATATGAAAGATTGGGTACAAGAGCGTGGCCTGTATTTCGCCGCAAGCATCGACCCTAAGTATCAAACCCCATTTGAGATGAACGATCCGGGCGAGAAAGCCAACAATGGCTCGCTGATATACACCGACTATGGTAAGGGGCGCTTCGTTTACACTTCTTTAGATTTTTTTAGAGAGTTGCCTGCCGGTGTGCCCGGCGCATACAGATTATTTATTAATTTGCTGGCGCGGCCCAAGTAAGCGGGCCGCTGCTTCAACACAATAAACAATAATTAACTACAAACCTTAACACAATGATTCCTCGTCATTTTAAACTATTGCTTTTGGGCGCAGCTATTTGCGCGCCTATTTTTTCGTCGGCACAAAAAATTAAAGCGCCGCTGCCTAACTGGCAAAACCTGGATCTGAAAGCTGACGGGCAGTTCGGCATCAGTACCGAAAAAGCCTACAACGAGTTGCTGAAAGGTAAAAAACATGTGCCGGTAGTTGTGGCCGTACTGGATGCCGGGGTAGACATCAAACACGAGGACCTGAAAAAGATCATGTGGGTAAACCCCAAAGAGACAGCCGCCAACACCACCGACGATGATAAGAACGGCTACGCCGACGACGTACACGGCTGGAGCTTTTTAGGCTCGGCCAAAGGCAGTATCCAGTATGATAATTTAGAACTGGTGCGCCAGATCCGCCTCGGCCAGGCCAAGTTTGCAGACCCCAAGAACATCGCACCAACCGATAAGGAAGCTTATAAGGCCTATCAAAAAATGGTGGCCGAGTTGCAGGGCAAAATAGATAAGGCCAAAGAAAGCTCGAACAATATGCTTAACGTAGCTTTAAAGTTTAACTCTATGGTGAGCAAAATGGGCTCCCGCAACCCAAGCAAAAAGCAATTTGCAGATTATAGTCCCGAAGACCCGGCGGAAACTCAATTGCAAAAGATAGCCTTAGAGAATTGGGGTACCGGCGACTTCAATAACTTTATGGAAGAAGAGATCTACGGCGCGATGAAGCACTACCGCGAGCAGTTAGACTACCATTTCAATATCAATTTCGACTCGCGCGATACCGTTGGCGATAACTATGCCGACGTGAACGAACGCAATTATGGCACAGGCGACGCGGCAGGTCCGGCACCTGACCATGGGTCACACGTGGCGGGTATTATTGCCGCTGTACGGGACAACGATCTGGGCATTAAAGGCGTGGCCGACGATGTGGCTATTATGTCGGTACGTACCGTCCCTAATGGCGATGAGCGCGATAAGGACGTAGCTAATGCTATCAGGTACGCGGCGGCCAACGGTGCCAAAGTGATCAACATGAGTTTTGGTAAAGGCTACTCCAGCAACAAAACCGCTGTAGATGATGCCGTTAAATTTGCCATGAGCAAAGATGTACTGATCGTACATTCGGCCGGCAACGATGGAAAGGATAACGACAAAGAGCCGGGCTTCCCCAATAAATTTTATGAAGATAAAAGTGGCGAAGCAGCCGCATGGATAGAGATAGGCGCATCGGGCTATATCGATGATGAAACGCTGGCCGCGCCATTTTCTAACTACGGCAAAAATACGGTGGATGTTTATGCGCCGGGCGTAAAGATCAACTCTACCATGCCTGGTTCAAAATATAAAGAGCAGGATGGCACAAGCATGTCGGCCCCGGTAGTGTCGGGCCTGGCTGCGCTGATCCGTTCTTACTACCCAAAACTGACCGCTCTTCAGGTGAAGGAGATCCTAATGAAATCGGCAGTAAAAGTAGACCATAAAGTGACCGTTAAAAATGGTGATGGTAAACGCAAAGTATTGTTCAGTGATATCTGCCAAACGGGTGGTATCGTTAACGCTTATGAAGCTTTGAAACTGGCGGCAACGTATTAGGACTTGCAAATATCCGTTCGTTTTACCCCTGCTAAAAGCATGTTTTTGATCAAAAAAACATGCTTTTTTTGCGTTTTGAAATTTTTTACAAAACGCGCAACCGATGAGTTGCAGATCGATGCCTTCACGGATATTGATAACACCCACCAACATCCCGATCCTTAGCTAAGCTCAAGGATGACAAAAACTTTGCACATTAAACATTTATCGGCTACATTTGCGTCACATAAAATATTACTATGTCACACCATACTCCCGAAAAGAAAGAAAATATACTTAACCTGTATTTGTTAGTAGGTGCCGGTGCCGGCTTTTTTGTAGGCCTACTGTTGGATCTGGGTATCAACGCTATTATTGGCGGTGTAGTTACCGGTCTGCTGTTCGCGGCGTTCTTCTACAATGCATTGGTTAAAGGCCGTGCCGACGCCTGATCCGGAGCTGCCATCATTTATACGTAACTGGAACCAGTTTTACACCCTTGTGGCTGTATGGCTGGTTTTTTTAATTTTAGTATTTTGGCTCGTTACAATTTATCTTGAATGAGCATAACCGACTGGATCGTTCTTATCGTTACCCTGCTCTCCATCGTCGGGTACGGTGTGTGGAAGAGCGGCCGTCAGCAAAATGCTGATCAGTTCCTGGTCGGCAACCGTTCGCTGAAGTGGTACCATGTCGGGTTATCTGTCATTGCCACGCAAGCCAGCGCCATTACTTTTCTCTCTGCACCCGGGCAGGCCTATAATGATGGGATGCGCTTTGTGCAATTCTACTTCGGGTTGCCGCTGGCCATGATCGTGCTGTGCATCACGTTCATCCCCATCTTTCATAAGCTTAAGGTTTATACCGCTTATCAATTTTTAGAGCAACGTTTTGACCTGAAGACCCGCACCCTCACCTCCGGCCTGTTCCTCATCCAACGGGGACTATCTACCGGGATCACTATTTACGCGCCCTCTATCATCCTGTCAACTATCTTGAATATCAATGTGGTGCATACCACGCTGTTCATCGGTCTGCTGGTTACGTTCTATACTGTGTACGGCGGTACAAAAGCGGTATCCTATACTCAGGTAATGCAGATGAGCATTATCTTTTTAGGGATGTTCTTTGCCGGGGTGATGGTGGTGAAACTGCTGCCCAAAGAGGTCGGCTTTATAGACTCGCTGCAATTGGCAGGCAAAATGGGCAAGATGAATGTGATCGACTGGAAGTTTGACTGGAACAATCGTTACACCGTCTGGAGCGGGTTGATCGGTGGGTTCTTTTTGCAGCTATCTTATTTTGGTACAGATCAAAGTCAGGTAGGGCGCTATTTGGCAGGGAGTTCGGTAGCACAAAGTAGGCTGGGTCTGATCATGAACGGTTTGATCAAGATACCGATGCAATTCCTGATCCTGCTGATCGGGATACTGGTGTTCGCGTTCTATCAGTTCAATACCTCGCCCATGTTCTTTAACCGTTACGAGGTAGATAAGATCAAACAGAGCCCTTACGCTGCCGAGTATCAAAAATTAGAGCGCGATTACAAAGCCATCGGTCAGCTTAAATATCAAAAAAGCGAGGACCTGCTGAAGACCATTAAAACCGGGGATCAGCAGCAGATCGGTGTGGCCAAACAACAGCTTGCCGTCATCGATAGCCAAAGCTTGGCTATTCGCAAAAGCGGTACCGTCTTAATGAAGCAAAATAGCGCCTCAGCCAACACCGACGACACCAACTACGTCTTCCTTGGCTTCGTTACACAAAATCTCCCTACGGGCTTAATTGGGCTTTTGATCGCCATTGTATTCCTCGCTTCGATGGGTTCGACGGCAAGCGCATTAAATTCTTTAGCGTCGACGACGGTCGTCGATATTTATAAACGCATTATCGATCCTGAAGCATCTGATAAAAAAACCGTTTTCGCATCTCGCTTGGCTACCTTTTTTTGGGGGATAGTTTGCATCGGCATGGCTTTATTTGCCGGTAAGATGGGTAACCTTTTAGAAGCGGTCAATCAATTAGGATCATTCATCTACGGCACCATCCTGGGCGTGTTCGTAGTAGCCTTCTATTTCAAAAAGATCGGAGGGACGGCAGTGTTCGTCGGTGCTTTATTATCTGAGACTTTGGTTTGCCTATTGGGTTTTACAGATAGTGTGGCTTATTTATGGTTGAATCCGATCGGGTGTTTTGCGGTGATTATTTTTAGCTTCTTTGTCTCTCGTCTGAACCGCTGATAGACCGCTGAGGAGAATGATTACGCTGCCGCTGATTGGGGTTGGTGGTGCTAATTTTCGGCGCAACCTGAACAAATGAAAAAGGGGCGAAGCCCCCCGAATTTTTTTTAGAAATCGTTAATTACTAAATACGTCAATGCAAGTTCTTAGATCAGTTGGAACTTGAAGGTGAGATGACAAGCCCAAGTCTCCCCGCTTGAGCGGGGAAGCACAGGACGAGCATCAAGCAGAACCCTTGATAGGGGTGTGTCCTTTCGCAGACCTTGCAAGTCAAGGACACACCCCTGACCCCGATCAAGCGGGGAAGCGCGACTTTAAAGCATCTTCGACCAACACGTCATGGGTAGGAACGAAGCAATCTCTGCGTTTGCAGAGCGGACTTGTTTATCCGACCTTAGCGTGTAGAGATCGCTTCGTTCCTCGCAATGACGTTGAGCGAAACTGTCTTACTTCTTCGCCTGAGCAATGATCTCGCTGTTCAGGCGCACATACTCATCATTCTTATCTTTCTTAGCGGCTTCTATACCGGCAGTGGCAGTAGCTATGGCACCAGCTTTGTCACCTTTCTTTAGTTGCACACGGGCTTTCCACATTTTAGAAGCCCAGGCCGGCATGCCGGGAGTTTTTTCTAACTCGTTGGCCCATACTAAGGCCTTGTCCATATCCTTGTTATTATTGTAGTAGTAGATAATGGCGTCGTACAAAGGTTTCTTCGCGGTCGCCATGGCTGAGTCTATCCTTGCCACAACTTTTGCATCGATGTCTGTAACGATGTGGAAAACGAAGCTCGAGCGTTCCCATTTCATTTGCAGATCGCAAGTGGTAGGGGTAACGTTGATAAAGTCTAAATACATCGTTTCGGTCAGGTCTTTTAGCTTTTCGTTCTTCACCTTAAAGCGCATCAAGTCGTCTTTATCGCTGTAGGTGTAAGCGCCCCATTGTTGCGGTTTTTTACTTAATATGATGGTCCATTCGGTTTCGCCCGGGATACTGAACAGACCGTACTCACCGGCCGGGACTTTAGTGTTGTTGATGATCACCTCATCGCTGAATTTTAACGAGGTAGCGTTGTTAGCGCCTGTGCGCCATACAGTACCATAAGGCTCTAATCCGCCGAATATTTTGCGGCCCTTTACATTTGGTCTGGCGTAGGTCAGGGTGATCTTTCCTAAGCCGAACCCTTGAGAAATTGTCTGCGCCGAACTTGGCGGCGGAACGATCTGTGCTTTGGTTTCCATAGCACACACGCTAAGCGCCATGGCCACTAAACCTATTAATTGTTTTTTCATGCTTGTTTGGTTTTAGTTTGGTGCTAAAGTACGAGATCTGGACCGCTGATCTTTTAAGATTTTACTGATACGACAGATCGGAGTTTTTCACATATTTCTTAACGCTCCAAAATTTCCGGCGCAACCTGAAAACATAAAAAAGGGGCAAAGCCCCCGGAAATTTTTTTGATATTTAAGGTGTGGATAAGTGTGTTTAGCGCCGCAACCTGGCCACGTCGAATGGGCGAAGCCCAAAATTTTTTTTTAGAAATGTGGTTGATCTTCCAAAAGCCCATTAACAAGTGTTTGCCATTGGATACCCGACAGACCTGTGCGGGCTGTTAAACCTACTAAAGTGTTTCTGACCGCGTCAAATAAACCGACATCGGTATTATTCGGCACCTCATTTCTACCGTGGGCTTCAGCAGAAACTTTAACATCATAACGTGCTACGATGAAAGTGTTAGTAGATACATCGCTAAAAAAATGCGCTATACTTTCACTGTTGTTACCGGGTGCTTTGGTGGGTCGTAATGTCATCGTAACAGACTCTTCCAAAGCATCGGCATCACCGATATGTAAGATGTCCTCGACAACTACCCATTCCGAACCATCGCCGGCATTTGGTCCCGGCGTGCCCGACATATCCACCCAAATAAGATCACCTTTTTCGGCAAGCCTATAATGTTGTATTCCATTGACGTCCGCCAAGCCAAATTTCGAAGAGCCAGGTCCCGTATACGTGTGCCAATTATTTACGTCCAACATTTTGGCCTTTGCCGATAGATAAGCTTTATGAGCAGATAACCGATCCGGATAGCCTTTAGCGTTGGAGAAATCCGTTTGTTTCCCTTCCTTTTGTTCAGGAATATTCTTGTCGGCGCTTTTCATACAGTTAGTACATTATTTATGCCGAAGTGTTTGTCTATCAATAAAATGAAAAACCGTCAAGGCTGCTTAGCAATGACGGTTATGTTTATTACGATCAGCATTCCGCCAATCGTATCCTTTCTCTTTACAACCCCAATCTCGCTGATATTTCCAGCATCCTTTCGATAGGCTTTACCGCTTTTTCAATGATAGTTGCAGGGACGTCTATCTCAGGTAGTTCGTTCTTTAGGCACAGGTAAAGTTTTTCCAGCGTGTTACGTTTCATATGCGGGCAATCGTTGCAGGCGCAGGCATTATTTGGTGGCGCCGGGATAAATACTTTATCCGGATTATCCTTTTGCATTTGGTGTAAAATGCCTGCCTCAGTAGCTACGATGAATTCTTTATCCGGATGGGACGTGGCATATTTTAAGATACCGGTGGTCGAGCCGATATAGTCGGCCATTTCCAAAATAACTTCCTCGCACTCGGGGTGGGCTAAAAGCTTTGCTCCGGGGTGGCGCTCTTTTAGTTTAAATATCTTTTCACGACTGAATATCTCGTGCACCATGCAGGCTCCATTCCACAATACCAAATCGCGGCCGGTCTTTTTAGCTACGTAGGCTCCTAAGTTCTTATCCGGACCGAAGATGATCTTTTGATCGGGCGGTAGGCTTTCCACAATTTGTACGGCGTTGCTGCTGGTACAAACTATATCGCTCATGGCCTTTAGTTCGGCTGTGCAATTCACATAAGTGATCACCAGATGGTCAGGGTATTTCTCCTTGAACTTGGCGAACAAATGTGGCGGGCAGCTGTCGGCCAAACTGCACCCGGCTTTCATATCCGGTAAGATCACCTTCTTGGTGGGCGAAAGGATCTTGGCCGTTTCGGCCATAAAGTGCACACCGGCAAAAACTATAATGTCGGCGTCGGTCTTGGCAGCTTGTTGCGATAGGCCCAAGCTGTCGCCAATGTAATCGGCCACGTCCTGTATGTCGGGTTCCTGGTAGTAGTGCGCAAGTATGACGGCATTTTTCTCTTTTTTTAATTTTTCAATTTCATCAAAAAGATCGAGGGTCGGGTCGATGTATTCGTCGGCAAAACCTTTGATGTTTATTTCTGCTAAGGTATCCATTTCCACAATTCAAGTAATAACCATTAATTATTTATATAAAATAAACCTATTGTTATTATAGTGTTAGTTCTGTTAAAAAGTCTGTTGATCTTTATTTGCTAATAGGAGTTTTACCACAGTTATCAACAAAAATGTTAGTTTTTGTTTTTATTATTTGGTTGATGTTTAGGCAGATGACAGAACCAAATTATTTATTAAAAAGTTATTTGTTAAGAATTACTTAGCTTTAAAAATGTTAGTTAATGCCGAACATCTGCTTGTAAGTAGGGCAAAAGTAATTCAATTTTGGCTATAAATGATGAGTTGTCCACAGTCAGGAAACTTATCCTCTATTTGTTTACATAAAACTAACAGGTTTTAGTACCCTTATTAACAAATACGCTCCTTTTAAACATCGTTACCTTATATATGACAAAAAATGTGGATTTCCTGGTGGTCGGTTCGGGCATAGCCGGATTGAGTTTTGCCCTTAAGGCCGCCAAACACGGTAAAGTTCTGATAGTTACAAAAGCCAACGAAGACGAGAGCAACACTAAGTATGCCCAGGGGGGCGTTGCGGTGGTTGTGGATAAAAAGGAAGATTCCTTTAAAAAACACATAGATGACACTTTAGATGCAGGCGACGGATTGTGCGATAAAGAAGTTGTTAGGATAGTTGTGGAAGAAGGCCCTGAAAGAATTCAGGAAATTATAGACTACGGAACCAACTTCGACAAGACCACCGAAGGCTTTTATGATCTGGCCAAAGAAGGAGGACATTCAGAGTTTCGCGTGCTACATTATAAGGATATCACCGGTTTCGAGATAGAGCGTACCCTGTTAGAACAGATCCACCAGAACCCCAACATCGAGATACTGACCCATTATTTTGCCGTCGATCTGATCACTCAACACCATTTGGGCGAGTATGTGGATAAGCAGAGCGAGGACATCACTTGTTACGGTATCTATGCTTTTAATACCCATACCAGTGTTGTGGAAAAGATATTATCTAAAGTAACGGTAATGGCTGCAGGTGGTGCCGGGCATATCTATGCGATCACCACTAACCCTACCATTGCTACCGGTGATGGCGTGGCCATGGTTTATCGTGCAAAAGGTAAGGTGCGCAATATGGAGTTTATGCAATTCCATCCAACCGCCTTATATAATCCCGGTGAATATCCTTCGTTCCTGATATCCGAAGCTGTACGTGGTTTTGGAGGTATATTAAAACGTACCAATGGCGAGGAATTTATGCACGAGTATGATGAACGTGGATCTTTAGCGCCGCGTGATATTGTTGCCCGCGCCATAGATGCCGAAATCAAGAAGTCGGGCGAGGATTATGTCCACCTCGATGTGACCCATCGGAGCAAGGCTGATATCCTGGCACACTTTCCTAACATTTACGCCAAATGCTTAGATATCGGTATTGATATGACGCGTGATATGATCCCGGTTTCGCCGGCCTGCCATTATATGTGTGGTGGTGTTTTGGTAGATCATGTTGGTAAGTCGACCATAAACAGATTATATGCCTGCGGCGAATGCGCATCAACAGGTTTGCACGGCGCTAACCGTTTGGCATCTAATTCTTTATTAGAGGCCTTGGTTTTTGCACATCGTATCTATACAGATGCTATTATCGAGTTTACTGAAAATAACATTCCCGAGAGTATACCCGATTGGGATGAGAAAGGTGTAAAACTTAGCAACGAAGATATCCTGGTCACACACAACGTGCGCGAAATGCAGAAATTGATGAATGACTATGTAGGTATCGTCCGTTCTGATTTCCGTTTGGAGCGAGCTATGCGCCGGTTAGGTTTGTTGTATGAAGAGACGGAGTCGTTTTATAAACAGACCAAGCTCTCAGTAAAACTTTGCGAGCTGCGGAACCTGATCCAGGTATCTTACATCGTAGTAAAATCAGCCATGAAACGTAAGGAAAGTAGGGGATTGCACTATACTACAGATTATCCGGAGCATCAGGAAGTTTTGGAGGATACGGTGTTTTAGAAGGTATTTAAAATGGAGAGGAGATATAAATTTATAACACTCATAGCGACGCTATTGTTGACTGTTGTCGCTTTTATTTTCTGGCAAATTTCAAATGACGTAATGTTTATTAATGAAACTTTTGCCTTGTTGTTATTAATTGGTAGCACGGTGGCCAAGTGGTCCAGATCTAATAAGATACAGTTAGTTATATTTTTGGCTTTGTTTGTACCTCTATTTAGTCTGCTAAACTACACCTATACGGTTGAAGATGGAGATACCATTACTACTTATCATTCAGCAAGATTTAGCTCTCTTGTAGACCCTATCGTTTTTTTGATACTTGTTGTTTTTTTAGGGATGAATTTATCAGTGATCATCAAATTTTTTAAGGGGTCAGATGAAGATATAACAGATAAGAGTGATAAATTGACGACTTTCTATTACGATAAATTTAATTCTTCGGATGAACGGGAATTGATAGGTCTCTATAAAATGTATAATGATTATCCATTAGAGGCGCAGATAGCGCTGAGAAAAATTCATGAGGAGAGAAATTTAAATATTTTAAACTTCAATTGAGCGAAAAACGGGATTCGAACCCGCGACCTTCAGTTTGGGAAACTGATGCTCTACCAACTGAGCTATTTTCGCTGATCGTTGGTCAAACTTAGAAATTAAATTTAATAATTCAATACATCATATATGCCTTTGATCCTACCCGTAAAAGATAAAATACCAACTTGGGGTAAAGACTGTTTCATAGCCGAAAACTGCACTATAGTTGGCGATGTGATCATGGGCAACAATTGCTCGGTATGGTTCAACGCGGTTGTTAGGGGAGATGTTAATTATATCCACATTGGCAATAACACAAACATCCAGGATGGCGTGGTGATCCATGCTACTTATTTAAAAGCTGCTACCACGATCGGTAGTAATGTATCTATCGGTCACAATGCTATTGTGCATGGCTGTACGCTACAGGATCATACGTTGATAGGTATGGGTGCTATTGTAATGGATAATGCGGTGGTAGAAGAGTATGTGATCATAGGCGCAGGTTCTGTAGTGTTGGAGAATACTATTTGTGAGTCGGGTTACCTTTATGCCGGTTCTCCTGCTAAAAAAATAAAGCCTCTTACTGATGAGCAAAAGGCTTTATTAAATAAATTACCGCAAAATTATATACTGTATTCCAGCTGGTTTACTGATAAGTAATTAGGGTATTATTGGCTGTTTGGGCACTTCTAAAGTTTGCTCATCTTCCCAAAGCGGCCTGATGGTATAGACGGTAGTCGGTGCAAAAATGCTTTCGGGATAGAGGCCTTTCTTTACATTTCCGCTATCCCAAACACCGTTGCTATTATCGTCGTAGGTCACTTTAATGCGGTATTTTCCGGCGAAGAGGTTGGCATAGTTCAGTTTAGTGGTCTTTGTAACAACATCGGTCCTTACTACCTGGTTAAGTCCGTAAATAAATTCAACGATATAACTTTTGGTCGAGTCAGGTACTACTACCTTCATTAGTACCGAGCCATAATTATCCAATTTATCAACCTGGAATTGCCTTAACAAGCGTTTATTTCGTTCCCCATAAATATTGGTAAAAGCGTTGTCGTTTATCTGCAACTCGTATTTAGCATTCTGTTTCCATTTGTATTTCAGGGTAAACTTCCGTTGTTCTTTATCATCTTTAACGATGGTGAAGTCTGCTTTATCTACCGAGTCTTCCAGTAACCTGATTCTCGACTGTTCGAAGCTTTGCACCGGTTGCGATGCCATTAGTATCAGGTCGGTAGCCGGTTTAAGTTTACTATCGGTATTAAGGCCATAGGTAAAATTCAGCACCCGCTGATAGCTCTCTTTCGCACTTTTTGTACGGCTTACGGTCTCTATCACTTGTCCTTTTTCTAATACCGAAACCGATATCGAATCGAAATTCATGTTTTTGAGATAGATATAGGCCGAGTCGCGGGTTTTAGTGATATCCACTATCTTTTGTTCATCAAGCGCTGCCGGGTGGTTTATTTTTAGCGACGGCTCAAGCACCGGTCTGTTAAATAGCAATACCATTTTACCGTCCGGATCAAAGTGACGATCAGTTACCCTGAATTTATCTGGCGTTTGCTTGAACAGGGACAGCTGTACATTCTGGGTATCCTTAGTTAAGTTAACAGGCGTTTTTAGGAAAGCGATCTCTTCAGCATCCTGATCAAAGATCCTGTTGACAGATGTTTCTTTAAGCGCGTAGATCTTGTATTTACCGTCGTGCAAATTGCTCAGCGTGAAATTACCGGCCGAGTCTGTCGTAGCAAATATCGCGGGTTTCTTTTTGCCGAAATACGTGGTATCCTTATCTAAAGGAAATATCATCACCGTAGCATCTTTTTCTTTCAGACTGGTTTGGGTATTTACTACGGTACCCGAAATACTTAACGAATCGATATGCGGACCGGTCGAAAAAACGTAGGTGAAGTTTTTCAACTGGTTCGATTCATTCACGTCCTGGATAGCCTTGCCGAAGTTGACCACGTAAGTGGTGTTCTTGGAGAGCGTGTCTTTAAAATTGATCACCAGGCTTTTTCCTTTCACTTTATATTCCGGCGGTGTCTCCATCGTCGGGCTTAGGGTGATCTCCTGATATTGGTTGGTCAGTTTAAAATATTCGTCAAAATCCAGCTTGATCTGTTTGGCCGCAAAATTCCTGGTCTGATTTACCGGTGTGGCCAGCAAAAGTTTTGGCGGGGTACGGTCACGCGGACCTCCCTGAGGTTTTTGGATACTTGCGCAACCAATTATTAACGAAACTACAAAAACAAGCAGCAGAAACTGACCTGAAAAGTACCATTTTGTATTTAACCCCATTTTTAAGCGATTACAGCGACTTTTACGTTTTTACGAAGCTTATGTCTAAAATTCAGAAATAATTTATTCTGAACGATATTTTATAAATAATTGATAATCAATAGTTTATATTATTATCTGGTAATATGGATCATCAATACCGAAATATCTGATGGTGATACCCCCGAAATGCGTGATGCCTGGCCCAAGGTCTTTGGTTTTATCTTCAGCAATTTTTCGCGGGCTTCTTTTGATAATGATCCCAAAGTTTGATAGTTGAAATTAGGGTCGATGGAGCGGTCCTCCATTTTCTTCATTTTTTCTACTATCTCATTTTCCTTTTCAAAATAACTCTCGTATTTAATTTTTATTTCAGCCTGCTCAATAGTTTGTTGATCGTAGTTCGATAAAAGCTCGTTAAGATCAGTACTGGCTTTGCGCAGATCATTAATTCCGATTTGTGGTCTGCTGATCAGGTTGAACATTTTTACCGCCTGCGGGATAGGAGCGGTGCCCAGTTCTTCTAACAAGCCATTTACATCCGCCATGCCAATAGATGTCTTTTTGGTATGCGCGACGATATCATCAGAGTCTTTGATTTTCTTATTTACTTTATCTAAACGCTCGTCACTGATCAAGCCTAACTCATGACCGATCGGACTTAATCTAATATCGGCGTTGTCTTGGCGTAACAATAAACGGTGTTCTGCCCTCGAGGTGAACATACGATATGGCTCCTCTGTGCCTTTAGTTACCAGATCATCTATCAATACACCGATGTATGATTCGGACCTTTTTAATATCAATTCATGGCCATCGTGTACTTTTTGATGCGCATTGATACCCGCCATCAAGCCTTGCGAACCGGCTTCTTCGTAACCTGTGGTACCATTGATCTGACCTGCAAAGAACAGATTTTTGATCAGCTTGGTCTCCAGCGTCAACTCTAACTGAGTAGGTGGAAAGAAGTCATATTCGATCGCATAACCCGGGCGGAACATCTTGGCCTTTTCAAAACCTGGTATTTGTGTTAACGCACGGTACTGTACATCCTCCGGCAATGAGGTTGAGAAACCATTTACGTATATCTCGCAAGTGTTCCAGCCTTCCGGTTCAACAAATATCTGGTGACGGTCTCGTTCTGCAAAGCGGTTGATCTTATCTTCTATTGATGGACAGTATCTTGGGCCTAATCCTTTAATACGACCCGTAAACATTGGCGACTTTTCAAAGCCTTCCTTTAATGTTTCGTGCACATCAGGATTGGTATAGGTCACCCAGCAGCAGCGTTGGTCGGTAGATATGACGGTATCTGTATAGCTGAATTTGCCTGCTCCCTGGTCGCCCCATTGCTCTTCCATTAAGGAGTAATTTAATGATCGGCCATCTACCCGAGGTGGTGTACCGGTCTTCATCCTTCCGGCTTCAAAGCCCAAAGTGGTCAATTGCTCGGTCAATCCGGTGGCTGATTTTTCACCTGTGCGGCCTCCACCAAAGCGTTTTTCACCAATATGGATCAATCCATTCAGGAAAGTACCGTTGGTTAATACAACCGATTCACCTTCAATTTCTACACCTATAGATGTTTTTACACCGCAAACCTTATTGTCTTTTACAATTAGTGAGCTTACCATATCCTGCCAAAAATCTACGTTTGGCGTTCTTTCTAATGCTATACGCCACTCTTCAGCAAAGCGCATACGGTCTGTCTGCGCCCGTGGACTCCACATGGCAGGCCCTTTGCTCATATTAAGCATACGGAATTGAATGGTAGACTTATCCGTAATGATACCTGAATAACCGCCTAATGCATCGATCTCGCGTACTATCTGCCCTTTAGCCACGCCACCCATAGCAGGGTTACAGCTCATTTGGGCAATAGTATTCATATTCATCGTGATCAAAAGGACCGATGAACCCATGTTGGCGGCAGCAGCGGCAGCTTCACAGCCTGCATGTCCTGCACCAACAACTATAACGTCGTATTTCTTAAACATATTAAACCTCCGTGTTCCACGTGGAACATCTAAGTTGTTTATATTTTCAAATGTTCCACGTGGAACACTAATTTAGATTCATTAATTAGATGTTCCACGTGGAACTTTTACTAACGAATAAAGTGCTACCGATGCCCACACCCCTTCTAAGATTACGAAAGGGTAGAAGCTGATCATGTATGATGATACCCCACACATTGCCGCCCCAATAAAGTTTAATGAGGCATAGAGTTTGCCATCTGAAGCTATTTTCTTGTTCAAATTCAAGAAAAAGCCCACTAAAAGGATGGTCACACCAACTGATGCTATAATGTCTGATAGTTTCATATTACGCTTCGTTCAATTCAACTAACTCCATCCAACGGACACTCTTGTCATCCATTTGGCTGCTCAACACCTGTATCTCTTTGGCTAAAGCGGTCAATTCTTCGTGACTGCTGAGAGTACCTGCATTTAGTTTATCAGACAATCCTTTTATCTGAATTTCCAATTTGGAAACCTCAGCTTCTAAAGTCTCCATCTCCTTTTGCTCTTTAAAAGAAAGTTTATTCTTTTTAGGTGCAGGAGGGGCAACCTCTACCGGTTTAGGGGCTGACGCTTGTTTCTTTGCAGCTTGCTTCTGTTCTTCTAACTCTAAACGATAAGATGAATAGTTACCATTAAAAAACCTTACTTGACCTTCGCCCTCCATGATGAAAAGCTGATCGGTTAGTTTATCTAACAAATACCTATCGTGCGATACCAGCATTAACACACCAGTATAACTCATCAAAAACTCTTCTAATACATTTAGTGTATCAATGTCCAGGTCATTGGTAGGCTCATCCAGTATCAAGAAGTTGGGATTCTTCATTAACAGCGCCATTAATTGCAAACGCTTTTTCTCGCCACCGCTAAGATTAGATATAAAACCGTATTGTTTTTTAGGCGGGAATAAGAACAAGGTCAATAGGGCAGAGGCGGTGATGGTCTTCCCATCGGCCATGGTAATATATTCTGCAACATCAGTCACCACATCTATTACCCGGTCATCTTCTTTAAACACGATACCTGCCTGATGGAAGTAACCCATTACGGTTGTTTCTCCCGTTTCTATATGCCCTTTATCGGGTTGTAAAGAACCTGTAATGATATTTAGCAATGTAGATTTACCGCTACCATTTTTGCCGGCTAAACCTATACGGTCTCCTTTTTTAAATACGTAGTTAAAATCTTCAAGGATATTTTGATCGCGGAAGCTTTTATCTAAATGATGCAACTCCATGATCTTATTACCCTGGCGCGCGGTCTTTACGCTTAATTCAACCTTATCTTTAGGGCCACGGTTCTTGGTCTTTTCTTCCAGCTCGTAATAGGCATCTATCCTTGCTTTAGATTTGGTACCACGGGCCTGAGGTTGACGGCGCATCCACTCCAACTCCTTTTTAAGGAGGTTGCTGTTCTTGGCAAACGATGCTGCGTCGGATGCTTCGCGCTCTGCCTTCTTTTCCAAATAGTAGGCGTAGTTACCAAAGTAGGGGATGATCTTCCCATTGTCCAACTCCAGTATCTCGTTACAAACGTTATCCAAAAAGTAACGGTCGTGTGTTACCATCAGGATAGTTTTGTTGCCTTCGGTCAATAACTTCTCTAACCACTCAATGGTATCAATATCCAGGTGGTTAGTAGGCTCATCTATGACATAGATCTCTGGGTCCTCAATAAGTAAGCGTGCTAATGCTAAACGTTTTTTCTGACCACCGGACAATGTGCTTATCTGCTGATTTAGATGATGGATATCTAATCTGCCCAAAATGGTCTTGATCTGGTATTCGTACTCCCAGGCATTAAGGTCGCTAATCTCGCTGGTCAGTTTTTCCAGCTTATCCATGTTCTCCGGGTCGTTCTCCATCAACTCCTCGTACTCGCGTATCAGTTGTTGGCTGCGGTTATCGGCATGGAAGATGTAATCGCTAATGGTATGCGCCTTATCAAATTGCGGGTCCTGATCCAGGTAACCCATATTAAGGTCGCGGGCCTGTACGGCCCTACCCTCGGTAGGGTTCAGTTTGCCTGAAAGGATCTTAAGCAGCGTGGATTTACCCGCCCCGTTAATACCGACCAACGCCACCCTTCTACCACGGTTGATACCAATGGTAAGGTTGCGGAATAGCCAGCGATCATGAAAAGAGTGGCCTAAATTTTCTGCTGAGATGAATGTACTCACTTATATTATATTAGTTCTTTATAATGGTACAAAAATGTACCTAACTGATTATCAGTTGATTGAATAAACATGCGCCTGGCAACTTGTGCCGCTGAGATGCTTCGGTATTTAGAAAAGCTGCCGATCAGCAGGTGGTCGGCAACGGTCATGATGCCATTGATCACACCTTCGCCAAAACGCTGGTTCTCTTTACGGCCGCGTAACATGCTTGGCCGGTAGATATGCAGCGAGGAGATGCCGACTTTTTTAATATCCTCTTCAGTATCGCCTTTTAATTTCAAATAGAAATTAGATGAAGTTGCGTCCGCGCCCACTGCCGATATCAGGTGGCATTGCTTAACGTTGTTTTGATGCGCTAATTGTGCCAGCTGGATAGTATAGTCGTGGTCTATCTTACGGTAGAGGGCCTTATCGGGCGTTTGAGCGGCAGTTGTGCCTAAGCATAAGAATATGGCATGCCCGGTAAACTCAGCGGCGTGCTTATACAACTCATCAAAATTGACGATCAGCTGCCTCAGTTTTGGATGATCGACGTTCAAATGCTTACGCACGATAATCAAAACTTCGTCGTAAAAAGGCTCGTCTAACAGGATCTGCAATAAATTGCTGCCTATCAGTCCACTGGCCCCTGCTATGATCGCTTTTTTACCTGCCATGATTTTTGCCGCAAAAATACACATAATAGATCAGGTTTGATCTTGACTATATAACGGCTGTGTAAAGCGATGCTATTTTACCGCCTAATTGACCCGAAATATTGTACTGAAACCGGCGCCAATCAAAAAATTTACAATTATTTACTACACGTTAAAACATTTATTTTGGTTGTTTGTGTTATACCTATAAATTTGGAAAACCGATACTAACACGATAAATGAGCGCTGCCGAAAAAAAGGTCATCATATTTGATGATGACGAGGACATCCTTTCTATTTGTTCGTACATTTTAGAACAGCAGGGCTGGACAGTTTTTACTTATACAGACTGTAACGACATCGTTAACCGCGTATCGGGCATTATCCCGGCCGTTATCCTGATGGATAACTGGATACCTGATGCTGGTGGTATTATCGCCACACAGACGCTTAAAGGCGATCCTGAGCTTAAAAATATCCCCGTAATATACTTCTCGGCCAATAGCGATATCCAATCCTTAGCCAACCATGCCGGCGCCGAAACCTATCTGGCCAAACCATTTGATCTTGACGACCTGGAGAAAGTAATCAACAGGGTTTTGAAGAAAGAAGCAGCTTAATTACTGCCCATATTTTGTTTTATGTTCAGATCACGCAAATGGGTATTTGAACTTGACACGCTTTTATTGGCGTGACCGTCGCTAATTTTCTTTGCTGATCGATCATTTATAGATAACAAGTTACCAAAGCCGGTGCATCTTATCTCAATGGAATTGATAAAGTTTTCAATAAGCCATCGATCACTCGACTATAGCAATTTAGTGTCATAAGTAGATATTTTTGTGTATTAAAACGCAAATAAAAATACCTAAAGGGAGGCTATGTTTCTGTTCTGATTGCGATGCGCTAAATAACCCCATCATTATTTCTTATGCGTTGATCCTCCTCTAAAATGGCTTAGGAAGTTATCATTTACATCAGTAAAAGGTAGCAGAAAATGTAAGTGATTACCGGGTAGACCCAGGTTTGTCTATGGGAAAGCAAAAGTTTTATCATTGCCATGAGGTCGCATCAGGCGCAAAAAAGAGCCGATCCAAAATGGATCGGCTCTTTTCATCAAAGTATCTGTTCGGTTTTTAGAAACCACCAGGGCCACCGCCCGGAGGGCCTCCCATGCCACCACGGTTACCTCTGTCACCACCGCGACCGCCAGGCATACCAGGACCACCGCGCTCGTCGCCAGATGTTGGCGCTCTGCCTGCAAATTTCTGCAAACGGATATTCAACGTCAATAAGAAGTGACGGCCTAAACGGTTGGTATTGGTCTCGGTAAATGACGTTGCCGAAGTTGACAAGTTGAAACCTGTATTTTGGTTAAACAAGTCGTTACCTGATAAACGGATGGTTGCCATGTTGTTTTTCAGGAACCTGCGCTCGATGTAAGTATTCAAAATAGTAGGGTTAGTTACCGGGATGGTGTAACCGTAGTTATTGGTTTTGGTAAGATCATAACTAACGGTCCAGTCTTTCCACAGGTAGTTCTTACCATTGAGGCCGACTTTCCATTCACGTACGTTCGAGCTTGCCGCGGTCAATCTGTTCTGAACGCTGTTATCTGTTTTATTAATAGAGTAACTGGTTGATATCCTGGTGTCGATAACGTCGGTAATATCAACCCTGAAGTTAGCGTTAGGCGACAAGGTCAAGGTTTTAGCCACGTTACGTAAGCTTGTTTCTACCTGGGCTGCGTTCACAGAGGTTTGGAAACCGATGTTATTGGTATATTGAAGACCTGTACCAACCTGAACCGTGAATTTACGATTATCAAAAGGTTTAGAATAATTACCAAAACCACCCAGTTGATAATAACCGTCAGCGTTGCGGTAACGTGTTAATACAGTACCCGGGGTGTCGGCAAAGGTTACCGAGTTGGTTACGATCTTGTTATCAGTTTGGTTGTAGTTGAAGTTAAAGAAGAAAGTATCGCCGCTATCAAAGCTAAACTTGTTGAACCTTAACTGGATATTGTTATTGAACTCCTGCGCCAGGTTAGGGTTACCTTCAACCGGGTAAAGAGCGTTAGAACGATCGGTTACCGGTTGTATCTGGTTAAAGGTAGGCTGGTTAGCATTACCGTTGTATTGTAAGTTAAGCGATTGGCTTTTAGAGATATTCCACTGGTAACGTAAGCTTGGCACGATGTTGAAGCGGCTGATGCTTGTTTTTACATTACGCATTGGCGATACACCATCCAACACACTTGGCTGGCCACCCAAACCTACGGTCAGGTTGTAGTTCTTTTCGATCAAACGATAGTTTACCGATAAGCGGTTGGTCATAAAGGTGTACCTAAAGTCGTTAGACAAGGCTGGGTTGAACACATACTGATCTGCCGCGCCGTTGTACGACGATGTTACACGCTCGCTTGTAGTATGCGAGTAGTTAAAATTGTAGCTAAATTCTAAGAAAGAAACTTTAGACAATGGCTCGGCGTACGATACGCTGGTATTGATGCTATTTACCCTGCTGGCTACCGTAATGAACTGGTTAGGATCTACACCCGGAGGGATGTTGCCCAAGGTATAGTTGTAGATAGGGTTTTGATCTTGCTCGGTGTGGTTTGAAGATGCGTTGGTGAACACGTTAAAGTTACGGCCAGGTTTTGAGAACCTGTGATTGAACATTAACTGCGTACCATAGTTAGGCGCTACCGAATTACTACCGGTAGTTGAGTTGTAAGCCAATCTATTTTCTACACCATCATTACTGCTGGTGTTAGCGGTCATATCCGAGTAATTAGTACGTATTTTATTATAAGAGAAAGTTGGAGTGAATTTAACGTAGTTAAGCGTATCCGGTTTCCACTCCATGTTCCACGTGAAGCGGTGGCTTAGGGTGTTATTGATCTCGCGGCTGCTTTGATCGCTTAGCAAGTAGTTGTTACCAATGTTAGTTTGTTGTTTAGTTGTACTATTGGTGTTAGATACGTTGTCCTGAAAGCTGTAGCTACCGTAAACCGACAACTTATCGCCCCACTGATCACGAAAGTTCACACCTGCAGTATGCACATCAGTGATACCATTTTGGCCACCACCACCAGCACCACGGGCCGCATTACCACGGCCACCACCGCCGCCACCGCCAAAGTTACCGCCGCCACCGCCGCCGCCAAAGTTGAAGGTGTTGGCATTAACGTTGTTAAAGTTACCTAACAGGTAGATCTGCTGGTCGCCTTTAAATTTGAACGAGTTTAACTGACCTGTATAACGCTGATCGTTAGCCAAAGGGCTTGGCAAAGCATCCCTACCGCCACCGGCAGTAATGTTAGCAGAGTATCCGTAGTTTTTATCCTTACGGATGGTGATATTCATGATCTGGGTCGGGTCGCCGGATTTGATACCGGTGAGGTTGGCCTGGTCGCCGTAATCATCGATCAACTGGATGTTCTCTACCACGTCGGCAGGTAAATTTTTGGTGATACTTTGCAGGTCGCCGCCAAAAACGTCCTTACCGTTAACACGGATACGGGCAACGGATTTACCTTTAGCGGTCACCGCGCCGTCCTTATCTACGTCGATACCCGGTAGTTTTTTGATCAGGTCCTCAACAGGGGCGTTGTCACGCACCTTGTAGGCAGCTGCACTATATTGGGTAGTATCTTCCTTTAACGTAACCGGGGTGATACCAACAATGGTAACGCCACCTAACAAAGTAGACAGATTTTTAAGGGTAACTGCACCTATCTCTAAGGGAGCATTATCGTTAGCGAAAGTGAAATGCTTGATCTGTCCCTGATAACCGATAGAGGTTATAGTGATATCGACCTTGTTTGCTTTAATGTTAGCAAAGCTGAACTTACCGTCTATACCGGTAACACGCACGGTGCTATCGCCGGCATCGGTCTTCAGCTTTACGCTGGCGCCCGGCACGGTCTGTTTGGTAGAGTCGATAACGCTACCTGTAATGTTGTGAGTACCTTGCGCATGGGCAAACCCACACAGCATCAGGCAAAAGGAAAGGGTGAAAAGTATTCGTTTCATATATGTTAATTAGGCCGTTACGGCACAGGATAAAGCTCAAATTTTATTCTAATACATTAACGGGGCACAAAAGTTCAATTTCTTTGGATCAAATATTTAATATTCATAGCATTGTTACAGATCTGCCCCTAAATGCCCCTAAAACAGGCATTTGTAATAAAAATAATATATAACAAAGCCACAAGATCCATCTCCAAAAATGACCGTAGAACAGCCATGTTTTTCGGGCTGCAAATATCAACTTTATCCTGATCAAATTTTATAAATGCGACGACCGCCGAGAAAAAGTAGACGAAAGGAAGTATTAAGTAGCGAATAAGTAGCAAGTAGGAGTGTCGTCGGCGATCTTGGCATGTGATGAAATTCAAATATTAACCCAAAGTCTTGATACTAAATACTCACTACTAAACACCCTGGTTATCAACAAACTTTATCTACGATCGTGAATAAGTGAATTTAAAATAAATGGAACATTAAGAAAATAATTGCGTTAAAGTTAAAACACATCGATCATCTAAAGCACCACTACAATGAGAAACATCCGCGCATCATTGCACTCCAAGATCCATAGCTGGATAGACGGGATAGGGTTCAGGCTGAATGCATCACAGGTAGATCAAAAGAAAAAGATCACCACAAACCACTACTTTTTTGAGACCTTTAACTTTTTTGAGAAACAAGAAAAAGGCCACCCCGAAAAAGCCCAGTTCCTTTGTTTTGATACTTACGGCGAGAAAGTGAAAGTGAATTCGCTGCTGGATCTGCAAACGGCTTTCTTTGATAATATTAGTCAGCTAAAATAACGGGACCACATTTTTACAGGCTCACACCTGCTTAGGTAAGCGGAGTGTATAACTATGCACTATCAGATCCGTTTACGCAGGGTGAGCAACACTTTAATATATTCTTTATTGCGATAAACCTCTAAAAGCAGGTTGCGCCCGTCTTTTGATTTAAATAGGTTATCGATCTGGTCGATGGTCAATTTATCCACAGGTTTAAAGTTGATGGCCAATATCTCGTCTTTAGGTTTCATGCCCACAGCATCCGCCGCCGAACCCGGTTCTACTCGGCCGACGACAAGGTTACTATAATCATTACCTATAAAAAAGTACTCGATGCCGCTCATGTCGTGCTCGAACGGTTCGTCCATATCGATGCCTTTTTTTAGATACATGGCGCCGTTGGTATAATCAATTATCATGGTGAAGCGCCGCAGTATGCCTATCCCCATGTTGCCATCGCGCGGGGTTAGCGGCAAAGCTTTTTTCAACGATTCCTGATCGGGGAAAGAAGTGATCGGATCTTTGATCTTGTATTTACCCAGATCTATTTCTTTTATCCGACTGATGTATCCGGTGATCGGTCCGGTGATACCCAGGCCCAAGTTACCGGCAATAAAATTTTGCGGCATGCCTTCGCTTTCAAGAGAGTTCTCTATCGACAGGGGGTGACCGGCGCCAATATCTACCAGTAATTTTTTGGTCTGCACGCTGCCATCGGCCATTTTAACATTGGTGTAGATGTAGGGTTTTTTATCCTCAATGCTTAGTGGTATTTTGATGCCCTTACTTAACAGCCGCACATGTTTAGGTTTGGATATCACCAGCGTGCTATCGTAAAAATTGAATCGCACGGCCAGGTTATTAAAAAAATCGTACCCTAATAGGCCATGTATAGGCATGCCCGCGTAGTTGGACAGGCCAAACTGATCATCTTTTAAAATAGCCGCCTGGACGCTGGTACTTTGGATGTTGGGCATATCCAATTTTAAAGGAGGGGTGATATAAGCATCGAAGCTTTCGCCGTTCAAGCCGTAAATTTTTAACAGATGTTTGGTGGCCAGATTAAGCGAGTCTACTAATCGTGGCTCGGTGATCAGCATAATGCCCACGCCGGTATCCAGCACAAAATTAAAAGGCCCTTTATCATTAATGGACATTTTTACGATCACCATATTGCGGATGGTGGTGAAAGGCATATAAACCCTTTTCTTTTTCCCCAACAGATCAAAAGACTGGCCGTGCGCAAACGCAGGCGAGAATGCCAATAGCAAAGCCACGCATAAATACCGCACTATCCAACCAAAACCATTAATTTGCAAAGCAGGAATATAATTAGTGTATTAAAATTAAGTAAATTAAAGGTTTACAAGGCCATACCCGATATGCGATTGTCACTTATCATTTTATCTTTAACGGTAGCGGTCACCATCAGCGCGCCGGCCGAAGCCCAATCAAAACGGAAGATCAAAAAGCTGTTTAAAAAGTCGGAGGTAGTGAACGATCATTTTACAGGCTTTACCCTGTATGATCTGGATGAGCAAAAGACCATTTACGGGCTGAACGACGATAAATATTACAACCCTGCATCGAACACTAAACTGTTCACCTTTTATGCGAGCCTGATGATGCTGGGAGATTCTATCCCCGGTATCCGTTATCAAACCCGCGGCGATTCGTTGATATTTTGGGCGACGGGCGATCCGACCTTCTTGCATACCAGTTTGAAAGGGACCAACGCCCTCAACTTTTTAAAGAGCAGCAATAAAAATATCTACTTTTCATCGGGCTGGTACCAGAACCATTTTTGGGGAGCAGGCTGGCCATGGAGCGATTATAACGATTACTACCAGGCCGATATTACCGAACTGCCCGTGATGGATAACGTGGCTATGGTTTATGCTGATGGTGGATCGTTAAAGATCCGCCCGGCTTATTTGAGCGCTTATTTAAAACAGGATAGCGCTTTCCACCCGGCCAGATTTAGCGTTCAACGTAATTTTGACGATAACACTTTCCGCTATCCGGCCATGCCGATAACAACCAACTTTAAGCAAGAGATACCCTGGAAAACCTCCCCGGCGCTTACCCGCGATATGTTGCAGGATACCCTGAAAAAGAACGTAGGCGAAATACACATCCAGCTGCCGGCCAATGCAGGTACCATAAACAACGCTAACCGCGACTCGACCCTGCGCCGTATGCTGCAACCGAGCGATAATTTTATAGCCGAGCAATTATTGCTGGTTTGCTCATCCGTTAAGTTCGGGATACTGAATAAAGATTCGACCATCAACTACATCAATCGCACTTATTTGACCGATCTGCCCGATAAACCCGAGTGGGTGGATGGCTCAGGGCTATCACGTTACAACTTATTTACGCCGAGGAGTATTGTTCAGCTGTTGATCAAGATCCGCGATAAAGTGGGTGACGATGATCTGCTGCATAGCATGATGCCGATAGGCGGGGTGGCCGGGACAATTAAGTCGGCTTACAAAACGGACAACGGGGTACCCTTTGTTTGGGCCAAAACAGGGTCCTTAAGTAATAACCATAACCAAAGCGGATATATTACCACCCGCAAAGGCAAGCACCTGGCCTTTAGTTTTATGAATAATAATTACACCCGGCCAACGGCTGAGATACGGAACGAGATGGTAAGGGTCATGACCTATATCCACGAGAATTTTTAACGTCGGCCCCGAAACCGTATTTTTGATCATAAGCACATCAAACCATGGGAAAATTTTTTGACGAGATGACCCCGGCGCATGCCGCCTTTATACAAAAACAGAAAATGTATTTTGTAGCCACCGCCCCGCTACAGGCCGATGGCCACGTAAACCTGTCGCCCAAAGGGATGGATAGTTTCCGCGTATTGTCGCCAACCAAAGTGGTTTACATGGATATTGTTGGTAGCGGTAACGAAACATCGGCACATATTCTGGAGAATGGCCGCATCACCCTGATGTTTTGCGCTTATGATGGCCCGCCGAATATTTTGCGTTTGTACGGGACGGGTCGCACCGTTTTACCGGGTGATGCAGAGTGGGAAGAATTTGCAGAGATGTTTGATGTGCCGCTGGCTATCCGTCAGTTCATCGTATCAGATGTGCATAAAGTACAAACATCCTGTGGGTTCAGTGTCCCTTACTATGAATATGTGGGGGAGCGGGACCATGGTGAAAAATGGGCACAAAACAAGGGGGCCGAAGGCTTGGAGGTTTACAAGCGCGAGAAGAATTTAGTAAGTCTGGATGGATTGCCTACGGCTTTGGCAGAAGCACAATAGAAATATTCTTCATTCAAAAACACTCACTCATCCGCTCATCCACTCCCTCACTCATTCAAAACGATGCCCTACGATGAAACTATGGTGAACCGTGTGCGCGAGATCATTGCCGATCGCACCGATAAAGTAGAAGAGCGTGCCATGTTTGGCGGGTTGGCGTTTTTGGTAGATGATAAACTTTGCGTAGCCGTGAAGACGGATAAGATCTTCGCACGTTTAGCACCGGAGGTTTATGAAGCGGTAGTAGATAAAGAAGGCATCTCCCTGATGAAACGCGGCAACACCGCCATGAAGGGTTATGTTTACATAGACTTTGATATGCTGCAAAACCAAACGCAATTGGAGCGTTGGGTAGGTTCAGCGCTGGATTTTAACCCGCTGGCCGAGCGGTCCGCGAGGAGGTGATAGTAGGGATTACCCCTTATTAAAGCCATTGCCAATTGCACTGCCATTGCTTTCCCCTAAATTTAGGGGAATACCATGGACCCTGCTTTAGCACAGACTGCTAATAAGGGGGTAAAATAGAGCGTTGGGTAAGTTTAGCGCTGGATTTTAACCCGCTGGCCGAGCGATCGGCGAGGAAATGACAACGACCTACATTTCAGATCTTATACTATAATTGAATTATGAAACCTAAACTGATATTTAAATTTTGCGCTGCAATGTTATGCGCATCCGCCTGTTTCTCAGCTTCGGCGCAAAAGCTCCCGAACAAACAAGAAAAAAGTGTGTGGGCTCCCACCAACGTCAAGATCGATGGCAAAGCCAACGAGTGGAGCGCAGGTTACCAAGCCAAGAACATGGCTATCGGCGCAAGTTATGTCATCGCTAATGACGATGAGAACCTCTATCTTTCTATTCATGTCACCGACCGTGCGGGGATATTCTATAAAGCCATGTCGGGTGGGATAACATTTATTGTTAAGACCAGTGCGGAAAAAGTGAGCACCCGTTACCCCGTTTTTTCTTATAAAGAACTGCCGTCATTTGATGCACCGCAAAGGGGCCAGATATTCTCTGCCGATACAGAGGACCCCATCGTTGTAAAGAACAATACTTTATTTGCATCTAAAGCTAAAGAGATAGGGGTAAGGGGCATTAAAGGTGTAGATACGATCATATCCATATTTAACGATCAGGGCATTAAAGCGGCCGGACGTTTTGATGATCAGTTAGGTTACCGTTACGAATTGTGTATCCCTTTAAAATATCTGGGCCTATCACAAAATGATGCCGGTTTTAAATATCAGATCTTACTTAACGGTGGCCCCGACAAGTACACCGTAAGCGCGGCCAGCCAGCTACGGATATCCGGCATTAAAGGCCCTGACGGCACCCCGGCACCGCAAGCGGAAGTTGACGCGGCCAACGCCGTGATGGCAGGACTTGCGCAAGCGCGCTACGCCACTACTGATGTTGCTGGCGAATATACGATGGCTAAGAGGCCTTGATCCATGTACAAATACCCCTTATTAAAGCTCTTGCCAATTGCACTGCCATTGCTTTCCCTAAATTTAGGGGAACACACAGACCCTGCTTTAGCACGGACGTTGATAAGGGGTAAAATGTGGTGCATCCCAAACACCTCTCTCCTAAAACGAAACCTTTTTACCTTAGGCAATATCCGCATATTAACAAACACAGCTATTTTACTAACTTGCGGTTATGAAAACTATTATTGGACTATTGACCACTTGTTTAACTGTTTTAACTATGATGGACCCCGCCCAGGCTGCAGGCAATTTAAAGATCGATTATACTTTATCATTTCCCCAGGCACAGACCCACTACGTAGAGGTGGAGATGAATATCAGCGGCATTACCCAACCTACCATCGACCTGAAATTACCCGTTTGGACGCCCGGATCGTACATGGTACGCGAGTATGCTAAACACCTCGAGTCGTTCTCCGCCGAGAACGCAGGTAAATCCCTTATATTTAAAAAGACCGACAAAAGCACCTGGCGCGTTAGCCTTGCGGGCGCTAAAAGCTTGAAGGTGAAATACTCACTTTACTGCTTCGAGATGTCGGTAAGGAACAATTATGTGACCTCTGCCCAGGGTTTTATTGTAGGTGCGAGCACTTTCCTATATCCGGCTGGTGCTATCGCTAACGCTTCTACCGTTCATATAAAACCATACAAAGGTTGGGACAAAGTATCAACCAGTTTAGATAAAGTTGGCGACGACCAATTCACCGTCGTGGCACCTAATTACGATATCCTGTACGATTCGCCGATCGAGGTGGGTAACCAGGATGTGTTCGGCTTCAAGTCGGGCAATACCGAATACGAGATAGCCATGTGCCTTGGCGGTAACTACGATAGAGAGCGCATGAAAAAGGACCTGAAGATATTGGTAGAGAAAGAGACCGCGATCTTTGGAGAGAACCCTAACAAACGTTACGTTTTCCTGGTGCATAACTACAGCAAAAGCGGCGGCGGTATCGAGCACCTGTCGTCGACCGTGTTGCAGGTAGTACGTAACCAGTACGGCAGCGAAGGTGGTTACCAACGCTTTTTAGCGCTTGCCGCTCACGAACACTTCCACCTGTGGAATGTGAAACGCTTACGCCCGATCGCTTTAGGTCCGTTCAATTACGATGTAGAGAATTATACCACCAACCTTTGGATAGCCGAAGGTTTTACCGCTTACTACGATAATTTAGTGGTACACCGTATGGGCTTATATTCGGACGATAACTATCTGAAGATGATCACCAGCGACATGAACCTGATCGACAATACACCGGGCAGCCGCGTGCAGCCACTGGCCGAGGCCAGCTTTGATGCCTGGATAAAATACTACCGCCCGACAGAGAACAGCGTTAACGCGGGTATCTCTTACTACAGCAAAGGGTCTATAGTGGCCATGATGTTCGATCTGGAGATCATTAAGGGCAGTAAAGGCAAGTACAGCCTGGACGATGCTATGAAACACCTGTATAACGAATACTACAAAGTGAAGAAACGAGGCTACACCGATGCCGAGTTTAAAGCAGGTGTAGAAAAATTCGCCGGGACGAAAGTGGACGATATCTATAACAAATATATCACCGGGCTGGATGCCATGGACTACAACAAATACCTGGCTTACGCCGGCCTGAAAGCGGTTGATAGTTTAGCCGAAACCAACGTGCCAACCTTAGGTATCACCATGTCGCCGCCGGGTACAAAACCCATGATCGCGACCGTATTACGCGGCAGCGCCGCCTGGAATGATGGCTTGAATGTGAACGACGAGATCACCGCTGTGGACGGTCAGCCGTTCACTACGCTGAGGGCAATTACTACTAACCGCAAAGTAGGTGACAAGGTAACCCTTAGTGTATTGCGCGACGGTCTTCCTTACAGCATCCCTGTTACCCTTTTAAGGAATAACCAAGTGAGGTATGATATAGTTAGTGTACCGAATCCAACTGCCGAACAAGTGGCGGTTAAAACCAAGTGGTTAAAGCAATAGTAAAAATTTAACACCCTTGGTTAAAAAACTTAATGACTACAAAATCGGTCGATAAGCACCCGTTAAATTTTTTATAATCTATACGAGTTAATTAAAAAGTTATTAGCTTGGACCTATCAACGGTCGGCGATCCTTCGCCGGCTTATTGTGATAAGGTTTAGGTTGAAAGTCCCCGGCGGCGAGCGCTTAGGGGACTTTTGTTTTTTCCGACCTTTTTTGCACACAACTTCCGTCTATATCGATCGGCTTAATACACACCTTTTGGTTCCCTCAAAATAATTAACACTAAAATTTTTTGTTCGGCACGGCTATTGTAATATCTCAGTAGATAAATTATTAACTAAAACACAATCTACCATGAGATCATTATTGTACATCGTAGCCGTTATACTCATCATAGGATGGGCATTGGGCGTATTCGCGTATTCAGCCGGAGGTTTAATACACGTATTATTAGTAATAGCCGTAATAGCACTTGTGCTGGGATTGATCAGAAGGTCCGCCGCCATATAACTCTAAAGCATATTTTAGCAAAAACCCGGTCAATAGCCGGGTTTTTGCATTTAATAATACTGCGTGACTTGGGATGGCGGTCATTTGCCCGCTAACTCCGTCCGGCTCATCGCAGCAGCGGTTTCAGCCAGGCGGATGAACTCTGCACGGTAACCGTCCTCGTCATTTCCCTTTGCACTTTTAGCCAGACTGATAGCATGCTCAAAAGTAGCATCACCTTTAAATTCAGACCCACGAAGCAACATCCCTATCTCGGCAACCGCCGCGGCAAAGCGATGATCTGCCGATAACTGATCAGGGCTGACCGTTTTATCGTACACAATGGTCTCGCTTAGTTTACTTGCATTGCCTTGCGGCTCTTTGTAGCGAAATTTAATGGTCAGCATTTCGTTTGAGTTGGTGTTTTGCATGCGTGCAGGTTTCTGATATTTCAAAGGGTCAACGCTCATCGGGTCCTTCGCGCCGACAGGTACTATCTCGTACAACGCCGTCACCGTATGGCCCGACCCCATATCGCCGGCATCTTTTTTATCGTTGTTAAAATCCTCTTTGGCCAGCATCCGGTTCTCGTACCCGATCAGTCGGTAGGCCTGTACTTTAGCGGGATTAAATTCTATCTGTAGTTTCACATCCTTAGCAACGGTGAATATCGTTCCGCCAAATTCGCTTACCAGGGCTTTGTGCGCCTCGGTCATGTTATCGATGTAGGCATAATTTCCATTGCCTTTGTCGGCCAAGGTCTCCATTTTACTGTCCTTGTAGTTACCCATCCCAAAACCTAAGACAGATAGGTCGACGCCGCTTTCCCGCTCTTTGGTGATCAGGGCTTCCATACTTTCGTCGCTGCTTTCGCCAACGTTAAAGTCGCCGTCGGTTGCCAGGATCACGCGGTTATTGCCGCCTTTGATCAAATTTTGTCGGGCTATTTTATAAGCCAGCTTAATGCCCGCACCACCGGCAGTAGATCCGCCTCCCTCTAACCGATCAATGGCATCAAAGATCACCTGTTTTTGATCGGCATGGGTGGCGGGCAATACCTGCCCTGCGGCCCCGGCATACACCACTATCGATACCTTATCCTTGCTGCGTAATTGCTGCACCAGCATCTTCATCGACTCCTTTACCAGCGGTAGCTTATTCTCCGCGTTCATCGATCCCGAAACATCGATCAAAAACACCAGGTTGCTGGCCGGCAATTTATCGGTAGGGACGGTGCGGGCTTTCAGACCCACGCGCAACAATCTGTGCTCCGGCGCCCATGGAGCGGCAGAAAGCTCGGTGGCAATAGCCACCGGCCGGCTGCCCTTAGGTTCAGGTAATTGATATTTAAAATAATTGATCATCTCCTCTATGCGCACCGCGTCTTTCAGCGGTAGCTGTCCATTGTTGATGAAACGGCGGATATTACTGTACGATGCATTATCCACATCGACAGAAAAAGTAGACAGCGGAGCATCGTAAGGGTTTTGATAACGGTTCTCGATCAGTTTGGCGTACGATTCTGTGTTACCCTCGGGCGTTTGTACCGAAATGTTCAACACTTTGGCCGGGTCGCCCACCTTTACGCCCGTTAGGTTAGCCTGTTGGCCATAGTCGTCGATCACCTGTATCCTTTCTATGACCTCGGCAGGGAGGTTTTTTAAAGCCTGCGCCGGATCGCCGCCGATAAATCGTTTACCATTGACCCTGATGTTGGTTATAGCCTGCCCGTTATGAGTGATCGCCCCGTTGGGCGCAACTGCCACGCCGGCCATCTTTTTAAGCAGATCGTCAATAGGTTGGTTGTTGCGCACCTTATATTCTGATGAGCGGTATTCTACCACATCAAGTTTGTATGGGGTATTTGGTTGGTTGATGACAACCTCATGCAAAACAAGAGATTCCGATCGCATCACCAACGGATCTAAGGTAATGGTTTTTCTATCGGCTTTGAAACTGAACTTTTTTAGTTGCGACCGATAACCCAGGGTGCTTACAAAAATGGAGAAACTTGGTTGGCTGACCGCGCTAAAAGTGAACTTGCCATTTACGTCAGTATTTTTGGTCAGCGTATCCTGCGCCGACATTAACTTAACGATCGCGCCCGGCAAGGCAGCGCCGGTTGTATCTACAACAGATCCGCTGACCGTTATGGTACCGACCGCCTGTTGCGTTTTAGTGTTGATCTTAGTTTGTTGTGCCGACACTTGGCCCCAGGCCAGCGTTGCAAAAAGTAGGAAGATGAGCTTTTTCATAAGACAAAGGGGTTCTGTGGCGATGCATATCGCCGGGTGAAATATTGGTTAATAAGAAGATCTGGTGAAGCGCGGAATGCTATGGACCGTTGCCCGTTCGGGGTTTCTGTCGGCCGCTGGTTTTTTTAGGTGTCGAACTATTTGTTGATGTTAGTCCGGGCGGCGGCAATTTGCTGCCGGGTGTTCCGGCTTGGAAAACGTCCCTGCAGTCCATCCGGATGCGGATCGCGTTGTTGCTTGTATCTTGGGGCAACGATGGCAGTTTACTGATCAGGTCCTCGATCCTCGCGGCTTTTGGCGGACGGGTAAGATGCGGTGTATCGATGTTCGTGATCTTATCGGTACCCGTTTTCCCACCCTGCCGGGCCATCAGTTGAGGCGCTATCGATAACGCAAGAAGTATCAAGATCAGTTTTTTCATTTCGCTTAGGTTATTATCGGCAACGGTTATCGCCGGGGTTGAAATTAAACCACGCCTGTAAGTGCAAAATAAAAGTAGCAGCTTAACCTATACGTAAAATGAAATTGAGATGAACACCTTAGAAAAGAAGATGACAGGCGGGGTTTTTGTCGACATTGCTCGCCCTTGCACCCACTACAAACTTGTTATGAAATTAATTTTTTAAGGTGAGATGACAAGCCTAAGTCTCCTCTCTGGAGAGGGGACGCATTCAATTAACAGAAAGCACAAACTTACATAGGGGTGTGTTATCGCAGACCTTGCAGGCTGAACACACCCCTGACCCCTCTCAAAAGGGGAAGCGCGACTTTAAAGCATTTTAAGACTTATCATGGGCAAGAACGGGGACTTCGCCACAAAACTTATTGGGACCTGCTTAATGTTGGGGTCCTCCCTTCGTCAGGATGAAAGAATTATTTAAAGCGCAACCTTCTACTTTCCCGTAAACACCGGCTTCCGCTTATTCAAAAAGGCATCAACGCCCTCTTTCATATCGGCTGTGCCGAAGCAATTGCCAAATAGGGCGATCTCTTGCTGATAACCATCGGCAGAGCCGGCCGCGTTAATGGCCGTAATGGCCGCGGTAACGGCAAAGGGGGAGCGTGACAAGATCTTGTTCAGTATCTCTTCGGCTTTGGCAATAAGCGCGGATTGTTCGGTCACGTGGTTGACCAGGCCGTGTTGCAGGGCTTGGTCGGCGGTGAGCATGTCTGATGTCAGGATCATTTCCATCGCTTTGCCTTTGCCAACCAATTGCGGCAGGCGCTGGGTGCCGCCGTAGCCGGGGATCAACCCTAAGGTTAGTTCGGGTAGACCCATTTTGGCGTTATCACTCGCTATGCGGATGTGGCAGGCCATGGCCAATTCCAAACCACCGCCTAAAGCAAAACCGTTAACGGCGGCAATGATCGGCTTTGGACCGTTGGCTATCAGATCAAAAACTTTGGTCTGGCCTTCTTGCGCGAGGGCAGTACCACCCGCCGCGTCCAGAGCGGGGAAGCCTGAGATATCGGCCCCGGCTACAAACGCTTTGGTCCCTGCCCCGGTGATGATCAGGCCGCCTACGCTGTCATCGGCAAACGCTTGCGTCAAGGCGGTGTGTAATTCGTCCAGCGTTTCTTTATTCAGCGCGTTAAGTTTGGTCTCGCGGTTAATGGTGATGTATTGGATGCGGTCTTTGGTATCGACCAGGATGTTTTGATAGCTCATAGATAGCAAATAAAGATGTCAACCCTAAAAATTACGGTGCTGATGCACCCAATCGGTAATGTACTTTACAATATCGGCTGTGGTAGTGCCTGGAGGGAAGAGTTCGCCAACGCCCATGCCTTTCAACTCGGCCATATCTTTAGCGGGGATAATACCGCCGCCGGTCACCAATACATCATCCATTTCCCTCTCCTTCATCAGGGCAAGCACCTTGGGGAACACCGTCATATGCGCACCCGATAATATGGATATACCAATGGCATCCACATCCTCTTGCAGGGCGGTGTTCACCACCATTTCGGGCGTTTGGCGCAGGCCGGTATAGATCACCTCCATGCCCGCGTCGCGCAGTGATGTAGCAATAATGCGTGCGCCACGGTCGTGCCCGTCCAGCCCTACCTTAGCTACTAATACCCTGATGGGGCGGTTAAAAGGTTTAATGTCCATATTGGTGTATATACAAACATCAACAAAAATATCGGTGCAAGCAACGGAAGGGCTTGTTTCTAATAAGGTCTCTACCGCATTAATGCCGGTAAACTATTTAGCTATATCCGCCGGGAAAGGCAACCTGAAACGTTTCTCAACATCCTGCCTGGCCGGGTTGGTAAATTTGGCTTCTTTGATCACGCGTAAGGCTTCTTCGTCGCAGCCATAACCTAAAGACTTTACTACTTGCGGGTTCTGTACTTCGCCATTCTTATCTATGGTCAATTCAACGGTCACGTAGCCACTGATATTCTTTTCTTTAGCGGCGGCCGGATAGGTCAGTTTTTGATGGAGCGATCGCATGGTGCCAATAAGCTCGGCATCGGCGGCGGGGTTATGTTCGGGCACGTAGTAGATCTCGGCGGGGTTTTGATGATTTGCCATTGGTACTTTATAGCTGATATTCCACGGCTTTAAATAATCTTCCAGTGGGGACAGCCCAACTTTTTTACGGCGGATATCTACATGCTGCTCGTCTGCGATAGGGTAAAGCTTTACTCCCTTTGATGTTTCGTGCATTTGCGAGCCGTAAAGTTGAGGTTGGCCTTTGTCAGTAAGTGTGCGATCAACCATAATGGCAACTGATGAAGCCCTTAACTCGCCCTGCTCGGCAGCCTTAATGATCATTGGTAGATATTTTTCTCGCGCCGGGGCATCGGCATGCTGGATGACCATAAATGCCACCGACTGGTATTCGTTGCCAACTAACGATTTACCCGGATAGCCGTGTTTAGCGATAATGGCTTCTATCTTGGTTAAATTAGCCTCATCTAAAGCGGATTGTTTGCGCATATTGTCCGCATCCTGTTCCTTTGTTTGTGCTCCATGTTGTGCTTCTTTACTGCGGAATTGTTGGTCTGCCTGATCTATTGCCATTAATTGGGAGATCAGTTTAGTATCGAGTTTTTGTGCCGACACAGTTAGCGTCAGCAGGTTAAATAATAGGGCGAGGCTTGTTTTTTTCATGTCAGCCAAATATCTGATATTTTGGGCAATACACAATATAGCGTCCGTGGTTGCCGTTCATTGATGACCAAGAGTTAATAATTTTGACCCGTATGTTGCCGGGACAAAAAATAGAAACTACTTTTAACCGAAACTATTTTTACTTGACCAAGCTTAATGCGCACATTTATCACATCAGCAAAAGTGGCCTTTGCCGCTACTTTATTTACCACAGTTGTTAACGCCCAAAAATTACCATCTAAACAAGAGGTTAGCCTGCGTACACCAGCCGCTGTTAAGATAGACGGCAAAGCCACTGAGTGGGATAATAAACTGCAGGCCTACAATAACGCCACCGAGTTTTCTTACACCTTGGCCAATAATGATACCGACCTTTACCTGACCGTTCGTTGCGCGCTACCATCAGTTATCCGCAGGATAATGAATGGTGGTATCAGCCTGAATATCCACAAGTCGGGTAAAAAGAATGATCCGGCGGCTATCGGTGTTAACTACCCGGTGTTTGATGCGGGTATGAGATTTAGCCCAATGTTTAAACCAATGAATGTGGTTGCCGGTGCCAATGGCGCGGTGATGGTGACGTCGGTAGTGCGGGTAGCCGGTGGCGCATCCGGATCCTCTTTCTCAACCGCCGGTTTCGGCGGTGGCGGCGAACGCCCGCTTACCGAACCTATAACCGACTCGCTGATGGGCGTTAACAATACCCGTTTTGCCGACCGCGCCAAAAACATCGGTATTAAAGGTATTGCCGGCATGGACAGCACAATATCGGTTTACAACGACGAAGGGTTTAAAGCAGCCGGCAAATTTGATAACCTGATGGTTTACACCTACGAGTTACAGGTGCCCTTGAAAAGCCTGGGGTTATCCGCCGCTGACGCGACCAAGTTTTTATACCAGTTGAAAATAAATGAAGTGCAACAAAGGGGTGTTACTATTGTAAATGGCGGTAACGGTGTACCGGGAACGGTAGAAGCTATCCGAAGCGTTACGTTCACTTCGGGCGCCACCATGGGGCAAGATGCTACCGATTTTTGGGGGGAGTATAAGTTGGCGAAGTAAACCGTTGGCCGGTTTTTATGTGAGTGATCTCTTTTTCGCTGACTATGGTGATGCATTTAGCATGCTATAAAGCACACTCAGCGAAATCAAAAAGATCATCAAGATCAGCGGTTCAGACAAACTACCGATCGTTCACGGCAAAAATTCTCGATTTTGAGTCTATTTCGTTGTATATCAGTTAGTTGATTCTGGAGTTCAAGGTGGTCTTGTTCACGGCATTGAAAAACAGCACTGATGGTCAGTTAGTTACAAGTCTCGGGTGCCTCGTGTTCACGGTGAACATGAACGCTCTGTATGAGCAATCCGTTTTTACCCGCCCGCCTTTTTAGCTTTATAACCATCGGCAGTAAGCATAGCCAGTATCTTTTCGCGGTGGTCGCCCTGGATCAGTATCTCAAAGTCCTTTACTGATCCACCTACACCGCATTTGCTTTTTAGCTTTTTGCCGAGGGCTTCCATGTCGGCATCGCTGCCTACAAAGCCGGCTATGGCAGTCACCAATTTACCACCGCCCTTACGATCTAAAAAGATACGCAGGTTCTGCTGCTGTGGCGGTAGGGTTGATGACGACTTTGGTTTATCTGCTTCGGGCTTGAAGTTTGGGTCGGTAGAATAGACCAGACCCTCAAAGCTGTTGAGTTTTTTTGACATAAACTTATGCTTTATAACTATCGCCTACGATTATGTTCAACGCGGCAGGCATTACTTCGATATCAATTTTAGTGCCCATTACCATCGGCTCACCATCCAGGTGTATAGGGCCTTCGGCATCACGTTTAACAGTAATATGTTTGCCACGGATGATCTCGACATATTTGGACTTATCTGCCGTTTTAGTAAACATGATCAACCCCATGTAAACAAACTTCCACAGCGGGAACGGCTTGATCACACAAACATCGAACAGACCATCCTGAACAGATGCATAAGGCGACACGTGCGCGTTGTTACCATATTGCGATGAGTTGGCAAAGCTAAGCATGAATGCTTCGCGATGGATCTGCTGACCGTCAATATCGATACTGTAGGTAGCAGGTTTATAAGCCATCACCTCTTTAAACGACGATTTGATATAAGCCCAGAAACCACGGTTCTTATCGTGTGAGAAAACCTCGCTGATATGCGCATCAAAACCCATGCCCGCCATATTGAAGAACCATTTACCGTTCAGCTTGGCGGCGTCGATCTTTTCGGTGCGAGTTTGGCTGAGGGTTTTGATCGCTTCTTCAGGATCCATGGGGATGCTTAAAAATCTTGACAGCCCGTTGCCCGATCCGTAAGGTATCACCCCAAGGGTAGTATCGGTACCTGCTATTACCGAGGCGATCTCGTTAATAGTACCATCGCCACCAACAGCCACAATGATATCGAACTGTTTTAAATTCTTTTGTGCCAACTGTTGAGCATGCAGCACGCCGGTACTGATATCTATACGGTACTCAAATTTGGCAGGATCCAGGTGCTTTTTGATGAGCGCCGGTACACCGTCCTTATTTTTACCGCCCGATATGGGGTTTATGATGAATAATACTTTACTTTTCAAGCGTTTATTTTTTCAGCGGTCAAAAGTAACCTATTTTCGGCTTTTGTGAAATTGTTTTACATTTGCACCCGAAAGTGGACTGATTTTGACGCCTGCATAACAGGCTGGATTGCAACCACGTAAAAAAGTGCTAACAAACCGTACCCAATTCCCGGTTCGCGATCCGCTTCTTTCCCCTTTCCGTATATTTAATTAAATTTTTTTATGCCATATTTATTCACATCAGAATCAGTATCAGAAGGACACCCGGATAAGGTTGCCGACCAGATCTCGGACGCGTTAATTGACAACTTTTTAGCATTCGACGCACAGTCGAAAGTGGCTTGCGAAACTTTAGTGACCACCGGACAGGTGATCCTGGCAGGCGAGGTTAAATCTAAAGCTTATTTAGATGTGCAAAAGATCGCCCGTGATGTGATCAACAAGATAGGCTATACCAAAGGCGAATACATGTTCGATGGTAGCTCTTGCGGTGTGCTTTCGGCTATCCACGAGCAATCACCTGACATTAACCAAGGCGTTGACCGTAAAAGCCCTGAAGAGCAAGGCGCGGGTGACCAGGGTATGATGTTCGGTTACGCTACTATCGAGACCGACAATTATATGCCATTGGCTCTAGATATCGCCCACGCTTTATTATTAGAGCTGGCAGTTGTTCGTCGCGAATTGACCGACATTAAATATCTGCGCCCGGATGCAAAGTCACAAGTGACTTTAGAGTATGACGATAACAATCAGCCGGTACGTATAGACGCGATCGTTATCTCTACCCAGCACGATGATTTTGACGAGGAAGCACCAATGCTGGCCAAGATCAAAGAAGATATCATCAACATCCTGATCCCGCGTGTGAAGGCTAAATATCCTAAATACGCCCACTTCTTTAACGATCAGATCAAATACCACATTAACCCTACCGGTAAATTTGTGATCGGTGGTCCGCATGGTGATACCGGTCTGACAGGCCGTAAGATCATTGTAGATACCTATGGTGGTAAAGGCGCGCACGGTGGTGGTGCTTTCAGTGGTAAAGACCCTTCAAAAGTTGACCGCTCGGCTGCTTATGCTACCCGCCACATTGCCAAGAACCTGGTTGCGGCCGGTGTTTGCAGCGAGGTGCTGGTACAGGTATCATACGCTATCGGCGTGGCCCAGCCAATGGGTATCTACGTAAACACTTACGGTACCGGTAAAGTTGGCCTGAACGATGGCGAGATCGCTAAAAAAGTAGAAGGCATCTTCGACATGACCCCATACGCGATCGAGACCCGCTTTAAATTGCGCAACCCGATCTACAGCGAAACCGCGGCCTACGGTCACTTTGGTAAACCAAGCCAAACGGTAACCAAAACCTTTTACAGCCCTGATGGATCATCTATCCAGAAAGAAGTTGAGCTGTTCACCTGGGAAAAATTGGACTACGTGGATCAAGTTAAAGCCGCTTTCGGCCTATAATTTGCCCCTCTACACATACACGATAACTGAAGGAGCCCTCTCGGGAGGGCTTTTTCATTGGATAAAAGAAAAATATCCGCCACATTTTCAGGAAGATACCGCCGTCGTTTGAAAAATTTAAGGTTTTTTGACCTACGGATTTGGAGAGAAAGAAATGATGCGTATATTTGCAATCCCAAACGGGAGGAGTGGTAGTTCAGCTGGTTAGAATACATGCCTGTCACGCATGGGGTCGCGGGTTCGAGTCCCGTCCATTCCGCTAAAGGTCTTACGAAAGTGAGACCTTTTTTGCGTTTAAGCCTTTTTGAATATCCCGGCCCGTAGCGAATATTTGCCGCATATATTTTAAAGAAACAAAATGATGCGTATATTCGCACTCCCAAACGGGAGGAGTGGTAGTTCAGCTGGTTAGAATACATGCCTGTCACGCATGGGGTCGCGGGTTCGAGTCCCGTCCATTCCGCAAAGAAAAAGCCTTACAGAGATGTGAGGCTTTTTTGTGTTATGCTCATCACAATTCCTTATGCTTATAACTCCTGATCACCACCGGCCCCAATAATCCCGATGGTTGCAAGGTCGACTTTGCGTCCCAGTGTTTCCAGGTGGTAAAGGATAGGCGTTTTGATACGCGGGTTGCGCCGCTGTCTGTTAGCCAGGTAGGCCATGCCGCAGGGACACCGTTCCTTCTTTGCACATCGTCGGGCAAGCTTTCGTCGCCGATCAGGCGATTTACCCATAAGTTAGTGACACGGATCTCCAGATCATTTATCCCGATATGGACGGCGCTGCCGAGTGATATCCTGAATGGCGCATTCCACAGGGTGCCTAAATTTTTCCCGTTGACGATAACCTCGGCCGTGATACGTACACTGCCCAGATCAAGTTCCAGAGAATTATCTTTATTTAACATATCAGCCGTAAGGCTGAATTGCTTTTTATAGACCGCTGTACCCGAGAAATAGCGGATCCCTTCATCATCAGATAGCGGCCACGAGGTTAATTGCTTTAAAGAAGTATTAGCGGGAGCTCCGCGGTCTTTTTGAAAGCTGACGTCCCAAGGGCCGGTCAACTCAAGTGGATTCGGTATGGCGCTTACCTCTGCCGTCTTTGTAAGACCGGAAACATTGGTATAAGTTATTTTACCGGCATAGGGCGTTACCCAGTTCGGATTCCCGTTTTTGTAGATCACCTGGGGCTGCGGCGCGTCTTGTTCTAAATGTGCCATTGCTCCTTGCTGAACCGACACTTGGTGCGTATCGCCTTCGGTAATATAGGTCATCCGTAACTCCCTTTTTACGCCTGAGCGTGCAGGTGGCGTCTCCAATACCGCATCAGATGCCATGAAAGTTAAAGTGTTTTTGCTGACCAGCTCTTTAACTTTTCCGATCACATCATATATCGGGTATTTGGGCAGCACACCTTTATTCCCCAACGGAAATTTACCATACAAAGCGCGGATCAGCTTAAATTCTTTGTTATCGAATTTAACATCGTTCTGCTCATTTTCAACAAGGGTTAAAGATAATCGTTGTCCCCCTAAGTCATATTCCAAACGCAATTCCTTTATAGAGCCGGGAAATGGATCAGTAGGCGATAAGCCATTATTTGCCGATATGCGGATGCCGGTATTGGTGATGCTTTTGGCAACAGCATCGGTAACATCAACCACACCGTCCGGCAGGAATGTTCCGTATTCGGCTTTGACCAGTTTCAGCCCCGCCAACGGTTTGGCCGGCTGGGTTTGCAGGGTGGTACTGGACTTTACGATATGGCCCGTAGGCATGGCCTTGGCTTTACGGAAGATCACAAATATGGCCCCATTTTTATCGAACGATATTGGCACCTCGATGGTGTTTTGCCCGCTTTGCTTCCAAACGACCGCATCCTGTATATCACCGGTGGAGGCGTTCCACAATTGTGGTTGTTTGCCGGTCACCCTAAAACGGCATAACTCGGTCCGGGCCTCTTCTTTGGGATTCGATACAAAATAGATATCATCAGCACCAGCAACGCGGTGAATAAAATTAAGGTCCGCTCCGGTCGCTCCGCCGGAAAAGTCGGGCGCCAAATTCAGGTTCTTAAAAACATCAGCTACAGTGACATCCGGCCGGATCTTCTTATCCCAAAGCTGCGCAGTGAATTGAGTGATCTTTCGATCGGCCATAGGATATCCGTCCAAGCTTGGTGACTTGAAAGGTTTCGGCCCAATTATCGTTGCCCCTGCGGCTGCAAGTCCTTTAAGCTTTTGCATCAGGGCGGGGCTTGCCCATTTGGTCTCCGGTAATATCAGCAGGCGGTAAGAGAGGCCGCTTTTGGTGATCAGCCTGCCGTTCTTCACGGTTAGATAAGCTAATTCATCCGGCCCTATCTGGTCGGTATCATAACCCATAGCTTTAATGTCTGGTCTTTGCACGCCATCGTTTGGCGAGGACTCTCCGGTAAATAATAACACATCGGCAAAACTGCGGCCTCTTTGCAACAGATACTGAGAGCGAGCCAAATAGTCCATGTAAACGCGGCTTTGTTCCCACCAGGTATTCATCCTGCCCATCTCCACGCCGTACATATGGAAGCTAAGCCCCGGGGCTACGTTCCAAGGCTGGTGCACATAAGTATGGAATATAAAACGGGTCACGCCCTCGGTCCACATACGGTCGCCGGACGGTTTTAGGGTGGCCGGGTGGTTATTATATCCGCCGAAACTTGTAAAAGCTTCAGCGCCTACGATCGGGTTCCCTTTTAAATGGGCGATCGAAGCCGCCAGCCTGGAGGATTCTGAAAAGGAATTAAGGCCAAGCCAAAATTCGCCCATGTTGATATCGCCTGTTGCACCAACTTTTAGTGAGGGGAAGGGCCCGCCATAGGGCTCGACAGAAAATTTTAACCCGTTCTGATGGCACAGGTCGCTAAAATGCCCAAAGTAATTTTCGGCCATCAGGTCGCCGATCGTCTTACGGAAGTCCCACAAAAAGCGCTCGGAAACTTCACCGCTTTCTACATAGTAGCCGGCAAGTGTGGGGAGATATGATGTTAGCTGATAACCATGCCTTTTGGCAAATTCTTTATCAAATCCCGGTGTCCAGTTATCGCAGCCTACCTCGTAACTATCAATGATGCAACTGGTGAGCGTATTCCCGATCATGGGGCGCACCTTATCCAGTATCGGCTTAAGCCCACTTGCCCAGTATGCGTCAACTGCGGCGCGGCTCATTTTATTTACTTCCAGCCCACGACCGCCTTTGCCAGCCGGATGGTTCTCCATGCCGTTGGCTGTATGGCCAAACCGAATGATCGTCCAATCGCCGTCAGGCGCGGTCCAATCCAAAGTTCCGTCGGCCGCCATTTTTAACGAAAGGTCGATCACTTTTGATCGATCTACGATCGCTGCCTTATCTATGATCTTATCATCCGGATCAAGGTGTGTGCGAAAGGCCTCGCCTGAAAGGGATTTAATGTCCAGTTTATCTATCAACAGGGCACTCTTAGGTGTGGGAAAAGCGATGACAGCAATATCTTTGTAGTAATTGAACTTAGTTTTCGGCTTGGGTAATTTTATGGTTGAGGCTCCGCTACCCCTCAATTGGGTTTTGGTGTAAACCACCGTTTGCATCGCATTTTCGGGCGTCACCCAGGGCCCCCCGCTTGACGACCAGCCCGGCCCGTTATGAAAAGATATCTCCATCCCCAACCGCTTTGCCTCTGTAACAGCAAAACTAAAAAGATCTAACCATTGCGGACTAAGATAGATCGCCGGTCCTTCGGGATAGCCTTGGCCCACGTTAAATATCTGCGCCTCTTGAATGCCTACCCTTTTCATGGCTTCCAGATCGGCAGTGAGGCCAGGCTTTGATATGTTGCCGTCTATCCAATGCCACCAGGTACGGGGCTTAGCTGCCGGGGGCGGGTTTTTAAACCCATTCGTCAGCGCATCCTGCGCTACGGCGCGGTTGGCGAAAGCAAGAGTTAGCAAGGCTAACAGTAAAAGCAGGCGGTACATAGGGGTCGGCGATTGGTTATCGCCAAAATAGATACAAAGCCCCGCCCAACTATCCTTAGCTGTCTGTTAGAGGAAAAGTGGCTTGCGGGCAAAGTTCATAAGTTTTTTTTCGAAGCTCCCCCAACAAAGCCGAAGGCTCATTCGATAAAGGAACCTCTGCTGTGCCGACCAATTTGCCGATACTTACCCTCAACACCTTGTCTTTTTTACTAAAAAGTTCGGTAGGCAGCATGGCGGTTTGCAGGGACGGGTGGATATATCTAAGCAGGCTAAAGCAAAAACTATTATTACCCTCAAAATGGATCGGCAGTACCGGGACCTTGGCTTTGGCTATCAGTTTACCTACTACGGGGTGCCATTCGCGGTCGGTGACTTTAAATTTTTTGAGGTTGAAGGCGGCTACTTCGCCGGCGGGGAAGATGGCTACCGGCGTGCCCGACTTAAGCTTACACAAGGTGGTCTTTAATCCGCTAATGCTGGAGCTGTCCCGGATGGTTTCGAACGGGTTGACGGCAATGATATAATCGGACAGGTTGGGCACACGTTTCAACAGAAAGTTGCCCATAAAAAGCGTGTCTGGCCTTTGTGTGGCTAATATATTTAATAGCGCGAGTGATTCGATAGCGCCGTAAGGATGGTTGGCCACAGCAATGAACGCACCACTCATTGGTATGTGCTTAAGTGTGGCAGCGTCTACCTCTATTTTGATATCCAGGTAGGACAATACAAAACGGGCGAACTCCAGGCCTTTAATATCGCCCGCCTGCACCATCATATCGTTAAAAGCATCGATCTTTATCAGGCGCATTAAGAGGTTGGCAAGTCGGGGCAGTTTGGTAGTTCCTGTTGCCTGCCTAAAGTCGTTTCCGGAGATGATCGCCATTGGGCAAAGGTACTTACGGCAGGTGACCGCAATAGGCGATCCGTATTAAGCTTAACTACCTTTTTGTATAATGATAGCTCATGCGATAGCCATTAATTTTCTCCATTTTGGAGTATCCCGGTAATATTTTCAGGATAATTAAAATCCCGGAAAAAGGATGCTGCAACTATCATATATTAGGGCTCACGTTAATAACTCGGATATATTTTTAATGGAACATTCTTCCTGCACACAGGAGGCCGCAGAAGCAGCCAACCAATATTTTGAGGAGGAGATGTTCGGCGTATTGCGCGACTGGATGGACCGTCATGAAGACCGGACACTATTCCGTTTCGACCATTCAGCAGACGAGTATTTGGCCAACGATGCCCTGCGCGATCTCTTTCTGACATCACCTCATCCGCTTCGGAAACTATTAAAAAACCCGTCGATCGAAAGCCACCTCGAACGTGACGTAACTCAAGTTTATTTTGATGAGGTAACAGGCGACCCGCTATTAGCCCCGTCCGAGCAGCGCATTTATAATCTCGCCCGCCGCATAGATAGCGAGGATATGCACATCCCTTTCCGGTCGGTACAGCCTAATAAACAAACAGAAGCCGGTGATACCTCGGATATAATCACCTATCCGCCCGGCTGTGATGTGTTGCGATACAATAGCGGTAACCATTTTGTTAGTCGCCCGGCTAATATCAATGTGTTTGATGAGAACAGCCAACGCTGCTTGAGAAAGGGCGAAGGTAATTTACATGTGATCTTTAAACGTGGCTATCTTGAGGATCGCCTGCACGAGGTTAAAGAACTCACCGCCAATATGCACCGCGATGGCGTTAAACAACCGCAGTATTTTGTGATATACAGTCGCCACTCGGCCCAGGAAGGGCATTTTGGGGTGTCGCTGGTAATTATGGATCCCGCCAATGCCGATTTTCCGCAACGGGTCATGATCTGCGATACGCTATTGAAAGACCTGCCGCATCACCCACGCTGGTGGAGCTTTTTTATTAGCGAATACTCAAATGTTTTTGGCGATGCCGTAGCCGAGCTGATCGAGGACCTTTCGCACCCCTTACAAAAAGTGAATATACATGGCGATGAACCCTATCGCCATGATTGGGACTGCCCTTATTACGCCGCCAGCATGGCCGACGCTTTAGCCGAGCTGGTAAAAAGTCGACCGGAGTTAATTCTGAATGGCAATGTCTCCGAGATCCACAACGCTATGAAAGGTGCTATGCCGGATTATTATCAGAATGGGGAGATAAAAGACCGGGCGATGATCAAATTGATTAACCGCGCCAAGCGTTGGGAAAGCGGGCGGCAAATGATCAAAGCGTTGGTGGTGGAGAATAGATCTCGGTCAAAAGACTTACTTTGAGGCTGTCGGTATCTTTTATAACCGAACATATTTGATGGTCCGATAGCTATTGTCCACTTAATTATCAACGACCCCGGTCCATCTTTTTACAGGCAGAAAACATCTTCTGCTGCACTTCGGTGCATCTGTCAAGATCGATATCCCTAATTGTTCGTTACTTTGCAACAAGTTTAAAAACTCGTTATGCAACTCACCGTGCTCATCATTGATGATGAAGTAAAACTGGCCGGCCTCATCAGCCGGATCATCGAACTGGAGGGATACCATACCCTGCGGGCGCATACTGCCAGGGATGGGCTGGAAATGCTGTCGAAGCATTTGGTGCATCTGGTGCTGAGCGACGTTAAACTGCCGGACGCCAGTGGCGTGGAGCTGGTCAAAAAGATCAAAGATAAATACCCTTACATCGAGGTCATTTGTTTAACAGCTTATGGCACTATCCAGGATGGTGTAACGGCTATTAAGAACGGCGCGTTCGATTACATCACCAAAGGCGACGACAACGATCGCATTTTGCCACTGCTGGCAAAAGCATCCGAGAAAGCAGCGGTACAGTACAAGTTATTTCAGTTAGAGAGCCGGCTGATCGGTGATCATGGTTTTGATAGGATCGTCGGTAATTCGCCGGCCTTGCAGCAGGCGGTCAACCTGGCCCGTAAGGTAGCAGCTACTGATACTACGGTGCTATTACTTGGCGAAACAGGTACAGGTAAAGAAGTGTTTGCGCAGGCTATACATTATAATTCGCCAAGGAAACAGCGGTCATTTGTGGCGGTCAATTGCAGTGCTTTTGCAAAGGATCTGTTAGAGAGCGAATTGTTCGGTTATAAGGCCGGAGCCTTTACCGGAGCTACTAAAGACAAGCGCGGCTTATTGGAAGAAGCGGATGGTGGCACCCTGTTTTTAGACGAGATCGGCGAAATGAATATCGACCTTCAGGCTAAATTGTTGCGGGTGCTGGAGACCGGCGAACTGATGAAGGTAGGCGATACCAAAACGCAAAAACTGAACGTACGCATTATTGCAGCCACCAACCGCGATCTGGAAGAAGAAATAGAAAAAGGCAATTTTAGGCGCGATCTTTTTTATCGGCTGTCGGTATTTAATTTGCAACTGCCATCGCTTAACGATCGGCCCGAAGATATCCCCCTGTTGGCCTTGCAGTTTGTAACACACTTTGCCCAAAAGACCAATAAAAAAGTGATCGGCATATCCGATCAGATGATGGACCGCTTAAAAAGCCATCGTTGGAAAGGCAACATCCGCGAGTTGAAGAATGTGATCGAACGGTCGGTGATACTGACCGATGGCGAGGTGCTATCGGCCGAAGATCTGCCGTTCAACGATCATACCACCCAATCGGGCATACCGCATGAAATGGCCGAGGTAGAAAAGCGCCATATCCTGTGGATGCTGAACCATACCAAAGGGAATAAGACCGAGGCCGCCCGTTTGATGAAGATCGGTTTAACTACGCTTTACCGCAAAATGGAAGAATACGGGATCAGCCAATAGGGCAGCCTTTCACAAAATATCTCCTTTAATGCTCCGAACCATGCTGTTTCGGGGCATTTCTTTTTTCAAAATGGAAGGGTTTAGATCTCTCTTCATCTTGCGCAAATGTCATCTTGACTTGTAAGGTGCTGATAAACAAATATTTGTTTGTTTTGGCCTTTCTGTGGTATCCCCTTTGGTATAGCCGTATCAAAAACGCTATATCCATATGTTGACCATTTTGCTTTTCCCCGCCCTTGTTATCGGCTGGTATTTCATTTACAGATCCATCAATTGGTTCGAAACGATCTAACTCCCATGACCGCATTATTTATCATTTCTATCGCAGTTTTCATATACATGGTATATGTGCTGCTCAAACCCGAAAATTTTTAAAGAGAACACACCATGAACACAGAAATATTGGGGATCATCGTCTCGTTCGTCATGATGCTGGTGATCGGCATCCCGCTTGGTAAATACCTGGCAAAAATGTTTGCCGGCGAAAAGGTATGGACCGACTTTATGCGCCCGCTCGAGACCGGCATTTACAAACTATCCGGCATCGACCCAAACCAACCCATGAACTGGAAACAGTTTTTAAAGGCCATGATGTGCATCAACCTGTTGTGGCTGGTGTACGGCTTTTTTGTATTGATGAACCAGGACAAGCTCCCCTGGAACCCCGACGGAAACCCCGGCATGACCGCCGATCTGGCCTTCAACACCATCATCAGCTTTGTAGTGAACTGTAACCTGCAGCACTACAGCGGCGAAAGTGGTGCGAGTTACCTGGTGCAGCACTACATATTTATGTTTTTGCAGTTTGTGAGTGCCGCTACCGGGATCGCCTGCGCGGTAGCTTTCTTTAAAGCTTTCCGCGATAAAACAACTACCGATCTGGGTAACTTTTGGAACTATTTTACCAAAGCCATCACCCGCTTACTATTGCCACTGTCTATAGTGGTTTCATTGATATTGACCTTTAACGGCACCCCGGCAAGTTACGCCGCTAAGGACCAGTTCATATCGCTGCAAGGCGATACCGTGAACGTATCGCGCGGACCGGCAGCGCAGTTCATCGCTATAAAACATTTGGGTACTAATGGTGGGGGCTGGTTCGGCGCTAACTCGGCACATCCGCTGGAGAATCCGAATTATCTGACCAATATAACCGAGATCGTTTCACAAATGATCATCCCAATAGCCATGGTGTTATGTTTCGGCTACTTTATCCGCCGCAAAAAGTTAGGCTGGGTGATCTTTGGGGTGATGATGATCGGCGCTTTGCTTCTCCTAATCCCAAGCATTAGCACCGAGACGGCGGGTAACCCACTGATCGCCAAAATGGGCATTGCACAGCCTACAGGTGCAATGGAAGGGAAAGAGGTACGAATTGGCCCGACCGCTACCGCATTTTGGAGTACACTGACCACCATCGTTTCCACAGGCTCGGTGAACGGTATGCACGACAGTACCATGGCGCTGAGCGGGTTATGGCAGCTGCTGGGTATGATGATCAACGGATTTTTTGGTGGCTGTGGCGTAGGTGTGCTCAATTACTTTATCTACCTCATCATCGCGGTGTTCATATCCGGGTTGATGGTGGGCCGCACGCCAGAGTTTTTAGGCCATAAGGTAGAGGCGCGCGAGGTAAAGATAGCCGCGTTGATCACCTTACTCAGTCCATTTTTAATAATGGCCGGAACCGCCATCGCAGCTTACGTGTTTACCACCCATGGTAACGCCGACTGGGCAGTTAAGCCGTCAGCCTGGTTGAATAACCCAAGTTTCCACGGCTTTAGCGAAATGCTGTACGAGATGACATCGGCCAATGCCAACAATGGATCTGGCTTTGAAGGATTGGGCGATAATAACATCTTTTGGAATGTGTCTACCGGCATTATAATGCTGTTAGGTCGGTTCCTACCCATTATTGGTCCGGTGGCTATTGCCGGCTTGCTGGCGCAAAAAAGATATATCCCAGAGTCGGCCGGTACGTTAAAGACCGATACCGTGACTTTTGGCCTGATGACCTTTGCGGTGATACTGGTACTGAATGCATTATCCTACTTCCCGGCGCTGGCCCTCGGTCCGTTGGCCGAACATTTTTCGATGATAAAGTAACCCGGGTATAAAAGAAAACAAATGAAAACTTCATCAAATAAATTATTCGAACCGGCTCTTGTTCAAACAGCTTTGAAAGAGTCGTTCATCAAACTGAACCCACGGGTAATGCTGCGTAACCCGGTGATGTTCACCGTAGAGGTGGGTACCGCCATTATGCTGTACATGTCTGTCTACAGTTTTACGCATAGCGGGCAAGGCTCTTTCGCTTACAACGTGTTGATATTTATAGTGCTGTTCCTCACTTTGCTGTTCGCCAATTTTGCCGAGGCTATTGCCGAAGCACGTGGCAAAGCCCAGGCCGACAGTTTGCGCAAGACCCGCGAGGAAACACCGGCAAAGGTGATCGCAGCTAACGGTACCATACAAAGCAGGTCATCCAACGAATTACGCAAAGGCGATGTGTTTTTTTGCGAAGCCGGTGATACAATCCCTACCGATGGCGAGATCATTGAAGGTTTGGCTACGATAGATGAATCGGCCATTACCGGCGAGTCGGCCCCGGTGATCAGGGAGGCTGGTGGCGATAAGTCATCGGTAACGGGTGGTACTAAAGTACTGTCCGACCAGATCAAAGTACGTGTCACCACAGAGCCGGGCGAAAGCTTTTTGGATAAGATGATCGCTTTGGTAGAAGGTGCGTCGCGCCAAAAAACACCTAACGAAATAGCCCTGACCATTTTGTTAGCCAGTTTTACGCTCATCTTTATTATTGTTTGTGTTACCCTGAAGCCTTTTGCTGACTATGCCAACACGCCGATCACTATCGCTGCGCTGATATCGCTGTTCGTATGTCTGATCCCGACCACTATTGGCGGACTGTTATCAGCCATCGGCATTGCCGGTATGGACCGCGCTTTGAGGGCCAACGTGATCACCAAATCGGGTAAAGCGGTGGAGACCGCCGGCGATATCGACGTATTGCTGTTGGATAAAACAGGAACGATCACCATTGGTAACCGCAAAGCCACGCATTTTTGGCCGGCACTGGATGTTGCGCCGGATGACCTGGTGAAGGCCGCTGTATTATCGTCGCTTGCAGATGAGACACCCGAAGGTAAGTCTATCATCGAATTGGCCGGGCATAGCAAAATAAAGATCGCGCAGACCGCCCCCGAAGGGGCTGAATTTATTAGGTTCACTGCCGAGACCCGGTCAAGCGGTATTGATACACCCGATGGTCTGCGCATCCGTAAAGGCGCGTTCGATGCTATCCGGTCGCTATCGGTAAACGCGGGCAATAGCTTCCCTGATGATGTTGCCGGTCGGGTTAAAGAGATATCATCAAACGGTGGTACACCCCTGGTGGTCGCTCAAAACGAAAAAGTACTGGGGACGATCGAGTTGCAGGACATCATTAAGCCCGGCATTGCCGAGCGTTTTGAGCGCTTACGTAAAATGGGTATCAAAACTGTAATGGTTACCGGAGACAATCCGCTTACGGCCAAATTTATTGCCGCCAAGGCTGGTGTGGACGACTTTATTGCCGAGGCTAAGCCCGAGGATAAAATGAACTACATTAAGCACGAGCAGCAAAGCGGCCGCCTGGTTGCCATGATGGGTGACGGTACAAATGATGCCCCCGCCTTGGCCCAGGCCGACGTTGGCGTGGCCATGAACAGTGGTACGCAAGCCGCCAAAGAAGCCGGTAACATGGTGGATCTTGACAACGACCCGACCAAACTGATCGAGATCGTTGAGATAGGTAAACAGTTGTTGATCACCCGAGGTACGCTTACCACTTTCTCTATAGCTAACGATGTGGCTAAATATTTCGCCATCGTCCCGGCTTTGTTCATTGCATCGATACCGGCCTTGCAGGCCATCAATATCATGGGCTTGCACAGTCCCGAAAGCGCTATTGTTTCAGCGGTGATCTTCAATGCCATCATTATCCCTGTGCTGATCCCGTTGGCCTTGAAGGGGGTTGAATACAAGCCGATCGGTGCAAGTGCCTTATTGCGCCGCAACCTGCTTATATACGGTTTAGGCGGTGTGATCGCGCCATTTATAGGCATCAAGCTGATCGATCTGTTCATCTCATTATTCTTTTAATTATCATCATCATGAATTCTAATATTTTAAAAGCCATCCGCATTACCTTAACACTTACAGTGTTGTTATGCGTCGTTTATCCGCTGCTTGTTGCGGGGATAGGCAAACTATCTAAAGGAAAAGGCGACGGCGAAACCATTATAGCGAACGGCAAAGTAGTTGGTTACGCCAACATCGGCCAGAGTTTTACCAAGCCCCAATACTTTTGGGGCAGGCCATCGGCTGTGGGTTATAACGCGGCCGGTTCGGCCGGTTCAAACAAAGGCCCCTCAAACCCCGACTATCTGCAACAGGTAAGCGACAGGATAGATACCCTGCTGAAATATCACCCATACCTAAAACGTGCCGATATCCCAGCCGAAATGGTGACCGCATCGGGCAGTGGCCTGGATCCGGACATCTCGCCCGAGGCTGCCAAGATCCAGATCAAACGCGTAGCTGATATTCGCAAGTTAGACGAGCAGAAGGTAGTGGAGTTGGTGACATCACATACAGAAAAACCATTGTTGGGCTTATTCGGCCCGGCAAAAGTGAACGTGCTGAAACTGAATGTTGCGCTGGATGAATTGAAATGATAAACTTCCCTTGCTCCGTAGGAGCAATATGTTGGTAGCATACGGATAGCCCATTATGATAGCGTGCCGTCAGGTACACAACTTAGGTACCGTACCTGACGGCACGAGTGGCTTCGACGAGACACTGCTACCAACATATTGTCCCGATGGGACATTTTACTGACCTGATATTTAATATACCACCATGAAAAAAACACTGACCATAACAACCATACTGGCTTTAGCAGCCTGCACCGTAACTGCACAAGAAAAGAAAGGGTCGCCTTTAAAGATCACCGGCTATGCCGAGATCTATTACGGGTTCGACCTTAACCGACCAGCCAATAATAACCGTCCGGGTTTTGTTTATTCGCACAACCGCCATAACGAGGTTAACCTTAATTTGGGTTTCTTGAAAGCTAATTACGATGACGGTAAGATCCGTGGTAACCTGGCCGTTATGGCGGGTACTTACGCGAACGCTAACCTGGCTGCCGAGCAAGGTGTACTTAAAAATGTATTTGAAGCCAACGCCGGTATCAAGCTATCCAAAACGGCCAACCTATGGCTGGACGCGGGTATCTTTGCATCGCATATTGGTTTCGAGAGCGCCATCTCTAAAGATTGCTGGGTGCTTACCCGAAACATCGCATCCGACAATACGCCGTACTATGAGTCGGGTGCCAAGCTGACCTACATCACCAATGATGGCAAACTGACCTTGAGCGGTCTGTACCTGAACGGCTGGCAGCGCATCAACCGGCAGGACGGTAACAGTGCACCGGCAGGTGGCGTACAGGTCTATTACAAAGCTACCGATAAGATCACCCTTAACTACAGCAACTACTTGGGCACCGAGGGTGCCGACTCGGTGAGGGTGCGCCGGTTTTATCATAACTTTTACAGCATTTTTCAGCTAAGCAGCAAATTAGGTTTTACCGCAGGTCTCGATTACGGTACGCAGCAAAAAGCGAAAGGTAGTAATGATGTTAACCATGTGATATCTCCGGTAGCGATAGCTCGCTATCAGGTAGCAGATCAGTGGGCTTTAGCCGGACGATTTGAATATTACGAAGACAGGAACGGAATGATTATAGCCTCCGGGACATCTAATGGTTTCCGCACCAAGGGTTACTCGTTAAATGTGGACTACGCGCCTGTAAGCAATGCGGTGATCCGCTTAGAGGGTAAGTTTTACGATAGTAAAGACAAGATTTTTGTTAAACAACAGGGGATGACGAACACAAGCCCGCTGGTGACGGCGAGTTTCGCGGTGTCTTTTTAAATTATTGGAGTTAATTAACCACAAAGGTCACAAAGAGAAAAAACCACGAAGGACACAAAGTTCTGCGTAATGCCTTTGTGTTCTTTGTGAAAAACTTTGTGCCCTTTGTGGTTATATCTTAGTTATGGATAACACGGTAAAAGACTTTATCGAACTGGTTAAAAAGTCCAGGCGTGGCAAGCTGAAGGTTTACATCGGCATGAGCGCCGGTGTGGGTAAGACCTACCGTATGCTGCAGGAGGCGCATGCCTTACTCAAGAGCGGCATCAATATCCAGATCGGCTATATTGAGACGCACATGCGGGCAGAGACGCATGCTTTGTTGGGAGGTTTGCCTGTTATCCCCCGCCGTAAGATATTTTATAAGGGTAAGGAATTGGATGAGATGGATCTGCAATCCGTCCTTAACCGCCACCCCGAAGTTGTTGTAGTGGATGAACTGGCTCACACCAATATCGAAGGCAGTAAGAACAGCAAACGCTGGCAGGATGTGGCCGATATTTTAGAGGCGGGGATCAGCGTGATCACGGCGGTCAATATCCAGCATTTGGAGAGCCTGAACGAGGAAATAGAAGAGATAACCGGCATTGCCATCACCGAACGGATTCCCGATAAGATCTTAGAGATGGCTGATGAGGTAGTGAACATAGATCTTACGGCCGATGAACTGATCGATCGCCTGAAACATGGCAAGATCTATGATAAAAGCGAGATCGAAAGGGCGCTGCAAAATTTTTTCCGTAACGATAAGATATTGCAGCTGCGGGAGATCGCGCTGAAAGAGGTTGCCCATCACCTGGAGCGAAAGATAGATGTAGAAGTTCCGAAGCAAATTAAGCTGCGGCCTGAAAGGTTTTTGGCCTGCATATCATCCAATGCCGAAACAGCTAAGGTGGTGATACGTAAAACGGCGCGATTGGCATCGTACTATCGCTCGCCATGGGTAGTTTTGTACGTGCAAAGTAGCGGCGAGAGTATGGAGCGTATAAAACTGGATAAGCAGCGGCATTTAATTAATAACTTTAAATTGGCTACCGAATTGGGTGCCGAGGTGATCAAGATCAAAAGCGACCAGATCGCCCTAACGATCATGCAAATAGCCGACGAACGCGAGATAACCACCATTTGCATTGGCAAGCCGCACCTGAGCCTATTCCAGGTGATCTTGCGGACGGCCATATTTAATCAGCTGCTCAAAAATATCGCGGCAAAAGAAACAGACTTAGTGATCCTATCATGAAAGTAAAAAATAAACTACGGCTCGGCTTCGGGTTCTTGTTTTTGGTGGTGATGGTGTTCGGTGTGGTATCCCTTTACTACATTAACCGCATATCCAACAACGCCAAATTTATCCTAAAGGACAATTATGAAACGCTGAACTATTGCCGCGAGATGCGCCGGATCCTGGACGAGCATAGCCTGCCTTTGAGTACAGAACTAACCCAGAATTTCGACCGCGAATTACAGAAAGAGGAACACAATATTACCGAGCGCGGCGAAAGGCAAGCCGTAGCCGGCTTACGTGCTGCGTTTAATGATCTGAAAAGCAAAACATCGGCTGCTGAATTGGAGAGAACCGAGCGTATGATACGTCGTCAACTGGCAAATATCGAAACCGTGAATATGCAGGCGATCGTTCGTAAGAACGAGCAGACCCGCAAGTCGGTAGATGATTCGGCGATATTTTTGGGGACGGCGGCGGCATGTACATTTATGTTGTTGTTCACCTTCGCGGTTAATTTTCCGGGCTTTATCATCAACCCGTTGCATACTTTGCTGATGGGTATCCGCGCCATCGGCGATAAAAATTATAAGCAGCGCATCCACTTTAAAAAGAACGATGAGTTTGCCGAAGTGGCCAATGCCTTTAATGACATGGCCGAGCGGTTGGACGATTGGGAGAACAGCAATGTATCGCAGATCATGAGCGATAAACAACGCATCGAGACCATCATAGAACAAATGCGCGACGCTATTATTGGTGTGAGCGAAAACCAGGAGGTGCTCTTTATTAACAGCGCGGCCAAAAATATACTGAACCTGACCGGCGATAATATGGACGGCCGCTCGATAGCCGATCTGGCTAAGGGGAACGATCTGCTAAGATCTATTATAGAAGAAGGCAAACCCGGCCGGCCATTCAAGATCGTGGTGGATGGCAAGGACTCCCATTTCCAGTTAGAGACACGGGAGATAACCGTACCTAACTTGACGGCCAATAAAGGTCCGCTACGGTTGGCCAAAAACTCTGCGGGTAAAGTTTATATGCTGCGCAACATCACCGAATTTAAGGAGCTGGACGAGGCCAAGACCAACTTTATAGCCACGATATCGCACGAATTGAAAACGCCCATCTCATCCATTAAAATGAGCCTGAAATTGATGCAGGACACACGCGTGGGCAGCATGAACGCCGAACAGCAACAACTGCTGGAACATATTAAAGACGACAGCGACCGCTTGCTAAAGATCACCGGCGAATTGCTGGATCTGGCCCAGGTAGAAACGGGTAATATCCAACTGAACTTTGTACCGTCGGACCCGCAACTGATCGTTAACTATGCTTTGCAAGCCGTCAAATTTCAGGCAGAGCAGAAACAGGTGACATTGGAGCTGGTACAGGATGCTAACCTGCCTAACGTGACCGTAGATGTGGAAAAGACCGCCTGGGTGCTGGTCAATTTTTTATCAAACGCTTTGCGTTATAGTTCCGAAAAGTCGAAGGTGATCATCAACCTTAAAAAGGCAGGAGAAATGGTAGAGTTTTCGGTCCGTGATCATGGCAAAGGGATAGAAGAACAGTATCAAAAGCGATTATTTGACCGCTATTTTCAGGTGCCGACCGATGGGCAGAACAAGTCGGGGTCGGGCTTGGGCTTAGCTATTTCTAAGGACTTTATCGAGGCCCAGCAAGGTAGTATCGGTTTGGAAAGCGCGCTTGGTGAGGGTAGCCGTTTTTATTTCAGGTTGCCCGCGGCCTGATTGATCATCCCTAAGTAAGATCTGTAGTACATGATCAGGGAGCTAAACTATTTCGCGATCAATTAGCTTTATTGCAATATGGACAATAAAACGATACTCACTACCGCCAACGAATTTGTATTACAAGGCGATCACGAAAGTTTCCTGGCTTACTGCACCGATGATACGGAATGGAATTTTATCGGCGATCAGATACTAAGCGGTAAACAAGCCGTGCGGGAATACATGAAAGAGACCTACGTTGAACCCCCACAGTTTGATGTAAAAGATCTGATAGCCGAAGGCGAATTTGTTACCGCTATAGGCAAGATAAGCCTGAAGGATAAAAGCGGAAAGATGACCAACTACGAGTATTGCGATGTTTGGCATTTTCGCGAAGGCAAATTAGCTGGCTTAAGGGCGTTTGTTGTAGAGATAAAATAAAGTGGCCGGTACTAATATCATTTTACAGCCACTTACTTTATCGGATGCCGACGCTTTCTTCGGACTTTATTTCCCGACTGATGGTGAACCCGATACTAACGAAAGCCCCGAAGTATTTACCCGAAGAATAATGTCGCTATGCGAGCGGATATTTACTATCCGAACCATCGAACGGCCAGATGATATTATTGGTGATTGCGCGCTTCATCATTGGGATACCGAAACTAAGTCGGTAGAAATAGGAGGATCATTAAAGCCGGAATATTGGGGACGCGGTATCATGGCATCCGCCTTTGGCATGTTGTCCGAAATAGCGGTTAAGGAATTGCGTGTAGCGAGTCTTGTAGCCAAAACGGAAACGGGTAACGTTAAAGCATTGGCCTTTGCACAGAAATTCGGCTTTGTAGAAGCTGGTGTAAAAGACGGGCAGGTCATCCTGCATAAAAAGCTTCGACAGTGAGGATAGTCCGTGTGGATAAACGATAAGGAGTTATACCACCGTCAGTTTACCGTTTTGCTCCTCGTGGTAAGCGATCATCTTTTGCAATACTTCCATGGCGGTATCGTAATTTTTTTGGCCGACCAGTTTCTTGTAGCGCTCTTCCTGCTCTATCACCTGGTTTTTAATGTGGAAATAGAATTCTTCGCCGGCGGGGGTGTAGTACAGCATCACGGCACGGGCATCGCTGCTGGAGCGTTCAGAGCGTACCAGACCGATCTTCTCTAACTCTTTGATGGTTTTGCTGGCGGCTTGCTTGGTCACGTTTATTTGAGCGGCCAGTTGGTTGTTGGACATGCCATCGGTACCAATGCTCATGAACAGGGGCATGTGCGATGTATTAAAATCGCAATGATGCGCGTGGCAAAGCTTATTGCTTAGCCAGGTATCGTTCAAGCGTTTTAGCAGATAGATCAGCTTAAAACAAACTTTTGATGCATCTATATTTTTTTCTGCAGCTCCCATGGTCAAAATATAATTGGTAGGCCCTTGTATCAACAAGCTAACAAAGGCCGTGTTTCAAATATAACAATTAGCAGATCGGTTTAGCAACACTTAAAATTGCAATACCACCAAAGCCCTCACACCATACTGCGGCGCATTGGCATGGTCAAGGTAGCTAAAGCGGCGCACCAGATCTACACGTAACAGCTTAAAGATGTTACCCACACCTACGCTGCCTTCCATATAAGGGCCATTATTCAACGTATAAGTAACAGGCGTACCATCGCCTTTAACCGGGAAACGTAACAGCGAGCGGTCGTTCAGCGGGTTGTTTTCGGCACGTACGCCACCCCAAAGTGATTTAAATGATACTACCTCACGCAGTTTCAGATCGCGCAGCAACGGCACTTTGTTAAAAAAGAACCCGTTAAAATTTTGGTCGATGTTCACGGCGGCATAGTGATCGCTCACAAACTCTAAAAAGTTCATCAGGTTATACGAGCGTAGTTGCAGGGCATAAGTTTGGTTAGCGCGGTGGATATCCATCAGCGCGAATGGGACCTTGCCGAACAGATAACCGCCCTCGGTACTTACATCGGCAAAACCTAATTGCGATAGGTAAAAGCGTTTGCTGATGTTACCTGTAAGGTTGCTGTAGTTATAGTCGCCACCTAAAAAGCCTTTCAGGCCCTGGTTGTAACGCAGGGTATACACCGGATATTTATCGGGGATAGGGATACGGTAGATCTTACCCTGATAAAATTTCTCTTTAGGTGCGTAGCGCAATTCGGTAGTGATCTCGGTAGTGTGGATGGTGTTCACATTAGTACCGCCTGTGCCAACGCCGGAGCGGAAGTACAGACCACCGGCAGCGCTTTGGTCCCATTTTTTAAAGCCGACGCTGTAAGAGAAATGGTTAGAAAATTCGCGCACGTGGTCAAACCTGAAGATGTTGTTATACAGCCACATGTCGTTATCGCCGCGTTTGAAAGATAGCAGAAAGTTATCCTCCTGAACAAATTGTAGCTCCTGACCCGGGATCTTGGTATCGTGCTGATAGCTGGCGCGGATATAGTTCTGCGGGAACGAGTAGATGGATTTGTTGTTCAACGAGTAGGTAGAACTTACAAAGTATTTCCAGCGCTGATCGCGGGTACCATAAGCGCCGTATGTCTCAAAGTAATAACGCTTGCTCAACTCAGGCGTGGTACGGCCACCTAAACGCATGCGGAAACCTTCTACCGGGTTAAAGTTATAAAAGGTGTTCACCGGGCCAACCTCAAACCAGCGAAAGTTCTTGTAACCTGCGACCCCAAGAGTCACCAGGTCCATCGTACGCCTGAATGATGGGATGCGTTGCAGGCTATCAACATCTCTATATACGTTGGCTTGCAAAGCGGCCAAACTATCGGTACGGTTCTCTGTCCAAAATAATTCATCCTGGCCATCGGCATTAGCGGCTATTACCTGCTCCGGACCTTTAAAGATCTCGGTCGGGCGTTCTTTGTTGATCTCGTAATCGGTCAGCGTTACTACACGTTCGCCGAAGATACCGCCACCTTTTTTCTTGTTCAGGCCAAAGTCCATCTTCAGGTCGCTACGGCTCATATGATAGCGGCCATCCGGATTTTTCTCGAACGATAGCGTGGCGTGCATTTGGCGCACAAAGTTCAAATTGATGTTCTTGTTAGTGCCTAAAACGGCGTTCTGTACCGCGTAGTTGCCATCAAGGGTGATGTAAATGCTGCCCTCAAAAAGCATGTCGGTAGTGTTACGCGGCGTAAAGGCCAGCTGCACCAGATTAGGGGTAACGTCTTTTACGGTATCGACAATAAAGAATTTGTAAAATGTTGGAGCGCCGTCAGCAATAGGACTCAAGATCTGGTTATTCAACAAAGTGATGTTGTTATCATAAATGTTGATATCCTGATACATGCGGTTAAAGTAGGTAGCCAAGCCATCATTGTCCACAAAATTCTCGTCGTACTTCACCTTTTTGGTGGCCTGGATCACCTGCTTTTTACTGTAGGGCGACTTGCGGAAATAATTATCCGAAAGCTTTTCTTCCATATATATTGGCAGCAGGTTCTTACCGCCGATCGCTGTCGAATCCTGCTCGCGAAACAGGAACTGATAATTCTTGAACATCTTTTTGTTCTTGAAATTATCCGACAGGTTACTCAGCGAAAAGAACATGCGCTCGTATTGTTTATATTCAGCATGGTCGTAGTTCTCCATCCGGTTCTGCTCCTTATGGGCAATTACCTGGCGGATCAGTTCTACGGCGGGGTTTCCTTTATTACGGTATTTTTCTTTTTTGCCCGACTTAACGATCACCTCGCTCAACTCGCGGCGGTCTTCTTGCAGGGCAATATTAATGGTCTGCGTTTCGCCCGGTTTAATATCGCGAACTACAGCTTTGTAGCCAATGAATGATACTTTGATCTGTTTATAGTCGCCGGTGGCGCTCAGGGTGTAATTGCCGTGGATATCGGCGCTGGTTCCTTTGGTGGTGCCGTTAAACACAACGGTTACCGATGGCATGGTCTCTTTTGTCCGGGCATCGGTGATCACGCCCTTGATAACCGTTGGGTTTTGGGCCGAGGCGGCTAAAGAGAATGCCGATAGCAGTACTATTAGCAGTGTTTTATAATGTGTGTATATCTTTTTCATGATGATCTTTCGGAGTGTGAGTGTGGTTGATGTTTAAATACAGGGTTGCATATGGCCGAACGTATTACCATCGCTGCATGGTGCAGGCTTGGGTTTAAATTGATCGGCGGCCAATAGCGCTGCTGCTTTTACGGCAGTAGTGGCGGTCCTGACGTGATCGGTCAGGAATAGAGCCATCATTTCCATCTCCGGTCCCGAGAACAATAGCGTATCCTTGAACATCTGGCTGATCATTGGCAGTACGTTGGTGCTAATGCCTTTTGATAAGCCACTAATTGTCCTTACAGTAGCGTTCTGTTGTGTTCTGTTTGTGATGTTGAATGCTGCACTTGCCATAACCCTTGTGATATATTTCGATACAAAGGTAAACCGAGTTGACGAAAATGGTCAATTTAATTTACTAAATGAGAATATCCTGACAAATCTGGTAAAAAAGTCAGACCGATGTCATAACGGGAGAAAAATTAAAATGTTATGTAAGGTGGACCGTCTATGGCAGAAGTCGTTAAAAAATGCGATGAATAGGGGAAATGGATCGACGAGGAGAGGAAGTTCGGCTGGTTAAATGATGCCTTACGCATTTGTTAAAATAAAAACTTTTGCCCTACCTTAGTGCGTTATATCCTGAAAGATACCCGATATGCAGTTTAAAAAGGCCGGCAAATACATCATGACCAAACTAAGCAAGGAATTGCCGCGCCACCTGTCCTATCACAGTGTAGAACATATTCAGGACGTGTACAACGCGGCCGAACAGATAGGTGCGCAGGAAGGTGTTGGCCAACACGATATGAAATTGCTGTTAACCGCCGCCTGGTATCACGATGCTGGCTTTTTAAAAGGTGCTAAAGATCACGAAGAAGAATCTTGCCGCATAGCTCAGGAAACTTTACCGGCTTACGGTTACACCGAGGCGGACATCGAAAAGATAAGCGGCATGATCATGGCCACCAAGATCCCGCAATCGCCCAAAAACCATTTGGAGGAGATATTGGCCGATGCCGATCTGGACTACTTGGGTCGCGATGATTTTTTTACCATCGGCGATAAATTGTTCAACGAATTGTCGGTCTTCGGCTTCATCAATACCGATGATGAGTGGAATGCCTTACAGGTCCGCTTCCTCGAAAATCATCATTATTTTACCGCATCGGCCATAAATTCGCGCCATCAAAAAAAAGAAGCGCACTTACAGCAGGTAAAGGATAAATTAAATAAATAAATTAGCGGCATGAATGGCATCGCTCTACCACGCTGGCTCACCGATACTTTATATACCGTTTTAGGCATCCTTTTTTGCGGTTTCGCGCTCAAAGGTTTTCTGGTCCCCAATAAATTTTTTGACGGCGGTGTTACCGGGATATCCCTGTTACTGCACGAGCTTTATCATTTCAACATCGCTTATGTGATCATCCTGTGCAATGTGCCTTTCATTATTATGGGGGCTTTTCAAGTAGGGCGCACCTTTGCTATTAAAACCAGTGCGGCGGTTATCGGACTTGGCTTGTGTTTGCTTTTTATAGAGTATCCGCAAGTGACTGACGACAAATTATTGGTCTCCATTTTTGGCGGTGTGTTTATGGGTATCGGTGTCGGTCTGGCCATTCGCGGCGGTTGCGCGTTGGACGGTATCGAGGTATTGGCGTTATACACTGGTAAACGCATTAGCTTTACCGTGAGCGAGATCATCCTGGGTATCAATATCATCATCTTCCTGATCGCAGCTATCGAGCTAGGTTTGCCTACCGCGCTATATTCTATCTTAACATATTACGCGGCATCCCGCACCATCACCTTTGTGATAGAAGGTTTGGAAGAATACACTGGCGTTACCATCATCTCCGGCCAAAGCGAGCAGATCAAAGAGGCTTTGGTGATGGATCTCGGACGTGGTATCACCGTATATAAAGGCGAACGCGGTTTCCTGAAAGAAAGTTTTGATATCAGCCAGCCGGTAGATATTGTATTCACTGTTGCCACCCGTTTGGAGTTACGCCGGATAAACAACATCGTACGTAAGATAGACCCTAAAGCTTTCATGTTCACCAGTGTGATCAAAGAGGCTGCTGGTGGCGTGTTGAAGGCCCGTGCAAGGCATTAACGCCAATTTACCTGCGCTGTTAACAATAATATAATATTATTAACAGCGCCTTAAACTAATCTTAAAGCAACAAGCCTCATTACTTAATAGTGCGCCGATAGTTTTGCCTGATCAAAACTGATCTAACGTACTATGAAAAAAACTCTACTCGCTATTGCATTAAGCGCGGCCTTTTTCGGCTGTAAAAAGAACACGACCGAAGTTCCTTTTATCGACCCCACTTTCGTTAACGAAGACCCATCAACTTTTGCCGAAATAGGCTCTATCGATATCGGTGACGTTGGCGCTGCCGAGATCACCGCTTTTGACCCGGCTACAAAACGCCTTTTTGTGGTGAACAACAGCACGGTGAACAAGATTGACGTGATCGATTTTGCCGACCCGACCAAAATGACCGTGATCAACTCGATCAGCATGGCCCCTTACGGTGGCGCGGTAAATAGCGTTGCGGTAAGTAACGGTAAGCTGGCAGCAGCTATCGAATCGACCAACAAACAGGCTGATGGTAAAGTTGCCGTATTTAACACTAACGACCTGAAAGAAGTTAAAGTGATCACAGTTGGCGCACTGCCCGATATGATCACTTACTCACCGGACGGTAAATACATTATGACCGCTAACGAAGGCGAGCCAAATGATACTTATGCCAATGACCCTGCCGGTACTGTATCTATCATCACTGTTGATCAAAATTATGCCGTTACTACGATAGATTTTTCGTCGATGGTTGGTCAAAGGGCGGCCTTAATAGCAGGCGGTTTCCGCATCTTTGGTATCGGTAACGACTTTGTAAAAGATATTGAACCGGAATATGTGACGATCTCTGCCGATTCTAAAACTGCCTGGGTGACTTTGCAAGAGAACAACGGTATCGCTAAGATCGATATCGCCAGCAAAACCATCACCAATATCTTCCCGCTGGGCTTTAAAGATTACAACGTTGCCGGTAATGAGATAGATCCAAGCGACCGTGATAACGCGGTTGGCTTGTTAGCTAAATGGCCGGTAAAAGGCATTTACATGCCGGATGCTATTGCCTTGTTAGAAAAAGGTGGCGTACCATACATGTTTACCGCGAATGAGGGCGACGCCCGCGAATACAGCGCTTTTGCCGAGGTTGCCCGTGTCAAGGACCTGAGGTTAGACGCAACCGCTTTCCCTACCGGTACTGCTTTAAAAGCGGATGCACAGATCGGTCGTTTGAACGTGACCACTACTTTAGGTGACACCGATGGCGACGGCGATTACGATGCCTTGTATTCTTTAGGCGCACGCTCTTTCAGTATTTGGAATGGCTTGACAGGTAAACGGATCTTCGATAGCCAAAACGACTTGGACATTAAAGCATTGGCTACCGGCCCCGGTGTGTATGATGATACCCGCAGCGACGACAAGTCGGTAGAGCCGGAAGGCATTACCATAGGCAAAGTAGGTAATAAAGATATTGCCGTAATTGGCATGGAGCGCGCCGATGCGGTTGCCGTTTACGATGTGACCAACCCTGCCCGCCCAACTTTCCTGCAAATGTTTAAATGCGGCGACGCGCCTGAAGGTGTATTGCTGATCCCTGCTAAAGACAGCCCAACTAAAAAGAGCTTGTTAATTGTAAGCAGCGAGAACGACGGCCTGGTAAAGGTTTATACCCCGAAGACATTCTAAAAATTTCTCGTTTTTTCTTTAGTGACCAAAAAGCCGCCTGCGATGGGCGGCTTTTGTTGTTTTGATAAGGTTTAAGTTCGGATATGTTATCTGGCAACTGTGAGGAACCCAGCAGGCACACTATCTGTCAGCCAAACATTATTGGCCGACAGGTAGAACTGATAGCCCGCCGCCGCCATTTCGGCAGCGTGTATCTTCAACAGCACCGGTTTGCCATGGCGTTTGGCTACTTCCAGCATGGTCTCAATGTTTTCGCTCATGTGTACATGTTGGCGGCTTTGTTTGGTGAGGCGCCCGATCAATATGGCATCTAAGAACTTTGTTGCCGTTCCGTGATAAAGTACTTCGGGCGGGGTCTGTGACTCGTAAGCCAGGTCTACCTCTACGGAATGACCCTGACTCGCACGGATCTTAGTTCCATCCTCGTTAAAAGCGAAACGCTTTTTATCATTGGTATCCACAATATGTTTTACAATATCGATGGTTATCGGCGTGCTCCATTCGGTCGCGTTGGCATTGGCTTTGGTGATCAGCTCGGCCACGTCGGCCCAGCCATTTTCATCCAGTTGCAGCCCGATCACTTCAGGCCTATGGCGAAGGACATAGCTCATAAATTTGCTGATGCCCTTGTTTTGTTTTTCGGTTATCATTGTAATGTTTCATTACTTGCACAGCTCATGACCGATCAGGTCGGCTATGCTTTTTACTTCTAAGAACGGATCATTGATCTCGTTCACGTTCTTGTGGCTGTCGGTGCAGATCACTTTCTCTATCAGGTCGCAATCCCTTAGTTTTTGCAGACCATTGTTTACGAACAAGCCGTGGGTGGTGATCACATAGATCTTGGCCGCGCCTGCTTCTTTATAAGTGCGCGCAGCGTTAATAATGCTACCGCCTGAGCGGATCATATCGTCATAAATGATCACCGTCTTGTCCTTCACATCGGCGTTGATGGCGCTTACCTCGGTATGGTCGCCTTTTAAACGGCGCTTTAAAATAAAGGCCGCGCTCACACCCATATCATTCGCTAAAGACTCAACCCATTTAGCCCGACCGGCATCGGTACTTGCCATCACCAGATCATCGCCACCGTATTGGCGGGCAGCGGCTATCACCAGCTCCTTGCAATACACGTGCACCGGGTAAAGTTCATGCTCAAAATAATGCGGCAAGCCCTCGGTATGCAGATCGAACAAATAGATCTTGTTACCACGATTACTGCGCGGGATAGCCGAGAATAACCTTGCCCGGTTCTTAGCCGTCACGATCTCGCCCGGTTTCACGGCCCGTTCCATGGTAGAATAGCCAAAATATGGCACCACCAAACTCAACGAATTAGCGCCATAACTCACCAGCGACGATGCCAGATCGTACAGTTCCAGCGTAGTTGCGTCATTCACCGTGCCCCCGATCACGATCACGTTGCGGTTCTCCACGTCTGATAATATCCTTTGGTAACGCTCTCCATCGGTAAATATGTCGGTCTCTACTTGCCCTTCTTCAAACAAGCCGCTTGCCAATACTTTATCGGCCAGGTATTTATAATCAGAGATGTGGAATAGCAGCTTTTTCATGTTCGTTTATTTGTTGTTGATGAGGGCTTTTGCCTTTTGTATATCGGCAATCATATCGCTACGCAATGTTACCTTTTTAACCTGATCTACCGGAATTTAATATTTGTGTAGATGATACGCTTTTATAAAATGTGTTTTACAACGCAAATATTATCATGAATATTTTTATGTTTTGGTGTCGTCTACTATCCTTTAGGGGATCGTTATATGACAGTGTTTTGAGATGATATGAAAATTAGATCTCGAAAGCTATTCCTTGCTTCTTTAATTCGAAATACTTAGCCTGATCAAAGCAGAACAAGTTGCCCGGGCGACCGGCGCTTTCCAATTGCTGCTTTTCGTTGGTCTCGATGATGAAGCCGAATTTCATGATCTTCTTTTTAAAATTGCGGCGATCGATAGGGCGTTCTAATACGGTTGCGTATAGCTTTTCGAGTTCGGAGAAAGGAAATTTTTCGTCCAGCAGCTCAAAGCCTATCGGTTCGTAACGGATCTTACCTTTTAAGCGCTGTAAAGCTTTAACGATGATGTCCTGATGGTCGAAAGCTAATTTAGGGCAGTTGCGCATATTGAACCAAGCCGCTTCGGCAGCATCGGTCTGGGCCTCGAGGGTAAGGCCGTCAGGCTTGACCAGACCGTAGTAGGTGACGGAGACCACTCGGTTACGCGGATCCCGGCCTGGTTTTCCGAAGCTGTAAAGTTGTTCCAGGTAGTTGATGTTGACGCTGGTCTCCTCTTCCAGTTCGCGCTGCACGGCATCCTCCAGCGATTCGTCATCCAGCACCAGGCCGCCGGGCAAAGCCCAGCTATCTTTGAACGGTTCTATTTTGCGTTTGATCAACAATACCGACAGGCCCTCTTTAGAAGTGTAACCAAACACTACAGCATCAACAGAGACCTTGATATTTTGGATAGCAGCCATACCCAAACCTACAATTAATGTAAGTTAAACGCAAAATTTGCAGAAAAATCTACTGTCGTTATTTTCCGGTTATCAGAGCCAATATTTTTTTAAAGATTTCGGTGTTTTGATAAGTTCCCGTAAAGTCCTGCGAGTGCGGGCCGTAAGCAAAAACCGGTACGTTGATACTGGTGTGATCGTTGGTGCTGAACGATGTCAGTACGCTGCCCTTTTCTGTTGAAGCATCTAACAGGGTCAATCCGCCGGTCTCATGATCGGCAGTGATGATCACCAAAGTCTCGCCATCCTGATCGGCAAATTTTAAGGCCTCGGCAACGGTCTTGTCAAAATCGTGCAGTTCGGTTATTACAAATGGCAGATCGTTAGCGTGGCCGCCGTGATCTATCTGCGCGCCCTCAGCCATCACAAAGAAACCCTTTTTGTTTTTAGATAGTACTTCGATACCGTGTTTTAGCGAGCGGCCAAGCATATCGCCACGGCCATCCAACATGCGGCGGGTATCAGCATCCGGCAGCAAGATCAGTTGTTTGCCCGTCTTCACGCTTTCTGCATCGGCCAAAGAAGTAAACGAGCGGAATTGTTTATCTGCCAGCTTTTGCACCAGCGCTTTATCCTTATTGTTTTGGAAGTATTTCGCGCCGGAGCCGATCAGTAGATCGATCTTGCTGTTTAACAGATCCCGGGCGATCATTTGCATCGAATCGCGCTCGGTAACGTGGGCGTAAAAGCAAGCAGGGGTAGCGTCTGTAATATTGCCTGCACTGATGATACCGCTTTTAATGCCATCCTTAGCCAAAATATCGGGCAGGTTAGTTAAAGGCCTACCCTGCGGATCCATCCCGATATAGCGGTTATTGGTTTTTTGACCCGTTGCCATAGCTGTAGCCCCGGCAGCCGAATCGGTATTGTCTGAATTGGCGGCGCGTGTTTGCGAAAAGCCGATATTGCGGCATTGATAAATATTCAACTGCCCATGGTTAGCGGTCAGCCCGGCCTGGATCTGCGCCAAACCCATCCCATCACCTATCAATAAAATAACGTTCTTGACTTTTTTATTAGCGCCATCGCTTTTATATGTTGGCGTGTAAAGCGCGTAAGGTGTAGGGTTAACGTATTCAAGTTTGGCACGGTTCTTTAAAAAGTTTGTAAGGTCTTGCGGATGGTCGGTGTTGATCCAGTCCACCCCGATCTTTTCCAGCTCGATCCAGGTATTGGGGCTATCCTGCGTGGCCCAAAAGCGGAACGGTTTACCTTTTTTATGTGCCGCCATGACAATGTCCTTTAACTTAACCAGGTCGGTAGGTGTTGGTGTTCCCTTGCCATTCCACTTGGTGTAATTAGGTAGGGCATCGCTGATCATGGCCACACGCTTTAACTGATCGGCAGTATAGGTAGTGTATGGCCTACCATCGTAATAAATATACGCCGGAAAATTGTTGAAGTTGGCCGGCACAGGCATATCGCCGCTCAAAACCAGCTTAATGCCCCCCCGAGCGGTACCATCAAAAACGCCCGGATACGGAGCCAACTCTTTGATCAGCTCGGCGATCACGCCTATGTGGTTCTCCTTAATATCTACGATCAGCTGTAAGCTGTATTTTGGATCTGCATAGGCGCGGTTGCCATTCTTTTTAAAAAGCTCGGCCAGCGGTTTCAGATAACAGCGGTCTAAAGTTTTGTCGACCTCGATCTCTTTTTTATCGTGCGCTACATATAGCTTGCCATCCTGTAAAAAAACATCAGCCTCGATAGAACCCATACCCGCGTAATAGCTTTGCAGCAGGGGAATGTTTTGGTGGTAATCGTTATGGCTATGCCCTTGGTTAATACGAAGGGATTGTGCGTTCGCACTGATGGCGACGAAGATGGTCGCCAAGGCAGTAAGGATGGTCCGTTTGAACATGAAAACATCAGCGCAAAGTATTGGGCTTTGCGCTGACGTAAAAATACATCATTCAGATCAAGAGAATGTTAAATCTGCACGTAGGACTAATTAGCTTTCGATAACGAGAACGGCTTATCCTCATCCGCGATACCGCGTGATGTGTTTGGCGTATTGCTCATCTCGAACACCATTTCGCCACCGTTGATCAGATCGGCGTGGGTGATAAAGTTATGGTTCAACGGCTTGCCATTCAGCGTGGCCGACTTGATGTAGACATTCTTTTTGCTGTTGTTATTAGCCACAATGGTGAACTTTTTACCGTTCTCTAAAGTGATGGTGGTTTTATTAAATATAGGGCTGCCCAGCACGTACTGATCCGTACCCGGGCAAACGCTGTACAGACCCATGGCACTGATCACATACCATGATGACATGGCGCCTTGGTCCTCATCACCCGGGAAACCTTTTGGAGTGGCGTTGTATAGTTTTTCCATCACCTCGCGGGCTTTAGCCTGGCTTTTCCACGGTTGGCGGGCATAGTTATACAGGTAAGCCACGTGCATACAAGGCTGGTTGCCATGCGCGTATTGGCCCATGTTGGCGATCACCATCTCCTTCATCTCGTGTATCTCTTGCTTGTAGCTGCCTACTTTAAAGCTGCTTGGCATGCTGAAGAAGGTATCCAGCTTTTCGGCAAATTTCTTTTCGCCGCCCATTAGGTTAGCCAAACCGGCCACATCCTGAAACACCGACCACGAGTACTGCCACGAGTTGCCCTCGGTGAACGGACCACCCCACTCGATCGGGTCAAAATCGGGGCGCCAAGTGCCATCCGGCAGGCGGCCGCGCATAAAGCCTACTTGGGGGTCGAACATATTGCGGTAGTTATACATTTGGCGGGCGTAGATATTCATGTAAAAGTCGTTACCCGTCATTTTGGCCAGGTTGTAGGCGCAAAAATCGTCGTAAGCATACTCCAGGGTTTTGGCGGCACTCTCGTAAACCTCGCCAACGGGCACAAAGCCTAAGGCAAAATATTCTTTCCAACCTTCGCGGCCGTTAGAACCGCCCCACCAGCCTTTGTTGGTGGTTTCGTGATAGTAGGCTTCTAAAGCTTGTTTCGGGTCGAAGTTGCGGACGCCCTTTGCCCAGGCGTCAGTTAATAAAGAGATAGCATGGTTACCCAACATCACGCCCGACATACCCGGGTTAGACCAGGTAGGGAAAAAGCCGGCTTGCTTTTGCGCATCTAACAGACTTTGCATGTAGCGACCCTGCTGCTCGGGGTGGATGATATTATCCAGCGGGAATTGCGTGCGGAAGGTATCCCAAAAGCCATTGTCGGTGTACATATAGCCCTCGTGGATCTTCTCGTCATACGGACTATAATAATATGGCTTGCCCTCTTTGTTGATATCGTAAAACTTGCGCGAGAACAGGTTAGAGCGGAAGAAGCAGGAATAGAACGTAGCCTTTTCTTCTTCGGTGCCGCCTTCTACCGCAATGCGGCCTAACAGTTTATTCCACACGGCATCGGCAGCTTTTTTGGTATCGTCCAGCTTGGTGTATTTGCCCAGCTCGGTATCCAGGTTAAGTTGCGCTTGCTCGGGCGAGATATACGACGATGCCATTTTGGCCTGCACTACCGACCCTTTCTTAAATTGCAGATACGCACCAACGCCCGTGCCTTTGCTGGTCTTGCTGTCTTTAGTGATCGCCTGATCTTTACCCGCATACGTGCCGTATCTAACAAACGGTTTATCGAACTGGATCACAAAATGCCCCTTGAAAGTGCCGGGGATAAAAGTACCGTTCTTAACATAGCCGACTATCTTACGCTGCTCGGGGATGATCTGCAGATCGCACTCTTTTAAAAAACCATCGAACACCAAATAAGCATCGCCCGCTCCGCTGAACGTGAAACGCATGTGCGAACCACGCTCCACCGGCGATATCTCGGTAGTAATGCCGTTATCGAACTTCACTTTATAGTACGATGGTTTGGCTATCTCGTTCTCGTGCTTAAAGGCCGACGCGCGTTTATCCTCGTTCACGCGCAACTCACCCTCGATCGGCATCAGCGAGAAAACGTTGTAATCGCCCATCCACGGGCTGCACTGATGCACCTGCTGAAAACCACGGATAGTTTTGGCCGTGTACTGATATTTCCAGCCGTCGCCGTTCTTGCCGGTCTGCGGCGAATAAAAGTGCTCGCCGAACGGCAGACCAACGGTAGGGTAAGTACTGCCGTAAGACAGGCCGAAGTTAGAATCCGTTCCCTGCAGGGTGTTCACATATTTCACCAAGTCTTGCGCCTGCGTTCGGGACACCGCGCAAAGGGTCAGTAAGGCTATAAAAATTTTCTTCATGCTGTAGGTTTAATGTATCGGTGCCGCTAACTTATAAAATAAATTTAGCTTGCTGAAATGATTTAGCAAAATTTGTTTTGGGAGAATGTATGTAGTACTGTGTTGAATGCTCGAAAGGAATGAACTATCTTCAAATAAAAGTTTGCAAACACAAATGGGCCGGGCTATAATATTCCTTACATTCATAATACTAAGCACTAATGCTTTTTGCCAAACAGAGGACGTTAAAGTTTACGACGCTATTCTTAAGGATCTTGATCAGAAAATAAATGTAGTTAGCAAGTTATCTAAAGCCTCGATGAACAAATTTGATTTTCAGCACCCTCACGGGATGGAATTGAGAGTTCGCGATTCTCTGGACTTGGAATGGATGGAGTTCTTAACTTCCATAGATACGGCCAATATCGTTGTCGGCGAACTTGATCCCGTTTTTGTGAAAAAGCATTCCGGTCAAAAAGGGGGAAATGTCAGAAGTCTAATTTTTTCGCCGGTGATCTTTTCTCGCTCTGGGGATAAAGCTGTATGCGGGACTCTTAAATTTAGTTCTAAGGGTGGCTTATCAGAGCATATCGTCCTTTTAGAACGAAACGGAAAAAAGTGGATGATCAGGAAACGATATTTCATCTCAGTGAGTTGAGTAGGTTATTTAGTCAGGTGAACGCTATCTCTTTGCTCAATGCTATTTATTCATGCCAAAATGGGAACATTGTTTAGAGAAAAACTATAGCACACATTCAAAAATGCCTCTAACCTTAAAGTCCGTTAGTTCTTCATCCGATAATACAATATCACGGTATTTGCTGTCGTGAGATCTGGGTTTTAAGATTATCGATTGATGCTCCCATTGATCATCTTCCACCTTTTTAGTACTGAAATATTCTTTAACGGTAAACCCTGATCCAAATTCTTTATCTCGAATGCTGCTCGACTCAACTAACACTATCTTGCCATTGCGAGAACCGCCATTATCTTTTCTGAATAGGCAAACAGACCCATTTGGAATGATTTTATTCATTGACTCGCCAACAACGATACATGCAAAAAGATCATTAGACGGTTTATACCGTGCAGGTATTTCGATCCAATCCAGATCTTCCTCGTCGATCATTTGTAGTTCACTAAAACCACCCGCTGCTGCTTTAAGATCATAAACAGGTATAGCGTTCACAAATGGGATGACGCTCTGATAATCAATATAAGTAACTGCCTTTACTGTAGCGTATTTCTCGATATGCTCGGCAAAATATTCTCTTAAATTTTTATCACACACATAAACATATGTCCCTTTAATGCCCCGTAGCATGATGGTCTTGTAGATATTTATAATGAAATCTTTTAAATTGGAAGGGTCGTTTTTCGACGGGGTACCTCTTTTGTCGAAATAATTTTCCCTTAAAACCTCTATCTCTCCGGTTGCCTTATTGTACGTGATCTCATTCCCTAATATCACACCTGTGTAGTTAAGATCATAACCTTGAGTAGTATGTATACATCCAACTTCATTTAACGCATTCGGAGAATTTATATAGTCTTCAGAAACGCTATTCCACTGCAGACTTACATTGCCAATATGTATATCTTTTACTGTCTTGTCGTTTTTCGATTTCCATTCCCAAGAATAACCGGCCACCATTCGCGATAACCCATTTTCAGCGTCCCTAAGTTTGATCTCTTTTAACATATCTTCGATAGAATCAAACAGGACAAATTCATAATCTTTAGAGTTATAAATTTTGTCGGATCTCTTTAGCTGGCTCTTTAGTAACTTGTCGATATAATCCACATAACCATTACCACCTTTTACCCTGAACTGTGATTTTAGGTACTCGACTTTAGTTGAAGGCAGCAGCCTTAACTTGTCAAATTCGTTTTTCCTAACGTCGGAGGGCGATACGGACTGACGTTCATCGTAAAACAGTATCGCTTTGTCGGACTGTTTTATGACCCAATCTAATTCCGTAGAATCATATTTGTCTAAACTTAATCTTTGATTAACTATATCGAAGGCCCCAAAATACGCACCCAGGTTAGTCCTTCTTCTTAAACGATGCGACTCGTCCACCAAAACGATATCAAAATTATTCTTTGCCAGATCGGCGGGCCCTATAACCATGCTTGACTTAAGCCCTTTTATGTTTTTAAAGACTTTCTGCAAAGTTTTTCTAAATGAAGCCATTGGGACTACCAAAGCCATCCGAGGAGCGGGGTATCTTTTCTTTAACTCAAGGACAGTTTGAATAAATTCCGTTTCATCATCCCCAAACTCTTTAAAATTGAAATCTTCGTTGTTAGTATTTAGCAGTTTAAAAAGAAATACCGCTAAGATCGTTTTTCCGGTACCGGCGCCGCCGTTCACAACGATATTTTTGATGCTCGTACTTAACAGACCTTTAAGGATGATCAACAGACCTTCTCTTTGCTCTACGGTCAGACTTTTATACGGCGAATACTTAAATAGGTCTGAATTATCAATGTGTTCGATGGAATGTTTAGTAATTCCTTCGGCCCTAAGTTTATTCCAGATGGATTTAAAGATATCCCAGTAAACCTCTTTCTTTTGATAATAATTGTGATTCGCTAAACCAACATTGCCGTTTAATAATTGATATTGCCCATCCCCGGATATGTACTTAATTAGATTTGATTCGATATCGAGTGTTGCGGACTTATTAAATTTATCACTGCTGATCAAATGGACAGTAGATAGAAGCTTTTTCGTTGGACTATTTAGGTGAGTACTCATACGAGCGTAAGTATCAGTTGTTTCACCAACGTAAGCTTCTTTTACTTTACCATCACTCAGTATGTATACGATCGGCCAAAGGTCTTTGGCATAATGAACGTTTTGGAAATCGTTAAATAAGCCAGGTCCAAAATCATACTTTCTAACTTGAAACGAATTATCATTTGTCATAACTCGTTATATTTTTTAGCGTTTCCTTTGGCTTTATTCACAGGGTACTTTTCACCGTTCTTTTTTACTTTATCTACAACTATTTGTCTGATATCTATGTCGTACTTTTCAGCCAGTAATAGTGCATAGCCAATCACATCGGCCAGCTCGTCTTTAACCTTTTCTATATTTGCTTCTTCAGCTTTTTTCCAAAGAAATAACTCGTTCAACTCAGACGCCTCGATAGATAAAGCAAGAGCTAAATCTTTAGCGTTATGAAATTGCGCCCAATCGCGTTCATCTCGGAAGTCAATTAATATTTTTTGAAGATCGCGGAGTTCACTCATACACTTATAAATCTATGTAAAAGTAAACAACTTATTAAATTACGAGACCTTCTGGAGGTTATTTACAGATTCAAACATCCTATCATAGATGACTGGTTAAATCACATAAAGAAAATTTTCCAGTTTACCACCCACTCCCCGGAACCGGGCAACAGGCACGTGCCATCGAAGGCCTCGAGGCACGTACAAATATAACAAAAGAATTTGGCATCCGCAAATTTATCTCTAATTATTTTAGCAAATAAAAGTAAACATGCGGCAGGTCATCCTGAGCCTGTCGAAGGGTGACGTGGGGGGCTCACCGCTATGCACAGTCGCGACCTGGCAGGGTGGCAAGCCCCTTCGCACCATGGTTCGACACGCTCACCATGACAGCCCGGTCAGAGGTCGTTCGGTCGTCCAAAAACCCCACCCGCAACCCATCGGTTGCGCGTTTTGTAAAAAATTTACAAAACGCAAAAAATGCATACTTTTTTGATCAAAACCGTGCATTTAGCGCATTAATTCCGCACAGTAAATTTGGGAGTTTAAGGGGGCCGGTCGGGGGTGGTGCCGGTGGTGTAATTCGCAACCAATTTGCTATTTGTTTGTGCAATTGCAAAAATGGGTCTATCTTTCGTTGATCAATCTTTATTACATTGTTAGTTAAAACTTTCGGGAGCGCCGTTTACGGGATAGAGGCTATAACCATCACCATCGAGGTAAATATTACGGGCGGCAATCCAAATTACTTTATAGTGGGCCTGCCTGATAGTGCCGTTCGCGAATCAATGTCGCGCGTAGAGGCCGCCCTGCAAACCAACGACTTACGCATGCCCCGCCAGCGCATACTGGTGAACATGGCCCCTGCCGATATCAAAAAAGAAGGTTCGGCGTATGACCTTACTATTGCCACCGCCATCTTAGCCGCATCCGGACAGATCGAAGCTGATGAGCTGGATAAATACCTGATCATGGGCGAGCTTTCTTTAGACGGCAGCCTGCAACCCATCAAAGGTGCTTTATCCATTGCTATCCAAGCTCGTAAAGAGGGTTTTAAAGGATTCATCCTACCCATACAGAACGCCCGCGAAGCTGCAATTGTGAATGACCTTGCTGTTTACGGCGTCGAGAACATCACCCAGGTTGCCGAGTTTTTCAACGGCGATAAAAAATTGCAGCCCACCATCGTCAACACCCGCGAGGAGTTTTATGATAGCCTAAGCAATTACGACAGCGACTTTAGCGATGTCCGCGGTCAGGAGAACATCAAACGCGCTTTAGAAATAGCCGCGGCCGGTGGTCATAACGTGATACTGATCGGTCCGCCGGGAGCGGGTAAGACCATGCTGGCCAAGCGCTTACCGTCGATATTGCCACCCTTGAGTCTGCATGAATCGTTGGAGACCACCAAGATACATTCGGTAGCAGGCAAGCTGGCCGCCGCTGATGCGCTGGTGACCACCAGGCCATTCCGTAGCCCACACCATACGGTGTCGGACGTAGCCCTCGTCGGTGGCGGGAGCAACCCTCAGCCGGGCGAGATATCGCTGGCTCACAACGGAGTACTGTTCCTGGATGAGTTGCCCGAGTTTAAACGGACTGCCTTAGAGGTAATGCGCCAACCTTTAGAGGAACGCCGGGTAACCATATCCCGCGCCAAGTTCACGGTAGATTATCCAAGCAGTTTTATGTTGATCGCCAGTATGAACCCCTGCCCTTGCGGATATTATAATCACCCCGAGAAGGAATGCATCTGCCCACCGGGGACCGTCCAAAAATATCTGAGTAAAATTTCTGGTCCATTGCTGGATCGCATAGACCTGCACGTAGAAGTTACCCCGGTAAACTTTAACGAGCTTGCATCAGACCGCCTGTCCGAAAAAAGCGACCAGATCCGCGAACGTGTGATTAAGGCCCGCGAGGTCCAGACAGAGCGTTTCAGTAGCAAACCCGAGCTTCACGCTAATGCGCAGATGAGTCCCCAAATGGTACGCGAGGTCTGCAAGATCAACACCGCCGGGCAAACCCTGCTTAAAAAAGCCATGGAGAAACTCGGCCTCAGCGCCCGCGCTTACGACCGTATCCTGAAAGTATCCCGCACCATAGCCGACCTGGCCGGGTCTGAAGAGATCCTGTTAGAACACCTGGCCGAGGCGATACATTTTAGGAGTTTAGATAGAGAGGGTTGGGCGGGGTAAAAGCCCACAAAAAAAGCCTGTCGATCATCTCGACAGGCTCCTGATATCTTTTTTAACTCTTTTAATGCTAACAATTAATTCCTTGCACGTACCCGGGCAGGGATCAGTTGTTTTTTGCCGTGGTCATTGTCGTTGTTCAGGAAAAGTACACCGGCTACTAAGAAGGCAATGCCGGTAGCGATGGTCATGATGCTCTCTTTAAAAAAGCCGTGCAAGATCTCGAAAACGCCGATTATCAAACAAACGATACCGGCTACGAATGGGGTTAAGGATCTGCTGGTCATAAGACGAACTATTTAATTTGATGTAAGTTATGGATATTAACGAGATTAACAAGCTTAAGTTGTGTAACTTTTACAATATATCCATAGCTATGACGGTTAACTGACGCTAAAGGTTTACGCCCGTTTTACTTTTTGCGCAAAAACTCGGTGCGGAGTACAATGCTCATGCCGTCTATTTTGCAGTCTACCTCGGCGGGATCATCCGTCAGGCGGATCTTTTTTACGGTGGTGCCTTGCTTAATGGTAGTGCCGCCGCCCTTCACCTTCAGGCTTTTGATCACCGATACCGAGTCGCCATCTTTTAAGATATTGCCGTTGCAGTCTTTTACTATCAATTCGTCCATGGGGGCAAAGGTATTACAAATAACTTAGCCACCATTCCTTACGGCGTTGTTTCACCTTCATAAACCAGCGGCAAGGCCAATAAAGGATAAACACAACTGTGAACCATATCAGGTAAACCGCCCAAAGGTCAAAACCAAAAGGATTTGGTTTGCCCGGCCCTCCTTGCTCTAATTGCTGTTTAGTAACACCGCTTAACAAAGCACCAATAATTTGCGAACCATGGATCAGATAGATATGCAGGATGTAATAGAACATGGGCACACGGCCAAATACCGTAAAAATGCGGCTTACTTTATTGTCGGTACGCTCTAATAAACCTAATGCAGTAATGGATACCCCCAGCGTTATAAGAAGGTAAGCCAACGATGGGGGATATTTTTGCACCCGTAGCACCGCTAAGATATTCTTCCACCAAACGGATTGGTGCTGCCATGGGAACGGATCGCCGTAAATATTCAGCCCGCGTAAGATCAGGAAAAGTAATATTGATGCCAGGCCGATCTTGATGAAGAGCGCCTGCCGTTTATCCGGCCCAAATTTAAACAGCGTGCCAAATGCATAGCCTGCAGCCATTACCCCAACCCATGGTATCAGCGGATAAAGGAAAAATATGCCCCTGTCGCTGCTGATCTGGTAAAAGTTCTGTTCGTGTAAGAACATCCACAAAAACTTGCCCTCGCCAAAGCTTGCCGACTTGATCCCATCGAATGCGTTATGACCAAAGATCAGTATCAAACCAATTATTCCCACATAGATCGGCTCCAAAAATATCAGTACCGACATGATGACCATACTCCAACCGATGGCCCAGATCACTTGTGCAAATATGGTGTGGAAGCCCGTGTCTACCTGCCAGCCAAAGCTAATGATGGTCATCTCTAAAAACAGTAACCACAGGCCGCGGCTCAGCATAAATAGCGATGCCTCTTTCTTGGTTTTCTTTTTGGATAACGACAGGAATGCGCTGGTGCCTGAGAGAAAAATGAACGTCGGCGCGCAAAAGTGCGTGATGAAGCGCGTCATGAAAAAGATGACCGATGTTTTGCTAAGATCGAGCGGATCGAAAGTGGCGTTGGAGTAAAAATCGCGCACGTGATCCAGCGCCATGATCACCATAATGATGCCCCGAAGGATATCGATAGAGTGGATGCGCGAGGTTTGAACGGGTAAGGCCGGAGTTTCCATAATCGCCTATGAAGGTAGGCGATCGCGTGGTTATTTACAATTGCGGGGATAGGCAGATATCACCAGACCGTTTATTGCTCCACTACTTCAACCTCGGCCACGGGGCTGAACAGATATACCCGCCGCGTAGCCACCTCGGTACATTTATACCGCTTGCGCAATTTCTCATCCTTACGAAATACCCTACCGTCCTTCATTTTAAATAGAGATTGCATGGGCAGTTTCTCTACCGTGATGATATTCTCTTTTGGCGCGTCGTACTTGCGCAGAGACCGGTACAAATTAAGGTCCGAACAACTGGATGCTGCCGGGTTATTCAGATATTTAGTGATGGCCAACTTGATATCCGCCGGGAAAACATCCTTCTCAAAAAAAGGCTGCATCATCTTCTTAAAATTTTCTTTCCATTCGGTGCCGTGGGGTTTTACCTTATGCTGATGCTGGTTCCAGGTGTACAGGTGGGCAAACTCGTGCACGGTGGTCACCAAAAAAGCATAAGCGTTAAGATCATAATTGACAGAGATACGGTGCCCCTTGCCGTCGAATGGGGCACGATAGTCGCCAAACTTGGTGCCGCGGGTGCGCGATATTTTAAAATCGCATTTAAAATGGTCTATCCACCGGCCGATCAGCGGGGCAGCTTCGGGCGGCATATAGCGTGCTAATACTTGTATTTTATCCAATGTTAAAAATTCAGCCTTTGTAGGCTAAGCCCCTCCCAGGGCCGACAGGCAAATATAGGTGTTATTGATGTATTGTTAAGTGGTTATAAGGTTGCAACAAAACAGCCGGATTCTTCAATTATTTGATGCAATGGCGCTTTACTTAAATCCCACATGTTCAGCGGATCAAGTATAAAAATGTGGACAATAGAACCAATTGTGGAAAATTTTAAAAATGGTTTTTTATTTCCAAAAATAATGTCTAATATTGCAATCCGATTTTTACGGGCTAAAAATCGCTATTAAGAGCTAAAAATCATGGATTTAGTAAAATTTGTTGAAGAACAATCAGTAACAATAAAGAGTGTACCAACCTTTAAGGCAGGTGATACAGTAAGCGTACACTACAAGATCAGAGAAGGTAACAAGGAGCGTATCCAGATCTACCAAGGTGTGTGCATCCAACGCAACAGCGCTGGTGTTAGCGAAACGTTTACCGTACGTAAAGTATCTAACGGTATCGGTGTAGAGCGTATCTTCCCGATCAACTCGCCAAACATCGATAAGATCGACGTGAACAGTGTTGGTAAAGTACGTCGTAGTAAATTGTACTATCTACGTGCATTGACCGGTAAAGCTGCCCGTATCAAAGCTAAACGCGTTTAATTTTAGCCCCCAAGGGCTCTAAATAGTAAAGGCGCTATCTTGAAAAAGATAGCGCCTTTTTGCGTTAGGATCAGTGTGGACCGCTCTTGTTTTCTATGCGACCGCTATCACCTTGCCGCCAATAATTTTTCAATATCCTCCATCAGCCCGGATTCACTGGGGCGTTGGGCGTTCTCATTAAATACCCGGCCGCCCTTGTCTACCAATAAGTAGCGCGGGATTCCGCTGATCTGGAATTTCTCGCAAAGGGCTTTGTAATCATTATTGGTCAACAGGAGGTTCTCTCCGCCATCGATCCCCAGTTCTTTGACCATGGTTTTCCATTTCTTCTCTTCAGATTCGACACAGACGTATAGGAATACGATATCCTTACCCTTAAGCTTACCGGCCAGCTCTTTAGAACCCGGCATTTCACCAATACATGGGCCGCACCAGGTAGCCCAAAGATCTATGTAGACGGCCTTGCCTTTGTATTTGGTAATGATGTTGTTAAAGATACTATCAGCATCCGTTTTAAGGATGGTGGCCGACTGTGCGACGGTAGCTGCGTTATAGTTATTCAGCTTGTCAACCTCGTCCTGATACATTCTGGCCAGCCGCGCCTTAAAGGTCGGCTGTACTGTATTCTCTTTATATTTATCGATAATGGCCTTCACCTGGTCAAATCGTCTGTTCTGCACCCAGTCATGCAGGGTGTGGCTTAAGATCACATCTTTAGACAGGCCGGCTTGCTGTTTAAAAAGCAATGCCATGCGGTCGTCGCCATTTCCCCACTTTTCGCCCAGATATTTTTTATAAAAATAGCGCTGATACTCGTGTAAAAAAGAACCGTAGTTAGACGAGATGGAACCGCTCAATTCATTAATATTAGCCGAGTCGATAGCGCTGTAATAGCTGGCCGGGATCTTAAAGTCTTTACTGCTTTGGCCTGTCTTGCTCGGGTGCATCCAAACGTAACGCAACAGCTGGTCAAAGTAGTCATACTTAAGATCGGCCTTTGCCCAGCCAATAAATATGGGATCGAGTTTGTGCTTTTTGATATAATCGTTCAGGAAGACGGTCTCCCTTGCATAACGGTCGGCAAGGAACTTTTTATGCTCTTCGGGGCCGTTCTTTTCTTCAGATTTGCTGGCTTGCATGAACCGTGCAAAATTATTGCCTTTGTAACCCAAACCCGGATCGTTCACCATAGCCTTTTGAAAGTCATATCTGTCTTTGTTCATAGTTGCACCTGCACCACTGAACGACAATGACTTTTCCATCCCTGCCGCGTCGAAATCGATCTGTAGATGGTCGCCGGGGTTGACCAGGATATTCTCCAGATCCTCATGATATTGGAACATCACATCCTGCGGCCCGGTCTTAAGGAACGCCAAACGATAAGTACCATCATTTTTGATCTTGGCCCGGTAGGTGAGTTGCTGTCCGAAAGCCAGGTCATTAATGATCACCTGTACCGAATTGGCCGAATCTTTATACTTGGCAAAGTTGGCTACCTTGCCGGTGATGTAGACCGTATCGGTCTTTAGTACTTTCGCATTCTCCGGCGCTTTTTGTTTTAACTTCGGGACAGCGCCTTTATCGGACTTGACCGGCATTTTTTGCGCGTAAGCGGTGACCCCGGCAGCGAGGAATATGAGGCTAAGAAAGGTCTTCATTTTTTGATGACGGTCTGTTTAAGGTTTGTTGATAGGTAAACGTAGTGATAAATAGGTTATTTTGCAAGGACGGGCAATGTTCTGTGGGGCATCGGTTGCATGCTTTTTGGAAAATTGCTATATAATTTGTAACTTCGTTATAAGTCGACTCGGTTAGACCGTTTGTTCTTATCGGGCCGCGAAAATCAAGAAATTACTTGAACCTCGGTTTTTGAACCGGGGTTTTCTTATGCCCGTACAATTCCAAGAGGGTCTGTACTGCTTGCCTTTTTTAATAAGATCGGTTCGATCTTGTCAAACTGAAATTCTAATCCATATTTCTTTTGACTGCCCTTAGGGTATTCCCTCCTGTAAAGACAATATGCAATAACATCTACAGTTTGCAAAAAATAGGAATGATGTGATGCTCGTGAAAATGTATCTTCAAGGATACTATCAATAGGAACGTTATATGACCCTGTAAAACGCGAAGGAACGAAATTATAAACCCTCATTTTCCGTTGAAGATTCATGAGTTTTAAACTATCGGTGTCATCAGCTACAACAATTCCCTTATCGTTTGCGGTCTTTTTTAAAAAAGTGTCAAAACGTTGAAGCAATCTTCCCCATGCTAATTCAAATATGTCTTGACCGAGGTGTTCGTCTTTTTTGATACATATATTAATGCATTGCGCTGTATCAAATATTGCGGGAATCTCCGTGCAATAGTCTTTTATTATGTTGATCCGGTCATACTTTTTTATCAATTTGTACTCTTCTATTTTCTTTATCCTTATAAGTTCGGATGTGTGTATTTCTGTTCGTTGATTAAGACCATATGTGCTTTTAAGATGTTTTCTGAAGGCCTTTAATCGTTGCAAATACTTATCCCAATCCGTTTGAGAAACGATCAGTCCGGTCAGAATAAAATGAGGAGACGAATGTTGGCTGATTCCCGGATCACCACTCTCGTCGACATACATGAGATGCATTGCAATAAGGATTTTAAGGCAAGATATTAAAATCCTTAGAAATTATTTGAGAAAATAGGCGCTACTCCCCCGGGTTCACCAACTCATCCAATATCGCCACCGCATCGTCAATACTATTCACCTGATCCACGCTTAAACGCAAAGAGTTTTTGATCTCTTTTAGGTTAGCCCGGCGGTGATTGAATTGCAGATAGGTCAATACATTCTTGAAAGCGTCGGTCTCAAAGTAGGGTGACTGCTGGTTGGCGATGAAGTAGCCGCGCAGGATGTTCTTTTTGAGGGATATCTTTTCGAAGCCTACGGCCCTGCCCAGCCATTGCATACGCATGGTGTTCAGCAGGTCGTTCACCTGACGGGGAACGGGGCCGAAGCGATCGTGTAGTTGTTGCTTAAAGGCTTGCAGTTGGGCCTCGTTCTCTAACTTGGATAGTTCTGTATAGAGGTTATAGCGCTCGCCAATGTTGGTCACGTATTCATCGGGGATCAGGATCTCCAGGTCGGTATCTATTTGGGTGAAGCTTACGAACGGGCGTGGCTTATCATCAGGGAATACACCTTTAAATTCGTCCTCTTTCAGTTCCTGGATGGCTTCGTCCAGTATCTTGTGGTACATCTCAAAGCCTATCTCGGCAATAAAGCCGCTTTGCTCGGCACCCAATAGGTTACCGCTGCCGCGGATGTCCAGATCGCGCATAGCCACGTTAAAGCCGCTCCCCAGATCGCTGAACTCTTCTATCGCGCTCAAACGCTTGCGTGCTTCGCTGGTGAGGGTAGACAGCGGCGGACTCAGCAAATAACAGAACGCCTTTTTATTGCTACGGCCTACACGCCCGCGCATCTGGTGCAGATCACTCAGACCAAACATGTGGGCGTAATTGATAATGATGGTATTGGCGTTAGGGATATCCAAACCTGCCTCGATAATGGTAGTAGCCACCAGCACATCATACTCGTGGCTCACAAACTTCAGCATCACATCTTCCAGGGCGTCGCCCTCTAACTGACCGTGGGCTATACCGATGCGGGCTTTAGGCACCAACTTATGGATCATAGCGCCCAGTTGCGGCAGGTCGGCCACGCGGTTATGGATAAAGAATACCTGCCCGTTACGGTCAAGTTCAAACTCTACGGCTTCTTTGATCAGCTTGTCGTTAAAAACGTGCAACTCCGTCACCACCGGTTGGCGGTTAGGCGGCGGGGTAGATATAATGGAAAGATCGCGCGCTCCCATCAGCGAGAAGTGCAGCGTACGCGGAATCGGGGTCGCCGTCAGCGTGAGTGTATCCACATTGGCGCGCATCTGTTTCAGTTTCTCCTTAGTAGAAACGCCGAACTTTTGCTCCTCATCAATGATCATCAGGCCAAGGTCCTTAAACTTCACGTCCTTGCTTACCAAACGGTGTGTGCCTATGATGATATCTACCTTGCCCGACTTTAGTTTCTCCATCGTTTCTTTGATCTGCTTGGCCGTTTTAAAACGGTTAACATAATCTATATTGACTGGGAAGCCCTTCAGGCGGTCTGTAAAGGTCTTATGATGTTGAGCGGCCAGGATGGTGGTCGGTACCAATACAGCCACTTGTTTGCTATCGGCAACGGCTTTAAATGCGGCACGGATGGCCACTTCGGTCTTGCCGAAACCAACGTCACCGCATATTAGGCGATCCATCGGGTGGGGCGACTCCATGTCTTTCTTGAAATCGGCTGTGGCTTTTTCCTGATCGGGAGTGTCTTCGTAAATAAAACTGGCCTCTAACTCGGTTTGCAAGTAACTATCGGGCGAAAAAGCATTACCGCTTTGGGCCTTACGCACAGCATAAAGCTTGATCAGATCACGGGCAATGTCCTTAACTTTTTTTTTTGTGGTTTTCTTTAGCCGCTCCCAGGTATCGGTACCCAACTTATTCATCTTAGGTACGGTGCCCTCTTTGCCGCTATATTTAGATATGCGGTTAAGCGAATTGATGTTTACATACAGCAGGTCATTATCAGCATAAACCAAGCGGATCATCTCCTGCATTTTGCCGCTTACCTCTACCTTTTCTAAACCGGCGTATTTACCAATGCCGTGATCAATGTGGGTTACGTAATCGCCGGGTTTTAGGTCGCGCAGTTCTTTTAACGTGATCGCTTGCGATTTTTGGTAACCTTTCTTGAGTTTGTATTTATAGTAACGATCAAATATCTGATGGTCTGTATAACAGGCTATCTTTTGCTCGCGGTCCACAAAGCCTTCACGAACGGAGATAGTCAGTGGTGTGAATTTTACATCCTTATCCAGGTCATCCAAAATGGCATACAGACGTTCTATCTGCCGGGCAGAATCCGTTAGGATATAATTGGTGATCCCATCCGCTACGTTATTCTTAAAATTATGGATCAGCAGCGTAAAATCTTTATTGAATGATGGCTGCGGACGGATGTCGAATTGGATCGTAGTCGGCGCGTTATATAAGAATTGCTTCCCGAACTCCACGATACCAAAATCAGCTAACTGATCACCGATCAGTTTCTCATCCGTAAAGTTGAATTTAGGGTCTATCCAATCGGGGTTGTTGTTCTTTTCGTCGGCAGATAAAGCGCGCCATAAGTTGGTCGCTTTTTTATAGCCATCCTTAATGATATCAAACGTGAACTGCACATCTTTTATCCAGATGTTGGTGCTTGGGTCGATAAACTCCAAGAGCGAGATATTGCTCTCTGTTAAAAACTTCGATTGCACGTTAGGCACAATGGTGATGCTCTTAACCTGTTGTACAGACAATTGGCTCTCTATCTCGAAGGTGCGAATGGATTCTATCTCGTCGCCAAAGAACTCTACCCGATAAGGCAGATCATGAGAGAAAGAAAAGATATCTACGATACCCCCGCGAACAGAGAACTGCCCCGGCTCGTAAACAAACTCAGTACGGTCAAAATCATAATCCACCAAAAACTCGTTGATGAAATCGATACTGAGTTTATTGCTTACGGATATCTCCAGCGTGTTCTTTTCCAACGCGGTGCGGTCGATCACCTTCTCGGCCATGGCTTCAGGGTAAGTCACGATCAGCTGACCGTAATCTGTAGCGTGAGTTAACTCGTTCAGCACCTCGGCACGGGCAAGTACATTGCTGCTGTCGGGTTGGGTAAACTCGAAAGGTTTGCGGTAAGATGAAGGGAAGAGCATCACCTCTTTACCGGTGAGGCTTTCCAGGTCGGCTTGGAAAAAGCCAGCCTCTTCACGGTCGGGCAGCACGAACAGCATGGGCTTATGCTGTAAAAAATACAATGCCACGGCCACGGTCGCATCGCTGGATCCAACTAAACCTCGTAAAGCCACGCGGGTGTTCTTGCTTGCATTTAGCGCGGTGGCCAATTGCTTAACCCGATCGTCGGCTTTGTAATGCTCTAAAATATCGCGGATATTCAAACTGATGCAAATATAAATGTTTTGGGCGAAAGGGCACCGATGTTTGTGTCACGGCGCTTTCATTAACAAAGCGCGAACAACAAAAATTGTTGCGAATTAATGTTACCTTGAACCGCGTCTCCCTTACACAAATAAAAATGAAGATCATCACCACCCAAACCTTACTGATCGGCACTGTGCTTTTACCGCTTTTATCAGTTGCCCAAAGACTTCCAAAGATCCAGGAGACCGGCTTGCGCGCCCCGGCCAACATCAAGATAGACGGCAGAGCTACCGAATGGGGCGACAAATTCCAGGCGTACAATAATAGCACACAGGTATTTTACACTCTGGCTAACGATAAAGATAACCTATACCTTGTAGTACAGGCGACCGACCAAATGGTCGGTCGCAAGATAATTGCCGGGGGGATTACCTTTAAGATATTAACCGCCGATAAGGGTACAATTTTGGTGACCTACCCATTGTTCAGCAGCAAAAATTGGCCGGTTATTGGTTTAAGGGACAAAGCCGACCTATTGAAAGAGCCGGCTAAGAACGCCGCCCGTATAGATTCATTTAAATTAGCGGCCAACCAACAATTTAGCCTGCGGTCTAAAGAGATAAAAATAACAGGCGGAAAAGGCTTGAGCGATTCGTTGCTATCTGTTTATAACGATGAGGGCATCAAGGTAGCGGCCGAATTTGATCAGAAACTTAATTACACGTATGAATTAGCTATACCACTAAAGTACCTGGATCTGCACGGCAATGCTTTTACCTACACGCTGCAACTTAATGGGTCGAGCTTTGCCGAGGGGAACACGATCGAAGATATAGAAGGCGGTACCCGCGTAAATGGTATCAGCGGCAAGCTGGTCCCCATGGCCGATATGCAGTTTATGCGTTACCCTACCAATTGCTCAGGGAAATATACGCTGGTTAAGTAGGCCAAATAAAAAAGCAGGAATGGCTAACCATTCCTGCTTTTCAATATCGTGCAAAAAGTTTCTTGCCTAAAATTAGTGTGTCAAACGGGTCTCTAAAGAGTCTTTTGATTGCAAAGAACCCGCCGTGAACATTTCACTTGGAGGGCAGGTCATTGGTGATGTTTTGGTGAACAAAGCAAAGAACAGCGTGGTTGCACCAATGATCACATGTGGGATGAACACGCGGCCTTCAAAATCGTAAAGGAATGGCGACATCATGATCACAAAACCAACAATGCTTAACAAAGCGCAGTGCATCTGGATAGGGAACACACCTACCATGCCGGCTTTAGACTTGCTGAAAATGGCCATTATTAAGCAGAACCAACCAAAGATCAGCGGGAAAAATAATGCCGCGCCACCCGGATGAACAAAGCCAAATAACCATGGCGATGTCATAGACACAAGGGCCAACAGGTAAGTTGTATAACCGAAGAATGTGGTCGAGATAAATGGTTTCATATATCAGTATTGTTAATGTAAATGTCTTTTTGTGCAAAAATATAATTTTGTTTGGATCTGCGGGAGTTTTTGTGTGATCTTATCGTTAGGTTTTTGTAGATGGTTAAGGCCTGCCTTGATATTCATTGAAGTTCCTCGGGAGGGAATGAGTTAGATCGGGCGCCTTGAAATGACAAGATAATGACCGCCACCCACCCAATGCCATGATGACGGTCACTTTACGCAAACAAAATAATCTTACCTTTGTCCGATTATTCTGGAATGAGCAAAAAAGGAGTTTTATTAGTCAATTTAGGTACGCCTGACAGCCCGTCGACACCTGACGTGCGCAAGTACCTGAACGAGTTTTTGATGGATGGACGCGTGATAGACATCAATGTAATATCGCGCGCTTTGTTGGTAAGGGGTATCATCGTCCCTTTCCGTGCGCCAAAGTCGGCCCAGTTGTATCGCGAGATCTGGTCCGATCAGGATGGTTCGCCGCTGCTTTACTACAGCATCAAACAACAGCAATTACTTCAAGAAAAACTTGGCGACGAATACATGGTAGAGTTAGCCATGCGCTACCAAAGCCCGTCTATCGAGTCGGCCTTGCAGCGATTAAAGGACGCTTTGGTAACCGAGATCCGCGTGATCCCGCTGTTCCCGCAATATGCATCGGCCAGTACCGGTTCTGTGATGGAAAAGGTGATGACGCTGGTTGGCCAATGGCAAACCATCCCGCATATATCGTTCGTAAACTCGTTCCACAATGATGACCTGATGATCGACACCTTTGTGGCCAACGCCGCAAAACACGGTCACGAGAATTACGACCATGTACTGTTCAGTTTCCACGGTCTGCCGCAACGCCAGCTGATCAAATGCGATCATACGGGCGCCTACTGCCTTAAAAAAGACGATTGCTGCAGCACACTTAACGACACCAATAAATTTTGCTACTCGGCACAATCACATGATACGGCCAAACTCATTGCCGCAAAAATGGGCCTGAGCAAAGACCAATACACCGTTTGTTTCCAATCGCGCCTGGGTAGCGACCCATGGGTTCAGCCATACACCAGCGTGGTGATAGAAGAATTGGCCAAACAAGGCAAAAAACGACTGCTGGTATTTTGCCCGGCATTTGTGGCCGATTGTTTAGAGACCGTTTACGAAGTATCGGTAGAGTATAACGACGAGTTTAAAGAAAAAGGCGGCGAACACGTGCAGTTGGTAGAGAGCTTGAACGATCATCCCTTATTTATCGAGTCATTGGAGCGGATGGTGAAGGAGCGGTAGTTTGTATGCCTCTTTCCGCCGAAGGCGAAGAGAGGGTGCCCCAGCGCAGCGATGGGCGGGTGAGTAAACTCGGCGGCTGTGTATCACTGCTCTGCTTATCTGTGACTCACCCCCGCGGCACTTCGTGCGCGACACTTTCTGCGCTAAAGCGCAAAGAGGGAGCAAAGTATTTGCAAGAGGCTTATTACGCATCTTTTACCATTAAACTTGCGCACTCAAAAAAACTTTCGGACTTTCGGTCTTGCCGACATTTACGGCCCAACGCCATGACCACTACCGAACAGATATACCAGCATTACCAACAAAACCCTGTCATCAGCACCGATACCCGCAAGATCACGCCGGGCTGTATCTTCTTTGCCCTGAAGGGGGATAAGTTCGATGCCAATACATTTGCCCCGCAAGCTGTGGAGCAGGGTGCGGCCTTCGCGATAATCGACAATGCCCAATATCGCGTTAGCGAACAATTTATTTTGGTTGATGATGTGTTAGAGACCTTGCAAGATGTTGCCCGCCTGCACCGCAAACATCTCGATATCCCGGTGATCGGCCTGACCGGCACCAACGGTAAGACCACTACTAAAGAACTCATTAACGCTGTGCTATCGCAACGTTTTAATACGTTGGCAACGCAAGGTAATCTCAATAATCATATCGGTGTCCCGCTGACTATTTTGGGCATTAACAATACGCACGAAATGGCTGTAATAGAAATGGGAGCCAACCACCAACGCGAGATCGAATTGCTGTGCAGCATTGCCCAACCCAGTCACGGACTGATCACCAACGTTGGCCGCGCCCATCTGGAAGGTTTCGGCGGGGTCGAGGGGGTGAAGATCGGCAAAGGTGAGATGTACGATCATCTGCAAAACCACAACGGCGTAGCTTTCATCAACAGCAACGATGCTACGCTGATGGAAATGCAGGCCAAGCGCGACATTAAGAACATCATTTACTTTGGCGATCGCGAGGACGCGCTGATCAGCGGCAAGCTGATCGCTAACGCGCCGTTCCTCTCGCTAAGCTGGACCAATAATGCCGAAAAGCAAAGTCATGAGGTAAGTTCTCAACTAACAGGCGAATACAATCTGGACAATATCCTGATCGCCATCAGCATCGGCACTTATTTTAATCTAACGCCTGATGAGGTAAATGCCGGCATTGCCAACTATCAGCCTAAAAACAACCGTTCGCAATTGATGACCACCGCCACCAACACCCTGGTGTGCGATTATTACAACGCCAACCCAAGCAGTATGGCCGTAGCGATAGACAACATCAGCAAGTTAGCGGCCGATAAAAAAGTATTGATCCTGGGCGACATGTTCGAACTGGGCGACGATTCGGCCGCCGAACATGCGGGCGTGATCCAAAAAGCGATGGATGCCAACGTTACGCAACGCATCTTCATCGGCGAAGCTTTCTATCAACAAAGCGAATTGATCAATGCCGACTTTTACCGCACCGCTCAAGACGCTATCGACGCCCTAAAAGCCAAACCCATCCGTAACGCCACAGTCCTCATTAAAGGCTCACGCGGTATGGCGTTAGAACGATTGGTGGAGTTGATGTAGGGGAATTTTTGGCGAGGCTCCAAGGTATGTACCTGCTATTTTCCCTGCTCTTTCGGTTCTTTGAACCTGGTGAACACCAATAGCGCTACCACGCATAACATAAATCCGCAAATGCCGTTCATGCGAAGGCCGTAGTCGTTGCCGGGGTCTTTACCGTAAATGGTGAGGAACGCGAAGAGGGCAATACCTAAGGACTGTCCCAGCTTAACAAACAAATATTTCACCGCAAAGAACATCCCTTCACTGTTCTCTCCGGTCTCTTCAGCATCGCGTTCGGCTATCTCGGCCAGTATGGCGTTAGGCAGGATCCCCAAAGCCGCCAGCGGACAAGCCGCCGCCACGCCCATGGCATATAGCTGCACTTTAGGGGCAAAAGGTAATTCGCCCAAAAAGTATATGGCCACAAAGATCAAACTCAGCAACGCGAAAGAGAATATCACCAGTGGTTTCTTCCCGAACTTTTTAGATAGATAGATCACTGCAGGGTAGAACAGTAATGAAGTACCTACCATTACGCCCATCATTACGCCGCCTTGTGTGGCGGGCAGATCCAGCAGTACGGTCACAAAGTACATCAACCCGCTTGAGATGATGCTGAGCGCCATATAGAACGAGAAATCGGATATCAGGTAATACTTAAAATTAGGATTGCTGAATGTTTTACGGATGGCTGGCAACAAGGGCAGGTGGGTAGGCTTATCGTTCGAGTATTTGCGCTCGTCGATAGCCAACACCGGGATCAGCATCATAATACCGGCGAATACGCATAGCGCCCAAATGGTGTATTGCACGGCCTCTTCGGCGCCAATAAAACCTAACTTATTTTGCAGGGCCTTGGCATAATTGTTCACCAGGCCGGCAATGATCATCCCGAGAATAAAACCGACCTGTTGGTATGACGACAGCTTTACTTTCTCGGCAGATGTATCGGTCAGCGTAGGTAACAGCGCATTGTATGGGATAATGTAAGTGGTCAGGCTCATAAAAAAGAGCATCAAACCAATGGTGAGCGCGTAGGCATTATACATACTCTCGCCTTTAACCACAGGGAAAAACACCAAACAGCAAAAGAACACCGATGGCAGGATAGCCCACTTCATAAATGGGATGCGCCTGCCACCCGGGTTTGTGCTTTTATCGCTAACAGAGGCAATAAAGGGGTCGAACACGGCATCAACAACCCGGCCCGCTGCGGCTATCACCGGCAGTAGATTTAGCACACCTAACAGCATGATCTGCGGTAGCAACGGCACCAACCCCGCGTTCGATGGCGGCAGGTAAAAGTAGGGCAACATCACAATGATAATATTGGTCATGATGCTCCAACCTATCATGCCGCTGGCATAGGCTATCTGTTTTCCGAAAGGGAGTTTAAGGGCCGGCATTACCGCAAAATGCAAATATTATATGAATTTTGAATGAAAGGGTGCCGTTAAGTTACAGCGGAAAGGAAAAACAGTTTTAGAAAACGAAAGGCCGGGTTACATGGCGGGCTTCAGTCCCGCTATCCACTCCAAAGCCTCGCCATACCAAGTGCTTTATCCCACCCACGCTTCGGGTTTTCCGTTCCTATCGGGTTTAGACTGAATGGTCGGTGGAGGTGGGTAGCTTAAGCTTTCCTATAAATATCCAGCAGGTTACGGCCCTGCTCTTTATAATCAAGCCCGTAGCCAAGCACAAACTCGTTAGCGATATGGAAGCCTACGTATTCCAGCTCCTCGACCGATATCTCCATCGACTCGGGCTTTAATAGCAGCGAGCAAACTTTAATAGAGGCCGGCTTTCGCAGGTACAATTTCTCCACCAGGTAATTAAGGGTGTTGCCGCTGTCAACAATATCTTCAATGATGATCACATCGCGGTCTTTGATCTCCACTACCAGGTCAATATCCTCGCGGATCTTACCGCTGCTGGCGGTGCCGCCGTAGTAGGATGCCAGTTTGGTAAAAGTAACCTCGCAAGGTACGGTGATCTGTTTAACCAGATCGGCTATGAAAAGGAAGCTGCCATTGAGTACGCCAATAAAGATGGGGCTTTTGCCGGCGTAATCTTCGTTAAGATGTTCGGCAATTTCGGTAATACGTTTCTGGATAACTTCCTGACTGATCAGCTTTTCAAACTCAAGATCGGCAACCTTAATTTTCATGCAACTAAAGTAGGAATTTATCCCTTAATGGAGTAAAATTTTATCGTATAGATAACAGTATCTTTACCGCCGCATGTTAGACTATCAGGTACATACCTTGCCCAACGGCATCAAGCTGTTATTTAAACATTCCCCATCCGCCATTACCCATTGCTGCATGATGGTGAACGCCGGCGCACGCGACGAAAAGCCCGGCAAGGACGGATTAGCTCATTTTATAGAGCACCTGCTGTTTAAAGAGACCGAACGCCGCAGCACCACCCAGATCCTGAACCATCTGGAACTGGTAGGCGCCGATCTGAACGCTTATACCACCAAAGAGTACACCTGCCTGCATGCCTCGCTGTTAAAGCAACATTTAAGCAAAGCGGTAGACCTTTTTGAGGATCTGATCTTTCACTCCACCTTCCCGCAGGATGAACTGGAGAAAGAACGCGGTGTGATACTGGATGAGATAGCCTCGTACCTTGATCAGCCCGAAGAGGCCATACAGGATGACTTTGAGGGGCTGCTATTTAAAGGTCATGCATTCGGCAATAATATCTTGGGCGCGCCCGAATCGGTTAATGCTTTAAGCAAGGATGATATCGACGACTTCATTGCCACTAATTACAACACGCACCAAATGGTGTTCGGCGTATTTGGCGATCACGACTTTAACGCCGTCATCAAAATGTTCAGCAAGTATTTTGAGGGAGTAAAAGCGAACGAACAACCGAAGAACAGGATAGCCCCTGTAACCATCCAGGGCGCCGAGTTGTCTTTAAAACGACCGATATCGCAAACACACTGCGTGATCGGCAATAGGGCTTACCCATCTAACCACCCCGAAAAATACGGCCTGCTTTTGCTGAACAACCTGTTAGGCGGCATGGGCATGAGCAGCCGTCTGAATCTGGAGATCCGCGAGAAACATGGCATCGCTTATACCATCGATTCCAGCTATACTTCTTTCACCGATACGGGTCTGTTCAGCATTTATTTTGGAACCGATGCCGAGAAAGCGGCCAAAGCCCTGCGCCTGACGCATAAGGAACTAAAAAAACTACGCGATAAACCACTCGGTACTTTGCAGTTGCATCAAGCCAAACAAAAATTTACCGGGCAAATAGCCCTGGCCGAAGAGAACCGCCTAAGCCTCATCCTGTCCATGTGCAAAAGCCTGATGGATTTTGACCGGGTGGATTCTTTAGAGGAAGTATTTGGCAAAGTGAACGCCGTAACGGCAGAACAACTATTACAGATCAGTAACGAGGTGTTTGACCCGGCGGCCATGTGTACGCTGATGTTCGAGCCTGAGGAGTAAAAGACCCGCGATCCTCAGCCACTTACAATTGCGAGGAGCGGCTGGAAAGGTGTGTGGTAGGGGCGACGAAGCGATCTTATAGGCAGGTCCGCGTTGTTCGCCCTCTGAGATCGCTGCGCTACGCTCCAACAACAAACTTTTAATAGTCTTTTTTGTCATCCATCGTGACAAGGGAAAATGATATAGTTTATTACATAGGCTCAACATCCCCCTTTTGTCGCAACAAATAAAAACCTGTATTTTTGCATCATGAAATTACCTATTGTAGCATACGGAGACCCGGTATTACGCAAGAAAGCCATCAATATATCGCCCGAAGAGAACCCGAACATCAAAGCATTTGTGGAGGACATGTTCGAGACGATGTACAACGCCCGTGGTGTTGGATTGGCTGCCCCGCAGGTCGGTCATGCTACACGCTTGTTCGTGGTGGATTGTTCGCCTTTTGCGGATGACGAGCCCGAACTGGCCGATTTTAAAAAGGTATTCATTAACGCCTGCATCGAAGAAGAGACCGGCGAAGAGTGGGGCTTTAACGAAGGCTGCCTGAGCATCCCCGATATCCGCGAGGATGTTTACCGCAAACCGGTTATCCGCATGTCCTACTACGACGAGAACTGGAAACACCACGAAGAGACCTTTAAGGGTTTAGCCGCCCGCGTGATCCAGCACGAATATGACCACATAGAGGGTAAATTATTCACCGATAAACTAAGTCCGTTGCGCAAGCGAATGATCGAGAAAAAACTGAACGATATCTCGCGCGGAATGGTTAGCGTGGATTATAAAATGAAATTCCCGGCAGTTAAGAAAGGGAGGTAAGTCGGAAGTCTTAAGTTCTAAGTCAGAAGTCCTAAGGGAGGGTCAAAGTCTAAAAAGACTTTGACCCTCCCTTAGGACTTTGCTATTTGCATAAACCGCGAATTGAAGATGACTTAAGACCCAAAACTTAGAACTTCAGACTTAAACCTATTTCCCTCTGCTCTTATCTCCCTGGATGATATTATTGATCAGTGTTCCCCAGGCTATCGGATTCAACAGCGGATTAGGCATCAGCGATTGTTGATTCATGATGTTGCGATGCTGGTTCTGCGCGTAGGCAGATTGTATCTCGTGTGCATCGCGGGCCAATACTTTTGATAGTTCGGCCAGTGAGCCTTTGCTCAGGTTCTTGCGGGCTATCTCCAGGTCATCGTCGGCCACCTTCATCGTTAAAAAGTCCTTCCTGAACTCCTCTGTAGTAGCCCATGGGAACACGTGAAAAGTAGGCAGGTTGATGATCTGCGACTTCATTAAAACTTTAAGTGTATGGCTTTTAGTAGGTATCTCTTTGGGTAGCACCACCACCTGGGGCGTGTAACCTACGCAAGTAAAGCGGAGCGAATCGCCCTCGTGCACAACGAAAGAGAAATAGCCTTTGTAGTTGGCTACGTTAGCTTGGTTATTGTTAGAAAGGTTGGTGACGGTCACATAAGGCACGATCACATCGGTACTATCCGCATTGACCACCACCCCTGTCAACTGTATCAACGGCCTATCAGCCTGCTGCGCGAACGCGGCGGCCGAAAAGATCATCAATAAAAAAGTGTACAGATACCTCATAGTCATAAATTAGCCCTTTGATTTGCCGGATAGGTTTAACGGATAGCAAATATAAATTATTGCAACAAAGCCGATGCCAATTTAACAATTCTTAACAGTGTGGTATTACCTCAGGTTCTCGGGCAATACGGCGTTAGGGTCGTCAATATCGGTCAGGTTGATGGCTTCAACGCCTTTAATACCAGGTACGGCTTTCATAATAGCCTGCTCAATGCCGGCTTTCAGCGTCATGATGCTCATCGGGCAAGATCCGCACGAGCCAAGCAACTTTAATCTAACCACGTTATCCGGAGTGATCTCTTCAACAGCCACGTTCCCACCATCTGCCTCTAAATAAGGGCGGATACTATCCAACGCCGACTCTACCTGTGCTATTAAACTCATGGTTATATAATTATGTATAAAGGTATTAATAATTTTTTAGATCGCTGCTACTACCTTAGCGTTCGCTTTTGCATTGGCAATGGCCACTTGTTGCGCAACCCGCTCAGCGATATTACTAAAGGCATCAGCCATTACACCGCCTTGCAGTACTACCGGCTCGCCGGCATCACCGCTTTCGCTGATGCTTTTTACCAGAGGTATCTCGCCTAAAAATGGCGAACCGATCTGGGCTGCTAACTTTTTACCACCATCCTGACCGAAAATGTAATACTTATTCTCGGGCAATTCGGCCGGGGTAAAGTAAGCCATATTCTCGATCACACCTAAGATCGGCACATTAATAGCATCCATCATGAACATGCCTACGCCTTTTCTTGCGTCGGCCAAAGCCACGTTCTGCGGAGTGGTCACGATAACCGCGCCTGTTACCGGGAAGCTTTGTGTTACTGTGATATGGATATCGCCGGTGCCCGGTGGCAGGTCGACTATTAGATAATCCAGCTCGCCCCAATCGGCATCGTTAAATAGCTGTTTTACGGCTGTCGATACCATTGGTCCGCGCCATGGTACCGGCTGGTTAGGGTCGGTAAAGAAACCTATCGATAGTAATTTGATACCATATTTCTCGATCGGTTCGATACGGGTCTTGCCGTCAACCTTGCCGGCTTGCGGGCGTGCCCCCTCTAAACCGAACATGATCGGTACCGATGGTCCGTAAATATCCGCATCGATCAAACCTACTTGTGCGCCACTTTTCGCTAAAGCCAGTGCAAGGTTAGCCGCTACGGTAGATTTACCTACGCCACCTTTACCCGATGCTACCGCGATAATATTCTTAACGCCCGGCACACCGGTGTTTTTTTGCGTGGTCACGCGCGATGTCATATTGATATCCACCTTAATATCCTTGCTGATAAAATGCGCTATGGCGTTGCGGCAGGCATTTTCTATCATGGCCTTTAATGGGCATGCCGGGGTGGTCAATATCACCGAAAAGCTAAGGCTATCGCCTTCTATATGGATGTCCTGTATCATATTCAGGGTCACCAGGTCTTTCTTCAGATCCGGCTCCTCTACATTGCCCAGGGCTTGTAATACTCGTTCTTTTGTAAACATCACGTTAGTTAAGATAGGCCAAATTTACGAAAACAGAGCCGCTTTGCTTTTTGTTACTTGAAATAATTGCCCGATAACTTGCGTTTTGTATCGGTACATATTTAATTAGCTTTGACAAAATTTACCTGATGCAACGCCTTAACCCCAAATACATCCGTATTGCCCTTATAGCCGTTTCCATTCTGATCGTGGTGTTACTGATAGGCGGTTTCGTGGCCTATTCTAAGCGCGAGGTGATGTTGCAAAAAGTTATCGCCAAAGTTAAGGCTAAAGCTAAGAAGGATCATAATTTAGATGTAAAAATAGAAGGCGAGCATTTCACGGGTCTCGCTACCGTTGCTTTTGATGCCATTACCATCGTTCCGCAGGGTCGTGATAGCCTGCTTAAGATCAATAACTTTGTAGTGGGCGTTAAATTATTCCCGCTGATATTTGGCAATGTAAAACTGGCCGAGGTAGACATGCAGGACGGTTGGCTGAACCTGACCGACCTTAAAGGCGTTAAAAACTTTGATTTCCTATTCCGCAAAAAGAAAGACTCTACTGCCACTAAAAGCAAGGTGGATCTTGGCGAAGTGGCCGATAATCTGATCAAACAAGTGCTATATAAGATTCCGGATAACCTGGATATGAAAAGCTTTAGGACGATCTACACCAATGATTCAAGCAAGGTGACCATTGGCGTGACCGCACTGATCAAAGACGGTAGACTGACCTCTAACATTAAAGTAAACAACAGCGATACCATTTGGCATTTTGCGGGGACGATGCACCCCTCGGATAAGAATATAGACATTAGTCTGTTTGCTGATAAGGGCAAGATCACGCTGCCATTCGTTGAGAAAAGATTTAAAGCCCGGGTAAGTTTCGATACCATCACCACCAAACTGAACAAGGTTGACAACGGCGGCGGCGAGACCAAGATCTATAGCACGCTATCAGCCCGTAATTTAGTAGTGAACCATGCGGCTTTGTCTACTACTGATATTGTGATCCCGAGCGGGGCTATCGAGGCCAATATCTTTGTCGGCCCTAATTATGTATCGGTAGATAGTTCGTCGGTTATCCGGTTGAAGAACATGACGGCCAACCCGTATATCAAGTACACCCTTAATCCCGTCAAAATTTATGAGATGAAGGTGAACACCGGCTGGCAGAACGCACAAGATCTTTTCGACTGCTTCCCGGGTGGTACCTTCGAGACCTTGCAAGGCATCAAGGTAGTCGGCAAACTGAATTACAAACTGAACTTTTATCTTGATGCATCCAACCCTAAAGATGTTCAGTTCGATTCACGTTTGGATAAGGATGGCTTTAAGGTAGTTGGTTACGGAAAGACCGACTTTAGCCGCTTGAATAAACCATTTATTTACATCCCTTACGAGAAGGGCAAACCCATGCCGGCAAGGGATATCAGTCCGAAGAACCCTAATTACACCCCGATAGACCAGATCGCGCCCGACCTGCGCAACGCGGTGCTGACCGCAGAAGACCCGACATTTTATCGCCATAACGGCTTTGTGGAAGAAGCTTTCCGTAAGTCACTGGCGACCGATTATATCGAAAAGAAATTTAAACGGGGCGGAAGTACCATATCTATGCAGCTGGTAAAGAACGCTTTCCTGAGTCGCAATAAGACCATATCGCGAAAGATGGAGGAGATGCTGATCGTATGGCTGTTAGAGAATAACCGCATCATGACCAAAAGCCGTATGTTGGAGGTTTATTTCAACATTATTGAATGGGGGCGTAACGTGTATGGGATAGGCGAGGCATCGCGCTATTATTTTGGAAAAACACCTGCCGAGTTGAGTTTGGGCGAAAGTATCTATTTGGCCAGTATAGTTCCTAAACCAAAGTCAGGATTGTATGCATTCCTGCCCGATGGTTCATTAAATCCGCGCTTAGGCTATTACTTTAACCTGATCGGTAACCTGATGGAAGGTCACGGATTGACCGCGCATCGCGATAGCAGTTATTACGGCATGTATTCGGTGCAGTTGAAGGAGAGTTTGCGCCGCCAGATCCATCCGGATGATAGTGCCAACGTTGGCCGTTTGTTAAGACCGGGCACCGATGATGAGGACGATGATGAAGGGCCTGTCCTGATCAACCCGGCAGCGCCCCCGCAACAGGATGCCGAGCCGGAAAAAAAGCCGGGGCTGTTTAAACGGATATTAAGCGTTTTCAAAAAAGACACGACCGATGACCCGAAGGTGGACACCGCCGGCAAAACACCCAAGCAGATCCGCCAGGAAAAACGCGAGTTGAAACGTTTACAAAAAGAACGCGAAAAAGCTTTAAAAGAAAAGGGGCAGCTGTAATAGCAACCCCTTTTATATTTTAAGGCGATAGAGGTTAGTCCCTGTCCCTGCTTAACTTAGAGAATTGCAGCGGGTTCTCGTTCAATACCGCATTTTCCCTGCGATTCTTAACAATGTGTATGGCCGAGAACAAAGCCTCACGGAATGATGCCTCAGAAGCCTCATTTTTCCCTGCAATGTCATAGGCAGTACCGTGATCCGGCGATGTACGTACAAAACTTAACCCGGCGGTGAAGTTAACACCCGACTCAAATGCTACTTGTTTAAACGGGATCAGCCCCTGATCGTGATACATGGCCAACACCGCATCAAACTTGGTGTAAGCACCGTTAGCAAAGAAACCGTCGGCTGGGTACGGACCCATCGCCAGGATACCTAAAGCGCGGGCTTCTTCAATTGCCGGGGTGATGATGTGTTGCTCCTCTTCGCCGATCAGGCCGTTATCGCCGGCGTGTGGGTTCAAGCCCAATACGGCTACCTTAGGTTTGCGTATCCAAAAGTCGTTCTTCAGGCTGGCGGCCATCAGTTTTATCTTGGCTAATATCTTTTCGGTAGTAATGGCTTGCGATATTTGCGAAACCGGGATGTGACCTGTTACCACGCCAACACGCATCTTTTCGCTCACTAAAAACATCAGCGAGTTAGCCGCGCCATCGCGCTCTTGTAAATATTCGGTATGGCCGGGGAATTTAAAATCCTCGTTCTGGATGTTCTCTTTGTTAATAGGTGCGGTAACCAGAGCATCGATCTGCCCGGCAAGCAGATCGCTTGTGGCGCGTTCTAACGAAAGGAAAGCGTATTTGCCGCCCACCTCGTTATTTTGGCCGGGTTCTATCTTTACTTCTTCTTCCCAGCAATTGATCACGTTGGCCTTGCGCGGGGCGGCATCAGCAGCCGAGTCGGTTACGTTAAAATTAAAGTCATGTGCGCCCACGCCACGTTTGTAGAACGATATTACTTTGGCTTGCGCGTAAATGATCGGCGTACAGTAATTGAGTATAGCTGCGTCGGACAAAGTTTTGATCACTATCTCCGGACCGATGCCGTTAATATCACCGATACTTATCCCTACTTTAATTTTTTCCATGGCGTTATGAGCTGAAAGCGTAAGGCTGAAAGCATAAAGCTGATCTGCCCGACTTTTGTTTTCTTAAGCATAAGCCTCCGCAATGCAAAGGCTACAATTATGCAAAGCTAAAACTTTAGATGGTTTTTCATCGTCAAGTATCAGCCGATAAAAACCTTTCGCCTTTCACCTCTTACCTTTCACCTTAAAAGGCTTACTTTTGCACCATGTCATTGGTCAGCGCAAAAAAACACTTAGGTCAGCATTTTTTGACGGATAAAAATATCGCGTCGAAGATAGTGGACAGCCTTAAGTATCAGGGCAGATACACTACCGTGTTAGAAGTTGGACCCGGCATGGGTGTTTTGTCCGATTTTCTGCTGCAAAAAGAAGGGCTGAATACACACCTGATCGATATCGACACCGAATCGTACCATTTCCTTAAAAAAAAATATCCCCAATTAGGCGACCGACTGATCAATGATGATTTTTTGGAGATGGACTTTGATAAGGTATCGACAGAGCCGTTCGGCATCATAGGCAACTTCCCGTACAATATATCCTCCCAAATACTTTTTAAAGTACTGGACAATCGCGACAGGGTGGTAGAGGTGGTCGGCATGTTCCAAAAAGAAGTGGCCGAACGTTGCGCCGTAAAGCCGGGCAGTAAAGAGTACGGCATTCTGAGCGTTTTCTTACAGGCCTATTATCAAGTAGAATATCTGTTCACCGTTAAGGCCGGGGTATTTAATCCACCGCCTAAGGTGTTGTCGGCAGTGATCCGCCTCACCCGTAACGAGACCAAAGCTTTGGATTGCGACGAGAAATTATTTTGGCAGGTAGTAAAGGCTGGGTTTAATCAGCGCCGTAAAACATTGCGCAACGCGGTATCATCCCTCATCAACAAAGAAAAAATGACTGACGAGCCTATGCTGGACTTGCGTGCCGAGCGCTTAAGTGTGGCCGATTTTGTAGTGTTGACGAATAAGATATCGGCAGCGAGATAGTTCGATAACGATGTCGTGGTGGGCCTGTCGAACCATTGGCTGCAATGCATTTCGGATATACTTGGTGGCAAACCTGCCGCGCGCCCTTCGGCAAGCTCGATCCTGAGGAACGAAGGACCTTCACCATTAAGCATATCGTGCTTGCACGGCCGCATCGCACTGTAGCGAAGGTACTTCGTTACTTAGGATGACAAACTTTTTTACGCTTTTTGCCAAGTTGATGGTCGTCCTCCTCCGAAGAGGTGGATCAGATGATCTATGTCAATTATTTAATACACCCGGCACAACAAACCCTTCAAATATTCCCCCTCCGGGAATGATGACCTTAGCGGGTGATCCTCAGGCTGGCAAAATTGATTGATGAATTGAACTTGCTTACCTGCGTCTAAAGCGGCCCAGGCCAACACTTGTTTAAACGTTTCCAGATCCATGGCGCCCGAGCAGGAGAAGGTGGCTAATAAACCGCCCTCGTTCAGCAAGAGCATGCCTAAGCGGTTGAGGTCTTTATAAGCGCGTGATGCCCTGTCCAATGCCGAGCGTGACGGTGCGTATTTTGGGGGATCCAATACGATCACATCAAACTTCTGCCCTTCGTCGCGGAATTTCCGTAGTTGATTATTTACGTCCGACTTAACTGATGCTTGTTTGGCCGCATCTAAATTATTAAGGGTGATGTTTTGAGCAAGGGTCTCTATCGCCAGGGCTGAACTATCTACACTGGTCACCGATGCGGCACCATGTTTTAAGCTGTTCAGCGTAAAGCCGCCGGTATAGCAAAAACAATCCAACACCGACTTGCCTTTTACGTAGCCGGCCAATATCCTACGGTTGTCGCGTTGGTCGCAATAGAAGCCTGATTTTTGGCCTTCGGCAATGTTAATGCCATAGGTGATGCCGTTCTCTTTTACATGCACCAACTCCGGTGGTGGCGAGCCGGCCAATACACCGAACGATTCGCCCAAACCCTCGTGTGCGCGGGATGAGGTGTCACTTTTATCAAAGATACCTTTGGGGGTCAGTTGTTTTTTTAACTCATCGATGATGACCGGCATTACGGATTCGATGCCAGAGGTAAGTACCTGTACCGAAAGGTAGTCGGCGTATTTATCTACGATCAATCCCGGCAGGTAATCAGCCTCGCTGAAGATCAGGCGGCAAGTATCGGTATCACCACTCGACAACAACTCCGCGCGACTTTTAACAGCCTGGGCAATACGGGCACGGAACCAATTATCGTCGGTAGGGTTCTCTTCGTTCCATTCCAGCAACCTCACCGCTACGCGCGACTGATCGTTGTAAAATCCGTAAGCCAGGAAAGCGCCTTTAGCATCTATCAAACGGATCACCTCGCCGTTGGCGGGTTTGCCTTTTACTTTTTCGATAGCGCCCGAAAATACCCAGGGGTGGCGTTGCAGTACAGCTTTCTCTTTACCTTTTTTTAGAATTACCTCGATCATGGGTGCAAAGGTAGGGTTTTACGGGGATATGGTTTATGGATCCCCGAAAGTAGCCTACCCCGCCAGATTCCTCACCAAAATAAATTTCAGTAACTCGTGGATGGGTTTTTTGTCGTCGCAGGGTCTCTCGCGAGAGGACCCTGCGCAAGCTTGCAAGGTCTTGATATTTGCATGATTGACCTGCTAACCTCCCAGGGTCCTCTCGCGAGAGACCTTGCGGTGACAGTTTTAAAAAGCTGTTTACACTGCCAGATTCCTCACTAAAATAAATTTCAGTAACTCGTGAATGGGTTTGGGGATGATCTTACCTACCTGGATATGGTGGGTAGCACAATGGGCTTTTAGCTCGTCGGCAAAGTGGTAGGCGATGGAGCCTACAAAGTGGCATTTGTAACGACGGTATTCGGGGTAGCTTTTAATATTGGTCTCTATAAACTCGGTGAACGAGTTGCTCAATACTTGCTGCGCGTATTCCGTCTCGCGGATCTTGCTTAAAAAGCGGGTGAATGATGCCAGGTAAGCATTACCACCGGCCTGCATATACACCTTGCTGATCACGGTCTCTTTATCCAGTTGATAAGCATCGCCGAACTGTTTGGCTATATCGGCCGGCATATTGCCGTAAAGGTAGTCGGTCACTAAAGATTTGCCAAGCCAGGTGCCTGCACCTTCGTCGCCCAGTACAAAGCCAAGGCCGTGTTTGCCTTCGGCGACCTCTTCGCCATCAAAAAAGGAGATGTTAGAACCTGTGCCCAGGATACAGCAAATGCCTTTCTCGTGGCCGCAAGTGGCGTAAGCACAACCCAAAAGGTCACTATCTACACTAATGTATGCTTTTGGAAAGACCGAGCTGAGGGCATTAGAAACCACCTCGTGCCTGTCCGGACTGGAGCAACCGGCGCCGAAGAAATAGATCTCGGTCACCTTGTGTGCCACATCAAGCAAGCCTTGAAGCTGATCCTGCAGCTTTTTGATAATTTCTTTTTCGGTTAAAAAGTAGGGGTTAAGGCCATCTGTACTGTAGGCCGAAGGTTCGCCGCCGGGGTTATCCAGCAGCCAGTCGGTCTTTGATGAACCACTATCGGCAACTAATATCATGCACTAAGCTCTTCCAACATTTTGTGGGTAAGCGGCTTGTGGATAAATTGGGTAACGTACTTGTTCTCTGACGAGCGTTTAAGATCGGTAGGATCAAGCGACGACGACAGCATGAAAAGCTTGGCGCGTTTCACGTCCTCGTCCAATTTATCGTACTCCTGCAAAAATTCAAAGCCACTCATCATCGGCATCCTGATGTCTAAAAAGATCACATCGGGCTTAACCGAACCATCCCTAAGGGATTCGATAGCTTCGGCAGGGGATTGCCGCACAATAATTTCTTCGGCAAAGTTCCCGCTTTCCAATATCCTGCGCGTGACAAAATTATCTATATAATTGTCATCGATCAGCAAACATATTTTGTAGGGAACTGCCATAAATTTTTATGATCCTCAAAAATAGTATTTTACGGAAAAAAAAAATATTTGTTCGACAATTTATTCGATATTGATGCTGTTGGTGATCTGCTTTAAGGTAATTTCTGCCAGTTTGCTCTGATATTCGGCCGAAAAAAAGGTAGATGTGGCCGTCAGATAGTTCCGTTGCGCCTCTCTTACTTCTAAAGGGGTTATGTTCCCAAGCTTATACTTATCCAAAGTGATCTCCAGATTACGTTTGGCTAAGGCCACATTAGCATCGCCGATCTTGATCAGTTGCAAACCCGCCAGATAACTCATGAACAGGTCGCTGATCTGGGCTTCCACATCCAACCGCACCTGCTTGGCGCTGATGCCGGCATTATCTATTTGGATCTTGGCATTGCGCTCGCGTCGCCATTGGTTAAAACCGTCAAAGATGTTTACCGATGCCGTTAGCCCGTAGTTAAACCCGTGGGCGTTCTGTGTACGGGTGAAACCTGCCGGGGTTGCGCTGTTGGTCCAGGTGTAGCCCGTACCGACGCTGAGTACGGGATAGCGGGTAGACCTGATCTGTTTCAGCGATATATCCGCTACACGCTTATTGATCTCGGCTGATAGGATGGCCGGGTTTTGCGTTTGGGCATTGTTTATCACATCGGCCAGTTTCAGTTTATCATCCACAATAATGGTATCAGCGACAGAAAAATCACTCTGCAGATCGCGGATCAACAACTGGTTCAGGCGTATCTTGGTGCTTCTGTATTGTTGTTCTAAGGTGATCAGCGCGGCAGTGTCCGTGTTCAGGTTAACCTGGGCGTTCAATAATTCCAGCTTTGCTGCACGACCAACGGTAAATTTATCATTGGCGATACGTACCTGCGTACGCGATATTTCTATCACACCCTTTTGGGCACGCAGCTGCGCGTTCTGATTGATCAGATTGTAATAGGTGGCTATCACATCGGCCATGGTGCTTTGGATGGTGTCCCGCAGCCTAAGATCGCTCAGTTGATTCTGTTGTTTCAGCAGGTCATAATTGGCAAACATGGCCAGGCCGTCAAATATGGTCCAATTCAAACTGGGGCCGTAGCTGTTATTGCTGTTACGGATGCCGTTAAGGTTGTTCACCGTACCATCCGACCGGGTCTGTTGTACGGTTTGCCGGCTGGCATTGGTGGTCAAGTCGCCGGTCACTTGGGGCAGCATGCCTGCATTACCTATCGTTACATTATTTTTGGCAATGGTGTTATTGTTTTGCGCCAGGCGTATGTTATAGTTGTTCTTTAAAGCTATCTCTACCGCCTCTTTCAGCGTTAGGCGCGGCGCGTTCTGTGCCAGGCCCATCTGTGATACAGCAAGCAAGGCTAACAAGCAAACTATCTTAATATGTTTCATGTCTCTCACAGATTTTCTATCAGTTTAGGTTGCTTAGGGTTCAGTCTGCGTGGTTTTTCGATCGTTCCAGTCTCGTCCTCTTCATCCGGATCGTGGCGCTCCTTGGCGGCGATCATTTGGTAGATCATCGGGATGATGTACAGGGTCAGTATCAACGAGAACAACATCCCGCCGATGATCACGATACCCAGCGACACCCGGCTTTTTGCACCAGCGCCCAAGGCCAATGCGATCGGTACCGAACCCAGTACCACCGCCAAACTGGTCATCAAGATCGGTCGCAGGCGGGCTGTTGCGGCCTCTATAATAGCCTCGGCTTTACTAACACCATGCTCCATGCGTTGATTAGCGAACTCTACGATCAGGATACCATTCTTAGTTACCAAACCTACCAATGTGATCATACCGATCTCGCTAAAGATATTCAGCGTTTGGTTGAACAACCACAACGATAGGAACGCCCCTGCGATAGCCAAAGGCACGGTCATCATTACAATGAAAGGGTCGATAAAGCTCTCGAACTGCGCCGCCAATACCAAGTAGATGAGCAACAGCGCGAAAGCGAAGGCGAATAATATATTAGATGATGACTCTGAATAATCCCGCGATGGGCCGCTCAGGTCCGAACTAAACGTCGGGTCCAACTTTTCTTTGGCGATGCGCTGCATTTCGGCAATGCCATCGCCCATGCTGTAACCCGGCGCTAATCCGGCCTGTACCGTGGCTGATTTAAAACGGTTAAAGTGGAATATCGATGGCGGGATAGCATCTTCGGAAACCTTCACCACGTTATCCAGCTGTACCAGATTGCCACGTGAGCCACGCACGTAAACCGATTTAAGATCCAGCGGCTGATCGCGGTTAGCCCTATCTACCTGGGCCACCACCTGGTATTGTTTACCGTTGATGATAAAGTAATCTACCCGACCGGCACTATAATACAATTGCAGGGTAGATGCAATATCAGCAACCGAAATGCCAAGGTCTCGCGCACGGTCGCGGTCGGTAATTACCGTAAGCTCGGGTTTAGTAAATTTCAGGTTGACATCGGGCGTCATAAACACGGGGCTTTTTTGCACTTCGGCCATAAACTCGGGTAGGATCTTGCGGATCTTCTCGAAGTTTTGATTTTGCAGCACGAACTGTATCGGTAACGATGTACGTGCGCCGCTACCCCCACCGCTGATGGTTTGCTCTTGCACCACAATAGCCCGCCCGTCGTTAAATTTTTGCAGGTTTTTGGTCAGATAAGCCGCTATCTCTGCTTGAGTGCGGGTACGCTCGCCCGGCTCGGTCAGGCCGATACGGCCAAAACCGCTATTCACCGCACCGGCGCCACCGCGCCCTGCGGCTGTGATGGAGATATTGATACGCTTTTCGGGGATAGAGTCCTCGATCAGTTGCGATACTTTATCCATGTATTTGGCCGTGTACTCGTAAGATGATCCTTCGGGCGCTGTAACCTGGTAACGTAACATGCTGCGGTCATCCAGCGGGGCTAATTCCGACGGGATCACTTTCACTAATATATACGCGCCGATCAAACAAACGCCAATGATCGGCCACGATGTCCATCGCCATTTCATGGCAGCTACCAGCGTCTCGGTATAAGCCGCCGTCATTCGTTGGAAGAATGGCTCGGTACGCTCGTAAAATTTAGATTTCTTTTGGTCCTTGCGGATCAATTTAACGTTTAGCATCGGCGTAAGCGACAACGACACAAAAGCCGATATCAACACCGCCCCCGCGACGACGACCGCGAACTCGCGGAACAACCGACCCGTAAAACCCTGTAAGAAAATGATGGGCAAGAACACAGCTGCCAACGTAACCGAGGTAGAAACCACCGCGAAAAAGATCTCTGCCGAGCCTTCAAAGGCAGCCTTGCGGATGTCCATACCTTGCTCTACTTTTTTGTAGATATTCTCCGTCACAACGATACCATCATCCACCACCAAACCCGTCGCGAGGACGATAGCCAACAGCGTAAGGATGTTGATAGAGAACCCAAAGATGTACATCAAAAAGAACGCACCGATCAGCGATACCGGGATATCGATTAACGGGCGGAACGCAATGAGCCAGTCCCTGAAGAACAGGTAAATGATGATCACCACCAGGATAAACGATATCAGCAATGTCTCCTCAACCTCTTTGATGGATTGGTTGATGAAACGGGTATTATCCAGCGCCACGTCAACGGAAATATCTTCGGGCAGGTCTTTCTTGATCTCTTCCAGACGCTTGTAAAAATCCTTAGCGATCTGCACATAATTGGCACCCGGCTGCGGAACGATAGCCAGGCCCACCATCGGTATGCCTGATTCTTTCAGCGATGTTTGCTCGTTAGCCGAGCCTAAAACCGCATAACCCACATCACTAAAGTGTATCACCTTATTGCTATCGGCACGGATGATCAGATCATTAAAATCTTTTACAGTATGCAATTTACCCAAGGCACGCACGGCCAGCTCGGTATTGTTACCTTCTATCTTACCGGCCGGTAGCTCCACATTCTCCTTGGCTAAAGCATCGCGGATGTCGGTAGCGGCTAAACCCAACGAGGTTAGCTTATTAGGGTCTATCCAAAGGCGCATGGCGTATTGGCGCTGGCCTTGGATGTTGATAGCTGATACACCGGGGATGGTTTGCAAACCTTCCTGCAAAACGTTCTCGGCATAATCGTTCACCTGGTTAATGTTACGGGTGTTACTGCTCACGGTAACGGTCAGGATCTGCTCGGCGCTGGCATCGGCCTTGGTCACTACCGGCGGGGCGTCAATATCCTGCGGTAACTGGCGCTGGGCTTGTGATACCTTGTCGCGCACGTCGTTAGCAGCGGTCTCCAGATCGGCATCAAGGTCAAACTCCACAGTGATGTTGCTGCTACCTACCGAACTGGTGGACGAGATATTACGGATACCCTGCACGCCGTTAATGGCTTTCTCTAAAGGCTCGGTGATCTGCGACTCGATAACGTCGGAGTTGGCACCGGCGTAGCTACAGCTTACTGATATTATGGGCGGATCTACCGAGGGGAAATCGCGGATACCCAAAAACGAGTAGCCGATAACCCCGAAGACCACAATGACGACGGAGAGTACCGTTGCAAGTACCGGCCGTTTTATACTGACTGAGGATAAACTCATAATTGCTGATACTTACTTTTTGTTTTTTCCTTTAACTACTACCGGCACCTTAGCCCGCATTTGGATAATGGCCGATACGATCAAACTGTCGCCGGGTTTTAACCCCTCGGTGATCTGGATCTTGGTATCGGTACGCAGGTCTGTCTTTACCGGTGTCGGCGTAGCCAAGCCATTCTTAACCAAATAAACAATACTGCTTTTCAGATCTGGCACCACTACTTCGGTCGGTACCATAATGGTCTTAGGGATCTGATCTAAAGTCAGGTTGATCTTGGCAAAGCTGCCGGCGGTCAGTTCGTTCTTAGGGTTCGGTGCTTCGGCACGGATCACCGCGCTGCGGGATGCTGCATCAATAGCCGGCTCGATAGCGTAAACCGTTGCCGGGTATTGCTTGCCCGATGCTGCTACCGTAAAGGTGATCTTGCTGCCCGGTTTGATCAGCGACAGATAACGCTCCGGAACAGAGAAGGTAACTTTGGCAGGATCCATATTTACCAGCGTAGCTATCGAAGTTTGAGGCGACAAATAACCACCCGGACTAACATTCCTCAACCCGATCACGCCCGAAAATGGTGCACGGATCTCGGTACGGGCCACCTGGGCTTTTATTAGGTCGGCTTGTGCTTTTAAGGTGTTCACGCCGGTTTGAGATGTCTCGTATTCTTCCAAACTGATGGCTTCTTTCTCGTACAGGGCCTTGTTGCGGGTCTCTACCTGTTTAGCCAACTTGGCCTGATAGGTGAGTTGCTGTGCCGATGCCAGCAGATCCTGATCGTACACTTTTACCAATAGCTGGCCTTTGCTTACACGCTGGCCCTCTTTAAAGTATATAGCGGTGATATTACCCGCTGTCTGACTGGTCAGGTTAACGCGTTCGTTAGCGTCGATAGTTCCGGTCACATCGATATTGTTGATCACCGTGGTGTCCTTCACGATCATCACCTTAACGCTTACAGGGCCGCCTTTTTTACCGGCCCCGCCCTTGCCGCCTTTGGCTTCTTTACCGCCACCAGCGCCACCGCCGTCTTTACCGCCGGCCGCCTCTTTGGAGTTGCCACCCCATATTTTGTTGAACACCAGGTAGCCCACCACCAGGGCAATAATGATATATACGATATATCTTAGTTTCATATATTTATTTGATCAGGTCTATTTATTAAAGTTCAGGTCAAGGTCCATTTCTTTGGTCGCATAGGGTTTCAGGTTCTCTTCCATTTGGTGCAGCACTTTGTAAAAGATCTCCATTTCCTTCGGCGATATATCCGTTGCTACGGTATCGTTCATCTCGTTAAATTTGGCCATGATATCCGGCACGGCTTTTACGGCTTTAGGGGTAGTGCGCAAAAGATGCTGGCGTCGGTCGGCGGGGTTTACCTCCCGGTACACATAACCTTTATCGGTCAGATAGTCGATAATACCTACAATGGCCGATTTATCCATACCCAATTTTTCGCCAAGGGCTTTTTGGGTCAGCTTACCGTTTTCGGCATGGATGAGCGACATTACGTAGTAATACCGGTTGATCCCCAAATGCGCCAACCGCCCCGACAATACGTTGAGGTAAATTTTAGCCAAATGAATGAGCTTGCGCGAAATAGGTTCAATAATTTCCATGGATAGATCGGACAGTAAATATAACAACGCCAACATCTTAAATAGTTTGATGTATCAACTATTTTACGGGCATACTGACGAAGCGGTCAGGGGGGGATGGCGATCTTGGCAAGATCCCGTGGAGGGTTATCGTGTGGACACATTTTTTTTGCCCTTTAAGGGCTACCTGTTTGTAGGAGGAACCTGAATAAATAATTATTGGGCCGTAGGCGCTACCCTCCTACGCTATTCAGATCGGACATGCAATCGGAATAAGGTAGCCTCTACAAGGGATTTTCAAGCTGGTTTTACACGGCTACAAACAGGTAGTCCCGCTGGGACATAGAAATTTGCATCATTTAAAAAGATGTGTCCACACCCCATCCGATCATAGCCTTTTACACTTCTACCGTATGCCCAAGCACCATAGAGTCGTGAAAGACGATACCCAGCCTGTCAAAGTGCTTTTTATAAGCGGCATACCGCTGTTTTAAAAAGAAGGGTTTGGCAAAACCATCGTGCACGGGCAATACCTGTTTGGCGGCCAGCGCGTCGGCAAATTTAGCCACGGTCGGCTCGTTAGTAAAAGGTGCCATTATGGGCAGCAACACCAGCTCGATTCCCTGGTATTTTAATAATTCAGCAGCTAATGAATCTACCGGATGCAATACCTTACCGTCGATCACCAGTGCCGCCATCTCGGGTAGCGGATTATCCATGATCAACTCATGTTGCGCCGCGAACGACTCGATAACGAAGGGTCCTACCTTATTTGGGATAAACTCAGCTTGTAAACCCGCCTTTGCCATTTCATTGATGACCTGCTGTACGGTGTACACAGGGGCGCCGCTTAGTTCCATGATCTTTGGCAGTTGCTCCATGTCAAAATGGTCGGGGTGGATATGGGTGATAATAATAGCATCCACGTCGCCAAATTCATCAGGCCCTATGAAACCCTCGGCAAAGCTGATGTTGCCCGGATCGATCAGCAGTTTAAAGCCGTCATTTTCAAAAACAAGGCAGGAATGGAGGTATTTAGATATCTTCATAATTGAATTTCGACACTAATTTAAGAGTAGCACTAATTTGTTCGAATTAAAACGAATTTGGGATCAGTACGGGTTGTTATTGAACACCAGTTGGTGAAATTCGTTTTAATTGTGGTCAGTCCAAAGGCATTAGTGTCATTATAACTTTAGTTTATAATGCTTACCTTGTATGCCATGATATCCTTCGCCCATCGTGTGTTTATGGAGGTTGCCGCCAACATGAGTTTCTCTAAGGCTGCCCAGGTGCTATTTGTTACCCAGCCGGCGATCAGCAAGCACATTAAGGCGCTGGAGGATCAATACAAAGTGGCTTTTTTTGAACGTAAGGGCAATAGTATTCTGCTTACCGAAGCCGGCAAAAAGTTAAATGAATACTTGCTGCAAGCTACCGAGATAGAGCGCAAGATAGAGTACGATCTGTCTGTCCTGAGCAACCTGTCCAACGCGGCGGGGCATTTGCGCTTGGGGGCAAGCACCACTATCGCGCTGTATATTTTGCCGTCGATATTGTCGGGTTTTCAAAAAGAGTACACCAATGTGGATATCCAATTGGTTAACCGTAACTCGGAGTACATCCTGAACGCGCTGCTTAACCATGAGGTGGACCTTGGCATCATCGAAGTAGATAATAAACTCACCACCGTATCCTACAAGCCTTTTATGAGCGACGAGGTGATCCCGGTATGCTCGGCCAATAGTCCGTTGGCGGGGAGGTCGCTTACGCTAAAACAGCTCCTGAAAACGCCTGTCGCTTTGCGTGAACGTGGTTCGGGTACACTTAATGCGTTGTTAAAAGAGTTGTCTACCCATCATATCAAACCGGCCGACCTATCGGTGAAGATACGACTGGGCGGTACCGAGGCTCTAAAGAATTTCCTGCTGGCCGACCAGTGCCTGGGCTTCATGCCCCGCCCGTCCATCGTGCGCCAATTAGCCGAGGGCGATCTGGTGGAAGTGCCGATCGAAGGCCTGAAGATCACCCGCGATTTCTTCTTTATCCGCCGCAAAGGCACCGAGGACTTTGGTTTGACCAATAATTTTATCGGGCATGCTTTAAGATATGTTTAGTGTCATTTAACCACAAAGGGCACTGCGGAAGGAAACACAAAGGGCACAAAGCCTTAATGGACCACAGCCTTTGTGCCCTTTGTGGTAAAACTTAAGCAAGCTCATTTTAACTTTCCTTAAACTATAATTTATTTACGATGTAGTTAATGTACATCTAAATGAAAAATAAATTATGGCAAGTTTAAGTGGAAAAAAAGTAGCCATCCTTACGGAAGAAGGATTTGAGCAAATAGAATTGACCAGCCCTAAAGAGGCATTAGAGGCCGCCGGCGCAACTGTGCACATCGTATCGCCAAAAACAGGCAAGATCAAAGCCTGGAACCATACCGATTGGGGTATTGAGGTTGATGTTGACAAGAATTTGAGTGATGTTAGCCCGGATGATTACGATGCACTAATGTTGCCGGGCGGCGTGTTGAACCCGGACAAGTTGCGTCAAAGCGCATCGGCAGTAGCATTTGTATCAGCGTTTTTAGATGAGGGCAAACCTGTTGCAGCCATCTGCCACGGTCCGCAAGTGCTGATCGAGACCGGACTGATCGGCGGGCGCACCCTAACATCATACCCATCGCTACAAACGGATCTGAAGAACGCGGGCGCACATTGGATCGATGAAGAAGTAGTGACCGACCAAGGCCTGGTGACCAGCCGCAAACCCGATGACCTGCCTGCCTTCAATAAAAAGATGATCGAGGAGATCGCTGAAGGGGTGCACGTGTAATGTGTCTTTAAATAAGTTTGATAGGGTTTAAGGGTCTGTTGACCCATAGTGAGAGGGCGTTGCCGCTATGCAAATGACGAATATGCGGATCGGTAATGCCGTCCACTTACTTCGCCTTTCAACAGGCGGGGGATACCCTCCTATCCTTGTTCACGATCGTTCACGGCAAATTTTGGCCTGCATTTAGTCAAGGTGTTAATTATCAACGATTTAGTTAACGCGTTCATCAGCGCCTTGTTCACGACGTCAAAAATATATACTGATATTCAGTAGGTTACGCATATCGGGTGCCTTGTGTTCACCGTGAACATGAACACCGTGAGCAATGAGTTGACCATTCGCAACCATTTGGTTGCCGGCGTTGCCGTAAAATGCAAAAGGTGGATATTTCATCAAAATATCCACCTTTTTTATGCTTTTTTCGCACAGTTTACGACATCTTTAATTTCTTCTGAATGTCGGCCACGTAGCCTTTAAATTTCTTGTCGGTATCGATCAGATCCTCTACAGTTTGGCAAGCATAGATCACGGTAGAGTGGTCGCGACCGCCAAAGAAATGCCCGATAGATTTCAGTGAACTCTTGGTATGCGCCTTGGCCAGATACATGGATATCTGACGCGCCTGCACGATCTCGCGCTTGCGGGTCTGCGATTTAACCATCTCGATAGGCACCTCAAAGTACTCGCAAACAAGACTCTGGATGTACTCCATCGATATCTCTTTAGTAGAGTTCTTGATGAAGTTCTTCAGCATTTGTTTGGCGAGGTTCAGATCTATCTCTTTACGGTTCAGTGTAGATTGAGCCAATAACGATACCATAGCACCTTCCAACTCACGCACGTTATTGTCGATGTTGTGAGCAACATACTCCAATACCTCATGCGGCAGGTCTATACCATCCTGATATACCTTGGTCTTCAGGATAGCCATACGGGTCTCCAGATCAGGCACTTGCAGATCGGCTGAAAGGCCCCATTTAAAGCGGGACAATAAACGCTCTTCTAAACCCGACAGATCCTTAGGCGCTTTATCTGATGTGATGATCAGCTGGCGACCGGTCTGGTGTAAGTGGTTGAAGATGTGGAAGAAGAAATCCTGAGTTTTTTCTTTACCGGCAAAGTTGTGCACATCGTCCATGATCAGCACATCTATCGCTTGATAGAAATTCACAAAATCGTTGATGTTGTTGTGTTTCAGCGCATCAACAAATTGCTGGGTAAATTTCTCGCACGATACATATAGCACCACCTTATCAGGCAGGGTACGCTTGATCTCGTTACCGATGGCTTGCACCAGGTGGGTCTTGCCTAAACCAACACCTCCGTATATCATCAAAGGATTGAACGAAGTACCACCCGGTTTCGCGGCTACAGCATAACCAGCAGAGCGTGCCAAACGGTTACAATCGCCCTCTACAAAATTATCAAAAGTGTAATTCTGGTTCAGCTGAGGGTCAACGTTCAACTTTTTTAAGCCTGGGATAACAAAAGGGTTTTTGATATCCTTATTAATGGCGATAGGGATAGGCATAGATTGGTTCTTGCCTTCGGCCCCGTTGCCATTTGATGGCATATTGGTAGTATATGGTTTGCTTGATGAAGATTGTTCAACCACGATATTGTATTCTAAGCGTCCGTCCTCGCCAAGTTGTTTCTTGATGGTTTTACGCAAAAGACCCACATAGTGTTCTTCTAACCACTCATAAAAAAACAAGCTCGGCACCTGTATCGTAAGAATGCTCCCTTCCAATCTAAGTGACTTTATCGGCTCGAACCAGGTCTTAAAACTCTGGGCCGGGATATTGTCTTTAATGATCTGAAGGCAATTATTCCAAACGTTGGTACAAGTTTTTTCCATACGGTAACTCTTAATATCTTGATTTACACCACATACTCGAACACCCAAATGTGCCGCCTATGGAACATCGAATATTCAAAAAAATCCTCAATAAAAAATTAAAAAACTGAAATAAAAAATAATTGCCTCGAACGACCCGAAAGGGGGCTTTTTTGTCCACTTTTTGTCCACTTTGACTAAAAAATACAACGTTGTGTTGTGAGGAATTTTTAGAAGCGCAAATTTTGGCAGATAGTTTTATTAACAATCAATTATACGCCAAAGGTGGCATAAATGTTTGATTAAATTGAAGTTAATTTTACTTTAATTTATTTGTTGATAAACCAGTAAGGTGATGTTAATTTAATGATATTCAGCTATTTGTGCAAATACAGCGTCTTTAGCAAAATAATGTAAAGTGCAAGTATTCAGTCTTTTAATACTCGCCAAAAACTTCACGGAATATGTCGGCGATCTCGCCCAGTGTGGAATAGTTTTCGACAGCGCGAAGGATAAAAGGCATCACATTTTCTGTCCCTTTTGCAGCCTCTTTCAAATCGGCCAAAATTGGGCCTAAAACGGCCATATTTCGGGTGTTTTTTAAAGCTAAAATTTGGTCGATCTGGTGGGTTCGGATGGTATCATTTACCCTGAAAATATCGCCTTGTTCAGGCTCATTTTCTACGTACTTATTTACGCCGATGATCACCCTGTCGCCCGACTCTACCGCCCGCTGATATTCATAAGCAGAGGCCCCGATCTGCTGCTGAATGTAGTCGTTCTCTATCGCTTTCACAGATCCGCCCATGGCATCTATCTTATCAATGTAGATCTGGGCGGCCTTTACCATCTCGTCCGTCAGCAACTCTACAAAATAAGATCCGGCCAGCGGGTCTACCGTATCGGTCACCCCGCTTTCAAAAGCGATGATCTGCTGGGTACGCAGGGCTATGCGAGCGGCTTCCTCGGTAGGTAGGGAGAGCGCTTCATCAAAGCCATTGGTATGTAAGGACTGCGTGCCACCTAAAACAGCCGCCAAGGCTTGGTTACTCACCCGCACTATATTATTATAGGGTTGCTGCGCGGTCAGTGTAGATCCGCCCGTTTGCGAGTGGAAACGCAGCTTTTGCGCATCGGGATGGGTTGCGCCCAACTCTTTAGTAATATTGGCCCACATGCGCCTTGCCGCGCGGAACTTGGCTATCTCCTCAAAAAAGTTATTATGGCAGTTGAAGAAGAAGGATAATCTTCGAGCGAATACGTTTATATCCAGTCCCTTTTCTAAAGCAGCCTTTAAATAGGTTTTCCCGTTAGCCAAGGTAAAGGCCAGCTCCTGCACCGCCGTAGATCCCGCCTCGCGGATGTGATAGCCGGAGATAGATATCGTATTCCATTTAGGTACTTCTTTAGCGCAATACTCAAAAACATCGGTGATCAACCGCATAGACGGCGCAGGCGGGTAGATATAGGTGCCACGCGCAGCATATTCCTTTAATATATCGTTCTGGATGGTGCCGGATAGTTGAGCGAGGTCTGCGCCTTGTTTTTTGGCTAAAGCGATGTACATGGCCAGCAGAATAGGCGCTGTGGCATTGATGGTCATGCTGGTGGTGATCTTTTGCAATTCAATACCATCGAACAGTATCTCCATATCTTTTAAGGAATCTATCGCCACACCGACCTTCCCGACCTCTCCTTCTGACATAGGATGGTCCGAATCATATCCGATCTGTGTAGGCAGGTCAAAGGCGACGGAGAGGCCCATTGTACCCTGACTTAATAAATAATGATAGCGTTTATTAGACTCGGCCGCGGTGCTAAAACCAGCATATTGCCGCATGGTCCATAGCTTACCACGGTACATATCCTTCTGGATACCGCGCGTGTAAGGGAACTCGCCGGGGCGTTCAGCCATATCCGAAGGTTCGGTGTATACCTCTTTAATAGGTATGCCCGATGTAGTTTGGATATGCTTTTCGTTGGCCATGGTTTAAAAGAGTTCTTCCAGATCGGTTTTAATGATGGCTATAGCGCCATCGTAAGGGTCATTCTCCAGGTTGCTCAAATGGGCGAGGATAGCTTTGCCATATTCTAACCCGCTGGCGTCGCCGGGAATAGAGCGGGCTACATTATTAAATAAGGCGATGGTGTCGTCCTTGATCTTTCGGGTAATTTGCCATGCACGAGTGCTTAAATACAATTGCTGGGTAACGTTATGTTGGAACTCATTCCGTACTTCAGAGATTACAATGCTATGCAACTCAGCAGCGGTATAGGCTGACGCATTCAAACGAACTAATAAAGTTGATGGACTGATGCGGTCGATCAATAATATCACGCGCTCGTAAGCTTGCAGGCGTAAAGGTAACGTTTGTGCGCTGATGGTTTTCTTTAGGTCGATGAGTTGCAGGCGCTCATTTTTGTCCAGATATGGCTTTATTAAATAGATGGCAACCCATACCACGCCAATACCGGCTATCGTTAGTTTAAGGATCTCGAATAAAAAGGCAACTAAAGAAGTGTTCATTTACAAATGTTAGGCACAGGTCATTTAACAAGCCGGCCCGAACAAAGTTGAGCATTTAACATTATATTTGAACACTTTAAACGGAAAATTAAGATGAGTACTGCTGTTGAAACTGCTATAGCGCCAGTTAGCTTCACCGAGGGTGCGGTTAAGGAGTTACATAAATTGAAAGATATGCAAGACCTTGGCGACGAGTTCGGTCTGCGTGTTGGTGTGGAAGGTGGCGGCTGCTCGGGCATGAGCTACGTATTAGGTTTCGACCAGCAAAAAGACGGCGACACCATTTACTTTATACAAGGTGTTAAGGTGTATATGCACAAAGCGCACGGCATGTATTTAGCCGGCATGCAAATAGATTGGCAAGACGGCTTAAACTCTCGCGGGTTCACCTTTAACAACCCTAATGCGGCCAGCAGCTGCGGTTGCGGAACATCGTTCTCGGTATAAGATATTTTGGAAACGGCTTCAGGGAGACTTGAGGCCGTTTTTTGTTTCCATTGAGGGTTTAATTAAAAGCCTTTTATAACTCTCAAATTTTCGTTGAAAAAAACGTACATCGAATCTAATTTAACAGCAGCATTATCTTTGTCGGCTCCTAACAATTTGAACCGGGCGATGTAGCCTTTAAATTTTACCGAGTCTATACGGTGCGCTCTCCTTAGCGCAGCATGATCCTCCAAAAGCTTAATATATTTTTGACTGGAGTCGCTATACGCCTTTGCTTGCTGCGCTTCATCCTTGGACTCTTCTGCATACTTTTCCGCGTTGTCTCTCTCGATATCGGCCAGGTCATAGGCATCTATCGCTTGGGACAACTTCATAGATGAAATACTGCTCTGCGCTTGCGACATTTTCAACTTGGCGATCTCTAATGAATTATCCGATAGTTTTTGAAAATGGTCTATATTTGCTCTTACACGATGCATCATTCTTTCCTGAATATCTAATTCAGTAAGCGTATCTATTTTAAATATCCTAAGACTATCTATTTTGCTTACCAAACTGTCCTGTTTAATGATGTCTGTTAACAAGGGCATCATTTGGTCTTTTAATTTTTCTTCTTTGTCTTTGCAGGACATCAGCATAACCATTGCGGTCAAAATTGTGATAAAAGGTTTCATTTCAGTGATCAATATATAGGTTTAAAATAGTTCACGCCCAACGACGGATTTTCTTTTGGTTAAGATGGCTGGAACTTTCCGAAGTCGCAGACTTGTTCCGATCATTAAAGCTTCAATCATAAATTGAAGCCAACATGTCGCCTAACATTCCGGCAAACTAATAGGGATATTGATAGCCAATCCCCCATCTGCCGTCTCTTTATACTTCGAGTTCATATCTTGAGCGGTTTGCCACATAGTTTTTACCACAGCATCCAAACTTACTTTGGCGTTCTCCGGATTAGTTTGCAATGCTAATTGCGATGCGGTGATAGCTTTAATGGCACCCATGGTATTACGTTCGATGCAAGGGACCTGCACCAAGCCGCCGATCGGGTCGCAGGTCATGCCCAGGTGGTGTTCCATGGCTATCTCAGCAGCCATTAATACCTGCCGTTGCGATCCGCCTAAACTTTCGGTAAGCGCGGCTGCGGCCATGGCCGATGATACGCCGATCTCAGCTTGACAACCACCCATGGCGGCAGATATGGTTGCACCCTTTTTAAAGATGCTGCCTATCTCAGATGCGGTCAGCATAAATTTGATAACCTGATCGTCGGTGTAGCCCTCGCAAAAAACGATAAGATACATCAGCACGGCAGGGATCACACCTGCGGCTCCATTGGTTGGCGCGGTCACCACGCGCCCGAACGACGCGTTCTCTTCATTGACCGCCAATGCGAAACAGCTTACCCAATCCAGTGTATTCTTAAAGCCGTTCCCGGTGTTGCGGATAGCCGCTATCCACTCATCAAAATTGGTATAGGCTGCATCACCGATCAGGCGCTTATTTAAGTTATTAGCACGACGCGCCACATTCAACCCGCCCGGTAAAAAGCCTTTGGTATGGCTGCCGCGATAAATGCATTCCTTTAGCACGCGGAAGATATTAAGCACCCCACTGCAGGTCTCTTGCTCGCTACGCCAGGCCAGTTCATTCTCCATTACCACGTCGGATATTTTCAATCCGGTCTTGCGTACCCAGTGCAGCAGGTCGCCGGCGGTATCAATCGCGAATGGCAGATCAACCTCAGTTTTACCTTGGCCATCGTCGCCTTCCTTTACCACAAAGCCACCGCCTATAGAGTAATAGGTCTCGCTTACGGCCTTGCCGTTACTTAAAAAAGCCTGAAAAGTGACCGCGTTAGGGTGAAAGGGCAAACTCTCGGCAAAAAGGAACAGCAGATCATCGTCATAAGAGAAAGTGATATCCTGCAAGCCGCCCAATTGCATCTTTTGGGTCGACTTGATGTTGTCTACCTTAAAGTCAATATGATTAACATCAAACGTCACCGGGTCATCGCCGCTAAGTCCTAAAAGGATAGCGATATCTGTACCGTGGCCTTTGCCTGTTTTGGCTAAAGACCCGTAAAGGAGTATCTTCACTTCGGTCACTAGGGGCAGTACATCGCGCTGTTGCAGGGTTTGCACAAATGCCTGCGCGGCACGCCAGGGACCAAGGGTATGCGAGCTCGACGGCCCGATACCGATCTTAAACATATCAAAAACCGAGATCTGTTCTCTTTGCATCAGGCGCAATTTACGAATAGTTTAAGGGATGATGGTGGTGGGAACAATTATTTAACAAAGGTGACGGGATTGTTGGTCTTCATTGCTTCGTCGCGTATGTCACGTTCGTATTTCATTAGGATAGGTTGTGTGCGATATGAATGTCAGTGGATGTTCTTTTTCTTTTCCCCGCGAAAAGAAAAAGAACCAAAAAGAAAAGCTCCCGGCCGTGTAACTCTCCTACGAATGGTCTGTGCTTAGGCAGGGACAGCAGTTCCCGGCGATTTCCAATGCCGGAGGGAGAAAGGTGTCGTTCGGTTCGCCTGAGTAGTTCTTTTAAGAACCCTCTCCTCCGGAGAGGGCAGGGAGAGGGTTCTTCCGACAGCGATCTGCTTCCGGGTGAGGCGCGGCAGAACTGATGGCCTGTGCGCGGGAGAGGACATTAGCTTGGCGCAGAAGCGGGGGCTGTGGGTGCGCAGCGGGGCGTCAAGGTACAGCCCTGTGGTTCTGTCGGGCATGCAGGGCAAAGGCCTGTGCGGACAAGGAAGCATTTTCGCTGTCTTGACCTTTTGGTTCTTTAGTGTCAAGACAAAAGAACGACGTGTGAAAAGCGATAACGCAGATACAAACAAAACAGGCGAATCATTTTGATCCGCCTGTTTCCCTTATACTTCTTCTTCCCGTTCTTCCCGCAACGCATCCTTAATGGCGTTGGCAATGGTCTCAAATTCCTCGGGGGTGTATTTTAGTTTGTCGTTACTGAAATTGATGTCATCAGCCTTATTCATTGGGATGAGGTGGATATGCGCATGCGGCACTTCCAGTCCCATTACTACCACGCCAATGCGCTTTACATCTGTTGCTTTTTTTAAGCCGGTCGCTACGATCTTGGCGAACAATTGCAGACCGGTGTAGGTCTCGTCATCCAGATCAAATAATTGGTCAACCTCTTTTTTAGGGATGACCAGTGTATGCCCCTCGGTAAGTGGGCTAATATCCAGGAATGCCAAAAAATCGTTACTCTCGGCTACTTTATACGCGGGGATATCCCCGGCTACTATTTTTGAAAAGATGCTTGACATGGGTCGGTGATTAGTGATCGGTCAATTAGTGATCAGTTTTGGAATTCAACGCCTTTTAATAACGATTTGTTTTACCAGTCACTGATCACCGATCAACCGGTCACTGAAATTCGCTTACCGCGATATCTCTATTATTTCAAACTCTATCTTGCCGGCCGGTACTTGTATCTCGGTCTTATCCCCTACCTTTTTGCCTAACAGACCTTTTGCTATTGGCGAGCTTACCGATAGTTTACCTGCTTTAAGGTCGGCTTCGGTCTCGGATACCAATTGGTAGCTCATGGTAGCGTTGTTCTTCAGGTTTTTGATCTTTACTATAGATAAGGCTAACACTTTTGATGTATCCAGTTTGCTTTCGTCCAGTAAGCGGGCGTTGGCCAATACATCGCTCAGTTTAGCGATCTTGGTCTCGTGGTGGCCCTGGGCCTCTTTAGCGGCATCATATTCGGCATTTTCAGAAAGGTCTCCTTTATCCCTTGCTTCGGCAATGGCCTTAGCTATTTGCGCACGACCTTCGGTTTTTAAAAACTGAACTTCCTCTTTTAATTTCTCTAACCCCTCTTTGGTGTAATAGGTCACGTCTGCCATAACTCACAAATATTAATATGCTTAAATATCGCCAAAAAAAACCGCCCTCCCTTTTTAAGAAGGACGCTATGGCGGGTTGTTAAAAAACAAACAAGACTACGTTGGCCTTTAGCCCGCATAGTCTTGTTCGGTGTAAAAACGAAGATAGGGTATTTAAGTTTTAATATCCAAATTTTTTTGAGGGGCTTATGCTTGCTCCTTGTATTTAGCCAGCTTATCGGCTAATACTTCGCTCAATCTGCGGTACGAATCGAAAGTCCATCCGGCCACATGGGGGGTCAGTAAAACCTCACCGCTTTGTTTCAACTCATCGAACCAGGCTTGCTCACCCAACGATGGGAATTTTTCTACCTCCAAAACGTCAAGTCCTGCACCTAATATTTTGCCTTGCTTTATCGCGTTAAGCACGGCATGCGTTTTAACTACGGGGCCACGGGCTGTGTTCAAAAAAAATATTGGTTTGCGGAAATGGAACAGGTATTCATCATCAACCAGCCCTTTGGTCTCGCGGGTAAGCGGGATGTGCAGACTGAGTACATCGCTATGCTTAACGATCTCTTCCATCGCTACCTCGCGCACATATTGGTCGCTAAAGCCTGTTTTATATTTATCGTAGGCGATCACATTCACATCAAAGCCACTCAGCTTGCGGGCAAAGCTTTGCCCCATGTGGCCGTAGCCAATAATGCCAACGGTCTTTCCTTTCAACTCAAAACCACGGTTTGCCTCGCGTTTCCAGCTGCCGGCGCGCACTTCGGTATCGGCACGGTTAAAGTTGTTCATTAGGGAGAGCAGCATACCAATGGCGTGTTCGCCAACCGCGTCGCGGTTACCTTCAGGGGCGTTCATTAGTACGATGCCCTTGCTAACGGCGTAGGCCTCGTCTATGCCATCCATCCCGGCACCAGCCCTCGAAATAAATTTTAGGTTTGTAGCTGCGTCCAATACTGTTTTATCTGCCTGAAATTTTGAACGGATAAGCAGCCCCTCATACTGATCAATGATGGCTAACGCTTCATCGGGTTTAATATCCGGGCGATAGTCGCAGGTGTAGCCAAGGGCCTCGGCTTGTTCAATAAAAATGGTATGTATATCGTCTACGATGAGGATGTTGTTCATTTAGTACTGTGCGTTTAGGCAAAGTTAAGAAAAAGTGAGGTGGATTGTCTGAGGCACGGTCATCGTAGAGACACGATACCACGTGTCTTGAACTAAGCAGGTTCGATCATCCTATATTGAAATTGCAAACGGCAGACTCGAGATATCGTGTCTCTACAGAAGATCTTGGCACGCTAATAGCACTACACGACCCATACATCAACCATCCAATGAAAAAATTAGCATTCAGGACCATCAGCGCGGCATTGCGCTCGCAAGTAGCAGGCCTATCGGGCGAGGGTTTTAAGCAGATATTTGATAAGATAGACCAACACGGCATTAAAGAAGGCGTTGATAAGTACGGTCTGGATAAATACATTGAGCAGTGTGCTGTATTGGCAGCAACCACCGGTGCTGTATCCGGCAGTGGCGGTATGTTCACCATGCTGATCGGTGTGCCTGTAGATATGGTCAATCTCGTCGGGCAGCAATTTAGAGTGACCATGGCGGTAATGTATAGCAGTCGCGGCAATTACCGTTTCGGTTTTGAGGAATTTATGCAGATGATAGCAACATCGTTAAAGATCGAGACCGGCATGGCGCTCACCAAAAACCTGTTAGAGACCGTTGCAGAAAGACTTTTACTGATGTTAGGCTCAAAAGCCGCACGCCGTTTTGTACCGATCGTAGGCGCGGTGATCGGTGGTGCTACCAATTATATTTTTATTAAACGTGTAGCCGCAAGGGCTAAAGAGATAGAGTTTGAGGGTAGAGTATTGATTGCGATGTAGGCAAATTCCAAAATGGGTGTCAAGTATGGCAATTGGTGTTAATTTGACGGCTATGTTCTGGTAAGCGTTAGCCAAGAGCAAAGCCGATCAACCCGTCCCTGCCTTTTCAACACATGGCCAACAGCACGCCCTCCCCAAATAGGGATTTTAAGAGGGCTGCTCCTCCCTTTTAGAAAGGCCGAGCACAGACGCTTCCCAGATCTTTACCGCCTCAACAGCTTCCTCTACATCGTGTACACGTAAGATATTTGCGCCCTTAGTAAGAGCGATGGTATTCAGTGCCGTCGTTCCGTTCAGCGCATCGGCAGATGTGCCACCCGTCAAGCCGTAGATCATCCGCTTGCGTGATATGCCGACCAGTACAGGCAGTTCCAACATATCAAAGCCTTGCATTTTGCTCATCAACTCGTAGCCCTGCTCGGCTGTCTTAGCAAAGCCGAATCCGGGATCTATGATCACATCGTGAACATTCATGGCACGGAGGGTTTCGTAACGTTTGGCGAAATACAGAAGTACGTCGTTAAAAATATCATCGTATTGCGCATGCTGCACCATGTTTTGCGGCGTGCCTTTCATGTGCATCAGGATGTACGGTACTTGCAAACGGGCTACCGTCGCGAACATCGCTTCATCCAGTTGCCCACCCGAAATATCATTGATGAGGTGCGCACCGGCCTCAATGGCCGCTTCAGCAACAGAAGCACGAAATGTATCGATCGACAATATCGCATCCTTGAAATTTTGCGCGATGGCTTCTACCACAGGTATCAGCCTGTCAGCTTCTTCCTGCGCCGAGATATCTTCTGCTCCCGGACGGGAGGAGTATGCGCCAAGATCAAGGAAAGTCGCGCCTTCATTCAGCATTTTCTCTGCTTGCAGTAGGGCATCTTCAATCGCTGGTTTACGGCTAGCCGCAAAAAAAGAATCGGGCGTAAGGTTGATGATCCCCATTACTTTGGGGCTGCTCAGATCGATCAGTTTACCGCCCGCGTTGATGCTTAGTTTTTTTTGGAAGAAGTTGCCCGCCGTCATTTCAGTATAAGAATATCGTAAACATTAGCCGATGTAAAGTTACTTTATATCTTTGCAAGTATGGGCTTCAATTCTGTCGCGAACCGGCAACATTGCAACCTTGCAACATTCAAACTTTACAACGGCCTTGGCAAACAACACATCAGCAGAATACGATTCGGTCATTAACACCTGTAAAAGCCTGTTCCTGAAAAAAACACGCGATTACGGTACCGCCTGGCGCATTTTACGCCCGGCGTCTATCACCGATCAGATCTTTATCAAAGCCCAGCGCATCCGTACCTTAGAAGAGAAAAAGGTATCGATGGTGGGCGATGATACCACCGGCGAATATATTGGCATTGTGAATTACTGCGTGATAGCGATGATGCAACTGGATAGCACCGAAGAGACCCCGCTGGAACTGCCTGTAGATGCCGTCGAGACCAGTTTCGACACCAAAGTAAAAGAGACCAAGGATCTGATGTTTGCCAAGAACCACGATTATGGCGAGGCCTGGCGCGATATGCGGATCAGCTCGTTAACGGATCTGATATTGATGAAATTGCTGCGTGTTAAACAAATTGAAGATAACCAGGGCGCGACTTTGGTATCTGAAGGTGTGACCGCCAATTATCAGGATATGCTGAATTACGCGGTGTTCGCGCTGATCAAGTTAAGCCCCCCAACCCCCTAAAGGGGCAGTTCCCAAAGCAATTATACCATGGCTAAAAGAAAAACCTCGTCCACATTACCTGTAAGCATTGTATGGTTCTGCCGTTTGGCGGTGGGGCTGCTGTTCATCTTTTCGGGACTGATCAAGGCGAATGACCCGCTGGGTTTCTCGTACAAGTTGGAGGAATACTTTGAGGTATTCCACAAGCTGTTTTTGATGGACTACGCGCTGGCGTTATCCATATTCCTATGCGCATTGGAGATGATCTTAGGTTTTGCCTTGCTAACGGGTTGGAAAGTTAAACAGATGGTATGGGGATTATTGCTGCTGATCGTCTTTTTCGGCTTTCTCACGTTCTACTCGGCTTACTTTGAAGTAGTGCGCACTTGCGGCTGCTTTGGCGACGCGATACCGTTGACACCTTGGCAATCTTTTGGCAAGGACATGATCTTGCTGGCGCTGGTTTTGGTGTTGTTCTTTAACATGCAAGCCATTAAGCCTATACTTAGCCCAAAGGCTGGTCGCACGGCGTTCATCATTGCGGTGGTATTCTCGTTCGGGTTCGGGATATTTACTTATAACTTTTCGCCCTTCGTAGATTTTCTACCGTACAAGATCGGCAACAGCATTCCCGAACAAATGAAGACCCCGGAAGGCGCTGATCCCGGCGAATACCAGATCACTTTCCACCTGAAGCATAAGAAAAGCGGCGAAGAAAAAGACATGTCGCAAAAGGAATATATGGACACCGGTATTTGGAAAGACAGCAACTGGGAAGTTGTTGGCGAGCCGATCAATAAGGTGATCCGCGAAGGTTTCCGCCCAAAGATCGCTGATCTGATCATTAAAGATGCTAACGGCACCGAATACACCAGCGAGTTGTTGAGCAGCCCGTTCTATTCGGTTTGGATAGTAGCTTATAATCTGAAACATACCGACATCCAGGCCATCGGCAAGCTGAACGCTTTAGCCGTTAACCTGGCGCAGAATTTCAACACCCGAACCCTGATGCTGACCGGTAACTCGCCGACCGATGCCGAAGCCTTTGCCAAAACCAACCGTTTTGTGCCTGAAATATTTTATGCCGATGGTGTTCCGCTGAAAAGCATGGTGCGCGCTAATCCGGGAATTATGCTGATCAAAAATGGTTTCGTGATCAACAAATGGCATTATCACAATGTGCCAAGCTATGATGAGTTGGTGAAAACGTATTTCAGGAAGTAGGCATCAATGAACGACAAAGATCTGATCTTCCTGATCGGCTATATGGGCTGTGGTAAGACCACGCTGGGTAAAAAACTGGCCGCCAGACTGGGCTATGCTTTTATAGACCTTGACCACGAGTTGGAAGCCAAAGCCGGCAAAACCATTGCCCAATATTTTGCCGATCATGGCGAGGATGATTTTCGTCAGCTGGAATCATTGGTACTCAAGGAAACCGCATATCCCGAAACAGCCGTAGTATCTACCGGAGGTGGCCTGCCTTGCTTTTTCGATCATATGGACTGGATGAAGCAGCATGGCCGGGTGATCTACATTAAACTGAATGCCGGCGTACTGGCAAGCAGGTTAGAGAATAATAAAGATGACAGACCGATACTGCGGCATAAGCAAGGTGCGGAACTGATCGCTTTCATAGAAGAAAAGCTTACCGAGCGCGAGCCATTTTATACCCGGGCGCATGTTATTGCGGAGGGGGTTAGTTTGACGGCTGAAAGGGTAGAGGGCTTATTGAATGCCGACAAATAAACTCGGAAAAAGCAAATTAATTTGCAGATATAACTAAAAATATTAGTATATTTGTAGGTGCCTAAAAGATAGTCAAGGCGGTATATTTAAGACGAGTTGTCAAGCAAGATCAGTTCTGTTCGAATATTATTTATCGCCATTATGGTCTTTGTAATGGCCATCATTTCGTTCTGGATCACCAGCGCAAATGAAGAGACAGGTGCATTACCTGTGATAGCACCGATATTTATAGCCATATTTCAGGCATTATCGTTCCCTGTTGATGTATTTGATCTTGATGGTTTCGCGATGTTTTTTCTTGGCCTGTTCTTTGGCTGTTCGTTTTGGATCTGTTTGATCGAAGCGCTGTTCGTAATAGCGATCCGACTACGCAATAATAACTAAACCTTCTCGCCAAATGCCAAGTCGCCCGCGTCGCCTAAGCCGGGAACAATGTAAGCTTTAGTGGTCATTTCTTCGTCAACAGCGCAAACCCACAGGTGGGCTTTGGGTAAATTAGCACGCACATGGTCGATGCCTTCGGTACTGGCAATTACCGACGCGATGTGGATGGCTTTGATGTCGTAAGTGGCTATCAATTCTTTACATACCTGTACGATGCTTTGCCCGGTGGCCAGCATGGTATCGCACAAAATGATTGTAGCGCCGTCAAGGTTAGGCGTACTGATATGATCTATCTTGATGATAAAATCACCGCTCTTTTTTACCTTTCGGTAAGCGGTAATAAAGGCTGCTTGCGACTGGTCGAAGAAGTTTAGGAAGCCCTGTTGCAAAGGCAGACCTGCCCGCAAAATGGTGGCTATTACTGGTTGGTCTGTAGGAACGTTAACATTGCAGGTGCCGAGCGGGGTCTGCACCTCTAACAATTCGTACTTTGACTTCTTGCTGATCTCGTATGCCAGGATCTCGCCCAAACGTTCCTGATTCCGGCGGAAACGCATCCTGTCCTGTTGGATATTTACGTCGCGCATTTCGGCCAGGAAACGGTTGCCTATCGAGTTGGTCTTGTTAAGGATGAAAAGCATGGGGTCGGTTAATCAGTGAACGGTGATCGGTAAACAGTTTTTGTCTTGTCAGTAAATATAACATTACGGCTAATTGAATGTTCAATATTTCTATACGCTTTTTGATGCTGACATAGGGTTGTCAACACCGAATGGTTAATTTGTATCAAGAAAGACGTTTGATGGTCAGAATGTAAACTAATATCTAATTAACTAACCTCTTATCTCTAAAACCGTATTTTTGTTTACGACACATGGATTTTAAGCTAACATCTCAATATATACCCAGCGGCGACCAGCCTGAGGCTATCCGTCAACTGGTGGAGGGCGTTAATAATGGTGATCCGTTCCAGACCCTTTTGGGGGTAACAGGATCGGGTAAAACCTTTACGGTGGCAAACGTGATCCAGCAAACGCAAAAGCCAACGCTGATCCTGAGCCATAACAAGACCTTAGCCGCGCAGCTATACGGCGAGATGAAACAGTTCTTCCCCGAGAACGCGGTGAACTACTTTGTATCTTACTACGATTATTACCAGCCCGAGGCTTTTATCCCGAGCAGCAATACTTATATCGAAAAGGACCTGCAGATCAATCAGGAGATCGAGAAACTGCGTCTGCGTACTACATCGGCACTCATGTCGGGTAGGAGGGATGTGATCGTGGTGTCGTCCATATCCTGCATTTATGGTATGGGTAACCCCGAGGATTTTGCTAACTCGGTTTTCAAATTCGCGGTGGGTACGCGCATTACCCGTAATGCTTTCTTACACCGATTGGTTGAGATATTGTACGCCCGCACCACTGCCGATTTTAAACGCGGAACTTTCCGTGTGAAGGGTGATAATGTGGAGATATTCCCGGCTTACCTGGATTATGCTTACCGCATATCTTTCTTTGGCGATGATATTGAAGAGTTAAGTATGTTCGATCCGGCCAACGGAAAAACGGTTGAGAAGATGACCCACATGGTGGTCTATCCCGCTAACCTTTATGTGGCCCCGCGCGACAGGTTCTTAAAATCTATTTGGGCGATACAGGAAGAATTGGAGACCCGTAAAAAACAATTTATTGCCGACGGCCGATTCCTTGAAGCTAAGCGTTTAGAAGAGCGGACCAATTACGATCTGGAGATGATCCGCGAGTTGGGCTATTGCTCGGGCATAGAGAATTATTCGCGCTTTTTTGATGGCCGCCAACCGGGCGGTCGACCGTTCTGTTTACTGGATTATTTCCCGGACGATTACCTAATGGTGATCGATGAGAGCCACGTGACCGTTGGGCAGATCCGTGCCATGTACGGTGGTGACCGTTCGCGCAAGATATCATTGGTCGACCACGGTTTCCGTTTACCGGCGGCTTTGGATAACCGCCCGCTAAACTTCGAAGAATTTGAGCGCCTTGCCCCGCAGACCCTATATGTTAGCGCCACTCCGGGCGATTTTGAATTGGAAAAATCGCAAGGTGTGGTGGTAGAGCAAGTTATCCGCCCAACGGGTCTATTAGATCCGCTGATCGATGTACGCCCGGTGATCAACCAGGTTGATGACCTGCTGGAAGAGGTAGACAATACCATTAAAATGGGCGACCGTGTGCTGGTGACCACCCTCACCAAACGTATGGCCGAGGAGTTAGCTAAATACATGGACCGCCTGGGTATCAAGTGCCGCTATATCCACTCGGAGGTGAAGACCTTACAGCGGGTAGAGATCTTGCGCGGCCTGCGTTTAGGAGAGTTTGATGTACTGATCGGGATCAACTTATTACGCGAAGGGCTTGACCTTCCCGAAGTATCTCTGGTGGCCATTTTGGATGCCGATAAAGAAGGTTTCCTGCGGTCAGAGCGTTCGTTGATACAGACCATTGGTCGTGCGGCCCGTAATGACCGTGGCCGGGTGATCATGTATGCAGATAAGATAACCGATTCGATGCAGATCACCATGGATGAGACCAACCGCCGTCGCGAAAAACAGATGGCTTACAATGCAGAGCATGGCATCACGCCACGCACGGTAGGTAAAACACGGGAAGCCATCATCGAACAGACATCCGTAATGGATTTCATTGGTGGGGTACAGAAAGCTTACGTAGAAGAAGAATCGGTAACCAACGCCCTGGCCGCCGACCCTATCGTGCAGTACATGAGCAAAAAGGACCTGCAAAAGTCTATCGACAACACCAAAAAAGATATGATGGCCGCCGCCAAGGATATGGACTTTTTATCGGCCGCCAAACTGCGCGACGAGATGTTCGCGTTGGAGAAAATGATGTTGGAGAAATTTAGTTAAGTGCGAAGCGTTTTAAACAAATTCGCCATATTTGTTACAAAGTCAGGATGTTATGCAATTATCTGATCTGGATCTTAATAAAACGTACAGCTACGCGGATTATCTAAAGTGGACCTTTGAGGAGCGCATCGAGCTGATCAAGGGGAAGATCTTTAAGATGACACCCGCGCCGAATTTGTATCATCAAGATATCTCGGCTGTGGTATCTAATGAGATATTTAACTATTTAAAAGGTAAAACTTGTAAGGTTTATACCGCTCCTTTTGACGTTCGTTTAGCGCGTAAAAGTAATATCGATGAACAGATCTTCACTGTAGTACAGCCTGATATTTGTGTGGTATGCGATGTCAGCAAGTTAGATAAACGTGGCTGTACCGGCGCACCCGACATCGTGGTAGAGATCCTGTCTCCCGGCAATAATCAGAAAGAACTGCGGAATAAGTACGAGGTTTATGAAGAGTCGGGCGTGCTGGAATATTGGATCATATCGCCGCAGGATAAAACCTTTTTAAAATACACTTTGGTAGATAGGAAATACCAGCCATCGCGGTTAATGACCATTGGCGATAACATCGAAACGCCTGTCCTGCCGGGCTTTGTGTTGGATCTGGATACCGTTTTTGAAGGCGTTTAAAACGCCCCCGATCTGTTCAAATGTATTAGCGGCATCAGAGCGGCATCATTAATAATAAATTCTGCGGTCATCTATGGATAAAATAAAACCACTGCACCTGTTAAAGATAGGCTTAGGTATCAATATGCTGATGCACGGTCTGTCACGCGTATCTAACGTTCAAGGGTTTGTAGAGAAAATGAGCAGCGGTTTCGCTGATTCTTTTTTGCGGATGGTGCTGGTGAAAGCTTTCCTGACCGTACTGCCTTTTGCCGAAGCGTTGGTCGGTTTGCTGATCTTTTTTAATGGGAAGATCGGCCGCCTGGGGCTTATCGCCGGCGGCTTACTGATCAGCGTGTTGATATTTGGCTCCACCGCTAAACAGGATTGGAACGCGGCCGGCCAGCAAATGATCTACCTCATCACTTTTGGTCTCACGCTGCATCTGCATGATAAGCAAGCAACCGCGCTTTAATAAGTAGTTCAGCGGCATCAGCGCCATCATCATCAATAAGAAAATTTAACGATCAATACTCTTCCCGTTTCAAAGCCGCAAAAGTATCCCCTTGCCGGATATCGCCGGTATCAAAACCTTTCTTGAACCAGAAGGCCCGCTGGGCACTGGTCCCGTGGGTAAAGCTGTCTGGATTAACGTGGCCGCTGCCTTGTTGCTGCAGGCGGTCATCGCCAATGGCGTTAGCGGCTACCAGGGCGCTGTCAATATCACTACGGCTAATAACAATACCTTTAGCACGGGTATCCTGCTCGTAGTGCGCCCAAACGCCGGCGTAAAAGTCGGCCTGAAGTTCTAAGGCAACGGAGAGTTTGTTGTATTGGGTCTCACTCATTTGGCTACGGGCACGGTCCATTTGCTCGGTCACGCCCAGCAGGTTCTGCACGTGGTGGCCAACCTCGTGGGCTATTACATAAGCTTTGGCGGCATCGCCCGGCGCACCGAAACGTTGGCTAAGGTCGTCAAAAAAGGTCATATCTAGATACATCCTTCGGTTGGCGGGGCAATAAAATGGTCCGGTTGCTGATGTTGCATAGCCGCAGCCTTCAGCATTCACTTCGTCGGTAAACAGTTGCAAGGTAGGGTGCTCGTAGGTTTTGCCGATACTTACAAAAAGGCTGTCCCAAACATCCTCGGTACCGGCCACAACTACACGCACAAAACGTTTATCCATGCTGATGTTGCCTTCCACCTTGGTGGTCTGTTGCGACTGGTCGGGTTGCCCACTGCCGTTTAACAATTCGGCCGGGTTTATCCCGGTGAACATATAGATCACTGCGCCAATAAGTCCAATAATACCACCGCCAAAAGCTAATCCGCGGCCACCGCCGCCGCTTCCTTGCTCTACATTATTGCTTTCCCTTCCGCCGAACCATTTCATAATGATGTGTTTGAATTTGTGGGTATAACGTGGGATATATTGTATTTGTTTGGACCGCTGAATTGTCTGATGCCGGGGGAGCGTGGGAGGGTGGCGATAATGCAAAGCGGGCAAGTCGGTACCGGATACCTTGTGGCGAAGTTCCTTCACCACGTTCAGATTAAATTGACGGCAATATTCCAGAGAGGGGACTCAAATTTCCGCTACCGATAACTATATTAGAGGCATAACTCACGCATCATACTATGAAAAATATCGTCCTCTTCGCCTCCCTACTATTCACGATACCCGCTATCGCCCAAACCACAGCGTCGAAAGCTATCGTTGATAAAAAAGCTAACGCCATCGAAAGTAAAGTGATCGCCTGGCGGCGCGATTTTCATCAGAACCCTGAGCTGGGCAACCACGAAGTGCGTTCGGCAGATATCATTGCCAAGCACCTGACCGCACTTGGGATAGAGGTAAAGACCGGCGTGGCTAAAACGGGTGTGGTCGGCATACTAAAAGGCGGCAAGCCGGGACCGGTAGTTGCCCTGCGTGCCGATATGGATGCCTTGCCGGTGACCGAGCGCGGAGATCTGCCATTCAGATCTAAAGTAAAGACCATGTACAACGGTAACGAAGCCGGCGTGATGCATGCCTGCGGGCACGATTCGCACATGGCGATATTGATGGGTGTGGCCGAGATATTATCGGGTATGAAAAGCGAGTTGCGTGGCACTGTGAAATTCATCTTTCAACCGGCTGAAGAGGGCGTACTGCCATCTGAATTGGTCGACGGCAAAAAATCGGGAGCAGAGCAGATGGTGGCTGAGGGGGTGATGGAGAACCCTAAGGTTGATGTGATCTTTGGTCTGCATATCCAATCGTACCAACCATCGGGCACGATCAGCTACCGCCCGGGTGGCGATATGGCAGCTGTGAACGATATGCAGATCGTGATTAAAGGCAAGCAATCGCACGGGGCCTATCCATGGTCGGGCGTGGATGCGGTAGTGACATCGGCCCAGATCGTGAATAACCTGCAAACCATTGTGAGCCGCAACCTGCACATCACGGCCAACCCGGCAGTGGTAACCATCGGCGCGATCAATGGCGGCAACCGATCTAACATCATACCCGAAAATGTGACCATGCTGGGCACGGTGCGCACGTTCACGCCCGAGGATGAAAAGATGATCATCGACCGCATCAAAACCATCGTGACCAAGACGGCAGAAAGCAATGGCGCTACCGCCGAGGTGAAGATCCCCTACAGCGCACACTATCCCGTAACCTATAATGATCCTGCCTTGGTGGCCAAAATGGTGCCTACCTTTGAGGCCACGGCCGGCAAAGCCAACGTATTTGTGCGGCAGGCTGAGACAGGTGCCGAAGACTTTAGCTTTTACGAGGAAAAAGTGCCGGGCATCTTCTTCCACCTGGGTGGCTTACCAAAGGGAACGGAGCCAACCAAAGCGCCGGCCCACCATACGCCCGATTTTTTTATTGACGAAGCCGGGTTTACCCTTGGCGTGAAAGCCTTGTGCAATTTAACGTTGGATTATATGGCGATGAAGAAATAATTGGCTGTGCAGCTGGTGAGATGCCATGCAAATGGCGAGCCTTGGTCTTTCTGCTAATTTGGGGTATCTCATCAAAAATTTTGCTTATCTTTCAAACACCAAAGACAACTTATCATGACCAAAACCTTGTTAACCCTCATCACACTATTTACAATTATTTTCAGCGCATCGGCCCAGCAAAAAGATCTTAAAAAGATCACTGATAGCATCGAGACCGAAGGAAAATTGCTTTACAACTCGGAGTGGGCATCGTGGCATGGCAGCGATATATTTCATGCAAAGTATCCTGCAAAAATGAGTCGGTCAAGAGGGTTCCTGTCCTATGATACCGGCAAAGGCATGGTGAACGTCATCTTTACCGAAGGCGAAGATCCCACAGTTTTAGCGCTCATCAACTTTGGTTACGACCAGGATATTAACAAGTACCAGGTGGATACCACCTCGCGCAAATTCAATAAAACAGAAGCCGAACTTTTTAAGATCCGTTTGGCCAGTATCAAAAAGATCATGTCGGACACCCTTGTTCGGCCATACAATAATGCCAACGTTAATTTTGTCCCGATCATATTAAATGGCGAGAAGCGGGTTTACGTACTAACCGGACCCAAGATCAGTGGCGTGGTATTGTTCGGGAATGACTGTTTGATCCGCTTTAATAAAAATGACGAGATAAAAAGTGTAGAAAAACAACACAAAGCGTTGATCCCGATAACGACGCGAGCTACCGATGGACAGATCAGCGATGCGGGCATCCATAACCATTTGGATGAGTACAGCCCCTTTATGACCGCGATAGATATTTGCACCATGATGCTGTACGAGAAGATGACCACCTGGCGCCAACACATCGTCACCACAAAAAACTATGTATCTACCTGGGACTGTACCGCAAATAAGCTGACCATACAAACGCAGGACGCCTGGAAAAAGGCCAATGAGGCTAAAAGCAAGCCGGGTACTTCTCAAAATTAATTCCGTAACCGAATTTGGCCCAGCTCCTCTTTATCTGCAGTAAAAATCAATGGCGCAGCCCTACGGCCGAGCAGTTGTTCCGCAACCACCCCGAGCATGAGGCCCGTTCAGCAGGAACAAGCGAGCAGGCCCGCATACGGGTAAACCAAAAGATGATAGACCGCGCCGACCTGATATTTGTGATGGAGGTGAAACATCGGGATAAGTTGAAGCAACGCTTTGATCTGACCGGTAAAAAGCTAACCGTACTGCACATTCCCGATGACTATCAATTTAATGACCCGGAATTGGTGGTTGTACTGAAATTGGCTTTGCAGGAATTTCTTTAAAAATTTGGAGGGTATTCGCAATAACGGTATTTTTAGTTATTCAATCCCTGCCTATGTTCCGCATCACTTATATCGTGCTATTTGGTCTGTTCATTGCCTTGCAAAGTTGCGGCCCGGCCGATGGCGTTTGGAAGAACGACGAGATAGACGCAGGCATCCGCCAAAAACTGCACGCGCTGAACGAAGAGGTTTTTGACGACCTGAAACAAAAGCGCGAGCTTCACCTGGAATATAACCTGGCTTTAGAGCTGATCAACCACTCGCGCACACGGCAGAACGTAGAGATCTTGGGCCATGAACTGCGTACGCGCGATTACCAATTATTTGATGAGTACTATACCGTGGCCCAGCCCGATACCATGTTGAAGATACAGAACCGTAACCGGGGACTTAATAGTTACGATGTGCATACCTACACCGTAGCGCGCCAAATGTACACCACCTTTTATTTGCCGCGAACAGGCATCAACCGTAAAATGATCACGCTGGTATATGCCAAATTTGACTACGGGTGGAAACTTTATCACTGGGATATCCGCCCGTACATGTACAACGGCCATACCGCGCTCGAGCTGCTGGAACTGGCCAAACGCCAGATCGCTCAAAATTACATCAGCGACACCCGGCTGACCATGCAAATGGCGTCGGCCTGCCTTAGGCCGAGCGACATTGTGAAGTACCCGGACGATAGCGCTTTCGTGAATACATACCGCCTATTTATGAACAGGGCCAAAGAGATTCAGGAATTCCCGATCACGCTGGGCGATGTAAGCTCTAAACCACAAATATTGGGCGTATACACTAAAGAAACGCCCAACGGTTTTTACCCAATGATCGGTTACCTGTCTACGATCGATATTAACGACACCCTTGCCGTTAAAGCCGAAAACCTTGCCGTGATGAAAGTGATAGGCAACGTGTTACCCGGAATAGACAAGGATAAAAAGTTATTGTTCCATCGTGTGTACAACAAAGAATCGACAGCGGAAAGTATGCAGCCGTATTTTGACATGCGGACGGAGTTTTAGAATAATTGCAATTTCTCCTTTGCGAAGGCATGCCAGTGCTCGCTATCTGAAGCTGTCAGGGATGTAAAGCATCATATTTACAAAATTTACATTTTTATTTACGATCCAAATTCGTTGCCCGGCAATGTATCAGCCTAATTTTGTTGTTGTTAATTCTGATAGGGTCATCATTAAAATTAAAAAGATGAAAAAGTTATTCGTATTTGCCCCGGCTATTTTATTGGTCGTGTTTCTACTTAATTCTTTTGTGTTGACAGAAAGGGAACCAAAAAAGAAACCCGTAAAAAAAGAAGTTAAGTCATCGGTCGTTTCCAACGTCATTTTCAGATCTGACGATGGCGGACAAACATGGACGGATATTAGCGCGGGACTGCCTGAAGGAACGCAGAGAACAGGTTTACCGGCAAACGGCTTGTTGGCAAATGAAGGTGGGTTATACATACGTACCGGGAACGGGATCTATCATAACGGATCAAATGCTGCAACGTCTAATTGGACAAAAGAAAATTTCCCCGGCAACCAACGTAATATTACCCTTGGCAACAATGGGATACTTGCCTATGACCTTTGGGGTAAGTTTTTGAAAAAAGCGAACGGGACGAACAACTGGTCGCCCATGTACACTGATTTTCAGAAGCAGGCCGTGCGCATAGACAGCACCATGGATTGGATGTACAAGAATTATAAAATGAAAGAAGTGCGTACGGCTTTCGAAACGGCCAAAGGCACCGTACTGATAGGTTCCAGCAATAGTCTTTTCAGATCAGCTAACGCCGGCAAGACCTGGCAACAATTGCACGTTGGGAACGGCCGGATGCAATTGGTAGAGTCGGACGGCGTGTTGCTGACCACCAGCAAAGATGGCATATTCAGATCGGCCGATGATGGACAGAACTGGGAGCGTGTGGTCACCGAAGGCGGCCTTGGCGTAGCTGTAGAACGTATAGACGGAGGATTTGCCGCCATTCTGAACAATCCAATCAACGAAACTAACAGTCTGCACATTTCTATGGATAATGGCAAGACTTGGAGTAACACAGGCAAAGACCTGCAAGCATCATGGGTGGATCTAATGATGACCAAAATGGGCATCATTAAATACGCACCGGCGATCATATCAGTTAAACAAACAGGCAAATATTTGGTGTGTGGCTGCACAAATGGCATATTCCGCTCGACCGATATGGGCAAAACATGGGAAAAATTGTCGCTCCCTGCTGTCGAAAATATGGGCTTCAATTTAACCGCCTCGGGCGACGTGATCTATGTGATGCCTAACAAGGGTTGTTAATGATCTTAGCTTAGTGAAATTTGTAACAGAAAATGATCTGTCATGATAAAACAACACATCGTTAGGCTACTTATTATATTTCTTTTCACTCAGGCAGGAATAGCCCAAACCACCGGCACCTTTACCGACGCGCGGGATGGACAAAAGTATAAAACGGTCAGCTATACAGATCCTTTGACCGGCGAAAAGGTTACCTGGATGGCCCAAAACCTGAACTTTAAGATACAGGGAAGTTATGCTTATGATGAGAAAGAGGAGAATCAAAAAAAGCTGGGCTTGCTTTATACCTGGGAGGCCGCTAAAAAAGCCTGCCCCAAAGGTTGGCATTTAGCCACGGATGCCGAATGGTCCGCATTGGTAGCTCAATTCGGCGGGACTGACAAGGCTGGTGAAGCCTTGAAAAGCGTTGAGGGATGGATGGAAGGTGGCAACGGTACTAATAGCAGTGGGTTTAACGGGTTGCCGGGAGGCATTGGAAGAAATAATGGTTATGAGGTGCGGAGTGTTATGGGTTTTTGGTGGACATCCACACCCTCGGCAGAGGAGGGCAAAGCCTGGGGATGGAACTTCAGCTATGGCGGCCCCGGAGAAAAGCCGCTTCGAACAAAAGCGTTCCGTTTTGACAGTTCTGTTGCTCACGCAAAATCTGTTCGTTGTGTGAGGGATTGAGCTTTTCTTGATTCCACAGATTTTGGAAGGAGTCCACAGATTTTCATTTGCAGAATGGTAATAAGATTCCTGCAAGAGCTCGCTAAACAAGAGAGTTCAAAAAATCGGTGAAATCCTCCTCAAATCGGTGAGATCAAGCACTACACCCCCAACCCCCTCAACGCCCCTTTCACCGTATCACGGTTCTGCCGGGATATGGGCACTTTGGCGCCATCCTTCATCAACAGTACGCCGCCGTCCTCTTTCAGCAGACTTTTTACCATATCGATATTCACCAGGTGCGATTGATGGGTGCGTACGAAGCCGTGTGGTTGCAGCAATTCGGCAAAGTCTTTCAAAGTTTTACAGACCAGTAATTGCTCATCGCGGGTGAAGAAGGTGGTGTAATTGTCGGATGCTTCGCAACGGGCTATCTCGTCTATTTTGATGTAGCGTGTTTCGGTGAGGGTGGGCAGCGCGATCTTGGGCACCTCTTTTTGCCCGCGTTGCATGTAGGCCATTAGGTTCTCCAGCTTGGCATCATGGGCTTTGGCCGATAATTTTTGGCGGGCTTTCTCTACAGCTGCTTTCAGTTCGGGGATGTCGATCGGTTTAAGTAGGTAATCGAGGGCTGAGAATTTGATGGCCTGGATGCCGTACTGATCATAAGCGGTAATAAAGATCACCTCAAAATCGGGATGGGCAAAAGCCTTCAATACCTCAAAGCCCGATTTGCCCGGCATTTGGATATCCAAAAAAACCAATCCCGGCCGGTGTTGACGGATAGCGGCAATACCATCATCAGCATTAAGCGCGGCAGCGGCTATGGTTAAGCCGCTGCAATGCGCTTGCAACAAGGTTTGCAGGTTAGTAATATTGTTAGGCTCGTCGTCGATAATGACACAGTTGATATCCATGCGATAAAATTAGCGATATTAAAGCCAGTTGGTCAAGGTGATGGTAATGGTTGCGCCGCCGGTTGTGCTGTCTATGTTCATTAAGATCGGCTGGTCCTTGTAGATCTGGTTCAGCAGATCAATACGTTCTTTACTTATTTTAACGCCTACGCCATTGCCGGTGCTGTTTCCGTTGCCAAAGCCCGGGCCGTTATCAGCAACCGTCAGCACCAGGTCGCGTTGCTGTTTGATAATGTTTACACTGATCTTGCCTTTGCTTTGCAAAGCGCTCACGCCGTGCTTGGCGGCATTCTCAATAAAAGGCTGCAACAGCATATTGGGCATATCGGTATTGGCCTGGTTAATGCCGGCATCAACATTAATATCATATTCAAAACCAAAGCGCAATTGCTCCATTTGCAGGTAGTCGGTCATCAACTTAAGCTCATCGGCTAAACTTACCAGTTCCTGCGCGCTGGTGCTCAGCACTTGGCGGGTCAACCCGGCAAACTTGCTCAGGTAATGGTTAGCACCCTCGGTATCCTGCTGGTTCATCAGGTTCTGTATCGACGTTAGCGCATTGAACATAAAATGCGGATTCAGTTGCGAGCGGACAGAGTTGAGTTTGAGGTTGGCTACTTGTTTCTCCTGTTCAGATCTCGCTAATCGTATCCGTCCACGCCGGCGGTATATAAAAAATAAAAATGCGACCCCGCTAAGGGTCGCTATTGTGTAAGGCAGGATCTGTTTAATGGATACTTTTTTTTCGCCTAAGGGAGGCGGAGTCACTTCAAAAGGGATGACAACCTTTTGTTCCCCGGCACTTAGCGGACTGATGATTACTTTGTATTTTCCGGGCTTTTCAAAATCGTCGCTTTGGATATCTATATGGTCCCCCAACATGTAATATGCTAACTCATATTCGTTAGGCTCCTTGCCATCGTCGAACTGCATTATAATGCGATAAGGCACCGTAGAATGTGGTTTGACGTTCACCCGGAAGGACGACACGCTATCGGCAGGGAATTTGAGATCGGCAGGGATAGTTGTACCATTAATAAACTTTTTTGCATACCCTCTATTCTTGCTAACACTGGTAATATTTGCGGCAGATTCTTGCTTATTATCGGTGTGTGAAAAGCTCAGATAGATCTGCTCTATTAAAGGCCTAACATCTTTGCGCCAATCTAAGATAACACCATCGCGAATGCTGTAGTCCTTAACATTTACAACTTCCACCATCAGCAGCTTACCCAATGCTTTGTAATTACCCACCGCACCGTAAGGTACCATCGCACCAAATCTTTTATCGAGCGGCACCTTTGACCAATGCACTACTTCAATGCTATCATCCTGAACCACCCGGTATCGAAAATCGTTGACATTTCCCTTGTTTATGCCCATCGCCACAATCTCGGCATCGGCATTATCACTAATCAAATAACTTGGGTAGATCTTAGACATGAGCCTAATACTGGCGCCGTAGTTACGCTTCGAACTACTTACTTTGACGCCCAGCATGATCGGGCTGTTATGTTGTACATCTTTAATAATGCCTTTGCCATATGCAATATACTCGCTCTTTTCTTTGATATGGATCACCGTATCCTTATAGATCGAGTAAGGCACGGTATAAAGCTTGTCCGCCTCTGTCACGCTATAAGAACGCGCTCTGATCATTGTCCTTGTGTCTACCCCGCTTTGATAAAATACGAACTGGCCTGTAGCCGGAGGGTTGTGCAGGTCTACTTGTTTTGGCTGAGTTTGCTGCTTTGGGGCATCCTGTGCATTAACTGGCCCGACGGTACCTGCTGCGGTAATCAGCAGGGAAAGGATAAGGAGTTTGGTCTTTCTCATTGTGTTTTAAGTTTACGTGTTTTTTATTGACATCACAAAAGTGTTCAACAAAACGAGGTGTAGCAATCCAGATCGAGTATCCGTAAAGGTTGGGAGAGTATTTGGTAAGAATGAATGAGTTGGGCTAAAACCTTTCGCCTTTTACCTTTCAGCTTTCACGTCAAAAGGTTACTTTTGCGCTTTTACAACAATTTAGCTATGCTACGTACACACACTTGCGGCGAATTACAGATCAGCCATGTTGGTCAGAAGGTTACCCTTTGCGGATGGGTGCAAAAATCCCGCGACCTTGGCGGCACTACCTTTATTGACGTGCGCGACCGTTATGGTCTGACCCAACTGGTGCTGCACAGCGATACCGACGCTGCCCTGCGCGATAAAAGCCGCAGCCTTGGCCGCGAATTTGTTATCCGCGTTACCGGTACCGTGTTAGAGCGTACCAGCAAGAACGCTAAAATGGCTACAGGCGATATCGAGATCAATGTAGAAGAACTGGAGATCCTGAACGAGTCGAAGATCCCGCCATTCATGATAGAGGATGATACCGACGGCGGCGAGGAGCTGCGTGCTAAATACCGTTACCTGGATCTGCGCCGTACGCCGGTACGTAATAACCTGGTGCTACGCCATAAAATGGCACAAGAGGTGCGCCGTTACCTGAGCGACCTTGACTTTATTGAGGTAGAGACCCCGGTACTGATCAAATCGACCCCGGAAGGTGCGCGCGATTTCGTAGTACCAAGCCGCATGAACCCGGGCGAGTTTTATGCCCTGCCACAATCGCCGCAAACATTTAAGCAATTGCTGATGGTGAGCGGGTTCGACCGTTATTTCCAGATCGTGAAATGTTTCCGTGACGAGGACCTGCGTGCAGATCGTCAGCCGGAGTTTACCCAGATAGATTGCGAAATGTCTTTCATTACGCAAGAAGATATCCTGAACATATTTGAGGGCATGACCCGCCACTTGTTCAGCAAAGTGAAAGGTGTGGAGTTAACAGACTTCCCAAGAATGTATTATGCGGACGCGATGCGCCTGTACGGATCTGATAAACCGGATATCCGTTTCGGGATGGAGTTTGTAGAGATGAACGACATCGTAAAAGGCAAGAACTTTGGCGTATTTGACAATGCTGAATTGGTTGTAGCTATCAACGCTAAAGGTTGCGCTAACTACACACGCAAGCAATTAGACGAGCTGACCGAGTGGTTAAAACGCCCGCAAATTGGCGCTACTGGCCTGATCTATGCCCGCCATAACGAGGACGGAACGATCAAGTCGTCCGTAGATAAATTTTACGATGAAGCTGCTTTAGCCGAGTGGAGCAAAGCACTGAACACCGAAGCAGGCGACTTAATTTTGATCTTGGCCGGTGGGATCGACAAAGTGCGCAAGCAAATGAACGAGTTACGCTTAGAGATAGGCGGCCGTTTAGGCTTACGCGATAAGAGCAAATTCGCGCCTTTATGGGTGCTTGATTTCCCGCTGTTGGAGTGGGACGAGGAGAGCGCACGCTATCATGCTATGCACCACCCGTTCACCTCGCCTAAGCCGGAGGATATCGACATGCTGGATACCAACCCGGGCGAAGTTCGCGCTAACGCGTATGACCTGGTGATCAACGGTACCGAGATCGGTGGCGGATCTATCCGTATATCTGACAAAAAACTGCAATCGCTGATGTTCAAGCACCTGGGCTTTTCGCCTGAAGAGGCTCAAAAGCAATTCGGCTTCTTGCTGGATGCTTTCGAGTTTGGCGCACCTCCGCATGGTGGTATCGCTTTCGGTTTCGACCGTTTGGCATCGATCTTTGCCGAGCTGGACTCGATCCGTGATGTGATCGCCTTCCCTAAGAACAACTCAGGCCGCGATGTGATGATAGACTCGCCATCTACCATTGCCGAGGCGCAAATGCAGGAGTTGAAGATAAGGACGGTTCTTTAGTCAGAGGTTAGAGATCAGTTAATTAGAGATCAGGAACATCACGTTGAGAGGTCCGGGCAATTTTTAGCCCTGTTTTGAGTTTATAGAAAAGATGAAAAAATACATATTAGTACTGTTTGTAATGGTAGCCGGACTGGCTGCTTGTAGTAAAAAAGAAGCCCCGTTCGATGCTGCTGTACAAGCCGCTGCAGATGACGCGCAGATCAAGGCTTATTTAAAAAGCAATAACCTTACGGCAACTAAAGATAGTGCTGGCTTTTACTACACCGTCGTTACCCCGGGTACCGGAGCATTCCCTACCGCAAACTCTAACGTTACGGTTAACTACGAGGGTAAATTCCTGAGCAGTGGTGCGCAATTCGATAAGAACAATGGCATCAGCTTTGATATGGGTCGTGTGATAAGGGGCTGGACGCTTGGTTTACAGAAGATAAACGTAGGTGGTCGCATTATCCTGTACATCCCGTCGGGTTTAGGTTATGGCAATACAGATAATGGCCGTATCCCGCCAAACTCGGTGTTGATGTTCACGGTCGATCTGTTGAGCATGCGCTAATAGCCGCAACGGCTATTTCAATATATTAACGGCATCAAATGCACTACCAACGGGCACGGTTTGTCCGCCAAGGTGCAATTGATGCCGTTCTATTTTATCTACTTTGCTTTTGTTGATGATGTAGGATCGGTGCACCCGCGCAAATAATTCGGCAGGGAGCAGGGCCAAGGCATCGGTCATGGTCAGTCGCGATAGGATCGTGCGGCCATCGGCCATTACAAAACTCATGTAATTGCCGCCCCCTTCCAGGTAAAGTAACTCGTCGAACATGATCTTCACTTGCTCGTAGCCTGTTTTTACAAATACGCTGTCGGCCACGGCGGGTTTGTTGCCTTGTTTTAATTGCAATTGCTCGTGCGCCTTGTGGCAGGCTTTTAAAAAGCGGGGATAGGAGAATGGCTTGAGCAGATAGTCCGTCGCGTTCAATTCATAGCTGGTCACGGCATGCTCGGCATAGGCCGTGGTGAAGATCACCATTGGTTTTTGCTGCAGGCCTTCCATCAATTCGATGCCCGAGATATCGGGCATTTTAATATCCAGGAAAAGCAGATCCATACGTTCGCGGGCCATAAAGTCGATAGCCTCAAAGGCGTTGGTAAAATAACCCGCCATCTGCAAAAAGGGCACCCGCCCGGCATGCGAGCGGATCACCTCTAACGCTAACGGTTCATCGTCTACAGCTATGGCTTTGATCATTTACAGGTATTTTTCTAATTGTTTGTACAGCGCATCTTCGGCGCTTGGGCGCTCGGCATTTGGCTGGACTAATTTACCATCTTTGTTGAAGATAAAGTAAGTTGGGTAATAACCACGCTTGTTTTCGTCGGCTTGTAACTCGGCCCAAAAGGCTTGTACATCTTTGCCGTTCTTGCGGATGTGGATGCCGGTCATCCCGTTAACGCGGATAAATTGTTTCCAGGCTTCGTCCTTTTCGTCGTCGTCCATATCCAGGTAAAGGTACACTACATCCTTACCTTCAAAATGCTTTTTAAGCTTAGGCAGATAAGCGATCTCCTCTTTACAAGGGCCGCACCATGTTCCCCAAATGTCCAGGTAAACCACTTTACCTTTTAGGGTACTCACGATGTTATATATCGACTTTACCTTTTCATAACCTTTAAAAACCTGTATGCTCTCGTTATTCTTATTAGCCAGATACAACGCGTTCAACCCGGTGATCTTGTTTTGCAGGAACTGTTTATGCACGCTTTGCGGGAAGGTCTTTTCCAACTCGCTCATCAGCGTTTCGGCAAAATTGATATTCTTATCGTGGATCTGGGTAAAGATAGCCTGGGCAAGGTATTGCTCGGCCACTTTAGGGTCGGCGTTGTTTTTTACCAATATCCAATTGATGTAAGGCTTTCCTTTGGCGTTCACTAACACCTTGGCACTATCCAGCGGCATTTTATAAATTTCCAAAAACGCCCGCGGATCTTTTTGGCCGTACTTGGCCACCGCTTTGGTCTCGGTGTAATTCAAATAAGCCTTGTGAAAGTAGTAATACATCGGTCCTGCGGGGAATACATCGGCTTGGGGTGTAGTGCCGTCAAAAACGGATAAAATAAAGTCATCCACCTTTTTCATATCGACGGGTATCATCACCCGGCCAAAATCGCTCAGAATAGCATAATGGAAATACTTCACTTCTGATGCGATAAGCGTTTTAGTTTGGGTAGGTAAGGCCGACGCGTTGATCTTAGTGATCATATCGTCCCGCATTTTTAGCCAGGGTTTTACCACTTGCGCTTCCATTTCGGCTGCGTTGAGCAAACCGTATTTGTTATTAGTGCGGTCGCCTTGCATAAAAAAGGCAATGTCGTGCAGTTTGGCTTGATGTAACAGATCGTTCTCAATACCGGCGGTCCCGGCAAACTTTTTAAATTGGCGACCGGTATCCAGCGTAAGCAGCAGCGACTTCCCCGGGGTCATCAATATCGATATCTCTTTATTTTGCCAATCGATAGTCGCGAATTTTTGCTCTCTGAGCGGAACGGTAAAGCTGAAATTCCCTTTAGCATCAACGGGAATGGTCTGGTTATTCTCGCGGTAGTATCCGTAAACATAAGGGAGGTTCAGGATAATGCTGTCGGGCCTGGATATATGATCTATATGGCCACTGATCTTAAATTGGGCCATGCTGCTTAGGGTGGCTATGGCTAAGAGGACGGTTATGGTTATTTTTTTCATTTTTGGTTGGTGTTTGACGAATTTAACCACAAAGCGCACAAAGACTGGTAGATCCATTATAGACACAAAGGGCACAAAGCTTTGCACGATGTATTAGCGAACTATGCCTTTGTGTACTTGTGGTTTTCTCTTTACGCGATTTGTGGTTATGATAATAGGCGAATATTTAAAGGTATTTTTCTATTTGTACGGCCAGGCCAGCTTTGTCAGTTGGCCGTTTTGCATTCTTTTCGACAAGTTTACCGTCTTTGTCAAATATCAAATAACGCGGGTAAGCCTGTTCGTTATCCGGTATCCCGAACTCGTTCCATACCGACGATATCTGATCAGAATTTCTGCGGATGTGTTCGCCGGTAAGGTTGTTGATAAAAATAAAGTCGCGCCATTTTTCATCGTCCTCATCTTCATCCCGGGCAATGTATAAAAACACTACCTCTTTATCTTTCAAGCGTTCTTTTAGCGCCGGCTCAAACTCCATATCCGATATACAGTAAGGGCACCAGGTCCCCCACATATCAACAAAAACTACTTTGCCTTTATACGGTGCCACCATATCTTTCACTGTTGAAGTGGTGCGGTAATCGGCGCGTATCTTGATGTTCAGATTATTGGCATATTGGTCGCGCTGTTGTTTTAAGGGAGCGAACATTTTTTCGCTTACTAATATATATTGCTTGTCCTCGCAATTGTTCTTAATGAACCGCATCATTTTGGTTGCGGTCTGCAATTGTCCCTGCATACAAAAACGGTATAACAAATTGGTGAGATGCTTTTCCCAGGCATAAGCCGGCACAATGGTTTTAAGCCGGGTCCCGAACAAATAAACCTCGTTAGTGCGATCGGGGTCGTTCGCCAAATCGGCATAGACAACGCCCATGTCTTTCTTAAATATAGCTGCCGCGTGGATGGTATCCTTATCGGTGCGGTATTGATACATCCCTTTCCACAATTTTAGTTTCATGTAAGCATCCAGGTAATAATTTGCCGCTGCGCTTATCTCCAATTCTTGTTTTTGCGGGACGGTAAAATTTGTCAATACAGCATCAATATATTTGAGGTTAAAGTCGGCCCTGTTGGTTCTTGTGTTTAGCTTATTGGCTAAACTATTGGCCAGCCCGCTGGCATATTGGTATTTAAGTTGAGTATTGATAGCGCCTTGAATAGCGATAGGCAGGCCGGCTTTTTTAACCAATAACCCGATACTATCTAAACTCCTTTTGATCAGCGGAAGCTTTATGCTGATCACCGAATCTATGGACCAGTTTGCATACGAATATTTCGATTTTAGTTCTTTAACAAATGGCAGGTTCGCTTCCTCCTCTAATTTTAGTTTTTTTAGCAGATCGTTCTCCGGCTTGCCCTTGCCCGTAAAGTTAAATTGGGCTGATCCGGCATCAACAGCGATCGATACTTGCACATCTCTGCCTGGTGTTAACAGCATATACTGTGTGCTTTTTCCATAGATCAGCTGGACAAACCTGGCTTGTTTATAGGGTAATATCTTACTGAAATTACCTGCAGCATTTGCCTTTAAATATATTGACCCTTTCTTCCAATGATATCCGTCGTAAGAGGTATTTACCTCGATCGAGTCGTTTATCGGTAGTACTTTTACGTGCCCTTTAAGCACCAATTGCTGAGCTGATGTACCGAGCGCTCCGATTGCCAGTATCAGGGTTAAATAAATATTTTTCATAATGATGTTACAAAGTTTTGATGATCGTCAATTCGATAGATAGGTGGATGAAAAATTCCTTACCGTTCTCGCGCACCACCAGTTCGTGCTTGTCGGGATAGCTCAGTTGCAAGCGTTGTTTAACGTTGTTGAGGCCGGTACCCGATCGGTCGCGTTCGGGATCATTCTCGTTATATGGGTGCATGCTGTTGTGTACATCCAGGTGCAGGATGTTATCGCGCTTGTAAAGGTTAACGTTTATCCACGACTTATTTTGGTGACTGATGCCATGTTTATATGCGTTCTCTATAAACGGTATCAATAACATCGGGGCTATCTCGTAGTAACCGATTATATCCTCTATCTGTATATCAATATTCATCTCCGGCGATAAGGCCAGACGCATATTTTGCAGATCGATATAGTTGTGGATATAATCCAGCTCGCGGCTCAGGGCTATCTTGTCCATATTATTTTCATGCAGCATAAAGCGCATCATATCGCCCAGCTTTTGGATGCCCTCGCCAGTCTTCTCGGCTTTTTCTAACAGGGCTGTGCCGTAAAGCGTATTTAGCGCGTTGAATAGGAAGTGCGGGTTGATCTGCGCCCGCAGGTATTGCAGGTTAGCATCGCTGGTGCCGAGAGCGGTCTTAAGTTTTTGGAGTTGTTGATAGGTTGCCTCGTTATTTAAGTAAACCCGCCATGTTAACCCAATGATCAGCGGAGTAGGTATCACCCAATAAAACAATACGTATCCCATAAAAGGTAGTCGGTAGGTTTGCAGTAGAAACGCTACCTCGATGATACCGAACGACACACAAACTGCTAAAACAGCGAAGAAGTACAGCAAACTGCTTTGAATACGCCCTTGCTTATAAGCCGGGATAAGCCAATACAAATTCACGAAATAGACGATGAACGCGTAGGGCAGAAAGAAAAAGTAGAACCCTAATATCACCCTGAAGAGGCCGGTATGTTGAAAGACCAACAAGAGCATCATGCCACCGAACCAAAGGCCAAACACCAACATAATTTCGCGGGTAATGCGTGAACTCAGATCGGATGTGTTCAATGCCGATCGATGCTGATAAGCAACTATTTCGCGAACGATCACATAGACAATGTAAAACATAAGGAAAGCCAAGGCCATGCTGCATCCCTGTTGCAGAAAGAAACGGTTGGGGTCATCTTCGATTTTACGTATCCAGTTGTATTTATAACTGAAATAGACCATGTAGGTCAGGCTGGCTAAAAACGCTAAGATCACTGTTAGCCCCACGGCTTCCCAATAGCGCTTTTTTTGCACGTATTGTGGCCATACCCAATAATTCAAGATCAAAAAACTGCAATAGGTCGATACTGTTATCAAGCAGGCAGCCCACATTCTTTCCCGGGGTGCGTCGGTTAAGGCCAGAAATAGAATGTATATGGTAATAAAGGTAGCAATAGCGAATTCTACTCGGCGATAAGAAATAAATGAAGGTTTCTTTTCCATGCCACAAGGTTACAGCATGCAAAGGGCTTGATAAATAAAATGTGACGAAGGGTGCAAAAAATGTGACGAGTCCATTTTCTTGATCTCACAGATGGTAGGAGGATTCCACAGATCTTATTTTTCTTGATTCCACCGATTGGCGGAGGATTCCACAGATCTTTAAGGATCTCATCGCCGAATAGTCTTGTTACGATTTAAAGATGATCGGAGATGTTCTGCTTAGATCTGTGAAGTTCAAGAAAAGAAAATCTGTGAAATCATCGTCAAATCTGTGAAATCAAGACACAAAAAAGACCGAAACACTCTCGCAGTACTTCGGCCTCTACATCTACCTATGAAAAACAGCCCTTTGGAAGGGCATTTAATTTAATTCAATTGCTATGCCAAGGGCATAAAAGGGGCTATTATGGGTAAAAACAGTGTTTTTGAGTGATGTAGAGAATATCGCCGGGAAATCCGTTACTCAAATTGGGTATTTTTTAACTCGTGTGGTGAGGAATTAATTATTAATATTGGCGAGGTTAACTGATACAGCATAACCTTTACCACGTGGCTGCCGTTAAAAAGACTTTACCACGGTCATTCCAAAAAAAAATTAAATCAAATTTTAATGACCGATGTTATGGTTGTAAGATGGATCACAATATATATTTATTAGCTACCGACCCCAGGGATCCTTGCCGAGACGTGATACACTCCCGCGACACAGGTCTTAAAGTCAGCGTTATATGCGTTGACGAAAACCGCTTTGAACCCGATCCTAACGAAATTCAACTTTATGGATCTGCTTACGGCAAACTTTACGCTTTCGAAACCATCAATGTAACGCCCGACGATGCGCTCGACGTAATAGACGCTATACAATGGTATGCCGAATATGTAGACTATCCCAATATGGAGATCCTGCCCGAAGACCCGCGCAAGGGCAAGACCGTAGAGATAGATTAACATTTAGTATTTATACCTGTTCCCCCAAAGCTTCCGCATTTTTTCACGTATCTCGTTCTCCTTAGCATTATTTCCCGGTTGAAAGATCTGCGTACCGCTGACGGCATCTGGAAGGAAATCCTGGTCGGTAAAGTTACCCTCGTAACTGTGGGCGTATTTGTAATCCTTTCCGTACCCAATGTTCTTCATCAGCTTGGTAGGTGCGTTGCGCAAATGTAGCGGGACAGGCAGATCGCCTGTAGCTTTCACTAAAGCAATGGCCGCGCTGATGGCCGTAGTAGCCGCGTTACTTTTAGGCGATGTAGCCAAATATATAGCCGTTTGTGACATGATCAATTGTGACTCGGGCATGCCGATCGCCCGTACCGAGTCAAAACAGGCCTGTGCCAGTAACAAGGCGTTAGGGTTAGCATTACCGATATCCTCGGAAGCTAATATTAGCATACGGCGCGATATAAATACCGGGTCCTCGCCCCCTACGATCATTCGCGCCAGCCAATAAACTGCACCATTAGGGTCGCTGCCCCGCATTGATTTGATGAAGGCCGAAATAATATCGTAGTGTTGCTCTCCGGTCTTATCGTACAGGGCCATGTTCTGCTGCACATGGTCAAGCACGTATTTGTTGGTCAGCTTGATCTGCTTTTTATCGGTGGAATTGACCAGCAGCTCAAAAACGTTGAGCAACTTGCGGGCATCCCCACCGGAGAGGCGAAGGATGGCTTCGTTCTCTACGATCTCTATCTTCTTCTCCTTTAGGATGGGGTCTTCTTTAGATGCTTTGTCGAGCAGGCCCATCAGATCGCTTTCTTCCAGATGTTTCAGGATGTAGACCTGGCACCGGGATAGCAAAGCCGAGATAACTTCGAAGGATGGATTTTCAGTAGTCGCGCCGATCAGCGTGACAATGCCGCGCTCGACGGCGCCCAGTAAGGAATCCTGTTGCGATTTAGAGAAGCGGTGTATCTCGTCGATAAACAAGATCGGCAACACCTCGCCCTGTTGTTTTAGGATAGATGCTTTCTCGATCACCTCGCGCACATCCTTCACGCCCGAGTTGATGGCGCTTAACGAAAAGAACGGCCTGTACAACGACTGTGAAATAATATAAGCCAGCGTAGTTTTACCCACACCCGGCGGCCCCCAAAATATCATAGACGGAAGCGTGCCCGACTCGATAGCTTTGCGCAACACCGCACCCTTCCCTACCAGGTGCTGTTGCCCGGCATAATCATCAAGCGTGGCCGGCCGCATCCGCTCGGCCAATGGAGGCAAATTATTCATAAAAGTAAAGTTGGGGATTTGAAACGAGCTATCCTAAAATATTTAGTAAATTTGAAATTAACAAACGTATGCTCAACCAGGTCACCATATCCACATTCCACACTATTTGCCATCAACTGGCTGAACGTGACCTTCACCTGGCAAGCGTGATCCGACGGTATGGCTACCCGCCCATGTGGAGCCGGCCTAATACCTTTGAGTCGCTGGTGCATATCATTTTAGAGCAGCAGGTGTCATTGGCTTCTGCGCTATCAGTCTTAAATAAATTGCGGGAACGGTTGACCAAAATTACACCCAAAGGCGTATTAGAATTAAGCGACGAGGAACTAAAAGCCTGCTATTTCAGTCGCCAAAAAACGGCTTATGTAAGGTATCTGGCCGAGGCTATTATCAATGTTAATATCGACCTGAAAGCATTTGAGACCATGGCTGACGACGATGTCCGCGCCAAGCTCGTTTCATTAAAAGGGATCGGTAATTGGACGGTGGATGTTTACCTGATGTTCGTACTGCAACGGGCGGATATCTTCCCTGCTGGCGATCTTGCTGCGGTGAATGCTTTTAAACGATTGAAAGGTTTGCCCGCGGCTATTACCCGCGAAGAACTCATCGCATTGGCCGAACAATGGCGGCCTAACCGCTCAGTCGCAACCATGATCCTTTGGCATTATTATTTATCGACACCGAGGAAATAAATCGGTGCTGTGAGCGTTAATTTCCTGTTCGTCGCCTTGCTCCATTCGCATATTTTATTGCAAACAAGTACAAGTGGTTTATTTAGAGCTATATTTGCTTGCCGGTTATTCAATTAAGCTCCAATACTTAAAGTTAAAGCGTGAGGAAATTCCTACTTTTAATTTGTTGCACTGTTATTAGCTTTACGGCCTCGGCCCAATGGTGGAAGCTAAAATTTAAAAAGCCGCCGCTACGTCAATTTGAACCGATGGACCTGCTCGGTCCGGCTTACAAGACCACCAGTCTGTTAAAACTAAAGCTCCGCACCCCGCATCTGGCGCTCCAACCCTTACCTATGAGCGACCGCGAATTAGAAGTTGCCCAATCATACACCATGAAGGCCGCCCAGCACAGTATGCGCTACCGCATTTACGGTCAGGCCAGTTATCAATTTGGTCTGCTGGCAGATCTTTATGTGAGGCAAAGCCGTTATTCCGAGGCTAAGTGGTATTTTTTGCAAAGCACTAATTTGGCTCGCCGCCAAAGCGACCATAAACTGATACTGGCTAACCTGATAAAGCTGGCGATGCTTAAGTATGAGATAGGCGACTTTGCGCTGGCCAATCAGGATCTTTTAGATGCCCGCAATATGGCATCGTCCAAAGGATGGCTGATCGATCTGATAGAGATAGAGAAAAAGTTGAATTATATCCAACACACCCGCTATGCCGCCACGCGCAACACCCGCTACGCCGCAGGGGTGACCTTTGATATGGCTTTCCAGGAGTGATAGCACATCCTGTACAACACATCCTATAAAATGTACATAAGCATTGTGATCCAACGGTAAATAAATTTTGCCCTCGCACTTTCCGTAAAACATAATTTGTAATATTGTTATTCATAAAAGAGACTCCGGTACAGCGAGTCTCTTTTTTATTACATTAGCAAAATACAATAAGGCACAACTATTGATGTTTAATATCAAAACCGATCTAAAATCAACTAAAGATATGTTCAAGAGATTATATATAGCGCTTCTCCTTGGCTCGGCCTTTGCCTGCACCGCAGCATCAGAAAAACTGCCGGAGAAAAAACCAATTGTTAAAGTAAAAGGATCAAATGATATTGAGCCTGATGAGCAGCAAAGCGTTGCCGTACGTGCCGTTACCCAGTTCATCACCAACCTGAACTATAAAAAGGTACCGCTGAATGATTCGATATCGGCGCTGGTATTTGATAAATACTTGAAACGCTTGGACGAAAACCACAATTACCTGCTGGCATCGGACGTGAAGGAATTCGAGAAATTCCGTACCGTGTTAGACGATGATATGCGCGAAGGCAACCTGAACGATGTGTTCTACATCTTCAACGTTTATCAAAAACGCTACAACGAACGTGTGAACTACTCTTTGGCTCAGGTTGATAAAGTATTTGACTTTAACAAGACCGAGAATTTCACTTACGACCGTTCTAAAATGCCATGGGTAGCCACAGTTACCGATATGGACGAGCTATGGAACAAGCGTGTTAAATACGATCTGCTGAACCTAAAATTGGCTAAAGCAGATATGGCCGCCAATCGCGAAAGTTTGAAAAAACGTTATAAAGACCTGCTGAGCAACTCTAACAAGTTGAACAATCAGGACGTGTTCCAGATCTATATGGATGCTTTTACCGAGACCATAGATCCGCATACCAATTACTTTAACCCATCAAACGCGGCCAATTTTAATATTGATATGTCGCGCTCGTTAGAGGGTATTGGTGCCACGCTACAATCAGAGAACGAGTACGTGACCATTAAGAGCGTTGTTGCCGGCGGCCCTGCCGATAAAAGCAAGCAGTTAGAGATAGGTGACCGTATTGTTGCGGTAGCGCAAGGTAAAGATGGCAAATTCTCTGAAGTGATCGGCTGGAGGATAGAGAACGCTATCGCGCTGATCCGCGGTAGCAAGGGTACCATGGTGCGGTTAATGATTCTGCCAAAAGGTAAAGGGACTACAGACAAACCACGCGAGCTGGCTTTAGTGCGGGAGAAGATCATCCTGAAAGATCAATCGGCTCAAAAAGAGATCCGTACTTATAATAACAATGGCAAGCAGGTAAAGATCGGTATCATATCGGTACCTGCATTCTATCTGGACTTTGCTGATTACCGTGCCGGTAATCCTAACTATAAGAGCACAACCCGCGACGTTAGGCTGATCTTAGATACCCTTAAAAAAGAAGGTGTAGACGGTGTGGTAATGGACCTTCGTCAAAATGGTGGCGGCTCGCTGATCGAGGCTGTAGAGCTGACCGGCTTATTCATTAAGACCGGCCCGGTTGTACAAGTACGCGATACCCGTAAAACTGACGTGGAAGAGGATGAAGACCCTAACATCGCCTGGAACGGTCCTTTAGCCGTTATGGTAGATCGCTTTAGTGCGTCGGCTTCAGAGATATTCTCGGGTGCGATACAGGACTACGGTCGCGGTATCATTGTTGGTTCACAAACCTATGGTAAAGGTACGGTGCAAAATGCTATCGACCTGGACAAACAGATCCCGCAAGAGATCAAGAACCAGTTGGCAGCTTTAAAAAAGAACGATACTAAAATAGTTGCCAATGCGCCGGGCAGCCAGAACATGTTCGGTCAGTTGAACCTTACTGTGGCTAAATTCTACCGTGTGAGCGGCAGTTCTACACAACATAAAGGTGTAATGCCTGATATCAAGTTCCCGTCTATTATCCCGATGGATAAATACGGCGAGGATACCGAGCCTTCGGCATTGCCATTCGATATGATCGCCAAGAGTAACTACACCCCTGTGGGCAGTGTAGCCACCGTGTTGCCTAAGCTTGCCAAGTTACACAACGACCGCATGGCTAAGAACGACAATTACAAATACATGTTGGCCGATATTCAGGAATACAAAAAGCGTGATGCCGAAACTACGGTAAGCCTGAACGAAGCGACCCTTAAAAAACAACGCGACGAGGACGAAAAGACCGCTTTTGAGCGCGTGAACTTAAAACGTGTAGCCTCAGGCTTCCCGGCTTTAAAGAAAGGCGATATTGCTAAAGAGGTTGATAAAAAAGCCGGCAAAAAACCAAGCGACCTTGATTTCTTAAAGATAGAAGCAGGCCAGATCCTGACCGACTATATTGCCCTTGACCCTAACTATGCCGCTACGGTGAAACAGCAGATCATGCAGTAGGGTTAGAGTCAAGAATATAGATTCAAGAGACAAGACAAGAAGTAATACGAACGTCCCGCTTTTAGCGGGACGTTTTTGGTTTAAACTAATTGGCGGGCCGATGGTTATCTTAAAACTGATCACTGATCAACCGGTCACCGGTTAACCGATCACTGGTCAACAAAACATGGCTTTACTCGAATTCACCGACCGCGGTATCTATTGTGCCAAAGGCAAATTCTACATCGACCCATGGAAACCTGTGGATGATGCGGTGATCACCCATGCCCATGCCGACCATGCCTACGTGGGGCATAAGCGTTACCTGGCACACCACCTGTCGCGTGAGGTAATGTTGTACCGATTGGGCGATATCAACCTGCAAACCATTGAATACGGCGAAACGGTGACCAAGAACGGTGTCGAGATCACCTTGTTCCCTGCCGGGCATGTGATAGGGTCGGCGCAAATACGGGTGGTGTACAAAGGTGAGATATGGGTCGTTTCCGGCGACTATAAAGTTGATGACGACGGCGTTTGCGCACCCTTCGAACCGGTCAATTGCCACCATTTTATATCCGAGTGTACGTTTGGCATGCCGGTTTACAAATGGAAACCACAGTTAGATATATTTAACGAGGTGAACAGCTGGTGGCGGCAGAATGTAGAGAATAACGTCGCTACGGTTATTGTCGGTTATTCGTTGGGCAAAGCCCAACGAATCCTGCAAAATCTGGATCTTTCTATCGGGCAGGTTTACACCCATGGTGTGATCGAGAATACCAACGACGCACTCCGTCGTAATGGTATCATCCTTAACCCTACAACACGCATAACGCAAGAAACACCTAAAGAAGATGTACGTAAAGGCATCATCATAGCCCCGCCATCGTCCGTTGGTACGCCCTGGATGCGCAAGTTCGGGCCGTATAGTTTTGGCTATTGCTCGGGATGGATGGCCATCCGCGGGGCCAAACGCCGCCGCGCCGCCGACCGTGGGTTTATTATGTCCGATCATGCCGACTGGGACGGCCTCATCAGCGCCATAGATGCCACCGGTTGCGAAAAGGTCTATCTCACCCACGGTTACACCGCCAGCTTTACCCGTTACCTTAACGAGATAGGTTTTGATGCACACGAGGTACATACGCTGTATGGAACGGAAGATGACGACTCGATGGAGGTAGTGGAGAGCGGGCAGGTAGCGGTTGGCAGTTAGCAATTTGCCATCTGATATGATCCGCTCCGTCGCCCGTGGGGCACAGGCGACTATAGCTGCCCTCGCGGTCGGTCATTTGTAGGGACACAAACGACGGGGTGAAAGTTTACAAAGGTTAACATTTTCAAAATTCTATTTTCATAATCATTTGACAATCAACAATTTGCAACAATATGAATATTTGCTTACGACGCTCTTAGTTACGGATCAATTTGCTTGTAGAATAATTAAATGAACTTTTTATATCCCCCTATCCTTACCAACCTCCAACTCATCCTGCACGCGCTGAGGCAAGGCCGATAGCAGATCATACCCGGTAGCCTGCTCTATCGATCTTACGGTCACTATGTATTTGCGCCAATCTTTAACCACCGTATTTACGTTAGGCGTATTGATAGCGATCACCCGCGCGTTGCTGCCTGTGCGGATGATATCGCCGTTACCAGCAGGGAGTATCACGGCCACTTTCCAAATGTTAGATGGCACGGTGATCTTGCCTTTAGCAAGGGTTTTGACCGTAGCTGAACTTGCTGAACCGATGCCTCCTTCGCCGTAGCAGCCCATAATAATGTAGACCTCGTTACCTTGCCGGGCCAATCGGCGCAGATGTTGTTCAAATTCGCTCCAGGTATCCTGATTGTTTTTAGGCGCTTGCGGGATCATGTTCGTCATCAGGAACGTCGCGCTGTTGGCCGCTGTCGAACTGGTCCTATCGGCCGACGGGCAGTTATGCCCCCTGTCAAAACCCGAGCCCATGTAACTGTTGCTCTGCACAGCGAAGAAACTTTTGGGCAGATCGCTCCAGGCGGCAAAATCATTCATTCTGTCGGCGGTGCCGGTAGTATTGCTATTATCCAGGTGCCAGCTTACCCAATTTGGTGTACCGCGGGTAGCATTGTACGACTCGACGTAATAGCCCATGTCTATTAGGTAGTTATCTTTTGATATTAATGAGGTCTTAGCGCCCGAGGGATTGCCCATCAGCATATTGCTGTTATCGCCGCTAACGGGCTGCACATCATCGCCCGACTTATCTATCGGTCGCGGCTCGGCGGCTATGCCGCCACCTGTGTTTACCGGCACTCGAGGTGCATCTGCTGTGATAGCCAATGTCCCTTTTCCGCTGATCACAATATCATCAATATTGATGCGTGCGTTACCCTTCTTCTGTAACTTAAAACGGATGTTACCGGTATCGGTCACCGCAAAGATATCGGTCGTTAGATCGGTCGATGTCTCATTAATGGTATCGCCCAATTGGGTATAAGTAGCGCCGCCATCGGTCGATATCATCAGTTGCCATTTAGCGTCGGCATCGTTGCCATATTTAGCGTGGCTGATCTTGATACTGCTCACATTAGCGATATCGAAATTCATGCTGATGTAGCCGTTGCGCAGCCTTGCCGACCTTGTTCCATTCTTAGCGTCGGCATCTTGTGTGCCGATGAGGGCATCAACAAAGGTCCAGCTTCCGTCAGTTAGCGTGACATTGCCTGTGGCGTAACCGGCTTTAACGCCTTTTTCCATATCCTCGGCAAGGGAGAATCCTGCGGGGGCTACGGCGGTCTGTATAGGTTGCCTGGTATCTAAAGTACAGCTTGCAGTAAACAGGGTAAGTAGCGTAAAGGTTATCAGCAGGGGCTTTCTCATCTTATTATCGGATCGTGATGGGGCAAAGATGGGGGTTTTAGAGCTATCGCCTACCGATATTTTTGCATAGCGACCTGAAAACACGAAAGGCCCCATTAAGGAGCCTTTCGATAAATATGATGATCGGAGATCAATTAAATGCCCGAATCTTTGCCGGTCTCGATCGCATCCTGAACGCTCTGCGGCAATGATGATAACAGGTTGTAACCGGTAGCCTGCTCGATAGAGCGAACGGTAACAATATATTTTGCCCAATCTTTGCCGGTAACAGAATTAAGATTTGGTGTGTTGATAGCAATTACGCGAGTGCCGGCGCCGGTGCGGATGATATCGCCATTTCCTGCCGGGATGATCACTGCTACTTTCCATACATTAGCCGGTACGGTGATCTTTCCACTTGCGATGGTGGTGACAGTAGTAGTACTTAAAGACCCTACGCCGCCTATCCCGTAACTGCCCATAATGATGTAAACCTCGTTACCTTGTAGTGTTTGCAGACGAAGGTATTGCTCAAACTCATTCCAAATTTGCTGATTGTTATTTGGTGCCTGCGGGATCATATTGGTCATCAGGAAAGTAGCACCGTTAGCCGCGGTAGAACTTGTCCTGTCGGCCGACGGGCAGTTGTGTCCCCTGTCAAAGCCTGAACCTGAATAGCTATTGCTCTGCACCGCAAAAAACGTCGAAGGTAAACCACTCCAGGCAGCAAAGTTATCCAGACGGCCGGTCGCATTAGTGGTATTGGAATTATCCAAATGCCAGCTTACCCAGTTTGGTGTACCTTTTGTTGCATTGTACGATTCGGTATAGTAACCCATATCGATCAGGTAGTTATCACTTGTGGCGATTGACGCTTGGGCGTTAGATGGATTACCCATCAGCAAGTTGCTGTTATCACCTGTAGTTGGCGGCACATCGGTGCCTGTAGTAACTGCAGGACGCGGCGTAGCAGCGGGCGCTCCTGTACCCGGGTCCGGATCGGTCGGTGCTTCAGGCGTACCAACGGTGATACCTGGGTCACCTTTACCTGCAAATTCAATGTCATCAATATTGATGCGGACCTTGTTTGATCCGTTCATATCGGATGTGTTTATGATGCGGAAACGTACAACGCTATCTGTGATCGTATATTTAGTTGCTTTAAGTACGGTGTCGCAATTCACAGTCTGGCCGATCTTTTTAAAGGTTTTTCCGGCGTCGGTAGATATTTGGACCTCAAAATAACCTTTCAAGGTCGCATTCGCGCCGCGTGCTTTATCAGAGAAATTTGTCAATGCCGCTTTAACCGAAAACGAGGTCAGGTGCTTGATGTCGAAATTCATGGTCAATGTACCAACACGTAAAGGATTGGCTGGGGTGCCTTGCAAGCGTATCGACTTGCTGCCGTTTTTTGTATCGTTAGGATCCGATCCTAACAAACCGCCGTCGATGTTCCAGGATCCGGTGGCCAAAACCAAATTACCGGCATCGTAGCCTTGCTTAACACCGCTCTCGAAGTTTTCGTTAAGGGCATAGTCCTTAGGGACCGCAGGAGGATTGACTACCGGCGGAGTGACCGGTGTTATCATTTCGTCTGTATTCTTTTTACAGCCGGTGACTAAAAATGCCATCGCGGCAAAGGTGATGAGTAATGTTTTCTTCATGTCTGTTTGTTTATCGGGGCAAAGATGTGTTTTTGATATTAACCTGCTGTTAATTTTTTAAACAACGTAGAATTTTTATTAAACAATAGTATCTCTTTTTACGGCGATGGGTAGGCTAAGGTTTTGGTTCACTGCCATAAGCGGTAGTTTTTGTACCTTTGCGCCATGGATATGTTCGACAACAGCGAGACCACAGGATTAAGCCATTTAGGCGAGTTTGGCCTGATAGACCACCTGACCAAAAATATAGAACTAAAACAAGCCGGATCCCTGAAAGGCATTGGCGATGATGCCGCCGTGCTGGACTTTGCCAACAAAAAGGTACTGGTATCTACCGATATGCTGCTGGAAGGCATCCACTTCGATCTGGCTTATACGCCCTTTAAACATTTAGGCTATAAAGCCATCCAGGTTAACCTGAGCGATGTTTACGCCATGAACGGCACGCCTACCCAGGTGACAGTATCGATAGGTGTATCGAGCAAATTCCCGTTAGAGGCTATCGAAGAGCTTTACCAAGGCATCCATATCGCTTGCGAAAAATACAATGTCGACCTGATCGGTGGCGATACGTCGGCATCAAAACAAGGCCTGGTGATCAGCGTAACGGTTTTAGGCGAGGCTGATGAAAAAGACATCGTTTACCGTAACGGTGCGCAAGAGGGTGACCTGCTTTGCGTATCGGGCGATCTGGGCGGCGCTTACGTTGGCCTGCAGTTATTAGAGCGCGAGAAACTGGTGTACCTGGAAAATCCAAAGATCCAACCCGATTTGGAAGGCAAGGATTACATTGTAGAACGCCAGCTTAAACCCGATGCCCGTAAAGATGTGGTAGAGCTTTTGAAAGCATGGGGTGTGACCCCTACATCGATGATAGACGTATCTGACGGCCTGGCATCCGAAGTATTGCACATCTGCAAGCAAAGCGACAAAGGTGTGCAGCTTTACGAAGAGAAGATCCCGATCGACCCGATGACCTACGAGACCGCCCGCGAATTTGGACTGGACCCGACCATATGCGCCCTAAGCGGTGGCGAGGATTACGAACTGCTTTTCACTGTTAAACAAGCCGACCACGACAAGATCAAACATCACCCTGATATCAGCATCATTGGCTACATGACCGAAGCATCTGCCGGTTGTAATCTGGTGAGCAAGTCGGGCAATGTGCATAAATTGACGGCGCAAGGGTGGAATGCGTTCAAGGCGTAGCCTTGATCAGTGTTTTGAGTGGGCAGTGGGCTGGTGGAGTAGCTACCCCTTATTACCGTAACTGCTAACGCAGCGTCAGTGCCCATCCCCTAATTTAGGGGAAAGCAATGCCAGTGCAATTTGCTGTTGCTTTAAAAAGGGGTCAAAACCATGCACCGGAGCATTACCTATGCGCTCAGGAACTCCCCTTTAGGGGGCTCTAATACTTCTTACTCAAATTATACAACACATTCAGATCCAGCTGGGTCATCACTGGAGTAACGTCGGTTTGTATAAAGTGGCGCTTAAAGGCTACTACGGCGTCCTTGGGCGAACTGATATCGTAACCGATAAGGCGTAGTGCCGTCAGGTAGTCGTAGTTGAACGGGGCCGGGACCAGCAGTTCATCAGGCCAAAAGCCGATGCCGTTGGCGGCCATCAGTTGCCACGGGAATAGCGGACCCGGATCTGGCTTGCGCTTAGGCGCCCAATCCTGGTGACCGATGAAGTTGGCCTGCGGTATGCTGTAATTGGTCTTTAATTGTTTTAGCAGATAGATGAGCGCCTTGATCTGAGGCTCGGCATAGGGTTCTTTACCATTATTGTCTATCTCGATACCGATGGAACAGCTATTCATATCCGTAATGCTACCCCATTTGCCAACGCCGGCGTGGTTGGCGCGCAGGTAATCATTAGCCATACGAACGATGCGACCGGTCTTACCGATCACGTAATGGGCGCTCACCTGGGTGTGTTTAAGTGTGAACGTGCGGATGGTTTGCCCAAGACTATCCTGAGCGGTATAGTGCAGCACCACATAGTTCGGTTTGCGGATACCAAAGTTCACAGTAGCTACCCACTCGGCAGGTAGCTGGTTGCCGGCACTGTCGATGATCATCGGAGCGTCCTCGGCCGCGGCCAGGCTCAGTAACGAATCCTTTTGGCCGCTATAAACCTTGTTGGTAACTGCAAGGGCCACTGGTGGCACCACCGATGATGCCGCTTCTGACACCTTCGGCACAACCTTAGGCGAACATGCCGCAAACATCGCCATTAACAACACTCCTAAGCCGATCTGATAAGCTTGTTTCATATTCCCGCAAGTTTAGGGATTTACGACGGGGGATGCAAGGGTTTGATAGGTGCTGTATAGGCCATAATGGTGTAATGATCACTGTTGATATTCGCAGGTAAAAGTGCAAACTTTTCAGGAAGATATGATGTACCGCCTTGGCCGTAGAAAAGCTTAAGTTGACGGCTGTGCTCTCTAAGAACGAAGCCATACAGACCAATAACCGATCCTTCGGACATAGTCTCCACCATCCATCCACTCCCCGCAACCATTCATCCGTTTTTATTACGATATTAAACCCCGCCAACGCATTTTTGAACCCTATGGATAAAAGCATTTTCCGTACCGGCAAACGATCTTACCTGCAAACCAATATTCGCTATGGGGCGATAGGGGTGCTGGTGGGTATTGTGATCGTGGCGTTGAAATTCGCGTTTACGGGAAAAGTAATGTCCTTGCCTACGGCGTTGATCAATATCATGTTCTCGGTCGTGATCACGCTGAGCATCACCAACAGCTTGTTCATTTTCGAGTATTTTTTGTTCAAGGACAATAGCAGGCCCTGGCTGCTGATAACCGTTTATTACGTTTGCAACGCGCTGGGGATGCTGATCGGTATAGAGATATCATATGCCATCGTATCGCTGATCTTTGGCGATCCGTTCAACTTTTTGAGGCATTACCGTGAGTACCAGTTCAGCGGCATGCTGGTGCTCATTGTGGGGACTTTCATTTATTTTTACCACGTACAAAAGGCCCGCATGGAGGCCCGCCTGAAAGAGAAAGAGCTGGACCTGGCCAAGCTGATGCAACTGAAGACCCAAGCCGAGTTGCAGACCCTGCAATCCAAGATCAACCCACATTTTTTGTATAATTCGCTTAACTCCATCGCCAGTTTGATCCACGAGGATGCCGACAAAGCCGAGGACATGACGCTGAAACTATCCAAACTGTTCCGCTACAGCATTAACTCGCAGCAGGAAAATATGGCATCGGTGAGGGAGGAAATGGAGATCGTAAATACTTACCTCGATATTGAGAAGGTCCGCTTCGGAGAACGCATCAATTTTCTATCGACCATTGCGCCGGATGCCATGGCTCTGCCGATACCCCGCTTCTTGATCCAGCCACTGGTAGAGAACAGTCTTAAACATGGCCTGAATAACAAAGCCAGCGACGGCCGTTTAGAGATACTGATCGATACCGACGGGACCGAGATTTTCATCACCATTGCCGATAATGGTCAGCCGTTCCCGGATGATATTAACATGGGTTACGGTCTGCAAAGTACTTACGATAAATTGGCTCTGCTGTACGGCGAGGACTATCGCCTGCACATCAGTAACCTGCCGCAAAAACACATTAAGATCACCATACCTGTAAAAGCATCATGAGCAAAGTTTGGAAGACCCTCATTATAGACGATGAACAACTGGCCCGCCAGCGCCTGAAACGCTTGCTGAAACCATTTGATGAACTGGACATCATTGGCGAGGCAGCTAACGGGCAAGATGGTTTGGAGCAGATACAAACTTTGAACCCCGATCTGATCTTCCTGGATATCGAAATGCCGCTGTTGAACGGTTTTGAGATGCTGGCCAAACTGGATAAACAGCCAAAAGTTGTTTTCACCACGGCTTATGATCAGTATGCGATCAAAGCTTTCGAGGAAGATTCTATCGATTATTTGCTTAAACCTGTCGAGGCCGAACGGTTGGAGAAGACCATCAAAAAACTCGGTCAGCTACAAACGGCCCCGCCTTTGCCTTTAGAGGCGCTGATGAAACAGCTGATGGTGAAGAAGGATATCAAGACCCTTACCGTTAAAATAGGCGACCGTATCCTGCTCATCAAACTGAATGATATCCTGTTTATTGATGCCGAGGAGAAATACGTTTTCCTGCACACGGCCGATGGAAAAAAACACCTAACGGACTTTACCATATCATCTTTAGAAGACAAACTCCCCGAGCAATTTATCCGCATCCACCGGGGGACGATCATTAATGCCGATCATATCAAAGAGATCCGCAAGGGCTTTAATGGCGCATTGATATTTTTGATGAACCACAGCGATGCCCGCCTTACATCCAGCCGCAGCAATGGCGATATGCTGCGCGAAAGGTTCGGGATATAGGCGTAGACTATTTAGTCGGTGGGCTTAATGGCGGTAATATTAGCCTTGACAGGTCGTCCCAATTGTTTATTGGTTCATTCGAGCCGATCAGTTGGGCGATCATCGTAAAAATATCTGTCGCCGATTTCCCAGTTTCCCTTAAATATTTTATGGATGTTGATCCGGCTGATTTGGATAGCTTTTCGCCGTTGGTCGCCATCAGCAGGGTGTGGTGATAAAAGGTAGTCTGCAAAATAGCATCCGCCCCGATCAGTGGCGCTAAATACAATTGCGCCAGCGTAGAGTCCCAAAGGTCAGATCCGCGGACGATGAGGTCGACCCGGTAATGTATATCATCCAAAACCGAGGTCAATTGATAAGCCGGATAGCCATCCTTTTTACGGACCACAAAGTGCTGCATAGTGGCTGGTAACGAGGTAGCAACGGCATCGCCAAAAAGATCTTTGATAATTACGGGTGCAGCGTCGGTCTTTAAACGCCAGCTTACGTTGGGGGCATCTAACGGTAAATTTTTATGCAGACAAGTGCCCGGGTAACTTTCACCCCCGGTGATGCTTTTGATCTGGGCGCGCGAGCAATCGCAAGCGAAAACGGCACCGTCATCCGCCAGTTTTTTTAGGGTGGCATTGTACATACCCATCCGCTGCAGTTGCGACCATTGGGTCTCGAACTCTTTAAAATCTCCAGGCCCTTGGTGATAGGGTATTTGCAAAAACTCAAGGGTATCGAACACGTCCTGCACATAAGCGTGATATACCCGGGCACGGTCAAGGTCGTCAATACGGAGCAGGATCCTGGCGCCCGTCCGCTGGGCAATGCCGGCCGTGATGGCGAACGACAGCACGTTACCTAAATGCAGGTAACCACTTGGCGTTGGCGCAATGCGTGTTTTAGCGAAAGCGGGTTGGTCCATTGTACAAAATAGCTGTTACACTTGGCGGCCACGGGGCGGCCCATTTAATTTTCCGGCAATTTAATAGTAATTTAACCGCTGTTTTAAAGCAGCATTCGGTTTATATGAAAAAACTTTTACTTACTACTGCCGTCGCCCTGGGCGCGGCTATGTCGGCCCTGGCGCAGGCCGATATTAAATACACCCTGTCGTTCGCCAACGCGGCCCATCACGAGGCCGAGATCAGCCTGACGGCTAACGCCCTCACCGCGGCCCCGCTGAAAGTGCGCATGAGCCGTTCATCTGCCGGCAGGTATGCCACGCACGAGTTCGGTAAGAATGTGTATAACGTGAAAGCCTGGGACGGCGCGGGCAAGCCCTTAGCCATTGAACAATTAGAAGGCGACGTTTGGGTAGTGGCCAAGCACGGCCCGGTGGTTAAGGTGACCTACACACTTTTTGCCAACTGGACCGACGGCACCTACGCCAGCATAGACCCAAGCCATGCCCACCTGAATATGCCGCCTACCATGATGTGGGCCGTTGGGATGGACGCGCGCCCTATCCACCTGAAATTTACCGACTACGAAAAATACGGCTGGAAATTTGCCACCCAACTCAAACCCGAAGGCGCACCGGGAGCTTACTTTGCCCCCAACTTTCAGTACATGATGGATAGCCCGACCGAGCTATCTAACTTCAACATCGCCAGCTGGAAAGTGAAGAATGCCGACGGCAAGGAGCAGAGCATCCGCCTGGCCATCCACTCGGATGATACCCAGGCTACGATAGATAAATTTGCCGAACACATTAAAAAGATCGTGCTGGAAGAGCAAGCTATTTTTGGCGAGTTGCCGGCTTATGATTATGGCGATTACATCTTTTTAGATGATGTACACCCAACCGTATCGGGCGATGGTATGGAGCACCGCAACTCTACCTGCATCGTCCATCCCGCCGAAAAGATAGAAGGTAACGAAACACGCTTGTTGAGCACTTACGCGCACGAGTTTTTCCATGCCTGGAATGTAAAGCGGATCAGGCCGAAGTCGTTAGAGCCATTTGATTATTCGCACGCGGATATGAGCAGCGACCTTTGGTTTGCCGAGGGCTTCACCCAATACTACGGCGGCTTAACGCTTACCCGCGCGGGTTTTGGTAAGCCCGAGGATTATGTGTTCACCGCTAATGGTTTGATCAATACCGTGCTGACATCGCCTGCGGCCCTGAAATACACGCCTACGCAAATGAGCCGCTACTCGGTATTTGCCGACGCGGGTGTATCTATCGACCCGAACAATAACGCCAACGTATTCACCAGCTATTATACCTATGGCGGCGCTATCGCCTTAGGTCTGGATCTGAAACTGCGTGCCGATCGCGGCATTACGCTGGATGATTACATGACCGCCGTTTGGAAGACCCTTGGCAAGAACATGAAGCCTTACACCACTGCCGATCTGCAGGCCGTATTAGCCAAAGTGACCACCCCGACTTACGCTGCCGACTTTTTTGATAACTACGTTAACGGCATTAAAAAGATAGACTATGCCCCGCTGCTGGATAAGGCCGGCATGATCTTGCGCAAAGCCGCGCCCGGCAAAGCCTGGGCAGGCAACATTGGCGGGCTGGCACAACGCGGTCGCTCTGGTGCCGCACGTACCGTGGCCACCACATCGGGCATACCGCTTACGGGCAGCACCGCGCAAAACTCGCCATTGTATAAAGCCGGGTTAGATGCAGGCGATACCATGCTGAAAGCCGACGGCAAAGAACTGGCCGACGCCGGCAGCTTGCAAGAGATCATCAGCGGTAAAAAACCGGGCGATAAGATCAGCATTACGTACAAGAACCGCGCAGGTGAACACGAGACCACCCTGACGCTGGAAGAAAGCCCGGCTTACGAGGTGATCACTTACGAGAAAGCAGGTAAAGAATTAACCAAAGACCAGTCGGCCTTCCGCACGGCATGGTTATCAAGCAAAGTAAAATAACAAACGAACATGAAGAGATACATTTTAGCGGGCGCGCTGGCCCTGACATTTGGCAGCGGCTACGCGCAGGACGTAAATAAACTGATAGACGAGAAAGACGTTGACCGCATCATCAAAACCTTAGCGTCCGACGAGATGGAAGGCCGCGCTACCTTTACCAAAGGGATAGACAAAGCCGCGACCTTTATTGAGGGTGAATTTAAAGCCGCAGGCTTGCAGCCGTTGAAAGGCGAGACCGGCTTCCGCCAGAACATCCCGCCGATGGTGAAGACCAGGGTAGTGGGCGCTAAGCTGACCATTAACGGGGTGACTGTCCCTGCCGATAAATTTTATGCTTCTTCGGGCGCGTCTTTCAGCTGGGCTGATATGACCGGTGTCGAGATCGTGAAACAGACCACCGCCCGTGGCATCCGTATGGGCGGTCGCGGCGGCGCTAATGGCGCGGCAGCTCCGCGTAAGCTTTTGATACTGCTTGATTCTGCCGCGGTGCAGATGTTTCCGGCTGCGAAGGCTCGCGCGGCAGGCGGAAGTGTATCTGCCAAGCCAAGTCCCGACCAGATCGTTACTGTGGTAGGCAGCTATGGTGATATTAAAAGTATAAGCCTTACTGCCGAGGTGAAGACCGAAGCTGCTCCTTTGTTTAACGTTGCAGGTATGATCCCGGGCAAAAGCAAAGCCGACGAGTTTGTGGTATTCTCGGGTCATTATGATCACCTGGGTATCCAAAAACCGGCAGCCGGATCGCAAGACAGCATCTTTAACGGTGCCGACGACGATGCATCGGGCACTACGGCCATGATATCTTTAGCCAAATACTTTAACAAGGTGAAGAACAACGAGCGTACGCTGATCTTTGTGGCCTTTTGTGCCGAAGAGATAGGCGGTTACGGCGCGCGCCATTTCACCACCACCGTTAACCCGGATAAGGTGGCGGCGATGTTCAATATCGAGATGATCGGTAAGGACTCGAAATTTGGCCCTAACACGGCCTTTATTACCGGCTACGAGCGATCTGACTTTGGCCCAATCTTGCAAAAGAACCTGGAAGGCACGGCCTTTAAGTTCCACCCCGATCCGTACATTAAAGAGAACCTATTCTACCGCAGCGATAACGCTACCCTTGCCGCCCTGGGCGTACCGGCGCACACCATATCTACCGACATGATAGACGTGGACCCGCACTACCATCACGCCAGCGACGATTACAGTACCCTGAACGTGAAGAACATCATCTCCACCATCCGCGCCATTGCCCTGGCATCGCGCACCATCGTATCAGGCAAGGACACCCCAACAAGGATCCCTAAACTGGAGCGATAAGAATTACATGATATTTATAGAAATGCCCGGCGATGAGTCGGGCATTTTTTTTGGAACAAAGGGGAGAGGGTAGCTTAAAGTGGCTGCACTCCGCAAGAAATAAGATAGTTCGCAACAGCATCGTAAACTGCGGGTGGACGAGTTTGATCATTTATGTCTCCCGGTGGAATAAATATGACCATACCTTCTCTGGCTCGAGTGAGTAACACTCTATATTTATTGATGTAGAATTGCTGCTTCTCGGCACTCTTAACATCTTGCCATTTTGTCCCACTAAAAGAATTGAAACTCCAACGGCCTGCTTTTCTTCTTAGGTCGAGATCCCAACAAACACCTACCCAATCTAATTCCAAACCTTGTATCCGATATTCAGTGGCGGCAAGTTCTAAGAAGTAGGACGACCGAACGTCGTTGCGGTCATTCAAAAACCATTCTGCTTCTTCTAATGGCTGACGGATGTCAAAGCCGTAGGGCAATAATCGTCTCGCTCCGGAAGTAGCGACCAAGCCCATGCGCCGAGTGCCTTTACATTTAGACCTCAGCCAATCTTTTGCTTGATCCAAGTCTCTTGTTAGCCGAATTTGATATTTTGATAGGTGTTCTTTAAACAATGACTTTGCCTGTTCGGCCTCATTATTTAATACAAAGCTCACCCATTGAGATAGCTTCTCAGCTTTATAAGATCTTATCGAGACATCCAGGTGTAAATTGCTGTCCTCAACGATAGATAGGTTTTCTGGCTCTTCGGTAAACAAGGTCAGATCGCCAGTACTATGATGGCCAACTTTTAATTGCGGAGATATATAAACTTTCCAATCACTGTATTTTTCTTGGATGACCTTACCCCATTCAGGTAAGCCGGCCTCGCCCTTATTGATCTCTTGCCCTCCGCCTATCAATGCGACGATAACAGCCCAATCTTTATGGCGATCCATGATCTCGAACATCATTTCAGCTTCTGAATGAGGACGCTTGAATTTTTGTTCAGAGTGTTTTGCATCCCAAGCCCTTTGCGCTTCGTCAAAGATCACAATTTTGTTATTTGGCACCTTGGCTTTGTTGGCAAAGTATAACTCCAAAAATCCGTGCGCATTTTCTACAAATGAAATTATCCTATCGGACTCTTTCTGTTTGGCCGTTTTATCAAACCTACGCTTATGGGCATCATTTGACAGCGCTTTTTTGAGCACCTTGATCAGAGGAGCATTACCAGAAATAAATGTTGCTAAAGAGCGGCCGTCCTGTTGAACACTTGCGTCATGTGCGATATTCAAACCTGCTAAAGTTTTACCAGCACCAGGCACTCCAGTAATAAAGCAAATTATCTTTTGACCGTCGGCTTTTGCTTGCTTGATCGCTGTCACGACAGCGTTAGAGGTCTTGGTGAGGTTTTTGCCACGAGCATGTGAGCGAGATATCTCTACTACTTCTTTGCCTGCATATAGCGACCTTGCTGCCTCTACAATAGTTGGTGTTGGCGAGTAGTCGCTATCGTCCCATCTTTTCGTATCGATCTGCGCATTACCTGTTTGGTACACCGCAAAGATCTTGAATAAATTAAAAGCAAGGTCGGCTGCGTTGCTAAATATGATATTCTGAACTTGGTCTTCTGTTCTTGAAAATTCGTTGCTGATGTTTTTACCTTCTGTGGCTAACAGAACGGGAACAAGGATCTTGTCTTTTGATTCGAAATGGAAATCTCTAAGATCCAAACAGTAGTCGAGCACTTGTTCTTTGTCAGCATTTGTATAGTCAGCTTTGCCGACTTTGAATTCTAATACGATAACTAAATCGCCAGCGAGTATCACCGCATCGACCCTTTTCTGCCGCCTTGCGATTGGATACTCAAGCATTATGCCCCATTGCTCTGCACCATCGACTTCGGCAATGATCTGATCAAATGCTGTTTTTAACGTATTGATAGCGTCTCCCCAGGAAAGGGTCTGAGTATGCTTTTGCTGATAGAAGCCAGAAAGACCGGCTCCATGCGTGAGTGTGCCCGATATCTTGAGCGTATCGTCTTTAAGAAAACCTGCCAAGGAATTTGAATAATAGGCTCCCATTATTTTATAAAATTAGGAGCGTCAAAAAAATCCTTTAACTGTACCTGTAAAGCGTCTATAAGCTTTTCCAGGTTCTCAATAGAGATATTTCGTCGGCCGTTTTCGACATCAGTTACGTAGGTTCTATCAATTTCGGCCTTGTTAGCCAAAGCCTCTTGAGAAATACCTAACTCGTTACGTAGTTCCCTTATTCGTTGGCCAACTTTGACCTTGATACTCATGTGAGCAAGTTGGCTTAATGTCGACTATAAGTCAACGGACTATAAGTGTCATTTAATAAAAGTTCACTTATATCCGATTGACAAAACTTCCCGCCCAAGGTAGCTTTGCATTATGCGCAACTACAAGCTGAATTACATCTACATCGATGCCCAAAACATCAAACGTTTTGGCGTGCTCCACCTTTCAGAAAATGATGCGCGGTACATTGAAGGGGTAAAAGAGCGGATAGTATCAGGTAAAAGCTCCGCCGTATTATTTTCGACTGTAGGGGCAGAGATCTCTTCCAAACTGCGTCTTAACCTAATGATGGTCGACTCTAAGTTTCCGGAGCTATTTGAAGCCGCGATAAGTATGATCCAACCTCGTTACGAGTTAACCTCAGTAGAATTGTGCAGGCTATTAAAAGAGGAGGATCCACTCGGTCTTGGACGTGACTATGAACACTTCATTTATAACTATAAGTGGAAGCGCTTCCTCTTGGCTTTAGGGAGCGGCTTTTGTGAGAGCGAGGTTTGGACCGGTACGTTTAATGGGATAGAGCATCACGCCATTTTCAAGCAGACAAGCGACGGACTTAACCCAGACTTCTTTTGGCCTGAGCCATTTGCGGAGTACTTATTCTTTAATACGTCCGTTCGTTGGTCGGAAAGCGAAAGCTTCAACATTCTTCTAACCTAACGCCATGCCCAACATCAAATTCAACTACCTCTACCGCGATGCCGGCAATTATAAAACTTTCGGCTCGGTAATGTTTGCTGATCCGGATCATTTAAGTCTGCAAGAGTTGGAGGCCCGCATCCGCTCCAAACTGATCGATGGCCAATGGTTCTACGCCGGGGAGTGGCAGGTGCCGGATCTGCATACCCACCCCTGGGATGAGGAGTTGGATCACGGCTTTCACGAGTTTGAGAGTTTGGAGTTGACAGAGGAGGAGGTAGGCGTTGGCCTCACAACACACCCCTGTTTTTGTCCGTGGTAAAACTACGGTCTGTGGTCTCCCCTCTCGAGAGGGTAACCACAAACAACGCAATTTGCAGGAGCATTGATAGGGGTGTGTTTCTGCGGCAAGGGTCGGATAACAAGGTTGCCGGAAATACCTTAAAGTCTCGCTTCCCCGCTCGAGCGGGGGCAGGGGTGTGTCCTCCGTTTGCAAATTGAGGGCGGTGAAAGGACACACCCCTATGAGAGGTGCTGCTTCAGGTTCGTTCAGTGCTTCCCCGCTCAAGCGGGGAGTCCTGAGCTTGTCATTTCACCTTCAAGATCAACCGTGAATAGCGATATCGGGCGACAAAATATTCATGCAGACGACCTTGTTCATGATCGTTCACGGCAAATTTTTCGTTTTGGCGAGCTAAGGTGTTGTTTTGTAGGAGTTTATAAAAGTTGTTCATGGCGACTTGTTCACGACAAAAAAAATTGGTACTGATGGTCAGTAAGTTAAGCCTCTCGGGTGCCTCGTGTTCACCGTGAACACGAACGACGCGGAAGTGAGAGTAAATACTACAAAAAGCCCGGCAGTTTTCGCGTACCGGGCCCACTCTACATCAAAACACCTCAAAAAACTTATTTCTGTGCCAGTTCGCTTTTGCTTAATGAGCGGGCTGTTTTTACCATACGGATAAACTCCGAGCGGTAGCCTTCCTCGTCGTTAGCCTTAGCTTTTTCGGCTATCTTTATGGCCTGATCATAGGTGGCCTGTCCTTTAAACTCCGAGTCGCGGAGCAGCATACCAACCTCGGCCACGGCGGCGGCGAAACGGAAATCGGCCGATTGTTTATCAAAGTCTTTAGGGTCATCGTTAACGGTTACCTGTTGCAGTTTGCTGCTCAAACTCTCCGGTTGCTTGTAGCGGAATTTGATGGTCAGCATTTCGTCAGACGTTGACTTAGCCGGGGCTTTTTCTTCTACCTTTTGATATTTCAACGGATCTACACTGCCCGCATAGTCGTCTTTAATACCCGCCGGGATGATCTCGTACAAAGCCGTCACCGTATGGCCTGATCCCATATCGCCGGCATCTTTTTTATCATTATTAAAATCCTCCTTGGCCAGCAGGCGGTTCTCGTAACCGATCAACCGGTATGCCTGCACCTTGGCCGGGTTGAACTCGATCTGCAATTTCACATCCTTGGCTACCGTAAACATAGTGCCGCCGAACTCGCTCACCAAGGCACGGCGGGCCTCGTCCATATTGTCGATGTAGGCATAGTTACCGTCGCCTTTATCGGCCAGTATCTCCATCTTTTTGTCCTTGTAATTACCCATGCCGTAACCTAAAACCGATAGGGCCACGCCGCTGGCGCGCTCTATGGTGATCAGCTCTTCCATGCTTTTGTCGCTGCTGGCGCCAACGTTAAAGTCGCCGTCGGTTGCCATTACTACGCGGTTGTTGCCGCCTTTCTTAAAATTATCGCGGGCTACTTTGTAGGCAAGTTTAATACCCGCGCCACCGGCTGTGGATCCGCCCGCGCTCAGTTTATCAAGGGCATCAATAATGGTCTGCTTTTGATCGCCCGGGGTTGATGGCAGAACCAGTCCGGCGCTGCCGGCGTACACCACAATGGCTACGCGGTCCTGCTCGCGCAGTTGCTCTACCAGCATCTTCATCGATTCTTTTACCAGCGGCAGTTTATTACTGTCCTCCATCGATCCCGATACATCGATCAGGAATACCAGGTTACTTGCGGGTAATTTGTCGGTCGGGATCTCGCGCGCTTTCAGACCAATGCGTAGCAGTCGGTGCGTTGGCGCCCAGGGGGCGGCTGCAAGCGCGGTGGCTATGGCCACCGGCTCGTTGCCTTTCGGTTCAGGTAGTTGATATTTAAAATAATTGATCATCTCCTCAATGCGCACGGCATCTTTAGGAGGGAGTTGCCCCGCGTTAATATAGCGGCGAATATTGGTGTACGATGCCTTGTCCACATCTACCGAGAAGGTAGATAGCGGCTGATCGGTGGGTTGTAAAAATTTATTGTCGGTAACCTTGCCGTAAGCCTCATTAGTTTCCCGCCTATCAGGCAACGGCGTTAAAGTATTTCTGTCCGCATTGCCGTAGTTTACTGGCGCCGCCTTCGCGCTATTAGCGTTCTGTATGTTAAGCCCGGCTACTTTTCCTTGCAACAACTGCTCAACGTTGGCAACCTTGTTGTTGCTCACCTCGGGGGCGGTGATAATGGTAGATGCGCCCGTAGTTTGTTCGCGGGTGCGGCGGACATAGCCGCGGATCACCACATCTTTCAAGGCGGCGTTGTTGCCCTCCATCAAAGTAACATCTAATATCTTTTGGCCGGGTTTAAGCTTATAAAACCGCTGTGCGTAGCCTAATGACATAAAGGACAATGTATCGCCGGGTTTAACCATAATACTGTATTTACCATCCATGTTGGTAGCGGTAATGGCTCTGCCATGCAATGAGACAGTAGCTCCGGGCAGCGGAAATTTTGCGATGGCATCGGTCACTGTTCCGGTCAGGGTATATTGTTCGGCGGGTTTTTTATTGCCGGTCGATTGGCCGAAACTTGCAACTGAGGCAAGTATGGTCATCAGTAGTAATAAGATCTTTTTCATAACGCTTATTGGTTTTATGTGGTTAGGATGCCGTGGGGATCCGGTTTCCATACGGCGGTGAAAAATTTATTTTTCAGATTCTATACCCTCATGATGCAGCCAAAACGCCATTTCCATAAACCATTTTAAACTTTTATTTTGAGCCCTGTTAAATGAGCGTATTCCCATCCACAAAACGGCACGACGAAGCGGGCGACCTTGCCCTGCTTGATCAGTACCGCCAAAGCGGCGATCTGGCCGTGTTGGGGAAACTTTACAAACCCTACATGGGCCTGGTTTATGGTGTGTGCCTTAAATATTTAAAGGACGAGGAGTTGTGTAAAGACGCTGTAATGCAGATATTTGAGGAACTGGTGACCAAGGCGGGCAAGCACGATATCAAGCAGTTTCGCCCGTGGTTGTATGTGCTGGCAAGGAACCATTGTTTGATGCAGTTACGGTCGGGCAAAAAAATGGATGTAATTAATTTGGATGACGTTATGGAAAATAACATCATTATGCATCCTGATACCGAAGACAAAGAAGAAACGTTAACGGCGCTTGAGCGTTGTATGGATAAACTGCCCGCCGCGCAAAAGCAAAGTGTGGACATGTTCTACTATAACGATAAGTGTTACAAGGAAATAGCCGACGAGACAGGCTACTCCCTTAACGAAGTGAAAAGCTATATACAGAACGGCAAACGTAACTTAAAAATTTGCCTGGAAAAGAACGGTGGACGATAGTAAGAAAGACATATCGCAAATTAAAAAGTACCTTGAAGGGGAGCTTGATGCCCGCGCCATGCACAAACTGGAGCGTGAGGCACAGGATGATCCTTTCTTGATGGACGCACTGGAAGGCTTTGAGTCGGCCGGTGGTCCTGATGCTTTTAATTTCGATGAGCTTGATGCCCGTTTGGCGCAGCGCATAGCCCCGGCCAAGGTGCGTAGCATTACCCCGTGGAGATATTATGCCGCGGCGGCTGCAGTGTTGCTGTTCTTCAGCATAGGCTACATCCTTTGGCCAAAAGGTGCCGAAGTAGAAAAGCAACAAGTGGCGGATCTGATCACCCCACCAGCAACTGAAGACCGTACGGCTGCGCCGATAGACACCACATCTAAAACCTTAGCTAAAGAGGCTGCAATTGCTGCCGAAAAGCAGGTAACACACACACCGGTATTAGCTAATAAGGTAGCACCTAATAAAGAGGCGCAGCAAAGCCCGGCCGTTGCAGAAGCTTTTGCAGCAGAGGTTCAGCAAGAGCAGATGATAGCGGCTGTAGTGGCTAAGGCGCGTATGGCGCAAGCTAAAGCATATGGCGCTGTTGGGAAGGCCGATACACAGGTTTACATTACCGATGTAAGACAAGTGCCGGCAGATAAAAGATATCCTAAAGGAAAGCTGGACTCGATATTGAAAAACATAAACGGATATGTTGTCGACAAGAATGGCAACGTAGCCGGCAAGAAGTCGACAGATAGTATTTTGGCGGCAAGTTTAGTTAGTAATAAGAACAACAGCGTTGGAAACATCGGTCGTGCTGATGCGAATATGGTTGTTAGGGGTTACGTTTCGAAAGATCAAAAGGACACTACTAAAGTAACCGAGATCAGTCTGCCCGGCGTACCCAAGGTGACCGAGAGTAGCATTGCTGCCAATAAAGCCGCGCAGCCACAGGCGCTTGATGGCAAAGTAAAAGACGTGAACCTGACCACCCCCCCTAAACCAAGCAGCATCCTGATGAAAGAACTCGGCGCGCCGGTGAGCCCTAACTTAGAGGCCGCGGTAAAGAAAGAAGCTAAGGATAACTCTTTAGGTAAATTCAACGCGCCGGTAAGCAGCCATGCCGGCTTAAGCGATCGCGAAAAAACGGTTAGCGAAAAGGCGGCCCAGGCTAAAGTTGGCGGTTTTGATAAAATGAATACCGAAGTTATTAAAACCGCTCACCCTAAAATGGGCTGGGATGCTTACGACAAATACCTGAAAGCAAAAGCCACCGGCACAACAAGCGGCACGGTGCGCGTATCATTCACCGTAGATGCCAAAGGCCGGCTCGGCGACCTTAAGGTCGTTAAAGGCATTAATGAAACCGTCGACAAAAAAGCGATCGAGCTTATTAAGAGCGGCCCCGCCTGGTTGGGTGACGTTAGCGGGAAGGTGACTACTATTACCCAGAAGGTGGTGTTTAGTAAAGAGTAGTAGGGACTGAACAATAAACCCCGTTGGGGTTACCCCTCGCTGGCTTCAGTCTGTGACTGAAGCTTAACGAATAAAAACAAGTCTGGGACTTGTTAAGGAAGTCACAGACTTCCAACCATCTCTAAAGCTTCAGTTATAAACTGAAGCCAGTGAAAGGAAATAAAGTCCGGAAATCCCAAGTCAAGATTACACCCGTCTCCCTTTCCACACCGTAGTCTTGGTCAAATAGCGCTGAATAGCTAAAAAGGCGATCAGCATCAGGTTGAGCATTTGTATAGGGTGCAGCAACATGTTCCTCCAGGCACTTTGCCGGGCAGACAGAGATATCATGATGCGCCCCAAGATGATCAACCCGCACATGAACATGATCAGACTAAGATCCAACGTGGCTACCACCATTAACGGACCGCCTAACAGGATGATAAGGTAGAACAACAGCGACAGTACATTATAGTTAAACGCTGATAGGACACCCCGGCTCAAGCCATTCACCGCATCGCCATAAGTTTTAAAATTGCGGCTACTAAAAAGGCCATTGGCTAACAAAGCCTCGCCGTTCAGTTTACGTTGTTTAACAAGACGCATAATGTCCACATCCTCCACTACTTTATGTTTCACGGCGGTATGCCATTGATTGGTGCGATAATGAGCGGCATCGAAAAGCATGAATTGTCCACTGGCTTCGGCAATGATCTTGTTTTTAACGAGGTAGATCAGTTGCAAGGGCAGCAGGTTCAGCAATAGGTAATGTGTCAGCGGGGTAACAGTCAGCTCGGCCAGGGTACGCATTTCGGCATCGGCAAAAACACTCAGCAGATTTAGTTTGCGCAGCTGCATACGGTGCAGGGCGCTATTGAGCAATCCGGGGGCAATGCGGGTGTCGGCATCAATAAACAGCAGATATTCTCCCGTAGCTTGTTGGGCCAGCTGATGGCAGGCAAAGTTTTTGCCGAGCCAGCCGTCGGGCAATGGTTCGCCTTTGATGACCGAGAAGCGGGGATGCGCATTGGCAAATCGTTGGCAAATGCGGTAAGTATCGTCGGTAGAATTATCGTCCAAAATGATCACCTCGTACTCAGGATGGTCCTGGTCTAAAATAGAGTTGAGCAGGGTGAGGATATTATCGGCCTCGTTACGGGCGGGGATCAGTATCGATATTTTATCATAATGCTGCTTGCCTACACGGCGCAGCTTAGGGTCCGATAAAAAATTGAACAGGCTTACCACGAACCGCAGAATGATAAAAAAGAAGATAACGGACAGTAGCAGGAACACGCGTAAATTTCTTTTTAGTTTGGTAGCCGCAGCAGAAAGCCTTGTAGACAATAATAACGAAAGGCTGCCAATAAACGGCATTTGCGTTTGTTATTTTTAGCCCTATATTTATCAAAATATAACCTACATATCCATGACCAAACATGTTATCGCATTAGCCTCGGCCTTGTTGCTGACAATTGGCGTGCAGGCCCAAAGCTTGACGCTTACAGAATTGATCAGCCAGTTAGAAAAACCATTCGATCAGACCGAAGCTTTTTTAAGACCTAAGCAGTTTAAAAAGGCAAGCACGGGGGACTTTGGAGGTATCCGGACAGTGATGTATTCAAAACAGGCGGGCAGCGTGCACGAGTCGATAGGGAAATCGCTTAAAGACAGTGCTAAGAACATAGCGCCCGGCATAAACTATATGTACAATAAGTGGTCGTTCACCGAAAACTTTTTGGAGCAGATGAAACCGCTCTCGTTAAAACTATGGCGTAAGTATAGTGACGAGGAAAAAACCACCTGGGACTATATCAGCCCCAAATATGAAGTGATCATTTGCGCTTATAATGATATTACCAAGCACACCTCCATGCAGGTTACCTGGGTTGATAAGCGCAAGTTGACAACCCCCTGATCATATATTAACTTTATCGGATATTTGGGAGTATAAATGTTTAAGTACCTGCTGACAACGTGCATAATTGCCTTCGGCGGCTTTGGTGCCCTGGCGCAAAGCATCACTGTGGGCCAATTGGTTAAGGAGCTTGGTGCGCCTTTTAATACCGTGACCGCGCACCTGCAGGCCAGGGGCTTCAATATATCGGGTAGTGGCCAGCTGAACAACGCAGCTACCATCAGGTTTCAGAAAAAGTTGGGGGATGGGATAGAGAATGTGGCCATCTTCGCCGGAGATACCGCACGGAAGATACCGGCCGGCATCACTTTTACATACAACAAAAAGAGCTACACAAACGGTTTGATAGGTGATATGAAACGTACCGGCTTTGCCCTTAAGCGTACCATTAACGAACCTAAACGCACCATTGCCATTTATCAGGATGCTAAATACGAGGCAGGCATTACCACCTATCATGATGCTAATGCCTATACCTCGGTAACCGTCAGGCCACGTACCGATCACCCGGAACGTTAAAATACCTGTGCTTTACAAACTTTGCTTTGCAGTTTGCGGTTGCTTACAAAGCAATAGTCCCAGCACAATCTCGCTATCCTCATGGCTTTACAATTTTAGGTTCAACAATTATTTATATCTGACCTATTGCCCTTGGCAATGGTTTAATTAGCTGTAGCCGGTTTTGGTTTAGGGGCGTAAGTTTTAGGGTCGATAGCCGTCGTTGTCCAAGCCCTGAAAAACTCCATCACTTTCTTTTTGCTGTGGCCATCGCCTTCCTCTAAAAAGGCCGAGTCTTGGGTGTGCAGACGGTTGCCTTTGCTATCCAAGATCACAAACACCGGGAAACCGAAACGTTGCGGGTATCCCTGGCTGGCCAAAATATCCTCGTTCTTATTCTCGGGGCTATAGTTTACATGCAGTACCACAAAGTTATCGTTCATGTATTTGGTCAGGTCCGCATCGCTTTTTACCAGATCATGGAAACGCAGGCACCAGATACACCAGTTGCCACCCCATTGCAATAACACGTTCTTATTTTCGGCAGCGGCCTTTTTAATGGCAGCGGCTATCTCGGCTTTGGCATCGGCCTCCGGGTGATATAAAGGATTAGTTTTTGCCTCGGCAAGTCGCGCTTTAGCGGCCGTCACAGCCGGATTTACCGTTGCGGCCGGGGCTACAGTTGTAGCCGTCTGTGCTTTTGCGCAAATAGCAAAGGCAGTTATCAGAGCTATAAAGAAATACTTTTTCATTGTTTCAACTTTTAATTAATTCAAATATAGCAGAATATGAGTTTGTTGCAAATGTAAAGCGCTTGTTAACACAAGAATGACTTATGGAAGGGGATGAGGGCAAAAATTTTCATTGATATATATTGTATTAAAACATTTCGGGCCTAACTATCATTATGTGATTTGGATACGGTCATGAAAAAACAACTACTCCTAATATTTATAACGCTATTGAGCATCAAGGCATTTGGGCAAACCTATCGCCTGAGCGGCCGTATTACCGATCCGCAAGACCATCCCATTGGGTTCGCATCAGTATATATTAAAAATACTACCTACGGCACTTCAGCTAACGAGGCCGGCTTTTACGCCTTTAACTTAAAACCGGGCACCTATAATGTGGTTTACCGTTTTGTTGGCTATAAAGAGCGTACCGAAAAAGTGACGGTTAACCAAGCCGAAGAACGCCGCGATATTAAAATGGTGGCCGATAGTTTTCTGTTAAAGACAGTAAATGTAAAGTCGCGCCGTGGCGATGTGGCCAAGGACATTATGCAACAGGCGATAGATAAGCGCGAAGTGTATGAAAAACAGGTGAAAGAATATAGCGCCGCCGTTTATATCAAAGGGGTACAGAAATTGGTAGAGTCGCCTAAAAAACTTTTAGGCAGGGATGTAGCTAAAGTGCTGGATCTGGATAGTTCAGGCAAAGGTATCCTATATCAGTCAGAGTCGTTATCCGAATACAATTATAAAGATGGCAAGGTAAAGGAGCGGATGATCGCTTCTAAAGTAGCGGGGCAGAATACGGCTTTCAGCTTTAATAAAGCATCAGATCTGGAGGTTAATTTTTACAAGAACCTTTTTGAGGTGACCGGACTGAGCGCGCGGGGATTTGTATCGCCGGTGGCATCTAACGCCATGTCCTTTTATAATTACAAGCTGTTAGGATCTACCAGCGAGAGCGGCAAGACTATCCATAAGATACAGTTGCTACCTAAACGTAAGCACGATCCCGTGTTCCGTGGGGTAATTTACATCATGGAAGGCGATTGGCGAATTTACGGCACCGACCTGCTGATCACCAAGGATGCGATGATAAACCTGGTAGATACGTTAGAGATCAGCCAGCAATATGTACCTGTAAGCGATAGTATTTGGATGCCGGCATCAACCCAATATGCTTTTAAAGGCGATGTTTTGGGCTTTAAATTTGATGGCTACTATGCCGCTGTGTACAACAACTATAATTTACAACCCAATTTCCCTGAGGGCCATTTCAACGGCGAGATCATGCGGATAGATACGGCCGCTAATAAAAAAGACGATGCCTATTGGGCACTCACCCGCCCCGTACCGCTAACAACTCAGGAGAACCGCGACTATATTAAGAAAGACAGCACCATGAAGATAAGGCAGTCGTTGCCTTACCTCGACTCTTTAGAACGAGCCGATAATCAGCTTAGTCCGTTCAATTTTACGGTCACTGGATACCAGTACAGTAACCGCAAAAGCGGTAAGGTGGTATATGTTTATCCATTCTACACCAGCATTTATTATAACACGGTAGAGGGTTGGGGAGTGATGCCAAGAGTGAAATTCAGTAAAACGCTTAAGGATGGTTCGTCATATGCTATTACCCCGGCTTTGCGCTATGGCTTTGGTAATAAGATGTTCAATGCTAACGTAAACTTTGCGTATAATTACGATGTGCCAAACCAGGGTGCCTTCTTTGCTGCGTTTGGTGGCGATATATTGGATCTGAGCGATGTAGGTACCCGTTCCTTAACGTTCAACACCATCAGCTCGCTTATCAGCGAGAATAACTTTGTTAAATACTACCGTTCCCGTTATGCTAAGTTGGGTTTTCAGCGCGAGGTTAAGAATGGTGTATTGTTGAATACGGAATTATCATACGCAAGGCGCGATCAACTGTATAACACATCGGGCAATCATATTTTTGATAATAAGGATAAAGAGTATACGTCAAATAACCCGCTCACCCCATTGGCCGAAAGCCCGCTCTTTCCGTCACACGATGCGTTGACTTTTAAAGCGTCGGTGTTATTCACCTTTAACCAGGAGTATGTTACCAGGCCGACCGGACGCGTTTACGAAGCCCCTGAATGGCCACGCCTTAAAGTGAATTACCGCAAAGGTATGAAAGGCGCTGACTACGACTTTGGTTCAGCCGAACTATATGACGATAAGGTATCAGTAGGGCTATTAGGTTACACCGCTTACAAATTTTCGGCAGGCCACTTCTTCAATGCCAAACAGGTGTACTTTATGGATTTTAACCACTTTCAGGGTAACCAGGGTAGCGTGTTCGATCCAACTATTGGTAGTTTCCGCTATTTAGGTTTCTACGATCACAGTACCGATGGCCGCTTTTTTGAAGGACACGTAGAGCATAATTTTACCGGATACTTCTTTAACAAGGTGCCCGGGCTGCGTAAGCTAAAGTTAGAAGAGATGATCGGCGTGAACTACCTGGCCGCCCATAATACCACCAATTACTACGAGGCTTATTTTGGCATCAAAAGGCTATTCTTACGCTTTGATTACGGCGTAGCTATTGATGCTAACAAGAAAGTTAACCAGGGATTTAGGATATTTTATGGTTTGAGGTAAGGGTTAACTCCAAAAGTATACTTCTTTATCTAACTCTTGTTCGGTCAGAAAGTCGCCATTGGCTATCTGCTGCTGGCCAATGCTATCTTAGCATGCAAAATAACCTTATTGACCAGTTCGTCAACATTGATCACATAGGGCATTCGATAATCGCTATTACGAATGCTCTGGAGATGGTCATAATGCTTTAATGCTTATACAAACTCTTGCTGTCTATAAACTTCAGAACGGGGTCTGGAACAAAATATTGGATGTTTTTACCTTCGGTGATAGACTTACGGATAAAGGTGGCCGATAACTCCATCTGAGGTGTCATAGTGATGGTGACGGACGGGTGCGAGGCTAATTCGGCGTTTTCGTAACCCGGTCGGGGGTAAACGTAAATTTGGTAGTCGCGCAGGATCAGCTTGTAATTCTTCCATTTGTGCAGGCTGGCCAAATTGTCCGACCCCATAATAATGGCGAATTCGTGTTGTGGGTATTGCTCCTTGAGGTGAGCAAGCGTATCGATGGTGTACGATGGTTGCGGCAGTTTTAGTTCTACATCGCTTACGCTGATATTATCAGCGTTTTCGGTAGCCAGTTTGGCCATCTCCAGGCGATCGTAGGTGTTCACCAGGTCGCCATATTTCTTAAAAGGATTTTGCGGGGACACCACCAGCCACACTTTATCCAGCGTGGTATGGTTAGCCATGTAATTGGCGATGATGAGGTGACCGATGTGAATTGGGTTGAATGAACCGAAAAATAGACCGATCTTCATAATTTATAGTTAAGCCCCCCGCCCCTAAAGGGGAGCGTTTAACCATCATTTCCCCTTCAGGGGTTAGGGGGTTAAAAAACTTCGCACTAAAGCCTCCGCTTCGTTGCAAGCTGTCTCAAGATCGTGATTTTTTAGGATAATATCAAACTTTGGCGCGTAGTTCAGCTCTTTTTCGGCTTTATCAAAGCGTTCTAACAGCTTTTGAGGGCTATCTGTACCGCGACCGGATAAACGTTGTTTCAGCACGTCTAATGATGGCGGCTGGACAAAGATCGCCATAGCTTGCCCATCATACTTGCGTTTTAGGTGAAGGCCGCCTTCTACGTCAATGTCAAAGATCACCGTTTTACCGGTCGACCATATGCGCTCGATCTCCTCTCGCAAAGTGCCATAGAAAGTGCCCGAGTAAACTTCTTCAAATTCCACAAATTGCTTTTTGGCAATGCGGTGCAAAAATTCTTCTTTACTGATGAAGTAATAATCTTTGCCGTTCACCTCCTCGCCACGCGCCTCGCGGGTGGTGGCCGATATCGAGAACTCCAAATTAGGGAACTTGGTAAGCAAGTGCCTTACAATGGTGGTTTTTCCCGCCCCCGATGGTGCCGAGAATATGATGAGTTTACCTTCTGGTTCTTCTGTCATTGTGTTTCAAAGTTTGAAGATTGAAAAGTTGTAAGGCTAACATTCAAACCTTACAACCTTCCAACATTACAACACATTTAAAAGTTGCTCCTTTATCTTTTCCAGTTCTTCTTTCATGCCTACAACCAGTTTTTGGATGTTGGCGTCGTTAGCTTTGGATCCGATGGTGTTGATCTCTCTGCCTATCTCTTGCGAAATGAAGCCCAGCTTTTTACCATTGGCATCCGCACTTTTCAGCGTTTGTAAAAAGTACTCGCAATGGGTGGTCAGGCGGGTCTTTTCTTCGGTGATGTCCAGCTTATCAATAAAATAGATCAGTTCTTGTTCAAAGCGGTTCTTGTCTACTAAGTCGCGGCCAACAGCATCTGACAGGAAAGTATCTAAACGTTCGCGAATGACCGGTACACGTTTTGGCTCCTCAACCTCGATCAGTTTTAGGTTCTGTTGGATCAGACCGATGCGGTAACGGGCGTCGTTCTCTAACACAGCGCCTTCGTCGGCACGGAACTGTTGGAAATTCTTCAGTGCCTCCTGAAAGGTCTTCTCCACGGTCTTCCATTCTTCTTCAGACACGCTATCCTCGTCAAACCTCACCACATCCGGCAGGCCCAAGGCTAACTGTAATAAATTGCCTGATGGTTCGTTCAATTCTAAGCTTACAGCTTTAAGTTGCTCAAAGTATTGTTTAAGCAATACCGTATTTATACCGGCTGCCTTAACGGTAGCGTCGGTCTTTTCAACCATAATAGAGAGGTTCACTTTACCGCGCTCGATCTGCTTATTGCACTCGGTGCGTAGCTGAAACTCCTTATCAGAAAAGTTTTTTGGGATGCGGAGCGAAAGCTCCAGGAATTTACTGTTCAGGGATTTGATCTCTACAGTATATTTTGTAGTGCCGGCGTTGGTGCTTGCCGTACCATACCCTGTCATGGATTTTATCATGCGCAAAGATAGGAAATTAAATTTATCCCGACTAAATGGCAGAAAGGGCTCAAAGTCTATACTTTAACACTTTTTAGCATTTTAGTCCGTTAACTATTGTTAAATTTACCCCCACTTATATAATGGGTTTTAAAAGAATACAACTTTTTTTGATATTGGTTTTGGCCTGTCTTGGTACTTCGGCCCAGATCAAAGGCGACCGCAGTATTGCCGGCTTTGTGTGTACACGTGGTACATCTGTACGGGTAGCCGAGGTACAGGTAGTGAACCTGCGGACCAAAGAGATCAAGATCACCGATGATCAGGGTACTTTTATGATCAAGGCCGCCATTGGCGATACCCTTGCCTTCAGTAAGTACGACTACACCACCAACCGTATCCCCGTTACCGGTATTGCCGATATGGTAGTGTTTTTAAATGAGGCTACCATGTTGAAAACTGTGACCGTTAAAGGGCAGACCAAGCAACAGGAGATGAACAGCATCATGAGCGACTATAACAAAAAGGGCGTCTACTACGGTGGTAAGCCTTCGGTCGGTTCGGTGATCAGTTCGCCGTTGAATGGATTGTATTCATTATTCGGTCGCGAACCTAAGAATGCCCGCCGCTTTGCAGAATACGCTAAGCGCGAAGAGGAAGCCGCCCAGGACAGCCGCAGATATAACAAAGGTCTGATCAAAAAAATAACCGGCCTGCCGGATGAAGAAGTGCAGATCTTTTACGATGCTTACAAACCGCACCACGCCGATCTGATGAAGATGAACGAGTACGACGTGATGAAGCATATCAAAAAGTCGTTAGAGGATTATAAGAAGGGGCCGATAAGGGATCTGCCGAAACTGGTGAGTAAGGATACGATCATTCCTTAGGTAGAGAGATTAGTTAATTAGAGATTAGGTGGGATTGGTCGATATTCGTCTGTTTTTTCTTATCTTAATGGCATGAGTGCCTTTATGACCTAAACGTTTGGAAAAGATCCAGAGCATTTAGAAAAACTATATCTCAATTAACAAAACGTCTTTTCCTTCTGAAGAGAAATATAGATTGACAGACCAGATCGTTCGTTCCTCCAGATCTATCGGTAATAATATTGCCGAAGGCCACGGTCGCTATCACTACGCTGATGCCGCAAAATTTTTTATTAACGCAAGGGGTTCAGCTGCTGAAACTATCGATCATTTAATAATAGCTTTCGACGAGGACTACATAACGAAAGATGTATTGATCGAATTGAGAGCGGAGTGCGAGGAATGTATGAAAATGATAAATGGCTATATCGAGTTCTTGCGAAAGAAAGGTAGCTAATTCCACCTAATCTCTAATTAACTGATCACTAATTAACTAACCTCAGATCCCCAACACCTCGCATGCTTTCTCTGCCGCAAGTTTCTCCGCATTCTTTTTAGAGAACTCCTTACCCAAGCCCATCACTTCGCCATCAATAATAGCGTGGATGCTGAATAGCTTGTTGCTTTCGCCCTCTTTGTTCTCTACCAGATCAAAGCTGATATCCTTGCCGTGGCGCTGGCACCATTCGATCAACTTGCTCTTGAAGTTGGTCTCGGTCTGCTCCAGAGTGTGGATATCGATGTGGGATTTAATGATGTGGTTGATTAGGAAACTCTTAGTGAACTCGTAACCCTTGTCCAGATAAACGGCGCCGATCAACGCTTCAAAAGCATCGCCTAACAGCGAACCCTGGCGGGTGCTGCCTACCATGCGGGCATCGTATTCTACCAATTGCTCAAAACCCATTTTCCGGGCCAACTGGTTAAGGTTAGCTCGGTTAACGATCTTAGAACGTAGCTCGGTCAAAAAGCCCTCGTCCTCGTAAGGGTAAAGTTTAAACAAAACTTCGGCCACCACGCTGCCTAACACGGCATCGCCTAAAAATTCTAAACGCTCGTTACTGTTCTTTACGCCTTTACGTACGTTGGTGGCTGCTGATTTGTGCCGAAATGCATTACGGTATAACGACAAATTGCCCGGCACGAAGCCGAGCAAATTCTTTAATTGCTTAACGTAAGTCTTGTTCTTAGAAAAATACAGCTTATAAAACCCGGTTATTGGCATTCTACAGGCTATTATTCTTCGAACTTTTTGAATATCACGGAAGCATTGTGTCCGCCAAAACCAAATCCGTTGCTTTGCGCAGCCCTAACAATACGCTCTTGCGACTTGTTAAAGGTGAAGTTGATCTTAGGGTCAAAAGCCGGATCATCAGTAAAGTGGTTGATGGTCGGTGGAATGATATTGTGCTTAACGGACATAATAGCAGCGATAGCCTCAACAGCGCCGGCAGCACCCAACAGGTGACCGGTCATTGATTTGGTAGAGCTGATATTGATGCGATAGATATCCTCGCCGTAAGCTTCTGTAATCGCTTTAACTTCCTGCGGGTCACCGATCGGGGTCGATGTACCATGAACGTTCACGTAGTCGATGTCAGCCGGTGTCATGCCTGCATCTTCTAACGCGGCCTTCATTACAAGGGCTGCGCCCATGCCTTCAGGATGCGGTGCTGTCATGTGGTAAGCGTCGGCACTCATGCCGCCACCCATCATTTCAGCATAGATCTTTGCTCCGCGTGCTTTAGCATGCTCCAGTTCTTCCAGTATGATAGTACCTGCACCTTCGCCGGCAACAAAACCGTCGCGGTCAAGGTCGAACGGGCGCGAGGCCGTTGCAGGGTCATCATTACGGGTAGACAGGGCGTGCATGGCATTAAAACCACCGATACCTGCTTCATTAATGATCGCTTCGGAGCCGCCGCTGATAAACATATTGGCTTTTCCTAAACGGATGTAATTAAAGGCATCAATTAACGAGTTGTTAGATGATGCACAAGCAGAAACTGTGGTAAAGTTTGGCCCGCGTAAGCCGTATTTTATAGAGATATGCCCGGGAGCGATATCAGCTATCATCTTAGGGATAAAGAATGGATTAAAACGTGGTGTACCATCGCCTTTAGCGAAAGCGGTAACCTCGTCAAGGAAAGTCTTCAGACCGCCTATGCCCGAACCCCAGATCACACCTATGCGGCTGGTATCCAACTTAGAAAAATCTAAGCCGGCATCGTTCACAGCCTCTTCGGTCGAAAAGAGCGCATACTGAACAAATGGGTCCAGTTTACGGGCATCCTTACGGCCTAAAAAGCCATCGGCATCAAAATTCTTTACTTCGCAAGCGAATTGGGTTTTGAACTTGGTAGTATCAAAACTCTTGATCATGGCTGCGCCGCTTACTCCGCTGATCAGACCGTTCCAGTATTCTGAAACCGTGTTACCGATCGGAGTAAGCGCACCAAGCCCGGTTACTACAACTCTTTTAAACTCCATTCAAGATCTCTTAGATGGAAAAGATTATTTAACGTTTTTTTCAAGGTAAGCTACAGCTTGACCAACAGTACCGATAGTTTCTGCCTGATCGTCAGGGATAGCCACGTTAAATTCTTTTTCAAATTCCATGATCAGCTCTACGGTGTCTAAAGAGTCAGCACCCAGGTCATTCGTGAAACTTGCCTCAGGTGTAACTTCAGATTCGTCAACACCTAATTTTTCTACGATAATAGCTTTTACTCTTGAAGCGATATCAGACATAGTCTTTTGTTTTTAATGATTAATAAATTCTGTGCAAAGAAAAATAAATTAAATCAAATATCAAACCTAAAATCTTTGCCATCATTGATAACAAAATTTTAGCCCTGATGTTTCTGTTTGTAAGTTTACGAACTTAATAATATTGTTTTGAACAAAAAGGTTTTAAAATTAGAATTCGACCTTGATTTTGTGCTAATTGCCATCACATCAGCGCAAAAGGATTACCGCATGTGTTATCTTATCAATAAGTTTTTACACTTTAATTTTAAGCGTGTTGATGATCATGAGGTAAATATCTACCCCAATTCGCCCGAGCCTGTGCAGTTCGCTATGTTCGAAGATTTTTGGGAAGCCAGCGAAACGATGTTCTATATTATAGCTAACCGCAGCCCCGATGGCCTGCTAATCCCCGAAATGCGCGAGGCCGATTATTTTATGCTGATCAAAAATTATATAGATGATCAGGACCTTGTTAATATCGTGAATGGCCTTAATAAGATACCCGAAGTGGTGGCTGCAATAAAGATCGATCCAAAAAAAGTGAAATCCAGAGAAAATCTCCTATTTTAGCGCAGATTTTTACGAAGGTGTTATAAATACACCATCAATGCTTGGGACAAGAGCCTTCTTTCATTAACCTCAAAATATGAAACTATCTAACAACAAAACTAAAATAGTTGCCACTATGGGCCCTGCTTCGGCACAAAAGGACGTATTGGTAGCTATGATACAAGCCGGTGTGAATGTTTGCCGCTTGAACTTTTCGCACGGTAAACCCGAGGTTCACCAGAAAACCATCGACCTGATCCGCGAGATCAACCAGGAGTACAAGACCAATGTCAGCATCCTGGCCGACCTGCAAGGACCAAAGATCCGTATCGGATTGGTAAAAGACGGTGGTATCCACCTTGCTAACGGTGCTCGCATCAACATGACCACCAAAGAGTGCATTGGCGACGAGAACCAGATCTACATTACTTATGACACTTTCCCGCAGGACGTAAAACCTAACGAGATCATCTTGTTAGACGACGGTAAACTGCAAATGAAAGTTATTGAGACCAACCGCGTTGACCTTGTTGTTTGCGAAGTTGTTCACGGTGGTATCTTAACTTCACGTAAAGGTGTTAACCTGCCAAACACTAAAGTATCTATCCCAAGTTTAACACCAGAGGATCTGATCAATCTGGATCAGGCTTTAGAGAATGACGTAGAGTGGATCGGTCTTTCATTTGTTCGTAATGCTGAAGACATTGTTGACCTGAAACGTGTGATCGCCCGGGCCGGTAAAGCCTCTCGCGTCATCGCTAAGATTGAAAAACCAGAGGCGATCGATAACATCGACGCTATTATAGAGGCTACCGACGGTGTGATGGTGGCCCGTGGTGACCTTGGTGTGGAAATGCCTTTAGAGGAAGTACCATTGCTGCAAAAAATGATCGCACGCAAATGTCGCGCAGCTTCTAAACCGGTTATCGTTGCTACGCAGATGTTAGAGTCGATGATCACTACCCCGCGCCCTACACGTGCCGAGGTGAATGACGTTGCTAACTCCGTATTAGATGGCGCCGACGCGGTGATGCTAAGCGGCGAGACGTCGGTTGGTGAATTCCCGCTGATCGTTATCGAGACCATGGCTAAGATCGTACGTAACGTAGAAGAGTTGGGTTATCCTTTCAACTCTCCTAAAGAATCTTATGATAAAGTACCTGAGGCTGCCAAGACCAGCAACGCCGTTTGCGAAACAGCTGTTCACTTAGCTAAACAAGTAAACGCAACAGGTATCGTATCTATGACCACATCGGGTTACACCGCGTTCGAGATATCAAGTTACCGCCCTAAAGCGGGTACTTTTATCTTTACTGCCAACACGCAATTACTTAACTCGTTAAGCTTACTGTGGGGTGTTAAAGCGTTCTACTACGATGGTTTTGAAAGCACCGATAAATCTATCGCCGACATCAACGCCATGCTGAAAGCCGAAGGCCACGTAATTGAAGGCGACCTGGTGATCAATACAGCATCAGTACCAATTTACGAAAAAGGTAAGACCAACATGCTGAAAGTTTCGGTTATCGACTAATTCGGTGACCGGTCGATCTTGATTGGCCTTGTTAAAATATCGAACGCCCTGGGGTTTCCTCGGGGCGTTTTTTTATGTCATGGTTGCTGATGGTAGAGTTGCTTTTAATTCCCTCCTTGGGGACTACCGCAGACCCACATCTTTCTATGTGCCGGAGGTACTACCTGTTTATAATTAAAACAAGCCGATATGATAATGCCTCAGAGAAGCTGCCCTTCGTGGATATGCTTAGCTTAAGGGTGCTTCCGCCGGAAGAATTTCATTTTTCACGATCATTGCTATAAACAGGTAGCCCCCTCCAGGGGCAGATAAACCAATTTTAAAAATGTGGGTACACGGTAGTCCCCAAGTAGGGAACTTGAAACAGATCACTAATAAAGAAACCGCCGGTTCACTTTTCCGCCAGCAGATCATCCGTCAATTTCTCAAACTCGTTCACAAATTCCACATAATGTTCGCCTGTACCCGGACCGCTAAAGCCGGTGTGGATCTTGCGGACATCGCCTTTTTTGTCGATAATGATGGTGGTAGGGAAGGCCAAAAAATTGGCCAGCATAGGTAAACTTTTAGCTGTCTCTTTTTTATCGTTAGTAAAGCCGGTGATCAGCAGCGGGTAAGGGATATCAAAACGGTCTTTTAGTTGTGTAAGTGTTTTTTTAGACCGCTCAAAGTCTGTAGTACGCTCATAAGCCAGGCCGACTATCTCCACGCCCTTAGGTTGATACTTTTTGTAATAGTTGACCAGGTAAGCCGTCTCGTCCATGCAGTTGGGGCACCATGATCCCATAAATTGTACGATCACCACTTTGCCTTTAAAGCGGTCGTCGGTAAGGGATACGGGTTTGCCGTCGATGTCTTTAAAGGTAAAGTCGAGTTTTTTAAAGCCGGGTTTTAAAGCGGTGAGGGAGTAGGCATCGGGCAGTTTGGCATCAGATTTTTTAACGGCTTCCCAGGTATCGGTACCGAATTTTCCGTTCACGAGGGTAACACTATCTTTAACATCGGCACTGAACAAAAAAGCGTGGCCGCCTTCAAAGCAAGAGAGATAAAGCTTATCGCCGTTAATTGTCCCCTCTAAAAAGCGGTAATCGCCGGTGGTGGTGAGGAAGGTGCCGGTAACCTTGTTGCCGTCTTGCTTAAACTCGCCAACGGTAGTATCGCGCACGCCATCGCTGGTAAACACGGCCGACCAGCGGCCACCCACATTAGCTTTAGCGGTTTCTGGCTTTTCAAAAAAGCGCCAATCTTGCCCGGGAGTGGCCACAAAGTCGAGTTCGCTGTCTTTTTGGGCAAGGTGTTTTACCCACTTGCCTACGAGTTTACCGTCGGCTTGCTTCAATTTGAACTCTGAATCGAACAAAGGCATTTTGATAAATACTGAATCATCCACCAAACGCACATCATCTACCGGGAATTCTTCTGCTCCGTTAAATATGGTGAGCTGTTGTTTGGGGCCTTTGCCTTTAACCTCAAAGTTAAAGGGCAGTTCGTCGCCGGTCTTCATGGTCAGTACACCGCGCCAAATGCCGGTCTGCAATTCGGTGGGTGTGGTATGGCAAGCGCTGATGGTAATGATACCGATCAGCAATAAGAATAGTCTGTTACGCATAAAAATAAAATACCCTACTAAATTAGTATTCTTAATTAAGCAGGGCATCTAAATGGTGTAACTATTTCAACACATCGCGGGATATGACGATCTTCTGAATTTCGGACGTGCCCTCATAGATCTGCGTGATCTTGGCATCACGCATCAGGCGCTCTACATGGTATTCCTTTACAAAGCCATAACCACCGTGGATCTGCACGGCCTCAACGGTGGTTTTCATGGCCACTTCAGATGCGAAGAGTTTGGCCATAGCGCTGGCCGGGCCGTAAGGTTTGTGATTGTCTTTTAACCAGGCCGCCTTCAGACAAAGCAGTCGTGCGGCCTCTATCTCGGTAGCCATATCGGCCAGTTTAAATTGAATAGCTTGATGGTCGGCAATTGGCTTGCCGAAAGTTTTGCGTTCTTTAGCATAGGCGGTAGCCAGCTCGAACGCCCCTGATGCGATACCCAAAGCCTGTGCGGCGATACCAATGCGCCCACCTTCCAACGTTTGCATAGCGAATTTAAATCCGAAGCCGTCCTCACCAATGCGGTTCTCTTTGGGCACTTTCACATCTGTGAACATCAGCGAATGTGTATCAGATCCGCGGATCCCCATCTTATTTTCTTTTGGGCCGACGGTGAAACCAGGCATACCTTTTTCTACAATGAGCGCGTTAATGCCTTTGTGCCCCTTGGCAACATCGGTTTGTGCGATCACCAGATAGGTTGACGCGGTGCCGCCATTGGTGATCCAATTTTTGGTTCCGTTAAGCAGATAGTGGTCGCCCATGTCGATAGCTGTGGTACGTTGCGAGGTGGCATCACTACCCGCCTCGGGTTCTGACAGACAGAATGCGCCATGTACTTGTCCGCTTGCTAAAGGGACCAGATATTTTTGCTTTTGCTCCTCGGTGCCAAATTTTTCCAGACCGTAGCACACCAGCGAGTTATTTACCGATACCACTACCGATGCCGATGAGTCTATCTTGGACAGCTCTTCCATCGCCAGTACATAACTGATCGCGTCCATACCGCTGCCGCCGTATTCGGGCGATACCATCAGACCTAAAAAGCCCAGTTCGCCCAGTTTTTTGATCTGCTCGGCCGGGAATTTTTGGTGCTCATCACGTTCTATCACGCCGGGTTTAAGCTCATTCTGCGCAAAATCGCGCGCGGCCTGGCGTATCATCAGTTGCTCTTCGGTAAATTCAAAATGCATGGTTGCAGGGTTTATCTAATTTCAAAAATAGTTATTATGCACGCATAGTAAAACTTTTGTACTAATTTATTTATCGGTATGATCTACCCCTTATCAACGGAAGTGCTAAAGCAGAGTCCGTGGTCTTCCCCTAATTTAGGGGAAAGCAGTGTCAGTGCAATTTGCAGGTGCTTTGATAAAGGGTAAACGATATGCGTTCGACCCTTGCGAGCGAACTACCCCTTATTAACGGAAGTGCTAAGGCAGGGACTGTGATCTTTACCTAATTTAGGGGAAAGCAGTGTCAGTGCTATTTGCAGGTGCTTTGATAAAGGGTAATTTGCCATACGGAACTAAGCCCATCTTTAACAACACTTAAACTGTGTTAACGAATGTTAACAGAACGGCTTCGCCCCGGGCCATCGCACTACATTCGTGACATAAATTATTACAATATGAAAAAAAAATTATTATACACCTCTATCACCATTGTGGTGGCGGTTATCGGGCTTTTCGCATTGCAAGCCGATTGGATCATCAAGACAGCTGAAACAGAAAAAGCGAAACGGGTCAGTAAATTAGAAATGGCCTTGGGGCGCTCGTTTTTGGCGATCTTTGCACGGCAATATGACGAACGGTCAAAAGACCATAGATCATATCACATTAAAGATTCTATTGCTAAAGCGAAAGCCCTGCGAGATCTACCAAGCTACTACAAAGCTGAAACGGCTAAATTAACGCAATATGTAAAGCGTGAATTGATCGGAATGGGTGAGGCTACTATGGCTGAGAACGTACGGATAGTATTTGCTTCGGATCAGGAGAAACCAGCTGTTTCAGTAGAGCCCTACGGTACACGATTTGTTGAATACCCTGCACATGCAGTGGATCCCGTTAGTGGCAAATTGAAATTAGTGGCTGTGTCGAGTCCAAATATGCAAGGACTAATTGCTTCAAAGCTCTTGTTTTTTTTAATGCTGAACGGCTTTCTAATGTTTTGTCTCATCTTCTCTATCGTCTACCTCATCAAACTCATCCTGCAACAAAAACAACTGGCCGAAATGAAGGACGACTTTATCAATAACCTCACGCACGAGTTCAAAACACCTATTGCAACAGTATCCGCAGCGATAGAGGGCCTGCAAAAATTCAACGCTATTAACGATAAGGAAAAGACCGAGCGCTACCTCGATATCTCCCGCGCCGAACTGAACCGCCTGAACGACATGGTGACCAAGGTGCTCAATATATCATCGTACGAACGGAAAGACCTGAAGCTGGATAAAGAAAGTGTAGATCTGGAAGACGTAGTAACGCAAGTGACCCAGATGGAGCAACTGAAAGGCGTGAAGCCGGTGCGTTTCTCGGTCAATATCGCGCCGGATGTACGGAAGATAATTGCCGATCCGCTGCATATCAAGAATGTACTGGGCAATTTGATAGATAATGCCGCGAAGTATTCTAAAGACAGCGTCGATATCAGCATTACCGCCTATCGGGATAAGCACATGGCCACCATCAAGATCAAAGATAATGGCATCGGTATAGCCGCTAAGGACCTGAAATTTATCTTCGATAAATTCTACCGCGTTACCGATGGCAACTTATACAATACCAAAGGCAATGGCCTTGGATTGAACTACGTCCGCTCGATCATTGAGGCGCATGGCGGCACTGTCACCGTCAAAAGTGAAATAAATGCGGGCACCGAATTTTATATAACCTTACCTTTAAACAATGGATAACGCGACCGTTCTATTGGCCGAAGACGAACTTTCCCTGTCGCACATCGTCAGGGAAAGCCTGGAGGAGCGGGGGTACAAAGTTACCCTCTGCCCCAACGGAAAAGCTGCACTGGAAAAATATCAGGACAAAAAGCCTGATATTTTGGTGCTTGATGTAATGATGCCCCTGATGGACGGCTTTGAAGTGGCTCGCCAGATACGCATTAAGGATAAACAAACGCCTATCATTTTCCTCACCGCCCGCTCGCAGGCTAAGGATGTGGTGGCCGGTTTCGAGCTGGGCGCTAACGACTATCTCAAAAAACCGTTCAGCGTAGAAGAACTGATCGTACGGATAAAAGTGCAGTTAAGTCGCACAGGCACCTTGGACGTGAAGCCCTCTAAGGAAAAAGAGAGCTTCCGTTTTGGGGAGTTCACTTTCACCCCGCATAAAAATGCCCTGCAACGCGGCGCCAATCTTAAACTGCTCACCTCGCGCGAGAGCGAGATACTGGAACTGCTTTACCGCAATCAGCAGCAAATAACCGGGCGCGATGATATCCTGAACAAGCTTTGGGGTAGCGACAGTTTTTTTAATGCCCGCAGCCTGGACGTCTTCATCACCAAGCTGCGCAAATACCTTTCGGCAGACCCGTCGGTGCAGATCATCAATATACGCGGGCAGGGATATAAGCTGGTTTATTAACGGATGATGGTGATCGTTCCCGAAAGCACTTTGGCATCCAGTTTCGGGTCGATGATGTAATAATAAACGCCCGTTGGCAGGTTGGCCCCGCGATAGGTGCCATCCCACGGCGTAGGGTAGCCGATAGAATCAAAAAGAAGCGTCCCCCGCCTGTCGAATATCTTTACCGAACATTTGGGGTAAGATGCCAGCACCGGCAAGTTCCAGGTATCGTTAATGCCGTCGTCGTTGGGGGTAAAGGTGTTAGCTATTTTCAATACCGCTCCCGGTGGGGTCAGCGCGGGTTTTACGGTCAGCACGCCATCGCGGTAAGTGATGGCATAATTGGTGCCGATAGCGCCGTCGGGTTTAATAGGGTAGGTGCCCCCCGGCGAATTTGGTCCGGCGGTGGTGGTAAGTGTTGGTTGCTTTGCCAATACGGCTTCGTCCTCTGCGTTCACAAAGCCATTGAAGCTGTAAGTGAATACAGGGTTCTGGTCTCCAAATTCGCGGATCTTGTTATCGGCCGTTATGGTAAGCGGGGCCGGGTTAACAATGATATCTCCCGGGATGAGCGGTGTTTTTAAGGCGTAGTTGCTCGGTTTGTAAGTACCGCCGGTTGGCGACGACGGCACTGCCCCGTCTTTATATTGGCCCACAGGGGCGTTAGCTTCTTTGCCCGGGCCAGTATATGTGATGGTAATCCCGTCAATGGTCTCGCCATTTTGTAAGCCTGTTGCTTTGAAGTTTTTAACGTTGGTGTGTACGGTCAATCTGCTGCCGTAGTTTTTGGGGATATCGTCTGCCTTAATGATCAGTTCGGCAGGTGTTACCGTGATCTTGCCCGGCCTTATGACAGGCACGTAATTAGAGGCCAGATAACCGTTGCCGCCAACAATATCGGCCAATTTAATATCGGCGCTGCCGCTGTAAATATTCACATCCGCGGTGCGCGCGCTTCCTGTGCCGTAGGTAACGGTGACCGAAGTGATGGTATTCCCATTCTTCAGGCTGCCGCCGGTGAGGGTGTGCCTACTGTTCCCGGTAAAGTTGGTGATGGTTTCGCCATATGTTTTGGAGATATCATCGACCGTAAGTTCATACGGCGCGGGATCTACCCGCCCAGTAGGCAAAGCAATGCTGACGGTAGTAGGGCCGGAGCTTAATACCAAATTGCCGCCATAGTTTGCCGAGGCATTATTGGTAGCCGCTAAACGGATGTAAAGCGTAGTAGCGGCCAATGTGCCCGATGAGCCAACCGTTAAACTTGGGCCGAAAGTGGTGTTGTCGGGGCTTACCTCATACCCGGCCGGTGGTGTCACTAAAATCCCCGAGCTTAGCCGCTGCCCTGAAACCTGAATGCTGGTACCGGCCGACGCTGCCCCGTAAGTAGTGATCTGCATGGCCGGGGTGCCCGTAAAGGTGATAATGGGCGGGGGCACCGGCTGCACCATAATGGTAAAGGTGATCGGCGCACCGCTGCAACCCGTGCCCGAGCTTACCGAGTTACTATATAAAAAAGGGTTGGAGCCAACGGGTTTAACATCGTCTATCCTGTTAGTGAGCGTATTGATAATATAAGCCGATTGCGTAGTGCGATCCGTCACAAAAAGGCGGCTGCCATCGGGGCTAAGCACCGGCAGGTCCAGATTGCCCATAAGCGGGATGGTGGTTGCGACGGTGTTTGATGCGGTACTGATCACCGAAATATCCTGCGGGCGGCCAACCGCGTAAAGCGTTGAACCATCAGGGCTGATGGTTATGCCGACGGCTGCATTTACCGGGATCGTATTCATTACTGTATTGGTAGCCGTGCTAATTACCGAGACACTGTTGGACGTGGTATTGGCAACATATAATTTGCTGCCGTCGGGATGCATGGCCACGGAAGTTGGGAACCCGCCAACCGCGATGGCGGGGAGCACGGTGTTGCTTGCCGTACGGATAACATTCACCCGGTTGGCTGCTTTATCTGATATATACAGGAAAGCCCCGTTGGGTGTTATGGCGATATCTCCCGGCGCTTGCGGCAGTGGGATGGTCTGTGTGCTGTTGTTTGCTGTATTAACAACGGTAACACCACCAAGAGGCGCGTCAGATGCGGAATAGATGCGGCTCCCGTCCGGACTTTTAATAATTACAAAAGGGTTAGCCGCGATGGAAAAATTAGGGATAGGCGTAAATGTTTCGGTGTTAAAAACGGTCATCCGGTTAGATCCGCTGCTGGCCACATATATAAATTTTCCGTCGGGTGATATTTCAATATCTACAGGGCTTTGAGGAACAGCATCTGTCCTTAGAACCTTGTTAGTGAGCGCATCTATCGTAGAAATGCTGTTCCCCCTAAAATTGACGACGTAAACCCTGCTGCCATCCGGACTAACAATGGTGCGTAATGGGTTTTGACCCACAACGATGTCCTGTAACACATCTCCCGTAACGGTATTCACTACCGACACGGTATTGCCGCCGCCATTAGCCACATAGGCTATCGATGGTGGGACGGGGGTAACGGTAATGGTTGCTGTTTGCACCACGCCGGTATTATTTACAGCACGAAACGCCGGGATATTCCCTCTGCCATTTGCCGGCAAACCGATAGATGGGTTGTTGTTGGTCCACTGATAGTCCTGCCCGGTGCCGGTAAAAAATACAGGCTGGGTCATAGCGCCGTGGGCAAGGCTTTGGTCTGGTGGTTTGTTAACGGTAGGGATGGGGCTAATGAGGCCAGTAACTAAGGCGTTCCGGTTAAGCGCCCCGGGTGATATGATCGTGACATTCCCAAAAATGTAACGCGCCGGTGCTGTCGCTGCCGACCTGACATATATGATAGCATTGGCAGTATTGCCTGTGCGGGGGATGATGAACCCTTTGCTGTAGTTGCCCGCCGGATCTAACGATATCTCGAAATTATCGGGGGCTGATGCAGCCATATCTCCTGTTAGGTCGGTGCCTGATATGGTAAATTGTTGGATATGCGGTGCAACGGAAGCGGTACCTACGCAAGCGCGGATATCACCCAATATTGGGCCGCCTGTTATAGTTTGTGCAAAACCGGCAATGCAGAGCGAGCAGCATAAAATAAGTAGGCTTATTGCCGGTAAATATCGTCTCATCACTATAGCCCGCGCAGGATTTGGATCTTATGCTAAATACATTACAGGGTCAAAAATAATTAATTAGAATTAAATTAAAGGATAGATGATCATCGTGGCGTTACGCCGATAGATCGCATGCCGTGGTGGCGATATTGATATGAGGTTTTAAACAAAAAAGCCTCACATTTCTGTGAGGCTTTCGATGTGGGAGCTACTGGGTTCGAACCAGTGACCCTCTGCTTGTAAGGCAGATGCTCTGAACCAGCTGAGCTAAGCTCCCTTTTCTTTCAAACTTTTGGAGAAGTGCTCCGTTCGTTTTGGGACTGCAAACATAGGCACTTTTATTAATTCTTCAAAAAAAACTTTCAAATAATTTTTATGGCGTTGATTTTCAGTCAGAAAAATTCTTGAGGCCATTTTGCAGCCGTTAATAAACTATAAAGAGGGCAATATCCTGTCTTAATTTTGAGGGACATTTACTACGGTTTAGCCATAATAGTTGCAGGCATCAACAATTAGCCCGCACGTTGGTTATAAGTTAAACACGCTCAAACCCTTAGTTCAGTCATGATCACCTCGCTCGATAAAAACACCGCCCTTATTTTGATAGACCTGCAACGCGGCATTGTTAATACCCCGAAAGCGCACCCCGTGGCAGGAATATTAGAAAATGCCGCTAAACTGACCGAAGCTTTCAGGAACGCTAACTTACCTATTGTGGTCACCAATGTTAATGCCGCCGGGGCGGCGTGGACACGGTCGCGTAAGGATCAGCGCATGCCTGTAGGCGCGTACAAGGACGATTTTTTAGATATCACCCATGAGATCAAGACCGAACCCGGCGATATTATTATCACCAAACATACCTGGGGGGCTTTTTTTGAGACTACCCTACGCGAGCAATTGCAGGAACGCGGCGTTACCGGTATCGTATTAGGCGGCGTATCTACCAGTATAGGTATTGAAGGCACTGCCCGCCAAGCCATGGAATATGGCTACAACGTAAGCTTCGCGCTGGATGCCATGACCGACAATGTGGCCGAAGCCCACAATAATAGTATTATGCACATATTCCCCCGCATTGGCGAGGTTGGTACTACCGATGAAATAATTGCTAAACTGATCAGCTAACGGCTTCATCGTATTTTGCACGAACAAAAAGGCGGCCTTTCGGGGGCCGCCTTTCGCAAACGTATTGTGTATGGGCAGGTACTTATGCCTTGTTAAAAGGTGCTGCAAAGGGCAGTACCCATGTTAAATGAATCGGAGTAAGAAGTATCGGCCATCCTGCCGCTGATGGTATAAGACTGGCCAGCGTAGGTGATCTGGAAATCGTAAGTAACATCTAAGGCCAGGTTAGCATCCAGGTGACCATCTTTCATAAAGCCTAAAAATTGGAATGCAGCCGCGCCTTTTTTACGATAGAAAACATATAAGCTTGGGCGTACTTTTAAATTTGGTTTGTTGGTGCAATAACCAGTAAAGTCAAGTGCCACTCTTACAGGGGTAGGCTCAACAGGTGCAGTTACTACCGGAGTGGTCACAACAGGGGTAGTCACAACAGGTGTAGTAGTAACCGGAGTAGTTACAACCGGTGTGGTGGTTACCGGTTTGGTCACAACAGGAGTAGTCACAACCGGTGTGGTAGTAACCGGAATAGTCACAACCGGTGTGGTGGCTACCGGAGTAGTTACAACTGGTGTGGTAGTTGCTGGTGCAGTCACCACAGGTGCGGTAGTTACCGGAGTGGTCACCACAGGCGTAGTGGTTATCGGGGTAGTTACGACCGGAGTAGTTGTCACCGGTGCAGTCACGATAGGAGTAACGGTTACCGGTGCAGTTACCACCGGAGTAACAGTTACCGGTGCGGTGGTAACCGGAGCTATTGTAACAGGGGTAGTAGTTACCGGGGTGGTCACGGTAGGAGTTGTGGTAACAGGAGCGGTCTCTACAGGCACTACCGGGGTTGTGGTAGGAGTGCTGGCATTGGCCGGAGTTATTTTTTCTAAAGTAACGTTAACCATTTGTTGCAACTCGCCTTTTTTGAAAGACATGGCAACCGTCATGCTTTTGTAGCCGGCAGATGCTATGATCACATTATAAGTTACCTCATGATCTGTTGTTGGAGTAACTTTTGGGTTAAGGCCTAAAGTGATGATGCCATCCTTAACGGTAAATACTTTTTTGCCCGATATCTCATAAATGTCCTCGCCTGCTGCGCCACCCATAGCTAAGGTGATGTTTTGTGGAGCAACGCCGGTAGCATCGGCAATATGCAACAAGGCCGAGTATTTCATAATGTTCATGTCAACCACTACTTTAATATCCTCGCCGGCATTTTTGCAGGCAGCAAAGCTTACGGTGATCAGGGCAGCAAATAGTACTTTTATCAGGGATAGCTTTTTCATGTCAATATCGTTTGTCTATTAGGGGATCAGTATAGTTTTAGTGTCGTATTTTTGTAGTCGGTGCAATTACAATTTAAAGTTGAAGTTTAAGGCAACTTGTGGGTACCAGCGGTAGCTTGATACATTTTTTTGGAACTGACCAGATTGGGTTGCATTGCCCGAAAGCATTCCGGTCGCATCGATATTAGCTTCGGGGCGCGATAAGTAGTAAGTACCCAGATCCAAGTTGATGTTGAACTTATTTTTAGGGAAAGCATGCGCCAAACCAAAGCCCATGTAGGGGGCAAAACCTTTCCAGTCCATGTTCAATTTTAGGTTACCCACCTGGTCGCCTGTCAATACGATATCGCCGTATTTGTAGGTATCGGTAGGGTTAACGGTGATGTGACTATCGCCCTGGATAAAATAACCTCCGCCTGCAACAACACGTAAAAAACTGATGCTTTTGATCGGGGTGATATCTGCCATCAGGTGTGCATTGGCAAATTTGCCCGACATTGATGAATTGGCGTGAAAACCACTTAACTGCATGATGTTTTTTGCGTTTATTGGCAAAACGTTACCGCCAACGCGCAGACCCCATGCGTTAGTTACGCTGTATTTATATTCTAATCCTATCCCTTGAGTACCGGTGCTAAAGCTGATCGTTTGCGGGTGTGCTTGTTTTTCGCCCATTGGGAATTCTTGAGCCGATACGGTGACAGCTGTTAATGAAACAATTGCAGCGAGTATAAATTTTTTCATTTTCAATAGTTTTATTAGTGTTTAGTGTCGTGTTAGTTTTATCGGCAACCGGAATGATAACATTTACCAACAGTTACGATAATGCTTAGGCAAGCACTATGCCATGGCCATTTTCCGCTTAAAATAGCCCCAGACGCATCTTTGGTTGGGTAATTTTCCCCACAGTTAATAAAATTATTGGGGTAAAAATTAACCCGAATAGGAGTATGTGGAAATAAAAAAGGCGACCCCATTGGGGTCGCTTTTTTATATGATGTCAGGCCGGGCTTAATAAAAAGCGCCGCCGCCTTTAATGATCTGGAAGCTCTCGTAAGCCATTTTTTTATTGTAGTCAAAGGCCAGGTCTTTGTGGTTCACCAGGTCAACTATAGTACCAATCAGGCAAAAGCCGCCGGTCAGTAAATAAAGGATACCCATCCCTATCTGCCCCATTACAAAGCGTTGCACACCTGCAACAACTATAAAACCAAGTAGAGTGAACAATAAAATGTCCTGCGGGCTTTTGCGTTTGCCGGCATAGATATTAAAGAAATTGCGTTTCTGATCTTCGGTCAGTCCGGCGGTAGCTTGCTGCAAAAGGGCCATTTCTTCGGGGGTAATTCCGGGCAGCATCATGTAAGCGTTGGGTTGCATATCCATTGTTTGTGTGTTTTTAAAGTGATCGTTAATGTTTATGATGTAAAACTAATCTACAATTAAAATTTGGCCTACGCAAAACTGGCGAGCAGTGAGCTAAAATCGGTGAACGCAACATTATCAGCGGTAAAAACCTAATTAATTTTTGTAGCTTCACTTAACAAAACTTCATCACCATGAAACGCCTTGCCGCCCTTATATTTTTCCTGATCGCGGGATCTTTTCGCCAAATTACGCATGCCCAATCCACGGTCAGTATATCCGGCACCATTATCAATATCCACAATAAAATGCAGGTGAGCGACGGATCCGAATTTCGTAACCTTGCGCTGCCTAATGATGACCGCTCCTTTATCCCCGATAGCGCCGGCAATTTTTCGGTATCCTTTAAACTGACCAAGCCAAGCTATTTTAGGATAGGCCGCAATGTACTGTATCTAACACCCGGCGATAAACTGACCGTAGCCTTAGATTATAACAAACCAGAGAATGGCATTTTTACCGAGTCGGCTGTCGAGGCTAATAATTACCTGCGCTATACCCCATTTCCCAAAGCGGGTTCTTTTATTGAAGGCGGCCGCAAGATCCAAAAGAACATCAAGCAATCTATTGATACCATACTTGCAGCCGGCAAATCCCGTGGCAAGCAGTTGGCCAAAGTAAAAGACATTACCCCTGCGTTCCGCACGTATGAGGAAGCGCGCATCAAAGCCGATATGATCAACAGTCTGAGCATGCTCAGGGTCTATTACCCCATGATGAACCATCTGAGTAAGGAAGCCGGCGAACTTGCTCAAAAAGAAGTTGATGTTGCCACAGCATCGCACAAGGCGCAATTAGCCAAAGGTTTTGTGGACCCCGATCTGCTTAAGGTAGAAGTTTATAGCGATGTGGCCGATGATATTCTGGCTGTAGATGCTAACTCACCAAAAGCAACACAGATCAAGGATTATCTAAAAGCAGCTGACCTGGCTTACAAGATCAAACATTTGGCTACCAAAGACGAAGTAATAGCGGCCAAACCCGAGCTTGATGCCATTGTGACCCCGGCCTACAAAAACGCCCTGAGCGACGTTTATGCCGGACTGATCAAATTTGGTAATGGCGATAAGGCGGTCGATTTTACCGCTAAAACCGCTGATGGCAAAAAAGTAAAATTGAGCGAATATGCCGGCAAGGTAGTTTTTGTAGATCTGTGGGCTACCTGGTGCGGCCCGTGTATTGCCGAGATGCCCGCGCTGGAGAAATTGAAAGAGCGTTATAAAGATAACCCCAACATTGTGTTTTTATCCATATCGATAGATGATAACAAGGAGGCCTGGAAGAAAATGCTGGGCACCATGAATATCAGCGGCACCCAATTGGTGACCGACCGCAGTGACCTGAATGCTTACTCGGTGATCGATATTCCACGGACCATCATCATTGATAAGGACATGAAGGTAGCGGCTATGAAAGGCAACCTGCCATCAGCGAAGCAAACGCCCGAACTTTTGGATAAACTACTGGCGGGTACGGTGAAATAGGTCGGCCTTATCGGGGAACAGGTATTTGCCGATGCTTAAAGTGTAAACCCGGTAAAGTAAAACACCCAAAGCAGGTATCCCCAGCCAATGCGCATCCCATGATGCTTTAATATCGCCGTGGAACAACCACGATATAGCATGCCCTATACCGCAACCCGGGCACCAGGTAAAGCCCAGGCATTTGATCGGACACAGGGTGTAATGCACCTCGCGTGGATCGCTTGTGCCTAAGGCGACCAATGCAGAGATCCAAAAGATCAACTCGAAATTGCTTTTCAAAAATTTCACCTTGAGGGACGTTTTCTTGTTAGAATACGATCAAAGGTAAATGTTACCCTCCCGGTATAAAAACAAAAAGGCGATGAGTGTGCCGCTCATCGCCCCATATAAATTATAAAATTAACTAACCTTTCGTTTTCAAGGTCGCGATCGTGTTAGATCGCTTTAGACTTATTCATCAGGATCAGCGATACTGCCAAAGCCTCTAACAGCCCTACCAAGAGTGCGCCGAACATACGGCCCGAAAAATCTGCGTAATTCATGCCGCCTTCAACGTAATTCAGATAAACAATAGCGCCAAATACTGCTACTACTCCACCTACTACCAATATCTTAAAACATTGTATTAAGGCCTCTATAAAACTGATCACACCGTCGCGCTCGTTATATTTGTAGGCCCTTACGCCAAAGTATAATCCCACCAAAGGTATCAGTACCGAAAAATATTCGAATGGTGCTATCTTATGCTGTCCGGTGGTAGGATACCCTGCCGAATGCGTGACAAATAGCCACAGGCCACTTAGTATGCCTATCACTATGCCGGTTATTAATGCGTTTTTCATCGTTATAATGTTTGGTTAAACTTGTTTATTCCCCGAATTGTGCGTTCGTATATCATAAAGCAAGCAAAGCCCTGCTTTGTTTTTAGTACACATTCTTTTTTGCGCAAATAATAGGCTTTGATGTAGGCCGATAGATCTATCTGATAAAACATGCCATTAAATGCCCGTCAATTTTTAATTTTGAGCATTTAAAACCCAATTGTTATGTATGAAACCCTGAAGCCTGTACTTGAACAGGAATTAGCAGAAATAGAAAAAGCCGGACTGTACAAACGTGAACGCATCATTACATCGGCCCAGGGCGCAGATATCACCGTGCAAGGCGGGCAAGAGGTAATCAACTTTTGCGCTAACAATTACTTAGGCTTATCGGGTAACCAACAGGTGATCGATGCGGCTAAAAAAGTAATGGACACGCACGGTTACGGCTTGTCGTCAGTTCGTTTTATCTGCGGTACTCAGGACATCCACAAACAACTGGAGCAAAAGATAGCCGAGTTTTTAGGCACTGAGGATACCATTCTTTATGCCGCGGCATTTGATGCTAACGGTGGCGTGTTCGAGCCCTTGTTTAACGACCAGGATGCGATCATCTCTGATGAACTGAACCATGCCTCTATCATTGACGGTGTGCGTTTGTGTAAAGCACAACGTTTCCGCTACAAGCACGATGATATGGCGGATCTGGAAGAGAAACTAAAAGCTTCCCAAGGCTGCCGTCACCGCATCATTGTTACCGATGGCGCTTTCAGCATGGATGGTACCATCGCCCGGTTAGATCTGATCTGCGACCTTGCCGATAAATACAAAGCACTGGTAATGATAGATGAGAGCCACTGCTCCGGCTTTATGGGTAAAACAGGTCGCGGCACGCACGAGCATTGCGATGTAATGGGCCGTATCGATATCATTACCGGTACTTTAGGTAAAGCGTTAGGTGGTGCATCAGGCGGTTTTACCTCAGGCCGTAAAGAGATCATTGATATGCTGCGTCAGCGTTCGCGTCCTTACCTGTTCAGTAATACCTTGGCACCGGCTATCACAGGTGCATCTATAGCGGTACTGGATATGCTGAGCGAGACCACTCAACTGCGCGATAAATTAGAGACCAATACCAAATACTTCCGCGAGGCCATGACCGCCGCCGGTTTCGATATCAAACCAGGCGTACACCCGATCGTTCCGGTGATGTTGTACGATGCCAAACTATCGCAAGAGTTTGCCGCTAAGATGTTGGAAGAAGGCATTTACGTGATCGGTTTCTACTATCCGGTAGTACCACAAGGCAAAGCTCGCATCCGCGTGCAAATATCAGCCGCTCACGATAGGGAGCACCTTGATAAAGCCATAGCTGCCTTTACTAAGGTTGGTAAGGAGTTGGGCGTTATTAAGTAATACGTATAAATATCGAACGCGATGAAAGTGAATCTTGAATTAGAGCTTCCTGATGAAGTTATAAAGCAGGCCAAGGAAATGGCTGAAAGTAGGGCATAACAGTTTCGGAGCTTTTTACTGAACTTATGGAGAACTTTCTTGCTGAAAATGATACAAGCGAAACCAGTGAATAGCTGACGTTATCAAGTAAAAGGAAATTCTCGTATTTTTGTATAAAGGTTATGTTATGGCAAAGTTAGTTTTAGAATTTGATTTAGAGCCGAGTTTACTTGACAGCATCAGGAATAAGGCAAGAGCAAAAAAAGAAAGCTTGCTTGAATACACTGAAAAATTATACAGAAGGGACATTGACCAGATCGCTCCGATGAATAACAGCGAGGCTGACGAGAAAAACGAAGTTCTTCCGCAATGGATAAAAGACCTTACGATGACCAAGACACCAACATCTGATTTTGACGCGAAGGAATTGTATGGTGACCATATCATGAAGAAGAACGGTTTATGACAGTTCTTTTTATCGATTCGGATATTTTGCTTGACATCATTTTAAACAGAGCACCATTTTACAGTTCGTCTGCTAAAATATTAGCGTTGACCGATGATCCGGGATTTATTTGCTGTACAACTGTGCACACCCTTTTGAATGTGCATTATGTTACAAAAAGACAACTCGACGCAAAAACCGCAAATAAAGCGGTAGAGTTGTTGGTGGGTAAGCTACGTATCATATCTGAAGGTAAGGAATTAATAGAGCAAGCGCTCGCCTCGTCCTTTAGCGATTTTGAAGATGCTGTTCAACATTTTGCCGCACTATCCGCGAAAGCGAGTTATATCATCACCCGTAACATTAAAGACTACAAAAACTCAACTATACCGGTATTAACTGCCGAACAATTTTTAAGAACGATCATATAATGCAAGAGCAGATCAACATATACAGTTTAGAGATAGACGAATTTGCACCGGCTAACCCGGCGCAGCTGGAAGAGTTCCGTATCAAATTCCTGGGGACTAAGGGGATCATTAAGGATATGTTCGAGCAGTTCAAGTCGGTAAGCGCCGATGAGAAACGTGTGCTTGGTAAAGTACTTAACCAGTTCAAACAACAGACCGAAGCTAAGTATAACGAGTACAAAGAAGCTTTTGATTCTGAAAGCCATAGCGGTCCGTCCGATATCGATAAGACCCTTCCGGGCGAAGGTTTTGCCGTTGGCTCGCGTCACCCGTTGTCGCTGGTTAGGAATGAGATCATCGAGATATTCAAACGCCTTGGTTTCATTGTAGCCGAAGGGCCGGAGATCGAAGACGATTGGCACAATTTCTCGGCCCTCAACTTCCCGCCCGAGCATCCAGCCCGTGATATGCAGGATACTTTCTTTATCAAAAAGGATGAGGGTAATGATATTGCTTTGCGTACCCACACGTCGTCGGTACAGGTGCGTATGATGGAGAACGGTAAACCGCCGTTCCGCGCTATTATGCCTGGTCGTGTTTACCGTAACGAGGCCATCTCGGCGCGTGCGCATTGCTTCTTCCACCAGGTAGAGGGCTTGTATATCGACGAGAACGTATCATTTGCCGACTTGAAACAAACCCTATATCACTTTGTTCAGGAACTGTATGGTGAGGGTACCCAGGTACGTTTCCGCCCGTCGTATTTCCCGTTCACCGAGCCATCGGCCGAGATGGACATCTCTTGTACCATCTGCAAAGGATCAGGCTGTAACATGTGTAAATACACCGGTTACGTGGAGATATTAGGTTGCGGCATGGTTGACCCGAACGTGCTGGAGAACTGCGGTATCGATAGTAAAAAATATACCGGCTTTGCCTTTGGTATGGGTATCGAGCGGATCACCAACTTAAAATATGTGATCAAGGATCTTCGCCTGTTCTCAGAGAACGACGCGCGTTTCCTGAAGCAATTTAAAACAGAGATAGTTTAATATGATATTACGATACGGTTTGCTGGTGATGATGGCCTTGACGCTCATCTCGTGCGGGAAAGACAGCGGCGAGATCGTACCCAGCGTGCCTGTAAATTTTCAGGCATCGCTTAGCGATCCGCGTATCACTAAACTGAACAGTCTGGGTTCGGCAGTAGTTGTCACCGGCTTTGGCGTATCCGGACTGCTCATTTATCGTGATATCAATGGCGGGTTCCATGCGTACGATCGTTGCAGCAGTTATCAGCCGCAAAATAAGTGCGCGGTCACGATCGATGATACAGGTTTCACGGTTACCGATCCTTGCAGTGGATCCAAGTTCCAGCTATCTGACGGATCCCCTGTGAAAGCACCAGCTTCAAAGTCGTTAAGGGTTTATAATGCATATTCGGCCAGTGGTCAACTTTTTGTAAGTAACTAAATTGTATGGAGGCCGATAAGATAAAAGAAAGTATTAAGCGGGCAGCGCAAGATCTGTTCCGCAAATTCGGCTACCATAAAACCAGCGTTAACGAGATAGCCAAACGCGCCAAAATAGCCAAGGCTACTATCTACAAATACTTCGACAGCAAGGAGGACCTGCTCCATGCCCTGCTGATGGATTATATCCGCGCCAGCGTGGACGAGCTGATCCACGCCGACAGCCCTGATATGGACGAAGAAGCGCACCTGAATAGCCTGATCATCAAAACCAGCCGCCTGTCATACACTGTCTGCAACGAATTTATCGGTTGGGATTTCATACGCGAATCGACCAATTCGCAAGAGTTCCTTAAAAACCTGAGCAACGAGTTAGAGGAACTACTGATCACCTCCTTTGCCCAATTAAGCGGCATCCGCAAGCACGATACCTATCTGCAGCGCTTGCGCTTCCTGATCAAGTGCAGCAAAAGCATCGTATTCAGCTTCGCCTTCACCTCGGTAAGCGACTCGGACGTGCGTAAGAATTTTGTGTCTTTCCAAAAAGAGATATTGCCTTATTTGGTGAAGGCAGCGATCACTATCTAAGGGGAGGTTTATTTTTTCGATGTATGTCGTATCTTTATAGATATGAAGCACCTGCTTATCATGATCTTAATTCTTTCGGCGGCGATCTGCTCCGGGCAGAAAGTAACCGTGGATACCATCAAGAGGCTACCTGATCTGCGGGACACTTTTGTTAGGTTAAGCAGGATAACTTTCACTGCGGGCTCTTGTTACTGATCTTGTCCGGAGATGCAGATAAGCATCGACTCGGCCGGTTTTTTCACGTTGACCGGTGCCGATAACCCTTACCGTACGCGTGGGCCGTTAAAGGGACAACTAACCAAGGCGGAATTAGATAGTTTGAATGATATCTTACACCATAGTCAGCTAAGAAAGATGCACGACTGGAAACAGCTAAATATAGCCCATGATACGCCTGTTTATTCTATTTACATCACTTACAATAAAGAGTTTCTGTCGATCTACACAGCTCGGCCACCGTCAAATATGATGGCGTTGATCAACTTCCTGTTGCCGTTCTACCAACGTCTTCCTGTCAAAGTAAAAGTTAAGACCGTAACATTGACCAATTAGCGCTCTGTTTGAATTAGCGTTTTTAAAAGATCCGTCTTATCTTTAGTCATCCTCAGATCCCCCACAAAATGAAAAGCGTATTTGACCCTACCGAAGTAGCCGAAATTAAAGCCCGCCTTAACAAGCTGACGCTCGATACGCATCGCTTATGGGGTAAGATGACCATTGCTCAAATGCTGGCCCATTGCAATGTGGCGTACGAGTTGGTTTACGATAACAAGCACCGCAAGCCTAACGCGTTCGTTAAATTCATGTTGAAGGCATTTGTGAAGAACCAGGTGGTCGGCCCAAAGCCTTACAAAAAAAGCGGCCCGACCGCTCCCGCATTCATCATTAAGGATGATAAGGACTTTAACGTAGAAAAGAAACGCATCCTCGACTATATCGACCGCACCCTTGAACTTGGCGAAGGTCATTTTGACGGCAAAGAGTCTCACTCGTTCGGTAAGCTAACCATTGGCGAGTGGAACACGATGTTCTACAAACACCTGGATCACCACTTAACACAATTCGGCGCTTGATCATGAAGAAGGCTTTAAGGATATTTGTATTGATCTTGGGCATTAGCCTGCCAATGCTGGCATCGGCGCAAAGCGCGCTGACCATAACTCCGGAAAAACCGGAGCGCGGGCAGGTTATCACTATTACGTACCGTCCCGGTTCAGCGGGGGCGGCTATTCCGGCTGGTGCGCAGGACATCAGCTTGGTGTTCACCTATTCGACTTTTTACGAGCTACCATTCAAACTTCCGCTGACCAAGAATGGTGATGTATGGACAACAACATTTAAACTACAGCGGTACGCCACCTTTGCCACTTTTTATGTACAAAGCGGTATGTTGACCGATAAGCCCGCCGCTGATCAGCATTATGCCATTCCCGTATACGATAAGGGCAAGCGTGTCAAGAGCAGCCAATTGCATGAGAGCTACAGTTTGAGTGCCCAGTTGGGTAAGTCGCCGTTGTTGCGGGAGAGGCAGCGCGAATTGATCCTGGCCGAACTGGAAGACCACCCCGATAATTACGAGGCACAGGTGCGCCTTGTGGCCAATAGCATTGCGGGTACCAAGGATGCTGCCGAGCGTAAGAAACTCTACAACGAAAGCGACCGCATCATTGCCAACTATTTTGCCGCCGATCCTACTAATATGGGCCGCGTTAATTCTACCACCATGGGTTACCTCATCATGGGCCAAAGCAGTCGGGTAGATTCGGTACACAAAGTGGTGCTGGCCCGTTACCCAACATCAGATGTGGCTATGGACCTGCTGCCCTCATCCATTAGCAAAGAAAAAGATACCGCCAAGCGCATCCTTAAACTGGAGCATGGCATCGCGGTAGCAAAAGATAAAAAAGGCGATGGGGTTACCGCGTTGCACTCCGAATTGTTCGACTACTACGCGGCCCGTAAAAACACCGCTAAGGCATTGTACCACGCCCGCTTTTTCAGGAACGATAATAGTCCGCACCGGGCTAAGACCTTAAAAGATATTGCAGAGACACTTACCCGTAACCATCTCGCCCCGGACACCGCTTTAAAGTATGCAGAGCAGGCTTATCAAATAGCCGATCAATTCCCGGTAGGTGTCATCCGTTACTTCCCTGAGTTCGGTTACATCCCGGGCTACGTAGCCGACAGCACCCGTGCACTGAAGGTGAAGCAGGTGAAGGCCAATTTGCTTTCGGCAATGGCCATCAACCATCTCAGTAAAAAAAATAACACGCAAGCCCTGAAGGAGGCGAACGAAGCGAGCGCGTTATCCGATGATAAGCAAACCCTCATCAACACCGGCTACGTTTACGAACACCTGAAAATGCCCGATCAAGCCCACAACGCCTACTGGAAGATCCTACTGAATGAACCATCGGACAGCTCGTCGTTGGCCGCATCTAAGCGCAATTATTTAGCCTACAAAGGATCTGACGCAGGCTATCAGGAAAAGCTGGATCAACTATCCGTTATCCTGAAAGTGCAAATGCGCACGATAGTAAAAAAGGAAGTGCTGAATTTGGCCGGTCCACAATTGAACGCGCTTACCGATCTGCAAGGCAAACCCGTAACGGCGGACCAACTAAAAGGCAAGATAGTGATCATGGACTTTTGGGCCACCTGGTGCGTGCCTTGCATGGAAGAATTGCCCTATCTGCAAAAAGTTTACGACCAATATAAGAACAACCCAAAGGTGATGTTCATGGTGATCAATAGCGGCGCGCGTAATACCATTGTCGACGCGCAGAAATGGGGAGCCGAGCATAAACAGTACTCGTTCCCATTGTATTTTAACAACGACCCTAATATTGGCGAGAAGGTAGGATTTACACTCATCCCAACCATTGCCGTGTTAGATGCCGATGGCAAAATGCAGTTCCGTACAGTAGGTTTTGAGGGAATGGTCTTAGAGCGGAAACTCAGCGCACAGATAGATCTGCTATTAGAAAAAATGTGATCGAAAATTTGGGGATTGCCAAAATTGTTAGTATATTTGTGTTCGTCGATCGCTATTCGGTCAACCAGTCCAACGAAAGTTTTTCAACTTCAATTGGTGCTGTTATTTCTTTTGTTGATCTGTAACCCCGGATCTTAGGATCTAAACTATAAGACGCGTCCTTTTTTGACAGTTTGAGTTTAAGAAAGCTTAAAGGTCGACAGCAGGCGATTTAAAAGTATCTTGGTATAACTCGTCAAAGGCATTAAAATAGAATACAGGGTCGCCGTTATTATAGATGAGCCATTCGCCATAAACAAAGTCACTAAGCCTATATAAATATCTTATTCCGGTGAGCGTGTAAACTTTATTGACTATCACAGCAAGCTTCATAACGCTTCGAGGTTTTTCGATATCTGTTCAAACCCCGGCCTCGCCAATACATCTGCGCCAATACACTCGTCGCGCAATGCTTTTAATTTTTCGATAGCGGGATGGGTTAGATCATTGCACAGACCGATCAGGTCATCCAGTAATTGTCCGTAGGCATTTACTTCCAGTCGTTCCAATGCAGGAGCTGTTTCCGCATCATTACGATCATAAAAGCAGGCCGCACCGAAATCGCCAAAGAGGGTGTTGCCCTCATCATCGACCAAAATATTGTGGGCATACAGGTCGCTGTGCATAATGCCTTTGCTGTGGAGTTGGGCAGCGACGGATGCTATTGTTGATGCGATCTTCGGCACTTCTGCAACCGACAATGCTTGCCCAGGCTTGAATACATCACGTGTGCAGCTCTCCAAGGATGGCGGTAAACCGAGATTGTAAAAATGCGATGGGATCAGGTCCATCAGCAAGCCTTTGCGGTTATCGGGATGGCCATCAACCTGGCCGATCACATGTACTAAACCGGGGTGTTTGCCGGCGGTAATGCAGATATCGATCTCGTCTTCGGGCAAGCCGTCGCTGGTGACCGCGCCTTTAAACACCTTGATAGCAGCAGCAACCGAACCACTTGGGATTTGGTGCTTGGCTTTGTAGATATGGCCCGATGCGCCTTCGCCCAATAGCTGTTCTATCTCCAGGTCATCCCATTGGATCAATTGAGCGGGAGGGACAGGTGGCTTGCGGTTGAACAGGTTGCCCGAGAAAGCCAGCCAGGATAGTTTGGGCATGGTCAATAGCCATTTGGGTAGTTGGGTTAAGCGATTAGCCGATATGCGGAGCAAGGCCAAATTACGGCAACGGCTTAACTCTGGGGGCAGCGTAGTAAGCTGGTTTCCTGCCAACATCAGTTTTTGCATGCGGTTGCAATTACCGATGGTGGATGGTAGTTCGTTTAGCTGGTTATCCGTCAGGATCAGCCAGCGCAGGTTGGGGTTGACCGCTTCGGATGGTATTTCGCTGATCTGGTTGGCCTTAAAGCCGGCGATATCCAGCAGCGGCAGATTGCCTAAGGATGCAGGCAGGGAAGTAAGCTTGTTTTGCGAGCAGAACAAGATCTTCAGCTTCGTTAACCGCCCAAGATCTGCAGGGAGTGCAGATAAATTGTTCTTTGACAGATCCAAATATTCAAGCGTATCCGCAAGGGTATATATCTCTTGCGGGAATTCGGTCAGGCTTTCGCTTAGGGTTAGTGAAGTAGCCCCGATAAGTTCGCCTGCTTGTAGTTGTTGTAATGTTTGCATAGGTGGTAGATAGCTCGGTAGTATGTCCAATATTTTACCCCTTATTAAAGTTTCGGCAAAGGCAGTGCCTGTTGTGTTCCCCTAAATTAGGGGAATGCAGTGGCAGTGCGATAGCTGTAGCGTAAACAAGGGGTAATTCTTCGGCCATATAAATACGCAAGGCCCGAAAACATCCGGGCCTTGCGCTTGGCTAAAATAGCTAATATACTTTGAGGTGCTGCCTTATTTCTTTAACGACATGATCCAGTTCAGGATCTTTTTGGTTTCTTCGGGTTTCAAGCTTGGGTGGGCAGGCATTACTACGTCGCCCCAAACGCCGGTACCGCCGTTAATAATCTTCTCGCCCAAGGTTTTAAAGGTCTTATCGTTCTTGTCGTATTTGTTGGCTACGGCTGTGAATGACGGACCAACCGATACCTCGTCGGTCTTGTGGCAAACCTTGCAATCCAGGGTCAGCATCAGCGCTTTACCATCAGCAAATGGTAAAGACGGATCAACTGGTTCATCTGCGCTGCCGGCAGCTATCTGTAACTTTTTGCTTGGTTTGCTGGTGGCCAGCTTGCTGTCCTTTGCAACAACGGTCACATCGTAGGTGCCTTCTTTGGTGTACGTGTAGCTCAGCTTAGGTACGAGGGTGGTCTTTTTGATACCATTGCCCAGATCCCATACGTAAGTGATCTTATCTTTCTCTGGATCGGTAGCTTTGGCGGTCAAGGTTACGGTCAGCGGTAAAGTACCGTAGGTCATATTAGCAGCCACGGCAGATATTTCCGGTGCACGGTTGCCCGCGTTATACTCTATCCTGGTCAGGCCCGAATCTTTATTTTCAGAGAACCAGCCCGTGCCGTATTCCAGCACGTATAGTTTACCGTCAGGCCCCATTTCCATATCGATCATACTGTTGAACTGGGTACCCTTCATAAATGGTTCCATGTATTCCAGATCGCCGTTCTCGTCCATGGTCACCACTTTGATCCAGCCGCGCACAAAATCGTAAATGAATAGCTTATTATCATAGTAAGCTGGTAGTTTGCCCACTGCACTCGGGTGATCTTCGGAGTGATATACAGGACCAGCCATAGCGGTACGGCCGCCGCTACCAACCTCAGGAAATTCAGGCGAATCAGCGTATGGATACCAGATAAAAGCAGGGGTTCCGGCAGGCAATTCTTTTAAGCCGGTATTATTGCGTGAGTTATTTAGCGGCTTGTTCTTATCAAAAGGCTCGCCGTACTTGCCGGTAGCGTAATCGTAAGAGCGGTAAGGGATGTTGTTACCGATCAGGAAAGGCCAGCCAAAGTTGCCTGCCTTTTTTGCCTGGTTCACCTCATCATATCCGCGCGGACCGTGGGTGGCCAAGCTATCATTGCTGGCATCGGGGCCAACCTCGCCCCAGTAAAGGAAGCCGCTTTTTTTGTCGACAGAGATACGGTACGGGTTACGGTTACCCATCACATAGATCTCCGGACGGGTCTTGTCCGTCCCTTTCGGGAACAGGTTACCTTCGGGGATGCTGTAAGTGCCGTCCAAATTCATTTTGATACGCATGATCTTACCGCGCAGGTCGTTGGTATTACCTGCCGAGCGGCCTTCGTCGTATTGTTCAAAACCCGGGCGGTCATCCAGCGGGGCATAAGAGTAGGTGTTCGGGAGCTTTTTACCCTTAGGCATCGGCTCGTCAAATGGCGTAGTGTTGTCGCCTTGCGATATGTACATGATCCTATCCTTACCAAAGGCGATGGATCCGCCGGTATGGCAGCAGATTTCGCGGGTGGTCTTTACTTCCAGGATCACCTTCTCGGTGGTTTGATCGATCTTGTTATTGCGGTATGTAAAACGCGACAGGCGGTTAACGTTGCTATCTACCGGGCTGTAGTACATGTACAGGTAGTTGTTGGTCTTAAAATCCGGGTCTATCTGTATGCCTAACAAACCTTCTTCGGCATTCACATCCTTGGCGCTTACCACGTGGTGATAAACAGGGATGTAACCGATCTGACTGATCTTTTTGGTGATGTGATCATACTTCATGATCTGGCCGCGGCGTTGGGCTACCAAGATATCCAGGTTAGGAAGGATGGTCATTTCGGTAGGCTCGAAAAAGCCGCCGGTCACCAGGGAGTTCTTGCTGAAGCGGTTGGCATCGGGCATAGCCTGTACTTTGGCTTTACCATAGTTCAACGGTGCATTATTGCCGATAGCGTATTTAATACCGCCTAACAAATGCTGCAGGAACAGCGGCTCGGTGTACGACTCATCTGTATGGCCCAATCCGGTGTAGAACACGCGGCCGCCTTCAAAATCGTGGTACCAGGCAATGGGGTGACTGGCACCCATTTTAAATTTATCGCTGCTGCCGTTTTTGTTATAGGTCAGGGATGATTCTTCCAGATTAAGCAGGATGTGTAGATCCTTACCTACATTTTTATAGTGATACCATTCGTCCTTGCGTTTCCACTCGGCAGGGAGCATGTTGGTAGAAATGTTGTTCTTGTCGGTCACCGTAATAGTGGCCATTTGCTGGTCAGGGTGATGAGCGAACCAGCCGCCAACCATGCGTACGTACCAGGGCCAATCGTACTGGGCATCGGCCGCGGCATGGATACCCACAAAACCACCACCCGATTGGATGTAACGCTGCAAACTCACCTTTTGTGCCGCGTTCATGAACGAGCCTGTGGTACTGGCAAATATCAGCGATGCGTATTGTTTCAGATTAACGTCGTTCAGCTTGGTCACGTCGCTGGTCGTATCGACCGCAAAGCCGTTCTCGGCACCTAATTTAATAATGGCATCGGCCGCTTTGGGGATAGAACCATGGCGGTAGCCTTTGGTAATGGTCAGCACCAACACCTTTGGCTTGGTTTTAACAGGAGCGGCGGACTTACGCTTTACCTGAGCTTGAGTAAGGCCCGTGGCGGCAAATGTCACTAACAGGAACGCGCTAACAACGCGGGGGAAACTGAATTTCATACTATGGTTTATCGGGTGTCTTGGTTATAGAGGGTTGATGATATATTACGATGATAGTGCCTCGGCAGCAAACTCACGGCATTTTTTAACTTCGGCTACGGCATCAGATCCTTGAGGGACGTTGTACTCCAGCTCTATCGTCACCGGGAATTTCCATTTATTTTTTTTGACCAGCTTTAACACATCCTTGATCGGGGTATCACCTTCGCCCCAAACGGCGTTAGGGCCGTTGTTGAATTTGCGGTCTTTGATATGCATGCTTACAATACGGTCGTGGTTCTTCTCTAAGAACGGCACCGGGCTGCTACTTGTGCCTGATACATAGTGACCCAGATCAAGGTTGATGCAATTGGCTTTGCTTTGCTCCATGGCTTTGTCCCAAAGGGTTGGGGTGGCTTGCGTGTGAGCATGGTAACCTACTTTCATATCTTGCTGCTCGGCTATTTTGCCCAAGCGGGCGGTCTGGGTATCATTAGGTAACTCCACGGTACAGTGACTTGCGCCCATGGCTTTGCCGGCCTTGAAGGCATAGGCTATCTCCTCGTCGGTATGGCGGGCATCCAGCGCGGTCGGTTTCCAGGCGTAGATCTTCACTCCGGCATCGTTGTACATTTTGCGCAACTCTTTAAACTTATCCATCGGTACGGACGCGCGCCATTCGGCTATCTTTTTAGCGTTCTCTTCGCGACTTAAAGCCTGATCACGTTTTGGGATACCGGCAAAAACTTCGGCAGCATCGCCCATCAGTTCAATAGCGCTGATGTTGCAATCGATACAGTATTTCAGCAGGTCATCAACCGTCCCCGGCATACTGCGAAACGAATAAGTGATCACCCCGATCTGCACCCCACCTACCACCGAATTTGGTTTTGCCCAACCTAAGTAGTTGTTAGCAAAACTTATCTTAGGTAAAATGAACGTGCCCGCTAATGCAATAGCGCCATTGGTAATAAATCTTCTTCGGGATAGTTGATCGCCTTTCATGGTTATCGAAGCTGTTTTAAGAATAACTGGTTCCTGTTCCGAGCGGTAAATATATAAATTTAATAGCAGCTAAAAGGCTGTATTAAAAGTGTTACGCGAAAATGCAATCGATTGCAAAAATAGAAGAATAAAATTATTGGTCAACGATTTTTTTACGTTCAGATGTAACGTAAGGCCGTTTTGATGCGTTATATTAGTATCCGCCTGCCTATGAAAAAGTTGTTAGTCTGGACACCGCTATTTTTTATCCTCGTTACGGCAATGACCTGCCGTAAGGGCGAAGTTACTGAGCCTGTTAGTCGCTTTACCGGTAAATGGCTTTTTATCCATTCTGTAGGTGGTATTTCGGGCAAGGATACGGTAAAACCGACGGGCAAATGGCTATACATCTTTCAGAAAGACAGTATCTTCCATCGTACTAATAACGATACATTGAAGTTCAGCGGTACTTATCAGGTACGGTCCGAGCAAAGTATTTTTACGGGGCAACCCGCCCCTGTGCTCAGGTTCAATTATAATCAGCAGGGTGGTTTGATCATCAACCTAATTGGCGATACGCTTATCCTGTCTGATAACCATACAGAAGCCTATTCGTCGCTATACATCCGCACAAAATAAACGCGGGTTTTGTTGCGCATTACAAGATCATAACTAACTTCGGAGATAAAATGAAACTATCCGAACTGACCAATTACCTGGAGAGCCTTGCCCCGCTCATCTATCAGGAAGATTATGATAACTCGGGCCTCATTGTGGGTCACCCCGATATGGAGATACGGCAGGCGCTGGTCTCTTTAGACTGCACCGAAGCGGTGGTAGACGAAGCCATTTCCCGTGGTTGCCAGGTGATCGTATCGCATCACCCCATCGTTTTTAAAGGCCTAAAGAAGTTTAACGGAAGAACCTACGTGGAGCGCGTGGTAGAAAAAGCTATCCGGCATAATATTGCTATTTATGCCATCCACACCAACCTCGATCATATCAAGACCGGCGTTAACGCCCGCATATGCGAGACGCTTGGTCTGAAGAACTGCCGCATCCTGTCCCCCAAAGGCGGTCTGCTTAAAAAACTGGTGACCTATGTGCCGCATGCCCAGGCCGAACAGGTGCGTGGTGCTTTATTCAAAGCAGGTGCGGGCCATATCGGTAATTACAGCGATTGCAGCTTTAACGCCCCGGGCGATGGCACCTTTAAACCCGGCGAAGGGACAAACCCTTACGTTGGCCAGCAAGGTGAACGCCATACAGAAGCGGAGACACGGATAGAGACCATTTACCCGGCGCATTTAGAAAGTAAGGTTTTGATGGCACTGTTTTTAGCCCACCCTTACGAGGAAGTTGCTTACGATCTTTACACCCTCACCAATCAGCACCAGGAAGTTGGCGCAGGCATGATCGGCGAGGTAGAATATCCTGTCGACGAGCGCACTTTCTTAAAACGAGTAAAAGATAAGATGGACGCCAGTGTGATCCGCCATACCGAACTGACCGGCCGGCAAGTAAAACGTGTGGCCGTTTGTGGTGGCTCGGGTGGCTTTTTACTGAAGCAAGCCATTGCCGCCGGTGCCGATATATTTGTGACCGCCGACTATAAATACCACGAGTTTTTTGATGCCGAAGGCAAACTGGTGATAGCCGATGTGGGACATTTTGAAAGTGAGCAATTTACGCAACATTTATTGTGTGAAATTATTCAAAATAAATTCGCTAACTTTGCCGTCCGTTTAACAGAAATTAATACTAACCCCGTCAAATATTATATTTAATGGAACAAACCGTAGAACAGAAGCTGAAAGCTTTATACGAGCTACAAACTATCCACTCAGAGATTGACAAGATCCGCCAGGTTCGTGGCGAATTGCCGATGGAGGTTGCCGACCTTGAGGATGACGTTGCCGGTCTGGAGACCCGTATCCAAAAGATCAAGTACGAACTTGATGATCTGGAAGACGAGATCGTTGCGCGCAAAAACACCATTAAGGATGCGCAAACCAACATCAAAAAATACGAAGCCCAACTGAACGACGTAAAAAATAACCGCGAGTACGAGGCTATTTCTAAAGAAGTTGAGATACAAGGCTTGGACATACAGGTGAGCGAGAAAAAGATCCGCGAGTTCGGTTTCGAGATCACTACCAAAAACCAGGTTTACGAAAAGGCCCTTGCCGACCTTGAAGAACGCAAAGGTGACCTTGACGTTAAAAAACAAGAGCTGGACGTGATCACTTCTGAAACTCAAAAAGAAGAAGAAGATCTGGTAGCTAATGCAGAAACCGCTACAGCTAACATCGAGGAGCGTTTGTTATTTGCCTACAACCGCCTGCGTAAAAACGCTAAAAATGGTTTGGCCGTAGTAACCATCCGTCGTGATTCTTGCTCTGGTTGCTTTAACCAGATCCCGCCTCAGCGCCAGTCTGATATCCGTCAGCGCAAAAAGATCATCGTCTGCGAGCACTGCGGCCGTATCCTGGTTGATGAGCAAATGGCTTTGACCGTTGAGGAAGAAGCGTAGTCAGTTGATCAGTTAATTAGTGATCAGAGGTTAGGGATAGGCTTAACTTCGGGGTCAACCAATAAAAAATAGAAAAAGGCGCTCCAGTTGGGCGCCTTTTCGCATTTTAACAGGGGCATATGAGCGATAATGAATATCTATCCCGATGCCAATTGGGTATGGGGCAGGTTGAAAGTCCTATTAATTTACTACTGACAGTATAGACGTGGCGCTAAGTTTAGGCGCCTTTTTCCATGTAAAGCGTGGCACGTAAGCTGTTTTAATATCGGTCATACTAAAGATCGATAGCAATTCGCTTTTCAGCACCCTGTCCACACAGTGGGCGGTTACATGAAAGATCATCCGCCCCCGGCTGTAATTTACCGACCACATGGGTTTGATACTAAAGCCCGGATCGTTTTGCTTTATTTTAGTTTCCAGCGCTTGCAAGCGGGTAATGATCATATCGTACCTATTGACAAGACCAGCACTGAAGCCGGCGACAATAAGGGGAAAGCGGAGGTCGGGGTGATGGCGTTCCATGTTGAATATTAGGTGATATTGATTACAACTATTGGTTGTAAATCTAATTAACAATATTGATCATTGCAAATTAAATCAGCTGAAAATTAGATCTTTAACATTATCGGTTATTTGGCCACAAAGTGCACAAAGTTTTTCACGAAGCACACAAAGTCGTCGTTCTGGGATATAAAGGCTTAATGCCCTTTGTAGTAAAAACCAAGCAATTTAAAACAACGATGTCTGCCTGCCACCCTTCGGGATAAAAAGGGTATGATCCAACGGGGGCATACCCCTGTCGCCCATAAACCTGTTCACCGCCATGTTGAACATTTGGTGGATGGAGTGGGCAATGTTACCACTGCCACTCATACGGCGGCCAAAGTCGCTGTCGTTCAGGCTGCCCTCGTGTACGCTGCGGATCATGTTCAAAACCTTCTCGGCTTTGTCCGGGAAAGTCTTGTGTATCCAATCATCAAATATCTCGGCTATGGCACCGTTCAGGCGAACCATGGTAAAGCCGGCGCCTCTTGCACCACGGTCGGCAGCGGCCTTGATAATAGCGGGCACCTCGTTACTATTTAACCCCGGAATGATCGGCGCGGCCATCACCCTTACCGGTACGCCCCGCTGAGACAGCTTTTCGATCACTGTAAGGCGTCCGCTGGCCGTTACGGTACGTGGTTCAAGCTTTTGGCGCAAAGGCTCGTTAAGCGAGGTTATAGATACATTAACGTTGATCAGGTTCTGGGCCGCCAATTCAGCTACAATATCGATATCGCGTAAGATCAGGTTATTCTTAGTGATGATACTGACGGGGTTCTTGTATTGCAGAAAAACTTCCAGTAAGCGCTTGGTGATCTCCAGGTCACGCTCTACCGGTTGGTAGCAATCTGTATTGCCGGACATGAGGATGGTGACCGGCGTGTAGTTCTTTTTGTTAAAGTACTGCTCTAACAGTTCGGGCGCGTTGCGTTTAACAACGATCTTCCGTTCAAAATCAAGCCCGGCACTAAAGCCGTAATATTCATGGCTATTACGGGCGTAGCAATAAATGCAACCATGCTCACAACCCTGATAGGGGTTAATAGAATGCATGTGACTAAGATCGGGACTGCTACTTTCGCTCACGATCTTTTTGGCATGCTCTTCAAAAAGCTGCGTGCGCGAGTTCTCCATAAAAGGCTCATCAAGCCCTTCGGGGTGCTCTTGCACGTATTTGCGTTTCAGGAATTTGTTATGGGTATTTACCTGTGCGCCGCGCCCTTTAAAAAACTCCGCGTTGTCCTCGTGTGCCATAGTACAAATCTGCTAAATAAATTAGCAAGTTACAATGTGATCATCTTATTTTTTATGGCGTATAAAACCAGGCCTACACGGCTCTTAATTTGTAGTTTCTCAAACAGTGCATCGCGGTAACCATCAACCGTACGGGCGCTGATGCACATTTCGTCTGCTATTTCTTTATAGGTCAGCTCGGTGGCGGCCAGTTTAAGGAATTCGATCTCGCGGTTGTTCAGTTTGATCAGCTCGGGTTGCTGATTAAAACTATTGATGATGTGGCGGGTCACAAAATCTGGATAGTAAACCTCGCCGGCCGATACCTTGGCCAAGGCCTGCTCAAACTCGTGCGGCTCGGCATCTTTTAACAAATAGCCTTTTACGCCCATCTTTACCATCTGCAAAACCTTTTCGGCATCGCCGAACATGGATAGGATGATCACGCAGATATTAGGGTAAGTATCATGCAGCCATTTGGCGGTTTGGATGCCGTCCATAATAGGCATATTAATGTCCAGCAGGATAATATCGGGCTTAACTTTGGGCGTCAGTTTATTGGTCAGTTCCTCACCGTTGCCAGCCTCGAACATCACATGATATCCCTTAAAGCCACTGATGAGTGACGCGATACCGCTGCGAAAAAGGCGGTGATCATCAACCAGCGCTATTTGGATAGGTTCCATCTAAATTTAATTGTTTAACAGGGTCAAGATCTATTTTTACGATACAGCCTTCGCCGGGCGCAGTAGTTAACGATGCCTTAGCGCCGATCAGTGATGCCCGGTGCTCGATGTTCTTCAATCCCGAACCGTTCTTACCACCAGCGATATCAGCATCAAAACCCACGCCATTGTCGGCCATGGTCAAATTAAACAGATCGCGGGAATATTTCAAACTGATATTGAAATTGATCGCATGAGCATACTTCAACGCATTATTCATCGATTCCTGAAAAATGCGGAACAATACCAATTCCCGCTGTTCACCCAGCGGATAAGGGTCGCCGTCGATAGCTATATCGATCTTCATCAGCCCGCTTTTATTCACCCGGTCAACCTCCAGCTCCATTGCCCGGAATAGCCCGTATTGCTTGATCTGCTGAAAGCTGAGGCTTTTAGACAGGTCCCGAAGGTCCATGATCACCTGGGCCAACAGGTCCCGGCTTTCGTCTATTTTACGTTGCTTTTTCTCTTCGTCCAGTGACGGCGTGGTACCCAGGTTCAGTTTGATGAAGGACAGCACCTGGCCAATATTATCGTGCAGTTCCTGACTGATGTAGTTCAGCGTTTGGTCCTGAACTTCGATCTGGGTGGTCAGTATCTCCTGGCTGTAAGCCGCCTTCATTTGGTCACGCTCGGTGATGTGGATGATGCGTTTGCGCTGGTAAAAAAACAAAAAACTGACTATGAAGATGCCCAGCAGCAAAAACATGCTGGTACCTGCAACGATCAGTAAGATATTTTCTTCGCCCGGCGCGCCCATAAAAACGAAACTATTAAGCAAGAATATAAAATAAAATTGGCTATGGTCTTTATTACTTTAAATAATGCGCTAAAGGTATCCGGATGGGTATAAGCCAACTTAAAGGATGCAAAGAACAGGAACTCGGCCAGGAAGAAGAACAGCAAGCCGGTGCTCACCCAAAAATCAGGATCATGGGCTAAGGATGTACCACGATCAAACTCCTGCATCATATTATAAAACAAGCGGCATACAATAACTATAAGCAAACTGTACTGTACCACAATTGCATGATAACCAAGTTTAAATACCCCCTTCACCCACACCACGTCTATAACAGTGTACAGAAGGACCGCCAGCATGATCAATCCAAATATGCGCTGCTCTTTTTTATTGCGATAGGCCGATAAAATGAAGGCGCCAAAGAATAGGAATTCGAAGGTGATCGCGATATTCATCACCCACAAATTTGTGCGCTGATAGGCAAAAAGCCCCATCATATTACATATTTCAAAGGAGATAATGATGGCCAGATAAGGCGGCAGCAGTTTATACCGACCGATAGTGATCTTGTTGAAGCTGATCAGTCCGACGAGCAACGCCAGTCCCTCTAAAATGATGCTAAGGTAATCGGTCATAAAAATCAAAACATGCCGGCTTTATCTTTAGCAGATAAGCCGGCATTATATGGGATCGGATAAAATATGTCGCTTGTTAGTCGATAAGGGAACCGCAACCGGTCTCGGGCGGGCAAAGTTTAGAGTGATTTACACCGTCGCCTTCTCCTTCGGCATTACCGTCGCCTTTACCATCGGCACCTGCAAATGCGTGGGTATCATCTTTCAATAGGTCGGCATCAGGTACACCATCTTTTAAGCGGGTTGGTACCAATACAATGGTTTGTTGATTATGGTATTTTTCGGGAACGTCCTCGCCATTCCTTTCCAAAACACCTTTTTTGTGGACGCCGAAGTATAAACGCAAGCCAAACTCTTTACTGTTTTCGGCCGTGCAGCCATGGGCGGCGAACATCTGGTCGATCACTTCTTTGCTGAACCAGGCGCTGCGGGCGTCCTTTTTACGGTCAAGGTCAACTATCTTTCCGTTCGCGTCCTTTTTTTTAATGACGTCGTAATAGTTGTTAACTAACTTTTGTAATTGGCTTTTTTTTACGCCGGCGTTGCCACGGCTGATCTGATCTTTAGACATAATTGCAATTTAGTGAGGTCAAATAATTTTTACTAAAATTAGCATTATGTTTTAATTATGGTATATGGTTTTTTAACTGCTGTACAAAGGGTGAAAACACCCTGCGCAATGGTAGTTTTAACTAACTGTTAACCTATTTTCAGTGTTGATATTTGTACCCAGCCAATTTTATCACCTTAACACAAAAATTGATCATATACTGTTAATAAAATATGCGGGCTCTGCTACAACGCTTACTGAAGCAGCCGATCATTAGGCTGAACGAGAAATACTCGTCGCGGCCTGACCAAAAGAGGGTGGATAAGGCGCTGGATGAACTTTACGAGGATATTAACCAACCGGATACCAAACGGGGATTTGTACTTAACTTTGACACATCAAAGCACAAATTCATCATTTTTTCGGATCAGCACAAAGGCGCGCGCGATGGCGCCGACGATTTTGCGCCATCCGAGAAAAATTACCTGGCCGCGCTGGACCATTATAACAATAACGGTTTCCATTTTATTAGTCTGGGTGATAGCGAAGAGCTTTGGGAGAACACTTTTACCAGCGTAAAAAAACGTAATAAAGCCACATTCGACCGGGAACGTATGTTTTTGGATCGTGCAGCATTTACCAAAATATTCGGTAACCACGATCTTTATTGGGATAGCGACCCGCTGGCCCAGCTAAGCCTGAAACAGGTGTACGGCCAAAGCATCAAAGTTTACGAGGGCCTTGTACTGAAGACCAATATCGACAACAAGCCACTGGAAGTGTACCTTACCCACGGCCACCAGGGCGATCTGCAAAGCGATGGCAGCTGGCTAAGTAAATGGTTCGTGTCCGACGTTTGGGGACCGCTGCAGGCCTATTTACGTGTTAACCCCAATACACCTGCCAACAATGATCAGCTAAAGACCGACCACAACCGTATCATGTACGAGTGGGGCGAGCAAAAGACCGATCTGCTGCTGATCACCGGGCATACGCATCAGCCGGTATTCCGTTCGCTTACACAGATAGAGCGTTTATACGCTGAGCTGGACAAAGCCAAGGCCGCGAACGACGAAGCCCTGATCCTTGATCTGGAAGCCCGCATAGCCAAACGGCACCATAAGGGCGATAACGTGATCGTTTTTAAGGATGATAACTACAAGCCTTGCTACTTTAACACCGGCTGCTGCTGTTTTGACGATGGCGACATTACCGGCCTGGAGATAGCCGACGGCATGATCCGCCTGATCAAATGGAAATACCTGCCCAACAAAGTACCCGCCCGCGAGGTATTGGACGAATGCCGCTTAGAAAATCTGATGGGTAATAACCACACCATCATTAAGCCGGCCGACCAACCAAAACTTAAGGTGTTACAATAAAGCATGCTCAAACACACACCTCCGTAAAAAAGCCTTAGCAGACCGATGTCTGTTAAGGCTTAATTTATTTAGATATACCTTGAGGTAACAGCAAGGCTACTTCTTCAACATCTCGTCCGCAAAAGAAAATACCTTCTTCAGCAACGGCGTAGTACGTGCCGAAAGGTCGCTGCGGATCTTTAACTCTTCTTTGGCGATCTGCAAAAACAGGCCATCCATCGCTTTTTGGGTGACGTATTCGGTAATATCAGGGTTTATCTTTTTTACAAAAGGCACCTTATTGTATTGCGTAGCCGCTGATGTATAGTAACGGGTAGCGCCAACTTTATTTAACGATCCTTCGATGATCGGTTTGAACTTGGCCGATAGCTGCGTGGTAGTTGATGTTTTAAAATATTGGGTAGCCGCGTCTTGCTCGCCTAATAGGATGTTGCTGACGTCTTTCAGCGTCATTTGCTTAATGGCGTTCACAAAGATCGGCTTGGCCTCTTTGGCGGCACCTTCGGCAGCACGGTTGAGCGACAGGATAACATCATCGCACAATTTATTTAAACCCAGCGAGCGTAAGGTCTTCTCCGCTTTTAAAGCTTCGGGCGGGAACAGGATCTTAATTGCTGCATCGCCAAAAAAACCATCGACAGCCGATAATTGATCCGAACTTTTACCGGTGCTTAACTCTAAAGCTTGCTTAAGCGCGTTATTGATATCAAGGTTGGTCGGGATCAGGCTCGACGATGTTTGCGTGGCAGACGATGATGATTTTGCAGGCGTTGATGAACTGCTGCGCGGTGTTTGTGCCTGTATAGCGCAAGAATTAAGGCAGAACGCAGATACGATCGCGGCAAATAGGATAGCTTTTTTCATGATGATAAAACTACGCAAAAAGCTGTTTATTGTTTGTTGCGTAACCGTTATGGTTTTAGAAACTTGGCTTGGCAAATACACCCACCACTTTGGCCTCCAATTCTTCGGCCAGGGCTTTCAGGTCGCGTTTGGGTTGCTCGGCTTTCAACTTTACCTCATCAGCATAGATAAATTTGTCAACACCCAGGGTTTTCAGCAGATCATCTACCTTGGGTTGCTCGGTACGTTTATGGCAAACAATGCGGATCTTGCTGTAAAATTTATTGCTGCTTAAACGGCGCAGAACCTTTTCGGTATCGGCCAATAAATGATCATGATCCAGGATGATACTATCTGGCTGGTGCTGATGAATGGCGGGGAATATCTTGTCGGCGCTATCTACATGGATGACATGTTTTTTGGCCGGAACGGGTACTAACGATGTGGCCGACGAGACCACGAGTATCTTGCTTGACTTAATTAGGGGCATCACAATAGTTTTGTTAGCTAAATATAAGCGTAAAATTCAGCTTGTCAACCTATTGTGGCGATTTGACATAAAATTAATAGTAGAATACCTAGCAAAAAAATATTCCCCGAAGTTTTATTAACCCCGGGGAATATAATTTTCTTTATTTGCCAATTTCGAAGGTCGCATTCACCCTAAAGCTCAGTTTGATCTTGCGGGCATCAATATCGCTCTCGGGAGCGGCGGCATCGGCAGCTAAAACTTTATTGGCATACATCATTGCACGTGGAGCGGGATAGTTGCCCATATTATCATCATTTTCGACGATGTTGATCACGCTGCCCAGTTTCTCGTTCAACGCGCCAACTAAAGCAGCGGCTTTATCGCGGGCGGCTATCAGGGCAGCTATCTTTAGCTCTTGTTTAACCTCGGCCATTTTAGAGTAGTCGTAGCTGTCGATATAGGTCGATTGCACACCCTTAGCGTCGAGTTTGCTTAAGATCTGGTTAAAACGGTTCAGATCACGGAAACGGATACCGTATTGTTTGCTGGCCAAAAAGTTAGGGTCTTTCTTTTTAGATACCACTTGCTGGTACGATGACAGGTTGTTCACGGTGAAGTCACCTTTAGGGATACCTGCCTCTTGTACCGCTTTTTCCAGCGCGCTCTCCAGCTGACTGATGGTTACTTTGTTTTTGCCGTCCATGTACTCTTTCAACGATATGGTCACGTTGATAATGTCGGGGGTAACTTCGCGTTCTACCACACCAACCACTTCTATCTTGCGGCGCAGGTCTACATTTTGGGCAAAACTTGTTAATGCTATTGATACTAATAGTATCGCGATGCTTATCTTTTTCATATTCATTTTTGTTTTTATACAGGTAGGATGCCGGTCATCCGGTTATTCCACAAATATCACATAGTTGTTACACATCTACGTAAAGGCAGTTTTATGGAATTTGTTTGTGGGCTGATAGCCAAGCCATTTATTTTTTACATTTGATAAAACCACTATCCCCGATATGATCAAACTCAACCACAATTATCTGTTGATCGCGGCACTGGCCTTAGCCACCGGATGCAGCGACCCCAAAAGTGCCGGCCCGACCGTGAGCGGCGATGATATCAAAACCTATCTTACGGTCCTTGCGCACGATTCGTTACAAGGGCGTAAACCTTTTACCGAAGGCGAGACCAAGACGGTAAAATACCTGTCAGAAGAATACCAGAAGCTTGGTCTGGAGCCGGGCAACAACGGTAGCTTTTTTCAGAATGTGCCGATGGTAGAGGTGACCAGTACTCCGTCACCAACCATGCAGATCAGCGGGAAAGCGAACATGACCTTTAAATTCAGTGATGATTATGTTGCCCTTACCCGCAGGGAGGTGCCATCGGTAGAATTGAAAAATTCACCTCTTGTATTTGCCGGATATGGTGTAGTTGCCCCCGAATATAATTGGAACGACTACAAAGACCTTGATGTAAAAGGCAAAACGGTAGTTGTATTAGTGAACGACCCCGGCTTTAAAAGCGGCGACCCCAAATTCTTCCACGGCGATACCATGACCTACTACGGCCGCTGGACCTACAAATTTGAAGAGGCCGCCCGCCAGGGCGCGGCCGGCGTACTGATCGTACACCAGACCGAACCGGCCAGTTACCCTTGGCAAGTGGTGCAAACCAGCAACACCGGCGCTAAATTAGAACTGACCCAACCCGACAAGCACATGAACCGCTGCCAGATCGAAGGTTGGATATCCGAAGCTACCGCCACTAAACTATTAGCATCGGCAGGTATTAGCGGGGATATCCGTGCGGTTGCCCGTAAAAAAGATTTTAAAGCTGTGTCGCTGGGTTTGGATGTTACGCTTGGCGTACAGACCAAGTTAAAATACTCAGAGTCGAAGAATGTGGTCGCTATGATCAAAGGCAGCAAACGACCGGATGAGTATATCATCTACTCGGGCCACTGGGACCACTTAGGCATTGGCAAGCCCGATGCTAAAGGCGACAGCATCTACAACGGCGCGGTGGATAATGGCACTGGCAGCGCGGCTTTACTGGCCATTGCCAAGGCATTTATGAATGCAAAAGAGAAACCGGAGCGCAGCATCATCTTCCTGGCTGTTACAGCTGAAGAACAAGGTCTACTGGGGTCTGAATATTATGGCACACACCCTATCTTCCCGGTCAACAAAACCGTCGCTAACCTGAATATGGATGCCTTGCACACTTATGGCCCGACCAAGGATATATCCGTAACGGGCAAAGGCCAAAGCGAACTGGAAGATGAGTTAGAGGTGTTGGCCAAAGGCGACGGCCTTTATTTAGTGGGAGACCCTAAACCGGGCGCTGGCAGTTATTATCGGTCCGACCATTTTAATTTTGCCAAGATCGGTATCCCGGCCTTGGATATTAATAACGGCACCGAAAGCGTGACCAAAGGCAAAGAATGGGGCGCGGCCGAACAGAAAGCTTATACCGAAAACAAATATCATCAGGCATCAGATAATTTTTCGGCCGATATGGATATGAGCGGCATGGTACAAACGGCCGATCTGTTATACCGATTAGGCACAAAACTGGCCAACGATACTAAATTCCCGGGATGGAAAGCAGGGTCGGAGTTTAAGGCGATCAGGGATAAGTTGATGGCGGGGAAGTAATTCACGCCAAAATCATTTAAAACTACAAGGCCACTGAATTTGCGACTTCAGTGGCCTTACTGTTTCTAAGATTTAGGTTTTTGCGATCTTTAAGTGATAAACAAACTATTTGACTATCGACACTCAAATTACTTGAATAAACTGAACAGAACCTATACGTATAAATACTTGAATTTTGCACCACGTAGTTCTACGTGTATGCATTGGTAGACAGTGACTTTATGAGACTAATAAAAGGTAACTTCCAGCAATTCTACCTCGCCGGTAGTTTCCTTCAGATCTAATCCATGAAAGTTAAGCGTTTTTTTCAGCGTAGGCACGTCTTTGATATTCAAAGCCAGATCGTACCAGTTATTATCTTTAATATCCACCTTGATGATTATTTTAGCGGTGCTTTGCAATTCGGTGACCATGTTTTTTAAAGTGTAACCTACTATCTCAAATTGTGGCAGGTTATCATCAGAGAAACTTGAATGCGTTTTTTGCATAGAGCGGAAGGTATGCAACTTGGCGCTGTCGGTAACCACTAACTCGTAATACTTGCGTTGCTGTTTGATCACTTTGGTGTTAAACTTCATGGCATCGCCCAGCATTTCTAAGATCATATTCCGGCGCGGATAGCCGGGAATGATCCTACCCTTATATTTCCTGAACAGCGTGGTATCGAACTTGCTCGAAAATTTCAGATCGACCAATTGGTTAAGCTTCGCTGTGTCGTTGGTCACTAAACGCACATTACGCGTATATTCAGATACATCGCCGATGATAACGCCTAATGCGGCGTTAGTTCTGGATAGGCTGATATAGTCGCCACCGGCATTCATGGCCCCACCACCAAATTTGCCACCTTTTGATGGCGTTACGGTAAACGAGAATAGCGGTTGCACAGGGCGCTCTGTTGTTGCAGGTGCCGCCGCTACCACAGGCTTCGGCATTTCAACCGCCGGAGCAGATGCCGGTAAAGCATCGCCTTTGATGATGGTAGATAAAATATCAGCAGTAAGCGCCTGGCCTTGTCCCATCCATTTCACCACATTGTCTTTACCGATCACCACGCAATAGGGGATGAACTGCACTTTATAACTGTTCATGGTTTGGCGGGTGGTATCCGTCAGGTTAAGGCCGACAACTTCTTTTTTGGTTCGGTCGAAGAATTTCTTTACCGTGGTTAACGGCTCGTCCGACAGGATCCCGAACACTACATCCTTATTTTGATAGGTTTTGGCCAGCTCATTATAATGCGGAAAGTTGGCGATGCATGGCGCGCACCAGGTGGCCCAAAAGTCCAACACCAACACTTTGCCTTTGTAAAAGTCGGGCTTTACAGGTTTGCCTAAATTTTGCTGAAAAACAACGGGCGGCGCTTGCTGACCGACCAACGTTTCCGTTTGCGAACGGGCAGTGGTGGTTAAAAATAAGAGTGCTATCGCTATAAAAGATCTTTTCATAAGGCCCGTTTCAAGTTGAACCTCCAAGGTAAGGATTATTTGTTTGGTGATATCATTCTTGACGAAAGTTTGTCCGGAGCAACAAATTTTTAAATAAATAGTACTATGTATTGCATATTACTATGTTTTGATTTAGTTTTGTCGAAACAAATTACTCACAATGAAAAAGGAACAAACATTTATACTGGCTATCATGCTGTTAGTGATGGCTGCAGCATGCAAACGCAACAGGCACCAATACGTAACATCCGACGGCCATAACCGCCTGGAAGCCGTCTACTCGGGTAAGATCATTTTTGATGAGGACAGGTCGATAGGTCGCATGTCGCGCCACAGTTATTTTATGGTGAACAAGAACGGCGATCAGATAGAGGTGCAATGCGATAACAAGGGCAAGATCACCTATACCGACGATAACGGTCATGTAAAAACAAAACCAGATCAGGACGATAAGCAATTATTAGCCGAGGGAGTTAAGCTGATATTGAATACGCAAAGGGGGGTGAATAGGTAGCCGTTTCCTAGATCTCCGGTGTCTGTGTCCACACAGACACCTTTTTTGGGATCTCTGGACTTATAGTTCGTTTAAGATCTTTTGTAGAGACACGATACCTCGTGTCTGCCACTATGCAGGTCCAATTTGCAAGTCCTGACCTGCTAACTCGAGACGCGAAGTATCGCGTCTCTACAACAAATTTGTCAAAAAAAGCATACTGGCTTGCTTATGATCAGCATCACTTTTCTGCTATCGCTCAAATGCTTATCTTTGCACCGCATTAAACGCTGTTTGCAGCAGTATCAATGGTTTCATGGAAAGATATCAAACATTACTCTACTATTGCTATTCGCCAATAGTTAACGCGGAAGATTTTGCCGCTGATCATTTAAAATTTTGTAAAAGCCTTGGGCTGGTAGGTCGTATCATTGTGGCCGACGAGGGTCTTAACGGCACTGTATCCGGCACGCCCGAAGCTTGTAAAGCGTACATGGAGGCCATACATGTCGACGAACGCTTTGCCAAGACCGAATTTAAGATAGACGAAGTAGACGAGCCGTCATTTGTTAAAATGCACTGCCGCTACAAGAGCGAGATCGTACACTCAGGCTTGCGTGACCCGCAAATGATAGACCCGAACCGTCAGACCGGCAAACACCTGGAGCCGGCCGAGTTTTTGGCGATGAAGGACCGCGACGATGTAGTGATCCTGGATGTACGCTCGGACTATGAGCACTCTCTTGGTCGCTTTAAGAACGCAGTGACACTGGATATCGAGAACTTTCGCGATTTCCCGGCCAAGATCAACGAACTGGCAAAGTTTAAAGACAAAAAGATACTGACCTACTGCACCGGCGGCATCAAATGCGAAAAGGCATCGGCCCTGTTACTGCACGAAGGTTTCAGCGATGTGTATCAACTGCACGGCGGTATAATTAAATACGGCAAAGAAGCAGGCGGCGAAGATTTCGACGGCAAATGCTACGTGTTCGACAACCGCTTAGCGGTCGACGTAAATACGGTGAACCCTGTTGTGGTATCGACCTGCTACAACTGTGGTAAGACCACCGACAAGATGATCAATTGCGCCAACCCCGAGTGCAACGAGCATTTCACTCAATGCGACGAATGCGGCACCGCCACCGACGGCTGCTGCAGCACCACTTGCCAGGAACACCCCCGCAAACGCATTTACGATGGTACGGGTTATTATGTAAAAGTACCTCAGCCGGTGAATGTGAAGAAAGTGGCGTTATTGTAAGGCCCGCTTAGTTTAAGAATATTTGACACAGGTTCGATCGGACCTTTTTTGTTAGAAGAATTTGGCGGCGTTTAAATTGGTTTCTTGAAAAGATTTCTTATTTGATAGATGAGCAGAGATATAACAAATAGTGCGAAGGGTAAAATTATAAACCGACCAGCCATTTGCTCTTTTTGATCATATTCGGCTACACTGTAAATGGGTTTGCTTTTAACATTAATTTGGTAAGCAGTGTAGTAGTTGTTTGATCCGACATTTGACTATAAAATACTTTGACCTCTGTTCCTGCCGATATTTTTGACAATAGGTCATCGTATTTTCCAGACGACCTATAGATCCAGTACCCGTTTGTTTGCGCATCTATATAAAAAACAAATTCTTTTTGCCCTGGTACCGCCTTGGGACCCCTGTTGGATTGCACGGAAACAAATGCTATTTTTCCTATAGTCACATTGACGTCGGAGAGGTTTACACTGGTGAAACCCATTTTACAGCCAAGGAACAAGAGGGTAACAGCTAAAACTGCCTGTAGGCCGAGCCCTGTAAAAAATTTTACGTTAGCTATTGCTTTCCTTTTCATTTAGACCTTTTTGCAGCAGAAAGGTAAACAAAAAAGGACATGACCCCAAAGCCATGCCCTTCCTATCTTGGTTCCTGACTCGTTATTCTTGAGTCCAGATTTTAGTATCTATAATAATCAGCCTTGAACGGACCTTCAACCGTTACGCCGATGTATTCAGCTTGGTCTTGGTCAAGTACTTCCAGCTCAACGCCAATTTTGGCTAAGTGTAAGCGGGCAACTTTCTCATCGAGGTTTTTAGGCAATACGTAAACTTTGTTCTCGTATTTCTCCGGGTGTAACCAAAGCTCTAATTGGGCTAAAGTTTGGTTGGTGAACGATGCGCTCATCACAAAACTTGGGTGACCGGTAGCGCAACCTAAGTTAACCAAACGGCCCTCGGCTAATACGATCACGTCGCTGCCGTCGATGGTGTATTTATCAACCTGAGGTTTGATCTCTACTTTAGTATTACCGTAAGCACCATTTAACCAGGCCATATCGATCTCGTTATCAAAGTGACCGATGTTACAAACGATGGCTTTATCTTTCAAAGCACGGAAGTGTTCTTCGCGAACGATGTTCATGTTACCGGTAGCAGTAACAACGATGTCAGCCTCGGCGATAGCGGTCGAGAGTTTTTTCACTTCAAAGCCTTCCATAGCAGCTTGTAAAGCACAGATCGGGTCTATCTCGGTAACGATCACACGTACACCTGCATTACGCAATGAGTCAGCCGAACCTTTACCTACGTCGCCATAACCGCAAACAACACCAACTTTACCGGCCATCATCACGTCAGTTGCACGACGGATCGCGTCAACCAATGATTCGCGGCAACCGTATTTGTTGTCGAATTTAGATTTGGTAACCGAATCGTTAATGTTGATCGCAGGGATCGGCAAAGTACCGTTCTTCATGCGCTCGTATAAACGGTGAACACCGGTAGTGGTCTCTTCAGACAAGCCTTTAATGCCGGCAACCAATTCAGGGTAACGGTCAAATACCATGTTGGTAAGATCGCCACCGTCGTCTAATATCATGTTCAATGGCTTGCGGTCTTCGCCAAAGAATAAAGTTTGCTCAATACACCAGTCGAACGATGCTTCGTCCAAGCCTTTCCACGCATAAACAGATACACCGTTAGCAGCAACAGCAGCAGCAGCGTGATCTTGCGTAGAGAAGATGTTACAAGATGACCAGGTAACCTCAGCGCCCAAAGCAACCAAAGTCTCGATCAGCACAGCGGTTTGGATGGTCATGTGCAGACAGCCTGCAATGCGCGCACCCGCAAGTGGTTGCGACGGACCGTACTCGGCACGCAGCGCCATAAGGCCCGGCATTTCGGCTTCGGCCAGTTCTATCTCCTTGCGGCCCCACTCGGCCAGCGAAAAGTCTTTTACTTTGTATTTAACAAAGGCGGTTTCTACTGATGACATATTGTATCTTATTGATTTTGTTGCAAAAATAACCAATAGGTCGGAGAAAACCTAAGGTGTATTTTAAGGGCGCGGCGCAAGGCGGATGGCGTAGTTTTTTGCTTAAGTGCTATTACCCCTTTTGAAAGTAACTGCGAGTTGCACGGCCATTACTTTCCCCTAATTTAGGGGAAGACCACGGACAGTGCCTTAGCGAAAAACGTTGATAAGGGGTAAAGGTATTGGATGGAAATTCAACCTCTTAATTCCTCACATCCATCATGGTATAGCTATACACCACCTCGGTATAAGTGAACTTTTCAGGATCTAAGAACTGTGTCCGCTGAATGGTCATCGTTTTTGGGAATCCATCGTTACCCACCAGGTAGCTGTAATTTGCACCTCTGAAATATGGCGTAGTTGCATCGGTGATCTTCACCACATTGTTTTCAGAGAACATGTCCTCGCCCTCTATCGGCAGTGTTAAGTAATACTTATGGCGGGCATTGTAGAACGGGCTTTTATCCAAACCATAATCATAAACAGATGTGCCGCTTCCTACTAACTTATAACTTGCCAGGTTGTTACCGCTGTAAGTGAACTCGTGGGTATATTGTGTAGGGCCGTTGCGCTTGGTTATACGGTCGTTCACTACGTTGTAGGTGTATTTATAATCTAAAGCGGGCATGCTATTGGGGGCATGCGCGCCGGCTATTACGTTGCCATTGTAAGTGAACGTTAGCACGGTGCTCATAACTTTGCCTGTAAGATCGTTATTGGTAATACTGGTCAGGTTATCGCCTGTGTAGTTGTAAGTTTTTACGGTATTGCCGGTCCTCATTTCGGTAAGGTGATTCCGGCTGTCGTAACTGATATAGGTGTAAACAGTATCTGTACCGCCGCGCGTAACTTTTGCAATTTTGGTTAACAGTTTCACTTGGGCTTTAGGCTCGGGTTGGCTACCGGTATTCTTTTTACAGGCAGCGAACGCCATAGGCAATAACATTGCCATAGCAAGGATATTCTTTTTCATAAGGCGATAGTTTATAATTGGTTATACCAAGTTAGGGAAAAAAGAGCATACCCCACCAGTTTATTTGGGGGGACGGCCTTTTTTCCCTTTAAGGTAAGATACATCGTTTCTTAGACCGATCAGGTCTAAGATCTTGCGGCCCTGCATGCTCAGGAGCACAAGGTATCATGTCTATACAGAATTATCGTCCAGCGCGCAACTACAACGGCACCTGTTTTGATGTGTAAGTGTAAACCACTACCGTAGTGCTAAATAACGACGGATCTGCAAATTGTGTGGCTTTAACCTGCGCCGATAGCGGCAACCCATCCTTATCTACCACGTAGGTATATATCGATCCGCGGAAGACCGGTGTGATGGCTATAATAAATTTAGTAGGCGCGTTCTCTGAGTAAATGTCTTCACTTTCGCTCGCGGTCAGTTGATAATAACGGTGGCGGGTATGAAAGAACGGATTCTTGGCGGTGCCGAACTCGTAACCGGTCACCTGTCCGTTGGCTTGTTTATAGCTGACCATATTGTTACCGCTGTAGGTGAATTCGAACATGGTCTGTGTGGCGTTGTTACGTTTCAGTACTTTGCCGCCGCTCATCTCGTAGGTTACGGCAGTTGTACTGGCTAACCCGCTGGTGAGTACACCATCGGCATAAATAAAACTGGCATAAGTACTCATGACCTTGCCTTGATCATCTATCCGGGTAAGGCTGATCAGCTCGTCGCCCAGGTAATTATATTGTTTAATGGTGATGCCGGTTTTGATCGTGCGAATACGATTTCGATCGTCGTAGGTAATGTCGGTATACACGGTATCTTTACCGCCCTCTACCACTTTGGCCATTCTGGTAAGTAGTTTAATGGTTTTGGTAGTGGGTTTGGGGTCGGGGGTAGGTTCGGTCGTGGTGCTTTTTTTGCAAGCAGCAAAAGTTATCAATAGCAACAGGGAGGTGTAGTAGAGGTTAAGTTTCATAATTGCGTTGGTCATTAAGGTTTATATAAATTGTTTTGGTTAGTTGATTATAGGGTATAGCTATAATGGCATACCATCGGCAATAAGTTGCCGATGGCCGATATAAATTGTTATAAATAGGTAGTTTATAATTGGTTAAACTAAGGTATCAAAAACCGTCGATACAATAAATCATTTTGCTTGACGGTATATCCCTATACGGATCTTTTTGCCATACTGTTTACTCGCATCGTACTTTCCCCGTATCTTCCATAAAATTTCTTAACTTTTTTTGTAACCCTATGCAACACATGCAAAAAGGCTGTGTCATTTAGATAGAAACTGATTCACGATTGGAAGCTGTATACATCGATAAACATTACCAACTGGTAGCCGAGTGTAAGCAGGGCAGTAAAAAAGCCTGTTATGAGCTTTACCGGTTATATTCTAAAGCAATGCTGAACATTGCCTTTAGGGTGGTAGGTAATATGGACGAGGCCGAAGATGTTTTGCAGGAAGCTTTTGTGGATGCCTTTGGGCGGATCAAAGACTTCCGTCAGGAAACCACCTTTGGGTTGTGGCTGAAACAGATCGTAGTGCATCGTTCTATCAATTTGCTGCGCAAGCGCAAAATGGAATGGGCCGAGCTTGAAGATGGTGAATTAGAGAACATCCCCGACGAGGAGCCGGAGGATAACGAAGAAATGCTTTACAAGGTCGACCGCGTAAAGGCCGCGATGAAAGAACTGCCCGAGGGCTACCGTGTGGTGATCAGCCTCTATTTGTTAGAAGGCTACGACCACGAAGAGATCGGACAGATACTGAACATCAGCGAAAACACCTCGAGGACGCAATTCCTGAGGGCGAAAAGAAAATTGAGTGAAATATTAAGACAGAAAGGAGTAGTGGCATGAGCAAGAGATTAGAGGACTTTATTAGGAACAACCGCGACGAATTTGACGAGTTAGAACCCCGCATAGAGCTTTGGGGTAAGATAGTGAGCAAGCTGCAGGAGCAGGAAAAAGTGATCGAACTACCTAAACGGAAAGAGGTCAAGACCTTCTCCTTAGGCTTTGTACTGCGGGTGGCCGCAACGGTTATCGTAATAATGGGGATCAGCTTTGTATTCTACATTAAAATGCAGCCGGCCGGTACTACCCCTACTAAGGTAGATATCGCCAAGATCAATCCCGAGTTTGCCAAACAGCAGGTTAAATACGCGTCGATAGTACAGACCGGGCGTAGCGAGTTGAAAACGCTGACCAAGTCCAACCCCGAGCTATATAAGGAGTTCAGCGCCGAGTTAGCCAAGATGGATTCTACCTATAAAAAACTAAATAAAGAATTAGTTACCAGTCCTAACCAGGAGCGTGTGTTACGTGCAATGATCCGGAACTTGCAGTTACAGGCCGAGGTGATAGATCAACAACTAAATGTAATTGAAGGCATTAAAGAATTTAAAGAACACCAAAATGAAATTAAAAGTATATAACATCGCCGCGATGGCTTTGGCCCTTATCGCATTGGGAACAAACAGCTTCGCACAAACAGTAACAGGTACTACATCATCATCAAAAACCGATACCACGCCAAGGGCTGCTACCACCTCTATTAATGGGATACAAATTTTGCCCGGTTCGACAGGAAAGACCATTGTGCTGAACGGCGGACAGTTAGCGGCCATATCACCTGGTACCAGTTTGTACACCACCGGCTCTAACGCTTATACATTGGCATCAGTGAACGGTTTATACATGGACGCCTTCGGCGCAGCCTCGCAAGACACTGCTTATCTTAAAAAGATGAAAAAGCTGCAAGAGCAAGTGAGTGCGATACAAAAAGAGATGAGCGCCCTGCGTACTGAAGAGTATAAAAAAGTAAATGCGGAGCGCCAAAGGCAGATCGCCGACCGTGCTAAAGATTCGGAACGCAAATTTGCCGACCGCTTTACGCTAACCGGACTTACATCGAGATATAACTACGATCGCAACGATACCGAACTTGAAAAAAAGATAGCCAGTGGCGATGTTAAGATGAAAACCAAAAACATCAGCAAAAGCTTTTCTGTAGATGCTAACGATGTAGTAAAGATCGATAACAAGTTTGGTAAAGTTACCATTAATGCCTGGAACAAGAACGAGGTTAAGGTTGACGTGGATATAAAAACCTACGCTAACGACGATGACAAAGCCGATAAATTGTTAGATGCTGTTAACATTGATAGTGATAAAAGTAGCGATGGCGTTAGTTTTATTACCAAGATCAGCAGGCACGACGGTAATAATGTGAGCATAGGCAACGGTAAATATGTGATCAATAAAACAGTGATAAACTACACGGTGTATATGCCGGCCAAAAACCCGCTGAATATCACCAATAGTTATGGTGCAGTTATATTGCCGGATATGAATGGCAAATTAACGATCAAAAATCAATTTGGTAATTTCACCGCCAAAGCCCTGACCAACCCCGATAACAGTATCGAGGTTAGATATGGCAACGCCAACATCGAAAGCCTGTATGGCAGTAACCTGGCGGTATCTTTTGGTGCGCTGGATCTGCAGTTGGCCGATAAGTTGAACGCGAAATTAGAGTACACCCCAGCCAAAATAGGCAGACTGACCAATTCGGCCGATATTAAGGTTCACTTTGGTGAGGGTATCCAAATAGCTACATTGGATAAGAATTTGAAGACACTGTCTATCAACTCATCATACGCTCCAGTAAAATTAGCATCGTTAAATGATGCCAACTTTAACGTGACCACCAGCTACGGCGGTTTCACTTATAATGATGATAAAGTGAACGTCACCAGCAAAAGCCCGGAGAGTGATCGCTCTATCAACACCACCAAGGTGTATAAAGGAACGATAGGCAAAGGCGACAGCGACAAGCTGATCACTATCAAATCTAACTTTAGCAGTGTAAAATTCGACCAATAATTTGTAAACCATATATGTTTAACAAAGGGCCGCAATGGCTCTTTGTTGCGTTTGTGGTTTTCATAATTTTTGCTAAATTAGGGCTGTAATTTTTAATCGGCCTTTATCACGTGAGATCCCTTTTTGCCCTGATCATTTTAGCGATATTTAATTTTACAGCCTCTTTTGCTCAAGGTAATAATTGCACGGCAACAATAAGTGGTAATGATTGCGTTGGTAGAGTGCTAACGGCTACCAGTAATTTAACGATACGATCGGTTACCTGGCAGCAAGACGGCCGAGACATACTAACCCAAAATGTTGGCATCGAACCTACCGGGACGGTGGTAGCTGGCAACGGTATAAGCGGAAGCACCGCTCAGTGGGCCCGTTTATTTGTTGATAGCGATGGCAGTATATACGTTGCCGATATCAGTAATGCACGTATAGTAAAATGGGCTAAAGGCGCAACATCTGGGGTGACGGTTGCGGGAGGTAACGGAATAGGCAATGCCGCTAACCAGTTTAGCAGGCCGGTGGGGGTTACGCTTGACAAGGATGGTAATATATATATCGCTGACCAAAATAACAACCGCATACAAAAATGGGTCCCGGGAGCCGCGTCCGGCACCACAGTGGTCAGTGCTGTGCAGATCCCGACCGGAATATGTTTTGATAAGGATGGCAACCTCTTCGTTTCTGAACAAACGGCAAATATCGTTACCAAGTTCAGTCCTGATCTTCGCACGCGCACAGTGGTTGCAGGGCGCAGTAACATATATCTTTCAAGTCCTACAGGTATATTTATCGATAATAACGGGGATCTTTACGTTTGCGATACGGATCAGCAATCGGTATTTAAATTTAGTCCGGGATCATCTAATGGTACCGTTGTGGCCGGGCAACTTGGTAACCCCATAGGTATAACAGGAGATAACCAAGGTAATTTGTACGTCACCTCACATCAATTCAGAGGAATTTGGCGGATCCCAATAGCTCAGCCATCGGCACGCACGATGATCATCAATAACAACATTTACTCCCCCGATATTTGGATGACCGCCTCAGGAGACCTTTATCTTACAGACTTTGAGATGGGGCGAGTGCTAAGGTATCCCAATATGGTACCCGGGCTTTACACTATCCCTGCACCGGGCGTTTACACCGCCAAGATTACTACTGCAAGCGGATGCACGGTAACATCTAATGCCATTACTGTGCTACCGCCGGCACAACCCAAGGTAAGTGTAGTGGCAGACAATGCTTTGTCTTGCGCGGCTTATCCCGCAACGTTTACGGCAAGCGCGGTAAATGGGGGTGCAGCTCCATCTTATCAGTGGCAAGTAAATGGCGTTAACGCCGGGTCCAAAAGTAACAACAATGTATTTACGAGTGCAACTGTAAAAAGCGGTGATAAGATAACCTGTATTATGTACAGCAATGCGCTATGTATAGCTGAGACCAGCGTTACAAGCAACACCATAACCATAACCGCCCCTACCGAAACCCCAACGGTAAGTATCACATCTAATAGTAATGTTACTTGTACCGCCTTTCCCATCACGTTCACGGCAACGAATGCGGGGATCGCTCCCACTTATAACTGGATCGTAAACGGCACAGCGGTACCAAATTCAGGCAACGGCAGTGTTTTTATCACTAACCAGCTAAAAAGCAACGATAGGGTTACCTGCAATATCATCAGTAATGCGCAGTATTGTCAAACAATAACGAGTGCGACCAGTAATACTATTTCGGTATCTGCACCGGTTGAGGTGCCAACGGTTTCCATAGCCTCCAACAAGTTAAGTATTTGCCAGGGTGAGGCCATCACTTTTACAGCAACGGCTACTAATAGTGGCAACGCTTCTGTTTATACCTGGCTGCTAAATGGTTCGGTCATTTCCGGTGCAGGCAGTGGTAACACTTACACGTCAAATAAGCTGGCAAATGGCGATGCGGTAACATGCCGTGTGCTAAGTAATGCCCAATATTGCCAGGCTTCAGATGTTGCTATCAGCCAGCCTGTGGCTATTATTATAAAACCATTGCTTTTACCCGTTATTAGCATAATGGCCGATCTGGATAAGATCTACATCGGCAGCACGGTAACATTTAGTGCCAACATTGCGAACGCTGGTACAAACCCGGTTTATGAATGGATGTTGAACGGCAAAGTAGTAGCTGCAGGGAGTACTTTTACAACCAACAAACTTGCAGATGGCGACCATATAAGCTGCAAGTTAACTAACACTACAGATTGTACATCGCAAAGCACGGTATCGTCTAACACGATCCGTATCGCCATTACTTATATTGTTAGGTTGGTACCGCCCAATACTTTCACACCTAATGGCGACGGCGTTAACGATACCTGGAATATTGCGGGGATGACCGCTTTCCCTAAAGCTGTGGTAGGTGTTTTTAACAGGTTGGGGCAACAGCTATTCGTGTCGGCGGGCTATGGAGTGGCTTGGGATGGCACTTATAATGGCCAACCGTGTACCGCAGGGGTGTATTATTACCGCATCGAGCCAGGCAACGGCAGCGAAACCATTTCCGGTCATGTAACATTGATCCGCTGATCAACCCCTTTTTCTTGGTAAACGATTATATTTGATCAAGGTTAAAAACCAGCACTACAATGATCAAATTATTAATATCGCTATTATTTATAGCTCAAATAACGTTTAACGCATCCGCCCAGCAGGACACCGCTAAAAAAGCACCCGCGCCTAAAGAGGATTTTAAAGACGATTGGGCCACCCTGCATAAATACGCCGCCGAGAACACAGCCCTGCCCCCACCAGCCCCTGGCGAAAAACGCGTGGTGTTTTTAGGCAGTTCGATATTTGAATTCTGGAAACAGAAAGTGCCTGCGTTTTTTGAAGGCAAGCCTTATGTTAACCGTGGCATAGCCGGGCAGATATCGGGGCAGCTGTTGATCCGTTTCCGTCAGGATGTTATCGACCTGAAACCTAAAGCGGTGATCATCCTGGCCGGGAGTAATGATCTTGCAGGTACGACCGGACATGTGACCAATCAAACCATTATGGACAATATTAAGTCGATGGTAGAACTGGCCGAGGCTAATAAGATCAAACCCATACTGTGCGCCTACTTACCCATCTTTGATTACCCTTGGCGCAAGGGATTAGAACCGGCCGACAAGATCATCGCCCTCAACAAAGAGATAGAAGCCTACGCCAACCAAAAGAAACTGGTGCTGCTCGATTACTTCACCCCACTAAAGGACGAGCGCAACGGCCAGCGCGCTGATCTGACCACCGACGGTGCCCACCCCAACGTGGCCGGATACCAGATCATGGCCAAGATCACCGAAGAAGCTATTGCCAAAGCACTAAAATAAACCGCCATGAACAAACCCGCCAACACCGACGAATACATCGCCACCTTCCCACCGCCTACACAAGCGCTGTTGCAGGAAATGCGTAAGATCATTCTTTCAGCCGCACCGGCTGCCACAGAGGTGATCAGCTACGGGATGCCTGCTTTTAAGCAAGATGGCTATATCACGGTATGGTTTGCCGGGTATGCTAAACACATCGGCTTTTATCCAAGTTCGGCCATTACGCATTTTAAAGAAGAGATATCGGCCTACAAAAACTCTAAAGGCGCGGTACAGTTTCCGCTGGATGAGCCATTGCCCGAGGAGTTGATCAAGGCGATGGTGCGATTTAAAATACAGGAGAATTTGGAGAAGGCAGCGATGAAGAATAAAAAGTGAGCTTTGACCCCTTATTTACGCCACGGCAAAAGCAGGGTCTGTGGTCTTCCCCTAATTTATGGGAAAGCAATGTCAGTGCAACTTGCTACAGACTTTCATAAGGGGTAAAAGCCGACAAACAATATTTCTCCACCCAAACCGTATAACTCTTATTTTTGCACCCATGTTATTACCCCGTTACCAATACGACTATTTAGAGGCCGGCTGCGATGAAGCAGGTCGCGGTTGTTTGGCCGGGCCGGTGTTTGCAGCTGCGGTTATTTTGCCGCATGATTTCAGTCACCCCCTTCTTAACGACTCTAAAAAACTGACCGAGGCCGACCGCTATAAACTTCGCCCCGAGATAGAAGCTGCTGCACTGGCTTATGCTGTGGCATCGGTAGATAATCTGGAGATCGATCAGATAAATATTCTCAACGCATCGTTTTTAGCTATGCATCGCGCACTGGATATGCTGCATCTGAAGCCGGAGTATTTGATCATTGATGGTAACCGTTTTAACAAATACGGCTTAATTCCACACTGTTGCATTGTAGAGGGCGATGGCAAATACCTCAGCATTGCTGCGGCGTCCATACTGGCTAAAACCTATCGCGATGACTACATGGCCATGATCGCGACAGAACACCCAGAATACGATTGGCATAGTAACAAAGGTTACCCAACCATTAAGCACCGCAACATGGTAAGGCAAATTGGATACACACCCTATCACCGCCGCACCTTTAAGGTGACCGATCCTCAACTAAGCATTTTTTAGTTTGCTTGGTTCTGTTATCTTTGCAGATAACCAAATAAAGCCACTTTTTTGTGAACATCCTGATACTAACACATCGCGTACCGTTCCCGCAAAATGGGGGTTACCCTATTGTGGTTGGGAACACTATCCGTGGCTTGGTAGATAAAGGTCACACCGTATCGCTCATATCCCTGAACGAGAAAAAAGAGACCGGCAAGCAGGTGGCACAAGATGAACTGCTGGACCGCATAGATCACCGGGTATTTAATATCGATACCAGCATCTCTATGATGGGTGCGCTCATCAAACTATTAGGCAAGCAGTCGACCAGTACCGACAGGTATTATGATGCCGGTTTCGAGAAGTTTCTGATAGCCGAGGTGAAAAAGAAAGAATTCGATATTATTCAATTTGAGGGCCTGTTCGTGGCAACTTATCTGGAGAGCGTCCGCAAAAACACCAAAGCCAAACTCATTTATCGCGCCCACAATATCGAACACCAAGTTTGGGAACGCGTGGCCCTGCAAAAACAAGATCCGCTGAAGCGCTGGTTCGTTAACCTGGTAGCCAGGCGCATTAAGAAGTACGAGTTGCAGCAGATCAAGGGTTTTGATGGGATATCGGTGTTTACTCAACAGGATAAAAAGACCATTGAAAGTTATGAATTGAATGTGAATTTGGAGGTGATCCCGGTCGGTATCGATATGGACCATTATCGCCCCGAACCGCGCAAGACCCAATTCCCAAGCCTGTTCTTTTTAGGCTCGTTGGATTGGATGCCTAACCGCGAGGGCATCGAGTGGTTCTTAGAGAATTTCCATAACGATATCGTCAACGGCGAATTACGCACCAAGTTTTACGTAGCCGGCAATGATATTCCCGAGCAGTTCGATGAGTACGAAGCGCTGGACAAGATCTATATTAAGGGCGAGGTAGATAACGCGCTGGAGTTTGTGAACAGCAAGTCGGTAATGATCGTTCCGCTGCTGTCCGGTGGTGGCATGCGGGTGAAGATCGTTGAAGGGATGGCCATGCAAAAATGTATTATTTCTACCAGTCTTGGGGCTGAGGGTATCCAGTATCATGATGGCGGCAATATCATCATCGCCAACACCCGTCAGGAGTTTTACGATGCCATACAACGTTGCACGGCCGACGAGGAATATTGCAAGCAAATTGGCCTTAACGCTCGCCGGATGATAGAGGCCCAGCACGATATAGGCGCTATTACCACCCGCTTAGTGATGTTTTACAAACGCGTGCTGCCTAAAGATGTGAATTGATTTTACTAATTTCGCAGCGTAACAAAACGCTTTAAATGAAAACTACTGCTCTTACCGACGTACATATACAACTTGGCGCTAAAATGGTGCCTTTTGCAGGCTACAATATGCCTGTGCAATACAGCGGCATCAACGCCGAGCACGACACCGTGCGCAAAGCCGTTGGCGTTTTTGATGTAAGCCACATGGGCGAGTTTATTTTAAAAGGCGAAGGTGCTTTAGATCTGATCCAACGTGTAACCAGTAACGATGCCTCTAAACTATACGACGGTAAAGTGCAATACTCTTGCCTGCCAAACAAGGACGGCGGTATCGTAGATGACCTGTTGGTTTATCGTATAGATGAGAAGACCTACATGTTGGTTGTCAACGCGTCGAACATTGAAAAAGACTGGAATTGGATCAGCCAATTCAACACCGGCGGTGTGGACATGAAAGATATATCCGACCGTACCTCATTATTAGCCGTACAAGGCCCTAAAGCTGCCGAAGCTTTGCAAAGCCTTACCGATACCGACTTAGGCTCGATGGAGTACTACACTTTTACTAAGGGCAAATTTGCAGGTATCGATAATGTAGTTATTTCTGCAACCGGTTATACCGGTGCCGGTGGTTTTGAGTTATATGTTGACAACACCGATGCTCAAAAACTTTGGGACGCCGTATTTGCCGCAGGCGAGGCTTTCGGTATCAAGCCGATCGGCTTAGCAGCCCGTGATACTTTACGTTTAGAGATGGGTTTCTGCCTGTACGGTAACGACATCGACGATACAACTTCGCCGTTAGAGGCCGGCTTAGGCTGGGTAACCAAATTCAGCAAGGAGTTTACCAATAGCGCTGCCCTGCAAGCTCAAAAAGCTGAAGGCGTTAAGCAAAAACTCGTAGGTTTTGAAATGATAGACCGCGGTATCCCGCGGCACGATTACCAGATCGTAGATGCCGATGGTAACCAGATTGGCCGCGTAACATCGGGGACACAATCCCCATCGTTGCAAAAAGCCATCGGGATGGGTTACGTAGCTAACGAGTTTGCCAAAGAAGGCACCGAGATCTACATCCTCATCCGCGATAACAAGGTTAAAGCAAAAGTAGCAAAGCCGCCATTCTACAAATAACAATAGCGGCTTTGCCGCTTTTAGGAGGGGCAAGCGCTCCCCGAATTTTACCCCTTATTAAAGCCACTGCAATTTGCACTGCCTTTGCTTTCCCCTAATTTAGGGGAAGACCACGGACACTGCTTTAGTAAAAACTTTAATAAGGGGTAACTTATGCGCAATGTTCAGCGAACCCAATTCCCTCGTTGGTGTCTACCGCTCAATATTATTAGGCCTTGTATAAGTCAAATGCATCACATTGATATTACGCATAGCAAAAGCCCCCTCGCAATAGCAGAGGTAATAATTCCACTTGCGGATAAAGCGGTCATCAAAACCCAGGTCTTTCACGGTTGACAAGCTCGCATTGAACCGCTCATACCATAATTTAAGCGTGTATGCATAATCCAAGCCAAGATCTTTAAGGTCTACCAGCGTCATATCGCCGGTGCTGTTAACGGCCCAATTGATAGCCGCAACCGAGGGCAGCAGCGATCCCGGGAAAATGTGTTTCTGTATCCAATCCACACCCTTACGCAAACTCTCATAACGGCTATCCGGACTGGTGATCACCTGCAAAGCAAGTATACCACTCTTCTTCAGTAACTCGTGGCAACGACGAAAGTATTCTTCCAGATAATCATGCCCAACGGCTTCCAACATCTCTACTGAAACTATCTTGTCGAAAGTGCCTTCTATCAGGCGATAATCTTTGATCAGAATCTCTACGCGGTCTTCCAAGCCTGCTTCTTTTACACGCTCGGTGGCTAATTTATGCTGCTCTTCTGAGATGGTGAGCGAGGTTACTTTACAACCATAGTTCTTGGCCATAAAAATGGCATTACCACCCCAACCGCTGCCTATCTCTAACACATGGTCGGTTGGTTTTAAGTGCAGTTGGCGACAAAGGCGATCGTACTTTTCGTACTGCGCTTCCTCTAAGCTCAAACCCTCTTTATTAAAATAAGCGGCCGAGTAGGTCATGGTAGGATCCAGAAAGCTGGCGAAGAAATCGTTATTCAGATCGTAATGTTCGGATATGTTCTTTCGGCTGCCATCCAGCGTATTAGCGCGGTTACTATGATAGATCTTATTGAACCATTTTAAAATATTCAGCCCGAAAGCTTTTACCTTACCACCCGATACACTTGGCGCGTTCTCTATATTCAGCAATATCCATTTGATCACATTGGTGATGTTGTCGGTCTCCCAAAGGCCATCTACATAAGCCTCGCCGAAACCGATATCGCCGTATAGGATCACTCGCTTAAAAAATGCAGGATCAACAATATTTAACCGGCAACTAATGTTGCCTTCGCCAGTACCCATGGTAAAACTTTGCCCGTCGGGCAGGCTCAGGTGCAGCGTGCCTTTGTCCATTTCGGATAGCGCCTTTAAGACGATGTCCTGGTAAAAGCTGCGTTTTTTAACAAGCGTAAGGGTATTCGGCATTGGGTTATAATTGTATTATTGTTTTAGGCATGTACGATCTTTATCAACCAATAAGTTTTCAGATCGTTTGTTTATTTCACTCCCGACGGGCGGTAAACATCGCGTTGCAGATGGGCATTGTCGGTCTTTTTATGGAAAGGTAGTTTTTTTAACCATAGTTTAAGCGCTTGCCAATGGATCAGGCCGATCACTTTTAGCGTGATCAGCGGGAAACTGAAAAAGTACTGCAGCATCTTACCGTCCGTCAGCGGGACACGTGTGCCTGATAAGGTGCTGATGAAGAACCGGCTGCCATCCTGGTTAAAGTCATCTATCCTGACGTTCAATTTATCGCCCGGCACTTCCAGGTTAAAATCAAAATTGGTATCCATATCGATGAATGGCGATACATAGAAATATTTGGTGGTATTCAAATGGAACTCATCACCATTGCGTGTATCGCCGCCTAAAAAGTAAGGCTTCATTTCCAGGAAAGTATTGCAGACCTCTACTATCGAACAAACCACCTCATCCTGCTCGTTATAGCAAAAATAGAATGATACCGGATTGAATTGATACCCCAAAGTACACAGATTGGTCAGCAGCATAATCCGGCCCTTGCCAATGTCTACACCGTTTTCCTTTAGATATTGGGTAATGTGTTCACGGGTGTTCTTGCCAGTTGCGGGCATCTCACGCGGCAGTTGCAGGTGATCCTTATCCCGAAAATTGAACAGGTTGAATTTATTGCGACTGAACCAGCGTAGCCTTTTATTCAAGCTATCTATCTCATCCAGATCCAGGTAGAACATAAAAATATCATAATGGAAATGATGCTTTTTAGGCTCGAGCCGGTGGTGCATTACCCGTGCTTTGTATAGACAAGAATTAATAGCGTTAGCCATGTTACAAGGTACGAATTAACACCTGATATGGATGCCTTAATATTTTGATGTTTACCAAACTTTCTCCGTAATTTTGTAACACTATGGGTGAGTACAACTTAAAAGTGACCATTGATGCAGATTCGGGCTTTTGCTTTGGCGTGGTTTACGCTATTGATATGGCCGAAGAGATACTGGCCGAGGACGGCTATCTGTACTGCCTTGGCGACATTGTCCATAACGATGAAGAGGTTGAGCGCCTGAAAGCTAAAGGCCTGCGTATCATTGACCATAGCATACTGCACGAATTGCATAACGAAAAGGTACTCATCCGCGCCCACGGCGAAGCGCCTGAGACCTATAAGCTGGCTTTAGAGAACAACATCACGCTGATAGATGCCTCGTGCCCGGTGGTATTAAAACTACAGAATCGCATTAAAACATCGCACGATCAGGACGAGAAGATCGTGATCTTTGGTAAACACGGCCATGCCGAGGTGATAGGCCTGCAAGGGCAGACCAATAACGAGGCGATCGTTTTCGCTGATATAGCCGAACTGGATGCTGTGGAACTGCCTCAAAAATTCACGTTGTATAGCCAAACCACAAAAAGCACCGACAAGTTTTACCAGATCAAAGATCAGCTTTTAGCCAAGGGTTTTGAGGTAAAAGCTAACGATACTATCTGTCGACAAGTGTCCAACCGCGATAAGGATCTGCCGGTTTTCGCTAAAAGTTTCGACCAGATCGTATTTGTATCCGGCAAAAAATCATCTAACGGAAAAGTGCTGTACGAGGTATGCCGCAAGCATAACCCTGATACGCATTTTATATCATCGGTAGAAGAGTTGCACCCCGAAATGTTCCGCCCCGGGCAGTCCATCGGCATAGCCGGAGCTACCTCGACACCAATGTGGTTGATGGAATTAGTAAAAGCTCAGTTGGAAAGATATTAAGTCCGATCAGCCTGCTTAAAGTCCCGAATTTCTTGTGCCGAATTATTGCGCTAAATGCACGGTTTTGATGAAAAATGTGAGCCTTTTTTGCGTTTTGTAATTTTTTTACAAAACGCGCAACCGATGGGTTGCGCATGGGTGTTTTGAGGTAGAGGATACTTCTAAAGATCTTCGGTTTATTCCCCTAATAGCGCTTTTAAACTCTCAATCGTATCCGCCTCCTCTTTCGGTTTATCCTGACGCCATCTTAATATCCTGGGGAAACGTAAAGCCACACCGGATTTATGCCTGTTGGACTTATTGATCCCCTCAAAGCCTATCTCAAATACCAGTTCAGGTTTCACCGTGCGGACCGGGCCAAATTTCTCTAAGGTGTTACGTTTGATAAAATAGTCTACCTTGTTTATCTCTGCATCGGTAAGGCCTGAATAGGCTTTTGCAAAAGGGACCAATTTATCACCATCCCAAACGGCGAAGGTGTAGTCGGTGTACAGGTCGGCGCGGCGGCCGTGGCCTTTTTGGGCATAGATCATTACGGCATCTACCGATAGTGGGTCTATCTTCCATTTCCACCAGTCGCCTCGGCGGCGGCCTACCTGGTAGTTGGCGCTTTTGCGTTTCAGCATAATGCCTTCGGCAACCATCTCACGCGATCGGGAGCGTACTTCGGCCAGCTCGTCCCAGGTATTAAAAGTGATCAATGGCGATATGCGGAAAATATCCGGGTAGGATGTTTTCGCCTGTAAGCCTTCTAATATCTCCCGCCGTTCGCTCTGTGTCTTTGGGCGAATGTCTTCACCGTTATATTCCAAGCAATCGTAAACGATCAGCGCTACGGGGCTATCGGCCAGTATCTTTTTACTTAAATTCTTCCGGCCAATGCGGGTCTGTAATATGCCGAAAGGCAAAGGCAGGCCATCAGCAAAACTTAGTATCTCGCCATCCAATACGGTGCCATCGGGTAATTCATTTAAAAAAGGGTGCAGTTCGGGAAATTTTTCAGTTGCCAGATCCTCACCCCGGCTCCAGATAAATATCTCGCCCCGGCGTTTGATCAGTTGGGCGCGGATGCCGTCCCATTTCCACTCGGCCTGCCAATCTGTGGCATCGCCCAAGGCTGTTTGCAGCTCCTCTGTCGATTTTTGCACAGTCGAGGTCTCTTGTATCGGGTAAGCTAAAAAAAACGGGTAAGGGCGGGATATATCGTCCTCATCGGCCTGCTCCTGTGTTAGCTGAGCGTATGTATAGGTATTGGGCATCCAGCTGCCCATTAAACGGTGGGTGAGGACAGATGCTGTCAGTTCAGTAACATCGGCCAAGGCCTTAATGACCAAATTGGTCGAGACCCCAATGCGGAAACTGCCTGTCAGTATCTTGTTAAAAACAAAGCGTTCCTGCCTGTCCAGCATGGCCCAGCTGCTGATCAGCCATTGTTTGCGTTCTTCTTCCGTACGCTTGGCAATGTCGTTTATCTCGCCTATCCATTCGGTCAGGGTCTTATTACTGCTACCTTCAGCTTCGGGCATCAATAACGACATGGTCTCGGCAAGGTCGCCTACTACGTGGTAGCTTTCTTCAAAAAGCCAGGCCGGTATATTGGATGCCTCCAAAGCATAGGTGCGCACCAAGGTCGAATTGATCGGTCGCTTTGGTCGCCGGCCGGTGAACAGCGCCAGCATGTTCATCTTGTCATCGTCGGGCACACGGACAAAATAATCCTTTAACACGGCCACTTTTTCGTTGGTCTTGTTGGTTTCGTCTAATGCCTGGAATAACTGTGCGAACGCTTTCATTGCTGTAGCATAAAGCAATTGGCAGGCAGATATGTTTTATGGTCGGTCCGGGAACTAAAAAGCCGGGACCAAAACGGCCCCGGCTTGTATTGTTGAATATTGGGATGGTGGCTTATTTACAGTTCACATCAAATGCTGCGGTAACTGTTAATGTGTTGGTTGCTGCATCGTACTTGCTGCTGCCGCTTAAACCATTAGTTGGCGGCAAGGTAAAGTTAGCCTTAGTAAAGGTGAACGATGTAGACATCCAGGCATTGTTGTAGTATGTTTGCAACTGGTATTGGTGGCCGTTAACCATTCGGGTAGTGCCGCCGATGCCGCTTGCTGTCGCACCGATGGTTGTTTGGTCGTTATAGCTGTAGTTATAGATCACACCGTTATATAGGTAGAAGTAAGTATAGCCGTACTCGCCAGATTGTGCGGCGGTAGCATCATACAGATAATACCAGCCCGATGGCGAGGTAGTGATGTTTTTAGTAGTACACTTACTGCTTACACTAAAATATACTTTAACATAATCCGGTGGTGGCGGAGGGGTAACGTTAATGTTAACAGAGCCGGCCGTTTCGGTGTTAAAGATGGCGCTTTCGCCTACCTTGGTGTATCCTTTTCTCTCGTCGTAAACTACAATTTTAGCACGGGCCGCTTTTGGCAGGCTTGGCGCGCCTAAACCAAATTTACCGGTAACCGTTTGCGATGTTTGCGAGAAGCTGCTGTAGGTGTACCCATAATAATTGTACGAGTATGCCGAAATGGTGAATTGCTGATAAAAATCATATTCCGGGCGATAGTAGCTCCAGCCTGTCAGGTAGTTGCCATCAGCGGTTTGCAACTGAACATAGTATTGGCCGGCCCAGTTAGCACCGGTTGACGGGATAAGGTTGATCGCTAATGGGTTTTTAGATACGTAGTAATCGCCATAATACATAAAGTCGATATTCCAGTATGATAAGTGGGTTATGGTTGTTTTAGCTACCAATTGGCCATTCTCGGCTACAATGTTAGCTACGCCCTCTCTTTTCCACTCGCCATTTCTCTCGTTATAGCTCCACATTGGGATGGTGTCGCCAACAGCTACCGGGTTACCGGTGTAGAAGTTGTTCAGGCCGGTCTGCAATTGCACGCTCATGGTAACCGGTTTAGAGAAACCTTTTACCGGCGTATTATCAGCCGTCATATCAATAGCCAACATACCTGCGGTAACAAAGTTAACGCCTCCGGGCACCAGTGCGCCGTTAGGTCCCCTTACCAGATCGGCCCTTAAACCGCCCGGGAAAGCGTTGATAATAGATGGCACACCACTGCTAAATTGTACAACGTTGCTTTTTAACGACGATGCATTAATAACATTGCCAGCGGCATCAAGCATTTGCGTACCGGCAGGTATGCTTAACGTAGCTGTTTTGGTAGTTGTACCCGATGCCGTAGTGGTAAGATCTACCGCAGCCGATGTACCGCCGGTCAGTGCCGTAGTGCGCGATAAACTCAACGTACCCGCAGTTGGGTTAGCGTATTCTACCAGGTCTATCTCGATGATCTGCGTGTTGTCGCCGGTTACGTGTACCGTTTTGGTTACCGGCGCATAGCCCGTTACCGACGATGTTACGTTAAATATGATCGGGGCCGCTTTGGTAGGCTTAGCAGCGCTGCGTAATGATAAAGGTAAAAACCCGTGTGATGCGGTAAATTTAGAACTACCGCCGTCTAACACTACCAGTGCCGAATCGCGACCGGTGATGGTAACGTTAAAATCGCCGGGCTGATTAGTGGCCGATGGGTTGGCATTACGGAAATGGATCAGTACAGGCGATTTTACAAGTGTGCCGGTATTAACAATAAGGTCGATACCTTCGGTAGGCTTTTTACAGCCGTAAAAACCTGCCGTGGTCAATATGGTCAAGGCTAAGGCAATAGCAGCCGATCGGCTTGCTTTAGTGCGAGCTAAAAATTTCATGATGATGATGATATGTCAGGTTAATTATTTAATACGGAAGTTGAAATTCAATTGCAATACCGGCAGCCAGCGGTAACCTTTAAGGTTCTCGTTAAATTGCGGCTCAAGTTTGCTGTTATCGGTCAAAAGGTTAGTGCCGATGATACGGGTCGATGGTTGTGTAAGGTAATAGGTACCCAGGTCCAGGTTAAAATTAAAGAAATTGCTTGGGAAGGCTTTAAATAAACCAAAACCCAAATAAGGTGCAACGCCTTTCCAACCCACATTCATGTCCAACGTGCCAATTTCGGCACCGGTAAGGTTGTAATTAGCAAAATTGTAGTTGCCGGTTGGGGTTACGGTAACGTTGCCGTCGGCTTTAAAAAGATAACCGGCACCGCCAACTATCCTAAAACCTTGCATGCTTTTAAAAGGCACAAGATCGGCCAGTAAGTGCACGTTAGAAAAATTTACTTTTTGGCTGGACGTACTGGTGAAACCCGAAAAGGAATAATCGGCGTTAGCATTAACAACCGCAAAGCTGGCACCTAAGCGGGCCGAGAGGTTGTTCAGGAACCCGTAACGAAAGTCGCCACCGATGCCTTGTGTACCTGCAGTGACCTGATAAGAAATTGGTGCTTTGTAAGCAGAAGCCTCGGCAGGCGGCTGCTCCTGGGCCATTAGCATTACCGGGAACGCTAACAGCATGAAAGTGAGGAGTTTTTTCATGATGTGATAATTTTGCATGAAGGTAAGCAAAACAGATCACTCCAAATAAGTTTAAACCTCAAAATGCCGCAAATGGGTTATAAAACGGTATTTGTCCCCGTGTTGTCCACCATTTGTAGTTTTAAGCCTACATTCATTGTACACTTTTACAGAATTGCGTACTAATTATTACAACAGTGCCTTTCGGCTATTATATTATTTAATAGATCCCCTGAAAAAAACCCGACAAGGAGACATCAAAGTAATAGCAAACCTTACGTAAAGTGTCTAAACGCACGTCTATCTTGCCTGATTCTAAGCGGGCTATGTTAATGTTGGTCTCGCTATAAAATTTCTCTTGGGTAACCTGATTTTGCCTGCGCAAGCGCTTTATTTGCAATGAAACTTTCTTCTTAAAAGCTTCCTCAGAATTGTTAAGGTATTCAAAATCAGTAAGTAACATATAATTTACAATAGGTTATAGTGCGGTCGCACGTTCAAAATTAAAAAAAATGGTCGGTTTCAACTTATTTCTTTCTCAAACCGAACCTAATTTACAAATTCTGACGTATAAGTAGTTGTGGCAAGAGCTTGTTGGCTGTACTTTTGTTTCAACAATTATATCTCTACCAAGATATACAACAGGAAAAAAGATATTATATCATCTACCTGTGAAAAACTAAATTTTGAATTCTCAGACGCCCAAGCTGAGGTTTTTTGTTCTTTGTTTTGGGTTTAATCAATAGTTTAAATTAATTAGGGGAAAGGGAGCTTCGCAAGAGCTCTCTTTTTTTGTGCCCATTTTTTGAGGTATGCGTGGCGGGCTGCATTGTGGATCATTCATATTTATCCCGCACCACCCGGCTAATAAATGTGCTGAGTCCGTTACCTGCAAGAGCGAGTTTTTTCATTTGCTCCACATTCCGCTTCCCCGCACTGGCGTACGAGTAAACATAAATGTCCCCGCCGATGAATTGCACGGCTATACGGTCGTCGCTAATATCATAAGCTACCACGCCAGAATTCCCAGCCGAATTTTTATAAGGCACCATGCCTTTACAACAAATATCAGGGGCGATGTTTTATAAAGGCGGCTCGACTAATTTTTCATCATACATAGGTCTGCCCAATAATTGCGAACATAACTGCACCGCACTGGCAAATGCATCCTCGTGGAAACCGTATTTAAAATAGCTGCCGCAGAAATATAGCGGGCCTTGCTGATTTAGCTTATGTAACTCGGCTTGTGCATTGATAGCATTAATATCGAAAAGCGGATGATCATAGTCCAATTCTTTAAGGATCTTTCGCTCATTCAAGCCTTCGTGCGGGTTGATGGAAACTAAATAGTTCTTTTTATCCGACACGCCTTGCAGCTGATTCATCCAGTAGATGGTGCTTGGGTTAAGTTTACCATGGTCTTGCTGAATGCGGTAGTTCCAGCTGGCCCAGGCCAGTTTGGTTTTGGGCATGATGCTTTCGTCGGTATGCAGTACGGCTTTGTTGTATTGATACTTGAAGTTGGATAATAGACGGTGCTCGTCGAACGTGGGTTTCTCTAACAGTTTCAGCGCCTGGTCGCCATGGGTAGCAATGATCACTCGGTCAAAGATCTGTGCCGTGCCGTCACTGGCTATCACAATTGCTTTACCGTCATCTGTACGGGCTATCTTGATGGCCTTACGGTTAGTGTGGATCTTATCCTTAAAAGGTTTGATGAGTATCTCACGATATGCCTGACTGCCTTTCTCTAACGTGTACCACTGGTGCTGGGTATCCAAGCCTAAAAAACCGTGATTAAGGAAGAAACGGATGAGAGTTACGGCCGGGAAGTCCAGCATCTCTTCCATCGGTGTACTCCACACGGCCGAACTCATTGGCACCAGGTATTTCCACAGCATCTCCTCGCCAAAGTTGAACTCTTTGATGTATTGCCCTATCGAATAGTTGGCGTACTTAGGGTCGTCCAGTATCTTAATGCTCTCTTTATTAAAACGACCGATCTGCATCAACATTTTAATATACTTGGTGTTGAATATATTCTTCCGCTGAGCGAACAGGTGGTTGATGCTACTGCCGCTATATTCTAACCCGCTCGGCACATGCTGCACACTGAAAGACATATCCGTCTTTTTAACGGGCGCTTTTATCTCGGCGAATAGCTTGCACAGGTTAGGGTAGGTCTTATAGTTAAAAACCATAAATCCGGTATCCACATAAACGGGTTTGCCGTCCTCGTCAACCGTAACGGTATTGGTATGGCCGCCAACGTAATCGTTCTGTTCGTATATAGTGAGGTTGGTGTGCTTATGCAAAAAGTGCGCACTACCCATACCGGCAATGCCGGTGCCTATGATGGCGGTTGTGCCCCCTCTAATTTCGGATCTCGGATGTTCCATTTCGGAGTTTATATTTTAAGCTTGTCATTGCGAGGAACGAAGCAACCGCACACCCAAAGAGCAGCTCTGCTTATTCGCGATTGCTTCGTTCCTCGCAATGACAAATTGGTTTTTTATTGCATTATCGTATTCAAAAAAGTTTCCACCGCGTAAGTGGATAATTGCCCGCCCGGGCCGTTCAAATTATAGTCGAAGCCGTGGGTTGCCCATGGCAGTGTTAAACGGTAATGCCGGATATTATGTTGAGCTAATTTTTGGTTCAGCCGGCGGCTGTGCTCAGGCGATACAAGTACGTCGTTATCGCCATGGATGATGAGTGTTGGTATAGCCTCGTCGTCTACAAATTCCAAAGGAGAGCAGGCCTTAAATTTATCAGGCACCTGATCATAAGAACCGCCGATATAATTGCGCATCACCTTACGAGAATCCATGATGAGCGGGTTTGATGGCAACGAATATCCCCAAACCATATCTGCCGGACCGTAAAAGTCAACCACTCCTTTGATCCGCGGATCGTGCAAGGTGTAAGCCGCCAGCAACGCGATCTGCGCCCCGGCCGACCGACCTAACAGGATGAATTTGCTGGTGTCGATACCTAACTCCACGGCGTGTTTAGTCAAGTAGGTCAACGCTTGTTTGATGTCCTGAACAGGGGCCGGGGTTTGATATTTAGGTGCTTTACGGTAATTGATCGCTGCGATATTATATCCCCTTGTGGCCAGATAGCTGTTCAGTTCAGGTAATTGCTTGCTATCCCCGCTACTCCATGATCCGCCATGGATGACGATGATACAGGGTGCATTATTCCGGCCTTCTCCCGAGGGGCGGGATATAGTTGACTTATAGAAGTCGAGGTCTAATTTCAGATCAGGGTATTCGGCAAAGATCATCGTTTTGTGGGATACCGCCTTGGTTGTTTTAAGCAAACCCCCGAACGTGAACGGAGTACGTGCGGGAAACACGGCCGGACTTCCGTTGCCCGTAAATGCAGTTGCCATATCTTTTTGCAGATCGTTGCCCACTATCCAAGCCCGGATAATAGGGGAGAGGAATAGCACGATAGCAATAATACCTACCCAGTTCCCAGCAACTCTATACGGTGTTAACCAATACCCCCAGGCCGTTAATGCCGACGTTATCGCCACGAATATCAGTGGGTATTCCGTCACCATAATAGCCAATAGCCAAAGGTAATATTGTGGCGCCCTAAATATAGCTAACAGCGATATGAGGAAGAAGATGATGAGGAGTATGAGTCGGGGCATGTGGTATGGCTTATTATCTGAAAGGGGTGTCATCCTGAGCTTGTCGAAGGATGGTGCAGAAGGCCTGCCCAACATGGTTCGACGGGCTCACCATGACACCCTGTAGTAAAGTTTATTTCTTGTCTGTCTTCTGAAACAAATAATGGCTCACTATCCATTCATTGCCATTATTATAATTCCATAACTCGGCGCAGGCCATGTAAAATAAGCGCCAGTAAACCCACCATTTCACGGCTTGGTCCTCGCCATAAGTTTGGTGGAATAGCGGCATGATCTGTTCTTTATGTTTATCCATATTGGCCAGCCAGGCCTCGCTGGTTTTGGCATAGTTGGTGCCGCTTACATGCCAGTGTTTTTCTACCACCAGGTCGCGGTTAAAATAAAACATCAGGTCATCGCTGGGCATGATGCCGCCGGTGAAAAAGTATTTACTCATCCAATCGGTATCATCTATCACTTCAAACTTGTAAGCGTATTCTTTATGCGTGAAGATGTGGATCCAAAGCTTGCCCTCAGGCTTTAGGAAAGAAGCTACTTTGCCTAATAGCAACTCGTAGTTGCGCATGTGCTCGAACATCTCTACCGATACCACCCTGTCGAATTTAATGTCGATATCGAAGACGTTAATATCGGCAGTGATCACCTCTAAATTAGTGATGCCGCGTTTATTGGCTTCGTTATCGATAAAGATCTTTTGTGTACGCGAGTTGGATACGACCTTAAACGTGCTGCGCGGGAATTTGGCCGCCATGTATAGCGATAACGAGCCCCATCCGCAACCCAGTTCCAACACGTGCTGCCCATCGACCAACTCGGCGCGTTGGCAAGAAAGTTCGAGCATGTCATCTTCGGACGTGTCGATATCTGTTACACCATCCTTCCAATAACCCGAAGAATATTTTAGGTTTTTACCCAGGCAATACTGGTAAAACTCGGTAGGGACCTCGTAGTGCTGCTCGTTAGCATCGGCTGTATTAACGGCGATCGGGGAAGCCTTCAACTCGGCGATGAGGTTCATCAGGTGCCGTTGCTGATCCTCAACGTTCCCTTTATGCTCGTCGTGCAGGCGTTGTTTAAGTAATTTGCGGATGCCCTTACGTAGGATCCGATCGGGGACTTTGTCGGCTTCAATAATTTTGTCGTACCACATAGTTGTTCACCTCTCCCCGGCCCTCTCCAAAGGAGAGGGAGTTGTTAACTTCGTAAGTCCTCTCCTCAGGAGAGGATTTAGGAGAGGTGCGAATTTGAAGAAGTTACGGGTTTAACAACAATGTGGTTTGAGTGTTGGCGAAAAAGATGGCCAAATTACTCACATTAGTAATTACTTGCCGAACATGCCGCCCAGGCCACCCATCCCGCCGAACATATCCCGCGTCATGGCAGCCATTTCGCTTTGGTTTACGTTCTCGGCCTCGGCAATGGCTTTGTTGACGGCTACCGCCAGCAATTCTTCCAGTTCCTCGCGGTCGGCTTGTTTATAAAACTCCTCGTCGATGCTGATGCTTTGTACCACACGGTTACCATTGGCCGTCACCATGATCTTACCACCCTCGGCAGAACCCGAAACGGTGATGTTATCTAATCTTTGTTTTACCTCGCCCGCCTTTTGCTGGGCCTCAAATAGTTTATCGAACATGTTATTCAGTTGATCGGTTAATTAGTTTATTGGTGATCAGTTGTAAAATAGCAGACCGGACAACTGATCACTGATCGACCGGTCAATGGTCCTATAACCTAATCCTCACTCGTATCGCCCGCCCCGGTGTATGCTTCCTTGCGTACTACCGGCATACCGGCGGCTTTGTACAGGTCATCTAAGTGTAGCAGACTGCCGTTCACCATATTGCCTAACAGCACAATAACCACATCGTTTTTAAGATCGCGCAAATAAATATGGCGGAAACCGTGCCACCAGCCGGTGTGGTAAACCACTTGCTGATTAGGGGCCTCAAAGGTGCGCCAGCCGTAGCCGTAGCTAAAATGCCCGCGCACTAATGGGTTACGTGGCTTATAGGCCGAATCTTGCGTGGCAGGCTTGATGAGTTTGCCGGCACGTAAGGCGCGGTCAAATATCAACAGGTCGCCTACGGTACTGTAGATGCCTTTATCGCCCACAGGGCCATCTAAAAAGTTTTGCGCGACGGAGTATTTCCAGCTGTTACGATCATGACCCATTACTTTGGTCGGGATCTTTTCGTACTCGGCTTTAGAATACACGTTGGTATTCTTCATTCCGGCTGGCTTGAAAACGTTCTCCATCATGTACTGCGAATAACGTTGCCCGGTCACTTTTTCTAATATGGCTGTCAACACCATGTAGTTGGAGTTATTGTAATGGAACTTTTTATCCGGGGCGATATAACGTGCCGGTTTATATTCGGCGATCAGTTTCATCGCGTCCTGGTTGTTCAGACCTTTCTTTTGGTCACGTTTTTCTTTGCGATAGATACCATCGACGAAGTAAACATAATTCATCATGCCCGAGCGGTGCGTTAGCAACAAGCGGATGGTCACGCCCTCATACGGGAAATCGGGGAAGAACTCTTTAACGTTCTGATCCAGTTTGATCTTGCCACGTTCCCACAATTGCATAATGGCAATGCCCGTCATGGTCTTGGTGACCGAGGCCAGCTCGAATTGCGAGGCCAGCGTTAAGCTATCCTGACGCGGATAATTGGCCCAGCCGAGTGCGTTCTGATAAACGATCTTGCCTTTTTTAGCTACCAACACGTTGCCGTTAAAGTTGGCTACTTTGTGCAGGTGTTGCATAAAGGCGTCTATCTGTGGGTCGGCCTTTTTAGGGTCGTACTTTAGGATGGTGGCAATATCAAGGGGTTTGGAGTTGACCACTTCCGCATCGCTTTGTTTAGCGGGGTCGGACGAGCACGACGACAACAGGAACAGGGACAAAAGAACAGCAAAGGTGTTTTTATACACAAAGATCATACGCAGGAAAAATTCACAGATAAAACGATCGGTAAAATTAAAGATCAGTTAGATCATACCGACAATGAAATTGAAACATTTTTGTTTTAGTTAATAACAATTCTTTAGTTTTAGACATGAAAACCTTACACAACTTATTAATTGCCGGCTTACTGATGGTTATGCCGGCAGCAAATGCTTTGGCTCAGAGCGCCGATGCCGAAGCTATTATTAAACAAGGCATCCAACTACACGACAAAGGCGACTATGCCGCCGCCATTGAAAAATACCAGGAAGCTTTAAAGTTAGACCCCAAAAGCACCCTTGCCGAGTTCGAGATCGGGTATTCGATGCTGATGGCAGGCCGGGGCAAGGAGGCTATCCCGCATTTGGAAGCTGTGATAACAGCCGGTGGTGATATGCGGGCCGGTGCCTATGACATGCTGGGCAGCGTTTACGATAACGAAAAACAATTTGATAAAGCCTTTGAGCAATACAAGAAAGCAATAGAGGCCGACCCCAAATATCAGCGGGCCTATTTTAACATGGGCATTGCCTACGTGCGACAAGAGAAGTATGCCGAGGCCGAAAGCTATGCTATCTCGGCCTTAAAGCTGAACCCGAGACACAGCAGCAGCCATAAATTATATGGCTTTGCTGCTGCCGGGCAAAAAAAGAAAGCCGGTGCGGTACTGGCTTATTGCAACTTTTTGTTGCTCGAGCCACAGTCACGCAATACGGCAATTGTTTATAATGAGTTGCAAAAGGCATTAAATGGCAACATATCTGCTAAAGACAGTGCTAATAAAAAGAATGTAAATATCTCTTTGCCCCAAACCGGTAATGTAGAGGCCGATGCCGCTAACCTGGGTGTGGCTATGGCGGCCCTATCCTCTAAGTTGGACGACAAAAAGAATTTGCCTGCGGTAGAGCAACTTCAGGATCAACTGAAGACCATCTTTTTGATCAGCGGTGAATTGGCTGAGAAGAAAGCCAATAAAGATTTCTTTGAGAAATTTTACGCCGGCTATTTTTACAGCCTGGCAAGTTCGCCGGCTATGGCGGCGTTTACCAAGCTCATCAGCCTGACAGGTTTTCAGCAGGACAATATTGCCTGGTTTAAGGCAAACCCCGACGAACTTAAAAAGTTAGAGGAATGGGATAAGAGCACCGCGCACGCTTTTTAGTTATTTTGCGTTGGTAAAATAAAGCCCGATCGTAAATGAAACATCTACGCCTAACGTTATTTATATTGATGATGATGGCGCCGTGGTTGGCCATGGCGCAAACTACCGACGTTCCCACCCTAACCCGTGAAGGCAACGAACTAAGCACCCAAAAGAACTACCCCGCCGCGCTGGAAAAGTATAAGGCCGCTTTAGCTATCGCGCCCGAGTATGCCCCGGCCAACTATCAAATGGCTTTCACGCTGAATGCGTCGGGCAAGGGTTTGGAGGCTTTACCTTATTTGGAGAAGGTTTTTAAGTCGACGGAGGCATCGGCGAACCTGATCAATGGCGCATACAGTTTGGCCGGGAGCATTTACGATCGTAACCGCCAGCCACAAAAGGCCATCGAAAGTTATAAGCAAGGCATTGCCGCCAACCCCACCAACCAACCTTTGCAGTACAATTTAGCTTTGGCTTATTTCCGTAACAAGCAGTATACTGATGCCGAAACCACAGCCGAGCAAGCCATCAAACTCGACCCCAAACATGCCAGCACCATGCGAGTGCATGGCTTAGTGACCTTCCATCAAAACGAACGGGCGGTCGCCTTGCTGTCGTTTTGCAGCTTTTTGATCTTAGAACCCAATACCCTACGCAGTACCGAGGCAATTAATAATATCCGCAGCATTTTTCATGGCGGGATATTAAAACGCGAAGCTGGCGCAAAACCTATCCGACTTGATGCCAATACCATCGCGCTGAACAATGCGGTCACCATTGCTATAAAGCCATTCGCAACCCGTCGATATGCCTCAGCCGGCGACCTGCTGGCGGCACAATTAACGGCCGTATTTACTTCTATAGGCCAGATAGCCGAAAAGCAGAACGGCAACGACTTTTTTAGAAAGTACCAAGCCGCCTACTTTTACCAGTTAGCTAAAAGTCCGCACATGCCTCCCTTTGCCCGTTACATTACACAGACAACGCCCGGAAGCGCCAAGTGGATAGCCGCCAACGCGCAAGCTATGACTGATCTGGATGTTTGGTTGAAGGGGACGGAGCGAGGATTTTGATGCAATAATAATGGATCACTCCACCCACTTACGATACCTCCTACCTCTAAGCTTCGAGTACACCTCGACACCTTCAGGGTTATTCAGATCTTTTGCCGAGAAGATATCTGTTTCGTAGCAATCGTCAAGGCTTTCGATGACCCAGCGTACAAGGGCGCCCTTGCTGTTGAGATATGGTTTACTGTAACTTTCTTTTTGGCTTTCTATTTTCTGGTACGCTTCCTCATGCGAGCGGGCTTTTACCATCACAAAACGATCTTCGATGGTTTGGATCCCACTGGTATGGCCTTCAACCTCTACAGCCACGGTCATCTTTACCGTGTAGAATTGCGAAACAGAACGAGACTTTCTTTGAAAAGCGTGATCGATATGTCTGATATAGATATGGTCGACAATATCAATATCGTGGATCGAGGGTAATTGAGATAAGCTAACGGTTGCTTTGATTCCCCTCGGACTATTCTTTTTACCGATGACCTCGTGATCATCAAACAGTCCCGTTCCTATCAGTTGTTGAAGTTTTTGCTGATTGCCCTCGTCGACCTTAATTCGCCTTTCGGCGGGAGACAATTGCAATAATGGTTCGATATCTGGGTAAGCCCAGTGGATATCTATCACGGTCTTTCGTTCGCTATCGGAGAAGTTTTTATCGAAGCGCCAATTATCTAAAGAATACTTCATCTTAATTAGCGGCCACCTTCTCTTTCCCTAACATCTTCAATATCGCCTCCACATATTCGCGGTCGTTAGCCAAACGTGGTACTTTATGTTGGCCACCCAATTTACCACGCTCTTTCATCCATTGTAAAAATGTTCCGCAAGGCACTTGCTTAACCAACGGGCGGTGCAAGGCCATGTCTTTAAAGCGTTTGGCATCATAATCAGAGTTTACTTTGCGGAGGGTCTCATCCAGGATGTCTACAAAGCGTTCAAATTCTTCGGGGTCTTTCTCAAATTCGATCAGCCACTCGTGGCCGCCTGTTCCATCTTCAGAGAAATAGACGGGGCAAGCGGTGTAATCGCGAACGATCGCTCCGGTGTAGCGGCAAGCGCGGTCTAAAGCACGTTCGGCGTTATCAATGATCACTTCTTCGCCAAAGGCATTAATGAAATGCTTGGTACGACCAGTGATCTGGATACGGTAAGGGGCAAGCGAGGTAAAGCGGACTGTATCACCGATCATATAGCGCCACAGCCCGGCATTGGTGGTAATGATGAGTGCGTAATTCTTATCAAGTTCTACCTGATCCAGGGTCAACGTTGGTGGGTGCACGTCGTTAAGGTGCTCGAATGGAAGGAACTCATAGAAGATGCCATAATCCAGCATTAATAACATATCGCCATGCTGCTCGGTATCCTGGATGCCGAAGAAACCTTCGCTGGCATTGTAGGTATCCAGGTAGTACATATCATCCTTGGGGATGAGTTGCTTGAACAGGTCGCGGTATGGCGTAAAGTTCACCGCACCGTGGAAGTATAGTTCCAGGTTCGGCCAAACCTCTAACAGGTTATTCTTGCCGGTGATCTCTAATATGCGTTTAAACAATAGGATATTCCAGGTAGGTACACCGCTGATACTCGTAACGTTCACATCCTTGGTGGCCATAGCCATTTTTTCGATCTTCTCGTCAAAGTTCTCCAGCAGGGCAATGTCCAGGTGTGGGGTACGGTAAAACTCGGCCCAGATCGGCAGGTTCTTCATGATCACGGCGGATAGATCGCCAAAAGAGGCGTCCGCATTAAGCTGACTGATCTGGTGGCTGCCGCCAAGAGTTAAACTTTTACCGGTAAATATGCGGGCGTTGGGGCGGTTGTTAAAGTAAAGGGTTAGCATGTCCTTGCCGCCCTTAAAGTGGCATTCCTCTAAAGATTCCTCGCTTACGGGGATGAATTTGCTGCGATCGCTGGTAGTACCTGATGATTTGGCGAACCAACGTATCTCTGATGGCCATAACACGTTCTGCTCGCCTTTAAGCATGCGCTCAATGTACGGCTTCAGCGTGTCGTAAGTTTGTATGGGTACGCGCTCTTTGAACTGCGCGTAATTCTCAATGCTTTTAAAATGGTGCTGCTTGCCCCACTCGGTGTTTTCGGCCCAGCCAACTAACTGTTCCAGCCATTCTTCCTGCACTTCGTGCGGATACTTCATAAAAAGCTCTATCTGGTGGATACGCTTTTTCATGAACCAGGTAAATACAGAATTGATTATGGTCATAATTGGATGCAGAGATGCACCGCAATTTAAGGATTAAAAACTTTTCTTTTTAGTACAAAATTAGCACCTAAATAAACTTTCCTTACCATCTCATTATTAGCCAGCACTTCAGGCTCGCCGCTTTCCAGTATCTTGCCCTCAAAAAGTAGATAGGCACGATCGGTGATAGATAAGGTCTCCTGCACATTGTGGTCGGTGATCAGGATGCCTATGTTCTTGTGTTTCAGCTTAGCAACCAGAGCCTGTATCTCTTCTACGGCAATAGGGTCTACACCGGCAAATGGTTCATCCAGCAGTACAAAGTTAGGCTCAGCAGCCAAAGCCCGTGCTATCTCGGTACGGCGTCGTTCGCCACCCGATAACAGGTCGCCACGGTTACGGCGTACCTTGTGCAGGCTGAACTCGTCTATCAGTTCTTCCAGTTTTTCTTCCTGTTTTATCTTGCTCATCGGCCCCATCTCCAGGATGGCTTTTATGTTATCCTCAACAGATAACTTACGGAACACCGATGCCTCCTGAGCCAAATAACCGATACCCTTTTGCGCACGGCGGTACATCGGATCCATAGTGATGTTGTCATCATCCAAAAAGATCTGCCCCTCGTTCGGCTTGATCAAACCTACGATCATGTAGAACGACGTAGTTTTACCCGCGCCATTAGGCCCCAACAAACCCACGATCTCGCCCTGCGACACGTTGAACGATACATCGTTAACAACCGTACGCTGTTTGTATTTTTTTACTAAGTTCTCTGCTCGTAAGTTCATGTTGTTTCAGTGATCAGTGATCGGTGATCGGTGATCAGTGCCACTTGGGTCACTGCTAACTGATAGCGTTTCACTGAAGTTATGATATGGAGGTGATCTGTCGATAAGTGCCTTACTGGTCACTACTCAACTGGTCACTGCTCACTAAATCTAATCCCCCTTATATTTAACTGTATGCTGCGCTTATCGCGCCATACGTTCTCTTCAATGCTGTAACAGATATCGAATGGTTGCCCGCTGTTTATCTTGTCTAAATGTTCGGCCTGTCCAAAGGCGATGCAATCAAATATCGGCGATCCTTGCTGATCTATCGTCACCTTTAGGTGCGCACCACCTACTAACGTTGCCAGGCCCTTAACTTGTACACCCCTGCTTAAAAATATAGGCGACATGTTTTCGGGTCCAAATGGCGCGAACTGTTGCAATATCCTAAAAAATTTCGGGTCTATCTGTTTCAGTTCCAGTTCGGCATCGATCAGTATCTCGGGGATCAGCAATTCGGGTGGGATAGTGGCGCTTACTACTTCCTCAAAACGGTCGGCAAAAGCGGTCACGTTCTCGGGTTTCATGGTCAGGCCTGCGGCGTATTTGTGCCCGCCAAATTGGATGAGCAGGTCGCTGCAATCGCAAAGGGCCTCGTACAGATCAAAGCCGACTACTGAGCGTGCCGAACCTGCCACATGCCCGTTAGATCTGGTAAGGACGATAGTAGGGCGATAATATTTCTCTGTCAGGCGCGAAGCTACGATACCGATCACCCCTTTATGCCAATCCTCGCGATAAACTACGGTCGACTTTCGGTCGATCATGATCTGGCTTTCGTCTATCATACTCAGCGCATCGCCGGTGATGTTAAGGTCATGTTCTTTACGCTCCAAATTTTTAGTATTGATGAGCGCTCCTAAGGTGTTGGCTTCATCATCATGGCAGCTGATCAGTAATTCTACCGCTTGCTTGGCATCATCTATACGACCGGCAGCGTTAATGCGCGGACCTAAAAGGAAAACCACATCGGATATGGTATACTCCGACGAGCCTTTCTTCGCGACGCCCATCAAGGCTTTCACGCCAATGCATGGCTCAGTATTGATGCGTTGCAGGCCGTAATGTGCCAGCACCCGGTTCTCGCCGTCGATATGTACGATGTCGCAAGCGATACTGATGGCCACGAGATCCAGATATTGGGTCACTTCTTCAAAAGGGATATCGTGCGCCTGGGCATAAGCCTGTATCAACTTAAAGCCGATGCCGCAGCCCGAAAGCTCTTTATAAGGATAATCGCAACCGGGGCGTTTAGGGTCAAGCAACGCAACAGCATCGGGCAATTCATCGCCCGGTAAGTGGTGGTCGCAGATGATAAAATCGACACCCAAGGTATTTGCGTAAGCAACTTTATCTACTGATTTTATGCCGCAATCCAGCGCGATGATCAGCGTGAAGCCGTTCTCCTTAGCAAAGTCGATGCCTTGGGTAGATATGCCGTAACCTTCCTTATAACGGTCGGGTATATAATAGGCTAACTGGTCGTAGCGTTTGCTGAAAAAACTATAAGTGAGGGCTACCGAAGTCGTCCCGTCCACGTCGTAATCGCCGTAGATCAAGATCTTTTCGTTTTGAGCGATGGCCTTGTCGATACGCTCGATCGCCTGCTCCATGCCCGCCATCAGGAAAGGGTCGTGCAGATGTTCCAGTATCGGGCGAAAGAAGAATTTGGCCTCGTCGTAAGTCTGTATGCCCCTGTGCAGTAACAGCTGGCTCAATACCGGGCCAATACCCAATCCGGCAGACAGTTGGTCTACAGTTGCTTTGTCGGGTGTTGGTTTAAATGTCCAGCGTTTTTGCATGTTGTTGGGTTAGCCACAAGGGGTACAAAGAATTTTCACTAAGGGCGCAAAGTAATCAAACTGATCAGTAATTCGCAAACCTATACACGCTTTATGACTTTTGTATTGGTCGCGCCGATGGCCAGGAATACCTGCAAGGCTCTTCCAAATAGCACCAAAAACAAAACCCGTTCAAACTTATCGTCCGAACGGGTTTTCTCTTTAATAATTATCCTTTTTATTGGAAGTACTATCTAAAGCAGGTTAGTTTTAATTTGAATTAGCTCCAACGATCTTTACGCTCGCCACCGCCACCGCCGTAGCCACCGCCGGTACCGCCACGGTTGCCACCGCCGCTGTAACCACCGCCGCCGCCACCACGGTTGCCGCCGCCGCTATAACCGCCGCCGCCACCACCACGGTTTCCACCGCCGTAGCCGCCACCACCGCCAAAGCCGCCGGTACGTGGACCAGTGCTTGGTTTACGCTCTTCAGCTTGACTAACAGCAATTGTTCTGCCGCCAATTTCGCTACCGTTCAAACCGTCGATAGCTTTTTGTGCAGCCTCGTCGTCGGTCATCTCAATAAAGCCAAAACCTTTGCTTCTACCGGTCTCGCGATCGGTAATGATTTTCACTGAACTTACTTCGCCGTAAGCTGCGAACAGTTCTTGCAGATCAGCTTCCTCTACCTTGTAGGGAAGACTTCCAATAAAAATTTTCATCAAGTTTTCAATTAAACATTAAGCATATCTATGCTTAACAGCACTTAAATAACACCAACTCGTCGATAGTGTTTATTTAATTTCAATTATAGTTAAATTAAATTCAATAAATACTATTTATTTATTTCTGAACAAGAATGTTTTTTACAACTGTTACATCATAGGTCGCTGGTCGCTTATACGGACAGGCCGATCCAATTGTTATTTAAGTAGCAGCTGATCTGGCAGGGATACTTTTTAAAGTGGATCGCCGTTGGTATCTTGTGCCGGTCAAAACATGACCTGTCGTTATCGTTAAATACATGAAAAAAGCACTACTACTTATCATCGCCATTGCAGCGTTCACTTATAACGCCAAAGCCCAAACCGTTATCGCCGCTAAAGATGCCGCCAAACACATCGGCGACAGCGTAAAGATAACCGCCAAAATATTCAGCGGGAAAACGTTCGCCTCTAACATGACCTTGTTAGATATCGGTGGTTTTAACCCCAACCAGGAACTAACGCTGATGATCCCGGCCGATGCCAAAAGTAAATTTAAAGGCGACCCGGCGACCGACTTTAAAGGTAAGGACGTAATAGTGACCGGCAAGATCATCGATTACAAAGGCAAGCCCGAGATCATTTTGCTGGACCCGAAGCAGATCAAACTGGTATTGATCGATAGCAGTAAGGGTACACCTATAATAGAACGTCAGTAAGTTTTTTGCTGCAAGATATTTAAGCCTTCTGCCAGCCGCAGAGGGCTTTTTTATTGCTGGGGCGGGCAATATTGTAACATTCCCGTTCGTACTATAATTATCGGGCAAAAATTTTCGTTCAGATAAATACTTTACTAACTTAGTAAATAGGTATGTACTCTCATCACCCCAAGGTATTATGAACGGACAGAACAATTACGAACTCCTGATCGATAAGATCAACGTATTTATCCGCAAGTACTACTTTAACAATTTGCTAAGGGGGCTGATCTTTTTGGGTGCGGGCCTGTTTTCGGCCTACGTGGTGATCACGCTGAGCGAGTACTTTTTTAACTTCGGTACCCTGCCGCGTACCATTCTGTTTTACTCTTTTATTTTACTGAACCTTGGCCTGCTGTTTTGGCTTGTAGTACCATCATTATTGGCTTGGCTAAAGGTTGGTAAGACCCTAACGCATGATGAAGCTGCCCAGATCATCGGCACACATTTTAGCGATGTAAAGGATAAGCTGCTCAACACGCTTCAACTAAAAAAACTATCCGAGCAGGATGACCGCAACCGCTCGCTGATCGAGGCAAGCATAGGCCAAAAGATAGAAGGCTTGCGCCCGGTGAGTTTCCCATCGGCCATCAATCTTAAAGAGAATAACAAATACCTGAAATGGGTTTTGGCGCCGGTAGGAGTGATCGTGTTCATTGCGCTGGCTTCACCATCCATATTGACCGAGAGCACTAAACGCCTCATCAACCACGATAAATATTATACCCCAGCCGCTCCGTTCCAATTCGATGTACTGAACGACAAACTAAGTGTAGTACAAGGCGAAGACCTAAAGCTGGACTTGAAAATGACCGGCAGTAAAATTCCGGCCGATGTTTATGTAGAGACCAACGGTAACACCTTTAAGTTAGATAAAGAGAATCTGGCTAAGTTCCATTATCTGTTCAGCAACCTTCAACAGAACACCGCTTTTCGCTTAAGCGCCAATGGTTTTTACTCTCAGCCTTACGAGATCAAGGTTAACCTGAAACCGTCATTGTTAAATTTTGACGTTGAGTTGCACTACCCAAGCTATCTGCACAAAAAGGACGAGAAACTGATCAACGCCGGTGACCTGACGCTCCCTGCCGGAACTACCGTAAAATGGCAACTGCATACGCAGAATGCTGATAAGGTGGTTTTCGGCTTAGACGGCAAGTCGACCGATATTGCCGAAGGCAATGATGGCCTTTTTGAACATACCGAGCGCATCAGCAGAAACGCTATGTTCTCGTTAAAGCCCGAGAGCAAGATGGTTACCCGCGGCGATTCGGCCAGTTACCGCATTAATGTTATTGCCGATGAATTACCGGCCATCACCGCTGTAGAAAGGGCCGACTCGATCAGCACTAAGGCTATGTACTTTAATGGCCGCATTCAGGATGATCACGGCTTTACTTCTTTGACCTTCCACTATAAAGTTGGCGCACCGGGTAGCAACCGCGAAGAAAAGACCATCACCAGAAGCGTGAAGGCCGATCTGGGCCAAACTCAAAGCGATTTCTTTTACTATTGGGATATGAAAGACATTGCCGTTAAACCCGGCGATGAGCTGACCTACTACTTTGAGGTGGCTGATAACGACGCAGTATCAGGTCCTAAAAAGGCCCGCACCCCTGAGCGTGCCATGAAGGTACCGACCGAGAAAGAATTGCAGGAGCAACTGAACGCCGGTACCGAGGCGGTGAAGCAAAAAATGTCGTCGGCTATTAAGATCGCCGGTCAGTTAGAGCGCGAGTCGCAAAAGCTGAACCAGATGTTGCTGAATAAGAACACACTTTCTTTCGATGAAAAGAAACAGGTGGAGGACCTGATGCAAAAGAAAAAGGAACTGAATGACCTGATCAAGGACATACAAGCCGAGAACCGCCGCAACCAAATGAACCGTCAGGAAAACTCGGGCCAAAGTCAGGAGTTGACCGACAAGCAAAAGCAAATGGACGAGTTGTTGAAAAATGTACTTGATCCTAAAACCCAGGAGATGCTGGAAAAACTACAGCAACTGTTAGAAGCCGAGCGTAAAGAGCCTACCCGCGATGCCGTTAACAAAATGCAGAGCGAGAACCGTAATCTAAAAAAGGAACTATCCCGTGCGCAGGAGTTGATGAAGAAACTGGAGTTTGATCAGAAAATGGATAAGACCATTAAAGACCTGAACAAACTTGCCGAGAAACAAGAGGCCTTAGCGCAAAAGACCGACGCTTTAGATAAAAAGGAACAAGGCAAACAAAACCAAGATCCAAAGAACCAGGACAAACCGAACTTGGGCGATAAGGACAAATTCAATACCGATAAAAAGGATCAGGACAAAGCCAACGCTGATAAGGCTACGCAGGACAAAGCTAATGCCGACAAAAAAGATCAGCAGGATAAACAGAACGGCGACAAGCAGAACGGCGATAAAAAAGACCAGGACAAAGCTAATGCCGACAAGGCCGCGCAAGACAAAGCTAAGGCAGACAAAGCCGCACAGGATAAGGCTAACGCCGACAAGCAGCAGCAAGACAAGGCGAACGCTGATAAACAGAATGCCGACAAACAAGCCGGCGATAAAAAGGATAGCCAGAAAACTGATGCTGAAAAGCAAGCCGAGAAAGAGCAGCTGCAAAAAGAGCAGGATAAGTTGAAGGAAGAATTTAAAGAGGTTGAAAAACAGATGGACGATCTGAAAAAACAGAACGAACAACTGGAAGACAAGCAGGAATTTGACAACTCGCCGCAAGAGAAGCAAAGCGTGGAGGAGGACATGGACGAGAGCAAGGAGCAACTTAAAAAGGATAATAAAAAGCAGGCATCCAAGTCGCAAAAGCAGGCCGCGCAAAAAATGAAAAAGATGGCGCAAAAGATGCAGGAGCAAAAGGATAAGGAGGAAGAAGAACAAGCCGGTATTGACCTTGCCCAATTGCGCGAGTTATTGAAGAGTTTGGTGAATAGTTCTTTTGAGCAGGAGCGCGTAATGCAAACCCTGCGCAGTACCAGCGCCAATGATCCACAATACGTAACCCTGGCCCAAAAGCAAAAGGATATTAAGGACAACTTGAAAACGGCCCAAGACTCGTTATACTCGATCAGCAAGCGGGTGCCGCAGATCAGTTCGACAGTCAATAAAGAGATAGCCGGCATTAACGAACACATTGATAAAGCCATCGAACTGTTAGGCGACCGCCGTACCGCCGAAGCTAACCGAGATCAGCAATATGCCATGACCAGTTTGAACAACCTGGCCTTGATGCTGAGCGAAGCAAGGGACAACATGAACGATGCCCAACAATCAAAGAAAAGCGGCAAGAGCAAAAAGCAGTCGAAGAAACAGCAACAATCCATGCAGCAGCTGAGCAAACAACAGCAGCAGTTGAACCAGAACATGCAAAAAATGCGCGAGCAAATGCAGCAGCAGCAACAGCAGGGCGGTAAAGAAAACCAAGGGCAAAGCCAGCGCCAAAGCATGGCCGAGCAATTTGCCCGCATGGCGCGCCAGCAGCAGGAGATACGCCAGCAGTTAGAGCAAATTAACCAGCAGGACAATAAGGACGGCAACAATAATATGGGCGATCTGCAAAAAATCGCCAAACAAATGGAACAAACTGAGAACGATCTCGTAAACAGGAAAGTGACGGAGGAGTCGATCCGCCGTCAGCAACAGATACAGGTTAAGCTATTGGAGGCCGAAAAAGCTGAACAGCAGCGCGAGGAGGACAACAAACGAGATAGCCACGCCGGAAAAGATATTCCGCCAGGCTATATTAAGGCCCTGCAAGACTACCAGCAGGCTAAGGCCAAGCAAACAGAACAGGTGAAAACAGTACCCGCGGCACTTAATTTGTATTATAAGCAGAAAATAAAGTCGTACTTTGATCAACTTAATGCTAAATAATATGACAGCATCTAACTATCCTACTACCGAACTATATACCCTGCAGCTACCATCGCAAGCGGATAGCTTGACGCAGGTTGAGGTTTTGATAGAGGAGATAGCCGATAAATACCAACTACCCGACGATACTTTTGCCAACATGATGACCTGCCTGAGCGAGGCTGTCAATAATGCGATAATACATGGTAACCAGAACGATCCGACCAAAAAAGTGATCGTGAATGCCGAGGTGGATGGTCGCCGCATTATCTGGACCGTGACCGACGAAGGCGACGGTTTTGATCCTGCCCATATTCCCGATCCTACTGCGCCCGAGAACCTGGAAGCATTATCAGGCCGTGGTGTATTTATTATTAAACAACTGGCCGATCAGTGCATCTTCACCGAAAAAGGCAACGAGATAGAACTACATTTTAAATTTTAATGCCTGCCATTACTTTTTTTGAAGAGGATACCAAATTCAAGCCCAAAAACAAAGTAGCCCTGCGCAAGTGGATCAAAGACACCATTGTTGCCGAAGGCTACAAACTGGATGAGTTGAACTATATCTTCTGTTCCGACGCTTACCTGCTCCAGATCAATCAACAATATCTTAACCACGATACTTATACCGACATCGTCACGTTTGATAACTCGGAAGAGGAGAAGGTGATCGTGGGCGACATCTTTATTTCTGTAGAGCGCATTATAGAGAATGCTGCCAAATTCAAAGTTTCGACCGACGACGAACTGCACCGCGTGATCATTCACGGGGCCTTGCACCTGCTTGGCTACAAAGACAAGACCAAGGCAAGTAAAACTTTGATGACAAACATGGAAGACAAGTATCTGGCCACGAGAAGTTTTTGACTTTACGCAACCAATTGTCCATCTTTGATCGTATATAAGTACAAAAACCCTTAATTACCATTATGAAAATACTTGCCATCTTCTTTGCGCTGTTGTTCACTGCCGCGCCAAGTTCTGTTTATGATTTTAAACTAAAAAACATCGACGGTAAAAGCTTCGACCTTGCTAAATACAAAGGCAAAAAGATCCTGATCGTTAATACCGCATCACAATGTGGTTTCACCAAGCAATATGCCGACCTGCAAAAACTGGCCGAGACCTATCCTGACAAATTGGTAGTGATCGGTTTCCCGGCCAACAACTTTGGCGGACAAGAGCCTGGCAGCGCTGCCGAGATCAAAGCTTTTTGCACAGGTAAATACAGCGTAACCTTCCCGCTGAACGAGAAAGTGAGCGTTAAAGGCGACGATATAGCCCCGCTATTCAAATACCTGACAGAAGCCGAAAATCCTGACTTTACCGGCGAGATCAAATGGAACTTTGAAAAATTCCTGGTAGATGAGCACGGTAAATTGGTTCACCGTTTCAGGTCTAAAACCACACCGATGTCCGAAGAGATCACCAAATATTTATAATGAGCAACGGCCTGATGAGGGCCGTTCTTAGTTTCGTAGCCTTTGCAAAAAAAATCAACCTCAAAGGGCACAAAGGTTTTCACAAAGGACACAAAGGCTTGCATATTGACGATGCAAGGCTTTGTGCCCTTTGTGCATTCTATCTTTGTTTCCTTTGTGGTTAAAAAATCTAAAGATCATGCATATTTCAGCATCCCCCATATCATCTCATAGCCTTCGCTAATAATGGCGGTTTGCTTATTGGGTTCCAGATCAGCCTGGGTAATGTATTGGTATAAGCCGAATACGTGATTGTTATATAAAGTCAGGATCAGTTCGGCGGGATGGGTGCGTAATATCTTTCGGCGGATGCCTTCGGCGATCAATCGGTCCAATATAGTTTGATTATCTCCCGTTGGGACGTTGGCATAATGGGGCGATAACTCAAACTGGCGCAGGTAGTAAAACTTACCGCGGTTTTGCAAAGCCCAATGCAGGGTCGCGGTAAAGATGGTCTTAAATTTTGGGGTGATGAAATCGCTGTCGTGTGTGATGGCGGCCAGCGATGCTTCCAATTCGTCCTTTATCCAAACGTAAATGGCCAGCACCAGTTCATCTTTAGTTTTATAGTGATGGAACAGCGTGCCGTTGGCCACGCCGGCCTCCTGTGCCACTTTGGCCGTAGCCGTTCCATGAAAGCCGTACTCTACGAACATCCTTAACGCTGTCGCGAGTATCTGCTGTTTCTTGTCCAAAAGTTTGGTGTAATAAGTTGTATCAAATTTAATTAAACCACGGCAATCGGCAACAGCTATTTAGAAATTATGGGTTGTTAATATCCTGCTACTTACGCGTTAAATGCGCCTATTCTGTAACAAGCCCGTAACACCAATAATACTATCAAAATTTCCCCGTTGAACATCTTTTGGCTACCTTGAAACCTGATATGAAATACCCCGGCTTCTTCGTCGCTTTTATTGCTTTCCTGATGTTCTCGGTCGCTGCTGTGGCCCAGCAAACCTTTATTATTTCGGGGACCGTAGTTGACGAGAATGGCGCACCGGCCAAGTCGGTAACGGTGTTCATTAGCGGTACAAAAAAGATCACCGCTACCGATGCTGAAGGCAAATTCAGCCTTAGCAGTATAACGCCGGGAACGTTCCAATTGTCGGTACAAATGATCGGCTACGGGGCGCAGGTACAGAATGTCATCATAAAGGACAAAAATGTCACCGTCAATGTCGCCCTAAAAGTAAAAGCGACCGAACTGCGCGAAGTGGTCATTGGCCCCGACCGTTGGGAAGAGCGCTACGCGATATTTAAACGGCAGTTCTTAGGCACGTCCGACAATGCCAAAGAGTGCACCATCATTAACCCTAAGGTGATCAGCTTTTCTACCAATAAAAAGAAACTGATGGCCGATGCCGATGAGTTCCTCATCATCGAGAATAAACGCCTGGGTTACCGTATCCGCTATCTGCTTAAAGCTTTCGAGTACGAAGATGCCGTGACCAAGTACGACGGCGAGACCAGCTTTGAAGAATTGGAAGGCACCGAAAGCGAGAAAAAGAGATGGGCTAAGAACAGGTTGCAAGCTTACGAGGGGTCAATGATGCAATTTTTAAGGTCCGTCTATCATAATACGGCTAAGCAGGATGGATTTGTGGTGCGTGCTTTACACACCAGCGAGATATCCGGATCTTTGATGCTATCTGCCGATCCGGTAACTTTTGATTCGTTAGCGCGCGGTACCGATACCACTTTTATTTCGCTACGGCACAAAACATTATACATTCAGCATATCAAGGGCGACGAGAACAAGGTGACCGAAGAAAGCTATAAACTAAAAGTTACCGACATCTATAAAAACAAAGGCTCGTTACTGAGCCTTAATTTGCCCGAGGCGCTGATCGATAGCAAGGGTGCTTATACTGATTACCGCACATTTATGATCCAGGGCTTGTGGGCCTCCATGCGTATTGGCGATCAGCTGCCTTTTGAGTATCAACCACCGTTGAAGAATTAATTAAAGATCCTCACCGTTTAATATATGCCGCAGCCGATCAACTACAAACAGCACATCGAGATCAACCCACAGATCAGGTTTGGTAGTCCGGTCATTAAAGGTACGAGGATAACAGTTTATGATGTTCTGCAGTGGCTTGCATCCGGCATGTCTGCCTCAGATATATTAGCAGATCTCCCACAACTTGATCAAGGCAGATCTTCGCGTGCCTGGCCTACGCCGCCATAAAGAACGCACAATTAGGGTGGCGCAATGATCATTCGATCTTAGGCGAAAACAACTTACAGTGCTCCCCACATACCGATCGTGTCATTTTTATAATTCCAATACACTAAGCCTGACATTATCACAGCATTTCAACCATTAAATTTTCAAAACTATAATAGTGTTTACAGGTTTTTCTTTTAGGGATCTTTGCTTAACTTGACCCAATAAAACCTATTAATGAAAATTTATCACCTTGCTGCCGAATGTTATCCTATTGCCAAAATTGGCGGTTTGGGAGATGTTGTTGGAGCGTTACCTAAATACCAGGTAAAAGCCGGCCTGCAAGCCGCTGTTGCCCTTCCTTTCTACGACCGTAAATTTGTTCACGAGAACCAATTCGACGTTATTTTCCGCGCCTCCACACTTTTTGCAGGCGAGCGCATGGAATTTGAGATATGGAAAGAGAAACACGATGTACTGGGTTTCGAGCTTTATCTTATCCGCATCCCCGGTCTGCTGGATCGCCCCGAGGTTTATAGCTACCCCGATGAGAATGAGCAATTCATCGCCTATCAATTAGCGTTTTTAGATTGGATCAACTGGTCGCAGCAATCGCCGGATATTATTCATTGTCATGATCATCATGCAGGTTTAGTACCTTTCTTACTGCAATATTCGGCTATTTATAAGCGCCTGGCCAATACACCAACGGTGTTCACTATCCATAACGGGCAGTACCACGGTGCTTTCGGTTATAACAAATTTAAATACCTGCCTGAGGTTGACATGCGTTACGCAGGCCTTGTAGATTGGAGCGGTGGCATTAATCCGCTGGCTTCGGCGGTGCGTTGCTGCTCGGCTTATACCACCGTGTCGCCAAGTTATATGGAAGAACTGAGCTGGCAATCTAACGGATTGGAGCGCTTGTTCCAAATGGAACGCCATCGCGGCGTGGGTATCGTTAATGGCATCGACTCGCTGGTTTGGGACCCGGAGATAGACCCAATGATCCCGGCCAAATATTCAGCCGCGGACTTTACCAATAAAGCAGCCAATAAAAAGGCGCTGTGCGAGCGCTTTAATTTGGACCCTTCGCTGCCGCTGATATCGTTCATAGGCCGTTTAGTGACCGACAAAGGCGCCGAGCTATTGGCCGAAGCCATGAACCGCAGCCTGCAAGAAAACCCGGGCAAGGTGAACTTTTTAGTATTAGGCACCGGTGATAAACCAATTGAACACTCGCTGAAAGGCTTGATGGATCATCAGCCAGACCATTATCGCGTTTACATCGGTTACGATGAATCGCTATCGCACCAGATCTACGCCGGATCCGACTTTTTGCTGATGCCATCGCGTGTAGAGCCTTGCGGATTGAATCAGCTCTATTCATTACGATATGGCACTATCCCAATGGTGCACCGCACCGGCGGCCTGCGCGATACCGTGATAGATTTTGGCGATGCAGATGGATATGGGATATGTTTTGACAAAACCAGTGTTGATGATATCTGTTATTCAGTAGGTAGAGCCATTGCGCTTTACGCCGATACCAAACATATAAACCAATTACGGACGAGGATGATGGAGCTGGATTTTTCATGGGAACGCTCGGCCAAACAATACACCCAATTATACGAACGCTTAATTAAAAACATATGACATCCAAAGTAATCAGTATTGTACTTGGCGGCGGGCAGGGATCGCGCTTATTCCCGCTCACAGCTACTCGATCTAAACCTGCTGTGCCCATTGCCGGTAAATACCGGTTGGTCGATATCCCTATCTCTAACTGTTTGCACTCAAATATCACGCGCATATTTGTGTTAACGCAATTCAATTCGGCATCGCTTAATAAGCACATTAAAAACACGTATCACTTTAGCAGTTTTAGCGATGCTTTTGTAGATATCTTGGCTGCCGAGCAAACGCCAACCAGCGGTCACTGGTTCCAGGGAACAGCTGATGCGGTTAGACAAAGTTTGCACCACTTGTCTGTACACGAGTTCGAGTACGTCCTTATCCTGTCAGGAGACCAACTGTACCAGATGGATTTCGACAAGATGATCCAAGCCCACGTTGAGGCTGGGGCCGAGATATCTATTGCCAGCATTCCGGTACATGCCAATGATGTTCCGGGCTTTGGTATCTTAAAGACCGACAGCGATAACAACATAACGGAGTTCATAGAAAAGCCTAAGTCGAACTTTGAGAGTTGGGCATCAGAGGTTAGTCCGGAGATGGCGGCCGAAGGCCGTGTTTACCTGGCATCTATGGGTATCTACCTGTTCAATAAACAAACATTGTATGACTTGTTGAATGGTAACGACCACCCGGATTTTGGTAAGGAGATCATCCCGCAATCGATCCATACCCACAAGGTGATCAGCTACCAATACGAAGGTTACTGGACCGATATCGGTACTATCCCGTCGTTTTTTGAGGCCAACCTTGGCCTTACGGACGAGATACCGGAATTTAACCTTTACGGTAACAAACCGATATATACCCGTGCACGGATGTTGCCGCCATCAAAAATTTCGGGCACGCATCTGGATCGTACCATTATATCTGAAGGTTGTATCATTAATGCAGCAAGCATTGTGCACTCACTGGTTGGTATCCGTACCCGCATCGGTTTCGAGACCAATATTGAGAGTTGCTATGTGATGGGTTCTGATAATTATCAGACACTGGAGCAGATCGCGCATGCTAAAGAGCATAATGAGCCTATTATGGGTATCGGCGATCGTTGCAATATCAAGAACGCGATCATTGACAAGAACTGCTATATCGGCAATGACGTTACCATTAATTGTGGCGAAAAGCTACCTGATGGTGACTTCCCTACATATACCGTTCAGGATGGCATCGTTGTGGTTAAAAAACGCGCGGTGATCCCTAACGGAACAGTGATATAATATTTAAGGACTACAATACCTTTAGGCCGTACAATTGCGAAAGCGTTGTGCGGCTTCGTTGTTTTTTGGCGATGATCTTTTAACCACAAAGGACACGAAGAAGGATCCATAAAGAACACAAAGGCATAGTTTGATACCTGGTGATGCAAGGTTTTGTGCCCTTTGTGATAAAACTTCGTGCCCTTTGTGGTTAAGATCAAGTGACTTTATTTCTTTTTAGTTAAAACAATCTCTTAGAAATGTGCCTTATTATTAAAAGGACATTAAAACACATCGCCATGAAAAAGACCATTTGCACAGCCGCCTTAGCCGCGGTAATATCCTTCGGGACAGTTTACGCAGTACCGGCCCACCGTGATGCCAATACCATTACTCAACAAGACACGGTGAAAAAGAAAGTAAAGGTGAAGGATGATAAAAAGAAGATGAAGACCAAGAAAGATAGTGCCGGGGTAACCAAAAAAACCAAAGTTAAAATGAAGAAGGACACGGTATAGATACCGAAAACCTCAAATGCAAAAGCGGCCCTAACGTTAAGTCAGGGCCGCTTTTATTTGATTCAGTTATCTTCTTACCAGAAGATAGTATAAAGTGCAGTCAGGATGCCGCAAACGATCAATGCACCAACAGTGAAGCCGGTATTGGTTTTGAACATTGACGAATCCACTTCCAAACCATTGGTCTTTTTGCCTTTGGCGTGATCTATCATACTGATCACATACATGCCCGCTACGCTTAGTATAAATACGAACAGCATACGATCGATGAACGGGATCTCGTAAACGCCATCAGCATTTGGTACCGAGAAGCCGCTGCTTGACAGGAACGACAGGTCCATGAACTTAGGCAGGAATTTGAAGAACACCGAGAAGATGAAACCACCGATAGTTGCGAACAAGGCCGCGTTAGAAGAAGCTTTTTTCCAGAAGAAGCCCAGGATGAACATGGCAAAGATACCCGGAGATACAAAGCCTGTGTACTCTTGGATAAATTGGAAACCGCCTTTTTTATCGATACCTAAGAAATTACATAAGATAACACCCAACACCATAGCAACTACCACGGCTATTTTACCTACTGATACCAACTCCTTATCGGTAGCATCTGGCTTAATGGCTTTTTTGTAGATATCTAAAGTAAAGATCGTAGCGATACTATTAGCCTTACCGGCTAAAGATGCCACAACCGCGGCGGTTAAAGCGGCGAATGACAGACCTTTGATACCCGCAGGCAGCAGGTTCAATAAGACAGGATATGCGTTATCATGATTATCGGCAATGCTTGCTGTGTTTACCGCGTCAAATACGCCATCCCTGTAAAGGATGTAAGCAGCTATACCCGGTAATACTACGATCACCGGCATTAACAATTTCAAAAATGCCGCGAACAGGATACCCCCACGGGCTGTTTTAAGGTCGGCACCTAAAGCACGTTGGGTGATGTATTGGTTACAGCCCCAATAGTTAAGGTTAACGATCCACATACCACCGATCAGTACGCTCAGGCCCGGAAGGTCGGCATAACTTTTATTGTCCGGTTTTAGGATCATGTGGAAGTGATCATTAGCCTGTTGGTACATAATGGTCAAGCCATTCACAATACCCTCTTGCTGATAATGCTCAGCTACTTTACTTACCGCAATGTAGGTAGTTACTAAACCACCCAAGATCAAAAAGAACACCTGGATAACATCGGTATAACCGATCACCTTCATACCACCCAAGGTGATGATTATAGCGAATACAGCCAACAAGACCAAACACAAACCAAAGTTGATGCCCGATATACCGTTGATGGCGACAGCACCCAGGTAAACGATGGAAGTTAAATTAACGATCACGTACAACAGCAACCAAAACACAGCCATGATCATAGCCACAGTGCTGTTATAACGCTGATGCAAGAATTGGGGCATGGTGAAGATCTTATTCTTCAAGTACACCGGCATAAAAAATACGGCTACGATGATAAGGGTGGCGGCAGCCATCCACTCATAGGTGGAAATAGCCAAACCCATGGTGAAACCGTTACCGCTCATGGCCACAAATTGCTCGGCCGATATGTTTGATGCGATAAGGGAAGCACCGATAGCCCACCAGGTCAAGGAGCCTTCGGCCAGGAAATAATCTTTTGATGTGGCGTCGGCATCGTGCTTACGTTTGTAAACCCACCAGCCATAAGCGGCAACAATGACGAAGTAGACAAGGAATACCAGCCAGTCGCCGGGAGTAAGTGTTCTCATTTTCTAAAAATTCAGATCTATATTCAGGTTTTATAACAGGACCGAACAACAATAATAGTATTATTTGTTCGGCAAACAAACTTTTTGGACCTTTATTGGTAAGTATATTTTAAATTTTACAAATCTACTTAGTGTGATAATTACACAATAAAAAACCTGTCAAAAAAACAGTTATCAACAAAAAAGAGCGGCTTTTGGGCCGCTCTTCGTTTTAGCTTTATGCTTGCATAACATTGTTACAAGATGTACTTGGTGCTCAGGAAATTTGAGTCGCCATCGTTCACTATCTCGTTAATGATCGCCTTATTCACATCGTTCAATTTAGTAGCTACCAACGAGCGTATCGAGAACGCCCTCAACGCGTCGTGAACAGACAAAGTACCCTCGGCGCTATCCTTACGCCCCGTGAACGGAAACACATCCGGCCCACGTTGACATTGCGCGTTGATGTTAACACGGCTTACCAGGTTTACGAACGGATCGATCAGCGATGATATCTCTTTTGCATCTGTACTAAAGATACTGACCTGCATACCATGCGGCGAATCTATCTGGTATTGGATCGGTTCCTCTATCGATTCAAATGGGATGACCGGGATCACCGGGCCAAATTGCTCTTCGCGGTATAACTTCATCTTCTCGTTGACCGGATACACCACCGCCGGGAAAAAGAACGACTCTGCATTGGTACCGCCATGCTCGTTGATCACTTTGGCTCCGTTAGCGATTGCATCGTCGATGCACTCTTTCAGATAAGCCGGTTTGCCGGGCTCGGTCACCGGGGTTAGGTTTACGCCTTTTGTCCACGGCATGCCGGGTTGTAGTTTGGATATGGCCTCACCTAGCAGCGTGTTGAACTCGTCTGCCACCTCTTTGTGCACAAAGATGAGCTTGATAGCAGTACAACGTTGCCCGTTGAAAGAGAGCGCGCCCAGGATGCACTCGCTTACCGCCAGTTTCAGGTCAGCATGTTTGGTAACGATGGCGGCATTCTTAGCATCCAAACTCAATACCGCGCGCAGGCGGTTCAGTTTGGGGTGACTTTTCTTCAGATCGTTAGCAACCTTGCTTGATCCGATAAAGGCCAGTACATTGATCTTGCCCGTACGCATTAGTCCCGGGGTAACATTAGCGCCACGACCGTAAACCACGTTCACCACGCCCTTAGGGAACGAATCTCTAAAAGCGGCCAACAGCGGGTAATGCAAAAGTGTACCATGCTTAGGTGGTTTAAATAATAAGGTATTGCCCATGATGATTGCCGGGATCAACGTGGTGAAGGTCTCGTTCAGTGGATAGTTGAACGGCCCCATGCAAAGCACCACACCCAGCGGCGAACGGCGACTTTGCGCTACCACACCTTCGGCTATCTCAAAACGGGATGACTGGCGGTCGATATCTTTCAGCGCATCGATGGTCGCTGTGATATACTCAACGGTACGGTCAAACTCCTTGGTCGAATCGGCCAGGGATTTACCGATCTCCCACATCAATAGCTTAACTACCACATCGCGCTGCTCGCTCATTTTGTAAACGAACTGCTCCATGCATTTAATGCGGCCGTCCAAACTCATGGTAGGCCACTCTCCGCGACCGTTGTTGTATGCGGCAAGTGCTGCTTCTAAAGCCTCGTTGGCTTCCTTTTCGGTACCGATGGGATAGGTACCGATCAGTTTGCGTTTTAAACCCTCGGTGGTAGGCATCATAATGGGCGAGTAGACCTCGCTCACCTCACCGTCCCATTTTTTTAATTCGCCATTGCTCAGGTATTCGCGCTGGTGGACCTCTTCTATCCGGTATTGCTCCGGTATCTGGTCCTCCGCAACGAACAGCTCGCGTAGCTGATCATGGAAATTCATAATTGTAATGTGTTTTAGAGTGATGTATTTAGGCCGATGCTATATTGGCCTATACTCAAAGGACGACATTTTGCAGGAGATAAACTATCCGCCAGATCAGCATTTAATTATCAAATAATGAATTTTAAATGCAAATGATAAATTAATGCTTATCAACATCTGACCGATCCGGATCAGTTAGCGAACGAACCTTGCAAACGCGAGACACGAGGTATCGTGTCTCTACGGAAAATATCAGCGGCATCAGCGAAATCATAAACCACCAAACCAATTCAGCGGTCACAAAAACGCCCCGATCCAAAATGGATCAGGGCGTTACTTATGTCAGCGAAATCAATTAGATCATTGAGATCAGCGATTCAGACTATTTCTCTACGTACATTACGTCCTTAACCGCTTTAACAACGCGGTCGGCGTTCGGCAGGTACTCCTGGATCAGGGTTGGAGCGTACGGCAATGGTACGTCGCCACCGGTGATACGGATGATAGGAGCATCTAAGTAATCGAAAGCATCTTTTTGTACTTTAAAAGCGATCTCGGTCACGATAGAACCTAACGGCCAGCTTTCCTCCACACACACCAAACGGTTGGTCTTTTTAACCGACTCGATGATAGTAGGGTAATCGATAGGGCGTACGGTACGCAGGTCGATAACCTCGGCGCTGATGCCTTCTTTTTCTAACTCAGCGGCAGCAGCGTTAACCACTTTCATGATCTTACCGAAACCTACTAAAGTTACATCAGTACCTTCTTTGGTTACTTTTGCTTTACCAAGCTCTATATAGTAAGGCTCTTCAGGCACTTCGCCTTTATCGCCATACATTAATTCTGACTCCATGAAGATAACCGGATCCGGATCAAGGATAGATGATTTCATCAAACCTTTAGCATCGTAAGGGTTAGATGGAACAACCACTTTTAAGCCCGGGCAGTTAGCATACCAGTTCTCAAAGCACTGACTGTGCTGAGAGCTTAGCATACCCGCGTTACCGGTAGGACCACGGAACACGATAGGTACTGAGAACTGACCACCGCTCATGCTCATCATTTTGGCAGCGCCATTGATGATCTGGTCGATAGCGACCAGCGAGAAGTTAAAGGTCATGAACTCAACGATAGGTTTCAACCCGTTCATGGCCGAACCGATACCGATACCGGCAAAACCTAATTCAGATATAGGTGTGTCGATAACGCGTTTAGCGCCAAACTCGTCCAACATACCCTGACTAACTTTATAGGCACCGTTGTACTCGGCAACCTCTTCGCCCATCAGGTAAATATTTTCGTCCTTGCGCATCTCTTCGTTCATTGCTTCACGAAGCGCTTCCCTGAATTGTATTTCTCTCATTATATCTGAAATAAAGAATTTTTGCAGCGCAAATATAAGTAATGGATATTGATGTGCAAGTGCCCTAAAGTGTAATTGTTACGTTAAGATGTCCAATACGTCAGCTTTTAAATAAATTTTGGCCGGAACGGGAAACCTTTCGCCTTTCCCTTTATTCTTTCACATCCCAATTAAAATATCGCCGATGCTATCCTCTTCGTTGGCCCGGCGTTACTCATGGTATAAAAATGTAGCACCGGCGCGCCAAATTTCATCAGTTCTTTACACTGATTGATGGTCCATTCGATGCCTACTTCTTTCACCTCTTTCTCGTTTTTGCAGGCGTTCACCGCGTCTACCAGATCTTCGGGCATATCAATGTGGAAGGTTTTGGCCAAGCCGATCAGTTGCTTCGTATTGGCCAAAGGTTTTAATCCCGGAATGATCGGTACGTTGATGCCGTTAGCGCGGCAGCTGTTCACAAAGTCGTAATACTTTTGGTTATCGAAGAACATTTGCGTTACAATGAAACCTGCGCCCATATCTACCTTTTGTTTCAGGTATTGGAAATCGGTCTTCATGTTCGGAGCCTCAAAGTGTTTCTCAGGATAACCGGCCACACCTGCACAGAAATCCGTTTTCAGGTTCTCTTCATTATACTCATGCAGGTAAACGCCTTTGTTCATATCGGTTACCTGTTTCAGCAGGTCGGTAGCATAAGCGTGTCCACCCGGGGTAGGGATGAACGATGCATCACCACGGCGTGCATCACCACGTAACACCAGTACGTTCTCGATGCCTAAGAACTGCAGATCGAACAAGCCATTTTCGGTCTCGTCTTTAGTAAACCCGCCGCACAACAAATGCGGAACGGTATCTACCTTATACTTATTCATAATAGCCGCGCAAATAGCAATGGTGCCCGGGCGTTTGCGGTAGCTCAGTTTCTCCAGCAGGCCGTTCTCGTGCTCTTTATAAATGTAGTCCTCGCGCAAGGTGGTCACATCAATAAAAGGCGGGTTAAATTCCATCAGCGGATCAATGGCATCATATATACCCTTGATGCTCTGCCCCTTTAAAGGCGGTATCAACTCAAAAGAGAATAATGTTTTGCCGTTGGCGTTAGCGATATGTTCAGTGATTTTCATTGTTTAGTATCGAGTAGCTGCGTTCTATTTCACAACGTCATTGCGAGGAACGAAGCAATCTCTAAGACAGCAGAGCGGACCTGCTTATCCGACCTTTGGGTGTAGAGATTGCTTCGTTCCTCGCAATGACGTGCATGTTTACATTTAGTAATTTAAGTTTGGCCCTAACCAACGTTCTACCTCTTCCAAAGGAAGAGCTTTACGTTTAGCATAATCCTCCACCTGATCCTTACTGATCTTACCTAAACCAAAATAACGGGCTTGCGGGTGAGCGAAGTAAAAACCACTTACTGACGCGGCAGGCATCATAGCCAAGCTTTCGGTCAGGTGCATTTGGGCGTTGTCTTCGGCTTTTAGCAGTTCAAATAACGTCGTCTTTTCCGTGTGATCCGGACAGGCAGGGTAACCCGGTGCCGGGCGGATGCCTTGATATTGTTCTTTGATCAGCTCTACGGTATCCAATTGCTCGTCTTTACTGTAGCCCCAGTAGTCTTTGCGGACCAACTCGTGCATTTTCTCGGCAAAGGCTTCCGCTAAACGGTCGGCTAAGGCTTTGGCCATAATGCTGTTATAATCGTCGTGGTCGGCTTCAAATTCGGCAACTAACTCATCGCAGCCGATGCCGGTGGTTACGGCAAATCCACCGAAATAATCTGGAACACCGCTTTCTTTTGGTGCTACGAAATCTGACAGCGCATAATATGGTTCGCCCTTTACTTTCTCGCCTTGTTGGCGAAGGGTAAATATGGTCGATAATACTTCTGTACGACTTTCGTCGGTATATAATTCGATATCATCACCAACCGAATTGGCCGGCCAAAAACCGACCACGCCGTTGGCGGTCAGTAATTTGTTGTCGACGATGCGTTTCAATAACACCTGGGCATCATCGTATAACTTCTTAGCTTCATCACCCACAAATTTGTCGGCAAATATTTTAGGATAACTGCCCCTCAACTCCCAGGTATGGAAGAACGGTGTCCAATCGATATAAGGCACCAGGTCCTCTAAAGGATAATTCTCGATCACCTTAGTGCCGGTGAACGTCGGCTTTTGCGCTACGTTGCCATCCAGGCTGATCTGGAATTTATCGGCACGGGCTTCCTCGATGGTCTTAAATCTCTTGTCCGACTTTTTATTTAAGTGCGCTTCGCGGGCCTTGGCGTATTCGTCTTTAATGCCCTGGATGTAGGCACCGCTGGTCTCGCGGTTCATCAGGCTGCTGCAAACGGTTACGCTGCGCGATGCATCAAGCACGTGGATAGCCGCGCCCGAGTAATTAGGCGATATCTTCACCGCCGCGTGGATGCGTGAGGTTGTCGCCCCGCCCACGATCAACGGAATGGTGAAACCTTCGCGCTCCATCTCTTTGGCAAAGTGGACCATCTCATCCAGCGATGGGGTGATCAATCCGCTTAGACCAATAATATCTACCTGCTGTTTTTTAGCTTCTTCGATAATGCGTTGCGCAGGCACCATCACCCCAAGGTCTACCACCTCAAAGTTATTACAGGCCAATACCACGCCGACGATGTTCTTGCCGATATCGTGCACATCGCCCTTAACGGTCGCCATTAATATCTTACCGGCATTGGCACGGCTGCCACTGCTATCCTCGCCTGCATCGATCACCCGTTGTTTTTCCAATTCGATAAATGGCAACAGATAAGCCACAGCTTTCTTCATTACCCTTGCCGATTTTACCACCTGCGGTAAAAACATCTTACCCGCGCCGAACAGGTCGCCGACGATGTTCATGCCATCCATTAGCGGGCCTTCGATCACCTCTAAGGGTTTGCTGTAAGCCTGGCGGGCCTCTTCAACATCGTCATCCAGATATTCGATAATACCTTTTACCAGAGCATGCGATAAGCGTTCCTGAACAGTGCCTTTACGCCACTCCTCATTGCGGACGATCTCTTTACCGGCACCTCCTTTAATGGTATCGGCATAGGCCACCAAACGCTCGGTTGCGTCGTCGCGACGGTTGAGCAATACATCCTCTACCAGTTCCAGCAGTTCTTTCGGGATCTCCTGGTAAACTTCCAACATACCGGCGTTCACGATGCCCATATCCATACCGGCCTTGATGGCGTGGTACAAAAATGCCGAGTGCATAGCCTCGCGCACACGGTTATTACCGCGAAAAGAGAACGAGATATTACTCACACCACCGCTCACCTTGGCGTGCGGCAGGTTCTCTTTGATCCAGCGGGTAGCATTGATAAAATCAACGGCGTAGTTATTGTGTTCTTCCAGACCGGTCGCGACGGTCAGGATGTTGGGGTCAAAAATGATATCCTGCGGCGGGAAACCTACCTCATCAACCAATATATCATAGCTGCGCTTGCATATCTCTATACGGCGCTCAAAGTTATCGGCCTGACCTTGCTCATCAAATGCCATCACCACTGTAGCTGCGCCGTAGCTTAATATTTTGCGGGCGTATTCTTTAAATTTCTCTTCGCCCTCTTTTAGGGAGATGGAGTTCACGATGCCTTTGCCTTGCAAACATTTCAAGCCCGCTTCGATAACTGTCCATTTGGATGAATCCACCATCACCGGCAATCTTGCGATATCCGGCTCTGATGCTAACAGGTTAAGGAACTTGGTCATGGCCGCTTCCGAGTCGATCATACCCTCGTCCATGTTCACGTCTATCACCTGTGCACCACCTTCCACTTGTTGACGGGCAACCGTAAGCGCACCTTCATAATCTTCGGCCAAGATCAGCTTGCTGAATTTTGGTGACCCGGTGATATTGGTCCGCTCGCCCACGTTCACAAAATTGGTCTCGGGGGTAACGGTCACGGCTTCCAAACCGCTTAAGCGCATAAATGGCTCAACGGTCGGCCGCCTGCGTGGCGCATGTTTAGCCGCTTTTTGGGCGATGCTGCGGATATGATCCGGCGTAGTACCACAACAACCGCCAATAATGTTCAGCATGTTGTTCTCCATAAAATCCTCCACCAGGTGGGCGGTCTCATGCGGGGTCTCATCATACTGACCGAACTCGTTAGGCAGACCGGCATTTGGATAAGCCGATACGTAAACATCGGCCTTGATAGCTAACTCCTCTAAGTGGGGGCGCATCTCTTTAGCACCCAAAGCACAGTTCAATCCTACCGAAAGCAGGTTAGCATGCTGTACTGAATCCCAAAAAGCCTCCACAGTTTGCCCGGACAAGGTACGTCCCGATGCATCGGTTATCGTTCCCGATATCATCAGCGGCAAACCTTTGTAGCCGGGGTTCTTATGGCGTAACTCGTCCTCGTAACGTTTGGCGGCAAACAGGGCCGCCTTGGCGTTCAGGGTATCAAAAATGGTCTCGATCAGCAGCACATCAGATCCGCCGTCCACCAATCCGCGGATCTGATCGTAATAGGCATCGGCCAAAATATCAAAGTTGACGGCACGGTAACCGGGGTCGTTAACGTCTGGCGACAAAGAAGCCGTACGGTTAGTTGGGCCAACGGCACCGGCCACAAAGCGGGGTTTTTCTGGGGTAAGCAGATTGTACTCATCCACCACCTCGCGGGCTATCCGGGCACCCTCATAGCTCATTTCGTAAGCTAATTCTTCCATGTGATAATCGGCCAGCGATATCACCTGCGTGCTGAAGGTATTGGTCTCAATGATGTCGGCACCGGCATCCAAGTATTCTTTATGTATAGCTTTGATCACATCCGGGCGCGTCAAATTCAAAAGGTCGTTATTGCCTTTAAGATCCGACTTATGGTCCTTAAAGCGCTCCCCGCGAAAGTCCTCTTCCGTCAGGTCGTACCGTTGGATCATGGTACCCATCGCCCCGTCGATCACCAGGATGCGTTTCTCTAATTCTTGTCTAATGTCCATTTGTTGAGTCATAAGTCTTAAGTACGAAGTCTTAAGTAATAAGTACGAAAGCAATGCCTTACGACTTTAGACTTAAAACTTCAGACTTAAAAGCGGCTTATCGAAAAGTCGGGTGTTAGCATGACCTTCGCTTATCTTTCCCACAACCTTAAGGGGTTAGGGTAGAATGTAGCACCTTGTAAGCACAGGTTGCTAAGACATCGTAGGGTCGTATCCCTCCGTCTTTCTCAATAAGCAGTGCAAAGTTGCACAATAGGGCTGTAAATTGCAAATGTGTTAAAGTGATCCGAAAGTCAGAAAAGACGGGAAGACCGAAGAGGTCAAACTTATCGAAGGTCAATACAAATATACAAACTTTATTTTATTATTAAAGAATATTCTTTAATAATCTACAAAGTTCGGAAAATTTCGATTAATGGCTCTCAGCGGCTCAGACAACCTCCGTCACCATATAACCTTTCCCGTTCATCACAAACTCATCGCCCGCTTTGCAGCCCTGCATTTTAGCGCCAATAGGCGATGCCGCCGATATGGCAAAGAAACTTTCGTCACCCAGTTTGATCACCCCGGCACTGATGGCGATGTAGAAATTACCATTGTTGGTCCGCACTACGCTGCCTTCTTCAATTTTAGTTGATGTACCGGCTGTACTTACACGGTTAAGGGCGATGAGCAACTTATTGGCTTCGGTCAACTGGGCCATGCCGCGGTCTTTTTCTTGTTGCAGCATTTCGCGGCCGGTCTCGTACTTATCGCCGGCGCTGCTTTTGGTATCCTGGGCAGCACTTTGCTCGGCCGATAAGATGGCCTGGCGGGCATTATCCATACGTTCCTGCACAAATTGGGTGCATAGCTGGTGCAGTTGTTCTTTTAGTTGGCTCATATAGCGGATGACAAATATGGGGATCTTTTTTGTAGAGACACGATACCTCGTGTCTCCCGTTCGCAAGGGGGCGATCAGGTTCAAACAAAAAGAGCTGCCGTTTACACAGCAGCTCTTCAATATCAGGGTGTAAAACCTATTCGTTCTCGTTCACCACACCCATCGAGCTGAATTTTTCGATGCGCTGGTTAACCAGTGCGTTTATTTCGATCTCGCCAAGGGCTTTCAGGTCTTTCAGTAACTGTTTTTTCAACACTGATGCCATGATCACCGGATCTTGGTGGGCGCCGCCCAGTGGTTCTTTGATAACACCGTCGATCAGGCCGTTCTTCAACATCTCGGTCGATGATAGTTTTAATGCCTCGGCAGCACGCTCTTTGTAATCCCAGGTCTTCCAAAGGATGGTGGAACAATTTTCGGGAGAGATAACTGAATACCACGAGTTCTCCAGCATCATCACTTTATCACCGATACCGATACCCAATGCACCACCCGATGCACCTTCGCCAATGATCACGCAGATCACAGGCACTTTCAGTATCGACATCTCCAGCAGGTTACGGGCGATCGCTTCGCCTTGTCCGCGTTCTTCGGCTTCAAGGCCTGGGAATGCGCCCGGGGTATCGATCAGGGTAACTACCGGTTTGTTAAATTTCTCGGCCAGTTTCATCAGGCGCAGGGCTTTGCGGTAACCTTCGGGATTAGCCATACCAAAATTGCGGTATTGGCGCTCCTTAGTGTTTCGACCCTTTTGGTGACCGATGAACATAACAGTTTGGCCGTTCAACGAGCCAAAACCGCCTACAATGGCTTTATCATCGCCCACGGTACGGTCGCCATGCATCTCGATAAAATCGTCGCACATCAGCTCCAGGTATTGCAGCGTGTAAGGGCGCTCGGGGTGGCGCGATATCTGCACCCTTTGCCACCCGTTAAGGTTACTGTAAACCTCTTTTTTGGCGACGTCGAACTTCTCATTCATCTCGGCCAGCGTGGCCGACATGTCCACCTGTGTTTTATCCTGTGCCTGCTTTACCTTATCTATCTGCGATTGCAGATCGGCAAGCGGTTTTTCAAAATCGAAACTAATTTTCATATGATCTTAAAATTTGGTCTCATCCTATCGCCATGTACAGCGCGATATATCGGACAAACCGGCCGCTAAATTACATAAATCTAATGGTATTATTAACAAAATGGTATGGCGTACGGTAAATCAGGTCTGGCTACCCTTTACCTGATCAGCGTGATACTGCCCGATAGGGGTTTGTCCGCCAGCCCGGTCTGTATCACGTAATAATATACCCCCGCGTTTAGGTTCTGGCCTTTGTATTTGCCATCCCAAGGGGTAGTGTAGCCGATAGAGGTAAATACCGGGTGACCGAGGCGGTTGTAGACATTAATGGTAGCCTTGGGATAAGCGAACATATTGCCGATCACCCAGGTATCGTTAATGCCGTCGCCGTTAGGGGTGATAGTGTTGGGTATCACCAAATTGATCACCGGGGCCAGGGTTATGGTCAACGTACCGGGAGTGTAAACCATGGTATAGTTGGCAGCATCGGCGTTGGTGGCCGTTATGGGGTACGTACCCGGCACCGATGTGCGGCTGGCTGTAGTGGTGATCACCGGTTGCCGGGTAAGTACCGATGCATCCTCGCCATTCACAAAGCCTTTAATATCCGCTGTAAAAGATGGGTTCTCCTGTCCTGTCATACGGGTGGCGTTGTCGGGCGTGATGGTCAGCTGCGCTTTTTTTACAATGATATCGCCTGTGCCGTAGCCGTTAAACTCGTAGTTGGTGGGTTTAAAAGTACCGCCTGTTACGCCTGTAATAGTAACAGATCCGGGATACTCTTTAACCGCTGCGGTCGCCGCAGCGCCTTCCCCAAAGCTGATGGTGGCTATGCCTGCCCTATCCTGTCCTTTTAAGCCCGTAACGGTAATGCCACTATTCTGCGCGCCGTTGGTAAGCACATCGCCATAAGTTTTCTCGATGTTGTTGGCCTTAATGATCAACGGGGCTTTGGTGATCACAATATCGCCCAGTATTGGCCGGGTGATGGCGTAATTGCTTTCTTTAAATCCGTATTCACCGTTTATGGTGCCCACGGTTATACTGTTGGCATATCTGCCTGCGTCGTCATTAGCATTGCGGCCCGAGCCGTAATTATAAGTGGCAGTGATGATGGTGTTGCCGTTCTTTAATCCCCCTGCGGTGATAGTTAAACCCTGGCTTCTTAAAACAGGTGTCAGCAAGCTCTCGCCATACGGCTTAAGATATTCATTGGCGACCAGTGTAAGCGGCGCCGGGCGCACGGTACTAACAGGCATGGGGATATTCAACGGGTCGGCGGCAGATGTGGTTAAAACAATATTACCGCTATGTGGCCCCGCGTCGGTATTGGCATTTAACCGGATGCTGATGGACAGGGTGTTGTTGCTGTTATTGGCGAACCACCCGGCAGGGAACGTCTGTTGACCCGAAAATCCTATGCCGTTAACGTTAATGGAAAATCCCGGGGGAGCAGTAATGGTTACCGGCTGTGTTAGGTTAATACCCGACACTACAAAATTGCTCACTGCCGAATTGGTGCCGAATTCGGTCTCTAACGCTGATGGCCCACTTACCAGATCGAATCTTGACGTAGGGCCAACCGTGATAGTGAATTGCTCGGGCACGCCGGGGCAGCTTGTGCCGCCTACCAGGCCCAATTGTAATGGCGCGGTACCGGTTTGGATAGCCTTGATCACTGATCGCGCCGCTACATCTATCTCGGATACCGATGTTTCGCCACTGTTGGCTACGTACAAACGTGTGCCATCTGCCGATAAGGCCAGGGCTGTAGGTCTTTTACCAACCGCGATCTGTGTAAGCAGGTTCCCCGTGTTAACGTCAAAGATGAGTAATCTGTCTGCCGATGGTTGGCTTACATACAATGTATTGCCATCGGCACTTACGGCAATATCGCCGGCGGTTATGCCCGTAGCAATATTGCGAATGACCGCATTGGTAGCCGTATTTATGATCGATACACCTGTCCCGGCCACAAATAGTTTAGAACCATCGGTACTGGTAACGGCATGTTGTATAAATGTCGCCAAACTACCTGTCACGCTCTTTTTATCAGCATAGTTATTGGTATTGATAGCCGTGACCGCATCCGGCAGGTTACTAAGCACGTACACGCTTTTACCATCGGGGGTAATGGCCGTGCCAACACAGGGAGAGCTGAGCTCGATGTAGTTATCGCCCGTAAATGGGGTGTAGCCTGTATTAATGGCATGTAAATATGATGTCGAAGCCGAAGAAACGGGGACAAAGGCCTTGTTACCATCGGGACTAATGACCATTTTTCCACTCGCAGCGCCTGATGTAATTGAACTCTCTAACACTCCATTAGCAACTTTATACCCATACAGGTTGCCGGTAGCACTGCGCTGTACGCCGTATATACGTTTACTATCGGGACTGATAGCTATCGAAGTAATGTTGGGGGATATACTTATCACAGCCTCCTGTTTACCATCTATCGTGTTAAAAGATGTGACCGCGTTGCTGCCCTGCGTAAGCACTTGCAGCAGTGGTAAAGATCTTGGCGTTACTGTAATGGTAGCCGTTACCGTTGATGTACCGCGGTTGATGGCAGAAAAGGCCGGGATAACGCCCACGCCGCTTGCGCCAAGGCCAATGGCTGTGTTGCTATTGGTCCAGTTAAAGATATTGCCGCTGCCGCTAAGCGCAATGGGCGTGGTGACCTGCCCGTTACGATAGGTCTGCGCCGAGATCCTGTCTACCGTAGGTGACATATTGATGGTGCCGCTTACCTCGGCAAATTGGTTTTGTGCCCCGCTTGATGACAGCACAACAAACCCTGTTCTTAAACCAGCCGGAGCGCTGGCAGCCGTGCGCACATAAACAGTGGCGTTGGTCACCACGCCGGCCGCGGCAGGGATAAGCACAGCGGTACTGAATGGGCCATTAACGCTCAGCCCGACCTCAAAATTGGTTGGGGCCGCGGCCGTAATGCCGGTAGCGATATTTTTACCTGATACGGTGACCTGTTGTATACCCGCGCCCGATGACGGTGTCCCCTCGCAGGCGATGATGACCACCGGTGTAGTGGTAGCGGTGATCTCGGGGGTAGTGGATAGTACCGTAAGATCACCTTTGATATATAACAGGTTATAATTGTTTCTGTCGATGTTACCACCTTTAACATTAGATGCCTCTACCGCCCCCTGATACCTCCCCGGTGGCGCAGCAGCTGCCGCACCTGCCAAATAAGCGATGTCGACAGTGCCAATGGTCTCGCCGTTCTGTAAGCCTAAAACCGTGTATTGGGTAGAATTTGGCACATTAGACAGATCGGTACCAAAGTTTTTGGTGACGTTATTCGCCGTGATCATCAGATCGGCCGCGTAAATAGTATTATCGCCGGTCCTGAAATTAACGATGTAGTTGCCGGGCAGGTAACCATCCCGGCCGGTAAAGTCTTTAATGACCACCGAACCGGGATAAGGGCCGGCTTTATCAAACCTGCTATTGCCGGCAGTGATCGATATATCGATGGAATTGACCTTATTGCCGTTTTTTAGCAGCCCATTCCATTCCCTAAATTCGAGTTCCGTGTAGTCGTAAACCCCGGGCGGAAACTCGTAGCCGTAGGGCTTTCTGATCGTTATGAACAAGTTAAGGACAAAAGGGTTCACCGTGCCGCTGAGCGATGGCCCGCTAACGGTCAGTGCGCCGGGGCTGGTCAGCACAACATCACCAACGTAGTCGCCGGCGTTAGCGGTAGCAGGCAGGCGGATAAAAATATTGGTAACATCTACCTCGCCGGCTGCACCTACAGTAATGGTGTTTGAATAAGCGATATTGTTTAAGCTGACCTGGTAACCAGGCGGCGGGGTAACCAAAATTCCGGCCTGCAATGCCGAGCCTGATATGCTGAAGGTGCGGGTATTTGATGCCGTGCCATAAGTACCGGTAAAGGTCAATCCTGCCGGCGACATCAGATTAATGACCTGCGCCCTGGCCACAAATATAGTAGCGAACAGCAGGCAAAATATTATGACGGTCTTTCTCATCATGAAAAGGCAGACCTAAAGGTATCGAAAAAACCTTTACATATTAAGCAATTACGGTTTTTAACTATTTTAACCAGCAGGTTGCCGCGCCAATAAGCACAGCATCGCTATTCAGTTCGGATACGGATACCGGTATTTCGATATCCAGTTTAGCCAGTTGGGTCTTAAATGCAGGTAGGAAATAATCGGATGCTTTTACGGCGGTGTCGCCACTCAGCACGATCATTTCGGGGTCGTTAGCGCGCACAAAATTGGCAGTGAACAGCGCCAGGTTGTTAGCGAACTCCTTAAACACGTTCTTTACCGTGTTAGACTTTTTGTAGAATTTTGCCAGCTCCTTAACATCCACCACATTAATGCGCGATAGGGCGTAGTAACGTTTCTGGAACCAGCGCTCGGACAGGTAATCCTCGGCTATGCCATCCAAAAATGGCGATTCCCAAAGTTCGGCATCTTCGGCTACACCGTTGGCCAGCTTGGCGCTGCCAAGACCGGTACCCAAGATCAACCCGATCACCCGTTGGTGGCCTTTAGCTACACCGGCAAATACCTCGCCCTCTAAAAAGGCTGCCGCATCATTGATCATGCGGATATCTGTTGTGGCGATACCCAGTTTGTCTGCCAGTAATTGCTTCACATTCAGGCCGTAAAGCGCGCCGTGTTTTTTGTTGTTCTTAATATAGGCGATACCCTGCTCATAATCGAACGGGCCCGGCATGGCTATACCTATCCGGGTGATGCCCGGGTTGGCTTGCAATACATCGCCGATCACGGTGCTACAAGCATCAATGATCTCGTCGGCCGTACCCCACGAGTTGATAGACTCGCGGCGGGCAGAGGGGCGCACGACCGAACCATCGGCCAAGTTAACCACCAGCGCGGTAATGTGGTATCCGCTGATGTAAACACCAAGCACAAGATCGGTAGCCGGGGATAGTGTATCGTTAAGCATCGGGTGTAAAGTTATGGTATCCATTTCAAAAACAAAAAAAGCATCAAAATTGATGGTTTTTTGATGTTTTATGCACGTTTTTTCGTGTTTTTTACGCTTTTTGTCATTTTATTTTAGCGTTGTTAAGGTAAGGGCATGGGTAAAGTAACTTTCCTATCTTTGATGCTGATACCCCCCCCTCTGTCATCTATGTCTAAAAACACACCACCTTCGGTACTCATGATCGCAGTAGCTTTTGCTACGGTTTATGTGGTATGGGGGTCTACTTATTTCTTTATCCAAAAGGCGCTGGTGGGTTTGCACCCGTTCTTGCTGGGCAGTATGCGTTTCCTGGCATCGGGCACCATCATGATGTTGTGGTGTGTTATCCGCAAAGAAAAGATATGGTCGGTACAGGCTATCAAGATGGCCGCTATTACCGGCATTATGCTGCTATCGGTAGGTAATGGCATTGTGATCTGGGTAGAGCAATTTATGCCGAGCGCGGTAGTAGCCATCACGGTATCGGCCGCGCCGATCTGGTTCGTGCTGTTGGATAAACCACATTGGAAGGAAAATTTCAGCGACCGGTCTACCATTATTGGCTTAATAGTGGGTTTCATGGGCGTATTGCTACTTTTTGGGCAACAACTGATCGGTTCTTTGGATCAGATAGATAGCCGTACGATAATTGGTTTGGCATTGCTCATCATCGGCTCTATGTCATGGGCGGGTGGTTCGTTATATGCTAAGGCGCACCCTACCGGTGCATCTGCTACGGTGAATACGGCCTGGCAAATGCTGATCGGTGGTTTGGCTTTCGTGCCCGGTATCTTCATCACCGGCGAATGGGAACGTACCGATTGGGCCGCCGTACCTACAGCCAGCTGGTTATCTATCCTGTACCTTATTTTGATGGGATCCATAGCGGCCTACAGCGCCTACGTATGGTTGCTGCAGGTACGCCCTGCTACTCAGGTGAGCACCTATGCCTATGTTAACCCGGTGATAGCCGTAATATTAGGTGTAGCCTTCGCTAACGAACACATCAGCACCCTGCAAATAGCCGGCTTAGGTGTGATCTTATTGAGCGTCCTGCTGATCAATCTGAATAAGTACCGGAAGGCGGCGTAGCTTTTTGTGGAGACACGATAACCATTATTGCGCGGCGGTAGCCGCCTCGCTTTGTTGGATCATCTTATCCATCCAATATGGGCCTTGCGGGTAACCTCCCGAGTAATGCAGCATCACTTTACCTTGTTTATCTATCACCACATTGGTTGGGTAGGCGGTAACCTCATACATACCTGCCGTGTAGCGGCCGTCGCCAACCAGATGGTAAGCTAAAGGGTTCTCTTTTATAAAATCTTTTACCTCCCAGCCCTGATCAAGCGCTACGGCAACAAATAGCACATTAGGGTTATCTTTATATTTAAGGGCCAGTTTGTTAAGGTCGGGTATCTCAGCGCGGCATGGCGGGCAACCAATGAACCAAAAGTTGACCACCACCGTTTTGCCGGCCCAGTCTTTGGTTTGGATCTTTTGGCCGTTCAGGTCCTTAAAACTAAAGGTCTTAAAGACGCCACCATTCGCAAAGAACTTACTGTCGGCAGGCCGTGGCGACTTGGCATATCGCGCCGCTTTTTGCGCTTCGGTAATTTTTTGCAGTATAAATTGTGGTTTCTCGGCATTGGGATCTATGGGGCGCAGCCAATAGTCGCCGCTGGTTACCAGTTTTTGCCACACAAGGGCCGGGTATTTCATGCCAGATGAATCGGTCACTAACGAGTTTTCGTCGGCCATGATCCTGCGCGGACCGGTAGGGGTTTGTGCTGATGCTACCGATACGGTGATCAGTAATGCAAGGGCAAATAGGGTATTTTTAAATTGCATAAAATTTAGGGATGCTTTTTTTGCTTTTATACGGCTAACATAAGCAAATGTTATTACAGCTACATACTTGTTAATAAAGATATCTGCCGCCTGTAACAAAGTATACCCATGCGCCGTCTAACCGCCAAGTTTAGTATCTTTAACAATATATGGCGGTAAAAACAACTTTTGGCGAGAACGTATCCATTGCCCTGCAATCCATCGGTGGTAACCGTTTGCGTACCGCGCTTACCGCGCTTATTATTGCCATTGGGGTAACCGCCCTGGTAGGCATCCTGACCGCGATAGAAGGCATCCGCCAAAAAACTAATGATATATTCTCGAGCATGGGGGCTAACTCGTTCACCATCCGTAACCGGGGTACAGGTATCCGTTTTGGCGGCGGCGGTCAGCGTAAAGTTTATGCATCTATCACCTATGCACAAGCACAGCAATTTAAAAAGCGATTTAAGTTGCCGGCCACTGTGTCGGTAAATACCTATGCCTCGTTTTTGGCTACGGTGAAATATGGCGATGTTAAAACCAACCCCAACATCTCTATCCTGGGTGCCGATGATAACTACATGCTTACCGGGGGCTATAACCTGGCAGCGGGCCGCAACTTTTCGGCCGCCGAATTGGAGCATGGATCTAACGTGGTGATCATTGGCGAAGAGATACGGAGTAAACTATTTAAAAGTGCCGACCCGATCAATAAGATCATACTCCTGGGGGCCAATAAATTTAAGGTGATCGGCCTTTTTGCCACCAAGGGATCCAGCGGTTCTTTCGGGGGTGACAGACAGTGCGTTATACCGCTGTTCAGGGCCAAGCAGATCACCACCAATCCAAATCCTACTTACACCATTACGGTAATGTCGGCCACGCCCGGCGAACAGCTGGCCGCACAGGGCGAAGCTACCGCTATCTTCCGTAACATACGTGGTATACGGGTTGGCCAGTCCGACACGTTCGAGATCACCCGAAGCGACTCCATTCAACAGCAACTATCAACCCAGTTGAACGGTATATCGGCAGCCGGTTTTGGCATCGGTATTATTACCCTGTTAGGCGCGGCTATTGGTTTGATGAATATCATGCTGGTATCGGTAACAGAACGTACGCGCGAGATAGGTGTGCGTAAAGCCATAGGCGCTACACCATCCATCATCCGCAGGCAGTTTTTGATAGAGGCCGTAGTGATCTGTTTGATCGGCTGCGCAGGGGGTATTATCCTTGGTATGGCCGTAGGCAACCTCATAGCCGTGAACATTTCAGGGTCTTTTATAATACCATGGATCTGGTTGTTCTCGGCCATTGTACTGTGTAGCGGCATTGGCCTTGCATCGGGTTATTACCCCGCCAAAAAAGCGGCCGGATTGGATCCGGTGGAAGCCTTGAGGTATGAGTAGAAAGTCCGAAGGATAGGAGGTCCGGAAGTCCGAAAGTATTAGGATAGTAAGGAAAGTCCAAAATATATTACAACGCAAAAGAGGATCATATTTTACATGATCCTCTTTTGTGTTTAGACATTTGTTAATGCTTCTATTTTCCGGACTTTCTGACTTCCCGACTTCCGGACTCAATAAAGCATCTTATTTTTAAGCGGATAATCATCGGCCATCAGCTTATCCAGGTAAGGCATCAGCAGGGCTTGCTTTAATGCTGAGGCGTGGCGTGGATGGTGCATATCGCTCGATAAAAAATCGATCATTTGCTCATCTACCAGTTGCTCGGCTATCTGTTTGGTCGGTCCGCCATAATAGCCAGTGAGCGATATGGTGTTCAGTTGCAGATCGCAGCCCCAGCTACGGATGTTCTTCAATTCGTCCAAGGTCAGGTACGGATATCTCTCGGGATGGGCCAGTATAGGTTTATAACCTTTATCTACCAGTTTTTGAATGACCGGGATAAGGTTATACGGCTTTTGGATGAAAGAAAACTCGAACAGCACGTGCCCGGTCTTCATCACCATCAGTTGCCCGTTATCTATTTTTTCCTCAAAGCCTTCATCGAACATGTGCTCGGCGGCCGCCTCTACCGGGATAGCTATACCTTCTTGTTTCAGGGCTTGCTGTAAGCGCGCCAATGCATCATTGATGATATCAGGCGTATTCCTGTACATATCGACCATCACATGCGGCGTGGCGATCACTTTTTTTATACCAAGATCCATCATCTTTTTGATCAGATAGATAGATTCTTCCACCGTTTGCGCGCCATCATCTATCCCCGGCAATACATGCGAGTGCATGTCTACCATCAGATCGCTATAATCGTACGTAGCCTCTTTTTTTATCTTAGGCTTTTTCTTAAAGAACCCAAACATCTCTCTCAACTTTATTCCTTACCCTATCAGATCAATGGGTTTTGGGCAATATACTTCTCCCAGGCCCAGGCCGATGACATCATAGTATCGATACCCAATTCGGCGGTCCAGCCTAAGCCTTCGGCAGATTTGGTCACATCGCCCCAAACTTTTTCTACGTCGCCGGGGCGGCGCGGGCCAATACTGTAATTCAATTTCACACCCGTCGACTGCTCAAAGGCGTTGATCACCTCTAAAACCGAGGTGGCTTTGCCAGTACCCAGGTTAAACATATCGTAACCGGTAAAGCTATCTTTCTCCATCAAGGCCAGGGCCGATACGTGTGCTTTGGCCAGATCTACAACGTGGATATAATCGCGCAGGCAGCTGCCATCAGGGGTGTTATAATCGCTACCATGTACCGTGATCGGGCCACGTTTGCCTATGGCCGATTGTGTTACAAAAGGCACTAAGCTTTGCGGTACACCAATAGGCAATTCGCCGATCAGGGCGCTATCATGCGCGCCTACCGGGTTAAAATAGCGCAGGGCGATCACTTTGTATTTGCTCCCGCCCGATACGATCATATCTTTCAGTATCTCTTCGGCAACCTGCTTAGTGTTACCGTAAGGTGACTGGGCAGGCTTTACCGGCGCATCTTCGGTTACCGGCAACTCATCCGGCTGGCCGTAAACCGTACAGCTCGATGAAAATACAAAGTTTACCGGCTTGGCGTAATAAGCCTCTAACAGGTTTATCAGCGAGTAAAAGTTATTTCGATAATATTTTAAAGGCACACCTACCGATTCGCCCACTGCTTTAAATGCAGCAAAATGGATGATGCCCGATAGATCCGGCTCGGCTAATGCTAACTTTTGCACGTCGGCCTCAATGGTCAGGTCCAGTTTATAAAAAGGCACTTTGTAACCGATGATCTTGGTCAGCTGATCAAGGATAGCAGCCTGTGAATTAGACAGGTCATCAACGATCACCGGCTCGTAACCGGCGTTAACCAATTCAACAACTGTGTGCGAGCCTATAAACCCCAACCCGCCGGTAACTAATATTTTGGGCATGCTTATTTATTGTAGTAAGTAAAGTCCTTATGCTTGATCTCATGCTCAGGTAAAGATCTAAAATAATCGTAAGTGATCTTTAAGCCTTCGGCGCGGCCAACTTTTGGTTCCCAGCCTAAAATAGATCTGGCCTTGGTAATATCCGGGCGGCGTTGTTTTGGATCATCTGTAGGCAATGGCAAGCTGATCATTTTTTGATCGGTACCGGTCAGCTTAATGATCTCTTCGCCAAACTCGCGGATAGTGATCTCGTCGGGGTTACCAATATTCATAGGCTGGGCGTAATCGCTCAGTAATAAGCGGTAAATACCCTCGATCAGGTCATCAACATAACAGAACGAGCGTGTTTGCGAGCCATCACCGAACATGGTCAAAGGTTCGCCACGCAGGGCCTGACCGATGAATGCAGGCAATACACGGCCATCATTTAGGCGCATACGAGGTCCGTAGGTGTTAAAGATACGTATAATACGGGTCTCCAAACCGTGGAAGGTATGGTAAGCCATGGTGATAGACTCCTGAAAACGCTTAGCTTCGTCATATACACCACGCGGGCCTACAGTATTTACGTTACCCCAGTACTCCTCTGGCTGAGGGTTAACGGTAGGATCGCCGTAGATCTCTGATGTAGACGCGATCAGCATGCGTGCGTTCTTAGCGCGGGCCAAGCCTAACAAGTTGTGCGTACCTAAAGAGCCTACCTTTAAAGTTTGGATAGGGATCTTTAAATAATCTATCGGACTGGCAGGCGATGCGAAGTGAAGGATATAATCCAACTCACCCGGAACGTGCACGAATTTGGATACATCGTGATTGTAGAACTCGAAGTTCTCCAACTTGAACAAATGTTCGATGTTGCGCAGGTCGCCGGTGATCAGGTTATCCATGCCAATAACATGATAATCTTCTTTAATGAACCTGTCGCACAGGTGCGATCCTAAAAAGCCGGCAGCGCCGGTGATCAGTACTCTTTTACGTTCTGACATAAGTCGTATCCCTTTTTAAATTGTCTTGATCCTTTATTTGAGTCCCTGATACCTAACTTTTGTTGTCTTGTATCCTGACTCTTGATTCTTTACTCTTGGCTCTCCTTAGCTTACGATCTTACGACCGATGCTGTTGTAGTAGAAACCGCAATCTATCATTTTTTGCAGATCGTACAGGTTACGGCCATCAAATATCACTTTGTTTCTTAACAATGACCCTACCTGGTCGAGGTCAGGGGTACGGAATACCGACCATTCAGTAACGATCAGTAACGCGTCGGCGTCTTTCAATACATCGTACTGGTTGTCGCCGTAGCTGATGGTGTCGCCCAAAAGCTCTTTAACATTCTTCATACCTTCAGGGTCAAAAGCGGCAACGGTAGCGCCGGCTTTCAACAGGTCGTCGATGATATACAAAGCTGGTGCTTCGCGGATATCGTCGGTCTCAGGCTTAAAGGCCAATCCCCACAAGGCGAATTTTTTACCTTTCAGGTCTCCTTTAAAGTAGTTCTTCACTTTTTCTACCAGCACGCTTTTTTGGATGGTGTTCACATCCATTACCGCGTTAAGAATCTTAAAGTCGTAATTGTTCTCTTCAGATGCTTTGGCCAATGCCTGCACATCTTTAGGGAAACAGCTACCGCCATAACCGATACCCGAGAACAGGAAGCGTTTACCGATACGATCATCAGATCCGATACCTTTACGTACCATATCCACATCGGCGCCAACCAATTCGCACAGGTTGGCTATCTCGTTCATGAAAGATATTTTGGTAGCCAGGAAAGAGTTGGCCGCATATTTAGTTAACTCAGATGAGCGCTCATCCATAAAAATGATCGGGTTACCCTGGCGCACATACGGGCCATAAAGTTCGCCCATTAATTTGCGGGCGCGCTCGTCGGTCGTACCAACTACCACACGGTCGGGCTTCATAAAGTCATCAACGGCAACGCCTTCGCGTAAAAACTCAGGGTTTGATACTACCGCAAATTCCACATCGGTATTTGCTTTGAGTACCGCGGTCAACTTATCAGCGGTGCCAACAGGTACTGTTGATTTGGTTACGATGACCTTGTATTCTTTCAATAGTTTGGCAATATCGGCACCGGCACCCAATACGTAGCTCAGGTCGGCTGCGCCGTCGGCACCCGGAGGGGTCGGCAACGCTAAAAAGATGATCTTGGCATCCTCGATAGCCGCGGCCAGGTCAGATGTAAAAAATAAGCGGTCTTGTTTAATATTGCGGTGAAACAATAGCTCAAGTCCGGGCTCATAAATAGGTAACTGACCATTCTTCATGGCTTCAACCTTTTTTACGTTAATATCAACACAGGTGACGTGGTTACCTGTCTCTGCAAGGCATGTACCGGTAACTAAGCCTACATAACCTGTACCTACAACGGCAATCTTCATGAGTTAAATGTTTTTTAATATTGTGATCAATTACGGCGAAGATAAGTAAATTCGTAAATAAATGTTATTGTTATACAACATCCTTATAAGGATATATTTTGTGTTCGTATTTTTTGCGTCTTTTTTTAATAAAAAGGCGTTTTTGTGGATAAAAGGCCGAAAAAAGCAGGTCATAGGTTCTGCCACAGACAGTATTTGGTTCCATTTTGCATCCCTTGGCGAGTTTGAGCAGGGGCGCCCTGTATTAGAGGCGTTAAGGGCCGCTTATCCCGGCAAACCGGTGATCATTACTTTTTTTTCGCCATCGGGTTACGAGGTGCGTAAGCACACCCCGCTGGCCGATGCCGTTCATTATTTACCGCTTGATACACCCTCTAACGCCCGCGACCTGATCCGGATAATTAAACCCCAAATAGCGGTGTTTACAAAGTACGAGTACTGGTATCATTATTTTGCCGAACTGCAACGGCAAAGCATCCCGCTGTATATCGTGTCGGGGATATTCAGGCCCCAACAAGTATTTTTCAAATGGTACGGCGACATAAACCGAAAAATGCTGGGCATGGTAAGCCACTTTTTTGTGCAGGACGATGCTTCAGAAAAATTGTTGCGCACCCTTAACATCACCAACGTTACCGTTGCCGGCGATACTCGCTTTGACCGTGTTTGGGCAAACTCCCAAGCACCCAAACCTATGCCCGAACTGGTCGCTTTTAAAGCCGGCAAAAAGTTATTCATCGGTGGCAGTACCTGGCCTAAGGACGAGGAACTGATAGCCTCCCTGTTTGACGCATACCCCGACCGGAAATTTATCATCGCCCCGCACGAGATAGATGAGGAAAATATCCAAGCAGTATTAAAGCGCCTATCCGGCAAAGCTATCCGTTTTACCCAATTGATGAATTACCGCGATATAGCATCATATCAGGTATTGGTTATAGATAATATGGGCATCCTGTCGTCGGTTTACCAATATGGCGATGTTGCGCACATTGGCGGTGGCTTTGGCGTGGGTATCCACAACACGCTGGAGGCAGCAGCTTTCGGTTTACCGGTGATCTTTGGCCCCAACTACGAGCGTTTTAAAGAAGCCCGCGATCTGGTAGCTATCGGGGCAGGCATTAGCATTGCCGATGAGGCCTCTTTTAAACAAGCCGCCGATCTTTTTATGACCGACGACAACTACCGCCAGCAAGCCGGCGAAAAAGCCCGGCAATATGTTGCCGACAACAACGGCGCTACCGACAGGGTGGTCAGGCAGATATCTAAAGCACTATCGGCTTAAGCCGGATACAGTGCAAAAACAAGGGCCGGGATAACATTATCCCGGCCCTTATCTTTGAGTAGCGAAGTGTTTATTTTGTCGCTGTAAACTCGTAAATAATATAGGCGGTGCTGTTGCCTACGGCAATTGGGCTACGCAATGTCATAGCCTCATTGGTAGCGCTTACTACGTAGAGCTGATAGCCCTCGGCAACATTCTTAGGCTTATCACCCTCATAGATCTTTTTGAATTGGAATACTTGCTGACCATTAGCCCCGCCGTTGTTAATAGACCAAAAAATGGTTTGCGATGTGCCATCGTTCAAGGTGTACATACCGTTGCCGCTGTTGGTCAAATTCCAGGTACTGCCACGGAATGCCGACGGGCGCGCCTGGTCGAACACGTTCTGCACGGCGCTCTCTACTAAGCCATCGTACCTGATGCTGCCCAGCACCCATTTACCGGTAAATTTTCCGCGCGATGCACTCTGCACTGTACCCTTGCTTGACGAACATGCCGCGAACATCATAGCTACAGCGGCGATCATTAATGTTATACTGAATATCTTTTTCATGTTTGTTTATCTTGTTAACGTATCTGTAACGTTAAACAGACAAATTGGTTTTGGGTTTAGATCTTTCCTTTGCTCTCCTCAATAACCCGGCGGTAATACTCCTCGTATTTAGGTAAGATCAAAGCCAGGTCGAACTCTTTGGCGCGGGCCAGGGCGTTCTCTTTAAAGGTAGCCAGACGGTCGTCGTCCTGAAGCATATAGATGGCGCGTTCGGCCATTCCCTCCACGTCGCCGCAATCGCGTAAGAAACCGGTTTGGCCTTCTACATTCAGCTCGGGCAAACCACCAACGTTACTGCTGATCACAGGCACTTTGCAGGCCATAGCCTCTAAAGCCGCCAAACCAAAACTTTCGGATTGTGATGGCATCAAAAACAGATCGGATATGGACAGGATCTCTTCTATCGCGTCTTGCTTACCTAAAAAACGAACCTGGTCGGCTACGCCCAGGTCGCGGCAAAGTTGCTCGCAATCTGTACGCTCCTGCCCGTCGCCCACCATTAATAAGCGTGACGGTACCTCGGCGTTCACTTTGGCAAATATCCTTACCACATCCTCGGTACGCTTTACCTTACGGAAGTTAGAGGTGTGCACCAAAATGCGTTCGCCGTTAGGGCTAATGGCTTTTTTAAAGTGGTCGCGTGGTTTTAGCGCAAAGCGTTTAAGATCGATGAAGTTGTAGATGACCTCGATATCGCGGTTGATATCAAAGAAACGATAAGTATCGTCTTTTAAATGCTGCGATACCGCCGTTACGCCATCGCTTTGGTTGATGCTGAACGCTACTACCGGTTTATAGGTACGGTCCTTACCTACCAAAGTGATATCAGTACCGTGCAAGGTAGTGATCACGGGGATATGGATGCCGTAGGTCTTTAATATCTGCTTGGCCATAAAAGCCGCCGAAGCATGCGGGATGGCGTAGTGTACGTGCAATACATCCAGCTGCTCGTGGCGTACCACATCCACCATCCTGCTGGCCAGGGCCAACTCGTAAGGCGGATAATCGAACAATGGGTATTTACTGATGGCTACCTCGTGGTAAAAAAGGTTCTCAGAAAAAAGATCCAGCCTGGCGGGCTGGTTATATGTAATAAAATGTACGTGATGACCGTTATCGGCCAAAGCTTTCCCCAACTCGGTGGCAACAACACCACTGCCGCCAAATGTTGGGTAACAAACTATTCCTATTTTCATGTAAGGTAGTTCTTAAAGTTGATCGTTAAACGGCTGGCACTGATCATTCAAAGCCTGTTGTTCAACGCTGCAAGTTTAACTCCAATTAGCCGTAAATGTGTTACGGTTGTGTAAAATATAGGCTACCGCTTTAAATTTAATTACGCTAATATTTGGTTATGTTAGCCACTTTGTTCAACTTTATAGTATATCAAAGATATTACCATTCGTTGTTGATCTTTATCGCCCGCATTCGATACTTTTGACCCGAAAAACAGTCAATAAAAGAAAGTTGGCAGGCGTTAAAAACAGAATAAATTTTTAGCTGTTTAAAACTTTAAGGAATAAAACCTTTTAATTTGCCGTAACGTATACATACTAATATGAATTTAGACTCCCGGCCGGTAAGTATCTTGCTTGTTGACGATGATGAGATAAACAATTTCATCTCGATAAAGCTGATAAAGAAAGCACTTACTAATACCGAAATAACTGCCTGCCTTAACGGAAAATTCGCGATAGACCAGTTATGGGAGATCATGAGTAAAGATCCGTCCAAACTACCCGATTATATTTTGCTGGACATTAACATGCCTATCATGAATGGATGGGAGTTTTTGGACGAGTACGAGAAACTTAAAATAGACCCTGCACACAAGACCAAGATCTTCATCATCTCGTCGTCGGTGTTCAGTAATGATATCAACAAAGCAAAGTCATACCCGCTGGTGGTAGACTTTATATCCAAGCCGCTTAACGTAGAAAAGATCACCAATCTGTTTAAGGATCATCCGAGGAATTAGGTTTTCTGTAAGCTTTGATCTTCAACTCAAAGCGCATAAATAATTTTCACAAGGACACAAAGATGCATGTTTGACGTTGCAAAGCTTTGTGTCCTTTGTGCTTTTCTCCCTTTGTGTTCTTTGTGGTATATCAGAAATTACCCCTTATGAAAGTGCTTGCAAGTTGCACGGACATTGCTTTGGCAGCAACATTAACAATGGGGTACAAGTAAGGTATGACTATTACACCGGCACTATCGTGAACGTATCATTCACGTAATTCACCGTACCTACCGTAGTCGATTTGGAGTGATAGAACAAGCACTTCCAGCCTTCTGCTGCCGCTATCTTTCCGTATTCTTCGCGCAGTTCCATAGCTTTGCGTGGGTCTTTATCGTATTTGGCCATAAAGCGGCGAAGCAGCTGTTCCGGTTCCGGTAATTCATCGCCGCCGAAGAATATCTTATCGCCATCTTCTTCCAACCACCAAACATGATGGTGCGGGCAGTGACCGCCCGAATGTTCGTAACGGATGCCGGGCTTAAACTCGCCCGAACCTTCTACCAAGGTCAGCTTGGCCGAGCGTTCCAATACTTCAAAAATATCCTGATGATAACTTGATGACTTGCCGGTAATGCCGAACTCCCATTCACCCTTCTGTATCACGTGCTCGGCATTGGGGAATGATGGTTCAAAACGACCGATCTCTTCTACCACCAGACCGCCCGAATGGTCATAATGCAGGTGCGACATCAGTACCAGCGTTACATCCTCAGGCTCGAAACCCGCCGCACGGATGTGTTGGTGCAGGATCAGTTCGTCGCGGGTGTCTTTGTAGCCCAAACCGGCATCGAACAGGATCAGGTCGTTCTTCATCTTCACCAAAAAAGGATTTACGTGAATGAACAACGATCCCGGCCGCTCGCGGAAGTTATGCACCTGTGGATCAAATGGGATGAATTTTTTAGTGCTGTCTACCGAATACGAACCTTCACCTAATACGAATATTTCCATGATGCTTTTCTAAGTGTACTGTTGCCCCTAAGGCACTGCAAAGATAGCCAACCATTTTAAGTCGGACCATCATGTTTTGGCAATAAAAACCTGTTACGTTTTTTGTTAACTGCAAAGGGCACAGCGCTTTTGTAAACAGTGACAAAGCGCTGTGTGTCCTCTTTGGTTTCCTGAACAATTGTTCTATAACTCCAAACTTGCACCAATGACAGGCAATTCCAGTTTGATCCCCGCTTTGGTAAACTTATCCAAAGCCTCTTCTTTATCGATCACGATCACCGGGAAGCTATCGTAATGCACCCCGATCACATTTTTGCAGTCAAAAAAACCGGTCGACTTGATGGCATCGTCCACACCCATAGTGTAGTTATCGCCGATAGGCAAAATAGCCCAGTCCAGCTTTTCATCAGCCAGTAATTTCATGTCGTAAGTAAGGGCAGTATCGCCGGCAAAGTAGATCTTTTTGCCCTCGGCGTAGACCACAAAACCTGCCGGACTGCCACCCGGAGAGCCATCAGGCAAAGTGCTGCTGTGTACAGCGTTCACCATTTTTACACGACCGAAATCAAAATTAAAACCGCCACCGATATTCATGCCGTGTGCTTCGATCTCCTGCTTGCCTAACCAATCGGCTATCTCGGCTATGCAGATCACTTTAGCGCCGCTTTGTTTTTGCACGGTCATAAGGTCGGCTACGTGATCGCCGTGGCCGTGGGATACTAGGATGTAATCGGGCTTAAGGCTTGATACATCGATATCCTTAGCCAATGGGTTGTAAGTGATAAACGGATCGAACAATAATTTTTTGCCGCCGGTCTCTATCTCAAAACACGACTGGCCATAATAGGTAAATTTCATAGCGTAGTAGTTTTATTTAGTTGGGCAAAGATAGGGGAGAAATGTGACGGTTCGGTCGTTCGGTTGAAATTGCGTATGATACATTACCCTTCATGAGCGGTACTGCAAATATCACTGACATTGATAAGGAGTAAAAGTGTCCGGTGGTATAAAGTCGCTCGTAAATTACCCCTTATTGACGGCACTGCAAATAGCACTGACGTTGCTTTCTCCTAAATTAGAGGAAAACCACGGATCCTGCTGCAGCACTTGCTTTGACAAGGGGTAAAAGTGCCCGTTGGTGCAAATCGCTCTTAAATTACCCCTTATGAAAGCTCCTGCAGGTTGCACTGACATTGCTTTCCCCTAAATTAGGGGAAGATCGCGGACCCTGCCTTAGCAATAGCTTTGATAAAGGGTAAAGTTGCCTTTTTGATAAGCCGGCGTGTTGAAATTACCTTATTGACGAACCCTGCTTTAGCAAATACTTTGATAAGGGGTAAATATCATGCAATGTTTCTTAAATTGCTTAATGAACCCGATCACAGAACTTTGCCGAAAATTAAGAACCCCATCAACATTCAGCGAGAATAAATTATGGGCGGAACTCCGGAGAAGGAATATTTCCGACGTAAAATTTCTTAGGCAGTATCCGATATTCTACGCCTTCGGGGTCGAGAGATTTTTTTACATAGCAGACTTTTATTGCGCTAAACACAAATTGGTCATTGAAGTTGACGGACCGATACATGAGTTTAAAAAGGAATACGACAAAAACCGAGATATCGTGATGAGAGAATTGGGGTTAAATATATTGAGGTTTAAAAATGATGAAGTGCTAAACGATATAAAAGGTGTGGTCGAAAGGATAGAACAAGCAGTAAGCCATCCAACGAATTATCCCTTATGAAAGTTGCTGTAAATTGCACTGACATTGCTTTTACGTAATTTAGGTGAAGTTTGCAGCCCTGCTTTAGCAAACGCTGTAATGAGCGTAAATCTTTAGAATGAGACGCCGCTCGAAGAGCTACCCCTTATGAAAGTTGCTTCAAGTTGCACTGCCGTTGCTTTCCCCTAAATTAGGGGAAGACTACTGACCTTGCTTCAGCACTTACGATAACAAGGGGTATATAGCCTAATGGTAGCGCCGCTATTTTTTAAACCACGGCACAAAAGCACTCGTCGTCCGTTGATACTCCCTAAAAGCATCCCCCTTAGATCGTAACGATTGCTCCTCGGTAGCGGGGATGCCCGTCACGTTCAAAATAAGGTGCAGGATGATCGCCGGACTAATGAACCCGATCCATCCATAAGGTGAGCCCAGTGCGAAAATGAAGTAGGCCATCCACATCGTCCATTGAAAGAAATAGTTGGGGTGGCGGGAGTAATACCACAGGCCGGTATCACATACCTTGCCTTTATTGGCCGGGTCTTTTTTGAAACGGGCTAATTGTCGGTCGGCAGTAGCTTCGCCAATGACGCTGATGAACCAGATGCTTAAACCGATCCATTCGAAAGGGGACACACCAACTTCGGTGTTCATCGCGATAGCGAAAAATGGGATAGCCAATAAAACGTTTGATAATGCTTGCGCCTGAAAGAAAAAGAAGAATGCCCGTTCTGAGTTAGGTGCCCAGCTGCGGCGGAGTTCCTGATAGCGTCCTTCTTCTTCGTCTAAATGGCTCAGGATGCGTTTGCCTAAGTGCGTGCCAAGTCTGCCACCGGCAATGGTGACCATGGCAGCGATCATGATCAGTCGGGTTTCCCAACCGGGCGCGAAAAAGAAAAGGATAATGGCAATGACCGGAAAGTTGAACGACCAGAACATATCAACCACACTGGCATTTTTGATCTTATACGACCAAACCCAGGCCGCGGCCATGATCAAACAACAAGCTAAAAGGCAAATGAGTACTAAGCTCCAAACCGAGATATTATCCATTCTGCTTACCGAACAATTCTTTCAGGCCTTCGTTTGGTTTCAAGCGAAATAATTGGATCAGCACGTAACCTACGCTGGCAATACTGCCCAGGCAAAATAAAAGGGGCAACCAAAGTATCTTTAGCGCCCAGTTCTTTTCCTTGTAGCAGATCCACACGTAAATGATCAGGATGTTGGCATAGAAGTCCCAAAGAGTGGCCCGCATCCAGGCAATGCCGCCCAGATAGTCCCACTCCTTAAAAAGGTTATGCTCTAAACAGGTGATCACCACCACATAACACACCCAAACAAATACTACACTGAACAGAACTTTGAGGGCGGTTATCATATACGTTGTTTTTTAAACCTTACGTAAACGGATGATGCGCAGTTTGTGCATCACCTTAATAATTGGGTAAGACGGATCGAACTCGTACCATTTTTGGGCAAAGTTCACGTCGTTAGGGCGTTTGTGGTGATTGTTCTGGAACAGCTCGCCCATCATTAAAAAGTCTAACGGAAGTGAGTTCTTACTATGGTCGTCGTTATCGTAATTACTGTAACCGTACTTGTGACCGCACCAGTTAACGATAGCGCCATGTAACGGGCCCATCATAAAGTGGAAAGGCAACAGCAACCACAGGTACCAATGGTTAGCGAACATCACATAAAAAGCGATGTAGAACGCGATGAAGAATATACGAGTGATCCAAAGGTCGCCAATGCGGTCAACCACGCTCCAGGTGGGATAACGGTCGATAAATTGCTCTTCGGGCTCCAGTTTGTAACGACGGTAATCCAGATAAATATTTTTGGTCTTGATCATTAAACCCCAAACATCTTTAATAAAATGCGGAGAGTGCGGATCCTTTTCGGTATCGCTATAAGCGTGGTGCATGCGGTGCATGATAGCGTAAGCGCGAGGGTTCAGGAATGATGATCCCTGAAATATGAAAGTGCAAAAGTAGAACACCTTCTCCCAAAACGGGTTCATTTTAAACATTTTGTGCGACGCGTAACGATGCAGGAAAAAAGTTTGAAAGAACAGCGACAGGAACCAGTGTGCTAAAAAGAATGCTAATATTATCATTTTTAATTATTAAGATACCTACCCGGTCCGATGTTTTAGGACTGTTGTATCAGGTTTATAACGAGCCGCAAAAGTACGGTTTTATATGCTTAGTTTTTGCTGCCTTTTACAAATTGTAAAGCATTGTCCGAATGTGCTTTCCCTTCCATCATGGCGGCATGCTGATAGGCGATCTTGCCATCCAGCCCGATCACAAAGGTCTCGCGCCCGGTCATGAACATTTTGCTCTTCACTCCGAACATGTTCAGCACTTTATTATCCGGGTCGCTCAACAAAGTATAGGGTAGTTTATCAGCCTCGGCAAAAGCTTTGTGGCTGGCTACCGTCCCGCTGTTAATGCCGATCACTTTTGCCCCTGCATCTGTAAACTCCTTAAAACTATCCCTAAATTGGCAGGCCTCTTTAGTACATACCATGCTTTGGTCTTTGGGATAAAAAAAGATAACCAGTTTGTGCTTACCAATATGATCTTTAATGTTGAACGCCTTGCCATCCTGATCCGTCAGCGAGAATACCGGTACGGCATCGCCAACGGCTAAGTGTTTTTTGCTTTGTGCCATTACGCTTGTGGTTAAGCACATAGCTAAAACAGCCATCATGCATCTTATCGATCTAACATCCATGTTATTATATACGTTGAAAAGGTGCTTGCCGATGTGTATAGGTTAAACTAAAACAAAGTGATTAAGTTTTGATGACGTTGATATGTCTTAACTACAATGTTTTTACTTGCAGGCCTTTTATCCATATCGTACTTTTGCCACATCGTTAACTAACCCCACTCAGATTGGCAGAAGAAGGACATAGTCAGCCCCGTACAGACTCATTTGCAGCCTTGCGCTTTAAAGATTTCAGATCGTACTTAGGGGTACGCTTTTTCTTCACCTTCGCCTATCAAATGCAAACCACTGTCCTTGGTTTCTACATTTACGAGCTAACCCATAGTACCGTTAATATCGCGTTGATCGGTTTAAGCGAGGTGATCCCGGCCGTTGGTATTGCCCTTTACGGCGGTTACCTGGCCGATAAGAGCGAGAAACGCAAAATGCTGCTTTTCATTTTCGCCGGGGTGCTGCTATCATCCATCACCATGGGTGTGGTTACGCTTCATAATTTCAGCGGATCGATACAGACCCATTGGATATTGGTGACCATTTACGCCATGATCTTTTCTAACGGCGTGGCGCGGGCTTTTTATGGTCCATCGGCATTTATTGTCTATTCTAACAGCGTCCCGAGGGAGATCTATCCTAATGCCAGCACCTGGAGCAGTTCGGCCTGGCAAATGGCATCGATATTAGGTCCGCTTACGGGCGGTCTGCTTTACGGATTCTCGGGCAGGATCATCCCCGGTTTGACCGGTATCACCGCGAACTTTGCCGTCATCGTATTGTTCATGGCCATATCGCTGGTGTTGGTCTACCGACTGCGCAAATACCCGCCAACCTTTGTCCCTAAAGAGAATATCTGGAAGAGTTTATCAGCCGGACTTAACTTTGTGTTCACCAACAAAATGATGCTTTACGCCATGGCGCTGGATCTTTTCTCGGTGTTGTTCGGTGGGGTAGTGGCTTTGCTGCCGGTATTCGCGCTGGATATCCTGCATGTAGGCTCCGAAGGTTTAGGTATCATGCGGATGGTTTCATCTTTAGGCGCGGCATTGACCATGATCACCATGGTGCGTTTCTCGCCCATGAACCGCCCTTGGCGCAACCTGCTGATCGCGGTGGCCGGGTTCGGGATCTCCATTGTCGGTTTTGGCCTTTCGCACGTTTTTGCCATATCGCTGATATTTTTATTCCTGCAAGGCGCATTCGACAGCGTCAGCGTGATCATCCGCGGGACCATCATGCAGTTGCTCACCCCCGACGAAATGCGCGGGCGGGTATCTGCTGTTAACCAGATGTTCATCAGCTCATCTAACGAGTTCGGCGATTTTGAATCGGGTATGGCGGCTAAATACCTAGGCACGGTACCTGCGGTAATATTTGGCGGATGCGTTACGCTGGGTGTGGTGACATTCACCTTCTTTAACACCCGTAAGATGTTGCCGCTGACCTTAAGCGATATCCATAAGGCCGAGCCGGAGAAGGTGGAAGGATAGCCCCGTGTTTTACGCTGGTCGTTGGGTCATCGAGCGTCAGAAATGGAGGGGTCTTAAACCTCATCCGCTAATAATATTCCCACCTCATCATCGTTTTTCACTAACTTGCATGAAAACCCAAGGTTAGCTGATATGAAAAAAGCTTTGATCGCCGCCACGCTTCTGCTGTCGGCGAATGCATTCGCCCAAAAGAAAGATATGACCCCCAAGATGTACGATCTGCTGATCGGTACTTACACCAGTGGCGAAAGCCAGGGTATATACGTTTACCGTTTTTACACCGAGACCGGCAAGACCGCTTACCTGAACGTAGCCGAAGGGGTGGACAATCCATCGTACTTGGCTATCGGCAAAAACAATAAATTTGTGTACTCGGTAAACGAGGTGGGCGACGATCGTAAGGGTAGTGTGAGCGCTTTCTCTTTCGAGCCATACAGCGGTAAAATTGCCCTGATCAACAAGCAGCCTACCACGGGTGCCGGTCCTTGTTACATCGCCGTAGATAAAGCCAACAAGCATGCTTTTGTAGCTAACTATGCCGGCGGTTCGCTGTCGGTGTTGCCCATTGGCAAAGCTGGCTCGTTGGGCGCCGTAACGCAGACCGTTCAAGATCAGGGTAGCAGTGTTAACAACGACCGCCAAGCCGGGCCGCATGTACATACCGCCATGCTATCGCCGGACGAGAAATACTTATTGTACACCGATCTGGGTACCGATAAGATAAATATCATGAAACATAAGTCGGGTCAGGATCAGCCCTTAACTCCGGCCGAGCCTGCTGCATTGGAGGTTAAACCCGGTGATGGTCCACGCCATTTAGACTTTACGCCCGATAAGAAATTTATGTACCTGTTAACCGAAATGACGGGCACTATTTACGCCTACAGTTACGATGGCCCCAAGAGCAAACAGTTAGAGACCGTAAGCATTGTGCCCGAAGGGTTTAAAGGCAAAGTTGGCGCGGCGGACATCCACGTGTCGCCCGATGGCAAATTTTTGTACGCCAGCAACAGGGGAGATGTTAACGAGATCGTGGTGTTTTCGATAGCGCCCGAGACAGGTAAGCTGACCTTTGTGGAGCGTAAATCGACTTTGGGCAAAACGCCACGCAATTTTGTGATAGACCCAAGCGGTAACTTTTTGTTAGTGGCCAATCAGGATAGCAATAATATTTACGTGTTCCGCATTAACAAGCAAACAGGCAAGTTGAATGTGACCCCGCATATCCTCACAGTACCTAACCCGGTGTGTTTGAAGTTTACGCCGGCAGAGTAGGGGGAGCGAATAAAAAAGGAGACAAACCTGTGTCTCCCCGCTTGAGCCTATCGTGTGGACACATCTTTTATGATTAGTTTCGTGTCCGATGTCATTACGTAATTTTAGGGACCTTGCGGATAAAAGACTTGTTAGCCGTGGGAATAAGATATTAAGCGATCTGTTTAGCAAGAG
>NZ_JADFFL010000001.1 GCF_015222005.1 Mucilaginibacter myungsuensis | reverse complement strand
AAATTCAGGTGCCTATATCGGCGGTGTCCACCTCTTCCCATTCCGAACAGAGAAGTTAAGCCCGCCAGAGCCGATGGTACTGCAGTAAAATGTGGGAGAGTAGGTCGGTGCCAAACCTTATCGTCTATAGGACGTTAAACTTAAGCCCCTTTACGAAAGTAGAGGGGCTTTTTTTGTGCCTATACCTTCCAATAACACCTCCCTACAGCCCCCTCACCCTAAACCCGATAGGCGGGAAAGCTTTTGCGAAGCGAAGGATCCGGGTGTACGGGCAAAACTTGGACAGATAGCGGGGCCGGACCACCGCCATTGGCAGGGGATGCTCGTTTACTGAAACTTCTTCTTAGCAACGTCTACCATATTAGTAAGATGTTATTCTATGCGAACATGCAATAGCATAAAACATTCCATCATCAATACTATTTTACTTATCATTACATCTATTAAAGGTTTAGTTGGATAATGAACAGAGCACTTATATTATTGTCTTTTTTATTTTGTTTATCCGTCAGCTATGTTAAAGCTCAGGTGAAATGGGCGGTGGATAGGTCATTGGCGTGGAGTGATTTTAATGGAAAGGTACCCGCGAATACACCGTTTATGGCTTTTACGCACGTGGATGTTGGCTATAGTTATGATCCGGAATTTGTCGACGGTAATTATAAGCTTAGATTTAAAGTAGAGAACAACTTTTTAAAGAAAACATCTTGGGTGCAAAAAGACAAACAGACCGAGAACTTGCTTGGACACGAGCAGTTGCATTTTGATATCAACGAGTATTTTACGCGTAAACTTTATTGGGAACTCACGAATAAGAGCTATACGGCTAACTATCAGCAGGAGGTGAGAGATATATTTGCTTCGATCACCAAGCGCCTGACCGCTCAACAATTGCAATACGATCTTGATACTAAACATTCCATCGATCGGGAGAAACAGGCCGATTGGGAAGCAGTAGTTAAACAACAATTGACAGAAACACCGACGTATCCATGAAGATAAAATTGTTAATTGCAATTCTGATGGCTTTATTACCTTCGGTAACATTCAGCCAGGATGTTCGCGCTATATGCCGTCAGATAGATGGTTTGAATGATCGAATTTTATCCGGTGAGATAAAGAAACAGGATGCTAAAATCCAGCTGTTAGGTTTGATTGTTCAGCTGAAAACGGTTGTGCCCGTAGCCGGTAATGCATCTTGGACTTTTCCGCTACAAGGATATAGGTTGAGTGCTGTCGGTGGTAGTCGAGGTAATGGTTACTATGATAAAGGCTACAATTTTTTTGATGGCAATAAGCATACTGCGCATCCGGCCCATGATATCTTTATCAATGACAGGGATCAAAACGATATTGACGATAAAACAAAACAGCCTGTTAACGTTTTAGCCCTGGCTGATGGCGTGGTGCTGGCTTGCAAGAACGAATGGGAAAATGGCAGCGATCTGCGTGGTGGCAAATTTATCTGGATATATCATCCTAAGTTAGAAATGATCAGCTATTATGCGCATAACAGGGAGGTGCTGGTTCAACCAGGTGATATGGTAACAAGCGGGCAAAAAATAGCAGAGGTAGGCAGGACCGGTTTGAATGCTTTTAAAAAGCGCTCGCCTACGCATTTGCATTTTGGCACGTATCGCTTGGTCGATGGTGTACCCGTTCCGTTTAATGGTTACCAGCAATTTGTTAAAACGAGGTATTTATGAAGTGTGCATTAGTGCTTTTGTTTTTTGTAGCGAGTTCATTTGTTAAGCCAGCCGATAGGGTTAAGGACCGCGTAATTATTCCAGATGGTTATCACTTAGCCAGTCCTGATAGTTTTGGGCAGTGGTTAGGTGATTTGCCTCTAAAACCTGTCGGAACACCTACGCGTAATTACCGGGGTGAAATAGCCCGGACTGATGCATACACCGCAGGGGTGATAGATATGAGTTTAGGTAAGCGCGACCTGCAACAATGTGCCGATGCGGTTATGCGTTTACGGGCCGAATATCTTTATCAGCAAAAAAAGTACAATACTATTGCTTTTAACTTCACCAGCGGCTTTAAATGCGATTATCTGCATTATGCTAATGGTTACAGGTACGCAAATGGTAAATGGGTTTTAAAGTCGGGTAAAGACCATTCGTATAAAACTTTTCTTAATTATATGGATCTGGTGTTCTCTTATGCCGGTACATTGTCGTTAGAGAAAGAATTGGTAAAAGTAAACACAGCGGCCGAACTCAAGGCCGGCGACGTTTTTATAAAAGGGGGCTCACCGGGGCATTGTTTTATGGTGATGGCTATAGCAGAAAATTCCACACATGAGAAAAAGTTTCTACTGGCCCAGAGTTTTATGCCCGCTCAGGATATTCAATTATTAAAGAACGCTAACGGAAATGCTTGGTTCGATCTGTCATCGCCTGCTAATATTCCTTATGGAGAGCTGGTAAACCTCAAATTTTTGAAACGATTTAATTAAAATTGTAGGCTGGCATAGCTATTGCACAATAGTTAATGAAAACTAAAGTAATATGATATTGGCAATAGAAGGTATTTGGGGAACGATTGCAAGCATTATCGTTGTAGCCGGTGTTTTAGGAAGCATTATCTTCATCAATTACGCGGCCGGCAAAAAGGATATCATCAAGAATACGTTAAAACGCCATAACTATAGGCGTGATACATTATAAAAAAGGGGAGAAGCTGAACGCTTACTCCCCTTTTCTATTTACGTTTCTCCACCCGATCGTAAAATCCGCCAAAGGAGTTTAATTTCACCGCATCTTCTTTAAAGAAATCTCCGGGGAATCCTAAAGGGATATTACTGGCCTCATCCAGTTGCTGCATTTGTGCATCAGTCAGTGCAATATCAACTGTTTTTAGATTTTCTTTAAGCTGATCTATCTTTGTAGCCCCGACGATAGGGATGCACGAAAACCCTTTCTGTCGCATCCATTGTAGCGCTACGTTTCCTGCTGTTACGCCCAGTTCGTCGGCAATGGACATTACAGTACGGGTTATCTTTTCGGCATTTTCATTACGGCGGTTACTTTCTGCTTTCACTCTGCCTTGTTCGCCACGCAGGTATTTTCCTGTCAGCGCGCCTCCGCCAAGAGGCGCCCATGGCGTTACTGTCATGCCGTAGTGTTTAGCCATTGGGATCAGTTCGCGTTCAGGGGTGCGCTGGATCAGGCTGTATTCTACTTGTAAGGCAATAAACTGGCTCCAGCCCATTAGTTCGGCTAAGGTGTTACCCTTGGACACTACCCAGGCGGGGGTATCGCTGATGGCAGCGTAGTTTACTTTGCCATGGCGAATCAGGTCGTCCAAACCGCGTAACACTTCGTCGATAGGTGTGATGTCATCCCAAATGTGCAGATAGAGTACATCAATAAAATCGGTCTTTAAGCGCTTTAGACTTTCCTCTACACTGCGCATCATATTTTTACGGTTATTGCCTGAAGCGTTGGGGTTGGTCTGATTATCCTTTAAGGTGTACTTGGTGGCCAATACAAAAAAGTCTCGGTCTTGCTGACTGATGAAGTCGCCGATCAGTCTTTCGCTGGTACCTTTTTGATAAACGTTGGCTGTGTCAAAGAAATTCCCGCCCGCGTTGGCAAACTCTTCCATAATAGCAAAGCTGGTATCCTTGTCGGCTCCCCAACCATTATCGGTGCCGAAGCCCATAGTGCCTAAACATAATTCGGATACTTTAAGGCCTGAGCGGCCAAGCAATTTGTATTTCATATATCGGTATGATGTTTTGTAGATGAACAGCAAACTATGCGCTGCGTTTGCCTGCTTGGCAATTTAGCATTTACCCATGGCCCAAACAATATTATCTATCAAATGTACTTTTAAGCATGAAGATCATCACCGCATCAACTAATTGGAATACCGACAGATTGTATCAAACTTTGCAGGATAAATTGGATCCGCTTTTTAAGGGGGCCCGACAAATAGATGCCGAAGTAAAGGTTAACAAAGTTGCCGATTCGATAGAAGTGGGTATCCCCGAATTTTATGATGGATACTTATTTAAGCTGACCGCCGAAGGACGGGAACTACATGTAGCTAAATCCGAACACTATGTGGACGACATTAACCAACTGACTTTGCAAAGCATCCTGGAAACGCTGCAAATGGAAGATTGGGATGGAGCGGATATCGTTAAGATAAGCGGAGAGTAGGAGAGAGTCAAGAATATAGGGTCAAGAAACAAGACATGGAAGGCACTGTGACAGGGACAGGGGGGATTCAAGCCGGTGAAGACGGATAAAACAAAAGAGCCAAAATGCGTTTTACATCTTGGCTCTTGATTCTTTACTCTTGATTCTTTCTCAACCCGCTATCCAGCTAAATTTATATTCCAGTTCAGGATTTTTCATACGGTCGGCAACGCGTAGTAAACGGTTGGGTAGGGCAGTGATATAATCACGAGCTTTTTCGCCTGCTTCGTTAAGGTCGGTCATTGATTCTACCTTCCATTCTTCGATCAGGTCTTTTAAAATATCTACGTAATCAACCGCGGTGTAAACGCCTAAACGTTGTGCAGCATCGGTAAAGTGACCAAACGTTTGACCGATCTTTAAGCCAACCTCGCGCAGGAAGTGGGCCGGCATCACGATCTTTTTGCGCATCATATCTTCAAAGGCTATCATAGCTTCGCTTGGGTCAACTTCAAACGCTTTGCCAATGAAAGCCATGTAAGCTTTTGCGTGACGGGCTTCATCCGACGCGATAACACCACACATTTTTGATAGCAAAGTATCGCCACTCTTTTTAGCCAAGCTGGCTACACGGCGGTGAGATACGTTGGTAGCTAACTCCTGAAAGCTGGTGTAAATAAAGTTTCGGTATGGATCTGTACCTGTACCGATATCAAAACCATCAGCAATAAGGTACTGGGTGGATGTTTCCATAGCACGCATATTTACGCGGCCACTCAGGTATAAGTATTTATTCAGCAGGTCGCCGTGGCGATTCTCTTCGGCTGTCCAGGCGCGTGTCCATCGCATCCAGCCACCATCTTCGGCCATATTAACTCCTTCAACCATGGTCAGCCAGGATTCATAGGTAGGCAAAGCTTCTTCGGTAATGGTGTCGCCGATCAGTACCGCTACTAGGTCATAAGACAAACCTTTGGCTGTCTCTTGAAGTTCTTTGATCTCCTGAAGAAAAGTAGGGCGGGTAGAGTCGGGCAGAAAATCTGCCGGCTGCCAATTAGTATCTATCGGCTTAAGGTAATCGTTCATTTTCTCGAGCATAAAGCCTTCGATATGCTTCATCACCTCACGCCTTTTTTCTTCAAAAAATTTCATCAGTATGTGTTTGGGGCAAATATAATCAATTTTAACAGAAATCGACCCTTGCCGCTGCTATCTATTAACGAAAATAAACCCAAAAAGTGATTCGAAAAATGATAATTATCACATCGTCTTTAAACAAAAAAGTCCGGCCAATTGGCCGGACTCGATATGGTATGAAGTACAGGCTGTTAACCTTGTGCTTCTTCTTCTTTTTTGTTCTCGCCAGATGAACGGATGTTAACTTTGATCTCATCAGCCTCTTTATCGTAGTCAACTTCCATGGTGTCGCCATCGGTCAGTTCGCCTTTCAGTATCTCTTCAGCAATTGGCTCTTCCAGGTATTTTTGGATAGCACGTTTTAACGGACGAGCGCCGAATTGCGAATCAAAGCCTTTCTCGGCAACAAAATCCTTGGCGGCATCGGTCAATTCAATTTGATAACCCAAGCCACTGATGCGGCTAAATAAGGCTGCCAATTCGATATCGATGATCTTAAAGATCTCATCTTTACCTAACGAGTTGAATACAATAACGTCGTCTACACGGTTCAGGAATTCCGGAGCGAAAGCGCGTTTCAAAGCATTCTCGATAACACCGCGTGAATGGTTGTCCGACTGTTTGCTCATAGCAGAGGTACCAAAACCTACACCCTGACCGAAGTCTTTTAACTGACGCGCACCGATGTTCGATGTCATGATGATGATAGCATTCCTGAAATCAACCTTACGGCCTAACGAGTCAGTCAGTTGACCTTCGTCCAATACCTGTAACAGGATGTTGAACACATCAGGGTGGGCTTTCTCGATCTCATCTAATAACACTACCGCGTATGGTTTACGACGAACTTTCTCGGTCAATTGACCGCCTTCTTCGTAGCCTACATAGCCCGGAGGCGCACCTACTAAGCGTGACACAGCGAATTTCTCCATGTATTCGCTCATGTCTATTTGAATCAGCGCGTCTTCGGTATCGAACATAAAGCGTGCTAACTCTTTAGCTAACTCTGTTTTACCAACACCGGTAGGACCTAAAAATATGAACGAACCGATAGGTTTTTTAGGATCTTTAAGTCCAGCACGGGTACGTTGGATAGCTTTAACCAATTTCTTGATCGCATCATCCTGGCCAATGATCTTACCTTTCATTTTGTCGCCCATGTGCAACAGCTTTTGGCTGTCGGCCTGGCCAACTTTTTGTACCGGGATACCGGTCATCATTGACACAACTTCGGCTACGTTATCTTCTGATACGGTGTATCGTTTAGATTTCGTTTCGGCCTCCCAAGCGCCTTTAGCTTGATCAAGTTCTTCAAGCAAGTGCTTCTCGGTATCGCGCAGTTTAGCAGCTTCTTCGTATTTCTGGCTGCGAACAACTTTGTTCTTCTCTATCTTGATCTGCTCTATCTTTTGCTCAATATCCAGTATCTGTTGCGGTACATGGATATTGGTCAGGTGCACGCGTGAACCGGCTTCGTCAAGCGCGTCGATCGCCTTATCAGGTAAAAACCTGTCGGTGATGTAACGGGTGGTCAGCGAAACGCAAGCCTGGATAGCTTCGTCAGTATAAGTTACACCGTGATGCTCTTCATATTTGTCTTTAATACGGGTCAGTATCTCTACGGTCTCATCTGGAGTAGCCGGCTCAACCATTACCTTTTGGAAACGACGATCCAAAGCACCATCTTTCTCGATGAACTGGCGATACTCATCTAAAGTAGTAGCGCCGATGCATTGTATCTCGCCCCTGGCCAAAGCCGGTTTGAACATGTTAGACGCATCCAATGAGCCCGAAGCGCCACCTGCACCAACAATGGTGTGGATCTCGTCGATGAACAGGATAACATCCGGAGATTTCTCCAACTCGTTCATCACTGCTTTCATCCGCTCCTCAAACTGGCCACGGTATTTAGTGCCGGCAACCAATGATGCAAGATCTAAAGTAACTACACGTTTGTTGAACAACACACGCGACACCTTACGCTGAACGATGCGCAGTGCAAGGCCTTCAGCAATGGCTGATTTACCAACACCCGGCTCACCGATCAAAATAGGATTATTCTTTTTACGACGTGACAAGATCTGCGATACACGCTCGATCTCTTTTTCACGACCAACGATCGGGTCAAGTTTGCCGTCTTCGGCAGCCTTGGTCAGGTCGCGACCGAAGTTATCCAACACAGGGGTTTTAGATTTAATGTCCGACACCTTTTTTGGCTGGCTGAATGATTCTTCTTCTTTAAAATCATCATCGCCGCCTGTTGATGAACCCGGCATCTCGTCGGTCACGTTGTTTTTGTGCGAGTCTACTTCGTGTTTAAATATATCATAGTTCACGTTAAACTGTAACAATAATTGCGATGCGATGTTGTCCTCATCCCTTAGGATTGATAGCAACAGATGTTCTGTGCCGATAACGTCGCTCTTGAAAATTTTTGCCTCCAGGTAAGTGATCTTTAATACTTTCTCGGCTTGCTTGGTCAGCGGGATACTGCCAATGTGTACGTTGGTACCCGTAGTGCCTTTAACGGCATCTTCTACCGAGCGGCGAAGCTTGGCTGTATCAACATTTAAACCCTTTAATAATTTAATGGCCACACCGTCGCCATCTCTGATAAGTCCAAGTAGTAAATGTTCGGTACCAATGTAGTCATGCCCAAGGCGCAGCGCCTCTTCTCTGCTATATGATATAACGTCTTTTACCCGTGGCGAAAATTTAGCTTCCATATAATACCTTTCAATTATGATGAACGTCGTAACACCAAAATTAGTTTACTGTGACGACGGCCTTACGGGGATATAATTATCAACAATGTTGCCAACGCTGAGCTTACTGCCAAAAGCAGACAATTATATGATGTAAACCCGTATCACAAATGCTAAATAAAGCTTTTTGAAGCTTGTTTTAGCATCTTTTTATATAAAGTTATAAATTTAATATCAACACTGGTTTAATGGTTTGATAATAATGACTTTAAATGTTTTAAACGGATCGGCTGCCCACTGTCGCAAGTGTTATAACAGGCAATTAGTCATAATTGCTGACAATTAGGCATAGATCATTATTTTTGCCGCCTCTTGAAACACTGACAATGGAGAATACAATTATCCCCGCATCATCTGAGCATTATTTGCAGATGCAGAACCTGTGGGAAGCATTAGTGCGCGCCACCCACCATTTTTTGACCGCGGAAGATATTTCTGGCATTAGGGCGCAGTTGCCCGGCATATTCGCGCAACTAATGTCTTATGTGATCATTAGCGACGGAGCACTTGCCGGAATATTAGGTTTGACCGATGATCAGATCGCTATGCTGTTTGTTCATCCTGATGCATTCGGTAAAGGGATAGGCAAACAACTGATCAGTTATGCAACGATCGAACACGGTTTACGTAAAGTAGAGGTGAACGAACAAAACCCTCAGGCTATAGGTTTCTATCCGCACCTGGGTTTTAAGATCACTGGCCGACGGGAAATAGATGAATAGGGCAGGCCATTCCCGATATTAGAGATGGAATTACCTTCAAAATAGATGATATTCAACTACCACGAAAAAATATTTTTACAAAGTATTGTATGTTTAAATTCTTCGCCTTATTATTGCAGTGTACTAGCGAGGTAGTACACCTTGGATCGATTATATGATCAACCTAAACCATATAAATTTTAGGTACAGCTCTAAAGAGAGCGTACTTGAAGACCTGACGCTAAGTCTCGCCCCGGGCCATATTTATGGATTACTGGGGCGAAACGGCGTGGGAAAGACAAGCTTAATGTACATCTTAAGCGGTTTAAGGTTCCCTAACGATGGCCAATGCTCCGTAATTGGTTTTACCCCCCAACAACGTAAAGTTGATTTTTTACAACAAGTTTATTTTTTGCCTGACGAAATATATTTTCCGCCCGGAGCTATAGATAAATATTTGGCGCTTTATACACCATTTTACCCGGGCTTTAATAGTGTGATGTTTTACGACTTGCTGGCCGAATTTGACATCCGGGCAGATGTGCATCCGGCTAAACTGAGTTTGGGTCAACGTAAGCAAATAGCCATTTGCTTTGCTTTAGCATTAAGGGCTAAAGTATTATTGCTGGATGAACCTACCAACGCCTTAGATATACCCGCCAAAAAGATCTTCAGGAAGATCATAGCGGGGGGCCTTCAGGAAGATCAGATCATTATGATCAGCACCCATCAGGTTAAAGACCTGGAAAGTTTGATAGACCATGTATTGATCCTGGACGGACAAAAAATGATCATAGACAGATCTATTGACGAACTGACCAATCGCATCGCCTTTAAGTATGCTGCCGATCTGGAAGATATCCCTAACGTGATCTACAGCGAACGTGCTTTACGGGGCTACGCAACACTCTCGGCTAATTTGAAGGGCGAATACACCAAGTTTGATATGGAGTTGTTCTTTAACGCTGTATTGGATCAAAAACAAAAAGTATTATCGGTTTTAGAAGTAAAATGATGGAACTATCTGTTAACCGCACATATCTGTTAATTAAAAAACAGCTCACCGAAAATTTGATCCGTTACGGCCTTAGCGGTGTAGTGATGTGCATGCTGATCAGTGCTTACATCATTATACGTGCAAAGAACGAAACGACCACATTATCCGAGGGGGTTATCTATTCTGTTTTTAATATCGCCCCCTTAATATTCGGCGGCTTTTTTGCCATATCGTTGTTCTCGGCTTTTCACAACAAACAAAAAGGAACATGGTTGATGTTACCAGCTTCGGCACTGGAGCGCTTGCTGGCAATATTTATATTGATCATTGTCTTTTTTCCTGTCGTTCATTTATTGCTTTTCGCGGTGACGATCAAGGTAATGTCTCACCTTCATCCCCTGGTCAGTTTTGACGTATTTACCCAAAACCTACGGGAGAACACGCTTGGCTCTCACATTTATTTCTATTACTACGTTTTATGCCAAACGGGAGTTGCAGCATGCGCCATTTGTGTAAGAAGGTATAGCTATTTGGTAATACCAATAGTGATGACCGTGCTTTTTGAAGTGAGTCATAGTGGGTATTATGCCATTTTAAAAGCTGTTTTTAACGTACCTGCCGGCCCAACCGATGTACACCAGGTAGACGTCTACGACCGCCCCGAAAAATGGGAGGCGGGTTCGTATGTTAAAGTGCGTTTTACCGATGTGACGCAAGAAGGCGATGGAAAAAAGACCCGGTTTAAGATAACCGACAAAATAGCAGGAGATGTAAGAGGTACCATGTACGGCTTTGCTTATATCGATCAGGCATCATCAGAAAGTGCCGAGACACCGGTGGTCAGGTATTTTTCGGGTCTGTACACAGGACACCCTCAAATAGCACATATAAGGATGTTCAGCTATTTATTTTATGCTGGATTGGTACTCACTTGGATAGGGGTGTGGTTAAGAATAAAGGAAACTCAATTATAATTAATGGAGTTTAACGACACGCAAGCGATCTATCTGCAGATAGCTGACCACGTATGTGATCAGATACTGGCGCTTGTGTGGAAAGATGACGAAAAGATCCCATCTGTAAGAGAACTTGCCGTTATGTTAGAGGTTAACCCCAATACCGTTATGCGATCGTACGAACAATTACAATCTCAACAGATCATTTATACAAAAAAAGGTATGGGGTATTTTGTTACGCCTAATGCTTCGCATGTTATTTTTGATGAACGGCGCCAGGCATTTATTAGTAATGAGCTGCCGGCATTACTGAAAAAAATGAAGGCACTGAATATCGATATTGCCGAATTAGAACAACTTAGTAAGCAAATACATTAGTTAAAGATCTGTATTTTTGTGGGTATGCTTAACATGCGGGCGAGTACTAAACTGTTTATTTTTATTGTATTGGCAACTTTTGGTTCGATGTTGGCTTACGCTCTATTGACCAAGAATGAGTTTAATAAGGGTAACTTTTTGTTCTCCCACACCAAAAGATCCGAACTGGAAATGTACTCGGTAGGCCGGTTGTCTAACTTCAGTCACGTACAAGTTAACGGGACGATGGAAAAGCACGACGGCTCGGGGATGTTAGATACCAAATACTGGCGCCCAAGGGTAATGATAGTTGAGGATACCGCCATTCAAGCTACCTCGGCAGAGGTGCCCCGCCGTATTGGTAGTGGTGTGCATTTAAAGGTAGATAACGATACTCTGAAGGTTAGTTTTGATACAAAAGACACCTTGGATAGTTACAACTACATGTCTACCACGTTCAGATTCGCGTTGATCAAGATCAAAACACCCCGGTTGCTGTCTGTTAATTGTTTAAATACCCATGTTTATCTTTATGGGGTTTATCGCAATAAAATAGATCTTACAATGTCACACGGCATATCCAGTTTAAATGATGTACGCTGTGCAAGCGTGAATATCATATCCAACGACTATTCAAAGGTCAAAATAGACTTTGCCAGCCGTATTGGTCGACTGCATTATAAATTATGTAACACCGATGTTTTTGTCGGTAAAGGCACGGTCGGCAATTTCAACAACACGGGTATGGATAACTTAAGTTCGGTAAATATAGTCGACACCATGGGCACGGTTACTCAGGTTAAATAGACAGCTAACTAAAATATCGTACTTTACCCTCTCGCATTAGCAAACTATTATATTTGCGCTTCGTAAAGGAGGGAAATCCCTCATACCTGATTCAGAAACTTAAAAATATACTAACGTGGCCGACGAAAAGATCATATTTTCAATGGCGGGGGTCAACAAGATCTATCCGCCCCAAAAGCAAGTTTTAAAAAATATCTACCTGTCGTTCTTTTACGGCGCTAAGATCGGTGTGATCGGTCTTAACGGTTCGGGTAAATCATCGGTACTAAAGATCATTGCCGGTCTCGACAAGAACTACCAAGGCGAGGTGGTATTCTCAGCAGGTTACACCGTAGGTTATTTGGCCCAGGAGCCTGAATTGGACCCGAATAAGACCGTGCGCGAAGTGGTAGAAGAAGGCGTGTCCGAGATAACCGCCATCCTGAAAGAGTACGAAAATATTAACGAGCAATTTGGCCTGGAAGAGGTTTACAGCGATGCCGATAAAATGGACAAGCTGATGGCCCGCCAAGGCGAATTGCAGGATAAGATAGATGCCGTTAACGCCTGGGAACTTGACACCAAGTTAGAGCGCGCTATGGATGCCTTGCGCTGCCCTGAACCTGATACCAAAATTTCGGTACTATCTGGTGGTGAACGCCGCCGTGTAGCCTTGTGCCGTTTGTTATTGCAGCAGCCTGATGTATTATTGTTAGACGAGCCAACCAACCACTTGGATGCGGAGTCTATTGATTGGTTAGAGCAACACTTGAAACAATATGAGGGTACGGTGATCGCTGTAACGCACGATAGGTACTTCCTGGATAACGTAGCCGGTTGGATCTTGGAGCTTGACCGTGGCGAAGGCATCCCATGGAAAGGTAATTACTCATCATGGTTGGATCAAAAAGCCAAACGCTTAGCGCAGGAAGAGAAGACCGAAAGCAAACGCCAAAAAACTTTAGAGCGCGAGTTAGAGTGGAGCCGTATGGCCCCTAAAGCCCGCCACGCTAAAGGTAAAGCCCGTTTGGCCAACTACGAAAAATTGGCCAGCGAGGAAGGAAAAGAGCGCGAAGAAAAACTGGAGCTCTTCATCCCACCAGGACCGCGTTTGGGTAATGTAGTTATAGAAGTTAATGGCGTCACCAAAGCTTATGGGGATAAGGTGTTATTCGAGAACTTAAGCTTCTCTTTGCCGCCGGCAGGTATCGTTGGTATCATCGGCCCGAACGGTGCAGGTAAATCAACTTTGTTCCGGTTGATCACCGGTCAGGAACAGCCGGATTCTGGTACATTCAGGGTGGGAGAGACAGTAGCTTTAGGTTACGTTGACCAAATGCACGATGACCTTGATGCCGAAAAGTCGGTTTGGGAAAATATTACAGATGGTAACGAGACCATTATGTTAGGCAACCGCCCGTTAAACTCGCGTGCTTATGTATCACGCTTTAACTTTAATGGTGCCGATCAGCAAAAGAAGATAGGTGTACTGTCAGGCGGAGAGCGTAACCGCGTACACCTGGCTATCACGCTAAAAAAGGGTTCGAACGTGCTGTTACTGGATGAGCCTACCAACGATATTGACGTGAACACCTTACGCGCCTTAGAAGAAGCTTTAGAGAACTTTGCAGGTTGCGCCGTGATCATTAGTCACGACCGTTGGTTCCTGGATCGTATTTGTACGCATATCCTTGCTTTCGAGGGCGAATCGCAAGTTTATTTCTTTGAAGGTAACTACAGTGATTACGAAGAGAACCGTAAGAAACGTTTAGGCGATGTTGCTCCGAAGAGGATCAGATATAAGAAGTTAGGATAGGTTTTAAGGAATGCGAAAGGCGGACTGCCAATTGCGAAATGTTACACAAACGAAAGCGCCCCGAAATTTTTCGGGGCGCTTTCGTTTGTAAAGCTGGAAGCCTTTTACCTTTCAGCTTAATTTAGCTTCAAACTACCAGATCTTCACTCTATCCTTCTCCTCGCGATATAATTTATCACCCGGCTTTACGCCGAATGCTTTATAAAACTCGGGCATGTTAGATAATGGGCCATTCACACGGTACATTTCTGGCGAGTGTGGGTCCGAACTTAAACGTACCTTCATTGTCTCGTCGCGGGTTTTTATGCGCCATACTTGGGCATACGCCAAGAAGAAACGTTGATCGGGGGTTAAGCCGTCTATCTTGGTATCACTTTTACCTTGTGCTGTATTTTTAAAGGCATTGTAGGCTATTGTAAGTCCGCCAATATCAGCGATGTTCTCGCCTTGGGTTAAAGCGCCGTTCACGTTCAAACCTTTAAATACCTCAAACTTATTATATTGGTCTACCACAACTTGCGTTTTGGCTTTAAATTTGGTTTCGTCGGTTTTGCTCCACCAGTTCTTCAGGTTGCCATCTTTATCGTACTGCGCACCCTGATCATCAAAACCGTGAGTCATCTCGTGACCTATCACCGCACCGATAGCGCCGTAATTGATCGCGTCATCAGCATCCTTATCAAAGAAAGGGAATTGCAGGATACCGGCCGGGAAAACGATCTCGTTGAACGACGGATTGTAGTAAGCGTTCACGGTCGGTGGTGTCATACCCCATTCGGTCTTATCCACTTTTTGGTCAACTTTTTTTATCTGTTCGGCATAATTGTGCTTGCTGATGGATTGCATGTTATCATAGTAAGCCGTGCGGGTGATGTTCACATCGTCATACTTTTTCCAGGTGTCCGGATAACCGATCTTTTTAACGAACGACGCTAACTTAGCTTTAGCTTTGTCCTTGGTCTCGTTGCTCATCCAATCCAGCTTTTCAATGCGCTCTTTGTAAACACCTTGCAGATTGTTGACCAGATCCAGCATACGGGTTTTGGCCTCGGGTGTAAAGTATTTAGCTACATATAGCTGACCTAACAATTCGCCAATGCCACCGTCAACTTCGTATGAGATGCTTTTCCAGCGTTCTTTTTGCACTTTCTGTCCGTTCAACGTTTTGCCAAAGAAATCAAAACGCGCATCGCGGAACGCTTTGCTCAGGTACGATGCCGAGCCGTTAACGGTCTTAAATTGCAAGTATTTTTTCCAGGTATCTATCGGTTGAGACTTTAACAGACCATTCAGCGCAACATAATAGCCGGGCTGACCAACCAATACGGTATCCGTCTTAACATCCATTTTGTCCAACACATTCTTCAGGTCAATATCAGGGATCCGTTTTTGCAGATCGGCCACTAAAAACTTGTTGTAGTTTTTTTGCGGGTCGCGTAATTCCACCGGCGTTTTGTGCGACTTGGCTATCTCGGTCTCTAATTTAACCACCTCGGCAGCTTTTTTTGCTGCGGTAGCAGCATCATCGCCGATCAGCGTGAAAACCTGGGCAACATATTTTTCATACTTCGCTTTTATCTCGGCGTGCTGTTTCTCTAAATAGTAATCGCGGTTAGGCAAGCTGATACCGGTTTGGCCAAATTGCGCCATGTTCTTGGTGCTGTTCTTATCATCAGGACCTACATAAAAGCCGAACAGGTAGCCATCGCCATCTTTATAACTTGCGGCGGCAAAGTTTACCAGGGCTTTATAGTCCTGCAAAGCAGCAATTTTAGCCAGCAATGGTTTGATAGGGGTGTAGCCTAACTTCTCTATCGCAACGGTATCCATACCGCTGGCATATAGGTCGCCTACTTTTTGATCAAGGCTGCCTTCGTCGTGTTTACCTGCCGATGTTTCTTCCAATATCTTATGCAGATTTTTGGTGTTATCATCAAACAAGGTGTAGAAGGATCCCCATCCGGTCTCGCTCGCCGGTATCTCGGTCTTTTTTAACCAGGCACCGCTGGCATAATTATAAAAATCGTTGCCGGGAGATATCGTAGTATCCATTGCTGACTTATCAAAAAATACGGTGCGCTTAGGTACGTCGCTCGCGGCGTCGGGTTTGGTGCCGCATCCGGTCGCTATCACAGCGGGAATGGCCAACCATAGGTAATTACTGTATTTCATATTCGTTTTGTTTTAACTAAAGGTGAGCATTATGCTACAAATTAAAAAATGTAGTTGCACTTGTCTGTATTTTAAATGTGGGCTAAGCTGTTAATTATCAGTAAAATGTTAACAAATAAATTATCTGCGCTTAATGCAAGTGAGGTTAATTATCGCTTATTTTTATAAACCTGTAACACAGGTTCTTATAATGTCACTTAACCCGATCTTTATATGGCCTGGAAAAAATTTAGCGGCGAGATACTCCGTTCGCCAATTATGGAGGAAGTTGAACGTGCGATAGAACGCGAAACGGCCCTCGGTCACAAACTTAAAGTATGTATCGGTACCGATTCGCAAGTTAAAGGTTCCGTTACCGATTTCGCCACCGTTATCGTCTTCATCCGCGAGCAGCGTGGCGGCTTTATGTACATCCATCAGGAGCGTACCATGCAAAAAATGAGCATCAAAGAACGTATGCTTACCGAAGTGCAAAAGTCGATCGATATCTCTTACAAACTTTGCGACCTGTTAGACCTGTACGACGTAGATCTTGAAGTACACGCCGACATCAACACCAATCCCATGTTCAAAAGTAACAAAGCCCTGCACGAGGCCATGGGCTATATCCTAAGCATGGGTTTCGTCTTTAAAGCCAAGCCCGAAGCTTTTGCAAGCTCCTGCTGTGCGGATAGGATGGTGCATTGAACAGTAAACAGTTAGCAGTTAAGTGATGATCAGTTAGTCGTTTCGTTTTGCGACGTTATGCCACAACATGCGATCTTATTCAAGTAAGTGAAGGTCGTAGATACTTGCTTTTGCCGATCCATTCCGCTAACTTGCATCAAACCGTCACATCTATATGAAAAAATATCTTTTGATAGTCGCGTTAGCGATCAGTTCTTTGGTTGCCACCGCTCAGACCGAACCACGAGCAAGCACCTTAACAAAGATCGGCGATAGCGCGCCCGACTTTACTTTTAACATTGATAAAGATAAGACCGCGTCTTTAAAAGACTACCGAAGCAAGATCGTGCTGCTTAACTTTTGGGCTACCTGGTGCCCTCCATGCCGCGAGGAGTTCCCTCATGTGCAAAAGCAGATATGGGAAAAGTTTAAGAATAACCCTAAGTTCGCCTTGTTTGCATTTGCCCGCGAGGAAGGTTGGGATAAGGTGCTACCGTTTAAGGAAAGCAATAAGTACACCTTCGCCATGTTGCCAGACGAAGGTCGCAAGATATTTAAACTCTTCGCCACGCAGGATATCCCACGGAATATCGTGTTAGACGAGAACGGCAAGATCCTTTATCAATCTGTTGGTTATAGCGACAAAGAATTTGCCGAACTGGTTACACTTCTCGAGTCAAAACTAAGCGCCAAATAACATTTACTTTTTTAGCTTTGCTTTCGGATGCCGCCCAAAACCGCATCCGTTGATCGTATGTCACCTATTATAGAAATTACCGACGCTGCCATTAACGCGGCCGATACCATTATTATAGATGCCCGTGGCGGTGCCGACGCGCATCAGCGTTACCTTGCCGGCCACTTGCCCAACGCGATATTTGCCAGCCTGGATGATGATCTTGCCGCTCACCCCGATGATCCTGCTTTTGGCGGCCGTCACCCACTGCCTGCGCCTGAAGTTTTTGCTCAGACACTCACGCGCTGGGGAGTAACGCCCGATAGCCACGTGGTGATCTATGATGATAAAAATGCCGCCATGGGTGCTGCCCGTTTATGGTGGATGTTCCGCGCTATTGGTCACCAAAAAGTGCAGGTGATCAACGGTGGTTTAAAAGCCGCCATTGATGCAGGGGCGACCTTAAGTACAGACGATGTTCAACCAACGCCGGCTGATGTTCCGTACCCAAATCCATCGGGTTATTCGGGGACTGTCGATATCGATACCGTCGCAGCCGCCGCCCAAAGCGATGAACAGATGGTTATAGATGTTCGGGAAAATGCCCGTTACCTCGGCCATACCGAACCTTTGGATCTGATAGCCGGACATATCCCCGGTGCGGATAATCTGTTTTATGGTAACAACCTAAATGCTTACGGCAAGTATAAGTCGCCGAATGAATTGGCCGCTATTTACAAAGAGACGTTTGGCGACGTGCCAGCCGATAAGGTGATCGTACATTGCGGATCGGGCGTTACAGCCTGCCATACTTTGCTGGGGATGGCTTACGCCGGTATCAACGAACCAAAGCTATATGTCGGCTCATGGAGCGAATGGTCGCGCCGTGGTTTGCCGATAGCAGGTGAGAATAAGTAGTTTAATTTTTGTATTGTAAACATTTCTCATTGCCATAGGTTGATGCTTGCATGAAAACGTACCTGTTTACTTACGAGCAAAATATGCCCATCCCGCTTGCGCAAGCGTGGGACTTTTTCTCATCGCCTTTAAATTTGGCGAAGATCACCCCGGTCGAGATGGGCTTTACCGTCACCTCGCCGTTCAATGAGCAGACCAAAATGTACGAGGGCATGATCATTACTTATAAGATCACCCCGCTGTTCGGTATCAAAATGGATTGGATGACTGAGATCACTCACGTGAAGGATGGTCAGTATTTTGTAGATGAACAACGTTTTGGACCCTATGCTTTATGGCATCATCAACATCATTTTAAAGAGATACCCGGTGGTGTTCACATGACAGACATCCTGAACTACGCCATCCCATACGGACCGATCGGCACTTTAGCTAACGCTATCCTTGTTAAAAAACAGGTGGAAAAGATATTTGAGCACCGACGTAAAGCGATAATCGAGATGTTTGGAGAATACGGAGTTTAGTTCATGGTTCATGGTTCATGGTTCATGGTTCATGGTTCATGGTTCATGATTCATGGTTCATGATTCATGGTGTTGTTCGTAACGGCATCTGTATTTTGCAAATACCATGAACCATCTTTATGGAACCATGAACTCCGGATATCACAGCCTGAATATCGTTTGTACAGATCCGCCGTAACCTATACCGGTGTTGTAACCCGCCAGTGTATAGAAGCCTACAAAAAAGACCGAAAAACGACGGGTGAAGCTGTGCCCATAGTTTGCAGATCCCTTCACAAAACCAAAATCGCGGTTGATAGCTAAGTTGGCATTGAATGCCTTATTAGCACTTTGCGATACCTGTCCGCCCACCTCAAAGCCAATTTGGTTACGTTTATCCAGCGGTATGCCTAAAGACGCACTGTAAAGGAATACGTTCGGGCCCTGCGCCGAGAAATAACGACGATAACCGCCTTCTAAATTGTAATAGGTATGCTTTAAAAAACCGTTATCGATACCTCCGGCATACATTAGTTTCACTTCACTCCCGTAAGAACCATAACCCAGCGCGACCGCAGCATTGGTCGTGTCATACAACGGCACAATGCCCGACACACCCACCGTAAGGAAGCTTTTGTAATTAAAATTGGCCAAGTTGTAGTTGATACCCACCTGCATATCCCCAACGCCCTGATTAGATGCTTTGATCACATTGCCTGATGCATCTACGAACGCACTGTTTTGACTTGGCGCTATCACGTTCAAAATAAGATCCATACGCCTGCTGAGGCCATAGCCGTAATAAATGCCGGCCGAGTAGGAGGTAAAGCCAGCCCCCGGCGCTGCCACCACTTTACGGCCCGAACGGTCCCAGGTGTTGTCGGACTTATAGTAGTTGAATGATGGTATCAGTACGCTGCGGTATTTGCCTATAGGCCAACCTGCAAACGCGGGTTTTACTGCGGCAAAGCACATGAAGATCAGTAATAGCAAGTATGGTTTTCTCATCAGTATCTCTTTTGAGCGACGTATTTATCTTTGTTTACGGTATCCTTAGCTGTTCTCGCAGCCAGTTGTTCTGGAACATAAAGTAGTGGAAATCTACCTCGTGGGTAGCGTTCGGTACGGTCACAAATTCCTTATTCTTGGTGCCTAAATGATTGTACATGGCCAGGCTGCATCGCGGCGGGCAATACAGATCTAGCAGACCGATACCCAGCAATACCGGGCATTTTACCAGCGGCGCAAAGTTTTGCGGGTCGTAATAATCAAATACCTTATACAGGTCTTCCCAAGTATAACCCGGGTGACTTTTGCGGTATCGGTTGAACATCTTGAAAGGGAAAACCTCCTCGGTGTAGGTAGACGATACTAAGTTTACATCCCTAATGTCCGAATAAAGTGGTACTTGTACCGTCAGCGCGCGGACACGTTTATCTAAAGCCGCCACTACGATGCCTAACGCACCACCCTGGCTACCGCCTTCTACGTAAACACGATTGGTATCAACACCCATCTCGGTAGCGGCAAACAAGAAATCCATGCCACGGATGCAATCCATGTAAGCCCCTCGATAAATGTAACTATCCCTATCTTCGATAAACATGGTGGAGTAAATGTCCGTACTCAGTTTAATGTTATCGCTACTATTACCCGTGCCACGCACGTTAATGTCGAAGGCAATAAAGTCATCCGCATCCATATTGGGGTGTAGTTCAACACCATAGCCCGGCACCCTATAGTGTACCGCGAATTTTTTGCCGTAGGTAGGGATCACCATCCAGCCACGGATCAAAAAGTTGTCGTAAGATCGCATCTCCACCAAATAAACCTTCTTGTCCTTGGTCGACTTGTCCGGTCGGTGTGTCACTTTATATTGCGGTGCTACCGTCCTTAGTTTAGCTAAGGTACCTGCCCAAAACTGATCAAAATCAGCCGGGCGGTGCAATTCGCTCCTTATCTTTTCCGGACTGACACCAAATACCCTGCGGATGGTATCATCATACTCGGTGGCGTTAACGCGCACATTCAGTCTGTAAAAACCGGCAGCTTGTTTAGGAATAGTGATGTCAAAGTCCTTACTCTCCTTAAACTTCATCTTGAGTGGGAAAGTCCCGGTCAGTACGGGTTTGTTATCGTCGGTCAGCAGGTCGTAACTCATCGATCCTTCCTGTGCTGTCTTGATGGTGTTCCTTAGTTTTACTTTGTAGGTTACCGTGTTGTCGTCTTTATAAATAGCATCGCGTCGGCTTGGATCAACCTCAATATGGATCAGTTCGGCCTGTTCCTCTTCTTTTTTGGCAGCCTCTTCTTCCTTTTTTGCTTCCTCGCGCAGCCGTTTTGCTTCAGCTTTTTCTTTCTTTACTTCCTGTGGTGTTTTAGGGAGAGTTATTTGCGCCACAGCATTTCTACTGTTAACAAAAAACGCCAACAGCACCAAGCAGCACATTAGCGCTTTTGGTTTCTGAAACGTTATCGATAAATACTTATTAAACATCTTTATCAAATTAGCCCGGCCGATGTAACAGCCGGTTTCACCTTATTTACAATATTTCTGCACCGCATCAACAGCCTCGGCCGATCCCAACTGAGCAGCCTGTGCAAGATCGGTACATGCCGCCGGCTTGTTATTCATGCTGATCTTTAGTAAACCCCGGTATAAGTAGGCAGGCGCATATTTAGCATTTAGCTCTATGGCTTTAGCGTATAGCTGCAAAGCGTTGTTAGGCTCTTTGGTGTCTTTAGCCCGTGCTTGCATGGTGTAAACCAATGGGTCTTTTGGTGTACGTTTTATAGCCTCGGCAAAGTCGGCAGTCATGCGGGTTGCAAATTGCGGCAAAAAGCTTTCGGCATATGCACGGTAAGAGATCACTTTAGTGTTCTTTGGGTTCACCATCGATGCGGTGTTGTAATCCAGCACGGCTGCCAAATACTCTTTACGGTCGGCCAAGATCTGTCCGCGCAACATGTACGAGTCATCATCCAACTCATTTATTTTTAGCGCTTTCTTCAGGTCCTTCATTGCCGCTTCCGGGTCTTTCAACGCCACATACGTCCTCGCCCGCTCGTAATAAGCCTTGCCCGAAAGCGTGTCAACGATCATGGCTTTAGCAAAGTCGGCCATAGCACCGGCAAAACGGTTTATGTTACGATAAGCCACACCGCGGTTAACATAATGGTCTGCCTTTTTAGGCGCCTTGCTGATCAGCACATCGTAAACAGGTACAGCCTCATTATATAATTCGGCCTTTAGCATTTCCTCACCAATGCGGTAATACATATTGGTATCGGCAGGCATCAGGGCCATCACTTTTTTCAGATCGGCCAAACCGCCGGGTTTGTTATCATTTTGGAAACGGGCCGTAGCGCGTTTAAAAAAGGTCTCAGGATTGCCGGGATTCAGTTTGATAGCCTTTTCATAATCTGCCAAAGCTTCAGGGTATTTACCTTGCACCATTTCTATATCACCGCGAACAACAAAGGCGTAGTCATTATCGGGTGTCAGTGCTATTGCTTTGTTCACGTCTGTCATCGCCTCCGCTGATGTATCGCTCAAAGCGATCTCGGCACGTGCTCGGGAGATGTAAGCATAACCATTCTTCGGATCGATAGAAATCGCTGAATCCGCATCCGCCTTTGCGCCTTCGTTATCCTTTGTACCTAATTTAAGGTCGGCTCGGGTTTGGTAGCCATCCACATATTTCGGGTTCAATTTCAAGGCTGAATCCAGGTCGGCCAAAGCGCCTTCAGGGTCTTTTAAATGGTTTTTAACTAACCCGCTGAATAAGAAAACCTCCGGGTTTTTAGGCGCATGTTTTTTAGCATCCTCCACAAACGCCAGCGAACTTTTTAGGTCCGATGCATGTCCCAGCGCGTCTGCCAGATATTTGTAAGCGTTCGGGATGTTCGGGTTCAGCGCTATCGCTTTTTTATAGTCGGCAATGGCATCGTCATAACGTTTTGCACGTACTTCGGCATTAGCGGCGTAAAAAGCGGCCTCGTAGTTTTTAGGATCCAGGGCTATTGCTTTTTTATGATCGGCTATCGCTCCCAAATAGTCGCCCATGTTGCCTTTGGCATTGGCACGGTAAAAGATCAGATCGGCATTGTTAGGGGCCATTTTAACGGCCGTGTCGTAATCTTCGATAGCGCCTTTGTTATCATCCAGATTAACTTTAGCTACGCCACGATATTGGTACAATTCGGGTTTATTGGGCGCGAGTTTAATGGCTTCGGTAAAATCGGCTACCGCTCCTTTGTAGTCCTCGAGACCCGACTTTGCGTTGGCTCGATACTGATAAACGTCGTAAGTTGCATCACCCATGGTGATCCGTTGAGTGAGATCGTAAACGGCTTTATCGTATTCTTTCAACGCATTGTAAGCGTTACCCCGATAAAACCAGCTCTGCGCAAAATACGGGTTGATCGATATCGACTTGGTGTAATCGGCTACAGCCTTTTCGTTAAGTTTAAGGTTGGTGTACGAGTTTGCCCTATAAAAATAGGGCATAGCATCGTTAGGTGTTAGCTCGATAGCCTTGGTAAAGTCGGCTATGGCACCAGCGTTATCGCCTCGTTTGGCTTTATCGTTGCCGCTATCCACCAACGTTTTGGCTGATTGCGCCATCAGGCAAAATGGGAATAGTAAAAAAAAGATCAGTAACCTCATTTATCAATTAAAACGCCTGCTTTCTAAGAACCGCGACTTGCGGATGTAGTGGTTCAGCGGCTCTTCTATAAACTTAAATAATATTATCGAAATTATGTTGAGGATGATAAATCCATACAATAAATTCAACAAACCGAATTGGAACGGCGAAGGCCAGTCGACACCCCATTTATCATACAAATTAAACGCCTTTTCGTTCAGCTGATCAAACCAGTTGTGGAAAAAAATGTAGATATAACCTAAGTGGATGAGGTAGAAAATATAGGATGCTTTACCTAACAGTTCCACAAAAGGCAGAGCCAGGGCGCTTTTCATCGAGGTGTCCTCAGTAAGTAAGCCGTAAAAGAATAACGCTATCGCCGCCGCAATAAAATAATTATTCAGTATGATACCCACCGGGTGCTGCAGACCTGCCACTGCGCCATCCGGAATTGGCAACCTTGACATCACCGCCACCAACGCGAAAATGCTAACGAAGCCAATGTAGGTATATCTGATGTTGTTGGTCCGCCCGAAACCTTTGTTGAGCAGTTGCAGGGCCAGGAACATCCCTACAAAAAACTCGAAGCAGCGGCCAAAAAAGGTGTACAGCATCATGAAAGTAAAATTGCCGAATAACCCATACCAGTTCACATTCCTGAATATCAGTACCAGCAGCACCCCAAATGCTGTAATGATCACCGGCTGAACATAAAGCCGTTTAAACTTAGCGGCCAGATAGAAAATGAATGGTGCCGAAAAGTAAAAGCATTCTTCAACCGTCAAACTCCAACCTTGGGCTATGCCCGTATCCCAAAGTTGGCTGAAAAATCCCCGCACAAAAAATACGTTCATCAGATACAGCCCGAATGGACTGGGGAAGTTTTTGGTGATGACCGGGTCTTTTGTAAAATACCAGTAAACAAAAGCGGCTGTAGTTAGTAAAAAATACATGGGATAGATGCGCGCTACCCTGTTCTTTAGATACTTGCGGAACCAATTGCCGGTCAGCTGAAAATTATTGTAGTACCGATAAGTGATCAGAAAGCCTGATAACACAAAGAACACCGTAACCCCGATATGGAACTCGTGAAAAAAACGGGTTAGCCAGGCGGGGAAGATGTCCTCGCCAACGTAATCGTAATGGGATATAAAAACCAGATAGGCCGCCAGCGCACGCACACCTGTTAATGCCGGGAAATAATTGGGCTGAGCTGTCTGCAAAGGCTGTAGCTATATTAATTCAACAATTAATATCGTAAATGCTAATATACGAAAAATATAACGCTGTAACAAGCCCCAAAATGTATTTCGTGTGATCTTTACCACCATTTTTCACCGGCTTCTTCGCCGGCATTTGACTTGCTGGGGGCAGGGGCCTTGAGAGGCGAAGGAGCGGGACGTTCGGTCACTACAGATGTAATTTCCGCTTCATTGGTAGGCGCAGCTGATACCGGTCGTTTTTTTACCTCGGGTACCAAATTGGTTTCGTCGCTGGCTACGCCGGCATATACAGCGGCCGCAGCAACTGTTTGTTTTTTTCGGGTAACAGGAGGGATTTCGTCCTGAGCGACAGACCTGGCCGCAGACGGCTTGCTGATGCCATTTTTTTGTACCTGGCCCTTTGCCTGTTCATCGGCACGCCCGGTAATAGATACCGCATCGGGGGCGATCTTTAGCTTTTGGGGGATCTCGTCGGTAGGTAAATTATTCTTTAGTTTTTCGGTCAGTTCAACAATGGCGTAAATATCAGTGCCGATCTTTACTTTGCCGCTTACTTTAGCGCCGGCCTCGATATCGATATCGGGAGCGCTGATATTGCCCGTGATGATCGCTGTATTGCGTATCAGCAATTGCTCGGTAGCTACAATGTTCCCTTTTACAGCCCCGCTAATGATGCATACCTTACCTGTTACGTTGCCGGTAAGTTTTCCGTCAACTTCAATAAGGATCTGCCCGGCGCCGTAAAGGGTACCGTTAAGCGGCTCGTTCAGTAAGATCAGGTCCTGAGCAAAATACTCGGTACCGTTGCTTGCCAAACCGGCTATGTTCGAAACAATAAGGGGCTTTTCAGCCCCTCTTTTAAATAACTTGAGCATATCTCTACGTCAGATCTTATCCATTATCAATGCTGGTAACCACTGTAGTAGAGTTACCGATGTCGATACCTACAGAAGCCCTTGCATTGCCCGACAGGCGGTGCGAGTTTAGCGCGTAACCTTTACTGGCCAATGATGCCGGGTCACTAACTACCTCCATTTGCAAGATCTCGCCAAATTCGGCCGAGAAGCAGTCTACCAGATCTTGATAGTACATACCGCCACCGCACAGGTAAACTTTGTTGGTACGGGTAAGGTTCTTATCAGTGATCACGTTGCGCAGGGCAGGAGAGATAACCTCGCTGTAATAAGCTTTCAATGCGTTACGACGGATCTCGCGGACATCGACATTCTTTTTGTCGATGTAAAGCGATCCTTTTTGGAAAGCCTCATCCAATGTGTGCGCTGTGCGGAAACCCAGGTAGTGTTTGTTCGATAGCTCGTTGATCATGAAGTTGATCGCGTAGCGCAAACCGTGGGTACTGATCATACTTTGCTCTATCACACCGGCATCGGTACTTAAGATAGACTCGAACGTGCCGAAGCCACAGCTCAGGATAAAGAAATTACCGCTTGCTTTTTCTTCGCCTTTACGCAGGGCGATAGAACAGCCAACGATCTCGGGGATCACATCCACGTTCCCAACGTCCAGCATTTTGGTTTTTTTGCCTGCACTGCCAAAAGTTGATGAATCGTACTCTAACACATGCGTCTTTTTCAGATGCTCGATCGCGGCATCTTTGTAGATACGGTAGGTAGCATACGGAAAGCCGGTAGTAATGGTCACCGGTTGTTCCACACTATCCGCAACCAACAGCATGGCCGCTTTGGTCAGCAACTGATAATCCATATCGTTTGGCGACGAGTTGATCAGCTTGTGCGGTGCTTGCCCTTCGGTCAGTGCCAGGTTTCCACAAATGTACCATTGGTTGTTGTGAAATACCTTTAAGCCGTTCAGCAGGTCGGCTGCTGTGTTGTTAAGATTGGTGTTATTGTTTTCTATTAAGCTCGAAAAAGATCGGGATAGAAGCATATATTTATAAGATATTGTTTAAGTTTTTTATAGTTACGATTTTGTGTAAGTAGTTTGTTACAAAATAACTTTCTGTACGACGGTTGCGTATAAAGTTTCTTTCGCATCACAATATAGATCTTTATAGTTATTACCATGCAAATTTTTTGCAATTACCTATAGGTTAACTATAATAAGATATACGATATTTGAAGCTATGTTCTACCGTTAGCTTTACAGTAGCCGCAAAAAATACACTCAGGTATTATAATTTAAATAAGATATAGTTGAACGCTGTAACTATTAATTACAGATATTATCGGTCAGAAATTTGATATTTTTGATAGAGGCGCTGGAGGAAGGTAATTTAGATCACTAATTCGGGAACTTGCCAAGCGCTACCTTGTACAACGCCACGCTCTAAAATGCGTTGATCGATAAAATACTGTATCTCCGATTTTTTTAATCCCCAGTTAGGCGCGATCAGCAGATCCCAGTCTGATATACCGAACAAGCGTTGGATCACCACATCAGGACGGACCAACGGTAAAATGTCGCACACGAAGTCGGCATATTCATCTAACGAGAATAATTTGAATGGCTCGCGTTTGTATTTCACGCCCATTACCGAACCCTCTACAATGTGCAGGTGGTGGAACTTTACAAATTTGATCTGCGGGAAACGGTTTATCTCGTCAGCATATTTCAGCATCATTTCTTTGCTCTCGCCGGGCAGGCCAAAAATGGTGTGTACGCAAATATCAAGCTTGCTGTTCTTAACCAATTCTAAAGCTTTGATCAGGTCATCATGGGTACAGCCGCGGTTGATCTGGCCAAGGGTATCGTTATAGATGCTCTCCATGCCCATCTCCAGATCCACATCAAAGCGATCGGTATAGCTTTCAAGCAAGGCTATCTTTTCCGCATCTATGCAATCCGGGCGGGTACCTACAGACAGGCCGACGATGTTCTCGGGTTCGATGCTCAGCGCCTCGTCATACATCATTTTCAGATAATGGGTAGGGGCATAGGTATTGGTATTGGGCTGAAAATAAATGATAAACTTATCGGCTTTGTTGCCACGGCGGGCACGTTCCATTCCCTGGATCACCTGCTCGCGCAGGGAAGGAGCCTGCCGGGCTACGGATGGCGTAAACGAATCTACGTTGCAATAGGTGCAACCGCCATATCCTTTGCTGCCATCGCGGTTCGGGCAGGTAAAGCCACCATCTACGATCACTTTAAAAACGCGTTCGCCGTTATATTTCCTTTTCAACCAGGGGCCATAATTGTTATAGCCCTTTTCCCACTGCGCCCCCGACGAATTTGTAAGCATCATAATACGGCAAAGATACAGATTTTGTACGGTTCATGGTTGCCGATTCACCGATCAGGGGATGGTAAGCACGGAAATGCTAAAACCATGAACCATCAACTATGATCTATGAACAATACGCCTGCCTACTTTTTAAACTCTACTTTGATCGTATATAGTGATGCCTTGATGGCTAAAAAATCATTCCAAATATAGTTTTGGCTGGTTTTACCGTTGGGCCAGGGGTCGCGCAGAGTGATCGATACAGGCGTGATACCAGTCATATTACCTGCAGTATCGTAATTGATGGTGTATTGCATTGCGGTGATCATATAAGCTGTACCTTCGGTGCCTACACCCCCGGTTCCCATGATCATTGGCCTGCCTGCATGCAGTTCGTCAAAGATCACGTCAGGGTCAACATTGGCAATGGCGCAATATATCTTTGATGGTTTCCCCCAGGCAGGCGGTGTGGTCTTGTTGATGGCGAAAGTAAGATCGGACGGCGTGCCCAAAGGTTCTTTAGGTGTGCCGTTCACCAAGCTCATCACCTGATCTTGCGATACATTTAACCCTGCATAATTCAGGCACATTTCTATACAAACAGCCCAATTCCAGAACGGGCCTGTGTCAGGGTCGGTGATGGTCATTTTTTCCATTCTGAAAGGTCGGGCATAAGTACCGACCGAAAAGGTTTTGTCGGCTATCCGGATAATGTTGGCGTTATCTTGCGAGAACGCTGCCTGGCATACACAAAGGGTCGCGATAAGGGCGAAGAGGTTTTTTAATGATCTTAACATCCTGCAAAATAATCATCTTTTTAATATTGTGCATCTATAAAAAAGCACGCCTGTAGTAAGGGACGATCTTAATATCTACTAACTGTCTTTTAAACTGTTTAAATTAACCTGTCACCATCCGGGCCGCTTTATTGCCCGGTTATTAAAAATATAAGGCGATCGTTAAGATATTGATAACAAATGTAATATCGACAATTGAAAATGGGTGTAATAAGTGTCTTGTTTACAGTAATTTATATTAAAAATATCAACAAAAATTTGCTGATCTGTAAATTTTTATAGCTACTATTGCCTTGCCCCTGCATCAACCCTAACATTATCGTCCAATGGCTTTTCAACCTAAACATACTATCGTGGGTGCCTTAATGGCAATACTGTCGCTATGTGCCTTCACCATCGCAAAACCAGCCGATGATCCGATCGATAAATTAGTCGCCGCTTTACAAAAGTGGGCGACGGATAAACCTCAGGAAAAAGTTTACCTGCATTTGGATAAACCTTATTATGCCCTCGGTGATACCATTTGGTTTAAAGGTTACGTCACTACCGGCAGTAAACACCAGCTATCGGCCATGAGCGGTGCGCTTTATGTGGATCTGATCAACGAGCGCGATTCTATAGTGCGCGATCTTAAGCTACCCATCACTACCGGAATGGTCATGGGCGATGTGGTTTTAGGCGACGACCTGCAGGATGGAAACTATCGTATCCGCGCTTACACCCAATGGATGCGTAACGCCGGCGAGGCATGGTATTTTGATAAAACCTTTACGGTTGGCTCGGTGACAAGCAATGGTATCATAACTAAAGCCGACTATCTATATGAAGAGGTCGACGGCAAGCAAGTGCTTACCGCTACCCTAAACTATAGCGACGAGCAAGGCAAACCCTTAACCGGTAAGGATATCCTGTACCGCATCGTCATTGATAAAAAAGTGGTGTGGATCAAAAGTGCTAAGACAGACGCTAATGGCAACGTCTCGGTCAACATTGCTAACGAAGGAAAGGTAGATCTTGCCGGAGCTTACATCCGTACTACCTTAAATAACAGCAGTAATAAAGAGGTCATTAAAGACTTTCCCATCAAAGCTTCGTTATCGCAAAACGATGTGCAATTGTTCCCCGAGAGTGGCAATATGGTCAACGGCGTTACCAGTCGCGTGGCTTTTAAGGCTGTCGGCGTAGATGGCTTGGGGCTGAAGGTGAACGGAAAGGTAGTCGATAACGAAAATAAAGAGGTAACGTCTTTCTCCACATCGAGTGTGGGTATGGGCCACTTTATTTTAAGGCCCGAAGCCGGGAAGGCCTATACCGCTAACGTTACCTTTTCGGATGGTTCTGTAAGGGACATACCGCTGCCGAAAGCGAATGACAATGGCTATGTGCTTAGCGTATTCCAACCGGGTACCGATAGTGTGTCGGTACGGATCAGCACAACGCAATTACAGGCAAGCCAGCCAAGAAATGTAGGCCTAATGGTTCAATCAGGGGGTGAGACCATTTTTGCTACCCATATTATTGTTGATCAGCCTATGAAATCGGTATGGTTGGACAAGAAAGCTTTCTCGAGCGGGATAGCGCAGTTCACGCTGTTCGATGCATCGGGCACGCCGCTGAATGAGCGCGTGGCCTTCATTAAAGGTAATGACAGACTAAACCTTGATATCAAACCCAATAAAAGCAGTTACAAAAGCAAAGAGCAGGTGGTAATGAACCTGACGGCCAAAGACGGCAGCGGTAAAAACACTGCGGGCAATTTTTCGGTATCGGTGATAGATGAAAGCAAGATCCCATCTAACGAAGGCGACGAGACCAGCATCTTCTCCAGCCTGCTGCTAACATCGGACATTAAAGGATACGTAGAAAAGCCCAACCGCTATTTCCTGAACGATGACGAACAGACCAACATCGCCCTTGATGATCTTATGCTGACCCAGGGTTACCGCAGGTTTGTTTGGCAGGATATCGTAAAGCCGGACGCTGTAAATGCCATTTCGGCCACGTCCGACAATAAAACCGTATCCCAATATCCGGCCGAGAGCGTCGGCATTGCCATATCGGGCAAAGTGGAGACACTTACCGGCAACCCGGCGCCCGATGCATCCGTAACTTTATTATCAACAAGAGCCAGGATAACCAAATTTGCTACTACCGATGCCGAAGGCAAATTTAAATTTGATGGCATCTTCCTGACCGACAGCATCAAGTTTGCGGTGCAGGCGCGGACCAAAAAGAACGGCGACAATTTGAAACTGATCCTGGACAGTATTCCCTTACAAAAGGTGACCAAAAACCCTAACCCCGGCGATCTGTCCACAAACATCCCCGGCGCGCTGAAGGCTTATATAGAGGCCGGTAAAAAGCAGGACGCGGTGAATATCAAAATGGGCCGGATGGATAGGGTGCATAAGTTGCGGGAGGTGAATATCAGAGGGGCGAAGGATAAAAAGGACGTTTATGCACTTCAAGGTCCGCTTAGAATCCCCGAAGGTCATGCAGATCGGACATTGATGATAAATGAGAAAGAAATGGCACAGCGCGGCTCGTTAGGAACGTTTCTTGCTGCCGGCGCGATCCCGAATATTACCATGACACCAACAGGGTTTCCCGCTGCAAAAGTAATCGGTGGTACTTTGCCTTTTCGTGTTATTCTCAACGGACGATTGTTAACTAAAGAAGAAGCTGAGGGCGTTTTTGACAATTCCTATGTAGAATGCACTGATATTATAAAGATAGAAGCAGTAATCACAAACATGGCGGTCAAGTCGATGTTAAGCACAGGCGACCAACCGGTTTTGCTCATTTTTACTAAAGCCGTTCAGGACCGAAAGCAATTAAATCCTTCGATGGTCAACACCACGCCAAAAGGTTTTAACAAAGCAAGAGAATTCTATTCGCCTAAATATGATCGCCCTGGCAACGCCAAACAACTGCCCGATATGCGGACCACCATTTACTGGAATCCATACCTGAAAACTTACGCAGCCGGGCAAGGTAGTTTTAACTTTTACAACGCCGATGGGCCGGGTACTTACCGGGTAACGGTTGAGGGTATCAATGCAGATGGCCAGTTAGGCAGGCAGGTTTTTAGGTATCAGGTAGATGGGGATCTGGCAGATAGCGCGGCCATTGGTCCATTAAGGACTATCGATGATACCCAACGCGTCATTGCAGCCGCACTGGATAAGATGCGCCAAAAACTACCGATCGAAAAGGTGTACATGCATACCGATAAGCCATACTATAATATGGGCGATACGCTCTGGTTCAAAGGATATGTGACCGATGCTGAAGGGAAGCCATCCAGGCAAAGCGGATTGCTTTATGTGGAGTTGGATAATGATAGCACCGAGGCTGTCCGCCGGGTAAGTTTAAAGATAAAGGATGGCATGGCTTCGGGACAGATCCCGCTGACCAAAGCCATTTTTGCCGAGGGTGGCTACACCTTGAGGGCCTACACCAACTGGATGCAGAACTTTGGCGAAGACCTTGTGTTTAACCAGCGTTTTTATCTCGGTGTCCCGGCTACAAATGCCTGGCTGGTGCGGTCGAGCGCGGGTATCAAGCGCGATGGCGAAAAGGATAGATTGGATGTGGATCTGAAACTGAACCGGGCGGATAAAGGCCTGTCATCCTTAGCGCTTAAAAAGGTGGAAGTGCGGATATACGAGGGCAAATACTACCTGCATAAAGAAGAAATGCAGACGGGTGTAGATGGCAGCATTAAATTCAGCAAAACGCTTAAAGACAAATTGGATGGGCGCAACCTTAGGCTACAGATAAAAAGTTTAGAACCCGAGGATAACGAAAAGACAGTCCAGGTACCACTGCGCATTAACCGCAGCCAAAAGACCGACTTGCAATTTTTGCCCGAAAGCGGCAGCATGGTAGCTGGCCTGCGGTCGACTGTTGGATTTAAGGCGATAGGCGAAGACGGCAAGAGCTCCCCGGTAGCCGGCGAGGTACAAGATAGTAAAGGCAACAAAGTAGCCGACTTTATTACGCTGCACGGCGGTATGGGGAGTTTCGAGTTCACCCCAAAAAAAGGGGATACCTACACGGCTAGGATCATCCAACCCGAGGGTATCGAACAAACTTATAGTCTGCCCAAAGCGAGCGAAAGGGGTATCGTGTTACACATTGACAACGATGAAACCGCAGATCAACTGAAAGTAAGCATCGCGGCAAGCAGCAATTTAACAAGCATTGTTGCAGCAAGTACCGACAGTGCTTATTACCTGATCGGCACATCGGGCGGCAGGATCTATTATTCTGAAAAGGCGGCGCTGAGTGGGCCGGCTATCAGTATCGATAAAAAGCTTTTCCCTACAGGTATTGCTAAGTTCACCTTATTTAAAGGTAAGCGCCCGCTAAATCAAAGGTTGGTGTTCGTTGATAATAAAGAGCAACTCAATATCAGCATAATCGCCAATAAACCAAAGTATGCAAAACGCGATAGTGTGGGCATGGAACTGACCATTACCGATAAGAGCGGTTTGCCGGTGCAGGGCAGTTTCTCCTTAGCGGTGACGGACGATTCGCAGGTGAAGCCGGATAGTGTCCAAAATTTTGGCATGGCTGCCAGTTTGCTGTTGAATTCGGAATTGAAAGGCGATATCGAAGATCCCGGCTATTATCTAACCCGCAAAGACAAGCAGGCTTGGGCAGCTTTAGACAATTTGCTGTTGACGCAGGGATGGGCCGCTTACGATTGGAAAGAAGTTTTTGAACACAAAGATCCGGCATACAAAGCCGAACAGGATATAGAGGTGACGGGCAGGGTAGTTAATCTTGCTAATAAACCGGTGCCCAATACGGAGGTGATCATCTCGTCGCAAAGGCCGAGTTTTGTTACATCTACCCAAACCGACTTTAATGGCCGCTATAGCTTTAACAAATTGCCGCGGATAGATTCAGGCTCATTCTTTTTGCAGGCGAATAATAAGAACGGCAAAGCAAGAGCCTTTGGCGGGATCAGCGTAGAGAAATTTAAACCGATGCCGGTGCCCGAGACCATCCGTAAGGCGGTACTGCCCTGGTATGTCAATAGCGACACCACACAATTGAATTACGTAAAACGGGTAGGCCAGCAAGTCGATTTTTCTAACATGAAAGGGCAAGGCACCCTGCTTCGTAACGTGAACATCAAAACGGTAAAAGTGATCAAAAACTCACATAACCGTAACGGACCGGGCAGGCAGGATCTGGTATTTGACGAAAAGGATATCAAGGAATCGGCAGTGATGAATCTATGGCAATTGCTCAGGCAAAAATTGCCGGGGATAACGGTGACCACGCTTAAAGAAGTGCCCACCTTAAAATTAGGCAGACATATGGTGGTGATCTTAATGGATGGCGGTGGGTTACCTATTCAACTGAATATACCTTACCGGGTAGATGACCTGATAGACGAGATCAGCCAATACCAAATAGCTAATTTTAAGGGTATGGAGGTGATGTGGAGTGATAAACATGTTACCAAATATTTTCGCCCGAAAAATGATTGGATCATGAGGTCATTCAAAGGCCAAGACATCAACAAGCAATTAGATGAATTTAAGCAAGGCGGAGATGTGGAACGATGGTTCTACATACCAGGTAATGAACCATCTTATTTGGATCGAAGGGCCAACCTTTACAGTAACGTAACACCCGAGATAGCGATCATCGAGATCACTACCGGCAATGGGGCCGGCTGGTTCAAAAACCGTGCACCATCGGCGGTCACTTATCGCCCTTTACCATTGATGGTGCCGCAGCAATTCTATCGGCCTAAATACAAAGCTAACGGAAAACCTGCCGGCATGCCCGACTATCGAGCTACCCTGCATTGGGAGCCGAACATTTTTACCGATGCCAATGGAAAAGCTAAAATATCGTTTTACACGTCGGACCTGCCCGCCAACTACACGATCAACATCCAAGGGATAACACCCGATGGGGCGATAGGCGGCGCGGTGCGTGAGCTAAATAAGGATGTAAAGCAGGCATCGCAATAGTAGGTGCGATGCCAAAATAAAAATGAGGTCAGCGTTAGTGCTGATCTATTTTATACAAGATCCAATCGTTGGTCTCGAAACGTTTTTCGAGATAGATCTTGTTGTTACCCGTGCGTAATATTTGCAGGTATTTTGGAGTAAGTTGGGTGTAACCATTGGCCGGGTTTTTAGTACTGGCCACCAAAATATAAGAGGCGTATCGCCCCGGCGATTCTACGGCGCTTAAAAAACGTTCCTCGTAAGGCATGATCAGGCCTTGCACATTTTTAATGAACGCGGCAACGGGATAGGCGACGCCGTCATCGATCAACAAACGCGGGTTACCGGGAAGGGCGTTAATATAATTGGCCATGTCGATATTCTCGTTCTGAGAATCCGGGGCCTCTTTTTTCATCAGCACGCGAATAAAAGTTTGCTCTTCCTTTACGTACGATCTGTCCAGGAACATGTAGCCACTGTATATTTGCACCACGCCCAAAATTACCAGCATTATTTTAAATGCTTTTTGCTCCTTAATGGTCACCGCCCTGATCACTACGCAAAGCAGTGCCAATATCAAAAAGATCAGATAGTATTGTTGCGCCAGGTACACTTTGTCGTATTTTATCCGTAAAAACTCTACAAAGGCAAACGGCGTGAGCAGGGTAAGGATCTGGTAGGTACGTTGGCGATACAGGTAAATGGCCACCAGTATCATGGGGCAATACAAGATCATCCGGGTAGATATCACGATAGGCGCTTCGGGCAGTTTATGGTGCATGGTGGTATCCAGCAGCACGTTGTAATCTATCTTTTCGGCCATTACGCTCCAGGTGGCGTAAGGGCTGTCTATAAAGTAGTTAAGGTCGGCCGCGTGGGTTAAGTTCAGCATCTTGTAGATCAGCACCGAAACCAACGGCAGGATAAAGATGATGATGTACATGGCAAAGGTCTTGTTGATCAGCTTACGCCGTAACGACGGGTTATTAAAACTGATGAACAGACGAAATACCGATTCTTTCTCGCTCAGGTTTAAGCTATCGATAGATATAGACAGCACCAGTGGTAAAAAGAACAGCGTAAGCCAAATGAACTTATAATCACAAAAAACCAATACCACCAAACATATACTGGCAATGGAAACGTGGAAAGTGGTATTTGAAAGATAGAACTTAAAAAAGTTAAGGTAGAACAGGAAAAAGAATATGAGTATCAGGTAGACGGACTTGCCAGAACATGCCGCATATAATATCCCCGGGTGTATCAGGAAAATGCCTAACAGAAAGAATACATAAAACTCATCGTCCAGCCGCTTTATGATGGCGTTGGCCATGATGTTGAACAATACTGCCGTACCTACAGCCGATGCCAATACGGCCGATAATTGCTCACTGACAATAGAGAACACAAAAGTGGCATAGAATGGAAAAAGCGGCGCGGTAAGGCCGATCACTTTTAAGCGCTGACCAATACCATCAAAAACGATCTTCCCTTTTTCGATATAAAATAACGACTCCTGGTTGTAATAACCCATGTTGTTGAGGTACACGGCCACAAAAACGTAGTAGCCGGCCAAAACCAGTGTCAACACAAGCACCATGAAGTTTTTAGACATGCTCATTTAACAACGTTGGTTGGGTTATTAACTTTGCTTAAGCCATGGTTGGTCTTTTCCCAATAGAATGGGTTAACGATCAGCTGCCATAGGCCTTTATAAGCCGCTGCCGAGTGCATTAACCAGTAAATTGGGTTGGCTATGGCAAACAAGATCAGCTCGTAATAACGGCGTTTAAATACGGCCATCATATTCACGTAGATCATCAGAATGTTGCCCACCATCAGGTTGAAAATACTAATGAACAGTACCCAATCCGGGAATAACTCGCGTATAAATCTCAGGTCGAAGGCTACGTAAAACAAAAATACCGATAGCAGCAGGGGGTAGGCCAAAAACGTAAGTGGTGTAGCGCCAATGAAAAAGTTAAAGCCTAAGAAACCTTTCCAGCCTACTTTTTTCCAAAGCTTTACCGGGTTGCGCATGTGCACCAGATAGGTTTGCATATACCCTTTGATCCAGCGCGAGCGTTGGCGTATCCAGTTAAAAAAGTCGTTGTTCGCTTCTTCGTACGTGGTCGAATTCACGATCGCTACTTTGTAACCTTTTGAGTATGCACGCAGGCCAAGGTCGGCATCTTCGGTAACGTTAAATGGGTCCCAGGCGCCTAATTCTAACAAGTTAGCCATTTTAAAGTGGTTACTGGTGCCGCCAAGCGGGATAGGGATATCCATGGTATCCAGTCCCGGGAGCATGTAATCGAACCAGTAAGAATACTCAAGCGTGAACATGCGGGTAAGGAAATTCTCGCCGCGGTTAAAGTAATTCAGTGCGCTTTGCACGCAGATATAGTTGGATGGCAGTTTAGCAAATAAGGCCACCACCTTTTTTAATTGGTCAGTGTCAGGGATGTCCTCCGCATCATAAATGGTGAGGTATTTACCACGCGAAAAGTGCAGGCCGTAGTTACATGCTTTTGGTTTGGTTTTAGGCATGTGAAAGGGCACAACGATCACCTCAAAAACGGCCGGGAAATCAAGGTCGCGCACCGCGTTCAGGGTCTTGTCGTCGTCCTCTTCAATGATCAGTTTGATGTCCAGTTTCTCGCGGGGATAGTCCAGACTTTGCAAGTTCCAGATCAGTTTTTTGATCAGCTTATCCTCTTTATAAACGGGCAGGTGAATGGTATAAACGGGCAGGTCCTCGTTCTTTACTTTCCTCACCTCCTCGCGTGTCACCGCCTGGAATAGTTCGAACCGGGAACCCACCAATGCCAGGAACAGCTTGAATACGATAGCGATCAAAAAGAACGAACTCATCAACACGTTCAATACGATGGATACGATCTTGAAGTTGATGAACAGACCAATAATGATCAGCCCGATAGAGATAAAAATGAACAGGAGCTGATTAGCTGTGAAGGTAATGATGGCTGAATTTGCGGGGTCGCGGTTTAGTAACTCGTAAACTGCCGATTTTACGTATTTATCGCCTAATAGCTTATGGCTTAGCCAGGTAATATCCAGGTCCGACGCTACAATGATCTGCGGCTCCATATCAAAAGTGAACCTGATAAAGTCGATAAAAAGCTCATCGGTAGGGTCGGCCATTAGCGTTACCACTTTACCATTCTCGATACGGAGGGGGAGGGCAAGGTGTTCATAAGCAAATTTCAGCTCTATTTTGTCGAGTAGCTCCCGGTCAAATTCTTCTTCCCTGATCTGCTGCAACGGATACCCGGCGTTTATTAATGAACGCTCGTAGTTCTTACGCGATATGAAGCCGAAATTGAGCGCGACCTTAATGAAAGACTGCCCCAGGTTAGATGCTATACCAAGGATGCGGTCCTTATCTGCCGTGGTGATGAACTTATCCTGAACTAAAACGTCGCGAATATCTAAACTCATTGCCGATCATTTGTATCGGTAAAACTAATAAGCATCCCCTGTTAACAAACAGGGGACACCAATAATAACCTGATGCTAAATTATTCGGATAGCATATCCTGAGATTTTTGCACCCTCGAACGCACGTAAAGGAACGATAGCAATATCAATATCAAAATGGCTAACAGGATGTACAAATTGTAGCTTTCCCAAAAGCGCGATAGGGCGGTCTTGGTATCCACGTACTCCAGGTTTTCGCTCGATTTACTGATATTGAACAGATATTTGTTACCACTAACATCGGCTATACAAACGTTACTGGATAAGGTAGAAAGCTGTTCTGTGATGGATTTTGATACCGATAGAAAAGCATCCGCCAGATGCGTGCCCGTGGCCGTTACTACCAATGTGGCATTGTTGGCCCGCCCATAAAATATCTGCGCCAGACCGTTGGATACCGAATCGTTCAGCCGGTACACCACCTGGTTATTATCGTTATTATAAAGCCTGAAATCCTTACTAAAGGTGATCGGTGCATCGGGGAACTCGCCCATCAACTTATCATCCCGTGTAAGTAAGGCGATAAGGTTGTATTTTTTAATGTCCGAAGTGTTAACATCGCTCGAATATTGAAAGATCGGGAAGTTGTTAGCGTTAATGTTGTTATTCAACTCGTAAACAACCTCGCCCATAGCAGCAGCGGCATATTTAGCGTATTGTTTGCTCACCACGATACGGGTAGAACCGGCGTTAAAAGCCTCCGGATATTGGTAGAAACTCAGGTCGCTGGTGATGAATGGGTTCTTTGATTCCAGGTATGATTTATCTACATCTATCTCGGCAAAGAAGTTGGTAAAGCTGTTCATACAGTTACCACTGCTTGGGTAGAACCTAAACTCGGCCACCAGCGTGTTATATTTGTGGTGCTGGTAACGGTTAATAGTTACCGACGTTTTTAACTTACCTGATGCATCCAGCTTTTCGCTGTTGATCAGCATACCGTTAAGGTAAATATTGAAGAAGCCACGGTCGTTAGCATTCAAGCTGCTGTAGTTGGCCGTAATGGATATCTCCACCTCTTTAGGGGTAAAGCTAAAGTCGCTATTTTTAAAGTTGTATTCGCTTTTCAGCGCGCCGATACCCGACATAAAGTTGGTAACGCCGCCTATTTGCTTTAAGGTCAGCCTTGAGCGGTTCTCGTCAACGGTTTTAAAGAAGGTATTCTCGGCATGGTCAATGATCAGGTAATCACCAAAGGTCGAGTTCAGGATATTCATATTACCCAGCGCGGTTATAGATTTTTCTAAACCCTCATCATCGCCACCGGTGATGAATAACACTTCGCCCGGAACGGTCAGGTTCTCTACCGAACGTACCGGTACCAGTTTGCCGTTAACATCTACCAGTTTCAACACGCTATCGGTTACGTTAAGCGAGCGTTTGCTCAGATAAAACATACCTTGTTTGGCTTGCGGAGTAACATTGATCAGGCTGCGCATTGGTGCCGGCAAACTGTTTATTTTGCCCACCATAATATAGTTGCGGACACTATCCGGTATCTTATCAGCCTCAAAAACGGGTATGTTTTTCAGGTCTGTTTTTTTCATCCGTGAGTAAGCCCAAGCCACAGCCTTCAGATCGTGCAGGGTAGGGTTTACCGGATAAACGATCGCTTTTTTTGATTCGAAAGAATTGGCGATGTTGATGTTAGAGAAAAAATCTTTAGTGTTGCGGTTAAGCGCCAGGTACGAGTAGCCTTTGATCTTTACCCACATAGCCGGATTGTCAAGGTCGCGGCATTTATCGTCGGATATGTTCAACAAGGTCTTTATCTGCACTTTCAGATATTTGCCATCACTGGATACATCAGCCCGGGAAAGAGGGAGGATGATCCGTTGGATAGAATCTTTAGTTAACCTGCCGCTGTAAACAGGTTTATCGGCTACAATAACGTTGATGAATGAGTTTTGAGCTACCAAAGCCCTTGATGGCTCAAAGTATAGGACCATCTTACTGCCGTTCATCTCCACCAATGGATCTATCCTAAAAAAGTAGGATGTAGATCCGCTCATGCCGTTTATAGGGTCATCATCGTGCCCGTACGACTTGAATGAGGATATCACCTGTGCTGAAGCCGGTATTTTGGCTAATAAAAGTATAAATGCAAGTAAGGCTATAATTTTGTTCATCGCTGTTTCGGAAAATACTAATTGATCACGTAAAACTCTACTCTAAAATAATTACCGTTCTCGTCGCTTCGGTATGCTAATTCGCCGCCTAATTCTTTGGTCATTAGTTTGGCGATAGATAATCCAAGGCCTAAACGGCTCTCTACGTGGCCCGATGCGTCGTTAAGTGTTTTTAATTTATTGAACATCATGTCCAACTCCTGCTGGCCAATGGCCACGCCCTCGTCAATGATCTCGAAAACGAACTTTTGGCGTTGCAGGCTGGTTATTACACGGATGTTGTTATTTGTCTGCGAAAATTTGATAGCGTTCGACAACAAGTTTTGGAATACCTGCCCGGTGAATACCTTATCCAGCTTTACGTTAAGCGGTAGTTTAAGGATGTTGTCTATCAAATGGATATTCTTCATCAGGGCCGTTTCTACCAGTCCTTTGTAGATCATTTGCACTTCGGCGTTAATGTCGAACATCTCCAGGTTAAATTTCAACTCCGGCGATTCGATCTCTTTAACATCCATTAACTTGTTAAGCATGTATTGCATCTTATCGGCCGAGTCGCCAATGTATTGCACAAATTCGCGCTGGTCCGAGCTTAAACGGTAGTCTTCGTCCTTCACCATGTTATTACTCATGATAATAGAGCCGATCAGGTTCTTTAGATCGTGGCCGGCAATATTGATAAAGCTGTTTTTTTGCTCGTCAAGCTTGCGCAGCCTGTCGTACTGCATATCAATGATGTTGTTCTTTTCGGCAATATCGTGGTTCTGCTGTTTCAGTTGCTCGTTAGATTTTTCGATCACGATCGACTGTTTCACTTCGCGCACGATCACTTTGTAACGCGCGTTAGGGATCAATGTAGAAATGATCAAAATGACCACAAAATACTGACCGCCATTACTTACTATAAGATCTAGCGTATAGTTGCTGAGCGAGTTGTAAAAAATAGCAAGCAACATCAGTGCTATCAAACCTTGTATCACCGAGTTTATCGGCTCCCAAAAAACCTGCAGGTTAAGAAATAGGACAATGACCGAATACGTTAAAAAATAGATAGTTAGCCGCGAATCGGTTACGATGTTACAAAGGATGGCCGAAATTAACGACAGCATGAAGAAACTGATATGCAGGAGTATCCGATAATCGTATTTTCGGTTGATGAAGAAGGTGTAAGTTGCGTAAATGATCATTACGGTAATTATCCGCACGATCAAAAATTGTATCCAAACCTCGTTAGCGTAAATAAAATCGATGATGCTGAAGATAGGATATAAGAAAATGATGGTCCATACGATATTGTTAGTCTGAAACCACGCTTTTTTATTAATTTCTTTCGCAAGCTCTTCTTTAGTGATCTGGACAAACATCTGTGCAAAAAATTTACTTATATAAGTAATACGCCTCGTTTAGCATAAATAACGGATGAAATATAGCTAAAAAATGTATTCAATACCAAACACACGCGTAAAGCATCGGGTAATATTAATTTTTTTAATTATGCTGACAGTGGTTGCTCAAGAGGCAAAACCCCAGCGAAATTTATCAACCGAAAGGCAAACGGCTTTTAAGCGTGCACAAACGCTTAACAACGGGATAAGTGTATCGTGGTTGGAACAAACCTGGGATAATAACCTGGCCGATAGCGAGGGTATTAAAGACAGTGACTTTGAGTTGCTTAAAACGTTGGGCTTTAAAAGCATAAGATTGCCTGTCGCGTTTAAGTATCTGGAAAATAAACAAGGGCCTAACGAAAAAGTTCTTGCCCGGGTAGAAAATTTCTGGCAAAAATGCCGCAAATATGGCTTTAAACTCGTTATAGACTACCATTACGGCGAGCTGACCAACGAGAACCACTACAACGAAACGGCCGCCATTGTTAAAACCTGGACCGCCGTTGCCGAAAGATTTAAGTCAGCCAGCCCCGACCAGCTTTTTTTTGAGATCTATAACGAACCCGGACCGATAGATCCCCAAGTTTGGAAAGACGCAGCCTATAATATCGTTACCGCACTGCGCAAAATTGATCCTAAACGCACATTATTGGTTGGCGCGTCTAACTATAACAGCATTTACGAGTTAAGCCGCTTTGTTCGGCTGAAGGACGACAATATTATTTACGTATTCCATTTTTATGAGCCGTTCTTATTCACCCACCAGGGTGCCGATTGGGTAGGGGTGCAAATGGCTACTACAGGTATCGGTTTCCCTTATGCCAATAGTACATTCCCGCCGATGAATGAAAAAGCGAAAGGAAGTTTTGGAGAAAGCAACTATAAAAAGTATCACCTGGACGGCAACGAAGGTTCGATCACGGATAAACTAAAGATAGTAAAAGCTTGGGCCGATAAATATTCGGTGCCGATCATCTGCGGCGAATATGGCGTGTATAACAAATATACCGATCCGCAAAGCCGGGTTAATTATATTAAAGCCGTACGCACGTCTTTAAAGCAATTAAACATCCCGGGCATATTGTGGGAATACAACTGTAATTTTTCCATCTTCGACGGCGAACCATCTTTAGATAACCTGAGTACCGGCATGAAAGAAGCTATCGGTTATCACGATCAAAAATGATCAATCGTTTAAGCTAATTGGCAATTCATAATCTACGGGCAGCAGATCGGCTACGCGCTGAAAAGCCCAGGCGCCCTCCATTGTATTGCTTCGGGGATTGACTATGACGCCGTTGTTGTCGAAAAAAGAAAAAGGTTCGTAAAAGCTAATGAGCGCGTTCAGCGCCCTTGTTTTATACCTTATCTGCAATTTGCCGGGGTAGCCTATTGCAAAAAGGCCTTTAGTTTGGGTAAGTCTGATGTAATCCCGGGTAGGTACCGGCTTGTTTGAACGTATTTCTGTATATTTTGGCATGTTGGCCTGTTCGGCCCAATATTTTAAGGAGTCTCTAACACCTCTGTCAAAACCGGCCATTTTAAACGCGGTGGCTTTAGCCTTTATTACACTGTCCGGTTGCCGGGCATCATTGTTTTTGCGGGTGAGACTGTAAACCGTAAAGCCCTCTTCGGTTACCATATCAATAATACAGGCCCTCAAAAAGTGCATATCCGAACCCTTGTAAGCCGCTACGCGGTTGCGCATCCATTTGCGCTGTGATGCTTCGTCGCCGGTCAACGGTTCAAAAATGAACGAGCCAACGTAATAGACATCGCCGGTCTTAGGGGTAAAGTAAAAGTCTGTTAGCAGGTATTTTATTTTGTAACCCAATGCATCGTTCTGTATCAGCAAAAAATCGGGCGCGTTAGCGCGCAGCGAATTATCCTTAGGGTCGTGATACAGGTCGAGTATGTCCGGATTCAATAGTTTACACTCCGATGCATTAGCGGTGCGGCCTAAAAACTCGGCGGTGAATCTGGCTAACTGGATCTTGCGTAAAGCGTTGTTGGCTTTGTCGCTATTAAGATCTTTAGGGTCATATTTTATGGTGACCTCTTTTAATTCGGTCACTTTGGGCATTAGCTCTATAACATCTACAGCCTTATCTGTATTGTTTATCAGCACGGTATAGTGATGAGGCTCGTAACCCACGCAGGTCACTACAAGGTCGTATTGCCCGTTCCTAACGTTCTTTAGGGTGTAAGTTCCGTCGGGCAGGGTATTGGTGCCAATGCTGGTGTTGCTTAAGAAAACACTGGCCGCTGCCACTCCGTTTTTGTTGGCCATGCTAACCACGCGGCCACTAATTGTGCTTTGTGCAAACAGAGTGGCCGGAAATAGCGTTAAGAGTAAGATCAGGTTTTTTAGCATTGGTTAAAGTTAGTGACTAAACCTTTTGCTTTTTAAAATATCTGACAATTATAAAGACATACAAACTTATGAAAAGATCATTCCTATTATTCTTAGCCTGCTTTGCTTTGCTGGCTACCTCGTGCAAAAAGACCAACAATGTGGTGGTGCCTAACGAGACCTATTTTATTGATGTAAGGGCAAACGATTGGAGTACCAGCGATGGCGGTAGAACCTATTCGGCGAGCTATCAGATGCCGGCAATTGATGCCGATGTTAACCAAAATTGGGCTATAGTATCTTACGCTACCTTTGGCGGTGGGGTTTACGAGCAATTACCACAAGTTTATAATGGCATCGCTTACAGTTACACACATAGCGTGGGCAATATCACTTTAGAGACCCAGGCATCTGATGGTTCTACGGTCATTACCAAACCTGGCGCGTTCACGGTTAAGGTTGTGCTTATCCCGTCTAACTAAACGGAAATTTTAAAAGGGAAGGCCTTTGCAGTAATGCAAAGGCCTTTCCTTTTATACGCCGATGCCTAATTAAGCACGCATATTAATATACTGCAACGGCTGACCAAAATCCTCGCCACGGCAAAGGCTGATCACAGCCTGCAGGTCGTCTATCTTTTTTGCGGTCACGCGTACCATATCGTCCATAATGGCTGGTTGTACTTTCATACCGCTGTCCTTGATCTTTTTGACCACTTTTTTGGCGGCTTCTTTATCAAGTCCTTCTTTTATAGCTATCTCTTTACGGATCATATTGCCGGATGCGTGTTGCTCTTTACCTTGATCCAAAGATTTAGGGTCGAGGTTCTGCTTGATCATACGGCTAATAATAGAATCGGTGATTGCTTTCAGACGCATATCATCTTCGGTAACGATAGTGATCACGTTGGTCTTTTTATCCAGATCGATAGTGCTTTTAGATCCGTTAAAATCGTAACGGTTCAGTATCTCTTTTTTGGCTGTGTTTATAGCGTTGTCGAGCGTTTGCCCGTCAACCTTGCTTACAATATCAAATGTTGGCATGGGTAGCTTGGTTTATTAAAGTGCAAAGATAGGTGTTTAGTCCGAAAGTCGGAAAAGTCAGAAAGACGGGAAGTCCGAAAGTCAGAAGTTGGAATGATCCTAAGTCTGAAGTCAGAAGCAAGGAGACTTCCACAACGGGTCTTTCTATATCGATATATTCCTAACTTTCGTACTTTCGGTCTTCCCGGCTTTCCCCGCCCTGCGGGCGTTTTGTAAACAAAAACATTTAACTTAATATTATCTTAACAAATAAATGGTCAGATTTGCTGTATAGGCATTGCTGCCTTACTAATATCGACTATGCCTGATCAGCGTTTACCTTTAATTAACCGGGAAATAAGTTGGCTTTACTTTAACGACAGGGTACTGCAAGAAGCGGCCGACCCTACCGTTCCGCTAATAGACAGGGTACGTTTCCTGGCGATCTTTGCTTCTAATCTGGATGAGTTTTATCGTGTCCGCGTAGCAACACTCACACGTTTGACCAACCTGAATGACAAGGCCAAGCAATTATTAGGCTACAGCCCGAAGAAATTGTTGAGCCAGATCAAGAACCTGGTATTAAAGCAAGAGCAAAAGTTCAGTCACCTGTACGATAACATCATTGTTAAAGAACTTGCAGCCGAGAAGATATTCCTGATCAACGAGACCCAGCTGAACGTGGCCCGTGGTACTTTTGTTAAAAGCTATTTTAGGGAACGCCTGCTGTCGACATTGGTACCGGTAATGCTGGATACCCATGGGCCGCTGCCCGAACTGCGCGACCGTGCCATCTACTTTTTTGTAAAGCTGACCAATAAAAAGAAGATCAGATACGCGCTGATAGAGTTGCCCGATACGGTATCCCGATTTTTGGTATTGCCTGAAACTAATAACTTAAAATTCATCATCTTATCTGACGACATTATCCGATACAATCTGGAGGATGTATTCTTCATTTTTGAGCATGATAGCATCGAGGCGTATTCCATACAGCTTACCCGCGACGCGGAGCTGGACCTTGATCAGGAAGTAAGCGAGAAGTTTATTGATGCGCTGAGCAAAAGCTTGCAAAAGCGTAAAAAAGGCAAGCCCATGCGTTTGCAATATGATGCCGACATGCCCGAAGACATGGTGCAATTTTTGGTCGACAAGATAGGGGTTGGTAAAGAAAGCCTCATCCCGGTCAGCCGGTACCAAAACTTTAAGGATTTTATCAAATTCCCTAACGTTGGTCGGCCCGATCTGGAGTATTCTAAGCATCCGTCACTAACGGTTGATGACCTGTCGTTCGGCAAAAGTTTGATGACCTCCATCGCCAAGCACGATTATCTGATCAGTACGCCATATCAGTCTTTCGATTACATCATCCACTTTTTACGCGAGGCGGCCATCGACCCTAAGGTTAAAGAGATCAGCTTATCGATCTATCGTTTGGCCGAGAATTCCCGTGTGGTCCATGCCCTGATCAATGCCGCCAAGAACGGCAAAAAGGTGAACGTATTGGTTGAACTACGCGCCCGTTTTGACGAGCAGAACAATATAGGCTGGAGCAATCGGCTGGAAGAGGGCGGTGTTAACGTTATCTATGGTATAGCAGGTTACAAAGTGCACTCTAAGATCTGCCTGGTAACCCGTATCGAGAAAGGTAAACCTGCCCATTACGCGGCGCTGTCTACCGGTAACTTTAACGAGAAAACCTCAGAAATATACGCCGATCATACTTTGCTTACTGCCAGCAAGCGTTTAACTGCAGATCTGGTACAGGTATTCCGTGCGTTAAATAAGGGTGTATTGCCACGTGGGTTAAAGCACTTGATCGTATCGCCAATAGATTCGCGCCCGGCTATCTATAAATTAGTAGATACCGAGATAGCTAACGCCAAGCTTGGTAAGCCCGCTTACATGGTTTTGAAGATGAACAGCTTGACCGACGAAAGCATGATAGCCAAACTTTACCAGGCCAGCAAAGCCGGGGTGAAGATCCAGCTTATCATTCGGGGGATGTGTTGTTTGGTGCCGGGTGTTAAAGGCGTGAGCGATAATATAACTGCGATAAGTATCATAGATAAATATTTGGAGCACGCCCGGGTTATGATATTCGGTAACGGCGGGGACGAACTGGTGTATCTTACATCGGCCGATCTGATGTCGCGCAATATTGATAATAGGGTAGAGGTGGGTTTCCCGATCTACAGCTCGTGGCTGCAAAAAGAGATCCGCGACATTATAGATCTGCAACTGACCGACAATACCAAGGCGCGCGAGATCAATGCCGCCAACTCTAACAAATACCACAAAACCAAGTCGGACACGTTGGTCCGTGCGCAGATAGACATTTACAATTACCTTAAAAACAAGAAAGGCAGAGTTTGAGATACGCAGCTATAGATATCGGTAGTAACGCCGTTCGTTTGCTGATAGCAGATATTAAAGAGAACGACGGCACCGTGTCGTTCAAAAAAAATACCCTATTGCGCGTTCCGCTTAGGTTGGGCGATGATGCTTTTCTTGATCAGCAGATATCCGAAAAAAAATGCGTTGACCTTGTAAAGACCATGCAGGCCTTTAAGAACCTGATGGACGTGTACAAGGTGAACGACTACCGTGCCTGCGCCACATCGGCCATGCGCGAAGCCAGGAACGGTGCCGATCTGGTAAAGGCGATAAAGGAAGAAGCCAACGTAGATCTGGAGATCGTACATGGCGAGGTTGAGGCTAATATCATCTACTCCAGCCATATTGAGCAGGATATCGATAAAACAAAGAACTACCTCTATATTGATGTTGGCGGCGGCAGTACCGAACTTTCGCTGTTCAGCAATGGCGAGTTGCTGGCATCACAGTCTTTCAATTTGGGTACCATCCGTATTTTGGATAACCAGGATAAGGACGATACCTGGGAAGCCATGAAAGACTTTTTACGGCTGCACACCAAAAACGTGAAGAACCTATCGGGCATTGGCACCGGCGGTAACATCAATAAGCTGTACAAGCTATCGGGCGAAAAGGAGGGCAGCCCGCTATCATTTGCCAAACTGAACAACTTGTACAATTACCTCAACTCTTTCTCGATGAAAGAACGTATCAACGTACTTGGATTGAATCAGGACCGTGCCGACGTGATCATCCCCGCTTGCGAAATTTACCTTAGTGTACTGAAATGGGGTAGTATCAAAAACATCTACGTGCCAAGCGTTGGTATGGTTGATGGCATTATTCAAACCTTGATAGAGAAAAATCTGTCCGTATAGCGTTAAATTTTTTTTAAAAAATTGTTAAAAAAAATTAAAAGTGTTTCTATATTTGTCATACCCTCTCATAAGGGTATGTTTTTCATAGGTAGATGTAGGGCCCGATACGAAAGTGTTTGGCCCTTTTTTCATACTTATCCGTCAGTGGAAAACGCCTTATAGTGTATCGGGACGCGGTTTTTGCCCCTTATTTCTTCACCCATTCCTTAGCAAAAGCACTATAGCTGTCGCTTATCGGCAACTCGGCATTAGCCAGTTGGATCTTACGGTTCTGTACCGATCTTATCTTACCCACCGCCACTACATAGCTGCGGTGTACACGCTGAAACTGGTCGGCCGGTAATTTCTCCAACGCTTTTTTTAACGGCATCAAAGTCAACACGGGCTTGGCATCCTTGCTGGTGTGGATCTTGATATAGTCCTCCATACTCTCGATATACTCAATATCAGCCAAATTTACTTTCACCATCCGGTATTCAGAATATACGTACAAGCTTTCCTGTTGCGCCGGGTCGGCTTGTTTTTTTTTGTATTGCTGAAAGTCTACAGCTTTTTCTACCGCCTTACCAAAACGGCCAATATCTATCGGCTTTAACAGGTAGTCTATCGCCTCTAACTCGAACCCTTCAAAAGCAAAATTTTTGTAGGCGGTAGTAAAGATCACCATTGGCCGGTTGACCAGCGACCGCACCAGATCTATCCCGGTGATATCGGGCATATTAATATCAACGAATAGCAGGTCGATGGCGTTCTGTTTTAAAAACTCCGCTCCCGATATCGCATCCTCAAAAGTTTGTACCAATTGCAATTGCGGAAATTTAGCAATGTACTTACGCATCAGTTCAAGCGCAAGCGGTTCGTCATCAATAGCTATACATTTAAGCGGTGTCATAGTTAGTTCGGTCTTTTTAAGCCACTCTCCATTAGGAGAGGGGTTGGGGTGAGGCTAACAATGCAGGGTCAGTTTCACCCTGAACAGATCATTTTTTTCTTCTATGCTCAATAAGTGTTTGCCGGGGTACATATATCCAAGCCGTTGTTTGGTATTGGCTATGCCTACGCCGGTACGTTCGGTATTTTTGGGCTGATCGGCAAAAACAGGGTTCTCGCACAGCAGGGTAATGGTTTGCGCTTCGGCTATCAGTTCTATCTTCAATGTGCTTTCTTTCGCTTTGCTGATGCCGTACTTGAACATGTTCTCGATAAACGGGATCAGGATCAGTGGTGCTATCTTTTGGTTGGTGATCGATCCTTTAATGTCGAATTGCACGTGCGTTTTCTTACCCAATCTTAAACGTTGCAGATCGATGTAATCATTCAGGCAGTTCACCTCGTCCTGTAGCGATACCAGGTCCTGGCTAACCTCGTCGGTCACATAACGCATAATGTTGCTCAGCTTCATGATGCTCTCCGACGTATGCTCGCTATCCGTTATCGACAGCGTGTAGATGTTGTTGAGCGTATTGAACAAAAAGTGCGGGTTGATCTGCGCTTTTAAGAAAGACAGCTCCGCGTTAGCTTTCTCTGCTTCGGCCTTGATCACTTTCTGTTCGGTGGTCTGCCATTGTTGTACCGTACCAATGGCGACACTCAGCGCCATCATCAGCGCGAAGATGATCAAACTGATAGTATCGATATTGCGTGAATGCGCTAACAGCGGACTAATACCTGCCGACTGTTTGCTCATCGGATCCTGCATCCTTAGGTTCTCGTGAGGGAGCGGCCCGAAGAAACGATGGCTCTCGTTCACGCTATCCACATAACGCTGTCGGGCCTGCGCTGCCATTTGCGCCTCTACCCGCGGGTTGTGTGCCAGCAACTTATCAAAAGGCTGTAGGAAATAAACACAGCTAAAAAGAAAAACAACGATCAGGCTGTATACCAGATACCGTTTGCGCAACAGGAATTGCGGGATCAGATAGCCCAGATTAAAATAGAACATCACCATGTAGGTGAGACAGAACAGCAGGTAATACGACGATGACAGCAACGTTACCGCGCCTTTCCCCTTCAACCCGTCATTGAGGAACAGCAGCGGAAATATCAGGAACAGCAGCCAGCCGGCCGCATGTATCACATAAATTGCTTTAAAGCGTAGCATATACAAAAAAACGGATTATTACGATACGTGCACCCCAATGTATCGGTATTTGCCGCCTTTGTATGGACGAATTGTTTAAGCCACCACCTTTACGGCGACTACCTGAGGTTTTTTAAAGAAACGGATCAGATTGTATCTCTTGCACAAGTAAAGCACGGTCATAATGATCATCGTTCTGTTCAATTAGGGTTTTAAAATTGGTTGGCCGGACCCAAAGGGATACAATAATTGACGCATGACGAATAACCTTTTTGAGAGGAAATACTTGTTACAACAAAATTGACGCTGTTTTTGGTTAGATAGAAGACATACTAATGTAGCGGATCTTTTTGATAAATCCAAATTTATTAGCAAGTAAAATTTACAATGCATGCATAGTAATTGAACTTTTTTGCTGTAAATTGTTTAACATTACAGCACCTGCAACAACCAATTATGGATATCGAATTTAACAAGAACGAAGACATTAATAAGAATCTTGCCTACGATGCGACAGTGCGCCTGAAACAGATCTTTAAAGGCGGTGGAGAAAAAGCCGCGGCCAAACAAAAAGAAAAAGGCAAAATGCTTGCCCGCGAGCGTGTTAAGTATCTGTTAGATGATGATAAACCATGGCTGGAAGTAGGCGCTTTTGCCGGCGACGGCATGTACGTCGAACATGGCGGATGCCCCTCGGGCGGGGTGGTCTGTGGTATTGGTTATGTATCGGGCAGACAGTGTGTAGTAGTGGCTAACGATGCTACCGTGAAGGCCGGTGCCTGGTTCCCGATCACTGCTAAAAAGAATTTGCGTGCACAGGAGATAGCCATGGAGAACCGCCTGCCGATCATTTACCTGGTCGACTCAGCTGGTGTGTACCTGCCTTTGCAGGATGAGATATTTCCGGATAAAGAGCACTTTGGTCGCATCTTCCGCAACAACGCGCAGATGAGCGGTATGGGTATCGTTCAGATCGCGGCCATCATGGGTTCATGCGTGGCGGGTGGGGCGTATTTGCCGATCATGAGCGACGAGGCCATGATCGTGGATGGCACAGGCTCGGTATTTTTAGCAGGGTCTTACCTGGTGAAGTCGGCCATAGGGGAGGACGTAGATAACGAGACCCTCGGCGGCGCGACCACCCATTGCGAAATATCCGGCGTTACCGACTATAAACACCCGAACGATCAGGCTTGCCTGGACAGCATCCGCAATATCTTCAGCATGATGGGGGATAACCCTAAAGCAGGTTTCGACCGCATCAAAGCCGAAGCACCTAAAAAGAACGAGAAAGATATCTACGGCATCCTGCCCGATAATCGCGAGAAGCAGTATGATATGATGGAGATCATCCATCGCCTGGTAGATAACTCTGAATTTGAGGAATATAAAGCAGGTTACGGCCAATCCATCATTTGTGGTTTAGGCCGTGTGGATGGCTGGGCGGTAGGTATCGTCGCCAATCAGCGCAAGGTAATAAAGAACAAAAAAGGGGAGATGCAATTTGGCGGGGTGATCTATTCCGACTCGGCAGATAAGGCGACACGCTTTATCATGAACTGTAACCAGAAAAAGATCCCGCTGGTTTTCTTGCAAGACGTGACCGGCTTTATGGTCGGCAGCCGTAGCGAGCAGGGCGGGATCATTAAAGACGGCGCCAAAATGGTGAACGCGTTGGCTAATTCCGTCGTTCCTAAATTCACTATCGTAGTAGGCAATTCTTACGGTGCCGGCAACTATGCCATGTGTGGCAAAGCTTACGATCCTCGGCTCATCTACGCATGGCCGACGGCCAAAATAGCAGTAATGGGCGGGGCGCAAGCGGCCAAAGTGCTGGTCCAAATGCAATCGGCAGGCTTAAAAGCAAAAGGTGAAGAAATAGACCAGCAAAAAGAAGCCGACCTGCTAAAACAAACCACCGACCGCTACAACGCGCAAACCACGCCATACTACGCGGCAGCTCGATTATGGGTTGATGGTATCATCGACCCGCTGGAAACACGCAAGGTGATATCCATGGGCATAGAGGCAGCCAACCATGCACCGATCGAGAGGGCTTTTAATGTGGGGGTGATACAGACGTAGGGATAATATTTACTTTAAGTTCGACCTAACTTATCACCGCGAGTATTAGGTATTAAGCTTGTTAGGAGTGGTTCGGTTACTCCTCGATATTGGCGCCCTCGATATCGTCATTCAGGATTTATGAGGAAACAGTAGATTAAGATCAATTTACTATTTTTGTGCATGATGAGATATTTATTAATATTTAAGTTTGTGCTTCTATCCTCAATTCTATTTGCACAAACAAATCATGTTTATCTGGATAAAAGCGGAAATCGAACCAGTAATATTAAAAAGGCCGATTCATATTACACCCTGGAACGGGTGTCACTCGACTCCGTTTGGTTGGTTAAACAGTATTCTATTAAAGATGAGATTCTAACAGCGGGGCATTTTAAAGATTCGTTACTTTCAATACCTCATGGCCAATTTATTTATTATCAAAGGTTCAGCGGCAAAGAAGTTGTCAAATACGATTATAAAAAAGATCGTTCAGATACCATTTCGGCGAAGAATGGGAATTATATCTTTAGGAAGGGCTTTTTTTTAGAAGGTAAGAAAGTTGGCAGATGGATCGATTATTATACCGACGGCTCTCCTCATATTTTAAGTACATTTAAAAACGATCTGCTCGACGGTATTCATCTGGAATATTTGAATAACGATGGCAATGTAAATATTATAGGGAACTATATAAATAATAAAAGAGAGGGATTGTGGTATACCCTATCTGCAAAAGGGGATACTATCGGGACTGACCATTACAACAATGACATTAACATAGAGCATCGATCCCTTGCCGATAAGAACAAGGTTATTAACAATCCCGATAAGCAAGATGCCAAGCCTGATTTTGACATGATCAATGTGATAACTCAAGCATTATCTAAAGCCAAAATGGGCTCAATAAGAAATGGTAAGTATAGTTTTATTTTAAGTAAAACAGGTGAACTCACTGACCCGGTTATTGAGAACGTAGGCGATCTGAAGTATGATAAACTTGTTTTGGAAACGTTAATGACGAGTCCAAGTTGGAACCCCGCATTATATAAAAATGTCAGAGTGGATAGCAAAATAGGTGTTATGATCGTTGGGGCATCCACATCAAAACCTTTAGCTTTTGTTTCGTGTACATTTCTCGAATAACTTTAAGCACTTAAAAAGTTAGGAAATATATTGATCTCTCCACAACCCATAAGATTACTAACACCTGACCGGATAGCGAAGCTTTTTTTATAATTTTGCTCTTCGATTTTTTTACAACAATGTCTCAAGAAACTGAACACGTAAAATGCCTGATCATCGGGTCAGGTCCTGCAGGTTATACAGCTGCTATATATGCTTCACGTGCCGATCTTAAGCCGGTGCTTTACACAGGTATTTTGGCCGGCGGTCAGCTTACCCAAACTACCGAGGTAGAGAACTACCCGGGCTATCCCGATGGTATTCAAGGTCCTGAAATGATGGAGAACTTCCGCAAACAGGCTGAGCGTTTGGGCACTGATATCCGTTTCGGTTATATCACATCTGTTGACTTTAGCAGTTCGCCGCATAAAGTGGTGGTTGATGAAATGAAGACCATTACCGCCGATACGGTGATCATTTCTACAGGTGCGTCGGCAAAATGGTTAGGCTTGGAGTCTGAGCAAAAGTATAACGGCTTTGGCGTTTCTGCCTGCGCGGTTTGCGATGGTTTCTTTTTCCGTGGTCAGGATGTGGCTATTGTGGGAGCGGGTGATACTGCTGCTGAGGAGGCTACCTACTTAGCCAAGCTGGTAAATAAAGTTTATATGATCGTTCGCCGCGATGAGTTCCGTGCCTCAAGGGCGATGGTGCACCGCGTACTGAACACGCCTAATATCGAGATCCTTTATAATAGCGAAACGCAAGAGATCGTTGGTGATGGCCTAAACGTGACAGGCGTGAGAGTTCTAAATAACGTGACGCAAGAAGAAAGGACGCTTGATGTAACAGGTTTCTTTGTCGCCATTGGTCACCACCCTAATACCGAGATATTTAGAGGCTGGTTAAATATGGACCCGACCGGTTACATACTGACCGTGCCAGGCACGGCACAAACCAATATCCCCGGTGTGTTCTGCTGCGGCGATGCCCAGGATCATATCTACCGTCAAGCGATCACCGCTGCCGGTTCAGGCTGTATGGCAGCTATAGATGCGGAGCGTTACCTTGCCGCTAAAGAGCATGTAGTGACTGCTTAAGTCTTTAAGTCGAAAGTTAAAATTCAAAAAAATAAAAAGGGGCCTGCCGGTTGGTGGGCCCTTTGTTGTTTATAATACCGCCAACTATCTTGCTTATCACTTGGTATAAATGCAAGCATCTTGATTCCTGACTCTTTATTCTTGGTTCTCAATAAAAACTCATCTATACAAGTCTGCCTTTATCTCTAAATTTTTACGCTCATCAGCTTCAACAAAACCAAATTTCTGTTAACTTCACCTCCCGATCATAAACTGTTGATACTGACCTGATGTTAAAAAAGCATTTCTGCATAGCTTTAATTTATCTGTTAAGTTTTGGGGCGGTCAAAGCCCAGTCTACCGATGCCAATATGGGTATTATCCCCGCGCCGGTTTCGGTCACCAAGGGTGTAGGTGAATTCGTGCTTAGTCAAGAGACCGTTATCGCCGCCGATAGTTTGGATAACAAGGCCGTGCAATTCTTCATTAGCTATTTAAAAGATAAAGAGGCGCTTCGCAATCCTGTTAAAGCTAATAACGGTAACCAAGGTAATAATCTGATCGTGTTAACCTCAGTGGGTACAGATGGCTTAGCTCCGGAGGGTTACCGATTGACCGTCACCCCACAAAGGATCACAGTTGCCGGTAAGGGAACCGGGCTGTTTTACGGTATCCGTTCGCTGATGCAATTGTTCCCGCCGGAACATGGCGCTACGATCAAGCTCCCTTGTGTCGAAATAGAGGACTATCCCCGCTTCGGCTATCGTGGCCTGCACCTGGATGTTTGCCGACATTTCTTTGGTGTCGAGTTCGTGAAGAAATATATAGACCTGATGGCCTCCTATAAGCTAAATACCTTCCATTGGCATTTAACGGATGATCAGGGCTGGAGGATCGAGATAAAAAAATATCCTAAGCTGACGCAAGTCGGCGGTATGCGCGCGCAAACCTTGTTGGGCAGCTATCGCGCTAAAGGGGCGCAATATGATGGCATCCCATACAGTGGTTTTTATACGCAGGATGAGATACGCGAGGTGATCAAATACGCCGCCGATCGTTATATCACTATTATCCCCGAGATAGAGATGCCCGGCCATGCGCTGGCAGCCATAGCCGCTTACCCCGAATTAAGTTGCGACCCTGAACGTACCTATAAAGTTGCCGAGACCTGGGGTGTGTTCGACGATGTATTCTGCCCATCCGAGAAAACATTCAGCTTTTTGCAGGATGTATTGACCGAGGTGATCGACCTGTTCCCGAGCAAGTATATCCACATTGGCGGCGACGAATGCCCTAAGGAGGCCTGGAAGAAGTCGGCCTTTTGCCAGCAGCTGATCAAAAAGCTAAAACTGAAAGACGAGCATGGCCTGCAAAGTTACTTCATCCAACGGATGGAGAAATTTGTGAACGCTAAAGGCCGCAGCATTATTGGTTGGGACGAAATATTAGAGGGTGGCTTAGCCCCCAACGCTACCGTAATGAGTTGGAGAGGCGAGGAGGGCGGAATAGCCGCTGCCAAACAGAACCACAACGTGATCATGACACCGAGCAGTAACGGCCTGTATTTTGATCACTTGCAAGGTCCGCGCAATATCGAGCCGTTGAGTATTGGCGGTTTTGCACCTTACCCCAAGGTTTATAATTATAACCCGGTGCCGGCGGTGCTATCGGCAGATCAGCAAAAGTACATACTTGGTGTACAGGCCAATCTGTGGACCGAATATATCGCTACCGAGGATAAAGTAGAATACATGGTGCTGCCAAGGATGATGGCATTGGCCGAGACCGCCTGGTCGCCATTGGCTAAAAAGGACATTAAAGACTTTGACCTACGCCTGCCAAAGCATTTTGCCTGGCTGGATGAGCACGGCTACAACTATCGCGTAAGCAAAGCCATTGGCGCGGTGGATACACTGACCATAGGCAGCAAACTGACCGTGGATCTGAAACCGCCGGTGGTGGGCGCTAAGATCTATTATACGCTGGATGGCTATAAGCCTAACGAGAACACGTTGCTGTATGAGCATCCCTTCGCCGTCGATATTCCCGAAGGAGAAAGCCGCGAACTGCAAACGATAGTGATCACACCGACCGGGCATCAAAGCTTAACCTCGCGCACGGTAATGACCAATCGCCCGTTGATGCCTGCCGTTACCTTTGAAGCTAACACGCCCGGCGCTAAATATAAAATGGTGTCAGGTTCGTTCACCGAGGCTGCTCAATTGGATGATGCACCGGTGATCGATTCGGGCGTTACCAAGACCTTCAATACCGGGTCGTTCCGTAAGAATAAGGCTTACGGGGTAATATTCAGCGGATATATTCGTATTGATAATGATGGCAAGTATCTGTTTTCGTCGCGCGCTGGCGACGGTTCAGTGCTGATGATCGATGATCAGTTGATATTAGAAAATTCGGCCAAAAATGCCGATGTGCGCGACGGGGGCGAGGTGCTGTTAAAGAAAGGCACGCACAAATTCACGTTGAAATATTTTAACACCACCAACCGCGCGGCTGCCCTGCATATTTACATGCAAGCGCCGGGCAAACCCAAAGGAGAACTATCTGCCGAGACCATTTATAACTAAAGCAAAAAGATGAAAAAGAACTTACGCGGCTACGCCGTGATAATAGCGGGCACGGCGCTCACGTTGGCCGCATGCTCGGACGATAAGCCGATCACCAACGATACCTACCCTAAGCCACCTGCCGAGACAGCGCTGATGCAGCCGTTCCGCTTCCATAAAAATATTGAGGTGTCACCGGGGCATAATTTTGATATTGTAAGTTGGGGCCGGGGGAGTAAAACTGTGGGATCGTTATTGATCTTAAGGTCCGATTCGGCCGATCAGCGTTATACCACCACCACGGGTGATATCGATGGCGAGATAACGGACGTGTTCAACTCGGATATGGATACAGATGGTAACCCGGAGTTGCTGGTGCAGGCCAAGTCCAAGGATACGATCGAATACACATCCATTTTTGCTTACGAGTTTACCGAGAAGGCCAATAAGCTGGATTTCCCCAAGCTGACCTCTAAGCAAAAAAAAGGTTACCGCGGTAACGATAACTTTTACATGAAGGACGGTAAGCTGATCCGCGAGTACCCGATATTTGATGGTAGCTCGTCAACCGCTAAACCTACTGGTGCCAAACGGGTACTGCAATATAATTTGCGTAGCAACAGCCTGACGGTTAAAGATCTGAGTGCCGATACGTTGAAGATAGCCGAGCCTAAGGAAGAAGCCAATGCTGTAAAAGTAGCCGAGAAAAAGGAAGAACCTAAAAAGGAGACCGTCAGCAAAAAGAAAAGTACTTCGAGCAAGAAAAAGACGAGCAGTTCTAAAAAGAAGCGCAGGAGGAGATAGTCTAAAGTCTCAAGTCAAAAGTTATAAGTCAAAAATAGAAAAGGATCTGCTGTTAGTGGATCCTTTTTACGTTTACGGGAACGTTGAACACGGGTAGTCTTGTTAAAAGATCTTATCTTTAGGGCTTTAAAATTTAACATCAGTCTATCGAAACTTCGATAGACCATTTACCACCAGCAATAATGTTCAATACAGATACGGTTGCCCGTTTTAACGATTTAGAGACCCCTTTTTACTATTACGATCTAAACCTGCTTAAGCAAACGCTGCAGGCTTGCTATGATGCATCGTCAAAATATAATTTTCATGTGCATTATGCCATGAAGGCCAATTTTGATCCCAAGGTGCTGGCCGCTATACAAAGCTTTGGCTTTGGTGCCGACAGTGTGAGCGGTAATGAGGTAAAAGCGGCTATCGACAATGGTTTTGGTGCAGGTAAAGTGGTGTTTGCGGGTGTGGGTAAATCTGATAAAGAGATCAATTATGCTTTAGATGCTGATATTTTTTGCTTCAATGTAGAGTCGGTGCAAGAACTGGGTGTGATCAATGACCTGGCTAAAGCCAAAGGCAAAACCGCTAAGGTCGCTATCCGTATCAACCCTAATGTGGATGCGCATACGCATAAGTTTATTACAACCGGACTGGACGAGAACAAATTCGGTGTCGACATTTGGCAATTGCCAAGCGTTATAGAAGCGTTAAGGGCGACCACCAATATTGAGTTTTTAGGCATCCATTTCCACATCGGATCGCAGATCACGGATATGGAAGTATTCAAAACCTTGTGTGTAAAGGTGAACGAGTTGGATCAGTGGTTCAATGATCAGGGCTTTGCCATTAACGTGCTGAATGTTGGCGGCGGTTTGGGTGTAGATTACTATCGCCCGGATATCAATGCGATCCCTGATTTTGAAGCTTACTTTAAAATATTTGCTGAAAACCTTACGGTAAAAGAAGGTCAGGAAGTCCACTTTGAATTGGGTCGCGCGCTGGTGGCGCAATGCTCATCGCTGATATCGCGCGTATTGTTCGTTAAGAATGGTCAGCATAAAAACTTCCTGATCCTTGATGCCGGCATGACGGACCTGATCCGCCCGATGTTGTATCAGGCGTACCATCAGATAGATAATATCAGTTCAGACCATGGACCATCGAACATGGACCATGGACAAAAAGTAATGATCAAATACGACGTAGTAGGTCCGATCTGCGAGAGTACCGACCGTTTCCGCGAGGACGTGTTATTGCCGGAGTCGGTGCGTGGTGATATTGTAGCGGTGCGTACGGCAGGTGCTTATGGTGCGGTGATGATATCCAACTACAACCTGCGCGATAGGGTGCCAAGTGTTTACTCAGTGGAGTAAGCTCATCCTCCTGGAAATTTAGATAAAAAGAAAGGCCCGATCATTACGATCGGGCCTTTCTCAGTTTTTTACTAACCTGAAAATTACATTTTCTTGGCAGTGTCAGCTTTGTCAGCTGAATCTGATTTCAAAGAATCAGTAGTAGCAGCTGAATCTGATTTCAAAGAATCAGTAGTAGCGGCTGAATCAGCTTTTAAAGAATCAGTAGTGTCAGAAGAACCTGAACCTGAACAAGCAGCAACAGTTAAAGTTACGAATAAAGCTAAAAAGCCGAATTTGAATGCATTTTTCATGTTAAAATCTTTTTTAATGTGTTATAGTTTGCTTCTTAATACGGGTAACCCTAAAAGGTAACCCACTTTTTAAAAATAATTTCAAAAAAAGTTTAAGGTCATCATTTTATAGAGGTGACCTTAAACTTTCTAAGCAGAATTACATCTTTTTAGTAGTGTCGGTAGCAGCAGAATCAGTAGCAGCAGAATCGGTTGCCAGGCTATCGTTAGCAACCGCGGGAGCGATAGAATCAGCTTTAGCTAAAGAGTCAGCTACAGCAGCAGAATCAGCCGCAGATTTAGATCCATCACCGCCACAAGCTGAAACGGCTAAAGTTATTGCTAAGGCTAAAAAGCCAAATTTGAATGCATTTTTCATATTCTTAATTTTTGGTGCGTTTACTCTTAATGCCCGTAACCTTAAAAAGGTAACCCAAAAAAGATCATAAAAAACAAAAGGCCTGCGAAATGGATCACAGGCCTTTTGTTTTGCACTAAAAAGGTATTACATTTTTTTAGTAGTGTCAGTTGCAGCTGAGTCAGTTGCAGCAGAATCGGTAGCAGCCGAATCAGTAGTAGCAGTTGCAGCAGCAGCCGAATCAGCTTTAGCGATAGAATCAGCAGTAGCTAAAGAATCTGCGTTAGCTTTAGAGCCGTCACCAGAACAAGCAGCAACAGTTAAAGTAACGAATAAAGCTAAAAAGCCGAATTTGAATGCGTTTTTCATTTTTAATTTTTTAAAATGTGATCAATATTGGGTGATAATGCCACAAATATAATTCGGGAAATTGAATTATTTAAAAAATTAATACAAATAACTTAAAAACGTTAAATAATTTATAACGAATCTTTCTTGGTCACTGTCTTTTTGATAACGGTTTTCTTAGTAACGGTCTTTTTTAGCGTATCTACCTTGGTAGCTGGGCTATCCACAAATACCGAATTGGTATCGCGTTTGGCCGAGTCGATCGTGATGGAGGTATCTGTTTTAGTGCTCACCGTTACTGATGAATCCACTGAACTTGAGTCGGCCGAGGCTTTGCTGCCGTCGCCGCTGCAGGCACCAATGCCTGTTGTGATGGCGGCACCTATCAAAAAGACTTTTAACGCGATTTTCATTGTTTTAATGGTCATGTTTTTATAGTGATGATGATTATAACCCGCAATGATATTTTATGTTTTAATGATATGTTAAACTATTTTTGCGCGTTCATTAAATAAGCTGGCCATTCGGTCGGTAAGCAAGGCAGCGGGCAAAGTATTTAGCACGCAAAGTTTTACATCAAATTTTTTTGCCATACATGGGTTACCATTTGGGTTTAACAGTATTAATAAGCGACCAACGATATGAATAACAATGTGCCTACCGATAGCGAAGTGATCCTGGGCATACTGAATAATTCGGACGCGGTGCTTAAGAAATTGTACCTGGCCTATTATCCGATGGTGCTGCAACTGATCATTAATAACAGCGGCACGGCAGACGATGCCAAGGATATTTACCAGGAAGCGATCATTGTTCTTTATAATAAGGTAAAAGGCGGCGAGTTTGAGCTGAGTAGTAAACTGAAGACATTTATTTATTCGGTTTGCAGGCGCTTGTGGCTTAAACGCCTTACACAGATGAGCCGGTATGGTGGCGATATCCGCGACTTTGAGCAGTTCCTTCCGGTCGAAGATGACATGGAGGTACATGCCGATCGGGATATCCAGTTCCATAAGATGGAAAGTTCGCTCGGGTTACTGGGTGAGCCGTGCAAGAGCATCATCGAAGATTTTTATATACACGACAGATCTATGCAGGAGATCTGCGAGAAGTTCGGCTATACCAATGCGGATAATGCCAAAACCCAAAAGTATAAATGCCTGCAAAGGCTGAAGAAGTTGTTCTTTCAGCAGAAATAAAAATATAATGAGTACTAACCTACAATTAGCAGAAGCTATTGAGCGCTACGTGAACGGTGAAATGACCGGCGATGAGCTTGCGCGTTTTGAGCAGTACCGTAAGGATAATGCTGAGGTGGATCTGAAGATCACCGAGCATAAATACTTTGCCGGCCTGTTAAAGCAATACCGCGAGCGCGTTGCGCTGGAAGCTAAACTGAACGCCATCCACGATGAGATAGATGTGCATGCACTGGTGGAAGAAATGACCGTGCACCCATCAGGCATTGTGCGTATGTGGCGTAACCATCACTCTAAAATATCGGTGGCGGCATCTATAGCGATGTTCGTGGTGGTAGGGGCGATGTTCTTTACCGGATATTTTACTAATAAGAACCAGCCGCACTATCAGGAATTGAGGGGCGAGATAGGCAAATTAAGGACGGAAGTTCGCGATCAAAAACGTGGGCAGAATGCTTTGGCTGTAGAGATACGCAAGCGCCCTAAAATGACCACGCCAAGTAATTATAAAGGGTCGGGGTTGGCACTATCTACAAATGGTTATATCGTAACTAATGCTCACGTGGTGGGCGGCCGTTTTGATTCGTTGTACGTGCAGGATGCTTCGGGTTCATCTTACAAGGCTAAACTGGTCTACTCAGAGCCACTGTATGATATTGCGATCCTGAAAATTATCGATAAATCTTTTAGTGAATTACCGGCGTTACCTTACAATTTTAAACGTAATAAGAGCGAGGTGGGTGAAGAGGTTTACGCCATAGGTTACTCTGAAGGCGATTCACCTGTGTTTGATAAAGGTTACGTAAGTTCTATCAACGGATACTTAAGTGATTCAAGCGAATACCGAGTTTCTATCCCGTTGAACCCCGGTAACAGCGGTGGTCCGTTAGTGAATGCTAAAGGTAGTATCATTGGTATCGTTTCGGGTAAACAGACCCAGGTTGTTGGCGCATCGTACGCTAAAAAATCAGGTTACCTGTATAAAGCTTTAAGAAATGTTCCGGCTGATTCGCTAAGCGGTAAATTGACCTTGAACAACAAGAACACTCTGGCCAAGCTTGACCCGGTTAAGCAGTACAAAAAACTGCAGAACTACGTGTTCATGGTTAAGGTTTACTAAAAAAGATCATCCCAAAAACAATATATTGCAAAGAGAGCCGTATCAATTGCGGCTCTTTTTTATTTTAGGGCTTTTTAAGTTTGGATAACCATGGTTAACTATATACTGTTGTTTTTTTGCCTGGCGATGACGGGGCTTACCGCCAAGGCCCAGTCGGACGAGGATGCCAACCGTCAGGATTTTGTTGATGCTTACAATAAATTTGTGGCCACCCAGCGCTACGTAGAAAAGCCGGCCGAGTTTAAAGAAGGCACACCTGCCCTGTACGACTGGATCCAAAGCCACATCGTTTACCCCGACGAGGCCACAGCGCAAAAGCTATCAGCCCAGGTATTTGTTAATTTCGTGATCGACTACAAGACCGGCCTGCCCAAAAATATCAAGATCATCCAAAGCAGTAATAAGATCTTTAACAAAGAGGTTATCCGGCTGATCAAAAGCATGCCGCCCTGGAACCCGGCTACTAAAAGCGGCTACGCTCAGGGTATGCTGATCAGTATACCGATCTATTTTCATTTGAATTGATGAACATTGCCGGCTAATTAACCACAAAGTTCACAAAGAGAAAAACACGAAGGCCAAAGCTTTGCATCGACCATAAAAGCCTTTGTGCGCTTTGTGAAAACCTCTGTGGCCTTTATGGTTAAAATAATCTTCACCACATTTAAAAATTTCGCCGTAATCTTGCATTCCCGTTCCCTTTGCGGGGGTGCCAATTATAGATATGAATTATAGTGCCATAGTAAGAAAAGCTTGGGAAGGTTACGATGCGTCCAAAACCATAAAAACCATCGACGATATCAGCGCCCAGGTATCAACCAACCACGTATTCCGCATCACGTTCGACGATGATGACATCATTATAGCCAAGCTGTCCAACTTTGGCAAGTACGAGTATTTTAAAGAGGATCATCGCATCATCCATAGCTTGTCTAACAACTTGCTGTACCCATTCGAGAACCTGTTGGCGAAGTCGTTGCTAAAGAATAACCGTGTTTACATATACAAACACAAACAAGCGGGAGAGGATGCCTGGGTGGTATTTTACAATCCCACCCGTATCCTGGAACGTTTGCCGAGGCGATTGTCTGATGATCACATCAAACGTTTTGGTCAGCAGATCGGTAAGTTCCATAAGGCTTGCGCTAAGTTGAGGCATGTTTTGCCAAAGTCGGAGAAAACCTTGCGTACAGATATTAATGCTCTGCTGCAACAGATCGATCAGGATGAAACTGCCTTTGGCAGCCGTATGCAGGCAGACTATCTAAAATATCATTGCGATCAGTTTTTGAAGAACCGCTCTAAATATAATATGAACACCTTCGAGATAATTCCCGTGTTCATCGATTGGAACATCGGTAACTTCTCGGTAACCAATAAACAGGAGTTGTATTCGCGCTGGGATTACGACTGGTTCCGTATGAGTTACCGAATGATGGATTTTTATTTCTTCGCACGGGTGGTATCTGATGTGGGCGACCGCACAGTGTTCAGCTATAATATCAACGTACTTAACGAACCCCGCTTTATCCTCTTTTTGCAGGAATATCACAAAGTGAACCCCATAAAAGCCGATGAATTGCGCTTTTTAAAGGAGGTTTACCGCTTTTTTATTCTTAACTATGTGATCAAAGACGGTAAGCACTTTTTTGCCGAGCAATACGCCAATAAACTGCAAGCCGAAGCTTTTGATATTTACCTGCCATCGGTAGATCGCGACTTTAATGCCGACCTGCTGATTGATGCGCTGAAAATTTAATTTTAATGCAAACAACCGATTTCAAGTCCGTAATAGATAAATATAGTATCATCTTTTTCGACGCCTTTGGCGTACTGAAAAATTACGAAGGACTTGTCCCCGGTATCGAGCGCACCTTTGCCTATCTGGAAGAGCAGGGTAAGGAATACTACATCGTTACTAACGATGCCTCGCGCAGCCCCAAGCAATTGGCTGCATCGTATCATAAAAAAGGTTTGATGTCGGTAACACAGGACCGGATCATCTCATCGGGTATGTTGGCTAAAGAGTATCTGGATCTGAAGGTCCACCATGGCATGGTGGCTTATTTGGGTACTTCAGATTCGGCGCATTATATACAAAGTTCGGGGCTGCACACTATTCCCATTGATGATGTGAACGATAGCAATATCGACGACATTAACGCGCTGGTCTTTTTGGATGACGAAGGTTTTGACTGGTTCAGCGGATTGAATAAGTGCGTTAATCTTTTACGTCACCGTAACATCCCGGCCATAGTAGCTAATACCGATTGGGCGTACCCGGTCAGCATGAATGATGTTTCGGTAGCGATAGGTGGTTTAGCCTATATGATCGAGCACATCCTGGGCAAGCGCTTTATCAAATTCGGTAAGCCCGATTCGCAAATGTTCATGTTCGCTTACGATCAGATCCGCGAACGCCGGACTATCGATAAAAAAGACATCCTGATGGTAGGGGATACCTTGCAGACCGACATACTTGGCGGTAATAAATTCGGATTGGATACTGTGCTGGTACTTTCCGGTAATACCCAGGGTACCGACGCTTTGCTAAGGATAAACGCGAGTGGTATAGTACCGACGTATATTTGTGAGTCGGCGGTGGTGTGATAGCTTTCAACATCCAGGCTGAGTGTAGTATTTCTAATTTTTGAAAATATTTTTTGCGCTGATTATCAGTACGAAAGCTAATTTAGATGTGTGAACATTAAATAATTTGATATTTACATAAACCAAAACGCAATTAGCATCGTTATGTATGTGTGATAAGGTTTAGGTTGGGCTTTGTTTGAGGAAGCAAAGCCCAGAGCCCCTGCCGCCAGGCAGGGGTTTTTTTGTGTCCAAATTTTTTCGGTTAACAAATTGTTTTCAAGAAGTTAAAAAATAACTGGCTGATAATTAACATCTTGTTTAAATGGGTAATTAAGAGTGTATGCTTTTTTCTATCTTTATGGTTGCTAAAGCAATTAACTAACGCAATAGATCGTTTACTTAAACGATACTCGATAAACGAAACAACGAACACTGACCCTAATTATGGCCGTAACAAAAAAAACAGATTTCACCTACTCACAGTATTCCGAGCCGCATAAGATCCGCACAAAACAGATCTTAAAAGAACATCCCGAGGTGCGTAAACTGATAGGCAAAAATCCATATACCATTTTTGCCATTGCCGGTTTGGTGGCTTTCCAGATCGTTGCGGCATATTTTGTATCTACTCAATCCTGGTGGGTCGTTTTTGCCGCGGCCTACTTTTTAGGTGCATTTGCAGATCACTCCTTATTTGTGATGATACACGAGTGTACGCACCAATTATTGTTTAAGAATCGTGCGGCTAATCGTTGGTCGAGCATATTTGCCAACCTGCCACAAATATTTCCAAGCGCCATCTCGTTCGAGCATTTTCACCTGAAACACCACTCTTTCCAGGGTATTCATGAGTTAGACGCCGACTTGCCAAGCAAGTGGGAGGCTAAGCTGATCAACAACAGTTTTGTGGGTAAAGCGATCTGGTTGTTATTTTTCCCACTGTTCCAGTTCTTCAGGTTGCCCCGTTTAAAAGAGATCAAAAGTGTTGATGCCTGGGTGGTTAGTAACTTTGTCATACAAATGCTGTTTAACGTTGCCATTGTCTACTTTTTCGGTTGGCAAGCGTTTGTTTATTTACTGGCAAGTTTCTTCTTTTCGGTAGGCCTGCACCCGCTTGGTGCCCGCTGGATACAGGAGCATTACTTGACTCACAACGAGGAGCAAGAGACCTATAGCTATTATGGTCCGCTTAATAGGGTATCTTTCAACGTAGGTTTCCATAATGAGCATCATGATTTTCCGTCTATTCCATGGAATAAATTACCAAAGATCAAGTCCACGGCTCCGGGTTATTACGATTCGTTGTTGTCGCATAATTCTTGGACAAGGTTGTGGTTAAAGTTCTTGTTCGATAGAGAGATATCGCTGTTTAACCGCATCCTGCGTAAGGATAGGGGCAGTATATCGCCGGCAGCGCCTTACAACGGCCTGCCGCAATAAACTTTTTGTTGTTATCTTTGGCGTAATATCACATTTATGCCAACCAGATCATCATTATCTTTAGCAGGTTTTATCCTGCTTATTATTGCTACTTATTTCCCATTGTTGCGCCCATTCGGTTTGCGTAGCATGAATATGTTCGACCTCAGCATGCCCTTCGGTATGGTTGTCCTGCTGGCAGCCTTGATGGGTTTGCTGGGAGTCGTTCTTAAACAGCGTGCCCTCGCTAAGTTTTGCGGATGGATATCGCTGTTCCTCATCTTTTTATTGCTCATAGCTTCTTATCTAAAGATCCATAACGCGTTCAGTTTTATTCCTTTCAAAGGTATTGCCGGTTTCCTTACCCGTCAGATCAAATTTAAATGGGGTTGGTGGGCGTTATTCGGCGGCTCAGCCTTAGCTATACTTGGCAATGCCACAGGTGTATTAAAGCCGGATAAGAGTTTTAAATAACACACATTTGTGTGCAAACACATTATACCTATATTGCGTATATATTGCTACGCTATTTCTGAAAAATAAAACCTGTGTTACATGTTTAAATTATCCTTTCGCCAACGTGTACTGACCGGCTTTGCCGTGTCAATCTTCCTGGTGATCATTGTAGGTGTATTGTCCTACACCAGCATCAATAAATTGGAAGACGACAATGTTATGGTAGATCACACCCAAACAGTGATCAGCACGTCTGACAATCTATTACAATTACTCATCGATGCCGAGACGGGCATGCGCGGTTACTCCGCGACCAACAAACGCGAACTTTTAGACCCCTATAATGCTGCCTTACCCAGGATAGCATCTGACATTGAAAAATTAAAAGACCTGGTTAGCGACAACGATGTGCAAAGCAGGCGTGTGGATACCATATCGACCAAGGTGTCTGAACAATTGGCTTTGCTGCGCCTCAATATCGATACCCGTGAAACCAAAGGGCTGGAATACATGGTTGCCAATAACATGTTCGTTAATGGTAAAGCCATTATGGACGAGATCCGCAACCTGAGAGGACGGTTGAACGTTACAGAGACCAAGTTGTTAAAAGAACGCCGGGCGAGCTCTGAGCGCGCTTCGTCTGCCGCTATACTGATCATCGGGTTAGGCTCGTTAACCTTTTTGATCATTATTATCGTACTCTTCCAGTTCATTCAAAAAACATTTGATCAGCAGAAGAAAGCAGAGGAGGATATTAGGGTAGCGAACATCCAGCTTGGCGAAGTACTGGCTGAGAACAAGAATAAGAACTGGTTACTCACCGGTACGGGCTTACTGAACGAAAGGATGCAGGGTCAACAGAGTGAGAAAGAATTATCCGAAAGTGTGCTCTCTGAAGTTTGTAAATATACCAATGCTATTACAGGGACGCTTTATTTGTACGATGACACCGAGCAGTATTTGGAATTATATTCTTACTACGCATTTCACGACCTTTCTGTGATCAAAAAGAAGGTTAAAATGTCTGAGGGTTGGTTGGGCCAGGTAGCTGCCGACCAAAAGCCGGCCGTGATCAAAGGTACATTGAACGAAAAATTAGAACTGGAAACTTCGATCATTAGCCAGGAATTGGCCGAGATCATGATCGTGCCGTTCTTTTTTGACAAAAAATTAAAGGGTGTATTAGAGATCGCTTTCCAAAATCAGATCCCGCAAACCGTTAACGACTATATTTTAGCAGTAGCCAACGATATTGGCATCGCCATTAACACCGCTCAGGCGCGCACCATCATGCACGACCTGTTCGAGGAGACACAGCAACAAGCCGAGGAACTGGAAGCGCAGCAAGAAGAGATGCGCGTAACCAACGAGGAGTTGCTGAACAAGACAGAAATGCTGCAGGCGTCAGAAGAAGAATTGCGCGTACAGCAAGAGGAATTGCGCACCATCAACGCCGAACTGGAAGAGAAGGCCAGCTTGCTGGAAGAGAAGAACCAAGCCATTGAAGAAGCCCGCGCCGCCATAAACGTTAAGGTGGAAGAACTGGAAACCACTGGTAAGTATAAATCGGAATTTTTGGCTAACATGAGCCACGAATTGCGTACGCCGTTGAACAGTATCCTGGTATTGGCCCGCATCCTGAAAGATAATAAGAGCGATAACCTAAGCGCCGATCAGATCAAATACGCGAGTGTGATCTTTAATGCAGGTAATGACCTGTTGACGCTGATCAACGACATCCTGGATCTGTCTAAGATCGAGTCTGGTAAAATGGATCTGATTGTCGAAGAGAGCACTGTTAAGGGTATAGTGAACGATATGGAGATGTTGTTTGCCGAAATGGCATCTAACAAAGGCATCAAATTTAAGTCGACCATTACAGATGTTCCCGAAAAGATCTTTACAGATAAAGTACGTGTGCAACAAGTACTTAAGAACATGTTATCTAACGCATTCAAGTTTACGCCCGAAAACGGTAGTATCGATATTAATGTAACCGCAGGTGATACGCCTAAAACTATCGCCTTTCATATTAAAGATAGCGGCATAGGTATCCCGCCTGAAAAACAAAAGTTGATCTTTGAGGCATTCCAACAAGCAGACGGATCTACCAGTCGCAAATACGGCGGTACCGGTTTGGGCTTATCTATCAGTCGCGAGTTGGCTAACCTGTTGGGCGGTAAAATCACCGTGAGCAGCGAGGTAGGCGAGGGCAGCGAGTTTACGCTGATCATCCCGTTAGAGACCGTTGCGACCAGCGAACCAGAAGAACAAGTGCCAACGGTAGAGACCTTTGTGCCAAATAAACCTTTCTTACAACCTGTAGCTCAATCAGAGCGTAAGGATAAACAATCAGAGCCTTTGGTTGTGATAGTAGAGGATGATAAAAACTTTGCTGACATCCTGAAGGACTACGCCCGCGATCATGGTTACAAAGCAATCGTTGTGAACGAGGGTACCCATGCAGTAGAAACGATCAAAGAAAATCGACCGGATGCGGTGATACTGGATATTATGCTGCCGGGTAAAGACGGCTGGCAGATATTGAAAGAGCTGAAGGCGTCGGCAGAAACATCGGGCATACCGGTGCATTTAATGTCGGCAGGGGAGGCTGCAGCCAATAAGGTACGCCGTGAGGGCGCGATCAGCTTCATGAAGAAGCCGATAGATACCAACACGCTGGATAAGTTGTTTAACGACATGACAACGCAAAGCGGCGTGGTATTTAAGCAGATATTACTGGTGGAAGATCATAAAGCTCAAAGCGAGGCGCTGAGGGAAATGATGGAACGCCAGGGTATATCGGTGGATCAGGCATTTGACGGTGCTTCGGCCTTAGAGAAATTACAGCAGAATGAATACCAATGCGTAATACTCGATCTTAACCTGCCTGATATCTCAGGCCTGGATCTGTTGGACAAGATCAAGGCCGAAGAGAAATTCACCAGCCTGCCGGTAGTGATCAACACGGCGATGGAATTGGACAAAACATCGGTTAACCGCCTGATGCAATATGCAAATGCCATGGTGGTAAAAACAAGTAAATCATCGGACAGACTGATCGACGAGGTCAACCTGTTCTTACATAAGATAAGTAGTAGCCCGCAGCCGGCCACAGCCGCTACGGAGAAAGCAAACCCGGTATCAAAAGGAAAAGAGAAATTGAAAGGCAAAAAAGTATTAGTGGTAGATGATGACATGCGCAACATCTTCGCGTTGACAAGTGCTTTGCAAACGTATGATCTGCAGGTAGAGATAGCTAACGATGGTGAGGAATCTATAACCAAATTAGAGGAAATACCAGACATCGATATCGTGCTGATGGACATCATGATGCCTAAGATGGACGGTTACGAGGCTATGCGACATATACGTAAGCAAAACAAATGGGCCAAACTTCCTATTATAGCATTAACTGCAAAAGCCATGCGTGATGACCGCGAAAAATGTATCGCCGCGGGCGCGAATGATTATATAACAAAACCGGTGGATATTGACCGGTTGATATCGCTGATGCAGCTTTGGATGGGAGAATAATATGGATGGAATACCGGCGTACGATAGTTTAACCACGCCGCAACTTTTTGAATTGATAGACCTGATTAAACGGGTTCACGGCTTTGATTTTTCGCAATATACCAAGGCGTCGCTTAAGCGGCGTTTGGTTCGTATCATGCAGTTCAAAAAACTATCGTTCTACGATCTTAAACATGCGCTGGTGAACGATCAGGCGATGTTTCAGGAGTTTTTAGAAGAGGTAACGGTGAATGTGACAGAGATGTTCCGCGACCCGTCTTTTTATAAGGCACTGAACGCTCAGGTGCTGCCTTACCTGTCGTCTTACCAGCATATTAAGATATGGAGCGCCGGTTGCTCATCGGGCGAGGAGGTTTACTCGATGGCGATCTTATTGAAAGAGGCAGGCATCAGACAAAAGTCGTTCATTTATGGTACGGATATCAATACCGAGGTATTGAAAGAAGCCCGCATGGGTATCTATAGCTTGCGTAAGATAAAAAGCTACGCCGAAAACTATCAGTTTACCGGCTTGCCCGGCACGCTAACGGATCACTTTACCATTTTGTATGATGCGGCCACGATCCATAGCGAAATAAAGCAGAATACGCTGTTCTCTGTACATAATCTTATCTCGGATACCGTTTTTAACGAATTCCAGATGATCAGCTGCCGTAATGTGTTCATTTACTTTGAGTCGGACCTGCAAGAAAAGATATTGGATCTGTTCTACAAAAGCCTTTGTCCGCTCGGTTTCCTTGCGCTGGGTAGTAAAGAGGCTATCCGTTCCGATTTTTTCCGAAAGCGGTTCAAGGTTGTGAATCAAAAAGAGAATATTTACCAGAAAATAGGTGCTTAATCAAGATATCCTTCAGCGGTGGCATAGGAGTGAGGTAGTGCTGATCGGGGGATCGGCAGGCTCGTTCAAACCGATCTTTAGAGCGGTAAAGGGCTTTGCTGAAGGTTTGAATAAGTCGGTGATCATTGTGATCCACCGCAAAAAGAATTTTTTTAGCGAAATTGAAAAACTATTCGCCGAGAATACCCGTATGTCCATGCGCGAAGTAGCGGATAAAGACGTTATCCGTAAGAATACCATATACATTGCACCGCCGAATTATCATACGCTGATAGAAGCCGAAAGGATCTTCAGCCTTGATGTATCCGAACCGGTTTGGTATTCGAAACCATCTATCGATGTAACATTTGAAAGCGCTGCCGAAGTTTACGGACAAAACTGCACCGCGATCTTGCTTTCAGGAGCTAATCAGGACGGGGCCGAAGGGATGCTCAAACTAAAACAGGCCGGCGCACTGACTATTGTGCAAGACCCGGACGAGGCGGACATGAGTGAAATGCCGCTTTCAGCAATTCACCTAGGCGCAGCCCACTATGTTCTTTCAAATAACGATATATTTGAGCTTTTAAAACAATAACATCTACCGTTAACAGCCGCTAACACAATTTAACATGGCCCCCGTAAACATTTTAATTGTGGACGACCGCGAAGAGAACATCATTGCCCTGGAGGCCTTGCTGCATCGCGACGACATCCGCAAATTCTCGACCACATCGCCTAACGAAGCGCTAAAGATAGCCTGGGAGAACCAGATCGCTATAGCCTTGGTAGACGTTCAGATGCCCGAAATGGACGGTTTTGAACTGGTTGAGATGCTAAAATCGAACCCAAAAACGCGGGACATTTTGGTGATCTTTGTCACCGCCATCTCTAAAGAAGCCAAGTATGCCGTTAAAGGCTTTGGTGCCGGCGCGGTCGATTACCTGTACAAACCGCTGGATCCGTACATAACCGCTGCTAAGGTTGACGCCTTTATCCAACTGGCCCGCAGCCAGGCCGAGATCCGTGAGAAAAATATCGAACTACAAAACTTTGCCGTAGTTGTAAAGAACTCGGCCGACATTATATGCGCCGTTGAAGCGCAAACCTTACGCATTACCAGCGTTAACCCTGCCGTAGAAAAGATCTTAGGCTTCCGCCCGAACGAGGTGGTGGGGAAGAGTATCGTTGATATGGCGGTCGAAGATGACCGCGCTCACTTCCGCAAAAAATTGGGTGAGGTGATCAAAGACAACCTGCAATTTTCGGTATTTGAATACCGTTTTGAGACCTTTGACCGCCGTGCCATCTGGGCCGAATGCCGAGTGACCTACCGCAACAAGGTGATCTTTATGAACATCAGCGACGTGTCACCGCAAAAGAGTTTCCAGGAGCAGTTGATCAAATCGAAAGAAGCGGCCGAATACGGTAAGAAGGTTAAAGAAACATTCCTGGCTAATATGAGCCATGAGTTACGTACACCGGTAAATGGCATCATTGGACTGACCGCGCTATTACGTAAAACCGAGACCAACGAGCAGCAAGACGGCATGCTGGACCTGCTGGAAACATCATCACAGAGCCTGTTGGCAGTGATCAACGATGTGTTGGATATCTCTAAGATAGAGGCCGGTAAGTTCAATATTGTGCGCACGGTCAGCAATATCCGTACAACGGTAAGATCGGTACATGACCTGTTGAGATTTAAGGCAGAGGAGCATGATATCGAATTCCTGCTGGAGATAGCGGAGGACGTGCCTGAATACATTATGATGGATACCCTGAGGATGAACCAGATCCTGATGAACCTGTTGAGCAACGCCATTAAGTTCACCGAAAAAGGGTATGTGAAACTTAAGGTTACGCAGCTACAAAAACACGGAGCACGCGTTAAGCTGAAATTTAGCGTAGAGGATACCGGCATAGGTATCCCGGCAGATAGGTTGGCTAAAATATTTGATTCGTTTGAGCAAGCTGAGGATGATACGACCAGTAAATATGGTGGTACAGGTCTTGGCCTGACCATCACCAAAAGCCTGATCGAGCTTAAAGGCGGCGACTTGACGGTGAGTAGCCAGCCGGGTAAAGGCAGCGTGTTCAATTTTACTAATTGGTATGATATCGCCGCTGCACCTGAAAAGAAAGTTGAGCCAAGAGATAAGAACAAAGCCCTGCCGTTGTTTGATGATGTGACCATATTAGTAGCTGAGGATAACCTGGTGAACCAATTTATGCTAACCAAGATCTTGAAGGAATGGAACATCCAGGTAGAGATAGTGGACAACGGACGTAAGGCGCTGGAAAAGTTGAAAGAGTTAGATTTTGATATGATCTTGATGGATACACACATGCCTGAGATGAGCGGTTACCAAACGGCCAAAGCCATCAGGATGGATATGGAAGAGCCTAAGCGCAGCATCCCGATCATATCACTCTCTGCGGCATCATACGATCACGAACAACAACAGGCGCTTACCGCTGGCATGAACGACGTACTACCTAAGCCATTTATGCCGTACGAATTGCACGAGAAGATAGAAAAGCTGTTAGCCGGTAAAAAAAGCTTTGTGACGGCCTAAAACAAACTGGCCTGACCAAGCCCCGCTACGCGAGCTTCAAGCTCTAACAGGTATTGCTTACGCCACAGGCCGCCGGCATACCCGGTAAGGCTACCGTCGGATCCGATCACACGGTGACAAGGCACCACGATCCACATATTATTACGCCCGTTGGCCGACGCGATAGCGCGTATAGCCAGCGGGTTTTTCATACGCTTTGAAAGCGCCGCATAGCTGATCGCCTCGCCATATTTAATATCCGACAAGTTGCGCCAAACCTCCTGCTGAAAATCAGTGCCTTTTTGTTGGAAGGGGAAATCGAATACGGTACGCTGTCCCGCAAAATATTCATCCAATTGCTTAGCGGCCAATATTATCGCCGAAGAAGGTTCTGTCGTATCGTCACCAACCGCATCATGAACGGTACACGACCTTATCAAGCCATCCTCGTCTTCAAGTCGGGCAAAGCCAAGTGGGGTAGGGTGGTAGTGGACTTTCATTTAGATATGAGACGTGAGATATGAGACAAAAATACCGAATTGATTTGATCCATCTACGATCAGGTATTGCTCGGTTATCGCTGCAAGGTGTCTCAAATCTCATATCTCACATCTCATATCTATCAGCTACCTTTGCACCATGCTCAAACAAACGCTCACCTTGCTGCAAAAAGAGATACTGATAGAATGGCGGTCAAAGTATGCTTTCAACAGTGTGTTGCTATATGTAGTATCTACTGTGTTTGTTTGTTATATCGCGTTCTCGTTAAGTCCCGGTTTTCAGCAGAGCGCCGGGTATCCCATTGTGTGGAACGTGCTGTTCTGGGTGATCATGCTGTTCGCGGCTGTAAATGCCATCGCCAAAAGTTTTTTGACGGAGAGCAGGGGGCGCATGTTGTATTATTATTCCATCACTGATGCAAGAGCGGTAATCTTATCTAAAACCATTTATAACGGTCTGCTGATGCTGATATTAAGCACGTTGACGCTGATCATTTATTCCCTTTTCTTCACCAATACGCTCGGTAACCCGGGACTTTATTTTTTAGCAGTCTTTTTGGGGAGCGTTAGTTTTTCAACAGTATTCACCATGGTATCGGCCATAGCATCCAAAGCGGGCAATGGCAGCGGGTTGATGGCGGTATTAAGTTTTCCGGTGATCATCCCGGTGATATTGACGCTCATTAAATTAAGCAAGAACGCCATGGACGGCATCGATGCGATATCTACCAATCAATATATTATCCTGCTGGTGGCTATCAATTTTATTGTGGTCGCCACTTCACTTATCTTATTCCCCTTCCTGTGGCGCGATTAGGATCGATCATGCGTTTTTGGATATTGATATCCTTTGTCTTGCTACCGCTGTTCGGCTTGGCGCAGGGCGGTACCATTACCGGCAAGGTGACGCGGATGGATACGAACGGCGCATTGGCAAAAGCAAGCATCTTCCTCAGTAATTCATCTTACGGGACAAGCACTAATGATGATGGCACATTTACGTTAAGTGGCGTTAAACCAGGTCAATATGAATTGATAGTAACTATGGTAGGTCTTGAAGATCATAGTCAAACCGTATTGATCGGCAAAGAACCTATCAAACTCCATATCGCGCTGATGCCCAAGGTGACCCAACTACGTGAGGTGGTAATATCTACCCCCGAGAGTTGGCGTAAGAATTACGAGATGTTTGTGAAGGAGTTCTTAGGTGTTTCCGAAAATGCAAAGAATTGTAAGATACTCAACCCTAAGGTGCTCAATTTCTCGTACCGCAAAGCTAAAGAGACCTTAGAGGCCTGGTCGGATGAGTTTGTGGAGATCGAAAATAAAGCGCTCGGCTACAAAGTGAAATTTTTGCTGAAGTCGTTTGCCTGCGATAATCTAAACAATGTGATATCGTGGGAGGGCAAAATACTTTTTGAGGAAATGCCCGCCAAAGCATCGCAAAAAAAGATCTGGGAAGCTAAAAGGAATGACATCTATTATGGATCGAGTCAGCACTTTTTCCGTTCGTTACAAAATGTGAAGCTGGACGAAGATGGCTTTATCGTCATGATCCTTCAGCGTAAACCCAACCCGAAACGACCGGCCCATCAGCTGATCATGAAAAATATTACCAAGTATGAGAGTGCAGGCAATATAGATTCGCTGAACAGGTGGAAGAACTTATACGCGCTGCGCCGTTATGATGAGACGTTGATCCGTAGGCCGTTGAAAGAAACCGATATTACCTGGGGCACTGATAAGGAAGGCATCTTTGCGCTTAGCTTTCCAGACTATCTCTACGTGATGTACAACCGCAAATTAGAGACCGACGATCTGAAGGATATATATCACCCGTTGAATATGCCTTTCTATCAAACCAGTATCATTACGCTGTACAAACCTTATGCGCTGTTCGACCGGAATGGATCGATCATAACAGGTGGCAGCACGCTCATAGAGGGAACCTGGTCTAAAAGTAAAGTTGCTGAGTTGTTGCCGGTAGATTATGTGCCGGGTGATATGGTCTTGACGGAGAAGTAGGAGGAACTCGCCGCTATTTTAACAAATTTGTCATCCCGACAGAGCGAAAGGCGGACTTGTGCGCAGGGCGACGAGGGAGCTTCTCTACCTTGTTTATCAGACGTGTATGTCCGCTTTGCACCCGGGAGAAGTTTAGAGCTAAGCATATCAGACCTGCGTATCCGCTTTACATCGTGGAGAAGTTCCTTCACTGCGTTCGGGATGACAAATTTTTATATTTTTTCTTAGCACAACCGCTCACCCTAAACCTGATCGAAGTGGAAAACCCGCAGCGGGCGTAGGCTCTGCGCGTCTGCTGGGCGAGGCTTTGTAGCGGAGAGCAGGAACAAGCGCTGATAGTAGCAGTAGCATTGCTTTTCAAAATCTTATCAATTCGCCAAAAGGCTTGTAATTTCTTCAATAATTGGCAACTCTGATAACGGTATCGTCATTTCTTTCTCACATCTTAAATCTCACTTCTCATATCCAAAAAAGCACTAACTTTGCCGCATTCTAAGTATTTATGAAGTTCATTTATCAAACCTGGTGGAAGGTGTTAACGGTGATCCTGATCGGGTCTACGTTCATTACTGGTCTGCTATTTAAAGTACCCCGTTTAGATATCCTGCACGAGACCATTCGTAACCTGTATTTCCACGTACCGATGTGGATGGGCATGTTAACGGTATTGGTCGTATCGGTTTTTTACAGCGTTAGGTATCTTGCCAACCCGAAAGAGGAATACGACATTGCTGCTGTGGAGTGTGTGAATACCGGCCTTTTCTTTTACGCGATAGGTTTGGTGACGGGTATGATGTGGGCTAAATATACCTGGGGCGAATATTGGAGTGGCGACCCGAAGCAGAACAGCGCGGCGATAGCATTTTTGCTGTACTGTGCATACGTGGTATTACGCAACTCGATAGACGAGGAGCAGAAACGCGCCAAGATAGCGGCCATATACAACATCTTTGCCTTCCCGATCATGGTGGTGCTGATCTTTGTATTGCCGCGTATGACCGACTCGTTGCACCCTGGTAGTGGCGGTAACCCGGCCTTTGGTAAATATGACCTGGACAACGGCATGAAGCTGGCTTTTTACCCGGCCATGCTGGGCTGGAGCTTTTTAGCCCTATGGATAGCCACGCTGAGGTTCCGCATCCGTACGATTGAATATAAAAAGAACGCTGTAAACTAAATATTGATGAAAAAATTAAGCTCTTTAATGCTTGCGCTGATGCTGAGCATTGCAGCCTTTGCCCAACCATCGTCGGTTGAGATGGCCGATACGATGCGTAGCGAGGGTAAGATCTACGTGGTTATCGCTACTATTACGATAGTCTTTATAGGACTGGCCATTTTCCTGTTCTCGATAGACCGTCGTGTAAAAAAGTTAGAAAAAAGTAACTGATACAAAAATTAGCCCTATTGCGTTTAAACATATATTTAGGGCGATTGTTAAAAAGTGTAGTCCAAACACCAACCCTTTTGGGATTTGCATATATGAAACTAATTACCCCACCTTTGCACACTTTTTTTTACCAATTATTCAACTAATATAAATATGGCTAACAACAATAAAGCTGCCATGGAAGAAATGCACTTCTTTGCGGACGTTTGCAAAAACTTTGATCACGCGGCTAAATTTACACAGCATGATGCCGGTTTGCTTGACCAGATCAGGTCTTGCAATTCTGTTTTCCGTTTCCGTTTCCCTATCCGCAGGGGCAATGGTTTTGAAGTTATTGATGCCTGGCGTATAGAACACTCGCATCACCAATCGCCTACCAAAGGCGGTATCCGTTATAGTGAAATGGTAAACGAGGACGAGGTAATGGCCCTTGCCGCGCTGATGACCTATAAGTGTGCTATCGTGAATGTACCGTTTGGCGGTGCTAAAGGTGGTATCAAGATCAACCCGAAAGAATATACCGTACAGGAATTAGAAAATATTACCCGCCGTTACACGGTAGAGCTGACCAAGAAGAACTTTATTGGCCCAAGCATAGACGTACCTGCTCCGGATTACGGATCGGGTGAGCGCGAAATGAGCTGGATAGCTGATACTTACGCTACTATGAATCCGGGTCAGCTGGATGCCATGGGCGTGGTTACCGGTAAGCCGATCGCTTTGCACGGTATCGCCGGTCGTAGAGAAGCTACGGGCCGTGGTGTGGCTATTGCTGCCCGCGAGTGTGTAAGCTTTGCCGAGGATATGGAGAAACTGGGCCTTACAGCAGGTTTAGAAGGTAAAAAAGTGATCGTGCAGGGTTTAGGTAACGTAGGTTACTACTCTGCAAAATACCTGGCCGAATTTGGCGCTACCATTGTAGGTATCTGCGAGTTCGAGGGCGCTATTTACAACGCTGATGGTTTAGACTATGATGCTGTTTTTCAACATCGTAAAGCTACCGGTTCTTTACTCAACTTCCCCGGCGCAACATCTTTCGAAAACTCGGGCGAAGGCTTAGAGCAACCTTGCGATATCCTTGTGCCTGCCGCTTTAGAGAACCAGATCACTATCGATAACATCCGCCGTATTAAAGCTAAGATCATTGTAGAAGGCGCTAACGGCCCAACTACGCCTGAAGCTGAAGCTATCTTCTACGAGGAAATGGGTGGCTTTATCGTTCCGGATATGTATGCTAACGCCGGTGGTGTTACCGTATCCTACTTTGAGTGGTTGAAGAACCTGTCGCACGTGGCTTTTGGCCGTATGAACCGCCGTTTCGAAGAGAACTCGAACAAGAACATCGTGAACATGGTGGAGAGCATTACGGGTGTAAACTTGTCCGACTCGCAACGTGCCACTATTGTTAAGGGAGCATCTGAGTTAGAGTTAGTTAACTCAGGCTTAGAGGATACCATGATCCGCTCTTACCACGAGATACGTGAGACCTTTGTAAGCACTGAAGGTATAGACACCTTGCGTACCGCTGCTTTTGTGGGCGCGATAAACAAGATCGCTGTATCATACCAAAACTTGGGTATCTGGCCGTGATCGGCTGGTCAGTTGACCCGTGACCAGTTAAGCGGTGAACGGTTTATAATATTGAATGCCATCCGTTTACGGATGGCATTTTTGTTTGAGGATATTTTATATCTTTAAAGATCTAACCTGAATGGTAAATGTCCATCGAACCGAAAAACTTTGACGACCTGTCTACCCGGCCTGCCGGAATTTCTTTGCACCCGAATGAAGGTGAACGCCTAGCGGCGGTCCGCTCTTACCGTATTTTAGATACCGCCGAAGAACAAGACCTTGACGAGATAACCGCTTTGGCATCAGCTATTTGTGGTACGCCTGTTTCACTGGTGACATTTTTGGATGGCAAACGGCAGTGGTTCAAATCCCATCACGGTACCGATGTGACCGAAACACCGCAGGAATTTGCCTTTTGCGCCCACGCCGTAGCATCGTCAGCCCCGATAACGATCATCTCTGATCTGACCAAAGACGACCGCTTTACAGAAAACCCGTTAGTACATAGTGACCCGCATGTGGTTTTTTATGCCGGGGTGCCATTGGTCGACAGACAAGGTTATGGATTGGGGACGCTATGTGTGGTAGACATGCAGCCACGAGAGTTGAATGAACTACAGATCAGTACCCTTAAGGTATTGGCTAAACAGGTGGTAGATAAGTTAGAGGCCCGCCGAAAAGTATTTGAGTTAGAGGCATCTAACCAAAAACTATACGAAAGCGAGAACCGCTTTCGTGGATTGGTGAGCCAGGCCCCGGTGGCTATTGCGATATATGCGGGGTCGGATAAGGTGATCGAGGATGTTAATCAGGAGATGCTTGATATTTTAGGTCGCGGGTCGGAGATCATTGGCATGCCCTTACTAAAAGCCCGCCCCGAGTTGGAAGGCCACCCTTATATGGACGTGATCAATAGCGTTTTCGCTGAGGGTGAAACACATAGAGGCGAAGGTGTTAAAGTCCCGGTGCTGAGCAATGGCCAGCTGCGCGAAGGTTATTTTGATGTGACTTATAAGCCTATCCTCAACGATGAGGGTACGGTGATCAGCGTAATGGTTGTCGCAATCGAAGTAACTGAAAAAGTGCTGCTTAGCCAAAGAGAGGCCGAATTAGGCGAAGAGCTGATGGCCGCCAACGAGGAATTGATGGCCGCTAACGAAGAACTTATCGCATCGCAAGAGAACCTGATAGCCATTAATCACTATCTTACCGAAAGCGAAGGCCGTTTTCGCGACCTTATAGTCCAAGCGCCAATAGCAATAGCCATTTACAGTAAGGATGACCTGATCATAGAGCAAGCCAACGATACTATGCTGGCCATTTGGGGCAGGGATAGTTCAGTGATAGGTAAGCCGCTGTTACAGGCTCGTCCTGAAATAGTTGGTCATCCATTTGTAGGTTACCTGAGTGGTATTTTAGCGACAGGAGAGGAGAAGTCCGGTCAGTCGATCAAAGCTGTACTGCCACGCGGCGACCGATTTGAGGAGCGTTACTTCGATGCCACTTACAAGCCTATCAAAGATCGTAAAGGGGCAGTTACCGGCGTGATCGTGGTAGCTATTGACGTTACCGAACGTTACCATACCGACCAGCGCGAAGCCGAGTTTAAAGAAGAACTGGCCGCCATGAACGAGGAACTGACAGATGCCAACCGCGAGTTGACTCTCTATCAGGATAACCTGTTGAAAGTTAACGATGTACTGAGCGAAAGCGAGTCGCGGTTCAAGCACCTGATCATGCAGGCACCGGTGGCAATAGCTACCCTAAGGGGCCGCGAATTGGTGGTCACCAAGGCTAATGATATGATCTTGGAGATATGGGGTAAAGACAATTCGGTAGTGGGTAAACCGCTGCATATTGCGCTGCCCGAACTTCAGGGGCAACCGTTTTTGCAGATATTGGATGATGTATTTACCTCAGGCGAAGCCTTTGTAGGTAGCGAGGCGCAAGTGTCTCTCTACCATGAAGGTAGTTTGAAAGACATGTTCGTCAACTTTGTTTATAAACCGATCACTATCAATGGCGAAACTACTGATATTATGGTAGTTGCAGTTGATGTGACCGAACAGGTGAACGCGCGTAAAGATGTTGAAGAAGCTAATATCAGGTTTAATATCGCTTTGGATGCCAGCGGCTTAGGGTCTACAGAGGTTGAACTGAGCACGGGTGTAATGACATCCACCAAGCAATTCAAAAAGAATTACGGTCGTGCTGAAGATGAGGTATTTAATTATCCGGACCTTTTTGATTCGATGCTGCCGGAATATCGCGATGAAGTGAAAAGACGTGTAGCTGATGCGATCGCCGATAATTCGGTATACCAAGCTGAATATGAAGTAGTTTGGCCGGATGGTTCTATCCACTGGATCAGTGCGCACGGCAGGCCAAGGTACGATGCTAACGGCAAAGCCATTCGCATGGTAGGTATGACCGCCGATATCACCGAGCAAAAGCTACAGGAGCGCCGTAAGGATGATTTCCTGAGCATTGCCAGTCATGAATTGAAGACCCCGACCACCAGTTTAAAGGCTGCTTTACAGTTACTTAACCTGATCAAGGATAAGCCTACTTCGCCTATGCATGTGAGGCTGATAGAGCAATCTAACCGTAGCATGGACCGCATGACCACCCTGATAGATGACCTGCTTAACGTGAATAGCATGAAGGAAGGTCAGTTGAAGCTGGATAAGAGCCTGTTCACTGTTTCTCACATGCTTAATGCCTGCTGCAGTCATGTACGCTTAGCGGGTAAGCACGAATTGATCTTTGAGGGAGATGCCGACCTGCAAGTGATCGCTGATGAACATCGCATAGATCAGGTGGTGATCAATCTGGTGAATAATGCAGTGAAGTATGCGCCTGATAGTCAAGACATATACCTGATTGCCGAACGTTTTGGTGATGTTGCCAAAGTGTCCGTCCGCGATACTGGTCTTGGTATCCCTAAAGATAAGCTACCCTTCCTGTTCGACAGGTATTATAGGGCAGATCATACAGGCTATACCTATTCAGGTCTGGGATTGGGGTTGTATATCTGTTCCGAGATCATCAAGCGCCACGGCGGCGAGATAGGCGTAGACAGCGAGGTGGGCAAAGGCAGTACATTTTGGTTCACACTTCCGCTCTGATACTTCATATAGAGGTAAGCATCTCCAACTCCTTTAAAACACGGTTAGTGCCCGCAGGTTATAGTTATACAAAATAACATGACCTATATGAACATTACATTAGAACAAGCAGAGGCTATCAGCTTAGCTGCCAAGCAGAAGGCAAAAGAGATCGGGGTGCCAATGAATATCGCCATTGTGGATGAAGGCGCTAACCTGAAAGCATTTCACCGTATGGACAAAGCCTGGTTAGGCTCGCTGGATATCTCCATCAAAAAAGCAAAAACGGCAAGGTTTTTTGATATGCCGTCAGGTGATATCGGTACACTATCCCAACCTGGTGGACCGCTCTATAACATCGAAGTATCAAACGGTGGTTTAATATCTTTCCCTGGCGGTATCCCGTTAAAGGACGGAAGCGGCGAGATCATCGGTGCTATCGGCGTATCCGGCGGATCAGTTGAGCAAGATCACCAGGTTGCGTCGGCAGGTGTTGCAGCGTTGATGCTCTAAGCTAACACCCGAAAAAAGTGTATCAAAAAAACGGTCTTTTAGGCCGTTTTTTTGAGTTTTAAGTGCGTTATTTTCACTTTCTGTTCAGTTTGTATTTTGGGTTTGATCGGGGTCGCATTCACATCGTTGCTGCACTTGCCCAGCAGCATGTAGATCACCACAAATATCACGATGGTAGACAGGCATCCGCCGCCTAATTTTTTTGCGCCATAGCCGGCGATCAATGCACGGAAAAAGTTGTTCATATAATTTAAACTTGGTTTGGTAGGTCAACAACAGATCGCCCATAAAAGTTTTGCTGCCGACTGCCAAAATATTTAGTATTTTATTTGAAAGTGTAGAAAAATATTCGTACCTTGTATCGGCCAACGTAGGGAAGGGCAATAAGACACGATCTATACAAAACGACCTCGGTCTATTGCGCGTTCCGACTTCCTTCTAATTCAACCTAAGCATTTCCCCGAATGAACATGTCTATATTCAGATCTCTTTTTGCTTTTATCGTTATGATCTGTTGCGTCACGCATTTTGCCATCGCTCAGGTCATTTATGAGGGCCGGGTATTTGATAGGTCGACAGAAGCACCGATTCCGTTCGCAACTGTGATGTTAGTAAAGTCCCGCGTTGCTACCCGTATTAACGAGCAGGGAGTTTTACATTGACCAGTCTTCCGCATTTCGCAATCCTTCTCATTCAAACTATTTTTATCGTTCGGTAACTAAAATAATAGTAAATAAATTTGATATTGTAATTATGGCGTTTACTTTGGTGTAAGCAATTATCAAATACCAATTTCGTCAACCTAAAACAAAATATAAAGCCCGTCAACCCGGGTATAATACCTATCATGAAAATCATTTATTTAGGCTTGATGCTCTGCCTGCTTAGCGTGGGGCAGGTGCTGGCGCAAAGTGCTTACCGCATAAAGGGCGCTGCGCGGGATAGTTCGCAGTTCCTCAACATCCCGCAGGGTAGTGTGGCGGTCATCAACGCTAAGGATTCTATTTTGAGGGCTTTCACCTGGACGGCGGCCGACGGCTCTTTTACGCTCAACAATATTCCCGCCGGTAAGTACATTCTGGTGCTCTCGTACCCTAAATATGCCGATAGGACGGTAGGGGTGGATGTCACGGGCGATAAGGACATGGGGACGATCAACATGCAGTCGAAGGCTAATTTGTTGAAGGAGGTACTGATCAAAGGCAAGGTGGATGCTATTAAGATCAATGGCGATACCACTACCTACAATGCCAAAGCTTTTGTGATTCAGCCGAACGATAAGGTAGAGGACCTGCTGAGACAGCTGCCCGGCATACAGGTGGATGCTAACGGCGGCATCACCGCTAACGGCGAGCGCATAGGTAAAGTGCTGCTGGATGGCGAGGAGTTTTTTGGCGACGACCCCACGCTGATTACCAAAAACATCCGTGCCGATATGGTGGATAAGGTGCAGTTGTACAACAAAAAGTCGGACCAGGCTACGTTTACCGGTATCGACGACGGTAAAAAGACCAAGACTATTAATATTGTACTGAAAGAGGATAAGCGCAAAGGGGTGTTCGGCCAGTTAGATGGCGGCAGTAATGTAGAACGTTACCACCAGGCTTCGGGATTTTATAACCGTTTTGATCAGAATAAAAAGTATTCGCTTTACGGCACCATTGCCAACACGGGCAAAGCCGGGCTTGGTTTAAGCGAAGAGAGCCGTTTGGGTACCAGCGATAATATGCAAATATCCGCTACAGGCAGCCTTACCATTTTCAGCAGTCGCGACGAGTTGGGTATATCTAATGGTCAGTATGATGGGCGGGGTTTCCCGCTGGCCCGCACGGGTGGGGCGCATTTTGATAGCCGTTGGAATAACCGCAAGGAGTTCATCAACGTGAATTATAAGATCGGATCTATGGCCACCACGGGCGAAAATTCCACCATTAGTCAGCAAAACTTGCTGAACAGGGTGATCAACTCGCGCTCGGAACAGAATTATAATAACTACGCTTTCCGCCAAAAGCTGGACGTGACCTATCAGTTAAAATTGAGCGAGACCGCCGATTTGAAGGTGGTGACCAGCGGCACCTTCAAAAATTTTGACCTGGTGAACAATAACAGCAGCGTGGGCGATGATGGTACTAATGTGATCAACCGGTCGGTGCGTAATATCCGTAACGAGGGCGATGGTAGGATCGTGCGGAACAACTTGCTCTACACCAAAAAATTCAAGACACCACGGCGCACCATCTCCTGGGCCGTGGAGCAGATGTACGATCAAAATGGTTCGGCAGGCAACTTGTTCGCCGTGGTTGAGCAATACAATGGCGGCGTGGGCGATACCACCCGGGTAGATCAGTTAAAGCGCAGCCGCAGCAGCAATAATGTATTGGGCAGCAACGTGGCCTATACCGAACCGCTGACCAAGCAACTATCCGGCGTGTTCAACTATTCGTTCGGGATGAATAATGCGATGGCCAACCGCGAGAGTTTTAACCGGTCGGGCGGCGGCGTTTACGATTCGCTGGATCTTGCCGTGAGTAACGATTATAAGTTTAACCAAACCGTGAACGAGGTAGGGGCGATGTTCAACTACGCGGGTAAAAAGTCGACTTTGGACTTTGGCTCACGCCTGGCCCGTGTAGGTTACAAACAGGTAGACCTTTATCAAAATACCACCTTTAACCGCAACTTCATCAACGTATCGCCACAGGTGAACTGGATCTACCGCCCGGGCGAAGGGAAGAGTATCTCTATGGGCTACAACGGTAGCAATACCCAGCCATCGGTAGAGCAGATACAGCCCGTACGTACCAATAACGACCCGTTGAACATCGTAGCCGGTAACCCCGATCTGCGACCTTCTTTCAATAACCGTGTTAATATTAACATTCAAATGTTGAAGTTGGCCACCCGCGCATCCAATTTTGTAAATATGGGTTTTAGCACAGTATCTAATGCTATTGTCAATAGTTCTACCACTAATGCTTCGGGTGGTTCGGTGATCCGTTATGTGAACCTGACCGATCGGACGCCCTATAATTACTCGGCATCGTTCAACATTAACCGCACATTTAAACCCTGGGATATCAATGTTGGGGGGTACATCGCCTTTAATGGCTCAAAAAACTACAGTTATGTTAACGATGAACTTAATATTACCGATAATCAGGGGTATAATGCCAGTATTAACTTCCAAAAATACAAGGCCCAAAAGTATAGCATATTCCTATCGTTCTCGGGTAACTATACGATCAGTCAGTTCAGCCTTACCGGGATTAGGAACGAGGCACCGGGTGTTAATTCTAATTTGACCAGCACCTTCTATTTACCGGGTAAAGTGCAGTTGAAGTTCGATCCTCAATATCGTTACATTGGCCGTACACGTAATTTTGATGCGCAAAGCTACCTGCTGGTCAACAGTACGCTGAGCAAGACCTTTTTTAAAGATAACAACCTGAAACTATCCGTTACCGGTAACGACCTGCTGAACCAAAAGGCCACCTTCGATCGCGGTGCATACGGATCTACTTTTACGCAGAACAATTTTGACGTGATCCGCCGTTTAGTGCTGTTTTCGCTCACCTGGGATTTTAACAAATTTGGCACCACTACCGAAGCACAGAAATAATGAAGACCACCTTAACCACCCTCGCCCTGCTGCTATTGGTGAACCTGACCTTTGCACAGCTGACCACCTTACCCAAAAATGGCGCCATCACTTTTGAAAAATCGGTGAACGTTTACGCCCTGCTCAAAAAAATGATGCCGACCCCTACGGATGCTATGGGCATCCGTATGATGGACCAGTTCAAAAATTTTAACCCGCAATTTAGGGTGTCGCCGGCCACGCTCAGCTTTGGCGGCAGCAAAACCCTGTACACGCCCGATGATGTGCCGTTCACGCGCTTTAGCAATTATCCCATTTACGATAACAGCGCCACCGTTTACAGCGACCTGACAGCGCAGACCACCGTTAGTCAACGTACCATAGCTACCGAGACCATCCTGATGAAGGACAGCATACGCAAAGTAAAATGGAAACTGACAGGCGAAGTGCGAGAGATAGCAGGCTATCTGTGCAAACGCGCCAACGGGGTGATCTTGGATTCGGTTTACGTAGTGGCATTTTTTACAAACGAGATACCCATCCCCGGCGGCCCGGCATCATTCAGCGGCCTGCCCGGCATGATCCTGCAAGTGACCCTGCCCCGCGATAATGTCACCTGGAAAGCCACTAAAGTAACGCTGTTCAACAACACCCCCAAAGGCCTTGCCGCGCCTAATAAAGGCACGACAATGGATCAGTCGCAGTATAAAGCACATATTGATAGGTATGCGAAGGATCCTGATCCATGGCGGTATTCGGCTAAGTTTTTGGTGTTTCAGTGGTGAGGGGTTAAGGAATGCGAAGTGCGAAGTTTCAAATGCGGAATGGGAAATGCATATCGTGTCTCTACGAAGATCAGATCGCTTCCTCAACACACCCCTGTTGGCGGCAGCAGTAAAAGCACTGTTTTCGTCTCCCCTCTCGAGAGGGGAAACCACCGTCGGTGCAATTTGCAGCGGCTTTGATAGGGGTGTGTATTGCCAAATTAAGACCACAAACCGCTCACCCTAAACCTGATAGCAGCGGAAAGCCCCGACCCAAGGAGGGCTTGCAGCGGATAGCAGGACCGGAGGGGAGATAGAAGCAGGGGTGGTGCTTTTCGGGGAATAAATAAGACAGTCGAGTTAAAATGTCCAGTCTTATTTTAATGTTGATATTGGCTGATCAGCTCTTCTATTTTATCAAATATGAAATCAACTGTCCTCTCCCTTATCTCGGTCCTTTCGGTATTAGGGTCCTCTGGTCTTTTGGTATATCTAATGATCTGGTTAAATGGATGTAATTTATTCATATAGTTGATCGCTACATATATTTGCCCAACCTCGATCTCTCTGCTAAGATGATAGCTATTTGTAGAGGGAGAAGCTACGCCTGTAACGGCTACATGAAAGACGCATCGGGATATAGATCACGGATACCCTGGCACATTGCGTTAGTTGTTTCTTGTGATTCGGCAGTAAGATCGTCTATCAATTCTCCCGACACACCTAAGATCTTGGTTTTTACATGTCTGTTGTAAGTAACTACTCCGCCCTTTAATACGCCCGATGCACCACCAATAGAAGCAATGCTACTGGCTAAGAGGCCTGCGGTAATACTTTCTGCACAAAATATAGTTCGATAGATCTTTTTACCCGAAGTATCTTTGATCAATAATTTATCAAATAGATCTTTAACTCTTTGTTCTGTAATTATTTGCGACATTATTCTAAATTTAAACCTTAAAGTAGTGATTTTCCCTCGGTATAGTGCCATGCAGTATCAAATTTTATCTCTACTTTATCAAGAACAATTCTAAATAGCATATACCCCTTGTAATAAACTTTATTAGCCTTGCGTTTTGTATTTTTGTAAACTCAAAATACAACAGAGAGGTAAGGATGAAAAAGAGCGCCATTTTTGGTTTAGTTGTTATTGCTATCGCGATCGCGGTTATTATCAGTACTTATTCAAGTTCAAGCACTTATGGTACCTTTACGGATGCTAAGGAGCAAGCCAGCACCATGCAGGTGGTTGGTAAACTGAACAAAGAGAAGGAGCTGTACTACGATGCTACTAAAGATGCCAATTACTTTTCTTTTTACATGAAGGATAACAAAGGCGCGGAGTGCAAGGTGATCTTCACCGGTACCAAGCCGCAGGACTTTGAACGATCTGAACAAGTGGTACTTACCGGTAAAATGGTGGGTAACGAGTTCCACGCCTCTAAGATCTTAATGAAATGCCCGTCAAAATACACCAACGATAAGATGGAAGAGACGGAATTTAACGCCAAGCAAGCCAGCTTATAATATTTAATGGATACAGTTTTTAAAGGTGAACACCTGCTCCCGGGCCAGTTAGGCCAATTTTTTGTTGTACTGGCGTTCGGCGCGGCACTCCTTTCAACTATAGCTTATTTTTTTGCGGCTAACGATATTAACAAGTTAGATAAGTCGTGGCAGCGTATAGGCCGAATAGGCTTTTGGCTGAACACTACATCGGTGATCGGCATTGGTGTTTGCTTGTTCTACATCATCTACAACCACTTTTTTGAATACCACTACGCATACGCGCACTCATCGCGCAGTTTGCCGGTCTACTATATCATTTCCAGCTTTTGGGAAGGGCAAGAGGGCAGTTTTTGGCTGTGGACCTTTTGGCAAGCCGTTTTAGGTAACTTGTTGATCTGGCGCGCAAAAAGCTGGGAAAGCCCGGTGCTTGCCGTAATATCGGTAGCGCAGGTATTGTTGTCAAGTTTTTTACTCGGGGTTGAGATATTTGGCGCCCGCATAGGTAGTTCGCCATTTATTTTGCTGCGCGATGCTTTAGAGCTTCCGTTCTTAAAGCGCCCCGACTATCTGGCCTTTGTGCGCGATGGTAACGGCCTTAGTCCGCTATTACAGAATTATTGGATGGTGATCCACCCGCCAACCTTATTCTTAGGTTTCGCGTCCATGATCATTCCTTTTGCTTACGGCATTGCCGGTCTTTGGCAAAAACGTTATAAAGAATGGGTCGGTCCGGCTATATCATACTCGCTTTTTGCGGTGATGGTTTTGGGTACAGGTATCATTATGGGTTCGTTCTGGGCGTACGAGTCGTTGAACTTTGGCGGCTTTTGGGCTTGGGACCCGGTAGAGAATGCCTCGGTGATCCCATGGCTGACGCTGATCGGCGCGGTACACGTACTGATCGTGTTTAAAAACTCGGGCCACGCTTACTTTACTGCTTTATTTTTAACGCTGATCAGCTTTGTGCTGGTACTTTACGCATCGTACCTTACCCGTAGCGGCGTATTGGGCGAAACATCGGTACACGCCTTTACCGATCTGGGTATGAATGCCCACCTCATTATTGATGTGTTGGTGTTTTTGGTGATCGCTGTTGTAGCTATCGTTGCCAGATGGAAAGAGCTGCCCTTCAGTCAGAAAGAAGAAGAGACCTACTCGCGCGAGTTTTGGTTATTTGTAGGATCAGTATTTTTGGCATTGTCGTGCTTGCAATTGGTGGCGGTTACGTCTATCCCGGTCTTCAACGCGGTGTTCGGTACCAAGGTAGCCCCTCCTAACGAGCCAGTTACGTTATACAATATTTTCCAGGGAGCGTTCGCTGTGGTGGTGGCCTTGTTTATGGGCTTTACCCAATTCTTAAAATACAAAAAGACCGAACCCGCCCGTTTTCTGATCAATGCCGGCGCTTATTTACTTTCGGCAATACTGATCGGTGGGGTAGTGGTTTGGCTGACGGGTGTTTATAAACTGCATACCGTTTACAGCTTACTCACCATCACTGCCATTTACGCGGTATTATCTAATGGTAAAGTTTTAGCTGATGCGCTGAAAGGCAAACTGAAACTGGCCGGTTCGGCCGTTGCGCATATTGGTTTTGGCCTGTTGCTGATCGGTGCCATGATATCGGCCGGTACCAGCAAAGTGGTATCAGAAAATGCCACCGGCGAAATGTATAGCGAGGAGTTTGCCAAGGCCAACAATCCGCGCGAGAACATTATGCTATATAAAAATCAGCCGGTGCAAATGGGCGAATACGAGGTTACCTACACCGGCGACTCGATAGCATTGCCTAATCACTACTTTAAGGTAGATTACAAAAAGAAAGACGCGCAAGGCAAGGTGACCGAGCAATTTACGCTCACGCCTAACTCGCAGGCTAACCGCAAGATGGGGCTGGTGTCATCGCCGGATACCAAACATTACCTGTTCCACGACTTATACACCCACGTGAGCATGGCCCCGATCAAGTATGAGGACGAGCTGCGCCAGCAAGCCGGTGGTGGTGATGACGGGCACGATGCCGAGCAGAACGACGACAGTAACTACGATGCACCTGTTCCGCACCAAGTTGCCATTGGCGATACCATCCGTTACCGCGAAGGTTTTATGATATTGAAAGCCTTGGCCAGGCAGACCACTCTGCAAAGCATCAAGCTAAAAGCTGATGACGTAGCCGTTGGCGCAGAGCTGGAGATCACCACTCACGGTAAGGTTTACAAGGCCCTGCCGGTGTACCTGATCAGGGGTAACAACGGTTTCGACTTTGCAAAAAAAGTAGAAGATGCCGGACTAAAACTGCGCCTCACCAAGATCATCCCTAAGGATAACAAGGTAGAGATAACCGTTTACCAACAGCCCGAAAGCAAAAAGCAATACATAGTGATGCGCGCCATCATGTTCCCGTATATAAATTTCTTTTGGTCGGGTACCATTATCATGGTCATCGGTTTCCTGATGTCGATATTTAGAAGGAACAAGGAGTTGAAGACGGTTTAAGCCTATTGGGGAATGGCTAATTAACCACTAAGGTCACAAAATTTTTCACAAAGGACACAAAGGGCAAAGTTCATCACTTGCATAGCTTTGTGTCCTTTGTGTTTTCTATTCTTTGTGCCCTTTGTGGTTAAAATGATCTAGCCACGTCAAAAAAGCCAGTATTCTCTGAACGTCGACGGCTGATCAATCACCAATATCACAAAGCTTTTAACAATGGCAAAACTCATTACTTGCATAGCTTGGTGTTCTTTGTGGCTTCTTTCTTTGTGCCCTTTGTGGTTAAAATATCTACTTCTCCCTCAAAAACTCTAATATCCGCTCGTTAACAATATCCGCCTGCTCTAAATAAGGCAAGTGACCGGCATCGTCTACCGGGAAGAAAGACGCATTTAACACATTTTTTACAGAGTCGGCATAATTGTAGGGAACTGTTTTGTCATCGCGGCCCCAGATCAACAGTACGGGCTTGTGGCGTGTATTTAGCTGGGCGTAAATATCGCGCCCGTTAAAAGGGTAATTATATAAGGTTGATACCAACGCGTGCCTAAAGCCTTTGTACTGCATTTGCACACGGTAGCGGCTAACCCAATCGGTATGCAGGGTAGGGTATTTAAAATCGTGCATCTGGCTTTCGCTGCGCTCGGTAGGGTGGGTGACCTCGTAATAGCGTGCCATCAATTCAGGTTCTTCGGGTGGCGGGCTGTCAAAGGCAGGGTCTATCAAGATCACTTTATTTACCAGTTCGGGGTGTTGTGCTGTAAAATTTGCTGCCAGCATCCCGCCAAAGGCTACCCCGGCAATATCGACCGGTGTTTTGAGGTGTAGCAAAGACAACAATTCTGTCAGTTGCGAAAAATATAGGTCGCGGTGGTAAATACTATCCGGCCTGTCCGAAAAGCCACGCCCATACATATCGTAACGGAGTACACGGTAACCGTGCTTAGCCAAATGCTGAAACGTGCCATCCCAAACAAAATAGGGGGTACTGAAACCGTGGAGCAGTACTATTACTTTGCCGGTATCGGGTCCGGCCAGCTCGTAATGGGTATAACCCGCTTTTAGTTTGATGAATTTGCCGGGCGCTTTTAGTCGTTCATCGGCGGTGAGTTCTATCTTCTCTTTGTTGCGAATGATATAAAGTAAGCCGAGTATCACGACAGACACCCCCGTTAAAAAAACGAAGGCAAAGAATATCAACCTGAAGTATCGCATCAGCGGTTTTAAATAATTGGTTGGTAAATATATTACATTGATGTTAACATTATCAACTATTAAACCCGAAATTTACGGTTGAATAAAATGCGCATCACTATTATAGGATCGGGCAATGTGGCCACACATATTGGCGCTGCCCTTAAAAACGCCGGTCACCGTATAGTGCAGGTATACAGCCGGGACATGCAAAATGCCGCGATATTGGCCTATCACATCAAGGCTGAGCCTATCGACGACCTGAATAACGTAGATCCGGATACAGATGTTTTTATCGTATCGGTTAAGGACGATGCTATACCGGCGATAGTGCAACGGTTAACTTTTTACCAAAAGCTGATCTTGCATACTTCGGGCGCAACAAGTTTGCAAACCATAACGGAGCATACTGCGAATGCAGGCGTGTTTTATCCCCTGCAAACCTTCACTAAAACCAAAGAGCTGAACTTTTGGGATGTGCCTTTGTGTATCGAGGGAGCGTCGGCAGAGATAACTAAGCAACTTCGCGAGTTGGCATCGACCATTAGTAATAATGTGTATGAGGTAGATTCGGACGGGCGAAAGATCTTGCATCTTGCCGCGGTGTTCGCCTGTAATTTTCCTAATTATCTGTATAGCATCGCCCAAAATTTATTGGAGCAGAATCAGTTGGAATTTAATATGATACGCCCGCTGATCGCCGAGACCGCTGACAAGGCTTTACAAAGTTTTCCGGCCACGGTGCAGACCGGTCCGGCGGTACGGAATGATGTGTCGACAATGGATAAACACCGGCAATTATTAAGCGGTAACCCCATGATGCAGCAGATATACGAGGTGCTTAGTCAGGGTATTATCAAAATGGATAAAAAGGGGTAACGGGCTCCCGCTAAAATTACTACTTTTGCGGTTGATGAATATTTTTAAAGTCAAGATAAACTTTGAGGAGAAAGACCACGATTCGTTGGAACTTTCGGCTGCCGAGGGTGAATCTGTATTGGACGTTTGCCTGGAGAATGGCATAGATCTGCAACATAATTGCGGCGGCGTTTGCGGCTGCAGCACCTGCCATGTCTACGTAACAAAGGGCATGGATAACATACAAGAGATATCAGACAAGGAAGAGGATTTTATAGATCGCGCCGTTAACCCGCGTATTACCAGTCGTTTGGGTTGCCAGTGCGTACTGATCGATGGCGATATCGAGATCACTATCCCTGATCAGTCAGGCTTTATGGGGCACTAAGAGGAGGTTTTTAAGTTCGACGTTTTGCGTTGCAACCTCTTTCTCTATATTTATAACACCGATACACCAAGACGTTTAACGCGCAACGTTAGCGTATAACCTAAAAACATGCAAGACAAATTCGCATTACCGATCTATTGGAACGACCACGAAGACATAGCCATGGGACTTTATGAAAAGTTTGGCGACGACTTTGATGAGTCTAAAATATACCGCATCCGCTTTACCGACCTGTTAGAGTGGGTACTTTCCCTGCCCGATTTTAAAGGCACCCGCGAAGAATCAAGCGAAGGCCACCTGGAGCAGATCCAAAGCGCCTGGGTGTACGAGTGGCGAGATAATCAATAGTTTAGTTTTGAGTTTGCAGTTTTGAGTTTGCAGTTTGCAGAGTCGGACCACAAACTCGATATCAGTGCAAACTGCAAACTTTTAACTGCAAACTAAATGTTTCTGAGTAAACTACACGAGATCACCACCTTCGTTTTTGACGTAGACGGCGTGTTGACCGACGGAAGCGTTTTCGTAACCGACTCGGGCGATAAGTTCCGTCAGTTCAATATCAAAGATGGCTATGCTTTGCAGTTAGCTGTTAAGTGTGGTTACAAGGTAGCGGCAATTTCGGGAGCAGTTGCCGAAAGTACACGCATCCGTCTTAACGACCTTGGCGTTAAGGATGTTTTTATGGCATCTAAAGATAAGGTAGCCACACTAAAGAACTATTTGGAACATATGGGGATTGACGCATCCACCGCCGTTTTTATGGGCGACGACATCCCGGATATGAAAGTGATGCAGTACTGTGGCTTACCCGTTTGCCCAGCCGACGCGGTGGAAGAGATCAAAGCCATCAGTACCTATATTTCACCCATCCCCGGAGGCAAAGGCTGCGCCCGCGACATCATCGAAAAGGTGATGAAAGTGCAAGGCAAATGGCTTAACGCCGAGGCGTATAGTTGGTAGGTGGTGATCGGTGATCGGTGGTCGGTTGACCAGTGATCAGTTAAGAACTGCATGCTTATCCGCTATTCACGAATGACTAATGACCATTGTCAAATGACCAAAATAATCCTCGCCTCCAAATCCCCACGCCGTCAGGAGCTGTTAAAGCTGATGGACGTAGATTTCCGCATCGTTTTAAAAGAAGTTGACGAAAGTTACCCTGACGGATTAACGCCCGCCGAGATAGCGGTCTACATCGCCGAAAAGAAAGCTTTAGCTTTTGATGAAGAGGCTGATGACGCGATCGTCCTCACCGCTGATACCATTGTTGAGATAGATGGCAAGATCTTAGGCAAACCCAAGGATGCCGACCACGCCGTCGAAATGCTACAGATGTTATCCGGCAACGTGCACCGCGTGGTGACGGGCGTATGCCTGATGTATAAAGGCCACGTCAATAAATTCTTCGATGTATCCGAGGTATTCTTCCGCAAGCTGACCGATGCCGAGATCATCAACTACGTTACTAAATATAAACCATTTGATAAAGCCGGCGCTTACGGTATCCAGGAATGGGTAGGGGTGACCGCTATTCAACGGATTAACGGATCATATACTAATGTTGTCGGCCTGCCAACTGAGAAGCTGTATCAGCAGTTGTTGAAAATGGCGAAGTTGTAAAGTAAGCAAGGTTGCTCCATAGAAGCAAAATGTTGGTAGAAATATTATCCAAAATGAAAGCATGCCGTAGGTATGCAACCCCGGTTTAGTTCCGTACCGATGGCACGGTTTCGGTATCTTTTTTTATTTCTACCAACATTTGACCCCGATGACGTCACCATCCCATCACCCATTCCCAACCCGCTGCATCTCATCCGAGGCGCTACCATCCGAACGCTTATTGACCTTATAGGTCTTCCCAAAACGATAAGTGAGTGACACCATCACTACCCTTGTATCGCGCTGTAATTTAAAATATTCTGTTGCTGTAGGGAAATCCGTCAAACCTTTCAGCCAATTGGTGTAGAACAGATCCCGCGCGTTGATGCGTAGCGTTCCTTTCTTGTTGAACACCGATTTCGATAGCCCGATAGACAATTGCCCCGATGGGTACAATTGTTCCTGGATATCGATGCGTGAGCTGGTCAAATAATAACCCGATAATTCAGCTGTGTACTTTTTAGCGATGGTGAACTGATTGGTAGTGCTGATATTCAACTGATCAGCAGTAGCGGTTACTGTGTTACCGTTAAAGCCTTTTAGTTGCTTGTGGGTGTATAGGGCAGTAGCGGTAGTAGACCACCAACCTGTTGGGTTTAACACCACCATGCTCTGTACATTAAAATTATAGGCATGGCCTACATTACCTTGAGTATACAATAGGATGCCCTTATTGCCATCGTTCAGGAATATCTGCGAAAAGTAATTGTCGATACTACTGTAAGATACCGTATTGGTAAGCCAGCTTTTGTATTGATGGCTTAGCTCAAAATTGAGCGTGTATTGCGGTAGGATAAAGGCATTCCCCGTTTGGTAGGTGTACTTATTAATGATAAAATAGAACGGATTCAGCTTTTGAAAAGCTGGTCGCTCAATACGACGACTAATGCTTGCGGTCAATCCATTGTTTTTATCCGTCTGCCAGGTCAGGTATCCGCTCGGGAAAAAGCCACCATAGTTGCGCGAGAATGATGAATCTCTTTGGATAGCATTACCCAATTGGTGAGCGTCATAATTGGTCTGCTCGTAACGCAAGCCTAATTGCCAGCTAAATTTACCCCGCTTAGCCTCCCACGATGAATAGGCCGCGCTGATCTGCTCTTTATAAATAAAGTGGTTGCTGCGGCTATTGTCATCGACCCAATTGCCGCCGAGGAAATTTTGATAGTAGGCGGTATTATCCGTATTGCTGCGTGATGCTTTGGCGCCGAATAACCAGCTATCGTTCTTAGCGTTCTTAAGACTATAATCAACCTTTCCGGTCACAATATCGATGGTCGTTGGGATATCGCCTTTAGATAATTCGGTATAACCGCCCGGTGCAAGCAGGTGATTGTTAAAGGCCTGATCAGCGCTAATATCATAATGCAACACGTCAATGTCAGCACCGATATCCGCTTTAGGTGAGATATTATGTCGCAAATTCAAATTCGCCATCCCATTACGGAATTTGTTATTGCTGATGTTGGTGGTAGAAATAGCCGAATCCACACCGCCAGAGTTGTTCAGCCATGTCGCCGTTGCGTCATTATCGCCTTTGCGTTTATTGGTAGCGCCTGTTAACACTAAACCTAAGGTTGTTTTAGGGCTGATGGCATAGTCCAAACCTGTTTTGATAGTGTGGCTATTCACCGTCCCGGTAAAGTAGGAAGGTTGGTCTAAGGTAGATGTTATCCCGTTAGCCGAATTGAAATACTCGCGCAAGGCATAGATCTTAGTGAGGTACTCCGCATAATTATAGCTGTAATTAAAAAAGCTACTCACCTTGCCCGACTTAAAATTCAGTAGCAAGTTATCGTTAGCCTTAGGATAAATGCCATGCCCGCCGCTTGCGGTCACCTGCCCGTTAAAGCCGATCTGTTTGGTCTTTTTGGTTTTGATATTGATGATTCCCGCATTGCCCGCCGCGTCGTATTTGGCGGATGGATTGGTGATCAGCTCTATCTCGGACACTTGACCGGAGTTCATCGCGCTGAGCATATCGTTCAGATCGCTGCCGCTGATGTAGGTCGGTTTGTCGTCTATCATTACCAGTACGCCGTTCTTACCTTGCATACTGATGCCGCCGCTACGGTCTACAGTAACGCCCGGCGAACGTTCCAGTATCTCCAATACACTCATCCCTGTGATGGTTACTGACGACTCTACGTTAACGATGGTCTTGCCTTGTTTATGCTCAATTTGCGGCGGACGACTCGCCACGTTAACCTCCTGCAATGCTACGGTAGCCGGGTTTAGCCTGATCGTATCAACCTTTTTATTGCTCGGGAATTGATACGTCCTGGTTTGTGGTTGATAGGAGGTAAGGCTCACCAAAAAAGTGCAGCTGCCCTTCAGGTTGCTGAACACGGCTAAACCTTTAGCGTCGGTCGCCATGCCTTTGATCATTTTATTATCCTGTAAAAGCTTTACCGTGGCGCCCTGAATAGGTACTGCCTTCTCATCAATAACTAACAGCGAAAAATTGACCAGCGTTTGGGCGCGGCCAACCATCGCGCACAACAATAGCCCAATTAGGGGGAGGATAAATTTGGTACGAAGCATTCGTACTAAGGTAAGTAAATAGCATCGCCCTCACGTTCACATAAATATGTGAATTTCACCCGAGTAGCATTTTCGTTAAAAAGATGCATTTCTCGTTTGTTTTTACATATTTGTATATGCACTTCCTATACCCGGCTTTTTTGTTCGCAATGGCTTCTTTGGCCATCCCTGTAATTGTGCACCTGTTCAATTTCAGGCGGTATCAGCGGGTGATGTTCAGCAATGTGCAGTTCTTAAAAGAGTTGCAGGAGCAGCAGGCCTCGCGTCGTAACCTAAAGGAGCGCTTGATCTTAGTGGCTCGACTATTAGCTATCTTCTTTTTAGTTTTAGCATTTGCCAAGCCATTCATCCCGCATAATAATTCGGTCGCAATAGGCAAGCAGCAGATCGTCAGCATTTTTGTAGATAACTCTTATTCGATGCAGACCTTGAGTAAAGAGGGGTCGCTATTGGACGAGGCCAAGCGCCATGCTAAAGAGATAGCCGCATCTTACGGCATCAACGATAGGTTTCAACTGCTTACCCAAGACCTTGAAGGCAAGCATCAACGTTTATTAAGTCGCGATGAATTTGACGACGCGGTAGATGCCGTAAAGATCAGTCCGCAAAGCCGTGATCTGCAACAGATCGTAGACCGTCAGGAAAGTTTGATCAAGACACAAGGGGGCACCGCATCGATATTCCTGCTGTCAGATTTTCAAAGCAACATGGGCAAGCAGAGTGCCCTCAAGGCCGACTCGGGCGTAAACCTTAATCTGGTCCAGCTAAAAGCTAATATGTTACCTAACGTGGCGATAGATTCTGTTTGGTTATTAAGCGCCGTACACCGCCCGGATGAGAATGAAAAGCTTGTGGTGCGCCTACATAATTATGCCGATCAGGAAGCCAAGCGTATCCCCTTAAAATTGAGCATCAACGGTATCCAAAAGGCGCAGGGCAGTTTTAGTTTAGAACCTCGTGCAGTGCAAAATGATACACTTGCTTTCAGCGGACTAAAAGCCGGTTGGCAACATGGCGAACTGGTTTTGCAGGATAATCCAATCACCTTCGATAACAAGTTCGACTTTACGTTTAATGTGAAGAACCAAGTACCTGTATTGCTGATCAACGGCGGTACGACCAATCAATATCTGCAAGCAGCCTTCGCTACCGATAAGTTCTTTGTGGTGAATAATACACAGGATGGCAATGTTGACTATGCCAGATTAAGCACTTACCCATTGGTAGTTTTGAGCGACGTCAAAGCAGTATCAGCAGGTTTAGCCCAACAATTAAAAGTTTATGTAGATAAAGGTGGCTCGTTGGTGGTTTTCCAATCTGCCGATGCTGACCTAAATACTTACAAAGCGTTGTTACAGCCTTTGCGCGCTGCTTATCCAAGTAAGCTGATGGCGGAGGCTACCAAAGTATCGTCTTTAAATGTCCAAAGCAAGATCTTTAAGAACGTATTTGAGCAACTGCTTGAGAACCCTGATCTGCCGGTAGTAAAAAAATATTATCAACTGACCCAACCTACCCAAAGCATCAGCGAAAATATCATGAGCATGGCGGGTAACCAACCGTTCTTTGCGTCTTACAAAAGCGGGGCAGGGCAGGTGTATGTTTCGGCTGTTCCGTTAGATGAGGAGTTCAGCAACCTGCCAAGGCACGCGATGTTGTTGCCGATATTGTTCCGCATTACTTTGTTGAGCGGGCATAATCAGCCTTTATTTTATTCGGTAGGCAAGGACGAGATCATTGAAGCGCCACCAATTCAACTGAACGAGAAACAGGTTTTGAAGTTGGTGAAAGGCAGCAATAGCATCATCCCTGATGCACGCACACAGGAGGGAAGTACCTTATTGTACATCTCAGATCAGTTAAAAGAGACAGGTAACTACGAACTTAAAAAGCAAGATAGCGTATTAAGCGTGATCGCTTTTAACGACAACCGCCGCGAATCGGACATGAGTTATCTGACCGAAACCCAATTGAAAACCATGGCCCCGGGTGGGAATTTTATCAATGCCGCTACACCATCGTTAAAGAGCGAGCTGAACAATATCAACATCGGCCTGCAATTGTGGAAGTTGTTCGTGGTGTTGGCGCTGGTGTGCATCGCTATAGAGATATTGCTGGTGCGCTTTTATAAAGTTGACAGGCAGGTTGCTGCCGTTACCACATAATTGCTACATTTGCGGTATAAAGCACTATCCATGAATTTGCTTATTACCTCAGCTACCATCATTGATCCCAACTCGCCGTTCCATCAACAAAAAGCCGATATTTTAATTGAGAACGGTATCATCACTAAAATTGGTACCACCATCAGCAGCGATCACGAAGTGTTCGACGCTAATGGTGCTTATGCATTACCCGGCTTTTTTGATCTGAATTGCAATATTGGTGAGTTAGGTTACGAAACAAAAGAAGACCTGGAAACAGGTACCAAAGCCGCCGCCGCAGGTGGTTTTACAGGATTGGCCTTAGTACCGAATGCGAAACCTGTCCACTCTAAAACTGAGGTGGAATACCTGGTGAATAAAGCCAAAGGTAACCTTGTCGAGGTCCACCCGTTAGGCACCATTTCCCAAAAACGCGAAGGCAAGGATCTTGCCGAACTATACGATATGCATCTGAGCGGCGCTAAAGCCTTTACCGATGGTAACCATCCCGTACAGGATGCCGGCCTGATGGAGCGCGCTTTGTTATACGCCCAGGGCTTCGATGGGTTGATCTTCTCTTATCCTGAAGACACCGCCATTGCCGGTAAAGCAAAAGTACACGAAGGCGTGATAAGTACGATGTTGGGTATGAAAGGTATCCCATCCTTAGCCGAAGAGTTAATGGTTGCCCGCGATCTTTATTTGGCAGAGTATACTGGTTCGCCGATACACTTTAGCACGATTTCTACCAAGCGCTCGATAGAGCTGATCCGTGAAGCTAAAAAGAACGGTTTGAAAGTTACCGCTGACGTTGCCGTGCACAATTTGACCTTGACCGACGAGGTTTTAATGGGCTTTGACAGCCAATATAAAGTTAAACCACCATTGCGTACGCAGGCCGATGTTTATGCGCTGTTAGCAGGTGTTAAAGACGGAACCATCGACGCTATTGTAACCCAACACACCCCGCACGAGGTGGAGTTTAAGGATGTGGAGTTTGAGATAGCCGAATTTGGCATGATCGCTTTACAGACCGCCTTACCAAATTTATTGAAAGCTGGTCTGTCGCTTGAGCAGATCGCTGAGAAATTATCGGTCAACCCACGCCGTATTTTAAAGGTAGAAGCAACCTCGATCGCCGAACAACAAAAAGCCAACTTAGTATTAGTTGATACCGATGCCGAGTGGACATTCACCAAACAAAATAATCTGTCAAAGTCGTACAATTCACCGTACCTTGGGCAAACCCTGAAAGGAAAAGTGTTACTTACTTGTAACAATAACCAGGTTTATAAATCTTAATAACAGAAAAACATGATAGATCCAAAGATCCAGACCGCCATTAGCGATGCTTTAAATGCGCACACCGTGTACGGCGTGTTCGACGCGGTCCCTTTTATTGACAAGTTTAGCGCTGCCTTTGGCACTGATAAAACTTTTTTAGAAAAGGTAGCCGATGTGGATGCCATTTTTGATGATGAACCAAAATTGGAAGAACTGCGCGAAGTATTCTTCGACCTGTTGATGATCAACTTCTTCTCGGCTGATGCAAAGAAGTTAGAAGAGGATTACCTGGACAGCGAGGAGTGGGAGCAAATAGAAGAGGACACCCTCGACCGCGGTACCGAATTGCTTAACCTGTTATTGTATCTGACCGAGTGCATCGACGAAGAGATCGACCCTGAATTGGACGACTACCTGAACGAGTTCTTATTGGTTAACGACGATGAATTCCAGGATGAATACAGCATCTATGAGCCAGTGATCACCAACCAGATCTTGATGGATAGCCCGCTATCTGAAGTACGTAAAGTAGCCGAGACCTTACCTGATGACACCGAATTGAAAGATCTGTTCTACCCGATCATGGCATTCTTCCAAAACCCTGAGTCGAACGATGAAGCTGCCGTGGCAGACAACGCCGTATTCAGGACTTTCGATATGGCTGTTTATAAGATATTGATCAACTATAAATAACTAAACACACACACATCATCATGACAACTGACCCATTTGCTCCAAAACCCAACTCTACAAAAGTGGCCACCAAGTGGGCGCTGATCAACACAGGTGTAGCTATCGTTTTTACGTTGCTATTCGACTTTATGAAGGTTGACGTCAACTCGCCTGCTAAGTATATCACTTACATTCCGTTCATTGCCTTTATGGTGCTGACGCAATTAGAGTACAGAAAGCTATTGGGCGATAGCCTTACTTACGGTCAGTCGTTCTCATCCGGTTTTAGGTACGCCGTATTTACTGGCCTGCTAACCGGTATCTTCACCTATATCTACATTGCGTTTATCAATCCAGCTATGATAACTCAAGTTCAGGATGCTCAACGTGCCGCCATGGAAGAAAAAAACATGTCCGAGGAGCAGATAGACCAGGCAATGTCGATGGCATCTAAAATGACCAGTCCGGCCATGTTCGCTCTGTTTGCGGCAGTAGGTTCGGCTATCTTTGGCGCAATTGTCAGCTTGATCACGTCTATCTTCACAAAGAAAGAACCGCAACCATTTGACGGTAGCGACTATCAAGAACCGGCAGTTTAACCAGCTGCGGATAATATTGAAAGCGCCGATCGGGATGACCTATCGGCGCTTTTTTTGCTATCTCATTTATTTTGAGTTTGTTGAAAGTTCTACACCAAATACCCGAACAAGGTGGGATCCTCATTCAATATCTTCACACCAAAACGGTGCTCTTGCATGCGTTCTAATAATCCGGCATAATCATCGGCCGACTTTAGTTCGATACCTACCAAAGCGGGTCCGCTTTCCCTCTCGGTCTTTTTGATGAACTCAAAACGAGTGATATCATCGGTCTTGCTCAATACGCTATTCACAAAGAGTTTCAAAGCACCCGGGCGTTGCGGGAAGGTGACAATGAAGTAGTGCTTTAAACCTTCGTACAGCAGGGATTTTTCTTTGATCTCGGCCATACGGTCGATATCATTATTGCCACCGCTGATGATGCAGACCACCTTTTTGCCTTTGATCTGCTCGCGGCAAGCGTCCAAAGCGGTTACCGATAATGCGCCGGCAGGCTCTACTACAATAGCTTCCTCGTTGTATAGCTTTAATATCGTGGTGCAGACCTTCCCTTCCGGAACGGTCAGCATCTCGTCCAATATTTCCTTACAGATCGCAAAGGTTTTATCACCGACGCGCTTAACAGCGGCGCCATCTACAAAGCGGTCTATCTCGGTAAGGGCAGTATTCTCGCCATTGGTGATCGATGTCAGCATGGATGGAGCGCCTTGCGGCTCTACACCGATCAGTTTGATATCAGGGTTCTGTTGTTTTAGATAAGTGCCTGTACCGGCCGCTAAACCACCGCCACCGATCGGCATAATGATCACATCCAGATCGGGGAGGTCTTGCAATATCTCTACGCCAACCGTTCCTTGTCCCTCGATCGTGCGATAGTCGTCGAAAGGAGGGATGAAGGTCATGCCGTGCTCGGCGGTGTAAGCCAAAGCTTCGCGCAGGCAGTCATCAAAAGTATCGCCGGTCAGCATTAGCTCTACATTGCCGTTGCCGAACATTTCGGTCTGCTTTACCTTTTGCTTAGGGGTTATCTCGGGCATAAATATCACGCCTTTGATATTTTTCTTTTTACAAGAGAAAGCTACACCTTGTGCATGGTTACCAGCGCTTGCGCAAACCACGCCTTTGGCCAATTGCTCCTCGCTCAGCTGATCTACCAGGTTGTAGGCGCCACGTAATTTATACGAGCGTACGATCTGCAGGTCCTCGCGTTTAAGGTAAATATCACACTCGTATTTTGCCGAAAGGCTTGCGTTGTAAATTAACGGTGTGCGTTTAACTACATCCTTTAAGCGGGCATAAGCCGCGTCGAAATCGAGCAATGTTTGTGTTTCTGTAGTCATTAGTTCTTCACTAAACGATACGCCATTAAACCCTGCAGATCGGTATCGTTTATATCCAGCTTGCCATCGGCAAGGTTTAAAAAGTTTTTGTAAACATCAGCAAGTTCGTCCTTACTTAAGGTAAAGCCCAAACGCTCTAAGTGGAACTTCAATGCATGGCGACCACTGCGGGCGGTCAACACAATGCTCGCGCTTGGGAAACCAACATCCTCGGGGCGCAGGATCTCGTAATTATCGCGGTTCTTTAAGAACCCATCCTGGTGGATACCAGATGAATGCGCGAAAGCATTGGCGCCCACAATAGCCTTATTGGCTTGTATCGGCATACGCATTTGCGAGCTTACCATGCGGCTTAACTCGTAAAAGTTTTTAGCATTGATATTGGTATGCAAACCAAGGACCTGGTGTGTTTTCAGGATCATCACAACCTCCTCAATAGAGGTGTTACCTGCACGTTCACCAATACCATTAATAGTACCTTCGATCTGACGTGCACCATTTTGCAAACCCGCAACAGCGTTAGCGGTAGCCAAACCAAGGTCATTATGGCAATGCACCGAAATGATGGCCTTATCGATATTCTTAACGTTCTCTTTCAGGAATTTGATCTTGGCACCGTACTGGTCCGGCAGGCAATAACCGTTAGTATCCGGGATGTTAACCACGGTAGCACCGGCAGCGATCACCGCCTCTACCATCTGCGCTAAAAATACAACATCAGCACGACCGGCATCTTCGGCGTAAAATTCTATATCCTCTACAAACTTCTTGGCGTAACGCACCGCCTCAACGCCGCGCTCCAAAATCTCTTCGCGTGTGCTGTTAAATTTGTGCAGGATATGCTGATCAGACGAGCCGATACCCGTGTGGATACGCGGGTGTTTAGCGTATTTCAATGCCTCAACAGCGGCATCGATATCACCTTTATTGGCACGGGTAAGCGCGCAAACTGTTGGGTTGGTCACGGCTTTTGATATTTCCACAACACTTTGGAAATCGCCCGGGCTTGATACCGGGAAGCCTGCCTCTATAATATCTACGCCCAGCAATTCCAACTCGCGGGCTATCTCTACTTTTTCAGGGGTCGTCAATTGACAGCCCGGCACCTGCTCGCCATCGCGAAGGGTGGTGTCAAATACATAAACGCGGTTTGGATCGTGTAGCATGATCTTAGATTTGAGATGTTAGATGTGAGATATGTGACTTTCGCCCGATCGCCCAACTTTCATCAGTTAATTTCTATTTAATATTTTGTCTTGTCTCTTGATTCTTTACTCTTGACTCTATTTCTCGCGCACAGCGATAAATCTCAGTCTTTTATAATCCGCATACCATTCGCCGTTCTTATTATAATCCGGTTCAAGTATGTCGGTGATCTCTTCTAAAATTTGTTTCAGTTCCGTTTCAGGGATGTCCTTAAAAAATGTGTAGCCGAACATCTGCAGCCATTTGCCCACGCCTTGGCGGCCGTCCTGTAATAGGGTAGGCCTGTCAAAGTGAACCATGAAGGTAACTCTAAATCCGGCAGCTTCCAAATGCGCGGCATACTCGGCGGGTGATGGGAAATACCATGGATCGTTAGCCTTGTTAGCGCCATAACCGTACTTAGTTAGTACAGTAGTGGTCGCCGCCACGATCTGGTCCATATTGCCTTTGCCGCCCATTTCGACAACAAAGCGTCCGCCGGGTTTAAGGCTTTTGTAGACGTTTTTGGTCAATGCCTCAGCATCCTTTATCCAATGCAGCGTAGCATTACTGAACACCGCATCAAATGGCTCATCAAAATGATAATTGGTACCATCAGCAACCACAAACTCAACTTGCGGATAAGTAGCCTGAGCCTTCGCGATCATCTCCGGCGATGCATCGGCACCGATCACCTCAGCGCCCTGCTGCCTGATATGATCAGCTAACTGACCTGTACCGCAACCCAGATCCAGTATGCGCTCGCCCGGTTTTACATCCAGCAATTCCACCACGCTCTCGCCGTATTGCGATACGAAGGCGTGCTTGGTGTCATATAGTTCTGCGTTCCATTTCATAGTTCTATGTTTTGTTGTAAGGTTAAAAAGTTGGAATGTTGTAAAGCTATTCAGTTAATATTCGATCAACTTTTCAACATTCAAACCTTACAACTTTGCAACACCCTACAAATATTCCAATACCTTTTGACCCATTGCCTTAGTGCCCAATATCTTGACTTTATCTGTATTCGCGTCAGCAATATCGCCTGTGCGGAAACCGTCTTTTAATACTTTGTCAATAGCGTCAGTCACTTGTTTGGCTTCTTCTTTCAGGCCGAAGCTGATCTCTAACATCAGGGCAACCGATAGGATAGAGGCCAACGGATTAGCTTTATCCTGACCGGCAATGTCATGTGCCGAACCGTGGATAGGCTCAAAGAAACCGGTTCCATCGCCGATAGATGCTGATGCTAACATACCCATCGATCCAGCGATCTGCGATGCCTCGTCGGTTAAAATATCACCGAACAGGTTGGCGGTCAGTACCACGTCGAATTTCTTCGGGTTCTTTACCAACTGCATGGCCGCGTTGTCGATGAACATGTGTTCGGTCTCTACGTCAGGATATTGCGGTGCAAGCTCCTGCACAACCTCACGCCATAGGCGTGATGCTTCCAGTACGTTAGCTTTATCTACCGAGCATAATTTTTTACCACGTACTTGTGCTGCTTCGTAAGCCTTGCGGGCGATGCGTTCCACCTCGTAACGGTGATAGATCATCAGGTCCGACGCGGTATTGCGGTCTTCGCTGCGTTTTTTCTCGCCAAAGTATACATCGCCGGTCAGCTCGCGGAAGAACAGGATATCCGTGCCACGCAAAACCTCAGGTTTCAGGCTCGATGCATCCAGCAACTCGTCGAACAACATGATCGGACGCAGGTTGGCGTACAGACCCAGTTCCTTACGGATCTTTAATAGACCTTGCTCCGGGCGTACCTTAGCCGATGGGTCATTATCATACTTGATGTGACCGATAGCACCGAACAGGATCGCGTCGCTTGCTTTGGCTTTTTCCAAAGTTTCGTCAGGTAATGGATTGCCGGTAGCTTCAATACCTGCGTGACCCATCAGTGCCTCGTCATAAGAAAATTCGTGACCGAATTTCTCGGCGATCTTTTCTAATACTGCCTTACCCCAGGTCGTAACCTCAGGACCGATCCCGTCGCCGGGTATTACTAATATGTGTTTTTTTAATGCCATGTGTCTATATCAAATACGTCATCGCGAGGAGCTTCTATCAGCGACGTGGCGATTCCCGGCTATACAGAGCGGCTCTGTTTATCGGGAATCCTCAGCTGCGCTCAGGATGACGCTGGTGGTTTACTAACCTTTTACCTTTCGCCTTTCAGCTTTTACCTTCCTTGCTCAAACTCCTCAACCAAAGCTGTATTGCTCAGGATATAATCGATATCGTCATATCCGTTGGTCATACAAGCTTTTTTGTAAGGATTAACTTCAAACTCTTCCATCTCGCCGGTGGCGGATATTTTGATGAACTGATCTACCAGGTCAATTTCTACCTGTGTATTAGGATCAGCTTCCACTGCGGCAAATAGTTTAGCTAAAAACTCGTCGCTTACCTGTACAGGCAGCAGACCATTGTTCAAGGCGTTACCTTTAAAGATGTCAGCAAAGAAACTGCTGACCACAGCATCAAAGCCGTAATCGGCAATGGCCCAGGCCGCGTGCTCACGGCTGCTACCACAACCAAAGTTTTTGGCCGCTAATAATATCTTACCCGAATATAGCGGGTTATTTAAAATGAAATCCCGTTTAGGGTTATCATCCTCGTCAAAGCGCCAATCGCGGAACAGGTTATTACCAAAACCATCGCGGGTAGTGGCCTTTAAAAACCTCGCCGGGATGATCTGGTCGGTATCGATATTCTCAATATTGACCGGCACCACGGTGCTTTGTATGTGTTTAAAAATTTTAGTACTCATACTTTATTTTCTTTTGTCATTGCGAGGAGAGAGAGCGACATGGCAATCTCAGTGGCAGGTCCTCGTGAATCGTCCTATGAGATTGCCGCGCTATCGCTCGCAATGACAATTGTTTAACTACATATAATGTTTAACAGTAGGGAAGGGGTCGTAAAAATGATGTAATAACCTTTTCCACTCCTGATATTCTGCTGATCCTCTAAAGCCCTCGGTATGGTCGGTCAATTTTTCCCATTCTACAAATAAGATGAATTGCGAGTTGTGCTCTATGCATCTTTTTAATTGATGTGATATATATCCGCCCATACTTGATATGGTCTTTTCGGCTTCGGCAAAGGCTTTGATAAAGTCTTCTTGCTTCCCGGGGATCACATTGAGTATGGCTACTTCGAGTATCATTTTATATTATTCCATTTGTCATTGCGAGCAACGAAGTAACCGCACACGCAAAGAGCGGCTCTGCTTTTCCGCGGTTGCTTCGTTCCTCGCAATGACAAGGTGCTTACTTACTTTGGGGTTATACCAATTCCTCTTCTTTCAAAAACTCCCTGATATCAGTCACTACACCCGTTATAGCACTCGCCGCAGCCGTTAACGGGCTTGCTAAAAAGGTTCTTGAGTTTGGTCCTTGACGTCCTTCAAAGTTTCTGTTAGATGTAGATACACAGTATTTGCCGGCCGGGATTTTGTCCTCATTCATACCCAGACAAGCGCTGCAACCCGGCTCGCGCAGCGGGAAACCTGCGGCATCGAATATCTTGTCCAGTCCTTCGCGGATGGCTTGTTCCTGCACTTGTTTAGAGCCGGGAACTACCCATACGGTCACGTTATCCGCCTTGTGTTTGCCTTTTACAAACTCGGCTACCTGACGCAGGTCCTCTATGCGGGAGTTGGTGCAACTGCCTATGAATACGTAATCTACCGGTTTGCCCAGGATAGGTTGCGCATCGTGCAGGCCCATGTAATTCAAGGCCTTGGTGTATGATGGTTGTTCGGCTTTCTCCACGTCGGCAGTAGCCGGAACGTTCTGCGTTACGCCGATACCCATACCCGGGTTGGTACCGTAGGTGATCATCGGTTCTATGTCTTCAGCGTTGAAGCTTAACACGGAGTCGAACTCAGCGTCTTCGTCGCTATATAATGTTTTCCAGTAGTCTACGGCTTTGTCCCACTCCTCGCCTTTAGGGGCAAATTCGCGGCCTCTTACGTAGTTGATGGTGGTTTCGTCAGGGGCGATCAGTCCGCAACGGGCACCCATTTCGATGCTCATGTTGCAGATGGTCATGCGGCCTTCCATGCTCAGTGAGCGGATGGTATCGCCGGCATATTCTACCGCGTAGCCGGTGCCACCGGCGGCAGATATTTTAGAGATGATGTACAGGATGATATCCTTAGCGCCAACGCCTTTTTGGAGCTGACCGTTCACCTCTATCTTCATGCGCTTTGGACGCGATTGCAGCAAACATTGTGTAGCCAAAACCTGCTCTACCTGCGAGGTGCCGATACCGAACGCGATAGCGCCGAAAGCACCGTGGGTAGAAGTGTGGCTATCACCGCACACATACGTGCAACCCGGACGGGTTACGCCTAACTCCGGACCAATAACATGGACGATACCCTGAAAAGGGTGGCCCAGTCCGTAAAGTTCGATGCCAAATTCCGCGCAATTTTTGGTCAGCATATCTACCTGATAACGCGAAAGCTCTTCCTTGATCGGAAGGTGCTGGTCCCAGGTAGGCACGTTGTGATCCGCCGTTGCTACGGTCTGTTTTGGCCTGAAAACAGGCAATCCACGCTTACGTAGCCCGTCAAATGCCTGCGGACTGGTAACCTCGTGGATAAAGTGTGTGTCGATATACAATATGTCCGGGAATCCCTCCTTGCTACTGACGACGTGCGCATCCCAGATCTTATCAAATAATGTTTGTCCCATTTTCTTTTAGTCTCTTATAAAATATGTCATTGCAAAGAGCGAAGTTAATCACGATCTTTCAATTTTTGCATAGTCCGCGGTTGCTTCGTTCCTCGCAATGACAATGTGGTTTTTTAAGCTTTCGCCTTTTACCTTTCGGCTTTCGCCTCAAAAAATTACGCTTCTACAACCTGATTTTCAGGGCGCAGGCTGCGTACTGTTTTGCCGGCTTGCCACATTTCGCTGTCGCGTAATTCAGCTAATTCAGCATCCAGTTTTTCGCGGTAATCGGTCTTGCTGTTGCTATCGATAGAACGTTGAGACTCAACGCCGGTAGCAACGCTCTCGTATAATTCTTCAAATACAGGTTTGGTAGCATCACGGAATTTTTTCCACCAATCCAAAGCGCCACGCTGAGCAGTGGTTGAGCAATTAGCGTACATCCAATCCATACCGTTCTCGGCCACTAATGGCATTAATGATTGGGTCAACTCTTCTACGGTCTCGTTGAAAGCCTCAGAAGGAGAGTGGCCTTTGCTGCGCAATACTTCGTACTGGGCTGCGAAGATACCTTGCACACAACCCATCAGCGTGCCACGCTCGCCTGTTAAGTCGCTATAAACTTCTTTACGGAAGTCGGTCTCGAACAGGTAACCGCTACCTACAGCGATACCCAAAGCGATCACACGTTCTTGCGCTTTACCGGTAGCATCCTGGAAGATAGCGTAGCTTGAGTTTAAGCCACGGCCTTGCAGGAACATACGGCGTAATGAAGTACCTGAACCTTTAGGCGCAACCAGGAATACGTCTACATCAGCAGGAGGGATGATGCCGGTCTGCTCTTTGAAAGTGATGCCGAAACCGTGAGAGAAATATAGTGCTTTACCCGGGGTTAAGTGTTTTTGAACAGTTGGCCATAAAGCGATCTGCGCAGCATCGCTCAGCAGGTAGCAAATGATAGTACCACGCTCTAAAGCTTCTTCGATCTCGAATAAGGTCTCACCCGGAACAAAGCCATCGCTGATCGCTTTATCCCATGACTTAGAATTTTTACGCTGACCAACGATCACGTTAATGCCGTTGTCTTTTTGGTTAAGCGCCTGGCCCGGGCCTTGTACGCCGTAACCGATAACCGCTACGGTCTCGTTGCTTAATACTTCCTGAGCTTTTGATAGCGGGAATTCTTCGCGGGTTACTACATTTTCTTCAGTACCGCCGAAATTTAGTTTTGCCATGATTATTGATTTGTGATTGCATCGATGGTTGATTGATCACACCGATGATTTATTTTCAATTATTAATTATTTCTATTTTTTATTCCTCCCCCTTTAGGGGGCCGGGGGGCTCTTACATCGTAAATACCTTCTGACCTCTATTCAGGTACTCATTTTCGATCACGTCCTCGCCAGGTTCCAAACGCTCGAACTCGCGTAGTTTGGAGTTGAAGCCTTCACTGTCCTTGATGATCGCGACACGTGCGCTACGGACGAACTCGATCAGCCCGTAAGGCTGCAATACTTTGATCAGCGCGTCGGTCTCTTCGCGATGTCCGGTGGTCTCAAAAACGGTGTAATCTTTACGGATCACCACCGCACGGGCACCGTTCTCTCGTAGTAAACGCTCTACGCTTGCTTTCTCAGCAATAACGTCGGTAGGCACCTTATATAAGGCTAACTCTTGCCAGATGACATCCTCGTTGGTATGGTAGTATACCTTTAATACCTCTACCTGTTTCTCTATCTGACGGGATATCTTACGCACTACCTCTTCCGACTCATTGATCACGATGTTGAAGCGGTGGATCTTCTCTATCTCCGACGGTGAAGTATTCAAGCTGTCGATATTGATCTTACGGCGGGTAAATATAATAGCTATCCGGTTAAGCAGACCTATCTGGTTCTCGGTATACACCGTGATGTTAAATTCCTGTTTGATATCTTGTTGATCGCTCATTTTAATGGTCATTTGTTATTGGTCATTCGGTCACAAACCTTTTAGCTTTCGCCTTTCAGCTTTCACCTTATTTCAACCTTATCTCGCTTACGCTGCAACCTTGGGGCACCATTGGGAATACATTATTCTCTTTGGTCACCATAACTTCTAAAAGGAATGATCCTTTGTGATCCAGCATTTCTTTCAGCGCACCTTGCAATTCTTCCCGCTCGTTGACGATCTTTCCGGCGATACCGTAGGCCGATGCCAGTCGCACAAAATCCGGACTTTGGATATCTACAAAAGAGTAACGACGCTCGTTAAACAATTCCTGCCATTGACGCACCATTCCAAGGAAACGGTTGTTCAGGATCATGATCTTTACGTCGACACCTGACTGCATAATGGTACCCAATTCCTGCAAGGTCATTTGGAAACCTCCATCGCCAATAACAGCTACTACGGTGCGGTCCTGCGCGCCAAACTTAGCGCCGATAGCTGCCGGCAGAGCAAAGCCCATGGTACCTAAGCCACCACTGGTCACGTTGCTGCGGGTCTTGTTCAGCTGCGCGTAACGGCAAGCTACCATTTGGTGCTGACCAACGTCTGTCACGATGATCGCTTCTCCGTTAGTTAGCTTATTTAATTGGTTGATCACTTCGCCCATGGTCATTTCGCCCTCGGTCGGGTTCAACTCGGCATCGATCACTTGCTCAACTTCTGCTTTAGTATATTCAGCAAATTTGGCTAACCAGGCAGAGTGATCATTAGGTACGATCAGTTCGGTCAGCATCGGAAGCGTCTCTTTACAATCACCCCATACCGGTACGGTCGATTTAACGTTCTTATCTATCTCGGCCGGGTCGATGTCTAAGTGAATGACCTTGGCTTGCTTAGCATATTTATCTAAACGACCGGTCACGCGGTCATCAAAGCGCATACCGATAGCGATCAGTACGTCGCACTCGTTGGTCAATACGTTAGGGCCGTAGTTGCCGTGCATGCCCAACATACCCACGTTCAGCGGGTGATCGGTCGGGATAGCGCCTGCGCCTAAAACGGTCCAGGCAGATGGGATACCGCTCTTCTCGATAAAAGCTTTAAACTCTTGCTCGGCACTACCTAAGATCACACCCTGACCAAATAACACGAATGGTTTTTTGGCTGAGTTGATCAACTCAGCAGCTTGCGCTACGTACTCTTTACGTACGATCGGTTTTGGGCGATAGCTGCGGATATGGTTGCAAGGCTCGTAGCCTTTATACTCGAATTTCTGGATCTGCGCGTTCTTGGTGATGTCGATCAGCACAGGTCCCGGGCGACCGCTCTTTGCAATGTAGAAAGCCTTGGCGATAGCTTCAGGTATCTCGTTAGCGTCGGTCACCTGATAGTTCCATTTGGTGACAGGGGTAGTAATGTTGATCACATCCGTCTCCTGGAAAGCATCAGTACCCAATAAGTGTGCGAATACTTGACCGGTGATACAAACCAAAGGCGTGCTATCGATCTGCGCATCGGCCAAACCGGTAACCAAATTGGTAGCACCCGGGCCGCTGGTCGCGAAAACCACACCCACTTTACCCGAGGTACGGGCATAACCCTGACCGGCGTGAATGCCACCCTGCTCATGACGGACCAGGATATGGTTCAGCTTTTCCTTGTAATCGTACAAGGCATCGTATATTGGCATAATGGCACCACCTGGGTAACCAAAAATGGTATCCACACCTTCAGTTAACAGTGCCTCTAAAAGGGCCACTGATCCTGAAACTTCTACTGATGGTGTTGTCGCCATTTGTTCGGCGGTCTCAACAGTTTCTTGAGTGATCGTTTGAGTTTCCATTCGTTTTATGTTTTACGTAGTAGGTTTTACGTTCTACGTTTTTTTACCTTTTTGTTAGTTTGATGCATTACGTACAACGTACAACGTCCTACGTAGAACACATCTTAGAATTCATCCGTTACGCAACCTTCTGCTGCCGACGCTACAGTTTTTGCGTATCTGTAAAGTAGGCCTTTGGTCACTTTAAGTGCCGGGCGGGTGTAAGCCGCTCTGCGGGCTGCCATTTCCTCGTCGCTGATCATCAGGTTGATGCTGTTGGTTCGGGCATCTATCTGGATGCGGTCCTCGTTCCGTACCAGGGCGATGTTGCCACCGGCATAAGCCTCGGGTGTGATGTGACCTACCACGAAACCGTGTGTACCACCGCTGAAACGGCCATCGGTAATTAAAGCGACCGAACTGCCCAAACCTGCGCCAAAAATGGCAGAGGTCGGTTTCAACATCTCGGGCATACCCGGCGCGCCGATCGGACCAACGTTGCGGATAACCACCACGTCGCCGGCCTTAACGTGACCGCTCATAATGCCGTCGATCAGTTCAAATTCCCCGTCGAAAACGCGGGCAGGGCCTTCAAAGCTTTCGCCCTCTTTACCGCTGATCTTGGCAACGCTGCCGCCCGTGGCAAGGTTCCCGTATAATATCTGTAAGTGACCGGTAGCTTTAATAGCATGTTCTACCGGTAAGAAAACTTTTTGTGTCTCGAAGTTGATCCGCTCAATGTCGGCTAAGTTTTCAGCCAATGTCTTTCCGGTAACGGTCATACAACTGCCATCTATCCAGCCCATGTTCAGCAGGTATTTCATTACGGCAGGTACGCCACCAACATTGTGCAGGTCTTCCATCATGTATTTACCGCTTGGCTTCATATCGGCCAATACCGGGATACGGTTGCTGATGGTCTGGAAATCGTCCTGAGTCAGCTTTACGCCAACAGCCTTGGCCATAGCGATCAGGTGCAACACCGCATTGGTAGATCCGCCTAATACCATAATGGTAACGATGGCGTTATCGAAAGCCGCGCGGGTCATGATGTCCGACGGTTTGATGTCTTTTTCTAATAATATCTTGATGGCTTTGCCGGCCGCTAAACACTCTGCTTTCTTTTCCTCGCTCAACGCGGGGTTAGAAGAGGAGTAAGGCAAACTCATACCCAAAGCCTCGATGGCGGCGGCCATGGTATTGGCGGTATAAACCCCACCGCAAGCGCCCGCGCTTGGACAAGCGTTTTTAACCACACCCATAAAATCCTCGGGAGTGATCGTTCCGGCTATTCTTTTACCTAATGCTTCGAATGCTGATACGATATTCAGATCCTCACCTTTATAGTGGCCCGGTTTAATGGTACCGCCATACACCATAATAGATGGACGGTTCAATCTTCCCATTGCGATCAGTGATCCCGGCATATTCTTATCACAACCCGGCAGCGCAATAATGGCATCATAATACTGTGCACCGGCAACCGCCTCGATAGAATCGGCAATAATATCACGACTCACCAGCGAGTAGCGCATACCCTCGGTGCCGTTGCTCATGCCGTCGCTCACCCCAATGGTATGGAAGATCAGTCCGACAAGGTCCTGATCCCAAACGCCTGTTTTAACGATCTTGGCTAAGTCGTTAAGGTGCATGTTGCAGGTGTTACCATCATAACCCATGCTCACCACGCCCACCTGGGCTTTTTGCATGTCCTCGTCGGTAAGGCCTATCCCGTATAGCATCGCCTGCGCGGCCGGTTGGGTAGGGTCTTGCGTAAGGACCTTGCTGTACTTATTCAATTCTATAGCTTCACTGGTTTCAGTATGGCTCATGTAGTCGTGGTTATTTTTGGGTCTCTGTGTTATAGGTACAGCAAGCAGTCGATTACGCCATTTGGTTGTACATGTTTTGGGGACCGGTTTAATTGTCGTTTGTTATTTGTAAGGTAGGCAGATGCCTTTGCAGGCACAATAGCAGATGGTGATTATTTGAAATAAGAATATAATTTGGCTTTTTTCGATAAATCGAATTATTGTATTGGTAATGTTGATTTATGCAATATATAAAATTTAGCTATCTATACCAAAGTTAAAAACGGTATTCGGTATAGAATATATGCGTGCATAGCATAGGGAGCGTTTTTCGGCGTGAAATGGGGGAGTAGGAGCAAAATTTTGCGCAAATGGTGCAAAAAGTGCAAAATTTTGCGCTATGTGAAAAGATCTACCACATGCAAAGTTTAACTTCACATCGCTAAATGATGAACGACCTCCAATTAGAGATATTGCCAACAGAATTATTAAACGAATTTTTATCGACTTTCGATACCGACCTCCGTTTGAAGTTTGATGCCTTGCAGGATAGCGAACTCTCTGCCGATACCTTCAGTTTTTACACCTCGGTATCTGCTGTATTCTCATCCAAAATAGAAGGAGAGCCTATCGAACTGGACTCTTACATCAAACACAAAAAATTAGGCGTAAAATTCCTGCCCGACTATACGCAAAAGATAGACGACCTGTACGATGCTTACCGCGTTGCTAAAGCAAACCCATTAAATGCGTCGACAGTAACTGAAGCCCATACCTTATTAACTAAACACATCCTGCAAAAAAGTCAGCGCGGCAAAACACGCACCGGCAATATGTTTGTGATGACTCCGGATGGCAAAATTGAGTACATAGCCTGTCTGCCACAAAATGTTCCGACCGAGTTAGCTAAGTTTTATCGCGATGTTGCTAAACTGATAGATGCGGAATTAAGCTTTGCCGAGACATTTTTCTTTGCCTCGCTTATCCACCTGATCTTTGTAAAGATCCACCCTTTTGAGGACGGCAACGGCCGCACCGCGCGCCTGCTGGAAAAATGGTTCTTGGCGCAGAAGTTAGGAGAAAAGGCATGGTTCGTGCAGTCGGAGAAGTTTTATTACGACCATCACGAGGCTTACTATGCTAATATCAGGCGGATGGGGTTGGAGTACGAGGTGTTGGACTATGATAAGGTTGGGGAGTTTTTGGGGATGCTTCAACAAACTTTAAACACATGAATGAGATAAATTCAATTTGGATATTCCATGGCACTGGAGCAAGGTTTTCGAGTGGCGTTTTTACATCTTTGAATGTGGCCGAAAAGTGGATAATGGCCAATAAACTTACCGGACTATTAACTAAGTACCCGATAAATGAAGGTGTTTATGATTGGGCTATTAAAAACGATTTTTTTGAGATAAAAAAAGATAGCGAAAAAGAACCATTTTTTATTCAAGCATTCACATCGGGAAGTCAGGAGCATTATCATTACGAAAACGGAGAGTTAGAGCAATAGCTGAATCACCTTACTAACGCTACCTATCATTCTAAACCCGATTGGCGGGAAAGCTTTTGCGAAGGACGGTCCGGTGCGCCAGGGCAAAACTTGGACAGAAAGCGGGGCTACCGGTACCGAAGAACTATTACACGTTCGTTTTCAAAAGATCAATCCTCAAACTTCTTCTTGGTATGGCGTTTTGGGTGGAAGATGGAATATATGATCACCAATTCGTTGATGTCGTCTATATCGTAGACAACTACATGTGGGAATTTCTTTAGATTAAATTGGCGGAATTCATACTCTACTTTGTGATAGGCAAAAGGATGTGACCGGAGTTTAGTATAGCAATCTTGTATTTCTTCAATAAACGCATTGCCCAAGCCGATTTGTTCATTTTCGTACCAATCGTATGCTTTTTTAAGAGCATTACTTGCACGTTTCCTAACGATAAGTTTATACATCGATGTCTCGTTCGCCTTTTGCTATTTGGATCGACTCTTCGGCAGTATATGAAGTTCCTTCTCCTTTTAAGTAGGCACCGCGTTCTTCGCGTAATATAGTATAATGTTCTTCTGTTAACGTTAAGGTATCGTCAACATCTTCTATATCTTTTTCCAAAAGGGTGTAAAGAGCATTCACCTTACTTTCATCGGCATCCGACAAGTAGGTGATCAATTTCTCTCGCATGGTTGTAGTTGTCATAACCTGAACGTTTATAAACAAATTTAAGCAATTGTAATGAGTAATGGAAGGTCACTGTTATTGCTCTGCCTGCCGGGGATCGCCACGTCGCTGATAGAGGCTCCTCGCGATGACGGTTGGGCGTGGGAAGAGAGGCGATAAGGCTTAACATTATGGGTAACCTTTATTTTATTAACTAATTGATTATCAATTTTTTAATAAATATTAATTTGAATTATGTTAACCTTTGTCAACTTTCTCTTTTAAGCTTTTGCTGAGGTGAGATAGGGCCGAACAAAAAAAGCCCTCCAACATCTGTCAGAGGGCTTTAAGTATCTTAAAGAAGTCTACTACCTGTGGGTGATACCCTCGGCCAATACGATCACTTTGTTGTTGTTGGCTTCAACAACGCCGCCATGTATCAGGTAAACATCTTCGGTCTTGCCGCCGCCGCGCACGATCAGTTTACCATCCTCTAAAGTAGAGATGATAGGAGCGTGGTGGTTCAGTATTTCAAATGATCCCAAAGTACCTGGTAAGGTCACCGAAGTAACTTCGCCTTCGAATACTTTTTTATCGGGAGTTAGGATCTCTAATATCATTGTGGAGTAGATTAAAGAGCCAAGAATCAGGAATAAAGACTTTTTCTAATCTTGATTCTTGACTCTTGACTCTGGACTCTTAAAATTAAGCATTCGCTTCTGCTAACAGTTTTTTACCTTTTTCGATAGCTTCTTCGATGCTACCTACCAAGTTGAAAGCTGCTTCAGGGTATTCGTCAACTTCGCCGTCCATGATCATGTTGAAACCTTTGATGGTTTCTTTAATGTCAACCAATACACCTTTCAGACCGGTGAATTGCTCAGCTACGTGGAATGGCTGTGAAAGGAAACGTTGTACACGGCGTGCGCGCGATACGGTTTGCTTATCTTCTTCAGAAAGTTCGTCCATACCTAAGATCGCGATGATATCTTGCAGCTCTTTGTAGCGTTGCAGGATCTCTTTAACACGTTGTGCGGTATTGTAGTGCTCGTCGCCTAAAATAGCAGCGCTCAGGATACGTGAGGTAGAATCCAGTGGATCCACCGCAGGGTAAATACCAAGCTCGGCAATTTTACGTGAAAGTACGGTAGTAGCATCTAAGTGGGCGAAGGTTGTGGCCGGCGCAGGGTCGGTCAAGTCATCCGCAGGTACGTAAACCGCTTGTACCGAAGTGATCGAACCACGTTTAGTTGACGTGATACGCTCTTGCATCATACCCATCTCGGTAGCCAAGGTCGGTTGGTAACCTACCGCCGAAGGCATACGGCCTAACAACGCTGATACCTCAGAACCTGCCTGGGTGAAACGGAAGATGTTATCGATAAAGAACAGGATATCGCGGCCTTTGCCTTCTGCATCACCATCACGGAAATACTCAGCCAAAGTCAGACCTGATAAAGCCACACGTGCACGTGCACCAGGAGGCTCGTTCATCTGTCCGAAAACGAAAGTAGCTTTAGACTCTTTCATTTCTTCCATATCAACCTTGCTCAGGTCCCAGCCACCGGCTTCCATCGAGTGCATGAACTCGTCGCCATATTTTATAATGCCTGACTCCAACATCTCGCGCAAAAGGTCATTACCTTCACGTGTACGCTCGCCTACACCTGCAAATACAGATAGACCAGAATATGCTTTAGCGATGTTGTTGATTAGTTCCTGGATCAATACAGTTTTACCTACACCCGCACCACCGAACAAACCGATCTTACCACCTTTAGCGTAAGGCTCTAATAAGTCGATAACCTTGATACCGGTGAACAATACTTCAGACTCGGTAGAAAGGTCCTCGAAACGGGGAGGGTTGTTATGGATAGCACGGCCACCTGTTTTATCAAGGGCAACAAGGCCGTCGATAGGGTCGCCAACTACGTTAAATACGCGGCCTTTAACTGCGTCGCCAACAGGCATGGTGATCGGAGTTGCAAGATCGACTACCGGCATGCCACGTAGCAAACCATCTGTAGAATCCATCGCAACTGCACGTACGCGGTCTTCGCCTAAGTGCCTTTGCACTTCAAGAATAATTTTTTGTCCGTTGTCCTTGGTGATCTCCAAGGCGTCAAAGATACGCGGCAGGTGAGCGTCGTCAGCAAAGCTAACGTCCACTACCGGACCGATGATCTGAGATATTTTTCCAATATTGGGCATAAATAACCTGGTATTTAAAAGAAATTAATGATCGAGTTGCCGCCCCATTACAGGGTGCTATTTTAGTGGTGCAAAGTTAGGTTTTAAAAACGATATTGAAAATGCCTGTGTTGAAATTTTTTTCAGATATTTTTCCACTATTTTTAAAGCAACTGTATCATATCGGTGCATATTTGCGTTATGCTGCTTAAATAGCTCAATAAAAGCCATTTTTGGATAAATATGCAATTACCACGCCTTGCCGGCAAAGCCACAATAGCGCTTATTATCTTAATATCTGTTCAGGGATGTTCCATGAAACCGCTTATCGGTCCGGACGGCGAGGCGAAAGGTCCGCCTGCATCGGGCAATAATCCGCAGGTAGACTTCTCCGCTTACATCTCCATTGGCGATTCGCAAACGGCCGGTCATTCTAATGATGGTTTGTATCGCGATGGACAGATCGGTTCATTCCCTAATATCATCGCGCAGCAATTAAAAGCAGCAGGTGGCGGCGAATTTAACCAGCCATTATTTGATGCCGCGCAGGCTAACGGTACGGGTTATCTGAAAATGAACGGCTTTCAACCTAATGGTCTGCCTGTCATTGGTAGGGTTACCGATAAGTTGGCGGTGAGAGTAACAGCTAACGGAATGACCTTGCTGACTAAATACAGCGGTAACAACAATAACTTCGGCATCACCGGCATTAAAATGGCCGACATTGCCGATGCTAACTACGGCAACAAAAACCCATACTACGAACGCCTATTACCCGGCACCCCGCCAAGTAACATCACCGCCTACCGCGACTTTATTATTGCCAAACCCTACACCTTTTTCACTTGCTGGTTAGGCAGTAATGATTTGTTGGAATATGCCGCCTCGGGCGGGACGGCTGCTATGCCGACCAACAAAGCCACCTTCTACGGGCTTTATACCTCGCTGATCAATAAATTAGTAAGCAACGGACAAAAAGGCGCATTGGCCAATATCGTAGACGTTACTTATATACCTTACTTTAATACTATTACGGTGGCAGGCATTTTAGCCGACATCCGTAAAGTGCAACCGACAGCTAATCTGTTCATCAGGGCCAAAGTAAATAGCAGCATTACGGATACTACCCATACGACCCGCATAGCCACAACCGCCGACCTATTGGTGCTGAACTTTGAGACGACCAAAGTAGGCCAGATGGTGAATACATCCGCAGGGTTACGTCCGTATGGACTATCTGTAGATGCGCCTATCGAAGATAAATTTGTGCTGGATGCTAACGAGGTGGCTATTGTGCAGGATCACCTTAACGACTATAACAATACCATTGCAACTGTGGCGAATGCTCATGATCTGGCTCTGTTCGATGTGCGTGGGATGTCTGGTCTGCTAAAAGCAGGGCAGACCGTTGATGGTGTGAATATTAGTTCGGCTTACATCACAGGTGGTGTTTTCTCGCTTGATGGTATCCACCTTACGCCACGTGGCTATGCGCTGGAGGCTAACGAGTTCATCAGGGCTATCAATCAAAAATATGGCACCACTATAAAAACGGTCAATATTTCGGCTTATGCCGCTGTGTTGCCATAAGATCGCCCTGCATTTTTGTTACTTTGGGTTTAAATGTTTTACTTTAAAGTCAAAATAAACCTTGTTATACCTATGCGCCGTTTTGCACTAAGCCTTTTAATAATATCCATCTCTTTCACGGCATTTAACTCGTCGGCTCAAATACCCAAGCCTAAAAAGAATTCCTATGTGAATGACCTTGCCGGGGTACTTACCGCCGACGAAGAGACCGAACTAAATAAAGAGATCTTTACGATAGAGCGCAAGCGCGATGTGCAGATGGCCATTGTGCTGGTGAAAAAGATACCCTCGATGTATGATATCGAGGAATTTGCGGTGCTGATCGGCCGTAGGTGGGGTGTAGGTAAAAATAAGCGCGGTATTGTTTACGTGGCCGCTATTGACCAGCGCAAGCAACGGATAGAGGTAGCACGTAACCTGGACGAATTGTTCCCGAACGATGTGAGCCTGGCTTTGCTGGATAGGGTTAAGCCCGGCTTTCGCGAAAAGGATTATAAAGCAGGCCTGAGCGAGTTGATATCAGGGGTAGAAGATATCCTGCCGCTATCTGCAGCAGAACAGAAACTGGAACAAGTGCGCGCCGACAGTGTGCAAGCCGTGGTTAAGCAGGCGGCAATTGCCAGAGAGAAAGCAGATGCCATAGTCGCCGAGAGTGACCGCCAGTTATGGAAATGGTTCGCTGTGTTTTTGTCGGTACTATTGGTGATCTATGTGATCCGCAAATTAATTAACCGTAGTTCATCATCTTACGAAACTATACGCAATACCGACAATTATGTGGGCGATGGTAACTATGGCAGTTCGGGCTACAGCAGCTCGCGCAGATATAACAGTTACGGTAGTTATGGTGGCGGATATCGTAGTAGTGGCAGCCGCTTAGGCGATTTTGCCACAGGTGCAGCCGCGGGATATGCCGCACGTACACTTCAGGAAAGATCGGACGAAGAGCGGCGCGACCGCCAACGCCGTGAAGAAGATGAACGCCGTGACCGTGAAGAGCGCGACCGCGAGGAAGACGACCGCCGTGAACAGGAAGCCCACGACCGTGAAGCCAATGAACCGCGCAACTGGGGTAACTGGGGCGGTGGTTCATCAGATAGCGGAGGAGGCAGTAGCAGTAGTGACGGTAACAGCGGTAACAGTGGGTTTTCCACCGGTTCGTCATCAGGCGCTACATCTGATTGGTAGACCGCCCGACAGAAAACTTTAACGATCTTAAAACTTCAGTACGATCTTGCCGATGTGTTCGCTGCTCTCCATTAATTGGTGGGCTTTGCGTACATCGGCGGCATCAAAAACGCTGTAGATCACCGGTTTGATGATCCCAGACGATATCAGGGGCCAAACGTGCTGCTCTAAATTTTGCGCGATGACAGATTTGAACGCCGCATCCCGGTTACGCAATGTAGAGCCGGTGATGGTCAACCGTTTCCGCATGATCAGCGATAGGTCTAACTGAACATCCTTACCCTTCATGGTATTGATCAGCACCAGCCTGCCATCATCTGCTAAGCTTTTTAAATTTAGGGGAGTGTAATCGCCGCCTATCATATCTAAAATTACGTCAATGCCTTTGCCGTCGGTAGCTTTCGCTATTTCATCAGCAAAATTCTGTTCGCGGTAATCGATAGCCAGATCAGCGCCAAGTTCCTCGCAAAAACGGCATTTCTCGGCCGATTTTGCTGTAACGTAAACTTTGCTGCCTAAAGCTTTGGCCATTTGTATAGCCGTAACGCCTATGCCGCTGCTTCCGCCATGGATCAGGATGCTTTCGCCGGGGTGTAATTTGGCGCGGTCAAAAACGTTGCTCCACACGGTAAAGAATGTCTCGGGTAATGATGCAGCTTCTATTAAGGATAGTCCCGCAGGTATCGGCAAACATTGTACGGCGGGCGCGGTGCAGTATTGGGCATAACCGCCACCACTTACGAGGGCGCAAACCTGTTCACCTATTTTCCATCGTTCAACATCATCTCCAACAGCCTCAATAGTTCCGGCTATTTCTAATCCCGGGATGTCTTGCGGAGCATTTGGCGGGGGAGGGTAGTGGCCCTTGCGCTGCGCTACATCGGGGCGGTTAATGCCTGCCGCTGCTACTTTAATAAGTACCTCGCCTGGCCGAAGGTTCGATACCGGCCGGTCAGCTAATTGCAAAACCTCCGGTCCACCGGGTTGGGTTATAATAACGGCCTTCATAATTGTAGCCTGATGGTTATTATTGCTTATTGCGCCATTTTACTTGTAAATAAGCCCGCCTAAGGTCTATCCCTATGCGTCTTATCTTTTTGGTGTTCAGGTACAGGCTGTATTTAAGATGATCGATCGCTTGTTGTTGGTTACCATCTTCTTTCCGTTCAAGTATCAACAGGCCGTTGTTCTTATCGGTCATAAAGGCTATCCGCCATTGGCTGCTTTTTAGCAAAGGTAAAATAGCATGTTTTAAACCGCGACCGCAAGCCATGGTTTTAGGCATACCGCCATATGGAGGTTCGCCATGCTCCCAAAAAGATAAAGTATCGTGGAAGCCCAAATAACGCCTAACCTTATTTTGATGCAAGGCCAGTTCGTGCTCTAATTGCGTAGCGGTATGGTAGGTGTCAATAAATAAAAAATCGGTCTCGTCTATCTCCACCTCCAAGGTGTTGCCCAGTATAAACTTAAAGATACCGGGCGCTAACTCTTCTACCGTATCAACGCCTGTGGATCGGTCTATATCGTAGCTTACCAAAAGATCGGGTTTGGCGGCTAAGAATGCATAGGTTGATGTTGGGCGGCGCACCCCCATCTCAGTAATATGCTTGCACTTTTTAGCAAAATGAAATAAATGCGGCAACAGTCTGTTAATGTCACTCGGGCTGGCTACGGCCTCTTTGTATTTTTTATCTATCTGGGCAAAGTTGACCATTGGTGCTTGATGAGGTTTTTTTATACCGGTAAATATAAATAAGTTTATCAGATAGCCACCGGTCCAATTACATGTAACAAAAACCGTAGACCGATCTGCACTTTACCGATCTATTTCTTTTAATTTGCCCAATATATTTACATCCGCATCATGAGTTTACAAATAGGTCAACAAGCGCCGCAATTCACTTTAATATCCGACGAAACTAAACCGGTATCTTTATCCAACTTCAAAGGCAAAAAGGTAGTATTGCATTTCTTTCCGTTAGCCTTCACTGGCGTCTGTACGACCCAACTTTGTACCATGCGCGATAGCTTTGGATATTATGATGGTTTGAATGCCCAGGTCTTAGCTATATCGGTGGATTCGCCGTTCACGCTGGCTAAGTTCAAGGCTGAGCAAAACTATCAGTTCCCGCTACTGTCCGATTTTAATAAAGAAGTATCCGCAGCCTATGGCGCGCTATATGCAGATTTTGTATTGGGATTGAAAGGTGTATCCAAACGTGCCGCTTTTGTTTTGGACGAAGAGCATAACATCGTCTATGCAGAGGTATTGGAGAACGCAAAAGATCTGCCTGATTTTCAAGCCATAGCCGAGAAAGTGAAATAAATTTGAAAAAATATTTAGGAAAATAGATCATCATTCCTATCTTTGCAGTCCCTTAACAAAAGGAAATGTCTTAACGATATCACTTTATTGGGAAATGCATTTGTAGCTCAATTGGATAGAGCATCTCACTACGGATGAGAAGGTTTGGGGTTCGAATCCCTACAAGTGCACAAAAATACAAGTCTACAGTTATTGGTCCTAAGGTTTAAAAGCCATAAAGACTTTTACTTCCGACAAAAGATCCACTGAGCCTTTCTGTATAACAATACCGAAAGGCTTTTAACTTTAACACAAGGATGCTGAACTTAGTATTATTTGGTCCTCCCGGGGCTGGTAAGGGTACACAATCTCAAAAACTTATTGAAAAATACGGTTTGATACACTTATCGACCGGCGACTTGCTGCGTGGCGAAATTGCACAGGGTACTACCTTAGGTTTAGAAGCTAAAAAGCTGATGGACGATGGTAAACTGGTACCTGATGAAGTAGTTATCGGCATGATCAGCAATAAACTGGATGCCAACAAAGAAGCTAAAGGCTTTATTTTCGACGGTTTCCCGCGTACGGTAGCTCAGGCCGAAGCTTTGGATCAGCTACTTACCTCTAAAAGTGAAAGCATATCAGGCATGATCGCTTTAGAAGTTAGCGATGGTGAGTTAGAGACCCGTTTACTGCTGAGAGGTAAAGACTCTGGTCGCCCGGATGATGCTAATCCCGAAGTTATCCGCAAACGCATAGTTGAATACAATACTAAAACAGCTCCCGTAGCTGATTTTTATAAGAAACAAAATAAGTTCACCAGCATTAATGGTATAGGCACTATCGACGAGATATTCGGCGCTATTGTTAACGTTATTGCTGCATATTAAGGAATGATCCGGAAGTCGGAGAGACCGAAAGTCCGAAAAGTAGAAGGTTTAACTTCTGTCTTTCGGACTTTCCGTCTTTACTGGCTTTCTTACTCAAAAAAAGAAACATATGTCTCAAGGTTCAAACTTTGTCGATTACGTAAAGATATGCTGCCGTTCAGGTAAGGGTGGTGCAGGTTCGGCGCATTTGCATCGCGATAAGCACACCTCAATGGGCGGCCCCGACGGTGGTGACGGTGGCAGAGGCGGGCATGTTATTGTGAAAGGTAACGCACAATTGTGGACCTTGCTGCACCTGAAATTCCGTAAACACGTTATCGCCGGCGAAGGTGATGCGGGCGGGAGTAGCCACAGTAGCGGTAAGACCGGGCGCGACGAGATATTAGAGGTTCCGCTGGGTACTATTTGCAAAGATGCCGAGACCGACGAGGTCTTATTCGAGATAACTACGGACGGCGAGACCCGCATCCTGACCAGTGGTGGCAGGGGAGGCCAGGGTAACGCGCATTTTAAATCGGCAACCAATCAAACCCCGCGTTTTGCTCAACCAGGCGAGCCGGGCCTCGAAAAATGGAACATCCTGGAGCTGAAATTACTGGCCGACGTTGGTTTGGTAGGTTTCCCTAATGCCGGTAAATCTACCTTGCTATCGGTATTATCAGCGGCCAAGCCCGAGATAGCCGATTATGCGTTCACCACCCTGGTGCCTAACTTGGGTATCGTATCCTACCGTGATAACCGCTCATTTGTAATGGCAGATATTCCTGGTATTATCGAAGGTGCATCGCAAGGTAAGGGTTTAGGTATCCGTTTCTTGCGCCACATCGAGCGTAACTCGGTGTTATTATTCATGGTACCAGCCGATACTAACCGCAGCATCAAAGAGGAATACGATATCCTATTGAATGAACTGGAACAATATAATCCCGAACTGATGCACAAACCACGTGTATTAGCCGTTACCAAAGGCGACCTGTTAGATGATGAACTGCAAGCCGAAATGAAAGCTCAAGTGCCCACAGATATCCCGTCTGTATTCATCTCTTCGGTTGCACAAAAAGGAATCACCGAGTTGAAGGATATGGTTTGGCAGGCGATCAATAAGTAAGTAAGGTCCGGAAGACGGGAAGTCGGAAAGTCCGAAGGACAGAAATTTATGGATGATCTTTATTACTCATTATAAGCCTTCACATCCAACTTATATCCCTTGATCAACATTTTCGCGTCTACTTCAACGGTGACGGTCTTTACCTCGCCCTGCATCAGCGAAAAATAGCTATCGCTGATAAATGCCGGCAGGATCTGCTCGCCCTTGTTATCTAATAACTGTGCACGGATACCAAACGCCGCTGTTTTATTGGAGCGGTTGCTGATCACGTAGTTCAATACCTTACTTGCCCCGTCGATAGCAACGGTGACCCTTGGCGCACTCACCGACAGGTCTTTCCCTACGGACGGTAATTTGTTCAGTGCTGTATAGTCCAGATAGTTTTTACCCATCCAGTAGAAGTTCTCGGAGATGGTCTTTCCAACAGCATCCTTTAATTTCAATTTCAGGAAATGGACATCTGACAAATTGCTTCGGTCACCTTTACCTTCAAACGCCACAAATGCTTCGGTAGCTGATGATGGTGTGACATCCAATTTTTTACTTTGGCTGTAACCTGCCGCAGGTTTGCCATCCGTGTTGTAAACCACAGCTTCGGCGGTCAACCCTTTGATAGCGTAGGCTTTATTGTTGATCACCTTTACCGAATTGTTTGCCGCGTTCCATTGAATATGGACAGGTTCGCAAGCGGTTTTAGCACCGAAATAGGCACCCGTCAGGTCGTAGTAATAATCATAAGTTTGCCAGATCATACTTGGATAGGCCGATTGGCTCATCCACATCAGCAGGCCGGTAGCATCTTTCCACATATGGTCGTTCCAGGCCTCGAACATGGCCTTGGTGGTCTCTACGTTCTGCAGTTGTGCCTTTTTGCAAAAGTCTTCTATTGAGGTAGCCGCGCCGTAACTTTTGTTAATGAAATTGATATACTTTACAGGTTCCGAACCGCCGCCTAAGGCGCCATCAGTGCTAAAGTAATGGCGTGCCCACATATTGGTCTTGCTCTCCACATCCTTTTGTGTAGGGGCTACCCAGTTTTCCTTAGGCATAAATTTTTTAAAGCTCTCGATATTTACAAAAGCTGCCGCGCCTAATTCGCTGCGCAGGCCGTAGCTGTCTTTAGAGAACAGATAGCCATTCTTAGGGTCGGTGAAATAGGTTTTAGGATCCGTATTGCTCCAGTTGCCGCTCCCCGACAGCATTTTGCTGCCGCCATGGATAGAGAAATTAGGATTGGTCGGCCCCGCGTTAGAGCGGTCGATATATAGTTTATCGTCGCCATCATTTTCGCGGATCGCATCCTTTATCACTAAACTCAGCGGACTGGTCGGGCTGCCTTGCGGCAGGCCCTCATTGGCGCCGCACCAAACGGTAATGCTGGGGTGGTTACGCAGTTTCTTCACCTTGGCAATGGCATTGATCTTGAAAACGCCCAAGCTATCTATCGGCCCAAAGTTGTTGAGCCAAAAATCGTCCCAAACCATAATACCGTACTTGTCGCAGTAGTCGTAAAAAGCTTCATCGGTAACTTCGCCGGTCCAGTTGCGGATCATGTTGAAATTCATCTCGCGGTGGAACTTAATGCGGGCGTCATAATCATTTTCGCGCACCTTCAACATGTAATCGCTCATGCCCCAGTTGCCACCTTTCAACAAGATGGGCACGTCGTTCACATACAAACGCAGCGGCCCATTGACCGCGGTCGTGTCAGAAGTCACTTTACGGATACCGAATACCTTGCTCACGGTCTCTGAATCGGCATTACCCACCACAAAACTCGCCGAGCAATTATATAGATGCTGCGTTCCATCAGCCTTGCCGCCGTAACCATTGGGCCACCAAAGCTTAGGGTTTTTGATAGCAAGTTGTGCAAAGTCGGCTTTAGTATATTTAACGCTCTGCTCGCTATTAGCTTTAAGCGTTATTACAGGCCCGGTCACCACGATATTGCCCGGATTGATCACAAATTTAACGCGGCCGGTAACCGCTTGGTCCGACGCGTTGTTAAGCGCGACGTTCACGTTCAATTCAGCAAGATCTTTATTAGGCAGATCTACTTTCACCCACGGCGCGTCAATAGTCACAGGGCCACTCGTGGTCAGATAAACCTTGTCTGTCAAACCGCTATTCAATCCCGGCACGGCCGGCATCCAATCCCAACTGCCGCTGCTTAGGTAAGTAGGCGCTTCGCGATTAGCCAGTCCGTGGGTAGTATTTGGCGTGAAGACAAGCACCGCCAGCGCATTTGTCTTCCCTTTATTTAAGATGCCGGTGATATCATACTTACGTTTATCGGCGAGGCCGTTGACCGTACCAATGTGCTTGCCGTTCAGGTAAACTTTGCCGCGTTTGTTAATGCCGTCAAAATTGAGCCAAATGCGTTTGTCGTTGGAAAGGGTAGGGGTAACGAATTCGGTACGATACCAAAATGGTTTATTGTATTTGGCCGCGTCAACCTTGTAAATGTTTTCGGCGTAGTCGGGGTCTTGCTCTTTACCGGCTTTAACGTAAGAGTAAAAAACGGTCCCTGGTACGATCGCGTTTACTGCGTTCGGCAGATTAAAACCCGGCATAGAAACCTGCAAAGGTTGTTCCTTGACATCGCTTTGTGCCGCTAACTGCCATTTTAGAGCAGGTAAAGCGCTCTGCGCATCGGCAGACAAATTATTAATACATAATGCAATGATCGCAATAAGCAGGCGGGCAAAAATTTTCATAGTGCCCGCAAGATAATGATTTTGCTAAATCGATTTAAGTAAAAGTGAAATATTTTATATAGTTGCCGAAAGGTCGCTGTGACACGTGGCTCCGCCGGAGCCTTTCTGTATTCGATGGTTCGTCCTACTAACACGTGACCGCTCTGCGGTCGGCATACCGGTTGATAATACAAGCGTCATGAATTCCTTTAAAACGATCCCGGCGGGATCACGTGTTAATAGTAACTGACGAGCAAGAAAGGAAAGGCTCCGTAGGTGCCTCCTGATCGCTACAAGACCCTTCGCTATTTGCTGACGGCGACGCTAAACCTCATCGTCCTGCCCTTCTCAACGGTGTAACTCTCACCCCCATCTTTACTATAAGCCTCTACGCCATCTATCTTTCCAATATCGCGGTAAGCAAAACCGTAAGCGCCAGTAGTAGATGCGGTGCTCAATACCATACTATAGGCTTGCCCTTTAACCACCTTCAATTTCGGTTGGACCTTAAATTGCTTAGCTGACCAGCCGATAGACTTATTCGCGATCTCAGCCGTAGCCAAGGCATTACCGGTAGGCAAGCCTTCTTTATCAGCCTTAAATATCGAAACTTGCAGGTCGGCATTAGGATAGCCCGTTTGCAAAGTGGTTAGGGTGATATTTAAATTACCCGACGCAGTAGCCGTGAATGATTGCGAACGCGTTATACTCTTACTAATATCGGCATGGGTAAGGTAGCCATCCACAGGTTTATACGCTGCAGGTTTGTTGTTAGCTGTACTTATCTTGAATGGCGTATTACAATCCATCGGGATGATAGAACCATCATCGTTAAACCTTAAAGGAGCCCAGTAGTAATTGGCTAAAGCCTCATTCTTAGCCGCGTTATTCCACAGGTCGCTGCCAAAAAGGAATACCGTTCCTGAACCTAATTTTAAGGTCGATACAAATGATGGCTGGCCTCCGCAAGAATTATCGCTGATCTTTTTACCCTCGCTCCAAGGGCCAAGGGGAGAGGTCGCCGTTTTGTAGGAGGCACCTGTCCCCGCGCAGTAACCGCAGTTAGGATCCGAATAAACTACGTAATAAATGCCGTTACGTTTGAACATGCCCGGCGCTTCGGTGCGGGTGGCGGTCACTTTTTGCGACACCTCGCCGGTGCCGGTCAGGTAATCGGCAGATAGCTTTTCGATCACGATAGCACCGCCTGAACGCCAGTCGGTAAAGGCCAGGTAGGCCGTGCCGTCGTCATCGATAAAAGTATCATGGTCGCCGTTGTTCAATGCACCGGCCGGTGCGGCGGCGTTCACGGTCAATTTTGGTTCGGCCACCTCGGTGAACGGGCCTGTCGGCTTGGTGGCGGTGAAAACGCGGTAGCCCGAAACATTGTCGTACACATTCACCCAAAGCACATACAGGTTGGTCTTATTATTAAAAACTACGTGGGGACGAAAACAACCATAGGTATTACCGTTGCAGCGCTTTTGCCAAACAGGCGTTTGCGCGTCGAAAAGGAAACCTTCGTCCTTCCAGGTCACCATATCTGTGGATGAATAAGTTTTAAATCCGCAAAAAGCCGCGTTCTTGTTCTGCCATTCAAAGCCGCAATCGTAGCTGGTGCCGTACAGGTAATATACGCCGTTAAAGAGGGCTATTTCGCCGTCGTGCGCGTCAACCGCGTCGCCGACGGTATTAAAACGGGTGATCTGTCTGCCGTCTTTATCCAAGTTGGTCACGGTAGCCGTCGGCCGGGTTTTACCTTTTTGGGCAAGCGATGAATTGGCTGACAGGATGCAGGCGCCGATGATAGCTAAAGCGGATAGTTTTTTCAATAACATATTTCTCTCTCAGGTTTGATGGGGACAGATAGGGATGGCAATAAAAGTAAAGAAATATATTAAGATGTATATTGCGGGATACCAATTATCAGGACCGCGCTTGCTGCCGTTCGCCTAAATGTCTGCAAATGAAAAAACGTCATTTAAAATATCTATGCCTGATTGGCGCTTTGTGGGGGATATGCACCGCTGACATCACCCAAGCGCAGGTCAGCAAGCTGAAGGCTGGTTTCGTACGCCCGCCCGATTCGGCAAAGCCGGGCGTATATTGGTACTTTATGGACGGCAATATGAATGCCCGCTCCATGACGGCCGACCTGGAATCGATGAAAAAAGCAGGCATCGCTAACTTGGTGTTTTTGGAAGTGAACGTCGGCATACCACGCGGTCAGGTTGATTTTTTGAGTCTGCAATGGCAGGATCTGTTTGCCCATGCGGTGAAGGAGGCTAAGCGATTGGGTATAGCGATCACGTTGGGTATCGGTCCGGGATGGACCGGGAGCGGCGGGCCATGGGTACCTGCATCACAGTCGATGTTACATTTGGTGAGTAGTACGGTCAAGGTGGAGGGCGGAGCGGCTAACCTCAACCTTCCCATCCCCAAACCTAAAAACCCGTTCTTTGGAGAGGGTGCATTTACTCCCGAATTAAAAAAACAATGGAACGACTATTACGAGGATGTAGCCGTACTGGCTTATCCAACGCCGACCGCTACGCAAGCTAAAATAATCGATATAGACGAGAAGGCGTTATTTACCCGGGCACCCTATTCATCTGCACCGGGTGTTAAACAATTTTTACCGTACGTAGCCGACCATGCAACCGTAACATCGGGGGCAGCGATCGATCGGTCTAAGGTCATCGATCTGACCAATAAATTATCGCCGGATGGCAAACTGAACTGGACCGCACCAGCTGGCAATTGGACAATTATGCGCTTAGGCAAGCGCAACAATGGCGCGATCACTCGCCCGGCACCGTATCCTGGATTGGGTTTCGAGGCGGATAAAATGGATACCGTCGCGCTTAACTCGCATTTGGATAACTATGTAGGCCGATTGCTTAAAAAGACGGGCATCCCGAACCCTAAGGATGCAGGCGGCTTAAAGATGCTGCACATGGACAGTTGGGAGATGGGCGCGCAAAACTGGACAGGCCGTTTCCGCGAGGAGTTCAAAGCACGTCGTGGTTACGACCCGCTGCCTTATTATCCGGTCTACGCAGGCGATGTGGTTGATAATACCGAGATCAGCGAACGTTTTCTATGGGACCTACGACAGACTGCCCAGCAACTGGTTTTACAGAATCACGCCGTTGCCGTAAAGAACTACGCCCATAAAATGGGTATGAAATTATCCATAGAACCATATGATATGAATCCGACCGCCGATCTGGAATTAGGCGCGACGGCTGATGTACCCATGGCCGAGTTTTGGAGCAAAGGTTTGGGCTTTAATTCCTCGTTCAGTTGTATCGAGGCTACGTCCATCGGCCACGTGAATGGCGTGTCACTCATCCCTGCCGAGGCTTTTACCGCGCAGGATAACGAGGGCTGGAAACAATATCCCGGCAATATGAAAAACCAGGGCGATTGGGCTTTTGCTACCGGTATCAACCGCTTTGTTTATCATACTTTTCAAAACCAGTTCCTGCCCGATAGCCTGAGACCGGGCGCAACCATGGGGCCATACGGTGTACACTGGGACCGCAACCAAACTTGGTGGCCAATGGCGCATGGCTATCACGATTATATATCGCGCAGCTGCTATATGTTGCAGCAAGGCAATACTGTGGCCGATATCCTTTATCTAACCCCCGAAGGTTCGCCGCATGTGTTCCGCCCGCCGTCATCGGCCATGAACGGGGATGTGGTGCTGCCGGATCGTAAAGGTTATAATTTTGACGGATGCGCTCCCGGGCAGCTTTATAAAGCAAGCGTGAAAGATGGAAAGATCGTGTTCCCCGGCGGGGCAAGTTACCGTATATTGGTACTGCCTGCCGTGCCGACGATGACACCGGCTTTATTGAAAAAAATATCTACACTAATAGCCGCCGGTGCGACCGTAGTGGGTGCACCGCCGAGCAAATCGCCATCACTGACTGATTATCCGGCTTGCGACGCGCAACTGACCGTATTGGCACAAACGATATGGGGAGACTTGACCGTGCCTGCAACGCAAACTACACATGCCTACGGCAAGGGCAAAGTGATCTGGGGCGGCGAGTTGTCTAAACAGATCAATACATTATATCCTGAATATGATCTGACTGCAGCTATCCTGAAGTCAATGAATATCTCGCAGGACTTTACTGCCGATGGTTCGATAAGATACACCCATCGCCGGGTGAATGGCAGCGATGTTTACTTTGTGTCGAACAGGACCGCAAGTGTTGTGGACACTATCGGTAGCTTCCGCAGCCGGGCAGGCAGACCACAGTTATGGAATGCCATTACAGGGGAGGCGAGGGCATTGCCTGAATTTAGTGCCAACGGACAGCTTACCAAAGTGCCGTTGAAATTGGAGCCTTATCAAAGTTTTTTTATTGTGTTCGACAAAACGCCGTTGCCGGCATCGGCGAATGCAAAGAATTTCCCGGATCAGAGAACGGTGGTATCGCTAGCAGGATCATGGCAGGCATCCTTCGATCCTAAATGGGGTGGACCGAAGAGCTTTGTTTTTGATGATCTGAAAGACTGGACTACCGTTGCCGAGGAGGGTGTAAAATACTATTCGGGTACAGCGGTCTATCGCAAAAGCTTTGATCTGGATAAAGCTACTTTGGCTAAAAAAGCCAAGATCAGCATCGACTTGGGCGAAGTTTATAATTTAGCCCGCGTAAAACTGAACGGCAAAGATCACGGCATCTTGTGGGCCGCTCCTTGGACCATCGATCTGAATAAAGCCACCCTGAAAGAACATAACGAATTGGAGATAGAGGTAGTTAACCTTTGGCCTAACCGCCTTATCGGCGACGAACGCCTGCCCGATGACGGCATCAAGAATGGCCGTTTGCCCGATTGGGTTTTGCAGGGCAAACCGCGACCGACCAAGCGGGTTACTTTTTCTACTTATAAATTTTATAACAAAGACTCGCCGCTGTTAAAGTCGGGGTTGATAGGGCCGGTCACCATTAAACAAGAGAATTGATATGATAGATAGTGGTTTAAAGATTGGGCTGTTCGGCATTGGGCTGAATGTTTATTGGGATCAATTCGATGGATTGAAAACGACGCTGGAAAGTTACTTGGACAGGCTGAGCGCCAAGTTTGATGCATATCCGGTAACGATAGTTAATGCCGGACTGGTGGATACTGTCGATAAAGCGTTCGAAACTGGCAAACTGTTCCGCCAGCAGGATGTGGGCATCATCTTTTTATATGTAGGGACGTATGCTTTATCATCGACAGTATTGCCTGTGGTGCAACGGGCGAATGTGCCGGTCATCATCCTGAATTTATCGCCGGAGGCCGCTATCGATTACGAAACCTTCAATAATCTGGGCGACCGTACCCAAATGACGGGCGAGTGGTTAAAATACTGCTCGGCTTGCCCGGTGCCCGAGATAGCGAATGTGTTCAAGCGTACCGGCATCAAGTTCCACCAGGTGACGGGTATATTAGATAACGACCCCGAAAGCCTGACCGAAATACAGGAATGGATAGAGGCAGCCAACGTAGCCAATGTGATGCGCTATAACCGTATGGGCTGTATGGGCAGCTACTATTCGGGTATGATGGATATCTATACTGACCTAACGCTGCAGGCCAAATACTTCGGCGGGCATTTTGAGCATATCGAGGTGGATGAGCTGACGGCGGTTAAGGAGCAGGTAGAGCAAGCGGATATCGACAAAAGGGTAGCAGAATTTAACATGCTTTTTGATGTGCAGGATGATTGCTCGCAAGAGGAACTCATTCGCGCGGCACGTACCTCGGTAGCTTTAGACCAGATCGTGGCTAAGTATAAACTGGGTTCGTTCGCTTATTATCACAAAGGGACCGGTAGCGCAGGTAATGAGGATACGATGAGTTCGGTCATCTTAGGCAACTCGTTGCTTACGGCCAAGAATGTTCCCGTAGCGGGCGAGTACGAGATCAAGAATGCCCAGGCCATGAAGATCATGGATAGTTTTGGCGCAGGAGGCTCCTTTACCGAATACTACGCCATGGACTACACCGACGACGTGGTGCTGATGGGCCACGATGGCCCCGGCCATATCGCCATCGCCGAAGGCAAGATCAAAGTAAAACCACTAAAAGTTTACCATGGTAAAGTAGGTAGTGGGCTGTCTGTTGAAATGGCTGTAAAACACGGCCCGGTCACTTGCTTATCTGTAGTGGAAGATGGCAAAGGGTGGCTAATGCTATTGGTAGCCGAAGGCGAATCCGTTCCCGGGCCGATATTGCAGATCGGTAATACCAATAGCCGCTATCGTTTTGCCATAGGCGCCCGCGAATTTGTGACAGACTGGAATAGCCACGGCCCCGCTCACCACTGCGCGGTAGGGGTAGGGCATATTGCATCCAAACTACATAAACTGGCCGCTATTATAGGGCTGGATCTGGTGCAGGTGTGCTGACCTTCTGCTCGCGGCGCATAGGTTGTGCCCGGCGGTAGGTAAGCGTTCGCCATAGCCATTCCAGCGGGCCGAATTGGTAGTATTTTAACCAGATCGGACTAACGATCAGCTGGATGATCCATATCGCTGCAACAATGTAATACAGTTGATAGTATTGCAACTCGGCAAAGTAATTTAACCCGTAGCCGAAAAAGATCAGCGTACAGAAAACCGTTTGCATAATGTAATTGGTGAACGCCATTTGCCCAACGGCGGCCAAACGGTCGGTCAGTCCTTTCCATATAGATGCGCGCAAAATAAGCAGGATAACAGCCGAATGTGCCATCACCAACAACATCCGTTGGAAAGGATAGATCAATCCCCACCAATCCATGTTGTGGGTTTCCAAATAATTGATCATAGCGGCGCTGCCTACAGGTTCGTGCATGTCATGGATAAAATTCCAAATTACCAACGGTAAGCCAACGCCATAGCCGACGAGCGCGGTGAGGCGGTATTGTTTGGTGGTCCACCCGCCGGTGAAAAATTTCCATTTATACATCGCCATTCCCAGTAGCATCAGGGCCAACACGTCGCCTATGCTAAAGAACAGATACTTGGTCTGTCCGTCCCAAGCCAAAGGGCGAATGTATGCGCCTACAGAGGCATAGTTCCCTTTCATGGAGGCAGTGTGTTGAGCGATCTCGGCTTTATTAGGCAAAAATTCTTTCTCCACCTCTTTCCAGGCTGTGATCGCTTTCTTTTGTTCGGCGTTCAAGGTTTTATCTTGTTTTTGGACAGCTATTGCAGCGTTGTATTCGAAACGTTGTGAACGGATATGCTGATAAAATATCGTACCGGTCACAAAGCCAAAAATGGCCACAATAGGCACGCCCCAAACCAAATACTTTGGCTTCATTTTGCGGAACAGGAAGGCCAGCATACCGATCATCCCATAGATGTATAATATATCACCGATCCACAACAACACATGCGCGTGTATCAAACCAAAGATCACCATCCAGCCCATGCGGCTAAAAAACAATGCTTTAAAGGAAAAGCCTGCCTCTTCTTTACGCTTGGTAAAGAGCAATATCCCAGCGCCGAATATCATCGAGAACAAGGCCCGCATCTTGCCTTCGAACAGCACATCTATAACGGCTTCGGTCCAAAAATTTGGGCTTTGCATGTTGCCATGATAGGCGTCAGAAAAACGCTCGGGTAAGGCAAAATAGGGGATATTCATCATCAGGATACCCAGCAGGGCTACGCCACGCAAGGTGTCTACAGCGGTAATACGGTCGGCTTGCGCTACGGGAGCGGCTTTAAGAGTTGTTTCGGCGGACATAGAGGCAAAAAGGTATGCCCCTAATATACTTTAAAACTATGATCAGATCGCGGGTTTAACACACATTAACTTTTGAATGTTAAATAGTTACAGCGCCGAAAAGAACTATGACGTTTTAAATTACGAAATGTCGCCGATCTGCTTAATCTTCCAACACCATCGCCCTGCCATCCTTTACCAAAAAATCGCGCAGGCGGGCAAGTCTATCGGTGTTGATCAGATCCACGCCGCATTGCAGCAATTCTTTCCAAACTTTTTGGTTATCGGGGGTGCTCCATAAGCGCACTTTTGCGCCGGCTTTATGGGCCTCATCGCAATAGGCCGACAGGCGGTCGCGGTCTTTTTGGGATAGCTGGCCTTTGCCTTTCCATTTTAACAAATTAGAGAATTTGCAGCTGGCCATAGCGAACAGGTTGGTGGTGGTATCGCGGCCTACCTTGCGCAGATCCTCGTCAATAAAGGCCAAACGGTCAGGGTCGTTACGCAGGGCATCGTACGGTTTGTTGCCTGACAGTACGATGCGTACCGGCCCGTCCTGAAAAACACCGTTTTGGTATCCGCAGAAAAACTCGCGGTATTTCTCCAGCATCGGTTTAAGTAATTCGTAAGTTTTGTTGGGGTCTGATTTAATGTCGATCATCAGTGTGATCGGTTTCTCGTAACCGCGATATACCTCGCCGTCGTTCTGTTGGATATGTTCTGCCAGTGGTTGCAGGTACAAACCCTCCAGGGTGCGTTTGTGGTGTAAAATAGGCAGAATATGAGTGATGATAAGCCTGCTCTTATAAAGGTGAACGTCGGCCTCGATACTGGTGTAGCCATTGCTTATCGCTTCGAACAGGGGGCGTTTGTGCTGATAATCATTATGGGCGAAGGCGTTGCTAAGGGGCGGGTGTTGCGCCAGGCAAATTTTGCAGCATAATAAAGCCAATAGAAGGCCGAACACTTTTGGGCACGAGGTCCTAAACAGCATAAGATCAGTTCTTTAATTAAGGTTACGCAAGATAAAAAGAACTAATGAATTTTTAATGAAGATGCTGTTAACTTTGGGTGAATAATTTATCGCAATATGAAATTTGTATTTGCAATGTCATGAGCTGGCGCGGTTCTGTAGAGACATATTTTGGCGTCAAACTCAAAACCTCAACTCCGGCTTTTTCACCTTCCCGGCCAAAAAGCCGAACCAAAAGATGAATACCGGCACCATCACATCCAACTGCCTTGGGTACGAGCTGAGCGCCCCGCTGGCCAGCAAATAAATGCCCGTGACGAACAGCAGGAAACGGATAGGGTGGATGATCATACGCCAATTGATGATGGTGATGATCAACGCCAAGATCGATGTCCAGAACAGTAACGAGCCGATCAGGATATTCTTCACCACGGCCCCGTTCTGGAAGGAGTAGGAGTAGGGGAAGTTGAACAGCATGCGCGATACATTGTAGTAATAGTTCTCGGCAAATTTTAACGGGTGCTGTTTGATGTTACGGATGGCGGCCTCTTTAAAAAGCCGGTCCTCGTCTAACTCGTTATGTTTAAGGATATACTTGAACTCCTTCAGGTGGTTCTGCTTCAATATCTTGGTCACCTCGGCCGATCTGAATGCCTTCGGGTATTGGCTATTGCTTAGGCTTGGTGCTTTCCAGTCGCCGTATTCGTTTGCGTGAGGGGTGCTCATCCAATATAAACTCATTCCGCCTGCGTTGCCCCAATACATTACTTTGCCCGTTAACTGATAGGTGTACACCAAATACGGGCTTGCTACCAAAAACGCTACAGCAATGATCTTGACCGGTCCGCGGAAGGTATCGCGGTGTTCTTTAAACAGCAGCGACGCTAAACCCACCAATAGGCATATCAAGATCACGTATCCAAAAATGATCTTGGTGAGGATGATAAACCCAAGTATGAAGCCGGAAAGTATCAGATAAAAAGTGCTGTCTTTATGATAATACAGCGTGACGGACAACACCAGCCCGGCTACCAGCATAAATGTTACGGCCTCGGTATAAAGCAAAGGGAGTATTGAATGCGCGTTGGGATAAAGCGCGAGCAGTATGCATAGCACCAAAGCGATCTTATAGTTACCTACAATGCTTATCGCCTTATATAAAAACACTACTGTAAGGTACAGGAACAACGCGTTGAGCATGGTGACACACAGCACCGGTATTTTAAGCGCGATAAAAGGGGTGATGATGAGCGGGTAGCCCGGACCGTTCCACAAGTTAATGTCGGGCATTTTGGGCGAATAAAAACCGTGGATAAGGTTATGCGCAAAATCTACATAACGTATCTCGTCGCCATATAACTTGGGCCATTTATGCTTAAAAATATAATAGCAGTAATAGACAAGGAAGGGGGAGAAAATTATAAACGGGTTGCGTAAAAGGCGGTTCTTCATGCTCGTATTAGCCAATCATAAATGTACGGATAATTTGCTTATCAAAAAGGCGCAAGTCCTGCTAATGGCCAAAGTATCCCTTTGATAAAGGCCGGATGGAAGAGCAAGGGCATTGGCACCGCCAACCAAAAGAATATCCATACGCGAGCTACCACCGGATGCTGAAGCAATTTGATCTTGCGGACGGTCAACGCCTTTTCTGTTAAAACTAAACCGCCATGCAACAAAAAGTATAACATGGGCAGGCCATAACCGGCGCTGACGGGTACGCTCAAAGCCAGCTCGTGCAGCAGGCCAGAAAATGCAAAGGCCAGTATCAAAGCCCCGGCACTGCCAAATTTGTTTTTAAGGGGACGAAAGATGGCTACTGAGGTCATCTCGCTGAAGGCGATATTCCAGCGTTTGCTCCAAAATTCGGTCAAGCTGGTAGCCATAGCCGGTTGGCGGAACAGCAGGTAGGTGTTTACACCTTGTAAACGGTAAGTCCCCGCGCTGATGCTAAGCAGCCCAAAATGCAGTATCAAACTAAAGCCTATCAATAACAGCACACTTATCAAGGCATACACAAAACCCACAGGTGCCCACTGGCTACGGATGATATGCGCCAGGGCGATCAGCATTGCCCCCGAGAACACCCTACTGATACCGTAGCCGATCATCTTCCATGCACCGGGTAGGGCAGGGCTGCCCAGCGTCTCGAAGGGTTGCGCCCGCATACCGGCCCAGCCACCGGCAAATACCAGCCATTGTTTAAAGTTAAGAGTTAATGGTTTGCCTTTGTAACCTTCGGTAACGGCTATCACCTTCATAGCGGTGAAAGTGATGGCAATAATGCCCAACATTTTAATAATGGGGTGCTGATCTTTCATCACCAGATAGATCCCAGCTATGCTAACGATCAGCAGTAACCAGCTTAACGCGACCTGTTGCTTTTTGATGAGGACGTAACCCAGCAATGTAACGCTGATATTGATCAGCATAAAATAAAGCAGACTAACGATCAGTTCAGTTGACATGGTTGATCAGGTTAAGATAGAAGATATAGCTGTAGCTGGCGCTTAAGATCACAAATACACTAACCAATACGGTTTCGCCAATTTTATGCCACGTACCGGTAGGGAAGCCGGCTCTATCTAAAACAAAGAACTGGATGAGCAACCGGCTTATCCAATACACCGCAATAAAAGCGCTTACTAAGGTGGCGAGTGTGCTATGGTCGGCCAGTTCTTCAGCGCAAAACACAGACACCGTCCCAAAGCTCAGGTTGATCACCAGGATGTAAGCCGCGTAAACCCAAAACATTTGCCTGATAATGGATGAAACTTTGCTTAATTCGGCAGTCCAGTTCAATAACCTGGGGACAGCTAAACTGCCTATTGCCAGCGCTATCTGTGCTGCGCCGGCTAATTGGATGAGTTGGATAGGTGTGATATTGCTGATCATACAACAAAGGTAGCAAACAGTAATTTAATTTTCAGTAATTATTGAAAATTAAATTATCAAATCATTTTTGATCAATGATCTCTGAGTAGGGGTGGGAGAAAGTTATTCGATACTGTCATTTGTGTCCTCACAAACGACAGATCGCAGGTTCTGATATTTATCATATTAGTTGCCTGTGGGGACACAGGCGACGGGGCGGATAGCGTTTTTTAACTTCAAGACATCGCACTACGGATCATCTTAAATATACGATGTGCTATCAGTTAAAAGGATATGATTGAGCGGATATGATGAACAAGGGTAAAAACAAAAAAGGTTTGATGCTTAGCATCAAACCTTTACAGCATACTTTATTAGCCTGCTGCCGACGGGCTTTTTGGCCATTGCTTGTTTCAGTTCTATATCGACGGCCGAGACCAATCGATGGTTACAGAACTCGCAACGGTGTTCGGTAGTTAATGTTTCTTCGGTAAAAGGAAGATCAACCACCTCAACCGAGTCGCATGCGTAAACCGAGACCGGACAGGTCTTGGTGAAGCAGTAATAGGATATTTGATCGTTCGCTTTCATAAGTGCAAAAGTTTAAAGCTTTTGTGTTTTAGTTATTGTTGTTATAGCCAATAAAATGCCATGAATGCTGTGTAAGGTGTTTTTTGAAAATATCTGAAAGAAAATTATCTAACAGTTTATTTTGTTCGTAATAATGGCTATCTATTATTCTGCAAGGCGGTTTTAACGGAGCGTCCTGTTTTTTCAACGCATTAAAAAAAAGACAGGCTACATTAAAAAATATACGATCTGTTTTGTAGACAAGGGCGGAATAAAGGGCACAAAAAAAGCCTTCCTGTGCCGGGAAAGCTTCTATTCATAGGTAGATATATGATGGATCAGGCGATCAGGCCTGTGTATTGCGATGTATATTGTGCGTTATTACGCAAGAACTGGCGACTGGTGTTTGCAAAAGCATCAATGTTATCGCACAGGATAGCTTTGATCAATTTCTCGGTAGCTGTAAGCTTTTTCTCGGCGGTTTTAAATTTTAATACTTTCATGTCAATACCATTACCAATAGTGTGCCAAGGCTCATCTACTGTTAAAAATAGCCCCAGTCGACACAAAATGTGTAGTCAGATGTATGCAGCGTGGATACAATTTGAAGCGATAACATGTCCGAAAACCCCGTCAATGCCTATCTTCGTACCGTGGCTGCACCTAAAAGAACTCCTGTAAAAACATCCGTCCCCAAAAAAGCCCCGGCCAAAAGGCGGGCAACTGCAAAAAAGAAGGCCGAGCGTAATTGGGCAGGCTACGTTGCCCTGGCCGGACTGCTACTGGTGTTGCTGTCGCCGTTCTATTATGGTTATGTGATCAAGACCTTTTCGGCTACCTGGCGTTGGATGCGCGATATCGGTCAGGACCCAAACTATCGCTCGTATAAAAGTTTCGGTATTAAGATCCCTACCGCTTATCATATCCATGGCATTGATGTATCCTACGCTCAGGGTAAAATAGATTGGCAAAAAGTACGGTCGATGGAAGAGGACAGCGTACGCATCCGTTTTGCCTTTGTGAAAGCTACTGAAGGTCTGCTTGGTGTCGATCCCTACTTTAAACGTAACTGGCGCGAGGCGCCCAAAGTAAGTATCACCTGTGGTGCATATCATTATTTCCATCCCAATAAAAATGGCCTTTGGCAAGCCCGTTTTTTTCTGCAGAACGCTAAGATGGAACCCGGCGACCTGCCCCCTGTGGTGGATGTGGAGGTAATGGATAAAGTGTCGCCACAAAAAATGCGGAAGGAATTAACGGCTTACCTGAAACACGTGGAGAAAAAGGTGGGCGTTAAGCCGATCATCTACACCGGCCTAAGTTTTTATACCGACTATCTTGCAGGTCACTTTGACGAGTATCCGCTTTGGATAGCCCATTACTACAAGTCAAATCTGAAAGTGCACAAGAAAACCAACTGGTGGTTTTGGCAACACTCGGACATTGCCAGAGTGAACGGCATTAACCACGCGGTAGATTTTGATGCGTTTAAAGGTGATAGTTTGGATTTTGAGAAGTTACTGATCCGGTAAACTACGTCCTGATCAGATCCGTATCCGGCGGCGTGTGCCCCAGCAAACTGCACATACTCATAGCCTGCCCTTTATGATGGAACTCGTGCGTGATCACATGTGTGAATAACTCGGTAGGGGTAAAGGTGAATTGTCGTCCGCCTGAAATTGTGCCAATGATGGGCAGATCAAGGTCATTACCGAATTTATTGAAGAAAGCATTTACCAGGTCGTCAACGTCATCGAACGCATCGCGGATAGCGCCGATATCGGTAGGAGCGGAGTCATCATAATAGCCAAGTCCGTTACCCATCCCAAAGTTGCCCAGCCAATGCCGGTAAACGTTGGCCACATGCAATAGCATAAAGCCGACGGTTTTGTTATGGAAGGCGGGTACAGGCGTGTTCACGTCGACGTTTTGCTCCGCAATGAATTTGAGCATCACCGCCCGCGAACTTCGGACCAATTGATATTGCTGACGTAGTAAGCTAACCATATCCACTAAGTTAAAGCTATTTGACCAACGATACCACCAAAAACCAATAAAGCCGCCTTTATAGGGCGGCCTTAATTGGCAATACATCACAATTAATATCTTATTTAGCTTCGGCTTTTGGGGCTTTGGCTTTGCTTGCGACTGGTTTGGCAGCAGGTGCTTTTGCCGGGGCTGGTACAGCTTGCGCGGCAGCGGCCTGATCTGGTGCCGGTGCTTCGGCAGTTTTTACCGGAGCGGCAGGCTTAATTTCTTTGGCGATCTTTTTGGCCAGTTTTTTAGATGCTTTCAGGATCTCTTTGGTGTTCTTTTTAGACTCGACACCTAAGCTTAACGATAGTTCCTGAAGGGTGGTGAATAAACTTGCTTGAAGGTTTTTCTTGGCGGCTTTTTTTGCTGCCTTTTTTATGGCTGATGTGCTCTTACTCATAAGGGTTGCTGAATTATACGTGGCAAATATATATTATGTGTATGTTAATCAAGTATTAAGCTTATGTTAAGCAAAATCAGGGAATTAACACGGCGGGTGGTTCAAGAAAAATGTCTTCCCGCCGGCGGGTCATACTTGCGAGGTTACAATAGTGGTAGTCGTGTTTTTGTTTTATCTGCCTGCATTTTTTACCGGTCCAAGATATCGGCAGGCATTGGTTCAGGTCCACGGCTGATCAATGTGGGAACTATGCGGATCTTGGGTCGAAAGAATTTGCCCGCGATATGAAATTTCAGATCGAAAATAAACGCGTTAAAAGTGCAAAAAAGAGTGAAAAAACACCACTTTTTTGCACTTTTTTGGATGGTTTTTTGCAGGTTTGCCGTTCATGTTTTCGGTCACAACTTCTGGTTTTGGGCAGAAAATTTCCGGGCTGATCAGGCCGTTCACAAATACACGTTCCCGCGCACATTTCATGAACAAAGTGAACATTCGTTCATTTATGCATTCATCCTGTTAATTATCAATATTTTATCGTGAACAAAAGCGGTCTGCAGGAGCTCTTCGGAGGGCCTGTTCAGCACATGTTCACACCCCCAATTTGAACATAATGGATGAAAATTGACGGCGTTTCTTGAGATAATTTTGATGGTACAGTGCCCCGGCTATGCAACTATGCGAACCGGGATCACCCCAAGCATTATCGCAAATACGTAGTGTCAGTGACTGTTAACATAACCCTAATTAAAATTGTTTTGGCCATGCTGGTATGCATGGCCATCTCCTACAGCAACAGAGCGGTGGGGCAATGTACTATTCCGGTTAATACGTATGCTAACACGCAGCAATTCAGGGCGATCAGCTTAGGTGGTGATGCCACGGTGACCAACCCCGTCAACGCAACTGGTGCCGATCTCACCAACTATTCGCAACTTTATGGCGGTACACTTGGTACCGTTACTCAATACTTAAAATTTGCTGATCCAGTTACCGTGGGTACACCGGTAACTGTCAAGTTATCAGTACCTACCAGTGTGTTATCGGTGCTGGGGAATGTCACTATACAGCCGTTTGTTAACCTGCACCAGTCGGGTGGTAACTGGACGGCCGATGCAGTTGGCGTTGCCACTACCGATGCAAGCCTTTTAGGCCTGCTTAACGGCGGCGGCGATTCCTGGATCACTATAACCCCAAAAACGGCGGGCAACGTTAATGTAGCTTACGATGGTGTTTGGGTACGCATGTCGGGCATCACGATCGCTCAGAGTATCAACGTTTACGGCGCATTCACCACAGCTACAGGCCTGGCAACAGACCCCGCTGTAGCTTGCGGCCCACCCATCGATGTGCTTTCGGGCGTGCGTGCCGGTACGGTTTTAGGCGGTATCGCTAACGCGACAGGTACGGTCACCAACCCTTTTAGCGCTATAGACACCGACCCGACCTATATCACCTACTCAGAGCTTTTTGTTGGTGCACAGGTACTTAGCCAGGTATATCATACTACCATCTTTAACGCGCTATCGCAAACAGGCGATAAGGTGCGCATGGTCCTGCAAAGACCGGGCGGAGGATTGCTTGATCTTAATGCGATAACCAATTTTACTATTCAGCTATACAATGGCGGTACGCCGGTCGGTTCGGCTGTTACCAGTAGTTCGGGCTTATTGTCGCTGAGTTTATTGCCGGGTAGCACCGCCGGTAACGAAAAATATGTGCTTGAATTGGCTGCTCCCGTAAGTTTCGATAGGGTGGATGTTCAAGTGGGCGGTCTGGCAGGGGTAGGTCTGGTACCCGGCCTGCGGATCTATGATGTTAAGCGCATCATCGCTAACCCCTTAACCAATGTGAACGGCGATCCCGGCACGTCGGCAACGGTATGCGAGGGCAGCACGTCCACCTTCGCGGTCAACAACACGCAAACCTGTACCACCTACAAATGGTACGATGCACTTACCGGCGGTAACCTGTTGCACACCGGCACCAGCTACACCCCAGCAGCTTCGGGCCTGTCAACAACGGCTGCTAACAACTACTACGTAGAAGCCGTAAGAGATGGCTGCACCGAGACCACCGTACGTACCCCGGTAGTGATCAACGTGAATCCGGCACCGGCCATTACGCCCGGCACCGGGCCGCGCATCTGCATAGGTAATACGGCTACCAGTTGGAGCTATACCGGGGCTACCAACACTCCAAACACATACAGCATCGTCTGGAGCGCAGCGGCTAATACGGCAGGTTTTACCAACGTTACCGATGCTGTACTGCCACCAGGAGCTATCAGCATAACCGTGCCACCGGCCGCGCCTGTAGGGCCTTACAGCGGCACTTTATACGTAAAGAACGCCAACGGTTGCCTGAGTACAGGCAAGCCTTTTACGCTGACCGTAGACGCGCGGTCCACCCAACCAGTAATTAATTTGACTCCATAATAAATTTAAAATTCCGAAACATGAAACGTTTAATTACCCCCAAAACACTGCTTGTTGTGCTGTTCTTATTAGCCGGCACAATGGCCAAAGCACAGGTTTCAGCCCTGTCAGATCTTACTGCCGGAACGTTAGCTGTATATTGTCCGACCGATCAGGTAAAATTGACCGCCGCCTCAACAGGTGCGGCAAGCTACATCTGGAAACGTTATCCGGGTGCTAACACATCGGGTACGCCGGTAACTTTAGCAGGTACTACCGCTAACCTGACCGACACCCCGACCGACGCGGGTTACTATACCTATGTATCGACCGCTGTTAATGCCGAAGGTTGCGAGTCTACCGTATCAGATCCGGCCATCGTTTATGTGCTTCCGGGCATTTCGGCGGCTATCGTATCAAGCTCACCTTCAACTACTCAATATTGCGAGACCGCTATTCCGGCAGGTTTAACGCTGACCGCTACGGGTGGCAAAACAGGCGCTACCGTGTCTGAGACCTTCGCTTACAAATATCAGTGGTACAAAAATGGTACGGCTATTACAGGTGCTACCTCAAATACTTACGCTTTTGCTAACCCTGGTGATGCTGTTGTGGGTACCAACTTTGCTTACACCGTGCGTATCACTTACGTTATTAAAGCTTGCGCCGAGACCACGTCTAACGCTATCAACTTTAACGTGATCGCAACTCCGGGCAAACCAACCATCGTTGTAACACCATAATATCAGCCTCAAAAGCAAGCTCACCAAATAACCACCCATCGTTAAATGTTTGACCTGCGTGTTAATATTGCGGTAATAGCGGTTTTGCTGATGTACGCGTTAACAGGGAGCGCCACCAAAAAAGGCGCTCCCGTTTACGCCGCACCACAAACCGTCACCATTGTACAGGGGCAAACGGCCACTTTGCGGGCAGCTTCTGTTAATGGGGTGGCTTTTCAGTGGCTTAAAAATGGGGTTTTTATTCCGGGCGCTACGCAAACCACTTATGTGGTAAGCACGGCGGGGAGCTATCAGGTACTGAGTACCAACGCTGCCAATTGCACGTCCGATTTGTCGGATCCGGTGATCGTGAACGTTCAGCAAGCCAACTTTACCGATGTGGCCATTGGCATTAACGCGGTGAAAGTGAGCGATAATATGGACGACCCTTTCAGGTACACCATTATGCTTAAGAACAACGGACCTGTAACGGCTACCGATGTGAACGTGCAGAATAAGATACCTGCCGAGGTAAGCTACAAGAGCATGGACAAGCCGGCCAAGGGAACGGCTGATTACGATGCCTTCAATAACAATATCACCTGGCGCTTAGCCCAGTTGGATGTTGGCGAAACGACATCGCTCACCTACACGGTGAAAGCGCTGAAGGTTGGCCGGATAGAAAATACGGCTACCGTAAGTTCGCAACCGGCAGATATGGATCTGGCTAACAACACAGCAAGCACAACGCTGATGATGGCCGGGCTGTATATCCCTAACGTATTTACCCCCAATGGCGACGGTGTTAACGACACTTTTGAGATACCTAACCTGAATACCTATATAGCTAACGAGCTATCCATAGTGAACCGCTGGAACGCGACCGTGTACGAGAAAAAGAATTACCAGAACGATTGGACCGGCAGCGGACTGAACGAGGGTACTTATTTCTATCTGCTTAAGGTGCAAACGGCTAACGGCAAATGGGATATCTACAAAGGCTATATCACGCTGATACGTACTATAAAAAGTAATTGAAGGGAGGCAAGGCCATGAAAAAGGCGATCATTGTAGGGCTTATATGTATCATATCGGCCTTAAAGGCAAGCGCGCAGCAGGACGCGGCAGTAACACAGTATATCTTTAACGGATTGTACATTAACCCGGCTTACGCAGGGTATAAAGAGGACGTGTATGTTCAATCGTACTACCGATCGCAGTGGGTGGGCTTGACAGGCGCTCCGCGTAACTTTGCGATAGCGATAGACGGCACCGTGAACGATAACGTAGGTTTGGGCGCTATGCTCACCAACGACCAGATCGGTGCGCAGACCGCCGTATCGGGATATCTGAACTACGCTTACCGCATTAGGGTAGGGCAGGACGAGGAATCGCGCCTGGCCTTTGGCTTGGCAGCGGGGATGATGCAATTAGGTATAGATGGCAGCAAACTGCACAGTGTTACCCAAGGCGATCAGGCTATACCGGTAGGTTCGCAAAGTTTGGTACTGCCCGATGCGCATGTGGGCGTATATTATGCTAACAGCAATTACTTTTGGGGTCTTTCGGCTACCAATCTGTTAGCCAGCCTATCTAACGCAAATAGTGCGGCCAATATGCTAGTGCCGATACCTAAGCCGCACGTTTATTTAACGGCGGGTACATACATCCAAATGAATAATGATATGCGTTTTAAACCCGTGTTCCTGATCAAGGATGACATGCGCGGCCCGACCACCATGGACCTGAACGCCTTCCTTTTATTTAACGAACGTTTCAATATAGGCGGTTTTTACCGCACATCTGTAAAACTGTACCCCAAAAACAACCTGCAAAGCGATCTGACACAGCGCAACTCGTTCGGGTTGATAGCTGATATATTTATTAGCCCAAGTATCAGAGTGGGGTACTCTTACGATCAGTCGCTTAACAAGGTCACCAGCTACAATGCCGGCAGCCACGAGTTGTCCGTCGGTTTCTACCTCAATAGCCGAAACGGCATAACGCGAAGCAGTTACAGATGCTATAAATTTTGATAAAAAGGACCGGGCGACCGGTCCTTTTTTGTTTGGAGAGGCGGGCGATTTTTTGTATATTTGATGGTAATCTATAACCGATCACATTCATAACACGATCATCAGAGTTTACTAATTTATCATTGCGAGAGCGACGAGGGTGAAGTGTGCTGGGGCGACGTGGAAATATCAAAGAACATTCGATCCATAATGATCTTTTCACACCATTTTGTCATTGCGAGAAGCGGAGGGTGGGGGGCTGTGTTGGGGCGACGTGGCAATCTCAGAGGACATTCGTTCACAGAGGGTCGGTAGCAAAGAAGTGATTCACCGGCGTTTATTCGGGTTCTCACCCCGCATTCAATATCACCGTGCTATCGCCCACAAAGCTTTCGCCGCGGAAACCACTTTCGCGAATGATCTTTATAAAGTCGTGATAAAGCAGTTTGTAAAAATCGTTATTGATCTTTAGCGACGAGCGGTTCTCCAATATGCTGATAAGGCAATTGAGTTTGATGAGTTTAAAGCCGTATTGTTCGGCCAAGTTAAGGAGGGTCTGTATACCGTCGTAAATGTCCTGGTTTTTGCCTACGTAAATGCTTACCTGTAATTGCAGCAGGTAAAATGATGCACGCATGTAGGGCGTGTAGTCCTTTTTATGTTCCTGATAGGTCTCGTACAGCCGGTGGTAAAGTTTCAGGCCGTCGTCGGCTTTGTCCATGCCTAAATAGGCTTGGGTTTTGATGATGTTGAGCAGGAAATGATAAGGCGCTTCATCGCCATATTTGGGGTGGTAAACTTTTTTTACCGCATTGATCATGTTGATGATCTTGTGCGGCCGTTTACAGATCGTTAACGTAGACGCGCCGAGTAGGTACAAAACTTCGTTAGCATGTTTAAGGCCACCGTAGGCGCTATGGCGCGGGTTAAAATAGAATTTGGTCAGTTGCGCAAAAGCCTCTTTTTTAATGATACCGTATTTTAGGTAATAGTAAATGGTCTCTAAACAAGCCAGCGGATTGACCGGGAAAGCTTCAAAGTCCTCGGCACTAAATTTACGCAGGTGGCTCAGGCGCTCTTCTAATTGGTTAACATCCAGTTCGGCAAAGGCTATCATAGCCAGGGTGGTGTGCAGCAGGATCTTATCACGGTCTTGCAAGCCAAAATTCAGCAGGCTGTTCAGCGATCTTTTGTACTCGGGCGATATATACTCCAACCCTAAAAAGTGACTGAATATCCCCGAACTAAAGGCCGATAAATAATGAATATTAGCCTGCTCGGAATTACGCGACGATGTAAGCTCTTTACGGAAAAGATCGCTCAGGAACACTACAATATCCAGCTTTTCGTTCGGGCTAAGACCCGCATTATAAAGCAGCGGCAGATCCACTGATTGGCAGCTCTTGAGTGCATAGATCACGCACCATTTTAGGATGTACAATTTAATAGTGTCATCGCCAAATGTTTTACTTATGCCGGCTACCAGTCCGGTATCAAAGGCCAGTCCGTTATCGTCCAGCATCCTTTTGGCAATGGTGTAGGCCAAAAAATCGTTATTGCCAAAGTGGATGGCCGTCAGGTAATTAAGATTACTACTATTATTGATCTCTTTGATGTAACCTATGCCCAACAGATCCTGGTAGGCCGATCGGTATTGTTTGATCTCGGTATCCAGATCAAGCTTGTTGACGGTATAGATGCGGTTGGTCATGTCCATCTTATCGCAAATAGCATTGATAAGCAGCACCTTCTCTGATGAGTTTGGCCCGAGGTAGATCTTGTTGAGGATGAAAGTGGCGATGACCTCGTACATATGCAGCTGATCCAGCTTTTTTAGGCTAAAATCCTCACGCTGATCTTTGTAGTAGAACTGGAAGTACAGCGGATAGTTGATCTTTTTCACCGCGTCGATATCTACCTGATGGCTGACGTTGGGGTTGATCTTATTGCACAGGCGTTTGATCTCGCTAATGTTGAACAGCGGGACATTGGTCACCTCGTCGTTATTGGAGATGAACCCGCGGAACCATTTCGGCTCGTCGTATTCAAAAACATGGCGATAGTTGATCACCGTGGCCGACCGCATAGTGAGCACCAGTTTAAACCAGTGATAGTTTTTATAGAACGAAAAGATATCCATCACCTGGCTCAGCAGCAGTTGAAATTGCTCGTTGCGGAAGGTGTGGTCGTCAAGCCCATCTATCACCAAAATAAAGTAGCCTTTGTGCTTTTGTTTCAACTCCAAGAACGAGCTGATATCCTGATCGGCAGAGTAGCCCAGTAATGCCAGCAACCACTCATTAAGATCACGCCCCGTAAAAAACACGTTCATTAGCGCGTTAAGGCTGAAGAACAGGATGTTATCATCGTTGCTTTTAGATGCTTTTAAAGCCAGGCGCTCATCTATCCAATGGCAAAGGGCGATGGTCTTTCCATATCCGGCAGGCCCTGCAATGATGGTAGCATTATATGGCCCGTTCAGGAACAGATCAAAATGATCGTCCATGAATTTGCGGTTGATGGTAAGATAGTAGGGGATCCCCGACTTGTTTTTTAAAGCCTGCAGGGTGAACTGGGTGATCTTACCCGCGTTCTGGCTCAGCGTATTCTTATTGGCAACTGCGGATGCCGGTTTAACGGTATGCTCTTCCTGGTTCTCGCAGAAATCGTTCCAGCTGCGGTAACCGCAATATTTAGACATGGCATCGAGCGTGAACAGCGAGGGCTGGAATTTGGAGTAGGCAAAGCCGAAGATCCTTTTGAGGGTGGTCTCGCTTATCTTTTGCCTGGTCTTGGCTTCTATCAAAGAGGATATGGCCTTGCAATTAGCAGGGATAAGGTCGGTATATCCGGCAATTTTGAGGATCTGTTTTTTCAGCTCCTCGAAAAAATATGGATCGAAATACGGCATAGTAGATAGATGCTTACTTAAATAACGCTGCCGTCGGTGCCGATATATCCTTACCCGGATATGCTTGCATAGCCTTTCAACGAATTCGTTTTAATGCTTTTAACGGAAAGTTAAATAAATGGTTATGCGAGATTAATGAAAATCTGAATGAATGGACAAATAAATCTCAGATCGAACAGAATGAACAAACTGTTTGCAAGTGAACAGAATGCCCCCTATATGCCTGCTTAATTTAGAAACCGTTAAGCATCGGTCTAATAAACACTCACTCTATGAAAATTTCTACCTACCTTAAATGGTGCATTTTCACGCTTACATTTTGGTTATTTAATAGTCAAAATGTTTTCGCGCAGCGCAACTATGCTACCACCCAACGCACAGGGACAAACGGTGTTTGCCTTTTATGTGCTCCAACAGATCCGGCCAACGCTGCCGACGGTAACACTCAAACCAACTCGGTTGTTAGGGTTACAGTAGGTTTGCTTGCGCAAAGCTGGCAAGAGGTCATCTTCCCCGGCGCGGGCAAGGTACCTGCCAATACGCCGGTGACCGTTAAGCTGGGCTCGGGCGATAATCTACTTAACCTAACGTTGTTGGGCGGTACATTATTGCAAGCCTATAACGGGAATACCGCGATTGGGCAGCCGGTAACGGCCGCATCGCTGTTGAGCGCGTTGAGTAATAATAACCAGGCGCTGGTCACTTTTACCCCTAATGCTATATATGATAGGGTAAGGGTAACGCTGGATGCAGGGCTGTTAGGTGCAGCGAGCAGTATTTATTTATACGATGCCTTTTACAACAGCCCCGGCAACGGTGCCTGTAACACTGCTATAGATGAGTTGAACGGTATCTCGTCGGCCTTGTTAGGCTTAGGTCTTAACGTGGGCGGTGTTGTTAATCCTGCGAACGCTATCGACGGCAACATCACCACCGCATCGACACTGAATGCCGGTGTTGGCCTTTTAGGTGCTTCGGCCCAGCAGACCGCCATCTTTCAGCAACCATCTGTTCCCGGCGATTCTGTTAAACTGATCATGTCCATCCCTCGCACGTTGCTGACCGCCGGTGTTACCGAAAATATATCGGTGACCACCTTTAACGGTAACACCAGCAATGGCGATACCCGCACGTTAAGCAGCGCGCTGTTGAGCATAAGGTTATTAGACTTTGGCCCCGATCGCCAGCAAGCTATAGTGACCTTTGCACCTACCGCCGTATTTGATAGGGTGCAAGTTCGCTTAGGCGGAGGGATAGGCAGTGTGCTTTCATCGATAGACCTTTTTGAAGTTCAGCGTGTCATCCCAAGCCCGGTGATAAAATATAATAATGTGGTGGCCAACTCGGTGCAGTTATGTACTGGCGGTTCGGCCACTTTAGTTGCAAACTCGGTGCCTAATACGGTATTTAATTGGTATACCACCGCAACCGGTGGCTCGCCGATATTTACAGGTGCCAGTTTTACTACCCCAGCCCTAAGTTCCACTATTGTATATTATGTTGAGGCCGTGCGGAACGGTTGTACCGATGCATCGGCACGTACCGCGGTGACCGTGAATGTATCTGCTATCCCAACAGCGCCGGTTGTGATCAATCCGGCAGTTACCTTATGCCAGGGGCAAACAGCCACATTCGCGGTTACGCCGACGGCCGGCATCACCATTAGCTGGTATGCTACCGCAACAGGCGGCACTGCCTTAGCTACCGGTAATAGTTTCACTACCGGCCCCCTTAGCGCCACAACTACTTACTATGCCGAAGCCACATCAGGCGGAGGTATCTGCGTTAGCCCGGCACGTACAGCAGTGATCGCTACTGTAAGCGCACCGCCATTAACACCAACTTTGACCGCGCCTGCTGTAACCATTTGTTCGGGCGATGCTGCTGTATTATCAGTTGCTTCACCGGTTGCGGGTCAAACTTATAACTGGTATAGTGCAGCAACCGGCGGTACCTTAATATTTACGGGTACTACCTTTACTACCTCTGCATTAACTAATAACACTAACTATTATGTAGAGGCGGTTAATACTACCGGCTGTACCAGCACCGCCCGCGCGCAAGCCACGGTGACCGTGCAGCCTAAACCGACCGATCCAACGCTGGTGGCCAATAACCAAACGATCAGTGCCGGGCAGACCGCCACCATCACCGTAAGCAATAACCAAACAGGTGTTACCTATAACTGGTATACATCTGCAGGTGCTGCTTCGCCAATATTTACCGGTACTACCTTTATTACTCCTGCTTTATTCACCAACACTACTTATTATGTAGGCGCGGTGAACAGCACCGGTTGTACTTCGGTAAATCGTACGCCGATCACTATAACAGTGACCATCAACACCAACGCGCCATGTTCTTTTGCCAACGCGCAAAGTAATGCGGTGAGTGGTTTGCTGTGTGTGGCCTGTAACGTTACGCTACCGGCCTTAGCGGTTGATGCTGATACTACCACCGCATCTACCTTGCATATTGTTGCAGGTGTTGTGGGCACTTACATTGAGCAAGAGCTGCGCTTTCAACAACCGGGTTTTGCAGGCGATAACGTTAAGTTAGGCTTGCAATCTCCAATTGGGTTGGCCGATGCAGGTGTGTTAGGTAGTATCCAGGTCACCTTTTACAATGGTACTACCGCCGGGGCTACTTACTTGTTGAGTAACCCGCTGGTAAAAGTGAACCTATTGGGTACCGGCGATAAGTATCAGGTGATCGTACCTGCTACCGGCGCTTATGATAGGGTAGTGGTAAGGTTGACTTCAGGTCTGTTAAGTGCTGTTGATGCTTTAAGTATTTACTACGCCATACAGCAATTCGCGCCGCCGGTATTTAACCCGGTAGCTCCCGAGATCTGTAAAGGCAGTACCGCTACCATCAATATCACTACCCCGGTTAACGGCGGTACCTATACCTGGTATACTGTTCCTACAGGTGGTACATCAGTAGCTACAGGCACCACCTTTACTACCCCGGTACTGAACGCCAACGCTGTTTATTATGTAGAGTACACCCGCAATGGTTGCGTAAGCCCTGTGCGCTACGCCATCAATGTACTGACCAATGATGTTCCGCTGAAACCGGTGGCTGCTTTCAATAGCATTACCATCAACAGTGGTCAAACTGCTACGCTTACCGCTACTGCTGCTAACGGTGCTACCGTAAGATGGTATTCATCTGCAACAGGCGGTACCATTTTGGGTACAGGTAATAACTTCACTACTCCGGCGCTGACCGCTAACGCTACCTACTATGCTGATGCTGCCTTAGGTAATTGCGTATCGGTAGATCGCACGCCGATCAACGTGGTGGTGAACGCCGTTCCGGATATTACCGTGACGCCGCCGACGCGTACGATCAATGCCGGTACTACCACTACTTTCACCGCCTCATCAACCACGCCGGGCACTATCTTTAATTGGTACACTACCCCAACGGGTGGAACAGCGATCGCTACCGGTGCTACATTTACCACCCCTCCGCAATTCGCTAATAACGTTTATTATGCCGAAGCTGTAGTACAAGCCACCGGCACGCCATCGGCAACAAGGGCTACCGGTACCATCACCGTTAACTCTATTGCAAGCAGCGCAGTGCCTTGCGACGCCGCCATCGACCAAATTAACACCACCAGCGGATTGCTTTGCGTGGGATGTTCGGTTGCCAATGCAGCAGGTGCTGTTGATGCTGACCGCAACACCTTCTCCCAACTGAATGTGCCTATCGGATTAGTTGGCTCATACGCTCAACAAACTTTACGCTTCGCAGGAATAGGCAGGGCAGGGGACAGCGTTGTGGTTGAGCTGGGTACCCCGGGTTCATTGGCAAGTGTTGGCTTGTTGTCAGGTATCAGCTTAGCTACTTATAATGGTGCTACCTACAATAATGACCGCTTTAATGTGAATGGTGCGCTGTTGACCGTCACCTTATTAAATGGCGACAGCCGTTTCCGTGTGGCGTTCCGCGCTACCGCTGATTTTGATAGGGTAGAGATCCGACAGAACGGCGCTTTAGCAGGAGTATTAGCTTCACTGAACGTTTACGACGCTTATCAGGAAGTAGCCGCTCCAACTATCGCGACAGCAAGTGTTACAGCTTGCGAAGGCTCTCAAACAACCCTGACCGCTACTGTACCAAGCCATGTCACTGTAAGATGGTACACTACGCCTACAGGCGGTACCCCGGTATTTACAGGTACCTCCTTTAATACCCCGGTATTAACCGCTACAACTACTTACTACGCCGAGGCAAGCCGTACCGGTAATGGCTGCGCCCAACCTGTGCGTACCCCGGCTACCGTAACTGTTGTACCGGTACCTACCGCTCCTGTGGTGGCCGTACCTAATGTGACCATCTGCTCGGGTTCTACAGCAAGTTTCGCGGTTACTCCTGTGGCAGGCGTCACTTATACCTGGTACACCGCGCCAACCGGTGGCACATCAATATTTACAGGTAATAGCTTTACTACTCCGGCTTTAGCTTCAACAGCATCATATTATGTAGAAGCGAGCAACGGAACTTGCGGCAGCACAAGCCGCACACAAGTGACCGCTACCGTAAGTGGTGCGGTGACCGTGCCTGTTTTAGCACAATCAAGCGTGACCACTTGCGCAGGTTCATCTGCAACCTTGACAGCAACCTCACCTCAGGCAGGTGTTACCTTCAGATGGTATACCGCTGCGACAGGTGGCTCACCGGTATTTACAGGTGCGCAGTTCACTACACCTGCGTTGAATGCTAATACCAATTATTATGTAGAAGCTGTGGCAGGTACTTGTACCAGTCCGACAAGAGCGCAAGCCACGGTGACCGTCAACCCAACTCCGGCTGCGCCGACAGTTGCCGTTAACCCGGTAGGTGGTCAGATCACTTCTGGTCAGACCGCTACCTTGACCGCATCGTCTACTACATCGGGTGCTACGTTTGCCTGGTATACTACCTCAGCAGGTGGTACCGCGGTAGCAACAGGTTCGGTATTTACTACACCTGTGCTTACATCTAATACTACTTATTATGTAGAATCGGCTTTGGCTACAGGTTGTACAAGTGCACGTACTCCCGTCACCATTACAGTTAACCCGATATTCTCTACCGCTTGCGATTTCGCATCGACCCAATTAACTGATGTAAATGGCGGCGTACTTTGCGTGGGATGTTCGGTTAACAACCCTAATAATTCTATCGATAACGATCAGACCAACTACACCAACCTTTCTATCCCGGTAGGGCTTGTAGGTTCATACGTAGCCCAGCGCCTTATCTTCAGCGAAGCAGGTGCCATTGGCGATTCGATCAGCATCCGTTTACAATTCCCATCGGCCCTTGCATCTGTAAGTGTGTTGAACAATATCCGTATCGGATCGTACAATGGTTCGACCTATAACAACGATGGTATCTTGCTGAACAGCAACTTGCTGAGAGTGCAGTTACTGACAGGTAATACCGTAGCCATTGTAAGATTTGCGCCTCAGGCTGCCTTTGATAGGGTAGAGGTTCGCTTAAATGGTGCTTTAGCATCGGTATTAAATTCTGTAGACGTTGGCTACGCCAGCAAGCAGGTCGAAGCACCGCAGCTGACCACCAATAACGTGAGCATTTGCTCGGGCAATACCGCCACATTCACAGTGAGCAACGCAAGGGCAGGAGTGATCTACCAATGGTATGACGCTCCAACAGGTGGTACCTTGGTATTCACCGGCTCTACATTCACTACCCCGGTGTTGAATGCTACTACCACTTACTACGTACAAAGCGTGCGCAGCGCCAATAGCTGCCCTAACCCTAACAGGGTAGCAGCTACAGTGAACGTAACGCCATCGCCGGTAGTGCCTACATTGGCACAAAGCAGCGTTCAATTATGCGCCGGAGATAATGTGACCTTAGCGGTTACCAACGCCGGTACTAATACTGTGAATTGGTATACATCAGCAACAGGCGGTACCCCGGTGTTCACCGGTGCTAACTTTAATGTTGCGCCTATCGCTAATGTGATCTACTATGCCGAGTTAAGCAACGGTACTTGTACCAGCCCAAGCCGTGCAGTAGCTACCATCATTGTAAATCCTCGTCCGGCAAAACCGGGTGTTGTAGCTGCCAATGTGAGTGTTTGCTCGGGCAGTCCGGCTACCTTAGCTGTTCAAAATCCTGAGGCTAACGTTACCTACAACTGGTACACTGCCGCAACAGGTGGCACATCGGTATTTACCGGTACTACATTTACTACCCCGGCCATTACCGCTAATACCACTTATTATGTAGAGGCCGCAAGTAACACAGGAAGCTGTATCAACAACGGCGGCCGTACCGCAGTGAACGTGACCACCAACGGTGTGATCGCCAACGCCACATTGAGCGCTACCAATACTTCGGTGTGCTTCGGTGGTTCGGCTACGATCAGCGTGGTGAATCCGGTTAGTGGTATCACTTACAACTGGTATGCTGCCGCGACAGGTGGAGTGCCTGTATTTACTGGTACTGCTTTCACCGTTAATAATTTAACTGCTAACGCATCGTACTATGTAGAGGCTGTTAGCGCAGCAGGCTGTACCAGCGCTACACGTACGCAAACGAATATCACTGTTCAGCCACTTCCAACTTCGCCAACCGTTACTGCCGCATCAGGCAGCCTGACCGTTTGCGCGGGCGGATCTGCTACGCTGAATATCGTTAGTCCGCAACCTACACTGGTTTACCGCTGGTACAACGCTGCAACAGGCGGTACCTTACTCTTTACCGGTACGCAATTCAATACCCCTGCTTTAACTGCTAATACTACTTATTATATAGAGGCTGCAAGCGCCGGTAACTGTAACGCGTCGGCCCGTACAACGGTGACCGTTACGGTAACACCGTTGCCAACCGATCCAACGTTGACCACGCCTACGCAAACTATTTGCTCGGGTAGTACCGCTACGTTAAGCATTGCTTCACCGGTGGCAGGTGTAACCTATCGTTGGTATGATTCTCCGGCAATGACCACCGTGTTGTTTACGGGCAGTACTTATACTACCGCCGCGCTTACCGCAAACAAAACCTATTATGTATCGGCAACTAATGCCGGCGGATGTTCAGCCACTAACTTAGCCACCGCGCAGGTTAACGTGACCGCTCCGCCTCCTGCGCCGATCATTGCCAACGGCAATACCATACAAACTTGTACCGGTACACAGGTTACTTTAAGCATCAGCAACCCGCAGGCAGGCTTTACTTACAATTGGTATACCGCAGCTACGGGGGGTACCCCTGTATTTACAGGTGCTAACTTCACTACCGGCGCGCTGACCACTAACGTAACTTATTACGCCGAGGCTGTAAGTGCGACTGGTTGTATATCGACCAGCCGTACTTCTGTAGCGATCACCATTAACCCAACATTGCCGCCGCCTGTGGTAACGGCCAACGGCTCTACCACACCGACCGTTTGTTCGGGCAACACCGCTACGCTTACAGCTACCAGCTCGAGCGCTAACGTGATCTTTAACTGGTACACTGTGCCTACCGGCGGTGCTTCGGTATTCACTGGTCCAACTTTCACTACCGGCACTTTATCGGCTAATACTACTTACTATGTAGAGGCTGTAAGTTCTGTAAGCGGATGTTCATCATCAGCACGTACCGCGATCACTATCACAGTGACCGCCCCGCCAACAACTCCGGTACCAACAGGGGCTACAGTTACGGTTTGCGCAGGCAGCCCTGCTACTTTAAGTGTGGCATCGCCTGTGGCCGGTATCACCTATAATTGGTATGCCGATGCAGGTCGCACCACGCTATTATCTACAGGTGCAATTTATGTGACCGGTGCTGTTAATGCCAATACTACTTTCTATGTAGAGGCAACCAATGGTTCATGTCCATCTAACTTGGCACCAGTTCAGGTTAACGTGAACGCCTTGCCTGGTGCGCCAACAGTTGCCAATGGCAGTACGGTACAAACCTGCTCTGGTTCTACTGTAACGTTGACCATCGCGAGTCCGCAGGCGGGCTTTACTTACAGCTGGTACACAACCGCCACAGGTGGCGCCGCTATCGCGACAGGAACCAGCTACACCACAGGTGTGCTGACCGCCAACGCTACTTATTATGTACAGGCTACCAATAGTACAGGTTGTACTTCGGCAACCCGTACCCAGGTGACCATCAATGTAAATAACCTGCCTGCATCACCCGTTGTGGCCGATGCAAGCGGATCTACTACGCCGACCGTGTGCTCGGGTACTTCAGCTGTGTTAACAGCCACCAGCACAACTGCCAACGTTACCTTTAACTGGTACGATGCAGCTACCGGCGGTACTTTATTATTCACCGGTGCTACTTACACCACGCCAACGTTGAGCGCTAACCGTACATTCTATGTATCGGCAACAAGCAATGGCAGTGGTTGCGTATCGCCTACACGCACAGCTGTGTCTGTAAGTGTTACCGCTCCGCCGGCAACCCCGGTACCAACGGCTACCAATGTTACCGTTTGCGCAGGTAGCCCGGCTACTTTGGGTATCTCGGCACCTGTTGCAGGTGTTAGCTACCGCTGGTATACCGATGCAGCCCGTACCAACCTGGTATTCACTGGCCCAACTTATGTAACAGGTCCTATTGCGGCTAATACTACATTCTATGTAGAATCGGCAAGCGGATCTTGCAGCTCGCCATTGGTGAATGTGCAGGTGAACGTTGCTCCGGCACCAACAACTCCGGTGATCGCGCAAGGTGCTACAACATCAACCTGCGCCGGTTCTCAGGTAACACTAAGCGTAACCAGCCCTCAGGCAGGCATCACTTATAACTGGTATAATGCTGCTGTTGGCGGTGTGATGGTATCAACAGGCACCAGCTTTACTACTGCGGCTTTGACAAGCAATGTATCATACTTTGTAGAAGCCGTTAACGCGACAGGCTGTACTTCGCCAACACGTGCGGGTATCAACATCACAGTTAACCCGCTTCCGGTATCGCCAACGGTAACAGCTACAGGCGGTTCAACAGCGCCAAGTATTTGTGCAGGCAGTTCGACAACGTTGACCGCTACCAGCGCTACTCCTGGTGTAACCTTTAGATGGTATACTGTACCAACAGGCGGTACCATGGTATTTACCGGTGCAGCTTACCTGGTTAGTCCAACTGTTAATACTATCTATTACGTAGAGGCAGTAAGTGCTGCCGGATGCGTGTCATCAACACGTACATCGATAGCAGTATCGGTAACCACACCTCCGGCTACGCCGACAGTGGCCGCCAACACGGTTACCGTTTGCTCGGGTAGCCCGGCTACTGTGGCTGTTGCTTCACCGTTATTAGGTATCACTTACAGATGGTATAGCGACGCGGCCCGCACCAGTTTGGTGTTCACTGGTCCAAGCTACACTACCGGCCCGATCACGGCTAACACAATCTTCTATGTGGATGCTACCAGCGGATCTTGCAGCAGCGCTACAGCGGCCGGGGTTCAGGTTAACGTGAACGCTTTGCCGGGTACACCGACCATCGCCAATGGCGCAACGGTACAAACCTGTGCAGGCACAACAGTTACCTTAACAATAGCTGCACCGCAAGCAGGGCTGACCTACAACTGGTACACCACTGCAACAGGCGGTTTACCAATAGCGGTCGGTACCAGCTTCACTACGCCTACGCTGAACGCTACAACTACCTACTACGCAGCAGCGGTGAACGCGACAGGTTGCAGCTCGGCTACGCGTGCCGCGGTGGTGATCAACGTTAACCCTCGTCCGGCTAATCCAACTATTACCGCAACAGGCGGTTCAACATCGCCAAATATTTGCGCGGGCACAGGTACAACCTTGACCGCTGCCAGTACTACCGCTAACGTTACCTTTAACTGGTACACCGCGGCAACAGGTGGCACCGCGATATTTACGGGTGCTAATTTCCCTACAGGCGTGCTTTCTGCTAACGCGATGTATTACGTAGAGGCAGTAAGCAATGTAAGCGGATGCTCGTCATCAAGCCGTACAGCTATTTCAGTGACCGTTTCTCCGGTGCCAACTACACCAGTACCGGTAGCAGCAACTGTTAACGCTTGCGCGGGCAGCCCTGCAACATTAGCAGTGGCATCGCCAATAGCAGGAGTGACCTACCGCTGGTATAGCGACGCGGCCCGTACCAATTTGGTATTCACCGGTCCAAGTTATATTACCGGCCCTGTTACAGCTAACGCTACCTATTATGTAGAAGCAGCCAACGGGTCTTGCAGCAGCCCAACAGCGGCAAGCGTTCAGGTAAACGTTACGGCTATCCCGGGCGCACCTACAGTGGCAGCCAATACGGTAAATGCTTGTGTAAATACCCCGGCAGTACTTACGGTGGGTAACCCGCAGGCAGGCTTTACTTATAACTGGTACATATCGGCCACAGGAGGCGCATCGATCTTTGCAGGAACAAACTTTACTACGCCAGCGGTTACTGCCAACGTGACCTATTATGTAGAGGCTGTTAACGCAGGTGGTTGCCCATCGGCAACACGTACCGCGGTAAATGTAGTAATGTCGGCCCCGCCAACAGCGCCGACAGTTAACGCAGCTGCCGAAATATGCTCAGGTGCAACAGCAACGCTTACAGCTAACAATGCCGATCCTAATATCACCATCAGGTGGTACGCGGCAGCTACAGGCGGTACCGCTTTGGGTACTGGTAATAGCTTTACTACACCAGCTTTGACCACTAACACCACTTTCTACGCAGAAGCCGCTAATCCTGCAGGTTGCGTATCTGCAACACGTACACCGGTTGCGGTGGTGGTCCGTCAGCCTTTGGCAACACCGGTAGTGACCGTATCGGGAGTAACGGTATCAAGCGTGGTATTCCAGTGGAATGCGGTGCCGGGTGCGGCCAGCTACGAGGTCAGCATCAACGGCGGATCATTCTTTACACCAAGTTCGGGTGCTAATGGGGTTACCCATACCGTGAGCGGCCTGCCGGTGAATACCAACGTGATCATTGTGGTGAGAGCTAACGGCAGCATCGCTTGCCAGGTACCGGCCCTGTCTACCGCGGTGACCGGCAGAACTACCAATCCGCAAGGCAATAGCATCTTCGTTCCTAATGCCTTTACGCCAAACGGCGACGGCAATAACGATGTGCTTTATGTGTATGGCAGCAACATCCGCTCGCTCACCTTTATGGTGGTGAACCAGTACGGCGAGATGATGTTCCGCTCAACCTCGCAGGCCAGCGGGTGGGATGGTACCTACCGAGGCGCTAAACAGCCGGTAGCGGTGTACATGTACAGCGTAGAGGCAGTGATGAATGATGGAACTACAGTTAAAAAGAACGGCTCAGTAACACTACTAAAATGAAAAATAAAATAATGATGATAGCCCTGCTGCTCCTGATGGGAGCGGCAGGCAGGGTTAAAGCTCAGGTAGACCCGCATTTTTCACAATATTATGCCTACCCATTATGGCTTAACCCGGCCCTGACCGGCGTAATGAACGGCGACCTTAGGGTTGGCGGTAACTACAAGAACCAATGGGCCAACGTAGGCAATGGCTACAAAACGGGAGCGATATCTGCCGACATGCGCCCGACGGATAAGATAGGCGTTGGCCTGACCATCCTTAATCAGGCGGCCGGCGATGCAGGCTATAACTACTTTTCGGCTTTGGGCTCTTTCGGGTACTCGATAGCTGTATCTGCCGATGGTAACCAAAAGCTAAGTTTTGGCGTGCAGGCCGGTATCATCAACCGCAGTTTTGATATGAGCAAGCTGCAATTCGGTAGCCAATACGATCCGGTGAACGGTTACAACCCTATGCTGCCGAGCTTTGAGGGCTTATCAAGCAGTAACACTACCGTGTTTGATGCCAATGCTGGCGTGTTCTATTACGATGGGGATCCGCTAAAGACCGTCAACCTGTTCGGCGGTGCCAGTGTATCGCACTTATCCCGTCCGCGCGATCCGTTCACAACCACGGCAGATGGTAAGCTACCTATCCGCTTCGCGCTGCATGGCGGTGTACGTATCAAAGCTGCGCAAAATATCGACCTGACACCGAATGCCATATTTATTGATCAGCGTACCGCGCAGATCAAAGGTTTGGGCCTTTACTCTGAGTTTAAAATGCAAAATGATAACGGCTTGATAGCAGGCGCTATGTATCGTTTTAAAGATGCGGCTATCGCTAACGTGGGTTACCGTTTTAATAATGCTATTGTGGGGGTGAGTTATGATTTTAACACCTCGTCGTTCAGCAGGGCAACGGCTGGGGCAGGTGGTTTAGAGTTATCCATCAGTTACGTATTCCGCAGGCACTTATCCGAACCGGAACCGATTTGTCCGCGCCTATAAAACCTTGAACTTATGAAAGTCACACTTTACACACTGTTGCTATTGTTTTGCTGCCAATTCGCTTCGGCACAATACGATCAAAACTTTAAAGCACTTGGCGACAAAGCCTTTAAGGTGAAGAATTTTTACGAAGCTGCCTATTACTACCGCAAAGCCGCCGACCAAATGAACATCGCTCCGCAAGGGCAAGAAATACCTTATCAGGCACGTACCACCAAAAAGGTGGCTACGCCCAGCCCGGCCGATGTTAATTATCTCACCTTTCAATTGGCAGAATCGTATCGCGGGTACGAGAATTATTTGGAGGCAGAGGGCTGGTATTATAAAGTGCTTAACTCTAACGCCGAGGGCGATCATCCGCTGGCGCGATACTGGTATGGGGTATGCCTGAGGGCTAATCAGCATTTTGATAATGCCATTAAGCAACTTACTCAGTTTAAAGATGGTTATCGTGGCGAGGGCGATTATGTAGCCAACGCCAACAAAGAGATAGCCAATTGCAAATTCGCTATCGATCAGTATAAATACCCTATGCTGATGGAGAGCATGAAATTGAAAGGGGAGTGGAATTCGGACGGGTCCAATTACGCTATGATCACTCGCGACGACAATTTCTACTTCACCTCGTCGCGTTTGGTCAAAGATGATAAACGCCGCCTGAATAAACTTTACAAAAGCACAGGCAAAGGCGTGCCGCAGATCATTGACCTGAAGATCGAAGACGAAAAGAAGAACGAGGAATACGGTACCCCGGCCTTAAACCCCGATGGTAGCAAAATGTACTTTACCCGCTGGTATAAAGAGGGCGCAAAAACCGTCTGCAATATCTTTAAGATGGAGATGACGGGCGGTGTATGGGGTACAGCTAAAGCATTGAACTCGAATATTAACCTGCAAGGATTTAACGCTTTGCAGCCCTTTGTGACCATAGACGGCAAGCGCCTATATTTTGTGTCGGACAAACCGGGCGGCCAAGGCGGCCAGGATATTTGGTTTGCTGAATTGGATGGTAACGGCGAGCCGATCAACTCTACCAATGTGGGGGCAAGTATTAATACCGATAAGGATGAACAATCACCTTATTACGATCTGGCCAACAAACGCCTTGTTTACGCCAGTAAAGGCATGGTAGGCTTAGGCGGTTTTGACCTGTACGAAAGTCAGGGCGATATGGGCTATTTCTCTAAGCCTAAAAATATGGGCTATCCGATCAATTCAGCTAAGGATGATCTGTATTATCAGCCTGATAAAAATAATGATACTCAGTTTTACATGAGTTCGGACCGGGAATCAGATTGCTGTTTAGAACTGTTTCAGATGACCGATAAACGCTACATCCTGGCCGGGTTGGTTACCGATTGCGATGCCAAAAAGCCATTGCCGGGCGTAAAGGTATCTTTTATTGATTCAATATCTAAAGACGTTGTTGCCGAAATGACCACCGGTAAGGGCGCGAAATATAACTTCAGGGTAGCCACTACCCGCCCGTTCCAAATGAGGCTGGAGAAAGAAAAATACTTCAGCAAGGTATTACCTGTCACCCGTCCAAAAGGGCAGATGTTGAATGATACATTAATGAGTCCGGAAGTATGCTTGCAGCCTTTCGAGGTGAACAGGCCGATAGTGATCGCCAACGTGTTGTATGATTATGCAAAGGCAGATCTTCGCCAAGAGTCGAAAGAAGTGCTTAACGGTTTGGTGACCATTATGAAAGATAACCCTAACATTAAAGTCGAGTTATCAGCACATACGGATTCTGTTGGCAGTGATGCCTACAATAATAATCTATCACAAGCCAGGGCACAATCTTGTGTGGACTACATCGTATCCAGCGGGGTAGATAGCACCCGGATATTTGCGAAAGGTTACGGCAAGACCAAGCCTACAGCGCCAAACTCGCTACCTAATGGTGCCGACAACCCCGAAGGCCGCCAATTGAACCGCCGTACCGAATTTATGGTGCTGAAGTTAGAGAACACCATCACCAAAGTGAACGACCAATAGATCCAAATTAAGACTACTAAGTAAAACCATTATAACGCTAAAGCTAAACTACCGACCCATGTACATACGCGAAATTGTAATTGCATTATTACTGATCAACGCTTGTTTTTTTATTGGCAGGCTTAACAGGAAGGACCGCCGCAGGGGAGAACCCGACCCGATGGAGGTTAGGATCAAAAGTGTAGGATACCTGGTGGTGAACATCATTTGTATCGGGCTTGCATTTTACCTAGATAAATAACACATCTCTCTGATAAACCTAAAACAGATAGCCATGAACGAGATAATGAGCATACACAGCGCAGCCCGTCCGTTGTTAAAGACAAAGAAATTTTCAAACCTGCATATCGAATTATTCGAGCAGATATTGATGGGCAAAACCAATCGCGATATTAACAAAGCCTACGGCTACACCCAACGATCGCACGCGGTGGTAGATCACAGCCGCAAGGTAATGTACAAACTGCTGGCATTAGAGGGCCTTTGCCGCAGGGATAATATGGATAGGGTGACCTACCCGCGCCAGTATTGCTTTTGGTGGAAGAAGGTTTTGGATACCCACAACGAGGCCCTTAACCGTATGGCCATTAAGCCTGAATATTACGAGCCGCATAATTAGGCAGCATAGCTTTTAACTGATCATAACTATTAAGTAAACCCGTGGTCGGCAAGCAATTGTCGGCCATTTTTATTTGTAGATGGGCCACTTATCGACACACGCGCGGCATTCGCCGATACATCCTGTCATATTTCTGTTACCTGCTGTACTTTCATTTCAGTAAATACAAACCATTAATAACCAAGGAAATGAAAAGACTTACCATCATCTACTGCGCCTTGTCTGTATCGGGGCTACTGGCTTTTGCTATGCTGTCATCGTGCAACAAGCAGAATGAAGTATCGGACCTAAAGGCTGCGGCCTCGTCAACAGCGGCGACCACTAACGGCGATATCCTGATATCGGCAGGGTCCGTGTCAACATTATCGGCAACAAAAGACTCTGTTTATTTAATGAAAGCCTGCCCTCCGGGTAAACGGCCGGATACCATTGCGTTCAGTGCTTTGCCTGCTGCTATCGCCACTTATTTAACAGCTAACTATTCGGGTTATACGGCGCAAAAAGCCTTTAAGATCGCTGATAGATCGGGCTCTTTAACAGGCTACGTGGTGGCCATCAACTACAACAGCAAAGCGGTTGGTTTAAAATTTGATGCGGCCGGCACATTTGTGAACATACTGGAACAACGCGAACCACGCGACCACGCCGGACCGGGCTGGCATCCGGGCGGCCGTTTCGAGAATCGCAATGGTCTGCAAAAAGATACCATCGCTTTGAGCGCGCTGCCGTTCACTATCAAAACCTATTTTACTGCTAACTATGCAACGGACACTTTGCTGCACGCCGTGATGACCCGCGATAGCGGCTATATTGTACTGAGTGCTAACAAAGGTCTGTTCGCAACGTCGTTCACCTCAAAACTGGCTTTTGTTAAGCGTATCCAGTTACATCCAAGGCCAATTAAGTCGGCAGTGGCACAGGCGGCTTTGCCAGCGGCCATTACTACCTATCTTAATACCACTTACGCAGGCTACGTATTTGGTAAAGCTTTTACCGAAAAAGTTAACGGCGTGGTTGCAAGATATGTGGTCTTGATAGATGTCAGTGGAACCCGCTATGCGGTGCATTTTGATGCCTCGGGTGCATTTGTAAAAAGCATCACCATAAAATAACCACTGCCTATATTTACTATAGTTTTAATTAAGGAGCCCTGTGCAGCGCGATGTTGCACAGGGTTTTTGCTGATGTTGTAGTAACAAATAGCTGCAATTTCTATCTATATTAGCAAAGACATTATCATTATGCGTTACTTCCTTTGCTTCATATTTCCACCTTTGGCTGTGCTTACTACCGGTCGTATAGGCGCTTTTATATTGAGTATTATCCTCACTATTTGTTTTTGGGTTCCGGGCATTATACACGCCGTATTGGTCACTAACGACTATTATGCCGCCAAACGCCACAGGCAAATGATGCGGACAGTTAAACGCTACGGGTTTTAGATACCTTTACAAAAATGTACTTCATCTTATCCAAGTTATTGCTATTCCTAATCAACCCAATTTATTGGATATTGGTATTGTTGCTGATAGCGGCTTTCACCAAACGGGCAAAATTAAGGCGTTGTACTGCAATAGCAGGGGCGGTAATGTTGTTGCTGTTCTCCAACGCGTGGCTGTTCAACATTGTGGCCCGATCTTGGGAGTACCGCGCCGTAAAGCTGCCCGATAGCGCCCGTTATAGCTGCGCGATAGTGTTGGGCGGTTTTGTATCTACCAGCGATGGCAAAGAAGGGCATTTCAACGAGTCGTTCGATCGCTTTTTTCAGGGGGTAAAATTGTACAGGGCCGGTAAAGCATCGCACGTATTGGTCACAGGAGGAAGTAGTTTGTTACTACCCAACGGTTTTTCGGAAGGGGAGTGGACCCGTGGGCAGATGAAACGTTTTGGTGTACCAGATAGCGCGGTGTTGATAGAAGGCAAGGCACGCAACACGATGGAAAATGCCAAACTATCGGCGGTCGTTTTACAACAAAAAGGTTTAAAGCCACCTTATCTCTTAGTTACTTCAGCGAACCATATGCGGCGATCGGTCATGATATTTAAAAAGAACAATATCGATGTGCAACCCTACCCAAGCAATATCCAAACGGTTAAAATAGGCTGGCCTGTTTTTAGCGATATCATCCCCGAACCTTATATTATTATGGCTTGGGGTGGATTTTTAAAAGAATTAATTGGCTATGGTGTCAACAGGTTCATGAAATAGCCGGTACATTAGTATCTAAAGGTAAACTAATACTGAATGTGGATCCTTTACCTTCTTCGCTATCTACAGTGATGTCCCCGCCATGTTTTTCTATGATCTGCTTGGCAATACTTAAGCCCAGTCCCGTGGATGTTTCGCCACGCATACCTTGGCGGCCGGCCTTGGTAAAACGCTCAAAAATATGCGGCAGCATATCTTGTGGTATGCCCATGCCATGGTCCTGAACCTGCAACAGTACTTGTTTATCGTGCACGCCAATGATCAGATCTAACTGGTCGCGTTCTTTAGAGAATTTTAGCGCATTGCTGATCAGGTTATCCAACACACGGTTAAATTTATCTTTATTGATGTTGGCGTATATCTGCCGGGCATGTTCGGTAAGGATGATCGGCTGTTTGGTCTCTCCGGTAGCTTTCCAGGCTGCTACTGTGAGTTTCATCAGCGCGTTCATGTCCGTTAGCTCGGTCTCGAACGGGCGGTCGCTTTCGTTTTTGGCTACCTCTAACAAGTCGTTAACTATGGTGCGCGCCTTAGTGCAGGATGTCTTGATCATCCGCAGGTTATCCTCGGTATCGTCATCGATATTCTGATCCAACTGCATGATCATGGCTATGGATTCTATTGCAGCTATCGGGTTACGCAAGTCGTGCGCAACAATGCCTAACACATCATTCTTAAAGTCGCTGGCGCGTTCTATCTCAATGTTCTTGCGGCGGATCTCCGTAAGCTGCATGTAATGGCTGGCTTTGTAGGAGTAGGCATAGCGAGATATAAAATAAAACCCGCAAAGGAGCACAACGGATGTCAGTTGGTCATAGATGATCTGTATCGGGTCGGCCTCGCATAAAAAAAGTACGATGGTGAACAGCAAAGCCGTAAGGATAGTGAGCATGATGGTATCCTCGTAGTCGAACACAAAGATCACACTTACGGTCACCAGTGCAACCAGGTACATGGTTAGATTATCGCGCAAGCTGTACATGGCAATAAAGCTGGACAGGATGCCTGCCAGCAAGATATAGGCTGAAAAAGCAATGACCGTTACGGACATCGTGCCAGTTGGTTTTTTTAGATCACCGAACTTTTTTAACAGCCGATCGCTTATTAGGTAGAATACCGGTGTTATTATGATATATGCCCAGTTAGAGTATTTAAATTCGGGGAAATTGCTGGCTTTGGTAACACCGTTTGGAGTGAAGGTATAGAATAATCTAACCGTTACATTCAGTATAAAAAATATACTGCAAAGGATCTGCATCGACTTCAGATTCTGAAGCGTGAAATGCCTTTGGAAGCCGGACTGGCCACCCCGAGGCACATTATTAAAAAGGTAAATATTCAAGAGTACTTAACTATGATGCCTAAAAGTACACAAATTGGCGGTTCATCTGTTATTAATTACTCATTTTAGGAATGGTTGATCACCATGTGAAGACAAAATGTCCTAAGGAATTAGTTTTAGCTGACTTTTTTTCAGTTAACAAGCGATCGGCAATAGTTTTGACCAGATATTGATACTATGAATTTTAACAATTTTACCATAAAAGCACAGGAGGCCGTACAAAAGGCCTCTGAAATAACAACAGGCAACCAGCAGCAGGCCATTGAGAATGCGCACCTGTTAAAAGGGTTGCTTTTGGTAGACGAGAATGTGATCGCCTACCTGTTAAAAAAACTTAACGTTAATTTAAACCGCCTAAATGAGCAGCTGGATCAGCAGATCGCATCTTACCCAAAGGTGAGCGGTAGTAATGTTTATTTATCATCAAACGCTAACAGCGCGCTGCAAAAGGCGCAAAGCTATCTTAAAGAGTTTAAGGACGAGTTTGTTTCGGTAGAGCATATCCTGTTAGGCATTCTGGCCATTAGCGATAAAGCCAGCACCGCCCTTAAAGATATGGGCGTGAACGAAAAGGACCTGAAGAAAGCTATAGTCGCCTTACGCGGCGATAGCAAGGTGACCGATCAGAATGCCGAAGCTACTTATAACGCATTAAATAAATATGCCCGTGATCTTAACGAGTATGCGGAGTCGGGCAAGTTAGATCCTGTGATCGGTCGCGACGACGAGATACGCCGGGTGATCCAGATCCTGTCGCGCCGTACTAAAAACAACCCGATCCTGGTTGGTGAGCCGGGCGTAGGTAAAACCGCCATCGCCGAAGGCATCGCGTTCAGGATCATTAAAGGCGATGTGCCTGAGAATTTGAAGACAAAAACTGTTTACTCCTTAGATATGGGCGCTTTGATAGCAGGCGCCAAATACAAAGGCGAGTTTGAAGAGCGCCTGAAAGCAGTTATAAAAGAAGTTACCCAGGCCGATGGTGAGATCATCCTTTTTATAGATGAGATACATACCCTGGTTGGTGCCGGCGGGGGAGAAGGCGCAATGGATGCGGCTAATATTCTTAAACCTGCCTTAGCCCGTGGCGAATTGCGTGCCATTGGCGCGACCACGCTGAACGAATACCAGAAATACCTGGAAAAGGATAAAGCCTTAGAGCGCCGTTTCCAGATGGTATTGGTGGGCGAACCGGATACCGCTGACGCGATATCAATCTTGCGTGGCTTGAAGGAGCGTTACGAAACGCATCATAAAGTGCATATTAAAGACGAGGCTATCATAGCCGCTGTCGAGATGTCGCAACGCTATATTTCGGACAGGTTCCTGCCTGATAAAGCGATCGATCTGATGGACGAGGCAGCATCCAAACTCCGTATGGAAATGGATTCGGTTCCTGAAGTGGTTGACGAGTTGGACCGCCGGATAATGCAGTTAGAGATAGAGCGCGAAGCGATCAAACGCGAGAAAGACGATAACCGTGTCAAAGAACTAAGCGAAGAGATAGCCAACCTTTCTGCCGAGCGCGATTCGTTACGTGCCAAATGGCAGGGCGAAAAAGATATGGTCGACGGCATCAATCAAAAGCTGGAGCAGATAGAGAATTATAAACTTGAAGCTGATCAGGCTAAACGCGCCGGTGATTACGGTAAAGTGGCCGAACTGGAATACGGCCGTATTAAAGAAGCCGAGCAGGAGGTTGAGAAACTAAAAGCCGACCTGCTGACTAACCAAAAGGATAGCCGGATGCTGAAAGAGGAAGTTACTGCCGACGATATTGCCGGCGTTGTTTCGCGCTGGACAGGTATCCCGGTAAGTAAAATGATCCAAAGCGAGCGCGAGAAGTTGCTTAACCTGGAAGAAGAGTTGCACAAACGTGTGGCCGGTCAGGCTGAGGCTATCGAGGCGATCAGCGATGCCATCCGCCGGAGCCGTGCTGGCTTGCAAGATAAACGTAAACCGATAGGCTCTTTCATATTTTTAGGTACTACCGGTGTTGGTAAAACGGAGTTGGCCAAGGCATTGGCCGAGTTCCTGTTCAATGATGAAGGTGCGCTGGTGCGGATAGATATGTCGGAGTATCAGGAACGCCACGCAGTATCAAGATTGATCGGCGCGCCTCCGGGCTACGTGGGTTACGATGAAGGCGGTCAGCTGACCGAGGCCGTAAGGCGCAAACCATATAGCGTGGTGTTGTTGGACGAGATCGAAAAAGCGCATCCGGATGTGTTCAATATCCTGCTGCAAGTGCTTGATGATGGCCGCCTGACCGATAACAAAGGTCGCGTGGTGAACTTTAAGAATACGATCATCATCATGACCTCGAACATTGGCGCCCATGTTATCCAGGAAAACTTTCAGGGATACGAGGATAGTGATAAAGAAGAAGTATTGGCAAGGACAAAGAACCAACTGTTCGAGGTACTACGTGCTACCATCCGCCCGGAATTTTTGAACCGGATAGATGAGATCATCATGTTTACCCCGCTGAGTAGGGACGAGATAGGGGATATCGTAAAATTACAATTCCGCCATGTGCAGGATACTTTGCAGGAGATGGGTATCACGATAGAAGCGTCGGAAGAAGCGTTGGATTGGCTGGCCCAGTTAGGTTACGATCCGCAATTTGGCGCGCGTCCATTAAAACGTGTGATCCAGAAAAAGATTCTGAACGAATTGTCGAAACAGATCCTTGCGGGTAAGGTAGATAAGGAAAGTAAGATCAAATTGGATATGTTCGACCATCAATTTGTGTTTTTGAACGAACATATCTAATTAAATTATTACATATTAAGCAATAAAATATCTTACTTAAATGAGTAAGTCAAAAGCAGGGCATCAATTGATGCCCCGCTTTATTATTTAAAAGGTTGATAATGAGTGATTAAAACTTTTAGGAATGATTATTTTTGAACTTATATTGGCAAGTTCACGTAAAAGCTCCATTTTTACGTATTAAAATATGTTATAATAATTACCAATTATAACGCCAACATCACAGTGAAGAACGGAATTTTGGGGATCTTGATCCTTTCTTGTGCCCTTATTATAGGTTGCACAAAAGAAGATGGTACAGAAGTTGTGCTTAAAAGTATATCTTTTAAGTCGGACACTTTAAAAGTTGAAGCAGGCCGTTCTGTCCAGCTTGATCCCGTATTTGCCCCGGCTGTTTTTAGCTCTATCGCTGTTGATTGGAAGTCGACCGACACATCTGTTGCCTCTGTTACCTCCGATGGTTATCTTGCCGCTAAAAAAACCGGTAAGGCTTGGGTCTCTATCAAAGATAAAAACAGCGCTACCGGTGGTAAGCTTTGCGTTATCGTTCAATAGTTGAGTTCCCATTCCCCTGTTTGTTTCTTTTGTTCTATCTCTTTTTACGGCAGGTTTTTAAAAAGGTTCGTTAAAATTTAATTTTTTTATTTTTTTATTTTTAAGATCACCTTGATCAAAAGAAGGCCGGTCAATAACACTAATAATTAAACATTGCGTATCCCGTTATACAACCTGCTATGATAATATAGCAGGTTTTTTTATATTTTTGCCCCAAGGTGGAGGAGTTTGACCTGAGCCACCCATTTGTGTTTAAATGGATATATCTGTAGTAGTACCTTTATTTAACGAGGTTGAATCATTGCCCGAACTTACCGCATGGATAGCCCGCGTAATGCAGGATAACGGTTATAGTTATGAAGTTATCCTGGTTGACGATGGCAGCAAAGATGGTTCTTGGGAAAAAATAGTTGAGCTGAAAGAAAGTAACCCTTTTCTTGTCGGTATACGTTTTAGGCGCAACTATGGTAAATCTGCGGCCTTAAATACAGGTTTCGCGGCAGCGCGGGGCAATGTGGTGATAACCATGGATGCCGACCTGCAAGATAGCCCCGACGAGATACCTGCCCTGTATAGCAGCATTGTTAACGATAAATACGATCTGGTATCGGGCTGGAAGGCTAAACGCTATGATCCGCTTACTAAAACCATCCCTACAAAATTATTTAATGCCGCTACCCGCAAAATGAGCGGTATAGATAACCTGCACGATTTTAATTGCGGCCTTAAAGCCTATCGTCACGCTGTGGTGAAGAATATAGAAGTGTATGGCGAAATGCACCGCTACATTCCCGTGCTGGCTAAATGGGCGGGCTTCACCAAAATAGGCGAGCAGGTGGTAGAACACCGCGCCCGTAAATATGGAACAACCAAGTTTGGTATGGCCAGATTCGTTAACGGTTTCCTGGATCTGTTGTCGATATTCTTTGTCGGTAAATTTGGCAAACGCCCTATGCATTTTTTTGGTGCGATGGGGGTATTGAGTTTCCTGACCGGATTTGTGAGTATGATATGGGTGATAGCAGAGAAAAAGGTCATTATCTACCGTAATGAAAAATATCATCTGTCCGTACAATATCGTGAAGTGACCGAACAGCCATTATTCTACATAGCGTTAGTGGCTGTAGTGATCGGCTTTATGTTATTCCTGACCGGCTTTGTAGCCGAACTGGTAGCCCGCAACGGCAACGACCGCAATAATTATCAAATAGCCGAGGAAGTTTGAATTTAGATACGAGACGTTAGATATGAGATTTGCGAAATGTCCTATCTCATAACTAACAAAGTGTCTCATATCTCATATCTCAAGTCTCACATCTAATACAAGAATGTTTTTCTCCATCATCATACCACTATATAACCGCCCGCAAGAGATAAAGGAATTACTTTACAGCTTGACCAGGCAGACCTATACCCGTTTTGAGGTATTGGTGATAGAGGATGGATCCACCAATGACGCTAAGGATATTGTAGAGAGCTTTGCCAACCAGCTCGACGTTAAATATTTTGTAAAGCCCAATTCAGGCCAGGGCTTTAGTCGCAATTTTGGCTTTGAGCGGGCCATGGGCGATTATTTTATCATCTTCGATTCGGACTGCCTGATCCCGAAACACTACCTGGAGATCGTTGCCGACAATCTTGCTGCAAATTACCTCGATGCTTTTGGTGGGCCTGATGCCGCGCACTCATCTTTCACGCCGGTGCAGAAAGCGATCAGCTATGCGATGACATCGCCGTTCACTACGGGCGGAATACGCGGTAATAAGCAAAAGATAGGTGGGCAGTTCCATCCGCGTAGCTTTAATATGGGCTTATCGCGCAAGGTATGGGAGACAGTCGGTGGATTTATCATTACCCGTTTGGGCGAGGATATCGAGTACAGTATCCGTATCCACAGCCATGGTTTTAAGATCGGTCTGATACCTGATGCCAAGGTTTACCATAAACGCCGCACCAGCTTTTTTCAGTTCTATAAACAACTGCATTTTTTTGGCAGGGCAAGGGTCAACATCACTAAATTTTTCCCGGATACGCTAAAGGCGGTACACTTTTTCCCGGCGGCATTTACCGTGGGGCTGATATTTAGTATAGTTGCTAACATATTTAGGTGGCAAATAGCTTTGTTAGCCAATGCTTTCTTAATTCTTATCACCTTGTTGATATTTTTTCACGCTTTGGTCAAAAACAAGTCGTTAAAAATCGCATTTTTGAGTATAATAGCATCATATATACAGTTGGTAGCTTACGGTCTGGGCTTTATGCAAGACTTTTGGAAACGCATCGTACTGAAAAGAAACTAAATATTATCTATGTATCACCCCTTTTCCATTGCAGATACGATATCTACTGCCTGGAGTATCATAAAAAGGAACTTTGTCACCATCATCGTTTACTCTACATTGGTGGTAGTGCTGTTGGGTGTTATCCAAGCGGTCAACTTTATCTACAGTGCCACTTCGGACTTGACGCTGCAATTGATACTGTTTTTCTTGCTGCTGCTCATGCAGGGTTATACCACACTCGGGCTTTACAAATTGATATTTACGTTGATCGATAGCGAATACTACGAATTCGAGTTCTCTCAGCTTATCCCCAAAATAAGAATGGTACTTAGCTATATCGCTATCAGTTTGATATTTGCTTTTATTGTCACAACCTATAATTTCTTTGTAGTAGATAAGCTGATCAATTACCCGGCCACACAAGCTGTAGCCCAATTTGTAGGTGTAGTGACCTTGCTTTATTTGGCGCTACGTTTCATGTTCTGCGTCTGTTTTATCGTCGACGAAGACTCGGGTCCGTTCGAATCATTGGGGCAAAGTTTCGTCATCACAAAAGGCAACATAACCAAGATCATCCTGATCTTGCTTATTAGCATCGGCCTAATATTTTTAGGGCTGGCAGCACTATTTGTTGGTTTGATCATTACTTATCCGCTGGTGAACATCATCTTGGTGGTCACTTACCGCAAATTGGTTTACAGTCACCAGGATGTGGACGACGACCTTTCAGAGACCAACTAAATATCTGTTATGGGACTGAAGGCTTTTTTGAGTAAGGTATTTGCGGCGGTGGTGAGCAGAGAGCTTAACCACTTGCGTAAGAACGCCGTTAACCTGCAACAAGCCACCTTCAAAAAACTGATATCGCAAGCTAAACATACTGCCTTCGGCCAGGATCATCAATTCGGGAACATCAGTTCTTATCAAGATTTTAAGCAACACGTCCCTATCCGCGATTACGAAGATCTTCGCCCGTACATTGACCGTATGGTAGGCGGAGAAGCTGGTGTAATCTGGCCTGGTAAGCCTGAATATTTAGCTAAAACTTCGGGCACCACATCGGGAGTTAAATATATACCGCTCAGTAAAGAGAGCATGCCCGAGCATATCAAAGCTGCCCGTAATGCTCTTTTAAATTACATTCACGAGACCGGCAAAGCCGACTTTGTAGATGGCAAACTTATTTTCCTTCAGGGTAGTCCGGTGTTAAGTCAGAAAGCAGGCATTAAAGTCGGTCGATTGTCGGGTATTGTAGCGCATCACGTCCCTGCTTATCTGCAAAAGAACCGTTTGCCAAGTTATGATGTCAACTGTATCGAGGATTGGGAAGAAAAGGTAGACGCGATCGTGAACGAGACCTTTACCGAAGATATGCGCCTAATTAGCGGAATACCACCCTGGTGCCAAATGTATTTTGACAGGCTTTCAGCTAAGGCTGGTGGTAAAAAGATCAAAGATATTTTTCCGAATTTCAAATTGTTCGTTTACGGCGGGGTGAATTACGAACCTTATCGTGCGCGAATAGAGGAAAGTATCGGTTTTGGTATCGACACGATCGAGACCTACCCGGCATCCGAAGGGTTCATTGCCTTTCAGGATTCGCAGAAAGATAAAAGCTTGCTTTTACTTTGTGATGCAGGCATGTTCTACGAATTTATCCCGGCGGATGAATATCATAACGAAAAGCCGACCCGCCTAAGCCTTGCCGAGGTGGAGTTGAATCAGAACTACGCGCTGATCCTGAATACCAACGCAGGCCTATGGGGATATAGTATTGGCGACATGATCAAGTTCGTATCTAAAGATCCATACCGCATCCTGGTGACAGGCCGCATCAAGCATTACATTTCCGCCTTTGGCGAACATGTGATAGGCGAGGAGGTGGAGCATGCACTGATGAGCGTAGCCAAAGCCGAAGGTGTGGATGTGGTAGAGTTCACTGTCGCCCCACAAGTGACGCCAGCTGAAGGTCTGCCTTATCACGAGTGGTTCATCGAGTTTGGTAACGAACCCGCCGATATGGATGCCTTTGCGCTAAAGGTCGATACCGCTCTTCAACAAAAAAATATTTACTACGCCGACCTCATCACTGGTAACATATTACGCCCTTTGGTAGTCTCATCCTTAAAAAAGGATACCTTTATTAACTACATGCGTAGCCAGGGCAAGCTTGGCGGACAGAACAAAATGCCGCGCTTAAGTAACGACAGAAAGATAGCGGAGGAATTGGCAAGGTTATAGCGGTGTTTGATGCATGAAAAACATTTTTGCATCTATCCTGATACTGATGGCCGGGGTATCCGGCGTATCGGCACAACCGAAAAACGAAACGCTGAAGATATTTTGGCCCGAAGAGTATAAATGGAAGATAGGATCCAACCAGCAAAGCGGAACCCAGCAATTGGTAGAGATAGTCCCGGGTAACGAGACCATTAATAACTGGAGTATAATTGGGTCAATGCTTGTGATGAAAGGTGTGCAAATGCCGATTACGGATGCGCCTAACAAGCTATATCTGCAGACACAAAAAAGGGCGATGAACCCTAAGCTGACGGTGTTGGAACAAAACACCACTATGGGTTACAAATGGGTGCTGTTCAAAATAGAGTCGCCATCGTTTGTGGGCAATCCCAAACCCGAGTCGCAATTGTATTATGTGGTACAGGGCAAGTCGGCGTTGTTCGTTAACTTTGTGGCCATTAAGCAAAAACAATTGCCGGTTGCATTTTTAAGCAAGTGGTCGGGCATATTTAAACGTAGCTTGCTTACGATAAAGTAATAGAATAGGAAATAAATTGATAAAGAATATAGCCATTTTAGGCTCCACCGGGAGCATTGGTACGCAAACGCTGGAGGTGATCGAAGAGAACCCTTCGCTGTTCCGTGCCTATGTGCTTACCGCCTACAGTAATGCCGATCTGCTGATCGCACAGTCACTTAAATTTAAGCCGGCCTATGCTATTATTTGCGACGAGCAGAAATATCAAATCGTAAAAGAAGCGCTAAGCAACACAGATGTGCAAGTGCTTGCGGGCAACCAAGCCATTTGTAATGCGGTAAGCGACGAGCACATCGATGTCGTCCTAACAGCTATGGTAGGGTTTTCCGGACTGGAGCCGACCATAGCCGCCATTAAGGCAGGTAAGGACATAGCCTTGGCGAACAAAGAAACTTTGGTAGTCGCAGGTGATATTGTCACCTCTTTGGCCAAGCAACATAACGTAAAGATCCTACCGGTCGATTCTGAACATTCTGCCATCTTTCAATGCCTGGCTGGTGAAGACCATAATCCCATAGAGAAGATCATCCTGACTGCGTCTGGCGGACCGTTCCGCGGTAAGGATGCTCAGTTTTTGGCCAACGTTACCCGCGAGGCCGCTTTAAAACATCCTAACTGGGTGATGGGGGCCAAGATCACCATCGATTCGGCTTCGTTGATGAATAAGGGTTTGGAAGTGATCGAAGCTAAATGGCTATTTGATCTGTCGGCCGATCAGATAGAGGTGATCGTGCATCCGCAATCCATAATTCACTCGCTGGTGCAGTTTACCGATGGTTCTATTAAGGCGCAATTGGGCTTGCCGGATATGAAACTACCTATCCAATACGCCTTAACTTACCCCGACCGCATAAAAACGGACTTTAAGCGTTTTAGCTTTACCGATTACCCGAATCTTACCTTCGAACAACCGGACATGGCCAATTTCCGTAACTTATCTTTAGCGTACAAGGCTTTAGATATGGGCGGCAATATGCCTTGCATCATCAACGCGGCCAATGAGGTCGCGGTCGCCGGATTTTTGAAGGATAAGGTTGGCTTTTTAGGAATGAGCGATGTGATAGAGACCTGCATGGAACGTATGCCGCACATTCCGTCGCCTACTTTAGATGACCATTTGAATACTGACAAAGAAACACGCATATTAGCAGATAATTTGATAGCGGCATACGGCGCTGTTAAGGCATAAAAAAGACTAAAAACAAGGGATGAATATAGTGATCATGGTGGGCCAACTGTTACTGGGCCTGTCGATATTGGTAATTTTACACGAATTGGGCCACTTTTTGGCCGCCCGTGCCTTCGGTATCAAGGTAGAAAAGTTCTATCTTTTCTTCGACGCATGGAACTTTAGCTTAGTAAAGTTCAATTTTAAAGGGGTTGAGTACGGCATTGGCTGGCTGCCTTTGGGTGGTTATGTGAAGATAGCCGGCATGATAGACGAATCTATGGATACTGACCAGTTGGCCGGCGAACCACAGTCCTGGGAGTTCCGCTCTAAACCGGCCTGGCAGCGTTTGATCGTGATGATGGGCGGTATCATCGTCAACGTCATTCTTGGTATCTTCATCTTTTGGATGCTGACCCTGAAATACGGCGAGACCTATGTACCTAACGACAATGTGAAGTACGGAATTGTTCCCGGTAAGATCGGTACACGCATTGGCTTGGTGGCAGGCGATAAGATCGTTGCTGTTAACGGCAAAAAGATAGAGCATTACGAGGATATCATCAGTCCTAAGGTGCTGATGGGTAACTCGCAATTAACGGTTAACCGTAATGGCGAAGAAAAGATCATTCAGGTACCCGGTAACATCTTAAATGATATATCCGACCTGGGTATCTCAGCATTCGTCACCCCGCGTTTAAGCACAGTGATAGATTCGGTAAACGCAGGTAGTTACGCTCATAAAGCAGGCCTTAAAAAAGGTGACGCAGTAACGGCGGTTAACGGAAAACCTGTGCAATTTTTGGATCAGTTACAAGCGCAACTGGGCCAGTTTAAAAATAAGTCGGCTACGCTTACTGTCAACCGTAGTGGCCAACCAATACAGTTGAATACCCAGGTAAACAAGTTTGGCGTGTTAGGTTTTGCTGATGGTGGCTTTGGTATAGCGCCGGAAACCCCTGGTACCAAGACGGAGAAATATGGCTTTGCCGAATCGTTACCTGTTGGTGCTTCACGTGCCTGGGGTACTTTTTCTGCAAATGCACAAGGCTTAGGCAAGCTATTTAAAGGCGAAGTAAGGGCTGATAAAGCATTGAGCGGCCCTGTTGCAATGGCGCAAATGTTCGGCTCTACTATCGACTGGGTGAAATTCTGGAGCTTGGTAGGCTTGCTGAGTATGGCTTTAGCTTTGATGAATTTGTTGCCGATCCCTGCATTGGACGGTGGCCATGCCCTGTTCCTGATCATTGAGATGATCAAAGGCAAACCATTAAGCGATAAGTTTTTGGAGCGTGCCCAATTGGTTGGCTTTGTGATCCTGATATCGCTGATGGTATTTGTATTTGGAAACGATATTACGAAGTTATTCAAGAAATAATAACTGAACGTATTTGATAAAAGGAAAGCCGCGTCAGCGGCTTTTTTGTTTTTAGTCACTCAAGTATATACGCCCTATCTACACGCGCGGCGTATACACCCCCTGAAAAACCTTATTGCCCTAAAAACGTTCCATCAATTATGAGAAGATTGATATTAATAGCAACGATAGCCGCTGTAGCGGTAGCTTGCTCATCCCCCGAAAATAAAGCTGAACAGACTGATACCCTTGCTGCTGATAGCGCTAAAACTGAACATACCCAGTTAACTCACCCTAATGATACCGCGGCGCTAACATCGATGTGCTTTGTGCGCACCGAGGGCACTAAGCATCAGGATAGCACTACAGTTAACCTGGTGGTAAAAGGGGAGAAGGTGACAGGCGAAATGATGTGGCTGCCGCACGAGAAAGATGCCCGTAAAGGCTTGTTATCAGGCTCGCTAAGTGGCGATAGCATCAAAGTGGTGTGGACCTTTATGCAAGAGGGTATGACCGATACTATGGCCCTGCATTTTAAAATGGCAGGTGATAAACTATGGCAACGCCCCCTAAAACTGAACACTAAAACAGGTCGCCAGCAAACTGATGCCGTCGCTAACTATAGTGTGGAGTACGTGCCGTTCGCAGGTGCGCAAGCTAAGTAGTTATTTGGTCTTTACTTTTTTGCGCATGTTCTGATAAATGTAGTTCGCTATCCCGTCAATATCGGTCGTGCTGATCGCGCCGGCCCAGGCTGGCATGCCTTTGTCGGTAATTCCGTTGGTGATGTTTTTAAGGATAGCAGCTTTATCAGATCCGTATTTGAACATACCGGCGGTAAGATCATGCGTCTTGCCGTCCATGCCTTGTAGTTTATTGCCATGGCAGGCAGCACACAGTTGTTGGAAAAGCGCTGCCGGTGTTTGTTTTTTACTGCCTGTGGAGGTGGCCGTACTCGCAGCTAACTTTTGCGATGCGACAGTGGTATTGCTGCTGCCTGACGGTCTTAAGCGCAGTATCATGTCGTCTTTAGGGCGTGGTTTTCCCTCGCCCGGGTCTACCATCGAGGTGGAGAAATAGATAAACCCATCTGGTCCGGTAACTATCGAACGGATGCGGCCGTAAGTTTTCTTGAACAATATCTCCTGATCCACGATCCTATCCCCATCTAACTTAATTTTCAGGATAGATTCGCCACGTAAGCAGCCCATTAGCAGGTGCCCTTGCAGTTGAGGTAATTTATTGGCGGTGTAGAACATCATCTCGCTCGGACCGATAGAGGGGCTGTATTCGGACAATGGCGAGTTCATTCCTTCCTTAGTATCCCAATGATGGATCACAGGCCAGCCGTAATTTTCGCCTTTGCGGATGATGTTGATCTCGTCGCCGCCGGTAGGGCCGTGTTCGGACTCGAATATAGTGCCCGTAGCAGGATTGAACGCGAAGCCTTGCGGATTACGGTGGCCATAGGTCCAGATCTCTTTACGGGCGGTATCGTTATTGAATAAAGGGTTGTCAGTCGGGATAGTGCCGTCGTCGTTCACCCGAAGTATCTTGCCATTGTAAGCTTTCAGATCTTGCGATAGCGCGGGCTGATCAGCATCTCCGGTAGTGATGAACAGTTTTTTATCCGGGCTAAATACCAGTCTGCAACCGGTATGGTTTTGATTGGCCGGGATACCGTCAATGATCTTGAATGGTTCTACCAGTGTATCGTTCCTGAATTTATAGCGGATCACCTTTGACCGCATTCGGTTATTATCCTGCATGTAATTATGGGCAAGGTAGATGTAACGGTTAGTAGCAAAATCGGGATGGATACACATACCCAGCATTCCTGTTTTATTACGTAACGGAATGTCTGACACCACAAAAGCCGCTTTGGGTTGCAACTTACCGTCGCGGTAAATACGCACACGTCCTGCCCGCTCGGTAAATATTAATGTGTTATCGGCGAGGAAAACAAGTTGCCAAGGTACTACCAGATCGGTAGCCAGAGTATCAACGATATAACCTTCCGGCGCCTGCGACTCCCTGATGTGGTTATTATAAACAAAAGCACTTGCAATAAACGCAAGCAGAAAGATACCCGGTAAAGCTTTTTTCATGATGTAATGAATACTTATTTCGTTATTACATGGTTGGGGATTGCTGATAAATGGTCCACAATTGCTCGGGACTATCGCTTTTAGCTGCTAAAATAATGGCTGAGTTAACGCTGCCCTTCTTATCGGCAGGAGTAATATATAGGTCGGTTCCTTTTAGTTTGATCAGGTAGGTGTCTTCTTTAACGGCAATGAATTCGTATTGCTGGTTGCTGGTACTGCCGGCTAAAGGTTGCTCTTCAAATGCTACGTCGGCAGCGGCCGCTGTGATCGGCTGGAATGTTTTATGGGTAAAAAGGTTTTGCAATTGATAGGTGTTCTCGCCGGTATTCTTAAAATCCCAGGTCATGCATTTCCAGTTCTCGGGGTAGTAGGCAACTAATGGCGTACCGTTCTTGCCGCTGGCATCTTTAACGCGCAGTAACATGCCGGTTTGCACATTTTTGATCGCATACGTACCCTTAATGGTTTGTGCTAAGGCGATAGTGGCAATGTTCAGCAAAATGATGGTAGCGAAGATCGGCTTTTTCATATCGGTATATAAAACAAATGGTCAACCTAAGTTAACCATTTGTTTTACAAAAAGATGCATCGATATGTTTTTGATCAGGGTTGGCGTTTGCCTTTAAACCAGATCATGTTAGCAATAAGCACGACGATACAGATAGCCAAGCCGCCAAACTCGCGGGTCTCTTCTATCCATGGCTTTTCGGCCTTCATGGTCTGCACAATGCTTTCGGCATGGTGCTCGTTAAACCAATCAACAACGCCATTTTTATCGAGAAACAGATATAGTGCATAGCTACCGTAAACCAGCAGGCCGGCGATGTATAATTTGCTGTTATAGCGCCCGCGGCTCGCCTCGTAACACAAGTAAGCAGCGTAAAGATAAATGGGTGCCCAGATATAAGGGTCGGGGTCGTTGTATTGCAATCCGGCTGAAATGGCGAACAGCACGATAAATATCCAGTTAAAGATCTTCATAAAGTATAACGGTTAAATAGGGGTAAGCCTACGCCAAATATACAGGATCAACGGAGAGCTTGAAATACAATTGTTCAGTCTTTAATGAATGGGAGCGAGGCATCTCTGTACGCCGGCTTTTTCAATTGTTCTTTCAGTTTTTTGAAACTGTTAGTGGGAGCCTGCGTAGCAAAAGTGTTAACTAACCAGGCAGGGATATTGCCGCCGGGATCTAATTGCAGGGTATAAACAACATGTATCTTATCTGCCGATAGCGGACTGATCACCCATTTACCCACCGAACGTTCTACACGGACGATACCTTTCTTTATCGGAACAAACCCGAGCACGGCAGGCGCGTCGATGGTCACCACTTTAGTATCCGGATTCTGGGTGGCAGTGAGATGGGCAACATAATCGCGGTTTTCGGCAGGCCAAGGGAGGTTCACCTCTGCGTAGTAATACGATTCGGAAGGGGAAACCTGCCTGATCAGCTTGCTCGACTTGAATCCGTAAACCCACTCCACACAAGTGTTGGCATCCATTAGCACGGCTACCAATTGCGACTGGGTGGCGTTAAGTTCAAGCTCCACCTTAATGGCTTTTATTTTAGATCCCGCAACCTCGGCCATGTATATTTTCATACCATCGGCATCGGTGGTTAGTTTCCAGTTTTGTGCTGACGTGTTAGTTGTAATAATGATCAGTAATAAAAACGGGAAGAATTTATACATGAGATGCTGTTTAAAGATGCTGTTGAAATTGGCATTGACTTAGATAATGTTTAACGATATAAATTACCGAACCAGTATCATCTTTTACAAAGATCTGAATTGTTTTAACAAGCCATATTAACATTAGATAATTTATCGGTCTCAGATGATATTTTGATGAAATTCGTTTGAGATCTGCCTGAATTTTCGTTGTGATATTATTGAAAACGATAGCGAAATCGAAATACAACTGAAATTATAGATAAAATAAAAGCCTGTTATCCAAGGATACAGGCTTTTATTTTTAGTTTCGATTTATATATCTATTTGAACAAAAAGCGGAAACTTGTTTGGTCGGCATTAAGTTGTGAGGGTTTATCTTTACTGAAGGCCATTTTGATAATAGCCGTTTTTCTGCGCCCCGTAGTAAGGTTATTTTGATGAGTGTGGAATACGTAGAACAATTGCCCCGAGCCATCGGCAAACAGATCGCCGTGCCCCGTCCCATTAACACCGGTCATTTGTCGGGTCAGGATAGGGTTGCTTTTGCTTTTGACCCACGGCCCCATGGGTGAGGTGGCAGTAGCGTAACCTATCGAGTAATTGATGTTACGAAAATCGTTACAAGAGTATAGCATGTAATAAAGGCCGTTGTGTTTAACCACGGTCGGGCCTTCGCTTACCGGCCAGTCACTCTTAGCCTCATTTTCCCATCTCAGCTGCGCGCTAATGCATTCTTTTGTTGTTGTGGTGTCTATGTCGCTCAGGTCGTCTTTTAAACGCGCTACAAAGATCCTATTGCCTTTTTGTAACCTTACGTGATAGAGGTATAGCTTGCCATCGGTATCTTTAAAAATATAAGGGTCTATCTGTTTACCCGGGCCGGATATGGCTTTGACGGTCTTTTGCGTGAATGGTCCTAATGGACTATCACTCTCCGCGATCGCTACCTGCTCATCGGCAGTATAAGCCATGTAGTATTTGTCTTTGTGCTTAAATATCTGGGGCGCCCAAAAGCCGCGCCTACCGTAGCTTTGTCCCTTTAGCATGGCATGCCCTTCGATCTTACCGACGGGGCCTTTCCAATTATTAAGGTCTGCAGATCGATAAACTTCGAAGCCGCGGTTGCTGCCTGTGCCATATAAGTAGTATTGGCCTTTATCATAAAAAATGGTCGGGTCGGCCAGTGTTAAGGTATCGGCGGGCTTTGTTTGCGCGTGCAATGACAACGCAATTAAGCAGCCAATAAGTATCGAGTAAATATGCTTCATAATTAATGTTTAAGTTTAATTTTCATATTTAATAATCTGTAAATAATTACTCTATAGATCTTTTTCTTATTGCCATTGCAGGGTTTCCCTGGTAAATAGTATAAGCATCCATATCTTTGGTGGCGATAGATCCGGCGGTGAGTACCGAATGGGAATGAGCGGTCACCCCCTGATTCACCATCGCACCAGCACCTATCCAAACACCATCTTCAAGTGTTACTTCGCCAAGGATAAGATCAAATGTTTTAAGTTTATAGTTGTGGCTGCCGGTGATCAATACCGCGCCTTGCGATAGGCAAACATTGGCACCTATAGTGACATTGACCAAACTATCTATCCACACGTTTTCGCCTATCCAGGTATTCTCCCCTACCGCTAGGTTCCAGGGGTATTTAACGTTTACGCACGGCTTTATAACCACACCTTTACCTATACTGGCACCGAATGATCGCAATAAGGCCCTTTTTAAGCCCGCTGACGGCACCAGACTGCTTTTAAATATACAGGCATTGGCTATGTACCACGTAGCGCGTTTAAGTGCATTTGCGCCGGTATAGTAATGTGAGTTATTGTAATTAGAAAGGTCAGTCTTTTGCATTTCTGGTATTGGCTCTGCTGCCCTTGGTATAAAAGTAAATGCTAACGCCGATAACGGCATAGATAACCACGTTAAAAACAAGATGGTGATCTATACTGCGCACCTGCGGTTTATGCCAATATAAGGCTAAAAGACACATGCGACAAATATTCAGTACTTGGATGACAACGATACCCGCGATCAGAAAAATAACCTTGATCTTAATTGGTTTTGGATAGGCGATAGTGAATGCGGTAAAAAAGCTCATTACCCCCATACCAATACAATCATAAGCGATTAGTATGCCATTGCGACCAATAACTCTGATCGAATCCTGATTATATATCACTTTATATCCGAGTAATTTAAGTGAGTTTACTGTAAGGTTCACTAAAATTGAACGCATACCACCTATGTAGTTTAAATGTGCATCAACAAATTCGTTGTAGTGCTTGCCGTTAGGTGATACCAAACTCCAGACCATCAAATTGCCATAGTAAAATATGAGGAATAGCCCAACAAAAAGGACGATGAAGCGATTTTGCGGAGTATCAAACTTGCTGCCTATCATCTTTAGCTTTTTTTAGTAACTCATCTATCTTAACATCTACGATAAGCCTAAACCAAAAACCTTGCAGGAAATGGAATATGACACCTGTACGCCCGTCCAAAAATCCTAATTTGAATAAAAAGCGATAACTAAAGTATATTAAAGAGCGACTGTATCTCGGCATTTTCCACCAGAGGCGTTTTAGCCAGGCCGTACGCTCATCGGGAGAACCCCAAAAACGGGGCTCGATGGTTTGCGAGCGGGCGCCCCTCATCCGTTCCACTTCTTCGTAGGCTACCTGATCACTATACCGCAGATGCTTTTCAAGCCAAAAGTTGATCTCGTTCTCTTTCAGGTTCTCTTCTTTTAAATAGCCTTTTTTCCAGATTTCGGTCTTGCCGGGGACAATGAACCGATGGTCCATCATTTCGTTCAGATCAGAATAACCAACATCTGTCCTGAACATCTTTAGCAAGTAAAACGGAAAATAGCCGCCGTGTTTGATCCACCGCCCTTTAAAATAATTCTTCCGGTTAAAATAGATGCCATTAGTGTCTTTGTGATCGGTATCATTAAACGTTCTAAGTAACTCAAATAATTCCGGTGTTACTTGCTGGTCAGCATCTAAACAAATAACCCATGGGGTATCTATTTTAAACGTCGATAATGCATGGTGCCACTGCTGAGGATGATTAACGAACATGTTTTGCGCTACGGTCGCACCGTGGTCTTCAGCGATCTTGATGGTATCATCGGTACTGCCCGAATCCAAAATGAACAACGGCGCACCCAGCCCGGCAACCGCGTCGAGTGTAGCGGGCAGGTGTATCTGCTCGTTGTAGGTTATCAGTATGATGGAAAAATGCGGGTTCAATATTTTAGTTTAAAGGACCTCAAATTTAATAGATAATCCGGTTAACCTTTAATTACTTGTTGATACATTGCCAGGTATTTCGCGGTCAGTGCTTTCTCATCGAAGTGATCACGTATGACCACGGGAGCTTGTTGCCTGATCAGTGCCAGATCCTGATATTGTAGCTTAGCAATAAGCTCGGCTATCATTACAGGTTGATTAGGTGTCACCCAGCCCAAACTATTCTCGATTACATAATCGGACAAACCAACATTCGGACTCACGATCACTGCGGTACCGACACTCAAACTTTCTATTACCACATTGCCAAAATTCTCGTCGCGCGATGGTAGTATCATGATATCGTGTCCGGCAAGCATATCAAATTTATTTTCATTTTGCACACCTATCCAATTGATATGAGCCAATATGTTAAGGTTTTGTGCTTGTTTTTTTAAAGTATCTATAAAGATAGGATCACCACCACCGGCGATGGTCAAAGCGTATGGGCGCTTAACCAAGGCTAAAGCTTTGAACAGGACATCGAGACCTTTTTTATCATCTATGCGCGAAAAGAACACCAGCTTCAGTTTATCGCTCTGGACAAAAGCAGCGTTTGAATTGGCATCAGACAAAGCGACAAAATTAGGAAGGACAAAGTACTTTACGGGTTCAATGACGCGTGTTAGTTTCGTTTCCTCGTAAGTTGATGTAGTGTGGATATGGGTTCGGTTCAGCAAAGGTCGGCCTATTAAATTATGTATGGCCTGCTTTAAAAAACTATTCTTATGGGCAAACGAATAAGCGCTTAAAGTCCCACGTGGAGATACCACCACTTTAACGCCGCGCGCCATGGCAATAAAGCATGATAGTACCGAAACCGTATTCCACCAGGCATGGATATGTACTACATCGTACTGCCAGCAATTACGCCATACTGCCGCCAACAATTTGGGTGAAAAATGGATATGACCTTTAAGTATCCTGCTGAAATAAGTTACAGGGACAGAATCTACGATGATGACCTCATTAGGTGTAACATCCAGTTCATTATCGCCATTAGCGGTAGTTGTGAACACCTTTACATCGCAACCCGCGTTTACCAATTGCTCGGCCAGTTTAGAGACCGACATGGTAGGCCCGCCGTAAATGTAAGCCGGTTTATAAGAAGCATTGATCTGTAATATCCTCAAGCTGGTTGAATAATGTTACGGGCCAAAAACACTTTGTGCAACATTAGCATGGTGACGTAGGAATAGAACACTGAGTTAATGATGAACTCGAAACTTAGCCCACGCCATAGGATCTGAAAAAGCCCTGAGAACATGAGTGCCGTGCCTAATAAATAACCGCCGAATAGCACTTCGGCTTTCTGAGAGATAAGCTGGGCTACCATGCCATAAACAAATAGCGATATGATAACCCCCAGGGTGCCGAACGACAAATATCCATCAACGATGTAAGCAGGCTTAGCAGATACCACTGAACCACGCGCCACAACGCCGGCATCATAAACCCGCTGCATCACCAAAGTTTCGGTAAAGGGTTTGGCCGGCCAGAATATACGTGGTACCAATACCATGGCTGATTGCTCGAGTAGTTGAAAGTCGTAAAAATCTATCTTTTTTGGGGTAGATTCAAGGTACATGGTGAACATGCTGATCTCGGAAAACCGGCCCACCAAAAAACTCCAGTTAGATGATTCGCCCGAATCGCTAACCTGTCCAATAGCCGCCTGTAAGGCCAATTGCGATGCTTCTTCGCTATCAGCATCGCCGGTCCAGGCGTTGCTTCTGAATACGGTGGCATAGGTAGGTAAAACCAAAAACAATAATAATAGCGCAGGGATAAAGGTAGCAAGCACCAGTTTTTTATAACTTGGATACAAAAATATCCCCAAAACCATTACGCTGATGATGATAGGTTCTTTAAATCCCGACAATAAAGCGGAATAAAAATTTATCCCGTACAGTACCACACAGATAGCCGTATTGATCATCTTTCTTTCGGGAATGGCAAATGCCAGCGCCAGCGAACACGCGATAAAACTTAACGAATTGAACTGATTAGTGAATTGCGACAACCCGGGAACGAACTCAAAAGCTTTTGCAATAGGAAAGGATAACAAGGCTGAGTAAAAAAGTATGGCGCTCACGGTACCCTCGGCGTAAATATATCGCTGTTCGGTCGGGTATTTCATAAACATCAGTATCCCGGTAACAAACGCGGCGTGGCCAAGGCAGTAATATCGTTGCGCTTCGGCGGTGTATTTAAGTTTTTCGGTATTAGTGAAAAAGAAATTATCTACCTCCTCAAAATTAACATAGCCCACAAGATCCATAAAATAAAAAATAGAGGTGCAGGCCATATATCCTGCAAAAACGATCTGGACCAAAAAGATAGGACGCATTAATTGCTCGCCCAAAGGATGATCATCTGGGAGCGGCCTTATAGAGCCTGATAGGGTAAGGAAAAAAATGTAGAACGACCCCAGCCAGGCGATCAGGTAAGACCAATAAGGATCATCAGCCAACAGCAGCGCCAATGCGTAAGGGATATACAGCATCGCAAAACGTTCTATCCGTAATTCGCTATCCATTGTTTATGGTTAACGGGATACAAAAAATGTTTCCGCCAATGGCGTCTGCGGCGTTGCTGATCAGTTCGCAGCCAACTTGAGTGATCTGGTAAAGGGTGTAACCGGTTTCAATTAAGAACGGATAACAATCCGCCATTTGCTGGCCGGTGCGCTGCCAATAGTTATCGTCGTATTCAAAAATGATCCTTGGCCGGTGTTTACGGAGTGTGTCTTTCAGCCCGCGTAATACCTGAAACTCATAGCCTTCTACATCTATCTTGATCAGGTCTAACCGCTGTAGCGCCGCTATCTCCGATAAGGTATCGCCGGCCTTTATAGTGATGGTTTGTTGGGACTTGCCATTGCTCTCTTGGTTAAGGCTGAACGCCCCTTGGTTCCAAGTCTGTTCGTCGATATTAACGGTGGTCTCGCCATCACTGTCTGATAATGCAAAGGGGAACAGCTGAATATTTTGGCAATTGTTAAGCGCGATATTCCTGCTGAATTTTTGGTGGATATGTTGCAATGGCTCAAAAGAATAAACCTTGCCATCTGCACCACAGCTTTGCGACATGCGGATGCTTTGCAGGCCAATATTGGCGCCAATATCTAAAGCTGCAAAACCGGGTTTCAAGGATACGCGTATCAGCTTGTTTATCTCGTCCTCGTAAGTGCCGGTAGTAAGCACCATGTGCTCGATGTAATTATCGGCCGAGGTGTGGATAGCGATATCCTCGTGCCTTAGCCAAACAATGCCATCCTTAAAATTGGTTTTAAAACCTGCCGACGGTTTTAACAAATGCGCAAGGCGTTCTTTGCCCGGCAGGTCCCAGTTACGTATAAAGTTGATCTTAATTCGGTCGGCTCTTTTCATTTAGTAATTTATCTTCGATCGCTTGCGCGATAGCGGCAAAGTTCCATCCCGCTATTTTTACTGCCGAATGGCGGCCGTAATTTTTTAGTGTGTCTTTTGATCGGGTAAGTTCGGCTAATTTTTCGGCAAGATCGTCAACGTTGCCAGCTTTAACAATAGCGCCGTTATGTTTGTCGGTAACCAAGTCGTTAGCGCAACCGCATTTGTCGGACACCAGAACGGCCTTGCCACAAGCCATAGCCTCATTCACGGCCAGGCCCCAAGTCTCGGCGGGACCTTTGGATGGAAGGCAGAACAGATCGCAGGCCTGATACACTACCGGGATATCGCTTTGATTGACAAGATCGACAAAGTGAACTTTATTGTTATCTGCTGCTTGTTCCTTTAAACTTGGCTCTAAGTTACCGTTACCTACAAAAAGCAGGTGTTTATCGGCGTTATCTATTCCTGTGAAAGCACGCAGCAACAGGTCGGGGGATTTCTTATCTTCTAACTTACCCACAAACAGTATCAATTGCTGGTCTTCGGCAATGCCCAATTTTTTTCGAAACTCGGCAACCTCCTCTTTACGTGAGTTAGCAAAACGTTCGTTATCAATTGCGTGAGGGGCAAAATTTAGCTGGTGTGCTTTTAGACCATAACGTAAAAAATAATCCCGGTTTGCGCGGCCTACATAAAAGGCATGATCGATATGGCGATATACCCACCGAAGGGTTATCGACCTAAAAAGTGCCTTAAAACCGCTTTGCTGATCGAGCAAGGTAGAGTCGCCACGAAAGTACACAGGCAATTTCCCTTTAAAATAGCGCATCACTTTTAAATGGCTTTGGTACGCCCAGCCAAAGATCAAAACCGCATCAGGCTGATAGTTTTCTATTTGTTCGATAAGGTCGGGGGTAACGATACCTTTAAAATGATGCGAACCGGGGGCTTGCGACGTATTTGTAGCCCATTCATATTCGTAGCCATCTAATAACGGTACATCCCAAATGATCTGTTTACCAAAACCGGGATCAAATTTTTTAAGCGATGCTTCGCCCCAGGTATAAAAGATCTTTACAGAGATGTTCTCTCGTTGATGCAACAGACGGAAGACCGGCGCGTAATATTGAATGGGGTGGGTAGTTACAATGGCCAGTTTTTTCACACACGCCGGGTTTTAAGCAACTCATTAAATAATTCGCATTGCAATTGGGTCATACTGGCGGCCGAATATTTTTGTATCGCCTCCGTATGATACTTCGGTTTGGATAGATTGCCTGCTAAAAGCCCGTCAATAAACGTTGATATTTTATTGTCAACATCCCGATCATCGTAACCAAGGTTATGGTCCACAACAAATTCAGCAAGTATCTGGTAACCTGGGCTTTTTGCGTTCGAAATAGCCAACAATGGCTTCCCTGTAAGAATGTACGGATAGATCTTTGATGCGGAATACTTCACATCATCAGACCCGGGAACAAATAACGCATCGGCTTGCTGCAGGGTGATCAGGGCGTGATAATAGCTAATGCGATCAGTAAGTTCGATCACATTGTCGCTTAAACCATACTGGTCCGCTAATGGTAGAATGCTGGGCCTACCTTGTCCTGCAGGTGCATAACTGGTACCTATAAAGTATACTTTAAGTTTGTCGGCAGATATATCCCTCGTTTGCAGATGTCTAAAAAGTGGAGCAATGGCTTTGTGCATATCCGCACCACCACGGCCAATATATACCAGGTTGATATGATCTTTGCTTAGCAATTCTGGAAAGCGATCATTATTTTCGGACGCTAGCTGTGTATCAGGGGCGAAAGCGCCGAACGGAATAGTGGCCGCCGGTATGTCGTTTAAATGCGGGTATCGTTCGCGGAGCGTAGTAATATAGTTTGGTGATACGCTTATCAGGCCCGCAACACTTTTCATGGCGATAGGCTCCATGAATTTATTAAGACGATACGCGAACCAATATTTAGGTGGGCGTTCGGATTTTGGTTTATTTAGATAATAGTCGGAATGCCAGGGGTCCTGCATATCGATTATATAAGGCACACCAAATTTTTTGTACCAATAATGTCCTAATATACAAACCGGGAATTGCGTGGTAGAAAAATAGATCAGCTGGTAATTGCCGTCCTTGATCAGGCGGTCCACTGTTCTTTTATAAAACCATAACGATCGTATTGCAATACTGCCCAAACCGATCCTCGCTGTCCATTTTTTGTCGAGTGGTTTTAACTTATGTAACTTTATATTATCGGGGACGGTTTGTGACAGCAGTTCGTCTTTACTTACATCTGTATATCGCTCATCCACCGTAACCACTTCAGCATCCCAGCCAAGATCGGCAAAATAGGGCAGGCTCATTCGCACCCGCTGCATATCAGCTGCATTAACAGGAGCGAAGTAAGGTGATATGATCAACACTTTTTTCAATTGGCTAAAGTATCTGATACCACTTTAAGCAACTTTTGGCTTTCGGATTCCCAGTTCATTTCGCCGTGCCCGAGTTTGAGAGCTGCCGATGCGTTATGTAAAAGTAGTTCTCTTTGTTGCAACCACAAATTTAGCTTAGATGCAATATCTGCAGCATTGTTCAATTTATAGCATTGTCCGATCGTTGGATGTTCGGTCATGAATTGTTTTTGTGCCACGGTATCACTTGCTAAAACGGCCAGGCCTGCTTGCAGATAAGTAAATATCTTATTGGCTAAGCAGATGTCGTGGTTATGCGGGATATTCAACTCTGCTGCCAAACCAATGTCAAATTGGGATGCAAAAGTGATGAGTTGATCTGATGGGATAGGGTGATGTAAATGGATATTGGGACGACCGTTTATCAGCTCCTTAATGTAGTCGGCGTACATATTTCCTTCGCCTAACAAATGTAGTTCCAGTGGAGCCTCAGGCAACAGTGCCAATGCCTCAATGATAGTTTCCAAGCCGCGGTGCGGACCGATGGTCTGCGAAAACCAGAATAACCGGATCACGCCATTATTGATACTTTTGGCGAAAGTTGGTCCTTTAGGGAAAACGTTAAGAATAGCGACCGGCCGTTTATCCGGGTACAATTCACCATATTCTTGCGCCATTAATGGCGAGGCTGTTGTAAGGTAGTTGAGCTCACCGAAATATTTATCCTCTAAGTACCGGTTACGGTTGTACGATGCCTGGCCACGATCGTAGGTAGCCTCATATCGGTGCAGATCCTCGGCATCAAAACCACATTTAGCACTGAACTTTTTAGCAGCTTTTACAATGGCCGGTAAAGCACCCAAGTTATGACCGATATAAAGATCGGCTTTGTGATTTGCCACTTCGCGCATCAGAAATAAACTTCCCCGCGCGACCGCAAGGTGCGTAAATGCAGTTAGTCTGAATTTATCTGTCAGGATATTGAACACCTTATGTAAAACCCTGCTGATAAAGTAAGTAATCCGTTTTTGCACAGGATCGCCGCCTACGCGGATGACTTTCCAGGCCCGTGTCGCCAATATTTCATCGTCTGATGCCGCGCCCCAGGCATTCCAATAGCAGCAAAGTACGGTAACATCGTAACCAGCTTCGTTCAGCGCATCGGCTTCTTTTACCAACCTTGGGTTTAAGGATGGTTGAGTAGGGGTAACCAAAACTACTTTGACCTTTTTATGCAGATGCACGGGATATCCTAATTACTGTATCAATAATTCTTGTTCTAAAGATGAAATGATGTCAACATAATCTGCCGCGCATTTTTCCAAACTCAAATTTTCGGTAATGAAATTGCGAGGAGAAAATGCTCCCTCATCTTGTAATTTGATGAACTTTTGTAATTGTTCGTCAAAATTAGCTATCGAACCGAATTTGATCCCGCACCTGTCATCCCAATAAGGGACAGAGCTTACCGGGCCAAATTTTACTGCGGGATAGTAATAAGGATCCTGCCAGTAGCCGCCCCTGTCCCAAGCCAAAATTGGCAGACCGGCCGCTAATATTTGTTGATAGGCCAGTCCCTGGGTTTCGTGCTCGCATAAAAATATGGCGGCTTTTGCCTGTCCAACGGCCGAAAGCAATTGCTCCGGCTCGTAACTTCCATACTTTAATACGGTATAGCTCAATGATCTTGTTTGCAGTTGTTCAAGTATAGGATCAAGCAGTTCGGGAACGTGTTTATCGCGTTCCCAGCGGATCTTATCATAAACTATGAAGTCGGTGTCCTTAGTTGCCGCGCCGACCGGCGACCATTTTTTGGTATCGATACCTGTGGGCCAGGCCTGCACTTTATCGCCGTAGAACGGTTCGAACATTGATCGCATCCATTCGCCCGGGACCAACAGGCGTTTAACATTCGGATACTTACTGAACAGTTCGGGTTCTTCGGAAGGGTGCGAGAATATGCCGGCACCGAATACAACAGGGTTCTTCCATTTACGCTCCGTTAACAATTGCGGCTTACCAATGATGCAGGCTATCTCGTCAGGATGTTTATCTATATACCGATAATCGTTAAAACGATAGGGAATCTTTAATCTATCCAAACCCTGCATCAGGTTCAGTGCAACCATCATCACGCCACCCGGCCGTTGTTTGCCCCTTACCATCCTGCGAATGATCTGCCGCAGATAACGATCCATCAGGAACCAACGGTCAGGATCGGGTTCGGCATAGAACAGGTTTAAGGGCTTTTGCAATTTTGTTAGCTAAAAGGGACGACGCAGTGTTTGAGAATTTACCGGAATAATGTTAACCTTCGTAAACCCAGCAGTTTCTCGGTCATTTTAAAGCCCAATGATCTGTACATAAACCCAAGAGTGCCCGGCTCCGGTATCTGGAAATCAGGGTTAAGTTCATAGATCCAGTTAACTACCTCAACGCCCTCGCTAATATTATCTTTAGCGATCCAATGTGCCAGCGGCCAAAGCACTGTGCAGGCAGCATTTTTGCGGGCTTGCGTTAGTTTGCCGTTAGCAGCCAGCTTACTTAGAATCTTTTTATAAATGTATAGATGCTGCCAGTTTGTGACCTGTGCTTTTAACCCCTGATAATTGGCCTGCATTTGGTCGGTATGTTTTACCCAATGGCCTGCACAACCTTGGGCCCACACGATCTTGGGATCCAGTAAAGCATATTCCAGCAAAAACATCCTGTCGTCCCTGAAAGAAAGATCGGGTCTGCGGGGTACTTTTTTTACCAGATGGGTACTAAATAGCATCCCTAAATAATGGCTGCCGTTACCGTTCCCCAATTGTATTTCTAAAAAGTCCTCCCAAGCCTCTTTGATGGGCAAGTTGATAACCTCACCCGTCGATTCAACGTAAATATCAACAGCTGAGTAGACCAGGTTTGCATTTGTCTCTTCCGCTTTCAAAAATTGCTTATCAATGGCTCCTTCGACCAAAAAGTCGTCGCTATCTAAAAATCTGATGTATTTACCGGTGGCGTAATTGGTGCCAAAATTAGCAGCATAGGTCTGTCCCTGATTTTCCTGATAAAATGACCTGACATCCGGTTGTTGTTGCAGCCATTCCCAAGTACCATCGGTACTGCCATCGTCAACTACAATGATCTCGGTGATGCAAGTCGTTTTTCTGCAGCTATCAATGGCCTTTGGCAAACTCCAAAGCCTATTATAGGTTGGGATAATTACGGTTACATCTGCCTGTTGTTGATCTGTCATTGAGATATGACCCTTTCTGAAGTTTTGATCTTGCGCACCCCGAACAATTTATGATAGGTAGAACGAAATATCGTTTTAAAACTATCGGCAAGCCGTTCCGGATATTCTATAGTGAGCAAAGCATACAGTCCACTTAACAAATAAGACTTATTTGTCGACGCGGCACTTAAGCGATAAACTTCGCGGCGATAGGGATAGCGCATGGTGTAATATCCTAAGAAATGTACTATCAACGGACTTACTCTTACAAATGGATACCAGCCTTGATGGAGTGGGTGAGGAGCCTGCGGATTAAGTAACCATCGTTCGCCTTTTATCACATCGATGTTATACCCTCCGGGGCAAGCTTGCGGATCGCTCATCACTGTGCCATCATCTATCAATGGTGTTTGAGCGTGCAGCTGCATGGCTAAAGCCATGATCACCTCATCATTTGGTCGATCGCGCAGGCGTACAAAACCTATCTCATCGTACTGTTGTTCCAACTCACGGGCGGTGGTGTACACGGTATTGGCAAGCTCCCCGCTTTCGACGTAATACAGACCGCCGTTAAATTTGGGCAATTGCGTTACCTTAAATTTTTTACAGATGGCGCCAATATCGCCAAACCATTCGCCGGATGATATATAGTTCCCTAAAACCGATACAGCTTTGCCTTTAAAGGAAGTGAATAACTTAGAAAGGTCGCCAAAAACCAAACAATCGCTATCAATAAAAAGTGTTTGCCCGGCGGGGGCCAGTTTATCTAAATGCAGCTTGGACGAGAACCCCTTTCCTAATTCGTCCGGCCGGAGTTTGATGATGCTGACGAAATCCTCAACGTCGACCGGTAAATTATCAGGCATATCTGTTGCCAGGTGAAAAGTTATGCCGTTATCCTTATTCCACCATCTGAATGAACGTGCCAGGTTTATTGCCATATCCAGATAAAGCATTTTGCCGGTAGCGATAGTCAGTATATTGCGTGGCGTGGACATTCTGTTATGATATACCGATCTTAGTAAGCATGTCGGCAAGCTTAGTTTCATCAACTTCGATATCGCCCCAATTGGCGCTGGCCGGTTTATTGCCTTTGATGTAATGGTAATTAAGCGCGAGCATTCGCGATAAGGTAAAATAACAATCGGTACGGAAATAGTCTGTCGAGAAGAATTCTATAACCGATATCCCCTTATTCGCGAATAGCAAATTACTCAAAGCCGCGCCGTGTACGCTAACAATTACGGATGCATGTTGCATCAAGTTGATCTGCTCGGTTATGCTTAGATCATCCGGGTCGATAACATCAAACCCGTGTTGTTGAAGCAGGCCGATAATGTTTTCTTCATTAATAAGTTTGCGTTGACCCGATGGACCTCTTTTGAAATAGATCTTTTTATTGGCGATGACGGGATCCGTGCCTAAGGGTATCAACTTATCGCGAACATGGTCGACCGCCCATTTAGGCGAGCGGCCTTCACTGCCGGGTAACGATGCCACATACAAAGTATTGAAATGCAGTTTTTCCTGATCATTTACCAGTAAGATCTTGGTCATCGGGATCCCAAAGGACGGCAATATGGCCAGGAATTTTTCGGGTACGGCCGCAGAGATGCAATAGTGATCGATATGTCCCATCACACTCTGGTATAGTTTAATGCGTGGCAGCACGTCAGATAACCAATGGTAATAATTATGGCTTTCGGGCGATACCAATACTGCTCCAGTCCCAGCTATTCGTTTAATATTGGTTGCGTAAGTATAAAAAGGGTTTTTCCGTAGAAACTTCGATAAAGAACTGATCCCGAAATGATGGGTGAATTCCTGAAAAAGAGCGTTGCGGTTGCTTAATACCAGCCCCATTTGTTTATATAAATAAACGTCCTTTAAGGAATAAAGATAGGCGGGAGGTGTACTATAAAAAACGTTGTCGTTGAATTTTGTAGCGTCGCGACCATCCTGCAGATCAGGCAGATCAAATTGATGGTCTTCGGGTGGAATGACCAATCGGTATTGATGTCCGCGCAGACCTTTATAGACACCTGCATCAGCATTTTGCCGGTCTATCCAGTCTTTGCAAGACTTAACTATAGCCGAGGGATAGATGAACGGAAATTGCTTAAGTATGTCTTTAATACGGCTCAAGATCTAACTATGCTTATAATAACTGAACAGCCGGGCCATTCGCCAGCCCAAAAACTTACTGATCAAATGACCGGACTTCCCGCCAACGTATTTATCACCTTCATAACCCAAACCTTTTGCTGTAGTGATGCATTTGGTCGATAGGTTTTTAAATCGAGGGTAGGCCATGATGCCCGTCCACCAATAAAAACGGGCAAATATTTTATCAATTATAGGATCGGCATTGGCGGCCTTCAACCATTTATACTTCAGATCAGTGGCCAACACGGTGCTTTCAAAACTCTTTAAAGTTTTTTGGGTGGATAACGAACCTGCGTTTTGATGCTTACGATAATAATTGACCCCTTTATCGCAAAATTTTATTCCCTTACTTGCCAGGGCTACCCTGCAAAAAAACTCGCCGTCATCATCGGTGGTCAGGTCCTCGTTCCATGGTCCGGCTTTGTCGATTACCGCGCGTGGTGTAAGCCAGGAGTGTACCGTTATAAAACCGCCGTAGCCCGGCAACTGGTCCTCGCCGGCGTATAACTTTTTTAAAAGATCTGCCGGTTCATATTGTTTTGCCGAAAACCAATGGCTGTCCGGCGCTATTGATAAGGGATCTTCGCCATCGTTAAATAGTACGGCGGGGCAAAAACTCAATACCTCGTTCGTCCCATCCAAACATGCTATTTGCGAAGTTATTTTATCCGGACTTAACAGGTCGTCAGCATCTAAAAATTGGATATAGTTGCCCTCGGCTGCTGCAAGCCCGACGTTCCTGGCGGCGGAAGCACTGGTGACCTTGCTGTCGATCAGCTTGATGCCGGGAATATTTTGAAGTATTTCTAAAGTAGCATCTGTAGAGCCATTATTAACTACGATCACTTCTTTATTGGGCCAGGTCTGGTCTAATGCACATTGCACCGTCTCTCGTACATGTTTAGCAGCATTGTGCGCAGGTATGATGATAGAAACGAGTGGTTCGGTAATTGGCATTACTTGTTTCTGATCAAAGTTGATGTGTTAGTTGAACGAGTAGCGCGATGCTTTCTTCAAATATTTGTATCCAGCGTTCTTTGGCCGAAGCATCTGCCGGGGGGGTATTGTTATGGAACCATGGCTGCTGCGCATAGGCTATATATTTTTCGGGATCTTTATCTAATAGGATGATCCGATCGATCAGGTCGCTAAAATCGAGTTTATTGAATTGTAATTTCATTTTTAATGAACGACCGATAGACTTGGTTTTGCGTCTCGCCCTGTCTGCCATCGAATGATGATACTGTGGCAAAATGTCCATAAAATTCATTTGCGACACATTTTCTAAGGCCTGTACCTGGGGCGAATAATTTATCTGAACAAAGTCGGGCACATTCAAAAAACTCTTGGTATTGAATATTTCGCCGACGTTAGGGTCTCCGCAGTACACCGGTAGGCTTTGACACAGCATGGCATCGTACAATTTTTCGGTCTGATAGCCCGGATATACATAATTCTCGAACGCGATGGTAAACTTGTATGGTGTGAGAAACTGTCTTTTTACGTCGTACCTGCCGCCCTGATATTGACTATCGATGGATGGCATGTTGTTCATACTTTTGCCGGGCGCATCAACTTTTTTGTATTTTGATAGCTGCTTAAAAAAAGCCTCGCGATAGGGTACGGGATTGGAGTAAACAAAGTTACAAAACTTGGTTTTTGATGCTAATAATGCTTCTCCGCCATTCAAATTGTCCTTTATCAGGCTATCGGGGTCTATCCCATGCCATTGTATCCTTTTATATTTCGGGTGGCCAACTTTGGCGTCGTGTGGTACACCAAAAGCCCATTCACAAATAGTCATGTCAGGTTCAACATTCTCGCAATAGTAGCCTACACGGGTATAGTCGCCTTTGGGTGGCAGATCATTACCATATGGCCCAAATACCACCACGTCGGGCGATGTTGATTCTTGCAGATCATATACGTCGGAAACGCCATTAACGTCGAAGACTTCCTTTTTAAAGTCATCGAAAACAAGACCGTTGAGGAATTTTAAACGGATGACCGGCTTAGCCATTTGTTTTAAATACAATGCTGATCACACGTTTGGCCAAATTTGCCGACTTTTTTAAGACTGATCGGTTAGCCCATTTATGCTCAAATACAGCGCGTTGCCCCGATGTCATCTCCTCGTGTCTATCATCAAGCAGATCGTGCGATTGACAAAACAAATGTGTTACTAACGACGGCTTTATCAGGGCGTGCCTCAATTTATGCTTACGCAATGTAAGATCATAATCGTTATCGGCATACCAAAAAGTGAATTGCTCATCCAGCTCGCCTATTTTTTGCAAGGTGTCGCGTTTTACAAAAATACACCACCCGGTCAACACACCATTCATCGCCATGGTTTTATGGCGCCATGCCACATCCGGTCCGGTTTTTATACGTTCATCATAATCAAAATTCTCTGAATACGGATTGGCAGATGCCAATTGCGGGTGCTCAGCAAAAGCCTTTAGCATTGCTGTCGCCCAGCCGGGGTGGTAGATCAGGTCATTATTACTTAGGCAAACATACCTGCTGTTGGTAGCTCTGATGCCGATGTTCAAGTATTTATTGTAACCGAATGAAACATCGGGATATATTGTCTTAGTACCCGGATATTGGTAATTACCCAACTTTTTCTCAGACTCGATAACAACTACATTGAACTTTATCTCCCCTTTATCTTCTGATGCAAACAAGCTATTGATACCATCTTGCGTCATCTGTTTTAGCTGCTCGGTCTTAGCGTAGCTGAGGATGATGATATCGATATTGGTTCCCATGTTACGTGAGCTGATCGTTACTGTTTACGAATAAACTCGCCTGATGATCTGGCCGCTAACTGATCGATATAGTTGTAGTGATATTGATAAACCGAATTCAGGTCGATATCCTTTAGTTCAGGGTTATTATTAGGTTTAGCCCTGAAAATACGTTTGCCCATGGCTATTTTGATCTTTGACCAAAGTGATATCTGTGCACCATCACCGGGGTATTCGTAATAATGATTGGCGCGTAGCCCCTGATCAGTGAATTTCCTCTGATCTACTTGTGAAGTTACCGTTTGCGGATGAGCGACCGAAAGCGCGTTGTAGCCGGTATAATAAACAATATTGGCTTGCAGATAACTGATGCGCAAAGCATACTCATAGTCCATCATCGTAAAACCGGTATAGTATAAACCCAGATACGGTAGTGAGCTACGCTTGATAAGCATATGCACATCGCTAAAAGTGAACGACGGCGTTATGCCATTTTTCCATTGCTCGAAATGCTTAAGCCGGGATCTTTCTTGTATTTGGGTATGGTTGGTAGCTACACTGTCCAGATCGTTAGATATTACCACATCTACATCCGGGTTGGCTAACATGTGATCTTTACATTGCCTGATAGCTGCGTAGCAAAAAACATCATCGTCGATGATCTTTTTAATGATCGTCCCCTTTGCCATAAGGAAAGCCTTGTTCCAGCCGTGTGCCTGGTTCTTGTCAGGTTCGGACAAGTACTGATGTATCTTACCCTCGTTAAACAGTTGTTGCAGATATTCCCGTGTGCCATCAGTGCTGTCGCCATCAACTATAACTATCTCTTCGTCGGGCAGTAAGATGTTAATCAATCTCCCCAATGTTATTTGTAAAAAGGGGAGACGGTTGCGGGTAGCTATGATATAAGAAAGTTGGATAGCCATCTACAATAACGGGAACGAGTTAGCGATCTTACACACGTACCTTATTTCATCAGCGGTATGGCAGTAAGATACCGGCATACTTAAGGTAGTGGCATGTATCTCTTCGGACAGCGGGAATTGCATGCCCGGCCATAAATGTTTATATCCATTTTGGTGATGGGGCGCAATAGGGTAGTGTGTTTCTGTCTTAATGCCGTGTTGGGCCAGATATTCCTTCAACTTATCCCGTTCGGGATGGCGGACGTTGTAGATATGGAATACATCGAAATTGTCGGCTTCTGTTACCGGCTTTATAAAACGCGGGTCTAGCTCTTTATTGTAGATGTCGGCCAACGTTCTTTTATAAGCATTAATGGCATCCAAACTTTTTAATTTATGCGATAGGAATGCCGCCTGCAATTCATCCAACCGCGAATTGAAACCGATATACTCGTTATGATATTTGATATCGCTGCCGTAGTTACGCAAGAACCGGATCTTTTTTGCCAATTCGGCATCGTTGGTAGTAATGGCCCCGCCGTCGCCTAAAGCGCCAAGGTTTTTTGTAGGATAAAAGCTGAACGCTGCTATGTCACTCCAATTGCCTGCTTTTTTTCCTTTGTGTATGGCGCCATGGGCTTGTGCACAGTCTTCGATCACTTTTAAACCGTTAGACTGCGCTATTTGATCGATGCGGCTCATGTTGCACATCTTACCGTACATATGCACCGCCAAAATGGCCTTTGTTTTTGGGGTGATGGCTTTGGCTAAATTATCGGGATCTATATTATAGGTCTTCGGATCCGGTTCGGCCAGCACTGGTACGCATCCGGCGTTGATGACCCCTAATATTGAAGCGATGTAAGCGTTCGATGGCACAATGACCTCTGCGCCTGGCTCGATGCCCAGGGCTTTCAGTGAAATTATAATAGCATCTAATCCCGAGGCTACACCGACACAATGCCCGACACCGCAATAAGCGGCAAATGCATCTTCAAATTTTTTTACCTGTTGCCCTAAAATATACCAGCCCGATGCAGCGACCTCACGATACGCTTGCTCGAACCCGTCCATAAATGGCAGGTTGCTTTTCTTCAGGTCTTCGTAAGCTATCTCAGGCATAGGGTTCAAAAATATAGTCGTCGGCATCGTAGTTGGTCGAGGCGAGTACCATTAATATAGCGTCGGGTGTAAAATCGTACATCTTATGCCAGTCCTCGGCTTCTAAGATCAGGCATTTTGACGGCGAATCGAGGATGAACTCCGCTGTGTCCATACCGTTGTTGTTATGGATAGCGCAGGCCCCTTTAATGCAGATAGCTGCTTGCACGGTCTGCTTATGGCGGTGCCCGCCCCGTACCGAATCATCTACGCCATAGATGTAAAAAATGCGTTTAATATCAAATGGGATACATTTTTCTATCACGGTAAGGTTGCCGCGGTCGTCGGTAAAAGTTTTAAGATCCAGTATGCCGGCCATTATTTTATAAAATTATTCTTGTAGAACCGCCTTCGGTTGATGAAGAACAGTGCATGGATGAATTTTTTAAATGCTGCCTGCAGCTCCAGCTTATATATTCCCAATTTATACTTTGTGGTAATAAGGTTGAACTTTTCCGCATCAACGATATTCAAACTGTTTACAACAGACGATCCGGCGGCTATGTCTTTTAATAAGCTGATGTAAGGTTTATAAAACTGTTCCACAATGTGATCAGGAATATCATATCCCCCTAAAAACCAAGATCCGTTAGATAGGTATTGCAGATCGTGATAATGGTAAAAGATAGCCTTATCTCTTACATCTTTTTCTTCAGCATAGTTCAAAGCATTCCATGGGGCCAAACCGGCGTATTTGTTGTTACATATATAAACACCATCAAACATATAGGGCCAGCTATCAAGATATTTCTGATCGCCCATTTTGCCGTCCTCGTGGCGGGCGTAGCACCATTGTAAACAGGCATTTACCCACCAGTTAAGCACCTCGTTGCCATTGGGGGTATTTTTGAAAGGGACAAATTGTACGCAATATATCCCTGCTAAAGCCGACTGGTCATATTTTGGATGATAATTATGCGGCGTGATCAACACATCGTTATCATCCATCTCATCGATCAGTAGCTGCGGATCTTTATAAAAGTAAAGATCGGCATCTACATAGGTGCAGGCATTCAGCTGAAATTTGTCTATGCAATATCTAATTGTGGATGGTGTGCAGGTCCAGCAATATTCAGCTACCGATCGGCCTTGTTTTACCGCGAGTAATTTATTGTTCTCGAGTTCGGTAAGTGAAATTACGGTAGTGTGCGCTAATCCTGCTTCTTTCAGAGCCTCAAAGCAAGCATCATCAAACGCTACGATATACAAATGAAAGTCGGCCCCCACCTCCAACAGCGAATGATGAAGCGCCATGCCCTTAGCGTGGTAACGGCTATTAAATAATGTACAAATATTGATCAATATCTGTTAGTTTTATTGTGGGTTTAACCGTTTTATCTCTCGGCTTATAATACTTTGGTCAACCGGTGCAGATCTAACAACATCGGGTTTCAATTGAAAAACCCATCCTTTGTAAAAGGAACGTACCCCATCCCCCAGATCATTACTAACACCTGGGTATGGGTCTGTCTCGGCCATTAAATTGTAATGGGGAACAATCCTTTTCACTAATTCCCGCTCATTAAAAAACCAAGCGGGATATGATGCTTTGTAAATGTAATCAGGCACCGTCTGTATCGTCAATCTGTCCTTACCTTCTTTGATAATAGGTGTCCTGTCTATAATAAGATATTTTATTTTTAAGTCCAGTAACATCTTAAGCATAGCGGTCGGGTCAGGTAGGTACTGCAGTACGCTTGATAGTAATAGCACATTGGGTTGTCTTTCTTTAAGGCAACCGTCAACGTTGGTATAAAATTTCAGGTTGCTATCGGCAATATGCTCGTTGCCTGCGTTAATGTAATGCGGTTGCTCTACAATGCTCCACTCTAAAATATCAACACCTTTTAACAAAGGCAAATTCTGAAAATAGGAGCTACCGAGTGCACCGCCAAAGTCGAGCACGCTAAGTTTACCCTTGTTTTCGGTGGCGGTTTTAAGCATGTAGGTCAGCATTGCCCAATTATGGTCAGGCTTGTCAAACAGAACGGTATCACGCTCATAGGCTGCTTCTCCGTTCTTTACTTTCAACACAGCATCCAGTGTTTTTTTTAGAATGCTGTCATCGTCGTAACCAACACAATGCTTCTTGGCTTCTTCCCACGAAGCATAATTGCCTTGCCACCAGCCAAGCGCCAATTTAGGGCGGATATTTTTGATGATCCGTTTGGCCATTGGCGGCATCACGTCAAGTATTACCTTTTTGATCGCGCTTTTGGTTCGCTGTTTTATGGGCGGAACGACCACTGTGCTGTAACCCTCGTACATTTTTTTTAAGACATGTGGCAAAACCCTGATCTCGGTTAATGTCACCTCTACGGGTTCTTTTGCCAGTTTTATCCGGTCAGAAAAAATATCGGGCCCGCCGTGTGTTGCCCCTTCATCAAATCCAATATTGTAAGTTACAGACCTGCGGGGATATAAAGCCAGCTTCCCGGTCAGATAGGCCAGGGCCTGCCAACGGATCGCCCATGAGCTTACGTTACCCCGGATCTGATCTATCAACATACTCTCAAATTTGTAGGCGCCATCCAAATTAAAATCATTAATGAGACCATTCTCTCTTAATCTGGTAAGTAATAGTTGAGCATTGGGTTCAAAAAGATCCCAGCGGTCTTTCCAGGTAGCCCAACCCCAGCAGTCGGGGATAGGTACAAAAAAGGTTTCGGGCACATCGTCGGTGGTGGCAAAAAAATTACATGCGCCAATGCTTAATACCTGGTCATCATTAAAGTAGGTATCAAGCGCATCGTTCATGTATCTTAAAAAATAGGGTGACGTGATAATATCATCTTCCAAAACTATAGCCTTGCCGTGCAAGGCAGTGACTTCGGTGACGCCGGTTATAATAGACTTTTGCAACCCGAAATTCTGATCTCGTAAAGTGATATGCAATTTATCGCCCCAATTTCCATCGGTGATGACCTCTCTCGTTTTACGGATATTTTCCAGGTCGATGTCTGATGCCGTCTCTTTCGGCCCGTCGCAATAAATGTAAAACTCGGACGCATCAAACAATTCATTCTGTTTTAAAGCCGTTAAGGTTTTAAGCAAATGGGTTGGCCGGGCGTAAGCGAATAATACGATAGGGGCGAGACTCATAGGTTTAGCTTAACCAATTATAATTTAAGTTAGCTGATATGCCGACAGGGTATTCATTTTGCTTGCCAAAGGCCATCCAGTTTTTTGGCGCGTACACCGTCTTGTCATCTTTGGTATTCAGCCAGGCACCCCACCAACTGTACGAGCTGTTCGATAAGATCAAATGATCAGCATTAATGAGCAGTTGAAGATCAACTATCTCTGAATTATCTGACACGTACTTGTTCTCCAGATACTTAAACTCGGTAGCTATATGGTCCGGGTCGTCTGATATAAAAACAAACAAGATATCAGGCCCGTTCAGTCGTTCAATGGCCTGATGATAATAACTCGACGGAAGTCCGATATCTAAAGTAAGATAATCGCCCCTACGAATGTGTACTACTGCCTTTTTTTTATTCGAAGGGAGATCTTTAATGGCTTCGGCATACATACGCTGGTATTTTTCTTTTATACAGAACAGTTTGCGGATATCGGCCACGTTGTTCTCGAAGTAAGCTTCGGACTGAAAGTAGCCAAAATAGAAGCCGTTGTCAGCACACTGTTGCAATTGAGGTTTGGGTGACATGCTGCTATCGAACACAATCGGTTTTAACCGGTACAACTTTTGGGTCAGCTTGTAGAAACCTTTTTTTAAGTGATGGCTAAATAAGTTCTTAAACCCCGTGATGGTAAATACCTTTTGCGATAAAAAGTTAAAGCCGTCGGTTGGGATCTGAAAGTATTCGCCGATCATAACTCGGCAAACACTTTGGTCGATATAGAATTTAACCCCCAATTTTTTTGCAGTGGCATATATAAATGCGTACTGAAATAGCTGATTGCCTAAACGCCCCTCTAAACGTATGGCTATCATTTGCTAATGTTCAACATCCGTTTTAGCTTGTTAACTATACGGGCTGTTAAAGTGGGTTTAGGATAAATAAAATTGTGGGTACGTTGTTGCAGATCTTCGTAATAAGCTTGTTTGGACCCTTCCGGCACTAATTTTAACGGCTTGCTTTGCATGGTATAAAACCAGGTGTACTTGCCTTTGCCAAGCATATATTCAATAAAACCTTCGTCGATAATATCGAAAAAAGGGAACAGCGCCGTAGTAGCCCGGGTGGAGTTTGCCCAAAGTTTTGTCTCGTTCTCCCGCATCCAGTAAGAGTCGTCACTTAAACGATGGTAGTAAAATGTATCTCTAAGTATCATCGTTTTAGCGCCCGTGATGGCCTGCCGCAACCCGAAGCTCCAGGTATCTAACGCGCCTATCCCTTCGGCGTAACCTTTGGCATTAACCCAACTCTGTTTGGTGAAAAGATAATTGCCATGTTGCCCCGGTGTATTATCGCGCCGCAAATAGCTCTCTAAAGGCAACTCGCCGGGAGGAATAGACCAAATATAATGCGGTTTGGTTTTATCGTCCTTAAAAAAGTGCTGATGCTGAAAGGCTGCTATATCAGCATTGTTATTCAGTAGATACGTTTTCAATAGCGCTATACTGCCGGGCGCTAATACATTATCCGAGTCGAGGCAAAATAACAGGTCATGCCCGGCATTTTCTACCGCGGTATTACGGGCGGCAGAGCCACCTTTATTGCGCTTATGGGCTATTACTTTGATGGTAGGATATTTACTTTGCAATTCGGCCAGTACCTGCGCGGTGTTATCCGTTGAGTAGTCGTTCACAATGATCAGTTCATCCCCATCGGTAAAATTATCCGCCATGATGGATGCCACGCTTTCGGCAATAGTAGCGGCGCAATTATAGGCTGGGATGAAAAAACTAATGCGATTTGCAGCCATGTTTAAGACAGTAACTCCAATTCTTTGATCACGTATTTACACCATTTTTGATAGTAAAGGTCGTTCTTCCAAAATTGGTAGGCTTTTTTACCTTTTTCAAGCGCTTCCTCTTCAGTTACAGTGTCGAGTAGCTTTTCAAGCGCTTCTACGGTAGGGGAGTAGTAACTGATATCGTCCCAGGGGATAAAGTTTTTGAATGGCCTAACGTCCACATCTCCGATCAGGCAAGGCGCAACGCCCAACTGCATGGCCTCGAAAAAGCGGAACGAACTACAACTTGTACCCCGGGGAGCCAGGGCGATGTAAGATGCCATGGTATTGAGGTTATAATTGGTGGCCCAAAACCAACGTTTGTAAAACCGGGTAGGCAACATGCCCCCCATATAAACCCCGGGTCGGTTGGACAACTTTTCGTTCATTTCATCCCTGATAGGATGAGTATAAAAAGACCCGTTGAACGATGCCAAGTATTTTTTTGAAGGCAGTATCAACGGTTTACGATGTGGCCGACAAATGATCGGGGCGTCTATCCCCGAGTTAATAGTGCGGGCCGCTGTAAACACTACCGTTTTGCCAATATCTAACAAAGTACCCCCATCAAACTGGGTTATGGTAAAAGTTTTGCTATCATCAATAATTACCTTATCTACCTCGGCCTGAAGTTCGGGCAAACCAACACCGCCTGCTGCAAACTGATGGTTGATATGCCATCGGGTCCAAAAGACCGGCAGATAGTGGCGGTCGGCTTTAGCCGGGTCGTTGGTTAACAGATGCTTTTGTTTTTGTAACCAGATCAGCATATCCTGTTCTATGCCAAAATCATCATTATGGGCCGGATACCTGAACCCTTTAGGCTCGGGCTGTAGAATGGCGGGAACAGGTAATATATATATGGTCATTTTATAAAATGATCGGCTATGGTTTTTGGTAGTGTACCCACGTACATTCACCCAATTGTTTATGCAAAAGGAACGAGCGTAAACGTAATTTCTTTATCTGCAAATACTCTCGCGTTCGGTACAGCATCCTTCTTTCGACCGGCGGGTATTGGGATCTTTTCAACGACTGAGAATACATCACCGTCTTCATAACGTCCAACGGGGTGTAAGGTTGCACGCACAGTTCTTTTAACTGCCAGTTATACTTTTGACCCAAAAGTTTGAAACTGTGTTTATTAAACCTGATCAGGTGATTAGGGGGGATGTCCAATAACCCTCCGTTCAGTTCGTTAAATTTAATGTTCTTGTCATTAGGCACCCCTATAAATAAATGCCCGCCGGGTTTGATCAGCTTGTTAAAGGTCTCGAAGGTGTCGTCCATCCGGTCCAGGTGTTCTAAAACCTGGAAAAGACAGATCACATCGTATTTTGCGATATGCTCGGGCCGATCTTTTAGTTCCCGAAAATCATCAGACATCGCTTTAATGCCAACATTTTTAATTCTTTCAACCGCTTTTTCCGAATATTCCAAGCATAAAATATTCTCTTTGGGTATCAATTTTGATGCGCCGATAGCAAAATCCCCAATACTGGCTCCAATCTCTAACAATTGAATATTCTGCCCGTTCTTGTAAAGGCTTGATAAGGTATTGAACGTTTTGTCAAATTCCCATTTCCAGTTCAGCGGGATCTTGTTGTAGTCTACGCTGTTATCCGAATGTGTGACCACGTTATAAAATTCGGCATCACCACTCACAAAAGGGTCAGCAAACACCACTCCGCATTTTGTACATCCTACTACCGACGCTGTTTTACCTCCCCAAAGCCGCTCAATACTTTTAGCCGCTTTTACTTGAGCGTCTGCTTTTCTCCATGCCGGTTGCACCACCATACATTGGGCAGCCGCCTCATCCGAACTGATCTTGTATAATAACTTGTTGTCGCTATTACCGCAGATAGGGCAGGTTGCTGTATGCTTGCTGTAACTATATGTCATTAACGCGGGTGAATGTTTATTAAACCTTTGCCCGAAAAATCATTCAATTCGTTCCACTCGTTGGTAATGGCGAAGGAATAAGCTTCGTTGATAAATATCCACTCGCGGCCATCACTTATAGGGTCGCCATCGTGCCCGCCTAATCCCAGGGTGTAGTTGCCGGGGCGTAACAGGTAGGCAGGAATTGTGAACTCATCCTGGTATTCACTCGCCTTTAATTCTGCCGGCCATGATTTATTGTGTAGCGTGAACAGTAGCAAAGAATCTTTATAAAAATTGAGCGAAAGTCTGAACTTTGGTACGACTGTAGTGCAGCGGTATTTTATCGATACAGATAACTCTTCTGACGGTGCAAATACCGCTTCTTTATTAACTATTTTATTAACGGCACACTCTTCAAAAGTGATCATGTTAGCGAGTGGCCCCTGATGCTTGTAGTCTTTTAAAGAGCCATTTGCAATGTTAGACTTTAAGTAAAGCGATAAGGTCTCGTCGACAGAGGCATGAGTGAGTAACTGTCCGTTATTCAGCAATATGGCATTTTTGCAAAGCTGCCTGATGCTGCCCATGTTATGGCTTACGAATAATACGGTACGGCCTTCGCCCACACTTACGTCGCCCATTTTGCCTAAGCATTTTGCCTGGAATTCAGAGTCTCCAACGGCTAATACCTCATCTACGATCAATATCTCCGACTCCAAGTGTGCCGCTACCGCGAACGCTAAGCGGACATACATACCCGACGAATAACGTTTTACCGGTGTATCAATATAGCGTTCCACGCCCGAAAAATCTACTATCTCATCAAACTTGCGTTTGATCTCGGCGCGGCGCATGCCTAATATAGCGCCGTTAAGGTAAACGTTCTCGCGGCCGGTCAGCTCTGGATGGAAACCGGTGCCTACTTCCAGCAAACTGGCAACACGGCCTTTCAGTTTTACCGAGCCTGAAGTAGGAGAGGTAACCCTGCTTAATACTTTCAACAAAGTGCTTTTGCCTGCACCGTTACGGCCAATGATGCCTACTGTATCGCCTTGCTCAATATCAAAATTGATGTCTTTAAGGCTCCATACTATATCACTTTCACCCTTGGTGGTTCGGTCGTTAGTTTCGCCGATCTTTAAAAAAGGGTCTTCTTTGCCACGCAGGCGTGCCCAAAAACGTTCCAGATCGCGTGATATGGTACCTGTGCCAAAATTGCCTAATTGATAGGCTTTGGATAGGTTCTCTACTTTAATAACCTTACTCATTAAACGGTATCTACAAAGTTTCGTTCAACGCGGTTAAAAACTATAATGCCTGCAAACGCTACCACCAGGGTAAAGGCAACGCTGTAGGCCAATAGCCACCAGTCGTTGGTGCCCTCGCCTAAAAAGCCATATCTAAAAAATTCGATGATCGCCGTTACAGGGTTATACTCCACCACCCAACTGTAGGCTGGGTATTTTGTATAAACTTCGCTCAATGGAAATAGTATGGTTGTGGTATAAACCAACAGTGGCACTCCAAAGCTCACCACAAAAGCCAGATCTCGATATTTAGTAGTTACCGACGATATCAGCATACCGATCCCCAAGCCCTGAGCGGCAATAATAAGTACAAGTATGGGGAACATCAGCGCGTATATATTCAGGGTGATATGCCCGCTTTTAAAGCTGTAAAATACCAGCAATATTACAAACAAGATCAGCTGCACCGTGAACCTGATGAGGTTAGATGCGATCAAACTCAATGGCATGATCAGGCGAGGAAAGTAGACTTTGCCCAGCAGTCCCGAGTTGTCTTTAAACACCGTTGATGTTTTGGTAAGGCAATCGGCAAAGTAGTTCCAAATGATAGTACCCGCAAGGTAAAACAACGGCCGGGGGACGCCTCCTGTTGATATACCTGCCAGGTTCCCTATAAAACTGTAGAAAATAATAGTGATTATAGGCTGGGCAAAAAACCACACCGGCCCAAGCACCGTCTGTTTGTAAAACGAAACTACATCGCGCCTCACCAGCAGATAAAGCAGATCCCGGTATTGCCAAACGTCGCGCAGTTTAAGATCCAGCAGACTGCTGCTCGCTGTTATTTCCATATCCCACTCCCGGTGGTCGCTGTTATCGGTCATTGATCAGTAACTCTTCAAGTTTATTTTGATACGCCGCCGCGTTGAAATGTTCCAGGCATTTTTGCTGTAGTTTTTTGCGGTCTTTGGTATCCATCGGCGAAGCTAAAATATCGGCGATAGCGTTTTTTAGTTCATCCACATCATCTACATTAACTGCTTTGCCCAATTCGCCATTACGTATGGCGTCCACGCTGCCGTCTTCGTTACCGCAGATAACCGGTGTGCCACAAGCCATAGCCTCTATAAACACAATACCGAAACCTTCTTTTTTGCTGGGCAGAACAAACACATCAGCCATTGTAAAATGGTCCACCAGTTCGGTTTCATCAATATAGCCGGTCAGGATCACCTTTTGCTCCACATGATGTTGGGCTATGAGTTGTTTTATCCGTTCTGCTTCTATGCTGTCATATTTGCCCGATAGGATGTACTTTATATCGGGGAAGCTGTTCTTTAGCAAGCTTACCGCATGTATCACCTGCTCGTAACCCTTGTATTGCTCAGACGAAGCTAACCTTGTTAAGGTAAATACCACTTTATCCGTCGGGGATATCCTGTATCGTTGCATCAGGTATTCTGATCTTTTAAGATCGGCAGGTAGTTTTATGGTCGGATCCAACGCGTTGTTGAGTACTACACATTTGGCTGCATCAACACCATGTCTGTCTATCAATTGTTGACGAGTAAATTCGCTTACACAAATAATTCTGTCGCAGCTTTTCAATAGCTGTCTTTTAATACCGCTAAGCGGACGCCACACCTCAATGCCATGTGCTATCAACCATATCTTTGTCTTACCGCTAAGTAGCTTTGTAAGCACACCTACCAGCGCTAAATTAATGTGTGTCAGGATAACCGTATCTGCGGATGAGCCGGCCACTATTGCTTTAGCAGCAAATAACGCCCTGTTCTTTCCGAACCCTCTAAAATTACCTGGTTTAATGTAGGCGGTGTTAACGTCGTCATTCTTATCATATCCCGACCATAGCGTAAGATCCCATCGGCGTTTGGTCGCCAATTCGCCGATCGCCTTTGCCATGGTGCGCGTCATTTTTTGGATACCACCGGTGCCGCTGAATGTTTGGAGTGATAAAAGTGATATCTTTTTTTGCTCGTATTTATCACCGATAGCCGATAAGTTATTGAGTTGATACAACGCGTAAACTTTTGACCAATGTATGCGCGGGTTATGCTGAAATTGTTTTATGATGTTCTGTGTGAATGCGCCTTTATAGTGATCCGGGTTGCTTATTTGCTTATGCGATCGCATCCATTGCTGCAGCGGGAAAGAGAAACCCATTTTTGGGCGGTCCCATATCTCGCGGGGTAGTAAACCCTCGCATGCTTCGGCCAAAATGCGCTTAGGTTTTTCACTATCGAAGCGGATATCGGGCGAAAGGTTATTAACTAAATGCACCAGGTCTTCATCTAAAAACGGGACCCTTACCTCTAATCCGTGGGCCATACTCATTACGTCCGTATCGCGCAGCAACTGGTTTTGCATATACAGATTGGTCTCCAACCACGATGCTCGTTCCTTGTCGTTCAGATCACCAAGATCTAATGGGTCGCCGAATAATACTTCGTCGATCTCTTTAGTTGAGACGTTAAGGATAGCAGCTATATCAGCCGGACTAAATAGTCCCCGCAAAAAAAGGTAATCGGCAAATGGGTGCTTGCGGGCCAAAAGTGTTAACCGTTTTAAACGGCCCTTGCTCAAGTTGGCGATAGCACGTAAAGCCGGCGAAGGTATCCACTTTAAATATCTAAGATATTTTATCCGCCTAAATGACGGATACCCACCAAATAGTTCGTCGGCCCCTAATCCAGATAATACTGCTTTAAGCCCGTCCAGGCGGGCGTATTTACTAATGAACCAACTGTTGATGCCATCGGTAGTGGGCATATCCATATCGGCTATGATCTGGGGGAGCGCATCCTCCAGATCGTGCTGCGTTACCAAGTGGGCAAAGTTCTGTCCGTCGGTACGTTCTGATATAATGTCCTGATAGTGCCGTTCGTTAAAAGCATCCTCGTCAAAAAAGATAGATACAGTTTTTAACTGATCTTTTTTGTACTGATCTGCTAATAGCGTTAACAAACTCGAGTCTACGCCACCGCTTAAAAAGACACCCAACGGCGCATCTGCCAACATTTGCCTTTTAACAGTTTGATGAAGGTTTTGACACAAGTGCCGACGTGCGGTATCGATGTTATTGATCGCGGCTATTTCGGGCCTATCAATATTATAGCGGGTCAATTGGTGGCGATAGTCGTAATGATGCCAGCTTAAATAATGCCCTTTAGGTAAGCTCCTAACATTTTTCAAAGTAGTATATGGCTCCGGTATATGCCCGAATGCTAAAAAACGTATAGGCCAATCTTCATCACCATCAGTAACGATGCCAGCATCTTTAAAAGCCCTCACCTCGGATGCAAAACTTAGCTTCCCGTTGTCTATGTGGTAGTAAAGCGGTTTTATACCCGAACTATCCCTTACCAAATGGGTAAGCGCTTGCTCGCTATCAAAAAGTGCAAAGGCGAACATCCCGCGTAATTTCCCAAATGATCCGGTGCCCCAATATTTGTAAGCCTGAATAAGGACCTCGGTATCTGTATCAGAATTAAATATAATACCCAAACCCTGCAGTTCAAGCTTAAGCTCGGGGTAATTGTATATTTCGCCATTAAAACTTATCCAGATCTTACCCGTGGCATCCGGCATAGGTTGATGACCTTTGGCACTCAGATCTATAATTGCCAACCTACGATGACCGAGTACCAACCCATGCTCGTCAGACCGGTACAAACCCTGGTCATCAGGGCCGCCATGAGCCAGGGTTTGGCACATAATGCTTACTTTTTCAAGCAGTTCGCGGGTGGGGGTGTTGGTAGAAATAATACCAGCTATACGGCACATATCAGTTGGCGGGCGGACGTAGCTTCGCCCGGTCAGTTACAGATTTGTTTTGTAACTTGTTATTTTTGAGAGCTTTGTGTTGTCCCTCGTTTTGTGGTCTTCTTCAATATCAGACCCTCTGTATCAACGATACTGCTGTGTGTATGATCACAGAACATCCTAAATGTTCGAAGCGGAGAGCCAGCCGTTTTTGCGACCGGTATTCAACCACTTCGGCTTCCATATCTTTAAGTGGCCCGGCCTTTATGCGTACCTTCTCGCCGGGTTTTAATTCTTCTTCAGTCACCTCTACATCCGTATCGCCGGCCAAAACCAACTTAAGGGCTTCTATTTGGCGATCGGGCATGGCGGCAACCTTGCCCGAAAAATAAATGAACCGGGCAATGCCCCTGGTCATTAAAACATCAGCCTGCTGGCCGGCTTTTATATTTACAAAAAGGTACGATCTGATCAGCGGTTCTTCTACCCATTTTTTTCGATCTGCCCATTGTTTTAATGTTTTGCGGAGCGGCAAATAAGCCGTTACCCCTTTATCGACCAGGGCCTGATACGCCTTTTTTTCGGCGCGTGCATCGGTGTAAACCGGATACCACCTGGTTGCAGCTACATCTACCCCTGCGGTCATATCAACTTAGAATTTTAACCAACGTTTTATATCCCACCACTTGCGCTTATCATCGTCCAAGTAATAGCCCGAACTGGCATAGCCCGAGTAATCTGAATAATAATAGTACCGGTTGCCATAATTCTCGCCGGTGATACGTGTAGTGTAATATCTTGAGTGTAAAAGATCCTCTTCGAACGCGTTCAACACGATCACCGAATTATCCAAATTGTATTCTGTGGCGATGCGCTGCGGCACGGTAGCTGCATAGTATTTAGACTTGCCAGATCGTATCACAAAAACATTGACATCACTTGCGCGGATAAGCGGTATAGAGTCGGACACCAAACCTACCGGGGCGGTATCTATAATGATAAAGTCGTAATAACCTTTCAACTCTTCTACCAGTTCGGCCATGCGTGAAGAGTGCAGCAACTCTGACGGGTTGGGAGGGACCGGCCCCGAGGTAATAAAATCAAGCGAACCAACTTCCGAATGTTTGATGATATCCTGTGGCGTAGCCTGGTTTGCCAGATAGTTGCTTAGCCCCAGATCATTAGGCACGTTAAAGGTTTTATGTATGCGCGAACGCCTAAGGTCGGCACCGATCAGTATCACCCGTTTGTTAATGAGCGCTAAAGTACTGGACAGGTTGACCGAAACGAAAGACTTACCTTCGCCCGCAACTTCAGATGTGATGCAGATCACCTTATTCTTTTTATCTGATGCCAGGAAATTAAGATTTGTACGCACGGACCGTACCGATTCGGCAAAAATAGACCGGGGTTTGGTGAGCGCTAAAAGTTGCGAACTATCTTCATCCAAAGACCCAGGGAATTTGCGTATCACACCAATTATCGGTACTGTGGTAAGGCTTTCAATAGTTTCCTTATCGTAAATGTATGGGTTTAACATCCGGATAAGGATAATGATACCCAAGCCCGAAATTATGCCAATAATTATGGCTTTGCGGTTAACAGCACCTGCATCAGGTGATATAGGGTTAAGACTAGGGTACGCACGGTCCACAATAGAGGCACCCGGCAATATGGCCGAGCTGCTTATCTCGGCATCCAGCCGTTTCTCTTCGAGCAGGCCGTAAACTTTATCATTGATCTCAAAAGAGCGTTTAAGTTTGAACAGGTCATTTTCGGCAGCGGGGATCGTACCTATTTGCTGGTCGATACCTCTTTTTTGGCTGTTAAGATAATTTAGTTTTTTCTGCGTTTCGTCGCGGGTAGAGTTAACGTTTGCCAGGGCCGATGTTTTTATCGTCGCGATCTGCCTATCAATGTCTTTTATAGGTGGCGAGTTTAGATTGTAGTCCTTAAGTAACTCTGTCCTGTTGGCAAGTAAAGCGTTATAAGATGTGATCAGCGGGCCTAAAAATGGGTCTACCGACCCCGAAATATTAAAATTGATGTTGGCGGCACTTTGCTGCGCGATCAACTTATTTTTAAGGTCGTCTATAGCCGTCACCTGCATATTCAGGATCGATATCTGTGCTTCGATCTCTTTTGACTGGCCAACCAACGCCGCAGAAGTAGTGCTGATATCTACCATTTTGCGCCGTTGTTTAAACTGCTCCAATTCGTTACCGGATGTGCTTACTTTGCCGGATAGTAAACCAAGTTTGGTATCTATAAATTCGATAGTTTGACGGGCAGATTTTGTACGCTGTTCCTTATCATATTTAAGATATTCTACCAAAATTGCGTTGAGTATATCTGCAGCAAATACAGGGTTTACGTCGGTTTGCTGTATAGCTACGATGTTGGAGTTCCTGCTGATCTCGCCGGGATGCAAGCCTCCTCTTACCCGGCCTAAAAGATCTTCGGGCGCGTTAAACTTAAACAGCACCACCGTGTTGGACGGCAGGCTTTCCTGATGCTTTATGGTAAAAACAGTATGGTCTAAGGTTATTGGTGCATCGTAACTATAGGTCTGTTTAGTTTCTTTCTTACCTCTGGCGTACGTAAGCGTGAATTGATCCTTGTTCTTAGGTCTGAACTCAAGTTGTTCTCTGAAAAAAATGACCGAATCCAGTGTGATAAACTGTATGTCCAGTAATTTTTGCGGATAGATATCGGTAACACGTACACGCCCGTTCAAATAAAAACTTACGCGATGGTCAATACTTTTAATTGCTCTTAATAATACGGGACTACTTTGCAATACCACCAGTTCGCTTTGCATACGGGCGGCCATGGTTGCCGACGCAGCGTAGGCGCCTGCCATATCATTCAACTCGGATCGTTTATCCTCAAATTTTATAGTGGCCCCTGTAGCATAAACTTTGGGTGTATACCACAGGTAAACTTTGGATACACCAATGCTGATCAGCAAGGTGGCCGCTATCCAATACCATCTGCTTAACAGGATCTTGCCTATCTTGAAATAGTCGATCTCCTGATTAGGTAGCTTCCGTTGAAACTTGTTGGTCTCTTGCATTTATTTACCTGAAAAGCGATAGTATGATCAACGCCGTGTTCAACAATAACAACGATGGTTGCGCAACGGTCGAAAAACTTTGAACCTTATCATCACGCACCGCCCGTTTATTCTGTGCTATCACAATAATATCGTCGTTTTGTAAGGTTAACCGCGGGTCTGATAAAGTATTTTTATTACTAAGATCAAACATGATCTCTTCATGACCGGCTCCTCTGATTATCCTGACCGTCTTTTCATCGGCTGTCTTATTCAACCCGCCGGCCTGGCCAAGTACATCTATCAGCGAGGTCTTTTCTTTTAGCAGCGGATAGTTCCCTTGTGCGCCCACTTCGCCAAAAACCCGTACCTGTAAGTTAGTTATTTTTAACTCGATGATGGCATTTTTAAAAAGCGAATCGGTGTAAAGTTTCTGCATTTTTTTTTCGGCTTGCTGCCTGGTAAGGCCTGCAACATTTACCCGGCCTACTACAGGGAGGGTAACCAGGCCCTCTTCATCAACTTGAAAAGTTTGCCCGCCGGTTTGCGTTCCGCCACCGGTAGCTGTGCTTTCGTTACTCAAAAATTTACGGTCTTGCAGGTTGCGGACCTGTAAAATATCATCCGGTTTGATGAGGTATTTATATTGCTGGGCTTGTTTTATGCTACTGTCGGCACGGGAGTAATTCTTTTGTTCGAACAATACGTGCTGTTGTTTTAACGAACATGAAAAGCACAACAAGCTTATTAAGGCTAACAGACAGTGTGTTATATAGCGCATAAGTTAATATAAGAACGGTGCAGGGAATTAACACAGCACCGAAATTCAAAAATAGTATATTTTTGCATTATACAGGGTATTAAATTAAACAGTGAGCAAGCTATCCATTTCGTTAATTACGGTTACTTACAATGCCGCTGACACTATAGAAACCTGCATCCGTTCGGTGATCGCGCAGGGATATCTTAACCTGCAATACATTATTGTTGACGGGGGGTCGACCGACGGTACGCTTGCTATCATTGATAAGTATAAGCAACATATCAGCATTCTGGTGTCCGAGCCTGATAAAGGTATCTACGATGCAATGAATAAAGGTATAGCTATGGCCACCAGTGAGGTTATAGGCATCCTTAACGCAGATGATCGGTTTGCTGCTAACGATATATTGGATGCCGTTGCCGAAACTTTTGATCGCTATGGAACTGATATTATTTACGGCGACATAGATTATATTAATAAGCAAAATAAGGTATTCCGTAAATGGCGCTCGGGAGAGTATCGCCGGGGTAGTTTTAACTTGGGGTGGATGCCGCCGCATCCTGCTTTTTACGCCAAACGCAAATGTTTTGAACATTATGGTAACTATGATCTTAGCTACGGCAGTGCGGCCGACTACGAACTGATGTTACGCTTTATACACCGCCATAAACTAAGTGTTGCTTATGTTAAAAGGTTGATGGTGAATATGTTGATAGGTGGCGTTAGCAACAATAGTGTACAAAACCGCTTTAAAGCGTGGCAAAACGATAAACGGGCAATGGCGGCAAATGATATCTCGATGCCACTGTTGTGCATATTTTTTAAACCATTACGTAAGATATTTCAATATATCTAACTGTCTAATCGCTATATTTGATGCGGTAAAGCTGTTACCAACGTTATCCTGACTATTAATGCCCGAGTTTTTACATGACCACCAGTTTCTGTACTATACCCTGATATTAGTATTGTCTATCCTGATAACGCTGCAATCGATACCGTCTATATTGCACGTTGCCCGCATGCGGCATTTGTATGATGATCTGGGCCACTTCCGTAAAGAGCATGATCATGGTATTCCCCGTTTGGGCGGTGTGGCCATTTTTGTAAGCTTTATTATCACGCTACTGTTATTTTGTGTTACTGGGCAGCAGTTGCCGCTCAATTACATACTGGCATCGTGCGTTATATTATTTGCCGTAGGTTTAAAGGACGATCTGAGCGGGGTGAACCCAAGCACCAAATTTTTTATGCAATTTGTGGTGAGTGCCATCCTGGTGATCCCAGGTAATATCCGCCTTACAAGTATGTACGGTGTGTTGGGGATCCACACATTGGGCTACCTGCCAAGCGTATGTTTCACTATCCTCACCATTATCCTAATTGTGAACGCGTTTAATTTGATAGACGGGATCGATGGCTTGGCAGGCACTACCGGTGTGATCGTTAATGGCGCGTTCGCGGCACTATTTATCTATATCCATCAATATGAACTGGCCAGCGTTTGCCTGGCTATGGTGGGGGCACTGGTCGGCTTTTTACGCTACAATTTAACCCCTGCCAAGATATTTATGGGCGATACAGGTTCAATGTTATTGGGGCTGGTTTCGGTAGTAATGGCTATTAAATTTATAGAGGTAGCCAACTCTTACGATTCCGGACTTCCGCATATCCATGCCATCCCGGCTTTGGCTATAGCGATATTGATCGGGCCGATATTTGATACCTTCAGGGTCTTCTCGCTGCGTATCTTAAATAAAAAGTCTCCCTTTAAGGCCGACAGGACCCACGTCCATCACCGTATATTGCGATTAGGTTTCAATCACCTGCAAACCACCATGATACTGGCGGGTGTAAATGTTATTAGTATAGCCCTCGCATTGCTATTCCATGATCTGGGCAGCACCTTACTGATCGTGATCATCTGTGTATTATCTTTGTTGTTTAACTGGGGTATCACCTTTGCTATCAGATGCAAAGAGAGGGGAGTGGTATCTGTTAGTTACCTCTTTGGATAAGGCTTCTTGATCATCAGCTGAGTAGGTTCTTTCAACTAAAATTTATCCTGAACTCCGTCTGTCCAGGTGCAATTGTCTTTAACGAGAATGAAAGATCGTGACCAAGTAATATCTCCCTTACCAGTGTCAGCCCAATACCCTGCCCATCTTTTTTGGTACTGAAAAATGGCGAGAACATTTGTTCGCTTTCCTCGGTCGTAAGGCCCTTCCCGCTGTCTGTAATGAGCAATTCGCGACTTGAGGTGTCTAAGTTGAATTTGATGCTGCCGATGCCTTCTATCGCTTCTATAGCGTTCTTTACAATGTTGATCAGCGCCTGCTCCAGTTGCTGTTCATCAGCTTGTATCATAAATTCATCGTGAGGCAATTCGTATTCGAAAGTTATCTGTTTTTCGCTGGCTTTTAAGTTCATCAAGGCCGATACATTCCGGATCAGTTTGTTCACGTCTAATGGTTGTTTATTGGCCGGCGGTAACTTCACCAAGTCGGCCAGGCCGCGCATGAATGAATTGAGGTTCTGATTCCTATCGATCGCCACTTGTAAAGCATCTTTCAGGTTATCACTTTGATGACCATCCCAAAGACGGTTGGTGTTCAGTGCCGAACCCATGATGGAATTTACCGGCCCGATCGTGTTATTCACCTCGTGCGCCATCATGCGGATGATCTTGCTGTAAACCTTCTTTTCGGCCTGTAATAGCTCCGCCGTCAGGTCTTCTATCATCACAAATTGACGGGCAAAACCACGGTCGATAAAGTGCGATTTTTGTATCTTAAGCGTATCGACACCGTCCAGGATAACCGTTTGCGCGTCACCCGACTTTAACGCAGTGATATGGCTGAACAGCGGATGTTTCAGATCAGCGGTCGTGATGCCTTTTAGCTGCCCGATGGTTGCCCCTAACATGCTTAACGCTTTTGGATTTGCATCGTGTACCCGCCCGTCAAAATCCAATATCACAATACCGGTAGGCGAGGAGTTGATCATTTGCTCCAGAAAAAAATGCTGCTGCTCTTGCCGGGTACGCTCGGTGCGTAGTTCGTCCATCATATCGTTATAAACATGGATCAGTTGGTCTACTTCGACGCTACCTGTCTTTAAAAATTTAACATTAAAATCCTTGTCCTTTATCGCCTCGATGCCTTGCATCAACGAGTTGATCGGTTTGATCATTTGCAAATGCAAACGAATGGCAATAATGGCCGATAATAAGATAAACGCCTCTGAAAGAATGAAATACTCTTTTTTATCCTCGAAGATATAGTAACTAAGCACCAGGGCTGCCAAATGCAGCACCGAAACAAAAAGAATATACTTAGTCCTCAGTCTCATCGTAAGGGATCTGGTATTTTTCTAAGCGGCGATACAAAGCGCTGCGGGTCAATCCTAAAGATGCCGATGCTTTGGATATCCGGTTTTTATGGAATTCCATGGCCCGTTTGATCATCTCTATCTCTACCTGCTCCAAAGTTAGTGTACCTACACCGGGTAATTGCATGGCCCCCGTTTTTACAGGTGAAAGGTCAAGCTGGATGCTAAAGTCATCGATGGTCAGTTCATCATTTTTACTTACTAAGATAGAACGCTCTACCAAGTTTTTCAACTGGCGGATATTACCCGGCAAAGGCAATTGCGTCAGCCATTTCATAGCCGAAACGCTTACCGATAACTTTGGCCGGTTATAGATCTCTTTCAGGTTATTGATAAAAAAGTTAACCAACAGGGGGATATCCTTAGGCCGTTCCCTCAAAGCAGGCAGATGAATGGTGATGAGATTGATACGGTACAGCAGATCCTCGCGAAAAGTACTGCGGTTCACCATCTCATTCAAATTTTTATTGGTGGCGGAAACCACGCGTGTATCAACTGTTTTGGTCCTGCTGCTGCCCAATACCTCGTAAGTCCGGTCTTGCAAAACCCTTAACAACTTAACCTGACTGCCGGCATCCAGTTCGCCTATCTCATCTAAAAATATCGTCCCTTTATTGGCCATCTCAAAGCGGCCCACACGGTCGAACCTTGCATCAGTGAACGCCCCCCGCATGTGCCCGAACATCTCGCTCTCGAACAATGAAGTGCTGATCCCGCCCAAATTAACCTTGATAAATGGTTTATTCCGGCGGTTACTGTTCTGATGGATAGCCTCAGCGATCAGCTCTTTACCCGTACCGCTTTCGCCCATGATCAGGATAGATGCGTCGGTGGCAGCAACGCGGCCAATGGTCTCTAAAATATCCAGCATCTTGGGGTCTTCGCCTATGATGTGTTGAAAATTGTAGGTTTTATCCAGCTGTTTACGCGTTTGGTGGGCAGCCTTATTGCCGTTAAGGTCCAGCAGGGTTTTTACGGTACTTAGCACATAGCCGTTATCCCAGGGCTTATTGATAAAATCGTTTGCACCGGCTTTCATACCTTGTACGGCCAGTTGGATGCTGCCCCAGCCTGTGATTAATATCACCGGCACCGAAGAATGGTTTTCCCTGATCTTACCCAATAGTTCTAGCCCTTCCTGACCGGAGGTATCGTTAGAGAAATTTAGATCCAATATGACCAGATCAGGCACGGCTTTTTTCATAACGCCGACCGCCTCGGCAGGCGAGGCGGCGGCGGAGACCTGGTATCCCTCGCTTTCCAATAACAGCACCAGCGAGGTACGTACAGCAATATCGTCGTCTATGATCAGTATCATTTATTTTGTTGGCAAGATCGTAAATTATTCTTCATGTAAGGCCACGGCTGGGTAAACTGCCGCCGCTTGCTTGCCCGGATATAGGGAGCATACCAATACCAGTAGGTAAATAAAAACGATGGCAGATAACATCGCCTTTACATACACGATCGCCGGCAGATCGAACACATGCAGCAACGGAAATTGCACTGCAAAAAATGTCCCGACAACGAGCGAGAGCGTGGTCAGTACCAAAGCCTCATATACCAATTGTTGAGACACTCCATTGCCGGTAGCTCCCACGGCCCGGCGCAGACCTATCTCGCCGCGTCGCTTATTAATATTGTACCAAAGTACGCCAAATATACCTAAAGCCACATTAATGATCAGGAAGCCGGCTACAATAGACATGATGATCAGCGGAACCACGGTAAATTTGTTGTACGCCGTCAGTTTGTTATCCAAATGCTCTATCTCAATGTTAGACTTGCGGAGCGTATTGGCCATTAACTTATACAATTTGCCCTCAAAATCAGCACCACTGCCGGGGGCTACTTTTACCAATATTTTGCCCATCCATTTGTAAGCAGCGGTATCGTGCAGGTTATATCTACCGTAAGATAACTTTTGATAATCGCCTTCTTGTTTAATGCTGTTTACTACGCCAATGATCTTGACCGGGTCTTTGCCTTCGGCATTACCAAATGTTTTGCCTATAGCATCCTCCTTACCGAACATCTTTTCTTTGAGGAATTGATTGATCACCACTATCTTCCCTCGCTGCGCAGCATCGGCTTTGTTATACCAGCGGCCCGAAGCCATAGTAGCGCCTGTAACTTTTAAAAAGTTTTGGTCAACATCGTAACCATTAATGTAATAGATCACTTCGTCCTTATATTTTAATCCCCCGCTCATGTGGTTGGTGCTAAATGGGATATTGTTGCTATGGTAGCCGGCATCGATCACCTGGGGCATGGCTTTAATGTTATTGAGCAGGTTCTCATACACCATTGTTACCGAGTCGGCGCTCTTGGTATCAAGGGTGTGGTTATAGCTTATAGCCCAAACCTGCTTATAGTTTATGCCCATGGGCGTTGCGTAGTTGCTGTAAGCATTCAGCCCGTAACTGAATACCCCAAAGATGACCATGAACGACAGCAATATCTCTACTATCAGCAGGGAATTTTGCTTCTTTTTGTTCCAGATCATTTTAAATATATGCTTTATCATGATGAGTTTATCTTAGTGATGAATAGAGTTGTTGTTAAGCTTTTAAAGCCTTTACAATATTGAGTTTGGACATCCGCCAGGCCGGGTAAACACCCGATACCAGCCCGAAGACCAGGCAAGCCAACATGGCATAACCCAACACCGTAAAGTTGACGGTAAGATCAAGATTTGCTATAAAATTAGCCGAATTGATGTAGTATAGCACCAGCACAGTTAACACGATACCTATTGCCCCGCCGAAGAAAGTTAGGATAAGATTTTCGACAATGAATTGGTACACCAAGGTTTTTGATGAAGCACCGAACGCCTTACGCACACCTATCTCTGACGAGCGCTCCATAATGCGTGTGACATTGATATTTACCAGATTAAGAGTAGGCAGCAACATCACAAATAACGCGAACAGGGTAACGGTAAGTATGGCGTATAGCATACCCGACCTTTCTTCGTTGCCGCTGCGTACATAACCTTGCAGGTAGGTATCGGCGTGACCATTAATGCGATCAAATTGCTTATCGGGCATCGTTAATTTGGCTATCATATCGGCATACTCTTTTTGCATTTTAGGCACATCGGCAGCATCCTTAGCCAATAGGATGGCATTAAAGTTACCCATGTACCAATCTTTATTGGTATTAAACTTTGTTTTAGATGTAGTGATAGGCAGGTAAATGTTCGAGTAAAATAAATAGGAGATCACCGGCAGGTCTTTTACTACGCCACATACGCGATACTTCACGTTATCGGCTTCGATGTATTTGCCAATAACGGGACTATTACCATCGCCAAAATATTCTTTCTTTAACGCTTCGGTTATCACGGCAACGTGTTCGGCATTGTCCACCTGTTGTTTGGTTATGGCTTTACCTTCAATAAATTCAAACTCCAAGATATCCCAAAATGCAGCGTTGGTGTATTTATAATCTATGACAACCTTACGGTTGTTCACATAAGTATTTGTTGATTCGTAACGGGTTGATATACCGATATTGACAGGCGTTTTTAACTTGCTTACATATTCGTTGATAAAGTAATAGCTTAAGCTGCTCGAGTTCATCGACTCTTTACCGCGCAACTCCAGCTTGTTGGCATAAAGCGAGCGGTTGCGTTTACGGTCGGGGTAAGTATCATTCACGGCCTTATCAATAAAGGCGGCCAGTACCAGCAATATCGTCAGCGTGAAGCTGATTCCGAACAGACTGATGAACGTAAAGAATTTACGCCTTTTCAGTACTGCTATGGCTATTTTAAAGTAGTTCTTTAACATGTTTTATAGTTTTAGGTTAATGAATTATTGAACCTGCGATCCATCGAATAACCTTACCAACCGATGCGTTTTGTGGGCCATATTCTCATCGTGCGTAACCATCACAATGGTTGTTCCCTCGTTACGGTTCAGGTTGATCAGGATGTCCATTACCTCATTACCCATGGCGCTATCCAAATTACCGGTAGGCTCATCGGCCAAAATGATGGACGGGTTACCTACAATAGCCCGCGCAATAGCTACCCTTTGGCGCTGACCGCCCGATAATTGAGTTGGGAAGTGTTTCATCCGATTACTCAGACCTACTTTTTCCAGGGCCTCGCTGGCCAATGCTTTGCGCTCTTTGGCCGTCGAATCACGATAGAGGAGGGGCAACTCTACATTGTCCAGCACCTGCAGATCATTGATGAGGTGATAGCTTTGGAAGATAAAGCCCAACTTGCTATTGCGGAATTGCGCCAACTGCTTGTCGCTGAATTTGTCGATAGTTTGATCGGCAATATTGATCGTGCCGCCGCTAGGGTTATCCAGCAGGCCCATGATATTTAGCAAGGTACTTTTGCCGCAACCTGATGGACCCATGATCGACAGGAATTCGCCTTTGGCAACGTCAAGGTTAATGCTATTGAGCGCCAGCGTTTCTACGGTGCTGGTACGGTAAACTTTTTGGATGTTTTGTAATTTTATCATTGTCGGTAAGTGTTGTAAGTCAGTGTTTTAAAATGCGTTATTGTTGGTTATTAAATTTTTGGATAGCTATTTATAATTGATCTTTTCTTTCTTTTCAAAATCGTAAAGGGATAGATAACGCAGCTGATAGTAAGCGCCCCACAGGTCGCGTAAGGATGAGATATGGTCACGCTTGGCCTGGTCGTTCTGGGTGAAGGCGATGCTGAGGTCGGTGATACTAAGGTCGCCTAAAATGTAGCGCTCTTTGGCTATCTTATATTTTTCGGACGCGATCTCGTCGGCCTTACCCGTGAGCGACAATTGGCCCCGCATCATATTGAATAGTGTTACTTGTGTAACTATCTCTTGCTGAAATATCTGTTTGTCCTGCTCTACAGCATAGTTCACAAATTGCTCATTAGCCTCGGCCGTTTTGGTGCGCGATTTAGATCGGCCCCAATCCAACACAGGTATCGAGAACTGCAACTGCACCAACTGTTGCTGTTGCGGCGACCGGTATATGTCCGGAATATTGGTAGCCGTGTTGCTAAAGCCCAGGTTGGCCTGTAAGGCGGCCACTAAGCCGCTCTGGCCTTTAGCTTTGGCTACATCACGCTTTGCCTCGGCAACTCGGCGTATAAATGCTGTGGCTTGCGATCGGTTCTCTAAGGCTTCGCTCAGTACTTTGTCTGATGAGATGGTCATCTCGTTCACACCCGCCGGTACATCTAACACGATCCTGTCCGCGCCTTCCATACCAACATAGCTACGGAGGGTAAGGGTGGCTATCTCCATATCTCTCAATGCCGTCCCTAATGCTTTGCGCGAGTTCAATTCTTCAAGTTCCAGTTGCAATATCTCATTTTTAGATACCTTGCCTAACTCAAATTTAAGTTTGGCAATACCCATAATACGTTGGGTGTTATTCAAATTGGTCTGTGCTATTTTATGGTTGACCTGAGCTAACAGCAGATCAAAAAAGTACCCGGTCACGTTGATGGCGATCTTTTCCTGAGCCTCGATAAAAGCCTGCGTACTTTCTTTATACTTCAGTGGCTCTATCTTTTTATCCCATTTCAATTGATTGTACTGGAACAGCGGCTGACTAAATCCAATGCTATAAGGCTGGCCATTATAAAGCACATTATTACGGTCAAAATCGCTGAACCGTTGCAACTGCGAATTACCGTAGATGGTACCGCCGGTAGCGCTGATACTCTGACTAAAATTCAACTCCAATGATGAGTTATCGTTGTGTATCGGCTGGAACAGGATAGTACCGTTGGGCTGCATGACCTGCGAGTAGGTCTTGCTATAACCCGGCAAAATGCCGCTCAACGCCAATTGTGGTTGATAGTTGGATTTAAAGGTACGCCATTCCCAGTATTTGGTTTCGCGTGTAGTGACCGCTTGCTTTTCGGCAATGGAGTTTTGCTTGGCCAACTCCACAGCTTGTAGCAGGCTCAGTTTAATGCTGTCAGTCTGTGCAAGGGCGGGCATTGATATACCACCCAATGTCGCTATAAGCAAACTTAATTTGATCGATATTTTTATCCCCGCCCTCATTAGTCCTTGATGCTTAATTGTTTGGAGTTCTTGTATTCAGACATATTGGTGGTGATCACTACATCGCCGGGTTTCAGGCCGTCCAGTATCTCGACGTTATCAAAATTGGTCAGCCCGATGTGGACGGTACGGCGCTCTGCCTTGTCTTTGTTAACTACAAAAACATCCTGGGTTGCCGGGCCCTTAAATGCGGGTCCGTTAGCTACAACGGTCACTTTGTTGTGCGATGCTGTTACCACGTAAACATCCACCTTCATATTGGGGCGCAGTGCTTTATTATTGCGGATATCCAGCTGGATATCAAATGAAACTATTCCGTTTTGTACCGATGGAGATACGTTGGCCACATGCCCCCGCATAATGGTATCGCCAATGCGTACGATCACCGGCAGGCTGCTATGTAATTGATCAGCATATTCATCAGACATCGTTCCAGCCACTTTAAAACTGCCCAGATCGGCAATTCGGGCCAGTGTTTGCCCCACGGTGATAGGTGCGCCGATATTCTTGTTCACGTAGGTGATCACACCATTGCGGGTGGCTACTATGCTGGCCAGATCAAGTTTGCGTTTAAGTTCGTTCAGGTCGCTGCGTTGGATCTTGGCGGCAATTTCGGCCTCGTGGATCTCTATCTGCATGGTCTGTTGCTTGCTTTTGATCTCGTTCTCTAACTGTTTCTTTTCCAGTTGGGCTACTTTCAAGTTCAGTTCGGCTTGTTCGATGCCCTCGCGGGTACCACCGCCGGCTTTGAAGAGGCGCTTAGCATTCTCCACGGCGTCGGCCAGGCTGCTGATGCGGAGCTGTTTGATGTCATTGTTAGATTTGATATCATAGAAACTTTTATTAACGTCCAGTTTTAGTTTCGCTATCTCATTCTCCTTGGTTTCCAGTTGGAACTTCAACTTCTCGTATTCCGTCTCGGTAGCGGCCTTGTCCAGTGTGATGATAGATTGGCCCGGTTTAACGTTACTGCCGGCATCCATCAGCGCGCTTTTGATAGACGCGTTGATGGGGCTGGTCAGTATCTCCTCAAACTCGGGCAGCACCTCGCCCGATGCATTAAGGGTGTTCTCTATATTGCCTGTAGTAACGGTAGCGGTGGTAATATCAGCGCGGCTAACAGATGGGTTTAGCCAAACGCGTAAGGCCCAGATCAGGGCCGCCAGTACTATAACTGCGACTATGATGATGTATATATTCTTCTTCTTTTTCTGAAGGATGACCTCTTGGGGTATAGCTTTATCCATGCAAGTAATTTTGCATATCCTTTTGCAAGCGCTGTGCCAAAGTTAAGATATTGATAATTAGATATTTGTAATATTTTTCTTTTTGAAATATGATCGATATCGGACAAAATATCCGATATCGCCTGATCTGGGGAAGTTCGCGCCCTTGGCCTGCGCAATGTTTAGTGGAAAGAATTGCTATATTGCCTATCCAAAAGATCACAAGATCTTACAGTCGCCGATGGGGCGACGATCTATAAAATATGTTATCCCCGCTCCATATTTACTCCCTTAACGAAAGCGCTGTTACCATCAAATTCGGTGATATCATCAGCGAGGATATCCTGGCCGTCGTGACCGCTTACGACCAATATTTGAACGCCAAACCGTTCCAGGGGATGACCGCTACTGTACCCGCTTATGCCAGCCTCAGTGTGTTTTATGATCCCCTGAAAGTGATCGAAAGTGATCTGGTAGGGGTCGATGCATTCGAGCGGGTCCAACAATATCTTTCGGCTATTAAGATCGATAACAACACGGCCTCTGGTAGCAAAAGCGATATCATCACCATACCCGTATGCTATGGCGGCGACCTTGGCCCTGACCTGAACGATGTCGCGATGTTGCATGATCTGAGTACCTACGAGGTGATCAAACTTCACACCCAAGCTATCTGCACCGTTTACATGATCGGTTTTGTGCCGGGCTTTGCCTACATGGGTGGCATGAACAAACGCCTGGCATCGCCGCGTAAAAGTACACCACGTAAAGCCGTACCGGCAGGGGCGGTAGGCATAGCCGGCGAACAGACCGGCATTTATCCACTGCAAACACCCGGCGGTTGGCAGCTGATCGGGCAAACACCGCTGAAAATGTTCGATGCATCGCGCAAGCAACCATCTTTATTAAAAGCGGGGGATAGGGTGCAATTCAAGTCGGTATCGATAGAAGAATTTAACCAACTGAAGGGCGGCAATTGATGCGGATAACTTTTATTAAGCCGGGTTTGTTGACCACCGTTCAGGATCTTGGGCGGCATGGGTATTTATCACAAGCAGTGCCTGTTTCGGGCGTAATGGATACGTTATCTGCCCGATTGGCAAATATCGCGATCGGCAATGACGAGAATGCCGCTGTGCTTGAGTTTACTTATTCCGGTGCGACATTTCGTGCCGACGATGATATGCTGATCGCCTATTCAGGCGAGGGCGCTTGCTTAAGCATCAACAATAAAATATTACCATCAGACAGGCCGGTATTTATCCCGCAAAACTCAGTGGTCAAGTCAACGGGGAATGCTTTAGGTATCAGGACTTACTTAGCTGTTGCCGGCGGTTGGGATGTGCCAGAAGTGCTTGGTAGTCGCAGTACTTATCTGCCTGCCGCATTTGGTGGTTTGCAGGGGCGGGCTATTCACGCGGGTGATGTGTTGAATGCCTGTGAACCTTCAGAATTGAATTTGAAGATATTTGAGAGTTTAGTATCAAGCAAAGTTCACCATCAGCCTTGGCTGGTTGGAAAAGGACTCCTTTCTAAAGCACAACGCAGCGTGATCCGCATTATGCCCGCTGCCGAATTTAGATGGTTCAGCGGCAGTTCCATAGCTGATCTGCTAACCGAACCATTCACTATCGGATTGGAAAGCGACCGCATGGGTTATCATATGGAAGGGAGGAAAATTCAACGCGTCAGACATGACGAATTGTTGTCGACAGCCGTTGCGCCCGGGACTATTCAGGTGACCGGTAACGGCAGCATGATCTTACTGATGGCCGACTGCCAAACCACAGGTGGGTATCCCCGTATTGCCCAGGTTGCTGCGGTAGATCTGCCTTTATGCTCCCAGTTAAAACCCGGCGATGCGGTATATTTTGAAGCGATTAGTCGTATAGAGGCTGAAATGCTGTATATTGAACGGGAATACCTGTTAAAAGAGATCGCCGCATCTGTGCGGGCTAAATTTTTATAATACATTATGCAAAGCATCGATCTGAATTGCGACATGGGCGAGGCCTTTGGCAATTACCCAATGCCTAATGATGAGTTACTGATGGATCATATTACATCGGCCAATATTGCCTGCGGTTTCCATGCCGGGGATCCTGATGTGATGCAGCGTACGGTGGCTATGGCCGTTAAAAAAGGCGTGGCCATCGGCGCTCATCCAGGTCTGCCCGATCTGCAAGGTTTTGGCCGGCGAGAAATGAAGATCGGTGCTAAAGAAGCATATCAGATCACTCTTTATCAAATAGGTGCTTTAAGTGGCTTCGTAAATGCGGCTCATGGCAAATTAGCTCACGTGAAGCCGCATGGCGCCTTGTATAATATGGCGGCTAAAGATGTCGGTTTAGCTAAAGCCATTGCCGAAGCCGTACACGACTTTGACCCATCGCTGGTCCTATATGGCTTGGCCAACAGCGAAATGATCACCTGGGCCAAACAACTTGGCTTGAAGACCGCATCCGAAGTTTTTGCCGACCGCACCTATCAGGACGATGGCTCGCTAACTCCCCGCAAACAAGCCAATGCCCTGATCACGGATGAGGCTGTATCGCTAAAGCAAGTACTGATGATGGTCAAACAGCAACAGGTAATATCGACCAATAACAAAACCGTTCCGCTCACTGCAGAAACACTTTGCTTGCATGGCGATGGCGCACAGGCTGTTGAATTTGCCGCCCTTATTAGAAAAAAACTAAAAAGCGAGGGTATCATCATTAAAGCTCCCGGTAACCCATGACCAAAAAACAAAATTGGAGCGTATTGATCGGGGCGGCTTTCCTGATGGCATCGTCAGCGATCGGTCCGGGCTTTCTCACACAAACCGCAGTTTTTACCGAGCAGTTAGGTGCAAGCTTTGGCTTTGTGATACTGCTTTCGATAGTGTTGGACGCGATTGCGCAACTGAACGTTTGGCGGATCATTACCGTTGCCGATAAACCTGCGCAAGATATCGCTAACGCCGTTTTTCCGGGACTTGGTTACTTCATTTCTTTCCTGGTCTTTCTTGGTGGGATGGCTTTTAATATCGGCAACATTGCCGGTGCGGGGCTTGGCCTCAATGTGCTGTTAGGCATCAGTGTAGGGCAGGGGGCTATGATCAGTTCGGTAGTGGCTATTGGGATCTTTATCTACAAAGAATCTGGCAAGGCGATGGACATGTTCGCCAAGGTAATGGGATGCCTCAAAATATTTTTGGCCTGCTATGTGGCCTACATCAGTGCGCCGCCTATGGCTGAGGCGGCTTTGCGGTCCGTTAACCCAAGTCAGTTCAGTTTTACGGCGGTGCTGACTATTGTCGGTGGTACGGTCGGTGGTTACATCACTTTTGCGGGGGCGCACCGTTTGCTGGATGCAAGGATAGTTGGGGAGCAGAACCTGCCCGTTGTTAACCAGGGCGCACTGAGTGCGATAGGTTTAGCGTCGGTAATGCGTTTGCTGTTATTCTTAGCGGCCTTGGGTGTCATTACCAACTTTGGCAAGTTAGATCCGGCCAACCCCGCCGCATCGGTATTTCAATTAGCGGCCGGGCAGGTAGGATATAAGTTATTCGGGGTGATCATTTGGGCAGCGGGGATATCCTCGGTAGTTGGTTCGGCGTACACGTCCATATCTTTTATCCGCACATTCCATCCTTTTATCCAGCGTTTTAACCGCGAGGTTATTGTTGGGTTTATCCTGGTATCCTGTGCTATATTTTTGGCTATCGGTAAACCGGTGAAGATCTTACTGGCCGTTGGCGCTATCAATGGTTTTATATTACCGATAGCCCTTGGGGTAATGCTGATCGGTGCCTATAGGGTTAAGATCATTGCATCATACAAACAACCTTTATGGCTCACCTTGCTGGGCGTAGCCGTTGTTGTTACTATGGCCTGGATGAGTGTGGGGGTTATTATTCAAATGTTGAGTCCTGTTCTATGAAGATATTCAATACCTGTGTTTTTTTATTATTGACCGCCGCAACAGTGGTCGGGCAGCAAAAACGGATACCTGTTGTGCCCGGTGTATCGTTAGAGTTGGCCAAATATCGGCACGCCAACATTAGCGATATCCAGTATACGCTTGATCTGGTGGTCCCGGCAAGTAAGGAGGCCAAGATCACCGGCATCGAGAATATCGCCTTTAAGCTGAACGATGTAGACCAGCCTTTGCAATTAGATTTTAAGCAAGGCGCCGGGAATGTTGAAGTTATTACGGCTAATCGTTATAAAGTACCGGTTGTGCTTAAGAATGAGCACTTAGTGATCGATACGCGTTTCCTGCAAAAGGGAGATAACGAGATCGTGATTCGTTTTACTCCGGGAAACGCATCTCTAAATCGCAACGCGGAATACCTATACGCGCTTTTTGTACCTGATCGGGCGCGTACCGTCTTCCCATGCTTTGATCAGCCAGACCTAAAAGCCAAATTTTTATTAAGTGTGCAAGTCCCGAAGGGCTGGAAAGCATTAGCAAATGGCACCCTGAAAGAATCGGTAGGCGATGATCTATATGTTTTTAATAAGTCGGATAAACTCCCTACTTATCTTTTCTCGTTCACCGCGGGCAAATACACTTCTGTTGCCAAAGACGTTGCGGGCAAACAAGCTGAGTTTTTGTACCGGGAAACGGATGCTGAAAAGATCCGTCTAAGCGTCGATTCAATATTCCGTGCTCACAACGATGCGGTAAAGTTTTTGGAGGATTGGACGGGCATCCCTTTCCCATTCCAAAAGATAGGTTTTGTGTCTATACCTGACTTTCAGTTCGGTGGGATGGAGCACCCTGGTGTAGTGCATTACAAGGCATCGTCGTTGTTTTTGGATGCCGGTGCTACAAAAGATCAGCTGATCGCGCGAGCTAACCTGATATCCCACGAGACGGCCCACATGTGGTTCGGTGATCTGGTGACGATGAAATGGTTTAACGACGTGTGGATGAAAGAGGTCTTTGCCAATTTTATGGCCGATAAGGTGACCGAAAAAGTAATGGGAGCAGAGACCTTTAAACTCAAATTCCTGATCGATCATTACCCGGCCGCTTATGGCGTGGATCGTACAGCAGGCGCTAATCCCATCCGTCAACAATTGGACAATTTGCAGGACGCCGGGTCGATGTATGGGAATATCATTTACCACAAAGCACCGATCATGATGCGTCAGTTGGAGTTGCTGATGGGCAAGGATAATTTCCAAACCGGTGTGCGTGAGTATCTTAAAAAATACTCGTACAGCAACGCTACCTGGAATGATCTGATAACCATCCTTGGCAAGCATACCACTAAAGACCTGAATACCTGGAACAAAGTCTGGGTGAACCAACCCGGCAGACCGGTGTTCGACTATAAAATGGCCTACAGCAACGGCAAGATAACCGACCTGACCATCACCCAACGGGCCGAACGAGGCCTGCCGCGCCTATGGCCCCAAAAATTCGCCGTTACGCTGATCTATGCCGATCATAACGAGAACATCAGCGCAGACATAAAGACGGCGAGTTTAAAACTGACAGCTGCCGTAGGTAAAGCCGTGCCTGTTAGTATCTTATTCAATTCGGACGAGATGGGTTACGGACTATTTCCCGCTGATACAAAAGACCTGAAAACCGTGCTGAAATTGAGCGACCCGCTCCAACGCGCGTCGGCCTATATCAATATGTACGAGAACATGTTAGCTGGTCGCTATTTTAAACCGACCGAGTTGCTGGCTCTCTTCAGCGTAGGGCTACGTACCGAGCAAAATGAATTGAATTTGAGGTTGATAGCGGGCTATTTATCCAATATCTATTGGCAGTTTATCCCTACGGCCCAACGTAAAGAGACGGTCGCCGGCTTGGAGCAAATGGTTTGGGACGCGATGTCTGTACAAACAACCGCCAATACTAAAAAGATCTTGTTTAACACTTATCAGAACATTTACGGAACACCTGAGGCAGGTAAACGCATCTACACCATCTGGAAAGACCAAAAAGCACCTGAAGGCATCAAGCTTTTCGAAGACGATTATACAGGGATTGCGCTGACCATCGCTCTAAAAAGTGATTCCGTAACCTCAGTTATCAAACAACAGCAAGCCCGTATCAGCAACCCTGAACGCAAAGCACGTTTGGACTTTTTGATGCCCGCCTTATCTAACGATCCTGCTGAGCGCGACAAGTTCTTTATCAGCTTGAAAGAACGCAAGAACCGCGAAAAGGAGGCTTGGGTATCTACCGGTTTAAGCTACACCAACCATCCATTGAGACAAGCCTCAGCCCGTAAACACCTGACCGAAAGTTTGGCAATGGTAGAAGAGATACAACGCACCGGCGATATCTTTTTCCCCCAATCGTGGTTGGCAGCGATATTTGGCAATTATCAAAATGTAACTAACTACAAGGTGGTTACAGAATTTTTAAAAGCACACCCCCAATACAACCCCAAACTGAAGGATAAGATATTGCAGACCACGGATAACCTATATCGTGCAAGCAAATTAACTGGCAAGTAACGGGCAGGTAGCGCTGGTCTATTCAGTGCTGCCTGCTATGCCCCATTTTTGGTTTGGTGTTGGCCCCATTTGCAAGATCAGCGAGCCGCCTTTCAGTAATTCTGATGCCCGGAACTTGAACGAATTTAATGGTTTACCATTAAGCATAGCGCTTTGTACATACATATTGTTCCGCGATGCGTCCTTAGCCTCGATCGTGAATTTTTTACCACGACCAAAACGCTGGCCAAGGTCTATCTCTATTTTTTGGTACAACGGGCTTGCTATCTCGTAAACGGGGTTGGCACTTGTGCCGCCATCGGTCTGGAAAAGGCCTAAAGCCGCCATGACCAGCCATGCGCTCATTTGGCCTTGGTCTTCGTCGCCAAGCCAGGCATTGGATACGCCGAAGCCGTAAAAACGCTCGATAATGGAGCGGCTCCATTTTTGGGTAGACCATGGCTTACCGGCCCAATTGAACAGGAAGGCGAAGTGCATACTCTGCTGGTTACCCTGAACTACGGGGTAATCCCAGTACTGATCATTCATACCATTATAACGCCAAGGTTCACTTTGAGAAAATCCCCATTCCAACCTGTCAGTGAACTTTTTCTTGCCGATCATCCTGATCAGTGATGGCACATCCTGCGGTACAAAAAAGGTCAGTTGCCAGGCGTTGCCTTCTACATAATGCTCGTTAGCCCCGCTACGGAACGGGTCAAAATTCTTCACCCATTCGCCGTTGCTTAATTTCATGTGGCTGTACCCTGCCGTGTCTATCGCATTCTTCCACCAGTAACCACGGTCGTTGTATTTATTGTAAACGTCGGTCTTTCCCAGCGATTTAGCCAATTGTCCTACCGTCCAGTCATCGTACGAATACTCCATCGAGTTAGAGAAACGACCGCTGTCCGACGGTACATAGTGATGTTTAAGATACTGTTTCAGATCACGGTTACCTGCAAATCCTTTAAATACTTTTTGGGCAGGGGTGGTCTGCATTTTTTGTGCGGCTTCCAACACTAAATTAGCATCGAACCCCCTGATACCCATTTGATAAGCTGATACCATTTGCGGTATCTCGTGCTCGGCCACCATTACGGGTACATAGTTCATCCCGGCAGGGCCTTTGGCCAGCCAGCCATAAGCTTTATACATAGCCAATTGCGAGTTTACCCATCGTTGGCTCCACTCTGGGGTAACCAAATTCCAAACCTGGTTCAGGTTCCAGAAAGTGTTCCAAAAGGCATCGCAACCAAGGGCAAGGTCATCTTTGCCGGCCAGTTGTTGGGTCTTGCCATCGGTGCCGACCCATTGGCCGTTCACATCACTGAAGGTGTTTCGGCTACTGGCGCGGTACATCGCATTATAGAAACGGCGCTTTTCCAGTCGGTTATTGGATGTGATCTTAACTCGGTTGAATATCTCATTCCAGGCGTTCACCTGGTTCTGTTGGATCTTCTCAAAACTCCAACCGAACGGTGTGCTGATCTCGGTCTTCAAATTCAGGTCGGCATTGGCTAAACTTACAAATGAGATGCCCGAACGTACCTGAACTACAGGATTTTGCTTCGCGTCGAAATTGAGATATACACCCGCGTTGCGGATGTCTTTAGCCTCATAAGTGTCGCCATCAACCAACTTATTATTGATCCATCCGCCAATGCTTTTGATCGGTTTATCCACCTCTATCACAAAGTACAAATGATAGTCCTGATCGGCATCATTACTCCATATCCCGCCCGAGAATTGGTGCGTATAACCCTCTATACGGTAATCGCTTACCTTTTTTAGTTTGATCTCTTTTAGGTTGTAATCATATTCGGCGGGTATGTGCAGGTCCACTAATACACGGGCGCTGTCGCGGTCTTTTGGGAAAGTGAAACGCTCAAAACCACAACGCGTTGTGGCCGTCACTTCAGCCTTAATATCGTAATCGGTCAGTTGTACTTTGTAGGCTCCTATAGGGGCTTCCTCGGTCTTTTTGTCGATAGTCGAACGATAGCCTGATCCCGGCTTTAATTCGTCGCCAATATTGGCCTTTAGCTTACCGTTGGATGCGAATATCCCTAATCCACCCATGGTCCACTCGTGGATATGGCTGAAGGTGCCAACACTCTCAAAAGATGGTTCGTAACCTGCTTGCCAGCCTGGGTTCTGGTTGTCCGGACTCATCTTTACCATACTAAAAGGCATCCACGGCCCCGGTGCTATCATCCAGCGGGAGTGACCTGTACCGATGCGGGTATCTACGTAATTAGCAAGGGTTTGCAACTTTTGTTTGCCGCGTTCAACTGTACCTTCGGTAATGGGTTTGCCGTTCTCTAATATCCGGTAACGGCTTGTTTTTGTGGTTGCTACGGCCGGCATCGGTGCCTCGAAGTCGTAATTGCCTTTTTCTACTGCGTTTTTAAATATGATCTTGCCATCCAACTCAACACTGATGGTCGGTTTGCCTTTAACATGTTCTGTATTAATAAGTAACGGTTGTGTGCGGATGCCATTATTTAGTAACTCATAATCAGCAGGTTTAATATCACGCACAAACAATTGCCCCGCTTGCGTAGCCAGCGTAGCATTTCCCTGTAGGCTAACCTCATCAAACATGATCCATGATCCTTGCAATACCGTAATGCTTACTGTATTGCCGCCTTTGCGGATAATGCCTTTATTGATATTGATGGTCAGTGTTTTAGCTGTGGATCTGCTTAGGTCGCCTTTTAAGGCTGCCGAATCGATGGTTGGCTCGTTAGTGCGCGGATGTGGCTGTTTAGCAAGGTCGTAGCCTTGTGCATCAAGCTGGATCTTTTCGTCCTGACCGTTGATGCTAACCTTTAATAGCGGTAAGAATTTCTTAGCATGGTCGGCCAGTTTGATCACCAGTTTGTAGTCGCCATTGGCGGCTAACTCCTTAACATCGAACAAGATACTTTGCTGACTGATCCGCCATCCCGACGTTGGCCAGGTACCTCCCCAAGTATCCGCCGGACCAGGCAGCACGTAGGGGAAGTCTTTTTTAAGATCCGAATGTCCGATCAGGAAGAACTTGTCCTCGTACCCAAAGTCGCTGGCTACGAACTTCTTGTAACCGTTAGGTGCAAGGGCGAACTCGTTGGCCGAGCCGTCGGCTTTACCGACGCTCCAAACGGTGCTTTGCGAATAGGAGGGCAGTGTGCCACCTGCAAGCAGGCCGGCGATCATGATCAATTTCTTCATGCTGATGTATCAGGGCTAATATTGGTAACCAAACTTACTAATAAAATCAATATGTACAAATGTACATACATATTAAACTTATAGATCTATTTATTCTCCAGCGCCCACGCCCGTAGCTGCGTTATTGCGTCATAAAGCACACCGGCTTCGCCACGAAAATCGCCCGAGCCTTTGGGGGCGCCATTGCGTACATCGTACCACTCGTAAAAGCCTTTGTTCTTGATCACGCGGGCTATCATCGGTTGCATTTCGGTGTAAGCCTCGTTAGGTAAGTTGTTCTGTATCAGTGCCTGTATCATGCGCCCGCCGAACCAGGTCCAGTCGCCGCCGTTTTGATAGTTATAAGGTGCCATATTGGGGAACTGCTCAGCAGGGTAGGGTGGGTACACGGTCATGCCAATGGTAGCATGCTGCTCTTTGGCTACCATATCCAGCATCTGTTGGTTGATGGCCTTGATCTCTTTCTTTTTGTGTAGACCGGCCAATATAGCACAGGTAGATCCGCCCTGATAAAGTATCTCCCGCTCCTTAAACGTGTCCGGGAAGGGGCTGCCGTTCAGGTAGATATGCGGGATGTATTTCTTGGCCTTGGCGTCCCAAAGATGCTTTCGGATGTTCTTTTTCAGCAGCTTGGCTTCGATCTCCCACATGCGATAGTCTTTGGTCATGGCCAGATAGTCCTGTACGGCTGATAGAAACATGGCATTGTCGTAAATATCTATCGCCCACTTAGTTTTGTCGTTTATGGCCACGCCCCAGCCGGTCTCGGCCTGCACATCGCCCCAGTCAATGGTGGTGGCACCGGTCACCAGTCCGTACTTATCCGACCATCGCTCTTTGCGCACGTATTTCAGTGCGCTTTCCAACCTTTCGGCAACGGTGCGGTCGCCGATCTTTTCCTGTAGAATGGTTCTATCTCCGGTAGCATCCACATACTTTTTAACCGCCTGTATCAGAGATGATTCCTGATCGGTCTCTACCGTGTTTTTATGGATGGCCCAGCCCGGCGCCAGGTCCGAGTACAGGTATTTGTAGCCTACGTTAGCTTTCTCTTTAGGGATAGCCCCGTCGGGGATGTTACCATCGGCTCCCTGTATCTTAAAGAACAGTAGCAGAGCGTCTTTAACATCCTGCTGGCTACGGGCCTTTAACGAACCTTTGATGAACGTATTGAAGTCGCGTATCCAGATCTCGCCGTAGGATGTACCGGCTGTAAAGCCCGTCAGTAAGCGTAACGCTCTGGCTTGCACAGTGTCCATATCCCTGTCGGCCAGTATCTGTTTAGCCAGTTCTTTTTTGGATGTTTGCGCAATAGCGTGACTGGTAACCAGGCAGGCGGCGGCTATTAATAAACCCGATCTTAAAAGCTGTTTCATGATGGTAATTGGTGTGGCCTGCAAGATAGAGAACCCGATCGTAAATCGATATGTATGTACATACTTTAATTGCGAAATTATTTGCAGATCGGCTCGCGACCTAAGTTCAAACCAAGCGAAAACGTGTTTGAAATAAGGCCGTTTTTTATGCTTATTTTGATGTTTGAAATGCCAAAATAGCTTCTTTTTTTTGTTTTGAAATTTGTATATTTGTAATGATGCCGATGCCATGTGTCGGCGTATTGCTCTCTCTCAAAAAAACATCAAGATCTCTATCATGAAATTCCGTTTCGCTGCTATCGCATTTTTGTTGCCGGCGTTTGCCATGGCTCAAACTTCAAACTTTTCTATCACCGGCCAGATCGGTAAAATAGGTCAACCCGCCAAGGTCTATATCGATTATTCGGACAATGGCAAAAATCACGAGGATTCGTGCGTGGTGGTCGACGGTAAATTCACCTTTAAAGGTAATGTGAGCGGGGTGACCACCTCGCGCATGTCTTTTGATCATCAGGGTAAGGGTAAGCCGCATTCTATCTATGCGCCTAACGCCGACGTGGTTTACATCTATTTTGGTAAAGAGAACGTGAGCTTTATCTCTAAAGACTCGCTGGCTAACGCGCAGGTGCTGGGTTCTAAGATTTATAACGAGTTTCAGGCCTACAATGCCCAGATCGGCGGCACTATTATGGCGCTCACTAAGGCGGTAAACCAGGAATTCCAAAGTGCAAGTCCTGAGATGCAAAAGGATACCACTTTCCAGAAAGCGGTGGATGCCCGTTTCCTTCGTAATATCAAACGCAGGGAGGAAAAGCAATTTGAATTTGCTAAGGCTAATCCTAATTCATACTTCGCACTGGTGGCTTTGTCAGAGTCGGCCGGTACCAAGGTGGATGTTGCCAGGGTAGAGCCGGTCTACAAAGCGCTTAATGCCGACCTGCGTAATACCGATATGGGCAAAGAACTGGCTATGCGCATTACCGCCACTACTATAACGGCTGTAGGTCAGCAAGCTCCGCAGTTCACTCAAAATGATGTTAACGGCAAACCGCTATCGTTGGCCAGCCTGAAAGGTAAATATGTGTTGGTAGAATTTTGGGCCAGCTGGTGCGGCCCTTGTCGCGCCGGTAATCCTAACCTGGTAGAGCAGTACAAATTGTACAAGGACAAAGGTTTCGAGATACTGTCGGTATCGCTTGACAATAACAAACAAGCCTGGGTCGATGCTATTAAGAAGGATGGCCTGCCATGGCTGCACGTGTCCGACCTGAAATATTGGAATAATGACGTTGCCCGCCTGTATGGTGTCCGCGCTGTACCTGCCAGCTTTTTGCTGGATAAGGACGGGAAAGTGATCGGCAACACGTTGCGCGATGAGAGCTTGAACGCTAAATTGGCGGAGATATTTAAGAATTAGAAGTTTTGGGCGAACGATCGGGGTTTCCTGTCCAGGGGGCGGCTGCTTAATATTTCGCTTAGAAGATCTGTGGATAACCAAGTATCAAGGGCTTTGTAAGTAGACAAACTGGTCGATATTTGGAAAGTTTCCTTAGCGTCTCATTTTATTGAAGATCTTCATGGACAGAAGATCTCGTACCAATTTGTTGTTTTGAGCTTAGTTAACGGACTTTATTGATAATTTTGGCGTATTTTCACACTACAAAATAAATGACTGCAGATGGTGTCTTTGACCGACTATAACAAAATAAATAGGTCTTTCTCTAATAAATACGTTTTCAATTTTGGATCTGAAGGTGGCTTTTATTCGGAGTTCAACAATATGGTGTTCGGGATAATTTATTGTTTAAAGTACCACCATCGATTTATCCTATATACCGGCGATTCGAAATTTACGATACAAAACGGCTGGAACGATCTTTTCGAACCTTTTGTAGAAACGGTAGATTCTGCATTTCATAAACGTTTTAATAAAAGAATGGTCGCGCCAAGATCCAAGTTAAGGCATTATCCGCGCAGGTTATTATTTAAGCTTTTCAATAAAAACACAAAGCTCACGTATGAACTGTTTGATCGGTTTTTTAATAAAGATTTCGAAAAAGAGCATTTCGACTTCCCAGAATTAGATCTGAGAGGAAATTTGCGGGATGTTTCGCGCGGCATCGTGGAAATGATCTACCGTTTCAATGAGCCAACAAAACGTGAAATAGATTCGATCATTGAGCAGTTAAATTTGCCCTCGAGATATGTGTCGATCCATGTGAGAAGAGGTGATAAGGACACGGAGTTCGAGTTTGTATCCGCAAGCAGCTATATGAGGAAACTTATTGAATTAAGCGAAGTTAAAGATGTCTTTATCTTGACCGACGATCACCGTGTTGTTGACGATCTGCGGAGAGAGTTTGAACAATTCAATTTTTATTTTTTAGTTAAACCTAACGAAAGAGGCTATGTGCATGCTGAATTCATTCGGCGATCCCCGGAAGAAAGGAAAGCTGGCCTGGTTAAATTATTTGCGTCTGTAGAAATTATGCGAAGATCTGAACTGGCGATAAGCACATTTACAACTAATCCCGGACTGTTTTTGGGCATGGCGATGCCAACAGACCGGTTTGTGAGTATGCAAAAAGCATCCTGGTATCCGTTTGAAAATGATGACGTATCAGCGCAAATGGTTAAATAACAGTTAGCGATGCCCCGACCATTAGCTGACAGACAAGAGAAACTATAACAATAGCCTAAACCATTATGTGTAAAAACCTGATCATACTATTCCTCTCGGCATTCCTATCTATCACAACCTTCGCCCAAAAGTCCGCCAAACCAGCCAACGCTTTTGAAGGTCTGGTCAAACAAGCTATCGCAAAAGCCTACCCGGCATCGGTGTTGATGTGGGAGATAGATGCCGCTACCGGCAACCGCATGAGTGCGCAATTTAGCGGGGTAGTGGTCACCAAGGAAGGCTTCGTACTGAGCGCCGCCCACGTGGTACGGAATGATCATAGCTATCAGGTCATGTTCCCGGATGGCAAAGTAGCCACGGCTAAGGGCTTAGGCCGTATCGCTTTCCCGCCCGATAATATGGTGCCGGATGCCGCTATGCTGAAGCTGAATGGTGATGGTCCCTGGCCTTTTGCGCCAATGGGGAGTTCATATGGTTTGCTGGTCGGTCAGCCTTGCATCAGCATTGCTTATCCCGAAACGGTAGAGCAACGCAAACCTAACGTGCGACTGGGCGAAATAAAAGTGCTGAAGAACGAGTACGGCTTTATCGAGTCGAGCTGTTTGATGGAACCCGGTGATTCGGGTGGCCCACTGTTTGATCTGGATGGTAAGGTGATCGGTATCCACAGTGGTATCCGAGAGTCGGAGCAGGTGAATTATGAAGTGCCTGTGGATACTTACCGTAAATTTTGGAATGCACTTACCAAACCGGCCGACTATACTTCGTTACCAAAAGATAGCATATTGTTAGATGCGTTAGCAAACAGCAAGAGCGGTCCGGGCATCGCTTTAAAAAAGGATGAGGTCAAACAATTTGGCAAAGCAGACCGCAATACCATCCGCACTTGCGTTACCATTAGCAGTACACTTGACGGCCGGATGCAAACCGTGATCGGTACGTTGATCGCACAAGATGGCTTGCCTGGCAAAAAGGATCCCAAGTCAACTTTAATTATCAGCAAGAACTCGATGGTGGGAACGGATGCGGAAATTTCGCTCGCCAAAGGCGGTTGGCAAGAATTTGGGCTGAAGCGCCCCGGTTTGCAAGTGATAGCCCGCGATAAAAAGCATGATCTGGTATTGCTGAAGCTTTCTGCCCGGATGGGTGAGGAAGCTGTTTCGTTGAAACATGCAAAGGCTGACAGCATCGCCCCTTTGGAATTGGGGACTTTGCTGTTATCACAGGTTAATGGTACTGCGGTTTGGGGCGCACTGGGCAGTCAGTATATTACGCTGCCACCTAAAAGTAGCTATGGCTACATCGGCGCGGCTACAGGCTTAAAGGGTGATAAATTGGTTTTCACTATCGTACAGCCCAATAGCGCTGCCGCCGATGCGGGTATAAAAGTGGGCGACGCGGTTGTGCAGATAGGCAACACAAAACCCGAAGACGAACTGGACTTTGTAAAGGCTTTGACGGGCAAAATGGCCGGCGATACTGTGACCATTAATACTATTGCCGATGGTAAACCTGTACAACGTACCGTAATTTTAAAATACCCTCCCCAACGCAAAAGCAACCACCCGGCCGAACATTTTGCCGGTGGCAAAAGCATCCGCAGGGATGGCTTCAAAGATGTATTCATTCAGGATGCCATCATCAAACCCGAACAATGCGGCAGCCCGGTGTTTGATCTTAAGGGCAATTTTATGGGGATCAATATCGCAAGGTTGAGCCGGACGAGTACGGTGGTGGTACCGGCGGCGGCATTGAGGAAGTTTGTGATTGATAACCTGACCAAGTAATATTTTAGGCGATGACAAAAGTTAAATTATTGGTATGTGTGCTGCTCATGTCAACCGCGCCCGGCTTGTTTTACAATGCGCATAGTAAAACCGAAACTAATAAGGCCGTCCGAAACACCGAGCCCGACTATCAAGCGCTATTAAAAAAGATCCCGCCTGTGATCGATACATTCCGCATCTATCAAGATCAATATCATAATTCGCTAAAATTTCACCAATATTTTAAATTGCTGCTTGAAGGGGAGGCTTTTTTTAATACAAATTTACAGGGAAGATTTTTGGCGGTTTTCCGCAAAAGAAACGCAGATGACAAAGCTGCTTTGCTTGATGCAGAAAATTTTCAGCAAAGGTTGGCAGCTACTTACGCGGTGCTGTCCTCGGCAGATAGTATTGTCGTGTTAAAAAGCAAAAGGCGGCTGATGTTCTTTAGAAATAACAAACCGTTTTTAACCTATCGATGCAATCTTGGTCAGGTTCCCATTGGCGACAAAGAAAAGGCCGGCGACCGCAAAACACCCGAAGGCCATTATAGATTGACCGGCAAAACTACGCAGGTAAAATACTACAAAGCTTATTTGATATCGTACCCCGATTCGGTACATAAAGAGGCAGCGCGAAGAAAAGGTGTGCTGCCCGGGGATCAGATCATGGTGCACGGTACAAGCGACAGCCGCAAAAATAAAAGGGACTGGACCAATGGCTGTGTCGCTATTGCAAATGCGGGGATGGATAGTTTATTTAAATACGTGATACCGGGTACGCCGATATCTATTTATAAGTGAGGAGGAATACTCTGTCAATTGTAGTACTTTTTCACCCAATCGGGCACCGCTTGCTTTATCTTAAGGTCGTTGAATCGCTCAGGAGGGATGGGTGAGAAGGTCCACTCGTAAGGAAACGCTGCTGCCCATTTTCGCTGTAGAACGTCTATTTCATCACGCGTGTGCTTTTGTTTTAGAGATCTCTTATTGACCACATAGCGGCCATCCTTATCGACGAAGAAAACGCCGCTCTGCTGAAAAACAAAGCCCTTGGCCTTGTCTACATACATAAAACCGAACTGGTAGTAATCGGCCCGTTTGTGGCTATTCCTCACCACCCATTGTTTTTCGCAAAACTTGTAGTTGATGAATTTAAAATACGGATCGTTGGGCGGGGCTTGAGAGAAGGCCGGTATTGATGAAGCTAACAGAAATAATTGCAGGATAAGGTTTTTCATTAATTAAAGTTACGTAAAATTTTATGTATCCGTAGAAACGCGATATCTCGCGTCTCGCACAATGCAGGTCTGAGCGCTATTCCAGATAACGGTTCAGACTTTGCAAACGGGAAACACGAGGTATCGTGTCTCTACAGAAAAATGCAATTATCTGTACACCTCCGGATCTATATCTATCCCAGATGGCGGCGCACTACCGGCTTTACTACTCCAGGCTTTATTAGGTCTGTCGCCCATGGTCAGGGTTAGCGTGCCGCCTTTCAACAGATCTGTGTGTGTGAACCATGGTTTATCTAACACCTTCCCGTTCAGCATCGCTTTTTGGATGTACACATTGTTCTTTGAATTATTGATCGCTTTAACCGTGAAAGTTTTGCCTGATGGCAGCTTAACGCTCGCCTCGCCAAAGCTCGGGCTACCGATCGTATACACCGGGACACCAGGCGTAACGGGAAAGAAACCCATCATAGATAGTACCACAAAACCGGTCGTTCCGCCGCCATCCTCATCGCCGGGTATGCCGAAAACGTTATCGGGAAACCAGGTATCTATCAGCATGCGGATGCGTTTTTGGGTCTTCCACGGTGCGCCCAGGTAATTATACAGGTAGGGGATATGGTAGCTTGGCTCGTTACCCATAACAAATTGCCCCACCATGCCCGATGCATCGGGCTGGTTCAGCCAAAAATGAAATTTGGGCAGCCCAAGGTCCTCGCGGAACAGTTGATCCAACTTAGCTTCAGCTTTTTCCTTGCCGCCCATTTTGGCGAACAGCCCCGTCAGGTCGTGTTTAGGCGTCCAATTGTAGGTGTAAGAGTTGTTCTCGGTCACGTATTCGCGACCTAACAGCTTGGTATTGTAAGGTTTTATCCAGTTGCCATTCTTATCTTTAGGCCATACAAAACCTTCTTCTGCATTGTAAACGTTGCCATACCAGCCCGCCCGTTTCAAGAATAGCGGTTTGTCCTGAGCATAACCCGCTGGTTTAGCCAATTGTGCAATGGCCCAATCGCAAATGCTCCATTCTAAGGTGATGGATACGCCCTCGTTGCCGCGGCCTTCCCACCATTTGTCCATCTCTACACCGTCCTTGCTGCCGCGTTCTTCAGGGCGGGTGGAGTAGAGGTAGCCATGGGTGTTGTAAAAGGAGTCTATAGCCGTAGCGGGGCCATTACGCCAAGGCAGGAGCGTGCCTTCTAAAGAGTTCTTTTTCAAGCCTTCGTAAGCTGTCTTCACATCAAACCCGCGAATACCTTTAGCCCAGGCATCTGCCATCCATGATGCGGCGTGGTTGCCCGTCATGGCAGGCCAATCGCCGGTCGCTAAGGCAAAGGCGGGCATCCAGCCGCCTTGTTTATACATTTCGATATAGGAGCTGATCTTTTGTTGTTCTTTCCGGGGATCAAGGATGGTATGGAGCGGCTCGGCGGCGATGTACATATCCCAGATCCAGTTATCTACAAAGAATGGCTCCTTGCTTTGATGCACTTTTTGATCGTAAGCGCTAAAGTATTGGCCGTACTCGTTAATGTCGACCATCCGCTCGTAAGTGCGGTAAAGCGATGCGTAGAAAGTGCGTTTCTGTCCAAGCGTGCCGCCTTTAATAGTGATCTGCCCAAGCTTGTTGTTCCAAATGGTCTTAGCCGAACGTTTAACGGAGTCGAAGTCCCAAGCTGGTATCTCTTTGTAAAGGTTGGCTTTGGCTTGTTCGATACTGATGTAAGAAAACCCGTATTTGAATTTGACCTTGACCGCATTGAACTTGGCCAACAGACGTTTCTTATCTGTCCCCTGATAGTTTACCTGCGCGATATCCTCATCGGTCTCGGCGTAAAAATAGGTCTTTAAGCCTGTAACTTCTTCTGTACCTGCAAAGCTGTGCTTGCCGGTCTGCTCTACATTTCCGTTGCCACCGTTAAGCCCGATGCGGAAATAATTATTGTTAGGGTTTTTAAAATCAACTTCAAAGATGGCGCTTTTTGACGAAGCAGTAAGACCAACGGTGATGCCGGTCTCTTCATCCTCGGCGCTGTAAAAATAGGGCGTGGTCGTTTCTTCCAGCACGGTGAAACGTTTACCCCAGGCAGTATTGTCAGGTACGCCTTTAAGTGGCAGAAAAGAGAATGCGTACTCGATCCTGTGCGATACCACACAAAGCGGGAAGAACATGATCTGGTCATCCAACTGGTCCTGTTTCATGGGGAACACCCGCATCATCGAATTAGGCAGGTGCACCAATGGACGTGTAGGTTGCAGCACAATGCCCGAACCGCCAATATTCGGATCTACATAGTCTACAGCCTGCATTGTTTTTTGCTGCGCGATGCTTTTGCTGCTGATAGCCGCTAACAGCAGTATGACGGTGGTAAGTTTGTTTAATGTTCTCATATATCGCTTACCATTTATTGTACAATTGATCCCCGTCCGATGGTGGCGCGTCGTTTGATGCCGCTCCCCATGATCTATTTGGGCGGTTGCCCATTTGCAGGTTAATAGTGCCGCCATCGATCAGGTCTTTGTGAGTGAACCAGGGTCTGTTCAGCGGTGCGCCATTCAGAGTCGCGCTTTGGATGTATTTGTTCTCGCCGGTGCTTTGCGGCGCATTTATCGTGAATTTTTTACCATTAGGCAAATCGATCACTACCTTGGTGAAAACCGGACTACCTACATTATACACAGGTACACCCGCCGTCACCGGGAAGAAACCCATCATGCTGAACACGACGAACGAGGTCATCCCGCCGCCATCCTCATCACCCGGGATCCCGAACAGGTTATCGGTATACCAGGTATCCAGCAGCATGCGGATGCGTTTTTGGGTCTTCCACGGTGCGCCCATGTAGTTATACAGGTAGGGGATATGGAAGCTCGGCTCGTTACCCATCACAAATTGGCCCACCAGTCCGGATGCGTCGGGCTGCGTTTTCCAAAATATGAATTTGGCAGTGCCCAGATCCTCGCGGAAGAGTTGATCCAGTTTGTTCTCGGCTTGTTTGGTGCCGCCCATCATATCGAACAGTCCTCTAAAGTCGTGCTTAATCACCCAATTATAGGTGTAGGCATTGTTCTCGGTGAAAAACTCCCTGCCTGCGGCTTTAGGATCCATGTTATCTATCCATTTGCCGTCCTTATCCTTGGCCCACATAAAGCCGCGGTCTTTGCGATAAACGTTCTGATAGAATTTAGAACGTTTCATAAATAGATCCTTATGGTCCGAAAAGTTCAATTCGTTAGCCAAACGGGCAATGTTCCAGTCGCTATAACTGTTCTCTAAAGTAACGGATACAGATTGGCGCTTTTCCCAACTGGGTTCAACACGCGGCTCGGTCTCCGGTTCGCCGTAATGCAGGCCGGGCATGTAACCTTTGGCGTTGTAAAAGCTGTCCAGTTTGGTGGGTGCGCCGTTGTTCCAGGGCAGGAGGGTAGCTTCTACCGAGTTCTTGCGCAAACCTTGATAGGCCGTTTTAAGGTCAAAATTGCGGATACCTTTAAACCAGGCGTCGGCCATCCAGGTGGCGGCGTGGTTTCCCGTCATAGCAGGCCAATCACCAAAAATGAGCGCGAACGATGGCATCCAGCCACCCTGCTTGTACATATCTACATAGGAGTTGATCTTATCCAACTCTTTATCCGGGTCCAATATCATGTGCAGCGGACCAAGGGCGATGTAAGTGTCCCATATCCAGTTATCTACAAAAAAGGGTTTAGTGCTTTGATGTATTTGATGGTCGTAATTGCTGTAGTATTTGCCACCCTCGTTGATGTCCACCATACGCTCATAACAACGGTAAAGCGAGGTATAGAAGACCCGTTTCTGTGCCAAAGTGCCGCCATCGACCTGTATCTGAGACATTACTTTGTCCCATGCTCTGTAAGCTGTGCTTTTTACCGCGGCAAAGTCCCAGGCAAGGATGTCGCGCTGCAGGTTCTGTTTAGCTTGTTCGATACTGATATAGGATATGGCATATTTAAACCCGATGTTCTTTGGCGTGCTGATCATTAAGGTTTTACCATTTGCAGCGGCTTGTGCGATATCGCCGTCGGTCTCGGCGTATAGGTAGGCTTTCATCCCGTTAAGTTCTTCAGTGCCGCTGATGCTGCGCTTGCTGTCGATACTTAAATTACCGCCGGCATTGGATAGCCCGATGCGGACATAATTATTGTTATTGCCTTTAAAGGCGATCTTAAAGAAACCGCTTTTTACCGATGGCGAGAACTCCAGCAGGTTCCCGGCATCGCCTAACTCGGACTTATAATAATAGGGTGTCAAAATCTCGTGGTTATAAACTTCACGTTCGTTCCACAGCGTTTTCATATTCGGTCCGCTTACAGGCATCAAATTAAATAAAGACACGATGCGGTGCGAGGCGATGCAAAGCGGGAAGTGCGATATCTGGTCGTCCAATGCATCCTTACGGTTAGGCGCTACCCGTATCATTTGGTTGGGGAGATGTATGGTCGGTCTTGTTGGTTCCAGTATCAGTCCCACGCTGCCAATGCTTGGATCTACATATTGCAAGTTAGACGGGCGTTTTTGGGCGTCGGCCGTGCAGGCAAGTAAAACTAAGGCAGCAAAAAGCGCTTTACAGGTTTTCATTGGCATATCGTCTTTATTCAGTTATATTGGCTTAGTGCTGTGTTAGGGGCAACATCAGACTAAAATTGGTCGGCCTAAATATAAAAACAAATAACTTGTATATACAACTTTGGCCGTATATATTTGGGATCTATGAAACAATATAAATTAAACAGATTATTCAACAGCAAGTCGGGCAATTGCTTTGATGTTGCTATAGATCATGGGTTTTTTAACGAATACAGTTTCCTGAACGGTATCGAAAATATCCAAAAAGCGGTTGAGACCTTGGTTGACGCTGCCCCCGATGCTATCCAACTGACCGTTGGCCAGGCCCAGTATCTGCAATCCATCCCCGGCAGGGAAAAGCCCTCGCTGGTGCTGCGTACGGATGTGGCCAACGTATATGGCAAAGAGTTACCGAGGTCGCTATTTAGCCGTATGATAGAGGATCCCGTGGAGCAGGCTTTACGGTTGGACGCTACCTGCGTAGTTGTTAACTTGTTCAGTATTCCCGGCGAGCCGGAAGTGATGGATCAGTGCATTAACAATATCCTTAAAATAAAACCGCTGTGCGATAAATATGCCATGCCACTGATGATCGAACCCTTAGTATTCCGCCCGAATGCCGAGGCTGGTGGCTACATGGTAAACGGTGATCCCGAAAAGATCATTCCGCTGGTTCGTCAGGGTGTGGAGCTTGGTGCCGATATCATTAAAGCAGATCCGACCGACGACGTGAACCAATACCACCGCATTGTAGAGATAGCAGGCAACATTCCCGTTCTGGTACGTGGCGGCGGCAAAGCCAGCGATGAGGATATTATGAAACGCACCTACGGACTGATGCAGCAGGGTGTTAAGGGAATAGTTTACGGGCGTAACGTTATCCAGCATGAGAACCCGGCCGGCATGACCAAAGCCCTGATGGCCTTAGTGCACGAAGGTGCGCGACCTGAGGATGTGATGCATCTGCTTAAGAAATAACCTAAATACAGCTACACTAACATGAAAACGATAAAGATCGGGATAATTGGCGGCGGCTTGATGGGCAAGGAAGCCGCCAGCGCTTTCGGCCGCTGGTTCGCGCTGAATGATTTCCCTGCACAGGTGGCGCTTACCGCTGTTTGCGACCTGAATGAGAAGGTGCTGGATTGGTATACAGCCCTGCCGACCGTCACTTTGGTTACCACGGACTATAAAGAATTATTGCAAAGCGACCTGGACGTTGTTTACGTAGCCTTACCACATAACCTGCATAAGGACTTCTATTTGGAAGTATTAGCAGCAGGCAAAGACCTGTTAGCCGAGAAACCTTTTGGGATAGACCTGGAAGCTGCTTTGGCGATAAAGGAAGCCGGCGAAAAGAGCGGAAGATTTGTGAGATGCAGTTCTGAAATGCCATTTTTACCCGGTCCGCAGCGGGTGATACAGGAGGTGAGGTCGGGCAGATTAGGTAAGATCATCGAGATCAAGGCAGGGTTTCTGCACTCAAGCGACCTTGACCCTAACAAGCCGATCAATTGGAAACGGCAATCGCAGTTTTGTGGTGAGATAGGGGTGATGGGCGATCTGGGCATGCACGCGCTGCATGTTCCGCTGCGTTTGGGTTGGAAACCAAAGGCGGTTTACGCGTATTTGCAAAAAATAATCGAACAACGCCCCGATGGGAAGGGCGGCATGGCCGATTGCGATACCTGGAATAACGCCACGCTGAATACCCAGGTAGATATAGACGGTGCGACCGTGCCGATGCTTTTGGAGATGAAACGCTTATCGCCTGGTGAGACCAACACCTGGTATATAGAAGTTTACGGCACCGAGGGCGGCGTGAAATACAGCACCAAGGATACCAAAGCACTATGGACCTTTGCCCGGGGCGAAGAGCAGTTTTGGCAACGCACCGATCTGGGCTTTAAAGGTGTACCTTTCCCGACCATTACGGGCGGGATATTTGAGCCGGGCTTTGCTGATTGCTTTATGCAGATGCTGGCCGGTTACATTGCCGAAAGGGAAGGCTTCCTGAATGGACGCTTTGGTTGTGTAACGCCTGAGGAAGCTGTCGCAAGTCAGTATGCGTTCGATGCGGCGTTGAGATCGCACAAAAACAGTAGTGTCGAGCCGATCACTTATAGCTGATCAATGAGATAAATAAACCACGCTAAATTATAGACCGATCATGAGAAGATCTGAAATTAACAATGCGATCATCGCGTCGAGAGCGTTTTTCGAGCAGCATGGATGGGCCCTGCCGCCGGAACCCAAATGGGACGTGACCGACTTTGGCTTAGGCGACTTTAAAAAGACCGGGCTGATCCTGATCAACCTGGCCGAAGAGCCTGAATATTGCGAAAAACTGATGTACGCTGCTAAAGGGCAAACCACCCCGTCGCACACGCACAAAAAAAAGAAAGAGGATATCATTTGCCGTACGGGTATCCTCCAAATAAAACTTTGGGCTGAGGATCCTGCAAAAGTAGAGAGCACTGATATCATCAAGTTAAAGATCAACGGAAAGTACACTGACATTACGTCGGGCACGGAAGTCAGCCTGCTTGCAGGTGAGCGTGTGACTATCGAATCGGGCGTGTGGCATGAGTTTTATCCAGCATCGGATGAGTGCATCATCGGCGAGGTATCTACCGCCAATGATGATCTGAATGATAACTTTTTCTCCAACCCCGATATTGGCCGTTATGCTGAGATAGACGAGGACGAAGCCCCAATTGTTAAACTGCTTAGCGATAAATAATATGAGGCAAGGCATATTGATAGGCGGCAATTGGATAGTTGACCACGTGAAAGTGGTGGATGTGTACCCCGATCAGGATAAATTGGCTAATATCCTGAGCGAGAGTAGTTGCAACGGCGGCTCAGCATACAACGTTACAAAAGCCTTGGCCAAATTGAAGGCTGACTTCCCTATAAGTGGTGTAGGCTTGGTGGGCGAGGACGAAGGCGGCGACAAGGTAATCATCGACCTTAAAAACCACGGAGTCAATACCGATCAGGTCCAAAAGACCGATAAGGCAAGTACCAGCTATACCGACGTGATGAGCGTCCGCAAGACCGGTCGTCGTACTTTTTTTCATCAACGGGGAGCAAATGCTTTTCTGGATATTGAACATTTTGACTTGTCAAAGTCGGATGCTAAACTCATGCATTTGGGCTATCTGTTATTGCTTGATAAGCTGGATATCATCGAACCGGATGGAATGACACGTGCGGCTAAGTTATTAAAAGCAGCAAGGGAGCAGGGCATCCAAACCTCGGTAGATATCGTGAGCGAACGGTCGGACCGGTTCCATGATGTGGTGATACCGGCGCTGCCTTATATCGACTACCTATTCGTGAATGAGTTTGAAGCGGCCATGATCGCTCAATACGCTACAGTAGATTGGAGGGGACGGCTTCATGTAGGCGATTGCTATCACGCGGCGCGAAAAATATTGAGCCTTGGTGTCAATAAATGGGTGATCTTACATTTTCCCGAAGGGGTCATTGCCATCAGTAAAGACGGACAAGAAGTTTATCAGCCAAGCGTAATTGTGCCCGAAGATAAGATCGCGGGTTGCTCGGGAGCGGGCGACGCCTTTGCGGGTGGGACGCTATTGGGTATCCACAACGGTTGGGATATGGAACGTTCTTTGCAATTGGGCGTATGCGCGGCTGCTGCGAGCCTGTCTGAGCCGACATCATCTGAAGGGATATTGCCTGCTGAGGATTGTTTGAAGTTAGGTGAGGCTTATGGGTTTAAGAAGAAGTTGAAAGTGAAGTGATATTCCCTCCCCGTCATCGTGAGCGTAGTGTAGTGATCCCCGATGAGAAGAATAGCGTAGGTTCTTCGGTCGTTCGGTCAACATTTCATTAGGACAGGCGGTGTGCATTGTGTACGTCAGTGGATGTCACTTTCTTTTTTCCGCAAAAAGAAAGTAACCAAAGAAAAACTCCCGGCCGTGTGAATCGCCTATTAGTGGTTTGTGCCTGGGCAGGGACGGTGGTTCCCGGCGATTCCCAATGCCGGAGAACTAAGGCGTCGTTCGGTTCATCACGGTATTCTTGCTCTTCCCATCGGGAATCGTCACGTCGCTGATAGAAGCTCCTTACGATGACGTGTGGAGTGCTTAAAAACTATCCTGCAAAAAATGCTCCTCGGTGTTGCAATAAAGCGAAGAGTAAATGCGTAAACCCTTCACGTTGGTATGCATGCGGCGTTTCATGTGTAGGATAGGGTGGGTGGTTTTTAAACCCAATATCTTGCTGATATTTTTATCGCCATGGACGGCCCAGATCTTTTGCTCGCCTTCGGTAACCTCAACGTTGTACTTCTCTTTAAGGATCTTAAAGAGCGACTTATTCTCCAAGTTCTTCGAGGTGAATTTAGGCAAGTCGATATTGGCGATGAAGGTTTCCTCGTACAACACAGGTACGTCGTCTATCGAGCGTAAACGGGCGAAGTACAAGCAACCAGAGTTGGTTTCTTCAGGTTCTAATTCAAAGAAAAAGTCTACAGGCCAGGCTTGCCTTACCGGTTTTTGCAAGATGGAAGTGGTCAAGTTCTGTGTGCCTACACCAGCGGTAACGCCATTTAAAGATAGGATGCCCAAACCGCTCTTCGGTTCGGCTACGATGCTGCCTTTGCCATGCTTGCGAATAATGTAACCCATATTGGCCAAGGCCGATAGCGCTTGACGGATAGTTACGCGTGTAGTGCTGTATTCGCGGCAAAGTTCGTTCTCTGATGGCAGCAGATCGCCCTTCTTGTAACGGCCCTCTTCGATCAGGGCTTTCAGGTCGTCAAATATCTTTTTATATAGGTGGGTAACTTCTTTTTTTGCCATAGATAGGGTTAGCTGCTGCGGGTGCAAATATAGCGATCCCTGTTTTACCTGCGCCGTCTTTTTTGCCTTATTTTGCTCAAAGTCAGCAAGCTGATTATCATCAGTAGCACACCGGCTATAGCGAACATCCAAACATCGCGGCTCCCTGAATGCAGGTTTACGTGCTCATCAGCACCCATCAGGATCAGGCTGTCCCAGTAGTAGGGTAGGTACATAGCATCAGCCGGGCGGTCGCTGTTAAGCCATTCAAGTTTAGCTTGATGCAGGGCTTCGCCGGTGCTTAAACCGATGAGCATGCCTTTATAAGTTTTGGCAGTGATGATGGCGGCGGCATCGTCGTTCACGTTCCATAAGCCAGCAATGGTAGCCGGTGTACCGATGGCGCTAAACCCGCGCGAAAAGCTGATGATACCCTCACCGTTGGCCAGCATACCGTCGCCGGTGCGGCAGGCGCTTAAAACCACTAATTGCGGTTTATTAGGTGTGGCCTGTAACTCGAAAAGGAAGAGTTTTTGCTGACCCAGGTCGATCGTCGGTTCATTATTGCTGCCCGAAAGGTAGGCATGGGTACTAATGTGCAATGCCGAGGAGTTGCCGAACGCTTTAAAAAAAGACGCGCTGTTCACATCGTCATCATACAACATTTTGCCGCCTACCAGTTTATTTATCGCGTCGGCTTCCGTTTTTACTGCAAGGATGGGTTTGTCGTTAGCTTTTTCATGCGTGATAAATAGTCCGCTGAAGCCGCTATTGGTATTGTGCCGGTAGCTGTTGATAGCGATCGTGTTCAGCGAGAAAGCATAGGTGATCGTAGCCTTCCTGATCAGAAATGGCCACTGCGAAATTGCCGGATCGAATTTTTTACCAGTGATAAGTCCGTCGAAGGAAAGGTAACCCAAAACATCGTCGGGGATGATGCAAACGCGCTCATTATCGCGGATGTTGATATCGCCCAACAAAGTCGAGTACACGGCATTTGATAATTGATAAAAAGACTTTGGCGCATTCAAAGCGGCATCCGGACCTTTACGGTAATAGGTATTTACCAGTCGGGCCACCTGTTTGCGTACCGTATCGGCGGGAGATAGTTTGATCACTCGCTCAACTTTTTGGTCTTTAATATTGATAGCATAGGCCGTGCGTTCGCCTATGAAATACTCGATGTAACGCACCCCGGCAGACAAGGCTTTCAATAAGGCATCTGGCGATAGTATTTTGGCAGCATCGGCGCGGTGGTTATCTTTATCCAACAAAGCCAGATCGAATTTCAGGGCGGCTATCTTTTTTTGGTACAATGCGGTGTCTTTGCCGGTAAGCGATAGCCGCTGGTTGTAGGTGATCCCTTGTTCTATATTAGCCCGTTTTTTCTGCAGCGTATCATTGCCCGACGCTTTTATCTTACGGTTATTTCGCTGTACCTGATCGGCCAAAGTCCGGGAGCGGCATTGTTCGGATATCTCAAGGATCAGGGGCAGATATTTTTTTCCCTGCGGACCTTGGCTAAGCGCGTAAGCCAGGTCGATCGCCTCGCCGGCCAGTTCTTTATTTTCTTGCTGAAGCCGTTCTTTGGTGCGGTCGTCGGCAAATTCGGCGCGGATCTTATCGTTAGCAGATAGGGCAAAGCGGAGTTGCTCGAATGCATTTTCCGGTCGATCTAATTTCAGGTAGACCGATGCTTTCTCCCGAAAAACTTCTACCAGTTTGTTCTCGCCGTAGATCTTGGCGGGGTCGGTCAGGTCGCGGTCGTCGTTGATGCGCAGTATCCGTAGCGAGGTGTTCAACAGTTTTATGGCTTGTTGCCATTGGCCTTGGGTGTTAGCTATCTTGCCTAATTGGGTAGTAACAAAGGCTTTTTCGCGTTGGCGTTCGTCGGCGTAGTAGGTATTTATCAGGCGCAGGGCCGAGCGGTAACTTTGTTCGGCCGCTGATATCTGCCCCAACTTAAAACGGATATTGCCTAATGAGGTATAGCTGCTCATCAAGCGAAAGGCGGTTTGCTGATCGACTTTGTTTTGCGATGCGATATTCCTGATGATCACCCATTCGGCGCGTGCTAAGCTATCTTGCTGAAAAAGGATGTCGGCCAGTGTATTGTTCAGCCCTGTTAAAACCTGCGGATCTTTGGTCAATTTAAGGCCTTTGTCAACGCTTTGGCGGGCAGCCATAAAGTTGCCCATGTTGTAGTAGGAGATGGCGATATTGCTATACTGGGTTGCTATTTCGTCGGTCTGTTCTTTAGCATCCAAACTGCTGATCACTTTTTGCTGGATAAAGATGGCCCGCTCGTAGTCGCCTAGGCGGGTGTAGTTGTTGCCTAAGGGCTTCAGTACGTAGGAGGCTATATCAAATTCAAAGGCTTGGTGCTTTTTAAAATACTTGTAGGCATCCTCGTAATAATTGATCGATGCTAAAATATCGCCTGCCTGCAAACGCTCGTAACCCTGGGTACTCGTCAGCGTGAGCCAGGCTACATGCTCATCCATGTTTTTAGGTTGCCGCCAGGCTTGTTTTTGGATGCGATAAAGGTCCTCAGTATGCTTACTATCTGCAACGGCCTGGTCAATGCCGGTGTAGATCCACTCGGCAAGGTCGTTTTTTTGTCTGAGTTGCTTTAGTTGGTCGTTCGCCTTAACATCTTGCGCGTAACTGTGCAGGCTTCCCAAAAACAGGAAGCAAAGCAAACAGTAAAACGCATGTTTGAGGAACATAGGCCAGTGGATGTTCCTGCTAATGTAGCGTATTTCGGGTTAAAATTTCCAGGTCAGGTACGTGGTCGTGCGTGATACTTTCGACTTCGGGTCATAAAAATACCGGAAGCCTAAAGATGGTCCAACCCGAACGCGCCCAACAACCACATCAGCAAAAAGGGATGCCCGCATATCCGAGAAGGTCTTTTTTGCCGTCGCCGCCAGGGCCTCAAAATTGGTGTTGGATGTTCCGTTGGTACCGGTCAGATCGTAATTAATGTTGTTTTTAAAACGGTTGTTCAGGTCTACAGATACCAATGCGCCAACGCCGCCGCCTACCCAGGCGTTAAGGTTGTACCTTAGTGATACCGGCACCACGTTGATGGTGGTGACTTTTGTTGATGTAGTCTGTGTGCGTTTGGTGATGATGTAAGTAAACTTTTCGATCGTGGTATCCTTGCGGATGTTACCCGTCGAGCGGGTCTCGGTCACTTCCTGAAAATCGCTTAGGTAGATCTCGGCTTGCAGGTATCTACCGTGCGGCGCGTAAGGCGCTATACTGGCACCTATAGTTATATTACGTTGAGTAAGGAAGTTGCTTTCCTTGGCCGATAAGGGGAAACCAAAACCCGCAATTATGGCGGGAGATAGCCCCATTTTAAAACGACCTGTAGCACGGTTGGTATAGATCGGTTCGTTCTTATCGAACACGATGGCTGCTCCGGTCTTGATCGGCAATTTTGGAGGTTTCTCTTTAAACTTGATCTGATACTCTACAAAACCCTGTGTCGAATCAGCATCGGCAACGCCTTCCTGCTGGGTGCCGGGCAGGTAGATATTGTTGAATACAAAATGGATGCTATCCTTGCGCATAATAGTATCCATAAAACTTTGCCCGGCATAACCGGCCTTACCTACGGGGACTTCGGGTTTAGTTTTGCTGACCTTGATGGTCGTTGGGTCGAAGACAGGGGAGATGCTTACGCCTACATCCACTTTTTTTGCCGGGCCTTTGCCTGTATTTTGAAAGCGAACCTTATAGGTCAGCTCGCGGTGCTTGCCTGTCAAACGATAATTCATGCGCGACTTTTTGATGGACATTTTATTAGGATCGTGCGATGCTACGATCTGTAGCTCCATGGTAAAGGTCTCTTTCTCCAACGCCGGGTCATCGGGCAAGAACACGCCGCTTAATCTAACGGTTGCGTTGGTATCCTTGATCATTTCGGGTGTGGTCTTAAAATGCAGGAAGAGGTAACGCTCTTCGCCTTGTTTAACGTTCTCGAAATGCCAGGCTTTGCTGCTTTTAAAATTGGCCATCTGTTCGCGCACGGCCAGATTTTCGGCAGCTAACATCTCATCGATCTGGGCGCGGGTGATGCCCGGATTTATGGATGCAAAGTAAATATCCTGCTTCCTTTTGATGACCGGGTTAGCGGCCAGCGCGGCGGTCTGCGCTTTAAGATCGGTAACGGCCTCTTGATGATAAGCCCGCGACTCTGCCAGTTCAAAGTTATCTGCCGCGAATTCTTTGTCGTTATACAGCATTACAATAGTGCCCGATATGTTGGCCCTCAGGTTCTCGGTCTTATTGCGGTAGCCCATCACCATCATCATATCGTCGCCGGGTTTGGGCATACAATCGTTTTTTAGGCTTACACTACCGCCCATTTTAAAAAAGCCAGGTACAGGCGTAGCGGCCAACAATGTTTTTGACGACTTCACCACCACTTTTTTTGGACGGGTGGGCGGGCGTTTGCCATCGTCGTAATTGTTGGTGGCAAATAACCTCACGTCGAATTTTCCGGTGTCCGGATACAAGTGCAAAGGTTCCTTCTCAAAGCTGAAAGTGCCATCACCAAACTCCCAAAAGTAAGTGAAGAACGGCGCAGGTGCGCCGGCCACGCCGCGTAGTTCCCTTAGTTTAGAGCCGAACTTTACTGAGTTGCCATTGGCGGTATGTTCTATAATGGCGGGGACGGTATCGGCCGGGTTCACCATTGGTTTGGCTATGGGTTTCACTTGTGCCAAGGCAGATGCACAGGCGCACAGTAAGGCGGGCAGCAACAGCTTTCTCATGCAGGAAGGTATAAATTGGTAAACTAATATAGCGCTTTAAACTATAATAAGCGGCCCGTTGCCGGGGCCGCTCTATTTTTACGTTGATCTTTGGGATATTGTTTAGTAGTTGTCCAAGCTGCTGATGGCGGCTTGCACATCGGCTTGAGTAACTTGGGCCAGGGTAAGTGATGCTACCTGGTTGGCAGTGATGGTGGTCTCTTGCACGGCTAAATAATATTTACCGTCTTTGATAGAGAATGACAGCAACTTGCCTTCAACACCTACCGGCATTACGTTGTCGTAGCTTTTTACACGGTTGGGACCGTCTACAGTGTACAGTTGCGATACTACATTGGCGCCTTTGGCACAAAAGAATACATAGGTTTCGCCGCTATATGAGTGAAAGGAAGACAGGCCGCCAGGATTGTTGATCAGATCTACACGAACAGTAGTTTTAGGGTTGTTATAGCTGTAAAAGATATCAGTGTTGACCCAACCTGTAGTACCAAAGTCGAAGCTGTAGAAACCACCCACCGGAGGTACTTCTTTACCACCACCTTGTCCGTTAGCCTGGCGTGGGGCAGCCCAAGCCATTTGAGCGTCGGCACCGGGTTGCAGCGGTGCGCCACCCTGGTTTACGCCTTCCCAAATGTTGGTGAAACCTGCACGTTTAGCCGGGATCTCTATTCGCATTGGGGCGGCCAAGTTACGATCTACGCTTACACCATTCACTTTAACATCTACATAGATAAAACCGTCCGACTGTAGCGGAGCGCCGCTGATGTGGTTGGTATTGCTGCCGAACTTGATCACATCACTGCGTTTCAATACTTCGATCACGTTCACGGTGGCGGTGCCTGTTGCAGGTGCGCCGCTAATGTTTAAAGATCCGGCAGGGAAGGTGATCTTGGTGCCGCCGGCCAATGTTACGGTTTGTGGCAAGCTTGACGCGTTGATCTGTTTGGCCTGTACTTTAGGGCCGTTATTAGCAACAAATTCTTGTGGGGTAGCATCCGGGTTAATGATCACGCTTGGTTGGTTACCGCGATCTTTACGGCATGCTACTACTGATAATGCAATTAATGCTGCTACTGCTACTGAGGTTAAATTTAGCTTTTTCATGATACTTGGTTTTTAATGTTTTTATTGCTTACTCTGTTTTGGCTTTTCAGCGTCGGCCGTTTTTTATCGTTGTTTGCATCTATATCAGCAGCAGCAAAAGTTTGTTACCCCCCGTCGGGAGAAATTTTTGAAAATAATTTTATTTATTTTTAAGTAATTGTAAATCAGGTGAATATTCTGTTTATTTTTAACCACAAAGGGCACAGAGGTTTCAACAAAGAGCACAACGGCATGGCGGAGAAGCCGTTATTAGAGGATTTGTTATGCTTTTCTTTGTCGGGATAGGGGGCACCTCCGGATCCTTACCGTTAGGTTTTGTACGGCTATTAACACGTGATCCCGCCGGGATCGAGAGGTCATGAATATCAAATTGCCACGGCAACCCGATCCCGCCGGGATCACGTGTTAATAGCGACGCGCTGACATTGTCAATTGGCTCCGGAGGTGCCACGTGTTAATGGATCGAAGCTTTATCCATGCAATAACATCAATCAGCTCAGCAAATTCATACAACCGTTCACCCTAAACCTGATCAAAGAGGAAACCCCGTAGCCGGGGTGGCGAGTGCGTAGGGCAGGCGAGGAGTTGGAACGGAGAGCAGGAACAAACATTGATAATAGCACGAACATTGCTTTTCAAAATAATTTAAAAATTGCTCCCTTCAGCGGTATCAGAGAAATCAAAAATTTTAGCGGTTCAGAATTTTTTAATTAGTTTTAACCGAACCAATTATGCCCAAAACCCCTCACCCTGACCAGCGGTACGTTACCGCCCTGCTTAATAATGATACCGCGCTTATTGGCGAGGTGTATAAAAGCTGTGCCCGACAGGTGCGATCTTACATTTGCTTTAATAATGGTACCGAAGATGATGCTGCTGATATTTTTCAGGAGGCTTTGATAGATATTTACAACCAGGCCAAATACAAGGGGTTGGAGCTGACCTGCCCTTTTAACGCCTTCCTTTTTTTAGTGTGCAAACGCAAATGGTTTAACGAGTTGAAAAAAGATCTGTTAGCCCGGTAACAAATAACACCGACGCTGTATTAGATAGCAGCGAAGATACTTTTGCCCTGGCCGACGAGTTAGAGGAGCAGAACGAACAGAACCAACGTTTTATAACTGCTTACGAAAAACTGGGAGAGCGGTGTAAAGAGATCATCCGTTGGAGCATGGAGGGCGAGGCGCAGGAAAAGATAGCCGAAACCCTGGGTGTGACGTACGGATATTTGCGCAAAAAGAAATCGGAATGTATGGCATCTTTAATTAAATTAGTAGGATTTTAAGGCAATGGAAAAGGACAACATATATCAGGCATCGCGCTACGTAGATGGCGAAATGGACGAGCAGGAGCGGCTGGAGTTTGAGCGTAGCCTGGCTACGGATGCCGAATTGCGCGCTTATGTTGAGCAATACCAACAGGCCTGTGTTGCCCTAAAAAGTCATTTTGCTGCCGATAATGATATTTTGCGCCTGAGAGAGACGCTTAACACGCTAAATGCCGAACACTTTAAACCCGAAGCCAAGGTGGTTTCGATGCGCCCCGAGGTGAAAGATAGCTCGATAAGGATGTACACCAAATGGGCGTCGGGCATTGCGGCGGTGCTTATTATTGGTTTGCTGGTGTTTAACCCATGGCGCAAAACGCTGTACGACAGGTATAGCACGGCTACCACTATGTCGGTTACCGAGCGCGGCGTTGGCCCGCAGACCGATCTGGAAAAAGCGGCAGCTTTTTACAATAAAAAAGAATTTACTAAGGCTGAACCGCTATTGGCCAAAACATTTACAGCCGATACAACTAACAGTCTGGCCGCATTCTATTACGCGGTCACACTGATACAGGATAAACAAGAAGATAAGGCACGCAGCATACTGACCTCGCTTTACAAAGGTGAGTCGGCCTTTAAATACGACGCAGCCTATTACATGGCTTTAAGCTATGTGAAGCAAAAACGCAAAGCCGAAGCTAAACCATGGCTAAAGCTGATCCCAAAAGGAATGGCCAACTATGCTAAAGCGCAAGAATTGGCCGCTAAACTTTAAGCTAATAGCGTAACTTTCTTGCCGGTTTTACAGGCTTGATAGATGGCTTCGATGATCTTCATATCCCTTAAGCCTTCGTGCCCGTCGACCGGGATGACGGGTTGCTTACCGTCGAATATGATCGCCGCGAATTCATCCATCTGTACCGTTTGGTGCGTGGTATAGGGTTGGTTGATCGGCCCTTTGTGGGTACGACCGTTGATGGGCCCGTAATTGGTTGATGGCAACATTTCGGCAAAGCCTTTATCTCCATCTAAAAAGAAACGATCCAGATTGTTAACGTTGTAAGTAGACAGGCACGATGCCACCGCTCCGCTCGGGAAACCCAGTTGAAACTGGATGGTCTCGTCGATGCCGTCTTTAAATTTTACGGTGTCGGTTTTGGTTTCCTGGGCGGTCACCCATATTGGTTCTTCGCCCACCATATATCTTGCGCCGTTGAGTGCGTATATGCCGATATCCATCATGGATCCGCCACCTGATAGCGCTTTATTCAATCGCCATTGTTTTGGGTCACCGGTCTTAAAACCGCATAAGCCTTGAAAGAAACGGATCTGCCCGAACTCGCCTGCTTTGCGCATGCGGATAACTTCTAAGGTGTGTGGTTCAAAGTGCATGCGATACCCTATCAGCAGTTTTACTTTGGCTTTATCGCAAGCGTCTATCATTTCTCGAGCCTCCTTGGCGCTTACGGCCATTGGCTTTTCGCAAATGGCGTGCTTGCCTGCTTTGGCTATGCGGATCACCTGCCCGTGATGCTGGGCGTTGGGGGTACAAACGTAAATAGCATTGATATCGGGATTGTTCTTTACCGCGTCGAAATTGTCGTAGTTATAGCAGTTCTTTTCGGGGATGCCGAAGTCGGCCTGCCATTTGGTGACTTTAGACGGTGTCCCGCTGATCACTCCGACCAACTTGGCACGGCTGCAGTTTTGCATCGATTGTGCTACCCGTGTACCGTATCCACCTAAGCCCATTATCGCTACACGTAGGGTCTGTCCCTCGTAAGGTATATCGTCGACAGGTACGTCGGTAGCAAAGGTTTTCACTGATGCCAGTTGCAAGGCGAGGGCACCAAGTCCCATCTTTTGTAAAAAGTTTCTGCGGGTACTCATAGGGTAGGTAATTGGTTTATAATGCTAAGTTACAGGATAAATGTTTTGTTTGGGGATATTTTTCACAGAACCGTTTCCCACAAAATAGTGCCTTATAAACAGTGGATCGAATGATTTTAAAAATATTCTACTATTTCTGTAGACTTTATAGGTTTTTACAAAAAGATGTTTTATGTTTGCATCATCAAAACAGAAAAATAGCTATCTCAGTCAACAGGCTTAATGAAAACGGAACAGTATCCTTCACTAAAAAATAACACCGGTTTATCGCTAAATGCAAGGCCCCTGCATGCAGATAAATGTTGTTGCTGTTGCTGCTGATCAGCATACCCTTTCAGCCATCGCTGAATCAAGCTAACCCATAGGTCAAATTTAAAGACGTATCTGCTGCCCGGTCATTTATCGGCGTAGGGAATTTACACGCTTGACGCTACGAGTCAGCTATTCAGCAAGCGTCAATATATCAGTCAATTACATTTTACAACCACCATAACGATCAATTCCTCATCATCATGAAAAAGAGTTTATTCATTCAATTTTTGGTTTTACTATGGGCAGGTACGGCCTTTGCCCAAACCCCGCTCAAAGGCAGCGTTAAAAGCGTTACGGGCATCCCCATCCCCCGCGCTACGCTGATCATCAGGGGGACAGCCACCGGCGTTAGCGCCGACGATAACGGCGAATTCACCATCACGCCAAAACAACAGCCGCCATTTTACATCCGCATACGTTCGGTAGGTTTTAAAGCACAGGATTTTCAGGTGTTGAAACTGGACGGTAACCCATTAGAACTTGTTTTGGTTGAGGACGACCAGCTGAGCGAGATCGTGGTAACATCACGCCGCCGTAAGGAATTATTGCAGGATGTACCTATACCTGTATCGGTAGTAGGGGGTACACAGATCGATCAGTCGGGCGCGTTCAACGTGAACCGTGTGAAAGAGTTGATCCCATCTGTGCAGCTTTACACTTCTAACCCACGGAATACGGGTATCAATATCCGCGGTATCGGTTCACCATTCGGCTTGACCAATGATGGTCTTGATCCGGGTGTTGGTTTCTACGTGGATGGTGTTTATTATGCCCGCCCCGCTGCCGCTACGCTGGACTTTATAGACGTGGAAAGCATCGAAGTATTACGTGGACCGCAAGGAACTTTATTTGGTAAGAACACCGCCGCAGGTGCCTTCAATATCACCACCCGCAAGCCAAGTTTTACACCGGGTGTAAATTTCGAGAGCAGCTTTGGTAACTACGGTTACATCCAGGCTAAGGCATCGGTGACCGGTCCGCTGGCAAAAAATTTGGCGGGACGTTTGTCATTCTCGGGCACACAACGCGACGGTCTTGTACAGAATATCCGCACGGGTCGTGCCACTAACGACGTTAACAACTTAGGCTTCCGTGGTCAATTATTATTCAAACCGAGCGAGAATACATCCATCACCCTTGCCGGCGATGCGTCGGACCAAAAACCTGATGGATACGCGCAAGTGGTGGCCGGCGTGGCGCCAACTTTACGCCCCGCTTATCGTCAATTCAATGCTATTATTAGTGATCTTGGTTATACTTTACCAAGCACTAATGCATTTGACCGGGTGATCGATCATGACACGCCATGGCGTTCGGGCAACCAATTGGGCGGTGTATCATTGAACCTTGACCAAAAGATAGGCCCGGGAACATTGACCTCGACAACTGCATGGCGCTATTGGAACTGGGACCCATCTAACGACCGCGACTTTACCGGCTTGCAGGCTTTAGCTAAATCGCAAAACCCCGCTAAGCACAAAAACTGGAGCCAGGAGATCCGTTATGCTGGTGAGTTCAGCAAAAACCTGAGTGGGGTAGTGGGTGTGTTCTTCCTGGATCAGGAAGTAAAGATCACCGGTACCGAGGAGTCAGGCTCGGCGCAATGGCGTTTCTCGCAAAGCACCACCAATACTGCCCAATGGAAAACGCCGGGTTTGTTTGAGGGCTATGGTATTTATACCGATGCATCTATCAAGTCTAAAAGTGCTGCCGCCTTTGGTAGCATCGATTGGGAGTTTGCCGAAGGCTTCCACATTTTGCCGGGTGCAAGGATCAACTACGATAAAAAAGTGGTGTACTACAACCGTGTAGCCCGTGGCGGCCTGCAAACTACCGATCCGGCCCTGCTGGCCCTGAAGAATGGTGTGTATAGCAGCCAGTTCTACGAGTCGCAAGCAGATGAAAAGAATTTTACGTACCAGATAACCGCGGCTTACCGCCCCAATAGGCGCTTAAATGTTTTTGCTACTTACTCAACCAGTTACAAACCGGTTGGTGTTAACGTGGCAGGTTTACCAACGGTAAGTGGCCAACCGGCGCTTGATCTGGCTGTAATTAAGCCTGAAAAGACCCGCCACTACGAAATTGGTGTGAAGACCACCCCGTTAAAAAATCTTACCCTGAATTTGAACTATCATAACTCGGACATCAGGGATTACCAGACCAACGTGCAATCGCCTGAGTTAGGTGTTAACCGTGGTTACATTGCCAATGCCGACGAGGTTAACGTTAAAGGTTTTGAATTTGACGGTAGCTTCCAGTTAGATCAGCATTTCTCTTTCTATGCGGCAGCGGCTTACACCGATGCTAAATACGTAAAGTTCACCAACGCGCCGTTGCCTTTAGAGGAGACCGGCCTGACCGTTGGCGGCCAGCAGGTTGCTTTCAAAGATATCTCGGGCGGGCGCTTACCGGGTGTATCTAAATGGGCTGGATCTTACGGTGGCGAATTTGCTACCCCAGCCAAATTCTTTAACCAGGGTTCTAAATTCTTTATCGCGGCAGATCAGTATTTCCGTTCGTCGTTCTCGTCAAGCCCATCACCATCGGCTTACCTGAACATTCAAGGATATTATTTGGTTAACGGTCGTGTTGGTTTCAAAGCCACCGAAGGTTTCTCAGCATTCATCTGGACCCGTAACTTGTTCAACCAAAATTATTTTGAGCAATTGCTGCCTGCCGGTGGTAACGCCGGTCACTATGCCGCGGTACTTGGCGATCAGCGCACTTTCGGCCTGACTCTGCGTTACGCCTTATAATTCGTACCTACATTTACCTATGAATATACTACAAGGTTGCCCGTTCATCGGGCAGCCTTGTTTTGCAAATGGCAAAACCCACAGATGTAACAATATAGTCTATCGGTTTTGTAGATGAATTTTAAAAACTTATGTTTGTTTAGCGGCCACCGGCCGCACCGAACTATTAAACCAATTCCTAAAAATATACCTATAATGCCTGAGAATATAGACGCTACCGCGCCCATTGCCCCTAACCAAGCTGTACCCGCAAAAAAACAGTACCTGAAATATCTAAATGAAGATTGGTGGGCGGTTATCCTGGGCGGTATCCTGATCGCGGCTATCGTCCTGTTCAAACAGAACGGCATCGATATTAAACTACCTGTCTATAAATGGAGCGGATCTGAGGAGTTATACGGCAAGATACTATCAGCCAAAAACTTATTGCTGATCGCTAAAACCGGCGGCGTATTTTTATTGCTGACAGTAATTTCGATCGCTTTATCAGGCGGTAACATCGGCCGCTACATCATCGGCTTTATATTTATTTTTCTGCTGGCTAATGTGGCTTTCATCATTGGCGGTAATAAAAGCATCGCTTATTACGGGTTAGAATATGTGGTTTTCGCGCTGCTTATTGGCTTGCTGATCGGCAATTTTATGGCGATACCCGCCTGGCTGAAAGAAGCTGTACGGTCTGAGTTTTTTATTAAGACAGGCTTGGTGATCTTAGGAACAGGCATCTTATCTTCCGATCTTGTTGCAGCCGGCTTGCCGGGTATCATACAGGCGGTGATCGTAGTCAGTGCCGTTTGGTTCTTCTCGTTGTGGCTCGGCCGCCGACTAAAGGTCGATGACGAGTTCGGTATCATCCTGGCATCGGCCGTATCTATCTGCGGCGTATCAGCCGCTATTGTAGCGGCGGGAGCGATCAATGGCGATAAGCGTAAATTGTCCTACGTAACAACTTTGGTATTGTTAATGGCCATCCCAATGATGATAATTCAGCCATGGCTGGTGCGTGTATTACACATCCCCGAGATAGTTGGCGGCGCCTGGTTAGGCGGCACTTTAGATACAACGGCCACAGTGACCGCAGCTGGTGCCATTGTTGGCCCGGCGGCTGTGAAAGCAGGGGTGATCGCTAAATTCTCGCAAAACGTATTCATCGGTGTAGCTGCTTTCCTGATCGCTATTTGGTGGGCTTATCGTAAACCTAAAGGTGAGCCAAAAGAGGGCGGCTTGAACCTGAATGTAGGTAAACCAGGCTTGGGTATTGTTTGGGAGCGTTTCCCAAAATTCGTGCTTGGCTTTATCGCGGCATCGCTTATATTCTCATTCGCGCTTGACGGGGCAGCGGTTAAAAGTATGAAGCCAACGCTGGATGGCTTGCGCGCCATTTGGTTCGGGTTAGCCTTTGTTTGTATCGGTATGGAAGCCAAATTTAGCGATCTGGTCAAACTCGATAGCGGTAGACCGGCTTACACTTTTGTGGGCGCACAGATCTTTAACATCCTGTGGACCTTGCTTTGGGCGTACATCCTGTTCGGTGGCTACATATTCCCGATCCCTGATTTTAAATAGCAGATCACTTTATATCAGGAACTGAAATTGCTTATCGCGGATACCGATCTTTATAAGTTGCTTTTTGGCCTCAACGCGTCCGTCATCAAAGTGGACATCGTTGTTTGGCCATTCTAATGCTATTTGTCGTCCGCGAATTACCTGATAAGCATCCGTAAGCGTAGGTACACTCGCTTCGCCGTCTAACAGGTTGGCAAGAATTTCCCGCGCGTCGGCCGATACCAATACGATGTCAAAATTACCGTCACCGGCATCAGCAGTAGGCGACAACCGCAGGTTAGGTCCTACGTAGGGCATATTCAATATCTCTATAAGGATATAGTCACCGGAGTGGTCTTTGCCATCAATAATTAGCTTGCAGCTTTTGGGTTTGTAGTTGTGGGTAAGATCTACAAATATCTTGCGGGCAGCCTCAAGTCTTTTTGCGGGTTCGTCGCTAAGTTTTTTATCGGCATGTTTCATCTCTTTCATTAAAGCGGGGAGTATGCCGCAACCGACGCTTTCTAAAAAGAAATCTTTATCGTGGAGGCCGCTAATCGTGCCTATATCAACCTGTTTTACCTGTTGTTTTTTCCAGCCCGATATGTTCTGTTCCTGATCTTTTGTTAAACCAAGCGAACGGGCGATGTTATTAGCAGTGCCCGATGGCAGCAAGCCGATATCTATTCTGAGGTCTCGTTTCAGTAAAGCTTTTACAGCTTTTTTTATTGTACCGTCTCCGCCGGCAACAACAATAAGCGCAGATCCCGCATCAAATTTTTTCCAGCCTTTTTCTTTAGTAGATAAATAGCGGCAATCATAACCTGCAGCATTGATCTTCGCTGTCAGGTGTTCACCAGCATGGTCTTCGTCGCCGGCGCTGGGGTTATGCAATAAGGTTACTGTGGGTAAGTTGCTCATGTTGTTTATTCTAAAACATAAAACTTTCCTTTTGGTTGAATAAATATTGACAATAAATTAACGACAGGTTATGAGGATATTGATCACCAACGACGACGGTATTTACAGTCCGGGAATAGCCGCGCTGGCAGAGATAGCTTCGCGCTTTGGCGAGGTAAGAATAGTGGCCCCCGATGTGGAGCAATCATCAATGGGCCATGCGGTAACACACTCGCGTCCATTAAGCGTTAAAAGTTCGCCAATAACTTTTACCGGTATCGAGTCAGCACACCGTGTTAACGGCACACCGGCAGATTGCGTGGCGATAGGCACGCATCTGTGGACGGATACCGACGTGGTATTATCTGGCATCAATATGGGACCAAATCTGGGTAACTCCATGTGGCACTCCGGCACATTGGCCGGGGCTAAGCAGGCTGTGCTATTGGGTATCAAAGGTATTGCATTGAGCACGCCGGTCGGCAAAACAGAACCTGACTTTAAAAAACTCGCACCTTTTGTAGAGCGTGCCTTAGAGTTGTTATTACCGATAGAAGAACTATCGCTTTTCAACGTGAACTTTCCCGAAGATCCCCAAGATATTCTTTGGACACGCCAATCAGTAAGATTATACGATGGTGTGATCGTGCCGACCACCGACCCGATGGGTCGTAAGTTGTACTGGTCGACCGTTAAGCCGCTGGAGGCCGCGGAAGAAGGCACCGACCGCTGGGCTGTAGAGAACGGCAACGTTTCGATAACTCCGTTACGACTGGACCTGACGGCCGAAAATATGCTGGCCAAATTGCAAAGCGAGCAACCGATATTACAGTCGTAACGACACATAAAAACCAAAGCCCGGCGCAATAAGCGTCTGGGCTCGGTTACGGTCATCGTGGTGCTGATGCCCGCTTATAGTTGATAGTTTAGTTTATCAGCTTTAAAGTATATTCAAATCTGGTTGGTGCGGCGTAAACGGTGTACTCCGGCATTGGTGTCGGGCCGCAACTGTTGGATCCAACGCCCAAAGTTTTGTAACCGATGCATAATACGGTCTTATTGCTTTTCGGCAGGTCGATCTTATATTCGGGTACGGCCAATTCCTCGTCGCTGTAGGGGAGAGCCGCAACTTGCAGCACGCTTTTACTGCCGAGGACTTCAAATACTTTACCATTGCTGTTAATTAGTTTTGCCCAGCGTACATCCTCGTGATTGCCGGCCTCCATCGGTTTTTCGTAAGGGGTAAGCTGTTGGGCGACAGTGCTATTGTAGATACCGATATCCGACCCTGTTTTACGATCCGAGTAATTCTCCATCGGTCCGCGACCAAAATAGCTGAACTGTTGATAGTTTTTATCCAGCATCATGCGCACGCCCATGCGTGCAATGATCAGCTTGGGCTCACTGCTGTTCACGTTATTGCTGACGGTAATGCTGCCATCGCCACTAATTTGATACACTACCTGGTGCTTTATCCAAAAACCCTTTTTACCTGTTGCCGAAAGGTTGGCTTTGACAATAATTTGCGATGCCAAAGTCGGATCAGTTTCGACCCTAACGTTATCCACAGTCCATGCCAGTTGTTTAAGGCCATGGTCCTCCCAATCCTTATCGGCATACAGATCGTCTTGTTGATGCGGTGCGCGCCACAGGTGCAGCATCGGTCCGCCGTTAGGTAAAAGGATATTACCTGAACTGGTTTGCATAGCCGATATCGTGCCTGTAATTTTACTAAAGCCGACCTCGAAGTTTTTGCCTTTGATGAGGATTGAACTATCAGTTTGCACCATATTTAATGGCGACAGTTGCTTTGACGTAAGATATGGCCGGGTACTTTTGTTGGGAAGTTGCAACTGTTCGGCCGCTATCTCGTAGCCTTTTTTTGCCCAAAGCTGATTTTTGACCGTTGTGAACGATATCCGTAAATGATACACCGCATCAGGCTCTGCATTTTTGGCTACGTATGGGATGCTCACCTGCTTACTTCTCAGTGGCGCGATATTGCTTATGTTGATAATCCCCGAACTTTCTGTTACACCATTTTTGCTGATCACCCATTTGGCGTTGAAGCCCGAAAGGTTAATGAATTGATATTTATTACGGATACTGATCAAACCTTTTTCCAAGTCGACGCTATCTACGCTGATCCATTGGAAAACCCGTTTCATCTCCGGATAATGAGGTTTTGGTGACCGGTCCGATGCTACCACACCCTTATGAATAAAGTAATGATCGTTAGGAAACTCGCCAAAACCACCACCGTAAGCCAATATGGGATGCTGCGGGTCGCGACGGTTCCAGATACCCTGGTCCTGAAACTCCCAGATAGCACCACCTAACAATGTCGGGTATTTATCGAAAAGGTCGCCGTATTCTTTCAACGACCCCATGGAGTTGAACATGGCGTGCGCGAACTCGCATAGATAGAAGGGCTTGGTCAGGGTTCTATCCAATGCCGCCCGTTCTACTGATGACAGTAGTTTCTTTTTGACGTTGGCAGAGTCGGCATATGGGATGATCGGCGCGTACATTTTGCTATCGATGCCTGCCGGATTTTTTTCGCCTACGCCAAAGCCCTCGTAATGGGTAGGGCGGGTGGTATCGATGTTTTTAACTGCATCTAAAGCTGCCCTGAAATTGGTACCACCCGTTCCGAACTCGTTACCTAGAGACCAAATGATCACCGAGGCATGGTTCTTAAAGCTCTCCACGTTGGCCACATTACGGTCTACAATGGCGGCTTTAATGCGTGGCTCATCGTTCAATTTATTCATCAGTCCGTGGGCTTCTACATTAGCTTCGGCCACCAAATAAATGCCGTACTCGTCGCATAACTCGTACCAGCGCGGATCATTAGAATAATGGCTGGTGCGGATGTGGTTACAATTGCCTTGCTTTATCACTTCCAGGTCGCGGCGCATTTGGGCTTCGGTAACAGCGTGACCAACCTCGGGCCAATTTTCGTGTCGGTTAACGCCTTTCAGTTTGATGGGCACACCATTCACCATGAAGACCCGCCCTTTGATCTCTATTTCGCGAAAGCCCGTTTTAGTCGAGATCGTCTCTATAGTTTGATACTCTTTTTTTAAACGGATGATCGTTGTGTAAAGGTTAGGCGTTTCGGCCGTCCATTTTAGCGGGTTGTTCACCTTGAGCTTTAAACTGACAGCGGTTTCCTGACCTGCTTGCATTGGCGGAACGTTAGCATTGCCGGATGCAATGATCTTTGCGCCATTATAGATATCGACCACAGCCCGTTGTGCGGACGATACTTTGCTGCCGAAATTTTTGATCTTTACCAATACGTCAGCTGTTGCGTTTCGATATTGCGCATCCAGGTCGGTCTTGATAGAAAAGTCTCGAATATGAATATTTGGAGCCGTCCAAAGCGTAACGTTGCGGAAAATTCCATGCAAGCGCCACATATCCTGATCTTCCAGGTAGCTGCCCGAATTATATTGATAAACTTCGGCAGCGATCATATTTTTGCCCGGTCTTACAAATTCGGTTATATCAAATTCGGCGGCGTTACGGCTGTTGGTGCTGTAGCCTACCTTTTTGCCATTGATCCATAAGAAGAAGCCAGAATCGACACCATCAAATGTGACGAAGATGCGCCCGCCGTTCCAGTTGGCCGGTACATCAAAATCGCGGCGGTAACTACCTACCGGGTTACGCTCTTTAAAAGCGGTATATTTTTCGGATGGCATACTCATCACCCGCGGGAAATCCTTTTGAAACGTGTAACTGATGTTGCGATAAAATGGCGTACCAAAACCTTTGATCTCCCAGTTAGATGGCACCGCGATGTCTTTCCATTTAGATACATCGTAAGCAGGCTTATAAAAATCAACGGGTCGATCAATAGGCCAGGCCACCCAATTGAATTTCCAATTGCCGTTAAGGCTGCGCGATAGGGTAGACGCGTGCCTGTTACCTGCCAATGCCTGCTGCAAATTAGCATAAGGCATTAACATGGCATGGGCCGGCTGTTTGTTAATGCCCGATATTTCAGGGTTCTCTATCTCGGGCGGAACATCTTTGCGATAGTTGGTATCGACGTTTGCTGTTTGAGTAGCAAAAGCCACCGTTGCCGATAATGTAAATGCTATAATTAAGGTGACGATCTTCATACGGGTAGCTGATATAATTACATGCCTTTTGGCTGATACTGTGATTTATTGGCCCAATTGGCGGCCGGCGTGTCTTGTAAGAAGACTTCCAGTTTGGCACCTACAATGATATCTTTATAGCGGATATAACTATTTGGCATCACTTTGCCATTCAGCTTTACAGCGTAGATATATTGGGCTGTTTTACTTTTTTTATGGGCGATTAGTTGGAACGCTTTGCTATTCTTCAATTTAATGATTGCCTTATCAAAAAGCGGCGCACACAACAGATATTCACCCGAAACCGGGTTGACCGGGTAAAATCCTAAAGAGGCGAACATATACCACGCCGACATTTGTCCCGCATCATCGTTACCGCCCAAGCCGCCGGGGCCGTCGCTGTATTCATCGGCCAATATCTGCCTTACCGCTGCCTGGGTCTTCCATGGCGACGAGGTATAGTTATACATGAAAGGGATCTGGTGCCCCGGCTCATTCCCGTGCCAGTACTCGCCCTTGCTGAAAAGGTCATCTAAGGCGGTCTCTAACTTTTTGCTGCCGCCCATCAATTTGCTCAAACCAGCTACATCATGCGGGACATAGAAGGTGTACTGCCGTGCCGTACCCTCGGTAATAAAGGTGGCTTTTTTATCAGGATCGAAGGGGCTTACCCAACTACCGTCAGCATGGCGGCCACGTACAAAGCCGGTCGATGTGTCGAATATGTTTTTGTAATAACCCGCACGTTTCATCAGGGTGTTATGGTCGGCGGTTTTGTTAATGCCTTTGGCAAATTGTGCAAGGGCGTAGTCGTCATAAGCATATTCCATGGTACGGCTTACCTGCTCCATTTTGTGGAAAGCATCTAGCACACTATCCTCAACCGGGATGTAGCCGTATTTTAAATGGCTATCTAAAGCGCGGCGGCCTTTGCCTTCCACGTAATCGGCACGGTTGGTGTTAATATCGAAAGCGTTATGACGTAATATTTGGTAAGCCTGGTCTACATTATAACCACGGATGCCTTTCAAGTAAGCCGAGCTGATGACCGACGTGGTATGGTCGCCGATCATTTCAGAAGTATAACTATTCCAACAGGGGAATATCGGCATCCAACCACCTTGCTGGCCTTTTAGCAGTAGGGAGTTAACAAAACTACCGATCATCGGCGGGTCCAATATCTCGAACAGTGGTATCTGCGCACGGTAGATATCCCACATCGAAAAATCGTCGTAATAATGCTGGCCCTTAGCTAATTGCTCGTTCTGATAATTACCTGCAAAGCGCGGGTATTTGCCATCCACATCGCTAAATAAGCGCGGGTGTTGCATGGCGTGGTAGTAAGAGGTATAAAAGATGCGTTTATCGCGTTCGTCGACAGTTTGTACATTGATCTGCCCCAGCGCTTTTTCCCAAACAGCTTTGCTGTTAGCAACCGCCTGGTCGAAATTGAAGCCCGGCATTTCGGCTTGCAGATTTTTGCGTGCACCATCCAAACCGGTAAATGATGTACCCATGCGGATGGTCAGCTTTTCGCCTTTGTTCAGTTTAAATCCTGCGTAAACGCCGTTGCCTTTTTCGTTCTTAATGCTGTCGAGTTTGAAGATCTTATCGTTTGAAAATGTCCCGGTGCTTGTCAATTGTCTTTCAAACCTGATCACAAAGTAACCGCTAAACCCCGCGCTTTTGCCCCAGCCTTGATAGATGCGGTGTGCGGGATTGTATCCGCTGATCTCGCCTCTCTGCGCGTCGACCTTTACAAAGCCTTCCTGATAATTGCTGTTGGCGCTGACGAGCAAGTAAAGACTGTCAGCCTTATCCATTGTGAATTGCATCATACCGCTGCGCAAGGTGGATGTTACCGATGCCTGTAATTGATACTGTTTAAGATCAATGGTGTATTTGTATGGTGTAGCTACTTCATCAGTGTGACTAAAGGTAGCGTGGTAATTTGCTGTTTTAAGTTTGCCGCTGATGGGCATAATGGTAAAGCTGCCGTAATCCTGCGTGCAAGATCCGCTTAACCAATGCGATCCGCGGATGCCACCGAACCTATTGTCCTTATAATAATAGGGGGGGACACACTTGGTCTCTCCTGCCTGGGTCTGCGGTGCCCATTGCGTCATGGCAAAGGGTAGGGTCACTGCAGGGATGGTGTTAGCGAAGCGCGTATCCGCGTTTTCCCCGTGTTTAGTAGCCGAAGCAGTAGTGGCTATGCCAGTACCGGCCATAGGCTGTACATACTTTGTGAACTGGGCGTTTGCCGCTGAAAAATAAAATAGGGTAGCAAAGCCGACCGTTAGTCGCGCTATGGTTTTAGATACGGTCATATCGTTCGGTATTTAAAATGAGCGGTGTAAAAAGAAAACCACATGGGGGCCGCAGCTCGCCCGCAGCCCCGGTGGCAACCTTTATAAACCAAATTCTTAACCGGTAGCCATTAAAGTGATGGCTACCGGTTCCCGGAAATTAATAACCCGGGTTTTGTGTCAATCTTGGGTTCAACTGCCTTTCACGCAATGGGATCGGGAACAAGTTGAGCGTGGTGGTGATAGCACCGATAGTACCGTTGGCAGATCCACCGGCTTTAAAAGCCGTCATTACCTCTACATAAGTATTCCAACGTATCAGATCGAACCAGCGTTCTGCTTCAAAAGCCAGTTCGATGCGTCTTTCGTTACGGATGGCAGTGCGGGCTGCGGCTTGTAATAAACCGGTGCGGCCAACCAAACCTGCACGTGTGCGTACCAGGTTAAGTTGAGTCAATGCTTCGGTGGTTTTACCGTTCTCATTCAATGCTTCTGCATATAGTAAGATCACATCGCCGTAACGCAATACCGGCCAGTCGTTATCACCTTCGCTGGTACCAATAACGCTTGAGTAAACGAATTTTTTAGCGTAATAATAGTTCAGCGTGCCCGAAGCGTATGTACCTATCGATGTGGTTAAGCGGTTATCGCCCGTCTCGAATGCATTGTACAAGTTACGCGTACCTGAGTTATTGCTATTACCGGTAACGAAGGTGGTAATGGTAGTACCTGATGGCTGCGGAACAAAGCTCCTTGCAAAGGTGTTGCCCTCGCTGTAACCACCAGACAGGTATTGAACAGAGAAGATGAACTCGCGGCTATTATCCTTACCTAACCCGAACACCTGATCAAAAGGCAGCAACGTACCTGACGTAGCAGCAACGGCAGCCAATACCGGCTCAGCCTGGGTGTATTTGTTCTGGAACATCAGCACCTTACCCAATAAACCATTGGCAGCAATACTGGTAGCACGTCCTATATCGGTCCCGGTGTACGATACAGGTAATACCGCGGCTGCCTCAGTAAGATCTTTCTCTATCTGTGCATAAACTTCGGCAGGGGTAGCGCGAAGGTAAGTGTAAGCCTCCTCTTCGGTAACCAATTCTTTTAAGATCAATGGTACACCACCAAACATACGCACCAGGTTAAAGTACATCAACGCGCGCAGAAATTTTGCCTGCGCTTTGTAGCTGTTACGGTTAGCATCACTCATTGGCGGAGTATCCGCATGGCCTAATACAATATTAGCGTAGGCAATAGTTGCATAATATCTGGCCCAGGCATTTTGCAGGTTGGTTGATGTTGGCGCCCAGGTAAGTTTGTCCTGCTCGCCGTAAAGTGCTTCGCTTTCGCCATAAGTTTCGGCGTTGTCTGATGGTATTTCGCCAAAGCCGTATTGCTCGTTATATATCGGGCGTAAGCTACTGTATGTACCGGTCAACGCGTTACGGATATCGATCTCGGTGGTATATGACGTACTTACCGGGATAATGCCCTGAGGCGTTAAGTTAACGAAGGACTTTTTGCAGGCCGGCAGCACGGCCATTGTCGCGAATATCGCGAAGCTGCTTATAATGAGTTTGTTAATTTTCATGATCCTTGAGTTTTAAATACATTAAAAACCAAAATTTACACCAACTATGAACGTACGCGCGGTAGGGTATGTACCCTGATCTACACCCGGCGTGATCGGGTTGCTGCCCATAATGTTAGCCTCGGGATTGTAGCCCGAATACTTGGTGATCAGGAACGGGTTTTGTGCCGTAGCATATAACCTTGCCGACTTCACGAACAGCCTTTTCAAAGCCGTTTCCGGCACGCGGTAACCTAAAGTGATGTTACGTACCCGTAAGTATGAGCCGTTCTCTACACTGTAGTTGGTTAAATTATTACCCGGGTTTACAAAACCGCCCGATGCCGGGATAGGGTACTTAACGTCCTTGGTTGGGTTAGCCGGATCAAAATAATTTTGATAGTACTCCGTCAGTGAGTTTTGGTTGTGGTTACCGGTGATGGTTTGGCGATCGTTACCGTTAATTACCTTAACGCCTTGTACGCCTTGCATCAAAATACTCAGATCATAATTTTTATAAGCGAAACTGTTAGTGAAACCATATGTAAAGTCTGGTAAGCCCTTACCTAAAACGGTGCGGTCAGCTACATCGATCACGCCGTCGCCGTTCTGATCTTTAACCATCCAGTCACCTACTACGTTGCCAGATCTTGCCTTAGGGTTGTTAGCCAGGTCGGCTGCATTCTTAAATACGCCTACTACCTCGTAACCATACATTAAACCTAAAGGTTGGCCAACTTGCACCTGGTAAACGTTGTTCCAGCCGTTCATGGCTGCTACAGCAGGCAGGGCAGAAGGTCCGCCAAGATCCAATACTTTAGTACGGTAGGTCGATAAGTTAGCATTTGCACTCCAGCGTACCGCGCCAAGGTTAAAGTTAGTGTTTAAGTTAAACTCAAAACCCTTGTTACTAAGTTTACCTAAGTTGGCCTGATATGCGGTAGAATATACGCCTGATGCAACTGTGGTTGCATAACCAACCGTCAATGGTAAAGCTTTAGCTAACAACATACCGTCAGATGTACGGTCGAAATAATCTGCCGTGAACACGATATCGCTGTTCAGGAAACTTAGGTCGATACCAACGCTGGTCTGATCATTCTTCTCCCAAGTAAGATCAGGATTTGCAAAGCCTAATTGCTGTGTACCGAAGATGCGGTTGCTGCCCGATGCATAGTTCCTGTTCAGGGCGATCTGGTTAACATAAGTAAAGCTACCAATGTTGGCGTTACCTGTACGGCCATAACCACCGCGGATCTTCAACTCGTTGATCTTCAGTTTTTCTAAAGTAGGTTTGATGAAGTCTTCCTGACCTAACCGCCAGCCTAAAGAGAATGATGGGAACAGCGCGTAACGGTTGTTTGGACCAAAACGTGATGAACCATCCTGACGTACAGCGGCTGTTAAAAGGTATTTCTTAGCATAATCATAAGTTAAACGACCTGCATAAGAAACAAATGTATTAGCATCAAAAGCCTCTACACCAACTGTGTTTGGCGATGCCAGCGGGCTTTGTACTGCAGTGGTAACAAAGGTACCCGGGACACCGGCAGTATAATAGATCTGAGAGTTATATTTTTGTGCCGAAAATAGACCTAACACGTTAAAGTGGTGCTTATCTATCTGCTTATCATAAGTAGCAGTATTTTCCCAAACCCAATCAAAGCTGGTGCGTGAGTTATCTGATGCGTAAATACCTGTTAATAAAGGATTGGTCATAGACGCACTTGGGGCAGAGCTGTAAGCCATAGTACCCGGAACGTAAGCATGCACCTGCTCGTTCTCTAAAGTAGCACCTAAATAGGTCTTAAATTTCAGGTCGGCTAAAGGGCTGTACTCTAAGAACATATTACTTAGCGTACGGAAAGCCCTTGAACGGTTGATAGACTGGCTTAAGATACCTACCGGATTGTAAAAGTTACTTGCCGAGAACACCGCAGTAGGCGATAGGTTTAAACCTAAAGCACGATCGTAAGGTTGTTGGAAATCGCCATTGGCGGTGTAAACCGGAACGATAGGCTGGAAGGTCAATGCCTGGTTAAGCGGACTTGGTAAGTTAAGATCGGCAACCAACCCCGGCACACCGATCAGGAAATCGGCAGGGTTTGCGCCCGCGCCACTGGCTTGACCAGATGATGGCTGGCGGAATTGCTCTGAATAAGACGGAGATACCGAGAAGCCATATTTTAAACCTTTAACAAGGTCGGCATCTAAGTTCAATCGGGTGCTGTAACGGCTATAGTCGGTACCTATCAAAACACCTTGTTGTTTAAAGAAACCTGCTGAGGCATTAAAGCGTACTTTTTCGCTACCGCCCGATGCATTCAGCTCAAAGTTGCTGATAGGGGCCGAGCGGAATATCGCTTTTTGCCAGTCGGTATCGGGCAGGTTGGATATGTCGCCGTCCAGCAGGGTAGGGTATGCTAACCCGCGTATGCGGCTAATATCTTTAACCTGTTGTACATACTGATCTTTCTTTAACACGCTGATAAATCTGTCGACAGTTTGGATGCCGGTATAAGCCGTAGCCGAAAAAACCGTTTTACCTGCTTTACCACGTTTAGTGGTCACAATAACCACACCGTTAGCCGCGCGTGATCCATAGATAGCTGCCGAAGCTGCATCCTTTAAGATCTCCATCGATTCGATATCGTTAGGGTTGATCAGCGTAAAGTTGGCCGGGTTTTGCAATGGGTAACCGTCCACTACATACAGCGGATCGTTAGACGAGCTTAACGAGCTAACACCACGTACGCGGATAGTAGGGGCCGCACCTGGCTTGGCACCCTGATCTGATGTTACCTGCACACCGGCAGCCAAACCTGCTAAGGCTTCGCCCGGGGTACTTACCGGTTGGTTGCCAATGTTTTTGCCATCTACTTTGGCAATGGCGGCAGTTACCGTAGCACGCGATTGTACACCATAACCAACTACCACCACGTCATTCAGCGTGTTAGTAGCATCGGCAAGTACCACGTCTATAACGGTTTGTGTGCCTACAGTTATCTCTTGGGCCACCATTCCCACGAACGAGAAAACCAGTACACTCTGTCCGTTAGGTACCTTGATGCTGTAGCTACCGTTCATGTCGGTAAGCGCACCTGTTTTGGTACCTTTTAGCAGGATACTAACGCCGGGCAAGGTCTCACCTTTTTTATCGGTCACCCTACCCGTTATGGTGATAACAGCCGGCGCTACGGTTTTTTCTGCCACCGCTATCTCTTTTTTACGGATCACCACCGTATTGTTATTTCCAAAAATGATATCGACAGGTTGGCCGTCAAAACACTCATCTATCACCTTTTTTAAAGTGGTATTTTTAGCGTTAATGGTAACCGGGTCGGTAAAACTTATTACGTCGGCATCACAAATAAAATTGTAGCCGGTTTGCTTGGTCAGTTGGTTAAGTACCTCTTTAACAGAAGTATTCTTAACATTGATACTCACGCGCTGCGCAAACGTGGCAGCACTCACCTGCATTAAGGTGGCCATAATAATTATGACGGTAAGTTTCATTATCAATAGTAATTTAGGGATACGACGATGCATCTCCCTGCACTGTTGTGCAGTAAAAATTTTATACATTTGCTTAGGATCTAATAATTGGTTTAACGATCTGAAAATTGGTATCCTGCTCGATCTCTAAGACCGAACTAAAGCCGGGGGTGGTCTCAACACTCTCGGTTTTTTTTGGATATGGGGAAATAGGTAATTATTTAGCTATAACCGTTATCCTCCTTCCTTCGGTAACAAAGCGTACCTTGTTCACTAATTCTATATTGGTCAGCAGGTCATCCAAACCTTTGGATCGCTGGTAATTGCCATCAAAATTCACGTCGCTCATATCGCCTTTGTACATCACGTCCACATCGTACCAGCGCGATACTTTTTTCATGATCGATGTGATATTTTCGTTATTGAATATGAAGTTGTCATTTTTCCAGGCCATCACTTCGTCAACATCGGCTTCTCTGACAGTAACCCGATCTTTCAAGTTGTTAACGGCCATTTGTCCGGGTTTGATCAGCGTAGAACCTGAACCATGGTTAACCTTTACCGAGCCTTCGATAAGTGTGGTTCGGATAGATCGCTCATCGCTATAGGCATTGATATTGAAATGCGTGCCCAATACCTCTACGGTCTGTTTGCCGTTCACGTCTATCTTAAATGGTTTGGCTTTATTCTTAGCCACTTCAAAATAAGCTTCGCCGGTCAGGGTAACCTTACGCTCGTTTCCTATAAAAGCAGTAGGGAAGGTAAGTGACGATGCCGAGTTCAGCCAAACTTGCGTACCATCAGGCAGGGTGATGTTGTATTTGCCACCACGCGGGATGCTGATGGTATTTAATGCAAGTGCAGCAGCTTCTGTTTCTTTATCGCCATCGTGGTTGATCACTATGCCATTGCCCGAACGGGATATAGCCAGATTACCCTGTTTGTTAACATTGCCTTTTTGAGTATCATCTAAAGAGATGGTTTGCCCATTGGCCAACGTAAGGATGGCTTTGTTAGACCCGGGTTGGATGATATGTTTTTTTACCACAGCAACCTTTGGTGTTGCAGGAGCGATGGTGGCGGCATTATCCTTATTCAAAAAATAAACCCCTGCCGATGCAAAGATCAATACCGCAGCGGCGGCCGCATATTTCCATCCGAACATCTTGCGTACAGGTGCTTCATTAACCTGCATACTTGCCTGTAGCTTATTAAATAGTATATCGTGCAGGCGTTCCTGTTCAGCTTGACTTAATGGTGCTAAGTGTTCGTTGTGCAGCCCATCAGTGTCCTGATATTGCTTTATCAGGGCCTCTTCTGCCGGGGTATGCTCACCGCGTAAAAATTTCGCGCAAAGGGCAAGATACTGTTCCTGTGTCATAGAATGGCTGTAATGCTGTACGTTATAATTGGGTTTACATAGGTATAGATACAGAATAGCGTTACAACACACATAAAAAAATAAAAATTTTTTAGCGTACTGTACATTTTAGCTTAGTGTACCGGATGTTTTAGATGTATAGACAAATTATATAGGCGAAAATTTGTTATTAAGATATGATAATGCATAGCTTTACCGACCCAATTATATGCCGATCACCAATTTGACAGACGCTGAACTATTTGAGGCTATTTTACTTGATAACGAGCAGGCTTTCAACCAACTGTTTGAACGCCACTGGTTGAAAGTGTACACTGTGGCCCATAAATATGTACGCGACGAGGAATTGGCATTAGAGATAGCCCATGATATTTTCCTGAATATTTGGAATAAACGGCAGGAGTTAAAGATAAATTCTTTTAAAAGTTATGTGATCACGGCCGCCAGTTATCACGCCATCCGCAAAAGGCAAACAGCAAAAGCCATCCCTGTGCAGTATGTAGATGACTATGAATACACCGAGGATGCTGCTTACGCCATCTCAGGTCGTCACGAGCATAATCAGGGCGAGGTCAATATCGATGAGCGCGAGATCAACGACACTGTAAACCATCTCCTTACCGAATTGCCTAAACGTTGCCGCGAGATCTATTATATGAGCCGGCGTGATAACTTGTCGATAACCGAAATTGCCGAGCGGCTGGATATCTCCAAACGGACGGTAGAAAATCAACTTACCATTGCGTTGAAACATTTGCGCACCTCGTTAAAGGTGATCATCCTCTTTAGTTGTTTTTTTAAGTAATGGTGGTCCTGCGATCGATTGCAGGATCTGCCAATTAACACCCTTACTTTTGTTGATCGATCGCAAGAAAATCTAATAGTGACCACTATCACGGTAATTTCCCTGTTGCGATTTGCCTATAATTAGATGCATTGTTTACATTTACGGCCGCTATACTGTGTAGGAGCATAGTGCGGTAGATGATAATAAACCATTAGGTATAACATGTTCGGATACGATGTACAGGCGCTGAGGAAATTGCTGAGTGCTATCTTACAACAAAATAATACAGCCGATGCCTGGACTTGGTTAAGCAAGCAGGGCGATATTAATAACGTGGCGGCCTTCAACGCTGCCTTTGTAATGATGCCTCGTAAAACGGGTAAGGTTGTTGTGTCGATAACGTCTGAACAAAAAGCTCAATTAAATACCATTCGCCCGGGTTTTAATATCGCTGGTTGGACGGCAGAGCGCTTAGGCAGGGTATTCCTTTTTATCCAAGCCGATGCAAAATATCAGGAGCATTATATTAAAACGATAGAGAACCTGTTTCTGGCGGGCGAGATGAAAGAGCTGGTAGCCTTATATTCCGCATTGCCCGTATTGGCTTATCCTGAATCATGGATCAAACGTTGTGCCGAAGGTATTCGCAGTAATATCGGCATTGTGTTAGAGGCCATCATGTACCACAATCCATATCCAAGCGAACACCTATCTGAAGATGCCTGGAATCAATTAGTGATGAAAGCGATCTTTACTGAGAAAGACCTTGGACAGATCACCGGCTTGCAAGAGCGTAACAATCCTGAGTTGGTGCGCATTCTGCTTGACCATGCCCGTGAACGTGGTGCTGCCGGGCGCACCGTGGTGCCCGAGCTTTGGCAACTGTCTGAACCGATAGTTGGCGCCGCCGCCATTGCCGACCTGAAACAACAATATAGCTTAAATTAGAACCGAGATAATTCTTAAAACCGAACGATATGTGCTGCAGCCATTCTTTTGAGAACCCGCCTTACCCATCCGACGCCAAGCCGGAGACCTTTGATATCAGCGCCGTAAAAGGCATGAAGTTTTTTGACCCGCATGTGCACATGACATCGCGCACAACGGATGATTACCAGGCCATGGCCGATGCCGGCGTGGTTGCTTTGATCGAGCCCGCCTTTTGGTTAGGTCAGCCGCGTACGGGTCTGGATAGTTTTCGTGATTATTACAGCAGCCTGATCGGTTGGGAGCGTTTCCGTTCGTCGCAATTTGGTATCAAACATTATTGCACTATCGGACTGAACTCGCGTGAGGCTAATAACGAAGCTTTGGCCGAGCAGGTGATGGAACTATTGCCGCTATTTGTTTACAAAGAAGGTGTAGTAGGCGTAGGCGAGATCGGCTTTGATGATCAGACCGCTGCCGAAGAGAAATATTACCGTGCGCAATTAGATCTGGCTAAAGAGGCCGGATTGCCCGTACAGGTGCACACCCCGCATCGCGATAAAAAACGTGGTACCCAACGCAGTATGGACATCGCCATAGAACAAGGTCTTGACCCATACTCGGTGATCATTGATCATAACAACGAGGAGACGGTTAAGGAAGTGCTTGACCGTGGCTTTTGGGCGGCGTTCACCATTTATCCGTTCACTAAGATGGGTAATCAACGTATGGTCGAGATCGTAAAGCAATATGGTTCAGAGCGTATCATGATCAACTCTGCTGCCGATTGGGGTATCAGTGATCCGCTGGCAGTACCTAAAACCGCGGCATTGATGCAGCAACAAGGTATTAGCTTGCAGGATATCGAATTGGTGACCTACCGCAACGCTATCACTGCCTTTGCACAAAGCGGGCAAATAGACGAGGCTGATTTTGGTGTCAATATCGATCAAAGCGCCAAGTTTGCAGGTAACAGTATTTTGCGTGGTGGTCAGCAGCCTCGTATAGATAAGTCGTCCATCATCATCAGCTAAGTTTTGGGGAAGACGATATATTATTTACGTATGATGCGCCCGGCCAATATCGTTACCTCGGTAGCGGATGTACTGGCGGGTATCGCTATAGCCGGGGTGTTCACACAACCCGGTGCCCTGAGCATGCAAGGTTATTTACCGCAGATCTTGTTGCTGTGCTTTTCTACCGCTTGCTTATATGGCGGCGGCATTGTTTATAACGACGTTTTTGATGCGGACCTGGATAAAATAGAGCGCCCCGAACGGGCAATTCCAAGCGGTATTATCACGGTTAAGCAAGCCTCAACTTTGGGGACGGTGCTTTTGTTGGCAGGTATCGTTTCGGCGTTCTTTTGTAATAGTTTTTCAGAGATCATCGCTGCGGCAATCGCGTTCTTTGCCTTACTGTATAACAAAAGCAGCAAGCATCATCCATTCCTTGGCCCTTTAAATATGGGCTTTTGCCGGGGCTTAAATTTGATGCTGGGTATTAGTATCATCCCGTCGCTATTATCTACCTGGTATCCGTTGGCTATCGTGCCGATCATCTATATCTTCTGTATCACTATGATCAGCAGGGGGGAGGTGCACGGTGGTAGCAAGCGTAACCTGTATATCGGTGCAGGTTTGTACGCTATTGTTGCAGGCACCATCATATACTTTGGTTCGCGCAATCATACTTTGTTGTTGACGGCGTTATTCGTTATCCCGTTCTTGTACATGATATTCACCCCTCTATTAAAAGCCATTAAAGAGCCCATCGGTAGGAACATCGGCGGAGCGGTAAAGGCAGGTGTAATATCATTGATATTGATGGACGCAGCTTGGGCGGCTACCTTCAGTACCATTTCCGTGGCGCTGGTAATAGCCTGTTTATTACCTATATCCATGTGGTTGTCGCGTATATTTGCGGTTACCTGATCTTTTAATTTTATAATACCCCGTCATGGAGCATTTACAACAGTCGTTCACTGTAAAATTTGAATATAACGTGTTTTTCACGGCCGGCCTTTTCGAGGTGGGCAATAATATACTGGCCAATTTTTTATCGCAGGCCAAAAGTGCCGCCCAGCGTAAGATCTTTTTTGTGATAGATGCCGGCGTAGCTGAGGCGCACCCGCAATTGGTGTCGCATATTAAAATGTACTTTGCCACCCATACAGCAGTAAAGCTGGTGCCTGATGTATTGATCGTTGCCGGTGGTGAACAGGTAAAGAACGATACCCAGTATTTTGATCAGGCAGTCGAAGCCGTGAATACCTACGGTATTGACCGACACTCTTACATTGCCGCCATTGGCGGTGGCTCGGTGCTGGATATGGTAGGTTATGCAGCTGCGGTATCGCATCGTGGTATCAAGCATATCCGTATCCCTACAACGGTACTATCGCAAAATGATTCAGGCATCGGCGTTAAGAACGGTATTAACTATTTCAACAAAAAGAATTTCCTGGGGACCTTCGCGCCACCGGTAGCGGTGTTTAACGACGAGTTGTTCCTACATACGCTGAACGAGCGCGATTGGCGTTCGGGCATATCCGAAGCTATTAAAGTGGCCCTGATCAAGGATACCGACTTTTTTAACTGGATCGAAAAGCATGCGCCCGCTTTAGCACAACGTGATATGATGGCAATGGCCGAGTTGATCTGGCGTTGCGCTAAACTGCACATGGAGCACATTGCCGGTGCCGATCCATTTGAAAGTGGTTCTTCCCGTCCTTTGGATTTTGGCCACTGGAGCGCCCACAAATTGGAATACCTGAGCAACTTTGAGGTTCGCCATGGCGAGGCTGTTGCTATGGGTATCGCTTTGGATACGGTTTATTCCCAACTGTCCGGACGTTTAACACAGGCTGATAGTCAGCGTGTGATCGATGTTCTGATCACTTTAGGTTTTGAGGTGACGCATCCATTGATGCAGGTAAACGAAGGTAAAAGCCCCTTACTTGCCGGATTAGAGGAGTTTCGTGAACATCTGGGCGGGCAACTGACCATTATGTTGTTGAGCGCCATCGGTAATGGCGAAGAGGTCCACGAGATGGATGCTGCTTTATTAGAAGAGGCAGGCCATATTTTAGCTAACACAACGCATCAGCAAATACAATAGCCTATGCAAATCCTTCATAACGCACATCTAAGTTACTGCACCAATATCCACCCTGGTGAGAGCTGGGCAGCCCACTTTGAGTCGTTGAAACAAAACTTCCCGCAAGTTAAAGCTGAAGTTTCTCCTGATGCTGCTATGGGTATCGGTCTGCGTTTGTCTAACCAGGCAAGTATTGAGATATTACTGGGCGATAACCTGCAGGAGTTTAAACAGTGGCTGGGTGATAACGATGCTTACGTTTTTACCATGAATGGTTTCCCGTACGGAGGCTTTCATGATACGGTTGTAAAAGATCAGGTGCACGCGCCTGACTGGACCACGGTCGACCGCGTGGCTTACACGCAACGCATCTTTGGCATATTGGCGGCATTGCTTCCCGAAGGGATGGAGGGCGGTATATCCACGTCGCCGTTAAGCTATAAACACTGGTTCGCTACTGCGGATGAAATGCAGGAGGCTACCATCGCCGCTACTAAAAACATCCTGACGATAGCCGAGCAATTAAATAGTATTTACGATAAGAGCGGCATCCTGCTGCACCTCGATATCGAACCGGAACCGGATGGTGTATTAGAGACCTGCCGCGAGTTTATTGATTGGTATGAGCAGGTGTTGTTGCCTTTGGGCGCCGAGCATTTTGGCGACGAGGCAGAGGCTATCATCAAACGCCATATCCAGTTATGTTATGATGTTTGCCATTTCGCCATCGGTTACGAACCACATAAAGAAGTGGTAGCCGAATTAGCTGCGAAAGGTATTAGGACAGGCAAAATCCAGATCAGCGCGGCCTTAAAAGCTTCTTTTGAAGCTGATAATAAGCAAGCCATACTGGAGGAGTTTGCTAAGTTTGACGAGCCGACCTATCTACACCAGGTGATCGCGAGGTTGCCTGACGGTCAATTAGCCCGTTATCCGGATCTGCCCGATGCACTGTTGTTAAAAGACGACGCTTTAGAATGGCGCGCCCATTTCCATGTACCGATATTTTTAGAAAGTTTCGGGCTGCTTAATTCAACCCAAAGCGATATCCGCGAGGTATTGGCGATATGGAAAGAGCAACCTTTTACCAACCATTTAGAAGCGGAGACCTATACCTGGGGCGTATTACCTGCAGAACTGAAGATCCCGATGGCCAACTCCATCAGTCGCGAGTTGAACTGGGTGATCGGTCAGCTTAACCTGTAAAATCCACTACCTATGAATAGAACGGTCGTTATTGATATTGTTGGCCTGTCCACCTCGGTGATCGGCGAGCATACTCCTTTTTTAAGCGCGTACATCGCTAAAAATAACCTGAACGTTATTGAACCGGTATTACCTGCGGTGACCACATCGGTACAGTCTACCTATGTAACAGGTAAGTGGCCGTCAGAGAACGGCATCGTTGGCAATGGTTGGTATGACCGCGCGGATAGCGAGATCAAGTTCTGGAAACAATCTAACAAACTGGTACAGGGCGATAAGATATGGGACAAAGCCAAAGCGCTGGATCCGTCGTTCACTACGTCAAAAATGTTCTGGTGGTATAACATGTATTCTACTGCCGACTATTCGGTAACGCCACGCCCGCAATACTTGGCCGATGGCCGTAAACAACCCGATTGCTATTCGCAACCGCCTGAATTGCGCGATGAGTTGCAAAATAAATTAGGCCAATTTCCGCTGTTCCAATTTTGGGGACCGGGTGCTAATATCAAGTCGACCCGTTGGATAGCTGACGCGGCGATGCATACTGATGATCAACATAATCCAACGTTAACGCTGATCTACCTGCCGCATCTGGATTACTGCCTGCAAAAGTTCGGTCCGGATCTGACCAAGATCGCGCCTGAACTGAAGGAGATAGACGAGGTAGTAAAAGACCTGGTGACCTTCTACGAGCGAAAAGGCGCCAAGATCATCCTGCTATCCGAATATGGTATTGCCCCGGTGAACAACCCGATACATTTGAACCGCCTGCTGCGTCAGAATGATATGTTGGGTATCCGCGTAGAGAATGGTTTGGAGTTGCTGGACCCCGGTGCATCAAAAGCATTTGCTGTGGCCGATCATCAGATCGCGCATATCTATATCAATGATCCATCTGTAACCGAAAAGCTGAAGAGCCTGATCAAAGGTGTAAAAGGAGTAGAGCTGGTGCTTGATCGTACCGATCAAAAGAAATACAACATTGACCATGAACGCGCCGGCGACCTGGTAATAATGGCCGATAAAGACAGTTGGTTCACCTACTATTTTTGGCTGGACGATGCCGTAGCCCCCGATTATGCCCGCATGGTAGACATACACAAAAAGCCGGGTTATGACCCGGTGGAGATGTTCATGACATCAAAAGGCCGTGCGGCTTATAAGCTGCTGCGTAAAAAATTAGGCTTCCGTTACGTAATGGATGTGATCCCGCTGGATGCGACGCTGATCAAAGGCTCGCATGGTAGGGTGAATATCGAAGATAAATATAAAGCCATGTTGGTGACGTCTGAAAAGATCGATCATAAGACCGTTACCGCTGTTGATGTTTACGATGTGATGTGGAAAGCGTTGACGGAGAAATAATCGTCTCTGATAAATGAATTAACAGGCCGGCATCTGATCGATACCGGCCTGTTGCGTTTCGGCACACTGCTATTCAACTTCTCTTTGTTTTTCTTCATCGACACCCGATCATTATTTTCAAAATGTCGGGATGAGAAAATGACCGATCTTTGCGATCGTATCAGTAAATTAGGCTGATCCAATTCTACATCATGAAAAAACGTTTACTGTTGGTTTGCTGTATATTACTTAGTTTGACAGGTTTTGCGCAAGACCAATACGAGTTAAACTCCGGCTGGTTATGCAAACCCAGATCGCAAGTAAGTGCTGGCGGGCAGGCGCTGTCGTCAACCTCATATCCGCTCAATGATTGGAAAAAGGCCCGGGTGCCGGGAACGGTCCTGACCACGATGTTGGAGAACGGCGACATACCTGATCCTTTTTACGGGATGAACAATAAACGCATCCCCGATATCTATGATGTTGGCCGCGAGTACTACACCTATTGGTTCGTTAAGGACTTCATCGAAAAACCATCAGGTAAACAGGTCTGGCTAAAATTCCGGGGTATAAATTATAGTTGCGATATCTTTTTGAACGGGAAGCAGGTGAATTCTTCGCCTTATCAGGGAATGTTCATGCGTAAGGAGTTTAACATTACGGCGTTATTGTCAAAAACCGGACGCAACCGTTTGGCGGTGATCGTTCATCCGCCCGATCCCGTGGGCAACCCTAACGGTGGGCAGGGCGGCGACGGCACTATCGCAAAAAATGTGGGCACGCAATACACGGCAGGTTGGGATTGGATACGTCCCATTAGGGACCGCAATACTGGTATATGGGACAAGGTTTACATCACCCGCACACAAGACGTGCATTTGACCGACCCGCATGTGGTGACTTTAGTGAACGGTAATACAGCGACCGTAAAAGTTTCGGCAGACCTGCAAAATACAAGCAGTCGTTCCATTAATGGGATACTAAGCTACACGATAGCCGGACGAAAGGTCAGTAAGGAGGTTTTGTTAGCATCTAATCAGTCGACAGAACTTAAATTGCCTGATCTTTTGCTGAAAGATCCTAAATTATGGTGGCCGGCAGGTTATGGCGATCAGTCTTTGTATCCGCTCAAGGTCAGCTTCAGTCATCAGGGTGTGTCGGATAGCCAAACTATCAAAGTAGGCATAAGACAGATCGATACAAAATGGAATGCGACCACCAATAGTCGCGAAGTTTATGTGAACGGTAAAAAGATCTTTATCAAAGGCGGTAACTGGATCATTTCTGACGCGATGTTGCGTTTTAGCAACGCGCGTTACGATGCCGAGGTAAGATATCATCGGGACATGAACCTGAACCTGATCCGTGTTTGGGGTGGCGCGTTGGTGGAGCGACCCGAGTTTTACCAGGCTTGCGATAAGTACGGGATGTTGGTTTTTCAGGATCTGTGGATGTCCGGCGATTGCAACGGCAGATGGGATGATCCTAAAAAACTGGAAAGCAAAGAGCAACGGCGCAAGTATCCCGATGACCATCAGTTATGGCTGGCCTCGGCAGCTGATATGATCAAGATGGTGCGTAACCATCCCTCGTTGGCTATTTGGTGCGGCGGGAACGAGATCACGCCTCCTGACGATATTTTGAAGCCATTACGCGATACGATATTACCGGCTTTGGATGGTACCCGCTGGTTCGTTGATTTTTCTAACTCGTTAGAAATGTCAAAGAATGAGAAAGGCATCAACGGCGATGGACCTTACGGCATACAACCCTTGGCTACCTTTTGGGATAAGCGCGATTATCCTTTCAATTCTGAGGTTGGTTCGGTAGGGACGGGGGATATGGAGTCGTTAAGAAGATTTATTCCTGAGGCTAACCTGGTCGTTCCGCAGCGTAAGCCGGATTCGGTATGGGACTATCATCACTACATCGCCTACGATCGCTTTGTAGATGCCTACGGAAAATCAGCAGATCTGGCCGACTTTACTAAGAAGGCCCAACTGGTTAACTACGATCAATACCGTGGATTGATGGAAGGCTATAGTTCGCACATGTGGGATTGGTACACCGGCGTGATCATTTGGAAAACCCAAAATCCGTGGACCGCTTTGCGTGGACAGATGTACGACTATTACCTGGACCCCAACGCCTGCCTGTTCGGTTTGCGCTCCGGCAGCGAGCCTTTGCATGTCATGTATAATGCAGGTAACGGCGCGGTAATGTTGGTGAACAATGGTTTCTCAGCAAAGCAAGGACTTAATTTGGTCGTAAAGAGCTTTGATATGCAAGGTAAGTCGACCACATTGTTAGAGCAAGCCTGTGATGTCGCCGAGACCAGCCACGCAACTATCACCAATATAAAACAGAAGGTAGCCGAGTTGAGCGCTAAAAAAGGCTCGTTCTTATCCCTGCAACTTTTAGATGGGAAGAAGAAATTGCTGAGCCACAATTTTTACTGGTTGCCTGATGAGCAGGGCATGTACACAGGATTGAACGAACTTCCGGAAAGTCGGCTTAGCATCAAGGCTAAAAAGATCAAGTCTGGCCAGATCCGCGTTACCTTTACTAACCCAAGTGGGGCTGCTGTTAGTTTTTTTAACCGGGTGTCATTATTAAATGGCAAAACCCTGCAACGCATTTTACCGGTGTTTTATCAGGATAATTACTTTTCAGTTGAGCCGGGTACTACCAAGATCATTACGATAGACTACAACCCTAAAGTTGGAGAGCCTATGCCGAACATCCGTTCAGAAGATCACCGGGGCCGGGTGCAAACGGTAATTGTCACTCAATGATCCTGCCCGGCCAAGCTTGTAGCCATAGCCGTTAACTTAAGGAATTTGTCATCCTGGAGGGTAGCGAAGGATCCGTAACATAGCAGTGGACCTGCATATGATTAATACTCTTTTTATTAATATACTGATATTCAGTTACTTGTATATTATTCGAATTGAAAAATGTTAACCTTTGTAAACTTTCGCTATACCGTTACGATGATCAGCTTACCAAAAAAAATGCCTGCTGTGATCTACAGCAGGCATCTTATTATCCTATCGGTCCTATTTTACCAACGACGGGTCGTAAAGTTTCTTGTGCACTTTAAACAATTCCGCTACCGGCATTTTAAATACTTTGCGATCGTAAGTTAAAAAGCCGTTCACTTCGCCTTCAACGTCGGTGGTTTGAGTGTACACCGCGGCCGAAAGCCCAAGTTTGATCAGCTCCTGCAAACGATCAGTGAAGGTTGCGTACCTGGCGAATAGCTCGTCGCCATTTTTAAAGGTTTGATAGCCCCAGGTGCGTTTGATGACCCATGTATGATCAGGGACGGTCCAGCCCAAGCCGCCAAACTCACCCAGCACAACTAATTTGGTCTTGCCAAATATCTCAGGGCGCGGCATGGCGGGCTGCGGATAATTGTGTAGATCTACCATATCACCGGTATCAAAGTAGTTACCGCCGCTGGCGCTGTTCACCAAGCGTGATGGATCTTTTTTCATGGTCCATTCTGTTATCTCAACAGTTTTGAACTGGCCCCAGGCCTCGTTAAAAGGTGTCCAAACCACAATGCATGGGAAATTATGTAAGGTGTTCATGATAGCATCCCACTCTTTGCGGTAGTAACCTTCGGATTCAGCGGTGCGGTTCTGCTCGGTACCTTTATCCAATACACCGGGGCGGTTCTCCCAACGGTTGCCCAGGTCGCCGCTTGGCATGTCCTGCCATAACAGCATACCTACTTTGTCGCAATAGGTGTAGTAACGGGCAGGCTCAACCTTAATGTGCTTTCGGATCATATTGAAACCCATTTTCTTCAATTCATCCACATCAAACTTCAAAGCTTCCTCGGTTGGAGGGGTGTATAAGCCATCCGGCCACCAACCCTGATCCAATGGACCGTACTGGAAAACAAATTTGTTGTTCAGCAGCATACGCTGGATACCATTGGCATCAGCACCGCGCGATATTTTGCGCATGGCGAAATAGCTTTTAACTTCGTCTACTGGTTTACCGCCACGGATCACAGCCACTTGCAGGTCGTAAAGGAACGGACTCTCAGGCGACCAAAGTTTTTGATCGGTGATATTCAGCGTAGCGGTTTCACCTGTGTTGATCGTTTTTTCGGCTACCTTATTGCTGCCATCCCAGGCACTGATCTTTAGCTGATCACCGGCCTGCGCACCTGTAATGTTGGCTGATACCGTTAACGTTTTGGCATCGATATCCGGCGTTTGTTTAGTAGAAGCGATGTAGGTATTACCGACCGCTTCCAGCCAAACGGTTTGCCATATACCGGTCACCGGTGTGTACCAGATGCCGTTAGGTTTTTTAACCTGTTTACCGCGTGGCTGAGGGCCGTCATCGGTCGGGTCCCAGACAGACAATTTGATCTCTTGGTGACCGCTGCCTTTCAAAGCTGTAGTGATATCGAACGAGAACGGGTCGAAGCCACCCTCATGCGTACCTACGCTTTTGCCGTTCACAAAAACTTCGGTACGCCAATCTACCGCGCCAAAATGTAAGAGGGTACGTTTGCCTGTCAGGTTCTTATTGATGGTGATGCTGGTCTTATACCACAGTAGGCTGTCCTTGCCAACGGTTTTGCCTACGCCTGATATGGCAGATTCCACCGCGAATGGTACCAATATTTTGCCCTGATACGCTTTCGGCTCGGCCTCGGCTTTACCTATAATAGCATAGTTCCATAGCCCGTTCAGGTTTTGCCAGTTGCCACGTACCATTTGCGGGCGAGGGTATTCGGGTAGGGGGGCTTTAGGGTCAACTTTCTCGGCCCATGGGGTGGTTATTTTGTCGGTCAATAATTTCCATTGGGTGTTTTGGGCCTGTGCTGTTAAGGCGCTGATGAGCACTAAGCCGCTCAAAACAAAGGACGTGGTTCTTTTCATGAAGTAATAAAATGTTGTTTAGCGTCGGTTAATTAGTTGGCAGGGGAGATGCTACCGTAAAAATATAATTTTATTGGAATTAGTACGCATTTAAAGTCAGTTAGGAGCGCTTTTCGGCTTTCTTTTCAGAACGTAAACACATTATATTCGTGACATGCAGCCCAAAGCATTTATTGATCTTACAAAAAGCCAAGCGAGGAACATCATCTTAAATGCAGCCGGGCTTGCGCACCATGGTCAGTTCGGGACAGGCATCGAAGCTGTTTACAAGGTCATTGATCATTTAGGTTTTGTGCAGTTGGATACAAACTATGTGGTAGAACGAGCGCACCATCATGTAATGGCTGCACGTATACCTGATTACCGCACCGAATGGCTTGCGGAACTGGTTGAGGATGGTCGCATTTTCGAGTACTTTACTTCGGACGCAGGGTTTATCCCCATGAATGATTTTCACTATTCGTTGCCGGTCAAAGCGGCATTTAAGGCCCAGATCAAAACTCCCGATAGGCAACAATTACGGGTGATGCAGCAGATCATGGATCGTGTAGAACGTGAAGGTCAGCTAATGCTTGGTGATATAGAGAACGACCGTGTAGAAGCCAGTAATGGCTGGTGGGATTGGCGGCCCGCTAAAGTTGCGTTGGAGCGCCTTTATCTGCAAGGTGATCTGGTGGTTAGTCGTAACAAAAGTTTCCATAAGGTTTATGATCTGCCGCCTGCTATGGATCAGACGATTCCCACTCCGGATGAATATGCCCACTATGTGATCCGCCGAACGTTAGGTGCTTTGGGTATCTCCTCGGTCAAAGAGATCAACTGGCGTGCCCGACGGGTCAAAAATAATTTGGTTAAACCGGTGCTGCAGTCGATGGTTGAGACCGGTGAAGTGCAGGTAGTTGTTGTAGATGATATTAAAGGCCCGCTTTATATGTTGCCGGATCAGCAGATCAAACCGTTGGCCGGAGAGGTCTTTATCCTTTCACCCTTCGATATCCTGAACGTTTTCAGGCATCGCTTAAAGCAATTTTTCGACTTTGATTATCAGATCGAATGCTTCGTTCCGGCAGACAAACGGCAGTATGGTTACTTTTCGTTGCCGATATTAGCCGGTGACAAGTTTATTGCCCGCATGGATGCCAAAGCTGACCGCAAGAAACAGATACTGATCGTGCATAATATCCACTTTGAAGCAGTTGATATAGATCAGACTACCTTAGCTAAGTTGGCTGATGCAATAAAGGCATTCGTGTTATTCAATAACTGTAACGATGTTGTTTTTACGCGTTCAAATTCGCAATTATTTCTGGATCAGCTTTTAGCGGCAATGTGAGGCTTCGGCAGGCTTACAGCAATCGGTCGGCAGATGCCCGAAACAATATGTAAGATTACACATTTTGATATTAGTGTAGAATAAGTATTAAGAAAATATAATAGCCATCTATACCATTTTTGATCGGTTACCCGTACGGACGATGGTCAAAAAGCTTATAAGTTGACCTGATAGATAGCCCGCCACCGGTAAGATATATCCGTATCAGGATAAAACACGTAACCACCGGAGATGGTAACTACAGCAATATGTCCGAATTAACCTTCTGGAATAAGCAGTAGTAAGTAAGGGATCTATCCCACAACTATTGTCGATAACGGCCCTGCACATTTGTAGGGCCGTTTTTGATGGATAGGGGATTGGGCCATTGGTAATGAGCGGCCTATTCTTTAAGTTGGGCTAACATACCCTTAGCGTTCTGATTTGCAGGGTCGGCCGTCATTGCTTGTTCGTACCATGACCGTGCTTGCTGGCGGTCACCTTTTTTAAGGTGACTTTCTGCAGTAAGTTCATAGGCGTAAGAGCGGTCGCCTGCTTTTGCGCATAGGGGACTGGCCTCGGCAAAAATACGAATGGCATCATCAAATTTGTTTCGGCGCAACAAGTACTTGCCGGTACTGATCAGGTCGCCTGCCTCAAAACTAAGCTCAAAGATGTCCTGTTGCTGCGATCTGATCTGACGGTAGTAATGCAATCCGCTATCAACATTCGCAAGAGTCCGCTCCCTTATAGCTAAATACACCGACCGTTTTGGCACATTGATCGGTTGACCGCTAATCGCGGCAAAGAGCGCATTCTTGATGCCATCCACTTTCATTTGTTGATTGTTGGTCATCAACACTACCGTCAATCCGCGTTTAAGGTCGCTGTAAAGCAAGGCTTCATAGTTACTGTTTGAACCCTGATGTCGGTGCCATAGTAAACTGTCTCCCGCGAAACCTGTGGTTCCGATACTGCTTTCTCCGTTAGGGAAATTTGCAGCAAGTTGTTTAAAGGACGCTTTGGTCAGTAGCTTATTCTGCTGAAGCGCTTCAGACCATCGATAAAGATCGCGGGCGGTAAGTCGCACCCAGCCGCTCATACTTTGCGCGTATAGCGTGTTGCGGCCATCCAGATCAAAAGCCTTAGCCATTTTAGGGTCACTGACCGGCATATCTACCGCTGCACCTGACATTTTGCAAGGCAAGAAGATATTTTTACGCAGAAAGTCAGCATAGGCCATCCCGCTAACCTTTTCGATCAAACGCATTTGCAGGTACACATTATAGTGGTTATAAATATAGGCGGTACCGGGTTGGAACTTTAGCTCTTTGAGCTGGAGCAGACTCTTGCGGATGGTGCTGTCGGTTTCTGCCGATAACACGTCGGCTACCGGTATCCCGCTGGTATAACTGATCAGGTGTTTTATTTGCACTTGTTGCGCCCACTTGGGTAGTTCGGGCAAATATTTGGCGATAGGGTCATCCAGGCCCAGTAAGCCGCGTTGGGTCAATAACAGAATAGACGCTCCGTTAAATTCTTTGCTAACCGAACCGATGTCAAATTTAAGATCACCGGTCAGTGGCCGAGTGCGTGTGCCATCAGCATATCCAAAAGAACGCTCATAAATAATGCGACCGTGTTGTGCGATCAGTAAATTGCCGTTAAATATTCCCCGCTTGTGCGCCAGTTGCATAATGGAGTCAAGCTGTTTTTGGGCATTCACCGTTATCGGCAATAAGGCGATCAGGCATATGATCAGTCTTTGGGGTAGTTTAAGTGTCATGCCGTTAAAGACGGCGGCTATCTGAAAAGGTTACCGGTTTTTCCCAGTTCTCCTTAGTCTTTACTTACGTCAATAACTCAGCTACGTTTTGACAAAGGTTGTCGTTATCGAATGGTTTATGGATGATAAGGTCAGCTTTGTAATGGCCAAGTGAACCTAATACTTTATCATAAGCTGATAAAATGATCACGGGGATATGAGCGGTTTCCGGATGCTGTTTAATTTGGCTACAGTATTCGCCGCCGTTAATACCTTGCAAAATATAATCGGTGATGATCAGGTCGGGTTTAGTTTCCAGTACAGTTTGGATAATGTTTGGAGTTTCGCTGATGGTTGTAACCGTGTGCCCCTCCATGGTCAGTATGGTCTCTAAAATATCCTTAATGTCCTGGTCGTCCTCAATCACGAGTAAATGTTTCGTATTCATAGCGGTATGCGATAGCAATAACCATGCTTGGGCACTAAGGTTTGCTATTTGTTTACGCCATTTAAGCGGCCAGGCGTTTTACTTTGGCTATCAGTTCATTAATGTCAAAAGGTTTAGATAAAAAATCATTGGCGCGGCAGGTTTGTAAGTGGTCATGTACGTAACCATGACTGGCAGAAACTATCATGACTGGGATCTGTTCAGTCGTCGGGTCAGATTTTAAGGCCTCGCAAATAACTCTTCCGTCAAGGTCCCCTAACATTACATCCAATAGTACCAGGTCAGGGTGTTCTGTTCCCACTTGCCCAAATACATCACGTCCATCAGGCAGACTGATCACCTCAAATCCCTCCAATGAAAGCACTAAAGACATGACATCACGGATGCCAATGTCGTCTTCGACCAATAATATTTTAAGGGGTTTTTGCTGCATGCGAATGATAAGCCAACTATCGTTCCAAGATCTAATGGTTTCTTAATATACTTTTAAGCGTTTGTAAGTTATTTAATGCCGCCCCGGCGGTGTTGTTAAAATAAACATATACCGTTCGTCCTTCTTCTTGCCACTCATTTATGTATTCAGCATATTCAGTCAATATTTCGTTGCTATAACTGCCTTTGTAACTACCACCCGGGCCGTGAAAACGTAAATATACAAGATCATCGGTCGTGAGTTCTAAAGGCGTAGCCGACTTAGGCATATCTTGTATCACCAGAGCAGCATTTTGAGCGTTCAGGTATTCGTAGATCTGGTCCTGATACCATGAGGCATGCCTAAATTCTACGGCTACTTTCCATTTACTTGCAGTAAGTAGCGGCAATAATGCCTTAAACTGCGGTAAAGAATCTACTTTTAAACTCGGTGGGAACTGAACCAACAGGCAGCCGCGATGGTCGGCAGCGCCGCTGATCGAATGAAAAAAGGCCTCTATGTCTTCTTGTCTAAAGCCTAAATGCTTTTGATGCGTTACTTCTTTCCACAACTTGAATGTGAAACGAAAATCATCCGGCACTTCGGTCACCCAACGGGAAATGGTTTTAGCCTGAGGTAGCTTGTAAAAGGTGCTATTGATCTCGATGCTGTTTTCTTGCAAGGCGTAAAATCCGAGCCGCGACCTATCCTGATATTCTTTTGGGAAATCTCGCTTAGGCAGGCTTGTTAACAAGCCGCTGGTCCCGGCAAAAAATGTGGTCTTAAACATAATTTGGATAACACGGTATTCGGTTGGAGGTTTTCGTCGGATACTGTGGTACGATAGGAGATGTAGTTACAACACCACTTAATTTGTGATCGATGCATGTGTGTGACCTATGTGTGACCCAAACAAAAAAGGCGATCAAGTTTTTCAACTGATCGCCTTAATTTCTGTACTCAGAGCGGGAATCGAACCCGCACGCCTGTTGAGGGCACAGGATTTTAAGTCCTGCGTGTCTACCAGTTCCACCATCTGAGCATGATCGGCTGTAAAGCCTTTCAAAAAATTATCCCTCCTGGTAGGAAGGGATAATGGAGCGAAAGACGAGATTCGAACTCGCGACCCCGACCTTGGCAAGGTCGTGCTCTACCAACTGAGCTACTTTCGCATTTTTTATCTTCCAAACACTGTGTTTCACTTGCTGAAACCCCCTTGCGTTTGTGGAGTGCAAATATAGGCAGAAATGCACATTGTGCAAGTTATTTCTGCAAATATTTTAAAGTTTTTTATAAGTCGTTGTCTTTCAAAACTTCAGAGATGGTCTCGCTTTCGAAGCCGCGCCCCATAGCGTATTGTTTTAGTTTGTAATGGCGTTTACGCTCGTCCTTTTCTTTTAACAGGGCGGCTTTTTTATCCAATACGGTTTTTAGCGTAGTGATGTAATCTGATAGGTCTATCTGTCCAAGTGCTTTTTTGATCAGGGCGTCCGACACTCGTTTAAATTTCAATCCTTGTTTGATCTTGATCTTGCCCCAGCCTTTTTGATTGAACTTGCCCCGCGCGTAGGCGAACGCAAAGCGCTGCTCGTTAATGAAATTTCCGTCGATGAGTTTGGTGATTGTATTTTCGACAGCCTCGGGCCATAAACCCCACTCGTATAGCTTATCCCGCACCTCTTGCTGCGAACGTTCCTGGTAGCCGCAGTAGTGTTCGGCCTTGGCCAAAGCTACATTAGGGTCGTTTATCTTTTTGGGCTTCGGGGCTTCCATCCGGATCAAAAGTGTTAAAATTTATTTTATTAGCGTAAATTATCAGCAAATTCGCCACATGGTCCACGCGGAATATACGGTCGGTTCGGTTGCAAATATTATAGGTGCAAAAGCTATTATGATGAATGACGGCCCGTTAACTACATTGCTTACCGATAGCAGACGTATATCTAATGCCCCGGAGGCACTGTTTTTCGCTTTGAGTAACAGACGAGATGGCCATCAGTTCATTACCGATGTTTACAAAGCTGGCGTGCGTACCTTTGTGGTAAGCAAGCGACCTAACGAGGTGCTGACAGATGCCAACTATTTGATCGTGCCCGACGTACTGCAAGCCTTACAAGCACTCGCTGCGCATCATCGCCGGCAATTTGACCTGAGAGTTGTAGGCATTACGGGCAGTAACGGTAAAACCATAGTTAAGGAGTGGCTATACCAATTGCTGATGCCTGATCAAAACATCGTTAGGTCGCCTAAAAGCTATAACTCACAAATAGGGGTGCCACTCTCGGTATGGAATATAAAGCCCGTTAATGACGTTGCCTTATTTGAAGCAGGTATTTCTGCTATTGGTGAAATGAGGCGTTTAGAAGCCGTTATTCAGCCTGAAATAGGGGTGTTGACACACCTTGGCGCTGCCCATGATGAAGGCTTTACCGACCGCGAACAAAAGCTGAACGAAAAGATGCTATTGTTCAAGGATTCTAAATTACTGGTCGGTCAGTACGAAGAGTTGCTTAGCTATAAAGATAGAAACACGTCGACCAAATTTTTCTGCTGGAGCCGTCGATATGACCAAGCCGACTTATATGTGATCGGTGAGGATACCAAAAAGAAAGACCTTTATTTGCGGGCCATCTATCACCAACAGGAAATAGAGTGTCATATCCCTTTTACAGATCAAGCCTCGGTAGAGAATGCCATTACTTGTTGGTCTACGTTGTTGGCTCTGGGTTATCAGCCCGAAGTTATTAGCGAACGCATGGAGCGGCTTACACCGGTAAGTATGCGTTTGGAATTGAAGAATGGGGTAAACGATTGCTCTATTATCGATGACTCTTACAATTCGGATATCCAGTCGTTAGAGATAGCACTCAATTTTTTAAAACAACAAAACCAGCATCCTATAAAAACGCTCATTCTATCAGATATTTATCAGTCGGGATTGGATGAAGATGAATTATATCGTCGGGTGGCCGCGATGCTAACTGATGTTGGACTTAATAAATTTATAGGGGTGGGTGAGGCCTTGAAACGACATAGCGACTTAGTGCTGATCGATAACAAATACTTCTATAACGATACGTCGGAACTGCTGAGCGATATACAGCGGCTTAATTTTAGAGATGAGACCATCCTGTTAAAAGGAGCCCGTAGCTTCGAGTTCGAGAGGATCAGTAGGGCGTTGGTGCAAAAGGCGCACGAGACGGTGATGGAGATAAACTTGAACGCGCTGGTCAATAATCTGAATTTTTACCGTTCCAAACTGGCGCCGGGTGTTAAGGTAATGGCTATGGTTAAAGCCTTTTCTTACGGCAGCGGCACCTTTGAGATAGCTAATTTATTGCAATACCACAAGGTTGACTATCTGGCGGTGGCCTACATTGATGAAGGAGTAGCTCTGCGGACGGCCGGTATCACGCTGCCCATTATGGTGCTGAATCCTGAACCAAACGCCTTCGATAAACTGGTCAACTATAATTTGGAACCAGAGGTTTACAGCTTTCATTTGTTTGATGAATTGAGCCAATATCTTCAGGACAATGACATCATTAATTATCCGGTACATCTTAAGATAGATACCGGCATGCATCGCTTGGGCTTTGAAGCCGGGGAAATAGCTGAACTTTGTAAACTATTGGTTCAAAATGCATCATTCAAAGTACGTTCGGTTTTCTCACATTTGGTTTCGAGTGATTCGTCGGTGCACGATGACTTTACTTTAACACAGATCCTGAAGTTCGAGCAAGCATTTAAACAGATCCAAGAAGCTATTGGTTATGAGTTTATTAAACATATCAATAATACTTCGGGCATTACCCGTTGGGGCGTGGCTCATTATGATATGGTGCGACTTGGGATCGGCCTGTACGGTGTTGATGCAGCCGTCACCGATCCTGCCGCGTTGCAACCCATTGCATCGTTAAAGACCAGTATTTCGCAAATTAAAAACATCAAAGCAGGGGAGACCGTAGGTTACAACCGGAACGGCAGTCTTGCTAAAGATGGTCGCATAGCCACGGTGCGTATCGGTTATGCCGACGGATATCTAAGAGCCTTTGGCAACGGTGTGGGTAGCATGCTGGTAAAAGGCAAATTGGTACGTACCGTAGGCAACATCGCCATGGACATGTGTATGCTTGATGTAACCGGCGTAGATGCAAAAGAAGGCGATGAGGTGATCGTTTTTAACGACCAACAAGGCATCGAAGAACTGGCCAAACAGATAGGCACCATCCCGTACGAGATATTAACAAATATTTCGCAAAGGGTAAAAAGAGTGTACTTTTACGAGTAATTTCAAACTGCCCCAACCATGAATAAGATCTTCCGCGCCCTGTTAAATTATTTTATCAAGGGAATGTTGGTTGTCGTGCCGTTAGGGGTAGCGGTGATGCTGATCTATTGGGCAGTGTCTGGCGTAGATAGCGCCCTTAACCTGAGCGACCAGATATGGACAGATCCTAATACCAAAAAGCCCATGTCCATACCCGGGGCTGGTATTTTAAGCGTAACTGTCCTTATCATGCTTGCAGGGATACTGGTAACTAACGTCATAACCGACCCCATTAAACGCTGGTTCTATCGTTGGTTAGACAGGCTTCCGCTGTTCAAATTTCTTTACTATTCCGTCCGGGACCTTACTGAAGCTTTTGTGGGCGATGAGAAAAAGTTTAACGAGCCTGTGCTGGTCGATGTAAGCAGTAACGGCGTTAAGAAGATCGGTTTCCTCACTCAGAAAGACCTTTCGGCAATAGGGTTGTCGGGGCAAGTTGCCGTTTATTTCCCTTATTCTTATTCGTTCGCAGGGCAGGTGATCATCGTCGATAGCGATAAAGTTAAAGCTTTAAATATGCCTGCTGCAGATGCTATGAAGTTTGTGATATCGGGCGGGGTGAGTGGGGTGAAATAGTTGCTCGGTGATCATCAGTGACCGGTGATCGGTTAACCGGTGACAAGTAAATGGTATTCGGAAGGTAAGTTTCCTGGTTTTATATTCCCACTTCTTTCTTTAAACTTCTGATCACTAAGATGATACTGATCAGCATTAGCAGTGCTCCTAATATATACGGTGCACCGGGAAAGTACACTACCGAATCTTTATACGAAAAGAATTTAAAGCTGTAGCCCATTACCAGCGGACCGATGATCAGGCTGATACTGGATAGTAGGGTCAGGCCGCCCTGTAATTCACCCTGCTCATTCTTAGGGAACTTACTGGTGATCAGGCCTTGCAATGCCGGGCCGGATATCCCACCAAAACAATACGGTATCATAAATGCGTAAAGCATCCAGCTTTTGTTGGCAAATGCGATCAGTGTTAAGCCGATCCCGTAGCTGATCAACCCGATAATGATATTCTTTTTTAGTCCCCACATCGGGATCAGATAACGGATCAACCCGCCTTGGATCCCTATAAGCAACACCCCAATGAAAATACCGAGGATACCTACCTGGGTCATGCTCCAGCCAAATTTTTCGTAGACGTAAAATGATAGCTGGTATTCCACGGCTTTTTGCGCGATGTACACCAAAGTGAAAGCTGATGCCAGGCCGATCAAGGCTTTGTATTTACCCAATTGCAAGAACGAGCCGATAGGATTTGCCCGTGCCCAACTGAACTCACGTCGGTGCTCTTTGTCAAGCGATTCGGGTAGTACGAAATAACCATAGAGCGCATTAAATAAGGCCGCTGCCGCTGCTGCTATAAATGGGAACTTTAGGTTAATATCGCCTAAGAACGCACCCGATGAGATGCCGATAATGAACCCTAATCCCGACGCGGCGCCTACTACGCCAAAGTTGGATGCCCGTTTATCGCCGGTACTTACATCTGCAATATAAGCCGTCGCAGTCGCCATGGTAGCACCAGTGATACCAGCGATCACCCGCCCTATAAATAACCAGAAAACGGAAGGCGCAAAAGCCATTAAGGCGTAATCGATACTAAAGCCAAACAGCGATATCAGCAGGATAGGGCGGCGGCCAAAGCGATCGCTCAGGTTGCCCATAATAGGCGAGAAAAGCACCTGCATAAAGGCATAGGTGAAGGTAAGCCACCCATTGATCTCGGACGCTGATGATACATCAACATGACCCAGTTCTTCCAGTAATTTAGGCACTACCGGAATGATGATACCTAAGCCAAGTATATCAATGAATATCGTGACGAATATAAAGCTAAGCGCTTTGGTCGGGTTAACTTGTTTGATATCGGTGTTCGGCATATCGATCAATTAAACCGCTTTGGCGTTAAGTTGTTTCTTAAAATTGCGCATGGCCAATAATGCGCTCACCAGCATCAGTATCGCCCCGAACACGTAAGGCGCTCCAGGGAACTGAAAAGGCGCACCTTTACGGGTAAAGAAATAGAAAATGTCTGTCATTAATAACGGCCCAAAGATACTGGCCAGACTCATTAAGCTTGTCAGGCCGCCTTGTAATTCGCCTTGTGCGTTAGCAGGTACTGCATTACTGATGTATCCTTGCAAGGCAGGCCCGGCTATACCACCTAAACAATAGGGTACCAAAAAGGCGAACATCATCCATCCCTCGGTGGCAAAGGCGAACAATGCTAAGCCAACGGCATACAACAATAGACCGATCCAAATGCTTTTTTCGTAACCTAATTTAGGTAGAGTCAATCTGATCAATCCGCCCTGTACCAAGGCAACTAATACCCCAACACAAGCCAGCGAAATGCCCTGCATCCTATAATCCCAGTTGAATTTTTTTATGGTGTAGAAGGTCCATACAGTTTGCACGGCTTGTGCTGCAAAGTAGATCAGGAAGAGCGATACCGCCAATCCGATCACGTTTTCATACTTCGCCAACTGTTTGAGCGTACCTATAGGATTGGCACGTTTAATATCAAACTCGCGGCGGTGTTGTTTATCTAACGATTCGGGCAGCACAAAAAAACCGTAGATGGCATTAAGCAAAGCCAATCCACCCGCAGCTAAAAAAGGGTAGTGGATATCCATTTTACCAAGGAAACCGCCGATCAATGGACCGATAATAAAGCCGACGCCGAAAGCTACACCGATCATCCCAAAATTGGCCGCTTTTTTCTCCGGCGTACTAACGTCAGAAATATAGGCAGATGCCGTAGTAAAACTTGCCCCGGTGATACCGGCAACGATACGGCCAACAAATAACCAGCCAATAGTGGGAGCGAAAGCTGAAAAGAAATAATCGAAACTGAAACCCAATAGCGAGCAAAGCAGAACAGGCCTGCGGCCATATTTATCGCTCAAACTGCCAATAATGGGAGAGAACACGAACTGCATGGTAGCATAAGCAGCTGTAAGCCAACCTGCGTAAAAAGAAGCTTGACTAACATCGCCATGTATCAGTTTCTCGATCAGACCAGGAATCACCGGAATAATAATTCCTAATCCCATTACGTCTATCAATAGCGTAGCGAAGATAAATCCAAGGGCAGCCTGGCGCTTAGGTTTAGCAGGTTGTTCCATCGGCGCAAATTAGACAAATATTTTGATGTGGGGATAGTAAATATGCAGATGCCATCAATGTACAGATATTCAAATAAGAAATGTACAATAAAAAGCATGACCTCTAACAAAGCCATCCTTTAGATAATTTCACCACTCACTAAAAGTTCGGTTTCAGCACATACTTCTCGTAGAAACGGAAAATATGCTCGCAAGCTTCTTCAGGCGTATCTACCAAACGGAATAAATTCATATCATCCGGACTAATATTTTTCTCTTTGCCCAGCATGGTTTGCTCTACCCACTCAAAAAGGCCTTTCCAGTAATCTACGCCAACAAAAACGATAGGGAAGCGCGCTATCTTCCCGGTCTGGATCAGGGTGATGGCTTCAAAAGCCTCGTCGAGCGTACCGAAGCCACCCGGCAAAACAATGTATCCCTGCGAATACTTCATAAACATCACCTTGCGGATAAAGAAGTAATCGAACTCCAGTAGTTTATCCCTGTCGATGTATTTATTGTGGAATTGTTCAAAAGGCAACTCGATGTTTAATCCAACCGATTTACCGCCGGCCTCGTAAGCGCCTTTGTTAGCTGCCTCCATAATGCCTGGGCCACCGCCTGATATTACACCGTAGCCACGCTCTGAAAGTAACCGGGCACAATCTTCGGCCAATTTATAGTACGGGTTCTCGTTCTTGGTACGTGCCGAACCAAATATAGATACGCACGGACCTATCTTAGCCAGTTTCTCAAAGCCGTCCACAAACTCGGCCATGATCTTGAATATCTGCCACGAGTCGGATACTTTGATCTCGTGCCAATCCTTATTTTCAAATGCTCTTCTTATTTTATCGTCTCCTGTCATGGGGGGATTCTATTTGGGGTAAATAATGATCAGCTTATATTAAGCTAAATTGGTTCGATGTTGTTTCGATTTGCTGGTCGAAAAAATTAGTAAGGAAACAAATGTAATTAAACCGTTCACAATTATCAGTTCGTTATCAAAAACGTATCCCCCGAGCCAGTCTTTACTGTGCATGCTGAGGAAATAGCAGATAGCCGGTGATATCAGACAAATAAAGGGGGTCAATTTATCGCGCACTTGTCTGCTACTCATGAACAGACCGAAAGAGTATAGACCAAGTAAAGGTCCGTAGGTGTAGGATGCTACTTTAAATATCGCCCCAACCACCGCATCATTATTAACGGCGTTGAATAATATGATAGTGACCAGCATCAGTACCGATAGACCGATATGCACGATATGGCGGGTGGTCACAGCTGCTTTGCTGTTGATGTCTTTCCGTTTACCAAAGTTCAGGAAGTCGACACAAAAAGAGGTGGTTAAAGCTGTTAATGCAGAGTCGGTTGTAGCGAAAGTTGCAGCGGTCAACCCGAGCATAAAAACTATAGCCGGCACTATGCCCAGGTATTGCAGGGCAATGGTGGGGTATAGGTAATCGGTCTTGGCTACAGTGATGCCATTCTTAGCCGCGTACATATAAAGCATAGCGCCAACACTTAAAAAGAAAATATTGATCACCACAAACACGGCGGTGAAGCTGAACATATTCTTTTGCGCCTCTTTGATGTTCTTTAAACTCAGGTTCTTTTGCATCAGATCCTGATCCAAACCAGTCATGCCAATGGTGATGAACACACCGCCAAGAAATTGTTTAGTAAGGTGCAATTTGCTGCTTAGGATATCATCAAAATAAAAGATCTTAGAGTAGCTGCTGTTCTTAATGTTCTCGGCTGCCTGGAAAATACTCATATCTAAACTCTGGCAAATGAAATAGATGGATAGGAACACCGAGGTCACCAAAAAGAATGTCTGCAAGCTGTCGGTAATAATGATGGTCTTTAAACCACCTTTGAAAGTGTAAGACCAGATCAACGCCAAACAGATCAGCACCGTGACCGCGAATGGCACGCCATAGCTGTCAAAGATAAATTTTTGTAGTACGATAACCACCAAGTACAAACGAAACGACGAGCCTATGGTACGGCTGATCAAGAAGATCCCTGCCGCTGTTTTATAGCTCCAGGTGCCTAACGCACTTTCTATATAACTATAGATGGAAGTTAATTTGAGGCGATAATATAAGGGCAGAAGCACCGTAGCTATAATGATAAAACCGGCTGCGTTACCCAATACAAATTGAAAATATCCGAATTGATCTATCCCTACTTTGCCGGGAACGGATATAAAGGTAACGCCACTTAAAGCTGTACCTATCATCCCAAAGGCCACCAGATACCATTTTGAATTACGGTTGGCGACGAAGAAAGTATCGTTATCCGACGACTTGCGCGACGTTAGATACGATATCGCGATCAATACTAAGAAGTAACCGATAATGAAAGAAAGTAGTATTCCAGGACTCATGAGTTTTGGTTTGATCCGGAATATCCGGAAGTGTATCAGGTGGCAATTTAGAAATTATTGATATGATTTTGTCAGAGCGCGATCTTTCTTTCGGACTTTCCGTCTTCCCGACTTTCTGACTATCTTCGCATCAATGAACTTTTCGTCGAAGTTATTAGAGAATGCGGTCTATGAGTTTTCGAGACTGCCGGGGGTAGGGCAAAAAACCGCCTTGCGGTTGGTGCTGCATTTATTAAAGCAGGATACCGGCGATGTGCAGCGTTTCAGCAGCGCGATGGTGAAACTCCGTACCGAGATACAGCATTGCGGCACTTGTCATAATATATCCGACAGCGCCGTATGCGAGATATGCGCATCGCACAAACGCGACCATGGCCTGATCTGCGTTGTTGAGGATACCCGCGACGTTATGGCGATAGAGAACACCAACCAATACAACGGCGTATATCATGTATTAGGTGGATTGATATCGCCGATGGACGGCGTTGGTCCGGCCGATCTGGCGATCGACTCGCTGGTAGAGCGTATCAAAACTGGTGAGGTTAACGAAGTGGTCTTTGCATTAAGCGCCACCATGGAGGGCGACACCACTATATTTTATCTGCACAAACGATTGAAAGATGCGGTAGTGATAATTAGCACTATTGCCCGCGGTATAGCCTTCGGCGGCGAATTAGAGTATGTTGACGAAATAACGTTAGGTCGCTCTATCGCAACCAGGGTCCCGTACGAAAATTCTTTGTCGCGATAGGGCTTGCAGAGGCGGATAGTTACGTGCATTTCTGTTATTATATTCGCCTTTTTTGATTGAAATAAAGGTCTTGGATACCAGACATTTGATCAACCTCAATTTTATTTTCAGTTAAGATCTTAAATGTCAGTTTATGGCATAGGCTTTGGTATTATTTGGTAACGGTTGTAACAACCGCGCATTTTTTAGCGTATTCTACCAAAAACTACCATATGAAATTATCTGTACTAATTGTGAACCAAAATGACTGCGCCCGTCTTAAACAGGCTTTGTTCGCAATTAACAGATCTTGCGAAGATATCGATCACGAGTTTTTTGTGATAGATAACGCGTCCGACGATAATTCGGTGAGCATGGTAGAGCAACATTTCCCTCAGGTCAAACTGATCGTCAATGATAAAGACCTCGGCGTTTCAAAGGCCGCAAATCAGGCACTTAATATCGCGAGAGGGGAATATACACTGATCTTAGATCCGGACACTATTACAAAAAAACATACGATCGCAAAAGCGATCGAGTTTATGGATCAGCATCCTACAGCGGGTGGCACCACCGTTAGACTGACCGACCCGATGGGTAACTTTTTAAAAGAATCTCAGCGCGGTCTAATGCCGGGCTGGGTAACCTTTTTTAAATTGACAGGTCTATCCAAAATGTTATCAAGATCTCGACTGTATGACCGCCACCACGAGTTTTGGATAGATGAATTTGAGAATACCGAAATCGATATCATCAACCCGTCTTTTATGTTGTTACGACGGAAGGTTTTGTTAGAGACGGGCTTTATGGACGAACGTTTTACCACTTACGGTCATAATGTAGATCTATCGTACCGTATCCGTTTGGCCGGCTTCAAAAATTACTATTTTGCTAAGATCTACGCGATCAGCTTTAAAGATCGCAGCTACAAATTTAGCTGGGACTTCATCAAAAATTATTATGGGGCGATGCTTATCTTCGCGGGCAAATATATTTTTAAACTGCCCCGCCTGCAATTCAAACTAAAAGAGGCTGGGCCGATACTGAAGCCTTCCTATGAAGTTGAAAGATAAAGTGGTCGTAATCACCGGCGCATCATCAGGCATCGGCAAGTCATTAGCTTACGAATTTGCTGCCCGCGGCGCTAACCTGGTATTAGGTGCCCGCCAATATGTTAGCCTTTGCCAAATATCAGAGGATATTATGGGCAGGTTCCCTGTAAAAGCGGTCGCCACTCAGTGCGATGTGAGTGTAGAAGAGGATTGCGCCTTACTGATCAAACAAGCAATTATTACTTTCGGCAAGATAGATGTCCTGATCAACAATGCGGGTATCTCGATGCGCGCTTTATTTAATGACTTAGATCTTAAAGTCATCAAAGAGTTAATGGACGTTAACTTTTGGGGGACGGTCTATTGCACCAAATATGCTTTACCGGAGATATTGAAAACCAAAGGGAGCATAGTAGGAGTATCCTCAATAGCCGGATATAAAGGCTTGCCCGGTCGCACAGGTTACTCTGCATCTAAATTCGCGATGAATGGATTCCTGGACTCGTTAAGAGTGGAGAACCTTAAAACAGGTGTGCATGTAATGACTGCCTGCCCCGGTTTCACCACATCTAACATCCGCAACACGGCTTTAAATAAAGAAGGTGTCTCACAAGGAGAAAGTAGCCTTAACGAGCAAAAAATGATGACATCTAACGAAGTAGCAAAACGTATTGCCGACGGGGTAGAGAACCGCGCCCGCACATTGGTGATGACGGGCGAGGGCAAATTGGCCGTTCTGATGAATAAATTATTGCCGGGTGTGTTGGATGGCTTGGTCTACAATAAATTCACTAAAGAGAAAGATCCTTTGTTGAAGTAGGCTTATTTTGATGTGGATGAAGTGATCAAACCAACTCATACCTATCTATTCCTGACAGATCTAATACGATCGTGCCGTCCTCGTCACGGTCGAAGGCTTGTTTAAACTTAGCATCCCAAACAATATCGTTATGATAATAAGCCGCTCGCGAATGTACGGTTTGCGAGAAGGTATCGTCAAAGGCTTTCAATAGGATACTGAAACTCGCGCCTGTTCTCTCTAGTTCAGCAAGCGTCATATCTCGTAGTGGACTGTTACCATCTAAGGGATGAACGACCGTCCAGCTTAGCGTAAGTAAGGTAACTTGTCGGCGTTCCAACTCTAAAGGGAAAAATCTACGTACAGGCTTCCCATCCACATCTTCGTTATAAGAGAATATAACTTCAATATTCAGGTCGATCAATACATTTTTGCGGAGATTAGCCAAGCGGAACATCAGGCCTTTGCCGTTGTCCCTATAAGGCGATACTAAGATATTTTTACTGTAACTGATCTTAGCCGAAGGCCGCGAGAAACGGCCATACAACAGACCGGTGGCTAAAGCAAAGGCCAATAAACCCAACATGGATTCCAGCGCGGCAATGGTGTTTGCCAAAGTACCTTTTGGACTGATGTGGCCATAACCGACCGTCGACATGGTTTGCGCTGAAAAAAAGAAGGCATTTAAAAAGTGGTCGGTGTCGGTGCTGCCGTCCGCGCCGTAAAGGCTATCGTGACCTACCAGTGTATAAACTCCGGCGAAGATCAGGTTTACGACCATGTAGCCCGATAATATCACTACCCAAAATTTACCCCAGCTCATTTGGATCAAGTTGTGGTAATAGTCGGCTGTGTTAAGTAGCGAGACACCTTTGCGCCTTACGTTTACCGTACCATCGCGGTTAAGCAGGGGCTGGTTACGGATAACGGGCTGAGATCCAAAACCAAGGTCATCTGTAGGGTCGATACTTTTACTGTGCTTAAACGCCATGCAGTAAAAATAATTGATAAGTTTGCTTTTAGTAAAAACTATTTACATATTTGCTGCACAACAAACAATGATAACATTAAACAACAATTGGTGGTGGCTTAACGAGAATTCGTAAGGCGATCCCATGTTTGTTAAATAGCTATATAAGGGTTGCCGATAGGTAACCCTTTTTTTGTTACCACCCCCCGGCCCCCTAAAGGGGGAGCAAAGTGCCGGGATATTAAATTAACGATAGATAATTCTCCCTTTAGGGGGATAGGGGGCTATGAAAGCGATATTAAACCATTTATTCGAACATAAAACATTCAGTCACGAGCAGTCTAAAGAGATACTGACCAATATTGCGCTGGGCAAATACAACAACTCGCAAATGGCGGCATTTATGACGGCCTATTGCATGCGCAGCATCACTGTTGACGAGTTAGAAGGTTTCCGTGATGCTATGCTGGAACTATGCGTTCCAGTAAAATTAGAGGCTGATGATATCATCGACCTTTGTGGCACAGGTGGCGATGGCAAGGATACCTTCAATATATCTACACTTGCCTCATTTGTAGTGGCCGGCGCAGGGTATAAAGTAGCTAAGCATGGTAACTATGGTGTTTCCTCGGGCTGTGGATCATCTAACGTGATGGAGTATCTGGGCTACCAGTTCACTAACGATATGGATACGCTACACCGTAATATGGATGAGTCAAACATTTGCTTCTTGCATGCACCACTGTTCCACCCGGCTATGAAGACCGTAGCGCCGATCCGTAAGGAGTTAGGCATTAAGACCTTCTTTAATATGCTTGGTCCGCTGGTTAACCCTGCACGACCGAATAATCAGTTAGCCGGTGTATATAATTTGGAATTAGCCCGTTTGTATGCATATCTATACCAAAAGTCGGATGTTAAATATACTATCTTGAACGCTTTAGAAGGCTATGATGAAGTATCAATGACCTGCGATTTTAAAACCTTCAGTACCGAGGGTGAAAAGATAAACACCATCGAAAGTTTAGGTTTCGAGAAACTTGATCCATCCGAAATAGTTGGTGGCCATAGCGTTGCTGATTCAGCAAAGATCTTCAGCGATGTATTGCATGGCAAAGGAACATCAGCCCAAAATAATGTGGTGCTTTGCAATGCTGCGATCGCTATTCGTACCATCAAACCTCAGGCTACCTTTGGCGATTGCTTTTACGAAGCCGAAACCGCTTTGATGAATAAGCAAGCCCTAAATAGCTTTAACAAACTGATCAACAAGAACTGATGAGGATCAAAGTTTGCGGATTGAAGTATACTGATAATATAGCAACGGTAGCCGGTTTACAGCCGGACTATGTGGGCTTTATCCGATATGAGCGATCACCGAGATTTGTTGACGAACTGCCTGAGGAGACCTTAATTCAGTTGCCGTCGACGATAAAAAAGACCGGTGTATTTGTAAATGAGGATCCGTCTGTGATGGAGGAGTTGATCGGCAAATACAATTTTGAAGCTATCCAATTGCATGGTAACGAAAGCCCGGAGTTTTGCGCTCAATTTAAAGGTAGGGTAGAAGTACTAAAAGCCTTTGGTGTTGACGAGGAGTTCGACTTTGAACAATTAGACAAGTACGCTGATCACGTTGACTACTTTTTGTTCGATACCAAAACGGCAGCACATGGAGGATCAGGACAAAGTTTTGATTGGAGCGTCTTAGATAACTACAAATTAGATGTGCCATTCTTTTTAAGTGGCGGACTAAGTTTAGACAACATCGCCGAAGTAAAAAACATCAAACACCCGGCCTTTTACGGTGTTGACCTGAACAGTAAGTTCGAGATAGAACCCGGACTAAAAGACATTGATAAATTAAAGCAAGCTTTCGCGTTGCTTAATAACATATAAAAATGAAATACGGAGTTAACGAACAGGGTTATTACGGCGATTTTGGCGGGGCTTACATCCCCGAGATGCTTTATCCCAACGTAGAAGAATTACGTCAGCAGTACCTGAACATTATTAATGATGCTGATTTTAAAGCCGAGTTCAATCAGTTACTAAAAGATTATGTTGGTCGCCCTTCGCCATTGTATCATGCTAAACGATACTCTGAAAAGTACGGCTGTAACATTTTCCTTAAACGTGAGGACCTGAACCATACCGGATCACACAAGATCAATAACGCGATCGGGCAGATCTTGTTGGCCGAGCGTTTAGGCAAAAAACGTATCATAGCCGAGACAGGTGCCGGTCAGCATGGTGTGGCTACCGCTACGGTATGTGCTTTAAAAGGAATTGAGTGTGTAGTTTACATGGGCGAGATCGATATTCAGCGCCAGGCCCCTAATGTTGCCCGTATGAAAATGCTCGGCGCAACTGTTGTTCCCGCAACGTCGGGTAGCAAAACGCTTAAAGATGCTACCAACGAGGCCATGCGCGATTGGATCGCCAATCCTGTCGACACGCATTATATCATCGGCTCGGTAGTTGGCCCGTATCCATATCCCGAGATGGTGGCGCAGTTCCAGTCTATCATTTCGCAAGAGACCAAAAAGCAATTGTTAGCGCATACCGGTAAAGAACTACCAGAATACGTAATGGCCTGCGTAGGTGGTGGCAGTAACGCCATGGGTATGTTCTATCATTTTTTAGATGACGAAGGCGTAAAACTCATCGCGGTTGAAGCAGCCGGTAAAGGCGTGGACAGCGGCCATTCGGCGGCTACTACGGCACTTGGTAAAGAAGGCGTACTACACGGCAGCCGTACCATTTTAATGCAGACCGAGGATGGCCAAGTAGTTGAGCCATACTCTATCAGTGCAGGTCTGGATTATCCGGGTATAGGTCCGCAGCACGCGCATTTGCACAAGATAAACCGGGCGAAGTATGTAAGCATTACCGACGAGGAATCTCTGCAGGCGGGTTTACTACTTTCGCAAACCGAAGGTATTATACCTGCCATCGAAAGCGCACACGCGTTAGCTTACCTGGAGAAAATGCAATTCCAAAAAGATGATAACGTAGTGATTTGCCTATCGGGCAGGGGCGACAAGGATCTGGATACTTATATTAAATATTTCGGCTACTAAGATAGTCCATAGACCATGGCCGATAGTCCATGGTAAAATTTAAGTTTACTTTTTGCTATGGTCTATCGACCATGGACCATCGACTGACTGAACATGAATCGTTTAAACCAACTATTTCAAACAAAAAAGGAGAACCTGCTGTCGATCTATTTCACGGCTGGATATCCTTCATTAAATACTACTGTAGACATTGCTGAGGCATTGGAAAAAGCAGGTGCAGATTTTCTGGAGGTCGGCTTTCCATATTCTGATCCCGTGGCTGATGGTCCGACCATTCAAGATAGCTCGCAGCAAGCCTTGGAGAACGGTATGACACTAAACGTTCTTTTTGAAGAGCTGAAAGAACTACGCAAGCTTGTAACTATTCCGATTATCCTAATGGGCTATTGCAACCCGATGGTGCAGTATGGTGTTGAGCGTTTCTGCAAAACCGCTGCCGAGGTTGGCGTGGATGGCGTGATCGTTCCCGATCTGCCGATGTACGAGTATGAGAATCTGTATAAAGACACCTTTGCCAAATACGGCCTGAGTAATATCTTTTTGGTGACGCCTCAAACGTCCGAAGAGCGTATACGCAAGATAGATGGTTTGAGTAACAGCTTTATCTATTTGTTGTCATCATCATCAATTACGGGGGGCAGTCTTAATGTATCCGACGCGGTAGAAGGTTATTATCAACGTGTAAAAACGATGGAATTGAACAATCCGCTGATCATAGGTTTCGGTATCAGTGATAATAAGACGTTCAGCAAAGCTTGCGAATATGCTAATGGCGCTATCGTCGGTAGTGCTTTTGTGAAATATTTAGGTTCACGAGCGGACTATCTGGAGGGGATAGGAGAGTTCATCCAGGGTATTAAAGGATAACGCTATCTGTATATATAACAAAGGCTTCGGTGATCACCGAAGCCTTTGTGCTTTTAAGTGGCTTGCTTATATCTCTTCGGCTTTTACCTCTTCGCTTTTAAATTCCGGCTCAGCTTTGTCAGGTCGCTCTACCGTAACAACCACTTCTACAACCAAAGCAGCTAAAGCGCCAACCGCAGCCAATACCGGTGCAAGTAGCACGCCAACTAAGCCATAGGTCAGCGGGAAGCTGATCAGTTCTTTGCCCGACTTGTCGCTGATGGTGATCTTGGTTGCATTGCCGTCGGCAATAATTTCTTTTATCTTTTTCAGTAACGATTCGCCACTGATGTTAAAGGACTCTTTAATAGGCATGATCTTAATTTTTAAGGTTTTGTATTTACATTATGATGCTTAGCCTTGCCGATTGTTACAACTCATCGTAAAAGAATATCTTACAAATAAAGATCTAACTCGCCTTTACCTTCACGAATGATCTCGAAATCGCCGCTGGTACAATCGACCACGGTAGATGCGATATTGCCGCCGTATCCGCCATCGATCACCAGATCTACCTGGTCCTGGTATTTCTCGTAGATCAGTTCGGGATCGGTAGAATATTCGATGATCTCGTCATCGTCTTTAATTGATGTAGAAAGGATCGGGTTACCCAACTCCTTTACAATGCAACGTGCGATGTTATTATCAGGCACACGAATACCGACCGTTTTTTTATTTGAACTTAACAGCTTGGGTACATTATTGCTTGCGTTAAAAATGAAGGTGAACGGCCCCGGTAAAGCCTTTTTCAATACCCGGTAAACAGTCGTATCGATCGGTTTGGTATAATCGGATATGTGGCTAAGATCGTAGCAGATGAAAGAGAAATTAGCTTTCTCCGGCTTTATATGTCTTATCTTACAAATAGCTTCGATAGCGCGGTGATTGGTAATATCGCAACCCAATCCGTAAACCGTATCTGTAGGGTAGATGATGATGCCGCCTTTGCGCAGTACATCCACTACCTGTTGTATGGTTTTCTCGTTAGGGTTTTCGGGGTAGATCTTGATCAGCATGTTCTTAAGGAATGCGAAAGGCGGAATGTCAAATGCGAAATGGTCGCAAAAAAATATCCCGGTTTCGATGTTCTAAATATAAGGTCAAAAAACGGAAATAGTTTTTCTCCTCAAATAAAACGCCCAAACCGGGATGTAGAATATATCATTTCGAAATTGGCATTTCGAAATTTGAATTTTATTTAAGCTTGTTTAGCAAATTGTACGTTGATGATCAACTTGATATCCTCGCCAACTACTACAGAACCTGCTTCGGTAACGCCGTCCCAAGTCAAGCCGAACTCTTTACGGTTAACTTTACCGGTGATCTCGAAACCTGCTTTTGTGTTACCATAAAAGTCGCCTGCTACACCACCGTGCTCAACGGCCAAGGTAACCGGTTTGGTAACGTCTTTAATGGTCAGGTCGCCTGCAAGGGCGTAAGTATCTTCACCTGTTTTAGTAAATGAAGTTGATACGAAACTGATCTTTGGGAACTGCTCAGCGTCGAAAAATTCTGCTGATTTCAAGTGACCATCACGTGCTTCCTGATTGGTATCGATGCTATCTACATCCAAGCTGAACTGGATCTTTGCGTCGCTGAAATCTTCGCTTTCGGTCTCAAAGCTACCTTCGAAGCTTTTAAAGAAACCGGTCACAGTGGAGATAACTAAGTGTTTTACTTTGAATTGTACTTCTGAGTGCATTGGGTCTAAAACCCATTTTGTTGCTGTTGCCATGATATTGATAATTGTTTTTGTTAAATGATGAAGCAAAGATATATTAAAATTAGATGTTTAAACATCTAATTTTCTAAGTTTACAATTGGCTTACGATCTTGTATCGCTTTCGGTACAAGTTACAACATATATTTTAGATAAAAGTTAAGCTTATTTTAAATTAGATAGAAGATATCCCAGAGGATAGTGGTCAGGGAGACCCGTTTGAAAAAGCGTGTAAAACAAAAACGGGGAGCAATTGCTCCCCGTTCTATATGTGTATAGCTAACTAAATTCTAATTAACTAACCTCTTAGCTCTAATTACAGTGCTAAAACTTCCTTAACGCGCTCAGCAGCTTCTTTTAACAAGATAGCCGAGAAAACTTTCAGGCCTGAGTTATCGATCAGTTCTTTAGCTTCGGCAGCGTTGGTGCCTTGCAAACGAACAATGATAGGTACAGGGATGTTGCCAATTTCATGGTAGGCATCAATAACACCCTGCGCGACACGGTCACAACGAACGATACCGCCGAAGATGTTGATCAGGATAGCTTTAACGTTAGGGTCAGACAGGATGATATTGAACCCAGCCTTAACAGTTTGCGCGTTAGCAGTACCACCCACATCCAAAAAGTTAGCAGGCTCGCCACCGGCGATCTTGATGATATCCATAGTAGCCATTGCTAAACCTGCACCGTTAACCATACAGCCCACGTTACCGTCAAGCTTCACATAGTTCAGGTTGGATCTGCCTGCTTCTACCTCAGTAGGGTCCTCTTCGGCTTCGTCGCGCATCGCCGCGTAATCCGGGTGACGGTATAATGCGTTATCGTCGATGTTAACTTTAGCGTCAACAGCTAAGATCTTGTTATCAGATGTTTTTAATACCGGGTTGATCTCGAACTGAGAAGAATCGGTAGCATCGTAAGCTTTGTATAGAGCGGTGATAAATTTCACCATCTCTTTAAAAGCATCGCCCGATACACCTAAGTTAAAGGCGATCTTACGTGCCTGGAAAGCTTGCAGACCAACTTTAGGGTCGATCTCTTCTTTAAAGATCAGGTGAGGTGTGCTGTGTGCAACTTCTTCAATGTCCATACCACCTTCGGTGCTGTACATAACGATGTTACGGCCAGTAGCACGATCAAGCAATACGCTCACATAAAATTCTTTTACTTCACTTTCGCCCGGATAGTAAACATCCTGAGCAACTAATACCTTACTAACCAATTTGCCTTCCGGACCGGTTTGCGGGGTAACCAACTGCATACCAATGATGTTGGTAGCGCGTTCTTTAACCTCGTCAAGGTTTTTGGCAAGCTTAACGCCACCACCTTTACCGCGACCACCAGCGTGGATCTGTGCTTTAATAACAACCCAATCACTGCCGTAATCGGCTTTCATTTTTTTAGCAGCCTCAACAGCTTCTTCGGGAGTATCGGCAACAATGCCTTCCTGAACCCTTACGCCAAAACTTTTAAGTATCTGTTTACCCTGGTATTCGTGAATGTTCATAATACGTTGTAGAATTTGCGGTAAATCTACAATTTTTTATGGTAGATAAAAGGGCGGAGGATAAGTTAACACAGGTAAAAATGACTAAGGTGTCGGGAATTGTTTGAACGAGAAAAATGTGCACTACAAAAGCTTCTTGCCCGCAGCGCGGACTACCTGTTTATAGCATAAATAGGCAAATGTAAAATGCCCCCGGAGCGAGGCTACCCTTCACCCGCGAAATAAAAAATAATTCACATTCTTTCCCATCGATAACAAGAAAGCCAAACAAAAAATGCCCCTAAACGGGGCATCAATATATGTTATAAAATATCAAGATCTAACTCAACACTTTCTCCCGCAATTCGTACGATATCTTATCCGTGATCGCAATGATATCATCCCCAACGTTAGTATTGTTAACGATGATCGTATTACAAACCTCGCGGTAAGGCAATAAAAATTCCTGGTACGACGGCACCACGTGGTTATGCCATTTATACATTACATCATCGTGCGAATAGCCACGCTCTAACAGATCACGTTTAAGGCGACGCGCTAAGGCGATATCATCTTCAGCTTCGATAAAGATCTTCATGTCCAGCACATCGGCTATCTCGCTGAAGTGCATAATGAACAGACCTTCTACAATGATGATCGGTGCCGATTTGATCTCTAACACCTTTGGTACGGCGTTAGGGTTATTGAAGGTGTACTCGTGCTTAATAATGGTCTCGCCATTACGCAGATTGGTGATATCATTAAAAAAGTGCTCACGGTCGATGGTCGTCGGCAGGTCAAAGTTATATAACTTGTTCTCTTCCGGCGTCATATCATGCGCTACCGGGATGTAATAATCATCCTGCGACACCAGACAAACTTCCGCATCGGTAAAATGCGTTAGGAAACATTTTAAAAAGAAGGTTTTACCGGATCCGCTGCCCCCGGCGATCCCGATAATATACGGTTTATTGTTGTTGCTCATTAGCCGGTACCCCGTAGCTTACATTAACACGGAAACGTTTATCCATTGCGCCTAAAGACTCGGCAACACCTTTGGTTACCACTAAAATAGCGTCTTTGTTAGATTCATTATCAGCAAAACGACCTACTACTTTGGCAAACACCGTGCGGTTGGTCATTGGGTTAGTAATGCGTAAAACCGTGCCGATAGGTGCGGTGCGGTGCAATACCAATTGTTTTTTAGGGTCGATATCAGCATCTTCCATCCAGGTGGCAGCGCCTTTCTCATTCTTTTCGAACAAGCCATAGCGGGTGGTATTGATATGCTTATCGCCCAGGCTGTCCACTAACGTAGGGTTTGTGGAATCGCGTTTGGCAACTACAGCTTGCGTCTGTTGTTGTGCCGGTTTAGCCGCAGGCGGCATACCTGAGCGTACCGTCAGCAATTGGCCGGGAGTGATCGTGTTATTCTCGATCTTATTCAGCGCGATGATATCCTCTACCGATGTATTAAATCTTTTGGCGATGGTATATAGGGTCTCACCATTAGATACTTTGTACTGTTGGGTATTTGCTGTACTTACCGGTGCGTTGTTTTGCGGGGCAGGTGTTTGTATTTGCGGCGCAGGGACAGTGACCTGGGTTTGCTCCTGTTTGACCGGAGATTGTACCTGCTGCTGTGTTTGGGTAGTTTGACCGCCTTGTATCTGCGACTTGGCTGATTGCAATGCTTGTGCTAAAGTAGTGTTGCTATTTTCGGTCGCGGCTGGTCTTGCAACGTTAGCTGTATGCTCGGTCGTTGCAGAAGTCCCGCTCGACTTGATGTTCAAAGTCTGACCCGGTGACAGTACATCTGACGTTAAACTATTCAACGCTTTGATCTCATCTACCGTGGTATTAAAACGACGTGCAATAGAATACAAGGTCTCACCTGCCGATACTCGGAACTGTTGGATGGTCTGTTTTACTTCGGGTTTAGCTGATGCCATTTGGGCCGGAGCAGCCTTAACAGGCTCTGCAAAAGGTAACTCGGTCGGTATCTTAATGGTCGCGCCGGGTTGCAAAACGATATTGTTGTTGTATTGAATGATCAGGTTGGGTTTAACGTTGTACCTGCGGCCAACGGCAAAATAAGTTTCTTTGGGTTCAACTTTATGTAGGACCACTTTTTTGCCGCTCACATTCTCTACACCTACCGAATCCTTCACCGGCTTAGCCATGGCGATATTTACGGCGGCCGCGAACGGGCATATTAATAACAAAACCTTTAACCTCATGTTGTTTACTTAGTCAGTATTCTAATTTGATCACATTTAATTCCATTCTGTTTTTCAGGTAGATCAAATGCTGGTCGTGCAATACAAACGCCTCGGGCTGCAGTTTTTGTATATCAGAGTTTAAAAGATCGGTAAAAACCAAGTTACCATCCTTATAAATATACAGTAACTGATGCAGTGCATCCGTTTTTTGTGCGTGCAAAGATACAATTCTATAACTGTTATGATAAAGCTTGTGCAGGATATTTGCAAAAGGCTGTTGGGGCAGCATAGTGTGCTCAGTTTCGTTGGCCGTAACCATATCCGGGACAATGATCCTGCTCTCGATGTCCTGATCCAAAACCCCATCATAAGTGCCTGATATCGTCCCTGTTTTAATGTCGACAAAAGATAACTTTCTCGGCTGAAAACGCGTATCGTAACAAACCGGTCCCCGGGTACTCAGGTGATCGAAAGTGCGGTTATAGTCTTGCCATAAGATCTCGCCTGTTGTGCCGTCCAAAGCAGTTAAACCTTTATGCGTTGGGCTACCTTCGGATGCATAGCCATGTAATAATAGTACGCCATCATAAGCTGATTCTATGCCGGTCAGCCAGCGTTCGTCTACCGTTAGTCCGGTGAAGTTGATCTTGCCTGATATCAGATCGGCAGCGGTGAAACTTACCTGTTTATCCTGCTCGCGGCGTACCTCTAAACAGAGGGTAGAGGAGACAGGGTCGATCTCCATCCGCCACACGATACCGTCTAATTGCAGCTTGATATAAGGCTTAAGTTCCATACCTGTTTTTGAGGCGGCAAAATATGGATATTTTACTTTACGGTGTACCAAAAATGACGTAAACAAATTCCGAATACCTAAGTTTGTATATCAACATTACATCACAAGATACCATGGACGCAAAAGAAATTAGCCTTACCGAAAAGGCAGTAAAACCTGTAGTAGATCATTTGAACGATCTTTTAGCTAACTATCATATCCATTACCAAAAACTACGTGGTTGCCACTGGAACGTGAAAGGCCCAAGCTTTTTTACCCTGCACGTTAAGTTTGAAGAATTGTACAACCAGGCGTTGCTTACCATCGACGAGCTTGCCGAGCGTATCCTCACCTTAGGCAAACCACCGTACAGCACTTTTGCCGATTACATTGGCACATCTGAGTTAAAAGAAGTGCAGACCATTGGCATGAAAGATACCGACATGGTCCGCGTGCTGATCGAGGATATGGCGACGCTGATCGGCTTAGAACGCAACATCTTAGATATCACAGCTGATGCCGGCGACGATGGCACCAACGATATGGTGAACCGCTTTATGCAGTTTAAAGAAAAGAACACCTGGATGCTGAGGTCTTTTATTAATGAAGATTAATTTTTAGTCCTTCCCCTGGGAGGGTAGGGAGGGGTTAGCGTTTATGCATATCTGACTAACCCCTCCCTGCTAACGCTCTTGGCCAATGCGCCCCTCCCCGAGGAGGGGTCAGAACATAAAACAAGAAATGCCGTATCGCAAAACGATACGGCATTTCGTATATCATAAGCACTCGGTGTCTTAAACCGAAAAACTTTCCCCGCAACCGCAAGTTCTGCTTGCGTTAGGGTTGTTAAAGGCGAAACCTTTACCATTCAATCCGTCCGAGAAATCAAGCTCGGTGCCGGCAAGGTATAGGAACGATTTCATGTCCAAGGCAATGCGGATACCGCGGTCCTCAAAAAACTGATCGCCTTTTTTCTCCTCGTTATCAAAATCCATGTTGTAAGATAAACCCGAACAGCCACCGCCCTGAACCGATACCCGTAAAAAATACGACGCATCAAGCCCTGCATCTGTCATCAGGTGGTCTATCTTGCCTTTTGCTTTATCAGTTATAGTTACCATTTTAGTAGGTAGTATCAGGTAGTTAGTATCAAGTACCAAGCCATACCTGATACTTATTAGACTAAGTCTACCGTTATGGTTAAAAAATAAGTACATAATATCTTGATACCTGATACGATGTACTTAGTACTTTAATTAGTGGTGCGATTTCTCGGTCTCGATCGGTGCTAAGCCGTTCTTTACGCGGTAATCGTTGATGGCCGCTTTAATAGCGTCCTCAGCTAATACCGAGCAGTGGATCTTTACCGGCGGTAAAGCTAATTCTTCTACGATATCCATGTTGTCGATAGCCATAGCATCGTCGATGCTTTTGCCTTTTAACCATTCGGTAGCCAATGATGACGACGCGATAGCCGAACCGCAACCGAAGGTTTTGAATTTAGCATCGGTGATCACATTATTATCGTCAACCTCTATCTGCAGGCGCATAACGTCGCCGCACTCAGGGGCACCCACCAGGCCGGTACCTACTTTGTGACTGCTTTTGTCCAAAGTACCCACGTTACGTGGATTGGTGTAGTGGTCAATTACTTTATCTGAATAAGCCATTTTTTTAAGTCTTAAGTCGTAAGTTCTGAGTCAAAAGTCTGACCCTGTTAATTATATATTTTTAATATTCCAAAGACTTAAGACTTCCGACTTAAGACCCCGGACTTTCTGCTTAATGTTCCGCCCACTCGATCGAGTCAAGATCGATACCTTCTTTGAACATTTCCCATAGTGGTGAAAGTTCGCGTAGGTGGGTTACCGAATGCTTAGTTACCGCGATAGCGTGGTCGATCTCTTCATCCGTTGTGAAACGGCCTAAACCGAAACGGATAGACGAGTGTGCCAGGTCGTCTGACAAGCCTAAGCTTTTCAGTACATACGATGGCTCTAACGATGCTGAAGTACAGGCCGAACCTGATGATACCGCCAGGTCTTTCATCGCCATCATCAAACCTTCGCCCTCAACGTATTTAAAGCTGATGTTGGCTACGTGCGGCAAGCGGTGTTCAACGTTACCGTTCACATAGCTTTCTTCCAACACGGTCAGTTCGCGTTGCAGACGGTCGCGCATGGCCGATAAACGTGCCGCTTCGCTTTCCATCTCGTTGTAGCAAAGCTCGCAAGCTTTACCAAAACCAACAATACCCGGAACGTTCAACGTGCCCGAACGCATACCGCGCTCGTGACCGCCACCGTCCATTTGGGCAGTAACTTTAACCCTTGGTCCTTTACGGCGAACATATAACGCGCCGACACCTTTAGGGCCGTACATTTTATGAGCCGTCATGGCCAACAGGTCAATACCGTCAGCGTTAACGTCAACAGGGATCTTACCAACAGCCTGGGTAGCATCTGTCATGAACAGGGCACCGTGTTTGTGCGCAATGGCCGAAATTTCTTTGATCGGCTGGATAACGCCTATCTCGTTATTACCATACATGATCGATACCAGGATGGTCTCCGGCGTCATAGCAGCTTCCAGTTCGGCAAGGTCAACCAAGCCATCTTCTTTAACGCCTAAGTAAGTAACGCGCGCACCTAACTTCTCAATATGCTTGCAGGTATCCAACACAGCTTTGTGCTCGGTGATCGTAGTGATCACGTGGTTACCCTTGTCTTTGTACATTTCAAAAACACCCTTAATGGCAAGGTTGTCGCTTTCGGTAGCGCCCGAGGTAAAGATGATCTCTTTCTCGTTAGCACCAATAAGCTTGGCCACTTGCTCGCGGGCATAGTCAACGCCCTCTTCGGCCGCCCAGCCAAAAGCATGGTTACGGCTTGCCGCGTTACCAAACTTGCTGTTAAAATAAGGCAGCATCGCTTCAAGCACCCTTGGGTCCAATGGCGTAGTAGCGTTATTATCTAAATAAATAGGAAAGTCCATAGCTGAAAATTATCGATACAAAGATACGCAAAGTTTTAATTTTTATTTACCATTGCTGTTGTTAGGGGTCATTAATTTGCAATATTACACTATGAACAAGGTAGAGCATATCGGCATCGCCGTTAACAGCATCGAGCAAGCGCAAACCATCTATCAAAAGCTGCTTAACACTAACGTTTACATGACCGAAGAGGTTGCCTCAGAACATGTTCTGACCGCGTTTTTACAGACCGGCCCCAACAAAATAGAACTACTGCAAGCCACCGACCCCGATAGCCCAATAGCCAAATTCATAGCCAAAAAAGGGGAGGGCATCCATCACATCGCCTTTTTAGTGACCGACATCATTGCAGAAATGGAACGCCTTAAGAACGAGGGTTTTATTTTACTAAACGACACCCCTAAACGCGGCGCCGATAATAAGCTGGTTTGCTTTGTGCATCCGAAAGGGACGAACGGGGTTTTGGTGGAGTTGTGTCAGGAGGTGGGGTGATAAATTTATCTCATAAGCTTCATTTCTAAATAAAGATAAAAGTCTAATAACACATGAAAATATGATTTTCCATGCGCGTCCAAATCAATTAAAAAATCTGCGGGTCTTACTCCTGTCGCGCTATAAGGAAGGGCACCATTTAGGTTAATGTAAAGTGTCTCCAATAATTTTATGGTCTTTCTGGAAGAATGGGCAATAGCATTCCTGACAGTAATCATTCTGTCATGTTTAATTGTGTCTAAATAGATAGATTGAAGTCTTGATCTCGAATCAAATCTTGTCAAGATTTTTTCTTCTAAGGAAGATGGTTTTAACCAATCGTAATAATGGGTAGACCAATCTGGGCGGCTCGATTTTAATGATTTAAATGCATCTAATAGACTAACGGATATTGGGTGGCCTCTCTTTGGTTTGATAACAACCCCTGGTCGGATTTCTCCCTCGCATAAACATGTTAACGTGTAATTTTCTATAAATTCTTCCCAAATTATAACACATTTTAAAAAACAGGCTTCGATAAGTAGGTCTCTTTCAAAAGACTTCGCATTTAGTACTTCTCTGTCAAATATGTTTTTGGCTTGACCAACTTCAGAGCGAAATTTCAATGATAAAGGTTTAAGGGGGAGCGGCATTATGTTCGTAGGTATTTTGATAAAACCTGATGTCTTGTTACTCTGCTGGTGGTGCTACCAGTTCCTTGCGTAAAAAGTTGTTTGAGCCCCGTGTTTTTGTCAACGTCGTGGTTGTAGTTCTCTATAAAAGCCGTTAACTTCAAACTAATTACGTCGATGTCGAAGTTCTTTTCAGGTTGCTTTTCAAGCACGTTGACGTTAAAGAGTTCCTCTGCAAGAACAAAAAATAACGAAAAAAAGAAAACCTGCTTGGAAAATCTTTCTTTAATAATGGGATATTGAAACAACGCAGAAATGCAGCTAATAAGTTTGTGGAAGTTTGATTCATCTTGCTCCGCTTCATTGTATCTCTCTGTATATGATTTATAAGCTTGGTCGACTTTGATTGGACTTAGTAATTTTAAACCATATCTAAATGTTGTTAACACTTCTGACACAAATAGAGCCTCGTCCATTTTTCCAATTTGTGTATCGTTGAAAATTTTATTTTTTATCCAAAAAATATAGTAGTTCGCTGATAAACTATAAACAAGCTGTTTGAATTCACCCGAAAATTCCGCATTTCTACGTTCCTGTTTATTGAGTGGTTGGCTGAATGAGTTTATTCTTGAGAAAATGGCAATAACGTCAGGGTCGGTTACATCCCGAAGCGCTTGTATTACAAGTTCATAACTTAGTATTCGTTGTTGGTTTTCTAATGGCAGTTGGCTGAAAGTTGCACCTACTAATGAGTCATCAGAAATATTATTAGATAAAACCCATTCGTTATTGAGAAACTCTATGATTGTAGTGATACGTTGCTGGCCATCAATTATCTCCCTTACCCTTTGATTAGATTCATCATAAAACTCCCTTGTGTAAATTACCGGTATTGGAAAATTGTTTATAATACTATCAATCAGCCACGTTTTTGCTGTTAGTGGCCATGATCTTCTTCTACGTTGGAACTTCGGCTGTATGGCAATTTCTTTAGAAGTTATTAACCTTCTTATGTCATCTATCGTGTAATTCCTAATTGAGAATATAAAGTTTTTCATTCAACTAAATTTACGTAAATATAGAAAACATCCTCGCCCGTTCAAGCCTATGGTTTGGATGTATTCCAATTAAGGCGTCTCCCTTAAATTAATACTCGGTTAGGAACTTAAGCGAGGCGCTCAAGTTAGTTCGATTAAAAGTTACAAATGTGTGCCGGCGGATTTTACACGGCGGGGGTAGTAATATTTTAATGATATTTAGCTTCCTTAACAAGGGTGTTAAATTTTTCCCGGTAAGAGGGCACTTGAAAATAAGCTTGCAATAATTCATAGAAATCTACATCGCTGACTGAACCTCCTGATAAGTTAAGCACATCGGTTAAAACCTTGACAGCTTGATTGATATTGTTGGTTTTTATTGATTGGAATTGATTCGAAGTTAATTTTTTGTCCACTTTCTTTAAAGCACCGTTATAAAGATTGAATTCATTTAAGAAGTCGATAAGTTGTTCATGACGATTTTGGTCCTCTTCTTTACTCATATTGTAATTGTTTGAAAGGTTTGAAACTTCTTATAGTTATTGATAGCAATGCTGATGTTAGCAGTGTCTTGGTTTTTAGTATAGACGATCCTACAATAAAATCAACATCTGGCGGGTCAGGGATGTGGTCTGTGCTATTATCGGAAATTGTTCGGTTCATGTTGATAAGGGTTTAGGTTTGGAAGGTTGCCGGTCCTACTTCCGGCTGTCTAACAAATATAGGCAATTATTTTATAAATGCCAAATTTGTTAGCAAAAAAAATTGTTGATTAAGATGCCCAAATCACTCTTCTGCATCCGCTTCGTCCTGATGATCCTTAAAATATTCGCGTGCCTTTTTGAGGCCGGTGGCAATGGCAAGGCCTTCGTCGCCGGTCTCTTTAATGATCTCGTTAGCTATCTCAACCGCTTTGTCGCGCAGCTTGGGCGGCTGGTTCTTGTAAGATGGGGGATAGTCTCCGTTGTACCAGGGCATCTCATTTAGTATTAATGCATTACTATTTCCGCAGCGCTTTGATCACCGCGCCGGCTACTATCCCGCCAATGGTGTACCAGGCCACGGTCATTACCTTAGTCGCATCGGTACGGTTAACGGGTGCGTCGTTCAGGCCCATCGGCTCGGTCAGCGTTAGTGCGCCAATGCCGGCGGTGATCCCGTAGGCAGCGCCGTGGTATACCAGGTTCTTCTTTTTTTTACCCATACCGATCGTGGCGTAGTAAACCGCGTTGCTCACCAGGTCGGCCGCCATGGTAGCGGTGAACAGCGCGTTGCCGGTAGGTGGCTCAATGCCAACCTTTTCCAGGCCTTTGCTTAGGGCTTCCTCGCCCACCAGGTCTACCCGGGGCGCCTCGTGGACAAATTGTTTCACCACCTGGTGCAATACGTTAAGCGCTATGGCACCGGCTATACCGCCAATGATGTTGCTGGTCAAATTTTTCATGGGATGTGTTTATCAAAACAGCCCCCGTATGTTCGGGGGGCTGCCGGTTATTTTACTTTCTTTTCGATAGCCTTACGCTGGTTGCCCGTGGTCGCTTTTGCGTCCTTTACGGTTTCCTTGCTGGTGCCTGTTTTCTTTGCTTCGTAAGCTAACTCGTGCGGCTGATCGGATACCGATGCCCGCTCTACTTTTGTTCCTTTGGTTGCCATGGTGTTTGATGTTTAGTTTTAGTTAAAAATATTAACAAGTTGTACAACCAAAGGTTTTCAGCAAACTGACTTACTTTTTCCAGTCGGTCAGCAAAACGGTCAGCCCGGCTACCGCGGTAAAGGCAATGTTGAATATCAGCTCCTTACGGTTCTTCCTGAAGGCAGGCAGCAGACTTTGCGCCGCGAACTGCGCGATGTTGAACGGGTCTATCTTTTGATGCACCTTGAGTGGGATCAGGCCTTTAACTGCGACGGGTTGTTTGGTGAGCGCCACGTAGGGCAGCAAGATGGCGGCCTCGATCGCGTAGATCACCTTGGCCTGCTTGTTCATTTTTAACAAGGATGGCAGGATCAGCAGTCCGCCGGTCAACGCATAGTCTATCAGCGAATGTTGTTTGGGAGATATGATATTGGTATTCATAGTGATGTTTTTGTTACCGATGCAAGTTTCATTCCATGACGGATATTTTGGCTTCAGGTGTTTACTCCAATTTGTCTTGATCGGCCGGTCGGTCAAGACGATCTCCTCTTATCAGTTCATGTTAATGATGTTTCCTGTCAAACAATAAATTTTCTTATCACTTTATATAGGCAAGAATATATCTACCTATGGAAACCGATAAAAAAGCTTTAGAACCGATCAACGAGCTGATCGAAATGAATTTTGACCACGCAAAGGCCTTGAGTAAGGTCAGCGCCGACCTTGCGGCCTTGGGCGAGAATGATGTAGCCATCTTTAACGGCATGTCTATCGAGCGCCACCAATATGCCACCAAGTTAGAAGAGATGGTCCGCGCCGCCGGCGGCGACCCACCGTACGAGGCAAGCATGGGCAGTGACCTGCGCCGCGCCTGGATGAACGTCAAAAACTCGTTCACTACTGATACCAATATCCGTGAAGTACTGAACGAATGCAAACACAACGGCGAGCAAAGTTTAGAGGCTTATCAAAATGCCTTAGGCCACATTCAAGGTTTGCCTGATGAGATAGTTAATGCGATCAAAGAGCAGGAGCAGGGGGTGAGGGAGGCTAATGAAGCTGTGGATAAGCGGTTGCAGCAGGTGGGGTAAACATCTTGCTTCTAAAGCCAGTGCCAGACGTTCAACCTGCATTTCATTAGGACAGGCAGTGTGCGTTATGAATGTCAGTGGATGTCACTTTCTTTTTCCCGCAAAAAGAAAGTAACCAAAGAAAAACTCCCGGCTGGTGGGACTTTCCTACGATCGGTCAGTGCTTGGGCAGGGACGGTAGCTACCGGAAATTCCCAATGCCGGATTTAGGAAAGTTATTAAATGGTTCGTCTGGGCAGTTGGCTGATCAAATAACATCTTTCTAATTCAGCCCCCCAAAAAAGAAAGCGTCCATACTTACGTTGATGAACAACGTAGATGTGGACGCTTTTATAATATAAGCTTAACTCAGCGCTATCGAAGCTTACAAATAAGACTGCAAAGATCTTGATCTGTTGCCCTGACGCAGGCGGATCAGCGCTTTGTCTTTGATCTGACGGACGCGTTCGCGGGTCAGTTCGTATTTTTCGCCAATCTCTTCTAACGAGTGTGGTGCCATGCCGTTAAGGCCGTATAGCAATACTAATATCTCTCTTTCGCGATCTGCCAATGAACTTAACGAGCGACGGATCTCCTGACCTAAAGACTCGTTGATCAGTTCGTTATCGGTAGCGGCATCGCTGTTTTGCAAAACGTCAAGTAAGGTGTTATCCTCGCCCTGGATGAACGGCGCGTCCATAGAGATATGGCGACCTGCGTTAGACATCGAATCGGTGATCTTGTCAACGCTCAGTTCCAGATCTTCGGCAACTTCTTCGGGCGTAGGTGCACGCTCCAGGTTTTGCTCCAGTTTAGACGACGCGTTCCTGATCTTGTTCAGCGACCCTACCTGGTTAAGCGGTAAACGCACAATGCGCGACTGCTCGGCCACAGCGGTCAGGATAGCCTGACGGATCCACCATACAGCGTACGATATGAATTTGAAACCTTTGGTCTCATCAAAACGGCCGGCGGCTTTGATCAATCCTAAGTTACCTTCATTGATCAGATCGCCCAGGGTAAGGCCCTGATTTTGATATTGTTTGGCTACAGATACCACAAAACGCAGGTTGGCCTTGGCCAAACGTTCTAAAGCTACCTGGTCGCCTTCGCGGATCTTTTGGGTCAGGATCACTTCCTCTTCGGCGGTGATCAGGTCGACCTTGGCGATCTCTGTTAAGTATTTATCAAGTGACTGTGATTCTCGGTTGGTTATCGATTGGGTGATCTTTAGTTGCCTCATGTGGGGGCAAAGATACCCTTTTAATTGTGGACTGAACGTAAATATCTGTCAGGCATACGGTTATTTTGATAAAAACGGCTGTTTTTATTCAATTGGGCTATAATAAGCTATTGTTAAGGCTTTGTTAACCCATGTATGGGCCACCCGGCACGCCCCAGCCCCAATTTGGCATCGGTTCCTGATCGTCGATATTTACATTGTCCAACTGAGAATTAATAACAGCTATCCGCGTACCCCATTCCAGGTACGCCACAAATGCTGACCGAAATTCAGGGTCATCAGGTAAGCTGATCTCATCGGCGGTCTCCAGTAGTAACTCCACCCAGCGTTTGCGATGTTCCTGCGTTAGATGCTTAGACAGGTGCTTGCTGATCATTTTGAAATGACTGCCGTCATCTGTGTCGCTATATAGTGTTGGTCCACCCAAAACCTCGGCCACAAAATGAGCCACATGTTGGCGATGCTCGGGCGACATGTGTTTAAAGACGGGTTCTAACAAAGGGTCTTGCAATACCTTATCGTAGAACTTGGTAAAAAGCACTTCGAAGGCAGGCATACCGCCGGCCCATTCGTAGAGGGAGGGGATGGGTTTTGTGGTTTCTTCCATTGATTGACGAGGGACTAAGACGATGCGGGTTACGAGTAAGTTTAATTAGTTGATAAAATTTAATGGACTGATAATCAGTATTGATCAAGTGTATATGGTGTATACACCCACGCTGTATACACCTACAACCTACTCAGCTGTCTGCTGTTCATCCTTCTCTACAGCCGGTTCCCAAAGCTCGATAGCGTTGCCTTCCGGATCCAGGATGTGGACGAATTTGCCGTAATCGTAAGTGGCTATCTCATCAATGATGGTCACGTTGGCGGCTTTTAATTCCTCTACCAACGCCACCAGATCAGCCACACGATAATTGATCATGAATGGCTTGGTAGACGGGTCGAAGTATTTGCTGGTAGTAGGGAAAGTAGACCAAACGGTAGAGCCTTTAATTGTCGGGTCGTCTTTATCGAGCCATTCAAATGCAGTTCCGTATGGGCTGGTCGGCAAACCAAGATTTTCAGCGTACCATTCGTTCATCGCTTTAGGGTCATCGGATTTAAAGAAGATACCGCCAAGACCGGTCACTTTTTTCATATTTATAAAGGTGTTGTTGAGTTTTTATATTGATGGTCAAGATAAACATTAATGCGGATCTAATGCAATAGCTATTATATCGCAACTTTCGGGTTTCACTCAACCAAACTCACCACTACCTTTGCGCTTATGCAACTAACAAACCTGCTCCCTTACGAAACACCTGCATCTGGTCTATCTTTCCAAATAGCGCCTTTCGGGTGGTCTCTAAAGGGACGTAAGCTATCGAATCGAAAATATCAGCAGGCGAAATGACATCGCCAAGCGCTGCTGCTGGGTTAATGCGCAACTCGCGCACCTTGGCGCTATCTATAGTTCCAGCGGTTTGCGCAATGCCGGCAAAGCCGCAAAAGCACACCAGGGTCAGCGTAAAAAATTGTTTTACAGGGTAGGTTTAATAACATGTAATTGGTTTGGTTCGGGTTAAGGTTTAAATATATATAATTAAAATACAGGCAGGCATCCGCCCGCCTGTATTTTAAAGTTTATTAGCTATTAGCTATAAAAGGGGCCTGTTTAATGTATTGGCTGCTGAACAATAGATCAGCCATAAACTCGGCCAGCGACGAGCTGCTGATCTGCTGCCCCGGGCAGTCTGTCGTGCTCACCGTCACCTCAGCGAGTTCATCAGTTTGAATTAACATAGGTATGCGGACTATAGACCAATCCGCGTTACTTTGGTTTAAAAGCTGGTACTCTTTTCGCCTTGCCGCGCAACTTTCAGGATAATGCTCTTCCATCCATTGTGTGGACCTTTGGTTCAGCAAGCTTTTTTTGTCGTTACTTACATCAACATTTAAACCGGCGAGTACGATGTAGCGTTTTATGCCGATACCCTGCATCGCGCTTAAAATGTGGCCGGTAGTCAGGTCCGTTATTGGCGGCTCGCCGGCGGGTTGTCCCAAACAACTAATTACCGCCGAACATCCTTGCAACAATTGTAAAATGCTATCGGCATCGCGGGCATTGCCTTTGATCACTTGAAGCAACGGATGGCTGATGGTTAACGTATCAGCATTACGATAAAGTAGTTTAACAGGTATGTTTTTGGCTAATAAATTATTAAGTACGTATTTGCCGGCTCTGCCGGTGCCGCCAATAAGGGCGACGTTAGAAGTAGCGTTCATTTAAGATCGTGATAAAATAAATAAAAAAGAAAACTTTGATGAGCGTGTAAAACGCCATAAGATCAGCGGCCTGGATGGTCGCTGCTTTTTAGAGATATCTATTGAGCAGACCTAATGAAACAAATGTAGCTAAAAATATTGGGAATCGCAAATTTTTCGATACCCGATATTTAATTTGTCGCGATCCGCCACTTTGGGTCGTTGGCGGCAGATCACTGTCGTTCAACAACACTGTAAATATGATGCTTGAATGTTGCAACCTTCAAAATAAAAACTGCATATTTAAACCCACTGCCATGAAAATGGCGTAGTTAACACCAATGTCTGATAAGCCGGTCGATCTAATTTTAAATAGCAGTCGCATGTTGGTTTTGGCCATCTGTATGCTGCTGACAATGACCGCCGCCAATGCGCAAAGTAAATTCACTATTAGTGGTACGGTGAAGGATGCACAGTCGGGCGAGACGTTGATCGGGGCTACCATCACCACGGCCGAGCAAAAGCAAAAAGGAGTGGCCAGTAATGGTTACGGCTTTTACTCGCTTAGCCTGCCGAGCGGAAAATACACACTGCTGATCAGCTACGTTGGGTACCGGGCGACAGAAATAATGGTCGACTTGCAAAAGAATATGGTCATCAAGGCGTCCCTCAACCCCGATGCTGAATTGCAGGAGGTGACAATATCGGCTGAAAAGGTGGTTGTTAACGATAACATCAGCAACCCCCAAATGGGCCTTAATAAGCTGGAACCGGATCAGATCAGTAACATCCCTGTGCTGCTGGGCGAGAAAGACATCCTAAAGACCATCCAACTGCTCCCCGGCGTAAAATCAACCGGAGAGGCTAATTCAGGCATCTACATCCGCGGTGGCAGTGCCGATCAGAACTTGGTGCTGCTGGATGGGGCGCAGGTTTATAATGCAACGCACCTTTTCGGTTTCTTCTCCATTTTTAATTCGGATGCTATTAAGGATGTTAGTCTGTATAAAGGCGGTATGCCTGCTGCATACGGCGGGAGGATATCATCGGTACTGGATATTAAGATGGACGAGGGTAACGATCAAAAATTTGGGATGCAGGGTGGTATCGGGCTGATATCGTCTCGATTGAAGGCCGAAGGGCCTTTGGTAAAAAACAAGAGTTCGTTCATGATCAGCGCGAGGCGTACTTATGCTGATGCTTTTTTAAAGCTATCCGGCGATAGTGTGCTGGAAGGCAGTAGTTTGTATTTTTACGATATCAACGCCAAAGTGAACTATCAGCTTGGCGAAAAGGACAGGGTGTACCTATCAGGCTATTATGGTAAGGACAACATTGGCCTGAAGGATAATTTTAATACCAATTGGGGTAACGCTATGGCATCCCTGCGGTGGAACCATATTTACGGAAGTAAGCTGTTCGGCAATACGTCGCTCATTTACAGCAACTACAATTACAAAGTTAAGGACCTGGAGCAGGGGAGTACCCTTGATGTTTCGTCCAGGATACGCGATATGAGTTTCAAGGAGGATATGACCTGGTTTGCGGGCGATACCCACCGGGTGAACTTTGGCCTTGATATCACCCAACACCAGATCAGCCCCGATGATACCAGGGCAGATTCGGCGAACAGCTCTGTTACCAAAGCCGAACAACGTAAAGCCTATGAGGCAGCGGTCTACGTGTCTGACGAGTGGAAGATCGGCGAAAAACTGGATATCACTTACGGTGCCAGGCTCAATTGGTTCAGCCTGCGCGGGCCGGGTACGTTTTATGACTACAGCGCTAACAACAGGATAGGAATCCCTAAAACCTACAGCGACGGCACGACCGTGAAGGACTATCTGACAGTTGAGCCGCGTTTAACGGCGGGCTATACAATCAACGCGCAAAATGCTGTTAAACTGTCTTTTAACCGTAACTCGCAAAATATACACCTGCTGTCTAACTCCACAGCTGCCCTGCCGAGCGATATTTATGTGTTGAGCAGCAACAACATCAAGCCCGGCATTGGTGAGCAATTGGCCCTGGGCTACTACCGCAACCTGAAGAAGAACAGGTATGAACTATCCGCCGAGGTTTATTACAAGCGGCTGAGTAACCAAATAGATTATAAGGACAATGCCCAGCTTTTGATCAACAACAACATCGAGGCCGACCTGATCTATGGTGTAGGCCGCGCTTATGGTGTAGAGCTGTTCGCCAAAAAGAAATATGGCAGATTGAATGGCTGGATCGGCTACGCACTATCCCGCGTAGAACGCCGTTTTAATGAGGTGAACAATGGCGCTTATTTTCCGGCAAGGCAAGATCGTACGCATGATCTGTCGGTTGTGGGCGTATACAAGATCAAAGAGCGGCTGACGTTCTCAGCCGTATTTGTTTATGGTACTGGCAACTCGGTAACCTTCCCCGACGGTAAATACCGGGTTGGCGGGGTGACGACGTATTATTATTCGGCACGTAATAGCTACCGTTTGCCGGCAAATCACCGTATGGATATTGGGGTGACGCTTGATGGTAAGAACCGTAACCGCTTACGATCCAGCTGGACCTTTGGTATCTATAACCTGTACAACCGTAAAAACCCGTACAGCGTAGTGTTTAAGGATACTAACGATAACCCGCCCCGCACCGAGGCCGTTGCTACCAGTTTGTTCGGTATCATCCCATCGGTGACCTGGAATTTTAAGTTTTAAGCATGCACAAGTACCTCGCCATATTGATCTGCGCCCTTGGGTTAACAGCTTGCCAGAAGGTTATCAATGTGGACATTAAGGCCAATAATACCCAATTGGTGATAGAGGGAAACGTGAATAACATCGCCGGTCAGCAGGTCATATCGATCACTCGTACGATAGATTATGCGCAGACCAACGTTTATCCACCCGTTTCGGGGGCTACCGTCACTGTGGCCAATTCTGTTGCTACATATACTTTCAGGGAAACATCGCCGGGCCAGTATGTTAACTCCACTATCCGCGCGCGACAGAACCAGGATAATACGTTAAAGATCGTGCTTGACGGGAAGACCTACACGGCACAATCTACCGTGCCGGTCCAGGTTGCGCTCGACTCGTTGGGGGTGAACCTGGTCACCATTGGTACAAGGGAGGTGAAGACTGTATCGGTCTACTATCGGGATGCGGTAGATTTTGTGAACCAATACCGCTTTATTATGTACGTGAACGGCACACAGGTAAAACAGATATTCACTGCCGACGATAATAACTCTAACGGAAAAACCATTAACAGTTTACTTTATCAAACCGACATCACCCTTAAGACCGGCGATAAAATAGATGTAGAGATGCAATGCGTAGATGCCGGCGTGTATAACTACTGGTACAGCCTGAGCCGTCAAGGCGGAAATACCCCTAACAGCCCGGCAACGCCATCGAACCCGATCACCAACATAAAAGGCGGGGCCTTAGGCTACTTCAGCGCCCATACCATCCAACGGAAAAGTATCGTTATTTTATAGGTTGGGAAGTTCATGGTTCATGTTCAGAAAAAGTTATTTCGATACAAAACAAAGTACCCTAATACAATTCCAACTATGAACTATGAACTATGAACTATGAACTATGAACTATGAACTATGAACTATTTCCTCGCCAGCAGGTCGCGGATCTCTGTTAGTAGGATCTCTTCTTTAGTAGGAGCGGGTGGAGCGGAAGGTTCGGCTTCTTCTTTACGCTTCAGCGAGTTGATACCCTTGATCAAAAGGAATATCACAAAAGCGACGATAATAAAATCCAGCACATTATTTACAAATGAGCCGTAAGCTAAAGCAGTTTCTGGTTTATCTCCTTCTGCTACCTTCAATACCCATTTTTGTTTACTAAAATCCAAACCGCCGGTAAGCAGACCGATCGGTGGCATGATAACGTCATTAACAAGAGATGTTACGATCTTGCCAAATGCTGCGCCAATGATCACACCGACCGCCAGGTCTACTACATTGCCCTTTACCGCAAACTCCTTGAATTCTTTAATGATACCCATAACGGCTAAAATATTTAATGTGAGGAAAAAATCTTTACTACGAATGAAGTTACGGGATAATTTATAAAAATGGCAAACAAAATATCGATCTGTGCCTTTTCAACAATTATCCGGCCATTTTTATGTTCAAGTTAATTGATGTAATTTTGCGCTACATCCGTATATGTTAAAACAGAATCTTCAACAGAAACTATTACAAAAGTTATCGCCGCAGCAGATACAATTTATCAAGCTGCTGCAGGTGCCTACTGTGTCGCTGGATACAAGGATAAAGGAGGAATTGGAGGAGAACCCAGCGCTTGAAGATATGAGCCTGACCAACATGTCCGAGCCTGACGAGCTATACCCCGACCGTGACCCGGACGAGGATAACTACAACAGCGACGACGACCAGAGTGGCGACGAATTCAACATAGATGATTATTTGCAGGATGACAGCGTAGCCGACTATGGTTCTAAATATGATCAGAACGGCGACGATGAAGAGGAACGCAAGGAGATGCCGATCGCTATCCAGTCATCTTTCTTCGAGAACCTGCAATCACAGCTGGATCTGTTGCCGCTGTCGGATAAGGACTTTAAGATCGGTCAGCAGATCATCGGCAGTTTAGATGACGATGGTTACTTACGCCGCCCGCTAACTTCCCTTACCGACGACCTTGCGTTCTCGCAGAACGTGATGGCCGAGGACGAAGAGGTCGAGGATATGCTAAAGGTGATCCAAACTTTCGACCCCGCCGGTGTTGGCGCGCGTACCTTACAGGAGTGCCTGCTGATCCAGCTCCGCAAAAAAGAGGCCGACCCGATCATCAAAAAAGCGATGAATGTGGTTGAACATTACCTTGATGAGTTCACCCGCAAGCATTACGATAAACTGGAGCGCTCGCTGAATATGAATTCGGAAGAGTTGCGTGCCGTGGTCGGTGAGATATTGAAGTTGAACCCTAAACCGGGCGACAGCAACGAGGTGAACACCAAACAAATGCAGGTGATCCCGGATTTCCATATCGCCAATAATGATGGTGTGCTGATCTTGACACTTAATTCTAAGAACGCCCCCGAGCTGCGCGTAAGCCGCTCTTATCAGGATATGTTCGAGCATTATGATAAGGCATCGCAAAAAGATAAAAAGCTGAAAGAGGCCGTGCAATTTGTGAAGCAAAAACTGGACTCGGCTAAATGGTTCATTGATGCGATCAAGCAACGCCAGCAAACTCTGCTGAAGACGATGAACGCCATTATGCATTACCAGTACGATTTCTTTTTGACGGGTGATGAGCGTAACTTAAGGCCAATGATCCTAAAAGATATCGCTGATAAGATCATGATGGATATCTCTACCGTATCGCGCGTGGCTAACTCTAAATACGTGCAGACCGAACACGGTACTTTCCTGCTTAAATCATTCTTCTCTGAAGCTATCCAGACCGAAAGCGGCGAGGAAGTATCAAACAAAGAGGTTAAGAAGATACTGGAAGACCACATCGGTCGTGAAGATAAACGCCATCCGCTGGCTGATGAAAAACTGACCGACATACTTAAAGACGCCGGCTACAACATTGCCCGCCGCACCGTAGCCAAATACCGCGAGCAAATGAATATCCCGGTAGCAAGGTTGCGTAAGGAGTTGTAATTTTATTTCTTACCACAAAGGCCACGAAGAGAGAAGCCACAATAATATCTACTTAACCTCGTAAGCCACGAACACCGGTCTATGGTCTGATGCATAGGTTTCAGGCACGACTCTGTGTGCCATTGCCCGCCAATCGGCGTTTTTTACGGCAACGTAGTCGATGGTTTTGGTGGGGATCTTTTCAGGAATGGTAAAGCCGCAATTTTGGGTACAACTGCGTTTAAAGCTTTGGTCTAATAAGCGGATCGTTTCTTTGGTCGGTTCTGCATTCAGGTCACCCATAAGCATTACAGGGCCTTTGCGATCGCCCAATATCCGCAGTATCTCTTTCATTTGTACCACACGGTTACTGTCAGGGCGGGTGGCATCCAGGTGTGTGTTAGCGAAAGTAAGGCTGCCCTTGCCGGGCATGTCGATAGTAGCCAGCGACAGTATGCGCTCTTCAGCTTTGATCGCTTGCGGTAAGCGGTGCAGCTCGGTAGTTTTGATAGGGTAGCGGCTCAGGATGGCCAGGCCATATTCGCCGCCATCATGGTCTATCGCTTTAAAAAATTGGTAGTGTAGGCCGGCCTTGCCGGCGATGATCGCGGCTTCGTCAATATTACCCGAACGCTTAGTGTTCTTATCCACCTCTTGCAGGCCAACAATATCCGGGTTTTGTTTTTTGATGGCGTGGGCTATCGCATCAATATCAATTTTACCTTCTTTAGCTTTTGATGGCGGGTTAGCATGATGGATGTTATAGGTGATCACCTTTAACATAACCGCTCCCGGCGATACTTTGTTCCTGATCGGCACTGGTCCGAGTGCACATGAACTGATCAGCAATAAGCAACAAAAGAGCAGCATGTTGACAACGCTCTTGGGCAGACAATGCAGGATCGGACCGGAAAACATCTATTGATCTGGATTATTAAAAACCGTGCTGCGGGCTACGCACCTTATACCTGTTATTTAGTAAAATACCGATCACTATTTCGTGCGATCCGTTACTAACGGTACGCAGGGCCGAGGTAGTAAAATCATAAGAGTAGCCAATGTTGATGGACGAATTCAAGTTTAGGCCCAACAACGCGCCGAATGAGTCGTCTTTACGGTAAGATCCGCCCAACCAGAAAATATCGCGGAAAGCCATTTTCATGTTTACGTCAAACGTTGTCGGTACGGGATCTATCACTTTAACCAATACCGATGGCATCAGCGTCAACTCGTCGCTAACAGGCAATTTAAGGCCGGCAGTCAACAAGTAATGCGGAACGGTCTGGCTTTTGGTAAGGTTGGAGTTGGTGTTAAAATAAAGGTCTTGTTTCAACAATTGCTGAACCGATGCACCCACAAAATAACTACCCGAGTAAGCCCAAACGCCAACACCTACATCAGGTTTCCATTGGTTGTTGTTACCGTTAGATATGGCCGGGTCAAACTCGTTCTCCAAAGTGATCTGGCTGGTATTCAGGCTAATATTGTTCATACCTGCCGATACACCTACCGATAGGTTCAGTTTATCTGTCAAGCCCAAATGGTAGGCATAAGTAAAGTTAAGATTGGTTTGCGATATAGGCCCCGCCTTGTCTGATACCAGCATAAAACCGATACCGTGGTGCGGTTCGGCTGCCTGGTAGTCTTGCAAGTAAGAACGGCTGTAGGGATCGGTCCCGCCGCCGCCCGGGGCCGCGTTGGCATCGCCGTAAATGTAATTACTGCCAATAGGGGTGTGTACAGTAACGTAACTGGTTACCGGTGCACCTTGCAGACCGGTCCACTGGCTGCGATAACCGGCTTTCATATCGGCATAATTCTCTATACCGCTTACCGCCGGGTTAAGCAAAAAAGTGTTAAAAACGTATTGGGTATATTGTGGCTTCTGTTGGGCAACAGATATCTGCCCAAAAGCCAATGCAAGTACACAAAAAAGTAAAAGTCTTTTCATTCAAATAACCTGTCTGTTTTTGCCTCCGTTCGGGTGGCATTCCATATGTTAGTTTATAAAAGGCGCTATCGGTCATTACGCTTTTCAAGGCAGTTTACCTGGTTCAGGTTAACCAATGTACGAATATAGGTTTTCCCCCGATCCATTGTATCAAGTGAACACGAATAAAAATAATGTTTTCTGGTGCTTAGGGCGATAACGTAGTTGTGCGGCCAGTTATTGCCTGTCGGTTAGCTTATCTTAAAATAGTAACACTGCCTGATAATTGCTTGCGCAATTTACCCGGATCAATGATATAATAATACGTACCAAGCGGTAGCGCCGCCCCTTTAAAAGTTCCGTCCCACGGTAAGCCATAACCCTTGCTAAAGTAAACCTGCGTACCCGACCGGTCGAATACGGTAACCGTGGCATTTTCATACGTGTTCAGGTATTTTATTTGCCAGGTATCGTTAATACCGTCGTTATTAGGGGTGAAGGTATTAGGTACAACAGGTAACTTTAAAACGGTGATATCGATCTTAGACGATGCGCTGCAACCGTTAGCCGTGGTAACAGTAAGCACATAAGTAGAGTTCTCTATCGGCGATGCTACAGGGTTAAGTACGTTATCCCGATCCAAACCAACAGCTTTGCCACCATTGGCCATGTTCCACCGATAACTTACTACATCGGAGCCGGCGGTGGCCTTCATTGTAACGCTTGCACCCTCCAGCATGGTGAAATTGCTGCCCGCGTTTACGGTAGGGGTAGGGTAAACGGTGATGCGCTGGGGCTCGGTGTAGTCGCAACCGTTGTTGGCTTTAAAATTATAATTTATGGTAAAGGTGCCCGGGCCGGTCTTGCTGGGGTCAAAGGTGCCATCCTGGCTTATGCCTGGTCCGGTGAAAGAGTGCGTACCTGTTATGCCGTACTTCACGGTCGGTAAGATCTTCACAGGCAAGGTCTCGACGCAGATTCCGCCAATTTGCGATAACGTTGCCGACGGATTGGCCTTAACGGTGATCACTTCGGCAGAACTTTGGCTGACGCAACTCTCGCCCGAATAAGCTTCCATTCGCACGGTATATCGCTTAGTGGCCGGGGCATCAAAGCTGCCATAGTTATGTTTAAATATGTTACCGGCCGGGAACTGATCGGCAGTGTAAACTTCGCGATCGTTAGGGTGGTTGGCTACATCAAAATACCAGATCACTTTGGTGATCTTACCAAAGTTGACGGTAGACAAGTTATCAAAAAGCACATCCTGGGTACTGCAATAAGTATTTGATGCATTTGGCCTAAACAACGCCTTAGGCTGATCGCCATTAACTACGAACGACTTGGTGACCGAGAACGAGCAGCCATTTTTGGTAGTGACCGTCAGCGTGATTTTGTAAGGGTTGCTTGCATCTCGCGCCTCGGTGTACTTATGGAAAGGGTTACGCTCTGTTGATGTATTTGGGTTTGCGGCCGTTGCTTTTGGGTCGCCAAAATCCCAAAGGTAAGTGAATGGATAATTGCTGTTATCGGGTATGCTGCTGGCATCCTTAAATTGCGGGTTATCGCTCAGGCAGGCATCGGGCATCACAAAATCTACCACCGGCATTTGGTTTACGGTAATGCTTTGCGTAATGGTTCCGGTACAGCCGCCGGCATTCACCAGCGTAAGGGTGATGTGATAAGTGCCGGTTTTATTATAAGTATGCGTAAGCGGATCGGCGGCTGTGCGAGTTACAAGCGCGCTGCCATCGCCAAAGTCCCAAACCCAACTAACAATATTGCTGTTCTCTGATGTAGACCTGTCCGTGAACGTCACAGGCTTGGTCACACATACTGCCTTATCTGCCTCGAATACAGGTTTTGGTAATCCCCATATATGTACCGTTTGTTTGACCGATGTGTTTTGGCAGCCATTCTCGTTAACAATGGTAAGGGTAACATCGTAATTGCCCGGTTTTGCATAGGTATGCTTAGGGTTGGCGGTATTACCTTTGGTACCGTCGCCAAAATCCCATATCCAGGCTTTGGCTATAGAATTTTTTAGGTTGCTGTTATCGGTAAACGTATTTTCGTTGCCCACGCAGTTATCCGTTTTTTCAAAAGCGGCCACCGGCAGCTCGGCAATATTAAAATCGAACTGAATTTCCTTACTGGATCCGCAGTCGTCATCAAAAGGATTAAAAACGGTGGCAACTACAGTATAGTCGCCCGCGATCGGGTATGATACCACGCCCGAATATTCGTAAACATAAAGTGTTTCCGAACCTTTTACTACCGTGCGTTTAGGCACAGGCGCGGCATCAACTATCGGCTGTTTGTTGTCTTTAAAGTCCCATTTTATATTGGTGGTGCGGTAAGGCAGCGTCAACTGTAATTTATAAGGGACGTTAATGCAACCATTTACGGTGTTATCGTCATCAACGGTGCCATCTGAGTTTTTAAGTGCGACGAATTCATTTAAATTCACCAGGTTGGTACCTGCGGCATAGCCGTAGCTTTCAGCAGAACCAAAGCCATAAGCTATGGCATTAAAAGGTTTAGATGCTTTGATGTTGTGCGTACCAGATGATGTGTTTACCGTATTGGTGGTCTGCGGCCCTGATGATACAGGGATCTGCGCGTAGGAGAAGGCAGGGTTGTTAGCTACAGGTCTGAATAGAGAGCTGTAGTCGGCCCCATCCAATGTAAATGTCGCCACGGCATCGGTCGGCAATACAACGTTAATATAACTGGCCAGGATCTTATGATAGCCGGTAGAATAAAGCGTAACGTGATCAAGCCCCTGCTCGATAGGCGAAAGGTAGATCATTTCGGGATCCCCGGCTGCCTCATTCTTAGTAACGCAATTGTTTTGATTTTGCGTAGGCGTGTATTGCACCACCTGTATAGGTTTATCAGCCGATATTACATTGGTGACAGCGCCTATGGTGCTAAATTCGTGATATAGGTTCTTAACAAATTGCGCTTTTGTTAAGGCGACACCGTTCAAGGTCACTTTAGTGTCCGGCTCGCTTAGTACGATGCGGTAGATATCGTAGTTACGGTCTTTTAAGGCTACGGTGATATAGTTTTTGCCCCAGGTCGATGTCGGGTATACCTGCTGAAAAAGGTTATCGGACGAGAGGCTTTGCATATTAGTGCTCAGGGTTGAATTATAGCAACCTATGCCGATCTTGCTACTGCCCGAAAAGACCGCTATTTTTTTACAGATGCCGTTGTTGGTAGATATAGACCTGATCTTGGTCCCTGTTAGATCGGTGGCAGAAAGACCCTGAAAAAGTTCGCCCTTGGCAAGGGTGATGACGAATGGCACGCCGGCTTTTTTGCCGCTGGTAAGGTCGGCAATGGGGGTTATCTCTACTTCGGTATCATCTTCGGTACCTATCACATCAAATATAGAGTAGGATGGGTTGCCATTGCCCGAGTTGGACAGTTGGGTATAATTTAGCGACAGGTAGCTTTTGCCCATTGTATTCACCGGAAGCAATAGCGTAGCGCCCGACACTGATGATGCATAGATATGCGCGTAAACCGCAATAGGTTTTAACGCGGTGATATGGATGCCTTTTTTAGCTTTAAGCTCGCCGCTTAAAAATTGATTTGCAGGGATGGTAACGAAGGTTACCGTGTTAGGGACGACATTGAAAGACTGTGCAGCCGTACCATCGGCAAACTCTACCTTGCCTGATGTAGCCACGTCTGACGTGATGTACAAGATCATAGAGCTACCACTGTTACCGGTGGTCCCGGCAATATGTTGCATGTAGCAGGTCCAAAACTCGGTGCCCTTGCTCGATGTGGATTGTGCCGCCAAACCCGTCCAGTTCAGCAAGCCCAATGTCAAAAATAAAAGTACGCGCAGTATCTCTTTTAACACGTCAATAGTTTAATTGGGTAAGCCCGGCGAGGTTAGGAGCAACGCAGGTACCTTCAAAAATACGTAAAGACTTGAAATAAAAAGAAATGCGGTAACTATTTTTTTGTAAGGTTGCTCAGCTCCATATTAGCCACCATTAGCTTGTGGGCAAGGTCCTTGTTGTCTTTCCGCAGATTATATAGCTCCAGGGCATTCTCAATGTACATTTTCAGCTCATCGTCCTGCCATGGCTTAACCAAATACTTGTAAACCTGACCGCGGTTAATAGCACCCATAACGGCATTAATGTCAGAAAAACCGGTCAGCAATATCCTGATGGTATCCGGATAAATAGGTAATATCGACTCTAAAAATTCGATACCGGTCTCGCCGGGCATCCGCTGATCGGTGATGATCACACCTATCTCTTCAGCTTCGAGTATCTTACGGCCCTCGCGCGCGCTCTGCGCAGTGAAAATATTGAAATAGCGCCTAAAAGCTGCTTTAAAACTATTAAGGTTATTCACCTCGTCGTCCACATATAAAATTCCTACTTGCATCTATTCGTCTCTTGAAAATAAGGCCTAAAACAATAGTTATAACGAAATTAGTGTATCAGAAGTTATAAATCCTAAAAAAAATATGTAAAATTATTGCTGTTAAAGGCATTTTACATATAAATGAAAAAACTGCTCCTGCTTGCTGTATCGCTACTTTTTAACTTATACTGTGCATACGCAACAGACACGCTAACGGTTTACGACAACCAGGCAATAAGGTTAGATAAACGTTATTTTACTCAATTTGAAGATGTTGACGGCAACAGGTCTGTCAACGACGTACTTTTTAGTACCGATTTTCATCAGAGCCGCACTACGTTGCCATTTATCCATTATACCGATTCGGTGCTGTGGATAAAATTTACGTTACGTAACCGAACCAGCGAGCCATATCTGCCAATTTCTATCAATTCGGGCGTTATAGACGGATTCGAGATCTACAGCATCGGCGCCGAGGGTGGGCCGATAACCCATTTAACATCCCTTACGCAGGATAAACAAAATACCAACGGGCATATTAGCCGGGTGATCAATTGCCCTATTCTGCCCGACTCGGTAGCCGTGGTTTACCTGCGCGTACGGTCGGATGATTCTATGGCCATGCCCATTACGGTCACCAGCGCCGGTCTATATCAGGAGAACGCCCAGAACGATACTTTGATCATTGGTTTTTTTATAGGGATGGTGGCCATTATGGCCTTTTACAACCTGATGCTTTTTGTGATCGTAAAGGATAAAAGCTATTTGTACTACGTGTTCTACATCGTTTTTCTGGGTGCTACGCAATGGCTTACGCGGGGGTTGGGGCTTGCGTTTATATCGGTTAATAAAGTTACTTACAACGCTTATCTGGTGCCGATATCGCGCATATTGTTGTGGTACGCTATCCTGGCTTTTGTGCAAGAGTTTTTACAGATGAAACGCAATATGCTTAAAAAGCAAAGCCGTTACTACAATTTGCTGTTCGCTTTCATCACTTTGCCGCTTATTGCTGTGATATTTAAACAGACCACTTTGGCGTACAGCTTGATCACAGCAGCGGCGCTCATCAATTCGGTAGTGTTGCTTTATATTGGCATACGCCTGTATTTAAAAGGTTTTAAGCCTGCCAAGTTTTTTATGCTGGGTTGGGGCGTGTTCTTTGTTACGGTATTGATCACCCTGGCCCGTAATAAAGGCCTGATACAGTATAACGATGTAACGGCCAACGTAATATTGTATAGTTCGGCATTTGAGTTGGTGATGTTTTCGATAGCGCTGGCCGACAGGATAAATTTTTATCGTAAGCAAAATGCCGAATCGCAGACAATGGCATTAGCTATTGCACGCGAGAACGAACGCCTGATAACCAACCAAAATTTTTTATTGGAGAACGAAGTAAAAGAACGTACGCAAGAACTTATTGCCAGTAACAAGCACCTGTCGGTAACGATAGAGGACCTTAAAGCCGCCCAGATCAAACTGGTGGATACGGAAAAGATGGCATCGTTAGGGCAGCTCACGGCTGGCATAGCGCACGAAATAAATAACCCGATCAACTTTGTAAGTGCCAATGTTAAACCGCTGCGGATGGATATACAGGAAGTTTTTGAACTGATATCCATTCATGAACAGTTGGCCAATGATCCCGGTAATACCGACCTGCAAAGGCAAGCCAAAGACTTTGCTAAAAAGATAGATCTTGATTTTGTAAAGACCGAGATCAGCACCCTGTTAGATGGAATAGAGGAAGGCGCCAGCCGCACTACCGAGATCGTAGAGAGTTTGCGCACCTTTAGCCGCAGCGATCAGCCGGTGCTGAAGGCGACCGACATCAACCGCGCTATCCTGAATACACTGGTGTTGTTGCGCAGTACCATCCCGTACGAGATAGAGATACAGCCTGTATTGGATAAACTACCCTTGCTGAATTGTTACCCGGGTAAGATTAATCAGGTGCTGGTCAACCTGATCAATAATGGAATACAGGCGATCAAGGCCAAGCCCGTCCATCATAACGAGCACCTGATCATTGCCACCAAGGACGAGGCCGATCATATCTGCATAGAGATAACAGATACCGGAGTGGGAATGACCGACGAGGTAAAACAGCACATCTTCGATCCCTTCTTCACCACCAAAGATATTGGCGAGGGTACAGGCCTGGGGATGTCCATCGTGTTCGGCATCATTGAGCAGCACCGCGGAACGATCAAGATCAAGTCGGCACCAGATCAGGGGACCACCATGGTGATCAAGTTGCCCAAAGATCTGCAATAGAATGGTTGCGCGTTTTGCAACATCAAACAAAAAGTGGTTTTAAAACAGAAAAAGCGCCAAAATTTGGCGCTTTTTCGTATATTTTCTATATCGTTATTGGTACTGGATATAGTTGGGTTGCGGTTTGTATTTAAGGACTTCCTCAGGCGTTAACATATGGTGCGGTGCTTTCTTGATATCGTTCTTGTAGAACAATTTGTAGCCGGTGAACTGTACCGGCTCGTTCTTAATGAAGTACCTCCAGGTACCTGCTTTCAATTCAGGTTCGCCCCAGCCATCCATGTCCATGATCACTTGTACTTCAGGGCGTAGTTTGATGCCCGGGGTGTTGGTCACCATCTTTTTAGTAAAACGGTGTACAACAAGCATTTTTGGTGGCAAGCCATTCTTTTTAACCAAGCCGGCTAAATAACCTGAAACGTAGTTGATGTCGGCAGCATCATAAGTGCCTATCTTTTTGCCCGGTTTAGAACCATCTTTCATAGAAAACTCAGGGTCCATACCAAAATGCACATGCGGCATCGACAAGTATTTTTCCAGCAGTGGCAACTCGGTCTGGATGTTGCTCAAGGCCACTTGCACGTCTAAAAACACTAACGCGTTAATCTTTTTAGCGATAGTTAGTACGCTGTCTATCTGTTTGAACGGCATTCGGTAGCGGTACTTACCATCTTTACCTGCATCACCTTGGGCTACTACACAGATGTAGTGAAGCGCAGGCTGTACAGGGGTTTTAGGGTCGGCTTTTTCCCAGTGTTTAACTTCGCCTTTCAACTTGGCCAACATCTCGTTAGGCGGCAATTCGCCAAGGATGCCCATTTTCTTAGAGTATAGGTTGCCATAATAAGCTATTACACGTTTAAATGGTAACACCGCGCCCGGCAGTGGGTAAGGCCCTTTTTTGACCGGCCACTTGCCCGATGTATCGCCGTTAGCATGGCGCACATTGATAGAATCGTATAACTTTTTATCGATAGGTGGGAAGTCTGTCTTTTTAGATATCGTATCAGCCGGAGCAGCTGCCGCAGCTTCGGCCGGGGTGCCCGATACGGTGGGTTTATCACTTTTTTTTGGGCCTTCGCTACAGTGTGTGAACAGAGATAACGATGCCAGCAATAGGGGTGCTAACATAGATGTATTATTGAATTTCATATTTAAATATTATCGGGTTTGTGATAGCCCATCCCTCGCAAATTAGCACCATTTATAATTAATTGTGCTTAAAGTTATCAACAATTAACTTATTGTTAAAGCGATGGTCGTTTAGTGCTGAAATGGTAAATGTTTGAATGATATGGGTGTTAATATCAATATGGCTTATATTGTTTTGCAGAACTTACCAAATACACCCAAAGGTAGTTTTATACCCGATGTGGCTTGCAGATACAGTTCGCCGATCTCCAGGTTCTCTACCTGAGGGAATGCCCCACGGATCAAATTCTCAACGATCACTGATGAAAAACCTAAAGAGTAAGTATTCAGGATCAGGAAATGTTCTTTAGGGTCGAGCAGTTGTACCACGTCGGTCATCATTTCCAGAATGTGATCTTCCAATTTCCACTTTTCGCCGTTAGGGCCATGGCCATAGGCAGGGGGATCGAGGATGATACCGTTGTATTTCTTGCCGCGTTTTAGTTCGCGTTTTACAAACTTCAGGGCATCCTCCACCACCCAGCGGATGTTGGTCAGTTCGGACAGTTCCTGGTTCTCGTTAGCCCAGGTAACTACCTGTTTAATAGAGTCTACGTGGGTTGTATCGGCGCCGGCGCCACGGGCGATTAGCGATGCGCCACCAGTGTAAGCGAACAGGTTCAATACCTTAGGCTCGGGTGTTTTAAAGCGCTTTACGTTCTGCGAGATGTAGTCCCAGTTAACGGCCTGCTCGGGGAAGATACCCACGTGCTTGAACGAGGTCATAGCCAGGCGGAACTTGATTGCCGCGTCGTTATTTTTATATTCGATATGCCAACGGTCGGGGATGTTGGCGTTCTTCTTCACCCACTCGCCCGATGTTGCCGAACGGCCTTTAAATTTGATATGGTGCAGCTTTTGCCACTCGGATGCGGGCAGTTTTTTAGCCCACACAGCTTGCGGCTCAGGACGGATCAGGATGACGTTGCCAAAGCGTTCCAGCTTTTCAAAATCGCCGCAATCTATCAGTTCGTAATCTTTCCAGTGCGTGGGGGTAAGGAGTTGTATCATGTCAGAGATCAGTGATCAGTTAACCAGTGCTCGGTCAAATTTTTGTGCAAATATACAATAAACAACAGATCTCTGGTCACTGATCAACGGTCACTTAAATTGTTAAGGAATGTTAAAAGCGGCCCTAAAAAGTAATAGGCTTTCGATACAAAAGTTATAGTGCCATCAATCCCGATCAACATGGCCGAACGAAGTAAACACATCATAACTCATACGGTCTGCTGGCTGATACTGATCATATTAAGTGTATCCATTCAGGCTTGCGGATAATTTTTCGATATTAATTTGGATGTTAGGCTGGCTATACCTAATTTTATAGTTATAAACCCAAGCCAGACCCTTATGAAGCATCTATTGACAACTACCGCAGCTCTATCCATCGCGTTAATTATGGGCATGATAAAGACTACCAGCGCCCAAAAGTTACCGAACGTTCAGCAGAAACCATTGCGCGCACCGGCTAACTTAAAAATAGACGGCAAGCCGAATGAATGGGAGGGGAGACTAAGATCGCGCGATACATCTGCAAACTTTGTGTACACCATTAGTAACGATAACGACAACCTTTATCTTGTCCTACAAACCGTTGATCTGACTACTGTCAATAAAATAATGGGTGGCGGTATCTCATTTACCATTCAAAAGTCGGGCGCGAAGGTGAGCAATGGTGCTATGGTCATCAACTATCCGGTATATAAAGAGCATCACCCTATGTTACAGAGCAGCAAAAAGGCTCGGCCAAAACCTATGTTAAGTGCAACACAAGCTGATTCTGCTATGCAGCAGAACAATATTGAAATAAATGCGCAAGCAAATTCGATAAGGCTTGTTGGGTTGAAAAATATGGCCGACGAGGTCCCTTTGGATAACGAACTGGGTGTTAAAGCAGCTCAATTGTTCAATACAAAAGGAGTTTATACATGCGAAATAGCCGTGCCTTTAAAAGCCTTAGAGATGACCACGGCTGATGCTAAAAAGTTCAGTTATCAGATCGCTTTAAATGTTGGCCCTAATAGGTACGAGGGATATTATTTTAAATTTGATGCACCGGCAAGTAATGCCACTATTGCCGATCTTAACCGATATAAATTGATGCAGGAAGCATACGACAAAGCCAACGCGGTGATGTATGCGGCTACCGATCTTTGGGGAGAATATACCTTAGAAAAATAAGTGTAAACAAATAAGGTGATCCAATGGATCACCTTATTTGTTTTATCGACCTTACAACTTCTCTTTAGCCGCCTGCATAAACTTGCTGGCAAATACAAAGTCGTTCAATTCTTTATTGTCGGTATGGGCTATCTCTTTATTGGTCCCTTCCCACCATTTTTGGCCCTGGTGCAGGAACAGGATGTGGTCGCCGATACCCATTACCGAGTTCATATCGTGGGTAACTACTACGGTGGTGATGTTGTATTCTTCGGTCAACTCTTTGATCAGCTCATCTATCAGGATAGAGGTTTTAGGGTCAAGGCCCGAGTTCGGCTCATCCACAAATAGATATTTAGGCTGCATGGCTATCGCACGGGCAATACCCACACGTTTTTTCATACCGCCTGATAATTCTGAAGGATAAAGTTTATTACGATCTTTCAGGTTAACACGATCCAAGCAAAAATTGGCACGATCGAGTTTCTCTGACCGGCTTTGATCAGTAAACAAATTCAGGCCGAACATAATATTCTCTTCAACCGTCATCGAATCAAATAGGGCCGAGTTTTGAAACAGCATACCTATCTCTTTGCGTATGGGTACGCGCTCGGTGAAGTTCATCGACGTAAATTCTTGCCCGTCAAAAGATACTGTTCCTTTGGTCGGTTCGTGAAGCCCTACGATGCATTTCAGCAATGTGGTTTTACCTGAACCGGATCCGCCAATGATCAGGTTGTTCTTTCCCGGTTTAAATTGGGCGCTAATGCCTTTCAATACCTCGTTCTCGCCGAAGGTTTTAAAAATGTCTTTGATCTCGATCATAATAACAAGCTTGAGACCATTAAATCGGCAAATAAAACCATAACACAGCTATAAACAACGCCCTGAGTGGCAGACTGGCCAACTTCTAAAGCACCGCCTTCGGTATAGAAACCGTTGTAAGCACAGATAGACGTGATCAGGAAACCGTAAACTACCGATTTAACGGCGCAAACGGTAACAATGATCGGGTCGAAACCATCTTGCAGACCGGTGATATATTCTACCGGGGCAATGCTGCCGGTCACTAAACAAGCGATGTAACCGCCGCTTAAACCCAATATAACCGATATGATCACCAGTAAAGGGATCATGGATATACCGGCAATGATCTTAGGTGCGATCAGGAAACCGGGCGCGTTAACCCCCATGATCTCCAGCGCGTCTATCTGTTCGGTAACCCGCATGGTGCCTATCTCTGACGCGATGCTGGATCCGACACGGCCGGCCAAGACCAGCGCTGAAATAGTTGGACTGAATTCTAATATTGTCGAATCTCGCGAGATACTACCGGCGATACTTTTAGGTACCAGCGGACTGGCCAATTGGAATGCTACCTGGATAGTAGCTACCGCGCCGATAAATACGGAGATGATGCAGATGATGCCTAAAGAACCGACCCCGATAGAGACCATTTCGCGCATTACCTCGTTCCAGTAAACGCTGAACTTTTCGGGCTTTTTAAAGCTTAGGCGAAGCAGAAGTATGTATTTGCCAAGGGCTGTGAACATGTAGTGTATAGTTGTTGAATAATTTCAGCTTTAAAGATAAACCTTAAGACGACCAAAATAACGTTATTTTTATAATAATCGGGTATTGCTTATCGCATACATAATTGATGTTTGCTCCTAATTGTTTTCGGAGGCAACTAAATTATCGTAAACACCAGGTCAAAACATATCCTGAGCTTTTAGTATATTTGTTTATGGTACGTACGATAGTTAAGCCAAGTAGCAGCAAGATATCAATTGATGTCCCTGAAGAATTGATAGGTAAAGACGTGGAAGTGATAGCGTTCGCTATTGATGAGCCTTTGCGTGTCAAACCTGCTGATGATCTGCCGTTCACGCATTTCGCAACTGAACAAGTTTTAGCTAAAGAGTGGTTAACTAAAGAAGAGGACGCGGCATGGCAGGATTTGTAAAAGGCGATATCGTTGTTATCCCATTTCCTTTTTCTGATCTTTCGGGCAGTAAACGTCGCCCAGCGTTCGTTTTGAAGGACCTTCCAGGGGATGATATTATCCTATGCCAGATCACCAGTCAACAAAGTTCAGATGCTTATGCGATAGGTTTAACTGCCGCTGAACTTGTAAACGGTACGCTTCCCGTTGCGTCTAATATCCGGCCATCAAGGATATTTACGGCCGATAAAAAGATGATCATCCGCAAAGCCGCCACAGCAAATTCTGGTGTAATAGCTGCCGTTACAAAAACTCTTGTTAATTTGTTCTCCTAAGTGGGAATATCGAACAGCAACCTTTTTATTCATGAAAAACGCATTAATAACCGGCGCTACCCGTGGTATGGGTCGCGCTATCGCCATAACATTCGCAAAAGAAGGTTTTAACCTGGCTATTTGCAGCCGGAACGAAGCTGAACTGGATACTTTTAAAACAGAACTTTTAGGAATAAATGCCAATGCTAACATCGTGACTGTTAAGGCCGATGTAAGTAAAAAGGAAGACATTCAAGCCTTTGCTAAAGCGGCTGAAGAAACGTTGGGCTTTATCGATGTGGTCGTCAATAACGCCGGTATCTATCAGCCTACCAGTATTTTAGATGACGATGATGATGTTTTTCAGAAACTACTGAATACCAATCTGCTGCCTGCTTACGAGCTTTATCGGTACTTCGGTAAAAGCCTGATCAGGGAGCGCAAAGGGCACATTTTTAATATCTGTTCGTCGGCATCGATAGATGTTGTAACAAATGCCGGTATGTATAGTGTAACAAAGTTTGGGTTGCTGGGTCTTAATAACGTAATGAGGTTAGAATTACAGCAATATGGTGTTAAAGTGACCGCGGTGATCCCGGGGTCGACACTGACATCATCCTGGGACGGGGTAGCGGTGGATGGCGCGAAGTTCATCATGCCCAACGATATCGCATCGGCAATTGTCAATGCCTATCGCATGAGCCCGGGAGCAAATGTTGATCAGATCACTATAAAACCTGTGTTCGGCCAGTTATAAGTACAAAGCAAAACTTTAACTCAATTTTTAAAAACGATCATGGAAAAGAAATTATATCGCGACGACCTCCACAAAACATTGGGTGGTGTTTGCGCCGGCTTAGCCGAATATTTTGGTATCGACGTATCCGTAATGAGGGTATTGTTCTTATTAGCTTTAATTTTAAAAGGTACAGGCGTAGTGCTATACCTGGTGCTTTGGGCGGTGTTGCCTAAAAAACCTTACGGTATCCCCAATATCAATGTAGATTATACCGTTCCGCCGTTCGGTGCCGAGCCTATTCCGCCGGTATTCAATCAGCCTAAAAAAACCTCTTCAGCATCGGTTATCGTAGGTGCTATCCTGGTGGTTATCGGTCTGGGATTTTTGTTCGATAATTTCGACATCATCCCTGATATTGATTTCCGTTACGTTTGGCCGGTTATTTTGATCGGTGTCGGTGTAGCCGTACTGTTCAGCGGTAAAAAAGAACAACCTTGGGAGCAAAAGGACTGGGAAAAAAAGGATACTTTTAAAGATAGCTTTAAAGCCGACGAGCCCGAAGCCCCTAAAACCGACGATACTAACCCAACTGTTTAACCCCTTAGCATATCATTCATCATGAGACACGATAAATTAGTCCCCGGTACCATACTGATCTGCCTGGGCGTCATATTTTTACTAAGTAGTTTTGGTGTTATCCACCTGCATTTTTGGAGCATTTTGAGGTTATGGCCGGTGTTTGTGGTCATTGCCGGTATCAACCTTATCTTCGCTAACAATCGCTCTGGTTGGGCGAGTGCCCTTAAGATCGGTGTGGTTGTGTTGGGCTTGTTCGTATTGGTATTTGGCCGTTTCGAGAACGACCGCCAGGGATGGCGCAACAACGTACCGCACTTTAATTTCAAAAGCGACGATAATGATAACGACGGTTTCGAATTTGATTTTGACGATAACGACAGCGACGGCAAAGCAGCCAAGCTGAACAGCTTTATAGAGCCGTTCCATGCTGATGCCAAGATAGTTAAGCTGAGCGTGAAAGGCGGCGCGGCCGGATATACCATTGCCGATAGCACGGCTCAATTGTTCCAGGCTGATACCAAAGAGTACACCGGTGGTTATTTCTTCACCTCTAACTCTCTGGATTCGGTTTATAACCTCAAATTCAGCACCAATAAAAACACCAAATTCAATTTTGGTAAAAACAAGGCTAACTCGGTAGACATCAAACTGAACACTACACCGATCTGGGACGTGGACGTACAAGCCGGTGCAGCCGAAATGAACTTTGACCTGACCAAATTTAAAGTGCGCAACCTTGACCTTAACGGTGGTGCAGCATCTTTCAAACTGAAATTAGGCCAGCCTTTGGATACTACCCGTATTGATGTGAACACCGGCGCAGCCAGCGTACGTATCAGCGTGCCAATGGATGCGGCTTGCAAGATCACCACTAATACAGGTCTGTCATCAAAAGACTTTAAAGGCTTCCATAAAATAGACGATAACCACTACGAGAGTGAAGGTTATGCCGCCGCTAAAAAGAAGATCATCATTAGTTTTGATGGCGGGGTGTCGGAATTTAAAGTGACCAGGTATTAAGTCGGGAGTCTTAAGTCAGAAGTTAAAAGTAAAAAGTAAAAAAATAGTGAGGTCTGCAGACTTAGGTCTTGCAGGCCTTTTTTGTAATTTAGCGGTGCGATGGATAACAAATACCTGCTGGTAATTAATGGTAAACCCGAAGGCCCGTTCGATATGGACGAGCTTAAACAGCGTGGTATCAGGCCAACTGATTTTGTACGTACCGACGGCATGTCCGATTACAAAGAAGCGCACGAAGTGGCCGAATTGCGCCAACTGTTCGGTTTCCGTAAGCAGATCGTTTTGCCGCAGTACTTTGGTGGCTTTGATCAGCGGATGCTGGCCAGCGTGATAGATTGGCTCATCGTGATGGCCTGGTTCGTGGTGCCGGCTTTTGTGGCAATACTTTTTATCGAGAATAAGATGGTCAGGCTCATCCTGCCGGTTAGTTTATTGGTATTTATCCCGTTGGCCTACTTTATTTACCATGTGGTGATGGAAGGCTCGGCAAAGCAGGGGACTTATGGTAAGCAGATCCTCAAAATAAGGGTTAGCGATACCAACGGCGAACCTATCGATAAAGCAAAAGCCTTTGCCCGTAACCTGGCAAAGCTGTTGTCGGTGTTAACATTTCCCATCGGCTATATCTTACTTTTTTTGAATAAGAAACGCCAATGCCTGCACGATATGGTCGCCGAAACCTTGGTGATCAAAGACAGGCTGGATTAGTACCTTGACGCTATCCAATGCTCACCGTTTCAGTAAGTTGACCATCCAATAATTCAACAATAGACAAATCCTCCAATTGTTAAAAGATGTTAAAATGTCTACGACTAATTCGTAGACTTACGAACCGTTCGTATATTTGAATTATAATTTAAACGGTTAACCAAATACCCAACACAAACTAAAATATTCATGAAAAATACTTTACTCACTTTAGCATTCGCGTCGCTGGCTGCACTGTCGGCAAAGGCGCAAGACGCAGAGATGGCGCAAGCCGTAGTGAACTACAAATTCACCCACCTGCGCGATACAACTCAAAAAGATAAGCCTTATACCGAGGCGATGGTGCTGTTCTTAGGCCAAACATCAAGCGTGTACCGCAGCTACGATAAGAAGTTGCAGGATGCGTTGATGCGTAAACAGATGGAGCAGCAATTGGCCGAGCAACGTGGCAATAGCCAGATCAACATTAAAGGCAGCAGCACCCGCCCGCTTACCCGGTCAGAGATATTCCAGTTCGCCGCTAAAAACAAGATGGTGCGTAAAGAGCCGGTGATCATGACGACCTATCTGATCGAAGAAGATATGCCGAAGATCAATTGGAAGATCACTGCGGATACCGCCAGCTTTGGATCGTTACATTGCCAAAAAGCCACCGGTCGTTTTAAAGGCCGAGACTATACGGCATGGTTCTGCCCGGATGTACCTTTCCACGCAGGTCCGTGGAAACTGAACGGTTTGCCGGGATTGATCGTGGAGGCTTACGACAGCAAAAAAGAAGTAGAATTTAAGTTTGAAAGTTTAGAAGAAGTTAAGCCAAGTGAGAAACCGGCAACCACCGAGGCAGCCGCTCCGGCCCCGGGCATGGGACAGGGAGGAGTGAGGATGTTCACTATTGGTGGCGACGACCCTAATGCGGATCCAAACTTGATCGCTTTGCCCAAAGAGGGCGTGCGTGCCAGCCCTAAAGAGTTTGCCAACCTGGAAGAGGCCCGTAAAAAAGACCCGCAGGGTTTTGCCAAGTCGCAAATGGCGGCGGCAGGTATGCAGGTAGCGCCATCGGGCGGCGGCGGTACCACCAACTTTGTTTCGGGCAGCTCGGCAGGCGGCGGTGGCGGCTCGGTACGTAGCGTGAGCTTTAGTGCAGGCCCGGGTGCGGGCGGCGCTTCCGAGATCAACAATCCGTTAGAACTGCCCGAGAAAAAATGAGGCACCTTTTAAGATCGGCCATAGCATCTATTGTATGGGTGCTAATGGCTGGGTTTTGCCATGCGCAAAGCATCAAAGGCAATATTTTGGATAGCCTGGGTAAGCCAGTCACCTTTGCCAGCGTAAACCTGAAAAGCGGCAACCTGATCATAGCCTATACCACAAGCGGCGATAAGGGCGCTTTCACGCTTGCAGTCCCGGCTGACGCGGATCAGAGCAAGTTGCAGTTAGAAGTGAGCAGCATCGGCTTTAAAAAAGAGGTACGTGCCGTCACCAGTCTTACTACGCCGTATATTTTTAAACTGGGCAGCGCATCAAACCAATTAAAAACGGTCACCATTAAAGATAAGAACCCGCGTTTGCGTGTAAGCGGCGATACCATTAGTTACAAGGTATCCGAGTTCAGCAGTCCGCAGGATAGGGTGATCGGCGATGTGATCAAGAAACTGCCGGGTATCGATGTAGATAAGAACGGCAAGATCAGCTACAACGGTAAGTCGATATCAAACCTATACATCGGCGGCGATAACCTGCTGGATGACAAGTATAACATCGCGACCAGTAGTATCCCCAATGGCGTGGTAGATCAGGTGCAGGTGATGGAAAATCATCAGCCCATCAAAATGCTGAAGGATAAGGTGGTAAGTGAGGACGTCGCCATTAACCTGACCATGAAAAAGGATGCCAAAGTGCAACTGATAGGGCAGGAGACCGTCGGCGCTGGTTTGCCCGGCAACTACTACGGCGAACTAAATGCCATGGCATTTAAAGATAAATACAAGGCCATCAATTACCTTAAAGGTAATAACGTAGGTAATGACATTAGCAGCGACCTGATATCGCACAACTTCTCGGCCGGTGCCGATGCGCCGAGCACGCTTTTATCTTTAGGTACGGCCGGCGACCCTGATCTGCCGCGTAACCGTTACCTGTTCAATAAGTCGGGTTTGGCCAATCTGAATAACCTGTTCAACCTTAAAAAGGACGTGCAGTTGCGGGCCAACATATCCTACCTGCGAGATGATCAGCGCCAGGATTACAGTAAAGAGAATCAGACCATAGACAGGGATAGCATCATCAATTTCTCTGAGACGCAGCGTAACAACCGTCGCCTGGATGCCCTGCGCAGCCAGTTTTTGATCAACGTGAACAGCGCCAAATATTATCTGAACAATAGTTTCAGCGCCGACTATATCCGTAATTCGGCACTCTCTGGATTGGTAGCGAACAACCGACCGGTGAATCAAAATTTTACCGATAACCAGTTGAACCTGACCAACACGTTCAATATGATGAACACCTTGAAAAATGGTAGCATTTGGGAATTGTACAGCACGCTCAATCACTCTAACGAACCTGAGCGTTTGCTGATAGACCCTAACCATAACCCTGGGGTATTTAATGATAGCTTGCCTTACCGCTCGCTTGCGCAAAGGTTGAACATCCCCAACTGGTCTACCAATAATTATGTGTCTTACCGCATTCCTAACAATGGCGGCATCACACAAAGTTACCGTGCAGGCTTTGGCGCGATCAAGCAGAACCTGACATCGGATCTGACCGTTACGCAATTGGACGGCAGCGCCAACCCGTTCTCTATGTCGTCTGTTAATAATGTTGATTGGCGCCGTGACAGGGTTTACACCTCGGCTAACTTTGATTACCCGGGCCAAAAGTGGAAAGTGAACGTATCCTTACCGTTGACGCTGATGGAGACCCGGTATAGCGATCTGCAATATCAATTGAAGAAGGAACTGACGCGCTTGTATTTTGATCCGCAGGCATACGTTAAATTCCAAAGCGGTATCGAAAATTACATTACCGCCAGCTATAATTTCCGTAACTCGATAGGCGGCATGCAGGATATTTACCGTGGTACTATCTTAAGCAACTACCGTAATTTAAGCGCCAACAACGCCGACCTGACCGAACGCCAAAGCCAGACAGCTGCTTTATCTTTCAATTATCGCAAAGCTATCACGCTGTTCTTTTTCGGGCTGACGGCATCGTATAACCATCAGTATGCTAATACGATAAGCTCTACTGTTTTAAGCAATGATATATCGCAACGTGTGGTACTGCCTTTCGACAATAAAATGGATGCCTGGAATTTTGGTGGTAACATCAGCAAGTATTCTTTTGGGCTGCGTACCACTTTCAGCGCCAGTTTAGGCTACACTACCAGCAAGCTTAACCAGTTACAAAATGGTGTGACATTGCCTTTCACCACCATATCACAAACGGCAGGCTTTGGTACCGATACCAAGATCGCTGACAGGGTGAACTTTGCTTATCGCGGCAGTTATACGCGTACCAACAGCAGATCATCGGCTATTGCCAATACCGCCAGTTTTGAGCGTTTGCAGCAATCGGCAACCATTAATTACAACCCGCTGGATAACTTTTTTACCAGTCTGTCGGGCGATCATTATTACACCCACCAGCCGGGCGCAAACGATCTGAACTATACCTTTGCCGATGCATCGTTAAGATACAAATTCAAGAAAGCCAAAATAGATCTGGAACTGACGGCGCAGAATTTGTTAGATACCAAAACCTACAGCGCGGTCTATCTATCGGCCAACGTTTACACGTCAAGCACCTACCGTATCCCGGGCAGGATCATTTTAGGTAAGGTGATGTTCACCTTATAAAACGAAGTCTTTATCACGCCTTAAAAGTTTCTCGCTTGCCTAAGCAGAAACTTTTGAGGCGCGATCTTTTTGTTGGAAGGGGAGGCTTTATTTATCGCCCTTAACAGCCTGCTTCACCAACACCCCCGACATGGCTGACATGCCGCCCACAATGCCGCCCATAATGGCGGTCACGATCAACAACATGGTCCAACCCGGTAGATGTAGCAAGACGGCTATGCGACTGGCTAAAACGTGATCGTTAGGAATGGTTTTTACCAAAATGAGCACTACCCAGGTAATCAGCACGGCAAAAAAGCCGGCCACAAATGATGTCCCCGGGCGGCGACCGGTAAAGTAGGCCGCCACAAAAGCAATGATAGCCGCCACCCACCACGGGGCAACAAAGCCAGCTATCAGGGTCAATATCAGTACAATAATAAATAACATATTACTTGCTGCTAAGGGTTAAAGTTGATACGATACGTTTAGACGATTCGGTAGCCGAATGCAGGAATACCAACGGCTGTAATTGCCCTGCTTGCCAGGTAGGCAGCATATCGTTAAAATAAACACTGCCGGGATTGCCCGATTGCCCGCCCGGTAAAATACCGTAGCCTTGCACCGTCGGCCCCATTTGCACCACCATGCGCCACGATGGGCCATGACCGTCTATCAGCGCGTTTACTGATGAGCCGTAGCCGCCTGCAATGAAGTTACCTAATCCCATGCCCGGCACGTTGCCCAGATGGTTGATATAGGTAGACTTTACGCGGCCCCATTCCCAGGCTTCGCCGGGTTTGCCGTGGTTTTTATAAAGTTGATCTACTGCGGCTTTGTAAGAGTTGACGATAAGCATCGGCAGGGTTTCCCTTTCAGGCGTTTTGATATTGTCGATCCATTTAGATGAATGTTCGCCTAAAAGCAATTTCACCGTCCTGTCGCGTGATGGCGGTACAAGTCCGTCGCCACCGAATTCGTCATCCCAAATCATGCCGTAAAATTTGTGCCACCAGGTATCAAAGATGCTTGCCCCTAACGAATTGGCATCGTAATACTTATTCCATTTTTTAAGATGGTTAAGCACGATCTGCTGATCTGCATTTAAATTAGTCTTGCCGAGAAGGTCCAGCATCATTGGTAAGGCGTCCTGCGCCATAATGCTGTAATTATCGTTTTGGATAGATCGCATGCTGTCTACCGTAGCATCGGTCATAACCCTAAGGCGTTCGTTAATGCGTTTGCCACGCTCGTAAGGAACAAAGCTCCAGTTGAGATAGTAAGGATATTTTGTATCGGTAGACGACTGATTAGCCGAACTCAGGAAACCACGCGCCGGGTTCTTAGCCGTCGGGTTTTGTTCAAAGGGTATCCAGCCGTGCCAGTCATCGTTAGGGTTGCTGCCGTCTAAAATAAATTTACCCTGATCTTTATACTTTAACGGGAATTTACCGTTGACCGTAATGGCGATATCTTTATCAGCCGAAGCGAAAATAAAGTTCTGCGCCGGGCCGGAGTATTGGCTTAAGGCCGTGCGGTAATCATCATAGTTTTGGGCGCGGTTAAGCAGATAAAAGGCCAGCAGGTCTTTAGACCGCTCATGCGCTATCCAACGTACGGCGCAAGCCACCGGCACGTTGTTTTTAAACTCCGGGCGTTGGGCAAGTGTCTCGTAAACCACCGGGCCGTGGTGGGTGTACACAACGGTATCGAACAAGGTCTCAGCGTTACGTACATCTATGCGTTCCACGCGTTTGGTGGTATTGTTCCATTTGTTTTTGTACCAATACTCGTTACGGCTGCTATCGCGGAATTTTATCTGATAGTAATCCAGCACATCGGCATCTACGTTGGTGACACCCCAGCTAACTTTATCGTTATAACCAATGATAACACCCGGCGCGCCAGGGATGGATACGCCATTTACGTTAATGCCCGGCGCATGCAGTTGTACCTGGAACCATATCGACGGCAAGGTTAAATTCAAATGCGGATCATTAGCTAAAATAGGGTAGCCGCTTTTGGTCTTGCTGCCGGCAATGGCCCAGTTATTACTGCCCAGGCCTTCAACTTTGGGTTGAGGGTCGATGGGCGATACCAAAGTGGTCAGCAGATCAGCAGATGCTTTGGGCAAGGGTAGGGCCTGAAAATCCCATTTGGTATCCTCAGGGATGATCGGGTCCTCGCGGAATGGGTAGTCGGGGAACAGGTCCTTGGTGGTGTCAGGGCCAAATTTCCTTAGCACGTTGGTCATCTCCGGCGACTGCGTCCCGCCGGCCAGGGTCTCGGTCATTTGTTTGAGCAGGAAGGCGCAATCTATCGGTTTCCACGCTTCGGGCTTGTAACCGAGTAGTTTAAATTCCAGCGGATAGTCGCGCGGCCAAAGGGAATGGATGTAGGCGTTGATACCATCGGTATATGCTTGGATCATCACCTCTAGCTTCGGATCCTTCATCATCTCATTGATCGACTTTTCGGCCCCGTAAACCATCCCCATCCGGCGGTGGTGACGGTCGATACCCAAAGCTTTCGGGCCAACAACTTCAGCTAAACGGCCTGATGCGCTGCGGGTTTGGATGTCCATCTGCCACAGGCGGTCGGTGGCGGTCACGTAGCCTTGGGCGTAATATAGGTCGTGATCGTTACCGGCAAAAATGTGGGGGATCATGTGCTCATCGTAACGGATGATCACTTTGCCCTGCAGCCCGTCCAGCTTCAGTTCGCGTTGTTTGATGATGTGTTTGCTGTCGCCATTTTGCCAAAAACCGTTGGCGGGATTTAGGAAAGGTGCAATGGCCGGTATGTCCGCGCTCCATTTTACCTCCAGCCCAACGATCAGCGCCGCGGTAGCCAATACGGATATTATAGCTTTGGTAGCCCTCATGTATCTTAAGCGTATGGTTGAAAGCAGCAAGTTAGTTATTGCAGGGCGGAATGTAAAATGTAACAGGTCGGGTGATCATTTATCGTACAATACCCCTTGTGTAAACGAGTGCAATTGCAGGGCCGCTGCCTTCCCCTAAATAGGGGAAAACCACAGACAGTGCTTTGGTAGCAACTTTGATAAGGGGTAGATCGGTGTGGTTAACATGTTGGCCCACTAACGCATTCCTCGCATAATTTCCTAATTTTGGCTCCCAACCTCAACAACTATTTATTTACCACATGAATAATCCTTTGAAAGTATTGGGCAAAAGCGCGGGCATCATTATGCTTGTTAGCTTACTGGCCGCGCCGCAAACACCAGCGCTGGCGCAGACCAAGCCAAATTACAATGCCGAACTAAGCCGTCTAAAAAAAGAAGCCTTGGATAAACTCGGTGCCAATGTCGACGAGTTCAATACCTACAAGAACCGCCCTGCATCCGACGGGCCTTACAATGCTACCAACAATAAACAGTTTTTGTTGCAGAATGCGCCGCTATTTATCAGCTCTGACGATACCATTAGCAAGGTTTACAACTACCGCTGGTGGATGATGAGTAAGCACCTGAAAGAATATAAAGACCCCTACGATAATAAGAACTACTGGGTGGTGACCGAGTTCTTCGGGGTGAAGCCCTGGGCAACCCTGAGCGGCGCGATCACTTGCCCGGCCGGCCAACAGTTTTATGATGTGCGTTGGCTGCGCGATGATAAGTACCTGAAGTCGTATGCCGAATATATGATGCGCGGATCCGCAGGCAAACTTAACCAACGCGAGAACGCTAATTTCCTAACCTACCTTAGCCGTCCCGAAAGCGTGCATTTTACCAGTTGGATGATAGACGGCACCAAGGCGTTTTACAAGATACACCCCGATAAGGCGTGGTTGCATGGCATGCTTCCCGCTATGGAAAAACATCAGCAGATCTGGGATAGCTTGTTCGCCATTAAAACGCCGAACAGCAAAACGCAGGGCATGTACAGGGTACTGGATCTGTACGATGGCATGGAGTTCAGCCTATCAGCAGTTCTGGGGCTGATCAAAAGCGAAGGCGCTTATTCACTCTATACGGCCGATAACTGGCGCCAATATTATTTGGGCTGGAATACTACCGGCGTTGCCGCTAATTCGGCACAGGCTAAGGAGTATCCTAAGGCTTTCCGTGGTGGGTACCCTGATCTTTACCTGGCCCGGCCGTCTTTAAATAGTTATATGTACGGCAATTTAAGGGCCCTGTCCGATCTGTTAAGGATCGATGAGGCAGGGAAGAAGGCCATTTACAAATACAGCCGCTCTGCCCAATACGGTAGGAGGGCAGCTGTCCTGCAAGAAAAAATGCTGAACGTACTATGGAATAAAGAAGACCAATTCTTTAACTCGTACACCGCAGGTGATAACGAATTTGGCGTTCGCGACTATGAAGCCCGCGTGCGTGAATCCGTTGGTTACACACCCTGGTATTTTAATGCCATACCTGCCGATAAATACGCCGAATACGGCAAGGCCTGGGATATGTTCAAATCACGCAAGGGTTTCTATAATATATCGGGCATGACCACCGCCGAGCAACAACATCCATACTACAACGAACGCGCTTATGCCTGGAATGGTCGCGGTTGGCCTTTCGAGAATTCGGTGGTGTTTAAGGGTTACGCCAATTACCTGCGTAATTATAAAAAGACCAGCACCCTTGCCGAAAAGCAATTGCTGTATGATTATATCCAAAAACTGGCTAACCTGCACGGCCAAAAAGAACTGAACATTGGCGAATGGTATATCCCAAGCGATGGCAAAACCTTTGGCGGCGAGCAGGACTATTTCCACTCTACCTTCCCGGATATCATCATCGAGGACCTTTTAGGTTTTAAGTCATCGCTTGATGATGAATTCACCATCAACCCGCTGCTACCCGAAAACACTTGGGACCATTTTTACCTGGGCAACCTGCGCTACCACGGCCACGATGTTGACATCGTTTACAAAGCCGACTGGCAACCCAATGTAGCTGGTAAACAAAGCAGGCTATGTGTTTGGGTAGATGGCAAACTGGTAGCCCAACAAGCCGAGTTGAATAAGGCGTTGCGAGTGTTGTTGAAGAAGTAGAGTGAAGGAAATCAAAACCCATGTTATCCTATGTTTGTAATAGGATAACATGGGTTTTTAATTTTTACTTCCTTCTCCTCCCAACTACTTCCTCGGCCCAAAGCCTCTTGGGTAATAGGCAAAGGTCAGCATAAAGTACTGGGTCAAAACGTTGCTGGTGCGTTGGGTGATAGTGTTATTGCTTACGTAGTTTTGCAGGCCACGATTTTGGTGCAGGATATCGAGGGCAGATAGTTTGATCTCGCCGCTGGCATTTTTAAAAAAGCGGTAACCAAAGTCGGCGTTCCAAATGGTGTAGTAAATATTATCTGCCTGTGCCGATGATTTGGTGTTATTAAAGTTGACCTTGGTATTGCAAAAAAAACTACCCGGGAACGCGAAGGCGAAACCGAAATTGGTTGTCCATGTGTAAGAGGTCAATTGGCTCAGATCGCCCTGGAAGGTTTTGTTGCCCGAGTAATATTCACCCACACCGCCCGACCACGTAGAGCTGAGATAATAGATCACCCGGGCGGCCGTATTCCATGATGCCTGCCGGGTATCATAGTCCTGCCCGTTCACAAAGCTGTTAAAAAGATCGTACCCGGCACCCGACTCGAACGAGCCCTCAAACTGGTGGTTCTTTATTTTGATGGTCCTGTTCAGGTTGCCCTCATACCTGAAGTTGCGGTTGGTCTTTCCGTTCACATATTTGCGTACGGTACGGTTAAGCGCATCGTAAAAAACGCTGTCGGTTATATTACGTTCGATCTGCGCTGCCGATAATCTTAATTCGGCGTTAAAGTCGTTTTTGGGTACCTGGCTGTTGTAGTCGTAACTAAAATTTAAACCGTGCCTGTAAGTTGGCTTAAGTTTTAAGTTGACCAGCGGGATCGAATTCAGATCAGAGTTATCTGCCAGCGGCGCTATTTGAAAGATGCTTGGATAATTTACCGAGGTACTGTAGTTAAGGCTGTATTCGGCCCGGTAATTACCATACTGATCATTGCTGTGCCTAACCGTTGCCGAAGGGACAAAATTAAAATACGAGCGTTGGATGTTTTGTACGGACTGCAACGCGGTATTGCGCTGACTAAAGGCTTCGGCCTGCGCATTGATGTAAAAACTTAACGACTTATAGAACCTATTCTCGAACGACTTACTGAACGAACGGCTAAATGTGATGCTTGGGCGCTCGTTCACCGTGGTCAATGTGCTGTTATTGGTCAAGCCCGTGTTAGGCTGATATTGGCCCACAGTGCCGGTGATCAGATCGTTAACATCGTTGCGCTCGGCACGGTTACTCACATTAAGGGTGTTGCCAACGCTGATATCCCACCTAATGCGGTTGCGGTGTATCAGCAGATCCAGCAGTTGGCCTAAATTGGTATTTAAAGTGTGTTGGGTGCTGTTAGATCGATTTGCATAGGTACGATCAAAGTTGCGGTTCTCGGATGCTACGTTAGATGTAAAGCTGGTAAGCCTGCGGGTATCGCTGTTGCTATCGTCGGCCCCGAAGGTGTAGGCAAAACTAAGGTTGGCCGACTTATAACGATTGGTCTTTGGTTCAAAGTAGCGATTGGTATTGCCCCTTAAACTAAGCGAAAAGTTGCGCCCATCGTTGCTATTGTTATTGGTGGACCGGTTCTCGGTCTGCCGTTGCGTATCATCATTAAAAGAGTTACTCATCTGCTCGCCTTTTGAATTTGCACCTCTGCTGCTAAAATTGTAACTGGCATAAAGTGACCCGTGCAGATAGCTTTTGCTGTATGATCCATTGCTGCGTAAGCCCCAATTGGTATTATCGCTGGTGTTGCTGCTGGTCTGGTTCAAATTGCCGGCCGTGCCTAAAGATGTAAGCGTATTACTGTTGCTGATGATGGTATTGCTGCTGTTGTTATAAAATAACTCGCCCCGTAACATATTTTGCCGGTTGGAACGCTTGCGGGTATCGGTCTCCTGGTTAAGATCGTGCGACATGGTGAAGCCACCGCCGCGGAAGATATTCCGGCCATCGCGCCTAAAATCGCTATGGTTATCATCGTTTATATTACTACCGCCTTTAAACGAGTTAAACTCCATCATACTGGAGACGGACGAAGCCGTTTTATTGATATCGTTGAACGCGCCTACCACACTGGCCTGCGTTTGGGGCGAAAAATAGGCCATCATACCATCAGCCTGATAATGCCTGCTTGTGCCGCCGCCTACGCCTATTTTTCCAAATGTACCTTTCTTTTTATCCTTTTTAAGTACTACGTTCACCTCAGACTGGGCGTAGGCCGGGTCTTTCTCTTTATCAACCTGATAAACTTGTATCTTCTGAACAGAATTTTTGGGGATGTTTTGTAAAGCGATCTTAGCCCCGCCAAAAAACTCTTTACCATCTACCAACAAGCGGCTTATGGGGCGGCCGTTCACGGTGATCTTGCCATCGGCCCAAATGGTCACACCTGTTAGTTTGCGCAACAGGTCGTCTATTACGGCATTGGTATCCAACTTAAAGGCAGCCGCGTTAAACTCCAGTGTATCGCCACGCATTTGCATCGGCGGAACTGAAGCTTTAATGGCCACCTCTTTCAGCACACGGTCGGTACGATCAATGGTGACCGTGCCCAGTTCGATAGTTTTGGTATTTTTAGGTATCAAGAATTTCTTTTCAGAATCTTTATATGAAACGTGCGACCCGATGATCTTTAACGGGATACCCACCGGTACTTGTTTAAAAGTGAATTTGCCGTAATTATTGGTGAGTTGAAAACCTACCAACTCGTTATCGGCCGCCCGGTAAATAGTTACCGTGGCCGAGCGCAGAACATAGTTGTGCAGGCTGTCTTTCAATGTGCCCGTTACGGTACCAACTAAAATACTGTCGGACAGTTTTTTAGGTAGCGGTGCTGTGGCGCCCTTAACATCTACTTGCTTAAGGGCGGTAGTATCTTTTTTTTGTGCCGAAGCTATAAGCGAGCAGCCCGTTAACAGGCCGATCAGCAGAACAATGGGTTTAATATTCACAATTGTGCAGGTAGGGTAGGTATTATGGTTAAAGATCGGTAGGTTGTTATATATTCTCTTTAAGTTTCAACCTCAAGATCACCGGGTTATCTTTCCGGTCGCGGTTCTTAAAGTAATCGGCCAAATGCGGCGGATAAGTGATCTTACGGTCCTTATGTTCCTCGAAGGCGTTGAACATATCTAATGAGGATATGCTGCCGTAAAGGCTGCCCCGATAACAATTTGAGATAGTGGTGTTGCTATAGTTGTAACGTGAGTAATAGATGGGCAAAAAGCTGTTGCTCTCGTCGCGGCCGATGTGTTTAAAGGCTACCAGGCTGCCGCTTTTAAGGTTGTAAAATAATACGTCCTCATCAGTACGGCTAAAGGCCGCCGCCGTAAACATTAAATTATTCCCGATACGGTAAAAATCGGTCACGTTGGTGATCACCTCTCGGTTTTTATCAAACCACTCCCAACGTTTATTTCTTAACGTGGTGTCGCTGGTGAAGCCCTGAGGTAGCGAGTTCACCAGTGGGAACATCATTTGGTAACTTTGTTTTACCCTATCCGGGCTGATGCTATAGATCGAATATTCAAAAGCCTTAGAATAATAATATACCGAATCGGCATCGCCCCGGGTGATGTTTTGAAAATTGCCAAAGTAGATGGTCTCTAAACCGGTCTGGTTCTTAGGGAATTGCAGGCTTTTACTGTAAACCTTGTGGTCCTCGCCCATAAAGGTGATCAGCGATCCATTAAAGGTTTTATAGTATTTATCTGTGGTATCCGAGGCCTGATAGTAATTGTCAGCAAAGCCCTTGTCGGCGCTTAAAAAATGCATCTGCATAAAAGATGTGTTCTTGTCTTTTTCAGCAGTAGCGGGTACGGTTTTTAATAAGTTTCCATCAAGATCATAGTATTTATAGCGGGCATACTGCTCGTTCACAATAAATTGCTTGGTCCACCGGTTCAACGAAAAATGCACGATACCGACACCTGCCGACCCGATCTTTTTCAGGAATTTACCCTTTTTGTCGAATATCAGGATATAACGGCGCGAGCTTTCCCATACCAGGTAACGGTCGTCGGTAATTTCTAATTTAGAGATGCTGCCGAATAGACTTTCTTTAGTGGTTTCGAGCGGGATATATTCAACCTCGGTAAAAAAGTCGGATACGGTGCCACCCATAGAATTTGACGGGTCGATGCGTAATGTATCCACGCGCGAAACATCCACGGGGACTATCTTTTGGCCATTGGCCGAAACACAAAAAAAGCTAACTAAACAGGTCGCAAAGACGGTTTGTAGGAATAGTTTTAGGTTCACAATAAGGTATCGCTGGTTTGACGTAAATATAACGAAACTATTTCAAAATACCAAACCAAAACTAAATTATCAGGCGTTTTTTATTGGGCCGTTAAAATATCATCGGACATTGGATCCCAGCGTGATCACGTGTTAATAGCCTGGGACCCGAAAGCATAGAGATGGCTCCATCGGAGCCACGCGTGATTATCTTCGAGGCCTTATGATCTGAACGCCAACGGCGTCAATTCCGTCTGCTTGCGGAAGAAATTAGAGAAATGGGCCACCTCCTCAAAACCCAGGCAATAAGCTATCTCGGAGACATTCCAGTTGGTCTGTTTTAGCAGGATCTTAGCCTCTTGCAATATCCGGCTTGTGATAATGTCTGTAGTAGTGCGGCCGGTATTCTCCTTCAAAACTTTATTGAGGTGGTTAACGTGGACGGACAGGCGGTCGGCGTAATCTTTGGCCGTACGCAAGCTCACCTTTTGGTTAGGCGACTCGATAGGGAACTGACGCTCCAATAACTCGATGAACAATGACGAAACCCTTGCCGATGCCGTGTGCGATGGGTACAGGGCGGTGGCGGGCTGCAATTTTTGCCCGTAGTGGATCAGTTCCAGGATGTAATTGCGGATCAGGTCGTATTTGAAAGCGTAGTCGGACGATATCTCTTTGAACATCTTTGCAAAAATGCGGTCCAGCTCTATTAAGTCCTCGTCGCCAAGCTGAAAGATAGGGTAGCCACCCGGCTGAAAAATAGGCAGGTCATCCAGTACCACACCGCTTTTGCTTTGGATCAGGAACTCATCAGTGAAGATGCAAAAGAAGCCTTCCTGCTCACCATCTTGTGGCACGTAGTTATAAGGGATCTTAGGCGTAGCGAACAGGAGGGCCTGCTTATCAATGTCGATCACCTTGTCAGCATACTCGGCTTTGTTGTGGCCGCGGATCAAACTGATCTTGTAGTACGACCGGCGGTTGTACGGCATCGGTGCATTTGGTCGTTTGCGTTGGATTGCGTTAATGTCAGCTATCTTAAAAACGTTAAAATGACCTATCTCTTTGTTGATGCCTTCGGGCAGCAGGGCGGCAGTGTCTTTATAAAAATCGGCGATGGTGATAGCAGCCATGATCGGATATTGATTTGCAAAATTCAAATATACAACATCGTGTATTGGAATTTGGTGATCCCGATGTCAGGAAATTTTGCCGGGCGATGGCGGTCAATAAAACATTCCCGCAACCTATTGGTTGCTCTTTTTGCGGAAAATTTACAAAACCGAAAATATCACTACAAAATGCATCTTTTTTGGCAAAAAACGACGTGAAAACCGCATGCAATTTTTGACGAAAATAATTTATGTGCACATACCTATCCGTCCTTGTTTTGATCATAACTACTGTCTAACTTCATCCCAAACTACTACCAAATGAACAACCTTTTCCGCGATAAAAAGTGGGTGATCACCGCCGGGGCAGTCTTGATCTTAGGCTGCATAGCTTTAGGTATTTACCTAAAAAAAAGCTCCAAAAAGAAGGTTTACGACCCCGCTTACAGTGCCTATATCGAGTCGTACACCTCCGGCGTGATATCCAAAGTAAGCGCCATTCGCATCAAGTTGGCCAGCCAGGTGCAGACCGGTCACGCCAAGAACGAGATGATAGATGCTTCGGTGTTTGACTTCTCGCCATCAGTAAAAGGGACGGCCTATTGGGTCGATGCGCAAACCATTGAATTTAAGCCATCTGAGAAGCTATTGCCCAACAAAAAATACGAGGTTGAATTTAACCTGGGCAAAGTGGTAAAGGTGCCGGAGAAGTTCGCCAAGTTCGATTTCGACTTCGAGACCATCAAGCCCGACTATACCATCGACTTTGAGGCCCTGCGCTCCGCCACCAAAACATCTACCGATAAAATGAAGCTGAACGGCACGGTACTCACCGCTGATGCCGAGGATAATGCCTTGGTAGAGAATATCGTAAGCGCGCAATATCCCGGCAAGGTCACCTTTAACTGGGCACATGATGTTACGGGAAAGGTGCATAAGTTCACCATCACCGATATCCGGCGCACGAAGGAGGAAAATAAGCTGACCTTAAGCTGGAATGGTACACCTTTAGATATTAAGGGCGGCGACACCCAAACCTTTGATGTGCCCAAACAAGGCGTATTTAAAGTACTGGATATGAAGGTGGTTAACGAGGGTGAGCAGTATGTGTTGGTCTACTTCTCTAACCCTATAATGGTAGGTCAAGAGTTAGCCGGCTTGACCGGGATCAACAACATGGCCGATGTGGCTTACACCATAGACGGCAGCACCGTAAAGCTGTATGCAAATGCTTTATTAGAAGGCAATTACATGGCTTTTGTTAATGATGGGGTAGAGGACATTAACGCGGTAAAAGTGTTAAGGCCATACACCGCCAACCTGTATTTTGAGAACCGCATGCCATCGGTAACCATCCCCGGCAAGGGCGTGATCATGCCTAATTCGGGCAAGCTAAAGATGCCTTTCGAAGCTGTGAACCTTAAAGCGGTGGATGTGAGCATTATCAAAGTTTACGAGAACAATGTTCCGCAGTATTTTCAGAATAACGGCTTTGATGGTGCCGAACAGCTTCGGCAGGTCGGTATCCCGGTGGTGCAGAAGACTATTCAGTTAGACGAGGATAAAAGCTTGGTACTGACCAAAAAGAACCGCTTTATGCTTGATATAGACCATCTGGTGCGTACCGAGCCGGGAGCGATCTATAGAGTAGTGATCGGCTTCCGTGCGGGGTACTCGCTTTTTAACTGTAACGCGCCGAATATTAAGAACGGTGTCGCGGCCGATGGCGCGGATGATGATGAAGACGAAGGATATGGCTATGATGAAGGCAGTTACGGCGGCGTAGGCGACGATGACGATGAATTTTGGTCGCGCTATGATAGTTATTATCCATCAGGCTACCGTTGGAAGGACAAGGATGATCCCTGCAAAGATTCGTACTACACCCGCGATAAATGGGCCATGCGCAACGTCATTGCGTCCAACATCGGTCTGATCGCTAAACGTGGCAATGATAACAGTATGACGGTGGCCGTTACCAATATTCTTGATGCTGCGCCGATGTCGGGTGTGGATATTGAATTGCTTGATTATCAAAAACAAGTGATCCTGAAAACGAAGTCAGATGGCGACGGGATGGCCAACTTTATCCTGAAACGCAGGCCATATTTGCTGGTCGCCAAGAACGGTAAAGAACGTGGCTATTTGAAACTGGATGACGGTAACTCTTTACCGCTGACCAAGTTTAACGTAGGCGGCGAGCAGGTGCAAAAAGGTTTAAAAGGCTTCATCTACGGCGAACGCGGCGTATGGCGCCCCGGCGATTCGGTTTTCCTAAGTTTTATGCTGGAGGATAAACAGAGAACCTTACCGCCGGACCATCCTGTAGAGTTCGAGTTCTATAACCCGCAAGGTCAATTGGCGAGTCGGATCACACGTAATAGTTCGGTTGACGGGATCTATAGTTTCCATACGGCCACCACCACCACATCGCCAACAGGTAACTGGCTGGCCAAGGTAAAAGTAGGAGGAGCTAAGTTTGAGAAAACCGTTAAGGTAGAGACCATTATGCCTAACCGCTTAAAGATAAACCTAAACTTTGGAGATAAGGACGAATTGACCAGGGGCAGCAGTACCGGCGGTACGCTAAGCGCCCAATGGTTATTCGGCGGCGTGGCGCAAAACCTTAAAGCTAAGGTAGATGCTTACTTTTCGCCGCAAACAACGTCGTTCAAAAACTTCCCCGACTATGTGTTCGATGACCCTACACGAGCCTTCAATACCCAAATGCAAACGGTTTTTGATGGTAAGCTGGATGCCGACGGCGTGACCCCTGTCGATGCCAATATCAACATCGATAACCAAGCCCCAGGGCAGCTGAAAGCCAACTTTTTAGTGAAAGTTTTTGAACCTGGCGGGGCGTTCAGTGTATACCAAAAAAGCATGCCCTATAACGTTTACCCGGGCTACGTTGGCATCAACGTGCCTAAAGGGAGCGCCCAAAGCGGCATGCTCACCACAGGTAGCAACCACAATATCGACATAGCCGCTGTAGATACCAAAGGTCAGTTGCAAGCAGGCGACCGCGATGTTGAAGTGGAACTATACAAAATACAATGGCGCTGGTGGTGGGACCGCACGGGTGATGAGCTGAGTAATTTTACCCAAGATCAGTACAATAAATTAGTACGTACGGAGACCGTTCGCTTAACTGAGGGCAAAGGTAAATGGGCTTTAAGCCTGACCAACGATGAGTGGGGCCGCTATCTCATCCGTGTGAAAGACCCAATGACCGGTCACAGTGCAGGCAAAGTGATCTACGCCGATTGGCCAAACTGGGCCGAGCGGATGCAACAAGGTAATTCTACCGAGGCTACCATGTTGTCTTTTACTTCCAACAAACCAAGTTATAAGGTAGGAGAGACCGGTACGCTCACCATCCCGACAGGTGCTGATGGCCGCGCGCTGATAAGTTACGAGAATGGCAGTAAGGTATTGAAGACCGAATGGATAGACACCCGCAAAGGCCAAACCCGCTACAATTTTAAGGTTGACCCAAGCATGGCACCTAACGTTTTCATGACGGTGACGTTGCTGCAACATCACGATCAAACTGTAAATGACCTGCCGATCAGAATGTACGGCGCGATACCTATCGAGGTAGAAGATCCTGAAACGATATTGAAACCGGTAATCAGCATGCCGGATAAGATCAAGCCCGAAACTACCGCGTCTATTACGGTATCAGAAGCATCAGGCAAAGCAATGGCTTACACCGTTGCCATTGTTGACGAAGGCCTGCTGGATCTGACCAACTTTAAAACCCCTGACCCACACCCCGCATTTTACGCTCGGGAGGCTTTAGGGGTAAAGACCTGGGATCTATACGACTATGTAATGGGTGCATTCGGCAACGGCTTAGAGCGCATCCTCAGCATCGGCGGTGATGGCACAGGGCTGAATAATAGAAATGCTACCGTGAACCGCTTTAAACCTGTAGTGAAGTTCCTTGGTCCTTTCCGCTTGGGAGCAGGTGAAAAGCAAACCAAGAGTTTTAAACTGCCGCAATACGTTGGCTCGGTGCGGGCTATGGTGGTAGCTGGTTACGATGGTAAGTACGGCTTTGCCGAGAAGCCTGTGGCCGTTAAAAAACCGTTGATGATTCTGGCGACGCTGCCGCGTGTACTTGGTCCGGCTGAGAAGGTGCAGCTGCCGGTTGATGTCTTCGCAATGGAAAGCAATATCAAGACTGTCGAACTGGAGATACGGTCGAATGCTTTCAGTAACCTCGTCGGTAATAACCGTAAAACGGTGACATTCAGCAAGCCCGGCGACCAGATCGTGTTCTTTGATCTGGATGTGAAGAATATGGTAGGCATCGGCGACGTGAAGATCATTGCCCGTGGTGGCGGCGAAACGGCAGAATACGACGTTAAACTAAATATCCGTAACCCCAACCCGCCGATCACCCGTGTAATAGAGAAGGAATTGCGCCCGGGCGAGAACTGGCAGACCGCCTATGTAGCGGTAGGTATGGCGGGTACCAACAGAACCTCTTTAGAAGTGTCAACCATCCCTGCATTGAACTTGGCAAAGCGTTTAGAATATCTGATCGGCTACCCTCATGGTTGTGTAGAGCAAACAACGTCGGCTGTATTCCCGCAATTATATTTGAGCGGATTAATGGATCTTGATGCCCGTAAAAAGGCTGAGATAGACCGAAATATCAAAGCCGGTATCAGCAGGCTGAATGGTTTTCGTGTGCCGGGGGGCGGCCTAAGCTACTGGCCGGGCGAAGGTGATGCCGACGAATGGGGCAGCAATTACGCCGGGCATTTCATTTTGGAAGCCCAGGCCAAAGGTTATAGCATACCCGCCGGATTCATCGATCAATGGAAGAAATTCCAAAAGCAAAAAGCCTTGACATGGGCACCTGACAGCCGCCGCTTTTATGGCGACGACCTGACGCAGGCATATCGCTTATATCTGTTAGCCTTGGCTAAAGCGCCGGAGTTGGGTGCGATGAATCGACTGAAAGAATTTAAATACATCAGCCCTGACGCTAAATGGCGATTGGCTGCGGCCTACAAATTGGCAGGACAAACAGAAGTAGCCCAAAAGATGATCTCCGGCTTGCCATATACCGTCAAGCCGTATAACCAAATGTATGGCACTTATGGCTCGGATGTACGTGACCAGGCCATGATCTTAGAGACGCTGACCTTATTAGGCGACCGTGGCAAAGCAATGGGCTTGTTAAGGGGTATCGCCCAAAAATTATCACGTGATGATTGGTATAGTACGCAAACCACTGCCTATTCGCTGATGGCGATAGCCAAGTATTGCGGCGAGGTAAAGTCGGGCAATAAAATGGCGTTCACTTACACGGCTGGTAAGCAGAATGGTAATATCAATTCCGCATCTTATGTATGGCAGAATGCATCGTTGGCGGATAATGGTTCGCTCAGTTTGAAAAATAACGGTGGGTCATATATGTTCGTCAGGCTCATCCAACGCGGGCAGCCGTCAGGTACGCAATTATTACCGACCAAGATAGACCCGGATGTGTTGCAAATGCGTGTTGGCTACTTCACCTTAGCGGGTAAGCCGCTGAACGTTGCCAGCATAAAACAAGGCACCGATTTTGTGGCACAGGTCAATATAAAAAATCCGGGCAAGCGTGGCAGATACGATAATTTGGCGCTGACGCAGATATTTCCATCGGGTTGGGAGATATTGAACACCCGCATGATGAATAACGAAGAGGCGTTCCGTTCATCAGCGTCCGACTATCGTGATATTAAAGACGATAGGGTGAGCACCTACTTCAGCCTGCCCGAAGGTAAAGAAGTGACCTACTTTGTGATGCTGAACGCGGCCTACACGGGTAAATACAACCTGCCGTCGACGTATTGCGAGGCGATGTACGATGCGTCTATTAACGCGTTTGTTAAAGGGGGTAAAGTTGAGGTGGTGAAATAAGAACCCAAACCCTTAGTCATAGCGAACTTGTTTCGGCACCCCATAAGGACGGTAAGTAATGCTGTTTACCTTGCAAGTGGGGTGCTGAAACAAATTCAGCATGACCTGGTCTGAACTATAAGTCATGAAGTTTGATCGCCCTTAGTAATTTGAAAACACCTGCCAAACGCTACCTATACGTCTTTAAAACCAAACGTCCCGCCGTAATATCGGTGGTGACATTGAGTTTGCTCGTCGCGTTTTGGTTTTGCTTACCCAAACCCCTGTTCGACACCCCAACGTCTTATGTTATCGAGGATGAACAAGGCCAGCTCTTAGGCGCGACTATCGCTACAGACGGGCAGTGGCGTTTTCCGGCCAATAGCAAAGTGCCGGAGAAATTTAAAGTCTGCATCATTGCTTTTGAGGATAAGCGTTTTATGTACCACCCCGGAGTTGATCCGCTGGCTTTTGGGCGGGCAATTAGGCAAAATATTAAAGCTAAACACGTAACCAGTGGAGGTAGTACGCTCACCATGCAGGTCATACGTTTGGCCACCAAACATAAACGCAACCTGTGGAACAAATTGTTGGAAATGGCGATGGCCGTAAGATTAGAGGTCGGCTATAGTAAGGAAGAAATATTAACATTGTATGCGGGTAATGCCCCATTCGGCAGCAATGTGGTAGGGTTGGAAGCAGCCTGCTGGCGGTATTTTGGTCGCACGCCTGATCAGTTATCCTGGGGGGAGATGGCCGCCATGGCAGTATTGCCGAATTCGCCGGCTTTGGTGCATCCGGGAAAGAATCGTAAAGCTTTACTTAGGAAACGTAATTCGTTGTTGGATAGGTTGGTATGGAACGGAACTATTGATAGCACTACCGCTGATCTGGCCAAGCTGGAACCTATGCCGGATAATCCCGTGCCTTTACCGCGTTCGGCGCCACACTTACTCCAACGTTTCCGTAAAGAACATTTGGCGGATAAGGGTAATAATACCCGGACCCGAACGACCATAAAGGCAAGTTTACAGGAACAGGTGTCGGACATTGTCGAGCGTCACCATCAATTGCTAAAAGCCAACGGCATTAACAACATGGCAGCGGTAGTTCTCGATGTTGAAAGTGGCGCTACGCTGGCTTATGTGGGTAACATTAGTCACCCCGAAGATCCGGCGCTGGAGAGTGATGTAGACGTGATCGGTGCACCACGTAGCCCGGGTAGCACGCTAAAACCTCTGCTTTATGCTAATATGATGCACGACGGTTTGATACTGCCGAACAGCTTGATCCCCGATATCCCAACCCAGATAGCAGGCTATCATCCCGAAAATTTTGATCTTGGTTATGACGGCGCGATACCCGCTTCGAGAGCTCTGTCCCGGTCATTGAATGTACCTGCGGTAAAAATGTTGCAAAAGTTTAAGTACGAGCGTTTTTATGATTTTCTGAAAAAGGAGGGTATGACAACGCTCAATAAACCTGCCGACCATTATGGCCTTTCTCTGATCTTAGGTGGCGGCGAAAATACGCTTTGGGAATTGAGCGGTGCTTACGCCAATATGGCCCGGGTACTTAACCATCACCCAAAGTACAAAGGACAATATGATCCTGCGGACTATCATCAGCCAGTCTATCAAAAACGGACAGATAAAGTTGAATCGCAGTTGGAAAAGAATGGCTTGCTTAACGCTAGTGCCATCTATTATACCCTGCAAGCCATGGAGGAGGTGATGCGCCCGGGCGAGGAAATGCTTTGGCAGCAATTCGCTTCTACACAACGTGTGGCCTGGAAGACGGGTACAAGTTTCGGTTTTCGTGACGGATGGGCCATAGGCATCACACCGAAGTATGTGGTAGGCGTTTGGGTAGGCAATACAACGGGAGAGGGGAGACCCGATCTGACCGGTATCAAGACGGCGGCCCCGGCCATGTTCGAAATATTCAGGTTATTACCTTTAACACGGGAATGGTTCCCGATGCCAGTTTCTGCAATGGCTAACATCAAGGTTTGCCGCCAAAGCGGTTTCCGTGCTGGAGGGAATTGCGATAACCCGGACGATATGTATGTGCCGAAAGCTGGGTTAAAGTCGCCTGTTTGTCCGTATCATCAACTGGTGCATTTGGATCGGACGGAGAAATATCAGGTGAACGCAGATTGCGAAGACGTGGGGGCTATCGTCACTAAAAATTGGTTCGTGCTGCCACCCTCTACGGAGTATTATTATCGTACTAAGAACTATCAATACAAAACTTTGCCGCCTTTCAGGGCTGGTTGCCCTGTGCCGGGTAATAGTAACACGATGGAATTGATCTATCCCCGTGATGGCGCAAGTGTTTACATTCCTTTAGAAGCCGACGGCCAGCGCGGGCGTATGATCTGCAATGCGGCACATAGGCAAGCGGGTATGAAGGTGTTTTGGCACCTTGACGAAAAATACATCGGCCAAACTACCGACAGGCATCAAATGGAAATACTGGCTGCACCTGGCAACCATGTGATCACACTGGTGGACGCCAACAGTAACGAGCTGACGGTCAGATTTAAAGTAGAAGAAAAGAAAAGCGGCAGCGACAAGCCTTAGATCTTTTGCTTAGCCTTTAGTTCCAAGTAACGGTTGATGGTATTGACCGTCAGGTTTTGCGGAGCGGTCAGGATGGATTGGATACCATGACGGGCCAGTTCCTTAACGATCAATTTTTTCTCGTACACAAATTTCTCGGCAATGGTTTTGATATAAACACCCTCCACATTGGTGGCGCTTTGTTCGCTTAGTTCTTTCAGTCCGGTGTTCTCAAAAAAGATGATAACTAATAAATGGTATTTGGCTATCCGTTTGAGATACGGGAGCTGGCGTTGTAAGGCGCTCAGGCTCTCAAAATTGGTAAAGAACATCACCAAACTGCGCTGGTTCATCACCTTACGCACAGTGCTGAACAGCAGCTCCATATTGGTTTCGGTGTAGCTGGTCTTTTCTTTGTAAAGTACTTCTAAGATCTTGTTCAGTTGGGTCGGCCGACGGTCGGCGGCTACTGTTGCACCTTTTTTATCGGATATGGTCATCAGTCCGGCTTTGTCCTGTTTGATCAGCGCGACGCTTGATAATACCAGGCTGGCGTTGATGGCGTAGTCAAGCAAACTCAACCCGTCGAATGGCATTTTCATCACCCGCGATTTATCGATGATGCAATAAACATGCTGCGACTTTTCGTCGGTGTAATTGTTCACCATCAGCGCACCCTGGCGGGCAGTCGCTTTCCAGTTCATGGTACGGAGGTCATCGCCGGCTACGTAATTGCGTATCTGCTCAAACTCCATGCTGTTGCCCAGGCGGCGTATTTTTTTGATACCGATCTCGTTCAGGCGGTTGGATATGGCCATTAACTCGTACTTGCGCATTTGCAAAAACGAGGGATAAACGGGCAGGATATCGGTTTGCTCGAAGTTATACCTGCGACTGATCAATCCCAGCGGCGACTTCACATAAGCCCTGATCATCCCGAAATGATATTCGCCCCGTTTAGTAGGGCGAATAAGGTAATTGATCATTTTCTGTTGGCGCGATGATAGCTTGGTCTCGAAGCTTACATCGCGCTTTTGGAATTGATGAGGGATCTCGTCTATCAATTCCAGATCAATATTGAAAGGGTACAGATTCTCTGTAAAAAGGTTGACCTCGTTATCATCGCCGTTGCTTAGACGTTCGGGTGCAAGGCGTTTACAGTACACGCCTTTTTTTAAGCGATACAGCAGCCATATATCGGCAAGCGTTACAACTACTAACACCCAAAAACAAATGAGCGGGATATCGCCCAGCCATTTTAAAAAGAATGATAGCAGGAACAGCACAGCCACCACACCCAGCGCTGCGAACAACCTGTTGGTGAGAAAAAGGTTACGGTAAAAATTGGCGAAGAACGCTTTCAATTTATCTTGGTATCTCTATTTTTTGAATGATCTGTGCTACAACTTCGTCGGGCGTTACGCCTTCCATTTCTTTGTCAGGCGTAAGCATAATACGATGACGCAAAACGGCAGGGGCTACCCAAATGATGTCCTCGGGTGTTACAAAATCGCGTCCTTTCATGGCGGCCAATGCTTTGGCGCTGTTGATGATGGCTAAAGATGCACGCGGCGAACCGCCCAGGAACAGAGATTTGCTATTACGCGTTTCGTGAATGATCTTGGCAACGAATTCGATCAGCTTTGGTTCAACATAAAACTCGCGCACCTGCTTACGTGCGGCTATGATATCATCGGCAGAAAGTACAGCGTGTATCTCGGTGATCTGCTCGGCGGTTTTGTGTTGATGTTGTTGGGTGATGATCGCTATCTCGTCCTCAAAACTTGGGTATTTCACTTCGACCTTGAATAGGAATCGATCTAATTGAGCTTCCGGTAAACGATAAGTGCCTTCATGTTCAACGGGGTTCTGCGTGGCGATAACGATGAACGGCTCTTCCATTTTGTAGGTCTGCCCGTCTGCGGTTACCTGGCGTTCTTCCATCACCTCGAACAGGGCCGATTGCGTTTTAGCCGGTGCACGGTTGATCTCGTCGATGAGGATGATATTGCCGAATATAGGTCCGCGTTTAAATTCAAACTCGATGGTCTTAGGGTTGAATATGGATGTGCCTAATACATCCGAAGGCATCAGATCGGGAGTAAACTGTATGCGCGAAAACTTAGCATCAATGCTTTGCGCGATCAGTTTGGCGGTCAGGGTTTTGGCTACACCCGGCACACCTTCTATCAGTAGGTGACCATCGGCTAATATACCGGCTATCAGCAATTCGATGGTATCGTGCTGGCCAACTACCACGTGGTGTATGGCGGCTTTTATTTGCTCAATGGCCTGGCTAAGCCGGGTCATGTCTGTGCGTTGTTCAAAATTTTCGTTCTCCATTTTTATCTGGCTTGAATATAAAATTGTTCTATGTTATGGTTAAAGGTCAGCAATTCATCGTCCTTAACAGCTATGCCGCTTTGTATCAAAGCAGCCTGACCTAATATCGCGTGTATCAGGTCGGTATCGGCACCGGTCTTGTCGATCAGTGCTTGAGCCAGTTCTTTGTTCAGTAAGTTGGTCCGCAGGTTATAGCGTTGCCTGATGTGTTCTAAAAAGTAGGTCAGTTTCTTTTGGGCGATATTGGTATTGTTCCGTTGCTCGTAGTAAACCTGCCCAACGGTAGTCGCGAAATCTACACTGGTATTAGTGACCGGCGGGATGATCGGTATAATGCGTTGGCGACGTTTGGATTGATAGATCGTGAACAGCAATAAACTGGCTACCACTATATAAAAAGCCCAGCGCAGGGGAGGGTGGCTTAGGAATACCCGCATGGTCGATTCGTCGCCATCTTGTCCTTTGGCATAATAGTCGTTCCAGACGATGTTTTTACCATTGTCCATGAACGACAACGCAGTTGCCGCATAGCTTGCTCCCTCGGGCTGTAGCAGGCTGTAGTTAGTGAACATTTGCGGGTTAGCACTTAGATAAAGCGCACCTTTGCCCATGGGCATTTTTAAAAGGGTGGCATGGCCGTAACCATTTCGGCCCAACACCACAGTTTTCAGCGTATCGAATTTACTGAAATAATTGCTGGACGAATTATGGTCGACCCGATAAGTACTATCGCCCAAATGCTTGCTGGTAAAGTTTACATAGGTTTGCCCATTCTCATTAAGTTCTGAACCGATGTTTATGTTCAATGTATCACCAAGCAGATCACATATCCCATCAGTCGCTAAAAAAACATTATTGCCTTTTTTAATGTATCCAATCATTTCCTCGTGGTCATATTCGTCCACGATCAGGAAATCGCAGACGATCAGGATGTTGGCATTCTTCAGGCCATCTTCGGCTATAACCTCGTAGAGCGGCGCACGCACCGAACTCACTTTAGCTTTCGGGAAAATATCGTTCAACCTGTTGTACAAAATATAGCTACCGAACGGCACCTTATCTTCACTACCATAGGCCGGGCGCCAATCCGTTGGTTTTGGCTGGTTGTATTGGGCCACCATATACAGGATCAGTAGTAGCGACCCTAAGATCAGATATACGCGCAACCCTCTCATGCTAATAGTTTTTTAAAGTCAGCAAATAGGGTTTGGATATTGTTGAACGAGGTAGCATCCACAGGGAAGTTTCCGTACCAGATGTATTCGAACTGGCGGGTCAGCACTCCGAAAGTTTGCCTGCGGTCGGTGTCTCCCAACTCTTCCAGGTACGCCGAATTAGTTTTGCCTAATTCCCAATGGATCAAACCGGCATCACTTAATTGCTTCAGACTGGCCAAGTATAGTAAGCGCACCGCCAGTTTAAAATTACGGGCGGCAAGGGCAGCTTCTATCTCCTCGTCAAACGATATCTCGTGGATGTTCTCTAACGATTCGCTGTAGGGCAGGGCTGCCTCTTTAGGCGTACGAAGGAAGATATTGCTCAGGTCAGAAGACGCCAGTTTAATGATCAAAAATACGGCACAGATGACGGCTACACCTATCAAGATATACTTAATGATGGAGGCTGAACCTGCCGATACGTTAGGGAACAGCTTGCCTACCATATCCCAAAACCATCTCCAAAACTTATCCCAAAGGGTCTCTTCTTTTTTATAGTCTTTGGTGTAATACTTAAAATCTTCGTCGGCAGCAAGGCTATCCAGTACCTGCTGATCCAATCGGTGTACGGTTACTGACGAACTATCCAAACGTACTTTTGCCGGGACAACCTTTTTCTTCGGCTTCTCTGGCGCCGCTTTCACCGCCGGCTTTTTGGGCTGAGATGTAGGCGTTGCATACAAGTCGCAAAAGCAGCAAGCGAGTATCAGTAAAAGAAAAGCTATCCGTAACCGCATCTTATCAATATTCTTCTTTGTGCAGCGGCTCGGCAGGACTGTCGCTCTCGTCGTCTTTACCTAAATTGGCTATGCGTTGCAAGATGTGGGTATCCTCTTTTTGCTCTGTCAGATTAAAATACATGATACCGATCGCGATACACGGTAATAGATAAAGGATCTGAGCAAGATGTGTGGCAATACTATAAGTGATCATGTAAGCCTTGTATGATGCTGCACCGGAAACAAAAATGTAGATATAGGAAATAATGGTCGCCGGGATCCCTACCAATATCAGTGCAACATACATTAACAAGGTCGATAAAAATATCACACCAAAAGTAGACCACCAGCGCTCTTTAATAAGTTTAAATGCCCGATTAAATGAATAACCAAAACCACCATTCTCAAATATCATGATCGGAAATACCAGCGAGAACACCCCTGTAAGGTAAATACCAGGTACAAAGCAGAGCACGAAACCTATCATGATCATAATAGCCAATAGTAAAGAGCTGCCCGCCGCTCTAAGGAAATAATATTTTGTATATCCCCAAACTTCAACAACGGAGGGGGCAACATTACCCTTATCTTTATAAACCGCCATAAAGGAGTAAGTGAAGACAAACATCAACACTTGACCAAGTAGTTGTAAGATGATGGTAACAAAATAAAGCCAGCCGAACATGCTCATACCCTGGCCCAGTCTGTCAAAATAATTCAACTGTTGATAGGTGGATACGATAAGCCCGGTAAGCCAAAAAATGCCACAGATGGTAAAGTAAGACCGCACCAATTCGCGGCGGTTCTGTTTAATAAATTGTATGCTGTCATCGATCACCTTTCCGGTGTCGCGTATGCGGTTCAGTTCAACTTTGGCTTGCATGAGTTGGTTCAGGAGTTAATTTTCTGCTTAGGATAAGGGGATAAATAATTACGTACCAAATAATAAAAATGGCCGATACGGCCAGTATGCTCACACTTAGCCAAACCGGCATTTCGGTATGGCGGGTAATAAAACCTTCTAAAAAGGCGGCAACCACAATGATAGGAAGGATGCCGATAATGATCTTCATGCCATCCGTGGCTCCCTTTTTAAACGAGGCCATTCGGGTATAGGTTTTTGGGAACAGGATACTATTGCCGAAGACCAATCCTGCGGCACCCGCTATAATGATGGACGATATCTCTAAAGTACCGTGTATCCATATCACCAATATCGAATTGATGCCCAATCCCTTGCTGAAAAAGAAATACTCGAACGCGCCCACCATCACGCCGTTCTTGAATAACAAGCACAGCGGACCGATAGTAGTGATCACACCGGCCAGGTAATGCAGCACAGTAACATATAGGTTGTTAGCGGCAATATGGTAAAACATCTTTAACTCGCCCGTTTGTTTGTAAACGCCGAACGGGTCGCCTTTGGCTATGTTGGCATTGGTCATGTTGATATAGTCGTCACCAAAAAAGAAACGGAGGAACGACTGATCATATTTGGCCGACATAGCCCCCACAAAAGCGAAGGTCACAAAAAAGACGAAAGCATATAGCAACTGCCGCCTATAGGTGGCAAATAGCATAGGCAACTCATACTTCCAATAGGTTACAAACCTGTCCGTCTTTTCTTTTTTATTACGATAGATAGACTGGTGGAAACCGCTTGCCAGGGTATTTAAATAGCCGGTAGTTTTTGATTGCGGATAAAAAGTTTTTGCGTAGGCCAGGTCGTCGGCAATGGCTATAAAACGCTCGGCCAGTTCGTCCGGGTCCTTAGTCGGCTCATTTTCATAGCGTTTCCACCGGGCCGAGTTCTGTTTGACAAATAATGCCTCACGCATGTGTTAGCTGATAAGATTTTTTTGTTAAAATAGTAAAAAAGATCAACCTGCATAAAAAAATATATCAACGTTAAAATTATATTTGTTACCAATGGAAACCGTTAAAATAACCACATCACAAAACGTTGATATTGATTACGCAGTAGCCAGCCTTGGCGAACGCATTGCTGCCCGGGTGGTAGATTACCTGCTTTTTATAGGTGCTACACTGGTAGTTTACATCCCCACAACAGCTTCTGGGTTTAAAATCCAAGAGACCGCACAATGGGTTATCGGTATTATTTGGCTATCGCTTTTTTTGTTTTATGATCTGGTGGCCGAGATGTTTTTTAACGGACAAAGCATAGGTAAACGTATCGTTAAGATACGCGTGATCAGTTTGGATGGCGGCCGCCCAAGTGTTGGCCAATTTGTGATGCGCTGGTTATTCAGGATATTGGATTTTGGGGTTACATTAGGTTCGTTAGCGGTATTATCGGTGGCTTTCTCAGACAAACGCCAACGTATTGGCGATATCTCTGCCGGCACTACTGTAGTGAAGACCAAACCGGTTAACCCGCATCAAGATCTGTTTTATAGCTTACCCGATGACGACTATAAACCTACTTTCCCCGAGGTTACTCAGTTGAGCGATAAGGATATTAATTTGGTATATGATGTTATCCGTAATTTTAATTACACCCGCAACAGCAAGTTGGTCTACACGTTGGCCGTGCGTATAAAAGAACATCTGAACATAACGTACCCGCCCGATCTGAATGTGAACGAATATCAGTTCTTACAATTGGTGGTTAACGACTACAACGCGATCGCTGCCCGTAACGAGGCCTGATCTACCATATCAAATGCCCGCCTAACTTGATGGCGTAGCTCATGATAATGACCGAAGCTGCAAAAATATAGGATGGTGTTTTTATCTGTTTGATGATCGGTTGAGGTTTAAAGGTATCGACCACCGCGATCACTACTGCCAACAACACTGGTATGGTTGCCGGATAAAGCGAGAAACTTTGCAGAATATTTCCTCGCGCAAGCGCGATCACGGACCGTTGGAAACCGCAACCGGGGCAATCAAAACCGGTCCATTGTTTAAAATAGCAGGGGAGAAGATAGTTTTGTAATTGCCCGATCACTGTAGACATGACGATCATTAAGCGGGATTGATGTCGTAAGGACGTTCATAATCTGCCGCACCATAATTTGGTATTGCTCCACCCGGCCCTAAGTAACGATCGTTACCGAAGGCCAGCAGAAGTAAAAATATCGGGTTAAGAAATATTAATCCTAATGTAAAGCCAACCCCATAACCGAAACTCTTGCTTAATCGGTTAGCGCTCCATATCCAGAAAATTAAGCTAACGTAAGGGATGATCAGTAAGATGAACCACCAAACAGGTTTCCCAATAACTTTAACAAAAACAATGAGGTTATAAACCGGGATGAAAGCTGCCCAGCACGGCTCCCCGGCTTTAGAAAATATACGCCAGCCTACTATCGGGTAAAAAAAGATAGTGAAAAAGACGGCGACGGTAATTAGGGCAATTTCAACTGAAGTCATTTTTTGTGATGTTTAAGTCTGTTCTTTCTTACCGCAAATTAAATAAATGTCTTAAATAAACAAATCGGCTTTTAAAGATCAGCATTTCTTAATGTTAAAATAACATATACCGTTTTGGTTTTTGGTATAGATTTGCTATGTTTGCATAGCAAAGTTTAAAACAATTAGTCATGAGCCAGGAATTAACAGACTTTACAGCACAGATCGATCATGAATTTGATCTGGATTTCATCGCCCCCGAAACACTCGCTGATTATATCATCCAGTTGTTCGTATAAATTCGCGTTCCTACTAAAAGCAAAAGGCACCACCTTTTAGGTGATGCCTTGTAACGCTTTATAATTTGCTGTGATCAGCTATCTATCACGGAAATTTAACCGACGGGAAGCTTGACACATCCGCAGTAGGGATACTTGAATTATACTGCGCGTTGATAGCGCTAATAAACTCGTTAGCCACAATAGCGTAACCACGCTGGGTCAAATGCACACCATCTAAAGAGAAGATACCGCCGCTGATGAAGTTAGCATTCAGGCTAACACCATTGATCACCAAACCTTTCGCTTTCAGATTGGTCAGGAACGTATTGGCATCAAATACAGCTAAACCTTTAGCAGCAGCCGCAGCTTTGATAGATGCATTGTATGATACTACGTAGTCTTTGGCAAGCGATACTTCGGCTGCATCTAAAACGTATTTGTTTTCGATAGGGTTTAACGGGTGTAAACCATAAGGATAAGTCCCGGCACCTGCCGTAGTTGAACCGATAAGCGAGGTTGGGAAAGTAAGCACGATCAGATCTTGATTAGTAGCCACACGCGGCTGATAATTTGTTCCGCTAACCAAACCACTAACATAGATAGCCTGTACTTGGGAGTTAGCTGCTTTAGCCGCTGCCAGTATCGCCGCCGGTGTTACTGTGTTTAAGAAGGGGATAGTGGTCACATCCGGAATAGTCGCCACAGCACCTTTTGCGCCCGTGGCGGTTAGTTTTGCAATAACATTGGTGTAAGCAGCGGTAAAGGTCGCTTTATCTGTCAACGCATCAACACCACCTGTTGTAGCAAAATTCAATGCGTCGTTATTACCTAACCAATTGGTAAAAAACGTAAATGGTTTAGCTGTCACAAAATCCAGATAGGCCGTATTATGACTTAGTATTGCGCCCGGCAGCAAGCGTTCGTAAAAACCATTCAGGTTGCCGTAAGACGCTATGGTAGCGTGTACCAGCTTAATGCCCGGCACACCAAAGTTATTGATATCGCCCGTGTACTTGGTATAAGTTGTAACAGTAGTTGATGTAAGTGGCCCGGTAGGGACCGTTGTTTGGCCCGTAACAGCTAAGCCGGTAGTTACCGGAGCGGTAATAGGTGCACCTGTGGTTTGGTTAAAGCCTGTCAGCCTCAAATAGCCTGAACCATTAGCCTGAGCCTCGGTAAATAATGGTTGATTGAAAGCACCACCACCAACACTTTGCATTTGCTTAGCGATGATGGCAGGGTAGGAATTCAGCTGACCTTCGCGATAAAGACCACCATCCGCGTAACCTGCCGTTAACGAGTTACCTACCGCTATGTAACGGGTAAGGTCTAACGAGCCTGCCGAAACTGCCGACTTGCTCACCAGATTAGGCTTGCAGGATGCCAGGCCAACCATGCCGGCAAATAATATGTACGAGTATGTTTTTAAATTTTTCATGTCTTGCTTCAATTAAAATACTACCAGTGATACGATAAAGAGATACCCGGGATAAATACATTGGTTTTAAAAGTACCGGCCAAATTGGTCTCGATGTTGGTTTGCGTGCGCGACAGTACATCCTCGTACATAAACGATGCATCGATATTCAAATTTTTGGTTGCCTTGTAACCTAAACCGCCGGTGAAGATCAGCCGGTTAGCATCAGGAGCTTCAGGGGTAACATAACCATCCTGAACCGGGGTAGAAGCGTAGCCACCGCCCGCGCGTAATGCCCATTTAGTGCTGGCTTTATATTCGGCACCAACACGGTAAACCGAGCCATTTTTGTAGTTACGTGGCGAGTGGGTATCCTGCAATGTGGCAGTATTGTTAGCATAATCAAAATCAAGCGACTTGTAAACCGCCCAGTTCACAAAGCTGGCATCAACCGCGATCGTCCAATCCTTGTGCGGATAATAACCTATACCGATAGATGTTGTGGAAGGCAACGGTAAGCTTGCCGTAAATGTATTTGGCTGAGGGAAATTGGCTTGTACAGATGCCGGTACTTTAAATATCGCGTCGCCGTTCTTAACCTTGGTGGTCACTTGCGAGCGGTAGTTCACGCCCACCGTGAATTTCTCCGACGCTTTAACAAATACACCCGCATTCCAACCAAAGCCATGGCCTTTGCCATTTAATTCAGCTTCGCCGTCAGCACCTGTCGAACTGGCCAAAGGGATAGCCCTTTTCAGTACCACACTGGCATGGTTGTACACAAAACCACCACCGATGCTTACACGATCGGTAAGTTTATAGCTGATAGTGGGTTGGAAGAAGATCGCTTTAAGATCAAGGCTGGTCAGTGTGTATTTACCGGTCCAGGTGTTGCCCCAGTCGGTCAAACCACCGAACGGCGTGTAAACGCCTAAACCAAATTTGAAGTTTGAGCCCTTAGGACCCCATACGCCGTAAGCCGTGAAAGGTGTCGCTATCTTATTGGCAACATCGTACTGAGTGTTAGATCCGGTTGGACTGAATGCAGATTTAAACAACAGCGGACTAACGCCTGCTTGTACATAATTTTCGGGCAACATGGCCACCGCTCCGGGGTTGAAGAGTACCGACGCGCCGTCCTGTAGCAGGCCTGTGCCGGTATGGCCCATGCCTATTTGCTTCTGTCCGTGTAAGTTAACCTGGAAACCCTGCGAAAATGCCATGGCCGGCACCGATGCCAGAAGCGTAAATAATAGTTTTCTCATAATAAGTATAATTGGTTTACAACGTGTTTGCGTTGGGGTGCAAACATACATCTTTTAAAAAAATAAATTTACAGTAGGTTACAGTCTAAAAAAGGGCTATAATGCGGATGTGTTAGTCAAAAAGTCGGACAACTTTCCGCTTAATTATTCGTTGAACGGATATAAACCCATAGTTGTTTACTAAATGTGGTTAAATTAGCCACGTATCCTTCAACCAATTGTACCTATGTCTAAAAAGATCGCGCAGTTAAGTCTATCCAAATTTGCCGACCTGTATGCAGATAACTTTGTAAGCACCGATTTTTTTGTAGCCGACGAAAAGCAGCTACTGAGTTTAAGCGAGTTTCCTTACAGATCCGATGGTTACATTATCGGCATCTGCACCCGCGGAACAGCCGAGGTAGAAGTGAACTTGCAGGTGTACGAAGCCCGCCCGGATGCCATGTTGTTGGCTACACCTTTCCATGTGTTGAGGATATATAACGCCAGTCCCGATTTCCTTTGCCGTTTCCTGGTATTCTCTAAAGCTTTCCTGTCCGAGACCAGTGTGAACAGCCACTTTTTAGAGACCTTTAGCTATTTTAAAAGTACGTCTATCCCGGTGATCTATCCTAACAATGCCGATGCCCGAATGATATTGGACGTTTATCAGTTGATTAAGCAAAAGATAGACCGCCAGGAGCATCCTTACAGAATGGAGATATCGCGCAGCATATTGGCGACGCTGTTATACGAATTGCAAGCAGTGTACGAGAAACAACACGTCATCATTAGAGGAAAACAGTCCCGTAAGCAGGAACTGAACCTTAACTTTCAGGACCTGGTATTTCAACATTATAAAGAGCACCGCAACGTACAATATTATGCCGACGCGCTATTTGTATCACCCAAGCATTTAACCGAGACCGTAAAGGACGTTACCGGCCGCACAGCTGGCGAGTGGATAGACGATGCAGTGATCTTAGAAGCCAAGGTACTACTTCGCAATAACGATATCAGCATAGCCGCAGTAGCCGATGCGATACATTTCCCGGATCAATCTACCTTTGGTAAGTATTTTAAAAAACATGCAGGGTTGTCACCGTCGGATTATAGGATGGTGAGCGCGAATTAGTATTTTTATGATCATGAATAAGATCTGGTTTACATCCGACCATCACTTCGGGCACAGAAATATAATTGATCATGTAGGTCGCCCATTCGGCAGTGTGGACGAAATGGATGAAATGTTGATCCAAAAGTGGAATGAACGGGTAGCGGAGCATGATAACGTTTATCACTTAGGTGACTTAGGCCTGAATAAACCAGATCAACTCAAAGAGATCTTAAATAGGTTAAAGGGAAATATCTTTTTAATAAAAGGTAACCATGATGATACAGCTTTAAAATGCAAGAATAGATTTGAATGGATCAAAGATTATTATGAGCTGAAGGTACCGGATGAAAGTATTCCGACAGGAAAGCAAAAGATCGTACTCTTTCATTATGCCATGCGGCAATGGAATGATAAATTCCGCAAAAGCTATCATTTATATGGACACGCCCACGGAACGTTACCCGATGATTCGGCCTCGTTCTCTTTTGATATCGGAGTAGATAGCCATAACTTTTATCCTATCGATTATGATGAAGTAAAATTGATAATGAACAGGAAGGTTTGGAATACGGCTGATAGGGGTATTAATCTTTAAGTAATATCGTCAGTTATTTCCTTTCTCTTCTGCTGGCTCCGGTCTGTGACTGAAGCTTGATCGATAAGTTGAATTCTGTAATTTCAAGCCAACAGGTCACAGACTTGTCTTTATCTAAAGCTTCATTCGCAGAATTAAGCCAGGTAAGAAAAGAGGGTAAACTAACCGACATATTGACCAACATCCCCCCAATTTTGCCCTTTCTTGATGGGGCATTGCCGTCTACTTTTACCAAACATTATAAAACCAAAACGGGACCGTTCTGCTTGTCCCGTAAATTTCTTGTTAAACCAATAGCAATTGATATGAACGCTACCGAAAATGCAAGCGCCATTAAGGGCGGTGAGTTTCTGATCAGGGATACGCCGGCCGACAGTATTTTTATTCCTGAGGAATGGAACGAGGAACAATTGATGATCGCGCAAACCTGTACCGAGTTTTTGGCGCAGAACGTGGCACCAATTCTTGATCGCATTGATCAGCAGGAGGAAGGCCTGATGCAGCACCTGATGGAACAAGCCGGCGAGTTAGGTTTATTAGGGATATCAGTTCCTGAGGAATATGGCGGCTTTGGTAAAGACTTTAAAACATCCATGCTGGTGGCCGAGAAGTTAGGCGCTGGCAATTCGTTCTCTGTAGCGTTTTCGGCGCATACGGGCATCGGCACATTACCTATCTTATATTATGGTAACGACGAGCAAAAAGCCAAATACATCCCCAAATTAGCAAGCGGCGAATGGAAAGGTGCCTATTGTTTAACCGAACCCGGTGCCGGTTCTGACGCTAACTCTGGGAGGTCGAGGGCCAAGTTATCTGAAGACGGCAAACATTATATCATTAACGGACAAAAGATGTGGATCACTAACGCGGGTTTTGCTGATGTGTTTACGGTGTTTGCTAAAATAGATGATGATGAGAACCTGAGCGCGTTCATCGTAGAAAAAGGCTTTGAGGGCTTATCGCTTAATCCCGAAGAACATAAAATGGGCATTAAGGGTAGCTCTACCCGTCAGGTATTCTTTAATGATTGCAAAGTACCGGTCGAGAATTTGCTATCCGAACGTGGTAACGGTTTCAAGATCGCGGTTAACATTCTTAACCTGGGTCGTATCAAGTTAGGTGGTGCTACATTGGGAGCAGGTAAACAGATCATCAACTTTTCGGTAAACTACGCTAACGAGCGCGAGCAATTTGGCAGGCCGATATCTAAATACGGCGCTATCCGCTACAAATTAGCCGAGCAGGTGATCAAAGTTTATGCCTCGGAATCGGCGATTTATCGCGCAAGCCAAAACATGGAAGAAGCTACCGAACACATGATAGCCGAAGGCATGGATCCGATCAAAGCTAAACTGAAAGGCACTGAGCAATATGCTATTGAGGCAGCTATTATCAAGGTAGACGCCTCTGAAACATTAGACTATGTAGTTGACGAAGGTGTACAGATCTACGGCGGTATGGGCTACAGCGCCGAAGCGCCGATGGATCGTGCTTATCGTGACTCGCGTATCAACAGGATCTTTGAAGGCACTAACGAGATCAACCGCATGCTCACCGTAGACATGATGCTGAAACGCGCCATGAAAGGTGAACTGAACCTGATGGGGCCTGCCGAAAAGGTAGCCAAAGAGTTGATGAGCATCCCTGACTTTGGCGCAAGTGAAGATGAAACCTTATTCAGCAAAGAGAAAAAATACATTAGCGGATTTAAAAAAGCCGTCCTGATGGTGGCTGGAGCGGCTGTGCAAAAATTAATGATGCAATTAGGCAAAGAGCAGGAAGTACTGATGAATTTGGCTGATATGCTGATACAATTGTACGTTGCCGAGTCGTTGCAGTTACGTGTAGAGAAATTGGTCGCTATGAAAGGTGAGGAAGCAAGTGCCTTACAATTGGATATCATGCGCGTATTCATTAATGATGCCGCCGAGAAGATCCATAAAGCCGGTAAAGAGGCCTTGAACTCCTTCGCCGAGGGCGACGAACGCCGGATGATGATGATGGGCCTACGCCGTTTCACCAAGACCGAGGACATTAATACGACTGCTGCACGAAGAAATATCGCTGCTAAAGTTATTGAGGAAAATAAATATCCGTTCTGACCCCTCACGGCCTACCCAAAGGGGAGCAGAAAAAAATATACAGCATACAAACTCTTTTAAGCCTCCCCTTTGGGGAGGTTGGAGGGGCGATAAATCTAACATCTATGAAAATATTGGTCTGCATCAGTCAGGTGCCTGATACGAGTACAAAAATTATTTTAAAGGATAACGATACAGCGATCAACAGCGCTGGGACGACCTGGGTGATCAATCCGTATGACGAATGGTATGCCTTGGTGCGTGCGCTGGAATTAAAAGAGACCGGTGTAGCAAGCGATGTGCATTTGGTGACCGTCGGTAAGGCAGATGTGGAGCCGGTTATTCGTAAAGCTTTGGCTTTAGGTGGCGAAGAAGCCGTTCGGATAGATGCTGACAGCAACGACCCTTTGCAAACGGCTCAATACATTGCCGAATATGCCAAGAGCGGAGGTTATGACCTGGTGTTGGTCGGTAAAGAATCCATCGATTACAACAACGGCAGTACCGGCGTAATGATAGCCGAACTGCTGGACGCCGATTTTATCGGCTTTGCGACCAAGGTACAGGTTGATGGCAACACTGCGACCGTTACCCGCGAAATAGAAGGCGGGGAAGAAACCGATACTGCAAACTTACCCGTAGTTATTGCCTGCCAAAAAGGTGTAGCAGAGGCTCGTATCCCTAATATGCGCGGTATCATGGCGGCACGTACCAAACCGTTGAAGGTAATTACCCCTTCAGCGGTATTGGCAGTTACCGAGATACTATCTTACGAATTGCCTCCTGCTAAAGCGGGTATAAAATTGGTAAGTGCCGACGATATGGACGCGCTGGTAGAGTTACTGCACAGCGAGGCAAAAGTTTTATAGAAGATATGAGTATTGAGATGTGAGATATGAGGCAAAAAGTACAACACGTCTCAAATCTCATATCTCACGTCTCATATCTAATTTCAACATCTCAAATCTAAAGAAAACATGTCTGTATTAGTATTGGTAGAACATACCGAAGGAGATATCAAAAAGAAAAGTTTCGAGGCAGTGCAATACGCTGCCGAAATAGCTAAAGCCGATGGATCGGGCGTTGCTGCTTTGGTCTTGGGGGCGCTTAGTGAGGATGCGATAAGCGCCCTTGGCGAATACGGCGCTCAAAAAGTATTGCAGGTAAGTGATGCCCGGTTGAATGATCTGCATGCCCGTGCCTACACCACCGCTATTTTAACGGCTGCCCAAAAGGAGGGAAGCAAAGTGATCATTATGATGCATGATGTTAACGGTCGTGCTGTTGCACCACGTGTAGCTGTAAAATTGAATGCCGGTCTGGTGTCAGGTGCGTTATCACTTCCGGATAAGGCAAAAGGTTTTACTATCAAAAAAGCTGTATTCTCGGGCAAGGCGTTCGCCTATGTAAATGTAACCAGCGATGTAAAGGTAATTACGCTTATGCCAAATACTTTCCAATTAAGTAAAGCCGATGGCAAAGCAACGATAGAACAACTTCAAGTCAGCTTTGGCCCAAAAGACTTTGGCGTCACCGTCAAAGAAGTGAATAAAGTGAAAGGCGAAGTGCTATTGGCTGAGGCTGAATTGGTAGTATCCGGTGGTCGTGGACTGAAAGGTCCTGAGAATTGGGGACTGATCGAAGACTTAGCTAAGGAGCTGGGTGCGGCAACAGCCTGCTCTCGCCCGGTGGCAGATGCGCATTGGCGCCCTCATCACGAGCATGTGGGGCAAACAGGGGGAACCATCCGTCCTAATTTGTATATCGCGGTAGGTATATCCGGTGCTATCCAGCATTTGGCAGGTGTTAACGGGTCAAAAACCATTGTGGTGATAAACAAAGACCCCGAAGCACCGTTCTTTAAAGCAGGGAACTACGGCGTGGTAGGTGATGCTTTAGAGATATTACCTCGACTAACCGCCGCCGTTAAAAAGTTTAAAGAGACCCATAAATAAGTATCCAAAAATGGAGAACGCGTTTTACCAGGGACAGGTGCTTTGGGCACAGATAGACGCTAATCAACATATGCGCCACTCGGCTTATGCCGACGTTTGCGCACAGGCAAGGCTGAATATGCTCCAAAGTATCGGTATGAAGGCAACGACATTGCTGGAAGCTAAGATCGGTCCGGTATTGTTTCGTGAAGAACTGAAATACTTGCGTGAGGTTTCTCTTGGTGATACCATTACTGTTGTGTGCGAGGTACTTAGCTCACGTGTAGATGGTTCGCGGTGGACGATCAGACACGAGATTTATCGCGGCGATGGCGTTAAGGCCGCCGTGGTTATTGCCGATGGATCCTGGATAGATATGGAAAAACGCAAATTGGCTATACTGCCAACCCAAATAAGCGATATGTTTGCACACGCGCCCCGGTCGGCTGACTATGCCGAAGAGGTGCCGAAAGCAAAAGAATAATTTTACTAAACTACAACACAACCTATGAGCGATCTGAAAGCGACTTTTGACGATGCCGTTGCCCAAAGCAAGCAACTGACCAAGCGTCCGGACAACGAGACTTTACTAAAACTGTACAGCCTGTACAAACAAGCCACTGACGGCGATATGCCTGCCGATACCGAAAAACCCGGCATGTTTGATTTTGTCGCCGCTGCCAAATACACCGCCTGGAAAGGTCAGGCCGGTTTAAGCTCTGAAGATGCGATGAACCAGTATATCGAGATATTTAAAGGGTTGAAGGCGAAGGAGTGACCCATCCCGGCCTCCCCGAAGGGGAGGAATATAAGCCTTTACTTTTAAAGCCCTCCCCTTCGGGAGGGTTTGGGAGGGGTGGAAAAATTGACAGATCTTTCCGCCTTATAAACCTTTGCAATTCGCGCTTAATTGCGTTAATTGCTTACACAAACCAATTATAAAACCGGTAGGTCGTTCTATCCCAATGAATGGTCGCCCTAATTCCTGAAAGAAGATGACTGAGATCAAAAAACATTTCATCCGTACCGCATTTATTTTGCTGGCGGTTATTGGCGTTAACATTGCGGCTAAAGCGCAGGACAAGATCGAGGGCCAATGGTTCAACGCCGAGAAGACCGGCAAGGTCGAGATCAAGAAAGATGCCTCAGGCAAGTTTAATGGTAAGGTAGTTTGGCTAAAAGAACCTTTGAAAGACGGCAAACCAAAATTGGACGAGATGAATACCAACGAGAAATTACGCACCCGTCCGCGTTTAGGATTACCTGTACTGAACGGGTTTGTTAAAGACGGTGACAACAAATACGTTGATGGAACGATCTACGATCCGCAAAACGGTAAAACATATTCCTGCAAAATGACCCTGAAAGGTAACTCGCTTGATATCCGCGGATACATTGGTATCTCGTTATTAGGCCGCACCACTACCTTTACCAGGGCCGATTAAACTATTGATCTGACGAATACAAAGGTTTTGCAAAGCTATTTAGGCTTTGTGCCCTTGTGCTTCCTATACTTTGCCCTTTGTGCTTTTAAAATACCGCACGTTAAACTTTACATCTATCCAAGATGAACACTAAACGTATAATTAAAAAAGTAGCTGTATTAGGCTCTGGTGTGATGGGGAGCAGGATCGCCTGCCACTTCGCTAACATTGGCGTGCAGGTGCTGCTACTGGATATCGTCCCAAAAGATGCCGCTGCTGATAAAAAGAGCCGCAATAAGATCGTGGATGATGCGCTCAATTTTGCGCTAAAATCAAATCCTTCACCTATCTATTTAAAGTCTTTCGCCAAGCGGATCACTACCGGGAATTTTGATGACGATATGTCCAAAATTGCCGATTGCGATTGGGTGATAGAGGTTGTGGTAGAGCGCCTTGATATCAAGCAACAGGTTTTTGAAAAGGTTGAGCAGTTCCGCAAGCCGGGTACGCTGATCACCTCAAATACTTCGGGTATACCGATCCATTTGATGACCGAAGGCAGGAGCGAGGACTTTAAAAAACACTTCTGCGGTAGCCACTTCTTTAACCCCCCGCGCTATCTGAAACTGTTAGAGGTCATTCCGACCAAAGATACGTTACCTGAGGTGGTGGATTTTCTGATGCATTTTGGAGAAAAGTTCTTAGGTAAGACCACCGTGTTAGCAAAAGATACCCCCGCCTTTATTGGTAACCGTATCGGCGTATTCAGCATCATGAGCATTTTGCATTATGTAGAAAAGTCAGGCTTGACGGTTGAAGAGGTTGATAAACTGACCGGTCCGGTTATCGGTCACCCTAAATCGGCTACATTCCGCACTACAGATGTGGTGGGTTTGGATACCATGGTGCATGTAGCCAACGGACTGAAACAAAATGCGCCTGACGATGAGGCTAATGCCCTATTCGGTGTTCCCGGATTTGTCAGCAAAATGGCTGAGAACAAATGGCTGGGCAGCAAAACCGAACAGGGGTTCTATAAAAAACAAAAGGTGGACGGTAAAAGCGAATTCTTTGCGCTTGATCTGAAAACCCTGGAATACAAACCATCGCAAAAAGTTAAATTCCCAGTTTTGGATACCACCAAGACAGTGGATAATATGAATGAGCGTTTAAAGATCCTTTTTGCTGCTAAAGACAAAGCCGGGGACTTTTACCGCGAAGTGTTCTATCAATTATTCGCTTATTCCAGCAACCGTATCCCGGAGATAGCCGACGAATTATTTAAGATCGATGCTGCCATGAACGCCGGTTTCGGCTGGGATATGGGGCCATTCGAAAAGTGGGATGCTTTGGGCGTAGAGAATACTGTTAAAGCTATGGAGGCCATTGGCCATAACCCTGCACAATGGGTTTACGATATGCTGGAGAGCGGCGCGACGTCGTTTTATAAAATAGAGGACGGTCATAAAAAATATTACGATATCCCCAGTAAGTCGTATAAAGTTATCCCGGGTACCGAGCAGTTCATCTTGCTGGATAACATCCGCGCAAGCAAAACCTTGTGGAAGAATAGCGGTACCACCATTACCGACCTTGGCGACGGCATCATCAACCTGGAATTCCATACCAAGATGAATACCATAGGTGGCGAGGTGATAGAGGGTATCAACAAAGCCATTACCCTTGCCGAGGCATCTTACAAAGGTTTGGTCATCTCTAACGAAGGAGTCAACTTCAGTGCAGGAGCCAATGTTGGGATGATCTTTATGATGGCGGTAGAGCAAGAGTTTGATGAACTGAGTATGGTTATCCGCGCCTTCCAGAATACGATGATGCGGATACGTTATTCGTCCATCCCGGTAGTGATCGCACCGCATCAAATGGCCTTGGGCGGAGGATGCGAGATGTGCCTGCATGCTGATAAGGTAGTAGCTCATGCCGAGTTATATATGGGCTTGGTTGAGTTCGGGGTAGGATTGATCCCGGGCGGCGGCGGTACCAAGGAGTTCGCTTTACGCTTATCAGATGACCTGCAGGATGGCGATATCGAAATGAATAATTTCCGCGACAGATTCTTGACCATTGGCCAGGCCAAAGTTTCGACGTCTGCTTATGAGGCCTTTGAATTAGGACATTTAAAGAAAGGCCGCGATGTCGTGGTCGTATCACGTAACCGTTTGTTAGCTGAAGCTAAGCAACAATGTTTGACCATGGCAGACGAAGGTTATGTGCAGCCGATACCACGTACAGATATTCGTGTATTAGGCAAGCAGGCTTTGGGCTTAGGTTACATAGGTGCAAATAGTATGTACAGTGGCAATTACATCAGCGAGCATGATGTGAAAATATCGCAAAAGTTAGCTTATGTTCTCTGTGGTGGCGACCTGTCGCAACCTACCACGGTTAGTGAAGAATATCTGCTCAATTTAGAGCGCGAAGCATTTTTGCAGCTCTGCATGGAGCGCAAAACTTTAGAGCGGATACAGAGTATTGTGACGGGCGGGAAGGTGCTGAGGAATTAGGTATTAGAGTCAAGAGTAAAGAATCAAGAGACAAGACGGAAGTCTGGAAAAGAGAGCCAGGAGTCAAGAGTAAAGAATCAAGATAGAAATTGAGGAAAGAATCAGGAATATAGAGTCAAGAGCCAAGATAAAGTGGTCAAAGTAAAGAACGATGTAATTGTCTTAATTCTTGATTCTATATTCTTGACTCTACTAAAAAAATAAGCATGGACGCATACATAGTAGCAGCAAGCCGCAGCGCAGTTGGTAAGGCCACAAGAGGTGGGTTCAGGTTCACCAGGCCGGATACACTGGCGGCGGATGTGATCAAAAATTTAATGGCATCGGTGCCTAATGTTGATAAGGATCAGATAGATGACGTGATCGTAGGTAATGCGACGCCCGAGGCTGAGCAAGGCCTTAACGTTGCCCGCTTGATATCGCTGATGGCATTGGATACCGACAAAGTGCCGGGCATGACGGTGAACCGATACTGCGCATCGGGATTGGAGACGATCGCTATCGCATCAGCCAAAATATCGGCAGGTATATCTGGTTGTATCATCGCCGGCGGCGTAGAAAGCATGAGTTTGCTGCCTATGGGCGGCTGGCGTATCGTGCCTAATACGGATATTGCGTTAACAAACCCCGATTACTATTGGGGGATGGGCTTAACGGCTGAGGCAGTTGCTAAAGAGTACAATGTTGGTCGCGAGGAGCAGGATCAGTTCGCTTTTAATTCGCATCAAAAGGCCATCAAGGCTATCTCAGACGGTAAATTTAAGGATGAGATAGTCCCGGTAAATATTACCGAGGTTTATGTAGATGAAAGCGGCAAGAAAAAGAAACGCGACTTTACCGTTGATACTGACGAAGGCCCGCGTGCCGATACTTCTTTAGATGCTTTAGCCAAACTGAAGCCTGTTTTTGATGCCAAAGGTGTTGTGACCGCCGGTAATTCATCGCAAACCAGCGATGGCGCGGCATTTGTGATGGTAGTATCAGAACGCTTTTTAAAGGCCAATAACCTGACACCGATCGCCCGTATGGTCAACTATGCCGTGGCCGGCGTACCGCCAAGGATAATGGGTATCGGTCCGCTGGTGGCTATCCCTAAGGTGTTGAAAGCTGCCGGGATGAAACAGCAGGATATCGACCTTATCGAACTGAATGAGGCTTTTGCGTCGCAATCACTGGCCATCATTAAGGGCTTGGAATTGGATCAGGATATTGTGAATGTTAACGGCGGGGCTATCGCCTTGGGTCACCCGTTGGGGTGTACAGGGGCAAAGTTGTCTGTACAGTTGTTCAATGAATTACGGCGAAGAGATAAAAAATACGGCATGGTGACCATGTGCGTAGGCACAGGACAAGGAGCAGCGGGAATATTTGAGTTGTTATAGATCGGTGAACGGTTAATTAGTGATCAGTGATCAGTCGATGGTTGCCGTTAACTAATAAACTGATCACCGGTTAACCGATCACTAATTACTGAGAAGAATGAACGCCACAAGATTATTTGATTGTATGCCGGTACAGGCAGCAGCACCGGTGGGCGGTCTGCTGAATGCTAAGGTTAATGGCGAGTGGAAGCCGTATAGTACTGCCGAAGTGCATACCATGGTCAACCAGTTGTCCATGGCTTTGCTTAATGCTGGTATATCGGCCGGTGACGCGACTACCGAGGGCAGGGACAAGATCGCGCTGATCAGTAATGGTCGACCGGAGTGGGTGATACTGGACCTTGCGGTACAGCAGATAGGTGCTATTTTGGTGCCGCTGTACCCTAACAGTAACGCCAAAGAATTGGAGCAGATCCTGAACGAGGCCGAGGTCAGATACGTGTTTGTAAGTAATGCCGAGCTTTGTGGTAAGATAACCGAAGTAAGGGAACATATCCCATCGTTGCGAGAGATATATGCTTTTGACGAGGTGGCGGGTTGTCTGCATTGGACGACGATACTTGGCCCGTTAAAGAGCGGCGACGAAGAAAAGATCAAAGCGGAAAGTAATAAGGTGCGTGCCGAGGATGTCACCACGATCATCTATACTTCTGGCACTACAGGCAGACCCAAAGGCGTAATGCTGACGCATAAAAATATCCTGACCAACGTGCTGGATTCGAGCAAGGTTCTTGATCAGGTACCCGCACCGAATAAAAGCGCATTGAGCTTTTTGCCGTTGAATCACATTTTTGAGAAAATGTGTACCTACATCTACTTGTTTAATGGTTTCTCGATATCGTATGCCGAAAGCATGGAAACCATCGGCCCGAACTTGCGTGAGGTGAAACCGGACATTTTTACCGCTGTTCCACGCTTGTTGGAAAAGGTTTTTGAACGTATTATGGGCGAAGGGCAAAAGCTGACCGGCATCAAAAAGAAGATCTTTTTATGGTCAATAACTGTTGCTGAGCAGTTCGAGATATCCGGTACCAGTGCCTGGTATAAATTGAAGTTAGCTATCGCAGATAAATTGGTTTACAGTAAATGGCGGGCGGCTATTGGCGGTAACGTGAGAGCCATCGTTGTTGGTAGTTCGGCTACGCCGATCAAATTAGAGAAGATCTTTACGGCAGCTAACATAGTGATCTTGGAAGGTTATGGCCTGACCGAGACCTCGCCGGTTATTGCCGTTAATCAATACCATCCTCATCTGCGCAAATTTGGAACTGTAGGTCCGCTTTTGGGAGATGTTGAAGTGAAGATAGCCGACGATGGCGAGATCCTTTGCAAGGGCGATAACGTAATGGCCGGTTACTACAAAAATCCGGAGATGACCGCCGAGGTAATGCAGGATGGATGGTTCCATACAGGGGATATCGGCACATTAGAAGACGGAAAATTTTTAAAGATCACAGATCGAAAGAAAGAGATTTTCAAAACATCAGGCGGTAAATACGTTGCCCCGCTACCTATCGAAAATAAAATGAAAGAGAATCATTTTATTGAGCAGATGATGGTTGTGGGCTCCGGCCGCAAATATGTAGCGGCATTGATCGTTCCGTCTTATACTAATCTGTTGCCCTGGTGCAAGGAGCATGATATCCCAGTGGACAACCATCATGAGCTGATCAAAGATACGCGGGTCCTGGATCTGTTCAAGAAAGCGGTAGGCGGTTTTAATGCCGAATTTAATCATGTAGAGCAAGTGAAAAAGATCGCTTTACTGGCCGACGAATGGTCGGTAGAGCGTGGCGAGTTAACCCCGACCGGAAAGATGAAACGTAAGGTGATCACAGAGAAATACGACACGCAAATAAATCGTTTATATGCTGACGGACAGATCGCTGCCGGCTGTATTGAAGTTAGCCCCGCGCACGTATGAGCACTATACAATTAAATATCGTAGATGGCCTGGCTACCGTTACGCTGGACAGGGGACGGTCGAACCCGATCAACCACCAGTTAATAAAAGACCTGACTGCGTGTATCCAGGACTTTGAGCATAATAAAGAAGTTAGTGCCGTTGTCATTACCGGGAAAGACGGTTTTTTTTCATCGGGTATCGACCTGATAGAAGCTTATAGCTACAATGAGGAACAGATCCGCGCCTTTTGGGTAGACTTTTTGCAAATGCAGGTCGCATTGGCATCTTTCTCTAAGCCTTTGGTGGCAGCTATTACCGGACATAGTCCCGCTGGTGGATGTGTGATCGCTATCTGTTGCGACTATCGGGTAATGGGCGAAGGTCAGTATATTATTGGCCTGAACGAGATACCTGTAGGCATCATTGTGCCGGATAGCGTATTCAATTTATACGCATTTTGGTTGGACCAACACAAGGCTTATCAATACCTGATGGAGGGCAAATTACTTTCTCCTGCCGATGCTTTGGCTAATGGTTTGGTTGATGAGGTTGTTCCGGCACAGGATGTATTGGCACAGGCCGAAGCTAAAGCCCACGCCTATATGAAACTGAACAATTTCACCTGGAGCCAAAGCAAATTGAATTTACGGCGCGAACTGATAAACAAACTGAATGCCGACCAAAGCGCCACGTTGGATGTGATGCTTAAACAATGGTGGGCACCAGCTACCCGCAAAGGTTTAGAAATGATGATACAACAGCTAACCGCTAAAAAATAAAGCTATGGCAGTTACAGGAATGTTAAAGGACGACGCGCTGAAAGGTAAGACCATCATCGTTACCGGTGGTGGTACGGGCTTGGGCAAAGCCATGGGTACTTATTTTTTGCAATTAGGCGCTAACCTGGTGATCACCAGCCGTAAACTGGACGTGTTGCAAAAGACCGCCTCCGAAATGGAAGCAGAAACAGGCGGCAAAGTTTTAGCCGTAAAATGCGATGTTCGCGAATATGCCCAGGTGGAAGAGATGTTAAAAGTGTCGGTCGAGAAATTCGGTAAGGTGGATGCCTTACTCAATAATGCGGCAGGTAACTTCATATCACCCACGGAGCGACTGTCTGCCAATGCATTCTCGGCTGTTATTGATATCGTACTTAAAGGCTCATCTAACTGCTCGTTGGCTTTAGGTAAATATTGGATCAACCAAAAACTACCCGGTAATATCCTGAATATTGTAACTACTTATGCTTTTACCGGTTCGGCTTATGTTGTTCCATCAGCAGCAGCCAAAGGCGGGGTATTGGCTATGACCCGTTCATTAGCTGCCGAGTGGGGCAGGAGAGGTATCCGCACCAACGCTATAGCCCCCGGACCGTTCCCGACCAAAGGTGCATGGGAGCGTCTCCTACCTGGCGAAATGGCAGAGAAATTTGATTTTAAGAACCGTGTTCCTTTAAAGCGTGTAGGGGAGCATCAGGAGTTGGCTAACTTATCTGCGTTTTTGGTATCCGACTTTTCCGGCTATATCAATGGCGAGGTGATCACGATTGATGGTGGCGAATGGCTGCAAGGTGCAGGTCAGTTCAATGCTTTGGAAATGGTGCCCGATGATATGTGGGATGCCATAGAGAAAGCGACGAGGTCGGCTCAATGATAGAGGTATATCGTTATATCCTCATCTACATAATCGTCAGTTATAGTGATCTTATCGGTTAAAGTCCGGCAATGGTTCAATATCACTTCCCGGTCGTAAGCAACCAATAGACCTTTCACCGGCATCTCCCGCAAAAAATTAAAGGCGAGGCCAATTGTGCAGTCATTATAAAGTTTGGTGATCGCTTTGAAAATGAATTCCGGATCTTGACTACCATAGTTTAGTGAGCCACTCGCAAATACATAATCGGTTGTAGGTAGCTGTTTGCTGATAAAACTGCCCGACATGAAAGATGTATTTTTCAGATCGCTATATTGTTTAACTGCTTCGTCATATAATTCGGGGATCTGTTCTATGCCGTAATAATATCGAAGCGCGGGATACAGATCGGTTAGGTAACGGTACAGATCCGCGTAACCACATCCTGCATCTAATACGGTACAGCCATTCAAATCGCCTATACCCGCCAAAACTTTAAAACGGATCAACTGGCTTTCCTCATCGCGCCAGCCTAAGGCAAAGCTGCTGTCTTTGCCATAATGTTTGATCATTTGCCGGTGGTAATAAGAAATTGCATAACTATCCCTCACCAAGTCATTAGCCGCCATCTTACTTTTTAACCAGGTTATCATACAGGCTGTTGATGGTTTCGCGTAAGATCGGTGTGATATCAATGTTTGGATTTGAACTGGTCCCGTTGGTAATCACTACAAAACCGAATTTTTGTTCGGGTTGAAAGAACATGGCGCTGTATAGCCCATAAGCTGAACCTGTATGGCCTTTCATAATTGTCCCCGGGATCAGGTCGGTCACCGTGCGGATGGCCAGTCCGTAACCGTCCTTATCGGCAATTTGTGTCTGCATCGTTTTAGCGCTCTCTTTTGATATGATGCGCTTACCTTTCGGCGCTTTGCCGTAGTTCATGTGCATCATCATGTAACGGGCCAGATCAGTGGCTGATATCTTCATGCCCCCTGTGGGCGAGAAGATCGGCGTATTGCTGCCCATCACGTAGTTTTCTATCTCGTTGCGTCGCGGGTTGTATGCCAACGGGGCAGGTACGAATGTTTTGGTATTCCGATTATACTCATAAAGGGTAACAAAACGAGCGCTGTCCAGCATGCTCACCTCATAACCTGCATATAGCCCAAGGGGTTCAATAATATGGTGCTTGATGTAATGATCAAAACGTTCGCCGGATATTTTTTCGATCACGGTACCTACCATATTGTAATTTAAGTTACAATACTGATAGCCTTTGCCCGGCTCATAGTCGTTGTAACATTTAGCCCAGTTTGTGCTTTTATCGGGGTTGATCACATCTAAATTGAAATAACCCTGGCTGTCGTTAATGCTCGATGTATGCGACATTACCATTCGTAAAGTGATCACGGTTTCGGGATATTTAGGGTTGCGTATCTTAAAGCCGATCAGTTTGCTAAAGTCATCATCAAGGGATAGTTTCTTCGCCTCGGCTAACTGCATAATGCCTGTGGCGGAAAAGGATTTGGAAATAGAAGCTATCCGGAAGATGTCAGTGTTGTTTAGTGGCACGTTTTGCCCGATATCTTTCAATCCGAACGAATGAGTATATATGAGCTTATTATCCTTCACTACGGCTACAGCCAAACCTACGGCGTCGAATTTTTTGATGATGGCGTCGATGTCTGTCTCGGTCTTTGCGGTTTGAGCTAAAGTTATCCGAGATGAGATGATCAATGTCATCAAAAGCATTAATATCGATCTTAACGTTATCTTGAGCATAACCAAAATTACAGATCAAGATAACATTATCGCCGCTATGCCGGCACTAATTTTTACTTACCAACGCATCTATCTGTTTTTGTAACTCCGGATCTGCAGGCTTTAGCGCATCTTCGGACACGACCTTGCCGGCCGGATCGATCAAAATAAAACGCGGTATGCCCGACACATTGAAATAATTTTTGAATTTATCATCGGATCCAATAGCTGATAATTGTATGCCTTCCATGTTATTTTCGGCAATAAATTTTTTCCACTTAGCCTCGTCTTCTTTAGGGTCTACCGATACGCTTACAAACTTGATATTCTTACCTGCATACCTTTTTTCCATATCCTTGATGGCCGGTATCTGGCCAATGCATGGCAAGCAATAGGTCGCCCAAAAATCAATGAAAACGTAATTGCCTTTCATGTCGCTCAGGCTTATTTTATCACCATTTTTATCTGCGTACGTAAAATCAGGAGCCGTAGTACCTTCTAAAGTTTTACTGCCTCTGTAAATGCGCGTAATTTCTGCAATGTAATTTTTGTCGGCGTCAGAATTGCTATATTCCTGATAAGCCTTGTCAATGTCTCTTTTCATCCTGAACTGGCCCAGTACATATTGAAATTCAAGCTCTTTTTTTATGATGGGGTCTGTAATGTAGGTAGCATTTATTTTGTCGTTAAATGCCTTTCCTGAAACAGACTTATCTTTAGCCCACATGGCATTATTAAGGTTGATGATGCATTGCTGAAACAAAGCCCGGTAACTTGCCGAGTTCTGATATGCAAAAGCATCGTTCAAATTCAGATCGTTCAAAACGTTACATTTTGCGCTATCGGCGGCCGACATGGTTTTTACATGCATGTCCTTCTGCATCTTTTTCATGCGGGCAGTCAAAGCGGTATCAACTTTACCAAGGCGTTGATTTTTTATCCATTCGAACTGAATGATAGAAAGCTGCCTTTGCATCGTTGTATCTATACCGTAATTAGGCAGGTAATCCATCTTAAGCTTTTGCTCCTCAAATTTGATGTCATCTGTTTGTGACTTTTTAAAATAGGCAGAACCGGTGGTCTTATTAACTACCGTCGTTGCGGTTTTTTTAAATTTCTCTACCGAACTAAAAAAGGCCGACGGCTCTACCATATTTATTTCATTGGTAAATCTATTGTAGGCTAGAGGGAATGACTTTTGCTTCAGTTGCGTTATCTGCTGTATCGCTTTGTTCTCAGCACTGCCCTTGCCGGTAAATACGGTATGGTCAGTACCCTTGTCGATATCAAGTGTCATACCCGGCTCAAGAAATACAGGCTGATCAATATTGGTAAGATCATAGTAACCGGGCTTTAACGTCAAGCTGGTACTGAACTTACCGTCGGCTTCGACCTTTATATCTGCTTTTAGATGGTCCAGTTGTTTTATCTCCAGTTTCTTGCCGGCGATACCGGGTATTGTGCCTGATAGATTTAAATTTTGGGCTGATGCAGTACCGGCGAGGAGCGTTAAAAAGGCAATTATTGAAGGTTTCATGGCGGTTGTTACGTTGGGTTTATCAAATGTATAAAACAATAACGAAGGATTTAGTTTAAATACTGAAATAATTTTCCTCACTAAAAAGTGGCTAAGTGTTAACTTTATCACATGAAGATCGCTTTAGCTTCCCCGCCATATCCCAAGAGCATTGCTGACGGTTTATACTGGATCGAAAAACTTGTTAAAGACGCTGCGCTGCAAGGTGCGGTCATTGTTTGCTTTCCCGAATCGTACTTGCCTGGTTATCCCGGACTTGGTTTCGTTCCCGAAGAAGCCGGGGCCGAGAAATTACAAGATGCTTTAAACAAGGTATGCGAAATAGCTAAGGATAATTCTATCGCCATTATTATGCCGATGGATCTTTACAAAGATGATAGGATCTATAATGTGGCGCAGGTGATCGGTAAGGAAGGGGAGGTGTTAGGCTATCAAACCAAAAATCAATTGGACCCATCCGAAGACGATATTTGGTCGCCCGGAACGAAGCGTCAATTATTTGAGGTCGACGGGTTAAAGTTCGGTTTGACCATCTGCCACGAAGGTTTCCGTTATCCCGAGTCGGTGCGTTGGGCGGCACAGCAAGGGGCACATCTGGTGTTCCATCCGCATTTGGCTGGTAGTGACATTGAGGGCACAGTGCCAACCGAATGGGGGAGTATGAACAATCCTTACTACGAAAAAGCCATGATGATGCGCGCATTGGAAAATACCATTTACTTCGCCAGCTGTAATTATGCCACCAAGTATCCGGAGTCGGCCTCTTCTATTATAGCGCCTAATGGTGAAGTTTTGGCGCATGCACCCTACACTGAAGTCGGGGTGACCGTAGCCGATATAGGCCCTGATAAAGCGACCGGCTATTTAGCTAAGCGTTTTAAAAACCGGTTGTATAACGGGGCGGTGATTTGATCTTCTCTCAAAATGATATTAATGGACTGAAGGGTTTGATGGTTATCTTTGTTTCATGACATTCAGAGCCTTCATATTTACGATATTGATCACCGGTACTTGCACGCTGCCCAATATTTCATTTGCCCAAACGGTAAACGAACCTAAGAACAACCCTGCCGAATGGTCGCGCCCGTACCAGCCTTTCCGTATAGCAGGCAACCTTTATTACGTGGGCACATATGATCTGGGCTGTTTTCTTATTACGACCGATAAAGGCAATATCCTTATCAATACAGGGCTGGCAAATTCTGATAAGATCATCGCTAATAATATCCGCACACTTGGTTTTAAACTATCCGATACTAAGATACTCTTAACCACCCAAGCGCATTTTGATCATATGGGTGCCATGGCAGCCCTTAAAAAGCTGACAGGTGCAAAAGTTTACGTCAACGCTAAGGATGCCCAAGTAATGAAAGATGGTGGTGCATCCGATTACGCGCTTGGTAATGGAAAGCCTGTCTACACGCCTGTTACTCCCGATAAGCTACTGCACGATGGAGATGTGATCACCTTAGGCGCAACAAAATTGGCGATGTTGGATCACCCCGGCCATACCCAAGGCTCATGCAGTTACATGCTGACCACATCCGAAGGAAAGAGAACCTACCGCGTACTGATCGCCAATATGCCTACTATCGTTACTGAAAAGCCATTTGGTCAGTTGCCGTCATACCCAACGGTAGAGAAAGACTATGTTACCACCTTAAGAAAAATGAAGACTTTGAAATTTGATATCTGGGTTTCATCGCACGCCAGTCAGTTCGGTCTGCATCAAAAACATACACCGGGTGATGCTTATGATCCGGCTAAATTTGTCGACCAGGCTGGTTATGAAAAAGCATTGAACGATCTGCAGGCAGAATTTGATAAGATGGTAGGGAAGAAAAAGTAATTAAAACAACAAAAGCCTCCCATTTTCATGAGAGGCTTTCGGGTAAATGATGGGGCTCGAACCCACGACCCTCGGTACCACAAACCGATGCTCTAACCAACTGAGCTACATCTACCGTGTTGGGAGTGCAAATGTAGAAATACGGGTTGGATTTTCAAAACACTTTTTTAAAGATATCGTTCAATGCCTGAAAATCAATATGAAAAAAGATGTTTTTAGGCTTTTTCAAGCAATTCCTGCTTGCTTAAGGCTACCAGATGCGCCCGGTGCTGCATTCCCCATTTGCGCAGTTCGTCTATTACATTGTCCAGCGTTTTGCTGTAGGGTGTCAATTGATAGGTGACGGTGACCGGTGTAGTATCGAACACCCGGCGGATAATAAATCCGTTCAATTCGAGGTCTTTCAATTCTTTGGATAGGATTTTGGGCGTGATGTTGCCCAGGTCGCGCTGTACTTCCTTAAAACGGCGCGGTCCGTTAAGCAGGGAAATGATGAGCGGGAGTTTCCATTTGCCGTTCAGCACGTAAAGGGCATCCTTCACTGCGTTAATGCTTGCTGTACAGGCAGCCGAGTTATGGTCGATATCGGGATTTGAAAATGTCATATATCAATAACCGCTTTTGACGGCGTAAATGTACGCACTATCCTGAATGATACCGGTATCCTTTGGGATAGTAGTATCTTTTGGATACTCGTATGTCCTAAGTTTGCCTCATAATTTAAAACACACAAAAAATGAAAGCAACAAAGATCACTTATTGGGTAACCACCGCCATAGTATCGTTAATGATGGTATTCTCGGCTTACAAATACCTTACCGACCCGGCCATCGACGCCGGTTTCAAACACATGGGTTTTGCCTCCTACTTTAGGATAGAGTTGGCCGTAGCTAAAATATTAGGTGCCATTGTACTATTGGCCCCGGTAGCTACGCGTTTTAAAGAGTGGGCGTACGCAGGGTTCGGTATCGTATTCATATCGGCTACCATTGCGCACATTGCATCTGGCGATCCTGTGCCTAACCGCGTAATGCCAATGATATTTTTCGCCCTGCTCATCGCTTCATACGTAGCCTACCATAAGTTAAAGCCAGCGGTGAGTTGATCCGTCAAAATGTGCTGATCTGCATTTGCGGTATGGTTGTTGCAAGATGTACAGCGTCGGTAGTAATGCCGGCAATATCATTTACCAAACATAACTGTTATGAAAAATCAACCCAATGCAAACAAGACCGGCAACATGCAAGGTACATCAACTGCCGACAGGGCTTTTACCAACCAGCGCGAAGAAGTGAAGTCTAAAGGTATCAGCAATGGTGGCGGCCAGCGGTCAGATCAAACATCCAGTAAAGATAGTGCCCATCAGCCTCAGCACAAAAAAGACAAATAGAACTTGATGATGCATAAGCAGATACGCCTCCTTATTTAAGGGGGCGTTCTTATTTTAATATGGCCTTGCCGGTTATTTTATTATTTTTGATGTAACATCACAGCCATAAGCGGCGTCAAAAACGCAAACACATTCACACATACTATGAGGACACTTAAAACTACTATAGCTTTACTGGCATTACTATCTGTTGCTACCGTTCAATCTTGCCGGATGCGTTGCAAACGTGGCACGGGAGACATGGCTACCGACAATCGCACAGTTGCCGCTTTTACCAACATTAATGTATCGGGCGATTATAAAGTGACCCTGAAACAAGACAGCAGTTTTAGCGTAAGCGTAACAGCAGACGATAATTTGATGGAATTTATTAAGACCGATGTAAGTGGCGACGAACTGCGCATAAAAACTACACGCAAGATCTGCAGCCGCAAGCAGATAGAGGTGGTGATAGGGGTGAAGGATCTTGAAGAATTAAAAAGCTCGGGCGCTATCGAGGTGACATCCCTGGGTAAGTTAAATGTTAAAGATCTTAGCCTGAATTTCTCGGGCGCTACCAAAGGCAACCTCGATATCAGCGCTGCCCAATTGACCACTAAAGGTTCGGGTGCTACCGAATTGACTTTGATAGGTCAGGCCAGTCGCCACATGGTTGAACTGACCGGCGCAGGTAAATTGGATGCCTTCGACCTGGTTGTAGGCACTTACGATCTGGAGACCACCGGTGCCAGCAAATGCAAGATCAATGTATTGAACGAGTTGAACGTACACACCACCGGAGCAGGCGAGATAGAATACAAAGGCCAGCCGACCGTTAACAGTAAAAAGACAGGCGCGGCATCTATCAAGCAGGTGAATTAATTTACCCGAGACCGATAAGAAATTGAACGTCCGCTATGAAAATAGCGGATGTTTTTGTATATTTGTATTACCGCCACGCACCCAATATGGTGCCCATAATGATCAGCGATACCACGCTGTATCCTCCATTAATAAAGATCAGTTTCCAGCTCTTCAGTTCAAACAAACTGTGGATCGCTATGGCGCTAAATGTCCATATCCCGGCAAGGAAACCGGCTTGTGCGCCCCAAGCAACGGTAGTTGCGGGCGTGGCTAAAAAGATGGCCAGGTTGGCCGACATCAGCAGCGAGAATACGCCGGTTAAACCAAAGATCTTGCCTTTGTTGCCTTTGGCGATCTCTTCGTCGGTAAGGTTGTTGGCGGCCATCCAGGCATTGCCAAATACGCCGCGTGCGTACCATACACCGCCAAGCATAAAGGCCGACAGCGCGGCCACCACAACGGCAGGCCAATTGATCAGTTCAGGGTTCATAGTTTAAATTGTTTTAGCGAGTGTGACGTAAATATAAGTGGTTGAGTTGGTTAAATGCAATAGCATTGGTGGCGGAGCTGATCATTTAACCACGGAGTACATAATTTTCCTCAGAGGTCACAAAGAGCTCGCCGGAAAATGCTTAGCGTTCCGTTCTCCACGTATTATGGATAGCTAACCTCGGTAAAACAAACTGTATCATAACCGAACAATTACTGTAACAGATGCGTACATCCTAATGGATTAGTACTTTGTTTAACTATCTGTAAATCAATTATATAATTACTTGGTACACGTTTTTCAGTATGCGCGTGTACATCTTAAGTCTAACGAGCGGACACTGTCCGGGAATAACATATCACATATGATCAAAAACTACTTTAAAATAGCCTGGAGGAACATCAAACGCCACAAAGGGTTTTCGCTGCTTAACGCGGGTGGATTGTCGCTTGGGATGGCAAGTTGCCTACTGCTGTTGCTTTATATCGGCTATCATCTCAATTACGATAAGCAATTTGCCGATCTGGACAGGATATACATCATCCAGAATAATCAACCCGGCGATGGCGTGATACATACCTTTACTTCCACACCTCGGCCTATGGCCCAGGCGATCAAAACACAGGCCCCGGGGGTAGAGGCGGTAGCGCGCTTTTGTAGCTACACGGCCGAAGGGCTTATAACTTATAACGACAAAGCGTTTAAAAAGAATGGTGCTTTTGTAGACAATAGTTATTTTGAAATTTTTAACTACAGATTTGTTAAAGGCGATGCCGGCAAAGCGCTGATCCAACCCAATTCTATCGTGTTGACGGAGGACATGGCCAAGATACTTTTTGGTGACGCCGACCCGATAGCCAAAGTCATCAAACGTAATGACAAGACCGAGCTGATCGTTACCGGCATTATCGAAAATTTAAAACCCAATACATCATACAAGTTCGATTATCTGTTGCCTTGGGCAGTATTTGAGAATGAGCAGGATTGGGTAAAAAATTCGGGTTGGGGCAGTAATTTTGCCCGCACTTTTGTGAAATTAAAAGATGCAGCCGGTTTCGCTCAGGCAGATGGTGTCGTTCGTAAACTTATCGCTCAGAACAATGAAGGCGACAAAGCAGTAGCCATGCTTTATCCCTACGGTAAACTGCACTTATACTCCGATTTTAAAAATGGCAAAGTCGTTGGCGGATTGATAGACCAGGTGAAAATGTTTGCGGTGTTGGCGTTAGTCATCCTGCTTATTGCCTGCTTTAACTTTATGAACTTATCTACCGCCCGTTCAGAGGAACGCGCCAAAGAGGTAGGCATCCGTAAAGCCATCGGCTCGGGCAGGCAAATGCTTATCTGGCAATTTGTAGTAGAATCGGTGATGTTATGCCTCTTTTCTATGGTCATTGCTTTGTTCCTGCTATCGGCTACCATTCCATGGTTCAATAACTTGTTAAATATCAAGTTATCATTTCCGTATGCCGACCCGCTGTTTTGGATAGGGCTGATCACGTTAGCACTTGTGACCGGTTTGGCAGCGGGCAGTTACCCGGCATTCTACCTGTCATCATTCAACCCGATAAAAGTGTTGAAAGGCACCTTTAAAGCAGGTAATAGTGGTTTGCCGGTACGTAAGGTGTTGGTAGTGATGCAGTTTGTATCTGCGGTTTTTTTGATAACTGCTACCATCTGCATCTATCGTCAGATCAAGTATGTGCAAAATAAAAGTATCGGCTATGATAAAGCAGACCTTGTACAGATCAGGGCTGAAGGTGTACTAAAAGACAAAGCCGAGTTACTGTTTGCGCAATTAAAAGCAAAAGGCGCTATCACCCATGGTACCACGCTATTACAAAGCATGACCAGCAGCGGTAACAACACCTGGAATATCAGCTGGCCGGGCAAACGCGAGGACGAGCGCATATTGTTCGACGTATTTCATGGTGGTTTCGACCTTACCAAAACTACAGGTATGAAGCTGATCGCAGGCCGCGAGTTCTCTAAGTCTTATCCTGCCGATACCGCTGGTTTTAACCTGATGGTAAATGAAGCTGCGGTGAAAGTGATGAACCTGAAAGATCCGGTAGGTGCCGTCATAAAGATGGGCGGTGCCGATGCTACTATCATTGGTGTTTACAAGGATTTTGTTTGGGGATCACCATATGATAAAATTCGGCCAATGTACACATCATGCAGTGGGTACACCGCCAGCGAGATAGTCTTGAGGTTGAACAACCAAAATAGCATACAGCAAAATTTTGAGGCAATAGAGAAAGAACTTAAAGCCATCAACCCATCATATCCGCCGGTAATACAATTTGTGGATGCCGATTTCGACAAAAAATTCCAGGCTGAACAACTGTTAGGGACTTTAGCTAACCTTTTCGGTGGGCTGGCGATCGTGATATCCTGCCTGGGCTTGTTCGGCTTGGCGGCTTACGCTGCCGAGCAACGCACTAAAGAGATAGGCGTGCGTAAAGTGTTGGGAGCCAGCGTGGGCAATGTAGTGACATTGTTATCTAAAGATTTTATCAAACTGGTAGCAATAGCCATTGTGCTGGCCGTTCCGTTGGCCATCTACGTTTTAGGAAAATGGCTGGACGGATACGAATATAGGATCAGCCTAAGCTGGTGGATACTTGCCTTAGCGGGAGCGATCACGGCTTTGATCGCCCTGATCACAGTAAGCTTCCAGGCCATCAGGGCGGCATTGGCTAACCCGGTGAAGAGTTTGAGGAGTGAGTAAGAACAGTCCGGAAGTCGGAAAGTCCGGAAGTATAAAATAAATGGCACAAATCTTCCGGACGTACGGTTTTTCCGACTTCCGGACTAAAATTAAAAATTGATGTTAAAGAACTACTTTAAAACCGCGTGGCGGAGTTTGTGGAAACATCCAAAGACCACCATCATTAATTTGCTGGGATTGACCATTGGTATTGCTGCATCGGTACTGATCGCCATGTGGGTGCAGAACGAATATAGTTTTGACCGCTACCACAAGGATGCAGACAGGATACACCGTATTACTGCCGTGCTTAAACTATCGCCGCAAGAGACTTGGGTTTGGGAAACCTCGCCGTTCAATTTGTCAGAGACTGCCAAAAAGCAGATCCCGGAGATAGAGCAGGTAACCCGGGTGACTACCGCTTATGATGGTTTGCTGATAGATATGGACGGTAAGAAACTGAAGCAGGAGAATTGCGCTTATGTGGATGAGCAGTGGTTCAAGATGTTCAGCTATGATGTTGTAGAAGGTAGCGTTGCGTCGTTCAATAAGAATACTTACGGCATGATCTTGACCGAATCGACAGCCAAAAAGTATTTCGGTAAGGCAGACGCGCTTGGAAAAACACTCAAGGTAGATAGCAATAATTACAAAGTTGAAGCTATCATCAAAGATAACCCCGCAAACTCCAGTTTCCAGTTCAATATCCTGGTGACCAATGCGGCCAGGTTAGCCGACCCCAAGCAAAAAAAGAACGACCTGTCCTGGGGTAACTATACCTATCAAACTTATCTGAAGCTGAAACCGGGCACCGATCTTAAAAAGCTGGGCAAGCAATTGACCGGTATTCAAAAAGCTAATCAAGAGTCGACTGGTACTAACTACAGTTTGATAGGGTTAAAGGATATCCATTTCGAGAGCGATCAACAGAATTCATCGTTGCAACATGGTAACGCTAAGATGGTGAAGGTGTTCGCTATCCTCGCCATTTTATTAATGGTCACCGCCTGTATCAATTATGTGAACCTGACCACGGCGAGGGCAAGCATCCGATCTAAAGAAGTAAGCGTACGCAAGATCGTAGGTGCGGGTAAGGGACATTTGTTTGGCCAGTTCATGGCCGAGTCGTTCATTGTTACGGCGTTGGCCCTGGTGGCCGCTGTAGCTGTGATAGAATTAAGTATGCCTGCCTTCAACTCGATCACCGATAAGCATTTTACCCAACCGCTGGCGGGTGCTATAGCTTGGATAATTTTGGCATCGGCACTGTTTTTATGTACGGCGTTGAACGGGCTGTATCCGGCGTTCATGCTGTCGTCGTTCAAACCGATGAATGTGTTCAGAGGTAAGAGTTTGCTGAATATCAAAGATGCGGGTATCCGCAAAACTTTGGTGGTTATCCAGTTCTCTATTTCGGTAGTGCTCATCATATCTACATTGGTCATCTACATGCAAATGCGTTTTTTAAGTAATACCGATCTGGGATATACCAAGTCGCACATATTTGTATTTACCCTGCCCTGGAAGGTGATGGGTTTTGATAGGGCAAAGACCGCCACCATGCTATCGGCCATGCGTAACGAGTTGAACCAGCAAAGCAGCATTGCTAATGTGACCCAAGCCAGCCAGAACATTGTAGAAATGCGCGGCGGTAACTCGGGAGGTTTTGACTGGGATGGCCGCGATCCTAAATTTGAGCCGCCGATGGTAGTACTATCTGCCGACGAGAATTTCAGCGCGATGATGAAGTTGAAAATGAAAGAGGGCCGTTGGTTCAACAAGTCAGATCAACACAATGTGATCCTTAACGAAACAGCCGCGCAGGTCTTCGGCTTGCGCAAACCATATATCGGTCAGCGTTTTGTTAACCGCGATGATACCGGAACAGTGGTAGGTGTGGTAAAAGATTTTCACTACCTGAGCCTGCACGATAAGATCGGACCTGTAATGATCGACAGTCACAAAGGCAACCAGGGTAGCTTCTACATCCAAACCCGGGCCGGCAACACGCCGCAAGCGCTCGAAGCCGCAAAACTTGTTTGGGAGAAATATGTGCGTGACGAACCGTTCGTTTTCAGTTTTACCGATGATAAATATAACGCCCTGTATCGCGATGACCAGCGGATATCTACCCTGATCACCCTGTTTGCGGGCATCGCCATTTTGGTTTCATCATTAGGCTTGTTAGGCTTAGCGGCATTCGCGGCACAACAAAGGATAAAAGAGATCGGCATCCGTAAAGTATTGGGCGCAAGCGTAAGCAATATCGTCACCTTACTATCAACCGATTTTGTAAAGATGGTGGTCATTGCCAGTGTGCTGGCATTCCCGGTAGCTTGGTGGGCCATGGATAAATGGTTGCAGGATTTTGCTTATCGCATCGATATCACCTGGTGGGTATTCGCGGTAGGAGCATCGGCAGCGTTAATTATTGCGCTGATCACCGTTGGCATTGAGGCAGTGCGTTCGGCGGTGGTGAACCCGGTGAAGAGTTTGAGGAGTGAATAAAAAGAAGTTCGGAAATCCGACATCCCGATAGCTATCAGGACGGAAAGTCCGGAAGTAAAACAGATAAGACAACAGCTTCCGGACTTTCGGTCTTTCCGACTTCCGGACTAAAAACTACAAAATGATAAAGAACTACATAAAAACAGCTATGCGTAACCTATGGAAAGGACGCGTATTTAACGGGATGAATTTGGTGGGCCTGTCGGTAGCCATTGCTTGCTGCACGCTGTTGTTTTTGACTATCTATTTTGAATTCTCTTTCGACGGGTTCCATAAGAACTTGCCGGACATTTATCAAACATATTTCACGGTCAACCGTGCTGAGAAAGCCGAAAAAGGGACCGCTATGCCTGTGCCGCTTGGTCCGGCACTAAAGACCGACTATCAGGACATCCAGTACATCAGCCGTATGGGTAACGGTGGTTCGGTAGTGAGGGTAGGTGATAAGCAAATCGGTCAGAGTATCCATTTTGTGGATCCCGACTTCCTGAAAATATTTACATTTCAGATCATCAAAGGCAATGAGGCTTCGCCGTTAAAGAACCTAAACGATGTGGTGATCACTGAGTATTCGGCCAAGGCGATATTCAATTCGATAGATGTTGTTGGCAAGACCATCGAATTGAACCTGACCGGCACCCCGCAAACATTTGTGGTTACCGGCGTGACCAAAGACTTTCCGCAAAATTCAAGTATCCAATTTGATATGTTGCTGCGCATGGAGAACATGCCGGGTTACCAAGGCATGCTAAGCCAATGGAATAACCAGAACCACTTGGTTTACATGAAACTGAACCCGAATGTTGACAGGGCCAACTTTGAAAAACGCTTGCAAGCATTTGTAAAGAAACACTACGCCGAGCAGATAAAAGAAGTTAAACGCGATGGCGCCCGCCCTGATGTCGATGGCAATATCATGAGCCTGAATCTGTTGCCGTTTGGCGATACGCATTTTAATACCGAGTTAGGCGGATTGGAAGGCCAATCGACCAGTAAGTCGGCGGTGATATCGCTGATGGTGATAGGTATATTTATCCTGCTGATCGCATGTATCAACTTTATTAATTTATCGGTTGCCCGTTCGTTCACCCGCGCCCGCGAAGTAGGGGTACGCAAAACGCTTGGTGCAAGCAAATGGCAGTTAGTAAGCCAATTTTGGGTAGAGACCGTATTGGTTTGTTTTGCTGCGCTGGTATTGGGGTTGGTTTTAGCTACACTTACGCTGGAAAGCTTTAAAGCCAGTTTAAAAACCAACATTACGCTAAGCATGCTGTTGCAACCCGGCCCGTTGGCGGGTATGTTGGGCATCTTTATCCTGATCACATTGGTGGCAGGTTTTTACCCCGCCTTACTGATGCAAAGGTTTAAAACGGTGCAGGTATTAAAAGGAACAGTGAACAGTGTGAAGCCGGGCAAAGTGCGGAATATTTTGCTGGTAGTGCAATTCTCGATATCTACCCTGCTGATAGTTTGTACACTGATCACCTGGCAACAGACCGACTACATGCAAAAGCAACCTTTGGGTTATAATAAGACCGAGGTGATGAGTATACCTATCGCTCGCGGTCAAGACGGTAACCAGGCTTTGCAATTGTTTAGGCATCAGCTGAATGGTGATCCTAACGTAATTGCCTTAAGTGGTTGTTACGATAACCTTGGAATGGGTAACGATGGCTCTATGCGTACATCGGTAACGGGTTTTACTTACAAGGGCCACGAAGTACGCACGACCATACAGAAGGTTGATTTTGATTACCTGAAAACACTGGATATTAAATTGACCGACGGTCGTGACTTTTCGCGGGAATTTGCCACCGACAGCAATGCTGTTGTGATAAATGAGCAGATGGCCCGTCAGATCAACGCGTCAGGAAAGGCGGTTGACCTATCGCTGCCCATGAATGAGATCCATTCCCGCGTTATTGGGGTGTTTAAAAGTTATAACTTCCGATCGTTACGCACGCAGATAGAACCGTTGACTTTAGTGTTGGACAAGAACTATCCTATCAATTATATCCTGATCAAAGTGAAACCCGGCAGTTTGATCCAGTCAATGGATGACATCACCCAAAAATGGAAAGCTACTTTCCCTACAGTCGATTTTAAGGGTAGTTGGTTAAGCGAGAACACCGAGAAACAATACCGTAAAGAAAAACGCCTGGCGACCATCTTTATCACCAGTGCGATAATCGCCATATTGATATCGTGCATCGGCTTGGTAGCCATATCCGTTATGATCATGGTGCAGCGCACAAAAGAGATCGGTATCCGCAAGGTATTAGGATCAAGCGTAACGAATATTGTGCTGTTGCTATCGGCCGATTTTGTGAAGCTGGTAGGTTTAGCGGCTTTAATATCATTCCCTATCGGCTGGTGGCTGATGCATAAATGGTTAGAGAGTTACGCCTATCGTATCGATATCCAATGGTGGGTATTCCTGATCGCCGGTGTTATGGCCGTTGCGATAGCATTCATTACGATCAGTTTCCAATCCATCAGGGCGGCGTTGATCAATCCGGTGAAAAGTTTGAAATCGGAATAAAGCCCCCCAACCTCCCCTGAAGGGGAGGAGCGATAAGGTTACCGTAAATAAATATTATTTAAATTCCTCCCTTTGGGGAGTTTAGGAGGGTTCATGTTCAAAACATACTTTAAAACGGCCTGGCGTTATTTGCTGAATAACAAGGTCACTACATTGATCAGTGTATCGGGATTAGCGGTGGGCATTTGCTGCTTTTTATTACTGGCTACTTATTTGCTGAACGAGTTACGATACGACAGGTTCCACGCTAACGCGGATCGCATTGTGCGTGTGGGTTATCATTATCAGAACGCTAACGACGCGGCATCTAACGATATGGCCATCACACCTACTGCTGTAGTTCCGGTGTTTAAAAAGGAATTTACAGAAGTTGAGGACGGTGTGCGAGTTTACGACTATTCAGGCGGTAGCCCGGCGACCATCAAATACGGCGAGAACGTGCTGTCCGAACGTAATATTCTGCTAGCAGATGATAGCTTCTTTAAGATATTCACCTTCAATTTTATTGCAGGCCGTGCGCAAACAGCCCTGGCTGAACCAAATTCGGTTGTACTGACCGCGAGTGCCGCTAAAAAGTATTTTGGCAATGATGAGCCGATGGGTAAGGTATTGATCGTAAACAAGATCAATATGGTTGTGGGCGGTGTAATAGAAGATGTGCCGGCTTATTCGCAGATCAAGTTCGATATGATGGGTAACTATCAAATTGCCGAACGGTCGAAGAATTTGCGTTGGGACTCGGCTAACGACTTTTCGTACTTCTTGTTAAAACCGGGTGCCAATGCTGATGCGCTTGGGAAGAAAATGTCCATTTATTTAAGTAACCTGCTTAAGATCGACCCAAAATCGGACGATAAAGTTTGGTTCACTTTAGAGGGATTAACTTCAGTTCACCTATATTCCAAATTAAGCGATGGGTTGGAGGCGGCCGGCAATATCAATTATGTTTACATCCTTGGTGCTGTAGCGGTTATTTTATTGGTTTTGGCCTGTATCAATTTCCTTAACCTAGTGACCGCAAAAGCTGCTGAGCGCGCGCACGAGATAGGTGTACGTAAAGTGATGGGCGCGGTGCGTAAGCAGTTGTTCATTCAATTTATCACCGAGGCTGGGCTGATCACCTTTTTCTCGCTTGCTATTGGCTTGTTATTAGTGGGGGCAAGCTTTGGCAGTTTCAGCACATTCACGGCGCAAAAAATGGGTTTTGAGACCTGGCATGCTTCGTGGTTGGTAGGCTTTATTGCCGTCCTTTTTGTGGTGGTCACTTTCACAGCAGGCACTTATCCGGCTCTGTATTTATCCGCCTTTAACCCGGTGTCAACGTTAAAAGGGAAAGGCAACAACAAGCAGGGGAGTGGTTTGCGTAAAGGTTTGGTTGTGTTCCAATTCACGGTATCGGTGTTCTTTGTGATCTGTACCATCGTTGTTGGCAGCCAGTTGCATCATATCCAAAGTATGGATACGGGTATTAACCGTTCGCAAGTATTGGTGTTGGATATTGGCGGCATGCCGTACACGCGGATCGAACCGTTTAAAGCAGCCTTAACCGGTCAATCGGGCGTGGCGAGTGTTTCAGCATCGTATGATTCTCCGGTGAATGTAAGCGGCGGATACAGCATTAACGAGGCTGAAGGTAAAACGGGTAATTTTAACCTGTCGGTCACCGCTATCCCGGTCGAAAAAGATTTTGCAAGAACGGTAGGTATTAAGATCATTCAGGGCCGTGGTTTTAATCTTACCGATGAGAAGCTGGTGACCGTGGCGGATGAAAAACAAAAAACGCATGGCTTTATCATTAACGAAACCGCTGCCAAAGCCTTAGGCTGGAAACCCGATATAGCTGTAGGCAAACGCATATCGCTGAACGGAAGGGTCGGTAACATTGCCGGCGTAGCTAAGGATTTTAACTTCGTTTCCTTGCACGAGCAGATCGGTCCGATAGTGGTTTTTACAGACTACAGCTGGTTTGGCAAAATACTGATCAAGACATCCGCAGGTAACACGGCCAATACCCTTGCCGAAATACAGACCGAATGGAAAAAGTTCTATCCCGGAAAGCCGTTTGACTATCATTTCCTTGACGCCGAATTCGATGCCATGTACAAAGCTGAAAGCCGTACCGCAAGTATCCTGAACATGTTTACCGGTGTCACCATTTTTATATCTTGCCTGGGTCTGTTCGGTTTGGCGGTATTTACCACTAAGCAACGTTTTAAAGAAGTGAGCATCCGCAAAGTGATGGGCGCGAGCGTGGTAAGCATCGTTCAGCTGATATCGTCCGACTTTTTAAAACTGGTGTTCTTCGCTGTCCTGATCGCATCGCCGCTGGCTTGGATAGTGATGGATAATTGGTTGCAGAATTTTGCTTATCGTATCAACGTCCAATGGTGGGTATTTGTAGTGGCTGGCTTTGCCGCGATACTGATCGCCTTCTTAACGGTAGGTATTCAATCCATCAAAGCGGCACTGTTAAATCCGGTGAAGAATTTGAGGAACGAATAGTGACAAGTCCGGAAGACGGAAAGTCCGGAAGTAGGAGTAAATGAGTTATATCTTTCGGACTTTCGGTCTTCCCGACTTCCGGACTTAAAAATACTACCATGTTCAAAAACTATCTTAAAATAGCCTGGCGAAGCCTACTGAGACAAAAGCTTTATAGCCTGATCAATATTGGCGGCCTGGCCGTTGGCTTGTGCGTTTGTATGCTGGTGATGCTCTACGTAGCGCACGAGTATAGTTACGATAGTTTCCATAACGGGGGTGATAGGATATTTGCGTTAGCCGGCCGTAGTACATGGAACGGCGCCGACGTTAACTTTGCCAATACCAGTTTTGGTACAGGTCCAGTGGCTAAGCAGAACAGTGCCAAGGTAGAGGGGTATATGCGGATCCATCATTTTGATGATGGGGCCATCATATCCACACCACAAAACCCAATGAATAAGTTTGCCGAGGCAGGGCTGATATCGGTCGATGACAATTTTCTCGACTTCTTTAATTTCAAACTGTTGAGCGGGGCCCCGCGGCAAGTGCTGGCAAAACCTAACGGGATCGTACTATCGGCCGATATGGCCCGGAAGTATTTTGGAGATGACGACCCGATCGGCAAGGTGCTGAACATTGGGTTAGATAGTACCTACCGCTTTGAGGTGACCGGCGTGGTGCAGACCATGCCATCGAACACCACCGTTAACTACGGCTTAATTATTCCCAACGCCGCGCTTAAAAACATTGTACAGACCAAGGATATACTGAAGCAGGTATTACCGGGCAGCGGCGATTTTAAAACCTATTTACAATTGAACGCGGCGACCGATACCCTTCCGGTAAAGAATGCGCTGGCATCGGTGCTTAAGCAAAACCAGGCTTCGTTAAATGATAAAATAACCTTTACGCAGCTACCTGCCATACACGTGCAGGACGAGGTATTCGGCGATCATGCTAACATTAAATATTTAAAGATATTCCCTTTAGTAGCGGTTTTGGTTCTGTTGCTGGCCTTGGTCAATTATATGAGTTTGGCTACGGCGCGCGCATCGGTGAGGGCTAAAGAAGTTGGGGTAAGAAAGGTTAACGGCGCGGCGCGATCATCGATTGCTTTGCAGTTCTATATCGAGTCGGCTTTGTACGCCCTGATATCATTTGCGTTGGCTTATCTGCTTTGCTATTTGGTCGCGGATAAATTTATGGCCATTTTGGATCTTAAGATAGATACATCATTCTTGTACAGCGCCAAGGTCATCCTGATCATGGCCGTTCTTTTAGCGTTGACGGTATTGATAGCGGGTAGCTACCCCGCTATTGTCCTATCATCATTTAAGCCCGTTATCACCTTAAAAGGCAGCGGTCAAGGCAGCAAGGGTATTACGGTACGCAAGGTGTTCACCACATTACAATTTGCTACTTCGGTCGGCTTGATCATTTGCGGGATCATTATTAATAGACAGCTTTTCTTTTTTAAGAATAGGGATACGGGAGTTAATCGCGAAAATGTGTTAGTAGTACCTGTTAAAAAGAATTTGGCGCCTCAATACCAAAGTTTTAAAAAGGAGGTGTCGGCATTGGCAGGTGTGAGTAGTGTGGCATCGGCCAGTATCCCGTTATACAGTTCGTTCGGGATCCAATTCGCTAAAAATAACAACCGAAATACTGTACTATTCTCTATGGTGGTCGATAAAGCATTCATCCCGCAACTGAACATCAAGTGGAAAGTACCGCCAGTCGACCAGGATGCAATTTCCACCCTGGATAGGATAGTGATCAATGAAACTGCCGCCGCCAAACTCGACATAAAGGGCAACCCGATAGGGCAGACAGTGGATGCTAACCGCAAGTTCCAGATTGCGGGTGTGATCAAAGACCTGAACATGAATTTGCTTCGGGACATCAGCCCGATGTGTATCATCGTCATGTCTGACGAAAATTTGCACATGGCCTATACGGAAGGCTATGCCTACATCAAAGTGAAACCAAATGTAAATATGTCGGCTATGCTGGTCAAGATCAAACACGTCTACCAGCAATACGATAAAGAGAGCCCGTTCGACTACAAGTTTTTGGATGATGTTTATAATAAGCAGTACAAAGCCGAGGAGCGGCTGTCCGATCTGTTCAGCTATTTTATGGTCGTAACGATCGTTCTTGCAGCCTTAGGTCTATTCGGGTTGGCAGCATTCACTATCGAACAACGTACCAAAGAGATAGGCATACGCAAGGTTTTAGGTGCCGGGCTGGCATCGATCAACGGATTGCTTTCTATCGATTTTTTAAAGTTAGTGCTGCTATCTATCGTCATCGCCTCGCCAATAGCATGGTGGGCTATGAATAAATGGCTGCAGAACTTTCAGTATCGTATCACTATACAATGGTGGGTATTTGCTGCGGCTGGTTTAGTTGCTGTTGTAGTGGCATTGGTTGCTATCAGTTATCATTCAGTAAAGGCTGCATTGGCAGATCCGGTGAAGAGTTTGAGAAACGAATAGAAAAGTCCGGATCCCGATAACTATCTGGACCGAAAGAAGGAAAGTTCGAGAATAGAGATACCAAAATATTAACCAAACCCAAACACTTATGCTAAAGAATTACTTAAAGATCGCTTTCCGAAACCTGTTGCGTGACAGGTCGTTTTCTATCCTTAACCTCCTCGGCTTGGCCATAGGTTTAGCCAGTGTGATTATGATCTTGGGGTATGTGCGGTATGAGTTGTCTTACGATAAGTCTTATAGTAATCACACCAGACTTTATCGCTTGTTGCAAGAAAACCCGCCGGGGTCTGTTGATGAGCTTACGCCCATCGTTAGCGTACACATGGCCGAAGTATTGAAGAAAGAATTCCCGGCTATCGAGGCTTGTTCTACTTCAGGGAAAACGGAGGTCGAATTTAAGTATAAGGGTAATATTGTAAGTTTTACCGCTATAGACGGAGACCCGGATCTCTTGAAGATGTTTAATTACGAGTTTGTGAAAGGCGATGCAGCATCGGCGCTAAAAGATCCTGGTAGCCTTGTGCTGACCGAAAGCTTGGCCGCAAAATATTTCCCGGGGCAAGACCCGATGGGGCAGGTGATCACTGATAAGGATAAGAAAAAACGGCACGTTACCGGTGTTATTAAAGATATACCGGCCAATACCCATCTCAGCGGCGAGGCTGTGGTTAGCCAGGACTGGAAGGATACCGAAGCGTTCCATGTTAACGGTGGTTCGGCCAATGTGCAATATGTGCTTTTGAACAAAAATGCCGATCCTAAAAAGCTCGACGCTCAATTTAGCACCGTCTACAAAAAATATAACTTCCCGCCGGGCACAGGTGTGCGCCTGCAGCCTGTTACCGACATCCATTTGCGGTCGCATTACTTTGGCGAACAGCCCGGTAATAGCGATATTAAGTATATCTATATCTTTTCTTCCATCGCTTTGCTGATCCTGTGCATCGCCTGTATCAATTACGTAAACCTGACCACGGCCCGATCTATGCACCGTGCCCGCGAAATAGGCTTGCGTAAAGTATTGGGCGCACTACGTAAGCAGCTGATCGCTCAGTTCCTGACCGAGTCGTTTTTGTTCTTTGCGGTCAGCACGCTACTTGCTGTAGTTATCGCTTATGCATTGTGGCCCACCTTCTCGGCACGTATTACCGGGTATAGTACTACCATTCCGCTGTTCGATAGTGGGAGCATCATTTTGCTGTTAGTGCTATTGGTTATTGGCGGACTGGTGGCCGGGGCCTATCCTGCATTTTTCCTGTCGTCGTTACAACCTGTTAAAGTCTTAAAAGGTATCGCCAAATTCGGGCTGAATATAAGTTTACGCAAGGGTCTGGTGGTTGTACAGTTCGTAATATCAGGGGTGCTCATCATCGGGACATTAGTGGTTACCCGGCAATTGAATTATATCCGTAATGCCGATCTTGGATTTAAGAAGGACAACCTGTTAGAGATACGCGTTGGCAACCAGTTGCCCAAAATGAAAGCTTTTAAAGAGCAATTGTTACTTAATAAGGATGTTTTGAGCACGTCGGTGTCATCGTGGGTAATTGGTCATACCTACGGGGGGTATAAAAAGGTGCAAGATCCGTCTGATACCACTAAACAGATCAGGACCAGCAGCGTCGAAGTCGAGTATGATTTTTTAAAAACGACAGACATACGCTTAGTGGCCGGCCGCTTTTTCTCGCCCGCTTACGGGCTTGATAAAATATCACCCGATTCGGCCTGGCGCGTTTCTAAAGACATGCCCGATGAGGAAGAGGACCTGTATCGCTCCGGCATGCCTATGGTTGTGAACCAAGCCGCGGTAAAATTACTGGGTTTAAAAGGAGATGTCATCGGACAGGTGATCACCACGAAGCACAGGGGAACCATTGTTGGTGTGATCGATGATTTTAACGGAATGTCCATGCACGATAAGATAGAGCCTGTTTTTCTGTACAGCTGGCCGGATCTGGCTCAAGGGGCACTATTTGTAAAGATATCATCAAAAAACACGCATCAAACTATAGCTTACATCCGATCGCAATGGAAAAAGTTTTATCCTGATTATAAACTGGATCTTAAGTTTGCCGACGATAAATTGCAGGAACTTTATACTGCCGATGTGCGTCTAGGTTCGCTGTTCACCATATTCTCGTCATTGGCAATTGTTATTGCTTGTTTGGGATTGTTCGGTCTGATATCATTGACCGTGCAGAACCGTGTAAAAGAAATCGGTATCCGCAAAGTTTTAGGTGCCAGCGTGGCAAGTATTACCGCCCTTATCTCTGCCGACCTGCTTAAACTGGTGTTGTTGTCGTTTATTATATCATCGCCAATAGCCTGGTATTTTATGGATAAGTGGCTGCAGGATTTTGCCTATCGCATTAATATAGAGTGGTGGATATTTGCTGTTGCTTGTGCAGTGACTATTCTTATCGCATTTGTAACTTTAAGTTTCCGCTCTATCAAGGCAGCTATGGCTAACCCGGTAGATAGTTTGAGAAGTGAATGAGTCCATTTTAAAAAAAATTTGATACTTTAATTATTTATATCCTTAACCAGATCACTATGTTCCGTAATTATTTTAAGATAGCGATGCGATCGCTGTGGCGCGATAGGACCTTCTCATTCATAAACCTGCTTGGCCTGGCGGTTGGTTTAGCCAGCGTGCTAATGATCTTGGCCTATGTGAGGTTCGAGCTATCGTATGATAAGAGTTACTCCAATTCGCCCAACGTTTACCGCCTGACGATGCAGACCAAAGAAAATGGCGAGGATGAGACCCGCCTTGACCTTCCGAGTGGTTTGGCTGACGTTTATAAAAAGGAATTCCCCGCTGTTACGGCTTATAGCAGTGTAAGCAACGGCAAGTTAAAGATCAAGCACAAGGGCGAAATGGTAGAACTTGACCAGATAAGTGCATCGCCCGATTTTTTTAAACTTTTCAATTTTACCTTTTTACAGGGGGCGCCGGAAAAAGCTTTGGCCGAACGGCACAACGTCGTCATCACCCAAAGTACAGCCGAAAAATACTTTCCGGGTGTACCAAATGTGGTGGGTAAAAGCATTTACAGTATACAGGGTAAACGCGATCTGCTGATATCTGGTGTGATAGCAGACATCCCGGCCAATACTCACTTTAAAGCCGATGTGATCTATTCCTGGTCGTTAAACGAGCCGTTAAATTGGCGTGCTTATAGTTCGGTATCTCAATACATATTGCTGAATAATAAGGCGACGGCAAGTGTAGTTCAAGAACAGTTTAAAAGCATCTACAAAAAGTATGGATTCCCGCCCGAGGTTGAAATAGCCCTGCAACCGGTCACTTCCATCCATTTGTACTCCCATACCGAAGATGAAATGATGCCCAACGGCGATATCAAATACATTTACATCTTCTCCAGTATCGCTTTATTGATCCTGTTTGTGGCTTGTATCAACTATATCAATCTTACCACGGCCCGCTCTATCCAGCGTGCGCGAGAGATCGGCGTACGTAAAGTATTAGGGGCGGTTAAACGACAGTTGATCATGCAGTTTTTGTCGGAGTCTTTCCTGTTTTTTGTAGTATGCTCGCTGCTGGGTGCAATATTGGCTAAGGCAGCGTTCCCCATGCTGTCGGGATTGATTGGCCCGGCTGCAAAAGAAGTCTCTTTATTTGATGGTTGGTCGGCTTTGGCCATGTTGTTCATTATTCTGCTGTTCGGGTTTTTATCAGGCTTGTATCCGTCGTTCATATTGTCAAAAATAAAAACCGCCAGTGTAATTAAAGGCACTGTTAAGCTGGGCGTCAACGTTAGTTTGCGCAAGGTATTGGTGGCGGTACAATTTGTGATCACGGGTGTGCTCATCGTTTGCACATTAGTGATCTATCAGCAACTAAGATTTGTGAATAATACCAGACTTGGGTTTGATAAGGATAACCTGATAGCTGTGCCATTTTACATGATGGACAGCCACGTGGCTACCTTTAAAAATGAATTGAAGCAGCATGAAGGCATTAAAGGTATCACCGTTGCCAGTTGGGAAACCGGTGTCCACTTTGGTGCATGGGCAACAATGAATAACGAGACGGATACCACTAAGACCTGGAAATTCCAGTTTGTAGATGCGGATCCCGATTTTATCAAAACGATGGGTATTAAGGTACAGCAAGGGCGCGATTTTTCGCGTAGCATACAATCGGATGTGCTTAATATCGACTCGCTATTTGATAAAGCCAGGGCAGCCGGTAAGGCTGATCATAGCGCATTTATGGTTAGGCGGCCCATTATATTGAATGAGGAAGCCTTAGCCATGATGGGTATTAAATATCAAGATAATTTGCAGATAAAAAAGGGCGCGCTACACGGCACAGTGATAGGGAAAGTGCAAAACTTTAACGGATTGAACCTGCACGAAAAGATTCCTGCGGTAGTTATCCGTTGCAGCGCCAATAAGGAATTCGGGCAAATGTATATTCGCATTTCACCCCAAAATACGCAGCAAACGCTTGCCTTTATTCAAAAGAAATGGTCGCAGTTCTATCCCGAGCAAAATTTCGACTTTAAGTTTGTCGACGACAAGCTGCAACAATTATACTCAGCCGATAAAAAGGTAGGAGAGATGTTCGGTACGTTCGCTGTACTGGCTATTGTAATTGCATGTTTAGGGTTGTTCGGTCTGATATCGCTCACCGTACAAAATCGCGTTAAAGAGATCGGTATCCGCAAAGTGCTGGGCGCGAGTGTCGCTAATATAACGGCACTTCTGTCTGTCGAGTTTCTGCAGTTGGTCATCATATCTATGGTCATCGCGTCGCCCATAGCATGGTACATGATGGACAGATGGTTGCAGGATTTTGCTTATCACATTCAAATTAACTGGTGGATATTTGCATTAGCAGCGGGGATATCTTTGCTGATAGCCTTTGTTACGCTCAGTTTCCGTTCTGTTAAAGCCGCTATGGCTAACCCGGTAAATAGTTTGAGGAGCGAATAGTAAGTCTGAAGCCGAAAGTCAGAAGTCTTAAGTCAAGGGTCCGAAACCTAAGGTTCGAATTGTTCGCACTCTTTCGACTTCGTACTTAAGACTTTTGACTTTAGACTCCAGACTCCGGACTTCCCACCCCAACCTGTATCATAACCGAACGCTTTTGTTGCGTTAGCGTACGGTGTACGGCTGTTACTTCCTTTTTAACTTGTTGATATTCAGTTGTTATTTGGTTTGGTACGTTATTGATGATAGGGAAGTGGTGAATATGGGATATTTTAGAACGATAAACAGTTCAATTATTAATTCAAACCAAACACATTAATGTTATCACTACAACACATATCTAAATTCTATCAGAACGGCGGCAACAAAAACTTTGTGCTGAACGACATTAGCCTTGATATAGAAGAAGGCGAGTTTGTATCCATCATGGGGCCTTCAGGTTCGGGAAAGTCTACCTTGCTGAACATCATAGGCATGCTTGATGAGCCTAACGAGGGTTTCCATTACTTTATGGGGCAGCCGGTACATAATCTTAAAGAGAAACAACGGTCGGCGCTTTACAAGCAGTATATCGGCTTTGTGTTCCAGGCGTACCACCTGATCGACGAACTGACCGTTTACGAGAACATCGAGACCCCGCTGATCTACCAGGATATTAAAGGTGCCGAGCGTAAAGCGCTGGTGGCTGATATGCTGGACCGTTTCCAGATCGTAGGCAAAAAGGACCTGTTTCCGGCGCAACTGTCAGGCGGTCAACAACAGTTGGTAGGCGTAGCCCGTGCGCTGATCGCTCAGCCTAAACTGATATTGGCCGATGAGCCTACAGGTAACCTGAACTCTAAACAAGGCGAAGAGATCATGGAGATTTTTCAAACGCTTAATAAAAGCCATGGTGTTACCATTGTCCAAGTAACCCACTCCGAAAAAAATGCTACTTATGGGTCACGTATCATCAACCTGCTTGATGGTAGGATAGACTCGTCTACCAAACTTTAATTTTGCAATGCGCTACTTTAAATTTTTACTGATACTTATTTTTTGCTCTGCCACGGCCACGGCGCAGACCGACTCTGTTTACACACTACAGCAGTGCATCGATATTGCCATTAAGAATAACCTTGATGTTAGACAAAGCGAGTTGCAAATGGAGCGTCGACGGATCTATTATCAGCAAGCCCGCGAAAACCTGTTACCTACTTTAAGCGGCAATGCCAACCACTCTATCAATAGCGGGCGTAGCCAAACGGCCGATCTTACCTACGTTAACAGGCAGGTATTTAATGGTAGCTATAGCTTGGGTAGCGACGTTACTGTATTTAATGGTTTGGCTTTGATAAATAGCATCAAACAAACATCGTTAGATTACCAGGCCGGCAAATTAGATTATCAGCAGGCCAAAAATAATATCAGCCTTAATGTTATTACCACCTATTTGCAGGTAATGAACAGTCAAGATCAGTACACGCAATCGCAAAACCAGTTGGCCGTATCGCAAAAAACGCTTGAGCGCCGCGAGATCTTGAACAAAGACGGTAACGTGCAGCCGCAAGATCTGTATGATCTGCGCGGCGAAACCGCAGGCAGTAAGATCAATCTGGTGACCAGCAGAAGTGCCATTTATTCCAGCAAATTGGATCTTTTCCAGATCATGAATGTGCCTTTTGATAAAGAGATAGCGCTGGTACGCTTAACTGCTGATGAATTGCCCGGCAATTACGATCTTACGGCAAGCCAGGTGTATAACGCCGCAATATCTCAATTTGCCCAGATCCAAGCTGCCGACCTGCGTGTGAAAAGTGCCGAAAAAGGGTTGGCCGCTACCAAAGGTTACCTGTATCCCAGTTTAGGTTTTAACGCGGGCATCAGTACCCAATATTCAAGCGGGTCTGCCGGTAGTTACGATAACCAGATCCGAAATAACTATGGTACAGGTGTAGGTTTAGGTCTGCGTATTCCCATCCTAAGTAATTTTAGGCAGCGTAACCAGGTATCATTAGCCAAAATAGACCTGCAAAATGCCAGGTACACCAGCGAGGCCACCAAAGTTTCGCTAAAACAACAAATAGAAAAAGCCCACGTGCAAATGACCATGGCTTACGAGCGTTACCAGATCACAGCCGAACAAGTGGCCGCCTTTAGCGAATCTTTCCGTATAGCTGACGTGAAATTTAACGAGGGAGTATTAAACTCGGTAGATTTTCTGAATGCCAAAGTAAACATGGACCGTGCTAAAATAAATCTGATCAATGCCCGCTACGATTACTTTATCCGCACCAAAATATTAGACTACTATCAGGGTAAAATGTCCTTTTGATAGATCTTTAAACAGCCTATCGATCGTTGTAAAATGATCGATGGGCTGTTGTTATTTTAGAGGGAACTCTAATTTAAAAGTGGTGCCCTTATCAGGTTCGCTTTCGATATGGATCTTGCCACCGAGCCTTTCGGTCTGCATCTTTACCATAAACAGGCCCATGCCTTTCCCCCCAACACTCATGTCAAAACGTTTGTAAAGTCCAAATAAGTGTGCCTGTTGTTTTTGCAGGTCGATGCCTTTGCCATTGTCCTCGAAAAAGATAATAGCCTTTGTGCCGTCGGTCTTGCTGGTGATACTGATCACGGGATCCACATCCGCCTTGCGGAATTTGATGCTGTTGACCACCAGATTTTGGAAGATGCTGTATAGGTAGCTTTTGATGCTCATCAGCGTAGGTAGCTCGTTAAAATCGTAGGTGATAATGGCATTATTCTTTTTGATCAGCAAGCTAGTTGCCGATTCTATCTTTTCTACCAACGATATTAGCGACACCTTTTCTAACGTATCATTAGCCTCGCTGCTTACCTGTAATATGTTGTTCAGATCCATAATAATGGTATCCAGTTGAGTTATCGAGGTCGACAACAGTTTTAGGGTCTCATCAGTCTCTTCATTGCAAGGTAAGCCATCTAACAAGTTAGTAAGCCCCTTAATATTAGCAACCGGCGCGCGCAGGTTATGCGATACGATGTAAGTGAACTGCTCAAGGTCTTTGTTGCGTTGTATCAGGTCTTTGGTGACGCGTTCGCGCTCTAACTCGGCCAGTTTTTTATCGGTAATGTTCTTTAAGGATAGTAAAACGCCGATGGATGCGTTCTCCTCGTTAGTTACATTCACCCAACGCACCTCAAACCAAGCCGTGACATTATCAGGCAGGGGATAGGATACCTCGTAAACGATAGGCGACCGCGTGCGTATTTCATCAAATATATTTTCGACACTTTGCCTGCGCGTGATCGATGCATAATGCATAGCGGGCATCCCAGCTTTAAGCGTCTTGTGAAAATGCCGTTCAGATAATATGGCCGCGTTGTTATTGAACGATACCACATTGGCACCGGCATCGAACAGTATCATAGCCAGGTCGGTATTCTCAAATATCGATCTCAAATTAGATTCGGACCGAAGCATGGATGCCTCGGCCAATTTACGCTCGGTTATGTCGCGTATAAATATTGATAGACCATGTTTAGACGGATAGATATGGTTCTCTTGCCAAAGTTGCAGGGGAGCATAATAGTCCTCGTTCCAGGTGTATCGTTGCGTAAGCATGGCCTGCCGGAAAGCATCAAAGGTGGCCGATCCGACGGCCTCGGGAAATACGTTCCAAATGTTTTTGCCGATAAGTGTACGCTGGTCGTAGCCGATCATTTCGCCTATCTGTCTGTTAACATAGGTGTATCTAAAGTCTTTATCCAATGATATAAAGCCATCGGTCATACTCTCCAATATCTCGTCTATGCGGTGGTTGCGCTCCCTAATGCGGGCTTCAGCTTGTACACGTTCGGTCACGTCCCTGAAATTGCAAACGATCGCATTAATGTCCGCGTCCTGTAGTTTATTGCTGATGAGCGATTCTACCCAAATGTAATGGCCTTGCTTGTGTTTAGTACGGTATTGAGAGATGACCGGCCTATCCGGATGCGCGAAAACATCGGCAAAGGTTTGGTTAACGATATCGATATCTTCAGGATGGATTAGGTCTTCTATTTCGCGCTCGGTGCGCTCCATATTATTCCAGCCCACTATCCGCTCGGCCGAGCGGCTGCGGTAAAATACTTGCAGGTCCTTATCAAAAAGAGATATCCCGTCGTAACTATTCTCTATCAGTTTACGGAACCTCCTCTGCTCGGATATAGCGGCTTTATCTTTACTAACAATGCGCCGCTCTAACTCGGCCGACATGCGCGATTTGTGATCATCGCTCAATTTTCGGTACGTGGCATCGCAGGTAACCTTTGTGAAACCCAATAAGCGGCCATTCTCGCTGTAAAGGGTAGTAATGGTGTTATCGGCCCAAAAACGGGTGCCATCTTTTTTTACACGCCAACCTTCGGTCTCATATTTATTGTTGCGCAGGGCCAGGGTGAGGTCAGTATTTGCTACGTTGTGGTGTTTATCCTCGTCGGTATAAAAAACAGAAAAATGCTTACCGAGGGCCTCGCCGGCGGTAAAGCCGGTAATGTTCTCGGCTCCCGGGTTCCAGGTCATAATAAAGCCATTGGGGTCCAGTACAAATATGGCATGGTCCTCTATACTATTGATGATCAGTTGCGATATCTTTTCGTTTAGATGGTTGTTAGAGAAGTTATATAGCTCTGATCCTAAAGTCACCGTGATCTCTTGTTTAAGTCGTTAATATTCCAAATTAGAATATTTTAAATTGGCCTGCAAATTACTATTGCTCAATAGTTAAGTACAGTGGACAACTGATCGTATTGGTTTTTGTTTTGGATGGAGAGTAAGGGTAAACGCACAGAAACAATGGTTCGTCAAATTGTTGATTACGAGATAGTTGTTTGCATTTAATAAAGTACAATTAGCGTAGATATCTGGCCGTTACTTAACCACTTACGATTGCCGATATTTCAATAATGAACAAAATGAACGAAGAATATAGGATGAAGTTTGCCGAAGGCCGCTATGCTTTTAACTCGTTTATAATAATGGCTACCGTTTTTAATACCTGATCCAGGTTAGCATGGTTGTGTGTTACTTTGGACAGCATCACGCCGCCTTCTATTAGGGCGATCACCGATAGCGCGGTCCGCTCAAGATCTATGTCACTTTTAAATTCTCCTGAAGCTGCCCCGGCTTTGATCAGGTTCATGATCGCGTTGCGCCAGCTTTGTATGGCGCTTGCGGCTTTGCCGCGAAGGGGAGGGTTAGTATCGTCGGCCTCAACGGCGGTGTTCAGGATAGGGCAGCCACCTTTAATAAATTCGGAGTGGCCATTAAAACTATGGTAAACGTTAGCGTAAACCATCAGCTTTTCCTGATAACTGCGGCAACGGGCTATCTCTTCGGTAATGGCTTTTTTAATGATGCCGTAGTTATGATCAAAGGCCGCAAGGGCAACTTCCTCCTTGTTCTCGAAATTTCCGTAGATGCTCCCCTTGGTCAATCCGGTAGCTTCGGTAATATCCGACATGGACGTACCTTCGTACCCCTTTACATTAAAGATAGGCGCGGTTGTTTCGATAATGAATTGACGGGTACGCTGGGCTTTAGAAAGTTTCTTGTCCATAATGTAAATATACCATTTAGTATATAAATATTGCAGAAACAAAAAAGGGAACCAGCGGCTCCCTTTTCTATAATATCGTTGGTTTATTGAACCTTGTACCGATAGATGTACCGGCCAATATTGCCGTCCTTATCAATACCTTCAACAATTGCCCTGTAAGATCCTACACCGTCAGAGTTAAAGAAATTAAGTGTAGTTGCTCCGGTCGCTTTATCGGTGGTTACCTTAGGATTCCAGTAAATAGTAGTACGCAGATCTGCACCGCCGGTTGCGGGTTTGGTTACATCATACTTTGGCGAGTAAAATTCTTTGTTCTCTGAATAGCCGTGCGGATCGATCAGTGTTTGGTAAGGCTGCGGGAACATCTTTTGAAGTTCGGCCAGGGATATCTTTTGTCCTTTCGGTTTTTTCTTTTTGTTAATCACAATGATACCAAGAGTTCCGTTACGTTGATTGATACCGCTGGTACCGTCATTAAAGAATACCTCAACGTTCTCCACGTCATCGCCGCTCATAGTGGCCAGGTAGCTCATATCTATCTGCAAGCCGTCAACGTAAGCGTCCATAGGTCGTTTATTACCGGTACTGAAAGCGCGGGTAAGATAAAGGGTTTGATCTACCCAGGTCAATCCCAAGGCCATGCTTTGCAGGCAGCTAATAAAGCTGGGGCACTTTTGAAAACGCGAGCCATCAACAATATGATTAGGCACCGGATTTAAGCCCGTAAGTGATGGATGGCTAAAGTGCCCCAATTGCTTTGGCGTATTGGACGCTTTAATGGTTACCTCGCTCAACTGGCGGGAATTGGCATATATACGCTTATTGTTGTCCAGATAAGGGCGCATGGCGCTATCTATGTTCATTTTTTCATCAGGCAGCGTATTGATACGCGTAATCGCCGGCGACATCACCTGATCAACCATCACCATCAGCGTATTTGGGTTAGGGTTATCCTTAGCGGTAACGGTAGCTTTTAAAGAGTCGCCTACCATAATATTGCTGAACCTGAATTGACCGTCGGAATTGGTAAGCGCCTGCATCGCTATGTTACGTTCGGGCACAAGCAGGCGTACGTTACCTTTAAACACCGGCAGGCCGGTACGGTTACGCAAAGTGCCTGTAACGGAAATACCGTCCTCTGGCATTACGGTCACTTTAGGGTTACGGTTAGCCAAAACATCGCGGAACGAGAACTTGCGATAACCTTGCGTCATCATCAACACGTCCAGGTCGGCATTGGTTGGCTCATCATTTTTGGCCATGTAATAGCCGGGTTTTTCTATGTAGCCTTTAATATCTGATGTTAACAGCAGGTTGCTAAGGATCCCGTTCTCGGCGTCATCTTCCACAGGTACTTTCTTCTCATCTATTACCGATACAGATAGGTTAGCTTCAGTAGGCACACCGCCACTCTTAGCGGTAAGCGTAAGTTTTACGGGCTGGCGACGATTGTACAAAAGTTTATCTGAGGTCATGGTAATGACCATCATATCCTTAGCTTTAACAAAAGCCATACGCTCGCTGATCGGGTAACCGTTAGGGCCGAACAAGGTCAGTTGCACCGTGCCCGATTGAAATTTGTTTTTAGGGATATTGGCAATGTAAACAGGTTTATCAATAACGGTCTGCGCAGCAAAGCGCACAAAGCCACCTGCCTGTGCCACCAGATAAAAGGTCTTGCCCGAATTAGCCTTTAAGTAGGCATCCGTCGACAAAACGCGGATGCTCAAGTTCTCATCGTTATTAGCCGAAACTGTTAATGCGATGCCGCTACCTTGTACACGCGGCAGATCGTAACTGCCTGTAGTACCATCGGCAAAAGTAACAGCCGCTTTGTAGGTTTTGCCCAATTCAGGAGTAAAAGCAACCACACCCATGCCTAAGTGCTGCGAAGCTAATGAGGCTACGGTTTGGCCCGCATTATCGGTAATTGTACCTTTCAAGTCGATACCCAAACCATCCGACTTGATCGCTTTAAAAGCCACCTTGCAGGCAACGCCGGCAAGTAACTGACCGCCTTCGGCAAAAAACTGTACATCCTTATTTGGCGCTGTACTTTTTAAAGGGAACGCAGCGTTGGGGTTTTTTAATTCAGGCACATCTAACGAGGTAAACAATGTGGCCCCGCTTAATGTAATGGAGGGAGTAGGAGGTAAGGTAACGGTAAGGTAGCCTTTGGCATCGGTAGTGCCTTTGCCTTTAGCTATCTCATCATGATTAAATTCCATGCGCCAGTTAACCTTTTTGTTGATATAAGGAGCGCCAGACGCGTCTTTAAATAGTATGTTAGCTGTAACTATTGGCGGTTGTGTACCTGTAGCAGCAGTGTTGAATTTTATTGACGTAAGTACATCGTTATTGATGGGGTTACCTATGGTAAGTACCTTGGTGAAAAGATACGCCGCATCAAAATTCAGCATCCAGTTGGTGTAAGCTCTAAGTCGATAATTGCCTTGCTTATGCACTTTCGGGTCTAAGGGGATCATGCCGGAAGCACTACTGTTTACCAAGGGCAATTTAAGGTTGCTCACTAACGAATCCCTGTCGTTATAAACATCTACATAAACCACCTTGCTAAGTAAGGTGGGCATGTGGATATCTACCGTGGTGTAAACTTTTAGCCAAACGGTATCTCCAGCTACATAGCAGGGCTTATCAAAATGAACGTGGACTTTCTCTAAAGGGTAATCGTTAGAGAACTTTACCGATTTAGTGAGGATGGTATTTAATGAAACGGTATCGCGTTGCGCTAAGGCTGAAACGGCGGTAACCAGCGTCAGGAAAATGGAAAGTAAAAGTCTTTTATAAGTCATCGGTCAATAAAAACAGAATATGGGTCGCTCAATATAGCGTTATATGTTCTACAACGTAAATTAAGCGGGTTTATTTAACAAATTTTTACAAAAATCCCTAAAGGGTAGGCCTTATATGGTTAATACTACTTTTTGCCCGATAACCTGATGATCACCTCGCTGGTATGCGCAATGCCGTAAGTGCTGCCCGGCGTAATGTTAAGATAGGCCTTCATATAGCCTTCCATCAATTTTTTAATGATGTAAGGATAATCTTCAGAGAAAGGCGGATCTAACGGTACCATATACTTGGCGTAGATCATCTTTCCGTTCGCATCCACATAAATGGTAAAGTAATAAGAAAAATCAGCGTAAGCTTTGTTGACCGTTATCTCATACTCCGGCGATAGATAATCTATCGGCGGCGAATCGTTCACCATCTTCTCTTCGGTCGATCTGTCATCGTTTAACACGCGCTTCACCTTCACCATAGGCGATCTGCTGGTAATGCTGACCATCTTTCGTGCGGCAAACGCCTTCGACGGATCTTTACTTGCTTCGGCGGTAAGCCTGCGCACCAATGCCGAATCACGCGGGGTAGCCACTTGCATGCTTAACGGATCCTTATGCAACACATTCCGGATATAGTCATCAGCGTAAAGCATCATATAAACATTAGATGTTTCGTTATGTACCACCTTACCCTCAGTACGTAATACCTGAAAAATTATGCTATCCTTACTGGCATATTTTAAGCGTAGATAAGCCCAGGCGATATTAAAGACCGAATCATGATCATGAATAAGCGGGGTATTCACGAACATCTTTCGCCTTGGGTTATAGATATTGGCTGAATCTTCGGACACGAAAGATAGTCGCCAGTTGGGTTCCAGCATATAGCCTTTCTCGGTAAGCGAGTAACCGGTATTGAAGTATCGCCTAACTTCGGTGTAGCGGATGTTCTGATACTTTTTAAGTGATGCTTGTGGTTTCTTTTTTTCTACCGGCTCCTGCGGTGGTTTTGGCTGGTCGCAAGCGGCCAACAGCAAGCAGGTGAGCAGTAAAATGACGGATGTATATCTATTCAGCTGAAAATTCATGGTGTTGGGCCGAAGATAGCAAACACCGCCCATTTTTTTAATTCCTGTTTCTAAGTTTCGGATGGTTTTTCTGTTGGTTTGGCTTGCACTACTTTCAACCGTTCGTTATCTGCGAGATGTAAGTAAACCTCTTTCTGGGGGAAAGGTATGTCAATGCCGGCCTCGTGAAGCGAATTATAAATATCGGTAAGTACACTGCTTTTTAATTGCAGCCAAAAACCAATGTCGGATGCCCAGAACAGCATCCTAAAGTCGACCGAGTTCTCGTTAAGGTTATGGACAAAAACCAGCGGTGGCGGATCTTTCATGATATCATCGCGGTTGCTGATCAATCCCGTCAGTATTTCCTTCACTTTCGCAATGTCCGACCCATAGGCTACACCAATGATCAGTTCTACCCGGCGGTTATCGTTGCTAAGCGTCCAGTTAGTAACATGGCGGGATATGAGGTCGCCGTTAGGAATGATCACTTCGGCGCCGTCGCTGGTGGCAATGCGGCTGGATCTTATCCCAATATCGGTTATGCGGCCTGACTGCTTATCCACTTCGATGAGGTCGCCTACTTGTACCGGTTTCTCAAAAGCGAGTATCAAGCCCGAAACCAAATTATTTACGATGTTCTGCAAACCAAAACCGATACCCACACCAAGGGCACTTATAATAATGGTCACCTTATCCATAGGCACACCAGATGCTGCAACCGCGATCACAAAACCGGCGGTAAATATACCGATCTTAATAAGCAGCATAGATGTACGGGCTTTGCGTTTAGATACCCCTTCCTCGCGATGTTGCCCGGCAAAATCGTAGAGGTAGGTTATCACTTTAGCTATTATCGACGACAGCCAAAGTACAGCAATGAACATGATGATACTTCCGATAGTGAGCGCGGTTCCCCCGATCTGGTGCGAGCGATTAAGCACATCTTTGATATAATCGAATGCCAGATCCTCGATGCTTAAATTTTGCGTAAGCATGATCACCCAAAGCACCACGGCAATGAGGTTGAGGATACTGCGCAGTTTTTTTTGTAGAATTTTAAAATCGAGATACGAACTGATGCCGTTATTTTTTTTGTTGGCCTCTAGTTGCAGAAAAAGGCTTTCCATAATTATCTGTACCATCAAATAAAGCCCCAGGGCCAACCAAAGATTGTATACCGATACGATCCCGATGATCTTAGCCAGACTGAACCGGCCTAAAATGTTACAGATAATGGATGCTATCTGCAAGCCGATAAAAATTCGCAGGATATTGCGCGTGTATGGCAAGTATTGCTCGGGTGTTTGTTTTACGATGTTTAAAAAACGTAACGCTACTAAAACAGCTCCAATGGACAATAGTAAAATACCCAGCCTATCAGTATTAGATACTTGTATAAATAAATTACTTATACTGAATGCCACCGTGATCCAAAACAATGGGTGCAAAAAACTGAATATGCTCGTACGATCTGTCTTTTTCACCAGAAAAAGGGTAGCCATCATCATTACCAGAAAAATACTCTCCAAAAAGACCACCGGCGGATGATCATAAAAATTCGGAGCGATAACAGTTGCTATCAGCAATGATGCCATAAGGGGATAACGCGATGCATAGGTTGTCTGAGCCAATATTTCGCGTGGGGAGCCCCGCACCAACATCACCTTTCGGCGATTAAAATATATCCAGATAAAGAAGATAACGAACAACAATACGCTGCAAAGGTGTATCAGGGTATCCCGGTTAACCATAAAGTTGAGCAATTTGGTGTTCATTGCTATGGATGCATTCATTGCAGATGCGAAAGTGATGCCCGGTGCCGGTCCCATGTTCCAGATGTAGCTAACCTCGCGGGATAATGCCCTGATACCAAAATTATGGATGTTGGTGTTGACCTGGTCTTTATGGTCCAGTATGGTGATATAAACTACGGCTACCCTATTTTGCAGTAAGCCAATTCTGATCAGCAATTTTTTGTTCAGTATATCTAACTGTTCCCATTTTCTCTCAATAGCAGCTTTTTGAGCCAGTAGTGTGATCAATAATGTACTATCGGCAGGTATACCGGATAACAACGAATCTTTGTGCATCAACTGTAACTCTTTTTCGGATTGGATAAGCTTGGCGCTCATCTCCGAAAGTTTGTCCTGCCATTCGTCCAGCTGATCATCGCTGCGGGTAAGCAGATCGCGAATGGTGTAGAGGTAACGTAAATTACTGGAGTTATCGTTATCGATCAGTTTCTTGATGGTGACCAGTCTTTTCTCAAAGCGGGGGAGCAGCTGGCTTATCTCGGCGGTATCTATGCCGCGTGTAAGCCCGTTCTTTATCCTACTAAAATTGGTATTGTAATACTCTACCTTTTGTAAAAAACTATTTACCGAAGTATCCGAACGCTTTAGTGTACGCATTAAAGAATCCCGCTTAAGGATACTTTTTCGTAATGAATCACGTACCGAAGTCGCTTTTTTTGACCGGACCTGCGCATTAGCATCATAATGAAAAGTAATGAGCGAAAATGCCGTGAGGAATAGGTAAAAGATCGGTCTGCGCAGCTTTATCATGATAGTCAACCGCTTAACGTGAAAACATAGCAGATCGTTTTAAAAAATCTATTTCTTTAACTATAACGCCTCATCAATTATGTTAATGTTTGTTAACAAACATGCCTGCTGTAACAATTTTTACCGATGTTTATCTTAATAATAAACCGCACAATGAAACCTTATATTTACCTGACACTATTTTGCCTGCCTTTTGCCGCTAAAGCTCAAAAGCTGAATATCCCTAACGGACATACTTTTGAAATAGCCACGCACAACAAGCAAGGTGGCACCTTTAAAGACGACCAAAAATTCACCTACGCCTTTAAGTCTTTAGGGAAAGACAAAGCCGGAAACAATATCCTTGAAGCGAAATTAGTGAACATAAGCATCTACGACTTTTATGCTAAGAAAACCCTGTTAAATACTGACTCTATCAAGAATACCGGATTTTATACCACTGCCGTTATTGGTCCCTTAGCTATGCTGAACAAACCGTTTACCGTGACAATGAGCCCGAAAGGCGAGGTGGTTAGCATCACCGGCGCTAAGGAAGCTTTACAAGCCGGATTAAAGGCTTGGGATGTGGAAGATGATATCACTAAACAACAATTGGCCAACCAGGAAAGTGGCCTAAGGCAAACGATAGCTGATATGTTCTATACCGGCTCGTCGGATGCAAAGACCGCTACGCCAAAGCGAGGTCCGGAAGCGAAAACGACTGATGCACCTTTCAAGCAGATCAGTACCACGGCTAATACGGTCACCATGCAGTCGACCATAAAGAATGATAGCACCAAATTTGTTAAACGTTATGTGCTTGACGCAAAGACCGGCCTGGTGCAAAGCGCCCTTAAAAAGCAAGACACCAAATACAAAGTAGGCCCCGAAGCTAATGTAAAAGGTAACGTGATGGATATACAGGTGGAAAACACGCAAACCCTTAGCGCGCCGAAAGTACGTAGGCCGATCGATACCGCCTGGATGAATATGGCGGTCAGGATGAGTTCGTGGAGTAATTCATTAAAGAAAGGCACCGCACCTGATTCTGCCAAGATTTATAAAATGGCCAAAAATATGGATCAGCGTTTGGCTAATGATCCGTATTACGTAAAGGCCGTGCTGTCGGCTGTCCAAAGCATCAGGGGCAATCACGGTTATAAAGTTTATGATAGCCTGCTGGTAAATACGCCGGATAAGTTCATAGAAGGCGACAGGATACATCTGCACAATAAATTAAGTAGCGCTTTAGAAAAAAAAGGGCCGCAATATGCCTATCAAACTACTTTACATGCTTCTAAGACCGAAGCTTTTGAAAGTTGGGTGGATCATTCTTTTTCGCAAGGTTTTACCGACTGGGATGCTGAAGATATCGACGACCGCGTAGCTTATGACCGACGCAAAAAAGACCATTACGAGCTATTACGTTTAGGTATGGCGACCAAAGATCCAAAATATACTGAAGTGATCCGACCATTATCGTTATGGGCTACGGCTAAAAAGCAAAGTAACGACGCTGCTCTGTTAAGTAGGACCGCCGACGAGTTTGCCAAGATGACCGACAAAGAGATACTTGCAGGTAATGGTAGCCGGTACGCTTTGTTGGTTTACCAATTGCTTGCAAAAACAACGGATACCGCTAAATCTAACGCCTATCTCGCCAACACGATAGCCCGCTTACAACGCTATGCCGACGACACCACCAACACCCGCCGCTATGCCGATCAAAATATGTTGGCGGGTGCATATTACTTAAAGTATTTGGCCCAGGAGAAAGCGGGTGATGCCAGTGCGGTTAAGTCCTTAGCCATTGCTGCCAAGTATTCGCCGCGTTCACCAAAAGAGAAGGCTTACACCAGTTTTTATGACAGGGTTTTTCTGAAGACCAAAGAAAGCTATCGCGAATTGTTCATCGAGAAATTATTGAAGTCTGGCAATGAGGATGAAGCCCTGGCGATGTTTGCCGAGCATGTAAATGCCATGCCCGAGAACATTGAGGAAACAAAGAAATTGTATACCCAAAAGTTTCCGGACAGGGATTTTAAAAAGTTCTTCACCGACAAGATCATGACCCAATGGGCCATTGCGCCTGACTTTGCTATGAAGGGTTGGGACGGCAAACCGTACGCCCTTGCCGATCATAAAGGCAAATGGCTGGTGCTTGATTTTTGGGGAACCTGGTGCGGCCCATGCCGCGAGGAATTGCCCGTGGTAAACAAATTCAGTACCGAGGTTGCTGAAGGAAAATATCCTAACGTGGATTTCCTGAGCATATCTTGCTATGATACCGACAAAAAAGTAAAAGATTTTTTAGAAGAGAATAAATACAGCCTGCCGGTAGCCATGTCCGACGGTAAGGTACAAGGCAACTATAAGATCAGCGGATACCCGTCAAAGATCATCATATCACCTGAAGGGAAAATGATCAAGGTTGATTTTGGTAAAGATTGGAGAGGGGTGATCAAGAGTTTCAGCGCGATGTAGTTGCTGAAACAGAAAAGCCGCTATAAGTGATCATCACTTATAGCAGCTTTTTTTATTGGTCTTTTATCGATGACCTATATTTATCCGATCAAATGTTCTATCGCTAAACGATAGGAATCTAATCCAAAACCTGCGATCACGCCTTTGCAATTAGCAGCGATCATAGACTTATGGCGAAACTCTTCGCGCTTGTGCACGTTAGAGATATGCACTTCTATTACCGGCGTTTTAATGGCAGCGATAGCATCAGCAATAGCAATTGAGGTGTGTGTATAGGCGGCGGCGTTCAATACGATGCCATCAAGATCAAAACCAACTTCGTGCAGTTTATCTATCAGTTCGCCTTCTTTATTGCTTTGATAATAGCTTAACTCATGCTCAGGAAAGCGTACTTTTAACGACTCGAAATAGGTCGCAAAATCGCTGTCGCCATAAATGGACTTTTCCCTCACCCCAAGTAGGTTTAAGTTGGGGCCATTTATAATTTGTATCTTCATCGCATCAAACTTAATAAATAAAACAGCATTTGGATTGGCAGGCGGCAATAAAAGGTTTTAAGTCGTATTTAAAATTGGAGCGTTCCTTGTCGGCTAATAGCATCATGGCTTACGAGCGCGATGTAGAGAAGCTATACCAATACACCGAAACCCTGTCCGCACCAATTGGTCCGCTGCAGATAACGCTGACCGAACTGCGTGCATTTATAGTTTGGGTATTCGAATTGGGGATGATCCCAACCTCGCAAGCGCGTATCATCTCCGGCATCAAGGCGTTCTACAAATACCTGCTGACCGAAGAACTGATCACCAAAAACCCGACCGAGCTACTTGAAGCGCCCAAGACCAGTCGCAAGCTACCTGATGTGCTAACCCTGCCCGATATAGAAAAATTGATAGCGGCGATAGACCTATCTAAACCCGAAGGGACACGCAATAAAGCGATCATCGAGGTACTGTTCAGTTGCGGATTGCGGGTATCTGAATTGACCACGCTCAAAATATCGAACCTCTATCTCAATATCGACTTTGTTAAAGTGACCGGCAAAGGCAGTAAAGAGCGTTTAGTGCCGATAGGAAGTCATGCTAAAAAAGCTTTAGAGATATACTTGGAGCAGATACGCGTACATAGCCCGATCAAAAAAGGGGAGGAGGATTTTGTTTTCCTGAACAGGAGAGGGGCTCACCTCACCCGTGAGATGATCTTTACCATCATTAAGCGCTTGGCCAACGCTATTGGTTATAAAAAGCCCATTGGCCCGCATACCTTTAGGCATTCGTTCGCTACCTATTTGATCGAAGGCGGGGCCGATCTTCGCGCTGTGCAGGAATTATTGGGACATGAGAGTATTACTACTACAGAGATCTATACCCACTTGGACAGGGAATTTTTAAAGAGTACGATCAAGGACTTCCACCCGCGGAGTTGATCAACTATCGTTTATGCGCATTACGATACTTCATTGGCGAAACACCCATCAATTTAGTGAATAGTCTGGAGAAATAATATTGATCGTCAAACCCTAAAGTAGCGGCTATTTCTTTAACGCTAAGATCGGTAAAATAAAGCTGCTGGCACGACTGCTGTATCTTCAGCAAATTAAAATGATCAATTGGCGATGAACCTGTCCTTTGCTTAAAAAGACGGGAATAATGCGAAACGGATAATGCGCTTTGATCGGCCAGTTGGTTTATGGTCAGCTTTTTCCCAAGATGCTCTTTCATGAAACTGATCGACTGGCTTACCGTATCGGTATCAGAGGTAGCTATGTCGGACACTTTATGATAAACTAACGATGCTATAAACCCCAGCAGATCTATGTTGGCTATCTCCAGTCTGGTCTCATCAAAACCGTGATCCAATATGGTGAAAACCCGGTCAAAAAGCATTATCTTATTTTTATCGTATGGAATGTGTTGAACATCTGCTGCATCTTGTTCTGAATATCGCCGATACAGCGCATCTGCATTATTGCCGCTAAAATGTATCCAATAAATACTCCATGGCAAGCTGTCCGAACTTCGGTAATGGTGTGCTGTATCTTTAGGGATGATCACAAAGCTGTTGGCGGTCAGTTTCTGTTCTATTTCGACAATGTTCACGTACCCCTCGCCTTCGGTACAATAGAGTAAAATATACTCGTTAATGCCCTGCTTACGTTCGCGATCGTGATAGATCGCTTTGGGATAATATCCGATCGCCGTAAGATAAAACGAACTGATCAGCGTGTTGCTGTTTATCTGTCTTTTAACATCAGGTGGCAACACGATCATCCGCTGGCCAATAAAACCTTCTTCGATTTTTTTATCTGGATGTGCGGTCATTGTTGTCTACCTTATCGGTGGCAATATAGATCAAAATGTAACATCTTTTAAATTTAGAGGATGCCTGTTGGTCAAATATATTAGTTCTTGTTTTGGCTTTAAAATGTGCATCGGTCGGTAAATGAATGGTCATAACGCCAATGATCAGATAATCCATCTAATAATTAATAAAATCCATTTCAGTTAACAGCTTATCATTCTACTTTTATCAAACCAATTTATGCCATTTAAAAACACTAAGTTAAAGCGGTAACAGTATAATGACCGAGCGTATAACATATCGCCCCTGGAGTAATATAGGCGATCAGCCGGTGTATCTGTTCTGCTTAAGGAATAGTTCCGGTGCTTATATCGAGGTGTCTAATTATGGCGCAACTTTAGTGAATATAATGGTGCCCGACAGAGCGGGTCAACTCGGTAGTGTTGTTTTGGGTTTTGCAGATCTTTATAGTTACCTAAAGGATAACTGTTACATCGGCTCAACCATAGGTCGCTACGCCAACCGTATTAGCAACGCGCGTTTTGAATTAAACGAGGAAACCTATCAGCTTGATGCGAACGATGGCCCTAACTCCAATCACAGTGGCGCGGCAGGTTTTAACAGTAAAATGTTTGGTTTTGAGATACACTACAACGAATTGGTCTTAACGCTAGACGATACTGACGATTCCGGCGGTTTCCCGGGCAGTTTGAATTTGAGGGTGACCTATAATTGGACCGACGATAACCAATTGACGATGCGTTATCAAGCCGTTGCCGACGCGGACACCTATGTTAATTTGACCAACCACGCCTATTTTAATTTATCAGGTAAGGCTGATATACTCGGGCATCAGTTGACGATCAGCGGGAGGTCTATCGTCGAATCTGATCGCAACTATATCCCTACCGGGAACATCGTGGAAGCGGGGGAGTTGTTATTCAAGGGTAATACGATCGCTGATAAGATCGGACATAAACCGGAAGTAGGCGATGGCATCAACAGTTATTACATCCTTGATGACGAATTAAAAGTCCAAAACAGGTTTTCCGTCAAGTTGAGCGAGCAGACATCCGGTCGATTACTTACTATCGATACCTCGTACCCCGGCTTATTTGTTTACACCGGCGACTATCTGTTGAGCGCGCAGCCTGGTCATCAAGGCGACTCCTATCAACCTTTCGGCGGCTTGTGCCTCGAATGCCAGCTTTATCCCGATGCCATGAACCGTCCTGAATTTCCGTCGGCCTTGCTGCCAAAGCACCAAGTTTATGATCAGTACATCAAGTTTAAATTCGGAACAGACCAATAATAACCAATATAATGAGCCAACAAATACATTCATTTAACAACGCCTATATTGTAGGTATTTCTTTTATATCAGCATTGGGGGGGTATCTTTTCGGATTTGATTTCGCGGTGATATCGGGCGCATTGCCTTTCCTCCGTACCGAATTTGCGCTGACACCCGTGTGGGAAGGTTTCCTTACGGGGTCTTTGGCACTGGGCTGTATTGTAGGTTGCTTGATCGCAGGTGAGATAGCCGAGAAATATGGCCGTAGGCCGGGATTGATGGTATCGGCACTCATCTTTGCTATATCTTCTGTCGCGATAGCGTTGTCAAAGGGGATGGTCTATTTTGTCATCATGCGTTTTGCGGCGGGTATTGGTGTAGGGATGGCTTCTATGCTATGCCCGATGTATATTGCCGAGATATCACCGGCAGCTGTTAGGGGGCGTAATGTGGCAATCAACCAATTGACCGTGGTATTGGGCATCCTGGTAACTAATCTGGTCAATTATTTCTTAGCCGATGCCGGTCCCGATGCCTGGCGGTGGATGTTCGGGTTAGGAACGGTGCCTTCGGTGTTTTTCTTGTTGGGTGTATTGTGGTTGCCCGAAAGCCCGCGCTGGTTGATCAAAGCAGGGCAAGCTGATAAAGCGCGGTCGGTCTTAAATAAGATCGGCTCGGCAGGTTTTGTCAATGATACCGTGGTCGCGATAGAAAAGTCGCTAACGGGCGGGAGCAAGCAGTCTTTCAAAGCGGTATTCGAGAAAAGCGTTCGCCCGGCTGTACTGGTGGGTATTACGCTGGCCGTGTTCCAGCAGTTCTGCGGTATCAACGTGGTGTTTAATTATACCTCAACCATATTCGAGTCGGTAGGTTCAAACCTGAACCAGCAATTGTTCGAGACCGTGTCCATCGGTATCGTAAACCTTGTATTCACCTTACTGGCCATGTGGCAGGTTGATAAATTGGGCCGTCGCCCACTGATGTTGGCTGGAGCGCTTGGTTTATCCGTTCTCTATTTGGTGTTGGCTTATTTGCTGCAAAACCAATATGCGGCCGGGTTGGTGTCGATATTTGTATTGCTGGCCATCAGCACATACGCCATCTCCATAGCCCCGATCACCTGGGTATTGATATCAGAGATATTCCCTAACAAGATACGCGGCACGGCATCAACCGTAGCTGTGGTGTCACTTTGGGGAGCCTATTTTGTGCTGGTTTTTACCTTTCCTATACTGGCTAAAGCTTTGGGTACTTACGGGCCATTCTATCTCTACGCGGTCATTTGTTTCGCGGGATTCCTCTTTGTGAAGGCCAAGGTAAAAGAGACCAAAGGGCAAACTTTAGAAGAGCTGGAAGACAATTTAATAAGACATTAATTTATAACGATGAGCGACTTATTTGTGAACGTTTGGGAGGAACAAGTGACCATCCCTACCTACGGTATTGGCAAACCTGACCCAAACCCTATGTTTTTTGAGAAAAGGGTGTATCAGGGCAGCAGTGGCAAGGTGTACCCAAATCCCGTGATCGAAAAAATATTTGACGAGAAAGAGGACAAACAATACTCCGGTCTTTTCCTGGAAAATAAATATATCAAGATCATGATCCTGCCCGAGTTAGGGGGACGTATCCAGATGGCTTACGATAAGATACGCGAACGGCATTTTATTTACTATAATCAAGTTATCAAACCCGCTTTGGTCGGATTGACAGGCCCATGGATATCTGGCGGCATAGAGTTCAACTGGCCGCAACACCATCGCCCAAGTACTTTTGAACCTGTAGATCATAAAATAGAGGAGAACGCAGACGGTAGCAAGACCATCTGGATAAACGAGGTAGAGCGCATGTTCCACACCAAGGGGATGGCGGGTTTTACGCTGTATCCGGATAAGGCTTATATCGAGATCAAGGCTAAACTCTTTAACCGCTCGCTGTTGCCGCAAACCTTTTTATGGTGGGCCAACCCGGCAGTAAAGGTGAATGATGATTATCAGTCGGTTTTTCCACCTGATGTTAACGCGGTTTTTGACCATGGTAAACGGGATGTATCAACTTTCCCCATCGCGACGGGGACTTATTATAAAGTGGATTATTCGCCCGGAACGGATATATCGCGCTATAAGAACATCCCGGTGCCGACATCTTACATGGCAATCAATTCGGCTTATGATTTTGTAGGCGGATATGAGCACGATAGTCAGGCAGGCCTGCTGCACGTGGCCAACCATCATGTATCACCCGGTAAAAAACAATGGACCTGGGGACACAGCGATTTCGGCCAGGCCTGGGACCGCAACCTGACCGATGAGGATGGCCCGTACATTGAATTGATGACCGGCATGTTCACCGATAATCAGCCCGATTTTACCTGGCTGATGCCGAACGAGGAAAAGCAATTTACCCAATACTTTTTGCCTTACCACGAGTTAGGCATGGTGAAGAATGCCACCAAAGATATCCTCACGGCACTTGATGTGACCGATAGCAAGATCGACCTGAAGATATATGTGACCGGAGAGCAGAAGAATTTGAGGATCAGCTTAAAACATGCTGATACCGTTTTGCTGGCTGATGTGGTGAGTATTGTACCTGAGGAAGTTTATCGCAAAACAATAGATGCCAATGGAGTAAACGAAAAGCAGTTGATCTTAACTGTCTCATCATCATCAGGGAAAGAACTATTGCGTTACGATCCCGCATCTGATAAAGTGAACGACCTGCCCGAAGCAGCTAAACCAGCTTTACAGCCGGGCGAAGTGGAAAACACCGAGCAATTGTTCCTGACCGCGCAACACTTAGAGCAATATCGCCATGCTACCTATAGCCCGGTGCCGTATTATGAAGAGGCTTTGCGCCGGGATCCTAAAGATTTTCGCAACAATAACGCCTTAGGTTTATGGTACCTCCGTCGTGGACAGTTCGCTAAGAGTGAGCCTTATTTCCGTAAATCGGTGGAGACGAGCATTAGCCGGAATCCTAATCCTTACGATACTGAGCCGTATTACAACCTCGGTCTTTCATTAAAATTTCAGGGGAAATTGCAGGAAGCTTACGGTGCTTTCTACAAAGCCACCTGGGGTAACGCGTGGAAGGATACCGGCTTTTATATGGTAGCTCAACTGGATATGATCAACGGCGACTATCAGTTGGCGTTAGAACACATCCGTTCGGCTATTGATAGGAATGCGCATAACAGCAAAGCATATGTGATCGAGTCGGCGGCTTACCGTAAGTTAGGCCGTTCAGCCGATGCAATAAATGTGTCTACGATAGCTTTAAAACGCGATGCCTTCAACTTAGGTGCATTATTCGAGTTAGTATGCGCTTGCGAATCGGCCGGCGACAAATTACTTAGCGGCAACGCTATGCAAGATCTGCTAAAACTGGCTCGCGGCTATCACCAAAACTTCATTGAGTACGCGCTCGACTATGCTAATACCGGTTTGTACGACGAAGCTTTCCGCTTATTGCACTACGCCCTTGATGGCGAGCGGACCTATCCGATGGTGTATTACTACCTTGGTTATTTTCAATTAAAGTTGGGTGATGAAGGTCAGGCCGTCGAATTATTTAGGAAAGCGGCCGATGCCGACCCTTACCTATGTTTTCCGGACAGGTTAGAGGATATCGCCGTGCTGCAAACAGCCATGCAATTGAACTCTGCTGATGCCAAAGCTCCCTATTATTTGGGCAACCTGTTTTACGACAAGTTGCAGTACGATGATGCCATTGCCGCCTGGGAAGCATCGGTAAAGTTGGATAACAGTTTCCCGACCGTGTTGCGCAACCTGGCCATTGCCTGTTTTAACAAACGCGACGAACACGGTAAAGCCGTTAGCTATTTTGAACGCGCCTTTGCTTTAAATAAAGCAGATGCGAGGATATTAATGGAATTGGATCAGCTTTACAAGCGTTTGAACTATACCCCGGCCAAACGATTGGATCTGCTCGAGGACAACCTTAATATGACCACCCAGCGTGACGACGTTTACCTGGAACGCGCCGCATTGTATAACTTTTTAGGCTACCACCAAACCGCTTTCGACCAGATCATGGGTCGTCAGTTCCATCCCTGGGAAGGGGGGGAAGGTAAAGCGTCGGGGCAATATATTTATAGTTTGGTCGCTTTGGCGGTGGAGTGTATAAATAGTGGTAGATTCGATGCAGCTGTGAAGTACCTTACAGATGCGCAAAACTATCCGCATAACCTTGGCGAGGGTAAGCTGTATGGCACTCAGGAGAATGATATCTTCTATTGGTTGGGCAGGACTTACGAAGGACTTGAAGATGCTGATCAGGCTAAAGCCTTCTACCAAAAAACTGTCATCGGTTTAGATGAACCATCTGCCGCGATATTTTACAATGATCAGCAGCCTGATAAAATATTCTACCAAGGCTTGGCGTGGCGTAAATTAGGTGATGGTGTTAAAGCGGATGTTATCTTTCAAAAACTGGTCGATTTTGGGGTGGACCATCTTAACGACGATATCAAAATAGATTATTTCGCCGTTTCCTTACCCAACCTGCTCATTTTTGATGATGATCTTAACCTGCGCAATCGTGCACATTGTTTTTACCTGCAAGGTTTAGGCTGTTTAGGTTTAGGTGACGATGCCAAGGCTAAGATCGCTTTTGCCGAAGTATTAAAATTGGATGCCTGCCACTTTGGTGCAAACTGGCATAATAAACTGGCCATTAACGGCGGTTTTTAGCCAAACGCGTCTCGGTCAAGCCCGGCCTTAATTTATTTTTGCCGGGCTTGACATTTTTCGGCCAAATAAACGATCTTGCTTTCATAAACCTTCGATAAATATCGATACCTATTTATGGAACAAAAGAAACTACGGAGTACCGAGTGGTTCGGCCGTTCGGGCAAGGACGGCTTTATCTACCGGGCCTGGATGAAAAAGCAGGGTATAGCCGACCACGAGTTTGACGGGCGGCCGATCATTGGCATCTGTAACACATGGTCTGAATTGACACCTTGTAATTCGCATTTCAGGGAACTGGCCGAACATGTTAAGCGCGGTGTTTACGAGGCCGGTGGTTTCCCGGTGGAGTTCCCCGTGCTATCCCTTGGCGAAACGCTGATGAAACCCACCGCCATGCTGTTCCGCAATTTGGCCAGTATGGATGTGGAGGAGGCTATCCGTGCTAATCCGATAGACGGCGTGGTGCTGCTTTGCGGTTGCGATAAAACCACGCCATCGTTGGTGATGGGCGCTTGCAGTGTAGATCTGCCAACCATTGTGGTCAGCGGCGGGCCGATGCTGACGGGCCGGCACAAGGGGAGGTCGATCAGTACGTCAGATATCTGGCGTTTTAGCGAAGCCAACCGTACGGGCGAGATGGACGATATGGAAATGAGCCTGGCCGAAGCCGGTATGTGCCGTAGTGATGGTCATTGTGCTGTTATGGGCACGGCTTCTACCATGGCCTGCATGGTGGAAGCGCTGGGTATCTCCTTGCCGGGCAGCGCCGCCATTCCTGCGCCTGATGCCGCGCGTAAGATCATGGCTCAGCGTTCGGGATACCAGATCGTGCAGATGGTGAAAGAGAATCGTAAACTGTCGGATATCCTCACTCGCGAAGCTTTCGAGAACTCCATCATGGTGAATGCCGCAATAGGCGGCTCTACCAATTTTGTGATCCATTTGCTGGCCATAGCAGGTCGTATCGGGGTTGAATTGACCTTGGACGATATGGATAAGCTATCAGCCAATATCCCGCTGTTGGTCAACCTCCAACCATCCGGACAGTACTTTATGGAAGACCTGTATTATGCAGGCGGCCTGCCGGCAGTGATGAAGGAACTACTGCCAAGGTTGCATATTGGTTGTCTGACCGCCAACGGTAAGACCATTGCCGAGAATTACGACAAGGTGGTTTGTTACGACACCAATATCGTTAGCCCGTTAAATGCGCCGTTCAACCCGCTTTCAGGCGTTGTAGTATTGAAAGGAAACCTTTGTGCCAATGGAGCGGTGATCAAACCTTCGGCCGCAAGCGCAAATTTGTTACAGCATACCGGCAAAGCGATGGTTTTTGAAGATATTGACGATTACAAACAACGTATAGACGACCCCGAACTTGAGGTTGACGAGCATAGTATCCTTGTCCTCAAAAATGTTGGTCCTAAAGGTTACCCCGGCATGCCCGAGGTAGGCAATATGGGCCTGCCTGCTAAACTTTTGGCTAAAGGTGTAACGGATATGATCCGCATATCCGATGGGCGGATGAGCGGCACCGGATTCGGTACTGTGGTATTGCATGTATCACCTGAGGCTGCTGATGGTGGGGTATTCAGTGTTGTAGAGGACGGGGATATGATCGTGCTAGATGTCCCGGGGCGGTCATTACGTTTAGAGGTTTCTGATGAAGTGATTAGCCAACGTATCCTGAACAAGCGGATAGAGCTGCCTAAAGCGGACAGGGGCTATGTACAGTTGTATCAGCAACACGTACAAGGCGCGCACTTGGGTGCCGATCTGGATTTTCTGCGTGGTTCATCGGGCAGTAAGGTTACACGTGATTCTCATTAGATCGACCATAAACTTATCTAAATAAATAATGGAACTACAAGGAAAAGTAGCGATAGTGACCGGCGCAGGACAAGGCATAGGTTTAGAGATATGCAAAAAGCTGGCATCTGCAGGGGCGAAGGTGGTGTTGAACGACCTTGATGCGGAACTGGCTGAAAAGGCCGCAGAAATCGTGAGGGCAACAGGCGGTTCTTGTATCGCGGTATCAGGAGATTCCGGTGATATGCAGGTCATCCAACAATTAGTGGATAAGGCCGTAAACGAATACGGTGCTTTGGATATCGCTATTGCCAATTCGGGTATCACCCTCTTCGGCGATTTCTTTGATTATCCTGCCGATTCATTTTTTAAAGTGTTGCAGGTGAACCTTGGCGGGACTTTCTTTTTAGCCCAGGCCGCCGCTAAGCAAATGCGTAAACAAGTGAGTGGCGGCAGTTTGCTCTTCATGTCGTCGGTAACCGGACACCAGGCGCATAAAAATTTGGCAGCTTATGGCATGACCAAGGCGGCCTTAGAGATGCTGGCCAAAAATCTGGTAATCGAACTATCCGAATTCGGCATCAACGTAAATACGGTCGCTCCCGGAGCCACGGCTACCGAGCGTACCCTGGAAGACCCCGATTACGAGAACGTATGGTCGCGCATCACACCGATGGGGCGACCGGCTCGGGTAGCCGATATTGCAGATACAGCTTTGTTTTTAGTGTCTGACAAGGCAAGGCACATTACCGGACAGACCATTGTGGTTGACGGCGGGTGGACAAGCGTTAGTCCTTCACCTTATTAAAGTTAACTTATGTTAGTTGAAGTTGTAGTTCCGCATATTTGCACATTGGGCGAAGGCCCGGTTTGGGACAAGGAGCGTAAAGTTATCTTATGGATAGATATTCATAAAGGCGATATTTATGAGTATTCAACCCCTGACAAACGTTTACGCACGATCAGCGTAGGCGAGATGATCGGCACGATAGCTGTTTGTGCCGATGGCAGACTGATCGCCGCTTTGGCTAACGGCTTTGCATTTATTGACAGGGCGACCGGCGACATTGAACGTATTGCCGATCCCGAGTCAGATCTGCCCGGCAACCGTTTTAACGATGGTAAATGCGATCCGGCGGGTCGCTTTTGGGCAGGGACGATGGCCTTGGATGAAAAGGAGGGAGCGGGTAACCTGTATATGCTTGGCAAAGATCTTAGACTACAACTTAAATTGAGTGATGTAACTATTTCTAATGGAATAGCTTGGTCTGCCGATGATAAGGTGATGTATTACATTGATACGCCGACAAAGCAGGTTGTCGCCTTCGACTTTGATGTGGCCGATGGCACGATCAGCAACGAACGTGTGGTCGTCAAATTACCAGACGGTGATGGCTATCCCGACGGCATGACCATCGACGCGGAGGATAAACTTTGGATAGCCCACTGGGATGGCTGGCAAGTATCGCGCTGGGATCCGCTGACCGGAGAAAAGTTGTTGAGTGTATCCATGCCCGCTGCCAATATCACTTCCTGTACGTTTGGCGGAGATGATCTGCAAGACCTTTACATCACCTCGGCCAGTGTAGGGCTGAGCAAAGAACAATTGCAACGGCAACCCTTGGCCGGTTCGTTGTTGGTTATCCGTAATTGCGGATACCAGGGAAGGGCGGCCGAGCTATTTGGTCAATATTCCCAAACGCTTTCGTAACCGCCAAGCTGTTCAATGTAATTGATCATATCAGCGTAGAACGGTGTTTGCGATAGGGTAGCGCTATCGCCGATCAGTACCAGTTTCATCCGAGCGCGTGTCATAGCCACGTTCATGCGGCGATAGTCGGATAGGAAACCGATAGTACCTGAGCCGTTGCTGCGCGTAAGCGAAATGTAAACCACATCGCGCTCTTGGCCCTGGAAACCGTCAACGGTGTTTACCTCAACGGTCATCTCTTTTGTTAACTCTTTTAACAAGTTAACCTGCTCTTTGTAAGGCGCTATAATAGCTACACTTGTAGTGGAACTATAATTGGTTTGATCGATGTGCTTTACCAAAAATGCTGCTTCTTCGGGGTTGGTGACGCTGTTGCCTGCTAACTGTTCTTCATAACCCGCCCCGGCAGTATCCACGAATGTGATGGGCTTATCATCAGCACGAAGCAACCTGTTAGACACCGATGGCGAAGCTGCAAGCCTGTCCTCGTAGAATTTCAACGATGGGAATCCCATGATCTGCTCATTCATACGGTATTGCTCATCAAGCATGGTAACCACTTGCGGATGCAGCGCTACCGCTTTTTCGAGTAAGGTTGTTTTTAAGCCGCTCTGTTGCGACTTTACAGTGGGAGGTAACTGGAGGTGGTCGCCGGCTAAAACCAAACGCGTGGCCTTTAAAATGGGTATCCAGGCGGCTGGTTCCAAAGCCTGACCAGCCTCATCCATGATCACTGTATTGTACTTTCGGTTTTTGATCGAGTGATGGTCTGCACCCACAAGCGTCGCTGTGATCACCTGTGCCCGGTCGATCACATCGTCACTAACAAACTCCTCTATCTTGGTCACGTCGCGCATAATGCGGTGCGCTTCGTCAAATAAAGCCTTGCGTTGTTCGCGCTCTGCTTTGCCAAAGCTGCGCTTGTATTTGTGCGCCATGTTCTTAAACTCGGCTGCTTGTTTGCGTAATTTCTTCGCATCCTTCATTTGCGCATGGGTAGCCATCCGGCTATCAAGGGTCAGTTGTTGCAACCGCTCACTAACCCTTACGGCGTTACCAATGCGCAACACATCCAACCCGATCTCCGCTAATTTTTCGCTTAAAAGGTCCACTGCTGTATTGCTTGGCGCAACTACTAATATCTGCTTTTCTCCTTGTGTTATAAGCGCTTTAATGGCCGAAACTAAAGTTGTTGTTTTACCTGTCCCCGGTGGGCCATGCACTATTGCCAGGTCCTGTGCGCCGAGGATACTTTGCACGGCCGCTTGCTGCGATGCATTCAATTTATCATCGTGGTAAACAACAGGAGTATTGTTTGTAGACGCGTTCCCGGTCAATACCTGTATAAGTCGCGAGTCTGATCGGTCGGCTTCCTTCAAAGCGTCGCGCATCTCATCGTAGCTATAGGCATCGAATAACAGGTCGATGCCTAGTTTGCCTTGGTCGGCCCAGTCGGGCAGTTCTTCCGTACGTAGCGTGATGCGCATACGGTCGCCGCCTATGTAGGTCACCGTTGCGTTCACACGGTCGTTAACATCGTGATTAGAGAACAACGCTACCGAACTGCCGAACCTGATCTGATGGGAGAGGTCCTTGTGCGTAGTGCGCTCAACTTCAACGCTCAGGTAGTCGCCACGGGTAGGTTCGGTATTACGGATAGCGATGGGGTACCAGGCCAGTCCGGCTTCGCGCCGTTGCGCCGCACCTGCGCCTTTGGTCAGTTGGTTAAAAGAAGCCTCATCGGCTTGGCGTTCTTTTTCTAAAAGTTCGGTCAGTCGCTTAAAATAGTCGGTCATGCAGGTAGCAAATATAGGGATATGCGGTTTCTTTATGGGATAAAGAAAAGAGGATGGATCGCGGTTAATGATCACCAATTTCGCAGATCTATTAAATGTTTATTTTATAAATAGCTATATATCAATTAATAATTAAAATTAAATAAAGTTTAACTGAGTTTTGTTCACGATCGTTCACGCGAAGTCTTTGTCATTTTAGAATGTTGTTGTTTTTAAGTAATTGAAATTTAGATAGATAAAAATATAATTATTAATGTGCCCATCTTGAACGTGTTCACGGGTTATAAAAATGGCGTTGATAATGAGTGGGTTGCAATTTACAGGTGTGTCCCGCCCGTGAACGTGAACGATCTGTGAGCACATGAGCGGTATTGATCAGCTGCAGTTGATGCTTAACTAATGTCCCGGTTACGGGAGCGGTCCATTATCCGTTAAAATTTTTATCTTTACTGATCACATTACATCTAACGCATGTTTTTTTTCTACTTCCTTGCCGCCCTTTTACTTCCGGTCCGCTTACGGAGATTGGTTGAACGAACCAACATGTCGCCCAAATGGCGACAGCCGCTGTTGTACATGACCTTGGGCATAGTCGGCTTGTTCATTCTAACACAAAAAGCGCTGGACGATTATGAGATCATTAACGCAGTGATCGGTATTTTGGCATTATCAGGTGTTGTTTTGTATTTGCAGTTACAGCCGGAGTTCGTCAAATTTCAGTTCTATTTCAATAGCCATTATCCGCTGATAACTGTTGGCCTTGTAAGCTCTGTTATTGATTGGTTAGCGCCTGCGTTTTACGAAAAGTGGGATTATATTTTCGTTTGTGGTGAACTAATGGCGTTCAGTTGGATCTTTATCCGATGGGCCGCCAACAAGAAGCAGCGCGAGGAATTACAGGTAGCCAATTTGCGTAACGCCGAGTTGGACCGCTTAGTAGAACTCCGCACCGCCGAACTGACCCAACAAAAAGCTGAACTGGAAAAAACCATCGATCTGTTAAAAGCCACCCAAGCGCAACTGATCCAGCAAGAGAAACTGGCATCTTTAGGTGAACTGACCGCCGGCATAGCCCACGAGATACAGAACCCGTTGAACTTCGTCAATAACTTCTCTGAAGTTAGCATAGAGCTGATGGATGAAATGGCCGAAGAATTAGCCAAAGGCGATACCGAAGAAGTAATGGCCATTGCCGGCGATATCAAACAGAACCTGGAGAAGATCATCCACCACGGTAAACGCGCTGATGGCATTGTAAAGGGTATGTTACAACATAGCCGCGCCAGCAGCGATACCAAGGAGCCGACCGATATCAATAAACTGGCCGATGAGTACTTCCGTTTAGCTTACCATGGTTTGCGCGCTAAGGATAAGAGTTTTAATGCCGAGTTGGTGACCTCTTATACCGATGGTTTGCCTGCTATCACCCTGGTGCCACAGGATGTTGGCCGGGTGTTGTTGAATATGTTCACGAATGCTTTTTATGCAGTGCATCAAAAGCAAAAAAAGCTGGGTGTTGATTTTAAGCCCGTCGTTAGCGTGACTACGTCAGCGCTTAATAAAGCCATAGAAATAAGGGTAAAGGATAACGGCACCGGCATTCCCGACGATATCAGGGATAAGATCCTGCAGCCATTCTTCACTACCAAACCTACCGGCGAGGGCACTGGTTTGGGCTTGTCTATCAGCTATGATATCATCACCAAAGCCCATGGCGGTAAGATCGATATCAACAGCACCGAAGGCGAGGGATCCGAATTTATAATTACGTTACCGACGGCCTGAATTTAAAGGCTATATTTAGCACAAATGAAGATACTGGTAGTAGATGACGAAGCGGATGTTCAACCGCTTTTTTTACAGCGCTTTAGAAAAGAGATCAAAGAACACCAGGTAGAGTTCGATTTTGCCCTCTCGGGCGAAGAGGCGCTGGAATACCTGGAAGAGAAACATTCGGAGGTAGTGCTTATCCTGTCGGATATCAATATGCCTGGGATGAGTGGTATCGAGCTGTTATCGCGGATCCGCAAGGATTTTGATGCCCCGCCACCACCCGTTGTAATGATGATCACTGCTTATGGCGACGACGAGAACCACCGCCAGGCCATAGAGCACGGCGCTAACGACTTTTTGACCAAGCCGCTTGATTTTAGTCTGTTAAAAGAGAAACTTAAAACGATACTGACCTGATGGCCAAAATACTGGTAGTTGATGATGAAGCCGATCTGGAGTTGCTGGTGAAACAAAAGTTCCGCCGCAAGATCAGGGAGAATGTGTACGAGTTTATTTTTGCCGCCAACGGTGCCGATGCACTGGAGAAAGTTAAGGAGCACGCTGATATTGACATGATCCTAAGTGATATCAATATGCCCATTATGGATGGCCTGACCTTACTGAGTCACCTGCCCGAAGCGAATCCGCTGCTGAAAGCGGTAGTGGTATCGGCATATGGCGACATGCAGAACATCCGCATGGCTATGAACCGGGGGGCGTTCGATTTTGTATTCAAGCCAGTTGATTTCGACGATCTGGACCTGACCATGGAAAAGACCATTCTCCATGTTAAACAGATGCAGGATACGCTAAAAGCCATCAAAGAGAATAACATCCTGAAAATGTACGTGGATGAGAACGTACTGAACTTTATGGGGCATAAAGGCTTTGAGGAATCTTTGCTCAAAAACGAGGTATTGAATGCTACCGTTGTATTTTTGGATGTTGTTGGCTTTACGGCTATTACTGAGCAAGTCCCGGCCAATGAGGTTGTGAATCTGCTGAATAGCCTCTTTGATAAAGTGGTTCAAGAGGTGATCGCTCAGGGCGGCGTTGTAGATAAATTTATGGGCGATGCTGTAATGGCCGTCTTCAAAGGCGAGCATCATTTGGATAGGGCTATTGATGCGGCTTTGGCTGCAAAGGCCCGTATCGGTCAGCAGGAGCCTGCCCCGATGGGAGATAAGGTTTACAAGCCGGAAATATCTATCGGTATCAATACCGGCGAGATGGTGTCGGGCAATATCGGGTCCGAATCATTGAAGCGGTTGGATTATACTGTAATTGGAGATGTTGTAAATACTGCTCAGCGCCTGCAATCGGCTGCCAAGCCTGGACAGATCCTCATCAACGAGGCGACCTATCAAAAAGCCAAAGAATCTTTCAATTGCGAAATGATAGGCGAGGTTGTTCTCAAGAATAAAGTATTACCGATGACGGTTTATCAGGTATTGGGGTAGCTACTCAATATCGTCGATGGTCATTCAGAGCATCCCTAAAAGTAAAATGATCATTACCGCACACGTTTGCGTGCAAATAGCCGGAGCAACTCGGTCCGGCTTTTCAATTTAAATATTAACTTCACCTGTTCAGATATCGTGCATCTGTGCCAGACCAAGCCGGTTGCGCAATGATATTCGCAAGCAATGAAAAAACACGTTTACATTATCGGTACGCTGCTTATGGCCATTGTGCTATACCAATGTGCCACCCGCAAGTTCATCAACTTTTCGGCTAACCCGCCTAAGGCCGATGTCAATTCGTCGCCCGTAGTGCCACCGGGACAGTCTATCAGCAAAATGAAACTGGAAGAAGGTATGGCTATCTCTATGATCGCTTCAGAACCACTGATCAGTACCCCCGTAGCGATGACCTTTGATAAGCATAACTGCATCTGGGTTTTGGAGATGCAGGATTACATGCCCGACACATCTGCCAAAGGCGAAGAATTAGCTAATGGTAAAGTTGTGGTACTAACGGATAAGGACAAAGATGGCGTGATGGACGGCCGCACGGTAGTGATCGATTCATTACTGATGCCCCGGGCTTTTTGCCTGATAGAGGACGGTATTTTGGTGGCGTCGCCGCCTAATTTGTATTTCTATCAGCTGGCAAATGATAAAGTAGTAAAGCGTACCCTTGTCGACCCTAAATATACTGAGGGTGGTAATGTGGAGCACCAACCCAATGGACTTTATCGCGGGTTGGATAACTGGATCTATAATGCAAACTCTCCCAAGCGTTACCGCAAAGCGGGCGACAAATGGCTGATCGCCCCAATGCAGGAGCAGGGGCAATGGGGCATCACGCAGGATAACGAGGGGCGGATATATTCAAACGATAACTCCACCAACCTGAACGGCGACTTTTTCCCTCCGGGTTTGGGACTTAATAATAAGAACCTTAAAACCAAGGCTGGTTTTAATCAACGTATCGTTGCCGATAATAAAGTGTATCCGATCAGGCCGACGCCCGGCGTTAACCGTGGTTACATGAAGGGTATATTAGATGATAGTTTACGGTTGAATAATTTTACAGCCGCCGCCGGTCCGCTCATTTATCGTGGCGGCTTGTTCGGTCCGGAGTATAACTTCAATGGCTTTACACCCGAGCCTTCAGCCAACCTGATCAAGCGTAACATCATAACCGAACTGAGAGGCAACGTTGTACGCGGTAAACAAGCCTATAAAGGCCGCGAGTTTTTGGCCAGTGCTGATGAACGTTTCCGCCCGGTGAGTTTGTATGATGGCCCGGATGGGGCTTTATATGTGGTAGATATGTATCGCGGCATCATTCAGCATAAAACCTATTTGACACCCTATTTAAAAGGCGAGATAGAGAAACGTAATTTGACCCAACCACTATCATGCGGAAGGTTGTATAAGATCTATCCTTTAGGCAAAAAACTGAACAATGTTGTATTCCCAGCCGATCCGATAAAATTGGTAGCATTGTTGGGGAACACCAACGGTTACGTCAGGGATAAGGCTCAGCAGATATTGGTGGATACTAAACCTCAGGCCGCTATCCCTGCCTTGCGTCAGGCCATCAAGTCAGACAATGTTTTGTTAGTCACACATGCATTGTGGACACTGGAGGGTTTGGGCGAGTTAATAGCGGATGAGGTACTGGCTTTATTAAAGTCGGCCCAATGGAAGATAAGGATGCAGGCTTTGACGGTATCGCAGTCGGTGATCGGTAAGGACAGTTACAAAGCTTTTGCCGGGATCTTGCAGGATATGATAGCTAGAAATGACACGGCGGCAGCGCCTTATGTAGGATTTGTGACCAATGCAGTTCAGCCCTTTGACCGTAAATTGGCAGATGGCATCCTGCTCGCCCTGGCAAAGAAATTCCCTAAAAATAATTACGTAGGCGACGCTATTGTAAGCAACCTGCAGGGGCGAGAGCACGAGTTTCAAAAACAAATGCTGGCCTTAATGCCCGATACTGCGTTGGCGATAAATAAACGCATTGCCAGAACGGTGATCGCTATTGATGATGCCAAGCTGAACAGTGACCCTGCATTGATGGCTAAATACTACCCGCGTGGTGTGGCTATTTACGCAACTGTTTGTAAGACCTGCCACGGCGAGGATGGCAATGGCGTGGCGGGATTAGCGCCTCCGTTGAATAAGTCGGAGATCGTTAACGGCCCCAAGGCGACCCTTACATCTATTTTGTTGAAGGGCTTGAGCGGCCCTGTTAAAGTGAACGGCAAGGTTTACCAGGCACCCGAGATAGCCGGCGAAATGCCCGGCTTTGCCGACAATAAGGATTACACTGATGATGACCTTGCCCAAGTGATGAACTTTATCCGCCGTTCATGGCAGAATAAAGGTGATAAGGTGAATGCACCCGATGTAAAAACACTACGGAGCAAGTTAGCCACCCGTCAAAAGACGTTTACCATGGATGAGCTGACCGCACCTGCTAAACCCGAGGATGCGGCTACCAAGACCAATTAACCGATATGAAGAAGATATTTATAATGCTGATGGTCGCGGGGGCATACTGCTCGCCCGCCACCGCACAAAAGAAATTATTGAAAGAAGCACCCGGTGTGGTCTCTTTCAGTTATCGTGCCGATTTTGCAAAGGATGTTGCCGGAACGCTTGATAAGATCAAGGCTGTGGGTATTACCAACATCGAGTTCTCTAACCTGTTCGGCAAAACACCTGCTGAAATGAAAGCTTTGCTTGATGAGCGTGGTATGCGCTGCACCAGTATTGGTGTAGGGCAGGGGGATCTGGAAAAGAACATGGATAAGGTGATCGCTCAGGCTAAAACACTGGGTGCAGAATTTGTAAGGATAGGTTCTATATCCCACCCCGGAGATTTTCAAGACCTGCGGGCCGAACACGTTAAAAAAGCTGCTGAAGACTTCAACAAATACGGAAAGGTCCTTTACGACAATGGCTTGACCTATTGCTATCATAACCACGGCCCGGAGTTTAAAGGCGAAGGTGAACTGGGTGCCGGGTTATTTTTCGACTACCTTGTAGCGAATACCGACCCTAAGTACGTATCATTTGAAATGGATGTGATGTGGGTTTATTGGCCTGGTCAGGATCCGATAAAATGGCTGCAAAAATATCCGGATAGGTTTAGGTTGATGCACGTGAAGAATGTAAAGAAAGGCTTGGAACGCGGCGGCAAGACCAGTTTTGTATCGGTAGGCGAGGGCCAAATGGATATGGAGGCGATCATCCGCGCGGCGAAAAAAACCAAGATCAAATACTTTTATATAGAGGACGAAAGCGCCCCTGAATTTATAGATGCCCAAATGCCCGAAAGCGTAAAGTTTTTGAACGGGTTGAAAAAGTGACGGACGGTATCGGGGATACGCTATTTGTTAAATGGAATTAATTAACCAAACCATAAATTTAATTATCATGAAAACAGGACGTAAAACTACCATCCGGATCAGCACGATGATCTTAACATCGGTATTGACCATCCTTACTTTTATTTCTATGGCGATGCGAATTGCCGACATGCCGATGGAGTACGTAGCCGTGGCTAACGAATCATTTTCTACAACATCGAAGTTCGAGATCGATCTTTATTCGGGTAATGCTGATATGGCACAAGCTAAAGAGACGATATGGATAAGTTTGGCGTGTAATGATATTGAAAAGTTGACTAACGGGCATTATAGCTACAGTAATCAAGGCGTGAATACCAGAAAGCCATTTGAGTTTTATGGCGCATTTATTAAGGATGGCCAAAAGATAGCGGTCAAGTCGGGCAATTTTGACGTGATACTTAATAAAGATCAACTTGAGATCGATTACAAACTTGGGTTGGTCGACGGAAGTAAGCTAAAGGGCCGGTATCAAGGTAAGTGTAATATGGCCGATCGGCGTAATGCAAAATAGTCATAACAAAAGAAGCCGCTCCTTAAGCAAGGGCGGCTTCTTTTGTTATAGTAAGTAGTTTATAAACTATTGAAATAATCGTTGATCAGCGTGAATTGAGAACCATACCAGCTTTTCATATATTCAGCTTCGGTATTCAGGTCCTGACCTAAATTTGTCCAAACCTTTTTCTCCCGATCTATGGCTTTGGTCTCTACCAGTTTTTTGCGGTAATTCTCTACGCGTTCGTCAATAGCCGAGGGACTAAGTTTGTTTGCCTTTAAGACATTCCAGCGGGCTTTTACCATGTCTTTAAATCCTTTAGGATCCAATTGCAGCAGGCGTTGAAATAGTTTATTATTGCTTGCCCCGATCACTTGGTTAGCCGTCTTACCACCACCTGCGTTACGCCCTAAAGCGCCATCCATATCCCAAACCGAGTAAAAGAATTTGTTGGCGTTGCGCAAATCATAAAAACTAAAGAAGGTATTCTTGTTTTCATTGTCGTGCATCACCATAGCGTTCATAAAGATGAAGTAGTCAACAATATTAGGCAGGTCTACCTTTTCACCGATATGTGCGCTAAATTCGTCATCGGTCGAATTAGCTATAAACTCAACAATAGTGTGCAAATAGCCCCAGTTAGGTGCAGGTGTGTCGCCAAGGTCCGGATACTCTAACTCCCAGCCGCCCCATTCTTTTTTAGTATTATCAAAATCCGAGTTACCGTAGAACGATGTTTCGTTGGTCCATAAGTTCGCTTTATAGCTATTCCCGTATTGCTTTTTAAGTTTCAGTTGTTTACGGTCGAGTTTCTCGGTAAGACAGTACACACCGGCGTAGCGTCCATTCAGGAAGACCTCTGTCATGTAGCCCCGTGTCCCGTTAAGGGCTTCGGGTTCGCTTGCAAAATGCGGAACGTTGTTAAACGTATTCCAAAGGTCGGTACAAACCCGGTTACGCATACGGCCCTGATCAACATACATGGCATCCAGTATCCAGCTATTGTCTTCGCGTAAACCAAGGAATGCTTTATCCAGGCTCGTACCGGCATCGTCTGTGGTTTTTACTTTGTAGTTCTTTTTAGGATAAGCGCGTGATGTAGCACCACGGATGGCGATGCTAATGGCCGAATTGAGCTGCAACTGGCTTTTTTGCGCAATATAGTCGGGGTTAACAAGTTTAAATCCGCCGGAGATCTCGTTATCGCCAATGGTAGACCCAGCGGTCAGCATTACGATCGGCAGGCCGGTGATCACCAGGTCATAAGTAGGCCCGTTGTTGTCTTTATCCGCCGCTTTTACGCTGATCTTTTGATCTGTCTGCAGGTTGGCGCTGATAGTGCCGCCGTTGCTAACCTTGGTGCCGTTAAAATAGAAATTCTTGGCAGCTGTAGTGTCAAAGTTGATAGTGATGTTACTTAAAGTAGTACCGACGGCTACAGGGTAATAAAAGGTAACAAATGTCGAATCGAATGCGCAGTCCGCCCCGTTGATCTTTAAACCCTTTAGGTGTGCCGGTGTTGTTGGCGTGGGTGGGTTAGTTACCACAGTATCATTTTTGGTAGGCCCGGGTGTAGGTTCTTCTATCGTGCTTTTTTTGCAGCCTGTAAATGCCAGTACAAAGGTGATGAATAGTAAAAAATGGTTTCTCATAAGGTTGTTTTTCATAGCGATGTTGGTTAGGTTATATCAGGTAAATTGGTAAATGTGATGCGAAATATAAGTAACGTGTTTCCGATCGCCCTGCAATTACATGGGCGTAACAAGGTCAATAGTTTAAGTGCCTTGCCATTTTAGGGTAATGGTGTAAGGCTTATAGCTAATACGTTAAATACTTAATATAGTTTATTTGCCTTGTGTATTAAAGTTGCTTGTAACAAGGGATTTACGAAACTAATTTTAGGTTTTATAATATCAGGTCTATGCAAAGGTATCGGTTTGTATCATAAGTTTGTGATAGCACAATTTTGTTACTGTAACTTTATTATACCATTATATCGAAATACACATAACGGTTGTGAATCGGACGAAGTAGTGTTGCAAATGGGTCTGAATTGCGCTAATTTTAAGCTATCACACCAATTATAAAATGAAGAAAATATTACTGATGCTGCTGACCGCTGTATTTATCGGCAACTATGCCTTTGCACAAAGCATGCCCGACAACGTGCTGAACCCCAAAGAAAAAAAGCAAGGCTGGAAATTACTGTTCGATGGCAGCACTACCACCGGCTGGACTTCCGGCGATGGCAAACCGACGGTTGCCGCCCAAGGTGCATGGGAGATAGATAACGGCACACTTACGCTGAAGAAAGAAGCAAAGGGCGGCGATATCTTTACTGTAGACGAATTCGGTGATTTTGAGTTCACTGCCGATTTTAACCTGGTGGCTGGCACCAACAGCGGCATCAAATACTTTTTTACTAAATATGATAAGGGCGGCAACCTGGGTTGCGAGTTCCAGATCATTGATGATGTGAATGGTGAGGATAATAAACTGGCCGATCATTTATTGGGATCTTTGTACGATGTGTTACCGCCTGTAGAAACCAAAAAGAAAGTTAACCCGCCGGGACAATGGAATACGATCAGGGTTATTGCTAAAGGGAAGAACGTGCAACACTTTGTTAACGGCGTAAAGGTGTTAGAATATACCCGCGGTAGTAAAGAGTATGCCGACTGCGTAGCCGATAGTAAATTCAGTAAAGTGGAGCCGATGTTCGGGACGGTAGAAAAGGGGAGGATAATGCTGCAAGATCACCACGGCCCCGTCGCCTTTAAAAATTTGAAGATAAGGTCACTTTAGAACTAAATTAAGGCCCGCCAGATATTTTGGCGGGCCTTAATTTATTAACGATGCCTGTAGATCACATGGCGAGGAGCGGCATGTACCATAACCACTTTACGTGGATGCGCCCTATGCACCACTACACGGCGTGGTGCGGGACGATATGCCGGTCTGTGCACAACCACATGACGCGGTGCCGGACGATAAGCAGGCCTATGTACTACAACAGTGCGATGAACAACCGGCGGGCGGTGTACCACCACGGTACGATGCGCTCCCGGATGGCCTACATTGATATTTGCACTTAAACGTACCTGCGCGCTCGCTGCATTGTATGAGAATATAGCTACTAAGGCTACTAAACTTGCTAATGTTATTCTAAGAGTTTTCATGGTCGTTATTTTTTGTTTTCTATAGGTTGAACTATCTGTTTTGGCGATAGTTTAAGTCTACAGGCTACGTCACATACATTGTTACAATTACATGCTTTGTTGATCGGCAGTAATTTACAAGCGGGCTGTTTCGGGCATAATGATTTAAAGCCTATCTTTGCCCATCTCAAAAAATACCCATCTATGCTTAAAGGATTTTTTAACACCCCGCAGCCCGTTAACGAACCCGTTCTGAATTACGGTCCGGGCAGTGCAGAACGCGCGTCTTTAAAAAAGGCTTTAGAAGAAGCCCGCGCACAGCAAGTAGACATCCCCATGTACATTGGCGGCAAAGAAGTGCGCACCGGTAACACCGGCGAACTGCGCCCGCCGCATGATCATAAACATTTATTAGGTACTTACCATATTGGCGATCGTGAGCAGATCCAGGCGGCTATCGACGCTGCCCTTGCAGCGAAAGCCGATTGGGAGAACCTGCCGTGGGAGCAACGTGCTGCCATTTTCTTAAAAGCTGCAGAGCATTTATCAGGCCCGTACCGTGCCAGATTAAATGCCGCTACGATGCTTGGCCAAAGCAAGAACGCCTACCAGGCCGAGATCGATTCGGCTTGCGAGTTTATCGACTTTTTGCGTTTCAACGTGCAATACATGACCGAGATCTACTCGCAGCAACCGCCGGTATCGCCAAAAGGTATCTGGAACAGGGTAGAGCAACGCCCGTTAGAAGGTTTCGTGTTTGCGTTAACACCGTTCAACTTTACGGCTATTGCCGGTAACCTGCCTGCATCAGCAGCCATGATGGGTAACGTAGTAGTTTGGAAACCTGCCGATACGCAGATCTATGCCGCTAACGTGTTGATGCAATTGTTTAACGAGGCAGGTGTCCCTCCGGGCGTGATCAACCTGATCTATGCCGATGGCCCGACCGTTGGTGATATCGTATTTAAACATCCGGATTTTGCAGGTATCCACTTTACAGGTTCAACAGGTGTGTTCCAGGAGATATGGAAGACCATAGGTACTAATATCCACCTGTACAAAACTTACCCGCGCATAGTAGGCGAGACCGGTGGTAAAGACTTTGTGTTAGCCCACCCAAGCGCTGATGCCGACGTGGTGAGTACTGCTTTAGTACGTGGCGCGTTCGAGTATCAGGGACAAAAATGTTCTGCTGCTTCACGCGCCTATGTACCAGCATCACTATGGCCGGCAGTTAGCGAGCTTATGAAGCGCGACATCGCAAGTTTTAAAGTAGGACCGGTAGAGGACTTTAGCAATTTTGTTAACGCGGTGATCACCGAGCGTTCTTTTGATAAATTAGCTAAGTATATAGATGATGCCAAAGCTGATACATCAGTAGAGATAGTAGCCGGTGGTACTTACGACAAAAGCGAAGGTTACTTCATCCACCCAACTGTGATCAAAGTGAACGATCCTTTTTACGTGACCATGTGCGAAGAGCTATTCGGCCCGGTACTTACAATTTATGTTTACGAGGACGCTGACTTCAGCGAGGTGATCAAGATCGTCGATAAAACATCGATCTATGCCTTAACCGGTTCGATCATCTCGCAAGATCGTTATGCTATTGCCGAGGCTACCCAAGGCTTACGCAACGCGGCCGGTAACTTCTACATTAACGATAAGCCAACAGGTGCAGTAGTAGGTCAGCAACCATTTGGCGGGGCCCGCGGATCTGGTACTAACGATAAGGCCGGTTCTATGATCAACTTGTTGCGTTGGGTATCTCCACGCACGATCAAAGAGACCTTTGATCCGCCGAAAGATTACAGATATCCGTTCTTGGCGGAGTAAGAAAAAGTCCGGAAGACCGTAAGTCGGTAAGTCCGAAAGATATATGACAAAAGCGGCGTCACGAAGAGTTCGTGACGCCGCTTTATTTTGTGACCAACCAGTTTTTTACTTTCGGTCTTGCTGTCTTTCCGACTTTCGGACTGTTTAAGACTTAAACTTGAACACCTCGTCAAGGGCCTCGTTGTTATGGGCACTAACTTTAAGGTCCTTGATCCTGCCGGTAGATAGGGCATAAACCCAACCATGTACGTTAAGTTCCTGGCCATTTTTCCAGGCGTTCTGTACAATAGAGGTTTTGCTTAGGTTGCGTACACCTTCTATCACGTTCAGTTCCACCAAACGGTTTCCGCGTTCTTTTTCGTCGGCGATCGCGTCAAGTTCTTTTGCATAAAAACGGTAAACATCTTTGATGTTGCGCAACCAGTTATCGATCAAGCCTACTTGTTTGTTACTCATAGCTGCCAACACACCGCCGCAACCATAGTGTCCGGTCACGATCACGTGTTTTACTTTCAATACGTTAACAGCATAATCCAGAACCGAAAGCATATTCATATCGGTATGCACCACTACGTTGGCAATGTTACGGTGTACAAATATCTCGCCCGGGGCAGTGTTGGTGATCTGGTTTGCTGGCACACGGCTATCGGCACAACCGATCCAAAGCACAGGCGGAGCTTGTCCGTTAGCTAAGGTGTTAAAAAAATCAGGGTCTTGTGCCAAAGCGTTGGCAACAAATGTTTCATTACCGGCCAGTAAACCTTCGTAGGTGATATGACTGGTGTCGTGAATGTGTGGAGTACTCATAATTGATAGATTGTTTTAATATGTAGGTGAGGAACTTTAATTCCCTCATCACTGCTTATGTGTTAATTATCGTTTTTTAATTTTTAAACGTCTATGACGTTAAAGGGTTTTTGCTATTCTACTGTAATGACGCTAAACTGAACGTAATTGGTACGGTGAATTTTTGACGTACAGGTTTGCCATTTTGCTGGCTCGGTGCCCATTTTCTCGAACCTTTTACCAACCGTATAGCTTCAGCATCGGTTTCCTTTGACAAAGGGCCAACTACTTCGATGTCTGTTAATGACCCATCTTGGTCTACCACGAAACTCACCTTTACTTTGCCTTCAACCTTATCTTTTTTTGCCTGCTCGGGGTATTTTAGGTTAGCCATTAAGTAGTTGTAAAACTTATCGATGCCGCCGGGGTAATCTGCCGAACTTTCTATGGCCTCAAAATTCTCAGGTGCAAGTACGAACGACACTGGTATGGTGTAATATGCCCTGACCGCCTGTCCACCGATCTTACCCGGCTTCCATTTTGGTGACAGTTTCATAGCACGTATAGCCTCAGCATCCAGATCGGCACTCACGCCGCGCATCACGGTAAGATCACTTAGTGCGCCATCAGTTTCAACCACATACCGAATAAATACTTTGCCTTGCACATTATGAGTACGTGCACTATCCGGATAACGTAGGGTTTGCCCTAAAAAATTATAAAAATTCTGTAAGCCACCAGGATATTCCGGTGAGTCATCGACGTTATCATAAATTTTAGCCGAGCTTGGGCTCTTTTTTTCTTGAGCTTTCGCCGTAAAAAACGATAAGGACAGTAACGATAAAAAAAGCATTCGAGTTTTCATGATCCTAAAGCAATTGTGAGACCGTGTAACTTAAATTTATTTACTCCTCAGGTGGCGAAAATGTGATCGCTTGCGTGAATTTTTGTCGTGCGGGATTACCACGAATTTTAGCCGGTTTCCACTCTTTGGAGCCTTTGATCAATCGGATAGCCTCGGCATCGGTTTCGGGCGTGAGACTTTTTAATATCTTTACGTTGCTGACAATACCATTTTTCTCCACCACAAAACTTAGTTGCACCTTGCCGTTCACCCGATCTAAACGGGCTTGCTTAGGGTAGTTCAATTTTTTGGTGATATAGGTTAAAAAAGCTTCCATACCACCCGGGTATTCTGCCGATTCATCAACAGGTTCAAATACCTCAGCCGTTGCATCCTCTTTAATATTAAAACTGATGGGCACCATAAACTCCTGCCTTACCGCGTTCGCACCTTGCTTGGCCGGCGCCCAGCGTGGTGCATCTTTGATCACGCGTACCGCTTCAGCATTTACATCTTTGGTAAGTCCGCGCACAACTTTTACCCCCGATAGGTTGCCCTTTTTTTCGATAACAAAACCTACATACACCTTACCTTGCACGTTAGATGTTTTAGCACTTTGCGGATATACCAGGTTTTCTGCTATAAATTTATAGAGCGCATCCATGCCACCGGGATATTCGGCAGGTACATCGGGCGTGGTGTAGATCGTTGTATCCTTTTTAGGGTCTACGGTAGTTTGGGCTTTTGCAAAAAAGGCAAAACCTAACATCATTAAGATCAAGAGCGGTTTACGCATCGGTATCATTTTAGTACTTAAATATCAATTGGTGCTGAAAGCGAACGGCGCGGTGAACAGTTGCCTCACAATAACACCTTTTTCCTTTGCCGGTTTCCATTTCGGGCTCGACTTTATCACACGTATCGCTTCCTGGTCTATGGTTTTCGAGACGCTTTTTATGATTTTGAATTGCGATAAACTGCCATTCTTCTCGATCACGAATTGCACGAACACTTTTCCGCCACGTTTAGCCATCCTGTCTTCCATCGGGTATCTCACGTTGTTGTATAAAAAGTTCATGAATTCATCTATCCCTCCCGGAAATTCGGCCTGCTCTTCAACGGTCGAGTAGATCTCGTTGTCGTCAGTCGCAGGTTTATCCTTTGCAGTGGCCGATGTATTAGTTTTAACAGTGTCAGTACTCGAACTTTGAGCTTTGGCGGCACAAGCCGTCAGTAGCAGTACAATAGCGATAAGGTTTTTTCTCATGCCCTAAATATAGCAAAGTTTTATTTCGCGTTATCCGGTATGATATTCCTTACTGATCCTCGTCTGTTTTTGATGATGCCTCAAAAGTCAACTCCTTAAATTTAGGTACCGGGTAATTGTGTTTGATATTGACCAGTTCTACAATGATCGCTTTGGTAAAGGCATTGTGTTTATAATTGAAGATAGTCTCTAAAACGTCCTGGTCAATATATCTCGAACTCGTACCGTCAATGATCACCGTCGATTCCTTAGGCAACTTGGTCAGCATAACCTGTATCGAAGCCTTGTTCAAAAAAGAAACCTCCTCGGCCAAACGGATACGGAACACGTTCTTATTGCCATTTTTTTCGATATGGTAGAAATAAGGATTGTTCATATTGGTACGCAGGATGTAGAACACACCCACCAACATACCTATACCCACGCCGATCAACAGGTCGGTAAACACAACTGCCACAATAGTTACCACAAACGGGATGAACTGGTTCAGGCCTTTGTGCCACATATGTTGGAACAAAGAGATACGCGCCAGTTTGTAACCGGTCATTAGCAGGATAGCTGCTAAGCAAGATAGGGGAATGTAGTTGATGATCTTAGGGATAAGCACCAGTGATATCAACAAAAGAAAGCCATGAAAAATAGCACTCATTTTAGTGCGAGCACCAGCGTTGACATTGGCCGACGAGCGCACGATAACCGCCGTCATTGGCAAACCACCTAACAGACCGCTCACAATGTTACCAGCCCCTTGCGCCCAAAGTTCGCGGTTGGTAGGGGATATCCGTTTGATCGGGTCTATCTTGTCTACCGCTTCTAAACTTAAAAGGGTCTCCAAACTGGCCACTACAGCTATTGTAAATGCGCTTACCCAGATCTGTTTATTGCCGATAGCGCCAAAATCGGGCATTCGGAACAAACCGAAAAATTCGTTAGCACTGTTAACGATAGGGATCTGTACAAATTGTTTATCGCGCAGTTCTAACCCGGTATTGTTAAAAGCCAGGCTTAAACCAATGCCAGCCAACACTACCATTAAAGCGGCCGGAATACCGGACACCTTTTTGATCTTTGGCCACCAGATCAATATCGAGATAGAAACAGCTGCGATGATCATCGCGCCATAATTGATCTTGCTGATAGCACTCAAAATGCCCGAGAAGGTATTCTCTTTATCCACCTGCATAAATTCTTCATCGCCTACAAAGTCTTTATCGTAACCTACAGCATGGGGGAATTGCTTCAGGATAAGGATGATACCAATAGCGGCCAACATACCCTCGATCACTGCAGACGGAAAGTAGTTACCGATAGTCCCGGCCTTGATCAAACCAAGGATGATCTGGAAAACTCCCGCTAATACAACGCACAGTAAAAAGGCCTCGTAAGTGCCCGAGCTGTGGATCGCATTCATTACGATAACTGTCAAACCCGCTGCCGGACCGGCAACACTGAGCTGCGATCCGCTTAACGAACCTACTACGATACCACCGATGATGCCTGTAAGCACACCCGCAAAAAGCGGTGCGCCAGAGGCCAGCGCTATACCCAAACAAAGCGGTAAGGCCACTAAAAATACTACTATACTTGCAGGGAGGTCTCTCTTTAAATTTTTAGCTTTAAAGTATTTACCCAGGTTAAGCCCGCCTGCAGCAAACTCATGTTGCTCCATAAAAAGTTACGATCAATTGTAAGAATGAAAAAAATAGGGATAGCGAAAAAGTCCCGGACCTGAATAAGGACCGGCAGGAGTATCTTTACGCGTTGGGCGGCGGTGTAGGGACTACGGGGTGGAACGTTTGCACGGGCAGCGCATGCTCTTGATTGTGCAGCAGGTTATTCTCTAATAGGACGGGTGTAATGGCGTAACAATGCATAACCAGATCCTCGTCAAAAAACTTCTTCTCTTTGGCCGATTCTTTTTCGGTAGTGTCTTTTTCGTCTTTGCCTTCCAGCTCTAACTGTAGGATCACTGCGTTTATTACCTTATTGTTGTTAAATGCCAAAAAAATAGGCGCAACAGAGATGCCCATCTTCATGACAAAGATGCCAATGAAGATCATGCTGATCAAAATATGCGACGTGCTCCGTTTCAACAGATGTAAAAGTAATTAGAAATTGATTAGGATCGGGTAAATATAATTAAGGTTTTGTAAAAACTACGATATAAAAAACGCCCCTACGATGTTTTTGAAGCGCAAGTAAGTGAACATCAGTAATGTTACTTAGTGTATCGAATTTAATAAATTATTATTTATTTGCAACAACAAACTGGATTGCCGGCGCAAACCTGATCGATTTTGAAAGCGGCCATTAATTGTTACTTTTAAACTTTTACTAATTGTTAAAACCGGTGGAGAAGAAGATACAAAACCTGATCAGTAAACGCGAGCAAGCATTGGCCGGTGGCGGCCAGGCAAGGATAGAGGCCCAGCATAAAAAAGGCAAACTGACCGCGCGCGAACGTTTACATTTTTTAATGGACGAAGGTTCGTTCCAGGAGATAGGGATGTTGGTCGCTCATCGCTCTACCGATTTTGGGATGGAAAAAGAACACTACCCCGGCGATGGTGTAGTGACCGGATACGGAATGATCAATGGCCGCCTGACATATGTGTTCTCTCAGGATTTTACGATATTTGGCGGCTCCCTGTCCGAGACCCATGCCGAAAAGATCTGCAAACTGATGGATATGGCCATGAAGAATGGAGCACCCATCATCGGGTTGAACGATTCGGGTGGGGCGCGTATACAGGAGGGGGTGGTATCCTTAGGTGGTTATGCTGATATCTTTTATCGCAATACGCTGGCATCGGGTGTTATCCCGCAGTTGTCAGCCATTATGGGTCCATGTGCCGGTGGCGCGGTCTACTCGCCGGCTATCACCGATTTCATTTTGATGGTAGAGAATACCTCTTACATGTTCGTTACCGGACCTAATGTGGTAAAGACCGTAACCCACGAGCAGGTTACTTCCGAAGAATTAGGCGGGGCGATGACACACGCTACCAAGTCGGGCGTTACGCATTTTGCCTGCGCTAACGAAATAGCGGCTATTCAGCATATCAAACAATTGCTGAGCTACATGCCGCAAAATTGCGAGGAGCGCGCGCCGTCGGTGCCTTATGAGGTGAATAATGAGTACCGCGAGTCACTGAATACTTTTATGCCTGAGAGCGCATCTCAGCCGTATGATATCAGGGATATTATCAATGTGGTGATCGATGAGGGGTCATTCCTTGAAGTACATAAAGATTTTGCTGAGAATATCGTTATCGGTTTTGCGCGATTAGCGGGCAGAAGTATCGGTATCGTAGCTAATCAACCTGCATTTTTAGCTGGTGTGCTGGATATCAACGCGTCGACAAAGGGGGCAAGGTTCGTACGCTTTTGTGATTGCTTTAATATACCGCTGCTGGTGTTTGAGGATGTGCCGGGCTTTTTACCGGGTACTGATCAGGAATGGAAAGGCATTATTACCAATGGCGCTAAATTGCTTTATGCTTTTTGCGAGGCTACGGTGCCAAGGATCACCGTGATCACCCGCAAAGCTTACGGTGGAGCATATGATGTAATGAACTCCAAACACATTGGGGCTGACATTAATTACGCTTGGCCATCAGCAGAGATAGCGGTTATGGGTGCTAAAGGCGCGGCCGAGATCATTTTTAAGCGGGAGATAAGCAATGCCGAAGATCCCGAAGCCAAATGGCTGGAAATGGAAAAGCGCTATTCGGATAAATTTGCTAATCCGTACAGGGCTGCCGAGCGCGGGTTTATTGATGATGTGATAGAACCCGCCGAGACGCGTATCAAACTGATATGTGCCTTTAAAATGCTGGAAAATAAAGTGGTTAACATGCCGCGCAAGAAGCACGGCAATATTCCATTATGATGTTGGCGCGGTGTTCTTTAACGTGCTGGTAGTAGTTTCCGGAACATATTCAAACGTCTTTTTGCAATCGTGGCAATGGGCTTTAAAATATGGGCTGGTATATTCCTTACCTGCGCCGATCATGCCTACTGCTAACAACGGTAAAGAGAATAGATAGTAACCCGTAACCCCGGTAACGGCAACGATCAAAAATCCAAAGCCGACCAGCGCAACGCCAAGGCCTATCAATATTTGGGTGAGTTTGCTGTGGCGACTAACTTTTTTGCAGCTACGGCAGTGCGGGCATTCAACTTGGTTTTTCATGGTGGTGATGTTTCAACAACCTCTTCAATTTTGATACCATGAATCGGATAATGTGTCTGAAGCGAACAAAGGCGCTATTGATAATTTTGTTAAATTGAAATTTGTATATTATAACATACAGTGTCTGCCGTATTTGAACTTAAAATGAAAGCATACCTTTTTGGATGGAACCCATCGAAATTCCCATGGATCGATCTACCCGACGATAAAAAACGATTTGAACAGACCGGCCATCTGGAGGATAATTGGAGCGTTGCCAGCCACAAAACGATAGAAGTTGGCGATCGTGCCTATGTGGTGAGAGTAGGCGTAGAGCCGAAGGGGATATTCGCGTCGGGGTATATCAGCACTAAGCCATACCATGCTTATCGCAACGGTCGATCGTATTTTAGGATCGGGATCGCATTCGATACTTTGCTTGATCCCAACTCTGAACAGATCCTGGGTTTGGATATCCTAAAAACCGGCGATCTCGCCGAGCAGACCTGGACACCGCAAGCATCAGGCATAGCGATACGCCCCGAACTGGTGGATGAATTAGAAGGTGTATGGCTGGACTTCCTGGAAAACCGTAACGAATTATAATTAATCGATGCCCATAACAGACATCCTCATTTATACCGCATTGTTACTTGGCGGTTTGCTAAGCTACCGCTTTAAAAAGCTGACCTTAGCAGGAGCGCTAACCGGAGCAATAGTAGGCGCGCTGATCTATAAAGGAGCAGGTTACACCGGCATCGCCTTACTGGCAACTTCCTTTATAGCCGGGACTGTTGCAACCACTTGGCAAGCTAAACAGAAGGCAACTTTGCCGGGTAACGAAAGTGAAAGTAGCCAACGCACCGCCGGGCAAGTGCTGGCTAACGGCGGTACGGCAGCTATCCTTGGTGCTTTAGCAATTCTGCTGCCGGCATATCAGCAGATCTTTCAATTAATGATAGCCGGTAGTTTAGCTTCGGCAACGGCTGATACGCTATCGTCTGAATTAGGGACGGTCTACGGCAAGCGGTTCTTTAACATCATCACCTTCAAAAGGGACGAGCGCGGATTAGATGGCGTAATAAGTTTAGAGGGGACAATGATCGGCATAGCTGGCGCAGCTTTGATCGGCTTGGTTTATAGCGCTGGCTTTGGTTGGTCGGTCAATTTGTTATGGATAATAGCTGCAGGCTTTGTGGGTAACGTGACCGACTCGGCGTTAGGCGCTACGATGGAGCGTAATGGATTGATAGGTAACAACGTGGTTAACTTTTTAAATACGGCTACCGGAGCGGTAGTAGCCGGAATACTCACGCTGACCTGATAGAAAATTAGGAGGAGGGTAGGTGTATGCAGTTTGGATCGTACACACCTACCGCGACTTGTATTTCAACTTACGGGGGCGCTTACGGCACGAACTGTAACAAGAACGCCGAACCTTTTCCCTCGCTCGATTGTACCTGAATATTGCCCTTATGTAACAGCATGATCTGTTTACACAAACTCAAGCCAATACCACTACCTGTTTTGCGGGTACTAAAGAATGGTATAAAGATCTTGTCCAGCAGTTCGGGTGGCATACCAACTCCGTTGTCAGCTATCTTTACAATGATCTTATTGTTACTTTGTACCTCGGCCGATAATACGATCAGTGGAGATTCGCGGTCTTTCACAGCCTCTATAGCATTGACCAAAAGGTTGATCAATACTTGCTCCACCAAATTGATATCTGCTTCGATGGCCAACGTAGGGTCACGCAATACGATGTCCAATTCTATCTTCTTTTTATCCAGCGTAGGCGACATCAGGTTGTTCAGGTTCTCGAATAGGTCGCGCACCATGATCTTTTTAAGATCCAGTTTGGTGATCTTATTCAGGTTACGGTAACTCTCGGTAAACTTCAATAGCCCTTCGCTCCGGCGTTTAATGGTGTCGATACCCAATTCCAGATCCTCTAACTGGCTACTCACCGGACTATTCGCTATCTCCGGACTTTGCAGCCTGTTTTTCAAAGTATCAGCCAGCGATGATATCGGCGCAACCGAGTTCATGATCTCGTGCGTCATCACGTTCAATAGCTTTTGCCAGGCTTTAGATTCGGTCTCATCCAAAGCTTCGCTCACGTTCTGGAAAGCGAGAAGTTTATAAAGACGACCATCGCTGCGTAGTACGCTTGCAGTTACTAATATCTTGATCAGTTGCTGGTTGCGTGTAAGTGTCACCACCTTACTGTCGCCGGGTTTCAGGGCGACTACGTCGTGATAAAGGCCGGGTTCGCGTTTCTCTAATGAATGGATCGTTTTAAGATAGGGGATGGTGAGCAGGTTCTTAAAAGCCTCGTTGATCCAACCGGTTTCGCCTGTCTCGGCATCGTAGGATACAATGCCGGTATCCACCAGTTCCAGTATCTTTTGCAGGTAATGGTATTGGGTTTCCCTTTCGCGACTGATCAGTTTGAAAGTACTGTTAATATCGTTAAATCCTTTACGCAACGGCCTCAGCTCCGATGGCGCGTGACGCTCATCAAAATGACGCGAAAAATCACGGTATTGTATCGACTCCACAAATTGGCTCACCTCATCCTGCGCTTTACGTTGCAACCGTATCAGGTCTACCAACTGAAAAGCGATCAGCGGGGCCATAAACACCAGATAGATATAAACACCTTTTACTACAATAAATGCAGCCACGGTAATGGTCATAAAAATGGCAATAACACGCAGGATCAGCCGCCACTCGTAACGCTTATATATCATATTTGCTTAGTCTACGGTAAAGTGCAGTGCGGGTCAGTCCTAATTCTTTAGCAGCCCGGGTGATGTTGCCGTTATGCTTATCTATCACGCGTAGGATGGCGCTTTTCTCCATCGTGCTCAACGGCACGTTCTCTAATTCTATCGTTTCAACAGCGGTCTCTAATGATGAGAATATCAGGTCATCACTGGTCAGTAAGTGGCCATCGGCCATAATTACAGCACGCTCTATTGAATACTGCAATTCGCGTACGTTGCCGGGGAAGTTATAGGTGCGCAATTTGTTAATGGCGCTGCTATCCAGATCCAATGCCGGCTTTGCATATTTAGATGAGTAAACCTTGGCAAAGTGTTTGGCTAACAACACAATATCATTATTACGGCGGCGGAGCGGAGGCATAGTGATCTCTACTGTGTTGATCCTGTAGATCAAATCCTTACGGAATTTATTCTCGTTAGCCAACTCCTGTAAAGGGACGTTGGTAGCACAAATGAGGCGGATATCAATATCGATAGGTTTGTTAGTACCCAGGCGGGTCACTTCCCTGTTCTGTAATACGGTAAGCAGCTTGGCTTGTTGTTGCAGGCTGATATTACCGATCTCATCTAAAAACAAGGTTCCGCCCTGCGCATCCTCAAAACGGCCGGGACGGTCTTCACGTGCGTCAGTAAACGCCCCTTTTTTGTGACCGAAAAGTTCGCTCTCGAAAAGTGTATCTGTCAATGCGCCAACGTCAACTTTAATGAAGGGTTTATTAGCCCGCATAGAACGCTCGTGAATGGCTTTTGCCATCAGATCTTTGCCTGTGCCGTTCTCACCAAGTATCAGGATGTTGGCATCGGTAGGGGCGATCTTGTTTACTTTGTGGAAGACATCTTCCATCGCTTCTGACTCACCAAGGATGTCCGTAGACCCGGTGGCACTTTTGGTGGCCGACTTTACCGTTTTAACACCTTCTTTTTTATCAAGCAGGTCTTTGATGGTGTCTAACAATTTCTCGTTATGCCATGGCTTTACTATAAAATCGTTAGCGCCTTCCTTTAGCGAACGCACGGCGAGGTCAATATCGCCATACGCGGTGATCATGATCACGCAAACGTTCGGCTTCCATTCTTTAACTTTGCGCAACCAGTAGATACCCTCGTTGCCAGTGTTAATTGCGCTGTTATAGTTCATATCCAGCAACACCAGATCAACCTGATTGCGTTGCAGCAGCCAGTTAATGTTTTCGGGGTTCTTTTCGGTGATCACCTCTTGTGCCTCGGTCTTTAGCAATAACTTAACCGCGGTAAGTACATCGGGATCGTCGTCCACAATTAAAACGTTCGCCTTTTTTAGTATCATCGTCTCAATAAAAAGTGTTAAAGTAGCTATTTATAGTTAAAGTGCTCTATAGTCGTCAAAAGTGCTTCGGGCAGACCAGTTAGGTCCAGCCTTAACACAAAAGCTTTAACTAAATTTAACTATCTGCATACCAATTTAATACCCATTTTGGCAAGTGGTTGATAAACAGTATTATCACCATCGGGCACCGTACGGTCAGTGTATCAATACCGAACACTTAATGTAACAGAAGCGTACGGCACTTAGTAAAATACGATACCTAATTAATTGAAATACAGTAACTTAATTTATGGCACAAGATTGTATTGACCTATGCCAAAATAGCTAAAAATACGTGGACAGAAAGATCGAGAAAAAAAAGTGGAATAGTAAACTTCTGATGACCATTGGAGGCGTAGTGGTGTTGGTTGGCGGCATTGTGTATGTGGTATTGGCCACATCGGGCAAAAGCAAATTGAATGTAGACCGCGAGCGTATCACCATCAGCGAAGTGACCAAGGGCCCGTTCCAGGTAACCATCCCCGAGAATGGCGTTGTATTACCTATTACCACCATATACGTTGACGCCGCCGAGGGCGGCCGTGTGCAGGAAAGGTTTGTAGAGGACGGCACTATGGTAAAAAAAGGTGACCCGATATTAAAGTTAGGCAATAGCGACTTGGAACTAAGTTTATCTAACCAGGAGACACAGGTTTTCGGGCAGATCACGCAGATGCAGATATCGCGCAATAACGCGCGTCAGGCCACCATTGGCAAGCTGAACCAAATGGCCGATGTTGATAATGGTTTCCGTGAGGCAGAGCGCATCTACAAATTAAACAAACGGTTGTACGATCAAAAAGCCATTGGTTTGCAGGAGTTCAAAAAATCTGAAAATGATTATAACTATCAGCTGAACCGTAAAAAATTGACCACCCAGATCCTATCGTCTGATAGCTCTCAGGTAAGGACCGAAGAGAAGCAAAATCAAGAGCAATACGCCCACATGAAGAACTCGTTGGCGATGATGCGCAAAAAAGTAGATGACCTGACCATACGTGCACCTGTTGATGGCCAATTGACCGGAATGGATGCCGAGATCGGTCAAAACAAAGCTAAAGGCGCAAGCATTGGCCAGATAGACGTGATCACCGGCTTTAAAGTGAGGGTTAACATTGATGAACATTATTTGCAGCAAGTATTTTTGGGTATCCCCGGTACTTTTGCGCTGGGCGATAAGCAATTTAAACTGGTGGTAAAAAAAGTTTACGCGCAGATCACCAACGGCAAGTTTCAGGTGGATATGCAATTTGTTGACAAGGTGCCGGCCGGCATCCGTCGCGGGCAGACCTTGCAGATCTTGTTAGCTTTAAGCGATGAGACCCAAGCGGTATTGGTACCACGTGGAGGTTTCTATCAAGCCACCGGTGGTAACTGGATATTTAAACTAAGCGCCGATGGGAAAACAGCTTATCGTGCAGATATCCAGCTGAGCCGCCAAAACCCTGATTTCTTTGAAGTATTAGGCGGATTGAAACCTGGCGAGAAAGTGATCACAAGCAGTTATGATACTTACGGCGATATACAGGAGCTAATTATTAAGTAAAGCCAAAAGGTTAGAGGTGAAAGGCGAGAGGTCTTCACTACATAAATAAATAGACAAGATATTATCACACACAAAATAAAACAAGCCCTTGGGCTTTGGGAGGCCAAATGATCAAAATTACCAACCTTGAAAAATTCTACCGCACCGAAGAGGTGGAGACCATTGCATTGAACAAACTTTCGATGGAAGTTAAAAAAGGCGAATTCGTTGCCATAATGGGCCCATCGGGCTGTGGCAAGTCAACCTTGCTTAACATCCTGGGCCTATTAGATGATCCGGATGCAGGCAGTTACCTGTTCAACGATATTGAGGTGGCCGACTTTAACGAGCGCAAACGTGCCGACCTGCGTAAACACAACATTGGTTTCGTTTTCCAAAGCTTTAACCTGATCGACGAGTTGACCGTGTTCGAGAACGTGGAATTGCCATTGATCTACACCGGCGTAGCCGCCGCTGACAGGGTGAAGAAAGTGGAGGCCGTTTTAGACAAAATGCAGATCATGCATCGCCGTAACCACTACCCGCAACAATTATCGGGTGGTCAGCAACAGCGTGTAGCCATTGCTCGCGCAGTAGTGAATACGCCGAAGATCATTCTTGCGGATGAGCCTACCGGTAACCTGGATAGCAGCAACGGTAACGACGTGATGGAACTGCTGACCGACCTGAACGAACAAGGTACTACCATCATCATGGTAACGCACTCTGAGCATGATGCACGCTACAGCCACCGTATCATCCGCCTGTTGGACGGGCAGACCGTGGTAGAGAACATCATGATATAACAAGCTTACGACCTAAAATTTATATCAGTTAATTAATGTGCCATTGAGGCCTCTTCCTTAATCGGAAGGGGCTTGCAAATGGGAACAAACGCCATTGCTATGCTTAAAAATTACATCAAAATTGCCTGGAGGAACCTCTGGAAGAACAAAGTTTTTTCGGGGATCAACATCGTCGGCCTTTCGGTGGGCATGGCGGCTTGTATCATCATTATGCTTTTTGTTAAGTACGAGAAAAGCTTTGATGAGTTCCATACCAAGAACATTTACCGACTGAACGAGGTGCAGAAGTTCCCTGGGATGAACGCCTCGCAAAAGGTTGGCTTATCCATGTATCCAATGGGGCCGACGATCAAGGCCGATTTCCCTGAGATCAAGAACTTTACCCGCGTTAATTGGAAAGAAAAATACCAGACTACTTATCAAGATAAGCGGGTGTTTTTGCCGCAGGTGTTTTTTGTTGACTCTACTTTCCTTAAGATATTCGATTTCAAGCTGATCAGCGGCGACCCAAACACTGCGCTTGAAAAACCTAACACAGCTATCGTTACTGCCGAAACCGCTAAGAAATTATTTGGCGATGCCGACCCGATGGGGAAGACCATTACCCACTATGGTGGCGACACTACATTATTTACCATTACGGGTGTGATGCAAAACGTTCCTAAAAATTCGCAATTGCAATTTGATGGTCTTTTTAATTTTCGTACGATATATCAGTCATGGATGGGGAGTTGGTCTGGCAATTGGCTGGATACTTACTTTGAGATAGACCCTAAGGCAGATATAGCTGCCCTTGAAAAGAAATTTCCGGCCTACCTAAAAAAGCGTATGCCTAACCCGGAGAATGTGAAATATTATGAGTTATTCTTGCTGCCCTTAAAGGACATCCATGCCAACGCTGGCGATATTGGATTGGATTATCTCAACTTCCAAAAGTTTGATGCCAAGTCGACAAACCTATTTGCAATCATAGCCATTATCGTATTGGTTATCGCTTGTATCAACTTCATGAACTTGTCTACTGCCCGTTCGGCAGAGCGGGCTAAGGAAGTAGGTATCCGCAAATCGATCGGCGCAAGACGTTTTCAGCTATCGATGCAGTTTTTAGGAGAGACCGTGTTACTATCCCTGATTGCGTTAGTGGTTGCTTTGATCTTGGTAGCGTTAGCACTTCCGTACGTTAATAACCTGAGTCAACGCGAACTTGGTGGACCGCTTTACCATAGCGTGGGCTTTATTTTGGCAATCATTGGTGGTGCCATGTTTGTAGGCTTACTTTCCGGCATCTATCCGGCAGTTTTCCTGTCGTCTTATAAACCTGTTAAAGTTTTAAAAGGCTCGGTAGAGACCGGCAAAAACAAAGGCAACTTTAGAAACGTGCTTGTGGTAGGGCAGTTTGCGAGCGCTGTCTTTTTAATGATCGCTACTATTTTTGTAGTAAAGCAGTTACGCTTTATGCAGCAGAAAGATCCGGGTTTTGATCGCGAGCAAATAGTAACCATTCCGCTAAGTGGTCAGGTGCAAAAGAATTACGAAGCATTTAAACAGCGCCTGTTAGGCAACGCCATGATACAGGGTGTAACCGGCGCGCAAGATCAGCTTGGTAGCCACCTCGATCAAAGCGGGGTAGATTTTAAATACAATTCAGAACCTCTCAAAAATCTTGCTGTCACCCGGCTTATCGTCGACGACAATTACCTGGACGTGTACAAGATAAAAATGGCAGAAGGCAAAAACTTCTCTCGTAATAAAGCCAGCATAGGTAAAGAATACATCGTGAACGAGTCCTTAGCTAAAATGTTGCTAAAAGACTATCCAAATGCAAAACAGTCATCGTTGATCGGGCAGTATTTTGGTTTTGACTCAGTAGGTACCATCGTAGGTATTGTAAAAGATTTTAATTTCAACTCGCTGCATCATAAGGTAGAGACCATGTTCCTATCTAACCACGCTGATTGGGGTATCAGTCAGGTATCTGTTAAGATCAATGCCGGTAAAGCTGCCGAAGCATTGGCGTTCATTAAAGTTACATGGGACAATATCAATCCCGACTTTCCTTTCGAATATCAATTTTTGGATGACCACTTTAATGAGGTGTATAGGGCGGATACTCAGGTCAGCAAGATCGTAGGCATACTGGCCGGGCTTGCTATTTTGATATCCTGTCTGGGTCTATTCGGTTTGGCCTCGTATTCAGCTGAGAAACGCGTGAAGGAGATCGGTGTACGTAAAGTACTCGGCGCGTCTGTCCAAAACATTGTGGTGCTGCTATCTACGCATTTTGTTAAACTGGTTTTGGTAGCCAATTTATTAGCGTGGCCAATAGCTTGGTATGCGATGAACAAATGGTTAGGGAGATTCGCCTATCGTATCGATATCAACTGGTTCACTTTTGTTTTGGTGGCCATGCTGTCGGTATCGATCGCGCTGCTTACGATCAGTTTTCAGGCTATCAAAGCTGCGATAACTAATCCGGTAAAGAGCTTACGTAGCGAATAAAGTAAAGTCCGGAAGTCCGTATAAGTCGGAACGTTCGGAAGAAAACGATAAATAACATCATCCGGGGGCGGTCTTTCCGACATCCGGACTAAAAATAAAAACCTATGCTGAAGAACTACATCAAGATCGCTTTACGAAACATGGGTAAGAACAAGTTCTCTACCTTCATAAACGTTACCGGATTGGCGGTAGGGATGGCCGTAGCTATCCTGATCGGTCTTTGGATATACGACGAGCTATCTTACAATAAATACTTTAAGAACTACGACCGCGTGGTGCGTATAATGCAGCACCAGACCTTTAATGGAAATACCGGCACCCAAAACTCCATGCCATTGCCGCTCGCCGGCGTGCTTAGAAAAGACTACGGTAATGTTTTTAAATACATGGTGATGTCATCATGGACACAGGAACATATCCTGACCTATCGCGACAAGAAGCTTAACCGTGAAGGGAACTACATGCAAGAGGAAGCCCCTGAACTGCTGACGCTTGACATGGTGAAAGGAGACCGTAATGCGCTTAAAGATCCGTCATCCATCATTATTAACGAACGTTTAGCCAAAGCGCTTTTCGGCGATGAAGACCCTATGGGTAAGGCCATTAAAATGGATAACCGTATCAACGCGAAAGTTACGGGCGTTTACAAGAACCTCCCTAAGAATACCGAGTTCAACGATATGGATTATATCACAACGTGGGCGCTTTATGTGTCTGCTGAACCTTGGTTAAAAAGCAACGTAGATAATTGGGGCAATAATTCATGGCAAGTATTTGCTCAGTTGCAACCCGGTGCCGATCTGGAAAAAGTTAACCTGGCCATCCGCGATGTGAAATTGAAGAATGTAGCAAGAACAGGTGATAACCTGGCCAAGTCCTTCAAGCCGGTGATCTTTGTATTCCCAATGAACAGGTGGCACCTGCTCGACGAATTCAAGAACGGAATAAATACCGGTGGCCGCATTCAGTTCGTGTATATGTTCGGAATTATTGGTATATTTGTAATACTGTTGGCCTGCATCAATTTTATGAATTTGAGCACGGCCCGCTCCGAACGCCGAGCCAAAGAGGTCGGTATCCGTAAAACCATCGGCTCGTTACGCAGCCAGCTCATTAAACAATTCTTTAGCGAATCCCTGCTGATCACTTTATTCGGCCTGGCATTATCTGTAGTATTGGTTTTAGCAGCATTGCCATGGTTCAATGAGGTGGCCGATAAGGAGATGCACATTCTTTGGGCTAACCCATTGTTTTGGGTGATATGCATCGTTTTTAGTTTGATCACAGGTTTGGTGGCGGGTAGCTATCCGGCATTGTACCTGTCGTCGTTTCAACCTGTACAAGTTTTGAAGGGAACTTTTAAAGCGGGTAAGAATGCCGCATTGCCGCGCAAGATATTGGTTGTATTGCAGTTCACGGTGTCTATCACGCTTATCATTGGCACTATCATCGTTTTCCGCCAGGTGCAGCATACCAAGAACCGTCCGGTAGGTTATAACAGGGCAGGGATCGTACAGATCCTGATGAAGACCGAACCGGTGCACCAGCACTTTGATGCTGTACGTACCGATCTGTTGGCAAGTGGGAAAGTAGAGGAGATATCAGAATCGAGCAGTGCGCTAACCCAGATATGGTCTAACTGGAGCGGTTTTGAATGGAAAGGAAAAGCGCCGGACCTGCAGGACGATTTTGCTTACATCCAGATCAGCCCTGAATTTGGAAAAGTATCAGGTTGGAACGTGATAGATGGACGCGACTTTATACGCAATAACAAAGCCGATTCTAACTCTATGATACTGAATGAATCAGCCGCCAAGTTTATGAATTTGAAACATCCGGTAGGCGAGATCGTGAGGCATGGCGATAGCAAATACACCATAGTTGGTGTAACGCGGGATATGGTGATGTCGTCGCCTTATAATCCTGTTAAACCGGCCCTTTTTGTGTTCAACCGCGAGGCGCAGGCATTTATGACCGTTCGCGTTAAAGCAACAGTAAATATGTCCGAAGCTTTAGCTGAGATCGAAGAGGTGTTTAAAAAATATGACCCAGAAGCACCGTTCGACTATAAGTTCACCGATTCGGAATACGCTCAAAAATTTGCGGATGAAGAACGCGTAGGCAAATTGTCGGCCTTCTTTGCCTCGCTGGCCATCTTTATCAGTTGTATGGGCTTGTTCGGTATGGCATCTTTTATGGCCGAACAGCGCACTAAAGAGATAGGCGTACGCAAAGTATTAGGCGCATCGGTGCTGAACATCTGGAGCCTGATGTCAAAAGATTTTGTGCTATTGGTGGTGATATCGTTAGTGATCGCCAGCCCGGTAGCCTATTACTTTATGGAAAGCTGGTTACAAAATTACAAGTACCGAGCTGAATTATCGTGGTGGATATTTGCTATTACCGCTATCGTGGCCATATTGATCACCATTTGCACGGTTAGTTTCCAGGCTATCAAGGCAGCATTGAGCAATCCGGTGAGGAGCTTGAGGTCAGAATAGAACAACTTCCGGACTTTCGGTCTTTCAGACTTCCGGACTAACGAAAAGTTATGATAAAGAACTACATCAAAATAGCGTGGCGCAACTTGCTGAAAAGCAAGCTGTATTCGTTCGTGAATATTTTAGGGCTGACCATTGGTTTAACCATCGGTATGCTGATCCTGCTTTGGGTGCAGGACGAAATGAGTTTCGACACGTTCCATAGTAAAGTGAATACCATTTACCGTGTGAATGGGGTTACGGGGTCGGGCCAGGGTATAAAGATCTGGGACAACGCCCAGGGGCCTGTAGCCACTACCGCCTTGCGCGAGATACCGGGCGTACGCAATGCGGTACGTATCTCTCACGGTTGGAATAGCATCTATACCTACAAAGATAAACTGCTTAAAGAGGAGAATACTGGTTATACCGACCCATCGTTCTTCGTGATGTTCGATTTTAGGCTGATCAAAGGGAGTAAGACAAAGCCGTTCCCAACTGATCAGTCGGTGATCATTACGGAGTCGACCGCCAAACGTTATTTTGGCGATGATGAGCCGGTAGGTAAGGTGATACAACAGGATCACGAGACCAATTTTACGGTGAGCGGTGTGATAGCCGATTTCCCGGATAATTCCAGCATCAAGTTCGATATGCTGTTCCCGATAAATATTATTGCCCGTCAGTACAACGCCAGCAACTTCTGGAAGTCATTAGATACAGATTGGGGTAATTACGGTTACTCTACTTTCTTTGATATCAAGCCTGGTACCAGCCTACAACAAGTTTGCGACCACCTCATCAATGCACAAAAGAAAGTAGCGCCCTGGATAAAGGTAAGTCCTGGCAATGGTTATCGCTTACAGCCAATGTCCGATATCCATTTTTACCAGGCTGATGGCTCATCAGGTTCGTTACAAACGGTCAAAACCTTTTTGATCGTGGGTATTATTACTCTATTGATCGCCTGCATCAACTATGTTAACCTGTCTACAGCCCGTGCTATGCTAAGAGCTAAAGAGGTGAGTATCCGCAAGATCATTGGGGCACAGCGCAGGCAGTTGTTCGCGCAGTTCATTATCGAGTCGGTGGTGTTCTTTTGTGTGTCGCTCTTCCTGGCGTTTGGGTTGCTGTATATACTAATGCCTTACTACAACGATGTATCCGGCAAGCACTTACAACTGGATATGCTCAATGCCGACCTTTGGAAGGTGGTTGCAGTAACCTTTGTTGGTACGCTGGCAATTTCGTCTATCTACCCATCTTTGTTGCTATCGTCGTTCGAGCCTTTAAAAGCTTTGAAAGGTAAACTGACCATGGGAATTGGCCAGGCCGCGTTCCGCAAGATATTGGTGACCACGCAATTTGTATTTTCGGTAACGCTGATCATCGTTACGGTAGTGATCGGTAAGCAATTGAAATTCATCCGTGAGAAAGATCCTGGGTACGATCGTTCGCAGGTGTTCTCGTTCCGTACGGGTCAGTTGGGTGAGCATCTTGACGCTGTTAAAGCGAAGTTAAAGAGCGTGCCGGGTATCCGGGCAGTTACATCGTCGGACAATAAACTGGTTGATAACGGTCGCGCCACAGGCGGGGTTGACTGGGATGGCAAACCAACCGATATGATGTTCATTATGCATCATTTTGGTATCGACGAAAATTTTATGCCCGTGATGAATATCAAATTGAAGGCCGGCAAAAACTTTAGCGGGAGCAAGGCTGATGCTACACATTTTATCCTGAACGAGACAGCCATTGCCATGACGGGCATTAAAGACCCGATAGGCAAGCGTTTTAAATATCAGGAGACCGAAGGGACGATCATTGGTGTGGTGAAGGATTTTAACGCGGCATCGTTTAAACAAAATATAGACCCGGCCGTGATCTATTACCAACCTTATGGTTACAAACTCTACATCAAAACCACAGGTAAAGACGCTGCGCAAGCTATTGCCGCCTGTAAACAGCTTTGGGATAAATACAACTCCGGCTTCCCGTTCGAGTATCGCTTTATGGATGAGGAGTATGACGCGTTGTACAAAACCGACCAACGTAGCGGCGTGCTGTTCAATATCTTCTCGGCCGTGGCTATCGTGATCTCATGCTTAGGGCTGTTCGGTCTGGCTACCTACACCGCCCAGATTATGATGAAAGAGATAGGCATACGCAAAGTATTAGGCGCAAGCGTGGGTGGCATCATTGCGTTGGTATCCAAAGACTTTTTGAAGCTGGTGGTACTGGCTATTGTCATTGCGTCGCCAATTGCTTGGTGGGCAATCAATAAATGGCTGGAGGAATTCGTGTTCAGGATAGATGTCGGCAGTTCGGTATTCCTGATTTCAGGTGCTATTGCCATTGGTATAGCGGTGCTTACCATCAGTTTCCAAACCATCAGAGCGGCAACGGCAAATCCGGTGAAGTCGTTAAGAAGCGAGTAGAGAATGATCCGGTAGAGACCGGGTTCTGAAAAAATCAATTAACATCTTTCGGACTTTCCGTCCCGATAGAGATCGGGATATGCGGACTTTCGGATAAAACAATACTATCATGTTAAAAAATTACATCAAGATCGCCTAGCGAAACTTATTAAAGAATAAAGCATTCGCGGCTATCAGTGTTATCGGCTTGGCTTTAGGCATGGCCTGTGGTATCCTGATATTCACGTTGGTAACGTATCATTTAAGTTTTGATACGTTCCATAAAAACCCGGACCGGATCTACCGCTTTGTGACCGAATGGCACGATGACGAAATAGACCGATCTAGTTCGGTACCAATGCCTGTTGGGACGGCTTTTCGGACCGACTTTAGTTTGGGACAAATAACGGCCCGTACTTTTTTGATGGGCAACAGTTTGGTGACCATTAACCAGGGCAACGATGTTAAAAAGTTTAGAGAAGAGAACGGTGTCACTTTCGCCGAGCCGGGCTTTTTAGATATATTCAATTTTCCGCTTATCAAAGGCAACAGTAAGGAACTGTTTGGTAAACCCAAGCAAGCTGTAGTTACGGAGAAGGTGGCATTTAAATTTTTTGGCACTACAGATGTGATAGGAAAAGTCATCAAAGTGGAGAATAAGACGCAATTCACCATTGTGGGCGTTCTGAAAAATATACCTGCCAATACCGATCTGAATACAGAGATCTACGTATCCTACGGCAGTCTTATTGATTACGACGCATTTGGCAACGATAAAAATTGGGGTGGGGTAATGAGTTCTTCTAAAGCTTACACATTACTGCAGCCTGGCGTTACGCGTGCCGCGGCAGACATGGCTTTGGCACAATTACCTAAAAAGCACTTTACAGGCCGCGATGCTTCGGTTTGGAAATTTAAGTTGCAACCACTCAGCGATGTGCACTTTAATACCGAATTTGATGCTTACGCCAGCAAGACCTATTTGTGGGCGCTGTTCTTTATCGGTTTATTCCTGATCATAACGGCATGTGTAAATTTTGTTAACCTGGCCACGGCCCAGGCGCTAAACCGCGCTAAAGAGGTGGGCATACGTAAGGTAATGGGTAGCTTACCTTATCAATTATTTTGGCAATTTATTGCAGAAACGGCTATTATCACGCTGGTTGGTGTAATTGTGGCAGTAGGCTTGGCCGAACTATTTTTACCGATGCTAAATGGCCTATTTAAAACCGAAATGGATTTCCATTGGATGCAGTTAAGTCTGTTTATTGTTTTTGCCACCGTTGTGGTAATCTTTTTATCAGGATCTTACCCGGGGCTGGTATTGGCAAGGTTTCAACCGATCCTGGCCCTTAAAAGTAAATTATCACAAAAGGATGTGGGCGGGTTTTCGTTACGACGAGTATTGGTAGTTACGCAGTTCGTTATATCGCAGGTACTCATCATAGGGTCTATCGTTGTGGTGGCGCAGATGCGTTATGCTCAAACTGCCGATCTTGGTTTTAAAAAGGATGCTATTGTTTTGTTACCGATGCCCAAAAATGATAAAGCGACAGTGGGTACTATGCGCAACCAATTGTCGGGCATACCCGGTGTCGAGTCTGTTACCTTTTGTATGGGCGCTCCGGCATCGCGATCTAACAGTACCACCGGCATCAATTACGATAACCGTGCGGAAGACGAGCACTGGGGGATCAATATGAAGTCGGCCGATGATCAGTACATCTCCACATTTAATATTAAACTGGTGGCTGGTCGTAACGTTTTTGCTGCTGATACCGTGCGCGAATTTTTGGTGAACGAGACTGTCGCCCGTAAATTAGGCATCCAGCCTAAAGATCTGATCGGTAAAAAGATCGCTGTTAACGGCGGTACTATAAAAGGGCCTGTAGTTGGCGTAGTGAAGGATTTTTATAATCACTCGTTCCACTCAGAGATAGCGCCGATCTGTATCATGACCCAAAGTGACAACTATTATACTGCGGCCGTCAAAATGGACATGCGCCATGCAAAAGAGTCACTGGCCGCATTCGAAAAGATCTGGAGCAGCACTTTCCCCGAAGAATTATACTCTTACCAATTTTTAGATGAATCGATAGCCCGTTTTTACGAGTTGGATAATACCTTGTTAAAATTGGTCGAAGCATTTGCTGCTATCGCCATCATCATCAGCTGCCTTGGCCTGTATGGCCTGGTATCGTTCATGGCGGTACCTAAAACCAAAGAGATAGGTGTACGCAAAGTATTAGGTGCTAACATTGGCCAGGTACTATGGCTATTCGGCAAAGAGTTTACTTATCTGTTACTTATTGCTTTTGTGATAGCCGCCCCACTGGCAGGCTGGGCCATGCACAATTACCTGCAGGATTTTAAGTATAAGATAAGCCTTGGCCCTGGTATATTTTTAGCGGCCATTGCATCAACATTTGTTATAGCCGCGATAACCGTGAGTTACCGCGCAACCATAGCAGCGCTGACCAACCCGGTGAAGAGCTTGAGAAGCGAGTAGGAAGTTTTTAAGTCTGAAGTCTCGAGTCAAAAGTCTTAAGTCAAAAAAGAACGACTTAAGACTTTTGACTTCGGACTGTAGACTTCAGATTCGAACCTGTATCATAACCGAACGCTTTCTGTACACAAGCGGACGGCATTATATAGTTTATTTGTAGTTATATCTCTGTAAATCAATAATTTATATATTTGGTACGTTTATTCTATACGGTTATCCGGTCCATAGTCCGTTCACAATTCAGTTTGTACTTATGATACGTAACTACATCAAAATAGCCTGGAGAAACCTTTACAAGCACAAGGCTTTTTCTCTAATCCACGTTTTGGGATTAACCATTGGTATCACCGTTTGTATGATGATCTTCCTGTTCATCATGAACGAATTCAGTGTGGATAAATTCCATCAAAAAGGCGACCGCATTTACCGTGTGATGCGCCGTTTTGATCAGAACAAGACAGATGTACCTTACCTGTCAGGCCCTTATGCCCCGGCTTTGTTGAATGACTATCCGCAGGATATCAAGATGGCCGTGCGTGTGCGCCCAACTAATTATTTGGTTTCGTTTGATGATAAGGCATTCTCAGAAAAAAAGGTTTATGATGTCGACCCGGGCTTCTTTGAACTGTTCTCTTTTCCACTGATCAAAGGGGATACTAAGCAGGTACTTAAAAACCCGAACAGTGTTGTGTTGACAGAGCATACCGCTAAAAAATACTTTGGCAGCATCGATGCCGCGATGGGTAAGGTGATCAAACTGGACAAGACCTTGCCGCTTACCGTGACCGGAATTGCCAAAAACATCCCGTCAAACTCGCACCTGGATTTTGACTTTGTAGTCCCGATCACCAATTACACGCAAAGCGAAGGTTTTAACGGCTGGATAAATAACGGTCTGTTCGTTTACGCGTTGTTAGATCAAAACACCGATGTAGCACGCCTGCAAAGCCACTTTGGTGACTTTATGGAAAAGTATATGGGTAACGATATGCGCAAGTTTGGGATGAGCTTTAGTATATCGCTAAGGCCATTAAAAGATATTTATTTTGAACCTTCGAGCGCTTTTGATAATGTGAAGCATGGAGATAAGACGGTGGTTTACATCTTTATTTCTATAGCGGTATTGATCATGATGATCGCTTGTATCAATTTCACCAACCTTTCTACTATACGGGCGGTAGAACGTTCTAAAGAGGTTGGCTTACGTAAGGTATTGGGTGCCTTAAAGAACCATTTGATACTGCAGTTTATAGGAGAATCGTTACTGTTGACCATTGTTTCCTGCATCCTGTCGGTAGGGTTGCTATTGGCTTTGATGCCGTACTATAACGATCTGTTAGGTTACTCATTGACAGTATCGTGGAACACAGCGCCAATTTATCTGTTCCTGATCGGCGTGATCTTAGTGGTTGGCTTTTTAGCCGGCAGTTACCCTGCGTTCTTTTTGTCGGCTTTCTCACCGATACAGGCTTTAAAAGGCAGGTTGAAGTTAGGTAAGGGCGGCTCGTTGTTTAGGCAAGGGTTGGTCGTAGTTCAGTTCAGTGTATCGGTATTACTGATCATTGGAACGATCGTGATCGTTAGCCAAATGAACTACGTAAAAAGTAAGCAATTAGGTTATGACCAGTCACAATCTGTAGTGATCCCGATCGATAATAACGATATTTACGATAAGCGCGACATCTTTAAAAAACAGCTGACGCAGAATAGCAATGTAGCATCGGTATCCCTAATGTCGGGCGAGCCGGGTGGCTTTTTTGACGTGCAGGGCTTTGAAGCAGAAGGACAGCGGGAAATTTTTAAACCCCGCACAGAATATGCCGACTTTGAATATGTAAAGACCTTAGGGTTAAAGATCATCGCCGGGCGGGATCTGTCGCCTCAGTTTGCTACCGATAGCACACAGTCGGTATTGATCAATCGTACCGCTGCTACCAAGTTGGGATTTACACCTCAACAAGCGCTGGGCAAATGGATGAGGAATGCCGTACGGGACAGTTTAAAACGAAGAGTAGTTGGGGTGGTAGAAGATTTTAATTTTCTGTCGCTGAAAGAGAACATGGATGCGCTGGTGATATCGCCAAGTGACGACCGACGGGTAATTGTAGTTAAACTGAAACCGGGCAGCCTTGATGCCGGATTGAACGCGGTTAAAGATACCTACCGCAATGTAGCACCGGTCTATCCTTTGGAATACACTTTCCTTGATCAGAAATTTAATATCACCTACAAAAAAGACCTTCGCCAGCAAACTATCTTAAGCATCTTCTCTGGCCTGGCTATTTTTGTGGCTTGCCTTGGGCTGTTCGGTTTGGCGTCATTCACGGCTACCAAACGCACTAAAGAGATAGGCGTACGCAAGGTATTGGGTTCATCGGTACCGAATATTCTGTTGCTACTGTCTAAAGATCTGCTTAAACCTGTGCTGGTAGCCACTGTCATCGCTATGCCATTAGGCTACTATTGCATGGATAAGTGGCTGCAAAACTTTGCTTACAAAATAGACCTTAACTGGTGGGTATTCGCGCTTGCAGGTTTGGTGACAGCCATCATCGCTTTTGCGACCATCAGTTTCCAGTCGGTGAAGGCGGCATTGGCTAATCCGGTGAAGAGTTTAAGGAGTGAGTAGAAAGAAGTCCGGAAGTCCGCATAAGTTGGAAAGTCCGGAAGTAAAAAGTAAAACTTAAGAAATAGCTTCCGGACTTTCGGTCTTTTCGACTTCCGGACTAACAAAATATCATGATAAAAAACTACATAAAGATCGCCTGGCGCAGCCTGCTAAAGCATAAGGCTTATTCGTTCATTAATATTGCAGGTCTCAGTATCGGTTTAACAGCTTGCCTAATAGTTGCGACGGTGGTATTCGACGAATTATCGTACGATAGGCAATGGAGCAAGGGTGACAATGTGTACCGGATATTATGTTCCAGCACGCAGGTTAAGGACCGTGCGCCTATGTCCGTAGGTTATGCAGGCATAGGGCCAACTTTAAAGCGTGAGCTGCCAGAAGTTGAGAATTACTGCCGCATGTCGACCCACAAAGAGCGCTTAAAATTAGGCAGTGCCGATGATGGCGTAGAGTTTATAGCCCTTGATGCGGAGCCGACCGTTTGGGATGTGCTGAATTTTGACATCTTACAAGGCGATCCGCGGAAATTTGTTGCGGGTAAAGGTAATTTGGTGATCACCGAGAAGGTACGCGATCAATATTTCCCGGGCCAGGATCCAATAGGCAAGGTTATTAAAAATGTGCCAACTTTTGGAGATGTGCAGGAGTATGTGGTGACCGGCGTGATCAAGAGCATCCCCCAGAATAGCCACTTGCGGTCGGATATCATCACACTTAGCCAATATCGCGCTCAGGATAACGTAGTGCCGAAGGATGGTTACGCTACCTTTTTACCGGGATATATTATGCTGAAGCCCGGTACAGATGCGGCTGCTTTCACAAAAAAAATGAACCAATGGTATAGCAAATACTTCGATGGTAAGCCGGATTATGTATATCAATTTCAGCCATTTAAGGATATTTATTTAAAGTCATCTCAGTTAGATGGTTACCAAAAAGTGGCAGGCAACATCCGTAACGTTTACATATTTGCGGTGGTGGCTGCTCTGTTACTGATCATTGCTTGCATCAACTTTGTGAACCTGACCGTTTCGAGGGTGTTTAACCGTGCAAAGGAGACCGGCATCCGTAAGGTCTTGGGAGCCGAGAAAATGCAACTGGTGATCAGGTTCTTATCCGAGTCGGTTATCTTTTTTGTGATCGCGCTCGGTATAGCAATGGTTCTATATCCTCTTTTCATTAAACCGGTCGAAGCTTACCTCGGCCACGAATTGGTGCTGAACATGCAAAGTGGCGGCTATCTATTCGGAATCATCGGTATCGTGTTGCTGATCAGTCTGTTGACGGGGCTGTATCCTGCCTGGTATTTATCGCGGCCAAAACCGATAGCGATACTAAAAGACAAATTGACCAGCCGTACTCAATTAAGTTACCTGAAGAAAGCTTTGGTAGTAGGGCAGTTCGCTATAACGGCTACTATCATCATCGTAAGCATTGTAGTACATACCCAGTTGAATTTTGTATCGACCAAAGATCTTGGTTTTAAAAAGGATAATTTGCTGAGCCTGTCATTTAACAGCTGGGGTAACAAAGGCGGTGCTTTCAAGCAAACGCTGTCCCAACTGCCGGGTGTAGAACAGGTGAGCATCACCAGCTGGTATCCGGCCAGTGGCGGACCCGGTAATATGTCTAAGACGGTGGATCTGCCCGGCACTAAAACCAAGATCAATATTTTTTTTATTGACGGCGATGCCGACCTGCCGGCCGTTTTGGGCTTAAAAACGAAGACAGGCCGTTTGTTCGACCGTACTAAACCGTCTGACGTAATGAATGCCGATTCGGCTATGAATCCGCAAAGTCAGGCTACTAAAGATCAATTGGCTGTAAGGCCGTTGCTTACCACAGCATACACAGCTAAATTATTAGGCTTAAAGGCAGGGGAGAAGTACAAATTTGGTGGTGTACCGATAGGCATCGTAGAAGATTTTCATGGTGAATCCCTGCATACCAAACTACAACCGACTTTTATCCATGCAACAGAGATACAGGCGTGGGGTAGTATCTTGATCCGGGTGAAACCAGGTCAGCAGACAAAAATATTAAATGCTGTTAATAAGGAATTTAAGAAGTTCTTCCCGGATAAACCATTTAAGTATGATTGGGTAGCTGATGCAGTGAACGACCAATACAAAGCCGATCATAAATTACAACAACTGTTCACCTGTTTTAGCGTGTTAATGGTGTTCCTGGCATGCCTTGGTTTGTTCGGTTTAGTAAGTTTTACTGCCGAGCAACGGGTTAAAGAAATAGGTATCCGTAAGGTGTTGGGTGCGAGTGTAGCTAATATTAACGCTTTGATATCTAAAGACTATTTGGTTTTGGTGGCGATCTCAATCATAGTTGCGTCGCCGATAGCCTGGTACTTTATGCAGCAATGGCTACAGGATTTTGCCTATCGGATACATATCCAATGGTGGGTTTTTGCGTTAGCTACAGTTATCACATTGCTGATAGCCTTAGTTACGATCAGTTTCCAAACGATAAAAGCAGCGTTGGCAGATCCGGCTAAGAGTTTAAGGTCTGAGTAGAGAAAAGTCCGGAATTCAGAGAGATTGAAAGTCCGGAGGTAGAAGAATATTAAAATAATAAATTTCGGTTTCTCGGTCGTCCGATTTCCGAACTAAATAAAGCTTGTGTTTAAAAATCATTTCAAAATAGCCATTCGTGTATTGATGCGCCAAAAGTTGTTCACGCTGATCAATGTGATCGGCCTGTCTATTGGTATCAGCGCGTCGATAGTGATAGGGTTGATCGTTTATCACGATCTAACTTTTGATAAGTTCCACAAAGATGTAGACAGAATTTATCGGGTGGTGACCAATTTTAGTTTTGATGGGCGGCTATCTTACAATCCAGGCGTAAGTGGAGCGTTGCCTGCGGCAGTGAAAAGCGAAGTTACCGGTTTAGAGGGGATAGCAACGACCTACCGCATCTTACTGCCCGATGTATTTGTCACACGCGGCAACGAAAAGCCTGTGAAGTTTAAGGAACAGCGAGGCGTTGTGCTGGCCGATGAAGGATACTTTAAACTATTTGAATACAAATGGTTATCAGGTTCCGCTAAAACTGCTTTGCACGAGCCAAACCAGGTAGTGATCACTTCTAAACAAGCCGATATCTATTTCCCGGGAACGGCCTATGCTGATATGATCGGCAAAACTATTATTTATGATAGTATTAAGACCTCTGTCAGCGGCGTTGTTGAAAATTTTAAAGAAAATTCAGATCTTACCTTTCACGACTTTATATCTTACAATACCCATCTTACCAACGCCGAACTAAACCAAGATCTGAGGCTGAATAATTGGGGTGGCACCAGCGTAAAAGAACAATTTTTTGTAAAGCTATCACCACGATCACGTCCGGAACAGATCGAAAGCCAACTGAATACCATCTTGGTAAGGAACAGGCCGGAAGCCTTGAATAAGGAACGAAAACAACAATTCGCACTTCAATCATTCAACGATATCCATTTTAACGATCGCTATTTAAGTATCGATACTGCCGACAGACACGGCAGCAAGCCAGTGCTATACGGTCTGTTGTCGATCGCTGCATTTTTGTTGGTGCTTGCCTGTATCAACTTTATCAACCTGAATACGGCGCAAGCATCGCAACGGGCTAAAGAGATCGGTATCCGTAAAACGATGGGTAGCAGTCGCAGGCAAGTTATCTTTCAATTCCTAAGCGAGACATTTGTTGTCACCTTATTAGCTGTAGTTATCTCTGTTGGGTTATGCCCATTTGTACTGCAATTGTTCGATGGCTTGATACCGCAAGGCATCAGCATAAGTTCACTGACTCAAGCGCCGATCATTGTATTTTTGATAGCATTAACGGTTGTTGTGAGTTTATTATCAGGGTTTTATCCAGCGCTAATATTGTCGGCTTACAAGCCGGTCGCAGTGTTTAAAGATCAGTCGAGGAGTAACACCGGTAAAACCCGTAGCGGTGCTTTACGAAGGGTGCTTACCGTATCGCAATTCGTGATCGCGCAGTTCTTTATTATGGCTACCATTTTGGTGAGCAAGCAGATATGGTACGCTACGCACAAAGATCTTGGTTTTAAAAAGGACGCAGTGGTTACCATAACCTCACCATTCCGTCATCGCACGGCACAGCAGAATGCGTTGTTAGCTCAAAAATTCAGGAGCCTGCCACAGGTGGAAATCGTGAGCATGGGCCATGATGCGCCATCGTCAGAGAATACCAGCTCTACCGAGGCCACCTTCAACAACGGCAAAAAGGAATTGAAGACCGAGGTTTCGATGAAGATAGGTGATGAAAATTACATTAACCTCTACCACATCAAATTATTAGCGGGGCGTAATTTACAACCGGCAGATACTAACCATGCGGTGCTGGTCAACCAGACCTATGCCCGTATGATGGGTTTTCAAGATCTCAACGGTGTTGTCGGTCAGCATATCGATAACTTTAATGGCGACCAGCGGATGAAGATCGTAGGTGTGGTGGGTGATTTTCAGCAGGAGTCGATGCGTTCATCTTTAACACCATTGGTGATCTTGCACACTACCGATGTAAACTGGAATGCCACATTTCACATCGCACTAAAGCCGCAAACAGCAGGTGGGGACGAATGGCAAAGGGCATTTACCAATTTAGAGGGAGCGTGGAAACAAGTTTATCCGGGGCACGATTTTGAGTACGAATTTGTAGATAGATCGATCGCCAACCTCTACCAGAGCGAACAACAGACGGCGAGCTTATTGAACTGGGCAACCGGCCTTTCGGTATTGATCAGTTGTTTAGGGTTATTAGGACTGGCTATATTCACTACGGGTCAACGTGTTAAAGAGATAGGGGTACGGAAGGTTTTGGGCGCAAGCATTGGCCAGATCGTAAGCTTGCTGACCAAAGAATTAGTTTGGCTGGTAGCATTGGCCTTTGTGATCGTGTTGCCGATAGCATGGTACGCCGCGTATCAATGGCTACAAAACTTTGCCGACCGTACCGTGATCAGTTGGTGGATATTCGCGCTGAGCGGGTCAGGTATGCTGATCGTGGCGTTCATAACATCCGGTTTGCAAACCGTGAAAGCGGCTATGGCAAATCCGGTAAAGAGTTTGCGGTCGGAGTGAAGATGCCAAATGCTAAAATATGTTAAATCAAGGTACTGCATTTTAGCGCGCCATTGTTTCGGGTTATCTTTATTGTATGTTCAAAAATTACCTAAAGATAGCCTGGCGCAATATCGTTAACCGCAAATTCTACACGTTCTTAAATGTTAGCGGCCTTGCTTTGGCCATTTGTTGCTGTATATTTATTTACCTGTATAACACCTACAATCTTAGCGTCGACAGATACCATACCTACAGTGACCGGACTTTCCGCATGGTCAACCAATTACATTTGGATAAGGATGAGTTTAGCCCCGGTACTTCTTATGCTACCTATCAATTTATAAAAAGCAAAGTTCCACAGGTTGATATCGCGGCCTTTTGCATACGCGACCAAAGTTTTATCGTCAACATCCCGGGAGCCAAGCAGAAACGTTTTAAAGAGGAAAATTCGGTCTCATTTACGGATGGCGACTGGTTCAGAATATTTCGTTTTAATTGGATAAAAGGAAGTCCTGTCCAGTTGAATAAACCCGGGAATGTTGTATTGAGCGAAAAGCAAGCCCACAAGTATTTTGGTAATGATGACCCGATCGGGAAGGTCATCATTATCAACAAACAACCACTTTCCGTTAGTGGTATTATTGGCGATGCACCTTACAATACCAATGTGCGTTCGGAAATTTACGTCTCTTTTCTATCATTATTTAAAGTTGACCCAGGCTATAATATGGGTAAGGAGATAATGACCAATTGGGGAAATTTAGGCAGCCGTTTTACCGGATTTGTAGTACTAAGGCACGCCACAGATCAAGCAGCGGTCGAACTTCAATTAGATAAAGAGAAGAAGCGCGTATTTGGCCAGGACGAAAAGTATTTCAGCTACCCGCTTTTACCTTTAAAGGACAATCACTTTGACACTCGTTATGTGGGTGTAGTGCAAAAGTCGCTGCTGATGAATTTAACAGTGATCGGTCTGTTGATCATCACTATCGCAGTGATCAATTACATCAATATGGTAGTAGCACAGCAATCGGCCCGCGCGGTCGAGATAGGCACGCGTAAGGTATTAGGTGGTTCGTCTATGCAGATATTTATGCAGTTTATTGTGGAGGCTTCTCTTACGTCGGTCATTGCTGTTATATTGGCTTGCTTGCTGGTCATCGGTCTGCTGCCGGTAGCTAATGCCTGGCTATTTAACGACACGCCGTTGCATGTGATATCGTGGTCGGATTTAGCGATATGTGTCGCCGCATTATTGGTTGTACTTATTATTGGGACCGGCGCTTATCCCGCCTTTTTGCTAAGCAAAGTGAGTGTGGCCCAGGCACTTAAAAATAATGTTTTGAATTTGCCTGCCGGCATCGGCCGTAAGATCTTATTGGTGTTCCAAAATGTGGTAACCCAGGGACTGATCGTTTGTACGCTGATTATTGTAATGCAGGTCTACTTCCTCAAAAATACCGACATGGGATTTGATCGTAACCAAGTGGTCACCATACCTACCGGTAATACTACAGCTTCTCAGCAGTATCAATTGACGCAAAGCCTTAAACAGATGCCTGGTATCAGGTCTGTAAGTTTTTGTTTAAATACGCCGTCGAGCGATAGCCATAGAGGAGGCACCGTAAGGTTCAATAATCATGAGTGGGAGACATGGCCCGCCCGTTACGCCATTGGCGATGCAGGTTATCAGCAAACTTTCGGGCTGCAACTAATTGCCGGCAGGAATATCCGGAGTGGTAAACATGAATACCTGATCAACAAAATAATGGCTGATATGCTCACCCGGACGCATAAAGAAACAGTGATCGGGAAGAAACTGTTAGCTGGTGGTTTCAGTAACGGCGACGACGAAGGCGTGATCGTGGGTGTGGTAAAGGATTTTAGTATCAACTCCCTGGTGGCTAAGATAGATCCGTCGGTAGTGTCAGAAGATAGTGTTCAGTACCAAACCATGGCTGTAAAACTGACCGGGACAAATACCCAAGCCACTATTGATCAATTGCAGAAAACCTATCAGCAGGTACTACCTGATCAGGTATTCAGCTACCAATTTGTAGATGAACGTATAGCGAAACTCTACAAAAAAGAAAGCGTGCAGCAAAAACTGATCTGGGTAGCGGCGGGTATCGCTATTGTGATCAGTTCGTTAGGATTATTGGGTTTGATATCGCTGATCGCTATTCAACGCACTAAAGAGATCGGCATCCGCAAAATATTAGGCGCCACAGTAGGCCAGATATGTTTGATGTTATCTAATGATCTGGTGAAGCTTATCCTACTTTCATTTGCGATCGCAACACCATTATCGTTTTATTTGATGCATAAGTGGCTTAGGGGATTTGCCTATCATATCAACATCCAATGGTGGATGTTCGGTATAGCGGGGTTAGCGGCTTTAATTATAGCAATGTTATCCATGGGGTTCAGGGCAGTAAAGGCAGCTACCGCCAACCCGGTAAAGAGTTTGAGGAGTGAATAAGGAAAAGTCCGAAAGACCGTAAGTCAGAAAGTCCAAAAGACGGATGCTGTATTTTACTCCAGGAATTTCGGTCTTTCCGACTTCTGATCTAAAAAATAAAAACAACTCTCTACCACTAGTGGTTATAAAGGGACAAACAACCCTATAAACCATGAAGAACTACGAGACAATGGTCGACGCTTTGAACGACCTGAATAAGAGAGGTTATTCCGCTAACTTAAGTTTAGACGGTGATACGATAGATGACAAATCGGCCAACATACAAATGGGCCCGGATGATTTTGAGATAGATGAGTTTTATCGCTTTGAGGGTGCAAGTAATCCGTCGGATATGTCTATCGTTTATGCGGTATCATCAAAAAAATACAACTTAAAAGGTGCGCTTGTGAATGCTTACGGTACTTACGCCGACGATAGCGATTCTGCCATCCTTGCAAAACTACATCACCATCAGGTAAGTAATAACTTGCACGGATCGGACAGACCGGTAAATAATTAACGGTTTGAAATACCGGTGTTGAAAGCGCCTGTTACTTGTCTTTAGCCAAGGCTTGTAACAGGCGCTTTCCTGCTGTATTGGCAAAGGTGCCGCCCTCGCGCATCATAAACTGTAATTGGGCCTTTAGTTCGTCCGCTATCCAATCATAGCGTTTGCGCATGGCAAATAACGCTTCGGCGGCGTAAACTTTAACGGCTACTTTTACTTCGGGGTCTATCATCCAATCAAAGCATTTTTCTATGGCCGGTTCAAGCTCCAGCGTCGACACAAATTGCTTCACATTATCCGGTGCTTGTTTCTCCATCAAATGCATAGTGATCTTGGAGTAATGCCTTTTGCACCCGGGATTAGTTACATCCTTAAACCGATCCAGGAAATAGGGGATATGCGGCAGAAAAGCATCCGGATGATCTAAAAAGATATTTTCTAAAACCCATACCGCACGGAAGCCGATGCCTTCGTCTTTATGGAAAGTCACATCGATCAATTCCTTCAGATCATTGCCGTCCAATACCAATTGGTTGGCCAGGGCGATCACCTTAGGTTTGCCGATGCTGGCGGATAAGTGTTTTTCAATTTCGGCTTTGGTCATGGCATGGTGATATGTCAAAGTTAAGGTAATATCAGCGTAAACAAAACGGGTGTGTAGCTTGCAGCCTTGTGTGGTTTTGCTACATTTGTCAACCAAACTAAAATTAGGCATGGTTAAATTCAACCGATTTACACTATCTAACGGCTTGCGGGTATTGGTGCACGAAGATGACACCACACCAATGGCCGTACTGAATATATTATACGATGTAGGCGCCCGCGACGAAGATCCCGAGCAGACAGGCTTTGCGCATTTGTTCGAACATCTGATGTTCGGCGGCTCTGTAAACATCCCAAGCTACGATGAACCTTTGCAACGTGTTGGCGGTGAGAATAATGCTTTCACCAGCAACGATATCACCAATTATTACATTACCCTTCCGGCTGAGAACCTGGAGACAGCTTTCTGGTTAGAGAGTGACCGTATGCTTAGTTTAGCTTTTAGCGAGAAGAGTTTAGAAGTGCAGCGCAACGTGGTGATGGAGGAGTTTAAACAACGTTACCTCAATCAACCCTATGGCGACGTATGGTTAAAGTTACGCCCGTTGGTTTACAAAAAACACCCTTACCGCTGGGCAACCATTGGTGAGAAATTGGAGCACATTGAGCATGCGCAGATCGATGCGGTAAAAGCTTTCTTTAAAAAGCATTATAATCCTCAGAACGCTATTATGGTTGTGGGAGGGAACATCAAAACAGATGATGTTAAAGCTATGTCCGAAAAATGGTTCGGCCCGATTCCGGCGGGGGAGAAGTACGTACGGGATCTTCCGCAAGAACCTGTTCAGACCGACGAACGCCGGGCTACTTACTCAGGGAAGGTTCCGCTTAATTCTGTGTATGTAGCTTTCCAGGGTGATGAGCGTGGTGCGGATACTTATTATGCAACCGACCTGATATCGGACATCCTTTCCAGAGGTAATTCATCAAGACTGCACCGTAACCTGGTCAAAGAACAACAATTGTTTACAGAAATTGGTGCTTATAGTACCGGCAGTATGGACAAAGGCATGTTTGTGGTAGAAGGTAAGCCAGCCGAAGGCGTAAGCATTGAACAAGCCGAGGCTGCAATATGGGGACAGTTAGAAATTTTAAAACAGCAATTTGTGCCTGCCGAGGAACTGACCAAGGTTAAGAACAAGACCGAATCGACCCTGGTATTTGGCGAGATGAGTTTATTGGATAAAGCGATGAACCTTGCATCGTTCGAGTTGCTTGGCGATGCTGAACTGATCAACAAGGAATCGGATAAGTATATTGCTGTGACAGCTGAACAGATCCAGCAGCAGGCCCGGCAATTATTCAGAAAAGAGAATTCGACAACGATGATCTATTTGGCGGAGAATAGTTCGCAAGTCGGAAAGACCGAAAGTCCGGAAGCAGAAGAGGCTTCTTTATAGAGTCATTAAAAATTATATCCGGACTTCCCGTCCCGATAACTATCGGGATCCGGACTTACACGAAGTGTACATGTTAGACAGAACCATAGCGCCTGATTTTAAACAGGCGCAAAATATAAGCTTAATAAAACCCCAACACATTAAATATGGTAACGGGTGCAACGTATTCAATTTCAATTCCAAGGATCATGAATTGGTACGCATCGAATGGATATTTGGCAACTTACGTTTCGACGAGCGAAAGCCGTTACTGAATCTCGTGGCCAATGCCATGCTGACGGAAGGCACTACTACCCGTACGGCTGCGCAGATAGCTGATAGTATCGATTACTATGGTGCTTTCTTTCAGGTTGATTACGGCTATGATAACTGTACGGTGTCGCTTTATAGCTTAAATAAGCACTTGCAGCACACGCTGCCCATCGTTCACGATGTGCTCACTAATTCGGTATTTCCTGAAAAAGAGATAACGACTTACGTGAAAACCCATCAGCAGAAGTTACAAGTGGCTTTGCAAAAGAACGATGTGCTGGCCCGCCGTCAGTTCAATCGTGCCATGTACGGCAATACGATTTACGGATACGCTGCCGAGGTTGCCGATTATCAGCAACTGAACCAAGCCGATCTGCAAGCACATTTCAGACAAATGTATCAGCCTGCTAATTGCACCATTGTGGTGGCCGGTAGGGTAGATGCTGAACTTACCGATCTGATGAGTAAGCATTTTGATGCTGATTGGACAAGCCAACGGCCAAGTGCTGATACGTCGCAACCTGAACTGCAGCCCGCTACCGAGCATTTCTATTTTGTAGAGCGTGCAGAGGCCATTCAGTCGGCTATCCGCATGGGCAGGCCAACGATCAACCGTAGCCATCCCGATTTTCCGAAAGTTCAGGTATTGAATACCATCTTGGGCGGATATTTTGGATCAAGACTGATGGCTAATATCCGCGAGGATAAAGGCTATACTTACGGTATCGGCTCGGCAATGACGTCTTTAAAACAGTCGGGTTCAATATTCATCGCAACAGAGGTTGGTGCAGATGTTTGCCATGCTGCTCTTAAAGAGATCCAATTTGAAATCGACCGTTTAAAGACGGAATTGGTGCCGGAAGAAGAACTATCGTTAGTGCGCAATTACATGCTTGGCTCACTGTTAGGTAGTCTGGAAAATGTAATGTCGCATGCTGATAAGTTCAAGAACCTCTACTTCTCGGGTTTAAATTATGATTACTACGACTATTACACTAACACCATAAAGTCTATCACTTCGGACGATATTTTGAAACTGGCTAACCAATATTTGGATCTGGATAAGTTTTATAAGGTAGTGGCGGGGAAATATTAAAGATCTCTAATTTCGGATGTTTAGTTCTGCATTTATCTCGTGATGAATATTTAGGCTGAACATCCGATTTCTCAAAACATTGTCATTTCCTAAAATTCGGCGCCCACATATTAAAAATCCGAAATAAAATCCTACCTTTGCCCGGCAAGTGATCCACCATAATTATTTGCTATGCTTCCTCCAGATCCCCAAAAATTTATCGCCGAAGGTTTAACATACGATGACGTATTGTTAGTCCCTGCCTATTCAGAAGTGTTACCGCGTGACGTGAACACGCGATCATTCTTGACCAAAAAGATCAAATTGAATATTCCTATCGTATCTGCCGCAATGGATACGGTGACCGAGTCTAAGATGGCTATCGCGATAGCGCAATTAGGCGGTTTAGGCATGTTGCATAAGAACATGAGCATTCAGGCACAGGCCGATGAAGTGCGTAAAGTGAAACGTTCTGAAAGCGGTATGATTCAAGATCCGGTGACCTTACCTGCGACAGCTTTGGTAGGCGATGCTGTAAAGATCATGCGCGAACATAGCATTGGTGGTATCCCGGTTGTAGATGATGGTGGTATCCTGAAAGGCATTATCACTAACCGCGACCTGCGTTTTCAAAAAGATATGACGATAGCGGTCAGCGAGATCATGACCAAAACTAATCTGATCACTGCACCGAAAAATACGTCTTTACCACAAGCGCAAGAGATATTGTTAAGCCATAAAATAGAGAAGTTGCCTGTTGTTGATGAGCAAGGTAAACTGATCGGTCTGATCACATATCGTGATATTTTAAAAGTAAAAAATTACCCTAACGCCTGTAAAGACGAGCACGGCCGCCTACGTGTAGGTGCCGCTGTTGGCGTTACTGCCGATACCATGGAGCGCGTTGACGCATTGGTGAAAGCTGGGGTAGATGTTATTGCTATAGATACAGCGCACGGTCACTCTAAAGGTGTTATCGATAAACTGAAAGAAGTGAAAACCCAATATCCAGATCTGCAGGTGATAGCAGGTAATATCGCTACCGGCGACGCTGCCCGTGCATTAGCACAAGCCGGCGCTGATGCGGTTAAGGTCGGTATCGGTCCGGGTTCTATCTGTACCACCCGTATCATTGCAGGTGTTGGTGTACCTCAGCTATACGCGGTCTACGAGTGCGCCCAGGCATTAAAAGGCACTGGTATCCCTGTAATTGCTGATGGTGGTATCAAACACACAGGCGACGTAGCTAAAGCCATTGCCGCGGGAGCAAGTACGATCATGGCAGGTTCATTATTTGCCGGCACCGAGGAAGCACCAGGCGAGAGCATTATCTACGAAGGTCGTCGCTTTAAATCGTATCGTGGTATGGGATCTATCGAAGCGATGGAGCAAGGTTCTAAAGACCGTTACTTCCAGGATGTTGAGGATGATATCAAGAAGCTGGTCCCTGAAGGTATCGTAGGTCGTGTACCATACAAAGGTACTTTGGCCGAGGTTGTTTACCAGAACGTTGGTGGCTTACGCGCAAGCATGGGATATTGTGGTGCTAAGGATATCGAGACCTTGCAACACGCTCAATTTGTACGCATCACTGCATCGGGTATCCGCGAAAGCCATCCGCATGATATTACGATCACTAAGGAAGCACCGAACTATACTCGTTAATTTTTAGAAATAAGAGTTGGTGAATTAAAGGATCGGCTCGTTATACATTTAAAAGCGATAGGACACTATCGCTTTTTTTGTTTATAAGATTATTTTTACGGAATAAACCTTAACACGAAGATCCTGCTGTTTCTATTAGTTAGCCTTGTCTCTCATTCTTGCAAAAACTTCAACATGGACCATGATGCAAATTTATCAGAATTATTAGCTACATCGACAGAAGATCCATCAGACAGAGATCTGGTGCTTACAATAACGGATCAAACTACTACCGACAATGATAATATTTACGTTGCAAAAGCGATCTACAAGAGCGATACTGTAGGCTTGAAAGTTTCCATGCCGAAAAAAAGACTTCGCACCAGGGCTTTGGTCAGGGTGTTAAAATAATCAGCATCGGCTCCGATAGTGATAGGTTACTATCGGCAATGGCTGAATTATATGGTTTTACATTACCGATTAATTCATTATTTAAAAAGGAGCTTATTGGGGATTATGTTGACTTAGATAAGTTCACGGTTCACCAATTTGGTAGACATGCAAATAACCATATTGAGGGAACCGAAGCATATAAATTATTCTTCGATTATTTTGATGAGGGCGAAGAAGATGAAGCTCAGGTTTTTCTGAATATCAACTTGGTGGGGCACAGAATCGAGATCAGGGAAAAGGATGTAGAGTATAGAAAGCCGTTATTAGCACTGCTGTCTGCTGGAAAACCTTGATAACTTTTTCTTTATCACATCCTTTACTTTGCCGATTTTCGAGCCATGAAAGCAATAACTGTCTTCTGCGGGGCCAACTTTAACGGCGACCCAATACTGAAACAAGCTGTAGAACAATTAGCTCAGGTAATGGCCACGAGGGAAATTACTTTGGTATTTGGCGGTGGTAGGGTAGGCGTGATGGGCATGCTGGCCGACGCGATTATAGCCCAGGGTGGTAAAACCATCGGTGTTATACCACAATTTTTGATGGATAAAGAAGTTGGTCATACCGGCCTGACCGAGTTACATATCGTTGAGAACATGCATCAGCGCAAGCAAATGATGAATGACCTTTGCGATGGTATCATTATGCTGCCTGGCGGCTTTGGTACTTTAGAGGAATTTTTTGAGGTATTGACCTGGCTGCAGTTAGGCTTGCACAATAATCCTATAGCCGTATTGAACGTGAACGGCTTTTACGACCTGTTGCTTCAGCAAATGGACGTGATGGTAGAGCAACGCTTCCTTAAAAAAGCAAACCGGGATCTGGTTATCACATCTGCCGATCCGATAGAATTATTGAACCTAATGGAGAACTTTAACGCCAAACCGGACGAGGTTTGGTTCAAGGATAGAAATTTGACATAGTCCGAATTAGACTATGTCAATGTCGTGAGCGACGTGCTATCTTAAAACTGCTATAATGAAGATTTATATTCGCAATTATTGATCGCTCTTTTATAATCCTCTACCGAATCAAAATTGAGGCAAAGTTTAATAGCCTTTTTATAGTAGCCGATCGCCGAATCGAAGTTTTGCAAATATTCTTCCATAATGCCTAAGCGGTAATTCACTAATGATTTATCCACCAGCGGCCGGGTCATGGCTTTACCGGCAATAGGTTTCAGTTTATCCCATTGCTCCTGATAGGTGTAAAGTACCATCAGGTTAACATAGGCGTGCGGATAATTAGGGTTACTGCGGATAGCCGCTTTGTAATGATTCTCAGCGCGTTCGTAATCATCAAACTGGGTACGGTACAGCCATCCTAAGGAATTATGTGCCTGGGCTGTCGATGGTTCATCCATAATGATATTCTCCAACAACTGTTTGGCATGTAGATAGTTGGTATTCCTAATTGCTTCTTCGGCTTCTAAATAAGTGTCTTCCCAGTTGTGCATAGCGTTCAGATCTATTTTGCAATATATAGTTTTTTAGATCACTTAGTGATACTTCTTAAAACTTTGATCAGCGAAAACTGTTTTATAATCAAACCTTGGAAAACATGAACAGTAAATTCTTTTACCTGTATCTGGTAGGCGGCACATTAGCATTGGTATTGTTATTCTGCGAGGTTTATATGCCTCACAAGGCCGCGCTTAATAATTTAAGTTCTTTCGGCTATATGTTCGCTGTGGTCTTGTTATTCTTTTTGGCTTTTAAAACCTACCATAAAAAAGAGGATAGCGAGCTAATGTGATGAAGAAACCTAAATTTTTAGCGTGTATAAATACAAAAGCCGCCCAATTTGGACGGCTTTCGTTTTATATGATCAAAGTACGGATCAATTATAACTTACCGATCTCTTGTACCAGGTCGATGATCTTGTTTGAGTAACCCCACTCGTTATCGTACCAAGAAACAACTTTAACAAAGTTATCATTCAGGGCAATACCAGCTTTAGCGTCGAAGATAGAAGTACGAGCGTCGCCTTTGAAATCTTCAGAAACAACTTCGTCCTCAGTATAACCTAAAATGCCTTTCAATTCGCCTTCAGAAGCTTCTTTCATAGCATTTTTGATATCCTCGTAAGACGCAGGATTTTTCAAGCGAACAACTAAGTCAACAACAGAAACGTCAGCAACCGGAACACGGAATGACATACCTGTTAATTTACCTTTTAATTGAGGCAATACCAAACCTACTGCTTTAGCAGCACCGGTTGATGAAGGGATGATGTTTTGGTAAGCACCACGGCCACCTCTCCAGTCTTTTGCAGACGGACCATCAACAGTTTTTTGAGTAGCAGTAACCGCGTGTACAGTGGTCATTAAGCCTTCTACGATACCAAATTTGTCATCTAATACTTTAGCGATTGGAGCTAAACAGTTAGTAGTACATGAAGCGTTAGAAACGATAGTTTGCTCAGCTTTCAGTTCTTTATGGTTAACACCCATTACAAAAGTAGGGGTATCGTCTTTTGCAGGCGCGCTCATTACAACTTTCTTAGCACCGGCATCAATGTGTTTTTGAGCGGTCTCGATAGTCAGGAACAAACCTGTAGACTCGATAATAACTTCAGCGCCTACTTCGTTCCATTTTAAGTTAGCCGGATCTTTCTCGGCAGTTACACGGATAGTTTTACCGTTAACAACCAAGTTACCACCTTCAACAGCGATAGTGCCTTTGAAAATACCGTGGGTCGAATCGTATTTCAACATGTAAGCCATGTAATCAGGCTCAACAAGGTCATTGATACCTACAATTTCGATCTCTGGTCTTTCAATTGCTGCTCTGAAAGCTAAACGACCGATACGGCCGAATCCGTTAATTCCTATTTTCATTGTTTTTAATTTTTGTTAGCGTAATAATTTAGTAAATTGTTTATTGGTTCTTTGATAATATATTCAATAGAAATGCCATTGTCGGCAGCTGTTTGGCGTAACTCGTCCTGAAAGTTTGCCGCTACCGAACCTATAAAACTTACCGGTGCGCCCGGGTGTTGTTTTTGCAAAGGTAACACATAGGTCTTCAGCATTTTGTCGAATCCCTTTTTTACTGTGTTTTTCACATAAGGCTCGTCTGCATTTTCCACAAAAAAGCCCGAAAATGAACTTAAATAGCCCGCCGGGTGCTTCTGGCGATATACTTTCTCCAGAACCGACTTACGGTCCAGGTTATATTTTTTTTGAACTTTCTTGCGTATCTCCTCCGGGAGGGTCTCGCTCATTAATCCTTTTAGCAATTGCTTACCAAGCCAATTACCCGAGCCTTCGTCGGCCAGGATGTAACCTAAACCGTAATTGTTAGACTTAACTTTTTTTCCGTCGTACCATGCCGCGTTGCTGCCACTGCCACAAATGCACACAATGCCTGGCTTTGTCTTAAAACTGGCCACGGCTGCTGCCTCAATGTCATGCTGGACGGATACCTTAGCGTTCTTAAAAAACTTGCTTAAGGCATTGGTAACCGTAGCTTGCAAAGCCACCGAGCTTGACCCTGCACCAAAAAAGTAAATGCGTTTGATCTCTTCGGCGTGATGGATAAGGTTGATATTCTTGTTAAGTATCTGCAGGATGTTATGCTCGTCGCTGAAGTAGGGGTTAATGCCCGTGGTTTTGAACGAGGCCACAGTGCGTCCTTTGTCGCTCAGGCGCCAATCAGCATTGTTAGATCCGCTAAATACTACTCCGATCATCCTTTTGTATTAGATAGATAACACATGGGCCATCTCTAAAAGATCGTCCTCTAATTTAAACTTGTCTTTTTGGTTGAGTGCTTTTTCAAGACTTACCAATCTGATCACGTTAGCCTCTAAACCTACCATTTGCTGCGATTCGCCTTTTATAAGCGCGTTCACCGCTGCAAATCCCAATCGACTGCCTAAGATGCGATCGAAAGCAGAAGGGGCGCCACCACGCTGCAAGTGACCAAGAATAGTAACTTTAATATCGTAATGGGTAACTTCCTTTTTAACTTTTTGGGCAATATCATAAACACCGCCATTTTTATCGCCTTCGGCAACAATTACAATGCTGGATGTTTTGGTATCATACTCGCCGCCTTTTAACCCTTTGATCAGATCTTCGATAGCGGTCTCTTTCTCCGGTAGTAAGATAGCTTCGGCACCGCAACAAATGCCGGCCCGTAAAGCGATTGCACCCGAATCGCGGCCCATCACTTCGATAAAAAATAAACGGTCGTGCGCATCGGCGGTATCGCGGATCTTATCTATCGCATCGATAACGGTATTGGTAGCGGTATCAAAACCCAAGGTATAAGTAGATCCGTAAAGATCATTATCAATCGTACCTGGAACACCTATCACTTTAATGTCGGGGTATTTTTTAGAGAAACGCAGGGCGCCGGTGAAAGTACCATCGCCACCGATAACTACTAAAGCTTGTATCCCGCGTTTTTTTAGATTTTGATAGGCTTTCTCCATTCCCTCGTCGGTATGGAACTCCATACAACGGGCAGTTTTTAAGATTGTGCCACCTAAATTTAGTATATTGCTTACCGAACGGCGTTGCATATCTTGCATGTCATCTTCGATCATGCCCTTATAGCCTTGTTTAATGCCGGTAACTTCTAAACCATTGAAGATGGCTGTACGGACAACGGCACGGATGCAGGGATTCATACCCGGGGCATCACCACCAGAAGTGAGTACAGCTATTTTTGAAATGTCAGGCATACTGGTATCTGTTTATAAAGTAGAAGTTGCGAATATAGTGTGTAGAAACTACACTATATTATTTTTTTTATTTTTTTACATTTGCAATGAAGGGTATATATTAGCCTTTTAATAAAATCGCAACGCACTTGGAACAAAACTTGCCCAAATTTGAATCGGTATTCTCTATTGACTGTGTCATATTTGGTTTTGAGAATGGCGAACTGAAGATATTGCTGATAGAACGTAACGAAGAACCCTTTAAAGATTGGAAGGCTTTGCCGGGTTACATTGTTAAGCAGGACGAAAGTCTTGATGATGCTGCCGAACGTATCCTTTACGAGCTTACAGGCTTGCGTGGGCTGCATATGGAGCAGTTCCATACGTTTGGTGATGTGGACCGCCACCCGCAAGGGCGTGTGATCACTGTGGCTTATTATGCCTTGCTGCGATTGAATGGACAAAAGGAATTGAAGCCTTTAAGTGCTATCGCTAAAACGGCATTCTGGCATCCGGTAAACGAATTGCCAAAGTTAGGTTTCGACCATAGCGAGATCTTTAAGACAGGCTTTAACAAGATCCGCCGCCGTTTAGGTTACCAACCGATAGCCTTTGAACTGCTTCCGGAGAAATTCACATTGACCCAATTGCAGTCACTTTACGAAGCTATCCTGAATAAGAAACTGGATAAACGTAACTTCCGCAAGAAGATGTTAAGCTACGGTTTCCTGAAAGAGTTGGACGAAAAGCAAAAAGGGGTATCATACCGCGCTGCCAAACTTTACAAATTCGACAGAAGGAAGTACTCTAAGATATTTCAGAATGAGTTGAATCTTGATAGTTAAGCTTAGAGAATCAAGAATATAGAGTCAAGAATCAAGACAGGAGTTTCATTAATAAAAGAGGGGCGCTAAACATTAAGTTTAGCGCCCCTTTCGTTTTTAAGTATAGATTCTTGATTCTATATTCTTGATTCTCTTCCTCACGCTTTCAGAGCAGCAGCCTGGTTCAGGTGAAATTTCACCAGGTCATCTATAGGTGAGCGGATGATATTACCAACGGTCATACCGTTCTCGATCACTAACTCTTCTAACACGTTACGGAAGTTGTAACCTACCGAACCAATGCAGTTGAAAGTATATTTTTGATAGTCAGGGTAGCGGGTAACCAGGTTCTTAAAGAAGTCCTCGAAAGAGGTGCGTACCAGGTTACGTGAGTATTCGATGTGTACGTTATTGTCGTAAACGAATTTGCTGAAGCTTGCACAGAAACGGTTAGCTAAAGGTTTAGTGTAAACTTGTTCGTTAACGTCGTCCGGTGTTAATTTATAGGTTTCCCAGAATAATTCGCGAACAGCCTCAGGCATGTAACCTCGTAGATAGTCGGTCAATAATTTTTTGCCGATGTAGCAACCGCTACCCTCGTCGCCAAGGATGTAGGCGCCTGAATCGATATTATTCACTACATCTTTCCCATCATAGATGCAAGTATTAGTGCCAGTACCCAAAATAGCGGCAAAGCCCTCATTGGTGCCTAATAACGCACGGGCAGCTGCTAAAAGATCATGACCAATGTTTACAGTTGCTGACGTGAATACTGCTGACATGGCACGCTTTACATGATCGCGTTTTTCTTGGGTAGAGCAACCGGCACCATAGTAATTAACCTCGGTGATCTTATCAATTTGTAAGTCGATTGGCAGGCTTTCCTTCAGAGACGAAATAATGTACTCTTCACTCACGAAGTAGGGGTTATAGCCCTCGGTGTTGAAATAGATTTTTTTTCCTTCTTCATTAACAAGGCACCAATTGGTTTTGGTCGAGCCCCCGTCAGCAATAATGATCATAATTTTTAATTAATGTTTCGCTAAAAGTATGATTTACTTATTGTAAAAGAAACACTTTGTAGCAATTGGTTATAATTATTTGTTAAAGTTCGGTTGATATTAATTTATCAGTGCGTTAACACTGTCGGTATCAGTTGGTAAATATGGCTTAAATTCTCAACTTTTGAAATTTATCAACAACATAAATTTTAAAGTAAATTTTCGCATATTTGCACCGCGGAAAACAAAAGCCGCAATGGTCCCATAGCTCAGCTGGATAGAGCAACAGATTTCTAATCTGTCGGTCTCAGGTTCGAATCCTGATGGGATCACCAAATAGAAACAAAAAAACCGCTCTGCAATATCTGCAGAGCGGTTTTTTTGTTTCTATTTGGGTTTCAAATGGTTCTTCATAACGGCTACATCCGTTCCGGCACATCGATACCTAATAAGCCCATTCCAGCTTTGATGACATTTGCTGTGGCGGTTGATAATTGCAAACGGAAACGTTTTAAAGCTTCAGTTTCGGCATTGATGACCTGGTGCTCATGATAGAATTTATTGTACAGTTTTGCCACCTCGTAAACGTAATTTGCAATAGCCGCCGGGTTATGACCTTGTGCTGCGACTTGGATAGCCTCCGGATATTGGCCCAATACCATGATCAGGTCACGCTCTTCGGCCGATACTTCTGTCAATGGCATCACATCCTCTAATTGCAGCGCGCCACGACTGATCACCGAACGTATCCTGGCGTGGCTGTATTGAATGAATGGCCCGGTATGTCCCTGAAAATCTACCGATTCGTTAGGGTCAAACAATAAACGTTTCTTAGGATCAACCTTCAGTAAAAAGTATTTTAAAGCGCCCATACCGATGGTTTGATAAAGCGTTGTTTTCTCTTCCTCGTCAAACCCGTCTACTTTACCTAAAGCTTCGGTATGCTCTTTAGCCGTTTCTTTCATTTCGCGGATCAGGTCGTCGGCATCAACTACCGTACCCTCGCGGGATTTCATTTTGCCTGATGGCAGGTCGACCATGCCGTAAGATAGGTGGTAAAGACCTCTCGCCCAGCTTTTGCCCAGTTTATCCAAGATCAGGAACAGCACCTTAAAGTGATAGTCCTGTTCGTTACCTACCACGTAGATCGACTCGTCCATATTAAAGTCATTGTACTTCAATTGGGCGGTGCCAAGATCCTGGGTGATATATACTGAAGTGCCGTCAGCACGTAATACTAATTTTTGGTCAAGGCCATCTTCGGTCAGGTCTATCCAAACCGATCCATCTTCTTTTTTGAAGAATACGCCTTTTTCAAGGCCTTCATCAACAATATCTTTACCTAACAGGTAGGTGTTGCTTTCATAATAGAATTTATCAAAATCAACACCAAGTGCTTTATAAGTTTTCTCGAAACCCGCATATACCCAACCGTTCATGGTCGACCACAGGTCGATCACTTCCTGATCGCCGGCTTCCCATTGCTGCAGCATTTGTTGCGCTTGTTTGATCAGCGGGGCATTCTTTTTAGCTTCGTCTTCGGTCTGACCGGCAGCCTTTAGATCATCTATTTGCTTTTTATATTCTTTATCAAAAACCACATAATATTTACCAACCAAATGGTCGCCTTTCATGCCGGTATTTTCAGGCGTTTCGCCATCGCCCCATTTTTGCCAGGCCAACATCGATTTACAGATGTGGATACCGCGGTCGTTAACCAGGTTAGCTTTGATCACTTCGTACCCGGCAGCTGCTAAAATATTCGCTACCGAATAACCTAACAGGTTATTCCTAACGTGACCTAAGTGTAGCGGCTTATTGGTGTTTGGTGATGAATACTCCACCATCACCTTTTTGCCGTTCGGCTCGGCTACAATGCCGTCGCCGGGTAGAATGTGGTTGTAGAATTGCTTTAACCAATATACATCGGCTATGGACAGGTTAAGGAAACCCTTGATCACATTAAAATCAGCTATCTCGGCTACCTCGTTCTTTAGATACTCGCCAATGTCAGCGCCGGTCTGCTCAGGCGACTTGCGAGATACTTTAGTGAACGGGAAGGTAACGATAGTTACCTGGCCCTCAAACTCTTTACGGGTTTGTTGCAGGCTGATATCTTCCGCGGTAATGTCGGCGTTATATAGGTGTTTTAGTGCTTTAAGGGTAGCGTCTATTATGAAGTCCATCGGTACAAAATTAATCAAAAAAGCATGTTGGGCATCATTGTACGCGGCGTGTAGGTGTATACGGAGTGGGTGTATACACTATATACACTAAAATGCTATTGATAGTCAGGTGTTTATAAGTTAATTTTTTGGCTGAAATATTTGGATATATCCTTTTTTTTTATATATTAATTACTGATAATTTAATAAAGCTTTGCTAAAAGTTGATCAGGTAAAGGTACTTTTGCTCCCTACAACATATCTCTACATCATCATTATGAAAAAAAGCATCTTTATTTTATCCATTTGTTTGCTGGCCGCTAAATTTAGCTCTGCTCAGTTATTACCCTCATTTCAATTTGGTGCAAAGGCCGGAGTTAATTTATCAAGCTTTTCTACCAATAGCAGCGCGTTGGCGGCTGATAACCGTGCCGGATACCTGGTAGGCGCGTGGGCCAGAGTAGGGGCCATAGGTTTCCATTTTCAGCCCGAACTTTATCTGACAAGCAAAAGTGTAAATGTTAGCGATGGCAGCAATATCAACAAGGCAACGTTCACCAGTATAGATGTGCCTTTATTGTTTGGATCTAAGATCGGCGCATTTGGCTTCGGTGGAAGGTTTTATACAGGTCCTTTAGTGTCGTTCGCGGTAAATAAAGATCAAAGTACCGGCACTGCGCTTGGTAACATATCGCGCTTAAATTATAAAGATCAAAATTTGGCCTGGACAGCGGGAGCAGGTCTGGACATTAAAAAAATATCTGTCGACCTGCGTTACGAGTATGGCTTAAGCAAGCAATCGTACGGCAACAACGAATCTACCAGAGTGAATTTATTTAATCTGACAGTAGCCTACAGTTTGTTCTCGTTTTAACAAGATCTTTTCAAAACAAATGCCAGTACAGATCATCTGCACTGGCATTTGTTTTTGGGATATTTTGAGATATCTAAGCGTGCTCTATAGCGTGTTTTAACGCTGCATTATGCTTGTAACGGAATACGAACGGGAATATAATGGCGATCACCAGCGCGTAGCCTGCAAAGCTTAGCCAGATGCCTTGCCACTCTTTACTGCCATCGGCATTGGTAAAAAATTCCTGGATAACTGCTCCACTGATCAAACTACCGAAAAGAGCACCAAAGCCGTTCACCATCATCATAAATAAACCCTGGGCACTTCCGCGTATCTCGGGGGCGGCCTGTGTCTCTACAAATAATGATCCCGAAATGTTAAAGAAATCAAAGGCCATACCGTAAACGATGCAGGATAGTATGATCATCCATAAGCCATCTGCCGGATTGCCATAGGCAAACAGACCGAACCTTAATACCCAAGCCAGCATGCTGAACAGCATCACATATTTGATACCGAACTTGCGTAAAAAGAATGGTATAGCCAAGATGAACAAGGTTTCGGATATCTGGGATATAGACATGATGATAGCAGGATATTTAACTGCTATGGTATCCTTGTAGATCGGGTTTTTATCAAAATCATGCAAATAAGTGTCCCCGTAAGCATTGGTGAGTTGTAGCGCGGCACCTAATAGCAACGAAAAGGCGAAGAAAATAGCAAAGCGCGGCGATCTGAATAAAGAGAATGCATTTAGACCCAATTTTTCGCTCAGCGACTTGCTTTGGTCTCTATTAAGCAACGGCGGGCATTTAGGCAGGCTAAAGGCATAGATACCTAAAGTTAATGCCACGGCAGACGCGATATAAAATTGATTAGCCGATGTTTCATTATGAGTAAGGCTCACGGCCCATAACGCGGCAATAAAACCAACTGTTCCCCAGGTGCGGATAGGCGGGTAATCTGTCACCACATCTCTGCCGCTACCTTTTAAAGCCGAGTAAGCTACAGTTATTGATAGCGATAGCGTTGGCATGTAAAACATCATGTTCAACAAAATGAGCCAAAAAAACACGGTCGGGTTCGGCGCCATCGGGATAGCGAATAGCGTTATAGATCCCAGTATATGCATAATGCCATATAATTTTTCGGCATTGATCCATTTATCTGAAATGATACCGGTAAGCGCGGGCATAAAAATGGACGCTATACCCATGGTGCTGAAGATAGCCGAGAACGAGCCCACGGGCCATTGCTTATTCTGGAACCAATAAGCACCTATTGTGAGTAGCCAGGCCCCCCAAACAAAAAACTGCATAAAACTCATCAATATCAGCCGGAACTTCATGTTCATATCTGTGGTGCTCGTTTGGTGTATAGTTTTTGATCAATTAAAAGCGGAAAGTAATCAAATATTGGCGAATGCTAAAACGCTGTTCCAAACAATTTTTAACGAATTTTTAATATTCGGTTTTAAAGGAAAGATATATCTTCGTCGCCGAACTTTATTTACAATTTATGAAACGACTATTGATCACACTCGTAGCAGTGTTGGCAGCGGGTACAGCTGCATTCTCACAAACAAAAGGACAAACAGAATTTGGTGTTGGCGTTGGCCTTAACCTGGCTACCGTGGTTGTTGATGAAACCAACCAGAACGCAGGCACACGCGCCGGCTTGAACGTTGGTTTATCGGCAGATCACTATTTCTCGGATAGCTGGAGTCTGAAGGTTAAAGCCCTGTTCGATCAAAAAGGCTGGTCTAAAGGCTACCTGACCATTGGCACATCAACAACCTATACCCCGTATCAGCTGAACTACATCACCGTGCCCGTAATGGCTAACTGGCATTTTGGCCGCACTAAAGGTTGGTACTTGAATTTTGGTCCGTATGTGTCGGTGTTGGTGAGCGCTAAAACTACTGCTAATAATTTCGACGTGAAACCATTCTTTAACGACGTAGACGCCGGCCTTGCTTTAGGTATCGGTTACAAGTTCCCTGTTGCAGATAAAACCAAATTCTTTGTTGAGTTTGCCGGACAAGGTGGTATCGCCGATATTTCGACCGCTAATAACGCGGTTTATCGCAATAGCCTATCGGCCTTCAATATTGGTCTGAATTTTTAATACTTCTTTTATTAAGAATAGAAAAAGCGCATTGACCATGCGCTTTTTCTATTTATATGGGGTACGGAATGCGGCATTAATAACGTATTGATGTTATTCGTATCGTCGCACCGATATCGGACAGACATCAACCGAACTTTAAATATACTATGAGATACATCTGGTTACTAATTGTAGCTTGCTTTTGCTTCGCCACTAATGCCAACGCGCAAACCAAAGGTTATAATGAATGGGGGATAGGTTATGGCTATAACGGTTCGATGGTGAATATCGGGTCTGAGATTAGAGGCAGTAACCGCGGCGGTATTAATTTGTTACTGTCTATAGATCACTACTTGTCCGAGAAATGGAGCGTCAAGGGCAAATTGCAATACGACATGAAAGGTTGGGGGAGTAGCAACAGCCTTGATAGCCCGGAAAAGGATATTAAGCTGGACCATGAACTTAACTATTTGAGCTTACCGATATTGATCAATTTTCATTTCGGGCAGGGCAAAGCCTTTTACACTCATCTTGGCCCTTATGGTGCGGTTTTATTGAGCGGTAAAAAGATAGATAACGGAGTTGCTGTAAAACCCGATGTGAGCCGCATGAATATGGGTATACTATGGGGTTTTGGCGGGCAGGTGAGAGTGAAAGATAACGTTAAGTTTTTTGCGGAATTTAACGTGTTAGGGACTTTTATAGGTGCCAAAAGATCAGCAGACGGTAATAAGTATCACAACGGTGTGTCTGCCCTCACCATAGGCTTTAACTTTTAACAGAGTACAGATAAACAATGAGGGAGGACATTTGCATGTCCTCCCTCATTGTTTTATGATGCTTTGCGCTTGTTGAGTTCGTCGCGGATCTTGGCGGCCTTTTCGTAGGCTTCTTCGGATAGGGCGGCTTGTAAAAGGTTTTTTAGCTCATCATCACTGATGGATGCATATCCTGCGGCAGACGAACTGCTGCCCGATGAAGTCTTTTCGTCAGATGGTGTCTCAGCTAAATTCTCTAAATAAACCAGATCATTATCTTCCATTACGATACCTGCGGTAGACAGAATAAATTCATAGGTATGTATCGGGCAATCAAAACGGACGGCCATAGCTATCGCGTCGGATGTGCGGGCATCTACCTCGGCGGTCTTTTTACCGTCGGAGCAGATGAGCTTGGCGTAAAAGATGCCATCTACCAGATTGTAGATAATGATCTCCTGTATCTGGATATTGTATGCCTGCGCGAAACTCTTAAACAAGTCGTGCGTAAGCGGACGGCTTGGCGTCATTTTCTCTATTTCGATAGCAATGGCCTGCGCCTCAAAACTACCAATAATAATAGGCAATCGTCTGCGCCCATTCACCTCGCCCAAAACTAAAGCATATGCGCCGGACTGTGTTTGGCTGTATGACAGGCCTACTATATCCAGCTTTATCTTTTTCATGTTGTTACCCATACCCGGCTTATCCTGTTTGGTGCTTACGCTTTAAATTCTTTTACTGCTGCAATTAATTTGGGTACCACATCAAAGGCATCACCCACAATGCCATAATCTGCTACCTTAAAGAACGGTGCTTCGGGGTCTTTGTTTATCACCACGATAACTTTTGAGCGGCTAATACCGGCCAAATGCTGTATCGCTCCCGAAATACCAATAGCAATATACAAATTTGGACTCACGGCTATGCCTGTCTGCCCAACGTGCTCGCTATGTGGTCTCCAACCCGCGTCGGATACAGGCTTAGAGCAAGCGGTAGCGCCACCTAACAAGGTTGCCAATTCCTCGATCATGCCCCAATTCTCCGGACCTTTTAAACCGCGGCCACCTGATACTACGATCTCGGCATCGGGCAATGATATCTTATCGGTCGACTGAACGATCTCTTTCAGCATTGCCCTAAAGTCCGACTCTTTTACATCGACCGTAAAGTCCTCTACTTTAGCTGTACCGCCATTTTCAACAACCTTATAAGAATTAACAGTTAAGGCGATAACCTTTTTTGCAGAGGTCAACTCCACATTAGCGAATGCTTTGCCTGAGAAAGCCGTTTTTTTGATGCTAAATTTGCCGTCCGAAAGATCAGGCAGTGAAACCGCACCATCAGCTACGCCGGCATCCAACTTTACACCAACACGCGGCGCTAAACCACGACCAGAGAATGAGTTGGATAGCACGACGATATCCGCACCCTCTTTATTGGCAGCTTCGGCAATAACCGAGGCGTAGGCCTGGTTAACAAAGGTCTTTAATTTATCATTAGATACGTTTAGTACTTTATCAGCACCGTATTTGCCTAAAGTGGCTAACTCATCAGCGCTTACATCGCCAATGGATAGGGCGGTGACGGTGGTCTGCTGCTGATCGGCAATGGCCTTAGCATAAGACACAACTTCGAATATCGACTTTTTGAATTTGCCTGCGGCATTTTCGGTATATACTAAAATTGGCATGGTTAGTAGATTTGGGATGTTAGATATGAGATCTGAGACAAAACGCTATGTTGGGTATCGTGATGCAAGAAGATCTCATATCTCACATCTCAATACTCATATCTCAAACTATATCACCTTTGCTTCGGTATGTAACAGATCTACCAGCTTGGCGGTTTCATCAGCACTGATCAATGTTACCGCGCCGCGTGGGGCAGGGGTTTCAAATGAGATCACTTCTGACGTCGACGGCACTTCTACGGCCTCGATCACCTGCAAAGGCTTGGTACGGGCCGACATGATGCCGCGCATATTCGGGATCTTTAGTTCGGCAACGCCTTCGGCTGTGCCGGCTATAAATGGTAATGAGATGGTCAGCACTTCTTTGCCGCCTTCGATTTCGCGCTCAACGGTACCTGTTGTTCCGTCGATGTCTAATTTTTTGATGATGGATACTGATGGCTGATCAAGCAACTCGCCTAACATGCCTGCTACCTTAGAGCCGTTATAGTCGATAGACTCGCGGCCGGTCAGGATCAGGTCGAAACCATTGGTTTTAGCATACTCAGCTATTTGTTTGGCTACGAACCAAGCGTCGTGCGGGACAGCATTCACACGTACGGCATCGGTAGCGCCAATGGCTAATGCTTTGCGGATGGTCGGCTCGGTGCTTATGTCGCCAACGTTGATCACGGTCACTGTTCCTTTACCGCCGTCGGTCAGTTCGATGGCGCGTGCCAAAGCGATCTCGTCGTACGGGTTCAATATAAATTGCACGCCATTGGTATTAAATTGCGTGTTGTTATTAGTAAAGGTTATTTTTGTAGTGGTATCGGGGACGTTGCTAATGCACACTAATATCTTCATATCACATAGGTTTTTGCAAATTTAATTAAATAATTGACCGTTTAAAATGCAGGTTGACCGATTAACAAAGTTGCTGGATTTTTTAAAGGACGAACCCAACGACCCTTTTCTTTTATATGCCTTAGCGACAGAATATCTGCGCCTTAACCAGGGCGAAACCGCCCTGAGCTATTACGAAGGCCTGGTAAAAGACCATCCCAAATACGTTGGCACCTATTATCATCTTGGTAAATTATACGAAGCATTGAACCGCAAGGATGATGCCATAACTACCTACCAGACCGGTATGAAAATAGCCCGCGAGATACGCGATAATCACGCCCTGTCCGAGTTGCAGTCGGTTTATAACACCGCGGTAGGGTTTGGGGATGATGATGACGAGGAGTATTAGTTCATAGTTGATGGATCATAGTTCATAGTAAGAAAATTGAAGCTTCTCTTTTTACCATGAACTATGAACCATTAACCATGAACTTCTTACATTAACCATTAACCATGAACCAAATTTGAACAAACGCCAATTCCTTTTTCTTCGGGATGCATTGGTTTATACCTTTACGTCGTTCGGCGGGCCGCAGGCACACGTGGCTATTTTGCTGCGCGATATGGTAGAGAAACGGCGCTACGTCACCGAGGATGAGTTAATGGAATTGAGCGCGCTATCGCAAGTACTTCCCGGACCATCGTCAACACAAACGCTGATCGGTATTGCCTGGAAAGTAGGAGGGCTGCGCTTGGCATTGCTGACGTTTTTGATCTGGGTTTTGCCATCGGCCGCGATAATGGGCGCTGCTGCGATATTTTATAAAGCTTTTGAGGCGCATGATCAATTGGCAAAAGTGCTCAAATTTGTCCAGCCGATGGCTATAGGCATTGTGGCTTATGCTACCTATAGCTTTGCGACTAAATGCCTTAAAACACAGACCAGTATGATGCTTGCCGTGGGGTCTTTGATCGCAACGCTGATCTTGCAAAATGCCTACGCTTTCCCCATCCTGATCATGATGGGCGGGATCATATCATCGGCAGTTGAAACGCAACCGCAGGAGGATGAACTGCGTGTAAAGCTCTTTGCCAACGTAAACCGCCGCAAGGTGACTTATTTTATTGGCATCCTGCTACTGTTCGCTGCTTTAGGTGCTATCATCAATCGTACATCGCCCTTCAGTTTGCCGATACGTTTATTCGAGAACTTTTACCGTAACGGTATCCTGATCTTTGGCGGGGGACAGGTGTTAGTGCCGCTGATGTATACCGAATTTGTGGAGGTAAAACATTACCTCAGTAACTCAGAATTCCTGACGGGATACGCTTTGCAACAAGCCTTACCCGGCCCAACATTCTCTTTCACATCCTTCGTCGGCGGATTGACCTTAGGTAACAACGGTTACGGTATAGCCGGGCAGATCATCGGCAGTTTGGTAGCGGTTATCGGTATCAATCTTCCCGGACTGATCCTGATCCTCTTCATCGTCCCTTTTTGGGAGGACCTTAAAAAGATCACCCGCATCAAAAACTCTCTCAGCGGCATCAACTCCGTAGCCGTAGGCTTTATGGCGACGGCGTTCATCCTGCTTGCCAAACCTTTTTTCTTTCAATGGCAATCTTGCGGACTAATGATCGCTACCTTTTTGTTGATGCGTTTTACCAAAATAAAAACGCCGATAATTATTGTGTTGGGTGTGGTGCTGGGATTAGTCTTTTAAACTTGATATCGACCGATGGAAAGAAACTTGCAGGACGAGTATAAGTGTTTGATCAAAGATGCCCTAACCCCGGCGTTGAAGAAATTAGGCTTTAAAAAGAACGGGCAAAACTTCAACCGCATTTGCGATGGTATGACCCAATGTCTCAGCATCCAAACGGAGTCAGTTCAATCACGTAAAAAGGGTTCTATTTACTTTCAATCTTGGATTTTATAATGATCGCCTTTATAAAGCATATTTCAATATAGATGATGAACCAAAGTCTATCATTGCTGTGAATTGCTTTCTTAGAGTAAGGTTAGGGCGTATAGTGTATCATCAGGATGAGTGGTATGAACTTAATATCGGAGAAAGTTATCAGGACGTATTCGATCAATTAAAAAGTGATGTAGACAACCATTTGTTCTCGTTTTTTGAAGAATTGAACACCTTAAAGTCTCTGATCGATGTAGTTCGGACCCCTAAGAATGAACTGCGATATCCGTTGGATCGCGATAGTGACTACGAATATCTTTCTGAATTTGAGTGTGGTGATCTTTAAAGAGGAAAAACTATCGTAAAGGCAAGATATCAACAAGCCCTTATTCCAACATCTTCTAAAAGTGTAATTCGTTATCCCGATGGCAAAGAAGTGGTCACGTGGTTAGAGCCGTCAATAAGTACGTATTCGATCAATAGGTTAAAGAAAGTGGCAGAACGATATAAATTCGATCTGTAAACACCCAACACAAAAACGGCGCTCTGATATCTCAGAGCGCCGCCAATATTTTTTGTCTTGTATCTTGATTCTTTATTCTTGACTCTCTCTCTAAAACGGCGCATCCTCATCCATATCATCCATTCTTGACGGACGAATAATAAAGTTGCTTGGCTTATCAAAATCAGTTGATGGCGTTAGTCCGGCCGATGGCGACATGCCGCCACCCATACCGAAATCGCCCATGCCTGAGTCAAGGTCGGTGAACTTAACGTATTTACCAACGAATTTCAGTCGCACAGTACCCGTTTCACCGTTACGGTGTTTGGCAATGATAACCTCACCAACGCCTTTTGTAGGGTTGTTATCTTCGTCAACTTCCAGTCCGTAATATTCCGGGCGGTACAGGAATAATACCATGTCCGCATCCTGCTCGATAGAGCCCGACTCACGTAAGTCGGATAGCATTGGTTTTTTAGAACCACCCGGGCGACTTTCCACCGCACGACTTAACTGCGACAGGGCGATCACCGGCACGTTCAATTCCTTAGCAACCGATTTTAATGCACGGGATATACTACCGATCTCCTGCTCACGGTTACCGCCCTTGCCATCGCTCTTACCATGCATCAGCTGCAAGTAGTCAATGATGATCAGTTGAATATCGTGCTGGGATTTTAAACGGCGGCATTTAGCGCGGAACTCAAAAATATTCAGCGCAGGGGTATCGTCAATGATCAGGGTTGCTTGTTCAAGGCGGGCCACTTTGGTGTGGATCTGTGCCCATTCCCATTCCTCTAAAGTTCCCTTACGGATCTTTTCCTGCTCTATTTCAGCCTCGCCCGATATTAAACGGTTCACTAACTGAACCGAGGACATCTCTAACGAGAACACCACTACCGGCTTGTTAAAATCGACTGCCGCATTACGCGCACAGGTCAGTACGAATGCCGTCTTACCCATCGCCGGGCGAGCCGCGATGATCACCAGATCCGATTTTTGCCAACCCGAGGTCATCCTGTCCAGATCAGTGAAGCCTGATGCTACACCGGTCAGGCCGTCCTCGCGGTCCTTTAAAGCTTCGATCGCTTTCAAGGCCTCGTTCATCAGGTCGTCCATCTTGCGCGAGTCGCGGCGCAAGTTGTTCTGGGCAACCTCGAACAGGTTCTTCTCGGCCTTATCCAGCAGGTCCAGAACGTCGGATGTATCGTCGTATGCGTTATTGATGGTGTCGGTAGAGATACGGATCAATTCGCGTTGTATATACTTTTGAATGATGATACGCGAGTGATACTCGATGTTAGCCGCAGAGGCCACACGGTTGGTCAGCTCGGTAATATAGTAAGCACCACCGATCATTTCCAGTTCGCCTTGTTGGCGCAGCAGGGCAGTCACCGTTAAGATATCGACAGGAGAGGTACGCTCGAACAGCAAGCGGATCGCGTTAAAGATGCGCTGGTGGCGTTCATCATAAAAAACCTCGGGTTTGATGATATCAATAACAGAAGAAAGTGCGTCTTTCTCCAGCATCAGGGCACCTAAAACGGCTTGCTCAAGGTCTAATGCTTGCGGCGGTAGTTTGCCTACCAATCCGTTATTTTGTAATGGCGCTTTATCGTATTTGCGTCGCTCGCGGTAATTGCTTTTTGGTGGGTCTGCCTCTGGAAACATCATGGGGGAACAAAAGTATACTAAAAGATCCGCTATTTTTGCACTTTTTATAAATCGCTCATAATCAACTTTGTTATTAACGATCGGCTGTGGAAACTTGTTGTAAGTAATTGATATATAAAGTTTTCTGTTAGATGTTAAAAACTATGATTTGATTATGATGCATAAAATTGGTATAAAATTTAGGCGCAGAATAAGCCGCTGCTGATATGGATCATAATCGCTATTTTTGCACCCTCATTTTATAAGTACGATATGGCATTCCACAGCAACAGGGAACCGCGCGAGAAACGCGAAAGTAATCAAATGGTATTCGGTATCCGCGCCGTGATGGAAGCCATTACATCAGGCAAAGAGATTGAAGCCTTGTACGTGCAACGCGGCCTTGGCGGCGACCTTTGGTACGAGTTACGGACCTTGCTGACCGAATACCAGATCCAAGCCCAACAGGTGCCGGTAGAGAAACTGAACCGCCTAACGATGAAGAACCATCAAGGCGCGGTGGCTTTTATATCGCCGATCACTTATCAAAAAGTAGAAGACATCATCCCGCAGATATTTGAAAAAGGAGAGACCCCGCTGATCCTCATTCTGGACAGCATTACCGACGTGCGCAACATGGGTGCGATAGCTCGTACTGCCGAGTGTGCCGGTGTACATGCCATCGTTATTCCATCAAAAGGTTCGGCACAGATCAATCCTGATGCGATCAAAACATCGGCAGGAGCTTTATATAAGATCCCGGTCTGTCGTCATGATAATATCGTTCAGACCGCTAAATTTTTACAGGAATCTGGCCTGCAATTGGTTTGCTGTACTGAAAAAACTAACGACTATATCTACAAACCTGATTACAACATGCCAACGGCCATCATTATGGGATCCGAAGATGAAGGTATCCGTAACGAGTTGATCCGCATATCCGATCATTTGGCCAAGATCCCAATGTTGGGTGAGATAGAATCGCTGAACGTATCTGTATCGGCAGGGGTGATCATTTATGAGGCGATAAGGCAACGTCAAAAAATAAGAGATTAGTTAATTGGAGATCGGTTTTACAGTAAAAATTTAGGTGGTTTTTTTGTAGATAGTTGTGAAGTTTGTGGCAAAAGCAGGTTGCACCACCTTTTGCCACCAGTCATTGGGAATAGTTGGGAATCTCTGCTCTAAGCGGTCGGTAAAATCGTTCCAGCCTTCAGTTTCCTCGGTTATTTTTAGTAGTCGATCGTTATAAGTGATCTCCATTACTATATCGTCTATCGTCATCAGATCGACCTTATAAACATTTACCTCAGAGATGCTATCCCAAAATATCTCTATAGTTCTACTGCTCAACTGCACGACGAAGCTGTTATCGCGAAATTCAAATATTCCAAACTTGCCTAACATGGGTATCAACAAAAATAGCGATGAATTTTTAACTCATCGCTATCTTAAGATCAATGAGAACCAAATCTCTATTCTCTTATTAACTGATCACTAAACTTAAATATACTTCGTCCCAAACTGTTGCTTTACGTCGGCAACGATCTGTTTAACGCCTTGCTCTTCAGAGCGCGGGCTGATCATCAGGGTGTTGTTATCTTCAACCACGATGAAGTCGTGCAGGCCTTTAATGATCACCAGTTTACCTTCGGGTACGTTCACCATGCAGTTTGATGAATCGTACATGATCACCTTATCCGACGGGATCACGGCATTACCTACGTAATCCTTTTCGGCCAATTGGTAGATCGATGCCCAGGTACCAAGGTCGCTCCAGCCAAATTCAGACGGTAACACGTACACGTTAGATGCTTTTTCCATGATACCATAATCGATAGATATATTGGTGCAACGCTGGTAAGCGGTATGGATGTGCGGTTTCTCTTCGTCGGTATTGTAAACAGAGCGGGCATCGGCAAAGATCTCACTCATGTCGGGCAGGTGCTTGTTAAAAGCTTCAACGATCGCTTTGGCCGTCCAAACAAAGATACCGGCATTCCAAAGGAAATCACCGCTTTGGATAAAGGTTTTGGCTATCTCCAGGCTTGGCTTTTCGGTAAAGGTCTTTACTTTATGGAAATCACCGTTAATGGCCTGGTCAGTATATTGGATGTAACCGTAGCCTGTATCCGGGCGCGACGGCTTGATGCCAAGGGTAACAAGACAATCATTTTCAGTAGCGGTTTGCAAAGATCGCTCTATCGTCGATACAAATCCGGCTTCGTCGAGTATCAGGTGATCTGACGGGGCTACCACAATAGCAGCATCCGGGTTCAAACTTTCTATCTTGAACGATCCGTAAGCCACACACGGTGCGGTGTTACGCATCACAGGCTCGGTAAGTACCTGCTGATCGGTAATGCCGGGTAATTGCTCTTTAACCAGGTCGCTGTATATCTCGTTAGTTACGATGTAGATATTTTCGGGCGGGCAAACCTTTAAAAAGCGATCGTAAGTTTGCTGGATAAGGGTTTTTCCGGTGCCTAAAATGTCGATGAATTGTTTAGGGTGAGAGGTACGACTGATGGGCCAAAAACGGCTTCCGATGCCGCCGGCCATAATAATGGCGTAGTAGTTTTTATTCATTGTTTTATTATCGGTAGTGCCGGTATCTTTTTATCGAAATTAACCGTTGCAGGTAATACGATTACAGGGCGAATTTACGTTAATTATACTCGACCGACGGGTATAAAAATCAATAAAAAAACGAATTGTTTGCAGTTAGTATCATATTTATTTAAAAATATCATCTGCATGCATAGTTTTTTTGAAAATTTTTGTTATTTTGAACTTTAATACACAGCACCACATACAAACTAAATAATGATAGAGACTAAGAAATCTCTTTTCGATAACCTCCAGAATTTTTTCGGTTTCGACAATTTTAAGGGTGAGCAAGAAGCGATCATCACCAATATACTATCAGGCAACGATACTTTTGTGATAATGCCTACGGGCGGCGGTAAATCTATGTGTTACCAATTACCGGCCCTGATGAGCGAGGGCACCGCAATTGTAATTTCTCCGCTTATTGCACTGATGAAAAATCAGGTAGATCAATTGCGCGCCTTTGGCGGATCTGACAGCATAGCCCATTTCCTTAATTCGTCCCTTACCAAATCAGAGATAGCACGCGTTAAAGAAGACGTGCTGGCCGGTAAGACCAAATTACTATACGTAGCACCTGAGTCACTTACCAAGCAGGATAATATCGACTTTCTACGCCTTAACCTGGTATCGTTCGTGGCGGTCGACGAGGCGCACTGTATATCTGAGTGGGGACATGATTTTCGCCCGGAATACCGTAAGATACGCCAGGTGATCAGCAATATCGGCGAGAATATCCCGATCATAGCGCTGACCGCTACTGCAACGCCAAAAGTGCAGCAGGATATCCAAAAGAACCTGCAGATGAATAACGCAACGGTGTTCAAATCATCGTTCAACCGTTCTAACTTGTTTTACGAAGTTCGCCCTAAGCGCAACGTAATGAAAGAACTGGTGATGTTCGTTAAACAGCATCAGGGTAAATCGGGGATCATTTATTGCCTTAGCCGTAAAAAGGTAGAGGAAGTTGCACAGGCACTTACACTAAACGGCGTTAAAGCACTGCCTTATCACGCTGGTTTAGATGCAAAAGTACGTGCCGATACACAGGACAAATTCCTGATGGAAGATACTGATGTAATCGTAGCTACCATTGCCTTTGGTATGGGTATTGATAAACCCGATGTGCGTTACGTGATCCACCACGATATGCCTAAGAGCATGGAGGGTTACTACCAAGAGACCGGTCGTGCCGGGCGTGATGGCGGCGAGGGCATTTGCGTGGCTTTTTATTCTGAAAAGGATATTGACAAGCTGCAAAAGTTTATGAAAGACAAGCCTGTCGCTGAACGTGAGATAGGTACCCAGATACTGAAAGAGGTTATTGACTATGCCGAGTCGGCCGTTTGCCGCCGTAAACAGATTTTGCACTACTTTGGCGAGAACTTTAACGAGGCCGGCTGTAACAATATGTGCGATAACTGCTGCGCCCACAAACAACAGTTTGACGGCGAAGAGCACCTGCACCGCATGCTGAGCATGATGAAGAACCTGGGCGAGAAGTTTGACGACCACCACATTGTTAGCGTGCTGATGGGTGATGATGTACCGCATGTGCACCATTACGAGCATCACTTGTTGGAGTCGTTCGGCTCAGGTAAGGAGCATGGCGCTTTACTTTGGAACTCGCTGATCCGTCAGGCTTTGCTGGACAATTACATCTCTAAAGATATTGACCAATACGGTCTGCTTAGATTGACCGCCAAAGGACACGACTTTTTAGAGAACCCGCACAGCATCCGCTTTATCATGAACAGGCCGATCGGCGCTACTGATGATGACTCTGACGATGATAACCCGAAGAGCACCAGCGGCGCTTTAGATACGGCTCTGTTACAGATGTTGAAAGACCTGCGCAAGAAGGTAGCCAAGCAAAAGAACCTGCCGCCATTCGTGATCTTCCAGGATCCGTCGTTAGAGGAGATGTGTACGCACTATCCGATCAGCACCGACGAGTTAAAACAGATATCCGGCGTAGGGCAGGGTAAAGCCTTGAAGTTCGGCGCGCCGTTCATCGAGCTGATCAAGAAGTATGTAGAGGATAACGATATTGACCGCCCGATAGATATGGTGATCAAGAGCGCGGCTAATAAGTCGGCCCTGAAGGTCTATATCATTCAAAACATCGACCGCCATCTTGATCTTGAGGATATTGCCCGCTCTAAAGGTTTGACCTACGAGGATATTTTAAAAGAGATCGAGACTATCGTTAACTCAGGTACCAAACTGAACCTGAACTACTACATCGACGAAGTTATAGACGAGGATAAACAAGACGAGGTGTACGACTATTTCCGCTCTGCCGAGGTTGACTCGATAGATAACGCCCTGGTTGAATTAGGAGCCGACGACTATACCCGCGAGGAAGTGCAGTTGATGCGTATCAAGTTCATGTCGGAGTTGGGGAATTAAGTCTGTAGTCTTAAGTTGAAAGTCTGAAGGTATTATATTAATAGAGCCGGGTGGGAACGCCCGGCTTTTTGCTTTTACAGAAGTTCAATGCTACACTAACCAGACGAAAGTTTACAAAGGTTAACATTTTTTATTACCATATCTTATTTAAATATCTGATAATCGGTATTTTATAATGTTTATAGCTGAATTAATAAAATAACTAATTTCATTAGTAAGCATAGATGTTTTTCGGTATCTTTACATTTGTCAGGGGGCATATTATCTTCTTAAATGGTCAATTACTGGCGGGCCATTTTTTTCAATTTAACTTCGTCCGGACGGCATTCACGTCTTGGGGGAGTATCATAAACTTTCTTTCATTGTCTGCGGCCTTGGTCGGCGGTATTCTCAATATCCCACATTGGCGTTAGCCATTCGTTAGGGTTGTGCGCCAAGATCTTTTATTATTAACCTTAAACCATTTATACTTATGGACATTACAACCAGTGCTGTAAATCAGCTTATCACATCAAAAAACAAGATCAATAACCTGCTTGCTAAACAAATTATTACGTTGCCTGATATCGCGCATCTCAGCCAGGCAGAAAAAAATCATATGTCCGAGGTATTGACCGAACGGCTTGATCAATTAAAAGACGAAGTACGAGACCGTTATTTGTCAAAAATAGACCCCATCCTAACGGCCGGTACGCGGCATGCCGTTTGGGAGTATAATCATATGGTCATTAGCGAGGCTATATCGAAATTTATTCAAAAGTACGGGGTGATGCCCAAAAGAGGGGCGATAGCCGATGAAACGGGCCTGAGCAGGCAAACCATAGCCAAGCATTTTAACGGGTATGCACAGCACCCGATGTTCGACGCGGAAATGGAACAATTCAAATTTATGTCCAACTCCGTACTTTCCACAGTTTTCAAGCTGGCTAACAATGGCGACATGCGGGCCGCCAAGCTATATTTTGAAATGATCGGCACATTGAATAAGCAGCAGCCCGCAACGGTAGTGAACGAGCAGAATAACTATATCCAAATTAATAACACCATACTTAGCCAGCAAAATTTAAAATCACTAAGTGCCGAACAGTTGGATATGATAGAGGGAATTATAAAGGGGGAGAAGTCTAAAGTTTTAGGTTTGGAGGCCTAAGGGGCACTGCCTCGGTATTAAGGCAACGAGGTCAACTGATGGTATTACGCGGATCACAGATCCGACTAAAACTTGGTCCGGGATGGAGCATCCGGACCACCATGAGCATCCAAACTAAATCTAACTCAGTTATGCAAAGTTATTCTTAAAAGGGTTACCAGATAGCTAAAAGATCAAGTCTTTTATATGTAGATTTATATCCTAAATTTTATCGCTTAATGCCTAATTTTGTAGAACTTATTGCAGCACCTCTTGGACAAGAGGTAGTTATCAACATTGATTATATAGCATTGATCAAACCAGAGGGGGATCTAACCAATTTGTATTTTGCTCACGGCCCGTATGCTAAGATATCTGTCCAAGGAACTTTTGAAGAGATCAAAGCTTTGATTTGTGAATAATATTTTACAGCGTTTTACCGACTATTCACATAGCAGCGCTGCATTTTATAAGTTAGTGAAGCGACATCCGTTTGTCGAGATCATAAATTATTCTAAATATTGGTGCTGATCTGCATCCGGACCTGCTAACTTGCGCAGGGTCCACTGCGTGAGACCCCTGCGAGGACAGATGAATTGCAATGTTTTATTGATAGTGCTTACTGTTTTAAAAAACAGTAAATTAGTTCTACCAAACCTAACCGTACATGCGGCTTTTAACAACATTAGCGATCATCGTTTTACTTACAGGCTCGGTGCCTGTTAAAGCGCAAGTAATAGAATGGCAAGAGAATAGACCCTTGGTATGGAAAGATTTTGCAGGCAAACCCGATCTGAGATCGGGATACAGCGCTGCAACGTCGTCTGCTATCACTTATAGTTACGAACGTAAGACTACCGATAGCGTTAACTATTATTTCAGTTTTAAGGTACGTTGTACTTTTGATACCCAGGTCTCGTTCGTTAGGTCAAAAGAACATCATTTGCCCGACCTATTAGCTCACGAACAATTGCATTTTGATATTTCTGAACTTTATGCCCGTAAATTAGCTGATGCTTTTCGGGCTGCGGTATTTACCGATAATTATGAAAAAGAGATGGATGATCTTTATCATAAGATCTTGGGTCAATGCGGAGATATGCAGACTCAATATGACCAGCAGGTATATCGCTCGTTAAATATGCAGTTACGGTGGCAAATGTATGTTTATTTGCTACTGAAGCGAAATCCACGAAATTATTGAATGGTTTAACTATGCCCCAATGCTGGCGCACACGTGCCGCGTGTGACATGGTTTCTTAGCGCGTTCCGCGCTCTTGTCAAAGTAGGGAGGGGCGGTGGTACGCGCAAGTATATTAGCACACGCGGTACGCGTACGCTGACTAAGGGGCAGTATGCAACCAAAGTCTATTACGTAGCGTACTCGTGACATAATTATAGATTAAAAAAAGAAGAACACACCAGTGTTTCGTTCTTACTCTTGACTGGCGCGAGTATGCAGCGTAGGATCAGTGGCTTGGGTTAATCGTGACTATCAAATTTTTATAGTTTAGAGACATTGCTAAATGTACAAAGTCACGAGTACCCCACCGCTTTCGGCCCCCGCTGCATACTCGCGCCAGTCGGGGGGATTGAACGTTTCCAGCTAATTAAGTTGACTGATCCATGTTGATACTGTTTTGAGCGCTATCGGATTAATAGTTTCAGAAATTTGCGGATATTCACTTACCGCTCCGGTCTTTGCTTTTTGAAAAGCGTGATTTAATCCGGGTAACGCCATCTCCTGATGGTTGTTGTTACCGGCCTTTTGTAAGGCGTTCTTTATAGCAGCAAGATTGGTAGTGCTTTCTACCTGGATATCCAACGTGCCATTCAACGCAAACGCAGGGCATTTGACTTTAGATAAATAGTCTGCAGGTTGAAACAATATAAAATACTTAAACCAGGGCGAAAGGTATCGTGCCGAGGTAAGCTTAACAACCTCGTCTACAGATCTTCCTTGCAATAAGCGCAGTGGTACATTTCTGGTCTCTCTATAAAGTAGTGTATCAAGTTTTAGCTTTAGTTCAGAATGGCGCAATCCCGCATTATCGTGTATGGTCCGATAAATTTTCCGCATACCCGCCACCGTCAGCTCCCTATCTTCGGCAGATGCACCGTTTAGCCGCATTTGATCTTTAGCCTGTTGAACCATCAACTCGTGTGCAGGCACTCCGGGCGCGGCAAGTAAACATATAAAACTAACCAACTTGACCCTACTGGCCACTATTGGTGCGATCATGCCGCCCTCGCTATGGCCCATTAGCCCAATAGATAAACCTTTAAGGTCCTTTCTTGAATGTATATAATTTACGGCAGCCTCCGCGTCATCAGCAAAATCAGCCGTGGTGCCTGTATCAAAAACGCCTGTAGACTTACCGACGCCACGATCATCATATCTTAAAACTGCGATGCCATTACGGGTAAGCCAGTCACTCCAAACCAAAAAAGGTCGATGGTTAAGTCCTTTTGATGCGTAATTTCGATCTTGCGGTCCCGTCCCTGTAATAAGTACAACTATCTTAGAGATTTTGCCTTTTGAAGGTATGGTTAACGTGCCGGTCAAGCTGTTTCCTGCCTTTGGATTTGTGAACGTCACATCTTCCTGTCTATAAGGATAGGAGGTAGGGTCTTGAGGCCGTTTTGGTGTTGATACCGGCGCATTGCTACAGTTTACGAGAAGCAGACTCAATAAGAAAAGGAATAGTTTTTTCATAATTGGTGTGTACGCATATAAACATATTTACTTCGCCACCACCTTAAATTCTGTCCTTCTGTTCATCGCCCTGTTCTCGTCATTGGTATTAGGTTGTATCGGCTGTGTTTCCCCGTAGCCCTTAAATACCAGACGTGTTGCCGGGATGCCGTGGTTGATCACGTATTGGTAAACCGACTTGGCGCGGTTCTCTCTGTTAGTCCGGATTTACAATCCCGGACTAAATGTTACGAGGATTTATAATCCTCGTAACATCGTACCGACATCCTCTATCACCAATACAGTCAACAAGGGATTATATTCGCCTGCATATTGCGCAGCTGAACTCCATACATAATCTTCGGCACGATATACCATTCCGGCTTCGACCGGGTTATTGTGAATGTAATTGATCTTTTGCTCTATAAACTTAAATGTTTTTAATTCAATAGGATGTAAGCCCTCCTGCCAAAATTGATATTCCTTGATCTTTGGGTTAAATTTGCCGGCATATGCAAAGTGTCGCAATAACCACTCTCGGCGGCTTTCAGCAATTTCTTTTATCGAACTAACGATCTTTTTTGAAGTGAACTTTTTAAAGTCGCGCATCACATCCGACAACGTGTTTGGCCCTGGTTCAACCGATACCACCAAATGAAGGTGACTGGGCATCAAACACCACGAATATATTTTAAGCCCCTTATGCTGCTGACAATAGTTTAAAGATAGCAATAGATCAAGGCATAATTCTTTACGGGTGAAAACGTCTATCCAGTCAACAACGGTCATTGTTAAAAAATAAAGTTCGTCGTCACTGGTGATACGGTATTTAAAGCCCATGTTTAAATATACAAACCCTGCACAAATTCACAAATGCGATTATGTTGATCATAATACGCGGATCACAGATCCGCCTGAAACACGGTCCGGGATGGAACATCCGGACCAACGCTGAGACGGTTGCGGTAGCACGGTGTTTTATGTTTTATTAATCGGTATAGCTCTTAATTATCAATTCATGGATGTTTTTAGTGTCAATTGAAAGGTTTAACATATCGTCAAGATCACTTAAACGTGATCGAATGCTTACGAAGACGTTTGGATCAAAACATCTGATAAATTCTTTTTGGACTTTCTCCTCTCTAAATCCTATTATGCCTATTTCCAGATCCTTCGAGCCAACGATACCCCAACTGGACTCTTTAGAATATAAAGCAACTGTTTCAGCATTAAATATCAATGCATCGGCAGGCGAGTTTCCTGGGTCAGTGTCTAAAAAATCCCAAAAATCATCATGACTTAGGTTTGCATTAACTTTTACTATACTATATTTGGCAAAATGGTGATGAAAATAGTCTTCAGGATTCGGCAGTAAGGTGTAGAAAGTAAATTCGTTAATTCGGTTTTTGATAAGAAAGTCTGTAAGTCCTTTATAGAAGTTTAGACCATAGATCCTATCAAATTCAAAGGCTTTAAATATTGTGAAGTCCTTTTGAAATGGATTATAAATAAGATCTACATCTAATTTAATTATACTGGACAATTCTTCTTTTGCTTTTGCAAGATCTTCCGCCGATTCGATGAAATTAATTGTCATTCCCATTTACTTCGCCACCACCTTAAACTCCGTCCTCCTATTCATTGCCCTTTTTTCATCATTGGTATTCGGCTGGATTGGTTGCGTTTCGCCGTAACCTTTAAACACCAACCGTGTTGCCGGGATGCCGTGGCTGATCACGTATTGGTAAACCGACTTTGCCCGGTTCTCGGATAAGGTTTGGTTGGTTTGGTCGGCGCCTACGTCATCGGTGTGGCCGGATATTTCGATCTTGACCGTCGGATTGATGTTGAGGAAGCTGACGAGCTTATTTAGTTCGGACATGGATTCCGGCTTCAGGTCAAATCGATTGGTGTCAAAAAAGATATTTTTCAAGATGGTCTTGCTGCCTACCTCTATTGGCTCTAAGAACACCACGATATTGAACGGATTCTTAGCCTCGTGCCCTACCAACGAGAAGTTATCCGAATAAAAGAGATAACCACTTTTTGAGATATTCAGCGCATAATTTTTCCCTGAGGTAAGAGTCGCCAAAAAGTCGCCTTCGGGTAGGCTGCTGTAGTTTTGGTACATCGGGATGTTCTTTTCCAGGTCAATGATCTCCACTGCGACTTCCAGCAATATTTTTGTTCGCGCATCTTTAATGATCCCTTTAACATAGGTCACCACCCGCGGTCGGGCGGCAGGTGGCAGCTCGAAAGTATAGATATCGTAGCCGCCAAAACCATTTAGGTTGTTGGATGCGAAGAACGCGTAGGCACCATTAGCAGTGGTGGTCAGGCCGTTCTCGTCGCCGTTAGAGTTGATGGGATAACCCAGGTTTACAGGTTTGCCCCATTCGCCGCTCTTAGATAAACGACTTACAAAAAGGTCCTTATTGCCCATGCCCGGCCAGCCGTTAGAGCAAAAGTAAAGCGTACTATCATCGGCATGGATGAACGGTGATTGCTCATCGTAAATGGTATTGATATTCGGCCCCATGTTTACGGGGGCGTCCCAGCCTTTATCGCCTAAGCTCGACCGCCAGATATCGTAACCACCCAAACCACCTGCACGGTTGCTGACAAAATATAACGTGCGCCCGCTGGCGCTTAATGATGGCTGCGATTCCCACCCGTTGGTATTAACCGGCGGACTAATATCAAATGGTTTACCCCATTGTTCGCCGCGCTTTGTGGATATGTAGATATCGCAGCGGCCTATACCGTCGGGGCGGTTACAGCCCGTAAAAAACAGGTATTTACCATCCTGAGAAATGGATTGCGCACCCTCGTTGTAGTTGGGCGTATTGATCTGCCCGGGTAGCGGAACGGCCTTTTGCCATTTGTTATCCAGCTTGTTACTTTTATAAAAATCCTCGTTCTGGGCTATTTTTCGGGTAAATATCAGTGTGGCTTCGTCGGCTGTGGCTACGGGCATGTATTCGTCGTCGGCGGTATTCACGGTCTCGCCCATGTTAATAGGCTTGAAGGGGACGGGGTGTTTCAACGCATCGATACTGAAGTCGCAATCCAGGATGAGTTTGCGGGCATATGATTTATTGGCCTCGCTAATGGCAGGGTAGGTGAGGTATTTTTCAAGGTCGGCCTTGGCTAAAGGATATTCAGCAGTAAAGATCTCGGCTTCGCCCAGTTTTAAATAGATGGCCCGATTAAAGTCGGCATTCAGCTCATTTACACGGCGATAGTTCGGGATAGCTTCTTTGTATTTTCGTTGCAGGCGGTAGATGTCGCCCAATTGCGCGTAGGCCTCAATAAACTTTTCGTCGGTCTTAATGGCCTCGTGCAGGTTAAAAAGGGCTTTCTCGTAGTCTTTCTCGTCGATCGCTTGGTTAGAGCGGAAGTAAAATTCGATCGCCCTTTTATTCTTGGTGGATAGTTGCCCCGTTTGGGCAAACAACGCGGATGATAAAAAGAAAGAAACTATCAGGGCTATCGAAATTCTCATTTTTAGGGTAGGCGTTGAGGTGTACGATAGTCCTAAGTTACACCTTTTAAGGAATATTCAAATACTTGTGGGTTTGCAGCGATATCTCCCATTTAGGGTTGTTCATCACATAGTCCACGATCAGCGGGGTCATCTCTGCATGTTTAGACCATTCGGGTTGTAGGTATAGCTTACAATCCGGGCCAACCATTTCGGCGTGTTGCTCGGCCCACAAAAAGTCAGATTTGTTGAATACGATCACCTTTAACTCGTGCGCTTTTTCGGCCACGCTTTGCACGGGAGCTTTGAATTTTTTGGGCGACAAACATATCCAATCCCAAGATCCCGAAAGGGGATAAGCGCCCGAAGTTTCGATGAAGGTACGGATACCGCTGCCTTGTAATTGAGCGGTCAGATAATCAAGGTTGTAGATCAATGGCTCGCCGCCGGTAACTACTACCGCTTTAGCAGGGTTTACCGAGGCGTGTTCAACTATGGTATTGGCATGTGTTAGCGCGTGAAGTTCGGCGTCCCAGCTTTCCTTTACATCGCACCAATGGCAGCCCACATCGCAACCACCCAGGCGGATAAAGTACGCTGCCTTACCGGTATTGTAACCTTCGCCCTGTATCGTGTAAAATTCTTCCATTAAAGGAAGCAATGTCCCGTCTTCCGGTATTACGTGTGCCATAATTTGAGGGTGCAAAGGTACTGTTTTGGGTTGAAAGGATAAAGACGAAAGGGTAAAGGTGAGATTGCGTTGATAATTTAGATGAGGTGAAAGGATAAAGACGAAAGGGTAAAGGTGAGATATGGTCGATAGGCATTTAGCTATCATTAAAAATTAAACAAAACCATTACAGAAATTACTACTTTAGTTTTTAAAGGACGGCTCATGAAAAAACACCGACTCTTATTCGTTTTCCTGATCACCTTATGCTTTACATCCTGTGTCGACATTGAAGAACGGTATGATTTTAATGCAGATGGGTCTTGCACGGTAGTCAATATATTCGATATGAGCAAAGCCGTTTCGGTATTGATGAACCTGATGACCGACTCGGCCCGGGCCACGCCGGAGTTTGCCATGGCTAAAGATACCACGCTCGATTTTTACAGCGCCCTGCCAGATAGTACCGCCGACAAACTGAACGCCAAAGACGCGGCCATGGCCAAAAATAGCAAGCTGCGTATTAACATGGATCTGAATAAGGACCTGATGAAGATCACTTTAAGCCATACCGCCCGCAACGCCGACAGCCTAAAATATTACCTGGAACATTTTGCCAAAATAAGCAGCGCCGGTGGTGCAAATGCCATCAGTAGAAATAGCAAAAGAACACCCGTGTTCGATGCACAAAATATCCTGTCGGGCGAGGATTATTATATTTACGAGATCAGCAGTAATAAATTCTACCGTAGCGTGGATATCTCTAAATTCAACGCGTTCCTGAAAAAGACGGCATCTACTTTCAGTATGGCTAAGGCTATGCTGATCGAAACACCTTATAAAGTCGTATTAAATTTTGCTAAACCGGTTAAGAAGTTGAACAATCCCAAAGCCGTACTCTCGGCCGATCGTAAACGCGTTACGATTCAAACAGATATGAACGAGGTGATCAAGAACCCGCGTTTGATGGATATCCGTATAGACTTTTAATTTTGCACCGATATGAAATGGTACAAAGTTGATCGCTTGCCCGACCGTAGCCAACCCTTCATCAAAAAGATCCGGATAGACGGACATTCCTTATGCCTGATCAATTACGAAGGTGAACTATTTGCCCTATCGGCCCGTTGCCCGCATGCCGGCGAAGACCTGAGTCGCGGTTGGTGTGCTGATGGGAAGCTGGTTTGCCCGGTGCATCGGTTCTCTTACGATCTGGAAAATGGGCGAGGCAGCACAGGTCAGGGTGATTACGTTAATACTTATGCTGTGACGACCGAAGGCGAGGATGTGTTTGTTGGGTTCGAGACGTTTATGGAGAAGGTAAAGAAAATGTTTTCTTCTTGATTTCACCGATTGGAGAAGGATTTCACCGATTGTTTTCTTGATTACACCGATTTGGGAAGGATTTCACCTACCTAAATTAAATCGATTTTAGAAAGATCTCACCCATTTTATAAGTTCGATAAAATCGGTGAGATCCTTCCAAAATCTGTGAAATCAAGCGTAGACTTCCTTATTTGCCGACGCCAAAGTGTTCTTCAATAACCCAATAATGGTCATCAAACCAACACCGCCCGGAACAGGGGTTATCCACGATGCTTTTTGCGATACGCCTTCAAAATCAACGTCGCCGAACAATTTAAAGCCCGACTTGGTTGCGGTTGATGTCTCGCGGTTCATGCCTACGTCTATTACAACTACGCCGTCTTTTACCATATCAGCGGTGATGAAATTCTTTTTGCCGATGGCCACGATCAGGATGTCAGCATCCAGCGTGAATTTCTTGATATCCGGTGTGCGGCTATGGCAAATGGTTACCGTACAGTTACCCGGTTGAGTGTTGCGAGCCATTAAAATGCTCATCGGCGAACCTACGATATTGCTCCTGCCAACAACCACGCAATGTTTGCCCGCGGTCTCAATGCCGTATTCCTTCAGCATTAGGGTGATACCGTAAGGAGTAGCCGGGATAAAAGATGGCAGGTTACGCTGCATGCGGCCCAGGTTGATCGGGTGGAAACCGTCCACATCTTTGCGGTGGTCTATTCGTTCGGTCACTTTCTCAGGATTGATATGTTTTGGCAGGGGAAGCTGCACAATGATACCGTCGATATCAGCATCTGCATTCAGTTCGGCTACTTTGGCCAATAATTCTTCCTCGGTAACATCAGCCTCATAACGCACCAGGCTCGACTTAAAGCCTACGGCCTCGCAATTTTTCATTTTGCTGGCTACATAGGTCTCGCTGCCACCGTCGTGGCCAACAAGTACGGCCACCAGGTGCGGTTTCCTTCCTGACTTTGCTAAGTAAGCTGCTGCTTGCTCAGCTATTTCACCTTTAACTTTTTCTGATACGTATTTGCCGTCGAGTAACTGCATGGGAAAGATTCAAGAATAAAAAGTCAAGAGGCAAGACAAAAATGCCTCAAAAATTATTTGCTTATAAAATAGAAGAAGCAAGTCCCAAGTCTTGTATCTTGATTCTTGCCTCCTGATTCTAATATTAGTCCAGTTTTAAAACCGCCATGAATGCGCTTTGCGGTATCTCTACGTTACCTACCTGGCGCATGCGTTTTTTACCGGCTTTCTGCTTCTCTAACAGTTTACGTTTACGCGAGATATCACCACCGTAACATTTGGCGGTCACGTCTTTACGCATGGCTTTAACCGTTTCGCGGGCGATGATCTTGGCACCGATAGATGCTTGGATAATGATCTCGAATTGCTGACGAGGTAATAGTTCTTTCAGTTTCTCGCAGATCTTTTTACCAAAATCGTAAGAGTTACTGCGGTGTATCAATGATGATAGCGCATCTACAGGTTCGGCGTTCAAACGGATATCCAGTTTAACCAGGTCAGAGCGGCGGTAACCGATCTGGTGGTAATCGAACGATGCGTAACCTTTAGAAATGGTTTTTAGCTTATCGTAAAAATCAAATACGATCTCGCCCATTGGCATCTCGAAAGTCATCTCCACGCGGTCGGATGTTAGATATGATTGATTCATCACCATACCACGTTTCTGTATACAAAGTGACATCACCGGACCAACAAATTCGGACTTGGTAATGATGGTCGCTTTAATAAAAGGCTCCTCTACATAATCCATTTTGCTTGGATCGGGCAGGTCGCTTGGGTTGTTCACCAGCATTTCTTCGCCTTTGGTGCTGTAGGCGATGTACGATACGTTGGGAACGGTGGTGATCACCGTCATGTTGAATTCGCGCTCCAAACGCTCCTGGATGATCTCCATGTGCAGCATTCCTAAGAAACCGCAACGGAAACCGAATCCTAATGCTGCAGACGATTCCGGTTCAAAAACCAGTGATGCATCGTTCAGTTGCAGTTTGGCCATGGCCTCGCGCAGTTCTTCGTAATCGTCAGTATCAACAGGGTATATACCGGCAAATACCATTGGTTTTACTTCTTCAAAACCTTGAATACCTTCGGCACATGGGCGTGCTATGTTAGTGATGGTATCACCAACTTTAACCTCTTTGGCTTCTTTGATGCCCGAAATGATATAACCAACGTCGCCGGTCTTGATCACATCTTTAGGCAATTGGTTCAGCTTAAGCGTACCAACTTCCTCCGCAATGTAATTCTTTTCCGTAGCGAAGAATTTTACTTTATCTCCTTTGCGTATCTCGCCGTTCACCACTTTAAAATAAGCGATGATACCACGGAACGAGTTAAACACCGAGTCGAAGATCAAGGCTTGCAGCGGAGCTTCAGGATCGCCAACGGGAGCAGGGACGCGGGCCACGATAGCTTCAAGTATATCATGCACACCTAAGCCGGTCTTACCCGAGGCTGCTAAAATTTCCTCGCGTTTGCAACCGATCAGATCAACGATCTGGTCTTTCACCTCCTCGGGCATAGCGCCGGGAAGGTCCATTTTATTTAGTACCGGGATGATCTCCAGGTCGTTCTCTAAAGCTAAATAAAGGTTAGATATGGTTTGCGCCTGGATACCTTGCGATGCATCTACGATCAGCAAAGCGCCCTCGCAGGCGGCTATAGAGCGGGAAACCTCGTAGCTAAAATCCACGTGTCCCGGGGTATCGATCAGGTTCAAAACATATTTTTCGCCGTTAAGCTCATAGTCCATTTGGATGGCATGGCTTTTAATGGTGATACCGCGTTCGCGTTCAAGATCCATATCATCAAGCAACTGGGCCTGTGCCTCGCGCTTGGTAATAGTGTTGGTATATTCTAACAACCTGTCGGCAAGGGTACTTTTGCCGTGGTCGATGTGTGCTATGATACAGAAATTACGGATATTCTTCATTCAACCGCAAAAATAGTTTTTTGGGTTGATATTTATGAACGGCGCAACGAATTAAGTACTTTAGCGTAAAATAAATTAACTCAAAGCCTTATCAAATGAAGTTATTATTGACCCTATTATGCTCTTTTATTACTACGCAAGCCTATTGCTGCTGGTGCGAAGGGATCAAACCGTTTAAAAATAAAGAAGACCTGAAAGGATACCAGGCGATAGCGTTGGTGAGGATAGACGATCTGGGCCCGGTAGACTCGGGCAGGATCACTTTACGTAAGACCCCAAATGTAAAGGTGACCGTGTTAGAACAGTTTAAAGGCGAGCCTACCACGCTATTTGTAGACCCAGGTTTTAATACCACTTGTAATTTGGGTTTAGAAGTGGGAGAGGTATGGTTGTTCTTTGGTATCGTTTACGAAGGTAAAATGTCGGTCTTCAGTTGCGACCATACAACAAAATATCAAGATGCCGACGGCTACCGTGATTGGTTTAACACTTACACTATGGAGAAATTGGCGCTGTTGCGAGATATTTATCAGCACCCGTCGTCAACCGTATTAAGTAAGATACTTTGTCCAAATGGTAAAACCGAGGTATCACAACATTTTAAAAATGGACGGTTGGATGGTAAGCGCAACATCTGGTACCCTACAGGTATCCCATTTATAACCGAGGAATTTAATAATGGTATCCGCACGGGTCATCGGTTGATCTATTCGCCAAGCGGTCAGCTGATCAGAGATGTTACTTATCGAGATAACCTGATCGCCAAAGCGGTAAGTTATCTTGATACCGGTGAGGCGTCGGAACGTATTAAAATGAGGATCATGTTAGCATTTGACCATAAAGACAGTTTATTCAATATTCATCAATTAGACTCGATGCGAACGGTAAACGGTCGGGATAAACAGCTACAACAGGTTTATGAGTATAGTGCTGATGGCCGGAGTTATATTAGGAAGTCTTATAAAGTTACCGAAGGGATGAGTTTAGAAGAGCGCTTAGATATGAAGGAGGAGGTTTACGAGATCCGGGTCTATTATCCCAACGGTAATTTAAAACTGCATCGAACGTCTTATAACAAATTGAACCAGGAAATAGAGCGTTCCTACGCTAATAATGGTACAAGTAAAGAAGTTGCCGGGAATTGCGGACAATGCAAAGTAATATTCAATAAGGATGCATCGCCCGCCGGTGCGCCTGAAAGAATATTTTTACAATGATATCGCCCGCGCTCACCGACCATATAGCAACAACCACGGAAAGGATCACCATCATTAAACCCGTTAGCGGTGGCAGCATCAACCAGGCTTATTACTTAGCAACGTTATCCGGCGAGTATTTTATCAAGTTTAATAGCGCAAACCGTTTCCCATTGATGTTTCAAAGAGAGCAGGAGGGGCTATCGGCCATTGCATCAACAAACATGATCGCTGTTCCACAGGTGATAGCAGCAGGAGAGTTGGAGGACGATGCCTTTCTGTTGATGGAATGGATACCAGCCGGTATTAGTAACAAAAAATCGCAAACGACCTTTGGCGAGCAACTTGCTCAAATGCACCGGCACAGCTCGTCCTCCTTCGGTTTTGATGCTGATAACTATATGGGTTCGCTTCCGCAAAGTAACAAGCGCCATACTAACTGGTCCGACTTTTTTAGAGATGAGCGACTGACCCCGATGCTTAATATAGCTAACCGCAAAGGTTACCTTACCTTCAACGACAACCACAATGTAGAACAGATCTATAAAAAACTGGGCGAAATCTTTCCTGAAGAACCTCCGGCGCTCATCCACGGCGACCTGTGGAGCGGTAACTATATCATTAGCAAAAGCGGTAAACCATACCTGATCGATCCGGCGGTTAGCTATGGCCACCGCGAGTTCGATATTGCCATGACCACCTTATCCGGCGGTTTCGACAGGGCTTTTTATGAGGCCTACCACGCGACGTATCCATTACAGCCGGGCTGGCAGGAACGTTTGGAACTTTACAATTTGTATCCCTTGCTGCTGCATCTAAATTTATTCGGGGCGGGCTACCTGGGGCAAGTGCGTCAGGCTATCGCAACCTATATTTGATAGCGATAAATTACCGGCCATTAAACGTTTTGCTTAACTTGGTGTCGTATTGATCAAGCAGATGAAAAAATTAGTATTACTAACAACGCTCCTGGTGCCGATGCTCACCAAAGCGCAAGACATCAAGGAATACCAGGCTACCAACGGGGTGACTTACCATCTTAACGATACTGTACGCCTGGGCAAGGGGTCGAATAATAATGGCTCTTTCTTTTTTGTGGAAGATCGGGGTGCCATGGGTTTCATCAACGTACCCAACCCTCAGGGCCGAAGCAATGGCCGGGGCCTGCAAAAAGAGTTTGCCAACGGGGCGCTTATTGTTAAAAGCATTAAAAAGATCCAAGCTAAAAACGTAGACAAATACGTTTTTATGGTGTCAGGCGCGGGGCCATTTCGTTATTCCATGTATATAGACGATGCTATCTCAGTATGCGAAGTAACACCATGTAAAAATAGCATAGAGGCCGATAGGTCAAGTGGACCCGTAGCTTCTGTCGCCGACGAGATCAAAAAGCTAAAAGAGCTGATGGATTCGGGCGCGATCACGAAAGAAGAATTTGAGAAACGCAAAAAGAAGCTGCTGGACCAATAACCATCGTCTACCCATGGCAAGTTTTATTTTTAAAGGGTGTCATGGTGAGCCCGTCGAACCATGGTGCGGCGGGGTAGCCACTATGCAAATGGTGACTGTGCATTGTGGCGATCCCCCCGCATGTCGCTTTTCGACAAGCGCAGGATGACACCCCCTTGTAATATCAGCTTCAAAGTCCCATCGTGAATCTTCAAACTCAGGGTGACATCTCCCTTGTCATACATACTTCAAAGACCATCGGGATCAGAAAAACAGGGGGGTCATTTGCTCTTGGCCGGTAACTTATACAACAAACTTCCGGTCCGCCCGTCAGCGCTCATGCCTTGTAGGTTTATGCTCAGTCCACCATCACTATCGGATGTATAAAAGGTAACCGTCGCCTTGCCGTTCTTATCCGTAACGATGTTTGGTTCCCAATGCACGGTAGGGCGATAGTCAGGAAAGGTCAGCTTACTTTTGATGGCATATTTAGGGGTGTAAAATAGTTTAGGAGGTGTAATCGGTACCGGGCGGTAAAATTGAAAAGATGCGTTGGCATATTGTGTTTTGCCGCCAACACCACTGTAACTGGTTATAGCCATCATTGGCCCCTTAAAGTGTGTGTATTTATCGCTCACAGCAAGTTCGATCCCGCGGATGTCAGAAAGATTGAACTTCGATAATTCCTCTACAGCATCAACTGACCGCCGAAAATACCCCCACGGGTTTTTGAAATCATTGATAACCATTTGGTCAAAATCCAATTTAGGACTTATTTGGAGGCCGTTATATTTAACAATTATGATCGGTTCATCCCGGCTGTTATAGCCGTGCATAAATCTTAAACCGGGGATATTTCTTGATAAGAACTCGTACAGGTTAGTCAGTCCGGATCGCTTGATGTCATTCTCGTCAAATATATAGTCGGCCTTCCCGGGGCCGATCTCGTTGTACGAGCCTCTGATGATCTTTGTTTGTTTGATCTTCACCTCCTTTAACAAAGTACCTACCCCCTTTGGATAGGCGGCGTTAGCCCAAGCCGTAAGGCGTTTAGCCTGATCGATCAGTGTGCTGTCTGTGTTTACATACCAAGGCAGGATAGGGTAGTTAAAAAAGGGAAGCTGCAACATAAAGTGGGCGCGGTCAATATCTACCTCGCTTAACGCCAACGGTTTCAAATTAGCATTAACCGCCTGGAAGAAAAAGGAGCCTGAGTCGATAGCTAAAAGGCTACGGAAGGCGAAGACACCGTTCTTATCGGTCACCTCTTTACCGTCAAGTGCCGGTTTTTTAGAATATATCCATACGTTGGCGTTGGGTATAGGCTTGCCAGACATATTAAGTACCGTTCCCGTGATACTTTGGGTGTTTTGCGGTTTGAACCAGATCTTTTTCTCAGACCCGAACACTTTTGTCCACGGATGATCGGCCCAGGCCTGGGTCAGCATTAAATTATCTAACGCCTCCCATGCCTTTTTATCGGTGCGATGGATGTAATACCCCGGCGATTCTATCTCTCCTTTTACAAAGTATTCCTCAAAATCCTTCAGGTACATCTTCTTAAAATCTTTGATCTTGCTTATCGTCAAATTGCCGGTCAACAATAAACTGGTTGTAGCGTCAAGATCACCCAACGTATCCACTTTGGTTTGCCGGTCATCAGTGACCGATAACGAGAAACGCCCGGCTACCGGATTGCCGTTTTTATCTTTTACCTCAATGCTCAAGCTTACGCTATCCCGCTTGCCGTAGCTTGGTTTGTGGGGAGTTATCTTCATTTGTAATTGGTCGTGATGGTCAATAAAAACAACACGCTCATTCAACGGTGTGATACCTTTAAACAAAGTAAAACGGACGGGGCCGGTAGGGAAAGCCTTCTTTTCAACAATGAGTTCTTTAGTGTCGATCATTACTTTTTGGGCGTAACGCAGCGCGCCACCAGCGGTAGCAACCATCGTTATGCCACTGTCTAATGGAACGCTGTTAAGTCCCGCTAAAGTTATTTTGACATGGTTAGCGTTCTCGACATTCTCTAAATGGATCACCGTGCCAAAGGGCTCAACCTTGGGCAGCTGGTATTCTTCGGTAACGCCTTGCGGCTCGGTAATGCGTGCGGTGTAAGTTTCGGTAGGGCGTTTGTTGACCCACGACTGTATCGCTCTGTTCAAACTATCGCTGCCCGGCTGCGGAGTAAACTCAAACGCGCCCATACCTTTATGTAATGCCTTAAAACTCGCTACTTTTTTGCCCTTACTATCAAATACATCCCCGGCCACATTTGTCCCGCGACCATCTTCACCGATCGCTTTAAAACCTACTGTCGACTTTAGGCCTGCCACCAGTTTGCCGCCCTCGGGTAAAAATTGCAGGTCTATCTTGTTGCTGCGGTCAATGGTTAGCGGTACTTTTAATATCTTATTGGTATCTATCGGGTCTAAGGATGTGATCTGCGCCCGCACGCGTTTACCGTCTACCCTGTCTTTCAGATCCTCGGTAAATTTAAGGCTGCCATCCACGCCCGTGCGCATCTTCTTTTTAAAAAGGTAACGGTCGCGATCGTATATCCTTACCTCCACATCTTTCAGCGTGACGGGGGATAATAACTTATCGGTACGGTTAAGCGCCAGCGAAACAGATATGCGGCTTTTGCCATTTACGCTATCTATCTTAGTGTCCGATGTGACCAGCCAGGCATCCGTCATGGCCTGACCAAAATAAAAACGGCGGGAATAGTACGACTGAAAATTCTGCATCCAGGTGGTGTTGGCCCACAGTGTAAAATTGCCCTCCAGGTATTGTATCTTACGAATAGGAAATTGCGCCCAACCTATGCCATTGACCAGGCGTACGCTAATGCGGTCGATCACGTTAAGGCTGTCATCCTGCATGGTCACATACAAGCGGTTGCTCATATTGGTGCCTTTACCGGTGACGTTGTTCACTACATAAGCCTTGAACCAAATGGTATCGCCAATGTTGTAGAACGCTTTATCGGTATGCAAGTGTACCTTTTCGGTAGGGAGTTTTTGGTTAGTGGCTTTTAACGAATCGAATATGCGTTTCATATCCCTGTCGACGATCCGGGCCGATGTAGACTGATCTACCTGCGCCCGGCAAATACCGGCGAAGGCAACTAATAAAATAGCACAGCTATATCTTTTAACAAAGTGGAGGTAAGAAGGCAGAGGCATTAATTTAGGTTTTGGTTTGCCCTAAAAAAAGGGTTATGCAATATACAAACTATCGCATAACCCCTCATGTTTTAGCAAAAGAAATTTGCTTAGGTTAACCAAAGATCCGAACGTCGATAAAGTTTTAGTTATCGTAGCCGAGGCAAAATTTTGCCCGGAGATCAAAAACATTTCGAGGATAATTTTGCCGATGCCGCCATTTTAGGCAACATCGGCAAAAAGAAGATTATTGATTTGACTGGATGAACATCGGTGTTTCGGTAACCGTAACGGTCAGTTTACCGCCTATGGCTAAACCTGTGGTTTTAGTCATGGTGTTGGCACCGGGCTTTGGTTTGTAAATGCTAGCGGTGTAACTGCCCTTGCCCAGATCCAATTTGTAAGTTGCCTTACGGTCTTTCTGATCCGGAACTACCAATACATACATGGTTTTGATGCCGTTAGTGTACTGATCCACCATTGGGTTTTTGCTAATGTTCTTTACAAAGCTGTAATCGCCCATCAGGTTTTTAGTTTGCAGGATATAGTCGGCAGCCGGGCGGCGTTTGGTCGGGTCGTTCAAACCGCTGGTGGCGTATTGGGTCGGGTCGCCATCGTTAGCATCGAACAGCAGGTAATGATACAAGCTTTGGATACCATGACGGGCGTACAGCAGCGATGTACGCAAAACCCAATCGGCCTGTGTCAGCAATACCGATTTGCTGCCAACCGGTGGCACTTTTTGCCAGCTGCCCTGGTTAACATCGTAGCCGGCTTCGGTAACCCAAACCGGTAGACCGTAGGCTTTACCCAGGCGAACAAATGCATCGGCTACTTCGCCCGCCATTGATAGCTCCGGCGCTATGCCTTTATAACCTTGCACAAAAGGGTTTACCCTGCCTTCGCTCGAATAATAGTGATAGTTGATCACATCAAAGCACAGATTTACCGAACCATCGGCACGGTAACCGCGGTTGGTTTTGCACCAGTTTATCATACGCTGAACGTACATGGTATCGCAAGTGGCAATGCCGCCCATTACCACCAACATGTTAGGATCGGCGGTCTTTACGCCAGCGTTGGCACCCATGGTACCTTTATGCCCATCATAAAAGGCGGACATGTTAGCTGCATATTCTTCGGCAGTTTGCTTAGTGGCCGGGCCTTTCCACCATTTATCGCGCTCGTTATCGCATTCGATGTATTTTACCAGACCTAAACCTATTTTTTTCTCGTTCACCGGATCATTGGTCCAGCGTGGCGTGGTGTTCACTTTTACCTGCCATGGGTCAACAGCGGTGTTAGAGCCGTATCGCGCCGCAAACTGAAATGCTACTAAGGCTTGTTTATAATACGATGCCGGATCGGGCAGGTAAGCGCCGTAGGGTGCAGGAACGTTCTCGTTATCGCGCTGGTCCGCAGGGTAGGTCTCTAAAAGCCAGTTAGGTACGGTCTTCAGGTCGGCAACTACCGGCATGCCTTCTTGCTTGCAGCGGCTATAGATGATGTCGTAATTCCAGCCGCCTGCGTTGGTCGGGTTAAAGGTGAAGCTGCCTTCGGCGTTCTCCAGTTTCTCCCAATCCATATAGTGGCGCACACCGCTAAAAGTTTTGATGAGCGACATCTTAGCCTCGTAGATCACGCTGCGGTTGTTTTGATCGTGGGGGTTCTCTAAAAAGTCCCACTCAAAAGCATTAATGCCGAACATATTTTTCAGCGGGACACTCGCAGGTAGCGCCGGGATCGGGTATTCAGCAAGCGCTAAAGTTTCCAGTTTTGGATGCGCAGTGGTGAGCGGCATCAGCGACTCCTCCTTTTTACATTGCGAGAAAGTTAGTAATGTAGCAGCCAGTAGTATAGCTTTAGTTGAGGTGTGTAAAAATTTAATCATCAGTCAATTAATTAGGGTCAATAGTTCAGTAAAATTGGCAGATGAGAAATCTCACTTTCGTGATCTTTCTCTTTTTTACGAGAAGGTCACGAAAAGGTTACTCATTTAAGGAATAAATTTGGACTTGATTAAAATGATATTCGATAAGCGATAATCATCAATAGAGGGTGAGATAGAAGTATTGGGAATGGTGGTTTTGTGATATTAGTTGAGGTGAATGCTGAGAGAATTAAGCTTAACTTTTAACAGCGTAGGCTTTCGTCATCCTACAAACGAACGACACAACTCTGATCCGATTCGCTCGTGGGAGCAGTCAACTAAAAGGGGTCAATGGTTGAAAGCCTGTCATCCTGAAAGCAGTTAAAGACTGCCGCTACAATGCAAAGCAGGAAAAGCAGATCCGAAATACGTATCAGTGAGGGTCCTTCACTGCGTTCCAAAATGACAAATTGTTATCAACTTTGCCGCTTGTTTCCGATCACATCGACTTTTGGGTCGACCTTAATTCCCTTCCACGAAAACCGGCGTCTCGGTAACGCTTATCTTTAATTTACCACCGCTAAATTTGGGGGTGCTTTTATCCATAGCATCGTCACCGGCTACTAATTTGTAAACGTTGGCAGACGATGCACCATCTAAAGCTAATTCATAGTCAGTAGTGCGACCTGTTTGATCTGGGACGGTCAGTACGTACATCGTTTTGTTGCCTTTTACATAAACGTCCACCAACGGGTCGGCATTGATGGTTTTGCTATAGGTGTAGTCGCCGATCAGTTTGTTGGTTTGCAGGATATAGTCAGTGGTCGGGCGGCGTTTGCCGCGCTCGGCCATGCCGCTGGTGGCGTATTGAGTAGGGTCGTTGCCCGGGTTGGCGTCAAAAAGCATGTAGTAATACAGCATGTCAATGCCGTGGCGCATGTACAATAGAGCCTGGCGCAAGTTCCAGTCGGCCTGAGTTAATAAGGCCGATTTCGAGCCGATCGGGATAGCCCTTTGCCAGCTACCCTGGTTAATATCGTAACCGCTCTCGGTAACCCATACCGGCAATTTATAACGTTTGCCTAAACTTACAAAAGCATCCGCCACCTGGCCCGACTGCGAAAGCTCGGGCGCTACACCTGTAGTTCCCTGGCGGTGCGGGTTTATGCCGCCATCATTAGCGTAATAGTGATAATTGATCACGTCGAAACAAAGGTCGACTGAGCCATCCGAACGCGTGCCACGGTTTTTGCGGCACCATTCTATCATCGTTTTTACCAAATTGGTATCGCAGGTGGCTATACCTCCCATTACAACCTTCATGTTCGGGTCGGCGGTTTTCACACCAACATTAGGGCCGAGTTTCCCTTTGTGACCATCGTAAAAAGCAGACATATTGGCCGCGTATTCCTCGGCGGTCTGTTTAGTGGCGATGCCTTTCCACCATTTATCGCGTTCGTTATCGCATTCGATGTATTTGACCAGGTTCAGACCTGCCTTTACCTCGTTGATCAGGTCGCCGTTCCAGCGTGGTTTGCTGTCTACCTTAAGCAAGTTACGGTCCACACCGGCATTAGATCCGTAACGCGCAGCAAACTGAAATGCTACTTGTGCCTGTTTAATGTAACTTGCTGGTTTACTTAGATCGGCGCCAAAAGGGGCAGGCACGTTCTCCGCGTCGCGCGCTTCGGTAGGGTAGGTGTTCATTAACCAGGGCGGGCAATTTTTCAGGTCGGCCAGCACGGTAATGCCATCGGCCTTGCAACGGGCGTAGATCACATCGTAATTCCAGCTGCCATCATTAGTAGGGGCAAAGGTGTAATTACCCTCGGTGTTCTCTATCTTTTGCCAGTCCATATAGTGCCTGAAACCACTAAAAGACCTGATGATATCCATATTGGTTTGATAAATGTCGTTACGGTTATTTTTATCGAATGGGTTCGACAGAAAATCCCACTCAAAAGCATTCACCCCGAACATGTTTTTCAATGGCACCGCATCGGGTTTAACAGGGACCTCTACCGACATCGGCGTGATAGCGACAGTATCGACAGCAGCTACCTCGGGACTTGGGATAGTAGCTTGCGACGACCTGCATTGCGCCAGCATTAATACCGAACTGAAAGCGACGTAGATAAAAGACCTGATGGTGAGGATAATGCCCATAAAATAAGATAGATGCCGTGTGTTTTAATTCGATCGTAAATTTAGTAAGCCTAAAGCAGTATTACAAAAGCGGTGACCGTTAGCCTACAACCTCACAGAATTTTGTTTTAGCCGCCAGGTGTTGATCTCAGTTGACAATCATAAAAAAACGCCATGCAAGAAAACCTGCATGGCGCTAATAGTTAAGCCTTACGGAGTTACTCGCCCCGTTTCAGGCCGAATTTTTCGATCTTACTGTATAGGTGACTGCGTTGGATATCTATATCGTCGGCAGTTTTGGATACATTCCAGTTATTCTTCTCCAGTTTGAACTTGATGTACTCGCGTTCAGCAAAGTCTTTGTACTCCTGGAAGTTTTTGAACTGATCATAATCCGTTTGCGGAGCTGCGGCTGCACCAGCTACGGCCGTTACCGGTGCCGATGGGTTAGCGAATTGGCGTACATCGCCGTCGGTGATCACCTTATCACTCAGGATGATCAAACGCTCTACCATGTTACGTAGTTCACGGATGTTCCCGGTCCAAGGTAGGTTCTTTAGAGCTTCCATACCTGCTTCGGATACCTTTTTAACAGGCATACCATATTCGGTACAGATCTCATCCAAAAAGCTTTGGGTGATCATTGGGATATCGTCGCGGCGCTCTACCAATGGCGGTACGTGGATCAGTATCACACTCAAGCGGTGATACAAGTCCATACGGAAATTACCGGCCTCTATCTCTTTTAACAGATCTTTGTTTGTCGCCGCTATTACACGTACGTCCACATCTATTTCTTTCTCGCCGCCTACACGGGTGATCTTACTTTCTTGTAAGGCGCGCAGTACTTTGGCTTGGGCAGATAGGCTCATATCGCCGATCTCGTCAAGGAATAAAGTGCCGCCAGATGCCGATTCGAATTTACCGATACGCTGCTTAACAGCCGAGGTAAACGACCCTTTCTCGTGACCGAACAATTCACTCTCGATCAACTCTGAAGGGATGGCCGCGCAGTTAACCTCGATGATGGGGGCGTTAGATCGGTTAGATTTTTCGTGCAACCAGCGTGCTACCAATTCCTTACCGGCACCGTTAGCACCGGTCACCAATACGCGGGCATCGGTAGGTGCAACACGGTCGATGGTCTCTTTGATCTTATGTATAGGTTGAGATTCGCCAAGGATAGGGCGTACCTTTGATACCTTCTTTTTAAGGACCTTTGTTTCAGTAACTAAACTACCGCGATCTAAAGCGTTACGTACGGTAATTAATAGGCGGTTAAGGTCTGGTGGTTTGCTGATAAAATCGAACGCGCCTTTCTTGCTGGCCTCTACCGCGGTCTCTACCGTGCCATGGCCCGATATCATAATGAACGGCAGATCGGGCTTGATCAGTAAGCCTTCGGTCAGCACTTCCATGCCATCCATGCGGTTCATTTTAATGTCGCAAAGGATCAGGTCGTAGTCGTTATCGCGGATCTTCACCAATCCGTCAACGCCGTTATCAATGTCGTCTACGGTGTAATCTTCGTATTCTAAAATTTCGCGTAGAGTATTACGGATCGCCCGCTCGTCGTCAATAATTAAAATTTTGGCCATGCTTGGTTATGAGGATATGATAATATCAGGGTTAAATATATGCTGAATTGTATAGTAAACAAAACACATTAGATCTTGTTTAAAAAAATGCCCCCTTTTTTACGAGGGGGCAAATATCAGCTGCAAAGCTATAAGCCGGGTTCTGTTCTCCGTTTGACGGGAGCTTCTATCATTGATCTTTTCTGTACGTTGCCGCACAGCTTTAACGGCCTACCCATGCCGACATCCCAACTTGACGTTGTGAAGGGGACGAGCAGCCCCGCGTCCGACACCTATTTGGCCTTTCAACTCCTGAGGTTTACCGCGATCGCGATCACCCGCGAAAGCCGTGAGCTCTTACCTCACGTTTTCACCCTTACCCATTATTACTAACAGGCGGTATATTCTCTGTGGCACTTGCTGTCACCCGCTGCGGGTGCCTTCCCGTTAGGAAGCAGGATGCTCTGTGTTGCCCGGACTTTCCTCCGCCCGCCTTGCGGCGAACAGCGATAGAACGTTTTGCAGGGGCAAAGATAGGTTTTTAAGTCGGGAAGTCTCGAGTCTAAAGTCCGAAGTCAACAAACATAAAGGACTTCTGACTTAGAACTTCAGACTTCCGACCCGAGACTACTTAGCTCCCTTTACATAAGTATCCATCCACGTCAGCTGCTCCCAAAGTTTGTGCAGCAGGTTCTCTTTACCACGATAGCCGTGGGCCTCGTAAGGCAGGTAAACAAAACGCACCGTGCCACCCAAACCTTTTACAGCCGCGAATAAACGCTCGCTGTTGATCGGGAAGGTACCCGAGTTATCGTCGGCATCGCCGTGGATAAGCAGGAGCGGGGTTTTGATCTTATCGGCATAGCTGAACGGACTCATATCAAAATACAACTTAGGCTCTTGCCAGTAAGTACGGTCCTCGTTTTGGAAACCGAAAGGGGTAAGAGTACGGTTGTATGCACCGCTCTCTGCCAATCCGGCTTTAAACAATTTGGTATGGGCCAAAAGGTTAGCGGTCATAAAAGCGCCGTAGCTATGGCCGCCAACGGCCATACGGTTCTTATCACCAACGCCCATGTCTGATAATTTGCCAATGGCCGCTTCGGCGTTCAGTTCTAACTGCTCTACAAAGCTATCGTTAGGGCGTTTGCCTTCTTTGGCAACGATCGGCATTTCGGCATTGTTCAACACCGCATAACCTGCCATCACAAAAAATACCGGGCTGCCGCCACCAATTGTGGTGAAGCGGTCTTTAGAACCGCGGGTCTGTGCGGCATCAGCGGCCGAATCATATTCGCGTGGGTAAGCCCAGATCAGTACCGGCAGTGGGCCGTCCTTCTCTTTGTTGTAGCCTTTTGGCAGGTATAGGTCGCCTGTCAGGTCTACACCGTCTTTACGTTTATAAAATATCTTTTGCACGCTAACACCTTCCATTTGCGGGTAAGGGTTTGCAAAACTGGTTATCTGCTTATCGTTACCGGGTGCTTTCAGATCCTTAATAAAATAATTAGGTACTTCGGTCTGCGACTCGCGACGGGTCAATACGATGAGTTTATCCGGGTCCAATACATCAACCACCATTTCGTAATGGCCCTCGCTTGCGCGCCAAATGATATCGTTCTTTTTAGTGCTCAGATCAAACTTAGCCAAAAATGGAAGGTCGCCGGCTTTTGATGCACCTACGGTATTGTTCATCAATAGCTTGGTGCCGCCATCAGTAGTGTGAATCACACTGCGACCATATTTATTTTTAACCAAAACAGGTGTGCCGGGATTATTGTACGAGTCTGTAGTGCTACGCTCGATCAAGGTTTCCAATTTCCCTGTCGACGGGTTGAATACCGATGTGCGGTTGGTTTGCTTAGATCTTAAACCGTCACTTACTAATGCCAGTGTCGGTGTTCCCCAAGTAATGCCACGGAAACGGTATGGGGTTTTGAATAACTCCTTAGGCTCACCTTTAAATGGCGAGTTTAGCGAATACACAGCGTCGTGAAAATCCATTTTCTTTTTAATGACACCGCTATCCAGTGGCTGCGACCAGGTGATGGTGGCAGGCTCGTCATCGCGCCAATCAAATCCACGCGGAACGTTTTGGGTGTTATCCGCGCCCGAGGGTGTACCCTCGCTTGATGGCAGGGTCGCCATTACTTTGGCCACTTTGCCGGTCATGTCGGTAATGGCCACGGTAGATGGGAAGCCGCCGACAGTAACCAGGTACGAGAATGGTTTGCGGATGGTACGCATCAGCATAAATTGTTTATCGGGCGATACCGTGATGCTGCTGTAAATAGTCGGCTTACCGATAGGTGTTTCCACACCACCTTTATTGCGAGTTAGTTGCGAGGTAGCGTAAAACTCGAACAGGCTTTCGTCATGCGGCGATTTGATCAGGTCCTCATAAGTGGGGCTTGGTGCGGCCTTGCCTAAGCTTTGCTGAATAGTTGGCCCTTTAGGCATCAGTGGTTTGGCCGGCGCTAAAGCTGCCGGTTTTAAGGCAGCGCGATATAATACTGTGTTATTATCTACCCAGGTTATCCCTGTGCCTAATATCGTGTTTAAAGAATGTTTGTTGATCTTGGTAGCCTTGTGGGTCAACACATCGATCATGTAAAGGTCAACGGTCTTGGCATTGGTCTGCGTGAAAATGATCTTATGCTCATCGGGACTCCAGCTAACGCCGCCGGCAAAAAGCGGTGCAGGCAATCCCGTGATCGGGAAGGTTTTGCCGGTCTTAATGTTCTTCAGTGTAAAATTGTTAACGAAGGTCTGCCTGCTTAACGAGTAGTTATTAGGGTTGATACGCAAACCTGCGATACGCACTTCGGGCCGGGCCAATTCCTCTACCGACGGGTAGGGGTTACGCTCGCTTAATAACATCCACTCGGCTTTAGAGTCGATGCCGGCAGTGGGCGTTGGTTTAGCCAATAGCAGATCGCTCATGGCTTTGGGTGGCGTCCGGTAGCCGGTCTCGTCTTGTGCATGCACATAGGTTGATGCCAGTAGCAGGAAGATGTAAGTACTGAGTTTTTTCATATAGTTTGTTTAGTGGGTTTCTTAATTTTCTTGGGCTTTTCGATCGCCTCGCTTTCATCCAGCGATTCCAGATCCATCCAACTGGTTTTTTTATATTGCACGATCATGATCCAGGCAATGGCGGCAATTGGTACAATAACTATCCAAATAGCAAGCTCCCATTTACTTAAAAAGTAGTGGCCAACACCTAATATACCTACCAATATCAATGTTGCCATACTCGCGATCACTTTTCCACCTGATTGTTTCACTACCACCGGCTTAGAGAATGGTAATCCCTTGACACCGAACAAAGCGACCAACACCCCATAAATAAGGCATATAAAAAAAGCCAATATCGCGTCGTTAATAGTGGCAGGCCCCCAAACTACCGCTACGCCAATAGCTGTGATCATGTAGAACGGCAGATAATATAATGTCAAGACCGCCTTGAACATCCCCGAAAGTATCCTGCCCGGTTTATCTACAGGCACCGCGTAGTAGATCCAGGCGGCCTTGAATTTTTCGGACATGGCAATGTTGGTGAGCATGGATGTAAGGATGATACTGCTAAGGTAAAGCAGCGAAAAATAGGCGCTGCCGCTTTGTATGTTGGTCAGTTTATCATCAAGGGATTGCCCTTTCCCGCCGCTTAAAGCCATGTAGAGGAATAGAATAGGTACGAATGCGAATGACGGGTAGGCTTTTAGCTTAAAGTCGCGGCTGCGGGCGGCCAGTTTCCAGCTGATGCTGAAACCCGCATTCTCTACCGGATCAGGCGCTACCATTTTCCCTATTTTATCTCTGAGGTCCTGTTTGTCATAGGTTTTAATAGATCTCGGCGCCGAGGTATTTCCGTCAGAGGTTGATAACGCCATCAACTTTTGGTTAAAGCCCGGTGCCAGCACTTTGATCACGAACCATATACCTACCATCGGTACTACCAAAGCCATCAATGCCAAAATGATAACAGGTAAGGTCAATTGGCCGGGGTGGATGAACACGTAATTAAATGCTGATATCCAAACCGAAGGTAAAAAATAAGCCCAGGTATGTTCCAGCAGGTTGATCTTGGCCAAAGCTTTCAGATCCACTAATCGCGGCAGTAAATAATAGGTGGCGAAGATCAGCGTAGAAAAAGCTATTTGAAAATAGTTGATCAGATCCTTAAACCGTTGCGGATCCATTGTGCGCATCATGGCCAGGTAGACCAGGTTAACGATCAGTACGCTGATGAAGGTAGCCTGCAACACTTCGATCAGCATTACGAACGGCGACAGGAAACTTTTATCGGCCACCCCCGCCAAAACTATAGCAGGGAGACCCAGAACGAAAGCCCATTTGATTACGTAAACGGTAATATGTGCTATGCGCGATACAGCGATGGTGCGGTCGTCAACAGGGCGGGGGAGGATGATGAACTGATCGCGCGTATCTATCAATACCGAGGTAAAATCGGTAACAATCGTAAAGCACAGCAGGATGATGAATATACTGAAAAAGAAAGTATGGGAAGATAGCGGCCCTTCGCCATAAAACAAGATCATGGCCAAAACCAAACCCATCAGCATCGAAAAAAGGATGGTGAGGATAGGGTTGCCGCTATTGCTTGTAGCGGTCTTCTTTTTAGCGAACAGCGTGCGCGGACGGCGGTCGTCCATTGTTAATTTAACAGCGAGGATATGATGCAACTGATCGGTATTCACGCCCGCCTTGATCAGTATCGGATCGAACATGCGGGCTAAGCGTAGTAGTAGTTTATTCATAGTCCCGATCAGTCGAATGCGTTAATGATAGCGTCAGCCTCGGTGCCCGAGCCTTCACGTCCAGTTAGTTTAGCAAAAATGCCTTCGAGGGTATCGCTATGGTCTTGTTTGAGTGACTCGAAAGTGCCGTCGGCAATGATCTTGCCTTTATCGATCAATAAGATCCGGTCGGATACCTTTTCTACCACGTCCATCATGTGCGAGCAGTAGAAAACCGTTTTGCCTTCTGCTTTTAACCTTACGATCAATTCTTTGATCATGATCACCGCGTTGGCATCCAGACCTGATAATGGCTCGTCTAATACAATGATCTTGGGGTTATGGATAATACCCGATATCAGCAATACCTTTTGCTTCATGCCTTTACTAAAGGTGTCCATCCGGTTATTGATGTTATCGCCAAGGCCAAACGCGGTCAGTAGCTTTTTAGCGCGATCATGAAGTAAATGCTCTTCCATGCCGTACAGTTTACCAATAAAATCAAGGTATTCCATAGGGCTAAGCACATCGTATATCTCAGCGTTCTCGGGTACGTAACCGATCAGTTTTTTTATGCCTTGCGGATCTTGGGCCATGTTGATGCCGTCTACGATCACTTCGCCTTTAAAATCGGGGATAAGTCCGGTCAGTATTTTAACCGTAGTGGATTTTCCGGCACCATTGGGGCCAATGTAACCGATCACCTGACCGGGGTAAATGTCGAGGTCTAGGCCTTTAAGGACCAATTTATCGCCGTAATATTTTTGAAGGTTACTGATCCGTATCAGAGGGGTATCGTTCATATGCAGAGCTGAAAGTTTTGCGTTAAGGTACAAAAGATCGCCGATATGATGCCCTGACTTACGAATTTGTTACGGTAAACTTATTGCCCGCTTTTCGGTTATACAAAGGTTATGATGTTCAATGTCAATAATATCGTTACATAAATTCGTTCACGGTCGATACGATATTTTAAACCAATGGCTTAATTTTACGTCATACAATTATTGCCTTCCCCTGTCTTAACTAAAAGCATTATGAAAAGTCCAGTCAAGTATTTTCTGTCGCTTGTTGCGTTATTAAGCGGAATTTTCGTTCTATCGTCATTCCTTTCGGCTGATTGGTCGGTCGCTCCCAGTTTTAAATTTCCATATAAAAAAGCAGGTCTGACGGAACGGCAAGCAGCCGCTCACTTGTTAAGCCGATTCACTTACGGTGCAACGCCCGGCGAGATAGATGAAGTGGTGAAGACGGGGCTGGAAAAATGGTTCGAACAGCAATTGGACGGCAATATGCCGGATGATTCGCTAACCACACTGCTTGCACCCTACGATGCCATGAAGATGACCAATACCCAAGTCGCAAACGTGTACCCGCGCGGCGGTCAGGCTTTGCGTATGGCTATCAAAGACGGTGTGATCAATAAAGATTCGGCACGCGAGGATCGCAAGGAATACCGTAACGAATTGAACGCCTACATGGCATCTAAAGGTTTAAAACCGATGCAGGAATTGTATCGCCAATTATATAACCAAAAGGTGATGCGCGCGGCCTACTCTCATAATCAACTGCGTGAGGTGCTGACCGAGTTTTGGCTGAACCACTTTAACGTATCTACCACCAAAGGTGACGCTGCCGAGTTTATCCCGGCTTACGAGCGTGATGTGATACGCCCTAACGTGACCGGCAAATTTGGCGACCTGTTACTGGCTACTGCTAAATCCCCGGCGATGCTTTATTACCTGGATAATTTTACCAGTTCGGGAGCGAGCGCTAATCAGGATAATAATAAGCAATTCCAGGCGCGTATGAAAGCGATGGAAGAACAGGCTGCCACCAACCCGATGATGGCCGAGATGATGGATAAAGTGATCAAGGGTAAAAAGAATTCGGGCTTGAACGAGAACTACGCCCGTGAGGTAATGGAACTACATACACTTGGTGTGGACGGCGGTTACACGCAAGAAGATGTGACCCAAGCCGCCAAAGTGCTTACCGGCTGGACAGTTTACCCTATGAGCGAATATGGTGGCGGTGCCAATACCATGCAGCAACTAGCCAGAATTGGTGACGACGACAAACTAAAAGCAAAAGGATATTACCACGATGGTGATTTCCTGTTTACCCCTAACCGACATGATAATGCTGAGAAGACCGTGATGGGTAAAAAGTTTAGCCCGGCTGGTTATCAGGAAGGTGTGGAATTGTTGGATATGCTGGCCCATCATAATGCTACCGCAAAATTTATCACCCGCAAACTGGCAGTGCGTTTTGTAAACGATAACCCACAGAAAAGCTTGTTGGACAAAATGACCAAAACGTATAACAGCGAAGACGGCGACATCCGTAAGGTGTTAACGACGATGGCAACTTCGCCAGAATTTTGGTCGGCATCGGCGTTGAGGGAAAAAACTAAATCGCCATTCGAGTTAGTGATCAGTTCGGTTAGGAGTTTAAATGCAACCATTACCCAACCATATCAATTGTACAGTTGGGCCAATAAAATGGGGCAGCGCATGTATGGCTATCAGGCACCGACAGGTTATCCTGATAAGGGTCAATATTGGATAAATACCGGCGCGTTATTAAGTAGGATGAACTTCGGTCTGGCCTTAGCATCAGACAGGATCCCAGGTGTTAAGATAGATCTTGCGGCCCTGAACAAGAACCGCGAACCCGAAAGCCCCGAAGCAGCGTTGTTGACATACAGCAAACTGGTAATGCCCGAGCGTGACGTTACAGCTACCGTTAAACAATTAACGCCCATGCTGAACGACCCTAACCTTGGCCAAAAGGTGGCCGAAGCTGCAAGCAAAACGCCGCCGCCAACGCTACCCGCAGCACAAAGTGATATGATGATGAGCGGCGGGCAAGAAATGATGGCTGCAGGTGCTGAACCGAAAGAACCGAAACCAAATGCCGGTCGCCGAAATGGTTACCAGGCACAGACCAATAATAAAGGTAACAATACCATGCTCGCACAAGTGGTGGGCATTATTGTAGGTTCTCCGGAGTTTCAGAGGAGATAAGGCCCCCCTTCCCTAAAGTGGAGGAATTGGGGAAATAAGAATTGGATATAAAAACCAAACAAAAATATAAGGTCATGACATCGAGAAGAGGTTTTTTAAAACAAGGTGGGATAGCCCTGTTCGGCGTTGGATTGATGGGCGGTATCCCGGCTTTTTTAGCCGAGGCTGCTGCAAGTGGTAATAAGATCATTAACCCGTTCCAGAGACGTAAGATCATGGTTACTATTTTTCAGCGTGGCGCAATGGATGGGCTGATGGCGGTGACACCGTTCACCGATGAGAATTTAAAGAAAGCCCGCCCAACGTTATTCATGACGGCAGCGCAAGGCGGCAAAACCAAGCCATTGATCGATCTGGACGGTCGCTTTGGTCTGCATCCTTCAATGGCTGCTTTCGAGCCGTTATTCCGTGAGAAACGTTTAGGTATCGTTCATGGGATAGGTTCGCCGAATAATACCCGTTCACACTTTGATGCGCAGGATTACATGGAGGCCGGTACGCCATTTAATAAAGGTACCGCCAGTGGTTGGCTTAACAGGGCTGTCGGTCTGTTAGGTCACGAGGCCGCTACGCCATTCCAGGCGGTGAGTTTAACCTCATCGATGCCGCGCTCATTTTATGGGGATAACCCTTCAGTATCGATCAGCAACCTGCAGGATTTTGACATACAGATGGGCGGCAATAAGAACGCCGCTAATATGGCGGCTAAAAGCTTTGAGGATCTTTATGGTCAGGCTACATCCAGTTTGCTTAAAGAGACCGGTAAAGAGAGCTTTGATGCCGTAAAAATGCTGCAAAAGAATGATGTAAGGAATTACAGACCTGCTGCCGGAGTTGCATATCCCAATACCGCTTTAGGTAATTCGCTTAAACAAATAGCCCAACTGATAAAGATGGACGTAGGCCTGGAAATAGCCTTCGCCGAATCTGGTGGTTGGGATACGCACTTTAATCAGGGTACCGAGAACGGTCCGTTCGCCCGTAATGTGGCCGATCTGAGCAATAGTATCGTAGCATTTTGGAGCGATATCAGTCAGTATCAGGACGACGTTACCTTAATGACCATGACCGAATTTGGCCGTACGGTAGCGCAGAATGGTACAGGTGGTACTGACCATGGCCGTGCATCGTGTAACTTCATTTTAGGTAATGACGTTAACGGTGGACTGGTACATGGCGATATGAAGCCGCTGATCAAAGAGAACCTGGAAGATGGCCGCGATCTGGCCGTAACTACCGATTTCCGCGCGGTGTTCAGCGAGGTGGCCGATAAACATCTGAAGATCAATAACGATAAAAAGCTATTCCCTGATTGGAAAGGGGAGAAGATAGGGGTGATGAAAGCTTAAGGCTTTTGATTACCAAGATAATAGAGCCTTCCCGACACAGAGTCAGGAAGGCTTCATTATTTAGTAACCTAAGGTAAAACGTTGTTTAATGAATTGACCTTTTTCCAATTCGTCAACCAAAGCTACAGCAAGGTCCTCAACAGAGATATCGCTTTTACCTTGCTCGTTAAATACAGGGTTATCGGTGCCTAAACGGAATACACCGGTGCGCGTACCCGGGTGCAGGTTGATGGCAGGGCTTAGGAACGTCCAATCCAGTTTGGTCTCATTCTTTAGGATATTTAAGTAATCGCGGGCAGCTGTCGCGCCTTCTTTCCACTCAGCCGGGAATTCAGTGCTGTCTACCAATTGCGAACCATCAGGTAAGTATAAGCTACCGGCACCACCTATCACCAGTAAACGTTTTACACCGGCTTTTTTTGTAGCAGCTTGGATAGTTTCTGAGCCTTTGATAAAGTCGGCATACAGATCCGGGTTTCCCCAACCTGCATTAAAGGAACTCGATACGGCGTCGTGGCCGGTGAGTGCTTCTGCTAAAGCGTCGGCATCATAAATATCAACTGCCTTTAGGGTCAGGTTATCATTAGTTACGGTGATCTTATCCGGGTTACGTGCTATGGCAGTTACCTGGTGGCCGCGGCTTAATGCTTCGTTCAATACTGCTGTGCCGGTATAGCCGGTAGCGCCTATTAATGCAATTTTTATATTTGTCATTTTAATTGTAATTAAATATGTTACAGTTTTATTTAAATTTTTTTAATCGAAATTTCTCGAAAATTCGGCGAGCGTTATGGTCGAAAGTTTGGTCAATATCTCGTGGTCAACTTCGTCATAAAGTTTACCGATCTGTCCGCCTATTTGTCGCCCGATAGGGCAGGCCGGGTTGGGTTGATTTTTTGATGAACCCAATAACGGCCCGGTCTTCACAGTGCGATAGATCATATCTAAAGTGATCTTATCGGCGGATAAACTTAACGTGTAGCCGCCGCCTTTACCTTCTTTGCTATCTATCAAGCCATGGTTGCGCAGGTTGCTTATCTCTTTACGTACCAGGGCCGGGTTGGTGTTCAAACTGCCGGCCATATAGTCTGACGATAATACTTCACCATCTGCGTGATCAAGCAGGGTGAGGATATGTATCGCGATCTGGAAACGGGCGTTCATGTTCTGTTTATCTGTAATTAAAATTATTACAGTACAAATGTACGCTGAATATTTAATTCGGCAAGTTATTTTGATAGCGATCCTTTAAAATGAAACGTTACTGACAAAACGAGCTTGCAAATGACGACCGCTTTGCCGCATAATTAAAGCTTTTTTTAAATCGCTGGTCCACAGTAGTATTTCAGAGCAATTATCGCTCAATTCGTCCGTACCCGTGCTGTTGTTGAAGTGAGTTTAAAATAGTCTGTAAACGACAAATAATTTTATAAAGGTTAATAGTTTTTTGTGTTTATTTGCAATAACAAATTTTTACAACCTATAGGATTAAATGACGGTACATTTTATAGCCATTGGCGGCAGCGCTATGCACAATTTGGCTATCGCACTTCACAACAAAGGCTTTAAAGTTACCGGTTCGGACGATGTCATGTTCGAGCCTTCCCGTAGTCGTCTGGCAAAATATGGTATCCTGCCACAGCAGGAGGGATGGTATCCTGAAAAGATAACCGTCGACCTTGATGCCGTTATTTTAGGAATGCATGCCCGCGTAGATAATCCAGAGTTACTGAAAGCACAGGAATTAGGCCTGAAGATCTATTCTTATCCTGAATATATCTACGAGCAGTCTAAAGATAAACTTCGTGTTGTTATTGGTGGTAGCCACGGTAAAACCACCATCACCAGCATGATCCTGCATGTATTGAACAATGTAGGTAAACAGTTCGATTACCTTGTTGGCGCGCAGTTGAAAGGCTTTGAAACCATGGTTAAGCTGACCGACGCGCCTGTGATCATAATAGAGGGCGACGAATATCTGGCTTCGCCGATAGACCGCCGGCCTAAATTTCATTTGTATAAAGGTAACATCGGTGTGATCAGTGGCATAGCCTGGGATCATATCAATGTGTTCCCGACTTTTGATAGCTATATAGAGCAGTTCCGCTTGTTCATTAAAACCATCCAGCCGGGCGGTAAATTGATCTTTAGTGAGGACGATACCGTTTTGAGCGAGGCAGTTGCCCAAACCCAGGCAGATGGTATTGTCGAGATACCTTACACATTACCAAAGTATCAGATCAAAGAAGGCGTTACCTCGGTAATTGCAGAAGGCAACGTTTACGATATGCACGTGTTCGGCGACCATAACCTGCTGAATATGCAGGCGGCCCGTTTGGTATGCGAGCAGTTGGGTATAGACAGCGATAGCTTTTATAAAGCGATCAGCAGCTTTACCGGAGCGGCCCGCAGGTTGGAGCTGATGGGTAAGTCTGACAGTACTAACATCTATAAAGACTTTGCGCATTCGCCATCTAAATTGCATGCAACTATCAATGCGGTAAAAACGCAGTTCCCTGATAGGGGATTGATCGCTTGTATGGAGTTGCATACTTTCAGCAGCCTTAACAAAGAGTTTTTAAGCGAGTATGCCGGCACACTGGATGCTGCTGATATGGCGATAGTTTTCATCGACCGTAAGACTTTTGAGCAGAAAAAGATGGAACCATATGATGGTTCGGTACTCAGGACAGCCTTCGCGAACAAAAAAGTGCTGTTTTTTAATGACCCAACAGCCTTACAAGAGCACTTGGAAAATTTAGACATTGAGGGCAAAAACGTGCTCCTGATGAGTTCAGGCAACTTTGGTGGTATCGACTTAGGCGCTTTAACGAATAAACTATTAAAAAAGTTCGAATAATTAATTATTTTTTTTGAAAAATGAATTTTTATTGTAACTTTATTAACTATTGAGAAACCCTTATCCTAATTAATATTTATGAAGACACTTGGAAAAAAGATCAGATTATTAAGGCATCAAAAAGGATGGAGTCAGGAAGATGTTGCTAAAAGATTGGACATTTCTATCCCGGCATTCTCTAAAATTGAGACCGGTATAACTGATATCAATCTTTCCCGGCTCGAGCAAATTTCAACCCTGTTCGAGATGTCCGTCGTTCAGTTACTAACTTTTAGTGAGGGCGAACAGGACCAAAAAACACAGAACGAATTAGAAGCCGTTCATAAAAAATTGATGGATCGCGAAGCTGAGGTTATCGACCTACAGAAAAAGGTCATCGAACTATTTGAAGAATTAAGGCATAATAAAGTGACCGCATAATATGAAGCCCTTCTGTTTATTAAGAAGGGCTTTTTGTTGTCCCGTTTACTGCTTAATCACAAAGTGCACAAAGGAAAGGATCACAAAGCATATAAAGGCCTTTTATGAACAATAAAGTTCGTTGTGGTTGGATAACTGTATTTAAGGTTTTAAAATATCTTTCTCATTGTTAAATGCCGCTTACCGAAGGTCGCTCCTGTAGCTTCGTGGATGGCCAGCATTTTATCGTTAAAATCACCTACCCAGGATAGTTCCAGTTCATCGTATTGGTTCAATGGCAGTACGTATTCTTTAAGCTTGATGAATATGGCTGATTCCAGCCCGTGCTTTTGGAACTTTTGTTTGGTGCCCATTACTACGGCTCGCATCCGCGTTACACCTTTCCATCGGTTGTAAAGGAATTTTAGTTTACCGATCAGGTCCAGTTTCCCATTGAGCGATCTGATCATTTGGTTGGCATCAGGCAAAATAATGATGAATGATGCAGGCTCCTTATCAACGTAAGCGAACCAGATCAGCTTTTCGTCCATAATGGCTTTCATCTTTTCGAAGCTTTCTAATACGGTGGCGCGTTCTATCGGGACAAAATTTTCGAAATCCTTCCAGGCATCATTATAAATAGCCATAAAGTCGCTGGCGAATTTATCTATCTGGCCGATCTTTAAATGCTCAAAACTGTAGCCCGGTTTTTGGGCCACCCAATTAGCGATCTTCGTAAAACGCTCCGGAAATGGCTTGTGTACCGAAAGGTGGTTGGTGATCTGTTCGTAAAGTGTGGTAAATCCGTATTCCTCAAAAAATGCGCGATAATAAGATAGGTTGTATGTCATACCGTAGGATGGCTGAGTGAAGCCTTCTACTAACAATCCCCAAAAGCTATCGTTCTCGCCAAAGTTTATCGGGCCGTCCATGGCTTTCATGCCGTGTTGTTGCAACCAATTTTGGGCTGTATCAAATAGTGTAAAGGCATATTCTTTATTATCAATGCATTCAAAAAAGCCCATGCCGCCGGTTGGCTGATCGTGTTTGTAAGCTTTTTCTTCGTTAATAAAGGCTGCCACACGGCCTACAGGTTTTTGCTGATCATTGAGCAGGACCCACCTTGTTATTTTGCCGTGCTTGTGGAAGTTGTTTTTAGCCGGATCAAACACCGCTTCAACTTCGTTATCTAAAGGGCATACCCAATTTGGGTCGTCTTTATAAATAAAGCGGGCTACATCTAAAAACTGCTTTCGGGTATGTTTATCCTTAACTTCAACTATGGTCATGCAGGGCGTTTAAAAGTACATGTATAAAAAAGGCATCCGTTGTGGTAACGGATGCCTTTCCATTTTATATCGGTCGACGATCAAAAATCGTCGTCGTCATCGTCGTAATCAACGTTCTCAATATCGTCTAACGGCATATCATAGTCGTCTTCATCCTCGTCATACTTCTTCTTGGTCGAAGTTTCCGGCATGTCATCGTCATCATCCAGATCATCATTATCAGTGCTGGCTTTCTTCGTAGGTTTCTTTGGGGCTCCCATATACTTTAGCTTTTAAGACCTTAGTAGGTTGTTTTGTTCGATAATCGTTTCCTATCAATAGTTGTTTACTGTATCCCAAAAATAATAAAGTCGGGTTTTAAACAAAAAAATTATTCCAAATTATTCCTGCGCTTCGCCTATACTTACAGCTGTATCGGTAAAGTCTTTTATCTGAGGTAATTCTGCAATACTGTTTATGCCAAAATAGTCCATAAAAAGCGGACTGGTAGCATACAGAAGCGGTTTTCCCACCGTTTCGGACTTCCCCGATATCACAATTAATTCCTTCTCTAACAATCTTTGTATCGAGTAATCGCTGTTAACGCCGCGTATCTGCTCAACATCCAGCTTGGTTACCGGTTGTTTATATGCAATAATAGCTAAAGTTTCTATAGCGGCCTGACTCATCTTTTTCTTCGACCGCTCTAATTGCAATTGATTGATGATAGGGTGAAAGGTTTTTTTGGTCAGGAATTGATAACCGCTGCCGATCTTCACCAATTCGATAGCCAGCTCGGGCGCGCTGTATTTAGCTTTAATATTATCGATATGGGTGTTGATGTCCTCGTCGCTAAAGTCCTGCTCGAAAGCTGCCTGTAAACAATACAGGATCTCCTCGGCACGGATGCTTTGTTCCGACGCGAATATTAACGCTTCTATCTGTTGTTCAATCTGTTCTGACATAAATGGTTAGGCTTATTCGGAGTACTCCGAAACGGTCTGACATATACCTGACAAATGTAAAACCATTTTTACACAAAACGAGTAATTGATACTAAACAACTCAATTACTTTATATGAAAACACAACTCGACTCAGAGAATAACGTGAACATGGCCCGGAGGTCGTTCTTACGTTATGCAGGTGTAGGCGCGGCAGCCGTTACCGGTGCCATGGTACTTGATTCCTGCAAGAAAAAGGATAACGACGTACCAACTCCGGTAAACACTATCGATATTGGTGCCGGCGATATCGGTATCCTTAACTTTGCTTATGCCTTGGAGCAGTTAGAGGCTGCATTTTACATTCAAGCAGTTGCCAACCCTTACAGCGGTATATCACAAAGTGAGCGTGACCTTTTGACAGACATCCGCGACCATGAGGTTGCCCACCGTCAGTTCTTTAAAGCAGCTATCGGCGGTAGTGCGATCAACGCGTTAACGGTAGATTTCAGTTCTATCGATTTTTCAAACCGCGACAAAGTATTAGCTGCGGCCAAAGCATTTGAAGATACAGGTGTAGGTGCTTACAACGGTGCCGGTTACCTGATCAAAGATGTTAACTATTTGGCCTTAGCAGGTAAGATCGTATCAGTAGAGGCGCGTCATGCGGCTTACATTCGTGCGCTGATCAGTCCAGCAAGCTTTGCCGACAGCACCATTTTAGATGGTAATGCTATGGACAAACAATTGACCATAGCCCAATCTTTAACAATAGCTAACACCTATTTAAAGACAAAAGTAAGTGCAGCTTCATTTAATTACGTTCCTTAATCACCCCCATTGCCATGAATATTTTAGAAATAATTGACCAGATAGATAAGGCAGACCCGGAATTTCAGGACAGGATCGATCCACGCCGTGCTGCCATCAAAAATATGATGGGTTTCGGCACGAAGGTCGCTGCCGCCGCGTTGCCATTTGCGTTTACCGCTTTGTTAAAAAAAGCATACGGACAAACCGCGACCCTTACGCCAGCCATTACTACTACGCTAAACATCGCTTTACGCTTAGAGTATTTTGAGGCTGAGTTTTATAACCGCGGTTTAGCCGCTTCTACGTTGACGATCCCATCGGCAGACCGTAGCAATTATATTGCACCGATCGCCGCTCATGAGAACGCGCACGTTAACTTCCTTAAGGGGGTTTTAGGTAGTGCAGCTTTACCTGCTCCCGCCGCCAACAGTTATGATTTTACAGCAGGTGGTGGTTTCGCTACGGTATTTAGCGATTACAATACATTCCTTGCCGTTGCGCAAGCATTTGAGGACACAGGCGTAAGGGCTTACAAAGGCCAGGCAGGTGTGTTGTTAGGTCAGCAGGTGTTTTTGACCGCAGCTTTGAATATCCACTCGGTAGAGGCGCGTCACGCTGCCGCTATCCGTTACTTGCGCCGTACCCGTGGTACAGCTATCAAACCATGGATCACTGGTGGGAACGATACAGGCATAGCCGCTGTGAACGCTGTTTACGATGGCGAAGCTAACGTAACGCAAGCAGGTGCCGATATCTCTAAATTGGCCGGTGCAACAGCCGGAACAACAATATCAGTAAATGCTGCTACCGAGTCTTTCGACGAGCCGTTAACAGCTGCACAAGTAACTGCCATTGTTAGCCCGTTCGGCGTAAGGTTCAGTTAATAGAGTCCTTGTTTTATAGTGAATGGAGCGTCCCCAAAAAAGGGACGCTCTTTTTGTTACGGTACGCTGATGATCGGCATCTAACGCATTTATAATATTTACTTAGCTTTGCGTGCTTTAAATAAACCAAACATGCGTATAGCTATTAATGGGTTCGGCCGGATAGGCCGGATATTTTTAAGGCAGATATTGGCCAAGCTGGATATCGAAGTGGTTGCTATAAATGACCTGGCCGATACCGCCACCATAGCCCATCTTTTTAAGTACGATTCGGTACATCGTGGTTTCCAGGGAACTGTTTCTGCCGATGGTGACAAGCTGATCGTCAACGGAAAGTCCGTCCAAACTCTTTGTATCAAAGAACCATCTGAATTACCTTGGGCTGAATTAGATATCGATCTGGTGATCGAGGCTACCGGTAAATACGCAAGCCGCGCCGGTGGTGAAAAGCATTTGCAAGCAGGCGCTAAACAGGTTATCCTATCGGCACCGTCGACAGATAAAGAAACCCCGACAACCGTGTTAGGTGTTAATGATGATATCGCGCATTTGAGTGCGCTTATCATCTCCAATGCATCATGTACCACCAATAACGTGGCCGCGATGATCAAAGTGCTGGAAGATAATTGGGGCATCGTTAGCGGCTACATCACCACAGTACACTCTATGACGGGCGACCAAAACCTGCATGATGCTTCGCATAAGGATCTGCGCCGGGCAAGGGCAGCCTCGGGTTCTATCATCCCCACAACAACAGGTGCGGCTAAGGCAATCACGGCTATATTCCCGCATTTAGATGGCAAGTTAGGCGGTGCGGGTATCCGTGTGCCGGTGCTTAATGGTTCGTTAACTGACTTTACCTGTACATTAAAAACTGTCCCAACTGTAGACGAGATCAACGCCGCTTTTAAAGCTGCAGCCAATGGTCCGATGAAAAATATCCTGGAATATACTGAAGATCCGGTTGTATCGGTAGATGTGTTGGGTAATACGCACAGTTGTCTGTTTGATTCGCTATTAACTTCCATAGTAGGAGAGATGGTGAAAGTGGTTGGCTGGTACGATAACGAAGTTGGCTATTCGAGCCGGTTAGCAGACTTGGTTGAACGCATAAATAATTTAAAGAAAGCATGATCAAATTTATATCAGTAGAAGACCTGCTGCCCATCCGCAACGCCGTTTTAAGAGAAGGCCATAACCTTACCGACGAGCAGTGCCGCTTCCCGACAGACACCATCGAGGGCGTTTTTCATTTAGGATATTATGTAGGGGAGGAGTTGGCCTGCGTGGCATCTTTCCATCCGCAAAATTATGGTGAGTTTGCCGGTAAGGCATATCAGTTGCGTGGCATGGCTACTACCGAAAAATATCGCGGTACAGGCTTGGGTAACCAACTGGTCAACTTTGCTATCGTATACCTGAAAGGCCAAAAGGCTAACTACGTTTGGTGCAATGCCCGTAAGGTTGCTGTCAAGTTTTATAAAGGTTTAGGCTTCGAGGTCATATCCGGCGAGTTTGAAGTGGCCGGAATAGGCCCTCATTATGTAATGTATGTTAAGATACAGTGAAGTTTTTGCTAAAGGCTAACATATTTTAGCACTTAGGCTTTAGGTTTTCAGATCATTTTTACGATCTTGCCGACCTTATAATTACAACCATAGCTATCTAATATGAAAACAGTAGATCAAATAAGTTTCTCGGGCAAAAAGGCACTCATCAGGGTTGATTTTAACGTTCCGTTAGACGAACAGTTCAACATCACCGATGATAACCGCATGACCGCGGCTTTACCAACCATCCAAAAGATCCTGAAAGATGGCGGCGCAGTTATCCTGATGTCGCACCTGGGCAGACCAAAAGATGGCCCTACCGATAAATATTCGTTAAAGCATGTGGTAAAACACTTGTCAGACCTGTTAGGTCAGCAGGTAGAGTTTGCTGATGATTGCATTGGCGAGCAAGCTGTAGAAAAAGCTAAAGCTTTGCAGCCGGGCGAAGTGCTTTTATTAGAGAACTTACGATTTTACAAACAAGAAGAAAAAGGCGATGTAGAATTTGCCGAGAAACTATCTAAGTTAGGCGATATCTACGTGAATGATGCCTTTGGTACCGCTCACCGCGCGCACGCATCTACAGCGATCATTGCACAGTTCTTCCCTGAAGCTAAATACTTCGGTTACCTGATGGCAGCTGAATTGACCAACGCCGAGAAGATCCTGAACGACGCTGCTAAACCTTTCACTGCGATCATGGGCGGTTCAAAAGTATCTGACAAGATCCTGCTTATCGAAAAATTATTAGATAAGGTAGATAACCTGATCATTGGTGGCGGTATGGCTTATACGTTTGCTAAGGCTGACGGTGGCACCATCGGTACATCATTGGTTGAGGCTGATAAATTAGAATTGGCTTTATCCATCAAACAAAAAGCAAAAGAAAAAGGCGTTAAATTATACCTGCCTTTAGATAACGTTACTGCTGATGCTTTCTCTCCTGATGCCAACACCGGCATTGCTAAAACCGGCGAGATACCTGACAACTGGATGGGCTTAGATATCGGTCCTGAGACGGCTAAATTATTCAGCGAGGTAGTTGAGAACTCTAAAACCATTTTGTGGAACGGCCCGATGGGGGTATTTGAAATGGAGAAATTCCTGATCGGTACTAAAGCGGTAGCTGAGGCAGTTGCAAAAGCGACCGATAACGGCGCATTCTCACTGATCGGTGGTGGTGACTCTGCAGCAGCGGTAGCTAAATTTGGCATGACCGATGACGTAAGCTACGTATCAACAGGCGGTGGCGCTTTATTAGAATACATGGAAGGCAAAGAATTGCCGGGCGTGAAAGCGATAAACGAGTAATTATTTTCTAAGTACCCAAGATATGAAAGCCGGTTTGTTACAAACCGGCTTTTGTTGTAAATTAACTACTTTAAATTGTGACTATTCGAAATCTGCTCATCGATTTAACAAATGAAACAAGAAGAAATCAATAAACTGAGGAATGATTTTGTTTATTTATCAGGAGGTGATACTCTTATCGCTAACTTCGATATGTGTCAAATTCTTTGTGAATGCATGTTTCAGATATTAAACATTCATGGCAGAGAAATACCTCAGACTAAAGCTGAAAGTGAGTCAAAACTTGTTTTGCAAATGATGTTTTCAAAGCTGCTTAGTTTAAGAGACATGTTAGCCGGAGTGAACTTTGAATCGCGCGATGGGAGCCGAATAAATACGATCATAGACCCTACTGTTGTCGCGGTGTTAGTTAGGACACTTTATGAAACAGTTGCTATGTTTAATCTCGTTTTCATCATTCCGCAATTTGAAGAAGAACGAAAGATTATGTACAATCTTTGGGTTATAGCTGGATTAAAATATCGACAGAAATTTTCAAATAATATTACTATTGATGAAAACAGGCAAAAACAAATTGCTGAGGCCGCTGAGATTTTGACATTGACATCTGAAATTGAAAAAACAAACGTTTTTAATTCGTTAACCGACGCAGGAAAGAAAAAAATTATTGAGCAAATAAAAAAGAGAGATTACAAAGTTAAAATTAATCGGAATGATGTAGAGTTATTGTCTTGGGAAACGACAATACCTCACATGAACATGGATGTAGAAAAGATGGGACCAATGTATAATTATTTCTCACTTTACGCTCACCCATCGAATGTTGCCGTTTTCCAGTATGTTAATTTATTTGACAAACAAAAGAATGATTACATACAGATGAGTAATTTTAACATCGCAACAGGAATAAAATTAATTTCTTTTTTTATCGCCAATTACATCCAACTTTTTCCTAAGGTCAAAGAGATATTTGAAAATTTGCCGCTGATAGATCAAATCATGATAAACTATCATAGTAAATTCATAACAAAAGATGGTAGAACCATTAATGATACTTTGACATCGTTAGGTTAAACTCCCAAAAATTCAAATAGCCCCCTAAGATGAAGCGAATTCTCATTTATATTTTTACCCTGTCAACGGTTGCAGCTTTCGCCCAGCGAGGTCGCCCAAGTCCTGATGCGGAGTACATTAAGGCCAATTATACTAAGTTTGAGTATCAGATACCTATGCGCGATGGTGTAAAGCTGTTCACCTCAGTATACGTTCCCAAAGATCAAACCAGGAAATATCCTTTTATGATGGACCGTACCTGCTACAGCGTGTCGCCATACGGGCCGGATACTTATAAAACATCTTTAGGTCCGTCGACGCAATTTGTGCATGATGGCTACATTTTTGTTTACCAGGACGTACGTGGCCGTTACATGAGCGAAGGGATGTACAAGGAAATGACACCAGCCTTAGAAGTACACAAGACCAATAAAGATGTAGACGAGGGCACGGACACTTACGATACCATCGACTGGTTATTGAAGAACGTCGCTAACAACAACGGCAAAGTAGGGGTGTGGGGAATATCTTACCCCGGGTTTTATACCACCGCTGCTTTAACAAGCCGTCACCCGGCATTGGTGGCTGCATCGCCCCAGGCTCCTATCGCCGATCTTTGGCGCGATGATGGCTGGCACAACGGCGCTTTCTTTTTGGTCGCTAACTTTGGCTTTTATCCGGGATTTATCAACCGTCAGGATGATAAGCCTACACAGCGCCGAGGTGGGCGGATGAACCCGGGTACAGATGACGGCTACGATTTCTTCCTGAAAATGGGGCCGATGAAAAACACCAATGCGAAGTACTACAAAGATACCATGCGTCTATGGAACGACCTATTGGCACACCCGGACTACGACCAACACTGGAAAGATCGCAACATTCTGACCCACCTGCACGATATCAAAACAGCGGTGCTGGTTACAGGTGGTTGGTATGATGCTGAGGATCTTTACGGCGCTATTAATACCTACAAAGTATTAGCAAAGAATAACCCTAAGTCTCCTATCTATTTCACGATGGGGCCATGGGTACATGGCGGCTGGGCCGGAGGTGACGGCGACGCTTTAGGTGATATTAGCTTTGGCGGCCCAACAGGTCCGTGGTATCGCGAAAATGTGGAGTTCCGTTTCTTTAGTCATTATTTAAAAGGAACAATATTAGGCGACCTGGCAACGATCAACACGTTCGAGACCGGTACAAACAAATGGCGCACTTACAAAGCCTGGCCACCGGTAGCATCTGTGGAGAAGAGTTTATACCTTTTACCGGGCGGAAAGTTATCATTCACCGCCGCAACATCAACCAAAGAAAGCTTCGATGCTTATGAGTCTGATCCGGCTAACCCGGTGCCATTTACCGCCGCTAAAAGCATGGGTATGGATAGGGAATACATGGTAGCTGACCAACGGTTCCTTAAGGATCGTAAAGATGTGATCAGCTACACCAGCGATGTGCTTGATAAAGACGTGACCATTGCCGGCAATATCTGGCCAAGCTTAAATGTATCGACCACAGGTACTGACGCTGATTTTATAGTAAAAGTGATCGACGTTTATCCTGATACCGCTGCTAATAACACCATCCGCGGTAAAGAGATAGATATGAAAGGCTATCAGCAAATGGTTAGGAGCGAACCTATCCGCGGTAAATATCGTAACGCTTTTGATAAACCAGAGCCATTTGTGCCGGGCAAGATCACCCCGGTAAAATTCGAGTTGCAAGATGTGTTACATACCTTTAAAAAAGGTCACCGCATTATGGTTCAGATCCAAAGCAGCATGTTCCCGTTGATGGATCGTAACCCACAAACCTTTGTGAACATCATGAAGGCTGATGAAAGTGACTTTAAGAAAGCGACTCATAAGGTTTACACGTCTAAATTGCATCCCAGCTTTTTGAAGGTTAGGGTGATGAATTGATCACAACGGGCCGCATCGCGCTTTTTACGATCTCCCAGGACTTCGAAGTGATAGACCCCAAGTCTCCCCGCTTGAGCGGTGAAGCACTGGACGAACGTGGAGCAGAAACTATCGTAGGGGTGTGTCCTTTCGCAGACCTTGCAAATGAAGGACACACCCCTGACCCCGCTCAAGCGGGGAAGCGAGACTTTAATTTGTTTTGATCAACATGTCATGGAAATCGCCACATCGCCGATAGAATCTCCTCGCGATGACGTGAGTTTTTTAAACAAGCAAGGCCCCGAATTTTCGGGGCCTTGCTTGTTTATAGCGTAAATGCAGAATTATCTGCTTCCTGTAGCGGCAGGCTTAGCTGCCGCCGGTCTTGGTGCCGGTTTATTCTTAGCAAAACGCTCGGTGATCTGGGCCAACTCGCTATCGTTAAGTTTTGATGTGCCTTTTAGCACTTTGATGAAATGGGCCACCTCGTTGTCATCGGCCGGGCAACCTACATTTGTACCATAAGTATCTAAAGCAGCGCCTTCGGGACGGATCTGGCTATCGCCCAGTTTTTTGCCTTTAGTGTCGGCAACGAACCAGAACGGCAGTCCGGCTTTATCACCCTGGTATTGCTTCATTACGTCGGCAGCGCCGGGATTTTCCAGGTTCTTCTTTTCGGGTTGCTCCAACACGTCCAAATGGGCTATTACATAATTATCGGTAAAGAATTTGCTTAGGGCAGGTTCCGCCATTGATGCATCCATCTTTTTGCACCAACCACACCACGATGCATGGAAGATCACCATTACTTTCTTTTTCTCTTTCGAAGCTTGTGCGTAAGCTTTTTTAAGCACGCTTTCGGCGGTGGGCATTTCTGTTTGGGCGAAGGCGCCGGCAGTGAACAGTAGCATCAGCCCTAATATCAATTGTTTTTTCATGTGGGTTTTGTTTTTAAGCAAGTTAAGGATAAAAAACTTCAACGACCACACCCGCCGGGAGTAAAACTATTTTAGTAATTATCTTGTTACAATAAAATAAATTACTTAGCTTTAAATAATTGATCGTCAATTTCTACACCGACATCAACTTCCGCGCCCTGCCTTATAACAACAGCTTTAGTGTTCATCAATTAAATTACAAGGTTATGAAAACTCTGTCCGCTATCCGTTCTAACAAATTTAAGTTCGCGTTGATCACCGGTTTGTGTTGTGTGGCATCATACACGGCCAGTGCTCAGGACGTAAACTCCGTAAAGCCGGCTAAAGAAATTGCCGACCCCGAAACAGCGAACCGCTCCGAGGCTTCGTTCCCGGGAGGAATGAGTAACTTTTATGGTTACTTGGCATCGCAGATCAAGCTGGACTCTACCTGCCACGCAGGCAGAAAGGTGCAGGTAGCTTTTATGGTAGACAAAAAGGGAAAAGTGCGTCGTGCTAAAGTTGACAAACATGTGCTGAGCGAAGAAATGAACAAGCAGTTGGTGCGCATTTTTGAGGGTGCGCCGCAATGGGATCCGGCCCGCCAAAATGGGCATGATATTAAGTCGTACTTTGTTTGCCCGATAGTTTTTATGCCCAAGAGAGACCTTATGGCTTCTAATCAACCCGTGAAACAGTAATTTATAATCTATATAAATAAGGTTCTTTGCAACCCTCAATTAGCTTTGATCTAATAGATTAAGATCGTATTAGAATAAATAACTTTACGTGGTAATGCCTGTGGATAGGTGTTGCCACGTATTTTTTTGTTTACAATTGTCATAATTAAGTAATGTTGAGCTATCTTGGTTTTCAAAATAACCAAAAGCAGCAATGATCAACAAAAAGCTATTTATCACAATGGGCCTATCCAGCCTTATTGTTTTTGGAGCCTTAGCATCCATGCCCCCTGAACCGGAGAAAGCTAAGAATTTGAAAGTATTGCCTAAAAACCTTACCCATGATCAGATCGAGACCATCATGCGTAAATGGACACGCGCTTTAGGCGTACGCTGCAATTTCTGTCACGAACGTGGTAATAATGCGGCAGATACCAAAAAAGAGAAAGAAATGGCCCGCGAAATGTTCAAGATGACGGCCAAGATCAACAGTAAATATTTTGAGGGTAAAAAAGATTCGTTAGGCATGATGAGTGAGAGTGGTATAGCTTGTATCACTTGCCACCGCGGCTCAGCCCATCCCGAATTGAAAGAGTTATTATCGGCGCCGCAGGGTGGCCCTGGTTTTGGTCGCCCGGGAGCGGGTGGTCCTCCGCCGCAAGGTGGTGCCGGTACGCCCCCTCCGCCTCCAACAAAGTAATTTCTTGATATACTATAAAAGACCCGGTCAATACCGGGTCTTTTTTTTAAATGTAGATAGGGTAAAAGAGAGGTTTAAAAAATAAGCCCAAGGGGGTGTATACAACTTTTAGGCGTATACACTCCTTGTTGATGTCAACTTATTGATAAACAGATGCTTTTGAAAATAACTCCGGGGGTTATTTTCAATGGATTAATGTTATTTGTTTGAAAATGAGTTGATTAATAATTTTACACAATTACCGTATACACCTACAGCTCATGATCATTTGAACATGATGATCCCACACTGCTCTACTTTTCCACGATCACGGGCTATCCCGGTGCTAAATATTAACTTTACGGGTTAAACAAAAGGAGCACCGATTGGCTAAGAGCGATACCAAGGAAACGCCGTTAATGCAGCAGTATAATCAGATCAAGGTGAAGTACCCTGGTGCTTTGCTGCTGTTCCGCGTGGGCGATTTTTACGAGACATTTGGCGAGGACGCTGTTAAAGCGTCGGGCATATTGGGTATCACGCTGACCAAGCGCGCAAATGGGCAGGCCAGTCACATCGAGTTGGCCGGTTTCCCGCATCACTCGCTAGAGACCTATCTGCCTAAATTGGTGAGGGCCGGTCAGCGGGTAGCTATCTGCGATCAGTTGGAAGACCCCAAAACCACCAAGACCATCGTAAAACGCGGTGTGACCGAATTGGTGACCCCCGGGGTAGCTATCAGCGATAACATCCTTCATCAAAAGAGTAATAACTATCTGGCATCTATCTATTTTGAAAAGAATACCATTGGCATTGCTTTTATAGATATTTCGACAGGGGAATTCTTAACGGCCCAGGGCAATACCACTTATATTGATAAGCTGCTGCAAAGCTTTGCGCCGAGCGAGGTGATCTTCCCTAAAACCCGCAGCAAGGACTTTAAAGAACTTTACGGCGACCGCTTTTATACCTACATGCTGGACGATTGGCCTTACAGCGGCGATTATCCGCAGGAGACCTTGTTGAAGCATTTTGAAGTAAAGAGTTTAAAAGGCTTTGGGATCGATAAACTGAATTTAGGCATTGTGGCGGCCGGCGTTGCCCTCCATTACCTCAATGAGACCGAACACCGCAATCTGCAGCACATTTCATCCATTGGTAGGATAGAAGAGGATCGCTACCTTTGGATGGACAGGTTCAGTATCCGTAACCTGGAGCTGATCGGCTCGCATAACGAGAATGCTACTACGTTGGTCGATGTGTTGGATAACACCTGCTCGCCCATGGGCGCGCGTTTGCTGCGCCGTTGGATAGTGATGCCACTGAAAGAGATCAAGCCTATCAACGATCGTTTAGGCGTGGTAGAGCATTTTATCCATAATGATGAACTGCGCGACACGCTGCAACAACATATCCGCCAGATCGGCGATCTAGAGCGACTGATATCAAAGATAGCTTTGCAACGCGCTAACCCGCGCGAGGTTTGCCAGTTAAAGAAAGCATTATTGGCCATTGCAGAGATCAAAACTATCACAGAAACATCTGAAAGTGACCCGCTGAGATCTATCGGCAACCAGTTGAACCCTTGCGATATGATCAGCAAGCGTATCGAGCAGGAATTACACCCCGAGCCACCGGTAATGCTGGTTAAAGGCAGCGTAATTGCCGATGGCGTTAACGAGGAATTGGATCGTTTGCGTAAGATCGCCTTCGGCGGAAAGGGTTATTTGTTAGAGATACAAAAACGCGAGGCCGAGGCGACCGGCATACCATCGCTTAAAGTAGCTTTTAATAACGTTTTCGGCTACTATTTAGAAGTAACACATAGCCACAGGGAAAAAGTCCCATCAGAGTGGATCCGTAAACAAACGCTGGTAAATGCCGAGCGATACATTACTCCGGAACTCAAAGAATACGAAGACCAGATCTTAGGCGCTGAGGAAAAGATCCTGGCCTTAGAGACCAAGTTATATAACGATCTGCTTTACTCATTGGCCGAGTATATTAAGCCGATACAACTTAACGCTAACCTGATAGCGCGGTTGGATGTGTTGCTTAACTTCGCGCATATCTCCATCAAAAATTATTACGTAAAACCGCTGATCAACGAAAGCAAAGTAATAGATATCAAAGGCGGCCGACACCCGGTGATCGAGAAGAATTTACCTTTGGGCGAATCGTATATTACAAATGACGTCTTTTTAGATTCGGATAGTCAACAGATCATTATTATTACCGGTCCCAACATGGCGGGTAAATCGGCTCTGTTAAGGCAGACAGGATTGATCGTACTGATGGCGCAGATGGGGTGTTTTGTGCCTGCAAAAGAAGCATCGCTGGGTATCGTAGATAAAATTTTTACCAGGGTAGGGGCATCGGATAACCTGTCATCGGGCGAATCGACCTTTATGGTGGAGATGAATGAGACGGCCAGTATCCTGAATAACCTATCGGACAGGAGTTTGATCCTCTTGGACGAGATTGGTCGGGGTACGTCCACCTACGATGGTATCTCTATTGCCTGGGCTATTGCCGAGTACCTTCATAACCATCCGCAGTATAAGGCTAAAACACTATTCGCCACGCACTATCACGAGTTGAATGAGTTGAGCAATACCTTCGGCCGTATTAAAAATTATAACGTGACGGTCAAAGAGGTCGGTCATCAGATCATCTTCCTGCGTAAGTTGGTTCCGGGAGGTAGCGAGCATAGCTTCGGTATCCACGTGGCAAAACTGGCCGGTATGCCGGCTAAAGTATTGGGCCGCGCTAACGAAATATTAAAGAAACTGGAGAACGAACGTACCGGAGGTGAAAGCATTAAAGAGAGCATGAAGAAGGTGCAGAAACAAGCCCTGCAATTGCAAATGTTCTCGATCGATGACCCGATACTGGTCAAGATCCGCGATACGCTAAACAACCTTGATGTAAATACGCTGACACCGGTGGAAGCTATGATGAAACTGGACGAGATCCAGCGGATGCTGAAAAGCTAATTGACATCAAATAGAAAAGCCGAAGGTAATTGCTTCGGCTTTTCTGTTTGATCACACATTGTTACAGTGCAAATTTCTCTCCGGCTTCTTCGGGTGCTTTTACGTCCGACCGTTTTAGTGGTAAGCGTTTCCAGTAACTTAATTGTCGCCAGATCCACTCTACAGGGCCGTAGTTGTAGTGTTTCAACCACCATGCGCTAATGAAGACCTGCGATAGGTAAACTGCCAAGCCCAGTGCAAGGTAAAACCAATACGGCATTTTGCTACCTAAAGCTAAACCCACACCGCCAAAGACGAAGAACGATATCACGTTCTGGATCATATAGTTGGTAAGCGTCATTTTGCCGATACGTTCCATAGCCCGGAAAAAGCCTTTGAGCTTACCGGAAACGTATAGCCAGCAAAGTCCGGTGGTGATCATTAACATGCTGGCCAGGATGAACCAGTAGAATGGCGCATAGTATTTAAATATATCGATCTTGAATTTGCTGCTTAAAACACTGCTGGCAATGAATACTCCTACTAAGATCAACGCGACTGCTAAACTCCACCAGAATATGCGTTTAACATATTTTTTGTTGGCGGCCAGGTTTTCAAAAAAGCCAATGCCTTCTGCCGCGAAACCTGCAAGGAAACAGATCAGCTGCACCAAGTGCACATTGTATAAATAACTTGGGGATATTACCTCGCGGTACCACGTAGCCAATAGATGGAATTTTACGTTATTGATAAAGCTTGAGCTATGATAAAGCGGTACTAATTTTTCATATTCTTTAAAACTGGTGCTTGGTATCTTGCCCACCAACACCACTACCGCCGGCAATAACAATAACAAAACAATACATAAAATGAAAGCCGGCTTCGGTTTTAACTTATAGAAAAGCAACATCACTAAACCCATAAAGGCGTAATCTTTTAGAATGTCGCCCCACCAAAAACAGCAGTTGATAAAGGCGATGACGAACAACCAAAGCATCCGCTTGGTGAAGAACAATACAGGGTTATAGCCTTTCTTTTGCACGTTCTTGAGCAGTACGGCAAAACCATAACCGAAGAGCATACTCAGCATTGTCCATGATTTAGCTTGGAAAATGATAGACCCGAGACCTTGCAATATTGAGGTCAGTATATCCGGTTTAGGGCGTGGCTGGTTACCAACAATGTCAAAGAAAGAATAATCTACATAGTTCATCAGGCAAACGCCCAATAGGGCCCAGCCACGCAGCATATCCACGATTGCGGTACGCTTGCTTTGGGCGATAGGTTGTATCGTTTCGGTGGTCATTGTCTTTTTCGAGGATGAGGTGTGATAAACTAAATGTAGTTAAAAAATTTAGATACAGAACGGTGCGATCTGTTACATTTTACAGCGGTGATTTTTATATTAAAAAGAAAACCCGTTAACTTTTTGGGTTAACGGGTTTTCTTATACTGTGGTAGTTATTATTTACCAGCCTGAACCTTTAGTAGCGTTGCCCGCAGCGATATGCTCTTCTGCAGAAGCTTTACCTAAAATTGCAGCCATCTTGTTACCATCGGCATCTTTACCGGTAGCGATGTAACGGCCAGATTTTACGTCGATAACCGGATCGATCATCGGTACATTTTTAGTTTTAGTTTTTACTGAATAAGCGGTAATGCCGCCTTTTGCTGCTGTTGCCATTGAAATAGATTGTTTAGTTTAAAAAAGTTTAACCGTTATTATTGGTAATTGTTTATCAGCTTTGAAGCTTTTATTTGCCACAAACAAAAGCAATAATAGGTTATTGAAAAGAATTTAGCGTTTAGTTAAGTATAATAATTATCAACATTTTGTAAATGCTGAACAGAGTAATCCGTAAGTATCACAAAATAAGATGTTTATGTAAAATGTAAGAATGATCGGCCTACAACCGCTCGTTTTGCATTCGCGCTACATTTAGCTTCAAAGTGCAAAAAACGACCAGAAACAAGCTTGATCAGGCATAATTAGCCAAAGCGACCAAGAATAGACTAACCAAACAGAACCCGATAAATAATTTGAACATAACGTTAATTTTAATTTCCATAGCTGTAGACATTTAATGTTTAACCTACGTTCCAAAGATAGTTTGTGTCGCGGTGGCCCGCTATACCCTAAATCACGTATTTGATACCGTGAAAACACCCGAAGATACGTATAATTAATAACAATACAACAATTTGTTGTAAAAACCATTAAAGCGTTAAAATGTTCGCACTTTTTATAAATTTTTAATAATTCTATGACGCTTAGTTAGATACAAGCTGCCGTATCTTTGCAGCCTGCTATGTCAAACAAACAATATTTCTTCTTAGTGCTCATCTTAGGGTCCATGACGGCTTTAAGCCCTTTTAGTATCGATATGTATCTTCCTGCTTTCGCTCAGATAGCCGATGGGATGCACACTACGGTAGAGACGGTGGCACTTTCTCTTTCAAGTTATTTTATTGGGTTGGCCGGCGGTCAGTTACTTTACGGTCCGCTGCTTGATAAATTCGGGCGCAAAAAGCCACTGTATGTAGGGTTATGTATATATCTGCTGGCATCGTTCGGGTGTTTTGCGGCGCAAAGTATCGATATGCTTATTATAGCACGTTTTGTACAAGCAATAGGCGGCTGCGCGGCGGGAGTCGCATCTATAGCCATGGTGCGCGATCTGTTCCCAATAAACCAAAATGCAAAAGTATTTGCACTGCTGATGTTGGTGTTAGGCACATCGCCCATGATAGCACCTACCGTGGGTGGTTTTGTTGCAGATGCGATGAACTGGCGTGTGATATTTTTGATCTTGGCCAGCATTGCTGCCGCCATCTTTTTAGCGGTCATATTCTTTTTGCCTGATAGATATCAACCCGATCCCACTATTTCACTTAAACCCGTTCCTATTCTGACTGGTTTTTGGGTAGTACTTAGCACACCACAGTTTTACACATACGCAATATCGGGTGCCATGTCATTCGCCGGGCTTTTTGTTTATGTAGCCGGGGCGCCTGTGGTGTTCATGAAGATATATCATATGGACGCTAAAGCCTTTGGGTTGATGTTCGCTGGATTATCGGTAGGGTTTATTGGTGCCAGCCAATTGAATAGTTTGATGTTAAAGAGGTTCCGCAGCGAGCAGATAGTGCCGAAAGCGTTGGTGATCCAACTGATATCCGGGGCGTTGTTCTTATTTGCATCATGGCAAAATTGGTTGGGCGTACCGGAAATTATCGGCATGATCTTTATTCAACTAAGCTGCATAGGTATTTTAGCGCCTAATATGTCAGCCTTGTCTATCGCCCCTTTCGAGCGTAATGCAGGAACGGCATCATCGCTGTTAGGAGCTTTACAGTTAGGTATAGGTGCGGGTGCTACAATGGGCATGAGCGCTATTAACGTTACCAATATCATCCCCTTATCGGCAGTAATGTGTGGCGCAGGATTATTATCCTGCACGATATATTTCATCAGTCGGCGCAGGATAAAAACTCCTTTAGTAACAGGCGGTTCGGGCATAGTGGCGCATTGATGTTATCTATCTTTTATTCTGTTTTTGCATGCTCAGGCGGGCTTCCGGCGCGCGAGAAATACTTATATAACGACGGGTCTTTCAGTTTAACTATAATCACACCTCGACGGGTGCTGGCGTGTACTACATATCCGTTCTGCAGATAGATTCCGACATGACTGAACTTTTTTCCGTCAAAATCAAAAAATACCAGATCGCCCTCGTTCAGGTCCTCCTCGTATTTGCGCTTAATGGTGTTAACCTGCTGACTGGTCATCCGCGGAATGTTAACATTGAATACCTGTTGCTCTAATAGCTGCGCAAACCCCGAGCAATCCACGCCATCTTTGGTTTGTCCGCCAAATTTGTAAGGCGTGCCCATCCAATAGTCTATAAAGCTGTAAAGCCTGCCGTTCTGTATGTCGTTTTTGTCTACATTCATTATTTCGGCGTATTTATTGGCAATGGCCTTTTCTGGTTTTACCATTTGGCCGGCGTTGCCTTTTAGAGCAGCTTTTTTTGAGCCGCAACTGCTGATGATAAATATGTCCGACAATGCGATCAATACGTAGGATCTGATTAGATGCAACTTCATACTGTAAATATAAAATGCAACATTAAACAACGTGGCTGGATATTTTTAACATATCAACATTTGCTTTGGCAGGAAAATGTTATTTTAGATCAATAAACCTAAAACAATGTACAAATATCTTATCCTTGGGTCCGTCTTATATTACACTACTACAGTAACGGCTCAGGTTAAGCGTGACACTGCTATTTACCCAATGATATTTGAGTAAGGTTTACCTTTTGAATACGGTAAAGGCGAATGGGTGGATGACGTAAAAAAAGCCAATGGTTTCAGAATGATCATATCTCCCGATACGATAAAAAGCGGCTTCGTGATCGTTAATGATTGCTTTTTAAATGGCCATATGCGCATGCGCGGAAAATTTGCGACCAATAGCCCGTATGGCACTTTGATGGGAACAATTATTGAATATCACGTTAACGGAAATCCTAAAGCTGTATTTAATTCTAATGCCGGCCAGTTATGGGGCGAAGCCGAGGCCTATTATCCAAACGGAAAATTATATTACTCGGGAAAATACACTTCGTCGGGTATATTTCAAATGTATGAAAAGTCACGATTCGATAGGCAGAAAATGGTTGAGCAAGGCAATGGCGAGTTTGTTAGATACGATCCAACTTTTTCAATGATTAAAGAAAGGGGTTACTACAAAAATGGCTTGCGCAACGGCGAGTGGAAAAGCTTTGCAGATAGTGGTAAAGTACTTTTAGCTGCTTACCAGGATGGCTTACTGAAAAAAGGTGACCGCGTAAATATGGGCGTTAATGGGGATGAGGTATTAACAAAAAGCGAAAAGACCGCAGAGTATATTGGGGGTTTAGACGCTTTCTATAAGTTGGTTGAACGGAATTTGCGCTACCCCGAAAAGGCTCGTAGTAATAATATTCAAGGAAGGGTATCTGTTACTTTTATCATAGAGCGCGACGGAGCAATAACTGACATCACTGTAAAGAGCGGTATCGGATCCGGGTGCGATGAAGAGGCCGTTAGATGTATAAAGCTTTCATCCGGTAATTGGCAACCGGGTGTACAGGATGGTTTACCGGTGAGGGTACGCTATACAGTACCGATCGGTTTCACTTTAGCCGGTGATAATTAAACGAACTCATCAATACTGCCACAGGTCCAATTCCCAATCCATCAGTTGCTTGGCAACGCGCTGAGCTTCATATAACCTGTCGATGCCCTGCATGTAATCTTTTATACGCTCGTCCTTAGCGTTTGACTGCTTGACAATATAACTGGCGAACATCCGCTTCATAAAAGCGTCGTCAAAACTAAGTCCGGTCTGGTCGTTATTTTCGTTGCTGATGGCTTTAACCGCCAGTAGAGGCCGGGCATGAGGGAAATAGATCCAAAATGCGGGCTGCATATCTACTTGTGCGCCTGTTGATACTTTCATCCTGATCATTGGGGCAATGCCAATGATGCGAGGTTCAAATACCGAACGTTGTTTATCAAATACCCAATCCTCTTTTATCCTGAACCTTACCAAACTATCCGGATCAAAAGTGTTGGCTTCCAGTTTAGAATCGATGATGTTATTATCAGCGTCTCGCTTGGTCACTACCGAACTATCGCTTAGCATACCCAAGGCCTGCCCGATGGTCAATTGTTTGGTGAACATATCGCCTCCGGGATCTTCTTCGGTAGGCGTAGTGCTGTAGGCTGCGAATTTGCCATCTTTTAGTCCATCCAATAACACGTCTATCAACCTTGCGTTCGGGGATGCCAGGTAGGTGTTCATTTTTTCGCGAACGTCTATCTCGCGCCATATCCGTTTTGCAAAAACTACATCAGCTTCGCGAAGCGGTGTAAATTCAGAAACTTTGGAGGTGGCGACCGCTGTTTTATCATAATAGCCGTCACGTGGCCGGTCGCTTACTTTGGCGACAGGTGGGGGTGGGGTTTTCGCGGTATCTTTTTCGCTGTTACGCCATAGTCTCAGGTCGCCCGGTTCGCAACGGTGGATAACGCCGTTGTTATCGGAAACTCCAAGCTCGTAGTAAAGGCCTTTGTCGTAAGCGCGGACACCTTGCCAATAACCGCTTAAGCTATCAATGCCGGTCTTTCCATTATGTTTAAAGTTAATAGAGAAACGTTTAAGGCACCATTGGGCTTCGCGAGGTGTACTTTTCAGAACTTCCCGCTCGGTGATGATAACCTGATCGCCGTTCATCTCGCCATCAAAACGCATCTCTACCGAAGCGCCATCGGCACGGTTGTACTTAGATACCCCGATGATCTGATTGGTATATCCTTTATTTAAAGTAAAAGCTACTTTAAAATTTACGATAGGTGCGCCGTACTGTTTAACCGTTCCACGCCACTGGCCTAAAGCCGAGCTATCCTTATCCTGCCCGTAAGCCCGGATCCCGCATAGGAAAATGATAAGGAAAGTAAAACCACGCATGCCCTCAACTCAAAATCATAGATGTATGATGATCGACACCTAATATAGTAAAGATCGGCCTAATTTAAACGATATCAAGACTTTTGCCTGTGCGCTCGCGGGTAGCGTTGGCTAACGTGGCATCCTTGGCAAGAGTTTTCCCGTAAGATGGAATCATCTCTTTTAACTTAGTTTGCCAGCCGTCGGTCTTGATCTGCTCTTTAAAGCAACGCTCTATCAGTTGCACCATAATAGGTACAGATGTTGATGCACCCGGCGACGCACCTAACAAAGCTGCGATACTGCCATCGGCAGCGGTAACTACTTCGGTACCGAACTCTAATACACCACCACGTTTAGCGTCTTTCTTGATCACCTGCACACGCTGACCGGCAATATCCAGTTTCCAATCTTCGGCCTTAGCTTCAGGGTAATAATCTTTAAGTGCCGCCAAACGATCGTCTTGAGATTGCATTACTTGACCGATAAGATAGCGGGTCAAGGGGATATTGTCTATACCAGCCGCCATAAGCGGTCGAATGTTATTTAATTTGATAGACCCGAACAGGTCCCATAACGAACCTTGTTTTAAAAAACGGGTTGAGAAGCCAGCATACGGGCCGAAAAGGAGCGAACGCTTACCGTTGATCACCCTGGTATCCAAATGAGGTACCGACATTGGCGGCGAACCTACCGATGCCTTACCATATACCTTAGCCTGATGCTTTTCGATAATAGCCGGGTTATTACAAACCAGCCATTGCCCGCTTACCGGGAAACCGCCAAATCCTTTGCTCTCCGGTATGCCCGACTTTTGCAATAGTGGCAAAGCACCACCACCGGCACCAACAAAAACAAATTTGGCATTCAACTTGCGCGAGCCGCCGTAACCTTTTACGGTTACCGTCCAACCGCCTTTTGGTGAGCGTTTGATATTGGTAACATCATGGCTTAAATGAACATTGAAGCCGGGTTTGCTTTTTGCGATATTGATCAGATCCTTGGTCAACGCGCCGAAGTTAACGTCGGTGCCAATGTCCATGTAGTTGGCCGATACCTTTTCGTTAGGGTCGCGGCCTTCCATCACCAGGGGCATCCAGCTTTTTAGTTTTGCAGGATCCTCTGTATATTCCATATCACTGAAAAAATGGTTCTTCTTAAGTGCTTCGTAACGTTTTTTAAGATAAGATACATTCTGCTCGCCCCAAACAAAGCTAATGTGAGGTACCTTGTTGATGAAGGTCTTAGGGTCTTTAATATATCCCTGTTCTACTAAATAAGCCCAAAGCTGTTTAGATACCTCAAATTGGTCGGCGATCTTAATGGCTTTACTTATATCTACCGAACCATCAGGCAATTGCGGCGTATAGTTCAACTCGCAAAAAGCGGAGTGACCGGTACCGGCGTTGTTCATCGCGTCCGAACTTTCGGCAGCCATTACATCCAGGCGTTCAAAAAGTTCGATCTTTAGGTCGGGCTGCAGTTCTTTCAGCATAAAACCTAAAGTTGCGCTCATGATACCTGCGCCAATTAAAACAACATCAACATCTGTAGTGTGACCGCTCATTATCTTAGTAGTACTTATACGCCAAGGGGTGTAAAATAGGGTGGTTTGCGATCGGTGTCTTGGTTACAATAAGCCCACCGGGCGCACCTCGCGTATGCGAAGGCAAGTTTAAGAAAAAAAATTGTAAAGGCAACGGTATCCCGCTTCTAAACATACAGCTATTAGGTACTAAAACGTCATTTTTTAAACCCGTTTACGGTTATGGTTTTGCGGTATTTTTAGCCGATCCACGCTCTATAAGCTCGGTGCTTAGTGTTTCGGTCACAAATTCGGTCACAGGATATTTACTTCGGATCTGTTTGATCAGCATCTCGGTAGCCATTTGTCCGATCTGGAAGGCTGGCTGGCGGATAACCGTCAACGGCGGGTCGAACAATTCGGTAACGTCACTATCGGTAAAACCCACCATAGCAACATCATTAGGTACGGTCAAACCCATTTTTTTGAAAGTGCCAAAACAACCTATCGTGATCCTGTCACTGCCCGAAAATACAGCATCGGGTTTTTCCGCTAAGGCCATCAGTTCGGCAATAGCTTCTTCAACTTCATTTATTGCACGGCCACCGTGCAGGCAATGCTTTACATATTCGGCATCAAAGGGTAATCCATGTTTTTCTAACGCCGCTTTATAGCCATTTAAACGCTCCCTGCTGATAGCTAAATTGGAGGCCATTGCAATATGGGCGATGCGTTTAAAACCATTATTGATCAATAATTCCGTAGCATCAAAAGCGCCTTTAAAGTTATTTGTGACCACCTTATGGGCTTCGATGTCGTCGACAACACGGTCAAAAAACACGATCGGGAAGCCTCGATCACGCAATGACTGGAAATGCTTAAGATCCGTGGAGCCCGAAGCGACCGATACCAATAATCCATCCACATGGCGCGACATTAAGTGCTCTACATTGGCTATCTCGCGCTCGTGCGATTCATGCGTTTGGGTAATGATGACGTGGTAATCACTGCTGTAAGCAATAGACTCGATACCGTTAATGGCCTGCGAAAAAAAATTGTTAGCCAGTTCTGCAACAACTACACCAATAGAGTGGCTTTTTTGATCTTTAAGGCTCAGCGCGATAGGGTTGGGGCGATAATGCACCTTTTCGGCATACTCCTGTACCAGTTTTTTTGTTTCGGCGCCTATCTCATAACTGCCGTTCAACGCGCGCGAAACGGTTGATGTGGATAGCCCCAGAGCCTTAGCAATATCTTTTATGGTAACAGCGCCAAACATAATTCAGACCCCTAAATTAGTAAATAGATCAGCAATACAAGCCTATTTTGATGCAAACGTTCCCGGGAACGATAGCGTTTTATTTAATATAATTAAAAGTGACGATCGATGCCAAACTCATCTATATAAGCTAAATTAGCTTTGATGAAATTATCCAGACAAAGTTTAAGCGCGATAGATAGCAAGGTTATTAAACCCAATGATAATGTATTTGAACTGCCCGAAAAGGTACTACAATTTGGCACCGGCGTATTACTGCGCGGCTTACCGGCATACTTTATAGACAAGGCTAATCGCGAAGGAATATTCAACGGAAGGATAGTAGTTGTTAAATCGACCGACAAGGGCGATACAAAAGCTTTTGATGAGCAGGATTGTCTATATTCCTTACATATCAAGGGTATACAGAACGGATCTGAAGTAAAAGAAGATATTATTTCATCAGCAATAAGCAGGGTAGTATCGGCTTCGACCCAATGGGGCGAGATCTTGAAAGTATCCGAAAGTGCCGATCTAAAAGTCATTGTATCGAACACTACCGAGGTTGGTATCCAGCTGATTGCGGATGATAATATCCAAGCCACACCGCCAATTTCATTCCCTGCTAAACTTTTGGCCGTACTATACCATCGCTTTAAGGCTTTTAACGGTAGCGCCGAGAGCGGCCTTGTGATCATACCGACCGAACTGATCGTTGACAATGGCAAAAAACTGGAAGGGATAATTCTGGAACTGGCCCACATCAACAAAATGGAACCGAAGTTTATGGACTGGTTGGAGCAGCACAATCATTTCTGTAGTTCGCTGGTGGATCGTATTGTTCCCGGTAAACCGGATACTGCTACACATCAGCAATTGGATACAGAGTTAGGCTACCAGGATGACCTGCGGATTATTGCCGAGCCCTACACCCTTTGGGCCATAGAAGGTTACGCAGAGGTTGCCGAGGTGCTTAGCTTTGCTCAAGTTGATAGTGGTGTTGTGATAGCTGCTGATATTGAAAAATTCCGCGAGTTGAAGTTGCGTTTGCTCAATGCCACACACACGTTAAGTTGTGCCTTTGCCGTCTTATCAGGTTTTGAGACCGTTAGCGAGGCATTGGACAATGTGGAGTTCGAGCAATTCATTAGCGATATGATGCTGACCGAGATATCGCCTTCCATACCCTTAGATATCGCGGTAGCCGAAAAGGAGGAATATGCGGGGCAGGTTTTGGATAGGTTCCGTAACCCAAGTTTGCAGCATAAGTGGTTAAGTATATCCTTGCAATATTCATCAAAGATCAAACTAAGGGTGTTGCCTTTACTGTTCAAGCATTATCAAACGTCATCTACCGCGCCGGCATTGATCAGTAAGGGTATCGCCGCCTTTATCCGATTTATGAAGATAGATGACCAACTAAAAGGTTATATCAACGGAAGGGAATATACTGTTACAGACGACAACGCAGCCATCTTCCATTACGCCTGGAACGATGCTGAAGCTGAACAAGGGGTTAGATCTATACTCAGCAATAAACCACTATGGGATACGGACCTGACCACGTTGCCTGGCTTTGAGTTAGCCGTATTGAAGCATTTGCAGGCCATCGGGGATAAGCACTTATCAAACGCTGCTGAGTTGAATTAGTTGCCAGCCAAGGTGATCACGCACAACATCACTCTGTTGAGTAGTAATTGACGGTCTATCTTAATAATTGAATTCAACTGGCATTAATGTTGTTTTTGCAAGTGAAAGTATAACACATTTACCTATGAAAACTAAAATTCTTTTACCAATGGCTGCTATGGCTATCGCGTTAGCATCGGCATGTAGCAGTAACGGCTCAAAGTCGGGCGCGGATAGTACCGGTGCCGACAGTTCAATGGTTCCGGCCGACTCAAATTCATCAACTGCTATTAAATCAGCCGGTCCGGCACCTGAATGGGCACCATCTATTAAGCCCGAAATGCAAGCCGTGATGGAAAAACTGGCCAGTTACGGCGACAAGCCCATCGAAACGCTCACCCCGGCCGAGGCCCGTAAAAACCACACACCTACGGATGCTGTGATGGACCTGATGAAGGAACATAATATCCCTAAACCCGTATTTAAAATAGATACCATGGGCAAGGATATCCCGGTTGATGGTGGTAACATTCATTTACGTATATACACACCTAACACGGGTAGCGGTCCGTTCCCGATAGTAGTTTATTATCATGGTGGCGGCTTTGTGATAGCTAACCTGGATGTTTACGATGCTGCGCCAAGCGTAATGGCCGACAAATTGGGCGCGGTAGTGGTATCAGTAGCTTATCGCAAAGCACCTGAGTTTAAATTCCCAACGGCGCATAACGATGCCTTTGCAGCCTACAAATGGGTTGTGGCTAATGCCGCGTCAATAAAAGGGGATCCTAAAAAGATCGCAGTGAGTGGTGAAAGTGCCGGCGGCAACCTGGCAACCAACGTAGCTATTATGGCGCGTGATAAAGGTGTTATGTTACCGACAGCTATAGTAGCGGTTTACCCGGTAGCAGGTGCCGATATGAATACAGCATCATACGTAAAATTCGCGGCTGCTAAACCGTTGAATAAGCCTATGATGGGCTGGTTTGTAAAACATTATCTAAACAGCATGGCCGAAGCTAAAGATCCGCGGATCAATTTGGTTGCTGCTAACCTTAAAGGTTTGCCACCCACAACCATCATTACTGCCGAAATTGACCCATTGCAAAGTGACGGAATGATGCTTGCTGATAAACTAAAAGCAGCAGGAGTGACCGTCGATAGCAAAAATTACGATGGCGTGACCCACGAATTTTTTGGTATGGGCACTATTGTTCCGGAGGCTAAAGATGCTGAGGAATATGCAGTTGCACAGTTAAAGAAAGCTTTCGGGATGTAATTTCGCATTAAAATTAACGAGCTGGTAAAGGCCGTAAGTCTGTTTGGACTTGCGGCCTTTATTTTTGTTAGGTTACTTTGCAGTGCATTTATCAGGAATGAACGATCTGCAACAACTATACGGTAATATCGATATCTATCTTTTCGATCAGCTTTTAAAAGGTCGGTTCGATGGATGCCGCACCATTCTGGATGTTGGTTGTGGAGGTGGTCGTAACCTGTATTATTTTCTTCGGAACGGCTTTAATGTGTATGGTATCGATCCTGATGCGAACGCTGTTAAGGCGGTTAAACAATCGGCAGCCGAACTTGCCCCCGATCTATCCCCTGATAATTTTACTATTGCTACGGCAGAGAACGTGCCGCATGGTGATGAAACCTTTGACTTGGTGATCTGCAGCGCGGTGTTGCACTTTGCCCGCGATCACGAACATTTTGACGCTATGATACGTTCAATATGGAGGGTGTTAAAGCCGGGCGGTTATCTCTTTGCCAGGTTAGCCTCGAATATCGGTATCGAAGAATTAGTAAGGCCACTTGGCAATGGCCGTTATCTTTTACCCGATGGCTCGACACGCTATCTGGCAGACAGGGAGAAACTATTAACTTACAGTGTGAAATTAAATGGCGAACTTTTTGAGCCTATTAAGACCACCAACGTACAAGATATACGCTGCATGACCACGTGGTGCCTGCAAAAGAACTAAAACACATCAACCAATATATATGACAACAGCATTTGTATTGATAGAGAATGCCGCTAAGGATATTAATTTTTGGTGGATAGGAGGGGTAGCTGTTTTTGCTATATTGCTGATAAGCTGGGTGATCTGGCACAACTATCGCGATCAGGAAGAATTTAAACGCGAATTGTACGGTGGTTCTGAAGCCAAACGTAGTCGTGGTTGGTTTTAAGCTTTTCAGGTTTTCTTGTCAGTATTGACTTTATGCATTTCGCGCCAGTTATTCAGAGCTTCTTTATTGGCCTGTTGCGCTTTTTTTATGGCCCTGGCTTGCTCGTCCTTTTCGCAAAGAGGGTAGTCTGTTCTCAACTGCGTTGCCCGTTCTGTGTTTGTATTTTCTGAAGACTTTTCCATGTATTATCCTCCTGTTAGTAATTTAAATATAACAAGCCGATCTAGGGATAAGAAAACGTAGCGTGATCACTCATCAAAATAATAACGTCAATACCGTCAGATTATGATGGCTTATTGTATTTAACTTTTAAATTAATTTATTTCCTATTATTAAAACATAATTCATTCCGGTTAGTTGTATTACACACGCACGATACCCATTCTCTACGCTACGTCCTGCAAATATTCCGAATAAACAACTAATCAAAAATAAAATGTTCCATCACGTAAAAGACCTACAATTTAATGCAAGGGTATCCCGCCCTGACCCAAGATTTGCCAACTTATTATTAGAGCAATTTGGTGGTGAAAATGGAGAACTTGCTGCTGCAATGCAGTACTTTACGCAGGCGTTCGGTGCCAAGCAACCACACCCCGACAAGTATGATATGCTAATGGATATCGCTGTCGAAGAATTTAGCCACCTCGAGATAGTTGGAGCAACCATCCAAATGTTACTGAAGGGTGTTAATGGCGAAATGAAGAACGCAGCCGAGCAGTCCGAGATAATGCAAGTTATGGATGGCAAGGCAACCAAAGAAAGCATCATCCATGCTGCTTTGACCGCAAATCCACAGTTTCCCATCATCACTGGCGGCGGGCCTACTTTGCGCAACAGCCAGGGCATTCCTTGGTGTGCGTCATACATTCACTCTAACGGGGACCTGACGGTAGATCTGCGTAGCAACCTGGCTTCAGAATCGAGGGCAAAATTGGTATACGAGCACTTGATGAAATTTACCGATGATCCTTACGTTAAAGAAACTTTGTCGTTCCTGATGACCCGTGAGGTAACCCACTACAAAATGTTCGAAGCGGCCTTGGATACTATTCAGCCGAATTTCCCACCGGCGGTACTAGGCGCCGACCCGAGATTTTTGCAGCAGGTGTACAACTTGTCTGACGGCACTGTTAGAGGCCCATGGAATGAAGGCGAGATCAAAGGCATGGGCAAAGACTTTGTTTACGTAGAAGATCCAATAACTTATGTGACCGAAACAGAAGGCCAAACCAAGCAACCTAAAGAAATGGCCAAAGCTTTAGCCGAAAAGGAAAAATTGGATAAACAGATGAGCCAGGTTAAAAGTGACGAAGTAAAAAAAGCCGAACCGGAAGGTGTGGCGCAATGGAGTACTTATTAGTAATTAATTATGATATGTTGCTAACAAAGCCGCCAATTTTGGCGGCTTTGTTAGTTTAAGCAAAAAAGCCTTTAGACTTACGACTAAAGGCTTTTGACTTAAAAGTGCTCCCGACGAGATTCGAACTCATATCGATGGTACCGGAAACCATAATTCTATCCATTGAACTACGGAAGCATGGCGCAAAGATATAAAATTGATCGATACCGCGATGTTTGAAAATTGATAAGAAATTAACAACACGGCAATAACCCGATTGCAATTTTGTAGCCTATATTTAGTGTTATCAATACATTGCAAATGAATAGTAGAAGAAAATTTATTAGTTCATCAATGGCCGGATTGGCCGGGATCACCTTATTGCCTGCGATAGATGCATTTGCCGGTGCACCGATCGCAACCGATGATAATTCGCGGGAGGTATTTAAACTGCGTTTTGCCATTGTTTCCGATGGGCATTACGGGCAGCCCAATACCGAGTCTGATAAATTTTTTGACGATATGGTAAGCTGGATGCAGGCTCAATACAAAAGCAACCAATTGGATCTGGTGATAGCTAACGGCGATCTTGTACATGACCGCCCCGACCTGCTACCCAAGATCAAATCGGAATACTTTGACAAGATCGGCGTACCCGTATATGCCGTGCCGGGTAACCACGACCATGCTGATGCCGCGCTTTGGAAAAAGGTATTTGGTTACGATGATAATTATGTGGTAGAGAAGGGTGATATCGGTATCGTATTCGCCAATACATCAAACGTTAAGGGTGAGTTTATTTGCCCGGATCTTGCCTTTTTGAAAAGTTCGTTCGAGAAGTTCAAGCACAAGGAGGTGGTATTTGTGATCCTGCACATCCCGCCCCACATTTGGCTGCCCGAAGAGAAAGCAGCTTTTGCGGAATGCCCCGAAGTGATCGCATTACTGCATCAATATCCCAACATCAAAGCCGCATTCCACGGGCATGATCATACACTTGATGGCGTAAGATACACCGGCAAATTTCCTCATTTTTTTGACGCGCATTTTGGCGGCGATTGGGGAACAAGCTACAAAGGTTACCGCATTGTTGAGGTTAATATGAATAATAGCATCAATACTTATCAGGTAAACGCCACCATGAACCCGCAGATAAACCGGATGAAGTTGTAGGTCAAAGGCGAAAGGTTGAAGGTTAAAGGTAAAATGTTTGGGAAGGAGCTAAAACAACTTAACTAAAACGGCGCTCAGGTGGTCTGAGCGCCGTTTGTATTCTATCATCAGGATCGACGAACCTTTAACCTTTCGCCCTTAACCTTTCGCCTGAAAATTACACATTAAATCTAAAGTGCATCACGTCGCCGTCCTGAACGATGTAGGTTTTGCCCTCAACGCCCAATTTGCCGTTCTCTTTAATGGTAGCTTCGTTACCGTTATATTTCACAAACTCGTCGTACTTAATAACCTCGGCACGGATAAAGCCTTTCTCAAAATCTGAGTGGATAACACCGGCCGCTTGCGGCGCGGTGAAACCTTTGTTAATGGTCCAGGCGCGTACTTCTTGCACACCTGCGGTAAAATATGTTTGCAGGTTAAGCAAACGGTAAGCCGCTTTGATCAGTTTAGTGACACCCGATTCGGTTAAGCCCAGGTCGTCTAAGAACATCTGGCGCTCTTCGTAACTTTCCAACTCTGCAATTTCAGACTCTATTTTGGCAGAGATAACCAACACTTCGGCATTCTCTTCTTTGGCTACCTCGCGTACTTTATCAACGTAAGCATTACCTGTGTTTACGGCAGCTTCGTCTACGTTGCAAACATACATTACGGGTTTAGCGGTCAGTAACCAAAGATCAGCTACATGCTCTTTATCCTCTTCTTCTACAGCCACGGTACGGGCCGACTTACCCCTTAGTAAATGCTCTCTGTAAGTGGTCAACACATCGAATGCTTTTTTTGCATCCTTGTCGCCTGTTTTGGCAGCTTTCTCAACCTTCTGAAGCTTTTTCTCTATCGACTCCAGGTCTTTCAACTGCAATTCGGTATCGATGATCTCTTTATCGCGGATCGGGTCTACCGAGCCGTCAACGTGGATCACGTTATCGTCATCAAAGCAACGCAACACGTGGATGATAGCGTTAGTTGCACGGATATTACCCAAAAACTGGTTACCTAATCCTTCGCCTTTGCTGGCACCTTTTACAAGGCCCGCAATGTCTACTATCTCGATCACGTTAGGCACCACATTCTTAGGCTGAACGATCTCGGTCAGCTTGGTCAGGCGCTCATCAGGTACGGTGATCACGCCTACGTTAGGCTCAATCGTACAGAAAGGAAAGTTAGCAGCCTGCGCCTTAGCGTTTGATAAGCAATTAAAAAGTGTTGATTTACCAACGTTAGGCAAACCTACTATTCCACATTGTAGTCCCATGTTTTCGTTTAAAGAGTCAAGAATATAGAGTCAGGAACAAGATAAAATTGATCAATTAGCAAAGATGTCTCGGCTCTTGACTCTATATTCTTGACTCTGAATTTCCGCGCAAAGATAACACAAAAAAGGGCTGAATTTTTGGAAAAATAAACGCACTTTTGCGGCAGCTGCCCGGCAGCATTTATCAACACAACATGTAAACACAAAAGGAGGCGACAGGTATGGAAAAAGAGATGGTTGAAGAATTAGAACTATTGCTGGAACAGAACGATGATAAACCGCTTAGCGCTTTTCTTAACGATCTCAACATATCCGATGTCGAACCCCTGATCGATGAGTATCCCGAGCATGCGGTGAAATTCATCGAGTTGCTGCAGATCAATCGTGCTGTTAACGTGTTCCGTATCCTGGATTTCCCTACGCAGGAGCGTATCATTAAAAAACTTCAGAGTAAAAGAATAGCTGACCTAATTAACGGTTTGCCGCCCGATGATCGTACCGCTTTATTTGCCGAATTACATGGCGATGCTGTAAAGAACCTTATCATTCACCTTTCTGCTGATGACCGTAAAGAAGCGTTAACTCTTTTAGGTTACGAGGAAGAAAGCGTTGGCCGTTTGATGACACCTGATTACGTCACCGTAAAACAAGATTGGGATATCCCGCGGGTATTATCGCACCTTAGGCGATATGGTAAAAATTCCGAGACCATCGACGTACTCTACGTGATCGATAATAAGGGTGTGCTTCTTGATGACATCCGTATCCGCGATATTCTATTAGTGAAGCCTGAGACCAAAGTGAGCGAGTTGATGGACGGCCGTTCCATCTCGCTGAACGTAAAAGATCCACAGGAAGAAGCCATCAACGTTTTTCGGATGAATAATCGGGTGGCCTTACCAGTTACTGACGATGATAAGGTCATGTTAGGTATCGTCACTGTAGATGATATCCTTTGGATAGCCAACGAAGAATATACCGAGGATATCCAAAAGATCGGTGGTACCGAGGCATTGGACGAACCTTATCTGGATATCAATCTGTTCACCCTGGTGAAAAAAAGGGTAGGCTGGTTGATCATCCTGTTTTTAGGTGAGATGCTGACCGCTACCGCCATGCAACATTTTGAAGGGGCGTTAGAGAAAGCGTTGGTTTTGGCCATGTTCATCCCGCTCATCATGTCCAGCGGCGGTAATAGCGGTTCGCAGGCGTCTACGCTGATCATACAGGCCATGGCCTTGGGCGAGGTTACGATAGCCGATTGGTGGCGTGTAATGCGCCGGGAATTGGTATCGGGCATTATGCTGGGCGGTACGCTTGGTGTCATCGGTTTTTTAAGGATATACGTTTGGAGTCTGTTCAGTGATGTTTACGGCCCGCATTGGGCATTGGTAGGCTTGACGGTCGGTCTGACGTTGGTCGGTATCGTACTTTGGGGTTCTCTGACAGGTTCGATGTTGCCACTATTACTCAAAAAACTTGGTTTCGACCCGGCCACTTCGTCGGCTCCATTCGTGGCTACACTGGTTGACGTTACAGGGCTGGTGATCTATTTTAGTTTTGCGGTATCCATCCTGAGCGGGACGCTTTTGTGATGGTAAGGCTTGTTTGGTAGGTAATTATTTTTATTTTTACGATAACAAACCAAACATTCACACAACACATGGAAACTTACGGCGACGAAGCTTACACCAAACCATCTGAAGAACAGGGCATGACCCTTAGTCAGGAAGCACAGTATTATTTACAACAGGCAGCCAAATGGGCGTCGTTCTTAGCCATTATGGGCTTTATCGGCGCCGGTTTAATAGCGGTAATGGGCATATTCGCCGGCACCATGATGGCTGCAATGTCCGCCATGCCGGGTGCAATGTCAAATCCGGTGATCGCGCTGATGGGGCCGTTCATTGGCGCGGCCTATTTTGTTGTAGCGATAGTGATATTTTTTATCAACCTGGCTTTATATCAATTCGCATCGAGGGCAAAGAAAGCTATCGGGTTTGCAGATAGCGCTATACTTACCTCATCCATAGCTAAACTGAAGTCATTTTTTAAGCTGAAGGGTATCATTCTTATCGTGGCCATCATCTTGTATATTATTTTTATCGTAGCAATGATGATCTTCGCCATGAATGCCGCGTCATTGATGCGTTAATTTAAGATCTTAATTTTAACGCAGGCTCCCTGATCATTTCAGGGGGCCTTTTTCGTTATCTGCCGCCCCGACATAGCTATTGCCCATTCCTGCTATTTTTTTAGCTTTGTATCTCATCCACCATAAATTCCGTGCAGATGGTACGGAGCAATATCAATTATGAAATTCTCTATTTACTCTGTCGTACTGCTTTCGTGTGCCTTGTTGGCAAACAGCGCGTCGGCACAAACAAACACGCCTTACACGTTCAACCGTGCGCCATTAAAACAAAATGTTTACGCTCAATTGCCAATAGGTAGTATCAAAGCCAAAGGCTGGTTATTGAAACAATTGGAACTGCAAAAGACCGGCATGACCGGCCATGCAGAAGAACTTTACCCCGGCAAAAATGACCTCGGTAAGGATTCTGACTGGTTGGGCGGCAGCGGTAATGGCTGGGAAAAAGTGCCGTATTACGTCAAAGGCTTAGTGGCATTAGCTTATACGCTGGATGACGCGGAACTAAAGGCCAAGGCACAAAAATGGCTCGACTATACGCTTGATCATCCTGAAGCCGATGGCAAATTCGGTCCGACTAAGATGAAGGATTGGTGGCCCCGTATGCCTTTTATGTATGCATTGCAAAGCTATCACGAGGCTACGCAGGATAAGCGAGTTATCCCTCTATTATCCAACTACTTTAAATATCAGTTGGCTAATTTGGATAAAGAACCACTGTTTGAGTGGGGTAAAGCCCGTGCTGCCGATAATATCGAGATCGTACTATGGGTGTATAATAAAACAGGGGATAAGGATCTGTTGACCTTAGCCACCAAGCTTAAACAACAGGCTTACCCATGGGACAAGATATTTAATCAGAACGAGTTCCTATATTATGGCGATGACCACATGCCTAAGCACATGGTCAATGTATCGCAGGCCTTAAAATTCCCTATCGTTTATTCGCAGGTAGAACCTACGCCGGCATTTTCCCAAGGGATGCAGCGGGGTATCGAACATATACTTAATAACGCCGGCCAGCCAACGGGTATTGGTTCGGGTACCGAATTTATGTCGGGCACGAGTGCCTTGCAGGGCGTAGAGACCTGTGCGGTGGTTGAATGGATGCAAAGTTTAGAGAGTGCTGCCCGTGTAGACCATAGCGTATCTATTGGTGATCAGTTAGAGAAGATCGCCTTTAATACCTTGCCTGCACAATACAGCCGCGACTTGCATAACCATGCTTATTACACCTTACCCAATCAGGTCCAAAGCACGCCTGGCAACCATGGTTTTAATCAGGATTACGGCAATGGCATTGTACTGAGCCCATATTCAGGTTTCCCATGTTGCCGATACAATATGCATATGGGCTGGCCTTATTTTGTAAAGAACGCCTGGCTGGCTACACCAGATGGTGGTTTAGCGGTAAGCATTTACGCACCTATGGAGATAAATGCCGTAGTTGCTAATGGCTCCAAAGTAAAAATAGATGAGGTTACCAATTATCCTTTTAATGAGCAGATCGCGTTGAACTTATCTTTAGATAAGTCGGCCAAATTTCCGCTCAATTTACGTATCCCGGCCTGGTGTAAAAAGCCACAAGTAAAAGTTAATGGCGTTGCCGTAGCTGCTGTTAAAGCAGGCGACGTACTGGCACTGAACAGACAATGGAAAACCAATGATAAGATCACCCTTAATTTCCCAATGAATGTAGCCGTGACCAAGCAGGTGAATAATGGCGTAAGTGTAGAACGTGGTCCGCTGGTTTACGCGCTGAAGATCAAAGAGAACGTTAAAGTATCAAGAACGTATCAGGTTTCTGATTTCAAAGAGACCGAATTAAGTCCCGCCACGCCTTGGAACTATGGTTTGGTTCTGACCGGCCCGGCCGCTAATAACTTTACGGTAGTAAAAGCTGCCATGCCTGAAAATCCATTCGAGCAGGATGTAACCCCGATCATGCTAAAAGCTAAGGCTAAACAGATCCCGGGTTGGGGTATAGATCACAAAGGCTCGGCTGCTTTTGAAGCTCCTTATAGCCCAACACCATCTACCGAAAGGACTGAAGAGGTTACCTTAGTGCCTTATGGCTCAGAGAATTTGCGTTTAAGTGTATTCCCGACCATTGGGCAAACCAACTGGGCTAACAAAACCTTTAAACAAACTTTTGACAACAATGCCATTAAGGACCTGGTGATCTACGGTGGTGGCTGGTTCGCTAAAGATAACGCATTGCATTGCGCATCTAACGGTGGCAATAGCTCGGGAGGGAACGGTCCGAAGATGATCGCTACTGGGACTAATTTTGCTGACTTGGAATACAGTGCCGATATCACTATTAATTCACCGGGAGATGCAGGACTGGTGTTCCGCGTAACCAAACCATCTATTGGCGCCGATGCTTATCTTGGGTATTACGTTGGCCTTAACCCGACAAAAGGCACTATAGAATTCGGCAAAGCTGATGGTAAAAAATGGACAGTGATTGCGTCAGAGAAATTCGCGGTGAAACTGAATGACACCCACAAGTTGAAAGTAAAAGCGAAAGGCAATAAATTTGAGTTTTACGTAGGTGACGGTGCAACGCCATTATTAACTGCATCGGACGATGAATATAAGTCGGGCAACGTAGGTTTCCGCGCTTACGGTGCTATCGCTACTATGGACAATATGGATGCTAAGGCTTTGTAAGTTTTGGTGGTGATATAACCACAAGTACACAGAGACTTCCACAAAGGACACAAAGATGCAATGATCAACATGCAAAGCTTTGTGTCCTTTGTGTTTTATATTATTTGTGCCCTTTGTGGTTTAAAAAGTAACAAATACAAAAAAGCCTCGCGCAAAAAATTTGCGGAGGCTTACGGTTTATAATTGGTTAGGGTTTGCTATTTAGTACGAGTAACCCTCGTCGGCCGATGCCTTTGCAGGTTCGTAATCGTTGCTGTATTCGTAGCGTTTTTCAACTACTTCCTGGTGTTGTTTAATGTAATCAACGATCTCCTGCAGGCCTTCGCTAAATTTCTCAAAGTCCTCTTTGTACAGGAATATCTTGTGCTTAACAAACACATTATCCTCTAATCGCTTTTTGCTTTCGGTAATGGTAACATAATAATCGTTTGATCTTGTCGCCTTTACATCAAAAAAATAGGTACGCTTGCCGGCCCTTACTTTCTTCGAAAAAACTTCCTCCCGTTCTTTATTGTCAAAATCACCCATGTTTAATGTATTTGTTTTAGATTGATCGGTACTAATATATCAATTTTTTCAAAACGCAAGGGTGTATTTCAATAATATTGAAACAAAAGGCAATAAAAAGTGTAGATAGGAGTTATTGCAGCTTCTCTTCGGCTTCTTCCAGTAACTGCTTCTCGTACAGGTCAAAATAAGCGCCGTGTTGTTGCATTAATTGCTCGTGTGTGCCATGTTCTACGATCTGGCCTGCATCCATCACCAATATTTTATCGGCATTTTTAATGGTAGAGATACGATGCGCGATAATAATACTCGTTTTGCCCTGCATGATGCGGCCAAGGTTACCCAATATGGCTTCTTCGGTACGAGTATCAACAGCAGAGAGGCAGTCGTCAAAGATCAAAACTTGCGGCTGTTTTACGATAGCCCGGGCAATGGAAACGCGTTGCTTTTGTCCGCCCGAAAGCGTAATACCCCGTTCGCCGATCATGGTCTCAAAACCTTTTTCGAAAGCGATAATGTTGTTGTAAACCGAAGCATCTTTAGCGGCCTGCTCCACAACAGGCATGTCCAACACGTCGGCACTGAAGGCGATATTATTGGCGATAGTATCTGAGAAAAGGAAAACCTCCTGCGGAACAAAACCAATCTGCGAGCGATAATTCTCCGGATCTTTTTGGCGGATGGGGGTGCCGTCTACTTTAACATCGCCGGTATCGCTGTCATACATTCGCATGATCAGGTTTGCGATGGTAGATTTCCCAGATCCAGTGCGACCAATAATAGCCACCATTTGCCCGGGCTCGGCCGTGAAGGATACGTTTTTCAAAGCCTGGATGCCGGTATCCGGATAGGTGAAGCTGACATTATCAAAAGTGATCTGCCCGCCTATTTTGGTATGCTCTTTGGTTGCCGATACGATCTCGGGCTGCGTCTTTAAAAACTCATTGATACGTTTTTGTGATGCCGCGGCACGCTGGATCAGCGAGGTTACCCAACCTAAAGATATCACCGGGAACATCAACTGGTTTAAGTAAACGATAAACTCCGCCACATTACCTGCGGTCGCGTTACCCTTCATTACCTCTACGCCACCAACGTATATCACAACGATATTACTCACGCCGATCAGTAGCAACATCAGCGGGTAAAACAAAGCTTGTACCTGTACCAATGACATGGCTTGCGTCTTGTAGTCGTCACTTTCTTTGGCGAAACTTTTCTTAACTGAACCTTCGCGCACGTAGGAGCGGATCACCCGGATACCGGAGAAATTCTCCTGCACAAAACTGGATAGGGAAGAGAGGCGTTGTTGGATCTTTTCGCTCCGTGAGTTGATGATGCCGTTAACGTAATAGATCATGATCACCAGTATCGGCATCGGCAGTAAAGAAAATATCGCCAGGCGGACGTTCACTGTCATCATAGCGTAAATGGTCATGGCAAAAAGTACCACCGTGTTAATGGTGTACATAATGCCCGGGCCTAAATACATCCGCACGCGGCTAACATCTTCGGTTATACGATTCATTAGGTCGCCTGTTTTATGGCGACGGTAGAAAGCTAAGGACAGCACCTGGTAATGCGCATATATCTCGTTCTTTAGATCGAATTCAATATGGCGCGACATCAGAATAAGTGTTTGCCGCATAAAGAACAGGAACGCCCCGCGCAGCAACGCCAACAATACTACTAATCCCCCGAACCACATTAAACTACGCCCAAAAGCGCCGTAAATGGTATCCTGCTGCTTAAAGCCGGTAAACAGGTGATAAGTGCCGATATTAATAGTGACCAGATCAAATGCAATGCGGACCACCTGCGCAGTTAACACGTTGAAAACGTTGGATATGATCACGAACAGCGTGCCCGGTATCAATCGCCAGCGGTATTTCCACAAAAACTTATTTAGATAGGCAAGCTCCCTCATTGCCCTGCAAATGTATGCTTTATTGCCAAATGCTTCATAGCCCGGCCGTCATTATCGTTACAGTTTTAAATAGTACTGAAAGCTTTTAATATCTTTTTCCAGTCTTTTTGAAAGTCTAAGGCTATCCATTTTCCGTTAGGGGCCATCAGTACTTTATGCCCCATAGCCCGCAATTTATACTTACGCTCGATCACATTGTCCGACATCAGTACGGGAAAATCATAATTATGATCTTTCATAAATGGTGCTACCTTTTCCGTCAGGTCATTACAGGCAATGCTGAGGAACGCGGCATTTGAATCATTAGCCAATTGCTTATTAAAAGTATTAGCGGCAGGCATTTCGGCAATGCAGGGCGCGCACCAGGTAGCCCAAAAATCTATCACCAACCACTTGCCCTGATAGTCTTTTAGTTGATGGGCTTTATCTTGTAGATCTTTCAATTTAAAATCCACCGGCTCGTTCCAACTGTTCATGATCTCGGTCTGCAATAGTGTCTTAAAGTCCTTGCCCGGGAAAGCGCTTTCATAAACTTTCTTCATTTCATCCAAACTTTCCGGCTCGGCTTTAATGTGGGAGATGAGTGTCTTTAAACCCTGTTGCTGATCGCCTGAGTTAAAGAGTTCGCGCATCAATACGTCGCGGTAGCTTTTCTTCGACTTTAAAAAGTGATCATCGTTATTCATTAACGAACCATGCTCACCGTTCGATGGAGAAAACTGCGCCGCTAAGGACAGGTATTGCAAGGCATCGGCATTGCCGGCAGTCTTAGCCGACTGATATTTTAAATAGTAAGCATGGGAAAGCACAGACTTATCGTCGTTCACGTAAGTGTAAGAACTATCCCTGACAGCTTTAGTAAGTTTACTAATAGCCGAATCGAGCAGGGTTTTAGCCTCTGTAGCCTTGCCTGCGTTCAGCAACATTTGATAGGTCAACAACGCGTAACGGCCGCCTTTTCCCTGTCGTACGGATGGTGCATCCATATTGGCTAACTTGGCAGCGTTTTCCACCAACAGATCTGTGTTTTGAGGTTCAGCTTTGGCCGATGCCCAAAGCATTAGAGGAGTAGCAACGCCATGCAGCATAGGTTCTTTGTCGGCGCTCATTAGTTTGGCCAATGCTAATACGTTGGCACGTTCGCCGGCATATTCAGGGTCTTCGTTCAAGATAGCTTGCGCCGTGGTGGAGTGAAGCCACATGTGTAGGGCATCGGTCTTAGCGAATACTTTGGTAAGCGCATAGGCTTTTTGAGGATCGGTACGTTCCAACAATGCCAGCTTATTCATGAACGATGCATGCGGATCATACTTTACATACAGGGCCTCATCGGGCGTGGTCAGCAGAACGCTATCATGATAGGCATCTGCTTTGTCGTTCTTTTTAAAGCTGCCCAGCAAGCGTAGTTTAGCAACGTTATAGTAAGGGTCGGTTCTGTATTTAGTATCATTGGCTTTAAAATAGCCCTGCATTTTTTTCAGGTCGGCATCATTGCCTGACTTAAAAACGTCCGACCAGCCGCTCAGCGTCACCATCATATTTGTCCGGGCGCTATCCGGTTTACTACCGTCGGTATTTGTGCCGATGCGTTGCTCGTACCTGTCTTTAACATTCTCGGTGACTGAACTATAGCTCCAATCAAAGTTACGGTTACGTACAGCGTTCTGGATCAGACCTGTCTGTGCATCGAGTACGTATTCTACTTTCTCATTTTCGCCAGTGTTTGATGAGGAACTTATGTTCAAAAACTTCCCTTTTGCCGAAGGCTTTTTAGTCAACTTTGGTTTTTCGGTGTTCAGGTCTATCAGGTTAAGTTTGGCATCGTCAGTAGGTGTTATCTTGTAGGCTGTTCCATTTTTATCCTTCCATCCGTCCGTAGTCTTGGCGATATTATCCGGCATACGGAAAAACATTTTTTGCATGTAATAGTCGTAATTGCCTTGGTTGTGCAGCATTTGCTTGCGGATGTCCGGTTCTATTTTCCACTTATCAGCCGCCTCATTCACTAATTTTTCAAGGCCATCTACTTTGACCACTTCACCTTTTGGGGTGATGGTCACTTTGAATGGTTTGTTCAAAAGCGCCAAGGTCATCACCATACTTGATCTGGACAGACTTAGGGTCTTGATGTCGTCAGTGTTCATTTTCGCATCTATCCGTTTATCTTCGGTATTGTCTACCATGCGGATCAGTTTACACTCAAAAACATTATTCCCCGCAGCATCCCTGCCCAGCGATGTGAAAGCATAAGTGTACAACTCATCGGACTTGTCCGACCCATTATTTACCACATGTGTAGTGTACGAAAAGTTTTTCCCCTTCGGAACATTCAACTCCTGTGCAAAAGCAGAAGATGTGAGGATCAAGGCGAATAGTAAGGTCAGTAATTTGGTCATAGATAATAGGTTGGGCCGGAGTGTAATGATCTTGGACCCGTTATAGAGTTTGCTTTACCGAAGGTGATCTAAATACTGCTAAAAGTTTTCAGGATCTTGCGCCAATCCTTACCGTATTCTATAGGGATGAATTTTCCGCTTGGCGATACCAATACTTTATGCGGATAGGCCCGTACCAAAAACTTTTGCTGGATCTTTCCATCCGACATCAGTACCGGGAAACTGTAGTCGTTTTTTTTCATGAACGGGATAACGGTCTGCGTAAAGTCCTTGCATGCAATGCTCACGAAAGAGGCGTTATCGTCCGTGGCCAACTCCTGATAAAAGCCGTTGACATCGGGCAGTTCGGCAACGCATGGGCCACACCATGTTCCCCAAAAATCTATTACGGTCCACTTGTTCAGATATTCGGTCAGCGAGTGGCTACGGTTTTCCAGATCCAGCAGGTTAAAATCCGGTGCGTTCGGCCAACTGCCTACCACGTCTTTCATAAACACCATTTTAAAGTCCTTGTCAGGATATTTGCCCTGATAAAGTTTTTTCATTTGGGGCAGGCTTTCCGGCTCGGCGCTAATGTGAGCGGCAATGCTTTTAGCGGCCTTTCGCTCATCGCCAATGGATAATAGGTACTGTATATGATCTTCGCGATAGCTTGGCTTCGACTTCAGGAAATGGCTGTCGTAGCCCCTCGCGTAAGTTTTATCGTTGGGTCCGGATGGCGAATTTTGGGCCGCCAGCGATAGGTAGTTCGGCGCGTTCAAATTGCCGCGTTTTTTTTCTGCCAGGTACTTTAGGTAATAGGCATGGGCCAAGGTGTACTTATCATCTACCATCAGCACGTTGGTACTATCGGTGGCAGCATTGTGCAGTTTGGTGATGGTCGCGTCCAGCATGGTCTTGGCCTCGATAGGTTTGCCGGCTTTTTCTAACATCCCATACAGTAGTAGACCGTAGCGGCCGCCCATGCCCAAACGGAAGGTTTGCTTATCGGCAGCGGCCAATTGTTTGGCGTTGGCCATCAATAAAGCTGTGTTGGAAGTATCCTTACGCGCGGTGGCCCAAAGGTATAGCGGTGTAAATTCCTTTTTCAGAATAGGCTCTTTAGCGTTATACATCTTAGTTACCAGTTTAAGGGCGATATCCCACTCCTTAGGATAGGCTTTTGATGGACTTAAGAATGTTTGTGCGGTGGTCGTTTGTACCCACTCCCTAAACCGATCTGTATCGTAAAATTGTTGGGCTACCTCGTAGGCTTTCTCTGGGTCGGTCTCGGATAGTTTGTAAAATTTATTGATCAGCTGTGTGTGAAGACCCTCCTTAATGTATAAATATTTGCTTGGGGTTGCCAGCAAAAGGCTATCGTAAAGGGCGCTGTTGGCGTCACTTTTAGGTAACTGTTGTATCGCGCCCAGTTTGGCACTATGGTAGTATGGGTTACCGTTAAATTTGGCATCGTTAGCCTTAAAATAACGCTGCATTTTGTCCAGGTCATACTTACGGTTGACCTGCATCGCATCCGAGAATGAACCCATTTGGACCATCATATCCGTTACCGTTGTATCCTGCTGAACAGGTTTTGCCGGCGCACCGATCTTTTGCTCGGTCTTATCAATGTGGCGCATCTCTTGCGAACTCATGTGCAGGGTCATATCCCGTTTCTTGGTCGAAGTTTGCACCAAACCGGTCTTGGTATCTATGATGTACTCGGCTAACTCATTGGTCATGTCGTTAGCCTTGGTAGTGATCCTAACCAGCGACTGGTCATTATTCGGAGCATCTAAAGGTTTCTTTACCTCAGTGTTCAGGTTAAGGTTATTAGGCACCACATCGACAGGGGAGACCTTGTAGATCCGGCCGTTCTTTGCTTTCCATTCGGTAGCGGTCTTGTCCGTAATTCCACCCGGCACCCAAAAGAACATTTGCTGAATTTGCGAGCTGATGAATTGTGTATGACTGATCAGTCTATTTTTAGTATCAGCGTCCAGATCCCATTTTACGCCGGCCGCTTTGGCGGCTTCATCGGCACCGTCAACCTTAAGCACTTTGCCTTCTTTGTCAACGGTCACTTTAAAAGGTTTATTCAGGATGGCCAAAGCATCGATAATGCTGGTGCTATTGAATTTAGATGACGCGGCATTATCGCTATTGATCGACGGTTTGCCATCACGATCATGATCTTGTTTATCTACTATGCGGATCAGCGTGCACTCAAATACACTATTGCCATCCGCATCCTTACCTAAAGAACGGAAATTATAGGTTTTAGCCGTGTTATATTTTTGAGTGCCGGTGCCATCGATCTGCGTAGTGTACGAGAATTCTTTTCCTTTCGGCACATTCAATTCCTGCGCCAGGCAAGGGACAGCAGCCGCAATTAAAAACAGTGAAGTAAGTAATTTGGTCATGGTTGGATAACTGGTTGTTGAAGATAGCGATAAGATGCAGAGTATCTGTGCCATGTTGCTTTATATACTGCTAAATGTTTTCAGGATCTTCTTCCAATCTTTGCCTCGCTCCAACGTAATGTATTTGCCGGTGGGGGATACCAAAACCTTGTAAGGGTAACCGTCGACTTTGAATTTGTGTTCTATCTTATTATCAGACATCAGTACCGGGAACGTGTAATTGAATTTATTCATAAAAGTGGTCACATGATCTGGCCAATCTTTACATGCTATACTTAAAAAGGCAGCGTTGGGATCGTCGGACAGCGCGTTGTTGAACTGGTTGATGCCTGGTGCTTCTTCTTGACACGGGCCGCACCAGGTCCCCCAAAAATCAATAACTATCCACTTGTTCAGGTATTCTTTTAGTTGATGATCCTTATCTTTCCAGTCTTTTAGCTCGAATTCCGGCGCGGTATCCCAACTCGCCACCACATCGTTTTGAAACGCTGTTTTGAAATTTTTGCCGGGGAACTTACTTTCATAAAGTGCTTTCATTTCGGTCAGGCTTTCCGGCTCGGCGCTAATGTGAGCGGCAAATGCCTTTAAAGCTTCCTTTTCGTTACCTAATGCAAATAGGTGCTCCATCAGATCTTGGCGATAGCTCTCTTTCGACTTCAAAAAATGTCGATCCATCATCATCATCCTGTCTTTGTCAGCTGGTCCGGATGGTGAAAATTGAGCCGCTAGTGAAAGGTTTTTCAGCGCGTCCGTTCTGCCTGCGGTTTTTTCTGCCTGATATTTTAGGTAGTAGGCATGTGCCAGTAGCGATCGGTCCTGTATGCGGTCTTTGTAAAGCGTATCTTCAACCGCTTTAGATAGTTTGCCTATGGTAATATCCAAAAACTTTTCAGCTTCCGCTTGCTTACCTCTCTTTAACAACATATCATACATGAGCAAAGCATAGCGGCCAGCCTTGCCCCGTTGCATAGCGCGTTCGTCCATCGCGTTAAGCTGAGCAATGTTCTGTAACAATAGTTCGGTGTTCGTACTGTCTTTTTTTGCTGAGGCCCACAAATACAAAGGTTTAGCAACAGCCCGCATTCCCTGTTCGTTATCGGCACTCATTAGCCTTAGAAGTTCTAAATTATTGGCCCTTTCGATCGCCTCATTCTCACCATTGAACAAGAAGGTTTGAGATGTGGCCTCGTGCAGCCAAAATTTGATCATCTCGCTATCAAAAAAGTATTTGGAGGTTTCATAAGCCTTTTGTGGCTGACCACCGCGCGATAGTTTGGCAAACTTACTACCCAGCGCTGTATATAAATTATCATGTCGGGCATGAAGATACTTGTCCGGAGTGTTGAACAAGGTGCTATCGTAGATCTTTTTGGCGAGCGAGTCATCGTCATACATATTTCCCAGCACCCTTAGTTTTTGAGTGATGTAATAGGTGTCTGTTACAAATCTTTTATCATTGGCATTAAAATAAGCCGACAATTTGGTGATGTCCGGTTTACCATTAGTTTTAAGCGCGTCAGCAAAACTGCTAAGTGTTACGGCCATGTCCGACCATGTTGTATCGGCGGGGGCATATTTCCCTGCCGATCCGATATGTTGTTCGGATTTATCAACCACTTGGTTTTTTACCGAGCTATAGTCAGCGTTAAAATTCCTGTCCTTTAGCGAATTTTGGATCAAACCTGTCTTCGCATCAAGAATATAAACCGCCCGATCCCCCGTAAAAGTCCCCGATACATAGTTGATCTTAATAAATGTGTTTTTTTTCTTATCGACTTCCTGAAACTGTTTAACCTCCTGGCCGAGGTCAACAGAGGTTATTGTTGAGATATTGGTAGGCGATATTTTATAAGTAGTTCCATCTTTGGTCTTCCAGTTGTTACCTGCACCGGTATATTGTTGCGGGATCTGGAAAAAAAGTTGTTGGATATTATAATTAATCGTGCCGGAATGACTGGTCAGCTGTTGTTTCATGCCAGCCGACAAACCCCATTTCACCGCCGCGTCATTCACTATTTGTTCCAGTCCGTCCATCTTCACTATTTTGCCGTATTTATTAATAATGACCGTGAACGGTTTATGCAAAAACGCAACTGAATTTAATACGCCTGAGTTGTTGAATTTGGCCGATCTAAGGTCATCCGTATCAAGATCATACTCCTTAACATCCGCGTTGTCTTTATTTGCCGACTTGATAAGTGTGCATTCAAAAACGTTATCGCCATTGACATTTTTACCCAAAGATCTAAAATTGTAGATGTTATAAATATCATAGCTGCGCGTACCGCTGCCGGTAACACGCGTAGTGTAAGAAAACTCTTTACCCTTGGGTACGTTCAACTCTTGCCCGAAGGCAGGCAACGCGGCGGCAAAGGCCAGCAATAAGGTCAGTAGTTTGGTCATGTTGGGTTGATGTAGGTTTATGCAGGCTACCGTTAGGGTGCAATAGCTTTGTTTGGAGCAAGTTAATTAATAAAGGTTTAACGTTGATGTTATTTACAACGATGCTGACGAGGCGGTCTTATTATTTAACCACAAAGCGCGCAAAGGTTTAAGGAATAGGCAAGACCTTTGCGTTCCTTGTGCTTCCTCTCTTTGTGAACTTCGTGGTTGATCTACCCTATGATAAAACCCAAAACTGTACCTTTGCCCCATGAATAAAAAGGAAGACTATACCTTTTGGACTAAGTACAAAAAATTTGCCCAGAACGAGATATTGCTTTATGTGGTAATGATCGTAGGCATTATCCTTGGCATCATTATTTTCAGTTAGCCTTGGCCAATACCATGGTCTCGCTGTCCGTGTCGGCTATGGCCTGCATAAACTCTATCAGTTCATCGTAGCTTTCTTTTGGATAGGTGCCGTCGTTGATCTGCAGACGCCGTTTATAGGTCAGTTTGTCGCCATCAAGTTTGGTGGTCAGCGTAAATTTGCCAAAGGGTTTATCCAACACGGTATTGCTCAAAGTCCGGTCGGGTTTGTAGCCTTTGGGTAGGGTATAGGTAAACTCATCCTCCTCTACATAGCCCCGGTTAATGTACACATCGGTAGTGCGGTTGCGCAATTCCTTAGGAACACCGCCCGGCCGTGTAGCCAGGTTGATCTTAAAATATAACTTGCCCGAGTTGGTATTAGCGAACTCTCTCGAATTTAGTTTGATAACCTCAGTAGAGACCGCCCGCTCATCATCGGCCCTGGTCAATTTTAGGCTCTCCACATCAAAGTTAGGGATGGGATATATCTCTTTAATATTCTTCACCTGTTCTGCATAAGCCGAATTGATAAAGCGGTAACGGGTGTCATAGTCGGTGCCGGTAAAGCTGGTATTCATATTGCCCCTCAGGTTGCCCTTGTCGTCGATATCCAACACCGCTTTACGGATGGTAGCATTGGTGGCCGACGTATATTTTGGGGTATGCAGCAACTTGCCGCCTTCGGGGGTACAGGCCAATACCAAACGGTCATCTGTAAAATCGCCCAAAAAACCGAAGGGAGCGATCTGACTGGTACATTCCAGCCAAGTAGTGTCATTCTTAAAAGGGATGGCCAATATCACATGGTCGCCTTGGCCCATGGTGGCTATATCCGGGTCGAAGCTCTTTTTCCAGCTGCCACTCTTCACCACACAATACCACGACGATATGCCGGCCACTTTCAGTAACGCTTGTGTGTAATTCACCAGCGCTTTACAATCCCCATAACTATTGCGGTCGACATCCGCAGCTAAAAACGGTTGGTAGCCGCCCAAGCCCACCTGCACGCTTACGTAGCGGGTCTTTTGCTGCATGTAGTTGTAAATGGCTTTGGCCTTTTGCTTTGGATCGGCAATGCCGGCTGTCAATTGTTTTACTTTTTGGATGGTCTCTTCGGGCAATTTATCCCTTCCGGTCAGCAACTTATCATAGATCCATTTACCCAGATCTTTCCAGTTATTATACTCGCCCGGGATGCCTTCGTAACTAAATTTTGCCGGCGATAGCTTCACCATTGTCTGATAGTTTTCCGGATCAGGGCTATACGGCTCGGGCCGGATGGCTTTCAGGTTGGTCAGTTCCCATTTATAGGTATTCTGTCCCTGGGCATTGGTGCCGGTCTCGGCCTTTTGCGGGCAGTTGATCTCTTTATACCTCAGGATAAAGTCGCCCTTGGTAGTTACGGTGAACGAACTTTTCTCTACCGATACGCCAGCGCCGGGGTTTGGTTCCCAATCGTTCAGGTTTAGGCTTTGTTTGGATCGTACCTCGTACTCATAAGCCACGGTGTAAGGATAAATGATCATAGACGGACGATAATGTTTCACCCGCGAATCGGCGAATAAGTTCTCGCCACCGGCCGCGTTCGAGTCATCAAAATCTTTCTCAGTAAACTTGCCTATCTGCTTACCGCCTGCATCGTAAACCACGCCCTTAATGTACTTGATCACGTTGCCCTTGTTATGCCACACCACGATCTGGGCATGGTCGTCGCCATTTTTATTCATAATGGTGGTGGCCTGCTTAATGCGGTAAATGGTGTTATCCAGACCCTTCACCTCAATGCTTTCATCGCAATTGCGCACTACGGCCGTGGCGTAGGGGAGTAAGGGTTTAGGGATAAGCGCCACATCATAATTTTGCTGGGCATACACAATGCCTCCCATAAAGTATAAACAGATCAACAGACAGTAAGCCCTCATCACTTTTTCTTAAATACGATCTCGCCGCTTTGCGCCTGTATGATCTTGTTGAACATCTCCTTCAGATAAGGATATTCTGACGTGGAATATACCGAACGGTTGAACTGCGTACGATGAGAGAAACTTAACCCATCGGCTGTTTTATTGTAATCTACCATAAAGCGGCCACCTTGTACCGGCATAGCCAGGGCCACGTTTTCGGGTAAACTTTCTATCTCCATGTTTGCCGGCAGGTGCAGGTTCAATACGAAGCGGTCGTCGTAAATAGCGCCGCGGTCTACCGGGTAATTACGCTCTTCCAGCTTAAATGGGTTCTCGTTAACGCGATTGATAAAATACGCGTTGAACGAATATTTGACAGCACTCAGGTCGGGATATCCATCCATCTCTACCTCGTAACTCTCGATCAGCGGGGCATCTAAGGTATCCAGGTTCTTAATGTCGAACTTTTTGATCTTTACTTTTTTGAGGCGATCATCAAGTTCTTCTACATATTCGTCCATGGTGTTGTACCTCCTCATGGCGTGGCGCTTGTCCAAAGCTTCGTAACCAAGCGAGTAATTTACCATAGTGCCTTTAAACTTACCGTTCTCCTGCAAGGTAACGTCGAACATAATGGTACGGCCCTTTTTCTCGGCTGCCACCATATCTACCCAGTACGACGGTTTATCCAAACTCACCACCCGGCCCTGGTCGTTAATACATTCTAAGGGTAGCAGTCCAAATGGCAACAACGGGTCGGTAGCATCCAGCATGTAAGTTTTATCGCCGATCTTGGTGGTAGCCACCACGTAGTTAAACCCGGTCTCGACAGGGAAAAGCTTGTTCACCATGCCATGGTCGCGGGTTGATAGCAGCACCGCGTCGGTCTTGATACCGGCGGCATTAAGGGTACCGATCAAACTCAGGTTGATATCCGCTACGCTGCCGGTATGGGCCTCAAAGGCGGTTTTTACTTTCTCCGACCGCCAGCCTATAAAGTTGTTCCACTTAAAACTGTTCTGGATGAATTTGTAAATGGCCTTGGCTTTTTCCATTTCGTCGGTCTTGCCGGCGATCAACCCATCCAACACAGCCTTAGGCACGGGCGAACGTTTTATCTGTCCGCCAAAATATTGGTCGCGCTTAACGTCAAGGTCAACGTCCTTCCATTCTTTGGCTACTTTGATGTTCTTGCCTGTGCCAAAATCATAATAGTCAGACAGTTCATAATAAACAGCCGACATGAAATTTTTAGGCGATGTCATGTATTCCTCCTCCACAAAGGCCGGGATATTGGTCATCACGTAATTTATCTTAGAGCAATCGCACTTAACACCGTAGCCCGGCATAAAGCAATCGCGCTCAAGCACGGCGGGGCTTTTGTCCAGTTTATACGGGCCGACCAATTGCACGTTGTAGTTGTAAAACGCGGGGATATGCGCCTCGTATTCCGAGTAAACCTTGGGGATATTCCACTGAAAACGCCATTCTTTAAAATTCCACAGGCGAAAGGTCTCCATGGTGTATTGATACTCGATCACGCAGCCCGGGCGCAGGTTGGGCAAGGTAAATTTCAGTACGTCCCAATGTTTGTTCTCGTTAACGCGGAAGATGCTCTTTTTGTCCAGTTCGGCAGTGTGTAGTTGATTGTTCTCGTCGCGGTAGTAAGTGATGGCCTTGATATCGGTGACGGTCTCAAAGCGGTCGTTATCCTCACGGTACAGCGGGATCTCTATCGTGCCATACTTAAAGGCCTCGGTATCAAATAGCTTTATTTTTACGTAGTACTCGTGGATGAGTGGGGTGTGGTCGGCGCTGCTGAGCCAGGTCTTGCCAAATTCATTCAGCACAACGGCATGGGCCGAGCTGTCCTTTGCATACATCTTCATGCTCATCTCATCGGCAGCAACCTCACCAAACTTTAAATTCTGAGCGAACACACCGAAAGGCAACGCCCCAAAAGACAGGAATAATAACCAGAGTTTCATTTAAAATAATAGGTCTAAGTGATAATAAAGATACGGAATTTTCATCAGACGCCGAAATAAATTATAATTAGGCGGGGTTTGTACTTTCTTTTAAGCACCTTTGTGTTGCATTTACACATCTAATGAAATTAATACTCAAGAGGCCGCTTGCGTTCTTCGATATCGAAGCCACCGGCACCAACGTGGGGGCCGACCGTATAGTCGAACTTTCTGTAATAAAGCTTTTTCCGGACGGGCACGACGAGGTGAAGACCTGGCGCGTGAACCCGGCTATGCCGATACCCTTAGAAGTTTCGTTGATCCATGGTATTTACGATGCTGATATTGCCGATAAACCGACATTTAAAGAGATAGGCACCGAGATAGCCGATTTTATTGGCGATGCCGACCTTGCCGGTTACAACTCCAACAAATTCGACATCCCGATGCTGATGGAGGAATTTATGCGTGCCAATATTGATTTTAGCCTGGACGAGCGCCACACGGTGGACGTGCAGAACATCTTCCACCAAATGGAGCAACGTACGCTCAAAGCCGCTTATAAATTCTATTGCGATAAGGACATCATCAACGCGCATACTGCCGAGGCCGACACCCGCGCGACCATGGAGGTATTATTAGCCCAGATAGAGCGTTACGAAAATACCGAGTTCGAAGATAAACAAGGCAATAAAAGTACCCCGGTTGTAGGTGATGTAGAAGCGTTACACGTGTTCACTAACCTTAACCGCAATGTAGATTTTGCAGGCCGTATGGTATTTAACGATGCCGGCGAGGAATGCTTTAACTTTGGTAAACACAAAGGCCGCCCGGTAGAAGAGGTATTCAACATCGAGCCGAGCTATTATAGCTGGATGATGCAGGGCGATTTCCCATTGTACACCAAAAAACAGCTCGAAGCCATCTACAAACGTTGGAACGACAAACGCCAGGCCGAACGTGCCGCGCGTCCGCCGCAACCAAAACCTGCGCAAGGAGAGCAAGCACAACAACAGCAACGCCCGGCACAACCGCAAGGCGGCAACCCTAACTACAACAAGCCGAAGCCAACCTATCAGCAAAAACCATTTGTAAAGCGCGAGGATAAGACCCCGGCCAAACCTGTGGATGAAGACATGCTGTCGGCGTTGAAAGATAAGTTTAAAAAGCTCTGAGAAGAGAATCAGGAATACAGCGTCAGGAAAAAGATTCAAGAGTATAGAGTCAAGAATCAAGACAAGGACTTACGGTATCGAGCCGGGAAGCGAAAGCTTTTCGGCTTTTTTGTTCCCAAATTTCTATCTTGATCCTTGGATTTATATTGTTGGTTCTATTCCGGTCGGCTTTTTGTTTCCAAACTTCTGTCTTGATTCTTGACTCTTTATTCTTGTCTCTAACTCTTCAAAAAACTGATGTTTCTCGTCAGCCCCGTGTACTTCGTCCTCTTTACCGCTGAATTCTTGAATACAGCTTTAAAAGTATCTTCAGTGATCTCTTGCCAATCGCGTTGGGTCATGCCCAATAGTTCATGGTGGGGTTTAAAGGCAGGTTCGGTATGCAGGGTAGAAAATTTATTCCAGGGGCATACGTCCTGACAAACGTCGCAGCCGAACATCCAGTCGTCGGTCTTGCCTTTAAATTCTTGCGGTAGCTCGTTCTTTAGTTCAATGGTGAGGTAGGAGATGCACCGACTGCCATCAACGATGTACGGGGCTACAATAGCCTCGGTAGGACAGGCGTCGATACAGCGGGTGCAGGTACCGCAATGGTCGGCCGTGGGCTGGATATCATATTCCAGTTCGGCATCAATGATCAGCTCGCACAAAAAGAAGAACGATCCTGATCGCTGATTGATCAGATTGGTGTTTTTACCCACCCAACCCAAGCCGGCCTTTTTAGCCCAGGCCTTATCCAACACAGGTGCGGAATCCACAAAAGCACGACCGCCAACATCACCGATCTGCTCCTGAATCGTATTTAATAATTCTTTTAACTTTTCTTTGATGACGGTGTGATAATCAGCTCCATAAGCATATTTGGATATCTTAGGTGCTAAAGGATCAAGCTGTTTTTCATCGGTATAATAATTCAGCCCCAATGATATTACCGACTTAGCATCGTCAACCAACAACCTCGGGTCCAGTCGCTTGTCGAAGTAGTTTTCCATGTACTTCATTTCGCCGTGCATGCCCTTGTTTAGCCAGGTTTCCAAGCGTGGCGCTTCCTCCTCCAAAAACTCTGCCTTAGCAATGCCGCAAAACATAAAGCCCAGGCGTTTGGCCTCGGCTTTGATGAGTTGGGAGTATGCAGAGCGGTTTTGCATTGGGGAGCAAAGATACGTTTTTGAAGGTTAGAGATGGCCGTTTTTCCCAATCCCTCCTTGGGGAGGGGTGCGGATGGAATAAGCGTGAAGGCAGGGAGGGGTTTCGTCGATATGCATCGTGGCTAACCCCTCCCTGCAGCCGCACAAGCCCCTCGCGCCCCTCCCCGAGGAGGGATTGACTTGCGCCACTCATATAGAAAGTCAAACCTACTATGTTTCCAATCCCTCCCCAAGGAGGGATTGGAAAGTGGGCATGAAACAAAAAAGCCTCACAAGTCCAAAACTTGCAAGGCTCAATATTCTAATTCCCCCTTCAGGGGCCGGGGGCTTAAAAACTATTCCTGATCGCGTTACTCAGCGTCTTTGTGCTCCAATATCCGCTATCCAAAATACGACGAACGGTCAATAACGGATAATCCGGATCGCGTTTGTCGGCTAATTGGAAGGCCAGTTTAAAGCCTTTTTTGTTAAACTCAGGTAACACAGGTTTTTTCCAGATGCCGAAGGGGTAGGCAAAGTACTTTACTTTTTTGCCGGTGATCTCTTCTAATTTTTTGGTCGGTTTGTCTATTTGGGTAACCCAGTCGTCTGTTGGGCGTTTGGTGATCTTACCATTCAGGCCTTTAATGATCAGCTCCGAATTGTGCGAGTATTTATCAACGCGGTGGTGATCCCAGGTGTGGGAGGCGATCACGTTGCCTTCGTCAGACAGTTGCTTGATGTTCGCAGCGGTCATGTAACGCGGGCGACCGATAGATACGGTCATCACAAAATAAACTGCTTTAAAGCCGTATTTTTTTAACGTAGGATTAGCTACGGTGAACTGATCCAGATCGGTATCATCGAAAGTTAGCATGATCGGTTTGCTTGGTAGTGCCGCGCCTTTGGTCAGGTAAGCATGCAGCTGATCGGGCAGGATGGTATGATAACCGCTGTCGGCCAGCATTTTCATGTGGTCTTTAAAAGCTTGTACCTGAACGATGTAATCTTTAGCTCCTTTAGAGTCGGTCGACTTCCAATCGCGGATCTGGTGGTAGCAAAGAATAGGAACTTGCTTTTTGGCAATGATGGCGGCGTTGTTTTGTGCCGAAACGGTATTAGAGAAGAACATGCCTGCAAGGGCCAGCATAGATATCGCTTTACGCATATGGTTAGAGGTATTTAAATACAAAGTGGCGGTAAAAATAAATTTATACCACCACTTAAAAAATTTTAATTATAAACAAATTTCTGTGCTTACAGCACTATGCGCTTGCCTGTTTGGGCAGAACGTTTTGCAGCATCCAATATCTGCATAGCTACCATATTATAAGCTAATGATGATTGGTCATCAGCCGTGATCTTGCCCTGCAACGCGGCTGCCAAATACACCAGCGGATCGTTGATAGGTGCAGGCAATGGTGGTGCTTTACGTGTCACCGCTTTTTTGCCGCGTAGCTGGGTAACAACGTTATTGCCATCTAAGGAATGGATATAGCCCTTCTCGCCAAATATTTCCATGTCCTTAATAGAGTATGGCCAGTTCCATGACCCTTCGATCAGGACGGTAGCATTAGCATACTCCACCAAAATGGTCGCGTCGTCATCAACCTTAGGGTAAACTTGCGGTTTGTATTGGCGGGTAACGGCGGTAACAGCAATAGGTTTTTGCCCTTTCATAAACCAAGTGGCCAGGTCGGCGCCGTAGCAACCAAAGTCGTTAAGAGCACCCGCACCGTTAAGGATAGGGTCGGTGAGCCAGTCGGTAAATTCCTTGCTGCAACCGATCTCTATCGGGCCTTCGTGGCCGTCATGGAAAACCATTTTACGGATACCACCAATGCTGTCGGCAGCAAACGTATTGTAAGCCGCTTGGTTGGATGCATACCAGGTGGTCTCAAAATTGACCCAAACTTTGGTGTTGTGTTTTTTTGATAGAGCCTCTATCTCTTTAGCCTGACCAAGTGTTGCCGCCAATGGTTTTTCTACCATTACAGGCAAACCAAGGGGTGCACAGGCACGCACAATGTCCACATGTTTAGCAACGGCGTTATAGCCTAACACCACGTCGGGTTTACGCACGGCCAGCATCTTTTTAGTGTCCTCAAAAAATACCGAATCGGGCAGTTTAAAGCGCGTGCCGTATTTGCTCCACAATATCTTATTTGGTTCGGCAATGCCAATGATGTTCACCTGGCCTTTGCTGTACGCGTTAAGGATATTATAAATATGATCGTGATCTAAGCCGACAACGCAAACGTTAAGTTTGGATTGTGCCGATGCCGCCTTGACCAGGCAAAGTAGCATCAGCAATAACAACCGTTTTTTTAATGTGGTCATGATATCTTACTTCTCTAAAGAAAGTGAGTATGGTAAAGACGAATCTTTGATACCACGTGTCTTGTTAGGGACAGGGGCCATGTTAAAGTTGATCACCGCACCTTTTTGAAGGCCTGAGTGGCTTAACCAGTTCAGGTCGTAAGGTTTGCCGTTAACCGTCATCGATTTGATGTAGCGATTAGCGTCGCTGTTGTTAGCAGCATTGATCACTACTTTCTTGCCGTTCTCCAGGTTCAAAGTAGCTTTCTTAAACAATGGCGCACCGATCACATACTGATCAACAGTAGGGGTAACCGAGTAGAAACCTAACGAAGAGAAGATATACCAGGCCGAAGTTTGACCGTTATCCTCGTCGCCGCAATAGCCATCCGGAGTTGGTTTGTATAGGCGGTTCATAGCCTCACGTACCCAATATTGTGCTTTCCAAGGCTGAGCGCCGTGGTTGTACAGGTAGATCATGTGTTGGATAGGCTGGTTACCGTGCGCGTAGTTACCCATGTTCATGATCTGCATTTCGCGGATCTCGTGGATAACGCCGCCATAATAGCTATCGTCAAAAATAGGAGGTATCATAAATACCGAATCCAGTTTGTTAACGAATGCTTTTTTGCCACCCATCAGGTTAGCCAGGCCGTTAATATCATGGAGTACGCTCCATGAGTAGTGCCATGAGTTACCCTCGGTGAAGGCATCACCCCATTTCAAAGGGTTGAAAGGAGTTGACCAGCTACCATTTTGGTTTTTGCCACGCATCAGACCGGTCTGCGGATCAAACAATTTCTTGTAGTTCATAGAGCGGGTCTTGTAGATCTCTATCTCCGAAGCTGGTTTACCCAAAGCTTTACCTAATTGGTAGATCGCGAAATCGTCAAAAGCGTACTCTAAAGTACGGGCAGCGTTCTCGTTGATCTTTACATCGTAAGGTACATAACCTAACTCATTGTAATATTTAACACCTGTACGGCCGGTACCTTCCGGGCCTTCGCCATTAGCACCGTGCGTAACAGCATCCCAAAGTGTGTTGATGCTGTAGTTGCGCATACCTTTCATGTAGGCATCAGATACCACCACGGCAGAGTTATTACCGATCATGATGTTTGAATAACCCGGGCTCGACCATTCAGGCAACCAACCGCCTTCTTTAAAGTCGTTAGCCAGGCCTTCCTGCATCTCTTTGTTGATGGATGGGTACATCAGGTTCAAGAATGGATAAAGCGCACGGAAGGTATCCCAGAAACCGGTACCACCGAACATGTAACCAGGTTCTACCTTACCATTGTAAGGGCTGTAGTGAACGATCTTGTTGTTGGCATCATACTCGTATAATTTGTTCGGGAAGAACAACATACGGTACAAGCAAGAGTAAAAAGTACGGGTCTGATCAACAGAACCACCTTCAACCTGGATCTTGCTCAAGGCTTTGTTCCAGATGTTGCGACCGTTGGTCATGGTGGTGTTAAAGCTGCTGTTACCGATCTCGCGTTTCAGGTTCAACTCAGCTTGCTCTAAGCTGATGAACGACGAAGCTACCTTTAGGTTAACGATCTCGCCTTGGCGGGTCTTGAAACCTACAACCGCGCCCACATGGTCAGCAGTAAGCTCTAAAGTATCTCTGCCGGCTAAACGGTTCACCTCTTTACGGTCGCGGCCACGGCCGGAAGCAGTTGTGCTCCAGGTTTTGTTGAACGTGAACGGCTTATCGCTGTAGATCACAAAGTAGTTCTTAAAGTTGGTCATCTTGCCGCGGGTATAACGCTGCGTGTAACCAACGATCTTATTTTGACCAGGGATAACTTTGATGTACGAGCCACGATCCTGACCATCGATCACGATGAAAGAGCTATCGGCCTTAGGAAATGTGAAACGGAATTGAGCAGCGCGCTCGGTAGGGGTGATCTCGGTAGTAACATCGTGATCCGCCAGATAGACGCTGTAGTAATATGGTTTAGCGATCTCGGCCTTGTGGCTGAACCAGCTTGCGCGGTCGTTCTCGGTAAATTTCATTTTACCGGTCACGGGCATGATCGAGAACACACCGTAATCGTTCATCCAAGGCGATGGCTGGTGGGTTTGTTTAAAGCCACGGATCTTGTCGGCATCATAAGTGTATGCCCAACCGTCGCCGTTAGGGCCGGTCTGCGGTGTCCAGGTGTTCATGCCCCAAGGCAGCGCGATGGCAGGGTAGGTGTTACCGTTAGATAATGACGGCTTTGATGCCGAACCCATCAGTGGGTTTACATAATCTACCGGATTAACTACCTTGCCAACTGTTTGTGCTTGCGTAAGCATTGCAGCACCTAACAGCATAGTGGTAAGTAATGATCTTTTCATCAAGTTGAAATGAAGTGAATTAATAATGGTGGATAAATATACTAAAATAGTGTTTGAGTTCCTCCGGCTTTAAATAAGCCTAAATGTTTGTAAGCGTGCTCGGTAGCCTCTCTTCCGCGCGATGTCCGCATCAAAAAACCTTCCTGTATCAGGAAAGGTTCGTAAACCTCCTCAATGGTGCCTTCGTCCTCGCCAACGGCTGTCGCGATGGTCTTTAAACCCACAGGGCCGCCTTTAAATTTCTCGATAATGGTGGATAGGATCTTGTTGTCCATCTCATCCAGGCCGTGTTCGTCCACATTCAGCGCATTCAAGGCATATTTGGCTATGGCGGTATCGATGCTGCCGTTGCCTTTTATCTGGGCAAAGTCACGTGTCCTGCGCAACAAGGCATTGCCTATACGCGGCGTACCGCGGCTACGGCGGGCTATCTCGTAAGCGCCGGTCTCATCAATAGGCGTTTTTAATATCGTTGCCGATCTTAATAAGATGGTGGTCAATAACTTGGCATCATAATATTCAAGTCTTGCATTGATCCCGAAACGGGCCCGTAGGGGAGCGGTTAACAAACCCGAACGGGTAGTAGCGCCGACCAGCGTGAACGGATTTAAAGATAATTGCACCGAGCGGGCATTAGGACCGCTCTCCAACATAATATCGATCTTAAAATCCTCCATGGCCGAGTACAGGTATTCTTCCACCACAGGACTTAGGCGATGTATCTCGTCGATAAAAAGAATGTCGCCGGGTTCCAGATTGGTTAGCAGACCGGCAAGGTCGCCTGGTTTGTCCAATACAGGGCCCGAGGTGATCTTGATACCTACACCCATTTCGTTAGCGATGATGTGCGATAGGGTGGTCTTACCCAATCCCGGAGGGCCATGGAGCAGCACATGGTCCAAAGCCTCGCCACGCATACGGGCGGCCTGAACAAAAACGGTAATGTTATCTAATATTTTTTGCTGACCGGTAAAATCATCAAAAGCCTGCGGACGAAGTACTTTTTCGATATCGTATTCGGCAGCAGAAAGTTTTTCACGATCAGGATCGAGGTGCTCGTTCATTCTTTGGTTTGCAGATGGGCCCACCGCGATGTGCAGATGTGCCTATATGCAAATGTGCAGATAATTTTGAAAAGATGCTACCCTTAATGTGCAATGAGAAGTCTGCGAAATGATTCTTATCGAATTTAAATTACTGCAAATGCTACTTTTATTAGTAAATTTACTCTTGGTTAGCATAGAATGGAAACGTGATTGTTGTTGAATTTTTAATATTCTTAACTGTGGAGACAAACTATAAGATTGGCGATTTGGTATGTCAAAAGGGAACCGGAAATTATCCCAGAATGAAAGTCATGGCCATAAATAACGATGGCCTATATCGTTGCTTTGGAACCAACCATCGACTCAACAGAAAGAAGGTTATCGATAAATTTTTTAAAGAAGATGAATTAGAATTTTGGATCAACCATTCAGGTGTGATTACCTTAAGAGACAAATCAACGTTTCGATAATGTTATCAACGCAGTATCAACTTTCGGCGTTCAATAAATTATCAAGATCTTCAGATGTGTAGCCTTTATCTCGGATTGCTTTAGAAACTTCTTGTTCGAGTAACTGAGTAAAATGGTCAGTTGATGCGGTCTCACCGTCGGTGGCCCTCTGTCTTGGTATCGGTTCGTTAGAGGTGCTGATCTTTGGTTCGGCATTTTTGTTCGGTGTTCTCATCGCCTAAAGTCAAATCTATAGAAAATTAGCGACCATTAACGTAACAACATTTGGCTTTAAAAATCGATATGCAACCTATCAGTTGCGTATTTTGCAAACGATAACAGAAACGTAAAATAAGAGGCAAAAAGTGCAGTTATTTGATGAAATAACGCGCAAATCGAAAACACAAAAAAAATCTAAAATCGAACGTCCGACATCCGAAATTCTCCCGATGATCACCCCTCAGGATATTTCCTAAAGATACTATTGATCTTCATTTGGATAACACCAAGTATTGCCTCCTTAAAAATACCTTTCGACATTTTAGACGTGCCTACGGTACGGTCGGTGAAGATGATCGGTATCTCTACCACGTTAAAGCCATGCTTGATCGTAGTATACTTCATTTCGATCTGGAAAGCATAACCTACAAACTTGATCTTTTGCAATTGGATAACTTCCAGTACTTTGCGCTTATAGCAAACAAAACCAGCGGTCGAGTCCTGGATATCGATACCGGTAATGAAGCGAACATATACCGAAGCGAAGTAGCTCATCAGCACCCGGCTCATTGGCCAGTTAACGACGTTAACGCCTTTGATATAGCGTGAACCGATGGACATATCAGCACCCTCCACGCAAGCCTGCCGCAGACGGATGAGATCGTCGGGGTTGTGCGAGAAATCACAGTCCATCTCAAAAATGTATTCGTAAGGGCGCTCCAAACACCATTTAAAGCCGTGGATATAGGCTGTGCCTAAACCTAATTTGCCTTTACGCTCTTCAAGAAAAACACGGTTAGGGAACTCCAACTGCATTTGTTTTACAATAGCAGCAGTGCCATCCGGAGAGCCGTCGTCGACGATAAGCAGGTCAAAGTCATACTCAAGCGACATTACCTTGCGGATCATGCGCTGAATATTCTCCTTTTCGTTGTAGGTAGGTATAATGACGATACTGTCAGACACGGGCAAATGTTTTGTTTAGCTAAAATTTTCGGCGAAGCTAAGGGCTTATATTTTATAATACAAATATAGCGATGCTTTTAACCTTATTTAACGGTTAAACAACATCGCTATAAATGTTACTTTGTTATTGAATTACAGATTTGTAGAGATCGCAGCGGCTTCAGCCTCTTCTTCGGGTTGCTCGATGTAGTTACGCTCTTTTAATCGTGGCGACACGAACAGGAACACCAATAGGAACGCGGCACATATACCTGCGAATAACCAGTAAAAATCAGCACCTACAAATTTAGAAAAGTAACCACCGCTGGCGATACTTCCGTTCACGATCACGTCGAAGTAGTTACCTGCAGCTACGGTCAATAACCATATAGCGCCCATCGTCGATTTCATTGATTTAGGTGCTTGTGTATAAGCGTATTCTAAACCGGTTATTGAAACCATTACTTCACCTGCCGATAAGATAACGTAAGCGAATATCTGCCACCAAACCGATGGATGAGCGCCCTTATCAACATTCCCCTGCACAAACGCAATGATAACGAATGATAAGCCGGTCAATGCCAGACCTGTACCGATACGGCGTAGCGGTGTTGGGTTGATGCCGATCTTTCTAAAGAAAGGATAAACGAAGTAGTTGAATATCGGAATGAACAACAAAAGGAACACAGGGTTAACTGTTTGTACCTGACCGGCCAATACCGTAAAATCCAGCGGACCTAATACGATATGACGGTCCAATTTTTCGGCTTGTAATACCCATTCAGACAGGTTTTGATCCCACATGGCCCAAAATATCGGGACGAATGCAAATACCGCCAATACACGGTAAACCGCTTTAATGCCTTCAACTTTTTCAGGATTGTAAGGTCCTTTAGCAACATCTAACCAAGACTGGCCTTTTTGCTTTTTGCCAAGGTTGAACAACGCGTATAAGGAGATAAATACAAAGTTATTTTTGTTGATACCCGAAGGAGGGACCCTCACATACATTTTGCGACCCGAAAAGAAAATGATCGTAGCTAATGCCATCAATATACCCGGGATACCAAATGCTAAACTGGCACCGTAATTAGCGTAAACCCATGGGATCAATACTGTCGCTACCATAGATCCGGCGTTGATACTGAAATAAAACCAGCCGTAAACTTTGGATAATAGCGTTTGATTTGTCTTATCGAACTGGTCGCCGACGTTGGCTGCCACACAGGATTTGATACCACCTGCGCCGACCGCCACAACGATCACACCAAAAATGAAACCGTTAAGGTTATCATCAAAAATGGCAAGGCATAAGTGACCAAAACAATAAATGATAGATACCCATAAAATGATCTTGTATTTACCTGTGAACCAATCGGCTATCAATGCGCCTAAGAAAGGTAGGGTATAGGCAAGGGTTACAAAAAAGTGAGTACTTTGGTTGGCCTGAGCTTCGGCTACGGTTTGTAAGGCCGGGTTGTGGGTGGGGTTAAAAAATTGTGCTACAAGGAAGGTTGCAAGTATCGATCGCATACCATAAAAGCTAAATCGCTCGGCTGCTTCGTTCCCGATGATAAAGGGGATACTTCGGGGATACCTTGCTTTCTTTTCGGCTGGCACTGCCAGTGTCTCATTCGCCATATATAATGTCAGTTAAAATTTTTCTAAAATACTACAATTCTGCCAAATCAAAATTTAATGCTGAATTTATTACCAACCCTGATATAATGTTGCATTAATATTGACCAACATACGTGCTGTATGGCAGGGCAACCTGTAGGTTTATTTTCCTCTCGCGGGTTTCCGGATACCGTTGATCTTGGGCTGAGGCTCGGGTGTGATATACTTGGCATCGTCCTCGCTTGACATGTTCTTCATATCTATATTCTCCACAAATTGCCAGCGGGCGCCCTTTAATTTATACCCATCGTAACTCAGATCCGGGCCGTACATGTTTTTTTGCCCTGCCATCTTTTTATCGGGAGGGGCAAGGTGGTCAAACACGATCAGGTTCTCGGCAGGGACATAGCGCAACATCATGGATGCCTGTCTGTTATATTCAAATACTACGCGTTGTCTTGTCTTGCTATTGCCATCAAAAACGGGCTGACCGAACTCAGGCTCACCTTGCGCGTTGAAGGATATTACCTCGATCACTTTCTTGGTCGATTCGATGGTGTTGCCCTTCCAGCCTAATAGCACATAGTACTTTTTAAGCCCGTTCACGGGGATAATGTTATAGTATTGCGCGCCGTACCATTCGCGATTAGTTCGAATAGAATCCTCAGGGTTTTTGATCAGCGGGGAATGGTCGCCAAGCGGGAACATCTTCAGCGGACCGCCGGTATTCATTTGCAGCGTACCGTAAAAGCGGTAACTGCCGTCATCATTCTTTACGAACCAGCTGAACACCCTGAACTTGTTATCCGGCGCCGTAATCACGCTCATCGTCTTTACCGAATCGAACTTGTAGTAGAATGAATTGTTGACCTTTAAGGCGCTGGTCAGTAATCTGATATAAGCGTAGTTAGCATTCTTGCGCTCCATGTCCAAGTCTTCGTCAAATATCTTACGGCCCAGTTTTTTTAAAGTATCCTGATACACATTCAGTTGACGGATGCGTGTGCCCTCATCAGAATGTTGGGCCATTGCGCCCATGGTGAATAGCATTGCAATAAAAAATACCGTAAGCTTTTTGATCATAACCAGTTAACGTAAATTTTCGATAACAATTGCACTGGCGCCACCGCCACCGTTGCAAATGCCCGCCACGCCAAATTTACCATTATTTTGGCTCAAAACGTTTATCAATGTTACCACGATCCTTGCACCCGAAGCGCCCAGCGGATGCCCCAATGAAACGGCGCCACCGTTAACGTTCACCTTGGACGGGTCTATCTTTAACGCCTGGTTATTAGCTATCGCGACAACCGAGAATGCTTCGTTGATCTCGAAAAAATCAATGTCATCTGTCGATAATCCAGCTTTATGCAAGGCCAATGGAATAGCTTTAGCAGGTGCCGTAGTGAACCACTCAGGAGCTTGCTGTGCATCAGCATAAGCTACCACTCGTGCAAGCGGCTTGATGCCTAACTCGTCGGCTTTTTCGCGACTCATCAATACCAATGCAGCCGCGCCGTCGTTCAAGGTTGATGCATTGGCCGCGGTCACCGTGCCATCCTTCTTAAAAACAGGTTTTAAAGAAGGTATCTTGTCAAATTTTACAGCAGATGGCTCTTCATCTGTATTTATAACAATATCGCCCTTGCGGTCTTTGATCTCGATCGGGGTGATCTCGTCTTTAAACTTACCATCAGCAATGGATTGTTGTGATCGTTTATATGACTCAATTGCAAACGCATCCTGATCCTCGCGACTGATCTTGCATTCGTCAGCACAAAGTTCGGCGGCAGATCCCATGTGACAATCGTTGTAAACATCCCAAAGACCGTCCTTCACCAAGCCATCTATCAGTTGGCCATGACCTAAACGATAACCATTGCGGGCTTTATCAAGGTAATAAGGAATATTGCTCATGCTCTCCATACCACCGGCAATAACAATGTCGTTATCACCTAAAGCGATACTTTGGACCGCTAACATAATAGCCTTAGTGCCTGATGCACAAACCTTGTTAATGGTAGTTGCAGGCAGATCTGGCAATCCGCCAAATTTTGCCGCCTGGGTAGCCGGAGCTTGCCCTAAATTGGCCGACATCACATTGCCGAAATAAACTTCTTGTATTTGGTCAGGCTTTAAACCCGCCTTCTCGACCGAACTTTTAATAACGATACCGCCTAACTGCGTGGCGCTTAGGGATGATAAAGCACCGCCGAAACTACCGATAGGGGTACGCGTTGCTGCAACAATAACTACTTCCTTCATAAGACCTGGAATAATTGGTTAGTGCAAACTTAGCGTTTTGCGGCGGGAGTTACCATGCAACAAGTTCGAAAGAAATGTGAGGGGTTATTATAGGTTTGACGGATATTACCACTCTGGTTACAACTTGGGGATCTATAATGGTTTAGATGCATTAAATAGGACCTGCAAAATATCCGCAAAGAGCAGACACACCAACTAATAGTTAAATTTGCTTTTTTATTGTATTGGACAAATAAATCATATCTTAGCTGTTCTAAATTATAAGGATATAACATGAAGTTTTCTGTTGATAAACACGAAAAATATGTATTGATAAAACTAAATGAGTCGAAGATCAACTCGTTAGTTACACCACAACTTAAATCTGAATTGATATTGGTAAATGCTGAAGGTCAGCGCAATATCGTTCTGGATCTGTCGCAGGTAAAGTTTGCCGATTCATCCGGTTTAAGCAGCTTGCTGGTCGGCCACCGTTTGTGTAAAAATGCGGATGGCTCTTTCATTATGGTAGGTTTAAATGAGGCGGTTGCCCGTTTGATCACCATATCTCAATTAGACTCGGTTTTGACCATCGTGCAGACCGTTGACGAGGCTATTGACCTGATCTTTATGGAAGAGATCGAAAAAGAATTAAAAAAAGAAGCAAAATAGGCTGGCGATCGTTACAGAGTAATGAAATTCGAGGTCACCATACTTGGAAGCAGTTCAGCAACACCTATTTTCAACAGAAACCCTACGGCACAGGCGCTTAATGTAAACGAGCGCCTGTACCTGATAGATTGCGGCGAGGGTACCCAGCAGCAAATGCTGCGCTTTGATGTTAAAGCCAGCCGTATAGATCATATCTTCATCAGCCACCTTCACGGTGATCATTATCTCGGACTTATAGGCCTTCTATCATCCCTTAATCTTAATGGCCGCACTAAAGCTCTTTACCTCTTTTGTCCGCCGCAACTAAAGGACATCATCGAGCTTAACTTCCAATATTCCGAAAGTCATATCAATTATCCTATCGAATACGTTTTTACCGATCCGTCCGCACCTGCGGTTCTACTGGATAATCAGGATGTTATCGTGGAGAGTATTCCGCTCAGTCACCGCATCGCCTGCACGGGCTTTATCTTTAAAGAGAAGAAGCGCCTGCGTAAGCTGATCAAAGAAAAAGTAGAGCAATTGAACATCCCCGTGGAGTATTATTCTAAACTAAAAAAAGGGGAGAACTACACCGACCTGAAAGGCAAGACCTATTACAATCAGGAATTGACCACGGACTCTGACCGTCCGCGGTCGTATGCTTACTGCTCGGATACTATTTACAACGAAAGTTATTTTGAACAGATAGCCGGTACGGATATGCTTTATCACGAGGCTACCTTTCTGCACAATATGTTGAATAGGGCTAAAGAGACGTTCCATACCACCGCATTGCAAGCCGGCGAGGTAGCCCAAAAGGTTAACGCGCAAAAGCTGATCATCGGGCATTTTTCAGCACGCTACAAAACCCTTAACGAATTACTGGACGAGGCCCGAACAGCATTCCCCGAAACGGACTTGGCTATAGAAGGTAAAACCTTCGGTATATAAAAACGAAAGTCGTTCTGGTTATCCAAAACGCCTTTCGCTTTATACGTGTTCTCTATTGTCTGCTCTTTTCGGCAGCTTTAATGCTATCCGCTTTTGCTTTCTCGCGTTTCTTGAAGAAGCCTTTTAAGAAGAAGTTATGTTGGACAGCCTCCAGATCATCATTCAGTTTGATGCTGGCTTCTTGCAGGTAGTTGAGAGAACTTTGAACTTTCACCGCACCTTTAGGGTCGTTCAGCAATACGCCAATAATGCTATTAGTACCATTCAGCTTATCGCTGGCTTTATTCATATTGTCAACCATCTGGGCAGCGCTGGCAGTGGTCTGCTTTAGGTTGTTTACAGATGCGGTCAGTTTTTTGTAAGTCGACGTATCTGTCAGCAGGTTATCCGCCAATGTACCTTTGCTATTTAGTTTTGTGCCGAATTTTTGCAGGTCGCCGGCCATGCGTTGCGTGGCTAAAGTAGTAGCATTCAGGTTTTGAACAATGCTGCGGAACTTGTCTGCCAGTACGCTATCGCTTAAAAGCGTACCGACAACGCCTTTACCTTCGGCCATTTGTTTGGTCACCTTTTTAAGGTCATTAGTAATAGATAGCAGGTTGATATTGTTCTCTTGCAAGGTCTTGGTGATCTCTTCGGTAGATAAGATCTTTTCCGCATGCAGCACATCGCCGTTCTGTATAACCGGTGCGTGCGAGCTACCAGGATCCAGCACGATGATCTTGTTACCGATCAATCCGTCCGAACTGATCTTTACCCCGGCATTGTTATGCACATACGATTGTATCTTTTCGTCGATGGTCATTTTAACCGTCACTTCAGACGGGCCGGTAAAGCGGATATCGGTGATGTTACCCACCTTTACGCCCGAGAACCATACTGCGCCGCCTTTTTTAAGACCGCCCACATCGTTAAACACCGCGCTAACATTTAAGCCGCCACCAAAACTTTTTTGGCCATTGCCCAAAGTAAATATACCCAGCACAAAAAGCGCGATACCAAGGAAGATAAAAATCCCTACGGTTATAGCACGTTTGTTTTCTTTTGGATCCATGTTAAATATCTATTGTATAAAATTATAATCGTAAAATGGTCTCACACGGTCATCGTCGGTTGCAAAAACCTCGTCGAAACTGCCCTGGCGCTGAAATTGCCCGTCGAGCAGGATCGCCATGCGGTCGCCGGTTTGCTTGGCGCAAGTCATATCGTGTGTAATAATAATTGATGATGTTTTGTAACGCTGCTGCACCTCATTGATTAGATCATTGATCTCGATACAGGTGATCGGATCCAGACCTGCAGTAGGCTCATCATAAAGCATGATCTTGGGTTGCAGGATCAATGTCCTTGCAATACCGATACGCTTACGCTGACCGCCTGAAAGTTCTGACGGCATTTGATTGATCGTTTGTGAAAGCCCTACAGCGTCTAAAACCGTTTCGACAGCGTTATCTATCTCTGCCCTGCGCAAGCCTTTGTGGTTACGCACCAGCGGAAATTCCAAATTCTTGCGTACCGTCATACTATCGTACAAGGCGCTGTTCTGGAATGAGAATCCGATATTCAAGCGTAGTTGCTGTAATGTTTTTTCGGCAATGTTAGTCACTTCCTCGCCTAATACATTTACGCTTCCAGAGTCTGCATTTAATAATCCCGAAATGATCTTGATCAGTACAGATTTACCCATACCCGAGCGACCTAAAACGACCAGGTTCTCACCTTGAAAGAGATCCAGATCGACACCTTTGAGGATATGCAGGTCGCCGAATGATTTGCGCAATCCGCGTATGCTGATCACCGTATCGTCGTAATTGATATGTCCTTTTGGTTTCTGCATAATTTTAACGGAACCAGCCGGCTACTTGTACAATAATAACTTCTTCCATGAAAATCAGGAACATGGCCGTAACTACGGATGCGTTAGCGGCTTTGCCTACACCTTCGGTACCTTTATCGGCATAATAGCCTTGATAGCAGCTTACCACTCCGATAGTAAATCCAAAAAATATGGCCTTGATCAATGATGCTTCAAAATCCACAAATGATAACGGCTCGAATACCTGCGCCATAAAGGTGGTAAAACTTGTTCCTTCTCCTGCCAGCACGTTCAGATAGCTACCCATCATGGCCACAAAGCCTACATAGATAGCCAAAATAGGTATGGCGATACTTGACGCGATAATACGCGTGCAGACCAAATATTTAAAGGGCTTAGTACCTGATACTTCCATGGCGTCTATCTGCTCGGTCACCCGCATGGAGCCTAATTCGGCACCGATGCTTGATCCTACTTTACCGGCAGCGATCAGTGCGGTAACCAAAGGGGCAAGGGCACGCATAATAGCGATAGAAACTAATCCAGGGATCCACGACGTAGCGCCAAATTGCGCCAGCGACGGTCTTGATTGCTTGGTAAATATCAACCCGACAACAAATCCTGTAAAAGTAATAAGCGTGAAGGAGCGTACACCAATTTGGTACATCTGCTTCATCACCTCGTTCCACTCGTAGGGCGGCAGAAAAACTTCTTTAAAAAATTTAGCCAGAAAGAGGTATATTTTGTACAGGCTGATGAACATATCGGTCAGGCCGCGCACAATTGAATTTTTATTTTGGGGATGTACGTTCGTCGAATTTGGGTTATCCATTTAAGCAGACCTGTTAATAGCGATCATTGCTATGCTATATACGTTTGCACCGCAATTGTTGTTTGCGATGCAAATGTAATATGTTTACCCGAATAGCTTTAACGAATAGTGTTACCGAAACGTAAAAGATAACTAATTGTGGAAAAATACTGACTTTTTTGGTTAAAAAGTTAGTTAGGCCAGCTGTGTCTTTCGGTAAAGCAGGATGCTGGATGTGCATCCTATCGCGGATGGTAGGACAAATTTGCAAAGAAAGTTGAACATATCCCCAAAACCAACGCTATTGGGTAGTAACGCCAATGGCAATAATACGAGGGATGGGCTATGCAGTATCAATGTATTTACCCACGGCCGTTTAGAGCGACCCATTAACCAACCTGCAAAAAAGAATATGATCGTCGGCAGTATTGTATTTAAAATGCTGACCGGAAAAAAACTATAGGTGGATAAACTGACTAACTTAAACAAGATCCCAAGCATTAGTGATGCTTGCCAATTGATCGATCCGGCAAATGACGCTATGTTTCTGATATCCTGACTACGGTAACGTAACGTGTAGAATACAGTAAAAGCGATCAATGGGATATAAATAACGAAACTTAACACCCCGCCCGCCGTCTGTATTTCGGGTGAGTAGACCGAACGCATTCCGTGTATAAGATGGTTAAGCACCATCATATCGTTAAAACTGATGAGAAAAGGAGATGCAACCAATAACAACAGACAGCATACGAAGTAGTATTTTTCTATCATTTCCGAAAACCATGCCACAATTCTGTTTCCTTTAAATACTACTGCTAAAACAAACACAGCAATAATTGCTATCTCAGCATACAGCATATTGCGCACATCCGTAGCAGACAATAAGTTTGAAGGAAATCCTCTGCTGTCTAAAGGCCTGAAAAAACTGTTTATAATAGACGGCAATGCGAAGCACACGATCTGCAGCGTCATAAAGAAGATAGCTCCCCAAAACATCATCACCAGATTGCGGTTAGCTAAATGGTCGGGATTTACCTTACGGAACTCAGCTTCTATAACGACCGGCTGACCGATACGCTGCCTTGCTACCATCCAGGCTTCTTCATCATTCAATCCGGCTTTTTGGAGCGATGATATTTCTTCGGTCAGGTGGTCTGTTAACTCGGTCAGGTCGTCGGATGTGAGCGATCCGTGAGCCATGGTTTGTTGCCATTTGGCAAGTTGGGTAGTTAAGCTAAAATGGTTTTGGGTTGGTTCCATAGTTGTATGATAAGTTGGTGCATAATATTCCAGGATGTTTGCTCATTTTTAAAATGGTCCCGGCCTTGTTCGGTGATGTTGTAGTAGCGGCGGCGTTTCTCGTTCTCGGCAATGCGCCATTCAGATACGATGAATCCTTTGTCTTCCAGTTTACGCAAGATAGGGTAGAGCGTCCCGTCCGAAAATTGCAGGTGGCCGTTAGATGCCTCCTTAACTTTCTGTATGATCTGGTACCCGTAACTTTCGCCCTGATTAAGTACCGCCAAAATAATGGGGGTGGATGTGGCTGCTATAAGGTCTTTACTAATTGTCGTCATGGTATTTCAAATATACATAGAAGTTCTAAGTATCAAAATTTATTTGAAAAATTTAACGATAGGGGTATCGGATCAAAACATTTCCTGTTAGCTTTACATTTGTTAACCATATATTATAAACACCATACATCACGATGAATTTTCACGTAAAGAACATTACGGCCGGGCTTTTATTAGCAGGCATGGCAGGCTTAACGGCTTGCGGCGGCTCGGGCAGCAGCAGTAAAACAGAAACTACGGACAGCAGCTCTACCAGCACAACCACCATTTCAACTTTCTCGTTACCGGATGCCAAAGGTTTCCAGGTCGCGGTAGATAGTGGTCAGGCCGACCTGTTCGTTTTGAAGAACAAGAACGGCGTACAAGCGGCCATCACCAGCTTCGGCGGCAGATTGGTTAGCCTGGTAGTGCCAGATAAGGACGGCAAAATGACCGACGTAGTGGTTGGTTTTGATAGCGTAAGCACTTACCAGGGCGCAGGCGATTACTTTGGCGCGCTGATCGGTCGTTACGGTAACCGTATTGGTAAAGCTAAATTTACCTTAGATGGTAAAGAGTATAAATTACCTGCCAACAATGGACCGAACACCCTGCACGGCGGTACAGTAGGGTTCGATTCGCACCTGTGGGCTGCTACAAAAGTAGGCGAGAACGCGTTAGAACTGACCTATACCTCGAAAGATGGCGACCAGGGCTTCCCGGGTGACCTGAGTACTAAGGTAATTTACACCTTGGGCGATGATAACAGCTTAAAAATAGCTTACGAGGCTACCACCACTAAACCGACCGTGGTTAACCTGACCAACCATGCATATTGGAACCTGAACGGCTTCGGTACCGGTACTATCCTTGACCATACTTTGCAAATAGCGGCTGATGGTTATACTCCTGTTGACGTTACACTGATCCCGACCGGCAAGATCGAGAAAGTTGAAGGTACGCCATTCGATTTCCGCGGCCCTGAAAAGATCGGTACCCGTATAGAGCAAGCTAACGAGCAACTGAAGAACGGTAAAGGTTATGATCATAATTACGTACTGAACAAGCACGATATCACCACGCCTATCACCACCTTAACAGGCGACAAGACCGGCATCACTATGCAAGTATTCACCGAGGAGCCGGGCATCCAGTTTTACAGCGGTAACTTTATGCAAGGTAAGCACACCTTAAAAGGTGGTAAAGCTAAGAACGATTTCCGTACAGGCCTTTGTTTAGAGACCCAGCACTATCCTGATTCTCCTAATAAACCAGAGTTCCCGACCACTACTTTAAAACCGGGCGCAACTTACAAAACATCGACCATCTACAAATTCACTGCTAACTAAGCGGTTTTGTTATAGTTTAGATGCCCTCCACGGAATGTCCGTTGGAGGGCATTTTTATTTTAGGGCAAACCTTTTGCAGATACATCTGCTTTTTATAATAAACCAATTATTATGAGCGCGTATCAGGAAAAATGGATAGACCTGTTAAGTAAGGCCAACCTAAAAGGGTGGGAGATAAAGCCCATGGGTGAAGACATCCATATCACCATGCCGCATGTGACCGACTTGAAACTCATCCGCGATAATCTGCCGCAGATCATCGGTCAGCTATCTTTAGATATCGACATACCTCACGAACCGTTAAAGCTGATCTTTAAGAATGGGTATGAGGAGTTTGATTACGTTATAAAGTCTTGAGTTCTAAGTCTAAAGTCTTAAGCCTCAAGTCGAAAGTCAAAATAATAGATCATAAACGATCCGACTTCAGACTTTTGACTTCAGACTTTTGACTTCGGACTTTTGACTTCGGACTTTCAAGACAGCTTCGCTTTTGTAGACAATATCGCAACGCTCATGCCCATGGCGGCTATCAGCGTGAAAGAATACCGCAAACTACCGGTAATGCCGGCAATGAAACCGATCACTGGTGGCCCGATCAGGAAGCCGATAAAACCGATGGTAGACACTGCCGCTAAAGCCACGCTGGGGCGCATGGTTTTTGACTTTCCGGCCTCGCTGTAAACCAATGGCACTACAGACGATACGCCAAAACCTACCAGCAAGAAACCGATGATGGCGGTGTAGAACGTCGGGAAGATCACGGCTATCATCAAACCAATTGCAGATAATAGTCCGCTGATCTGTAGTATCCTTTTAATCCCGAATTTATGAACCAACTTATCAGCCACAAATCGACCGGATGCCATGGTCAGCATAAAGCCGGTGTATCCGGCGGCCATTTGCGCGCCGTCTACCGATACTACTTTTTTGAAATAGATCACGCTCCAATCAAACATCGCTCCTTCACACATTAACGAACAGAAGGCGATGATACCCAATTTTATCAGCGAGCTATCGGGCATCACAAATATTGGCTCGTCACTTATACTGCGGTCATTGTTCAGATATCTGGAGCAGATGACCACGATCAATATCATCAAACCTAAAATGATAATAAAATGCTGCTGAGGGGCTATCTGTTTATCGATCATAAAAGTACCGATGCCAGCGCCGACAAATCCGGCCAAACTCCAAAGTCCGTGAAAGGACGCCAGGATAGGCCGCTCGTATAATTGTTCGGCCGCTACCGCCTGTGTGTTCACCGAGATATTGGCTGTATTACTTGCAAAGCCGAAACATATTAAGCAGACTATCAGTCCAAAAATAGATGTTACCGAACCTAAGCCTACCAATGCTATCCCGTAGGTTACGGCTGCAATGATCAATAACCGGCGGCTTCCGATCTTACTCACCGCCCAACCGGCAAATGGTAAAGACAACATTAAGCCTACGGGCAAGGCAAATAATACGCCACCTAATGCAGCCTCGCTTAATCCGAGTGTTTGCTGAATAGTTGCGATACGCGATGCCCAACTGGCAAAGCATAAGCCCACGATAAAGAACATGGCCCCGGCGGCCATCCGTAACATTGTTTTAGGGTATTTGGTGTAGGTAGCATTAGGTGACATGCCCGCAAAGGTACGACCGATAAGGCTAATTTTATGTTTTATAAGTGTTAAAAGTACAATTAATCCGAAGCTAAATTCTGTTAGTTAAAATATTGATATTTAATTTGTTAAAGCATTGATAATGTGTCATGTCTGAAATTTTCAAAAACCATTCGATATCCAAATAGTTGTAATTGGTACTATGAAAAAGATATTATTGAGTTTCAATATAGTACTTTTCGGCCTGGCCGGATCTGCCCAGACCACAAAAAAGGTACGATTAGATGAGGTGGTAAGTCTTACTTTACCGGCCGATGTTAGAAAGATAGATACCCTTGGTCAGCAGACCTATACCGCTAATTCACGCTATGGTTATATGATCGTTAGCCGTGTGCCAAATGGAGAGCAAAAGGTGCTAAAGAAGGAGAAAGAACTGAAGAAGATATTTAAAGATTATATCAAAGAAGTTCAGGCAGGTTTGCCCGAAGGTACCATTACCGATAGTAAGGATACTATTATGAATAAACTGGAGGTGCACGATTTTGTACTGCGTACAGATACCGGCAGCGGCGTGCAATTACGCAAGTTCCGCATCCTCTACACCAAACCGGTAACTTACACTTTCCAGTATCTGTATGATGAGCAACGCCAGGATGTAGCCGCCGAAGAGATGAAAGCATTCTTCGCGGGCATCAAATCTCCGCCTGAACTGGATGGGACCGACCAGTACCTCACCTTTGGTAAATGGCAAGGGGTAAGCGGTACGTTGATCATTATTGGCGTTAGCGTGATAGCGGTGATCATTTTTGTGATACTGATGGTGAGGCGTAAACGCAAACACGATATGCTGATCGATAATTTGTATCAGAAGTAACAGATATCCATCCTCTTCAACAGGGGATATTAAATTTAATGGTAGGCTTACGAGGTTTCAAAGCTTCGTAAGTCTTTAACTGCACAAAGTTGTTACGATTTTAAGGGCTTAGTGTCATTTATGCTATTTCTTTGAATGCTTTGGGGTTAAAGTTCTCAGATCAGGACCTTAAACCTCAAACTACCTTAACAACAACTTCATATTCCGAAAAATTGATTATGTTTGGTTTGAATATTACAGAAACCCTACCGAACATAGCATGTCCAACGGCATATTCCGCAAAAAATCAGTACAAAGTATTTTAGATGATGTAAAGAACGGCTTCGGCGATGGCGAGCACTCAGGTGTGCATCTGACCAAGGCCTTAGGCGTTAAAGACTTAACCCTGATGGGTATTGCCGCCGTAGTAGGGGCGGGCATCTTTTCTACCATAGGCGAGGCATCTTTTCACGGCGGTCCGGGAGTTACCTTATTGTTTATCCTTACCGCGGTCACCTGCGGGTTTTCGGCTTTGTGTTATGCGGAATTTGCTTCGCGCATCCCGGTGGCAGGCAGCGCTTACACTTACGCTTATGCATCTTTCGGCGAACTGGTAGCCTGGATAATCGGCTGGGATCTGCTGATGGAATACGCTATCGGTAACATTGCCGTGGCTATATCATGGAGCACCTACTTTGTTAACTTTTTAGCCGGACTTGGTATCCATGTCCCCGAATATCTAACGCTGGATTACCTGTCGGCCTTTAAAGCCCATGAGGCGGTGCAAGAACTGACTAAAGCCGGAAAGTTAAGTGAGATAACCGACACCATTAAAAACGCCGCTTTGGCCTGGGATACAGCCCCCACTTTTGGCAGCATTAAATTGATAGGTAATATCCCGGCGCTGCTGATCGTGGTATCTATCACTTACCTGGTTTACATCGGCATTCGCGAAACCAAGAAGGCGACCAATGCTATGGTGTTCTTAAAGATAGCCATTGTAATAGCGGTTATCCTGATCGGTTGTTTTTATGTTACACCAGCTAATTGGAGCCCTTTTTTACCTAACGGTTTTAGTGGAGTGATGAAGGGGGTATCGGGCGTGTTTTTTGCTTATATCGGTTTCGATGCCATCTCTACCACGGCCGAGGAATGTAAAGACCCACAACGTGATCTGCCAAGAGGTATGATCTATTCGCTGATAATTTGTACCGTACTTTATATCCTGATCGCCTTGGTTTTGACCGGTATGGTATCGTACAAAGACCTTCGCGTTGGTGATCCTTTGGCTTACGTTTTCCTGAAAGTGGGTTTAAATAAGATCAGCTATGTGATATCTGTCAGCGCGGTTATCGCAACAGCCAGTGTATTATTGATCTTCCAGATGGGCCAGCCACGTATCTGGATGACCATGAGCCGCGATGGATTGTTACCTAAAGCTTTTTCGCGCATCCACCCTAAATATCATACGCCGTCGTTCGCTACCATCGTGACTGGTTGCGTGGTAGCAATACCCGCTTTATTCATGAACCTGACCGAAGTGACCGACCTGACCAGTATAGGTACTTTGTTTGCTTTTGTTTTAGTTTGTGGTGGTGTGTTATTAATGCCTCGCGAAGCCGCTGTTGCAGGCCGTTTCCGTCTGCCTTATATCAATGCTAAGTTCATCGTACCGGTACTGTTCGTTATCGGTATGGTAGTGTTTTGGGAGCCGTTTACCAAACTGTTGGATGGTGATAATCTGCACCATAAATTCCCTTTCTTCCTGTTCATCATCTTATCATTGGTGCTTACCGTGCTATCATTCTTAAAGAATTTGTCGCTTATACCGGTATTAGGCCTAATGAGCTGCTTTTATCTAATGACCGAACTGCCTTACCAAAGCTGGGAGCGTTTCCTGATCTGGTTATGTTTAGGCTTGATCGTTTATTTTACTTTCGGTTATAAGAATAGTGTGTTGGGGAAGAGGGGGAATATCGATAAATTATCTTAATGGCCAAGGCCGGATAGTTTCGTAAAAAGTGTGATATGAGTTACGTGCGAAACACGAAAGTTGTCGATGATCAAATAATGAGATTGTTGATAGCTGCTGAATTCCTTGGAGTAAGTGGTAAAGAAGTCGATAGCTTTAAAGAATATCTTGAGTATAATGAAACTGAAATTGCGTTCGATTTTGTTGTAAACCGACTGTACAATAATAATATTGAGATCAGCCCTGACGTTTACCGACTCATCTGCAACATTAGTGGACTATTGGCGTTGTCAAACTCAGAATATGATTTCATTCGAGAACTGATCCGGGACGATAACAAGATACCTGAACCCGTGAAATTAGGCATCACTAAACTCATCGGTAGTTTAGATCAACCACGTCCGACTGACATGGATCTGTAGCGTTAAGAGCGCAGGAGCCTTTGTCGAGACATCCGGCAGAAAGATCGCACCAGCGGAAATTGTAGCACTGCAATTTATCCAGAGAGTACTAAGAGGGAGGTTGCTCAGTTTTAGCACATCAACCAATATAGCTATGGAATACGATGAATATGTTGTAAAAAGCATTCTTGCTAACGATCAATTCGGCATAACAGCGGTAACCGAATTAGACAGTCTTAAAGTAATTTATTTCGTTAAGGAGGAATACACCGCAATAGAAAAATTGATCCAAGCGAACGATACAGAAGCTATAAAAATGCTCTCGCAAAACGGGAGTATAGGTGCAGAATATTTAGATCTGATGCTTTTCAAAGATCAGAATGCGAAACCATACCTCGTAACTGTTTACGATAGTGATGCTTTAGAGCAAGATCCTCAGGTCATTAAAATATATCCGATGATAGCTTAAGCGTCGTGACTATTGCGATCAGGTAGCTAATTTTCCGATCGGGGCATTTATATTAACCCCAATAAATTCACTCGGCGTCTTCCCGAACCGCTTTTTAAATGTGTGCGAAAAATGCGAAAGGCTCTCAAAACCAAGGTCTAAATAAATGGCTGACGGTTTGCGGTGTTTGGCCTCGATCAAATGCCGGGCTTCGGTCAATCTGCGTTCTTGCAGCCATTGGCGCGGCGGTTGGCCGAAGGTCTTTTGAAAATCGCGCTTAAAGGCGGCCAGACTACGGCCGGTAAGTTGAGCGAACTTCTCTACCGGCAAGTTGAAATGGATGTTGCCCAACATAAATTTCTCCAGATCTATTTTATAAGGTTCAGAAAAATCGAACAGGAATTCTTTTAACCGTGGCATGGTATGCATCAGCAATTTCACCACCTCTTTGATCTTGATCAGCCCCATCTCGGTAGTCAATATCGATGATGAATTGCGTATGTAAGGAACTATCGAATTAAAATAACCGGCTAAAAATTCGTTAGCCGGAATAAGGATATTTGGCGGGCCGATATATTTTTGGTCAATATCGATATGTTCTTCTAAAGCGATCTGTCGCAACAGATCTTCCTGTAAGGATATCACAATAGTTTCATAATCCTGATCCGGTAGCGGAGTTTTGGTGATCTGCCCCAACTGGTTCTTGCGGATCAGCAGCATTTGGCCGCCGTTCATGGTCACCGTTTGCCCAGCCGTTTCCAGCTTAAAATGGCCCGATACCTGCAGCACCAGCGTATGGTGCTGGAGGAAGCCGACTTTATCTTTACGGCTTGTTGCCAGATACGAGTAAAAGATAACTCCCGGGATGATCTCTGTAGGGTTGGTCATTAGCGTTGCAAATAGGTTCCGCCCAGGATGGCGCCTTGTGCAAAGGTAGTGTTCAACAGGTTCATTTCATCTGCAGAAAATTGGATATTCATAGCGGCCATGTTTTCGGGCAGGCGTTTGCGGCGGCTCATGCTCACTAATGGCAATAATATGATCACCTTGGGCGTTCACCCAGGCAATGGCCAGTTGGGTAGGGGTAGCATCTTTGTCTGTGGCCAGCTGCTTTAATATCTCGACCTTCTCCAGGTTTTTTACCAGGTTATCACCCTGAAAACGGCTGAAATGCAACAGATGGCCATCGGCAGGCAATGGTGCTTTCAGGTCGCCGGTAAGCAAACCTTCGGCTGTATTAGCAAAGGCCACTACGCTGATGCCTAACTCTTTTGCAGTTGGTAGCAGGTCGGTCTCGATCTGTCGGTCGGCAAGCGAGTAACCGATCTCCAGCGCGCTTACAGGATAAGTATTATTAGCCTGCCGTAGTTGTTCGGCAGTGATCTCTGATACGCCTAAGTAGCGCACCTTACCTTCTTTAACGAGGTCGGCCACGGTACCAACAATATCTTCGACAGGTACGCTGCCATCCATACGACAAGGCTGATACAGGTCAATGGTCTCTATACCCAAGCGGGTAAGCGAGTAATTGATGAAGTTTTTGATAGCGATGGGTCTAAGATCTAAACCCAACCATTGGCCGTTATGAAATATCGCGCCAAATTTAACGCTGATAAAAGCATCGTCCCGGCGGCCTTTAATGGCCTTACCTACCAGCAACTCATTATGACCGGCGCCGTAAAAGGTCGCCCGTGTTTAAAAAGTTAATGCCTTTATCCAACGCCTCGTTAATGGTGGCAATGCTTTCGGCCTCATCCTGATGTGCGCTTCCCCATACCGACGACATGCGCATACAGCCCAATCCCAGTTTTGAAACAAGCGGGCCGTTATTTCCTAAATTGATCATTTCTAAGTTTTTCATAACTCAAAGATCAGTTTTTACATATCTTAACGTTTGTGTATATGGCTCATTTTGCTTGCTTTTAAAGCTCACGTCACTTATACCGCAGCCTGTCTCACATCTCATATCTAACATCTCTTCCATTTCAAACTGCTATCACTTTTACTTCGATGTTGCCGCGGGTAGCTTTAGAATACGGGCAACCCTTATGCGCCAGATCAGCTAAACGTTGGGTCTCTGATAATTCCGATCCGGGAATGTGTACATGTAATTCGGCCGATAAGGCATAAGTGGTCTCACTTTCCTGGTTAAAGCTGATATGCACTTGGGCAGTTGCTTCGCTCACATCAATGTTATCCTTTTTAGCTACCGAGCCTAAAGCGCCCAAGTAGCAACTCCCCCAGGCACCTGCAAATAACAATTCGGGATTGGCGTAACCGTCCTCACCACCCATGGCCGCGGGTTTGCGTAATTCCAGATCAATAATTCCGTCTGCCGATGTGATGTGACCTTCGCGACCACCCTTGGCAGTAACGACGGCTGTATATAATTTTTTCATGATGATGATCTTTTAAAAAGCAACCACCGGACACCGGAGAAAGTTTTGTCGCCTTGCTCATAAAACGAAACATACATTATATAAGAATTGGTTTTTTGCGGTAAATTTTAGCAATCGCTTGTCGCCCAGGGTTTACACCGTTTAACTTGATATATTTATAACTATTTGGTATGCAGATACTTAAATATTATGCAGTTTGAAAAATGTTAACCTTTGTAAACTTTCTTAACTTCTCAATCTCTAAATAGATCTGATCTTTTTTGATGATTAAACTAAAATTGTTAGTAATTTTATCTCAATGAATGAGGAGCGGATAGTTGAGAAGTTGAATATATTGGCCGATGCGGCAAAATACGATGTATCGTGCTCATCGAGCGGGAGTAAACGTAAGAATGAAAATAAAGGTTTGGGAAATGCCAGCAATGGCATCTGCCATACATACACCGAGGACGGGCGGTGTGTGTCTTTATTGAAGATATTGCTTACCAACCACTGCATTTTTGATTGCGCCTATTGCGTATCCCGCAAGACCAACGATATCAAACGGGCGGCCTTTACTGTGCAAGAGGTAGTGGATCTGACCATCAATTTTTATCGACGTAATTATATCGAAGGCTTGTTTCTTAGCTCAGGTATTTTTAAAGATGCCGACTTTACTATGGAACGCCTGGTGCGGGTAGCCAAGAAGTTACGTACTGAGCATAAATTCAACGGTTATATCCACCTTAAATCCATCCCCGGAGCAAGTGACGAACTAATGATGGAGGCCGGACTTTATGCCGACCGTTTAAGTGTCAATCTTGAAATGCCGACCGAGGAGGGACTCAAACTCTTAGCACCTGAAAAAGACCGCAAGGAAATGATCAAACCAATGGGCTTTTTAAAGACCGAGATCATTCAGCGAACCGAAGAGAAGAAGCTATTTAAGAAAGCGCCAATGTTTGCACCGGCGGGGCAGAGTACTCAGATGATCGTTGGTGCCACGCCTGAGACGGATATGCAGGTGCTGTACACCGCGGCAAGCTTTTACAAAAGCTATAAGCTGCGTCGGGTGTATTACTCTGGTTATGTGCCGGTATTGGCTGATAAACGCTTACCTGAGTTAAATACCGCCGTGCCAATGGTCAGGGAGAATAGATTGTACCAGGCCGATTGGTTGATGCGCAATTACGGTTTCCACGTGAACGAGATCGTAAATCACGACCAGCCATTGTTGGATCTGGACATCGACCCGAAGTTGAGCTGGGCCTTGCGTAATATGGAGGTATTCCCTCTGGATATTAATAAGGCCGACCTGCAATTGATCTTGCGTGTGCCAGGGATAGGCGTACAATCAGCGCATAAGATCGTGAGCGCGCGAAAGTTCGGTAAACTGAATTGGGATCATTTGAAAAAGTTGGGCATCGCCCTAAATCGTGCCCGTTATTTTGTGACCTGCAACAGCAGCGAATTTGAACGTCGCGACCTGACCGGCAGTAGGATCAAGCAATTTATTTTGGCAGAGTCGACCAGTAAATATTTAAAAAATTCGCACACTCAACTCAACCTGTTTTAATATGACAACGTTGATATATGACGGTAGCTTTGAAGGGCTACTTACTGCCGCGTTCGAAGTGTATGAACGTCGCCTGCTCTATGTCGACCTGAAAAAAGGGGAGAGGCGAACCGATGCTTTGTTTGACGAGGTGATCCAAGTGATAACTGACAACGCAAGGGCGGAACGGGTATTGGCTGGTTTGAAACAGAAGCTGTCCCGAATGGGCTTGCAACGTTTGTATGCTGCGCATTTGGCCGAATTTGAGAATGAGGATAACATGTTATTAGGTTATATCCGTTACGTTTTTGATGCAGGGCAGAATATCGAGGAAGATTACGGCAATAAATACGTAATGCGTGTATCTGAACTGGTCCGTAAGGTACGCCGCGAGAAGCACCGGATGGAAGCTTTTATCCGTTTCCAAAAATTAAAAGATGAAACATTTTATGCAGCTATCGAACCTGATTTTAACGTGCTGCCGCTGATCATTCGTCATTTTAAGAACCGATATGCCGATCAGCAATGGATCATTTATGATACCCGTCGAAAATATGGGGTGCATTATAATTTGCATCACACGGAATATATTTCGCTGGATTTCTCAGACGTGACGCCGACTAAAGTAGTTTCCGCTTATGATGAGGGAGAAGAACTGTATCAGGTTTTATGGAAGAATTATTTTAAAAGCGTCAATATCCCCGCAAGGAAAAATAATAAGCTGCATTTAATGCATGTACCAAAACGGTATTGGCGGCATTTAACGGAGAAGATCTAAAGGAAGTCGAAATGCGGAATGCCAATTGCGAAATTGGTTTTAAGGATATCGAAATGCGAAATGTCAAATTCGAAATGAAGGTAAATTACCTACTTAATTATTTCGCAATTGGCATTCCGCATTTCGCATTCAAAATTAGTTGGCCATCGCTCGGTTCAGCGCGATCACCGCGTCCTTAAATGACTCTCTCGCTACCAAAAACTGGATGTTTACTTTGCGCAGGGCAAAACCTGCACTCATGATGTTGATGCCTGCCTCGGTAAGGGCAGCGGCAGCGCGGGCCAATAAACCCGGCTGATCCATATTGGTGCCCAGCATGCAAACCATAGCGGTTTTCTCAACAGCTATTTTCTCAAAGTTTGCTTCCAGTTCCTGTATAAGGCCATCGTTCAAGTCACGTTCCCATATCACTATTGAGATACTATTTGCACTCGTTGCCTTGAAAATATAGCTTACGTTATGGTCAAAGAAAACCTGCATGATCTTTAAGTCGGTACCAACGTTACTTACCATTAATGGGTCGTAAACGTCTATTAAGATCAGTTTATCAGTACCAGTGATTACTTCTACTCGTTTGGTCTCGCAAATGAAATCCTTGGTGATCAGCGTACCTTGATGAGCAGGCTCGAAAGTGTTTTTGATACGCAGGTTGATTCCATTTATCTCCAGTGGTTTTGATGCCTTAGGGTGAATGGCTTCCATACCCACATCAGCTAATTGATCGGCGATATCGTAATTGGTATTACCTACCGGATGGCAGTTCTCGATACCGACAATACCCGGATCGGCTGTAGACAGGTGATATTCTTTATGAATGATCGCTTCGGTCGGTTTCAACTCCTCGGCGATCTTGCTGAAAGTAACCTCGCTGTAACCGCGGTCAAACTCCCGCATAATGCCTTCGGTACCTTTAACATAGCCGGTCACAATGCAAATGGTTTTGGCTAATTCGATACCGTCAAACGCATGTTTAATGCGTTGATCAATGGTAAACGGACGATTATCGTGCAAACCACTCAGGTCGACCAATGTGGCATTGATGCCCATGTTTTGCAGAATATTAGTAAAATTCCAGGCAGAGTGGCTTTCGCCGATGGACGCCAATATTTCGCGGGCTGCTTGTAAAATATTGTCTCTACTTACATAGCCTGAAGCCAATATGTTAGACAGGTTCTCCAAGTATTTTTGAGCATCAGCAACATGTTTTTCGATAAACTCATCAGCAGCAGCCAAGTTCAAACCAAGGTCAACATATTGTGTGTTGATCTCTTTCAATTTGGCCACCAGATCGATAAGTGGTTTATGAAAATCCTGCATCTGCGCAAGACGGTGGTAAACGCCCGGCTCGGCGGTCTTTTTATTCTCTAATAGTAAATTAGTTACGCCCGAGAATGCCGACACCACAAAAATGCGGTTATACAATTCGTCGCCGGTGCGATTAAAAAGGATGATGTTATCAATTACGTTCTTAAGGGCACTCATTGACGTGCCGCCTATTTTTTCTACTGTGAGCATGTTATTATTCATTTACCCTTGCTTAGCAAAACACTTGCCCTGAAAAGACCGCGCTGCCTAAGCTATTGGTAATTATTATTTTAGTTTTTATTCGGGAGCGCAAATATCTTAATTAATTTTCATTTCGGCAGGGTGGCTTACCATTTCGACAAAGCAGCCTACGACTGCTTGTACAGAATGCCTGCTTTCTCCGCAGATGTTTTGATCCCCTTGATCATGGCCGAGCTGAAACCGTTATGCTCCATTTCGTTCAGGCCGGCAATAGTACATCCCTTTGGAGATGTTACCTTATCGATCTCTTGCTCGGGGTGCGATGCTAATTGTAAAAGAAGATCGGCGGCACCTTTGGCAGTTTGCGCAGCCATTTTTAATGCATCGTGCGCATGGAAACCTATCTCGGTACCACCTTGCGAAGCAGCACGTATCGATCTTAAAAAGAAGGCGATGCCGCAAGCGCAAAGCGCAGTTGCCGATGTCATCAGTTCCTCATTAATTCGGATGCTCACCCCAACGGTATCGAACAATGAAGTGACCAAACTAATGTTAGCGTCCGAAGCTGTATCGGTTGCGATACAGGTCATAGAGTGGCCAATGGCGATAGCCGTATTAGGCATTGCGCGGACCACCTGTACATCCAAACCTAAATGCTCGCGCACATCCTGGCAGCTTACGCCGGATACTACAGATATCAGCAGGTGTTTGCTTGGGTCGATAGACGGTTTGATCTCGTCCAGTAACTTATTCAATTGTTGCGGAAGGATGGCTAACACGATGATCGTAGCATTGGCCACGGCTTCAGCATTGTTAGATGTAGTGATGTAACCTTGTTCTTTTAAAATTGATAAGGCTGATATGTTACGGCGCGTTAACGCGATCTGCTCGGGCTGATAAATGCCTGCTTTAACTAATCCTTTGGCCAATGACAGGCCTATATTTCCGCTGCCTAAAATGGCAATTGCTTGTGTGTTCATGTTGTTATTTGCTTAATCGTGTACCAAAAGTACCGCCCTCGTTAGTTTGTCTCAGATCATCGGCATGACCAATGATAACTGCTTGTACGCCCATATCTATCGCTTTGAACGCATTATCCAACTTAGGTAGCATCCCGCTGTGGATGATACCGGCTGCTTTAAGCTCGTCGTAACGCTCGGGATTGATATCCCTAACTAATGACTCCGGGTCGTCTATATCCTGTAATACGCCTTTCTTTTCGAAGCAGTAGATGAGGGTAGTTTGATATAAAGATGAAAGGCCGACCGCCAGTGCTGAGGCTATGGTATCTGCATTTGTATTCAAAAGCTGACCTTCTCCATCGTGACTTAAAGCCGCAAAGACAGGGGTGAAGCCGGCATTCAGCAGGTCGCTGATACCTTTGGCGTTGACCGAGTTATCGTCAAGGTCGCCTACGTAGCCGTAATCGATAGTTTTTACCGGGCGTTTTTTGCCTTTAATAAAATTGCCGTCAGCACCGGTAAGGCCAATGGCGTTGGTGCCGTAACGTTGTAGTTGCGCGGTGATATTTTTGCTGATCAATCCGCCGTAAACCATGGTCACCACACGCAATGTCTCAATGTCGGTAATGCGACGGCCATCTACCAATTGCGACTCTATACCCAGATCTTCCGCTAGTTTAGTAGCTACCTTACCGCCGCCGTGCACCAATATCTTATGGCCCTTCAGTTTGGTAAAGGTCTCCAAGAAACGATGTAAAGCTTCAGAATTATCGATGACGTTCCCGCCGATCTTGATCACATAGAGAGGTAGCATGCGCAATTGAAATTTTGCGAAAATAGGTAAACGCGGGTAAACATCCGTCGTAAATGTGAAATTAAACTACTGAATTGGTAGAGTATGGGGCGGAGGCGGGTGAGTTTAACCACAAAGTCCACAAAGGATCTCGGGTAAGGCACAAGACACAAAGAACATAAAGATATTAGTCGATATGATTACTTTTTAGTTGACTACAATGCCCGTTAAGTCCTTTGCGAAAGTCTCGTGTTCTTTGCAATTATAATTTATATATGTTGATTATCAGTTTTTTAACTTATAAAACTGATAAATACGTTTTAAAACGTATAAAATAGTTGTAAAACTGAAAAGTAAGTTTTAAGTTTGAGTTATGGAAGAGCTAACCAAGACCGAAGAACGCGTAATGCACATTTTGTGGCGATTAAAAACAGCCTTTGTGAAGGATATCATCGATGAATTGCCCGATGATCCTAAGCCGCCCTACAACACCATATCGTCTGTTGTAAGACTTTTGGAAAAGAAAGGGTACGTGGATTATAAAGCTTATGGCAAGACCTACGAGTATTTCCCGGCTATCAGTAAAAGCGACTACCGCAAATCGTCTTTCAAGAAGTTCTTCTCGGGTTATTTCGATAACTCGGCCGAAAGCCTTTTCAGTTTTATGGTTAAAGAGGAGCAACTGAGCGAAGAGGACGTGAATAAGATAAAGGACATTATTAGCCAAAGCAAAAAATCATGAACATGATCATTTACCTGGCACAGGTGACCGGCTGCACAGCGGTTTTCTACCTGTTCTATTACGCGTTCTTGCGCAAGTTGACGTTCTTTTCCATCAATAGATGGTATTTGCTATCAACGGTGATACTGAGTTTCCTGATCCCGCTGATCAAGATTGATATTAACGAACCTAAACCTTATACCGGGGTTGTGGAGCAAGTGGTTTACAACTACGCTCCGCAACCAGCCGAACCAACTGTGTTTACCCTGACAGTCGACGAGGCGACCATAAGTAAGCCAGTAAAATGGCAAGACGTTTTACGCTACACATATTATATCGCGGTAGCAGCACTAAGTGTGCACTTACTGATTACGCTATTGGCTTTTTTCAAGCGGTTGAAAGGCAAACAGATAAGCAAACTTGGCAATGTGAACATTTTGAGCGGCAACAACAAGGTCAGTAACGGCTCTTTCCTTAACTATATTTTTGTGAACGAGGGCGAGCTAAGTGCTGACGAGATCCGGCAGATCATCGCACACGAGATGATGCACGTGAAGTTGTACCACTCTGCCGATAGGATTATCGTGAAACTTGCACAGATCATATTGTGGTTCAACCCGTTCATTTATCTGTATGCACGCTCGGTGGAAGAGAACCACGAGTTTGAGGTAGACCATGCGGTAGCGAACGATACCGACAAACAGAACTACGCTAACCTGCTGCTACATTTGTCGGTCGCCGGCAATGGCATACTCTATCACAACTTTAGTAAAGTGCCGCTTAAAAAGCGCATCACTATGTTATTTATTAAACCGACAACCAATATGAAAAAAGTGATCTACCTGCTGTTCGTACCCGTGGTACTGATCAGCTCGCTGGCCTTTGCCAGCTTAAAGAAAAGTGAGAAGGCACACAATGTGATCGACAGACCTCAGAAGCTGAAGAAGCTTGAATTACCCAAGGTCATCGAGGACTTTAAAAAGACGGATTATTATAAAAGATCGCATGCCTTTGTGGACAAAACCATCAAAGTTAAAGTTACGGATCTGGAATTTAATGATGGTAAGCTTGACCTGTTAAAAGTTAAATATGAAGGGTATCCGTATCAGATCTTGCACTTCAACCTTCCTCAGATGCCTGATCTTAAAGTAGGGGATGAGCTTTCTATTAAAGTCCAGACCTTTATCATAGATTTCGAGCCTAAAGCTAAGGGACTGATGGAAATGAAGATCAGCGAACCGTTGCAACTAAAGCCAGAAAGTATTTATAAAGGCGGTGAGATGTTATATAGCGCTGGTAAAGATTTTAAGGACGCTGCACAAGAGCCTGTGATCGATACCAACAAGTATCGCCAGAAACTTAGCCCGGCGGGCGAAGCAGCACGTGAGAAAGAGGATGCTTATCGTAAGTCCGATGATTTCAAGATAAAAAAGAAATCGATAGACGAGTTTCATAAAGCGGGCGAAGTTACCGTAAAGATCAAAGCTAATGCGACCGATAACCGTGGCAATAAAGGTTTGACATTTGACCACGCCGGTCAGGAGTATTTTATTGCGACGGGGCGCGCCCAGCAAAAACAATTAGCCAACATTCTTAAAGTGGGCGACGTTTTGAAATTGAAATCCTTTGGTGAGACCATCGGTAAAGAATTTAAATATATTGAGATCTGGCCTTCTTATATCATCAAAGATGACAAAAAGGTATTCGAGTTAGCCGAGGCGGGAAAAATACCGGCCTATCCGTTCCTTTACGAAGCTAATAAAGTACGTTTTACAGATGGCCAACTTACCAAGATCACCAAGTACGCCAATGGAAAATGGAAAACTGCTGTAGTAGAGACCGTTAATGGCTACCGATTTAATATCAATTTTAAGCCTGATGGCCCGGACATGAATTCGTTATCCGACGACGACCACGTACGCCTACGTTTTGTTGGCGAAAAGAAGACCGGCGCTAAAACCTACCAGGTAAATTGGGTAGCCATATCTGATGATATCAAAAGCCATGGGATACAGGAGCCAACTTTGTTCCCTAAGTTTTACGTGAAGGCGGATAATAAAGCTGCCGCTGCAAAACGCCCGCTGACCATGAAAGACATCTATGTATTAAAAGCGGGGTCATCGGTTAAAAAAGATAAAGATCACATTCAGCTTTACGGTGGCGTCGACTTAAAAATAGGCGAGATGACTATAACTGCAGAGCATGTTACCATCGATAATAAGAAAAAACTCATTACGGCCAGAGGTAGCAAAGATGCCGACGATAGCAAAAGAATATTTGCAACATTGAGAGGTAAGGGAGATACCACAACGATCATTTCAGACTCTTTGGCTTTTAATTACCAGAAGATGGGAGCTCACGTATGGAATTCGAGACAGGGCTCCAATAATAAAAACTGATCCATCTAAATTTAATTTTAAAGTTTATCCAAAACATTAGCTAAAGATCTGCTTTATTTAGGGTACAACATTACGGCATAAGTCGTTAACTGACCCTATGGATTTTACAACAACCAAACCCGGCACCCCTCGCATTGTTATTATTGGCGGGGGCTTTGGCGGTATACAGGTAGCAAAAAATCTAAAGAAGGCCAAGGCCGAGGTATTGCTGCTGGATAAACATAATTATCACACTTTCCAGCCCCTGTTATATCAGGTGGCTATGGGAGCTATCGAAGGCGATTCGGTAGCTTTTCCTATTCGGCGCATCTTTGCCGGGCAAAAGAATTTTACTTTCGTGATGGCATCGGTCAATAAAGTCGACCATCAGAATAATACTTTAGAAACCGAGGTCGGCCCGATCAAATACGACTATCTGATATTAGCCACCGGCGCTACCACCAACTTTTTCGGCAGCGAGGAGTTAGAGCGTAACACCATGCCCATGAAGAACCTGCCCGAGGCGTTGAACTTGCGCAGTTTGGTTCTACAAAATTTGGAAAAAGCCATGGTGACCACCGACCAGGAAGAACGGCAAGCACTCCTCACTTTTGTAGTAGTAGGCGGCGGTCCGACCGGTGTGGAACTGTCCGGCGCGTTGGCCGAAATGCGTATGCACACCCTTTGCAAAGACCACCCGGGCCTGTGTTTGGATGACATGCGGGTTTACCTCGCCGAAGGCAAAGCCGACCTACTAGCAGCCATGTCCGACGGGGCATCAAAAAAAGCTAAGGACTTTCTATTAAGCTTGGGTGTCATGATCAAAAACAACGTGCATGTTGAACATTACGATGGCCTTACGTGCACCATAGACGACGGAACGGTCATTAAAACCCGCAATGTATTTTGGGCGGCCGGTGTAAAGGGGGAGATGCCCGGCGGATTGACCGATGCACCAATCGCACGCGGTGGCAAGATCAAAGTTGATGGTGTCAATCGGGTGAACTCTTACAATAATGTATTTGCCATTGGCGATGTATCGGCTATGATCACAGATGAATTACCCGAAGGATTGCCGGGTGTGGCACAGGTTGCGATCCAACAGGGTAAACATTTAGCGCAAAATTTGCTCAGGCTGATCAACAGAGAAGTGCTTGTGCCATTTAAATATAACGACAAAGGATCCATGGCTACAGTTGGTCGTAACCATGCCGTGGCGGATATTGGTAAATTGCATTTTCAGGGATTTTTTGCCTGGGTGTTGTGGCTGTTCGTCCACTTGATGTCACTGGCGGGATTCAGTAACAAGGTGATCGTGTTTATTAGTTGGGCCATCAATTACTTTAATAAAGATGGAGATAATAGATTGATCGTTAGGCGGTATAATGTTACTACCCGGCAAGTGGATGATAACTTTAGATAGATATAGAATTTTGTCACCCCGGAGCATAGCGAAGGATCTGTAACTCAGCAGAGCGGGTTAGCAGCTCATTGGTGCTATTCTCAAAGATCCTTCACGATGTTGTCCATGATGTTGTTGTTAATAAGGCGTCATAGTGAGCTTGCCGAACTATGGTGCGCAGGGATCACCACTATGCAAATGGCTGCTATGCATTGCTGTGATCCCAACACGCCGCCCTTCGACAAGCTCCAGACTCGGTTTTATTATCAATTACAGGTTGATACCACCCGATACCTCGATACGCTGACCGTTGATCCAACGAGCTTCGTCTGTACAAAGGAAAGCAACAACACCGCCAATATCATCCGGCAAACCAACGCGGCCAAGAGCGGTTATACCGGCGATATGTTTGTTGATATGCTCGTTATCGCGCACTACACCACCGCCAAAGTCGGTCTCGATAGCGCCGGGGGCTACAATGTTCACAGCTATACCACGTTTGCCTAATTCTAAGGCCTGATAACGGGATAGTGTTTCGATAGCTCCTTTCATAGCTGCATAGGCCGAATAACCCGGCATAGTGAAACGGGCCAAACCCGAAGACAGGTTGATGATACGGCCACCATCTTTAATTACCGGCAATGCTTGTTGGGTAAGGAAGTAGACACCTTTAAAGTGGATGTTTACAAGAGTGTCAAATTGCTCTTCGGTAGTGTCGGCAATAGGAGCGTTGATACCTATACCGGCATTGTTGATCAAGAAGTCAAAACCATCCGCGTTAAAGGTGTCTTTTAATATAGCCTTAACTTGCAAAAAGAAATCATTGAAGCTACTTACATTGCCGCTATCCAGTTGCAACACGGCTGCATTTTGGCCAATTGCTTCTATTTCGCTTGCTACCTTAAGGGCTTCATCTTTTTGGCTGTGGTAGGTCAGGATCACGTTAATTCCCTTCTTGGCCAGGCTCAATGCCATGTTTTTTCCTAAACCGCGGCTGCCGCCCGTTACTAATGCTATTTTACTTGTGGTATTCATTTTTTATTTGTTTTTTGTTGATACAAAGGTATAGCGGTTAAGGAGGCGAGCGTTTGCGCTAATCGATCCATTATTTGCAAAATTCAAATCATGTAAATAAAAATGTGACCCATGACTGTTTGAAAATAACAGTTTAAACATATTTTTGTTATGCACTAAATATATTTGAGAGAGCATGAAGATCTTGTTAATTGAAGACGAACCCCGCTTAGCATCCATTATACAACGTGATCTTGGTGCCGAAGGCTATCAGGTAAGTGTAGCGATGGACGGCAACACCGGTTTGCAGATGGCCATGAAGATAGACCCAGCACTGATCATTTTAGATGTGATGCTACCCGGCATGAACGGGATAGAGGTTTGCCGCAACCTGCGTAAGGCTGATAGCCAGGCTCCCGTATTGATGCTGACCGCTTTAGGTACTACTGATAACATTGTTGTAGGCTTGGATAGTGGTGCCGACGATTACATGGTTAAGCCCTTCAGTTTAGAGGAATTGAATGCCCGTATCCGCACTCTCACGCGCAGGCGTAATGGTGGCAAGCCGGTAAGCACCCTGCAAGTAGCTGATCTGGTGATCAATCAGGATGAGCGCTCGGTGCGCCGTGGTGGTGCCGTGATCGAACTTACTGCTACCGAATACCGTCTGATCGAGTTTTTGGTGAAGAACAGGAACCGGATGATGTCGCGCATTGAGATATTGGAGCATGTTTGGGATATCGATTTTAATATGGGCACCAATGTTGTGGATGTTTACATTAACTATCTGCGCAAAAAATTAGATAAGGATCATGATGTTAAGCTGATCCACACCGTGGTTGGAATGGGCTACATATTAAAGGAGCCGGCCCAATAAATGACCATACAAAAGAAAGTTGCCTGGCTGTTTTTTGCCCTAACATCGGGGGTGATCATTCTTTTTAGCGCAGCTGTCTTTTATTTCGAGCATCAATTCAACTTCGAGGATTTTTATAAACGACTGGAAGCGAGGGTAAACATTGCAGCCGACGTTTATCAAACCAAAGATCTGGATAGTGCCGGCGCGGTTAAGGACATGCGCCAGCGTTTTTTGGAACGCTTACCCAGTGAAAGTCAATACATTATTAAACCTGCGGACAGGCTCACGCATAAGTTCGATGCTATTCCCGAAAATTTCCTGGATAATATTTTGGCCGACGGTAAGTCCCGCTATAAAACTAACAACACTTTTTACGCCGGGAAGGTAGTGCGGTTGACCGAGGGTGACCTGATCTTTGTGGTATCGGCTAAAGATCCGTACGGATTAAAAGAACTGGATAACCTGGAGAAGATACTTATAGTAGGCTTTGTGGTGCTATTGGTGCTGGTTTATATTATAGGTACACGTTTTTCCTTCCATACCTTTAAGCCTGTACGTAACATTATAAAAAAGGTAAACACCATTACAGCCAACAACCTGCACTTGCGCTTAGACGGTAGCGACGGTAACGACGAGATAGCCGAACTTACCCGAACCTTTAACGATATGCTCAACCGTCTGGAGACGGCTTTCGAGACCCAAAATAACTTTGTCAGTAATGCGTCGCACGAGTTGCGTACGCCACTATCAATTATCAAAGGCGAGGCCGAGCTGGCCCTAAAGCACGTCTCGCCTGATGATACCGTCAACAAGCAAGCTCTTTCTGAGATACTTAAAGGCGCTAAAAGTTTGCAGGATATGATCACCAGTCTGCTTGGCTTAGCCCAAACCGGCTTCGACGGGAAGAAGCAAAATTGGGAACCTATACGTGCGGATGAGTTGGTTTGGGATATCAAGAAAGCGGCAGATCACATTGTGGCGGCCAACAACATCACCGTAGATCTTTCTGAACTGCCCGAGGATGTTGATACTATTACGCTATTGGGTAATGTTCATCTGCTTAAACTGGCCATCAGCAATATCGTACTTAATGCTTGTAAATACTCTGATAATAAAGCAGTGATCATTAAACTGTTTACCGAGAAGGGCAGGGTAGTGATCAGTGTGAAAGATCAGGGTATCGGTATTCCAGAAGAAGATATCCAGCATATCTTCGAGCCATTTTTCAGGGCATCTAACACCGGTAAATTCGACGGTCATGGCGTAGGTTTGCCTTTGGCACTGAATATCATCAGGTTACACAAGGGTACTATTGCAATAATATCAAAAGTGAATATGGGTGCGGACATCCGCATTGCGCTCCCCGCGTATCATCCCAAAAGGTGAAATTCTAATCGGATCTTAATCTCGCTCTTATGAGTTCTTAATCAGCGGTACCTACTATTGTATCATAACAACAATAGTAAAACAAATATAAGGAGTATCGCTATGAAAACAAAGAACATCCTGGTCCCGACCGATTTTAGTTTGGCATCGCTTACCGCCATAAATAATTTGCTGCATAAGCACCCCGATCAAAAATTTAATATCTCGATGGTGCACTTTATGCAAGTGTCTGACAGTATTACCGAATTATTAATGCTGTCCCGCCGCGCAAGCGAGTACCAGCACATCACGCAAGAATTTGAAGATCAGTTGGGCAACCTTAAACGATTGAAGAAAGATCAGTTAGTGAATGTGAGCTACGAGTTCTTCTACGGAAGCACGGTGGCGGTATTTAAAAACTTTTTAGAAGCTAAGGATATCGAGAGTGTTGTAAGCGTGAAAGATCATACTTACAATAAACTTAACCGCTACAGTGTGGATCCCGAATTGCTGATCCAAAAATGTAAATATCCTGTAATTGAGGTATCGGCCGTAATGGTGCCGGTGGTTACTGTAGCTGCTCGCGTGGCAGCTCCTCAGGTAGAGGAGTTAGAAGAAGTTTAACTGGTTTAATGTTTAACCTTTAAAGCTAAACGCTATGTTACTCAAAAAAAATATTCCGGTAAACTACGTAGTTGGAAAGATAAAGGGCGAGTTGATATTGGTTGCCGCCTATGGTATCATCATAGCGCTTTTTCATCAATTTTTTCCAAGTCTGCGTATATCTATCCCTATTGCCGTGCCGGCCATTCTCGCTACTATCATTTCGCTGCTGCTTGCGTTCAGGTCTAACCAGGCCTACGATAGATGGTGGGAGGCCCGCGGTATATGGGGCGCTATAGTGAACGATTCGCGATCACTGGCCCGCGAGATGACCACCTTTTTAGGCATGAATGATGGCTCTGAAGAAATAGAGACCTTTAAAAAACGTTTCCTGAACAGGCAAATAGCCTGGTGCTATAGCTTAAGCCAAAGCTTGCGCGGGCAGAATGCCTACATCCGCTCTATCGATTTTTTGGTTGATGAAGAGGTGAAATTTACTCGCCGATTCAGCAATATGCCTAACGCGCTTTTAAAACTGCACGGCATGGATCTGCGTCTGGCTCATCGCAATGGCTGGCTGAACGACTATCAGCAAGTGCAGATAGATGGTACGATCAACCGCCTTTGCGATGCTATGGGGAAATGCGAGCGTATCAAAAACACGGTATTCCCGGTTACGTATAGTTTGTACATCCATTTTTGCTTGTACCTTTTCATTGCGCTATTGCCTTTTGGTTTGATCGAGTATTTCGGCATGTTCGAGGTTCCGCTGATCATAGCTATTGCCGCTGCCTTTTTACTGGTAGAGAAAATGGCCATCCATCTGCAAGATCCTTTCGAGAACAAACCGACCGATACACCAACTACGGCGATATCTCAAACTATCGAACGCGACCTGAAACAAATGATGAACGATAGTCCAGAAATTGGCTTGAATAGCAAAAGTGATCAGGATAAAGAGAGCGTGTACTATATACTTTAATAATACCGATCTTTATAAACCCAACTCCCGTACTTTGTGACCCCAAAGACGGGAGTTTTTGTTTTGGCGATAATTGTGCTGATATATCTTTTTTAAACAAAGCCGACACCTTATCCGTCTAATTTGTACCTTTCGCCACGTACAGTTATGAGCAAAATAAAAGCATGTATTTTTGATCTGGACGGTGTGATAGTCGACACCGCCGTTTACCATTACCAAGCCTGGAAACGACTGGCCAACCAGTTGGGATTTGATTTTACCGAACACGACAATGAACAGTTGAAGGGTGTAAGCCGTGTACGCTCGTTAGAGATCATTTTGGCTATAGGCGGCGTAACCAAAGCAGAAGCAGAGCGGGAGGAATTGGCTACCCTTAAAAATACCTGGTATGTAGATATGATCGGCAAGATGACACCTGACGAGATATTACCGGGCGCTAAAGAGTTTTTAATAGCTTGTCGTGATGCCGGACTAAAGACCGCGCTTGGATCGGCCAGTAAAAATTCGATGATGATATTGGATAAAGTAGGTATCACAGACCTTTTCGATGCGATAGTTGACGGCAACAAAGTATCTGCCGCCAAGCCTGATCCGGAAGTATTTATTAAAGGCGCGGCTGAGTTGGGTGTTGAGCCATCAGAATGTGTGGTATTCGAGGATGCAATTGCCGGGGTTGAGGCCGGTAAGAACGGCGGAATGAAGGTAGTTGGCATCGGCCAGCCTGAGGTATTAACAAAGGCAGATATTGTACTGACCGGATTGGACAAAATGACCTTAGATCTGTTGGATACGCTATAATATCCGGCATTGCATGGAAGATAAGGAGGGCTGTTGGTCATCAATATCCTTTAAATTTTTTCTCAAAAAAATCGTTCTTTAACTTTAGTAAAGCGCTATTAAACAACTTATTAGCGCTTTATTGTTTTACAAAAAGTTTAAAAAATAATTGAGCTTAGTGTATCGGATGTTCAGATCGATAAAATGCTTTGCATCTTTACGGCACCAATAAAAAGTAGCGATCTAACCACAAAAGACACAAAGAAAAGAATCGTAACACAAAGATCTTTTAGCTAACAAGGCCTTTGTGAGAACCTTTGTGTTCTTTGTGGTTTAATGATCATAATGCCAGACAGAACCGAATAATAAGAAATGAAAGACTATATAAAAATTGACGAGTGGAAGATCATTGAAGAAGGCTTTGATCCGCATGTACATAAAGTATCCGAGAGTATCTTCAGTTTGGGCAACGGCCGTATGGGCCAGCGCGCCAATTTTGAGGAAGCCTACAGCGGCGAATCGCTTTTAGGTAACTATGTTGCAGGTGTTTATTATCCTGATAAAACCCGCGTAGGGTGGTGGAAGAACGGCTATCCCGAATACTTTGCTAAAGTTTTGAATGCCGCCAATTGGGTGGGTATCGATGTTCAGTTAGACGGTGAGCAGCTTGATCTGGCCAAATGTGAGGTAAGCGAGTTCCGTCGCGAGTTGAATATGAAGGATGGTTACCTGAAAAGGAACTTTACTGCCAAGACCGCATCGGGCAAGATAGTTGAAGTAGAGGCGATCCGTTTTTGCAGCATGGCCGATGACGAGACCGGTGCTATTAAATACAGTATCAAACCCATCAATTTTTCAGGCGAGCTAACAATTACCCCATCTATAGATGGCGACGTTAAAAATCAGGACTCTAACTACGACGAAAAGTTTTGGGACGAGGTAAGTAAAGAAGCCAAGCAAGATGGCGGTTATGTGCAGATGCGTACCAAAAAGACCGGCTTTGAGGTCGCTACCGGTATGAAATTCAACCTTACTTTAGATGGTAATGCTGCTGAAATAATAGCTGAGCCAATAGATAAAGAGAAATATGTTGGTACAGTAGTGAAATTAAAAGCAGGCGAGGGGCAAACGGTTACCCTATACAAGTATGCCGCTAACTTGTCGTCACAAAATCATCCGTCTGATCAGTTAGCAGAATTAACCTATGCCGTTCTGGACAAGATATCGGCAAAAGGTTTCGACACCATGATGGCCGAACAAGCCGAAGCCTGGGCAAAAAAATGGGAACTGAACGATATCATTATCGACGGCGATGTATCGGCACAACAAGCTATCCGTTTCAATATATTCCAACTGAATCAAACATATACCGGCGAGGACGACCGCTTGAATATCGGTCCGAAAGGTTTTACCGGCGAGAAATACGGAGGTTCTACTTATTGGGATACTGAGGCCTATTGTGTGCCATTCTATCTGTCGACCGCAGAGCAACGCGTAACCCGTAATTTGTTACTATACCGCTATAAACAATTAGGAAAAGCGATAGAAAATGCTGCTCTGTTGGGCTTCAAAAATGGTGCGGCCCTTTACCCAATGGTAACCATGGATGGTACCGAATGCCATAACGAATGGGAGATCACTTTCGAGGAGATCCACCGTAACGGCGCTATTGCTTTCGCGATATATAATTATGTCCGTTACACTGGCGACGAAGCTTATCTGGCAGATTACGGTCTGGAAGTATTACTGGCTATTGCCCGCTTCTGGTCGCAGCGTGTTAATTGGTCTGAAGATAAGCAACAGTACGTGATGCTGGGTGTAACAGGCCCTAACGAGTACGAGAATAATATCAACAACAACTGGTACACCAGTACGTTGGCGGTTTGGTGTATGGAATATGCGTTAGAAGTTATTGAAAAGGTAAAGTCCATAGACAACGCTAAATATGAAGCGTTGGTGGCTAAGATCAACTTTGATATCATTACCGAAGGCGAACGTTTTAAGCATATCATCGCCAATATGTATCTGCCGTACGATGAAAAGCAACAGATCTTTTTACAGCAAGACGGTTACCTGGATAAAGAACAGATCCTGGTGAAAGATCTGCCTGCCACCGACCGCCCTATCAACCAAAAATGGAGTTGGGACAGGATCTTACGTTCATGTTATATCAAACAGGCTGATGTGTTGCAAGGCATATATTTCTTTGAAGACCAATACGATATAGATACCATCAAAAGAAATTTTGATTACTACGAGCCACGTACGGTACATGAGTCTTCATTGTCTCCATGCGTACACTCTATCTTAGCGGCTAAACTGGGTGACGAGAAACGTGCGTACGAGTTCTACCTGCGGACATCGCGCTTGGATCTGGACGATTACAACAACGATACTGAGGACGGCTGCCACATCACATCCATGGCAGGTACCTGGATGTCGGTTGTAGAAGGCTTTGGCGGCATGCGAATGCGTGAAGATAAACTGTCATTCCAACCATTCCTGCCTGAAAAATGGGCCTCATTCTCGTTCCATATCGGTTTCCGTGGTATCACTATAAAAGTGACCGTGAGCAAAGATGGCGTAAAAGTTCAGAACCTGTCCGATCAGAATATTGATCTGTTAGTCTACGGTAAAGAACAGACCGTTGCCGGTGGGGCAGAGGGTATCTTCGCAAACTAAGTTTAGTCTAATGCACATAATGCCCTGTCTCCATTTAGAGGCAGGGCATTTTTTTTGATCGGTAGATGCCTGTCAAACAAAATAGCCTTAAGTTGTTCTATAAACGCGGTTTTTTATTTAATATCGCATCAAGTTCAATCGTTTTATTCATGCTACCGCGGTAGCAGCATATCAAACTAATGGCAACATCCTTCCCCGATCATAAATTAGTGATCTATCAGACACTACCCCGTCTGTTCGGTAACACCAACACAACCAATAAATTTTACGGATCGGTAGAAGAGAACGGCGTAGGCAAGTTCAACGATATTACCGATAAAGCCCTGCAAGAGCTTCGTTCAATGGGTTTTACCCACGTTTGGTACACAGGAGTTATTGAGCACGCCACCATGACCAGCCACGCAGCTTTCGGTATCCCCGATGATGATCCCGACGTGATCAAAGGAAGGGCCGGATCGCCTTATGCTATAAAAGATTACTACGATGTTGACCCCGACCTTGCCGTCGACGTGAACAATCGCATGGCCGAATATCAGGCACTGATCAAACGTACGCACGATAATGGACTATTCGTGATAATGGATTTTGTGCCTAATCATGTAGCAAGGAGTTACAAATCGGATGCTAAACCTGAAGGCGTTATTGATCTGGGCGAACAGGATGACACAAGTAAGTCTTTCGACCCCAAAAACGATTTTTATTATTTGCCGGGACAGTCCTTCGTTGCTCCGCAAGGCTATAACCCGGGCGGCGATGGATACCAGCACCCTTTAAAAGACGGTAAGTTTGATGAAGTGCCGGCCAAAGTTACCGGTGATAACGTTTATAGTGCTTCGCCATCTATTAATAATTGGTTCGAGACTATCAAGTTGAACTACGGTGTCGACTACCAAAATGGCTGGCAATTACATTTTGACCCGCTGCCATCAGTGTGGACAAAAATGTACGATATCCTGCACTATTGGGCGTCCATGGGCATTAATGCCTTCCGTTGCGATATGGTGGAGTATGTGCCGATGGAGTTTTGGGGCTGGGTTATCGGAAAATTAAAAGCTGAATTCCCGGGCTTGTTATTCATTGGCGAGGCATATAGTATTAATGAGTATCATAATTACCTTTTTAATGGCAAGTTCGATTACCTGTATGATAAAAGTGGCTTGTACGATGCCATCTTCCGACTTACCCGTAATGAAGGTTCGGTGTGGGAGATAAACAAAGTGTGGAATTACGACACACGCGGAATGGACGAGCGTATGCTGCGCTTTATGGAGAACCATGATGAGTACCGTATCGCCTCGCTAGCATTTGCAGGTAATGCCTGGCTGGCTATCCCGGGCATGATCGTTTCGGCGACCTTATCTGTAGGTCCTGTAATGGTTTATTCGGGGCAGGAGGTAGGCGAACCTGCCAACGGCTCCGAAGGTTTTAGCGGACCTGATGGCCGTACCACTATTTTTGATTATTGGGGTGTACCTAACCTGCAAAAGTGGGTTAACGGCGGTAGATATGATGGCGGCACTTTAGAAGGTGGCGAGAAAGCCCTGCGCTTTTTCTATCAAAAATTGATGCTGGCCGTCCGCGAAAATGAGGCGTTAAAGCTGGGCGATTTCTACGAACTTATACTGGAGAATCAGCATAGCCGTGGTTTTGACGATAAGGTTTATTGTTTTATCCGCTACACATCAAACCAGCGTATGCTTGTTGTAGTGAACTTTAACCGCGACCACCGCGACCTTAATATCCGTATCCCCGGCGACTTAAAAGAGCGGTTAGGCCTGGGGGGAAAAGTCACATTCAAAGATGCTTTAAGCGATGCCAAATTTGCGGCCGATGATATCGCTAACGGTCTTGATCTGGCTTTACCGGCATCAAGCGGTGCAATTCTCAGTTTTTAATTGACGGTATGCCTGTTTAATTGTAGCTTTAAGGCTTGCAACAGGCATATTCGTTCTTATTATTATTTGTTTACTGATCTTAGCCTCTTGGCGCGCTTATTGAACACTAATATGCGTTAACTAAAAGATAAAACAGGGTCACATCAATAAAATTACTGCTGATCTGCCCGCATTTTAACACGATCTTAGCATTTTATGGAAGAAAACGTACTAAACGAAGCTATCGAAATACCTATCGACGACGATCCAAATAGTTTCCGACATCTCAATAACCCTGCTGATGGTATTAAACCCATCGTAAAGAAATACCTCAACCCACCAAAAGCTGTAGAACAGACGGGGAATAAATTCTACTTTACTGACGGTGAGGCCAAAGTTGAGGCCATTGTGGTAACTAACGAGATCATCCGCATCCGTTTAGCCCCGCATGGCGTATTTTTAGAGGATTTTTCTTACGCTATCCCTAAAGATGTAAAACCGATCAAGTCTGAATTTACGCTGATCGAGACCGCTGACGAATACCGCATCAGCACCACGAGCATCAATTGTCACATCAGTAAAAAGAATTTCTACATCGCTTTCTCTGATAAAAACGAATACGTTACCAGTGTAGATAGTACCTCGATGCACTGGGAAGAGAATGCCCAATTTGGTGGTTATTATGTTTATGGTTCTAAAGTATGCCATCCCGACGAAACTTTCTTTGGCTTAGGTGATAAACCAACTGAATTAAATTTGCGTGGAAAAAGGTTTACTAACTGGAACACAGATGCTTATTCTTACAGTTGGGGTCAAGATCCGCTGTACCGCACTATTCCATTTTATGTAAGCGTTAATGAAGGCATCGCTCACGGTATCTTCTTCGACAATACTTTTAAATCGCATTTCGACTTTGGTTTGCAACAGTCAGACAGTACCAGTTTTTGGGCTGACGGCGGCGAAATGCAGTATTATTACATCCATGGTCCGCATATTATGGATGTGGTTAAGCGTTACCATGTTATTACGGGTACGCACCCCATGCCACCAATGTGGGCTTTAGGCTATCACCAATGTCGTTGGAGCTACTATCCCGAAACTAAATTAAGGGCGGTTACCAAAGGCTTCCGTGCCAATAAGATCCCATGCGACGGTATATATTTAGATATCGACTATATGGATGGCTACCGTTGCTTTACCTGGAACCGTAAATATTTCCCAGACCCTAAGAAAATGATCGCCGACCTTGCGGCCGATGGTTTTAAAACCGTTGTGATCATTGATCCGGGTATCCGTGTGGATGACTCGTACGAGATATTCCGCGAAGGTAAAGAGAAGAAATATTTCTGCCGCCGTTGCGACGATTATTTTATGGAAGGTCACGTGTGGCCGGGCCGTTGCCAATTCCCCGACTTTACTAACCCCGAGGTACGTACCTGGTGGGGTGGTTTGTTTGATGAGTTGGTTGAAATGGGCGTAGCAGGAGTGTGGAACGATATGAATGAGCCGGCCGTTTTTGGTGCGGGCACATTCCCTGACGACGTTCGTCACCAATACGATGGTCATCGCGGATCGCACCGTAAAGCACACAATGTTTACGGTATGCAAATGGTACGCGCTACTTACGAGGGTCTGCGCAAGCTCATGAAAAATAAGCGTCCGTTCACCATCACTCGTGCGGGCTATTCTGGCCTGCAGCGTTACGCATCGGTTTGGACCGGTGATAACGTGGCATCGTGGGAACACTTAGCTATCGGTAATATCCAGTGCCAGCGCTTATCTATGTCGGGCGTTCCTTTCTGCGGTACCGATATCGGTGGTTTTAGCGGTGAGCCTGATGGAGAATTATTCACCCGTTGGATCCAGTTGGGTACTTTCTCACCATTTATGCGTGCGCACTCGGCTGGTGATACCAAGGAGCGTGAGCCATGGAGTTTCGGTGAGCCATTCACGTCCATCAACCGTAAGTTTATCGAATTGCGTTACCGCTTGTTGCCATACCTTTACTCAACGTTTTGGGAGCATCATCGTTATGGTTTCCCTATCCTGAGACCGGTGGTAATGCAGGAGCAGCATGTATTAAAGAACCATTACCGTCAGGATGAGTTCACTTACGGTGATAAATTGTTGATATGCCCGGTGTTACATCCTGGCCAGACAAGTCGAAAAGTTTACCTGCCGAAAGGTAAATGGTACAATTTCTGGGATAATACAGTTGTGGAAGGCGGCGACGAAGTTGAAGTAGCAACTCCGCTGGATACCATCCCACTATTTGTTAAGGCTGGTTCGGTAATACCGGAGTATCCGGTACAACAATATGTTGGCGAGAAAGAGATCGAAGAAGTTAAGCTGAATATTTACTACAGCGATTACGAAGCTAACTCATTCATGTTCGAAGATTATGGTGAGACCTTTGCTTACGAGCAGGACATTTACTTGGAGAAGAAATTCGCAGTAAATGGCACTGAGGCCGACTTTGTGATCCAACAAAGCCTGGAAGGTTTATACAACCCACGTTACGAGAATTACGCGTTCTCTATCGTAGGCCTGCCTTTCCGTCCGTTGAATATTATGATAGACAATAAGTGGGTCACCAACTTCACGTTCATCAATAACAAACTGGAATTTAGACACAACAAGAAATTCCATACGGTGAAGATCATGAAATAAAGAGCGAAGGCGGTAGGAAACTATCGCCTTTGTTGTTTAAAGCATTCTGTAAAACATCATTAATAAATATCTGTTTAATAAAACTATATTTGATGTGCAGGGCAAATGCGCCCCGTCTTTATAACCATCGCCTAACGGCAACCTACTATGGCTAAAAAAACTACAACCACCACAACAGACCTACCGGCCGAAAAACCTGTAAGCAAAAAAAAAGCAACAGCTGCAAAAACTGAGACCACATCAGAAGCCAACCCGGCGAAAAAAACGACATCAAGTAAAGCAAAAGCCGAAACAACTCCTGAAGCTAAACCGGTAAACAAAACGCCTGCTAAAAAAGTCGGGACGACCGTTGTCAAACCTGTAAAGAAAGCAATAACTGAAGAAACGGCGGGCACTTTAAGTGATGTGATCCAGCCTGTATTATCAGAAATGCCTACAGTAGTTAATAACACCGATTTTTATAGCCGCTTTACCGATTATGATATTGCCTTGTTCAAGTCGGGTAAGCATTATAAACTGTACGAGAAGTTAGGCTCACATGTGGTGGAGTTTAAGGGACAGCAAGGAACGTACTTTGCGGTTTGGGCGCCGAATGCGCAATGCGTATCTGTGATCGGTAATTTTAATGGTTGGAGTAAACAGTCAACGCCTTTATCCCCGCGTTGGGATGGTTCAGGCATTTGGGAAGCTTTTGTGCCGGGTATTGGCAATGGTGAGGTTTATAAATATTACATCAAAGCCAGCACTGGTGAGGACTTGGAAAAAGGTGATCCGTTTGCCTTATTGTGGGAGATACCGCCATCTACGGCATCCATTGTAACTGACACTTATTACGAGTGGAAAGATCAGGATTGGATGAAGAAGCGTATTGAGCATAATGCGCTGGATAAACCATATTCTGTTTACGAAGTTCACTTAGGATCATGGGCGCGCAACATCGAAAGCCCTGATGAATTTTATACCTATAAACAGATCGCTGAAAAGATAGTTCCGTATGTGAAGGAAATGGGCTTTACGCATATCGAGCTTATGCCGATCATGGAGCACCCTTACTATCCAAGTTGGGGTTATCAGATAATCGGTTTCTTTGCAGCGAGTTCACGTTACGGCCATCCGCAGGAGTTGATGTATCTGATCGAAGAATTCCACAAAGCTGGAATAGGAGTGATCCTGGATTGGGTACCATCACACTTCCCCGGTGATGCGCATGCTTTATATAAATTTGACGGTACACACCTTTACGAGCATGCTGATGTGCGCAAAGGATTCCATCCCGATTGGAAATCATACATATTCAACTACGGCCGTAACGAGGTTAAAGCGTTCCTGATCAGCAATGCACTGTTTTGGTTAGACAGATACCATGCTGATGGTTTGCGTGTAGATGCGGTTGCATCAATGCTTTATCTAGATTACTCGCGTAACCATGGCGAGTGGGAGCAAAATCAATTTGGTGGCAACGAGAACCTGGAAGCGATCGAATTCCTGAAAGAATTCAACGCGGCGGTCTACAGTCACTTTCCTGATGTGCAGACCATTGCCGAGGAGTCAACATCGTTTACCGGCGTTAGTCGCCCGGTTTACGCAGGTGGTTTAGGCTTTGGGATGAAGTGGATGATGGGCTGGATGCACGATACGATCAACTTTTTCGGTCAAAATCCGATCCATCGTAAATATCATCATAACGAAATTACTTTCAGCTTGATCTACGCGTTTACCGAGAACTTTATGCTACCATTCTCTCACGACGAGGTGGTTTATGGTAAAGGCTCTATGATCAATAAAATGCCGGGCGATGAGTGGCAACGTTTTGCAAATTTGAGGCTAATGTACGGGTATATGTTCTCGCACCCGGGTACTAAGTTGTTGTTTATGGGCGCCGAGTTTGCTCAAGGCGCGGAGTGGGATTTTCAGCATTCGCTGCATTGGCACCTGTTGCAATACCCTAATCATGTAGGCATCCAGCAAACCGTTAAAGATCTGAATGCGCTTTACAAAGCCGAGCCCGCTTTATATGAAAGAGGCTTTGAACACGATGGTTTTGAATGGCTGGATGGTGGTAACGCCAATGATTCGGTATTAGCCTACATCCGTAAAGGTAAAAAGTCTGCGGACGATATTGTAGTGATCCTGAACATGACCCCGATAGTGCGCGAAAGCCAACGCACGGGCGTAACGTCATCAGGGAAATGGAAACAGATATTTAATAGTGACGAAACCAAATATTGGGGCAGCGGCGTAAATAACGCTGAAACGGTTGACGCCGAGAAAGAACACTGGCATGGTAAGGATGACTCAATAGTGGTGACTTTACCACCGTTGAGTGTGCTGATGTTTAAGAAGGGATAAAATAAAGCCCGATGTTCTAAAGAACATCGGGCTTTATTTTGTAAGTCAGAAAATTACTACTTCTTAAATTCCTCACCGCGGTTCGGCTTAACGAAGCCAGGCCATCTGATGCCTTCGGCTTTCTCTGTCGATGTTTTTTGCGGATCTTCGCTGGCCATGTAAGCTAACATAGCAGCTAACATCGCGTTGTTGCGTACCTCTTCAAAAACAACCTTATCGTAAGTATCGCGATTGGTATGCCAGGTGTAGTTACCGTAAGCCCAACCTAAAGAGCCTAACGAAATGCCCGGAGCACCTGCCATTACAAATGAAGCGTTATCAGACCCACCTGCACTTGGCGAGCCAGGGAATGATGTTTTGATACGGTTCTTAATAGTATCCGGCACAGGTGCTAACCAGCGTGGGATAAAGTTCTTTGAATCGGCGAATCCTTGGCCGCTAATATTCACTACACGGCCCGTTCCATTATCCTGGTTAAATAAAGCTTGCAGATTTTTTACGATCTCGGGGTGGTCCTCCACAAATGATTTCGAACCATTTAGTCCTTGTTCTTCGCTACCCCAATGGCCAACCAAGATAGTCCGTTTCGGGTTAGGGTAAACCAATTTCAGGATGCGCATGGCTTCCATCATGGTCAATGTACCTGTACCATTATCAGTAGCGCCTGAAGCCGCATCCCAAGAGTCGAAGTGAGCGGATAGGATCACATATTCATCAGGTTTTTCGCTGCCTTTTATCTCGGCAATGGTGTTAAAGGTTGGTACAACGCCCATGTCTTTAGATTCGCAATGCAGGCTGATCTTTGGAGTTGTGCCGTTCTCGATCAAGCGGTAAAGAAGTGTGTAATCTTCTAAAGAGATATCTACAGATGGTACCTTCTTGGTGTTTGCACCAAATATCTTATCTACACCAAATCCAGCAGACCAATAGTTGGTCACAACGCCAACAGCGCCGGCATTCTCTAAAGCTACGGCTAAAGTTTTAGCGGTATGGCCGGTCGCTTTAACGCGTTTCGCCCAAGCTAAATTTATAGCAGCTTGGTCTGCTTTAAACTTGTCAATGGTCTCTTTAAAAGCAAATTCCTTCAAATTCTCTGCCGGACGGCCGGTAACCTGATTTGCAGAAACCATAACAAATTTGCCTTTAACCGATGGTAACCATTTTACAAAAGCTAACGAGTCGGCAACTTCAGGTAATAAAATAACATCAGCCGTCACGGTCTTTTTGCCGGTTCCCGGGCTCCAGGCCAGCATAGTACCTTCCAAACTGCGCACACGCGGCGATATCATATCGATATGGGTGACGCCACGTTCCCAGCCGCGCCATTGGCCCCATTTTTCGTTACGGGCATCAATCCCCCAACTTTTGTATTTGGCAACAGCCCAATCGTTAGCAGTTTTCATTTGTGGCGTGCCCACCAAACGTGGTCCGATCTTGTCAAACAGTTCGTGCGCCAGTTTCTCTAATTGCGAGTTATTGGTCGACTCTTTAACAATAGCGTCAATAACAGGTTTACCTGATTGTGCGAAACTTAGGCTACTGCATAATAACAGTCCTAATGCTATTGGTTTGGCCTTTTGCCAGGTACTAATAGTGTAGTGGTGCGGGTTTTTCATGTCTCTAAAATAACGATTGACCGTCATTTTTACAATTATTCTGGCATTTAGCCGAATGGTGGAAAAAAATTATCTAAAAATTAACCGTAGATATAAACATTTCATCTAAATTTCATGTATCTTAGTAAAAGCCAATCAACATCGCCATGATACTAAATTATTACCACGCTGTAGAGCTGATGAGCTCACTCCCGACCCTGCTTTCAGACAAGTTGGATCAGAAGTTAGAGAATGTTGCCAACGCAAAAGCAGAAGATACATTAGAGAAAGAAGAGAATGCGGCAACCATTGTTGAGATGTGGGGTTTTAATTCTGATTTATTAGAAGTTAACGGGGCCGCTTTTTATTAAAGATCGGATATTTTTCGGTTACTTAGTCCTTGACAGAACATCAAATTGAAATACGACGCTATTGTTGTTGGATCGGGACCGAACGGCCTTGCCGCTGCCATTTTATTGCAGCAGCAAGGCCTCTCTGTTTTATTGATTGAAGGCAAGGATAAAATAGGCGGCGGCTTACGCACAGAGGAGCTAACCTCGCCCGGATTTAAGCACGACGTTTGCTCAGCCATACATCCGTTGGCTATTGCGTCACCATTTTTTAAAACGCTGCCTTTAGATCAGTACGGGTTACAATACATTACACCAGATATTGCGGCCGCCCATCCTTTTGATGATTGTAGCGCTGCTCTCTTGAAAAACTCGTTGATCGACACTGCCAATCTTTTAGGTATCGATAAACAAGCCTATCTTGGCCTGATCAAACCTGTTGTTAAAAGCTGGGACAATATCGCTTCCGATATCCTTGGTCCGTTGGGTTTCCCAAAGCACCCATTGCAAATGGCACGTTTTGGATTGAACGCTTTAACATCAGCAACACATCTATCCAAACAATTTAAGACAGAACAAGCTAAAGCATTATTTGCCGGGATGGCAGCGCACAGCATCCAGCCGCTATCGAAGATGACCACGTCTGCTGTTGGTTTGGTTTTGATAGCGAATGCTCATTTAAAAGGTTGGCCGATACCTATTGGTGGATCGGTGAGCATTGCTAACGCGCTTGCCGATCACTTTAAAGCTTTAGGCGGAACTATCGAGACCGGAACCTACATCAAGTCCTTAGATCGATTGCCCGAAGCTAAGGCAGTTCTTTTTAATGTAACTCCAAAACAACTTTTGCAGATCGCAGGTCACAAATTTTCATCGATCTACAAATGGCAGTTAGAACGTTATCGATACGGGATGGGTGTTTTCAAGATCGATTGGGCTTTGGATGATGCGATCCCCTTTAAAGCAAAAGGAGCAAGGCAGGCCGGAACAGTTCATTTAGGTGGTACGATGGCGGAAATAGCACAGAGCGAGCAACAAAGCTGGGGCGGTAAACATCCTGTTAAACCTTTTACGCTCTTAGCTCAGCAAAGTGTTTTTGATAAGACCCGAGCGCCCGAAGGTAAACAGACCGCTTGGGCCTATTGCCACGTACCTGCCGGATCTGAAAATGATATGACCGATGCGATAGAGCAACAAGTCGAGCGTTTTGCGCCCGGTTTCCGTGAGCGTATATTGGCGAAGCATACTTTTAATACGCGCCAAATGGAGGAGTACAATCCTAATTATATCGGCGGTGATATCAATGGCGGGGTGATGGATATCACACAATTGTTTACGCGTCCGGTATTAAGGCGTTCGCCGTATCGCACTTCAGCAAAAGGGATATACATTTGTTCATCATCAACACCTCCGGGGGGAGGCGTACATGGTATGTGCGGTTATCATGCCGCTAAACGTGCCCTTGCGGATATCTTCAAAATAAAGATCTGACAACGACTATCTCACAAAGGTCATCCGTTGGCCCGAACCAACTTCGATCAATTGACCATGTTCGTAAGCTAATTTTCCGGATACGATGGTATGCGTGATCGAACTGCTAAAGTCGGTACCCTCAAAAGGACTCCAACCACATTTAGACAATATATTACTTTGCTCAACTTTGTAGCCTTTGTTGAGATCAGCCAAAACGATATCGGCCCAATAGCTTTCGCGGATAAAACCACGTTTTTCTACCTGAAAACAGATGGCCACATTATGAGCCATCTTCTCGACTATCTGCTCCAGCGTGATCTTACCTTGATGATATAACTCTAACACGGCCAACAAGGCATGCTGCACCAATGGTCCGCCGGATGGTGCCTGCATATAAGCTTGTGATTTCTCCTGGATGGTATGCGGCGCATGGTCGGTAGCGATCACGTCTATACGACCGTCTAATAAAGCTTTTAGGATGCCATCTCGGTCAGCTTCAGTTTTAATGGCCGGGTTCCATTTGATGTAGTTGCCCTTGCTATCGTAATCCTTATCGCTGAACCACAAATGGTGGACACAAGCTTCGGCGGTAATGCGTTTGTCTTTTAATGGGGTTGTGTTATCAAAAAGATGCGTTTCCTTTTCAGTAGATATATGCAAGATATGCAGGCGGGTGTTGTTCTTTTTAGCCAACTCGACCGCCATTGATGATGACAAGTAACAGGCCTCCTCGCTGCGAATGATCGGGTGATAACCGATCGTGATATTATCGCCCAACAATTCTTTATAATGAGCAAGGTTACGCTGAATGGTCGCCTCATCCTCGCAATGTGTAGCGATCAGCGTCGGCGACTCGGCAAATAATTTTTCCAGTGTATTAGGGTTATCCACCAGCATGTTGCCTGTAGATGATCCCATGAAAACTTTGATACCGCAAACGTTTTTGACGTCTGTCCTTAACACCTCGTCCAGGTTATCATTGCTTGCACCCATATAGAACGAGTAATTGGCAAGCGATCTTGCAGCCCCAATAGCATACTTATCAGCCAATAGATCTTGGGTCAATGTATTAGGCACAGTGTTTGGCATCTCCATAAAAGAAGTTATGCCACCGGCCACAGCAGCACGAGACTCGGTATAGATCTCGGCCTTATGCGTCAATCCCGGCTCGCGGAAGTGTACTTGGTCATCAATAGCGCCCGGTAACAGATGCAAACCTTGGGCATTGATCTCACGGTCGGCTTTTACATCGATGTTCGAGCTGATGCGATCGATCAGACCGTCCTTAATCAAGATGTCGGATACAAACTGTTTGCCTTCGTTAACAATAGTGGCTTGCTTGATGAGGATAGTAGACATAAGGCAAAGATAGATAGATATGGTTAAAGGGTAAAGGGGAAAGGTGAAAGGTTTTAACTTCAATTGACAATGCTATTACCTTTCGCTTTGATCACCATACTCCCCACCTCAACAAAAAGCCCTATCTTTGCCCCCTATGGCAGCAGCCTTTGAGGACTTTAAATTTAATAAACAGGTATTGAACGCCATAGCCGACGCCGGCTATACCGAACCTACGCCTGTACAGCAAAAGGCTATCCCGCCAATATTGAACGGGCAGGATGTGATGGGTATTGCACAGACCGGCACGGGTAAAACCGCCGCCTATGTGTTGCCTATGATCATGAAGCTGAAATACGCTCAGGGTGAACATGCCCGTGCGCTGATCATTTCGCCGACACGCGAATTGGCCATGCAGATCGAAGAGAACGTAAAGATATATTCTAAATATACCGACCTGCGTACCGTTGTGGTTTACGGCGGTCTTGGGCCTAAAACTCAAATAGAGCAGATCAATAAAGGTGTCGATATCATTGTCGCCACTCCCGGCCGCTTTATGGATATCTACTTAGCGGGCCACATTCATACTAAGCCTTTGCAGGTTTTGGTGTTGGACGAGGCCGACAAGATGATGGACATGGGCTTTATGCCGCAGATCAACCGGATATTAGAGGTCGTTCCAAGAAAGCGTCAAAACTTGCTTTTCTCGGCTACCATGTCCGAGAAGATACATGAATTGGCAGGTAATTTTTTGGAGTTTCCGACAGTGATCGAGGTGACCCCACAAGCCACTCCGGCACAGACAGTTACCCAAAAGTTATATAATGTCCCTAATGTTAAGACCAAGATCAACCTGTTGCGTAACTTGTTAGATCAGGAAGAGAATGCGATAACTAAGCTGATCGTTTTTTGTAAGACACGTGCTGTGGCTGAGGATGTTTATCAATATCTTTTGCGCAAACACGGACAGAAAGATGTAAAGGTATTACATGCCAACAAAGGGCAGAACACCCGCATCAATTCTATCAATGCTTTCAAGGACGATGAGGTTAAGATCTTGGTTGCTACCGATGTTGCTTCTCGTGGTATCGATGTGAGTAATGTGAGCCATGTGATCAACTTTGATGTACCTGTTGTTTACGAGGATTATGTACACCGCATCGGTCGTACGGGTCGCGCTTTGCAGCAAGGGGAGGCGATCACATTTTGTAATCCTGCAGAGGTTTACTACATGGGCAAGATCCAAAAACTGATCCGCCAAACGGTTGATGTTTATACGATACCTGAAGGTGTGTTTGTTGAGGAGACCGGTTATGATGAACGCCAAGACCAGAACCGTGAGATAGACCTACAAAAGCGCAAGGAAGACCCTGATTTTAAAGGTGCCTTCCACGAAAAGAAAACGCTTAATCAGCATAAAAAATTTGATGCTAAAAAGCGTAAGGCTAATCCTAAATTAGCAGCCGCTAAAGCAAAAAGAAATTTAAAAAGGAAATAAACCGCTTTCCCTGACAATGAAACTGAGGATCACACCGCTTAATTTTCTTACTACATTATTATTGGCCGTTGCTGTTTATATCTGGATCAACGGCGCCGGCATCGTCGGAGGTCCGTACCAACAATTGCATTTGGGTGGCACGCTTACCTGGATATTTTTCCTGTTCGCGTTCGTGATCTTTATCGTCGACCTGATGTTCCGCAACTTTTTCCCGAAAACCAAAACGCTTTGGATCATCGAATCGGCGTTCGTAGTTTTTGTGGCCGTTATATTTTTCTTACTTATCCGAAAATAATTCTGAATGAAAACCGCTGAAGTAAAACTGATCGTAAAATTAGACGAACATAACCTGCCTGAGACCATGACCTGGGAATCGACGGATTCGGTTAACAAAGAGGCTATACCTATTAAAGCGATGAACCTGTGCGTATGGGATCATAACTATCAAAACACCATGCACCTTAACCTGTGGACCAAGGACATGCCGGTAGATGAAATGAAACGCTTTTTCCACGAAACGCTGATGACCTTAGGTGATAGCTTCCTGAAAGCTACAGGCGAAACCAACATCGTAGAAGACCTGCGTGATTACTGCGCTCACTTTGCCGAGAAGATGGAGATTATGAAATAGTTTTCTAAGTCTGTGGTCCTGAGTAGAAAATCTTAAGTGTTTAAGGCATTGGACTTGGGACTTGGGACTACAGACTTAAGACTTTTTACTCACAAACCGATATAAAAGGTTAAACCCCACCGCCGAGACTACACACATCCCGGCCAATACCCACCACAGCAGATCAAAGTTCCCGAACAAGATGATCTGACTACCTAATGTAGGCGCAACGATCTGCGCTACAGACCAGGCCATGGAATATAGAGCAGCGTACTGCCCGCGATTATGCTCGGATGTGCGGACTATCCAAAAGGCATTCATAAATGGCATCGCCATCATTTCGCCTATCGTTACTAATAACACTACGATAACACCTGCCCAAATCGACGGCTGCAAATACCGTAATCCTAAAAAGGCAACTCCAGTAAGTAACACTCCAATGGTGATAAAGCTAAGCGGATGCTTCTTGCCTTCGATATTATTGATGAGCACCATTTCTACGGCGGCAATAATTATTCCATTCATAGCCATTAATCCGCCGATAAAGCGTTCACTGAAATGCCACTGCGTATGATAAAATAATGGTTCGATAGTGAATAACTGGAAGAAACATATCGAATACAGCACCGCCATCGCGATAAAAGCTAAATAGACCTTATCCTTATAAGCCGATGCGGGCAAGCTATCAAAACTTCCGCCTTTGGGTTTGGCACTCGGCTTTGTGCGCGGCAACATTTTGATTAGTAGCAGCGCCGCTAAAATATTAGTACAACCATCTACCCAAAATAGCAAACTGTAGTCTACCGAAGCCAAAAATCCACCTAAAGCTCCACCGAATGACCAGCCCAGGTTGATAGCCAAACGATTAAGCGAATAGGAGCGGGTTTTATTCTCAGGCGAACTGTGGTGCGCAATAGCTGTGGAGTTGGCCGGGCGAAAGGATTCATTACATAAACTTAGGATGAACGTCACTACACCCATCGATACGAACGTCTTTTGAAATCCAAGCAAAATGAAAAGCAGACCACCTAATAAGAGCGCGCCTACTTGCACATCATAAAAGCCATATTTGTCGGTTAGTTTGCCACCTAAGAATGCTCCGCTGATCGACCCAAGTCCGAACAAGCCCATAATAAATCCTGCTTGGGTGATGCTAAAATGTAATTGTTGCGTGCAATAAATGGTCATAAAAGGGATGACCATGGTGCCGCTCCGGTTGATCAGGATGACCAAACTGAGGTACCAGCTATGGCGCGATAAGCCGCTGTACGCCTTTTGATATAATTGGATAGGGGAGAGCATCTGCACAAATATATCTTTCGGCAGACCTTAAATAGGTTGGTGTTTGATCTTTGTAAGTTGGCAGGCCGTTTTGTGGAAAACTTTATGAATAACGCAGTTAAATCCTATAAAGTCTACTGAAGTAGTATAATTAACCTATTTGGATTGCGAAACATTTATTAAATTATCCACATTTGTGAAGTTATTGTAATAAAGAGGATAATTTTTTCGCAAAGTTATATTTCAAATATCTACCTTAGAGGCGTTCAATACCTCGATGGTCTGTATGTCGGGGTTTAGTTAATCAATTATAACATGAAACATAATTTTGGTGCCGGTCCCGGCATCTTACCCCAGGAGGTATTAAAGCAAGCCGCAGCCGGCGTGTTAGACTTTAACGGAATAGGTCTGTCTATTTTAGAGATCTCGCACCGCTCGCCCGAGTTCGAAGCTGTTTTGGACGAAGCTGTTAGATTAGTTAAAGAATTGTTCGAAGTTCCGGAAGGTTATTCGGTACTTTTTTTACAAGGTGGTGCAAGTACGCAATTTGCTTTAGTGCCTTTTAATTTGTTACCAGAAGGTGGCACTGCTGCATACGTAGAGACAGGTGTTTGGGCTAACAAAGCTTTAAAAGAAGCCAAATTCTTTGGTAATGTTGCCGTAGTAGCTACCGCCAAAGAGGCTAACTTTACTTACATCCCTAAAGATTTTACTGATCCTGCTGATGCTGCTTACCTGCACATCACATCTAACAACACCATTTACGGTACGCAATTACAGGAGTTCCCTAAGTCATCGGCTCCTTTGGTTTGCGATATGTCGTCGGATATATTCAGCCGTAAGGTTAACGTATCCGATTTCGGTTTGATCTACGCCGGTGCTCAAAAAAACATGGGTCCTGCAGGTACTACCTTAGTGATCGTTAAGGACGAATTATTGGGCAAGACAGGTCGCGCGATCCCGTCAATGTTCAACTATCAAACACAGATAGAAGGTGGCTCGATGTACAATACCCCGCCGGTATTCCCGATCTATGTTTCTATGCTGACCCTGCGCTGGTTAAAAGCTAAAGGTGGTGTTGAGGCTATCCAAAAAGAGAACGAAGCCAAAGCACATGTATTGTACGAAGAGATCGACCGTAACCCGCTGTTCAAAGGTGTTTGTGTTCCTGAGGATCGCTCACACATGAACGTTTGCTTTTTGGTTGAGAATCCTGAGCACGAAAAGCCATTCCTGAAATTTGCTGAGTCAAAAGGTATAGAAGGTATCAAAGGTCACCGTAGTGCAGGTGGTTTCCGTGCTTCTATCTATAATGCATTGCCTATTAGTAGCGTATATGTGTTAATTGAAGCCATGCAAGAGTTTGCGGAGAAGAATAAATAATATAAGCCCCTAACCCTAAAGGGGAATAGAAAGATTATAACTAACGCCTTCTGCTCCCCCTTTAGGGGCCGGGGGCTAAATATCAATATAATGATCAAAATATTAGCTAACGACGGTATCGACCCGATAGGTAAAAAACTGCTGGAAGAAGCAGGTTTTACGGTTGATACAACCAATATACCGCAGGATGAATTACCTGCAAGGTTAAACGAATACGATGTGATCACTGTGCGTAGCGCTACTAAAGTGCGTCAGGCTTTGATCGATGCTACCCCTAATCTAAAGGCCATCGGTCGCGGTGGTGTGGGTGTAGATAATATCGATGTGGCTTACGCTAAGGAGAAAGGCATCCCTACTTACAATACCCCGGCATCATCATCGTTGTCAGTTGCCGAATTAGTGTTCGCGCATCTATTCACCGGTATCCGTTTTTTACAGGATAGCAACCGCAAAATGCCGATTGATGGTAACACTAAGTTCAACGACCTGAAAAAAGCCTATGCTAAAGGTATCGAACTGCGTGGCAAGACCATCGGTATCCTTGGTTTCGGCCGTATCGGTCGCGAAGTAGCTAAGATCGCTATCGGTTTAGGTATGGACGTTTTGGCTTATGACCTGTTCGCTTTTAACCCTGAGGTTGAGATCGTATTGGGTAGCGGCGGTACTAAAGTGAATGTTGCTGTTAAGGCTGCCACTTTAGACGAGATCATCGCTCAGGCAGATTTTATTACCCTGCATACGCCATTTATTGACAAACCACTTTTGGGCGCTGACGAATTGGCCCGCACTAAAAAAGGTGTTGGTCTTGTTAATTGCTCTCGCGGTGGCTTGATCGACGAGCAGGCGCTGATCGAAGCATTAGACAGCGGCAAAGTAAGTTTTGCAGGTCTTGACGTGTTTAACGACGAACCTACTCCAGCCGAGTTCTTGTTGAAACACCCTAAAATATCATTGACACCGCATATCGGCGCGGCAACCAACGAGGCGCAAGAACGCATCGGCACCGAATTGGCCAACTTGATCATTAGTCATTTTAAACAATAATCCACCTCACAATTCTCTAAAACAATCCCCTCGTGGGATAAGGAACCTCCGCTAACCACGGAGGTTTTCTTGTTTTAAGTGGTTTCGGTTGTAGGTTTCTGCCTGATCATTTTCTTACTGATGAACTGGAACCGGAAGAACAGCAGGAGCGAGGAAACCATTAGCCCAAGCGTTAAACCATACCAAATACCGTTCGCTCCCAGGCCTAAATATATACCGACAAAATAACCGATCGGTAAGCCAACCACCCAGTAAGCGAATAAGGTAATAAACGTTGGTATGTTTACATCACCCATACCTCTTAATATACCAAGGCCAACTACCTGTGTTCCATCAAACAATTGGAAGAATGCTGCAATGATAAATAATTGTGCAGCAATAGCTATTACCGCCTTATCTTCAGTATAGATCCACGGTATCAAACTATTTCCGAGCGCAAATATCAAAGCAGTAATGCTCATAAAAGCGATAACGATATGATAGCTCGATATAGCCGAACTACGTAAGCCATCCGGGTCTCCCGCGCCAAAGTAATTACCCGACTTGATAGCCGTTGCCGCCGCAATGCCGCTTGCCATGATATAAGTCAATGACGCCATACTCAAGGCCACCTGGTGAGCCGCCTGCGCTATCGGGCTTATCGTACCAATGATAATACCAGCCGCGCTAAATGCACCAGCCTCAAAGAAATACTGTAGAGCCACCGGGATACCGATCTTCAGTAATTGTAATGATCGTGCCCACTCAATGAATCTCAGACTAAAATTCTCCAGATAAACTTTAAACCTTGGCGAGCGGAATACGAACACACCCATCAATATCGCCATAATGCAACGGTCTATTAACGTGCTGTAACCTACGCCAACAATACCCATGGGCTTGATGCCGAACATGCCTTTTACAAAGATTACACCCAAGATGATGTTGAGCACGTTACCCCAGATGGATATTTGCATAGCTTGCTTAGTAAAGCCCAAACCCTCAGCAAATTGCTTAAAGGTGTTAAAGATCAGCATCGGGATAAATGATATCGCCAACAGTTTTAGAAAGGGCTTGGCTTGCTCGATCACTTCAGGAGATTGGTGCAGACTTGCCAATACTTTATCAATGCCTAAAAAGATCAGGAGGCAGGTTAAGATAGCTACACTTAAGTTGATGAACAGACTGTTTGATAATAATCTACCGCATTCGGCATAATTCTCGCGACCGTTATGCTGAGCGATCAGCGGTGTAATACCGTAACTTAAACCCAGTCCGAGTACCATTAATATCATGAACACATTGTTGCCTAATGATACTCCCGCCAAAGCTATCGTCCCGGCAAAATGGCCTACTACCACGCTGTCGCTCACATGTGTTAGCACGTGCCCGGCTTGCGATATCACCACAGGAATAGCTAATTTGAGGTTATCCTGGTAAAACGGCTTGTATTTTTGGTAGAGGGCTTTCATAATTTTCGGGAGGGGACGGCAAAGGTAGGGTATTTGGTGGAATGTTGTAACGTTGGAATGTTTGAAGGTTGTAAAGTTGGAGCGTTCATAGGTTGACGACAGAACATAGATGAATATTACGACTCCTGCCAATTATTGCTACTGACCGTTAGACCTAAACCCGATCGGAGGGAAAGCTTTTGCATGCGACGAGCTTGTGGGCGAGGGGCAAAACTTGGACGGAGAGCGGGGCTGCACTGACCTAAGAACCACTATCCGTTCATTTTCAAATTACCAAACCGACCCCATGCCGTTCCATTTACTGATATGATCACATTTGCATATCCGCACATCTTCATATTTGCACATTTATCATTTTCCCAACATCTTCATATTTGCACATCCGCACACCTGCACATTTAATACATTTTTCCTAACTTCGCAGCGTCTTACCAAACACTACAAACATTGGAGCAACAGCAATTGACCACCGTCGAAACAGCTAAAGATCTGGGACTTCTACCAGCAGAATACGATCGCATTATTGAAATACTTGGCCGCGTGCCCAACTTTACCGAATTGTCTATCTTCTCGGTAATGTGGAGCGAGCATTGCTCGTATAAAAACTCTATTACATGGCTTAAAACTTTGCCAAAAGATGGTCCGCGTATGTTGGCCAAAGCAGGCGAGGAGAATGCCGGTCTGGTTGATCTGGGCGACGGTATCGGTTGTGCTTTTAAGATCGAATCTCATAATCACCCTTCGGCATTAGAGCCTTACCAAGGTGCGGCTACCGGTGTAGGTGGTATCAACCGTGATATTTTTACCATGGGTGCACGCCCCATCGCGCAATTGAATTCATTGCGTTTCGGCGACCTTTCTTTAGACAAGACCAAATGGTTAGTTAAAGGCGTTGTTAAAGGTATCAGTCATTATGGTAACGCTTTCGGTATCCCAACTGTGGGCGGCGAATTGTTCTTTGACGAATGCTATAACATCAATCCTTTGGTTAACGCTTTCTCGGCCGGTATCGTTAAGGCTGGTGAGACCGTTTCGGCAACGTCTTACGGCGTTGGCAACCCGGTTTACATCGTGGGTTCGGCTACGGGTAAAGACGGTATACACGGCGCGGCTTTCGCGTCTAAAGATATCAGCGCAGACTCTGTGAACGACTTGCCTGCTGTTCAGGTTGGTGACCCGTTCCAGGAAAAATTGTTATTAGAGGCTACTTTAGAGGTGATCAAGACCGGTGCTGTGATTGGTATGCAGGATATGGGTGCCGCCGGTATCATTTGCTCTAACTCAGAGATGAGCGCCAAAGGCGAGCACGGTATGCGTATCGACCTTGATAAAGTGCCTACCCGTCAGGACAATATGAAACCGTTCGAGATCCTGTTGTCAGAGTCTCAGGAGCGTATGCTGATCGTGGTTGAAAAAGGCCGCGAAGACGAAGTACAGGCGATCTTTGATAAGTGGGACCTGAACTGCGTGCAGATAGGTGAGGTTACCGATACGCAACGTCTTCATTACTATATGGATGGCGAATTAGTTGCCGACGTGCCTGCTGATGACCTGGTGTTAGGTGGCGGTGCACCAGTTTACCAACGCGAATACAAAGAGCCTGCTTACTACGCCGAGAACCAAAAATTCAATATCGACGACGTGCCGGAGCCTACCAATTTGGTTGAGGTTGCCGAGCACCTGATAGGTCACCCGAACATTGCATCTAAACGTTGGGTAACCGACCAATATGATTCGATGATCGGTACATCTACCATGACCACCAACCGCCCGAGCGACGCGGCAGTTGTGGCTGTGAAAGATACCGATAAAGCTATTGTGATCACTGTTGATTGTAACTCACGTTACGTTTACGCCGATCCGCAAAAAGGTTGCGCTATTGCCGTTGCCGAGGCTGCCCGTAACATCACCTGCGCAGGTGGCGAGCCGGTAGCGATCACCAACTGTTTAAACTTTGGTAACCCTTACATCCCAGAGGTTTACTGGCAGTTCGTAGGTGCGATCAAAGGTATGGGCGAGGCTTGTACCAAATTCGAGACCCCGGTAACCGGTGGTAACGTAAGTTTTTACAACCAATCATCAGACGAAGGCCCGGTATTCCCAACGCCTACCATTGGTATGTTAGGTGTAATGGATGATCTTGATAATCTGATGACACTTGACTTTAAACAGCCTGATGACCTGATCTACCTGATCGGCGAGTCGGTTAATGATATCGCATCATCTCAGTATCTGGCATCTTACCACAAGATCCTGAAAGCTCCGGCTCCTTACTTTGATCTGGATAAAGAATATGATACCCATCAGGTGATCAAACAACTGATCACTAACAAAATCATCCAGTCTGCGCACGACGTGGCTGACGGTGGCCTATTCATCACCCTGACCGAATCGGCCATGCCAAACGGTTTAGGTTTTGATATCGCCTCTGACGCTAACATCCGCAAGGACGCCTTCTTATTTGGCGAGGCTCAGGGCCGTATCGTGGTAAGTGTGGCTCCTGCAGATCAGGAGCGTTTTATCGAGTTGATGGCTACCAGCGAAGTTGAATTCAGTCTGTTAGGTACCGTTGCCAAAGAAGGCAACCTGCTAATTGACGATGAGCCATTCGGTAACATCCATGATATTAAATTAGTACACGATAACGTATTACACGTCATATTAGGCGAATAATTTTTGATAAGGTGAAAGCATAAAAGTAAAAGGGGAAAGGTTATGCTTTCCCTTTTTGCTTTAAGGTTGTGCAGGTCGCGATCAAAAACCTTTTACCTTTCGCCTTTAACCTCTAACCTAAAGAAAACATGAAACTCAACCGCGTCCACCACATCGCCATCATCTGTTCGGATTATGCGGTATCCAAACGTTTTTATACCGAAGTATTGGGATTGACCATTGTACAAGAAGTTTACCGCGAGCAGCGCGACTCTTACAAATTGGATCTGGCGGTGAATGATCTTTATCAGATCGAGTTGTTCTCGTTCCCTAACCCGCCGGCCCGTCCGTCGAGGCCGGAGTCCGCAGGTCTACGCCACTTGTGCTTTGAGGTGGATGATCTGGATACTATCGTGGCTGAGCTGGACTCGCATGCTGTGATCTCTGAACCGATAAGGGTGGACGAATACACCGGCAAACGCTTCACCTTTATTGCAGATCCGGATGGTTTGCCGATAGAGTTTTACGAAAGTTAATTGGGATGAGCAACCTGTTCCGTTTTAAGCGGTTTGATGTAGACCAGAGCAATTGTGCCATGAAGGTAAATACCGATGGCGCGATCCTTGGTGCGCTGGCATCTGCCGATCAGCCTAAAACGATACTGGACATTGGCACTGGAACGGGAGTGATCGCCTTAATGCTGGCTCAACGTTTCCCCGGAGCTAATATCGACGCGGTTGAAATAGACCGGGCCGCTGCCCAAACAGCAGAAGCTAATTTTAAAAATTCGACTTTCAAAGGGCGGTTGCGTTTGGACGCTTCCTCGTTCGAGGACTTTTTTAATTCGCATCCTGATGCGCGGTACGATCTGATAGTTTCTAACCCGCCGTTTTACATTAACTCGCTGGCATCTCCGGGCGCGGAGAAGAAGTTAGCAAAGCATGCAGATGTCGGATTTTTTGAGGACCTGATTCGTCATTCAGCTGCGCATTTAACGAAGCCAGGATCACTTTGGCTGATCTTGCCGATCGACACAGCAGAGTTGGTTAAGGGTTTAGCAATGGACGCTGAACTGTTTTTAAACGAGCAGATCAATGTTTTATCTTACCCAGATTTTGCGCCGCATCGGCAAATGCTGATGTTTAGTTTGAATAGTTTAAAAACTGTTGAAAAACAGTTTGTTATATATAATGAACCAAAGCGATACTCGAAACAATATGAGGATGCTTTGAGAGATTTTTTTACCATTTTTTAAAAAGAACACGTCATTGCGAGGAGCTTATATCAGCGACGTCACGATCCCTGATAAGCAGAGCGGCTCTGTATTTCGAACCTTCCTGTAGGGGATCGCCACACTGCGCTCGCAATGACGTTGTTTGAGAATAATTATGAAACGCATAGGTTTGATCTCCGACACTCACAGTTACATCGACGATAACATCCTGCGTCATTTTGACAATGTGGACGAGATCTGGCATGCGGGCGATTTCGGCAACACCGACGTAGCTGATCAGCTGGCGGCTCTAAAGCCTTTAAAAGGCGTCTATGGTAATATAGACGGTGGTGAACTAAGAACGATGTTCCCCGAGCACCTTCGCTTTAAATGTGAGGAAATGGATATCTGGATGACGCATATCGGCGGCTACCCGGGTAAATACCATCCTGCTATCCGTGCCGAGATCTACGCTAACCCTCCGCAGATGTTCATCTGCGGGCATTCGCATATTTTGAAAGTGATGTTCGATCCTAAGATCAATTGCTTACATATTAACCCCGGCGCGGCGGGTAAGCATGGCTGGCATAAGGTACGTACGTTGATCAAGTTCAGTGTTACCGGCAACAAAGCGTACGACCTGCAAGTGATTGAGCTTGTTGGGAGATGATTCCTTAGACTTACGAAGTTTTTAAAACTTCGTAAGTCTAACTCTATGAGATTCGACCTACAGCAGATCCCCGCGCATCGCTTCAGCTTCAAAAACACTATCGATCAATAGGTCTTTTTGCTTACCTGCGGCGACGGCTAATTGGTCGCAACGTTCGTTCTCGGGGTGCCCGGCGTGTCCTTTTACCCAAATAAAACGGATCTGGTGGATGCGGCTTACTTCAAGATATCGTAACCAAAGATCTTTATTCTTTTTACCGGCAAAACCTTTTTTTACCCAACCTTGCAACCATTTCTTCTCAATGGAGTCAATCACATATTTTGAGTCGGAGTATACTGTGACCTGTTGATTGGGGCTTTTTAAGGCTTCCAGTCCTTTGATAACCGCTAATAATTCCATGCGGTTGTTTGTGGTTTTACGGAAACCCTGGGATAGTTCTTTATAATGCTGACCAGACCGCAGTATCGCACCGTAACCTCCCGGTCCGGGGTTACCGCTTGATGCGCCGTCAGTATATAGTTGGATCGTAGACATGTTCTTGACATCCGGAATAGGTATGCCGGATGTCAAAAATAGCTTTTTTTAGCTGATTTAGCTTGATCGAACTATCAAAACTCAACTTACTTAGGCTTCGATATGCATCAATTCGTTCTCTGCCACCATCTTATCTGCCTGGCGGTTCTTAACCATTTTGCTTACCATGTTCATCATAAAGATGCTGACAATGGTGATTCCCACGATCACATAGCCAACGGTGTTGTAATGTTCTAAAGGTGTGCCTTTGCCTTGCTGAGATACGATCATCCCTGCAATTATAGCGGCGATACCGCCCGCTATTTGTTGTAAAGAAGCGTTGATGCTCATGAAGGCACCACGGTCAGCCATTGCCGGTATCGCACTGGTCAAAGCCGATGATGGTATCATCCGGCTCATCATACCTGTCATCATTAAAATATTCAGTACGATCACTATTGGTAAAGCTGTTACGCCAAGGTTAGTATAGATCACGCACATTATCGCCATCCAAACAGAGGCGACCAAAAAGATCTTAAACTTATCTATCTTATCACTAACCTTACCGATCAGCGGCATAAATAGTAACGAAGCAGTACCCGACGCCATAAACAACAACGGTAACTGTGCATCACTTATGCCTAAGTTATTTATCGCGAACGCGCTACCGAAAGGCATCATCATAAAACCACCGATGGATAACATAGCGGTACATAAGAAACCGATCTGGTAGTCGCGTTTACTGACCGTGTGCAATAAATGCAAGAACGGTGACTTGTCCTGCTGTATCTTTAAATGCTCGTTAACCGGGCGAATTTTGATCGCTATCGCCACCGCTATGATCACGCTGATAGCTGCAACTAACCAAAACGGCGCTTCCCATCCCCATTTGTTGGCTAAAGCTAAACCGATAGGTACGCCTAACACCTGGCTGCCGCCAAATCCCATTTGCATAAAGCCCATTACCCGGCCACGTTGCTGCATGGCAAATATATCGGTTACAATAGCCATAGAGATAGAACCGATAACGCCACCAAATATACCGGTGAAGATTCGTGCAGCTACTAAAAACGCATAGGTATGCGCGATGCCGCACAATATCGTACCCACGATGAAGCCGATGTAAAAGAACATCAACAATTTTTTACGGTCGAATTTATCTGCAAATCCCGCAGCCAACAGGCCCGAGATACCCGCGCTTATAGCATAGGCAGACACGGCCAAACTGAACGCCGAAGGTTTTAAAGACATAGATTTCATCAGCATATCGCCAAGTGGAGACATGACCATAAAGTCCAGTATAACAGTGAACTGAGTTAAGGCTAAAAGCAATATCACGACCTTTTGATAGCCGGTAAATGTATTGGTAGTATTAGATGGTTGCATTAGTGAAAGGGAAGTAGCAGACGTATGACCGAGTTTACAAATATAATTGATTTAATTTACATGCCAAAATTTTTAGCATATTTTAACAAATTTTAATAGTGTTCCATATAACAGTAGACGAATAATTCCCCCCGAACATTTCAACCGGCCTCAATTATTTTTCTGGATCATAAAAAATCAGATACGATCCTGCGTTTGCGGATAAAAATTAACAACTTGCTTATCTTAACTCTCTCTGTCATCTCTATATGAATAAACTATTCGCGCTTGCTTTGGCTTGTTGTTTCATGCTGACATCGGCATTGGGCCAGTCGTCAAAAAAAAACACCTCTGTTAACGTTTGTGTCTACGGAGGGACATCGGCCGGAGTGATCGCGGCTTACACCGCCGCAAAAATGGGTAAGTCGGTAGTGTTGATCGAACCGGGCGAACGCCTCGGCGGGTTATCAACCGGTGGTTTAGGCTTCACCGATATCGGCAACAAGTACGTAGTGACCGGCTTAGCGCGCGACTTTTACCGCCGCATAGGTCAGCATTACGGCAAATTTGAACAATGGACCTTCGAACCGAGTGTTGCTGAGGGTATTTTTCTCGACTATGTGAAGCGCGGCACCTTTAAGGTAATGTATAACACGCGATTAAGGTCAGTAAGCAAGTCCGGAACTAAGATCATTTCCGTGCTGATGGAGAACTCGTTAAAGCCCTCATCCACAAATAGTATCCAGGCTAAGCAATATATCGACTGCACTTACGAGGGCGATCTGATGGCCAAAGCTGGTGTAAGCTATACGGTGGGGAGAGAGGCTAATGACACTTACAACGAGACCGTTAACGGCGTGCAAATGAAAGACCAGCACCAGTTCCCTGATGGTATCGACCCTTACAAGATCAAAGGTCAGCCCGAAAGCGGGGTATTGTGGGGTATCAGTCCCGAGAAGGTCGCCGCGCCGGGTACAGGAGATACCAAGGTACAATCGTATAACTTCAGGCTGTGCCTGACCAATGATCCGGCTAACCGTATCGATATTACACGCCCCATTAATTATGACTCTACCAAGTACGAATTACTGCTTCGCTATCTGGAAAAGAAGCCGGCTAAAGACCTGATCCCTTTTCTGAAAATAGACCGCATGCCCAATAACAAAACGGACATTAACAACAATGGCCCATTTTCTACCGATATGATCGGCGCGAATTACGATTATCCAAACGGAGACTATAAAACCCGGGCAGCTATCATCAAAGCACATACCGAATACACCAAAGGCTTACTTTATTTCATAGGTCATGACCCACGTATGCCGCAACACCTGCGCGATCAAATGCTTAAATGGGGCTACCCTAAAGATGAGTATATCAAAACAGGGAACTTTAGTCCGCAGATGTATGTGCGCGAGGCCCGCCGCATGGTCGGTGAGTACGTGATGACGCAAGCCAATTGCGAACACAAGACCACCGTGGATGATAAAGTGGGCATGGGCGCTTACAACATGGATTCGCACAACGCGCAGCGAGTTGTGGTTAATGGCATGGTGAAAAATGAGGGCGACGTGCAGCTGCGCGGCATTAGTCCATACCCGATCGCTTATCGTTCTATCACGCCAAAACGGACGGAGTGCACCAATTTGTTGGTGCCGATATGTATGTCGGCCAGTCACATGGCTTATGGGTCCATAAGGATGGAGCCGGTGTTTATGGTGCTGGCGCAATCGTCGGCAGTGGCGGCTTGCCAGGCTATTGATGCTAAGGCTGGCGTACAGCAGATCGATGTCAAAAAACTGATGGATGAATTGAAGGACAATCCATTGGTTGATCATAGCACACCCGAGATATTAGTAGATAACGATGATGCCGATGACATAACCACCACTGGCAATTGGAAACGAGAAAGGAACGGCGGTTACGGACCATCGTACCTTGTTGACACTACCAAAGCGGCAGTTGCGGCAAATATCAAATTTAGTCCCGAGGTGAAAACTGCCGGTGTTTACCAGGTGTACATTTACTGTCCGAAGGTTGGCAAGGCGACCAACGAGACCGAGGTGCAGCTGTTCGACGGTAGCGCAATAGTAACTAAGTCCATCAACAAAGGTGACATTCAGATAGTAGGGCAAACATCCGGAGAATGGGTGAACATCGGGGATATGCAGCTGCCCGCTGGTAAGAGCGCTTATGTGCAACTGACCAATGAGGGCGCTGATGGAATAGTTGTAGCGGATGCGGTGTTGTTCGTTAAAAAATAGAGAGTCAAAAAAGAATCAAGAGTATAGAGTTAAGGATCAAGACGAAGAAATATGATGATGAGATTTTTTAATGTTTGTGCTTTAACAGTAGTAGTGATATCGGCTGTCGCCGGCCCTAAACCTCTTAAAAAGAAAGTAGCTGATAACCGCCCTAACATTATCATCATCCTAACGGATGACATGGGCTATAGCGACATTGGCGCCTTTGGTGGCAACTTTGTGCCAACGCCAAATCTGGACCGCCTGGCTAAGATGGGGCGCAAATTTGGGAGCTATTACAGTGCAGCACCCATCTGCTCGCCGTCCAGGGCCGGTTTACTAACGGGGCAATATCCGGGTCGTTGGAATTTCTCTACCTACCTGGATAACAAAAAACACAATGCTGATGCGCAGCAGGCTGATTTTTTGGATCCCCAAGCACCATCTATCGCCCGTGTTTTTAAAGACGGTGGTTATGCCACAGGGCATTTTGGCAAATGGCACATGGGTGGTGGTCGTGATATAAAAGAAGCGCCCAACTTTGATCGGTATGGTTATGATGAGCACAATAGCACTTACGAAAGCCCCGATCCTGATCCGCTGCTGACCGCGACGAATTGGATATGGTCGGATAAGGACAGCATAAAGCGTTGGGACCGTACCAAGTACTTTGTAGAAAAGACCCTGGATTTTATGAAACGTCATAAAGGCCAGCCCTGCTTTGTTAATTTGTGGCCTGATGATGTGCACACACCCTGGGTACCGCGTAAAGAGACCGAATACACCGGCCAATACCCAGTGAACCCTAACGAGGAAGCGGCTTTTAAATTGGTGCTGAAAGAATATGATAAGCAAGTAGGGCACCTGCTGGACGGACTAAAAGAGATAGGCGCTGATAAGAACACCATTGTGATCTTCACCAGTGACAATGGACCGCTACCAAGTTTTAAAGGCAGCCGTGCCGCTGGTTTGCGTGGGTCTAAACTGTCGCTTTACGAGGGTGGCACCCGTATGCCCTTCCTGATCGCCTGGCCGGGGCATATCCCAGCGGGTACGGTCGACGAAAATTCGGAGGTCAGCGCACTTGATCTGTTGCCAAGTCTGGCCCGGATAGCTGGCATCAAACGCCCGGCAGGTTACAAAGGCGACGGTATGGACCGTAGTCCCACTTTGTTAGGCAAGCCATCTGCCCGTACCAACGATATTTATTGGGAGTATGGGCGCAACACTATTGCCTTTGCTTACCCGCGCCCGGTGGATAAAAGCCCTAACCTTGCCTTGCGTTCCGGTCAGTGGAAATTGCTGATGAACAGCGACGGCAGTAATGTAGAGCTATACGACATCATAAAAGACAAGAACGAATCTGCCAACATTGCCGCTGATCACCCGAAATTGGTAGATGAGATGAAAACTAAGCTAACAAAGTGGTGGGCCGAACTACCTAAATTGATCAAATAAATAAGATTCATATCATTATGAAATACAGTTTATTATATTTATTATTAGTAGCGAGTGTGAGCTCAGTTTTCGCGCAAGCTAAAAAGACGACCGCTAAACCCAATATCGTATTGATCATGGCAGATGACCTGACCATGCGTGACATAGAACCCTATGGTAGTAAACAAGTTCATACACCTAATCTGGCCAAGTTAGCTTCTGAAGGTGTGTGTATGGATAACATGTACAATATGGTGCCGGTGTGTTCGCCAACAAGGCAATCGTTGTTGACAGGCCTAGGTCCGGTAAGGAGCGGGGCTTATCCCAACCATACCATGATCTATAAAGGCATCAAAACCTTGCCGGTTTACCTGCAACAGTTGGGTTACAATACGGCACTGATCGGTAAACGCCATTATGCGCCTGAAGAAGCCTATCCTCTTGAGCACATTGGAGGCCGGGATCACGACGGTGGCGAGGGCAAGGATGTTGACCTGAGTATTGCCGAAAAGTATATCGCCGGCAAAAAGTCGAGCGATAAGCCGTTCTTCCTGATGTTCACCAGTAACCAGCCACACGAGCCCTGGAATCGCGGCGATCAAAGCGCTTACGATCCGGATAAGATCAAATTGGCTCCCAATATGCTGGATGCTAAAAATACCCGCAAACAAATGGCCAAGTACTTTGCCGAGGTTACTTATCTGGATAGCCTTGTGGGTGAATGTCTTAACATCATCGAACGTTCGGGACAGAAAGACAATACCATCGTATTATTCCTGACCGAGCAAGGTAACTCTTTCCCGTTCTCTAAATGGACCTTATATGATCAAGGCCTGCATTCGGGTTTTATCGTACGCTGGCCGGGCGTTGTGAAGCCGGGAACCCGCAATCCAGCCATGATGGAGTATATTGACGTATTACCGACTTTGATAGACATTGCGGGCGGCGACCCGACCAAGATCAATACCGGTAGCAAAGATGGTAACGGTAACATGGGCTTTGACGGATTGAGTATTAAAAAGATACTGAAAGGGGAGGACACCCACCTGCGCGACTATGTTTTTGCCGAGCAGACCACCCGTGGCATTATTGCAGGCAGTGATGCGTACGCGGTACGTTCGGCGCGGAATAGTAAGTACCTGTATATCCGTAACCTCAACTATAAGGGCAAGTTCAAAAACACAGTGACTAATTCCATCATGTTCAAACAGTGGATGGCAACGGATTCGGTAAGGGCATCATTTTATCAGACCCGTCCCGAGGAAGAGTTATACGATATAGAGAACGACCCTTTTAATTTAAAGAATATCGCCTCCGATCCGAAGTACGCCTCAGCTAAGGCAGATCTTCGGAGCAAGCTTGATGCTTTTATGAAACAGCAAAACGACAAAGGTATCGCGACAGAAATGGAAGCACTGACACGGCAACCTAAGAACGGCGACAATAATTAGCACCTACTGCTCGCGGCGGCTTTCGGTAGTGTAGATAAAACTATCGGCGCGGTAATAGCCCAGGTTGTATTCTATGGGGCGGTCGCCGCGGTCAAACACAAATCGTTTGCGAAATAAGATCGGGCTGCCAGACTCCACTTCGAGTTTGGCAGCTATCGTTTTATCGGCCACACGGGCGCTGATCTCTTCTTTGGATAGGTCGGCTATTACGGAGTGGTCTGTCTCTAAGATCTCGTACAATGGTCGTTTAAAATCTTCTTCGCCCGTTAATCCCACACGCGGGTGGAAGTAGGATACGAAGTAAACAAATGGGCCTTCTTGTCTGCCGCGCAGACGTTCAAGTTTTAGTACTTTTTTATCAGGAGCAATCTCAAAGAAGTTGGCCACCGGGCCTTCCGGTAATACCCAACTAATGTGTAGCTCAAAATTTTTGACCGGGATACCACGCGCCTGCATCTCTTGCGAAAAGCTGAGCCAGTTGTTAGAGCGTGAACTTACCTCGACACCTGCAACCTTAGTACCCACACCTTTTTTGCGGATCAGTAAGCCATCGTAAACCAATTTGTTAATAGCGTGCCTTAAGGTAGTTCGTGATATCGCCAGTTGCTTGGCTAGGTCAACCTCGTTGGGCAGCAGCTTGCCATCGGCATATTGCGGGTCTTTGATCATGTTGCGCAACAATTCCTCGGCCTGCAGGTGCAGTGGGATGGGGCTTTTATGATCGATAGATATTTTCATCCGTTCAGTTTACTAAAGTGACGCCTTGGGCGAACTCAAATGCAGGTCCAAATTTAAAAATAATATTGGTTTGGAGCTAATATGTTTATATGTTTGTACATATAGAAAACGAGGGCTGCCTAAAGCCATCCAAACAACTAAATTAACTATCTTGAATACCATACAAAACACACCTGCTGCCAAATGGCGTACAGGTCTGCAACCCTTAATGCCCTCAAGCCTGACCGCCGAACGACCGGAAGGTTATGATATTTATCCTTACCATGCTGTAGGTAGTGGCAAGATATTTAGTGGTTACTCATCTTTAGCACATTGGATAGCCGAACACAAATTTGTGGCGATAGATGGTTATATCGGTGCATTTTGGAACGAAGTAAAGCAAGCGTTAAATCAGGAGTTTCAGAATGTAGGCCTGAATGTACGTTGGGTGGATACTGCCGACTATCTCCGCTCACCGGAAGAGATAGAAGAATTAGTATCGACATTCATCGGCACACCCGGCTCTGTTTGGGGTACTAAGACAGATCTTACACTTAGTCAATTTTTTAATTTTAAGGGCGAGATAGTAGCCGATCCTGAATTTGATATTACGATAGTTATCGGTACAGGTTCCTCAATGATAGCGCATGATGCCCAACTGGTCTATTTGGACCTGCCTAAAAATGAGCTGCAATTGCGGATGCGTGCCGGAGCAGTCACCAATTTAGGAAGCGGCAAGACCGACACTAACGCCGAAATGTACAAGCGCTTCTACTTTGTGGATTGGCCGGTACTGAATGAATATAAAAAAGCCATTGTAGATCGTATTGCCGTGATCGCGGATACACAGTGGAAAGGCACCATTAACTGGATGTTGGCCGCGCCTTTCAACAACGCCCTGCTACACATGAGTAAGGAGGTTTTTCGTGTTCGGCCATGGTTTGAGGCCGGGGCTTGGGGCGGCCAGTGGATGAAGGAAAATATCGAAGGGCTAAATAAAGAGGACGTCAACCTGGCCTGGTCGTTCGAGTTGATCGTGCCGGAGAACGGGATCGTTTTTGAGAGCGACGGGAATCTGCTGGAGGTCTCGTTCGATTTTTTGATGTTCAAGCAAAAAGAAGCTGTGCTGGGTAAACATGCCATGCTCTTTGGCGACATCTTCCCGATCAGGTTCGACTTTCTGGACACCTGGGATGGTGGCAACCTTTCTATCCAATGCCATCCGTCGCAACAATACATCGAGCAACATTTTGGCGAGCCAGTGATCACGCAGGATGAGACCTATTACATTTTAGAAGCCCAGGAAGGCGCGAGTGTTTATCTTGGTTTCCAGGACGATATTAACCCGAAACAATTCAGAGAAGAATTAGAACATAGTCAGGCGACAGGCACAAAGATCGATATCACCAAATACGTGCAACTGCACGATGCCAAAAAGCATGATCTGTTCCTGATCCCCAACGGTACAGTGCATAGTGCGGCCGCCGGTAACCTGGTTTTAGAGATCAGTGCGACGCCCTATATTTTCACCTTTAAAATGTATGATTGGGTGCGGTTGGATCTGAACGGTCAGCCACGCGCGATCAATATCGACCACGCTTTTAACAATTTAAAATTTGAGCGTAAGGGGCAGCGGGTTGTCGATGAGTTAATATCCAAACCATCTGTGATCAAACAGGGCGATAATTGGCAGATCGTTCACCTGCCTACACACGCCGATCATTTTTATGATGTGGAACGCTTGGAATTTGATACCAAGATCACCGTGCAGACCGATGGCTCAGTGAATGTGTTGATGTTGGTAGAAGGTACCTCGATAGAAATTGTAGCGGGAGATGGGCCCAAAACGACTTTTTATTTCGCTGAAACCTTTGTGGTACCCGCCGCTGCTAAAACCTATACGCTTTACAACCGCAGTACTACACGTGCTAAAGTGGTGCGGGCCTTTATAAAACCATAACCAATTAAATTATAAACCTATTTATGACGAAGAAAAATACTATTGGCTTGGGCCTGATCACTATTGTGGCCTCGCTCGGCGGCTTCCTGTTCGGGTTTGATATGGCCGTGATATCGGGCGTGTTGCCCTTTGTCGAGAAGCAATTTGCTCTTAGTCCGGCGCAGGAAGGCTGGTTCGTATCGGCCGCCTTGGTTGGTTGTATCATTGGCGTCGCTTTTTCGGGCGAGTTAAGCGACAGGTTAGGCCGCCGTCGGCCTTTATTATTATCGGCATTTTTGTTTTTGTTATCGGCTATCGGTTGCGCGTATTTGCCGGGCTTATCATTGGTGATAGCCTCGCGTTTGATAGGTGGTTTCGGTATCGGTATCGCATCTAACGTAGTGCCGCTTTATATTTCAGAGATAGCTCCGGCTAATATTCGCGGGCGATTGGTGACTTACTACCAGTTCGCATTAACTTTTGGTATCCTGGTGGCTTACCTGAGCAATGCCGCTTTAGTTAACTACAATACCAATGGTGGCGAGTTATTTAAAGACGAGATATGGCGGGCTATGTTTGGTTTAGGCGCTATACCAGCTATCCTGTTTGTTTTAGGTCTGTTAATTATACCCGAAAGTCCAAGGTGGTTGATCAGTAAAGGACGAATTAGTGAAGGGCGCGAGATCATCGAACAAATATCAGGATCACAAACAGCCGATGCCGAAACGACCGAACAGTCGGCTCAAACAGAGGGTTCATATAAAGAGATATTCGCACCTAACATGCGCCGTGCTTTACTGATCGGTATCCTGTTGCCGTTGTTCTCGCAATTTAGCGGAATTAACGCCATCATCTATTATGGACCAAGCATTTTAAGCAACGCAGGGATATCACTAAGTAATTCACTGATCAGCCAGATCATCTTTGGGACGGCTAATATGTTGTTCACATTGGTGGCGATATGGAAAGTTGACAGCTGGGGACGACGCCCGCTTTACCTTTGGGGAACGGCAGGGGCCGCTATTACTTTGGTAGCCACCGGGTTTTGTTTTTACTTCGGTGCAACTACCAGTATTTGGTTATTGATATGCGTGTTAGCCTTCTTAGCTTGTTTTGCTTTCTCCATCGGGCCGCTGAAATTTGTGGTCGCGTCAGAGATATTCCCGAATGCTATTCGTGGCCGTGCGCTGGCTATCAGTATCATGACGATGTGGGTAGCCGATACGATCGTTGGTCAGCTTACACCGATCTTATTAAAAGGCTTAGGTACGGCAGGGACGTTTTGGTTCTTTGGTTTCTTTTGCGTGGTAGCGTTCTTAGTGGTTTACAAATTGCTGCCTGAAACCAAAGGTCAGTCGTTGGAACACATTGAGAACTACTGGAAAGAGAAAGGTATCGATCCGTCTAAAGAACAATTTAACAACACACAAACACCTATTCATTAAGACAATGAAGTCACTTTTAAAGAGATACTTACAGGTAGCTGTGATCGCGACGGGAGTTTGTGCTCCTGTAGCGCTGTCGGCCCAAACTAAAGATCTGACGCAATATGTTGACCCGTTGATCGGGACGGCGCACTCGCGTTGGTTCTTTTTTACACCGGGTGCGGCACCATTCGGGATGGCCAAACCCGCGCCATCAACCAACGGGAGCTATGGTAACGCTGGTGGATGGGAGGCTGTAGGGTACGACTATCGCCATACGTCGATAGAGGGTTTTGCTAACTTTCATGAGTTCCAGGTAGGTGGTGTGGTATTCGCACCGATAACTGGTAAGTTACAGACCATTCCCGGCAAAATGGAAAAGCCCGAAGATGGTTACCGTTCAAACTTTGATCGTAAAGATGAATACGCTACGGCTGGCTATTACTCGGTAATGCTAAAAGACTACAACATTAAAGCCGAATTGACCGCTTCACCGCGGGTGGCTTTCCATAGATATACTTTTCCGGCAGGCAAGGAATCGCACATTCTGTTCGATATTGGCAACAAGCAAGGCGAGAGCGGGGAGGTAAAAGACGCCAAAGTTTACATGACACCCGATGGTAGGATAGAGGGCTACGTGATCACCCGGCCGGTGTACGTTCTTAAATATCAACCTGATGCTGAAGTAGCCATGTATTTCTCGGCTGTGGTAGATAAAAAGCCTGATAGCTTTGGCATATTTAAAGGAGAGCAAACTACAGCCGGGCAGACCGAGTCGAGCGGAAAAGGAGCGGGGCTTTACCTGACCTTTACAACTAAAGACAAAGAAGCTATCTCTATTAAAGCTGGTCTATCGTACACGTCGATAGCCAACGCCCGGTTGAATTTACAAAGTGAAGCATCAACTATGACCTTTGAACAGGCCAAGGCAAAGTCGCATAACCAATGGAATGAATATTTAAGCCGGATCACCGTCGAGTCGCCAAAAAAAGATGATATGGTGAAGTTCTACACCGGCCTGTACCATTCATTATTGGGAAGAGGTTTAGCGAGTGACATCAATGGCGCTTACCCAAAGAATGACGGAAGCGTTGGGCAAGTCCCTTTGAATAAGTTGGGCAAACCTCAATACAACCATTACAACACCGATGCTATTTGGGGCGCATTTTGGAACCTGACGCAATTGTGGGCGATCGCCTATCCGGAGTATTACTCTGACTACGTAAAAAGCCAGATACTCATCTACAAAGATTCGGGCTGGTTGGCGGATGGTATCGCCAATAGCAAATATGTATCGGGTGTAGGCACTAACTTTCAAAGTTTGGCTATTGCCGGCGCTTATGCAGTCGGTATCCGCGATTTTGATATCGCTACAGGCTATGCTGCTGCTAAAAAGAACGAATTGGACGGCAAAGACCGCCCGCGCGGCGCAGGTAAACTGGACGTAGCGCAATTTGTAGAGAAAGGTTATGTACCGCATATCGACAATGGGAAAGGTTTTGTGGAGGCCTGGCAGTTCTCATCGTCCCATACTTTAGAGTATTCGTTCAGTACGTATGCTTTGGCACAGTGGGCAAAAGCTTTGGGTAAGGCCGAGGATTATAAACAATTCTACCGGCTATCAAAAGGCTGGCAGCATCTGTTCGATCCGGAATTAAAGTTGATGCACCCTAAAACCGCCGACGGGAAATTCATAGATAATTTTAGGCCGTCGCAAGCATGGCGCGGCTTTCAGGAAGGTAATGCTTATCAGTACACTTATTATGTACCGCATGATCCGGATGGACTGATCGGTCGTATCGGTAAAGACCGTTTCAATAGCCGTTTAGATAGCGTGTTTATCCTGTCGCAAAAACAAGCATTTGGCGGAGGGACTAAGATTGATGCTTTTGCCGGGTTAGAAGGGCTTTATAATCAAGGTAACCAGCCTAACCTGCATATCGCCTGGCTGTTCAATTATTCGGGCAAGCCATCGCTGACGCAAAAATGGGTACGCGCCATCTGCGATGAATTTTATGGAACCGAGGGTATCCATGGCTACGGTTATGGGCAGGACGAAGACCAGGGCCAACTGGGTGCCTGGTATGTGATATCGAGTTTAGGGCTGTTCGATGTGAAAGGGTTGACCGATAGCAAACCATCTTTAGGTTTGGGCAGCCCATTGTTCAATAAGGTCACCATCAAACTAAATCCTAAATATTATAAGGGTAAGCAATTTGTGATCGAGGCTAAAAAAGGCTCGACGACGAATAGCTACGTAAAGAAATTCACACTTAATGGCCGGGTGTTGCATGCACCGTTCATGTCATTTGCCGACCTTACTAAAGGCGGCAAACTGATATTGGATATGAGCGCCACACCAACAGATAAATATTAGACAAAGCAGACAATTAGAGTGATGGAATTGTTGAAGTTTTAGCGGTAACTTTGTGTATCACCACCGTTATGAAACAGTTCCTCGCCGTTGCCATATCCCTTTCGTTTTGGTCGGGTGTTGGTTTAGCACAAACCGCCCCGATGAAAGATAGTGTGACCGTTAGTGTCCATGCGTCTTATAACAATGTGAGCGGCGTACACCGGTGGTTGTTCGGCGAGAATTATCGCAAGGAATGGGCTTTGCCTGTAAAGCTATCGCTGATCAGATTGTCGCAATTTAATGGTGGTCTCACGCCGCTTAAGCAAGGCGGTGGTATGCAATCAAAATCACTGCGCCTGCAGGATAAAAAAGGCCGCGAATGGGTTTTGCGCAGTGTAGAAAAAGTTCCGGATAAATTATTGCCTGAGGGCCTGCAAAATACGTTCGCTGTGGATTGGTTCGACGACGAATTCAGTGGGCAGCATCCATACTCGGCTTTAGTCGTTCCGCCGTTGGCTGCGGCTGTTGGTGTGCCGCATGCCAACCCGGTGATCGGCGTGGTGGCAGATGATCCAAATCTTGGCGAATACCAAAAGATGTTCGTAGGCCTGGTTTGTTTGGTAGAGGAACGCGAGCCTACAGGCGAGTCTGACAATACCATTAAGATGCAGAAGGATCTGGTCAAGAATTATGATAACCGCTTTAATGCTGAGTTATTCCTGAAAGCCCGTTTGCTTGACCTGCTGATCGGTGATTGGGATCGCCACGAAGACCAATGGCGCTGGACACCGAACAAAAAAGGCAAAGATAAAATGTACGACCCCGTGCCTCGGGACCGCGATCAGGTATTTCACCTTACCGAAGGTCTGTTCCCTAAGATAGCTGCACAGCCCTTCATCTCCCCATTGTTAGATGATTTTGAGGGCGAGATACCCCGCGTTAAATTCTCTTTAGCTAAAACCCGATTCATGGGTGCCATGCCCGATGCTCAGATGAGTATTGAAGATTGGATGCGTATCACCAATGAATTTGTTAAAGCCGAGACCGATGCAGTTTTAGAGGCGGGTCTGAAACGTTTACCCAAAGAAACTTATCAATTAAGGCACGATGAACTTTTCCGTAAGCTGAAGCAACGCCGAGATGCTATCCCGGCCGCTATGGCCGAATACTACAGATTTGTGAACCGGATAGTAGATATCCGCACCACAGATAAAGCCGAAAAGGTTTCGATAGTAGGCGAACCGAACAAAGCGTTGCGTATAAGTATCCAAAAGATCAACGCCGACGGACAGGAGCGGGGTGAGCTGATGAACATGACCTATCAGCCTTATGTTACCGAAGAGTTACGAATTTATTTGCAAGGCGGCAAAGACCGGGTGACGATCAGTAACGCTACTTCGCCGATCAAGATCAGGATAATTGACAGCGCTGGTGCCAAATCCTTTTTTGTAGATAATAGCATCAATAAGATAGACGTTTACGGCCAAAAAGATAGTGTAAAGGTAACGGGCGACCTGAAACATAAGATCCGTCAGCATCTATCTAAAGACACTCTGAACGGCAGGTTTGTCCCCGTTAATTTGTATAACGTTTGGATGCCGTTGGCCACAGGCGGCATTAATGCCGATGACGGTTTGCTGATCGGACTCGGCGCCAAGTATATAGGCAGAGATGGTTTCAGGAAAGTGCCTTATACCACTGTCCAGCAGTTATTGATCACCCATGCTTTTGCTACCGATGCTTTCAGGATAAAATATAACGGCGAGTGGACGGAGTTGATCGGCAAAGCCGATATTACTGCCCAGGCCTTTCTGCAAGCACCGGATAATACGGTCAACTTTTTTGGACGGGGGAACGAGACAAGTTTAGATAAGTTCCCGGGCTATCGCCGTTATCATCGCACAAGATTTGATACCTACCAGTTTGACTTGGCTTTACGCTGGCGTGTTGCCGATAGGTGCAGGTTAAGCATTGGCCCGTCGTTGCAATTATACCATGCAGGTCCCGAAGATAATGCCGGGCGTTTCCTTAATCAAACCGCGCTGATCAACGCTTATGATGCAACAAGCGTGTATAATAACAAAGCGCACGCAGGTTTACTGATAAACTACATATCAGATCATCGGGACAATACCATATTGCCGCGTAGTGGCTATGCCCTTAGCGCCAATATCGTTGCCTACACCGGGCTTAACAGTTATTCTAAAGACTTTGCCCAGATCCGCCCCGAGTTCACCTTTTATCAGCCCATTGGCGACGGGAAAAGATTAACCCTGTCAGATAGGATAGGCGGCGGTGTAAGTATCGGCAACCCGGCTTTCTATCAGTCCATGTTTTTAGGCGGGCAGGGCAATTTACTGGGTTATCTGCAAAACCGTTTCTCAGGCGACCATATGGTCTACAATAATTTTCAGGCCCGGTTAAAGCTGGCCAACATTGCCAGTTACATTTTGCCCGGGCAATTGGGCCTGACAGGTTTTTACGATGTGGGCCGGGTATGGGTAAATGGCGAGCAAAGCAGTAAGTTTCATCACGGTACGGGCGGCGGAGCGTATTTCTCGCCCGCCGGTTTGGCCGTGGTACAGGTTTTGGCGGGGCATTCTACCGAGGGTTGGTACCCTTATGTGTCGCTAAATGTCAGGCTTTAAAAAGTCAATATCTATAAAGTACACCTACTTTACGTACAAATTCGTCTTTTTTGCCTAAAAGGTTAGTTTATCATTTGGTTTCCTTATCAAATTTATTACTTTCGCTGTAACCAATAATTAACCTGTGAAAAAGTCTTATCCATTCAGATCAAAAGGCAATTCCGCGTAACATTATTTTTTTGGTTTTGGTCGCTTTCGGGCCGAAAGTGTAACCTACGGCTGTTTGTTGCCGTAAACATAGCCAAGCATTTATAAACCAATGATCTAACTGTGGCCTCCACCATGGCCATGGGGCGATCTATATTTACCGATCAACCTTTAAAAACTATGTTCAAAAAAAAACACGCACTAATTCCGCTCCTCGCGTTAAGTGTACAGCTGTTAACACCCGGCTGTAGCAAAAAAGTTAACGACCTAAACATGGTCGAAATGACCATCGACCGCACGTCGGTGGCGCTGCTGCCCAACGCCAGTCAGACAGTTACAGTAACCGGTGGTAACGGCGATTACAAAGCTGTCTCGTCAAGCGATGCTGTAGCAAAGGCCACAGTTAATGGCAATGTGGTCACCATCACCGCGACATCCGACAAAGAAAAAGCACACGCGTTAATTGTCATCACCGACAAGTACTTTAAACGCCAAACCGTTGACGTGGATGTGGCCAAGCTGTTCGATCTTACGTTAAGCGCTACCGATGTCGCGCTTGAAGCTAATGTTGCCGGTAAGAACGAGGTAACCATTACCATCAACTCAGGTAACGGTGGTTATAAGACCGAATTGGTAGGCACCGCAGGCCAAATGGTTGAGCTGAACACAACCAAACTGGCATCACACGGTAAATTCACTATTAAAGCTACCGCAGCCGGTAGCCCTAAAATAATGGTGACCGATGCAAAGGGTAAAGAAGTAATCATGAACCTTACCATCACGGCGCCACCTGCTATAACTTTAAGTAAAACGCAGGTAGATCTTTCAGCTGTACAAGGTAGCGAAGAGATCACCGTAACTGCCGGTAGTGGTGGTTATACTCTTAAAGTAGCTAACCCGTTGGTAGCAAAAGTTTACGTGAACGACAATAAGATCACCGTTAAGGGTAAAGCTAACGGTACTACGTCCATCGCTATTGAAGATAAAAAAGGCCAGAAAGCAACCCTCAATGTAAAGGTAGCAGGCGGCGACTTTGCGATGAACTTTACTGACCAGTATTTTGCTTACGCCAACTTTGGCGACATTGCTATTGTTGACCAGACCATCAAGTCGGTTAAGAAAGTGACCTTTGAGATGAATTGCAGAATAAGCGGTTATCGTGGTTTACAAACCTTTATGGGGCTTGAAGGTAATTTAATTATCCGTGGCAAGAATGATGATTTCCGCCCGACACACCCTATTCAGATCGTTGGTTTGGGTGATAGGATCACCCTCGAGACCACCAAAAGCTTTAACCTGAATGAGTGGTTACATATTGCATTGGTGGTTGATTGCGACCAGACCGATGTAGCGCAGAAATACAAATTCTACATAAATGGTGTACAGGACCCATTGGTAGTGACCCGTAATGATGAGACCCATACATCTATCAACCTGGCCAGCAGCAGTGATGGCAATCGTTTTGAGATCGGTCGCTCTTTTGGGCAGGATTTTAGGGCCTTACGAGGTATTGTGTCCGAAGCCCGTGTTTGGACCGTTGCCCGTACCGCGCAAGAGGTTAGCAACAATATGTGTGTGTTGACAGGCAGCACAACCGGATTACTGGCCCGCTGGAATTTTACGGCAGGGGTAGAGACCGGCTATATTCAGGATACAAATAACGGCGGCAAGTACGAGACCAACCTGATATTGGCCAATGCCAAATTGGGTGGTAATTACACTCAATTAAAAGTATCGGCAAGCGTGTTTGTTAGCAAAGGTTGCCCGCAATAGTTAGTAACCCAAAGTTTATAGAATTTATAACAAAAGATATTTTATCAAGATGAAGATCTTATCCAAAATAATAACGCTATTACTGATCATTTCGGTAATACTCGTATCCTGTACAAAAAACGTTGATCCGCCACTGCCCGGAGATGCATTGTCGGGTACAATTGCTCCGGTTACTAAACTAACGGCAGTACCCACAACCGACGAAAAAGAACTGGAAATTAGCTGGACCAACCCTAATGATGATGCTTTACTGAAAGTATCGATATCATTTATGCCAACTACAAATAACACCGGTTCGGCCCCTAATCCGGTTTTAGTGAATGCTACCAAGGGAACAGAACAAAAAATATCGCTGATCATGCCGCAAGCGGTAAAATATGTGGTCAGCGTGGTGGCTATCAATAAAGCAGGTGCAAAATCTAACGAAACCACGGTTCAGGCTACGCCATTTTCTGTAAATCCTCCGGCTGTGGTTGACAATACCCCGCTATTCCTGCGTAGGGCCGATACCATGATGACATCGCTGGTTCAGCTTTATCTGACCAATAAACCACGCGATATATGGCAATCATCATATCCTAATAAGCCACAGGATTTTTGGGACGGTGCAGCTGTGATCTGGGGCCACGGCGGTGTGTTTTCGGGCTATGCTGCTTTAAGGGAAGCATCAGAATCATACCCTGCTTACAAGCAAAAAATGGTGACCTTATACGATGCTCGTTTATTGACCGGTATAGATAAGTTCCGCAACAGGGCCAACAATGGCCCCGAGGCTTATGCCGTTTACCCGGGCACCGGCGATGAGCGTTTTTACGACGATAACATTTGGGTAGGTTTGGATATGGTAGATCTTTACCAGCTAACCAAAAGTGCAGGCTACCTTGACCGTGCCAAAATAGTTTGGAACTTTGTTTTGGCCGGTACCGATACAAAAATGGGCGGCGGTGTTTACTGGAAAGAATTTGGCAACTCTAAAAATACTTGTTCGAGCGCTCCGGCGGCAGTATTGGCGGCTAAGTTATATCAGGCTACTAAAGAGCCTGCTTACCTGCAAAGCGCTAAGGAGTTGTACGAGTGGACCAAGAGCAAACTGCAAGATCCATCAGACTATTTGTATTGGGATAACGTCACGCTATCTAACCCTAACGATCCAAATTCTGCGCTCAACATCGCTAAGGATAAATATCAATACAATTCAGGCCAGCCTATGCAAGCAGCGGTGTTACTGTATAACATCACCGGCGAGACCAAATATCTTACCGATGCACAAAATATCGCGCAGTCGGCTTACAAAAAATGGTTCATACCGTTCGCTTCCTATGCACTTGGCGAGCAGATCAGGATACTGGAGCCCGGTCACGTTTGGTTCCAGGCTATAATGTTCCGCGGATTTATTGAGTTGTACAAAGTGGATCATAACAAGACCTATGTTAACGCTTTCAAAAAAACAATGTCTAATGCATGGTTATCTAACGCGCGCAACCGTACTACCAACCTGATCAATAACGATCTAAGGGGTGGCACAACGCAAACAAGTTTTGATATCCTGATGCAAGGCGCTTGCCTGGAGATGATGGCGAGATTGGCCTTGCTTGAAAAGGAAGGTTTATAAATTTGTATTACCATTATATAAAGCCGTTGTACCATGTACAGCGGCTTTTTTAGTTAATGAACGATGCAAAATTGCGATACAATCGTAGCTTTGTGATAATCAAATATACCTCCATCTGCTATGAAAGAACAACTGGATGCCCTGCTGAAGGATCTTAAAATTAAAAGTATAAGCTTTAAAGACGTAATAGCCTTTATAGACCATAATTATCAGCACCACCCAACGGCCTTTAAAAATGGTGATACCCGTAACGAAGCTACCCAAAACCAAGGCAGTGCAAGGGTTTTCGCGTTCGCGCAATTAAAGGATCTGGATCAGGATGATACCCTGCAACTTTTTGCCGAGCACTATCAGTCGGTGTTAGATACCCCGGATGGCACCGATCATCAAAATATTCGTCAATTTATGCAACACGGTTGGGCCGGGATAATTTTTGAGGGCGAAGCGTTGGTAGTAAAGTAAACCCGGAGGCCCCGGCCGCCGTATTTACTGCCTATCTATGAAACCTTATACCAAGATCTTATTCCTTTCCCTGATATTATTAGGACAGGCGAAATTTTTATTTGCACAAAAACGATCGGTAGCCGAGCGTAATGCTTTGTTTGAGCAACGGCGTGTAAAACTGGAACCTGCCGAATTAAAAAATAGCCAGATCAAATGGTCGCCTATCCGTATTGCCGACCCTGTGAATCCCGGGGTTGAGTTAGGTTACGAGCGTTTCTATGCCGAAAACTGGTCTACCCAAATATCGGTCGGGTATATGAAAGACCTGATCCGCCAAACCCCGTTCATTAACTATCGCGGCAACCGTTTATCCATAGAGCAGAAATATTTTATGGAACGTGGTAAAAGAAAAGCTACATACCTGGCTTTCGAATTTGTGCTATTGAAAGCTGATTATGGTTATAATGGTACTTTTGGGTACGATACAGCTACCGTGCAAAAAGTCAAATATGGCAATTACTACGATGTTAATTATACCGACCGCTACGAGGTAGATAAACAAACTTTAGCTTTTAATACCAAATATGGTTGGCAGATCCCACTGAAGAACTTTATCCTCGACATAACCGCCGGACTTGGTGTTAAATACCGGATGGTATCCCGATCTGGCATAGCTAACCCTAACGATGGCGAAGCAAAGTCTCGCCACCCCAATGTTTATGAGATGGCTAATAAAGAAGGTAACACTTGGGGGATAAGTGTGCCCGTCAATATTAAGATCGGGTATCAGTTTTAACGTATCGATATCTTGTTGGTCAGGGTATCTACCTGAAAACAATTTTCAAAAGAGATCAACCGTTTATCGCTTTTAGCTCGCTTAATAGTGTTATTTTTAAAACTAATTCCCTTTGTACTTTTGGCGGCCAAAGCCTCACCATCGCGCAGTAAAAAAATATTCCCGCTGATGCGAATGTTTTGATGTACCGGGCCATTGTAAATCTTGTTCTCGGGGTGGATACTGATCGCCGGTTCGCCGCAATCTACAAAGCTATTGTTGCGCATGGTCATATCCTTCACCATGCCTGACTCAAACCAACCTTCGGCATCATCTTCTACCAATATCGCTTGCGATGATGTGCGGATAAACTTGTTATGTTCGATCAGTACTTTGCGTCGTGTGGTCACCAACGCACCACGGGTAGGGATAGCGGTGATGGTATTGTGATGAAAATTCAGAGATGGTGTCCAAGTGATATTCTCCACCGCGTCGTCTTTTTGTAGCGCGGTGGTAATAGGCTTTTTTAACGTCAACAAGATCTCTTTGTCATTAAGCATTTGCGAGCCCGTTACCACGTTGTTGCCAAATGCCAGCAAACTGTTACCGTGGATGAGTTCGATGCTGTCGCCAGGAGCGTAAGCATTAAAGCCATAAGTTTGGCCGTGCATAAAACGCACTTTGATCTGGTTAGGGGCGGGTTGCTCCATAATGCGTAAGTGTATCCCGTGAACATTTAATGCATCATCATTAGCAGCTGATAGGTAACTATTTTTCACCTCGATCTTACCCCTGCAGCCCGCAAAATGCAAAATATCTGCCCAGGCAGCGCACGTTCGGCCCGATGCTTCGTCGGGTTTAACAACTACGCCGTCCAAACTCAAATTCTCGCAATATTGGCTCACCACACCCATGCCGTGCATGTAATAGATCCGGATGTTTCTTAAAGAGATGTTCTTGCTGCGTTGTAAAAAGAAACCCGCACAGTCGCGGGTGACGTCGCGGGTCTGGTAAATGAAGCCTTTCTTTAACCCCAAATTGCCGGCTAAATAAACCCGGATATGCTGGGTGCCAAGGTCGACAAATTTGCCCTTCGCTAAATTCAAACCTGTCCGTGTGACGAAACTGGTCGCCGGATCAAACTCTTGCCAGTACCAACTGCTGGCGTAACGCCAACCGTCGCCTTTCCAAAACAGATTGCTGTCTACTATATCGTAATGAGAATCTTTATGTACTTGCAGATCGGCATATTTGTCTGTTAGTTCAGTTACTTTACATTCCGACTCGGTAGGGGTGTTATAATCATAACTAAGCCCCGTTATGCTGACATTTTCGCTATGGTCAACGAAGGTTTCTATCATCTTTCCATGCATCAACAGCTTTGCGCCGGTGCCGTCAATGATGATGTTTTTTGACGATGAAATACCGATCGCGATCGCTTTCAGGCCATCGGGCACGTCATTAGTGTTGGTGATATGCAGTTTGGTCGTGTACGCGTCCGTATCATAGAGATCATACTTGCCGGGAGCGAATGTGACACGGAAAGGTTCTTTCACACTACCCTTGGCTATCAGCATTAAAGAATTGTTGAACCGGCCGGGAGAAAGGATCACCAATTTGTCGCTTGCCGTAAATATCAGTTTGTTTGAGGGCGCGAAGCTTTTCCACGCCTTGGCTTTAGTTTTGCCGGTATTGTTATCGTTGCCGTTTTGAGGGTCAATGTAATAAGTTGTGTACCCCGGAGATGCGGTTCGTTCGTTGGCTACCAAATGGTCTATCGATGCTATTGATCTTAAATTGATAAGTACCATCAAACAACAAAGCAACAATATTGGTCTGTATCTCATTTAAATCTCGATAACATCGGCCTGAAGAAGCCGACAATAGCCAAATTACGCAGATAAGCCGGCAACATCACTATACAAAGTTGGCAAACTGTTTCATGATCTTGACATGGATGTTTGCCACGATGCATTGCCGGCAAAATATTTATAAGCCACAGCAAACTTTCTGTTGCCGATTTCCTTTTAGTCGTACCAATTACCTGTAATACAGTTTTACATATGATGATGAACTACAGCCGCCTGATGAGCGAAAGGATAGATTGTTTCCATGCAGCGCTTGCCGCCTTGCCTTTGCCTCAGGATGTCCCGGCCGAAATTTTGGTACTATCGGTAGGGCGGGAGCAGGGTAACTTTTGTTATCGCCATGTGTACGCCGAGGCTGATACGCTTTATTTTATCTTTCGCCGTACAGGAGTTACCGATGGCCTGAAAGCGGTTTGGGAATGTACCGATCGCGAGCTGGAAATGCTGGCTAAAGAAAGGGCGGAATTAACGCACGAGAGTTGAGCCATCAAGTTTAGTTAATATTGCGTAAGGGTTGGTTAAGTGGCAAAAGATGTGTTTATTTGAGGATAAGCTAATTAGCCTTTTGAACCATCCTTTTTTATGAGAACAACTGTTATCAAATTTCTTTTTTTTGTTATAACACTGATCTTTCCGGCCGTATTGTACGCGCAGATCAATGACGGCGCGGTCATCCCCGGTGATTTTGCCGACCCTTCTATCATCAAGGTCAACGATACGTATTACGCTACCGGCACGTCATCTGAATGGGCGCCACATTTTCCTATCTTCAAGTCTACCGACCTGAAGAATTGGAAACAGTCGGGTTACGTGTTCGATAAAATGCCTGATTGGGCCATGGGATCCTTCTGGGCACCTGAGTATTATAAGATCGGCGATACTTACTTTATTTACTACACCGCTCGCCGCAAGTCCGACAATACCTCATTCATAGGTGTGGCCAGTTCTAAATTTCCCGATAAAGATTTTAAAGATCATGGTGTAATGATCGCTTATGGTAAAGAAGCTATCGACGCATTCATTGTTGAAGATAACGGCCAGCGTTACATCACCTTTAAAGCTTACGGGTTGGACAACCGCCCGATCGAATTATTGGCTTACAAACTGTCAGCTGACGGATTAAAAACTGAAGGTGAACCGTTCTCGCTTTTAAAAGACGATCAAAAGAAAGGGATGGAGGGTCAAAGCTTCTTAAAAAGAGATGGTTATTTCTATCTGTTCTATTCGGCAGGTGGTTGCTGTGGTACGGGTTGCAGCTACAATGTTAGGGTTGCCCGCGCTAAAACCTTTGCCGGTCCGTACGAGATATATGGTAATAACCCTATTTTGTTCGAGAACGATAAATGGAAATGCATGGGCCACGGTACCTTTGTAAAAGGACCGGACGACCGCGATATGTACTTACACCATGCTTACAACAAGCAAAGTACAAATATCACCGGTCGCCAGGGATTGGTATCTGAATTGACCTGGCCCGAAAAAGGCGGCTGGCCGGTGTTTAAGACCCAGCAAATATTCGGCGGCGCTATACCTAACACCATGGATAATTTTAAAGCCAAGGCTGTCGGCCGTAACTGGCAGTGGGATATGCGTAACTCTACTCCAAGCGTAAAACAAGCAAAAGGCGTACTAACGCTTTCGGGAACGGTGACCGAAAAGAATAACACTGGAATAGTTTTAACGGATAGGCCTGCATCCGGAAGCTTTGTGATGACCGCGACCGTGCTTAACCATAACGCTGCACTAAAAGGTCTTTCGTTTTACGGGGATGCCAATATGGCTATCGGTATAGGCACAGAGAACGATCAGGTAGTGTTATGGCAAGTGACCGACAATAAATACACCAGTCTTGCTCAAAGTGCTGTTAACGCCAAGCAACCAGTACAATTGAAAATGGAGCTGGCTGCCGACCGTACCTGCACGTTCTTTTACAAACAAGGTAAAGAGGATTGGAAGGCTCTTACAAGCCAAACACAATTAAGGGCTAATCGCTTACCACAATGGGACCGAAGCCCACGCCCGGGACTGCACTTTAAAGGCAGCAGCGATCTGAATGCTCAGTTTACGAGTTTCAGTATCGTAAACCGTTAATGTAAAAGCTGGATTGTAGACACCTTCATATTAAAGTGAGGGTGGCTATATTTTTATATTTTAGTGGAGCTGGATGATCATTTCGCTTTCTTTGTTTTCGGCACTTCGCCTAACAAAAATCCGTAGGGTTTTAATTGCTCAAAATGATCGCAGGCGATCTTGAACATACCTGTTAGAGGCACGGCCAGCACCATCCCCGGAACGCCCCATATGGCTTCAAAAACAACGATGCAAAGAATAGTTGTTAGCGGATTTAGATTGACCTGACGACCAACGATCATTGGCTCTAACATGTAGCTTTGGGTGAATTGCACCACAGCATAGATACCCACTATACCACCCACCTGTCCAAGGCTGGCACCTTGCACCAGGCTGATGCCAACAGTAAGTATAGTCCCCGTTAAATTGCCTATAAATGGTATCAGTTCCAGCGTGCCGCAAAGCACGGCAAAGAAGATGGCATACTTAACCCCAATGAGCGAGAAACCGATACCATACATCACCCACAAACAACCGATCATCATAGCCAAACCGAGTAGATATTGTTGCGATACCCCCGCTGCTTCGCGGCTTATCTTGCGGACGTTTTCGCGCTGGGTATCAGGTACAGCTTTTAATAATCCTGTAAGCAAATGGCTACGGAATACTAATAGTAAGAATATATAAACCAGTACCAATATGATGTCCACTAATATGCCAAACAAGCCACCGAACACACCACTTACAGACGACATTACGTTGCCATTGCTTTGTTCAATGATCTTTTTCTGCTCGCGCGGAGGGAGGCCGAATTTTTGGTCGATGTTCTGCTGTACCTGCTTGATCAACGCATCTATCTTATCCCTCATTTGTCCGCTATCTTGTATCAGCTGGCTCAGTTGCCAATATAATACAAAAAAGATGACGGCAAATACGGTTATCAATAACAAAATACCGATTGTGGCTGCCAAAGCTTTAGGCGAACCTATGGACTCGATCTTGCGGCATAGTGGCAACAGCAACAGGGCCAGAACCAAACTGAATAGGATAGGCACCAGGATACACTGTGAAAAATATAAGATAGCAGTGGCACCCATCAATACAAAGATGAGCTGCGCGATCTGGTTAAGATAGGGGCGGGGTTGAATTGGCATAGCGGTTTAACAGCAGATGTGGCTTACGGTTTGCAATTTACCAGGCATTCGCGGCGAATATTTGACGACGGTCATTATCCGGAACAATTTTTATAACTTTCAGCATGAAATTTCTAAGTCGGTCACTTTGCTGTTTATTGCTTTTTGCAGCCGTTGTGGTCAAAGCACAAACGCCAGATAAGATCAATTTTGTACGGCAAGGGGTAAAGCGCATAGTCTTTGACAAGGAACAGTCGATAGTTTTAGCATCGTTTAAACCTGCTAACGTGGTAGGTCTGCAGGTAATGCACCCTATCGAAGCCAGAGCAGGTGTGACCGCTCAAGCTACTTTGGCCGGTAGCGAATTATCGATCAGTTCAGCCGCACCATCAGAGTCTTCGATCTGGTTGGGCGGTTTCAATCCGTTCGCAACATACGCCATTGATCTGTCTGCCATTACAGGCGAAGGCCATATTGGATTTGAGTTTTTGGATTCTCCCGGGAGGGAACGTATGCTGGTGGTAACGGAATTTAAAGACGGCCTTGTTACCGCTGTAAAACTGAAAGTCAGCAAGAATAATTCTGCAGTTGTTGACCGATCCATCTCAGTTAACGCAGCCGAGAAACACAAGATAAGCAAAGGCATTATATTGCAGATGTTAGGTAGCGGGTTAATGGTCTATAATAAGACAGACAGCTTACCTGAAGTGATCGGTCAGGCCGACTTTAATAAGTTTATCGACCTTCGGGATACAAAGTATATCAACACCTTCCATACCAATATATCTGTTGGCCTTAAGAACGGTAGTCTGAAAATAGCGAATGCCGAGGCCACGCTAAGCGCTGGCATGGGCTTGGCGGATATACGGCCTATCACTTACGAAGATGGCGAACCGATGATAGACCAGGGCCGTTTATGGTACACCATGTCTATCCGGGGGCGCGGTTTGCCGCATCCGTTGCAAGGTGTGTTTAGTATGGCCCCAACAGCCTTTGACATTAAATTTGAAGGCATTATCGTATTCGACCGAAATGATGGCTTGCTTCGGAACGAAGTAGCGTCGCATCTGTTTTACCATCGTGCCGATAAAATGTGGCGAGGGGTTACTACAGGCTTCAGTGCATACGCTAACCCCGAAACGGAAAAGAAACAATTGCTGATCATTGAAAGTAAGCAAGACCCGCGCAGGGGCTTTGGGGTGATGAAAGCCCGCACGTTCGAGATGGTAGGTGATCTGGAAGATCCGCAAATGATCTATGATGCCAAAGCAAAAAAATGGCGGATGCTAGCCTGTAAAAATCAGAACGGTTATAAAGCTATTATGTTAGAGTCGGACCGTTGGGATGGTGGCTATAAACAAATAGCCGGACCGGTAACACATAACTCGACGGGTACATCTATTCAAATGATTGCCGATAAAAGGTATTGCTTTTCAGGCAGTAACGAGAATAAGCTATTCGTGTACACCTATCCCGACCTGAAAGAGGTTGGTACATTAAAAATGGATCTGCCACCATGGAGCGAAACATCCGGCTCGCGTATTTGGCCAAATGTGATCCAATTACCAGATGGTTATCCGTTCAAATACATCGCCTTGATGATGGACCGCTTTAACTATCCCGGCACCCAGGGACAGAATTGGACGTATGGCGCGCTATACCTGTACCACGGATGGTGACCTGTTATTTCTGCGTAGCGGTGGGTAACACAACGCCTTTTCCTGAGCGTAGTAGCTCGCCGGTTATCTCGCGGGTATATGCCTTGATCTCGTCTTGAAACTGGCTTACTGATGCGCCGCCACGTATCTCTTCTAAACGTTTTTCCCAACTGCCGGTCAGCTCGGCCTGGGCGATTAGCTGGTGTTTAACCACATCGTAAACGGCAAGGCCCGTTGGTGTCGGTACCAGATTCTTCTTCTCGCGGCCAATATATTTTCTGATCAGTAAGGTCTCTATAATGGCTGCCCGGGTGGCTGGTGTACCGAGTCCGCCGGCTTTCATGGCCTCGCGTAGTTCTTCGTCCTCTATCTCTTTGCCTGCGGTCTCTAAGGCTTTAAGTAGGGTAGCCTCGTTGTATAAAGGTTTGGGTTTAGTTTGCTTTTCCAGGATACTTTTATCTGCAATAGGCAGATCCTCGCCTTGAATAACTTTAGGTAACGACGCATTTTCTTCGTCCTTTTTCTCGTCATCGGCATCATTGAACACGGCACGCCAACCTGCAGTGCGGATCACCGTGCCGCTGGCTACGAATGGATTGCCTGATACAACGGTGATCTTGGTGATCTCTTTTAAACAATCACCATTAAAAGCTTCAAGCATGCGGCCGGCAACCAGATCGTATATGACTTGTTGGTCGGGCGTCAACTGCCAGGGCTTTTCGCCTGTAGTTAAGATCGCGTGGTGGTCTGTTACTTTTTTTGCGTTCACGCTACGCTTGCTCAGTTTTGCACCATTCAGCGCAACGGCATGCTTACCAAAGTCGGGGTGCTCGCCAAGTTTGGCTATCAGATCGGGTACCTGCGCAAAAACGTCATCGCCTATGTAGCGGCTACCGGTACGCGGGTAGGTTACTAACTTACCCTCATATAAATTTTGCAACAGGCTCAAGGTCTGGTCGGCGGTAAAGCCCTTTTTCTTGTTACCCTCTTGCTGTAAACTGCTCAGATCGTGCAATAGGGGCGGCGGTTCTTTCCTTGGTTTCGATTCTAAGTTGGCTATGTTGCCTGTAGCCGTCACAGCATCGAGTATCGCCTGCGCTTCTTCGCGTGTTTTGTAGTTCTTCGTCGATATCGCCTTAAAAGTTTGCCTGTCCTTGTCCGGGAATATGGCTACCTGAAAATAAGTTTCGGGTTTAAAATCGCGGTTCTCTAAAAAGCGCGCGCATATCATGGCAAGCGTGGGCGTTTGAACCCGGCCTAAAGATAATACGCCCTTATTGCCAGATGCAAGACTTAAAGCCTGCGTAGCGTTCATCCCAACCAACCAATCCGACTGCGAGCGGCAATGCGCCGAGTTAAATAACGTATCGTAATCGGTCCCCGGTTTTAAATTGCGGAAACCTTCTTTAATAGCTTCGTCTGTTTGTGATGATATCCAAAGCCGGCGGAACGGCTTTTTACATTTAAGATAGTAATAAATATAGCGGAAGATGAGTTCACCTTCCCGCCCGGCATCCGTCGCTACGATGATCTCGGTAGCTTCGTCAAAAAGTTTTCGGATCACTTCCAATTGCTTTTTCGCCCCGGCATCTTCCTTGCCGTTCTGTCTACGTACCGATAGTTTAAATTTAGCAGGCAACATGGGCAAATGCTGTACGCTCCAGCCATAGTAGCCATATTCTTGCGGCGAGGCCAGCTGTAATAAATGGCCGAAAGCCCAGGTAAAAGTGTAGCCTTTCCCTTCAAGGTAGCCCTCACGTTTAGTGTTGGCCCCAAATACACGGGCGATCTCGCGACCTACTGACGGCTTTTCGGCTATAATTACTTTCATAAATAAAAGGCGAAGCTAAGTAAAGCACAGTCCCCACACAACGAATGTGGAAAACATCGGGCGCAATAAAAAGCCCCTTGCAGGACAATACCTGCAAAGGGCTTTCATTTATCAATGCTTATCTAAGATCACATTTTAGCAAGGCTAAAGCGGTCAAAATAACAAGTGCCTTTGCCTTGGGCAACTAAAGCTATACGTACGCCACGATCCCATGGTGGTAGGTAAGCGCCATCTTGCGTTTCGCCAATGTTCTTCCAGCTTTTGCCATCCACACTATAAGCGTATTGCAGGTTTTTGCCTTGCTGAACAGTGATCTTAAATTGTAAAGCTTTAGCGGCGGGCGCTTTCACACGGTCTATCACGCTGCGTTGGTTGCGGCGCACTTTCCATAACAGCAACTCACCGTTGGATACTGATAAACCTATAGCGTTATTGATATCGCCAAAAGCACTTAAGCCCGACGATACGCCCGGCGTAACTTTTACTGTGGCAGTAGCAACGTAGTTGTGCGTTAATGCTGCTTGTGCTAATACTGCACCGGTCTTGTTGTTATTACTTTCGGGCATGGCGGTTAGCGCTAACAAGCCATTAGCTGCCTTAAATGTTGGCTGATGCTCTACCGGCCAACGCCAGCTGGCGGCCAGCTTTGTAAAATCATCTGTAAAGTTAAGGGCGGATGGGTCGGCATTTCCCAGCGCATCAGCACCATCTTTTATTACAGGCCAGCCGTCCGCGGTCCACGTGATCTGGCTCATCAGGGCTTGGCGACCTACATAAACGCCGCTTTCGGTGCTGTAAGCGTGGTACATTAAAAAGTCGTTACCCTTGGTATCGCTCACTACGGTACCATGACCGGGGCATTTCCATACGTCGTTACCGGCAAGGATAGGATTTTTGCCGTACTTCTCCCATTTACCATCCTTAATAGACTTAGAGCGGGCAACACCGATAGCATAATCGCAACCAGCGCCGCAGCATCCGGCACCGGCATAGAAGCAATAAAAATATTCGCCTTTTTTTATAATGTAAGCACCTTCTACCAGGTTACGTTCCCATGGGGTATCGTTGCGGAATAGTTCAAATTTTTCACCGATAGGGGTGATGCCGCTTTTAGATAATTGCTGCCCCCAAATAGGTGTAGGCTTGTTCACACTGTTGCCATCCTCTTTCCAGATCAGGTATTTTTGCCCTTTGTCGTCCTCAATGCACGATGCATCTATAGATCCGGCGGTTTGGCAAACTACCGGGCCGTGGTCGGTCCATGGTCCTTCGGCTTTATCGGCAGTGGCAACACTTACGCAAAGCGGTCCGCCTTCGATACGGCCAGTATAGTAGATGAAAAATTTCTTACCGTCGTGATATAATTCCGGTGCCCAGTAGTTAGATGTAGACCATTTTGGACGGGTAGGCATGGCGTATTTAACGATGCTCCAATTCACCAGGTCGGTAGATTTGGCAAGGGCAAAGATAGGTCCCCATTCAGATGCCGAGCAAGTTGAATAATAAGTATCGCCAACGCGGATCACAGAAGGGTCAGGAAAATCGCCGGGGATGACCAGTTTTTGCGAACGCTGAGCAAAAACGGCTACCGGCATTATTAGGATAAGTAACGCAATTAAGTTTTTAAGTTTGTGCATGCCCAAATATAACTAACCGACGCGGTTTTTACGCCCATTTAGCTATAATTTGGTCGATAGCTTTACTCCAGGCCGCTTTTGATCGCGAATTTTACCAAGCCGACAGTGCTTTTGCAATTGGTCTTTTCTAACAAATGCTGGCGATGGTTATCTACCGTCTTTTTACTGATGAATAGTTTCTCAGCGATCTCTTCCGAAGTGCATTCTTTTACGATCAAACCAAGCACTTCCTTCTCGCGTGCACTCAGCTGAGCCAATTGCTCATCCTGTATCTTTTGTTTGTTATACTGGTTATAAATAATGGGGACGATATCCTGCGAGAAATACGTGCCACCATTAGTGATCCGGTGCAGGGCCTGCAGCAGTTCCGTACGCCCCGCATTTTTTAAGATGTATCCGTCAGCCTCAGCCATAACAGCTTCTTTTACAGCGGGTGCATTGTTATACATGCTCAGGATAAGCACTTGCACATGCGGGAACTGGCTTTTAACCATTTTACACAACTGGGTGCCGGTCAATAAAGGCATGCTGATATCCGTAAGCAAAAGCTGATATTTTTCAGGCTCCGCGGCCAACATTTCGTAAGCAATCTGTCCGTTGTTCGCCTGACCTACAATCTGATATTGCTCGTCCTGCGCCAGCATGCTTTGCAGGCCATCAATAACCATCTGATGGTCGTCGGCAATTAAAATAGTGGTTCTATTTATCATCAGGTATGGTTATTTCTATTTGAGTACCGCTTAGTTTTTCAGACTGCACATTCAAATTGCCATCAAGTAGGTTAACCCGTGCGGCAATATTCTTCCAGCCGATCCCGGTAGAGTTTTTGATCTGGCCAATATCAAAGCCGCTGCCATTGTCTTTAATAGCTATGGTCAATTGATCAGCGCGTCGCAGTACATATATATCTATTTGGGTAGCCTGTGCATGTTTTACAATGTTTCCCACGGCCTCTTGCACTATCCGGTAAATGGTCAATTCATTGGATCGCTCAAAGCTATGATCGCGCACCTCATCCGGAATGTTGAAGTTGATCTTGGTGCCGTCGCCCGCGTTTATTTTATCGAACATATCTTCTAAGGCCGCAAATAAGCCAAAATTCAATTCCTCGGGGATCAGGTTATGCGATATATGCCGCACCTCAGTGATGGTCCTATCCACCAGGACAAGTGTGCTGTCGATCTGGTTATCCGCAGGGTATTTATGGTTGAGGTTGGATAAATTCATTTTAATGACCGACATCATTTGGCCAATACTGTCGTGCAGATCTCGCGCTATGCGTATGCGTTCGTTCTGTTCTCCGTCAAGCAGCGCCTTATTCAGTTTTTGCTCTTCGGCAAAGCGGTTCTTTACGATGGTGTTACGATAGATCAGAGCAAAGATGACGCACAGGGCTACAACGGCGATCAATGCCACATAAATGATAAAGCGTTTGTCGCTCTCGGCCTTGTCCCTTGCGACAGCCCTTAAGTTCGATTGATATTTTAATTGTTGATTTTCTTTGTCCTTTTTTTCGGTCTCGTACTGGATCTGCAGATCGTAAACGATCTTGGTTTTTGTAACATTGATCAAAGAATCCCGCAGATCGGCCCGTAACTTAAAATAATCGAACGCTATTTTGTAATTGCCGCTCTTAACACCCAGTTTAGAAAAATTCTCATACGTGTCCATGATCTTTTCGGGACTGCCGCTCTTTTTGGAATGATACATGGCCGAGTCTATAAAGGATCGGGCCAATTTTAGATCGCCCAATTCCATTTTTACATTGGCAAGGTTGCTGTAGGCGCTGGAGAGCCGGTAATCGTCGGGTGTTTTGATCTTTTCTTTTAAAGACAGTAACAAGTATTTATAGGATTTTTGGTATTCGCCTATTTTTAAATAAGTGTTACCAATGTTATTATAGTTAGACCCCAGGAAAAGATGATTACCGGTAGCGTTCTTCAGATTTTTGAAATTCACGTTTAATGCTTTATCGTACTCTTTGTTGTCATCGTAATTAATAGCCAGCACCGTCATAGACCGCCAACGCAATTCGGGCGTGCTTTTTTTTGTGGTCTGCAAAATTGCGATAGCCATTTTAGCATACTTTTTACCGCTATCGTAGTTGCCAAAGTCATGAAAGGCATTAGATATGCAGATGTAAGCATACCCCACCATGGCAGTATCCCGGGCCGTTTCGAAATTTTTGGACCCCTTGATGAGATAGCTGATCCCCGTTTCGAATTTATATTTTCTACAAAGCTGTAGCCCAAGGTTGTTATTATTATAACCTATCCACAAGTAGTTCTTTACTTTATTAAGATAAACCATGGATGTATCGTACCAAGGCATCGCCTTATTAATATCTGTAAGTGCGACCGACGCAAACCTTACTGAAGCCGCCCTGCCGGCATAATCATTGTTTTTTAGCGTCTTAGCTTTGCCGAAAGCGTAGTCGGTCAGTGAGTCGACCACCTTAGTGTTCCCTAAAGAGGCGTTGGCCTTTTTGATGATAGGATCAAGCAGCACACTGTCGGCATTGGCTTTTTTGCTGCTTTGTGCACGGGTAGGCAGAACGTAGCTTAGTAGCAAAATAATAGCAACGAGGTAATATTTCATTAAAAATGATAGAAAAGGTTAAGACTGATAATAATACAAAGTATTATCGCAATAGCAATTATGATCGTTAAATAAAAGAAGGTCATTGCTTTATGAGCAAATGACCTTCTCTACAAATTAAACTATTACTGAATTTTTCCTAAAAATGTACCCTGCTCAACAAAAGCTTCTTTACCTGAGCTATTATATGCTATGGCATAGAACGAGCCTTCTACCGTACTGCCATCAAGCTTGGTAATATTCACCTCGCCGCCACCTTGCATTGTGCCGCTTTTATCTGTCGAGTAGTTAAGCGTACCGTCGCTCGCTTTAGTATAGTCTTTACTAATGATGATACCGCCATTAGTTTGCGCCGGGCCTAAAGCGAATTTACCCACTGCAGCCTTTTTTAACAGGATGATAGTAATTGACTGGTTACTACCATCTTTAATAGCGGTCAGCGTAAAGGTGGTCACGCCGTTCGCTGTCAATTGTACTATACCGGCTTTGGTCGATGAGAACTTACCCAGGCTTGCACTGCCATCGAAACCGTAATTGCCTGCCGTTACTGTAGCGCCCGCACCGCTTGTTGTTGTCGGGGTTTCTGTTTGGTCTTTTTTGCAGCCCAAGGTAAATACCGTCAGGATTATAAGGGCGCCCAATGTTAATTTTTTCATGTTGTGTGATATCGTTTAGTTTATAAATTATTGTTTGATCATAATGATGTCCTTGGTGTTAGCCTTAAAGAACAGGTTACCACGTGCGTCGCCTACAAACTCCAGTGTTGAATTGTAATCGTTCAGGTCAACTGTCGGGAATTTAATATTGAATGTTCCGATTGAGGTAGAAGTGTTGGTGGTCAAATTATATTTGCGAAGCATCCAGGTTTTGGTGATCTGTCCGCTGATGTAGGTGTGATCCATCATCGCGTACAAATTGTTGCTTCCATCGGCCACATACTTTATGTAAGAGATGTTGGCACCGCTGCTAAACAGAGAAGGATCATCGGTGTTAAATAATGAGCTAACGGTAAATCCGGCATCGGCAGTGGTCCCGTCGGTCAGATTCCATTTTATAAATTTAAGCGCATTTGCTTTGCTGTTATTGTCCGGATTACGGATCAGGAATGCACTGTTGCCATCTACCATAGCACCGCCATCTTTTTGCTGCGTACCGTATAGTGGTGACTCGGTATTAATTACCTCACCCGACATTGTTATTTTATAGCCTGGTCTCATGCAGATCTCGTTTTGGGCGTTTAATAAAAAGAAATAGGTGCTGGCGTAAGTGCCCCTGATATCAAAACTCTTTTTTATTTCGGTAACAGTAGCGCCATCAGGAGTTATTTTATATATGGAATAGATAGTTGGGCCTGTACCTTCATATTTTAATACAAATACATTACCCGATGCATCAGTAGCGATCTTCAACACTTTGCTTATACGGGGATCATTGGTCAGTACGCTCGGAGTTCCGTTACCCTCTATAGCCACTTTATAAACTGTGTTTTGACCATCGACTTGGTTAAGGGTAGTGTAGTCCGAATAGTAGATAACACTTTTTACCCGGTCCAGCATCATAGCGCCGATCTCTTTAGATGCTGTAGCAAATAAGCTAAAGTTAAGACCGCCGGATATCGAGTTAATGTAAGGTACTGTAACGCCGCCGGTCCCGGTGGTTGTAACAGCGGTAAACGTAGTGTTGAACCCACTTGCCGGTACCGCATTTGTACCGCTTACGGTGATCAGTATTCCGCCCGTAACAACGTTAGCTGGAACCTCTACGGTAAGTTGGGTAGCGCTGGCGGTTTTAATGGTCGCTAACACAACGGTGCCACCGGTATTTGTGGCGAAAAATACTCTGTTCTCGCTGGCTTGCGGATTAAAGCCTGTACCGGTCAGTGTGATCACATCGCCGGTCTTTCCGGTTGCCGGTGTCATGGCGGTGAAAGTTGGCACAACAACCGCTTTCGGTGTGACCGTAACGGCCGCCCCCTGCGGGTCTTTATTGGTAGCCGATCTTCCTTTTACAGTAAGTGCCAACGCGCCCGAAGCAAGCGTGGCTGGTACCGCGAATTTTATCTCGGTAGCGGTAACTGATGATATCGTAACAGCGGTTGTGCCAACTGTAAGTTTAACATCGGCAGCTACCGTGCCGAAGCCCGTACCGGTAATGGTTACCATATCGCCGGGTTGCGGGTTTTTAGGTTGGATGCTGTTGATCTGAACGGTAACCTCGGCAGGTACCGGTTCAATGTTGGTTGTAGTATCTTTTTTGCAGGATGTGCCCAATGCAACTATTGCTAACAGCAGGAATATTGCAGGTTTTAAACTTGTTTGTAGGAATGTTCTCATGATGATCGTTTTTTATCAAAGATCTGATGAACAGCGTATGCAGGCAATGAGGAGGCTTGCTAATAATGATAGGTATTTATACCTATTAACCGGCAAATACAGGTTTATGCGTGCGGGGGGCTGATAAAACAGAAAAAGCCACCGGTAATTAATTACCAATGGCTTTTTCTATACATATCAAGAATGGCGGTGATGAGTTGCGATCAACTAAGGTTGGACAAATACATCGCCCTTTCGTATTTCTGTGATCGCCACCTTACCAATAAGATCTTTAGGATAGATTAAAGCATCCCGAAGCTCCTTTTTAGAGAACAGCTTTAATTGGTCGCCATTATGAGGGGAGTTCTTTTGCGATGAATTGCCGTAGCTAACCAATACCTTGGCTTTTACCTTATCGCCAAACTCCAGCACCCCAACATACGAATCACCCGAGCTTACTACCGCCCTGGTCGGACCTACGCGCGATGTTGACGCTACCCTGAATATACCGGCAAAGTCGCCGGCACCGTTGCCGGGCAGATCCACATTACCGCGTTTAACATGAAGGTAATCTCCCCACGGCGTATCCAGCGCGCCAAAGGTTGTTTTAACATAGTTTGCGGCTTTTTCCAGCGCTGTTAACGCTGCCGCTTTATCAGCTATGCCTTTCGGGGTGTTCATAGGGTCGTTGCGATCCCAGGGTACAGTGTATTTAAAGTTGTTGAGGTTGGTTACCCAATTGGCAAAAAGTATGGTTCCACGGCTGTCATTATCTGCACTGCGGTCCCATTTGCTGAGTACGGCCTTACACTCCTGCAGCAAAGTTGATGACCGAGGGTTGATAGCACCGAGCAGGTCCTCAAGCACCCGGTCGGCTAATTCTAAACGGGTAGAATGCTTATAAGCCAGCAATTCATCATAAGTGATGCTCTTGTCTTCCATCAACATACGCACCGACCGTTGCGTACGTAGGGACATATCATCAGGCGCAATGTAGGCGGGATATTTTTGCTTATCCAATTCGCGGGGCAACGTGGCCGTCCATGGCGGGTCGTTGGTGTTCTGCAGCCAACCAGTGGTAGGGTTCTTTAATTTTGGTAACTCGTCATATGTTAAATAACGTTGCCAAATATCTTTTGATGAACTGGTTTTGATCACTTTGTCCCAATCACCAAAGCCACCGTGAGGGCGTTTAGGCACCTCGCCATTAAAAAGATAAAAGATGTTGCCTTGCTTGTCGGCATAGGTAATATTCCAGAATGGGATCTGTTGCATTTTTACCGCTGCTTCAAATTGGTTAAAATTTTCGGCAGTTGCCATACGCCACCATTCTAATGACGCGTTAGGGCAGTCGGCACCAGCCAGCTTAACACATATCGCTTTAGTTTTGCCACTGCCAAAAACAGGGCCGAAAGCTGTCTCATAACAACTGAAAGGCTTGGTCACCAAGCTACCGTCGGCCTGTTTTACTTTTATGGTGTCAGGCCTGACTTTAAATTGCTCGGTCTTTCCATCCAGCAAATAGCCGCCATCTTTTAGAGTGATCTCGAATGAATCGGCATTATCGAGGGTGTTGTTAGTGTGTGTCCAGCCTAAATACTCATTAAAGCCGATCCCAATGCCCGGCATGCCTACCAGGTTGGCACCGTAGATGAGTTTGCCATTTAGGTTAAGTCCTGATTCGAACCACGTAAACTCGCCGCCCCAGGGCAGGTGGGGGTTCTGTACAAGCATGGCCTTGCCCGATGCCGAGCGTTTAGGCCCGATCGCTATGGCGTTTGAACCGATCTCTTTCCAATCAGATACCTGATCCAACTCGCCGCCACCGGTAAACCGGGTAACAAAGATGAAAAGGCTATGCATGTTAATGTCGTACGCGCTGACGGGCAATACTACTTTAAGCTTATCGTCGATAGCCTCGGGATGGGCTTTTGCGTAGGCATTCATCCCGGCTGCAAATGAATTAAGCATTTGCTGTACCTCGGGTTTTTGGAGTTTGGCATTCGCTATGGCCGTACGCGGGAGATCCAGGATCCTGATAGCCCTGTCAGTACCTTCGTATTGTGCACCCCAATACTCCGCAGCCCTACCGCGCGATACCCCGTAAAGTTTCAATATCAGATCTGCGTGGGCCTGCATTTGCGCCCATCCCTGCGCAAAAAATAGTTCTTTCTCGGTTTTTGCTGTGATATGCGGGACGCCCCAATTGTCCCATTCTATTTTAGTTGGGGATACGTTTTGGGCATCTAATGTCTGTACGCTAAATGCTAAAGCGGTAAAAGCCAATAAAAGGCGTTTCATAGGTGTGATCTGTAATGGTTGTGACTAAGATACGATTTCAGCTCTTTGGTTTAATGGAAGATCTGTCTTACAGAACGCTCGCTATCATTTTTTTGCGTAAAAGTTTAACGTCGCCTGTTAAAATAAGTACGAATTTCTTAAAGTCATAAACGAAGTTCCGGTAATACTATTCTGATCGTGGTCGCTATCGGTTAAGTTCGGCGGTAAGCCGTTGTAAAAGACGGATGCCTTTGTTTAAGCCTTGCGAAGGCTCGGGTGTGGAGTTGTCCTTACCATTCAAAAATGCATTCATTTGGTCTAACGCTACGGTATCATCAATAGTACGACCGGAGAGATATAGTGAAATGATAACGCCGTTGATATGGTAATTCAATACCTGCAGATGCTCATAATAACCAAGATCTGCATGTCCCGGTTCAACGCGGGCATGGGCGATACCTTCGGATAATTTGGCTAAGCGCAAGTGCGCAGCCTTACGGGCTAACTTAATGCTTAGCTGATCCTGTTGTAGAATGAGGGCTTGTAAAAAGTCGCGGTTGGCGGCGACGGCAGCGATCGCAAGCTCACTGATCTCGGCCCGTACCCAAACCGGAAATATGAGGAGACCGGTAAAAGATAGCGCGCAACCGGCAAGCGAGTAAAGTAAGCGTGCCGTCACGATCAGCGGCGGTCCGCCATGGTAAAGGCTAAGGCAAAGCACCACGCATATCGTGATCCCTGCAACACTAAAGCTGTATCTGGGCCGGTTCCAAACAAAAAAAGCGAACAAAGATACCGCGGACACGATCAACAATAATGTCGTTGAAAATATTACCCAAAGGAGTATCCCTGAAATGCAAAGCCCTACGATGGTACCTCCCAAACGTTCGAGGTTGCGTTGCCAGGTAAGCGCTAAACGCGGCCTTGCAACAATTACTATGGTGAGTAGCAACCAATAACTGTAAGGGTCTTTAGCAAAAAAATAGATGCCGGCATAAGCAACAGCAAACAGCACGCTCAACCGGATCGCGAAACGCAATACTGGCGAATGCAACGTTAAATGGGAGCGGAGTGGCGGCAGTGTTGGGCGGAAGGCATCCATCTCTGGCGGTGCTGTAGCATCCAGTTGTTGGATAGCCTGGGTGTTGATGAGTACGCTATGGATCACTGGCTCATTATATTTTGCTAAGCGCTCCCTTAAACTGTCTGTTGGGCTACCATCGGCCAAAGCGCGAATGAGTTGCGTCATCAGGGGCAACGCGCCGGTGTCCGCTAAAAGTTCCCTTATCTCTGCATAGTCGTAATGCATGGCGGTTACCTGTTCATACAAACCGATCACTCGTACAGCTTCTAACGCTAATTCAGGCGCCTGTCCTTTAGTCGGTAGTAATTGCCGCACTAATTCCTGTTTTTCCCAAACCCGGATGTGCAATGCAATGGTCTTTTGATAAGCGGCCTCTAATGGTACCGACGGATCGTAATGATCGGCCTTTGCCCGCAAAAATTCTGCGGTAGCGGTCCGGGCTTCCACTAATGCCTGTCTTAGAGAACGGAATGGCCATATCCATACTTGTAATAAGCTTACCAGTTCAAACCAAATACAGCCCAACAAAATAGCCAAAGCGAATTGTAAAGGCTCTCCCGGACGTAGGCCCAGTAAGAAGACTATGAGTGCGATACCCATTGTTCCCGAAACACCCGAACGCCCGCCAAATGCGGCAAGCATAGCCAGTATAAATGTAAGACCGACCAATACAGGCCCTGTCCAGGGCGTTAACAAAAAGATAAGCGCCACTCCAAAAAACAAAAACGTATTCCGTAGCGCATCCCGCAACTTATGATGGCGGCTGCCCGGAAGATCTGTCAAGGAGATCAGCAAAGCACCCACCGCTATCCCGATCACCCATTCGCGGTATATTGACCCATAACCCAAAAGCAAAGGTAGAATGACACAGACAGTATTGCGAAAGGCATCTGCAAAGCGCTCGGCCGGGAATGATCTTTTAAACACGGCGCAAAGTTAGTGCTTTTATGCTATGCACGCATAGTTATTGAATTTATAACATCAATACTTTCGTGGTTGATATGTAATACCTTTGGCTACTTTTGCTTTTGATGACGAACGATATAACGATAAGTGTACTTGGTTGCGGCTGGTTTGGTAAGGCACTGGCAGTAGATCTAATTAACAAAGGTCATTTGGTGAAAGGCTCGACTACGAGCCTCGCTAAATTGGACGATTTAAGGCAAAACGGTATACAACCTTACCTGATCGATCTTCAAAACAATAACATTCAGGCGGACTTTTTCGACTGCGATATAATCATCGTTGCATGCGGTGCTAACATAGGCGATCTGGACAAGTATTGTAAGCAGTACAACGTTAAGCGGCTAATATTTATCAGTACTACCGGCGTTTATGACGGAAAGGGAGAGGTTGACGAACGTAGCCGCACCAACACCGATAAACCACATTACATTGCCGAACAGCGGCTTGCATCCCTGCCGGGACTTAGCGTTATTCGCTTCGCTGGGTTGGTAGGTCCGGGACGCTTGCCCGGCCGTTTCCTGGCGGGAAAAAAAGATCTGCCTGCGGGTTCAGCACCGGTCAATCTTATTCATTTGGAGGACTGCATTGGTCTGACGGAGGCCGTAATTGCCCGCCCCGAGATCAAACTGATCAACGGTGTAAGCCCTGACCACCCTACGAGAGTAGCTTTCTATCGGTCGGCTGCCGAACACGAAGGTCTCACACCGCCGCAATTTAATGATGCGGGAGGGGAGCAAAAACTTGTGCACAGCTATTTCGCCGAAATTTATCAATATCAGATCAATGATTGGTTAACTTGGATCAATAAAGGTTATTGACCAATTTGCATTTATCGTTCCACCTAAGTTTTTTAAGATCATTAAAGCTCTTAGCGGAGTGATGTGGTAACGGGTGATGCTTTTATGAAAAGTTTTGCTTTATCACGATTTTATGGTTTCCAATTAACTGATAATTGGTATTTTCAACGCGCCGTATTTTTGACGCGATGATCAAATTAATAATGAATACACGATCTGCGACAAATTTATAGGCCTGCATCATAATTACATTAAAAACAAATAAACACATGAACAAGAGAAAACTGCGTATGGGTATGATCGGTGGCGGTAAAGACGCTTTCATCGGCGCGATCCATCGGCTTGCTATAAATATGGATGGACAAGTTGAGTTAGTTTGCGGCGCGCTGAGTGTCAATCCCGAAACAGCTTTAGAAAGTGGCAAATTGTTATTCCTGCCCGATGACCGGACGTACACCTCTTATGTTGAAATGCTTGATAAGGAGGCCGCGCGACCACCGCACGAACGTATAGATTTTGTAACTATCGTAACACCCAATTTTGCGCACTTTGCCCCGGCCATGAAAGCCCTTGAATGCGGCTTTAATGTGGTTATAGAAAAACCGATAACTTTTACGCTGGAAGAAGCAAAACAATTGCAGGCAAAATTGGCAGAGACCGGCCTGATGCTGTTGCTGACGCATACTTACGCAGGATACCCGTTGGTGAAAGAGGCTCGCGAAATTATCAAGTCCGGCAAACTTGGAAAAGTTAGGAAGATATATGTAGAGTATTTACAGGGCTGGCTTAGCCGCCTGTCCGAGCGGGAGGGTAACGCACAGGCATCTTGGCGCACAGACCCTTCAAAGTCGGGCAAAGCGGGTTGCATGGGCGATATCGGCACCCACGCCGCGCACTTGGCAGAGCATGTATCCGGCCTTAAGATCACCGCTTTGAATGCTGCGCTTACTACCGTTGTAAATGGCCGCATGCTTGACGACGACGGTGCTGTATTGCTTAAATTTGAACAAGAAGTAACAGGCACACTGATCGCGAGCCAGGTAGCTGCCGGCGAAGAGAACTCGCTTCGCTTGCGTATATATGGGGAGAACGGCGGTTTGGAATGGTCCCAAATGGAACCAAATACACTAACGCTGAGATGGCTGGATAAACCTGCCGAGACCTTGAGAGCAGGAAGCGGTTACACCGACAGGCTATCCACCAGCGCAACATCAAATTGCCGCACCCCGGGAGGCCATCCCGAAGGCTATCTGGAAGCCTTTGCCAATCTTTATAAGAACTTTGTATTAGCCCTTGGTGCTAAGATCGAAGGCAGGGAACCCCAACCCGAATGGCTGGATTTCCCTTCGATAGACGAAGGTATACGCGGCATGGCATTTATAGATAACGTCGTAGCATCCAATGCCAGCGATGAAAAATGGACCACTTATACGGTATAATACAGCATTCAGTATAGTAGGCGTTGGCGCTTAGACTTGTACAAAAAAAACAGGCAAAGCCTTTCGAAATTCTCGAAAAGCTTTGCCTGTTCTCATGTCGTAATGTACAGCCGCAACCAATGCAACTGTGAGCCAATAGTTAGCTTACGATCTTACGGCCGATGCTGTTGTAGTAGAAACCGCAATCTATCATTTTTTGCAGATCGTAAAGGTTACGGCCATCAAATATCACTTTGTTTTTTAACAATGACCCAACCTGGTCAAGGTCTGGCGTGCGGAATACCGACCATTCGGTAACGATCAATAACGCGTCGGCATCTTTCAATACGTCGTACTGATTGTCGCCGTAGCTGATGGTATCGCCCAAAAGCTCTTTAACATTCTTCATACCTTCAGGGTCAAAAGCGGCAACAGTAGCGCCGGCTTTCAACAGGTCGTCGATGATGTACAAAGCCGGTGCTTCGCGGATATCGTCGGTCTCAGGCTTAAAGGCCAATCCCCACAAGGCGAATTTTTTACCTTTCAGGTCACCTTTAAAGTAGTTCTTCACTTTTTCTACCAGCACGCTTTTTTGGATGGTGTTCACATCCATTACCGCGTTAAGGATCTTAAAGTCGTATTTGTTCTCTTCAGATGCTTTGGCTAAAGCCTGCACATCTTTAGGGAAACAGCTGCCACCGTAACCGATTCCCGAGAACAGGAAGCGTTTACCGATACGCTCGTCAGATCCGATACCTTTACGTATCATATCCACATCGGCACCAACCAATTCGCACAGGTTGGCTATCTCATTCATGAAAGATATTTTGGTAGCCAGGAAAGAGTTGGCCGCATATTTAGTTAACTCAGATGAGCGCTCATCCATGAAGATGATCGGGTTACCCTGGCGCACATACGGGCCATAAAGCTCGCCCATTAATTTGCGGGCACGTTCGTCGGTAGTACCAACTACCACACGGTCGGGCTTCATAAAGTCATCAACGGCAACGCCTTCGCGTAAAAACTCAGGGTTTGATACTACCGCAAATTCTACATCGGTATTGGCTTTAAGTACCGCGGTCAACTTATCAGCGGTGCCAACAGGTACGGTTGATTTGGTCACGATGACCTTGTATTCTTTCAATAGTTTGGCAATATCGGCACCGGCACCCAATACGTAGCTCAGGTCGGCTGCGCCGTCGGCACCCGGAGGGGTCGGCAACGCTAAAAAGATGATCTTGGCATCCTCGATAGCCGCGGCCAGGTCAGATGTAAAAAATAAGCGGTCTTGTTTAATATTGCGGTGAAACAATAGCTCAAGTCCGGGCTCATAAATAGGTAACTGACCATTCTTCATGGCTTCAACCTTTTTTACGTTAATATCAACACAGGTAACGTGGTTACCTGTCTCTGCAAGGCATGTACCGGTAACAAGTCCAACGTAGCCTGTACCTACAACGGCGATCTTCATAATGAATAATGGGGCAAAAAGTTAAACGAACGTTTAACCAAGGTGAATAAAATATTGAGCACTAAATAGTTAGTGTGTGATCTTGTTTTGTGTGGCGAAATTTATAAGTCCCGCCAGGTTTTTAACTTCCAGTTTGCGAAATATATTTTTCCGGTGAGTTTCTATTGTGAAATAGCTTAAAAATAGGCTTTCTGCTATTTCTTTGGTGGTCATACCTTCTTTTAGCAGCAGTATCAGTTCGATCTCTCGTTTGGTCAGCTTGTGCTTTTTACTTAACTCATCGTTTACCGACAATTCCTTGTTTATGGGCGTGTTGAGGTTGGTGTTCAATAAAGTAAAACTTTGGCCTGCCATTACTGCATTGATCGCTGTTGTAAGTTCTCCGGCTGTGCTTGATTTGGACAGATAGCCATCGCCATATTGCAAGCATTTATTAATGATAGATCTTTCTTCGTACATCGTCAAAAAAATGATCTTTATCTGTGGATGCTGCTTTTTGATGCTGATAGCTGCATCTATGCCACTTAAATTGGGCATATTGATATCCATTAAGATCAGGTCTGGTATAACAGAATTAATTAAATGCAGTAACTGTTTACCATCGCTAACGATCCCGATCACTTTGATATATTCCAGACCGATCAATACCTGTTGCACTCCAAAAGAATAAGTTGGATGATCTTCGGCAATAATGATCTGTAGGGGGGTGTCATTCATAATTGTATGTGCTTGCCGGAATAGTTATAATGACCGTTGTCCCTTTATAACTACTGTCTATACTAACTTTACCTTTCAAAAACTCTACTCTTGAGTATATATTTCTTAAACCAATGCCATTTTCGCCGGTATTGGTCATTCCTGTGCCGTTATCCTCCACTATGATCTGTGTAAGAGATGGTAGTATGGCGATCTGAATGGATGCTTCTGTAGCGCCCGAATGTTTGATCACGTTGTTTGCCAGCTCCATCACGATCCTGTAGTTGACCACTGCGGAGTCTTTTGAATTTAGACGGGAGGCGTCGCACTCGGTGATCAATGTGAATTTTATCTCACCTTTTTTATTCAGATTGTCGATGTTGCTCTCTAAACTGGTAAAAAGGTCCTTATGAGTAAAATCCTGCGGTATCAGATCATGTGTGATCAGCCTTATATCGTTAGCTATTTTGGTGACCAATGATATAGAATGTTCTCGATCGTCAGCATTTCCGGCATAACTGACACTGGTCAGATGCAATTTTAAGGCGCTCAAAGATGCGCCGACATCATCGTGCAGATCTCGGGAGATACGTTCTCTTTCGCTCTCCTTAGCTTCATTGATCGATTTGTCTAAACGTTTAATGGCTATCTCTGCGTCGTAACTTGCTTTATCTGCTTTTTGCTTATTTCTGCGATCACGATAGATATTTAATGCGAGCAAAGTGAGTATTACTAAACTACAGACTATAGCTAAATTTCGGTATAAACTATGAGCTGGATCAAAAAAGCCTCTGCTTATTAAAAATAGAGGTGAAAAAACAGCTATAAGCGTAAGCGCAACTGTTAAATAATTAGCGAGGTTAAAGTGCCTTCTAAATAGAAAATACTGAAATATCCTTTTTATAAATAGCCATAAGAATATAGATGATGATATGATTATACCAAGCTCTGTAAAAAATGAAATATTAAAGTCGATCTTATCAAAATAGGCAACATATTTTACGAACACCTTGAAGTTATAAAGTGAATTTTTAAACAGTCAAGCTCTGTTTGCAACTATGATATTTTTCAGGTTGAAGAAGCACATGGCCGAAAAACACAGTTCGTATTCAGACTTGATAAAGTGATAACGTAAATAATCACAGTTAAGTTTGTTAAATCTAAGTAAAATAAAGTTCGTATTAGTTCTAAATATACCATAAACATGGTATCACCTAAGGATCAGCAAGGTGGTAGTTTTACAGTAAGCCCATTTAGGCCTTATAAATTAAAAAACACAAGATGATAGCTTCAGATCAATTAAATCACAAAGGACAAATTCTAAAGGACGTGTTTATTAAAGAAAACATTAACATCGCTAAATTGGCCAAAACACTGAATGTTAATAGAGGTACCATCTATTTTTGGTTCACAAAGCCGGACATAGCTAAAGAAAAATTTTACGAGATAGGCTATGTTATCAATTATGATTTTGGGCCGATCTTAAGACAGGTGCAATAGGCACCCGTCACCTTTAGGGCAGATATACGTCACTATACACAGGTTTATGATCAGATATTTTTTTATCGATCACCTGGTGGTCTTTTATCGTAAATTCAGGACTTGCCAAGATATAATCTATCTGGAGCAGAGGTATCTTTGAATTGAACGTAACACCTAAACCGATGCCTTGCTCGCGGAAACTATTCTTTAAACCTGCTGATATCGAATTTACCGCGTAGGAGGCGGGAGTATCATTAAAATCGCCGGCTATGATATAAGGGTATTTGCAGATAGCCAATTCTCTTTTTAAAGTATTTGCCTGCACACTACGATTAATAAACCCCTTTTTTAATTTGACCGAAATATTTTTGATCATGGCATAAGCAGGAAGTTTATACTGATCCAAATTCTTGTATTCGTTACTGTCAAAGTTTAAAGACTCTAAATGCAAACAATAGATCCTAATGATCTTTTTTGGGGTTTTGATATCAGCAAATATCCCCTTGTTCTGATAGTGTTTTCCTGATAGGTCAACTATCCCTCTGTTGATTATGGGGAACTTTGAAAAAATGGCGAGGCCTGTTGAGTCGAACGGTGTTTTTATGAACGGTTCAAAATAGAAATGGGAAGTGTTCAGCACCGATCTTAAGGAATCGATGATCTTATACTGGGCGCTTTGCAAATGAAATTCTTCTATGGTCAATATTTCAGGCGCGTTCGCTTTTATTATGGCAAGCGTTTGGGTGTATTTAGGTAAGTTTATCGGTTTCTCTAAACCGTTAAAATTATGGACGTTGTAGGCCATTATCCTGAACGAACCGTTTGGTTTAGCGGTCTTAATATTAAAATTAATGTTATTAAAGAAAATGTTGAAACCGGCAACCAAGCAAAGTGCTGACAATAAAAAAAGCAGGTTTTTTCTAATAGCCCAATAGGAGCAAAAGATCAGGTTAATTAAAAACAATATCGGGTAACCTAAGCCAAGGAATGCGAACACCCAATTCTTTTGCGGGCTCACAATTGGTGCAAGGTAACTGGCCAAAAGTGATAAGGCAGCAAGAATATTAAAAAAAAGGATGAGCTTGTTTAGCGTGCTCAAACTGGTAAATGGAGTTATGTATTTTAGTTTTTCAGTCATCAAGTCGGTATTTTTTCCAGTTTTTTATCGTTAACAAAACCTTCAAAATATCTGGATAGGATATTGTCTTTATACAAAAAGTTCATTGCATACGCGCGTGCATTATTTTTAATGAACATATCATTGTTGATCACAGCCAACTCCACTGCTTTGTTCAATGCCTTTTGATCTTCGGGTTCTATCAATATCCCCATCTGATTTTCTTGTATCACTTCAAATAGGGTCGAGCAGGATGGAGCCGTGACCAATACCGCACCGCCGATCGCTAAGATCCCGGTCAGTTTAGAGGGCATTACCAGATCGCTCGCATTCTTTTTTTGGATCACCAGGTGCAGATCAGCCATATTTAAAAAATTATTGAACTCTTCGAAAGGTTGTAGAGGCAAGAACACCACATTGGTCAGTCGGAGTGTTTCTGCTATTTCTTGGAGGCGCGGCTTATAAGGGCCCGAACCACATATCACAAATTTTAAATCCTGCAAATGCCTAAGGTCGTTAGCGGTTTGTAATATAGCTTCGATACCTTGTTTTTGACCCAATGCTCCGGAATAAAGAACCACTTTTTCGTGAGCTTCAAAACCAAATTTGTGTTTTAAAGCAACTTTATTTTCTATCGGGAATAACGTTTCAGTGTCCACCCAATTCGGAAACAAAACAACTCCCTTATCGATCTTTGCATTGATCTTTCGGATCATACCTGCAGATATACTGCTTACAATGTCGGCTTTACGGAGGATGTATGCTTCGATCTTGAACATATATTTCAGTAAGAGTTTAGAATTGATCATACCCAAGTCCTTTGCCGCGTCTATCTGCAGATCTTGGATATGATATAAGAATTTTGCCTTGGTCACAAATTTATATAATATAGCTGCAAGGCCGATCTGGAAAGATGGAACTACCGATATCACATGGCTGTGTTTTTTTTGAAATAGCAGTTTGATAACGATGATAAAACAAGACAGGCTAAAGCTAAGGTCAAGCAGCATGCGTGTCATTCCACTTGGGTTGGATGGCGTGTATTGCGGGCAACGATATATCGTAATATCTTTTGTACCCGGCCCTGTAGACTTGATCACTTCCTTTTTAAACCACTTATTCCCCTTTGTATATGGTTCCTGTACTTTCCAATGTGGATAGTAAGGGTAGCTGGTCACTACGGTACATTCAATATCGTTTTTTGACAGCCAGTCTATCATTTCGCCGTTGTACTTACCGATGCCGATAGGCTCGGGCCAGTAATTTCCGCCAATAAGTAATATTTTTTTTTCAGACATTGCAGATGATTAAAAATAATCAGGATGTGATCATTGATATTATTTCTCGGAAGGTGCCGAGACGCATTGATCAGGCAGATATCTTTCTGATCTTGATAAAGGTTGATGGACTTCCGCCATAGATATGCCAGGCGCTCAGGTTCTTGGTCGCTACCGAATTGACCGTTAAAATGGAGTGGCTTTCGCAGGTAACTCCCGGGCATACCACACTTTTAGCGCCTATCCAAACGCCGTCCTGTATCTCTATTTTACCTAAACGGTATGGAAAGCTACTGACAGTGAAATCGTGATTGCCGGTCAGCAACATCGCGCCTTGCGATAGGCAAACGTTGTTCCCAATGGTTACATTTTCAAGGTTATCTATCCAGACAGATTCGCCTATCCAGCAATTGTTACCAACGACCAACCGCCAAGGGTTTTTGATCCTTACCTTGGGTTTTATATTTAAACCGCTACCAATGGTCGCTCCGAATAACCTTAAGATCTTTGTTTTTAAAGAACTTGGCCAGGGTATGGCGCTATTAAAAATGGTATAATTTACAACATACCATATCAGTACTTTTAATTTGGGGCCGGCGGTGTAACTGCCTTTGTCAAATAGGCTCAGATCAGTTTCCATAAATATCGGTTTTGTATTGAATGTGGGGTGATAGGGCTTACTTTAGGTCGTTAGATAGTTTTTCTTCTTCGATGAGTCTTAACGCCAATATCATCTCTACCATGGTGCGCTGGAGCGTGTAATGCCACCCCCGCCAGCCGTTAAATATCAATCGTTTAACGATGAGGCAATGGAAGAAAACTAAAAACGGTGCTAATATTTTTGTTTTACGTAAGCGGGAGCTAAGGCCGGTTACTTTACCGATATGCCCGGTAAGTTTTTTACTTTCTTTTATCGCATATCCATCCTGGTTGCTAAGCCAGCGCGACAACGATTTTCTGTCATCGTGCAAAATGTAAGATATTAGCGAAGTGGTACTGCCGTTAATATGTAATCTTTGAGTATGACCATCGTTAAAATAGTGGCATTTGATGCGTTTAAATAACACCGGCCTTGGCATGGTATTATCGCCAAAAAGAGTTTGTCCAAAAACCAAAAATTTAAATCTTACCGTGGCGGCGTCAACGGTGTCGTTGGCAATAAGATCCATAGACTCCCGAATAAATTCATCGGTCAAAATGTAGTCGGCATCAAGCGTCAATACCCATTTAGATATCAACTTTGAGAGGCCGTAATTCCATTGGTCGGCATGGGTATCGAAAGCTCGTTGATATATCCGAACATTTGGGTATCTTTTAGCTATCGTGAGCGTATTATCGGTACTAAAACTATCAATGATCACTACCTGATCAAGCCAGCGTAATTTATCAAGTACCCGATCTAAATTGGGTTCTTCGTTCTTAGTAAGTATAAGAGCTTGCAATAAGTTGGCGTCAACTTGTGTCATATCGTATTACGTTTAGGAGATGATGGCTGGAATGATAATAGAAAATAGGAGAGGTGTTAATAGGCATTCTCTTCGCCTCTAACGGCGTTAGCAACTGTTGCGATAACGATCTTCAGATCCAGATAGATAGACCAATTGCCACTGTACCATATATCATGATCTACCCTGTTGTGCATTTGGTCTTCTGTACGGGTCTCGCCCCTATAACCATTAACTTGCGCCCAGCCGGTTATGCCGGGTTTTATAAAATGCCGTACCATGTAATTATTCACGGTCTGCTTATATTGTTCGGTATGCGATAGCATATGCGGGCGGGGGCCAACCACGGTCATGTGGCCTAAAAAGACGTTCAAAAATTGAGGCAGCTCGTCAATACTGGTCTTCCTCATAAATGCACCGATCTTAGTAACCCTGCTATCGCCTTTTGATGCTTGTTGGGCATTAGCATTTTTATTGACGGTCATGCTTCTGAATTTATAACACCAAAAAGGTTGGTTATCCCGGCCTGATCTTAATTGCAAAAAGAACGTAGGCCCGCGTGACCCGGCTTTGATCAGGATGCTGATGATAGGTATCAACCACGACAGAACAAAAAATATGACCAAAGTGCTAAATACTAAGTCGAACGCTCTTTTTAGAATGCGGTTGCGCAGCAGGTCAAGTGGTTCTATCCGCTTGCTTAATATCCTTGTACCTTGAAAAATATACCGGACACAATAGTTGCTATCAATAATATCAGATGAACCGGCGACATACCTTACTTTAACACAATGATATTCTGCCAAAGCGAACAGCTGGGCAAATTTGCTGCCCTGTTCTGGGTAGTGCGTAGAGTATATCTCTTTGATATTATGCTCGTTGGTGTAAGCTATGATATCATTCAGATCGCCTTTCAAGTCTGTATCAGCATCGTAATTAGTAACATCGTCAAAGAAGCCGGCGAAGCTGAAGGACATGCTGTTACGCAAAAAATAGCGATGAAGATTTTTTCCCGTATCGTTATACCCTACAATAATTACATTTCTGCGGAAATGTGTTATGTTTTGATGGATGTTCTGCAATAGGTAAATAATGCCTCTGCCGCAGCATATCATAAAAAGCTGTGTGACGATGTAGTATGCAAGCGTTTCGTGTAAACGGCTGTTAAAGATCAGGAATAGAACTACCGTCAACAAGCTGTAGATCACAAAGGTGGTAAACGTTTTACCGATTAGGCTTTTGAGGCTCTGAATGGTATATAAATGATATAGACGTGTAAAGTAGCTGGCAAAGATCCAGGTGATGTTCAGTATGATAAAATAGGTGTCAAAAAAACGTGTAGGATGCACGTTGCTAACATTTGTATAAGCTAAGACATAGGAAAGATTCACTGCCGTAATATCAAATATGATCAATACTACGATCAGTATAAATACGTAACGGATCTCCATAATAAGGTTAATATTTATTGGTGTTGTGTGTTTCGACTTACTGGTTGCGCGGCAAATTGTGCATAACCTCAGCGATATGCTGTTCTATCAAACAAAAGATAGATGCAGTAGGGTTGATGCCTCCTGAACGGTATAACAGTCCGGTGTTAAAAAGAAAAAGACCCTTTAAAGGCTGATAAACACTATCGATACCTGCGGAGCCGTTGTATTTGAATAGTTTGTACGGGTGGTAGGTATCTTCTAACTTTAAAGCGGACGCGTTTGTGTCAGCTAACTCGGTATATTTTAGTCCTGATGCATCAAGTAATGTTTTTACCCGTTGCTTGATCGCTAACAACCTTGCCGTTGCGTCGGGTGTTATATTGTAATCTATGTTGATGCCCCGTTGACCGTAAGCATCGATTTGATCTGATAATTTGATGCTATTGTTGTTGGCAGGCAGTTCGATATCGACATTGATGTACCAGCTGCCAAAGATGTATAACTTTTTAAGGAACAGATAACTGAATACGAAAGGGAAGATATAGATGAATTGCTTTAACGATGCGGTCAGTTTATCGGTAGAAAATTTGCCTTTAAATATCAGTTGCTTTAAGAACTGAAAAATGTTAAAGTCCTCATTAAAGATCGCGTGAATATAGTAGGATACGTTATCTATCTCGCCGACCAGGCGTGAGGTGATCATAGAGCCATTCAAAAAGCGGAATTGAAAGTCTTGTTTGCCGACTTTAGCGGTAGGCGAGTGGACCTTAAAACATCGTAAAGATACATGATCGGCAAACCCTGCCGAACTTTCCTGCATATCGGCAAGGCCCGACACTTCTAATAATCGTAATGACTCAAAAGCTCCGCTGGTCAAATAGAAGATGTCCGCGGTATGAACAGCTACGTTATTAGAGTTTTGAACCTTTACGCCGGTGATCTTTTCTCCATCATTTAAAAGGTCAATTACTCGGGAATTATTGTAGACCGTGATATTGCTTTTGCGAGCAAGATCAAAGTGCTTAAATAAATTGCGTTGGTTAAATTTTAACCAGATCCCTTTTTTTATAAAAAGGTCGTTGTCAAAACTCGTTTCTTTCAGATCGGGAGCATCTTTAAAAAAACGGCTTAATACTTTGCGGTGATGTTTGATATTGTAGTCAACGATATCATCCATGTATCTATCCGAAGCGAAATCCCGCTCAGAAAAGAACAACAGTTGGCCGCCCCACTTAGCGGATGTGCCCCCTAAGCCAAAAAAACGCCCATCAGACGAGGCTTTATAAGCCCCCTTCATAACTTTAGATAAAAATCCTATTTCGCTTTCAGACTTGATGTTACTATCCCCCACATCGAACAATTTGATCTGGGCATCTGGATATTTTTCTGAAATGGCATTAGCTAAATAGCAGCCGTACGTACCGGCACCTATGATAACAATATTTAAAGGCATGGGCTTATAATTTGGTATTGATCAGCGTTTTGGCTTTCTCAAAATTTTCCGGTGTCACGGTCAATGTTTGCACATGTCGCCAGCGGTCAACCGTATGTTGAATCTTTTTGTTATCGGACGTGGTGAAAAGGAAAGTGCCGTCATTGGTATTCATGTTCTGCTGGATCAGAAAAACATCAAGGACATGTTCTGTCGCATCAAAATTCAGCAGGTCAGAGACAGAACGCGTCAGATCTTTATCAGCAGCGAGCAAACTGCTTACCTTTTTTAGGTGTAGGAACGGACTGAAATAAAAGTTATGTTCGATGGATCGGCCTGCCGGATCCAAGTCTTTTTGTGTTGGATAACTACTGTCGGTTTGCAAAACCGTGAAGCTGCTTGGTAAAAGATACAACTCATCTTTGATCTTATCGCCGTAACTCGCAATTCCGTAATTCTTTATTAACCCATTCTTTCGATGATCATCTAACAGTGCGATCAATTCAGCATCATTGGTTTGGCCTATCGTAGCCTCATGTAAAAGTAGAAAGTCTATATAGGGCGTATTCAATTCCCGCAAAGAGGTATGAATGGATCCCCGGACTCGTTCCACCGAAAGGTCGCTGATCACAGATGAGTCAGCCAACGTGTTAGTGAGTTTTGTAGGGCCGACCTTTTTTAATTGCTGATAAGCGATCTTAGCTACGTTCTGCAAGAATAAGTTATTTAACAAAAAGCCGCCATTAGGGAACAACCCCACCTTGGTAGTAATGGTCACCTTGCTGCGTTTATCGCGTACAAAGTCACCTAAAATGCTTTCGGCTAAACCTTGTCCGTATAGCCTGGCCACATCAAAATGGGTGATACCGTTATCAAAAGCTACTTCTAAATTTCTGATAGCCTGTTTCTTGCTAAAATTTGAAGTTAGTTTTGAACAGCCGAATCCTATGTTATTCATCAGTTATATTTTTAAACAGTTAGTTTGATCGTTTAAATAACAGACTGATAGTAATCAACATATTGCTTTGTAAGTTGGTCAATCTCATAATCACGGGCAATTATGGCAGGAGCTTTCTCGCTGATGATCGATCGGGTTTTATGATCGGAAAAAGCCAATTCCAGATCTTTAGCTATCTCATCAGGATCGGTACTTGTGATCCAACCTAAGCCCTTTTCCATCGCATAGTCTGACAGACCCACGCTACTGCTTAAAAACACGGGGGTGCCGACAGAAAGCGATTCGATAACCACTACGGCAAAGTTTTCGTTGCGTGATGTAAGGGCAAATAGGTCTATGGCTTTATAAAACTCAAATTTTTGAACGTTATCTTTCCAGCCAAGCCATTGTATCCTGTCGTGGTTTTTCATCTCGACAGACAGATTTTTAAGATCAGCTATGTAATCATTTTCACCTGAGCCGGCGATCTTGAGGGTATAATTAAAGGTTACTTTAGCTAAGGCTTTGATCAGCAGGTCTAAACCTTTTTTTGGGTCAACTCTTGATATAAAACCAATAGTAAAGATCTCATTTGTCTGCCGAACTCCCAGATCAGGCGTACCATTTAAAATGACCAGATTTGGAATGATCACACCGTCCCATTTTGTCGGCAGCATTTTCTGACTTTCTTTCCATTCGTTCAGTGTAGAAACGTGTAGCCAGGTGTTAGTAAGCAATAACTTGCTCACCAAATGTAGTGCCTGTTTTTTTAATTTGTTTTTAGTGTCTAACACATAATCGCAAAACATGCCGTGTGGAGACAGTACCGGTTTAACACCCTTTAACTTACAAATGCCTGCCGCTATCACGATAGCGGGATTCCACCAGGAGTGTAAATGCACAATATCAAAACTGCCCACACTGCTGTATATCTTTTTCCAGAAACCCGGCGATAAGTGCGAATGATCTTTAGTGTATCGTTTAAAGTAGAAAACCTTAACCCCATCTATCATCACAAGTTTATCGGTCTCTACATCCAGCTCGGTCTTTCCATTGGCAGTTGTGGTATATACGGTAACATCGTGACCGTTCTTTGCTAATGATTCAGCAAGGATACTTACCACTACCACAGGTCCGCCATAAACGTAAGCCGGTTTATAGGTGGGAATTACAAATAAAATCTTCATGGATAATGGTTGCAGTTTAGTAGACAAAACCCTCTGTACGGCTAAAGTATTTGGCGGTGACAGGTATATTGCTGATCAGTTTGGCAGGTACGCCGCCGTAAAGTGACCACTCCTGATCGTGTTTTTTATTTAACATCGATTTTGCGCCAAGTACACTGTAAGCTGGTAGAGTAGCGCCACCCAGGATCACCACATTGGTGCCGACAAAAGTGTGATCGCCAATAATGATAGGAGCACTATCTTGACGATTCTCGAACGTATTGATAGAGTGTGTCAGCAATTGCGAGTTATAACCCGCGATGGTAGCAAAAGCGCCGACGGTAATGGTATTAGTGCAATCGATATGATGCTTCTTAGTAATGGCCGCGTGCTGACCAATGATCAGGTCGGCTTTACGATCTGGTTGATGTTGAAAATGCTTTGAGTCTGTAGATATAGGGAACCCGGTTATCCAATTTGATCGGCCTATGTATGAATCATTTTCCATGATAAGCTTGTCAAAATTGACCCCTACAGTAAAGTGATCGATCTTGGCATTGCTCCCCATGACCAATGTTTTCGGAAATATCCAGGATAAGCCAATACTCGCACTCGGATCAATGCTGTATTTGAACCAATACTTTAAGATCAGCCTTTTTAATGGCCATGGACATATTACCGTTATTGCTTTAATTAACATTGGTTCCCGTTGTTTTTGTAGTCCATCCAAAAAGATCGATATAGGCGTTTATCATTTCTGATGCGCCAAAACGTTCTGTATTAGTCGATCCTGCTGCAACAACTTCTGCACGTAATGTTTGATCTTTTAATGCGAAGAACGCCTTAACGTAGGCTGCAGGTTTGTTAGGGTCGGCATAAAAAGCTTTACCACCGGTAACTTCCATCATGGGTTCAATATCGCTTGTAATAACAGGTGTGCCACAGGCTTGGGCCTCGATCAGCGGCCATCCAAATCCCTCAGAAAAAGATGGGAATATAAAAGCCTCAGCGTCGGCGTATAATGCCTCTAAGGTCTGATGGTCGGGGTCGACGATAGAAACTATTTGCTCCGCTACACCTAATGACGTAGCATATGCCTTTAATTTATCATCAATAGGTTTTCCGGCAAAATAAACATAACCGCTCCAACTGTTTTTCATTAATGATATCATGTCTACCAGCAGTTTTCTGTTCTTGCGTTGCAGGTCTGATCCTACATGCAAAATGTAAGGTGTTTTGTAACCCAAGCCGGCTTTTGACAACAGTACTTTAGTGGTTGCTTTATGCTTGACCGAAAACGTATCATTAAAGCCGTTATATATAACCCTAACGTCTTGTTCAGTTTCGTTAATATCAGGGGCGAGCTCTTTCAACTGCTTTAAAGTATGAGCAGATACAGTGGCAAGCTTATTAGCTTTTTTAAGACCGTTCAAGATCCATCTCTGCAGTATTTTACCAAATGCTGATGCCGGTACTTTTGCATCTTCAAAACCCATCGCTCCACGCATGGCCAAAACATCGTGACAGGTAATACTGCTTATTTTTTTAGGTAAATGTTTTAGGTAGATGGAATTTGAATGATCGCAGATATGGAAACAAATGTTACCCGATGTAATATTCAGTTTTTGAAGTTTGATCCTTAAAGCGATGGGATATATCAGATACTTATCAATGTATCCCATCCATTTTCCCAAACCTGAGGACGTGTTTTTGGTCAGTTTACCAAAGATCGTGGCAGGCCTCCATATCTCGGAGTGATAGCCTGCCTTGTAAAAACCTTTGTCAAGCATTTGAGCAAAGCGCTCCATGCTTTCTTGTTTATCCGGTTGATAGTTACCTATCAATATAATTCTTTGCAATGTTTATATCAGCTTTATGGTGTATATGTTATTGTTCGTTAGCTGCTTTTGGGTTTAAGCAGGCAAGCATCAGGCCCGCTATCATAATGCAAAAACCTAATGATGTAGGCTGCGACCATCCACCCTGTGCGATGATCAGTAAACCGAAGCTAAGTAGCATCCAGGGTAGCAGGTCACCATCTGAGAGTTTCCTGTACGACGCCGCTATCAATTGCCATGTTAATATTATGCGCACCAAAATTACAGCCACCCCCATAAAAGGGCCTAACTCACCGATCACCCGGCCCCATTCTCCTTCGGCGATTAAAAACGTGATCTGTCCGGATAGTAACATACTGCCAACATTGGTACCCATGCCCAGTCCGTAACCTGTCACCGGCGAATCGGGCGCTTGTCCGAGCGCAGCAACAAGGCCTCCGAGGTATCTGTCCATCAAAACTCCCTCCATGCCGCCTTCGTTCTTATTAGCATCCTCAAAACGGTTGGTGAAGGCTCCAGTAGCAGTTTGGAAAAACTTGGTTTGGCTTAATGGAATGCTTATAATGCATATGCCAATTATCGCTACTACCAACTTTCCTAAATACTCCGGCTTGCGTATAATGACAAACACCATGAACATTACCGATAAAGCTATTTGGAAGAACAGACCACGACTGATGGACAACGGAATGGATAATAGCAGGCAACCGGTAGCTATTGCCAAAATTATTTTATTGAATTTCTCTTTAGCCAGCCAAAAATATAATACGAAAGGCGCTGCAAAACTATAAAACAGGGTAGTGCCATTATTAAAAGAGAAAGTTGCCGGCGGCCTAAAGTAATTTAACGCACCCGAAAATCCGGTGCCCTCTACGTCGCCGATGCCATGATTGACCCAGGCCGATTGCGGACTGTAAAATTGCAAGGTTATCAGCACCGTCATGGGTATGGTTATCCATACTGTAGCTTTACCAATATTGATAACATCTGTCCTGGCTAAAATGCTACCCATCACATATATCATCGGGAAATGGAAAAGCAACATCCGCGCGCCGTATATGGCTACAAAAAGGTTACCATGGCCAAATATCACAGCGGTGATGGTACCCAGTATGCCTACAATAAGCATTGTTACTACAAGCCCGTTGTAAGGCAACAGGTCACGCCGGGCAGCTGCTACCACTATCCATAAGGCAAGCGGATCACGTATGATAAGCAGGGGAGTAGCCAAGCCCGGTAAAAACCACTTACGTAGTGCGCCTTCAAAAAGAAGCAGCAGAAAGTAAGCCCATATCGCTTGCTTGATCTGTAGATTATTATTATCCAAAATATGAGCTAATTAAGCTTTAACGCGTATTGGACCACGCGGTATCGGCTTATATTCAGACGGCCTTTTTTTAGTGAAAGGCACTTCGAAAAACCGAAATACTAATGCAGAAGCCATAATGGTAAGTGTTAGTGCCGAAAGTTTAGATAAAAGGTTGCCTACCATGCTTTGGCGCATATCGGCCATCATAGAATAAGCTAACCACATTATCGGCATATGGCTTAAGTAAATAGAATACGACCATAAGCTCAATTTATTGACAGTAATATTAATGCTTTTTAAACTTTGCGGCAACGCGTTCAACGTACTGAGGAATGGAAGTGTAATAGCGAAACCAACAGGGACCGTTAGTAGAAAAATCGGGTTTTGTTCAATGACCTCTACAGGTGTGTGCATCAGAAATATCAACACCGCCGGTATACAAACTATCAGCGACCCTGTTATAAATAATACGGCTCGCGTTAGTTTATTTATTGTAACCATCTGTAAAACGTAAGCCACAGCCACGCCACTTGCTATAGCATCTAAACGGGCGAACGTGATGGTCCTAAGTGAGGTGCCATGATCGCTATTGATCAGCAAATATCTAATGGTGATCGATCCTGCGAAAAACAGCAGTAAAGTGATCGTAAAAGTATTTTTTGCAGTAAGCCCGGTTTTAAAAAGCACGAACAAGAATAATGGGAACAAAAGGTAGAACCATTCTTCTATACAAAGGCTCCAGGCTACCGGGTAAAAGTCAAAATGACTTTCCACTAAATTTTGACCAAACCAAAGAAACTGTGAAATGCGACCAATACCCGGAAGCTGGACATCTTGCAGATAGGCCAACAATAGCATGATCAAAAAGAACAAGAAATAGTTTGGCACCGTTCGCCACCATCTGCGCGACCAAAAATTAAAGATCTGCTTAAGATCCCAGGTATTGGTTGCAGAAAAGTTGCGCCATAATATCTGACCGATCAAAAAGCCGCTTAGGGCAAAGAACAATTCTACACCCCAAAAACCAAATGCATCAAAGCTGTTATGGCCAAAGTGAGATAGTAGCACCAGGCAAATTGCAAAAGCCCGTGCAAGGTCAAGTCCAAAGCTTCTGTTGTGGTCTTTGTTCATTATCTTTGTAAGTTGATAGCATTTATAACGGCAATCGCCAATTCTGAACCATATCTTTCCCAGGGCCGTTGCCTTGCAGTTTCCATTGCGTTCATGCCTGTTCGTTCGATCAGATCGGGTTGCTCTATTAAGTTTTCGATAGCCTGGTGTAAAGCTTCGGTGGATCCAGCTTCTATCAGCCATCCGTTGTGACCGTTCTTTATCAGGTCGATGCCGGCTGTGCGGCCAGTAGTGATCACCGGTGTACCCTGTGACATAGCCTCGGTTATCACCAATCCAAAGCCTTCAAACAAGGATGGGAATAGCAGCACATCATGCTCACGCATTAGATCCAATATCTCCTGATGGGGTAAGCTGGGTATCCAGGTATGTTTCCTCAATTCTTTATTTAATGCAACGCATTCTTCCGAGCCTTTTCCTCCTACAACGGTCAACTCTACGTAGTTGCTCAGCTTATCAACAGCAGCAAATACATTGGCAAGCCCTTTACGTTGCGATAAGCCTCCTACAAATAACAGTTTAAGTTTTTTTGATGTTCGCTCATATGTACGTTGGCCTATCACATCCGGAAAGCCGTAAGGAATCACTTCTATAGGGGCCAATTTGTTAGGGTGGTCGCTTAACGTTTTAGCGGTAAATGAGCTTGCTACAAATATCCTGTCAGCTAATAATAGCTCTTCGTCTTTTTTGGCCAGTTTGCTTTCTGAATCTTTAAATCCACCAAGAGTAGATGCCCAATCGGGCCATTTTTCTAATTCGGCCTGCAATAACGTACGGGCCGACCGCCAGTAGCCGATAGGCAGATCGTAGAAACATTGTAGTCCCTGTAGCTTAGCATTTTTGAAAGACAGTAATGCCTCGTCCTCGTAAGCGTATACGGCTTTTGCGCCGGACCGATCTTGAGATAAACTTTCCGCTACGATCTTGTCAATGCCGTTATAAATGGCATCGATACAGAACATCCCTGTCTCGTGTGTTAGCAGGTTGCTAAACCCGGCTTTCATGGCCAGCATCCGTCCAACTTCAAGCAGAGGATGTGCTACCGTAAATCGCTCAAGATCAGTGTTGAACTTTCTCCTTTTTAATTCATCGAACCCCCTGACAGATGCCAGCTTGTCCAACGGTGAATCCGGAAATATGGCTATCGATGTATGGAATGCCGAAAGCAATTGCTGTCGTAACAATCCATCGGCAACAGCTCTTGAATTTGCGTTACCCGTTGGGTGACTAAATATGACCATGTTGTAAAGGCTTGGTTATTGAAGTGATAAAGCGCTTTTCCAGCGGTCGACAAGCACCCAGTAGGCAAATTTTTGTATGTATAATTCTTTTTGAAGTGTTCGGTTGATGTTGCCTGCCTTAATATCGTCGGCCAATGACCTGATCGCAACTTTAATATCGTCGTAGTTCATACTATCGGATATAACTCTGGTAGACAGTGGGTCACAAGCGATGTCCGTAATTCCGCCTTTATCTGTTGCCAACCAAGGTACACCGGCGCTCATAACTTCTAACAGCGCTATTGGTAAACCTTCGGGGTGTGTAGATATCAAAAGATAGGCATCCAACTGACCAACTATTTGGCTGAGTTCGAACTCGCCTGAAAATGAGCCGTGATAACTTAATGACGGGTAATCGTCAAAAAATGACGCAGGATAAGCGTTCCCTTCGCCCCATATATGTATCTCTACATCTTTAAGGCTTTCATCGTTGCTTAATGAACAAAGGATATCGATGCCTTTTTCGGGTATCAAACGGCCATAATAACCAAAGACCAATTTGCCATGCTCAGAGATCTGAGTGCCTGATATATCTCTTGAAAAACATGGAATGGTCTCCACATCTCTTAAAAGCGCGATCTCCATATCGGCAGCATTCTTTGTAGAACACGCAATGACCTTGTCTGCAGTAATCAAGGCTTTTTTATATTGGTTTCCCCAGGTTACCTGATCAGACAACCCGCCTGATGTATGGTGATGATGCACCCAAGGGCCGTGGCGTAATACCAATTTAGAGAATAGGTAGATACTTTCGCCCTGCCCGTTAGTATAAAGCGCTTCGTATCGCTTAAATAAAAATCTGAACCCCGCCGCAACAAGAGCTATCAAGCGTTTCGTCGAAGAGCTTCCTTTGGATATGTAAACCTTGCGGCAAACACGTCTGTAAAATGCTTCTGTCTCGGGCAGCATTGCTGAGTTGACAATGACCAGATCTATCTCGGTCCCGGCTTCGTCCATTCTATTACAAAATTCCCTCAAATGACTTTCTATGCCACCGGTGGGCATGTGTTGCGTGCAGAATACTAATACCGTATTACTCATGATAACTCTGGATTCAGTTGATGGCTATCAACAAGTGCATTGATAAACAGATTGGCTACCACCGATACATTGATGATATACGGGGAGTGATGCCTGTTGTACATAAAGTCATCAAGGTTGTTCTCCTGATATTCAAATACGTCTGTCATGTTCTTTATCCTGAATTTTTTGTCCGGTCTCCAGGGAGCGGCCACACAGATTACCGGCAGTCCGAACTCGCGCATGGCAGCCACCGATCCGCTTTTTTCTATCAATGCGCAAGCAGTAGTAGCGATACCGAGGTCAGCTTTTGAGAATAGCTCGGCTATTTCATCTACATTACGTTCGCCAAGGTCGTTTACGGTCAAGCCATGACTTTTGAATTGCGCCATCCAATCAGCTTTTTCAGGACCGCTTCGGCCAATAATATTCAAGGTGACAAGCACGTCGGCTTTTTTTGAGTACTGCGCCATATCTGCCGCAAATTGCACTATTGGCGCATTGGGATAAATCGATCCAAAATGGACAAGGTTGATCTGTTTACTGTCAACTATGTCGGTCTGTGAATCTTTTATTAGCGGAATATTACCAAACAGTGGTAATAATGAAGCCGTATATCCTGCATCCCATAACTGGGCTTGGTAAAGATGGGTTTGCGTATGCATCTTTGTTGGCTGCAACACGCTGATCATATTTTGGATAAGTAGTTTTTGAAGCGTACCCCATGCTCTTAATTTAAAGGACGAGTCAGACTTCATACCCACCCACAACTCATGGAACATAATGTGCCAATTGGCAGCAGGGAATGCCGAACGTAATTTTTTTCCTAAGGAGAATGTAAGTCCTCTTTTATCAAAAGAGAAAGGAACAAACTGCAAACTCAACCGATCCGGTCCGAATGCTGTCATCCACGTTTTTAAAACTGCTATTTTATTGTCTATATGCTCTACTGAGGGCAGGCGCAAAACCGGGATATCGACGTTTGTAAATTGTTGGACGCCTGTAAACGGCATTGTAATATGCTGGTCATTGATTGCAGCTATTACCACCTGATGCCCCATTCTGATCAGTTCTGAAGAGAATTTCCGTACGTAGTCGCCAACACCATCTTTCCCTTCTTCAAGCGAGCCGCAAATAAATCCTATCTTCATCTATCTCTTTCTTTTGCTCTTTATAAATGTTGTTAACCGCGTTTGTAGAATCTGCCAATAAACGCTGCCAGTTTTAAAGCGATCGAATTGTATGATATCGTTGATCGCGTATATAAATTGATCGGCGTATTAACCGATCGCCAATATTCCCGATCCACATTGCGGGGTGTGTAGCCATTTAAAGCTCTTAGTAAATACCCGCCATGCCAGGGTTTAAATGAACCTAATGAGTGGGGCAACACACCTATGCCGGGTTTAAAACCCATGGCATCTTTGCCCATGTAGGATACTTTGCCATCCCAGGTTTCGATCGTGATGTTTAAAGCATCCTGGTCTGTCCTGCTGAATGGGTTAAATCGTTCCTGCTGACCTTCGGGCAATGGCTTGCCTGCAAAAACCGAGTTATTTAATCCGCCGATCGCATCGGCCATAATATCTTGAACGTTTTTCCAGTTTCCTAAGAAGCCTGCGTCTTTAGCTTCCAGCCCTATAAAACCTCCGTTAACATAGACACTGTTTTTAAATTGCAGCGTGATCGCGTTAGTTGCATAATGTTTTCTCCAGGCGTCCCGGCGCGGGTGATGCTCTGATAACGGAGAATTTACATCCTCACACAAACAGATGCCCGCGCTTACCCATTGCTCAAAAAAGGACCAGGGAGTGGTTACCACAATATCCGGGTCGAAGTAAAAGATGCTATCAGCATTTTTAGCAGGGCCGTTAAGCAACTGCAATAGCAGATCGGGTTTATAATTGGTAAGATGCGAGTTGGATCCAATTTGTAAAAAATGAAGTTGCAGCCCACCTGCAACTTCTACTATTAACCCATCCTCACATAAAACATCGTTATTGTTTTGATAGTCGGTTACCCAGGCAGGTAACTTGCCTTTATATCCGGCATAAATTGTTCCTCTAAAACCTTGCGCGTAAAGCGAATTTGACAAAGCAGCCAACCCATAATGGTAATCGCCCTCAAATAATGTACATATTGCAGACCGCATTTAAAACGAGTGCCGGGAATTAGCGAACAGTAATTTTTTAAGTTTACGCATGGTCGGGATAAATATCGACGGCACCATTCTGCTCATCACGTTGTATTTCCAAATGATGCTCCAACGGGGTTTTATCTTAAAAAATACGCCGTAAGCATAATTAAAAATGTCCGCGCCGTTCTTGTGATCGTACGATTCTTTAAAAGATATCTTTCTGGTCGCATGCAGCAAGCGGTATATCTTGATAATATCTCTATCGTAACTATTCTGGGTTAAGTAATCCAGTACGGAAGCCGAGGAGTTTAGCAGCCGTTCCTGGTTTTTGGCCATGTTCTCTTTAGAGAGATTTCTGTTAGAAAAATTACCACCGTGTACCCGCCAGGTAGAAAGCGGCCTATTAATGAAGTAGCTATTACCAAAGGGCAGTAGCGCGAGCAATAAAAATTCATCGATAAACATATCAACGCCTGCCGGTATGGTAATCGATCTTAAGGTTTTGGCCCGTGCAGCAAAGGTTGACCCTCCGCCAAAAAATATATTGTTATTGTATAAACGTTGCAGTAAAGCCGATCCGTCAAAGGTCCTTTCTAATAGGTTAAGCGGGATCTTTTCGATCTCTACAGAGCCATCTTTTTCGTATAATAGTCTGTTGGGAGTGGCTACATGCACTATTTTTTCGTCCAGTTCAAATACGTTCACATAGGTTTGTATCTTATCTGGAAAGAAATGGTCGTCGGCATCCAAATTAAAGATGTATTTGCCTGTGCATTTTTGTACCGCCTGGTAGGTGGCGCTTGCTTTACCGTGATTCTCCTGATAGTGATATTGTATGATGCCACTATCAATATATTCTTTTAAAACGTCGTTAGTATTATCTTTCGATCCATCATCAACAACGATGATCTCTATATTGCCGATACCGTAAGTTTGCTTGATAACACTTTCAATAGCTTCTAAAATAAAACGCGCGTAGTTATAGGTAGGGATAATAACAGAAACTTTAGGAACAAGCATATACGCTTAGATTTTGTTTTTAGCAGTAAAAACGAACTGAAATCCGAACAAGCCCGGGAAGAATTTTAAAAATTGCTGATCAGCTTTAGCACACAGTCCCGGCGCGATCTTGCGCAACGATAGGAATGGAAAATTACCGTATGAAGCTTTGGATGTTATGTTGAGCCCTGCTTTACTGATCATTTCTTGTGCAGATAACCAGTCAAAAAATCTAAAATGCGTCACGTCCATCAGCCCACCTATTTCTGAATACTTAAAATTTCCACGCAAAAAACTAAAGCGTTGTTTAAACTGCAGCACGTTAGGCAGAGCAACGATGATCGTCCCCCCCGGTATCAGATTTTTGCTGAAGTGTTTTAGAACATTACTTGGATCTAAAGTATGCTCAAGGATGTGAGAAAATATCATACAGTCGTATCGGCCGCTTAACATTGGTAACGATCGGTTCAGATCAGCCACTATGATATGACCCAGGTGAGCAGCTGCTATAGAACGTTCATCTTCAGAATAGGTAACGCCATCGATCTGCATTTGCGGATACTTGGCTTTCAATGCTTTTCCCATTTCGCCGGTACCGCAACCGATATCCAGTGTTTTGGTAGCCGTGGACGGTACCTTGTTGAAAACCTCAACGTTAAAAGCCTGATAGTTAAGCATGATCTTGTTTAATTAGTCCGGCTTGTTTAATATATTTATTACCGCAATGCTGCACCTCAAAATAGTTGATGTTGCGAGGGTGGGGTTTAAGGAATTTGAAATTCTCTAACAAAGAAAATGTTGCAGCCGACTCCAGGGGGCCGAATGCTACGATCTTACTTTTCCACTTATAACCGGATGCGATCCAGCTGTTTAGTTGCTTTTTGGTTAAGCAATACCAAGCAGCATGGGGGTTCTCATAGGTACAGTATTTGACGTTTTCTATTTCTATTGACATCGTGTCATTATGATGATAATGCGCAGTTGATGTTCCGTAAGTAGTTGTTTGATCTAAATAGTATTTAATGCCTTCACTATATTCAAATCTATGAGGCAGAAGTACGTATTCGTTATTGTCGATAGCTGTGTTAAACGCTTTGATCTTTTCCAAGAACCAACTATCGTTTATCAATATGTCGTCCTCTAAAAAGAGAAAGTGATCGTAGCTATCCTTTTGCTCCTTAAACACTTCAAAAGCGTCAAACTCTACAAGCATCGGATCTTGTTGATGTGATAAATGGATCTGCAGATCGAATATTAAATAGGAGGGGAGCAGGCTATGCAAAGAATAACCCTCTTTGGTTAATATTACTATACGGTGCTGATAACCCGCTATTGAACTTTTGATGCTATCTAAACATTCTTTAAGTTTTTTAAGACGGTCGGCTTTATTGGTAGTTGCAACCGGTACAACATGAGCAATAACTATCAGGATACTTTCGTCGCGTTGTTTTAAGTTGACTTTTTCACCAAGTTTCCTATCTAAGTTAAAGTTCTTTTGAATGGTCCTGATCTGAAAATAGGTTTTGACCCGTGACAGAAGCGCTAATAAATGAAATATCATATTTGCTTAGCCGGGATGTTAGACCCAATAAAGTCTACTACTTCAGCAGAAACCTGTTCCCACGTATGGTTTTTAATATAAGCGCGGGCACTATCGCCGATCTTTTGAGTTCCCTCAGCATCGTGGTATCTTTCGGATAAGATCGAGGCCAACTTAATGCTGTCGCCAACCTCAAATAAAAATCCATTCTGCTGATCTTGGATGGTATCTTTCTGTCCGCAACAATTTGTGGTGATGCAGCATTTTCCAACAGCCATCGCTTGTAATAAACTCAATGGTTGGCCTTCAGCATAACTGGGAAGTACGAACACTGATGACATTCCGATAAGATCCATCTCGTCAGCTGCTTTAAATCTGCTTACTATCTTAATGAATGCATGCAATTCCTTGGGCCAATCTTTTAAAACGGCTTCAACCGTAGTGCCCGTACCTATTAAAACGTAATTTACCTTTAAACCCTGATCTGAAAGGATAATTGCCGATTCTATCAACGTTTGGATGCCCTTGCGTTCGATCCAATTGCCGTTGAACAACACCGTAAAAATAGCAGGAGGTGTTGGTCGCTCTACTTTAAGTGCTTCGGGACTAACGCCATTCTTGAAAACAAAAATGTCTTTTTCCTCGCGTTTATAACGCTGCATTACATAACGCTTGTCATCGGTATTGATCAGCAATAATTTTGACGCGCGTTTTAATCCTCGGTCACATCCGAACAATCTCCAGGCCGGGAAAAACATTCTCGACTTTAAAGATATATTTAGATTCTTTGACGGTATTTTACCATTTAACCTGTCTTCCCAATAGCGGCGTTCAACACCATGGCTTTCTAAAAAACAAGGGATATTGTCGCTTTTAAAATAACCGGCTAAAGGTTCGTGAACGATAAAGGCAGAAGCAGTGATGTTCAGCTTTTTATAATATTTATAGGCCTGGTAAGCAAAAAGGGCAGGTAGCTTAGAAATACCGATCTCATCCGGACCGATATGGATAAACTGAAACCCGGCATCCTCAAAACTTTTTTTCCAATAGTACTCCACGCGCCCCATCCCGCTTTCTTGCGAAATGTTAACCTCCGAGATATGGACAATTATCTTTTTGTTTAAAGCCATTGTTATCTAACTGTCTAAATTGGTCGGCCATATCATGAACTTGATGGCGGTTAGTAAGCGGTTGATCATAGGATCTGTTCCGTTAAAAAGAGCGATCACTTGTGCGTTTTGTAGAATTTATAAGCAGCATCTATGCAACGGCCAATATATTTTACAAAAGCGCCTGGCCCCTTGATTTGGTCAGATAGAGGACTTGCCATTCCATCATGTATGGCAGCAAGCCGGGTTCGTTCCCAATCGTGATCCCAAATATCATCTAAATGAAATTTCTGTTCGCCGTATATTGTAAAAAACTTAAGCACTTCATAGTCGTGCCAAGAGTTTTCGGGATCAGGTAGATGGTGCAAATCCAAACCCATTGTTTTATATCCATTCAACCAACTTTCAGGTGTTAATTGGTTGTCTACCTCACCACCTATATTATTGACTGCAAAAAGCGCCGGATAATTGCAACGTCGTAAATAGACCGGCGTCAAGCGTTTTATATTTTCAATTACCGAATAGTATCTGAATTTTGCTGACCGCACATTAGGCCTTGTACATGTAAAATGCATAAACTTAATATTCAGAACAAGCAGCATTGTGCCATTAATAGGGTTATATGGAACACGTGCAGCATGCGTTTTTGTAAGCCAATTTGCTCCGTCGTCAACATATGCTAGGCCTGTATAATTGTCCTGATGCCTTAAGCATGTGGTCAATCCTGCCAGAAGATCGGGTTTTTCGAAAAATATTGTTGTACCGGGTCCGACACTTTTGATTATTTTCCAGTCGCCGCTTTCTATACCGTCCCGCGCAATTATCTCATCTGCATCCAGGCAAAAAATAATGCGTTTGTCGTCAGGGAATAATTTTCGTGCCGTTTCAATCAATAGAACTTGCCGCTCTGCTTTACTAAATTCTGCACTACTATTGTCTATGACGGTAACCTTCGGAAAATTTGCACAAATAGATCTGCTCGTATCTGTCGACAACTGATCAGCAATGATAATGGCATCCGCAAATTTGCAAGTAGCTGTCAAAAATTCGTTAAGTATCCAATCTTCATTCTTTACCGGTGTTAGTACGATTATTTTTTCCACGATCTTGTATCAGGTCTATTATTCATGAGTTGTTAAACTATGCCCGGTAGATTGGCATGCTTAATGTTTTATTAAAAGGTGAGTGAAGTGCTCAGTTAATTGCTATGAACGAATAGGAATCTGATCTTTTTATTTTCGGTATGCAATCACCTTTGCAGGCACGCCAACAACTACTGCGTAGTCAGGCACATTTTTGGTTACTACAGCGTTTGCGCCAACTACCACGCCTTTACCTAAGGTAACGCCCGGTAATATGACGGAGCCGGCTGCTAACCAGCAATCCTCGCCGATCACAATGCCGATCTTGTCAAGATCGATGTCTTGCTCATGGATCAGCATGGCTTTGCTTTTATAATTATGATTGGTCGATATCAGTTTTACGCCTTGCGCGATCATGCTATTAGCACCGACAGAAATAATTGTCCTGGTTGCCCTTAGCGTAGAATAATCGCCAATGAAAACACCTTTACCTATCTCAATGATGCCGTCATCATCTGCATACAAACTGACGTAATTGTTGATAACCACATTCTCCGCAAGATCGATCAGGCTTTTATCACGTGCTCTAAAAAACGTGTATTTGCCCACGTGGATACTCGCGTCAAGGTTATTTGTCCTGACATTTTTGAACGCGTAAAGCAGTAATGCTTTTTTGATAATTCTCTTTATCATGCCGGCAGGTTATTACTGCGTTTCCACTGTTTGCTGTATTGGATCGTATGATACAACTCCGAAAAAAGCAGCAAGAACGCTTTCAAACTGGTCAGGTTTTTAGGGGCGTGATAGATCGCGTTCAAACGAGCGCGGATCACTGTTTTTAATAGTGTGTTAATCGTCTTAGGCTCGCCAAATTTTGAGTGGAAGTATAACCAACTTTCGTGACGTTGCGCCAATTTTTTAGGGCTTGCTACTGGTCGCGGTGCATGATATACTTTAGCATCCTTAGCAAAAAGGATAACCGAGCGTTGGCGTATCAGGCGTTTATTAAGGTCGTTATCTTCTAAATTAGGGAACTTGTAATTTTCATCAAAGCCATCCAATTTTTTAAATACACTGGTCTTTATGGCAAAATTGCAAGACCATAGGTGGCCTCCGGTCACATTGACAGGTGCAATGTAGAGCAGTTTTATCTGTTTATCGCTGTATATAGATCCTTCTACAACCTCACATTTAGGGTTTGTTCGGATGATATCGTAGTAAGCTTTAAGCAAGGTGCTGTGCGGCACACAATCGTCATCCAAAAATATTAACCAATCTCCTTTAGCTTGCTTTGCGCCATTGTTTCTGTTTGCCGCCGGGCCTTTACACGGGCCTTTTGACCAGGTAGCCCAAGGGAAGCTTTGCTCTAATAAGTTCTTGGCCTGTTCGTCCTGACTATCATCGGTAACGATCACCTCATACTCAAAACCGTCAGGTTTTTGGGCATCGGGACTTAACTGACGCAGGCAATCGCTCAACAAAGCGTTGCGATTACAGGTTGGGATGATAATGGATAACAAAGTCGTAAATTAAAGGGTAGGAAGATCTATTTTCTTTAGCAACCGGGCCGGATTACCTGCCCATATCTCGTTCTCGGGTATATTTTTAGTGACCACACTGCCCGAACCAATGATGGAGTTATTGCCGATAGTAACGCCGGGCAATACACATACATTCATACCGATCCAAACGTTGTTACCGATGATCACTGGTTCAGAAAATTCATGATCGCGGTGTTCATCCCGCCTGCGGTTATCAGATACTTGTATGTGATTATATGAGGATATGCCGCAATTGCTGGATATCAAACAATTGGCCCCGATCCTTACGCCGAATGTAGCGTAGATAGTGGTGTAAGATGAGATAGAGGTATTAGCACCTATCTCCATCATTTGCGGCACAATAATATGGCAGGTGTGGTCAATAGCAACATTATCACCGCATTGCAAAAGGCTCGACTTTAGTCGGTTTATCTTCTCTTCTTCGTTGCGCCGTTGCATCGCAAAATATACCTTGTAAAAAACGTTTTTCATGATAGGTCTGTGTCTGTAATCTCAGGCTTTATTTTGGCGATCTTAATTATGGTATAAGCCACGCTCACCGCTATCTCAATGGTCGATATAAAGATGTTGAGTAGTAATATGCCCTTCAATGTTGATACATTGATCAATACGGCGCCTACAGCAATTATGGCAATGTTAAATGGTATAATGAACAATGGGTTCATTGCCCAGCCCCGGTTGGCATAGAGTGAGTAGGAGATACCCGCCATCAGGCTAAGGCAACTACCTAATATGCTTAGTATCAATTCGATCTTAAGGTCAGCGTAGCCAGTACCCAATACCCATAATATTTGTGATGGGAAAAGGTAAACAACGCTGATAATGCAGATACACAGTGCCAATACTCCTGATTGTATCAATAGATATTTAGGCAATAAAACCTGCTTGCTATTTGTTAAACGGGCAAAACGAGGGGCAACCAAAGTGCCAAAAAGTACGCTGAACAATGTCAGCATTACCGATATGCGTCCTAATGCGCCTGCCTGCGCAACGGCGCTTGTGGTGCCGAATATAGATATCAACCATATCGTAACCTGACCGGCTAGGCAATAATAGAGCGCACCGGGGAGCAGCTTTTTTACAAGCTTTAATATCTCTTTTTCTACAGCCGGGTCGCGGATCTGGTCAGGCTCGGCATAACTGACCGAGATCTTTCTTAACTTAAGATTGGCCCATATCTGGGGAAAGCCCGAAGCAAGTATTGCGACCACTGCCCATGGGAATATAAATAAGGTAGTTACTAATAAGATCAATCGGCGGATATTGGTACCGATCTGTATCTTTTGAAGCGGCTTGATGTCCTGCGTTAATTTGGGTGCTATCTCCAACAACTCGCCCGATAGGGACATTAAGAACGCCGGGATGATAGCTACCACGATCAACCCGGTCATTAACCAGCTCGCATCGTGATGTCTTAACAAATACATCAAGATCGGTATGGCGATGGCTAAACTTACTACGGCGAATCTTTTTCGCAGATAAAAACCGGTAGAAAGTACGCTACCCAATTTTTGTCTATCAAGCCAAACTTTGCCCCCTTGAGACATTACACCCATTGCAATGCCGCCATCAGCAAGTACCGTCATGGTGCCCAGCATCGTGTTGGCCAGGGTGTATAACGCGTATTCGCTTGTGGGTAAGGTCCTGATGATGAGGATGCCGCTAACAAAGGCAAATATCTGGATAAGCACCTGTGCCGATCCTACAATGGTAACAAGCGTACCATAAGTTTTCAACTTTCCGTAAACTTCGCTTGCGGCAAATTGCCTTATAACGCCTATCATATAGTGCTAAGCGACATTTTTACTGAGTAGCTCAAGATCGTCTTTATCTATTGTAGCCATCATCTGATAACCTAACGATGGAAGATCTACTTTAACCGTCTTGTTAAATACTTCGGTGATAACACCCTCCTGAAAAAGTAGAGGGCCGCCTGTTATTCTTACGATATCGTTTTTAGAGAAATGCTTTTTCTCGATGCTCACGTTATCGTACTCTTTTAAAAACATCTTAATGATGTCTATTTCTTCTTCTTTGATCACCGCCGGTCTTTGCAACCAATAAACAAAGTTGATCACTCCGTCTATCTCTCTTACCTTAAGCATTTCTTTGTCTGTTATCTTCACAAAGATGTAGCCCGAAAACAATGGCACCTCGATCACCTTTTTACGATCGCTCCATTGCCTTACCACTTTGGTGAACGGACAGTAATGTTCTACTTGTTTATCCGCGAGCTTTTGAATGATCTTTTTTTCATACTTGGGCCGGACATATGCAGCCAGCCATCTGGACTGTAAGTTTCTTTCCGCTATCATCATTAGTTTGAAAAATGTTTTAGTGTGGGTGACAGATACTTTGTCGGATCTGGTTGCCTTGTATAGCTTCGCTAATTAAGTCACAGTGTGCTTATTATGGCGATGTTATATTGGGTTCGTTGCCTTGTATAGCTTCGCTAATTAAGTCACAGTGGACTTATTTTAGCAATGTTTTAAAGGCAATGTGGTTAGTTATCGGCTCAACTAACAGAGTGTAATATGCAACTAAAAGGTTGCTGCGAAGGATATGTTGTTAATTATCGGCTCAATTAACAGAGTAGTATGCAGTGCTGCCACTGCCTTGTATCAATTTAAAATCTCGAGAAGAAAGTCTTCCAGTTTGAATGGGCTTTGGTCGTTTTCTCGTTGTTATAGTAATTGCTGTACAGGTTATAGCCGTAGCTATATTTACCTTCTTTTTCTACGCCGTTAAATATGATATTCATATTCGGTAGCTTTTTTTCGGCGTACGTCCGTTTTATAAAAGCAAGTTCCGAGCTTGGTGTAAAAGCTTGTCTCACCACATATAAGGTCACGTCGCAAAGGTCGGCCAGTATCATCGCATCGGTAACCAAATGCACAGGCGGCGAATCGATCAGGATATCATCGTATTCCAGCTTTAGAAACTCGATGAGATCGGTCATGCGGTTGGTCTCTAACAATTCTGATGGATTTTCCGGTATCGCCCCGGTAGTGATCACATAAAGATCCGGATGCAAGGCAGTGGGTTGGATGATATCTGACAAAGTTGCTTCGCCGTTCAAGTAACTTGTTAGCCCCGCATGCTGGGTATCCAAATTTAATATCTGGTGTATCTTTGGTATCCGCATGTCCAACTCAAGCAATATGGTCTTGCGTTTAGCTGCAGCAAGGGTCACCGCTAAATTTGTTGCGACAAAACTTTTTCCTTCACCGGCAATGCTGGATGTAAAGAGTGTTACCCTTCCCTTAGGTTTTTTATTGTGCAGGTAATTGAGTTTGGTCCGCAGATCCCGAAATTGTTCGCCTATGATATATCTCGGTTTGCTTAGTATCATTTCGGGCGAGCTGCTATCATTCTGCATGATCTCGGATATCACAGGTGCCTTAGTGTAGTTTATGATGGAATTTTGATTAATGATCACGCTACTCACCGCATCCCGCGCTAAAATAAGGCCCACCGGTCCGGCCAGTGCGAACATAAATGCCATAGCGATCACCAAATTATTTTTTGATGATTTTAATCCGCCAAAATTAGCGGTCTCGACCGTGGTCGCTGCCGGGATAGTTGCTGCGTAATCAAGGGCTACTTCCTCGCGTTTTTGAAGCAGGTATTCGTATAAATTTTCTTTACTGCCCTGTTGTCTTTTGATGCCGACCAACTGGCGCTCCTGACCCGGTACGCCTTTTATGGTGGACTGAAATCTGGAATTGTTGCTAAGTAATTGCCCTTTGATAGCTGTGAGCGAGGTTCTAATGCTACCAACGCTTTGCCGCAAAGCTTCTCTGGTCGAGTTGATCTGTCTGTTTAAAGGTACGAATATTGGGTTGCCGGCGGGAGTGGTGGCTAGTAATTTGCTTTTTTCTAACTGCAGGTCGGTCAATTGGTCAACCAAATTAGTTAAAGTTTGGTCGGCAATACCAATGGTCGACGGTGGCGACTCCCCATCGCCGATACCTGAGTTGATATAACGTTCGATATTTCGCACTACCTCAAGCTGCACATTGATCTCATTTAAACGCTTATCGTTGTCCTGAAAATTGTCTACCGAAGCTTTTGAATCGGCCGCGATATCAGTAAGTCCACGACTGCTTTTAAATTCTTCTACATTTCTTTCCACGCCATTAAGTTCACCTGTAAGCGAGCCTAAACGGGCATCAATAAAATCAAGTGTATTTTTCGTTGCTCTTTTTTTAGCTAAAGCAGCTTCTTTGTGGTATTCAGTGATCACCTGATCCAGAACGTTGATACCTCTGCCCGGCGCTTCGTCCTCTATGGTCAGGTAAACTATCGGCACGTTCTTATCCGGATTGGCCATTTTAAGCTTAGTCAAATATTGATCAGCGACCTGGTTAGTATCTGCAAGCGTTATCATTATTGATCGGCCGATAAAGTTTTTTACGTTTTCGGTGGCAGTTAAGTGCCATCCGCCAACGTTGTTCTTTACAGGTTGACCAAATCCCAGTTTAGGGCCGTTATTTGTTCCTGAAACTACGTGATAGCTATCGCTATCATCGACTACTATGCTGATCGTGCCAGTAGTGTATTTGCCAGGATCGGTCAACTCAAATTTAACAGGAGATTGTCCGTAAAGATCTTTGCTTACGTATTTACCTTTTTGTTGATACGTCACCCACAGTTGCAAGTTGTTCACGATCTGCAACATGGAAGTTTTTGATCTTAATAACTCTATTTCGCTCTCGACACCTTTAGGCTGTTCGGTTTCGCTAAGTTGTTTTAAAGCGATCTCTTCGTTAGTTTTAGTGGTGTTATCCTTGATCATTAATTTGGCATTAATGATATAGACAGGTTTGGCATGTAAAAGGTAATAGAACGCACCTGCACCACTCACCGCCGCGAATATCAAAAATAGGGGCCAATGGTATAAATACCTCCTTAATGTAGCTTTCAGGTCAAATGGCTGTGGCGTCATCTTAGTTGTATCATCGAATTGTATCGGCTGTATATTATTGATCTCTGTATTCAAACCTTAGTTCTTTGTAAGTGCAAAAATGATGGTCAGGACAGAGACAATAGAAAGTACTATAGGCAACGTACGGCTGGTAGGGCTCACGGTAGCGTATTTCGCTTTGCCGGGCTCTACATATAATACATCGTTATTTTTTAAGTAGTAATATGGCGACTGCATCACGCTGCTATTGGTCAGATCCAATGGAATGATCTTTCTTTCGCCGGCAACTTCACGTATCAATACCAGGCCATCCCTGTTGGCAGTAGCGGCAAGGTCGCCGGAGCGACTGAGCGCTTCTAAAACGTTGATACGGCTATTTGGAACATCAAATACCCCTGGATGAGCGACATCCCCTAAAACAGATATCTTAAAATTTGAAAGTTGTATGTTTACAAAAGCGTCTTTTAAATATGGCGCGTACTTGGGGATAAGTAGGTCATGTATTTGTGCTGCAGTGGAACCAGCTACTTTGATATTACCCAAAACCGGCATTTTGATCATCCCTGCATCGTCTACAAGGTATCCTTGGCTTGCGCTGGTTGTTTCTTTTGTAGTAGGGGCGCCCGTGGAACTGTTATTGAACGCCGCGGTAGCTGTAGGATTGGCGCTTGACACGCTTATCTGTAAAACATCGCCGGGTTGCACTACAGAGGCGTTGTAATTATCTATCGTTTGGGTCTGGATCTTAGATCTGTCTACATCCTGGAAGTATACTAAACTTCTGGATGACTTGCACGATGTACCTATGGCTACCAGAAAAAGGCAAATGATCGATAGGTTTAATGATAGTTCTTTTTTCATTTCGATAGTTGAATACGACATCGCAAACCTATCAATATTTCAATGAAATAAATATTCTATTGCCTTATTTTCAACTATTTAACAAATTATTGAAAATTTGCTAATCATCATGATTGTTTTAGGGAATGTAACTATTACGAAAATTTTATTTAACAAAGAGTTTAACCGTTAAAATTTATTATACTGATATTTTTAATGATAGATCGGCATGTAAAAGTGTTCAATTTACACTAAGATATTATTCTATTCCTTTGCGGAATGATCGTTCCAGCGGTCGAGATCGCACACTGTTATTAACATTTCAATACCTAAAAACGGCATAAAAAATTGGATACGCGAATGTAAGCCCTAATAAGAGAGCAGAAATTGATCTTTTGGGTAAGATCTGTAAGAAGCTCAGGGACTATTAGCGAGCCAGAGAACCTGTGAAAGATGACGGAGAGACCTCCTCTGAATAGTTTGGAGTTGGGGTAGCTAATACATAAGACGAAGTTTCGGCGCTTATTAAGGTGATCTTAGTGCCATACATAGGATGCTCTACCTTATCGCCAATTATGTTACATTTTTGACACGTTACCCGGCTATGTTTTATAGGCTGCATACCAATGCCACCATCGGTTTCAAAGTAACTGTCTGCAATTACTTCCCACTGATGTTTATGAGTAAATAACGACTTAAAAAAGTTTAGCATCGAATCAAATTTAGTACTGCTTTGTTATACGTGAAGTTATAAATAATGTTCGATTAATTATACGATTTGTTTGATCTGGTAGTCGTAATGGTGATTATCAATATTTCTATTAATAAAAAACCGTTTTAAATAAAAAGGAGATGCTAGAACAGCATCTCCTTTTGGGTGGAGCCGGAGGGATTCGAACCCTCGTCCAAACATGGTATAAGGTAAGCTTTCTACATACTTAGCTTGCGTTTAATTGTCGGGATATCAGAAGGCCGGTCGCTTGCCTATACTATTATCCGTAGGTACTTTATCTCGCCTGTTTGTAATACCATCAACGGGCCAGTTCCAATTTTCGATGCCCCGGTTGCCGATCCATTGGGACGCAAAACCGGCGGGACAAAAGCTATGCTAATTCTAAATTAGGCAGCTAAGGCGTAGTTATTTTCGCCATTTGTGGTTTTGAATGTTCAGATTAACGTGCTAATACATACAATGCACGGTATGCTTACTTACTTATCTCCATCCTGTCAATTCCGGTCGACCCCATTTTTTTGGAAGTCTTAAGTCGAAAGTCCTAAGTCTTGAATTAAGTTACAACAAATATACGAGATCTTATCCGATACTTATACAATGCTACCTATTTACTTGACTTGAGACTTTCGACTTCGGACTCAAGACTTAAACCCTCCCGGGATATACCTTCAGCGCTTGCTCTAAACACTCCATCGCATTTTCCAGATCGGTAGCATTCAATACATACGCCATACGCACCTCGTTGCTGCCTGCGCCAGGTGTGCTGTAGAAACCTGTAGCGGGTGCCATCATTACCGTTTGGTTGTTATGCTCAAAGCTCTCCAGCATCCATTGGCAAAACTTATCCGCATTATCTATCGGGAATTTAGCTACCACATAAAATGCGCCGCCCGGGTTAGGGCAAAATACGCCGTCCATTTTATTAAGGGCACTAACTAAGATATCACGACGTTTTGTATATTCTACGTTCACTTTTTCAAAATAGCTGTCAGGGGTATCCACAGCAGCTTCACCTGCTATCTGTTCCACCATACCCGGACTCAACCTCGCTTGCGCGAATTTCAATCCGGCGGCTATCACGGCTTTATTCTTGGTGATCATGCAACCTAAACGGGCACCGCAGGCGCTGTAACGCTTGCTTACGGTATCCATCACGATCACGTTGTCGTCAATACCGTCCATGTGCATTGGCGAAATAAATTCACGGCCATCGTAGCAGAACTCGCGGTAAGCTTCGTCGCTGAAAATGTACAGGTCATATTTTATGGCCAGTTCTTTCAGGGCGTTCAGCTCGTCTTTACTATATAAGTAACCGGTCGGGTTGTTAGGGTTACAGATGATGATCGCCTTGGTTTTATCAGTGATCAGCTTTTCAAACTCGCTGATAGGAGGCAGGGCGAAGCCGTTATCTATATAAGATAATATCGGTTTAACCACAATATCGCTCTCGCAGGCAAAGCCGTTATAATTAGCGTAGAAAGGTTCAGGGATGATCACCTCATCACCCGGGTCAAGGCAAGCCATCATGGCTATGGTTATCGCTTCAGACCCACCAACGGTTACTATAATATCCTGTGGTGCAATGTTATAACCAAGTTTATTATAGTATTCAGTTAACTTGGTCCGGTAAGATAATGTTCCCTCTGATGGGGTATAGGCCCACACGTCAAAATCGACATTCTTGATCGCGTTCAGCATGCCTTCCGGCGTTTCGATATCGGGCTGACCGATATTCAGGTGGTAAACTTTTTTACCGGCTTGTTTAGCTTTATCGGCAAACGGAGTTAACTTACGGATAGGCGATGCAGGCATATGCTGCCCTTTGCTTGATATTTTTGGCATAGGGCAAAATTAGTAAAAATTACCGACCGCCATAAACAAACAAAGGCCTCCGGAACTAACCGAAGGCCTTTGCCAATATTGTATTTAACAAATTACTTGCTCGATGTAGCAGGTGCAGCTACAACCTCGCCACTAATGTAAAGGATCTTAGTAGGGGTTGCCGCGTTAGAGGTTACTGTAACAGTCTTATTAAAAGGCGCTACCACAGCAGCGCTGTAAGTGATCTTGATAATACCTTTTTCTCCTGGTTTAACAGGGGTTTTGGTGTAATCGGCAGCGGTACAGCCACAAGCTGGGGTAACTGCAGTAAGGATCAGGGGTTCTTTACCAACGTTAGCGAACTCGAAAGTAGTAGTAACTGGTTTACCCTGAGTGATCTTGCCGAAGTCGTGCTTTTCTTCGTTGAATTTGAATTCGGCCTTAGCACTCTCTTGTGCCGAAGCTGTAAATGCGAAACCTAACACTACAGCACAAAGTATAATTAACTTTTTCATTTCTTTTTGGGGTTTGATTATTACAAAGATAAAAGGTTTAACCATATATCAAATAACATTCGTGTATCCATTTTGTTCAGTCCGATAAATATGTTGTGCATTCGGTTTACAAAATAGAATTTCCTACTTTTACCCCGTAAACAGAATATAATATGCCCGAAGCCACTATACAAGCTACCACCCGGTTCGACGCATCTGAGCTTAGTTTCGACGAGTTCAGCAAGATAGTTTTGAACGATTACCGTATCGGTGTCGAAAGTCGCCAGGCCAGTATATTGGGCCGCCGCGAGGTTTTGACCGGTAAAGCCAAGTTCGGCATTTTTGGCGACGGCAAAGAGGTGGCGCAATTGGCTATGGCCAAGGCTTTTAGAAACGGCGATTGGCGCGCGGGTTACTACCGAGACCAAACATTTATGTTCGCTACAGGCATGAGCGATCTGAAGAAATTCTTTGCGCAATTGTACTCGCACCCCGATGTTGAAAAAGAACCAGCATCGGCAGGCAGGCAAATGAATTGCCATTACGCTACGCGTTTTGTTGACGCGGATGGTAACTGGGTGAACCAGGCCGAAACGATGAATTGCTCGTCGGATATTTCTACCACGGGCGGGCACATGCCGCGCCTTTTAGGTTTGGCTTACGCATCAAAACTGTATCGAGATAATCCTGAATTAGCATATTTAAGTAATTTTTCGGTAAATGGTAATGAGGTAGCTTTTGGTACCATAGGTAACGGGGCAACATCCGAAGGCATTTTTTTCGAGACCATCAACGCCGCCGGCGTGTTACAAGTCCCCATGGCGCTTTCTATATGGGATGATGCTTATGCGATATCGGTCCCGGCGAGTTTGCAAACAACTAAAGAAGATATATCCGAGATATTAAAAGGTTTCCAGCGCGAGGAGGGGACTAACGGGTTAGAGATATTTAAAGTACGCGGATGGGACTATGTAGCTCTTTGCGATACTTATGAGCGTGCCATTGCCGTTTGCCGTAACGAACACGTTCCTGTACTGATACACGTGGTAGAGATGACCCAACCACAAGGCCATTCTACATCAGGATCTCACGAGCGTTATAAATCTAAAGAACGCCTGAACTGGGAAGCCGAACACGACTGCCTGCTGCAAATGCGTAAATGGATGATCAGCGCGGCCATCAGTACCGACGAGGAATTGGACGAACTGGAAGCTACGGCTAAAAAGACTGTCCGCGAATTTCAGCGCTTGGCCTGGGATGAATATCACGACGAGATAAAGAACGAGATGACCGAGGCATCTACCATGATCAATGCTTTATCGCTCAACTCGGATAAAGGCGCCGAGCTGCAGCAGATAGCCACTACGATGGAGGGCACAGTAGATCCCGGTCGTGGCGAGATCATATCTGCAGTGCGTAAAGCCTTACGTGTGAGCATTGCCGATAGCAGCGAAGAGAAACAACAATTAAAAGATTGGTTAACTGCCCAAAACGCGCTTAACTACGAGCGTTATAATGCCAAGTTGTTCAGTAACACACCATCGTCGCCATTAAAAGTACCGGTTGTTGCACCGATATACGATGCTGAACCGAAGTTTATCGACGGCAGGGAAATTTTGAACGCTTGCTTTGACGCCAACTTTGAGCGCGATAAAAAAATAGTAGCCTTCGGTGAAGACCTTGGCGCTATTGGCGACGTTAATCAAGGTTTTGCCGGATTGCAAGCCAAGTACGGCGATATCCGCATCAGCGATACCGGCATCCGCGAATCGACCATTATTGGGCAGGGGATGGGCTTAGCCATGCGCGGCCTTAGGCCAATTGCCGAGATACAATATCTTGACTACCTCATCTGGGCTATCACCGTTTTAAGTGACGATATTTCGAGCTTAAGCTACCGTACTTATGGTGGCCAAAAAGCGCCGGTAATTGTCCGCACGCGAGGGCATCGTTTAGAAGGTGTATGGCATTCAGGTTCGCCTATGGGCGTGATCCTGAACAGTATGCGTGGCATCCACGTTTGCGTTCCGCGTAATATGACCCAAGCAGCCGGTATGTACAATACTTTATTAAGGGGCGACGAACCGGCCATTGTGATAGAAAGCCTGAACGGTTACCGCCTGAAAGAGAAATTACCGACCAATATTGGCGACTTTACCGTTCCGTTGGGCGTTGCCGAGGTGATGCGCGAAGGTAGCGATATCACCATCGTTAGCTACGGTTCTACTTTACGTATCGTTATGGAAGCCGCTGCCGAACTGGAGGGTATGGGCATCAACGTCGAAGTGATAGATCCGCAAACACTATATCCTTTTGATAAGGAACACACTTGCATCAACTCGCTAAAAAAGACCAGCAAGATCCTGATTGTTGACGAAGATATCCCGGGTGGTGGTTCGGCCTATATCCTGCAACAGATCCTGGAAAAACAAGGTGGTTATTATTTATTGGATGCACATCCAAAAACACTTTGCGCCAAAGAACACCGTACACCCTACGGATCAGACGGCGACTACTTCACCAAACCATCGCATGATGACGTGGTAGAGACGGTTTACAACATGATGAACGAAGCTAACCCGGGTAAGTATCCGGCGATCTATTGATCATTAAATTTTTATTATTGAATAGGAATGAAGACGATATTGATCAGCGCTTTGTTCCTATTCTTTTTTACGGGGATATTCGCACAGTATCCTATTGAGAAATATCCGGCGATAAAATACGATACGGTAAACATAAAACATGGTGAAGATAAGCGTGCTGAAGGATTTACTGGAATAGCACGGTATAAAGATTACGAAATAAAATTTCTCGGAAGTCAATTATCTGACAGTTCCAATATTCTACTTTATCATAAAGGCCGTGTGATAAAAAAGATAAAGTTAGAGGTAGATATCGCCAATATATTTCTAACGTCGCCGATCTTTATTGCAGACATAGACGGAAATGGGCTTTTAGATTTTAAGATAGATATGCCAAATGACGGTAGTGGGAATGCTGCCAATTACGAAACCAAAATTTATTTATTTAATAAGGGATCAAACAGGTTTGATGCATTTTCGTTTTACGATCTATTTTCAAATTTAGAACGGGATATCGACCATGATGGCAGTTATGAGATTATCGGTCAAGTTTATCATCGGTACAGAGGACATGCTTATTATGTGTTTGACCTTTATAGTTATCGAAAGGGGAAACTTTCTAACGTAAGTTCAAAATTTTCTTATCCAATAGCAGTTCAGTATTTATGGGAACCAACTTATATAAAGACCAATAAGATCCCAACTAAGGTACTTAAAAAGCTTTCTGCAAAAAATCCGACTTATTTAACTTGGTATAAGTGATGTGTAATTTATCGTCTACACAATTTATTTCCTTAATTTCGCCGCATGGAAAATAACAATTTCTCTATCGTATCAAACGCAATAAAGAACCGTCGTAGCATTAAGCCTGCTATGATGAACGGTAACAAAATACCTAACGGACACGTAGCAGCCTTATTAGAGTTGGCTGATTGGGCCCCTAATCACGGCAATACCCAACCTTGGCAATTTGTGGTTTATGCTGATCCGGCTAAATTCTGTGCTCAGCACGCCGAGCTATATCAGCAAAGCAGCACGCCTGAGACTTTTAACCCGACCACCTTTAATAACCTGACAAACATGGGCGAGAAGGTATCGCACATCGTAATTGCCAGCATGAAACGTGGCGATCTGCCGAAGATCCCGGCTTTGGAAGAAGTTATGGCGGCATCTGCAGCAGTGCAGAATTTATTGATCGGTGCTACATCATTAAACATCGCGTCTTTCTGGAGCACTGGTGGTATGACCCTTCGCCCGGAATTTAAGACCTTTTTAGGTTTAGGCGAGGAGGATAACGTATTAGGTCTGCTTTACCTGGGTTACGCAGATGAGCATCCTGAAGGCAAACGCAAAGTACCGGTAGAAGAGAAGATAAAATGGGTTGAGTAAGCCCTGTGCTTAAAACATACTGTACATAATATTAGCCCGGCGTACTATATGCCGGGCTTTTTCGTTTTTATAATATGTTAAACGTTTATATATTAAAACGTGGGTATTCCATCAGTGATAAGTGCTGATATTGAATTGTTAACTAAAAGTAAAATTGATTTCGTTTTAATATGGTCGTTTTGTTTGTAACGATCTTATGCGTATCTTTGACTTAACCTCCTAATGGTAAAACCTTCTTTCGCTATTGTTTAAACACGTTTTTAAAACAAAGGATAAAGTATGAGAAAACACATTTTATGGATGACCTGCGCACTTTGCATCATCTCGGTTTCAGTGATCAGCTTTGGTTTTGCTAAAAAAAGTTCGCTGACCGTTATTGATAGCAGCAACATTAAAACTACTGCTACCGCAAATTCATCAGCCAAGATCAGGTTCGTACAGTATGTGGATGACATCTACTCATCGGCTAAGCTAAAATTTTCGGGCCTTGACTCTGCAGTTTTCGAGAAAGCACTTGTCGGTTATTATAATCTAAAGGTTGCTAACATGTTACCTTTAGCCAGCAGTGTGATCACTGTGGTGGATTTTAACAAGCCAAGCACGCAAAAACGTATGTGGATAGTGGATGTGCTGAACAAAAAGCTTTTGCTGAACACTTGGGTAGCTCACGGACAAGGCAGCGGTAACGATATGGCCGACGCGTTCTCTAACAACAACGAATCGCACCAAAGCAGCCTTGGATTTTATGTGACCGACGATACATACGTTGGCAAGCATGGTCGCTCGTTAAGGTTGAATGGTGTCGATCGTGGTTTTAATGATCAGGCCCGCAATCGCGCTATTGTGCTGCATGCTGCCGATTATGTTAGTCAGGGTACTATTAACCAATTAGGTCGTTTAGGCCGCAGCCATGGTTGCCCGGCAGTTGCACCGGAATTGTGCGATCAGATCATCAACACAGTAAAAAACAAGAACATGCTGTTTATTACAGGTCGCGATCAGCGTTACACTTCAAAGTTTTTGAATGAGGACAGCGCTGCGCAATTTGCCCTGATGAATGATACCAACCCGATAGTTCTTAAAGAAGCTATCGCTCAAAACTAAATTTAAAAGTATCTATAACAAAAAACGCGATGGGTTTTCCCATCGCGTTTTTTGTTGCTTTTAACCCCGGATCAGCTTTTGCAGGTGACCATAAAGTACAATATCTAAACCGTAAACATCCGGCCTGATCTGTATCTGCCCGGCATCATCAACCCAGCCGGTGACGTAGGTTAAGTAAACAGGTACCTTTTTAGGTAGGGCCAGGTCGGTAGGCTGCGATTTATCTTCACCCATAAACTGCTCGATCTTCTGAAATTTCTCCGTACCGTCGCCAAATAGCACACGGGCAAATTCCAAAGGTTTTTCTAAGCGTACACAACCATGGCTAACCGCACGCATCTCTCTGCCGAATGGAGCTTGAGCAGGGGTATCATGTAAATAAACACTGCTTTTATTAGGGAAAAGGAATTTGATCTTGCCTAAAGAGTTATCGCTACCCGGCTGTTGTTTAAAGGAGTATTCAGTACCTGAATTTGCATTCCACTCTATCGTTTCCGGGTCATCTATCAACTTCCCGTCTTTATATACATTAATATTTTTGTTAGCCAGATAGTAGGGATCTTTCTGCGCTTCTACAACTATCTCTTTACTGGCAATACTTACGGGGATATTCCAGATCGGGTTCACCTGCACCATGTTTATCTCACTTGCCAACTGCGGTGTCTCACGCGAGAATGGACGGTCTACCTTATCGCTTTCATCATATTCCACCAAACTATTTTCGGCATCTTTATTACGGCCTTCGCCTACGCAAACCTTCATGTTCAGTTCAGATTTGCCCTGATTCATCACATCCAGCCTGAAGTCGGCTATGTTAACGATCACGTAACGGTCTTGCGTAGGTTTGTTCTTCCAGCGCAGTCGTTCCAAATTGGTCACTAAAGTACGTTGGGTCTCCTCTTTAGTTTGTCCAGTCGCTACAAAACCTTCCATCAACGCCTTTTGCAACGCTACGTAATGTTTATCTTTAGGTTGGATGCTGTCCAGGTAACTTTTAAAGTCTTTTGTGTTCAATGCATTATTCATATACGCGCTATCCGGGCGTGCGGTAGCAGTGTAGTAACGTTGGTATATCTTACGTGGGTTGAACACCCCGAATTGCAGAGCATTTGAGTAACTGATGAGTGATGCGGCCATGGTCATTTCCAGTTCGGCCATATCATGGTAAGCTTCTTCTAAAGTTTTGATGCTTTTTTTGCCGTAGATGTTATTTATCAGCGTATCTATCTTGGCAGCCCTAAACAATGTCGGGTCTAATCCGTGCTCGTTAGACTTATTCAGATATTGCGGCAAGGCTTTAATATCATCGCCCGATAAGTGGTCTAATAATAGGGTGGGGTCGTAACCATTGGCGGCGTAGTGGGCCAGGATTATCTTTGCGTTGGGGAGTTTTGCGCCTTCGCTTTCCAGCATGGCTTTAAATACCGGTTCAAAGCCTTCGGGGGTGACGTCTTTGTAAACCTTGTTCTTGGTTTTGCTATAAAGGTCTTTGCCCATCTCCGAGCGCGACTTTTTACAGCTTTGCATACCGAAGCCAAGGGTCAATAGGAAACATGCGATAAGCGCAAGGCGGCTGAGTTTAGTTTTGTTATGGTTAGTCATTTTGGGATATTTTACGCAGGTGTGATATCAATGTCCGTACCAAGCGTAATTTTGGACATGTTTAAGCGTGAACGGCAATTACTCATCGCAACCGATAGTTGTAAAAGCCATACACTTGATATTTTTTATAGGCCGATCTGATGAAAAACAACCTACCCGAAGTATGGCTCCGAGGCCCGCTCGATAACGTTCCCACATTGTTGCAACCCGTTGCCCACGCGTTACTGCAAGCCCGCGAAGAGTTGAATGAATTAATGCACGACTTTCCCGACGATAAGCTTTGGTTGTCCGTTGCCGCCATGGCATCGCCGGGTTTTCATCTGCAACATTTGACAGGTGTGTTAGATCGTTTATTGACCTACGCCCGAGGCGAATTGCTCAGTGACGAGCAATTGCGATACCTACAGTCCGAAGGGAAAGATCAAAGCAGATCAGTGGAGCAGTTAGTCGACTCGTTCAAAAAGCAAGTCGATATCGCCTTAGCGCAGATCACCTCCACGGATGAGACTATACTTACAAACGTTAGGGGAGTCGGCCGCGCGCAAATACCTTCAACCGTGATCGGTCTGCTTACACACTCGGCCGAGCACACCATGCGACACCTCGGCCAATTGATCGTGACCGTTGCGGTGTTGAGGCAACAATAAACAAAAAGCCCCTCTCCATCGGAGAGGGATTGGGGTGAGGTATCTTATTTAATAAACAGCAGTTCCCTGAATTTTGGCAGTGGCCAAAGGGCGTCGTCTATCAATTGTTCCAACTTATCTACGTGGTAGCGGATGGGAGCGAAGTGCGTTTTTACTTTCTCGTCGTATGCAATGGCGCGGGTGCGTGGGTCTTCCATTACGTTGGCGCGTTTACGCTCGTTGATCAGTTCTTCCACGTTGGTTTTAATGAAATTAACGTGTTCGCCTATGCGACCGATCACATCCATCTGCGCGGCGTACATTTCTTTGTCGAAACCAAGTTCTTTTAACCCGCGCACGTTCTCTACCAGTTTAGATTGATAGTTGATGGCCGCCGGGATGATGGTATTGTTCACCAGCTCGCCGATCACGCGGGCCTCTATCTGTAGTTTTTTAAAGAAACTCTCTAACAATATCTCGTGACGGGCATGCGCTTCGCGGCGGTTGTAAACGCCGGTCTCGTCAAACAGGCGTTGGGTCTTTTCAGATATCAGCACATCCAGCGCTTTTGGCGTGGTCTTAAAGTTGTTTAATCCGCGTGCGGCTGCTTCTTTTTCCCAATCTTCGCTGTAACCGTTGCCTTCAAAGCGGATAGATTTCGACTCTTTAATGTAACGTTTAATAACCGTCAATAAGGCCACATCTTTTTTCTCGCCTTTGCGGATCAGCTTATCAACGTCGGATTTGAATTTTTTCAGCTGATCAGCAACGATCAAATTCAATATCGTCATTGGGTCGGCCGAATTGGCTGAAGAGCCGACTGCCCTCAACTCAAATTTGTTGCCGGTGAACGCGAACGGCGAAGTACGGTTACGGTCGGTATTGTCCTGTAAGATCTGAGGGATCTTAGGGATGCCCTGCCATAACATGCTATCGTCTTTAATTTTTTTGCTGATGCGCGATGTTTCTATCTCGTCCAGCACATCATTCAGCTGCGTGCCCAGGAATATCGATATGATGGCCGGCGGCGCTTCGTTAGCGCCCAAACGATGGTCATTATTTACTGATGCTATCGACGCGCGTAGCAGGTCGGCATGCTCAAAAACCGCTTTAATGGTATTCACAAAAAAGGTAAGGAACATCAGATTGTTCTTTGGCGTTTTGCCCGGCGACAACAAGTTCTTGCCCGTATTAGTGATCAGCGACCAGTTATTGTGCTTGCCTGATCCGTTCAGGCCGGCATAAGGTTTCTCGTGCAGTAATACCTTAAAGTTATGGCGTTTGGCTACGCGATCCATCAGGTCCATCAACAGTTGGTTGTGGTCAATAGCCAGGTTGATCTCTTCGTAAATAGGCGCGCACTCAAATTGCGATGGCGCAACCTCGTTGTGGCGGGTCTTCAGTGGGATACCCAGACATAACGCCTCGGTCTCCATATCCTGCATGTAAGCGTAAACCCGCTCAGGTATCGAACCAAAGTAATGATCCTCTAACTGCTGGCCTTTGGCCGACATATGGCCGAACAGTGTACGGCCGGTCATATACAGATCGGGGCGCGCATTAAATAAGGCAAGGTCAACCAAAAAGTACTCCTGCTCTATACCTAACGATGCATTTACCTTTTCGATGCTTTTATCAAAGTAGTGGCAAACATCAACGGCAGCTTTATCCAGCACATTCAATGCCTTTAATAAAGGTGCTTTATAATCTAATGCCTCGCCTGTGTAGGAAACAAAAACGGTTGGGATACAAAGTGTCCGCCCCATAATAAAAGCCGGCGACGACGGATCCCAGGCGGTATAACCCCGGGCCTCGAAAGTATTGCGGATACCACCACTCGGGAAGCTTGACGCATCCGGCTCTTGCTGGGCAAGCGCGTCGCCGCTAAAGCGTTCGATCGCGCCATCGGGCGTAGGCTCAAAAAATGCGTCGTGTTTCTCAGCTGTAGATCCGGTCAGCGGTTGAAACCAGTGGGTGTAGTGCGTAGCGCCTTTGCTCATGGCCCAGCTTTTCATCGCTGATGCTATTTGTTCTGCCGTTTCGCGGGGGATAGGTTCGCCATCGTTAGTAGAACTCAGGACCGTTTTAAAAGCCTCGGCAGAGAGGTAATCCTTTAACTTCTTATGATCAAAAACATTTATGCCAAAATAGTCGGATATTTTAGTAGAAGGCATCTTTACCTCCGGAATCGTACGCGAAAGAGCGGTTTCCAGTGCTTTGAAACGAAAATTTGTCATTTTTTAGGTGTATTGATCATCAAAAATAACTTATCCCGCCTTAAAAGCGTCATTATGTAGCCAAAAATTCTCTTCATTTTGAGATGATCGGTCCTTTCTAAAAATAAGTCATTGCGCGCGCTCAGATCTTGGAAATATTGATACAATATCTTATAAAACCCAATTAAATTTTGCCAATATCGAATTAACGGATAGGTAATTTCCTATTTCACTCAAATTTCATTATTAATAATGCAAAAAGAATGTTTTTTTGATATTGTTTTTTGTAAATTTTATAAAAGTGCTATCATTTTAATAGATTTTGTATAGTAAATTTTGCTTTTGTGGTACTTCAGATCTATTTTCATGAAATATTTATAAAATTAACTGTCATTAATTAACAATTATTCGATTTTGATTTAAATTTTTGACGTTTTTGTAAATAAAACACAAATAATTAGGAATATAACCCGTTCAGTAACGGCGTTTTGAGCCTTGAAAACTGTAAATAACTCAACAAACAATAAAATAAATAACCTTAACAATTAAAAACATGATGAAAAGCAAACTTTTACTTTTACTTTCTCTTACGGCAGCAACATTTGCCGCAAACGCACAGGAAAAAACCGACCCACCATTGACCATTGGCGGTTCTGTCGACACCTATTACAAATACGATTTCTCCGGCCATAATAACATCCCTACAAGTTTCGCTTCAGATCAAAATTCTTTTTCGATAGGTATGGTTAACCTTTTTGCGAAAAAGAAAGTTGGTAAGGCATCATTTGTTGGTGATCTTTCTTTTGGTCCACGTGGTCAGTACCAATCGGTACCTAATGGCGATGGTGCCACTAATAACGCTGCAAACTCATTCCACATCCAAAACTTGTATGTTGCTTATGATCTTACCGATAAATTAAGCGTGACCGCCGGTTACATGGCTACCTTTGTTGGTTACGAGGTTATCTCGCCGGTAGGTAACTTTAACTACTCTACTTCGTATCTGTTCACCAATGGTCCGTTCCAAAATGCCGGTGCTAAATTCACTTATGCATTTTCTGATAAAGTAAGCTTGTCGGCAGGTCTCTATAACGACCTTTGGAACGTTTACACCGCTGCAAGCAAGATCAACACCATCGGTACCCAGTTAATGGTCGCTCCGGTTAAAGGCTGGACCGCTTATGTTAACTTCCTTACCGGCCCTGCATCAGGTACCGTTGTTGACTTAACAACGTCTTACCAGATCACCGAAGCATTTAAATTGGGCGTGAACGCTGCCAACTTCGATGCGCCTAAATCTCCTGCCGGTCCACGTGGCGGTTACGTTGGTGCCGCTCTTTACCCTCAATTGGCTGTATCATCTGCTGTAAGCTTTGGTTTACGTGCCGAGTACTTCAAAACCAAAGACGGTGTTTGGGTAACAGCTGGCCCTGCTGCTAACGAGAGCGTTACTGCGTTCACTTTATCAGCTAACATTAAAGGTGGCCCGCTTACCTTCATCCCTGAGGTTAGGTTGGACAACGCGTCTAAAGAGGCAACATCTATTTTCACTAACAAAAACGGTGTAGCTACCAAATCAGCTTCGCAATTTGGCTTAGCTGCTGTGTACGCATTCTAATACTGAATTTAAATAGACAAAACCGCCTTCAGGGATATTCCCGGGGCGGTTTTTGTTTTTACGTATTCTGTTAAAACGCTATAATTGTAGCAATGAAAAAGATCCTGATCGCGATAGCTGTATTGCTCAGCGGCAAAATAGCATCGGCCCAAAAAGAATTGGTTACGCTTGACGAGCATAACAAATACATATTTTATAAAGTGAGCGAAACACCCGGCCTACCCGGCGATACGCTTTATAACCGTTTGCTAAGGGGACTAAACCAAAGCAAACGTTTTGGAAAGTTAAAAATGGACACCAAAGCCGGGAACAACATTGCCATTAAAAGCTCATTTTTGATCTACACCAGCGCTAACCTGGCTAAGCACGAAGCGGGCGAAGTCAATTATACGTTAAATGCCGAGGTTAAAGAAGGTAAGTACCGTTACTGGCTGACCGACTTTGTGTTTTATCCTTACGAACGTACGCGCTACGGTGTGTATGCTAAAAAACCGGGAGTAGACTACACTTTTGAGCAACTAAAAGCGAAAGTAGGGGAGCGGGAGTTTAGTATTTATTTAGATCAGATAGCTAAACTTGGTATAGAGATAGGCGAACAAATGACGTTTTACACAGCCGACCCTGAAAAAAAAGCTACTGAACCTGTTAAGGTAGATACCAAAAAATGGTAACTAAATTATTAGTTTGAAAATATTTGAATAAAAATATTAACGAAATGACAAATAAATCTGATAACTAATAAATTAGTTTGAAAAGTGTTTTTAGTAATAATTTGATTGACTTACAGTCCGTTAAATATTAAATTAAAATTCACTTATCATGCTATTTTCAAACAATGATCTTTACAAGGGCGAGTGGCTCGATCTTGTATTCAAAAACCGCAACCACAATTACGGCGCGTACACCCTAAGGCAAGAGAACGACAACTTGATGATAAAAGCCGTCACCGGGACCTTTTTAGCCTTTGCGCTATTCGGCATTACGGCAACGGTTATTGCCAGAAGCAAGCCGCTGATCCCGACCACTAAAACTACTATAATTGAGACCAAGATCCCGGACGATGTGGTTTACGAAATGAAACAACCGAAGGAGTTGCCGAAGCCTAAAACAGTTGATCAACCCGCCCAACAACCTAAACAGGTAAACACACCAAGTGTACAAACGCAGGTATTTGTTACACCTAAACCTGTGCCAGATGATAAGGCCGAGGTTATCGAAGCTTTAAAAGAGGATGTTGCGGTGTCGAATGTGGCAAACAACGAAGGTACTAAAGGGCAACTTAACGCAACACCCGGCAACGGTGGCGACGATAAAGGCCTGGCATCTGAAGGCACCGGCACAGTTGATAATGGCGTAGCCGAGATCTACACCGTACAAGTAATGCCCGAACCCGTAGGCGGCATGGAGGCCTGGAACAAATTTTTGCAGAAAACTTTACGTTACCCATCCGTTGCGCAAGAGAATGGTATCAGCGGCAAAACCTTCCTGAGTTTTATTATCGAGAAGGACGGCACCATAACCGATATACAGGTGGTGAGGAAAGCAGGCAATGGTTTCGACGAGGAATCGACCCGGGTACTGCGCCTGGCCAAACCCTGGAAACCCGGCATACAAAATGGCAAAGCGGTAAGGGTACGTTATACATTGCCTATCAATTTCCAGATAGAGGCTAATTAAACATAGGCAGCGCCCGGCCTGAACAAACACGGACCGGGCGTTGCTATATTACATGGCTGTATAATATTCTTCCTTTTCGGATGTGTGGATACTGATCACACCAGAAAGTGCCAGATCAACCAGTATCCGCTGAGCTTTTTTACGACTGATGGATAGCAGATCGCAAAACTGCTTTATATCTATACGGGTATGTTCTTGCAAATAACTTAACAAGGTGCGCTCATTGGCCGAATATTCGATCAGTACACCGGTATCATCGCCAGAGCGCTTCAACACGTCGACCACGATCTTACTGGCCAATACGCTTTTATCCAGCACCCGTACGTAAACCCACCATTTGCCATCATCGCCAAGGGCATAGTGCGGTTTGGTGTCGCTCTCTTTAATGTTTGCGATGAGTACCAATTTGTCATCAACATACACCTCTTCGAAAATAGGCTCAACTGCCGGGCGCACGTAATGGGTCGCCGTGCGGCTGATCATGTATTTTTCTTCCTCTTCAAACTTAACGCCTTTGATAGAGCCGTCGTCGGCCACGCCGATCAGCAAGCGGCCACCTTTGTTGTTGGCAAAAGCCACCAGCGTTTTGGCTATCTTCTCGTGCCGCGTTATCGTCTTCTTAAAATCCAGAGAAACGCCTTCGCCTTCTGCTATCAACCGTTTAATGTTCATGCCGTTCCTCTTTTTTTATTGACTAATGTAAGGAGTAAATACCTCCATCCATAGTTCGGGTTTACTAATGGCGGTAAAGCCAAATTGTTTATACAGTCCGTGCGCGTCGGCCGTAGCCAAACTCCACCTGCGGATTCCTTGCAGATCGGGATGCGCCCTAATGGTTTGCATCAACCATTTAGAAAGCCCCACGCCACGATGGTCCTCTAATATAAACACATCGCAGATATAAGCAAAGGTGGCCTTATCGGTCACCACCCGGGCAAAACCGGCTTGTGCTGTCACCTTAAAAACACCAAAGCATAACGAGTTTGCGATGGCTTTGTCCAGTTTTTCGCGCGGGATGCCTTTAGCCCAGTAAGATCGCTGGTCCAGGTATTTGTGGATCGCGTCCACGTCCAGCAGATCAACATCGTTAGATATATGGTAGCGCTTCTTTGCAAAGGCATCATCGTTCATAATTACTTTCATTCGGCAGGGATATCTAATTTACGTACGTAAGCTTCAACTTGTACATTTACGCATACCTCGTTATGCCTGTTCAGCATCTCTATGTGGAAGGTACGGATGAATTTACCATTACTGTTCAGCATGCGTTCAGCATCGGCAATGGTCTGATCATCAATATCGATATCAAAATGCAGATCGGTATGTGCAGGCTTTAAATATTGTATCTCGGCCGATTTAAGCCAAACGATCACCCGGTAGCCTTTGCGCAAAAATATCTGGTGGAATAACAGTGGATACCAGGGGTCAGCCGTAGCGAATAAGGTGCCGCCGAAGATGCTGTTGTTGTAATTTTTGTTGAGTAAACTTTTACGTACAACAATGCTTGCACCCTTAAAATCTTTTTTGAACCGCTTTACCCAAATGCGCTGCAACAGCAGGGGAGGGTATAACCGTAAAGCCCATTTTAAAACCCACTCAGATACCAGCATGATGGTTAAATATCACTAAAAAACGGCCAACCGCAAATTTTAGCTACCTACAAAAATGTCATTATAAGTTATAAAAACGTAAATAACACTAAACAAAGCACTTAAAAAAGGGGTTATACAAGCAGATAACAGAACATTAACATAAAACATACACCCATGAAAAAGAGATTTTTGAGTTTCGCGCTTGTCGCGGCGATTGTAGGATCAATGGCGGCTGCCGGTTGCAGCAGCGCCGAAAAAGCGGCTTCTGACTCTGATAGCACCATGGCGGATTCATCTGCTATGGCTAAAGATACATCTGCAACAACAGATTCTGCCGCCAGAGACACTACCAAGACACCACCGATGTAATTGAACATCAGTAAATTATAAAAATGGCCATTCTGTTGCAGGGTGGCCATTTTTTGTTCTGGTCTAAAATTTGCGAGAGGTGTGCATCAAACTTTATTGTTTTTAATGAGTTTGATAAAAAAGCTAATTAGAAATTCTACCTAAAAATTAATTGTTATGAAACTTAGAATATGGTTACCATCACTGCTCATCACCGCCGCGATGGCTCAGGGCTGTGTAAGCTCTAAAAAGTACAAAGAGTTACAAGCTACTTACGATCGTTTACAAAAAGATACGGAAGGCTTGAATTATAAATTCCTGACGAGCGAAAAAAATCTGGCCGTTGCCAACGGACGGATCACAAGCTTAGATCAGGCCATAGCGTCTGAAAAAGCCAACGCCCGCCAACTGCAGGAAGCATTGAACAAATGTTTGAATAGCAGCAGCCAGGGCAACGTCAACATCAGTAAACTGGTGGACGAGATCAACAGCTCTAATAAATACATTCAGCAACTGGTTAACGCCAAAAACAAAAGCGACTCGCTTAACATGGTGCTCACCAACAACCTGACCCGCTCGTTGAGCCAGTCTGAAATGAAGGATGTAGATGTGAAGGTTTTGAAAGGGGTGGTTTATGTTTCGCTATCGGATAACATGCTGTATAAATCTGGCAGTTACGAGATATCTGATAAAGCCGGAGAGACCCTGAGCAAGATATCCAAGATCATTAAAGATTACGCAAATTACGATGTGCTGATCGAGGGTAATACAGATAATGTGCCCATTGCGCTGAAAAATATTCGTAGTAATTGGGATCTGAGCGCATTGCGGGCTATCTCTGTTGTAACTGCTTTGCAAACCAATTATGGCGTAGATCCAAAACGTTTAACAGCAGGCGGCAGGGGTGAGTATAACCCGATAGCTGACAACTCTACAGAAGCCGGAAAAATGCAGAACAGGCGTACCCAGATCATCATCACTCCAAAACTGGATCAGTTTATGGATCTGATCGGTAAAGCTCCTGAAAAAGCAGCCGAAACCAAATAATTACAAACTGTAAAATAACACCTAAAAAGCACGTTTTTTTTTAACGAAAAACGTGCTTTTTTGGTACACGAATTTTAATCATTTAGCTTAGAGGCTGTCTATTTCAGCGCATCAAAACTATACTTTGCAACGCTCCAAAACTCATCTAATGCGATGATGCGCGGCTTAAAAAAGCTGATCAGTTTTGGCCAATCTTCGCGGTTATAAATGCTGGTTTTAGGTAACTCGGTGTAGATACGACTGATTATCTTACCTGCTAAATCCTGATGATGTAACTCCCAGGTCCAGTCTTCATTCAGGTAGCCGTTCAGTATATTTCTTAGCTCAGCAAATTGTTCATAAAACAACTCCTGGATACCTGTATCATAATGAGTTATCTCGATAGCGATACGCGCCGAACGGTTCTCAGCCTCCATACGGAAGTAGACGAACTTGATGCCGGTCTTATAGTTTATCCAGTTCACTTTATCACCGTCAGCGCCAAGTATCGGGCGCAGGTATCTGCCCAATGTGGTCCAAAATTCTTGTCGTAATTGCGCCGCCTCTGCTTTCGAAAACATGTGCAATAATAGATATTAACTGTTAAATTAGCCTGATATACCAACCTGATATGAGAAAATTGATACCATTACTTTTGTTAGCGCCCTTAGCGTCAGGCAGTTTCGCGCAAGCACCGCCAAAACCATTTGGGCCTTTGCCAACGAAAACCCAGCTGGCCTGGCAAGAAACAGAGATGTATTGCCTGATCCACTTTGGCCCGGATACCTTTACTGACAAAGAATGGGGCTACGGTGACGAAGATCCCAAACAATTCAACCCCGAAAAATTTGATGCTATGCAGATCGTTGGCGCGGCTAAAGCAGGTGGTTTTAAGGGTATTATAGTTGTAGCCAAACATCACGATGGCTTTTGCATGTGGCCAACTAAGACCACCGAACATAATATCAGCAAAAGCCCCTATAAGAACGGTAAGGGCGATATCTTGAAAGAATATCGCCAGGCTTGCGATAAGTTAGGTATAAAAATGGGCGTTTATTGTTCCCCATGGGACAGGAATAGTCCGCTTTACGGTAAGCCTGAATATGTTACTGATGTGTACCGCAAGCAGTTAGATGAGTTATATACCAATTACGGTCCGCTATTTATGACCTGGCATGATGGCGCCAACGGTGGAGACGGCTATTACGGCGGCGCTAAAGAGGTCCGCAAGATAGACCGTTCTACCTACTATGGATGGAATGATACCTGGGGCATAGCCCGCAAATTGCAGCCTGGAGCGGCCATTTTTGGCGATGTAGGTCCTGACGTACGTTGGGTAGGTAACGAGGCAGGAAAAGCCGGTGAGACCAGCTGGGCGACTTATACACCGCATGCTCCGGAAGCCGGCAAAGAGCCTGGAAACGGCTTTGTGCTTGATAAGGAAGGTATTGAAGGCCATCGTGACGGTAAGTTTTGGATGCCGGCCGAATGCGATGTGCCGCACAGACCGGGCTGGTTCTATCATAAAAACCAGGATGATAAGGTTAAAAGCCCTGAAACACTGATGAATATCTATTTTGCCAGCGTTGGGAGAGGGGCTGCGCTGGATCTTGGCATAGCTCCTGATCAAAATGGTTTGCTGGTGCCGGGAGATGTCGCTTCCCTTAAAGGATTTGGTGACGCATTAAATACAATGTTCAAAAATAATTTCGCCAAAGATGCCAAAATTGTGGTCAGTAACATTCGCAGTAAAAATGCCGCTAAATATGGTCCCAAACTTCTATTAGATAAAGATAGATACAGTTATTGGGCAACCGACGATAATGTTAAAACGCCTGAATTAGACTTAAATTTATTATCCGAAAAAACTTTTGACGTTATCCAACTTCGTGAAAATATCAAACTCGGCCAGCGTATTGATGCTGTTGCAATTGATGTTTGGAATGACAACAAGTGGCAGCAAGTTGCTTCGGCTACAAGCATTGGTGCAAACCGTTTAATAAAATTAACATCACCGGTAACTACAAATAAAGTCCGTTTGCGTGTGACTAATGCTGCAGCAAGCATCGCCTTAAGCGACTTTGGACTTTATAAGTATCCTTTTTAATCCAGCTTTTTATATCGAATATCTGTCGCAGCAAAACTGTATTTGCAGATATTTGATTTTTATATAATTATTATTATGTTAAATAATATCAACAAAAAGAAAGAGGCCATATTTCATGGCCTCTCCTATATTATTTACCAGCTGCTTTAGCAGCTTCTATCTTTTGTTTAATCTCTGTTGCTTTAGCAGTGTTCTTTGTGCCGATATAGTAGTTCCTTAAGTTGTTCAAAGCACTAACATCATTCGGTTTCATTTCTACCGCTTTTAATAAAAATGGTTTTGCTATTTCAAACAGTTCAGCTGACTTTTTCTCGGTAGCTGCAAATTCCTTAGCATTCTCGATAGGAATTTTTGGGGCTGCATAGTAAAGTTCGATAGCAGGAATGTTTAACACGTAACCTAAGTTCAATAAGCCATCATAATCGTTGGGGTCTATCTCTAACAATTTGCGGTAAGTATCTTCAGCTTTTTTCAAGTTCTCGTCACGTATTTGTGTCTGAGTAGCTATAGATGCGGCGAAATCTGTACCCTCGGCTTTTGCCGGAGCAGCAGCAGCGGCTGGTGCTTTAGCACCCTTAGGTGTAACTTTAGGTTTGCCTGCTGTGGTTGCAGCTTTCTTATTGTCTTCTTTTCTTTTCGCTTCAGCAGCATCTTTTAAAGACATCAGTTTATTGTTAGCTTCATCTCCTATTTGGGTATATAAAAGACCGGCGTATTGATAGTAGGTCTTATTTTTAGGATCAGCAGCTAAAGCGCTTTCAATTTTACCTAAAACCTCTCTTTGTTTACCCATGCGTAAATTCAGATCTATCAAAAATCTGTTAAAGTCTAATTGCTTCGGGTATTTGGCGATCGCTTCTTCTAACGTTTTAAGAGCGCTTAACGAGTCGGCGTTGGTCTTTTTTTGCAGATAGAAATTAGTAACGTCCGAATAAACACCTTCTTTTTGGCTATAACCGGTGGTTAATAGTTTGGTATAGTTAGCAATTGCCGCATCATAGTTTTGATAGTTCGATGCTGCTAAACCAGTGTAGTATATAGCAGTAGTATCTTCCGGCCTTAGGGTCCTGTAATGATCAAAAGACTTGTAAGCTGCTTCGAAGTTTTTAGCTTCATATTCTTTAACACCTGAGTTCATAGAATATTGCGCCAGATTGATGCCTGCGTTCTCTACAATCACTTTAAATTCGCCTTTAGTATCTAATTCTTTGGCTTTCTTCAATGCCTCATCAGATGTTGCGAACAGTTTTTTAGATGACTCCGGCTTGTCATCATTCAACGCCAATGCTGCGTAAATACCTGCTCTAAGCGCAAAAGTTTTAGGCAAAGTAGCAGTTTTTTCGTGGACAGAAGCCTTATCAATAGAAGACTTTGCGTTATCCAAGGCACTAATGGCAAGTTTAGCCATCGTTTGTTGGGTCTTCATGGTCTCGTACTTGTTCAGATCATTTTGGGCGCTGGTCAGTTCGCTGTTCTGAGCAACCGCGGTCATGGTGGCCAAGCCCAACAGGCCCGTCGTTAAAAACTTAATATTCATGGTCAATTAATTGGTTAACTGTTTTAATTTGTTGTTTACCTTATCTAATTGGGATCGGTTCCCCTGTTTTGTGTACACTATCTGCAATAAATTTAAGCATTTGGCATCATACGGCGATATCTCGTTCGCTTTTTCCAGCCATTGCCCCGCACGCACCAGGTCTTTAGTTGCCGTCGAATCCTTTTTTATAGCGCTTGAACGTAAATATAACACACCTAAGTTAAACACAGGCTCATAAAAAACCTCGTTCAGATCTATAGTGCGTAAATAAAGTGATTCGGCTTGCTCAAACTTATCTAACCGGTCGTAACAGTTAGCTGCGATGAATGCAATATCAGCATTATTTGGATTACCGTCAAGCAGTTGTGGTAATAAGGGTTCTAAAGCTTTGTAGTCCTTTTTATTATTGTAAATATTGGCCTCTTCTAACAGCAACGTACGATCGTTGGGTAACAACTTCCTCCCCTTTTGCAGCACTTGCAATGCCCTGGCGGTATCCCCTACCGATCGGTACGTGTTTGCCGCCGCTTCCACATATTCAGCACGGATGGTATCTGTATTCAGTAATATCGTATAATAACGTGCAGCCTCCTGGATATTACCCAAACGCCCGTTAGCATAAGCGATATAAGCGTTGAGTTGCTTAAACGATGGCGCATACTTCTGCGCCATTTTAAACGATGCCAGCGCATTTGTATAGTCCTTCCCTTTTTCCATGTGCAAAAAGCCATACCTGATGTAGGTATTGGCCAGGCACCGCGCCGCGAAATTCATCTCCGTTTGATACTTGTAGATCTTGCGTTGACGGGCAAGATTATCGTAATGCTCGGTAGTTGTTCTTAAAAACGTTGGCGGGTTACCCAGTTTGTTGATAGGGTCATTGTACAAGATGGCCGTGTAGATAATGGTCTTGTAAATGTTCTTTTGAAGATCGGCCGAATCTTTTCTGGTTTTGATCAGGCTATCTACGGTCTTTCGGGCGACGCTCAGGAATTTAAGATCCTGATTTTTCTTGTAACTCGCCAGGTTGTTCACTGCATTCTTTAGCGCTTCTGACTGGCAGAAGGCTAAAGATGAAGTGAGCATTAGTACAATTACCGAAAATGTTATTTTACGGTTGATCATAGTTGATGTGTTTTTATTCCTGATCGTCGTCGGCTGCAGGCTCGGTCGGTTCTGTTCCTTCGGCATCACCGATAGCGTTCTCAGTTGGGGTCTCCCCTTCTGCTACGGTACCTTCTGTGGCTTCGCCTTCGGTAACTTCTTCTTCCTCCTCTTCGCGCTCGATCTTAGCTACCGATGCTATCTCGTCATCGCCTTTCAGCGTGATCAATCTTACACCTTGCGTAGCGCGACCCATGGTACGCAATTCGCTAACGGCTATACGGATGATGATGCCCGACTTGTTGATTATCATCAGGTCTTCCTCATCAGTAACACCTTTAATGGCAACAAGTTTGCCTGTTTTATCGGTAACGCTAATGGTTTTTACACCTTTACCGCCTCTGTTAGTAACGCGATAATCTTCGATATCAGTACGTTTACCATAACCTTTTTCTGATACTACCAGTACCGTAGTGGTCGGATCGTCAATAGCGATCATACCTACTACCTCGTCTTGCTCACTATCTAAAGTGATACCACGCACACCGGTAGCGTTGCGGCCCATTGGGCGAACGGTAGATTCATTAAAGCGTATCGCACGGCCCGAACGTAGCGCCATTACGATCTCGCTTGTTCCGCTTGTCAAGCTTGCTTCTAACAGCGTATCTCCCTCGTTAATGTTAATAGCGTTAATACCATTAGCACGCGGACGAGAGTAAGCCTCTAACGAGGTCTTTTTGATGGTACCCTTAGCAGTACACATAATGATAAAGTTATTCTCCAGGTAAGTTTGGTCTTTAATAGACGTCAACTTAATGTAAGCCTTGATCTTCTCATCCTTAGGGATATTGATGATGTTCTGGATCGCACGACCCTTAGACGTACGCGAACCTTCAGGTATCTCAAATACACGTAACCAGAAACAACGGCCGGCCTCGGTAAAGAACAGCATATAGTTGTGGTTAGATGCAATGAACAAGTGCTCTATGAAGTCAGCATCGCGGCTGTTACTGCCGATAGATCCTTTACCACCTCTACCCTGACGGCGATACTCTGTTAATGATGTACGTTTAATGTAACCTTCTCTTGAGATGGTGATCACAACGTTCTCATCCTCAATAAAATCTTCGGTATTCATTTCGGCCGATGAGTGTACCATTTCGGTACGGCGCTCATCACCATATTTATCGCGTATCTCGGTCAGTTCGGTCTTGATGATGCCGTAACGTAAGCCTTCATCAGCTAAGATAGACTTTAAGTAATTGATGGTTTCCATCAATGCAGCATACTCATCCTTGATCTTATCACGCTCCAGACCGGTCAACCTACGTAAGGTCATATCCAGGATAGCACGTGCCTGTATCTCTGATAAACCGAACTGGGTCATCAAGCCATCACGAGCCTCTTCAGGCGTATTCGAACTACGGATCAACCTGATCACCTCGTCCAGGTGGTCAAGCGCGATCAGTAAACCTTCTAATATATGGGCGCGCTTTTCAGCCTCGGCCAACTCATATTTAGTACGACGCACAACAACCTCGTGCCTGTGCTCCACAAAGTGGTGGATCATATCCCTCAGGTTCAACTGCATCGGGCGGCCATGTACCAGCGCGATGTTATTGATGCTGAAAGAAGTTTGAAGCGAAGTGTATTTATAAAGATTGTTCAGTACGATCAACGCGTTAGCATCACGACGGATCTCGTAAACTACCCGGATACCTTCACGGTTAGATTCATCGCGGATAGACGTGATACCTTCGATCTTTTTATCGTTCACCAACTCGGCCGTACGCTCGATCATGACCGATTTATTTACCTGGTAAGGTATCTCGCTAACAACGATACGTTCGCGGTCGCCATTGTATATCTCGATCTCGGCACGTGCACGTATTACGATACGGCCACGACCGGTCATGAATGCTTCTTTAGCACCTTCAAAACCGTAGATGATACCACCTGTAGGGAAATCCGGGCCTTTGATGTATTTCATCAGCTCGGTCACCTCTATATTTCGGTCGTCTATCAAAGCCAAAGTAGCGTTGATCACCTCGGTCAAGTTGTGTGGCGCCATGTTGGTGGCCATACCTACCGCGATACCTGATGCACCGTTGATCAACAAGTTAGGCACCTTTGCCGGTAATACGGTCGGTTCTTCTAACGAGTCGTCAAAGTTCAGTTGAAAATCGATGGTGTCCTTGTTAATATCGGCCAGCATCTCCTCAGCTATCTTTTGCAAGCGGGCCTCGGTGTACCTCATCGCCGCCGGCTCATCACCGTCTAAAGATCCGTAGTTACCTTGTCCCTCAACAAATGGATAACGTAAGCTCCAATCCTGGGCCATACGCACCATGGCATCGTAAACCGATGTATCACCATGCGGGTGGTACTTACCTAACACCTCACCCACTATACGGGCCGATTTTTTGTAGGGTTTGTTATTGCTCAAACCAAGGTCGAGCATACCATAAAGAACGCGCCTGTGTACCGGTTTTAAACCGTCGCGCACATCGGGCAAGGCCCTCGATACGATAACCGACATCGAATAATCGATATAAGCCGATCGCATTTCTTCATCAATATTTATAGGGATTATTCTGTCTTCCTTATGCGAATTTTCGTTTTCTGTCTCGTCAGCCATCTTTAGTTTTTAATAGATCTTCGCTAAAATAGGTTTATGCAATTTTTATTTAATAAAGCGACCTGCGAAGATAGCTATTTTACACTAAGCCCCACATTTTTTTACTAACAAAAGGCCCGTTTTACACATAAAACGGGCCTTTGCAGGGCAATATTTTTCCACAATTTATTTAGATCGTTTCCAGTATTCTTCTACTGTCATCCCGGTAGGCAATACACCGATCAGAATGAGCGAATCGTGACGGATGGTGTATTGATATTTAACGGTCTTCCCCTTCATTTTAGACTGCTGCATGCTGTAGGTCTCGGTTTCCAGGTATTCCTTGTCACCGATAGTGTATTTACCCGATTGGTACTTCAATGGCTTCTGCCCTTTCTCTAACAGGAAAGCATTAAAGGTGCCCGATTGATACTTGCGTTGCAAGGTGTACTCCTTAGGTGCACCCTCTTTTTTGCCATTGTAGATGCCGCCTTTAAAGATCCAGTTACCAGCCAATTTGGGCGGAGCGTAAGATGATGACACACAAATGGCTAATAATGCAAGGGCTAAATTTTTCATATTTTGGTTTTACCAGTTGACGCCTTTTTTTAATAAAGATAAGGTTCTTTCCTCTTCGCCGCCTTCTTCAACTTTAGGATCATATAACCATTTAGCCGTCGGGGGTAAACTCATCAGGATAGACTCGATACGGCCATTGGTCTCTAAGCCGAATTTGGTGCCTGCGTCATACACCAGGTTAAACTCGGCGTAGCGGCTACGGCGTAAGTACTGCCACTCTTTTTGCTGATCGGTAAACTGCTTATCGCGATTGCGGTTAACCAATTCGACATAGGTTGGTGCAAAGGTACGGCCTAAAGCTTTAGAGAACTCGAATATATCTTCCCAGCTCAATTCATCTGTAGCTGTCAATTTATCATAGAAGATACCACCTATACCGCGGGTTTCGTTACGATGTTTGATAAAGAAATAATCATCGGCCCAGGGTTTGAATTTGGGGTAGAAATTACTGCTGAACTTATCGCAAACATCTTTCAATTGTTGATGAAAAAATTGAGCATCTTCATCGATGACATAGTGCGGAGTAAGATCTATCCCGCCACCGAACCATCTTACAGGTGTTTGCCCGTCGCCGAAGCTTGATGGCATTTCGAAGTAGCGGATATTCATGTGAATGATCGGAACCAGCGGGTGGTTAGGGTGCATTACGATGGATACGCCTGTCGCAAAGAAGTCGTTCTGCTCCACCTTCAGCGCACGTTTCATAACATCGGGCAATTCGCCGTGAACGGCGGAGAAGTTAACGCCACCTTTCTCCATGATATTGCCATTTTGGATAACCCGGGTGCGGCCGCCACCTCCGCCATCACGTTCCCATATCTCTTGTTCGAACGTGGCCGAGCCGTCTAATTGCTCCAGCGCGGCTGTAATTTCATCCTGAATGGTCTTGTAATCGGCGGTAATTTGCTCCTTAGTTATCATCGGGGACGAAGATAGTCATTGACCGTTGGTCATCGGTCATTGGTGTGCATTTTTTGCGCTACGGTCGGAACAATGGTAAGTCAAGTTAATTTCAGAATAATTACTAAACCGAAGGAATATCCCCCTCCACATAATTAAGGTCTTTTCCAAAAGTCTCTTTAAGTTGGCTTAGCGAGAATAACGACAACACGGTCAATATGATCATAACGATGTAGCCACTGGTGATCATCCCATATTGGGCTGAAAATACACCGAACATTGCGTTGATCGGTATCAACGCACCACGCACAAAATTTGGCACTGTGGTGGTCACTGTAGCGCGGATGTTTGTACCGAACTGCTCTGAAGCAATGGTTACGAACGTTGCCCAGTAGCCTACGCTGCAGCCCATTACAAAACAAACCCAGGTAAAGCGCTCGGGCGTGATGCCTTTGCTGCTTAGATACCAGGCCACGCAACCTACTGATGATAGCAGGAATACTGCCATTGTTAACTTGCGCGATTTAGTTATCTGGGCGAAGAGACCAGCGACCAGGTCGCCAACTGATATACCTATGTAGGTCCATAGGATGCCGTCGCCACCTTTTAATACACCTGTTGCGCCTAAAGCCTCGCCAAATTCTTTGGAGCGCGTTACCAGTACGCCTACCACGTACCAAAGCGGTGCGCCTATTAAAATACAATACAGATATTTTAAAAATCGTTTGCCGTTGCTGAAAAGCATCAGGAAGTTACCACGGGATACGTTGGACTTTTCGGCATCCTTAAACATACCCGACTCGAACGTACCGACCCTTAAAGCCAGCAGCACAATACCCAAACTGCCGCCAACTTTATACGCATTACGCCACCCATATTTGGTAGCTACAATATTGGCCAGTACCGCGCCAAAAAGGCCCACTACAGCAATGATCATAGTGCCGTAGCCACGTTTTTCTTTACTCATGGTCTCGCTTACCAGGGTGATACCGGCACCAAGTTCGCCGGCCAGACCAATACCGGCTATGAAACGTACAGCGGCATAAGTATTTACATCGTTAACATAAGCGTTCGCGAAGTTAGCCAAGGAATAAAGCAGTATCGAACCGAACAACACTTTGATACGCCCTAACTTATCGCCAATTATCCCCCATAAGATACCACCCAACAGCAAGCCGAACATTTGGATATTGATAATGAACGTACCGTGTTCGGTAACGGCAGCTTTATCGGTGATACCTATCCCGTTAAGGCTTTCGACGCGGACGATAGAGAAAACCAGCAGATCGTAAATATCGACAAAGTACCCTAACGAGGCTACCAGTACAAGGAATATTACATTGAGTTTGCTGCGTGATGCGTTAATGTCGGTCATGTTAAAAATTAAGTTCGGTTAAGAAATTGGTGGGTCTAAAATAAACTTTCCGTCACGATCCCGAAATTTTTTGCATAAAAAAACCTTTGCCATGGTGGTGGACAAAGGTTTTTTGCTGCTTTTAAGAATGATAGAATTATATCTTTTTCACTTTTACTGCCTGTAATCCTTTTCTGCCTTCTTCTACATCGTACTCTACGGTGTCGTTATCTTTGATAGCGTTAACGCCGCCTTGTACGTCTTTAAAATGTACAAAAAGATCTTTTCCTTCTTCGGTGATGATAAAGCCGAAGCCTTTTTGGGTGTTAAACCATTTTACTTTTCCAGTCTTCATAATGTAATAAGCGTGTATTGTTTTATAATAAATAGATGAAAAAAAACCAGACTGAAAAATTAACAGGTTTAATTGTCAGTTAGAAAATTTATTCCTCTTAATCCAAATGTATATTTAATTGCAATTAAAAACAAATATTTTGTTTGAGTATCAATTATATATGTAATGGTTACGCAAAACTGACATTATGCAAAATAAAAAATGCCGTTCGGGTCACGAACGGCATTAGGTATAAATGTGAGGGTTATTTTTTTAACTTATTTTACTTTTTTGAAGTAAGATACGGTACCGTCAACTGAAACCTGTACCAAGATCTCTTTATTACCTTTGGTAAGCGATACGTAGTAGTTAGTAGTGGTTGGCGCGGTAAGCGGGCTGTTAGTGAAATTTGGCATTTCAGGGTCTTCCGCAACAAATTTGATCACCTGGCCGGTGTTGTAACCTGCATATAATTTTGAGATCTGTTTTACACCGTAAGCAGGCAGATCGTTAATGGTCGCCTCTTGAGTTACACCAACAAAATCACCAGAGATATTGTAGAATGCCGTTTTAGAAACACCATCAACAACGAAGTCGGCTTTAGGGGCGCTATCGCTAACGGTCCAGGTAACATTTTTTGCACCGCTGAACTCAGAGTTGAACTGGTTCAATACCGTAACCGGAACATTTTTAGAATCGTCTTTAACTGTTTTGCTATCGTCGGCAGCTAGTGCTGATAAAGTGATAGTTGCTAATACTGCAACTGATAATATGAACTTTTTCATGATCGTTTTTTCTTTTAATTAACGACACAAAATTACCCTCACTTTTACTATATGGCAAGTAAAGTTTAATTTTTATGAAAATTTCATAACCAAGGCGATTGTAATTTAGAATTATGAAATTGATGGTATTTTACTTAGTGTATTTTTAACAATATGCTAATTGTATTATGTACACTAAGTAATTTTGGATGCTTTTGGGAGCATCCCCCTCTCTGTTTTGGGGTCTAAAACGTTAACTTTTGTAAACTTTTAAGATACCCGATAAAAAGATGTAGCGCTTTCACCTTATCATCGGTCAGGTCGAAGTCCAGTTTATGCATCAAATAGTCTTCCAGATCAAAGTCGGTCCGTGCAGGTAGTTCCTTTATCACCACATCACGGTTATCTAAACCATGTTTTAAGGAGGTATTCAGCTCGGCAACAAACTCGGCCGGTATCTTCTTATTGGCTATCCAGGCAGCAAATACAAAAGGGAGACCAGTAAAGTTCTTCCACTCTTCGGCCAGGTCATACACGTAAGCGTACTTATCCTTTTTCCCAAAGGTCCTGTCCCCTATTTGTACAAAAGCGGTGTTAGGGTCGTTACTTTCGGTATAGTCCGGGGCGTTAATGACCAATTTCGGATCCAGTTTCCAGTAGTTCTTCAGCAGTACCCTCGCCAAGTTATTCGATGAACGAGACTGAGGATCTAATTGTAAAGTGCGGATATCCTCTATCTTACAGTTACTGAAGATAAAGACAGAATTGACCGGTCCGTTGGCACCTATGCAATAGTCGGACACGATCTCCCAATAAGGCAGATCCAATGTAGCGGCCACAGGGATCAACCCAATATCAACCTTGTTATCGATCAGCTTTTGGGCGCAGTCTGCCGGGATATCTACGCTCAGATCTATTTTGTTAATGATATCGGTATGGCGGATGCCGTGTAGAAAAGGAAGCGTGTTAGTGTAACTAACCGCTGATATTTTGATCTTATCCACGATAGCTTGTGGTTAGTGGTTATTTAAGTGGATGGAGTTGTTAAAGTCGATGATCTCGAATTTCTCGCCATCGTAAGCAACTTTATAAAGCACCAGATTTTGGTGAGGGAACTGCTCTGCTTCGCTCAGCGGCCTTTCGGTAAGCCAACAAAGCAAAAAACGCATCGCGCGGCCATGCATGCAGATCAGTACATTCTTTTCTTCAGTATGGCTCATGATCGTCTCCATCGCCTCGATCTGACGGGCTTTTATCTCGTTTGGACTTTCACCACCTTCAAATTTTACATCCAGTTCGCCGGCATTCCAGGCACGGATAATATGAAGGAAAGCCCCTTTTGTTTCAGGCGTACTTAGCTGGCCTTCCTGTTCACCCCAACCTAACTCATCTAAGCCTGAAAGTTTTTGATAAGGTATACCAAGATCAATAAACTGCTGGATGCTTTGTTGTGTGCGCTTTAACTCGGAGATGTAGATCTTATCGAACTTAACGTCCTTATAGGAATTATAGAACAGATCGGCCTGTAACAAGCCTTCTGCATTCAGATCCGTGTTCATACCCCGGCCCTGCACGATACCCTGTTTATTCAAGTCCGTTTGGCCGTGGCGTACGATATGTAATATCTTTTTGATCATTTTTAAAGTCCATGGTCCATCGTCGATGGACTTTTTTAATTCACAACCGGCAATTTATAAAAATGGGGCTTAGGCGCGGCATCAGGGAACACAAATTCGTTGTAATCTGTCACTACATTATAAAGCGTATCGCGCTCTATCGGGTGTCGGCCTGCTTGTTTGATCAGTTCTACCAGTTCCTTAGTGCTCATGGCCGGGTGCTGTTCTTCAGCGCCTGCCATGCTGTAGATCTTGGTAGTATCGTCAAGCGTGCCATCAATATCATCAACACCAAAGTTTAACGATAATTGCGCAGTTGTGCGACTGATCATAGCCCAATAAGCCTTAACATGGTCGAAGTTATCCAAGTAGATACGACCTATTGCATAATTACGCAGATCCTCTATCACTGAAACCTCGGGCACGTTGCTCATCTGGTTATCCTTATTACGGAATTTAAGCGGAATGAACGCCTGGAAACCACCTGTGCGGTCTTGTAACTGGCGCAAGCGCTCCATGTGATCTACACGGTGCTTAAATTGTTCGATATGGCCGTAAAGCATGGTAGCATTAGAACGCATGCCTAACTTTTGCCACTCTTCGTGAATTTCCAGCCATTGTTCTGATGTACATTTATCTTTTGCTATTTGGTCGCGTATCTCTTTATCGAAGATCTCGGCACCACCACCGGGCATCGAGTCCAGACCCGAATCCTTCATCAATGCCATACCGGTAGAATAATCTATCTTAGCTTTTTTGAAGATATAGTGATACTCCACAGGGGTTAAAGCCTTAACATGCAGATCCGGGCGATGAGCTTTGATACTGCTGAACAGTTTGGTGTAAAAAGGAACATCATACTGTGGCAACACACCACCAACGATGTGCACTTCGGTTACTGGCTCATCATCGTATTTTCTTACGATGTTCAGCATCTCTTCCATGCTGTATTCCCAACCATCAGCACGCTGTTTGATCAGGCGCGAGTACGAGCAGAACTTACAATCGTAAACACAAAGATTGGTAGGCTCGATATGGAAGTTGCGGTTGAAATAGGTTTTATCACCATTCTTTCGCTCGCGGATAAAGTTAGCCAAAACGCCAAGGTAGCCTAATTCACCTTTCTCGTATAACAGCACACCTTCGTCAAATGTAACGCGTTGGCCGTCTAATACCTTCTGGGCGATGCTCTTTAGTTCAGGCGCTAAATTGGGGTCATTCAACAAAACCTGAATTTTATCTGATGCAGCCATCTGTAAATATTTTGGTCAAAATTAATAAAAAAACCGTGCTATTTATTAGCACGGCCCTATTGTTGCATGTTTGAACATGCGGTTTTGACATTACACTTACTTCCGCCAAAGGTTTATTTGAGCGGCTGGATATTTTTAATCTGAATTCCTCTAAAACAATCGTCCTGGCAGGCCTTGGGAAAATAACCACAGATCGCTAATAAACCTTTGTCGTCTTTTTTAAAATATTTCTTGTTCTCCTTCTCATCAACGTTAACATAATCACGTTCAGCTTCGGCATAAAGTTGGTCGATCGTGACGGCCGGAAAATTGCCACCAGTATGGGTATTGAGCGTAGCGGCGTCTTCGGTCCATGACACGCGCTCAACAAAAACAGTTGGGTTGTATTGATAGACCCCGGACTTGAACGTTCGGCCTATCACTTTTCCATTTTGTACCATGATGGTTGATTCTGAGTATCCTCCGAACACCGATGCGGAATACCTGACATAAGAGTAAGAGTTATTAACAGATATTTTGTAGGTCTCCCAGGCTTGACGGCTATTCTCCAATCCGGATACTTGGATAGAGTCTTTCTTACACGAAAAACAAAAAATGATCAATAAAATAAAGGTTAGATTTTTCATAGAGTTGGTTTATGGTATAGGTTACGTAGTTTTGGCCTTGAACGCTACATCCCAAATATATGAAAATTGAAACTATTGCCATACATGCCGGAAATAAAACTGATGATGCCACTAAAGCTGTTATCCAGCCCATAGTTATGTCGACGACCTTTGAACGTGAGGTCGACGGCAGTTATGTTAATGGATATATCTACAGTCGCGCTGCCAATCCTAACCGTCATCAATTAGAAAAGGTATTGGCAAAGTTAGAACGCGGTGTAGAAGCAGCGGCTTTTTCATCCGGCAATGCGGCGGGTATGGCGGTATTTCAGTCGCTTGCTCCCGGTACGCATATTATCTGCCCCGATGATATGTACCATGGTTTACGCAACCAGATCAAGATCTTATTTGCCGGTATTCTTACTTTCGACTTTATCGATATCAATAACGAGGCTACATTAAAAGCAAACATAAGACCTGAAACCGTCCTGATCTGGGTAGAAACCCCATCCAATCCGTTGTTAAAAGTGACCGACATTAAAAAGGTCATCGCGATAGCTAAACAGCATCAGATAAAGGTAGTGGTAGATAGTACGTTCGCTACGCCAGTGTTTCAACGACCGTTAGAGCTCGGCGCCGACCTGGTGATGCACTCGTCAACCAAATATTTCGGTGGGCACAGCGACCTGATGGGTGGAGCTTTGATCACTGCTGTAAAAGATGAATGGTGGGCAAAGATCCGTCAGGTGCAAGAAATGGGCGGCGCTATCCCCTCGCCTATGGATTGCTACTATCTGGTAAGAAGCCTAAAGACCCTGCCTTACAGAATGAGAGGACATGAGCACAATGCCCACCTGCTGACCGCATTTTTAGAACAACAACCCAATGTAGAAAGCGTGATGTACCCGGGCTTGACCTCGCATCCGCAACATCAGATCGCTAAAGATCAAATGTTGGGCTTTGGCGCGATGTTTTCTTTCTGTGTGAAAGGCGGCGCTGATGCAGCTAAGCAGGTTTTATCCAAATTAAAGCTTTTTACCATTGCAACCAGTCTGGGTGGCGTGGAGAGTTTAATAGAACACCGCGCATCGGTAGAAGGCCCGGATACTAAAACTCCGCAGAATTTATTACGGGTGTCTGTAGGGTTAGAGCATATTGATGATCTGATCGCGGATATGGAGCAGGCTTTGGAATAGGTTAAAGGCGAAAGGTAAAAGGTGCTGAAATAACGAAGGTCAGACAATACAAACCTTTCGCCTGTTATCATTAACAGCTCACCCTTTTCCAAAGAATAAAAATTTAATTTGGAACGATATAGTTTTTCAACCTATATTTGGAACATTATTTGGTAGCGATACCATAGGATCATTTCCCCTCAAAAGGTTTTGATTTATAAAGAAGTGGCGAGAGATCAGGCTCTGAGACCCACTGGCAACCCTCCGGCAGGCGGAGAAGGTGCCAAATCCTGGCCCGGTGAATGGATCATCGGGGGATATAAATTAATAACCATACAAATGAAGACCAACATCCAAAGATTTTCTCAGCAGGCGCAAAAGCGTAACACATTATCTGTAAGCATTATCGCCATTTGCAATATGCCGATGTGCTGTTGCTGCTAACGCGTTCACGTACCCTTTCATTTTATTGAAATTACGTGCTGCCCCTAAAGGGTCATGCCCTTTTCTAACAATCAAAATTACCAAACAACCAAGCTAAAATGTGTCTGCCCCGCTAAGGCGATACCAGATAAAAATGACAACACAGGTACTTAAACATACGCAAACCTTCACCTTAGAGTCGGGAGAGACACTGCCTGAGATAGAGATAGGCTACCACACTTACGGTACGTTAAATGAACAGCGTAACAACGTAGTATGGGTTTGCCACGCGCTCACCGCAAACTCGGACGTGCTGGATTGGTGGAAAGGCCTTTTTGGTGCCGGTTATTACTTTGATCCTGCTGAGTATTTTATTGTTTGCGCCAATGTTTTAGGTTCGGCATACGGCACGACCAGTCCGTTACATCAGAATCCAACCACGGGCCTACCCTATTATTTGACCTTTCCTGACTATACCATTCGCGATGTTGTTAAGGCACATCAGTTATTAGCAGCACACTTGGGCGTTACCGAGATACATACATTGATCGGTGGATCATTAGGTGGTCAGCAAGCTTTGGAATGGAGTATTTTAGAGCCCGAGCGTATCAATAACTTAATACTGATCGCGACCAATGCGCGCCATTCGCCTTGGGGGATCGCATTTAATGAGTCGCAACGCCTGGCTTTGCAAGCTGACGATAGTTTCTACAGTGAAACGCCGGATGGTGGCAGCAAGGGGCTTAAAGCGGCCCGGAGTATGGCATTGTTATCTTATCGCACCTATCACACTTACGGCAAAACGCAAAAAGACCAAAGCGACGAGGTAAATAACTATCGTGCTACCAGTTACCAAAACTATCAGGGCGATAAATTGGTAAACCGCTTTAACGCTTATAGTTACTGGTATTTAAGCAAAGTAATGGATTCGCATAACGTAGGTCGTGGCCGTGGTGGTGTTAAATTGGCCTTGGCAACCGTTAAAGCTAAAACTTTGGTGATCGGTATCACGTCGGATGTTTTATTCCCGATAGATGAGCAGCATTACCTGGCCGATAACATCCCTGGGGCGCAATTCACTGAGTTGGATTCTTTTTACGGACACGACGGATTTTTAATTGATACAGAAGAACTTACAAATATCATATCAACCTTTTTAAAAACAAACCAAACAAGCGAGTTATCTAACTTGCAACACAGTGCATAATAATGAGCAAGAGACTAAAAATAGGTTTATTTGGCTTTGGCGTAGTTGGCCAGGGCCTATACGACATCATAAAGACCAAGAACCTGAACATCGAGATCGTTAAGATCGCTATTAAAGACCCGACCAAAAAACGCAGCCTGCCTGCCGACCTGTTCACTACAGATCGTGAGGAGATCCTAAACAATCCGGATATCAATACCGTGGTGGAACTGATCAATGATACAGAGGCCGCTTTCGAGATCGTTTCACGCGCTTTGAGTACCGGCCGTAATGTGGTATCGGCCAGCAAAAAGATGGTTGCCACTTATTTAGAGGAGCTGATCGCTTTGCAGCAGCACCACGGTACATCGTTATTGTATGAAGCATCAGTATGCGGCAGTATCCCGATCATCCGTAACCTGGAAGAATACTATGATAACGAATTACTGCACTCGATCAGTGGCATATTTAACGGGTCATCAAACTTTGTACTTTCTAAAGGATACAATGATAATTTAGATTACGACGCGGCTCTCAAAGAAGCGCAAGACCTTGGCTTTGCCGAGACCGATCCAACCTCAGATGTTGGTGGTTACGATGCTAAATACAAATTGGTAATAGCTGCCGCGCATGCTTACGGCATTGTAGTGAAACCGGAGGATGTATTGAACATCGGTATCCAGACCCTGTCAGCTAACGATCTTAAATACGCGCGTGAAAAACGCTTAAAGATCAAATTAGTTCCGGTAGCTAAAGAACTGGATGAGCAGAATGTTGCTATGTTCGTGCTGCCAAAGTTCGTTAACGAGAATGAATTCCTTTACAATGTAGATTACGAGTACAACTGCGTAACCGTACAGGCTGCTTTTGCCGATCAGCAATTCTTTTATGGTAAAGGTGCAGGCGGCCACCCAACGGGTTCGGCGGTATTGTCCGACATTGCGGCGCTGCGTTACGATTATCAATACGAATACAAAAAAGCCAAGCTGCGTACCGATCTTAAGTTCACAAACGACATAGAGCTGAATGTTTATCTACGTTACGAAGACGAGGCATTGGTTGATGTGCTGAACTTTATACATATCCATGAGCGCTTTTACTCAGACAGTTACAAATTTGTTTTAGGAAAGATCGGTCTTCAAGATCTGATCGCCAATCAACAACGTATATCGGATAACAAAGCCTTCGTGGCTTTTGCCGATCAGCTAACAGGGGTCAGTTTAGCCTCGGCGCTAAAACATAACCTCGAAGTTATTTAGTAGTCACTTCGGGAAAAAAGTTTTAAAGCTTCCTCAAAAGGGAAGCTTTTTTTATGCCGTAAATTCTCCTCGTCAGTTTTAAACAGATCATTATCTTTGCAGCTATCGCTGATCCCACATACCGTATTAATGGACAAGATAGTTAAGCTTTTTACCAATAAGATATTCATTACCATCCTTTGGTTCGGCTTAAGTTTGTTCGCAGTGCTTAAAATGGCGTTTGCGCAAACTATTAACAATTACCTGATCTTTAAGTACACGTTCGTAAACCTTATCCATCAGCATAACTTATACACGCCCCAGCCCGAATTTTACTTTGATACCAATCATTACGGGCCACTGTTCGCACTGGTGATAGCGCCGTTCACCTTGTTACCGGATGGCGTGGGCGTAGTATTATGGACAATGCTTAACGCCTTAGTTCTGTACAAAGCCGTGCTGATGCTTCCGATAAAAAAAGAGGCTCAATACGCCGTGTTGCTGATATGCGCACACGAGTTAATGACGGCGTCGTACAGCGCGCAGTTCAATCCAATGATGACGACGATCATCGTCCTCAGCTTCGTATTTATCCGTAGCGGTAAGGAATTTTGGGCGGCTTTGCTCATTATTGCCGGTACATATATCAAGCTTTACGGTATAGTGGGGTTATCGTTCTTTTTCTTTACCGATAATAAGATCAAATTCATTCTATCTCTGATGTTTTGGTCGGTGGTACTATTTGCATTACCGATGCCGTTCTCGTCGCCGGGTTTTGTGGTACAATGTTATAAAGATTGGTACGCCAGTTTAGCCGACAAGAACAAACATAACGCCGTTTCCATTATGCAGGATATCTCGGTAATGGGTATGATCCGGCGGGTGTTCAATTATCCGCAGTTATCCGATGCCATTGTTATCCTGCCGGGGATGCTGCTTTTTGCAACGTCTTATTTGCGTATCGAGGCGTTCAAGATAGTCAATTATCAATTGCTGATCTTAGCCTCTACCCTACTATTTACGGTGTTATTCAGCACCGGCTCCGAGTCGCCGACTTACATCATTGCTTTCGTTGGCGTTGCTGTTTGGTACATGGTGTTAGATCGGCCCGTTACCGGCTTTGAGATATTTTTGCTGATATTTGCTTTAGCCGTTACCAGTTTATCACCATCTGATCTGTTCCCTAAATTTGTTAATCGCGAGTATATCAAACCATATTCTTTAAAAGCCTTACCTTGTTTTGTGATATGGATCAGGATAGTTTACGAAACCTGGACCCGCGACTTTAAAACGCGCGAATTAGCTGCATGAAAAAAATATCCATCGTCATACCATCTTTTAACGAGGCAAGCAACATTAACGAGCTGGTGCAAAGACTCACTGCTGCTCTAAAAGATGTTCCCTATATTTATGAAGTAATCTTTGTCGACGACGGTAGTTCTGACAATACCTTAGAGACACTGAAGGCCGTAAGTGAACAAAACGCAAACTTATATTACTTAGAACTGTCCCGTAATTTCGGTCATCAAAATGCCTTAAAAGCGGGCTACGACTATGCAGATGGCGATTGCATCATCAGCATGGATGGCGATCTGCAACATCCGCCTGAGCTGATACCGCAATTTCTACAAAAATGGGAAGAAGGCTATGATGTGGTGTACACCACCCGCGAATATCACGACGAAGCTACTTATTTCAAGACCAAGTCGTCAGAGATATTCTACAACATGATCAATTCTCTTTCGGACACCAAGCTGGAGAAAGGTACTGCCGATTTCCGTTTGATTGATCGTAAAGTGGCCAATGTACTGAACCAATTGAACGAGAATGGCTTGTTCATGCGGGGGTTGATCAAATGGTTGGGGTTCAAACAATATGCAATCAATTATAAGGCCGAGCCACGCTTTTCGGGTAAGAGCAAATACACTGTAAAAAAGATGGTTCGCTTCGCTGTGGAGGGTGTTACTGCCTTTAGCGTAAGGCCGCTGAATATCGCGATCGGTATCGGTGCTTTCTTTTCTGCTGCATCGTTATTGTACATCCCCTATATCGCATGGACATTTGCTTACGGACACGAGTCACCGGGATGGGCGTCTGTTATTGCCACTGTGGTTTTCTTTGGCGGGATGCAGTTGATGGTGCTGGGTATCATTGGTCTGTACCTGGGTAAATTATTTATGCAGGCTAAGCAGAGGCCAAATTATATCGTCCGTTCTACTAACCTTATTAAACTGAATAATGATACTGCTAAGCTTTGATATTGAAGAATTTGATATGCCATTTGAGTACGGTAAAAGCCTGGACTTTGATGAGCAGTTAGCGGTATCGACAGAAGGTACTTTGGCTGTCCTTGATATTTTGCGGGAGGCTGGTATCAAGGCTACTTTTTATTGTACTGCCAATTATGCCAAACATAAGCAGGATGTAGTTAAACAGATCGTTGCCGAAGGCCATGAGTTAGCATCGCACGGATATTTCCACTCAGAGTTTATCCCGGCGCATTTAGCTTCGTCAAAGAAGGTTTTAGAGGAATTGTTCGATACACCAGTGAGCGGCTACCGCATGGCCCGCATGATGCCCGTTGATGAGCGCGAGATACAAAAGGCAGGTTATAAGTATAACTCATCTATCAACCCTACCTGGCTGCCGGGCCGTTACAATAACTTCGACCGCCCGCGTAAATGGTTTTGGCAGGATGGCGTTTTGCAATTACCGGCTTCAGTGTCGCCGTTGATCCGTTTCCCTTTATTTTGGCTGAGTTTCCATAATCTGCCTATGTTCCTGATCAAATGGATATCGGGAGCGACTTACAATAAGGACGGCTATTTGAATTTATACTTTCACCCCTGGGAATTTACAGACCTGCATAAGCCCGAAAAATATGGTTTCCCCGGTTATGTGATGCGTAACACGGGCGATGATTTTATAGCACGCATTAAGGACTTCATCAGTTGGGCGCAAGGTAAAGGTTACCAATTTAAGCGAACCGGTGATTTTGCTGCCGATATTATACAAAAAAGCCGGAAACAATAGTCTCCGGCATTTTTTGCATTAGGTATTTAACTGATCTGTTCTTTGGTCTAACTTATACTTCTCTGTTCACATCCCAATTTTCAAGATGATCGGCTACACGGCGGATGAATGAACCACCTAACGAGCCGTCGATCACCCGGTGATCGTATGATAACGACAGGAACATCATATGTCTGATGGCAATAACATCGCCGTCTTTGGTCTCTAAAACAGCCGGTTTCTTTTTGATCACACCAACCGCCAGGATAGCTACTTGTGGCTGATTAATGATCGGAGTGCCCATCACATTACCGAATGAACCTACGTTGGTGATGGTAAAGGTACCATTCTTTACTTCGTCCGGGACAAGTTTGTTAGCACGTGCACGAGTAGCCAGGTCATTGACCGACTTGGTTAAACCTACCAGATTCAGCGTATCGGCTTTATGTATCACCGGAACGATCAGGTTACCACTTGGTAACGCAGTAGCCATGCCGATGTTGATGTCTTTCTTTTTGATGATCTGAGAGCCATTTACTGAGCTATTGATCAATGGGAAATCCTTGATCGCTTTTACAACAGCTTCGGTAAATATCGGAGTGAAAGTTAAGCGTTCGCCGGTGCGTTGCTCAAAGCCTTTCTTTACCTTCTCGCGCCAGTTGACTATGTTAGTTACGTCGGCCTCTACAAAAGATGTTACGTGCGGCGATGTATGCTTGCTCATCACCATATGGTCGGCGATCAGCTTGCGCATGCGGTCCATTTCAATGATCTCGTCGCCACCTGAAACCGAATATACCGGTTTTGGTGCCGCCGGCGCCTGTTGTTGCGGAGCAGCGGTCTGTGGTTGAGATGCCGTTTGAGCTGGCTGACTTGGTGGCGCAGCATGTGGCTGTTGCGCTGTAGAAGTCGGCTGAGCGGCAGCTTGTTGAGGCACTGCCACAGGTTGTGGGGCACGGTTAGCTTGGGCTGCCGGGCGATTAGTGATATAAGCCAACAGGTCGTCTTTAGTTAGACGGCCGTCGGTTCCTGAACCCGGGATACGGTCCAATTCAGCAACACTTATCCCCTCTTGCTGAGCAATGTTTTTCACCAATGGCGAGTAGAAGCGGCCCTCGGTCGCTACAGCAACAACAGGTTGTGGTGCAGGGGCCGGTTTATTCAACTGATCTACACCCGGGATAGCCTGAGCCGTAGCCGGTGCTTTCTCTAAAACAGGCGCAGGGGCCTGATATACTGGCTGTGCTACTGGTTGAGGTGCAGGAGTTGGCGCAGGTGCTGATACTGGTTGAGGGGCCTGAGTTGGAGCTGGTTTTGGCGCTTCGGGGACAGACGTGTCAATGGTGGCAATAACGGCACCAACCTGTACTACATCGTTCTCTTTAAATAACTGCTCAGAAAGTCTGCCGCTTACCGGCGAGGGTACTTCAGAGTCTACCTTATCGGTGGCGATCTCTAATATTGCCTCGTCCGCTTCAATGGGATCGCCGGGGTTTTTCAACCACCTTATGATCGTTGCTTCTGCAACACTCTCACCCATCTTCGGCAGCAACAATTGGTATTTGGCCATATTATATATTAGTATAGATGGTCCAAAAATAATCAATTAGGGGCTTAATTTTCCACTTCTGCAAGTAAAGTATTCAACATTCCTAAGGCCGAAATTGCGGTTCTTTCGATGTTTTGGGCCCTTTTTGATCCGAATGTGAATTTCTTTGTGACCGTTTTGTTAACAGAAGCCACTGCTATCCAAACCGTTCCGACCGGCTTGTCTTCGCTCCCTCCTCCCGGTCCGGCAACCCCGGTCACAGCGATGGCATAGTCCGACTTAAAATTTAATATCGCACCTTCTACCATTTCTTTTACCGTCTCCTGACTTACGGCGCCGGTTTGCCACAGCGTTTCGTTCTTTACGCCAAGGATACTCTCCTTCAGTTCGTAAGAATATGAGACCGCACCGCCCAAAAAGACGGCCGATGAGCCGGCGTGTTGGGTAAATAAATGTGAGATATAACCACCGGTGCAACTCTCGGCAACCGATAGGGTAAAGCCTTTTACAGCCATCTTATCAAGAATAACTTTCTCTAAGGGAAGGTCCTCATGTGCAGCTACAACATTGGCTACGCGTTCGCTTATCTTTTGGGCATATCGGTTTACCTCATCGGTCAGTGCCGCTTCATCGGTGCCGTAAGCGCTTAGGCGCAACCTCACCTGGCCTAATTTAGGCAAATAAGCCAGTTTGATATGCGAAGGTAAGCTATCCTCGATATCCTCTATCCGTTGAGCAAGAAACGACTCCCCTTCGCCAACGGTCAAGATCGTTTTGTGGATGATATGCGGCAGATCAAATGATGTTTTCAACTTAGGAAGAACGGTATCCTCCATCATGTACATCATTTCGAAAGGAACTCCCGGCATAGATATGTAGATGCGGCCATCATGATCAAACCACATACCGGGCGCTGTACCGTTCTTGTTCAGTATCACTTCGCAATTCGCGGGTACTTGCGCTTGCAGTTTATTAACGTCCAATAACGGACGGTTATACTTTTTAAAGATCTGCTCTACGTTCACTAAAGCTTCATCGCTTTCAACAAAGCCGACATTGAAGTATTCTGCTAATGTCTTTTTAGTGATATCATCTTTCGTTGGCCCTAAGCCGCCGGTTATCAAAATGATATTAGCACGGTGATGCGCTTCTGCTAAGGCTTTCAGGATATGCTCACGGTCGTCGGATACTGATGATATCTGCTTTACGCGTACACCGATATTATTCAACTCGCGGGCTATCCAGGCCGAATTAGTGTCTACTATTTGCCCTATCAATATCTCGTCGCCAATGGTGATGATCTCTGCAAGCATTATAAATTGCTGTTATAGTAATCTTTACGTTTGGTCAGTTTCAAGTCCTGTAAAACGGCGGCTTTAACCTTTAAGGTAACGTTGTAAGATTTGTAGAAACCGAACGGTATCCAACCAATAGCAAGGTCCCAGCAATGCAGGTCGCGATAAATATTGAACGAGGTAGCATCGCTAAATCGTTTGGTTTTGATATCGTAGTTGGATGTGAACTGCACTTTCCATTTCGGTGTTAAGCTAACGTCCCCGCTTATCTGAACAGTGTTGGATGTTACCGTATTTATCCTGTCGTTATTATAGTTGAAACTATAGTTCAAATTCAAATTCCAAGGCACGTTAAAATCCACATAGGCGTTCGGGTCGCTATTTAATTGTGCCAGTTTATTAGCCTGTTCAGCGGTCATGTTTGCCAAAGTGTTAGGTTGTCCCGGCGGGCGGCGGCCGTTACCATCTGTTCGTTTAAATGCAGCCGGGTTAAGGTTAGCACCCATGGTTAAGTTAAACGCGGTCAGGAAAGGCATTTTACCATCCTGAAAGGTGTATCTATTGAAACGTCTTGCATAACGAACTACTTGGTTAGAGGTAATCGAGTCGCGCACGTTAACTACGTAAGGATCTAACACACCACCAAAACTAATATTGATCTTTTGGTTAAGCACCGAGGTGTGCCCCTGAAGATTGATCTGTGATAATCTAAAAGAGTCGACCGCGAAATTATAGAACGAGTTTAATGAAAGGCCCTGCAAAATAGGGACATTCCGGTCTTTACCAGATGTATCGCTGCTTTTAGCACGCACCTTAGCCTCAATAGTATTATCGATAGAGAACGCCAGACCGGCCGAACGCCCCCCCGAAGGACCGCCGTAAACAGACTGCTCGTAAATAGAATAACGCTGCACAGTTGCTGGATATGGGATGCTGGCGTTGCTCACAGCGATCTGGTTGTAATTATATCCAAGGCTCGAAAAATCCGGGCGGTAGTTGAAGCTGATAGACGGTGTTATCACGTCGCGGATCTTTTTGATCTTGCTGTTCTTAAATGTCATGGTACCATAAACCTTGGTAGATATACCGGCACTCATACTGTACTCGCCGGCCCTTCTGAAACCCGGAACGGTATCGGTAGCCATAGAATCTAAGCCGGTCAAGCTGCCACGGGCAAATCTTTTTCGGATAGTTTGGAAGTACCAGCGATCGGTATAATTGAAATTCGAGTTGAACTGAAAGTACTTTAAGACGTTAAGGTTGATACCAATAGGTATTTGGTGCTGCAAACCGTTTTGCAAACGTTTTTGCAGTGTAGAGCCTTTAAATAACTCAGACTCAGGGATGGCAGTAAGCCTGTTAGTACCTACAAGGCTGTAACCAACAGTGATACGTTGATACCATTTTTCTGTCGTACCCTCTAATTTTCCTTTACTGGCAAAAGGGCTAAGCGTAGCCACGTTGAATGCAAAACTTGGCAACTCCAAAGTAACTGTTTGCCGGGTAAGATCCTGGCTGTGTGCGATGTTTGCTGTAAAGTTAAAAGGTGTCCCCTCCCATGTACGGCCAAAGGCGACACTGGAGTTCAAGTTGTTCTGTGTTAACTGTTGCAGGTTATAGTTTGTTGTAGCAGGGTTGTTACGGTAAAAGCTTGATGTACCTGCATTTACCGATGCACTAAAAGTTACGCCGGGGTGCGATGACGGGTTTTTAGAGTGTGACCACTGCACATTGAAATCTTTTTGGGCAGGATCGCCTTCTAAACCGTAATTATGCGACCCGTAGTTAAGATTTAGCGATCCGTTGTATTTGTAAAGCTTTGTGTAACGTGTCATTAACCCTAACTCGTAAGATCCTTTGGCGTAATAAGTAGCTTGCGCAGTAGCGTCAATATAGTCGTTAATAGCAAAGTAGTAGCCGAAGTTCCTTAAAAAGAACCCAAGCTTAAAGTCCTCGCCGGGAGTTGGTAATATGAAACCTGATGACCGTGACTCGGGCTTAGGGAAAAAACCGAAAGGCAAACCAATTGGCAACGGCACCCCCTGTATCTCTAAATAAAACAATGATGATATGATCCTGTTCTTTTCTGCGATACCTTTAGTGATCACAATACCAAAGTGAGTATAAGGATAAGGCAGATCGCAGGTGCTGAACAAAGCGTCGGCATAAGCTACCTCATCTCCTTTTAACTTTTTAGCCTGACCTCCGGAGATATAATTACCGTCCTGCTCGGTGGCACTGTTCCATACGTGTGCGCCTTTGGTAACGTAGTCTACTATTAGCGAGTCGGATGTTATGGGTTTCTCTGTTTTTCCCATCTTGGCGATAGGTCGGCCGATATAACGGTTGGTACGCGGATCTATACGCCCTTTGGCAAATATCAGGTGCTTTGTTTCATCTATCCTGATGTATTCGGCATCAAGCTCCATCTCTCCATAAGTGATGCGCGCATTGCCGTAATAATATGTCATCTTATGTTCGCGATCGGCAAAGTTAGAATCTGCTTTAGCTACTACCTTCTCGGTTAGTTGACTGGTGTCTGACGGATTTCCGTTAACCACCCGTTTAGGCAAGGTATCGCGGGATGTTTTTGGAATGGTATCTTTAGCAGACTTTTTGGGCACGGTGTCCTTAGCCGCAGGGGCGTAAGACTTGCCTCTTAATAATATTTTATCCCTAACAGGATCAAGCTGGATAATAGTATCTTTAGCTGAAGCGTTATTAACCCGCCCGCTTTTTGCAGCGGCAGTTACCTCATTAACCAATAATACAACTGCAAGCAGAAAAAAAAGTCGGATAAATTTCAAAATCGATTACGAATACTAATTTTGCGTATGTTGGTTAACAGCGCCCAAAAATAATGAAAAATAAAGCATTACAAAGATCCATCTTCGGTTTATCTTTATCATTAATATCTCTGACACTTTTCTCCTTTACTTCGGTCCATAAGCCCGGTCCGGATACTATTGTTGCTCCGGGTTTTAAATTAAGAACGGTAGTTATTGATCCCGGTCACGGCCATCGTAAGGATGGTTCATACTCCGGGGCATCGGGCTCTTTCTCTAAGGAAAGCATTGTAACGCTGGCCGTAGGCTTGAAATTGCAGGCGGCGATAGAAAAAGATCTGAAGGATGTTAAAGTAGTTATGACCCGCACCGACGAGCATGAGGTGACACTACAACAACGCGCCATTATCGCTAACGAGAAAAAAGGGCAGCTTTTTATTTCCCTTCATTGTAACTCACTGTCTGATAGAATAGTTAGAGGTGCTCGTGGTAAAGTGACCCGTGTACCAGACCGTTCGGGCAAAGGTGTGCTGCTGCTGGTCTACATTTTCAGGAGGGGTAACGAGCAGGAGGCGGCTATACGTGAAAATGAAATGGAAGACGCCGGCGGCAAAGAGAATACGGAACTAATGCCTACTGATCCTGCATCTATCATGCTGTTAAGTGCCTTTAAAGAAAAATACCGAAAACAAAGTTTGCGCTTTGCGACTTTAGTGAATGAAGAATTTATAGGCCAGGGCCGCAAAAGCGAAGGTGTACGCGAGCAAAGTTTGCACGTGTTAGCCAGAGCCGGGATGCCGTCGGTACTGGTGGAGATGGGTTACATCAACCACCCCGAAGAAGAGGAATACATGAGTTCGGAAGAAGGACAGAACGAAATTGTAGAGGCGATACTAGAAGCTATAAAGACCTATAAAAAAGAAGTAGAACCATCAACATCTAACTAAACACAACTTAAAACACATTTACCTTGAAAATATCTAACGAAACCAAAATAGGCGCACTTACCGCTTTTAGTATAGCGGTACTTATTATAGGCTACAGTTACCTGCGCGGTAACGACGTTTTTTCGCGCTCTAATAAATATTATGCCGTTTATCGCAGTGTGGAAGGCCTAACAGTATCAAAACCGGTTTTGGTTAACGGATTCCAGATAGGCCGGGTATCATCTATGAAATTGCAGCCCAACGGCTACAGTATTGTAGAGTTTAAAATAGAGCCGGATTATGACATCCCTGCGAACACCTTAGCCAAACTGCAAAGCACCGACCTTTTAGGCGGCAAGGCCATTGTGTTTGAATTAGGCAATAGCAAAGAATTGGCCGAAGACGGCGCTACATTACGTGCCGATATTCAGGGTAGTTTGGCCGAGAGCTTGCAGCCAATCCAGCGTAAAGCAGAATTACTGATCGGTAAGGTAGATTCATCTTTGGCCGCGATCAACAAGATATTGAATCCTGAATTTCAAAAGAATGTGGATCGTAGTTTTAACAGCATTGCTAACTCATTACAAACGTTAGAAGGTACTACCAAAAAGATAGATGCTTTGGTCGGTTCACAAACCAGCCACATTAACGGTATCCTTACCAATGCCGAGGTTGCATCAAGCGGCCTAAAAGTTACTGTTAACAATATGAATGATGTTACCGGAAACTTTAAGAAAGTGAGTAACGATCTGGCAAACTCGAACATCAAACAAACCCTCGACAACGCTAATAAAGCCATGGCCGACCTACAGGCAACAATGGCTAAAGTTAACAGCAAGAACGGATCGCTTGGCTTATTACTAAATGATACCCAGGTTTACGATAACATGGCTAAAGCAACACAAAGCCTTGATGACCTGCTGACCGATCTTAAGGCGCATCCAAAGCGTTATGTTAGCTTCTCGGTTTTTGGAGGTAAGAAAGATTAATATCCTTTAAACTTTTTAAAAGCGAAGCGCCATTGTTCATCACAATGGCGCTTCGCTTTTTCATGGTCGACCGATCAAAAACCTTCTTGTTGTTTTTCATCACTGCGGCCCACTCCTACTAATTCTTCAACCTGCTCTTCGGCGGCTTCGCTGGTGGCGTAATTTAATTTGCGGAAACGCCAGTGCGCAAAGGCCGGCTCCTGAAAGCGGTCTATCAGCTTAAAATATTTAGGGAAGTTGTGTATCTCATCCAACAACACCCCCATTACGATGCCATTGTTATCTAATAGTTCGCGAACAGTGTATTGGGTATCCTTGGTCACCCATATCTCAAAATCCTTACGGATCTCTTCAGCTTTATCTGGGTCGATGGTGGCATTCACACATATCACTTTATCTCCGGGTCTCATGGTAGTTCTATTGTATTTTACCGCAAAGATAAAAAAGCGGCGGTTCTGTTATTGTAATTTTTTTTGACGGTTATTCCAGATAGTAGTGGCGAATGGTATTCAGGCCTTCGTCCAATTCATAAACCCATGGCGTGGCGGTGGGTATCTCCAGATCGGCCACTTGCTCATCGGTCAGGTTATCCATGTACTTGATCAGCGCGCGCAAACTATTGCCATGCGCGCAGATCACTACCTTTTGGTTTTGGCGGATGACGGGCACAATGATCTCGTTCCAAAAAGGCAACACCCTGTCCATGGTCTCGCTCAGGTTCTCGGTCAGTGGCAACTCCCGTTCGGTCAATAATCGATAACGCAGATCTTTGCCGGGATATCGATCATCGTCTTTAGTGACCACGGGCGGATGTTCATTAGTATCGCGCCGCCATTTGTGCACCTGGTCTATGCCATACTGAGCGATCGCTTCGTCCTTATTCATACCTTGCAAGGCACCGTAGTAACGTTCGTTCAGCCGCCATGATTTGGTCACCGGTATCCAAAGGTGGTCCAGTTCTTCCAAAATGTAATGCAGGGTTTTGATAGACCGTTTAAGCATCGATGTGAAGCCTGCATCAAAATTATAGTCGTGTTTTTTTAGCAGTTGGCCGGCACGGTAAGCTTGCCTGGCACCTTCTTCACTCAGATCAACATCGGTCCAGCCGGTAAAGCGGTTCTCTAAATTCCAAATGCTTTCTCCGTGACGTATCAATACTACTTTCTGCATATCTGATCATTAAACGTAAAACCTTTTAGCATGTTTGGCCAATTGATTTGTAATTTACCGATAATTGACTTAGCTTGCCCTTATAAACCATTATTAACCTAACAATTTATGAGCGAAATTACTGCACCTGTAAAGGATGGCATTGCCAACCCTGCACCCCTTGGCCTATGCGCTTTTGGCTTGACAACTGTTTTATTGAACCTGCATAATTCCGGAATGTTCCCCTTAAACTCCATGATATTAGGCATGGGCATATTCTACGGCGGCATTGCCCAGGTGATAGCCGGAATTATCGAGGCTAAAAAGAATAACACCTTTGGGTTGACCGCTTTTACATCTTATGGTTTCTTTTGGCTGTCGTTGGTCGGCTTGATCGTGTTCCCTAAATTGGGCTGGGCCGAGGCTACCTCTCCTACCGCGTTCTCTGCATATTTAGCCATTTGGGGTGTATTCACTTTCTGCCTGTTCTTTGGCACGTTGAAGTTGAACAGAGCTTTACAATTCGTGTTTTTGTCACTGACCATCTTATTCGCGCTATTAGCCGTAACCAAAGCTACCGGCAGCGAACAGATAGAACACATAGCAGGTTATGTTGGAATCATTTGCGGTAGTTCGGCTATCTACACCGGTATTGCGGGTGTACTGAATGAAGTTTACGGAAGAACTGTGTTGCCGATAGGTGCTTTGTAAATAAGAATACTATAGGTGTATACAGCGTGGGTGTATACACCATATACACTTTTATTTAATTGATAGTCAATGTATTAATTTTAAATAAAAGCACCCTTAAGGTTTGGATATGTCGCTATTTTTTATCATATGATAATTGCAGCGTCATATCCAAAACAAGGGTCTCCAAAAAATAACCTTACCTTTGCACCATGTCATCGCAAACCAATAACCCACTCCACGGCAAAACGCTCGAAGCTGTCCTGAACCACTTAGTAGCGCATTACGGTTGGGCGGAGATGGGCTACCGGATCCGTATCAATTGCTTTTTAGATGACCCAAGCATTAAGTCGAGCCTAAAGTTTTTGCGTAAGACGGATTGGGCGAGGAAGAAAGTGGAAGAATTGTATCTGGAGAGTTTGGGGGATGATCGAGTTCAGCTCTAACCACAAGGGCGCAAAGTTGAGAAACACAAAGGACACAAAGCCTCGCTTATCGACTACGCAAGGCTTTGTGTTTTTAATTCTTTGTGGTTAAATAAACCACTATTATCTATTTAGCACACTCCACCGGTACAAATCTGAAACGTGCTTTTTCAAATTTGATTGGTACTTGCGGGTCAAAATAGGTACGGCCTAAATATTCCATTACCCTGCCTTGCCCCATCAGCAAGGTATCGCCTTTGTGTAGCAGTGCTACCGGGTTCACGTATTGTGTACCTTTGTTCTTAAAGCTGAATTCGCCAAAAAGGGTATCTCCTTTAAACTCGCCGGTCACTTCGCCTTTGCTTAGGTCTAAGGTGTCGTTCTTATTAAATTGAATGGCCAATTCGCCTTTGATCTTACCGCTGGCGGCCACATCGAAAGTAATAGCGGCGCTATCTTTTTCGAACAATGCTTTATAGCAATGTTTACCAACCGTAAGGTGACTGGTGTATGCTGGTTTATCGTCGGCTTTTTGTTCGCCTTGCCCGCAACCGAAAAGTAAGGCCGATGCGGCAATTGCAAATAGTTGTATGGTGCTTTTCATATTGTAAAACTAATTCTTTAGTCGATAATTCAAAATAGATTTCAGAAATATTTCTGTTAAGGGGGCAATATATATCAACTCTGCCAATTTGACAACCCTACCACCTTTGGAACGCCCATTGATATGCAATAGACATATCATCTAACAACTTTATTAAATTATAATATTATGCAAGAAAAAGGCACCATTTCGATCCACACCGAGAACATCTTCCCTATCATTAAAAAGTTCCTGTACTCTGATAACGAGATCTTCCTGCGCGAATTGGTATCAAACGCTGTTGATGCTACGCAAAAGATCAAACGTTTAGCTTCATTAGGCCAATATAATGGCGAGTTGGGCAATTTACAGGTTGAAGTTGCTTTTGATAAAGATGCTAAAACCATCACCATTTCTGATAACGGCCTTGGTATGACGGCCGACGAGATCAAGAAATACATCAACCAGATCGCTTTCTCGGGCGCTACCGAGTTTATGGATAAATTTAAGGAGGCTAAAGATGCTAACGAGATCATCGGTCGCTTTGGTTTAGGTTTCTACTCGGCCTTTATGGTGGCCGACCGTGTGGAGATACAAACTTTGAGCTATCAGGAAGGCGCTGAACCTGCTTATTGGACCTGCGATGGCAGCACTGAATTTGAGATCGGCAAAGGCATCCGCGAAACCCGTGGTACGGATATCATCCTATATGTGAACGCTGAAAGCGAAGAGTTTTTGGATAAGTTTAAGCTGCAAGGCATCCTGGATAAGTACGCTAAATTCCTGCCTGTTCCGGTAAAATTCGGCACCATTACCGAGCAAGAGCCTGATGGCGAGGATGCTGAAGGTAAACCAAAGACCAAGAGCGTTGAGGTTGACAACATTATCAACGATACCAACCCTATTTGGACCAAGCAACCATCTGAGTTAAAAGACGAGGATTACCTGAACTTCTACAAAGAATTATATCCTTTCAGCGAGGACCCATTGTTCTGGATCCACCTGAATGTAGATTATCCATTTAACTTGACCGGTGTATTGTACTTCCCTAAGGTGAAGAACGATTTCGAGATCAGTAAAAACAAGATCAAGCTGTTCTCTCGCCAGGTATTTATTACCGACGAGGTTAAGGACATCGTTCCTGAATTTTTGATGTTGCTGCACGGTGTGATCGATTCACCAGATATCCCGTTGAATGTTTCGCGTAGTTTCTTACAGGCTGACAGCAACGTTAAAAAGATCAATAGCTATATCACCCGTAAGGTAGCTGACAAGCTGTCGGACTTATTTAAAGCCGACCGTGCCGCTTACGAAGAAAAATGGAGCGACATTGGCCTGTTTGTTAAATATGGAATGATCAGCGAAGAGAAATTCTACGATAAAGCTAAAGACTTTGTTTTGCTGACCAGCACCGACAAAACCAACTACACGCTTAACGAGTACAAAGAGAAAGTATCGGCCGAGCAGACCGATAAAGACGATCAGTTGGTTTACATCTACACCAACGACCCGGCTAAACAGGATTCTTTCATTCAGTCGGCCAATAAAAAAGGGTACGATGTGTTGCTGATGAATTCGCCGATAGATAACCACTTTGTTGGCCAGATAGAGAACAAGTTAGAAAAAACGTCATTTAAACGCGTTGACGCTGATGTTGCCGATAAACTGATCAAGAAAGATGATGCACCGGCGCACATCCTGACCGAAGAGCAAAGCACACAGGTGAAAACCATCTTTGATAGTGCTATCAACAAGCCGGCTTACAAAGTTGAGCTGGAAAGCCTTAACCCTGAGGAATTACCGGTAACCGTTACTATGGACGAGTTTATGCGCCGTATGAAAGAGATGGCAGCCATGGGCGGCGGTATGGGCTTTTATGGCAACATGCCTGATAACTACAAAGTGGTAGTGAACGGCAACCACAAACTGATCACCCGTATTTTGCAAACCGAGGACGCTGAAGAGGCATCGCGTTTAGCTAAACAAGCATTCGACTTAGCTCTGTTATCCCAAGGTTTACTGACCGGTGCCGACCTGACCGCCTTTGTTAACCGTAGTGTGAGCATGATCTAAGAAACCCTCCTTACCTCCCTGAAGGGAGGGATAGAAGATATGCAAAGCCATTCTATTTGAATGGCTTTGCTGTTTTATAAGCTTTGTTGCATAGCTTACACATTAGCATTATCTTTCGCTTGATACTTAAACTGGCACGGTCTTCGTTTTATTTATGGAATATACGGATGTTATGCATCCTGTATAAAAAATGAGAGATATATGAGAGCATTAAAGACATCCATCGCGGCGTTGGCCATAGTTTTCGCCGGGGCTTTTGCGGCCTATCCGCAAAACGAAAAAGAAGATAGTAAAGCAGATAAAAAAGCTGTTAAAGAGGCAGCTGTGAGAAAATTGGTAGAGAGCAAGGACTTTACCTTCTACGTTCAATCGGCAAGTCCGTTAAGGGGTGGTAACGTAAACATCCAATACGGTTATTACGATCTAAAGATCCTGCCGGATACCATCCTGTCATTCCTGCCCTATTACGGACAGGCCTATCTGGTACCGAACGCCCCACGCGACGGCGGTATCAAATTTGCATCCACAGATTTTGTTTACGAGGCCGCTACACGTAAAAACAATTATCAGATCATCATCAAACCTACGGATATTAAAGATGTGCAGCGCATGATCTTAGAAGTTACCCCATCAGGCTATGCTACCTTATTTGTGAACAACACCAGCAGGGACGCGATCAGCTTTTGGGGTTATGTAGAGGCGAATAAGAAGGATAAGAAGTAAGCTATTGATAGCTGACATAGAGCTGATGATCAGCGATATCCTTTAATTCATCCGGATAATGGCTTACAATGATCACCGTCGTTTGTAATTTATCCCATAAAATTTTCAGGCCGGCCAATAGGTCGGCCTTTGTTTTTTGGTCGAGTGCCGAAAACGGTTCGTCCATGAGTAATAATTTAGGCTTAATGGCCATGGCGCGCAAAATAGCCAGGCGCTGTTGTTGACCTCCCGAAAGGTCATCAGGTTTTTGATCGGCGAAGGTTTGTAGTTGGCCTAAACTTAGTAACTCGTCTATCCAGGCGGCATCATTAGTAGCGTATTGCAGGTGTTGTTTAACGGTCATGTTAGGAAACAAAGCATAGTTCTGGAATACAAATCCTGCTTTGCGTTGTTGAGGGGATAGATCGATCCTGGATGAGGTATCTAACCAAACATCACCATCGACCGAGATACTACCTGTTTCCGGCTTGATCAACCCCGCCAACACTTTTAAAAACGTAGATTTACCTGCCCCGGACGGTCCGTGAATGACCGTGATAGTACCACGCTCTGCCTGTAATTGCACATGCAGGTCAGACCATCCCTTACCGATCTTTAGCTTTTTATGTATATCGATAGCGATCATTCCAGCGGGCTTTTGGCTTTATTGCGGTTGAGGAGAAATACAGCGGTGACAATAACGAATGTGAAAACAACCAGCAACAAAGAGTAGGTATTAGCAGTAGCATAATCCATGCTCTCCACAGCATCGTAAATGGCGATGGATGCAACTTTGGTCTGACCGGGGATATTACCACCTATCATCAGCACTACGCCAAACTCGCCGATGGTATGGGCGAAGGTCATTACTACGGCGGTCAGTACCGATGCTTTGATATTGGGGAGCAGGATCTTCATGAACGTCTCCCACTCACTTTTACCCAAGGTATATGACGCCTGTGCGAGCGAAGATGGCAATTGCTGTAAAGCCGACTTGATAGGCCCCACCATAAACGGCAGACTATAAATGACGGATGCCAGCACCAATCCCGGGAACGAGAACACTAATTGGATATCTAAATGTTCGTTTAACCATTTACCAAACCCTCTTTGCGGACTAAAAGCGATCAGCAGATAAAATCCTAATACCGAGGGTGGCAATACGAGCGGCAGTGTAACGATGGCCTCGATGATCACGCGCCATACCGACCGGCCTTTACTTAACCAGTAAGCCAGCGGCAAACCGATGAGCAATAACAAAGCTGTTGTTACGGCGGCCAGCTTAAGCGATAACCAAATAGGCGAAGCGTCCATCCGTATCTATGGGATAAGGTAGCCGTATTTTTTTAAGATCTCCTGCGCGGGTGCGGTCAGCATATAATCGTAAAATTTCTTTGCCGCACGCTTGTTTTTGCTTTTTTTGATGACCACCATACCTTGCTCTATCGGCGAGTATAGTTTAGGACCTACCTCGGCCCAATGGAAGGTCATGCTGCCTTGTTGCTCTTTAACTAATGACTTTGTGGTGAAGCCTAAGGTGACAGCAGGTTGAACAATATAAGTATTCACCTGGGATATGCTTTCGCCATAAACCAGTTTAGAACGTATTTTATCCAGCAGATCAAGTTTGGTCAACGCTTCTTCGGCCGCGCGACCGTAGGGTGCCAATTTAGCATTAGCGATAGCGATCTTCTCAACTTCTTTGGTCAATATCGATGTTCGCCAGGTATTGATCGCGATATCCTGTACCGTACCAACGATCAGGATACCTTTCGCGTAGACCTTTGGCTTGCCATCGGCAAAACCATCGTCTGACAGTTTTCGAGCAAAATCCATATCCGCTGACAGGAAAACATCGTATGGTGCGCCGTTACTGATCTGTGCCACCAGTTTACCGGATGAGCTTACGATCGGTTCGACAGCAATACCCGAACGCGTTTTAAAATCCTCGCCCAATTCTTTGATGACCGACTGCAGATTAGCCGCCACCGCCACATTAATGGTTTGTGCACAGGCATCAACACCTAAAGCAAATAATAAAAATGTGAAGATCGACCTTAACGTATTCATCAAGGCTAAGGTAGGGTTTAAAGCGGGAATTTAAAATTGTCAGGATACATCGACGGGGAGATGATTAAGCGCTTATCTAATGAGTTCTAATCTATCTCAAATTAAGACCATCAATTTTTTAAAAACATGTAAAGTTTATATAAAGTATATAAATGTACTTATTATCAATGTTTTATGTTTATTTATTACAAAACTATGTTAACCTTTGTTAACCTTCTTTATAGTTATTTTTTTTTGACAATAGCAAAAAAAAGCCGACCTAAAAGGTCGGCTACGTATTACAATACTTCTTATTAGTGAGCGTGATGACCATCCGGACCGTGTGCATGGCCGTGAGCCAATTCCTCTGTATTAGCCGGTCGTACGTTAAGGATCTTGCCGCTAAAGTGCAATTCCTGACCAGCCATCGGGTGGTTAAGGTCAACCAATACCGCGTCCTCGGCGATAGAGATCACCTGTCCTTGAAAATGGTTACCCTGGTTATCTTGCAAAGGCAATACCGCACCAACTTCGGGCAGATCCTGACCTTCGAACATCTGGATAGGCAGGTTAGCTATCGCTTCCTCATCATGCTCACCGTAGGCGTCTTCCGCCGTTAATCTAAAATCATAAGTATCGCCGGTTGATAATGTGCTCAAATTCTCTTCAAACTTTGGCAACATTTGGCCCGCACCATATAAAAAGGTAAGCGGTTGCTCTTCGGTAGTTTTTTCGACCAGTTCTTCCACACCAGACTGGTTTTTAACATATAGATCGTAGGTTAATGATACTACGTGTTGTGCTTCAATTTTCATTCTTTATTATATTGATCCGTTAATTATACGCGTTTAACCTGCAATTTGTTTTAACGCATCGGCAACATTGTCGACAGGTAAACCGCAGGTCTTGTTCTTACAAACGTAGATGAGCGTCCGCTCTCCTACCCTGTTTTGCAGCAAAGGTAAATTTTCTGCCGTACCTCCCAATATTATTTTATTAGGCGCGTAAGTTTGTTCCAATTCCCAGCGGATATCCTGAAATTCGGGGCCGGTAACGGCCACTTCGGCTAAGCCGAATATCTCTTCTTGTAACAAGATCGCCCAATTTGAATATGATGAACCATACTTAGCTATTAGTGTGAAGATATTGCGTAACTGCTGAGCCGCGATCTGCTCATAACGTTCATCCTCAAAAACCAGCGACAGCTTTTTCAGGTTACGCGCCATTACCGAGTTGGATGACGGTATCACGCCATCCATGATCTCTGATTTACGGGCGATCAGTTGTTCCTGGTCATCAGTATAAAAGAAGATGCCATTTGCCTCATCGTAGAAATGTTCGATAGCGACGTTGGTGAGTTCTTTAGCTTGTTCCAACCAACTAATATCAAAAGTGACCTCGTATAGGCCGATAAATGCGTCAATGATATTGGCGTAGTCATCCAGGAACGCGATCGGGTCGGCATCGCCTTTAACTGCATCAGCATTATAGATCCTATTGACCTTACCATCAGCATTGATCAATTGTTTGGTGATGAATTCAGCATTCTTTAATGCCAATTCCAGATATTCCGGTTTATCAAATGCTTTGTACGCGTCGCACAAACCGCGCAACATCAGTCCGTTCCACGAGGCCAATATCTTATTATCCAGTCCCGGGCGGACGCGTCCATCTCGCAATGCCATCAGCTTAACCTTGCAGGTTTGGATCACCTCACGTAATTCTTTGGTACTGATACCGATCTTAGCGGCCAATTCCTCGTCATCATCGCGGCGGAAGAATACGTTGGTTTCCTCCTCTTCCCAATTGCCGTGTTCGGTTACGTTGTAATAGATACCGAAAAGCTGTGCATCGATACCCAACACCTCGTCCAATTCAGCTTTAGAAAAACTATAGAATTTACCTTCCACTCCCTCACTATCTGCATCAAGGGCCGAGTAGAACCCGAGATCAGGCGACATCAATTCGCGCTGAACAAAGTCGATGGTCTCTTCAACAACTTGCTTATACAGATCATCGCCTTGCCAGGTGTAAGCCTCGGCATAAAGACTGATCAGCTGCGCATTGTCATACAACATCTTCTCGAAATGCGGGATATGCCAGACCTTATCTACCGAATAACGGGCAAAGCCTCCACCGATCTGATCGTAGATCCCGCCGTAAGCCATCTTCTTTAAGGTCAGCGTTACAATATTTGCGATATTGCCGTCCCACATATAATGTGCGTAACGCATTAGGAACAGCCAATTATTCGGCATGGGGAATTTTGGGGAGTTGCCCATACCGCCTTCTTCGGTATCGAAGTAGCGTTTCCAATTTTCAACGATCTTTTCGAGGTCGGCTTTGGTGTATTCGACAGCATCTTTCACAAAGGTAACCGATTCATATTGCTTGATGCCTGCCGTCAGCTTATCAGCATAATCAGCCGCTTCATCCGGTTTTTGTTGATAAAAATCAGCCAGGTTGAAGAGCAGACTTGTCCAATCGTTCTTACGGAAATACGTGCCGCCATAGATCGGCCGCTGATCAGGCAGGCAAATACAATTTAAGGGCCAGCCACCACGGCCGGTCATTAATTGTACGGCACTCATATAGATCTGGTCTACATCGGGGCGTTCTTCACGGTCAACTTTAATGCAAACGAAGTGTTCATTCATCACTGCAGCCACGGCTTCGTCCTCAAAACTTTCGTGCTCCATCACATGGCACCAATGGCAGGCCGAGTAACCAATGCTGACCAAGATCAGTTTATTCTCGTCCTTAGCTTTTTGCAAAGCCTCAGGCCCCCAGGGAAACCAATCGACAGGGTTATTGGCGTGTTGTAAAAGATATGGCGATGATGAGTTAGCGAGACGATTCATAATTTATATCTACTTTGATATATGAGAGCAGTTGATCGCAATATATACCCAATAAAGACTTTTTATGAAATTTGGTTTGAAAGAGCCTACATTTTTGCCAAATGGGTCAAAGAGGGGGACATCCAACTCTCCATCTTTAGCACACTTGCATTTTGTTAAAGACGAAGTGATAAAAAGTAGACGTAGCTCTTGTTGTTGGGATGCCTATTCGTGCTCTTTCAATAACCTAAGCGTGGTACTTAATGTGCCTACCCTTTTGGTCCAGATGCGAACTAATAAGTAAAGTGGCAATAATAATAAAACACTCCCCGCTCCAAGCAACATAAGCTTGCCCGGGTTAATATTGATGTTAGACAGGAAAAAGTAACCCACTCCTGCGATCAGCATTATTCTAAGCAACACACTTGTAACAGCAAAACGCTTGAGGGATCTAATTTGGTTTTGCAGTGATGAAGTGATGTCCGGGCCGGCTATAAATTCCTTTGATAGTTTATAGCCATAAATATTGAAGAGCATCGGGATAGTCACCGATATAATTAATATAGCATTTGCAAGCATCGTTTTTGCATCAGCATCTAAGCCGGTAAAGCAGATAATAAGGACCGCTGACCATCCGATCAGTTCCATTGTGAGTTGTTTCCTTATGCCGCTAAGCACCGGGTGGCTTTTTTCTATTGTCATATCTTTAAGTCGATCAAGATCTATTTGCGGCGTTTTGATGCTTTTCCACTCTTTTCTTAATTCTTCAATTTCCATAGGTTACTTTACTATTTTTTGCAGTTTTACTTTTATCCTGTTAAGTTTTACGCCAACATTGTTTTCGCTGATGCCCAATATCCCTGCAATTTGCTGGTAACTCAATTCTTCGAGATACAATGCGATCAGTGCCCGATCAGGCTCACTTAACTGCCTTATACCCGCAAGAAACTCTTCCTGCCGTTCATTGTCTTCATTATTAATATCTTCGAATTGTACATCCGGAAGGTACTCGGTCGTAGTAATATTTGGTCTATTTTTCCTGAATGATGCCACGGCTGTGTTCAGCGCAACACGATAGAGCCATGTTGAACTTTTAGAGCCACCGCTGAATGATGGGTATGACCGCCAAAGCTGGAAAACAACTTCCTGAAAAAGATCTTCCCGGTCTTCGGGGCTATCGCGGTAGATCCGACATATCTTATGGATAATGCCTTGGTTATCCTGTATCATACTTAGAAAATCCTTTTCGCTCATTACTAAAGTTTGATATTCTCTATTCTGTCCCCTTTGATCGGAGAATGATTACCCATGATCTTTCCATTCACATGGATGCGCTCGAAATAACATTTTATTCCGGTTGCTGTGTCGAAACTCGGCGTATCCTGAACATGGAAATGCAAATGTGGTTCAGACGAATTACCCGAGTTGCCGCACCGGCCAAGCAATTGCCCTTGCTTTACCACATCACCCTCTTTAACATTTACAGTGAGTTGTTTTAGATGAGCAAAAAAGAGATATTCATTATTTGCTGTTTTTAATATCACTGAATTGCCTGGCACATACATCGTGTTTACCTTCCCGGGAATATTATCCGCAACACCATCTACTGCCCGTATTTGACTTTCCGTCTGTTTTGTAAGAACGGCCGTCCAACCCATTAATAACGATATCAAAAGCGTACTGTTGAAATCTAACGCCATTGTGCAGATTAAGCGCTTTAGTGTCGCCGCCCCAAAAAACGGTCCACGAGCCATTAAAAGGCAGCGATAATTTACTAGTATTACGCTCAACTTTCGCCGGAATGATCTGGTAAGGTTTAACGAACAAACCATTGATCTTTGAAAGACTATCTACGGCTATCCATATTACAACCTGCCCCTTATCAAGATCAGCAAGGTAGGTGGTAAACGAATTTTCTACCGAAATAAACGATGTGCTTTTTATATGGCCGTACCTGCCTTGCAGTTGTTCAAGGAATGAAACTGTTCGATCGGGCGGGAAATTAGCTTTAGCTTTTTCGGCGAATAAACTGCAGACCAGGTTATACTGACCGGCATTAACGTACTCCTTAAACAACTTGATAACAGACTTGGCTTGTAGCGGCTCTTGCTGTGCAATGGCGCTGGTAGTGATAAATACTATGATGATCAATGATAGTATGCTCTTCACGGATTTTTTTTCAACAGCCATGCTTATTGATGTTTGATGGCGTCGATCTCCTTTTTCAAGATCAAAATACTGTCTCTTAATACTTGTTGCTGTTTCGAGATCACTTCAACTTTCTGATCAAGTTCCAGGTTCTTAATATTCATTCGCTTCTCCGGAGACGAATTGGGTGCGCAAGATGTGGTGCTTATTATTGCAGCCATTAAAAGTAGTAAAGTTCTCATATATGCTTTTTCAACTATTAGTTGTTTGCATTTTTTAAAACTTACACAAAAAGCAGAATATTTGTTGCGATATACAATTAGGCACCGATTTTCTTAAGTACTGCCTGAAGAGCAAGCAAATTTTCGGCAACTCGTATCAAATTTGGCTTAGCTTACCAGAGGACTCCGATATCGAGGTAGAAATTAACGGGAATAAAGACGGGCGGTTGGACATCAAGCAATATGTTGCTGCTCGATCCCTTACTCAACCCCTTTCACATTCATTTTCAACGTATACAACCCTTTTGATGCCGTGATGAACAGCGTCCTCTTATCCTTACCACCAAAGCAAACGTTTCCGGTCCATGATTCCGGAACGGCTATTTGAGCGATCTTTTTCCCTGTTGGATCAAATACACTTACGCCCCTGCCGGTCAGGTAAATATTGCCCTGCTCATCCAGCACCATCCCATCCGATCCTTGACCGATCAGGAATTGTTTATCGGTCAGTGAGCCGTCGCTATTGATGGTATACTTGTATGTTTTATTGGCACCAAGGTCGGCCACATAAAGCGTTTTACCATCAGGTGTGCCTACAATGCCGTTGGGCTGGCGCAATTCTCCGTCGGCTATTACAGGTTGGCCACCTTTGGCTATGTAGTACAACTTTTGACCGTCAAGATCGCCTTTTTTGCGGGTCCAGTAATCACGCTGATAGTACGGATCGGTAAAGTACAGGCCGCCTGATCTGTAGTTTATCCAAAGATCGTTAGGGCCGTTAAACTGCTTGCTCTCATAATCTTTCAGGATGACGTCAACTTTACCATTCTTATCTATTGACCATAATTCGCCTTTATCGTCAGCACAAACGATCAGGTTACCTTTTTTGTCAAAGTAAGTGCCGTTGGCACGACCTGTCTTATCTAAAAATACACTCAGCTTGCCGTCGGTGTCGTATTTCCATATCTTATCGTTAGGCTGATCAGTGAAAAAAACGTTGCCCTTTTTATCTACCGACGCACCCTCGGTAAAGCTGAACTGACGGGATATTAGTTGTACTTTTTGTGTGGTATCGTACAGTGGTTGGTCTTGCGCAATAGCCAACAGTGGCGTGGCAGCTAACAAATAAGCGAAGCCTTTCTTTAAGTAATTCATTTTAGGTGGATATGATAGTTTTGATGATACGCAACAGTAAACTGCTACACTATCTCAAATAAACATAAAATTACCGAAAGAAATCCTCTGAACTTAGATCGCTGAACGCCTTTTTCTTTTTGATGAAGAAATCCCAAACGATGTTGCGCTTGTACATGCACTTTAAGGTGGTATGGTGCGCTTTGGTAACTTTAAACGCCGGACGATTGAAAAGTGTCCTGAAAAAGTTTTGATGCGCACGGCTTACCGCCCAGGCATCTTTACGTTTACCCTCGTTCATAAAGCGGATCACGGCCAAAAAGTCGAGCCAGATACGTAAACTGATCGTATAAAATGCCCTGCCGAACGAGAGGTTCTTTTTAAGCAACAGCAAGTTATTGCGGAAGTTGAGGTAGGTCTTAAATGGGTTCTCCTTGTCTAACGTACCGCCGCCAACATGGAATACCTCCGACTCGGCGCAGTACATGATCTTATAGTCAAGGTTCTTTAATCGCCAGCAAAGATCTATTTCTTCCATATGGGCAAAAAAGCGTTCGTCAAAACCCCCGGCCAGATCCCAGCATTTCTTTTTAATGAACATGGCAGCGCCCGATGCCCAAAAAACTTCGCCCGACGTATCGTACTGGCCTTTGTCCTCTTCTACTTCGTAAAATATACGTCCGCGGCAAAATGGATAACCATAGCTATCTATAAATCCACCTGCAGCTCCGGCATGCTCAAAATGCGTTTGCTGATGATATGACTTGATCTTTGGGGCGGCGGCAGCGATCAGCTCGTCGGCCTCCATCATGTCGATGACCGGTTTGATCCAGTTAGGGGTAACTTCGATATCCGAATTCAGCAATATGAGGTAATCAGCTTCAACCTGTTCCAATACACGATTATAGCCACCTGTAAAGCCGTAATTCTGGTCATTCTGAATTATACTGACGGTTGGAAATGTATGTTGCAGGAAGCTGACCGAACCATCGCTCGATGCATTATCACCAACCACAATATCCAGGTTGTCCCACTCGCTTGCCAGTACCGAGGGCAAAAATTGACTAAGGTGTTTTAAGCCGTTCCAGTTTAAAATAACTACCGCTACTTTAGGTAAATTGCTCATCTATACGTGTTCGGGCTTAAATTTCCATCTTTTGTGCGACCATAGCCAGTACTGCGGCTCGGCTTTTATCATCTGCTCTAAATAAGCAACGTGCATGTTCGTTATCTCATATTCGGCCAATTGCTTTGGCTCGGTGGTCAGCACCACAAATTCGTAAGTGTAATAACCGCGTTTTACGCAGCGCACATCCCAAAAACCAACAACGGCATTCATCGCGTTAGCCAGTTTCTCTATTCCCAAAAATATCGCCGTCGGCTGGTTTAAAAATTGGGTAAAGTATTGTACCGTCTCGCGCACAGGGGTTTGGTCGGACACTAATACCGTTAAACTCGGCTTGCCCCGCAAGGTCGCCAGTTTACGTAAAGTGTCCTTCATAGCCACGGGTGTACCTCCAAAACGCGACCGCATCTTTTTGAACATATCGTCAAACACTTCATCGGCCAATGGTTTGTAAACAACGATCCTATCCTTATCGGTGATCATACTGCAACTCAACGCGCTTAGCTCCCAGTTACCATAATGGCCGGCAGCTACTAAAACGGTGCGGTCTTGTGCTAAATGATCGCGCACACGCTGGTCGGTATCAGGCTTGGCAGGTGAAAATCTGCGTCGCGACTCTTCCTTGGAGATACTGAGCATCTTAAAAGTCTCCATGATCAGATCCCCGAGGTAACGGTAATACTTTTTGGCAATGACTTTCCGTTCTTCGGCTGTTTTTTCAGGAAAGGAATTGGACAGATTTTCGTCTACAACGGCTCTGCGATAGCCAATTATGTAATATAGGATGATGTACAATACATCGGATATGATGTACAGCAACCAAAAGGGCAATAAAGAAAGCAGGTACAAAAAGAATACGCCTATTCTTGAAAGCCCTTTAATTATCATTAATTTCGACCAGTTTTAACTGCAAACATAAAAATTTATGACGGATAACGGCGCTGTTCTTCCAATGTTTTATCTACCGCCTGTCGAATATTTTACACTATTGAACAAGCACAAACAAAATGTGCTGATAGAACATCACGAACACCTCATCAAGCAGACCTACCGCAACCGGGCCACCATCTACTCGCCCGATGGGCCATTGGACCTGACCATACCGGTGATCAAAGGTTCTAAAGTACATACCAGCGTGAAGGACGTGCGCATCAGTTACGACTTTAGATGGCAACGCCTGCATTGGATGAGCCTGCAATCATGCTATCGCCGCTCGGCATTTTTTGAATATTACGAGGATGACTTTGCCCGTTTTTACGAAGACAGGTTCGAGTTCTTATTCGACTATAATCAGGAATTGCTGAACATAGTGTTAGGTATGATAAAGCTGAAGGTAAACCTGAATTATACCGAAGAGTTTCATGCCAAATACGATGATATGGCCGACTACCGCAAAACCATAAGTGCCAAAGCGGAAAGCGGGTACGAACAAAAATCCTATTTTCAGGTTTTTGAAGAGCGGATCGGCTTTTTGAAGAACCTGAGTATTGTTGACCTGCTATTCAATCAAGGCCCGCAAACCATAAATTATTTATAGATGAATGCATTGGCCAAGGCACAGCTAAAACTGAATATCAAAAAACGGATGGGTAACGTGGGTGATAGCCCGGGTACGATCCGTATTGCCGAGGATGCCATTGAGCCAAAGATCAACATCTACTCCTACAATGCGCAAGAGGTAGTTAAATGCGAGGGGACGACCATCCCCGAGATATTAGAGCAGTTTAAAAGCTGCCCCGACCATACGCATTGGATACAGATAAATGGTTTGGGTGATACTCAATTGATTGAATCCATTGGTGAGCAACTCAACATTAACCCGCTTGTTTTAGAAGACATTACCAGCAATCACCAGCGGCCTAAGTTTGAGGAATACGACGACTACGTTTTTGCCGTCAGCCGCATCATGAAGCTGACACCTAAGCATGAGCTATCTAACACACAATTTTCGGCCATTGTTAAGGATAAGCTGATCATTAGTTTTGAGGAAGATAACGAAGACCGCTTTGCACCGATAAAGACCCGCCTTAAGGTTGGCAAAGGATCTATCCGTACAGGTGGCGCCGGTTATATGTGTTACGCACTGATGGATATGATCATTGATCAGTATTTTGTGATCTTATCTACCATCGGCGATAAGCTGGATCTGGTAGAAGAAAAACTTTACATCAAACCCGATAAAAGCATCATGTATGATGCCCAGCACCTTAAACGCGCCCTCATTGTTATGCGCCGCGCCAGCTGGCCCGAGCGTGATAAGATCAACGATATGATCAGGAGCGATAGTCCGCTGATCACGCCCGAGACCAAAACCTATCTGCGGGATGCATATGATCATACCATCCAATCCATGGATATGATCGATAGTTATAAAGAGATCACTTCCAGTTTGGTAGACCTTTACTTATCCATGGTGAGCAACCGCATGAACGAGATAATGAAGGTACTCACCATTATCTCGGTCATCTTTATACCACTGACCTTTATTGCAGGGATCTATGGCATGAACTTCTCCCGAGAGGGTGTGCACGGCGAAACCATCCCCGATAACATGCCCGAACTGTACTGGGATCACGGTTATATCTACGCATTGATCCTAATGGGACTAATTGCTGGTATACAGCTGTTCGTTTTTTGGCGAAAGGGTTGGTTCCATAGATTGTAATTGTCACCTTAAGCTAACTTTCGCAAACTTTTTTGTAATACCGAATTTATAGTCCGTTGGAACTTGAAGTTAAATATGGAGAGGGATATTGTTTGTCTATCCGTGCTTCTTCTTCATATTCATCTTAGCCTTCTCACCTGAGCTATAATTGTAGTTCTTTGAGTTCTTAGCTTTCTTTTCATGAAAAGCAGCGCCGGGAGCATTAGTATCTTCTTTAGTCGAAGCTTTAGGGGCTTCTTCTTTTTTCTTTTTCTCTTTGGCGATGACCAGGTCGTCCGGTAATTCCATTACCTGCATTTTTTGTCCGCCGGCTTGTTCTATACGTTTAACTAACGTCAATTCAATATCGGTAGCCAGAGTGATGGTTATGGTTTCGTCATCTTCGTTGCTCCCGCTACTGTTTACCACGCGACCCAGGTAGATATCTTTTTCTTCAGGAAGGTCAAAATGCAGAATGAATGGTACACCATCTAAAGTTACCTCGTCATTATTCTCGTTAGCGACAATAAGCATGCGGGTATCGCTATCTTTGAAGGTAGCCACATCATCGATGCTTGTTAAAGTTGGGTTCCATGAATTTAGTAGTGCTATCGAACCTCGGTTGATCTTGCTAAGCTCATCATAGATCTTCATAGCAGTTTGTTTTGTATTAACGAAGACGATCACCTTGGTGAACAATTCCTCGTCCTGCATAAACAGATTAAGCAAGTTTATTTTGGTACCAAAATTTGGTACCTGATATAACATCTGCGGCAGTAATGACAAGGTTGGCTCGCCTATCTCGTCTACCTCGATCACCGGTGTTGCATCGACCATTACATTACCTATCATTTTTTCCAGCTTCTCGTGCATCACCTCGGTAAACAGTATCCGTTGCGCTTTGGGGACACTGTTGGCAAGTTCAGCCACAGGTAACTGTAAACCTTGTTTAACTATAAGATCGGCATCGTCAACAATGATCACTTGTAACTTATTTAAGTTCAAGCCTAACTTAAGATAGATAGCACGGGCCCTATCGGGAGTAGCTACCACAATGTCAGCACCATCTGCCAGGGCATCCATTTGCCCCTCAATTCCAGGCGCAGCATACAGGCCCACTATCGATATAGAACGGTTACGGTTAAGTGTATCAAACCGATCTATCACGGCTTCAACAGCATCCTGGTTAGGCACTAAGATCAGTACTTGCGGCACACCGTCCGGAGCATAATTAAAGCGATTAAGTACACTTAGCACATAAGCAGTAGTTTTACCGCTGCCTTGCGGACCGACAGCGACCAGGTCGTTCCCACCGATCATTCTCGACATGGTCTTTAATTGCATCTCCGTCGGCGACGCATAACCCGCCTCAGCGGCAGAACGTAGTAATTGTTTAGTTAGTTTGATCTTTTCCAGCCATCCCATGGCCGCAAAGGTAGGTATTTTTTAGGGAAGGGGTTCGTAGGGGCTATAAAACACAAAATGGTTGCCGGATCTGTAATATCCAACAACCATTTCATAATAGCTCTTCTATCCTATTACTTCTGCAACACCATCACCCCATTTAGGATCAGGGTACTACCGCCATCGGCTACAATGTTGTAAACCTTTTGTACGCCGCCGCCTTTTTCGGTCTTTTGCATTACAGTAAAGGCTTCGTACTCGCCTGTTTTTTCATTCAGGCAAAGCACTTCCTGTCCTTCGGCCACTTCGCCCATTTTTAGGCGACCATCTTTGGTTGGCATCGGGTGGTTAGGTGTAGCTTGCAGCACTTTGGTATTCAGATCGATATATTCACCAGTTAAAGTCTTCTTGGTTTTTGCTGATACCAATACCAGGCGCGTCAGCGCGTAATTCTTAGCATCGTGCGTGGTTAGTTCTTTTACATTAACAATACTGGCTGCCTTGGTTTCCGGATCGATAGATACTACCCTATCGCCCGGTTTTATCGCAGCTAATATCTTTTTGCTGCCATCGGCCATGGTCACTTCCTCGTCGCCCGGGAAACAGATGTCGTTACCATAGGTGGCATTCTCTTCTTTCATATCCTTGCCACCGTTGATCACCTTGTATTGCTGGAAGGCCATCTCTTTTGACAGGATATACGACAGCTTCAGGATAAAGTTGGTCTCTACTTTATTAATGTTATCGATATCATTAAAGTACTTGTCCCAAACCTTTGCATCAGCAGTAAAATCAGGCACCAGGGCTTTGTAGATCTTGCCTTTCTCGTTGGTGTAGAAAACCATTAGGCCTATCTCCTGCATGCCCTCCTTGGCGATCAGTTTATAAAGATCTATACGCTTTTTTAAGCCGTCGCTACCGGTAATAAAGTATGGTTTGCGGCCTTCGTAACGGTCGAGCACGTAAGCATTATCAAACTTTACATAAGTGTCGGCATCTAAGTTAGCAACTGTGTAGGTTTGCGCCTTTTCGTATTCGGCCATGGTAATGGGCCTTGGGTTTGGTGCTTTGGTTTGCGCTTGCGCAAATAGGGCAGCGCCTGATAGTAAAAGTAGGAATGTAAATTTTCGCATAATTTGCTTTTAATAAAAAGATCAATAGCGCCAAACGCGCTATTGATAAGTGCAGATGTATAAATAAGATGTCCCGGTAGTTTCTGTTGTTAAGATAGTTGTTTAAATGCATCGGCAAAAGCCTGCATCTCGTCCATGGTACCGATACTAACACGGCAGTAATCTTTACCGCCGTATGTCCAGGTGCGGATGCTTACGCCACGCTTGTTCATCTCTTGACTGAACTGTTGCGGCGCCATTTTAATAGGGAACAATACAAAGTTGGCCGATGATGGAATGTATTCGTAACCTTCTTTCTTTAACGTCGCGTATAAAAACTCTTTAGAGGCCATGGTCTTCTTCAGTGCGTCTTGTAAGAAAGGAGTTTCATGATAAGCCGCGATAGCCGCAGCGATGGTGGTTGCCGACAATGCCATACCCGTTGAAGTGTAAGCGCTTATCTCGCGCATCAATTCTGGCTGACCAACAAAGTATCCGCAACGCAAACCGGCAAAGCCATACAGCTTAGAGAAGGTGCGTGCCACAATAATATTTTGACCGGCCTTTACGCCACCCATCAGGGTCACATCGGCCATATTTGGCAGGTAATCAATGTAAGCCTCATCAACCATTACGGTCGTTTTTTTAGATACCCGCTCGCAAAAAGCTTTCAGTTTAGCGGTATCAACCATGGTAGCAGTAGGGTTGTTAGGGTTACAAATGTAAACCAAGCCTGTATTGCTATCAACCTTGGCTTCCATAGCGTCCAGATCAAGTTTCAGATCTGGTGTCATGGGTACTTTTATCCAGCTGCCGCCGTAGCGTGCCGCCTGACCCGGCAGATCGTTATAAGAAAGATCGCCGCTGATCACGCTTTTACCGCCTTTAGTAAAGTGCATAGCTGCTGCTTGCAATAATGGCGATGAACCCGAACTCAACAAGATATTAGATGCCTGCAAACCTTCCGACTCCGCTATCTTGGTAGCCAATGTTCGCATGCTGCCCATAGGGTAACGGAAGCTGCCATCTATCGCATCCTGCAAAGCTTTTTTAGCAGCCGGTGATGGACCGAACGGGTTTTCGTTAGCGCTTAAACGCGCCTTCATCTCGGTTGGCGGTAATTGCCTTAAAAAATCCTGCTCTGATAAAAATTCAGGCGCTGCTGATGGCGCTTTGTTTAGCGGTGCCGCCGTTAATGTATTTACCGTGCCCGATGCTGCTACCAGCCCCCCGGCCATCAGTGCGCTGGACTTAAGCCAGTTTCTGCGAGATAATGAGTTTGCCATGTGATCTTTAGTTTTGTTTGGTGTGTATGAGTATTAACCTATAGTTTTTGTTATCCTTTTACTCCCGCTGCAGGGTATTTTATACGTTGCTCGGTCACGCGGCCGTGCAAAGCCGTCACCACGCTCCGCGCCGATTCGAACGCTCCGGCCATCCACGCGTTCAGATAAGTCAGGTGTTCACCGGCAAAGTAAATGTGTCCGTCGGGCTTTAATAATGCCGGATAGTAGGTTTTGCGGGTCTCGCTGTTGTATTCGCCCCAGCCTCCCATACTGTATTTAGTTTTATGCCAGGTTACCGAGAACGACTTTTCAAATTCCTTATCGTATTGCGGATGCACAAGGCGTCCTTTTTCTAAAGCCAGTTTCTCGCGCTCGGCATAGCTTAGTTCGCCGGTACGTTTGGCCTTATCGTTAAAATTATAGTAGCCGATCAGGATGCCTTTTTTGCTCAGGTAATCATATGATGGATAAAAGATCTGTGTAAGATCATTATTGGTATGGGTGATGCCACCATAGATCTGGTCATCCTCCTCCCAAAAACGTCTTTTAAATTGCAGGCCTATCTTGCCGGTCTTCATGTATTCCACGTAATCTATCGCGCGACTTACATCACCCGAAAAATTATTGTTGATATTACTTAATACAGGTAAGGGCAATGTACAGATGCACATATCGCCGCTGATACTGTGTTCGCCCAGTTTATCTTTGTAGATGATCGTAGCTCCATTTGGGGTATTAGTGATTTTTGTAACCTCAGCCCCAAGCCTGATAAATGGCTTCAGTTTTTTCTCGAATGCTTTTGCTATCTGATCCATGCCACCTACCGCCTGGAACATCGTCATCTGCAACTCGTAGGTGTATTCGGCCACATTGTAAAAGTCCGGATCCAATAAACCCGACTGTATAATATCAGCCAGTTTATGAGGATCACCAATCTTGCCCGGCTTGTCCCCAGCTCCCGGCGATTCGATGTAACCCCGCCGGGCCGATGCTTTGTACAGTTTATCTATATTCAGGCCACCTTCTGCAGCCAGATAATTAAGTACTTTCTCCGCATCTTCTTTTGTCAAACCCGAGTCGAGATTACCATGATCCATCGCTTTGGACAGCATTTCTGTAGTGTATCCGCGGATATCATTATGCACCTCGCGCACGCGGATCTTTTTATTAGAAAGCGGCCCTTTACCCTCAGCAAAATAGTAAGCGCCCTCGTTCACGTTGTTATAAACTTGTATTGGCACCCCTAACTCTTTGCAGTAATGCAGGGTAAGTTGATGATGATGCGGTATGCGTGATGGACCTGCGTTAAAATACAAGCCTTCATCAAAAACCGCAGTAGCGGTGGGTTTATCGTTCTCAGTATTTAAACTTCCGTTACGGATGCTCCAGCAGCGGCCGCCCGTACGTTCGCGGGCTTCTAATATGGTGCAGGTATAACCTAATTTATTCAGTTCGTAAGCAGCTGTCATACCGGCAAGACCGGCACCTAATATTATGATGTGTTTTCCTTCAACTTTCTCTCCGAGGTTGAAAGCATGTGCCGGCGCGGCTTTCAGCATTCCGAGCGCCATCATGGCAGGATAAGCGCCGCCGGCAAGCATAGCACCCTTAGATAAAAAATCCCTTCTAGATAAAAATTTGGCCAATGTTTTAAATTATACCGATAAAGTTAATCGATAAAATAATAATTTGATAATAATTGCTCTATTTGTGGATAAATACAATGAAAAAGTTACCAATTAACTTTAATAAATTATTTTTTTAGGCACATATGCTTAAATGAATCATTTGTGTTAATTTCTGTTAAATAGTTTGGCGTTTTACGAAACATTCGTAGGTTTACATAAACGATCGTACATAATGGAAAAATTGACCATACAAGAAGAGGAGGCTATGCAAGCCATCTGGCATACCAAAGGTGGCTTTATCAAAGAGTTCCTTGATCTGCTGCCCGAACCTAAACCGCCCTACACTACCCTGGCATCTACTGTAAAAAACTTAGAGCGTAAAGGTTTTGTTAAGGCCGAGAAGGTAGCCAACTCGTTCAGGTACCTGCCGTCTATTGTGGAGGCCGACTATAAAAAACGTTTCATGAACGGCTTTGTGAGCGATTACTTCCAAAACTCTTATAAAGAATTGGTGACCTTTTTTGCTAAAGAAAAGAAGATCAGCAAGAATGAGTTGGAAGAGATAATCAAGATGATCGAGAACAAATAAACCTTAAAGCTATGCCTGCCCTGTTCATATATCTTATTAAAGTGAACGTAGCCCTGCTCATTTTTTGTGCGGGATACTACGCGGTGCTGCGCCACCTTACTTTTTATAACCTTAACCGGGTTTACCTGATCACTGCCATCATTTTTTCGACGCTATATCCCCTACTGGATGTAGCCGCTTTTTTGAATAGGCATGAGGAATTGGCCAAGCCGGTACAGGTAGTAGTGATCAACTGGCAGCAACCGGTGAAAGAGATCACCAAAACTTTCCTGGGGCGCGATGTATGGTTTTGGATGCTGGCCGCTTTTTGGGCCGGTGTTACGCTGTTTGGTGTAAGGCTGGGCATGCAGTTACTGTCTTTATACAGATTGCACAAACGCTCTCAGCCGTTGCAGATACAGCAATACATGATCCGTGTGATCGATGGCGATATCAATCCGTTCTCGTTCTGGCAAAACATCTATATCAACCCTAAAAATCACCCTGAGCGCGAGTTAGGGGCGATATTAGAACATGAGCAGATCCACGTTAAAGAGTGGCATACGCTGGATATTTTGTTGGGCGAGTTAAGCGCTATCTTTTACTGGTTTAACCCGGGGGTTTGGCTGATGAAACGCGCCATCCGTGAGAATATCGAGTTCATTACCGATCAGAAGATCCTGATGAAGGGTGTGGACCGCAAGGACTATCAATACAGCCTGCTGAACGTGAACATGGGTGCCGAGAACAGCGCCATAGTGAATAACTTTAACATGTCGACCATTAAAAAGCGCATTATGATGATGAATGCCAAACGGTCGTCTAAAGTAAATATCACCCGTTATCTGTTTCTGGTGCCGGCGGTAGTGGTGCTATTGCTGATCTTTTCGGTATCGAAGGCGGAGGTAAAAAAAGTCGCTAAGAACAGCGAGAAGATAATGCAGGCTATCACCATAAAACTGAAAGATATGGTGACCATTGACGAGCCTGTCAAAACTGAGACCAAACAAGCAACCAAGAAGAAACGCCAAGTACAAACACTTGAGGTAGCATTATCGGATAGCATGGAGGTAAGTCCGATGAGAAAGTTCTTTCATATCGACTTTGTAACTAAGGTAGATACCGATAGAAGGCCTTCGGTAAACATCACCCGTCTGTATAGAGGTATTTCACTCGACAGCAACAATAAAATAACAAAAATGAGGGTGAACGGCCAGGAAGTTCCCGAAGTGTTTATCGACGGTGTTAAAAGTGAAATGGCACGCCTTGCCGAGATAATTCCTGACCACATAACCGACGTAAAAGTATTTAGTGGCGAGATGGCCACTAAGGGACAAGTGCATGTGATCACAAACCGCTTGCCTGGTGTAAGCGTGAGCCCACTGTACAGAGGGGACAGCTTAATACACAAAACAAAAGTGCAAGGTATCCAGATACAAACTTCAGGCTCGACAGGACGCCTGCGTGGCTATCCGGTACCGGCCGATGGTTCGGGCAAGATCGTAACGGCGGATGGGGATACCGTTTACGCAACCAATGTATCGTTCACACGGGCCATCAGCGCGGAACCTGATCTTAAAGAGGTAACAGTTAAAGGCTTTTCTGCTCATGCAACGCCTGCTAAAGTATTGAATATTAAAGCTACCAGTACTTCCTTCAACTTTAATGATAAACTGGTGATCATTGACGGAAAGGAGTCCAAGGCAACAGATATCAAGGACCTTGGAATAGACCATATTGACACCATCGGCAACATGCCGGGCAGTGAAGGTGTGAAAAAGTATGGCGATAAAGCCAAAAATGGCGTAGTATTCATCAAAACCAAATAGTTTTAAAGAATAACCGTATTGTTATGCAATGTTTCTGGGTAAATTACATCTCATAGAGAAACATTGCATACATGAAGAAAACCTTATCTACCATCCTTATCACCCTGATCGCGCAGTTAGCTATTGCGCAAAATTTCAAGATCACTTTTAAGACCAATTCCCCTGTCGAAAAGCTTCTTAGGGTTTATGCTCCGGTGAACGGCAGCCACTTTATTACGTTCAAAGATCTTAAACTGTCGGACGCCAGAGAATATACCATCACTAATGACCTGATCCGCCCGGGTTTGGTAGAAGCACTTTACGGCAGCTTTTTTGGCTTTTATATAGAACCTAAAAAGGACTACACCATCACCTTTAACACCGACAATAAAGAGCATCCCTTCACGATCACCGGCGGGAATACCGAAGGCCAGGTTTTGATCAACAAGATCAAGCACCGTGACGTATGGAGCAAAGCTGAAGCGATAGTTGAAAAATTTAAAACTTATGCACTGGTGAGGTCGGCTATCGATAGCATAAGTAAAACCGAACAGGTTCAATATGATGGCCTGTTAAAAAACAATGGCATAAGCAAAGCGATGTATGACTATACAAAGCTCGACCGTGACTATTACTATGCGGCCTTGTTATCATCCGCTATCGACGCTAAAAACATCGATACGTCGTTCACTAACCATTGGCCAGCGCTTTTCAAAGCCTACAGTATGACAGATGCAAAGGCTACATCTACAAAAGGTTTTTATGAGTACCTGGAGGCATTTGCTTACACTTACAAAGAAGCTTACTTACGCAAGATCAACAACAAAACTAAGATCTTTGATACCAGGATGTCTAACGAGTACTTGTTAGATTGGTATGGTCGCTATGCAAACAATTTACCGGAGCCTGCTCGTGAGTATATGTTGGCAAACTTCCTATATCAAAGAGCCAATGCAAAAAAATATGAACCCGAGTTGCTGGATCTTTACAACGATTTTAAAAAAACTTACCCAAAGTCGGGCTATCATGTTGTTGTGCAACCGGAAATAGACGCTATAATTGATTACCAAGCTAAAGTTAAAACCACAGCGACCGCGGAACAAAAGATAGTTGACAGCTATGCATCGATCAATACACTCGATGAATTACTGACCCGATATAAAGACAAGGTGGTTTTCATAGATATTTGGGCCACTTGGTGCGGACCATGTAAGGAAGAATTTAGGTATAATAAAGAGCTGCACAAGTTCATGAAAGATAAGAGTGTGCAAATGCTCTACCTATCTACCGACTATAATGCCCGTGATAAAGAATGGCGTGAGATGATCAGATACTACAACCTTGCCGGCGATAATATCCGTACATCTGACGCGCTACGTCAAGACCTGATCAAGCAATTATGGGGCGGCAAAGGTTACGCGATACCGCGATATGTGATCGTAAAAAATAGCGAGATAGTAGTGAAAGATGCCGAACGACCAAGCAGCACACAAAAATTGTTTGACCAGATCGGTAAATATCTGTAATGCAATGGCCTGCACCCGTAATATTAAAAAGATCTTTTATATTTCGGGTGACAGATCACAACCTCATGCAACACCTTTCTAAATGCCTTAACTGCGCTACGCCATTTGATGATGAAGATAACTTTTGCCATCATTGTGGCCAATCTGCCAAAATACATACCCGGATAACCATGCATCATGTTACGCATGAGGTAGTACATGCGCTAACCCATGCCGATAAAGGCTTCCTGTATATGATCAAAGAACTGGCTACACAGCCCGGCATCACCATTAAGGAGTTTTTAGCGGGTAAGCACAAAAAGTTCTTCAACCCGTTCAGCTTCTTTTTTATTGTGCTGGGGATATATGTGTTGAGTAATTCATTCTTTAGACCGTTCGACTACGCAATTGACAGGCAAGCCGCCGAACGTGGGGAACAAGCCCAATTACCGCCCGAATACAAAACTAAAAAACAAAAGGAGCGCTACATCAAGATCCAGCGCCGCCTGCAAAAGGCCATGAATTTTATGAACACCAAAACCAATATTGTGCTTTGCCTCAGCACGCCGATCATTGCGTTCATCATGTTCCTGATGTATCGGCGAACGTTATATTATGCCGAGCATTTGGTTACGGTCACCTTCATTAATTCCTTTCTCAACCTGTTATCAATATTTATATTCACGCCGCTTACCTACCTGCTGGGCGATTCCAGTTATCATTGGGTGATCACAACCTTATTACTGGCGTCGCATGTCATCTACACGTCGATAGCTTATTTTAGGGTATTGGATCTGCCGTCCACAGCGGTCAGTTACATCAAATGTGTACTATCAGTGATCGTAGCCATATTCGGTTGGACGTTTTTTTGGTTCCTATGTATTTTGGGGTACGTAATTATCGGAGTATTCGTATTTCATTAACTGGCCTCGGCGAGTTTTTCGTGTTCCAATATCTGCAACAGTGCTTGTTCGGCAGTATTAAGTTCCGAGGCTTTAATATCCCTGCGACCATCCAGCTCTGATATATATCTGAACAAGTGTCCCTCCTCGTAACTTTTAATAACCGTTGGGTGCACGTAGTACTTTTTGCAGACCGTGCGGGTATTGCCCAAATTCAGTGCAACCTCGTCCAGCACGCTAACGATCTTGCGTTTACATTCGGTCACTGTGTCAAAATCTCCGGCTTCTTTAAAAGCGTAGAGCGCACTCACGCTACCCGCCCAGGTACGGAAATCTTTGGCGGTGAAGTCCTCCCCCGTTATGTTTTTAAGATAGGTGTTAACATCGCCCGAACCTACCGAACAACGTGTACCATCGGGCTGATAATACTGGAACAATTCTTTCCCCGGGATATCCCGGCACTGCTTCACCAACCGGGCCAGTTTGCGGCTTTGCAAGGCAACCTTATGCTGAACGCCCTTTTTGCCCTTAAACTCAAAATTGATCTTTGTCCCATCGAATTTAACATGGCGGTCTTGTAACGTTGTCAAACCGAACGATCCATATAACTTTTTGTACGATTCGTTCCCTACCCTGATACTGGTCAGCTCCATGAGCCGAACGACCAGAGCCACTACTTTATCATGATCCAATTGCTTGCGGTCAAGGTCCGTATCAACCTGATGACGGATCGTTGGCAGATGGGCCGCAAATGTTTGCAGGCGATGGTATTTTGATTGGTTGCGTATCTTATTCCATTGCGGGTGATAGCGGTATTGTTTACGCCCGGCGGCATCAACACCGGTAAATTGCAGGTGGCCGGTCTCTTTTGGCGATATCCAAACATTGGTGTAAGCAGGCGGGATGACCAAGGCTTTAAATCTTGCGGTAAGTTCTTTATCCTTAACGACCTTTCCGTCCGCGTCATAAAAAACAAAACCGCCGCCCGATCTTTTGCGGGTATAGCCGGGTGTACTGTCCGATATGTAAGTCAATCCAACAGCTTTGGCGGTGACCTTAGGGTCGCGGCCTATCTTCTCTAATTTTTTCAGGAGGCGGTTCATACCCGACATCAACAAGCGTTGTGATGGAATGTTTTTAGGCCGGTCACAGTGTTGTTTAAACAAAGAAAGCCGCCCTATTGGGCGGCCTCCTATAGTGTAACTGTAGTGATTACAAGTTCTCTATCGCTTCCTGCTCTTTCAATGCAGCAACGTTGTTCTTATCACTGAATGTGTCGGTCTGCGTTGCAAAGTCCTCTAACAAACCTGCAATGGTATCCAAATTGTCGGCTACACGCTGGTGCATCTCCGGCAATTCTTTTTCCAGGCGTTTATCGCCCAGGTCAATGTTATCTACCTCTATTTTACCTAATTTTTGTATCAGTGCCTGCTGGCTGTTTTTCAAGTCCTCTAACTCATGAACTATCTTTTCCATCAGGGCAAATTTCTTTAGCGTATCCATAATTTTTCTCTGTTTAAGATGAATTAATATAACTAAGCAACACCCATAAACTATTTTTTGTTTAAATATTTGGAGAATTCGATTTAAACTAATACTTTAGTTTTTATAAACACACTGCTCATGAGAACTACACTGATCGCTCTTATCACATGTCTCTTCAGCGCCACCGTCTTTGCCCAAGCGGGGAAGGTTGACGATGCCTTGTTGATGGACTACTACCAAAATCAACGCTACCTGGAAGCTGCTGACTATCTAAAAAAGACCTTCCCCGAACCTATTACCGACGTTAAAGCGCTCAACCGCTTAGCTTACATGAGCAGGCTGGCCAAACGTTTGCCCGAGGCCGAGATGTACTATCAACGCGTGTACGATATAGACACTGCCGACCGGAGCGCCTTGTTCGCTATCGCGGATATTAATGCAGCACGGGGGAACCAAAATCGGGCGGAACTATTTTTGAAACGGATCCTGCTTACCGACACCACCAACATATCCGTCTACACCAAACTTGCAACTATTGCCGGCAGTAAAAAGGACACTGCCGCCGCTGTGAACTACCTTGAAAGGGCGAACAAGCTGAACGATGCCGACGTAAGTGTTGCCGTTGACCTTGGCGAGTTCTACATCAAGCTGAAGAAATTTGACAAAGCGCTTAAGGTACTTGACCGGGCATCAGAGGTAGACCCTGATAATGTTTACATTTTGCAGGCGATGGTTGAGTTGTTGTTTAAAGAGAAGAAGTTTAAGGAGGTGGTTGCCTCTTGCCAAAAGCTGATCGCATTGGATGCCATGGATAAAACGACCAGGTACCGCTTAGGTGTATCTTATTACAGTCTTGACAACTTTTCCTGTGGTGCCGAGATATTGTCGTCGACACCGACCAACGACCAGACCGAATACAGCGATTACTTTGCGGCATTATGTTACAAGGGACTTAAGGACATGAACAAGTGCATTTATTGGTTGGGGAAAGCCATAGAGCAAGGCGTATCAGGTAATGTGGCATCCTACTACGCTGAGATGGGCGACAGCCACGAAGCACTGGCAAAACCCAAGAACGCTACGAAAGCGTATTTGAAGGCCTTACAGTTTGACGATACGCAACCACAATACTATTACGCTATAGCATTGGTATACGACAAGCAACTGAAAGACAAAGCGAACGCTAAATTATACTATAAGAAAGCAGCTGCGGCTTATGTGCAGGACATTAAGACCGTGGAGAACCCAATGACGATCTACACCTTGGCAAGTTTGTTCGATAGTCAATTGAAAGACACCGCCAACGCCATTAAGTACTATAAAAAATATATTAGCTCTAAACCTCCACAAAAACAGCAGCAGTATATCGATTACACCAACAGCCGCATTGGTCAGTTGGGTGGTGGTACCGATTAACGCTGCATCAAGCGGGCTACATATTTACCGATGATGTCGAACTCGAGATTAACGGTATCGCCTTCGCGCACCACCTGAAGGTTAGTATGCTCGTAAGTATAAGGGATAATGGCTACCGAAAAGCTGTTATCCCTTGAATTTACCACTGTCAGGCTGATGCCGTTGATGCAGATAGATCCCTTCTCTACCGTAACGTTCCCATTCGAAGCGTCGTATTCAAATGTATATTCCCAGCTTCCGTCCAGTTCCTTATAGCCGATACAGGTAGCCGTTTGGTCGACGTGGCCTTGAACGATGTGCCCATCTAAACGCGCATTCATTTGCATGCAGCGTTCCAAGTTTACCGGTGAGCCGATCTTCAGATCGCCGATATTGGTCTTATTCAATGTTTCCTCTATAGCAGTAACAATATGTGCGCCATCAGCCACAGCAACTACGGTAAGGCAAACGCCGTTATGAGCGACCGACTGATCGATCTTCAATTCGTGCGATAAAGTTGATGCCACAGTGATGTGCAGGTTGCCCTGATCCTGACGAAGATCTACTACCTTGCCTAAGGTCTCTATAATTCCGGTAAACATGGCACGAAGTTAGCCACAAGCAAGCACAGATAAGTTATAGGTTTGTAAAAACCTTATTAGATAAACCTAAGACGATGGCAAAACAAACGGCAGGCATATTAGTGTATCGTAAGCAGGAAAACAACCTGCAGGTCTTCCTCGTCCATCCCGGTGGGCCATTTTGGAAGAACAAGGATGCCGGCGCATGGTCGATCCCCAAAGGAGAATTTTTAGCCGACGAAGAACCACTTGCCGCCGCCAAACGCGAATTTGCCGAAGAGACGGGCCAAACCATCGACGGTGATTTTATCCCTTTAGGCCAAACCCGATCAAAGGGCGGCAAGGATATCCATGTATGGACGATTGAAGGCGAGGTTGATGAGACTAACGTCATCAGCAACACCTTCCCTTTCGAGTGGCCGCCAAGGTCGGGTAAAATGATCGATATCCCCGAGGTTGATCGTGGCGGATGGTTCGGTGTTGATGAAGCCAGAGTAAAGATCAATCAGTCGCAGATGATTTTTATTGACCGGTTGATGGATGTATTGCATTGATCCATACCGTGAATGTTCAGTCAGATACGGACTTCTGAGGTGAGTAATGCAAGCCCCAATCATATATTTATAAATATATGATTATCAAATACTTGTAAATATACGATATTGAAATATGTTAACCTTTGTTAACTTTCTTAATGACTAGCCATTTAAGCCCCTTGCAAGAAAGAACTTGACCCTATCAATACTGCCTCCGCTTCATCACCCAATTCGAGTTAACATCCACTGCCACCTTCTCCCGTCTCACGGACTTTTTATCGTCTAAAAGTTTAGCCATTAACAAGGCAGCTATCATCGCATCCTGCTCATCTGCGTTCTGCAAAACTTCGGGCTTAAAATACTTAGCAACGAAATGCGTATCGAACTTCCCGGAACGGAACGCATCGTGTTGCATCACAAATTTACCGAAACCTAAAGTGGTAGTGATGCCGGTGATCTGGTACTCGTCTATTGCGCGGATCATCCGTTCTATCGCCTCTTCCCTGTCCTTGCCGTAAACTGTCAGTTTGGCGATCATCGGGTCGTAATAGATCGGTATCTCCATACCTTGCTCGAAGCCATCGTCGACACGCACACCCGGGCCTTTTGGGGTGATATAGGTTTGCAGGGTTCCAATGTCCGGCAAGAAATTATTGGCCGGGTCCTCGGCGTAAACACGTAATTCTATCGAGTGGCCCTTCATTTGCAGGTCTTCTTGCTTAAAGCTGATCCCTTCGCCACGGGCAATGCGGATCTGCTCTTTCACCAGATCTACGTTGGTGATCAGTTCGGTGACCGGATGCTCTACCTGTAAGCGGGTATTCATCTCCAGGAAAAAGAAATCGAGGTTTTCGTCAAGGATAAATTCTACAGTACCTGCCCCCGTATAATTAACCGAACGCGCCACATCAACGGCACATTGACCCATGCGTTCGCGTATCTCGGGCGTTAAAACAGACGACGGCGCTTCTTCCACCACCTTTTGGTGGCGGCGTTGCACCGAACATTCCCGCTCAAATAAGTGCACAATATTGCCATGTGTATCGCCTAAGATCTGTATCTCGATGTGCCTTGGCGACGATACATAGCGCTCTATAAACACCGAGCCATCACCAAAAGCCGATGTAGCCTCTGACACAGCTAATTGCATCTGCTCTTCAAAATCATCGGCACCTTCAACTATGCGCATACCCTTACCACCGCCACCCGCAGCGGCTTTGATCAGGATCGGGAAACCTACCTCGATCGCCCTCAATTTGGCATCGGCAACGTCGGCAATAGCTTCCTCGGTACCGGGCACCATCGGGATATTATATTTTAAAGCAGCGGCTTTGGCCGATAGTTTATTCCCCATCACCTCCATAGCCTCGGGCGATGGGCCAATGAGGATCAGCCCGGCCTCGCGCACCATGCGGGCAAAAGCGGGATTCTCTGACAGGAAACCGTAGCCGGGATGGATAGCTTCGGCACCTGTTTGGTGACAGGCATCAATGATCTTTTCGCCTACCAAATAGCTTTGGTTGCTGGGCGCTTCACCAATAAAAACAGCTTCATCAGCATAGCGCACATGCAAAGCGTTACGGTCGGCGGCTGAGTAAACGGCAACGGTCTTAATACCCATTTCGCGCGCGGAGCGCATTACACGTAAAGCTATTTCGCCGCGGTTGGCTATCAGGATCTTCTGCATAATTGATAAAGGTATTTAACCGCTGCAAGTTTTGTGCAAAAGCCGGTTAATTTTTTTCGGATGTTTTAAAAGATCTTGTAATTTGGCATCAGAAACCTTAACGCATTTTCCATGAAAACCTTAACTCACCTTTCCGTAATACTTTTATTTTGTCTGCTATCAGGTTGCTCCCTCGAACCAATGATCGGGCCCGATGGTTCCGTATTAAAAAGAGACACAACGCTTACGTCCAACCCATCGGGAAATAATGGTGGGAATAATACCGGCGGTACTACAAATTCTACCAGTATTTTGCCGGTATCGGCAGGTTCTGTCCGTAACTATTCGGTCACAGCCTTGGGGCAGTCTGATGAATTAACGATAACGATGACAGACAGGCAAGCTACCATTAATGGTAAAGTATATTCAGTTGCCAATGTTACCTCAAAAGGCGTAACAGTAGGCAGCGAATATTATCATTTTAGTAACAACACTTATACCTGGCGCGATAATGAAGACGTTGCCGACGTATCGTCTGAAATGCCTATCCTAAAAGAAGATGCTGCCGTTAACAGCACCTGGACGGTAAACCTTGTGAGCGTATTTCCGGGTACTACCGAAAAATATGTAGGGATATTAATAGCCAAAGATATTAGCTACACCGTCAATGGCAAAGCTTTCAGTAATGTTTGGCATACCCGTATCGAACATCAGCTCACCATGTCGGGCCAAACCACCGTTGATATCGCTTCTGAGTATTACTTTGCCAAAGGCATAGGTATCATCGAAAACAATATCATTATGGCAGGTACTGTTATTGGTAGCCAAAAGATAAAAAGTTACAACATTAAATAGACCACATAGTTACCTGATAATGAATTCATTAAAAACACCAAATCTGTCTTCGGGTCAACTATTGTGGGCGACGCTGATCTGCCTGGTCACCATATTGGGTTGCAAGCAAAGCGACAAAACGACATCAGACAGCTACCACCCGCTCACTCCCGGCACTACCTGGACCTATAAATTAGAACGCGACGGAGTGGCCGGTGCCGATGAGGTGATCAGCACCGTGAAAGATGAAAGCAAAACTTTCCATGGAAAAACCTACCACCTGATAGCCACTCATTTTAAAATGAACGATAGCCTGAGCAACGATTGGTTTGCCCGCACAGGTCATATTTATTATCAGCGTGAACTTAAACAAGGCACATCGTTTGAGGACGAAGCCGCCGATGAATCTGTTTATTTGGATGACAGCAAACCCGTAGGTGTAGAAGAGAAAGTTTTTGAAACGGAAATGCCGATGGGCAAAACCTCGGCCACTATAGAATTGGTAGAGAAAGGCATCACGCGCCAAGTGAACGGCAAAGATTACAAAGATGTGTTACACGTACGCCGTACCATTAGCCTAAGCATGAAAATGCCTAACATGGGCGACATGCTGGGTGATACCAGCATTAAAATTAAAGGCAATGTCGACGGTATGGACATGGGGCTTGATCAAACCCTGGCCATCGATCTTTACCTGGCTAAAGGCGTAGGCATTATTGAGTTAGGCATGACATCTAACGGAAAACAACTGGCTAAACAAACTTTGGTTAGCTACAACGTAAAGTAGGTCGGTCACACCGGTTTTACGATGCAGACCCCGAAACCGTCGGGGTCTGCAAATATGCGACCGTTCGTTTGCCAATAAGGATTTTTGGCTACAACTTCCGGCACGTTAGCTTTTGATGATCGTCCGATCAGATCGTCATACTCCCCTATCCCATCTGGATACAGTACCAGCAGGTCATCCTCATCAGGCTTGTGAACTGGTGCATCAGCGGATACGGTAAATTCCAAATGCCAATCTTTGCCCGGCAGGCCGATGAAGATACCATCGTACCCATCATGGGCCTCAAAACTACCCAACAATTCAAAGCCAAGTATATCGATATAAAAAGCCTTGATCTTGCCAAGATCGGTGGTATGGCGTGCTACGCGTAGTTTCATTTGGGTGGTCAAATTAATAAAAGAAGGGCAGGTTGTAACATCAAAACGCTATCTTCATCTAAATTACATCACACACAACCAAACACCCCTTAAATGTTAAGCATCCGCAATATTGTTAAACAATACGACGGGCATCGCGCGCTGAGCGATGTAAGTTTAGAGGTAGAAAAAGGCCAAATATTTGGCCTGCTCGGTCCTAACGGCGCCGGCAAGACCTCGCTCATCCGTATCATCAACCAGATCACCGCGCCTGACAGCGGCGAAGTTTATTTCGACGGCGAAAAACTGAACCAAAGCCACATCGAACGTATCGGCTACATGCCCGAAGAACGCGGCCTGTACAAAAAAATGGAGATAGGCGAGCAGATGATCTACCTGGCCCGCCTAAAAGGCCTAAGCCGCGACGAAGCAATGAAACGGTTGAAATACTGGTTCGAGAAATTGGAGATCGTTAACTGGTGGAATAAAAAGGTGGAGGACCTATCAAAAGGGATGCAGCAAAAAGCGCAATTTGTTGCTACGATATTGCACCAGCCGGACCTGATCATACTCGATGAACCCTTCAGCGGTTTCGACCCGGTGAATGCCGAACTTATCAAGAACGAGATACTGGAATTGAATGCCAAAGGCGCTACCATCCTGTTCAGCACGCACCGGATGGAATCGGTAGAGGAAATGTGCAGCGGCATAGCGTTGATCCATAAGTCTAAGAAGATATTGGATGGCAAGGTACGCGATATCCGCAACTCGTACCGTAACGATACTTTCGTGTTGGAGTATGCAGGCGATAAGCTGACCTTTGATGGCAACCAGCCCTTCCAATTATTGGACGAGACCAGCGGCATTGATGGCCACACTATCCGCTTTAAACTGGACGGTACATCATCAAACGATGTGTTACAGTACCTGTTGCCCAAAGCCCAGATCACCATGCTACAGGAAGTTATCCCAAGCATGAACGAAGTATTTATCCGTAACGTTAATCAGACAGCCGACAAACATGAATAAAGTTTTCCTTATCATCCAGCGCGAATATTTAGTGCGCGTAAAAAAGAAGGCATTTTTGGTGAGCACCCTATTGGTGCCCGGCTTATTGTTGGCCATGTATGCGGTTATAGCGTTGATCTACGCCAATAGCGACGAGATAAATGCTAAACACATCATCAACGTAAAAGACGAGAGCGGAATTTTTGCCGGCAAGTTTAAAGACAATTCAAACCTTTACTTCTCGCCCGCTAAGGGCACATTAGCCGAGGCTAAAGCCGAGTTGAAGTTAACGCCCGACTTTCTTTTGGTGATCCCTGCTGATGCCGTTAAAAATGGCGGCGTGCAGATCCTATCTAAAACAAAGCCCAATTTCACCATAACCAGCACCATCGAAAGGCAAATGACCCGCATTGCCGAAGACGATGCCATTGTAAAAGCTGGTATAGATACGGCCAAACTGAACGCAATTAAACCCGATATCAACATAAAAGCCATTGAACTTAGCGATAGCGGCGAAAAAGACAGCAGCGTGGGCGCTGCTTACGGCGCCGGGATCACAGGCGCGATCATGATCTACATTGCACTACTGATCTACGGATCGCAAGTGATGCGCGGCGTGATCGAAGAAAAGACCAACCGAATTATCGAGGTGATCGTATCGTCGGTAAAACCGTTTCAATTGATGTTGGGTAAGATCCTTGGTATTGGCATGGTCGGGCTGACGCAGTTCTTGTTGTGGATCGTATTGTCCAGCGGGGTAACTATAATAGCCGGCAAAATGATCGCTAAGAACGATGCGCCAGCCAAGACCGAGCAGACGGTTAAAAAGAACACCGATCAAACCCCTCAGGTAGAGGACGCGCAACCCGTAGCCCCTAAAAGTCCAGCATTAGGTTTTTATGAAAGCTTGCAGACCATTGATTTTGGTTATATCCTGTCGTGGTTCATCTTTTATTTCCTGAGTGGCTTTATGCTTTACGCGGCCTTGTTTGCTGCCGTAGGTTCGGCTGTTGACAGCGAGACAGAGACGCAGCAATTCATGTTCCCGCTGACCTTGCCATTGCTGTTCACTTATATGATGTCGTTCGCGTTCATATTAAACTCGCCTGATAGTTCGCTGGCTTTCTGGTTGTCGGTGATACCGTTCACTGCTCCCATCGCCATGATGGTGAGGCTGCCCTTTGGCGTACCGGACTGGCAATTGGCACTATCAGCAGCTATGATGATCGTGGGTTTCCTGTTCACTACCTGGGTAGCAGCCCGCATCTATCGCGTAGGCATTTTGATGTATGGCAAAAAGTCGAGCTATAAAGAACTTGTAAAATGGTTCTTTTATAAAGAATAAGAGCCCCTCCTAAAAATCCCTCCTTGGGGAGGGGCGGGCAAGGAAAGAGCGGTAGCAGGGAGGGGTTTCGCGACGATACAAACTGACCAACCCCTCCCTGCCATTTCAACACAGCCCAACCGCACCCCTCCCCAAGGAGGGAAATTGAAATAAAACTACTCTCCCCGGGGAGAGGGACAAGATCCACCAAACCACCAACCTGTTAACAATTATTATCCCCGTAAACAAACATTTTACGGGGATCTTTTATTTTTACCCTTGATGAATAAACCCGTAGCCGTAATGGACCTTGGTACCAACACCTTCCACCTGTTGATCACCACGACCGATCCCGACGACCCACAAGAGTTGTTGCACCTGTTCGAGCCGGTAAGGTTAGGTCAAGGCGGCATTAATAAAGGCATTATCCAGCCTGATGCTTTTGAACGGGGAATCAACACCATGCATAAATTCGCGGCCGAGATAGCCCGTTTTGATGCAGGCCCGGTAAAAGCTATTGCTACCTCTGCCCTGCGCAGCACATCTAACGGGAAGGATTTTATTGACCAGGTAAAACGCGATACAGGCATAGCCATTGAAGTGATCAACGGCGACTCGGAAGCGGAATATATTTACCAGGGCGTTAAAGCATCCGGCTGCCTGACCGACGAGCACACCATCATTATAGATATTGGCGGCGGCAGTGTAGAGTTTATTATTTGCGATGCTGACGGCATAAAATGGAAACAAAGTTTTGAAGTTGGTGCCGCGCGCTTGATGGATAAATTTCACCAATACGACCCTATCCCGGCCGACTCGGTGGTTGAACTACAGGAATATCTGGATGATAAACTTGGCCCGTTATTCGAATCGGCCAAGGACTACCCTATTGCCAAACTTATCGGCTCTTCGGGCGCTTTTGAAACCTTTGCCGAAGTGCTTGAATTGGAAAAGGGCAACGAGTTTGACCTGAAAGCCATTAAAAGCATGGACTTTGACAATCAGGACTTTTTAGAACTCACCGCACGGCTGGTCGCCTCCACCCATGAAGAACGCGCCGAAACTAAAGGCATCATTCCCTTAAGGGTAGATATGATCGTCGTTGTATCACTCATCACCCGCTATGTGATGGATAAACTGGATATTACAGATGTATCCATGTCCATGTATTCGCTTAAAGAAGGGGTGCTGCAAAAATTATTATCACAAAAAATATAAAACCTACGAAAATATTCCTACCATTGTAATGCGGTGCTTGTTGAAGCGCCGATAAAACCTATTATTAACCTTTAATAGCTCATTACAATGTACAAAACCTTATCAGCCCTTGCTATATTTTTAGCGGGCGCTACAGCGTCTTTCGGGCAGACCGGCAAAGACACATCAAAAGTTCTGCTACCTAAAACTAAGCAACCGCAAAAGGTGAACAGTATTACTTTGCACATGGAACGTATGGCCGGCATTGGTCCGGACGGGCATACCTCAAGTTTTCAGGGTACGCTGGAACATCTACGCAAGTATGAAGGCGGCAAGCTGTATCCCGTAATGAAAAACCTGCCTACCGACCTGACCAATATGCAAGAGTTTTGCTACGTACTGGATCTGGCGCAATTCACCTATCAGGGTTACCGTGCTGGCCTGTGTAGTAAAGAGTATATGGAAAGTCACCTATCAGGTAATAAATTCAATTTGGCCGATACAGTACTGCTCTCTAAAACACCGTTAAAATGCTATGTATCGGCTGTTACCGGTATACGCGATGGCAAGCCAGTATATAAAATGGATGTGGATAACGACGGCGATTTTGGCAATGATGAGTATCGCCCGGTGCTGAAGGACGCGAGTAGCGAAGAGCTGAAAGTAAGCGGATCTGTACCGGTAAAGATCACCTACCTGAACAACGATAATAAGATCGTGGATGACAAGCAACTGGTTTTTGTTAGTCCCGGGCATGGTAATAGTGCCGAGCTGTACTTTGCTTTCCCTGAGTTTAACTACATGCGTTTTACCTACAAAGGTAAACCTTACCTGGCAGCCACTACCAGTTTCCGCCGTTCAGGCATCATTGTAGTGCCCGACCGACCATACTTTGACCGTATGGCTAACCTAAAGACCATTAAACAAGGTCAGTATATCAGTTTAGGCGATGATGAATTTGTACTGTCCAGGATCATCAACAATGGTAACGATATTGTGCTGACCGGTGCAGATATCAGCGGCTTCGGCGACAAAACGATAGCTAAAGCCGATGCGGCCAAGGTATCTACGGCTAAAAAGGGAACAAAAATATCCCGTCAACTGGGCTACATCGCGCCGATCGCATCAGGCATCAATATCAATCCTGCCATAAGCTCGACCGGTATAGTAAGCACAGCGAAATTTAAAGGCAAATATTTATTTATAGATGTTTGGGGGACTTACTGCGGCCCGTGCATTGCCGAGTTCCCGCATCTTAAAGAGGTGTATTCGGCATTCAGCCGTAAAGATCTGGAGATCATTGGTCTGGTAGACGACCGTGCACCAGCCACCACCCAACAAATATTCGACAAACACCAGCTGCCCTGGGCCAACATCCAGATAGATGCTAAAACATCGCAAACAGTTGGTTATAAAGATATCAATTCTTACCCTACCACCTTTTTGTTAGACCGTGAAGGCAAGATCATTGACATTGACCTGCGCGGCGAGGCTCTGATGAACAGATTGAAATTGCTGATCAAAGGGAGTTAGCGATGGGGTACTTGTAGAAGGTCTTCGATACTGTTAAAGAAGCCCAAAGGATGTATATTCTGGTCAACAATACCGATCCCTTTTACTGACACACCTCCAAGATATGCTCCAGTATTTTCGACAGCAGGAAAAGATACCTCCTTTTTAAAAATCGGAATTGGATCTTTTTTGGGGTTAAATTTCAAAGCCGGATGGTAAATCACCATGCTATCCGGCTTTGCCCTTAAAATCGGTTTGGCAACTTCGGTTTTATGTATCTGTTTAGCTTTCAATTTGGTTTGTGCATGGCCCGATGCTACAGCGAACATCAATAACACCGTTGCAACCACCCCCCGCCGGTAACTCTGTTGCTTTAGCGGTTGTGCCAGCTGCCTGTTCACGCTGCTGATCTGCCACGGCTCTATCCTGCCGCAGGTGTTTTGTGACCGGCTTAAAAAGTCGATGACCTGTCCGTCGCTCATCCGGGTAAAGTCGGTAACTGTTTTGCAGCAGCTATCGCAATGGCGGCCGCCTTGGGAGGGGGTCATAGCGTCCCATTGCTGGTGGCATGGAGTAGGGATGCTTATGTTAGTGATATTGGTTTGCATGTTCCGTTGCTAAGGATCGGTGTTTATTTCTTAACCGAATATCTTTTTGATAGGCAGCTTGATAAGGCGGTTGTACAACCGTTTTGGTAAAGAAGCTCTACGGATGACGGTCCGGCTCATTACCGCACCCGGGCCTTCTTTTAATGCTACCTCGATTGTTTCTTCTTCGCTACCAGCCTTTACTTTCAACTCAGTTTGAGCATAACCTAAAGACTTAACAGCTATAACTATGCGTGAAACCGGCAGCGCAAGGCAAAATTCTCCTTTGGCATCGGTCGCCGTCACTACCTTTCCGTTTACATAAACCGTAGCACCGGGTAACGTGAATTTAGCAACCAGATCGGTCACTTTACCATGTACATTACGTAAGGCAACAGGCTCAGGCTTTATCGCTGTTGGGTCGCTAATAACACTTTTCTCAACAGGCACCTGCTCTGTTTTGATCGTTATTGCGGCATTGTCCTGCGCCTTTACAACTTGTTGTGTGGTAAAGAAAACTGTAGCGGCTACCATTACGCGCTTCCAAAAGTTAGGAGCAAATAATGGCTGTTCTTTTAGTTGCTCGTTGATGCGATCTAACTGGGTTGCACCAAAACGCCCACAAGTTTTTGGTGACGCGGTGAGGTATGCGATAACTTCATCGGGTGACATAGCCGTAAAGTCGACAACTGTACTTGCGCAGGCGGTACAAAAACGGCCATCGTTGTTTTGTGTCATCTTGTTCCATGATTCTGCGCAGTTTTGGGGGATGCTGATGTTGGTGATATCGGTCTGCATATTTGGTTTGTTTGCAGGTAGGATGCATCGGCCAATGTGTTTCCACAATCTCCGGCAAAATATTTTTCAGACTACTAACTATGCTATTGTACGGAAACCTAAATTTGTCCGCCGGCGTCACATGCACGACCGGCAATATAATAACAACCTATGATCAATTACTTTTCAAAACTATTCGATTACGACAAAGCTGCCAGCATAAAACTACTCGACCTGATGACCACCTCAGGCACAGCACCTTACGAGACCGTTAAAATATTCGCCCACATGATGGCCGCTCAAAATACCTGGCTGCTCCGCGCTAAAAAGCTCAACGCACCCGGTGGCCCGCTTTGGCCGGACTCAACGTTGGAGGAATTACGCCCGTCTATCATATCACATCATGCGGCCTGGAAGGAATGGCTGAATGGTCAGAGCGATGATATATTGACAAGCACCGTCAGCTATCAAAATTCGGCAGGGACAGAATTCAACACAGCGATCACCGATGTGATCACCCAGGTTTTGAACCACGGTACCCACCACCGCGGACAGATCGGCATCTATCTTAAACAAGCAGGTCTGCAACTGCCCGGAACGGATCATATCCTGTTTTCGAGAGGTTTATTGTAGACCATCAACAGTACCCTTAAAATGACGGCTTAGTGTTTGGGGTACTAAGCATTTCCTGTTAACTTTGCGGCCATGTTTCAACGCGCGTTAACCATATTGCTTATTTTCTGCATTATCGGCTCTGGCTTTAGTAAGCTGGTGGTGTTCGCGGGTTTTGAAATGAACCAGCGCTACATCGCCACTACCCTCTGCGAAAACCGCGACAAGCCACAACTGAACTGTAACGGCCATTGCTATTTCATGAAAAAAGTAAAGCAAGCCGAGGAAAAAGAAAAGAACAACGAACGCCAGGCGCAAAAGGAACTTATCCAACAGGTATTCTTTACTGGTGCGAATAGGTTCATGTTTTCGTCTACCCTGTTACAGGCATTTCCGGATAGCTATCGGGATATGGCTTTGCAAGCGGTCATCTATCCTATCTTGCAGCCGCCGAAGTTATCAGTTTAAAATCGATTCTATTAGTGTTGGCTGCCAACCGACTATTCAATTTATAACGATACAAAACCAAACAACATGAAGTATTTCATCATCATACTAAGCTTATTTACTTCGATAGCCGCCGTTAGCTGTGGCTCATCATCCGAACATAAAGGTCACGCAGCTGCCGACACCAACAGGACCACCACAGCCAAAAAATATACCTGTCCAATGGATGCGGATGTGGTTGCCGACAAGCCTGGTACCTGCCCTAAATGCAAAATGGAACTGGTAGAAAAAAGTTAAAAAAAACATCAAAAAACGACGGAAAAACATGAAAAAAACGATAATTATCGCGCTTTTTGCAAGCTTTTTTTTAGCCTCTTGTTCGGATGAAAAAGCAGCCGAGAAAAAACAGATGGACGCCGTGATCGCCATTCACGACAGCGTGATGGCCCGCACCGGCACCGCTATGAAATACCAAGCCGAACTGGACAGCCTTTACCTGAAGCCTAACACGGATACCCTCACCCGCAAAACCATAGCCGACCTGCGTGGCAAACTGATCCTGGCCGAAAGCGCCATGGAGACCTGGATGCACAAATTCGACCCGGACTTTTCTGGTAAGCAGCATGCGGATATCATGAACTATTTGGGCGAGCAGCATAAACAGATCCACCGTGTGGATTCGCTGGTTAACAAGGCTATAGCCGACAGTAAGCAATTTTTGGAGGCTAAGTAAATGAGGAAGCCGATCATTCTATTTGCAGTCGGCCTGACGATGTTCATGGCCGCCTGTGGCGATAATAAAAGTAACCGCTTGCCCATCCTTGGTCATCGCGATGCGGAGACAAAAACCGTTGATGGTAAAGAGGTTACGGATACCGTTTATCAAACCATCCCCCCTTTCAAATTTGTGAACCAGTATGGCGACAGCATTACAGATAACAATCTGAAAGGCAAGATCTATGTAGCCGATTTCTTCTTCACCAGTTGCCCGTCCATCTGCCCTACCATGCACCGCAATATGCTTAACGTGTATAATGCATACAAGGCCGATGATAACTTTAAGATCCTGTCTTACAGTATCGACCCTAAGTACGACAGTGTACCTGTATTGAAAAAGTATGCCGATAAATTAGGCATCAGCGGCCAAAGCTGGTGGTTGCTACAAAGCGGCAAGGACGAGACCTACAAATTGGCTACCAGCTATTTAACGTCTGTAGCCGAGGATGCATCCGTCCCGGGCGGGCATGTACACGATGGTTGGTTTATCCTGATAGACAAGCAGAAACACATCCGTGGCACGTACGACGGCACAGTTACCACCGAGGTTACCAAGCTGATCGCCGATATCAAAACCCTTCAGGCCGAGCCTGAGCAACGCGTGGCACAATGAGAGCGGTATGGATCATAGCTTCATTTTTGACGGTGGTGATCGCTATCGCCAGCTGCCAAACGGCCGAGGATATCGAGTTTAAGCGCTATTACACAGCCGGATTGGTTGAGTATCAGAACCATTGTCAAAATTGCCATGGCGATAAAGGTCAGGGGTTGGCAGCATTGATACCGCCGTTGACCGACACCGCCTACATCAGCCGGAATAAGAATATGCTGGCCTGCTTGCTCAGTAAAGGCATTAAGGGTAAGATCACCGTAGCAGGTAAGGAATTTGATAGCGAAATGCCACCTGCCGAACTTGCGCCAATGGAGATAGCACAGGTATTAACTTACGTAGGCAATTCATTCGGTAACAAAGTCGGACTGATCAGCAATGATGATGTGACGCGGGATCTGAAAAACTGCCGGTAAGTTGGTTTGAGTTATACTTGCCTGAGCGCTATAAATTGTAAAGAACCTTTTTGTGTTTGCTTGCCGAACATTGAAAGGTTCTTTTTTTGTGCGTACCTTCGTGGTATGCAATACCCGTCATTATCGAAACTTAAGCTATCTTTTTGGGGGATGTTTGTTGGTCAACTGATGTTGTTGATGACGTTCCCGGGCAAGGCCATGGCTCAGCAGTCGAGCATACAACAATGGGATGATAGGATCATGATAGACCTGGCCAGCCATCGTACGCCTAAAAAGACAGGGTTTTACATGTTTATGTCCAACTCTTATAAATACGGTGAGATCGGTATCCCGGCAGGAATGTTCATTGGCGGCGTTATCTCCAACGATCAACAATTACGCCAGAACGCGTTGTACGTGGCCAGTAGTACCGCAATTACAATAGGTGCAACGGCGCTGATCAAACTGATCGTGAAACGCCCAAGACCTTTTATTAAAAACATTAAGATAATCCCTGTTTACGAGGCCAGCTACTATTCGTTTCCATCGGGGCATACATCATCTACCATGGCCACAGCTACGGCAGTGTCTATCGCTTATCCTAAGTGGTATGTGATCGCGCCGTCCTTTTTATGGGCGGGCACTGTGGGTTATTCCAGAAGCTATTTAGGCGTACACTACCCTACGGATGTTGGCGCCGGGGCATTACTTGGGGCAGGTACGGCGGTATCCATGTCGTTCATGAAAAAGCCATAAAAAAACGGACCGAATTTGCATTCGGCCCGCCTCAATCACTCTAAAACAATCACCTCTACTTTAGAAGTCTCTTTTATATATTTCGTCAACTTGCGCTGACTAATTAATTACAATGGTCAAAAATACAGATAAAGATGTTGCAACGGCTACTTTATTTGGGCTTATGACGGCAACATGACATTTAGGTCAGCAACCCAAGCCTTTAACAAATATTTCGATCAGTGTCAAGCGTTTTTGATAGATCTCGTCTAAATGCTCCTTAAGCGGGAATCCGGTCTTCTTATGTGACATAGCGCGGACCTTTACGCCGTGCAATGCATCAAGGATCAGATCGATCATATCTACCGGCACTTCTACCGCTGTAACCTTTCCGGCGTCAACATCTTTTACCAAAGCGTCACTCAATAACTCGATCTCGGTCTGATGGATAGTTCCAATGATCTCCCATATCTCGGCGGGGATGTTCTGCTCGTTAAGTCTAAAGAAATCGAAGAAGTTATAGTTGGTCACCATAAAGTTATGGTGATTGTCTATCTGGGCTTTAAAAGCACTCAGCAGATCGGTGGATGCAGCAACCTTTTCGGTCAGGACGTTGATAAAATCCGTAGCCAGTTTGTTCATTACTGCCACATAAAGCTGGCTTTTATCGGGGAAGTAATAATACAGCAAGGCTTTAGACATGGCAAGATCGCCCGCGATCTCATTCATGGTAGTTTTAGAATAGCCGTAATGTAAAAATCGCTGGTACGACGCGTCTAATATCTTTTCGCGTTTTATATCCTGTGGGGCGTTTACTGAACTCATTATTCTTTAAAGAAGCCTAAAATTCCTGACTTTTTAAACAAAATTATCAAATTTTATAGATACTCCGCAATCGATGCCATATCATGACGCAGCAACTACATAAAAGTCAGTACTTAGGCGGTCTCAACAAGTGCTACGCCAGCTCCAAGGACGATGGTGTCCTCTATCAGCCCTACCACCGGATCAATTAAATGCGCTTGCTTAACTATCGCCTTACGTAAGTAAAAACTACCATAGGTGGCAGCTATAGCGGTGATACCACCAAGTACAGCCCCGGTGTACCACTTGCCGCCTGCCGCTTTGTAGATCCCGGCACCCGAGATAGCACCGTTAATACAACGCCCCACCAATGTCACGGGGGCTATACGGTCGGGAGCAGTGGGTAACTTATCCCCTACCAATTCACCTACGGCTATGCCGGTAAGTACATTAGCGGCAGCTGGAGACTGTAGCGTTTGTAAAGGTGTATGGTTAAGCCTGCGGCTTGGGCGTTTATTTAGCATCCTGCTGCTTACGGCCGGAGCCGACATGGAGCGCATGCCTGCCAATATGCCTAACGCTATAACTTGCCAGTGGGGTTTGGTGATAACTATTTTCACGGTTGATGTAGATTATAGCCTTATAACCGTGTGTTCGGCGTCTTGTTTTTACGAATAGCGTATTGCTAAAGAACGCCGGTGTTAAGCTTCAGACCGTCACCGAATTCTCTTCGGTAATATTGCTCAGCATTTTATCGTACAATTGCCTGATGCGGTCCTTCAAATGTTGCGGACCAATGATACGGGCATAGTCGCCGAACATCATGTACCAGCGGGCAAAGCCTTCGATGGACAGTGTTAAGAATGTCATTTGAACGGTATCGCCCATATCTTCTTGTGATACGTAGCCGTTATAGTACTTCTGAGAATCGATATAGCTGATCGCCTTTTTGTCGACGTTCATGATCACCGTATTCAGTTTTTGTTCATGTGCCACCTGCTTTAGATACTCTTTAAGCGTGGGATGTTGTTGATCAAACTCGATACCCGTGTTATAGATCATCTTGATACGGTCGGTACGGAAATCGCGGTAATCGTTACGTAAACGACAGAACGCGATCAGGTGCCAGTTACCTTCCGAAAAGAAAACCCCTACCGGTTCTACATGTCTGGTGCTATGCGTTTGGCTGTGCATGGCAAAGTAATCTATACCCAACACATTTTTGTTAGCAATGCCATTCAGTATAGGTTGCAGCGCGTTCCTTTCTTCTTGTTCCGGGTCGCTGCGACGGGGTTTCATTACAGTGATATTTCCGTCCATATCCTCCAGCAGGTTCTTATCAGCCGAACGGAGCACAGCTTTAACCTTATACATGGCAGAGCGATATTGACTGGTAGTATCAGAATCGGTTAGCTTCTCGATGAACTTTTCGGCGGTCAAAAACGCTGTGGCTTCTTCTTTGGTGAACATCACCGGGGGTAGACGGTAACCATCCATAATGGAGTATCCTACGCCGGCCTCGCCAATGATCGGTACGCCGGCTTCCTCTAAAGTTTTTACATCGCGGTAAACAGTACGCAGACTGATATCGAAACGCTCGGCAATATCAGATGCTTTTACAATGCGGCGGGATTGTAGTTGGATCAATATGGCTGATATGCGGTCGATACGATTCATGGGGCGATGCTATTTCGTCAAAAATAACAAACAATATTGCACTTATCTTTGTGGTTGAAAACTTATACCACATACTATGAACGAGCAAGAGAACATCATCACCCTGGAAACTTTTTACGATGCGGGTTTGGCCCACATCACACAAACCCGTTTGGCTGATGCCGGTATCGAATCATTTATCGACGATCAAAATACCATCGGCGCTAATCCGTTCTACAACCAGGCCATCGGCGGGCTGAAACTGAGAATTTTTGAGAGCGACCTTGAAAAAAGCAAGGCTATTTTAGCCGAGGATGTTAGCTTGCCCGATAATTTTGACCCGACGGATCAATAAAAACCGTATTATTACGATTAATTATTTTTATAAGTCCCCCTGCTTATACATTAACTTGTATGTACAACCGTCGTAAATTTTTAAAATTATCAGCCCTGACCGCCACTGCTGCAACCGTGCTGCCCAAGTTGAGTAAAGCCGCCAAACAGCCTGCCGATAAGTCGACTTTGCCGGTGGTGATATCTACCTGGGACTTTGGCATAGCGGCTAACGCGGCAGCATGGGAAGTATTGAGCAAAGGCGGCAGAGCTATCGACGCGGTAGAGGCCGGCGCACGTATCCCTGAAGCCGACCTTAAGAACCATTCTGTAGGTAGAGCTGGTTACCCTGACCGTGACGGTTTTGTTACCCTTGATGCCTGCATTATGGATGAACTGGGTAATTGCGGCGCTGTCGCCGGCATGGAGGATATTGACCACCCGATATCCGTTGCCCGTTTGGTGATGGATAAAACCCCACACGTAATGCTGGTGGGCGACGGCGCACGTCAATTCGCAATACAGCAAGGTTTTAAAGCACAAAAACTACTGACCCCTGAATCTGAAAAGGCGTGGAAACAATGGTTGAAGAAAGCGGAATACAAGCCGATCATTAATATCGAAAATCAGCCGCAAATGCAGGGCGGGCAGTATAACCACGATACCATCGGTATGCTGGCTATAGATAGCAAAGGCAATATATCCGGCGCTTGTACCACCAGCGGCATGGCTTTTAAAATGCACGGTCGCGTGGGTGACAGCCCTATTATAGGTGCCGGTCTTTATGTCGATAACGAAGTTGGCGGAGCAACATCTACCGGTGTTGGCGAAGAGGTGATCCGTAACGTGGGCAGCTTTTTGGTTGTCGAACTGATGCGTCAGGGTTACAGCCCTGAGGATGCTTGTAAAGAAGCCGTCAACCGCATCATCAAAAAGAAACCGGAGACCGCCAAAGAGATACAGGTAGGCTTTTTGGCCATCAACAAAAAAGGCGAATATGGCGCTTACGCCATTCAGGGAGGGTTCTCGTACGCGGTTTGCAATTCCGAGAAAAAAGACCTGCTGATCAAGGGCAAAAGCCATTATAACGAAGTAATAAAGTAAAACCTATCACAATAAATTATGGTCTCATTAGAGGTCTGTGCTAATTCTGCAACATCAGCCATAGCGGCGCAAGCAGGTGGCGCCATCCGTGTCGAACTGTGTAATAATCTGCACCAGGGCGGCACTACCCCTTCGCAAGGGCATATCGTACTGTCGCGTAAAGCTTTAGAGATACAGGTATACACCATCATCCGCCCCCGCAGCGGCGATTTCCTTTACACCGACGACGAATTCGAGATCATGAAGGCCGATGTGGAGCAAAGCATTGATCTGGGTTGCGATGGCGTAGTATTCGGCATCCTGAACAAGGACGGTTCTGTTGACATGGCCCGTAACGCGCAACTGATAGGCATGGCACACAAAGCCGGCTTAGGCGCTACCTTCCACCGCGCTTTTGATGTTGCTAACGACATGCACAAAACGCTGGAAGACCTGATCGAACTTGGTTTTGAGCGCGTGCTTACCTCAGGTGGCCGCTCATCGGCCATGGAGGGCATCAGCAATATCCATAAATGCATCGAGCAGGCCAACGGCCGTATCAACATTATGCCCGGTGCAGGCATTAACGCCGATAACGTTGCTAACCTGATCCGATTCACCAACGCTACTGAGATACATTCATCGGCCCGTGCCATTGTACATAGCGCTATGGAGTTCCGTAACGATGCCATTATGATGGGCAGCCGTTATGTGGATGAATATGCCACTTATGAAACGGATGCTAATATCGTAAGGAAGCTGATCGAAAAGGCGAATGGTGGGTGATCGGTGATCCGTGGATCAGTTAACCAGTGACCGGTAATCAGTGATCGGTTAACTATCGATCAAGATAGCAGAGATATATCTATATAAAACCGGTGACCAATTGACTGATCAACTGGTCACTGATCACCGGTTAACCGCCCCTAAAATATCGTCAGCGGAATGATCAACTCAATCCTATCGCTGCTACGGTTGGTGCTGAACAGATCATTATCCAGTAAGTGCGCATAACGTATCCCGAAGGTGATCGCCGCTTGATTGAACCATTTAGTATCGAAATACAGCTCCGCTCCCACCGTTCTGAAGGTTCCTTTAAAATCTGTTCCGTTGGTGTAAAAATCGTTGGCTTGGGTGTAGTCGAAGTATAAGTTCGCCCTCAACCGACTTAAATAAACAGTGTTAGCTAAACCGGCATCGGGATAGGCTATCGGGAAATGATAGTTCACTCCGGCTTTTTTTAAGCGATACAGGTTCTCGGCCTGATACCCCCTCGAGAACGGAAAATTATTAGAGAAGCTGATCACATTGTTGCGGTTACGTTCCTGGTATGCGCCGGTAAAGCTGAGGCTATGGTTGGCCGCTAATCCAGGCAGGTAAATAGCACCTGTGGTCAACCATTGATAACCCTGGCTACCGATCACCGTTGTTTTATAACTGACCGATAAAGTTTGCGCGAACTTTGGATAGATATTCTGCCTGGCCTGGCTAACGCGATTGGTGATAGAGAAGACGTTATTTAAATAAGTATAAGCCCTATCGGCGAACAGACTGCGATAAGCCTGCTGAAAGCTTGTGCGGTTGTAAACCACATCGCTACCGAAACTGATGTTGGTCAAGTGCGTACCGTTGATAAAATTCAGCGGGATCCGCGCACCTAATTGGCTTTCAAATTCGTTCCAATAAACAGCTGTATTATTCCTCACAGAGTAGCCGCGGCGATCCATAATATAGTTAACAGCACCGATGATCTGCGGATATAGCCCGCCGTACACACCACTAAAACCGGCCCTTTTATACCCCTCATTACGGTTGTAGTTGAACAACAAACTGGACTGGAAAGTATTCAGTACGTTCTGCCCTTCTATGGATACGGCATAATTAGGGTCATCCACTGTTGGGAACAAGCTATGGAAATTGAACAGACCATAACCCTTGCTGTACTTGGTAATAGGCAACGAGCTATCGGTAACGGTAGCAAGTACGTTGGTCGCCGAATCTTTATCTAATGAATTGATGTCGTAATTACTTAGCGGACCTGTGTCTGAGGTCGATACTTCGGTGCGTTGTACGGCATTCATATCGGTTTTTTGCAGCCGATAGCCGTATGCAGTGAAGCTTGTCCAGGCCAACTTGCCATTGCCTACCGTCGGTTGATAGCTGCCGATCCCCTTACGCAAAGCGTCACCGTTAAGTTTGTAAAGCTTACGGTTAACTATCTCGTAAGCATACAGGTCGTCCGTTGATGTAGATGCGGTAAAATAGACCGTATTGTCCTTAACGGTCAGGAAGCCGGCTACTGCAGATGAATGCAGTTTATCCATCTTTCCCGACGCTATATCGATGAGTGCGATATACATCTTGCCATCGTCCTGCCTTACTGCTGAAACGACTTTATCATCGCCATAAAACTTAGGGTAAGTAAAAAAGACGTTCTCGGTGGTCGGTATCACGCTTAATAGTTTACCACTATCATCAAGGATATGTAGTTTGCTTTTGCCTGATGTAGCCGTCTCCACCGCTACTATCTTTTTACTATCGGCGCTGATATCGGGCGAGAAGTAACGGGTTTTGGTCGTCAGGGTCTTTTGCTCACCCGTGGTGGCATCCAGCAGACGCAAGTCCGAATAAGTGATATAACCCCAACGTGGATCTATATTGTAAGCTGCGTAAACGATCTTACCATTGCTGCACGAAAAGTGATTATCGATAGATACGTCGCGGATACGTATCTCGCGTTCGTTACCATCTTTGCGCTCCATGAATACAGGGCGCTCTTTGTAGGTGCTTTTTACATAGATAATGGCGCTGTCGCCTGTAAAGGCAGGATATTCTTCATCCGCAATAAAGTGCTGGTTTTTAGCTACGCCAACCTCGGGGGCATCGTTAAACTTCTGCTTAAAGGATGTCAAAGCATCGTTGGTAAAGCTACTGAACGACGCGCCTGTATGTTTCTTTACCGCATACTGGAAAGGATAAAACGGCCTTTTGAACCAGGCGGCATCGTAAGTGATCTTCCGCCATGCGTCATTACCGTACTTTTCGCGGCCATGACCTACCAGCATATAACCCAGCGGGTAATGGTTGGGGACGTAATCTTTGTAGGATCCGTTACGCAACTTCATGTAGCTATAATTCTTGTTAGCTGCCCATAACGCGCGATAACCGTTAAAAAAAAATGGGATACGTCCCCTGCCCTGTTGGCTTACCAGCGTTTCGCTGTAAACGGCGTCGCCCTCAAAAAACCAATCGGGTACAGATAAGGCGTTACCTAAAGCTTGCCCACCCTGCCCGAACAGCGTACTTAACACTCTTGAGAAACCCACGTTAAAATTATTGTACTGCTGCACGTGCCGGTATTCGTGAATAGCCAGCTGATCGACCCAGTTCATGCTGCCGATCATAAAGCTATTTTGCGGCGCGGTGAGGTAAAACTCGCTGCGGAACGGGGCCAAGCCTACATAGGCGTTGGATATGGTGTTTTGATCTTGCAGTAAGATGCTGACCGGCTTTAACTTTGGCCCGATGGTAGGTGCTGTTGACGCATTGATCCGCCGAATGATATCTGCCACACGCCGACCCGATGAGTCGATACCGCGCCTGAAGATCACCTTAACTTCGGGTGTGTTCACCTGATCCCATTTTACGGATGGTGGGTTACCGCCAAACTCCTGTGCGTTGGCCGTTAGAGTAAACATCAACAATAAAAGCGGCAGCAGTTTGGCTTTAGATAGCATCAAGGGGTAATTTTAGCGTGATGTGAAAGTAACAATAAATGCAGCAAAAAGGTGATGATAAAACGTACATTTATACGATCACAATTATGAGAACGCTACTAACCCTAAGCCTATGCCTGTTTGCCTACGTATGCCTGGCACAATTTACCGTAGATCGCACTTTAACATCGCGCTACAACGCCGCTTTTGCCCGGTTACCTAAGGAATTTCGTGATAACTTGAACAGGTTAATGTCCGATACGGCTAACCATAACGATGTTATCCGCGACCTCGCCGTCCATACCAAGGATGTAATAGACACGTTGAACAAGAAAGACGCGCCCGACTACAGCCACCTTAATGCTTTTGAGTTAGACACTAACCCTAAGACCGGTAGAGCGACCAAACACTATTTTGGAACTTATAAAAAACCTGCAGAAAGCATCCACCCCAATTTCTGTAGCGCCGAACTACGTGGCGATACCCTGATCATCACCTCGGGGTTCATGTTCCCTTACGTGGTGCATAAGATCGTAAACGGCAAAGTAACGTCGGTCTATCAGGTGTACCAAAAGGGCGATCTTATTTATAGCCTGGATCTTAAACAGAAACCCACCTCCGAGCTTGACATTCCGATGTCGGCCGTTTTAAAATTAAGCACGTTCAAATTCAAGACCGGGCAGACCCTGTATGGCCAGGTCAGCTATGCTACCCGAGGTTATTACACTCAAAACTCAGCCTTTAAACACAACTATATGCATTCCAGATTATGGGGCACTTATGTCTTCAAAGCCATGATCATGCCGCCACGGAATTGATCTGGTCGCATATCAACCCGCTAAAATTATAAACTACCATGACAAGCCGTCCGCGCAAACTGCTTATCTTTGGCGCTTGTTAGATCGCGTACATGGCTAAAGTTTCTATTAACCTGGCAACAGGTTCGCTCCAAAAAGAAGATATCATTGTGGGTATAGACCTGGGTACCACAAACTCGTTGGTGGCATTCATCAACCCCGATAAAAACCCGCAGGTGATCAATGATACCGGCAAAGGTGTATTGGTACCCTCGGTAGTTCACTTTGGCGCGGCCGGCGAGGTGACCGTTGGTAATGAAGCTAAAGATTATTTAACTACCGACCCTTCAAATACCATCTTCTCGGTTAAGCGTTTGTTAGGCCGTTCGTACAAAGACATCGAAAATTATAAAGACTTTTTCTCGTACCGCGTTATCGATGACAATACCGAAAGCCTGGTGAAGATCAAAGTAGGCGATAAATTCTATACCCCGATAGACCTATCGGGTGTGATCCTGAAAGAACTGAAAGACCGTGCCGAACACGCCCTGAAAACCCCGGTGAACCGCGCGGTGATCACCGTACCGGCCTACTTTAACGATAGTCAGCGCCAGGCCACCCGAGATGCTGGTAAACTTGCCGGATTGGACGTATTGCGCATTGTTAACGAACCTACTGCGGCGAGCCTTGCCTATGGCATTGGACTGAACCCTGAAGAAGTGAAGACCATTGCGGTTTATGACCTTGGCGGCGGCACTTTTGACGTTTCGATACTACAGATACAGAATGGCATCTTCGAGGTGCTATCAACCAATGGCGATACCTTTTTAGGCGGTGATGACTTTGACCGCGCCATCCTGAGCTATTGGATAGAACAGAACAAGCTGGACAAATACGCTTTGGCTAATGACAGCGCACTTACCCAGCAATTACGCCTGAAAGCCGAAGAAGCTAAGAAAGCCCTATCTAACCAAAATATCTTTAACGAGCAATTGGGCGACATTTGGTGTACACTCGATAAAGCCACCTTCGAGGGCCTGATCTTGCCAAAGGTGAAGCAGACCATCGAAGCTTGTAAGAACGCTTTGAAAGATGCCAAATTGAGCGTGGACGCGATCGATGAAGTGATCATGGTTGGCGGGTCCACCCGTACGCCACTGGTGAAAACCATGGTGTCGGAGTTTTTTGGTAAGCCTGTGCATGATGACGTTAACCCCGATCAGGTGGTGGCTTTAGGCGCTGCTATTCAGGCTGATATTTTGGCGGGTAACCGCCGAGACATTTTGTTGCTGGATGTTACACCATTATCGCTTGGTATCGAGACCATGGGCGGATTGATGGATGTGATCATCCCGCGTAACTCTAAAGTACCTACTAAGGCCGGCCGGCAGTACACCACCTCGATAGACGGCCAGGTGAACATGAAAATAGCCGTTTACCAGGGCGAACGCGACCTGATCAAAGAGAACCGTAAACTGGCCGAGTTTGATCTGAAAGGTATCCCGGCTATGCCAGCAGGTTTCCCTAAGGTAGATATCAACTTTTTGCTGAACGCAGATGGCATTCTGAAAGTGCAGGCGATAGAACTGCGTTCGGGCGTGAAGCAGGAGATCGACGTGAAACCTACTTACGGTATCACCGATGACCAGGTAGAGCAAATGCTGATCGACAGTATCACCCACGCAAAAGATGATGTAGCCCAGCGCATGATCATTGAGGCCCGTACCGAAGGCGAGCAGATGATCTACACCGCTAAACGCTTTATAGAAAAGAACGCGGAGTGGCTCTCTATCGCAGAGATAGCTGATACCCAAAAACTGATGGACAAATTGCAGGAAGTTTTAACATCGGGTGATAAGGACTTTATCCACAAAGCCATCGACGAACTGAACGAGTTCACCCGCCCATTTGCCGAACGCTTAATGGACCAAGCCATAGGTGCAGCCATGCGTGGCAAAAGCGTAGAGAACCCCGAGGGAGACGGTCAGGCTCAATAAGGATGTATCGGGCTACTTAGGCATCATTTGTGGCAATTCGGCTATTTACACCGGTATTGCGGGTGTGCTGAATGAAGTGTATGGCAGGACAGTATTACCGATAGGCGCGTTATAAACACGAGCGCTGTAGGTGTATACGGCGTGGGTGTATACACTACTTACACTAAATTTCATCTGACTATCAATCACTTAAAATTTCAACATATTGCAACCTTTGGCAGGTTTGCCCGTATTAGGTGTTTTTTTCAAGCAAAGCACATCATCGTTTTTATATTATCTTTGCCGCTGTGAAAGACTACAAAAAATACTATACAATACCGGCCACACCCGAAGAGATCTATCTGGCGCTGACCAATCCTTTTACCATCGAATTATGGACAGGTGAGCCGGCTGTGATGTCGACCGAACAGGGTACCGAGTTCTCCATGTGGGATGAAGCAATCGTGGGTAAGAACATCGAATTTGAGGAGAATAAAAAGGTAGTACAGCAATGGTATTTTGATGGGCAGGATGAACCTTCTATCGTCACTATAAAACTACATGCTGATAAGCAAGGCTCGTCTGTTGAATTGCGCCATACCAATATCCCCGACGAAGCCTATCAGGATATCACAGGCGGTTGGGACGAAGCCTATATGGGTGGACTGACCGACTTTTTTTCGAGTTTCTAAAAGCTATCCAACAATAATAAAGGCCCCTCACGATAATTCGCGAGGGGCCTTTTGCATTTTATAAGTGTTTGCTTCAGCTTGAACAGTCTGCTGTCAGCAAGCATTACTATTAATATAAGGTGAACTCTACCCTACGGTTCTGTTGACGGCCTTCGGCTGTTTTGTTAGACGCGATAGGCTGGTTCATACCGTAACCTGTAGCTTCGATACGTGACGCGTTAGCGCCTTTGCTCACCAGGAACGACTTGATAGACTCTGCACGGTCTTTTGATAAACGCATGTTCAACTGAGCTGAACCAGTGTTATCTGTGTGACCGGCCAACTTCAAGCTAAAGTTTTTGCTTACTAATAATTCAGCAACTTTCTCTAAGCTTGGTAAAGAGTTAGGGCGTAAAGTAGCTTTACCCAAGTCGAACTCTAAGTTAGAGATAGCGTCTTTCACTACTTTTTTATCCTCTTCGGTAATGTAAACGGTTTTAGTGATGGTCAATGGACAACCAGATCCGTCTACCTTAGTACCTGCTGGTGTGTTAGGGCACTTGTCAAAGAAATCCGGTACACCGTCAGCATCACTATCAGCAGTGAATTTGGTATTCAGAGCAGCAAGATTTGAGTTAGTGGTGTTCAGGTCGTTGCGTAAAGCAGCAGTGTTAGCTTTCTCGGCATCGATCTGGTTTTGCAACATCTTCTCTTTCATGGTGTACTCCATACGCATTGATGATACCGGGTTATGTGTAGCTAATTGCGGTTTAGAGCGTTTACCCAAGGCAAATTCTAAACCGGCGTGAGCATAAGAGAATTTATCTAAAGTAGAACCGGTGATGTTACCATCAAAATTGTCGTTATTAACAAAGTTCACCTGGTAACCTAAGTCGATATTAACGCCGGGCGCTACATTGAATTTAAAACCCGCACCTAAAGGGATGTAAAACTCGGTAGCATCATAGCTTAAGGTCGACGTTTTGGTACCGTTAACATCATAAGTGTTGGTGCGATAACCCATATAACCACCACCCGCGCTTAAGTAAGGTTGGATAGCGCTTTGGTTATGTCTCCAGCTGATGTTCGCTAATGTAAAAACTGCAGAAAGGTCGGCCGCGTAATCAACGTTTGTTTTGTAACTGTTATTGGCAGCCCCTACAACCGGATTACCATTACCGGCAAGCTGGCCACGGAAGAAATTACCTTGAAGACCAAATGAATGCAAAAACTGTTTTTTGATGTAAGCGCCGTAACCAAATTTAATATCGTTATTTGTCCAGTCCTCTTTACCGCGGAAGATGGTGTACTTAGATGTTCCAGCTCCGTAAAAGCCGAAAGACCATGTGCGATAAGCGCTGCCATCAGAAAATGGTTTTACGTAAGTTTCACGTGATAATGTGTCGGTAGATTGTGCTAATAAATTTCCTCCCAATAATAGGCCCACTGCCAGCATCGAGGTACGTTTTAAATGTAGTTTCATTTTAATAGGTTTTTATATTGTTTTGTTATTAAAACACTGATCACCTACCAATACAGATGCCATTAATTATAATAATTGCAATTTTAACTAATAGGCAACCGCCTTTCAACGTGGTTAAATGTTAGCTAATAGATTGATCTGTCGGCTTGATAACAGCCACTTCCGATGCACAACCACTACTTCAATAAGTGCTAAAATTGAGTATTAAGTAACCTGATAGCGCTGTCTCGATCAGTACTAAAAGCAATACAAGTTACCGGATAAGACTAATAACTGTAGCATCTGTTAAACAAAACGACCCGCCGGATGGGCGGGTCGTTGAATATATAAAAGGGTAGTTAGCTTACTTAGTAAGTTCTAATGCCTGGTTAATATCAGCAATAATATCATCAAACTTTTCCAAACCTGTTGATATACGGATCAGGCCCGGCGTAATGCCTACAGCTAAACGTTCTTCTTCGGTCAATTTAGAGTGAGTAGTGCTTGCGGGGTGTGAAGCTATACTACGACTATCGCCCAAATTGGCAGTAACAGAGAACAACTGCAGCGAGTCCAGGAATTTACGGCCTGCTTCTACCCCACCTTTAACCTCAAAACAAAGTACACCACCACCGGCCGACATTTGTTTGATAGCGATATCATACTGCGGGTGCCCTTTCAGGAAAGGATATTTTACCCACGATACATTCGGGTTGCTCTGCAAGCTCTCAGCAACGGCCAAGGCAGTTTTGCAATGGCGCTCCATGCGTACATCAAGGGTCTCTAAGCTCTTACTTAATACCCAGGCATTGAACGGCGATAAAGCCGGCCCTGTGTTACGGCAGAACAGGTAGATATCCTTGATCAGGTCGGCACGGCCAACAACCACGCCACCTAATACGCGGCCCTGACCGTCTATCCATTTGGTAGCCGAGTGGATCACCAGGTCGGCACCAAATTCGATAGGGCGTTGTAATAACGGGGTAGCAAAGCAGTTATCTACCGCCAAGATCAAATTGTGCTTTTTGCTGAACTGACCGAACCACTCCAGGTCCAATACCTCTAACTGCGGATTGGTGGGCGTTTCCAGGTAAACCATCTTGGTGTTTGGCTGGATGGCCGCTTCCCAGGCTTCTTTATCTTCAGATGCTACCAACGTACAGCTGATGCCATACTTAGGTAAAAACTTGTTCACGATGGTAAATGTACTGCCAAATACCGAACTACTGCACACCATGTGGTCACCCTGACTTAAAAGCGCCATCCAGGTACCAAAAATAGCGGCCATACCTGTCGCGGTAGCAAAACCGTCTTCGGCTTTCTCCAGCATCACCATCTTGGCAATAAATTCGTCAACGTTAGGGTTACTAAAACGGCTATAGATATTAGCGTCGTTCTCGTCGGCAAAAGCGCCGCGCATGGTCTCGGCCTCTTCAAAAATAAAGCTGCTGGTTAAATATAACGGCGTAGAATGCTCGTTCTGTTGGCTGCGCTCGGTCTGTATGCGGACAGCCTGGGTTATCGGGTCTAAATTTTCTAACATTTTTTTAGAGTCAAGAGCCAAGAGTCAAGAGTCAAGACACCTGTCCTGACCTATCATCTTATCTCCTTTTATTTTTTTGTCTTGTATCTTGATTCTATATTCTTGATTCTCAAGAAGCCGGGTGTATGATCACTTTCCATTTGATATCCGCGCCGCCTTTGGCTAAAGTAGCCGATACGGAGCAGTATTTATTTAAGGAAAGTTCTACCGCACGGTTGGCTTTGTCTTCGTCGATATCCCCATACAAATGAAACTCGATATCTACATCTTTCCATAGTGAAGGCTCTACACCTGCTTCGCGATCGCCGTTGATCACCATTTTATAGTCCTTAACGTCCTGGCGTTGTTTCTTCAGTATGCTGATCACGTCGATAGCCGAACATCCGCCTAAACCCATCAATAGCATCTGCATCGGGCGTACGCCAAAGTTTTTACCGCCGCTCTCGGGGCTGGTGTCCATTTTTACTGTATGTCCGTTCTGGTCGGTGGCCTCAAAGCCAAAATCGTCGCTAACGCGCGCGAGGTTGATAGTTACTGGCATAATAGATAAATGTTACAATGCAATGTCGGGTAAGTTAAATTGCGTTTCGCTAACTTACGAACATATTTTTTATATGTACAAACCTATGAAAAGGATCGGTTTTATATTGTCATTTTTATTACTTTCTTCGGTCGGCTACGCACAAAAACAGTTGATTTCCTACGAGGACCTGAAATACCTGATCGAGAACAACCTGGGCAAGGCCGATACCTTCTTTGTATCGAAAGGCTACACCATCACCAAACAGGACCTTAAAAAGAAGACCCGCGTTTATACGGCCAAATTCCCCGGCGGTACTAAAAGCGATATTAACATGCGGGCCGACGGCCGTAAGATGTTCGTAGAAATAGAGACCGACGAGATAGCGCAATACAATATGATCCACAACTCCATCGCTGCCTTCCTGATCAAGAACGGAGAACTGGCCGATGTGGAAACTTATAAGATCAAAGAGTTAGGCAACATCTACATTATGGTGAAGGATAAGTTCCCTTACAGCCCTATCCGTAAGGATTATGATATCCATTTGGTGGCTGATAAGAATATTATGAGTTATAATTGAGGTATGGAAGTTTTAAGCAACACAAGCGAGGTCTTAGAATTTAGCGCCAACAAGATCTATCTAAAAGATCGAACTTACCTACCGTGTGACCGGAGCGGCAGCATGACCTGGTTACCGATGGACGACGATACATTTACGCTGCTTTTCAACTATCAAATATCGGCGAAAGGTCTGAAATACAAGAGCCGGCTAACTGTAAACGCTAAGTTGGGCAACGTTGATGACGACGCGTTACAGGTATCGGCTATCATCAAAGGTTTTCAAAATGAAACTATCGAACGCTTAAAGCAGGAATTACCTTCTGTAGACTTCACACTTCCGCATGATGTTTTTTATCAAGGCGAACATTGCATGGCCCAAATTAAACGAAACCTTGAGGATGTTTTAGCCTTAACACCCAATAAAGATCTTACTGAAGAGGAGCGACAAGCGCGCCAAATGATCAACGATATTCACGCAAAGGTGTCGTCAAATTTTAAGACGAATGTTGTAGTGACAAAGGTGTTATCCCGATAACTACCTCACCCCCCATTCCCATATCCCAAATTGTATCTTCTTATCAACCATGTGCCCGTTCTGTTTAAGGCACAACATGACCTGCCCGCGGTGATGCGATTCGTGCGATATCAGATAGCCTAAAAATGCCGTGGCATTTGGCTTAAAGCCTTTGATCTTGCCTTCGCTCTTTTCGAATAATGTACTGATAGCTTCAGCGCTGGCGTTCAGTTCGGTCGTTAAAATATCTTTGGTGATGGCCTCTTTCTCTATCTTATTTAGCCCGTACATCAATTCCGGTGCAGCAACTTTAAGCCACAACAACCTTACATTATTGATGTGTGCGAAATGCTCGCCAACGGAACGGCCTTTGGATGCTGATATATCTTTCAGATACGTTTCGTCTATCGCGTTAAGCAAATAGATGTTGATCCGGTTATGGATCTGCCAGGTTTCGGTCAATTGATTCATGCGATGATCTGTTTAAAGTGGTTTTGCATGTGGGCTACGTAATCCCGGGCAATGAACTCGACGGTATTAAAACTTGGTTCGTAACGGCCATTATCGCAGGTGACCTGCCAGCGGTCCGGTGGGTAATCGTCCAGTACGCGCTGGATCTGGCCATTCAGTAATTGCCAAAGTTTGATGATATCCTCAACAGGCATTTCCTGATAGCGTTGCAGGGCAACCCATTCTTCCTGGTGGTAGATCAGCTTAAAATTCTGCTCGTAAGTGCAGCGGATAAAACGCTGCAGATTGATCTGGGCACTATCGCAAAGGTGCCCAATAATCTGCTTAGGCGACCATTTGCCGGGCGCGGGGTATTCTTCCCAGTTGATGGGATGGGTTTGCATCTGTTGCAGAAATTGGTCGACAGTACTTAATACAGGTATCATCAGTTACAATTGATCAGGTAAAAGTAAATATAGGCAGGCGGACGAATATAAAACAGGCTGTCCCAATTTTTTCTAAAAAAGAGTATCTTCAAACTTTTTAAAAAGCAGCATGGCACTAAACTATATCTGGGTAGCATTTTTCATTATCGCGTTCGTTATCGCGTTATTTAAGCTGATATTTTTAGGCGATACCGAGATCTTCGCCACGCTGGTCGAGGGGATGTTCAGTTCGTCCAAGTCTTCGGTAATGGACATCGCGCTGCCTTTGGTGGGTGCCATGGCGTTCTGGCTGGGTATCATGAATATCGGCGAGAAAGCCGGTGCTATCAACTTCCTGTCGCGCATTGTTGGCCCGTTCTTCAATCGCTTATTTCCAGAAGTACCTAAAGATCACCCGGCGGTCGGTCAAATGATGATGAATTTTTCGGCCAACCTGTTGGGTTTGGATAATGCAGCTACCCCGCTCGGCCTAAAAGCCATGGGTAGTTTGCAGGAACTAAATAAGGATAAAGACACCGCGTCCAACGCGCAGATCATGTTTTTGGTGTTGCATACCTCGGGCTTGCAGTTGTTACCTGTGACTATCATCGCCCAGCGCGCTATCCTGAATGCCCAGGACCCTACTGATGTTTTTATCCCTTGTATCATAGCTACTTATGTAGCTACAGTTGCAGGTATGCTTTTAGTAGCGGTGAAGCAACGAATTAACTTATTTGACCGCGTGATCCTAAGTTGGTTAGGAGGATTAACGCTTTTCATCACCGGGGTGATCTGGTATTTCACCGCTTACCTGACCAAGGCGCAGATCAGCGAAGTATCAAAGATCGTGAGTAACCTACTCATCTTTGCTATACCTGTCGTCTTCATTATCGGAGCATTGGTTAAGAAGGTTAACATTTTTGAGGCTTTTGTAGATGGCGCTAAAGCCGGTTTTGAAACGTCTGTAAAGATCATCCCCTATCTGGTGGGGATGTTGGTCGCCATCAGCCTGTTCAGAAACAGCGGCGCCTTGGGATACATTAACGATGGTGTACGTTATGCTGTCGCCGCGATGAACCTTGATACCCGTTTTGTTGATGCTATGCCTGTGGCTTATCTAAAACCACTAAGCGGATCAGGATCTAAAGCGATGATGATCGAGACCATGAAAACCTACGGCGTAGATAGTTTCCCGGGTAGGTTGGGCTGTGTATTTAACGGTTCTGCTGATACTACATTTTATATTGTTGCCCTTTATTTTGGGTCGGTAGGCATTAAAAAGTCGCGCTATGCTATACCTGCCGGCTTAGTTGCCGACCTTGCGGGCGTAATTGCTGCTATATTTGTTGCCTATTTATTTTTTGGATAAAAGAACTATGAAGAAACCTCTTTTGATATTGTTGACCATGACCGCGATGGGTGCACAAGCACAGGTAAAACAAAATTTAACCCCCGAAACCCTTTGGAAACTCGGTCGCTTAGGCAGCGAGAACATTACGCCCGACGGTAAACAAGTACTGTTCAGTGTGTCGCATCCAAATATGGAGCAGAACAAGTCGGATGTGCACTTTTATACTGTGCCGATAACCGGCGGGCCGATGAAGCAGATCACCAAAGAACCGGGCGGCAAGCAGATACTGGATGTAGCCGTTGGTGGTAAAGTTACCTACTTTGCTGATGGCATTATTTGGCAAATGAATATCGACGGCAGCAATGTCGCCAAGATCACTACTAATGCTTTAGAAGATATCGATAATGTTCGGCTATCGCCGGATGGCAAAAAGGTGATCTTTAGCCGCGAGGTTGATATGGAAAAGATCCAGGGTAAAGACAAATATGCCGACCTGCCTAAAAGTAATGCCTATGTGTTCACCGATCTTAACTTCCGCCATTGGGATACCTGGAACAGCGGCAAAGTATCGCACGTTTTTGTGGCCGATATTGCCGATGGCAAGATCACGAACGAGAAAGATATCCTTGCAGGCGAACCATACGATGTACCTCAAAAACCAAGCGGCGGTGTAGAGGATATGATCTTTAGCCACGACGGCAAAAGCATTGTTTATGTATGCAAAAAGAAAGTCGGCAAAGAGTACGCGCAAAGTACTAACACCAACTTGTACATTTACGATATCGAAAGCGGCAAGACCGCTAACCTGACCGAAGGGATGAATGGTTATGACACCGCGCCGTTATTCAGTCCGGACGGTACCAAGTTGGCCTGGCTGAGCATGAAAGAAGATGGCTTTGAGGCCGATAAAAACGACATTATTTTAAAAGATAAAAAGACCGGCAAACAAGTAAACCTGACCGAAAAATGGGATGAGTCTATCAGCGCCTTCCGGTTCAGTAATGACCAAAAGAAGATCTTTTTTTTGGCCGTTCACAACGGCACCGAGCAACTGTTCGAGATAGACCTGAGCAAAACTTTAGGTTCTGTCGACGCTATCAAACAGATCACCAAAGGTCAATGGGATGTGAACGGGATCGTAGCACAGGCCGCCAATACGTTGATCGTTAATAGAGTGGATATGAACCATGCCGCCGAAATGTACGCGGTAGATCTGTCCAATGGCGCTATGCATAAGATCACCACCATCAACGATAAAGCCTATGATGCTCTGAACCTAAGCGACGTTAAAGAACGCCACATTAAAACCACCGATGGTAAAGATATGCTGGCGTGGGTGATCTATCCGCCAAATTTTGATCCGGCTAAAAAATACCCTACGCTGTTGTATTGCCAGGGTGGCCCGCAATCGGCATTATCGCAATTTTATTCCTTCCGTTGGAATTTCCAGTTGATGGCAGCACAGGGTTATATCGTGATAGCGCCAAATCGCCGCGGTATGCCGGGCCACGGTGTAGAGTGGAACAAACAGATCAGCGGCGATTGGGGCGGGCAACCGATCAGGGACTACCTGTCGGCCATCGATGATATCGCCAAAGAATCTTATGTAGATAAAGCCCGTTTAGGTTGCGTTGGTGCAAGCTACGGTGGCTACTCGGTATTTATGCTGGCCGGGGTGCACAAGGGCCGCTTTAAAAGTTTCATCGCGCACGACGGTTTATTCGACCTGAAAAGCTGGTACGGCACTACCGAAGAACTTTGGTTCGCTAATAAAGATCTGGGTGGCAATTACTGGGATCACGGCAACAAAGTAGCAGCTAATACCTACGAGAATTTCAATCCATCAAACATGGTGAACAAATGGAATACGCCGATCATGATCATCCAGGGTGGTAAAGATTTCCGTGTGCCTATTGAGCAAGGTTTGCAGGCTTTCCAGGCGGCGCAGTTAAAAGGCATTAAGTCTAAGTTATTATACCTGCCTGAGGAAAACCATTGGGTAATAAAACCCCAAAATTCCATAGTGTGGCAGCGCGAATTCTACAATTGGTTAAAAGAGACCCTGTAGTAAGATATCCCGCCTTAACTATTTTCGGCTATTTTTCGTACAATGGTTAGCGTATTAACTATATCTTAATACGCTAACTGTTGTATTATTAGATAGTTGGCAATATGTTTGCTATCTTTGTTACTCTAATTAAGACTATTGATGGCGTGCGTATGAAGAAAATATACCCTGGGATATTTTTGTTAATTGTATTGTGCCTGGTCACTTTTGGCCAACGCGCTTTTTCTCAAACTATAGCGGTAACAAATTTCGATAACTCTATCGTTTATTCACCCGGTTCAAGCATCGGCGTACCAGTTCGCATTACTAATACCGGCGGTAATTTCATCGCCCAGGATAACACTTTTAGTCTCTTCTTATCTAACGCGGCGGGCGTTTACCCTGCTACCCCTATCGCTACTGTTCCGGCATTTTATATTACTTATATTAATGCTGTTATACCGCTCAGCACCTTGCCGGGAGCAGGTTATAAAGTAAAAATAACATCTTCGTCAAATCCGGGTGCAATTATTGGGGAGTCGGCCCCTTTTGCTGTGGCTGGCGGTGCTGCTATCAAGGCAGGGATCGAGCCCACAAACTCCTTACCGGTGATAGACGATGCTGTGTATGGGAGCTGTACTTCATCACAAGACAATTTCAGATTCGATTTTCGTTCTACCTCAACAGCAGGTACAACGGGGGCGGTCACCGTTGTGGATGAGACCGGCGCCACAGCTAATGTCGGTATCGCTTCGCTTACGGGTTCGTTCAGCACAACAACCAAAACTAATTTCACTGCCATAGTAAGGGCCGGCAACGGTTTGGTTAGCGGCACCCGGGCATATACTATTTTAAATAGCACGGTAAATAACAACATTGGTTCGGCTGGGCCAACAGCTACCTGTTTACCGTCGCAAGGGGCGACAGCTATACTAAGTTATAAGGTTGACGTGAGTATCCTTAAAACCAATTATCCGGGCAATAGATACTTGGTAACCTGGGGCGATGGAACAGCTGGTACTTTATATAATATATCCGAATTAGAGGCCAGTGGTGGTATCATCGCGCATACTTTCACCCGATCGTCTTGCGGAAACTTACCGGCTCCGGGTCAAAATAATAAGTTCGAGATCAAGATACAACCAACCAGCCCGTTCTGTAATAACGTGGGTACGCCCGCTTTAACTTACGCTACGGTATCATTAGCGCCTATTAACCGGATAACTCCTCCGGGGCCGGTCACCTGTACAGGTGCAGTAAGTTTCACCAATACATCATACCCCGGCGAAGACCCTAACAGTATTGCCGGCAATTGCCAGGACTTTGCCGGTGCCAGATACGCCTGGTCTGTAGATGGTACCGTGAGAGCACTTAATGTAGCCAGGGGCACTATCTTTACTGCCAATTTAACTCCGGGTAACCACGTTATCAAGCTGGCTTTACTTAATAACCCCAACCCTATCTGCCCGGTCGAGGATGCCACTTACACCATTTGTGTGCAAGACCCGCCCAAGCCCGATTTTACGCTGTCAGCACCGCAAGTTTGCGCATCGCCGGGGGTAACTATTACAAATACATCGATCACTGATAACTTGTGCTCGGCCCCTGTATTTAACTGGACCGTAACCGCACCTGCGGGCGCTGTACCTGTTACCACAAGCGGTGGTACCACCCTGCAAAGCGCCGAACCAAAATTTGTTTTTGTTACAGCCGGCAGATACACACTAACACTTACTATGCCCGATGCCTGCGGTCGCACATATACCAAAACGCTCCCGGTCATTATAGATGCCAATCCTACCGTTGCATTATCGGCCAACGTTGCTTTTTGCGGTCCGCAGGTGTTGACTTTTGGTAATACCGCGGGCAGTTCTACAAGGGTTACTTATTCGGGATCGGGCGATCCGGCGGCTGCTACCTATCAGTGGACCGTAACACCCCCTGCCGGCGCAGGTGCACCTACGTTTATTAACGGCACCAACGCTAATAGCCAGTACCCGCAGATCAGTTTTCCGGGGTTTGGCAATTACACCGTCACTGTAAGGCATACTAATAGCTGCGGGAGCCCAACTGCTTCGCAGGTGATCAATATACAGCAGGCACCGGCCGTTAGCGCCGGGGCGGATGCAACGGTTTGTGCATCAGCAGGTAGCTTTGTTTTGGCCGGTAGCATTAGCGATATGGCCAGCGTGGTATCTTACCAATGGTCTACCAATGGCGATGGTACTTTTGTTAATGGCAATTCATCACTTACACCAACTTATAATTTAGGTACTAACGATAAACGAGGTGGCCCGGTGCGGCTGACACTTACCGTTCGAACCAACCTGATCGGCGCTTGCAGCACCATTATACAAGCCATGACGCTGAACGTTACGCCGACACCGGTGGTAACCTCGGCTGCAACTTTGGCATTATGTTCGGGCAATACGCTTAATTACAATATCACCGCAATCGATCCGGCAAGTACTTTTGTATGGACGGCGACAGGGACGACCAATATTACCGGTTTTGCCGGCGGTGGCACAGGAAATAGCATCAATGATCTGCTGACCAACTCAGATCCAATAAATACAGGGACGGTCACCTACACTATTACGCCAACGGCTAACGGTTGCCCGGGTAAGCCGTTCACCTTAACGGTCACTGTGGATCCAAAGCCGGTATTAACGCTAAGCAACCTGGGTATTTGCAGTGGCAGACCTGCAGGTATCACATTGAACCCGGCGATGCGATACAGCTGGACATCGGCCGTGATCAGCGGAACAGTTAGTGGTAACGGCGGACAATTCCCCGCCATTAACACCGCCGGCATCAATGATATTTTAACAAACACAGGCACTACACAAGCCGTAGTCAGATATACCGTCACCCCGATCAGTGCCAGTGGTTGCCCCGGTGATCCTGCAACTGTTGACGTAACCGTTGAACCACAGCCAACGCAACCCGTATTTAGCCAACCTACCGTTGCCGTGTGCGATGTAACATCCTATCAACTGAATGGCACAAACCCTATAGTTGGTGCCGGCCGGTGGACCGAGACCAGCGGAAAGACCGTAACCTTTAGTGATGCGACCAATGCTGCCAGTACGGTTAGCGGTTTAGTAGCGGGCACGATTTATCAGTTCACCTGGACGATATCTACCGCTTGCTCATCAAATGACGCGAGTTTCCAACTGACCAATAATTTACCGTCGGTAGGTGGTACTGCATCGTCGGCAAATACAACCATATGTTACAACAGCAACGGCACCATTACACTATCCGGCCATGTGGGCAGTGTAATGGCCTGGCAACAGTCAACAGATAACGGCGTTACCTGGCAAACCATTGCCGGTAATAATACCAACCCATCTTACGCTTACAACAGCCTTACCCAAACCACCGCTTTTAGGGCGGTAGTACAAAACGGTAGTTGTGCGATAGCTAACTCGGCACAGGTGGTCATCACCGTAAACCCGCCTACCGTAGTACCGAACGCAGGTGCCGACCAAACACTCTGTAACCAAAACACGGTAACCCTTCAAGGCAATAGCCCGGGCGCATCGACAGGGATGTGGACCCAAAAAGCAGGCCCGACCGCCGGGGTGACCATCACTGATCCAACATCACCCAATACTACCGTAACAGGATTAACAGGCGGCCAAACATATACTTTTACATGGACCATAATGGGCCAGCCGCCTTGCGGTAATTTGTTTGACGATGTGGTGATCACCAACCAATCGCTGATGACCAATACCATCAGCTATACCGGAAACACAACGATATGCGCGGGTACATCTGTCACCATTGGCGGTAGCACGCCATCCGGAGGGACACCGCCGTACACTTATATTTGGGAAAGCAGCGTTAACGGTGGCACAAGCTGGGTTACCATTAACGGGCAGACCGGGCAAAACATTACGGTAATGCCTTTGCAAAATACAGAGTACCGCCGTACGGTATTTTCAAACCTGAATACTTGTAGCGTTGTCAGCAATAGCATTACCATAAACACCCAGGTGGCTTTGGCTAACAACAGCATCAGCACCACGGTAAACCCTGTTTGCTACAACACTACTGCGGCACTGATCACCGGTAGTACCCCGACAGGCGGCGACGGCATTTACTTTTATACCTGGCAACAAAGTACTGATGGCGTTAATTTTACCACTATCGCTAACGCGACAGGGAAAGACTATCAGCCCGGAGTATTGACCGCCAATGTGGTTTACAGGCGATCTGTAAGGACCACTTTGTGCAGCGGTGCATTAGCCAGCACCAGTGCCCCGCTTACTATTAACGTAACCCTGCCATTGGTGGCCAATTTTACAGCTACCAAACAGGCAGATTGTGCACCTTTCAATATCAGTTCGCTGATCGTTAAGGCCACGCCGGATAACAATGCACAAACCTACACCTGGTTCGCTAATAATGTACAGATCGGTACCGGGCTGCTTTTCCCGGGCTATACCATAACCGGGCAAGGCCAAACGGTGAATATTAAATTGGTGATCACCAGTACACTTGGTTGCCCGGATGCCAGTTTCTCGTTAGATTTTTCGACTACGATACAATCTACCGCAGCTTTTACTATAGATAAAACCACAGGCTGCGGTCCATTGGCGGTTAATTTCACCAACACCTCTACTCCTATTGCCGGCGGTAGTTTTACCTGGGACTTTGGCGACGGCAGCCCTGTTTACAACGGCCCTACCCCACCTGCCCACACTTTCCAGCCTGATCCTAATGGCAGGGATATTACCTACACGATCAAACTGATCGCGAACGGCTGTTCGCCAACTACAGACAGTAAGATAGTTACCGTATATCCGGCTAAACCGGCTCCGATCATTGACCCGGGACCGCTGACGGGTTGCGCGCCTTACGCCATTACCGTAAAGAATTTAACCCTGGGCACTAATACCAGATACGATTATTACTTGTTTGACGAGAATAATGTACTGGCCGAACGCATCACCAGGACGGATAAGTCGGATGTGACCTTTAATGCCATTGCCGCCACCTCGGTACAAAAAAGATATACTGTTTATATGGAGGCTGCCGGCCTGTGCGGAGCGACTAATCGAAGCATCGTTTATCCAATCACCATCACGCCGTCGGGCATACAAGCTAAGATGACCGTTACCCCAACTACACCGGGTGGTTTGGTAGCGGGCTGTGCGCCATTCGAAGTGAATTTTCATAATCTTTCTACGGGTGGCAGGCAATACGTTTATAATATTTACGATGCCAACCACAAGCTAATCGAACCGATATTGAATAACGGTTTGGACCCGCAACCTAAAACTTTTTTAACCCCAGGTACATATTATGTTAGCATTGGCGTATTCAGTAACTGTAGCACCGGTATAGAGTCTGCAAAAACGCAGATCATCGTTTATCCTTTATCTGCGCCGAATTTTACGGCCGACGTTACTACAGGTTGTACCGAACTAACGGTAAAGTTTACCAACACCACTCCGGCTTTGGCCAATTCGTCCATATCATACGTTTGGGATTTTGGTGACGGCAGCCCGCTCTCGACGGCGGTAAACCCGACCCATACCTATGCGGCCCGCACTGCGCCATACAATGTCAAGCTTACGGCACGCAGCAGTTTTGGTTGTATGCAAACAGAAACTAAAGTTGAAATGATCAAAGTGAACCTGCCGCCGCAAAGTGATTTCACCGCGTCGCAAGGTTTAGTCACCGAGATACCTAACTACACCTTTAATTTTCAGGATAAAAGCAAATTGGCACCCGTAAGCTGGTTTTGGGAGTTTGGTGATAAGACAACATCTACATTACAGAACCCAAGCCATACCTATGCCGATACCGGCAGATATGTGGTAAAACTGACCACCTATTCGCAATTTGGCTGTACCGACGGCAAGACCTATACCGTACAAGTTAAAGGCGTGCCGGGCCAGTTATTTGTGCCGAATGCCTTTATGCCATCCAGCTTATCGCAGGAGCTGAGGAAATTCACGGTCAAGGGGTCCGGACTTAAAACTTTCGCCATGCGGATATTCAATATTTGGGGCCAAATGGTATTCGAGACCACCAAGCTGAACGAGAAAGGCGAACCAATAGAGTTTTGGGACGGCACATTTAAAGGCGCGGATGCTCAGCAAGGAGCTTATGCCTGGGAAATATCAGCAACATTTATTAACGGTACGGATTGGAAAGGGATGGTCTTTAGGAATGGTAGTCCGAAACGGGCAGGTACGTTAAACCTAATTAGATAAGGGTATAGTGATGAAAGGAATAGTAAGAATAATTTTAACATGTGTGCTGGCTTTGGGTATCTCTATCGCCAAAGCTCAGGATCATCAATACTCGCAATTCTTTAATTCGCCGGTGTACCTTAATCCGGCACTTAACGGCCAGTTTGAAGGTGACCTGCGTATGAACATGATCTACCGCAACCAATGGACCAGCCTTGGTAACGGGCCTAAATACTTCAGCGCTTCTATAGACTATAACGTACCGCAGTTTGGCGGCGGTATAGGCCTGCTTTTCACCCGTGGTACCGAAGGGCCTGCTTATCTTAATAAAAACAACTTATCGGGGATATATTCGTACAGCGTTGGCTCGTCAGACTATGTATTGTCGTTCGGCATACAGGCGGGCGTTACCAACCGCAGTATCGATTATAACAACCTGGTGTTCAGTGATCAAATAGACAATCGTTTAGGCTTCGATCCGTCAAGGGTGTCCGCCGCCGAAATGCCTGTGTTTAATAATAAGTTCTATTTCGATACAGGTGCAGGCATCAACTTGGTAGCCGGTAACCTGATGATCGGCGGCGCGGTGCAACACTTAAACAAACCGAACGAATCGTTCACCGGGGCATCGGCTTTGTTGCCGCGCCGGATAACCGGTCACCTGAGTTACATGTGGGACCTGAATAAATGGGAAAATATTGATGACGGGGATAAGTCTTACTTCATCCCGTCAGTAGTATATTACAAACAATATAACCTCAATTCGGTCAGCGCTGGTATCCAATACAAACGCCGTTCGGTAAACGCCGGAGTTTATTATCGCAGCGGCGGAGAGGCTGGTCGGCCGAGTGCTATCGTCTTCTCACTGATCTTTGATATTTTCTCTAACAGGGACACGGGCGAAAAATTACGCTTCGGCCTTAGCCATGATGCGCCGTCATCTAAATTATCATATGGTAACACCAGCGGTACTACCGAGGGCAGTTTTTCTTACGAGACGCCATTGAACAATCGCTTTGGGGAGTATCACCGGTTTGAAGGCGCCAGAAGGTGCTACGAATTTTATTGAAGATATATTTCGTTATTAGTATATTTGTTTTCTAATTAATTAAACTTAACGATGGCGAAAAGTTACCTTGAGAGTAAGGATCAAAAAAAGAAGTCTACCCGTAATGTATTACTTCTTTTGATGTTCCTTGGTATGATCTTCCTTTTTATCGTGATAAAATTCGCCATGAACGGTGGTAACTCATTTAGCGCTACCGGCCTGCCTACTAACGAAGATGCTTACAGCGTATCGCAGGATATGATCCGCTCTACCGTGCGGTCCCCCAACGTTGATTTTCCTGCCGATGGTTTCCAGATAGGTAAAAAAAGTGATTCAATTTACATTGTACGCACCGCTGCGGAACTGGAAGATGATGGTGGTACCAAAAAAAGTGTTAGCTTTAAAGTGTTGATGGAATACAAAGGCGGCAAGCAAAACGAAATGAAGAATTGGTCGTTGCTGAACATCAGCGAAGAACAACACTAATTTCATCTACTTTCTCTGACATCATGACAGCACCTGAAAATGCTATTGCCACAGCACGGTCAATAATTAGCAAAAGCCAGTATCAAACGGTAATTACCAGCGGCAAACACGCCATTATTGCCGACGAGCCGGAGAACCACGAAGGCTCGGATACCGGTATGACACCTAAGGAATTGTTGCTGGCCAGCCTAAGCAGTTGCACAGCCATAACGTTGCAAATGTACATTAAACGCAAGATGTGGATAGTGGACGAGGTTACCATCGACCAGGAGCTGTACACTATTGGAAAAGGCACTTTTATAAAAAGCTATGTAAGTGTTAAGGGCGAGGTGAGTGACGAACAAATACAACGCTTGCACCAAATTGCCGATGTTTGCCCTGTACACAAAATGCTCACCGGCGAAATTATTATCGAAACCGTAATGCGCTAAGCATTTATGGTACGATATTTATGGTTACTTAGTGTTGCTTAACGTTTACCATTAATGCTTATTCCGCAGTTTTTAGACAATCCCTTCAAGATCGAGCTGTCCTTTCATAAGATCATTGAGAGATACGAAGATATTGCCGCTAATGCCACGGGATACGAGGCCGAACGCGCCAAGTCGATCTTAAAAGAAATTAGCCCCTACCCCGAACTGCGCGACGGCTTTGTTAGTGCCGAACAAATAGAGCAGGATGCTGAAGTAATATCGCATCTGCTTGCCGAGATCTTCCCAGCGATCTTGACCGATAACGAGATCAAAGCGGTATCGCTGCCATTTCTTAATATTAACTTTAATCATACCCGGCGCTTTAAAAGCATTCTTGATGCTGCGGGGAAAGAATTCGACCTGAATATCCGGGATTTTGATGAGCATCAATTTTATATCGCCAGCTGCTGCATCATCCTTAACGAATTTTACGGCACGCAACTTAATTTTAGCAAACCGCTTTTTGCCGATATACCTGATGCCCGTGGCATCATGAAACATTACCGCATCCTGTATAATGCCGATTTTGTAGAGATAGTCGCGACGGAAAATGCCCCCATACTAACACAAAAAGATCTGAATAAGTTGATGAACAACTACGATGATCTTGCACTTTGGAAAAAGACCTTCCCCTCGGGTGCATGGATATTGAAGGGGTTCTCGCTCATGTCATTAGTAGATGTGACGGTAGAGAACGCGGTATCATCATTAAAAAGCAGCTTGTTGGGTACTGATAACGCACCCGATCTGCAGGACAGCATGAGTTCGATATTTAAATCGATATTCAAAGTCACTGATATCGATATCGGCTTTACATCGTACGATCAGGAAGAAGGTCGGTTCTCGAGTAAAGTTTTTGGGCAAAAGACCAAAAGTTATATGATGAGCGGCAAACCGGATCAGGAATGTGACGAGGCATTATGCTCTAAATCGTTCAATAAGATCATCAAACGCGGCTCGTACTTCGCGATAGCTGATGTGGATGATTTTACTTTAAAAAACCCCGACAGTTGCCTCGGGCAGCAGTTACAGCAGCAAGGCATCAAGAGTGCTATTCTTGCCCCAGTGATCAAGAATGATCAATTATTGGGAATATTGGAGCTGGTATCGCACCGGGCTAAAGAGTTCAATAGTGTGAACGCGCACAAGTTAGAAGTGGCTATGCCGTACATTGTGGACAGCATAGATCGTAAGCTTACCGATATACAAAACAAGATCGCTGCGGTCATCCAAAATTACTATACCACGCTGCACCCAAGCGTCGACTGGAAATTTCAACGCGAGGCGCAGAATTATATCCAAAAGACAAGCGCAGGGATAAACTACACTTTAAAAGAGATCGTTTTTAAAGATGTTTACCCGTTGTACGGTCAGGTTGATATTAAGGATTCGTCTATCACGCGTAACAAAAGCGTGATCACCGACCTGACAGGTCAATTGAACCAATTAGTGTATCTGTTGAAGCAAGTGGAACAATACACTTCGGTATTTTTGATAGAGCAGCACCTGAATGATCTGCAAGGTTTTGTAGAAGACCTTACGGAGAATATCAAAGCGGATTCGGAACAATCTGTCAAAAATTACCTTGCTACGTGGATCTATCCTTTGTTACGCCATGAATCAGGATATTCTGTAAATCTGCAAGAGGAGATAGCGCATTACTTTGAGCAGATAGATGAAGTGACGGGCGAGTTTCATTTGAACAGGCGGAGCTATGAAAAAACGCTGTCGCTGATCAACGAGAAGTTGGCTGTTATTATGGATAAACGCCAGGATGAAGCTCAAAAATATTTTCCGCATTACTTTGAGCGCTTTAAAACAGACGGCGTTGAGCATAACTTATACATCGGCGCAACTATAGCGCCCAAATTGAACTTTGCAGAGAAAGACCTAAGGCGGCTACGTTTATGGCAGTTAATGGTCATTGCCGAAATGTCGATAGAGCATCACCACCTAAAACAAACGCTACCTTTTCCGCTGGATGTTACGTCACTGATATTGGTATTTAGCAATCCTATATCCATTCGTTTCAGAATGGACGAAAAACATTTTGATATTGATGGCGCTTATAATGTGCGTTATGAGGTGATCAAAAAGCGGATAGATAAATCGCGCGTTTTAGGCACAAATGAGCGGATAACTCAGCCGGGCAAGATCACTATCATCTATTCTAAGACCGAAGAAGAAGCAGAATACTCACATTATATAAATATCCTGCAAAGGCAAGGTGTGATCGGTAACCTGGTAGAAAATTTTGAAGTAGAAGATCTGCAAGGAGTTTCGGGTTTAAAAGCGTTACGTTTAACTGTACAGGCAGAACACAACCTGGAATGGTTGCGCAACTTTAACTACCAGGAACTATACAAGTGATCAAAACCTGAACCCTGCTGATACGTAAGGATAGACACCTTCGTTAGAGAACCCAACAAGTCCCTGTACTAACACCAACTGGCCCGGTAAAAAGAAAAAGCCGCCGCCGTAACCAACGTGAAGTTTGTCTGATGCCTCGCCCGGTGACCACACGCGGCCAATATCGTTAAAGCCGATCAATCCGATAGTACCCGGCAACAAGTAGGACCTTACATCGGCGATCTTCATCCTTAACTCAAGATTATTAAAGGCCATCGTTTTGCCGGTAAAGCGCCAGCTGTAATAACCACGCAGGTTTTGGTTGCCGCCCAGTTTTAATTGCTGAAAGTAAGCGGCGCTGCCAATGGTTGTGCCACCTCCTATCCTATTGGCAATTACAAATGTAGAGTCACCGGTGGGGCGGATAAAAAAACTTAACTCGGTCTGTAGTTGTCCGTAGCTGCGAGCGTCGTTATCCAAGCTCTTCATGGCTGTTAACGATGTATGCCACCTGATCCCCCTGGTCGGGACGATACTTTTATTACGGGTATCAAGCGTAGTAGAACTGACCAAGCCGACTATCCCCTGCCCATGAAAAACATCCTGATCTGGATGCTGCTGATCATAAATATTCAGGTAACGGTTAGCGTTATCGTCGCTATCTGCATTATAGTATGCTCCGGCAATACCGGCAGTCACCGTCCAATCATTAATGGCCCGACGCAAGCGGATATCCGTCGACATATAATTATACACGTTACGATAGTAACGACTTTTCATAGTGCCGGAGTTAACGAACTGGCTGTTGTTACCGACACCAAAAAAGAAAGTAGTGTAATTAGGACCCATACTGGTGACATTCACTAACAGGTCGTTCTTTCTTATCGCTTTAATAAATTCGCCATTATAGGCTACCAATAAAGCGTGGGCACCAAATCCATAATTTAAAGTCACGCTTTGTTGAGAAGCGTAAGGCTCTTTACGGAAGCCCTGCTTTTGCCAAATAAATTTACCGAGGAACTGTACACCGTAATCGCGGTTGTAACTTCCCAATATCAGCGGTTGAAAGAAATCGTACACATAACTTTTACGGTTATAGTTGTTCACTATCGTATCGGTTGAGGTACGTATATGGGCATTACCATATTTTGGAAGCTTGTTTTTCTCGTCCGATCGGTCGTAAACATACAGATTGTTCTTGCCGGTGATGTTGCTGTCTATTTTAAACTTATCCTCATCATTACCGCCTATCATGCGCACAGTTATCCCCGGTTGGGTGCGGCCATGCACCTTAAAGTCGTCCTCGCCGCCCATGCCGTAAATGCGTATCTCGTTAGTTATTTCGGGGATGAAGGTCCGTTTGTAGATGACCTGCTCCTTTTCTCCGTCCTTTTTTTGCTTATTAATGGTGACGGTAAGTTTGCCGTTGGCTTCGTTAGTAATGTCGATAAATTCGTGCTTGTCAGTACCTACTATCTCCACCACTTTAGCTAAAAAGCGATAGTATTCAATACCGGTCGTCATCAACTCATCCCGGCGCGACTTCATTTTTTTGATCAGGTCGTTGCCGCACATCTTATAGATAGTATCAGGCATACGCTTCATCGACCGGGTGATCAATCCATCCGACAGCTTATTCTGTACCTCTTGGATAGCTTCACGCCAGTCCTGCTCATCCAACCGTGTCATAAATTCTCGGTCGATGTAGCGGGCGTTGAAATTCCACTTGGTTACCGAGCGGATATGGCTTTCATAACTCTGAAATTTGGACATCAACAAATGATGCGATACCAGCCACGGCACAATACCAGAAGTTGTGTAAAACACCTGGTCTCGGTCACGCGGTACGGGTTTATAGATAGCGCCGGTGTCGTCTTTGGTCTTCTCCCAGCGCCATTGGTCAGAGTGGCGATCCCAATCGCCCACCACCATATCCAACAAACGAGCACGGAGATACATTTTTTGATCAAGGCGGTTATCGTTATCCTCCATCAACTTCTCGCGCAGCTTATCGGTGTTATCGGTCTTTTTAGCGTCCAGCGGTTCACGTTCCTCGAACAGGAAGACCTGGTTAGCAAAGTTCTTTTGATACTCGCCAAAAGCTGGATCATCAGGTACGTAAACTATCTCGGGGTTGGCATGCGGGATACCTAAAGCCTCGGCCAATGGCGGAACGACCACCGCCGAGAAAGGGTGCTCGGCCACTACCTGGTCCTGAATGATATCTGCCGCGATAGTTTTGCGCAATGTTGGCGGCAACGCTTTATCAGGATATTTTTGGATGGTACGGATCACCCACTCCTGCCCGGTCGGGTCTTCTAACCTAAGGGATTTGGTTTGTTGCCCTCCGCCTAATTGAGTAATCTTTAATCCGCCTTTTTCCTTCTTGATATTAAGGATGCGCATTTTTACCGGGGTTGACCACAGTTTGCGGTACCCCTCACCAAATACTATACGGTGTGCCTTCGATGCCTTATCATAAATAGGTTCAACAGCGATGGTAATACTATCGGCAGTAGATGAACGTGTTTGTGAGAACCCCGGATCTGGGAATGATAAACTTAACGCGACAAAAGCGATGCGGGTTAGGTGACCGTACAGAGACGAAAACGCCATTTATTATTTTTGATAATTGAATTTCAATACATTACCTGGTGTTATTTCATCCCCTTCGTTAGATATATATAGGTTTTGCGCGCTATCAAATGCCATGCCCTCGGGCTGGTTAAACAACGACGGATCTAATACGTAAACCCCTTTTACCTTCCAGTTCTCATCTGCGATCACCAGTGCTTTGTTCACAGACGAAAGTATGAACCATTCTCCCGTCTTATTGTTTTTGGTAATTGCTGATGGGCGGAAAGTAAGTTTCTTTTGTCCCGTTATATCGGTGATCTGTTTAATATCGATGCTAAATTCGCCCGTCTGTTGCAGGCCGCCATCTGGGGTCAGGGCCATGATGTAGCCACTGGTAGTTTTGTTGTGCTTATCTGCCGAGCAGCTTTTGCAAAGCACGTAGACCCTATTGGTCTTCGCATCCGCGTACATGCCTTCATACTCGCCTTTAGGTAACGCTTTATCTATCTTGGTCACGCTGTCAACCTTGGGCAATTTCACCTGATCAAGCGGGAAGACAAAGAAAGTAGCATCGCTCCGCATCATGATCAACTTACTGTTCAAGACAGCGATGTCCTCATAATCTCCGTCCTTGCCAAATTCGGTATGTTGGATGTCTTTCTCGCCAAGCTTAAAGTAATATACACGGCCTGTTTCGTCCTCTTCGGCATAGAGCAGATCATCCTTACCGTTTTGGAAGGCGATACCTGATATCTCCGTCAGGCGTTCAGGCATATTATATTTTACGGGCTTGGTAAGATCGTAGCCGGTTGGACTTTTAAATGGCCGGCTGTCCTCGCAAGATATGCCAGCGAAGCTGAACAGCGAAAGGGTGAATATGGACAGGCGACTTGAGATCTTCATAACGGTAGTTTCTTTTCTTTTAAATAGGTATAAATATCTTTTTGCGAATGGACGAGGGGTGCGGTCTTGTCTACCGGGACATTCTCTATCTGCTCATTCAACCATACGGCTTGTACGTTATCCTGTAGCTGAAGGTTCATGATGTCTATCAGTTCGTGCTTGATCGGCTCATCATAAACAGGGAAGCAAACCTCTATCCGGCGATAAACATTTCTGTTCATCCAATCTGCCGATCCCATGTAAACCTCCGGCTGTCCACCGTTATGGAATATGAACATCCGCCCATGCTCCAGATATTTGTCAACAATACGTTTGACAGTAATGTTTTCGCTCAGTCCTTTTATTCCGGGGCGCAAGCAACAGATACTCCGTACCAGCATATCTATCTTAACACCCGCTTGCGATGCTTCGTAAAGCTTATCGATCAATTTACGCTCTTCCAAATTATTAAGTTTGATCTTGATCGACGCGGGTTTTCCGGCCTTGGCATTAGCGATCTCCTTATCGATCAACTCAAAGAACCGCGTTTGCAAATTGAACTGTGCTACCAGTAAGTGCTTAAACTTGATCAGATCTGCCGACTTTGGCTTTTCGCGACGGGACAGGAAGATGAACAGCAACTCTATCTCGCGCAGGATATCGCCGTTGGAGGTGATCAAAATATGGTCGGTATAAAAAGACGCCGTACTCTCATTGAAATTGCCGGTGGCCAACAAGCCGTAATATTTAACGCGCTCGCCCGATCGCTTTTTCACCAAAGCCACTTTAGCATGCACTTTAAGGGCCGTAATACTGTAGATCACATCCACCCCGGCCGACTTCATTTTTTTGGCCCATTTAAGGTTGTTGGCTTCATCAAAACGAGCCTTCAGCTCCACCAATACGGTCACTTTTTTACCGGCCTTAGCGGCGTTTATAAGCGCGTTAACGATGCGCGAATCGCTGGCTACACGATATAGGGTCACATAGATCTCGGTCACATCTTCATCCAGAGCGGCCTCGTTAAAAAAACGCAGGATGGTACCGTAGGAACTATACGGCGTATTGATCAGCTGATCATGCTTTTCGATGCGCTCGAATATCGATTCCCTTGGATCTGTTGGGTTATAAATGATGGGCGGCCACGGCTCGTATTTTAACGCAGGGATACTTACCGGCAAACCAAAAAGGTCTTTTAGGTTATGATAGGTGCCACCTTCTACTCTGCTATCGTCGGCAATGTTCCATATATCGCTTAACAGATGCAAAGTGCGCAAAGGCATCCCGGGCTGATAAAGGAAACGTGTAGCAATTCCCGAATCTCGCTTGAGTAATTGTGCTTCGATCTGTTCGGACAGGTCGCCGGGATATTCGTCTTTCAGATCCAGCTCCGCATCGCGGGTGATCTTGAATGACCAGGAACCGATGACCTTTTCAGTCTTAAATAGCTTATCAAGATTATATCGGATCACATCATCAATAAAGACAATGTAGGTGATACCCTCTTTTACCACATTAAAAAAGCGGGGTAGTTTATCAGATGGGATATTCACCACCACTGCCCGTTCTGAACTACCTTCGCGAAGCAGGACTAACAAATAAAGTGAGTTATTCTCAGGAAAGAAATCATTATCGAATGACAGATCGACCGGACTTAAAAAAGCCATCACCTGACTGAAGAAATAATCTTCCACTTCGTCGACGATAACTTCGGGAATGGCCTCGTTGACGAGCAATCGCACATTATTAGCAGCAAGCCCCGGAATAACCTGCTCCCGAACGATCTTGCCATATAGTTCCTGTTGTGTTTGTATGGTCTGCCGGGCCTGGCTGACCAATGTATCCGGATCAGGGCCACTAAGTTTCCCTAAGCGGGAAAGCGCGGCAAGTACAGGCATCCGAACGCGATAGAACTCATCCAGATTAGAGGAGAATATCGCCAGGAAATTGACACGCTCTAACAACGGCACATCCCCGCGGGCAGCCTCTTGCAGGATACGGCCATTAAAAGACAGCCAGCTTAGGTCCCTGTCAAAATATTTATGATCGGTCATAACCTTTTAACGGGCAACAGCTACGTTGTTACTGTGAATGATAGACGAGATGATAAACGCAGCCACCGCAATGATCAGCCCGAACATGAAGATGTTATAGGCAGCCCTGAGGAAGCGGTATTTACGACCCAGCACTACACCTTGCGAATACACATCTTTTATAAGCGTGCCGTAAAGGAAATCGGTATCGTTCATTACTTTGATCATCCCTTGGGTATAATCAGCCAGCGGCATGCGGTAAAAGTTACCGAAGAATAACAGGTTAACCGTTTTATCCTCCACATCCTGATGATTGAACGTGCCCTCGGGAATAGAAGGACGTGTCGCCAGGATAGAGAATATCATAGATAACAAACTAATGGTCAGTAAAATAAAGCTTGGGATCGCTAAAAACGCGTTCTCGTCCAACTTCTTCAACACCAAACTAATGATAGCCGAAAGGATGATCGAGTTTACGGTGATCAGGATATGAGCCTTACTATCGGCCATATCACTCAGGCGCTGGTTATTGGCCGATGTAATACGGAACATGGTCTCGATGCCTTTCTCTGGCCGGTCCTTTTTGCTTTTATCTTTTACAGGTCCACTTAACACCGCTTCGCCATTCTCATCCTTCATCAATATGGGTGATACCGGTCTATCTTTCTCGGGCTTTGTTTCTGTTTGTTTGTCTTTCAATTTCTGCAAATTCTTTTCCTGCTGATCAGTCAGTTGCAACTGGGCGTAATCTGTAAAATAGCGGTGACCGCCCAATAATTCGATGTTCTTTTCGCGCCAGCGGTCTTTGTCGATATCGGCGTGTTTAAAAAGCTCAAACTCTCTACGCAGGGTTTTGCTTTTGCTCTTAAAATCAGACATACCCAAATGAAAAAGGTCGGCATCGCAAATGATCTGTTGTAGCAAGCCTTCGGGCTTTTGTGGCATTTTGGTGGCTATGATGCAGCCCTTTACCTTATCAAGGATAGCCTGCGGTACTTGCTTGCCTTTCAGAAAGTCATCGGCTATCACAGCGCTCTGATCTTCGTGCTCGGCACGGTTAACAAAATAGCCTGTATCGTGGAACCAGGCGGCTGATAACAGGACGAAAAAATCCTCATCATTCAGTTGGTAATGATTGGCCATGCGGGTGGTTATGGCCACAACATCCTTAGTGTGCGCAAGATCGTGATAGACCAGGTCATCATCGTGATGGGTGTTAAAATAGCCCAGCACGTATTGTTTTACCTCTTCTAAAAGCTGTTGAAAATTCATTTATAAAGCAGATAGGTTTCACCAAATGTACCCCAATATTTTTTAAGATGTGACATAGCAACGTTAAAAAAACATAAGGTCCGACACAGAGGTTACAAAACAAAAAAGCCCCCTTTTGTTTGAGGGGGCTTAGTTTATGATCGGGACGATCGAATATTATTTTGCGCCCGCGAACGGCAATGTGTTCACCATCAGCGATACCATAGTAGATGTGCTGAACGGCGCACTTTTCTGCGAGATAACTTCGGGTGTACGGGTGCCCCAATTAGTTAAGGTGACACCTTTGCTGTTGCGGTTATTGTAGGCAACTTTAGCATTCAGTTTCAGCCATTCTACCAAGTCGTCCTTCTTGGTCTCGGCAGTGTACATGCGGGCGTAGCGAGCGAAAATGCCTTTAAAACCGGGCAGGTCGTTACCGCCTTCCTCGTTATTCATCACGCCGCCTTTATACATCTCGTCGCGGCAATATTTGGCTATACGTTCAGCTTCTTCTAAATAGGTGTACTCTTTGGTATGGTTATAAAGCATCACCGCTGCGCCAAGGAATGTTCCCTGATTGTAGGTCGAACTCCAAAAACTGAACTTCAGCTTACCGGTCTTTTTATCCAGATCCACATTGTCAGACACTTTACCTGTTGCAGCGTTAAACAGGTATATTTTAGACCAATTATACAATGCCACTGCCTTATCGTAATATGTGTTATCACCGGTGGCTTTGGCCAGATAGCATGCCGCCACAGATGCAGGGCCTTCTATACAAGCATTCTTTGATGTTTTGCCTACATACCATAGCAAACCGCCGCCATAAGCGTTGGTGAACGCGCGGGCGTACATTTTATCATATTGGGTTTTGGCTTGGTCCAGGTACCTTTTATCGCCCGTCATATTGTAACCACGTACGCTGAATAGCACTGCCCAGGCAATGTCATCGTTAAAATCGTTATGCTGCCAATCCGTTTTGTGGCGGGCAATGAAGTTGTTGTACAGTGTCTCGAACTTGGTTTTATAACGTTCATCCTTAGTGACGTCGTACGCATCAAGAACGATCTCCAGCATTTCGGCCTGATCCCAAAAGCCCCGTTGTTTTTCCAATTTTTGGCCATCGTACCAATCGTCAAAAGCTTTGGCTACGGTTTTAGCATTAAGTGCCTCAGCCTGCGGTTGGATTTGCTCGAAGGCCCATTTCTGCTTCGGATCGGACACGGTAGTGGCGATGCTTACTTTAGAGCCATCGGCAGTATTGCCGCCTACCAGCTCAAGTGATAATTTATTATCGGTAGCGGGCTGTAATATATAAGCACCACCAGTTTTTTTGATGATCCATTTAACGTCTTCTGTTTTAGTATCTGATAGTTGGTCTACCGACGACGCCTCCGTTTTAGCATGCAGTAATTTACCGCTGCCAACATTGGTCAGCGTGTAAACGTTCTTGCCGGCACTGTTTATGATCCAACGTTGCGCGTCAGACCCCGTATTCGTCCAGGTGTTTACAGTCGCGCCGTCCTCGAGTGATGAGTTCGCTACGTCGAGCAATTTATCGCTTGATAAGGACTTGATAGTGTAAACCGACGCCGACTTGATCTGAGCGAACCCAATATTCGATATCAATAACGACGCTGCTAAGAAGTAAAGTTTTTTCATTAAGTGATGTTGAGTTTTGATGTCGCCTAAATATCGTGTAATAAATACACCTATGCGGTCATGTTTTGAAGTTGTTACAAAAAATAAGAGGCTCAATTTGAGCCTCTTATTTTTATTATTCAGGGTTGCTACTTCCGCAAACGATTGCAGTGATGTCTTATCATTTCTTACTGATCACTGATAACCCAGCATCGATATATTGGCCGCCCTGTTTTTGGGCGCAATGAATAGCCATCACATTTTTACCATTGGCGATCAATGCGGCCTGGGCCTCTTTGCTCATTTTAATGGTGGTGTAGCTGGAGGTATAATTTTTCGCCGTCGCTGCTTTTACGCCATTGATATACACATCGGCATCCTCATCGTGGTGCATGTACAGTACGATCTCGTCGCGGTTGATGCCTTTAAGGTCGCCTAAGGTAAACTCCTGACGAAGCCAGATATCGTTGCTGTTCCAAACCGTTTTAACATTTGCACCCGGGGTGAATGATGTACCAAAGCCGGCCTGACCACTTTTCCAAGACGCATCAGCAAAGTTGGTTTTCTCCCAGCCATCAGCAGGTTTATCAAAAGTGTATTTCCAGGTACGGGCATTCACTTGCGACGATGGCAACACCTCGCGTAAATAAATATGGTCATTAATAGCTTTAAGGTTAGATGCACGGATCTTCTCTACCGAACCTTTGATCACTTCGCGGTCATAGGTGAGCAAGCCGTTCAATTCTATCTCCACATCGGTTATCTCGGTGTAGACAGCTGCGCTTAAACCCTGACTGGTTTTATACATGGTCAGGTCGGTAGCGAACCTGTCGTACATATCCAGATAATCCTGCTCGTTATTGATCATGATGTAAGTCGGGCCAACTTTCCAGGTGTGGTTAGGGATCACAAAGCCGATGCCACCGTACTCGCCGCAAGCCAGTGCCTGTAACTTACTCGATGGAACAGCAGGTGGCGGATAAGCATGCACATCCAACACATCGCCAACACCATGGTGGTTACCACCGCTGGCTTGGTTAACCAAACGTGACGGGTCTAACCTCTTGACCATATCCACCAACTCAGGCGTGTTATGTTGCGCCTGCGCTTCGTTAAACACTACCCATGATATGATCGACGGCGAGTTCCAATGCGTTTTAACCAATCGCTCCAATTCTGACTTAAAGGCTTCTTTCTCTACCGGCGGTACTTTCTCGGTATAAGAGTTTGGCGACGGCATATCCTGCCAAACCAACAAACCTAATTTGTCGGCCCAATAGTACCAGCGGTACGGCTCAACCTTAATGTGTTTACGCACCATGTTAAAGCCGAAAGCTTTGGTCATTTCCAGATCGTATCTCAAAGCGGCATCTGTAGGCGCGGTGTAACCGCCATCAGGCCAAAAGCCCTGATCTAACGGACCTATCTGAAACAAGAATTTATTGTTCAGATACATTTTTTTAAAGCCCCCATCTTCGGCAATAGCGATCTTACGCATACCAAAGTAGCTGTCTACCGCATCTAAAATTTTGTTATCACTACCCAATACAGACACTTTCATATCGTATAAGAAAGGGACATCAGGTGACCATAGCTTAGCGTTTTTAACCGGCACCGATATTTCTTTATTAGCGTAGGCAATGCTGCTGCTTATAGGTTTGCCTGCATCAGTTACTGCAACCGATACTTGAGTTTTATCAGGCGCGCCCGGAATGCTGACCGTGATCTTTACCAAACCTTTATCAACATCAGGCACGATCTTTAACTCGCTGATGCCAACCTTAGGCACAGGCTCCAACCAAACGGTTTGCCAAATACCGGTAACCGACTGGTACATAATACCCTGCGGGTTCAAGGTTTGCTTACCCCGCGGGTAGCCACCTTTGTCGGTGGGGTCGTACACACGTACGGCGATATCCTGATCACCCTCTCCTACTATTTGCTCGGTAATATCGTAAGTGAACGGATCGTAACCGCCGGTATGTTTGCCCAAGCTTTTGCCGTTCACAAAAACTTCAGACTCATAGTCTACCGCGCCGAAATGTACCAGCACGCGCTGATCCTTCCAGTTGGCAGGCACTTTAAATTTACGATGGTACCAGATACTCTCGTGATGTTCCATCACGCCCGATAACGCCGACTCGACCGCGAACGGTACCAAGATCTTGCTTTTGAACGGCCCTTTGGGTAAGGCTTCATTCTTGTTTGCGGCGGGTTGGTAGTCCCACAGTCCATTCAGGTTAATCCATTCCTTACGCACCATTTGCGGGCGCGGATATTCGGGCAGTACATGGTTGGGATCCACGTCCTTAGCAAATTTGCTCATAAGCAAGGCTTTTTTTGGCTGCCACTGTTGCGCAAACAACAGCGCAGGCAAAGCACCAAAAGCCAGTAATAATAGTTTTGAAGGTTTCATTGAGGTGGTTAATGTAATGAGATGCGAGTATAAGGATAAAACCGCATATTTTTTTTTATCAGGCAATAGTTAGGATCTGCCCGAACATTTATAAACAGATGCTTTAACAGTTTGAAAAATGATCTTTTGATTTGCTATTATTAATAGTATTTTGTATATTTGTTATACAAAACCTTAGCGCATTCATGAAACACATTTACTTCCTGTCTTTGATCATTTTAACGTGCCTTATTTCAGCATGCTCAACCAAGACAGACCCCGTACCGACCAATACTGTTAAAACTAATACACCTACTACTCCTACCACCCCAACAACACCTACTACTCCAACAACGCCTACCACCCCGACCACACCCACAACGCCGACCGTGCCGGTAAACTGGCTGAACAACTACTATCCGACCAGGGTATTTAAAAATGGTAATGTTGGCCGTGGCCTTAAAACCGATGCAGCGGGGAACATCTATATAGCCGGCTATTTTTCGGGCACTATCTATGGTGATCCGCTAACTAAACAATTTCCTTTAAGTACAGTAGAAAATTACGGATTGTATATCATTAAAATTTCGCCGGACGGAAAACACATCTGGAGCAGGTCTGTCACGGGCGTTTTTAACGAACAATATTGTACCATGAACCTTGACGCCGCTGGTAATGTTTATATCGGTGCTTCATTTAAGGGTAACGTTAATTTTGGGAACAATAAAGTAGAATACGGCAACGGCCCTTCGGTATATTCGGGGTTAATAGCCAAGTTTGACAATAATGGCAATTACGTTTGGTCAACCGCGCTGCGCGATCAGGACTGGTTATATTTTCATGATCTGGCGATAGACGCATCCGGCAACGTGTATGCGGTCGGTAATTACGAGTCGCTTAAAATGGTCAATTATCCGTTATCGTTGCCGGCCAGTGTTGGCGGCACACAATTATTTGTGGCCAAGTACGATAGTAACGGTAACAACCTTTGGGGCTTGCCTTTTTTTGGCGCTGTAAATACGCTCATCAACAGCTGTGTTACGATAGATAAGGACAATAACCTGGTGCTGGCGGTTACGGCAAAAGGCAATTTCGGTTATTATGATATCGATAAAAAGTACACCACACTGTATTACGAAGGCAGATCTACCATGCTTACTAAGATCACCGGAGCTGGCAGATATGTATGGCTTAAAAGATTAACAGAGGTGGATCTGAGCAGGGTGACCGAGATCGTTTCATCGGCTGATGGCAATATTTATTTATCAGGCCAGTACAACCCGTCGGGTTCTATAAGTTATGATACCTACATCAAAATGGCGCCAAGCGGCGACTTTAATTGGATAAAAAAGGTGCCTTCTACCCTGGGATATAAAAATGGTATCGCTCTTAATTCGGCTAACGAGGTTTTTGCCACAGGTACTTTTCTATCTACTGTCACGATAGATGGACTATCAACGACGTCTACTTCGATGCAGAGTACGTACCTTTTAAAAATGACCAACCTTAAGGGAACGGCCATCTGGCTCAAAAGCTTATCGGCGGATGCGACTACGCATATCATCACCGGGCATCACGTGGCCAGTCAGCCCAATGGTAAGATCATTTTGTCGGGAACTTATTCGGGATCTATCAATAAGATATTAGACCCTGCTACCAAAGTCACCGGATCTTCTAATTATACCCAGCTTTATTTAACTCAATTCACAGATAAATAAGTGGCAAGATCAGGATATCTTTATAAGGAAACTCCTTGGTAATGGGAGCGAATGCTATGAGCAAATGATCGGGTATGTTAGCAAAGGGTGTTTTAGGAGATAATTTTCGCATAGATATTTGAACGATGGGTTAAACCATTTTTGATCATTTCTGTCTATCATAAGTTCAACTTAATAAAACCAATTATCACGTTATGAGAAAACTTGCCCTGCTGTTTGCGGTGTTGTCGGTTTCGGCAGTTGCTAAAGCGCAAAAACCTGTATCGATCAAGTTAAAATATCTGCCCAAACACACTTACAACGTTACCGTTAAACGCTTAGCCAGTACCGACTTTTTAGCCATCAAAGATCCTACTAAGCCACAGGATCCGGGCGCAGATGCAACGCCGCCGCGTATGGTGATGGAGATAGACACGCGGATAGTGGCTTCTATCAATACCGCAAACGCTACACCAGCCCATACCTTCCCCGCGACTATTTTGTGCAACGAGCATTCTTTAAGATCGACCATTAACGGATCAGAACGCCCGGGTTCGGGACAGAACGCCGTACCGATCGGCCAAACCGTTAACGGAACGATAAACGAACTGGGAAAAGTGGAGATAGATACATTGGCCTTCGGCAAAGCGATATCTGATGCTATTAGTGAAGCGACCCGAGGAATAGAGGCAATAGATCTGCCGACCAAGTCGATGAAGATAGGCGATACTTTTACACGGGATGTAAATACGATGACCTTTGACCTGACAAGTTTTGGAGCTAACAATGATACACCTGTAAAAATGACCTACAAACTTTCGTCGGTAAAGAATAATATGGCTTACTTTGATATATCGTCGGCCTACACTATCGACCTGGAAAAACAACCACAAGGGCACAAAGTTGTTGTTAAAGGCAGGGGTAGCGGCTCCGGAGTAATGATATTTGACCTGCAAAAAGGTTATCCAAAGTCGATAGTAGACAAAACGGATCTTACTTTTGATGTAGATATGGATGCAGACAAACTAAAGATAGTAATGGCGTTGAACAATAACTATCAATACACAGTAAAAGCTAACTGAAACCTGATCGTAACTACTCCATATGAACCGACCGGCATTATACAAATACTCGATCATTCAACGAGTGATATTAGTGTCGGTCATGGTCTTGTTCGCAAACACGGCATTTAGCCAGCGTATCCCGGGTATTGTATTGGTAGATAAGAAACCCGTTATTGGCGCCACCATCCGGGACCTGAATGCCAAATTCTCTGTTATAAGTGATAAGGATGGCAAATTCGCCGCCAAGTTTAAAGAAGGTGATAGCATCCTGACAAGTTACGTGGGATCAAAAACTGACACGACAATATTTAAGGGGCAACCGTCATTAGCTATTCGTTTGGAACCTGAATCGAACGTATTAAAGCAAGTGGTGATCAAAGACCACAAGTTGAGTCCGCTCGAAAAATTGAAGAATAAACAAGAGGAATACCGACAGATATACCGCAAGGGTAACGACAGGATCCTAACCAGCGTTGGTTTTGGTTTTGCTGTAAGCATAGATGGCATTTACAGCGCGCTAAGTAAAGAAGGCAAAGATGCCAGGCGATTGCAAAAGGTCTTTGTTAAAGATTACGAAAGTTCGGTCGTAGACAGCAGGTTCACCAAAAGCCTGGTGGCCGAAACTACTGGGTATCAGGGCAAGCAATTGGATACATTTTACTTTGACACCCGCCCGGATTACCAATTCATTAAAAGCGCATCCGATTACGATATCATTCAATACATCCAAAAAAAGGCTAAAGAATATATATTCCCGAAGGATAGCGCCGCTGTGAACGCTGTTGCATCTCCTGCTAAGCAATAGATCATCCAATTTCAAGCTCTTATATTAACAAACAGGCTAAACATAAAAGGCCCGAACCACATACACAGTTCGAGCCTTTTTTATTCAAAAGTTGTAACGTCCTAAAATAGGTTGACACAAAAAGTGTTAACAAATGAAAGAACAGGAAGTTAAGGGTTATCAAAGAAAGACCCAAAAAGATTACAGTTTAGCTTTTAAACTGGAGATCGTAGATGCTGT